>CAWDRP010000001.1:0-64470 GCA_963804755.1 uncultured Acidobacteriota bacterium
AACCTACTGTTTTTGGCGGACCTTAAACGGCTGAAAGCCGTGGCGCATTATCAATGACTTGCGGCGGCGGTGGAATGAGGGTTTTTGGCGGGGTGGATTCGGGCTGGCGCAGGAGCCGTGCATGCTGGTTTCGGCGATGCCGTGCTGTTTGGCGAGCTGGCCGATGCTCAGCCCTTGCTGCCGGTCGCGCCGGACGGCTTCGCGATCCACGAGCAGGGGCGGTCGGCCTAGTCGGCGGCCTTCCAGCTTCGCCCGGCGCAGGCCGGCGCGCATCTCTCCACAATCAACGAGCGTTCCAGTTCCGCAATCGCCGAGATGATCACCACCACGGCGCGACCCAGGGGACCGGTGGTATCGAGCTGCTCGCGATACGAAATGAACTCGATGTGGAGGTGGCCGAGCTCATCGAGTACCGTCAGAAAGTGTGACACGGATCTTGCCAGCCGGTCGCAGGCCCACACCAGCACCACGTCAAACTTCCCCTGGCGGGCATCACTCAGCAGTTGATCGAGCCCTGGCCGGCGGGCCCGGGTACCTGAAACCTGGTCCCGATACACCTTGATGATTTCGAGACCTCGCTGACGGGCCAGTTGTTCAAGATCGTAGACCTGGTTTTCGGTGTGCTGGTCTACGGTCGAAGTCCGGGCATAAATCACGGCGCGTTGACTCACAGCAGATCCTCCAATTCCAGGCTGGCGAGGAGCGCCTCCCAGCCGCAGAGCTCCTCGTGCCAGCGCTGGAGTTGTTTCCAATTCGGGCGCCCGCTGAACAAGGCTTCTCCCCACAGCCACTGCAGGTGCTGGTACTGCGCTTGGAATTCTTCCCAATCGGCTGCCATATTCGGCTGTTCCTCTGGCCACAAGGGCGTGTAGAGGGTTCGCCCGGGTGGTTCCAAAACCCGCCTGCGCATTGACGTGCTGCTAGGCGAGCCACGGACCACCCGGCGAACTTCGACTTGCTAGCAAGCCGGCGGGGCAGGTTCAGCCGGCACGCCCAGAGCGGACGGCAGGGGAGCTTCGGCGGGTTGCGCGCAGTGGGTGGGCTGCTGGCCTTCCTCCTGCGGGTTGTCAAAGAGGGGATGGAAGACCGCCAAGTGGGGGCAGGCCGCCAGGAGGGCTTCCTCCCCGACGGGCTCCAGGCCCAAGGTGGTGTAAAACTGAGAGGCGCGGGTCTGCAGGGCGAAGCGGCCGAGCAGTCTGCGGTCAATCTGTAGGGCATCGGCCAAGGCGAGGACGAGATCGAAAGCGGGCTTGCGGCGCCCGCGTTCGATTTGACAGATTGCTTCCGGGGTGATGGCACAGGCCTGGGCGACCTGGGCTTGGGTTTTTCCGGATGCTTCCCGGCAGGCCGCCAGGAAAGCGCCAAAGGTCAGGGGTTGAGTCATAACCACAATTTCCTCCGTATCGGATGATGTCATTAGAATCGTACTACAGGTAAATATATCATATCAAGTCTTTCTTCCCCTACTTCTCGGTCTCTCACTGCCACCCGTGCTATTCTCTCCCCTATGGCACGCCCGGCCCCACCCCTTGTCCTGACCCCCGAGCAACGCCGCGTCCTGGAGACCTGGCGAGCGGCTTCCCAGACGCCTCGCCAAGTGGCTCGGCGGGCCCAGATCATCTTGTTGGCGGCGGCGGGAGCTTCCAACCGGGCTATCGCCCGGGCCTTGCCGACCACGCTCGTGACCGTGCTGCTGTGGCGGAAGCGGTTTAGGGAGGGCGGTCCCGCGGCGCTGCTCGAGTTGGCTCCCGGGCGCGGACCGCGACGGCGGATCTCCCGGCGGCAGATCCGGCAGATCGTGCAGGTGGCCGCGAAGGCTCCCCCGGCGGGAATGAAGCGCTGGAGTGTGCGCAGCCTGGCGCGGACCCAAGGAGTCAGTCATGGAACGATGCAGCGGATTCTGGATGAATACGCCGTCCAGCCACACCGGGTGGGTCCACCCCATCCCTTGCAGCGTGCGGCAGCGGTCACGGGCATCGTAGGGCTTTACCTGAACCCGCCCGATAAGGTCCTGGCGTTTGCACTGGATCACTTACCGTCTACCCTGGCCACCGGGAAGGACGCCGTCTCTGCTGGCTATGCCGAGCACCTGCCCGTTGGGATGGCGAGCTTGTTCGAGGCCTTGCGAGAATTGGAATCCCGTGTTGTCGGAGACAGTCGCTGGCGGCCGCGGCAGCAGGCATTTCTAGGCTTCCTGCGCAGACTGGAACGCGAGGTCCCGGGTGAGATACCGATCCATTTCGTGACGGACCATGAAGGCACGCACGCCCAGGACTTCGCCCAGGCTTGGTTGAAACACCGGCCCCGGTTGCATGTCCATCCCGCGCCAGCTGGCAGCACGTGGTTAGATGGGGTGGCATGCCGGCTCAGGGAGTTGACCCGGAAGCAGGCTGATCGCGAGGGTTTGCCGGGCGCCGCGGCGGTGGAACAAGCTATAAGAACTTATCTCGCCGCGAATCCCGCCCAGCCAGAGCCCTTTGCCCGGCCGGCCGCACAGAAGAAGTCCTTACCTTAAGTGTTCCTCGATTCAGATATCCGAGATACATTCTTCAGATGAAGCACTTGCTCGGCATCCCGCCCGCCCCCCGAAAAAATCCACTCCTGACCAGCTTCTCTTGCTGTGTGCTGTAGTTCTTCCTGACCAAAGAAGAAGTAAACATCCATGGGTGCATTTTCCGGTTCTGTGGTTAGTGAAGTCAGCCGGTCTTATAATTCCCTGTCCGGCACCGACATTCGCGCCGTCATCGGCAATCTCACTTTCGCCGAGATCCAAGCCATTTCCTACTCCATCACCCGCGAGAAGGCGCCCATCTACACCATGGGCTCCCCCGATCCCCGCGCCTTCTCCCGTAACAAGCGCGGCATCGCCGGCTCACTCGTCTGGATCAACTTCGACCGTCATGCCCTACTTGCCCTGATCAACCAACAGGGTGGAACCTTCGTCGCCAATGTCGACGATATCCGCCCCCAATATAGCGTTACCGAGTCGAACTTCATCGGCCAGACGGTCACCTTCGACTCCACCATCACCACCGCCAATGGCACGCCGGCCAGCGCCACCATCGAACAGAGTGCCGACACGCCCCTCTCTTCCGCCTCCGGCTTCAAAGCCCTAGCCACCCCCTGGGCTTCCGACCAGATCCTCCCCTTCGACATCACCCTGGCCGGTACGAATGAATACGGCGCGGCCGCCTCCATGAAGATCTTCGGCGTGGAAATCCTGAACGAAGGCTGGGGCACGTCGGTGGATGACGCCGTGAACGAGATGCAGACGACGTTTATGGCACGGTGGGCGGTCAAATCCATTTCCGCTAACTGACACTGTTATTGTTAGAACACCGGGTCACTCTCTCTCCACCAAGTTGTTTTGCCCCTTCACGTGAGGCCCCCTCCACCTGTGCCCCGGCCTGTGTTTAAGCGCCCACGGGCCACTGGGCAGGCTGGCACGAACGGATTGGCAGGTTCCAGATCGGCATTCTTGCCCTGAGCCGCATTGGCGAAGCGAGGATGGGGGGGCGGGATGCACGGGTCTGCTCACACGGTACGCAGGTCTACGCACAGTACGCAGGTCTACGCACCTGCATGGAAAGGAGTGGCTGACAGCGAGCTCTTCCCTTGGGCGCCCCAGAAAGAGTCGCTCGTGTCCTCAGCGGTTCCAGCGGGTGCGCGAGGGAACATCGAACCTTCTAAAGGGAACGAAGGCGATTTGTGCCGGAGGACGAGGCAGAGGAGGCGGAGAAACGGGTTCCTTGACCGGTGCCTTGACCTTCGCGCGGGGCCGCGGCTCCGTGAGTCTCTGGCGCAAGGTGATTCTCCAGGGATGCTTGGGAATATCCACGATCCTGCCCAGTCGGAGCCGGCGTTCTCGCCGGGCGGGCCTTACCACGATCCACCCCCCGCCGGGCGCTTCGACGGGTTCTTTTCGGGCCAGGGCGTTCTTCATGCTGTCGAAGACGGCGTTTACGGCTTTACGGGAGAGGGTGTATTGGTAACTGAGAGATTGGAGAACGGCTATGAGGTGATCACGATAACCTTTCGTGGCGCGGCCGGGCTTACGGGAACGGGACATACCTGGTGGTACTCCTTGAAGGAAACGAAAACTGAACAACATACCCCGAACGGGGGCGAAGAAGGAAGGTTAACCTGCGATGAGACCGAACCGGCAACGGTTGGTCGAGGAAAGCGTGCAAACCTGAGTACGCAGTCACAAGGAGCCGGGAGCCAGGGACATTCTTATCAGGAGGGCGGGATCCGGATCAAGGACGAAACCCTTTGAGCGCGGGCCACCGGGGTGCGTAGACGCTGCGTAGATCTACGCACCCAGAGTGCGTAGAATTGGGCCGCAGCGTAGATCGACAAGTGTGAACAAGGGCGAGGCAACGGGACAGGGTCTTCCGGCCCAGTGGGAGGATCGGGCCGCGGATTGCGCAGGTAAGACGGATTGGGGCTGCGCGCTGCATGTTGCAGGCGGCCTCCAGCCTTGGAGGCTTGTAGAACTCGCAGTGACAGTGTGTCATGGTGGCTTTGTGTCACTGGTTGTTTTGCACTGGAGTTATGCTGCGCGCTTGCCTGATGGTCCCTTCGGCAGGAGGGCTGTCTCCGTTCACCGGGATTCTAGCACGCAAGGACTAGAAAGTCGTTCGACAGGTGGTTTTGTGACGATCAACAGTAGGCGTAGCGCGTCTTCATTGTGACGTCCACGGCATTTCGAATTGCGCACGGAGAAAGAGTGAAGAGTGACAAGAAAGGCGGTCCGAGGTCCCGAGTCCGAAGTCCGAGGTCGCAAGAGCAGTGACAAGTGACAAGTGCTAAGAGCAGCGGCGGGTGGCGAGTGGATAGTGGCGAGGGCTGAGAGCACTATAAATGCATCGCCGCGGCGTGAAGATTCACGCCTCATCCCAGGGGTTGAGGAGAACGACGCCGAGGCCGGCGAAGTCCTTGACGTTCCGCGTCACAAGCGTAAGGCCGTGTTCAAGGGCCGTGGCGGCGATGACGGCGTCCACCACCTTCACCGCCATGCCCTGCTGTTTTGCACGTGCGGCCAAATGCCCCCAACGCTCGGCGATGGACTCGGTGACCGGGAGAATCCGACCCGCGTACCAGGAACGCACATCAACTTCGAGCCAGTCTTGCAGCGTGTCCCTTTTCTGGCTGGCCGGAAGCAGGTCGATGCCCTTGCAGATTTCGCCGAGGGTCATAACGCTCAGGAAGAGGCTCTCCTTCCCGGCCTTGCGGAGAAAGGCCGCCACCCGCGGGTCCGGGGTTTCGCGGGTCAGCTCAGACGGGACGTTGGTGTCAACCAGGTAGCCCTTCACAGGTTGATATCCCGGCCGGTGTCCCTGTCGCGCTCAAAATCCAGATTAAGGCCGCGCAGCGGAGCGAAGAGTTCAACCATGTCCTTAGCGGGTGGCGTCGGAGGCGCGGCGGCGGGATGGACCGCCTGTTCGAGCAGACTGGCGGCATAGGACTCGACCTCACGGCCCTGAGCGGCAGCCTGGCGCGCCAGCGCCGCCTTAACCTCGGGGGTGATATCAATGGTGATCGTCATGGGTGCTCCTTTCCGACCATCCCCACCGTACCGCGCCGCACACCGCTCCGTCAAGCACCATGGCCAGGCTGCTCTTCGAGGTCAGGGTATTCGGCAACCCAATTCCACTGTTCCGAAGAATGGCCTACTTGCAGAAGCGCAATCCCTGAGGCCCCCGCTTCAGGGAAGTTTGTGCTGGTACAGCACTCGCCAGGTAGACCGCGAGTAACGCTGCGGCGTTTATGAACCGCCCAAGGATAATTGTTGGGATATCCCCTTATCACAACTGACCCAGCCAGAGTCCTACGCGTGTTCTGGGAGGAATAGGTCCTGCCCAGTCGCCTTGTTTATGAAAGCCTGGGCTGCGATTTATTTCAAACTGACCCGCTACAAAAGAATATGAAGAGTCCGATATAGAGTGCTCACCGCGTCTCCGCCGATGAGGCTCAAAAAAACCTGGCTCCCTTCAACCTGATGAAATCGGCCCCCTTTTAACCTGGTGCTGACAATCACAGGGCTCGCATCGATAGGCCCGCCGGCCGCATGCTCGCGAGGCAGGTAAAACCGCTGGCGCAGGCCCACACGTTACTAAGACTGGCGGGATAGTACTGCGCGTGTTCACCCCTGTCAAGGCGAAGTCGCGAGGTGGAAGTTCGCGAGGTTCACGCAGATGGCTGGCCTTCGAGGCCGCGCCGAAGCAGTTTTTGCAACATTCGCTAGGCAGCTTGGCCCTCCCCACGGTCGCGCAGGAAGGCGAGCCGTTGTCGTTCACCGTTGGCAAATCCCGGTGAGGCGCAGTAGCTTAATCGAGACCGGGCGGGCTGCCTTCTCGCAGGGTCGCCGCAGCGTACTTCAGCGCTTCCGCTACCTCGACCTCACGCAATCTTTCGCCATCCAGCAGGGCGTGAGCATTCAGATACCGCGGCAGCCTCTCGAGGAAATCAGCGACCGATACGTTGTTCGAGCGTAGGCATGGTGTCGGCCGGTTCTCGTATGCCGAATTGGTCAGGTAATCCCACCGTCGACCGCGAACGTTCAGGAGTTTTTGGGCACATTCTGCCGCATCTCGTCTCACCCCGATATCAGGCAGCAGAATAGATGTCCAGCAGGCGAACCACTTTCTCCGGGCGTCTCGAGGATTACTCACCAGTTCTTTTTTAATCGAGGAAGTCAGGCAGGATTTGATCACCTCGTCAGGCGTAAGGCCGGCTGGAATCGTGCCCACCTTTGTGACTTCTTCGCGGCATGTGGGGCTGGAGAGCCAGTATGCTGTCTTGAAATCCGCTATTGCCTCGTCCCACTCACGGGGTTTGACGTTTGCCCGTATCCACGCAAAGAGGACTTCGCCACCTGTCGGAATGTCCTTGATGGCATAGTCGGTTCCAGCCGTCGCGTGGACGGGTTCGGCCACTATTGCTTCTTTGCGCAAGGTGCTTAGGGAATCTGCTTCCTCTGCTTTTGGGCGTTCGACACGTTCTTGAGCGGTTGCGATCTGAGTGAGCGGCTGAACTGCTGGCGCTTTATCGTTAATCATGTTGCCCGCTCTGCGCTGCTCCGAAGCTTGCGCCACTTTAGGGGGTACTTGCTCCGGCTGCAGCATGCCATGATGGCTTTGGGATAGCGGCTCCGGAGGACTGATCTCGCGAGCAGGAGTCTCGGCTTTTAAATCTTCCGATGCTGCCTGATTCGTGACGATCTTTACGCCTTCGGCCTTTTTAAGCGATTGACGGATTCTTGCTTCGCTTTTGCCCACAGCCTTTGCCAATGCCCGTTGGGAAGAGAACTTGGGAAGCAATTTGTTGATTCTCACTCCTCTTTCAGCAGCCGTCAGCGACGTCCACCTCTCTTTCAGCTCTCTGAGTTCGCTCATTGGCTGGCGTGCTTCCTCTTGTGCCTTGGGGGACGTTGGCAATTTCTTCCCCTTTGACTGTTCAGCACGAGATACGACAATATTGGAGCCTGATTTTCTGCCGGTGGCTTCTTTGGCCTCTGCAATCTCTTTTCCAGGTACTCGGTGGGCCAGTCCACGCTGACCCTTCCCCTTAGGTGTCCCCTTCTTTTTCGTTTTCATCAGTTTCTTCTCCGATTGTGAAGCCCGCTTCGGCCCCACTGCACGTTTCCTGCGCCCTAGAGACCTTTCTCTCCCAGGCAGGTTCAAAGATTCTCTTTGTCAGCTCTTCGATAAACCACTCCACTTCAGCCCTTGGCTTGGGTAGGCTAAGACCTCCATAACCAATTCCTGCTCGACGTGCGGCATATAACCCTTCGCGCACCTGCCTCATAATCTCCGCTTCCGGGATAGCGCTGAGCCCCAGATTGTTCAACATCTGCTGCACCCATTTCACCCAGTCCTTTGCAACCAAGTTCCGTATGGTGTTCCGGCCCGACGACGGACCCTTTGGGCGACGAAGAAAAGCGTACGCAAAGTGGCGACGCATCCAAGCAAGGTATTGCTGCCATTGATCGCGCGCCGATTCGTAATCGGCTTTCCCGCGCAACCGGATTTGAAGCGAGGCGGCAGTCTTGCGCGCGTTCTCCAGCTTGAGCACAAGATGCTTCATCGTGGCACGATGGTTCCGACGCTCCCACTTCACGCTCTTCCGCTGCTCGCGGAGCTTGGTAACCCGGACCCCTAGAGCGCAAGCGGCCAACTCGATAACAGTCAGATGCAGTCGCTTGGTGGCTTGGGAATTGCCGCAGACAAATCCCCGCACCCTTGTCACCACGGCCGTTTGCTGATCGATTAGTTTACTTGAACACCGTAGCGAGTTGATGTCCGGTACGACAAAAAAGGGAAAAGCGCCGTATCCGAGTTTCTTCCAAAGCTGGTTATCGCGTTCGATGGGGCTGAGGCCAAGGCAGATGATCTCCATCTCGGCGCGGGTCAATCTCAGAGGGACGGCAAGCGTTGACTCAGGGGGCATAGGCCAATTCTTTTTGGTTTAGAATTTCGAGCTGGCTAGGGAGCACGAATGAGGGTTGAAAGCGGACATTCGAGAGTTATTCCCGTTGCGGCTTTACGAAACCTCTGCGCCAGCGACATTCTCCCCTAATGTAGGAGGCAAGTCTAGCACAGATTAATGGGCTCGCCGATTCTTCCCGTTCCCGTTTGGCGGTAGACATGTCGGCGGAGATTGTATCTGAGCCGGCAAGTACGAAGTGGTCTACGGACAAAAATGCGATTGACCTCATGACTTCGGGTCAAGCAGAAAAACGCGTCCAAAATCGGTCCAAGATGAGTGATTTTTGGGTCATTTTCGGACATTTTGGGTAGCCAACCGTGCTGTAGAATCAATGACATACGTTTGCTGATCACGGCTGGCAGTCATGAGGTCGAGAGTTCGAACCTCTCCAGGTCCACCATTTATTTTCAATAGCTTAGGCTCAATTGGGGACAGTCAGCAAGACCTGTTTTTTACCAATCTTTTTACCTTTGCGCGGCGGATGCTGAACCGGACCATAAGTGAAAGGTCTACGTCTGTGCTTCAGCGCGTACACGTACAGGACGGCACGATTCACGCATGACGATTTCTGTGGGAATTGTCAGTTGTCGCGCGGGCAGGTCAGGTTGAGTAATGCGACCTATTGCCATTTCGGCCAAATGCTCTCCTAATTGCTCGGGGAATCCTCGAAAAGTAGTAAGCTGCGGATTCAGCATCCTCGCCCCCAACTCCCCCACGCCCGCGACACTTACGTCGTTTGGAACGTTCAGGCCGAACTCCCTGAGTGCTTTGTAGACCCCTGGCCCTGCCTCAGCAGAACCGGCAAGAATCGCGCTTACTGGCTCACCTTGACCCAGGATTGATTTGGTAGATAGATACCCTACCGCCTGTCCGTCTTCCGAGCGCACGTCACGGAGGCGCGGAAGAAGATTTGCCTCCTCCATGGCGCGGTGATATCCCGCCCCGCACCTTGCGAACCAGGGGATTTGTTGGTTACCTACAAACCAGATGTCGTTATGGCCGAGAGAAATCAAGTAACGCGTCATCTCATACGCACCGTGGAGATCGTCATTCCACACCACGTCGTAGCCATTCGGTTCCCACTCACCCGTAACGTTGTTACCTAATACGGCAAAAGGAATCCCTTTCTTGCTTAGCAAGGTCAGAAGATTGGGCGAGTTGGTGCCTGCAAGAATTGCCGCCCGCACAAGGTTCCCGCGCCGCAGCGCCTGTGGCAGAAGCAGTTCCTTCCAACTGATGTTAGCTTGATAGCGGAAGGAGAGAATTAGTAGGATGTCATAGTCATGGTCAGCACAATAAGCTTCCGCCCCCACCAGAACCCGTGCATGGAAGGGGTGCAGCACGCCACGGTTGCTCAATATGAATGCGATAGTCTTCGACTTGACTTTCTCGTTGAGGTCAATTCCCATCTGTACGGCTGTGGTCCTCACCCTCTCCTGACTGTCAAGACGACCAACTTCGGTGCTGGCGGCCCTGGGTCCAGATGATGCGCGACAGACAGCGCCGGCCCACGCAGAGCAAGGCGCCCAGGGCTTGGCGCGTGGCGCGACGGAAGGTGCGCCGCTGGGGGAAGCTGGGGGCCCAGTCGGCGACGATCTCCGACCAGGCGGCGAAGAGAGTCACCGGACCTCCGGGCGCAAGCCGAAAGTGTTCTTGCCGGTGCGCAGAAAGCGATCGCCGCGGGCAACTTTCTTGGTGAGAGAAGAGACCAGGCTCTCGCGATCGACAGTGGCCTGAAAGGTGAAGTGAATGCGGACCAAGATCTCGGAAACGTGTAAGGGGGCGCGGGCCTTCTTGAGTATGTCGAAAGCCATGTCAACTTGAGACAGACCTTTCTTGCGGCGCGCGGCGGCGCCCGCCGTGGGGCCCTGGCGAAGGCGCCGAATGGCCCGTAGCTGTGCCTCCAGAGAGGCTTCGAAAGCCGATAGGATGATATCCTTGGGATCATCGTTCATGGTGGGCTCCTGAGCATAGACTCAGGAGAAGGGTAACCGACTCAAGTCGGTCTGTCAACATAATTATGATACGACAGACCCAAATTGGATAGGATAAATGTAGAAACTCCAGGGGCGGTCCCCCCGGGGGACCGCCCTCTTGGTCAGGGCATTCCGTTTTGCAAGAGCGCACTGTACCATTAACCGCGAGTCGCCAAAGACTAAGCCGCGACGCGACGGCATGGGGGAACTTCCCGGGGGGAAGGAGGCATTTGCCTCCTCATGCAAAAATTGAATCAAGGCCACCTCAATCAACTTGGCCAGACAGTAGGTGCGCACCAAGCCCGGGTTGAAGGCGCGGAGCTGATCAAAATGCAAGAGGCCTTTGCAGGGTTCAAAAACAGCTCAACCTGCCAGCTGGTTACAAACCCAGGGCGCTTGCACTGCCATTTACTAAACGATCTTATGACTCGGGAGAACAATTAAGTCCCAGCGTTCCGCAAAGGAGGAATTCAGAATGACGAGAAGGACACTCTTCAAGTGGGCGGCGAGCGGCGTGTTCGCCAACGCTATGCTTGCACGCGGGCAGCAGCCTTCGGCGGAGGCACGCAAACCCCTCGACACCTTGCCGGGCGCGGAAAAGAACCGCAAACTGAAGGTTGTGCTCGTGGGGGCGCACGTCGATGATTGGATTTTCTGTGTCGGAACCCTCGCACGCTATGCGCGTGAGGGGCATGATGTCCTTTGTTTCTCTTTCACGCCGGGGGACTCGCAGGGTATGGCTGACGGGTATCACATGCCCCTTGACAAGCTTGCGGCGTTACGACGGGAAGATGCGATGAGGGGAACTATGCTCTTCGGCGCGAAGTTCAAGATCTTGAATCAGCACAACCAAAAGATGCATGTCGATCCTGAGGCGTACATCGAGTTCAACAAGACCTTGGCCGCCGAGAACCCGGATGTCGTCTTCGGGTTGTGGCCCCTTCAGTTTCATCCCGACCACCGAGCTGCGGGCAACCTCGCTTTCAACGCGTGGTTACAAAGTGGAATGAAATTTGAGTTTTATTTCTGTGAGACTTGGCCCGGCAGCGAGACGACGCCGCAGCAGTTCGCGCCCAATCGCTGGGTGGACGTCGAATCGGTCATAAACTTGAGTCGCGAAGCGATCATGGCCAATACTCTCGAGGCGAAGGCCTTGTGGGCCGATTACGAGATGTGTGCGAAGTTTCGCGGCCGAGAGTACGGATGCCAATATGCTGAAGCATTCGTCCGCATTGTCACCATCGGTTCGATAAGGGCGCCGGAGAACCCGGTACCAGGGCTATGGTATTCCGGGATGGACCTCGCCCACGATGAGTAGCCAACGGCTGAGCGTTCACCGCCGAGAATCGGCTACCCACAACCTTCATTACATAAACGACTTAGTCGTTCATGTAATGCAAAGCGCAAATATCATGAGCCTTCGGCTCGCCACGATGCATGAAAATAGTCTGGTTAGAGCTAACCCTAGGCGTGCCCCACAAAATTTTCGATAGCAACAGTAGCCAACGATTCCTCACTGAGTAAACGATGTCCCCAGACCATATCGTGCAGTCGTGTCAGCCCGCGAAAGAGGGTCTGTGGGCCACCGCCAGAGAAGCTAATGCCTGGATGCGTGTCTTCATGAAAGAAAAGTGGCCCGTCCCACGTTCAGGGCGGGCTATTTCCGTGTTTTGAATTACATTCGGAGATCCGTATTGAAAAACCCGCACCGCTTTCATTTGGTCTCAGCTTTTCTGTCGTGACGCTGTCGATCACGGGGGGCGGACGGCTGACTCTTGGCTTAGCGGTGGCCCGATCACAAACAGGTCTCTGCCCCATCTTCCACAGGCGCGAAAAGTACAACCACCGAGCGGGGTCCGGCCCGATAGGCACAGTCCAGAACGGGTGGCGCATTCTGCCATTCGGCAATGTCTTGCGGCGAGCCAAGGCTGGTGTCGATCCATCGGCGCCAAGGGTTATCGTTTTCGCCGGGTCGCGGGAGTTCGAAATCGAGCGGCTCCCAATAGGCGTTCAGGATGACGTGGGAGAACACCTTCGCGTCCTGGGTCTGCGCCGTGAATGCCAGGCTGTGCGACGTCGTGCTCCAGTCCGGTTGCCCAAGTTTTACGCCATGCCAGGTTCGGTGCGCGTTGCGAAGAAGCTGGTTCAAACTTACGTGGGGCTCCTCTGGCGCCACCGCGTAGCGCAGGCGTCTCGCGTTGAGAAGTCTTACGAACCGAAGTACATCAGCATGCTGCTCAACCATCGTCCAGTCAAACCAGGTGGTTTCGTTGTCGTGACAGTAGGCGTTGTTGTTGCCCTGCTGGGTGCGCCGCACCTCGTCGCCCATCAGAATCATCGGCAAGCCGAGGGAAAGCATCGTGACCGTGAAGAAGTTTTTCACCTGCCGGTTTCGCAGCGACTCGACCGCCGGATCGTTTGTCGGGCCCTCGACTCCGCAATTCCAGCTTCGGTTGTCGTTCACGCCATCGCGGTTATCTTCACCGTTTGTCTCGTTGTGCTTTTGGTCGTAAGAGACGAGGTCGTTGAGTGTGAAACCATCGTGACACGTCACGAAGTTGACGCTCTGCTCCGCCTCGCGTTCTTTATGCCCGTAAATCTGTGGACTGCCGACCAACCGGTCGGCAAGCGGCCCCACCGAACTCTCGTCGCCCCTGAAAAAGCTGCGGACATCGTCACGGAACCGCCCATTCCATTCCTTCCAACTGTCCCCGATGAAGCTACCCACCTGGTACAAACCAGCCGCGTCCCAGGCCTCGGCGATGAGCTTTGTCCCCGCCAGGCAGGGGTCCGAATCGATGTCCCACAGCACCGGCGGGTTCGGCATTAATTGGCCCGACTCGTCGCGCTCGAGGACCGACGCCAGATCGAAGCGGAAGCCATCCACGTGCATCTCGTCCACCCAATAGCGGAGACTGTCCAGAATCATCCGGCGGACGACAGGATGGTTGGCGTTAAGTGAGTTTCCCGTACCGCTGTAGTTGGCGTAGCGCGAGCGGTCCGGTTCCAGGATGTAGTAGGTGCTGTTGTCGAGACCGCGGAAACTCAGCGTGGGCCCACGGTGGTCGCCTTCCGCGGTGTGATTGAAGACGACGTCGAGAATGACCTCGATATCGGCCCGGTGCAACGCCTTCACCATGTCGCGGAACTCGTTTACCGCGCCGAGCGGGTCCTGACGAGAGCTGTAGCCCTGATGCGGCGCAAAGAACGAGACCGGCGAATACCCCCAGTAGTTGGTCCGTCCGGGTGGAGCATCCTGGACGTCGAATTGGAACACCGGCAACAGTTCGACCGCGGTGATGCCAAGCTGCTGAAGGTATGGAATCTTCTCGATCAGACCCGCATAGGTGCCCCGTTTTTGTTCGGAAACGCCGGAACTCGGATGACGAGTGAAGCCCCTCACGTGCATCTCGTAAATGATGGAGCGTGCCGAGCGGCGGTGAAGCGGGGTGTCGCCTTCCCAATCATAGGCGAGCGGATCCACCACGACACTCTTCATCGCCGTGGCGGCATTATCGCCCTTCGTGCGTGCGGCGTTGCGGCTGTAATTCCTGGGAACCACCACGCCGCGGCCGTAGGGATCAAGCAGAACCTTGGCGGGATCAAACCGCATTCCCGCTCGCAGGATCGAACGGCCCATACACCCGGTACCCGTAAAGCTGCCCCGCTCTCGCGCCCGGCACGAAGACATGCCAATAGGGGTAAGTGCGGTTCTTCACGCGATCGATCTTGATCACCCGCGACGGGCTGCGCGTCATCCTCCCGGTCAAATAGCAGCAACTCGACGTCGGAAGCGTCTCGCGAGTAGAGGCTGAAATTCACGCCGCCGGGAACAACCGTGGCGCCGAGAGGGGAGCTCTCGCCCGTGCCCGTAGGGCCCGGTTGAACAGAAGATACGCCTTTGGGGGCAGTGGTGGGGCTCACGGAAGCAACACTCACGGCTCACCGCCTGCCCAACAGCTCTTTCACCACCGCCTCGACCCGATCCGGTTCGAACCCGAATTTGCGCTGAAGCTCTTTCAAAGGGGCCGAAGCCCCGAAAGTCTTCATGCCGATCACACGGCCGGAATCACCCACGTATCGCTCCCAGCCGAAAGTCGAGGCCTGCTCGACCGCGACACGCGCCTTGACGGTGGGGGGCAGTACACTGTCGCGGTAGTTCTGGGTCTGATCTTCAAAGATGTCCCACGAAGGCATCGATACCACGCGCGAGCGGATGCCCTCCGCAAGCAGCGCCTCGTGGGCGTTCACGGCGAGACTGACTTCACTGCCGGAAGCGATCAGGATTACCTCCGGGTTGCCGCCCAGGAGCGTCTGCCAGCACGTAGGCGCCGCGCGCGACGCCTGCTGCCGACGCATATTTGCTGCGGTCAAAGGTTGGCAACGGCTGGCGCGATAAGGCCAACACGGCGGGCTTGTGGCGCAGTTGCATGACGTAGCGATAGGCCTCAACCACTTCGTTGGCGTCCGCGGGCCGCAGGGTCACGAGGCCGGGAATGGCACGCATCGACGCCAACTGTTCCACGGGTTGGTGGGTCGGGCCGTCTTCGCCATCGCCCATGGCATCGTGAGTGAAGACAAAAAGTGTGGGCAGTTCCATGAGCGCCGAGAGACGGATAGCGGGACGCGCGTAATCGCTAAAGATGAAGTACGCGGCGCCGAAAGGCCGTAGTTTCGACAACGAGAGTCCGTTCACAGTCGCGGCCATGGAGTGCTCGCGAACACCGAAGTGCATGTTCTTCGCACCCGGGCTTTCAGGCTGGAGGTCGCCCGCACCAGCGTACTTCAGCAGTGTCCGGGTCGACGGACCCAGGTCGGCCGCGCCCCCGATGAACCAGGGAATATTCTGGGCAAGGACGTTCAGTACCTTGCCGGAGGCGTCTCGCCCCGCGATGCCCTTCGGGATCAGCAGGAAAAACAGGTAGGTTGCGGTCCCACCCGGCAGGGAGTTCACGCCGCTGCATCTGGTCGATTTCGGCAGCGAGGGCAGGGAAGGCGGCCTTATAACCGTCGAAAAGTTTCAACCACTCCTGCCGGGCCTTGGCGCCGCGTTCGCCAATTCCTGCTGCAAATTGTTGATAGACGCCGTCGGGCACCAGGAACTTCGCATCCTCGGGCCAGCCGTAGAAGCGCTTGGTAAGGCGAACTTCCTCCTCGCCGAGGGGATCGCCGTGCGCTTCCGGCGGTGTCGTGTCTGTGCGGCGAACCGTACCCGATGTGGCTGTCCAAAATGATCAGCGTAGGCCGGCCCTTGGTCTGGCGGAAGACTTCCAGGGCGTTCTGGATGCGATCGGTGTCATTGGCATCGGAAACCCGCAGCAGATTCCAACCGTAGCCCAGGAACCGGGTGGCGACGTCCTCCGTAAAGGTGATGCGGGTGTTTCCTTCGATGGTGATGTGGTTGTTGTCGTAAATCCAACACAGATTGTCGAGGTCCAAGTGAGCGGCCAGCGACGCTGCTTCCGAGGCGACACCCTCCATCATGCAGCCGTCTCCACAGACGGTATAAATGTTGTAGTCGAAGACTGCGAAATCAGGCCGGTTATAACGGGCGGCGAGCCACTTTTGGGCGATCGCCATGCCCACGCTCGTCGCCAGCCCCTGGCCGAGGGGGCCGGTGGTGGCCTCGACCCCCGAGGTCCAGTGATACTCAGGATGGCCGGGCGCTTTGCTATTGAGCTGGCGAAAATGGCGGATATCGTCGAGCGTCACCGAAGGCTGTCCCACGCTCTCGTAGTCAACATTCACCGCCATCGTTTTGGTAAGGTGCAGCACCGACCAGAGCAGCATCGAGGCATGGCCGTTCGAGAGTACGAACCGATCGCGGTTGGGCCAGATGGGGTCCTTCGGATCAAAACGCATGACGCGGTTCCAAAGGGTGTAGGCCAGCGGGGCCAACGCCATGGGGGCGCCCGGGTGGCCGGAGTTGGCTTGCTGAACGGCATCTATGGTAAGCGTGCGAATGGTATTGATGCACAATTGATCGACTTGCTTGCTGGTTAACGGCTGGGCAGTTTGAATGGCAGCCATGGGTTCCTCCTTTTTCTAACCTGGCGCGTTTCTCGCGCGACTTTCTCGCATTTCTTTCCGCTTCGGTGATTCCCACGCGAGCGGCGATCCACGACTCATGTGGGCCGCGCCTTTGTGAGGGTGAAAACCCCAAGCGATTTTCAAGCTCCGGCTGGAGCAGTGTTCACAGTCCGCGGTTCCGCCTTTTCCAGTTCCAGGTTGGCAACTTTGCCGAGGCGTCGGAGGTGGCGCGGGGCTTGGCTGAACTTCGCTCCCAGATATGCTTGGACGAGGTCCCATGCCGCGAACGGTCCTATGGCTCGACCGCCCATACAAATGATGTTCATGTGGTCGTCTTCGACGCCTTGCCAGGCGGAGAAGTGATCGTGTACCAGCGCGGCACGGACTCCCCGTATCTTGTTCGCGCACACTGACGCTCCGACTCCGCTGCCGCAGACCGCCACGCCACGCTCGACCTTCCCCTCTGCCACAGCGCGAGCGAGTGGGATGACGAAATCGGGATAATCGTCACCGGCATCCAGGCGATGTGCCCCAAAATCGATGACCTCATGGCCCGCAGCGCGAAGACGCGCAACCAGATCTTCTTTCAACCCAAATCCACCATGGTCGGTGCAAATTCCCACGCGCATGCTAACCTCCTCGCTTACTTTCCGCGGTCAATTGTCCAGCCGACGCGCGGTCGGCCAGCACCAAAGCTGATTCGCGACTTATTCGCCCGGCGGGAATCGACACATCGCCATCTAACAGGTGACGCAGCGCTTCCGATTTTTCACTCCCGGTCACGACCCAGATTATGCGTCGGGCGCGATTGATCACCGGATACGTGAGCGTCATTCGACGCCTGCCCTGGTAGATTCCGGTCAGCGCAACGTCCGCATCCATAACACTAAGTACCGGGTCGCCCGGAACCAGCGAGGCCGTGTGGCCGTCTGGGCCGAGTCCCAAATGGACGAGATCGAGCACCGGCGGCGACCCCGAAAATCGCCTCAAAACATCGCCATATTGAATCGCTGCTGCCTCCAGATCATCTGATTCCACCGGCATTGCATGAATCTGCTCACTGGTCACGGATACATGCTGGAGCAAGCTTTCGCGCAAATGGGTGAGATTCCGATCCGGATCCCCGTCGGGGGCCACACGCTCATCGACTTGAAAGATGTGAACGCCATCCCAGGGGACCTCCAAGTCTGCCAAGGCCCGTAGCATGATCCACGGAGTATGACCACCGCTAACCGCCAAGGTGAAGCGGCCACGCGCAGCGACCGCCGCACGAGCCTGGGTGGCGATAGTCGCCGCCGCGACTCGCGCGACGGCATCGACGTCGTCAAACACTTCAAGCTTCATTTAAATCTCCTGAATTAAGCACCACGCGTGGCGGCGCGCGCGTTCTCAAATACATCCACAAATTCCCGGTACCGCCGGGCGATCTCGGCCACGGCTTCTTCCCGTGATTCCTTTTTGTCGCGCCAGCCAACGAGCGGCTCCCAGAAGTCCGTGCGGCCCACCGCGAAGCCGATGAATCCCGGGACTCTGGCTGCCGTCGTCAGCCATTCGCGAACTTTCTCGTCGGTCTCACCGCGGCCCAGGACGATGCAGCCGACTCTGTCGCGGCCGCCCCGCCGCGCCACCGCCACCATTTTCTCGCAGTCCGCGCGGTGGTCGAGCCCTTCGATCTTCCAGATGTCAGGCTCGATTTGCGCGTCCTGAAGCTGACGTATGGCTTCCACCATCAGTGGAGGCCGAAGTTCCACGTCGTAGGCTTTCTTGTCGCCCTTGACCTTGGCGAGTTGCGCCTTTTCGGGCGGAACGAGCAGCTCAAACAAGAACAAGCTGCAATTCTCGCTGAGCAGGTAGTCGGATAGTCGCTTCAGTCTGGCCGATTGCCGGCGGTTCAGGGCCGCGTCGCCCTCCGGGTTGTAGCGCACCAGCACCTTGCAAAAGGTAGGGTGAAAGGCTTCGATGTGCTGGGCAAAATCCTCGCCGTATTCGAATTCGAATTCCTCCTGTCCACTCTTCTCCGCGGGGCAGGCGGTGGTATAACCATTCGCTATCGCGTCGCGAAGGATGGCCGCGCCGAACTGCTCGTCTACCAGGATGCCGGCTTGCCCCTTGGGCACCCCGCCCGCAATCGCAGCCTTAAAGCCGTCATAAATCACCTGCTTGGCGGCCGCGATCTGCGCTGTCTGTTCCGCGCTGAGCGCACCCCTCCATCCGAACATTCCGGTCTCGAACGAACCGCGATGGTCAAAGGGTTGGAAGTAGAGTGGTTGGTTAAAACCTCGAGGTGTCATGATGCCTCCTTGGATTTCCGGTAGCGGCGGATGAGGTTATTCGTTGAAGAGTCATGGCTCAGCGCGGGCGCGGTCTGGCTCTCGAGTTCCGGAACTATGCGTTGCGCCAGCACCTTGCCCAGCTCCACCCCCCACTGGTCGAAGGAGTTGATCTGCCAGACGGTGCCCTGGGTGAAAACGCTGTGCTCGTAAAGGGCCACGAGCTTGCCGAGCACCTCCGGGGTGAGCCGATCGGCGAGGATGGTGTTCGAGGGGCGGTTGCCTTCGAACACCCGGTGGGGAACAAGCCAGTCCGGCGTGCTCTCGGCCTTCACTTGCTCCGGCGTCTTCCCAAACGCCAGCGCCTCCGTTTGGGCGAAGACGTTGGCCAGAAGCAGGTCGTGGTGGCGGCCCAGTGGATTGAGCGCTTGTGCGAACGCGATGAAATCACAGGGAATAAGACGCGTGCCTTGGTGAATCAATTGATAGAACGAGTGCTGCCCGTTCGTTCCCGGTTCGCCCCAATAAACCGGACCGGTCGGGTAGGTGACCTCGGACCCGTCCAGTGTGACGTGCTTGCCATTGCTCTCCATCGTCAATTGTTGGAGATACGCCGGGAATCGCTTCAAGTACTGCTCGTAAGGCAATACCGCGACCGTCTGCGCCCCGAAGAAGTCGTTGTACCAGATGGCCAGAAGTCCCATAAGCACGGGCAGGTTGCGCTCGAAGGGGGTGGTGCGGAAGTGCTCGTCCACCTGGTGAAAGCCCTCGAGCAGGGCGCGGAAATGATCGGGACCGATCGCGATCATGGTTGATAGCCCGATGGCCGAATCCATCGAGTACCGCCCGCCCACCCAATCCCAGAAGCCGAACATGTTGGCGGTATCAATTCCGAATTTGGCGACTTCTGCCGCGTTCGTGGACACGGCCACAAAATGCCGGGCCACCGACTGCCCGTCACCGCCCAGACCCTTCACTGACCAGTCGCGAGCGGTGTGGGCGTTGGTCATGGTTTCCAGCGTGGTAAACGTTTTGGACGAGACAATGAAGAGCGTCTCTGCTGGGTCGAGATCGCGGACAGCTTCCGCGAAGTCGGTGCCATCAACGTTGGAAACAAACCGGAACCTCAAGTTGCGATCGCCGTAGTGCTTAAGTGCCTCATAGGCCATCACCGGACCCAGATCGGAGCCCCCAATGCCGATGTTCATGACATTGCGAATGGCTTTGCCGGTGTGTCCTTTCCACTCTCCGCTTCGGATTCGATTGGCGAAGTCCGCCATCCTTTCGAGAACGGCGTGTACCCCGGGTACGACATTCTCGCCGTCAACGAAAATGGATGATCCTCGCGGCGCGCGCAACGCCACGTGCAGGACCGCCCGCTTCTCCGTGACATTGATCTTGTCTCCACGAAACATGGCGTCGATACGCGATTGCAGGCCGGATTCCTCAGCCAGCGCGATGAGCAGTTTAAGGGTTTCGTCCGTGACGCGGTTCTTCGAGTAGTCCAGGAACAGGCCCACCGCCTCGGCCGTCATGCGCTCGCCGCGTTGGGGGTCATCCGCGAAGAGCTTGCGGAGATGTACTTGGCGAACCTTCTTGTAGTGAGTCTGGAGGGCCTTCCATGCCTTCCGCTTTGTCAGGCGTTCGAGGCCCTCCTTTGCTGTCACTGTGGCTGCGTGTGTCGCCATGTTTCTGCTCCTTTCGTCCACATATCACCGACGCCGTAGGGCGAGGGTAGCAAGGTAACGTGCAGCAAAAGTCCTGACGCACAGTATCCCGCAGGGAACGGCGGCACACTGAAACTGCCGCGCGTCATGCTTGCTCCTTCGAGGACTTCATCGCATTATTTACGATTCGCTCGGCCTCGATCAGGATGGCGTTCATGTGCGACTGGCTCTGGAAACTTTCCGCGTAAATTTTGTAGATATCCTCAGTGCCTGAGGGCCGCGCCGCAAACCATCCGCTCTCGGCCACAACTTTCAAACCGCCAATGGGGGCGCTGTTGCCCGGGGCGCGGGTGAGCTTGGCGACGATGGGTTCGCCTGCCAATCGCGACTCCGTAATGGCCTCGGGCGACAAAGCATGCAACCTCGCCTTCACTTCGGGCGTCGCCGGGGCGTCAATACGCGTGTAATAGGAAGTCCCGAACTCCGCGGTCATCCCGCGATAGTGCTCTCCCGGGTCCTTTCCAGTTTTAGCGGTGATTTCGGCCGCCAGTAGGCTCATGATTACCCCGTCTTTGTCGGTCGTCCAGACACTACCATCGTGCCGCAGGAAGCTTGCCCCGGCACTCTCTTCACCGCCAAAACAACAGGAGCCATCGAACAACCCCGGAACGAACCACTTGAAGCCCACCGGAACCTCCCAGAGGCGGCGCCCCAACTTTTGCACGACGCGATCGATCATGCTGCTACTCACCACCGTCTTACCAACCGCAATGTGCTCCTGCCATTTGGCCCGATGAGTGAGCAGGTAGCGGATGGCCACCGCCAAGTAGTGATTGGGGTTCATCAGCCCCGCCGAGGGCGACACGATGCCGTGACGGTCGGCGTCCGGATCGGTGGCGAAAGCCAAACGGAACTTGTCCTTGAGTCCGTCCAACCGAGCCATCGCATACGGGCTGGAGCAATCCATGCGGATTACCCCGTCGTGGTCAACCGTCATAAACGCGAACGTCGGGTCGAGCGCCGGATTGACGACCTTGATATCCAGTTGATAAATGGAGTTAATCGGCTCCCAGTAGGGCAGCGTAGCGCCGCCCAGTGGATCCACCCCCAGCTTGAGGCCGGCGGCCCGGATGGCATCCATATCAACAACGTTGCGGAGGTCGGAAATGTAATCGAGAGCAAAGTCTACCTGGTGGGTGCTCCCTGCCTTCATCGCGGCGGCGAACGGTACCCGCTTTACCCCGGCGTTGCCGCCACGCAGAAGTTCGTTGGCCCGGTCTTTAACCCACTCGGTTACTTCCGTGTCGGCGGGGCCGCCGTGCGTGGGATCATACTTGAAGCCCCCGTACTCCGGCGGGTTGTGCGAGGGCGTGATGACGATGCCATCGGCGAGATGTGTTTTGCGCTCGCGGTTGTAGACGAGGATAACATGTGAGATCACGGGCGTCGGCGTAATGCCGTTGTCTCGCTGAATTAAAGTGTCTACATCGTTGGCCGCCAGGACTTCGAGGGCAGTGCGCTGAGCCGGATCGGAGACAGCGTGCGTATCCTTGCCCATGAAGAGCGGACCATCCGTGCCGGAGTGGCGGCGGTAATCACATATCGCTTGCGTGATCGCCAGGATGTGCGCTTCCGTGAACGTACCGTGCAGCGGCGAACCGCGATGTCCGCTGGTCCCGAAAATGACCATCTGGTCCGGGTCATTAACATCAGGCCGCTGCTCGAAGTACTTGCGTTGAAGTTCCGTCACGTCGATCAGCAGCTCCTTCGGGGCGGGTAGGCCCGCCAGCGGTGAGATGCTCGCCTGTAATGGCGTCCCTACGGCACTGGACATGGCTTCGCCTCCCAGATTTCGTTTGCATATTCCCTGATCGTACGGTCACTGGAGAATTTGCCTGATCCCGCGATATTTAAAATAGCCTTACGCGCCCAGCCGTCCCGATCGGCATAGAGCTCACTCAATCGCTGATCTGCCTCCAGGTAGGACCTCAGATCTGCGAGGTGCATGTAGTAATCGCCATGGGTCATAAGCGTGTCATACAGGGGCGCGAAGACGCCCGGTTCATTACGGCTGAAATGATTGGAAGAAATCAGATCCAAAGCCGCACGCGTCTCCGGGTCGTGATCGTAGTGCCAGTGCGGGTTGTACCAGCCGCGGCTCTCCTCCACCTGCCTTGCGGTTAGGCCGAAGAGAAAGAAGTTCTCCTCGCCAGCCTCTTCCGCCATCTCGATGGTCGCACCATCGCGCGTACCGAGTGTAAGGGCGCCGTTCATCATGAATTTCATGTTGCTCGTGCCGCTCGCCTCGTAGCCCGCAGTCGAGATCTGGTTGGACACATCACTAGCTGGAATCAACCGCTCCGCCAGCGAGACGTCGTATTCGGGGAGAAACAGCACCTTGAGTCGACCCCGCACCGCCGAATCCCCATCGACCGTGTCAGCCAGGTTTCCAAGGAACTTGATGATGAGCTTCGCCAGTTGGTATGCCGGCGCCGCCTTGCCCGCGAACAGAAAGGTCCGCCGCGCCATCTCAACTTTGGGATTCTTCCGGAGCCGGTCATAGAGCACCACGATGCGCAGCGCGTTGAGAAGTTGCCGCTTGTATTCGTGTATGCGTTTGATGTGGCAATCGAAGATGGTGTCCGGGTCTACCGTCTGACCAGAAGAAGCCTTAAGCCATGTGACAAACAGACATTTGGCCTCGCGCTTGGCCTTTATCAACTGATCGCGAAAGCCCTGATCGTCAGCTAAGGGCTTCAGTTGGCTCAATTGACTGAGGTCGGTTATCCAGCCGTCGCCAATGGCCTTGGAGATCGTGCGGGCAAGCGCCGGATTGGCCAGCAACAACCAGCGCCGAGGGGTCACTCCGTTCGTCTTGTTGCTAAAACGCTCGGGGAACACGTCGGCGAGGTCCTTCACCGTAATCGTCCGCAGCAACTCGGAGTGGATCGCCGCTACACCATTCGTACTGTGCGAGCCGACGATGGCCAAGTTCGCCATGCGCACGTGCTTGGTTGGGCCCTCCTCAATCAGGCTCGCACGCGCTATACGTCCCGGGTCGCCCGGAAATCGTGTTCGAACTAAATCTACAAGCCGTTGGTTGATTTCGTAGATGATCTCGAGATGGCGCGGCA
This sequence comes from uncultured Acidobacteriota bacterium, assembly GCA_963804755.1. Lineage (GTDB taxonomy): Bacteria > Acidobacteriota > Terriglobia > UBA7540 > UBA7540 > Bog-366. Next base: position 23,568 of record CAWDRP010000001.1, read on the forward strand.
GCAGCGCCTCGAACCAAGCAAGGGGCCACTTCTCCAGCGCTTCCGGCAGCAGGGTGTGGTTCGTGTAACCCAGGGTTCGTCGGGTGATGTCCCACGCTTGGCCCCACGGCAAGTGAGCTTCGTCGAGTAAAATGCGCATTAATTCCGGCACCGCCATCGCCGGGTGCGTATCATTAAGCTGAATGGCGGCCTTCTCCGGGAGCGAAGTCCAGTTGGCATTGCTGCGCCGGAAGCGCCGTATGATATCGGCCAGGGAGCACGCGACGAGAAAGTATTCCTGCACGAAGCGCAGGCCCTGCCCCATGCCGGTTGAATCATCCGGGTACAGTACCCGCGTGAGCGATTCCGCATCGAGAGTCTCGGCTACCGCAGCCACGAAATCACCATGGCTGAATGCCTGAAAGTCAAAGTAATCAGGTGCGCATGCGGCCCACAGGCGAAGCGTGTTGATGGTTTTGCCGCCGTAGCCCACCACCGGTCTATCAAAGGGGCTGCCAAGCAGGTTGCACGTCTTGCCAAGGACGGCGCGCAGGCTCCCGTCACGCAATTCAAAGGAGCAATTGAACTTGATTTCCACGGGCTCGTCGGGGCGCGCAACCTCCCAAGGGTCGGGACGACGCAACCAGTTGTCCGGCCGCTCCACTTGCCAGCCGTCGCGGATCGTCTGCTTGAACATGCCGTATTCGTAACGCAGGCCGTAGCCCATCGCCGGGAGTTGCATCGTCGCCATCGAGTCAAGAAAGCAAGCCGCCAAACGTCCGAGTCCACCATTACCCAGCCCAGCGTCGGGTTCCTGCTCCAGCAGGTTGGCCCAATCAAAATCTTTCATCTCGCTGGCTTTCTCGATGATGGGATCCAGCAAGAGATTCCTTACATTGTTGGCAAGAGAGCGGCCAATGAGATACTCGATCGATAGATAGTAGACGCGCTTCGGATTCTCCCTGGCGTAGGTACTCTCAGTCTTAATCCAGCGCTGCGACAGCGTATCCCTGGTTGAGCTGGCGAGAGCCTCAAATCGCTCTCGAGCACCGGCCGCGGCTACGTCGACCACATTGTCAAACATGAGGTGGCGTTCATAGAGCGCATTCGGCGTTCCCGCGAAATCAAGCTGACTACATCCGTATTGACTGCGAAGGGTTGAGATGATGTCAGATTCCGCCGATTTCGAAGTCTCCATCACGCTTCTCGTTGCCATTGTTTTTCCTTTGTCCAAATTCGGACTTTTGACGGCTTTGCCGGCCAGGGGCCAGTTTCTACGTTGACGAGTGTCGTCCCAGACTTAGATGACGAATTGGCAGAAGATGGGTTCAAAGCCGAGCGCGCTTAGACTCGCCGTACTCAGCGGAAAGGACCGGCCCTCCGTCGGCTCAAGGCCTAGCGACCAGGCGGCAAGCAATGGCCGACTCGAGAACACCAGAACATTCCCTTGATTCTCTCGGAGCCGACTCAACACGCAACTCCTTCGTCCACTTTAGTCTGCACTGGCCGGCGCTGGCTGGCCGGGCGGGTTCGCGAGTTACCATTTGCCGACGTGCGCACCGCCGTCCACGTGCAGAACCTCCCCGGTCACCTGACGGGCCTCCGTCAGGTAAACGATCGCGTCCACGATGTCTTTCACCTCGGACATCTGCCCCATCGGTTGCAGCGTCTTGAGAAAGTCCTTTGGATCATTCTCGTGCATAGGCGTATGCACAACGCCCGGTGCGACGGCGTTCACGCGTATGCCCTGTTTCACGTATTCCATCGCCAGGCTGAGCGTGACGGCCTGAAGGCCCCCTTTGGTGATCATCGGAACCGCAGAGTTTATTCCGGCGATCGGGTGATCCACCTGCGTCGTGGTGATGTTGACGATGCTGCCGCCAGTCCTCTGCACTAACATTCGCTTGATCGCGAGCTGGGTGATGAAAAGAAAACCTTCGATGTTGACGGAGAAGAGAGACCGCAGATCGTCGACCGTGTAATCCGTAAAGTGTTTCGAGAAATATATGCCGGCGTTGTTCACGAGTGCGTCGATCCCGCCGAATCGGGAGACGGCAGTGTCCACGATCTTTGCGGCCGTGTCCGGCTTACTAATGTCGCCATCGACCGGTGCAAGATTCGCAGACGCCGGGAAGGGATTTACCTTAGTAATGTTTCGCGAGTTCGCAACGACGCGATAACCGCGTTTCAAAAACGCCTGCACGGCCCCCGCGCCGATCCCCTGTGAGGCTCCGGTCACGATTGCTGTTTTCTGTGTATTTGCCATTTCTGAGTTCTCTCCGAAATAGGCGGCGGGTTCGTTCGGCAGTGACTGATACTGACCCGGCGACCGAACATCGCTCGCTACATCCTTACGCCGCTACCTTCCGTAGGAAGCATCCCGGTCAGAAAAAGCAAGTTGCCCGTCTGCACCGCTTCCGCATAGGTGCCGAATGGTTCCGGCGGCGCAAGTAGCTTGATGCCAAGCTGTTTCAGCCGTTGCTCAGCCGTGGCCTGCCGGGCGCCTTCCCGGGTTGACATTTGCGCTTTTACCGCCATGCGCTATCACCGTGGGATGTTCTTACTCCTCATCCCCACCCCTCCCTTTGTTTATTTGCAGTTCGGCAGGTGCACGCGGCCTACCAAAGCACAGCCGGGACTTTGTAGAGGTTATTGCCCTTTCCGTAGGTTGTCTGGGCGGCTTCCGAACACGTCGGACGAGCCTGTGCAAGTGACGAAAGTCAAGGTTCGGCAGCGGTATTTCGACGTTGGTCAACCCTGCCGACACAGATTCAAGCTGTCCCCGCTTGCGAAAACGCCCTTTCGACTGTACCTTGGGCCCCGTCCAGTGGTGATTCCAGCATAAAGCAGGAGAATCGCACCGCCTACCTCGATCGCGATAAACGTATCGCGAATGATGTCGTGATGCGCCGTGCCCTGTACGAGCGTTTTGGGATCGGTCAGGCGGACCCGCCACCGCTTCCCATCGTCGGGTCGCAACACATCGCAGGAGGGTTCGTACTCCCAGCGTTGCTGGGGGTGGAAATACGCCGAGCGGGACCGCCCATGGCTGGCGCTGTGCATGGGCTCGCTGACGGGCGCAGGTTCCTCGCCACGACTGCGGTTCTACATTAGCCGCCGGACACGAGTGAAACGGTGGCGCGGCATTTTCGGATGGCGATTCGAAAGTCTATCGAGGAAGCCCACATTCTTAACCGTTGTTTTGCCGGCCGATTCAGGCGGGTTTGGCAGGATTTGCATTTGTATTTGCCAAGGAGCACATGGCAGGCTAAATGCTTACGTCGCCTATTTGCAGTTGACGTTGCTCGCTGCCATGTTGTTGGGCCCATATACTTGAAGGGTTCCCGCCCATAAAGCGTTAACAGCGAGACATAATGCCCTGCTTTCGACAAAGTCCGGCGCGCGGAATCGAGCATATGATAGAGTAAGGTTGGTGATGGAGTTCGCCGGAAACCATCCGTCATGCGGCGGATTGATAACTCCTAGAGGCCGAGGGGCGCTCTGGAGTTTTTTCATTTTGGGGCGCCTCACAGGGAAAGGGTTCGAGTGCCCTGCGGCGTGCCCCACCAGCACTACCTCCTTTCCTTCCGAAGAGACGGCCAATCCGCTTAAACCAAATCGGCACGGTTATCGCGCCCTCAGTCAATTGGCTGGCGACCGGCGGTTACGGGCGCCGGGCGGACAGAACGGTTAGTACGAAATCAAGTGAGGCCAAGACTTCAATGACATCAAGTACAACGCCGGGGAGGCCTACGACGATCGGCGCTACGGTAATGAATGACTCGGATGGTGCCTCTCGGCTTTCACGTTTGGCGAGCTTGGGCGCGGAACTGGGAGCTCGTTACGTGGCGGATGACGCGCGCGCACTGGCGGTCAGGGTGTCGGAAGGCCGCTTTTATCTGGCTTGCATCGGCCAGTTCAAGCGCGGTAAGTCAACCCTCATCAATGCGCTGATCGGTGAACCGGTGCTTCCGGTGGGTTTCATTCCTGTGACCGCCGTGCCGACAGTGATCCGGTATGGAGCCCACAAAAAAGCACGAATAAAGTTCGCGGATAGTTTCTGGAAAGAAATCGCCCCGTCGGAACTCAATCAGTACGTTTCCGAGGAGCACAACCCGGAAAACCAGAAGGGAGTGGTGGGCTCGGAATTATTTGTGCCGAGCACGCTTCTCTCCACCGGGATGTGCCTGGTTGACACTCCGGGATTGGGGTCGGTATGGACAGGTAACACGGCGGCCACGCACGCTTTTGTGCCTCACATCGACGCTGCCCTGGTGGTGGTGGGCGCGGATCCGCCCCTGGCCGGCGAGGAGCTTGCCTTGGTCGAGGACGTTGGGCGGCAGGTCCAGAATCTGATCCTGATCCTGAACAAGGCGGATAGAACTACGGATGACGAAAGGGCGGCTGCCGTCGCCTTCACGCGGCGAGTGCTCGAGAAACGCTTGGGGAGGACGGTCGGCCCGGTCTTCGAAGTCAGTGCGTCCGAACGTCTTGACAAACGTGGGCCGGAGCGTGACTGGGGAAAACTTCTCGGCGCTCTCCATCAACTGGTCCGAGATTCCGGCCGTCAGCTTATCCAGGCCGCTTGCGAACGTGGAGTGCAGCGACTGAGCGAGCAGTTGCTCGCTATCATCAGCGAGGAGCGCGAGGCGCTTGAGCGGCCCATCGAAGAATCGGAGCGAAGAATTGCAACGATGCGGGAAACCATCAGCGAGGCGGAACGCTCCATGCGCGAGCTGGGGTTTCTTTGGATGGCAGAGCAGCGCCACATTTCCGACCTCTTCGTCGACCGACACAAGGCCTTCATCAAATCCGTCTTGCCCTCGGCCGGCGAGGAATTCGAGCGCGCTTTGCGAGCGACGCCGCGCAGTCTGGGGCCCGCATATCGCCGTGCCATCCTGCGCGCGGCACAGGAAATCTCCGAGCGGCACGTTGTGCCGTGGCTCGCCACCGAGCAGGAGGAAGGAGAAAAGGAATATCGCCGGGTCGCAGGCCGCTTTGTGCAAACGGCTAATGATTTTCTGGCGAAGCTGGCAGAGGCGGGGATTCGCGAACTGGCCCGGATGCCGCACGCGCTCGACCCGGAGACAGGATTTCGGACTCGGTCAGAATTCTTGTTTCGGGACATGATCAGCGTTGCCCGGCCGGCGTCTCCCTTGCGCTGGATGGCCGACCTAGTCCTCGGGGTAGTCGGCGCCCGTGGTGTAATCGACAATGATGGCCGGGAGTTCCTCCACCACTTGCTCGAAGTGAATTGCTCGCGGGTGCAGAATGACGTCCTGAACCGCGTGCAGGATAGCCGCAGCCGCCTGGAAGTCGAGATCCGCAAATTGCTTCATGAAATCAGCCGCATCGCCGTCGAGGCATTGGCCCACGCACGAGAGGCGCGCGCCGCAGGTGCCGCCGCAGTGGAAGCCGCTGTCGCGCGATTGGACCGCCTGGAAGGCGAAATCACCGGCATGTCCAGCTAGCGGCGGCTGATGAGGTCCGATTAGCCTTCGCAAACCTTAACGAAACTGCCTTCGGTAGCCATCCGTGTCCCGTGGTTTCAATAAGTTACGTTGAGCCCCATACTTTCACGGCGGTAACACGGGTTCAAATCCCGTCGGGGACGCCAAACCCTTTCAACTCTCCTTTCGGAATGGCCTCAGATTCGCAATAACCTTCTAACCACCTGATTTGACATCGGTTGATTGATCTTCCGAGGCCTGTTGCGTTTTTCCGCAGCTTTTTAGTTAAGCCTTCCGCAGCCCTCTGGCCACGGAAACCACTGCCTGCAGCTCTTTTGTGGCGTCTCCCACGATAAACTGCCTGCTTGAAGCTTCCGCTCAAGTTAATGAACCGATAAGTTGCCCGATAAGCATCGAACCCATCTGAGCGCTCGACGGGGAAAAAGGACCGAGCGGCTTACGTCGGCCAGGGCAGGGAAATGGCGTGGGGCTCCCTGGTAACTCGGCGCTCTTTTGTGACACATCTGAAACGTCGGTAAGAGGCGGCCCAGCGAACGATGGCGGTTCGTTTTGAGAAGCCGGCGAGCTCGACATTCAAGGCAGCGCGATTCGTTGACCTAGCGTTGTTCGATCCCCTGGAAACCAATACGGAAGGCAAGCTTCGGCCCGAAGAGTTTACCGGTTACTAGACGGCGTGGACAGCACAATGATGCTTTGGCCGATGGCTGTTTACTTTTTGCTGGTGCTTCTGATTGTGGCGGGCACGCTCGCCGTATCGTACGTGCTTGGGGAGAGGCACTGCGATCGCGCCACCGGATCTCCTTATGAAGGCGGCATTGTCTCGGAGGGCTCCGCACGCGTTCGCCTATCGGCAAAGTTCTATCTGGTCGCGATGTTTTTCGTCGTGTTCGATCTCGAGTCGGTTTTCATATTTGCCTGGGCGGTGGCGGCGCGCCGGGTGGGCTGGTCGGGCTACTTGGAAATGGTTGTGTTCGTCGGCATTCTCGTCGCCGCGCTCGCTTACCTCTGGAGGGTGGGCGCTCTCGACTGGAATGTGAGGCAAGCGGCCAGGCCTTTGAAGAGGGGATCACATGCACGTCCAAATCACTAAACCGGGGACAAACCCGGAACTCGTCCGGCCCGAAGAGGGGCCCTTGCGCGAGGCGGTGCAGCGCAGCCTGATCCTGACACGCCTGCAAGACTTGGTCGCCTGGGGCCGGAAGAACTCGATGTGGCCGTTCAACTTTGGCCTCTCCTGTTGTTACGTGGAGATGGCGACCAGCATCACCAGCAAATACGATATCGCCCGCTTCGGCGCCGAAGTAATCCGTGGCACGCCCCGCGAGGCGGACCTGATCGTTATTGCGGGCACGGTCTTCATTAAGATGGCGCCCGTCGTCAAGCGGCTGTACGAGCAAATGATGGAGCCACGCTGGGTGATTTCGATGGGCTCATGCGCCAACTCCGGCGGAATGTATGACATTTATAGCGTGGTCCAGGGAGTGGACAAGTTTCTTCCCGTGGACGTGTACGTTCCCGGATGTCCGCCCCGGCCGGACGCCTTTATGGAGGGCTTGCTTCTGCTCCAAAAGGCAGTGGGAACCGAGACGCGTCCACTGAGTTGGGTGGTGGGAGACCAAACTGTAGAACGCCTGCCCCGCCCAACCCTCCGGGATTTAATGCGACCCGAAAGAGTGAAAGCTACGGACCTGCGCACTCCGGACAGCGTCTGAAAGCGCTTCGCTATGACTGCCGAAACGACGACTCTGAGCGAGCTGGGGGAAAAGTTCGGCGCCAAAGGATTCTCCCAACAGGAGACACCCGATCGCATTCTCACTCTCTGGATCGCGCGCGAAAGCTTGCACGAGGCCCTTGACCATCTGAAGTATCGCGTACCGGAGCCTTACCAGATGCTCTACGACGTGACGGCCATCGACGAGCGCGCCAGAGTTCATCGCGACGGCCAACCCGCCAGCGATTTTACAGTGGTTTACCATCTGCTGTCCTTCGACCGGAACGCTTACATTCGAATCAAAGTTCCGCTTCGGGAAAACGATCTTCACATCCCTACCGTCACCGACCTGTGGCCCGGGGCCAACTGGTATGAGCGCGAAGTGTGGGACATGTTCGGGATCCTCGTGGACGGCCATCCTCACCTGGAACGAATCCTTATGCCGACGACCTGGGAGGGCCATCCCCTGCGCAAAGACCATCCCGCCCGCGCTACGGAGATGGGGCCCTTCCGGCTTCCGGACGATAAGCAAGACCGGGAGCAGGAAGCGATGCGCTTTCGCCCGGAAGACTGGGGGATGAAACGGAGCAGCGAGGACCATGATTTCATCTTCCTCAACGTAGGGCCGCAGCACCCGGGAACGCACGGTGTGTTTCGCATTGTCGTGCAGTTGGACGGGGAACAAATTGTGGATCTGGTTCCCGAGATCGGATTCCACCATCGTGCGGCGGAGAAAATGGGCGAGCGGCAGAGTTGGCACACCTATATTCCCTATACCGACCGCATCGATTACCTCGCCGGCGTCATGAATAATCTGGCTTACTTGACGGCCGTCGAAAAGCTGGCGGGTATCGACGTCCCTCCCCGGGCGCAAGTGATCCGCGTCATGTTGGCCGAGCTTTTCCGGATTATCAGCCACCTGGTGTGGTACGGCACGTTCGCCCAGGATCTTGGGCAGATGTCTCCGGTCTTCTACACCTTCAACGACCGCGAAAGTGCACTCGAGATCGTTGAGGCGATCACCGGGGCGCGGATGCACCCCAATTGGTATCGGATTGGCGGCGTCGCGCAGGATTTGCCCAAAGGCTGGGACAGGATGATGAGGGATTTCCTGAGACGTTTCCCGCCGCACTTGAAGGAGTACGACCGTGAGGTCCTGCAGAACCGCATTTTTAAGGCACGGACGAAAGGCGTCGGCGGGCTAACCATTGAAGAGGCGATGGACTGGGGCGTGACCGGTCCCAACCTGCGCGCGTGCGGCTTGGCCTGGGACTTTCGCAAGAAACAGCCATATTCCGGGTACGAGCACTATGAGTTTGAGATTCCCACGGGACAGCACGGCGACTGCTACGATCGCGCCGTGGTGCGAGTGGAAGAAATGCGGCAGAGCCTTCGCATCATCGAGCAATGCATGAAGAATATGCCGGAGGGTCCGTACAAATCGGCGCATCACCTGGCTACGCCTCCCGTTAAGGACAGAACCATGCACGATATCGAAACTCTCATAACCCACTTCCTGGGTGTGAGCTGGGGACCGGTAATTCCGCCGGGGGAAGCTCTGGGAGCAATCGAGGCGACGAAAGGAAACAACGGTTACTATCTGGTGAGCGACGGTGGCACAACGTCGTATCGCACGCGGATTCGAACGCCTTCCTTCCCTCATGTGCAGACGTTGCCGTTGCTCAGCCGGGGCCTGATGATTCCCGACCTGCTCGCGATTCTGGGCAGTCTTGACTTCGTTCTGGCCGATATTGACCGATGAGGAGGATCAAGCCTTGCTGAGCCCCGAAGAGCGCGAAGAAATCGAAGCGGAATTGCAACATTATCCCAGCAGGCAGTCCGGCTCCATTGATGCCATGAAGATTGTGCAGCGACACCGTGGGTGGATTTCGGACGAAAACCTGCGCGATATCGCCGAGTTCCTGGGCATGTCCGCCGGCGATTTGGACGGTATCGCGACGTTCTACAACTTGATTTACCGCAAGCCTGTTGGCCGCCACATCATCACGTTCTGTGACAGTGTGAGCTGCTGGATCATGGGTTGTGACCGCGTCCGTGAACACCTGTGCTCACGCCTGAAAATCAAACCGGGTGAGACCACGGCCGACGGTCGCTTCACGCTCCTGCCCATTGTCTGCCTGGGAGCGTGCGACCACGCGCCCGTTCTGATGGTGAATGACGATCTGCACCACGATGTTGATGCAGTAAGGCTTGACGCCATTCTCGAAAACTATAAGTAAGAAATGTATGGAAAAAGTCCTTACCAAAAACATCCGACCCGACGGCGAGGCCAACGACTTCAATGCCTACGAAAAGGCCGGGGGCTACGGGGCTCTTCGCAAGGCGCTGACCATGGAGCCAAAAGCCATCACGGAGGTGGTAAAGAATTCCAATCTGCGGGGCCGAGGCGGCGCAGGCTTCCCCACGGGGCAAAAGTGGAGCTTTGTTCCCATAGGCAAGGACGCACCGCATCCCAAATACCTGGTGGCTAATGCCGACGAGATGGAACCCGGCACCTTCAAGGACCGTTTGATCATGGAGGCTGAACCCCATGAGCTTATTGAAGGCATGATCATTGCCGGCCGGGCGCTGGAAGCTGACGTTGCCTTCATTTTCCTGCGGGGCGAATACACAAAGGCGGCCAACCGGTTGAACAAGGCAATCGCCGAATCCTACGCGCATGGCTGCCTGGGGAAGAACATCCTGGGCTCCGATCACAGTATGGATATGTACCTGCATCTCAGCGCGGGCCGGTATATGTGCGGGGAAGAAACGGGCCTGCTGAATGCCTTGGAGGGAAAGCGCGCGAATCCGCGCACCAAGCCCCCCTTTCCCCAGGTTTCAGGCCTCTGGGGCAAGCCAACCATCGTACAGAATGTGGAAACGCTGGCCAACGTGCCTTTCATCGTCCAGAACGGAGCGGAGTGGTTCCGAGGGCTGAGCCGCAGCCAGAGCGGTGGAGGAACCAAACTGTACGGCGCGAGTGGTAAGGTCAAGCGGCCAGGGCTTTGGGAACTTCCGTTGGGCGCCACGATTCGCGAAATTCTGGAGGAGTATGCCGGCGGGATGCGCGATGGTGCCAAATTTCGCGGCCTATTGCCCGGCGGGGCATCGACGGATTTTGTGATCGAGCAACATTTGGACGTGCCCATGGGTTTTGACGAAGTGCAGAAGGTGGGGAGCCGTCTGGGCACTGGAACCATGATCGTTCTCGACGATGGGACGTGCCCGGTGGGCATGGTCCTGAACCTGACTCATTTCTTTGCCCAGGAATCGTGCGGCTGGTGTACGCCTTGCTGGTCGGGGCTTCCCTGGGCTGAGCAAATCCTTGCTGCCATCGAGGACGGTAAGGGTGAACCGCAGGACCTGGACACACTCACCCACATCACGAAGTGGGTTGCGCCCGGCAATACTTTCTGCGCGCTGGCGCCGGGCGCGGCGGAACCGCTGCAAAGCGCGCTGACGTATTTTCGGGAAGACTTTGAACGTCACATAAGAGAGAAGCGATGTCCGTGGCGCCAGAGAGGGTAACGGTCTACATCGACGGCAAAGAGTACAAGGTCAGGCCTCGCCAGAGCATGCTCCAGGCTTGTCTTTCGTTGGGATTTGACCTGCCCTTCTTTTGCTGGCATCCCGCCCTGGGTTCGGTCGGCGCGTGCCGGCAGTGCGCGGTGAAAGTGTACTTGAGCCAGCGGGATGAACGTGGCCGGCTGGTGATGTCGTGTATGTGGCCGGCCGCGGAGGGCACCCGCATTTCGATCCATGATCCGGAAGCGGTGGCGTTTCGCGCCCATGTTATCGAGGGGTTGATGCTGAACCACCCGCACGATTGCCCGGTGTGCGACGAAGGGGGTGAATGTCACCTCCAGGACATGACCGTGATGACCGGGCACGATTATCGCCGCACCCGCTTTCCCAAACGGACGTTCCACAACCAATATCTGGGCCCGTTCGTGAATCATGAGATGAACCGCTGTATTCAGTGCTACCGCTGCATTCGGTTTTATCGCGAGTACGCGGGAGGAGATGATCTCAACGCGTTCGTGCTGAGGAACCTGGTTTATTTCGGCCGGCAGCAGGATGGCGTGCTGGAAAGCGAATTTGCCGGCAACCTCGTGGAAGTGTGCCCGACCGGGGTCTTCACCGACGCGACTCTAAAGCGCCATTACACTCGAAAATGGGACCTGACCATGGCCCCCTCCATTTGCGTGCACTGTGGGTTGGGGTGCAACACCACCGCCGGTGGGCGCTACGGAGTGCTGCGGCGCATCCTGAATCGGTATAACAGCGAGGTGAACGGATACTTCCTCTGCGATCTGGGGCGCTACGGCTACGAATTTGTGAACAACAAGGATCGAATCCGCCAGCCGGTTCTGCGGCGCGCCGGGCAAACGGAACGGGTATCCAAAGAGGCGGCGATTGATTACTGCGCCGCATTCTTTTCGAAAAATCCCCGGGCCATCGGTATTGGCTCGCCCCGCGCCTCCTTGGAGGCGAACTTCGCTCTGCGAACTTTGGTGGGACCGGAGCACTTCTTCACCGGAATGTCCGATGTGGAATCGCATCTCATCGCAGTGATGGTGAAAATCCTGCAAGAGGGACCTGCGCGAACGCCATCACTGAAGGAAATCGAGGATTCCGACGCGGTTCTGATTCTGGGTGAGGATGTTACCAATGTGACGCCCAGAATGGCGCTGACGCTGCGGCAATCGGCCCGGCAACAGCCGTTGCAGATGGCCGCGAAGCTGAACATTCCGCTTTTCCTCGACCACCCCGTGCGGGAGTTGCTTCAGAACCGCAAAGGACCATTCTTCATCGCCACCGCTGCTGCCACACGGTTGGACGACGTCGCCACGCTGACCTATCACGCGGCTCCGGATGATCTGGCCCGGCTGGGATTTGCGGTGGCTCACGAACTGGATGCAAGCGCACCTGCCGTGCAGGGCCTGCCGGATGAATTGTCCTCTCTGGCCAAGCGCATTGCCGAATCCCTGCGTGAGGCGCAACGGCCGCTGATCATCTCCGGTTCCAGTTGCGGCAGCGAAGCGGTGATCCAGGCTGCTGCAAACGTAGCGCGCGCATTGTCCGTCGGCGGCCGCCCCGCGGGGTTGACCTTCGTCATGCCCGAATGCAATTCCCTGGGACTGGGGCTGATGGGCGGCGGAACTCTCGAGTCAGCGTTCCAGGCGGTCGAGAGTGGAGCCGCTGATACGGTTATCATTGTGGAGAATGACCTGTACCGCCGGGCGCCCCCAGGTGCCATTGACAAATATCTGGACGCTGTCCGCCATGTGGTGGTGCTGGATAGCACTACGAACCGCACCACGGCCAAGGCCGAGCTCGTGCTACCGGCCGCGACCTTTGCGGAAGGCGGCGGTACGCTCGTAAGTAACGAAGGCCGGGCGCAACGCTCTTACAGTGTATTTGCCCCTGCCGAAGATATTCAGGAAAGCTGGCGGTGGGTCAGGGATGTCATGTTGCGAGCGAACCGGCAGCCGGCGAGCGCCTGGCGAACGCTCGACGACATCTGGACGAGTATAACCGCTGAACTGCCGGCGCTGGCCCGGGCTCGCGATGCGGCTCCGCCATCCACCTTTCGCCTGGCGGGATCCAAGATTCCGCGCGAGTCCCACCGATGGAGCGGGCGTACCGCGGTGCTGGCCAATATCAACGTCAGTGAACCGAAGCCGCCGGAAGATCCCGACACGCCGCTCTCCTACACCATGGAGGGTTACCCGGCCCAGCCGCCCGCCCCGCTGACTCCCTTTTTCTGGTCCGGAGGTTGGAATTCCATCCGGGCGACCCTGAAGTATCAGGAAGAGGTCAATGGCCCGTTGCGGGGTGGCGACGCAGGGGTGCGGCTGGTCGAACCCGCACAGCAGACTGACGGATCCTATTTCTCTCTCATCCCGGCCACGTTTGAATCAAGGCCGGGTGAGTGGCTGATCGTCGCCCTTCACCACATTTTCGGCTCCGAAGAGTTAAGCCACTCGGCTCCGGCCGTTATGGAATTGGCGCCGCAAGCCTACGTGGCACTGAATTCAGATGACGCCTCAAAACTGCATGTGGACGACGGGAAACAGATCGCGGTGGAGTTGCCGGGAGCCCGGTACCAACTTCCCGTCAAAGTCCGGCCGGATCTACCCAAAGGAATCGCTGGGATCCCCGTGGGACTGGGACCGACGGAGGGAATCTCCTTGCCCGCGTGGGGCAGGGTGTCGGTAACGCTATGAACTACGCCTATCGTATTGGGTCGATCGTCGGAATTCTGGCCGTCGCTATGACCTTAGCGGCGGGACTGATCTGGGTTGAGCGCCGGCTGCTGGCGGTTTGGCAGGACCGCTACGGACCCAACCGAGTCGGGCCTTTCGGGCTTCTCCAGGTTACGGCGGATGGAATCAAGATCTTCTTCAAAGAAGATTGGATTCCCCCCTTCGCCGACAAAGCGGTCTTCGTCTTGGCGCCCGCGATTGTAATGGCTACCGTGCTGATGTCCTACATGGTGCTTCCCATTACTCCGCACATCTTCATTTCGGATCTCAATATCGGCTTGCTCTTTTTTCTGGGTATGTCTTCGCTGGGTGTGTACAGCATCGTGCTGGCAGGCTGGTCTTCCGACAACAAATACTCTCTGCTGGGAGGCCTCCGGGCTGCCGCGCAAATGCTCAGCTACGAAGTTTTTATGGGCTTGTCGCTCATGGGGGTCGTCTTGCTCGCGGGCTCCTTTGACCTTCGGGAGATCGTGGACGCACAACAGAAGATGTGGTTTGTAATTCCGCAATTTCCAGGTTTCGTGTTGTTCCTGATTGCAGGGGTGGCAGAGACGCGACGCCTGCCCTTTGACCTGCCCGAGGCGGAGAGCGAACTGATCGCCGGCTACCATTCGGAATATTCGGGAATGAAGTTCGGGATGTTCTTCGTTGGCGAGTACCTCGGCGTAACCCTTATTTCCGCGATGATTGCCGTGCTGTTCCTGGGGGGGTGGCACGGGCCGTTTCTGCCTCCCCTTCTGTGGTTCTTCATCAAGATATTTTTTTTCATCGGATTCTTTGTGCTCTTACGCGCCGCCCTTCCGCGGCCGCGTTTTGACCAGGTTATGTCTTGGGCGTGGAAATTGATGTTGCCGCTGGCCCTGGCAAACCTGTTGGTAACCGGCGCCATCGTGATGGCGTACCGGTGATCCCATGGAAGGCGGGCGTTCGCCAGATCGATTCAACCGGCGATCTGACATCGTCGGACGGGAGCTACGATGCTGAGCATTCTCAGAACGCTTTGGGACGTTTTCTTGCACACATTTCGCAAGCGCGTCACGATTCAATATCCCGACCGGAAGGCCTATCTTGCTCCCCGCTGGCGAGGCCGCATTGTTCTCACTCGCGACCCGGACAACGAAGAGCGATGCGTGGCTTGCTACCTTTGCGCCGTTGTCTGCCCGGTTGAATGCATCGCCTTGCAGGCCACCGAAGATCCACATGGCCGGCGTTATCCGGAATTCTTCCGGATCAACTTCTCACGCTGCATTTTCTGTGGATTCTGTGAAGACGCCTGCCCGACTTATGCGATCCAGCTCACGCCGGATTACGAAATGGCCGAATATAACCGCCAAAGCCTGGTTTATGAAAAAGAAGATCTGTTGATCAGCGGGCAAGGCAAGTACCCCGGTTATAACTTCTGGCGTGTTGCCGGCGTGGAAATCGGGGGCAAAGCCAAAGGCCAGTCGGAACATGAAGCACCGCCGACCGACCTGCACCGCCTGTTGCCTTGAAGGACGAGCATGATTTTAATGTTTTACATCGCCGCGGCGATTGCCGTTTTCTCCACGCTCATGATGCTCACGCGCCTGCATGCCGTACACGCGCTCCTTTATCTGGTTGTGGCGCTGCTGGCGGTGGCGGTGGTTTTCTATACTTTGGGTGCGCCCTTCATTGCCGCGCTGGAAGTCATTATTTATGCCGGCGCTATCATGGTGCTCTTTGTTTTTGTGGTCATGCTGCTCAATCTGGGTGTGCGCGCGACGACGATCGAGCGCGAGTGGCTGAGGCCCACGATGTATATCGGGCCGGCTATTCTGTCGGCCCTGCTCCTCGCCGAGATCGTCGTTATGCTTTCCCAGAGTCATACTCCGGCCGGGTCGGTGAGTGTAGAGCCGAAGGAAGTCGGAGCTGCTCTGTACGGTCCTTACCTGATCGGGGTCGAACTCGCGTCCATGCTGTTGCTGGTCGCGCTGGTGGGCGCCTACCACCTGGGCGCCGGCAAGCGTAACATGCTTTCGGAGGGAACCCATGCTCGTACCGATGAATTACGGGCTCCTGCTGGCCGGGATCTTGTTCGCGCTGGGGCTAATCGGACTGATGGTGCGGCGCAATCTGATTTTCATGCTGATGTCAATTGAAGTCCTGCTCAACGCCGCGGGTCTGGCCTTTGTTTCGGCCGGTTCGCGATGGATGCAGCCGGATGGCCAGGTCATGTTCATTTTCATCCTGGCGATGGCGGCCGCAGAGGTGGCGGTCGGTTTGATGCTCGTGCTTCGTTTGTATCACGTGCATTCGTCTTTGGATGCAGACGCGGCAAGCGAGATGCGAGGGTAGCGTGCTCGAATTATTGTGGCTGGTCCCGGCCCTCCCCATTGTCGGTTTTTTGGTGCTGGCTCTTTTGGGGCCACGCCTGGCGCGGAAAGCCGTGGCTATCGTCGGCGTGGGTTCGATCGGGTTATCTGCCTTGGTTTCCCTGCTGATACTCGGGAGTTTCCTGTCGTCACCGCCACCCGGATCTGCTTACGTTCAAAATCTCTGGACATGGTTGAACGTCGGGGGTTTTCAACCGCGCATCGCCCTCTACCTGGATGCGCTCTCTCTCATCATGACCGTGGTCGTAACCTTTGTCAGCTTCCTCATTCATTGGTACTCCGCCGAGTTCATGATTGATGACGAAGGCTATAGCCGGTTTTTTGCGTACATGAACCTGTTTGTCGCCTCCATGGTGACGTTACTCCTGGGCGACAACCTCCTCTTGCTGTTTCTCGGCTGGGAGGGCGTGGGGCTTTGTAGCTATCTTCTTATCGGATTCTGGTACACCGACCCGGTGAACGGAACCGCCGCCCGTAAGGCGTTTATTGTGACGAGGGTGGGTGACACCGCATTCATTCTGGGTCTCTTTCTGCTATTTAACCATCTCCACACTCTGGATATCCAGGAACTGATGCAACGGGCCTCACAGCAGTGGGCAGTAGGATCGTCATTGGCCGTTGCGGCAGGTTTCCTTCTCCTGGGCGGAGCCGTTGGCAAATCGGCGCAGCTTCCTCTACAGACCTGGCTGCCCGACGCCATGGCTGGTCCCACACCCACGAGCGCGCTGATCCACGCCGCCACGATGGTCACAGCGGGGGTCTACCTTATTGCCCGCCTGCACGTGCTTTACAGTCTGGCTCCCGCAGCGCAGCAGGCTGTGGCCATCATCGGAATTGCCACGCTGCTGCTGGCAGGTTGCAGCGCCCTCACGCAGTGGGATATCAAGCGCGTGCTCGCCTATTCCACCATCAGCCAGATTGGCTACATGTTTGTGGCCCTGGGAGTGGGCGCTTGGTCGGCCGCAATTTTCCATTTCATGACTCACGCTTTCTTTAAAGCCCTCCTTTTCCTCGGCGCCGGAATCGTCATCAACGCCGTCCATGAAGAGCACAACATCTTCAGAATGGGCGGCCTTCGTAAAGATCTCCCGGTAGCGTTCTGGACCTTCTTGATTGCGGGTTGTTCGCTAGCGGGATTCCCTCTGATTACCGCAGGTTTCTACAGCAAAGGCCTTATCATCTGGGAATGCCGGGCGGCAGCAGGCGGAAGCACGGCGTTGTGGATTCTTGCCATCATCGGTGTCTTGCTGACTTCCCTTTATACCTTCCGTCTTATTTTTCTGGTCTTCTTTGGCGACGCCAAAAGTCAGGTTAGTAAGAAGCCCGGCTTCAGTATGAAAGCGCCTGCCATTATTCTCGCCATCCTGTCGATCGTGGGCGGATTTGTCAATACGCCTTCGTTCCTGGGTAACATACACCGGTTCACGGATTTTCTCGGCACCAGCTTGCCCCCGGTGCTAGAAGGGCGGTTCCAGGGCATTAGTGAACCCGGTTCTGAGGGGCTCGTGACCCTGGCTTTCGTCGTCGGGCTTTACTTCGCCTATCTCCTGTTTCTCCAGCGACGAGATCTGGCCGAGGCGCTAACCGCGCCGGCCCTCGGCAAGGCGCTGCATCGCTTCTGGTTCGCTGACTGGGGAATGGACTGGCTCTACGATAAGCTTTTCGTCCAGCCTCTTCTCTGGTTCGCGCGGGTGGACAAACACGACTTTATCGACCTTGTTTACAGCGGCATCGCCCGTCTCAGTGAATTGTTATATGAGGCAGTCCGCACCACGGAAACCGGCCGGGTGAGGTGGTACGCCGCCGCCATTGTCTTGGGGGCGGTGGTATTTGCCGCGGTGGTGCTACTCCTATGATATTGGTTTGGCTCATCGTCATATTGCTGGTGGCTGGCTTGCTGGCGTGGCTGACGGCGCGTTGGAGTACCACCCTGCCGCGTTGGATATCGTTGCTTGGCGCCTCGCTGGATTTGGTGCTGACGCTGGTGTTGTGGGCGCGGCACCTTGGACACATTCAGCTTTTGGCTCAGCATACCTGGCTGGCACAGGTTGACTTCACCTGGATCCCGGAACTCGGCATCCATTTCCACTTGGGCCTGGATGGCTTGAGCCTGCTCCTGCTCCTGCTTACTTTCCTTCTCGGGATCATGTCCGTGCTGACTTCGTGGAAAGAAATTCAGCGTGGAATTGGCTTTTTCCATTTCAATCTGATGTGGATCCTGGCCGGCATTACCGGCGTGTTCCTGGCTCTCGACTTATTCCTTTTCTATTTCTCCTGGGAGCTGATGTTGATCCCCATGTTCTTCCTGATTGCTATCTGGGGCCATGAACGGCGTGTTTATGCCGCCATCAAGTTCTTCATTTTCACCCAGTTGAGTGGGCTGTTGATGCTGATCGCAATTTTGGCATTGTACTTCATCCACCATGACGCCACGGGTGTCTACACGTTCGAATATGAGGAATTGCTGGGCACGCCCCTGGCGCCCCATACCGCTTTGCTTCTGATGCTGGGTTTCTTCGTGGCTTTCGCGGTAAAGCTGCCCATGGTGCCGTTCCATACCTGGCTTCCCGACGCCCATACGGAGGCGCCCACAGCGGGTAGCGTGATTCTGGCGGGCCTTCTGTTGAAGACGGGTGCGTACGGACTCATGCGTTTCGTGCTGCCCCTGTTTCCCGGCGCCGCGCACGTCTTCGCCCCTGTGGCGATGACTTTGGCGGTGATCGGGATCGTCTACGGCGCTGTACTGGCATTTGGCCAAACGGACTTAAAGCGGCTGGTGGCGTATACGAGCATCAGCCATCTCGGATTTGTTCTGCTCGGCATCTTTGCCTGGAATAATTGGGCGTTGCAAGGCGCCCTGATGGGCATGCTCTGCCATGGGATCAGCACCGGCGCCCTCTTCATCCTGGTGGGCCAACTCCAGGAACGGACCCATACCCGGGAGATGGACCGCCTGAGCGGTTTGTGGGCGACGATACCGCGGCTGAGTGGGACTGCGTTATTTTTCGCAATGGCCTCGATGGGCCTGCCTGGTTTGGGCGATTTCATCGGTGAATTCCTGGTTTTGCTCGGAACCTATGCGGCTCACCTGGGCCTGACGATTGTGGCGGCCATCGGGATTCTGGCCTCCACGTTTTACGCTCTGCGATTTGTACAGGGGGCCTTCCACGGGCCTAATGTCCACAACTGGGCACTTCCGGACCTTGCCGCTCGCGAGGTCGTTATTCTCGCCCCGATGATGGTTTTGCTCGTCTGGCTTGGCATTTACCCGCAGTCCATCTTCAATACTTTTCAGCCGGTGGTGAATGGGCTGGAACAGTACGCAACGAAAGCGGCCGACACTGCATCCTCGGGCGGGGTTCCGAAAAATCTTCAGCGCGCCGCGCGCCGTGCTGTGCTGAAACCAGGAGGTAAGTCATGAGTGGGGCCGACCTGGTGGCGTTATTACCGCTGTTGTTGCTTGCCGGAACCTCTATCCTGGTTATGCTTGCCATTGCCATCCATCGCCAACATGGCCTGATTCTGGCGATGACCCTCGTCGGGCTGGCGGCCTCGTTCGTCTGTATTTGGGCTGCGTTGCCGCTGGCGCCTCGCCAGGTCACGGCGCTGCTGATCGTGGACGGTTACGCTCTTTTCTACATCGGGCTCACGATTGCCGCTACTTTTGCGATAGCTCTCCTCTCATTCAATTATTTCAAGAATCGCGATGTCCAGGCGGAGGAGTTCTACGTACTGCTGCTGGGCGCGGCCCTCGGTTCGGCCGTCCTGGTGGCCAGCAGTCATTTTGTCTCCTTCTTTCTCGGCCTGGAGATTCTCAGTGTTAGCTTGTATGCGTTGAACGCATATTTTCGCACCAGCGCCCGTCCGCTCGAGGCCGGTATCAAGTACCTGGTGCTCGCTGCCTCCTCGGCCGCTTTTCTCCTCTTTGGCATGGCGCTGATCTATTCGCAGCTTGGGAGCATGAGCTTTGCGACGATCGAGAGTCTGTTGCAGAGCGGCGCAAATTTCAGCCGGCCCTTCCTGCTGATGGGGACAGCACTGGTGATTACCGGCTTCGGGTTCAAACTGGCCCTCGTCCCCTTCCACCTCTGGACACCGGACATTTACGAGGGGGCGCCGGCGCCCGTCGGCGCATTTGTAGCAACCGTCTCAAAAGGCGCCATGTTCGCGCTGCTGTTTCGCTATTTCTACCACACCGGCACGTACTCGCTGGGCGCGATTCCTCTCGTCTTCACCATTATCGCCATTGCCTCGATGATCCTGGGCAACCTGCTTGCGTTGCTGCAAAGCAATGTCAAGCGCCTTCTGGCGTATTCCTCTATTGCCCACATGGGATATCTCCTGGTCGCTTTCGAGGCGGGTGGAAGTCGAGCGGCTGAGGCAGTAGCCTTTTATCTTTGTGCCTACTTTATTACGATGCTTGGGGCATTCGGCGTCATAACCGTCATGTCTGAGGGAGACAGGGAAGCGGATCGTCTGGAGGACTATCGCGGCTTGTTCTGGCGACATCCCGCGGTGGCGCTGATTTTCACGGCGACGCTGCTCTCCCTGGCCGGGATACCTCTCACGGCGGGATTCGTCGGGAAGTTCTACGTCTTGGCGAGTGGTGCCTCCGCAGCCTTGTGGTTGCTGGTCCTTGTCCTCGTCGTGACGAGCGTCTTTGGACTTTTTTACTATCTCCGGGTTGTGGTGACGTTGTTTGCAGAGCCAGAGGTAGAAGTACCCGGATTCTTGCCGTATGTACCTTCGCTTCGCCAGGCAGGTGGTTACGTTCTGGTGGTTCTTTCGATCCTTTTGATCGGGTTGGGGCTGTACCCAGGACCGCTTCTTGACCTCATCCACAGAGCCGTCGCAAGTCTCGTGTAACGCCTCCCTCGCCTGTACCCCTTGCTTTATTTTCAATAAGTTCTCGGGATATTCCTGCATATTTCGATTGACGCTCTGGATTCGTCTACTTAAATCTCGGTAAGTCGGAAACGGCCCGTCCCCCCCTTCCGGTCCCGTTCTTCCGTGTTGGCACCCAAGACGTCGCCCCGTCATGCCGAAGTGTCCGAAAAATGCTGCATGGCCACGCCAAAATGTCACCACGTTGAACCAAAATGTCCGATACTTAAACCAAAATGTCCGCTTTTTCTCGGTCAATTTGTTCTTCGATCCTTTGTTTTCAACAACTTGGTGGTTTCGTTCGTAAAATTTTTTTTCTTCCGCCCACCTTCCCTGACCTTGGACGGAGTACAAATTGCCGATTTTCGATGGCCGATTGCCGATGGGCACGTCCCGCACTTCCAGTTTCGAATTTCCAGTTTCCAGTTTCGAATTTCGAGTTTCCACGCCCTCCGGCGGGCCGGCGTCATGCGAGTTTTTTGCTGAGGCCATGGGCATAGGCACGTGGCGGGGCCGCGGCCGAGCGCGTCAGGCGAGGCGAGGAGCCTCGCGAGCCTACCCGGCTGCGTCATTCCGAGCAGAAGCCACACCTCCATCCGGTACGGCTAGCAATTTTTATGCCGTTATCTTATGGATTACCTACCAAGAGATAAAAGGAGGTATGCATTGTGATCTCACTAAAAGCGACCTTGACGAAGCCCTGGGAGTCAAGGTGGGCGACTTGCGAAGCGACACGTCGTTGCTCACTTCCCATACCAGATAATTATCTACCACATAGATAATGCTTGTCAAGGAAAAATTGAAAATCCGAGGCTACAAAATGTCGTTGGCGGGAAAGACGGCGTCAGGCGCGAAGACCAAGGGACTCTCGCCGCAAGAGCAAATCGCCTACGTCCGCCGCCAAGTTGCCGCCGGCCCTCTGGGCAAATACTGGCAGGCCCTCGAACGTCGCGCCCAAGCGGGGGCGGGGTCGGAAGTTTCGCCCGCAACGACTGCGCAGCCTCGACTCACCGTCAACGCCCGAAAAAGGTTCCTGGAACATGTGAAAAAATTGGTTTTACCGATTTCAGCACCACGCATTTTCAATACTTTACACAGTTGATAACAGGTCCAAATTCAATTTTTTCACATGTTCCTGACACCGTTTTCTTCCCCGTTCCCTTGCGTAGCGATCCTGACAAGGCGGTACCGACTGTCGCCCCGATTCTTGCATCTTTCCCGTATTGGGCGCGGTCGGAAGGCGGTGTCTGCTGCCGAACTCCAAGGCCTTCGACTGACCACTCCGGCGCCATCCCGTGCGGCCGCAAAAAAAAGGCTTGACATCACCTACATCGGTAGTAGACTTACACACGGCCATAGGAGATAGACAATGGGCGAACCCAAACTCACCAAGCTCGAACTTCAAATCATGGAAACGCTGTGGACGCGGGGGCAAGTTTCCATTCGCGAGATTCAACAAGCCTTTCCCGAGAAAACGCGGCCCGCCTACACCACCATCCAGACCACCGTTTACCGTTTGGAGGGGAAGAAGGCTCTGCGCCGCGCCAGGAAAGTCGGGAATTTCCACATTTTCGAGGCGACAATCTCCCGCGAAGCCGCGCAGCGGAGGCTGATCGACGACCTGCTGGCGCTGTTTGGCGGGCGCACCCAGCCCGTCATGGCGCACCTGATTGAATCCGGCAAACTCACGCTTGAGGACGTGAAGGAAGCGGAGAAAACTCTGCGCAAGCTGGCGAGAAAGTAGCGGCCTCCCCGAAGGGGAGGAATATCAATCGCCGTGGGCGAAACCTGCGGAAAGGAAATCCGGAAAAAAGTTCCGAACCTGGAGGGGTCGACCCATTCGGTCCACGATAAGGGGTAGCCAACGAATAGTAGGGGCGGTTCGCGAACCGCCCCTACTATTCGTTGGCTCGCGGTAGGGCAACAGTCGAACCGGAGAGAAAGGACAAGCCATGACCCCCAAATACTTGTTGGAAATATGGTCGGCCACGGCGCCCGCAATGGGCAATCACTTATGGCAATCGACGTTCTGCCTTGTCATCGCGGGATTGCTGACGTTGGTCTTGCGCAAGAACCGCGCGCGGGTGCGCTATGGGCTTTGGCTGGCAGCCTCCGTAAAGTTCCTGATTCCGTTTTCATTGCTGATTGCTATCGGTAGCCATCTGGCAAAGCCACGCGTTGTTCCAGCAACCCAACCGGGTTTCTTCTATGCCATGGAGCAAGTCAGCCAGCCTTTCAGGCCGCCGGCGGCGCGGGTGATTCCTCCGGTTGTTCATTCGACGACTCTGGCGAATCTGCTTCCGACAATCCTGGTGGCAATGTGGTTCTGTGGATGCGTCATGGTGCTTTTGATGTGGTACGCGCGCTGGCGGCGGATTTCCGCAGCCCTGCGGGAAGCGGCGCCCCTAAGGGAAGGACGTGAGGTGGATGCGCTGCGCCGCGCGGAACGCATGCTGGGAATACGGAAGCCCATCGACTTGCTGATGTCGCCGGCTACTCTGGAGCCGGGTATTTTCGGCATCGTCAAGCCCGCCCTGGTTTGGCCCAAGGGAATCTCCGAGCACCTACAGGATGCGCACCTGGAAGCCATTCTCGCCCACGAAGTGTGGCACGTCCGTCGCCGCGATAATCTGGCCGCGGCCATCCACATGGTGGTGGAAGCCATCTTCTGGTTCCACCCGCTGGTCTGGTGGTTGGGGTCACGGTTGGTGGATGAGCGCGAACGTGCGTGTGACGAAGAAGTCCTGGAATGGGGCAGCGAACGGCAAGTCTATGCCGAAGGCATTTTGAAAACCTGCGAGTTCTGCGTGGAATCGCCGCTGGCTTGCGTGTCGGGAGTGGCGAGCGCGGATCTTAAGAAACGGGTCGTCCGCATCATGACCGAGCGATGGGCCGACAAGCTCAGTTTCAACAGGAAACTACTGCTGTCTGCCATCGGCCTGGCAGCCGTTGCCGGACCTGTCGTCTTCGGTCTGGTGAATGCTCCGTCCATCCGTGCGCAATCGCAACAAACTACCGGTGGGTCCCTTCCGTCCTTTGAATTTGCGTCAGTCAAGCGGAATCGCGCCGGGGACAACTCCTTTTACCATTTCCGGCGGGACGGAATCAGCATAAGAAACCTGCCGCCAGAAATGCTCATTGAACTTGCCTACGGTCGCGACTTCGGCGACTTTGGTTTTCGTCAGCTCAGGGACGACGATCTGGAGGGAGGACCATATTGGATCCGCGCCTGGATCACTCCCCAGGGAGTGGCTTACGAGGGCTACGACATCGAGACGAAAGTGGATGAATCGCTCGCCGGGAAATTTGGGAAAGATTGTGGCGGCCAGTTTGAGAGCGGTAGTTGCGGCTATCGGCATGAACTGATGTTGATGTTTCAGTCGCTGCTCGCTGACCGATTCAAGTTGAAGGTGAGGTGGGAAACCAGGGAAGAACCCGTTTACGCCCTGGTAATTGCCAAAGACGGTCCAAAGTTCTTGCACACGACATTTGCACTACCCGCTCCGCCGTGCCCGGAGGGGACGCGGTGCGTCCAAGCTTACACGTCCATGGGCCGGTTGGCAGATTGGCTCTCGGATCTCTCGCGGGGATTTTCCGACTTCCCGGTACTAGATCAAACCGGGCTCAAGGGCGGCTATTACATAAACCTCCAATGGCCGCGGAACCCAAGCGTAGCCGGAACGCACATTGCCCCTCACTTTGCGTCTCAGGCTTCCATGTTTGCTGCGCTTCCCGAGCAGCTTGGGTTGCAGCTCGAACCCACCCAGGGCCCCGAGGAATTCCTCGTCATCGATCATATCGAGAGGCCTGCGGAGAATTAGGGGATCAGTTAGAAGGGGTAGTGCCGCGGCCTTGTTCCCCGAAGGGGAACAATATCATTAGTCCGTCGCCTGACGGATGAAACCCACAGCTGGAGTTTCTACATTTCAAGTTCATGAGATTTCGACCTGCCATCATCCGTGCCGATGTGCGAAGCACCTTGGACTGCGGCGGCTCGACGCCGCCTTGGAATGACGCGGAGCGCTGAAGGCAAAGGCGGCGTCGACCGGGTACCGCCGAGTTGGCAGAATTAGGACGTAGCGCAGACTCATTTCGCTTCTCAGAAATTAGTCTGCGGTACGTCCGATTTGACCCGGTGATCATGGTATCGGACCATTGGTTCTCTGTGGCGTGCCGCTCGTTGCCCCGGCGGCGGGTTCTTTCCGCATTGTCCTGACCGCAACGCGGTGGCTCCTTCTCCCGTGCCGCCGCTTTGTGGTGAGGCGCAATTCCTCGTTTCAATCTCACAAGCGCGTCCGCGGATCAGTGGGAAGCAAGACGCGGTCCACCCGCAATCCGGTCGGGGTCATCGGGGCCTGGTTCACGGTACCTGCGTAGTCGTGCACGCTCGACCAGGGCCAGTGTGCGGGGCGTTCCACCAGCCCCGCTTTCACCGGGTTCAAATGGATGTATTCGCCCTTCTCGGCGTACTCCTGCACGGTGCGCAAAGCGCGATCGAAAAACCGCGGCTGCCAGAGCAACCCACATTCCCGCCGCGCGCGGTTGATGCGTTTGGTCGCGCCCACCTTGATGCACTCCATGACGGTCGAGATGGTGAGCGGATGCGGCGGGTAGAAGATGGCGTGCCAGTGGTCGGGCATCAACACCCAGGCCGTCAGCAAAAACCCGTGTTCGGCGCGGCGTTCGTGGATGACTTGGGCGAGACAGTCAAATTCCGATTCGGAAAGAATACGCCGCCGGGGCAACAAACGGCACGTGATGAAGAACCAATGGTCCGACACCACCAGACGGCGCAGCCGTGACATGCGCGTAGTATAACCCCCCGCGTCAAATCGGACGTACCGCAGACTAATTTCTGAAAAGCGAAATGAGTCTGCGCTACGTCCGTCCCGGCTGCTATCGCTGCTTCGGGTCAACTCGCAGTACCCAGTCACCCAGGGAAGGCCGCAGACTCTGTGAGATGCGAGAGTCTGCGCTCGTCGTCCGGAGAGCAGCCGCATCATGAACTCCCGCAGTACCCGCTGTAGCTCGTTATGACCCAATGCTTCCCAGCGGGGCATCCGGGATCGGGGTCCAGCCGTGCCCCGACTGTGGTTCGCTGCGGCGGCGTGATCGTCACGGTCTGCTCGAAGTCCAGCCTGCCCTTCAGCGAGACCTTCAAGGCGTGGGGGCCAGGCTTCAACTTCGCCTCAAGCTCCCCTTTCTCGCTGACGTGGCCCTGGAATTGGCCGTCCAGATACACCGCCGCGCCAGGCGAGGTGTTAACGACAAGCTCGGCCGTCACCTTCGAGCTTGCCTCTCGCAGCGCTCCAATCAATGCATCACCCCCGCCTGCCAGACGCAGGGTTCCGAGATATTCTTCATCTGCCTGGAAATCAATGCCACGCTGCGTGACTAGCGCGGTCGCCCGCTCGGTAGGCACGCCGCTCACCACCAACTTCCCCACCTGCTCACGGGACAGGGGCTTCACCTCGTGGATTGCCAGTATTACAGGCGGCTGTGCGCCTACTTTACGCAAGGTTTCCAAGTCATCGTCGGTCGGCTCAAAATCGACGCCTCGCGCCTTTAACCTCCGGGCAATCGCTTCGCCGTCTATCCCCAATTTCACCAGGCAAATAACTTGTTCCCTTGTGAGTGGCGGCCCGGATTCCTGGCCGGTAGAAGACCTTGCAACCAACGCCTGGACTACCTCCTGTTTTGCTCCCGCTTCGCGCAGGGCGTCGACATAGTCTTCGCTAGGATCGAAGGCAATGCCGTGCTGGTTGATTCGCTTCGCCACGTCCGCACTGTCCATCCCGAACCTTACCAGGTCCAGGACTTGGTTTTTGGTGAGCGGGCCGCCAACCTGCTGCGGCAGGGCGGGCTGCGCGACTACTGCGAGCAAAACGCTCAAAATGAGGGTACGGGGCTGCATGGAGCACCTCGGCACGAAGATGCAGCCCCCCGGAGTCCGGACGAGGCTCGCTGCGCGACCGTATTCTACCACTGATTCTCTCCGCCACACTGAGAGCGCCACTGCATATGAGATGACCTTGTATGGAGTACCAAATGGGAACCTCGGAAGAACTGGAATCGATAGCGAGCGATGCTTAGAGGGCGACGAAATTAAAGAAGAGGCGCAATACTCACCTTAATGCCTTTGGTGGCCGGCGCAGACACGGTGTTCGTGTCTGCGTCTCGCCACCTCTGCCGCAGATTCGCCGCAAGGATAACCCCCCGGCTTACGATTGGCACAGGTCACTTCCTGATAAGCGGGAGTTCATCTCGATCCGGTCTGGGGTTCGCAGAACGTTCTGGAGGGTACTTGCTGAAACAGCCGATTAGTGTTCAGGAAAGCAGCGCCAGGAAAATGGCCTTTTGCATGTGCAGACGATTTTCCGCCTGATCGTATGCGATGGAACGAGGCGAGTCCATCACCTCATCTGTTACTTCCTCGCCCCGGTGCGCCGGCTGACAATGCATGAAGACTGCGTATGGCCCCGCGGCGTGCATTAGTTCCGAATTCACCTGTAAGGGCCCGAAGACTTCCTGGCGAGTGTCTGTTTCCACCTGCTCACCCATGCTCGTCCAGACATCCGTATACACCGCGTCTGCGCCCGCCACCGCTTCCGCAGGATTGTGGGTCAGCGTTATATCGCCGCCCTCGCGTTTGGCATCCGCCATAACCGAGCGATCCGGCTCGAAGCCTGGAGGCGTCGCGATCCGCATGTGAATACCCAACCGCGCCGCTCCGTAAATCAAAGAGTGCGCTACGTGGTTGCCGTCGCCCACCCAAGCCAGCGTGGCGCCCGCCAAACTGCCCTTGTACTCGAGCAAAGTCATGTAGTCGGCCAGTGCCTGGCAGGGATGTTCGAAATCAGAAAGACCGTTGATGACGGGCACCGTAGCGTACTCGGCCAGCTCCATCGCCGTCTGGTGCGAATGCACGCGCGCTACGATCACGTCGACCCAGCGCGAGAGGTTCCGCGCTACGTCCTTTACGGCTTCGCCCCTGCACAGCCCGATTTCTTCCGGAATCAGGCTTATGGCTCGCCCACCCAATTCGTCCATGGCCAGTTCGAAAGTCACCCGGGTGCGCAGGCCCGTTTTTTGGAGAATCATCGCCAGCGTTCGGCCCGCAAGAGCATCGTTGTAACGCATGGGAACAGCCTTAACTTCCTGTCCCAGATCTAAGAGGAAATCAATCTCTTGCGGGGTCAAATCGTGGAGCGATACCAAGTGCCGGTTTGCCAGTGTCGGCGAGCGCATCATTGGCGCTGTTTTTTTCTCACCGCGGAAGACAATTTTGAGCTTGCGCATAAAATTCCGGTGTCCTCGCTAGTGTCAAAGCAAAAGGTGGGCCATGAGTAGCACCCTTGCCAAGACCCAGGCTATCCCGTTTTATTTTCAGTAAGTTATCTGCTCTCCATGCGGGCCAGCCAGCGCCGGTCAGCGAAGTTTGAGGATTATCACGCTGCCTCTCCTTCAACGAGGTGCGTCATAAATGAAGCTATTGAATGCACTTACCGAGTATGAGGTCGCCCACCGCAGAACGTCGTCCTGGCCCGAAACCGCGTCCGGTTCCCAGTATCCCGTATGCCGTATTGCGTATTCCGGATTCCGAAGCTCAGACATTTTATCCCATTCTTTTGTGCTTTCAGGTTATAAAATAGATGAAGGGGCTGGAGGGAACCATGAAATTCACTCGCCGGGGTTGCTTGAGAGCCATCACTCAAGGTCTGGCAGGGGGCGTTATAGCCGGAAGCGCTCATGAGACCGCTCTTGGCGGGCGCCCAGAGTCTAAAGCTGATAGCAGCAAGCTTGCCATGCCGGGGCTATATCCCGGGCGGGTCTGCGCAATTGAGAATCCCGCGGTGCTCGTATCAGGCAAGTACCAGGCCGAGCAGGTCCAAAAGATGATGCGCAGAGGGATGATGGAACTCACGGGCGCGGACGGATGGGTGGACGCTTGGCGACAGTTTTTCGAGCCGGGCGACGTGGTGGGAATCAAAGTGAACCCCGTGGGCCAGCCGCTGGTGATTTCGGACGCTACCGTGGTACGCGAGATCATTGCGGGGCTGGAGGCTGCCGGTGTCAAACGGCAGGATATCATTGCCTACGATCGATATAAGCAACAGTTCTACAGCGGTGGATTTGACCAGTGGCTTCCCGACGGCGTCCGCATTTCGTGGGCTACCGACAACGTGGATAACGTCCAGCAGAACGTTGCCGGCTACGACCCGGACCACTACATGGACATGGCGCTGACGCTGCCCGGCTTTAACGTGGATGACACCACCGCGCGCCGCTCCTATGCGGCACAATTCATCACCAAGCAGGTCAACAAGGTGGTCAACCTGCCCGTCCTGAAGGACCATCAATCGGCTGGGCTAACGATGTGCCTGAAGAACCTTTCCCATGGATTGGTAAATAACGTCAACCGCAGCCACTCCAGCCCTACCCTGAACGCCTGCAACGCCTTCATTCCCGCCGTCGTAGCTTTGCCGGTGATCCGCAACAAGGTGGTGCTGAACATCCTGGACGGGGTCAAAGGCGTTTACGACGGTGGACCGTTCGCGCGGGCACAGTTTGTGTGGGAAAACCATACGATGTATTTCTCCACCGACCCGGTGGCGCTAGACCACATTGGCTGGGAAGTGCTTGACGCCAAACGCGAGGCCGAGGGGCTGAAGAGCCTGTTCGAATCGACGCCCGATAAGTTCAGTACATTCGTGCATCGTCAGCCTGAACATGTGGAAATTGCCGGAGCGCTCGGACTGGGCGTGTGGGACCGCTCCAAGATCGATCTGCGAAAAGTGCAGATTTAGCGCACCGGCATGAACGTTCGCGCCGCGCCCTGGAATGCGGCGCGAAGCTGCTGCCTTCGTTTCGCCAATACCAACGAGCTAATACGAAGCGAAGCCGCCCTGCTTAGTGGCTGGCGGCCTTAGCTGAGATGACAAGATAAATGCCAGTGCCCTGGCGGGTGATGCGTATCAGTGTGTCTTTCTGCGCTTGAGCGGCCAAACGGTTGAAATCGTCGATGCTGTGCAGCGGTTGCCGGTCAATGCTTTCAATTAAGTCGCCTTCCTGTAACCCGGCTTCAGCAGCCGGGCTATTCGTATCCAGCCGGGCAACGACCACTCCCGTGGAATTAGCAGGCAGGCCCAAGTGTTCCCGCACCGCCGACGTGAGTTCCAGCACCGCCACGCCCCGCAGAACTCCCCGCTGAACGCCCCCCACCGTGCCATTACCGAGACCGGCCGGGCGATCCCTAAGGGTCACCGTTAACGTCACAGGCTGGCCATCACGCAACAACTCCACGTTGGCAACGGCGCCCGGGCTCAGGTCAACCACCGCGGCGGTCAATTGACTGGCATCCTCGACGGCTTGGCCGTTGAAACTGCGGACGATGTCGCCAGGCTTCATCCCAGCTTGATCAGCGGGTCCGCCGGCGCTCACATTCTCCACGAGGGCGCCTGCCGTATCAGGAGATTTGAACTGCTTGGCCAAATTGACATCCAAGTTGTGGATCTGTAGACCCAGGTAGCCGCGCCTTACAAGACCCATTGTCACCTTGATGCTCATTGGCTGACCGTCACGCAAGATGTCCAGCGTCGCAACGCCGGGGCTCAGGTTCGCCACCCAACCCACAAGTTCGCCGGCGTTCTTGATCTCCTGGTCGTTGAGTTTACGAATCACGTCACTTGGCTTTACCCCGGCGATCTCAGCGACGCCGCTTGGGGTCACGTCCAGCACCACCGCACCGGTGCCATCCATTGCCTTGAATGTCTTGGCCGAGTCTTCATTCAGGTTCCCGATACCCATTCCCAGGTGTCCGAGGCTCAGTCGCACGACTCCTCTTGCCGGAGTGGGCGCCGGCGTAGGGAGATCGGCGAGCGCGGCGGTAACCTTATTATCTTGCCCTGGCGCCAACGTGGTGTTCTGGGTGAAGTCCTGTTTGCCGGGAAGAGTAACTTTGAGGGCGTGCAGACCGGCTTTGGGCTTGGCCGTAAACAGACCGGCAGAATTAGCCCGGCCCACCAGCAAGCCATCAAGATACACATCAGCGTTCGGTGAAGTTTCGAGATCGAGTTGCGCTGTCAGTGACTCGCCCGCAGTGCGGACAGCCGCAATCAAAGCGCCGTCTGCTCCCGCCAAGCGGAGCATCTCAAAGTACGGCTCGTCCGGCAGAAAATTGATTCCGCGCTGCGTAACCAATTCAGTCGCGCGCTGGTTGGGCACATGCGCCGTCAAGAGTTCGAGAACCTGCTCTTTCGTGAGAAGCTGGGGCCGAGCGGCACGCAATGCCTGAATGACCGGTTCTTGCGCGCCCGCCTGACGCAACGCTCGCACAAAGTCATCGGCCACGTCAAAGTCGACCCCATGATCGTGGATCAATTTAACCAGTTCAGACGTCTCCATGCCGGCTTTCGCCAGACCCATGACCTGGTCTTTCGATAGAGGCTTCTGTGGCTGCTGGGGGTACGAGGATACGGCCACTGCGGCAAAGAATATGAGCATCGCAATGAGGAATTTGAGCTTCATAACGCATCACCAAGGGTTAATCCAGCGGGAGCGGCTGTTCGCGCGGTATGTTACGCCCACGCACCTTCGCGTGTCACGCCAATTCACCGCCGGCAGCCTGATTGCGGGGAATGTAGTTCCAAGCTTGAAAGAGAGCCTTCTGCACGGCCCCGAGACACCGTGCCCTAATCAGGTTTTTGGGCAGGTTTCATGATGCTGGGCGTGACTCCGACAATTGAATCTGCATCGTGAGATTCATCAGGGGCGTGACTTCGACGAAGACCGCGAGCATGGATTCCACCAGGTCCACGCCTGTGGCGCTTCGCACTTCCTCCTCCGTCATGGGGTAGAAGAGCTGAAATCCCGCCCAATGGTTCCTGGGTGCGGAGCCGAGCAGGCGGCGCAGCTTGACGACTCCGGGGAAATTCTCCTTGGAGAAAGGTGCGGTGTCCGTTTCCCAGCTCCCGACATACAGGCAGAACCCTTCCCTCTCGATCAGCCGTCGCAGTTCACGCTCGATTGGACTCGCAGGCCGCAGACCCTTCACCAGCCGGTGCCAATCCCAATCGGAGCGCAACTCGCATTCGCGAGACGAAGGCGGCGCCTTCACGTAGCCGCGCTCGATCTGCAATCCGCACTGGAACACCTTCTGCTCCGTATCCACCGAGATGAAAAACTTCGAGCAGCCAAAGCTGACATGGGAAGAAAGCGGCTTGGCCTCGCGGTCGGCGCGTGGCAGGAACGCGATCCACTGCCAGTAGACGCCGCGGCCCCAGCGCTCGGTAACGAAGGCTTGCTGATAGCGTGCTTCCAGCGCCAGCTTGAGGATGCGCGTGATGCGCTCATTCTCTTCGAGATTACCTACGTGAATGCCGCGGCGGAAGTCCAGGTATTCCGGCCTGAAAGCTATTGCGGTTGAGGGCAAGGGGAAGGATGCGTACTGGGTGGATTTCATACCCGCTCCTGCGCGCTCGGCGGAATCGCCATTGGTCGAGCCGTCGCAATTCTATCAACGTTCTGCGAAATTTGCATTGGGTCAGCCCGAACCTGGTTGCGCGAGGTTGCCGTGAAGGTTGCTAACCGCGGTACGGCGTCGGAAAGGGACGCGGCGGCGCACCAACGGGCCGGGGAAATAGCGGGAGAAGGCGCAACGGCGGTTGCCGGCTGCGCCCGTTTCTCGCCCATACTCTCGGGTTAGCTTACTGCGGCATGGGGGGCGGAGTGAAAAGCGTTTGGAAGAGCCAGAAGCCCACGATGACCAGGAGCATCACCAGCGAGAGCGTGCCCAGGGTCCGAATCGGGACGGTCAACTTATTTGTTTTCATCTCGATAACCGTTTGAGCTTGAATGGCGGAAGCTTCTTTGGCGTCGTCTGTCAAGGGAATCCAATCCGACTCCTTCTTGACGAGGCTTCGCCGGTAGAGGAGCAGCACAACAAAGACCAGCGTGATTGCTATCCACGCTGAACACAGGGCAATCATGGTATTCATAATCCTTCCTCCGGAATCTCAGACACTTTGTCGCTGAGCGAAAGTGTGGTTCCGGTTTTCACAAAGCAAATACCGTTCCATAGGAAGGGTAGTTAAACCCGTGACCACACTTTGCGGTCGTCGGGCATGGAAGTGCTGGCGATCCCGGCCATGAAGGCGACTTCGCCTTTCGAGATATGGTGTGGGCGGCGGCGGGTACGGACTTCCCGTCGATTCGACCGCGGCTGGGTAGTAAGAATGATTTAATGAATGTGTCTGGTACCTGAGGCGTATGAGGGTAGTGTGAGGCTCCGGGCTCAGTGGGAAGCTCGGAGCCTTTACCGCAACCCCTCTATTTCCGTTCTGATCCTGCCAACATTTCCTTGCTCATCACTTGCGAAACTTGACCCATCACTAACTTAAGCGGCCTAGTGGGACGTTTGGTCATGTTGCTCCAGCTTGGCTTCCGGCGCCGACGAATTGGGAGCGGAAGAATTGTCCGAGGTGGTGGCGGCGGGAGCGGCAGCCGCGGCCGGATGTTCCGTAGTCTTGTACTTCGGTTCGCTGACGTAACCTTTGATCGAGTCTTTCTCAATACCGTTGATCACGACTTCCACGGCTTGAGGGTAACCCTGGGGATAGAAGCTGATGGATTCATAGAGGTTAACGTGCTTGCGAGAGATTTCCTTGTCATCGACCAGCATCTGCAAGTCGCAATAATCGTGCTTGGTGTCGGCCTTGCGCAGAGCGATGCTGATGGGCCCCGTGTGGTGGTAGGCCTTGGATTTTTCAACGCTGAACTCGTAGTAGGTTCGCTCGCCTTTCCTCTCCAGGGTCACCAGTTCATCGTGGTTGCGAGCGATCGCGCCGCCCAGTTCCGTACGCGCCGATTGCAGGTTCCCATTGAGATCAGTTTTGGCCTGATCCAGATCAGACTTGGTCTTGTCGAGGTTCGCCTGCGTTTCCGCGATCTGTTTCTCGTTTTCGGTCAACTCCTTCTGCTGGTCGCCGAGTTGACTCTGAAACTGCTTCCAGCGCGGGTCCTCAGGGGGGGCGCGGTGGGCGACATGATGAACCGTATGCTTGGGCTTGGGCGCTTCGGCCGTTTGAGCCGAGAATTGTTCGTTGGCTGCGGCCGAGGTCTGTGGCGGGGCGGCCTTGGCAGCCTCGGCCAGGGCCTGGGCGGCGCTCAAGGCGTTGACTTTCGCAGTCAAGGCATCCGCCTGACCTTTTGCCTGGGTGAGTGACGCGCGCAGCTCGGCGCGTTCCGACGCCAGTTGCTGGGCGGCATCGTGTTGCAACCACCCATATCCCAGTGCGATGACCCCAAGGAACGCAAGGGCCACGACGGTAATTTTCAAACCCGCCGAAGATCCTTCGTACACCTCCGGGTGGTACACTTCCGGTTCCAGTTCGGGATTGTGGGATTCTTGCGCATTTCTATCTTCGTCCATGGGCCCTCCTTTAGGGGGAAGCGTGAAGTCATGAGGTGAAGGACACCCTTGATCGAGCAAACAAATGGCCAAATCGCTTATGAGCTAAGTTCTTAGTATACAGTATGTTAATTGACTGCGGCGGGAAGCATGGGCATGTCCTTAAAGAAGAATTTACAATTTGAAGAAAATTGTTCGATCGCAAGGCGTAGGGCCGAACGGCGTTCGGCCCCAAAGGGCGGACGCCGTCCGCCCGTACGTTACGGACGTTCGATTTGACGCGCGGCATTTTACTGGGCGCGTCTCTCGCTTGCGTCCTCTGGTAGCTCAGAGCCAATGCGTGGTTTGGGGAAGCGCAACAGGCAGAGGCCACCTGACGGGGCCAGTATGCCGCCGGTCAGCGCTAATCTCCCCTGCGGTGCCCAGCTCGCCAGCCGAAAACTGACGACTGAGGACTGAGAACTGACGATTGAAAACCCAACCCCGCGTTTGCGGGTATTCAGGCTTTTCCGTGTGCGTTATCGGAAGCTTCCGACCGTGAGGGGACGATCGCGTCGAAGATTCGGAAGGCCCCCAACTTCCACAGTACCGAAGCGGTACTACACGCGGTTCGGACTAGAAAGGGGGGCAGGCTGCCGGTACGGAAGTGCGAGCAGAAATGACGGCAGAGCGCGCCTGCCGTTTCGTCCGGCCCGGGATAGCCGATGCGGTCGTACCCCATTTCCTGGAAATGATTCCGGGTAGGCTGGCTGTGGTAACGATAGTAGTCGGCAAAGGTGGAACGGTGCAGCCGTATGCCGAAGGCTTCCGGATTCAGGCTCATGGGACTGGCCGGCTCGATTTCGATGATCCCGGTTTTGATTTGCACGCGCTTGAACCTCCGGCGTAGTTGCGCCTGGTATCGGGCCATGGCTTCCAAATCCTGGGCGCTCTCGAAGGGCAACCCACAGGCGAAAAACAGCGCACAGTTCACCCCTATTTCTTCCATGGTGTTGAGGCACTCTTCCAGCTCCTCATTGCTGTAGCGGTAAAAGCCGTTCTTCCGGCGAATTTCCTCGCTGTGGCTGTTGGGGCTGAGCGTGACGAAACAGTCCTTGCCTGGCAGATCGTGAAAGCTGCGGAGGAATTCGCGGGTGGGAAGAAAGTAGCGTTCCACCTCCATGCCCAGCCGGATATTGAGTTTTCGCATGCCTTCGAAGATGCGCAGGTAATACTCCTCCGCCTGGCGCGGGGGCAGGGGATCGAGCGGGAGACTTGTTGCCTCGAACCCAAAACGCTCGAGGTCCTGGAGGGACGACAGGACCGATTCGACCGATCTCAGGCAGGGGACTTTGCGATCGTTAATCAGGCTCTGGGCGGGAGCGGCGCCGCCGCAGTAAGAACAGTGGTGCACGCAGCCCCGGCCAAGATTCATGGGGTATGTTCGCTTCCACTTGAAAAGGGCTTTCTGCGCCGCCGCCGACAGCCCGTCCAGAAACATATATTTTGAGAAAGACTCGATAAACGAGGGATAGTCCTTCATCAAGGTAAAGTCGGTGTGTGAAACGCTGTCGAGAACTGAGGAGTCAGCGACGTAGCGAACAGGGCTCAAACATACCTGGCCGTCCTGCCGGAAAGCCAGATTGGGCACGTGCTGCAATCCCCCTCCGCCTTCCCGCTGCCGGAGAAGTTCCAACAGGGGTTTTTCCGCGTCGCCCCGAATGACAAAGTCGACGCAGTCAAAGGTGCGCAGGATTTCTTCCGCAAAGAAAGAAGCGGTGAAGCCGCCGAGAACGATGGGAACATCGGGACGCACTTTTTTGATCTGGCGTGCCGTCTCGATCACGTCGTAGGACTGAAAATGCCAGTGCAAGCCAAGCCCGACGAGAGCGGGCTGGTGCTCAGCCAGGATGCCGGGCAGATCAATCCCGCCGTACTTGTAATGCTCCACCCCCAGGTGGATCACTCGGGTGCTGCAATGATTCACGCGCAAGTAGTCGGCCAGTCCCAGGAGACCCACGGGCGGAAGATGGATGAAGGAGAACCGGCCCAGCGGCTTGTAGTAGTTGCGAAATTTCGGAACGTGGAGAAATAGCACATCGGTCATGCCGATTCTCCTCGATACCTTGGTTCTCCCCACATTTATGTCGCGCCCTCTCCTGACCGTGGCGCTGAAGGGTGCAGGATGTCCCTCAGTCTCACCCGGCCGACGCTCTGAAAGGCCCGAAAAAACCTTCTCTTCACAAGCTGTGCCTGGATCAAGCGTCTGGGCGTAGAAGCGTGGAAGTCAAAAAGGCCCAGCTCCGCCAAAAGGGAAAAAAGTTGCTGATCCTCGGCGCCCGGCATGCCGACGGCCGTGCCTCGAAAGATGGGACTGTTCCGGAACATCAATCTCGTCGCCTCAAACAGGAACGCTTCAGGGCTGGTATTCGGTGTGCCCACGTAGTCGAAATAGGGACCATCCTGCACGCGGACCCGCGGCTTGATGAGTCCTTCGATCACGATTTCCGCGTCGGCCGGAACCTCCAGATTGACGGTGCCGCATTTGACGAGTTGGATGGCTTCCCCCGCCAGCCCGCCGGCCAAATCATATTCATCAAAACCGTAAGGACAACCCGCCGCGGCGGCCATCATCACCGCCTCACTGGTCCCGATGGCCACCGCCATCTCCAGCGGTCGCCCGGCTTTTTCCGCCAGGGCAACGTGCCGGCCCAGGTGACTGCGAGGCGAAGTAGATAGGGTGGCCTGGTTCGGGCCCAAGACCTCCATCCGGTATACGCCCACATTCCGCGACCCCGTTTCCGGGTCCCGGCTCGCATTGATGTGCCAGGTGCCAAGATAGCGGCCGCCATCCTGCTTGCTCCAGTGGGGAACCGGCAGATCGAGGAAATTAATCTGCGGACCTTGCACCACGTTTTCGAGCACGGGTCCCGCGTCGACCACGCGTGGCTTGATGGGGGCCGCCGCCCGCCGGGCGGCCTCCCTGACAATCGCTTTTCGCCCAATCTCGGGCCTGAGTCCCAACGCCAAGCCAATCGAGGCTATGCTGCTCAAGCCGTTCGTAAATATCCGTTGCCCAGGGTAGTCCTTGATTTTCTCGAACAGCAGAGGGGTCTGGTTGGTTCGCGCCATCTCCCCAACCTCAAATCGCCAGTCCACCTCCCGGTCTACACGCCGCAGAAGGCCTTCCGTGGACAAGACTTGAATGAATTCCCGCAGGTCCATGGATCATGCCGATCAGTATGATTTCCAACCAAGACGAAGAGACTCCGCAGCCATGGGCGCAAAATAGGTGATGATAAAGTCCGCTCCGGCCCGTTTGAAGCACGACAGGGCCTCAAACATAATCGCGCACTCGTCCAGGCGTCCCAGGTGTGCGCCGGCATCGATCATGGCGTATTCACCGCTCACGTTGTACGCCGCAACCGGCATCTGAAACTCCTGCTTGGCGCGGTACACGATGTCAAGGTAGAACAACCCGGGTTTTACCATAATAATGTCCGCACCCTCTTCCACGTCCAGAGCGATCTCGCGCATCGCCTCATCCGAGTTGGGGACAGGCATCTGGTGGGATTTCTTGTCACCGAAGGATAAGGAAGACTGCGTGCCTTCCTTAAAGAACGGATCATAAAGTTTGGAGGCGTACTTTGCCGCATAGGCCATGATGGGCAGGTTCTCGAAACTCTCCCGATCGAGAGCGTTCCGCATGGCTTGGATTTGGCCGTCCAGCATGGCGGCGGGGGCAACCATGTCGCTGCCGGCCTCCGCATGCGAAACCGCGGTCTTGGCCAACAGCTCCAGCGAGGCGTCGTTCACCAAATAACCATTCTCCAGAATTCCGCAGTGGCCGTGCAGAGTGTATTCACAAAGGCATACGTCCGTTATGATCAGAATGTCGGGCACGCCTCTTTTCAACGCCCGTAGCGCCTTTTGGACAATCCCCGTCGGTGAATATGCCCCCGAGCCGCGTTCGTCCTTGTCCGCAGCGTCAGGGACACCAAAAAGGAGCAGCGCAGGAATGCCCAGGTCGCGAGCCTTTTTGGCTTCCTCAACCAGGCAATCCACCGAAAGGTGATAATTGCCGGGAAGCGCGCCGATTTCCCGCCGAATCCCCTGGCCCGGAACCGCAAAAACCGGCCACACCAGGTCGTCAACAGAAAGGCTGGTTTCACAAACCAGACGCCGGAACTTGGCATTCTGGCGCAATCGCCTGAGCCTTGTGGTTGGAAATCCCATTGCTCCTCCTTATGCTGCTTTCGTGATCGCCGGGACTTGGCCCCGGGGTGTTGATAGATAAAAAGGCAGGATCTTTCCGCTCGCCGTCGCGATGGGAAAATCCCGGACTACCCGCACCATTCCTGCCTGTTTCCACATCTCCGTACCTGATTGAGCCCACCCGCGGTCCTCGGCCCGTTTCAGCAGCCGGATAAAGGTCTTTCCTACTTCCGCTTCGTTGACCGCCCCGACGCGCGGGCTTACGAGCAGACGGAGGTGCGGTATTCCCTTATCGTCCTCCTCCTCGACAACCTGGTAGTCGGTGCTCTTTCCGCCATAGGTGTCAGGCAATTTTTTCTCGATGATCCACACAAAATCGGCATCGACGAAGGTTACTCCCTCACCCGTGAGTTTTTCGTAGCTGCGAATGTCGCTCAAACACATGTCAAAGCCCACCTGCCCAAGCGGACAGGCACAGGTATCCGCACGGAGGTCCCCGAAATCTCCCATGTCGACATTAAGCAGCAACTTCGGCGATTCGCAGAGAAGGGTCGTAAATAGGTAGGAACCTACCGTCGTCTCGGAATGCGGGACCTTGTGCTGGTGGGTAATGACGGCAGTGGTGTCCTGATACAGATGGCAATGGTCGCTCTGCGGGTAAGACACGTTGCACCCGGCAGCAATGACTCCCACTTCGGAAATCCCGTACACAGGGACTGCCGATGCGCCGGCGGATTCAATTTCCTTCTTCTTTTGCGGAGTAAGGGGCTCACCGGTGACCAGGAACTTGGTCCCCTTAATGTCCAGGCCCGCCTCGGCAGCAGCAATGCAGACGCGCACGGCGGACGCAGCAAATGTGTAAACCACGCAGCGGCCGTGCGCCTTGAGCGTCTGTGCTGCCCACTCGGCCACGATTCGCGCTTCATTCAAGCTCACATAGGTGGCATCTGCCAAAGGACACCCGTGAAGCGCGCTTAAGACATAAAGCAGCTTCTTGCCCCACTTCCTTTCCAGACCTACGTTCAGCTTATGCTCGTCCACCTGGGAGAACCAACGCCGGACAGGGTTGCCAATGTGAGCAAACCGCAGGCTGGAATTGATGCCCGGCGCTCCGGGAAAGACCGGGAACCAGTTCGCCACCGGCGCGGTAAGGCAGCCGTGCGCGTCGAGCAGCAAAGCGTCATAAAGAGATCTTTGATGAAGGTAATCGAAATCGACTCGAATCCTCGTTCCCTCGCTTCGCGTGGCGCCGCTCCTAACCTCGTAGGCGTG
This sequence comes from uncultured Acidobacteriota bacterium, assembly GCA_963804755.1. GTDB lineage: Bacteria > Acidobacteriota > Terriglobia > UBA7540 > UBA7540 > Bog-366. The sequence continues at coordinate 63,113 of CAWDRP010000001.1, forward strand.
CGAAAGGAAAGGATTGTCGAACATCCCCGGTTCGCACCGAAACTCGTTCCCGTTCCTCCTGACCGGGACCCGCCCCTTGAATTCGTCCACGGTCAAGTAGACGCCTTCGCGCTCCAAGGTGCGCAGGCCTGCTTCAACACCATCGCTCGAAACCCACGATTCCAGATCGGTGAAGCCGATTTTCTTAGTCTGAAGCAGATTCAAATAGGGGCTGCACGAATTCTCAAAAATGCCTTTCTTGACCAGGTTCAGAAAACTCGTCTCGCGCGCCGCCACGCGTTCCTTAATGAGCTTCCGCGCGGTGGCGATCGCTTCCTCGGGCTGCATTCTTTGCTTGGCAAATCGGCGAAACTGTTTGATGACATGAAAATAATTCTGCACGCGGCCTCGACTTCCGTACTGCACGGGGTGGCAGCAACATCGCCTTTGGGGTAATCCTCACGTCTTGGGTACCCGTCGGTCGCGAAGTTGCGCACATCATTACATCGGCTGAGTGTGCCGTCAATCTATCTTTTGTGCTATGACCGAGGGGCCCGTCTGGGGTTTTGCGTCGTCCCTGAAACTTTGATTGATTGACTATAGACCAGAGTCAGCAAAACCCCCATCAACTCCGGAGCCCTGAAGGGGGGATATAACGAAGCCCAGGCTGAAGTCAGTCTCAACCGGGCAGAGGACATGTGCAGGGGCTAGGCCCACCGGTCAGCGGTACGCTTCCCGGCGGTGCAGGACGCGGCGAATCTCGATAGTCCCCGCGGGGGTGTAGACAAAGAACAGCCGATAGTCGCCGACGCGCAGCCGCAACTCTTCCCGCTCTCCCTGAAGCGCCTTCACATCACCGCTGCCGGACTCGGCGAAGCGGTGAAGGGCGGAAAGAATGCGCATGGCAGTGGGCTTGTCGAGGGCCCGCACGTCAGCCTGGGCGGGTTCGGTCCACACGATGCGCTTTACGCCGGGTCCTGGTAGTTATCGATATCTGCCTGGGTGACGCCGAAGTCAGCCAGCACCTGTTCGTGGGGGATGGGTTTGTGGTCTTTCAGCCATTCCTGGGCTTCAGCGAGCGCCTTCTCCTCCGGCGCGGTGAGCGGCTCATCATCGACGGGAGCCTGAGCGATGGCACGAGCAACAGGGTCGAGCATGGCTTCCAGCAATCCGACCACCGCCACCAGTTGGGAAGGCGGCAGGCGCTCAATCAGTTCATGCGCCATTTGTTTTTCACGGGGCAGATCTTGCGACATCTCGGAATCCTTGCCGGCCTGCGTTCCTTCCCGGATAGAGTGGGATATAGTGTGACACTACCATACATCATAGCGCGAGTTGCGCTTCAGAGCAAAGCTTTGCGCTTCGCCGGTGCTGTCCTA
>CAWDRP010000002.1:0-637357 GCA_963804755.1 uncultured Acidobacteriota bacterium
CCGATCAAGGCTAGCGACGAGCGAGGAGTAATCTGCGGAGCGTAACCTAACTTCCGTGTGGCCGACCAGAGGACAGCTGGCGATTTCCGTGAGTGGCCCATTGCCACTATGGGATTCTTCTGCCTTGCCCTTCCACTGCCGAGGCCAAGGGTCACAGCGGCCTTTCAGTCCAATGGAAAGAATCTGCGGGGCCTCCTCCGAACCATGCGGTAAAGACAACCATGCGATAAAGACTAGTTCCCGAGTAGCTGAAGTCGAGATTGGGAATTACTGCCCAGCCACGATCCTATCGTATCCCGCAGGAATCAATCCCTTTCAATGTTCTCATAGTGCACTGCCGCTCGTTGAAGCCCACGATTCAGGTAGTTTGGCAGGCTCAGGCTGGGGAGCTAGAGCAGGTGTGGCCGCTCTAAGAGCCTCATTGACCTTGCGGACCAACTCGCAGAGTACGTTTGCGACATTTCGAGGCTGTGCGCTCGAGTCGAGCTCATCGCCATAAGCCAGAAGGTTCCGCATGAGCGAACTGTGCCGCGTCTCGATTCCGTTTCGGCGCAGCCAAGTTTGGAGGCGGACGGGCGGCTCTCCTTCCCTGTGGGGTCGGTCCTCAAATAGCTGGATCTCCCAGCCCTTACCAAAGTGAAGCGCGGCCTGGAGGAACGTCCGGGACTTCGGCCATATCCGAACTTCGACAAAGTAGGAGTCAAACAAGAGATTTTGCCATCTGCGGTGGAATTGGGCCGGGGTAATCTTCACCTTCCTCTCGTCCTGCCAGCTCCATTTTCCGCTGCTCTTAACTTCGATGTTGTCCCCCCTCAAAAGCATTTCCGCCTCGCGCTGGACCGCGTCGACCATACCCCGCATCGCGGCTTCCAACTGCCAGATATCACCCGAATGTTTAGTGACGCACCGGTCGATGGCGTTGTCCCATTCGGTCTCACCCGATAAATGCCGGATGGAGCGTTCAAAGTCGGCCCATAGGGACGCATAACGTGCACCTTGGTCGAGGTGGCGTTCGCTGACAAGCTTCTTCACCGCAGCGAAGAGCTGGCCGTAGGTGACGTATGCAACCGGCACCGGAACTGTCAGACGATTCACCGGTCGAGGGGTGAGTAAGATCAGGCGGGGCTCTCTTCCGGTCGTCTCGCAACACGACTTCAAATGTGCCCAGTAGTCCGGAAAGGGATTCTGAGCAGGTCTGCCTGTTACCTTGTTTTCGATCCCGATGACAAGTGTGTCCGATTCGATGATGACGTCGAGCTTGTTGCCGTTCTCCGTTTCTTCTTCGCGGTGCACGGCAATGCTGTCCGGGTCGGGCCTTGCCCCACTCTCCTGGCAGCAAGAGAGCAGAGCGTCCAGGAGGAGGCTCTTCCAGCCGTGCTCGCGTCGAGGCGAAAGAAAGAAACGGAGCAGTGAGCTGGCCATCTCCTCGTTAAACCCCGCCAGTTGTAATAGCGTCGGCTCCTGGTCTGCCGTAAGTGCCAACTTACCTAAAGCGTCCAGCGATATCTTGTGATCCATTTTCATGCCCTCCTGCAGTTCGAATATTGTGGATACTGACGTTCTAGAATCTGTAGCAATGCTTAATCGCTTTCCCCTTTTTGGTTTCATGACTCGGAAAGAGAGGCACACCGCAACCGCGTTCAACGCCGCCATGGCGCAGAACAAGGCGCTGAATCCCCAAAGCTTCAGGAGGCCTGCTCCCAGAATGCCGGCCATACCATCGCTTATCTCCACTCCGCTGGTCCACACAGACCATTTCTTCGCGGGCGATATACCATCATCGGCAGCGGAGTAAAGTGCGTCCCATGCGGGATTAAGAGCGCCAATGCCAATCCCCATCAAAATTTGGACAGCAAAGAATTGCTCTGTGTTCCGTATGAACAGGTAGCTGAGTTCTCCCAATCCCGAGGTCATGAATCCTAAGAACACCATTACGCGAGCATTCGTTTCGAACCAATCTGACCGGCCAATCACGTACACCGCCGCGCCGGTGGTGATTGCCAGGATTCCGTACCCCAGGCCCGCGTCGAGCACGCCTCCTCCGAACTTTGCGGTGAGGAGGTAATAAACGGGGGATACCATTGTCGATGCTGCTGTTCCCGCGAAGCTCGCCTTCAGTAGCAGTTTGGATGTGTTGTCCATTCCCCCGCTCATTTCCTCCTCCCACCTTTCCACGCGGCTAGGCTGCGGCCCTGTCAGAGGAGATAAAACCACTTCCTCGCTCGCCAAGCCTCCCGTGCATCCCGTTGTCCCAGTTTCTTAATCCCCGAACGCCGTCCAGCAGGTCTTCGCCTCGGATTTGCTCTCCGTCGCGCTGGAACGTGAGTTGGCCCGCCAGGATGTATGCTTCGCGAAGCTGCGCAAAGGAGAAGCCCTCGGAAGCCTTTGACACCGCGCTGACGGTGCTTGGGTCGAGAGAGTTGCCAGCCACCTTCTGCAGGTACTCACTCCGCAGTTCCGGCTTGGGCGTTGGACACAATACCACCCGGTCAAACCTCCCCGGCCGGCGCAGGATGGCCGGATCAAGCTGCTCCGGGTGGTTAGCTGTTGCAACCACGATGGTGCCCTCTCTATTCCCCAGTCCGTCCAGACAATTCAACAGGTGCTGAAGGGTAATCTGGGTTCGATTCTGCCCATCAGCTTGAATACCGTAGAGCCGTTCCAGATCCTCAAAGATCACCAGTGAGGGCGCGGCATGACACGCAGACTCAAACAGGTGGGTCAGGGCATCGTTGTGCAGCGCTTCATTGGAGAAATCCAATGTGAAGGCTCTGATGTCCGGATGGCAGGCCATTGCTCTGACCACGCTCGTTTTGCCGTTGCCGGGCGGCCCGTGGAGCAGATAGCCCCGCCGAAACGGGAGCCGATGGTCTCTGAACCAAGCCTCTCTCACCAGGAAAAACTCGAAGTTCCGCTTCACGAAATCCACGATCTGGGAGTCAAGGACCAGGGAATCCCAGTCGGGATCGTTCGACGGCAGAGGTATATCGTTCCCGCCAATTACGACCACTCGCTTCGGAGGATGGGCAAGCATTTCACAAAGCAGATTCAAGGCTGCCGCCGCCTCGGTGCGGTTCACGATCAGCCATTCTTTCCAATTGTGCCGCAGCCCTTCCTGAAACGAGACGTAGGGGATCGAAGCGGCAATCACCGCGTGGCGAAATCCCTTGAGCCATACGGCGACCGGCGTCTCGAGCCAATGCGGGTCCCAAGCGGATTTCTTGGCAGTAATGGGAGACGCCTGCTCCCGCGAATAGATGAGCGCGATCCTCGGACTCACTCCCGGCGGAAGATCCCAGCGCTCGACGACGGGCCTGAGGGCATTCCCTCCCAGAAGACACTACCGGTCCAGGGCAACCCCTTCCAGGATCTCTTCTGCCACCAGTTGGCCGAAGGGCACCTCGCACTCAAAGGTAACGGACTCGGCGCTCGCGCATCCCAGAACGCCGTCCATCCATTGACGGTGCGGCTCAAGAAACGCGTTCATGGCCGCTACTGGCGGAGCCAGACGAATCTCCGCAGAACAGAGATTTGTATTCATGATTCCCTCCTTGGAATTCAAATGCGCTCTCATCCCTTTATCCTCCTTCGGAAGTACGTTCGGCGGTGAATAGGGGCGCGACAACGCGGTCGCAAGTAACGGAAGTTGTGGTTGCGAAAGACTGTTATGACATCATAGTCGAGGCTGCAAACAACATGAATGCCTTCGTACTTCGAAAGGCTGACGGCGTGCGCAGCCCATTTTTGAGATTCCCGCTTCCCCAACGCGAAAATCATAGCCTTTCGGATAAACACCTTGCGGCCGAATCGCAATGCCGCCGCGACCGCCCCCGCTGTAATGCGTCGAGAGTCCATCATTTGTTTCGCGTGCTTGGTTAGTTTATATCCACCCATTATGGCAAGCCTCCTTTGCTCAGTCTGGGACCGCGGCAATCTTTTGCTTCTTTCCGATTAACCGCGTTTGAGTCAAAAGCACCCGGATGCAAGTACTGCCGCGGCCCAGACAATTGCGTTTATCTGCTCACTTCAGTCCAACGGATTCCACCGTGTAAATATCCCCCGGCAAAGCCGGGGGCTTTAGTTTGTGAGCCGCTCAAAGCGGCTAGGCGGGGACGCTGACGCGGCCCCGCAGATGACGCGCCACCATCGGGTGGCGCTCGTTACCATAACCCCATTTGGTCCAGTCGCTTATCCTCTTCTTCCTGTTCTCGAATGTACTTTCGCACCGCTTCTTCATCTCGTCCTACCGTGGACACGTAATACCCTCGCGCCCAAAAGTGTTGGCCCACAAAATTCTGCTTCCGCCCTCCGTATACTCGCGCCAAATGAATCGCACCCCGATCCGCCGATAAGGGGCGGCTTGTGCCGGCCGAGCTGCGGCGCAGTGAGGGCGCGGCCCGTAGACATGCGGGGCGGGAGGTGGTGGAAAGTGCCGGAATGTTTTAAGATTCTTCACCCGCTGGGTGTGAGAATTGCTGGGTTCTTTCCCCTATGCGCAAACTCACCAAGCCTTCGCCCACCGTCTCGCCCTTGCTGTTCGAGCTTGATCCCGAGCCGCTGCAAGAGAACCCTGACCGCGCTGGGAGGAATCCCGCTGGTGGTGCAGGCCTTCCGTTCTCTCGGGCTGCCGCAGAGTATCCAGGAGCACGTGCGGGTGAAACAGCGGCAGCGCGGCTACGACGAGGCGACGTTCGTGGAGAGCTTCGTAATTCTCAACGCGGCGGGGGGCGAATGTGTGGAAGATTTTGAGCGCCTGCGGCAAGACCCCGGGCTGGCGGAAATGATCGGGCACGCGGTGCCTTCGCCGCGCGCGGCGCTGGAGTTTTTGCAGGCGTTTCACCAGGAGGAGAAGATCGCGGAAGCCCAGCAACAGCGCTTGCCGGAGCAGATCGCCTATATCCCGGAAGAGACGCCGCCGCTGGAGGGGCTGGGCCGAGTGAACCGCGATCTGGTGCAACGCTTCGGGGAGCGCGCGCCCGACCAGCGCCTCGCCACGGTGGATCAGGACGCGACGATCATTGAGAGCCATAAGCAGCAGGCCTTGACCACTTATGAAGGGGTGCGAGGCTATCAGCCCATGCTGGCAGTGTGGGCGGAGACCGGCCTGGTGCTGGCCGATCAATTTCGCGATGGCAACGTGCCGGCGCAGATGGAGCCGCTGGAAGTGGCGCGACGGGCCTTTGCCGCCCTGCCCAGCACGGTAGGGGAGTATTACTACCGCGGCGACTCGGCGTGTCACGAAAGCGGGTTGGTGAATTGGTTGCGGGATGAACAGCGATCCGGCGGACCCTGCGGGCGCATCGGGTTTGCGATCAGTGCGCGGATGAGTGAGTCCTTGCGCTCCGCCATTGCGGCCCTTCCGGAAGCCGCCTGGGAGACCTACGGCGCGTCGCATGCGGCTGAAATCCGCGAGTGCGCCGACGTCCCCTTCGTGCCCAGCGAGAAAGTGGAGAAGAAGGATGCGCAACCGCTGCGCTACGTGGCCATCCGCATTCGCCACAAACAAGGGGAACTGTTTGAGGATGGGAGTGCCGTGCGCCATTTCGCGGTGTTGTCGAACCGGTGGGAATTGAAGCCGGCACGCTTGATCGAGTGGCACCGCGAAAAGGCCGGCACCATTGAGTTCGTCCATGACGTGATCAAGAACGACTTGGGCGGCGGGGTGCTGCCCTCGAAATACTTTGGCGCCAACGCCGCTTGGCTGCGTCTGGCGGTGATCGCGCACAACGTGCTGCAGGCGCTGAAGCGGCTGGCCTTGCCGGCGGAACTGCTAACGGCCCGCCCCAAGCGCTTGCGCTTCCTGCTCTTCAACCTGCCGGGGCGGCTGGTTCACCATGCCCGTAGACTGATCCTGCGAGTGGCCGCCGTGGGCAAGTGGACGGCCGCCTACGGGCAGGGCCTGCGGTTGCTGCCGCTGATCACTTGAACCTACCCGCACCAAAATGTCATCGTTATCAGCGGATTTGCAGACCACCTTTTCGAAACTCGGTGCGGAGTGTCTTCCTCTTTCGCCCTGCACAACCTGCGATGACCTCCCGCCTTCTCCTCAAACCGTGATTTCACTACGCATTCCATGGAAGGAAGTTTTCTCGCCGCAGATTTTCCGTTGCCTTCTCCAAAATCCCAAACGCTCCCCGCTTATCGGCGGATTGGGGTCGCACTTTTCCCCTTGATGTACCCGATCACCTGCGCTACCGCATACTTCGGCGGTATCGCAATCATCATGTGCACGTGGTCCGACAACAAGTGCCCTTCTTCGATCTGACTCACTTTCTGCTTCGCCAGTTGCCGGAATACCTCTCCCAAATGCCGCCGCAGTTCCTTGTACAGGGCTTTGCGGCGGTACTTCGGGATAAACACCACATGATATTTGCACTCCCACTTCGTATGGTTTAGGCTTTTGCTCTCGTCCATCGCGGCTCTCCTCGTCGTGTGCTTGGCGGCTCACGTCGTCGAGTGTCCGCAATGGACTCCCGGAACTGTCAAACTTTTTATGCCTCCCCGGCAAAGCCGGGGGGACTCCTAAAGGCGGCTAGAAGACGGCGCATCAGAGCCCCGGTACATCCGAACCATGCCAACGGAAGGTTACCGATTCATTGCGGAGGTCCAGAGGCCGCTGCCTAAGCCTAAGAGGCGGCAAGAGGGGTTCGAGGCGCCACTGCAAGACGGAGCGCGGAGTCGTGAGTTTCGCGTTCCTCCACCGGGAGAAGACGCGAACCAGTCACGCAGCAACGCCAACGGAACGCTACGGTTTGCCGTGGCCTCAGGGGCGGTTACTGATCCGCCCCTACTTGCCGCCACAAGTTCTATAACCCCCCGTGACGTCCCTGCGCTGCGTGACGCATGGGGCGATTTTATCGGGCGTGAAGCCGAGATCGAAGAGTTGAAGCGCGCTGCACGAAAAGGCGGTTTAATCATCTACGGAATGGGTGGTGTGGGGAAGACAGAATTGGCCTTGAGGGTCGCTTACGAACTGAAGCCGGAGTTCCCGGACGGTCAGCTCAGTTTCGACCTGGAGGGTGTCAGCCCACACGCCCGGACGACTGCCGAAGCCATGGCCCACGTCATTCGGGCTTTCGGCGCCACCGACGAATCAAGTGCGTTTCCGCGTAGCCGTTCAGAACGGAGCAGGCACTCGAGGACTGAGGCGGAACTGGAGCCGCGGTATCAGTCAGTGTTGCATGAGAAAAAGGCCATACTGCTATTCGACAATGCAAAAGACGAAGCCCAAGTCGCACGGCTTACTCCACCTGAGACCTGCACCATGCTGGTCACTTCTCGCCAACACTTGACGGTGAACGACCTTAAGGAGAGGCATCTCGACGTTCTTCCGCCTTCCGACGCCCAAAGACTACTGCTCAAAGTCTGTGACCGCATCAACGGTGAGGTCGAAGAAATCGCTAAGCTCTGCGGTTACCTTCCCCTCGCCTTGCGGGCGGCCGCGTGCGCCGTCAAGAAAAGTCCGAACGTCACGGCGGTAGATTATGTTCGTCAGCTCAAGGGCTATCGAGCGCGGCTCGACCTTACTGAGCCCTCACGGAATGCTAGTATTGAAGCCGTAATGGACCTCAGCTATAAGTTGCTTAGGTCTGAAGACCAGCATCGATTCCGCTCACTGAGTATTCTGCGCGGGGAGTTTGACGTAGAAGGTGCCGCTGCCGTGTGGGGCTGCCACGGGCGCGCGCCGCAGCGCGCGCTCACCACGCTGATGCAATATAGCTTAGTGGAATACAATGCCGCCGCGGATCGGTATCGCCTGCATGACCTAATCCGAGACTTTGCTTGGGAGCACCTGAGGGAGAAGCCATCAGAACGCAAAACGGCCGGGCGACGTCATGCAATCCACTACAAGGAAGTGGCTGTCCGCAGCGAGGCCCTTTATATTAGAGGAGGCAAACGGGCAAAGCCGGGACTGGACCTATTCGACCTGGAATGGGAAAACATCAAGGCCGGGCAGGCTTGGGCGGCAGACCACGCCAACCGTGACGATGAGGCTCGACAACTGTGCAGTGACTACCCCCGGGCGGCCGAGGGTTGCCTTGAGCTCCGCCGCCCTCCCCAAGAACGAATCTCCTGGGGGGAGGTAGCACTGGGTGCATCGCAAAAACTTAAGGATCGCCGGGCAGAGTGTTTACATCACGAGATACTGGGCCTAGCCTATGCTGAGTTGGGCGACCCTCGCACAGCTAGAGAGCACCATTTAAAGGAGCGAAAGTTGGCTCGGAAGAATGATGACCGGGGCATGGAAGGCTATGCGCTCAACGGCCTCGGGTTCGACTCCGCAGATTTGGGAAGGACCAAAGAGGCCATCGGCTATTACAAGCAGGCTTTGGCGATATTCCGTAAGGTCGGTGATCGAATGGGCAAAACGTTTGCATTAGGGAATCTTGCGGAGGAGTACATTAAGCAAAAAAAACCAGCTCTCGCCCTGGACTGTCAGAAAAAAAGCTACCGCATCAGTCATGCGATTGGCTTCCGCCGCAGCGAGGCACAAGACCTCGGTGGAATCGGAGTAGCTTACACCGCATTGGGCAAACCACTTGAAGCCATCAAGTATCACAAAAAGGCGCTTGCGATCGACCGCGAAATTGGCGATCGGAAGACTGAAAGCGAAGATCTTGCTGGTTTGGGTGACGCGTTCGCGGCCTCAGGGCGGTTCGGCACTGCCATAGAAAAGTACGAAGAAGCGATTCGGACTGTCCGCGAATGGGGGGATGGAGATCGGGAAGGCAAATACCTGTGGAAATTGGCCAAAGCGTTGCACGGCACGGGCGATAGCCTCAAGGCCATCGAGCAAGCAGAGGCCGCGCTCGGCATTCTCAAGAAAGTCAACCCCCATGAGGCCGCCAAAATCCGAGGACAACTGGCTATCTGGCGAAGGCGCAAGTAATCGAGGAGCCAGAACCGCCAGAGGCTGGAGTGCGGCCATTTTCTCGTCCACCCTCGCCGCAGCCAAGCCGCCTCAAGTCCCACGGGGAAATAAAGCTTGCTTCCGAGATCCCGTTTTGTCGGTTCCAAAAATTCCCGAGTTCAAATTCGTGATCGACAGTTAGCCAGGGAATCATCAATCGACCTGGCGACAACGCAAATCGGCAGCTAATCCTGCTTCGAAAATACGCCGACCTATCGGCACTTGGCTAAGGACCCAGCGAGGTTGTGGCGTAATTTTGATGCTTTGCGGGTGTCGCAAAGCGATATGGCCGACTAATTGGTAGCGAAAGTACCCTTTAAGGACACGATTGGCCAACCCCTCTTAACCAATACTGGGCTGAAGTAAAGGGTTTTCCTTCGTGCCGGTGGAACTCGCTGCGGTCGAGGCATACTCAAGTACGTTCCGAGTTGTGCCCGGGTGATGACGCGCTACTCAGAAACTGAACCGAACAGGGGAACTCCCTTCCCACTCAGTCGCGATCGACAGCGCAGTGATTACTTAGCACAGTTCACTTTGACGGTTATGTCGGCTTGTCACCGCCATCTCCGGGACTTCCGCCGTCAGGCAAAAGACACGGTTGTCCGGTTACACCAAATTAGTAGGTTCTTCCCCGAGGTCGCTCCATATTCCGAGGTCTTGCGGGGCTAATCCGTCTCCCGGCGTGGCCGCAGCAGCTTCCGTCATGACCAATCCGGCGCCATCCAACTGGCACAATCCGTGGGCGTAAAGCCATTCCCCACTAAGCTAAGAGCTTCAGCCCCATAGCCACTTCAAAATTTCTTCGGTCTTTCTTCCCGAAAACCGCCGGTTCCTTCAAGATTTCCTCATTTTTTCCCGAATCCGAATGTATACCATAGATGGTGACACCTATCTCCGACATCCTTCCTCGCATCTTCGCCGTTGATTTAGAACTGCACCCAGGCCAGCTGGGCGCCACCGTCGTCGTGTCGGCGGTCGCACCTGCGGCTGCCGTGGAGAAAGTTTTCCAGCTATTCCCCGAATACCTGCGCGAAGGCCGTCGCGGTCACGTGCATGAGATCGAGTGTGCGGAAATCGACTGGGAGACAGGCCAGACCTTTGTGAAAAAACGACATCGGCGGGCGCTCACATCTCAACACGGGGCGGCAGCACGCCGCCAGCCGGAAGCGGATGAACTGGAGGGAGGACAAGGTTAATGATTCGGGTCTGGGGACCGGCTTTTCATAACCGGCACTAAACCCGTCTGGCATCACGAGGGAAGGAGAGCAACAGCATATGCGAATCGGAGTCTATGCCCGAGTCAGCACGCTCAATGGCCAGAATCCCGAAACCCAGTTGCTTGAACTTCGGGAGTACGCCAGCCATCGCCGGTGGCAAATCGAGGGCGAATACGTCGATGTGGGCGTGTCGGGTTCGAAGTGTTCCCGCCCGAGCCTAAACCGTCTGATGGCCCACGCCCACCAGCGGCGCTTCGATGGAATCTTGGTCTGGAAGCTGGACCGGTTTGGCCGCTCGTTGCGGCACCTCGTGACCGCCCTAGCCGAACTCGAAGCATTGGGCATCACCTTCGTCAGCCTGAAGGACAACTGGGATTTGAGCACGCCCTCTGGTCGGCTGATGTTCCAAATCGTGGGGGCTATGGCGGAATTCGAAAGGGAGCTGTGCCGCGAGCGAATTCGTGCTGGAATGCGACGCCGAAGGTTGGAAGGGTTGGCTCTTGGCCGAGCGCCCATACAAGTGGACCATTCGAAGCTCGTTACAGACCGCGTTTCCGGAATGTCGTTGACTCAAGTGGCGAAGAAATATTCCGTGAGCCGCGCCTCTGTGGTGAGGTGGGTGCGTGAAGCTCAAAGGAACAGCACCAGGACTACGCCCAGCATGGTTCCCGCAGGAGCTTGCACGCCTATGCAGCACCTAATGTGAGCGGAGACAAGGTTAATGCCAGACTCCAACATAGAACTGCCTAAAGTCATCGAATGTCCGTTGTGCCTCGGCAAAGGCGAGCTAAGCCGGGCGGCAGTCCTGGAGCGTCTTGGGATGAAGGACTACGCCCGGGTCGCCCAGCTGAGCGCCGAAGAGGCCATGCGCCTCGTTCTGCAAAAGGAGAAGGATGCCGACCAGGCGCGGTGGGCGAAGTTCGACGCTGAACTGTCGCGGCGGGTGGCCGAGGTCACGGGCAGGCACAACGCCGAGATGCAGAAGTTGCAGGCGGAGAAAAGCGAACTGGCCGCCCGCGTGGGTGGCCTTGAGGAGAATGCCTCCACGACGCTTGACAATGCCCGCCAGGAGGACCGGCTGGCCGCCGGGAAGGAGTTTCAGGGGCAGCTTGGATCTCTCTCCGGGCGGATCGCCGAGCTTGAGGCCGCCCAGAAACTGGCAGAGGAGCAGAGGGCAGCCGAAGTGGCCAAGGTAAGGGCAGAGCTTGCGGCCGCGCTCAGCAGCAAGAAGGCGAAGGCCAATGACCTTGGCCGGCAGGCCGAGGACTACCTTCGGGAGATTGGAGAGCTTCGCGACCGGAACCAGGGCCTCGAAGCCGAGATGGCCAAGGTGGCCCGCATCGGGAAGCGGGAAGAGGTGGACTTTGCCGCTAAAACCCGCTCGTGGCCAGGCATGTGGCTGGGCGACAAGCTTCCGCGCAACGGCGACTACCTGATGGCCTTCAGCGATGCCGCCGGGAATGCCCTTGAGCCGATCTTCGTGGTGGAGAACAAGGACAAGGCCTGCCTGGTGCCGGCCGACATCAGGAAGCTCGTCTCGGACGCCAAGGAGCGCAAGCTTGCGGTCGCCGTGCTGGTGATGCGAGGCGAATCGCAGCTGCGGCAGGTGGACCGGCAGCGCCGTTGGGCGCAGGAGGACGGAGTGTGGCTGCTGCGCTCGACCCGTGCCTGGCTGCCCCGCGACCTTGAGGTCCTGCGCCCCGTGTTCGAACGTATGCGGGTGGAGGGGCCGGACTACCTGCAAAGGAACGCGGCCGTCGCTGAAGAGGTCAGGCGGACGTTCGCCGACCTCGACGAGATTGAGGGCCAGATCAGAAAGGCCGGGGCCGCCATCGAAGCCGCGCAGGCGCTCACGGCGAAATATCGGTCGAGGCTGGCGGCGCTATGCGATGCTGCCGGAGCCAGTAAGAAGCCAAGCGCAAAGTGCGCCGGGGCGCGTGCCGCGACACAGGAGGCAAGATGAGCCATCAGCATTTCTGCCACGTTGCTGGCCATTACTGGGAGTGCGAAGGAACGGTGCTGCGCCCTGGCGACAAAGAGCCGTCCGTCTGCGTATGCCTTCCGTGCGGCCTCCCGCTGGAGGGCTACGACCACAGCGGGTGCAACGCCCCCGTCGAGCTTCTCGCCTGCCCCGAGCACATCGAGGAAGAGCCCCGGAGCATTGCGGAAGCCCGGAAGGAATATAACCGGCGTGCTGCTGAGTCGGGTGCGGAGGAGGCCGACGCCGCTTTGGCAAGGGCGGAGGAGGGCGAATCTCCTGCCGAAATGACTCCCGAAGAGGCCACCCGGCCTTTCGAGCGCTTCCCGCTCGTGCCCATCGGGCCGGACGACCCCCTCTGGCACTGCGAATGGTGCTGTCACTGCGGCTGCCGCCGCATGCCCCGTGAGCTGTCCGGGGGCTTTTGCTTCCACTGCCTCCATGTGTACCAGCGCAATGATCCTGAGTTCTGGCTGGGCGAGGAGTTTCCCAATAGCGAGGCCGCCCACCTCAAGGGCTGCGCCAGCTACCAGGGGTATCACAAGAAGGCTGAGGAGGGCTTGGCCAAGTTCCATGCCATGATAGAAGGCGCGGATGACGAGACCGTCCTCAAGCTTTTCCATGCCTGCTATTCAAGAGCCATCGACGACAACTACGAAGCCTACATGAGCGCTCCCGAAGGCAGCCCGGAGCGGGCCGCCATCGTTGAGAGGATTGCCGCCACCAGCGGGACGGGGATTATGGCCGGGCAGCCTGGCCTGGTCAGTGCCATCCGTGACGGCTCGGTGGTTTCTGTTGCGCCGTGCAACCTCCGGTGAGATGCGCTCGACGCCATCTTCAGGACAGGGAAGGGCGAATGACCGACCCGGGGGCAGAAGGCTGATGGCCGATGCACGAGGAACTGGAGCGAAAGCTGCTCTAACACTGGCCCGCGCGGTTCGACATCCAGGGGTTCGAGAACGGCGACGGCGGGTTTGACATTCTCTGGCGGCTCTTCGCAGACTTGCAGCCGCTGGTGGAGGAAACGGGGTGGAAAGGCGGCCAGCCCTTTGCGGTAGTCCGGGTGCGGGAGGAGGGCGGCGGGCTGCGCATCTACGCGAGCGACGGCACGGACGCCATCTGGGAGCGCATCGACGCCGCCCGGCAGGAGTCTTTCCTCACCTGCGAGGTCTGCGGCCAGCCAGGATGGGGGCGGCAGGACGGCTGGGTCAGGACCCGCTGCGACGACCACGCAGGGGAGTGAGGGTCCTCGGGGACAAGCCGGGAGGGCGCGGTTCAACAAGGAAGAAACACCAGAGAGCCGAGCGCCCAGCAAGAACGCCAAGCCATATAGAGAGCGCGCCAGTTAGGCCCCAGCGTGCACAAAAGGACGAAAACGAAGACCAGCCACAATAAGATCTTCTTGGCTGGCGGGACACGGCCGGCTTGTCCACAAAATCTGCTGCGGCGGAAGGGACAGGCATGCGCAAAGAATTTGAAGAAAAGCTCGTACGTCGCTGGCCGACCTGGTCTGACCTGCAGGCCAACCCGATGTCGAGTGCTATGGCACGCGGCTTCGAATGCGGCGATGGCTGGTTCAACATCCTATGGGGGCTATGTGTGGAACTGGAGCCGTTGGTCGCGGAGCTCGAGAGGGAAACGGGCGAGCGGTTCAGCGTAGTACAGGTGAAACAGAAATTTGGCACGCTGCGCTTCTATGTGAGCCACCACACGGATGCCATCGACGAGCGCATCGAGGGAGCCGAACTGGACGCCCTCCGAACATGTGAAGTTTGCGGGCGTCCGGGAACGCAGCGGGGCACATATGGCCCGGTGGCGTGCGCGGAGCACGCGGATCCCGAACAACGGAAATCGACCCATTAAACTTAGCGCCTGAAACAGGAATCCCGGGTATGGACGCGATGCGAACGGTGCCTCGAATTAATGCCCTTGAGATTCGTGAAGCGGGCCCCATCCATCATATGCGGCTGGCGTTCGCGCCCGGGACGAACATCCTGACCGACACAGGCGGTGGAGGGACAGGGAAGACGACGATCCTCGAATGTGCGACCGCGGCAGTGACCGGTTGTTGGCCTTTCAAGCGCCAGTCCTCACTCCGGCCTTGGACCAAAGTCATTGCGGAAGCCGGCGGCAGCATATACATATTCGAGCCAAACCAGCGGGCGATTGCCGCGGACCCGCCAAACCGAGGCAACGGCCGATCGAGTATGCCGACCGGGGCCCGCGCGCTCGGTTCGCTTCGTCGTGCGCTAATGTCCGCCCCGGCACCTTTGCTCGTGCTACTGGACGGCGACATCCTGGGGGTCATGGACCTTTGCCCTACCCAGAGAGCAATTCAATTGCTGGCGGCTTCCCCCGCCCAGAAACTCTTGGTCGTGGCTGAAACGTTGGTTCACCACTTCAATGGTTTTCCCTACCGGCTTTTCACTCTCGAACTCAGGAATGGAGTGCCGGACTGCACCTGCGCTGATTTCTGAACCTGACATGACGTCTTTGCAGCAGGTAAAGCTGTTGGCCGACGCAATATACCGGCAAGCAGAGCGTGTACCCTGGACCGATATTGCCATGAGCAACTCGCCGTCGATCAGCGATAATACACTCTGTGCCGTAAGGACCACAGTGTGGCATAGGAAAAGGTGGAAACCCGTGGGCAAACTTTGCATCTTGCCTTGCCTCGATTCCGAGCAAGTGGCTGCATCCCGCCGGCAGGAGTTGAGCATTCCCAGAGAGCTTGCCGCTGCACTCGGTTACTCGGCGGTGGAAGCTGCCCGCGAAGGTTTCTATACTACCAAGTGCGGCCATGAAGTCCATTGGCGTGAAGCCGTGGAAGCCACCTGTGCCGCCAAAGTCAGCATCCCGCCGGACGCCGAACTTCCAAGCAACCAGCAGATCGTGTTTAGTGAAACAGCGGTCCAGGTAACGAATGAGACCACGCTTGGAGCTTCGCTTCGCCTTGTTGAGCGCGGGTTGCGGCCTCTTGCCCTGAACTTCGCGAATGGTGTCCACCCTGGCGGAGGCTTCCTTGATGGGGCCAGAGCGCAGGAGGAGGTGCTCTGTCGATCCAGCGCACTCTGGCAAACACTGATCGGCGATCCCATGTATGACGACCACCGGAAGTGGCATTAATGGGATTCTACGGATTGGGCAATCTACTCTCCTGACGTTCCCGTCTTTCGAAAGGATGACGGAACGGAACTTGAACATCCCTGGCTGTTGAGTTTCATCACCTGCGCCGCACCTTATGCGCCTGGAATTGGTCAACCACGATCTGGGGACCTCTTGCAGCGACGGATTCATCGCGTGCTCGCTATCGCACGGGCTTATGGATATTCCATGTTGGTTCTCGGTGCCTGGGGCTGTGGCGCTTTCGCAAATGACCCGCAGCGCACGGCAGTTGATTTTCGCCAGGCGCTGGAAGGCGACTATAGCGGAGCGTTCTCCGACATTGTCTTCGCCGTCACTGATTGGTCGCCGGAGAGGAGGTTTCTCGGGCCTTTCCGTGACGTTCTTGCCGCAAGCGGCAATGGATAGCTAATCAAAGAAAGTCTGACCAATCGAGGGTATGGAGGCGATTGGTTCGAGCGTGTCCAGCCGCGACTCAGTCCACGTTTGCTGCTTTCGTTCGCAAAGCCGTGAGAACCCCCGTTTGTCTATGCCCACATAGGCGCCCTATAGGGCGGCACGCGCCCTGGTGAGAGGGTCACAGTTTGGGTGGTCAAAAAGGATGGCTCCCGGACGGCGTTCAAGTGTCGTGTTTTGAGCGGCCGTTTCGCTTCGCCGTAGTGGTCAGTTGGCTACAGGATTTTGACCAGCCTACACAGATGGCTGCCAGCAACTCCGCATTCAGAGGGTTTTCGACTCCGCCGCGGTCTGGAAGGCGAGGCCGAGGACGGGTAGTGGGGACAGGGCGATTCATCTTTCGCCTTCAGATCCCGATGATCGAGGGTTAGTGGTACACCTCCTTTTGGGGGAACCGGGGTTCGGGCGGGTGGGGTAGCGAGGGGCCGGTCCTCGCCCGCAGGTCCGGCGCTCGGTGGGCCAGCAAGGCGCCCCCGTAAACCTTTCTAACCAGAGGGCCGGTCCGGTGGGGTTAACGCGGCATCCAGGTAACGGACCCAGTCCTCGATGAGAATCTGCTGAAACCACTGCACGAAACGGGCGGGGGCACGGGAGGAGCGCGCCGTCGCGTAGCGCCAGTAAGCCTGCACCAGGAAGCAGGCGTACGAGCGCATCGCCAGGAGCGCCACCAGGGCGGGCACCGAATGATGGTAGTTGTGCGTGAGCGCGTAATCGCGCGTCAACACGTTGAAGATGCCGTTCTCGATGCGCCAGCGGGATCGCCCCACCTTCCATCCTTGGCCGGCGGGAAGGAAATCGACGGGGATGGAAGTCACCACCCGCAGTTGTTGCCGTTCGTGCTTCCAGGCGGGAACCTCATAACGACGCTCGCAGTGGATAACCCGCAGCGGGCGCTTGAGGTCCTGGCGCCAAGCCTCACTTTCCATCTCCCACACGGCGACCTCGATCCCCGGCACCCTCCGGGGAGGCTCCGTCTGCCGCAAGAGATCGATTCCCTCATCCATCTCCGTCTGCCCCGAGCTGATCGCCAAGGCCTCCAGGCCCGCTCCGCAGACGGTTTGGAAAAAAGGTCGGCAACAATACAGTGCGTCCCCCAGGATCAGATCCAGGCTTTTGCGCAGGCGGGGCAGCAGCCTTTGCAGCAGCCGCAAGGCGGCCGTCAACTCTCCCTCTCCCGGCGCCAGCAACTCCCATCCCAGGACGAAGGGGGTCGGCCCATTGACCCACACCAAGGCCACCGCTCGGTGGTAATACTCCTGGACGAGGTGCTCTTCCCCCTGCTCATCCCGCACCGTTTTCTCCCGCACCTGACACTGGGGGCAGTGGATCTTTTCGCTCTTCAAGAGTTCATTGAGGCCCAGGACGGCGCAGCGTTTCCCGTACAGGCCCCCCTCGGTCAGCACCCCCGCCCGGCGAGCGCGGAAGAAGTCTTCCAGCAGCATCTCGTTCCATTCCGCGATCACGGTGCTATCCAGAACCTCGGCGGCCCGGTCCGGGCTGCCGCCCTGTTCGGGCTTCAGGCCCAGCCGCGCCCGCCAGCGCCGGTCCTGCAGCAGATCCCCGATCTGTTCGGTGGAGGGCGTGCGGCGCATTAACCCCCATTGCCAGGTTGTCAGCACCCCCGGGAGCGGCAGGGTCGGGTTGCACCGCCCGTCGCTCATCCGCCCCAGCCGTTCCTCCTTGGCAAACACCTTCTCCGTGTAGCGGCGCATTTGCCGCAGGCTCCCATGGGCCATGGCTAAGCTCCTCATATGGGGTGTTTATCTGACCATCTTATAAATGTCAGATAGCGTAAACCCTTCCCGCCCTGGCGCGATGCCTCGCGCTCCTTAGAGGGCCGGTCGGTGGGGTGATTTCTCCACTGCCGTCAACCCCGCGACCCGCAGCCGGAGCAGCCGCCGGTTCACCGCCGAGACCTTTTCCAACGCTGCCCACCAACGCTTATAGTTGTCCAGGAATTGCCGGGCCACGGGTAACATCTCCCCCGACAAAAGGATCTGTTCCGTTTTGCCCGGCTGGAGGGTGACCACCAAATAATGCGCCGGACCGTGCCCCCGGCTCTTCGCGCAATGACAGGTCGGCTTGCCGCACCGCCGGTACCGCGTCACCAAGCTACCCCGCACGATTTGGGCGAAGGACGGCAGACCGGAAGTCAGCCGCTCTCGTTGCTCCAAAAGGTACTTCGCTTCAGCGCTCGCTTTTGGCATGCTGACATCTTAATAATGGTCAGATTAGCAGTCAATGCAATTTATCCTGCCACCTTTGCGATTCAAACGCTGGATTATCAGGGGCTAGCAGCCTTGGTGCGGAGTTGCTGGGTGGCTGCGAGCCGGGATACGTTTCATCCTTCCTTGCTTGGCACATGTTCTCCGGGGCCTCGCTTCGCCACTCGATTTTTTCGTTCATCGGCACTAATGAGCAAAACGGCAGCACCGGCCCTCAAGGTCCGCGCCTTAGTGGTGATCTCCAGCGCCAACGCTGAACTCGAAAGAAGACCGCTACACCGGCCACCGCTTACCGTGTATCGCGAAGCCGTCCGGCGTGACCGGCAGCAAGGGCTGAGCATCAGCCAGCTCGCCAAGCAGCACGGCATCGCCGAAACCAGCGTGCGCCGCCTCCTCCGCCCGTCTGAATCCACCCCGCCAAAAACCCCCGTTCCACGGCCGCCGCAAGTCATTGATAACGCGCCACGGCTTTCAGCCGTTTAAAGTCCGCCAAAAACAGTAGGTTTGGGGCAGGATGAAGGTCGTTTGGTTTGGCCAAACGGACACTGATTCGCTATACCAGGAGCAAGGTAGGCGGGCGACTTCATGCTTTTCTACCCTTGCATGGAGACCAAACAGCGGCGAATCCGCAGCCCAAACTGTATTTCATTCCTACATCCGTGCACATGACCCAGGCTGCCTTGGAAAAGGCTGGCAATCTCCTTGATGGCGCTACGATCGAGACAGTAGTCAGTTGGGCGGACGAGTTCAGCAGGTAAGCCAGCCTGATGCCGGCCTTCTCGAATTGAATCTCGATTAAAGGCTTCGCCTGCCGCTCAGCGAATTGTTTAATCAAGTTGGCGGTGGCAGTTCTTCATCATCAACTCAACACCTGAATGCCACCACTCCCCCAGGAGGCCTTTCAGCGAATTTTGCGGCCACACATTCATTCCATTCTTCAGGCTGAGGGTTGA
This sequence comes from uncultured Acidobacteriota bacterium, assembly GCA_963804755.1. Classification (GTDB taxonomy): domain Bacteria; phylum Acidobacteriota; class Terriglobia; order UBA7540; family UBA7540; genus Bog-366. Next base: position 18,864 of record CAWDRP010000002.1, read on the forward strand.
TGTCAGCACATCCTCCCCAAACATCGAGGCCTCGTTGAGGATGTTCCCATCGCTGGCGATTATGCGGCTTTGGCCGTGCGAACCGGTGAGATCGTCATTGGCTGGCGCGTTGGCGGCCACGACATATACCGAATTCTCCACTGCCCGTGCCATCATTTGGGCTCGGTAAGGAGCCAACTTGGATTCTTCCTTCAGAGAAGACTCTGCGCTGATGTAGTAAACCACTTCCGCGCCCTGCAGGGCGGGGAGACGGACGAGTTCGGGATAACGCTCGTCGTGGCAGATCATGACCGTTGACGGGATTCCATCCAGTTGGAAAAAGGAGATGTGGTTGCCGGGGACAGCCCATTTTTCACCAGCTAGGTAGAGCTTGCCGTATCGCTCAATCAGTTCGCCACTCGAGCTGTAGACGACAGCGGTGTCGTAGACATGGCCATTGACCTTATAAACGCTGCCGAAGATGGCCGCAATTTTCTTTTCACGGCAGACCTGTCGGAGTTTCTCCTCCGCGACGGAAATATCCTTTTGCGAGATGGGCATGCTAGGACCTGTGGAATAGCCAGTCAGGGCGCACTCGGGGAAAACGGCGACCTGAATGCCCCGTGCGGCCAGACGATCCAGGAGGTCGGTCATCCGATTACAATTTTCGTGAATGTCGAAGGACGAGCGAAATTGCACAGCGGCCACATTGAGTTTAGCGGATGAGATTTGCCCAAACACGGAGAGGGCTCCCAAAACTGTGGTGCCGGTGACCCCGAAAACCCACGCGAATGCCCAGGTGATTCGATTTGATATCGGCTTCAAAGCCATCATAAGCAATTCCCTTCAGGTCGTGTGCGATCCGTTACAAGTGCCGAAAGTTTTCCCAAGCTCAATTTGACTGGGGCACAAGAGCGTTTTACTGGCCGTTCGCAGAAGGCCATGCTTCCGAGTAACGTCTGAACCTATTGGTACCGCATCGACTGCCGACTTGCCCTTTCATAGTAGGAATTCCTGTCGAACAGCTGTCGAGCGTGCAGCCATCAGGGCTTGACGCCTTCGCCATCTGTCAACGGAGATTGCCGGATGGTTGCCATTTCCTAGAAATGCTGGATGAGTTGCATCGACTAGGAATCAAGTTTGTGAGCTTCCGCGGGCCGATTGACACGCGCGGACCGCTGCGACGAGCAATGCTGGTCATTGTAGGGGCGATCGCAGACGGAGTGGCTCCTAATCACCGCAGGGAAAGTCCAGGTTTCGGTACCCTCGCTGGCCTGCTGCCGACCCAAGCCCGACCCTGCCTCCGCAGGTCCATAGGTGCTCACCGTCCTGCCGGAGCCATGAAAATGCGACGTTAGAAAAAGAACGGGACCCGGGCAAATCATGGGCGACAGCACTCAATGAAGGCTATCTCCGGCGCCCGCTCTGGCACTCAGATAAACAGCAACCAAGTCGTATGTATCGAGTTCGGGGACGACGATTTCCCAAGTTTTGCCATTCCTTTGAACGGTCGCTTTTGTATTAGTGAGATGGTCCGGCGATAGAATTTCGACTCTTTCTACCGGTGCCCGCACCCACATGCGAATTCCTTTCTCCAAAACCTGCCGATAGTTCAGAACGTGCAGAATTACCCTCTGCTCCTGCGGCTGATAGGCAACATTGGAAAGCATCGCTTCGCGAGGTTCGACCTCTACCAGCGCAAGGTGTTTTAGATATTGCTGGATAAGCGATACCATCTCTGCAGTCGGTGGAAGTTGGGGAAAGTAGATGACCAGTCCTTTCCCGCGTGAGCGAACCTGTGTCGACCCGGGTATATTGAGGACCGAAAATCCCTGGAGTGTGCCGAGGCCGAAGTCGAGGCGGCGCGCTGCAGCACCGGGGGGAAACAGTGACGCATCCTGGACCCATATCAGGGTGCCGCCGTCCTCCTGCACCCAACGACTCAGCGTCGAACACCACTCCGCTCTGAGTGGATTAGTGTTGGGGAGAACAATCACCCGGTAACGCTTAAGTTGGTCTTCCCGGGGAGCCTGATAGTTGAACATGACATCGTAATTCAGGTCTCGCTCCGATAGCTGATTCAAATAGGGAACAATAAAGTCAGTTGCATCACTAAGAACGGCCACTCGGGCGAGAGACTGGGGATGACTATAGTAGCCCTCGTTCTTTTCCAGAAAGGCATTGTAGGCGCCGATGGCTCGCCATCCCTCCAGGGCGCGAGAATCACCGAAGTACAAATCGCGAAGATACAGGCCTTCGGAATAAGGTTCCAAGCTCACGTGGTGCATTGCGCACTCCGCGATAGCCAATTGCCATTTCTGTGGCGCCATCGGAGTGGTCATCCGATCGCCCCAATGCCGCCCGCCGTCCTCCATGGATACCGGTCGCCATCCCTCGCCGACGGCATAGTTGTACCGGAGCAACCCAGCGTTCGTTACCACGTAGGGTGGCTGTTTGTCGGTGTAGTAGCCCGGCTCCTGCCCATCTTCGGTCGAGACCCCATTTTGTAGTCTCCCCCAAGTGTAAACGCGCTCGTTGTAGTTGGACATGATGACGAAATGGGGGTTAGTCCGAACCGCTTCGTTGTAAAGGGCGTCAATGAGATGAGCGACGTTTTCCTCGCCATAATAAGAAAAAGTATTGTCAATCCAGAGGGCATCAGCGTCCGCCTCGACGGCTGCCCTCACACGGGCCTTCTCCAGATCGATCCATTCGCCATTGCGAATGTCAGCCATGTAACGGTTGGGCCGGCTGTAGTACAGGGGCGCCCCTTGAGAATCGAGCTGCACCCAGCTGAGACTGCCGGGCACGTGTTCGAGCATGTCTTTCCAGAACATGTTGCCAATAGAAATATAAGCCGCCACGTGAATGTGGTTTTTATGGCACAGCTGGATGTAAGGATCCAATAGCTCCCACTGCTTCCTCTCGGTGGCCGGCGCGAATCCGTTGCTCCACGTCACCCAAGCCCAGTTAATATGGGCCATCTTCAACAGCTCGATGGTTTTGGGATTATACCAATCGCGCGTTGCCTGAAGCACTTGGTGAGGGTCACCTTCCGTGTAGTTAGGCCACCCCGAGAGTACTCCCTTGTCGGCCTCGATCGGGCCACCGTCCCAGCGTGTCGAGCGGAACTTTCCTGTCGCAAACCACGGCGGCACACTCGCAGGATCGAGAATGGGCCGGGCCGTACCCGGATGTTGTGCATTCGCGAAATGCAGAGGAAGGAACAGGACAGCGAAAGTCGTAATAATAACAAGCAGTCGGTCGATAGAAGCTCTCATATCCGACGACCTCGATGATTTTGAATGATATTTCGTAGGGCAAGCGCAAAAATGGAGTGCCTCACCGGCGTAACTCCGCGAGCCGGCAGAATTCCGTTTGTGCCAAAATTTGGTTGCAACCCTGCTTATTCCTGACGCGGCATGTCCTCCAAGAAATTTTGTCCGCGCACCGCAGTGGGTTCAGCTAACGCGATCAGACTACTAAGATCAAAATCTTTGTACAAATCAAGACAAAACAGGTCCGGATATTCCTGGTAGCTCACCGGCTTGTCAAGCATATATTGCAGGCTGCGCATTCCACCTTGTACGGCTAATTGCGAGAACAAGTGAGGCGAAAGCGCCGCCGCGACGAGCGCTTCAAGCTGGCTACGGATTCCCGTGCTCTCCACACGGAGCGAGGAGGCGCGCCAGCGGTCACGTGACCAGTTGGCAATCGCGGCAAGTTGTGCAGCTTCAAGGCCCAGCGGCCGGTTCCCCGTAGCTGCCAACATCTCCGGGAACAAGTAAAACGGGTTTCCCAAGCTCGTAAGTGATCCCTCCGGGGCAGCATCCCCGCTGAAGAGTAAGTCGACCACCAAGACCTGCTCGTTGCGATCCGTTCGGTTGGCGACTTCTGGCAGACGGTCCCAAACGGCTTTCGCGGCCTCCCGCTTTCCGCGGTCGTTCAGTATTATCGTGAGAGGCGCTCCTGCTGGAGTAGGAATGTCTTTCAACCACACGCCTGTGGCGCTCAGGCCATTGCTCAGCAGAAAACGAAACGCAATCGATTCGACACCGTTGTGATGGCTGTTGTCGACGGCCCAAGCTTGCTGAACCGTCACCGGACTGTACCGAACAATTTCATTAAGCTTGTGCCGTGCGACTCCGGCCCAGGCAGACCTGTCACGGGGGTCCGAAGGAATTACTGAACGAGTGATTTGATTCGCAAGCTTCCTAGCGAGTCCAAGAATGGTCAGGTTATCTTTCGGTAACCCAACGGCTAATTCGCTATAGCCTTTCACGCTATCGGACACCGGGATTTCTCGGTCATTGGCAGACAATCCGAAGTATTTATCCAAGAAGTGGTAGGCTTGCTCACGATCATCGATCCCATAGTTGTGGGCCGCGATTGTGGTGTTCTCATAGAACTGCAACGCATCTTCTTGCCTGTAAAGCTGAAAGAACGGTCGCACCCTCTCGAAAATATATGGTTTTACGAGCGGAGCGCGGAAGCAGCAATCATCCTCTGCGTTGTTGATGAGGAGGGTAGGCCGGGGGGCACGGATCGCCGTAAGCGTCGAATAGTCCTGGCCCACCAGGAGGTCTGAAGCGTTCTGTTCCAAGTCCCCGGCCTCCTGTAGGGGTGCCAATGCTAGCCGTCCTTCCAGAGTCGTATAGCCCGCGACGGGAATCGACAGGTTCACCCTTTCATCGAGCGAACTCAGGACGATGGTTTGCCAGCCACCGCCTGACAGACCGGTGACAGCGATTCGATTACGGTCCACCTGCGGATTCTCCCAAAGGTAATCGAGTCCGCGGCGCATGGCAAGATAGAACAGCCCCACGTCATTTGCTCCTACCAGGTCCAAATGGGCGCCGTACATATGGGCGTTTTCTTTGTCGAAGAGTTCACCCATGTCCAGAAACTCCAGATTGAGCGCGATCATTCCCCGCAAGGCTTGATTAATGCAGAGCTTCTGTTCAAAAGGTTCCGATTTGCCCGTCGCATAGAAGTGGCCCATCACGTCCAGCACGGCGGGCGCTTTGCCTTGCAGATTCGAAGGTGTGTATAGAAGGGCCACGGAATAAAAACCCGGCACGATCTCGTAGCGGAGCTTCCGGACCCGGTAGCCCTTCCCAGACGGCAACTCGCCCTTGTCCTCAAAACGCGGCGAGGACATTACCCACGCCTGCGGCCAGCCATGAAACACCACGTGTGTAAGCACGCGTTCCCGGATCCGTTTAGCTTCGGCTATCCAGTTCTCCGGGGTGGTGGCAGCAGGGAGATCTGGGACCTGCTTCATCAGGAATTGCTGTAATTGAAAAGTGACAACGGTGGATGACTGAAGTTGTTTGTCCAGTATCCCGCGTACTTCACCGGCGGTATTCTGAGCATGGGCTAGGGACGTGAGAAGCAGTAATGAAACAACAGAGCTATAGGGGAATTTCATTATTCCTCCGCGGAGGTTCGTCAGAGAGAAAAAGGCCCAGGGAACCTCTGGCTCCGGGCCTCCTCGCGAAACTGGTACTAGAACACGTACTTGACTTGATCACGGCGAAGTCGAGGTTAGCGAAGCCGGGCCCGCGAAAGGAATTGCGTGCCTGGTTAGAATAAGTCGTGGCGTCCCCGTCGCTAAACGCGGCAGTATTGAACCACTCCTGTAGTTTTTCACTGGTCGAGCGCGAGCCCAACAAGTTTGGATTGCCGATCTCCGGGGCTCGTATGCTCCAATCCGCCTCGTAATCTCCCGTCAAGCCTCTGTCGTTCCAGGTCGTCACCGAATAAGGAACGCCGTCCCACTGGCTCCAGATGCCCCTCATGGTCCAGCCTCCCACAATGTTACGGCCCGCAAATTCCAAGCTTTGAACAACGGGCACTCGCCATACAACTGCCATTTTGAACTGGGAGGCGAGGTCCGAGGGGCAAAGGCCATGGTCCAACATCCGGTTCCTGGGACCGGTGAATTCGTTGTCGTAGAAGCCTGCTATGGAGTTCTCATCGAGGCATTTCGCCCAGCGATATCCGCCCAGGAAAGAGAGGTCCCCAGTCATCCGTTTTTCCAGCGAGATGTTTAAGGCATTGTAGCTGGCCGTATTTGCGCTCCCGTCAGAGATCACCTCGCCGCCATAGGAAGGATACCAGGGACGGCGTTGGCTGGAATTCTCATCGGTGGCACCAGGAGCCAGCACCGCTGGGTTTACGTCACGCGAGTCAAACATGTGCCAACTTCTCGAAGCCTCGTAGCCGACATGCGGCAGCACTCCCTTTGACAGTTGGTGTTCGACTGTGAGGTTCCACTGCGGAGTCGCTGGCGGTTTGGAATAGGGTGAAAAGCCAATAGCAAAGTTCAGAGGCAGGGGGAACTGCGCATTCGAGGGAGGTGGTACTCGCAAAGTTGGAAATACCCCATTGTAATGCGCTGCGTCATGACAGGCCTTCAGGCTAGACTTTTGCCAGCCACGCAGCGATTTCCGTAGCTGACAATTCCTGGCTTGACACGCGCAACTGGTTGGGCGCGCTTTGAACCTTAAACGCATGGTCGAACGGCTCGGCCGAGAAGTGCTGGCCAAGGTTGTGCAGCAGGAGTGGAGACGCCGGAGCAAGCAAAGCAGCCGTTTGGAAGTCACCAGCCTGCCGCAGCAAGGGAATGTGCAGTCTTTCCAGGTAACTGGCATCATTGGCATTGTCGAACCCGGCCACATCCGCCACCAATGGGAAGGGAGTCTGGAAAAAGGGACGCGCCAGTAAGCACCAGAGACCTGCTACTCCCTGACCCACGATCACGATCCTTTCGGGCCGCCACGCTGCCTTAAGGTAAACCAGGGCCGTGAGGATGTCCTGCACTCTTTGCGCGTCGTCGGTACGGTTGTAAGTGGAGAAGAAGGGCCCGTCCATCTTCCTTGAGTGATCGTTCGCTTCGCCGGTTTGGAATGCATCAATGGAAAATAAGAGGTAGCCGCGCCTACTCAACTCCTGGGCTAATTGAGTCGGAGACTGAATTGAACCGAGGGCGGCACCTGCGCCCTCTGGGTGAACGATAATTGCGGCGGATGTAATACGCTTCCCCGGAAGCATAAGCTGAGCCGGAATGCGGTCTTGAACGGAAGCGCGTCCCAGGATAATACGCCGACACCTTCTGCTTCCCCCTCCTTTTCCGGCGGTCCGAACGGCCAGTGGCCACCACCGCACATCATCAGGAGATGGAGATTCGGCCATGAGCGCAACGCGAAAGGCAGGTAAAAATTGCTTGCGGTAGCTCTCCAATTCCGAAGAATCTTGGGGAACCGATTTCTCTAAGCGTTGGCGTTTGCCAGCCACCAGATATTCCGCAAGTTTTTCGGCGTCAAGCGCCTCAGCAGGCACCTGCCGTCGGTTGAAAACAAGTACGCGCCCCGGATCAAGCAAGAACTCTCCCACTTCCCGGGGCCCTTCCTCCTCCGCCTTCAAAGGGTTCCTTCTCAGCCAGCGGGAAAAGAACTTGTAGACCGCTTCCCGGCTAAAACGGTTGTAATTGTGCAAGGCCGGGAACTGTACGCAAGCAACTTGGTCGCCGCCGCCCAAGAGGTTATAGGTCGCCCGGATGGCAGGGTACTCGACCCGGAGAGTATCACGGGTCCAATCCCCAGTCGCCGAAACCATGAGCAGGGGACGCGGTGCCATCATGGCTCCGATTTCAACGTTATCGGTGTCGATACGTAAATTGGGAGCGTTCTCGCAAATGCAACCTCCCTCCATGAAGTGGGAGATCATATTGACAGGGGCGGAAACCCGCACACGCTCGTCGACAGCGGTCAAGGAGGAATGTCTGCGTCCCTCCCCCACTAGCCCCGGTCACAGCAATTCGCTGCGCGTCCACGTCGGGTAGTGCAGTAAGAAAATCAATGGCTCGAATCGAGTTCCAGAGCTGTAGTCCTGACAGGCTGATTCCCCACAGACCCAGCCGAAGCGAATCAGGCGAGAGCGTCCACGAGGCTTTCAGGTCACGTCCCCAATCGTGCGGAACTTGGAAGCTGTCGTTGTAACCCACCATGTCATAGGCAAAGCACGCGTAACCTTGCAAAGCAAAATTCATACACCGCGTGGGAATGGAGCAGCCGTTCTCGTCTCCGGGACTGTGCTCAAGCCTCCCGTAATTCCAGTGCCCGTGCGGGCAGAGAACGCCGGGGAAAGGGGGTTTGGCGGACCCGCCGCGAGGGCGGTAAAGGTTTCCCGTGCAAAAGAACCGAGGATAACTTTCGAAGTAAACCTTCTCGATGGAGTATCCTTCCTGGTCGATCCGGCCAAAAATCTGGGCCCGCAACGGGGTCTTCTCCGGTAACGGCCACAGACCAGCCGCAGCCAGGATCTGTTCTCGTAGCCGGGCAACACGTGCGTTCCAGCAAGCGCGCGACTTGGGCTGCTGGGGTGTCCTGGGGGTATCGAGTGTACGCACCTCCCAGCGGCAGTCGCGGGCCGGGAGATCACGCAGGTCCGAAGATGGCAAGTTCGACGTCCCAACCTCCTCCCCTCTTGCTACCCCCGTTTCCATCGCCTCAGTGGATGTTGTTGCTGCCGTAAGCAAGCTTCCCACGCCCGTCATAAAATTCCTCCGTGACCGATCCATTATGGCCCCTCCGTTCGCTCACAATCACAAGTCAAGAGCGCCGATTACTTGCGCCCTGCGTAGATACCGTCTAGATCATAGTCGTGAGCTCCGGTATTACGAACTCCCACTCCCCACATCGCACCACAACGGTAGCGGGTCTTAATGTGGCAAAATACCACAGCACTGCGGTGCTCGATGAATTGAAACTTGCTTTATACGTACGCCCATCCTGTCTATACTCTTTCCGGAATGGTAAACGGTGCGCGGAAGCCGCGATCTTCGCCGCGCAAAAGCCGGTTTGCTTCTTCGTCCCCGATGACCTTTTGACTTTCTGGATCAAACCTCAATGTCCGACCCAGCCGGTATGATGCATTTGCCAAATGGATCAAGGTGGCAGTGATGTGTCCTTCCTCAATGGGCGCCGGGATATCTCCTTTGTTTCGGGAGCGAATACAGCGGATGAAATTTGCCCAACGGTCTCCGGAGCGCGTAGCACTCGGGCCCGGCTCGTTACTTTCGCCGAGAAACGTTCGATAGGACTCGTACCCGGCCAGGGCCATGTATCCTTTGGAGCCGTAGACAAGGTTCCCGCACATGGCCTTCGGCTGCTTGATGTGGGTGTGGCCCGCCGTTTCCGAAAGGTTGGCGGCGCCCGCTCCGAATCCTGGTATTCCGATCTCCGCTTCGGTGTTGCTCATCCAGTGGCGGACTTCAAACTCCAGCACGCGGCGCGAGCCATCCGGCATGTCATACTCGAACGAACAATTCAAGGTGTTCGGCGTTTGCTGATCGTCCTTGAACATCACATGGCCGCCGATGGCAGACACCTTGTTGGGGAATCCCACGCCCAGCGCCCAGCGCGCCATATCCATCTCGTGCACTCCCTGATTACCTACGTCACCGTTCCCGGTGTCCCAGATCCAGTGCCAGTTATAGTGAAAACGGTTCTTGGTAAAGGGCTTCATGGGCGCGGGACCAGTCCACAAGTCGTAGTCCACACCGGCAGGAACCGGCTCAGGCTTGGCGATGCCAATCGTATCGCGCCACTTGAAGCAGAGCCCGCGCGACAAGTAAACGTCGCCGATCACGCCCTCGCGAATCTTCTGCACGCCGTCGATGTAACCTTCGGCAGAGCGCCCCTGCGTTCCATGCATGACGATGCGGTTGTACTTGCGCGCCGCCGCGACCAGTTGGTGGCCTTCCCACCAGCAGTGTGAACACGGCTTTTCAACGTAAGCGTCCTTGCCCGCCTGGCAGGCCCAGATGCCCATCAGAGAATGCCAGTGGTTGGGAGTGGCAATTGAAATGGCATCGATGGACTTGTCTTCCAGGAGCTTGCGCACGTCCTTATAGACCGCGGGCTTGGGCAAACCCCAGGCGCTCATATCCTGCAGGCGCTTGCCGATAACTGTCTCATCAACGTCACATATAGCGGCGATTTCCGCGTCGGCCACTTTGCCGAAACCTCGAATGTGCTCGCCACCCTGCCCGCGCACGCCGACCACCGCGACCCTAACTCGGTCGTTCGCCCCCCACACCCTCTCGGGAAAAAACATTATCCCATTCAAAACTGCGAAGCCGGAACTTTGGGCGACGCCTGCTCGCAAGAATTGGCGCCGGTGAACCTTCGAATCGATCTCCACAAGTCCTCCTTCGTTCTGGAAAGAACGGGCCAGTATGTGTTGCTAAAACAAGGGCAAAACGCGAATGTCGGTGGATAGGACACCGCCTTGGCGCTCCGGCTACAAGATTAATAACCCGCTCCTTCCAACCACAGGCAACTCTGCGTCAGATCCATTTCTCAATCCAGGCGAAGGCTTCGTCCTGCATGTTCGGCCGGAACGAATGGCTGACATCGTAAAACGAGCCGCAGAAGCGCTCTGGAATGCCTGCCTTGGCATAGATCTTATTTAGCTTTTCCACAGCTCCCCGCATTCCCTCAAGGGGATACAACGTATCGCGCAGACACTGTTGAACGAGCAATGCACCTGGCGCGGTCAAGGCCGTCGTGTCAGGGAGGTCTAAAGAATCGTAAAGGCCAGGAATACAGACCAGCCACGTGTGCGATCGCATAAAATTACGAAGCTGTGCGCGGAACTCCGTCATCCAACCTGTGACGCAGGCAACTTTGACACGAGGATCAGCTGCAATTAGGTGTGCCGTTCGTAATCCACCGATCGACAGACCCAGACAACCGATCCGTTTCGGGTCCACTTCTGGCCGGCTGGTCAGGTAGTCGACGCTGCGCGTGTCATCCCAGGTCATAATGCCGGGCCAGGTTGCTCCTGCGGCAAAGATGGTTTCGGCTGTAAGATGTTCGTAACTTCCGCAAGCCCGATTTATGGCATTAAACCACTCACGCGTATTCCTCTGCAGCGTGGACACCTTGTAGAGGTGTTCTTGCATATCATCTGGGGCGGTGGCCACATCGATGTCTTCCACCCGAAGCCTGCGAGTGCCGAAGTAAAAGCCGTCGATCACCAACACTACGTAGCCTTTCCGAGCCAATAACTCGGCGTACGGCCTGCCGTAATAGCTATTGCGATACTCCGTCAGTACCGGGTGTTCATCGGGATAGCTGATTATCTTTTCATGGCCCCAGACGTAAGCCCCACCGTGGTCGTGGATAGCGATAATGCCGGGCACAGGCCACTTCGTACTGTCCGGAATCAATACCCATGCCGGAATGTAGTAGGCTGCCGTGGCGGTTATTCTGACGGCCTCGAGAGTGAAGCCAGCGCGCCGCTCCCGGCTTAAGACTTCGGCAGAAAGGGGTACCGGCTTGGGACTGTAATGCAAACACTGATGGTAGATAGGTCGCGCAAGCTGCTTCCATTCCTGCAGATCGCCAAATCTTGGCCGCAGGAACGACATGCTGGGCTCATTCTCACGGCTGATCCAATCTATGACTTCGTGAAGATTGGATAGATCAGGTGTCGGAGGTATGGGAGGGCGGCCGGGTACCTGTGAATCCGCCGGCGGACCAGCGGTCTGGGCCAACGGCAGATTCGGTTTCAGCATGGCCGCTGCTACTGTTAGCAAGAGGTCTCGCCTGCCAATTGCGGTTGCATTTGTTATCATTATTTTTCCCTCTCACGTTCATAATTGTCTTCGCTGATGTCGTGTGCGCGTAGCTTTCATAGGCTGATGAGAGTTTCCCGAATTATCTTCTGCGCGGCTTCGAAATCAATTTCTCCCTGCTCGTACTTCCCCTTTGAATCAATAGGACATCTCGATGCAGTCCAGCTATAGAGGACCAGATGGAAGCAATCAGGAAGGCTGTGCAGCAGCCGGTTTTCCCTGGTTCCCCAAATCGGAAATGTCCCGCCGACCTGCCTGGAAATGTATCGATGCGAAGGTCAGGAACTGGTCCCAGTCATACGCGGTAACTCCGTGTTTGCCGGTGCGATAATGGAAACCTTGGGTGTGCATGATCGGGTGATTCAGACGTGGCATCTCGTCTGTGTTGAGGCCATGGGCACCGACTAACTGGAAGACTGGGCCAGCAGCCACTGCGGCCAGAAACTCCCCCTTCGGATCCGCCCAGTGATCGTCCTGGGCCGTGCTCTGGTACACAGGCCTTGGAGCAATAAGCGCAATGAGCTCGTGCTGGTCCACCGGGAGTTGACCCGCTTGGTCACGATACTTCGCATAATTCATGCAGAACCAATAAGGAAATCGCGCGGTGATGTCTCCAATGGTTTCCCCGTAATTCCGTCGTGCGAGCTTGTCGCCACCTTCGCCGGCGCAGCTTGAAAGAACCATTGCAAACCGCCTGTCCTGAGCACCTGCCCATAGAGCTGTCTTGCCCAGCCGGGAGTGGCCCATGATAGCCACGTGATGAGAGTCGACCTCGTTGTCGGTTTCAAGGTAGTCCATGGCCCGGCTCAGGCCCCAGGCCCACGCGCCAATTGCGCCCCATTCATCTGTCCCGGATCTTATCCCAGTCGGTTCTCGAAATAACGCGCGCACGCCGTGACGCCAGCCGCCCTCGAAATCCGGCTCGATATCACCGTAATATGCTGTAGCAACTCCAAATCCATGCGCGAGGATCTTCGCCACAGCTCCCGGCCAATCAATCAATCCAATACTTCCGACCTTTCCACTGCCCCGTGATTTTTCACTTGCTCTGTGGCATATTTTGCCGCTCCAGGCCCAAACAATGCCGAGCTTGACCTCTGGGTCCGAAATGACGGTGTGATTGCCCGTAAAATTCAGGGTTAGAATTAGCGGCACGGGCTTCGGCGCATTGTTGGGCAGGTAAATCAGGAGATCCATCTTGGGCGAATCTCTTCGGCCCGAGAAGTAGACGGTTACCTGCTTTCGAGTCGCCGTGTTGCCCAGTGCGTACCGATCGGTGTCAAAAACTTCGAAGTGCATGTCAGCAAGCCGCGCCGGAGTTCTGCCGTAAACATTCGTGTGGAAGAGATGAAGGATTTGCTGACGCCGGAGTTTGTACCAAGCCCCCGCTCCCTGGACCCGTGTGCCGTTTGCGAAAATCAATGGGTCGGGCAGTGAGTAGATCCCAACCTTCGATTCATCGTAGTTGGCCGGGCCTGGCCCAGCTGACACCTGGGGAGACTTTTCCTGACATGAAAAGCGCTGAGTGGTACTTTGACACAATCCCGTTAACGCCGTGCCAGTCAGCAAGAATGTACGTCGGTTCATTCTTTGCCTCGTTATAGTAAATGTGGTTCCTTAGGCATAATCTGGGCGATTCGAGATTTCCAACGTTCGAAATGTTATGTGCACCATCAGTCGTCAGGCAACCCGCCTTGACGCATCACGGGTCCAGAGTCTGCTGTCCCTCACGTCGAAGATGCCTCCGCACCCGGTTGCTTTCCTGCGGAAGGTGACCGTCTACTAGCGTTCGACTGGCTGTGATTTGCAGTCACCTTGTCTCTGCAGTAACGGGAGAAGACGGATCCGGTTCGAATAACCTAAAGCGATGGCGACGCGCTTCTTCTGTCGCGGCCTGATCGCGCAGTTTAGCATACCGTTTGAGTAAGGCTGGAATCTGGTCAGTCTGTCCGTTTTGGCGCAATGCCAGGATCAGATGATATACAGCTGTGTCGTCAGCGGGATTATAGCGAAGCGCCAATCGGCTTTCCTCAATCGCTAGGCTTGTTCTGTGTGATTCGAGGTAAAAACGGGCTAAGTCATCGTGCGCGAGCGTAAATTCCGGATTCAACTGTACTGCATGCTTTGCAGCCTGAATTGCTTCCTCCACTCTCGACGTTCCTGTCCCCGCTCCGTGGCTAAGGATTTCTGCCAGAAGATAATACAAAAATGCGTCGTTCGGCCTCTCGCGCAGTTGCGACCGCACGGTTTGAAGGGCCCGGTCAAGATCGTGATCTCCCATTTCCAAGAGGGCCTTGGCTGCCGAGCCTGCGCCCTGGTTTGGATCAATGCGCTGCGCGGTTTCGAAATCATTCTCCCCCTGCTCGTATTTCGCCATTTGGATCAAAAGGACACCTCGCGCGACATAAAGAGGCGCCGAGTTGGGCAGCAGAGTCAGCCCCGCGCTGACCATATCGACTCCGACTTGAAAGGAGCTATGTGTAAAACAGAGATCGGCAAAGTCCAAGTAGTAGTCCACCTTGCGCGGCGCCAACGTAATCGCCTTACGAAGGGCTTCCACCGCCCTGGGGGTGTCACTGAGCGCCTCCTGCGCGTCCGCCAAAAGCTGCAGGGCGTCTGGATCGGGAGTCTTCAGAAGCAGCGGTTGCAACGTCTCGATCGCGCCCCTGTCCTGGTGTGCGTTGATTTGAACAATCGCAAGGTTCATTCGCACCTTACGATCTGCGGGCTTCAGTTCAATCAGCCTTTGCAGAACAGGTATCGCTAGGTCCAGCTGTTTCAAGGTGGCGAGACACACGGAATATTCTTCGAGCGCTGGCACCTGAGAGGAAATGAGGGCTGCCGCCCGAGTGAAATGCTGCGCCGCAGAATGACAATCGCCCCGCTTGTACGCTAATGCGGCCAGCATGGCATGAGCCGTCTCGTCAGTCGGCTGCAAGTCCAGAATATGCTGTAACAAGGGAATGGCACGATCGTTTCCTGCCGAATACTCGATTTGCGCAGCACCTTCCAACGCTGGAAGATAATCCTGGTTGATCTGGAGGGCGTGGCGATAGGAAATCACTGCCTCCTTGTCATCGCCAAGACCCGAGCGCGCCATCCCTTGTAACGTCCAGAGCCGGGCATCGTTCGGTGAACTCTGCAAGTCATCGTCTATCCGCTGAAGAGCCTCCTTGTACTGCTGCGCCTTTATTAATGTCGTGATGCCGTGCAACGTATCCTTGATGGATTGGGGGTGGGCAGGAACTGCCGTCACCAAGACGACGAGCGTAATCGTACTCCATCTTCTTCTCAATGTCGCCATGCCACCTATGAACATAGCCGAGAATGCTAGAGGTTTATGTCCTCAGGAAAATTAACAACTAGCAGCCGTCGTCCCCACCAGAAACACGCATCAGCGTGGCGCGGGCGAGATGCCGCGCCACGGGCAATGAATCTCCGGGGAGCGCAACGAGGAATCCCGCTCTGAGCATCGTTGAACGCGATGGCGCGATTCCTCGTCGCTTAGCGGCTCCTAGGAAACAACAAACCAAACCAGATTTACTGCGCAGCGCTAAGATCGTAGCGTGCCTAAAACGTTATGCGGGCGCCAACCTGGAACCAGCGAGGATTAAGCTGCGACAGCGAGCGTCCGAATGTAGTGTCCGTGAGGCTATTATCTACCGCACCCAGGTTAGGCCGATTGAACAAATCATAGAATTCGAACCGAAGTTCCAGCGCTAGTCGCTCTGTTATGGTGGTGTTTTTCGAAAGAGCGGCATCCGTCTGGGCAAGACCGGGGTTGCGGAATGCATTCATTTTTTCATTACCCTGCGAACCCAGATCAGGATCGGGGAAGTTCGCCTGGGTGAAGATGCCATTCAAGTAAGCTTGCCGGCTGGTCCCCTGACTATAGCTTGTGACATTCGGGTAGGCGAAATTATCCCCTGTGGCAGTAAAATCGCCGCTGCCAGGAGCGAACCCTATAATCGCGCCGGTCGAATCTCGTTCGGGAAGGAAGGGTGCATAGGTGGCCACCGTGAACGGATAACCCGACTCGAGAACCGTAGTGCCACTAAGGCCCCAACCGGAGGTGCTGCGTCCAATGAAGCCGTGGCCCTTATTCAGGCCCGGCAGCCGATAATAGCCGGAAAGGGAAAAGCGATTCGGCGTGTCCCAGGCTGAGGGCCCCCAGTATTGGTGCAGATTGGTTTGAGTGGGGTAAATCCCCGCGTCATCATAGGACCTAGAGTGCGTGTAAGAGACATTGAGTACACCGCGTGAACCAAAGCGCCCTCGCAGGGCGAGAATAATACCGTTAAATTCACTCGTTGGGCCGTTCGTTGAGTAGGTAATCTCGCCGAAGCTGGGATTGAGCCGTTTCGGTACGCTGCAATTGCACTGGATCAAGTCCCCTGGGAATTGGTTGATATCGATCCCGTAGAGGGTTTGAGAGTTGTAGACGGTAAATCCACTGGCAGTGAACAGATTCTCACCACGCTGACCATTGTAACCCACGCTCGCCACCAGATTTTTTCCAAGGCTACGCTCTAGCGTGGCTGCAAAGATATACACGTCGTCCGTGGTAATGTTTGGGTTTACTGCATTGACGTTCGCGTACGAGCCGATGAGACCACCATGCTCATCAAGGCCCGTCGCAGGGAGGCTTGGGTAGGGGAATCCATAGGGATTCTTGTTGCTGGTGCCCAAGGCGAAGATGGGCGGGTTGGACGTTCCGGCGTAAAAAGTCGGGACAATAAAAGACGGGGGATTGGAATTGAGTTCATTTGAGGTATTGCCCATGCTTGGCCAGTCGCGATAGAGCCCAAACCCACCCCTCACGACCCATGTGGCATGACCTGTCGGATCCCATGCAACCCCGAAGCGCGGGCTAAAAAGCGGAGACAGTGCCCGCGGGTACAGACGATTTTCTTGCCGGTAGAATCCGTTCGCAATCTGCTCATCCAGAGTCTGACCAGACCCGAAGTTAAAGTTCGAGAGCACGGTGCCTTGCTTGGGATAGGGATTCCCAAAATCATCGAAACGCAACCCATAATTGATCGTTATGTTCTTCCTTATCTTCCACGTGTCCTGCGCGAAGGCACCTTCCGTGATCGATCCGAAGCCGTAGTTCGTCAGCCCGGCCGATTGGCCAGTCAGGGGCCAGTAAGCCAAGCCACTTTCTAGATACGGCTGGTCTTCGACCAGATTCAGCATATTGGTGAAATAGAAGCTCGGTTTCTCGCGTGTGGGGCCATCCGTAGACAATCCGTTCCCATGCCACCCCTCGTAACCGAACTTCGGAGCGTGGGACCCGCGACTGAGACTCAAAACGTCGCGCCAGTGATAGTTGGGCTGGGAATAGCCGCTTTGCGCATAGCCGACACCGAAGGATGAGCTGGATGTGGGCGTACCCGGAGAAACGCCGAGCGCCTGGACGCTGACCACGGGTACACTCCCCAGCGCACCGCCATAATGGCCCAATGGGTCGAATAGACCAAACACTGCTTCATTCAGCACCGTGGCCGAAAACGTATGCGTCTCATTAAACTGTACTGAATTTGTGTGGAAGTAGTTTGATTCCCCGAACGCTGGACGCTGGTTCGGCACGGTTGTGGCGAGCTGCATGCGAAAGAAATTCCCATAGATCCGGTCTTTCTTAAAGTTCTGGTCGATACGCAGGTTATATTGCAGACCATTTCGTGGTTCAGTGGCACTGTAGATGCCATCATCGAAAACGGACAAGCTGCAAGGCGGTGTGCCGGCGGTGCCACAGTTCCCAGGAAACGCTTGTGCTGCGGTGGCAGCAACACCGATGGTAGTGGCGCTCGAAGCAGGGTAGTTGGTCAGCAACTTGGTTCCCACTGTGTTTGGGTAATTCTGTTGCGCCCAAGCGGTAAAGGCAGGATCCTCATAGACCACTGGGCCGGATGCAGAGCTCGATTGCCGGAGGGGTTCAATGCCAAAAAAGAAAAAGGACCCATGATGAGGAATTAGCGGTCCCCCCACCGTACCCGACATGTTGTTGCCGTGAAAGGGTAGGTAGTTGTGGACGAACTCCGTTCCCGCCCAAAACTGCTGAGTGGTGAAGTAATCGCTGGCAGTACCGTGAAATGCATCGGTACCGGATCGGGTGGTCATTATCATTTGAATCGAACTGGAGCGACCGTACTCTACGGAAAACGTATTTGTTTGCACGGTGGCTTCCTGAATGACATCAGGATTGGGGCTCAGATTCGTAACGCCTTGCCGAAATTCGCTCGTTATGTCCAGGCCATCCATAACCCACATGTTACCAAATCCGTTTCGACCGTTTGCGTTGGCATCGACGTATATTTCCGTGCCGAAGTTGTCCGCTGGCGATCCGGGCGAACCGTAGGCCAAAGTTCCCGAGCCGGTCACTCCAGGAGCGATCGTCAACAAGTTGTATATAGTTCGGCCAGCCAGCGGAATCGACTCAAGTTCGCCCGATTGGAGCGTTTCTTGGCTACGGCTGTCCGCCGTGTTAAGAACGGGCGCGGTGCCTGTCACCTCAATCTTCTGCTGCGCAGAAGCCACGGCAAGCGTGACGGGAAGAGCCAGCATCTGACTGGTTTGCAGCGAGACACTCACCTTCACTGTGGCGAATCCGTTTGCTGAGGCGGTGACCTGATATTGACCTGCGCCTAGGTCCATAAAAGTGTAGTTCCCAGCAGAATCTGATGTTGTGGATCTTGTGAGATCGGTGGAGGTGTTTAATAAGGTTACTGTCGCTCTCGGGATTCTCGCGCCGGATGGATCCTGGACAATCCCGGTAATGTTGCTGCTAAACTGTGCGAAAGCGCTAACTACGCAAAGTAGCATAACGAATAAACCGTTACGGCAGAAGACATACATACTAGACATAAATACCTCCTTTTTCGCATTTGTATTGTGGCATCACTGCGGTCACGTTTCAGAGAACGAAACAGGGCGAATGGGCAGTAATGACGCAACTCCTTGAATTTCCAACCCAGACACCTTCAATGTCACCGATGATGTTGTCATCTAAATGCAGCACCCTGTTTCACGCCGCTCAAAGAACCTCAGATTGATACCCCCGCGGCAGAAGATTGTCAAGTAGTTTTTTGCTTTTTTTTGTGCAACGTTACACGAGGAAAAAACGGCTGCCAGCGTCAGGCTAGATCTTTCGGAAATGGGTCATTCAGGAAGGGAATCCCAAGTATTGCGCCCTAGGCCCTCAGACACCCCGGTGTCGGTTCTAAATCAAGCCTTGAACGACGTTTGCAGAAAAACCTTGAAATGTTTTTCACAATTGTGGTGTGGATTCTAGCCTTCGCCCGGCTGCTCCAATAACCGGTCTTTTGCAACACTCACCCGCGGCGATGGGCCAATATTTTCAAGGAAGACCTCGGCCATGCGGCACCGTCCGGCGTAAGCAGGAGCGACCACTACTTGCTGATAGCTTCTGCAAGTGCGCTTTGAGAGCCTGCGGTCTCAGTCTTTTCCCTACCCGTCGTCCCGAGTTCTTCCACGACCGACGAAAGGGCACAGCAAGATTCGCGTTTGATGACTTCAGTGGGAATTACCCATCTCCCGGGAGGACGATCTGGGTGGGCCATCCCCTTGACCAGGACCTCGGCGAGGCGTGAGCCTACCGATTCCGGAAATACTCGAACGGTCGTCAATTGGGGATTCAATAAAGGGCCCTCCAGATCGCCAAAGCCTACAACGGAGAAGTCTTTGGGAACATGCAACGCTTTCTCACCGAGAGCGCGGTACGCTCCCCGCGCAACGGCGTCTTCGGCCGCAAAGATCGCACTTGCTGTTTGGTCATGCGTCAAAATGAATTTTGTTGACAGGTACCCTGTATCCTCGGAGTTTGGTGACTCGAAATCGCTAAAATTCGCGGTTAGGCTTGCCGCCTCCATAACCTCACGATATCCCTGATAGCGCCGTACCGACCACGGGAGATGGGAATTACCTGCAAACCAAATGTGGCGATGTCCCAGAGAAAGCAAATAACTGGTCAATTCGCGTGCGCCCTCCGTATCATCGAAGGTCACAGTGTTATAAGCGTTGGAACTCCAGTCGCCGACGACATTATTTCCCAAAACTGCCAAAGGTATTCCTCCGTGCTCCAACCGGGTAAAGAGATTTTGAGAGTTCGTACCTGCCACAATCACGGCACGGACGATATCGCGCCGCGAGATGATCTCTGGCAAATAGAGGTCTTTCCAGGGCACGTTAGCCGAGTATCGGAAGGAAAGAAAGAGAAGACCGTAGTCGTGCAACGCACAGTAAGCTTCCGCCCCCGCCAAAACACGCGAATGAAAGAGATGCAACACTTCGCGGTTACACAGCAGAAAGGCAATTATATTGGCCATGGGCCTGCACCGCTGGCTCAAATCCACATGCAATTTGGCCGCGGTCTTTATTATTCGAGTTCGGAGCTCCGGGCTTACATGAGCGCTGCCATTCGCGACACGGGAGATTGTCGCGACACTTACTCCCGCGGCGCGAGCAACTTCAGAAAAGGAGTTCCGCTTTGCCATCAGTTTGATCCTCCTATTTGATCCTCCTAAACGTTACCAAGATTCTGCCCATGACCTTGCAAGATCGGATCCCAGCGGCCCAAGTGAACGTTTCAGAAAAGGCAGAAGGTTCACACCTACGTTACATTGGTTTAGGGATTTAATCAACAGGCACCCTGATTCCCTCATTCCTTAGTTAGATTCTCGTCTCGGTTCAGCTTGCTACCGCTCTGGCTTTCCGTGGCGAGGATTCCCATCGAGCAATGTTTCAGCGTTATGAGAATCTTTTCTTGAACAACGCCGTCAATTATGCTAAAAATCCTTCGTTTGGCGCTAGCCCCTAGGCTGAGATCGGTGGGGGACACACATACGACTGATCTGTGCATGTCACCAAGTATCTTCGTTTTCGGACTAGTGGATTATGTGAGCTCTTGTCACCCCCTCAGGGGAGAAGCTTGTGCACTTCCGCGACGCTTGGCGGGAATACGCGGATTGCTGACATGGCGAAGAGGAGAATACCAATGAAGTCGTTAACGTCGCGCGAGCGGGTGATTGCCGCCCTGAACCACGAAAAAACTGACCGCGTGCCGATCGACTTCGGCGGCAGCCGGGTCACCGGCATCGCTGCCGTGGCGTATCGTCGTTTGCTCGAGTACTTGGGCGTATCAGAGGACGTGCATGTTTACGACCTCAAACAACAACTGGCTGATCCATCGTTGGCAATGATCGAGCGCATGGGTGGGGACGTGGCGCAGTTGCAACGCCTGGCCCCGACCACCGGCATGCCCTTTCTTTTTGTGGACTGCTGGAAGACCGGATGCATGACGGACGGAGCGCCGAGTCTGGTTCCGGAGACTTATGAATCACGGCACCAACCCGATGGAGGCATTGAAATCATTCATCAAGGCGAAGTCATCGCTCGGCGGCCGAACACGGCATTGTACTTCGACATTTGCTACGCCCCCCTGGCGAACGCCGAGACGCCCGAGGATATCGACCGTTTTGTGTTCCCTGACACCTGGACCGAGCGCGAAGAGCGATACGTCAAAGCACGCGTCAAGCAACTCTACGACGGCACCGACAAGGCGATTTTTGCCGGTATTCCCCTGCTGAACTGCTCGTTTTTGGAAATCAGTTTATTGTTGTTTGGCTATGAACTGTTCATGGAACACTTGATCTTGAGGCGCGACCTCGTCGAACACTGGCTCAGCCGGATACTCGAAAACGATTTTCGCGTCCTCGAACGTTTCTTGGCTATCACCGGCCCTTACATCCAGGCCATCCACCTCAACGATGATTTTGGGGCTCAGGACAGCCTCCAGATCAGCCCAAGGACCTACCGGGAAGTGTTCAAACCCTACCAGAAGAAGTGGATCGACTTCGTAAAGGAGCGAACGCGCGCCAAAGTCTTCATCCACTGTGACGGCGCTATCGAATCGATAATTCCGGATTTCATCGAGATCGGCATTGATGTCCTCAATCCCCTCCAGACCACGGCTAGGGGAATGGATCCCAAGCGGATCAAGGATCTTTACGGCGATCGGCTTGCTTTTTGGGGTGGGGGGATCGACACACAAACCACACTTCCGTTCGGCACCATCGATGATATCCGCCGCGAGGTGCGAAGGCGCATTGCAATACTTGGCGAAGATGGCGGTTATGTATTCGCTACCGTTCACAATGTCCAGGCGGACATACCGCCCCAGAAAGTCCTGGCGGTCTTTGACACTGCCCGCGAATACTAACTCCGGCGGCGAGCCAGAACGCCGTTGTCCTGGCGCTGAAAGACACCCAGGGCATGCCCGCGACTCGCGAATGCATACGGCAAGGCACTCACGGGTTTCAGTCACGACAGTACAACGGCATGGCACCTCCACGCTCGTTGCCGCCCTTGAAGTGGCCATGGTGGTTTCGTTTCCCGGCGCAGAACCGGAAAAAAATAACGGCTCTCCAGCAGGGTGAGGGCTTCAGTGTTTCATGTTCGACTGCCTGCGATGGCTTCCGAACTTCGTGGCGCCCTCCCGTTGACGTTGCCGACGTAGACCATCTTCGGTTTTTGTAAATGTATTGTCTGCAACGTGTTTTTTGGGGCATCCGCCGCGGGTTCAAGTAACGGATAGTGTGAGGGTTCGGAAACGTGGAGGCGCACCGCCTTAGGTTTGCGCCTCGCGGAACGAGCCGCTAATGCTTTTGTTGTGGTCCTTCCGGGTTTCCGGGTCGCGGCCGACAGAAACGCGGACGAGCCACGCACGTGGGCCGCACGAAATGAGTTGGTCTGCTTTCCGGGTCATAAAAACACCTCCTTCCCGGAATCGGGCACACAATCCGCACCCACACGTCTGCGGAGATCAGGATTTATAAGGATCTTGAAGGGGTGTTACTGATGGGGAAGTCAGTACCGATTCCTCCCAAACCTACTGTTTTTGGCGGACGTTAAACGGCCGAAAGCGGGTGCGTGTTTTCAGTGGCTTGCGAAGGCGGTGGAACGAGGGTTTTTGGCGGGGTGGATTCGGGCTGGCGCAGGAGCCGGCGCACGCTGGTTTCGGCGATGCCGTGCTGCTTGGCCAGCTGGCTGATGCTCAGCCCTTGCTGCCGGTCGCGCCGGACGGCTTCGCGATCCACGAGCAGGGGTGGTCGGCCCAACCGTCGGCCTTCCAGCTTTGCCCGGCGCAGGCCGGCGCGCACTCTCTCCACAATCAGTGACCGTTCGAGCTCCGCGATGGCGCTGATGATCACCACCACGGCGCGACCCAGGGGACCGGTCGTATCGAGCTGCTCGCGATACGAAATGAACTCAATGTTCAGATGGCCCAACTCATCCAGGACCTGGAGAAAGTGGGACACCGACCGTGCCAGCCGGTCGCAGGCCCACACCAGCACGACGTCCAACTTCCCCTGGCGGGCATCACTCAGCAGTTGATCGAGCCCTGGCCGGCGGGCCCGCGTGCCCGAAACCTGATCCTGATACACCTTGATGATTTCGAGACCGCGTTGCCGGGCCAGTTGTTCCAGATCGTAGACTTGGTTTTCCGTGTGCTGGTCCACGGTGGAAGTCCGGGCATAAATTACCGCGCGTTGACTCACAGCAGGTCCTCCAATTCCAGGCCGGCGAGGAGCGCCTCCCAGCCGCAGAGTTCCTCGTGCCAGCGCTGGAGTTTTTTCCAATTCGGGCGCCCGCTGAACAAGGCTTCTTCCCACAGCAACTGCAGGTGCTGGTACTGCCATGGGATGGTTTCCCCATCGGCCGTCATTTTCCGGTGTTCCTTTTGCCACAAGGAGGCATAGAGGGGTTCGCCCGGGTGGTCCCAAAACCCGGCTGCACATTGACGTGCTAGTAGGCGAGCCCAGGACCACCCGGCGAACTTCGGCTCGCTAGCAAGCCGGCGGGGCAGGTTCAGCCGGCACGCCCAGAGCGGACTCCAGGGGGGCTTCGGCGGGTTGCGCGCAGTGGCTTGCGGGCCTTCCCCCTGCGAGTTGTCGAAGAGGGGATGGAAGACCACCAAGTGGGGGCAGGCGGCCAGGAGGGTTTCCTCCCCGACGGGTTCCAGGCCCAAGGTGGTGTAAAACTGAGAGGCGCGGCTCTGCAGGGCAAAGCGGCTCAGCAGGGCAAAGCGGCTCAGCAGGCCGCGGTCGATCTGTAAGGCGTCGGCCAAGGCAAGGACGCGATTGAGCGTGGGTTTGCGGCGCCCCCGTTCAATAAGATGGATATACATACGCGCATAATTAAAGGGACATGATGGCTAGCAAAAAGGTAGCAGCCTGGGTCGGATCAGCTCAGGGTAGGATTGCATATCCCCGAAGACCCGGGTCAAAGTGGCGACCAGCTCGCCTTGACTGGCAAAGTACCGATCATGAGTCCCAGTTTTGCGAGTGTATTGCCAGAGGCGCTCGGTGGGATTGAGTTCGGGCGAGTACGGCGGGAGTTGGTGGACTTCCAGCCAGTGGCGGTTGGACTTGAACCAGCTCCAGACCTCGGAGTCCTTATGATACGAGGCGTTGTCTTGAATGAGAATGGCGCCGCGGCGGCGATAATGAGGGGCAAGGCGATGCAGGAAATCCAGGTAGGTGGAAGCATTGAAGACCGGGGCTTGCTCATAGTGGAAGCGGGCACGCCAAAGTTCGATAGCGCCCAGGATCTTCACCGTTCTCCGGTGACGGGGATCTCGGGGGGATGGCCGAGCCGGCTCCAGGTAGCATGCCGGGTCGAGTCCTGACGGAAACTGGCCGCGTCGGTAAAAATCAGCGCCCGGTTCTCGGTGCGGGCTTTTTTTAAGGCGGGGATAAAGGTAGCGATGCCAGCGGTCCTGCTGACAGCGGTCGGCACGGGCCAGCACCCGGCGGGGCCGCTGCACGGAGAACCCCAGGTCATGAAGCAACTTGCGGATGTGGCCAGGATGGCAGACGACGCCGAACTCTTCTTCGACCACCCAGGAGATCATCGGTGAAGTCCAGATCCCGGTGTCCAACCCATGAGCTACGGGGCCACTGTCGAGGATGTCTCCGAGGCGGCGGTGCTGTGCCTCGGTCAAGCGCGCAGGCCGTCCGGAGCGGTAACCTTCCAGGAGGCCCTCGACGCCGTGCGCCTGATACCGCGCCAACCACTCGGACACCTTGGAGCGCGGCGCCTTCAGAATTCTGGCCAGATCGCCGCTGCTCCGGCCTTCGGAATTCAGGACCACTGCCTGCAGGCGTTTCGCCACACGGTACGCACCTTCCGGCTCCGCCTCCTTACTCAATCGGATCAACCGGCGATAGGTCAAGGGATGCAACCGAAGCAGGCGAGGAAGCATGGCCACTCCTCCTGCGACAAGTATGCCCTACAGGGGAAACCTATGTCCCTTTAATTATGCGCGGATGTATAGCTTCCGGGGGTGATGACGCAGGGGCGACCTGAGCCTGGTCTTTTCCGTATGCTTCCCGGCAGGAAATCCGGAGGAACTTTGTGGCACGAACCTACAGCGTGAATGACTGCGGGATGGTTAGTACTTCCGCCCCAGAATCCATCCCTCAATGTCAGGGATGACCTGCTCCTCCGGCTCGCCCGGCTCACGCTCGCCGAGGCACATCTTGAGCATCCCGAGGAGGCCGAGCACGGCATCGAAGGCCCTGTCCCCTTGCGGGAAGTCCCGCTGAATGTCCTCAGTGAGGAGATTTGCGAGCGTGACCTGATGGCTGCCGGCCCAGTCGAGAAGCGATGCCCCGAAGTTCTTCCTATTCTCCGAATTCCGCTTGCCGCCAAGTGGAGCTTTGGAGAACCAGCGGCAGCACTCTGCGGGGTATGTTTTGGCAATGACCACGTTCCCCGGCTTCAGCAGCGAAGGCAGGTCGCCGTCGAACAGCCACAGTGAGATGGAACTCGCTGTTCCGCAGGGCAGGAGCGAGCACGTCTCGCCAGCCGATGATTGCGGCCTTTTCGACCTGGCTGCCGCCCAGCGTCCAAAAAGGCAGCACGCCCGCTTCTGGCCGTTGCCGCCCTGCTCGCAGCGGCGGAGCAGTTTGCTCATCAAGTGGACATCGTGACCGCGGCAGAGATGCTGTCATGGAAGGTTGCAAGCATCAGGCCGAAGCGGAATTGCGGTGCGCGAAATTCCTCGCATGCGCCGACCCAGCGACGACTCTGAAGGCGGCCCCTTCGACGCTGTCTATTTCGCCAGCGACCCTGAAGGTGGTCCCCTTTGCCGGCATCAATTCCCCTGCCGCACGCTGCAAACGGCGTGTACAGTTCTTCCACTCTCCTTCGGTACACTGCGGTTTGCGGCAGTCGAACGCACAAAGAGCATCATCCCTGGGGACCTCGCCGACAATTTGTCCCGCCACCCAAGCCCAGATGTTCTGAAGAGGTTTCATGGAGCCACCTCGATTGCCTTCAGTTTCACGCCCACTTTAAGCAGCGTTCCCTAGTCCGTCATGCCATAGCACTGGCCTAATGCTGAAGAGGAACGCCCAGCCGATCCGTGCGGTCGCGGGGTTTCCCGAAGCACGTACATGGTTGAGTTTTCAGGCCTGTCGAGGTTTGGCACGGAACACACTGGACGCCTATGGTCGCAATCTTGATCGTTACCTTCGGTTTCTTGAGCCA
Organism: uncultured Acidobacteriota bacterium; assembly: GCA_963804755.1. Classification (GTDB taxonomy): domain Bacteria; phylum Acidobacteriota; class Terriglobia; order UBA7540; family UBA7540; genus Bog-366. The sequence goes on from CAWDRP010000002.1 coordinate 45,061, forward strand.
CAAGGGAAGAAGCCGTGGGAAGTGAAGGCGGATCCAGTCGGCCTGTACCTTCGGCAGTTACTCGCCAGGCCGGAGGTTGCCAACACCGAAGAGCTGGACGGGGGACTTTCGAACGCCACTGTCCAGCAACACCTCGCCAGTCTGCGGCTTTTTTATGACTATCAGGAATCGGTTGTGGTCGAAGCGGAGTCGCACTTGCTGCAAAGCTTCATGTCGATTAGCGCGAATGCGGAATTTGGGCATCGGGCGCCGGCAACTCTGTTGCGGTTTTCTACCAACGCCGACACAATCCACTGGCGGGAAATCTTGGAGAAGAACAACGTGCCCCCTGTTATCAGGGCGGGCCTTAAGGCGGCAGTTAAGCGAGCTGAAAAGGTCGGGTTTGTGGAGCGTTGCCTCCATATCAAACCGGTGACGATGCCGGATTTCTTGACTCGGACATCCACAGTCACTTAGATTTTGGTCTGGTCAAGATGTGGCCTTCCTGTGTTGTTGGCACCGGAGTTTTGCCAAGTACTCCTTGGATCTGCTTACAACTGTTCTTGGTGAGGGCGCACCCAGGGCGAGAAGTGCATTTCAGTGAACGGAACACCTCCGAGCAGCATGGACTCCGATGGTACTCGCGTGTACCTCTCTTGAACACCGTTTGAACACCATTAAGCTCTTCGCGGGAATTCAGAATGAAAACTCGGTATCTCGTATCGCCAGAACAAGATCGACAAAAACGCTATCTTCTTTATTGTCAATTGAAAGTCATTTTCCCAAGCTGGACGTCGCGGGTTCGATCCCCGTCTCCCGCTCCATCTTTTTCAATCACTTACAGACCCCCCCTTCGCACCTGCTCCGTTTTGCTCCATTAGTTCACTCGCAAGGCTGATTCGAGGGTGTCGAGCGCTTCCCTGAGTTGCTCTAGACCGGTCTGCGTGTACACGTTCAAATTGACGTCAGTGAGTGTCCGAGTTGGTCTGCCACGACCTTTGGGTCTACCTGTAGTTCGCGCATCAGGATGTGGAGCGTTGGTTGGGGCGCCATCCACGCTTCACTTGCACTTCACCCCCACCTCCTGTTCATGGCTCAACCTGGCGCCGCTAGGTTTCCTGTTCTCCCAGTTTCCTGGCAAAGACGTGGTACGTGACGGCATCCCAGGCATTATGAATGCCGATAAAGAGCAGCAGCAGCGCCGCAGCAGCAACGCCAAATAGTGCTCCGCGCGAATGCTTGCGAGTGGCATACGCGGCGATAGCCAGCGTGGCATACGCGGCAAAGGGCAGTAGAATGTGAAACAACCAGTCCTCGAACTCCGGCGTATATATGGTTTGTACCCGCATACGCCGCACCACGATGACTTCGTAGACGATTCCACTGAGGCCCAACAAGGCCCAAAGAATTGCGGGGCCGGCGACCCCGTGCCACGGCGCACTGAGGATTGCGGACAGCAGCAGCACGCTTCCGAAATGAATGATGGTCGGCGTGGCAAACGCGGCGCCGGCCTGATCGAGACCCGGCGCGACCGGCCGCCTGGCAATCAGGGTGATGACAACGAACTGCAATCCGATCAGGGCGCCGGCAGACGACCCGACGATGACGTAGAAGTTCTCCCATCCGGCAAGTGCTGTCATGCTGTCACCTCGAAAGGCGTCAGATCCCAAGGGCGCCCAATCAGCGAGCGGACATGGCATTCGATTGGGTTCCACTTCTTGCTTTGCGGAAGGGCTCCGGATAGCAAGGGGCCGTGCCGTGGCATCGTACCCCATCACGAGAATCGTAATCTGGAAAGCCTTGACTCTCCAGTTCCTTTTCCCTCGCCCGCCGTTTACTCCGATTTAAGCGAAGCCATATCAATGGAAAAGCGGTATTTCACATCGGACTTGAGCAGCCTCTCGTAGGCCTCGTTGACCTTCTGGATGGGGATGACTTCGACATCGGCGGTGATGTTATGTGTTCCGCAAAAGTCGAGCATTTCCTGGGTTTCGGCGATACCGCCGATGTTGGAGCCGGAAAAGCTGCGGCGCCGCATGATGAGTCCGAAGGCAGCGACGGCGAGGGGTTTCGCCGGCGCGCCCACCAGCGTCAGATTGCCGTCGCGGCGGAGCAGGTTGATATAGGCGTTGATATCGTGATCGGCGGAGACGGCGTCGAGGATAAAGTCGAAGCTGCCGGCGTGCTTCCGCATCTCATCCGCATGGCGGGAGAGCACGACTTCGTCGGCCCCGAGGCGGAGCGCGGCCTCCTTCTTGCCGGGTGAAGTCGTGAAGGCGACAACGTGGGTCCCCAGCGTGTGAGCAAACTTCACGGCCATGTGGCCCAGCCCACCCAACCCGACCACGCCCACTTTCTTGCCCTTGCTGACGCACCAGCGCCGCATGGGCGAGTAGGTGGTGATTCCGGCGCAGAGGAGAGGTGCGGTTCCGGCGAGATTGAGGTTGGCGGGGACGCGCAAGACAAAGTGTTCGTCCACGACCACGCTCTCCGAGTATCCCCCATAGGTGACGCCCCCCAGGTGCTTGTCCGGCGAATTGAACGTGAGGATCATGTTCGGGCAGAACTGCTCCAGGCCAGCCTGGCACTCGGGACAGGTGCGATCCGAATTGACCATGCAGCCGACCGCAGTGGTGTCACCCGGCTTGAACCTGGTGACGGCGGGACCGACCTTGGTGACACGGCCGACGATCTCATGGCCGGGGACGCAGGGGTAGACCGTCGGCATGGACCCGCTCCACTCGTTGCGCACCGTGTGGAGGTCGGAGTGGCAGATGCCGCAGAACAGGATTTCAATCTGCACGTCGTGTTCGGCCGCGTCGCGCCGCGGGATCGTGGTGGAAGCCAGCGGCGATGCCGCACTGGCTGCGGAGTAAGCTTTAACCTTGTACATGGATATCTCCTCCTATTTGTTTCGTCTTCTTGCTGGATCAGGCCCGAGAGGGTACGAAGGCCGAGTAGTCGGCGGGTTGTCTCACGTATCGACCTGCTCGCATAATAAAGGGGCGCACTCCAAGCCGCTTGTTAAAGTCTCGTAGAATAAGAGCGGTTACTAAGCCGTGGCGATTTGGGCGGTTTCTTCCAATCCCATTTCCTGGATCGAAATTTCCCGCATCTTGTACTTCTGGGTTTTGCCGTTCAGCGTGGTGGGGAACGAATCAACGAACTTTACGTAGCGCGGAATCTTAAAGTGTGCGATGCGGCCATTGCAGAACTCCCGGATGGCTTCCACGCTGGAGGTCGCGCCAGGCTTGAGCTTGATCCAGGCCATCACTTGCTCGCCATACTTGCGGTCGGGTATGCCGATCACCTGCACCTCGCTGATGGCCGGGTGCGTGTAGAGAAACTCTTCGATGTCGCGCGGGTAGATGTTCTCGCCGCCGCGAATAATCAGGTCCTTCGAGCGTCCGGTGATTTTGCAGTAGTCGTTGTCGTTCATGGTGGCGAGATCGCCCGAATGCAGCCAGCCATCGGCGTCGATCGTCTGGCGCGTGGCCTCCGGATTCTGGTAATAGCCCTTCATCACGGCGTAACCGCGCGCGCACAACTCGCCCGCGACACCGCGAGGGGCGATGCGGCCGGTGCGCGGGTCGATGATTTTGATTTCCGTGTGCGGCATGGGCCTGCCCACCGTGGTCACGCGCAATTCCAAGAGATCGTCGGGCGTGGTCTGGGTGATGCCGGGCGAGGTCTCCGTGAGGCCGTAGACGATGGTGAGTTCCGAGCAATGCATTTCGCGCACAACCCGGCGCATGACGTCAATGGGACAAGGCGATCCGGCCATGATGCCCGTGCGCAATGAGGTGAGATCGAACTCGCGAAAGCGCGGGTGTTCCAGTTCGGCGATGAACATCGTTGGCACGCCGTGCACCGCCGTGCAGCGCTCTTCGGCAATGGCCTGGAGCGTCGCCAGCGCGTCGAAGTATTCCGCCGGAACCACCATGGCCGCGCCGTGCGCCACGCACACCATAAGGCTCAGGACCATGCCGAAACAGTGATAGAACGGCACCGGGATGCAGAGCTTGTCTTCGCACGTAAACCGCATGCCCTGGCCAATCAGCAGCCCGTTGTTCACGATGTTGTGATGGCTCAGCAGCGCGCCTTTGGGCGTGCCGGTGGTGCCGGATGTGTACTGGATGTTGATCGGGTCGTCAAACTCCAAGGTCGCGGCACGGATCCGCAAGGCTTCGTCAGGAACATGCTCGCCCATTTGCAGCAGGCCGTCCCACGGAATCATGTTGGAGGGAGCCGAGTCTCCGATAAAAACCAGGTTGCGAAGATTGGGCAGCTTGGCCGATTGCACTGCGCCCGGGACGCTGTGGGCGGTTTCGGGGCAAATTTCATAAAGAATCGCCGGGAAGTTGCTCTTGCGGAAGCCGCGTGTTAGGAATAGTGTCGAGCACCCCGATTGCTGAAGCGCGTGTTCAAACTCCACCGTGCCGTACGCAGGATTGAAGTTCACCAGGACAGCGCCGATCTTGGCGACGGCGAACAGAGTGATGATCCACTCAGCGTAATTTGTGCACCAAATTCCAACCCGGTCGCCTTTCTGCGTGCCCAACCGCAGCAGCCCCTGGGCGATGCGCTCGACCTCGCACACGAATTCCTGGTATGTGTACCGCTTGTTCTGGTGGCGACAAATCAACGCCGGGTAATTGGGGTAGCGGGCGGCGGTGCGGTCCATCAATTCGCCTACGGTCAGGCCCGCCAACGGCGAAGCGCCTATTCCGTGACCGTGACTTAGGGTTCTAGTTTCCTGCTGCTCAACGTTCATCGGAGCCCCCCTGCTGCGCACCTACCGTACGGTCGGTTTGCCGTAGTATCTGAGGTAAATAGGGGACATGTCAAGCGCAATAGTTGGCCGCCGTAGCCGCCACGCGCCCAGGTCGTCCCTACCCCATGGGGGCGGACATTATGTCTCTGCGTATTGCGCAATGTCGGGGAGCGGAAAAGCCATTTTGCTTAGTTTCCAATAACTTCTGGGGTTATTCCTGCAAATTTGGTATTTGTCGGGAATCTGTCTCGACCGACCACGCCGCCGCCATCCCTTCGCTTTGCTCATCAGGGCAGGCTTGGCGGCGCCCGAGTGCCAACTGGAATCCGGCGTTCGACCACGTTTGGGAGACAAAAAGCCTTTTGTATTTGTTTTCAATGTGTTCTGGGGTTATTCCTGCAAATTTGGTATTTGTGGGGAATCTGTCTCGGCCGACCACGCCGCGATTTTGGCGGCCCCGACCGCCGGCGGGAGGCCGGTGTTACGGCCGCAGCAATATTTTGACTAGCCATGACCGCATCTGATTTTCCTGCCATCCGCAGTACCGAAGCGCCGGTTTGAAAACACCGTGCCCTGACCATCGACTAACATTATAGCCTATTGGCGGGCTCTGTCAAGAGGGAAACTTGCCCCGGCTTTCCCTTCCCGCGGGCGCTCGCTCTTGCCTTTATCTTTTACTCAGATTCTCTTTCATCGTTGGCGACGGCAGCCAGGATTTTCTCGAACGATGCGGCCTCAGCGCCTTTTTTCATGACGGCAATCGAGCCCGCGAGTCAACCACTTCGACGCGACCCTGAAATCCCCCATTGGCCCCGTTGCGGCTCACGTAGTAAACTGTTTTGCCCGCTGAGCTTTTGGGGCGGGATAGCAGATAACGTTAGCGCTCGCCCAGGGTGAAGGGCGGCGTGAATCCAGCGTTGGGGTGTATCAATCCAACTGCCCGGAGGCCGCAGGCATCGAAGCATTGAGCCTATCAATCCTGCCGGGCTCGGAAATAGGGGAATAACCTGGGAGGCCCCGGAGCGCGCGGGGCTCCCATCGGAAAGCATCGGGGCACGTTCCCGGCCTGCCGTTCCAACCCCGTGGTGAGGAACTCAGTCTAGATTTGCCAGGAGGTCTATTCGATCATGTTGAAGCAGACGGTGCGTGCGGTGTTGGCGCTGGCGCTTGGTTTCTTAAGTACGGGGGCGGTGCAAGCCCGGGATCTCGTGAAGGATTTACAGTTGGATGTCTTTGCCTTGGGTGGGGGATCGACTCTGGTTGATCCGCAAAATTGGTATGATGCCGGCAGGTTATATCACTCCCGAACGGATTTAGGTTACAAGTACACGGTAGGCGTAGCGGTGCCCTACGGAAAGCTTCTAAGCCTTGAAATGGCATTCACGTCCGGACCGAACAATCTGATCGTAACCAATACCAATCATTTTCCCCACGTCGGGGTGGCCTACCCGGCCAACGATTATATCGGCAGCCTGAGCGCCGTGTTCCATGCGCCTTTCTCGCATTTTGGCATGCGCCCCTACGCGGAGGGCGGGGTGGAGTATGATCGTTTCACCCCGACGCAGGCGGCGATCGCAACCGCTACGAATGCTGGATTCGCGGCAGTAAGCACGGCGCCCTACTTCACCCACAACGATAAGCTCGGCATCAACGTAGGAGTAGGCCTCGATCGGAAACTTAGCAGACGGCTGACATTCCGTATTGACCTGCGGGATCACGTAACCAGTCCGCCTGCGTTCGGCCTTCCCCCACATCCGACCTTCGATAGCGCGGCGACTTTTCCCGTCTCCGGGCGCGCCCACGATATTGTGTACACGGCTGGAATTCTCTTTCACTTGGGCAAACTGTAAGCGCTCGGATGGGTGCTGAGTTCGCCGCCGACGTGCAGCAGAGCAGCCTCGGCAACCTGTTTTGGAAGCGTTACTTATGATATCCTGCGGGTGAGAACCCGGGGCGTTGTGGAAGTGTTCCGGCGGCGCTCAACGGGGAAGGCAAACCGCAGAATATTTGCGCGCTGCAACTTCGCCTGATGACGCTCGGCGGGGACGGAAAAAAGTAACCAGTCCTGCTCCCAACTCGTCCAAGTTAGGGTGTTAAATTTGTAAGGTGAACAAAAGGCAGCTTCCCGGGATTGAGATGGAGTGGTGGCAAGCCCAGTGAAACCGCGAAAGACGATTGTTGTGCCATCCCACACCATAACTTCTTACGAGGGCGTAGAGCGTCAGCCACCTTCGGGTTGCGCCGGTAGCGAGCCGACCGGCAGAGAAAGCCTGTTTTGCGGAAACGCACCGGTGGCGAGACGTGACAGCATTAGAGGCTAGGGGATTATGAGTCCGGAGAAACCCAACATGCTCGATCAACAAGACGTGCAAGAACCCATGCCGAGCTTCCCGCCCACGGAACCCCCTCTCCCGAGAAAGCACAAGCGACACGGATGGCTGTGGGTGGTGATCTTGGTCGCGGTCGGCCTAGGCGTATATTTTCTTTACTTCCGACAGCACTCGAACCCTGCCAGCGCTGCGACCACCGATGCGGTCGCGGCAGCGGGTGGCAGGTCCGGGCGGGGACAGGCGGTCCCGGTGATCGCCGCGCGCGCCTATAAGGGGAACATCGGGCGCTATTTTAACGGCCTGGGAGCGGTAACCCCTCTGCATACTGTTACCGTTCAGAGTCAAATCTCCGGATATTTGATGAAGGTTCTCTATACGGAAGGACAGATGGTTCACCAGGGTGATCCGCTGGTGGAAATTGACCCACGCCCTTACCAAGTCATGCTGGAAAGCGCCCAGGCAGGACTACTGAGGGATCAGGCAAACCTGGATAATGCCAAGGTCGATTTGACGCGCTACCAGACGCTCGTGCCGCAAAGGGCCGTGCCGGAACAGCAACTCGCCACACAAGGCGCTCTAGTGAAGTCCGATGAGGGAATCGTGGCCACGGATCAAGCGCAGATTGACACCGCCAAACTGGATCTCGTGTACTGCCACATCACCGCCCCCATCACTGGTCGCGTGGGCTTGCGATTGGTCGATCCAGGAAACTACGTCACTCCCATGTTGTCCACGGGGCTGGTGGTGATTACTCAAATCGAGCCGATTACGGTGATCTTCACCCTTGCCGAAGACCTGCTTCCCCCAGTGATGCAAAAGCTGCGTGCGGGGGCGCGGTTGAAGGTGGAAGCATGGAACCGGGACCTGACCACCCAAATAGCCGAAGGCGTCCTCGAAACGGTTGACAATCAGGTTGATCCCACCACCGGGACGGTAAAGTTGCGCGCCAAATTCGACAATAAAGACGGAGCGCTGTTCCCCAATCAATTCGTTAATGCCCGGCTTTTGGTGGAGGAAGAAAGAGGGGTGGCGTTGATTCCCACCGCCGCCGTGCAGAGGAACTCGCAGCGGACTTACATCTATCTGGTCAAAGATCTTCATCGTCCCAAATCAGGCGGCCAGGGACCTTCGGGGCAAGCGGCTGCGGGTTCTGCGGCTGAGGCGAGCCAGTTGTTGAGTGGGACGGCAACGGTACAGACGATCACAATCGGCATCTCCGAGGGAGACGAAACGCAAGTGACCTCCGGGCTCAACCCTGGAGATGTCGTGGTGGTCACCGGCGTGGACAGGCTGCAAGAAGGAACCAAGGTCCGGGTGGAAATGTCCCCGGCGAAGGCGGGCACGTAAGGGAACGGGCGCCGGGCAAATTGTTGCGCGAGGCTCGGGCCAATTGGTAAAGCGCAAGAGTCAAACAGTGATGCCGCCCGCATTTTGAGTCTTGCGCCTTGGCTTCTAAACCTCCAATTGGCCGAATGGCCCTTTCGATGTTCGCGGCGCCCCGTAAACAGTTTTGAAAATATGAGGAATCAATGAGTCCGTCACGGATTTTCATCCTACGGCCGATTGCGACGTCGCTGCTCATGGTCGCCATCTTGCTGGCAGGTGCGGTGGGTTTCAAACAGTTACCGGTTTCTGCCCTGCCGGAGGTAGATTATCCTACCATTCAGGCCATCACCTTTTATCCCGGGGCCAGCCCGGACGTGATGGCGTCTTCGGTTACGGCCCCGTTAGAGCGGCAGTTCGGTCAGGTCCCCGGCCTGCAACAGATGACCTCGACCAGCTCGAACGGCAGCTCTGTCATCACCTTGCAGTTTAACCTCAGCCTGAATATCGACGTGGCAGAGCAGGAAGTGCAGGAGTCCATTAATGCCGCGGGGACTTACCTGCCTCCTGACCTCCCCACTCCTCCCATCTATAGTAAGAGCAATCCTGCTGACGCACCGGTTCTGACCCTGGCGCTGAGTTCGGATACATTACCTTTGCCGAAGGTAGAAGACCTGGCGGATACCCGCCTGACGCCGAAAATTTCGCAGTTGCCGGGAGTAGGTTTGGTGAGCATCAGCGGCGGGCAGAAACCCGCGGTACGGATTCGCGCCAATCCCACCTTGATGGCCTCTTATGGGATCAACCTGGAGGACCTGCGCAACGCCATCGTCGCCGCCAACGTGGACCAGGCAAAAGGGAGTTTTGACGGCCCGCAACAGAATTATCAGATCGGCGCCAATGACCAGTTGATCTCCAGCGCGGATTACCAGCCGTTAATTGTGGCTTACCGCAACGGTGCGCCGGTGAAGCTGACCGACGTGGCCTCGGTCACGGACGACGTCGAGAACGTCAACCAGGCCGCATGGATGAATGAGAATCCGGCCGTGATCGTTAACATCCAGCGCCAGCCGGGGGCGAACGTGATTGCGGTGGTGGACCGCATCAAGGTTCTGCTCGATCAGCTCACGAAATCCCTGCCGTCCTCCGTCAAGGTCAGCATTCTGACCGACCGGACGACCACAATTCGCGCCTCGGTCCACGACGTGGAGTTCGAGTTATTGCTGACCGTGGCGCTGGTGGTGATGGTCATTTTTCTCTTCTTGCGCAACTTATCCGCTACGGTCATTCCCAGTGTTGCCGTGCCCCTTTCGCTGGTCGGCACGTTTGGCGTGATGTATCTGCTGGGATACAGTCTGAATAACTTGAGCTTGATGGCGTTGACGATATCCACCGGGTTTGTGGTGGATGACGCCATTGTCATGATCGAGAACATCACCCGCTATATCGAAGAGGGCGAGCCGCCCCTACAGGCGGCGCTGAAAGGCTCGGCGCAGATCGGCTTCACCATTGTTTCGCTGACGATTTCGCTGATTGCCGTGCTCATTCCGCTCCTGTTCATGGGTGACATCGTTGGGCGGCTCTTCCGCGAATTCGCCGTGACCCTGGCAGTGACCATTCTGGTTTCCGCCATTGTTTCCCTCACGCTCACGCCCATGATGTGCTCGAAGCTGCTCAAGCACGCGCCGGAAGCCGATCAGACGCGCTTCTATCGCGTGACCGAGGCGGGCTGGAAAGCCATCATCAATTTCTATGATCGCACCCTCCAAGTGGTCCTGAGGCATCAGACGATTACCCTGATAGTCGCGGCCGCGACCCTCGTTCTGACCATCGTGCTTTACATCATAGTCCCCAAGGGATTCTTCCCCATTCAGGATACAGGCGTTATTCAGGGAATCTCCGAGGCCTCAGAGACGGTGTCTTTCCCGGAAATGGCCAATTTGCAGCAACAGTTGGGCCGGATCATTCTGAAGGACCCGGCGGTTGAGAGCCTGTCCTCGTTCATCGGGATCGATGGGACGAACACCACCCTGAATAGCGGGCGCATTCTGATCAACCTGAAGCCACTCGATAAACGCAAGATCGAGGCCAGCGACGTGATTCGCCGGCTGCAGCCGGAATTGGCGCGCGTCCCCGGAATCACCCTGTTCATGCAGCCGGTGCAGGATATTACGGTGGAGGACCGCGTCAGCCGCACGCAGTTCCAGTACACGCTGGAAGACCCCAATGCGGCTGAGCTCTATGAGTTTGCCCCGCGCATGGTGGAGAAATTGAAAGAATCGCCGTTGTTGCGCGACGTGGCGAGCGACCAGGAAGTGGGAGGGTTGTGTACCCAATTGGTTTTTGACCGCAGCACGGCCTACCGCTTCGGTATTTCTCCCTCCACCATCGACCAAACGCTCTACGACGCCTACGGGCAGCGCGAGGTCTCCACCATCTACACCCAGTTGAACCAATACCACGTGGTCCTGGAAGTTAATCCGGGCTACCGCCAAAATCCTCTCGACTTGCGGGACCTCTATATTCGCACCAGCTCGGGGAATGCGGCGGGATCCTCAGGTTTGGTTTCCGGCGGGTCGGCCGCCACGCAATTATATGGACCGACCAGTTCCATGACCGCCGCCACGACCAGCCTTTCCAACTCCACATCCTCCGCCGCCTTTTCCACAACCATTCCCTCGGACAATGCCTTTGGCGGGGCGCAGATTGCTTCCACCCTGCAATATCCCAATGGCGGCCAGGTGCCGCTCGCGGCCTTTACTCACGTTCAGGAGACCAACGTGCCGCTTACCGTTAATCACCAGGGTCAATTTCCGGTGGTTACGCTGTCATTCAACCTTGCCCCCGGCGCCTCGTTGGGAGACGCCATCGAGGCCGTAAATAAAGTGAAGGCTGAAAGCCACATGCCCGCGGCCGTTCAAGCAGCCTTTCAGGGAACCGCGGCTTCCTTCCTGGCCTCGCTCTCGAATGAACCGGTCCTGATCCTGGCCGCGCTCGTCACGGTTTATATCGTATTGGGGGTCTTGTACGAGAGCTACATTCATCCCATCACCATCCTCTCGACCCTGCCTTCGGCCGGCGTTGGCGCGCTGCTTTCGCTCATGATCGTGCGGATTGATTTCAGTGTGATTGCCTTGATCGGATTGGTCCTGCTCATCGGGATTGTCAAGAAGAACGGCATCATGATGATCGATTTTGCTTTGGAGGCGGAGCGTAAGGAAGGGATGACGTCGGTGAATGCCATCTATCAAGCTTGCTTGCTGCGCTTTCGGCCCATCATGATGACCACCATGGCAGCGTTGCTGGGCGGCGTCCCCCTGGCACTGGGCACCGGTATGGGTTCGGAGCTGCGTCGGCCTTTGGGAATCACCATGGTCGGAGGGCTCCTCTTGAGCCAATTGCTGACGCTCTACACAACGCCCGTCATTTACATTTGGTTTGACCGCTTGGCGACGCATTTTTCCCGCGGGCGCCAGCAGAGCCCGGGCACTGAACTTGCCCCGGCAGAGTGAGCCGTGAATATCTCAGAACCCTTCATTCGAAGGCCGGTTGCGACGACCCTGCTCGTCGTTGCCGTATTCTTGGCGGGCGCGGTGGCCTTCCGCCTGCTGCCGGTTTCGCCCTTGCCGCAGGTGGATTTCCCCACCATCTCGGTATCGGCAGGTTTGCCCGGCGCGAGTCCGGAGATCATGGCCTCTTCCGTGGCCACGCCGTTGGAGCGCCAGTTTGGCCGTATCGCGGCGGTCAGTGAGATGACCTCTTCCAGTTCCCTGGGGTCGTCCAGCGTCACCTTACAATTCAACCTGGAGCGTAACATCGACGCGGCGGCGCGCGATGTCCAGGCCTCCATCAATGCCGCGCGCGGTTACCTGCCCACCAATCTTCCCAGCAACCCCACGTACCGGAAAGTGAATCCTGCGGATTCACCGATTCTCATCATTGCTTTGACCTCCGGCATTCTGACCAAGAGCCAGATTTACGATTATGCCTCCACGATCATGGCGCAAAAGTTGTCGCAGGTGGCCGGCGTGGGGCAGGTTTTCGTGGGAGGCGGCGCGCTCCCGGGAGTGCGCGTGGAGGTTAATCCCGATTCGCTCAACAAGTACGGCATCTCCCTGGAACAGGTTCGCGGGGTTCTGAGCAACGCCAATTCCAACAGCCCCAAAGGTTATTTTTCCGACGGGTCGCGGACCTGGCAGGTGGGTGCGAACGATCAAATGTTCAAGGGAGTCGATTACGCGCCGCTCATCGTGGCCTACCGGAAAGGTTCGGCGGTCCGGCTCGCGGATGTGGCCTATGTCCATGATGGGCCGCAGACGGTCATGTCGTCCGGCTACACCAATGGCAAGCCTTCCGTGATGCTGGTCATCTTTCGCCAGCCGGGCGCCAATATCATCGATACCGTCGACCGCGTCCGGGACATCCTGCCCCAGCTTAAAGCGGATATTCCTCCTACGATTGACACCCAATACGCCATGGATCAGACCCTGACCATCCGTGCTTCCGTGCGGGACGTAGAACGGACACTGATCATTTCGGTGATTCTGGTGATCCTGGTGGTTTTTTTCTTTCTACGGAGTCCGCGCAGCACCTTTATTCCCAGCATGGCGGTTCCCGTGTCGCTGGTGGGGACATTCGGGATCATGTACTTGCTGGGTTATAGCCTGGACAATCTCTCCTTGATGGCGCTGTGTATTTCCACCGGGTTTGTAGTGGATGACGCGATCGTGGTCATCGAGAACATCACGCGTTATCTGGAGAAGGGCCTGGCGCCGTTCCAGGCGGCGCTGCGGGGCGCAAAGGAGATCGGCTTTACCGTCCTGACCATGAGTATCTCCCTGGTGGCGGTATTCATCCCGCTGCTGCTGATGGGAGGGATCGTCGGCCGCTTGTTCCGGGAGTTCGCCGTGACTCTCTCCGCGGCCATTATGGTTTCCCTGGTGGTCTCGCTCACCGCTACGCCTTCCATGTGCGCGCATCTGCTTGCTCAACATGAGTCCCACGGGTGGCTTTACCGGACCTCTGAACGCGGCTTCAATGCCGTCGTGCAATTTTACGGAAGGACGCTGGGGGTGGTGCTGCGTTTCCCCGCCACCACGCTTGCCGTGTTGCTGGCCACCATCGCTCTGAATATTTACCTCTACATTCATGTCCCCAAAGGATTTTTCCCGCAGCAGGACAACGGGCGCATGATGGGTTCAATTATCGCCGACCAGGATATTTCCTATCAGGCCATGGACAGGATTTTGCAGAGGATGATCAACATCATCAAGGATGACCCGGCGATCGATGCGGTCAGCGGCTTTTGCGGGGGTGGCGGCCCGGGAGGCGGGTCCATCAACCAAGCGCGCATGTTCATTATGCTCAAACCCCCCGCCCAGCGAAATATCACGGCCGACCTGGTCATTGCGCGTTTGCGCCCGAAATTGGCGCAAGTTCCGGGCGCGGCCCTGTATCTGCAATCCTCGCAGGACATCCGCGTGGGGGGGCGCTTCGGCGCCGCCCAATATCAGTTCACCATGCGCGGCGATAATCTGCGTGATCTGCAAGTCTATGGCCCGCGCATGCTGGAGGAATTAAGGACAGTCCCAGTGATCGCGGATGTGAATACCGATCAGCAGAATAGCGGCTTGCAGAGTTACGTGCAGGTCGATCGTACCACCGCCGCCCGCTTCGGCATCTCCTCACAACTTGTTGACAATGTTCTTTACGACGCCTTCGGAGAGCGGGAGGTCTCGACCATGTACACGCCGCTCAACCAGTATTACGTGATCATGGTGGTGGGGCACGAATTCTGGCAAAACCCGTTGTTCCTGCGCCAACTTTATGCTTATGCGCCGAATGGGAAGGAGGTTCCCCTTGGCGCCATCGCGCATTTTGATTCCATCACCGCACCCCTCGCCGTCAATCATCAGGGTCTCTCACCCTCGGTGACGGTTTCGTTTAATCTCCAACCGGGGGTGGCCCTGGGAGATGCGGCGGATGCGATTCTGGCCAAGGCTGCCAAGATTGGGTTGCCCTCGACCATTCACACGGGTTTCGCCGGGAACGCGCAAGCCTATGTGGATTCGCTTTCCAGCGAGCCCTTGCTGATCGCTACCGCTCTGATGTCCGTTTACCTGGTGCTGGGGATGCTCTACGAAAGTTACGTTCACCCCGTCACCATCCTGTCTACCTTGCCGTCGGCAGGCATTGGCGCGCTCCTGGCACTGATGCTGACTCACACGGAACTGACCGTCATTGCCATCATTGGAATCATTTTGCTGATCGGACTGGTGAAAAAGAACGCCATCCTGATGATTGATTTTGCGCTCGCCGCCGAGCGCACCGAAGGCAAGAGTGCTCGGGACGCAATCTACGAGGCGTGCTTGTTGCGCTTTCGCCCCATTATGATGACGACGATGGCGGCGATGCTCGGCGCCGTGCCGCTGGCTCTGGGCAGAGGCATGGGCTCGGAATTTCGCCGCCCCCTGGGGATCGCCATCATTGGCGGGCTGACGGTGAGCCAGTTGCTGACCTTGTACACCACACCCGTCGTCTACCTCTATTTCGACAGGATTCAAACTTGGTGGTATCGGGTTCGGGGGCTCGATCCGGAAGTGGCCAGGCGGCTCGCCACCGATAGGGAAGACTGAAATCTATGATCAAATCTGCTTTCTGCCTGCTGCTTACTGCCTTCTGCCTACTGCTTCCGTCTTGCATGGTGGGCCCGAATTATAAGCGCCCGCCCGCCCCCGCGCCGCCGACTTACAAGGAACTCCCGCCCGACAACTCTCCCCAAGCGTCAGAGTGGAAGACGGCTCAGCCCAGCGATGCCCTCGCCCGCGGCAAATGGTGGGAGATCTATAACGACCCGGAGCTCAACGCGCTGGAAGAGCAGGTGAGCATTTCCAACCAGAATATCAAGGCGGCGGAGGCCCAATTTCGCGAGGCCCGATTCGCTATTCTAATTGCGCGCTCCAATCTGTATCCGACAGTCTCCGTTGCTCCCAACATTGTGAACTCGCGAACCTCGGTCACCGGAACTTCCCAGGGCCAGAACTTTTCCCGCACCACCTACGACCTGCCCGTAAGTGTCTCCTGGGAAGCCGATACGTGGGGCAACATCCGCCGCAGCATCACGGCCAGCGCGGAATCCGCACAAGTCAGCGACGCCGAGTTGGAGAACGCGCGACTGTCTTACCAGGCAGAATTGGCGACAGATTACTTTGAGTTGCGCGGCACGGACGGCGAGCAGGACATGCTCCAATCCACGGTGAAGTCGTACGAGGACTACCTCAAACTTACTCAGGACCGGTTCAACAGTGGTGTGGCCTCGGGCTCCGACGTCGCCCAGGCCCAGACTCAACTGGAGACGGCGCGGGCGCAGTTGATCGATTACGGGGTGGCGCGGGCGCAGTACGAGCATGCCATTGCCGTCCTGGCCGGAAAAGCCCCCGCGGAACTTTCTGTTACCTACCGGCCCATCAAGATCACGCCGCCTGCGGTGCCGGTGGGGGTGCCTTCCACGCTTCTCGAACGCCGCCCCGACATCGCTTCGGCTGAACGGCAGATGGCGGCGGCCAATGAGCAGATTGGCATCGCCAAGGCGGCGTTCTACCCAGCCATTGGTCTGGTCACCCAATCTGCGCCCATCGGACTTGAAAGCTCCTCATTCTTGCACTGGATTTCCTGGCCCAGCCGATTCTGGTCGATCGGGGCGGGCGCCTCCGAGACGGTCTTCGACGCCGGCAAGCGCCGCGCGACCTTGAATCAGTCCGTGGCTGCCTATGACGCAACCGTGGCAAGTTACCGCCAAACCGTTCTCACCGCCTTTCAACAGGTCGAAGATAGCCTCGCGGCATTGCGCATCCTCGAAAACGAAGCCCAAGCCGAGGACGCGGCAGTCCAGGCGGCGCAGAATTCGCTGAATATTTCTACGTACCAATACAAAGCCGGCACGGTCAATTACCTTACGGTCATCACCGAGCAAGCCATTCTTCTTCAGGACCAGGTGCAAGCGCTTAATATTCTCACGCGCCGCATGAGCGCCAGTATCGAGCTCATCGAGGCGTTGGGCGGCGGCTGGAACACCTCAAAACTTCCCAGCGTGAGTCAACTGAAGAGCGGCAAGTAGGATTCTCACGCGCTTAGCGCACAAATATGCCGTGCGTTACCGGGCCAGGTTTGGATACATCCGAGAAGCGACCCCAGCAAGAACCAAGGTAGCTACCATCAATACGGCGAAATCAACACTGAGCCCGAAAATGCTGCTGCCCCCCCGCAGCATCAGCGCGCGCATCGCGTCAACTTCATAGGTCAAAGGGTTGATGTGCGCGACCACCTTGAGCCATTCCGGCATGACCGAGATCGGATACACGGCATTGCTGGCGAAGAACAACGGCATGGTTAATACCTGGCCGATGCCCATGAAGCGCTCGCGCGTCCTCACGATGCAAGCGATAATCAGCGAGAAGGTTGAGAACGTGGCCGCGCCCAGAAGAATCGCCAGTGCCACTCCCGCGAGCGCTGCCGGCTGCCAGTTGATTCTGACTCCCAACAGCCACGCCAGCAGGTAAACCGCCACGCCCTGGGAGAGGCCTCGCACGCCCCCCGACAACGCTTTGCCCAGCACCAGCGCCACGCGCGGCGCCGGGCTGACCAGCAGCTTGTGGACGATGCCGAGATCGCGTTCCCAGATTACGGCAATGCCGTAGAAGATTCCGATGAAGAGCACGCTCTGCGCAAGTACGCCCGGGGCCAGGAAGTCCAGATAGCGCATCTGTCCCGTGGTGGGAATGGCGCGCACCCGCGAGAAGACCTCGCCAAAGATAGCAAGCCATAACATCGGTTGCAGGGCGCGCGTGGCCAGCTCCGTGGGGTCGTGCCGGAGCTTGCGCATTTCCATTTCCGCCAGCGCCAGGCATTGCCTTACGAATGCCGCCACCACGTTTTGCCCCGGCAGACGCGGTGGCGCCTCAACCGCGGCGGGCGATGGTGCGTCGAGTCCTTGAGATTTCACGGAAATTCCCCCCGTTATCCAATTCGTGACCGGTATAGTGAGCGAACACCTCGTCCAGGGTGGCGTCTGCTTTCCCGATGGACTCCTTCAGATCTTCGGGCCGCCCCAGCGCCGCCACGCGTCCAAAATTCATAATGGCCACCCGGTCGCACAAATGGTCAGCTTCCTCCATAAAGTGTGTCGTCAAGAAAATGGTCATGCCGAATTCCTGGACCAAAGACAGGACGTGTTCCCACACGATCTGCCGCGCCAGCGGGTCCAAGCCCACGGTAGGCTCGTCGAGAAAGAGCACCTGGGGACGGTGCAACATTGCCAGCGCGATTTCGAGCCGCCGCATCATCCCCCCCGAGTATCCCCGCACCATCCGATGCGCTGCGTCCCCCAGGCCCACAAAATCCAGGGATGCCGCAATCTGCGTCCGCCGTTCGGAACGGGGCACGCCATATAGCTTGGCGAAAATCAGCAGGTTCTCGTAGGCGGTCAACGCGCCATCGACGGACACGAGCTGCGGTACGTATCCGATTGCCCCGCGTACGCCGGCCGGCTGCCGCTCGACGTCGAACCCCGCCACTACCGCTGTTCCGGAAGTGGGCGGGAGCAGGGTGGTGAGCATTTTGATGACCGTGGTTTTGCCGGCGCCGTTGGGGCCGAGCAGACCGAATATTTCACCTGAAGTGACGGTAAGGGCAACTCCGTCCACGGCCGTAAGGTCGCCGAAGCGGCGCGTCAATCCGTGCGTTTCAAGAATGTTCATGGGTGGTGATAACAAATCTCCTCCGGGCCTGCGTCCTGGAGCTATTGCCTCTTCTACTCTTTTTTATTCCATTCCAGAATACATCTGCAAGGCCGTCCGGTGCGTCGGTGAAATAACTTCGTAAAGGTTTTTGATGAGGTGCAACGCGATGACGTTGCCGTCATGACTGGAATGGGCTCCAAACGATTCAAATGGGCACTGTTTTGGGATGGGAACAGCCAGTCCTCGCCCGCGAACGTGCAGTCCGCGCTTATTCCCATCCCATTTCCGCAATGCCGGAGGCGGGCAAGTGCATAGACGTGCGGCGGCCACGCCCCTTGATCAGAATTTCGTCCTTGCCAACCTCGATGTCGCCAATTTGATTGAAACCCTCCGGGACCTGCGCGAGGAAGCTCAAATAGCTGACGCTCAGCTTGCCTTTCGCCGGCACGGTGGAAAAGGTTGGGGTGCCGAACATGGGGGATACGGCGAATGCCTCCCGGCGGGTTACCGGACACGGCGTTGAACTGAACTCGAGCCCGCGCGCTTGGGTACGGCTATTCCACGGCGCCCCCGCCCGCGACTGATTCTCCTCCCAAACGGCGGCCCACGGAAAGTCGCTGCGCCGGAAGCAGTAGCCCATCAGAAGCCGGTTTGGCACGTTCAGGGCAGCCACGTATTCGATCGCGCGGCGGGGATTCAACAAAACCGAGGCCAGGAATCCCAAACCCTGGCGCGTGAAGGGCCGAGTAAGATCAACACTCTTGCCCGCGCTGGCGGGGGCGAAGGGCCAATGAAAATTCTGTCCGGAGGCGAGCAACTCGTTGCCTCCATAACCACCTGGACTTGTTCTTCCCCGCGTGGCAGAGATCGCAACGCGACTGGTCTCGCTTCCCAGAAAGGCCGGGCCTAGCGTGACATGCTGGGTCCAGTGAAAGAAGTGGTCAGCTTTTCTTTCGTTGACCACGGTTTCGGCAAAATACGCCACGGACTCCCCGCGCCGGAGACGAATTTCGCGGCTGAATTGCAGGCCCGCTACCGGCAGCGCCGTTGCGAGTGTAAGGCTGACGTATTGCGACCCCGCGCGGGCCTTCGTCTTCTCCCATTTCGCCGAAGGCGCTTCCCCGTGCGTCGAGAGACCCTGCGCGGCTTCTGCCTCCGAGGGGGGGCCGAAATAATCGAGGCAGATATTGTGTCCGGCGATGCCTGAGAGCAACTTCCCTTCATTCACCGGTCCGTATTCTGACGCGTGCTTTTCCGCCCGATATTGGTAGGGCTCGATGGATTCCCATGGCGGAACCCAGAGGGGGTTGAGGACCGGCAATCCCGTGCCAGCCAGGAACTGAAATTCTGCGATGTGACCGCCGCCGGGGAGCGTGACTATCTGCACGAGATCGTTGTGGAGCATGTACGCCTCGCGCCCATTCCACTTCGTCTTCGAACACTCAAGTTGTGAGGTCATGTGAGGTTTTTCCTTTTTTCGATCTGAACCTGTTGTTTTCTACGCACAAGATCATGCCTCACGATTTCTTTACTGACAAGCCCCCTTCCTGGAACATCATTCCCCCCACCGGGACCAATGCTCCGCCATCCACCGCAATCGCAGCTCCCGTGATGAACGAGGCGAGATCACTCGCGAGAAAAACCACGACGCGCGCTATTTCCTCCGGCTTGCCCATGGTTCCGCGCATATGTATCCGGTCAATCGCCGCTAAAACGCCTTCCGGATCGGGGCCCAGCGAGACAGACCAGCGCAACATCGGTGTATCGACCGCGCCGGGCATTACACAGTTAGCGCGGATGTTTTGCTTCGCGTAGTCGAGCGCCAGGGAACGCGTGAGCCCCAGCATACCGTGCTTGCTCACAACGTAATGTATGGAATTGTTCTGGGCGGTCACCGATTGCACCGAACCCGTGTTCACAATCGCTCCACCGCCGCGCTTGATCATTTCCGGGATCACATACTTTGACATCAGGAACGCGCTCTTCAGGTTGACGCTAAGCACCAAGTCCCATTCTTCTTCGGTACACGTGGTAGCCGAGGCGTAGCGCTGAATGCCGGCATTGTTGATCAGCACGTCAATGCCGCCCATCTTCTTCGCAATTTGGATGACTCCGGATTCCACCTGGGCGCGTTGGCTCACGTCAAAAGCAAAAAACTCGGCTTGCTCGACCAGTTGACGCAATTCCTCCACGGCGTTGCGCCCGGCCTTCTCGTCACGGTCCACTACCGCTACGGCGGCCTGCCGCTTTGCGAATTCCCGGCAGCACGCCAGGCCGATTCCCGAGGCGCCGCCCGTCACAACCACAGTCTTGTTTTGAAAGTCCATGGTGAAGGGTTCTCCTTATGTCCCAAGCGCTTCGCGGTTCGCCTCCGTCCGGCAAGGGTAAGCGGCAGCCGGCTTCGCAGCTTTCGTCTGCCTCCGCATCTTAACGGCAAGGGCGCCCGCAGCATTTATGGGTGATGTGGTGAGATTTTGTCCAGCCTTGAGCATAAGCAATATCGGTCGGGAGAGCAAGGCATTGTTGGAGCGCGAAGCGCCTTGGACTGCGGCCGCGAAGCTGCCGCCTTCTAATCGTAACGAAAAAGCGTTGGCTGGCCCGGCCGCAGTCCTCTGTAAGATTCGCGTGATTCTCCGGCTCAAGCTCAGTGTATCCCACAAAATGCCAAAACGCGTTTTGGCTGATGTGCAGTCCAGTGATAGTATCTTGGCATGCCAGCCGCCGAGATACGCGAGTTCGCTCAGCATGCCTGTGAACGAGCCGGAAATATCTTGACGCTGTCGTTTTTTGATCAACACCTGCTCGTTGTTGCCCAGTGCGCGGCCAGCTTGGCTGAGCCCCTGGGTGCGGACGTGGAGGCGGTCGAGTTGGCGGCTTACCTTCATGACATATCCGCCGTGTTCGATCCCACCACATTACCGAATCACCCCGGGCTGAGCGCCGAATTGGCGATCCAAATCCTGCTGGAGCGAGGACATCCGCAGGACCGCGTCGGTGAGATCGCCCGTGCCATCGCGTTACACTCGGATCCCCTCCCGATTGGAAGCGCCTCCCCAGAGGCGGTTTGCATTTCAAATGCGGATGCGGTGGCGCGCATCGTTCGCCCGGCGTATTGGATGTATTTTGCTTTTCGAATCCGCAACTGCGGCTTCGAAGAAGGTCGGCAATGGCTTCGGTCCCTAATGGAAAGACAGTGGCACAGCCTTATTGAACCAGCCAAGGAATTGGTCGGCGCACAATATGCTGCGACGCTGCATTTCCTTTCCGGGTAGCACGTGAGAAGACTCTTGATCATCGTTGTCATTGTTATCGCCATCGCCGGCGGCTTTGTGGCAGTAACCTACCCGCGCTACCGTCGCGAAATGCAGGCGGCGAAGGCCCGCTTGGTGGCGGATGGCACAGTTCTGAAGACTGACCACGGTGAAATTGAGTACGCCATACGAGCCGAGGGCGATCCGGTTTTGTTGCTGCACGGCGCGGGCGGCGGGTACGACCAGGGGCTGTGGCTTGCCGACCTGGCCCTGGGTAGTGGATATAATTTCGTCTCGGTATCGCGATACGGGTATTTGCGCAGCCCGATCCCCAAGAACGCATCAATCAAAACGCAAGCCGCGCTTTACCGGGATCTTCTGGATTATTTGCATATTCAAAAGGTCATTGTCGTGGGCGGTTCGGCCGGAGGGCCTTCGGCCACGCAGTTCGCCAACGATTATCCCGAGCGGACTTCGGCGCTCATCCTGATTTCGGCGGTCAGTCAGGCCTCAGCACCAGGGGATAAACCTGCCTTTTACGTCGGCATCATCCACCTCATCCAACATTCCGATTACGCGTATTGGCTCGTCGCGAAATTCATGCAGCCTGCGATTCTGAATCTTATGGGCATCTCCGCTGAGCTCTATCGCAACTTCACCCCGGTCCAGAAGCGAATGGCGCAGGAAATGCTCTACACCATGCATCCCATGACCGAACGTTATGCGGGCACGGTGAATGATGGGACCATGATCCAACGTGAAGCGGAGTCGACGGAAAACGTATCGGCGCCGACGCTCATCCTGCACGCCAGGGACGATGCCCTGGTGAGCTACCATCATGCCGAGCGCGCACACGAAGCCATCAATGGCTCTCGTCTGGTACTATTCGACACCGGCGGGCATGGATTGTTATCCCAAATGGATCAGGTCAGGCAAGAGGTGAACGAGTTTCTCCACCGATTATGAACTCTAGCTGCCCGTCAGCGGTTTCTGGTGTTTAAACGCGTGTTCTCGGCTGCAATGGCCCTAATGATCTTGCCCATGAGCAGAAACGGCTTGATCTTTGACTCCGTTTGATCGATCGTCCCCCCCATGTAAAGATCGAAATCCTCAGAATAATAGAGGAAGGATCCGGTGGAACCCGAGTGACCCCACAAGGGAGGAATTCGCACTACCGCACGGATGGGCCGGGGCAGATTGAACCGCATGGTCCCAAACCCGTACTGAAGCGGAAATCGGAGCCTTCGCCAATTGTGCATAAGCTTCAGAGAAACGGGACGAATGATTCTGCCGCGGTTGAGCGCAATTAGAAACCTATTCATTTCTTCGGCCGTGGAGACAATTCCTCCATCGGCCCAAAACGCTCCGTTCGAGCGACACTGGGTAATGTTGACATCTCCGTAGAACACGTCCGCCGGCGCGGGCGCCGGAACGTTCGTCGACCTCCAGTTCCCCACCAACCAGGTGTGCTCAAGGCCCAGCGGACGGAACAGGAACTCGTCGTAGACCGCCTCAAGCGGCTTGCCGGATACTGCTTCAATGACCTTACCCAGCAACTGGAAGTTGGTGTCCGAATAAGATACGTCCGAGCCCGGTGGGAACCTGGGCTTGAGGTCGTCTCGCGCCCGCTCGATCGTCTCGTCCACGGTCCACCGCCGCCCCGGGGCTTCACGGAATAAGTCGAACAAGCTCTTTCCGTCCACCGATTTTTCGGTATAGTAATCGGGAATTCCAGAACTATGGGAGAGGAGTTCCCGGATCGTGATTTCGGCGGAGTAGTCCTTGCCGTTGTAGACGTGGATCCCGTGAATAAGGTCTTGGGGAAGGTACTTCGCCATGGTATCGTCCAGCGAAAGTGCTCCTCTTTCCATCAGCAGCATCACGGCCGTGGCGGTATACAGCTTGGTGACGCTCGCAATGTAGATCGGCGTGTCGCGCGTCATCGGCGCCTGCACGTGTTCGTTCGCAACTCCCGCCGCACCCGACCACATGAAAGACCCGTCGCCCTTGATCACTGATGCGACACAGTTCTTCACGGAGTGATCTCTCAGCACCAAGTCCGAAACGACACGTTGCAGTTCCCCGTCCAGCGGGGAGGGGGGCCGAGTCGACTGCATGAGTTGCGCCAGCCAAACCACGGCGGCGATCACGGCGAGTAAGGAAAAAACAACCACTGCGCGTCTCATCGTCAGCATCGCGCCAAATCCTATCACGCTTGTCTCGCTTGTCAAAAGCGATGCCAATCTCCGATACGAACAGTCGGAATGCGTTATACTTGCCGCGTTTTGGCACCAAAACATGAAAAGGTAAACCTGATGGCGAACAGTTCCCCGATATCTCCACCGACCCTTCGTAAACTTACATTGCTTGGCGCATTGGTTTTTGGCCTGACGGCGCTGCACGGATGGGCCGGGCGAGGCACCGCTCCCGTACCCAATCGCGCGCCCCTCCAGGCGAACGCGTTTAACTTGCTGCCACTAGGTAGTGTCAAGCCCACGGGCTGGCTGCTGCGCGAACTGCAAATCCAGGCGAACGGCTTGAGCGGGCACCTCGATGACTTCTGGCCCGACGTCGGCCCGAACAGCGGCTGGCTGGGCGGTACGGGCGAGAGTTGGGAACGGGGCCCGTACTTCTTGGACGGATTGGTACCCCTGGCCTTCCTGACGGGCGATGAGCGGTTGATCGCGAAGGCCAAAAAGTGGGTGGACTGGACGCTGGAACACCAGCAGGCGGACGGCTGGATTGGCCCCGCGAGCATGAGCGACTGGTGGCCAAATTACGTCATGTTGAAAGTCCTCACTCAATATCAGGAGGCGACGGGCGATCCGCGCGTCATTCCCCTGATGCAAAAGTACTTCGCGTTCCAGGCCCGCCATCTCGATGATCGCCCCCTCAAGGACTGGGCCATTTTCCGCTGGCACGACGAGGTGCTGAGTATTCTCTGGCTTTACAATCGCACCGGCGACAAGAGCCTGCTGGACCTGGCGCGCCGGATGCACGACCTGGGATACGATTGGGAAGCACAGTTCGCCGACTTCCAATACAAGGAGAAAACGGCGAAAACACAGGGCATGCTCGCGAACCATGGCGTGAACAATGGCATGGCCATGAAGGCCGCCCCGGTGTGGTGGCTGCTGACCGGAAACAAAACGGACCGCGACAGCCTCTATCAAATGCTGCACGCGCTCGACCGCTATCATGGCGAACCCAACGGCATCTTCTCTGCCGACGAGCACTATGCTGGCCTTGACCCTTCGCAAGGGACGGAACTGTGCGCGGTGGTAGAGGCCATGTTTTCCCTCGAAACCGACATCTCCATCCTCGGTGATCCTGGGCTCGGCGACCGCCTGGAAAAAATCGCCTACAACGCCCTGCCCGGAACTCTCACGGCTGATTCGTGGGGCCACCAGTACGACCAACAGCCCAACCAGGTCATCGTCAGTGTAGCCAACCGCCGCTGGTCCACGAACGGGCCCGAATCGAACATTTTCGGTCTCGAACCTAATTACGGATGTTGCACCGCCAACATGCATCAGGGCTGGCCCAAGTTCGCCGCACACCTATGGATGGCCACGCCGGATGGCGGGCTCGCGGCCGCCGCGTATGGCCCCAGTGAAGTGTCAACCACCGTTGCAGATGGCGTGCCGGTGAGCATTGCAGAGACCACCGATTATCCCTTCCGGGAAGACATCAAGCTCGACATGAAGACGCCTCAGCCCGTGAACTTTCCGCTGGTTCTGCGCATTCCTGCCTGGGCCACCGGAGCCACTGTGGCCGTGAACGGCTCGTCCGCTGACGGCGTGAAAGCGGGTGAGTTCTTCAAGGTGCAGCGGCAATGGACAACCGGGGACATCGTGGAACTCCATTTCCCGATGCGCGTCGTCAAGTCAACCTGGTACAACAATTCTGTTGCCGTGGAGCGCGGGCCACTGGTTTTTTCGTTGAAGATCGGCGAGAGTTGGTCACCGCTGCGGCAGACGGGGCAGGCGACCGACTGGGAAGTTTATCCCACCAGCCCGTGGAACTACGCGCTGGTGATCGACCCGAAAGAGTCGGCGCCGCCGTTCACCGTCACCGAACTGCCGGTCGGTGATCAACCTTTCAGCCTGGACGGCGCGCCCGTGGTGATTACGGCCAAGGCGCGGCGGCTGCCCGAATGGCAGATCGAAGACGACTCCGCCGGCCCCTTGCCCGTTAGTCCCGTCAGCAGTAAGCGGCAAGTGGAGACCATTTCGCTGGTGCCTTACGGCGCCGCCAAGTTGCGGATTACCGCGTTTCCGCATACGCAGAACTAAGCGAAGGCGGTGGGCGGGCAGCGCCCTCGTTCCAAAGATCGAAGAATAGAATCTAAAGCCCAAGTAGTAGTCCCTGGCACCTGGCACCTGACACCTGGCACCTTTTCTACACCGACTGGTCTTCATCCTCTCCCGCCTCGGCCGTGACCTCGTCCATGTCTTCCGCGTTCAGAGGGGCGAGCGAAGCCTTGCTCCCGCGTCGCATGGCGACGATGCCGGTGCGTACCATTTCCAGCACGCCAAACGGGCGCAGCACTTCCAGCAGGCCGTCGATCTTGTCCTCGGCACCGGTAATTTCGATGGTGAGCGACTCGGGCGCAACGTCCACTACGCGCGCCCGGAACACGTTCACCAATTGGAGCACATGCGAACGCTGGTCGTGTTGCGCGGCCACCTTGATCATGGCCAGATCACGCACGATGGCCGGTTCATCCGTGATATCTTCCACCAGGAGAACGTTCACCAACTTATAAAGGCTCGCCTCGATCCGCCGCGCCTGGTCCGGGTCCGCATCAACGGTAATCGTCATGCGTGAGACTTCCGGCTTTTCGGTGCGGCCTACGGTGAGCGAGTCAATATTGAAGGCACGGCGACGAAACAGGGATGCCACCCGCGTCAGTACGCCCGGTTTGTTTTCGACATGCACGACAAAGGTTTTGAGCATAGAAGATTCATTCAAGATTCAAAATTCAAGATTCCGAACTCCGCATCATTCAAACAATATTATGAAGAAATCTGCTTTCATCAATTTAAAGCTGTGTATGACAATGCGCGAAGCGCTTTGGAGTGCGGGAGCAGCAGCTACCGCCCTACGCCCGATACATACGGCAAGGGCGGAATGCGCTCAGGAAAAAAGGCGGTAGCAGTAGCTACCACATTCCAAGGTGCCCTCGGCACAGGCCAATCAGCAATCGACGATCAGCCATCTTACTCGTCTTCGGCCGTCTCCACCAGCGGGCTTGGCCGGCGGATCATTTCGTGCAGCGCGGCTCCGGCAGCCACCATGGGATAAACGGAATCTTCCTGCTCCACCTGAAAGTCAATCAACATCGGCCCCGCATGCCGGCGCGCCGTTTGCACGGCCGGAACTACTTGAGAGCGCGTCGTCACCGCTGCGCTGCGAATTCCATAGGCCTCAGCGAGCTTGCAAAAATCGGGGCTCAGCAACGGCGTGGATTGGTAGTTGCGGTCGTAGAAAAACTCCTGCCACTGCCGCACCATGCCCAGGTATCCGTTGTTGATGATGGCAATATGGATTTTCAATTTCTCCTGAACGATGGTGGCGAGTTCAGCCATGGTCATCTGGATACCGCCGTCTCCGGCCACCACCCACACCTCGGCCTCGGGCCGGGCCACCTTCACGCCGATGGCGGCGGGCAGAGCGAATCCCATGGTGCCGAGGCCCCCGGACGTAATCAACGATCGGGGCGCATCGTGCTTGAAATACTGTGCTTCCCACATCTGGTGCTGGCCCACGTCGGTCACCACCACGGTATCGGCGCTGCGCGTTTCTTTCCACAAGTCGTTGATGACGTGCGCCGCGTACAGGTGTCCGCTGTCGGGCAGGTTCTGGATGTCGCGCACGGCGGCATCGCCTTTAATGCCGTCGATGTAGGCCCGCCACTCACTGCAATCGATCGGTTGGAGGTGTGGCAGCAACTCGCGCAGCACTTCCCGCAGGTCGCCGATAAGGGCCACATCCACCTTTACGTTCTTGTTGATCTCCGAGGGATCGATCTCCACCTGGATTTTCCGCGCCTTGGTTGCGTAGGTCTTCAGGCTGCCGGTGACGCGATCATCGAACCGCATGCCCAGCGCAATCAGCAGGTCCGCCTCCTGGATGGTGTGGTTCACCCACGCCTCGCCGTGCATCCCCATCATGCCCAGATTCAGCGGGTGCGAGGCCGGAAACGCGCCCAGCCCGAGCAGCGTCAGGGTGACGGGAATCCCCGTGCGCTCGGCCAATTCGCGAACCTCGTCCATCGCGCCCGAGAGCAGGATGCCGTGGCCGGCGAGGATGACCGGCCGCTTCGCTTCGCGAATGAGTTGGAGCGCCTTGGTATAGTCGTCGGCGGTGGGCAAGAGATCCGGGCGGTAGCCGGGCAAGTGCGGCTTGGCTGCCTCCCAGTCGAACTCGCACGAAGATTGTTGGGCGTCTTTAGTAATGTCCACCAGGACGGGCCCGGGACGGCCCGAGGCGGCCACATAAAACGCCTCGCGGAGCGTGCGCGCCAGTTCGTTCGCGTGGGTCACCAGGTAATTGTGCTTCGTGATGGGAAGGGTCACGCCGGTGATGTCCGTTTCCTGAAAGGCATCCGACCCGATCAGTTTGCTGCCTACCTGCCCGGTAATGCAGACCACCGGCGAAGAGTCCATCATGGCCGTGGCAATGCCCGTCACCATGTTGGTGGCGCCCGGTCCGGAGGTCGCCACGGCCACCCCCACCCGGCCGCTGGCGCGCGCATAGCCGTCCGCCATGTGGGTGGCGCCCTGCTCGTGCCGCACCAGAATATGGTGAATCTTGCTGTGCTTCAGTGCATCATAGGCAGGAAGAATGGCCCCGCCCGGGTAGCCGAAGACGTGCTGTACACCCTCCCGTTCCAAGCATTCCCATAGGATTTCGGCTCCTGTTTTGACCATCGTTCCACTCCCTCTGCACCTTCACGATTGGCGTCGGCTGTGCCAAGCCCTTCCGTACATTCTACAATGGGCCCGAGCTTATCAGCGAAAAGTCGTGTCAAGAATTTTGGTAAATAGATTTGCCCCGTGGGGTGGACGTGGTTTTCCCCAAGGACACGTCTCTGGCCCGTCCCCCTCTGCCGGTCCCGTTCTTCCGTGTTGGCACCCAAGACGTCGCCCCGTCATGCCGAAGTGTCCGAAAAATGCTGCATGGCCACGCCAAAATGTCACCACGTTGAACCAAAATGTCCGATACTTAAACCAAAATGTCCGCTTTTTTTCGGTCAATTTGTTCTGTGATCCCTTGTTTTCAATAACTTGGTGGCTTCGTTCGTAAATTTTTTTTCTTCCGCCCACCTTCTGACCTTGGCGTTAGGGTTAGGGAAAAGCGAAACTTGAAACTGGAAACTCGAAACTCAAGGCCGTGTCCAGTTTCCAGTTTCCAGTTTCCAGTTTCGAATTCCGAGCTTTCACGGCCCCCGATTGGCCGCGCCGGCGGGCCGGCGTCATGCGAGTTTTTTGCTGAGGCTATGGGCATAGGCACGTGGCGGAGCCGCGACCGAGCGCTCAGAGGCGGCCAGGAGCCTCGCGAGCCTACCCGGCTGCGCCATTCCGAGCAGAAGCCACATCTCCAGCCGGCACAGCGAGCAATTTTTATGCCATTATCTTATGGATTATCTACCAAGAGATAAGCGGATGCAAACGACATCACCATGAATGGTGGTTATCCCAAAGCCTCCTCC
Organism: uncultured Acidobacteriota bacterium; assembly: GCA_963804755.1. Classification (GTDB taxonomy): domain Bacteria; phylum Acidobacteriota; class Terriglobia; order UBA7540; family UBA7540; genus Bog-366. The sequence continues at coordinate 74,172 of CAWDRP010000002.1, forward strand.
GGATGCGAGTGTTCTGGCACCGCGAACGCTACACTTTGCCCGAACTCGATTTCCTGTTCGAACCCGACCTGCACCGGGGACATCGTCGTTGATATCGTTCAAGTCTGTACCTCCCCGGTTGTGTGGTCCAGGTGAGCGTGAGTTATCCCTTTCATTTTATGTTGCCGTTCTTGCCCAAATCGGCCACGACGTGGACACTGTCCAGCACCTCAGAGATGGTTATCGTACAGTAAGAGCCAGTCCAAGGGCCGGCGGCCGTTGCAGCCCGGATACACTTGGAAACAAACGCCGCCTTGGCGTCAGGCTGTTTGCTGTTCCGTATTCCCCATTCCCTAATCCCTGTTTCCTACTCTCCCAGCGGATGCGGCAGCAGATTGTCCACTGGAACAAAGGCGGGGCAAGTTTGGGGCGAGCGCCAATTATCGATCATGGCGACTTGCTGAACGCACGACACGGTGCAACGCGGCGCGCAGGATTTCTGCGTATAATACTCATGCTCAAGGTGTTCGGACGTGTACTTCTCCAGGGGAATAGCGGGAAAGCCGCGTTGCTGCGAGCAATAGTGCACCAAGCCGTCTTCGCAGATGTACAGGTAGCGGCTGCCGGCGCGGCATCGCCAGTCATTTGCGATGCCCTGGGAGATATTCATCTGGAACCGGTTAAAGCGTGCGTAAGACCGTTTGCCCATCTGCATGATCTGGGTGAATAGGTCCCGTTGATGCGCCGTCAGTGCCTGAAGCTGGCCGTCGTGGTCGTGCAGGATGCCCACCGTGCTGGTGAACCCCAGTTCCAGCGCGCGATGCGCCACCGTGAGGGCATCATCGGGATGCCGCACGGGGCTGCCCAGCACCGAGTTGATATTCACCTGGAAAATCGCGTATCGCGCCAGCATCTGAAGCTTGCGGTCCAGCACCTTCAGACTTTTCTTGGAAACCTCATCGGGCTGGACGTTGTCAATAGAAATCTGCAAGTGGTCCAGACCGGCGCGGTTCAGGCGCTCGATGCGCTGCGGTGTGAGCAGGTAGCCGTTGGTAATTAAGCCGGCCAGAATGCCGCGCCGGCGAATGTGCCGGACAATGTCCTCCAGATGGGGGTGGAGCAGGGGCTCGCCCCCGCTGATGGTAATAACGGTGGTGCCCAGCGCCGCCAGCAGATCAACGCGGTGGAACATCTCCTCCCGCGCGATGGGCTTGGAGAAATTGTCAAACTCGTTGCAATAGGCACAGGATAGGTTGCACCGCCGGATGGGGATGAGGTGCGCCAAAACGGGGTGGCGTTTTGACGCCAGTCCCTTGGCAATCATGCGCCACTCGCGTACACGGGTATTCCAGAATCGAAGCTTGCGCCGAAAGGAGAGGTTCATCGTTTGGTCCTGAGAAGGTTGAGAAGTCAGATCATCGAGCGCCCGCAAAGGGTCCCCCCAGGCTTCGGAAGGCGGGCTACCGCTGCGGTGAAGCTTGAACCCAGCCTACCTAACCCGAAAGAACGAGGGAGGTTAAGCGTAGCGGACGGAGGGGGAAAGCGACAACCGGCATGCCGCGAATTGCTCCAAATCAAAAGCGAAGTGCAGTTTTTGGGCGTTCAACGCCGGGTGGGCGTTTGGCAGAGGCACGTCGGCGCCGTCAAGAGTTGTAGCCAAGTTGATCTGGAGGTGGAGGGCAGTGCCGGCTGCACACCGACGCTACGGCCCGTATTAGGACAAGTACCCGACCTTGATGGGCCTTGTATCTGCGGCCTGGAGGGAGTATGCTGTTGGCCCTAGGAACCTCGCATCACCCTGGCCACGCTGGGATGGGTTCATTGTCCCGTCGTAAGTCGTAACGTCCAAGCCCCCTGGCCCAATACATCCGATTTGTGGAGTTTGCCTGTGAAAGCCATTCCCTTCAAACGCGCCGCCCGCATGATCTCCCGGGGCACGTGGAGTTTCCTCACCAACCGACCGCTGGTGGTGTCGTTCGAGGTCACGCATTCGTGCGTAGCCGATTGTCAACACTGCGACAAAGGAGGCATCAAACCGGACCCGGCGGGATTGCTGAAGCCCGCCGATTATCGTCGCCTGCGTGCGGAATTAAAACCTATGGCAGTGCAATTGTCCGGCGGGGAGCCGCTGCTGCGCCGCGACTTGGAAGACATTGTGCGCGCCGTGAAAGAACCCAGCGGGCTGCCCTATACGATCCTGGTCACGAACGGCCGGTTATTCACCGAGGAGAAGTACCTGGCCTTGCGGGCTCTGGGCGTGAATCAGTTTTCCATTTCGCTCGATTTTCCCGATGAACGCCACGATGAGTTCCGCCGGCTGCCGGGGCTGTACGAGCACCTCTCAAAACTGGTACCCACGTTAGCCGCGCACGGCCATGACGATGTGGCGCTCAACACGGCCATTACGCGCGAGAACGTCGGCTCGCTACGGAACATTTATGAGCGCGCCGCGCAGTGGGGCGTCAGCATCTCCTATAGCGCTTACACGCCGTTGCGTACCCATAGCATGGATCATTACATCAGCTCGACCGAAGACCTGGACATGCTTCGCCGCACGCTGGACGACCTGCTGGATCTTAAGTCCCAGAATGCCCGCATCGCCAATTCTCCGTGGACGCTCTCCGGCATCTACGATTTCTACCTGCACGGAACCATCCCGGGCTGCAACGCGGGCCGGCGCTTCATGGTGGTGACGCCCACCGGCGGCTTGCGCCCGTGCTCCATGTTCGAGAATACCTATACCTCGCAAAAGGCCATTCTCAAAGAGTGGGTGCCCAAGAACGAGTGCGGGGGGTGTTACGTTTCCATACGCTCTTACCTCGACGCTTCCTTCTGGACGCTGCTGAAGGACAACATTTCCAGCCGCGTGTTCAGCCGGAACGGACAGCCTAAACAGTGCTAGTTCCGAGCAACAGGATTTCTCGTTTATCACCGTTGCACACTGCGGCCTCGCAGCTATGCCGCGCCTCGGTGAACGCAGCGCACCTGCCGGTTGCCGACTCGAGCGTTCACGGTATACGCACCTTCTTTTCAGCGGAGCCGCGCCGCCCTGTAACAATCGGGGAGGAACGCCCCCGCCCGCAATGCTTCCATAAATGGCTGATTTCACAGAATCTATCGCCCCGCGGCCGGTTCCGGCTTGCGTTTCCGTAACATTTCGTTAACAATACTTTGCTCTAAAGTACTCACCGAGGATACCCAGTGCAACTGATACCGCGCGACGAGAAGTTTTACGGCCTCTTTAACGAACAAGCTGAAAATATTTACAAAGCTGCCAAGATGCTTGTCGCCCTGTTTGAGAACTACCAGGAAGTGGAAAAGCAAGTTTCCGAAATCAAGTTCCTGGAACACAAAGGCGATCAGATCACGCATGCCCTGATGAAGAAACTGAACCGCACGTTCATCACACCCTTTGACAGGGAAGACATCCATGCGCTCGGCTCAGCGCTGGATGATGTCCTCGACCTGGTGGACGCGGCCGCCACGCGGTTCATCACGTACAAAATCAAGAAAGTTACGCCCGGCGCCCAGCAACTCAGCAAGGTCATTCTGCACGGAACGGAGATCATCGTGAATGCGGTGGCGCAGCTCAACCATCCTCAAAATATGATCGAATACTGCGAGCAACTCACGTTGCTCGAAGAGGAAGCTGACCGCATCAAAGGTGAATGCATAGCCCGCCTGTTCGAGGATTCCAAGGACCCCTTCGAAGTGATTAAATGGAAGGAAATCTATGAGGTCCTGGAAGCCTCCACGGACAAGTGCGAAGATGTCGCGGACGTCCTCGAATCCGTAGTATTGAAAGCAGCCTGACGATTTGGGATTTTCGATTTTGGATTTTAGAACGGCGTGCTCGTGCCTCCAAACCGTCTCTCTAATCTGAAATCGAAAATCCAAAATCGAAAATCCAAAATGAATTCTGCCATCCCATTTGCAATCCTCATTATCGTCGTTGCGCTCTGCTTCGATTTTTTGAACGGCTTCCACGACGCCGCCAACGCCATCGCCACGGTGGTATCCACCCGCGTGCTGTCACCGCGCGTGGCTGTCCTCTGGGCGGCCTTCTTCAATTTTGTTGCGGCGTTTGCCTTCGGAACGGCCGTGGCCAGAACCATGGGCAGCGGGATGATTCGCCTGTCGGCCGTCAACCTGTATGTAATCCTCGCTGGGTTGTTGGGCGCCATCTTCTGGGATATCCTCACCTGGTACTACGGGCTGCCGGTCAGTTCGTCGCATGCCCTGATCGGGGGTTATGCGGGCGCAGCCATTGCCAAGGCGGGGTGGGGCGTTATCCTGGTGGTGGGGTGGAGCAAAACCCTGGCCTTCATCATTCTCTCCCCCCTGATCGGATTCATTCTCGGGGGCTCGATGATGCTCGCCGTCTATTGGATCTTTCAAGCTTGGCCGCCCCAACGCGTGGATAAGTACTTCCGCAAGGCACAACTACTCTCGTCAGCCGCCTACTGCTTCGGCCACGGCAGTAATGATGCGCAGAAAACGATGGGGATCATCGCCGGAACGCTCTACACAGCGGGAATGCTGAAACGGTTCTACATTCCGTATTGGGTTGTCCTGATGGCCTACGCGGCAATCGGGCTGGGAACCATGGGAGGCGGCTGGCGCATCGTCAAAACCATGGGAATGAAGATTACGCGGCTAAGACCGGTGGGCGGCTTCTGTGCGGAGACGGCGGCCGCCATCAGCCTGGTGGGAACCGCCATGGCCGGCATCCCTGTCTCGACCACCCACACCATTGCCGGCGGCATCATGGGCGTGGGCAGTGTGCAGCGCTTCAGCGCGGTCCATTGGGGAGTAGCTCGCTCGATTATGTGGGCGTGGGTGTTGACCATCCCCATATCCGGCGCCGCATCGTACCTCATATTTGTCTTGATCCACCGGTTTTTCCCGGCAGCGTAGAAAAGGGATACGGGTTACGGGTTACGGGATACGGACAAAGGGTAAAGGCTGAAGGGTAAAGTATTTCGCCCACCATGTACTGCCCTCACCTTTCATAGTCTAGCCGTCACCCTTTTCCCTTTACCCTTTGCCCATTTACCCTTTTCCCTACTCCCGACGCCCTATTCCCTTTTGCCTCATCCCGTAACCCGTCTCCCGTTTCCCGTATCCCGTGTCCCGTAAACGCAGCATCGCTTGCAGCAGCGATTGGTACACCGGCTCAAACGCCGGGGCCGAGCGCCGCAGGGCAGCCAAGTGCCGGCGGATGGTGGCCCAGTCACCTCTCACGGCAGGGCCGGTAAGCGCCTTGGGTCCGCCCAATTCGGCGAAATTTTTTGCGGTTTCGGTCACAAATTGGCTCAGCATGGAGCGGGAAATTCCGGGCGGCACGCCGGCTTCTTTGAGCAACTCGGACGCTTGCGCCATCAACGTAATGAGCGTCGGGCACACGAGAAAGGCCGAGAGGTGGTAGAGGGTCTTATGCTCGGGATGAATCGAGAATGCTACGCCGCCCAGGCGCTTCACCCAGTCGCGCGCTACCCGCATCGCCCGGGCGTCCCCTTCGAGCGCCCAGAAGCAGCCGCGCAAATTTCGCAGCCCGGCGCGCGGGTTGGGTACGGTCTGATATGGATGGATCGATCCAATGGCCGCGCCGCGTAACTGGAGCGGGCTCAGCACGTCGCTGGGCAGCGAGCCGCAGGTGTGGAGCACGACCCTCCCTCGCCACGCGTCAGTTCCCTTCCCCGGATCGGCGAGCTCCCGCGCTACCGCGGCGATAGCTGAGTCGGAAGTGGTGATGAGAAGAACCGATGCACCTCGTAGCCGCGGATCGGCAAAGCCCAGGGGTTCTCCCTTTCCAATAAACTGCACCGCACGGCGCGCTGCCGCCTGGTTGCGCCCGACGATGAACCTAATCGGGACGCGCGATTGCGCCAGAAGTCGGCCCATAGCTTGCCCAATGCGGCCGGGACCGATGATCGCGACGCTCGATCGGAGCTTTTTCATGCTGCACTCACTGTCGGCAGAACCTTGCACCGAACGTTTGAATTGTTGCTGCGAATGTCTTTTTTACAGGATTCTTAACATTTTTGCACGGGTCAAATTGCTCGGGCACACCTGTAAATCCCGTAACCTCAGGTATTCCACGGCAAATACAGCGAAAACGCGGCAACCCTTCGCGGCGGGCAAGTTTGGAAACGCGCTTGCTCCTGGAGGAAGCAGGTCACAAGAATCTGATGACGGTTTTCAGCTTCATCTTTATCTTCGGCTTTCTTCTCTTCTACACTGCGCTCTCGCTGGTACTCGCGCGAGAGGTGATTCGGCGGGCATACAGAGCGCGCCGCAAGAAACCCCGCGTTGCCGGAACGTCCCAGCGAGCCCGCGACGTGACGCTTTCGCCTCAAACAGAACGAAGCTGATTCACTTGATCAAATGGCCCCTATAAGGGGCGATTAAAGCCATACCTCAATGGCAGATCGCCCCGGCGCAACGCTATCGCTTCACTTCTTTCTCTTTCAGCCCCTTGATACGGTCGCGCAACTGGGCGGCTTTTTCAAACTCGAATTGCTTTGCCGCCTCGCGCATGCGCGTCTCCAGCGTGCGGATCAACTCGTCCAGTTGATCGCCCGTGGCAGCAGCCTCGTCTTCGCCGTCAACCGGGACGGTCACGTAATCGGCCTCGACAATGGAGGCGAGCGCCATATCCACCGGCTTGATGATGCTTTCCGGCGTAATGCCGTTTTCCTCGTTGTATTGAACCTGTTTGGTGCGGCGACGCTGGGTTTCGGCCATGGCCTGTCGCATGGAGTCGGTGTGTTTGTCAGCGTAAAGAATGGCTCTGCCGTGCAAGTGGCGCGCCGCGCGGCCCATAGTTTGAATCAGCGCCCCGGATGAACGCAGATAGCCTTCCTTGTCGGCATCGAGGATCGCCACCAGCGACACTTCCGGCAGGTCCAAGCCCTCACGCAGGAGATTGATGCCGATCAACACGTCAAATTCGCCGCGCCGCAGATCCCGCAGGATCTTCACGCGCTCCAGCGTCTCAATTTCGGAATGGAGATAGCGGCAACGCACGCCCACCTCCGCGTAGTACTCGGCCAGATCTTCGGCCATTCGCTTGGTGAGAGTCGTCACCAGCACGCGCTCATTCCCCGAGGCGCGCTCGCGGATTTCGCCGAGCAAGTCGTCAATCTGGTTGCGCGTGGGCCGCACTTCCACCGCCGGGTCAATCAACCCGGTGGGACGGATGATCTGTTCCACCACTTCGCCGCCCGTCTTGGTTAATTCATACGGGCCCGGCGTCGCCGAGACGTAAATCACCTGGCCCACGCGGTGCTCGAACTCCTCAAAGGAAAGCGGGCGGTTATCGAGCGCCGAGGGCAGGCGGAAGCCGTATTCCACCAGCGTCTGCTTGCGCGAGCGGTCGCCATGGTACATGCCGCGGAGCTGTGGCACCGTCTGATGGCTTTCATCGATAAACATCATGGCGTCCTGCGGAAGGTAGTCGAGAAGCGTCGGCGGAGGCTCTCCCGGTAGCCGGCCGGAAAGGTGGCGGGAATAATTCTCGATGCCGTGGCAGTAGCCCATCTCTTTCATCATTTCCAGGTCGAACATGGTGCGCTGGTGCACCCGCTGCGCTTCCACCAGCTTGCCCTGTTTCTCCAGTTCTCCCCGCCACCACTCAAGTTCGCTCTTGATGTGCTCGATGGCTTCGTCCTTGCGTTCCGCCGGCAGCACGTAATGGGTGCGCGGGTAGATCGGCAGCCGGACCAGCGATTGCTTAATCTGCCCGAAGAGGGGATCGATCTGCGCCAGCGATTCCACCTCGTCGCCCCACATCTCGATGCGGTAGGCGTTGTCCTCGTAAGTGGGGTACACTTCAATCACGTCGCCGCGCACGCGAAACGTGCCCCGCCGGAAATCGATGTCATTGCGCTCGTACTGGATTTCCACCAGGCGCCGCAGGATGTCCTGGCGCGAAATCTTCTGTCCCTTCTCCAGCATAACCAACATGCCGTAATAAGCTTCCGGCGAGCCAATGCCGTAAATGCAGGAGACGCTGGCAACAATCAGGCAGTCGCGCCGCTCGAAAAGCGAGCGCGTGGCCGACATGCGAAGCTTGTCCAGTTCGTCGTTGATCGTCGCTTCCTTCTCGATATAAACGTCCGCCGCGGGAATGTACGCTTCCGGCTGGTAGTAGTCGTAGTAGCTGACGAAGTATTCCACCGCATTCTGGGGGAAAAAGTTGCGAAACTCGTGGTAAAGCTGAGCGGCCAGCGTCTTGTTATGCGCCAGGACCAGCGTCGGCCGATTAAGGCTCTCCACCACCTTGGCCACGGTAAAAGTTTTGCCGGAGCCCGTAACGCCCAGCAGCACCTGGTGCTGCTTCCCGTCTTCCGCGCCGTGGATCAGCTCCCGAATCGCTGTGACCTGATCCCCCCGCGGCTGATAACTTGAGACAAGTTTAAAGTCCATAGGTCAATTATAAGGGATACGGGAAACGGGATAAGGGCTAAGGGGTAAAGGGTAAAGGGTAAAGGATGAAGACTGGGGGCAGTACCTTACCCTTTATCCTTAGCCCTTATCCCAGGGTCACGTCAAAGTCGCGGCGGTTCGGACTGTGGGAGCGCTAAACGTCGGCAAGTCGGAAATGGCCCGCCCCCCTCTTCCGGTCCCGTTCTTCCGTGTTGGCATCCAAGACGTCACCCCATCATACCAAGGTGTCCGAAAAATGCTGCATGGCCATGCCAAAATGTCACCACGTTGAACCAAAATGTCCGATACTTAAACCAAAATGTCCGCTTTTTCTCGGTCAATTTGTCCTTCGATCCCGTGTTTTCAACAACTTAGTGGCTTCGTTCGTAAAATTTTTTTTCTTCCGCCCATCTTCCCTGCCGTTGGCCGGAGTATAAATTGCCAATTTTCGATTGCCGATGGCCGATGGGCACGTCCCGCACTTCCAATTTCCAGTTTCTAGTTTCCAGTTTCCAGTTTCGAATTTCGAGTCTGAGGCCATGGGGAAAGCCACGTGGCGGAGCCGCGGCCGAGCGCGTCAGGGGCGGCCAGGAGCCTCGCGAGCCTACCCGGCTGCGCCATTCCGAGCAGAAGACACACCTCCATCCGGTACGGCTAGCAATTCTTATGCCGTTATCTTATGGATCATCTACCAAGAGATAAAAGGAGGCATGCATTGTGATTTTACTAAAAGCGACCTTGACGAAGCCCTGGCCCTTATCCCTTATCCCTTATCCCTTACCCCTTGTCGTGTGTTACGATATTTTTCCGAACGTAGAACTCTTATCGGCAAAGGATTATCGCTCATGTCTCAGACCATGTCGTGGCGTGCTTCACAAGTGATTTTCGCAGTTATCTTGGCAGGCTGGGTGGCGGGCGCGGGCGCTGCGCAAACGCCCACACCACCGGCGAAGACGCCGGCCCCTGCCACTGCTCCGGCGCCCGCCCCAGGCGCAACCGCTGCTCCCAAACCTGAGGGTTTGGAGCCGCCGGACAAGGTGGTGCTCAGGGTGGGGGATCAGCAATTCACCAAGGCAGACATGGACCGCCTGATAGCAAGTTTGCCCCCACAAGCGCAGCAAGCGCTGGCCGCCCGCGGGAAAAAAGCGCTGGGCGACCAGTACGCGGTGATGGTGATGTTGTCGCAGCAGGCGCACCTGCATCATTTGGACCAGACGCCGGCCTTCGCACAAAAGTTGGCTTTCCAAAAGCAGCAGTTGCAAGCGCAAGCGGCGTTCGAGGAGATCAATCAGCAGGCCACGCCGACTCCACAGGAAGTGCAGCAGTATTATGCGGCGCATGCTGCCGACTATGACGAAATCACGGCACGCCAAATCATCATTCGCAAGAAGCCGCCCGAGCCGAAACCCAACCCGTTACGCCCCGCCGATTCGGCTCACCCTGCTCCAACGGGACCGGGACTTGCTCCTGATGCCGCAAAAGCCGCCATGGACGCAGTTCGCAAGGAGTTGCTGGCGGGAACGGACATCAAGAAAATAATGGCGGAATATCCGCCGGGAACTGTAACCATCGACGCCGCACCGCAACAGTTTCGCCGCGGCCGAGGCATGCGACCGGAGATCGACAAAGTTGCATTTGCCCTCAAAGACGGCGAGATCTCTGATCCTGTCGATCTGCCCTCTGTCCTGCTGTTCGTTCAAGTGATTTCCCATAGCCACGCCGACTTGAAGACAGTTACGCCGGAAATCGAAAGAGCGCTGCGACAGGAGAAGGTCCAGGCAGCGATGGACGTGGTCAAAAAGAACTCCAATATGTGGATGGATGATCAGTATTTTGCGCCGTCGCAACATCCCTGACCGGCATGGACACTCACGTGCTGTGCACGGGGCGGTGATCGCTCGGCGGGTTTTCAACAGCTCTGTTGAAAAGCTTGTGGAAAAACACCGCGTACATTAACCTAAGGTGAAACCCTTAAAGAGGTTTTAACAGTTTGCACCAACCTGAAGCAATCGGGTGCTCTAAATGAGCGGCTGGGGTTTCTTGAGTTTGATCTCGAACACCTCGTTGTCCTTATCCAGTTGTAGTTCTTTCCCGTACGTCTGCCGACCCGGCGCAGTAACGGTCAGTGTGATTTGTCCCTTGTTGATCTCCTGGAACTTGTACCGCCCCTGCACATCGGTCTTGGCGTTGTAAACAATCTTTTGCTTCTTGCCAAACGCCAGCGTCACGTGCGCTTGACTGATTGGTTGCCCCGTGTCAGATTCCTTTACAATGACGGTCATATTTGTGGTTTCCCTGCTCGGCTTCTCGCGTTGGGCACGGGCTAACGGGCTGAACCCGTAAAGCAGCAGAAGGCTTGTGACAATCCAAGCTCCCACCGAGAATTTGAGATGCTGGGACGCGGACATGGATGGATCCTCCTCTGAATTATCATAACTCATCTCGGGCAGGGTCGAAGTGCCTCAATGACCGGTGACACGCCGGAGACGGTTCATTTCTTTTCTCCGCCCGCCGCTTCGTCTGCACGGGTTTCGCGGGGACCCACAGACTTTACCGAATCACTCACCCACTGGAGATAATTTCGCGAGCCTTCCACAATCGGCAGGCAGATGATTTCCGGAGTGTGATAACTGTGCAGCTTGGAGATGGCCGCCTTGATTTCCGGAAACAACTCGCGCGTGCTCTTGATGAAAAGCTGATACTCCTGATCGTGGGCGATCTTCCCTTCCCAGCGATAAACCGACTCAATGGGTTGAGTGATGTTCACACAGGCGGCGAGTTTGTGCTCCACCAGGTGCTCGGCGATGGCCCGGCATTCGTCCTTGCTCGCTGCGGTTACCAGGATGACCACGTTATCGGTCATGGGTTCCTCAACTTTTGTGTCGCGCACTGTCCAGTTGCGCGGGGCTTGCAGCAGAAGATACAATGAGGGCGACTCTCGACGCAAGCCTCTTCACGGCCGGAAGTGGGCGGAGGGCAGGGCGGTTTCGTCCGGCCTATCTGGCGCTGCCACGGCGCGCCAAGTTATCGAGGTAACCTATGAACGATTGGAACTTCGACACCACCATGCTGTATCGCAACGGCATCCTGGTGCTGCTGTTGGTGACAGTGGCACTAATGGTGCACAACATTTTCGGCCAAAACGGGTATCTCGCCTTGCGCCGCCAGCAAGAACAGATCCACGCCCTTCAGCAGAAAATCCTCCAGCTCAAAGAGGAAAACGACCAGTTGGACAAGGAAAATCAGGCACTCATCAAGTCAGAACCCGCCGCCATTGAGCGCCCCGCCCGCGAGCAGATGCATTTGGCTAAACCCGGCGAGAAAATTTATCTGCTGCCCGAGAACGCCGATAAAGAAGGGCAGAAGGTACAAGAGGGTAAGCAGTAGCAGGGACATGGGGATAGGGATAAGGGGTAAGACTAGAGGGTAAAGGGTAAAGGATAAAGTATCTATCGCTTGTTGTTTCGGCGTTCAAACGGGTACGTTTCAACGACGAATGCGACACCGGGTACCTGGCGTCTGGGACTGGCACCTGATGCTTAGTTACCTGACACTTGGCCCTTGGCATTCGATCGCTAATCCCTGATCCCTAATCCCTAACCCCTGTTCTTGAGAGGCGACCCATGGCGACTACCGATAAAGCGAGCCCTGATGCTGACAGTGAAGTGATGAGGACGGCGCGGGAGCTGCGGAGCGCGTTTCAGCATCACTTGCGCCGCACGCTGGCGAAGGACCGCTACACTGCTACCAATCGCGATCGATACTATGCCTTCGCTCTCGCGGTGCGCGACCGCCTGATTGAGCGCTGGCTTGCCACGCAGCAAACGCACCACACGCGCCAAGCGAAGAGAATCTATTATCTCTCCCTCGAATTCTTGATCGGCCCGATGCTCGAACATAACGTGCTGAACCTGCGCCTGGCGGATGCCTGCCTCCAGGCCATGGCGGAGGTGGATCTGAAATGGAACGATCTGCTGGACCAGGAGGTTGATGCGGGCCTGGGCAATGGCGGATTGGGCCGCCTGGCGGCGTGCTTTCTGGATTCCCTGGCGACACTCAATTTGCCTTCGGTGGGATACGGTTTGCGATATGACTTTGGCATTTTCAACCAGCGCATTAACAATGGCTATCAAGTGGAAGTCCCGGATGAGTGGCTGAAGTTCGGGTATCCGTGGGAAATCGCTCACCCGGAGTTTTCGTTTCAGGTGCAGTTTGAGGGCCGCGTGGAAATGCGTCCGGGGCCGCGGGCTTCGGAATGGCGCTGGGTGGATACCAAGCCGGTTATCGGCATTCCTTACGATCTTCCCATGGTGGGGTACGGCGGGTATACAGTGAACACGCTTCGACTCTGGTCGGCGAAGGCCGCGGAGGAGTTCGACCTTGAGGACTTCAATCGCGGCTCGTACGTGGACGCGGTGGCCAACAAAGTGCTGGCGGAGAATCTCACCAAGGTTCTTTATCCCAATGACAACGTATTTGAGGGCAAAGAGCTACGATTGAAGCAGCAGTACTTTTTTGTTTCCTGCACGATCCAGGACATTCTTCGCCGCTTCAAGGCCGATAACAACGATTGGGAGAACTTTCCCAGCAAGGCGTTTATTCAGCTCAATGACACTCATCCCTCGCTGGTGATTCCGGAAATGATGCGCCTGCTGATCGATCGCGAGGGCTTGGGCTGGGATCAGGCGTGGCGAATTACGACCGCGTCCACCGGCTACACCAATCACACCATCCTGCCGGAGGCGCTGGAGAAATGGCCCGTCAACATGATCGGGCGTCTGCTGCCCCGCCATTTACAGATCATTTATGAAATCAACGCCCGGTTTCTCCGCCAGGTGGCGTCACGGTGGCCCTTGCAGGATGACCGCCTAAGCCGGATGAGCCTGATCGATGAGGACGGGGAACGGTACGTGCGCATGGCCCACGTTGCTACGGTGGGCTCGTGCTCGGTGAACGGCGTGGCGAAGCTGCATACCGAGTTGCTGAAGCACAAGGTATTGAAGGATTTCGCCGAACTGTGGCCGGAGAAATTCAACAACAAGACCAACGGGATCACGCCGCGACGCTGGCTGCTCCACTCCAACCCGGCGCTCGCCGCGCTGATTTCCGGGGTCATCGGCGACCACTGGATTACCGACTTGGATCAACTTCGCAGGCTGGAGCCCCTGGCGGATGACCCCGACTTTTGCCGTCGCTTCCGCGCCGCCAAGCGGCAGAACAAGGAACTGCTGGCCAAGCTGATCGCGCGCGAGACCGGGATCGCCGTGTCCCCGGATTCTATCTTCGACGTACAGGTGAAGCGGCTACACGAATACAAGCGCCAACTGCTGCTGATCCTCTACATCATCGTGCTCTACAACCGGCTGAAGGCCAATCCGAACCTGGATATTGTTCCACGCACGTTTATTTTTGGGGCCAAGGCAGCTCCAGGTTACTTCATGGCCAAACTGATCATCAAATTGATACATCAGGTGGCCGAGGCCGTAAACGCCGATCGTCAGGTCAGGGAGAAAATGCAAGTGGTGTTTCTCCCGAATTATCGGGTGTCACTGGCGCAGAAAATTATCCCGGCCGCAGATGTGAGCGAGCAGATCTCTCTGGCCGGTACGGAAGCGTCGGGAACAGGAAACATGAAGATGCAGCTTAACGGAGCCGTCACCATTGGCACCCTGGACGGCGCCAACGTGGAAATTCTCGAGGAGGTAGGCGAAGAGAACATCTTCATTTTCGGGCTGACGTCCCAGCAGGTGGAGCAACGCCGCCCCGGTTACAATCCCTGGGATGTATATAACAGCGACGAGGAAATCCGGCGCTCCCTGATCCTTATCGAGAGGGATTTCTTCAGCCTCATGGAGCCGGGCATCTTCAAACCGATTTTACAGTCGCTGCTGAATGGGGGAGACCGCTACATGCTGCTGGCGGATCTGCGGCCCTATATTCAGACGCAGGAGCGCGTGGACGCCGCTTATCGCGATACGGCGGGCTGGGATCAGAAGGCAATTATCAATGTGGCCCGCGCCGGAAAGTTTTCCTCCGACCGTACCATCCGGGAGTACGCGACCGAGATTTGGCATCTGGAACCGTGCGATGGAGTGAAGCTGACAAGCCCGGACTGACGGGCGGGAAAATCGGAAACTGGAAAATCGAAACTGGAAAATCGGCATTTGATCAGGTTGCGGGTTGCGCAAAACAGAGCGCTGCACTCCCAACCGGGAAATCGTGGGGTGATCGAAAACGTGGATCTGCGCCCTGCTTAACCCTGTTGTAGGGTAAGAATGGCGCACTGCGCGCTTCGATTTTCGAGTTTCCATTTTCGCGTTTCGACTTTCCATTTTCGAATTTCCAGTTCCCAGTTTTCCAGTTCGCCGGGAGGGGTTTTATCCACCGCCAATCGCAACCGATCACGTTTTCTCGGGCGTTGATTTCCAAAACGTTGTTCTGTTACGAAGACTTTCTCCGTGCCGTCCGCATTAAAAGCTTTTGCATAGAGGTCACGAAGTGGCTTCATGCGCTCTGTAGCACTAATTGCCAACACGTTGTTGTACCGCGACGAATTCGTGCCACCGGTTTCCAGCCCGTGCCCGAGCACGGCCAGGATGGCCCTGGCACTTTTGCGGCTCGGCCGCGCCGTATTAGGATCTGCGACTTCCATCGCAGGGCCAGAAGCATTCTCGTACTCGCCACTCGTCTTGGCGTCCTGCTTCTCGTCAGCAGCTTGTTGCCGGCGCCGGTCCTGGGCGCCTCGCCGCCGCAGGAAACTGCCGATCAATCCACCATTCAGGCAGCCGCCAGTTGGATCGCGCGCGAGGACAAAATCGAGACCGAATATCACTACGTGATGACCTGCAAGTTGCGCCTATTGCTTTTCTGGGCCGGGCGCGACGACGTGGGCGGGGGCTACGTCCGCATGGGCAAGGTATCCGGGAACGAGCAGCAGCGGATCATCCGGCTGCTGTTTGGTTCAGACCCCGCCAAGACGCCGCTTTCCATCAATCGCTGGGGCGCCGCGACGGAAGTGTTGCGCACCGCCGGTCCGGGCGATCCTGAGGCAAGCGCTTTCTTTGGCTTCATGAAATCATCGAAGGGCCAGTCGGTGGTGGCGATGCAGCGGGAGCTTTCCAAAGAGAAGGCCAACGGCGCCCACCTGTTTGAAGGCATCATCAGCGTGGTCGATGCCGACCGCGCGCTTTCCACCACCGTTCCGTACACCTCGAACCAGGACTTTGATCTGTACCAATATGCGGACGCGGAGAAAGCGGCGTTGCAGCAACTGGAGAACAATCCCGCGCGCCAGATCCGGCGCCTGGAGGGCAAGGACCGCAGCGCGTGCCCGCGGACAGGCGAGTTCCTCACCACCACGCTCCAATTAATGGATGATGCGCTGGTCGGCCGCGCCACGCCGGACTCGCTCTGCTACATCTACAATGCCCGTCATTATCAAGCCACGCTGGTGAGCGTTCATTCCGTCGCCGAGAAAAAAGTGCATGTCGTGTCGCGCGGGAATGAAGGTGCTCTCGACCAAACCTACCACCATCTCAAGCAAGCGCACTTTGAGGTAAAGGGCATCGAGACAGGTACCATTTCCGTATTTGACATCCTGCTGGGCACAGAGGGAGACTTACGCGGTGCCCCCATCCAGATCACTTATGCGCCCAACTGGTGGTTCCAGGTTGTTCTCAATCTCGCCGCGGCCAGTCCTTCCGCAAACAGCCCCGGGACAGTGTCACGGTAAACCTGCGCGAAGCGCCTTGGACTGCGGCCGCAAAGCTGCCGCCTTCCACACCGGCCGCGCAAACCTGCCGGTCTGCACTGACGGGCGCTGTCCGCCGAAACATCGGCACGGAAGGGCTCCATCAAGTGACAAATGTCAGTCCGTGCGGCATAAGAAAGGCGACAGCTTCGCGGTCGCACTCCAAGGCGCTGTGCGCATTCATATTTGCATCCGCCTGTCAGGAAGGCCCAAGTGAAAAAGCGAACCCCTCAGATTCTTAGCAGGACACCGGAAGCTCTGCCACTCACCACCAGTATCACCCGCCGCGCGTTCTTCCAGGCGGCAGGCGGTGCGGCTCTGCTCGCGGCAGCACGCGCGCGCCCGCATTTCGCCCTGCCCGGCACGTTACCCAACCCTGTGGGTTATTCGAACATTTCCTGGCCGGCCAATGAACTGAATCAGGCCATGGAAAACGTTTCGGCCCTCGGTTATCAAGGCATGCAGTTCCTCGGCTGGGTGCAGGAGGCGTATGCCGGGAACAAGGCCGCGCAACTCAAGGACCGCCTGCGCAGTCTGCGGCTTTCCGCCGCCGCGCTATCGTGCAGCAAAATCGATCTGCGCCCGGACAGTCCTGAAACCTTCACGGAGCAGTTCCGCGAATATGCCACCTTCCTCCATGCTCTTGGGGGAGAGGTTTTGCAGTTAACTGACAGCGGTAAACCTCATCGCAATTACCGCGCGGCAGAGATCAAATCGATGGGCACGCGGATGAACGAATTGGGAAAGATGGCGAAGGACTCCGGCATGGCGGTTGGCTACCATCCTCATTTCGGAACGTTCGGCGAGACCCGCGAGGGACTCGGCCGCGTGATGGATTGCACCGACCCGCGCTACGTCGGCCTGATTGCGGACGTGGCGCACCTGAAATTGGGCGGTTCGGATCCGGCGGAAGTCATCCGAACGTACCGGCAGCGCCTCGTTCTGCTCCATCTGAAGGACGTTCGGCGGGATGCCTACGAACTCGCCCAGCAGCGTCCCGTTGCGCCCCAGGCGCTGACCATGCGGTTCTGTGAAATCGGCCGCGGCGTGGTGGACTTTCCCGCCGTGGTCGCAAGCCTGCGGGAGAGCGGATTCGAAGGCTGGGCCATTGTCGAACTCGATCGCTTCCAGCCGCCCCCGGGCGGTCCCGCCGAAAGCGCTCGCATCAATAAGGAAGCACTGCGCGCGCTGGGGTTCCGATTTTCTAGTGGTTAGTGGTCAGTGGCGAGTGCTTGGTGGTCAGTGCGTAGTATCGAGTCCTGAATTGAGAGTGGCGGATGACCGTTGGCGAATGACGACTTACGAATAATGGGTTGCGCTGGGCAAGTGAATTGTTCGCTCAAGTGCTTTCAACGGGGAAAAGCATATGGCCAAATGGTTGAAGTTCAGCAGTCCGCTCATCGCGATGCTCTTGATCGCAACGCCAGGTGGCGCCAGCCTGAAGGACATTCTCACTGAAAGGCTCCCGCAGCAGGAGTCCGTTCAGAAGGCCCTTGCCGAGGCATCGGCAGTCGAGGAATTTGCCCAGGGATGGAGCAACAAGTGGTCTTACGATACGCCCAAGGATATCGTGGTCTCGCAGCTCAAGGACAGCCTGGGCAGGCTGCAAGCCGCCGTCGCGTCCGCGCCCGACAATCCCGAACTCCTGCTCCTCACGGGGCTCGTCGCTCATTATGCCTACAACGTTGATGTGAACGAGGCTTACGATGTGGCTGTGGAATCTCTGCAAAAGGCGAACCGTCTTGCGCCGGACGATTTCCGCGCCAACTGGTTTCTTGGCGTCCATCAGTGTGAGGGAGCCGACGTAACCAAAGGCATGAACCAGTTCCTGGCAGCCGAAAACCGCTGGCCTTGGAACCATCTCCCGGTGGGCTTTTGGGACGATTACATGCTGTGCGCGACAAATGCCAACATGCCTGCGCATCTCCTCAGGGCTTCCGACCACGCGAGCAAACTCAATGCACCGCCTTCGGAGTTCCGGAGCTTTCTTGTGCAGGGCGCTCGCAAGCGATTCCAGCCGCCGGACCCGGGCGCAACCTACTCCGCCAAAGATATATGGGAGGCCAGAAACGAGGATTCGCGCCCGGTCTTCACCAGTTACATGTGCGGATTTTCGTTTTCGCCACTGCCGGATTGGAAGCTGCGGCGGCTTGAGGCGCAAAAGGGAACGTGCCTTGTCCAGCTCGAAACCGGGCCGCACCCGAGCCAAGCCGGCGGCGTAGTCCCCAATCTCGTCATTATGGCCCGGCAAGCCAAGGCCGGAGAGACACTCACGGATTTTCTGAAGTCCTTCGGGACGTATCCCTCGGCAAAACCGGTCACGGTTTCGCGTTGCCCTGCCGAGCAGTGCCTTGCCTACGAGATGACAAAGCCCAATGGCTATGGCGCGGCAGGAAACGGTTATGGTTTGTTCATGGTGTTCCAGCGTGAAGCGCCGGAGTTCCCCGGCCTGCTCTTTGAGCAACCGGCCGGCCCGAACCTTCCGAAGAACAGCGGCAAGGTAACGTACTTCCACCCTAACGACCGAATTCAGCGTCTCGCCGGGACCTTGTACTACATGGTCATGCTCGACACGGCGGATTCCGTGCGCGGCGAAGCGAAGCACGACTACGACACACTGTTGGAGCACTTGCAGCCGGAATAAGACACATCCTGCAGCCAACTGCGGAGCTTCCCGCAGTGAATGGCAGAACCATTGACAAAACTCGTCATCCTAACCTCCGAGGCCTTATTCGGGGCGCGGGTGGCGCAGAGTGTACAATAGCAACTGTATGAGGCACTTTTCTCATCGCGTAGCAAGCCGCCGCGAGTTCCTGCGGCCCTTCGTCTTCCTGCCCTTTTTGAGGGCGGAGGCCCTGGGAGCCGCCCAGACCGAGCGGAGCCAGGGGGGAGAGTTCCAGGGAGCCAACCTCAGCTCGCTCGAAACATTGCTGACCCCCAACGATCAGTTTTACGTTCGTAACCATTTCGCCGTGCCCGCCCTTCTTCCCTCCAACTGGCGGCTCCAAGTGGCCGGTCAAGTGGGTTCAGCCCTGGACGTGAGCTACGCGGACCTTCTCCATTCGGCGAGCCGGACGCTCACGGCGACGCTGGAATGCGCCGGCAATGGAGTGGGGTTTGGAGGTGTCAGCACGGCCTCCTGGACCGGTGTCCCCCTCCGAGAACTACTGCACAGAGCAGGGTTGCGGCCGGGGGTGAAACAGATTCGGTTGGTGGGAGCCGACCGGGGAACGGAAAGATCTTCCCGTGTTGCCATGTCGTTTGCACGCAGCATCCCTTTGGAGAAGGCTCAAGACCCCGACACGCTTCTGGCGGTTCGGATGAATGGCGCACCCTTGCCCGCCGAGCATGGTTTTCCTCTGCGAGCGGTTGTTCCCGGTTGGTATGGTATGGATTCCGTCAAGTGGTTAGTCCGCATCGAAGCTCTGGATCATGAGGATACGGGCTTTTACATGACGAAGCGGTACGTGGCCACCCGGCTACTGACGCTGGGTTCTGAGGTGTCTCCCCTCACGAAGGTGCGAGTGAAATCGCTAATTCTCCAGCCCCGCGAGGGAGCGACTCTGCCGCTGCCTCCCTTTGTCATTCGCGGCGTGGCTTGGGCAGGCGAAGGCCGAGTCACCAAGATCGAAGTGAGTACGAACGCAGGAGCCGATTGGTTTGCCGCGAGTTTCGACGCGAGCCCGCAGCCCTACGCGTGGGTCACGTGGACCTATCAGTGGGAAATAAAATCACGGGGTTCTTATACGCTCATGGCTCGCGCCACGGATGATAAAGGCAATACCCAGCCACTCGCCCGGGATCCCCAGCGCCTCGACAGCTATGAGCTCAACGAGTATCAAACCGTTCATTGCGAGGTCACGGGATAACTCGGAAGTTTTGGCAGTTTGAGACGTTCGATCAGTTCGAGCTGTTTTTGGTTGAAGTACCCCGCGCCGTTGGCATACTGATGCAACATCTGGAGGTCGCGAACCTCCCTAGCATCCAAGTCGATGACACGGTAGTTCGCTTGCCGCCCGCTATAATCCGATTTTAGCTTCCCATCTTGATCCCACAATTTGTAAGTCAGATTTTGGGCATACTCGATGACGTTGGAGAAACGATCGAGGGCTGCAGTTTCCAAAAGTGGCTTCCCTTCGCTGTTGAGCCTTCGTCGAATCCTCATCTCGACGGCGCCCGGAACTTTCACCTCAAACAATTTTCCTTGCTCTGAAGTCTCAAAGGTAATTTGGGCCCGGTTCACGCTCAGGAATACGAACGGACGCAGAGGATCAAGGCTTTGCAAGATTCTTTCCATGCAAATGATTTGTTCAGTTGATGCGGAGGGTTGCACGTAAATCAGGGCCGGCACCTTCTCCTGACCCATGCAAGCGTCCGCCTCCACAAAAACCAGGCCATCCAATCGGACGTCGTGGTAGTCCCCCTTTCGAATGCGGTAAGCGCCCGTGCTCTCGCAATGCCCGTAAGTCGCTGGACCGTTCGATCGACAGGGACATGGAACTTTACAGGGGCAGCAGACGAAACCCTCCCCTTTCAAATGCCAATTGGCGAGAAAGGGGATGTGGGCGCGCGCTGGCAAGAGTTCTTGTCGCGTGATTGCCCGGAGGATCTGGATATCAGGATTGTTGGGCCACTGGCGTTCAGCTTTCTCTGCGCCTTCGGCCGCCTGCGTAGTATGCCCGGCCAGCAGCTCCGCCCACACCCGATCATAGGAATAGTCCGAAGAAGACGGATTTTGTTCGGCCGCTTGCTCGAGTTTAGGGCTGCCTTCGTCCAGTTTTCCGGTTCTTACCAGGGCTAGGCCCTGAAGGTTCAGCGCATCAGCTCGTGAATTCGAATCGAGGCTCGCTCCATCCACCTTGCTCAGGCTGTCGAGCGCCCCTGCAAAATCGCGATGGTCGTATTGGGCATGGGCGATCTGGAGTTCCAGATCCGAAAGGGTTGCGCCGGGCTGGAGGTTGGGAGATGCCTCCCACCGTGCGATGGCAATTTCAAATCTCGCCTGGGCGTCCTGGAGCAGGTCGTGCTCCTCCAGCACCTTGCCCAGGTGGAATGAGGCCCAGGGGTCGGGGTTCGGAATTTGATCCAAGCGTGCCAGGTGGCGCCGGGCGCTAACAACTTGCTTAAGAGAAAGCTCCGTGGCGACCAGTGTAAACTGCCACTCCCATTCTTTCGGGTCAGCCTTGACGGCGGCGGCCAAGTGAGGGAGCGCTTCGGCAGGGTGGGATTCCTTGAGCAATGCCAGGCCCGCGCCAAAATGGCCGGACCCGGAAGTATCACCCAAATCGATGGCTTGCTGAAACTCGCTTCTCGCTTTTGGCCATTGCTTCAGGTTGATGTATACCTTGCCGAGAGCAACGCGCGAAGCCACTCGGGAGGGAGCGAGGGTTACCGATTGCTCCAAATCTTTCTTGGCATTCTCATTAGCCCCGCGCTCGAACTCAATCACCCCGGCCAGGAAATAGGCGTAAGCAGAATGAGGATCGCCACGGAGAACCTGGCGGCACTTCTCCAGAGCTTCGTCCAAGTGACCTTGCTCAACTTCGTCTTCCGCCTCGTTCAAGATCTTGTCCTGGGGCGAACCCGGCGTGTTGACTGCCTGGGCCGGAAGGGGCGTTAAGGCACAAAGTTGATGGACAACGCGTCTTGTGCCGGTTGGTCCCGGTTGCTCCCTCCAGGTATCGCAGGTTACGTCTGACCGGTCGCGGCCTGGTGGCAGCGGAAGCGATGCCTCACGACAAAGAGCCAAGGCCAGGGCGATGCCCCCAAGAAACAGGGCGGCGGCCCAGACTTTTCGCACCTGGAATCCAACGCTTCTGTATTCGGTCATGAAGTCAGGATATTACTTTGAATCATGTTAATCGTCGAGGATTTGTTTGCGGCCATTGCGACTCGCATGGGGGACCCACCGATGCTTTTCACCACCGTGGTATCGATGGGTGGCCCCCGCGTTGTACGACTTTTTCATCGTCCTGCTAGAATTCGAAGCGCAGCTCGAATACGATTTCCCGTGGTGACGGCTCGCCGACATTGGCGCGACCCTGTGAGGTAATGACGCCCACCTCCGAGGTGGCACTGATGTCCGGATTCGGATTGGCAAAATTGGGATGGTTGAAGGCGTTGGACATGATGGCCCGGAACTGGAGTCGCAGTTGTTCGACGATCGGGAAGTATTTCATGAGCGTGAAGTCCGCATTGACGATACGGGGTCCCTCCAGGATGTTCACGCCTGCATCTCCAAATCTGCCGACATTCGCCGGGTCAGCACAAGTCGGAGTACTGTCAGGACACCCCGGCACCGCGAAGGCCACGGCATTGAACCAATTATTAATCGTACGCTGGGCAGGATATAGAGAGGCCCCGGCAATCCGGTCGGGCCGCCCCCCGAAACTATTGGTATTGGAGGGGTCGGTGGTGGAGAACGATGGGGTGAAAAAGAGCCCAGACTGGTAGGAAGCAATCCAGGACATATTCCATCCCCCCAGAGCGCCATTTTCTAGGCGGTTGGAATTACTCAGGAAGCGCTGGCCGCGACCGAATGGCAACTTGTAGACAGTGTACCCATACCAGCGATTAGTGGGCGTAATCCCGTTGTTGCCCTTTTCGACCGCGCGGTCGAACTGGTTTTGGATCTGCGGGCCCGCAAACGCACCCTCCTGGGTGTTGGTCAGATCCCTCGCCCAAGTGTAACCGGCGTTAAAAGTGAGGTTTTGACCGTACGTTTTGGTCGCAGAAAGTTGGAGTCCGCCGTAGAAGTCGTTACCGCCACTATCGTACCAGGAAATATTGTTATACGTCGGGAACGGTCGCTCGCTGTTGGAGAACGGCAGCAGGCTGGGCGGAGGCTGGTTGAGATTTCGCTGGTAGACCAGGTTGACGCTTCGGCTTCCGACGTAAGAAGCACGCAAGCCGATGCTGCGGACTTGATGTTCGACGGTCAAATTCCATTGCTGCGTATAAGGCGTGCGGAGACGCGGATTGACGCCCGAAACGTTCTGGACGCCGGCGGGAGCGCTGGTAGTCAGGAAGGGTTCAGGAAAACTGAATAGAGGGGCGCCATCCACGATACTGTTGTAATAGGTTGCGGCCCCCGCGAAGGGTCCACCCGTCATGGATTGCCCAACCCAAGCATAGATAATGTTGCTGTAAATCCCGTATCCTCCCCGAATCACCGTCTTGCCGCCTTTGAAGGGTTTATAGGCGAATCCCACGCGAGGGTAGAAGCCCTTCCAGTTCGTATTGATAAGTGGCCCGTTGGGATATCCGGCGACTTTTGAGGCGGGAAGAATCGTGATGTTGGAAGGGTAATACGGATTGAGCTGGTTCAACCCCGCATTCGGAATCACCAAGTCGCCATTGTTAGGATCAAAATTGTAAATGGCCCCTCCTTTGTCATAATAGGCTCCCTCCAATTCCCATCTCACTCCATAATTCAGGGTGAGGTTGGAAGTCACCCTATACTGGTCTTCCGCGTACACGCCCCAGGTGGTTCCGTGCAAGTAGAGTGGCAGAGGCGGAACACCCAGGGTGGTAACATGCGGGAGTCCGAGGTAAAGGTCGGCCACGTCAAAACCCGTAAAGGTACCGTCAAAGCTATAGTTGCCCCAAATGTTGGAGGAAATGCTGCTGCCCCCGCGCTGATCCCGTATGGCGCTGAACCCGAATTTCATAAAATGATTTCCGTGCGTCCAGCTCAGATTGTCAAGCCAATCGAAGTTCGTATCAAGGTTCACCACGTAGTTGTCACAGTCCTGGTCGAAGTCCAGCGAGTTGATATTGACAAAATCGAAGGCGGGGAAGCCGTGGAGGGCCGGGTTGGTACTAACCCCTGCGATCCCGAGTTGCTGGATGACGCTCTGTCCGGTAGTGCCTGGTTCGTAGAAATTCCGCTGGCGCGTGGTTCCCGTGCGAAATTCATTGAGCAGGACGGGTGAAAACGTATGCGTCCAGGAGAGGACTCCAGTCTCGCCCGAGCGCAATTGGATTTCAGGTGCGATGGGCGACCAAAAGCAATTGTACGACAGGGGCAAACGGCGATAACTGGCATGAGCAAAGAACGCGTCGCGGTCAGTTATCTTGACGTCGACCCGAGTATCAAATTGATCGATGTTGGTAAATCCCGTGACTCCAGGATTTGTAACATTTAAATTGGCGGATTGCGCTGTGGAAAGGCCAGGACTGGGCAGAGGGTAAAGGTTTAGAACGGCCTGGGAGACCGGGTTGATGGCTTGGGTAATCTGGTTATTCGGATAGGGCGCCCCCGTAAAAGGGTTGACGATAACCGTAGAGGGGAGTAAATCTTGAAAATTCCCCTCACGCCAAGTAGCCAGTGGTACCGTATCGACACCGGTGTTTACCGCCGATTCTCTGGAGTGTTCGTAATCAACGAAAAAGAACACTTTGTTCTTCTTGATGGGACCACCGATACTCCCTCCGGCATCGTTGTAAACTCGGAACGGCACGGAAGTGGCAAAAAAGCTCCGCGCGTTGAGCGCATCGCCGTTCCAACCCCAGAAAGCCCTTCCGTGGTATTGGTTGGTCCCGGATTTCGTGACCACCGAGAAGGTGGAAGCCGTCGCAAATTCCGCCGGAGCGTTGGCGATTTGCACGTTCACCTCTTGAATGGCGTCTTGGTCGGGCTGAACGGGGCCAGCCCCAATCGGGTAGGACATTACGGCGATTCCGTCCATGGTCGGCAGCACACCGGTTTGCTGGCGAACGCCTTCCACATTGGGAAGCGAGTTCCCGTTTCCAGCGAAACTTGTTCCCGGATTGTAGGGAATGAGGGTGTAGAAGCCTTGATCGCCAAATTGCCGCGAGATGATCGGCAGGCTCGCCAAGTCACGGGAGGTCTTCTGGCTTGCCAAATCGCCCGTGCTGGTGTCGATCGCGGGAGCAGCCCCGGTTACTTGCACCACTGTCCCAGTCGTTCCCAAAGTGAGCTGAATGGGAACATCGAGGACCTGGTTCGCCGCGAGCGCCACCCCGGCTCTTTCCGCCACGGTAAAGCCTTTGGCCTCCACATGCACGCGGTAGGTGCCGGGATTGAGATCCGAGACGTTATAGGCCCCGCTTGAGTTCGTGGTCGCCGTCCGCACCGACCCTGTGTCCTCGTCGATGACCCTCACCTGAGCTTCCGGCACCACCGCGTGGCTCGGGTCCGTAACCGTACCCGTGATTGATCCGAACGTGCTCTGGCCTGCGCTGGGAAGCACCGCGCAGAGAGAGAACGCGAGCGTAAACAGAGTAACCCGCAACAAACTCCATGGGTTCAATCGCATTATCCCTCCTCACGGACGCTGACATTAGCGATTTTGGGTGCATTATTGCGGTGTCAAGAGTCAACTTTCTTGCTGCTAAATTCGGATAATCAATCTCCGTTTAACCTGAAAAGCGATAATTGGGTATTACGATTAAAGCGACACGATGTCACTTAGCAAGGTTATAGAACGAGTTTACTGGAATCCTGCCCAAGCAGTAATCTCGTCAGAATTAGTCAACTTTCAGGCAAAGCCCAGCCCTTATGGAAGCAACATCAATGTAATACCCTGCGAGCGACAAAATGTCAATGGCAAATAAAGATGGCGGCGTAATTTGAATGAGGCCCGCACTAGCCGAACTTTCGCAGTTGACGGCATATTGCAGTCGTAAGTGTTTTCTTTTCATCAAATCGATTGCCCGGGTCGGCACTACATTTTCAGTCTCCGCGGCAAGGTCTGCGCAGCCTCCTGCGGGGCCTTGATGCGGGGCGGCGGCTGTGCAGGCAAGGACAGATTGAGCTGGTGCAGCAGCAGCGACTGGTCAGGTTCCGGCTGGGTATAACGGGGCATGATCAGCCAGCGTCCGTCGGTCGTGGGCAGGCAGACATCGAGCATCTGAATCGTGGCCAGTTTTTCCAGCACGGCACGGGGCGTCAGACCCGGCGCTAAGGCGACCAGCCGCTGCTTGAGGGTCACCGAGAGGGCATAAGCCAGGAAGGCCACGAAGATGTGGGCTTCCACGCGCTTCTCTACCTGGTGATAAATCGGACGCAGCCCCAACTCGCTCTTCAAGGTGCGGAAGGCGGCTTCGATCTGCGTCAGGAGGATATAACATTCCCACAGTACCGAGGGATTTTCGCCCACGAGGTTCGAGCGCAGCAGATAGTGCCCGTCGCGCAGCTCCGCCTTCTGCAACTTCTCTTTGTTCAACTGAAAAGAGAACGTCTGGCGGGTGACGGCTTCTCCCTCTTGGGGCAACCGCATCGGCACGAACGCGAAGGCCCGCCCCGCTTCCTTCTTGGCCGCTCCGATGCGCAGCAGCAATTGATCGCGCGCCGGAGCGCTCCGGCGCAGCTTGCGCAACGTCTTCAGCAAACGGGCTAACTTGCGCCGGCGGATGGCTCGTTCCTTGGCTCGCCGCCCTGCACTCTTGGCCAGCACATAGAGTTCGCCCTCCTCCGCGAACAACTTCACCTCCACCGACTCGCGCACCTTCTGCCAGGGCAGTTCCAACCACCGCTTTTCGTACTGCTGAATTTTGCCCCGTGGCGTACCCACCAGATAGAACCTCTCCCGCCCCGGCTGGCGCATCTCTTCCAGCACCTCGTCGCTGGGAATGCCCCGGTCCATCACCCACACCCGCCGCGCCTGCCCATACTGCGCTTCGATCTTGGCCAGAAATCCTCGCAGCGTGGTGCGGTCCGAGGTGTTACCCGCCAGCACTTCGTAAGCCAGCGGCAATCCTTCCGGCGTCACCACCAGCGCGATCACCACCTGCCCGGCAATCGAAACGGTGATCCCGGCTGTAGCCGTACTTTGCCTTGGGAATCTCCTCGCCTTCGCCTTCGATATAGGTGCTCGTCAGGTCGTACAGCAGTACGTCGAAGCGGGCCTGAAACAAGTCCTGCCAGCGTTGTCGCAGGTGGTCGAACAACGCTGTCTTGTGCTCCCCCAAGCGGTCCAGACAGCGATACAAACGGTCCTTTTCCGCCACGGCAAAGCCCGTGCCCAACAGATCGCCCATGGCACTCTGGTCAAACCCTTGCCGATGCAAACGGAACTCGCTGCCCGGCGCACCAACCGGCTCACCACCAGCAACTCCAGCACCTTCCCCCACGGCACTTCTTCTCGCCCTCGTCCCAGTTGCTCCTCCCAAAATTCGCTCAACCCCAACTGCCGCCACAGCTCGCACCCCAGCCAGTCGTTGCCCAACGCCCGCGGCCGCCGCAACTCCATCTCCTTGAGCTTCACCTGCACGCCATCCAGTGCGTCGGCCGGAATTGCACGATCCTCTGGAAACAAGCTCAGCGTCCGCGCCCGCTGCTCGGCTTCATCAAAGACTTCCAAGGTCTGCCGCCACGCTCCCTGCTGGCGGTCATTGATCTCTCCCAAAAACAAGACCTGCCGCTGCACCACCCGCCCCGCACGCACGCGCCGGTTCTCCACCACGCTCCAATAGCGGTGCTCCTTGCCGTCTTTGACTCGCCTCTTGCTGCGCAGAAACATCGTCAGCGCGCATCCTGACAGCTTCCTGGAGGGCTTGTAAAGAGGGTAGGTCGGCACTACACCGCCCTTCAGAAAACGCAGCACTGACTGATAAGGGATTAGCCCGAATGACAGATCAACTATCCCGCAAAAAAGTGCGCATCTGCGAAGGTTGGGCTAAGAACGGTCGTAATCCCGCGCAGGAGGACCACTGAGCAGGTTATTGGACTTGCGGCACAAACAAGTTGAATCTGTCTGCGCGGGAATGCCACCCTATTGGGCTTGACTGCGGGAACAGAGCTGTGGCTATGCGGTACGCTAAAGCCGTACCAGACTGGAGATCTTCACTCTCTCCCCTCCCCGCTCGATGCTGCGGTAGCCTGCGGCGCCGAGCAGCGTCGCGAAGGTGCCGGCGTGAACGTCCGCTCGCAACCCAAGTGGATCGTTCGCAGGCTAGCGCCCGAAAACCAAGTTTTTCATCGAATTGTCAGAGCCGCCGTGGCCGCCGGTACGCGCCGGGGGCGAAAACTGGATCACTTCCGATTTACCGAAAGCGCGGGTCAGGCGCAGTCCTCCAGTGCGGCGTCGAGGTCATGCTCGACACGGCGGATTCCGTGCTCGACGAAGCGAAGCACGACTACGACACACTGTTGGAACACTTGCAGCCGGAATGAGTGACTTTGCTGCTCGTCACTTGTCACTCGTCACTTGTCACTCGTCACCTTCCGTCAGGGATTAATAACAACCTTATTCCTTCCCGCTGTTCCCATCACTTCCATGGCCTTGCCGATTTCACACAATGGGAATCGGTGGGAGATGACCTTTTCGGGATTCACCACGCCGCGCTCAATCAATCGAATGGCATTCTCCATGGCCAGCGGATTGGTGGAAAAGCTGGAGTCCATGCGCGCCTCCAAGAAGTGCATCAGGCCTCCATCCAGGGTGAACGTCTCGTGGGTGGTGATGCCGAAGATGTTCCAGCGCGTGCCGCGGCGCAACAGACTGACCATCAGGTTCACCGCTTCGATCGGGCCGGCGGCTTCCAGCACCATGTCCGGCCCGAACGGCAGAATCTGGTACACGGCGGATTTCACATCCGTGTGCCGGGGGTTCAACGTATGGGTTGCGCCCAGCTTGCGGGCCGTTTCCAGCGCGTAATCGCTGACGTCCACCGCGATCAGGCGGCCCGCGCCCGCCGCCTTCGCCACCATCAAGCAGTACATGCCGATTCCGCCCGTGCCGATGATCACCACATCATCGCCTATGCGCATTTCCGAATAGTGGATGATGCCCTTCCACGCACCGCTGACAGGTTCGGTTTGGCACGCAGCGTCAAAGCTGGCGTTGGCAGGCTTGGAGAAAAGTGTGTTCGCCCCCGTCACCACATACTCCGCAAAGCTGCCGGGACGGACGTCTTCCGGACCGTCACCGCCCGTCGTGTACTGGTGCTCGCAATAGTGCATTTGACCCATGCGGCAGTAACGGCAATACCCGCAATACCCGCTGGGACACACAATCACCTCGTCGCCTTCCTTCACACTGCGGACGTGAGCCCCAACCGCAGCCACCACGCCCGCCGGTTCGTGCCCGGGCACCAGCGGGAACCGCACGTTGCGACGAATGCCCTTGATGGCCTTGTAATCCGTGGCGCAAATGCCGCAGGACTTCACGCGCACCAGAACGTCATCAGGCCCCGGCTCGGGAACGGGCCAATCTTCCAGCACCAGCCGATCGAAATCGCGTAGGACCGCAGTTAGCATGTTATCCATCCTGCCCGAAGTCTTCGAACCTATATGGTAACAGAACAACTCAGGCCGGGATCATCAAGAACCACGACGCAATGGCGGTCCGCCGCCCCATGACCTACAATAACCCGGACACCTTGTGCTGCAGCCGCATAGATGTGAGGCACAGGATCAATTCAACTGGAAGGATCCGTTCATGAACCGTCGACGATTCGCAAGGAACTTAGGCATGGGAGCTTCCGCAATACTCGCCAGCCGCAGCTTCAACATGGGAGCCAAGGCGGCCAACGCGCCGCCGGCGAGCACTCGCGCTCGGGAATTGAAAGCGGACGTCGTGGTTGTGGGTGGCGGGACGGGTGGCTGCGCTGCTGCGCTCGCCGCCACGCGCAATGGCCGTCGCGTAATTCTGGTGGAGGAGACGGACTGGATCGGCGGTCAGCTTACGGCCCAGGCAGTGCCGCCCGACGAGCATCCGTGGATCGAACAGTTCGGCGCCACCCGTTCCTATCGGGAATATCGGAACCGCGTTCGCGAGTACTATCGGCGCAATTATCCGCTCACGCCCCAAGCCCGCGCGCGCTGGAATTTGAATCCCGGCAACGGCTGGGTATCGCCCCTGTGTCATGAGTTTCGCGTGGGGCTGGCGGTGCTGAACGAAATGCTTGCGCCGTTCACGAGCTCCGGCAGGCTGACGATTCTCCTGAACCACAAGGCCGTATCCGCCGACACCGAACGCGACGAAGTTCGCACGGTTACGGTGAAGAGCCTCGACACCGGGAACCTGATCACGCTCTCGGCGCCATTCTTCATTGACGCGACTGAACTCGGCGACTTTTTGCCGTTGACCAGAACCGAATATGTGACGGGCGCCGAGTCGCGGAAACAAACGAGTGAGCCCCATGCCGCCCCGGAAGCACAGCCCGGAAACATGCAGGGCATAACGTTCTGTTTCGCCATCGATTATCTTCCGGGCGAGGACCACACCATTGAGAGACCCGCCGAGTACGCGTTCTGGCATGATTACGTTCCCACGCTCACGCCGCCGTGGTCGGGCCGCCTACTTAGTTTTGAAGCGACCGATCCGGTTACCCTGAAGCCCAATCAGTACTCGTTCGACCCCACGTCCCAGGATGCCGGCCCGACGGGCTCGATCCGCAGTGACCATTACGCGAACCTGTGGGGCTACCGCTGCATCGCCGACCAGCAGAATTTCGCGCCCGGCACGTACGCCAGCAGCATTACCCTGGTGAACTGGAAGGAAAACGACTACTGGCTGGGCAACATTTGCGAGGTGTCCGAAGCGGAAGCGGCGCGAAACCTCCGGCGGGCGAAGCAGTTAAGTCTCTCGCTACTGTACTGGTTGCAAACCGAGGCGCCCCGGCCCGACGGTGGAGCGGGATGGCCCGGCCTGCGCCTGCGCAACGACATTGTGGGCACAGAGGACGGCTTGGCCAAATATCCGTACGTCCGCGAAGCGCGGCGCATCAAGGCCGAATTCACCATCCTGGAACAACATGTTGGCACCGAAGCGCGCATGAAGCTCACCGGCAAAAGCCGCGAGGAGGTGGCGGCCGAACCCTTTGCCGATTCAGTAGGTGTGGGCAGCTATCGCATCGACCTGCATCCATCCACCGGCGGAACGAATTACATCGACATCAGCTCGCTGCCCTATCAAATTCCGCTCGGTGCGCTGATCCCACAACGCGTCGAGAACCTGCTGCCCGCGTGCAAGAATATCGGGACGACGCACATCACCAACGGATGCTACCGCCTGCACCCGCCCGAGTGGAACATCGGCGAATCGGCCGGCATGCTGAGCGCCTATTGTTTGGAGAGATCCGCGACCCCACGAAAAGTGCGGAACACCCCAGAAATGCTGGCTGACTTTCAAAGGGTTATTCAGGAGCAAGGCATCGAGATTCATTGGCCTCACACTGAACCAAGGTGATTTGGAAAGAAATGGTGAGGGGACGAATGGTTCTGCGCATCACACACGCGCCCGGGCCACAGGAATAACCGTAGATTCACGGTTGCGCTGCGATGGTTCGGTGCCGCTTCAATCAGGCGGGGCTTGTGGCTGGATCACCCCCACACCATCATCCTCTGGGCTTCCGCCCGTTCTCGCTGTATCATGATACCGACCGCCGCGAGCGCCAACACCGCGACTGCTGCTATCATAATCGATATGCGTGACCTCATTTGTCTGCCCCCTTGGATCGGCTGGGCTGGTGAGTGAGATGCTGCGACCCTCCGCATGCTTTTCAAATCATATCATACGGCAAAGCCGGAAACTACTCTCAGTGGGATTTGAAGTGCGTGACACGAAAGCTGAAAATGCGACGTGGCTGAGTTTGTTACGCGCATCTCTCCGACCGCGTTCATAGGGGCGTGCTATGGCGTGCCCCTACGAATCCGTCGGTCGCGATAGAAGCTCCGGTTGGCGCCGTTGCGTGTATTGTAAGATTTACATGCACATGAGGGTTGGAGCCGACGACCAGACTTGAACTGGTGACCCTCGGTTTACGAAACCGATGCTCTACCAACTGAGCTACGTCGGCCGATCAACACAAAAATGCTCACCCAGCGGGTCCAGCGTTTCCGCCATTCCAGCGGGTGAGCATTTCTGGAGGAGAATAGAATGGCGGACGCGCTCCGCCATCTAAGCTCCTAGCGAGTCTAGAAAAACCCACCCGCCATGTCAAGGGAATTTTCAGGTTTTTTTTGATACCTAAACTCCTTGTATTTCTATAACTTAGCCAAGTATCTGGGATCCGAAATTGAATTAATCAGAAATGCCCGATAAATGGCCTTTCAGTCCCCATTTTTGTCATAACGTGCTTAATATCAATGGATTACTACGTTCTGAGGTTCAGGCGAATAAGCTGATCTTCGTCCGTACGGCCCCACTGCCAATCGGGAAAGAACTTGCGCGCAAATCGCCGCGACGCAAAGAAAAGGACCCCTGCCACAATGCATCCCCCGATGAGTATTATGGTGAGAAGAAAAATGGCGAGGATCATTCGCACCACTTGCAAGGTGAAAGTTCTTTCGGGTTCGTAACGCTGATCCCAACTTACACCTTCGGTCACTTCGAACTGGGCCAACATCATGGAGGCGGTTTGCGGATTACCCGCGTTCAGCACCAGGAACAGATACGATCCTTCGCGTCTTCCATAAACTGAATCGGCGCCGCGGTCCTGATTCAACGCCAGAAAGTCCTTGAGAGACCCGAAGCGTACCCGCGCGATTTGCGGCGTGGGATAACTGATCGACATCAACGTGGAGGCGCCTTTGCTGGTTTGGTACTGGCCCAATTGGAGCTCCGCGCTCTGGTCAAAACCGATCAGGTCAGTGCGGAAGGATGGAAGCACGCGTTTAGCCGCCTCCAAACCCACAACGTATTTTTCGCTCCCCGGCAGTAATCCCTTTATCGGCATCGGGCGGGGCAATTTACTCATTGCGTTTGCAGAAGGCTTCGACCCTCCTACGAACAGCAGCAAAGCCTTGTAGTCGCCCTCGGAAATACTGGATGCCGAACCGCGCAAAAAACGGATGAAATTAGTGCCGCGAGCCATCAATGTCTGGCCGGCTTCGCTCTCCGTCAGCGCGAGATCCTTTTCCGGCATCATCGCCGGTGTCTCGTAAAAGGTGAGCAGGCCATAAGCGGAGGTTGCGTCCTGCGTAGGTTCCACCAGCACCTGGATGCGCGTCTTGCCCAGTTGGTAAGTCCTTAATTCCGCATCCTTTACTCCATATTCCTGTTCGATCGCCAGGTCGCCACCGTACTTGCTGACCGCCGCAACCGGAAGCGACTGGGAGTCAACCTGACGCCAGTCGGCGGCCGGCACCAAGGGAATGATAAAAGGTTTTCCCTGCGCATCGCAGAAGAGAGGAAAGACCGCAAAGACGGTGAGCAGCCACGCTTGCTTGGCAAAGACTCGTGACATCAGAATCAGAATATCAGAAATCCGGCTGGGTAGCAGCAGGAGATTGATGAACAGAAGTTTGATCCGTAGAAGGTTGGTCCCTTGTCGCACGCTGTGCCGTCCTGACTTCGCCCAGGTCTTTCAAGTAGTCCAAGATACCCTGATAGAGCGCGTACGCGATCTTTTCGCGATAGTCGGAGCGCCTTAGCAGGCGTTCGTCCCGGGGATTGGTGAGGAACGAAATTTCCGCCAGGATGGAAGGCATATTGGCGCCGATCAAAACGACAAACGGTGCTTTCTTGATGCCGCGATCCCGTTGTGCGCCGCTGGCCTTGGACACCCGCGTATAGACTTCACGCTGCACCTGCCGGGCGAAATCGGCCGATTCCTCGATCTTTTCCGACAAGGCAATCTTCTTGATCAAATCCTGAAGTTGATGCACGGCTTCCTGCGACGAGGCGTTTTCGCGGGCCGCCACCTCCAACGCGTCGGCATTCGAGGTAAAATTCAGGTAATAGGTCTCAATGCCGCGTGCGCTGGTGTCGCGGCTGGCGTTCGCATGAATGGAAATGAACAGGTCCGCGCCTTTTTGGTTGGCGATGGCCGTACGTTCTTCCAACGGGATGAACGTATCGTCACTGCGCGTCATCACCACCTCGCACCCCGTGTTCTGTTCCAGCAGCTTCTTCAACTTCAGACCGACGTCCAACACAACCGTTTTCTCTTCCAGTCCCGTGGGTCCGATGGTGCCCGTGTCATGTCCGCCATGCCCGGGATCAATGACGATACGTCCGATTTTCAGTCCCAAGGCGCGGGTCAAAGTCCGAGAGCCGGATTCGGTCGGCGCAGCAGGGAGGATCGCGGGAGTCACGCCTGTTGACGTGGGCGCGGTCGATTTCTCCTCGGTCTTCTTGGTTGGTGTGCGCACCGGCGGAGGGCTGAGCACAGCGGTTTCCTTCTCGTTGTTGCTGGTTACCGTAGCCGGCGCATTTTCGCTTTTGGCCATGGTGGGTGCCGGAGGCGCGCTTTTGACGGCAGACTCGACGGGGACCGAAGAGGCGGGGGGAGTGGTAACCGCAGGTGAATGAACCTTATCACTTCTTTCGTTGCCGACTCTTGTTGGCGGCGCCGGTTTCACTGTCCTGGCAATCTGGGTCGGCGCGGTCCCCTGGACATCGATCACCAGCCGATAGGGATTCGGCAGCGAGAAGATCGAATAACTCACAATCTTTTCGACGTCTAAAACCACTCGGGCAATCTGCGGAGAGAACTGCGCTACGCGCACTTGGCGCAGGTAGCCATTTTCCACCGGAAACGTCTTCCCCACCAGTTCGTGGCTCAGACGGGCGTCATGAAGGTCAAGCACAATGCGATCGGGGTGGGAAAGCCGTGCCGATTCAAACTGGGCTTCCCCATCGACCTCAATGACGATACGCAGGTAGTTGGTGCCTACCCAGCGGCGGACTGCCGTTACTTCCCGCAGTCCCGATGGATGTTCTTCCGGAACCGCCTCCACCACCGGCGGAGGAGCCAATACGGTCTTGGGCTTTTCCGAAATTTGCTCAGGAGGCGGAGGCGGCGCGGCATGGGACCCGGCCTGCGCCTGCCGGTGAAGTTGCTGCAGCCGCTCCTTTGCTTCCGGCACCCGGTCAGACTTGGGATACATCTCAATGAATCGCTCGTAGGTCTTGCGCGCGTCATCAGGATCTTCAAGGTCCTGACGATAAACCTCTGCGATAGTGAACAGCGCTTCCCGGGAAATGTGGCTGTCCGGATACTGCTTCATCAGGAAGCGGTATGACTTGATCGAGTCCAGGAAATACGAATCGTTTGAAAACTGCCGCCCCATTTCCTGGTAGAGTTCCGCCGCCGCCGCGAGCGCCGCAGGGGCCTTACCGTAGGCAGGGAAGGCCCGATAGACCCCCATGTAGGCGTCGATGACCTTCCTGTATTCCTCTTTGGTGCGTCTGCTTTCGGGATGGGCTTCGAGGGTTGCGTGCATCTGCTGGGCTTTGTCGTAAGCCGCCGCGGCCCGCTGGCGTCGCGCCGCCGTGCCGGCGCCGGAAGCGGCCACTGCGAACACCAGGCTTGCGGCAAGAAAGAGCGCCCCCTCACCGCGAGTTAGTAAACCGTTTGCCCTCAAATTAGGCCTCGTAGAAAAGTCATCGGCTGTCAATCCTGGCTGTCAGTCTCATCGACAGAGGCCTACCTCCAGTGCTGTCCGGCGACTGTCAACTGATGACTGACGGCTGAACACTGACCGCTGCCTTTCTAATCCACATTGGTGTAATGCACCACCCCATACTCATCGACGTAGCGATCAATCGGAGGCTTGGGCAGCTCCTTGGGAGTGGTCTTCGCCGATGGCGGCGTATTCCCCCCTTGGTAGATGCTGGTTACCTTGCGCACGTAATCCTGCGTTTCGGGGATGGCCGGAATGCCTCCCGAACGCTGCACGGAGTGTTCACCGGCGTTGTAAGCCGCCAGTGAAAGCGCCAGGTCGCCGCCAAAAAGATCCAACAGGTGCTTCAAGTAATTTACGCCGCCGTCGAGGTTCTGTTTGGGGTCGAAGGGGTTCGCCACACCGAATCGGCGCGCCGTTGCTGGAATCAATTGCATCAGCCCCATGGCGCCTTTGCTCGAAACCGCCTTGGGGTCGTAGCCCGATTCAACGCGGATGACGGCGCGGACCAGTTCGGGATCCACTTGAAACCGGTTCGCAGTCTTTTCCACCAGTTCGTTGATGTTCGCAGGAATGTGCGGCGCATTGCCGCCGGCACTGGACTGGCCGTTGCGAGTGATCCAATCCGTACGCACAGACGTTTCGCCGGTATTCACGTAGATCTTGCGGCCTTGCTCGTCCACCAACTGGATGATCTGGTCAGCTTTGGCAAGTGAAGGAAGGAAGGTGCAAAGCAGAAGCCCGCTTAGCAGGAGAACCCGGCATGAATGGAGATAGTCTCGCATAGAGTTCGCGACACCACCGCGGTGGTGTCCACTCCTACGTACTCCCCTCCCATTCACCCAAGCCCGGAGCGCTGAGAACAGCATCCTCGGCTGCACCGCTCGCGAAGGCGTGCCAAAGCACTTCGCTCCCCCAGGCGCAGTTCCACGCGGGCCTTACATTGGGGCCGATTATAACATTGTACCCAAGAGCAAGCAAATTAAGGTGCATGGCTGCCAGGATCACGTCAAAGTCTCACCTCTATGGAGTGCGCCAGCTTGCTGCCGCTTTCCCCGGCAGCGGGATTCTCACCCCAGCACCGGGCGCGGGAATTCTGGCTGGAGGCGCCGCCGTTGCCCGCCAGGAGAAACGCCAAATCGCGAAATTTCAGTAACCAGCTTTATTTCCATAAACATCGCCGGATAGATCGAATAAGTTACCTGTTTTCATCAACATCGCCGGATGCACCTAAGTCCAAAATTCGTCGCCTTTTGTTTTCAGCAACTTCTCGGGTTATCCCGGCAAATTTGTTTCACGCGGTTTGGTTTGCAACGGAAAAAGCGCTGGCCGCCGGGGTCACCTGACACCTCGCACCTAGGCAAAAGTGTCCGAAAAATGCTGCATGGCCACGCCAAAATGTCATTACCTTAAACCAAAATGTCCGATACTTAAACCAAAATGTCCGTTTTTTATCGGTCAATTTGTTATTATATGCTTTGTTTTAAATAACTTAGTGGCTTTGTTCGTAAAATTTTTTTCTTCCGCCATGGAAACTCGAAATTCGAAACTGGAAACTGGAAATTCGAAACTCAAGGGCGAGTCCAGTTTCCAATTTCCAGTTTCCAGTTTCGAGTTCCCCGTGTCCGGTTTCAAATCTCCAGTTTCCAGTTTCGAATTTCGAGTTTCCACGGCCCGGTTTGGCCGCCCAGCGGGCCGGCGTCATCCGAGTTTTTTGCTGAGGCCCTGGGGAAAGACACGTGGCGGGGCCGCGGCCGAGCGTGTGAGGGGCGGCAAGGAGCCTTGCGAGCCTACCTAGCTGCGCCATTCCGAGCAGAAGACACACCTCCGTGCGGCATAGCGAGCAATTTTTATGCCGTTATCTTATGGATAACCTACCAAGAGATAAAAGGAGGCATGCATGGTGAGCGTAAGCCGTGAGGGATATACTTGCGGCGAATACGTCGGCAAATGGGCGCCAGGGAGCAACACGCAGACACCCGACAGCGTGTCGGCGCCAACCACCCTGTGGCGGGGTTCAAAGACTGGGGTTTCTAGCGCATACTCGCTAGGACGACCTCCCTTCGTTCCGGTACAGGGGACCCGGAGGCACCCTACCTCTGCGGCCGCTGCGGCGGGCGTCCCATGATGCCTCCCGGATAATAATTAGGATCCAGCGGCTTAAATCGGCCGGGATGCTCCGGATCGGGAACACCGTAGCCCTTATCCATTTCCCACTGCATCCCATCCTCAAAGATCACCCGGGGCATGCGGATAACGCATTGAGTAATCTGCGAAACGGGGATCGGCTTCCCCACGGGCGATTCAATCTGCTTAATATAGTCGCCGACGTGCAACGCCAGCTCACGGTGGGGCAGCAAGGAGAGCGGCACTGAGTTGGGGTCGATGCGCATCGGTTCACCGGTCCGTCCACTGAAGGCATCCACGGCGGGCACGCGGCCGGCGACCATGTGGTAAATCCACTGGGGCTCAGTCCGACCGTTCCCCGTCTCAGGGAATGCCAGAGACATGTCGAGCCACGCGATCTTCTTCTCCGTCCGGTTGTAGATGTAGATCCACATGTCCTTGAGCCAGTCCTCACCCGCCTCGAAGGGTACGACGGGATAGGGCTCCTCGGGGTCAGGGCCGGACAATCCGCATTGGATCTCGTGCCCGCCGACGGTGATCTTTTGTAACCACACCGCGCTCAGCCGGCCGCCCCCGCCCATTAGGACCTCCACCCGTCTCTCCGCCACCCCCGCCGCGGCTTGGGGACCTGCGGGGCTAGCAGTACCGCCGCCCGGCGACAGACCAAAGCCGGCCAGGCCCGATATCACAACCAAGCCCCCCATGACAGCCAACCACGCTCCCTGCTTCATGTTTGTTGACATGAGTTATCCTCCTTGTTCGCCGCTCTCGGGCCGCCGCCCTGAGGCGGCGTCGTTACCGACTCGTTCCATACGCCTGCCCGGCCATTCCAGCCGAGACCTCGGGCCAAGCACCGAGGAGGGCGGCAAGCATCTGAGCCTGCCGCTCAGAATCGAGCTTGCCTTCCCAGACATTTGTAACGACACCTCGCTCGTTCACCAGAAGCATCGTCGGCGTCCTCGTGACACGTGCGGGGTGAAACTGGGGATAATGAGACCGCCGCAGCGACTGCGGCCAGGAGTAGGAGGCAAATGCGAATGACTTTCATTGCATCCTCCACAAATTGTATGAGGACTCACCGCTGACGGAACTAATACTCGCGGCTATATTCCTTTGTCAAGTGATATTTTTAAGAGAATTACGCTATGACAAGGGCGGACTTTGGCACGCCCCTGGCACAATCAGCAACCAATGTGAGATAGCGGCCAACCTATCGGCAGCAATTAAAGCACTGATGAAAAGACCCTCTTCCTTGAGCGCGTCGACGGCTCGGCGGACCCGCGGATTTCCTTTAGGGTGCCGTAATTCTGAGATCACGCAAGTGTCAGTGTCCAGCGAGACTTTCACAGTTTTACGTCTCGCATAGAAGATTTGATGCGACGAAGATCGAGCTCCCGCAGGCTTGGACCCTTACCGAGGAGGAATTGTTTAAAGCTCGGTCGCTTACCGGTTAATTTTTCGTAGTCGCGGCGGGCCATCACTACCACGGCGTCGCGTCGCCGCAATATGAGTTGGGGGTCCCCCGCCAGCGCGAGGTTCACCACTTCACTGAAGCGGTTCTTAGCATCTGCCAGACGCCACGTCATCAAAGCTCTCCTTGATCTAGCCAATCTAGCTAAATCATCGCACGTCCGTCACGGACCTGCAAACGGCCAAAGCACAGGTGCGGCGAGCCTCTCACAGCTCTAGGTCCCGCATGGCAGATTGGTCGCGACGCATCGTCTTCTCGGCGAAAGAACGGGTGAAGGTTGACTCGACAGTTGAAAAGCCGGCCGGCAAACGTTGATGCGCCCAAAACCCTGTAAAATGGCTTTATATGCCCCGCAACCTTGCGCGCGACCTGGCCTGGGTTTTAGGTCCTGAGCCTGCCGGCCGTCCGGGCCATCTGTGGCCGCGCTGGTTGTGGTTGCGGGCGCTCGGCCTGATCTTTTTCTCCGCATTCTATTCCTGGATCTTCCAGATTCGCGGCCTGATCGGTCCCGACGGCATTCTTCCCGCCGACCGCTATTTGCAGGCTGCCGCCGAGCAGCTTGGAGCGAAGCGCTTTCTGCTGGTCCCAAGCCTTCTCTGGTTCGGCTCCAGCGATCGAGCCCTGCTGGCGTTCTGCGCGATTGGTCTTCTGGCGTCCTTGCTTCTGGTCCTGAACGTGTGGCCGCGCGGCATGATCGCGATTTGTGCGATCCTATTTCTCTCCTTCGTCAGCGCGGCGCAGGATTTTTCCTCGTATCAGTCGGACGGCATGTTGATGGCGGTGGGTTTTCTGAGTTTGTTCTTTGCGCCGCGGGGGTTGCGGCCGGGCCTGGGCGAAAAGACGCCGCCTTCGCGGGCCAACTTGTTCCTGCTCCAATGGCTCTGGTTCCAGATCTACTTTGAATCCGGGGTAGCGAAGTGGGCCAGCCACGACCCGCAGTGGCGCCACCTGACGGCGCTCGATCATTATTACGAAAACGGGCCGTTGCCGGATTGGATCGGCTGGTACGCTCAGCAACTCCCGCATGCGTTCCAAGCCGCCGTCACCCTGGCTACCTTGAGTATCGAATTGGGCATTGTGTGGATGCTGTTCCTGCCCCGGCGCTACCGCCGCATCTGCTTTTTCATTGTGACGCCATTTCAAATTGGCATCATCCTGACCGCCAATCTCGCGTTTCTAAATTACCTCGTTTTGTTGCTCGGCATATTGCTGCTCGACGATGAGATCCTGGCGCCTGCTGTTTCGTTTTTGCGGCTGCGAGCCGAGAGTTGGCGTGGTCTGCGGCTGAGCGCCGCGCGGGAAACGCCCTCACCTCCGGCCCCTGTCCCCCACGGGGACGAGGGGAGTGTGGGTCTTAGCGGGTCCAGTTCGAAGGCGGTCTCTTTCGCCAGATCGGCTGGGGTCTTCGTCCAGGCCTTCTTTCTCACCTGGATTTTCTACAACACCGCCGTGCAGCTTCTATTGTTGTTTGTTCCGGCCTTGCCGCTATCGGTGGCCCCGATTGAAGCCTTGGAGCCGCTTCGTATCTCAGAACGCTATGGTTTGTTTGCGGTCATGACCACGGCGCGGTATGAAATCGAGTTTCAAGGCTCGCGCGACGGCGTGAATTGGATTGCGTACCCTTTCCGCTATAAGCCTCAAAATCCGTACGCAGCGCCCAGGATCTATGCGCCTTTCCAACCGCGTTTTGATTGGAATCTCTGGTTTGCCTCGCTGGGAGGATGGCGCGATTATCCCTTTGTGGTGAATGCGGAGGCGCGGTTGCTGCAAGGCAGCGCTGACGTGCTCGCTCTTTTCGCCGGTAACCCCTTCGGGAAGAATCCGCCCAGCCGGGTGCGCGCGGTGGAGTGGCAGTATTGGTTCACGGATCTGGCGACCAAGCGGAAAACGGGTTGTTGGTGGCGCCGCAATTTCCTGGGGCTCTATGCGCCCACCCTCGAGCGCGAACCGGATGGCAACATCGTGGTGATCGAAGGCCTCGACAGCAATGGAGGGCAGGCGACGCCCGAGACCGTACCGTAATTCCGAATACCGGATTCCGAAGCCGAATCGCCCTTTGCAATTTTTGGGACCGCCGACTAGAATCGACAGCGAGGGCAAAATAAATGGAAAACGACGTCCTGCGGATTGCGGGGAAGGAATTTCACTCGCGCCTGATTGTGGGCACGGGAAAGTATCGCAGCTTTCAGGAGATGGCGCGGGCGCACGAAGCGTCCGGCGCGGAGATCGTGACCGTGGCAGTGCGCCGCGTGAACCTGACCGACCGCAGCAAAGAATCGATGCTCGATTACATTGACCGCACCAAGCTGTTCATTCTTCCCAACACGGCCGGTTGCTACACCGCCGATGACGCCATCCGGACGGCGCGGTTGGCGCGGGAAGTGGGCCTTTCCAACTGGATCAAGCTGGAAGTGATTGGCGATGAGAAGACCCTGTTCCCCGATAACTTCGAATTGGTGAAAGCCACGGAAACGCTGGCGAAAGAGGGCTTCGTGGTGATGCCCTACACCAATGATGACTTGATTTCGGCGCGGCGCCTGGTCGACGCCGGCGCCGCGGCGATCATGCCGCTGGGGGCGCCCATCGGTTCCGGAATGGGCATCCAAAACCCCACCAACATCCGGATCCTGCGTGAAATGATTACGCAGGTTCCCCTGATTATCGACGCGGGCGTAGGCACTGCCTCAGACGCGGCCATCGCCATGGAACTGGGCGCGGACGCCGTGCTGATGAACACCGGCATCGCCGGCGCCCAGGACACGGTGCTGATGGCCCAGGCCATGAAGAACGCGGTGCTGGCGGGGCGGCAAGCGTTCCTCGCCGGGCGCATGGAAAAGAAGCTTTACGCGACAGCGTCCAGTCCGCTGCAAGGCGTGGTGAAATAGCAAGGGTAAGCTGCGTTATGGCGTCCGCAGGGTTGCCGGCATTGGTTTAAGCCCGCGGAGCGGGCGGCGCCGGGGGCGGATTTGCAGGGCCAGAGGCAGGCTGGTTGCCGGCATTGGTTTAAGCCCGCGAAGCGGGCGAACATCATTTAGCCCATGGCGACAGCCATGGGATAAAGGACGGACCAACAAGTTTGTTTAAGCCCGCGACGCGGGCGACATCGTCTTGGCGATCGCGGCCAAGCGGCACCCGGAGGGCTACATGACGACGCCCGCTGCGCGGGCTTTTTGAAACTTGATGGTCCGTTCGTTGACCCACGGCTTTGCCGTGGGCTACATGACGACGCCTGCTTCGCAGACTTGCAAGCTGACCCTTGGCTTATTTTAACGCTCATGGGGGGTTGGGATGAGGGGTTTTGTCCAAACGCCCGGCGTCTAACTCTTCCGAAGCGCGCGCGCAATCAGCGCGCGGCCTTCTTCCTGAATCCGGCGCAACTGCTCGATTCCCTTGGTGCTTTCGGCGTAGAACTTGTAGACATCTTCCGTGCCGGAAGGCCGCGCGGCAAACCATCCGTGCTCGGTGACGACCTTGATCCCTCCGATGGGGGCATTGTTGCCCGGCGCGGCGGAGAACTTCGCGATGATCTTTTCGCCTGCCACCTCCGAATCCAGCACTTGAGCGGGCTGTAACTTCCCCAGCGCCAGTTTTTCGTCGGGCGTCGCGGGCGTATCCGTGCGCTCGTACACCATGGCGCCAAATTCCGCCGTGAGCTCGCGATAATGCTCGGCCGGGTCGTGCCCCGTCTTCGCGGTGATCTCGGCAGCGAGCAACCCCAGGATGAGGCCATCTTTGTCGGTCGTCCACGCCTGCCCATTGAAGCGAAGAAATGAGGCTCCGGCGCTCTCTTCACCGCCAAAACCAAGGGTGCCGTCCAGGAGACCGTCGACGAACCATTTGAACCCCACCGGCACTTCCACAAGGTTCCGCCCCAGCCGCCGGGCAACGCCATCAATCAAGCTGCTGCTAACCAATGTCTTGCCGACGGCGGCGGATTTGGGCCAGCCCGGCCGGTTCTGAAAGAGATAATCGATGGCCACGGCGAGATAATGATTGGGGTTCATCAGCCCACCCGTGCGCGTCACAATGCCGTGCCGGTCGGCGTCGGTGTCATTGGCAAAGGCCACGTCAAAGTGTTCCTTCTGCCCAATCAGCCCGGCCATCGCATAGGGCGAAGAGCAATCCATGCGGATCTTGCCGTCCCAATCGAGGGTCATGAAACGGAACGTCGGGTCCACAAATGCGTTGACGAGGGTCAGATTCAAGTGGCAGCGGTCGCGAATCGGGGCCCAATAGGCGACGCTGGCGCCACCGAGCGGGTCAACGCCAACCTTCACTCCGGCGCTTCGAATGGCGGCCAGATCGACCACGGATTCAAGGTCCTTCACGTAAGCGGCGACATAGTCATGGGGGTGGGTCGTATCCGCTGCCCGCGCCCGCGCGTAGGGCACGCGCCGAACTGCCCGGAGATGATCTTCAAGAATTTGGTTGGCGCGCTGCTCGATCCATTGGGTCGTGCTCGTATCGGCCGGACCGCCGTGCGGGGGGTTGTACTTGAACCCTCCATCTTCGGGCGGATTGTGCGAGGGCGTGATCACAATGCCGTCCGCGACGACGGCGGGCCGCGCCTGATTGAAGCTCAAGATCGCATGGGAAACAGCAGGTGTGGGAGTATACCCGCCGGCAGCATCCACCATGACGTGAACGCCATGGGCCGCGAGCACTTCCAGCGCTGTCACAAAACCGCATTCCGCCAGCGCATGCGTGTCCTTGCCGATGAAAAGAGGGCCATCGGTGTTCTGCTGCTTGCGGTATTCACAGATCGCTTGGGAGATGGCCAGGATGTGCGCTTCGTTGAAGCTGCACCTCAACGATGAGCCTCGATGGCCCGAGGTGCCAAACGATACACGCTGCCCCTTAATCGATGGATCGGGACGTTCACTGAAATACGCCGTGATGAGTTTTGGGACGTTGACCAGATCGCGTGGCTGGGCGGGTTGGCCGGCCCTGGAATTAATCTGCACGGGTGAGCCTCCAAGCCATTTTAACCCAGTCCTGTACTCTCGCGCCGCGTTTGGTTGGATTGTCTTCCAAGCCCGCGAAAGCGGGCGAAGTCCTTTAGCCCACGGCGCAAGCCGTGGGTCAACCAGGCGCTGATGTCGCCGCTACGCGGCTTGCACGAACGGAGTCGCTTAGGTTAGCCCCCCTCAGATTTCCATCCTTCTCTGAAGCACGCTCAGCAGGGGGCGGTCAAGTTGATGGCCGTGCCAGTCCTCGAACTTGGTGCCCGGGCGTTCGGTATCGAGAATTCCGAAAGGTCCCCGGAAATTCCATAACGCCCAACCCGTGTGCAGGCTGTTGAGCACGTCCAGCGTGTCATCAAACCAGGCCAGCACGACTTGCGGCGGAGTGTGCTTATACGCGCC
This sequence comes from uncultured Acidobacteriota bacterium, assembly GCA_963804755.1. Lineage (GTDB taxonomy): Bacteria > Acidobacteriota > Terriglobia > UBA7540 > UBA7540 > Bog-366. The sequence goes on from CAWDRP010000002.1 coordinate 118,613, forward strand.
CATCTCCCCGAAATGAATGCGAATGCCCTGCTGCGGCAGGCGGGCCCAGGGCTGGAATATCGCCGCCAGGGCCGCGCGGTCGTAAACGCGCCCCTGCCGGTCCGTGAGTGGCCAGGTGGGCACCGGCGTGTCTTTGCTGACGAAACCGCGCGCCCACTCGCATTGGTAGTGCGTCAACAGGGTGGGAATGTAAGTGTGGCAGTTTTGAATGACGCCGGTGTCAAAGAGCTCAGGTATGGGCGAACCCGCCACCGGATATCCGTCGGTGACGATCAAGCGTTGCGGATCAACCGACCGAATCGCGTCAATGGCGGCGCGTGCCACCCGCACGTATTGGCGTTCGTGCTGCTGCTGGATTTCGCGGTTTAAGGGATCATCGGGCTTGAGGGATTTGAGCTTGGTCTCCTCAGCCGCAGTCAGCCGGTACACGGGCTCGTTCACCAGGTTAAAGCTGAGGCGATCGGCAGGTATGCTCTGGTAGCGTTTCGCAAAGTATGTCCATTGATGGACAAAGGCGTCCAGGGTGCGGGCATTTTCGTAAACGCTGGTCTGCTCCTCGGTGATGTGGATGCCCGTCAGAGCCTCGTCCATCCCGTCCAGAATGCATTCTCCCGGCGCCCTATGCAGGCCGATGTTGACGTGGATTCCATACTTCTCGCCCAGGCGGATGGCACGGTCGATGGGCTCAACACGCTTCTGGTCTATGGTCATCAAATCACTGCTGGTCCAGAAGCGGTAATCCATCGGCAGGCGGACAAAGTTGAAACCCCAATCGCGTATCCAGCGAAAATCATCTTCCAGGAACATGCCGTCGTTCTTATAAGGGAAGTACCTCATCCAGTCCGGGTCCGTGGAAAAGTACTCGAGCAGGTTAAAGCCGAACCAGGCGGGATTCTTGACGGGCGACGTAGAGTTGTTCCCCGGTTTCCAGAGCGCATTTGGTGAAGGCGCGCTCGCTCCCCATACGGCTGAGGGAAGAAGCGCGGCGGTGGCCGACACTGCCAATGTCTTCAGCATGAGGCGGCGGTCCAAAGTACCCGAGGAACACCCACTGTCACAGCCGTTCGTATTGCCGGCGACTGAGTGTTTTTGCGGGTCTTGGGATGACCATTGCCGAGTATATGTCATGAGAACTCCCCCCCTTCTCGGGCCAGCATTCTACACTCTTTCACATCTTCGGTTGAAAACATTCAAGAATCTGGGATAATCGCCGCGTGCGGTCTAACGGAAATTCACTGCTCAACCGGGAGAGTTTATGCGTCGTCTACTGATGGCAAGCCTGTTTGTGTTGTTTGCATCTAGCGTGACGTTCGCGGCGGACCCGGGGCCGTTGCTCCTGCAAAGCCCTACGCTCAGCAAAACGCAGATAGCCTTCGCCTTCGGCGGCGACATCTGGATTGTCAACCGTGCCGGTGGTGACGCCCAGCGCCTGGTGACCGGCACCGGCGTGCTGAGTCATCCCATCTTCTCGCCGGATGGCACCATGATCGCCTACACGGGCAATTATGATGGCAATGATGACGTGTACGTGGTTGCCGCGAGTGGCGGTGAACCGCGCCGCCTGACTTATCATCCCGGTTCCGATGTGGCCGTCGGCTGGACGAGCGATGGGCGCAATATTCTGTTCCGCACCACCCGCAGCAGCTACTCGCGTTTTGAGCGGCTCTACACCGCGCCTGCCACCGGGGGCTTCCCTACCCCGCTGCCCTTGCCCATGGGCGTGGAGGGATCGTACTCCCCCGATGGAACGCACCTCGCCTACGTGCCGCGCTGGAACCGGCGTCTCGGCGCCATTGATGCCTACGTCGCCATCAAACATTATCGCGGCGGTAATGCTGCTATCATCTGGATCGCCGACTTGGCGGATTCCAGCATCACCCGCATCCCGCGCGAGAACTCGAACGATTTCAGCCCGATGTGGATTGGTGATCGCGTTTATTTCCTCTCTGATCGTGAGGGGCCCGTCACACTATTCTCCTTTGACACCAAGACCCAGCAGGTGAAATCGCTAATCAAGAACGACGGCTTTGACCTGAAATCCGCCTCGGCCGGGCCGGGCGCCATTGTCTACGAGCGGTTCGGCTCGATTCACCTCTATGACCTGCATTCCGGCAAAACACACGAGGTGCCGATCAGCGTCGCGGGTGACATGCCGCAGGTGCGCCCGCATTTTGAGAAGATCACGAACCAACAGATTTTGAGTGCGGGCATTTCTCCCACCGGCGCCCGCGCGGTGTTTGAAGCACATGGCGAAATCCTCACCGCGCCCGCGGAAAAGGGCGATGTGCGAAATCTCACCAATACCCCGGGCGTAGAGGAGCGCGATCCCTCGTGGTCGCCCGATGGCAAGTCCATCGCCTACTTTTCCGATGAATCCGGGGAATACGCGCTTCACATCCGCGACCAGAACGGACTGGGAACCGTGAAGAAGATTGACCTGGGCAAGCCGCCATCCTTCTTCTATGCGCCCACGTGGTCGCCTGACAGCAAGAAAATCGCCTACAGCGATAAACGGCTGAACCTCTGGTACGTGGACGTCGATCATCCTTCGCCGATCAAGGTGGACACGGACCGCTTCGATTCACCTTTGCACGAATTTGACATGCAATGGTCACCCGACAACAAGTGGCTCACCTACACTCTGCAGCTCGAAAATCACATGCGCGCCGTATTCGTGTATTCGCTGGAAAGCCAAAAGACCACACAGGTTACCGACGGCATGAGCGACGCCCTTTATCCGGCCTTCGACAAAAATGGGAAATACCTCTACTTCACCGCGAGTACCAACATGGGGCTGAGCACCGGCTGGCTGGACATGACCAGCGAAGAGCACCCTGTGACTCGCAACGTCTACGTGGCGGTGCTGCGCAAGGATCTGCCTTCGCCGCTGGCGCCCGAAAGCGACGAGGAAAAGCCGGAAGCTGCCCCAAAGGCCGGGGCAGACAAATCCAAAGAGGAAGCTAAGAAAGCGGAAGCCGTTAAGGTGCAAATTGATTTTGATGGACTCAGCCAGCGCGTGCTCGCGTTGCCCATTCCCGCGCGTAACTATTATGGACTGTTTGCCGGCAAGGAGGGTGTTCTCTACGTCGTGGAAGGTCCACTGGTGGAAAGGGAGTTCGGCCCGCCTCACCTCACCGTGCAACGGTTTGAGATGAAGACGCGCAAGACGGAAAAGCTGCTCGACGGCATCTCCGCATTCGACGTTTCCTTCAACGGTGAAAAGGTCCTCTACCGCGAGGGCGAGCATTGGTTTATTAATCCGGCGGATAAAGCGCCGCAGTCCGGCAAAGGCATGTTGAACACTGGAGCGATGGAAGTCTACGTGGTCCCTCACGACGAGTGGAAGCAGATGTTCCATGAGGTGTGGCGGATCGAGCGTGACTTCTTCTATGATCCCCATTTCCACGGACTCGACTTGGAGAAAGCCGAGCAAGCCTATGCGCCTTTCTTGCCGGGAATCACCAGCCGCGCCGACTTCAATTACTTGCTGGGAGACATGCTGGGCAACATCAACGTGCTCCATATGTATGTGGGCGGCGGCAAGCATCCCGAGATTCAAGCCGTTCACGTGGGTCTGCTCGGCGCTGACTACACCCTGGACAGCGGCCGCTACCGTTTTGCGCGGATCTTTAATGGCGAGAACTGGAATCCGCAACTCCACGCCCCGCTCACCCAACCCGGCGTCAACATGAAAGAGGGTGAATACCTGCTGGCCATCAATGGGCGCGACCTGACCGCGAACGACGAGATATACAGCTTTTTCCAGGAAACGGCGGGTAAGCAGATCGTGCTCAAGGTTGGCCCGCATCCGGACGGTTCGGGCTCGCGCGATGTAACCGTGATGCCTGTGGACGATGAGACCGCGTTGCGGGGACTCGCCTGGATCGAGGGGAATCGCCGCAAGGTGGACGAACTCAGCGGCGGGAAGCTGGCCTATGTCTATCTGCCCAACACCGCCGGCGGCGGTTACACCAACTTCAACCGCTACTACTTCGCCCAAGTCGGAAAGCAGGGTGCGGTGCTGGATGAGCGCTTTAATGGCGGCGGCCAGTTGGCGGACTATATCATCGATTACCTGCACCGCCCCGTGATGAGCCTGGTGATGACCCGCGAAGGCGAGAGTTATTCCGAACCCGAGGAAGCCATCTTCGGCCCGAAGGCCATGATCATCAATGAATTTGCGGGTTCCGGCGGCGACGCCATGCCCTGGTACTTCCGCAAGGCGGGCGTTGGGCCCCTCGTGGGCATGCGCACGTGGGGAGGCCTGGTAGGAATCGGCGGCTACCCCCAGCTTATGGACGGCGGCTCGGTGACCGCGCCGCGTTGGGCCATTTACGGCTTAAAAGGCCAGTGGGAGGTCGAGAATCAAGGCATCTCGCCCGACGTTGAAGTTGAGCTGGACCCCAAACTGGTGCGCGAGGGCCATGATCCGCAACTCGAGCGCGCGGTGCAAGTGGTCATGGAGGCGCTGAAGAACCATCCCCTGCCCACGCACGCGAAACCGGCTTACCCGAACTATCACGACGTGCTGCCGGCGCCGGTGCGATAAGACAGGTGACAGGGGAATCAGTATCGATGTTGACCGTAGGGGAGGCCGCTATGAAACGTCGTTCCTTTTTGCAACTAGCAAGCGTGGGGGGAGCCGCGGGACTCGCGAATCTGCCCTCGGCGACAAAGGCCGCAACGCCGCCGCCCATGAAGATCACCCGCATCCGCTTCTACCTGAACCCGGCCTCCGGGCCGACGTTCAACCAGAGCTTCCACATTGTCACCATCGAGACCGACCAGGGGATTACCGGCATCGGCGAAGGCGGCAGCAAAGACATGGTGGGGCAGTGCGCCGCCATGCTGATTGGCGAGAACCTTTCGCGCATCGACCATCTGTGGCAGATGATGTTCTGCGGCTACTTCTACCCGGCAGGCCGCGAGAAACTGGACGCATTGGGGGCGCTGGACCTGGCGTTGTGGGACATCAAGGGCAAGGCGCTGGGCGTGCCCGTGTACGACTTGCTCGGCGGGCTTTCGCGCGACCACGTTGAGTGCTATTCCACCGGATTCCCTTCCCATGGCAGCTTGAAGGAAACGGCGCGCGCCTGCATCGAAGCGGGTTTCCGAGCCTTTCGCTACGCCACCGCGGACCCACCGCCGGGCCAGGCATTCAACTCGCATCAGGCGGTGGATAAGACCTACCAGGATTGTGTGGAGATTCGCGAGGGCGTGGGCAAAGACGGCGATTGGGCCCTCGATTATCACACGCGCCTTGATTTCCCGGATGCAGTACGGCTCAGCACGCTGATTGAGCCGCTGGCGCCTTATTTCGCGGAAGATCTGGTGCGCTCTGAAAACCCCGCCGTCTATCGTGAACTGCGCCAGCACGTCAAGGTTCCCATCGCTGTGGGTGAGCAGTTCGGCAGCAAATGGGACGTGAACGATCTCATCGAGCAGCAACTCATCGACTACGCGCGCGTCACCCTTCCCAACGTGGGCGGCATCACCGAGTACATGAAAATCCAGGCGCTCTGTGAGACCCACTATGTGGGATTGATCCCGCACTTCACCGGGCCGATTTCGGAAGCCGCGCTGGTGCACGCGTGCTCGGTGTTTTCCGGGCCGGTCCTGATGGAAATGACCGGCGGCGGCCGCCATGACTACCCGCACCTGCCCGAATGCTACGACTTCCACAACGGCAAGTTGTGGCCAAACCGCCGACCGGGATTGGGGGTAACACTTGACACCAAGCCGCTGCAACTGGCGGCCGAGATTACCGAACCCAAACGGCCCATCCCCATGTTTCATCGGCCGGATGGCTCGATTACCAATTGGTGAGCGAAGGTTTTAACATCGTTCGAGGAGTTCCAGAAAAGCATCGCGGTCAATCCCAGCAGTTCGTATGAGGCCGGAAATGATGCCAGTTCAGGGGAGTTAAGCGCGGCACGGTAGGTTCTTCTCGAATCCGAATGGTATTGGGATGGAAATGGGAAAGGCATTTCGGATATTTCGCGGTTTAGCCTTGAAAGGCACAAATCCCAGTTCTTTCATGGCTTGGTCCAGAGTTCCACGTTCCAGACAACTGGCGATGAACAACTCCGACGCCTCGACTAGATTAGCTTTGGCTTCTGCAAGGGTCCGGCCTTGCGTGGTAACGTCAAGCGGAGGGCAATGCGCAATAAACCAGTCGCCCTCACGCTTGGCAACGCCGTAAAGTACGAAATTTGCTTGTACCACAACCCTCATCGGCTATTCCTCCCGGCTGCGGAACTCGCCTATTGAGATGCGAGAGGTTGCCTTCTCAGTGACGCGGATTACTTCCTCTGCCGCTGAATGAGCACTATCCGAATACTATCACAAAGCGGAACGTCGGAGTTCAGCGCGGTCATTTCGTTTTACGGGCTCTTTTACCGGCGGACGTGGGCCCCGGTTACGGCGCCGCGAACGGGTCGGGCGGCGGCTTCAGCCGATATTCCTTCGGCGGCTCGGCGCCCAGTAGATAGCGCACGAAGTAGTCCCACCGTCTTCGCACCATGTACGGCTCATTGCCGAACCCATGCCGGCGGTTGGGCAGCAGGAGCAGATCGAAATCCTTATTCGCCTTAATCAACTCGTTCACCACCAGCAGCGTGTTATATGGCGGCACGTTGTCGTCGAGCGTGCCGTGGGCCAGCAGCAGGTGGCCCTTCAGGTTTTTGGCGATATTCTCGTTGGCTTGGTCGTCGTAGTTCGTAGCGCCGTCCGGTGAGCGCGTCAGCAGTCCCTGGTAGCGCTCGCCCCAATCGTCTTCGTACTCGCGATTGTCATGGTTACCGGCCTCCGAAATTCCCACCTTGAAGAAATCCGGGTAACGAAACATCGCGTCCGCCGCGGCGTAACCTCCGCCAGAATGGCCATAAATGCCGGCGCGTGCGAGGTCGATCCACGGATAGCGCTGGGCCAGTTGAGTCATTCCGGCCACCTGGTCAGGCAGTGTGTTGTCACCCATGTTCCCGTAATAGGCGTCGTGGAATTTCTTCGAGCGCAGCGGATTACCCATGCCTTCGATCTCGACCACCACGAAACCGAGTTCAGCCAGAGCCTGTGCGTCACTGCGCGCGGACGCGAACGACCAGTTACCGACACTCCCTTCCTGCGGCCCGGGATAAATTTGGTTGATGATGGGATACTTCTTCTGCGGGTTAAGTCGAGTGGGTGCGAACATCAGGCCGTAGAGGTCGGTCGATCCGTCGCGCGCCTTAACCATGATCGGCTGGGGCGGTTTCCACCCGGTCGCCAGCAATTGGGAAATGTCGGCCTTTTCGATGGTCGTCAGGAGCTTGCCGTCGGACTGTCGTAGCACGGTGACGGGCGGAACGTCGGGCCGGGAGTAGCTGTCCACGAAAAAGCGCGCCGAGCGCGAGAAGCTGACCTCATGGTCGGCATCTTCCGGCGTCAACAGCGCGAGTCCCTGCCCATCGAGTCCCGCGCGATACAGATGAGTGAAGTAGGGATTGCACCCGGGTTCCCGCCCGTCGGCCAGAAAATAGACCGTGCGCGCCTGCTCATCCACGCGCAATAACCGGGTGACCACCCAGTTGCCGGCGGTGATGCGGTCCTTCAGCGTTCCCGAACTCAGGTCATAAAGGTAGAGGTGGCCCCAATTGTCGCGCTCGGAGTACCAGATGTACTCGTTCGAGCCGAACAGGATGCGCCAGTTCACGCCGCCCTGTCCAGATTCGTACTGCGTCGCGACGCGCTCTTCCATGACGTCCCGAACGCGGCCGTTCGCGGCGTCGGCAATCCGCAGTGTCTCCTGTTTGTGGTCGCGCGAGGTGGAGAGGAAAGCCAGCCGTGTTGAATCCGGACTCCACTGAACGTCCGTCCAATTACCCGCCTCCTCAAATGGACCATCCGGGCAGGCGACGTCGTCGCACAGTGAGGACCGGTGAGGATCGGGCGCCATCCGCAGGCGAATCACCTTCGGCGTTTCCACCTCGATGATGACGCGCTGAATGGTGGCTATTACGTCATCGCCCGGCAGCGGGTACTTCCACGCTTGCAGCGCCGGATGGCCCACCTTGGTCTCAACCAGGTACATCTCGCCCACCTTCCGTTGGTCCTGCTGAAAAGTGGCGATCTTCTTCGAGTCCGGCGACCACATCAGGATCGGCCGGTCACTTTTCTCCCATCCCGCGTTGTCCAAGGCGTACGAGAAGTCCTTGATGCCGTCGGTGGTGAGCTGGGTCTCTTTGCCGCTGGCCACATCGCGCACCCACAGGTTGTACTCGCGTATAAAAGCCACTTTCTTCTTGTCCGGCGAAGACACCTCGTTGCCCACGCCGCCCCGCCGCCCTTCCCTGCCGGCTGCTCCTTTCGCGCTGCCCTCCTCAGTACAGACCCGGCCCTGGCGGTCGCACTGGAACCGGCGGGAGCCGACGTGAAGCGAAACAGATTGGCCATCGGCCGAGAATTCGATTTCGCGGAACGGAAGCTTGTTCGGCTCGTAAGTCTTGCCTGCCGCCCGCGAAAGAGCCGCTGACAGCCTGGCGTGATCGAAAGCCGGCTCCTTGGCGAGCTTTATGGGGTCAAAGACTACGAAGTGCACGCCATCGGCACTGACATCGCGGTACCACAAACGCTCGTCGCTGGTCCACGCGGGCCGCACCGCGTGATACACCAGCGGCTCCGTGTTGTACCCCATGAATCTCTCGGCGCGCGCGTAATCGGCAGCGGTTACGACACCAGGCGCCACCGCGTCCTGCGCGCTGACAGACAATCCGATCGGAAAGACGAGCAACATCAGCAGTAGTACCAGACAGTGACAATTGCTTTTGAACGGTTGCAAGCGCATAAGCATTCTTGGGTAATTCTCCTATCTCGGACGACGCACGATTATCCATATGGGCGGCCCCGGAGTCAAAGCCGACACAAGGCTATAAAGCCACGTCTGAAAAGCCCGCGCAGTGGGCGCCGTCCTTTAGCCCACGGCGCAGCCGTGGGATAAAGGTAGCGATGAGAATCTGAGCCCCGGTAGGGGCGACGTCTGGGCGCCGGCAGGGCGGAGATTGAACCACGCGCGAGACCTGACGCCGCCCCTACCGGGGCTGACGAATCGGTGGGCGCGACCGGTGTCCCACGGCTGCGCCGTGGGCTAAAGGACGGCGCCCGCTGCGCGGGCTAAAATCGATGTCGTGTGAAGCTGTGGTGTGGGCAAGACGAAGTTTGTGAGACAAAGAGCAATGAGTGCTGATAACCATGGAGGAACGGAGACGCAGGGGGCCGCGGGTCCAACCGGCATTCTCTGCGTCTCAGAGTCTGAAGGATCAAAGCAGGTGATTAGTGATGTCCGCCACCACCGCCGCCGGAGAAGCCACCCCCGCTGCTGTGGCTGCCGCCCGCCGAGGAACTCGCGCCGCTGGAGCGTGCGCCACCGGAGTAGCCACCGCCCGAACTGCCGCCGTGGGAACCGCCTGTGGAGCCATGGGCCGCGACCACAGCGCCTGAACCGCCGCCGAACGAGCGCGAGCCGCCAGGGTTACTAATAACCGGAGCGCCGCCACTCGAGCCGCCGTGCCTTCCGCCTCCAGTAACAGCACTGCCGCGAAACTCACCCGGTGTACCCCGCACAGCAAGGTGGCCTCCCAGCGTCGCGCCCTGGAATGCCCGCAACGGCGCGTGGCCGGCATGATGACTTGCCAGCAGCGCGCTCTCCTTTGCTGCATCACCCCCCATCAGGATGGTGGAAGGCGCACCGTGGTGTGATGCGAAGCTTGAACTCGAGCCACGGGTCGTCGCCGATGCTGCCGCCGACGCCATCGCTGCGCCCGTCCCTTGCGGAGAGGGTCCAAAAGGCGGTCGGTCGATCCTGCTTCCCTGCGGGGGCAGAACGCGGGTGGCGATTTGCGCCGTAATCATTTGGCCATTCTGGAAGGCCGCAGTGGGCACTCGGATCATTTCGGCTGACCTGATGCGGGGACCCGCGCCGGGAGGATGAATGCCTACGGGTGGCCGGGGTCCGGGGCGGCCCGTCCCCGGGAATCCAGTACTGCTGCCCGAACCTAGGGGCCGCCAGCCGATCCATCCCGGTCCCATATACCAACTGACCAGCGAACCTTCCCAAAGCCCGCATGAGTACATCGGGTTCATCCAATACCAACCGAAGCTCGCGTCGAAATCCCAAAGCCCGCAGTGGTCAGTCACCCAGCCCCATGGGTCGGCGGAAATCCACGCCCAGCCGTAGCCCGAGTACCATGACCACATCCCATTCGTATAAGGCGACCAACCGGCCAGGGAGTAAGGCGACCAGCCGAACCTGCCACCGGCAAGCGAAACCCACTCACCGTAGGTGTTCAGGTCACCCCAGCCATAGCTTGTCCCCATCGGATGCACGGCCTCGTCCATCGCCGTAAGCTCTGCCTGCTTGTCCCGTGCCTCCGCCCACTGGTCCCAAGCGTCCTTCACAATTCGCTTCGGGGAGTTGACGGCCATTTCCGTGCCGCCTATTCTGCGTTCGAATGTCTTGCCTTCAGTCAGACTGGAAGACACCCCCGGCGCGTCAACATCCACCGAGCCATTGAAAACTTCCACGCGAAAGTGGTCCTGATCAAGGTCGGTACGGAACTCGCATTTGCCACTCGCCGTCACAACGGCGTCCGCAATCTTGACGCGGGTGGCGCCACTGTACTTGGGGAGAAAGTGGATAACGCCATCCGCTCCACGCTGTTTGGCCGCGGACGCGAAATTGTGTTCGGGCACAAAGTGGAACGTGCCATATCCCTGTTCAAAGGTCATGCCGTTCAGCTTGTTGCCGTCGGCATCCAGCGCCAATTGGTGGAAGAGCAATTGCGATTGCTCGCCGATGCGCGCCGTGGACCCGTTTTCAAATTCCACTTCGGCATAACCGCCGGCGTCGGTGGAAAGCTCGAACCCCTCCTGAATGGGCGTATTCAGCAACGCCTTGGCTGGTTCCGCGGTGCCGGGCCGCTTGAGCATCACCGCGCCGCTCACGAAGCTCAGGCGAACCACCCTGGCATGCGATTTCGCAACCTCCGCACCCGGCGATGGCACGTACTCCAGATCCTCCCCCTTGCTCACCGTAAGGGAGTTGGCGTGTGCCGAGATCGAAACGGCGCCTGACGACACGTACAGGGTCACCTTCCCGGAATTGAAACCGACCAGGAATTGGGCTTTCCCCGAAGGGGTCAGCGTGGCGTCAGCAACCTTCACCTCGTACCCAGGTTGACGTTCAGATGCAAAGCGAAGGTTGATGTATCCCTTTTCCAAGGCGACCTGGCTCGGTTGGCCGCCATTGGCCTCGCTACTGAATTGGCTGAATTGCGCGGTGGTGAGTCCCTGGAGTTGAAGGGTGGATCCGTTCGCAAGCGCCACGGCGGCTGCACCCCCACTCGCCGTTGACAGCTCAAGGCCGTCTTCAATGGGCATGTTCACGGTTGCCGGGATCTTCTCCGCGGCGCCCGCGCGCGTAACCGTCACTTGGCCGCTCAGCGAAGTAAGCCGCGCTGAGTCAAGCTGGGAAGAACCTTGCTGAGAAAAGAGAGCTGCCGGCAGGAAAAGCAGCCCCGCGACTACAACCACGAGTACACGACGTACGCAATCGTATCTCACGGCCGGCCTCCTGCGGAGATTATACACCCGGCTTCTATATTGATGGACGAAACAGGATGGAGACGGGTTGCAGTTCTGAAGGCGAGATTCCGATGCGGCAGAAAATGCGCGAAGCGCCTGGGAGTGCGGCCGCGAAGCTGCCACCTTTGCCGTGGTTCTGGTCTTCTCAACGAACGCCAGAAGCGGCAGCTTCGCGGCCGCACTCCAAGGCGCTTCGCGCAGGTATAGAACTCAGTTCTTTCTTACTAGAATTCGTGAGCGCCGGCCCAACCACTACGCGGCGTTAGTGGTGCGCGCCGCTACTTGTGCTTGGGCCAGAACCGGCCGGACGCCCGGCGCCGGAGGTGCCAGAAACGGCCATGCTGGGCGACGAGTTGACTGAATTGGCGCCGCCAACGCGCCCGTTCGAGATCGCCCCGCCCTCCATACCACCTTGGCGAGCAAACGCCGCCTGCTGTCCATGGGGCAACTGACCAACCAGCCGGTACGCTGCCATGTCTCCGCCCGGCTGCCTTCCCTGTGGCAAATCTCTCAGTTCGTCCCTTGCGTCCCACTCTCGGTTATATGTTGCTTCTGGTGTCATTTCTACGCCGCTATCCATTTCTTCCAAGTGGAGGGCCGGAATCACTCCCGGCCCCGCCACCGCAAGACACGCGTTATTGCCCCTTCGCCCAGCGAGTGTCTTGGTCAGTCCACCTCTTAAGGTCGTCTGCATCTGGTACGATGCCGGCGTGCTTGTAGACAGCTCCCATCACCACACTGGGCTTGTCGGCCCGGTAGTCACTAGAAACGCTGAAAAGGGCCGGATCGGGCTCCTCGTAAACCAGACTGTCCGCCTTCTGCTCCATGATTACGTTCCCCTCTTCGTCTACCGATTGGTACGCAAGGATCCAACACCCGAGACCCGGTGCCGTTTTTAGGGTAACCACGTGTGGCTTAGTTGCCTCCACGTCGTCTGTAATGACAGCAACACGCTCCCCCAGTATCCTGTCCCATCCCCTAAATGTTTGGTTGGCTGAAACACAGTTGGAGCCGGAATTATTAAATCTCCTGAGGAGAGCACCCGCCATCACTTGCGGACTTTGCGCCGGATAGTTGATAACCATGCCCACGCTGTCCATGGTCCTAACATTTCTTCCGTCTGAGAACTGTATGTAACGACTGACTTCATTCGCTTTTCCCGGAAAGAGACTCCGCTGCATCACGTTGCTGCCGTCTGCTCTGTAGCCCGCAGTTATGTGGTCGATAACTTGGCCCTGGCTGTACAGGGTGGCCTTCAGCGTAAACGGCCTGACGGTCACCGCTCCTACCGTCGATTGCGCGCGCACGCGAGTTGGTAGGTGGTTCCCCACCAACCAACTCACCACAATAGCTAGGATACTGATTGCCGCCAAAACCAGCGTCCGTATTTTCACAGTTGAAATCCTCCGGTTCGCTAAATTCTTAGTCTCGACTTAAGGCCCCGGCCGTCAACAGGGGAGACCGCATATGTTGAAACACGACAAATCCAGATCAGAGAGATCACCGCAAGCTTGAATTGTGTTGGGACAGCACTCCGCAAACCGACGTCAGCCGCGCTGAACCAAGCTGGGAAGAATCCTGTTGCGAAAAGAGAGCTGCGGGTAGGCAAAGCAGCCCCGCGACCACAACCACGAGTACACGACGTATGCAATCGTATCTCACGGTCGGCCTCGTGCGGAGATTATACACCCGGCTTCTATATTGATAGACGAATCAGGATGGAGATGAGTTGCAGCGTTGAGAGCAAGATTCCGATGCCGCGAATAATGCGCGAAGCACCTTGGAGTGCGGCCGCGAAGCTGCCGCCTTCCTGGTTCGTTGGGAAAAGCAGGAACCGCGGCAAAGGCGGCAGCTTCGCGAACTCCAAGGCGCCTCGCGCAGGTATAGAACCCGGTTCTACCACCATTCCTGAGCGCGGGCTCGGCCACCACGCGGCGCTAGTGGTGCCCGCCACTGCTTGAGCTTGATGGACCGGCGCTGGCTGCGTGCCCGGCGCTAGAACTAGAAACGGCCATGCTGGGCGACGAACTCACTGAACTCTGGCCGCCGCCGGCCTGCCCTCCGGACGTCGGGCCCCCCTGGCGAGCGAACGCCGCCTGCTGTCCATGTGGCAGCAAGGTCGGCCCGCCCGCGGTGCGCGAGAATTGCGGTCCGCCCACTCCCTTTTGGCCTTTCACGCCGGCAAAAGCATCGCCACGAAATTCACCCACGCCGCCACCCACCGCGTACAGACCGCCCAAGGTTGTTCCCATGCGCGCCCGCAGTGGCTGATGGCTGGAGTGCCCCCCCTCAAGCGCAAGTTCCTTCTCCCCTGCGCCTCCCATGAGAATAGAACTCGGCGCGGACGAGTGTACGGCGCCCGCCCGGGGGGTGAACAGCGCTGCCGTACTCCCCGAGAGCGGCGTGCCGGAAAGCAGCGCTCCGGCGCCGGGTTCGAAAGGCAGCGTCCGGATCCTGGTTCCCACCGTCACCGGCACATGGTTCACCGTCTCTGGGCTCACCGCCAGTCCGTTTTGAACAACGCCACCCGGAACGGTGGTGACGATGCTTTGACCCGCCACCCCAAGCGCACCCTGCGGCGCCCAGCCAATCCATCCTGGCCCTGAATACCAACTGACTAATGCTGGGGAGAAGGCCCCCATATTCCCGGGTGTCCAGAACCAGCCGAAGCCGGGTGAGAAATCCCAATTGCCGTAATGGTAAGGCAGCCAGCCCCACGGCTCACCGGAGATCCACGTGTAACCCATTCCCGGATACCAATTCCACATCCCCATCGTATACGGCGACCAGCCGGCCGCTGCGAACGGCGACCAGCCATACCCGAACCCGGGGAAGTACCCCCATTCGCCGTACGCGTTGAGGTCGCCCCACCCGTAAAGAGGCCCCGTGGCCGGCACTGCCTGATCGTTGAACGACAACTGGGTTTGAGTGTCGCGCTGCGATGTCCACTTATCCCAGGCATCTTTGGCGATTCCCTGCGTTTCGTTCATCGCCATTTGCTGGGACGCCGTATCAAATTCCAGCACCTTTTCCTTGCCCAATTTCGCGGTCTTCTGGTTGGGCGCGGCAGCTTCCACGGAGCCTGAGAATACTTCCACCCGTGCTTTACCGCGGTCAAGGTCGGTGCGGAATTCGGTCTTGCCGTTCGGGGTCAGTGTGGTTTCGGCAATCTTCACGCTGTACGCATCGTGGTGTTCCGGCAGAAGGTGAAATGTTGCGTACCCCTGTTCAAATGTGATGCGGTTCAGCTTGTTTCCCTGCTCATCCATCGCCAGTTGGTCGAAGTTCACCTTGGAGAGCTCGCCCAAGCGCGCCGTCGAGCCGTTCTCGAATTCCACCTCAGCGTAGCTTTGGGCGGAAGTCGAAATCTCGAACCCTTCCTGGATGGGAGTGTTTACCTGCGCCTTTGCCCATTCCGTGGAGGTCGGCCGTTTCAGGGCCACGGTGCCGCTGACGTAGCTCAACCGCACCACCCGCACGTGCGATAGGTTTTGTTGGGCAAAAGCAAAGGTGGATAATCCGAAGATCCCGAGAACCAACAACTGAAACCCATGACGTAAGGCCTTGCTATTCATGGTCGGCCTCCTGCCTGGAGATGAGGGCATTATACGACATTTCCATGTTTGCTGCTGCAAGTATCTTCCCGTACTTTGCCTCCGGTCAAATCCTGTACTGTCACGCCGCAATCTGCCGCTCCCCTGCATTCCCCATTGCCTTCCTGCTCAAACCATGGGACTCTGTGGTGCCTCGCGCGGTGGCGAGCTTGCCTCGCCACATGGCGTCATAGGGGCAAGGTTACCTCGCACCAGGACGGTAGTAATGCCGTCTCCGCATCGTATGGATACCATCATTAACTCCGTTGAGAAAACCCGTATCCGTTGGGTCCTGGTGGTATGGGTCTCCTTTATGGGGGCGATCAGTTTCCTCGACCGGGTCAACATCTCCATTGCCGGGCATTCGATATGCCAGGATTTCCACCTGGCCGACATGCAGCTCGGGAAGATCTTCAGCGCCTTTTTCATCGGCTACGGGCTGTTCCAGGTAGCCGGAGGCTGGACGGTTGACCGCCTGGGGGCGCGCCGCACGCTGCTCTTGGGCGCCGCGTGGTGGGCCGGCTTCACCGCTCTTACGGCCAGCTTTCCCGCCGGGATCGCACAGGCATTCTTGATGATCTGGTCGGTGCGATTCCTGCTGGGCATGGGCGAGTCCGTGATGTACCCGAGTTCCAACCGCTGGATGGCGAATTGGATACCCACCGCCGAGCGTGGCCTCGCCAATGGCCTGATCTTTGCCGGCGTCGGCGGGGGCTCGGCCCTTGCACCTCCGATCATTCGTTACGTCATGGTGCACCTGGGTTGGCGCTCGTCCTTCTGGGTATGCGCCGTGCTGGGATTGCTGGCCGGCGCGGCCTGGTATGGGATGGCGCGCGACCATCCTGACCAGCACTCGTGGGTGAACGATGCGGAGAGAAAGTGGATTCATCAAGGCATCCCACAAGCCGATCCCATTCAGGCGCCTAAACTCTCGTGGGCCACTATTCTCGGAAGCAAGGACGTTTGGGCACTCACCCTCAGCTACTTCTGTTACGGATACACGCCCGCGATATTCTTCACGTGGTTCTTTATCTACCTCACCCGCGTCCGTGGCCTGAACCTCCAAACCGCGAGCTACCTCGGTATGTTGCCCTTTATCGCCATGGCGGTGGGGTCGGCGTTGGGCGGCTGGATTGCCGACGCCGTGTGCCGCCGACTGGGGCGCCGGTGGGGGCGTTGCGGTGTGGCCGCCTTCGGCATGGTCGGCGCCGGGGCGTTTATGGCGGCGGGTTCGCAACTGTCCACCGCCGCCGCAGCCAGCGCGATTTTGGCGTTGGGCGCCGGTTCGCTCTACCTCGCCCAAAGCTCGTACTTCGCGCTGTCCGCCGATTTCGGCAAGGGCTCCGCCGGATCGCTCTCCGGTTTTATGAACATGGGCGCGCAAGCGGGCGGCGCCGTCACCGCCGTCACCACGCCCGCTATTGCCGCGCATTTTGGCTGGACCGTGTCATTCTTAACCTCCGCCGCCTTCTGCGCCGTGGGCGGCATCCTGTGGCTGTTTATCAATCCCAATTGCTCACTCCCTCCCCGTAAGCCACGCATGTAGCCGTCAGTTTGGCTGCGGCTCTGCCGCGCTGTGCCTCAGCGCCTAATGGACTTCTCTCCGCGCCAGTGCTACTCTGGCAGCCGCAAAATTCGGATTCATAGCAAGGAGGCCTACCATCATGACGACCAAAGCAGGTGATCCCCATGCAGAACACGGCCGCAGCGGCCTGAATCGGCGTGCATTCCTGTCCGGCGCCGGGGCGGCGACGGCATTCAGCATCATGAAGCCGGGACTGGCGCGTGGCTCGCAAGTCAGTTCCAAAATTGCGCTCGGCTCCATCGGCTGCGGCAGCCGCGGGACGTGGATTGCCGGCCTTTTCCAAAAGCACGGCGGATACGAAATCAGCGCGGCCGCGGATTACTTCCCGGACCGGGTGAATGCGTTCGGCGACAAGTTCAATATTCCCGCATCCCGGCGGTTCACGGGCCTGAAGTGTTACCAGAGATTGCTGGATGCCAAGGTTGACGCCGTCGCCATCGAAAGCCCCCCCTACTTTCACGCCGAGCAGGCCGCCGCTGCGATTGATGCGGGCGTGCATGCGTACCTCGCCAAGCCGATGGCCGTGGATGTCCCCGGCTGCCGCAGCATTGAAGCCAGTGCGAAGAAAGCCGGGGAAAAGAAGCTTGCCTATCTCATTGACTTCCAGACGCGCACCGATCCCTTTTACCAGGAAGCCATCCGGCGCGTGCAACAGGAAGGCGACATTGGCCGCATTATCAGCGGCGAGGCGTCGTACGTGGCGGGCTCTCCGTGGCCAAAGATGATCCCCAACCTGATGGTGAATCCGCAGGATCCGGAACGTCGGCTGCGCGCGTGGGGCATCAGCCGGGCGCTTTCGGGCGACATCATCACCGAGCAGAACATCCACGCCATCGACGTGATGACCTGGATTCTCGATCAGCATCCGGTTAAGGCGCTGGGCACCGGCGGCCTGAAGTCCCGTACGATCGGCGACGTGTGGGACTACTTCTCGGTGATCTTCTGGTTCCCCAACGACGTGCTGGTCACGTTCTACTCCAAGCAGTATGGCCAGGGCGCAGACGATATCCGCTGCCAGATGTTCGGCACGGAAGGCGCCATCGACACGCACTACGCCGGCGATGTGGGGATCAAAGGCAAGGTGATTTACGCCGGAGGCCGCGACAGCATGCTTTACGCCACCGGGGCGGTCCGCAATATCGCCACCTTTTACGATCAGGTTACATCCGGCAAGCTCGACTACTGTACGGTGGCGCCGGCGGTGCGCAGCAATCTCGCCACCATCCTCGGCCGGACCGCTGCCTATAAGCAGGCGGAGTTCACTTGGGATGAATTGATGCAGTCGGAAGAGCGCCTCGACCCGCACCTGGTGGGGTTGAAGGAATAGACCAGGCCGGAGTCCGGCGTACACAATCACACCCAAAGGGTGTTCAGTTCGCTCGCTACGCGTTCAAAATCTCTGTCGCTGGTTACCAAGGCGGCTTTGCGGGAACGGGCTAGGGCGCCAGCGAAAGCATCTGCGTAAGGCAGGTTGTATCTACCTTTGAGGCTCGCAGCTTCCTCCGTGAGCTGCATGTCGGCGTCCACTACTTCAATGGGGAGTTGGGCGATTTCAAGCAGTTTGGCGCGCGCGATTTTCTCGCCACGCGCGCGCCAGAGCGAGTAATATACCTCCCCCCAATTGACCACACACATCGCCAGCGGCCGCTCGGCGTCAGCGGCCTTGGCCAACAACTCCTCCACCTTAGCGGCGCCGGCGCGGTTCTCGAAAAACGTCATGAGCGCGCTCGCGTCCAGCACGTACGTCGTCATAAAGCGCGCTCCCGCTGCCGCTCCTGCAACAGTACGTCGAGCGCCGAGGGCTCGCCCTCTAGCGAGCCGCGCAGGCTCCGGATGAATTCGCGGGTGACGGGTTGCAAGATCATGCGCCTCCCATCCTCTGAAAACACCACCACGGTACCCTTTTTGATCGCAAACCTCCGGCGCAGCCGCGCGGGAATCACGAGTTGACCCTTGGACGTCACCACGCTGGTTTCGAGCTTCATAGGTCACATCTCCTGATTATTGGATACCACACCACGATATGTAAGTCAAATTATTATTATCTTACTTCAAGGATAATGTAGCCCGGCAGGGACCAGGAGCGAGCCGGTACGCTATGTCAGCACCACTTCCAGCGGATGATCGGGCGTGACCGTAATTTCCCGGTCGAAGCTAATGATGCGGCGCGTGGGCTCCGTTTTCAGGCTTGCCTGCAACGCGTCCTCCCCCAGGCGCGCCGAAACCTTGTTGAATGGGCCTTTGGTGACGCCGTTCACCGCCAGCCGCGCTACGGCGACTCTGCCTTCCGTGACCTGAACTTCCACGCGCTGCTCCTGCGGCTTGAGCGTGTGGGTGAAGCTGCCCCATCCCGACGGCACCGACCAGAAGCAGCGGAACGCCTGGCGGCGCGTGCGCGGCATCACGGTAAGTTCGCGCTCGGATGCGGAGTAGCGGAAACCGCTCCAGGCAAGGAAGCAGGCCCAACTCGCCAGGGCGCGCGCGTAGTGGTGGCCGCATTCCTGCTCGTTCCAGGGATTACGCCGCTCCCCGTCATGCCGGGCGCGCGTCGATTCCACAACGTTCAGCGCCTCCGTCATCAAGCCCTCGAACGCCAGCGACGCCGCAAACTGGTAATCCAAGCCGGTCCAAATCTCACCGAAATAAGGGAACGGAATCTCCGGCCGTTTGCCCAGGGGATACGTAGCCACCACCACGCCGCCTTCATCATTGAGGGCGTAGGTGCGCTGAAGATCAACATGCTCGCTCAGGTCCGGCCGGTAGTTGTATTTGTAAACCGACTTCAGCGCGGCGCGCACGTGCGCTTCATCCAACAGATAGCCAAGGCCCGCCACATGCGCCTGCATTTGGCCCAATAACTGGTCCGCCAGGCACGCGTCGCCCATTTGATATTCCGGTTTCAGTGTGTCGCCTGCCCCCATCCCTACGCGGGTGCCGGGAGCGATTTGGTCGGCGGGCCGTCCTTCGACTTTTTGGATGTAGTACTCGCCGTTGAACAGGTTCTGGTCAAACCAGCGGCTGCCTTTTTCGAAAAGCCGCCGATACTCTGCTGCCGATTCCTGATCGCCAACCTGGCGCGCCATCTCCTCGCCCGCGCGCAAGGCGCCCAGGTAGTAAATCCCACAGAGGGGATTGGGGCCGTAGAACTCCACGTCGTACGTGTTGTGTTGGACGCCCTCGGCAACGCCATCACGGTTCGCGTCCCAACCATTTTCGACCCAGGCGAATTCCAGCGCGCGCTTGGCGTTGGGCCACAGCCGGCGCAGCCAATCCGTATCACCGCACAGCCGCCATTCGCGGTAGAGCTTGATGAGGCAGCCCATCTGGCCGTCGGCTGCGGCCCGCGGCCAAATCTGCTTGCCGTCGGGCAGATACGAGCGGAAGCCCATCAGCCCGTTCGCCTCGGTGTTGCGCAGGAATTCCGATTCGCGCAGAGAGTGCGCGAGCGTCGGGAAAAGCTGCGCGGTGGCCTGCTCGTAATTCCAGACGTGCGTGCAACTGCCGTGGCAGCAGCCCTGGTGATCGTTGCACCCTTCGAAGCCGTGGAACTCGCCATCGGCAGTGCGGAAGCACGTGTTCACCCGCAACGTAGAAAGCGTGCTGGTGGCCGCATCGAGCACCGCCGGCGGCAAGGTGGATCGTTCCATCGCTTCCGCAAACGACCGGGTGCGCGCTTCGAGTTGGGGCAGTTGCTCAGCGGCTTGTCGAGCGGCCTCCCAGGCGTTGGCAAAACGTTCCGTGTAAGCGTTGCCCACAATCGTACTGCTGGGCACCGCTTCCGGAGCGGGCCAGCCGCAACGTTCCGGCGTGCGATTGGGGAAATGCCAGGCAAGCAGAAACGTGACCGCCGCCTGGCCGCGCGCGGCAATGGTCTGCGTCACCGCCAGGGAACTCACGGGCATCGCCGCGGGACCACGGGAGTCCAGCGCGCCATCGTCGCTGAAATCATCCCAGAACGTCAGCACTCCATTCCACCACCCGGCCTGCTTCCAGCCGCGCAGATAAGAGACGCTGCCCGCAGGGGCTCCCGCCACACACAACGCAAACGAGCCCTTGAAAGGATCGAAAGACGCGAGAAACGGGTTATCCATGTACAAACCGCTCAGATCCGCCGCCTCCCGAAAAGCCGCTTGCCGGCCCGCTTTACCCACGGGGTTCTCGATGCTCCAGGCCAGGCCGACCCGGGCGGGAGCATCGTTGGGATTCCGGATCGCATATCGCAGTACTGCAAGGGGCCAGCCCGAGGCGTCAACATCCAGCGGAACGAGCGGGTTGAAAGCTTCCAGGGCAACCTGCACGGGCACGTGGGGATCACTGAAGGCAAGGCGCGCAACCGGGTATGCGCCCGTAAACGTGGCTTCCGCAAAACGCGGCAGACCGGGAGCATTGTCGGAACCGAGGCCGCTGGAGTTCCGGTCATACGGCGGTTGGAGGCGCGATTCCAGAACGCGCGTCGCCGGCTTCTGGTCTCCCACCTTGGCCCAAATCGCCGGGAACGCGTAACTCAACTCGTTTCCCGCGTCCGGCCGGTTGAAGATTTCCCAGTCGCGCAGTTGGCCGCGCCCGCCGAGTGAAATGGTGCCCGTGCCGATGCCCCCCAACGGAAAGGCGATCATCTTCAGGTTGCGCCCGGTGAACACACGGGGGAACTGCACGCGACTGGGGCCGGTTGCGGAGGGCGACGGCGCCGATCTCTGATTGCCGGCCGCCTTCGCGGCTTGACCGGCTAAGGCGGGGGCGCCTAAGGTCGCACTGAACGCCCCACCGGCAGCCACCTCCTTGAGGAAATCACGACGAGCGTAGCGCTTCCGACCCCGTTTTTCGGACATTTTATCTCCTGCAATCAAAACAAGAAAAAAGCGGCCCTTTGTTTTCATCAACATCGCCGGATGCACCTTCATTTTTTGTAGCAAAGCCGGAAGGCAAGCCTGCAACCTCAGCAGAGAAAATCTGGCACCTGACACCTGGCACCTGACACCTGTTCTTCCCTCCTCGCAATTCGGCGACACACCAGCCGCCGGTTGCCGAACCACAGAGTTCTAGCCTATATTCTTGGGAGAGGTCAAGCAAAATCGTTGGAACATCAAATTCAAACTGAGCCACTACCAAAAATCATCGCGCGCGTGCATCGGCGCCCACGTTCCGATACAATAAGTTTTCGGGGTGCTGCCCGAGCGTATTCGGGTTCAGATTCAAATCCTGCTTCAGCAACCCTGTCCACGTACGGGCTCAATCATGGGTGGACCGGGCATGGGGTGATGCCTGTGTTGACGTCTCGACGAAACGCCAGGGCATGGGCGTTCGTTGCGCTGCTGCTCGCGAGCGCTGCGGCCGGGCGCGCCCAGGAAAAGACGTTTTTCCAAATAGAAGGGGTCGTTCGCGATAGCTCCGGAGCCCCGGTGCCGGACGTTGAAATCACCCTCAGCGGCGAGCATTTTCGCGCCCTCCAGAGGACCGATGGCGAGGGACGATTCCAATTCCGCAATGTACCCGTGGCGTCGGGCACGATCAGCGTGCAAAGCGGCGCATTCAACCCCGTTCAACAGCACTGGGAGGCTCGCTCCCCAGGTTCCCAACCGTTGGAAATTACACTGGTCCCGAGGACGGTTGCCGCACGGGTGACGGTAACGGCCACCCGCACCACACAACGTGTGAGCGATACGGCCGCGAGTGTTGCGGTGCTGGATCACCAGGACCTCGCCACCAGCGGAGGGATTACGCTGGATGATACGCTGGGCGAAATTCCCGGATTCATGCTCTATCGCCGCAATGGCAGCCTGACCGCGAATCCCACATCCCTCGGCGTCTCGCTACGCGGTGTCGGGACCAGTGGCGCCAGTCGCGCGCTGGTGATTTCCGACGGTATCCCACTCACCGATCCCTTCGGGGGCTGGGTCTATTGGGACCGCATCCCGGAAACCTCCGTGAGCGCCGTGGAGGTGGTCGAGGGCGGCGTTTCCGACCTCTATGGGGGCGATGCGCTGGGCGGCGTCATCAACGTCATCCCGCGCCGGCTGCGCGAATCCTCCCTGTCACTCGAGACGTTCTACGGCAACGAAGAGACACCGGATGCGTCGCTGACCGGCAGCCTTCGTGCCGGCCCCTGGATGGCGGATATTTCCACCGAGGGTTTCCACACCAACGGCTACGTTTCCGTGTTGCCGCCACTTCGCGGCTCCGTCGATACGCCCGTAGCGTCTGAGCACTTCGTCGGACAGCTCACACTCGAGCGCCTCTTCGCCGGGCAGAACCGCGCCTTCGCGCAGGGGTCGATCTTTGAAGATGCGCGGAAGAACGGCACACCGCTGCAAAACAACGACACCCGCGTGCGCCAGCTTGCCGGGGGTGCAGACTGGCAGTCGGCCGCGGCCGGCTCCATGACCCTGCGCCTCTACGGCGGCCCGGAAGACTACGACCAATCGTTCTCCTCGATTGCCGCCAACCAGAACAGCGAGACGCTCACGGACATCCAGCGGGTGCCCTCGTACCAAGCCGGACTTTCAGCCGGGTGGACACGCACCGCGGGCATTCACCAGACGCTGGCGGCCGGCTTCGATGGGCAGGAGGTCCGGGGCGCCAGCGACGAACTGCTGTACTCTGCCGGCGCCGTTCCCTCCGCCGTGGGTGCAGGCGGACGGCAGCGCTTGTGGGGTATCTACGGCGAGGACATCGTCCGCATCAACACCCGCTGGCTGATCACCGGCGGCGCGCGCGTGGACGACTGGCAGAATTACGACGCGCTTTCCGTCACCCGGCCGCTGGCCAGATCCGGGCCACTGCAAGTAACGAACTACGCCGCGCGGTCCGCGCAGGCGTTCAGTCCCCGGCTTTCCACGCTCTTCCGCGCCAAGGGAAACATGGTGATCCGCGCTTCCATGTATCGGGCGTTTCGTCCTCCGACGCTGAACGAACTCTATCGGAACTTCCGCCAGGGAAACACCGAGACGCTGGCCAACAGCGCCCTGACCGCCGAGCAACTGACCGGGGCGGAAGCCGGCGCCAGTTACACGGGATGGCACGAGCGGCTCAGCCTGCGCGGCACCTTGTTCTGGAGCGACATCAGCCGCCCCATCGCCAATGTGACGCTCTCCACCACGCCGAACCTGATCACGCAGCAGCGGCAAAACCTGGGGGAGACGCGTTCCCGCGGCATCGAACTGGAGGCGGAAAGCAGCCCGACCCCATCGGTTACCTTGTCCGGCGGCTACCAATTCGTGGACGCGACCGTTACCCGTTTTCCCGCTGAGGCATCATTGGTGGGCCTGCTGGTTCCGCACGTGCCGCGGAATGACCTCACCTTCCAAGCCCGCTACTCGCGCCCGCACCGCCTAACTGCTTCTTTACAAGGGAGCTTCATCGGCTCGACGTTCGACGATGTCCTGAACACGCTTCCCCTGTACCACTATTTCCTGCTGGATGCACTGGTTTCGCGCCCGCTACGGCACGGGATGGAGGTCTTTGTGGCCGGCGAGAACCTTTTCAACCAGCGCTACGACGTGGCCCGCACGCCCTTCCTCACCAATGGCCCTCCCGTTTTATTTCGGGCGGGTTTCCGGCTCATGATCCGTTAGCCGTCCAGAGGTGTTCGAGAACGCCAGCCTGTCAGCGCCGAGATAAAAGGAAGCCAGTTTCATCAAGTTGAGCAAACCAGCTTTTTGAGACCCCCCTCGGCGGAAACACGGTAAGAACTCGATATCAGAAAATCCAACGGTCAGAAAGACACTGAGATGGCTACCCGCTTCCACTGTCGCTGCCATGACCCAAGGGATTTCGCTCCTGCTTGCAGATTAATCGGGACAGTGCTATGGTTAGTGGTGTAAGATAAAGATTACAAGCAGTCTGCCGATAAAATGTGTGGAAGCAAAGCGGAGAAAGCGAAAAACGTACAAGACCGAAGATGGGACTGAACCCATCTTAGATTGGATGAAGGGTGTCCGACATCTTCCGCAAGTTCTTTCCAGGGTCTTTGTATGTTTAGACCGGGCCGAAGCTGGGAATTTTGGGGACCATAGAAGCGTCAGAGAAGGGGTAATCGAGTTGCGGATTGATTTTGGACAGGGGTACCGTATTTACATCGGCGTAGATGCGGACGACATCATACTGCTCTGGGGAGGAACCAAGAAGACCCAGGATGCTGACATTGAGACGGCGTTAAGATTTTGGAGAGACTACAATGCCTAAGAGAACTGGCGATTACGATAGTTGGATGCTTGGAGAACTGACCGACCCTCGACTTGCGGCCAGCTATATAAACGCTGCCATGTCTGAAGACCCAAGCTTGCTGAAGGTCGCTCTGGGGAATGTCGCGAAAGCTCACAGTATGAAGAAAATTGCGAAAGAGGTTGGCGTTGCGCGAGAAAGCTTATACACGAGCCTATCCGAGTGCGGAAATCCAACGTTATCCAACCTCATCGCCATCCTAAAGGCTGTCGGCCTAGCTATGGAGGTTGTAGCGCGGGTGCCGGAAACTCAAAACAACGCCTCCATTTCGAAGCGCCAGCCGCCGGGCGGATCACGCAGGAAATGGCGAGGTTCCTCCATTGGTTCGACCGAGGACCGGAGGTTGACCCGCTATTGAAGGCCGGTATGGCGCAGTTGTGGTTCCGTCCCAAACCTTGTTCCGTTCATACGCTTCGTAGCGAGACGCCAATTTGGCTACAAACTTATCGGCTTCGCCTACACGGAGGTCCACCATAATCCCATTAGCCCCTGCTATCTCCATTTATAACCGAAGCACGGTCAACACGAAGAATGGGATATACGCCGAACACGAAGCACTTTCAACCAGTGATGAACTTCCTACCCAGGGACTAATTATCGGCTGGAGTGAACCCGCCGTCACGCAGCAAACACCGTCAAGGCGGTCGGCCCTACCGGTGGGCTGAGGTCCAACATTATAACCTCTGCCACCCATGCAAACGTATTGATCAGCGCTTTTGGCTACCCCGGAAAGCGGGTATACTGCAACTGAGGAAAGTCCAATGACCGTCACGTTGGGGCTACCGGACGACTTGGCTTCCGCCTTCACTTCTTCGGGCCAAGACCTTGGGCGCGTTACGCTCGAAGCTCTTGCTCTCGAAGGATACCGAACCGGGCGGTTGACGGAAGCTGACGTCCGACGAATCCTGCGCTTCGAGACCCGCATGGAGGTGCATGGCTTTTTGAAGGAACGCAGGGTTGCTCTGCACTATACGGTCCAAGATCTTGAACACGATCGCCAAGTCGCGCGGCTCGCCCACAATCAGCGACAGGAAGAATCGATTGAGAACCGGCTTCTCAAATGATCGTTATTGCCGATACGAGTCCAGCCAATCATCCCATTCTGAAACCCACACCACAGGAGACTTCCATCCATGCCCGATCGATTCAACCGCCGCAGGTTTCTGAAGCACAGTGCCTCAACCGTTCTCGCCGCGTCGGCATGGAGTGCGCCCATCGTCGCTGCCCGGCCCCTCAGGTTCCAGTCCCAACCGTGAGTGGCGCGTCTATGGCGGCAATCCCGCGGGGACCAAGTATTCGCCGCTCGACCAGATCAACCGTTCCAACGTGCACAAACTTCAGGTTGCCTGGACGTATCACACCGGCGACAGCCGCCTGAAACCCGCCACCACCATCGAGTGCAATCCGCTGGTCGTGAACGGCGTAATGTACCTCACCACGGCGCAACTGAAGCTCTGCGCGCTCGAGGCGGACACGGGCAAACCCGACTGGCAATTCGACCCGTTCGAAGGCATGGAGGAGGACATGCCGCGCGGCGTGAATCGCGGGGTGGCATACTGGGAATCCGGCAACGACCGGCGCATCCTGTTCGTGGCGCGCGCCCGGCTGTTTGCCCTCGACGCCCGAACCGGCAAGCTCATTCGCGAGTTCGGCCAAGGCGGCAGCGTGGATCTGACGCACGGCCTCGGCCGCAACATCAGCGGCTTGACCTACGACGTCACCTCCCCGGGCATCATTTACAAGAACCTGATCATCCTGGGATCGATGTGCGGGGAGGGTCCGGAGCCCGCCGCGCCCGGCCACATACGCGCCTTCGACGTCCGCACGGGCGTAATGGCCTGGATCTTCCACACCATTCCCCGTCCGGGAGAGTTCGGCAACGACGGTTGGCAAGGCGATTCCTGGCGCACCACGGGGGGCGCCAACGACTGGGGTGGAATGACGCTCGATGAGAAACGCGGCTGGGTGTTCGTTTCCACCGGCTGTGCGGCGTTTGATTTCTACGGCGGCCAGCGCCTGGGCACAAACCTGTTTGGCAATTGCGTCATCGCGCTGGATGCCGCCACCGGCAAGCGCATCTGGCACTACCAGGTGGTGCATCACGATTTGTGGGACCGCGACCTTCCCTGCCCCGCTGCCCTGGCAACGCTGAAGATCGGCGGCAAACGTGTGGACGCCGCCGTACAGCCCACCAAGTTCGGTCAGCTTTTCGTGCTCGATCGCGAGACCGGCAAGCCCGTGTTCCCGGTGGAAGAGCGGCCGGCGCCGCCCTCGGACGTGCCCGGCGAACAGGCATCGCCCACCCAGCCGCAGGTATTGCAGCCGCCGCCTTACACGCGCCAGGTTTTCACGGAAGATGACATCACCAATATCTCGCCGGAAGCGCACGCGTACATTCTCGACAGCTTCAAGCAACATCGCAGCGGCACGTGGCAACCGCCGAGCTTGCAGGGAACCATCGTCTTTCCCGGCTTCGACGGCGGCACGAATTGGGGCGGCGGGTCGTTCGATCCCACCACCGGCTGGTATTACGTCAATTCGCACGATGAGCCGTATATCATGACCCTGGTACAAGCCCCGGAAGGCTCCGGCTATCCTTACGCGCACACCGGCTACAATCACTTTCTTGATCAGGAGGGGTACGCGGCCATCAAACCGCCCTGGGGACAGCTCACCGCGTTTGACTTGAATCGAGGGGAGATCGCATGGCAGGTGGTGCTGGGCGAGTTCAAGGAATTAACCGCGCGCGGCCTCCCGCCCACCGGCACGCAGAACATCGGTGGGTCCATCGTAACGGCCGGCGGCATTGTTTTTGTTGGTTCGACGCAGGATGAGATGTTCCGCGCGTTTGATAAGACCACCGGCAAGGTGTTGTGGAAAGCGCAACTGCCCGCGGGCGGCTATGCCACACCATGTACCTTCGAAGCCAAAGGCAAGCAGTACGTCGTCATCGCGGCCGGCGGCGGGGGCAAGATGCGCACGCGCTCCGGCGACGCCTTTGTGGCGTTCGCGCTCCCCTGAGCGCCCGACGTACCGCCGGCATCCCTTCGCTTTGCTTAGCGCAGGCCTGCCGACGCTGGAGTTTCTGCAATTTGCTTTGTCGCTTGGAAACGGCGGCGAAATCAAACGATAATTCTATCCCATGAGATCATCAGGCCTTTGGGTTAAACGCCAGCCGATTCTCGCCGTGA
Organism: uncultured Acidobacteriota bacterium; assembly: GCA_963804755.1. Lineage (GTDB taxonomy): Bacteria > Acidobacteriota > Terriglobia > UBA7540 > UBA7540 > Bog-366. The sequence goes on from CAWDRP010000002.1 coordinate 146,818, forward strand.
TCGCGGCAGCTGGGTTTACAGCACTCACGGGAACGGGCAGACTTGGACCCCAGGACAAGCCGCCCGCGCCGCAGAATGCGAAACCGCAGCCCCTGCCGTTCAGCCACAAGGTGCACACGCAGTTTCTGCCGGCGTGCCTGGATTGTCACCAGGTTGCGTTCGACGGCTGGACCATGATGTATCCGCCGGAATCCAAGTGCATGACCTGCCATGCCACTGTCAAGGCGGACAGCCCCGCCATCAAAAAACTGGCAGAATACGCGGCGCAGAAGAAGCCCGTGCCCTGGGTGCAAATCTACAAGGTGCCGGACTATGTTTATTTTTCCCACCGGACCCACACCCAGAAGGCGAAACTGGATTGTGAAGCCTGCCATGGTCCGGTTCGAGAACGGGACGTGGTGACAAAGGAAAAACCCATCTCGATGGCGGCCTGCATCGCTTGCCACAAGGAAAAGGGCGCCCCCACCGGCTGCCGCACCTGTCACGACACCATTTGATCCGGCGGCGAGGCCCTATGGCGCGGGGTAGGTCTTTGAGTATCCATTGCGGCTATTGGTGACCGTGAACTCGCCATCGGGTTTCGCCGAGAGCTTGATCCAGCTCACCTTGGCGTCCTGATCCACGTTGACAATGAAAGGCTCGGGCGCGTTGTTCTCCTTGCCGGCATTCTGGGCGTAGTGCAACTGCCAGACGTCTTGAATGCCCGGCGAGGTGCGAATGGTGTGCAAGGCTTCGGCGGAGCCGCCCTTGGTAGCGCCGTTATTCGTGATGGCCACGCGCGGCCGCAGCGCATGCACGAGCGCGGGGCAGTTGGACAAATCCAAACCGTGGTGGGTGCTCAAATAGACGTCCACGGTCCCAACCTTGTTGATGGGGCAGGCAAGCTGCATTTCCTTGTTCCACGTCAGGTCGCCCAGATCGATCATGCGAAATCTGCCCAACGTAATCAGCATCCCGATGGATTGAGCATTTTCAGAGGGATCGGTCTCCCGCGGTTTCGTGGCCGCACAAGTGGCATTCGCCTCTCCTGCCCCCGGCAGCGGCCGCAGGATTGCCTGGCCCGCCGCGGTCAAGACGTGCACCTGGATTCCCTCTACGGGGATCGTGTTGCCCGCTCGGACAATCAGGTGGGACGCGCGGTCGCGGACGGCCACATAAGAAGGATAGAGTCCGACGGCTTGCGGATCCGTGTCTACTCTTCGGCCGTGATCCACGTAGGTGGCGATGGGGATGCGCTCCGCGAGTTGCGGCACACCTCCCACATGATCCATGTGGAAGTGGGTAATCACCACGTAATCGAGGCGAGTGACGCCCGCGACCTTGGCCACGGCAACAATGCGGTCCGCATCGCGGCCGTTGAAATCCCCCCAACCGGTATCCACCAACATCGACTGCCCGGACGGCGAGACGAAGAGCGTGGATTGCCCGCCTTCCACGTCAATGAAGTACACATCAAGGGTGCCCGCCGCCCGCAGCGGCGCGCTAAGAAATGCCAGGATGACAATCAGGAAAAGTTTGCGCAAGGGCTTAGTATCCTAACCGAAGAAGAGTAGGTAGAAATTGGAGGCCTGCCGGCACGATTCAGATTCAGAGCAGTTTCCGGAATTCGTCAATGCTGAAGCCTGCATCACGGACGATCCCTGCCATGGTGATGGCGTTGACCGGGTTGTGGCGCGGTATCGTGACTTTGCGGCCACCATTTGTCATTACGACGTGCTTGCCCTGTCGCACGATTCGAAACCCGGCCTTTTCGAGGGCGCGAACAGCAGTCAGGTGGTTGACTCCGGGCAATTTTGCCACGACTAACCTGCAACCTCGACTTCCCGAACCTCCGCTCCGTCGCTTTGCTGGACGTCAGCGTCCAAATACTCGCGGATTGCGTCGCTGATATTGGCCAAAGCTTCTTCGCGGGTCGTCCCTTGTGACCAACAGCCCGGCAAGCTTGGTGCGCAGATGGCGAACCCCTCTTCCGATGGGTAGAGTATGACTTTGACCTTCATTTGAAACTCCTGCCCAAAGTATACCGAAATGCCATCGCAGCGTCCAACGCCTCATGGAATTCATCGGTGAGGATTCAACCGGAAACCGTGTCAATGGTGATGTGCTCGCTGACGTCATAACCGGCGTAGTAGAGCTCAACCATCAGCTCCGGCCGCTCCTTGGCCAGCGCCGCCCGCGCTCGCCGTAGGTCTTCTTCCTGGCGCTGGCGCGGCTGCGTGGAAGAGTGGAGGTGAACCGGCAGTTCCTTGTACCAGCCACAATCCTGGTGCTGGATCAGAATGAGCCGCTTCAGGTCATGTGCTTCTACGAGGAACCGAAACCACTTCCAGCCCGCCCAGGAGAACTTCGGGAGATATTCCACCAGCGTCAGGCATTGCGGACCGCCGGGCAGCACCAGCAAATCGTAATTTTCATTGAGGTTCAGCTTGGCATTCAGGAACTCGTGAAATCCCGCCTGGAAGCGATGGTCGCTGCAATAGATGGCCAGCACTTCCGCGTCGTTATCGTGCAGCGTGGACGAGAGTTGGAGGCTCGGCATAGGTTGTGTCTCCGGGGGAATTAGCTGCTCACCTGGTGCGCGGCGCCAGCTTCTTTCTTCTCGACATGTTCTTCCACCTGGGGTGGCGCCGGTTTCAGCGACGCCGGCAACTGGGCTTCCAGGCCGAGCTGTGCCAGGACCGAAGGCACGTCCAGCCCCAACGCCTGGAGCTGCTGGAGCAAGCTGAACACCAGCGCCGGCCCCGTTTGCGCGATCCGCCCAATACCGCCGGTGCCGTTGGCTGCGCCGTTGCCCTGCTCAATTACCACCACCTTATCAATATTGCCGAGCGGCGCCGCGACAGCCCCGAACACGCCCGCCGACGCTTGCAGGACGCTGGGTAATTTCTCGAGCAGCGTTTGCAGTTTCGCCGCGTCGTTGAATTGGCGCCACGCCTCCGCCTTTTTCAGGATCGCCTGGGCTTCTGCCACGCCTTGCGCTTCGATGGCGCGCGCCTGCGCCAACCCCATGGCCTCGATCTTCGCCGCTTCGGCGCGGCCCTCTGCCTCCACCGCTGCCGCGCGGCCCAGTCCTTCCTGCGTCAGCTTTGTCTGCTGCGCTTCGGCCAGGGCGATTTGCGCGGCCTTTTGGCCTTCCGCCTCCAGGATGGCCGCCTGCTTTTTCGCCTCCGCGCGCACAATAGCGGCTTGCCGCTCCGCCTCCGCCGCTTTGATCACCGTGGCTTCCAGTTCCTTCTGTTTGCGCAGGACCTCCTGCTCCTGCACGGCGATCTGTTCCTGTGTGCGGGTCTTCTCCACGCGCACTTCTTCCGCCACCACCGCCTGCTTCGCTTTCGCCTCCGCCAGGGGTCCGGCCTGTGCGGACTTGGCCTTTTCCATTTCAATTTCGGCCTGGTATTGGGCCTGCCTCACCTGGAATTCACGATTCGCGCTGGAAATGTTGGCGTCCGCGTCGAACTTCGCCTTTTCCCCTTCCTGCATCGCCAGGGCGGATTTGATCTTCGCGTCGCGCGTGGCCTCTGCTTCACCAATCGTGCCGTCGCGTTTGACTTCCGCCGTGCGCTTCTTGCCCAGTGCGTCCAGGTAGCCTTCCTCGTCGCTGATGTCCTGAATCGTCAGCACGTCCACGCCAATGCCCATGCGTTCCAGGTCGAGGGTGGCTTCGGAGGTCAGCTTCTGGGCAAAACTGGCGCGATCACTGTTGACCTCTTCCACAGTCAGAGTGCCGAGAATGGATCGCAAGTGGCCTTCCAGCGTCTGGAAAATGACCTTCTGGATGGTATCGTGCGTCATGCCCAGAAAGCGTTCGGCGGCCGCCGCGAGCGACATATCATCGCCCTTGATCTTCACGTTGGCCACGGCCTTCACGGAAATGGGCACGCCCTTCAGGGTATAGGCGCGCTTGATTTCCAGGGGAATGGTAATAACGTTGAGAGACAGGTAATCCACCTGCTCCAGCAGCGGCCAGCGGAAGGCCGCGCCGCCCCGCACCATCCGGTAGCCCACGATACGGCCGTCGGGCAGCTTGTGTTTGCGCCCGCTGAAAATCGCCACGGCGTTGGGCGGCACTTTGATGTAGTTCTTGGCAAAACGGGAAATCGCCAGCAGCAGCGCAATGGCGGCAATCGCCGCCAGGACGATAACAAAGGGCGGAAATGATAGCATGGTTCACCTCCCGGAGTTCGAAACTCGAAACTGGAAACTCGAAACTGGAAACTCGAAAATCGAAATTCGAAAATCGCACCAAGATCTAGGCCTAACGCTCGAAGTTCGGAAATCGGATTTGCCTGATTTCAGGCTCAACCCTTAACCTAATCTCGTTGCGAACTGCCAGCTTCGAGTTTCGATCTTCGAATTTCGACTTTCCAGTTTCGAGTTTCGACCTTCGTCATTTCTCTGTGGCCGCGGCCTTTTGCTCCGCGCGATCTACCAGGACGACCTCTCCGACGATCGTGCTGATTCTTACCAGCGTGTTGACGGGAATCTCTTCGTTGGTTGCAGCGCGGGCCACCTTTTCCACCACCGTATCACCCAGCGTGCAGCGCACCTGGCCCATTCCACCCGGCGGAATCGCGACACTCACCTGGGCCATATTGCCCACCAGGTCGCCCGTCCGGACGTGGCTGGACGCTTGTTGGCTGTACAGGAAACTGGCGAAAACGTAGATTATGCCCGCGAACAGCACTCCGCCGCCGAAGCCCATGGCCGTGCTCGCACCCACCCCAAATCCGATGTGAATTCCAATGGCGCCAAAACTTCCAAACGCGGTGACGAAGACGCTCAAAATGCGGCTGCTCAGCAGGCTGGGACCGGCGCCATGACCGTCGGCGTCGTGGCTGAAATCTCCATGTTCGAACAGGTCGCCCAGGACAGAACTGCCGAGCAGAAAAACAAAACCAAACACCGCGATGGCAACGAAGGTGACAAATGCCGATGTGCTTGCGAGCAGGATCATGTCAATGGCCTCTGAATCAGGAGAATCCGTTGCACCTCGCGCAAAGGAATGGGGCAAACTACGCCAGCGAGGGCTACTCTAAGGCCGCGGCGCAGCGAAGTCAAGGCGGGTTCGCGGCAGGCCGTGTTGACATGCTAAAGACAGGCGGGTTCGCACCGGGGTGTGCAATACGAAATTAGAAATAGGATATCGCTTGATCAGATGGCCCCGAAGGGGCTAGCCATGAGAGGGCTTAAGGAGCAGGATACATAATCCAGCCGAGCACCAGCGCCACGACGACAAACGTTACAAACACGCGGGCGCCGTATAAAATCCGGCCGCGCGGGTCATCCTTGCTCAGCAGGCCGAACCCCACCGAGACAAGGAAGGCGAACAAACACATTGCGGGAAAGTGTTGGAGAGGCATTTTAGAAACCAGTGAACAGTGGACAGTGAACAGTGAACAGGAAAAACCAGTCCACTTTCTATCTTCCACTGTTCATCAAAACCACTGAACAGCGGACACGCAAAGTCTGTTCACAGTCCACTGTTCACTGTCCACTGTCTTTCAGGGCTTTCGCCCATTCGCGATGTCGTACGCGTCGAGAATCGAGAGCGTGTTCAGCATGCCGGCGGCCACGAGGAAGGCCGTGCCGAAATCGGCGCTCACAAACAGCGGATTGCCCCCGCCATAGCCGAAGAACCGGGCCGCGGGCATGGCAATGCCCACGCACAACTCGCCGAAATAACCCAGCGTTTGAAGATAGGCTCCCGAACCGGTAGTGAAAAACTCGCCTTGCATGCCAAGGCCCAGCAGGAACGTTGATACAATCGCTGCGAAAAGGATCAGCGCGCGCCACTTGCGGCCCAGCAGCAAATGGCCCAGGCCCGGCACCAGCCACGCTGCCACGCACAAACGCACCAGCGCGGCCGTTTTGGGCGGTGCGGGACGGGAAACGGTTTCATGAGCAGTTTTGTTGGCCATAGGTCTGCGCCATCACATCGACTTTGACCTTCCAACCTAACACACCTTATCCGGCTGCGGCAAGGATGGGCACGATCTCGTTTTGGATTTCCCCCGTTACACATGCATCGCGCGCCCCGGTAAAGACATTCACTTCGCTGCGGACGCCGAAGTCGTGCATATAAATCCCAGGCTCGACAGAAAAGCAGAGGCGGGAAACGATCCGGCGCTCATCGTGGGTTTCAAAATTGTCCATATTGGCGCCGTTGCCGTGCACGTCTTCGCCAATCGAATGGCCGGTGCGGTGCACAAAGAACGTGCCGTAGCCGTGTCGCTCGATCACGTCGCGCGCCGCGTCATCAACCTCATAACCGTGGAGGATGCGCCCGGCTTCCAGCGATTTCTGCACCAGATTGATGGCCGCGTCGCGCGCCTCACGCACCACGTCGAACACCTTCGTGTATTGCTCAGGAACCTTCTCGCCGACGTACCCCATCCAGGTAATGTCGAAATACACGGCGCCGGGCTTTTTCAGCTTGCCCCACACATCCAACAGCACCAAATCACCCGCGCGTATGGGCTGCGACCCCTCGCGCGAGGGCGAATAATGCGGATCAGCGGTGTGGGCGTTGACCGCCACGCAAGGTGGTTCGTCAGCGATCACGTTCTTTGCCTCAAAGAGCCGCACCATTTCCTGCTGCACTTCGTATTCGCCAATCTCTTTGCCGGCGCGCACCGCCTCGCGAATGGCCGCGAACGCCTTCCGCACCGCCTCGTGCACCACCTGCCCCGCCGCCAGATGCGAGTGCCATTGCTCGTCGGTCCAGCACGCCTCAAACTGCTGCACCAGGTCCGCCGAGGAAACCACTTCCACGCCGCAACTCGTCACCAGTTCCACCGTGCCGGCGTCCACCAGCCCCACGTACGGAATATTATTCAGCGCCGAGTATTGCATCGCCACCCGCCGCTTGCCGTGCAGCAGCCGGCTGAGCCCTTCGCGTTGCTCGCGCCACGAAGAATAACGGTCTTCTGTACCCGGCAAGCTCGCCAGGTTGTGCGCCTCAATGCGGTGAACTAACTTCCCCGGCTCCCCTTCCCACGGAATCAGATAGTACCACCGGCGCGTACACATGGGAGGATTGAGGTTGAGCACTCGATACGCAATGGGGTCCCGGCGGTGGTGGTCATAAAAGAGCCAGCCGTCAAGTTTGGCTTCACGCAACGCTGTCTGAATGTCTTCGAGGTTCATGCGGTTCCTCCCGTAAGATTAGACAGTAGGCAGAAAGCAGTAGGCGGAAAGCAGTATGTGGTCCCATGGTTGCGCGGGTTGGACCGCGTCGTATACTCTCGAACGGTACGACCGCCGAGCGTCACGGCTTGCGGCCGGCAAGCTGGTATACCACGAGGTTTAAGCCAGGAATATCCTCGAAATCGTGACGATTTCGCGTCAGTAGGCAGCAGGCGTATTGCAGAGCCTGACTTGCCAGCCAGAGGTCCTGGACGCGGTAACGATGCTGCCGACCAGCCGCCTTGATTTGGGCAGCGAGACTGCCGAAAATTCCTCCTGTGGTGCCATCGATCGTTAGAAGAGGTCTACGCTCCAGGCGACGCAGCGCAGCAAGTCGCTTCTGGCGAATCCCAGGATCGGGCGCAATCTCCGCACCAAATCGCATCTCGGCGACGGTCACCGGCGAGATAAACACCGGCTCGCCGCGAGTGAGCACCTCAACTTCGGCCGCAGAGAGTACTCCACGCTCTATGTCTATCAGTACGCACGTGTCGATCAAGAAGCCCATGGGTCACGAACGCCGTTGTCCAGCCGATCTCCCTTCCACGGACCCTTCCGGCCGTCCGCTTCCCATGTCGAGCCGACATCTTCGGGAAGCGTCCGATAGAGATCAGACAACGCCTCAAGAGCTGTTTGGTGTACTGGACCCGGAAGTAGACGTGCCACCTGGCGCCGGTTTCTCTCGATCACGATCTCCTGGCGCTCAGTCGCCAATTCGTCCAAGACCCGGCTCAAATTCCGTGCCAACTCCGTAACAGTAATGATCTTCAATCACTCACCTCGATGCGGGAAATCTGGTCATATCAAATTCTACCACGATCTAAAGCCGCAACCACCAATTGGGCGCTCGGGTTCGGCCCTCGTTTGAAAAAGTCTATTTGACTCACCCGACAGGAAGTGTGACACTCAACTAAGCGGAGGGACCGCCATGCATCCGGGAATAACGATGCACAAGATTCCTGTTAAAGGAACAGCGGGACTTCTCTTTACCGCAGGCGTGGTTGCCGCGACTCTGGTATCGCTTCCTCAGGCCCGATGGTTCCTTGCCTTAAGCCTGCCAACCGGCATCATTATTGGAATTATCCTACGCTTGACCCGCCGAGACTAAGTGCTTATCTGCGAACCCTGTTCTTCTAATTCTCCGAAGGCCTCTCGATGTGCTCGATGACGAGGTATTCCACGGGGCCCTTGGCCGGTTTCAGCTTCAGACCGAGCTGTTGCTGAAGCGCCGTAAAGATGGAGGGCCCGGATTGGATCTGAGGAGCGTCATCCGTTTCCAGTGGGCGCTGCCTCGCATACTGGAGCTTGATGTAGCAGAGGCCCTTGATCCCGGTTTGATCCAGCACCGGCCGGCCGCTTGACCATGTGCACCAATCTGCCAATCGGGCCATGGTCGTGTATGCCTGGAGACATGCACACCCTGGCGGACACGGCGTGCGCTGGGCGGCGGGCAGTACCGTGGCAAGTTCTGGAGATAAAGAGGTTGGAAACTTGGCTCCCGCCTTGTCCGCCACCAAGGCATAAACGGGACCTACTCGGGTCTCGCGCCTTACCTTCAGCTTGAACCGGTCCGCAAAAAGGGACTGAAGCATCAGCAACATTGGCTGCCGATAGCCGCAACTGCCGCGGAAAAACGCTTTGCCACAGGCTTGACCAAAACTCGCGGCGAGCGAGTCGTCGACCTTCCCGTCAAAGTCGTATCCTTCGTATCCGAACGCTGAGTCATGGATCCAATCCGGTCCCCCCACCAGTCGATCATCTCGCACTTGCAGAAGACCAAATTTGCCCAGGTCCTGCCCGTAGGCAATTTCAATGAGGCGTGCGGTCAAATAATTATGGGCGCTAAACCTCCCCGGTAGGACACGGAACGATTCGTTTTCCCGCGGGTTGCTCCGCCTGACGGACGTAATCTCGAACGAGGGCTGGGCCGCGCCGGCGGTCGGCTCGGTTTGCGCGGGGATTGGCCGGACGAGGGCCTGAGCTAAGGCAGCAGCCAAAAGCACGGATCGCCAGAGGTGGCTAACCGGGGTAGTGCCAGCCCATATCGCTGACCCGTTATTCGTGTTCATGATTTACCCTTCTTTCCTGTGCGCCGGCAGCAGGGCCAAAGGCCGCTCGGACCTATGCGACGGTCTACTCACCTGCTTCCGGTTCACCGGGCCTCAGAGCCTTATCGTAAATAAACATCAGCACGGCGCCCATCAGACCCACACCTGTCACCACCCACCACATCTGCCGCGGGCGGTGCAGGACGTCGCCGAATTCATGGAGAAGATATCCGCCCAAAGGGCCGGCAATGAGATACCCAATCGCAATGGGAAGGAACGCGTAACCCATGTAGAGCCCTTGCTGGCCGGAAGGCGCCAGGCGCGAAATGTATTCGTAGTACCGCGCCGATTGGGTCATTTCGCCAAGCGCCAACACGATCAGTGCGGCCACCAAGCCGGGCGTAGAGGGAAAGAAAACCAAAATCAACCACGCCAGGCTGGAGATCACCAGCCCCAGGGTCATCGCCGGGAACGTAGGGATCTTCCGCGTCACATAGCTGACCAGAATCTGGAAGCAGATCACCGCCAGGGCGTCAACGGAAAGCACCAGGTCGGCATTCGCATTGGGGTCGACGTAGCCGCGCAAGAACAGCGGCGCAGAGATGAACTCCTGCCAGAACACAATATAGAAACTCGAAAATATCAGCAGGAACAGAACGAACCGGAAATTGGCCAGCACCACAACCATATTCTTCAGGGCGTGCGCAACACTCGCTACCTTCTGTTCCTCAGATTTCGCGGGCTCGCGGAAAAACACCAGCGTAACGAGAAACATCAAGAACACACTCACGGCGGAGACGCGAAAAACGTTTTCGATGCCCCAGCCCAGTCGTTTGCGCACCAGCCACGCCACGAGGGGACCCAGCGTGCCGCCAATGTTCACGATCGTGTAATAAATGGAATAACCAATCGAGCGAACGTTCTCCGTGGAAGCGCGCGCCGTGGTGCCCGCCACGCACGGCTTCACCACCGCCGGCCCCAGCGCCGGAACCATCAGAATGGCGAACACCAGCCACTTGTCGCCCATGGCTTGGCGCGTGGCCTGCATCCACGTCGCGGAAAGAGAACCCAGCAGGAAATAGCCCACCGTCATCACCAGGTACGCAAACATCAGGGCACGGCGAAAACCAAAACGGTCGGCCAGCGTTCCGCCCAGCACCGGCAAGAGCCACACAACGAAGCCGAAGGTCCCCATCATCCAGCCGGCAAGTTCTTTTGAAAAGTGCAGTTGCTCGGTGAGGTAAATGGCCAGAACGGCGCTGGCGGCATAGTAAGCCAGGCGCTCAAAAAGCTCGGTAGTATTCGCCACCCAGAAAGCCCGCTCGAAGCCAGTGCGAATTTCAGCCAGCCGGTCGGTGAAGCTCAAAAGTTTATCTCCTCAGAATCAGTCGCGAGTGACAAGTGACGAGTGACAAGCAGGCAAAACGCGCACCTCGGATGAAGTCGGTCGTCACCAGGCAATCGGCAATCAACAATCGGCAATCTCGTCATTCGCCACTTGTCACTGGATGCGAAAAACGAACTCCAAAAGTCGAAGCGCGATTTTCGATTTTCGATTTTCGAGTTTCGGTCCTAGTGACTCGTCACTTGTCACTTGTCACTCGTCACTACCTTTCCGATCCGCTCAATGCTTTCCTCCGCCGAGCGTCCCGCGATGCGCAGCAATTTGCGCCGCGACTTCTGGCCGGAAACGATCACGACGCACGCTTGGGGCAGGCGCAACTCGCGGGCAAAAAAACGGACGCACGCGTCATTGGCCTGGCCTTCCGTCGCGGGGGCGTGCAGTTCCAGGCGCAGTTCGCCGGATGCGTCCACGGTCAACCGCTCGCGCGCGGCACGGGGCTTCACCCGGAGCCAAAAGGTTACGTTCTGGCCTTCTACTTTGAAGTTGGCCATTGAGTTGGCGTTGGGTTTTCCCATTTTCGAATTTCGCTGTTCCATGCAGCCCGCGAAGCGGGCGTCGTCCTGTAGCCCACGGCGGAAGCCGTGGGACAGCCGTCACGCCAGCCGAGTGGTTAGCTCCGGCAGGGGCTGGGCGCCGCCAGAGCCGAAATTGGACCACGCGTGACCGGACGCCGTCCCTGCCTGGGCTGAAATTCTCATCGTAACCTTTATCCCACGGCTTCGCCGCGGGCCTCGAGTTTCTACATTTTTGTGTCGCAGAGCTGCTTAGCAGGAGCCATTGGCCACTGCGCGACAAGGGCGTTATATGGCCAAGTGGGTTAGACCACCGAGCCGTGGAGTATCCAGAGCCGGGAAACACCGCGTTACCAGGTCTAGGTCCAGGGATTCAAGAGGGCCTTCAATATCGGATGAAAGTGTGCAGTGTTGCGGGTTACAAGGGTTAATTGGTAAACTTGGGCAGTGGCCGCGAGCAAGGCATCCATGGCTTCGACTGGCCGCCCCGCCGCCTCGCTCTTTGCCACCAACTTGCCGCAGGCGTCGGCGATAGCCGCATCAATGCTCAGAACCCTCCCTTCGAATCGCGTCGGCAGATCATTCTCCAGCCATGCTCTCAACTGTTTTTGACGCCGGCCCGTGGCGATGCGCTCGACGCCATGCCGCAGTTCTGCGAGAGTCACCACGCTGAGAAACACCTGGTCTTCGTCTGTACCGGCCAGCCACGCCACGACGCCCGGATTAGGCCGTGGCTTCACCCATTCGGAGACGACGTTGGTATCGACCAGAAAACTCACAGTTCCGCCTTGCGAACGCCACCGCGCAGGCGTTCAATCTTCAGTCCCGACCGCCTCAGGGGCGACGACGCAAAGAACTCCACCAGGTTCCCCTGGCGCCGGGTCTTGCGCTCCCATTGGTCAGCAGCAACTACCACGGCAGCCTTGCGTCCGTTGCGCGTAATGGTTTGCGGCCCCAGGGATCGCGCCTTTTCGATAACTTCGCTGAATTTCGCCTTGGCTTGGGCGACTGTCCATGCATCCACTCCCACGGTGTAACCTCCCTGCGGTTGCAGTTAATATAGTCATGATAGTCATTTTGATCTCGCGAAAGCAAGCGTGAATGAAACACGCGTCGGGACGGCCGCGTGGGAGCGCGGTGGTTTGGGCGTTTCTCGGCAACTTGGGTTATGGATGATTTCTTCGCTTCGCAAGACTGTAGCCACGGTCAGTGCTCGACCGACCCTGGGCTCTTCCTTGAACTCGGCAGGTGGGCGGTGTTAATCTACGTGCGTGTCGAACGTCCGCTGCCTATTCCTGTCTGATCGAGTTTTGCTCTTCGGAAGACTCCTGGAAAGCAACTGGCTGAGGCGTCGCCAGGTAACTTGATGGCTACAGATGACCCCGGCCCCGCTACACGCAGCGCTTGGACACCGGACCGACAGCCTTCGGCCAGCGCGCCGGTTCCCTCCGATGCCACCGTATACAGTTTCTCGCCCGAACTCGCGTGGATAATGTTCGCGTGCGTCGTATTCAGTACGGGGATGGCGATCGGTGTGCTTGCCTGGGGCATCGTCCAGCCTGCACAGTGTTCCGTTCTGCTTCTGCTTGCTTGCGTTGCTGTATTCGCACCTATGGCGGTTTTCGGCTTTCAGTCGTTTCGCAGGCTTCGAGACAGCGTCGCCGTCAATGACGAAGGGTTGTGGTATTTGCCCCGGAACGGGAGTCCCAGGTTTCTGGCATGGCGCGACGTTGCCACCGTACGCGCGGCCGATACCGCTCAACGCCTGGTGTTAAGCGATGCATACGGCGAGCGCGTGATCCGGCTGGAGTATCAACTTGACAAGTTTAACCAACTGCGCGAATTCGTCGTCGAACATACTTCGGCTTCTTCGCAGGGGCGTGGGTCGGCCACCCCTAGCGTGTTTCATCATTCTTGGATAAACAAAGGGATATTTTTGTTCCTTCTGGTTGTGTCCGGCATCCCCCTTTCGCTATTGATTCGTCGTGGGGACCCACATGCCCTCCAGGCGCTTGGCGTCATGGCTGTGATATGTCTCGGGTTATTTATTCGTGATCCGTCTCGAGTCCGCCTCGAGTCTCACGCCGTCATAATCGAATACCCTGGCTGGAGGCGCTCGATTCCGTACAATACAATTATCGGGATCGAGCTTACCGCGATGCAAAACCGCGGCAACACGTGGGCAGTGGTTCTGATTCGTCGCAAGAAAGGCCGCCCGATACGGCTCATAAGATTCAACGAGGGCTCCATCGTGCTCCGCGAAGCGCTCGACTGCGCCTGGCGGGCCGCCGGCGGTGATCGGGCCAGTGGACAGGGCGGAGGTTTAGCAAGGTAGCGCGACGCTTTTTAAAGGTCCGAGATTCGTCCCCGATTACATCAAAAGCAGTGGACCGAACTGGTTCGCGCAACCGCGGGAGTCGGCGTGCTGGTCTCGGTGGCGTTCAGTTGACGAGAAGTCGGCTTACCGCTTCTCTGGCCCACGGGGGGATGTTCTTGGGCCCGGTCCGTGGGAAACCCCAGTAGAATGTAGAAACTCCAGTCCCACGGCTTCGCCGTGGGCTACAGGACGACGCCCGCTTCGCGGGCTTTGAAAGCGACCGTCGGGCTTATCCTAACGCCCACGGGGTCAGTGGTGAGGGGCGCATGATCCCTTTTATTAAATCTTACATGGCGTATCGTCCTTACCCCGCCCCCCGCCTCTCGCCGAAAATGGCCGTCCCAACCCGTACGATGGTTGCGCCCTCCTCGATGGCGACCTCGAAATCGTGGCTCATGCCCATGGAAAGCTCATGCATGGAAACATTGGGCAGCTTCCGCGCCGCAATGTCGCCGGCCAACTGACGGAGTTGCCGAAAATAGGGCCGCACGTCTTCCGGATTTTCACAAAAAGGCGGTATCACCATCAGGCCGCGCAGGTCGAGCGTCTCCAGGCGCGCCACCTGCCCCGCCAAGCCCACCACCTCAGCCGCACGAACGCCCGCCTTGGAGGTTTCTTCCCCTAGATTCACTTCGATCAGCACGGGCAAGCGCGGGCCTGCCGGCTCGGCGGCCTGCGCCAGCTTCTCCGCCAGGCGCAACGAATCCACCGAATGCACCCACTGGAACAGTTCCCGTGCCGTCCGCGCCTTGTTGGACTGGAGATGCCCCACCAGGTGCCAGGTTACGTCCAGGTCCGCCAAGGCAGGCCGCTTAGACTTCGCTTCCTGAACGCGGTTCTCGCCAAAATCCCGCAGTCCGGCTTCGTAGGCCGCGCGAATGAACTCCGGCGGGTGCGTCTTGGAGATGGCCACCAGTCTTACGTCCCCACGCCGGCGACCGCCGCGCCGGCAGGCAGCGTCGATGCGCCTTTCCACTTCCGCGATGTTTTCTCGAATGTGTGCGACCATCTCCCCCAACGGGTTCGGGCGTGGCCGGGGCTACGCGAAGATATTTTGCATCTCGGGACAACAAAGACGTGTCATTCTATCACTCCCTTGCTCTATACGCTTGACAAAACCAACTAAATAGGCTATAGTATTGGTCGATGGTTGCGGCTCGGCGTCTCGAAACCGGCGCTTCGGTACGGCCGGCGCCAGGGAAATCAGATCCGGGCATGGCTAGTCAAAAGGCGAACATCGCGCAATACGCCCGGAGACACAATGTCCTCAGCACGTGCATCCTCCCGAACCTGAGAAGTTATTGAAAACACAAGGCCTGAAAACAGGTTTTTCACCTCTCGAACCTGAGAACATAGTGAAAACACAACCAGTTAAGTCAAATATGAAAAAGTGAAAACGGCATGACACAATGTCCAGCCGGGCTAGCCGATAGCCTCCAGGCAGTCACCGCCTGGCACGAGCCCCCCGCCTCCATGCAGCCCGATCTTTGCTTCTCTTCGATCGTCTGGCCGTCCTTCTCTCCCGGTCCTCCAACATCTTTGGCGGGACCCTGGGTTTTTGGCCAGGGCTTCGTCAAGGTCGCTTTTAGTGAGATCACAATGCATGCCTCCTTTTATCTCTTGGGAACTAATCCATCAGATAACGGCATAAAAATTGCTAGCCGTACCGGATGGAGGTGTATCTTCTGCTCGGAATGGCGCAGCCCGGTAGGCTCGCGAGGCTCCTGGCCGCCCCTGACGCGCTCGGCCGCGGCTCCGCCACGTGCCTTTCCCCATGGCCTCAGCAAAAAACTCGCATCCCGCCGGCCCGCGGGGCGGCCCGCCGGGGGCCGTGGAAGCTCGAAATTCGAAACTGGAAACTGGAAACTGGACACGGCCTTGAGTTTCGAGTTTCCAGTTTCAAGTTTCGCTTTTTCCTAACCCTAACGCCACGGTCAGGGAAGGTGGACGGAAGAAAAAAAATTTACGAACGAAGCCACCAAGTTATTGAAAACAAAGGATCGCAGAACAAATTGACCGAAAAAAAGCGGACATTTTGGTTTAAGTATCGGACATTTTGGTTCAACGTGGTGACATTTTGGCGTGGCCATGCAGCATTTTTCGGACACTTCGGCATGACGTGGTGACGTCTTGGATGCCAACACCGAACGGGACCGGAAGAGGAGGACGGGCCATTTCCGACTTACCGATGTTTAGCGCTCCCACCGTCTGAACCGCCGCGACTTTGACGTGACCCTGGGTTTTTGGCAGCCAGGCTTGTTTACCATGATCGGCGAGTGCTAGGATTCCAAATCTGGGATGACGAAACGCGAGGTTCTCACGAGCCTCGAACTTGGAGTCTCCATCCCTCCGCTTAACGCGAATCAGCGGTCCGAACCAACATGAATTCAGGCCTGTTCATCACCTTTGAAGGACTGGACGGCACGGGCAAGAGCACGCAATTGCGCCGCGCCGTTCAATACCTGCGCAAGTGCGGCCACACCGTGGTCGTGACGCGAGAACCGGGCGGAACGCGCACCGGAGAGCGCGTGCGCGACATCCTGCTGGCATCGAAAACGGAAAAGCTCGCGCCCCTGGCGGAACTGGCGTTGATGTACGCGGCGCGCGCCCAACTTCTGGATGAGGTGGTGCGCCCGGCGCTGGCCCGCGGCGACGTGGTGGTGAGCGATCGCTATAACACTGCGTCGTTCGCGTATCAGGGTTACGGGCGCGAACTGGGTACAGCCACCGTGCGCGCGTTTGACCGTGTGATTTGCGGCAACACCCAGCCCGACCTGACCATCGTCCTCGACCTCGATCCCGAGCGCGCGTTGGGGCGTGCGCTGGGACGCGACGTCCGGCGGCGATCCCGCCATGGACGGTTCGAGGCGCAGGGCTTGGCATTTCATAAGCGTGTACGGGCGGGGTATCTGGCCATCGCTCGTGGCGCGCCGCAGCAGGTAAAGCTGGTGGCTACCGGCCAGCCGATTGGCCAGGTTCAGCATGAAATCCGCAACCTCATTGATGCACTCCTGATGCGCCGGGGCAGGAAGCGGCAGCCAAGCCACAAAGCTTGACGCGGTGTTATACATTAGGTTATAACTATAGAGGATAGATCAACGAGCTGTCCTATATGGGCTTTGACTCCTTTATCGGCAATCCGCAAGCAGTAGCGGCGGTCCGCGAGATGCTGGCCGCCGATCGCGTGCCGGGGGCATTGCTTTTTGCCGGGCCCGAGGGAGTGGGCAAAAAGACGCTGGCACGTATGTTCGCCAAGGCGATGGTGTGCGAGCGCGGCCCTTCGGATTTCTGCGATGAATGCCCGCGCTGCCGTAAGGCTGAGCAAATGCTAGCGGCCGGACAGGAGGATTTGGCGCGGCGCCGGGAGATCAAGGAATCTGCGCGCCGGGTTGAGGGGCTGGTTTATTTCGATATTCAGATCCTCGAGCCGCTGACCAAATTCATCCTCACCGAACAGATTCGCCAGTTGCGCGCCATCGCGTACACGCGGCCGTTCGAGTTTCCACGCCGGGTTTTTATAATCGATGAAGCTCAAACCATTCATTGGCAGGCGGTTGACCTGCTGCTGAAAGTGTTGGAAGAACCCCCGGAAACGACGCGGTTCATACTGATTTGCCCGAACGCCTTTGAGTTGCGACCGACCGTCCGGTCCCGCTGCATGCGCATGACCTTCCAGCCGGTTGACCAAGCGCTGATCGAAGACCTGATATCGCGCGAGCGGGGTTTTACCGGACCCCAGCAGGCGCTCGCCGCGCGGGTGGCGGCAGGCAGCGTGGCTCGGGCGCGCCGCTTCGACCCCGCCGACTACGCGCGCCGGCGCCAGCCCTGGGTGGATTTCCTGGAGGCCATAACCCGCCGGGGCGCTCCCGGCGCCAACCCGGACTGGCGGCCGGTGTTTGACTCGGCGCGCGCTCTGGCGGAGGATCGCGATGATTTCGAAGGAACACTGAAGGTTGGCTACTCCCTGCTCTCCGATCTACTGCATGTCCGGCTCGATCAGGCGTCAGACGCCGTGGTGAATGTTGATCTCGCGGCGCGCCTTCAGGGCTGGGCGTCCAAGCTGGCGCTCAGCGGCATCGAGCAGCTTAAGGCCGGCCTTGACCAAGCTTGCCGCCTGCAAATCCGCAACGTAAATCCCCAACTTGGGTTTGAGACCCTGGGTATCGACATCCGATCATCCCTGGCCGATTGATCGTCGAGGCGGGCGACGAAGGCCGGTGGGCGCGATTTCTGACGACCGGCAGCCGAAACTTCGCTGCGTCGGGCAACGATGGACATCCGCCACGCCATCCAATTCTATGAATCCCGAACGGCCAGCGCTGTTGGTTCAAAGACCAGACTGGGCACCGATCCCGGCCAAATCCATTGCGGGCCGCGTTCGCCTGTGTTATTGTTCACATCATCCGCGGTTGTGTTCCTTTCACGGAATTTTTTTGTTGACCGTATGAAACCTGGACACCGGGTGGAACGTCTCAGCTAACAGAGCCGATCCGCATCTTTCGCCGGGATACGTTCGGAATCCGTGCCCGTTCGTTAGGGCTTCAGGAGCAAATCAACATGAATCGACGATTGATCCGTCCAACCCTGTCTGACGTACAGGATCAACTGGGCGCACGCATGCAGCGCAAGAAACCCGCTCCACCTGACCAGACCAACGCCGAAAACTTCTATTATCTGAAGCAAATGCAGGCTCGCACGCCAATGGTGGTCGTCTTGGATCAGGGGGAAACCATCCGGGGGGTAATCGAATGGTACGATAAGAATTGCATTAAAGTGCACCGTTCGAATGAACCCAATCTCCTGGTTATGAAGTCGTGCATCCGGTTTATGTACAAAGAGGGAGATGTCCGCAACGGCGGTAACCACGAAGGTGAGATCCATAACCCGCCAGAGGATAGATCAGGCGGAGTAGTCGGCTCGAGTCACGCCCGATGATCTGCCATGGCACAAAAACGCGGCGTAGGGCTTGAATTTCAGCTCAGGGGCAAGGAGGACGATCCGGTGAAGCGCAATCGCCACCGGGTGGGGTGTTCCTTCGCCCCCCCGTCTCGCATCGCACTTGACAGCCTGGCCGCGCCTCGCCTAGCATTAGCCTGTACATGAATGTCTCACTGCATGGATTCCATCGTGAAAATCGCTCCTTTTACGCTATGTTAATCTGCAAAGGGTTCGACGCGTGCGGCGGCCTTTAGCAAGGTTGCTTCGCGCCGGCGCAATGTGCGGCGGCAGTGGTTTTCGCCATTTTCTTTCTTACAGTTGCAGCCCGGGCGCAGGAGGAAGAAAAACCCAAGATTCCAGGCCTGGACAAGATCATCAGCGCCAACGAGCACTTGCTGTTCACCGGCACTGTCAAGTCAGTGGACGAAAAGCATAACATCCTGAGCGTCAGCTCTGAGGTGGGCGTGGATACGGAGATTTTTCCTATCAAGCACGGCACCCGCGTCGAGACTGCTGACGGGTTCAGGAAAAAGCTGGATGTTCTTTCCCCTGGCACCCGCGTCATGGTCTACTACGACCAACGGGCAGACCACCGGACGGTAACCCGCATCGAACTGTTCGCCAGCGAATCAAAGAAGAAGGAGCCGCGCTCTTAGCCGCCTCGCGACGGTTCGGCGCCTCATCCCCACAGAATCATTATGCGCATCGGAATCACCTGCTATCCCACCTATGGTGGAAGCGGCGTAGTTGCGACCGAACTCGGCATTGAACTGGCCGCACGTGGGTATGACGTTCACTTTATCAGCTATGCCATGCCGGTGCGGATCACCGAGGCCTCGGACCACATCCACTTCCATGAAGTGGAGATGATGAACTATCCGCTGTTTGACCACCCTCCTTACACCTTGGCCCTCGCCACCGCCATGGCCAACGTGGCCGTAAATGAATCGCTCGATCTGCTGCACGTGCACTATGCGATTCCGCATTCGGTGAGCGCCTATCTGGCGCGCGCCATGCTGAAGCCGCGCCGCCTGCCCTTTGTCACCACCCTGCACGGTACGGACATCACCCTGGTCGGTTTGGATCGTTCGTATCTCCCCATTACCCGTTTTTCCATCGAGGAAAGCGATGCCGTAACGGCCATCTCCGAATATCTCCGCGACGTCACGCTGCGCGAGTTTGACATTGGGCGGCCCGTTGAAGTCATTCCCAATTTCGTTAACTGCGATATTTTCAGTCCTGCTGACGGCAAATGCCGGCGCGAGGAATTTGCGCCGGCGGGGGAAAAGGTGTCTGGTGCATTTGTCAAACTTCCGGCCTGTCAAGCGCGTCTCTGACGTCGTGGAAATCTTCGCCCTCGTTCGCCGGGAAATGCCCGCCAAGCTTCTGATGATCGGTGATGGGCCGGACCGGACGGTGGCTGAATGGATGGTCCGGGAAAAGAAGCTCAGTCCGGATGTGATTTTCCTCGGCAAGCAAAACCAGGTGCAGGACTTGCTCAATTGCGCGGACGTATTGCTGCTGCCCAGCGAGATCGAGTCGTTCGGCCTGGCGGCGCTGGAAGGCATGGCGTCAGGCGTGCCTGCCATTTGCTCCCGCGTGGGGGGTGTGCCGGAGGTAATCCGCGATGGGATCGAGGGATTTCTGGTGAATGTCCGCGACGTTCAAACCATGGCGGCACGGGCCATCGAAATCCTTGCCGATCCCGAACGGCAGAAAGAAATGTCCCGGGCCGCTCGCCAGCGCGCCCTGCGCCAGTTCTGCAGCAAGAACATCATTCCTCTCTACGAAGATCTTTATCGGCGCGTACTCCAGGACGACAAAAAGCAGTAGGCAGTAGCTTTCTACTTGGGCGTCACTTCTCCTTCGTAGTGCTCTCTCCAGGCTCGGTTGTACCGATCCACGTAGTCAGCATCGATGTTGAACTTGATGAGGACGCCGGAGTCTTTGGAAATCCAAGCCGTTCCCTTGCAATCCTTGATGGTGGACAATACCATACGCGCTGCTTTCAGGCCCACTTTCTGCGACGGAGTAGCCGCGGAGGTATCAAAGGTATACTCATCCGCCGGGGCGAGTCCCACCAGATCGGCGACGGGCGGCGTCGCTACGCCGGATGCCACCGCGATCACGAGGTTCGGATTGGTCAGGGTTCCTAGCGTCGTCACGTTCGCCATGGCCCAGTTCGTCTCGTCTCCCCATTTAGCCTTGATTTCCCTCTTGGTTGAGCCGCGCGTCTCGACCAGATCGAGTTCCTCGGGAGAGATGTCCGCCTCCAAAGCCACGGGGGCCACCAGCGGTTGCTGGGTCTGGTCCGCTGCGAATCGGTCGTCGATGTTTTCCTGACCTTTAAAGCTAAAGTGGAATGATGTAGTGGGCTTGTTCATTGCATCAATCAGCTTGGTGGCGCCGTTGTTCAGCCGCCGAACGTCGGTCATATTCGGCCCGGAGGCCTCGAACGACGACGAAGGATTCGTGGTGGGTCCGGCTTTCTTGCTGCACCCTAACAAAGCACCCGCCACCATCAAGCCCGCAAGTGTCGCCCACACCCTCCTATATGATTTTACTCGGTTCATTTTGCTTCAGCTCCCATCCCTCTAAGTACGCCCATAGCGCGGAAAAACTCGTGGGGCATTCTATGCGGAACGAGAGAAGCGCGCAACTGGTGTGGCGCCGTGCTGGTGTGGCGCCGTGCGGCGCCGTCGGGTATGCGATACTAAATTCAAGGCGTCGTGAGAGACCAACCCAGAAATTGAGAAGGTTCGTGGTGTGAAATTGTAAGGCGGGCGCCAGAAGCCGTGAATGAATGAACCGTTTGACGCAAAGGCGCCAGGACACAAAGGAGACGCTCGTTTTTCTCAGCGTTCCTTTGCGTCCTGGCGTCGTTGCGTGACTTGTTTCCTTGGCCGACGAGCAAGGAGCTAGCTTACTTCGTGGACATCTCAACCTTTGACCGTTCCGCGTAGAGGGTCAAGCTGGGCGTGATGGGCGTAATCTGGAACGGCAGCTTCTCACTGGCGTCGGCGACCGCTACGCCCTTCCGGGTGGTAAAGGCGAGCGATCCGTCCCAGGCATTCACCTGCACCCGTGACCCCAGCGGCAGCGCGGCAATCTGAGTCACGTCCTTGGGCGCCAGGGTGGGAGAGGTATCGATGAGCGCCGCCATGCGGAGCAGCTTCTGGCTGCCCTCGGTTAACCCATTGCCCAGGTGAGCTCCGAACAGGTGCGGCACATTGGGAGAGGCAGCGGCGGCCGCGCGCAGAAACAGGCCGGCGTGCGCAAGGTTGTCTTTGTAAGGGGAATTCTTCAGAAACTCAATTCCCTTGGCATCTGCGGCCGCTTCATCTTCGGCGCTGCGGGCCAAATCCAGGCTGGCAAGCAACTCCTCGTCGGTCACTAACATGCGGTCATTGAAGGCGTACTTGGTATCCAGTTTCTGTCCCAGCGAAATGTGCGCCAGTTCGTGGGCAAGGATCATGGCCAGGCTCGCCTCATCGGGTAGAACGTCGATCAGTCCCCGGCTCACGACAATCGTGAATGCCAAACTGAACGATTCCAGGGATGAAGTCTCCATCACCCGGCACTGAAGGGGAGGCAGGCTGTCAAGATGGTTGGTCACCCGCAGGTTGCTGACCACGGTTTCCAGCACCTTATCCACAGATCCCGGTGGTGCGATAAGGCGCGCTTTCTCCAGCCGGTCCAGCACGTTGCGCTCTGCTTCCATACTCAAGAACCGCTTGCTCTCAACGGGGCTCAGATCCGCCCCATGGTCGCTGCTGTCCCGGACCGGCGCGGGGGCCTCAACCTGAATATTCGTCCACTCCTGCTGCTGGCGGCGCGCCGAGAGGTCGTATCCCCACAGCCGCGTCTCTGACTTGAAGCGCAGCCGATCGCCCAGATCTGATTCCTCGCTGTAAATGTAGACAGGCAGCCACAACCCCGGTTGAAGATTCTCCCGCCAGCAATCAAAGTGAACGTAAAAATTGAGGCGGGGCGGATGGAGCCGTGTGCCGTTCAGCCGAACGATGGCATAGCTATGGTCCTCAACCCAAATGCGCCCTTTGAAAACTCCCGTACCTCCTGGTTTCCGGGGATGGACGTCAAAAGCCAGGCAGCGCACGTCGCCCAAGTATTCCCAGCGGACCGGCTCGAATATGTAATGTTGCCGATCAAAACTTCCTGAGTCGACCGTCAACGATTCCAGCGCAAAGTAATCCGGACGAAGATGCCGGCGCAGCGTGTGGTTCTCCCAACCGGCGTTGGGATCATCAATAAACGAAGTCTCCTTCGCTCCTTTATCAGGATTGAACCGACCGAGAAAAAGGGCGTCGTTCTTGGCGATATCTCCCAACTGGGCGTCCTGCTGATAGTACTGAATGTACGTCTCGATCCGAGGCGAGAAGTCCATTATCTTGTGGCTGTACTGGTTCTCGGTGGCGATGACGTGATTGATAATGCTGGTCAGTTCTGGGGACTCCGGCTGCACGCCCGGTTTTTGACTGCCCGTTTTACCCATCCCGGTCACAGGGAGCACCATCACAAACACCAAAGCAGCACTCCACATGGCTCGTCTGACTTGAAATATTGGCATCTTATTCTCTCCGATTACGTCGCCTGGTCCGCCAGCCGGAACTCAATGCGTAACGTCGCTGGAAAATCCACCGGCTTGCCATCTTGATGGGCCGGCTTGAAACGAATCTGCGAGGCAGCTTGTTCCGCCGCCTGGTCGAGCCCATGTCCTAACGACTTGAGAACTTCTAGAACGCGGATTCCACCTCCGGCCTGGAAGACCACAGAAAGGGTGACTTCACCTTGAATCCCCAATCGGCGTGCCTCGTCGGTGTAAGTGGGGGAAGGCTTGGAAATTACCTCGACGGGCTGGAAATCCACGGGCGCGTGCGCGGGCAGACTTTTCAGTGGAAATTGCGCAATTTGGGCCACTTTCTGGAACCCACCCACCGCCACTCCGGAACCACTTTGAGCCTGGCCATATCCCCGGTTGGCGACCCCGTTAGCAAAACCGGCGCTGGCCACCACTCCGCGAACACCGTGAGCTCCGCCTGTTCCATTTCCGTAACCGGGGCCGTCTGGAAGCCCGAAGGCCCCCAACTTCGGAACATTGCCTGCGCTGTCGCCTTTTGCCTGCCCGCGGAATCCCTGCGGACTTCCAAACCCTCCCGTCTGCACTTGGTCCGCCGGACGTTTGGTGGTCACTTGGTTCGATGCGCTATCGAACCCGCCCGTTAGCACAACGGTCTCCATCTTTTGAACTTTAGGGGACGGATCAACCTGGGCAAACACCGGGGTCGGCGAGGGCGGGGGTGGAGCGGCGAGAACCAGCAAGGGAGCCTTGGGTTCAGCCTTCGGAATGTTAGGATTAGGCGCTACGTAGACAGGCGCATCCGGGGTCGGGGGAGGATCCAGTTTCGGCAGAAGTACGCGCGCCACCCTGGGTACAGGCCGCACCACCGGCGCCGGTCGAGTCAAGGTAGGCATCAGAAGCATGACGTAATGCCGGGCGCTGACTCGCAACTCCTGCGGGAACAACATCCCAAGCAGAACAGCCACGGTGATCGTGGCCACTTGAACCACCAACCCGCTCATCATTGAGATAGTTAGCCGTGTTCGACCTTCCGATAAGTTGTCCAAGGTGCTGAACATTGCCGGCGACATAGATTCCCCCTCAGGGCAAAGGCTCTTACCGAGCTGATTCTGAGAACCCGGGCTCAGTATCGACCGATGGGGACAAAAGTACAACCATTTCGGACGGACACCTATAGTACCAGGGTACTACCTTCGATGTTAATGGTTTTCCAAGGACATACAAAATACTGTGTCCCCAGAACAAATTCATACTACATATAGACGCCATTGGGCCCGTTGAGACCGATGCCAACGCCCGTCCCCGTCTAGGGGATGGATACCCTCAAACTGAGTTCAAGGGTTAGGGAGTGGCGGCCCAACGAAACCAGAGCCGGTGCTCTGGCTTGCACTTGCCTATTTCTATCCTACCAGAGTTTTGGTCGATTTAACAACCGCATACAAAGATACTGGGTGTGCGACAGTAAAATCGATCTGAAATACAAGGGAGGGACACCAAAAACATAGGGCAAATAAACCCAGCCGATGCCCCAAAGCGCAGAATTCCGCCAATCAAACGAGGGTCAACTTCTTTGAATATCATTGTGCCTTGGCGTTCTTGCGCGAAATTGTGGACTTTTCCAGGGCTTCGAACCCCCGCGCCACCTACGCTAACCATTTCGATAGCGCAAAAGCACCTCCCGCGCCGTCGTCCAATGCATACCGGGATAACAGCCGTTGTCCAGCGGGTTCAGCTTGGCCCGGCCGCAAAACATGTTGCGCATATATTGCATCCCCTGCCAGGCGGGGTAGAGTCGCGTCCCCCCCGGGGCGACGGCGCGCGCAACCTTGATTAGCGCGCCGAGCATCCCCAGGCTGCCGGCGCGGAACAGGCGAAACTCCTTCCCGATTACCTCACTGACCCCCGCAGCCAGTTCCCGGGCGCTGAGTTGGTCGCCGGCGATGCGAAGAAAGCGCGGGGTGGAACGATCGAGGGCCGCGCTCGCCGTGAAGGCGGCCGTGTCATCAACTGTCGTAAAGTCCATGCGTTGGTCCGCGTCTCCCCAATACAGGACTCGTTTTCGTTTGAAAAGAATCAGCGGCATCTGGCCGGTCAGCATTTCGGCAAACGCACCGTTGAAAATCGTGGTCGCCGAGATGGGACGGTTATCCAAGCGCTGATGGAATTCCCGGCGCAAATCGAGATTGCGATTCTCTCCGGGTGGAAGCTTGGTGAAATCGATCGAGAAGTCGGAGGGGATAAATCGGGGGACGCCCGCCTTGACCGCCGCCTCGAGCAGCACCGTCTGCGTATCCACAATGACGTCGCGCAAACCCGCCAGTGCAGAAACCACACACGCTGCACCCGAGCATGCCGGCGCGAGTTGCGATACGCTGCTCATGTCAACGGTAGCAACGGTTACGCCAAGGTCCTGCAGCCGCTGACGCTTGTCGCGCGCCGTCCCGTCCCGAACCAGTGCTGTTACGCTGGCTCCCCGCTCGAGCAAAGCTCGCACGATGCGGCCGCCAAGATTGCCGGTACTTCCTGCCACGACGATCGTCGAGTGATTCATGTCGCCAAGATTACAAGATTCGCGAGCCGTTGCAAAGGGGGTGTACGTGAGGGAAAACCCCAACCCTGTACCGAAGCGACTACGTTACAGGCTGGCAACCGCCCGCGCCACAATTCTAGTCGTCGATCGGTCGGGATGAGAGTGGCAGCTTCTGGTTTGCCTTCGTCAATCGCTTCAATGTCCGCACGCATTTAAAAACGTAGAAATCTGAACAGATGCCGGGAGGAGAGTGGATCAGCACCATCGCCGTAGGCGCGTTTGGGTTTGAGTGTCAGCGCCTCTCAATATCATAGCGTGCGCCGAATTTCTTAATGCCGAAAAGCGAAAAACCCCAAAAGTCTCTGGAAAGCGAGACTCTGTGCCTGGTGGTAATGAATTGCAGTTTACCCGGCGTGCCGGTGCGTTTGTAGAGTGTGCCGCTTCCGGAGAGTATACTGTTGAGCATTCCGGGTCGGATGGCAGTCCTGGTTGAATGCCAAGCGAATGAGCGACAAGGTGGACGCCGAAGCGAAGGGAATATGACGCTGACGATAAAACAGAAAGCGCAGGTGGCGGGCTTACTCGTTGCGCTCATGGTGTCCCCATGTTCATTCGGCGATATGAAGGGCAAGCTGGAAATGCACTATTCGTATACGATTGCCCCGCCCGGCGTTCAAAAGGAGTCAACACTGGTCGAGGTCTTTTACGTTCAGGGGAGCGCGCGGCGAAAAGACCAAGGGGGTAAGGTTGGCACGCGTTCTGCTGTCATCCGCGATTGCGACAGTGGCAAAGGGTACTCGGTTGATCTCGTTCGCAAGGAGTACTGGGAGCTGAGGCCCCTCCGCGAGTCCAACTACGACTATCTACGAGATCTTTATCACGGAACCTCTCCCAGTCTGTCAGCCAAGATGCCGAGGGTTATCGTCAGAAGCCTGACGGTCGAGAGTGGGGAACCGCGCGTGCTCTTCGGCCGCGCTGCCCACCACTTCGTAACCACTGCGAAGGAGTTCCTGGGCGATTCGGAGCAGGTACTCCACGCGGAGGAGACCATTGAGGGATGGTATTGGCCCGGGGTTCGGCCCTTTAGCGAGGCCTGCATGCCGGCGGATCTGGCCGCTCAGCCTTTCGCCTGGATTGGGGAACCGGATCCCATTACTGATGCTGTGCCGGTTTTTCGACACACTGGACCCTCCCCCATCGGTTTCCCCGTTGAGGAAACGCGGACCCTTCGGACCAAGCCCGCCCGGGGGGGTAGCGAATGGACGACCCTCACTGTTGTAGGTAGACTTATTGAGTTCTCAAATAGCCCGCTCGATCCTTCGCTCTTTCAGATTCCGAGCGGGTTCGCAAGAGTGCCACGCCCGCAGTTCTATAAGCTGAACGAGCGTAAATAGCGGGTAGCGTGTAGGGCATCGCCGCAGGCGCGTTCGGGAACGGCAGGATTTGGTAGGATGAATTCCCGGAGGCGTACAACGTTGTGCTGCAGGCTGTCGAAGTGGTGGAAACCGCCACAATATCTTTAAAGGAGACGGTGCTTAAGCCCTCCAGCGCCACGTTTCGCACCAGCTCTTCATGCCCGTCGGAGAAGACTTTGTAAGCAACGAGGGCCATCTGGGCGGGCCCCCCACCGGCCTGTCCCGGCATAAAGCCTTCTTAACAATGGGATCAGCTTGTGATGGATGACGCGATAGGCTGGAGGACTTTCGCCGTGGTGACGGTGCGAACGCCGGCCGCCTGCAATTCCTCCAGCGTCTTGCGCCCACCCTCTTCGGTGATGGGTTGGATGGCGTCGACCACGAGTTCCACATCGAAACTTCGTTGACGCAACGCCAGCGCCAGGGCGCGCACGCAGTACTCCGTCGCCACGCCAAACACCACCGCCCGGCGTCGGCCCAGCGCCTGCAGGATAGCGTCAAAGTTGGGGTTGCCCTCCATAGAATAGATGGGCTTTTCCACGATGAACTGACCCACCCAGCGCGCGGGAGGTTGGAAGGCGCCGCGCTGGGCAGGAATAACCTCCGGGGCGGGAAAATGCGTTTCCGGAATGCGCTTCTGCCCGGGAGTGCCCACGACGCAATGGGGCGGCCAGGTTTTGAACTCGGGATCGTCAGGCTGGTGTGCGTCGGCCGTGGAGATCACCGGGACATCGTTCTCGCGCGCCCACCGCATTAAGCGTTGGAGATTGGCCACGATCTGTTCCGCGCCCGGAACGTAAAGCCGCCCGTCCGGCCGCATGAAATCCACCTGCGTATCGACATCGAAAAAAACCAGCGGCGCACTGGGGACGGATCTGTGTCCGGCATCGGTATTCATCGTGGAACCACCACCATTCAGTGAGATGACTTCACCGCGCCAAAGTGGTGTATGTGAATGTCTTCCAGCAACTGCTCGAGTTTGGCGCTTTTTTCGACGCGATACGCGGGCGCCCCGCGCAATGCGCGGTACGCTTCCGGCAAGCGGGAAAGATTGGCGAGGGTGCGCTCGCGAATTTCTTTCACCGGGGGCGCCGGTCCCAGGCGACTTCCGGCGCGCATGACCGGTTCGAGCAGGGGCGATGCTTGGGGATAATCTTCGTCGGCGCAAGCAAGCAGGTCATGATGGTATTGCCCGTCACGGGAAAAACGGAAAACCTGTTTGCGGCCGGGCCAGTAAACCTTCTCCTCGCTGAATTTGGTCTTGGGCTCCACCACGCCGCCGCTTTCCGTCTCCACCAGTTTATAAACCACACTCAAGGCCGGCACGTCGCGCGAGGTCACCATTTCCGTACCCACGCCGAAGGAATCAATCGGTGCGCCATTCGCCACCAACGCCTCGATCTTGTATTCGTTCAAATCGCCGCTGACCACGATCTTGGTGTCGCCCCGGCCGTGGCGGTCAAGAATCTGGCGAACGTGCCGCGTTTTTTCCAGCAGATCGCCACTGTCAAGCCGCACGCCCGGCACTTTGGTCTCCAGCGTAGCCGCGATCTGTGCGCCCACCAGGGGATCGTAAGTGTCAATCAGCAGGATGGCCGAATCGGGAAAGGTCTCAAGCAGTGCCTCAAAGCTGCGCCTTTCGCTGGGAAATACCTGTGTCCAGGAATGCGCCGCCGTGCCCGCCAGGGGCAGATCGTAAAGCGCGCCCGCCAGCACGTTGGAGGTGGCCAAGCAACCGCCCACGCACGCCGCTCGGGCAGCTCGCACTCCCGCTTCCGGCCCGTGCGCCCGGCGCGTTCCGAATTCCAGAACGCTGCGCCCGCCGGCCGCCCGCACCACACGCGCCGCCTTCGATGCCACCAGGGTTTCGTAATGGATCACCGACAGCAGATACGTTTCCGCGATCTGGGCCTCCGCCACCGGGGCCGTCACCTGCATCAGGGGCTCTTCCGCAAAGACCACCGTGCCTTCTTGCACCGCGTGAACGTCGCCGTTGAAACGAAACTCCCGCAGGTAGTCAAAGAATTCCGGCGAAACGGTGTGAAAGGCCGGCTGTTCCAGCAGGAAGCGCACATCATCGTCACTGAACCGCAGGTTTTCCAGGTAGGCAAGCGCCGAATCAAGGCCCGCCGCCACCAGGTACGAGCGCTGTGACGGCAAATGTCGCACAAAGAGCTCGAATGTAGCGCGGCAGTCAATCCGATGCTCAAAATACGCCGCCGCCATCGTCAATTCGTAAAGGTCTACCAGTAACGCTCGATCAGTGTCCATTGCAGGGGTCCTTCGCCCAAAACCCAAGGGCAGTCCAGTATGTCGCCACGAACCAAAAGCAGTCAAGCATGGGGACGGCCCCCCGCCCCGCTCCTCCTTCCAGTAAAGGGATTCGAAAAGCAAAGTGAGTCGAAT
Organism: uncultured Acidobacteriota bacterium; assembly: GCA_963804755.1. Taxonomy (GTDB): domain Bacteria; phylum Acidobacteriota; class Terriglobia; order UBA7540; family UBA7540; genus Bog-366. The sequence continues at coordinate 176,234 of CAWDRP010000002.1, forward strand.
CGCACTCTCACACGCTCAACACCGGGCAAGGAGCGTCCCGAACCATGGCGTAGACCAGATCTCGCAAGCGTCCCTGGGCGCCCGGTTGCGAACTTCTACCCATGATGAGCACGTCCGCGTGCAGTCTGCACGCCGCCTGGGCTAGCGCGTCCTTGACAGGGCCAACAACGATTAGCACGCGAGCATGGGAGCCCAAAGTCCTTTGCAGTTCTTCAATGCGTTTCCGGGCCGCTCGCTTTTCCACCGATTCCACACGCTCTTCGAGGTCCAATTGAACAGGCAGCCCGCGTTCAGCAGCGGGAATGGCATGAATGATGGTGAGGTTGGCGCGAACAGTTTCCGCAAGCGCTGAGGCACAGCGAAGCACACGCCCCGAATCCGCGCCCAATCCAATCGTACAGACCCATTCCCGATGCTCAAGCCCCCTGGGCGATATAGTTTCCGCATGTTGCGTGGTCAGGACTAAACTGTCGGCATCGTTCAAAACCTTTGCCGTGGTGGATCCAAGGAGCATCCTGCGGAATACTCCGGCATGGGTAGGCATGACGATCAACTCGAAACCGCGCTCCCGCGCGATCGTGGAGATTTGAGCGGCTGCTTCTCCCAGCGCCAGTAATCTTGGTGTCTTGCGCACTGGGAATTCCGAGGAAAGGTACGATTTAAGTCTGTCGCAGGCGCATTTTTTGCGGTCCTCTTCGATGTCCGGCACGGGGCGCGCCAGCGGCTCGAATCCCGCAGCAGAAGGCTCGAGAACGTTCAAAAGGGTTACTTTGGCAGCCAGCATCGTTGCCGCGCGATTGACGAAGGGCCCCATGGCATCGCACGAGGCCGAGAAATCCACCGGGAACAGAATCTTCTGAATCTTCAGCATAGACCGATTCCTAATTGGGAGGCTGGTCCGGGTCGCCTGCACCGCTCCAAGCGCTCCAAGCGTCAGCGCATTGCGGCACCAGCCTCCGAAAAGGGTTCAATCATTTGCTCATCGACGTAGCACCATCCCCAGTCCTCGCCGGATTCGAGTGATCGCATGATAGGGTGATGCGTCTTGTGAAAGTGCTTGGTGGCGTGCCGGTTCTTTGAAGAGTCGCAGCAGCCGACGTGGCCGCAGGTCTCGCAGATACGAAGATGAACCCACAAGTCGCCCAGTTTTAAACACTCCTCGCACCCATCGGTGTTGGGCGATGGGTGACGTATTTGGTCAACATGTGAACAGATCTGTGGCATTTCATTCCTCCATTAAGCAGTGGCGGCCGGGGTAGTGGGCTGGGTTATGGGCAAGTAAATCTGGAATCGAGTATCTCCGGGGTGCGAATCAACGCGGATTTCGCCATGGTGGTTTCTAATGATGCGGCACGCCGTGTCCAGCCCCAGCCCCGTTCCCTCTCCTATCGCCTTGGTGGTGAAGAAAGGCTCAAAAATGTGCGGCAGAACTTCGGGAGGTATCCCTGGCCCGTTGTCTCCAACCTCCACAAGCACGCGATCAAGTTCCTGCGCGGTTCGCACCCTCAGCTCGCCCTTGCCATTCATGGCTTCGATGGCGTTAGTGATCAAGTTGGTCCAAATCTGGTTCAACTCACCGCCGTACGCGCAGATCTTGGGCAGATTTTTGGCATAATCGCGGACAACATGGATTCCGCCTTTCAAGCGGTGGTGAAGCATCGTCAGAGTGTTCTCGAGCCCCTGATGCAGATCGATTTCCTGCATCGATGCCTGGTCCATATAGGAGTATTCCTTGATGGCGCGAACCAGGTCCGAGATGCGCCGGGTGCTGATCTCAATCTCGCTGATCAGTTTCGAGATGGTCAAAATCGAGGTGATGCGGGTGAGGGCATCGCACAGGACGTCGTCGCCAACTTGGGTGGCCAAAGCTTCCAATTTCGGTACTTCGACGCCCGCATCAGCAAGTACTGGCGCGACCTCCCAAGCATCCGGAAGATGGCGTCCCTCCAGCCAGGTGGTGATACGCTCTTCGCGATCACTTTGAACGAGGGGATCGGCGGGAACGGTGGGAGCTTCCAACGCCTCCCCCTCGAACCGGATAATCAGTTCGCGTTGTTCGCCGGAAAGTGCATGGCGGGCCAGCCGAATGCCGGCATCGCGCACCGTCACGAGCGCCTCACGAAGGCTGGCAGTTGCCCGTTGCGCCGCAGCGGCCGGGTTGTTCAGCTCATGCGCCAACCCTGCGGAAAGCTTGCCAAGCGCCGTCAACTTCTCGCGTTGGGTGTCAATCCGGGTGGTCTCACGGATGCGGTCTGCCATTATCGCCACCAAACGCGGACCGAGCGGAGGGATGCGCTGCATCATCTCCGGGAAAAACCTTTTGTGAAGGCGCACGATGCGAGTAGGCATTACAGCGCGCGCCGTGCCGCTGAAGTGCGTCAGTCGGGAGTATGGGAGCAGGCCCGTAACTTGGCCGGCGAAGGCGACATAAATAGACCCCTCCGCTTCGCTCCCTCGCTGATAGCGTATCTCGCCTTCCAGAACCACGTTCAGATACTCCACCGGGTCGCCCGGACGGACAAGAATGGCACCCGCCTGGTAACGGACTTCCTCAAACCTTTCGGCGAGCCAGGCGAGCTGCTCCGGCGTGAGGTCTGAGAAGACTTCGATCTTGCGCAGGTCCTCAATCAAACCGCTCCGCGTTACGCTATTAACGTTCTCGGCCAAGTTACACCTCACTGAGGTATTGATGGGTGAACTGTACGGCAATTGAGCCTTCACCCACGCCCGATGCTACTCGTTTCACCGAACCGTGGCGGACGTCGCCCGCGGCAAAGATGCCCGGCACACTGGTTTCCGGCCAGTAGGGATCCCGGCTCAGGGGCCAACTTGCGGGCCATTTGCCGTCGCGCATCAGGTCCGATCCAGTCAGAATAAAACCCCGCTCATCACGCTCCACCACGCCCGCTAGCCATTCCGTAAGAGGTTCGGCGCCAATAAATATCGCCAGCATGTTGGTGGGCGCCTTGAACGTTTCGCCGCTCGTGTCGCAGCAAATGGAAATGGCTTCGAGGTGGTCCTGGCCGTGGGCTTCCACCACCCGGCAGTGCGTTTCAACCTGGATATTCGGCGTTTTCTTGATCTGGTCGATCAGGTACTGCGACATCGACGCGGAGAGCGACTCGCCACGAACCAGCATCACGACTCGCCGGGCGTACTTGGAAAAATACATCGCCGCCTGTCCGGCCGAGTTCGCACCACCCACAATGTAAACGTCCTCCCCGCGGCACGACATGGCCTCGGTCATGGCTGAGCCGTAGTAAACACCGGCTCCTTGCAGACGCTCGGCGCCAGGCACGTTAAGCTTGCGGTAGGAGACACCCGTGGCAATCAGGAGGACTTTGCAACCGATGTTCACTCCCCCTTGTAATGTGACCGTGCGGGAAGGGCCTTCCACCGTCACACGGGTGACTTGTTGGGGAGATAGAATCTCGACGCCGAAACGCCGGGCCTGGGCGACTGCGCGACGTGCCAAGTCGCCGCCGCTCAATCCGGAAGGAAACCCCAGATAATTCTCAATGCGGGAGCTCATTCCCGCCTGCCCGCCGGGAGCGTCCATTTCAATCAGCACCGTGCGCAGTCCCTCGGATGCTCCGTATACCGCCGCCGCCAATCCGGCGGGCCCGCCGCCGGCGATCACCATATCGTAGAACGCGATCTCGGGACTAACGCGCAGGCCGAGTTTTTCCGCTATTTGGGTGATGGTAGGAGTCGTCAAGGAGGAACCATCGGGAAAAAGCACCATCGGTAGGGACGAAACTTCCGCGCCTGCCGCCTCGATTAAACTATGGTGCTCGGAACTCTGCCCTGCCGTCTCCACGTCGACCCATTGATAAGGTGTTTGGTTGCGCGCCAGAAAATCCCGGATGACGTAAGATTGAGGAGACCAGCGGGTACCGAGAACACGTACGCCCTCAAAAGGCGGCCGGAACGATGCGGTCCAGTCTCCCAACAGGTCATCGAGCACCGGGTAGAGGTTCTCTTCCGGTGGATCCCACGGCTTCAGCAGATAGTGGTGAATTCGTGCCTCATTAATGGCGCGAATCGCCGCGTCGGTATCCGCATAAGCGGTCAAGAGAACGCGCTTGGCGTCCGGGAAAAGATCCATCGCTTGTTCGAGGAATTCCACGCCGGTCAACTGCGGCATCCGCTGATCGGCCAGAAGCAAAGCTACGGAAACATTCCGACGCTTGAGCCCGCGCAGCGATTCCAGTGCAACCGCGCCAGAGTCCGCGCGCAAAACTCGAAACCGGTCTGCATACCGGCGCCGAAGGTCCCGCTCGATAGCCCGCAGTACCTCGGGGTCATCATCAACTGTTAATAAGACAGGTTTCTGCATAATGACATATCACCAAAGCTTGACGTGCGGTTCCACTGACATTCCGGGCCTGAGCGGATGCGCGCGATCCTGGCCTTTATCGAACACGATCTTTACCGGAATTCGCTGCACGACCTTCACGTAATTTCCCGTGGCGTTTTCGGGTGGTAGTAAGCTGAAACGGGCTCCGCTGGCGCCCGCAATGTTGAGAACATGCCCATCGTAGGTGCGATCATAGGTATCGACGGAAATCCTGACGGGCTGGCCGGGCCGCATATACTTCAGTTGGGTTTCCTTGAAATCGGCGGTCACCCAGATATTCTGGCTGTCCAAAGGGACGATCGTCATGAGTTGCTGGCCCGGCGATACGTTCTGGCCCGGCTGGACCGAACGTTGCCCCACGACCCCGCTGACGGGCGCCACGATGGTGGTGTACTGCAAGTTCAATTCCGCTTGGTGCAAGACGGCCAATGCCCGCTGCGTCTCGGCGGCCGCTGCGCGCGCCCGGGAGTTTTGGACCGAAATCTGCTGCGGGCGAGTCTCCGCATATTGCAACTGTGCTTCAGCTTCCGCCAGCCGGGCGCGGGCCTGAGCGACGGACTGTTCCGCTCTGGCGGCATCGGCCTGCGAGCCCTGGACAGCGGCGGCGGTGGCCTTCTCGCTATCGACGGCTTGAGTATAACGTTGCTGAGGAATCTCATCCTTAGCCGCCAGTGGCTTGAACCTGTTCACATCGTCCTGCGCCTTTAAATCGTTCGCTTCGGCCTGTAGCACCGCTGCCTGCGCGGCGTCGAATTGGCGTTGCGCGGCCTCGAGGCCGGCAGTGGCATTTTGGATGTCCGCTCGAGCGCTGGAAAGCTGGCTGGAAGTGTTTACGGAAGTGAGCGGGACGGTTGTAGCACTAGCTGCCGCACTTGCCTGATCGTTCGCGAACGTGGCAGTGGCATTGGCCACCGCGACACGGAAGTCTTCCGGATCAAGTTGCACCAACACGGTGCCGGCTTCGACGTATTGGTTATCGTCGACGGTCACGCGCGTTACATACCCCGAGACACGGGAGCTGACGGGGTAGATGTAACCGTCGATCTCCGCGTCGTCGGTTGACTCCCAGGCGGCGAAGTGCCGATACAGTAGAACCGATGCGACGCCAATCACGAGCACAACCGCCAGGATAAGTAATACCTTTCGTAACTTCCGCGGGCGTGCAGGCGGTTTTCCCGGGCCCACTCCGGTGCCCGATAACTTTACGTCACCGGTCCTCTGTGTGTCTCGAACCTGTGTCACTGCGTCTGCCATATTTACCTCACTCCCAAATATTGAAGCGCGGATTGCTCGGCGACCCCGAGCGCCTCCGCGAGTGAGAGTTTTGCCTCGTTAAACGCGTAGAGGCTTGAGATGTAAGATTGATTGGCGGTGGCTACGGATTCCTGCGCTTGAACCACTTCGAGATTGTCCGCCACACCCGCTCTAAAGCGGTCCCGGGCTTGGGCCAACGTCTGGTCGGCAAGATCGATGTTGCTTTTGCTCACCGCCACCAGATCGGTTGAGGACTTGAGGTTAAAGAAGGCGGTGCGCACTTGATCGTCGATCTTCCCTTCAAGATCCGCGAGTTCCGCCTTGCGTTGTTTTAGGGCCGCGTCGGCTTGCAATTTGTCCGCCCGCACGCGACTTCCCTGAAAAACCGGAATGTTCAGCACCACCGAAAAGTTAAAGGTCTCGTGCGAGGTGCCGAAATTCGGGCTGCCGATGTCCCCGAAGTCTGTGGCAGTTGATAGGAATGGATAGTTTTCGGCGGCGGCAGCCTGTGCGGTCAGCTGAGCCGCGCGCACTCGCGCCTCGGCGCTGCGATAGTCGGGGCGGGTAGACTGCGCCTGCTGAAGTGCCTGGTCGAGCGTGATCTCTCCCAAAGGTGCGTAGGGAACCGTATCCGTAAGACGGAATTGCTGGCCGTTCGGGAGCCCAATCACCCGCGCTAAGGTCAGCTTGTCAATGGCTAGCTGGTTTTCGGCGGCGATAAGCCGCTGCTGCTGGGTCTGCAGCTCGACGTGGGCGCGCAGCAGATCGATGCTGGCGATCACGCCTTCTTTGTTTTGGTCCACGCTGTTTTGATAAAGAGTCTGGGCCGTCTGGACTTGCGCGCGGATGGAATCGACCAATGCCCCGTCGGAGATAACCAGAAGATAGGCGACGCCCGCGGTAAATACTACCAAATCGCGGTCACTTTTGTAGGAAAACTGCGCTGCGGTTTCAGACTCTGCGGCTGACTTTAAGCTTTTGATGTCGGACCAATTAAAGAGCTCCTGAGAATAGTAGGCCCGGGCGTCCGCCACACCGAATGGCCCAACGATAGTTGGAATACTGAATCCCGGCAGGTGGATATTCAAACCCAACGCTCTAAGATCTGTCTGCTGGACAGAGGCAGCTACGCGCGCCGAGAGGTTGGGCAGGAGAGCGTTCAAGTTTCGCAGCCTCACTGCATGGGCCGCACGCGTGTCCTGACCACTCTCCACCGTACCCAGGTTGTACTTCAGGGCTCGCTCGAAAGTCACCTGAAGTGAGAGGTCCAGCATCGTTCCCGTCGCTTGGCCGCTGGGCACACTCCCGAGGAACGGGCTTTGTGCTTGCGCCCCGGCAAGAGTTGGAGAACCCACTAGCATGACCATGAGAATCGCTAGTGGAAATACCAGTTCCTGAATGCGATGAAGATGAGCCATCGGCAATCCAGATTTTATGAGATTGAGAATCAGCCCCTGAGCTCGTTATACTTCGCCAACGAATCGAGAATGATCGCGACCGCCATTTCTTCCCCTGCGCCGGAGTTAACCATCAAGTGGAAGCGGTGCCGTCCCGGCCAGTCAACCTGGAAATATCGCCGGATGAAATCAGCCCGTTCACGATCGACGGTCTCGGCGAGTTCCCTTGCCTCCTTCTCGCTTTTGTTTTGCAGCTTCAGCCGCCGCACCCGTTCTTCGAAAGGCGCGTAGATGAACACGTGGAAGGCATCAGGACGGTCGGTGAGAGAATACGCTGAGCCCCGTCCCACAATAACCGCGTTGCCCCTGTTCGCGATCTCATGCACGATTTTCTGAACGATTTCGCGGACACAATCCGTATCGACCACTCTCAGGCGTGGGGGATTCGGGCTCCCTTCAAAGCTCCCTCGCATGAAAGACTTCAGCAGCCGGTAATAGGCAGGCTCGCTTCGTTCCTCGTGCTTTTCCACGGCGCGGCAATCGCAATCCAAGCGCCGGGCAATTTCCTCGGTCAGCAATTGGTCCCAAAGCTTCCAGCCCAACCGGGCCGCCACCTTGGCGGCAATCTCGCCTCCGCCGCTGCCGTATTCGCGCTCCAGAGTTATGATCCGGATCGGCATAAGCTTCGTTCCCCTCGATGTTTACCCGACGGCCACTTCGCCGCCGCCTCCGGGCTGGTTCTTGCGCAAGGCAAACGACAGCACAAACATGATGGCCGCGCCTGCCGCCAAAAACCAGAATGTGTCGATATATGCGAGCGTTGTCGCCTGGCCGATCAGCGACTGATAGACACGCCCGTAAGCCTGCCGGGTGGCGGTAACGGCGTCGAGGCCAGAAGTCGCCAACCTGGCTGCCAGAACACTTGCCGCGATCGCAAAGGTCGAACGTCCTGCCGTCACATGAGCCGCCAGGTAAACTTGATGGAATTGCGTCCGCCGCGCCAGCAGCGTAGTGACCATCGAGGTGCCAATGCTGCTGCCGATGTTGCGCATGAAATTCACCAGCCCGGCAATGCTATTACTCTTCTCCGGCGGCATGCCCACGTACGAAGCCAAATTGATAGGAACGAAGAGAAAGCCGAGACCAAACACTTGGACGACGCGCAAAATGGCGGCCGCGCGGAAACTCATTTGCAGGTCCAGACGCTGTGTCGAGTAAAACATGCCAAGCGAAAGCGTCAGCCAACCAAGCGCGATGATGTAGCGGGCCTGGACCTTGGAAGCAAGCGCGCCCGCGACCGGCATCAAAAACAGGAGTATCAGCCCGCCGCCGGACAGCACTAAACCCGCCGACTCGGCTGTGTAGCCCAAGAGAGTTTGGAGGAATAACGGCATCATCACGAGGCTGGAGAAGAGCATGATGCCGAGGATAAACATCATTGCGTTCGCGCCCAGGAAGTTGGTGTTCTTGAACATCCGCACGTCGACGATGGGGGTTTTGTAAAACCATTCCCAGATGACCAGCGAAACCAGTCCGATGCCGGCAAGCAGGGCGAGAGTCAGGATGAACCTGGACCCGAACCAGTCGTCTTCCTGCCCCTTATCCAGCATCACCTGCAAAGCTCCCACGCCAAGCGTCAACAATGCCACTCCGATGTAGTCAATCTTCACTCCTGCGCCCGCCACGCGCCTTACCCAAGGCGGGTCCTCAACCAGGCGAAAAACCAGTAACAGGGTTAGGATGCCGACCGGCAAGTTGATAAAGAAGATCCATCGCCAACTGTAGTTATCCGTGATCCATCCGCCCAGCGTAGGGCCGATGGTGGGCGCGATGATGGCTGTGACGCCGTAGAGCGCGAACGCCAAACCCCGTTTCTCAGGGGGGAAAGTATCGGCCATGATAGCCTGAGCCATCGGTTGCAGTCCGCCACCACCCGCACCCTGCAAGATTCGAAAAAGGATGATGGCGCCGAGACTCGGTGCGAACCCACACAGAATGGAACTAAGCGTGAAAATGACGAGACACAACATGAAGAATCGTTTCCGGCCCAGCACGGTGGCGAACCAACCGCTGATGGGCAGCACGATGGCATTCGAAACCAGATAGGAAGTCAGCACCCAGGTGCTCTCATCATTACTCGCACCCAGGCTGCCCGCCATATAAGGAAGCGCCACATTGGCAATGCTGGTATCGAGCACCTCCATGAAAGCCGCCAACGCCACGACGACCCCGATCACCCAAGGGTTGATCTTGGGCTGCCAAGGTGCGGCCGCCACCCGCGACGCATCATGGGTGCTTCCCCGGTTCTCGGGGGCCGGGTTGGTAGGACCTTCAGCGGTATCGGACATCATGTCACTCACGGAATTGGATGTTCGGGGCGTCGATGCGTTTCATCCCAAATTCATAAGTTGAGAAGGTTTTGGCCGACCGGGGAAGCCAAAGGGGGGCTCCCCCGTTCCGGGTTGCGCAGAGCAAAACTCTACGTTCTGGCCTGGACGGAATAAGAAGTAGGAAGGGATTCCTGGTAGACGCGGGCAGGTCGACCGGGGGTCAAGAGAGACCCGTGCCGCGACAGCGCGCCGAACGGTCCCCACATTTGGAATGACTCAGACTGACGAAATCTGGAGAGGAGAAAGCTGTTGAATCACCGCAGTACAAACCGAGCCGCCGATGGAGACTACGGGGATCTCAATTCAGCCCGCCGTGTTGCAGTACCGCTTCATACAACGCCACAATGTTTGCCGTGCTCGTGTTCGGTTGAATGTTATGACACGGTGCGACGATGTACCCTTTGCCTTTCCCGAAAATGCGGATATTGTCGGCGACTTCCCGCCTGACGTCTTCGGGCGTGCCAAAAGGAAGCGTTTGCTGATTGTCAACGGCGCCATGAAACACAAGCGACCTTCCGAAATCCCGCGCCAAGCCTTCCCGGTCCATTCCCCGGCATCGCCACTGCACAGGGTTCAGAACGTCAATGCCGATCTCGAGAAGTTCGGGCAGGAGAGGGCGTATCGCGCCGTCATCATGGTGCATGGTCTTGACACCGAACGAGTGAGCCAAATCAATCATCTTGCGCAGCCAGGGCTTGATGAATCGCCGGAAAGCTGCCGCGCTCATCAGCAGCGAGTTCTGCGTGCCCAGATCCTCTGCCACATAGATGTAATCCACCAGTCCCTGCGTGGCCTGAAGGCTGCGGCGAATCACCGATTCATGGATATCGTAAATCCGCTCCATGCCGGCCTCGACGATCGCCGGGTTTGCCGCCAAGTCGGTAAGTGCCTGCTCCATCCCGCGAAGCCGGCAGTAAAGATAAAATGGCTCGTAACAGCCACCGAGAATTGGGTAACCCGCCCATTCCTCGCACTGCGTGCGCAAGCCATCCACTTCCCACGCGTTCGGGTCCGGCCAATCGAATCTCTCAATGTCCTGCACCGTCTCGGCTTGCGCCAAAGGGTTGGTGACCACCTCTTCGTACGTACCCAGGCCGTCGCCGATTGGAACCTTCGCAACTTCAATGTGCCAAACGCTCCATAGGGACTGCATGTGCCAAGTATCTTCCTTCGCACCCCGATGCTTCGCGCCCAGAAGAATCAGCTTGTCGATCTCCAGGCATTTCCATAGCTGGTGTTCCGAGGCGCAACCCAAGTCCCTTAGAAGTCGCGCCGTAACTTCAGAGGTGGCGGCATAATCGCAGGGCACGCGATCCGGCTGTTCTCCGTCCAGAACAGCACGCCAGCGTTCGCGGGGTGTTAACATTCCGACCTCCCATTTGATCGAGTTGATATAGTGGAAGAACCCTTGGGTGCAGGCGCCGACTGCGGCACGCTCTTTCGTTCCCCATACGTGGTGGCAAGAAAGGTGGCGATAAAGACCAGTAGCCCCCCGATGAGCAGACGAGCAGTAACCCTTTCCTTGAGGGCCACGGTGGAGATGAGCACACCGAAAACCGGCAGAAGGTAAATCGATAGGGACGCCTGGGTGAGATCGATCCGCTGGATGACCCAGAAAAACAGCAGCATGGCGAACGTGAGGCAAAAAACCGCAATTGCCAGGAGGCTCAGCCATGCCGATAATCCCGCTGACCGTAAGTGTTGTACCAGCCCGGGTTCGTGCGCCTGGAGGGCAACGAAAAGTACGACGTCCGCAACGACGTAACTGAACACGAGCACTTCCAAGGGTGAGAACAGACGCAGCAACCTCTTGCTGTAGGCGTTGTAAAAGGCGCTCCCAAAGCACCCAATCAGAATAAGCACGTTGCCAACCAGGTATTTTCCCGAGACCAGGTGAACGCCGCGCCAGTCCACGCCGGAAACCATCAATACCCCGGCGATGGCGAGCGGGAATGAAATCCAAATCAGCCGGTTCATCTTCTCTCCGACGAGGACCGTAGCAAGCAGGGCCATCAGAATGGGAATGACCAAGGTAATGACGGAAGCATTGGACGCCAGCGAACGCTTGACCCCGGAAGTCAAACCGAATTGGGCAAGACCCGTTCCAACAATTCCCAGCACCAGGAAGCTAAGCACCCAACGCCCCGCGTTGCCCCTCCCCGATCGGGCTTCGGCGCTGGGCCGGCGGCGGAAGATCAGCAACAGGCCCAGAACGACGGTAGCGAAAGCCATCGGTAAGAACGTTACCGTAATAGGGCCGAGTTTTCGCGTCGCGATTCTGGCTCCCGAGTACTGGAACGCCCACATAAAATTAACCAGGATGAGCAGGAGAAAATACCCCCAGCGCCGGTTCGGCGCATGTGGGCCGCTTTCAGTCACGGAACTCTCCTTTCCCTGCCCCCGCACTGCCGGCCTCGACATACATCGCGACGATGTTCGCCGGGGGGGTATCGATCTGAACGTTGTGGGTTGGAGCCAAAATGTAACCGCCATTGCGCCCGAGCACGTCAATCGTCTCCCGCGCGACCCGGCGCACCTCATCTTCGGTTCCACGAGGCAGCGTGGTTTGGACATCCATTCCGCCGTGGAAGCACAGCTTGTCCCCGAACTCCGCCTTGATGGCGCGGGGATCCATGTCGTCGGCGCTGAACTGAAGAACATCCAGTACGTCGACCCCGATTTCGATCAAGCCCGGAATGAACGGCCGCACGGCTCCGCAGCAATGGTACATAACCCTGGCTCCCAATTGGTGAATCCGCCAGTTCAGACGTGCGTGATGGGGCGCGATGAGATCACGCCAAATGCGGGAAGAAACGATCTGACCGTGCTGATGGGCAATGTCATCGCTCGTCCAGATGATGTCAATCCGGTCGCCCGCCGCGGCCATAACGCGGTCGAGCAGCCCAAGATAGAAATCCGTCACGCGACGCATAATCTCGTAGGGGAGGTCGGGCTGATTCACCATGTCTACCAGGAAACTCTCCATGCCTCGCAGGTACCACGCAATCTCGAAGATTCCTCCTGGGTCGCCGAACTCCTCGAGGGCAATGGCGTAGTCGCCGTGAGCATCCAATTGGCGAATCTCGTTTGCCAGGGCTTCCGCATCCCACCACTCGGGCTGGGGCCAGGAGTATCGATCGAGCTCGCCGGGATCCTCGATGTTCGCCAGCGGATGCTCGACGATTTCGTCATACGCCCCGCCCTGATGCTGCACCTTGCGCCGCCGCACGCCCCATGCATCCACCCAGGTGCCGTCGGAGTTGTAAACCAGCGGCGGGCCAATATACGCCTGGCGTGGATGGCGAACATCGATGCCGAGACGGCGGAGAACCGCCGCGTGGCTAGCGGCGCCGAGGTGATGCTGTAGCCGGTCCCACGCCTCGGGCGTGGCCAGGAAATCGACGGGAACCCGGTCAGTATCTTTATGACGGAGAGCGAGAAGCACTCGCTCGCGCGGTGTTAACGGCATCGATCCTTCCTCGCTTAGATCTTTATGAATATCTTCTGCCGGTAGAGGTGCCGGAGAATAAGCCAGAAGACTGCGTACGCGCCGACGGATAACACCAAGGGGTAGCAGTTGCCCAAGTGGAGTTTGAGCCCCTGCAAGAAAATACCCGCAAAACCGTCGAAACCGTAGAGTTCACCCAACACGTAGGCAAAAATGGAATTGCTGCCAATTATGATAAAGAAGCTAGTCCATCGGGTAAATTTCCAATAGTCAATCAGCAGGTAAAACAGCGCCATCAGCAGGAAACAGAGGCCGGCGGAAAACAGTGTGTAAGAACTTGTGTACATCCGTTTGATCATCGGCTGAACCAGACTGACCGCCAGTCCAGCCGCACTGAGAACCACGCCGGTGACGAACAATGCCATCATTTTCCGCAGCGCAGGCATTGCGGACTGCAGGATATAGCAAGCGAAAACGCCTGCCATGACCAGTGCCCCAAAACTCAGGCCGGGTAGAATCCACGTCCAATCAGAGCCGTCCACATGCGCGCCGAGAATGCAGCTATCGAGATACGCGGCGAGGTTGTGGTGAGGCAACAGAACGGGTTTCCCCAGGCCGGGAACGGGGACGAACGCGAGAATCGCCCCGTACACGGCCACCAGTCCGAGCGTAACCAGCAACTGGGCGGGTACGCCCAGGTACAGAAGCAATACACTGGCGATTAGATAACCAACTGCAATTGTCTGCAGGGTATTACTATAGAAGGCCACCTTCGAAAAACTGTAGGTTAGCAGATGCCCCTGCACCACCATTCCCAACACCCACAGAATCGCCACCCGTTTCAGGATGTGTTTCCACAGAGTGACCTTTGAAACGGCATCTAAACGCCGGCGGAACGAAATGGGCATCACCAGGCCAACCACAAAAAGGAACAGTGGATGAATCAAGTCATAGAAACGGAACCCCGCCCAGGGAACGTGGTCCAACTGCGTTGCGATCGCCGAGGTCACGGGCGAGTGAACCACGTCCGCCAGTCTTAAGAAAGCCAGGCCCCCACCGGTAATCCAGAACATATCGAAGCCCCGAAGAGCATCAATCGAGAGTACACGCCCTTTTGAAACTGGCGACCGTTCGGGCGACAACGCATTCAGACGTTCCCGCACCGCAGAGACAAATCCGCGGTGACTCTCGGGCTTAAGGCTGGTTGCGATGGACACGACTCACCTCCACTCACACAGGATTTAATCTACGCGAGGCCAGCCACGTATAGGCGGAACCTTCTTGCCGCGGTCCCGTCCCAACCGGCTCACGATTCCAACGCAAAGGCGGCACTTTTCTCGCGCCACTTACCCTTCGTGAAATCCGGGCAGTCGACGCTGGAGCCGCCCGGCGGCAATCGATTGTTCGGAAAGTGGGTTGATCACGCTCATGATCACCGAATCGTAAACGTCCACTGGGGTCTGCGTTTTCTCCCGGACCGCTTGGATAAACCGCTTAAGCTCCAGGTAATCGGTGCCACCGTGGCCGAGGGCTTCGATGTCACCAACGTCGTTCTTCACCCGTGCCGGGCTATTCGATTTCTCCGCCAGGGGCTTCCACCAGTCGTGTTCGTATTTCGCCTGGTAAGGATCGAAGGACTCCCATTCCTCGTACTTCGGGCTGCGCCCGCTCAGGTAAACCGCATTCCGCTGCTCGTTGTAAAGGCCTTCCGTCCCTTGAATCTCCCACCGATTGTCGTAAGGCCGGGGCAACTGCATGTCATAGTTAATGACGATGGTATTGCCTTTCTTCGTCTTCACCAGCGTGGTCACGATATCGCCCTGCGCGAACTTGCGCTTGGCGTTGGGATGGTTGGGCCCGAATTTCTTGGCAAAATAGTGGTTGATGCCGAGCGAACGGTTGGCGTACGACACGATCTTGTCAACGTAATCGCCGCACCCGATATCCATCCAACTGATCACCGGTCCCAGCGCGTGGGTGGTATATTGGCTGGCATTGTGTTTGACCAGGAAGTCCCCGCTCCAGCGCATCTCCCCCTCCGAGGTGAAAAACCAATGGTCAATGCAGTTGTGGGAGTGCGCGCAGTGGCAGTGTACAATCTCGCCCAGAAGGCCGGCACGGATCATCTTGAGAACGGCGAGATTGTCGCGGCGGAAGCTCCAGTTTTCCAGCATCATGCAAGGCACACCGGTCTGTTCGTGCGTGTTGACCAGGTCCCAACATTCCTCCACGGTCAGCGCGGCGGGCACCTCCACGGCCGCGTACTTGCCGGATTTCATGGCGCAGACGGCCATGGGCGTGTGCCACTGCCAGTACGTCGCGATTAAGACGGCATCCAGGTCATCCCGGTACATGAGCTCCTGGAAGTGTTCTTCGTCGCGCGAGTAGCCTTCAGGCCGCTTCTGTCCTGCCTTCTCGACCATTGCCTGGGCGCGCGCCAGGTGCTCCTGGTTGATGTCGCAAATGGCAGGGATGCGAACGTCCTTCATGCCCAGCAGGATATCGAGAAGGCTGGTGCCGCGCCCTCCGACTCCCACCACGCCCAAGCGGACCGCCTTTTCCTCCCCGGGGGCGGCAACGCCCAGCGTGCCAGACATCATGCCCAGCGTTGCCGCCGCTCCGGCCTTGAGAAACTCTCTTCGCGCCAATTCCTTTTCCATGGTTCTGTCCTCCGCTTCCGGGAAGCCCCTCAGAGTCTACCCTGGAACTTCCGCTCAGTAGTAAAGCTTCAACCCGAACTGAATCTCGCGGGCGGCCCTGGCTGCCGTCAAGTAACCGAATTGTGGAGCGCCCAGGGCGTCGCTGCTGTTGCCGGTATTCAGGCCGGGCGCCGTGAAGAGCAGGTTAGGATGGTTCGGCAGGTTGAAGACCTCCGTCCGGAATTGGAGTCTGACCCGCTCGCTGATGTGGAAGTCTTTCAAAACGGAGAAATCCCAGTCCTGCATTCCGGGGCCAAGAATGGTGTTCCGCCCCGCGTCGCCAAATGAGCCCAGCGGGGGATCGACGAAAGCGCACGTGTTAAAGAACGTTCCCGGCACACAAGGCTTACTATTTGCTTTAGCAATCTGGTTGGGACGCTGTGAACCGTCGGAGTTCGCGAAGTTCGCATCCCAATCGAGGGCCGTGAACCAGTTCCCAGACTGAATCGTGGTGATCCCGGAAACCTGCCAGCCGCCCACAATCTGAGTGACGGCGTGGCTCGCACCACTCAGGAAATGCTTGCCGTTCCCAAAGGGCAGTCCATAGGTGTAACTGAATACCAGTCGGTTGCGGATATCGAAATCGGAGTTGCCATACTCCCAACTGGGATGGGTCGCCCAGCGCCATCCACTATTGTTCTGAGTGCCGGTGCTCGCATTGGACGCCTCATCCAGAGAATGGCCCCAGGTGTAGGCCGCGAGGAAAGAGAATCCTTGTGAGAATCTGCGCTCCACCCGTGTCTCCAACCCGCTGTAGTCCGAACTTACGTCGGAAGAGAAATAGTTCACCGAGGTGTTTCCGAGCGACGGGATGGGCCGCCGTACGGCGTAGGGAATAGTTGGGTCAGTGGTGGGCGCGGCTTGGTTGCCGTTTACAAAACTGTACAAGTCCGTGCCTTTGGAACCCGCATAGCCAATTTCAAATAGCGTATTGGGCGATAGCTGGTACTCCGTCGAGAGGTGCCATTGCTGGATGTAGGGCGTCCGCAAATTGGAAGCGATAGACACCAAGGTGGGGGTGTTGGGATCCGCCAGCGCATTAGCCGGGAAACCTTGCGAGAGAACACTCAACTGCGGAATCGCGCAGTCGAGCGTGCTCAGAGCAGGGTTCGCCGAGGGCGCGCCGCAGAGCGCCGAGTAGCTCTCCGCCTTATCAAACGGGGGGTTGTAACCCGGGCTGGGATTGGAGTAGGGGCCAATTTCGTCGGCGCCATAGAAAATCCCATAGCCGCCCCGGACCACGAGTCGCTTCGCCAGGTTATAGGCAAACCCAATACGAGGCGCGAGATCGGTGAGATCTGGCGAGATCAGACCCCGCGAAGCTGTAGCACTCATCGGGATGAACGATGCAATGGTGGGGGTTAGCTGCGCCTGACGGCCGGCAGGAATAAGAAGTTCTTGCTTGCCCAAATCGTAAGAGGCCTGGGCGTTGTATTTCTCCTTGATCGTGGTGAAAAGTTCGTAGCGAAGGCCGAGGTTCAGCGTCAGTTTCGGCAGCACGCGATAGTCGTCCTGCGCGTAGAAACCGAACGTTGCCCGCTGATAGTCGATGTTGTGGATGTTATTGAGGTAACCGGCATCCGGAACCCCTAACAGAAAAGAGGCAAACCCGGACCCACCGGTCCCTGGAGCAGCCGCGTTATCTGTGAATTGCGGGCCAAAGCTCATGCTGCCCCGCGAATACGCCGGCTCCAGAATGGGGAATTCCTCCTGGCGAATCTCGGTGCCGAATTTCAGGGAGTGTTTCCCATGGATCAACGTGAGATTATCCAGGTAATCAAAGACGTTCTGATATTCCACCCCCGGCAACCAGCCCGGACTGCCGAGCGAGGTTGCATCACTGAAACTCAACGAGGGCAGCCCGCCATTCAGGGACGAGTACGGGACACCCGGGAATCCAAGCTGAGCGGCAAGGTCTTCATTGTAATTAAACTGCAGGTGGCGGGTGAAAAGGCGATTGTAACCGAAACGAAATTCGTTGATGAAGCTCGGGCTGAAAATGTGCGTTTCACTGAGCACGAAGCTGCGGGCGGAGTTGTGCTCATAGTCGGTGACCCAACTGCCGCCGTCTCCTCCCGTGCTCTCGAACGGCGTGGGAATGGTCTGCGGTTGGTCCACATAACTGAATCGGTAAAAGCTGGAATCGCGGTCAGAGAATTTATGGTCGATCCGCACGTCGAAGCTGTTGCGATCTTGAATCATCGTGGGATTCAGCAGGAAGTTGTATCCCGGATTTGAAACATTGGGCGGAAGGAAGAGCGGCGTCAGCCGCGTGGCCAAGGGATCAATGAGATTGGTGGGAATTTGGTTGAGCGGCATGCCCGAACCGTTATAGGCAAACGGCACGCCGCACAATCCGGTTGGACTCGTCGCACTCGTTTGGGTCAGGCGGGTATTGAAGAGTTCTCCAGCATAGGTGGCCGCTCCATTACAATCAAGCACCGGCGCACCGTTTTGGGTGACAGGCGACGCGTAGTCGATCAGCGATTGGAAGTTGCCGCTGCGTTCGTCCGTGCTGGGCACGACGGCCGTCAGCGTCTGGGCCTGGCGGATGCGCAGGCCTTCGTAGTCGATAAAGAAAAAGCTGCGATTCCGGCCGTCATAAAGGTGCGGGATGGTGAGAGGTCCTCCCAGCGTACCCCCAAATTGGTTCTGACGGTAACCGGGCCGTTGGGCGTCAAAGAAATTACGTCCATCCAATTGGTCATTGCGGAGAAACTCATAAAAGACGCCGTGCAGAGCATTGGTTCCGGACTTAATAGTGGCGTTCATGACTGCGCCGTTGCCCCGTCCAAACTCCGCGCTATAGTCGCTGGTCTGGACCTTGAATTCCTCCAGCGCATCGACGGACGGCATAATGATGTAGTTGGAGAAGTTCAGCAAGTCGGGCTCAATGGATGTGTCATCCATGCCGTCGAGCATGATGTTGTTTTGCAGGGAGCGCGCGCCGTTTACGCTGAAGCCGAAGTTGCTATCATTTCGCTGGCCGGGCTCGGACGTGACCACCCCCGCTGTCAAAAGTGCCAGTTGGGCCACGTTCCTGCCGTTGAGGGGCAGTTCCGCCGCCTGTCTGGTGCCGACCACCTGTCCCAGTTCCGAGTTTTGGGTTTCGAGCTGGGGAACGGCGCCGGTGACTTCGATGGCTTGATTAACACTTCCCACTTGCAGCGTCCCGTCTACAGCCAAGCGCTGCTGCACCTGTAGCTCCATAGGTCCGATCACCAATTTCCGGAAACCTTGTTTCTCGACCGCGACCGTGTAGTGGCCAATCTTAAGCGGCGTGGCCACATACTCGCCCGAGGCATTGGTGGATGTCCTGAATGAGATACCTTCGTCGACATTCGTCACCGTAATGGTGGCGTCTGGAATGATGGCGCCCGTCGAATCACGCACCGTCCCAACGATACTGCCCGTGTCTCTCTGGGCGCTGGCATTGGGAGCCAGACCGACAATGAGCATCAGAACTGTCAAGATTGGAGCCAGGTAATGTCCAATCCGTCGCTTACCTTGCTGAATGGCGAATACATCCTCTCGGTTACGCATAGTGCATCTCCTTGTACAGTAGTGCGGGTCTTCCGGTCCCCGCCCAAAATGCGAATCGCCGACCCAACGCTATGCGGCGTAAACGGTACCGATGCATCTGTTCATGCCGCTATTCAGCCTGCCAATGATAAACGCACAATTGGACTCTATGTCCGTCGTAAACGTTTCCGTAATCCGCGAGGGTTTCTACCACGACCGGAGAGGAGTGTCAAGCCCTTTTCAAAGTTGGAGGATACGCTCGGTCTCTTGACTTGCTGCTGATCCTGGCATAATCTAACACAGCGCCGTAAACGTTATCGCTAATATGAAGAGAAATGGCATTGTAGAGATCGCGCGCATGGCGAACGTATCCATTGGGACCGTTGGCCGTGCATTGCTCAACCGCAGAGGAGTGAGTGAGTCAACCCGGGAGCGGATTCTATCCATCGCCAAGGCCATTGGCTATCAACCCAACCTCGCAGCGCGGGCTTTGTCCAAGGGCCGCACGCCCCTACGAGTCGGTGTGTGCATTCCACGGGAGCTTCACTATTATTTCGACCAGCTCCGGGACGGAATTCTCGATGAGGCTCGACGGTTCGAGCACCTTGGCGTCCGGTTAAGCCTCAGGTATACCGCGCAGTTGGGAGTAGGGGAAGCCGACAGTCTTTCGGAATTAATCGCCGAAGGAGTGCAGGCCGTGATTGTTGCCCCGGGCGATCCCGAGGGACTCGTACCCGTCATCGACGCGGCCGAGTCGAAGGGCATTCGCGTAATTTGCGTGGACAGCGACGTTCAAGCAAGTTCCCGATCCTCCGTGGTCTCCATCGACGCGGAAGCGAGCGGCCGGATGGCAGGCGAGTTGATGGGCGGGCTTCTTGGTCCTGGCGCCGAAGTCGCCGTCCTCACGGGCATCTCCGGTGTTGAGCTGCACTGCCAGAAGGCAGCGGGCTTTGGTTTGGTTTTTCCACAAATCTGCCAGGGAGGCAAGGTGGTTGAAATCGTCAACACTCTGGATGACGAGGACGACCCCATGCGAAAGTGTTTTGCCCTCCTCGAGCGAAGGAAATCCCTGGGCGGGATCTACGTTCGCACGGGGAACTGCCTGCCCATTTGCCGCGCCATTGGCGTGCTCGGGCTGGCGGGTAAAATAGTGGTGATCACCACAGATTTGTTTAGAGAAATGATCCCGTATTTTGAAAACCGCACGATCCACGCCTCCATTAATGGCCGTCCCTACAAGCAAGGCCAAATCGCCATGCGCCTCCTGGTCGACCACTTGGTTCGCGGGCATGAGTTGCCCTCCTGCTGGCGGCTGAATCCACAAGTAGTGTTGCGATCGAACATGCATCTATTCCGCGAACTGCGGCCAGCGCCCCCCCCAAGCTGAACCCTGACTTCAGGACACCGCGGTGTTACGCTCTCTCCTACGCAGTCGTCACCACGCAGAAGCGCCCGTGTTTGGGACCCCGACTCCAATTTGAGCTTTGACCATTCAATCTATGCGATCACGCAATTTTTTGCAACCGACACACGGGACCAGCACATCAAAGTACCCGAGCATCTCCTAAAAATCGAATCGCGGGAGGAAAAAACCATGTGTGACTATTCGCTGATGGGACTTCCGAACCGGTTAGCGAAAGAAGGGGAGGAACTAGTCCTGTACAGATTTCCGACGGCAACGAAGGGTTTTGCTTCACCGGCGGACATCGCTTGCTGTTGCAAGTCATCGTCCCGGGAACCGGGGTTGTGGGAAACCTTCAAAAACATGTTCCGAGCACCCGAGTTGGATTCGGTGCCTGCGGTTTGTGTGCCGCCCGGCACTCGCCTTATGCTGCACGACATTCCGGTGGAACTTCAACACGCCTTGGACGTCGATTCAGTCGAGCCCGTCACTTTCACCCAACTGAGTTCGGCTGTAAATTCCCATCGTGACGCCGTGCACTTCCGTAATGGCAGCGAAATCTCATTACAGCGGCTCCGCGAGGGGCAGCGAGCGAAAATTCTGAGATTTGATTCGGACATGGAACTGCTCCCGGTGCAGTGGGACGATATGGCTATGCGGTAATGAACCGGTTGCTGGTAGACGGCTGTGGTTGATCGGCCGCCCGGTGTCGGTAGGCGGGCGCCGGTGGTCTGAGAAGGTGGCTCAGGTTGATCGCAGGTTGATGTGCAAAAGTCCTACCGCACATGCCGCAGAGCCTGTTGTACTTGCCGCTGATCGCGTGGTGCCTGACAGTTCTTCAAGGGTTACCGCAAATGCCGTCAGGACCAAGTGGGGAGAAGTGTAAATATCGGCGCCCAGAAAGGTTTGATGCTCAAGGTGCACCAACCAGCGGGAACCTGCGTCGCGAGCATTCCCTGCCCTGTAACCTCGACCTCTTTCTCCCACCCCTAAAAGGTGTGAAAAAATCGAATTATCGATCTGTACGGGCGGTCTCCGACCGCCGCCTTTTTGAAATCAACAATTTCGGGATAAGATGTCGCATCTCGAACAGCCGACGTTTGTACTCTGCATAGTTGTCTTCATACTTCTTGCTGGCCTCATTGCATCCTGCGGCAGACCAGACACTGTCGGGTAGCGGAAGTGTTGCACAATTGCCACAGGGAGTGATTGACCGTTTTAACAAATCTCCCCCAACTTAAAGAAAAATAATGATATTGTTTTTAACATTGGATGGACCTGTAGCTGCAATTACTGGCGCTTGTGTTGGGAGGGACATTGGGTCAACAATATACGCTCGCCTCGGAAGTATCCTTATCGGGCATCGGGCTGCACACGGGGGTTACCGTGAATGTGCGGCTGTACCCGGCTCGCGCCCACACGGGGATCGTCTTCCAAAGAACTGACTTGGACGGTTTCACCATTGAGGCGCAGTGCCGACACGTAGCACGGGTGAGCTACGCCACCAGCCTGATGAAGAAGGGCGTACTGATTTCCACCACCGAGCATCTGCTCTCGGCGCTGGCAGGAGTGGGCGTGGATAACGCCCTCGTCGCGATCGATAATCTTGAGCTGCCCATCATGGATGGCAGCGCGTTGCCCTTTGTCAAGGCGATCCGCCAAGCCGGCCTCCGCGCCCAAAAAGCGCGGCGCACTTACGCCAAAATAGTGAAACCGATTGAGTTGCAAGACGGTGCCAAGCGCATGGCGATCTACCCGGCTGACACCTTTGCTGCAAGCTACTCCATCACGTTTCCTCACCCCGTCATCGGGATGCAGTCACTGGATTTCACGCCCAGCGCCGGATCGTATGAGAACGATGTTGCCCCCGCCCGAACGTTCGGCTTCCTCGAAGAGGTCGAAATGCTGCTAAAAAGCGGGTTGGTTAGAGGTGGCTCGCTGGATAATGTCGTCGTTCTGGATCGTCAAAGGGTGATGAATCCAGAGGGCTTGCGCTTCCCTGACGAGTTCTGCCGCCACAAGATCCTTGACCTGATGGGCGATATTTCCCTGTTTGGACATCCCTTGATCGGCCACGTTGTTGCCGAGCGGGCGGGCCACGCAATGCACGCCCAATTGGTCGCACAGTTGCTCCGAAGCAAGGACTGCTGGACGCTCACCACAACTCCGCCGATGGCGTCCACCACGCCGGTCGCCCTTTCCGCCGAACTCGCGGCGGCTGGCGCGTAGCCCACACCTATTACCCGGGCGCCATTGCACCACGACAAGCAGCTTCGGTCTATGCGTATCTCCATCTCTTGCGAATGTGCGCCGCACTGGCTTGCCTGCCGTTTTCCACCTTGACAAAGTCAAATAAGTAGGCTATAGTGTTGGTCGATGGTCAGGGCTCGGCGTTTCAATATCGGCGCTTCGGTACTGCCGGCGGCAGGGAAACCAGGTCCGGTCATGGCCAGCCAAAAGGTTAACGACGCCCAATCCCGACAGGGACATGTTGTCCGCATTAGACACGTCCTCCCAAACCTGAGAAGTTATTGAAAACAAAAGGTCGGAAAGCCGCTTCTTCACCTCTCGAACCTGAGAACATACTGAAAACAAACTCGGTTACTGCAATTATGAAAAATTAAATATGGTACGACACAATGTCATCTACAGCTAGCAGCTAGCCTCCGCTAATTCGCACCCGGCGCGAGGCGGAGCCGCGCGGGGCAGGCCGCGGGCGTTCCACTTCCGCTGCCGGCCGGGAGACCCTGACCCTACCTACAACAGCTTCCCGAGCCGAAACCGCTGCGACGTCTTTTGCCCATCCCCTGCTAAGTCCTCCACATCTGGAACACCGATAAGGGGTTTGCTATACTCTCAAATCGCAGAGGAGAGCCGCCCGCTCCGGGCGGAATCGCTCCCGGCCAAATGGGGGCAATATGAGTATTGAGCAAAAAGAGAAGGAACTGAGTGTCTATGTGTCCATGGCGGCCCGGTACGATGTGGCCGCGCGCAAACTCGGGATCGATGCGGGGCTATGCGAATACCTTCGCACACCGAATCGCGAAATCATCGTTCACATCCCCGTCGCCATGGATGACGGCACCCTGCGGGTGTTTGACGGGTACCGCGTGCAGCACAGCATCGCGCGTGGGCCGTGCAAAGGAGGCCTGCGCTACTCCCCGGAGGTGACACTGGACGAGATCCGCGGCCTCGCCGCCGAGATGACATGGAAATGCGCGGTGGTGAACATACCCTTCGGGGGCGCCAAGGGCGGCATTGTGTGCGACCCTGCCCACCTCTCCACCGGGGAACTGGAACGCATCACGCGGCGCTACACCGCGGAGATCTTCGATTACATCGGGCCGGAGCGCGATGTGCCGGCGCCGGATATGAACACCAACGACCAGACGATGGCGTGGATTATGGACACCTACTCGATGCACTCACGCCATACGGTGACCGCCAGTGTGACCGGCAAACCCCTTGACCTCGGCGGATCGCTTGGGCGCCGCGAGGCGACGGGCCGCGGGTGCATGATCGTGGCCGACGAGGCGCTGAAGCGTTTTGGACGGAAGCGCGAGAGCACGCGCGTGATCGTGCAGGGATGTGGCAACGTCGGATCACAAGCGGCGCGCCTGATGCACGAAGCCGGCTACAAGATCATCGGCGTGGCTGACATTTCAGGCGGCGTGCTCAACCCCAACGGCATCGATATCCCACGTCTCCTGACCTACGTGGAAGCACACAAGGCGCTCGCCGGGTTTGACGGCGGCGATAGCATCGGCACGCAGGAAATCCTGGAACAGGACTGCGATCTTTTGCTGCCGGCCGCCACGGAAAGCGTGATTACCAGCAAGAACGCGCACCGCATTCGGGCGAAGCTTCTGGTGGAGGGGGCCAATAGCCCCACCACCTCGCCGGCGGACGATATCCTGTTTGACCGCGGCGTGTTCGTGGTTCCCGATATTCTCGCCAATGCCGGCGGCGTGACGGTATCCTATTTCGAATGGGTGCAGGACCGCCAGGGCTACTTCTGGCCCGAATCGGTGGTTAACGACCGCCTGAAACAGATCATGGTCTCCGCCTTCGATAGCGTCGTCGGCTTTCACGAAAAACATAACGTGAACAATCGCATCGCCGCCTACATGCTGGCCATCGACCGCGTCGCGTTCTGCATTAAACTGCGGGGGATTTACGCGTAGAAAGCTTCTGCCTGCCAAGCAAGTTAAGAGTGGTACTTTTGGTTGATTGATTTCAATCCCGCAATTACCTAATATGCTTTGCTGATTGTGCCGCCGATGAAACCGAAGAAAACGCGCGTCCGCATTCTATATGTGATTCTGCTGATCCTGATCGTCATCACCGTAGTGCCCCTCTGGTTCTATGGCTCCATGATGATGTCGACGAACCGGGAAACGCTGGAGACGCAGGAGAAAATGCTCCAGACGACCACCTCCGAATCGCTATCCCACTTCATCTCGCTCTACATGGAGAACTTGAATCAGCAGTTCAAGCAACTCTTTGACGCCGTATCACCGTTGGCGGAGCGCATCCCCGGCACTGCCTATTTGACCAATCGGACACTGCGTCTTGCCCTGGAGGGCTTCGTAAGTGACCACCCCACCGTTCTGTACGCCACGGTGACGAACAACGAGGCACGAGGAAACTACGCTGCGGCCCGCAACTTCAACGCCGCAAGGGATCCATTTCTGCTCAAAGCTCTCGATGCGGCCTTCACCTCCGCCCAGCAGGGACAAGAGTATCGAAGCAATCCCATTACCGTGCTCGGCACCAGAGGGAGTATCGGCGTGATGGTGATGGCGGAACCGATTCAGCAGAAGAACCGGTTCCGGGGAATGGCAGCCGCTATCGTTACACTTACATCCATTACACAGGAATTGGTGGGCGCCCATGAGCAATCCGGTCTTGAAGCTTATGTGGTGGACAACAGCGGACGCCTGGTCAGTTCGTATGACTCCGACAAGATAGCTGGCATGGATATGGTGGCTGTCCCGATCGTGCAGAAGTTTCTTGGCAAAGGGCGCGCACCGGTGGCAGAGACTTCTCTTTTTTCGCTGCAGAACGGCGATCAAATGATCCAAATGCTCGGTACGTACGCGCCCACGCAAAAGCTGGGCTGGGGTGTGATCGTCCAAAGAAAAACCCGCGACGCTTATATCACCGTATTCGAAATGCGGCGTCAGACCTTCCAGTGGGGCCTGCTCCTTATCGTACTCAGCTTGATCATCGGTTTTCTGGCGGCGAAAGCGATTGCTTACCCGATTGACTTGCTGACGCGGACGGCCCGCGCGATCGCCCAACGCGATTTTACGCAGCGTGCGGAGATCCGCAGCCATACGGAGATTGACGAACTCGCCGACACCTTCAACGTGATGTCTGAGGACATTCAGCGTTACATCAGCGATTTGAAAATCGCTTCCGAGCAGAACCGCCGACTATTTATGGACTCCATTGAGATGATCGCGGCGGCTGTGGACGCCAAGGACGACTATACCAAAGGCCATTCCCGGCGGGTGGCGGAGTACTCTGTCATTCTGGCGCAAGAACTCGGTTTGTCAGACGAGGAAGTGGATAAGGTAAAAATCTCGGCGACGCTGCACGACGTGGGTAAAATCGGCGTCGAAGACAGTGTGCTCAAGAAAAAGGGCATCCTCACCGGCGACGAGTTTGAAATCATGAAGTGGCATACGGTGTTGGGCCACCGGATCGTCAGTCAAGTCAAACAGCTCACGGATATGCTGCCGGGCATCCGGTGGCACCACGAATCGCTGAACGGCGACGGATATCCCGACGGCTTGAAAGGCGATGAACTACCGATGATGGTGCGCATCATCGCCGTGGCCGATACCTTCGACGCCATCACCACCCAACGGCCTTACCAGGATCCTTTGTCCTTCAAGGAGGCGCTCAAGATTTTGAAAGAGCGTTCGGGAAGCAAGTACGACCCCCTTGTAGTCGATGCTCTGGATTCGGCGCTGGGGAAGGACCGCTTGAAGGAGCCCGGGGCGGCGCTGGCCGCGGTAGCTGCTGACAGCGGCCCAATCGACATGACGCGAGCGGAGAACCAACCGGCGCTGCAACCGGACCCGCAAACCGCCGGTTCTTGAGCGTTACGGGCCGTATTCCACCGGCTCTCTCCCGAGTCCTGCTAGAATAAAGTCTATGATTTCTCTGTTTGGTTCCAATAAGAAAGAAGAGAAAAAACCGGGCTTCATGGATCGGCTGAAGCAGGCCGTTGCGTCCACGAAAGCCCAACTGGTTGAACGAATCGAGAAGGTGGTCGAGGGCAAGGCGGCCCTGGACGAGTCTGTACTCGAGGAACTGGAAACAACACTCATCTCGGCCGATCTGGGAGTGCCCACGACGCAGGATATTCTGGGCCGGCTGAAACAGCAAATCAGCCAAGGCAAGCTGCGGGAAACCTCACAATTACGCCCCGCCGTCGAACAGGGGATTCTGGCGATTCTGGAGAACGCCGGCGCCAAGCCACTCATTCCTAAAGCCAAACAGCCGCCGCCCGGCATGCCCACGGTCATTTTTGTAGTCGGTGTAAACGGCGTAGGCAAGACCACGAGTATTGCCAAGCTGGCCCATTTCTTTTTGCATCAGAACCTTCATCCCTTGCTCTGTGCGGCTGATACGTTTCGCGCCGCGGCCAATGAACAATTAGAGATATGGGCAGGACGACTGGGCATCGAGATGATCAAACAGAAGTCCGGGGCGGATCCGGCAGCCGTCCTCTTTGATGCTTTGGCGGCCGCGAAGAACCGCCATTTCGATCCGGTAATTGTGGATACGGCAGGGCGTTTGCACACCAAAACCAACCTGATGGCGGAACTGGAAAAGATGTGCCGCATCGCCGCGCGTGAAATCCCCAATGCCCCGCATGAAGTGCTTCTGGTGATCGACGCCACGACCGGGCAGAACGGACTTCAGCAGGCCCGCCAATTTGTTGACCACAGTGGGGCCACGGGAATCATTCTGACAAAACTGGATGGCACCGCGAAGGGAGGCGTCGTCATCGCCATCGCGCGCGAACTCGGTTTGCCCATCCAATTTGTTGGCGTGGGCGAGAAGATCGATGACCTGCTGCCCTTCAACCCCCGCGAGTTTGTGGAATCACTTTTCGAGGCATGAAGCGATCATCCAACCCAACGCCGTCTGGCGGGCCGCTGGCATACTACAAGGCAACAAGGAGCTTCCCCGATCGATAAATCCCGGTCACAACATGTAACCCTAACCGCCGTTATTCTCGACTTCGGGTGCGTCCTCAGCGTGCCCCCGAGCCTTGCGGATTTCGAACCCCTGCGCCTAGCGATTGGCGCGGACGCCGCGGCCTTCCAGAATCTCTACTGGCGCCATCGTGACGCGTACGACCTTGATACGATCGACACGCGCACCTACTTCCAGGAAATGGCAGGCGCCAGCCTCTCTCCCGAACAGGTCCAAAGACTCGCGGCCCTGGATTGCCAGATGTGGGGCAGAGTCAACCCGGTCATGGTGGAATGGGTACGACTGCTCCGCCCGCGCGGCCTGAAGACCGCCATTCTGTCGAACATGTCTCGTTGTGTGAGCGAATACTTCCGCCGAACGGCCGGGTGGGTCAAACTGTTCGATCACCTCTGTTTTTCTGCGGAACTTGGAATGGGAAAACCCGGCGCCGGCATCTACCACGCGTGTCTTAAGGCTCTGATCGTGCCCGCGTCCCAGTCGCTCTTCATTGATGACCGCGAGGATAACGTCGCGGCGGCGCGCGCCCTCGGAATGAATGCTATTCTGTTCCGGTCGGTCGAAGACCTCCAGCCACACCTCGAAGTCTATGGCCTTGCGGAGTCTTTGGCGGCAGCTCGACAGGTAGCCGGTACAGAGGTCGAAAGCGCCCCAGTTCCAGGAGGGATTCAATCCCCCGGCCAGCGCCGGTAAGCAACCTCCAGTCGCGTACGGACTTCTGATAAAGTTAGACAGTAGGTGAGTATGCGGAAATCGGTCTCTTTTGCTCTTGCTCTCCTCGGCCTATTCGTTTCGCTGTATCTTCTCTGGAGTTACACTTCCCCGTCCCGGCCCATGGTCTGCTTCGGAGGGGGCTGTGACGCGGTGCGCGCCAGCGTTTATTCCCATATCCGGGGCGTGCCCATGCCCGCGTTGGGGGTCGCAGGCTACGTACTGGTGGCTTTGCTGATTATTGCGGAGTCCCTTGTCCCCGCGGCGCTCGCCATCGAGGTGCGGTACGCGCTGGCCGGCGCAACGAGCTTTGGCTTTCTCTTTTCATTGTATTTGGAATATTTGCAGGGGTTCGTAATTCACGCTTTCTGCACCTGGTGCGTTACTTCCGCAATCGTCATGGCCGCGCTCTGCGCGCTTTCCATCTACAATGTATTGCGCCCCGCCAAGGAAAACGAACCGCCCGCGCAACTCGCACAAGTACGCCATTACTTCGCGGTAGGCATCGCAGCATTGCTGATCGGCGTTCCGGCTTTTTATCAGCTTGCCGAACACGGCGAGAAGGCTCCCCCGCCTCCGCCGTCCGCGAACGACGCCACGGCAGACAGGCTGGTGAGGCCGGACAGTCACGTCTTCGGAAATCCCAACGCGCCGGTAACGGTAGTGGAGTTTGGAGATTTTGAATGTCCTGTGTGTGGGAGCGAGGAAGCGGTGGCACGAGAAATTCGCTCGAAGTACGCCAATCAGATCCGTTTCGTTTTCCGGCAATTCCCGCTAATCCATATCCATCCCTTCGCCGAGCGCATGGCGGAAGCATCAGAGTGCGCCGGCCAGCAGGGGAAGTTCTGGGAGGCCGTGGATAAGATTTACTCCCGGCAAACCGATCTCACCGAAGACAGTTTGAAACGCGACGCTGCTGAAATCGGCCTGGACATGCCCAAATTCGGCCAGTGCATGGCCAGCGGGGCCGAGACGGCCCGAGTGAAGCGGGACCGCGAGGACGGCGTGGCGCTGGGTGTGGGTGCCACCCCCACCTTCTTCGTCGGACGCCAGGCTTTGACGAATGTGCCGGATTTCGACGAGCTTTCCCGAATCATCGATGAGGAATTGGCGGCTCAGGGAAATGGGGCGACTCCCACTGCGACGGCGGCGACTTCGGCGGCGCCTCCGGCCACCCCATCGAAGCCGCCCGCCCCCCCTGCCGAGAAGAAGAAGCCTGGCGAGTCGTCAGCCGCCACCTCGAAACCCGCGGTGGCCAAAGCCGCCGCTGAACCCGCAGCACCCTTCGGCTTACTAGGATCGCCGGGAGGTGCGCTGTCCAGCTTCCAGACCGGCGCCGGGTGCAGCGAAGCGGAAGCTGCCATGAAGCAGCCCGCGTTAATTAACACCGGCCAACTACGTGACCTTCTCGCGGATAAAACCAAGCCGTTGTTTGTAGACGTGCGCCCGCCCAAAGAGTACGCCGCACGACATATTCCCGGAGCCATCAATCTTCCGGTCGATGACATGTCCCAACACTGGAGCACACTGCCCAAGGACCGCATCATTGTCTTCTATGAGAGTGGCCGCTCTTCCGGTGACATTTGCGCGTCCGGCCGGGCAGCGGGCAGAGCGTTGCTGGCGCATGGCTATCCCTATAGCCACGTCAAGGTGTACAAGAATGGCCTAGATGGCTGGGAAAACTCCGGGCTCGGCATCAAACAGTAATCGACCAACGTGACACATGGACACCTGATAAACTGAGCCATGACTCCCCTTCTGCGCACTAAAGCCTGCGAATAAGCACACTTGGCAGTGGCAAATTGCGGAATCACTCTGGCCTATCCGCAAAGTCAGTCATTCTGACCATAGCATACGGACATTCTGTTCCATTTCTCAAAAAATATATATTGAAGTGGAGTCGTCTACAAGTATATACTCCCTCCCACTTCGCGCACCTCTCAGGTGCGCCTAGGCAGCGATAGTCAGAGGAGGCGTAACGTCTGTGCCTTCACTCCGCTCGTCCTTACACAGTGGCGCAACTGCGTCCTACGCACAGTTGACTCTCTTTCCGTCTGAAGGATAGCAATGCCATGCTCAAAATCGCCGACCCTGTAACCCAATGGGCTCTCTTGATTCTGATATCGGTGGTGATGGGAACATTCCTGCTCATTGGCGTAGCATTCTTCCGACGCTGGCAGCAGACCCGCTATGTCCGATACGTGCATGATCTCCGACGCAAGTACCGGCCTGCTTTGGCGAAACTGCTCTCCGGGGCACGGGATCCGAGCGCGATGGAGGCTTTACGGAAATTGCCATTGCCCACCCTGGAATTGCTGCTCGATCCCCTATTTTCAAAACGCAAGCTCCCAGAGCGTTGTCTCGTTTCCCTTCGGGCATGCTGTGCAGAGCTTGGATTGGCCGACCTGTGGCAAGCTCGACTGGCGAACGGACGCCAGGCGCGAAACGGCGGACGGCAAGCCTCGACCGATCGGGCGGTTCTGAGCTACCTGTTGCGGGCGAAAAGCATTCGCAACCTGGGCATACTGCGCCATCAGCGCAGTTGGCCACTGCTGGTGCAGGTTCTGGATGACCGGCACCCCGACATTCAGTTGGTCGCATTGCGATCTTTGGCGGCGCTGGGAGCGCCAGACAGCTTTCCCGCACTTCGGGAACGACTTCAAGCCGTGGTCCAAAAGAAATACGCCTTGCCACCGTTGGCGGCGTTAAAGGCCGCGATGGCCAACTTCGATTTGACGTGCGCGTCCTCGTTGCTCTCGCTACTACGGAAACCAGATCGTCAAGTCCGCTTGCAGGCCACCGACGTTCTGCGCACGATGGTCAGCCGTGAGGCCGCTCGCCAGCCGGGCCTCGCCCTCGACGAGGAACGGCTCACTCCGGAATTGGTGGAATTGTTGGTATCCGGGCTGCCGCTGGACCCCGATGCGGAGATCCGCGCGCGCGCGGCGGAGATACTGGTCTTCGTTACCGACCCTCGCGTTGCACCCGTGCTCCGCGGCCTTCTGCTCGATCAGCAATGGTTCGTACGCCTGCGCAGCGTGCGCGCCCTTGCCCACCCGCGTCAGCCTGCTGCGCGTCTCTACCACGACATTCGCGGCCGCCTGTGTGACATGCACTGGCGCGTGCGAGAGGCTGCCATCGAGACCCTTATCTCGCTCGGCCCGCAGGGCCAGCAGCACCTCTGCGACCATTTTCTGACCTCGACCGATCATTCCGCCCACGAACAGATTGTGGAGATCATGGAGCGCCAAGGACTAATGACCGGCTTCCTCGAACAGTGTGCCGCCTACACAGAAGCAGATGCAACCGTGGTCGAACTCTTAGCTGGCGAGGCGGCCCTGCGAGGGTTACAGGGCGTTCTCCAGGTTCTCACCCCGGAGACACGCCGGAAGCTACTCGACCGATTCAAATCCAGGTTCCCGCTTCCGGGAAAAGGCGAGCCGAGGGAAATTGCGAGCAGATTTTCGACTTCTCGCCCTCTGGCGGCTTAAGGGGGATTGCCGGCCATGAACCACTTTCGTCTACTTCTTTATGACAGGGTCACGATCTTTAATTTGGTCATCCTCTCTTACTTTTTCCTCGGCAACGGGATTTACACCATCTTGATGTTGCTCTCGTTGCGCGCCACCTGGACGCACATCCGGCAGATGGCCTATCAAGGGCTTGATGCGTTGAGCCATTCGCCCTTAACTCCACCCGTGACCGTCCTTATCCCCGCCTGGAACGAACAAGACGTTATTCTGAATTCCGTCAAGTCCGCGCTGCGGGCGGATTACCCCGATCTCCGAGTAATCGTCATCGATGATGGATCGACGGATGGCACTCTCGAAAAGCTGGTGCGAGCTTTTGGCTTGGCGGAAATCGATGCGTCCTACCGCCCGAGCATCCCCACCTCGGCTATCCGTGGCTTCTACACCAACCCCACCCTTCCCAACCTTCTGGTTGTGACCAAAGTGCGAGGAGGCAAGCCCGACGCCCTCAACGCCGGCATCAACCTGTGCCGCTCACCCTACTTCTGCAATCTTGATGCGGATTGCCTCCTCGAACGCGACGCCCTGCTGCGCTTGATGGACCCGATCATTAACTCCGCGGTTGAGACGGTAGTGAGCGGAGGCATCGTGCGCATTCTCAACGGCTGCGAAACCAAGGGTGGGCGCGTGGTGCGCGTTGGCCTGCCCCGGACCTGGTTGGAGCGATTTCAGGTGGTCGAGTACCTGCGCAGTTTCCTGTTCGGACGGACCGGGTGGCATCTGCTGGGCGGCACGTTGATCGTGTCAGGCGCGTTTGCCGTATTCCATCGCGCCACGGTCATCGAAGCAGGCGGTTTCTGCGATGACACCGTGACCGAGGACATGGACCTGATTGTGCAGCTTCATCAATGGGCTGCGAACAACAACCGCAAAGTTCGCATGTCGTTCACGTCCGACCCGGTGTGTTGGACCGAGTGCCCTTCCAGCTTTGCCATGTTGGCGAAGCAGCGCCGCCGCTGGCAGCTGGGCCTCTGCCAAACGCTCTGGAAACATTCTGCCATCCTGTTCGGGAAAGAATATGGAATCGTGGGTTGGCTCAGCTTCCCGTTCCACTCCTATGTTGAAGGGTTGGGGGCGGCCGTGGAGTTCCTGGGCTACCTGCTTATACCGTTGGGGATTTTTCTGGGCATGGTTCCGTCCGCCCTGCTGGTGGTTTTTATTCTGCTCGGATTCATCTATGGCGGCTTCCTTTCGGTGGGGGCGGTACTCCTCGAAGAACTCACCTATCGCCGCTACCCGCGGTTTCGCGATCTGCTGACCCTGCTGGTTTTTGCCGTACTCGAGAATATCGGATATCGCCAGTTGGTTTTGTACTACCGCTTTCAAGGAGTTCTGAAATTTCTGGCAGGCAGCCGCCGTTGGGAGAAGGTGGCTCATCTTGGCGCCCCCGCTCAGGTATAGTCTGCTGGTCGCGAAAAAATGAATCCGGTCGCGGAAAGGAATTCCGAAGAACTGAAGAGCGCCCTTTGTTCTCTCACCATGAATATCTCCGATTTCCCTCCTGCCTTACAGAGACACGCAGTTCTTTGTCTCACCGTAATAATAGTCCTCATTCCGCCTTCAGTTCTTCGGGCTCAGAATCGAACTTTAGCTCCGCCCTTTGCCACAGGCGATACGAAAATAGAGGGGCCCTCGAGCCTGGAAAAGCTCGATCGCGAACGCGCGAATAAGCATCCGGGAGACGTTGAAGCCCTCCGGGAAATGGCGGTCTTACAGGTCCGGCGCGGCGACTACACGGACGCAATAGTGTCGTATCGCCGGGTGTTGAATCTCGTCCCGGCTGACCACGATGCCCAGGTCGGCTTGGGGCGCGCTTTGGCCTTCGACGGCCAATACAATCCCGCGCTCCGGGAGTTCCAAAACCTTCTGCGCGCTCATCCGGGTGACACCGATGCCCTCGAGGGGCTGGCGCGCGTGCAAATGTGGGCAGGCCGCCCGAACGAGGCGCTGCCCATTTGCCTGGACCTGGCCGCGCACTATCCAGCCAATCCCGAATACGCGGTGGACCTGGCCCGCGTGCAAATGCGTCTGCACCACTACTCCGAGGCGCAAAGGACCCTGACCGCTCTTCTCGCGGCCCGCCCCTATTATCACGATGCCCAATTGCAGCTTGCTTATCTCGAACTTTACGAAGGCCATCTTGCGGAAGCTTTCCGGCGATTCAATCGCCTGATCAGCGAAGATCCCACCGATGTCGAGGCCCTCCAGGGCAACGCGCGTGTCGCCTACTATCGGGGAGACTTGGCGTACGCCCACGATTTGGTGGCCAAGATTGTTGCCGATGATCCGCGCGATCCCGCCGCCCTGTTGCTGCTCGCCAACCTGGAGAGAGCGCTGCACAATACCGGGCGAGCCAAAATGCTGGTGCAGCGCGCCGAATCCGTCGATCCCCGCGACCCGGATGTACGCGCACTCGACGACATTCTTCGGAACGACACCCGCCCTACCCTGCACACCTCGATGTCATTTGCGAGGGAGATCAGTGACGCCAACCCCTATAACTCCGAGGACCTAAGCGCATTTGGCTACGAAACCACCTACGGCTTTTTCACAATGCCCCGCTCGGAGTCTTATGTATCTCTGGCTTACCTTCCTTCCGAGAGCCCGAGCGGCGGGATCCAAGGTGCGGTGGGGCCGTCGCAGGTTCTCTACCGCCAAACTACTTATGTGACCCCGCAACTCACGGTGCGTGGCGGCGTCGGTATGGCGCGATTCGGGCCGGGTGGGCCTGTGGGCATTCCGACTGAAGTTCAACCGATCACTTCAGCGGGAACCCGCCCTATCGGTTTTTCCGGCGCCAGCTACGTGTGGAAGAAAAAACTCACCGCGGATTTGACGGCGGCCCGCACCGCCGTGACCTATACCCCAACCGCAGTGCGCTTGGGCGTGATGGAAGATCGGCTTTCGGCGGGCCTGGATTATCGCTTCAATTCGCTAACCGACCTACGCCTGGATCCGTTCGTTACCGACGATTTCACCATCTCGTATAATCACGTGATCGGCCTCGCAGGGTCCAATTTGGCGCAATTTCATGAAGTCGATCACAATCGCGGTGGGGGCGCTTCCATCACGTTCAACCGCAAGCTGTTTCACAGACCCACAATGGCCCTCGATGCGGGCTACGCCGGGCTCGCTTACGGGCTGGCCGGCGGGATGGAAAGGCCCTACATGGGGTTCTTCAATCCGGGCTTTTATCAGCGCCATTACCTGACGGCGCACGCAACGGGGAAAGTCCACGGACGTTTGGGCTACGATTTCTCCGCCGGCGGCGGCGTTCAACAGGTCGAGCACAACACACCACTAAAACCGGCACTGCTGTTGAGTCCCGCGTTCACATTCAAGGCCAGCCCCCGCCTCTTGCTTACGCTGGGGTATACTCACTATGACAGTTCGCAATCATTAGGCACATTGCGTGGGAACGCTGTGCGACTTTCTACCGATTGGAGATTCTGAATGGACTCGACCGAGTTGAACCGCCTTTATGATTTTAGCGGCAAAACTGTTGTTATTACGGGTGGAACGGGAATTCTGGGGGGAGAAATCGCCTGCGCCCTGGTGGGTTGCGGGGCGAACGTGGCGATTTTGGACCGCAACCTGGACCCGTTTCAGCACATCTCGGAACTTATGGAGCCGCGCGACAATCAAGCGGTGGCGATCAGCGCGAACGTGCTCGACCTTAACAGCTTGCGCAAAGCCGCCGACACCGTTCAGCAAAAGTTCGGCAAAGTGGATTGCCTGTTGAACGCGGCAGGCGGCAACAAAGCTCAGGCTACCACCGGCGGAGACCTGGGATTCTTTGATTTACCACCGGACGCCCTGCGCTGGGTTTTTGACCTGAACCTCATGGGAACCATCCTACCCTCCCAAGTGTTCGGGAAGGTCATGGCGGAGAAAGGAGAAGGCGTTATTCTCAACATCTCCTCCATGAGCGCTATCCGTCCCTTGACGCGGGTTGTGGCTTACTCTGCCGCCAAAGCTGCTGTCAGCAGCTTTACGGAATGGTTGGCGGTGCATGTGGCACAGGAATACTCGCCGCGCATTCGGGTAAACGCGGTTGCTCCCGGGTTCTTCTTAACGAAGCAAAACAAGTTCTTGCTGACCGAGGAAGAAACCGGTAACCTCACAGAGCGGGGCAAGGCCATTATTAAGCATACCCCTATGGGGCGCTTTGGCGTCCCGGAAGATCTTTTTGGAGCAGTACTGTGGCTCCTGTCGCCCGCCTCGGCCTTCGTAACGGGCATTGTCCTGCCGATCGATGGAGGGTTTTCGGCATTTGCCGGAGTGTAAGAAAAGCAGTGGCTAGTGCATAGTGGCTAATGGCTGGTGGCTAGTCGTTAGTCTTAGTGCAGCAATTTCCGTCCACTGGCTACTTGCCACGGCGAGGCCGTTGATTCTAGCCCGCGCAGCGGACGCCGTCCTTTATCCCACGGCGCAGCCGTGGGATAGCGGTCGCGCCCAACGATTCGTCAGCCCCGGTAGGGGCGGCGTTAGGTCGCGCGTGGTTCAATCTCCGCCCTGTCGGCGCCCAGACGTCGCCCCTGCGGGGCTGAGATTCTCATCGTGACCTTTAGCCCACGGCGCGGGCTTTTAAGGCAACCGTCGGAGTTATCTTAACGCCTATGGGAGCCGGGGGTAAGGGGCGCACAACCCTTTTTCAAAATTTACATGGGACACCACACTAGCCACTAGCAACTAGCCACTTGGTTTTGGAGGTTTCGATGACTGTAGGAAAAGGCTTCGCTGATCTTTACTTGACTCACGACGAGATCAGCGAGATCGTCCAGGAAGGATTGGCCACGCTGCCCATCGACGGCAAGCGCGTGCTGGTCATTATTCCCGACGGCACGCGCACCATGCCGATGCCGTTGATGTACGACTTGTTTGTAGCTCAGCTCGCGCCCCGCGTGGCGGCGCTGGATTACCTCGTGGCGCTGGGTACTCATCCGATCATGGATGACGAGCATCTGAGCGCGTTGGTTGGCCGGCCGGTCACCCATGGCCGGTGCGGCAAGAGTCGCATCTTCAACCATCATTGGGAAGATCCGCGGACCTTTGTGACACTGGGACTGATTCATGCCGCCGAAATCGGCGAATTGACGGGTGGGTTACTCGTGCAGGAAGTGCCCGTCCGTCTCAACAAGTTGATCAACGATTATGACCAGCTCATCATTTGCGGACCCGTCTTTCCCCACGAAGTAGCGGGGTTCTCCGGCGGCACCAAGTATTTCTTCCCCGGCATCGCCGGTTCGGAGATCATTAACCTGACCCACTGGTTCGGGGCGTTGATGACCAACTACAAAGTGATCGGCTCCGGTTATACGCCCATTCGCGCCATCATTGACCGTGCCGCCGGCATGATCAGCACGCCGGCCGCCTGCTTCGCGCTGGTGGTGACGCACGAAGGCGTGGCGGGGCTTTACTTCGGCTCGCCCCAGGAGGCGTGGAAATCCGCAGCCGCGCTCTCGGCGCAAAAGCACATCGTCTATGTCAAGAAGCCTTACCGGCGCGTCCTCTCGGTCATGCCGCGCCTCTACGACGACATCTGGACTGCCCGGCAAAGGCATGTACAAGATGGAGCCGGCGGTGGCCGACGGCGGCGAAGTGGTGATCTTCGCGCCGCACATCACGGAAGTGAGTTATACCCACGGCAATTTGATCGAAGAAATCGGCTACCACTGCCGTGACTACTTCCTGGCCCAGTGGGACAAGTTCAAGAGTTACCCGGGCGGAATTCTGGCGCACTCCTCGCACGTTAAAGGGCTGGGCACGTACGACGCCCCCACTCACATGGAAACGCCGCGTGTTGAAGTGACGCTGGCCACCGCCATTCCCGAAGAACGCTGTCGCCACATCAATCTGGGTTACCTCGATCCTTCGAGCGTCCAGCGTGAAGAATGGGAAGGCCGCGAGGATGAGGGCGTGCTCGTGGTGCCCCGCGCCGGTGAAATGCTCTACAGAGTCAGGGAATAGGGAATAGGGAATAGGGAGTAGGGAATAGGATCAGGAGGGGCGAGGAACGTCCGCTCTCGCCGGGAAACGGGTAACCGCAAGCGGTCGATACGAGCTCCCTACGTCCCCCGGGCGCCGTTCGCCTAGCGCCTATTCTTTTCCTATTCCCTACTCCCGATTCCCTGCCCTCAAAAGCTCTGTTCATCCGCCGACGGCCCATAGATGGCCGGTACCGGCACATCATTCAAGCGCAGGTACACCCCAAATTGTGCGCGGTGGTGAATGATGTGGTTCATCACCATGCCGCGAATTACAGCAATGCGCGGCATGGAGAAGATCGTCTTCCCGCCCATGAGCAGGGTCCACTTTCCCAGCAGAAGGCTATCCCCGGCGCCCTGTAGCGCTTCGCGGGCTTTCGCGGCACTGGAGTCAAAGAGTTCCAAAAGTTCTTTGCGGGATTTCACCTCGGGCGGCTTGAACGGGGGCGCACCCACCGGCGCGACGTCGAGGGATTCTTTGTTGATGATTTCCGGGCCCCAGCCCGGAATGGTGGCCAGGTGTACCACCAGTTGACGCATGCTCATGGACTTCGGGTGCGGCTTCCAGTCGAACTTGTCTTCCGGCAATCGCTCAAGACTCTTGCGGGTGTTTGCCATCTCATGATCGAACTCCGGCAGCAATGCCTCGCTCAACGCCATAGGTTCCTCCGCTAAAGTTGGATTGATAAGCAGCGACGTACCTTTAGAATGCCCTGATTGACGCGATACCGTCTACGGGTATACAAAGCGAAGAACTATTCCAACTTGAACTTTCGCCCGGAGGCCGGCGTCACGACTACAAAGGCGGCAGCTTCGCGGCCGCAGTCCAAGGTGCTTTCTACAACAGTTCCCTTCCCCCGAGTTACCCCCGCAAATGCTCGGCCAGCCAAACGATATAGCGCGTGTTTCGCCGGCGCACTTCCGCCAGCAGGTCTTCCGGCAACTCGTCGAGCTTTTCTTTGAAGAACCGGTGGTCGCCATCGGGCGACTGTGTATCGCGGCTTCCCACCAGGTTGCCGAGCCAGAAAACCTGGAACAGGTTGCCGTCCACGCGCCCGCGCGCTGCGTCTCCCAGATAAAACTCGCGGCCCATCTTCACGTACTGGTCGGCCAACTCGCTCTCGGCTCCGAAGGCGCCTTGTTCAGCGAATTCCCGGGCGCGATTCACCATGCGCTCAAAGAGCCGCCGCCACGCCGAGCCTGCCGGCTGCTCGGACAGCACATCGAAAAGCTGTAATTGAAGCTCACCGGAAATCTTGTAGTTCACGCGTCCGCCGGTGGAGTGGCCGATGGCCTCCAGAACTTCCGCCTGTTTCCCGCTGCCCGAGTGGATGCTCAGGGTGCCGTCGAAATACCGCGCCACGGCGGCGAGTTCGGCCACCCGCGCGGCCAGTTCCTCCAGCGGTTGCGAATGGAACTCGCCCACCACACGCGGCCCCAATTCGGGCCACATCTTGTGGTGCGAGTATTCTTCCAAACCCTTCCCGTGCTCAACAGTCGTTTCCATCTTCACCGGATACGCCTGGCGTTTCTTGAAACCCAGGTTGGGAGGCACCAACTGCGCCGGCCGCCCGCGCACTTTCAGCCAGTGCATGTAGAACAACAGTTCCTTCGCCGTGGTCAGCGTTTCCGCCTCGTCCAGCGAAGGCTCAAAATCGAAGTCCGTGCCGGTCCCGTGCCCGGCCTTGGCGGCGCGAATGCAATCGAACAGCTCTTCGTTCAGCTTCAGGCTGCGCCCAAACTTGACCGCCAGGCGCAGGATTTCTTCTCGCGAAAATACGTAGGAGGTGGAATCAATATGGAAGGGTTGCGAAAACTCGGTCAGCAGCCAGCGTGCTTCCTCCGGCGAAAAAATCCGCCCGAAACGGTCTTCCACCGCGGCATGGCTCCACGCCTGGGGATGGCGCAGATCGCTTTCGAGCTCGAACAGGCGCGACGTATCGGTGGTGAATTTGGTGTAACCGGCGGCATGGCGAATCGCCTCCTTCACCATCTCCACGGAACGCGCGATTTCCGCCTCCGTCGAGCCGGATACAATGAAGTGGTCCGCTTCCGCCGTGTAGCCGGCGCGCCAACCGGCGCGAATGGCGGCCCAGAGCCCGGCATGGTACAAGTGACGAATGGAAACGCGGGTGTGGCCCACAGCCACCGGGTCCTCACCACTGCGCGCCGCGATGGCATCGTCGGTGGTCATCTCGCGCGTGGCCGAAAGCTGGACGGTGGACGCCCAGTTGGCGCCAAATTTCTCCAGAATCGTCCCAAACGCCGCAAACGCGGCGGGCAAACTGATTTCCGGATGTCGATTACCCGTGGCAACCGCGGGCAGCGCGCGCTGGGGACGCGGCAGAAACACCGGCGACACTTCCTTCGCAAACGCGCCGACGGTGTTGTGATCTCGCGACGAAAACGAATACGCCTTCAATCCCGCCTTCCGAGCGCCGGATAGTTGCAGGTCGAGCGCCAGCAAGGGATTCGCGAACCGGTCGCGCGTCGCCACGGCTCCGAACCGGAACATCAACAGCAGAGGTTCGGCCCAATCGGCGCGAATACCATCTGCCGCCAGGTAGAAATCCCCAGCCTGCGCGGGGTCCTCCGTCAAAGAACCAGCATAAGCGCGAACACTATCAAAACGCCGCTTGGCCAACTCCGTTTGCAGGCGCCCTCGGGCCGCATCCATCGGCGTGCCCGTGCCGGCGACCGACAGCACGATTTCCGCCAGCGCCGAGAGATCATCCGGCAATGGCTGCACAGCTTTTGCCTGAACCATTTAACGTCTCCGTACTACAATTCTCGACTCGTCTTCGCTAAATCCAATCCAGCGCACCACGCTTCACCAGCCAGATGTAACCGACAATCAAGATGCCGAGGAACACCAGCATTTCAATCAATCCGAATAACCCGAGCGCCTGGTACTGCACGGCCCAGGGGTAAAGGAACACCGTCTCCACCGCGAAGACGACGTAAAGAATTGCAATAATGTAAAAGCGCACGGTATAGCGGTGGCGCGCGTCGGACTCCGGCGTGATGCCACACTCATAGGGCATTACCTTCTCAGCCGTGGGGCGAAACGAAGGACGAATAAACTTGAAGATCCAGAGTGTCACCGGGGCGAAAAGAGCGGCGATTACCGCAAAAATCACGATCGGTCCGTAGGAGTCACGCATGCTATAAATCCCTCCCTGATGAAGCGAAAATCATAGCACAAATTCGCACGACCCGACGGAGACTCCGATGCCGGGCGCTGTCCTGATTTGGGCCGTAGGGCTGGCTTCCAGTCGGCGCCAGAGCCGCCAGGCCTGCCCTGAGCAAAGCGTAGGGATGGCGGCGTTACACCCAAATTAGGGTACCAACATACTTGGCAGACCCAAACCTCCTAAAGGACTGGTAGATATACCTTGACGATGCATAGTCAAATTCCGCAGAATCCGAAGTGGGTGGAGATACCATCCGGTGGTGGAAGTTTCCTTATACAGGAATGCCCAATGCCAAGGATAGATGACCAGTTCCTACAGACCGCCGTTTATCTCTACAAAGACCGCAAGGATGCAAAAGAAAATGCAAATGCGGGCGCTAGTGGGTTCGTTGTTTACCATGAGTCTACGCACTTTACAGGAATGCCCTACTACATTGCCACCAACGCACACGTTATTCGTGATGGCTTTTCAGTAATCAGAATCAACAAGAAGTCCGAGGGATATGACGTTCTGGAATCTCATCCTGCTATGTGGCTGGAACATCCAGACGGTGATGACCTGGCAATCTGCCCCATCATGCTTTTCCCAGACCATGATTTCAATTTCGTAAGAGACACCGGATGTGTTGACGAGGATAAGCTACGCCAGTTCAACATCGGTGTGGGTGACGAAGTGTTTATGGTCGGTCGTTTTATCGACCATTCGGGGGAAAGGAGGAACATTCCCATCGCTCGCTTCGGAAACATTGCAATGATGCCTTTGGAAGAGATTGAAAATGGCATCGGAAAGAAAAGAAAGCACTTTCTAGTTGAGGTCAGGTCGGTAAGCGGATTCAGCGGTTCGCCCGTGTTTGTATATGACGTTCCAACCTCGCCTTCCTTGGACAATGTACGACCAGAGAGGTTTACCAGCTTGCTGTTGGGGATAGACTGCGGGCATTCGCCAAAGCGTGAGAAGCAACTGAGCGCTGGTATCGCCGCCGTTGTACCGGCATGGCGCTTGGTTGAATTGCTGGAGCACCCAAAGATGAAGCGAATGCGGGAAGAAAAAGAGATTGAAGTTAAAAAAGAAATGGAAGAAAGTCGTAGAATTATTCCCGATGCTTCTTGTCATTAACCTTACCTAAAATACCCGTGGAAAACTAAATTTTGTACCTGACAGACCCTAATCTCCGATGTATACTATAGGTATGGAAACATTAAATTCTCCCCATACTTTGCTAGAAGCGGTCAGGTTCTTCGACGACTATGCCAACTGCCATAAGTTCATGGTCGAGGTCCGTTGGTCGGACGGCGTGGTCCGGTGCCCCAAGTGCAATTCGGACCATGTTGCCTACCTGGAGAAGGCAAGGGTCTACAAGTGCTACGCCGGCCACAAGAGCCCCAAGTTCTCGCTCAAGGTCGGGACC
Source organism: uncultured Acidobacteriota bacterium (assembly GCA_963804755.1). Lineage (GTDB taxonomy): Bacteria > Acidobacteriota > Terriglobia > UBA7540 > UBA7540 > Bog-366. Next base: position 218,769 of record CAWDRP010000002.1, read on the forward strand.
ATCTTCGAGGATTCCCCCATCGGGCTGGAGAAGTGGCTTCCCGCCGTGTGGCTCCTGACGGTGTGCAAGAACGGGATTAGCTCCTACGAGCTTCACCGTGCCCTCGGCGTGACCCAGAAGACGGCATGGTTCATGCTGCACCGTATCCGCAAGGCCATGCAGACCGGCTCCTTCATGAAGCTTTCTGGCGAGGTCGAGGTTGACGAGACCTTCATCGGCGGACTTTCCAAGAACATGCACGAGGACAGGCGGGAAGCAAATATTACCGGGACTGGTGGCAAGGACAAGACCCCGGTGCTCGGGTGCCTGGAGCGGGGCGGGAAGGTGATTGCCACGGTGATTCCGAACCGCAAGCGGAAGACCCTGCATAACCTTGTGGGGGAGCAGGTAGCGGGCGGGTCCGCCGTCTACACCGACGCCTTGGCATCCTATGACGGTCTGGCTGGCAAGTATGACCACCAATTCGTTGACCACGCGGTAGAGTACGTCCGGGGGCGGGTGCATACCAACGGGCTGGAGAACTTCTGGAGCCTGCTGAAGCGCACCGTCAAGGGGACGTATGTCAGCGTCGAGCCTTTCCACCTGGTCCGTTACCTGGACGAGCAGGCGTTCCGGTACAACGCAAGGCACGGGAACGATGCCCAGAGGTTCGCCGGGGTCATGAGGCAGACGATAGGTCGCCGCATCACCTACAAGGAGTTGATTGGGGATACGGAGTGACGCCCAAGAAATTTTCAATAAGGCAGTATTATTCACTTGACGAACGAGTGACCTCTTGCAATCCTTCCGTTGAGGTCATTCCGATGGGATTCAATGAGGCGCTGGCTTGGTTCGGGTACACCATCGCTGGAGTGGGCGTGTACATCGTCTTCGAGAGACATCTGAAAACCGTTTGGGCTGCCGTTCTCATCGTGTTGGGCTTGACGGCTGTGACCTATTCCGTCTACCACCATAACCATCCCACGTCTCCAAACCCACCGGCCCTGTGGGTTCTCCTCTTGACATGCACATGGGCGATGTTTGGCTATGTAATATACGACACGCACAGAAAAACATCTCCGGTTGCCGTGCCGCAGGCAATACCAGTCAAGACCTTGGAAGACCGTACAGAAATCTTGGTTCTTGACCTGTATGCGTTTTGGAAAAGTGTAGGACCGGAACCAAAGTGGTTTGAAAAAAATACTGAGTACCCCGCATGGAACGAAAATTTCCAAGCTCGCTACCGCACTGAGGGATTCCATAACCGTATCCTTGGCATCTATGATGAAATGGTAGCGAACGGCATATTGAATCCTCTGGTCAAGAATGAACTTGAAGCCGTTTGTGATTGGGCGAAGGTCAAATGGTTTGCCGACGAACTGCTGCGTATGCGGATGAATCTGCAAATGAGCAAATGGGCAGCATAACACTCATCCACGGAAAGATATTATAGCGGTACATTGATTCTATGAAGCCCAAGGCGGAAGACATCGTGGTGCAGGATGCGGACCTGGCGATGACCAAGTTCCGGGCGCTGCTCGGCAGGCTCGTGCGGGTGCCGAAGAAATCCCTGACAACCAAGCTGGCGAGGGACAAGCGGCGTAAGGCGATATCCAAGGATTGAAGTTGGGCGTCTACTCAACCTTGTGGATTCTGATATTTCCGTCCGCTCCCATTGAGGCGACGACTGTGCGGTTCGTCAGGTCTTTACCCAGAAGGAACTGCTGGTGTTGCGCCTCATCGTCGAATGCTGCTTCACAAATCAACTGGTCATTCAGGTTAGGATACTCACTATAATCTGGCGCATAAAGCACAAGATTGTGGTGAATCAATGCGGTAAACCTGAAACGCTTATCAATCGGCAAACCACTGCTTGCCGACCTTGCGTAGAAGAGCTTGTAATCAATCGGCTCGCCTTGTTCCCTTGTCAGTTTTTCCTTTTCCTCCGCCTGCCTTTGCATCTCCGCATACCTCTCAACTTCCGCCTTTTCAATCGCTTCATTCACGGCTGCGAGCCGCTGCCGGGTGGTCCCCACGAGGCTGCTCATGGGAAACTTGGCAACAACCGCCTCGAACGCCGTCTTTGCCTCCTGGAGGTTCCCGGCAGACTGCTGGTCAACCCCCTGCTGGAAGTAGTAGTCGGCGGTCTCCTTCAGTGTCGTCACTTCCTGCTCCAGCGATTCGACCTTCTTCTGGAGTTCGGTACTGCGTGCTTTTTCAGCAGATTCAGCCTGTGCTGCGGCTGACAACTGAAGATGTTGCCAGATAGCAAACCCGGACAGAAGTACCACCACTGCCAGCATTCCGATAAGCCCACTCTTGTTCATCCTCGCCTCCGACATTCAATTCGTGGTTTTCACAGTATTAAGATTATGGAAACCAGTTAATGGGGGTGCTTTATGTCTCCAGAAGTGTATTTATTGTGGCTAAAAATTTGTGTAGCGCTGCGGCGGTTTGCTGGTCCGACACCGCCGGGTTTCCAACCGTTGTTTCGAGTTGACGAAGTGGAAGCTGAAATCGCTCAGCTTGAGAAGCAGAATCAGGACTCGGCGCAATCTCTCCAAAGTGCTTCCGATACCATTTAACTTGACGAGCCAAGTCCGCTGTCAGGCTGGCAAGCTGAATCAGGATTTTGTTAGTTACGCCGTCCATTTGGCTTCTCTCCCCGCTTTAGATTTTAAGCGAGGAGGTTACACCCGGAAGCACGGGCATACAAGAGGCAACTGACGGTTTGGGTCTGCCAAGTATGTTGGTGCCCAAATTAGGCCAGCACCCGATGCCGCCATTAGCAAAGGCAGAATTGTTTTTTGCCGCTGTGCCCTACCCCGCTGATGATATGATAACGGCCATTGCATTGACAGGGAGGGAATCTTCTATGGCTAAAGTTTTGCGATGTCGTGATGTGGGGATGGACTGCCCCAAGGAAATGCGTGCCGAAAGCGAGGATGAAGTCCTGCAGCTCGCCGCCGAGCACGCGGAAAAAGATCACGGCATCTCTGCCGCCATGATCCCTCCCTCCATCCTGGCGATGGTCAAGTCTGCGATCAAGGATGAGTGAAACCGTAATTCAATAAACCACCGCGGCGCTGGGGCGCAGCAGTTGAAAACTTTTTTCGCTGCGTCTCAGCGCCTTCGTGGTGTAAAGGCAGGAGCGGCTTAGTGGCGTTCGTGCCCGCCGTGAGCTTCGTGGCCGCCGTGATGCTCCTCGACCCTCGCATGGCCCTCGCGAGCAGCGCGGCGCTCCGGTTCACTGCGTTTTATCAGTTCGTGGTGCTCGGCAGGACGAGGCCCGCTAAAACGTTGGACTCCGACGTAAGGATGCACGTAGGTGCGGCGATTCGCCCACGTCCGGCCCCAGCGCGCGTTGCCGATGAACAGCGCGTGTGAACCCCAAACGAAGTGGCTGATGCCCCAACCCCAGGGGCGAAACGCAAAGCCGAGCGTAATGCCAAAACCGAAACCGATAGCGCCACCCACGAAAAACCCAGGCCGGGGAGCCGCAAACACCACCAGCGGATTATAAACAGGAACGCAAACGTAATACGGATTCACCGGCACAATGGTGACATAGGGACCGTCAGCAACCACCACCTGCGCGTTGCTTCGCAAGTAACCGTAGCCGTAGGCCTCCTTCCGCATCCTCTGCACGGCGTCCATCACGTCCTGCTGTTGCGCTAAGAAGGCGTTGCCCAGTTCGGACGTCCAGTTCATATCCGAAGCCATCATCTCCAAAACCGACGGGAACGGCAGCAGCGCCTGCACACTGGGATCCCATGGCAGATGATCTTCCGTAATGGCCCGGGCGAGATCGTCACCCCGCAGATAGTGATGCTCATCGGCCCATTGGGCAGCATCCGGAATCTGATCCGGGAACGTCGCTGCCGCAAGGACCTGGGCCAGCAGAGGGTTGGGATACAAAGCAATTCTGGTAACCAGACCGTCAAGTTCGGAGGGTGGGTACGAGGGCGGTGGCGCTTGGGGAGGCGGCTCCTGCGCCAATAGCCCAGTCGGGCCTCCCGTCAACAGGAGCAACGCAAGTACAGTAAGAATCGTTTTCTGCAATCGCGGTGAGTGTCGCACGGTTCCTCCTCTTGAAATTTCGGTGGGCTGATACTCAGCTCCACACCCTTACATGACGTTTAGCCGGCCTTTCAGGTTTCGTCCCCTGCCAATATTCCAACCCATTTCCAACGGCGTTAATGCTGCGGTTGTAAACATGCGTCGAGAATACTCGCCAGCTTCAAGGTTTGGCAGCCGGAACGCCCGACACGTCGCCGCTAATTTTGGTATCCACCCTGAACTTCCGGTAGTCGCTATAGGTGGAGGTGCCATTGATCGACTTATGAAGGAAGAACACGTGCGCATCCAGATGAACAGCAACGTAGGAGGGTAACCAGACCTCGCCATTCACAAAGCGCTGCTCGAGGACCACATTGCCGCCCTTCTGCACCGAGCCCACCAGGCCGCCACCCACCTTCACGCCCTCCAGCAGGCGCGCCTCCAGGCGGACGCCTTGTTCGGCTCGCTCATCGATCCAGAGCGTCCCGCCCACGGCCTTGAGTATTTTGTCGACCAGGGAATGAGGCTTGATGTCCGGCCGCGGGGTGAAATCGATGGCGTAAACCTCGCGCCCCTCGAAGGTGTCACGGCGCAGGTTGTCGAACCGGTCGGCAGCCAGAAATTTCGCGATGGTAATTGCATCCTTCCCCGGGTCTTCTCCTGACGCCTGCTTGGCGATCCGCTCTCGCGCCTTGGCTTCCTGTTTGCGAACCTCTTCGTCCTGCTTCTTAACTTCCCCTTCCGCCAAGGGCTTGCCGTTCTTGCTCAACAGGCGATCAATTTCCCAGGGACCAACGTAATAGACTTCATACTCCTTAACCTCAGTCGTCTTCACACGCCCTTGCGCATCAAACTCCTGGTCTTCATCCAGGCGATGAAAGATGTAATCCTTGCGCGCGGCTTCAATCTGCTTCTGGTGTTGCGCCACCGTTTCAAGGAGCGCCGTTGCATCCGTAGGAGCCACGGTCCCCGCCCCGGGCGCAGGCGGAGCGTTCGCCTGCGCGCGCGTTATCGTGGCGCTCGCCGCCGAAAGCAGCAGCACGTACGCCACCGCAACCGCTCGGCTTACCCGCCGAAATCTTTGATTGCATTGCGGCACAGCCATCACCCTGAGAAGGACTCTCAGAGGCAAGCGTACCATCGGCAACGAGCGCATTACAAATGCTCGCGGCCCAAGTTTTCCAATGTGGGGGAATCCGGCTTGTTCTGTCCGATGGATGCGGCGATCTCCTGGGTCGGCATCAGCGCTGCGCCGCGCTCCAGCAGGCCGCGCACTTGGGTTAACAGGCCAGATAAAGCGAAGGGTTTGGGCAGGTAGGCGCTGAGAGGGTCGGGAAGTGAAATGCTCTCCTGGGAATAGCTCGACATCAAAAGCACGGGGGTGCGGGGGCGCTCAGCGGCAAATTTCGCCGCCAGTCCCGCCCCGTCCGGCATGGGCATGAGAATTTCGGTGAGCAGCAAATCGACGGAACCCGGATGATCTTTGGCAAGCGCCAGAGCCTCCGGGCCGCTGCTCGCCTCCAGAACGCCGTACCCGTAGCGTTCCAGCACCTCGCGGGCGTATTTCCGCACCCCCGCCTCTTCGTCCGCCAGTAGAATAGTCTGCCCGCGTGCGGTGAGCCGCTGGTTCCTAACTGCCGCGCCGTCCGCTTCCGGGCAGTATGGGAAAAACAGATCGAAGGAAGTCCCACGACCGAGTTCGCTCGCGACCAGGACGCACCCGTTGCTCTGCTTGACAATGGCCTGCACCGTTGACAGGCCAAGGCCCGTGCCTTTGCCGCGTTCCTTGGTGGTGTAAAAGGATTCAAAGAGGTGGGATTTTACTTCCGCCGACATGCCCACGCCCGTGTCCGTCACCGACAGCACCACGTAGCAGCCAGGCGCCGCATGCAGATAGTCGTGGGCGAAATGTTCGTCCACCACCACACACCCGGTGTCAATTGAGAGCGTACCGCCGGCCGGCATGGCGTCCTTGGCGTTCACCGCCAGGTTCATCAACACCTGTTCAAGCTGGCCGGGGGCCGCCCGGAACGCACCTGCTTCCGGGTCGAGGCGCAACACCAATTGGACGCGTTCACCCATCAGCCGCCGCAGCATATTCTCATAAGACTTGATGAACTCGTTCACCCCGATCATCTGGGGCTCGGCGGGATGGGGGCTGCTGAAGGAGACGAGTTGACGTGTGAGTTCCGTCGCCTGCAGGGCCGCGCGCGAGATTTCTTCCATCGGGTTCCGGTGCATGTCCTCCGAATCCATCTGCGCCAGTACCGCATGAGCATGGGTATTGATCACGTTCAGCAGGTTCTTGAATTCGTCCGCCACGCAGCCCGCCAGCCGTCCCACGCTTTCCATCTTCTGCGACTGCGTCAGTTGCTCTTCCAGCCGCTTTCGTTCCGTAATGTCCTGGGTCACCCCCAGGACGCGCACCGGCCGGCGATCCTGATCGAAAAACACGCGGCCGCAGCTCGCGATGCAGCGTTCCCGGCCGTCTTCCAGCCCCACCGTGCGGTACTCGTGCGCGTAGGTCCCGCCATTCTCGTAGCGCAGGGCATTCTGAAAGGTCGCGACGGCGCCATCGCGGTCGGCGGGGTGGAGGGCGCGCACGAAGCTCTCATACGTCACTTCCGTTTCCGACAGGAGCCCGAAGTGCCGCCGGGCGTTATTTGACCAGACGAGCTTGCCGCTCTGGAGATGAAAGTCGAACGTGCCGAACTGCGTGGCCTCGACGGCTAAGGCCAGGCGCTCGCCGGCTTGCCACAATTCCTCGCGGGCATCGCCGGCTCCTGCGCCGCTCCGCCGCCTCCGTGAGTTCGCGATACACGGCCGGCGCCAGCCGGGCCAGGTTGTTCTTGGTAAGGTAGTCGCGCGCTCCCGCCTTCATCATGGCGACGGCGGTCTCTTCGCCCATCTCGCCTGACACCACGATGCAGGGGATATCCTCGCCCCATTCCCGGAGCATCCGGAGCACGCCGGGCGCGTCAAACGCCGGCAGGCGGTAATCTGCGACAATCACGTCCCACGCGGAATTATCCAAGGCGTGGCGCAGCCCGTCCGCATCGTCCACCCGGCGGAAAGCCACCTCAAACCCGGCTTGCGTCAGCACGCGGACGATCAGGCCCGCGTCGCCTTCCGAGTCCTCGACCAGCAACAAACGCAAATTTGACATGCTAAGCCATCGCTGCCATCGCCAGCGCTTCGCGATGGCGGTGGACGTGTTGGGCGGCCGAATCAACGATGAACTTCAGAGACTCGGGATCGAAAGGCGGCGCGACAAAATCAAACGCGCCACGGTCCATAATGGAAAGATACAGTCGGATCTCCGGCAGAGGCGCAACTACAATTACACTGGGGGGCACTTCGGCCGCCTCCGCCCGATTGAGAACGCTCACCCACGAACCGTCCTGTAAGCGCACTTCGGTGAAGATGATGTGGGGACGGCATTGGGAGATCAGTTCGCCAGCTTCCTGGCAGGTCGAGACGCTGTAGGTATCCACCGCCAACTCTCGAAGCGCCCGCCGCAAAGGCTGGAACAGTTCCGGCTGATCATGGATTAAGAGCGCGAACACATGCTCGGCCATCTTTTCCTCTCCTCCGCCCCCAATTATCTGCCCGGACTATCGCACGCCCAGGGACTCGCCCGCGCCGTCAGAATCCCTGTCTGACCTTCAGGCAGCGCCCACCCAGCATTTTCCCGTTCAGCCCTTCAATAACGCGGGCGATGGCCTCGTCATCTGACAGTTCTACAAACGCAAAACCCTTGAACCGGCCCGTATCAGGGTCTTTTGCCAACTGTACATTCCTGACCGCCCCAAACGGTTCCACCATCGTCTTCAGTTCATTCTCGGTGATCGGAATGTTAATGTTTCCCACAAACAAGCGGATAGGTTGTCTCGCTTCAGACACCGATTGCTTCATGTAAAGGCTCCTTCGGGTGCATCGATAAACTCGCGCTCAAAGTCGATGAACCCCGGCAAGAGTGGAAGAACATGTGGGCGCTGCGGGTGAAATACGAGTGCCGAGGTTTGGGAAAACACGCTTGGGGCAAACTTCCAAGAAAACGCCGTGACATTATGTCCACGGGCGCGACCGCGAGATCCGCCATTGTTTCAGTCTCCACGGCTTAGGCCATGGGTCAGTCCCTGAATTTCACGTTCGGAACGAGAACCAAAGTAAGGACTCGTTACACTGGGAGTCCATCGGAGCCGTGCGCGTCGAGCTTCAGAACCCGACCTGCCCTGAGCGCCAGGTCGTGGATTATTCGTCGCAAGAATCGCAACTCCAACAGACTCCCAGCCCCCCGACCCTATCTGGAGGCATCGCCTCCTGCCCTGAGATCATCTTGATGGATGATCAAACCTAAGCTAATGGTGGGTGGGTGTAAAGTCAATTTGGGATGACTTCGTACGGGATTTTACCTACGTGTTATTAGCACTCGCCGAAGTGCCCCCGGAATCGGTCTCCGGGGCGACACCGCACCCGTACGTGGGGGGTTTGCATTTCGAGGCAATCTCGAACGCTTTCTCCATTGCGGCGATCAAATAGCCAAGAAGGTGCCAACTGGGAATAGCCGCAGGTTTTATTCTGCGGATGAGCTTCACAGCCCGACAATTCTTTCTCTCACGGCGTAACGGATGAGGTCGCTGAAGGAATTGAGCTGGAGTTTGCGCATGATTTCAGCGCGGTGGGCTTCCACGGTTTTGGTGCTGATCCCGAGAGCGGCCGCGACTTCCTTATTGGCCTTGCCCTCGGCGAGGTGTTGCACGATCTCTTTCTGGCGGGGTGTCAACTCCGTGGCGGTTGACGCAGTGGCGCGCGGCCGAGCGGGTTTGTTCTTCAGGTACCCGTCCACCACGATTTCGGTCACCTTGGCGCTGAAGAAGCTCTTGCCGCGCTGGAGGGCCTCGATGGCCAGGATCAGGTTGCGATCCACATCGGACTTCAGGACATAGCCGCGGGCCCCGGCAGCGAGCACGTCGCGCACCACGCGTTCCGAATCGTGCATCGTCAGCATGAGCACCGCCACGTCCGGCATTTCCGCGTGGATCTGACGTGTAGCCTCCAGGCCGTCCACTTCCGGCATGGAGATGTCCATCACCACCACGTGCGGTTTCAGCTTCTTGGCTTTGAGAATGGCTTCGGAGCCCGTCGCCGCCTCTCCACAGACTCGCCAACCGTCTTTGGTTTCCAGCAGGGCGCGCACACCGCGCCGCGTGACGCTATGGTCGTCTGCCACGAGGATCCGAACGAAGGGCATAATTGAAGCCCCGCATTGACCGGTGCGGATTTCTCTCCCCAAGGCGTTAGGCCTCCGTCCGGCGCTCCCCCACCAATTAATACAGACAGCATCATAATACCCCGGGGTAACCAAACGCAATGCTCACTACAGCGCGTGCCCTGGCGGATACCCACCGCGTAACCTGGGGGAGAGGTTTGGCCGCCACGAAGCCTTATTCGCTGGGGGATTTATTTCGATCTTCCCCGGCTCCGCCGCCTGCTCTGCGGAAAGGCTCCGCCTTTCCGGTTCCACTGTCTTGACCCTTTCTCGATCTTCCCCGGCTCCGCCGCCTGCTCCGCGGAAAGGCTCCGCCTTTCCGGTTCCACTGCCTTGACCCTTTCTCGATCTTCCTCGGCTCCGCCGCTCGCTCTGCGGAAAGGCTCCGCCTTTCCGGTTCCAGTGTCTTGACCCTTTCTCGATCTTCCCCGGCTCCGCCGCCTGCTCCGCGGAAAGGCTCCGCCTTTCCGGTTCCAGTGTCTTGACCCTTTCTCGATCTTCCCCGGCTCCGCCGCTCGCTCTGCGGAAAGGCTCCGCCTTTCCGGTTCCAGTGTCTTGACCCTTTCTCGATCTTCCCCGGCTCCGCCGCTCGCTCTGCGGAAAGGCTCCGCCTTTCCGGTTCCGGACCCGCCCCCCTCTCCACTTTTTAGGCGAGGCTCTGCCTCGCCCCTTCATGACCGAGCTTTCCGCCACGCGATCTTATTCAAGTCCACCAGCAACGGTTCATCCTCCCGCGGCCAACGATTCCAGCAACGGACGCTAGACCATCGATAATCTTCAGCGCGCTGCACCAGCCCTGCTCGCACCGGATTCTGGTGAATGTAGTGCACCCGTTACATGAAGAAACTCTCACTGAACACTGGCAGGGAATTTGAGTGGCCATCCCACAATGAGTGGGTGTGACGGCGCGCTTTCGGCGCGTCCCGCAGCTTCGCCAGTGAGGTAGCGTAATTGTTCTCCTGAAGATAGGCAATCACGCGGTGACTGGAAATTCCGTTCAGGAAACGCAAGGTGTCCGAAGGCTTCAACGCTCCGTCCGTGATGACGTGCAAATGGTCGGGCATGATGACATACGCGAAGATGGAGAAGCTGCCGGAGTGGCGGGCTTCGTCCAACGCGGCGCAAACAGTCTCCTTCATGGCATCCGTGCGGAATACTGGCAAGCGATCATGCGTCACGCTAGTGATGGAAAGACAGGGATTGTCCCTGGAAATAGTGGCCATAAGAGATCCGGGAGGCAGAGCCTCATTTAAGGGTGAAATTATACAGTACCGACCGGAAAGGCAAAGCCTTTCCGCGGAGCGGGCGGCGTAGCCGCCCAAGATCGGGAAAGGGTTCGCCCCTCGAACCGGAAAGGCAGAGCCTTTCCGCAGAGCGGGCGGCGTAGCCGCCCAAGGTTGGTCGCGGCCGGCAAGAGAGGAAAGGAAATTCTTCGCGGCAGAGCCGCCGAATCCAAAGGTGGGTTGGCGAGGGCGCTTTCGGAAGCGCCCAATCTTCACGCCGGCGCCAGCAGCTTCACTTCATCGGTAGCCGGGAGGTAGGGAAATACGGCCAGCACGCTAGTGCCGTTCTTTCCCGACTTGATTTCGAGCGTCCCGCCGAGTTGATGGGCCCGTTCCCGCATGCTCAGGATTCCCACGCCCGGCCGGATATGCTCCATCAGCTTGTCCGCCCCGGCGGCCACAGCGAGAGGTATCCCCTTCCCATCGTCGCTCACTTCCAGCGTAATCTTATCTTGTGCCGCCCTCAGGCTGATGTGGGCGTTCGAGCTCCCCGCGTGGCGATGAATATTGGTCAGGCATTCCTGCACGATGCGGAACAGGGCAATTTCCATTTCCTTAGGCAGCCGTGGCAGCTCCGGCGACATATCCAGCTTGGTGTCCACGCCGCTGCGTTTGACGAAACCTTCCACATACCAGCGCAGCGCCGAGACCAGCCCCGTCTCCTCCAGCAAGGGCGGATGCAGCAAGTAGGACATGGTGCGAATTTCCTGCGCGCATTGTTTGGCCAGGTTCAAGCTCTCCTGCAAAATTCCACACAGTTTCTTTTCCTGGGCGTGATCGGACTTCACGGCCAGCCCCAGATTGGCAATCAGCGCCGCCAGGTTGGAGCCCGTGGTGTCATGCAGTTCGCGGGATATCCGTTTCCGCTCACTTTCCTGCGATTCCAGCAGCCAACCCGAAAGATGGCCCAGTGCTTCTTCCGCTTGCTTGCGGTCGGAGATATCCAGCGCGATGCCTTCAATCTCAGCGGCAGCGGCATTCTCCTTCTTCGGAAGCAGAAAGGCGTTCATCATCACCCAGGCCGGCTTTCCATCTTTTTTGCGCATGCTCAGTTCGACGCTCAGGGATTGCGTGTTCTGCTTGAGGCGGGCGACAAAGTCGTTCATGTTTTCGGGCGAGCCGAACAGCTCCGCGGCGCTCGCGCCCCTCACCTGGGCAATCGATTCGTAGCCCAGCATTCTTGCTAGAGCGGAATTGCACTCCAGAAAGCGCCCGTCCCCGGTGACGCGGAACACGCCGGCCAGGTTGCGCTCAAACAGCATGCGGTAGCGTTCCGCCGACTCGCTCAGGGCCTTCTCCGTTCCCTCCAGGCTCGCCTTGAGCGTGCTGATGTCGTTCCACGTGATCACGGCGCCATCTAGCTTGTTATCGGCGGTCTTGTAAGGCCGGATGCGCATGGTGTACCAGAGCCCTGCCGTGTCCCGTACTTCGTACTCCTTGAGACTAAGGTTATCGATGGCTTCCACGATCGCCTGCGCGAAATTACTGAAGATCAGGTTGGGTTTCAGGTCGCTGATGGGCCGGCCCACATCCGCCGGAATCAGGTTCAGCAGCTTTTCCGCCGGCGGCGTAAAGTGCCGAATGCACAGGTCATTGCCCAGGATGAGCGTGGGCACGCTGCTGCTGGCGATGAGGTTCAGCAAATCATTGTTGGCGGTGCCCAACTCCTGGTTGCGGTTCGCGAGTTCCTCATTCACCGTGTTCAGTTCTTCATTGGTGGATTGCAGTTCTTCCTTGGCGGTTTCCAGTTCCTCGTTGGTACTCTGGAGTTCTTCGTTCGAGGAAAGAATTTCCTCGTTGGCGGACCGCAGTTCTTCGTTGCCGGTCTCCTGCTCCTCAATGATCGATTCCAGGCTGGCCTTGGACTCGACCAGCTCCTCGCGCAATTGCGCCTCGCGCTTCGATTGCACTCTTTGGTTGGCCGCCAGCCGCCGCACTTGGCGCCCGGCCCACTCTGTCGGTTGGCCCTTCGGAAACGGCGCATCTTCAAACATGACCAGGAAATAGGTCTCCGCCGGCAAGGCACCTTTGATGGGAATCACCTCGATGCCCACTTCCACCAGGCGGCCATCGCGCCAAATGGGAATTCCCTCCTTCTTGACGGGGGCATCGTCCTTCTTAGCTCGCTGGATCGTTTCACGCAGATCAGGGAATAAGCCCTCCCGCGCCATTTTGGCAAGTGTCAGGCTGGGTTGACCCAAGGGCGGCTCTAGAAAGTTGCCGGTGCGCCCGCGGAACTGAAGGATTTCCAAATCTTTGTTCACGAGGACGCCGGCAGGCACATAGCGCGTTAGCAGGATGCGGTCCACGTCCTTCTGGAGGTCGAAAGCGCTTGGCGTTTCCCGGGGCGAAGGAGCAGACTCCGGTCTGTCCCATCTAAAGGTGCTCCTTGAGAAATCCAGGCGCGACGCTGTGCCGTTGCGTTTTTTCGCATAGATCTTGTGCTTCTTGTCAACCAGCGAAAAAAGGCTGGCATAACCGTCCACGGTCTCGGAACTGCCTAGAAACAGGTATCCCCCGGGCTGCAGCGCGTAATGGAAGATGGGAACAACCTTCTTTTGCAGGACCGGTCCGAAATAAATCAGCAGGTTGCGGCAACTGATGAGGTCCACGCGGGAGAAAGGCGGGTCCTTAACTACATCCTGCCGCGCAAACACGCAGAACTCGCGCACCAGCTTGCTCACCTGGTAGCCGCGCGAGGTCTTGACGAAAAACCGCCGCAGGCGGTCCGCATCCACATCGGCCGTGATGCCTTCCGGGTAGATGCCCAGCCGCGCTTTCTGGAGGCCTGCCTCGCTGATGTCCGTGCCGAAAATCTGGATTTCCGGCGAAACTTTCGCATCACCGATCGCCTCGAAAAGGCAGATCGCGAGGGAGTAGACTTCCTCGCCCGTCGAACAGCCCGGGACCCAGATGCGAATGGGATTGCCGGCGGGCCGGTCCTTGAGCAGAACCGGGAAAATATCTTGCTTAAGCGTCTTGAACGCACTCGTGTCTCGGAAGAAACCCGTGACGTGAATCAGGATGTCTTGAAAAAGAGCGTCCACCTCCGGTGGGTTGTCTTGCAGCCTGGAAATATACTCGTTTTGCGTATGGCACTTGTGCAGCATCATGCGGCGCTTGATGCGGCGCCGGATGGTGGAATGCTTGTAATTCGTGAAGTCCACGCCGGTCGCCGTGCGCAGCAGAACAAATATCTTGCGCAGATCTTCATCGCGCTCCCCGGAAGCTTCCGGCGGTTCCGGCCCGGCCGGCTGCCGAAGGTAGGGATGGCTGGCGATCCGCGCCAATTCTGCGGCAATGCCTTCCGGGGGGAGGACGGCGTCCACGCAGCCGGCGGCGACCGCGTTCCGCGGCATGTCCGTATATTTCGCGGACTTCTCATCCTGGGCAAACGTGATTCCACCCTCCGCCTTGATGGCCTTCATGCCCATCGTGCCGTCCGACGCGGTGCCGGAGAGTATGACGCCAATGGCCTTGTTGCCGCGTTCTTCCGCCAGCGAGCGAAAGAAGAAGTCAATGGGAAGATGCCGCAGCGACGGGCTCCGGGGCATCAGGTGCAATCGCCCGTTCAACATGCCCATGGTCACGTTCGGCGGAATCACGTAGAGGTGGTCCCGCTCCACCCGCATGTTGTCCTTCACCTCCGTCACCGGAATGGGCGTGATGTGGCTCAGGAGCGAGGGCAGCGCGCTCTGGTATCGCGGCGCCAGATGCTGCACAAACACAAACGCCAAGCCGGATTTTTTCGGCAAGCTCCGCAACAATTGGGTGATCGCTTCCAGGCCTCCGGCAGACGCGCCAATGCCAACCACCGGAAATGATCTGGTGCTGGCGCGCCGCAGCGCCGCGCTCGACACGGCGGGACTGAGCTTCGGTTTCGGTTGTGCTGATTGGCGTGTAGGCTTCATGCGGACCTCGGGCGGACTCCCTCAAGCCTCGCTCCCCGCGCGCTCGCGGAACCTCCGTCCTGACCCCAACCCAATCAGGAGTATACACCTATTGCCTTGCGTCGAACCCCGTCTTTCGCCGCCACCCGCCCCACCCCGGCGGTAGACCACGCCTGGCCAAACCACGTGTCTCAGATCTTGCGAAACACCCCCTCCCTCCCCCTCTTCCCTCTCCCCCGGGGCTGAGCCTGTCCCACATCGTTGCCTGAACACCGGAGGTTGATGTGAAACGTGCCAGCCCGCGAAGCGGGCGCCATCCTGTAGCCCCCGGCGAACAGCCGTGGGAATGAGGCGCGGGGGTATTCTTTCACCAGCCCCGGTGGGGGCGGCATCCGCAGGGCCGCGCTTCGGTGGCCAATCCGGTGTCCGGCGGATGTCGCCCCTACCGGGGCTAAATAAATCGATTTGCTTGCCTTTCTACCCACGGCTGTCGCCGTGGGCTACAGGATGGCGCCCGCTTCGCGGGCTTGGACGGACGCCCCCCGTGTCCAGACGAAGATATGGGTAAAGATCAGCCCGAGGGGAGAGGGAAGAGGGGAAAGGGGTGCCCCGCCGACACTCGCCACGCGTCACTGGCCGCTCACCACGATGCACTAACTACCACTCTTGCCTAAGTCCCTAGCTGATTTTCCTTGACAAGAGCAGTACCATGTGTATAATATCCCGCCACGCACCTGGCGCAGGTTGCCGGTTGCCAGCGACGGCCGGGGTTCCTCCCAGCCGCGCGCTTTCCCCGCCGCGGGTGGGGGTTGGCCGCTGCTCCGCCGCTCTCCGCCCGCCCGGCACCGCAAAGGAGATCCTTATGGAACCACTGGTTCAGCACCCTGTTATGACGAAAAAAAACCTCGAAGCGCATGGCCGCAACGCCCGGCAATCGCACGGGGCGGCGACCCCCGCCGGCAAGGAGCGGGCGCGCGCCGCCAATCTGCGGCACGGAATGTACTCCAAGCTGCGCAACGAAGCCCTGCCCGCCCTGGGGGAGGACCCCGCCGACCTGGCCGACCTCATCGATGGCTCCTACCAGCAGTGGCGGCCCTCGAATGGCAGCCAGGCGCAGCTCGTGGAACACCTGGCGCGCCTGCAATGGCGCATGGACCGTGCCGAGCGCATGCAGGACAACGTGATGGCCGAGCACGTCGAGAAGGTGGCGGCCGACCGTCACGAAAAGACCATGAAGCTGCGCTATCAGTACGTGGGCATCGTGGGTGTGTTGGGTCTGCTGCAAGGGCACGTGCTGCGCCGGGACTTCTACGCCCCGCCCGGGCTGATTCACCATTTCGTTACCAGTTATGGGGACCAGTTGCAAGGGCAGGCGGTGACTATCCTGGAGTTGTTGCACCGGCTGCGGGAGCCCGAGGAGTTGCCGCCGCAGGAAGAGCCGCTGCCGCCCGGGGCCAGCGACGACCAGGAGTGGGAAATGGGGCTGGCCTACGCTGCGGAAAACGATCACCATCCCGTGCCGCAGCCGGAGGTGCCGGTGGCGCAGGACGCCCAGGAACGGGACGAGCTGCGGGAAACGTTGAGCATCCTGGTGCGGCAGGAGAAGGATTCGCACGCGGCGGTGTGGGACCCCTTCTTTGCGAAATACATGCGGCCCATGACCACGGCGGAGCGCGACGTGGTGGCGGCGCAGATGGAACCCCGCCTGGACAATCTGCGGCGGCACGAGGAGTCATGCCTGCGGCAGCTCTGGCGCCTGGGGAACTTCCTGATGCACATCCAGGACCGGGCGAAACCGAAGGACGCCGAAAGGGAACCAGAGCCCGAGGATCGAAATCCGGAATCCGGAAGGGAACAGGAGTGCGCCGTCCGAAATCCGGAATCCGGAATGGAGCAGGAGTGCGCTGTCCGAAATCCGGAATCCGGAATGGAAGAGGATTCCGCAGTAGGCTCGTGCCCCAACACACCCGTCCCGCCCAACGGTGCCGTAGGGCCGAACAGCGTTCGGCCCATCATGGAGGGCGTTCAGTCCACCATAGAGGGCGTTCAGCCCACAGTGGAGAACGTTCGGCCCACCGTGCAGGGCGTTCAGCCCTCCTCGGCCGGCATCCAGCCCGGCGTCGGCGACGTTCAGCCTACCATGGACGGTGTCCGGTCCCATTCCGGCGGCACCCGGCAGGATGCGGAAATCGCGATCGAGAAACTGGCGGTTGAGTCCGAAGAAAGCCCTAGATGCACATCGAAAAATGAAGGTGCATCCGGCGATATGTATGAAAACAAAGCGCAGGACAATTTGGACATGAAGACAGAGTGTCCCATTCCAGCCGCCAGCACCCAGCCCGCAGACGCATCCACGACCGGCCCTAAGGCCAAAAGGGACCGCCAGTCGGACAGCAAATCTCCGTCGGGTGCTTCGGACGCCAGTAAGGCTGCCGCCGCATAGACACAAAGTCGCTTATTGAGTCATTGGTGATTGGTGATTGACGACAGAGTCGGGTGGTGGGGGCGATGTAGTTTATGCGCTGCCCGGCACGGTATGCGTGCTGTTGAGCGCGCGCAGCGCTTTGGAGTGCGGCCGCGAAGCTGCCGCCTTTCTCTCGTCAACGACGGATGGACGGAAATGCAAAGGCGGCAGCTTCGCGGCCGCAGTCCAAAGCGCTACGCGGCGGTGCCGGGCCCTGCCCCTACGTACAATCGTTTGGCACACCGCCGCCAAGGTTCGTGCGAAGATAGTAAGAGCTTTACCCATGTCAACGGCCGGTGCCGGCAGGGCCTGCCCTGAGCCGAGCGAAGGGATGCCGACGGTACGCAACCGTAACGCCGCCATCTTTGCGGCATAGCAAGCCGGCAGGATGCCGGCAGTACGGAGTGAGGAGAACTTCCGTGAAAATCACCAAAGTTGAAACCATCCGTTTTGCGCCGCAGCCCAACATTCTCTGGGCGCGCCTTTACACCGACGACGGTCTGATCGGTTTGGGCGAGACCTTTTACCTGCCCGGCGCGGTAGAGGCCGTCGTCCACGATATGATTTCCGGCTTCCTGCTGGGCTCCAGCCCTTACGATATCGAACGCATCTGGGACAGCGTCTTTAGCTGGACGAATTTCTTTGGCTATGCGGGTGCCGAGATGCGCGCTCTTTCCGCCGTGAATATCGCCATGTGGGACCTGGTGGGCCAGTCGGTGGGCCAGCCCATCTACAACCTGCTGGGAGGGTTGTGCCGCGACCGCCTGCGCGTCTACAACACGTGCGTGAACGGTGGTCCCTACCCGGATTTCACAGACACCACGGAGCGGCCGGCGGAATTGGCGCGCAGCCTCTATGACCAGGGCATCCGGGCGATGAAAATCTGGCCGTGGGACCGGGTTGCCCCTCGTTTTCAGAGCGCCGCTCCCACTGGAACCACACCGTGGGCGGAGCTGGGGCCGGCGGGCGCCTATCTCTCGCTGGAAGACCTGGAAGTGGGCCTCGAACCGGTAAAGAAGATTCGCCAAGCCATGGGGAACAAGATGGAGATCCTGATCGAGGGACACTCGCGCTGGGACCTGAACTGCGCGCTGCGGATTGCGCGGGCGCTTGAGCCCTACGACCCGCTGTGGATGGAAGACATGATCAAGCCCGACAGCGCCGCCGATCTGGCCCGCCTGGCACAGGAGAGCCGCATCCCCCACTCCGTCAGTGAGCGCTTGTTTACCCGCTATGCCTTCCGTGAAATTCTGGAGGCCCACGCCTGCCGCGTTGTGATGCCGGACCTGGTGTGGACGGGCGGCGTCACCGAAGGGCGCAAGATCGCCATCCTGGCGGACACCTATCACCTGCCCATCGCGCCGCACGATTGCACGGGACTGGTGGCCCTCTTCGCCAATCTCCACCTCTGCGCCTCGGCAACCAACGCCATGATCCTGGAGACCGTGCGGGGCTTTTACGGCGGCTGGTATGCCGAGGCCTACACCCACAATATCGAGATTCGCGAGGGCTTCGCCCATGTGCCCACCAGGCCGGGGCTGGGCACGGGCTTGCGCCAGGAACTGCTGGGCCGGGGCGACGTCCGGGTACGGGTATCGCCCGCGTGAAGGGGAGAGGCGAAGGAAGCCGGCGTTGGGGCGGGCCGCGCGCCGTGCCCTTGCCGCATTATCAGAGGCTATTACAAGAGCCCATATATTGATGGTGAGAGGCGTTCCGCGATTACCGCCCCGCCATGAGGCCAGGGCGCCGAAGTTCCCCAGGGGGGATTGGCAGCGCAATATTATTGATAAAGATTAGGCGGAAGCACGCGAACTAAGCGGTCGGCGCCACGTTTCCTACGGAGGTACAGCGTAACACTTCGCAAGCCGCTGGCTTTGGCGCCGATGCTAACCTTCTTGAGATGGTTGCGAGCCAGCGCCACACAGGCCGGGGAGGTTGCTGTGTCAGGACAAGCCCGACCGACCCTTTGAACTGAAAGGAGTTCGCCATATGGATCGAAGAAGGTTTATTGTCAGGAGCCTGGGGGGAGCCGTAGGCTGGATGATAATAGGCCGTTGGTCTGCGGCCGGTCGGGCCTTAACGGAACAGACTTCCGTCGCTGCCACATCGCCTTTTGATTCGACGGATCCCAAAATCATGCGGCTGGCAGAAGAAGTATTTCATCAATGCGTGTTGGTTAAGATCAGGCCTCCCGAAGGTCTCCTAAAATACCATTGGTTGCAGGCGGGAACGGGGAAGGATTTCTATGGGCAATGGATCTGGGATACCGTGTTCGTAGTGGACCTTCTGGCCATCCTGCCCGGCCAGCAAGAGCTGATTCGTGAAATATTCCAGAACTATTGGGATTTCCAGACCCGTTGGAACGAAAAGCGCCCCGATTATGCCCATGACATGATCGCTTGCATGATCGACCCCAGAAATACCGAAACTTGGAATGACATGCCAGCCTATTCCCAAATCCCCATCCTCGGTTGGGGCCTGGAGCGGGTTTTCGAGCGCAACGGGGACAAAGATCTCTTGCGGCAGTGTCTCGGGCCGTTGGAAAAGTTTCACGAATGGTACTGGCGAGAACGGGACGTGACCAATAGCGGTTTGGTCTCCGTCGGTTCGTATAGCGGAGTCGTTCAGGACGCGCGGTTTGAGACTTTTGACTATGAGTGTAACCTCGATGATCTTAAGCTCACGCCACACCCCAATCGCCGTGGTAGCGGCGGAGGCAATTGGTACGGCAACATCTGCCTGCCAGGCACCACCAGCTATCTGATTGCTTCCGAGCGGAGTTTGGTTCGCTTGGCGAAGGCAATGGGCGATACAGCCATGGCCCAGCGACGTCAAAAACGTATTGCGAAATCCGTCGCGGCCGTTCGCAAACACATGTGGGATGAGGAAAGCGGAACTTTTCTAGCGGTGAACCGGGATACCATGGAGAAGATCAGGGTCGCGACCATCGGGAGTTGGATGCCGTTAATTGCGGATGTGCCTACACCGGATATGATTACCCGGATGGCGAGGGTAATCATGACGGAGCATTGGCAAACGCCACTGCCCATCCCCACGGTGGATCGGAACGACAAACGCTGGGTTTCCAACAGTTATTGGCGGGGCGACGTCTGGCCCGCGCCCAATTACCAGGTGGCAAGTGGTTTCGCAAAAAATGGCTGGCATAATATCGCCGTGGATATCGCCGACAAGACGGTGGCCAACGCCCTCAAGAACGGCGTTAGCGAGCATTACGATTCCATGACAGGTAAACCGCTGGGGGTTCCCTATCTCGGCATGAGTTGCACGATCTTGACGCTGATGCTGGACGGATTATCGAGCTATGATCTGAGACTTAGAAACAAGAAACTGGGTTCGAGCTGACATGGTACCGGCAACATCGTGCGACAACTCCATTTCAAACGGCCTCAGTTCAGAGCAATGTCCCTCCGACGGTTCTTTTCGCCAAGGGTCGAAGCCCGCAATTAGAGCACAGCGTCGCCGGTGAACGGCGGGCTGAACGAGCGATTGCCGTCACGAACTCACCGTTTGGACCTTGCCTCAGGGTGACTCGCCCTCTACCTCAATGGCATTGATAAACGCATAATTCTTGACGGGCTCGAAAGCGAGATCCAGCTTCCCGCGGGTGTTGGGCCGGAGCCCGTGGAAGGTCTTCTGTATAGCACGATTGGCCCCGCCTGCTTCTTTGAAAACATCGAAGTTCTTCAACAGCGGATCGTAATTGCAGTAAACGTCAAAAACGCGACTGCCGACTCCGCCCGGCGCCGTCAAGCCTCACCTTTCAACGCTTGAACGATACCCAGAACTGCAAGCCGGGGAACTGGCCCGAGCAGATGGGGCTGGGCAATTACGGGGCGAATTCGTGCTTCCCGCTGACCAGTTTCGGAAGTGCAGTGAACGGCGTCGGTGAGACCGCCATCGGCTCCTCCAACCAATGGGGGCCGAGTAACTACAATAACTGGGCGATCAACGACAACCTGACGTGGATGAAAGGACGTCACACGCTCACTTTCGGTGGGCAACTACTGGGCCTGGAAGGGAATGAGGGTTTTGGCGGCGGGGCCTTGTTCATCGATTTCACCAACGGCCAGACCGGCGCCCCCACCCAGAATTGGGCTCCCTATGTGGGTTTTGGTTTCGCCAGCGCGCTTCTGGGTGAGGTCCAACAGGCAAGCATCGATGAAAGCCAGATGTTCTACGGGCGGCGCAAAACGTTGAGCATTTTTGCCAACGACAGCTTTAAGTTCAACAACCGGCTGACCCTTAACTACGGGCTCAACTGGAATCAGAACCAGCCGTTCCACGAAAGGTGGGGCCACGAGGCGAACTTTGACACCTCGTACAAGAATCCCACGACGGGGATTCCCGGTGAGGTGGTTTACGCCAGCAACGGCGGTCAATCGTTCGAAGGTCGAATGCACTGGTCGGATTTCGCTCCGCACCTGGGGTTCGCCTATAAGGCCACCAACCGGGTGGTCGCCCGCGCGGCTTACTCGGCGTATGATGTGCCGTATGGAATGAATTTCTGGGGCGGCACCCCGTATTCTTTTACCGGCGGCGCTTATTACCCGACCAACGTAGTGCTGCCGAATACCAACTTCACGCCGGCTTTTAACTGGGACAACGGCTATCCCGGCATCACCGTTCCGCCCACCGAGAATCCCAACTACCTGGCGTGGGAGATGGTGAACGACAGCCCCAATAGCCTGGAAACCGGCATCGTCAACCAAGTGAATGCCGGTGTGGAAATCGAGCTCGATAGGAACACTCGCCTTTCTCTGGGCTATGCAGGGACGCGGGGTACGCACCTGCACGATACGGAACTCGCGAACAACGAACCGAACATCGCGGCTTATAGCCCGCTCCTCAAGGCCGGCAACGCATACAATGTGATCACGGACAGCGCCGACGCGGCCGCGGCGGGAGTGCCTTATCCGTACCCGGGCTATAAAGGCTACGCCTACGCGGCTTTGACGCCTTTCCCGCAAATCGCCGCGATGGGGGCCGACCTTTTCATCGTTGGTCCGCCCTTAGGGAAGTCCGAGTATAACGCCTTCGTGGCGGAAGTACACCGTCAAACCGGAGCCGGCTTGACCATGAACATGAGCTACACGCTGGCTAGCCAGAGATACACCACCAATACCGCCAACCAGGTGACGTGGAGTAATTACACGATGTTACAGAACACTGACGACCTGAGTTTTGCGGCCAACTACATCCAGCCGTACACCCAGAGTATTGTGAAAGGCTACTTCGTTTACACTCTGCCTTTCGGCAAGGGCCGCAAATTCCTCTCCAACCAAGGCGGTCTCGTGAATGAGGTGGTCGGGGGCTGGTCGGTGGCGCCTCTCCTGGGTTACTACAGCGGAACGCCGATGAGCGTTGACTCCAGCAACGGCTATCCGGGCCTTTACACGTCAACTTATAGCAACGTGGCGAAGGGTGCCGATCTTAGCCGGCACTTTTCGGACCCGAAGATCGATTTGGCCAACTTGGGAGATCCGGCCAACCGATACTTCAATCCCGCCGGGTTCTCGAATCCTACCTACGGGGATTTTGGCACCGGCGGGCCGTGGATTGCCGGCCTGAACGGGTTCGGCTCCGCGAGCGAAAATGTTGCGGCTTATAAAAACTTCCAAATCAGGGAGCGGATGACGCTGCAATTTCGCGTGGAGTTCTACAACACGTTCAACCGGAAGTCCTTCTGCAATCCTGACACAGGCATCAGCGACACGTACTTTGGCCAAGTGACCTGTGTGGGTGGCACTCCTCGCAATGGCCAGTTGGTCGCACGGTTTGAGTGGTAGTTAGTTAGAGACCAGGGGCTATGGATTGGGGTTTGGGGTTCGAGTAAAATTCCCAAACCCTAATCCCGGCCCGTTTGGCCACCGCGAGTGGTAACGCGACATTCAAAACGTGGTGGCCAAAGTGAGCCGTAGGTTACTCGCCGAAGCTTTGTTCTACAGGGAAGATTTTTCTCCGCGTCTTCTAAAGAATTTTTCAGAGATTTTCTGCTTACGGCCTCGGCGCGCCGCCAACCTCCGTGTGCCTAGCTTTAGGAATGCACACATTAGGAAGGGATAAAAGAGGTAACGCATGTCATACACTTTGCATCGCAGAAAGTTCCTCAGTTCACTGGGACTGGCAGTTTCAAGCTGGCCTGAAGCTCCCAAGCTGCTCGAGGCCTTCACGAAAGGCGAGGAGCCGACGCCCGGCAAAAAGGCCAAGCCGTACGGGTCCGGCTATTTCGGCGAATGGATCGAGGATGAGTTCGGGCTGCCTGCCTTTCATTACACCTGTGACCAGGTTCACGATCCCAAGGCGGTCACGCCCGTGGACGAAGTGTTCCGTTCTCCCACTGACCAGACTCATCAGGTGGGGAACGACCGGCTGGTGGCTGCCGCATCGAATTACGGGTACGTGCAGGTGCGACAAGATGAGGGTTCGCCCAAGTTCCTGAACGACTATGCGCCGGAGCGAGGGCAGTACGGAGGCGGCATTGGTTTTCTCACCGATGGAAGAGGCGTGCTGGGCACGTTCTACCAAGGCGAGGGGAAGTCGTTTGACAGGGTCTTTGGAGTCGGGTACCTGCGCAAGCGAGTCAGCAAGCAAGACTACGCGGTGGACCAGGTCATCTTTGCGCCCTTCGGGGACGACCCGGTGCTCGTGTCGCAGGTGAAGATCACGAACCACGGCACGGCGGAAGCGGATTTGCACTGGATTGAATATTGGGGGTGCCAGCCTTATCAGTTCTCGTGGCGCTCCTTCATGATTACCTCCCTGACAGGCAAAACGACCACCGTGCAGGACCTGCGGCGAAGTTTCGCCGAGCGCTTCAGCCACCACTTTGAAGTTCTGGAAGGCCACTCGGGACTGCTGGAGAGCAAGCAGTTCCTGGGTCGTTCGCCGGAAGATGAACAAGCCTGGAAGGATCTGCAAGCGCGTATCGGGCCGGTGCGAGAGGACGGAGAGGCCAGGCTGGAAGACCTCGAGCCTCCGGCCACCTTCCTCGTTTCACTGGGCGCACCCGCCGATGGGTTTTCCGCCAACGGCAAACGGTTCTTCGGTTCCGGTGGGGTGAGTATGCCTGCGGGTCTGGCCAGCCGGCTCGACCAGGACTTGAGCGTGCATGGCCTGGAAAGCGCACTGCTGTTGGAGCGCGAGGTGAAACTGCACCCGGGCGAGAGTCGCACGCTTTATTTCCTGTACGGTTATCTTACCAAGGGCAAGGAGCCGGCGCCGTTGATCGAAAAGTATAGCAGCCGGCCGTCATCCTTATGGGCGCAGTCCAGTCGGAAATGGAAAGAGGATGGGATGCGCTTCAGTACCCCGGAAGAGCCCTGGGTGAAGCGTGAGCTGACCTGGGACCATTATTATTTGCGCAGCAACCTGACTTACGACAGCTTTTTCCAGGAGCACATTCTCTCTCAGGGACACATCTACCAGTACCTCATGGGCTTCCAGGGTGCGGCGCGCGATCCGCTACAACACGTCCTACCCTTCTTGTTCAGCAATCCGAAAATCGTTAAGGAGGTGTTGCGCTACACGCTGAAGGAAGTGCGCCCGGACGGCTCACTGCCGTATGGAATCGTCGGTTACGGGATGGTGATGCCCACGAACGTGGACAAAGCGAGCGACCTTCCCATGTGGCTGCTGTGGGCAACCAGTGAATATGTGCTTGCCACGCGTGACGTGGCATTTCTGAATGAGGAGCTTCCGACCTATCCCCTGTACGGACCCACCGCCGGAAAGGAAACGGTGCGCAATTTACTGGCGCGATGTTACCGGCACCAGGTAAAGGAAGTCGGCGTGGGCGAGCACGGCATCATGCGGATGTTGATGGACGACTGGACAGATGGTTTGGTAAACGAGTACGTTCCCGCCAAACTGCGCGACGAATACCTTCGCACCGGCGAAAGTACGCTGAATTCGGCCATGGCCACTTACGTATTCGACTTCTATGCGGCAATGCTGACGTACGCCGGTATCGATGCAGATCTGGCGGAAGAGGCCTGCCAGCAGGCGGAGCAGCACCGGAAGGCCGTGCGTGCCCAGTGGACAGGCCGATGGTTCCGACGCGCGTGGCTAGGTCCCTCTTTAGGTTGGGTAGGTGAGGACAGCCTGTGGATCGAGCCTCAGCCCTGGACAATTATCGGAGGTGCGGCAAGTTCGGATCAGGCTCGCGAGTTGGCTCAATCCATCGACGAATTGATTCGGCGGCCCTCGCCTATAGGGGCGATGCAAATCAGCAAGGGTTCGCGCATGGTGGAAGCGGCGGGAGCGAAGATCGGAACGGGAGAGGATGGCGGCGTATGGCCATCCCTGAACGGAACTTTGGTATGGGGTTTGGCATTGGTGGATGGAAAGATGGCTTGGGACGAGTGGAAGAAAAACTCTTTCGCCAATCACGCCACCGTCTATCCGGACATCTGGTATGGCACCTGGAGTGGGCCCGACACGTTGAATTCCGCGTTGAATGCCTACCCGGGACAAACCATACTCAGCGACGTGCTGCTGAAAAAAATGGGCACAAAGGGAACGCCTGGTTTTCCCCCCGATTTTGGCTGGACGGATTTCCCCGTCATGAACATGCATCCGCACGCTTGGCAGCTCTATATCCTCGCTAAGTTACTGGGCGTGGACTTCAACGGGCGAGGTTTGGATCTTACGCCCAAAATCCCGTTGAAGTCGTACCGCTTCGATTCGCCGCTGCTGGGCGTGATCAAGTCAGATCGGGGCTATGAAGGCTGGTATGCACCTTTCGGCGGATCAGGCACGTGGACAATCGCTTTGCACTTGCCGGATGACGAAGCGAAGCGATTCACCACCGCCGAAGTGAACGGGCGGGAGAAGACGCTCCAACGCGGCGCTGGCGGAGAGATCGAACTGAAGGGTGAAGGAGGGCCGGCTAACCCATTGCGTTGGTCGGTTCGGGCGTAGAAGGGGAGACCAAGCTGGCGCGTGCCGCCAATAAATGAGTGGTGTGAAGATAACGTAATCAGGAGGACTGAACACGATTAAACAGATTGAACTTCGTTTCTCAATCATCTGCCTTGTTCTGGCTTCTTCGTGGGTTCAGGCAAGTGTGCCGGCGAAGATGGTGAGTGACACGCCCGGCGCAGGACCCGTTCACGTAAGCCTTGATGGAAAATGGAGGCTATATTATTTCCCGCAAGGGAAGTATCACATAACCCAGCCCGACCAACTCCAAACCCCGAGACTGCCCTCGGTTGAGGCGTCTGTGCCCGGTAATATCGAACTGGACCTCTCGCGCCAGGGCCAGTTGCCCGCAGACTTGCTTTATGGGGATAACATCCTGAAGCTGAAACCCTACGAACTGTATGAATGGTGGTATCAGCGGGAGTTCCCGACGCCCGAAGGCACCGCGGGGCGGAGGTTGGAACTGCGCTTCGGCGGAGTAGATTGCCTCGCCACTTATTGGTTAAACGGGAAGAAACTGGGAGAGACAGCGGATGCCCTCGTCGAGCAGCACTTCGACGTGACGGGAATGTTGAACTCTTCCGGTCCCAACCTGCTCACGATCAGGCTGAGGTCTGCCATCATCGAGGCGGCAGGCAAGCGCTACGATCCCGCCTACACCATCAATGCGGGGCGTACCAACGAGGAGGCCATCTGGATCCGGAAGGCTCCCTCCACGTTCGGGTGGAACATCATGCCGCGCGCGGCTTTGGGCGGGCTGTGGCGTCCCGTGGAACTGATTGTTCATGTTCCGCACGAGATCACCGACATGTATTTCGCGACCGTGTCCGTTGCTTCCGGCCAGGCCGCGCTAACGGTCTCTTACGAACTCTCCACCGACCTCGCGCTGCTTCCGCAGCTCCGGTTACGAGTCCAGGGCCGCTGCGGCGACTCCACCTTCACCTATCTCCACAACGTGGAGTTCACGGCAGGAAGGTCTCGAGTCGAGGTTCAGAACCCTAAGTTGTGGTGGCCGAGAGGATATGGCGATCCCGACCTCTACCAGGTGACGACCCAACTCCTGCAGGGAGACAAGGTGCTTGCGTCACGCCAGGACAGGGTAGGAATCCGCAAGCTGGAACTGATCCGCACGGAGACGACCAGCATCGAGAAACCCGGCCAGTTCCTCTTCAAAGTCAACGGGGTTCCAATCCTTGTCAAGGGCTCCAACTGGGTGCCGGCGGATGCCTTTCACAGCCGGGACGCCGGGCGGTATGAAAAGATACTGGCGCTGGTCGCCGACCTGCAATGCAACATGCTCCGCTGTTGGGGAGGAAACGTTTACGAGGATGACGCGTTCTTCGATATCTGCGACTGCGAAGGGATCATGGTGTGGCAGGACTTTGCCCTGGCCTGCGCGATTTATCCGCAGACACCGGAATTTCTGGAGGTGATGAGACAGGAAGCGATATCGGTGGTGAGAAAGCTGCGCAATCATCCGTCGCTGGCTCTCTGGTCGGGGGACAACGAGGTGGATCTGTTCTACTCTTGGGCTGGCTTGGATCCGGCGCACAACAAGATCACGCGCGAAGTCTTGCCGCAGGTGATCTTCCAGTGTGACCCTTACCGGCCCTATCTTCCCAGCTCGCCTTATATGTCGCCGGAAGTAAGCGCCACCGGAAATCTCAAGCTCATGCCCGAAGACCACCTGTGGGGTCCAAGAGATTACTTCAAGAGCAGCTTTTACACCGAGCACACGGCGCACTTCGTGAGCGAGATTGGCGAGGATGGCTGTCCAGGCCTTTCGTCCCTGAAGCGCTTCCTGGACGAAGAGCATTTGTGGCCTTGGCAGGACAATCCCTGGTGGGCCCTGCACTCCACGGATATGACCCTTGATCCCTACGAAAACCGCATGCTGGCCAATGAGGGACAGGAAATGTTCGGAACGACTCCGGATAAACTTGAGGACTTCATTCTTTCGACCCAAATTACCGAGGCAGAAGCAGACAAGTTCTGGATTGAGATGACGCGCTTGAAGAAGTGGCAGAGCACCGGCCTGATCTGGTGGAATGTCATGGACGGCTGGCCGCAACTCAACGATGCGGTGGTTGACTATTACTTCAACAAGAAACTCGCGTATTACTACATCCGGCGTGTCCAGCAGCCGGTGTGCGTCATGGTGGATGAACCCAAGGACTGGCACTGCCGGGTGGTGGTGGGAAATGATTCGCGAGAAGATGCCAGCGGTCACTACCGCGTCTGGGACGCCGACTCGGGGAAGACCTTACTGGAAGGTGACTATAGTTCAAAGGCTAATGAGAACCTGGAGGTTGGAACGATTCCGGTTTTCCATTCAGACAAACGGTTGTTCCTGATCGAATGGACGGCAAACGGCAAGAATTACGCAAATCACTATCTGCTGGGTGAGCCGCCGTTCTCATTTTCTCAGTACAGATCGTGGCTCCCCAAGATTGCCGCCTTGCAGAATGACTTTGACGCTGAAAGCGTGGGGAAATAACCGCTCGCCTGGAGGTTCGGCGCCAACGGTTCCTTAGACCCTGTTCTGTCCGCGAAAGGATTTGCTTCGAGTCCCCTTGAAATGTTGTCGTGCCTGACGATCCCCATGCTCTCACCACTGACCCGAAGTTTTCCGCGCCAGACACAGGAGATCTCGGCCGGGCGACGCTCGCCGGCTACCAGCTTCAGCCCGGGCCACCCGCGTGGGATTTTTTTGGGGTTGCCGTACCGTCGTGCGGCAAAACGGACAGAGGGGCCTTGCAATCGGGCGAATGCCAAAGAGTCGCGGCCAGTGACCACTGACGGCTGACAGGCTAGTCCGAGGTCCGAGGCACTCGTTCTGTAACGTTGGCTTCAGACCGAGGGAGTCTCTCTGGCTCGTCACTCGCTAATCGCCACACTTCACTTGAGTAAAGCCTCCCCTTGGCCAAAAGAGACAAGGGGTTGAATGCACCATCGAGGGTTTAAATGTCAATGCGCACCTTCAATCTGGCACTGCTTGTTGTGTTATTGACGCTGTTCCTGTTTCCCAATCTTTGCCAAGGTCAGTCTTCGGTCGTGTGGCAAATCGGGAAATTCAACGACTCCTCCCTCGAGTTTCACCAGGGAGCGCCCCAGCAGGACCCGGTCTTTGTAGTCGGACAAAGCGATCCGGCTAAAGATTGGTATGCTGACCAGCCGAGTGCTGGAGCAGGTGGACGCGCGCATCCGTTCACTGTCAAGTTCGACTTGCCGCAGGCGCCTTCAGGCCTCTATACGCTGAAGGTCTCATTGCTTGCCAACGGCAACCCGGATGCGATCGTCCTACCGACCCTTGAGGTGAAAATAAACGGCCACCGTGGCCGTTTCTACCAGCACCCTGTCTTGAACTACACCGGCAATGACCCGGGGTATCGGTTCATGCCCGCCTTCTCGGCCGCATCAATCACGTTCGAAGTTCCCACACGCTTTCTCCTCAAGGGCACCAACACTCTTGTTCTGACGGCAGTCGATGAATCGGCGGGGGGCCATGGCCAAATGACCTACGATGCCCTGGCGCTTGAACACGATCCGACCAAGACTTACTCCGCCGAGGCAACTTCCGCCGAGGTTCTGCCCACCATTTTCTACCAGAACCGAGGCAAGGGCTTAGTCGAGCTGGTTGACGTGTTCCTACGCTATGGTGAGCCGCCACAACGCGGTCGGGTAACGCTGTCGTTGGGCTTGAAGCAGTTTACGCAGGATTTGGCGCCCGGCATGGAATTCGGAGAGCAGAAGCTTCGCTTTGAAGTCCCTGAGTTCAGCTCGCCCGCGCTGGCCCAGGTCACGGTGGCGATGAACGGAAGAAGCCGCCAATTCCGGGCAGAGGTGAACCCGGCGAAGAAGTGGAATCTCTTTGTAGTTCCCCACGAGCATGTGGACATCGGTTACACCGACTACCCGCCGAAGGTCGCGGAGGTCCAGAGCCGCGCCATTGACGAGGCCATTGACATGATCCGCGAGCATCCGGATTTCCGGTACACGATGGACGGCGACTGGGTTGCCGCGCAGTTTATGGCGGGCCGCAGCGATGCGCAGCGCAAAGAGTTTTTGCGGCTAATTCGTGAGAAAAAGATCTTTGTGCCGGCGGATTACGCGCCGATCTATACCGGCGTCCCCTCGATCGAGGGGCTGTTGCGCTCCTTTTATCCGAGTCACAAGTTCAACCGCGAGAACGGAGGAGATTTCGACCATTCCATCCTCAGCGACGTGTCATCGCACTCCTGGTCGTACCCTTCGCTCATGGCCGCCGCTGGCCTGAAGTTCCTCGTGCTGGCAGCTAACCAGGCTATGGGACCAATTTTTGAACGAGGAAACCCTCACTTAAACGAGAAGTCGCCTTTCTGGTGGGAGGGGCCGGACGGACAAAGGGTGCTGACGTGGTATTCCTGGCATTACATGCAACTTACGTGCCTTTTCGGTATGCCGCCTAAGCTGGAAGCGGGTGCGGACTCGTTACCCATCTTTTTGCAGGCCTATACGCGCCCTGATTACAAGTCCGACGGCGCCATGATCTTTGGGTCACAGGTGGAGAACACCGACCTGCACCGGGAACAAGCCGCATTCGCGGACGAATGGAATAAAGTCTACGCGTTTCCCAAGCTGAAATTTTCGGGAGTCGCCGAGGCGATGAACTATATCGAGCGGCAACTGGGTGACTCGATCCCGGTGATCCGTGGCGATGGCGGCCCGTACTGGGACATTGTCACGGCAGGTGTACCGGGGATGATGGAACGCGAGACGGAGCACCGCCTTCTGGCAGCGGAGAAATTCTCCACGATCAGCTCGCTGGTGAATCCCCACATCCGGCCGGACCGCTTGGCCCTGGAAGAAGCTTGGCGGGGGATCCTTACGTTCCAGGAGCATACCGGCGGCTGGGGTGGCTGGAGCGGTACCCTGCACAGGCGGTATCAGAACGATGTGCTCGGCACGCACAACGCCCGTCTGGTGGAGGGCGTACTGGCGCGCGCCACGTCCGCGCTCGCGGATTCCATTCAAGTACCCACCAATACCCTCATCGTGTTCAATCCTCTGAACTGGCAGCGTAGCAGCTTGGTGGAATTCAATCTTCCCAAGAGTCTCGAGGTGGTGGACCGCGCCACCAACCAAGTGGTTCCGATGGAGGTACTGCCCACCCCACCCGTCATGGACGGTTATCCCGCTCTCGGGCCAACCCGCCATGTGCGATTCATGACTACCGATATCCCGGCGGTGGGGTACAAGTGCTATGCGCTCAGGCCAGCGGCCAAGGAGGCGGGGGCGCCCCCTGCCATGGCGAGCGCCACCATGGAAAACGCGTACTACCGCGTGGAGCTGGATCCTTCGAATGGCGCCGTGCGCAGCATCTTCGATAAGGAACTCGGCCGCGAGCTCGTCGACGCCTCCAGCCCGTACCGGTTCGATCAATACGTGGTGGCCACCGGCGAACAGGCCCAGCTCAACTTCGATGGCCTCTCCACGGCGGTCGTGCCGGCGCCGAAACTGGATATCCATGTGCCCCAAAGCGGGCGAGTGATCTCTGTGACCAAGACGCCTTTCGGCACGGTCGCGCGGCTCGAGTCCTCCTCCCCTCTCAGCCCGAGCATCGCCACAGAGATCATACTCTTCGATGGGCAGAAGAAGATCGAGTTCGTCAATCGCGTGGGTCAGCCTGCCGATCACCGAGGTGGGCGGCACTACTTCGCTTTTCCCTTCGCCATGGATCACCCCGAATTCCGGTACGAGATTCAGAACGGCGTAGTGAACCCTGAAAAGGATGTGCTTCCCGGCTCCGGCAAGGAATGGTTCCCCGTGCAACACTGGGCGGCGGTCGATCAGGGCGGTGTCACGGCGGCGATCGTGCCCGTCGATGAGTCTCTGATGAGCTTCGGAGACATTGTCAGGTATCAATGGCCGCGCGAGTTTGGGAAGCGCAAGGGGACTATTTTGTCGTTTTATTCCGCTTGGGGAGAAGATCAGGAACTCACGCTGCGCTACGTGGTGACCAGCGGTCGCAAACTCCCGCCCGAGGCCCTGAGCAAGCTGGGTTGGGAAGCGATGTCGCCCCTGGAGCTGAACTTCATGGTGCCGCAGGACAAGGTCGGCAATTCCCCGCGGCCTCTCGACCCCGCTCAATACAGTTTCCTTCAGGTCGACCGCCCTGGAGTGGTGCTGCTGACGTGGAAACGAGCGGAAGACGAAAAGGGCACGATCATGAGATTCGTCGATACCACCGGCCAGCCCGGCACCGTCAATGTAAGCACCCCCCTGTTAAGCCTGGAGCGCGGCTGGCTGTGCAATGCCGTCGAGGAAAACCAGCGGCCCTTGGCGGTATCCGCCCACGGCTTTAGTTTTAACATCCGGCCATTTGAAATCATTACGGTGCGCTTGGAAGGCGCATGCGAGGAGGAGTTATGCGTCGGCGGAATTTCCTGAGCACTGTCGGAGTTGCGGCGGCATCCGTCGCTGGCCAGAGTTTACCCCTCCGTGAAGGAGCTGCTGAGGTCGTTGCTCTTCCTCGAGTGGGATAGCTACCAAAAACGCGGGGGTTCTATATGGACCGACGCAATTTTTTCAAGCAAACAGGCCTAATCGCTGGCACTTTCGCACTTCCCGGCAGATGGGTCCCGTGGGGGATTCCCTTACAGCTTTCCGCAGCGGAGAACGCCGCAACCGGCAATAATCCTAACCTGGCCGACCCTGGGCTGGGGGCAACGGCAACAGCTTCCTCAAACTCTGATACTCCTTCTTGGGGTTACGTACCCGGCAAAGTGTTTGGTGACATTCTGCAAGCCAGTTGGGAGACGGACAAGGAAACTTCGGGTGCGTGGCTGAAAATCACGCTCCCCCGGGAGCAACGTGTGGAGGAACTCTGGATACTGCCCAAGCCTCTCCCCTACGACCTGGTTCTCGACCCCTACATGCGGGGCGGGAAAATGGCGACTCCTCGCCGGGTCACCTGCACCTTGTCGGGAGGCGAATCCGTCGCGGCGGAACTCCGCGCGTCTAAGGACTTTCAGATCATCGCGCTTCCAACCGCGCAGGCGGCCAAGAGCGTGCGCATTACGATCAACGATACCTGGCCGGAACCGAAAACGCAGGGGACCGGTTTGGGAAAGGTTCGAGTTTTCGGCCAAGCCCACAGTCCGGAGTTCGAAGTCTACGTCTACACGATGTACGACGTCCGTGACAACGTGGCCGTCCAATCGGCGGCCGTTGAGGTGGTCAATCCGGGGGCGGAGATTCGGGATGCCAGCCTGCAGATCCGCCAAGGCGAGACCGCGCTGATGAATATCCCACTGGGGGCCCTGGCTGCCCGCTCCGTATCCCGCCACAACGTCTGGATTCCCGCTCCCTTCGAGGACGAAACGATGGATTTCGGGATCACGGACGCGAAATCCGCCTTTAAGGTTATCCGCAGACTTCGGGTGCCCGCTTATCACTCCTACTTCGACGGCGGCACCTTCGACTTCTTCGCCACGAACCACAATGACCTGGGTTGGCTGGATACCCAACAGGTGACCGCAGACTATCGCTCCGCGGAGCTTATCCTGCCCGCGATGGAGTTGATCAAGAAGGACCCCAGCTTCCGGTATTCCACGGAAGCGGTCATTTACCTCACGGAATTTCTGGATCGACATCCGGAGAAGCGCGAGGAGATGGCGCAGTTAATGCGCGAGCGGAAATTTGTGTGGGGAGGGTCGTACGTCGAGAACCTGGAAGTGCACGTGGGGCCCGAGAAACTGGTCCGGCAGTTCTACCTGGGTCGTCGCTGGCTGAGGAAAAACTTTCCGGACTGCGACTCTTACCACTATTGCAAGACTGACCCGCCATCCATGACCTGGCAGATGCCACAAATCCTCACGAAGGCTGGTATCAAGTATGTCATCCAGGGACGCTTTCCGTGGGGGTTCTATAACTGGGCCGGTCCGGACGGATCCAGCATTCTGGTTTTTGCCTTCCGCTACGCCGATCCCCACTCTCTGCCCAATCCGAAGGGTAACCAGAGATGGCTGAGCTATGCGGCCGAGCGCGAAGATTATTACGCGCCGCGCCGCCTGCCTCGCCAGATGATTTTTGACTTCAACGGCGACTATCTTCCACCCCCGCCCTCGTTGCTTCCCTATGTTCCGGAACAAAACGCCGCCATGCAACGCTTCACCGCTAAATGGAATGCCCATTACCAGGGACAGGCCGAGCGGCAGATCCAACCTCCCCACCTGCGATTTGTTGAAGCCGAAGGCATGCTCGACGATTTGACGAAGCATGAACTCAACATTGAAACGGTCAGGGGCGATTGGCCCCTCAATTGGGCCTATTACGACGAGCCCGGCCACCGCGCCGGCCTGTTGGATGGCCGTTTGGCACACAACCGGCTGTTGGCTGCGGAGCGGCTGTCCGCAGGCCTGCTGCTGGGCGGCGCTTCCGGTGATTATCCAGCTAAGGCCTTCGAGGAGGCGTGGAAATCGAACTGCTGGCCGGACCACGGTTGGGGCGGAAATCGCGGTGTAGTGACCGATTCTGTTTACGTCGCCTCCTATGCCAAGTGCCGCGAGCAGGCAGACCAATTGATTTCTTCGGCGGGCTCGGCGCTGGCCGGGGCGGTTCCCAGAAACTCATCGGAACAAATAACCGTCGCCGTCTACAATTCCCTCGCGTGGAAGCGTACGGACGTAGTGCAGTGCAAGTTCGCGAACCCATCAGGCTGGGGCAGTTTTGCGCTTCGAGATAGCGCCGGGAGACAGATACCCTACCAACTCGTGGGCGACGCTGCGAGCGCCTCGGAAATTGTGTTTTTGGCAGAGGACGTCCCGTCCGTCGGGTACAAGACCTACTACCTGGAATCCGCGAGCGA
Source organism: uncultured Acidobacteriota bacterium (assembly GCA_963804755.1). GTDB lineage: Bacteria > Acidobacteriota > Terriglobia > UBA7540 > UBA7540 > Bog-366. Next base: position 253,504 of record CAWDRP010000002.1, read on the forward strand.
GTCTGCTCCGGCGAACGAGACCGTTTCGAGCGAAACAATGGAAAACGATTGCCTGCGTACGGTGCTGGGCGCGGGAGGATTGAAAAGCCTGTACGACATGCGCTTGAAGACGGAGATCTTGAAAACTGACAAATTCTTCGGTGGCGAAGTTCTCCAGTTCACAGCGCCGGGCTTAGCGTGGGACGGTCCCGAGGTCGTGACGATGGCAGACTTCGACAAGACCAGCAATCATGAGTTCAACGTGGTGCGGTCGGAGCGTGGCCCGGTAATGAGCACGATCGTGCGGGAGACGCGGTTCCAGCACTTCCGCCTGCGGCAGTCGTTCCGCCTGTCGTCACAGCTCGACCGCGTAGAAATGGATGTGGAGATTCTTGATTGGGACGGGCCGAAAGCACGCGAACTTCGCGTGGCCTTCCCGATTAATTTGCCCAAGGACTACCGACTGAGCTACGAAGTGCCGTTTGGCACCGTCGAGGTGGGCAAGGACGAGGTGGATTTCTCGGCTCTTCCGACAGCCACGGACTGCCAATTCTCGCCGTCACTTTACGGAGGGGACAGACCGCTCCCATTCCGCGAGGCCATCAACTGGATCGATGCTTCATCCGGCGATTACGAAAAGATCGGGTGCCTGGCAGCCTCGGACTGCACGGTCCATCTATTTGAAGACCAGACGGACAACCCGGTGACCTACCCCGTGCTTCAGCACGTGCTTCTGTCATCACGGAAAAGCCAGGCATGGAATCCTGACAACTGGTTCACGCAGGAGGGAAGCTATCGATTTCGGATGGCGCTTTATCCCCACGGCGGCGCGTGGACGGAGCGGTATCGCGACGGCATCGCGTTCAACTACCCTCTGCTGGCCTTTGTGGCTACAGGAGCGAGCCGGAGTGCCACGCCGCTGCCAGCCTCCGGCGAGTTCCTGCGTCTGGAGCCGGCTAATCTCGTCATGACCGCTCTGAAGAAGAACGAAGACGACGATTCCGTGACCCTGCGTTTCTTTGAAGCCGAAGGACGCGCCAAGGTTCGCGCTCATGTGAAGCTCTTTCGACCTATCAGACAGGCTTGGAAAACGAACCTGATTGAGGAAGAACCTGTGCCCCTCACCGTCAATTCCGACGGCATCGTGAAACTTGACGTTAGGCCTTGGGAAATTGTGACTCTCAAACTCCAGGTCTGAGGGGGGACAAAAATCATGACTTCTAAGCAACGAATGTTGGCTGCGCTTGAGCGCCCCCTGGCCGACCGACTGCCCGTGACCACGCATCACGTGATGCAGTAGCCGACGAAGGCCGATGTTGTGTGTACGCAACTTAAAGAATCCATGGAAGGTGAGCCCCGAAGCCAATTATGGTGGAGAGCTTATGAGCAGACTTGAAAAAGGTTGTGCGAGACTACTTTTAGTTTTGTCGGTGTCAGTAGGGGCGCAGACTGCGATTACGGCAACACAGCCCAAAGAGGCGGGGAAATCAGCAAGTACCACAGAGGTGCTTCTGAGCGGTCCAGACTGGAAGCTGGGATCATTGCCCATGGGCGTTGGCGAGGAACGCAAGGCCTACGAAATCGGGTTCGACGAGAGTGCCTTCAAGACCGTCGAAGTTCCCGCCGAGATCCAACTGACCACGGGGCTGGAGGGGATGGCTCTTTATCGGCAGTCCCGAGCGATCTCGCTCATCAACAAGAGCGAATGGTGGTATCGCAAGAGCTTTATCGCTCCCAGACTGCAGCCGGGTGATCGCGTGCGACTGGTCTTCGACCGGGCGGACTACTTCACCTCGGTCTGGCTGAACGGCGAAAAGCTGGGTGAGCACGAGGGCGATTACACAAGGTTCTCCTTCGACATCACCTCGAAACTGAAGCCGGGCGAAGCCAACCTGCTCGCGGTAAAAGTCACCTGTCCCTGGCTGCCCAAAGGCCGCGGACTGCAGGAGTACAACAAGAGCAGCTTCACAATGATCTGGCCCAGCCCCGCGACTACGTTCACCAAGCCGCCCTATGCGCTGAGCTTCGTCTGGAACCAGATTCCCGCCCAGGGCAATGCCGTGCTGACCATCGGATTGACGGGCGACGTGAGGCTCGTAGTGACACATGAGCGAACCATCGACGATCTCTTTGTCTACACCAAATCGCTCAACGAGGACGGCAGCGCCACTCTGGCGATCTCGGGAACCGTGCGCAACGACGGACCGGGAAACACGCGCGCCACCGTCGATCTCGAGCTGCGGCCGCAGAACTTTGCGGGCAGCGCGCAACGGCTGTTGAAGCAGGAGTTAACCCTTCACCCCGGAACCAACGATTTCCATCTCGAAGCCACGGTCCGCAACCCGAAGCTGTGGTGGACCTGGGACCTCGGCTCGCCGAATCTCTACAAGCTGGTTGCCACGCTGGCCTCGCCCGGACAAACGGAGGAATCCCGCGAGACGATCTTCGGCATTCGCACCATCGTGCGCCTGCCCGACATGAGCTATTGGTTGAACGGCAAGCACCTCTTCCTGAAGGGGGTGTGGTATCCGATGGCGAGTTACTACTCTTCCCGAGACACCCGCGCCACCTACCGAACAGACCTTCTATTGCTCAGGGCGGCGAACGCCAACTACATCCTGGTCCAGGTAATTGAGAAGGACAGCTTCTACGATCTCTGCGACGAGATGGGGCTGATGGTCTTTACGCAAATGCCCTTCAACCAGCCCGGCCCCTTTTACACATTGGAACCCAATAACCCGCGCCGCGAAGCCTTCCTGAAGGCAGCGTTCGAGCAAGGCGCGGAGATGGTGCGCGAACATCGCAACCATCCCTCGATCCTGGTCTGGGCGCCGCTCGCCGAGTCCACCTGGTCCGACTGGGCCAAGAAAGATTACCCGCCCTTCTACGAAGGCATGGGGGAGGTCGTGCAGAAGTTAGCTCCAGGCACCATCTACCAGCGCAGTTATTGCGACGACGGCGAGGAACATATCTGGTCGGCCACCGCCGGATTTTTCGGAACTGGAGACTACCGCTACCACTACGACTTCGCTCCCGCCTTCGTGTCGGAATACGGCAGCGACGCTTTGTCTTCCTATGAAAACCTCCACAAGTGGATCTCCAGCGACGATCTGTGGTCCGACAAGAATCCGCGGCGCCCGGGGTGGTTTTACCTGCCCATCAATGTCAATGCCTACACCTACCTGGGATCCACGGCAATCCAGTCTCTCGAAAGCATCCTCCGGATGCCGCTCAAGTTTGTCGATAGCGACCCCAGGTCGGCCGAAGAGCTGGTCGAGGCCTCCCAACTCTATCAGGACTTCATTATGCGGTATGCATCCGACGCGTTCCGGCGCAAGATGTTCAGCCCGATCCAGGGAATTCGCTGGTGGGAGTACAAGGACACTGCTCCCTCCTTTCAGTCAGGGTTTGTCGACGTCGACCAAGTGCCCCGGATCGCCTATTACTCTTTCAAGCGCTCCATGGCGCCTCTGGCCGTCAGCCTTGCTTTCAGGGATGAGTTGGAGCCCCAGCCGAGCCCGGCGGTACAGACCGGAAGCAGATTCATCCATATCCCCGTGTCGGTGGTCAACGACCACAGTTTCGACATCCCTCTCGACGTCGAGACTGACGTGTTTGACCTGAACGGCCACGTCGTCTATTCGCAATCCATCAAAGCTACGGCGGGCGCCGGCCGCAGCCAGACTGTTGACGTGTTGAACTGGGAACTGCCGATTGTCACCACGACCACGGTTTACGCGTTCCGGGCCAGGGTCCATCAGCGCAACGGCAGCCTCGCGGCACAGAGCGCGATCTATTTGAAGGTGGTGCCGCCGCAGACGGTTCCGGCAATTGACCAGGTTCCGCCACTGGACACGAAGTACCGCGTGCTCTTAATTGCAACCAAGAGGTACGGCAAACAGCTTGCCGCCGAGCTGGGCGCCATGGGTGTGGAGTTGGACGTCATCGACCAGGATCACCTGGATCGCTTCAGCGAGCTGCGCGATGCGCAGGCACTGCGCAGCAAGTACGACGTCATCTGGTTAGGATCGTTCGAGGCCATCTGGAAGGTGCTTGACGACGACATGGCGGAGGGCATTGCCCAGGCCGTACAGGACGGCGTAGGCTTCATCCATACCGGCGGCCAGAGCAGCTTCCACGGTGGTGAGGGCATCGCGGCCTGTCTTGACCTGACAAAGCTTCCCGAGGTGCTGCCCGTAAAGGTCCGCTCCGAGGCCTACGACCTAAGTCTGCTGAACTCGAGCAAGGACATTCGAGTCTTCGCCAAAGGCTGGACGGATTCGGGGCTCAAGGAGGCCGGCATCGAGAACTATAACGAGGTGGAGGCGAAAGAAGGCAGCGAGGTCATCATGAGGTTCAATGACTGGCCGTTGCTGGTGGCCGGGCAATACGGAAAGGGCCACACTCTTGCCTTTATGGGATTCACGCCTCGCGACAAGACTACAGAGCCCACATGGAGAGCCTTGTACGCGCAGATGCTGATGGCGGCGACGGGCGAAAACCCCGAGTATCGCTACGCCTCAGTGACAGGCAAGGAAAAGCCGCTCTTTCGGTTGCTGAAGGAACAGCCCGAGGCAGAGGTGAACGTATCGCTGGTGGCGATCGAGGCCGCGGCGAAGAAGGGCAGCGGCAGCTTCAAGGTAGAAATCGCCAATGGCGGCCGCTTTGCGCGGCTGCTGCGCATGCGGATCGAGTGGCACGATCCCGCTACCCAGGCACCTGTGGTGCTGTATGGCGAGAATTACTTCGATCTCTTCCCGGGCGAGAAGAAGGAGATCGCGGTGGATGTGGTAATGCCGGAAGGCTTCACAGGAACAGCGAGAGGCACGCTGATCCTCGAGGGTACGAATGTTTCGGAGAACCGAATTCCGGTTAGCTTAGCGGCGGGATGGTAGAGAACGATATAAGACATTCGATACACCGGCGACGTATGCTGGAACCGTCGAAGGCCGGTTGATCATTGAAGGTACAAACGTTTCGGAGACGCGCATTCCGATCCGGGTGGTGCAACCGGAGTAGAGGCCAGAATTACCTTCGTTCGAGAGAACGGGAGAACAATGAACAAACTGCCCAACCGAGGCAAGCGGCAGGACAACGGACGGCGGCTGCGTTGTCAGTCATTGAGGGTGCCAAGGCACTGGATGCTTGCCATGGGTATTTTGGCGGCTTGCGTTTGTCTCGGCCAAATGCGACCGTTGGCGGCGGGCGCTGCCCGTCGCGAAGTCAGTGCTCAGCAAGCAGCTTCAATCTCACCCTCCTTGCCGGCCATGCATTTTCGTGACATTGCTAAGCAGGCGGGACTCAACACCATCCCGCACGGGTCTTCGGAGCGCCGCTATCTTGTGGAAACCATGGGTGGGGGCGGCATCGCGCTCTTCGATTGTGACAATGATGGCAGGCTTGACATTGCCGTGGTGAATGACTCTACGATCGAGCAATATCTGCGAGGCGGGGATCCGATGATCACCCTGTATCTTCAGGATTCGGATTCCCTTCACTTCACCAATGTGACCCAGTCTGCCGGCCTCACCACACGCGGTTGGGGAAACGCCATCGCCGTGGGCGATTTCGACAACGACGGCTTGCCGGACCTCTACGTTACCGGCTACGGCCACAACGTGTTGTACCACAATCTGGGCGGATGCAAATTCGAGGACGTCACCGAAAAGGCCGGTGTCAAAGTGGGCGGGTTCAGCACCGGCGCGGCCTGGGGTGACTACGATCGCGATGGATATCTCGACCTGTTCGTAGCTCGTTATGTCGATACCGATATTCGTCACCTGCCGCCGCGCGATCCTTCCGCCACCGGCTACCGATCCATCATCATCCAGATGCCCGACGAAATGCCGGGCGAATCCAACTACCTGTTCCGCAATCGGGGTGACGGCACTTTCGAGGATGTGTCGCAAAAAGCGGGCGTCGATAACCCCGCCAGGCTTCATGGCATGGGCGTTGTTTGGGGCGATTACGACGGCGACGGCTGGCCCGACCTTTTCGTGACGAACGACGCCGGCCAGAATTACCTTTACCACAACAAGCGCGACGGCACGTTTGAAGAAGTCGGAGCTGCCTCGGGCACCGCGGTGGGTCCGAACGGGGAGATCTTCGGCAACATGGCGGCGGATTTCGGCGATTTCGATCGTGACGGCAAGCTCGACCTGGTGGTGACCCGTTACGGCAAGCAGGCCGCGAGCCTCTATCGCAATGAGGCGCAAGGTTTCACAGACGTGGCCGCGGAAGCCAGGATGGCGGCTCTCACCTATCCCCCCATCAAGTGGGGCGTCGGCTTCGGCGATTTCGATAACGACGGCTGGCCCGACGTCCTCATTGCCAACGGTAACTTCTCGTCGCTGATGGATGCGCTCGAAAACGAGATCAAGTATCGCGAGCCGATCCAGTTGTTCCGCAACCTGGGCAACGGCACTTTCGACGAAATGGCCGATCGCGCCGGGCTCAACGATGGACCGCTCCAGTCGCGCCGCGGCACCGCCTTCGGCGGCGTCAACAACGAGGGCAACCTCGACGCGGTCGTGTTCAACGCCGCCGGTCCCCCTTCGTTATTCATCAACGAAACGCGTAACGCCAATCATCGCGTTCTGTTTCGTCTCATCGGCGTCAAGAGCAACCGTGCTGCGGTCGGCGCTCGCGTCACCGTCTCCACATCCCGAATGCCTCAGATTGACGAAGTCCGCGGAGGCGGAAGCTACAATTCAACGAATGACGTCCGGCTGCACTTTGGATTGGGCCGCGACGCCGTGATCGACAAAGTGAAAATCCAATGGCCCAGCGGACTGGAGCAGGCGTTCCACAATGTCGCGGCGGACGAAATCTATGAAATTATTGAAGGGCAAGAACCGAAGAAAATACTTTCGCTGCCCCCGCCAGGTCGTTGAATCAGGGACGCAGGAGCCGAAGTTGCTCGATCGAGGGACTCCGCGCTCGCGACACAAGTGGACCAGACCATCTGCAACGGAAGCGTGCCAGGCAGGTAGGGAATTCGATTCAGCTCAGCGAATGGAGAACAAGGGAGGACTCATGCCGAAAAAGCATCAAGTCGCTAAATGGACAACTGTAGGTTTAGTGAGTGTACTGGGGTGGTTAGTCACATTCGGGTCGCGCAGGCCCGCCGAGCGGCCGCGGATTGCGATGGGTTCGCCTTTCGGAATGGCGGCCTCATTCGCCAACTCGGGTGAGGCGGCGGCCAGCATGCCTAAGCTGCGAATTCGCGCGAGCAATCGCCATCTGATCGAAGACGAAAACGGTAAGCCGTTCTTCATGGCGGGAGTCTGTCCGCAGGGCATGATTCACTGGAGTACGCCCGCGCAGATGGACGCTTACTTTGCCGACCGGGAGAAGCGGCATTTCAATTTCGCCTGGGTCGTGGTGAATGTCTGGGACTCAGCGGGAAAAGCCTTGGTGAATAATCCTACCGATGCGCGCGGGGATTCCATGCTGCAGCACGGCACGAGCTGGGACCCGAAGAACTTGAATCCCGCCTACGTCGCGGCTGTTGACGCCATGGTGAAGTCGGCGGCAGGGCACGGCATTTACCTTTTCCTCGATCCCTTCAGCTCTGGCTACAGCCCGGGCCCGGGGGACTTCGATCCGGCCAAGCATTCGCCGGAGGAGATGCGTCGCTGGGGTGAGTTTTGGGGCAACCGCTACAAGAATTATTCTCACATCAATTTCGCGTTGGGAAATGACCGGCTGGTTTGGCCGCAGGTGGATAGCGTAGTGAATGGTCTCGAGAAGTACATGCCCGACCGGCTGGTGACCACCGATTGGGAAAACGGGCCGCCGGGTTGGACCAGCGATGGGACGGGCCCTCACTGTTTCTACGATGCCGGTCATCGCTGGGTGAATCTCGACGCCTGGTATGAATACCACGCCCCGCAATGGGCCACCTGGTATCACTACCACAATGTGAACCCGGTGATGCCGACGTGTATTTTCGAGACTCTCTACGAAGGCTTGGCGGCCGGCGATCCGCAGCACATCCCCACCCCGCCCCAGATGATGAGGGAACAGGTTTGGGGGACGGTGCTGAACGGAGGCTCGGGCTTCGGCATTCTCGGTGCGCCCGACTGCACCGAGGATCCCATGCGCTGGCTGGGAAAAACCCCGGGTGTAAACCAAGCCGAGTTCTGTACCACCTTCTTTGACTCGCGGCGCTGGTACGAACTGGTGCCCGACTGGACGCACACGTTTCTGACGAGCCAATCGGGAACTCCGGGGAAGGATGATTTCACTTACGTTTCCGCGGCGCTTACCGCGGATGGCTCCCTGGGCGTCTGTTACTACCCCGGCGAAAGCGGCAGAAGCACACATCTGACCATCAACATGGCGAAGATGGGCGGCGGGGCGGGTAAGTCGCTGGCGCGCTGGTACGATCCCACGAACGGGGAGTTCACCGACATAAGCACGCTCGCGAACTCAGGTTCGCACACCTTCACCACGCCTCGTGCGAATAGCGCGGGTGCTGCGGACTGGGTCCTGGTTCTTGAAAAACATTGAACCCGGGCAGCTCGTGATGGCTTGACCTGCCGGGATGTCTGGTAGGGGGCTACGTATCCCGAAGGGCAATCGCCACGCTGAGAATTTGAGAATCAAAGAGGCTACATGAATCCCAACGCGACAAGGATATGTCAGGTGTACACGGCAGGCATCCTGTTGCTGCTCGATCTTCTGCTCTCTGCTGCGAACGCTCGCGCGCAGAAGCTCATCACGCCCGGTTATCAGTTTAATTCGGATCCCACCTGCCGCGAGTGGAACGGACGCTTCTACCTTTTTACCACTCACGATCCGTTCACGGTGCAGTTCGAGACGGACAACACTAAGTTCAAAGGTATGTATGATTTTCACGCCTACAGCACCACCGACTTCGACCATTGGGTTGACCATGGGTCGATTCTGAGTGCGCACGATCTCGCCTGGCACGCCGGGACGGCGCTGTGGGACGGCGATGCAGGCATACCGGCGAACGGGAAGTTTTATGCCTATGCTCCGGTCCGCTGCGAACCGGATTCCGTAGATGACTACGGCAGCTTTCGTCTGGGCGCGCTGATTTCGGACAGGATCGAAGGACCTTACAAAGACGCACTAGGCAAGCCTATGACCACCGTAGGCGGGCAGGAGATTGTCGGCCTCAGTCCCATCGTCGTGCTAGACAATAAGGGAAACCCATACTTGCTGTGGGGGCCGGATGCAACCGGTCAGCGCTACGTCCGCATGGCCCGGCTCGCATCCGACATGGTGCATCTCGCCGAGCCCGTGCGCGAGCTTACCATACCGCTCGAGGACGAATGCGGCGAACGCGAGTTCTTTGAAAGCCCCATCCTTTTCGAACGGAACGGCATCTGGTACTTCACCTACATGGCGGTGCATGATCCTAAGCGCAGGCCCTGCTCCTCCAAGGCTGCTGGCGGATTCTACCTGCGTTACACCACCTCCCAAAGCATCTTCGGTCCCTTTGATAAAGACCCGAAGAACATCATGCTGCCAGGTGGCGGGGGTGTGGAGAACAACCACCAAGGCATCTGCTCCTACAACGGCAAATGGTACCTCGCCTACCACACGCGCTATGACACTATCCATCGCCAGGTGGCCGTGACGGAACTGCACTTCCGGAAGGATGGGAGCATCATCCCGATTGAGCCGGATAAGGACTTGGGCGCGGGCACGCCGGGCAGTGTGACGGAGCTTACGCTGGATGCCTACGCCGCCAAACGCGTGGCCCAGGAGTTCCACGCCCGCATGAACGCCGATCCCGAGCCGCGCGAGCGCGGCGGCTTTCATTTCAAGCTGAAGGATGGCGGGTACCTGCGCTTCGACCGGATAGATTTCGGGGGAGGCGCCCGCGGTGTCCAAGTATTCATCAGCGCAGAAAGCCCTAAGCTTCAGAATGGAAAACTGGAATTCCGAGTGGATAGCCAGGCGGGGAAACTACTTGCGGCTATCCCTGTCGCACCCACAGGTGGAGCCTCAAAATATGCCCTGCTCTCTGGGAGTGCGAAAGCTGTCGGTGGCGTCCACACCGTGTTCCTGATCGCCCGCGGCCGAGGTGGCGACGCCCAGGGACACCTTTTCAACGTGGCCTGGTTTACCTTCACACAGTAATTAGCGTTGGGTAACAGCAATAAAGTTGGCTTTTCTCGATTGTGGACCGATGGATACAATGCGCCCGTTCCGCCGCACACCTGAAATCTTGTGAGACGCTGGCGGCTTGGCATACCAATCCGAAAAAGGGGAGAACACAAATGGCAAAAGACGGCGGATTTCAAGGCCGGATGGAACTGGTGAACGCGAATTTCCTGGAAATGACCGACGGCTTCCTTCGCAAGTGCATCCGACGCTTCTTCTCGTGCCAACGCACACACAAATATCGGCGGCGGACGATGCTCAATTGGAGGGGATCTGAAGGCTTCGCCACCGGGCTTCTGATTCTGTGTCTCACTTGTCTTGCTAATGCTTATGGTGGTGACGGAGAGAAGCCACTGGCTCGCGTCCGTGCTCAAAGCGCCACCGGGCCTCTGCGCGTGAATCCTGCTAACCCCCGCTACTTCACAGATGGGAGCGGGAAGGCCATTTACCTTGCAGGCTCCCATACCTGGTCTAACTTACTCGACCGCGGAACCCTACATCCGCCTCGGGTGCCTTTTGACTATACCGCTTATATCAACTGGATGGTGTCTCACAACTTCAATTTCATGCGGCTCTGGACTGAGGAACTTCCGGATTGCGATCATCCAGATGATCCGTATGAGAACGTAGTGGGGCTTCCATGGAAGTGGTCACGAACGGGTCCAGGGTACGCCAATGATGGAGGCCTGAAGTTCGATCTCACCAAGCTGGACCAGAACTACTTTGACCGAATGAGGACAAGGATTATCACCGCCGGCGAGAATGGCATCTATGTTTCCGTCATGCTCTTTAATGGCTACCAGTGGCAATTCGAGCCCAATCCGAAAGATGGCAATCCTTTTGAGGATTCTAATAACGTCAACCGTGTGAACTGCCCGGCGACGTGCCCAACCGACAGTTCCCAGATGCCGGACGAAGTATGGAGGATCGAAACGGCGTATGTTCGAAAGGTCGTGGATACGGTAAACGACCTCGATAACGTGCTCTACGAAGCGTCGAACGAGACGGGGTCGCCCTATTCCGACCTCTGGCAAATTCGAGTCATCAACTATGTGAAGCAATATGAAGCTTCCAAACCGAAGCGGCATCCCGTCGGAATGACCTTCCAATGGAATGGCGGATCGGATTTAACCCTCTACAAAAGCCCCGCCGATTGGATGTCGCCAGGTAGTCGGGTGCCACCCTCCAACGGCAGCAAGGTAATCATCAATGACACGGACCATTCCTACTATTATGAGAAGCTTAAGCACGATGGATTACCCGCTCAACTCGCCTGGGTCTGGGAGAATTTCACGTCGGGCAACAGCGTGGCGTTCATGGACCCTTATTTGGTGGTTTGGCCCGGCAGGAACACGCCGGAGGGTTCGACCGCGGACCCCTACGTTGGCGTCAGGCCTGAAAAGTACTGGGACGTTCTTCGCAACGCCATGGGCAGCACACTAACCTACGCCAATCGGATGAATCTAGCCGCTATGACGCCCCAACCCTCCTTATCCAGTACCCATTATTGCCTGGCTAATGCTGGAGTTGAATACCTCGTGTACCAACCCTCTGCTACGTCTTTCACCGTAACCCTTATAGCGGGAAGGTACGAGTATGAATGGCTGAATCCGTCCACGAACGCCATCGCCTCATCTGGTACTCTTTCGGTTGCTACCGGCAATAGCTCGTTTAGCCCGCCTTTCGGCGGCGATGCGGTATTGTATTTACACAGCGCGACCTCTCGGGAACATAGGCCCTGAATTGGGCGGTGCTAGCTCACAACTGGAGGCGAGCATGCCGGTAATGCTGTCAGAGGTCGAGCGCTCACCGCTGACGTCCATCAAGCGACGTTCTTTACTTTACCAGGTGCGGATATCCATAGCGTTCAGCGCAGCCAGGTTTTCGAGATCCTCATCGACGGGAGACGGTGCCTGATCCTCAAAAGGCGTTTGAGAGCCACATGATCGAAACCCCATTGGTTCATGCTTTAATCAGCAGAGTGTATGCTTCGCGGGGGCAGACCGCAGACGCGATCTCCGAGCTTGGCCAGGCTCTCGGGTTAGATCAGGACGGAACCCCCACCCCACCAACAGGAGCCAACGATGAAAATTCCGAGAAGGAGATTCATTGAGGTCGTCGGGGCGTCGGTCGCCTCGTTCTCCATTCCCCACTTCGCTGCTTCGGGCGGCCCCGCAGAGGGAAACGCAACGCTTGAACGCGCCGGCTGGCGATTGCAGGTGACGCCTTCCGGTGAAATCGTTTCCTTCACGGACGGCAGCACGGAGTTAATCAACCGGCACATTCCCGGCAATCGTCCGCGGGTGGTGGTGGGCGGCATGCGACTCTACGAGTGCGGGCATCCGGACGCTGCGCAGCGGGAAGGTTCGCGCCTGGTCTTCCGTTACAACTTCAGCGGCCCGGATAGCTTTTCGGTGAAATACGAGCTGGAGTTGACGGAGTCGCCGGCCAGCCTGGTAGTGCTGCAGCAGAAGGTGGGTATCGAAGCAGAAAAGAAGATCCGCGAAAGCGTCCAGCTAATCCTGCCCCGCAACGTTCAGCTACCGCAGGAAGGCCGTAAAGTATTCCTGCCTCTGAAGAACGGGATCGGGCGGCGGAAGCCGATTCTGGGGTATGAGAGCGAGAACGAGTACGTGTACGCGATGGCAGGCAGTTACGTGGGCATGGCGAAGCCGCAGATGCTGGCGATTCCGATGCTGGATGAATACGCCGACGCGACGTACCTGCGCTTGACGCACTGCACGGACCCCTATTTCAGCAGTTACTTCTACCTGCCACAGGGGGAGAAGGTAGGGAACTTCAACTGCGTGTATCTGGGGGAAGTGGGGGTGGAGAAGGAAGAGCGGGTGGTGTACACCGGCGTGCACCGAGGGGGAGAAAAGGGTGCAATGGCGGTGTTTTATGCCACGGCGCTGGGGGAAGTGAAGGCGGGGCCGGACTGGCAGCACGACGTGGCGATGGCGGATTACGACTATTTCAGCAAGAACGGGGAGGGATGGTTCCGGGATATCGATGCGTTGACGAAGCTGGTCGCGCTGGAGGATCGCCCGAAGGTTTTCCTGGCCCTGCATGGCTGGTATGGGTACGTGGGTCAATATGCCTTTGACTGGCGGAAGGGCGAATTCTTCAAGGAGTGGACGACCCTGCCCAACGCCCTGGATCCCCACGTCCAGTCTCTTTGGGACCACCCGAACACCGGAACGGGAAGCTCCGCCATGGGGCTCATTTGGCCGAAGGCCTCGGTGAAGTCGATGCGGCCCGTGCCGATGTCATTGGCAGAGATGCATCGTCGCATTCGCTATGCCAAGGACAAGGGTTTCCGGGTTGGGATTTACTACGCTGATGGCACCAACGCGTGTGATGGTCTGAAAGACGTCTTTGACCCCAGCAAGGTCCTGCGCTGGGGTGGCTGGGAGGGGCCGGATACAATCGGGAGGACGTACGCCCAAAATCCCCTCCATCCGGAAGTGAGAAAATTCTACCTCCAGTACGTCCGGGCTTTGCTGGACGAGTATGGAAAGGAGATAGACGGCTTGATTTGGGACGAAACGTTCGTCATCGGCCCCAATGATTTGGGCCCCGCCGCGGCTCCGGGTTATGCCAGCCGGGGCATGATGACCCTGGTGAAGGAAGTGGCAGCCACCGTGGCGAGCTTCAGCCCAGAGCTGGCGTTTTACGCTTCGGATGACATCGGGGGAACCTATCCATTTGACCAAGCCGTCCCTTACTGTATTGTTGCCCACGGCACCTACCAGGACAGTTGGTGCACTCCGGCGGGATGGTCATATGGCCTGTTCCCGAATTACCGCAACGTTCTCTGGTCTTGCAATTGGGCCCCGGTCGCACGTTTCGAGTACAGTCGCTATGCGGTTGAGACCTTTGATGTCCCTGTCCCCATCTCCAATGGGGCGTACGGTGACGATATCGGAATCGCGGACATGACAACTCAGCAGCAAGGCAAAGTGATGGATCTCTTCAATCAACGAAAGCTGCGAAGAATGGAGATCGCCTGGATCGAGGATGAACCGTGGCATCCGAAATACGAAGGCAAGGAAGTCACCTACAAGTGGAGCCTTTAGACTCGCTGCCATCGCGGCGGCGCCAAACCTTCCATAAGGCACGCGCTTAACGGTATTGTTACCGCAATAAGATACGTAGGTTGTTGAAATCAGGAGAGTCGGTGATGAAACGCGCTGTGACATTTTTCGCCCTCTTGCACATCATTGCCGTGGGAGTTCGCGCCCAGGTAGCCATTAACTCGGCCACCTCTTTGTTAATTGACAGGAATGAGCCGGGGCCGGTGCAGAAGGCTGCAGGTGACTTAGCAACGGATATGGAAAAGGTTTTCGGCGCACCGGTTCGGGTGGTTCACCGTCCGGCGGATGCCCACAGCGTCACCCTATGGATCGGGCTGAAAGGGGAACTACCCCAAGGCGTGGAACGACCTGCCGGGTGGGAAGTCCTGAGGATTCGAGCCGTTCGCGATCCCTTGCCGGGATCTCCCATACATCAAGCCCTCGTCCTGACGGGCTCGGACATGCGGGGCACAATTTACGCCATCTACCAGTTCTCCCAGGAGTTTCTTGGTGTCGACCCGCTCTACTGGTGGACAGACCACACTCCCGCGCGGAAGACCACCGTACTGATTCCGAAAGGATTGAACGAGGTTCAGGGGCCGCCTACTTTTCGTTATCGCGGCTGGTTCACTAACGATGAGGACCTCCTGACCGGGTGGCAACCAGGGTTCGTCGATGGCACAGGGATTTCCCTAAACGTCTGGGACCGCGTCTTTGAAGCCATCCTCCGTCTGAAGGGAAACATGGTGATTCCCGGCACATATATCTTCCCTTACGAACCGCAGGTGGTGGCGGCGGGCGAGAGAGGTTTAATTATCAGCCAGCATCATGTTGAACCTTTGGGGTTGAACACCCACCAGTGGCCCAGCGATCAGCCTTACTCGTTTATTAGCCACCCAGATTTAATGACCGCGGCATGGAAACGGGCGGTGGGGCAATATCGAAACTCCGAGGTGATTTGGACGCTCGGCTACCGCGGTCAGAATGACAGCCCATTTTGGAGCGATGACAAGAGTGCTCCGGCCAGCGACGAGGGAAGAGCGCGGGTGATCAGTGCGGCCATTGCGGCCGAAATGGGCATCGTGCGCGCCGCGGGCCGGGAGCCCATTTTCATCATGAACGCCTGGTCGGAAGCGTCCAAGTTTGCGCAGGAGGGGTTTCTTCACATTCCGGAAGGGGTGGGTCTCGTTTGGCTTGATAACGGCCAAGGGCTCATTCAGGATGGGAGCAGGATGAGCCAAGGTCTAGGGGGTGTACTACCACACCGCCATGTGGAACGGCCGAGCCAACCACTTCACTGAAGGCGTGCCGTTGGAACGTATTGCGCGCGAGCTGGGGCGCGCCGCAAGAGCCGGCGCGACCAACTACCTGTTGGATAACACCTCGAACGTGCGTCCGGTGGTCATGACCACCCGCGCGCTCATGGAGTTGGCTTGGCAAGCAAATCCCTGGACCACACAGACGGACGAGAGCTCAGTCTACTTGGGAAAGTGGTGCAAGGAGGAATCCGGTGTGGCCGCCGCCCCTGCCCTGCAAGAATACTATCGCGCCTATTTCGCCGCGCCGGCCAGATTCGGCCAGCAGGAAGTCGCCGTGGCGGGAGACCACTATTACCAAACCGTTGCTCTCCGCCTGTTGCAAGCCCTCATTGCGGGGGACAACATCTCGCCGATTGAGAGTGTTTCGGGCAATCCGCGGTTTGCCAATTTGAAAGAAATGGGTACATTCCTGGCCAAGATCACCGGGGAGGCCGAGCCGCGCTGGAGTAAGGCTCGGCTCCTGGCAGAGAAGGCCAAGCCTTTGGTACCGCCCGAACGGCAGGACTTCTTTCAGGCTCACGTGCTCAGCCAGGTTGATTATCATCTCCATGCCAATCGAATGTTATTACACCTTGCCCAAGCTGCCGCGGGCGCCAATCAGGGGTCGGAAATTCTCGCTGCCGTTGCGGAAGGCGAAAAACTTCAGGGCGCCCTGCGCGCAGCGGATTACGGTAAATGGCAGGGCTACTATACCGACGGAGATTGGATTGTCGAGGTTCCTTTGACCATCAGTTTAATGAAGGCTTATCAGGGCAAATTGGAGGGGAAGGCAGTACCTGAAGACCTGCTCGTCCGGGCGAAGGACCTTGCTTTTGCCTATTCCATGATGAAGGCCTATCAAGGCGGGCAACGCGATCAATTCTGACATTGCCCCGGCGTTAGGGACGTAGATTGGTGGCGCACCTTGAGCGCCGAATCACTGGAGAGTTCGAAACCGGCGGTCCGTTTACGCGCAAACTGGCCCTCCACTTGTCACCGGCCACTTTATTTGAGGTGCTATCATTGGTTTCGTAAATTCATTGTGACGATATCATTATTATTGCGGCGCGGAAGACGGACCGCATCGACAATGTCTGTTAGGTATTCTTGCCGAAGACCACCCCGCGTGGTGGTCCAGTTGCATGGCGGAGATCGCAAATGAGAACCTCCGGCTTATCGAATGTCCGTTTCCTTGTTGAAATTGGACGGCTCTCCAAAGTACGTCACGTTCCATTGCCCATCATCTTACCTCTTCCGTATGTTTCCGTTGACGGTAGCTTCTCCCGCGTCTCTTGAGACTTCCCATGGCTCAAGCGACTAGCTTCACTCATACCGCAGCGCCGCCATGGGATCGATCTTCGTCGCCCGGCGGGCGGGAATATAGGTCGCCAGCAGTGAAGCTGCAACCAGAAGCAATGCCATGCTCGCGAAAGTCAGCGGATCGTCGGGTTCAACTTGAAATAACATCGTGGCCAGCAGGTGGGAGACCGTCATTGCGGCGGCGAGCCCTACCATAATGCCGAGCAAAACCGGCCGCATGGTCCAACCGGTCACCAGTTGTAAAATCTCTCCGGGCGTGGCGCCCAGCGCCATGCGCACGCCGATCTCCTGGGTGCGTTGGGTTACCAGGAAAGAGACCACACCGTATATCCCCGCCACCGCCATCAGCAACCCCATGCCGGCGAATAAGGCGAGCAAAGCCGCGTTGAAACGTGGCCTCTGTGCCAGCTTCCCCACGCGCTGGTCCATGGTCTCGATGCTCACGGGCAGCGTGGGGTCGACGGCAGCGATTTCGCTCCGGAGCCATTGCGCCGTGGCGCGGGCACTTAAGCTGGTGCGGACGAGCACGCTCGAGGAACGCGCGGCATCATCAGGCGAATGCGTGCGCGCCACATAATATTCCGGATCGGGTGGCGAGGCCAGCCCGCCATTCTTGACGTCTGCCGCGACTCCCACCACCGTGTACCACGGTCCATTGGAGCCTGGTCGCAATTGTTGACCCAGCACGTCCGTGGTACCGAACATCTTCTTGGTCAACGATTCGCTCAGAATAATTGCGTGGGTGTTGGGGTTGCGGTCTTCCTCGTGGAAGCCCCGGCCGCGCACGATAGGGATATTCAGAGCGGAGAAATAGTCCGGCGTCACGGTTCGGTAAACCACGGTGCCGCCGGTGCCTTTCATGTAGGGCTCGCGTCCGCGCGCTTGAATTGCGCCGTATATCATGCTGACCACAGGTCCGCCCGGCGGAAGAGAATCACTAATGGCGAGAGCCGCAACTCCAGGCAGCCGCCGCAAACGCGGCTCAAGGTCATCGAAGAATGCCACAAGCTGCTCTGGCCGTGGATAACGCTGCTGGCCGAGTACGAGGCTGGCAGTGACCACGTGAGAGGTTTCGATCCCCAGGGGATCATTCTGGAGCTTCCACAGACTGCGAAGCAGCAGGCCCGCCCCCGCCAGCAACACCAGGGAAATCGTCACCTGGGCCACCACCAGAAGTTGACGGAACCAGGAACGCCTTCGCGCCACCACCCGCCGTCCGGTCAGCACCTCGGCGAAGGGCAGATGCAGCACGGGGGCCAGTCCGAAGAGAGCCCCCGAGAACAGCGAGACAGCCAATGTAAATGACAGAACGCGGAAGTCAAGGGTTGCTTGCTGGAGGCGTGGAATGCCTTCCGGAGCGATGGCCAAGAAGCCATGCAACAACAGATTGGCCAGGACGCAGCCCAGCGCGCCTCCGATAACCCCCAACAGAACGCTTTCGGTCAACTGCTGGCGGATCAGCCGCCGGCGGCCCGCTCCCAGCGCGCTCCGCAAGGCCACCTCACGCTGGCGGGATGCGGCTCGCGCCAGCAGGAGATTTGCCACATTGGCGCAGGCAATCAGCAACACCGCAAACACTGCGGCCAACAGAATCCAGGCGGCCAGCTTCGAATCATGGATTTGACGATCTCGCAGCAATTGCACCCGCAGATATATGTTCTTGCGGAATTGCGGAGAAACCCACTGGAGCGATTGCTGGAACAGGGGATCGAGAGCGCTTAGGGCCTGCGCAGGCGTGATCCCCGCCTTGAGCCGGGCGAAGACATAGATCAGGTTGGCCGTGTCGTGGCGCGGCGATAGCTCCGCATCCGTGAACACTTGCGGGACGAGAACGTTGGCTGAGGCGAGGCTCGGTAATTCGAAATCCGCCGGCAGCACGCCGATAATCCGCGTCGGCAGTGCATCCAAGGAAAAGGTGCGGCCGACCACGCCAGGATCGCCTCCGTAGCGGCTCTTCCACAGGCCGTAGGAGAGCAGAGCGACCTTGGGCGCGTTCGGTTGGTTATCGTCGGGGATGAAATTCCGCCCCACGACCGGTTGAATGCCGAACGTCGGCAGGAAGCTGGATTCCACTTTCGCGCATACCATGCGGGCAGGGTTTTGCTCCGTCAAATCGCAATCGCCCACCCCGCTCCAGGAGGTCATGGATTCGAATGGCTTCTGCGCGGCGCGCCAGTCAACGTAGTCATAAGAGAACATGAACTCGTTGGGGTCGATGGGCGCCAACATGCCGAGAGAGACGAGGCGGTCCGCTCGGGGATAAGGAAGGCTACGGAACAGGACACGGTCAACAACACTGAACACGGCGGTAGTTGCGCCGATACCGAGCGCCAGCGTCAGTAACGCCACCGCGGTGAAGCTGGGATTCTTAGCCAGCAGGCGCAGGCCGAAGCGAACGTCTCGCAGCAATGTTTGCATTGAAGAAAACCTCTTGGTACTCACGGGCAATCTTACCTCCACTTCAACGAGAGATATGCCCTTTAAAAGCAGGTAAATGCGAAGCCGGGAAATCCTAAGTTTTTCAGTCACTGTCCAGTTTTGGAATTCGCTTGTCCGAATCTGGGACTACCTTTCATGGCCCTTTTCCCTGTGAGCGTTATGCAGCACTACTTGCCGCTCGTGCCGTCTTACTGTTCTTGCCGCATGCTGCAATTAGAGCAGGTAAGGCGCGATACCCGACAATGCGACGAAACTGGCGTTCCGCCACGACTAAGCCAGAACCCACCCAGCGTTCCAGATGATCTCCGGGTCGCCATCGCTTCACGTTCCGGCAGGCCACCCGAACAATAGAGAATGCTGACTCAATCGGATTTGTGCTGCGAAGCGTTCGACGCAGCTCGGGCGGCACATTCAACCGCTGCAGCGTGAGCGTTTCCTCCAGGCCTTCCGCCAAGCTGCGCGCCGCACTGGGGTTCGCCTCATTGAGTTCCCGCTGGATTCGCTCCAGGGCTTTCCTGGCTGAAGCATAGTCTGGCAGGTCGTAGGCTTGGGCCAGCTTGCGGTTCCAATGTGCAGCTTTCTCATTGGCAAAGTGGCCGCACACGTTCCTCCGCTTGTGGAGTTGACACCTCTGCACCAAGCCGCGATCGCCGGTGTACCTTCGCAAGGCCGCTCGAAGGGCTCTGCTACCGTCGACAACGGCCAGCAAGGGCTGCTGGAAGTCCAAGCCCCGCTCGCTCAGTTCGGCTAACAAAGCATTACTCACTTTTTGGTTCTCGCTGGCGCCCTGGTGCAGCCCCAAGATCGTTTTGCGCCCCATCACGTCGATGCCCATCGCCACGAGCATGTGTTCACCTCGGAACTCGATGCCGTCCAGCATCACAGCGCAGAGCCGGATACCGTGTAGGTCTCGATGCAGCAGCTCCTGTACGCGCCCAGCGCTCGCTTGAATGAATTTGTCGCTCACTGCCGATTTCTGAACGCCGAAGGCGGTGCCACACTCCTGGATCGCCGGGCCGTACCCGCGCATCGTCAGCCCACGCATGATGCGATCCCAGACCTGCCGTTGCATGGCCTCTTCCTGCCGGAATAGCTCGTAGCTGCCCAGCTTCATCTCCCCACGTTGGCCGCGAACCCGCGGCCTGTGAATGGGTAACTTCTGAGCATGAACCACGACCGAACCGTGGGTGCGCCCCCACCGTCGCAGTTCACGATCCGGTCGCCTTGCGTATCGGTCGCCAGTCAGCCAAGCCACCTCGTCATCCATGATGGTCAGCAGAAGTCGCTTTGCGGCTTCGTAGAGGAGTTGCGATACTCCTTGCCGTAGTAGTTGGGCAATCTCAGCCAGCGGAAGCAACATTTGAATGACACCACGGTCGTTGGCAAGGTGGGAGCGAAACTTCTCGATGGCCTTCAGCTCCCTGATCTGGTAGGTTCTTTTCATTGAACGGCTCTCCTTTTGGGTGAATTGCCCAGAGCCTAATTAGAGGCCCGGGCCGGAGAGCCGTCACTCTCAAATCTCAAATTTCAACAATTTTCCGGGCTTATCGAATGGCGTTCCTGGCAATTTTAGTATTCAGTTTAGGCAATCAACTGCTAAAGGCTCAAGAGCCGGCAAAGGCGCCAGAGCCGGACGGCAAGGCTCTGTGGCAACCCTACTAGGTGGATCAGAGAACTGGTACCCAGCACATCTCACTGAACGGTGACTGGGAGCTGGGCTATCGCGACACCGGTATTGCCGCACCCGAAGATCTGGACCAGCAGAAATGGATTCGATGTGTGGCTGATGCCTGGGGAAGAGCGCACGATGGACTTCAAAGTCCTCTGGCGCGATCCCGCCACGCGCGCCAGCGCAACGGTGACCGCCGGCGCCTGGAACGCCGAGACTCGCCAGGCGCCCATGCCTTCGGCCCGATAGGGGTCGCGAATCCGCGATCCGCCGCAGAAAGAAGTGTGGCGCGAGCCTGTTTTGCAGGTCCGCGCCGATTACGGGCCTCGCCGGAAATATCCCATGAGACCGATCGCCTGGCGAGCGGCTATCAGGTGAAGATTGACGAGCAGTTCAAGACCTAAAGACCCCGGAGAATTCCCATGCACTTATCTCGGAGAACTTTCATTCTGGCTGTCGGCGCCGGCACTGCCGGTCAATGCAGCTTCGATCACCGTTTTCTGTAAAGAAGTCAGCGTGCAGTCCCTGCGTTAGAGCGAAATGGAACCCAATTCAATCACCACACCTTGGAGAAAATGATGATGAAAAATCTAGTCACTCGCCGCTCGTTCCTGCAAACCACGGCCGGAGCCACGGGCGCGATAATCGCTGCTACGGAGATCGTGTTGCGGCCGGAGGGTCTTCCTTCCGCGCTGACCGCCCAAGGGCCGGCGCAATCTCAAGCAGAGGGGTCGGATGTGCGTGGTGATCGCCTCAAACGATATGCTTTCGATTCTCAGCGCTACTCGGTCCGAAAGCCGGGCGAGGTTGGGTTGCTGATCGCTAATACGGAATTTGGTGGCATGGCCGATTCTCTGGGCTTAGGCGTCCCCACGATCTGGGGCGCGGCCATTTGGGCGCGAAGAGAAGGGCGCGCGCCGATGGGCGGGCTGACCTTGGCGTGCGATCAATTTGGTTCCGAGCCGGTTCCCGCAGTCTACCGGCAGGGGTTGTCTCTTGAGGATGCAGTGCTCCGCACAACGGTCAGATTCCAAGATGGCAGCGGCTTCGAGACACAGCAGTTTTTTTCGATGAGTTCTCCTGGCCTGTATGTTTTGCATTTGAAAAACATCGGTGGGACGGCGGAGCGGAAATGGAGAATTGTTCTACCAAGCGTTCAGCCCGATAACGAGTGGATAAGCACAGAGCAGGGAGAAATGTGGCTCGTTTCTCCGCTCGATGGCGACCACAACGTGGTAACCGGTGTTTCCCCCATCACCTTTACGCAAATGGCATGGGCCGTTCGGGCCAATAAAACTATCCGTACGACTTCCTCCGGAGCACTCGAGCTGACGTTAGCGCCGGAG
This sequence comes from uncultured Acidobacteriota bacterium, assembly GCA_963804755.1. GTDB lineage: Bacteria > Acidobacteriota > Terriglobia > UBA7540 > UBA7540 > Bog-366. Next base: position 275,771 of record CAWDRP010000002.1, read on the forward strand.
GAGAGCGCCACGGTGGCCCTCTCCATGGCAGCAGGAGGCAATGATGCCGTACCCGGTCCTTCGGCAGATGAGTGTTTGGTGCTCGCCCGGCAACAAGTGATGGCCGATCCGGTGGATTTCGAGCACCTTGCGGGCTCGAATCACGATGCATGGGAAAAGCTCTGGGCGCAAACGGCGGCATTGGCCATTCCGGATGAAAAATTCGAGTGCATCTGGTACCGCTCGTTATTTCAAACGATCATGACGGCAGGAGCTAAGCGGTATTTGCCCGGCGAAAGCATGTTCGCGGTCCCTTGTTGGGATATGAGGCCCTTTACGTATGGTGCGCCGGGATGGGCTGCATTCACGTTCATCGCCGCCGGCTTGCCGCAGCGGGCGGTGCCGATCCTCGATCTGCTGTATCGTCCCCAAGCCTTGGCTTCCAACGCCGCATACTTTATGCGAAAACTCAATATAGAAAACGGCAGTAAAGAAGCGTTGTCGTTCGCTCACGAGCAAATGCTCGACGGAAGAAACAATCCCTCTGGACATTACGAAATGGAGCGTGCTATCGACGGCTTTGCAGCGGCCTTATTTTATCGCTTTGGGCGCTACTATCCCGACAAAGAATACTTCCAAGCCACCATCTATCCGGTTTTGCGTGGAACCTCCGAGTTTTGGGTGAGTATTGCGCAGAAGGACGGAAAGGGCGGCTATGTTCTTCCCGTCTTGACCTCGCTCTCGGAAGACCTGATTCAGCCCAATTTGTTCGATATCGTGGTTGCCGCGAAGTACTGCCTGATGCTCGCACACCGTTATGCCGTCGAAATGAATACCGATGGCGAAGTCCGTGAACGATGGAAGGAAGTCGGCGATGGCCTCGTGATTCCGCAGGATTCCGAGAGGTATCTGGAGTTTCCCGGCGATAATGAAAAGCGGCACGGGGCGGGGTATCAGGGGATCCGGGGGTTTGTCTACGCAGGTTACCCCACGGTAGAGATTGCTTCATTGCTCAATCCCGCCAAGGTGAAAACGACGCTCGACTACACGTGGAAGAGAAACCAGGAAGGCGAAGGAATGATCGGCTTTATCGCCGCTTGGTTCGCCTTATGCGAAACTGTTTTCGGACGCGGCGATCATGCCCTCACGTTGTTGACTTATGTTCTGAAATGCTTAGACAAGCGGAACTATAGTCTCACTGAAGTTCCGGGAAACCGGAATTATTACTTCATCGACGACTTTACATCGTACGTACTCACAGTGATCTCGATGGCGCTGCAATCGTATGACGATCGCATTACTCCCTTTCCGGCGGTCCCCGGAGAGTGGAAAGATTTCGCCTTTTACGACGTGCCGGCTGAGGATGGAATCCGAGTGTCGGGTGAACTGAAGGATGGCAAGGTGCGCTGGGTTTCCTATAACAAAGATGGTAGAGAACTGTTACACAAGAGCGACGGCAATCCGGTGATAATCAAGCGTGACGCGGCCGGGAGGACCGTCCTGCAATCGACATGAATGTGAAAGGCTGGTGCGCTCGCCGGCCCACCACTGCTTTTTAATTGCCGACCGAACCACTGGCTTACCTGTTTCGAGTCAGACACCCCCCGCGGAGCGGGTGGCTTGATGAGTGGGGCCGCCTCAAAGGCGGTCACCCGATAGTTTAGGCGTCGCGCGGAAGCGCGCCTTGGTTATGGATTCAGAACTGTCCGCCGTTTCCATCCGCTTCTTCCTGTTCGCGGATGTATTGGCGGACTTGCTCCAACTCGAACCCGACCGTGGATACGGCGTAGCCACGGGCCCAGAAATGCTCGCCCGTGAAATTTCGCTCTTTGCCACACATTCGGGCTACGGCGATCGCGCTCTTCCCTTTCAGAAACCCGATCACCGAAGCGACCGGATGCTTGGGCGGAATCGCGATACACATATGGACGTGGTCCGGCATCAGATGTCCATCCAAAATCTGGCATTCTTTCTGCCGGGCCAAAGCGTGGAAAATTTCTCCCAAGTGTCGCCGCGTCTTTCCAAAGAGTACTTTGCGCCGTCGCTTGGGAACGAACACCACATGGTATTTGCAGTCCCATCGTGAATGGGATAGGCTCTGATAAAGGTCTGACATGACATCCTCCTTTGGGATGGGTTCTCATCAAGCCACCTTGGAGGAGGATGTTACTCTGTTCAACGGTCAAACCTCTTCGAGTCTCACTGGTCGAACCAGTGGCTTACCTCAAGGACAGTTACCGCCTTCTTCACCGCCGATACGGAGGACTTATTCATGAGCATCCATAACACAACCGAAGAGAATTCAGGAAACGCCGAAGACAGGGGCTTTGACCGCAGAGAATTTCTTAAGCTGGGAACAACGGGTATCGCCCTTTCGCAGGCGGGCGTGGCCTCAACCATCATCGAGGGCGCGACGCGCGCCGAGGCATCAGGGGGCGCCGCGCCTGGACCTACAGCCTCCGGCCGGGAAGGCCCTTTGCCGGCCATTCCCACCCCCGCGGATCTCGCGAGTGACCGTCTGGTGCACCACTTCCGCGACTATTTCAATCCTCCTTTGGCCCACAACGAATTCGGGTGTCTCCAGGCCGCCAAGTCCGTGTCCGCCATCACCGCGATCCTCTTTCCGCCCTTCGCCTGCTGCGGCACTCCGGAAATCCCCTTCAGCCCCGGAAACCTCATCACGTGCGAGATTTTTATGGACGATAAAGTCCTCGCATCTTTCCCTTCGCCCGCGGGAGAAGTCGCCTACACGTGGTTTCCCCATCGGATTGTCCGCGACACGCTGGTCCAGGGCATTCGCTTCACCACCGCGACCTTTATGCCCGCGGAACAACGCGCTGTGGCCGAACTGATCACCGTGAAAAATGAAAGCCCGGAGCGCCGCCGCATCTCCCTGGGCTTTGATATCAGGGCCGGCGTAACCGTGAAGCCCGGGAAACCCTGGTCCGGCGGCTCGTCGGCGGAGGCGGATAACAAGATCACGGCCAGCGAGAGTCACGGTTGCATTATCTTCGAGGCGCAGCATAGCCGCGCGGTTTCGGTGCAAGGCATTTCACCTCGACCGGCTCGCATCGAGCGCGGAAGGATGCTGGTGCAGGATATCTCGTTGAATCCGGGCGAGATGCGAGCGTTTCAGTATCTCAACGTGATCGGAGAGCACGAAGGCCGCGCTCGATCTGTACGACCGCCAGCAGGCCAATTTCCCGCAGGTGCTGAAGGAGAACGCGGAGCACTGGACCGGCCTGCTGCGCTCCGCTTTCACGCCGGGCAATTCCCAGTTTTCCGGCCACCTGCCCCAGCTCATTACCAGCAGCCGCGAACTCTGGAAGTTTTACCACACTGGTTTCACCAATCTTCTGGTGAACCGCCGAGTCTCACCCGACTCCGTTTATGGCCCGATCTACACCACCATCCCTCATTTCTGCCCAACCTTGAGCTTTATCTGGGACGCCATGCTGACGTCGCTGAGCCTCTCGCTGCTGGACCCGCTGGCGCTGCGGAGTCTGCTGGAAAACTGGCTGGTTCAGGACATGCATCAGCACCTGGCCACGGATTACCTGACGGGGAAGGGCGTGGGGCCTTGGTACGCCGTGAATGACATGGGCATACTGCGCTGCTCCCATGATTACCTGCGCGTCACGGGCGACATGGCATGGCTCGACAAGAGAATCGATGGCAAACCGGCCGTCGAGCATCTGGTGGACCACGCGCTGTACTGGAAAACCCTGGATAAACACGGGCACGGCCTGGCCGATTACGGCGAACTCGACGACCTGCTGGAAGTCGTTAGCACCTGGACCCATGAGGTGGCGGCCATGAATGCCGGCAACGTTTACGGCATGCGCTTTGTGGCCTCGCTGCTCGAACACCGCGGCGATTCCGCCCGCGCCGCCCAATTGCGTTCCGAAGCAACGGAGCTCGCGGCCAGAATCAATCGCATACTTTATGTCGATGGTAAGGGCTGGTGGAAGGCCGGGCAGCCCAACGGGACGTTCAATGAGGTTCGCCATTGCTATGACTTGCTGACCGTGCTTGACACAATGTCCGAGGACCTCAGCGACGCACAGAAACGCGAAATCAGCAGCTTCTTCTGGAGCGAGCTGCACACGCCCCTCTGGATGCACGCCCTGTCACCCGGCGACGTTGACGCCACGTGGAATGTCCGCACCGACCATAGCTGGCTGGGAGCCTATACCGCATGGCCCTCGATGACCGCCAAAGGACTGTACAAGATCGACGACCCCGCGCGCGTCGCTAAGTGGTTGAAAGGATTGGCAAAATCAGCCAATCAGGGTCCTTTTGGCCAGGCGCACATTGTGGAGGACATTTTTCCGCCCGAAAATGGCGGCGCCTTCAAATGCCCCGAGGATCAGCCCTACGGGAATGACTGGTGCTGCGTCTCCGGAGGCAGCTTCACTGACCTGGTTATAGATGGAATTTTTGGGGCCAACTTGACTCTATACTGGGGTATCCACTTTAGGCCGCACCTTGCCGACTTCGATCCCGCGGCAAAATTGGTGAATGTTCAGTACCAAGGAAAGAAGTTCAACATCAGCTCTAAGGGGGCGGCCCAGGTCTGAGACACAACGGTTCGCATCGCGGCAAGGCCAGGGGATTCACGCCAAGGTCCCTGCTGTTGGGTCAGATAAGTCACGCAGAGGCTCCGGTATCTCCTTTTGTGAAATATCCTTACGGAATATCCATGTCGCCGCCGCCATCTTCTCGACGCTGGTGAAGCGGTTCCAAAAACTAGTAGAAACATGAGCGCAGCAAGGCCGTTGGAAATCGCCAAAGCACAGCTTATCGAAGCCCATCAAACGGCGTTGATCGGCCGTTTGCAGGCCGGTATTCTGCATGAGATCAAGTGGGAACATTGACAATGCGAAATGCCCATGCTACAAAAATGCCCTCATGGAAATGCGTCTTACAAAAGCCAGTTTCTAGCCGGGTATGCCGGCCAGACATCTTATTTCAACCAGCTGATTGCTAAGCACATCACCGCGTACTTTGGAGGAGGACCGATGTCATTTTTTCATCGCAGGCACTTGCTCCAGGCGGGGGCCGCGCTAGCCTGCTTTGCCACCGGCGGGCGGCTGACGCGGCAAGCGCAAGCCGAATCCCAAGGGGGCATCTTCGACGCTCACTTGCACATTCCCAGCGATAACGGCGAAAACTTCCAATATTACCTGGTCACGCGCAACATGGACGACTTCGTCGCCTACCTGGATAAATGCCAGGTGCAGCGGGGCATTCTCTCCTCCCCCCGGAGTATTCACGCCCAGACACCGGACGACTATCGTGACGGAAATCGCGAGGTGGCTCGCTACGTCGAGCGCTATGCCGGCCGTTTTCAGGGAAGCTGTGTGGTCACACCCTTGCGCATTGATGAGGCCTTGCGCGAGATCGAGCATTGCCACAAGGAGTACGGATTCGTGTGGCTGGGTGAATTCTGCAACTAAATGGTCGGCTACAAGTATGAGACGCCGGAGTTTGCCCAAATCATGAAGCTGGCGGCGGAATTGAACCTGGTGATCCAAATTCACTCGTCCACCCCCGAGATGCAGTACCTGGCTGAGAACTTCCCCCATAACACGATCGTGTTTCCGCACCTGGGCGTCGGCCGTGACAACATCTACGCGCGGATTGATCTGGTGGCCAAGCACCAGAATACTTACTTCGATGTGGCCGGATCGGGGATAGAGCGCGTAGGCATCCTCGAGCACGCGGTAAAGGAAATCGGCATCGACCGGGTGCTGTACGGCTCCGCGGAAATCCGGCGGCGAGTCGACTTGCATCGGCGCTTCCAGAAGGCGGCGGCGATGATCACCCACTTGAATCTTCGCCGTTGGTTAGGCGAGAGGTAAGGCCGGAAGCAGGAAAAATAGGAGGAGCCCTCACCCTTGCAGCGACACCCGTTCGAAGCCTACCTCGACAAGGTCTTCGATTGGTCGGGCCAGGTGGCCGCCCTGCCCGAAGGGCGGCAGTCTTTCGGCAAAGGGTTTCGGGATGCTCCAGCGCCGCTTCGTACTCCCCGGCAGCTTCGTCTTCACGCCCGAGCTTCCAAAGCAAGCCTGCGTAACGAAACCGCTTCTCAGAGTTCCTTGGGTCTTCCTCTACGGTGGCTTGCCACCACGGGAGCGCTTGTTCATCTTCACCACCCGATACTCGGCGGCGGTGATACGATGGAATTGACAAACACGATGGCGATTACGCATTCCGCACACGAGAGCCGCAAAAAAGTAAAAGAGTCGCATCTGCCGGCTTTGCTGTTTTGTTTCTTGTTCGCCGTGGCGTCAGGCACAGCCGCCTCCGGCAACCTGAAGCTCTCCTTTCAAAGTTCTGCTGTAAAGGTTTTTCTTGATGAGCGCGCGTCCGGAACACGCGATACCTGGCAACTTTCGATGGCAAGGGGTGAATACCAGTCTTTCCAGCTACTGGTCGCTGCCGAGGGTGAAAGCCTGCGCGACGTTTCGGTGGAGGTAGATCCTCCCGAAGGAGGTTCGCTGAGGAAAAGCACCGCCGGGATTCAAGTCCAAACCAACTTGCTCGGCTATGTGGAAACCCATGCCGATGATCGCCGGCCATGGGGCAAAGCCACAAAGATCGGGTGGTGGCCCGACCCACTCCTGCCCAATCGTCCCTTTGACGTGGCTGCGGGTGAAACACAACCTGTCTGGGTCACGCTGTTTGCTCCGGCTGGGACGCCGCCGGGAATGTACACCGGCAAACTTCTTGTGATGGAGGGACACCAGCGCGTGGCGCAATGCAGCTACCGCGTCGAAGTCTTCAATGTAACTCTGCCAAGAGAACAGGTGTTGCGTAACGCAGCGTTCATGCCTTCCGGCAACCTCGAGGCCCAATACGAGGTCCCAGGGGGCATCGATGGAAGATCTTTCCTGCAATTGTACAAGCGCTGGGCTAGGTTCGCTTACGAACACCATCTGGGACCTGCTTTCGACATGCTCATGGGGTGGAACCAGACCGAACTGCGCAAGTCCCAGGAGGCAGGCAGTCTGGGGCCCACTCCTGACATGATTGCCTCAAAGTTCGGGCCGAGGAGCCACGTAACGTGGCCCGTTCACTGGGGTCCGAGCGGCTATGACTTCAGCACGGCCGAGCAACTGATCGACTTGGCCCTTCCGTACGGCATACAACGGTTCTGCATTGCGATCTTCGACCGCCAACAGCGGTGGGAACAGCAGGACCCGAAGACGCACGCGGCAATGGCTGATTTCTTGCGCGCCTATGTCTCCATGCTTAAAGAGCGCGGCCTCGACAAGTACGCGTACGTTTATAATGCCGACGAGCCGGGCCCGAAGATGTGGGATACGGTCAAGAAAAATTATGAGTTCGTCAAATCCGTTGACCCGCAGCTCCAGACATGGCTGTGCCTGAACAACGTTGCGGGAGTGAGAGCGCTGGCCGGTTACACCGACATGTGGGACGTTTATATCAGGCAATACGATCAGTCGGGTGTCGAGAAGAACCGCAGGGCGGGAGAACCGGTTATCTGGGGAGTGTGCGTTTACCCTCATGAACATCCTAACCTCTTCATCGAATACCCGGCGATGGACGCGCGCATCATCGGCTGGTTGACATATGCTTGCCAGGTTTCGGGATTCGAATATTGGGGATTGAACCAGTGGGGGCCCAATACCGGGCGGATTGACTGGGCCTCTTTCGACAAAGGGACTACGCGTACGAACTGGCAGCGGACCCGCTGGCCCCTGGGTGACGGGTGGCTCTTGTACCCCGGCCCGCATGGCGAACCCCTCTCATCCGTGCGCTTTGAAAACCTGCGCGATGGCTTTGAAGACGCTGAGTTGCTGCTGATGCTGGATTCGCGTGGGGAGAAAGCGGAAGCCAGGTGGATTGCCGCGCGCGTCGCAAGGTCACCCGAGGATTACACCTCCGATCCTGCCGCCATTGAATCGGCGCACGTGGCCCTTCTCAAAGCCCTATCTATAACAAGCGGCCATTAAGAGGAATTCCTTTACTGCAGGAGGGAAAATGCTTCAAATTTGGCACCGAGCAGCAAAGATTTACGGAGAGAAAGCCCGGGTCCTCTGCTTGGTTCTGTTCTTACCTGCCAGTCTTTGGCCGCTTCAGCTTAAGGCTGCCCCCCAAACAGTTTACGAAGCGCGAGGCAAGGCATTTTATCAATATCTGATGGAACGTGGAGCCGAGATCAGCGGGCAAACCCTGAGAGATGTTCATAATTTGCAACAATGGAAAAAGGAGAGACCAGAGGTACGGCGCCAGTTGGCCTACATGATGGGGCTTGACCCGATGCCACCGCGGACACCTCTCCATGTGAAGGTGACCGGCACGATTGAAAAGCCGGACGTGCGCATCGAAAAGGTTGTTTATCAGAGCATGCCCGGACTTTATGTTACCGGCGACCTTTACATTCCCAAACAAGGAAAGCAGCCTTTCCCCACCGTACTCTATCTTTGCGGCCACTCACCCGATCCTTATGGAGCCAAGGGGCCTTACCAACGGCACGCGATGTGGTTTGCGCAGCATGGGTATGTCTGCCTGATTCTCGACACGCTTGAGTTCGGTGAAGTTCCCGGCATCCACCACGGGCTGTATGATCAGAACATGTGGCAGTGGCTATCCCTTGGTTACACCCCTGCTGGAGTCGAAGTCTGGAATGCGATGCGGGGACTCGATTATCTGCAAACGCTTCCTTGGGTAGATTCCCACCGGATCGCGGTTACGGGAGAGTCTGGGGGCGGCTCCATTACCTGGTACACGGCGGCTCTGGACGATCGCGTCGCGGTGGCCGTTCCCGCTCTTTCCACCTGGACCGCGGGCACGCAGGTGGCGCTGCACGGCGTAGAGGGTAATTGTGACTGCATTTATTATCCCAATATATACGAGAAAGATTTCTTGATCGTTGGGGCTCTGATCGCTCCACGCCCTCTCAAGATCATCAGCGCGCGGCGTGATCCCATGTTCCCTCCGGCAGGCTATAATGCCATCTACCAAAAGCTGCAAACGATTTACGCCCTCTATGGTGCACAAGATAAAATAGCCTCCTTCGACCAGGATACCCCCCATCAGGATAATGTCCCTCTTCGCGCCGAGTCAGCCACCTGGATTCAGCGCTGGCTCAGAGGCGACCAGACTCCGTACGACGATGGCGACTTCACCCCTATACCCGGCGCCCAACTCGCCTGCTTGTCGAAGCAGGCCGCTGACGCCGCGAACTATAAGATTCACAATCAGTTCATCCCTGTTGCGCCGCTTCGCAAATGGCAGAGTGCCGAAGCTTGGCGCGCCAGACGGAAACAAATCCTTGACGGGCTGAGGGAGAAGGTCTTTCGGGCGTTTCCCCAATCACCCGTTCCGCTTGACGCTGAGGTCAAGCCTACCTCTGACTCATGGGCTAACAAATACACGAATGTTTTTAACGTCACCTTCACCAGCGAGCCTTTGATCAGGATTTCCGGTAAATTGTACCGGCCGACTGGCCCGGAGAAGCCTCGGCGGGCGCTGATCTACGTCAAAGGGCGCCACGATGACATCTCAGAAGTCGATTTCGACACCTTGCTTCCCTTGTTCGGCAGGTACGAAATACTGGTGCTCCAGCCGCGCGCCACAGATTTTCCCATCAGCGACAGAGAGTGGATCACCCTGGAAAGAACTTCAGAGATACTGGGAGCGACCATCGAATCGATGCAAGTCTGGGATATCATGCGAGCCATCGACTATATGACCACTGATCTCAAGATTGACCACGCCGCGATTTCACTCTATGGCAAAGGGGAAATGGGTATCCTCGCGATGTACGCTGCTATCATGGATTCCCGTCCCGGGCGCGTGATCCTTGACCATCCTCTGACGACGCATTGGAATGGCCCGCCACTGCTGAACATTCTGCGAGTAACCGACACTCCTGAAGCCGCGGCACTGTTTGCGCCGCACGAACTGGTGCTGCTGACCCCGCCGGACCGGGATTTCGATTACAGTGCCGCGCTGTACCGGCTGACTGGACACCCGCAGCAGTTCCGGAAGGCGGGTAGCCTGCCTGAAGCCCTGGCAGGATGGGTACGTCTTGACCATTGATGACTGTAACGGCCGGGTGAGAATCAAACCCCCGTAGAGTGTTCAGCAGTTACGGATACGCTCGGACTCGCTACTGATCAATAAAACGAATTTTGTCTCACGTGTCGGCGCGTCTTTGGAAGTGATAGACCGCGCGCGTACTCGCCTCATTGGCAGGAGATTTCCTTTACGTTGAACGTTGAATGAAAGCGTTTTTTTCGATCGTTCACGTGGTCATAGCTGTGAGGTGAGGGGAGATCGTGCGGGGCCGTCGTTTCCGTGCTATTTATTACGGGTTGAGCAGAACAGGGGAGCATTGCGATGATAATCGGAAAGGTTCTGAGGTTCTGGAGTTTATTCAAGCGCCCAAGCTCGTCAGCACTTAAGGCAATTGAGAGGGGTCGTCAACCGGCCGTTTTCAAGTCCGCGCGCCGGGGGTGGCGTAGTGGCCTGATCGGTTTTCCTGTCATTTTCTTGACGATCGCATCCGCAGGATTCCTGTCGGAACCTCCTCAGGAATCGTCCTCCGCCGCCAGCGGATCGAAGATACAAATGCTGGACGATTTCGAAGCGGAGCTAGTGCCCGGCCGGTGGCAGGGTTCCGTGGAACGCACCACTGCGCACCCTGCGAGCGGCCGCTATGCCCTGGAGACGAGGTTCGACGCCAAGACAAACTCCTTCTCGGCTCATTGGAAGAACGCCGACTGGAGCAGCTACGACCGCCTCCTGTTCGACGTTTTCAATCCGGAACCCTCACCCGCGATTCTTTCCTTGGATCTTTTTGACGCCGGGGGAGAAAGTGGCTCCGAGGCCTCCCTTTACGACTACTATCGCGGAGACGGCAAGCTCTTCCTGGCACCCGGCTGGACACACGTGGATTTCGTCCTGAAGGGCCTGCGGACCACCTCCGAATTGCGCGCTATCGCCCTTGATCGGATCCGGAGCTTTACCATAAGCGCCAACCGCATGAGGCATCCGCTAACGCTTTACTTCGATGATTTCCGCTTGGCGGGCGGGATGGGTGCTGATGTCACTACGCCGATCAAGTCGCCGACCGACCTGCAGGTTGTCATCGAAGGGCGGGAGGTTAAAATCTCCCAGGCGGCGCCTCCGGACAAGATTCCTGAAAGTGAGACGGTAAAGGCCGCGCGACTCGAGGCGCAGGAGCAGTATCAGGCGCTGCATGAAGCCATCACCAGCGCTTCCCACCTGGGTTTGGACACTATTTACTCCGAGGCCGAGCTGACGGTGGCGGAAATCGGACTCTTCCTGCGGCCCCAGCTCCCCTGGTTCAACAACGATCAGCAGAAGCTGGTGATCTTCAACGAGGTAACTCAAATCTGCCGGGCCGAGCGAGAGCGGCTGCACCAGTTGATCACCGGTGAGCGGAGCTCCCCGCGCGGAGACGATACGCAGGTGGCGGGGCCGCTTATCTCCCCCTATCCTCATCTGCGGGGATTGAGTTCGAAGGATGGATTCTTTCGCGGGGCAGACGGACATCCCCTGTTCATTGTTTCTCTTCATGGCCCCACCGGAGACCTGTTGCGATTCTTTGCCACGCCCCGGCAACACATTGAAAGCTACTCCGTGGGGGGAGGCTCACGCTGGACGGTGGACGAGTCGCCGGTTTACGAGGCGTTCAAGAAGTATCCGGACACCCACCGCGTGGGCTGGGACGGATGGTGCGGCCATCTGATCCGCGACCTCAACTCCATGGGCGGGAAGAAAGAGCCCGTTGTCATTTGCCTGGAAAGCCCGCACATCCAGGAAGCCGTAGAACGCTACATCAAAGACAACGTGAGCACGTGGACGTCGAATCCCGAGCTGCTTTACAACATTTTGGGTTATGAACTCCAATACATCTGCTATTGCGAACGCTCTCAGCAAATGTTTCGGGCTTGGCTGGAGAAAAAGCATGGCACGATTGCGCGGCTCAACGACGCCTGGGGAACCCACTACACGAGCTTTCAGGAGATTGTCGCTCCGCCCACCCAGCATGCCCGGCCTCTTCCCGGAACAAATCGCGCCCAGTGGTACGACTGGGCATGCTTCAATCAGGAGCGCTTCACTGATTACTTGGTATGGGTGAAGAGCGTCGTGCGCCGCTACGATCCAACGACGCCCATCGCGGCAGGCGGCAGCTCCAGCATGCTCGTCGGAAGCAACGGAACTTCAGGAATCGACGAGGAGCAGATCATCAATCGGGTCGATGATGTGATTCTCCACGAGGGCAGCGGTTCGACTTCAGGGATGGACCTCCAGCTCGCTCTGTCTGATCAGCGCAAGCCCCTTGCCGATCCGGAAATGAACCTGCGCCGGCCACGCTGTTTGCTTCCGCACATGTTGCACGGGAAATCGGTCATCCAAATCTGGCAGTGGCCCTCGCAGCCTCCTTCGGAATATCCTCGTTCCATTGACGATTCTCCGCCGCATAGCTGGAACTGGTCGCTCCATCACATTTCCGACCTGTTTCGCGGTGTGCTTGACGGGCGCCGGCTTGCGAAGGAAATCTCTGCTTTCGCCTTCTCGCCCGCGCAGGTGGCAATTCTGTACTCGAAAACTTCCTTGCTCCAGGTCCCGCCTGAGATGCTGACTTGGGCGACCACGCCCTACCTGCGAGAGCTCGAAAACGCATACGAAGCGGCCCGTTATCTTGACATACCCGTGACGTTTGTATCAGAGGATCAAATCTTACGCGGAAAGCTGGAAAGATTCCGGGTCCTGATTGTGCCAGCCGTGTCTCACGAACGTGCGGAAGTTGTTCAAAGGATCCATCGGTACGTCGCGCAAGGTGGCACGGTACTCCTGCTTCCTCCTTCTTTCCTAAGCGATGAATACAACCGGCCGCTGAACTACATGCAGCAGCTTGGAATCACGGTGCGTCGGGTTGAACAACCTGAGGCTGACCGTACCAGGGAGGCTGAGCAGTCCTATGACCAGACGTTTCGAGAGCGTGTGGTCTATCGCTCCGAACCTGCCGTGAACTTGGTGGTCAAATCCGCCGACCTTTTAGGCCTTTGTCGTGGGGAACTGCGTGCGATGGGCACTCGAGTGGAGATCGCTTCATCCTCTCTATCTCAGACCCTTGCGACCTTTCCCGACGGCGAGCTGGCCCTCGCTTCATTCGATCAGGGAAATGGCAGAATCTATTTTTCGGCGACAGCCTTCCCGGAACCTGACCTCTCCGGTCTCCTCGACTGGATTCTGGAAAGGGCCGGAGTGTCTCGACCTGTGCGCGTCCGCAGCGCGGACGGCCGGCCCCTGGGAAGCGTGGAAGCACGCTTTGTAGATGGCCCTTTGGGCAAGCTGCTCTACATGACGAACCTCAACGAAGAGGGACGGCACGTTCGGGTGGAAGTCGAGAGTCGCGTGCAAAGGGAATTCTATGACTTGAGAGCCCAGGAAGATATGGCAACTGAGGTGATTCAATTACCCGCAGGTGAAACAGTAATGCTGCGGCTAGATCGGTGAGTGAGCCCCGTCCATGCAAATGACTCAAGCCAAATTAAGGCCGCTGGAAACTTGGCACCTCCGCGCCCAGCGTGTGGCTATCCTGGAGGCGCCCGGACGGCTGTCGATTGGCCGCGCGGAAATCCTCGAGCCCGGCGACGGCGAGGTTCGCGTCAAAATCAAATGAGTGGGCGTCTGCGGTTCTGACGTCGAAGCCTCCCGGGAAACGCGCCAGGCGGAGTTCTTGGAGACGCCCGCAACGCTCGGCCGTGAAGTCGCCGGCGTGATTGATAAAGTCGGCCCGAATGTGGTGGGACTCGAAGCCGGGACCACATTATTTGCCGGTATGTCTGGGGAGCTTTCGCGGAGTACATCGTTTGCCGGCCGCTCAACGTCAAGGTTCTGCCCAAAACCTTTCCCTTAATAGAGGCCAGCTTGATTGAAATCCTGCCCGGCGTGATTCACGCGGCGCGACTGGGCGGTATTGATCAGGGCAAGAATGTTCTGATAACAATAGCCGTCATATTTCCGCCAGTCGTAAAGTGCGCCAGCGTCACAGGTGATCATCCGGTTGAACCCCTGAGCGGGGACGTCCAATGCGAAGCCGCTGCCCTAATTAAGCGGACGGGCAGAGTCCAACAACGTGTAAAGGTATTCGTGACCGTGCGGGTAATCCAGGCTAAACACGTGGAGCGCGCCGTCAAACCGGATGAATTCGAAATTTCCGTGGGTCAAGCCGTTCTCCTTCCCATCCGACATATTGAGCGTGGGGAAACCCGAGCCGACAAAGCGCCACGGCACGCTTAGGCTGCGGGCAGTGGCTTCACGCGGGCGCACGGGAGCCTGGTGGGAATCATTCCCTTGCACCCAGATGGCATAGGGAAAATCATTGCCGGCAACGCTCGTGTGAAAACCAGGAATCAGGATAATAAGAGGTGACGAAATGAATAGAAATCGACGCGAGTTTCTCAAGGACTGCGCTGCCGGAACGGGAATTCTGACCGCTTTGGGCCCTTCCCGCCAAGGCACTTGGGTGCGCATGGCAAATGAACCTGCCGGCGCCAAGGCCATCGTCGTGGACCCCACGCCCAGGTTTGAAATATCCCCCTACCTCTACATGCAGTTCATGGAGCCATTGGGAACCACCGATGCCTCGGTTGAAGGCGCGTGGGACTGGGTCCAGGACGATTGGCGCAAGGATTTTATAGACATCGTCAGCCGTCTCAGTCCTGGCTGCATACGTTGGGGCGGTCTGCACGTTGATTACTATAAATGGCGGGAGGGCGTCGGACCGGCAAAGGCGCGGCCGCCGGCCTTCAATTACGTGTGGGGCGGCAAGGAGTGGAGCCGCATTGGTACGCACGAGTTCGTCGACCTATGTCGGCGGGTAGGCGCGGCGCCGCTGATTTGCGTTAATTTTCTTAGTGACGGACGCCGGCAATTCTGGAAAACGCCTGACGGACAAAATCGTTCGGGCCACGCCCGTGAAGCCGCGGATTGGGTCACCTACTGCAACGACCCGGACAATCCCGAGCGCAGGAAGAACGGGAGCCCGGAGCCTTTTAATGTAAAGTTTTGGCAAATCGGCAACGAGACCTCTTACAGTAAGGTAGGCTTCACGAAGGATGAGAGCATCACCCACACGATTGAGTTCGCAAAGGCCATGCGGGAGCGCGACCGAAGCGTGCAACTCATCGGCTGGGGGGACCAGGACGTGCGTGAAGGCCGGGAATGGTGGGCCACCGAACTGCTCAAGCGTGCCGGTGAGTACATAGACCTCGTAGCGTTCCACATGGGTCAATCCCCGAGCGATCCTGACGCCAGCATTCGTTCCTGGCGATACCAGCAGGACCCCGAGCAGGCTTGGAATGAACTGCAAGCCGCCTATAAGAATGTCGAACCGCACCTGCATGCCGTGGAAACGATCATTCGGGACCAGCGCTCACCTGCCAAGATAGCCATCACGGAAGGTCACTTGGGGCTGATGCATAACGTAAGCCCCCTGCTGCAGGAGTGGCTCACGGGCGTATATCACGCGCGCGTCATGAATGTCTATCAACGGCATGGCGATATGGTCAAAATCGCCACAGGCGCGGACTTCGAGGGTAACCGCTGGACGTCCAATGCTATTATCGTGCCCCTCGGCCGCTCCTACTTAATGCCGGTGGGAAGCGTGATGCGGCTCTTCAAGCGTGTGAATGGCACGCACTCCGTCTCGGTTCGTTCGGCGCCGGCCGATCTTGATATCGCCGCCAGCCGGACGGGGGACAAAATCTTCCTGCACGTTGCCAACAGCAACTACCGCCGCGCTGTGGAGGCTACGTTGGAAGTGCAGGGCATGGTCCTCGTCAGTGGCACAGCATACGAAATCGCTCCCGAAGACCCGCGGAGCCATGTGGACCAGGATCATCCGGATGTCTTTGCTCCCCAGGAGAAGCCTCTGTTACCTGCCCTGCCCATGACTTGGCAATTTCCGGCGCGGTCCGTAACCGCGATCGAATTGATCTGCCGAACGTACGCGCCCGGTCGTAAGTAACTGCGCCGGTACGTTGGTTCCTTTCCAGGCGCGCTATGCCGTAGTTCTTGCTCTGAAGGTGGAGACTGGTCTCCGCGCAGCTGCTGGAGGTAGGACGTGTCCGAAGCTGAACCGAGAAGGATTGAAACGCCCGACGCTCTTTGTTCGCTATCTGTCGAGGCCCCTGAGGAGGGCCTTCCCGTTTTTTTTCAACTCCAGATCCTGCTGCCGAATACCAATACGGTGAATAACGGCGACCCGCACCTCTACCTCCAAGTCACTGCCATTTGCAGTACGCAGTCATTTCCATGGAGACTCTCAAGTGCGACTGCCGCCGTTGTAGCTATCTTTGGAGTATTCGCCCTCGAGCCGCCCGTGGAGCCGCACGCCCAAGTTCGCATCATCGCCGCGGAGGGAATCAAGCTGGCGAGGCTGATATCGGATAACAGGCTCAAAGCTGCCAGGGCGCTGGCCAAGCAGGTGATGAAGATGGGCCTCGACGACCCCGCAGGGGTTTCGGAGGTCACGACGGACAAGGACAGACTTCGGTAGGCCATGCCTCACGTCACCTGCGAGGAAGTGCCGTAGTTGGTTACTGTCATCAGGTGGATGTGATGGGTGCTTGCGCAAGCCTTCACCCGGTCAAAACCCGGTGCGGCTACCGGTGAGGCAAAGGCACCGATCCTGCTCGACTTCAAGGGCGGCGTGTGGGTGAATTTAGGTGCGGCAATAGCCGTCAGGAGTAATGAAAATGGGACAGGACAAGGATGTGACCTTCTTCCTGTTCAACGGGAGCCAAAAATGCGGGGAGGGAGTCCATACCTGACTGAAGCCGCAGACCTTTGAGTATTACTTTCCATGACTGTTGGGAGGGGAGAGCAAAATGGAACCACTTTTGACCTCCGCGGAAGCCGGACGAATACTAAAGGTCCATTCCAAGGTGTTGGAGCGGTGGGCGAAGCGGGGCGAGGTCCCGGCGCTCAAGGTCGGAAAGTTTTGGCGGTACCGGGTCAGCGATTCCGCATTCGTGCTTTCCTTCCTGCTTCAACCCTTTGAAATTGCAATTGCTTTGCCCAGTCCCCGCTGATCGAGCAGATTCGCATTCGTTTTTGACTTGACAGCACCGATTCTGTCTGATATAGTAGCAATATATCAGATGAAAAACCCTCCGATATCCCGCTCCAGTCTTCCGGTAGGCGAGCGCAAACGCCGCTCGCGCCTGACGCAGATCGTCTCGGGCCAGCGCTTTCTCCGCGGGACGTTGGCGCCTCGTTTGCGCCGCTGCGGGAAACCGAACTGCCGCTGTGCCCACGGCGAACTGCACGCGTCGCTGTACCTCGTGCAGAGCCAGGGGGGCAAGCCGCGCCAGGTGTTCGTGCCCAAGGAGTGGGAAGAGCGCATCCGCCAGAGCGTTCAGGGCTATCAAGAAATCCAGCAACTGCTGGAGGAACTCTCGGAGGTCGAGTGGCAGCGGCTGCTCGATCGCAAGGAGTGATCCCGTTCTCCGCCGCCTGATCCGGTATGGCGAGACTGTCTACGGTCTTTCGGAACGGATCGTCGCGGCGGTCCAGGATCCCCGACGACAACCCCGTATCCCGGCGGCCGTTCTCCTGAAAGCCAGCTTGGTGATGTTCTGGTCCCGCTTGGGCAGCTTGAACGCGCTGGAAGAGCACCGCCTCTCGCGGTTCTGGAAACAGTGGCTGGGGTGTTCGCCCGGAAGTAGCGACACCCTGGGGCGCGTGCACGCCGGCCTCGTCGCCCACGAACTGCGCGAGGGGCTGCATCACGTCTACTCCCGCCTGAAGCGGAACAAAGCCTTGCCGGACATCGGTGGACTGGGCGTGGCGGTTCTCGACGGTCACGAGACCCACGCCAGCTATCGCCGTCGCTGCTCGGGATGCTTGCAGCGGACGATGCACACCGAGCAAGGCGAGAGGATTCAGTACTACCATCGGAACGTCACGCTGCAGTTGTTGACGGGTTCGGAGTTGCGGATCCTGCTCGATCTGGAACCCCAGCGGCCCGGCGAAGACGAGGTGACCACGGCCCGGCGCTTGCTGGATCGCGTCCTGGCCCGTTACCCCCGCGCGTTTCAGTTGCTGTTGGCCGATGGTCTCTATGCCCAGGCCCCCTTCTTCAATCTCCTGCTGGCCCACGGTAAGCACGCGCTGGTGGTCCTCAAGGACGAGCGGCGCGACCTCTACCAGGATGCCTGCGGTTTGTTTGGGGTGACGCCGCCCGAAGAGGGAAAGTATCGGTCGCGTCACTGCCAGTGGTGGGACGTGTCGGACCTCACCACTTGGCCTCAAGTGAACGCCCCCGTGCGGGTCATCCGTTCGCGAGAAACCTATCAGGTGCGCCGTCAAACGACGAAGCAGGTCGAGTCGATTATGACCGAGTGGGTTTGGGCCACGACGCTACCGGTGACGCAGGCAGCGACCGAACAAGCCGTCGGCTTGGGGCATCGTCGCTGGGATATTGAGAACTATGGATTCAACGAGCTGGCCAACGAGTGGCACTCCGACCATGTGTATAAACACCACCCCCCGGCCATCGAGTCCTTTCTGCTCGTCGCCTTCCTGGCCTACAACCTCTTTCATGCTTTCTGGGTTCTCAATCTGAAACCGGCCGTCCGTCGCGGCCGAACGCAACGCTACTGGGCACGCCTCATAGCCCGCGAACTCTGTCAGGACCCCTGCTTCCCCGAGGGCTCATCCCCCTAAGAGTCTTCTCCTCCCCTCCCGGAGTTCCGCCCCGCGCTTCGGCCGAACCTTCGTGCCGCGTGCGGCGACTTGCGCCCCTCTCGCCGTAGTGCCGACCTCACCGGGTGTATTTTCCCGCCCTGCCCCGCCGACAAAGCCTATGCGAATCTGCCTAACCGCCTCCGGCGCGCCCGGACTAACTATTTCGCGCACCTCCAACCTCGGATGCGGAATCGCTGGTACCGGGTCTCTGCGCTTGAGTCATGGGTGGAGACCAAGCTAAAATCGCAGAGCCAGCCGTGTCGCATGCAAACCTCGTTCTGAATGGAGGTCGTATGCGGTCACGTTACCAATATGGAAATTTGACGGTGAGGAAGCGGAAGAAAGGGCCCATGGTTTGGCAATTCCGCTATTTCGAGAATGGAAAGCGAAACTCAGTGTTAGTTGGAACGGTTGAAAAGCTACCCACAAAGGCCGATGCGGAGCGGGCAGTTGAACATCTTCGAACTCAGGTTAATGCCCAGAATTCGCAACAGCGATTTCACTCCGTGACGGTGGGCGGATTGGTAGATCGTTTCGTGAAAGAGGAATTGCCTAACGAACGGCGATTCCAAACGCAGTCCGGGTATCGCACGTACTTTGAGGCTTACATCCGGCCACGCTGGGGCGACATGTTCCTAGTGTGGTGTCCCGCGTAATTGTTGACAACCGAGACGACGACCGGTCGCGACCGCTATTGTAAATCGTTAGCCGGGACAGGACACTAGACAGGGTAGACCCCATGTCAGTGATGGATTGGCTTGAGTCCCTGCGAGGCAGGAAGACAGAAAAGCCCCTAGCACCGAAGACCAAGGCCCACATCAGGAACGCCCTCTACTTGCTCTATCAATGGGCTTGGCGCTGGAAGTTAGTTGACCATAACCCCATTCAACTTGTTCGGCAGAGCACCAGACGGCTCAAAATCCCGCGAGTGCTCACACCGGAAGAGTTCCGGGCTTTGTTGGACAAACTGAATGACCCCTACCGGACTATGCTCTTAGTCGCTGGATGCACTGGACTGCGGGTCTGTGAAATTGTCGGGTTAAAGTGGGGCGATATCAAGTGGCAGAACCTTGCAACCGACGTTAGACACAGCGTGGTAGCAGGCAGAGAAGACACTACAAAAACCGAAGCCTCAGAAAAGCCCGTGCCACTTGACCCAGACCTTGCCACGGCCCTGCTCGACTGGAAAAGGAAGGCGCACTACACCACTAATTCAGATTATGTCTTTTCCGGAGATACCGGCAAGGCACGTTGGCACGGGATGATCCTCAAGGATCACATCCTGCCAGCGGCCACGAAGGCGGAAATCGGCAAGGTGGGCTGGCACACGTTTCGGCACACCTACCGTGCGACTTTGAATCGGTGCGGCACATCGCTGGAAGTTCAAAAAGAACTGATGCGGCACGCGAACGTCAGAACAACAGCGGAAATCTACGGCCTTGACCCGGACTTGACCTCGGCACACCGTGAGGCCAACAGCGGAGTCGTCAAGATGCTTCTGGGGGTCTAGGTGGTACGACTTGGTACTTTTGGGTTTTTGGCTTTTGACGCTAAGTTATTGAAAAACTGGCTCCTCGGCCAGGACTCGAACCTGGAACCCTTCGGTTAACAGCCGAATGCTCTACCATTGAGCTACCGAGGAACAGGCCGCTATGTGTGGATCGGCAGAATCAAACGTAAGGTTTATAGCACGGGGGGGGAACTTCGTCAACTGAAAAGCGGTCCCTCAGAGGAGGCGCTGTAGCCTAACCTTAGGCGGGCTGCGGCTGCCTGGCAAGCCGGGCAGCCGCAGGGGTATGAGAATCCAACGCAAAAATTTCTTGCTGCGTTGGAGCGCGTGGTAAAGCTTAAGTTGGGGCCTCACTCGACCGTTTAGGCGCGACCATCCCGGCCGGCTCGTCTGCCAGCGTGCTCGGTACGGAGTCCCTCAGAGCCTGCCCGACGATCCCCTATGCGCCTCGCTACGCCCCTACTTCGCTCGTCGACATGGAGTTGATGCATTCACCGTGCCAGAAGTCAATGTGCTATAAAACCCGCGATATTTCAGCCGGATGCCAAGAGCGAGGCCCACAGTTTCCGGCTCGGGCTGAGAAGAATTTGCCCAACACGGGTCAGATTTACCCTTCGGAAGAATTTGGCGAACCGCGCGCACGCTCGGGCTTGGTCGCACAGCACCCTCACGTACGAACGAATTCAGCTTCGACACGCGCGACCGTTCATAAGAGGTTCGCCCATTTCGATGATGGCAGGAAGGCGAAAACCCCAAAGCGTGGGAAGGTTCGGGCAGGCTGCAACAAGGGAGTCACGAGGTTGCGAAGGATTGAAAACTCGGGACTCGCGTTGGATTCTCCGAGTCCCGAGTTCGCTGCATCGATCCCTAACGGGCGGTAACCGGGTTACTCACTCAACCGTAATTGAGAACGCTCTCTCCACGAACTGCCCGGGCGATGAAGCGTCCGTAACCCGAACAACGAACGAGCAGGGGCCGGTTGCTGTAGGCGTGCCTCTGACGGTCCCCGAGACTGGATCCAGCGCCAAACCAGCACAAGCGCCCGCCTGCGTTCCCAAGGGATCGGCGGGGTTGGGAGTGCTGAAAGTCCGGCGCACAAGCCCTGAGGATCCAACACCGGTGGCCGCCCCACCCTCCGCGACGATCTGGAAAGCGTAGGATACGTTGTGGGTGGCAGCCGGCAAGCTGTATGAAAGTGAAGGAGCGTAACCGCCCGTGGTGAAGTGGATCGCTGGATTGGGCGCCAGATCGAGATAAAGCGGACAAGAACCAGACGGAGACGATAGACTGCTTCCGCACGCGTTCACATATTGGTTGCTGCCGCCGGTACCCGTCGCATTTGTGACTACGGTAGCATCGGTGGAAACTACTGCGTTCACGGAAGAGAGGTCAGTGCCGGTGTTGTAGTCGATGGGCACAATCGTGTCGGAATCACGGCAACTCACAAACAAGCGCGTGCCGTACGTACCATTCGTAGAGAGTTTGGCTTTGACGTCCACCGGCGTCTCACAGCCATTCTCGGCGCTCAGTGTTGCACCCGCCGTCGTGTTGTCCATCGAGACCGGTAACGTGATGACGGCGGTGCGCGCCAGGTTTCCCGCCGAAATATTCCAAACGTCAATGGTGTTATCAAGTTGAGGCGTGTTAGTGGTGTCCTGGCAAGCAATGAACATCCGGGTGCTGTCGGGCGATGTGACCACGGCGTTTGGCGCGCCGCCGTTGGAGCAAACGTTCACCATACCGGTCGGACCGGCGGTAGTGGGGACATAGGTGTTCAGGGCCGGCGAAGCGCCGGTGGACGTTATGGTCAGATACTGGTACGTCCCGGTCTCGTCCGTGGTGGCCGTCGCCACATATTGACCCCGGGTATCAACGCCAAGCGCTCCGCCCAGCAGGCCCAGGGTATTGAAATCAGTCAGGAGACTGGTAACGCCTTGATAGGTCGTGGGCGCATTCGCAGAGAGGCTCGGAAGGGTCAGCACCGCCAGGGTACTGCACGCGGTCGGGAGCGCACCGCAATTCGCACCACCAGATACGTTGTAGTTTTGCGACACGAACGCCTGGGTGGGGTCCGTACCGTTGATCACGAGATTGTCGGGATTCGCCAGCGTAAATGCGTTAGCCGAGGAGAGGCGGGCCGGCATCGGTCCGGGGTTTTCGGCCTCGGGAATAGGCTCCACCAGTCCGTTGGTGGGCTCGGAAAGCCAGGCATCATAGCGAATGTACGGTTGCAGGTTGGAGCAAGTCCCGGTCGTGCAGCCGCCCGGGTTTCCTGTCACGCTGGGGAAGTACTGCTGCGGCTCGATATCGATTGAAGTCGGAACGTTCGCTCCGGAGGTATTCGAGATGCCGGTCCATCCAATGGAAGATCCGTGCAACGCGTCGGCCGCGTCCACGGTCTTGAAACCTTCCAAGGTGAGATAGACCCATTGCCCGTCCGGTGTAACGCGGGGCATCACGGGGGAAGTCCCTGCACCCTCTACGAGGTTGAAGGCGGTTGCGAACGAATTCGAATCAAAAGCGAAGAGCGTACCACCCTGAGCGCCGGACCCAGACGCATTGGTGGCAGCAAATCCGTTAGGGGGAAGCACCTTAACGCCGCTAAGCGCAAGCGTCGGGCAGGCCACCACACCGGTTGAGCCACACGCGGGCGTCGTCGTGTTTCCCGCATCCGCCGCTTGGACGGTGATGGCGCGACTCGAAGGAGGGATGTAGGCCCCGGAACTTGTATCGGTAGTGAGCGTCCCTTCGAAATACCCCCGGATCTGTGCCGAAAGATCATCGCCGGGATTGGTTGGATTGCCAAACGGCGTGGAACTGGCGGCGCATCCTCCGGGGATGGACGAGGGGGTATTGACGAAGCACAGGCTGCCGATGCCGCCGGAGGTGACTGACCACGTATAAGGGCGCCCGCTTCCCGCACAGTTGGCCGGCGCCAACGAGGTGCATGGCTGGCCACCCGCCGCGCCCGAGTCGAAGGTGACGGAATACGGCTCCCCAAGCGTGGCGTTCTCCATGTACGCGTTGAGAATGAAAAGTTCTGGGTTGATCGTCAAGGAATTAGTCAATTTGCTGCTGGTATCGGTGCTGGCGGTGGCTGCCGGAGTCGAGACGTTGGGGGTATCGGTGGCAGTCACGCTGGGGCTGAAGGGGCCTGCGGCCGTCAGAGCGTTCGCTGCTGCCGAGCACGTCAAGCTGCTCGGGTTCGGATCGGACGGCGTACAGGTGAAGCCCATTCCCGTCAGAACGTTGTACGTGAATGTGTCCCCTCCCAAGCCACCCGAGGCGCCATAGATGGGAGGGTTACAGGAGCTGCCGTTGCAACCGCTGCCGGACCCGTAAGGCCGATTGACCACGGCAGCCGGCCAAGTAGTTCCGGCTGCGTAACCGGTGCTACCGATATTGACGCTAACAGTCAACGGAGGGTTCACATTCAATGTCTGAGACGTGTCGACAACAGTACCTCCCGGGGCCGAGGCGTTGCCCGCTTCCGCGCCCGTGAAGGTCAGCAACTCGTTGGCAGGACCGCTGGAAGTGTTTAACAGTATCCCGGCACGGGAGCATGAGAAGACGGGAGAGGCAAGCACGCACGTAAAGCTATCAGCCGAGCCGGCGAGCGAAGTGCCGGTCAATGTATAGTTCCCCAACCCGTTGCTCAAGCTGTACTGCAAAGGGGCACAAGCGCCGCCCGCGCAGCCCTGGCCCGTGCCAAAGGGACGGCCCGTTACGGCGGTCGCCACCGAAGCCGGCGGTGTTACGGAAAGTGGGGGGCTTATACTGAGGGTTCTTGACGTGTCGGTTTTGGTGTTTCCCGGGGTTGCGGCGTTGCCCGTCTCCGCGGCAGTGAAGGTTAAGGTTGGGCTGGTGCCCCCCGCGCCTTTAATTGTTCCTGTCGCGGCACACGAGAACGTTCCTGATGCTAACGAGCAGGAGAACGAATCTGACGGCGTGGCGAGGGTAGTACCCGTGGTTGAATACGTAGCCAAGCCGTTGCTCACGGTGTACTGGAGGGGCGCACAATTGCCTCCCGGGCCTGTGCAGCCAGTCCCGGTGCCGTAGGCACGCCCCTGCACGGCCGGGGGCACACTGGGGGGCGCCGTTACGGTCATTTCCGGATTGATGGTTATTATCTTGGAGGTGTCGGTCACCGTGTTACCCGGCGTCGAGACGTTGCCTGTTTCCGCACCCGTGAAAGTGAGCGCAGCGTTGGTGGAACCTGAAATGGTCGCATCGCTGCACGTGTAGGTGGTTCCGGCAAGCGTGCAGTTGAAAGTGTCGGACCCGGCTTTAAGCGAACTCCCGGTCGACGTGTAGTTCCCCAGTCCGTTGCTGACGCCATATGACAGGCCTACGCACGCGCCGCCAGTGCATCCCGAAGCTGCTGTGCCGTAAGACCGGCCCGTGACTGCTACAGGAACGGATGCGGGAGGAGTTACCGTCATCTCGGCGTTGGTGCTGAGGGTCTTAGAAGTATCGGTCACACTGTGCACCGGCGTTGAGGCATTGCCGTTCTCGGCTCCCGTGAAGGTCAGCGCAGGATTGCTGCCGCCGGCCCCCGATATCCCTGTGGCGTCCGAGCATGAGAACGTGGGACTAGTAAGCGTGCAATTGAAATTATCGGAGGGGGTACTGAGCGAGCTCCCGGTGCTCGTGTAGTTGCCCAAGCCATTGCTTAAGGCGTACTGGAGAGTCTGGCACTGACCTCCTGAGCAGTTCGCCCCCGTTCCGTAAGTCCGCCCATGCACCGCCGTGGCAACTGCCGCAGGCGGGGTCACGGCCATCTCCGGGTGCACCGTCAGGGTGCCGTTCGAGGACGGGACAGTGTTGCCAGGCGTAGAGGCGTTAGCCGTATCAGTTACCGAAACATGAACGGCGTTGTAGATGTTGGCCGCTCCCGTCACATTGCCAGAAGTACAGTTGGTAGTGGCTGACCCTGAAGTGCAGGTAAATCCTCCTGCGCCACTATTCAAAGTGAATGCGTACGAGTATCCGCCCAAACCGCTGCCACTCAGGATGACATACGTAAGCGGCGCGCAAGGCGAACTGCCCGTCCCACAGGAGCTGCCCTGGCCGTAGTTTCGTCCCACCACGGCGTCATTAAAGGGACTCGACGGGGTACTGGTGAAATTCAGCTCGGGGTTGATGGGCAAAGTCTTGCTGCTATCCGTTACGCTATGACCCGGTGTGGATGCATTTCCGGTCTCGGAAGCATTTAAGCTCAGCGTAGGGGTTCCCGAGCCCGTGATAATGCCACTCGAGCATTGATAGGTGGTGGCAGAGAGCGGACAGGTAAATGTGCCCGCCGTGGTAGTCATCGTTGCCGGTGATACGTAGTTGCCGAGTCCGTTGGCGATCGCGTAGTTGGCCGTGGCGCATGCAGCCGTTCCACTTGCACCGCAGACGGTTCCCTGGCCGTAGGGGCGGCCGGTAACTGCTGCCGCGATGGATGCCGGTGGCGTGAGCGCCAATTCGCTGTGCACGATCATCGTTCCACTTGATGACGCAACGGTATTGCTGGGGGTAGAAGCGTTGGCGGTATCGGTTACCGAAGCGTGCGCCGTAGTATAAGTCCCGGCCGCCCCGACGGAAGCGGAGGTGCAGTTCGTCGTTGTCCCGCTGCCGGAACAAGTGATATTTATGGCAGGCGAGAAGGCATACGAGTATCCGCCCAAGCCGGCGCCCGTCTGAATGGTATAAGTGAGCGGCACGCAAGCCGTACTCCCGCCTGCCCCGCAGTTGCTATTCTGACCATAAGTGCGTCCGGTTACTGCGTCTGCCATGCTCGCGGGGACGGCCGTAAAGTTCATTTCCGGATTGACGGTGAAAGAGATCGCTGAGGATGTCACCGTGTTGCTCGGCGTCGATGCATTCGCCGTGTCCGCAACCGCCACCGTGGGCGTGGTGAAGGTTCCTGCCGCTCCTCCCACCGTTGCCGCCTGGCAGTTGGCGGTATTGGTGCTGGTCGGGCAACTGAAGCCTGCGGGGAAATTGTTCGGCGTGAAAGTGTAACCGCCCAAGCCAGGCGTCGTGGCGGGGACGGTGTAAACCGCCGGCGCACAGGCTTGGCCGCCACTGCATGTCGCCGAAGCCTTCCCGTAGCTCCGGCCAATGACTGCCGCAGGCACCGAAGATGGGGCCGTAATCGTCATCTCCGGGTTTACTGTCATACTTAAAGCATTTGACGTGATCGAGTTGGCTGGGACGGACGCGTTGGACGTATCCACCACTGTAACCGTCAGGTTGTTAAACGTCCCCGCGCTTCCAACCGAGGAAGTGGAACAATTCCCGGTGTTCGCCGACGCTGCGCATGTGAAACCCGAGGGGAAGTTGTTGGGTGTGAAACTGTAGTTGTAAGGAGGCAATCCCGTGCTAGTTTGCACCGTGTAATTCAAGGGTGCGCAGGGCGCTGCACCGCTGCACCCGGATCCAGTGCCATACCGTCGTGAGACCACCGCCGGGGGAGCACTGGAAGGTTGAGCGGAGAACGTCATCTCGGGATTGACGGTCATGGTGATAGGAGATGAGGCTACGGCATTGCTGGGGGTTGACTGATTGGCTGCATCCCCCACCGTGACCGTGAGGCTTGGCAAAGTCCCTGCCGACCCACCGACGGTCGCCGCCTGGCAATCCCCGTTATTGCCTGAAGCCGGGCAACTGAAATTCGCCGGGAACCCGGTGGGCAAGAATGTGTAAGGGCCACCCAAGCCAGGGCTACTCACCGGAATCGTGTAGACCAGAGGTGCGCACGGTCCGCCACTGCACGTCGCAGCGGAATTACCATAGCTGCGCCCAAGCACGGCGGGAGGAATGGTGGCCGGCGTGTTAACCGTAATCTCCGCGGCGATTGGCAGGGTCTTGGAGTTGTCAGTCGCCGTGCCGCTCGGGGTGGTCGCGTTTGCGTTCTCATTCGCCGTCATCGTCAGCGCAGGACTCGCCGGCCCCGGGAGACCAATGGCAGGACTCCCACAGGTGTAAGTCGTGCCACTGAGGGAGCAGGTGAACGGCCCCGATCCTGCCGAAGTCGTGAGGGTGCCGGGTCCTTGATAAAGGCCCAAGCCCCCACTGATGGTGTATTGCAGAGGGGCGCAGGCCGGATTCGGCGAGCACGTGCCGGTGGTCCCATAGGGCCGGCCCGCCACCGCCGGCAGTACGACCGCCGGAGCGCCGAGTACCATCGCCGGGTCGACTTTCACCGTGTCCGAAGATCGCTTCGACTGGGGATCAGTAGTAACAGACGCACCCGGGGTGGCAGCGTTTGCCGTGTCGACGGCGGTTACCGTGCCGGCGCCGGTCGCGCCCGTCACCGCGGCGTTACCGCTGTTGCAATTCAACTGCTGCGTCCCGTTGGTTGTCGGGCAGGTAATGGGGGCCGGAAAGCCGGTGCCGGTCATCGTAATTGGCGCCAGTCCCTCGTTGGCAGGAACCGTGTAAATCAGATCTGTCCGCGCGGGCGAACCGTAAGTTCGCCCATTCACCGCATCGGGCGGGGGAGAGTAGTTCAGGTTCACGCTGATTTGGGGATGGACAGTGAAACTTGTCGGTCCTAGCACGCTGCCATCGCCGGAAACCACGAATGTACTTGGCACGGCAGCATTACCGCCGTCATCAGCCTGCACACTGTAAGAGAAAGCACCGGCGCTTCCTGTGATGGGACTGGCGGCGAGTTTAACCGAACTCGCCAAAGTAGATGTGGTGGGGCCGCAACTGGTGCTGATACCGCCCAATCCTGCCGGCAAGGTGCTGCCGGAGATGATGCACCACAAGTACGATCCGGAGGATGCCAGGCCTCCCGTGGCGGAATAAACCGGCGCGCCATTTCCGCCATTAATGACACCGTACGACCGGTTCACAACGCCATCAAGAATCTTCGTCGCGGGCGTCGCGTTCCCCATCTGCGTGATCGTAGCCACCAGGGGAGGATGCACAGTCAAACTCGTGGTGTTTGTAACGCTCCCGCCGGGGGTCGTCGCATTTCCGGTGTCTGACAACTGCACGGTAAACGGGAACGCGGTGGCGGTGGTAACGCTCTGGGTGATGCCGGGACTGCTAGCGGCCAGGGTTTCTGAGGGGGCTTGCACGGGAGCGGAACAAGACATACTCAAGCTGTTGGAGCCGGTGGCAAAGCCTTGAGGAAGCACCCCCGAACTCAGGCACCACTGGTAATAACTATTTCCGGCGGTGCCAGCATTGTTCGCTGCCAGGCCCCCGGACGGGGTGTAGGTGGGCGTGCCCCCGGTCACACCGTAAGTCCGGCCGGTAGCGCCGTCCAGTAGGCTGGCGGGATTGGTGGCTGTAGGATTTCCCGCTTGCGTCAGCGCGAGAGACAGCGAAGGATCCGTCATCATCGTATGGCTGGTATGCCCCAGCGCATCCGTGGATATTGACCCGGGTGGCGTGGCAGTGTTCCCTGGGTCGGAAATCGATACAGCAAAACTGTAGGCGCCGGGCGTCGCCGTAACATTGGCCCCTGCGCTATTGCAGGATAACGTGGCGTGCGTGACCTGATAGCTGGAAACCGCTGGCGTCGAAGGCAGCAGGGGACCGCACACCACCGGTGCCGGTAAAGTGTAAGGTGTGGCTGATGAAAACCCCACCCCGGCCGTGTTCAACAATCCCCCGGCTGCGGTAAAGATCAGTGACGATTTGCCGCTGGTCCCGCCCGCTCCATATGGCCGGCCCTGCACAGCATCGGGCACTTCTGCGGTTGCGCTACCGCTCGGCGTAAATCCGTAATTGTCGAAATTTGCAGAGAAGGAGAGCGGTGCATTCACCGTGAGGGTGAGCGTTTTCGTAATAGTCTTTGCCGGCACCACGGTCGCAGGCGTCTGCGTGGAGATCGAAATAGGATTGTCGGTAACGCTGATCGTCACCGTATAAGTGCCCTCCGGCGTCAGGGGAGCGGTGCTGGTGAGCACGCACTGACTTTGGGTGGGGGCGGCCGAGATCGTCAAACCCGGGTTCGAAGGCGCTACGCCGAAAGGCGCGGCCGCGGGATTACACGTGGCAAGGGGCCCGTTGCCGTATTCCGAGCCCTGCCCCACTTGAGATGTTGCGGACGCAGCCAGGTTCGTCGTCACCACTTGAGACAGGGGAGCCACTCCGTAGGTCCTTCCCTGTACTGCGTCCGCCAAAGCCGCCTGGGTTATGGAGAACTCATTGCGAACGGTAAAGGTGTATTGGAGCTGGTCGGTCTTCGGAGGATTGCTGGTGTCCGTTGCTTGAACCACGATCGTGTACGAGCCAGGCGCCCCCACGGAAGTGCCTTGCAGTATGCACGTGTTTGCCGGCGACCCCACCGACCATGACAGTCCCGACGGAAGACTGCCCGTAACTACTGCGCATTGGCTGAGAGATCCGCTGCCGCCGGTCGTACTGAACACCATGTAATAGGATCTGCCCGTTATGGCATCCGGGAGCTGCGTTGTGGTGATCGAGAGGTATCCGCCGCCGCCAGGTTGCAACGTAGAAGGAAGTGACGTAGACGAGCCCCCGCATCCGGCAAGGAGACCCACACTAAGAATGATTATAATGAGTAACATCCTATTGCGGACTTTGTTCACGGCAGAACTCTCCAATCTCCATGTTGGGGCGAGCTAATGCGGATATTAGTACGACCTTAGGCCTAAACCTGTCACACAACGAACGGGGTTTTCGGCAACGCCCATCGCACCGCATCCGCTTCCAAATCAAAATGTGGTTGGCACACGCGCAGCGTGCCCCTGCGACTACCTGTGCACACTCCTGTTCGACAAGGAGTGGTGCTTCCCAAAAGACCGCCTTGTCCAAACCGAGGCGGGATCAGATTTGACTGCAGTAAATACTAAGCGTGCTTTCAGCGCGTTTGATATATCGCTTGTCCAACACAATGTCAATAACTCGAAGGTGCCATTAAGTGCCATTCACTTCGCAGGTAATTGTCGACCCTGCACAAGTGGCCGTGGAGCGAGAAACACCAAATGCGCGACACAGCACTACAGGTGGCGTGCCAAATTGCCTTAAGAAACTCTTCGATTTCTATGGGTCGTGTGGCTAGGACAAAGTGTCTGGATCTACTCCATCTTCACTTTTCTACAAGAAACAGATGGCACTGAAAGCTGCGGCACAGCGCGGCAGGGTTAGTCGCGCGCCCCGCATTCCCTGGACAGAAGTATGCTTGACAAACCAGTTGCCATTTGCTAAACAGCTAGTGGCTTTGCGACAGTGTCACGAACGACAGCCAAAGCGGGACTGCCGGCAACGACTTGTCATAGAGCGTCCTTCCTGACAAACGCCTTATTTAGTTGTATCTAAACGGAGAAACCCGATGTTCGCACCTATCTCGCGATCGCGGTTTTGGCTCCCACTTATTTTCGTAATGGTCAATTTCGGAATACTAGCGAAAGGCCAAACCATCAGCGGCACGATTGTTGGAACGATTCTCGACGAACAAGGCGGCATTCTCTCGGGGGTGGGCGTAACCGCGACGAATGCAGAAACCGCCCTCAGCTATCAAGGCGTGACTGACGCCAGCCGGGGCATGTTTGTCATTCCGGAAGTGCCCCCTGGTAACTACCGGCTGCGCGCCCAATTCAGTGGATTTCGGCCGCAGGAGCACTTCCCGGTGCGGGTAGACGTCAATCGCGTGACGGAGGAGGACTTTGTCTTACAAATCTCGATGTCAGACTCCGTGGTCGTCGTAAAGTCAGACGCTCCCATGACCGACATCAACATGTCCACTGATGCGGAGATTTTTAGCCAGATGCAGATCCGCGAGTTGCCCATCCTTTCCCGCGATGTCAACAACCTCGCACTGTTGGCGCCAGGGGTCGAGAGCGTCCGCACATTCAGCTTTGCGAACACACTCGTACCTTTTGCCGTAAGTGGCTCGTGGGGTCGGTACAACAATTTCGTTATCGATAGCGTTAGCAACAACGAGCCCATATTTGGCGGGGCCGCAACGCAGTTTAGTAATCCCGACATTTTTTCCAACTATGCCATCCTGACCAGCATCCCTAAATCCGAATTCGGGCGCGACAGCGGTTCGACGGTGAATGTGATTACCAAAAGCGGATCCAGCAAGTTGCACGGGACGGGGTTCTGGTTTGGCCAGGATGACGTTTTCAATGCCATGACGCGCGCGGAGACGGCAGCACTTCTGACGCGCACTCCCCCCGCCTACGAGCAGAAAGCCGGCGGCACGTTGGGAGGCCCGCTGGGTAAGAAGGACACATTCTTCTTTATTTCTTATCAATATGATCGCTCCCACGCGGACCTTTCCAACGTGTTTCCGGTGATTGCGACGGCGCCCACGACGGCAGGCGTAGCCGCACTTCGGGCGGTCAATTCGCCTTCCCCAGCCCTGGCGTCTATGCTTTCGTTTCCTTCCATCGGCGGCATCGCCAGTTCGGGAGGGCAATGCTTTTCTGCGGCGCCGAAGCCCACTCCCGGCTTCCCGACTCCTTCAATTTCGAATCCATGCTTTGAGACCGGCACTACTGCTTTCCCGAATCCGGGAGGATATCAATTCGGAACTTTTGACGTTTCCCACGGCAACATGTTTGACGTGTACGACCATCAAGCCTCCGCCCGTATTGACCGCCGGCTGAATGACTCAAACGATTTGTATGCGCGCTATCTCATCGATGATCTAAATACGCCGCAAGCCGTGCTGGATCCGGCCGGAGATGTGGCGTTTAGCGATCTGGGGCTTTTGCCGGACTCCCGCTCGGACCTCAAACAGCGCACCCAGAGCGGCGTCTTAGACGAGCGCTATGCGCGCGCCAGTTCCCTGAACGAATTCAGGTTCTCTTACAGCCGCATCGCACAAGGCATTGGGGCTTTCGGTCTGCCCTCAACGCTACTTAACTCGCGCCCGGCAGCGACCGTGGCGGATCAATTTGGCGGTTTCGGGGCGTATGAAGCCAATTTCCCTTCGGCGGGCAATCAGTTTACGTTGGGTCAAGATACCAGCGCCAACGTCACCCACAGCAACGTCTATGAACTTCAGGATAACTTCTCTTTGACCCACGGGCGCCACTTCATGAAGGGGGGCGCTGATTTTGTCCGAACGCAAAGCAATATCCTGAATGTACCTTCCGATCTGGGTCACTACTTTTTTGGAAGCCCTGGTCTCAGCGGCGGCTTAGAGAGCTTCATCACTGAACCCAGTTCGGGTCCGACCAACGCCATTGCCGTGCTGCAATCTCTGCCGGACATTATTACCAACTCCTCGGGCGCCATTACTGGTCAGGGTCCCAACGAACTGCCGTTGCGGGAAACCGATGAGGCCCTCTTCGTCCAGGATGATTTTCACGCTCTTCCCAATCTCAATCTGAGCGCGGGAGTCCGATACGAGCACTTCGGTCAGCCAATCAACGGAATCCTCAGTATGAATCCTGCCGCGGGAAATCGCGTCCCCACCGGATTCGGCGACTTTGGTCCGCGCCTGGGGATCGCCTGGTCGCCTGGAACCAATCGAAAGATGGTTTTCCGTGGGGGCTACGCCTTGATGTACAATCAGATGCCGCTCAACATTCCGCTTTTGATGTGGCAGAGCGCACCCATCTCGCCCCAGATTGCCACCATTACGCCTGCCGGCGCCGCACTGGAGGCCTTAACGGGAGTCGCTTTGCCCGCTCCAGGTGACTATCCCAATTCCCCGCTGACGTGGCAGGCGGTAAATGCGATTAAAGTTGCCGGGTGTAGTAGTTTTAATTCCCGTGTAACTCCCGGATCTGTTCCCCTGTTCGACTGCTCGACGCAAAATACAGTGGCCCCAAACCTCGTCGCGCCCTACGTTCAAAACTGGTCGGCCGGCATCCAGCGGGAGATTTCCCGCAACATCATGTTTGAGGTCGATTATGTCGGGACCAAGGGATCCAAGCTTTATGAGCGAGTGGACGAAAACCCTTATGGTGGATGGGACACGACGTGCCTGGCCGCCGGAGCCAGCAGCGGTTGTTTGACACCGCGGATCAATCCGAGCCGCGGTGACATTACAGCCGTGACCAATCAGGGGTTCTCCACGTACAACGGCGCGCAAGCTTCCTTGAATACGCGGACCGTGCATGCACTGGGGAGTTCCCTTACTTTTTCGGCAGCCTACACGTACAGCCACATGATCGATACGGCAAGCGAAATATTCGGGCCGGGAGTCCGCGTCATGCAAGGCGATATTCTCCACGCCCTGACGCTGTCGCCCGAGGGCCTCTCGACCATTGAGGCGGTCACTCCGTTCCCGCAGACGTACAACAATCTCAGCGCCGAACGCGGAAACTCCTCCTATGATCGGCGTCACCGGCTTGTATTCAGCGAAATCTGGGGGCTGCCCTCTCCTTCCCACTTCACACGGGCAGTGAAGGCGGTTCTAGGCGGGTGGTATGTGAACGGGGTTGGAACTGTCCAGAGCGGTGAACCGTTCAGCGCCTCGAATGGAATTCCCACGGGGCCTTGCGCTGATGCCAATGGAGACGGCGCGCTCACCAACGATCGTCCGAATATCGGCAATCCGAATGCCCCGGTGAACAGCGTGGCCCTTCTCGACGACGTAACGTGTCGGTCCGCGAATCCAGCGCTGCAATTCCAATACGCCGGTCATAGCTCTTCAACTGGGTACATCGACCTGAATGGCAACGCCATCTCGCCGTCAAGTGCTCATTTTGTCCAGGTTCCACTCGGGACCAATGGAGGGGGCAACGCAGGCCGCAACATCCTCACCGGGCCGGGCATCGTCAACTTCGATTTCGCTCTGCTCAAACAATTCCACTGGGGTGAAAGCGAGGTACTCGAGTTTCGCTGGGAAGTGTACGACGTATTGAACCATCCCAATGCCGGCTACCTGCTGGGCAACGTATTCTCTTCCAGCGCTCAACCAACGCCTGGATTCGCGTTCTCGCCCCACGCCTCGGCCGCGGGCGTCACGGGTGATATTCCAGAGAACGCGCTCGACGCCACCACCACCAACGGCAGTTACAGCTTCCTGAGCCAAGGGAGCATGAACACCGGCAACCGCACAATGCAATTCGGCGTTCACCTTACCTTTTAGTGCCTGATCTCCCGGTCTGTCCCGTCCTCTTGAAGCTACGATGTTGATCTTCCCGATTTTTTGCACAACCTTCTTAATCCGTCAGCCCGTACTCTCAAGCTCGCAGATCTCGGTCAGAATCACCGTGATATTGTCAGGACCACCGCCCTCATTGGCGCGCGTGATCAAATGCGTGGCTTTCTCTTGGAGGCCAACCTCCAGTTCCAGAATCTCCACCATGTCCGCCGGGGGAACAACTTTGTACAGTCCATCGCTACACAGCAACACAACATCGCGGGGCTCCAGATCAACCGCGGTCATGATTATTTCAAGCTCTGCTTGTGCCCCTACGGCTTGAGTCAACATCTCCTGGATCTGGGCGTCCACCCTGGTAGAGTCTTCACCCCGGCTTCGCAACTGGTTCCCAATAGTCTGGTCTCGCGTCAATAAGATCAGATTCCCGCCGCGTAACAGGTAAGCACGCGAGTCCCCTACCTGGGCCAGGTCCGCGCGCACACCATGTAGAAGCACCGCCGTCAGCGTCGTGCCCATCGTCAACTTTTCGGCATAAGCTTGCGCGTGTGCGAAGAGCGCCTTGTGGGAGTCTTCTACCGCTGTCCGCAGGGCGGTGGACAAGTCCAGGTGCCCACTGCCTGAGGGACGGAGTTGGTTAACGATTTCCTTGGCGAGGTTTTCAACGCACAACCGGCTGGCGACTTCCCCGCCAAAGTGGCCTCCCATACCGTCGGCTACGGCCATGAGAAGATGCCCGTTATCAACAGTTACGAACTCCGGCGCACCATCTTGCGGGACGCCGTCATTATTTAAGGGGAGAACCAGATAATTGTCCTGATTGTTGCGCCTTCGGCGACCTATATCAGTAGCGTGAGTTACACGAGCGCCGAGACGGAAGCTGCTCTTATCTTCGCCGCTGAAGGGCGATACTTCCGGCCCATGATTTGCCACGAGGAAGTCCCTCCCCTGCTTGCGTTGGCATCACAATGCTGGCTACCAGCCTAACTGCACTGTGCAGTTTAGCTAAATTTCTTTGAAATGCAAGATATGCTCGACTTTTCGGTTGTTCAATCGAGCCCACGGCACGACATGTCCATATGGTAAGGGCAACCCCGTGAACGCTTGCTATTTTGGACGTAAGAGCAAACGTACTTCATCAGCCGACAAACGAATTTATTGCCTCCGACAATTTTCCGCTGATGACCTTAACCTGTGAGCAAGAGACGACGATCAGCACGGTCCGCTTTAACTCATCAGCAAGGCCGAATAGATCTAAAACGAGTTAGGACATTTTCTCGCGTCGAATCTCTGAAGGCTTAAGGCGACTTTATGTACCTCGTCGGGAGGCAACAAGGCACCGGATTCAAAAAGGTGGCTGAGACTGCGAACCAAACATAGAAGCGACCGAAGTCGAGACGAAGCTGATAACATGCGCAACCTCAGGCAGTTAGTAATATAATGTGTCGCCCAGGGTTCGCCCTCCCTTCCGCAGGCTCACCCAGAACGAACTGCTTTGGGATACTTCGGGCGAACGACAAGGTGTCCCAAATAGTTTTGCATTACCAGAATAAAGGTGTAGAATGTCCTTCGATTTTTGAATGGCTGGGGCAGAGGGCTAAACTATGGCGTTCGATCACAGATTCGTGCGCAGGGCGGATGCACTTTCTTGAGGTGCCTCATTGGGGGCATGTTTCCTCCTTTCTTGAGGTGATTGTATGTTTCGCGCAGTTCATAACCTTGCTTCCTACGATGATAAGAGGACACAAACCAATTCGGGGGAGCAACGGCGGTTTCGGCGATTCGGCGTAAGACTTCCCTGTCGCGTTAGGTCGCGGGTCCTGCGGAAGAACACGGTCGCTCCGGAACTACAGGCCGAAACTCAGGACGTTAGTAGAGGTGGTCTCTTCTTTTTCGCGCCGGCAGCATGGACGGTGGGCACACCTATCGAATTTGAGCTCGATCTCCCTTCGCATGTAGTACGAAGACAAACCAGCATTCGATGCCGGGGCACAATCACTCGGGTTGTCCCGCAAGAAGAGGGACGCGTTGGCGTTGGGGCTACGATCGATCATTACAGAATCGCCTCATCAAGAACGGCCAGCAAACGCTGAAGGTCTCGCCGCCGAGCTGAAAACACTCCCATTCACCGACTGTACGGCTTAAACCAAGCCCCAGAGCCCGCCGTGTGCGCCAACAGCACGCTCCTTCCGTCTAAGCCAGCTAACCCAGCTTGCCCCAGCACCCGCATTCATTTGGGGTTGCTCCATTTCCAATTTCGAATTTCCGGCAAGTCTTCGCCATATTTCCTGATGTACTGTTTGTGTTCCACCAGCTTGTCCTTGAGCTCCTGTTTCAGGTAAACGCCCTTGTTGCCGGTCTGCGGAAGGCGATCGATAGCATCCATGACCAAGTGAAAACGATCCAGATCATTGAGCACGGTCATATCAAAAGGAGTCGTGATGGTGCCCTCTTCCTTGTAGCCGCGGACGTGGATGTTATCGTGGTTGGTGCGCCGGTAAGTGAGGCGGTGGATCAACCATGGGTATGCGTGAAAAGCGAAGATAATCGGCTTGTTCGTGGTGAACAACTCGTCGAAATCCTTTTCGCTCAACCCGTGCGGATGCTCGCTTTGCGGCTGTAACTTCATCAGGTCAACGACATTAACGACGCGGATTCTCAGTTCCGGCAAATGTTCGCGCAAAATAGAAACCGCCCCCAAAGTTTCAAGCGTGGGCACGTCGCCGCAGCACGCCATGACCACGTCGGGAGGCGCGTCCTGATCGTTGCTGGCCCATTGCCAAATGCCAATACCTTGAGTGCAGTGGTTGATGGCAGCCTCCATGCTCAGCCACTGTGGCGCGGGGTGTTTTCCGGCAATTACCACATTGACGTAGTGGCGGCTGCGCAGGCAGTGGTCCATCACCGATAGCAGGCAGTTGGCATCCGGCGGAAGGTATACGCGGACGATCTCGGCCTTCTTGTTTGCGACCACGTCGATGAATCCGGGATCCTGATGGGTGAAGCCGTTGTGATCCTGCCGCCAGACGTGCGAAGCCAGCAGGTAGTTCAACGAGGCGATCTTCCGCCGCCATGGCAATGACGATGTAACCTTCAGCCATTTGGCGTGTTGGTTGAACATAGAATCGACAATGTGGATGAACGCCTCGTAGCAATTAAAGAGTCCATGCCGGCCGGTGAGCAGGTAACCCTCCAGCCAGCCCTCGCATTGGTGCTCGCTAAGCATTTCCATCACGCGCCCTGCGGGTGCGAGAAATTGGTCGTTGGGAACAGTCGCGGCCTCCCACTGGCGTGCGGTGACCTGAAAGAGAGCCTCCAAGCCGTTCGAGAGGGTCTCATCAGGGCCAAAAACCCGGAAGTTCCGCTGATCCTCGTTGAGCTTGGCCACATCGCGCAAGAACGGTCCCAGCACATGCGTATCGCCAATGCCGCGCGTCCCTGGCGAGGGCACGTCAACCGCGTACTTGCAGAAATCCGGCATTCGCAAATCGCGTAGCAGAATGCCGCCATTGGCGTGCGGATTTGCGCCCATTCTGCGGTCACCCTTGGGCGCCAGTTCGGCCAGTTCCGGTCTGAGACGTCCTTGCACATCGAAGAGTTCCTCCGGCCGGTAACTCCTCAGCCAGGCTTCCAACTGCTTGAGGTGTTCGGGATGCGTTGCCGGATCAGACAAGGGCACCTGGTGTGACCGGAAGGTGCCTTCCACCGGCACGCCGTCGACTTCTTTCGGCCCCGTCCAGCCCTTGGGGGAGTTGAGGACAATCATCGGCCATCGCGGACGGCTGATGTTCCCATTCACCCGAGCGTCGTGCTGGATTTTCTTGATCTGGTCCACGACCGTATCAAGCGTCGTCGCCATGGCCTGATGCATCAGCGCGGGTTCGTGTCCTTCGACAAAGTAGGGCGTCCATCCGTAGCCGCGAAGGAGTTGCTCCAATTCTTCGTGAGTGATACGCGCGAGCACGGTCGGGTTGGCAATCTTGTACCCATTCAGGTGCAGGATCGGCAACACCGCACCGTCACTGGCGGGATTGAGAAACTTATTGGAGTGCCAAGCCGTGGCGAGAGGCCCGGTTTCCGCTTCCCCATCGCCAACTACGCAGGCCACGATTAGATCGGGATTATCCAACACCGCCCCGAACGAATGACTGAGCGAGTAACCCAATTCCCCGCCCTCGTGAATCGAGCCGGGCGTCTCCGGCGCGGCGTGACTGGGGATTCCCCCCGGGAACGAAAACTGCACAAACAGTTTTCGAAGCCCCTCTTCATCCTGGCTGATGTTGGGATAAATCTCGCTGTACGTGCCCTCGAGGTAAGTGTTGCCAACCACCGCCGGACCGCCGTGCCCCGGGCCGGAGACGTAGATCATATCGAGGTCGTATTTCTTGATCACCCGGTTCAAGTGAACATAAATGAAGTTCTGCCCCGGGGTGGTGCCCCAATGCCCCAGCAGCATGCGCTTCACGTCAGACAGTTCCAGAGGCCGCTTCAGCAGCGGGTTATCATAGAGATAAATCTGGCCGACCGAGAGGTAATTCGCGGCACGCCAATATGCGTCCATCTTTTCGAGGATGTCAGGGGAAAGGGTGTTTGTGGCCATAGGTCGATACTCCTTTTCTGAGTGAGAATCAGGAACCCCGTGACTTGTGTTGACCGTGAGTCCGTTGTTCGTTCGTTCGTTTGAGCACGCGAGCCCTGCACACGCGCCGCCACGTTTTCTTCGTAACGAATTAGCATAGCAGACTAAGGGCAGTATGCATGTGACATCTCCATGACGGTTCCGTGATGACATGCACCGGAAACGTAGCCCGTCCGTGAGCACCTCGTGAGACAGCGCGAGCTTCAGCCCCCATGGGACCGGTTCGGCGCCCAGGGCTTGATGAGCGCGTCGTGGCTGGTCCGCTCGAAGCGTGACTTGGCCCGCGGGTAAAGTGGATAACCCACCAAAGATTGCATCAGTGCACACTAGAACGCCCTGCACTTTGATCAGGCGGTGACAGGAGTCATGTTTACACCTGTCATATGCTTGAAAATCATGGAAGGGTTCCGGCTGTCCACGCTATCGCCACGGGAAAAACCTTGGCGCCACCAGCGTCGTAAACACCTTTTGGATGGACGATGGCGCGCGTATCGCGTTATAGTCTCCGCCTTCGATCGTACACGTGAGTTTGAGACCGATGACAGGAGACCAATATGCGACGACAAAACGTTTTCCGTTTTAGTGTGAGGCTTATGTTTGCCGTAGTTTTCCTGATGACGCTTCCATGTGCGCGTGCTCAGAGCGGCCCGGAGCAGGTCACGGCCATTATGAAAGAGGAAATATTGCCGCCGCAGGTGGCGGAATTCGAAATGAAGGAGCACGTGATTCGGCTCGTCGCAAACCCACCCAGCCCTTCTTCCGCCGCCGAATGGAACGCCGAAGCCCAGCGCCTTCGCGCGCGCTTGCTGGCCGTAGCGTTTCATGGATGGCCTGCCGAGTGGGTCAACTCCGCGCCTCGGTTTGAGGATCTGGGCGTGTTTGCCACGGAGAAGGGTTACCGTTTGCGCAAGCTGCGCTATGAAATCGTGCCCGGGTTCCAGTCCACCGCCATTCTGTACGAGCCGGAGAACATGCAGGGAAAGATTCCAGCGATTCTAAACGTCAATGGGCACGATCCGCTGGGCAAGGCGGCGGAATACAAGCAGAAGCGCTGCATCACATTTGCCCGGCACGGCATCCTGGCGTTGAACATCGAATGGCTGGGGATGGGCGAGCTTCGCCAGAACGGGAACAGCCACTGGTTCGGGGCGCACATGGATTTGGTCGGTACGCATGAAACGGGCCTCTTCATTCTGGCCATGCGCCGTGGCCTCGACTACCTTTACAACCACCCCAACGTGGATCGCTCCCGCCTGGGCCTCACCGGTCTCTCGGGCGGGGGGTGGCAAACCATCACGCTGAGCTCACTCGACGAACGCGTGACTGCCGCCGCGGCCGTGGCGGGCTTCTCGTCGATTCGCCCCAAGATGGAGGTTCGGCAGTACGCCGACCTGGGCGACCTTGAGCAATCGCCTACCGACTTTTTCCAGGGCGTCGACTTCCCCGATCTCGTCGCCATGCGCGCGCCCCGGCCTACGTTGCTGGTCCACAACGCCGAGGACGATTGCTGCTTCCGCGCGCCCGTAGTGAAACCGCTGAATTATGAAGTCATCAAGCCTATTTTCCGGTTGTACGGAAAAGAAGACGCGCTGGCGTGGCACGAGAACACTGATCCTTCCACCCACAACTACCAACTCGACAACCGGACGCAGGTGTACCACTTCTTCGCGAAAGCATTCAACCTGCCGTCCTTCGACGAGGACCCCGAGACGTGGTCGGGGCTGAAATCCTACGACGAAATGGCGGTGGGCCTGCCCGCTAACAACCTGACGATCCTGGATCTCGCCAGGAAAACCACTGCGGGTTTCCAGCGGGCGCCGATTCCGAGCAGCGGCAGTGCACGCGAGAATTGGACCGCCACCCAGCGGGAGAAGCTCCGGCACGTGGTACGCTTCGCGCCGGAAAAAATCGCCGGCAACTGGACAGTGGCCACCACCAAGAGCAAGGGCGTGGAATCGTTCTCGCACCTGTTCCGCATGAATAATGGGTTGAGCGCCAACGGCGTTCTGGTTCGCGCTATCGCCGGCCCGTCCCAATCGCCCGCCACCATTGTACTTAACGATGACGGCAAACAGAACGTCGGCGCCACCGTATCGGACCGCGTGAACCGCGGCGAGCGCGTCCTGGCGCTGGATCTGATCTTCACGGGCGACGCCTGGCACAAAAGCGACGAACATGCCACTTACGAACCGCCGAGCCCTGCTGACTACATCCTGTACTTGAACACCACGGGCGAGCGCGCATTGGGCATCGAGAGCGCCCAGTTGATCGCCATCGCCCGTTGGCTGCATGAACAGCCGGGAGTCACCGAAGTGCGCCTGGAGAGCACTGGCATTCGAAGCCAGGTTGCCGCGTTGGTGGCCGCCGCGCTGGAGCCGCAACTCTTTTCCCAAATCGTCGTTCACGAAGGCATGAAGAGCCTCGCGTACCTGCTCAATAAACCGGTGGATTACGCCCAAGCGCCGGACTTGTTCTGTCTTGACCTTTACAAAGAGTTTGACCTGGACCAATTGGAGGCGATGGCGGCGAATGTGAAAACTGAGGACTACGTGGAAGACGCCAAGAAGCCTCAGGAATAGCCGTGCGGGCGCTCAAAGGGACGGGGAATTGCGCGGGGGCGGCGGTGTGGGGCCGGGGAAGTCGGGTAGCTCCTGGGCACGGCCAGGTCGTTCGCTTACACACCGGCCCCCCGTGAACGAGAGGAGGTTTCGTGTACTCCGCCAGAATTCGTGTATCGCCCCGATCTCCGATCGGCGACGCGGTCGGAGACCGCCGCCAGAGCGCAATACGCAAATTTGTGACGCAATGCATGCAATTTGAGATTGGAAATTGGAAATTGGAAATTGGAAATTTGAAATCTGAAATTCGAGATTTGAAATTTGAGATTCACAAGTCCGAGGGCTTGAGTTTCCCCTCACGAATTAGCTGAAGCCGGGCGAGGAATTCGTCGCGTTCGGCGCGCTGTTTGGCCGCACGCCGGGCCTTCTCCGTAAGATAGCGCTGCCCGGTAATCGGTGAGTTTTGCAGCGAGTCGGCCCAGGCGCGCAACTGGCGGGAAACGCTTTCGGCGAGCGATTGCAAATCGGAAATCTCAGATTTGAGATCGGCGAAGTCGGCAAGCGTGTCAAGCAGGCACAGCATGGAGCGGACCTCCCCCGCCGAGCCACGCGCAATGTACAGAAACGTCAGCAATTCCGGTGTCGTGCCGCGCTCGAACCCTTCCGCGATGTTGTTTGATATGGAGACGGCGGCTCGCTCGATCTGGTCGCGAAGGCTGCGGTTCCGGCGAAAGGGCGGGCGCGCGGTAATTAGATAAACGCGCCGGGCGAGCTCCAGAGCCGCTCGCCAGACCGGAAGATCTTCGAAGCGCTTGTAGGTCATGCGGGGCCCCCTGAAATCTGAAATTTGAGATTTGAGATTCTAAACCAATTCGACTGGCACTGGAGATTTCAAACTTGAAAACCAAGATTCTACAGCCGATCTGCTCACAACTGTCATCTGAAATTCAACTGAAATCTGAAATTTGAGATTTGAAATTCTAACCCCAATCGACTGCGTCAGACCTCAAACTTGAAAGCCGAGATTCTACAGCCAATCTACTGACAACTGTCATCTGAAATTCAACTGAAATCTGAAATTTGAAATTTGAGATTCTAAACCCAATCGACTGCATAAGTCCTGAAATTTGAAATTTGAGATTCTAAACTCACCCCAACGTGTCACTCTGCATTCCGCTCCAGGATCACCAGCGTGCTGTCGTAATCGCCGGTAAGGTTCAGGTTCAGCCCGTGGTGCATCAGGTAGGCGCCGCTCAGGGATTCCTGTTTCTCTGCCAGCTTCTCGTCAATCGGCTTCATGCGGTACGTGGCATTTTCGTCCAAGCCGTGCAGGCAGATGGTGGGCGTGGGGCGCAGGTACTGCTGCGAGTGGAGGAACGCGAATAACACCGCCTGTTTTCCATCCACGGAGACATACTCGTTCGCCGTGAGCGCGCCCTGCCGCGGAGAGAACAGGCGGTAGAGGTCCCCGTTCTGCACGGTTTCGCGAATGCCCTTGTAAATTCCGATCATGCGGCCGGCCAGCGCGGTGTCTTCCCCCGTCCACTTGTTCAGGTTGGCGCCAATGCCCAGCGCGCCCTGCATGGCAACGAGGAAGCGGAACTGCAGCGGCGTGGAGCGTCCGTTCAAATTGGGCGCGTCCGTAACCCAGGCCGACATGATTTTGGGCGCATAGGCATAGCTGAATCCCTCTTGAATCCCGAGCCGATCGAGGGCTTCCGTATTGTCCGAGGTCCAGACGATGTTGACGCGCTCGAGAAT
The DNA here is from genome assembly GCA_963804755.1 of uncultured Acidobacteriota bacterium. Classification (GTDB taxonomy): domain Bacteria; phylum Acidobacteriota; class Terriglobia; order UBA7540; family UBA7540; genus Bog-366. The sequence continues at coordinate 319,015 of CAWDRP010000002.1, forward strand.
GCCTAGATCCAGGCGTCCGCCGCCACCCGAGCACGCTTCAATATCCAGGTTCGGGTGGCGCGCGCGCAGGCGATCGATAATCTCGTACACATTGCGCACGTACTTCACCCAGATTTCCTTCTGCTCGGCAAGGGGGAGTTCCGGCCAGCCCGGCTCACCAAAATGCCGGTTCATGTCCCACTTGATGTACCTGATGTTGTTTTCGGAAAGCATCTTGTCGAGCACGCCGAAAATGTATTCCTTCACATCGTCGCGGGCCATGTTCAGAACCAGTTGATTGCGGGCTTCGCTGCGGGGCCGGCCCGGAAAGTTCATCGCCCAATCGGGATGCCGCCGGTAGAGGTCGCTATCGGGGTTCACCATTTCCGGCTCGAACCACAGGCCAAAATCCATGCCCAGGCCGTTCACGTAACTGATAAGCGGCTGAAGGCCATGGGGGAATTTCTGCGGATTCACGTACCAGTCGCCCAGACCGGCGTGGTCGTCATTGCGCTTGCCGAACCAGCCGTCGTCCATGACGAACAACTCCACGCCGAGCTTCGCGGCCTTCTCCGCCAGAGCCTTCTGCCCGGGCTCGTTCACGTCAAATGTCGTAGCTTCCCAGGAGTTGTAGAGCACCGGCCGCACGTGCGGATGGGCGTGGTCGGGCAGAATTTCGTCGCGTTCAAACCGGTGCATCAGCCGGGAAGCCCCGCCAAAGCCGCTGCCGCTGAATCCGCCGTAGTAAGGCGGCGTGCGCAGGCTCTGGCCCGGCTGGAGCGGCCAGGAAAAGTCGAAGTCGTTGTAGCCGCCGGTCACGCGCACCTGGCGGGCCGCGGGCGTGTCCTCCACCACCAGCTTCCAGTTGCCGCTCCAGCCCAGGGCGCCGAACCAGACGCGGCCCTGCTCCTCGTTGGCCTGCCCGCGCTCGTCAATGGCGAACCAGGGATTCAGTTGGTGGCTGGTGTTGCCGCGGCGGCTTTCCAGTACTTTGACGCCGGGATTGATGGTCTCCTGCACCAATTGGGTTTCACCTGCCCACCGTCCGGTAAGGTAGGTCAGCCGGTAGCCCTCACCGGCAGGCACATACCAGACACCGGATTGCGCGCTCTCCACCGTCACCACTTCAGGCGTGCGGTTCTCGATTTCTGCCTGCTTGCAGATGATGTCATGATCAGGAAATACTTTGTAAGTGAGTTTCACGAACAGGTCATATTGAATGTCTTTCAGTCGGACTTCCAGCGTGTTGCCGTGAATCTCGTAACCGGCGTATTTCAGCACCAGGTCGCGGACGCCCGAGGCGAGCGTCACCTTCAAGGCAGGCTCGTTGTAATATCGGCCGCCCCAGCCAGGGTACTCGAGGTTGCTCATCGTCTCGCGTGAATCGAACGAAGCGTGCTCGGCGTTCAGGCGCGCGGGGGAAAGGTCGTGGTCGCCGCCCAGCTTCGCGCCCCAGTAGAGCGTCTGCAACTCATCGAGCTCGTTCAGCCCCATGGCGTACGTTGTATGCTGAGTCGTGAGAACCCAGGCGCGTAAATTCGCGAGATAACGCACTGACCCGGTATCCATTGTGCCCTCCCCCCAGGCCCGGCCGGACGCGAGCATCGCGACGGCCATCAACGTGGTGAGCATGATGGCTTTGGTAGGTCGCTGCGACGGCGGCGCCGTTGCTCGATGTAATCGCGCTGCCGCCGCCACCGCAGATTTCATCAATTCGCCGGCAGGCAGGTGGCGTGGGGCTTCGGCTTGGTGGAACTCCATGGATTCCTCCGCAACATTGGTGGTCAAGAGTCGGACAGCGAGAACGCGTACACTGAAATCGAACGGCTGAAGAGACAGACGCTTTCGGTGCCGATCAAATTTACACGTGGCGCCAACGAGGCGCAAGCACGAAGGGCAAACAACCGCACGAAGGCGCAGATGAATCGGCACCTGTTGCACCGTTCTGGCCCTGAACGCGCCACCTTTTCTCATCCGAAAGTCATCCCCAAGGGGAGCCAACACGCGTGGCGCTGCTCCGTCAAGGTGATACAATCCTGCACATCATGAGTTCGCGCGTGATGCCCTCGCCCTCGGGCGGCCCGGCTTTACGCGAGGAGAAATCCATGGGCACACTGAATCGTTACTGGCGGTCCAACCGAACGGCGTTAAACCGGCTACTGCTCCTGGGCCTGGGTGCAGCAATCGCCTTGATACCCTTGGGCAGGAACTCCATATCGAACGCGCAGGCTGGGGCCGGCGGTGCTGCTCCGCCCCACGGCATGGAGAAAATCCAGCACGTCGTGTGGATCATTCAGGAGAATCACAGCTTTGACAATTATTTCGGCACCTTCCCCAATGCGGACGGCATTCCCCCCACCACGTGCCTGGCGGAAATGCCCGGGAGCAAGAAATGCGTAAAGCCGTTTCACATGCCGCCGGGCCAGCCGCTACTGGATTTGGAGCACAGTTGGGAAACCGCCCAGGCGGCTTACAACCACGGCACGATGGACGGGTTTGTGTGGGTGGAAGGCTCTCCCTACACGATGGGTTATTATGATCAGACCGATATTCCCAACTACTGGCACTATGCGCACCGGTTCACGCTGTGCGACCGCTTTTTCTCCTCGGAAATGACCGGGAGTTCGCCCAACCACGTTTACACCGTGGCGGCGCAGTCCGATGAGATCAACAACATCGGCACGCTGGATGAACTGGAAGACGAACTGGACGAGCCGGAGGGATTCCCGTTCGAATCCATTGTGAAGAATTTTGGCCTGCACAATGTTTCGTGGAAGTATTACGTGGAGACGCAGCCCAAGCCCGCCGATTGGGAAACGGTGAACGCGAGCCTGGCGCGGCTGGCCTTCCCCGATCCCAAAGGCTTCACGCTGTGGAATCCCCTCCCGGGTTTCAAGTCGATTCGCGACGACGAATCGCGGATGAATCGGCTGGTCTCGCTCGATGAATACTATGAGGACGTGGAAAAGCATGCGCTGCCGCAATTCTCGTGGATCATTCCCGACTTTCAGGACAGCGAGCATCCGCCCGAACCGCTGGACCAGGGCATGTGGTACGTCACGCGGGTCATCAATGCGCTGATGCGGAGCCCGTACTGGGGCAGCACGGCGATTTTCCTGACCTGGGATGATTACGGAGGGTTCTTCGACCACGTGCCCCCGCCGGAAGTGGACGCCTACGGCTACGGACCGCGCGTGCCCATGATCGTCATCTCGCCTTTCGCCAGGCGAGATTACGTTTCACACTATACGTACGATTTCACGTCGGTGCTGAAGTTCATCGAGGAGCGCTGGGGCCTGCCGCACCTTACGGCGCGCGACGATCGCGCCAACGACATGCGGGACTGTTTCGATTTCCACGCCCCGGCGCAACCGGCGGACATCATTCCTGTGCCGGAGAACATCCACTCCCATCTGCTGCCTGTACACATTACCTATCCGCCGTATATTCATCTTCCTAGCCAGGATCGGTCGATGATAAAAGGCGCGCAAAGGAGAGGAACACAGGCGGTGCCATATATTCCGCCGGCGGCGCATTAGGAGTTAGGGGCATAGGCGTTAAGATAAGCCGCGTTATAACGTCGGCAGGCTTGCCGGCATTGGTTCAAGCCCGCGAAGCGGGCGGAATCATTTAGCCCATGGCGACAGCCATGGGGCCAAGGGGAAGCGGGAAAGTTTTCACACAGCCCGCGAAGCGGGCGCCATCATTTAGCCCATGGCGCAAGCCGTGGGACGAGGAACGAATAAAATAAATCTCGAAACGAGCCCCGGTAGGGGCGACATCTGATATTCGTCGAGGGTGACGGCACGTGCCGCATGCCGCCTCTCCGAGGCTGATTGGGGAAATTGGTTGTCGCGATCCCATGGCTGGGTAATCGATGGCGCCCGCTGCGCGGGGTTTTTGAAATTTAATCGCCCGTTCGTCGACCCACGGCTTCGCCGTGGGCTACATGACGACGCCCGCTGCGCGGGCTTTTAAGCTGACCGTCGGGCTTATTTTAACGCCTGTGGGGGTTAGGGGTTCGGATTTAGGGATTAGGCGGTTGCTAGTGGTTAGTGGCTAGTGGTCAGTTGGGGATTAGGGATCAGGGGTTAGGGATTAGGGACTGCCAGCGGCAACCGGTTAGTGGCTATATAATGATTCGATTTTCGCCCGCTTGATGCGGCATAAGGCGAAACGTATTCGAGGGGATTTTCCATGCGACGAGTGGTTCTCTTGATCGGCCTGCTGGGTGTAGCTTTATTCCTGTTCATCAAGCCGCCGATGCTTTCCAAGGCCAGCCGGGAGAGTAATGTGGTCGAATTGGCGGCGCCCGCCGGGGACCAGCCGACTTACATCAATCGGACCGGTGAAACGGTTCTGCCGAACGGGCGATTGATTACACCCGAAGGCGTGCAGGTTACCGTGGAGCCGCATCCGTACGGAATGGCGCTCAGCCCCGGCGGGAATCTACTGGTGACGGCCAATATCGGCACGTGGCCGTTTTCGCTCTCGATCATCAGCGCCCTCGCCAGCAACGTGCCCGAGGTGCGGCAGATCCCTCCCGGCTATCCCCACAAGCATTCCGAAGTGGAGCCCTCGAGCGTTTATATGGGCCTGGCCATCGCCCGGGATGATCGGACGGCTTATGTCGCGGAAGGTGATACCGGTAAGATTGACGTCTATGATCTGCAAATCGGCCAGCGGTCCCAGGTGATTTCCCTGGACCGCGAGTTTAACGGGAAAGCGTATCACCACAGCTTTACCGGGGCGCTGGCCCTCTTGCCCGACGGCAACTTTCTTTATGCCCTGGACCTGGCGCACTTCGAACTCGTGGCTATTGAAACACACCTGGGAACAATACGTTGGCGCGCAGGCGTAGGAAGGCTGCCATTCGCCATCGCCGTCAGCTCGGATGGCAATCGCGTCTACGTGTGCAACGTGGGCACGTACAGGTATTCGGTGCTGCCGGGATTCGACCCGGCGCGGGTGGGCGAGACGGGGCTGGATTTTGCGCCCTTCGCCGTGGGAACGCCCGAGGCAGAGCAGGGCGTGACGGTTCAGGGGAAACGGGTGCCGGGCCTCGGCGATCCCAATGTGCCCGAGTCGAATTCGGTGTTTGTCCTGGACGTTACGGGCAAAGAGCCGGCGGTGCTGGCTCGCATTCGGACGGGCCTGGCGATTGGCAGGCAGTCCGTTGGCGGGTCGAGTCCCGGCGCGGTGGCGGTGGGGCAAAAACGGGTGTACGTGTCGAACGCCGCCCAGGACAGCATCAGCATTCTGGACGCGCGGAAGAACCGGCTGATCACCACCGTCCGGCTGGAGCCGGCTCCCAGGGTGGGCGGCTTGCGCGGGGTTCTGCCCTTCGGGCTGGCGCTCAGCCCCGATGAATCACGGCTATACGTGGCCTGCTCCGGGATCAACGCGGTGGCCATCGTCGACATGCGCCGCGACGTTACCGTGGGCTATATTCCCACCGGGTGGTTTCCGGCGCGCGTGGCCGTCAGCCCGGATGGGCGGACGCTCTATGTGGCCAACGCCAAAGGTTATGGCTCCGGGCCCAATGGCGGTGTGGATTTCCAGAAAGGACCGGAGGGAGATTATATCGGCGACATCACCAAGGGCACCGTCTCCATCATCCCCGTTCCCCCGGATTCCGAGCTGGAGGATTTGACGTACAAGGTTGTTCACAATAACGGTTTCTTCCCTGCTCCGGCGCCGAAGCCGCGGCCGGCGGACTTCCCCATTCCGTCCGCGGGCGGGGCCAGCACGCGCATTCGCCACGTGGTACTCATCGTGAAAGAGAATCGCACGTTTGATGAAGTCTTGGGCGACATTGGTTCGATTGAAGGCGAGGAAGTGAACGGCGACTCCACGCTCGCGCGCTGGGGCGCGGATGCGGAAGTCAGCGACGAGGGCGAGCCCACCTTGACGCACGTTTCCGTCACACCCAACCATCACGCGCTCGCCCGGCGATTCGGCTTGAACGATAACTTTTACGTGGATTCGGATGTCTCGGTCGACGGGCACCACTGGCTGGTGGACAGCTATCCCAATGAGTGGGTGGAGGCGATGTGGCCTCCCCATTATGGGGAGCAGTCGCACTTTTACTATGACAATGATGCGCCGGGACGCCTGGAACTGGGAGGAGATTCCTCGCTGCATCCCGAAGACTATCTTGAGGCCGGGTCGCTGTGGGACCATCTGGCGCGCCATAACATAACGTTCCGGGATTACGGCGAGGGCCTTTCCGGACAGGACGACGAGGGCTGGAAACCCACAGGGCTGCGGCTGGGCGTGAACGCGCCTCTGCCCGGACCACTTTTCGCGAACACTTCGCGGATTTACCCCACCTTCAACACGTCAATCCCGGACCAGTACCGGTTCGAGCAATTCCAGAAAGAATTTGATGAGCGTTATGTGCACGGCCTACAGCCGCTTCCCCAATTTATTTACATCTGGCTGCCCAACGACCACACGGCAACGCCGCGCCCGGCGGATGGCTACGCCTACCATGCGTCGTACGTTGCCGATAACGATCTGGCGCTCGGCAAGCTGATTGACCTGTTCTCGCACAGCAAGTTCTGGCCGGAAACCGCCATCTTCATTACCGAAGACGATGCCCAGAATGGGCGTGACCATGTGGATGCCCACCGTAGCGTGCTCCTGGTCGTCAGTCCGTTTTCGCGACGGAGTGTTTCCCACACGCACGCCAGCATGCTGAGCATTCTGAAAACGATGGAGCGCATCCTGGGCCTGCCGCCGCTCAACCAGTATGACGCGGCGACCAGCGACCTGGCAGATAGCTTTACCAATATCCCTGATCTTTCGCCCTATGTGGCGTTGCCCTCGGACACGAGCATCTTCGATCCCGCCAAAGCGCGCGATCCGCTCTCGAGCCTTCGCGACGGGAAACCGCTTCCTCCCTCGGAGCCACTCGACAATCCGGAACTGATTCGCAAGGAAATGAACGGCGGGCGGTAAGGGCCGGTTGGCAGGATCTCAGCGTTGGAAGAGGGGTTTGACGCAGCGGCGAGCGGCCAGTTAGCATCGGGGGTGTTAGTGGGACCGCGACGCGCCGTAAAAATCGCGTTTTCCACTTTCCATTTCGCTCGGTTTGTCCCACAATTTGCGGAACGATTATGGTAACCAGCTCATTCGTTTATCTGGGTCTTTCACTGGCCGTTGTCTCCGGTCTCATGAACGGGACATTCACTCTGCCCATGCGTTATCTCAGTCGCTGGGCCTGGGAAAACGTCTGGTCGCTCTTCGTTGTGGTCGCCTGCATCGTCATGCCGCCGGTGATATTCCTGGCAACCGTAACGCAGCCGTTGCAAGTCCTTGCGGCAGCGCCGGCGCGCGCGGAAGTAATTGCGCTCGCCACGGGTTTTATCTGGGGATTTGGCGCGATTCTGTTTGGCCTGGGAGTAAGCGCCATCGGCATTTCAATGGCGAACACGTTGGTGTTGGCCACCAGTGCCTCAATGGGCTCTTTTCTGCCTCTGCTTATCCTGGCGCCAGAACGGCTCGGGCAGCCGCAGGGCGAAGCCATTGTGCTGGGGACGATAACGGCACTGGCCGGCATGGGTTTTTGCGGCTACGCCGGAGTTCTGCGCGAACGGAGCGGAAAAAACGCGCCGAAATCAGCCCGGCAAATGGTCGGCGCGGCGCGGCCCGTCTGGGTAGGCTTGCTGATTTGCGCCGGCGCCGGTGTTATCTCGGCACTCTTTAATGTTGGTTACAGCCTCTCACAGGGCATTATCGCCAGCGCGGTTCACGCGGGCAACAGTCCCTTTGCGGGTTCCAACGTAATCTGGCTGTTGGTGCTGGGAGCCGGCACCATTGCCAATCTCGCCTATTGTGGATACTTACTCAGCAGAAATCGGACGTGGTCCAACTTTCGCCAGCCCGCGTCGGCGCCTCTCTATGGATTGGCGATCGTCATGGGCCTGTTGTGGAGCGGCAGCATCTTTGTTTATGGCGCCGCCTCGCCCAAACTCGGAAAATTGGGACCTGCCATCGGATGGCCCTTGAGCTTAGTGGTCAGCCTCGTCACCGCGAATTGCGTGGGCTTCTTGACGGGAGAGTGGAGGCACGCTTCCCCCGCGGCACGCCGCTGGATGGTCGTGGGCTTGGGAATTCTCCTGGCGGCAATTGTCGTTCTGGGTTGGTCAGGCAGCCTGGCAAGCTGAGCGGTAATTCCCCAAGCGTTGCCACGGCTTACGTTACGTCGGTCACAGCCGTTCAATATGCCAGGTTGTTGATGGACATTGAGTCCGTCTGTTCTGTCTTCGCCGTTGACATTGCCATCCTGTTACGTGTATGTTAACTTTCCATTAACGCTCTACTGGGGTTGGTCCATTAAATCAAGCCTGCCGGCGAGTTTTTAATCAGGTCAAAAGAAGCACATGCGGGCAAGGTATTTTGCATCATTTAGATGGGCAAAATACGCCCACAGGTTTTTGTGATGAGTGGTCAATGTATTTCCGGCCACATCAGGGGACGACGTTAACGGTGCACGGCCGGACGGAAGTTATTCGATTATTTAAGCGCAAAAGGACGCGCAGGGATGAGCCAAGCCGACGATATGAGCAAGATCGAAGATATGAGCCAGGCGGAAGCAACGGGCCAAACAGAAGAGATGTTGGACCCCAGTCAAGTTCTAACGATCGACGAAATTGCGAATCTGGCGGACGATGGAGGAAAGCCCAACGGGACGCTCATGAACGTGGTCGCCCTGGTCGCGCAGCGATTTCGGGCAGATGCGTGCTCCGTCTATTTACTGGAGCCGGATCGCATCAGCTTGGTGCTGGCAGCGACGGTGGGCCTGCGCCCGGAGTGCATTGGCACGCTTCGCATGTCCACGCAGGAAGGGGTGGTGGGCCTGGTAGCCGAGCAACTTCGCCCCGTCGCGACGCAAGATGTGAAAAACCATCCGCGCTTCAAGTACTTCAAGGAAGCGGGAGAAGACGCCTACCGGACGTTTCTAGGCGTACCCCTGATTGATCAAGGACTGCTGCAAGGCGTACTCACGGTTCAGACGATCGCACCCCGCGTTTACGATGAAGAACAAATTCGCATGCTCTCGGAGGCCGCGTCGCAGGTGGCTCCCGTGGTGAGCGAAGCTCGCACGCTGGATCACTTCATTGCTCCCTCCCAGCAGCGGCTCTGGTCTTTGGCGCGCAACCTCTGGTGGACGTGGGATCATGATTCCGGCGGTTTGTTCCTGGACCTCGATCCGGTGCGTTGGCAGCAATTCAATCACAATCCCATCGCCGTGCTCGGGCCACTCTCGCTAGCCGGCATTGAGCGCCGCGCGCGCGAATTGGTACTGCACGGGCGCATCAACTACGCTTACCGCCGGCAGCGCGAATATCTGCAAAGCGACCGAACCTGGGGCGCCAAGCACGCGGGCATACTGCGGCCTCGCCCGGTCGCCTATTTTTCCGCAGAGTTTGGACTGCACGAGTCGATCCCCATTTACTCGGGCGGCTTGGGGGTGCTCGCCGGCGATCACATCAAGAGCGCTTCCGATCTCGACATTCCCCTGGTGGGGGTGGGCCTGTTCTATAGCCAGGGCTACTTCCGCCAGCGGCTGGACTGGAACGGCTGGCAGCGGGAAGAGTATTTTGAGACCGACGTCAGCCAGTTGCCCATGGAAGTGGCCATCGGGAAGACCGGCGAACCCGTGACCGTGCAAATCGATACGCGCAGTGGTCCATTGCGCGCCAAGGTCTGGCGCGTGAAGGTTGGCCGGCGCGACCTGCTCCTGCTGGATTCCAACGTGCCCGGCAATGCGCCGGAAGACCGGGTATTGACTTCCACTCTGTACGGCGGAGATGGGCGAGTCCGCATTCGGCAGGAGTTGCTGCTCGGCGTGGGTGGTTTCCGGGCGTTGAAAGCCATGGGGATCACACCGAGCGTTCTGCATCTCAACGAGGGGCACAGCGTTTTCGCCGTGCTGGAAGCGATCCGAGCGCGTATGGAGGAAGAAAGCCTGTCTTTTGAGCAGGCTGCGCCGCAAGTGTTCAGAGAAGTCGTTTTCACCACCCACACTCCCGTGCCGGCGGGGCACGATCGCTTCAATGCGGGACTGATCGAAGAGCACCTCGGCCCGCTCCGCGACCAGCTTGGGCTGTCGCTTGATCGCCTGATGGCGATGGGGCGGGAGAATCCCTCCGATCCGCATCAGGAGTTTTGTTTGACCGTCTTGGGCTTAAAGGTCTCCCGCCGTGCCAATGCCGTTTCATCGCTCCACGGCCGCGTGACGCGCGCCATGTGGAAAGGGCTATTCCCCGGCGAACCGGAGGACTCCGTTCCCATTGGACACATTACTAACGGTGTCCATGTGCCCACCTGGCTGGCGCCGCAGATGTTTCGGCTTTATGACCGTCATTTAGGTACTGGCTGGCACGAACACAGCAGCGATCCGCACATTTGGGAAGGCATCGAAAGCGTCGATGCCGGGGAATTGTGGGAAACACACCTTAGTCTGAAGCAACGCCTTTTGGAATTTGTGCGCAGCCGCGCCATCGAGCAGGCGGAGCGCCGCCACGAACCGCTCGACGTACGGCAACGCCTTGGCCGCGTCCTAAGCCCTGACGCCCTCACCATCGGCTTTGCCCGCCGTTTTGCTACTTACAAGCGCGCCAATCTCATTTTGACGGATATGCAGATGCTGGCGTCTTTGGCCAACGATCCCAAGCGCCCCGTGCAATTTGTGTTTGCGGGGAAAGCCCATCCGCACGATGATCCCGGCAAGCGCATGCTCCAACAAATCGCCCAGCTCATGCGCGACCGTCAGTTTGCCGACCGGTTTGTTTTTGTCGAGGACTACGACATCAATGTGGGACGCTACCTGGTGCAGGGGGTTGACGTGTGGCTGAATAATCCCCGGCGGCCCCTCGAAGCCTCGGGGACCAGTGGACAGAAGGTGGTCTTGAACGGCGGCCTTAATCTTTCGGTCCTGGACGGCTGGTGGGCGGAGGCTTATGACGGCCTGAACGGATTCGCCATTGGCCTCGGCAGGACTCACTCCAACATGAACGTCCAGGACGTGCGCGACTGTGAGGACCTGTACCGCGTGCTGCGGGAAGAGGTGATTCCCCTCTACTACGAGCGTGACCGCGATGGTTTGCCGCACGGCTGGATCAAGCGCATGAAACGCACCATCCGCACGCTGGGATGGCGCTTCAATGCCGACCGCATGGTGATGGATTACACGCTGAAGTGCTATGTTCCGGCCGCAGGCGGCACGTCAGGTGACATGAGCACGACACGATAATATTAAGGCCGCCCGGTTGTTGGTCCCTACCTCGCACTTTCGTGTTGCGGACGATCGTGGCTCGCGACATGGCTACTCAGTCCTCCATACCACGAGCGCGCAACGTCATACGGTGCGAGGGAAAACACCCCGCAAGTAATTCAAGTCGTAGCGCACGCTTTCTTCAATCCCCAACGGCAGCTTGACGCCTTCAATCTGCATCCAGCCGCGGTAGCCAATATCATCCATGGCATTGCGCACGGCGGGAAAGTTCATACTGCCTTTCCCATAGAGATTGTCGTAATCCTTGGCGTGGAATTCGCAGATGCGCTTGCCGAGGAAGCGAATTTCCTTGCAGATGTCGTATCCTGCCTGCTGTGAATTGCCCATGTCGTAGTATACGCGCACAGCCGGGGAACCCACGCGGTTGAGAATATCAACGTGCTGGTCTGCGTTCAGCATGCTTTCGATACCCAGGATCACCCCCGCCTTCTCCGCCTTCGGCACCACCCTCTTGAAAGCCGAAACCACTGCATCGGTGCCTGCCTTGTCGCCCCTCAAATCGGCCTTCCCAAAGAAGGGCACCAGCACCACCGTAAGGTGCATCGCCTTGCATACCTCGATGCTGTCACCCAGCCATGGTTCGGCGCGGGGGTCGCTCTTGAGAGGAATTTCATTCAGTACGCCCAGTGCGATGGATGAGACGGCCACACCGGTCTGCCTTGCCATATCCCGATATTTCTGCTGAAGCTCCGGCCGGCGCAATGGCAAGTCCTCCTTCAGGCCTCCCATGTCAACCATGACGCCATCCAAACCGATTTCCTTTGCAATGACCAGCGCGGCGGGGTCCGTCCGTTTGCCGATTGTCCAGTCGCAAGCCCCAATTTTGAACCCGGGCGCGGCCGCCTTGATTTGTGAGACGTGTAAGGCGAGACCTCCGAGGCTCAAGCTGGCGAGCATTTCGCGGCGGTTAAGTGTGTGTTGTTTCATGACTTTATCCTCTCAAAGTTCAAGCTCCTGCTACGGTCGCCAACGGTGGCAACGTGCAGCACACTAGCTTGAGTACGGCCGCAATGTCAATCGCATTGATGTGCCCGGCGTTGAAGCGCTTGGCATGGCCGGATGCGAGGGCCTGCCCGAATCCGACTTCCGGAGAAGCTTTTGTCCGGGCCTGCAATGTATCCAATTGGCAGCACAATTGCCTGCAACGGGTTGTACACTGTCTCGATTGCGGGTGATCCACCACTTGGTTTGGGAACGGAGAACTTTTCATGGACAAAATAGGACGTCGAGAGTTGTTGCGGAACTCGCTGGGATTGTCCGGCGCGCTCTTGGGGGGAATTAGCTACGAGGACAAAGCGCTGCTGGCCCAACTGGTCGATCGCTCGGAATACGGCAAAATCAAGGAACCGGTGAAGGGGCTTCCGCGGGGGAAATTCGGCAAATACGAGGTCTCCCGGCTGATCGTCGGCGGCAATTTGATTTCCGGCTCGGCCCATGCCGGGGAACTGCTGTATCAATCCGCCCTGATGACGCATTACTTCGACACCGAGAAGATCCTCGAAACCTGGGCGTTGGCCGAACAGAATGGTATCAACACCACCCTGATGCGCGCCGACCCCCATATCTTCGAGCATTACCGCAAGTTCACGCGCGAGCGGGGCGGCAAATTGCAGTGGATCGCCCAAACAGCCCCGGAGCAAGGCGATCCGGTGGAAAACGCTAAGCGTGCCTGCGACCATGGCGCCATTGCCGCCTACCACCACGGCGGCAGGTCCGACAGCCTGGTGAAAGAAGGCAAGGTAGAAGAGATCGGCCGCGCCGTGGAAGGCATCCGGAAAGCCGGTTTGATGGCGGGCATTGGCGCTCACCTGGTGCCCACGGTGCAAGCGTGCGTGCAGGCGAAAATCGATCCCGACTTCTACATGGTTACGGTTAATCAGGTCGGTTACTATTGCAGCCCGCCGGCCGAGGTCGAACAGATGATGAGCACGATCCATAAGCCCTGGATCGGGTTCAAGACGCTGGGTGCGGGAAGAGGAGTCCCTCCCGAGGGATTTCGTCACGCCTTTCAGCGTGGCGCCGACTTCATCGTGGTCGGCATGTTTGACTGGCAGGTTCGCGACGACGTGGCCCACGTTCAGGAAATGCTGGCGAAGGGCATTGACCGGGACCGCCCCTGGGCCTAGCGCCCAAGGTTTTCCGGTCGCAGCGTGCGCCACGATCTGCGCTTATCGGGATTTATTCCCGTTGCCGGCGTGCCGGGCATTATCTCGCAGCGCTACGGTTTTGGGGCCAGGGAACTTGGCGAGCCGTGGTCTTCAGCGTCCGGTGGTTCCGCTCACGACGAATGCATGCCTCCTTTTATCACCTGGTAGGTAATCCATAAGATAACGGCACAAAAATTGCTAGCCGTACCGGATGGAGGTGTGCCTCCTGCTCGGAATGGCGCAGCCGGGTAGGCTCGCGAGGCTCCTGGCCGCCCCTGACGCGCTCGGCCGCGGCTCCGCGATGTGACTTTCCCCATGGGCTCAGCAAAAACTCGCATGATGCCGGCCCGCGGGGCGGCCCGCCGGCGACGGAGTATCAATTGCCGATTTTCGATTGCCGATTGCCGATTGGCACGTTCCGCACGTCCAGCTTCGAATTTCCAGTTTCCAGTTTCGAATTTCGAGTTTCCAAGGTGAGGGAAGGTGGGCGGAAGAAAAAAAATTCACTGCAAACCCGGCAACCTATTGAAAACTAAGGGTCGCAGAACAAAATGACCGATAAAAAGCGGACATTTTGGTTTAACGTGGTGACATTTTGGCGTGACCATTCAGCATTTTTCGGACACTGCGGCATGGCGGGTGACGTCCTGGGCGCCAACACAGAAGAACGGGACCGGAAGCGCGGGACGGGCCATTTCCGACTTACCGAAGTTTAGCGCTCCCACAGTCCGGACCGCCGCGACTTTGACGTGACCCTGGTTGCACATGTCGTGGCATTTCTTGCGGCGATTGACTTGTGGTATGCTAAGACCATTCACAGGGCTCATAAGGGCGACGCAATCTTTGGAAAATCGTTGAAACCATTAATTTGTGCGTTGTTGATCGAGCATCAGTAGGGTCCGGTCGCAAACGAGTACAGCATTCACAGATCGCGAGGTTTCCAGATGGGGTCGAACACAAACCCGACACCACGTGAAGCCAGGCAACCGCTCGCCGCAAACGGGCTGGCGCTGGTGCGCTTGACGGTTGGGGCAATGTTCGTATCGGTCTTTTTTGAGAATCTGGGGAAAGGCCTGTACACACCGGCGGGCTACGCAGGGCTGATCAATTATTACATTAAGGCCAGTCACTCACCCGCGGTCTGGAAGGCGGTGATGGGCCTGGTGGCAAACCACGCGGCGGTGGCGGCTCCCCTTCAGGCCACGACCGAGATTTCTCTCGGCATCCTACTCGTCATCGGTCTGCTTACCCGTCCGGCCGCATTCGTGGCTTTTCTGTATCTCGGCAGCCTTTGGGTGTCGGAGTGGGGTATTGGCTGGATCTGGGAACTGTTGGTTCCGGTGCTCGCATCCCTTGGGCTCGCTATCGGAAGCGCCGGCCGGAGATGGGGCGTTGATGCGTGGATGTCGCAACGGTGGCCATCTTCTCCGTGGTGGTGATCAGGTCAAGTTCAGATGCGTGTGTCCGTCATCATCCCCACCCATAATGAAGCGCAGGCGATTGAGCGCGTTTTAGCGGATCTCCCATTCGGTCTCACGACGGAGGTCATCGTTGTCGACAGCAACTCAAATGACGGGACGCCCGAAATCGCCGCGAGAATGGGAGCCCGCGTCGTTCAGGAGCCTCGCCGTGGATATGGGCGAGCGTGCCTTACCGGGCTGGCCACGGCAATTAGTCCCGACGTCGTCGTGTTCCTCGATGGCGACTACAGCGATCGGCCCTCGGAACTGCCCAGACTCTTAGCG
The DNA here is from genome assembly GCA_963804755.1 of uncultured Acidobacteriota bacterium. Lineage (GTDB taxonomy): Bacteria > Acidobacteriota > Terriglobia > UBA7540 > UBA7540 > Bog-366. The sequence continues at coordinate 334,191 of CAWDRP010000002.1, forward strand.
CCAATCACCGAGGGGCGTGCGGACATCACCCTCGGTTCCCGCCTGCGGGAGCGACGTTCTGCCGGGGCGTTGCCTTGGCATCAGGTGTTTGGCAACCGTCTCGCCGCCGGCATGATCAGGCTTCTCTATGGCCTGGAAATCAGTGATCTCGGCCCGTTTCGCGCTGGCCGCGCCGATGTACTACGCGCGCTCGCCCTCGAAGAGACCACCTATGGCTGGGCGGTTGAGATGATCCTCAAAGGCGCCCTGGGGGGCTTCCGCGTGGTCGAAGTCCCGGTGAGTTACTACCCGCGTATCGGAAAATCGAAGATCAGCGGTACGCTGAAGGGCACGGTCGGCGCCGCCTGGTTCATTCTCGGCTTGATAATGCGATATTACTTCCGGCACCGAAGAGGCGGGATACCACGGCCAGCAGGTTCCCATTAAAATTTTATGAAATCTTCAAGCCAGACAGTGGTGGGTTCGTCAGCCAGTGACCGTGTGCTGGTAATCATGGCGAAAGCACCGAGGCCAGGCTCGGTCAAGACCCGCCTGGCAGCCCGCCTTTCTCCTGAGGCGGTCACGGCATTCTATTGCTGTCTTCTGGACGACACGCTGGCGCTGGCGCGCTCATTGAGCGATGTGGAAGTTGCCATCATGTGCCCGGACTCGGACGTAAACGAGCTGGCGCAGTTGGCAGGCAACGAAGCAAGCGTAATTGCGCAGAAAGGTGAGGGTCTTGCTGCCGGCCTCACTTCGGTGTTTGCCCACTTCGCGGAAGGTCGTCGATGCCGCACCATTGCCTTCAACAGCGACAGCCCGCACCTGCCGCGTTCGGTTCTCGAAGACGCGTTCGAAATGCTCGCCACCCACGACTTGGTGGTCGGCCCGACACACGACGGCGGCTACTATCTCGTAGGGGCAAAGACCTCCCATCCCACGCTTTTCGCAGGCGACGGAATGGGCACCAGCACTGCGCTGGAGAGACTCCTCGCGCGCGCGCGGGCTCTTAAGCTTTCCGTAGGTTTCGCGGATTCTTTTTACGATATTGATGTAGCGGACGACCTGACTCGGCTGGCAGCGGAGTTGCGTCTGGCTCCGGCAAGGGCGCCACGCACGGCGGTGTGGCTTAAAGAGTGGGAGCTTATGAGGGCCCACTCACGGACGGGCACGGAAGAGCTGTGAAACTCACACCTTCGCACAGGCTGTACGGACTCGGCGTCATCTTGCTTCTGGCGCTCACGATCTGCTCACGGAACTTCAGCCAGACGGGTGCACCATCATTCCTCATTCCTCTGGCCGTTGCCGGTGTCGCCTACCTCCTAGCCATCCGCGAGTTTTTATCCACGCCCAAATTCCCGAAGCACGTCATCGTCTTCGGTCTCACGCTGGCTGCTTTGTGGCATTTTCTGTTCCTGCGGATGCCATCGGGTCCGGATGACGACATTCGTCGATATGTCTGGGATGGCCGCGTGCAGCGGCTCGGCTATAACCCTTATGTCCTCATTCCGAGCGACCCTGCCCTCGCCGGATTGCACACATCTGAGACCCGCACGCTGAATAATCCGGATGTACCCAGCCCATATCCGGCGGGGGCGCAGCTATTTTTCCGTGTCGTAACCGCGATTCACGAATCTACCTTTGCACTGAAAGTGGCATTTGTAGTTTGCGATTTCGCCATTGTTCTCGTGTTGTTCGATGTCTTGCGTTGGAGTGGGCAAGGAGCGCACTGGATACTGGCTTATGCGTGGCACCCATTGCTGGCGACCGAAGTAGCGGGCAGCGGTCACATTGACATTGTTGGCGTGCTATTGTTGCTGGTGTCCGCCGCTGCACTAGGGCGCCGATGGCGGGCGACTGCGGCCGCCGCCCTTGGACTAGCCGTAGCAGTGAAACTGCTCCCGATCGTACTCTTGCCCCTCTACTGGAAGCGGATTCGCATTCGCGACGCTGCGCTGGCGGCAGCCGTGGTCGGACTCCTGTACGTGCCATTTCTTAACCACGGCCGCATTCCGATCGGGTCGCTTGGTAAGTATGTGCAGAGTTTCCGCTTCAATGATCCCGTGTTTGCGACACTCGAGCGAGTGGCGCCTCCGCCGCTGGTGGCTGGGCTGGCAGTGCTCGTCGGACTTCTGACGGCAACCTGGCTGAGACGCTCGTCGCCGGAGTGGTCTCCGGACGTATTCGCCTGGCCGATGGCAGCATCCCTTCTTTGCGCACCGGTCATATATCCATGGTACCTTCTGTGGCTGCTGCCGTTCCTCCGCTCCACCTCGACGTTGCCGCTCGTCATCTGGACGGTGAGCATTATCCCTACTTACTATGTTTGGCATTTGCGCGCACTGGGACGCCCATGGTTGCTTCCTGGCTGGATCGCGGCGCTCGAGTACGGATTTGTGGCAGCGGCCGCAGCAATTATCGCCTTCCGCCGAATCATACGACCGGCAGTCTCCTGGCGCTCAACGGGCGAACTTGGATGAAGTGTACTGCGACGACATCCGTTTTGTAACCAGCGGCCTTTGCGTGTCATCGAAGATAGCGGCCCACTAAAATCTTCGAGGAGGTTCTCCATGACAAATTCGAGCCGATCAACAGTGATCCGTTTCCTGGTTTTTGGGGTTCTGGTCCTCGGTGCAACCGCCTGTTCGCAGAAGCACTCGTCGGTTGCCGAACAGATTGCCAAGACCTACGGCCTTGATTCATTTGGGCAAATCGAGGGAATCCGGTACACCTTCAACTTACAGATTCCCGGAGTGAATCTTTCTCGTTCGTGGGAATGGGAGCCCAAGACCGGCCGGGTATCCTACGAAGCGAAAGATAAGGACGGCCAGCCGGTGAAGGTTACCTATGTTCGGTCTCAGATCGCGAGCGAACCTGCCAACGTGAAAGACGAAATTGAGCCGGCTTTCGTCAACGATAACTATTGGCTTCTCTTCCCCTTTCATGCTTACTGGGACACCAGCGCCGATGTACAAGACCTGGGCATGCAAAAATTGCCGCTGGGGGACGGGTCGGCGAGGCGAGTGGCGGTGAAATATCCTTCGGAGGCCGGCGGCTACACGCCGGGAGATACCTGGGAGCTTTACGTCGGGCCTGACAACCGAGTGGAGGAATTCGTCTATCATCGAGGTGGACCCAAGAAGCCGAGTGTCGTCATAGCAACTTGGGCGGGCTATAAGAAAGCCGGCCCTCTCCTGATCTCCACGGACCATCAAGGGACCGCCGACGGCGGGCCTTTTCGACTCGTCCTTTCGGATGTGTCGGTTAAATTGTCGGGGTCAGAAAACTGGATAAACGCCGAATGAACTCCGATGAGGGCTGACATCGATCTGGATATCAGGCGAAAGACTTTCGCGTCTGGCCTCTTGCCGGAGTTGATCGCCGTGCTGCGCCGCAGCCGGCCGGGCGATCTGGTCGCGGTGATCGGTGACGAAGAGAGCATTGGACCGGAGTTGGAAACGTGGTGCCGATTCACCGGAAATTCACTGCTCGAGGCTACGATAGAAAAAGGCCGTACGCGGTGGGTTTTCCGTTGTGGGACGGTTGCGGCGCCTGCCGAAGACCATCGGCCGGTGGGCTCGCGGCTTTGGCTCTACACGAATTTCGACTGTAACCTGCGCTGCGACTACTGTTGTGTGCGTTCCTCGCCCACTGCGCTCCGACGGGAACTGGGGCTAGGGCGCGTACAGCGGATCGCTCGTGAAGCGGCGGGGCTTGGCGTCAGGGAGATCTTCGTAACCGGAGGCGAGCCGTTTCTGCTGGAAGATATCGGCGAGATTCTGGTTGCTTGCGCGGCCGCCGCTCCGACCACCGTGCTGACCAACGGAATGTTGTTTACCGGGCGGCGCGCGGAAATCCTGCCAGCGTTGCCCCGCGATCGAATTGTCCTGCAAATCAGCTTGGACAGCGCAACGCCAGACCGGCACGACCTCCATCGCGGCCCCGGAACATGGGCGCGAACCCGCGAAGGTATCGAGCGTGCTCGTGCACAGGGGTTTCGAGTGCGATTGGCAGCGACTGTTTCGACCGAGGCCGAGGCCGAGGAGTTCCGTCAATTCCTCGACGTAGAGAAGATTGCGGCAGAAGACCGTGTCATACGCCGGATCGCGTTGCGTGGTGCTGCCGGCAAAGGTGTCGCCGTTACTCGAGCGGATCTACTGCCGGAAGTCACGATTACCGCGGAGGGTGTGTACTGGCATCCGGTCGGGGCGGAAGATGCCGATCTACTTGTTACGCACGACATTTTTCCTCTCTCCGAGTCCTTCGCTGCCGTACGCCGCGCCTTCGACCGCGAAGGCGAACACGCGAATAAGCTGGCAAGAGTCTTTAACTGTGCATGAACGTCGTCCCGGCGGCCGGCGAAAACCCGGTTGGCGATTAGCTCTATACAGAGCGACATAAATTGTAGCGTCGATCTCCGATCGACGGCGGCGGTCGGAGACCGCCGCTACAGCCGAATGCGCAAGCATTTATGTCGCTCTGTATAGCTCGTCTCACCGCTCAGCCGACTTGGCAAATCGCGGCTCGAAGAATCCCTGTTGGGTCGCGGCTTGCCGCAAGGCATCGTAACCATCGAGGTGAGGCGTTAGCCAACGCCGAAGCCCTTCGGCGTCGAGGATAGAACGATGTCCGGGGTTGTCGTAGCTCATGGCTAAGAGCGCTTCGGCAAACCGGTGCTCCTGTTCGAGGTCGAGGCCGGGCCGCGCCGTGAACATGCAATGACTGTACGCCGGAGAGGACCATAGCTCACGAAGGCCGCCTTCGGGCACCAGGCGCTCGCTGCGCACCGTGTTCCAGAAGGGGCTACCGATGGCGCCGGCATCGGCTCGCCCGTCGAGGACGGCCCGCACCACTTCCACTTCGCTGGTCCCGGTATCACCATGTTTGCCCAGGTCGGTGTCGAAGCGCAGCGTCCGGTAGTCCCTTCCCTCGTGCAGGCCTTGCAGCGCCAGGAAGTGAACGGGCAGAATCGCGGCGTGGCCGCTGTCTCGGCTGCCCAGCGCGAGCGTCCGATTCTTCAAATCCGCGAGCGTAGAAATGGGGCCTCCGGTGACCGCGACGATCTTGGTCATCCAGCCGAGATCGGTGTCGCGCATGGCGACCGCGCGGCAGGCATGGCCGCTCCACTCATCGGCCTGCAGGTAGGCAAGGTTTGTGTTCCAGGCAATATCGATACGCGGCACGGCCTCGCCGGGTGGGGCGAGGAGCGCGAAGACCTGCGCCTCATAGCTCTGAAATAATACGACCTCAACGGGCAGATGCGTTTCCTCGTGAAAATAGCGCCGCATCCCCTCCCAGATCGTCACCACTTTCGGATCGTATGCCACAGCTCCCACCCAGATTGTTTTGCTCATAGGCCTCCACGGTTCCTGTCAGCGGCGTTTCACAAAAATCCTCTCTCCGTTTTCGCAGGCGCCTGGTCTCAGAAGAGCGGCATTCCCAACAGCGACTTCCCGATGAACTCGCGCAGCACATCGCCCGTTGGCGCCATGACCGCGCCCGCGTGCGCATCGCGGAACAGGCGTTCGATGCTCAAATGCTTTGAGAACGCCGCACCGCCGCAAACGCGCATGGCTGCTGAGGTAACGCTGATAGCGACCTCGCCTGCGGCGGCTTTGGTCTCAAGCACCCGCAGCATGGTCGTCTCACGCGGGTTTTCCAGATGCTCGATCAGATCGTCGATGCGCGCCGAGAGACCGTCGGTATCAATCTGCATTGCCGCGAGTTGCGCGCGTAGGGTTGGCAGGCTCTCACCGAGGCTCTGGCCGAGATACTCGAATCTCGCGCTTTTGAGGTGCGACGCAGTTCCGGCGACGGCCGCTCGACACAATCCCAGGGCCACCGCTGCCGTCCCCAGATTGAACGGCGGGAGTACCACGCTGAGCATGGCCTGAAAGCCCGCGCCGTCATCAGTGAGCTGAAAATCGGGAGGAACCTGGCAGTCTTCCAGCGTAATCGGCGCAGAAGCGTTGGCCCGGAGTCCCAACCCATCCCAGGGCCCCGCAACTGAAAGGCCGCGTGTCTCCGCGGCAAGAAGATAGAGGGTCGAATCGGTAGGTGCCGCCCCTTCCGGGGCAAGCGCAGAAACCACATAGCTCTGCGCATGACCCGCGCTGGTCACCCACGATTTCTTGGCGCTTATGCGCACGCCGTTACCATTCCGTTGTGCGCGGGACATAGGCGCCCAGAAATGGCTGCGCGAGCCGGCTTCACTGAAAGCGAGAGTGGATAAATGGCGGCCCGCACCAATCTCCTGCAGTATGGGCGTGAGTGCCCGAGCCGCACTGGGGCGCGCTGCCGAGATCGTCGTGGCGCCCAGGATGTGCATGAGATAGACCATAGCGACCGAGGCGTCTGCCTCGGCGAGCGTCGCCGTCACAACGGCAAACGTGCGGGGACCTAACCCTGAACCGCCAAAATCCACGGGTAGCGACAGCCCAAGCAGTCCAGCCTTACCAAGCGACTCGACCGCCTCAGTAGAGAACCGTCCCGCCCTGTCGTTTTGCCCTGCGGATGGCGCCAACACGCGACTGGCGATCTCGCGGGCTTTCAAAACGGCCGCGTCATGAGTCATAATCGCACCTGTCATCAATAGATCTTCTTGACCGAATCAAGATGGTCGTCCCGCACGGGAGAGCTTGCGACACGGGGATGCTCCGCCGTGGTCCGTACAACCACGAGTATCCTCAAATCTCGCAAGGTGCCAGAAGCCCTGTTTGGCCGAAAACTACCTGAAAGGACAATTATCGCCCGCTGGAAAGGTTCTTTGCAAGGGACCCATGGGGGATACAGCTTCAACTTGTTAGATGTTAAACAATTTATGGTCGGGGCGCGCGGATTCGAACCGCGGACCTCTTGCGCCCAAGGCTAGACCAGTACGGCTATCTCATTGATTTTGCGGCACGCTTGGCAACGTAAAAGCACCCAAAAGCACGGCGAGAACTCTCAAGTGGTACCGATTTGGTACTCTTTTGTTTGCGTGTAACGCGCCGCGATCTTTGCTGGCGATGTTCTCACGATATTTTCCGGCTGGTTTCTCAGATTCCCTTCGGCTTGGGGTTTTGATTCGCGGTGAGGCTTCGGCGCGGGCGGGGTAGGGTATTCGGCTGTGTAGGCAAACCGGGTACCCCAGCATTACGCCCGGCCATTCTGAGCAGCCCTTCCAACGACGTTTCCTGCGAGAGTAGAAACTCTAGAACATTCACATTGTTGAACTCGCAGGTCTCAAAAACGGTTGCCAGAACGAGGTACTCCTGTAGGGTGCGCTCCGTGAAACGGCCATCGGCGTCCCTGCGGTAGTAGGCAAAGCGTTTAATGGCGTGCTCGGCATTGTTGTTGTTCCACGGCACGCCGTCATGATCCAGGAACGTGAACATCTTCTCGCCGCTCTTCTGAAACCGCTTCTTGTACTTGCTTGCCAGCGGCGATGAGAGTTCGGTGGAAGAAACTGAATCCAGAAACCGACCTACAGCCTCCTTGTGCTTGTGCAGAGATTTTCTTAAGAGGCCACGACGATCCACCGTCTCGATAACCGCTCGCAGCAAGATGCCAAACTCTTGGGCCATGGCTTTGAGTTGCAAGTCCAGCGGGTTTCTCAGTAAATCATCATCAATGTCGCGCACCAAATGCACGAGACACTTTTGTTGACTACACTTGAGAGAGTCATACGCCGTGTAGAAATCGGAGACCAGAACGCCCGAGAAGTTGGCGAGCATATCTTTGAGAAACGCTCCTTCCCGGGACGGCTTGTAGAAGTAGTACACCTTATCCATGCTGGTCAGCACCCAGACGTAGCCTTTGTCATGTCGAAGTCGCACGGTAGTTTCATCAATGTGGATGAGTGGGCCAGCCAAGATAGCTTTAAGGATTTCCGAGTAAAGGGATTGGTACAGATCAACAACGTGGCTCTTCAACCTGTACAATCCGTCCTCATGAATCGAAAGCCTAAAGACATCCCCAAGAGTTTTTCCCACTCGGCTCATGTTCAAACCGCAAGCGACGTTAGAGTAGACGCACCAGCTCAGCAGTCCGTGACCGTACTTTTGAGGATAGGGAGAAATGTTCTTGGAACTGAACTGGTGGTGACATTTGGAACAGCAGTATTTCCAGGACACAAAGCGTGTAATCCACTTCTTTACTCCACCCTTGGAGAACCTCAGATCAAAGAGATCATGGCTTATTGGTTTGCCTTTGTCGATATTTCTACTTCGGCACCGGGGACACGTCCGGGCTTGTCTGCGGTACACTTTGTTGACACGAATCAAGGTTCGTCTGAACTTCCTGTGTTTCTTGTTAACAGCCTTGAAGTGCGGATGCGTGTGTACGAAGACCCTCTCGCGCTGGTAATCAAAGTACGCGCACTTTGCGATCTTCTTAAGGTCTTGCACTGCGTACTCTTTCGGCCTAAATAACTCCCAGCGTGGCCGGTCCCCGATCAACTCCTCTGCGTGGGTTGTCTTGAAGTGAGCCTGGAATTCAGTTGGGGTTGTGGACGCCGACGAAGTCAGTCCCTGGATGAATTCAGACACGTGCTTCAATGTGCGGCAGTCATCCTGGTTGTATTGAAGCAGTCGAGCTTTGATGTCTGGGGCTCGAGTTTCATTCCAAGTCTTCCGCCAGACTATGGTGTGCAGTCCCGTGGCATCTTCGTTTGCGCGTTCGAATCCGAGAAACCGGCCAATGTCTTTCAGGCCATTCGAGTAAGTTGGGAAATAAAGGTGAGGATGGATAACCGACAGCACATTCGTCGCGCGTTCCAGAATCGCGTCGATTTTCGGATGGAGGCTTTCGGGCAATCTCGATTTCATGCGCCTCAGGGCGACGTTTTCGTAGTTCCCGAAATGCAGGACACGGAAATCACCCAACTGGCACACGGCTTCGGCGAACTGGGAGAAATATTCAGGCTCCTCTGAGTATTGGTCTGCCCAGAACGATTGAAATATCTCGCGTCCCCCGGACACAGTCAAAACACCTATCAGGTAGTAGGAGTTGCTGTCAGGGATACCCTCGATGTCTATATACACCTGGGTCTTCGAGTCGGGCAACTTGGGACTGCCGTGAATGTAGACAGTGTTCTCCCGAATCGCGAGTGCTTGCAGTGCGGGGTAGCGTGGCCTCGCAGGGTTCTTCGCTCGCTTCGGCGTCCTGCGTGGTCGGAACGTGTAGGACAACTGCGTCACAGTGAAAATCCCCTTGTTTCGGTGCCTGTTACGCTCGTCCTCCGCGACGCCAGCCAGCAGGCTGATGTCGTCTATCTCAATCGCTTTCTGTCTGCACTGCTTCTGGAATTCGCACTCCGCACAATGCCGATTCAGGACGAGGTCTGGCGGTGCCTGGCCGGAGAGCAACGTTGCAACCTTCGCGGTAATCTTTCGTACCTCGCTGTCCATGGCAGAGGTCTTGACTTTGAGAGTGGCAAAGTCGTCGCCGTGAATAATTTTGCCGAGAGCCACCTCTTGACCCAGGGCTTCAGACAGCACGAGTGCGTCGAATGCCAACAAGAGCTTGTCGTGCCAAGCGAGTTTGTTCGTGAAAATAAATCGAGACGGAATGAACTGCACGGATTCACCTGGCGTGTCGCTTGGCACCCGTTCCACGGCGTGAAGTGTACACTCGAGATTTTGTGCGCACACCTTGCTCTCTGTGGCTAAGCGCCACGTTGTGGACTTCAACTCTTTTCTATCGAGCGGGCCGGTAGCTCGTTCATCGTTTGCGACTCCTTCCTTCAGCCGCCTGATCCCCTCGCGCCGGAAGAAAGTGTTTTGAGCACAGACCCAGTCGGCATATGGGTTCCCGGCTCCAGTCTCGCCAAGCGACCGAAGAAAGCATTTGGTGGGGCATTTGAGGTAGGCCTCGAAGAGGTGGGGAGTAATGGTCATGCAGACCATCCTACTACATAAGGAAAGGCCCCAGTTAAAACACGTCGGGGCCGTGGTCCCGTTTTCACTCCGAGGTAAGCTCAGGAAACTGTTCCCAGTGTTTCGATTTGAAAATAAGAACCCCACGAACCGCGAGGGACGCTGATAGAATGCCCATGGTTTCGTGGGCAGCGCTTCTTGACGAGGCTGTCCGTAAGCCGCGCTACATTCACGAGGCGTGCAGTACGCGCCACGATCTTTACCGTCGATTTTCTCACGATATTTCCCGATTAGTCTGTCAGGTTTGCGCCGAGCTTGCGGCGTGAGCCCACGCTAGGGCCTGGATTTGGCGGGCTAGGATACCTGGGTGTGTAGGCGAACCGTGTACCCTGGCCAGTCGGCCTCGGGGGCTGTGGCTGTCGGTTAAACTGTGACGCGCACATTATCGCGCAAAAACTCGGGGGCAAAGTCGGCTCCATTCGGCCAGACGAGCGTGTGAAAATCGGGATGAATCTGGAACTGACTGAATACTGCGGGATTGCGCAATGGTTCGAAGATGGGGCCTTGGAGGGCCGATGCCAGATCGATCTCACCGTTCGTCCCGTCGCGAAAGCGGAGCCACACGACGTGGCCGGTCACGTAACGTGCCTCGACAATGTGATAGTCCATGATCCTCACTCCAGCGGGGCAATGCGCCTGAGAGGTTGCCCTTGCCTCGCAAGTTGCCAGTTCTCGATTAATTCTTCCCTGTGAAGGTTTGCCCATTCCAGCACGAGGCGCAAGGCCCTTGCCGGGAATTGGCCGTGAATCTTACCTGATTCCACTTCGACCGAGATTTCGTGCTCGCCGTAAACCGCGTGAAAATGTGCAACGCCATGCTCGCTGTAGAATATACCGATTACGATACCGAGGAATCGAGAAATTTCAGGCATAGATTGTCAGCGGCCTAACTCGGGTTCAGGCCCCGCCGTTTTAGCTGTGGGCCAAGGGGCTTATGCCCAAGTCCCCCCACGCTTGCGGCGGGGATGCCTTTACATTATAACGCCACTTGTGAATCTTCTTGCCTATGGCATTCGTTTCCGTCCTAACCTGGCGAGACAAGGAAAAAACCTGGTTGCCACGATTGGCGCCTCCAAACGCGGCGTAACCCTTCCTCACTGACTTTTGTGCTGACGGATTTCTTTCGAAGTATCCCCATAACATTCATCCAATAAAATCAAGAAGTTCCCATATGGGAGCTTTTGATTGCCTCGCAGGAAGCGATTCAGCGTTAGGCGTTGAATTTTCAACAAGTTCCCATATGGAAGCCTAAGTTCCCATACAGCACCCTGCGGGGGGTGACGTGTCACCCTTCCACCCGGCGCGCAGCGCCGCCCCGCCGCCGCGCACTACCGATACGGCCAAGCGGTGACCGCTGGCGGCGCATTTGGCGTGCATGAAGGTGCCGCTGCTTATCAGCGCACCACTGCCGATAGCGGCGGGACTCCCGCGCAAACCACCCCGACACATTTATTCCTCATGGGTAGGATGGCTGCGGCGGAAGCACGATCAGTACCAAATATTTTTCGCTGGTCCAATGGTTTCTAATAGGGTGTGAACTTCTTCTTGCAACCATTTGAAAGTCTGACGTGCCGCCCTGGGGACGGACTCGTCCTGCTCGAAGTAATCCATTGCAGTGATTACAATTGCCGCCCTGCCCCATTTGCAAATTCCAAGGGCTGCTATTCCCACACATCATTTTTCGGTTAGTTTCCCCCGCGCCAAGATAAATCCTGAGAAGCTCTGGCTCGGGATCACGCTAAGTTATAGACATCGCGGCGATTAGTGTTTTCAAATGCATCCATTGAAACTGCGCTTCCTTTCCGGCTGGAAAGTCCCGTTGCCGTCATTTGACAGAAAAAAAAGTTGGACTTATCAATTCGTATGCTCGGGCGATCTTCGCAAGCCCCGGTGTTGAGGGCCAAGCGGGGTGGCCCGCTGCGGGTCGTGAGGGCGGACACCGGCAGGCTGGGTGAGGTTACGGCAAGGGTAGGTTCCAAACGAGAGGTTGGGCAAGCCCCTGGGAGGTTCTGAGGGCGTATGGCAGATGGAATTGAAATACTTCTTACCAGCAAGGAAGCGTCACGGGTTCTGAAGATTCATCCGAAAGTGCTGGAACGGATGGCGAAGCGTGGCGAAGTGCCAGCGCTGAAGGTTGGCAAGTTCTGGCGGTATCGCGCAACAACTCTGGACGCCTGGATTAACTCAAGGCTACAATCAGGTCGCCAAGCGTGCCGCACGGCAACTTCATTCTGATTGGAGGAACCATGCAGGCACGATACCAGTACGGAGATCTGAGGATTCGGAAGCGGAACAAGGGGCCGGACGTTTGGCAGTTCCGCTATTTCGAGAACGGCAAACGGAAATCAGTGTTGATTGGAACGGTTGAAAAACTTCCGAGCAAGGCAGACGCGGAACGGGCCGTGGAACACCATCGCATCCACGTCAACGCGCAGAATCCACAACAGCAATTCCACTCTGTCACCGTGGCGGCGCTGATCGAGCGCTTCATGGAAGAGTACGCTCCCAAACGATGTCGGAAGCTTACACAGAGCACTTACCGAAGCCTCTTCAAGAATCACATTCGGCCAAGGTGGGGCGACGAGTACATCCATAACGTCAAGACAATGGCGGTGGAATCGTGGCTTGACGAGTACCCTTACTCCCGGCAGATCAAGGCTCACGTTCGAAACCTCATGCACACACTTTTTCAAGCGGCGATCCGCTGGGAGATGTTGGAACGGAACCCTATTGACCTGGTAAGACAGTCAAGGAAGCGGCTGAAGGTCCCCCGCGTTCTCACTCCGGCAGAATTCAAGGCTCTTCTGGGACAACTGTCGGAACCTCACAAGACGATGGTGACAACGATCGCGTGTTTAGGCTTGCGGGTTTGCGAACTGCTCGGCTTGCGGTGGGGCGATATTGACTTTGAAAACCTCACCGTCAAGATTGAGCGGAGCCTTGTTGAGGGAGAAGTGAACGAAACCAAAACTGAAGCCTCAGCAAGCGCCCTACCGCTTGACCCGGATTTGGCCGAAGTCTTGTTAGCTCACAAGGCGACAAGTCGCTATTCGGCTGATACTGATTACGTCTTTGCGGGGGAAACCGGGAAACCACCCTGGCCGGATGGCATACTTACAGATCACCTGAAGCCAGCGGCGGTCAAGGCCGGAATCGGAAACATCGGCTGGCACACGTTCAGACACACGTACTCGACACTCTTACACGCCCTGGGCACGACTCCGGCAGTCCAAAAGGAACTGCTACGTCATGCCGACATTCAAACCACGTTGAATATCTACACTCAAGCTGTCTCGGCAGAGAAGCGGGAAGCAGCATCGAAAGTGGTCAACGCTCTATGGAAGAAGTGACTGTGGTACGAACTGGTACTTTTCGAGAAACCGCTTTGGGCTCTAAGCCCTTTAGGGTGTTGGTCGGGGCGCGCGGATTCGAACCGCGGACCTCTTGCGCCCAAGGCAAGCGCGCTACCAGGCTGCGCCACGCCCCGAAATGAACGCACCCTCCATTTTGCCAACCTTACTGGCGGGTGTCCAGTACGATTCGCTAGCAGCCCATGCAAAGTGCTTAACTCGAACCGCTGACACACACCGTTTACGCCAAATTTGACGTTGATTGCTATCCCCCTCTTCATGTTATAGTCCCCCTGTTTCCGTAGGGCCTCTGCGATGAAACGCTGCTCTTCCTGTCAAACGCCCTATCCCGATGAGTTTGCCTTTTGCCCAGTCGACGGCGCGGAACTCGAAGACGCCGGCGTGTATGCTGTCGGTACGACCATTCGGAATAAGTACCGCATCCTCGCCCAAGTGGGGAGAGGCGGCATGGGCCACGTCTATAAAGCGCTGCATTTGCACTTCAACGAAGTCCGCGCGCTGAAAGTGATGGACTCGGCGCTGACGGAACGCAAGGAATTCGTGACGCGGTTTTTGCGCGAAGCGTTCGTGGCGCGGCGCCTGCAACACCCCCATGCCGTCCGCGTGGATGACGTCGACCAAACGGAGGACGGCCGGTACTGCATCGTCATGGAGTTCATCGACGGGCGCATGCTTCGCGACGTCCTCCAGCCCGAGGAGCCCCTGCCCCTCGCCCGCGCCTGCTCAATCATCATGCAAGCGGCTTCAGCGCTCGATGCGGCCCACCAATTGGGCATTATCCATAGAGATATCAAGCCGGAGAATATTGCTCTCATCAAAAGCGAGGATGGGGACCTGGTCAAGGTTCTGGATTTTGGCATTACCAAATTGCGCGAAGGCCGGCTGAAGGAAGAGGCCGGAGTGTTATCCCTTTCCGCTACGAGCACGGTCTTCGCCATGGGGACGCCCGAGTATATGTCGCCCGAGCAGATCCTTCAGAAGGAACTGGATGGGCGCTCGGACCTCTATTCGTTGGGTGTGGTTTTTTACGAAATGCTCACCGGCCATCTGCCGTTCCACGCCGAATCCCAGGCGGAATGGCTCCTCGCGCATGTGGGGGAGCCGCCACGGCCGTTTGACGAGCAGGCTGCCGGCTCGCGCCCCCCCGCCGGCATCGCCGCTTTGGTAATGTCGATGCTGGAGAAGGATCCCCAGCGCCGGCCGGCCGACGGCGCCGCCGTGATCGAGGCCATCGAAGCGTGTAAAAAAGAGATTGCCGCGGCGCTTACACCCAACACGCAAGCCACCATGCGAATCGCGGCAGAAAGACGGACCACCGGCTGCACCACCGCCCCCGCCTTCTTCGATGGTTGGCAGAGGGGAAGCCTGATTGGCCAACGGTATAAGATCCTCGATCAACTCGCGGAAGTGCGCATGGGCCCCATCTACACCGCGATGGATTCAGCAAATGGCAGCGTGTGCGTCCTGAAGCTGGTGATGCCCTGGAATATTCCCACCGCCGACCTCATCAACCAGCTTTCCGAGTATTACCAGCGCATGCAGCGATTTCAGCACCCGCACGTGGTTCGCACGCTCGAGCTCGCCCAGGCGGAAGACGGAGTGCTGTTCCTGGTCTCCGAGTACGTGCCGGGAGCGAACCTTCGGCAGGTCATTCGCCAGGAGACCCCGCTGGCGATTTCCCGCGCCAGCCGCATCGTGTGGGAAGTCGCTTTTGCGCTCGACGCCGGCCAGCAACTCGGGATGGTGCATGGAGACATCAAGCCGGAACACATCCTGCTGACGGGCAGCGCCAAATCCGAACAAGCGAAGCTCCTTGACTTCAGCCTGGACCGCGTGAAAGACGCGCTTCCCGAGCTTTCTGATTCTGACTTGCCTTCCGTGCTGCTCGCCCCTCTTCATTACATGCCCCCCGAGAAAGTCTCCGGTCACCCTTACTCGCCCGCGTCCGACATCTATTCCCTGGGCATCGTGTTCTATGAAATGTTGACCGGACGCCGCCCCTTTGAGGGCAGTGGCATTGAAGTCGCCTTGCGACAGGTGCAGGAAGCACCCGTGCCGGTCGATCAGGTTCGCCCCGAGTTAAACATTTCGCCCGGCGTCGCAAGAGTAGTAATGGAGATGATTCGAAAGGATCCCGCTGACCGCACTTCTGATGCCCGGACGGTGATGGACCAGATCTCCGCTCTGTAGATTGCCCCAGGTTGTCAGCCGGCATTGCGTTGCCCTGCTGGTTGTCCTACCATTTGGCTATGATCCCGCATGAATTGCGCCCGTTGTTCTGGGACACCAACATCGAGAACTTCAGCCCTGCGGACTACCCTGTCTACACGATCGCCCGCGTTTTGGAATTCGGGGACCAGAAGGCCATAGCGTGGCTGAAGGAAACATTTTCGGAAGCCCAGATTGTGGAAGTGGTTCGCACCGAGCGCCAGCTCACCCGCAAGTCCGCTAATTTCTGGGCGCTGGTGTACAACATCCCGCGGCAAGACGTTGCGGCGCTTCAGCCGGAGCGTCCCTCACTTACGCTTCACGAATCCGGAGCTTGAGCATGACGGCTTTGAGGTCATTTCTTCGCGCAGGTAAAGACGAACTTGAAATCCTCAACGCCGACGCCGGCCGAGACGTCGGCCCGGTCGATCTGCTGGGCGCACCCGTGCCGATCAAGCGCCATGGAACTTCGGCCGGGCAGCAACTCCATCACCGCCGTCCCATCATCACCCGACGTGGCCTTGACATCGTCAATCACCTGTCCATTGGAATAGGTGGCTTCCAGCGCAATTCCGCCTTCGGGATTTCCGGCAGGGTCAAAGACCCTGAGCAGCGCCGGCTTGTGCACCAACTTTTTCGCCTCGTAAATTTCTTGCGGATAGAAGACCAGTTGCGTGTTGACGGTAGGCGCGGCGCCCGTCAACTCCACGTGGCGATAGATCATGGTGTCTTCTGCGGAGTCTTCGCGGCGCCCAATGACCCAATAGAGAGCCAGGGGCAAGTGCTCGAACGAGAATTTGCCATCCCCGCCGGTAACTTGCTGATCGATGAGCTGCCCCTGCTCGTCGCTCAGGGACACCCGCATTCCGGCGCGCGGTTGCAGGTCTTGACCCACCGCGGATCCGTTCACCACGCCCACCGAGTCAGGCAGAGGCTGCCGCAGCTCCGCGGTGATGGTGTTACTGGTCACTTCGCCCTGCCAGAGGTCGGCGCCCAGGATGCGCGGGAACTGCTCCCCATTGGAGTAACTGGCGCTGTAGGTCACGCTTAAACGGTAGGCTCCCCATATGGGCTTCTGCCCGTCCGCAAGCGCCGGCCGCAGCTCCACAATGGACACCTCCTCGTAATCACCGCCCGCCGGCACCTTCACCAGCCGCGGCTTGGGCATCTGCACATACTCGAGGACTGTCGCCTCTGCCGGTGAAACGCCCGTTTGCGCAGCTTTGGCGTCGGCCGGCTCGATCCGAACTTCCACGGTGGAGCCTCCCGTGGTTTCTACCGGCCGGTTTTCCTCCTGAATGCGCTCTTCCGGCGGGCGCTTCCCCTTTGCCCGCCGATAAAGCCAGAGGGTTTGCCGAGTGGGGTTGTGAATACGAAGCAGGATGCGCGCCGCTTCCGGGGGCACCACAAACGGGCGACTCAACGATATGCTGAGCGTGGGACCGGGAGCGTTCGTCTGGCCGCGGGACGGCAGGTACAAGAATGCGGCCATCAACACCGCCATTACAACAAGCCGAGACGTGCCAAATCTTCGCTTTGCCATTGAGCCTGTATTTTGATCATGCCAAAATATCATAGCACGCTTGCGTCACAACACTCTCAGGACCAAACATTTCAAGTAATGCGTTTCGGGCACGGTCAGCAAAATAGGATGGTCGCGCGCCTGCGTGCGGCGCTCCACGATGACCGCGGTGCGGTGGGCGTCCAAGGCGGCCTCGGCGATCACCTCCAGAAGGTCGGCCTCGCTTACGTGGAACGAGCACGAACACGTGACGAGGTAACCGCCGGGATTCAGGATTTTCATCGCGCGCAGATTCAGTTCCTTGTACCCGCGCAGCGCCGATTCAAGGTTGGACTTCTGCCGGGCGAACGCCGGCGGATCGAGCACCACCGTGTCAAAGCGCTGCTTTTCCTGGTCGGCGGACTTCAGGAAATCAAAGCAGTTGGCTTCTTTCCATTCCATATTGGTAAACGCGTTCAGCGCCTGGTTGCGCTCCGCCTGCCGCAGCGCGTCGCCCGAGGAATCCACACCCAGAACGGAATCGCAGCGGGCCGCAAGCGCGAGCGCGAATCCTCCTGTGTAGGTAAAGCAATCCAACCCTCGCCCGTGCGCGTAATGGGCGGCTGCGGCATAGTTCTCGCGTTGGTCGAGGAACCCGCCGGTCTTCTGCCCGTGCAGCAAGTCGATCCATGACTTAACGCCGTTCAGTTCCACCACGATTTCGCGCACGTCTTCCCCCGCCAGCACGCCGTTTTGCTCGGGCAATCCTTCCAGGGCGCGGACGGCGGCATCGTTGCGTTCCAGGATCGCGCGGGGCGAGAACTCCTTTTGCAGAATATCGACCACCGTGGGCTTCAGCCGGTCCATGCCCTGGCTCAGCGTTTGAATGACGAAGCAATCGCCGTAACGGTCAATAATAAGTGAGGGAAGCAGGTCGCCTTCGGCCCCCACCAGGCGATAAGCCTGGGCTCCAGGCGCCACCTGGGATCGGAAAGCGGCGGCCGCACGGATTCGCTCGGCCAGAAAAGCAGCGTCAAAGGGGCGCGGTTCGCGCGTCAGAAACCGGAGCGCGATTTGAGATTGACTGCTGTACAGAGCCTGTCCCCAGGAGTGATTCTTCCGGTCGATCAGGCGCACCACCCCCGATTCGACACCGTCCGAAGTGATCACGTCGGAGCGGTAAATCCACGGATGGCCCGAGGCAAGCCGCGCAATGCCGCGCGAGCTGATGGTGACGGTGGGTGCGTGCATGTTGTAACTGTAACACATACGCCGCCCCGAATTCCGAGCCGCGAATCCCGAGCGCCGCAATTCAGAATTCACAATTTACCATTCATACTTCATAATTTCTCCCCATGCTTCTTGAAGAATTTGACTACACGCTTCCTCCGCAACTGATTGCCCAGAGGCCGCTCGTTCAACGCGATGCTTCGCGGATGCTGCTGCTCCATCGAGCCGGCCAGCGCTGGGACGACCGCCTTTTTGCTGAGATTCCAAGCATCCTTCAGCCGGGAGACCTGCTGGTTTTCAATAATACCAAGGTCTTCCCTGCCCGCCTTTTGGGCCGGCGCCGGGGAATAACGGCGCAGCATCTGGGCAAAAACAACCCTGCCCAGCGGGAGTTCCTGACCGGGGAAACCGAGTTGTTGCTGACCAAGCGGGAAAGTGAGGACGTCTGGCAGGGTCTGGTCCATCCCGGACGCAAGGTGCGCGTTGGTGAAGTGCTGGTGTTCGGCAACAACGAATTGGAAGCGGAAATCCTGGGTCGAGGCGAATACGGCTTGCGGCGCGTGCGGCTGCGGCCGCACAGCGGAACCATTGAGGAAGCCATCGACCGCTTGGGCCACATGCCCTTGCCGCCGTACATCCGTCGTCCGGACGAACCCGTTGACCGCGCTACCTATCAAACCGTGTACGCGAAAATCTGGGGAGCCGCGGCGGCACCCACCGCAGGATTGCATTTTACCCCCGGCGTTTTCAGCGCGCTTGCCACCCGCGGTATCGACACATGTGAAATCACCTTGCACGTTGGGCTGGGAACTTTTCAGCCGGTTCGGGTGAGCCACGTCGAAGATCATCAAATGGAGGCCGAGCAGTACGAAATATCAGAAACTGCGGCCGCGGCCATCAATCGCGCCCTCGATGAACAGCGGCGGGTTATCGCCATAGGCACGACGACGGTCCGCACGCTCGAGACGGTAGCCGGCGCACACGCAGGACGCATCCTACCCGGCCGCGGCGAATCAAGGCTCTTCATTATCCCAGGGTTTCGATTTCAGGTCATCGGCGGACTGCTGACCAACTTTCACCTTCCCCGCTCGACGCTGCTCATGCTCGTCTCCGCATTTGCGCAAAAGGAATTTGTATTGCGTGCTTACCGCCATGCGGTGGATGCGCGATACCGTTTTTACAGCTACGGAGATTGCATGTTAATCCTCTAGCAGCGTTCGCTGATTGCCGCCCTATGTAACCCCTTCCCACGCTCTTGCATCGAATAGACTGGACGGAACTATCTGGGCGATGCCTAATCACGTCTAAAATTCCTTAAGTTGATGGAAGGCGGTTATGAAGAATACACAAGCTGTTCCCATCCCGTTTGCAATCTTGATTGTGGCAGGGGTCGTGTCGTTATTCAGCCTGGTGGCGGACCGGCGCTCGCGGGCCGGAATCGTCACCGATAATTCGTTGCAGATGCAAACCGTCGAGCAGGAACGCGTGGCGGCATTCTACTTTCGCGTCTTGTCCTGGGTTTCTGACCTGACTTCCCGATCCGCGGCGCCCGCCAAACCCATCGTTCGTCGCACCCAACCACCGCAATCCACCAAAACGCCGCTGCGCCATAACGGCCAATGCCGGGTAGAACTCTGCGCCTTACGGTCAGGCAAGAATCCTTCTGCCGCCAAACAGCGCATGCAAAATATTAACTGATTCAATATCGTTAACCCGTCTCCACACCATCAATACTCAAAGCCCCTTTCGGAAGGCATATTGGGTCTTGACCTGAGCGTATCCCCGGGCTGCGTAGAATCGATGCGCCTCGTGGCGAAGGATGTTGGAGCGCACGTGGACAGCGCCGCAGCCGTTCTGACGTGCCCAGTCCTCCACCTTCTCCAATAACCTCGCCCCCACTCCTCTGCCCCGGTGGGACCCATCCACCACCAGGCCGCCGAGTTCGGCAAACGCGTCGGTCTCGACCAGGCAGCACAAATAGGCGTGTGCCCAACCCACCACCTGATTTCCCGAGATGGCTGCGAGGATAAGGTGCTTCGGATTGTCCATCACCATGGTCAAGCGCTTCTCAACCTGAGTGAGTGAAGAGGGATATCCCAGTTGGGTTGCAAGGCTGGCGAACGCCGCGGCGTCCGCCGGCATCGCCCGCCGAACGCTAACGTCCGGCAGTTCACGAGGGGAAGGTGTGGCAGGCATGGACGTGCCGTCTTAATACCGGATTCGTGCGCGGTACTTGAGTTGCGCTTCGCTGTTGGCCGCCACCGGCACGGTGAAGCGCGCCGCAAACGCGGCGGTTTTCTCGAATTTGTACGTCGAATTCAGGATCGTCCAGTCGCCCCCGATGGGCTCATTCACAATCACCGTGATGGGATCGGGCTTGTGGTTACGCAAAGAGATCTCGTACTCCACCTCCACGGCGTGCGGGCCCAGGCGCTCGAAATCCGTCTGCTTGCGTTCCGCGACCACATCAAAGGCGTTGCCAATGTGGAGGCTCACCGTCTCGTCCTTGGGTGTATGATCGATGCGGTCTTCCCCAATAAATTGCAGACGGCCTTTGGAATCCGCCTGGTAGACGCGCACTGTCCCCGCCGGCAACGGAACGCCCAGCGAATTCGATTCGGCGTTCTTGAACTTGATCAGCACTTTCACCGGCTCTTTCACCGGCTGGCCGGGGCCCTGGGGACCTTGGTAGTAATACGGTTGGCCGTCAACCTCAAAGTCCTTCTCCACCGTGGCGCCGGCGGCAGCCAACAGGCTGATCTGCTTGGATTCGTTATTCTTGATGTTGGTATGTCGCTCCAGCGTGTAGAGGTGATACTCGGAAATCGCCTCCTGCTCGAATTGCGGCGCCGCCGGCGCGGCCTTCAAGGCCATCATGCGCACCGGCCGCCCCTCGACCGGGGTGATGCGGTTCAATTCCCCGGTCACCAACTGGAGTTGGGCGTTGCGGAACGATGTCCCGCTCTGGTTCACGACTGTCACCCAGCCGTTTAAATCTGCCAACTTCTGGTCAGAATGAACGGTGAGCACGTAATCGGCGTTCCAGTTCACTTGATTGGTAAGATAAGAGGCCTCGACGGTCTGCTCCCCGGCCTTGCGATTGTCCAACAGCCAGATGAGTGTCGGCTTGCTGTAGAGGTCCTCCGGCAAGTCCGGAAAAACGTAATGGTCGGTGGGCATACCGGTCATGATCTCGTTCCCTACCTTCCAAACCGGTCCCTCGTTGTCCGCCAGGAGCACCGCTTTTACGGAGACTTCCCTGGTGGAATTATTTTCCGTGACGGCACGGATCAGCGTCAGTTCCTTCCCGACGTATTTTTGCAGGAGTTTTTGCGGACTCAACAGGTCGTACTCGTAGTCCTGTTCGAGCACATTCAGTTCCTTGGGTGCAGTCACAGAAACGATGTGTACGGTCGCCGGATTCACCTGCGCGGCAATATCCATATAACGCAAATCAACCGTACCTTCCGGCAGGCGCACGCGGCGGACATCGCGCACCAGCGCCACATTCGAGTTGTAAACGGTCACCGCCAATTCTTTCTGATCCTGCTCTGTGGAGGTCACCGTATTCTGCGCGCGAGCCTGCACGGCCCACCCTGCCAGCACGATTGCCATAATAATGCGCACTGCGAATCGTAGTTTCATCATGATCGCCTTTCCTCTGCGAGCGCCCATCAATGCCTTACAGAGAACCTTAAGCTTCTGTCTCTCAAGCCGCGATGAACGACAGAGCGCCCAGTTTCAGCCGGCCGACTGCATTCTCCTGATCGAAGAACGCGCAACGCGCGATTTCTTGCAGGCTGCTGCCTAATAAACCAGAAGCTGTCTTGCTCCAGAAAGCACGAGTCGAAACATTTAGTATATCAGCCCACCGGGTCGCTGCGCCCGGTGGGGTCCTCTTGGAGCCACTTCCCCGCCCCGTCATTCTGAGCTCCGCTCTTTGGGGCGAAGAATCTGCATTGGCTTTTCTTTCTGGCTGGCCCAGCGCCCTGACCCCGCCATTCTGAGCCCGCTTTTGGGGGCGAAGAATCTGCATTGGCCTTTCTCTTCACCTCACCCGGCGCAGTAACCCCGTCATTCTGCCCCGCTTTTCGGGGCGAAGAATCTGCATTGGCTTTCCCCCTCAGTTCCAATACAAAATGCAGATCCTTCGCCCCGATAAGAGGCATCGGTGCTCAGGATGACGAGGTTTGCCAATGGTTCCGGCAAATTTGCAAATGGTTCTGGTCGCCCACCGAATCCACCTAGCCACCACCACGTCATCCTGAACCCCGACGTTTTTCCTCGGGGTGAAGGATCTGCATTTGTCCTCCAAACCAGTTTTCGCTCAAATCGCACCAGCCGGGATTCAGCGATGTGATCAGTGCGATTTTCTTCTCCCGCAACCACCCCTTGATCTGTTTCTCGCGCCGAATGGCCTCACGAATATCACCGTGGCGTTCGTAATAAACCAACCGGCTAATGTTGTAACGGGCGGTGAACCCGGGAACGAGCTTCAGCTTGTGTTGAGAAACACGCCTCTCCAGGTTGTTCGTCACGCCGGTGTAAAGGGTCCGCGAGCGGCTGGCCATTATGTAAACGTAGGAATCCGGCATGCGCGGGAGTGTAACACCGAAAATTTCAGTGCGTAGTGCTCTATTTATGGGTGTTTGCTTTTATTGGTGCAATGCAGATCCTTCGCGCGGATAACGAGCAGCGGGCCAGGAGCGAAAGACCGGCGTTTGCCTTCCCCCCGCGCAACCCCAAAAGCGAAATGCAGGTCCTTCGCCCCGATAAAAGGCATCGGCGCTCAGGATGACGAGATTTGTAAGGGGTTCCGCCAAGTTTGCAAACGGTTCTGCGAGGTTCGTAAATGGTTCTGCATCCAGAGGCGACGTACGCTCTGTGGGAGGCCCTGCAAAGCCAAGGCCAGTGGACGCAGCTATGTCCCGGAGCCCCCCCCGCCCCGTCATTCTGAACCCCGCTTTTTGGGGCGAAGAATCTGCATTTGTCTTTCCCCCGCAATCCCAAAGCGAAATGCAGATCCTTCGCCCCGATAAAAGGCATCGGTGCTCAGGATGACGAGATTTGCCAATGGTTCCGTCAAGTTTGCCAATGGTTCTGCCGTCACAGGATGACGAGATTTGTAAGTGGCTCCGTCAAGTTTGCCAATGGTTCTGCTGTCACAGAACGACGAGATTTGTAAGTGGTTCCGCCATGTTTGCAAATGACTCTGCAATCGCCGGGGCGCGTCTGTTGCCAGTCACTCGGCTACGGCCTAGCTGATTTTACTTGACAAGAGCTGGTATCATCTGTTTAATAATGCGGCGGTACCCGGATGGGCCTGCGGTTCTCCCGGCGGCTTGTTCGCCCCCGGGGCGAGCGCCTGACCCTCCGCGTTGCCGCGGCAAACGAATGCGCTTACTAATTCCCGTATCGCTTATCCGTATCCCCTATCCCGTGTCCCGTGTTCCCTACCGTGTCCCGTACCCCTTATCCCGTGGAGTGAACCCCGTGGTTGAGACACAGTAATTAGGGACAGTTTACCATTCGCTGCAAAATCCTTGGCAAGAGGAGCCAATTCTAGGATGATGGCGCCGGCTGGTGAAGCGGAGGCGGGCACTGCTGGAGAGCAACCCGCCGAGGAATAGCCAGCCGGAAACTCATCGTTGCGATGAGCGAGGGCGTGCTCCTGAGGGATCGCGCCCTCACCCCACCGGTGCTCACTGCGGTGACCCTCATCGCAATGATAGATTTCCCCATGCCTTGAAAAACTCATCAGGGAAGCTGCCGCGCAGCGGCCTCCTTTTTGTTTTGAGCCCGCGGACTGCGCTCGAACTCTGCCGGGGGCAAGTAACCGAGGGCGGAGTGCAGCCGCTGGGCGTTATAGACCTCCTCCAGGAACCGCTGAATGGAGGAGCGAGCGTCAGTTTGATCGCGGTACTGGCGCAGATAGACCTCTTCCGATTTCAAAGTCTTCATAAACGATTCCGCCTTGGCGTTGTCGTAGGGATTGCCGGTACGGCTCATGCTGATGATGAACTCGTGCGCCTGGAGTTTCTCGACGTAGGCCTGGCTGCAGTACTGCACTCCGCGGTCGGAGTGATGCATGATACCCGGCGCGAGGGAACGGTCCGCCAAGGCGCGGTTTAAGGCACCCAGCGCCAGGTCGGCGCTCAGATCCTCGCCCAGTTCCCAACCGATCACCCGGCGCGAATAAGCATCCAGCACAATCGCCAGATAGAGGAACGTTTCGCGCAAGCGCACGTAGGTGATGTCCGCCACCCAGAGTTGATTGACGGCGGTGAGCACCAAGCGCGCCGCCAGGTGGGGATAGACGGCATAGGTATGGCGCGCATCGGTGGTAAAGACGAAGCGCTGCTTACGTACTGCCAACAGGTTATCCATACGCATGAGCCGCAACACGCGCTTGTGATTGACCACGACGCCGCGGCGGTCCAGCTCGGCGGTCACGCGGCGGTAACCGTAGCAGCGGTTCTCCAGCACAATGCGCTGGATGAGGTCGCGCACCGCGACGTCGGCCTGACGGGGTTCGTGTTCGGCATAGTGGCGGTAGAAGCCCGCCCGGCTGACTTGCGCGATCTGGCAGGCGTGATCGGCCTGGAAGCCCTCAAGCGGCATCATTCCCCGGATCTCGGCGTAGATGCTGTCGCGCCAGGCTCGGCGTCCTTCCGGCGCAACTCCTTTACTCGCTTGAAGGCTCTGCGAAAAAAATCCAGATCCAGGGCCTGCTGACTGATCTTCCGCTCCAGTTCTGCCATCCGGCGAGCCGCCGCTGCCCCCGGTTCGCCAGTCGACCGCGGTGGATTGGGCACTCCCGGCGGCCGGCCTCCGACCCGTTGCAAGCCCGCCACTCCCTCCTTGCGGTAGGCGTCGCGCCAGCGGTACAGCACGCTGCGCTTGATCTGCAATTCGTGATGCAGCGCACTGACACTCTCGCCGTTGAGCATGCGCCGCGCCACCCGTTCCTTGAACTCCCAACTGAAAACACGCTGTTCCGTCATTCGGGACCCCTTTCCATTTAACCAAAAGTGTCCCTAGTTTCCGTGTCTCAATTTTGGGGTTCACTCCACCGTGTCCCTTATCCCGTGTCCCGTGTTCCGAATCCCGAACCCGAAGGAGTTTTATATGGCACTCGTCGAGCAAACGATGACTGAGAAAAATTTGGAGGCGCACCGGCGCAACGGGCGGCAGTCGCACGGCGCCGCCACCCCCCAAAGGCAAGGAGCGCGCCCGCGCTGCCAACCTGCGCCACGGGTATTACTCCGAGGTGCGCGAACAAGCGCTGGTGGCGCTGGGCGAAGACCCCGCCAACCTGGCCGCGCTGGTGGAGGGCATGCGCGCGCAGTTCCGCCCCGCCAACGGCTGCCAGGAATGCATCACCAGCCGCCTGGCCAGCCTGCAGTTTCGCATGCAGCGTGCCGAGCGCCAGCAGGAAAGCAAGATGGCCAACCACATCCGCCAGTTCGAAGCCAGACGCCGGGAAGCCGCCCGCCAACTGCGCGCGCAGGTCCGGGGCTCCCTGGGCGAACTCCAGCACGCCGTGGCCCGCCCCGATTTCTACACGCCCAACGGGTGCTTCGAGCAGTGCCAGGACGTCCTGCAGCAATACCCGAGTGCGAGCCTGGAACCCATCCTCGAGCTTCTGCACCGTTTGCGTAAGCCGGACCGCTTCACCGACCCACCTCCCCCGCCCCTGCCTGAGGCCATGCGCGACCAGGAATGGCAGGGCATTCTGAATGCAGATGAGGCGGACGAGTCGTCCATTCCCGCGTCCGAAGTCCCCGTGGCGGAAGGCCAGGACCGCGATCCGCTGCGCGAGCAGTTGTGGCGCCTGGCGGCCAAAGAGCTGCGTCTCGCCACGGAGCAGTGGCAAAAAGCCATCGCCGCCCAGGAAGCCCCCCTCTCGGCGCGCTCCCGCGACCTCCTTGCCTTCGAGGTGAGCAAGGAACTGGAATTGATGCGGCGCGAGGAGCGCTCGTGCTTCCGGGAGTTCGCCCGGCTCATCCGTGACCTGATGAAGCTGCAAAAGCAGTCCGAGGTCCGGGGTCCGAAGTCCGAAGGCAAGCCGCAGGGAGAGTCCGAGGTCCGGGGTCCGAAACCCGAAGTCGCAGACCACCATCCGCGGCCCCCGGAGCAGTACTCACCTACCCAGGCTCAGGACTCGCGTACCGGCGATGCGGCGGTGGGAGGAACAATACCCGCCCCATCGGCTGTGACGGCATTGCAAGCTCAGAACGTAGGCGACGACGACGGGGTTGAAAAAGAACTATGCAAAAATGAAGGTGCATCCGGCTATGTTGGAGAAAATATAGGCTGCCTTGAAATCGATGGCACAAGATGTCCTTCGACTGTCAGCCAACCGAAGTCGGGAGTCAGGCCCTCACCCGACGATTTGACCGAACCGAAGGCCGTTCCACCCGCCGTGACGCTGACTGGCTTGGTGCCGAGCAGTAGCCGGACCGCCGCGTAGCGCAACGGATGTATCAAAGTCAGGCTGGCGGCTTGCAACCGCCGCAACAACCATCGGTTTCAGAATGGCGGCGGTCGGAGACCGCCGCTACAGCCGCGATTTTTTCACGGCCTTCGCACCTTGCCGGCACCAAAAGAAAATTGCAGGCATAACCCGAGAAATTATTGAAAACAATGGCCAGGGATATTGCAGATGATGCGAACTTGGCCGCATCAGCAAGCTCACCGTTGCGCTGGCAGAGATCGGAACAGTGAATAGCGACATAAAGTCCTATCTGGAAGAGCAATCGCCAATCACCAATGCCGGGGCGATTACTCAAACAGGGCATGGATATCGCGGATCTGCACGTCGGTAAACGTGGCAGCAATCAGGTCCGCGTGCTGGAGTTCTGCTACAGGACGGCTGTGGGCTAGCGCCAGGCATTTAAGACCGGCAGCGTGCGCGGCGACCACTCCCAGGGGTGCATCCTCAATCGCCAGGCAATCCTCCGCCTGGAGGGGCTGCTGCCGAAATTCCGGCAACGCTCGCAGGCCCGAAAGGGCCACAAAGTAGACTTCGGGATCGGGCTTGCAATTCTGGCATTCATCTGCTGCGGCGAGAACGCGGAACTTTTCCCGCAAGCCCAACTTACTGAGCAGGTGGTGGATCTCCACGCGCAGGCTGCCGCTCGCGATCGCCAACGGATAGTGTTCGGCCACTCGGGTGATGAATTCCACCACTCCCGCCAGCGGCGGCAGGCCGTCGCGGATGATCTCCTGATAGCGCTGCGCTTTCCAGGCTGCGAGTTCGTCACGCCGCTTCACGTCCAAGGGGCGCCCATGGGTGCTGTAGAGATGTTCGATGAAACCGCGGTCGTCCAAGGCAAGGTAGTCTCGATAATACTCTTCTTCACTAACGGTCCAGCCCTCCTGGGCGGCCATTTCCTGGATCAATTTCAGGAACAGCGGTTCGCTGTCAACGATGATTCCGTCAAAATCGAAGATAATAGCGCGCAGCAACTTGGGTCAGCCTCCTTGTTTATTGCTCGGTTTCGACTTTCGACGGGCCGTCGAATTCAATCGAGAATCGGCCGACAGCCGTCGTGAATTCACGGCGCTATGGTACACTTGACGTGGTGGCGGGTACAAGAGAGAGGCGTCCCTTCCCTGCCCCGGCTTGTGAACGAGAGCCCAGCCAGTGTCCCCGAGGGGAAGATTGAAAGCGGCAAGGATAACATCTCGTGCCTGACGCTCTGCCTCTTCCATCGCCTACCGCGTTCACTGCGTCTAATAAAGTAGGGAGCACGATCGAGTTATGACTCACGAGTTGAGCATTCCCATAGCGTTCCTGGCAGGGATCGTTTCGTTCCTGTCACCGTGCGTCTTGCCGCTGGTGCCAGGTTACGTTTCGATGCTCTCCGGGGCGTCGATTGAAGAACTGAAAAAAGAGGCGAGTGGCGCGGTCCTGCGCCGGGTGCTGCGCAACTCCCTGGCTTTCATCGTAGGATTTTCTGTGGTTTTTGTGATTCTGGGCGCGTCGGCAACCTGGGTGGGGAGATTCCTGTTGGCCCAGCGAACGACTTTTAATATTATCGCGGGCATCATCGTGATTGTGTTTGGATTGCACTTAACCGGTTTGGTGAAGATCCCGCTGCTTTATCGTGAAGCACGGCTGGACACCGGGGCGCCTCGACGTGGGCTAGGCGGTTCATTTCTAGTGGGTTTCGCGTTTGCTTTCGGGTGGACCCCCTGCATCGGCCCGATTCTGACGGCGATTCTGGCCCTGGCCGCCCAACGACAGACGGTGCTGCAAGGCATGTTCCTGCTGGCTATCTATTCCGCCGGACTCGCCATTCCGTTTCTGGTTACGAGCCTTGGCCTTAGCAGCTTTCTCAAATTTTATGGAGGATTCCGCCGGCATCTGCACGCCGTGGAAGTGGCGTCAGGCGTGTTGCTGATTGCACTGGGTACGCTGATGGCCCTGAACAAGTTGACGATTATTTCCGGTTACTTTTCGTTCTTGAACCGGTTTTCCCTGTAGGGGCGAGCGGCGCTCGCCCTGGTCGAGGGTGATGGCCCAGTGGGCCGAGCGCCGTTCGAGCCCAACGATGGTAACAGAATGCATCCGATTTTGATCAGTATTGGTTCGTTCCACCTTCCCACCTATGGCGTATTGCTGGTGACGGCGATCCTGGGCGGCATCTACACGGCCATGCGCCTGGGCCGCCGCATCGGCCTGGATTCCGCGCTGGTTTTGGACTTTTGCACCTGGCTGATCCTGGTCGCGTTGCTTGGCGCAAAAATCCTGTTGATCTTGACCGACTGGAGTTATTACCGCGCCAACCCCGGCGAGATCTTCAGTTTCTCAACCCTGATGGCGGGAGGCGTTTTCTACGGCGGCTTCCTGGCCGCACTGTTTTTCACCATCTGGTACGTGCGGGTGCAGAAGCTCTCGTTTTGGAAACTGGCAGATGTGCTGGCGCCGGGCGTGGCGCTGGGCCAAAGCGTGGGCCGCTTGGGCTGCTTCAGCGCGGGTTGCGATTACGGCAAGCCCACCCACCTGCCCTGGGGAGTGGTATTTACCAGCACCTTCGCGCACGAGGTGGCGGGAGTCCCTCTAGGGGTGCGCTTGCATCCTGCACAGCTTTACGAATCCCTGGCAACTTTCACTATTTTCGGATTGCTCCTGTGGTGGTTCCCGAAGCGAAAGCGGGATGGAGACATCTTCCTTCTGTACATGGGCCTGTACGCGGTGGCGCGGTTTTCCCTGGAGTTCTTGCGCGGTGACGAAGACCGCGGTTTTGTGTTTCATCACTTGCTGTCGACCTCGCAGTTCATCGCCTTACTGGCGCTGGCAGGGATTGGAGCGATACTGATCTGGCGGCGGCAGCATCACACTGGAGAACCCGGAATGGGTCCCGCAGATCGCGAGGCGCGTGGATCGCAGGCGGGCGAGGCAGCGCGGGAGGATCGAGTAGCGAACGTCCCGGTAGCCGCTGGCAAGGCACGGGCGGTCGCATCGGCTCCGGCCACGAGACATTCGAAGCATTAGTTTGAGATTAGATCGAGGTGCGAACTGTGGAAGAACCTACACCCAATGACAACACGCCCCAGGCGCCCAACGCGTCCGACGGCAGCGCGCAGAAGAACGCGCCGGCAGCAAGGTCGAAGATTCTGGCCGGTGCTCTGCTGGCATTGGTCCTGGTGGTTGGCTTGTACTATGTCAACCGCTATTGGATTTCGCCTGCGGTGCGAGCGCAAACGAAGAGCGACACCAACCACCCCCTGGCGCCGGACTTTTCGCTGACGGACATTAACGGCAATCCGCTCAAGCTGAGCGACTACAAGGGAAAGGTTGTGGCGCTCGACTTCTGGGCCACGTGGTGCGGGCCCTGCCGCATCGAGATTCCCAGCTTCATTGAGCTGCAAAACCGCTATGCATCTCAAGGTTTTGCCCTAATCGGCATCTCCATGGACGACAGCCCCGAACCCGTGGTGGATTTCTACAAGGAATTCCACATGAACTACCCGGTGGCCGTCGGCAACGAGAGACTAGGCGAGCTTTACGGCGGCATGCCCGGACTGCCCACTACGTTCCTGATCGGACGCGACGGGCGCATCTACGCGAAGCACGTTGGCGCCACGGATCCGGCGGTTTTTGAAACGGAGATCAAGGAGTTACTGGCCACCAGCCCGACGAACGAGGCCACGGACTTTCAGCAGGCAGGACACATCTTTGCGGAGGACAAGGTCGAGTTGGGCAATCCCGCCGCGATTGATTCGGAAGTGCCTGGTATCGACATCAGCAAGCTGACGGCCGACCAGAAGCAGGCTTTTAAAAAAAAACTGGAAGAACAGCACTGCCCGTGCGGCTGTAATTTCACCTTGCTGAAATGCCGTATGGTGGATCGCCAATGCAGCATTAGCAAGAAGCTTGCGCAACAGATGCTGGATGCATTCTTGAAGGAGAAAGACACCGGCAAGGAGAAAGACGCCGGCGCCGCCACCAACAAGTGAAGTCGCTTATCGCGACCATTGGCCGCCGTTCGGGAACACCAGAGTAAGGAGGACGATTGCTTACCGCGAGACAACAAGATTCATGGCGCATGCGGCTGCTGCTTTGGGGCGGAGTTTTAACGCTGGCAGGCGCCAGTCTGGGATGGGCGCAAAACAATTCCGTGGTGGAAGCTAACGCCGTGATGGCCACCAACGCGGCGCACGCCGATGCCCCATTAAAACTGGCCGTGGTGGCACAGGTAGCTGCCGGGTATCATATTAACGATCACAAGCCAACCCTCGATTACTTGATCCCCACCGAGCTCAAGGTGGATCCGAGTGATCAGTTTACCGTAACCAATGTGGTGTATCCGAAAGGGACGCTGGAGAGGTTCCCATTCTCTGACCTTCCTCTCTCTGTCTATCAAGGCACAGTGGCGGTGGGCGCAGTGCTGCAAGTCGCGAAAGGCGTACGGGTAGGAGTGTATACGCTGAAAGCCAAGTTCTCGTACCAGGCTTGCAACGATCACGCGTGCCTGCCGCCCGCCAATGTACCGTTGACGGTCGATATAAAAGTTGTGCCTCGAAACGTAGCGCTGAAACCGGTGGAATCCGATGCCTTCCAACGAATCAAATTCGAATAGCACGCCGCCATCCGCAGATCCGGGCGGGACACGCCGCAACTCCGCCGGACTGGTGGCATTATTTCTCATCCTGCTGGCAGGATTGGTGTGGGCCATGGCCCCGTCACGCGCGAAGTTCCAGCCGGCCGCCCTTCGTCCGGCTCCCGCGGGCTGTCCGCGAACGACTGCCGATTTCGTGCCATCGGATGCGACGGACGTTCCCGGAATCGATTTAAGCGCGCTTTCGGCAGCCCAACGCAATCATGTCCTTTATCGTCTGAATATGGAGCCCTGCCCTTGCGGTTGTAACACCAGCATCGCCGCTTGCCGCACTGCCCATCCCGCGTGCCCCGCGTGCAAGGATCTGGTGGCCAAAATCATCGCGGAGGAGTCGGCTGCCGGCGCTGGGCCGCGGCCAGTCAGCAGTCAGAAGTGACCGAAGCTTACCCTGGCTGCCTGGCACCTGACACCTCGCACCTTTCCGATGAGAATCGCCGTCGTTTCCGACACGCACGGATATTTCGATCCGCAACTCCCGCCACTCTTACAGGGCTGCGATGAAATCCTGCACGCCGGTGACGTTGGATCACAGACCGTGCTCGACCAACTCCGCGACATTGCACCCGTACATGCGGTGCGGGGCAATGTCGATGCCGCTGCGCTCGAGCTCCCGCCCACGTTCACCGGGCGTTACGGTAAAGTGGAAATCCATGTGCGGCACGAACTCCCGAGGCCCCAGTCAACCTTGCGCGATTGGGCACAGGCCGGCGCCGACTTAGGCAAGTCGGCAGGCCACCACCGCCGCCGTTTTCTGGAAAGCTTCCCCCCAGAAGCCCGCGTGGTAATTTTTGGTCACAGCCATGAGCCCTGCGCGCTGCTGGTGGGTGACAGGCTTTTCTTCAACCCCGGCAGCGCGGGTAAGAGACGGTTTTCATTGCCGCGCTGCTGCGGCCTGCTGGAGATTTCCCAGGACGCTGTCCGGGCGACATTCCTCAGCCTGGAAAGGTATAATGGAGACCTGCCCGAAGGCGTTTGCCTGCCGATCGGAGGAGCATAAACATGGTGAAAGTTCTGAAATTCTTGAAGTGCGCCACCGAGGTGGTGACGGCGGTGGGAGCCGTGCTGGCCGCGGCCACGGTAGCAGTGCAGACCTACCATACGCTGCGTAGCAAAGCCGATGCGGCAAAGGAGTCGCACGGCGCCTAGTATTACTATGTTAAGTAGTTCTTGCATTTTTGCTCTGGTTGACCTAGCATGGGCGCATGAAACTCCTTTCTTGGAATGCCCGTTTGTGGAAGGAAAGCGTGACGCAGTTCCTTGAGTTTCTGAATCCCCTGATTGCCGGATTGGGTCGCAGCGAACGGCGCCTCGCGGCGACGCGCTACGTGGAGGGGCTGTTGATGCCCGGTCAGCGCAAAGCGATCATTCCCATGGCGGAGCGGCTGGGCGTGGACGCGCAAGGTCTGCAGCAGTTCGTGCCCGACAGCCCCTGGAGCGAAGAGGAGATGTGGCGGGCGATCCGGCAAGAGATCATTCCGCACTTGGAGCCCCTGGAGGCTTGGGTGGTGGATGAAACCGGTTGGGTCAAGCAGGGATCCCACTCGGTAGGGGTGGCGCGCCAATATTGTGGGGCGGTGGGCCAGTCGACCAACTGCCAAGTGAGCGTGGAGGTGGTGGTGAGTGACGGTTGCATCGCCGCGCCGGTGGCGGGGCGGTTGTATCTGCCCGCGGCTTGGACCGAGGACCAGGAACGCTGCCAAGCGGCGGGAGTCCCGGCGGACGTGGAGTTTGCCACCAAGCCCGCCCTGGGGCTGGCGATGCTCCGCCAAGCGCAGCACGACGGCGTGCCTCCGGCGCCGGTTTTGGGAGATAGTGTTTACGGGAACAACGCGGCGTTTCGCGCCGGGGTGCGCGCTTTGGGCCTGGAGTTTTTTCTGCAGGTCGAGGGGGCCGCCCTGCAAGGATGGGACCACGAAGTGCGCACGGAGGTCAAGCGGACCCGTCGTCGCGTTCCGGCGGGGGAACCTCCTCCCACCCCGCTGGCGGAGTTGACCCGGCGTCTCCCCGCGACGGCCTGGAAGCCGTGCTCTTGGGTCACGGCGGGCGGACAAACCCGACGTACGCGTTTGGCTTGGCAGCCGGTTTTTATCCAACCCAACCTGCGCCAGGGCGGAGAACTGGAAAAACTCTGGCTGGTGGTGGACTGGCCGGCGGGCGATGCGGAACCTTATCACTATTACTTGGCGCATCTCCACCGGCCTCCCACCAAAGCTCGTTGCCTCAAGCTGAGCCGCTCCCGCTGGCATATTGAACAATACTTCCAACGCTCCAAAGATGACTTGGGTTTGGATCATTTCGAAGGCCGCTCGTGGCGAGGTTTTCATCATCATCTGGTGCTTTCGGCGGTGGCTTATCTGTTTATCCTGACCGTCTACTTGCGCCGTAAAAAAAACTTTTGGTGCGACGTGGGAACAGATTCTCCGCGTGATCCAGCCCTGGCTGGTGAGATGGAGCGGACGATGTCCCTTCTGCAGGACGAAGTTCGAGAAAGTTTTTGACGATACCACTTAACATAGTAATACTAGGTTGAGCGCAGATGCGCCGCCGCACGTCGCAGTCGCGCCGTCACCCGCTCGCGTCCCAGCACCAGCATCACTTCAAACAAGCTCGGCGCCACCGCTTGGCCGGTCAGCGCCACGCGCGTAGCGTTGATCAGCAACCCTGGCTTCACGCCTTTCTCATCGGCCAAACTCCGCAGAGCTTTTTCGGTTCCGGCCAAATCGAAGGGTTCAATCTTTTCCAAACGCTCGGCCAGCACGTCGAGGAGGCCGGGCAGAGAGGGATCTTTCCAGTACTTCTTCGCTGCCTCAGCATCGTACGTGAAATCGTCAGTGAAGAACGCACGGAAGGCGCCCACAAAATCCATGAGCGTTCGCGCTCGCGATTGGAGCAAAAGCACGGTTTGCCGAAACGACTCTTCTTCCGCGGCCGTCCCGTCTACAGGCCTCGCCAATCCCGCTGCCGCCAATTCTTGTTTGACGAGCGGCAGCAAACGATCCGGGGGCAGATGGCGTATGTACTCACTGTTCATCCACGCCAGCTTCTCCAGATCGAATACGGCATTTGATTTGGACACGGCCGCGAGATCGAAATGGCGAATCATCTCCTCGATGGGCACGATCTCCTTCTGCCCGGGAGGCGTCCACCCCAGCAGGGCCAGGAAATTCACCAAGGCGTCCGGCAGAACCCCTTGGTCACGATAAGCGCCCACCGAAGTCGCCCCGTGCCGCTTCGACAGCCGCTGTTTGTCCGGCCCGAGAATCAGCGGCAGGTGCGCAAATACCGGCACCGGCGCCCCCAACGCCTGGTACATCAGGATTTGCTTGGGCGTGTTGGAAATGTGGTCGGCCCCGCGAATGACGTGGGTCACGCGCAGATCGAGATCGTCCGCCACAACGCCCAGGTGATAGGTGGGATGGCCATCCGAGCGCAGCAGCACGAAATCCTCGAGGTCACGATGGTCTACTTCAATGTGGCCAAAAACTTCGTCCTCAAAGCTGGTCCGCCCGGAATCCGGCACGCGAAAGCGGACGGCCGCGGGGCGGCCCTCCGCGCGCAGTCGCGCCCGGTCGCCCTCACTCAGGGCGCGGCACGTTCCGTCATATTTCCACGGGCGGCGCTCGGCTTCCGCTTGGGCGCGTTTGGCCTGGAGTTCCTCCGGTGTACAGAAACACGAGTACGCGTGCCCCGAATGTTCGAGCTGCAACGCCATCTCGCGGTAGCGATCCAGCCGCTGGGATTGATAGATCGGGCCCTCATCCCAATTGAGGCCGAGCCATGCCAGACTTTCCAGGATGGCGGTGGTGAGCTCCGGCCGGGAGCGGTCCACATCCGTATCTTCGATGCGCAGGATCAGGACACCGCCCACATGGCGGGCAAAAAGCCAGTTGTAAAGCGCGGTGCGCGCACCACCTACGTGAAGATAGCCGGTAGGCGACGGCGCAAAGCGCACGCGGATATTGTTCATCAGGTTTTCGCCGGTACTTTCCGAAGCGATGAAGGGGCAGGCCACTCCGAGAGATACTTCCCCAGGATTGAACCTGCGGCATTCAATTCCGCCAGGTCCGCCTGGGTGAAGTCAGCACCGGCAAGTTCGCCGGGACGCGCCTTGCGACTGATTTGAATGACGCCGACAATCTCCCCGTCCGCGAGCATCGGTGAACTCATGATCTTCCGGATGGGCAGAGCTTTCTCCTCGTGCGAAAGGTCAACCGCTTCAAAGACGGTGGGATGTTTGTAGGCGGTGAAGTTGTTCACGATCTCGCCGCGCTTGTCACGAATTGTCTTGACGGCCAGGGAATTTGCCGTGGTGATGGGAATCGCCCCAATCCGCGATAGTTTAAGAGGAATGACAAAACTCAGCATCTGGGAATCGGCGGAAAGACGCAAGATCGCCACCTCTTCCTGCCTGACTTCAAAGCCGTTTGCGATGTGCGTTGCCAACCGGTTCAGATCCGCGTCGGTCGGGTGTACTCCGCGCTTACGCAACTCATCAACCAGTTTGGCTACGCCCAGAGCCAGGTTTTTGTCCGCCATTCCAATGCGCTCCGCAAGATTTAGAGCAGTTGGTGATTATACTGAAGCCGATGGTGGCACGCAACGACGGGGCGCGTACGGGGCACGTGCTTTCCTCACCCACGGTGTCACACGCAGCGTGCGCCACGTCACGCCCAGGGGCGCCAAGCTGGGTTGCTGCAACTTTGGGTTTGACAAACCCTTTTGCGCATCCCGATAATGACTAGCACAAACTCTATGCGGCTCACCCGACTGAAACTTCATGCGTTGGCATATGCGTTGCTCGTGTTCTGCACGGTGCAGACGGGCTCGATGCGGGGCTTCGCCCAAACACCGGCGGAGGCCGCGCAGGTAGCTGCCCGGGCGCTGGATCGCGCTATTATCATTGATACGCATGCGGACACACCTCAGCTCATGCTGGAGGAGAACTACGATCTCGCCAGTTCCGGCAGCCCCTACATGATCAGCATCCCCAAGATGCGCGCGGGGCATCTGGGCGCCGAGTTTTTCTCGATCTGGGTGGATGTGGCTTGGCCCAAACAGGACCTGATCCATCGCGCCTTGGACCTGATCGATGCAACCGGCCAGCAGGTCGCGGCGCACTCGGACGCGCTGGGCATGGCCACCACCGCGGAGGACATCGAGCGCCTGCACCGCGAGGGGAAGATCGCCATCCTCATGGGCGTAGAGGGAGGCCACGAAATTGAAGGCGACTTGCGTGTGCTCGACATCTTCTATCGTCTCGGCGTTCGCTACTTGACATTGACGCACACCAAGAATGACGAGTTGGGCGACTCGTCGGGCGACAAGCCGGGCTGGAAGGGATTATCGCCCCTGGGGCGCCAAGCCGTCGCGCGCATGAACCGGCTCGGCATGATGGTGGACATCTCGCACGTTTCTGACCAGACGTTCTACGACGCTATCTCGACCAGCAAGGCGCCGCTGATTGCCTCCCACTCTTCCTGCCGCGCCCTGTGCAGCGCGCCGCGCAACATGACTGACGATATGATTCGCGCCCTCGCCAAGAACGGCGGGGTTATGGATATCAACTTTTACTCTGGTTTCCTAAGCCAGCGCTTCTGTGACGGTTACAACCAGATTGAGAAGCAGGTGGAAGGTCAACTTGACGCCGCTCGGAAGAAGTGCGCCCAAGCCGGCAGACGCCTCTCCTACCTCGAAGAGCTCCGGATCCAACAGCGGCTGATCAAGAACTTGCCCGTGCCATCCTATACGGCCATTGCCGACCACATTGACCACGCCGTAAAGGTGGGAGGAATCGATCACGTGGGTTTGGGGTCCGACTTCGATGGCATTGACTCCACTCCGCAGGGCATGGAGGACGTCTCCGCCATCCCCAACCTTGTCCGTGAACTGGCGCGTCGCGGTTATAGCGAGGACGATCTGGAAAAGATTCTGGGTGGAAACGTGTTGCGCGTTATGCGCCAAGTGGAGCAGGTAGCGCGGCAGTTGCAGGCTTCTCGTTGAGGCATGAATTCTGGAGGGACGTATGAAGAGACCAGGTGTTCCGATCCTTATGGTGCCAGCCGTGGCGTTCGCCCTGATGGCCGCGCCGATCTGCGCAAGGGCTCAAGGCACTTCGCCAGGACAGACAACGGCCAACTCCGGCGCGCACCACACGACGGCCGCGCAGAGAAGCAGCGCATCGCTGCTGAACCCGGCATCGCTCAAGTTGCAAGCACCTGCCGTCTTCGATGCCAAGTTCGTAACCAGCAAAGGGGACTTCGTGGTGGAAGTCACGCGGGCGTGGTCACCGCGCGGAGCCGATCGCTTTTACAATCTGGTGAAGTATCACTATTACGATGACGCGGCGTTCTTCCGAATTATGCAAGGGTTTGTGGCCCAATTCGGCATCAGCGCCCGGCCGGAGGTTTCGCGGGCATGGGAAAGCGCCAGGATTGCCGACGACCCTGTCACCCAAAGCAACACGCGCGGGACACTTACCTTCGCCACCGCCGGTCCCAACACCCGCACCACCCAGGTGTTCATCAACTTGGGAGATAACTCGAGTCTTAACGGCATCGGATTCTCCCCTTTTGGCAAAGTCATCAGCGGCATGGACGTAGTTGACAAGCTCTATGCCGATTACGGGGATGCCCCGCCCGACGGTCACGGGCCAGACCAGAACCGGCTTCAACGCGAGGGGAAGGCCTACCTCGACAAGGACTTTCCTCTGCTCGACAGGATCAAAACCGCTGTGGTTCTTCCGTCAAAATAGCGCCCCAGTAGTCGCATGCTCGCGCGCCGTGACTAAGCCGGTTTGGCAGAGAAATTTTGAACTCGGCGCACGGCCAGGATCATCCCAAACAAAGGAGTATTTATGAGTGAATTGAGACCGGGCCAGTATGCAGTGTTTGACACGACCCTCGGCGAAATTACCTGCGAGCTTTTCCCCGACAAGGCGCCGGTAACTGTCCAGAACTTCATCGGCCTCGCGCAGGGGACCAAGGAATTCGTGGATCCCAAAACCCGCGAGCGGGCGAAGCGGCCGTTCTACCACGGGCTAACCTTCCACCGGGTAATTCCGAAATTCATGATTCAGGGAGGTTGCCCGCTGGGCTCCGGCACCGGCGGTCCCGGCTATAAGTTCCAGGACGAATTCAGCGACGAGCTTTCTTTCGATCGCCCGGGCCGTCTCGCTATGGCGAACTCGGGCCCCGGCACCAACGGCTCACAATTCTTTATTACCGTAACGCCCACGGACTGGCTCGACAATCATCACACCATCTTCGGGCAGGTCGTCAAAGGCCAGGACGTGGTGGATAAGATCGTCAACACCCCGCGCGGCGCCAACGACCGGCCCAAGACTCCGGTGGTGATGAATTCGGTGAAGATTGTCGAAATCGAGTGACCTGGCGCCGTCACACGCCGATAATGCCAACCAATTCCTTCACCGCAGCGGCGGATTTCTCGAGGGCAGCCTGTTCTTCGGGCGTCAGCGTGATGTGGACGATTTCTTCGATCCCGCGCGCACCTAGCTTTACCGGCACTCCCACGAACAAGCCGTTGATACCGTACTCGCCTTCGAGATACGCCGCGCAGGGCAGTATTTTCTTCCGGTCGTTGAAAATGGCGTCAACCATCTGCGCCACTGCCGCCGACGGTGCATAGAAGGCGCTGCCGGTTTTGAGCAGGGCCACGATCTCCCCGCCGCCCTTGCGGGTGCGGTCAATGATCTTGTCCAGTTTCTCCTTGGGCATGAGTTGCGAAACCGGCACGCCTGCCACGGTCGTGTAACTCGGAACGGGCACCATGGTATCGCCGTGTCCGCCCAGCACCAAACCTTCCACGTCTTGAACGGAAACGCCCAAAGCCTCGGCGATGAAGGTGCGGTAACGGGCCGAATCCAGCACGCCCGCCATGCCCATTACGCGGTGCTTGGGAAAGCCGCTCACCCGGAACGCCGTCTGCACCATGGCGTCAAGCGGGTTGGTTACCACAATCAGAATCGAATCAGGAGAGTGCTTGGCGGCCTGCTCGACGGCCGTCTTCACCACCTCGTAGTTCGCTTTCAGCAGGTCGTCGCGGCTCATTCCCGGCTTGCGCGGGAACCCGGCCGTCATCACCACCAGGTCGGAATCGGCGGTATCCTTGTAATCGTTGGTTCCCTTGACGCGGACGTCGTAACCTTCAATCGGGCCTGCTTCCAGCAGGTCCAATCCTTTGCCCTGGGGAACGCCCTCCAAAATGTCAATCAGCACAACGTCAGCGAGTTGCTTGTCCGCAAGGCGATGGGCAAGCGTCGCACCCACGTTCCCTGCCCCAATCACCGTCACCTTTTTTCGCATATGGCCTCCGCCAGCACGATATATGGGACATCCCCGATCCGGTGGACAGGCAACGACTCAGATCCGAGCAGAGTTGTTCACCCGATCACCCGATCGCCCGATCATCCCATGCTGTTCATGTTTTCAATTATGGCTCCAGCAAAACCGCTGGTCCCGAGCAACTGCACGTCCTTGATGCCTTCCAACCGCATTAATCGCTCCAGGTCGTAAGTCACGCGGTGCTGCACGATGGTGGCGGCGAGGGCCTGCTCAATCAGCTTGCCGACCTCCGGCCAGCCCATGTATTCGAACATCAGCGCGCCGGAGCGAACCAACGCACCGGGATTAATCATGTCCTTGTCCGCATATTTCGGAGCCGTCCCGTGAGTAGCTTCGAACACGCCGTAGCCATCGCCGATGTTCGCGCCCGGAGCAACGCCCAGTCCACCGATCTGCGCCGCGCAGGCGTCCGAGAGGTAATCGCCATTCAAGTTCGGGGTCACGACCATCTGGTATTCATCCGCACGCGTCAGGATTTGCTGCAGCATCGAATCCGCGATGCGGTCGTTCACCAGAACCTTGTTCTTCCACTGTCCCTTGCCGTGGGTCGGGTAAATCGCGTCGAGACACGCCTTGACTTCTGCGGCAACTTGCTGCTGGAAGGCCGGAGTAGCCATCTCCAGGCCGGGCTCCACCATGGCGGCGTTCGCCTCCACGGAAAGGTTCGGGTCCTTGTCCATATTTCCCAGAATCCAGCTCTCGCGCTCGGTCACGATTTGGGCGCGAAACTCCTGCCGGGCGAGCTCGTAGCCCCAATCACGGAACGAACCCTCGGTGAATTTCATGATATTGCCCTTATGGACCAAGGTCACCGTCTTCAGCCCATTGTTCAAGGCATACTGCAACGCCCGTCGCGCCAGCCGCTTGGTCCCCGTAATCGAGATAGGTTTAATGCCCATGCCGGAGTCCAGGCGCACCTGCTTCTTATTGTTGTCTTCCGTCAGCAGCCCATTTACAAACTCGATAAGCCGCTTCGCCTGCGGAGTCCCTTCCCGCCACTCAATGCCGGCGTAAACGTCTTCCGTGTTCTCGCGAAAGATGATGATGTTCATCTTTTCCGGGTGCCGCACAGGCGAGGGCACGCCCGGGATGTACTTCACCGGCCGCCAGCACGCGTAGAGATCCATCAATTGCCGCAACGCGACGTTCAAGCTGCGGATGCCGCCGCCCACCGGGGTTGTGAGCGGGCCCTTGATGGCAATACGAAATTGCTTGATGGCGTCGAGCGTGCCTTGCGGCAGCCATTCCCCAAACTGTCGGAAGGCTTTTTCCCCCGCGAAGATTTCGTACCAGGCAATCCGTCGCTTACCGCCAAAGATCCTTGCCACCGCCGCGTC
Organism: uncultured Acidobacteriota bacterium; assembly: GCA_963804755.1. Classification (GTDB taxonomy): domain Bacteria; phylum Acidobacteriota; class Terriglobia; order UBA7540; family UBA7540; genus Bog-366. Next base: position 375,224 of record CAWDRP010000002.1, read on the forward strand.
AAAAACCCGCTGCGAAGCTTTCCAAATGTCGCGTCCAGTTCCGTCCCCCTCGATGTAAGGAATCACCGGTGTGTCAGGGATTACAAATCGGCCGTCCTCGTAAGTGATGGCCTGGCCCTCGGCCGGCACAGGATTCCCGTTATACACTGTCATGGGTAAGAAGACCCTCTCTTGATAGATTTCGCATCAGCCCATACTTGTGTCGGCAGACTTTCGTTCCGAAACGCATCAGCATAGTACAGCTACAATCTCTCTGACAAGGACAGAATCGGCCAATTTGGAACAGCTTTGGCCACGCACACTTGCCGCGCTACTCGTACCGGAGGGCGACGATAGGGTCAAGCCGTGCCGCCTTCAAAGCGGGCCAGAGGCCGAAGAACAGACCGACACCCGTTGAAACCACAAACCCCGCCACCACAGACCAGAGTGGAACCGTAGACGGCAGGCTGGGCACGAGCGTTCGGATCAAAAAGCTGAGGAACCAGCCCACCGCAATTCCGATAAGACCGCCGGAACCCGTGAGAGCTACGGCTTCCAGCAGGAACTGCCAGGCGATATCGCGTTGGCGCGCGCCCACTGCCTTGCGGACGCCGATCTCGCGGGTGCGTTCCGTGACGGACACCAGCATGATGTCCATTACGCCGATGCCCCCCACCAGCAGGCCGATCGAGGAGATCACCACCATCACCAGCGCCACGGTGCCGATAATTTCGCGAAACTCGGTGATCATGGACTCTGCCGTCGATATCCCGAAGTTGTCAGGTTCACTGGGCTTAACATGACGGCGGCGGCGCAGCAGGCCCCGGATTTCGTCTTGCGCCTGGTCCATCTGCCCGCTCGACACCCTGGCGCTGATGAAATGATCTTTCGCCGCCGGGTAAAGTTTCTTATACGTCCAGTAGGGTATGAAAATGTCGCGGTCGTCGGGACTGTCCCCCAGAAACCCCTTAAACTTGTTGAGCGCGCCGATGACTTCGAACGGATGCCCATCCACGACCACGGTTTTGCCCACCGGATCTTCGTGCTGAAATAACTCTTCCACCACGTTCGCGGCAATCACGATCACCTCGCGACGGTGCAAATCATCCGTGTGGGTGAAGAAACGGCCATCGGCCAACGAAGCGTTGGCGAGCGTCAAATAGTTGGCATCGACACCCATGAACTGCGCCCCGGCCATTTCGCGCGCCTTGAAGCGCACGGTGGAGGGCGGCAAGCCAAACTCGGATAACTCACCGAACAGCGCCACCGATACCTCATCGACCGCGGGACATTGCTCCTTGATGGCCATCGCGTCCTCGTAAGTCAGCGGCTTGCGCAAGCGCTCCTCACGCGTCAAGCGGTGCGGCGTGCCCATCTGGAGCTTGTAAATCCAAATCACTCGCGTCCCAAACTGTTCGGCTGCCTGCACCAATTGAGTGTCCAGACCGGCAATGATCGAAGCCACTAAAATCACCGTCGTGGTGCCGATTAGGACTCCTAGCACCGTGAGAAACGAACGGAATTTATGCGCTCGCAACGTGTCGAGCGCCAGCCACAAGTTTTCGCCGACCGCATGCCAGTAAGTCGTCATGCTACTTCTCTGCCCGTAACGCCTGGATGGGATCCAGAGCCGCTGCCCGACGCGCAGGGTAAACACCGAAGATGAGCCCCACGCCGGTCGAAAGGGCAACTCCTATGATCACCGCGCTGGTCGGGACTTCCGCCGTGAAAACGATATCGATCAAACGTTCGATGCCATAGGAACACATCACTCCCAACGAGCCGCCCAAGCCGGCCAGCGCCGCAGCCTCCAGAAGGAATTGCCACAGGATATCGCTGCGCTTAGCGCCCACGGACTTGCGGATGCCTATCTCGTGGGTGCGCTCGGTGACGGTGGCCAGCATGATGTTCATGATCACAATTCCTCCCACCACCATGAACACTGCCACGACCCCGATGGTCACCGCGAAAATCGTGCCCGTCAGGTCCTGCCAGGCACTCATCAGCGTTTCCGAGGCGTTGATGCCGAATGTGTCGTCTTCTTTGTACGGCACATGCCGGTGCACTCGCATGAGGACCCGGGTCTCGTCCTCCAGTTCCAGCATGTGCTGGGCGTCTGGGGCTTTGATAAAAACCATGAGTTCCAGACGGGGCATAAAGACGTCCCGGAACGAACCGAGAGGAACAAACACAAAATCGTCCTGGCTTATGCCAAAAGTGGAACCGATCTTTTCGGCCACACCCACCACCGCGAAATTGTGGCCCCCCACCGTCAGTTCCTTCCCAATGGGATCAACGGCAGGGAAAAGCTTCTCGACAATGTCCTGACCAATGAAGCACACGCGCGTGTTGTGCTGATAATCCTGATCGGTGATGTACCGGCCCCACGCCACCTTCTCCCGGCTGATGTACGCGTGGCTGGCGGTAACGCCGTAAAGCTGCACTTCGTCGATCGTGTGTCCGCCGTATCGTGCCTCGGGGTTCGGCTGCTCGAGCGCGATGGCGCTGATCGCTTGGTAGCCATCCAACGTGCCACGCAAGTATTCGTACTCTTCCAGACGGACGGGACGGTTGCGCCGCAGAGCTTGCAGATACGAATCATATCCCTGCGCCCACTTGAATTGAGTGAGAACAAAAGTGTTCGTGCCGAGATTGGCGATTCTGGTCGCAATGTAGAGGTTCATCCCGTTCACCACCGACATTACGACGATCAGGGTGGTCGTAGCGATGACAATCCCGAGCAGGGTAAGAAACGACCGGAGCTTATGAGTGCGCAACTCTTCCAGCGCCAGCCAAAAGGCTTCGCGAGCGGGAACCCAAAAGCCGGCGACCTGCCGGAGCTTTCTCCGCCAAGGGCTGATACCTACCTGGGCTGTTACGAGAGCTGACATGTTGAAGGCAGTCCGCGGCTGATGGACCCGCCAAAATTAGGCTGTCTTCAGCAGGCTGCGAAGTACCGTCGGCAGGATACCACCGTTTCGGTAGTAGTTCACCTCCACCGCCGAGTCGAGGCGCGCGGTCGCCTGAAAACTGCGCTTCGCGCCATCCGGCGCGACGGCGGTCACAGTGACTTGCGAGCGGGGGCGAATGTCGTCGCTCAGGCCGGCGATGTCAAAGACCTCGTGCCCGCTGAGGCCGAGACTGGCAGCACTTTCGCCTTCGCGAAACTGCAGGGGCAGCACACCCATTCCGACCAAATTGCTACGGTGAATGCGTTCGTAGCTTTCGGCAATTACGGCACGCACGCCGAGCAGCAATGTCCCTTTCGCCGCCCAGTCACGCGACGAGCCGGAACCGTATTCCTTGCCGGCCAGGACGAGCAGCGGAACACCGGCCGACTGGTAGCGAACTGACGCGTCGTAGATTGACATTTTCTCGCCTTCGGGAAGATGCAAGGTCACGCCACCTTCTTCACCCGGAACCAGCAGGTTTTTCAGGCGGATATTGGCGAACGTACCGCGCACCATCACGCGATCATTGCCGCGCCGGGAGCCGAACGAGTTGAAATCCTTCTTGACCACGCCGTGTTCAAGCAAGTACCGGCCGGCAGGCCCATCCACCGGGATATCGCCCGCAGGAGAGATATGGTCAGTAGTCACAGAATCGCCGATCATCACCAGCACTCGCGCCCCGCGGACCTCCCCCACGGGCGCGGGAACGGGCGTAAGGCCGAGGAAGAAAGGCGGCTCCTGAATGTACGTGGAGTCTTCATGCCATGGGTAAAGCGCCTCACTGGTGACGGGAATGGCATTCCAGGCGGAGTTGCCGCCCCAGACATTCTGGTAACTCTTGCGGAACATTTCGGGGCGAACGGAGCGGCTCATCGCCTGGCTCACTTCGGATTGCGAAGGCCAGATATCCCGCAGGTAAACGGGTTGACCCTGTCGGTCTTTTCCAAGAGGTTCGGTTTCCAAGTCGATATCCACGGTGCCCGCTAGTGCGTACGCTACGACGAGTGGCGGCGACGCGAGATAGTTGGCACGCACCTGCGGGTGAATGCGGCCCTCAAAGTTGCGATTGCCGGAAAGTACCGCCGCTGCCACCAATTGCCCTTCCGTCACCGCACTCGCTACTTCCGGTGGCAGCGGCCCGCTGTTTCCAATGCAGGTCGTACAGCCATAACCGACCAGATTGAAATGCAGCCGGGCGAGCGGTTCGAGCAATCCGGCAGATTGGAGATACTCTGTTACCACCTTCGAGCCCGGCGCGAGACTCGTCTTGACATACGGCGGCACCTGCAATCCCTTCTCCAGGGCCTTCTTCGCCACCAACCCCGCTCCGAGCATGACGGAAGGATTCGAGGTGTTGGTGCAGGACGTGATTGCCGCGATCACGATCGCGCCATGCCCCAGCCGGGCGCTCGTGCCATTGAACTTCACGCTTGAGGTCCGGCCCGCCTCCTCCGGTGATAAACCAAAACCGCGCTCTTTCACAGGCGCCAAGAGAGCACGGTGAAACGCCGGCTTCATCTGCGATAGTGGCACCCGGTCCTGCGGGCGCTTGGGTCCGGCAAGACTCGGCTCGATGGCGCCTAGATCCAGCTCCAACACGTCGGTAAACTCGGGGTCAGGCGTTTGGGCGGTGCGGAAAATGCCCTGCGCTTTGGCGTAGCGCTCAACGCGGTCCACTTCCTCGTCGGTTCGACCCGTCTGGCGAAGGTAGCGCAGGGTCTCCGTGTCAATCGGGAAGAAGCCCATCGTCGCGCCGTACTCGGGCGCCATGTTCGCCACCGTGGCGCGATCGGCAAGCGCCATTTCGGCCAAGCCGTCGCCAAAGAACTCCACAAACTGATCCACCACACCCTTCTTGCGCAGCATCTGCGTGACCGTCAGCACCAGGTCCGTGGCCGTCACCCCTTCGTTCAGCTTTCCGCGCAGCCGGAAACCCACCACCTTGGGCGTCAGAAAATAATAGGGCTGGCCGAGCATGGCCGCCTCCGCTTCAATGCCGCCCACGCCCCAGCCAAGGACACCCAAGCCATTGATCATCGTGGTGTGCGAGTCGGTGCCAACGAGTGTGTCAGGAAACAGCACTGTCTCACCGTTGGTTTTTTGAGCCAGGACCACCTTGGCGAGGAATTCCAAATTGACCTGGTGAACAATGCCCGTGGCCGGAGGAACGACGCGGAAGTTCGCGAAAGCCTGCTGCCCCCACCGCAGGAATTCGTAGCGCTCGCGGTTGCGCTCAAACTCGATCTCGGCGTTGCGCTGAAGCGCAGAAGAGCTTCCGAAGTAGTCCACCTGCACCGAGTGATCGATGACCAGGTCGACAAGCACAAGCGGATTGATCTTTCCGGGGTCGCCTCCCAAACGCTGCATTGCGGCGCGCATGGCTGCCAAATCCACCACGGCCGGAACGCCGGTGAAATCCTGAAGGATGACGCGCGCCGGCTTGAAGGGCACCTCGCGCGCCGCCGGCGATTTCGAGTTCCATTTCGCCAGCGCGATGACGTCATCCTGCGTTACTAAGGTTCCGTCGCAGTTGCGCAGCAAGGCTTCCAACAAGACCTTGATCGAAAAAGGCAGACGCGAGACCGTGCCGTGGCCGAACTTTTCCAATTGCTCCAGGCGGTAGATCGCTGCAGGACCGCTGGCGGTCTCGAGGAAGGCGCGTGCCCCAAAGGTGTCGTGGATATTTTCCATAATTCCCCCTTAGTGCAAAGAAACGGCTTTCTACTCTCTACCTACTGCCTGGTGCCCGCCGCCTTCTGCGTTTCCCGCCATTCCGGCAGCAAGTCAGCCATAGCGCCGTGCGCGGCAGCGATTCCGGTTCGAATGCAGTCCGAGATGCCGATGCCCGAATAAGCATTACCCGCCAGGTAGAGCCCGGGCAGGTCCTGCAGGCGCTCGTCGATCATCCTGACGCGGTCGCCGTGGCCCACCTGGTATTGCGCCATGGAACCGGGCCATCGATGCACCCGGGCGAACAGCGGCTCAGCGGTAAGCTTCAGGATGGCCTTCAATTCCCGGCGCACGAGGTCCACCACCTCCTCGTCCGTCAGCGCGAGCACGTCGGGATCTCTCGCGCCGCCGAGGAAGCACCGCAGCATTGCCTTACCTTCCGGCGCGCGGCACTGAAATTTGGCGTGGACGAACGTGCAGGCCAGCATTCGGCGACGCTCTTTGCGCGGCACCAGAAACCCAAAGCCGGGGGGGAGCGTCCTCCGCGTGCCTTCATCGTAGCCTAATGAGACGGTCATGGAAGACGTATAGGGAATCGCCTGCAGCAGCTCGCCCAGGCGGCGGTCGAGGGCGGAAATCAACTCTCCGGCATGAGACGCCGGCACCGCGAGCACCACCGCGTCAGCCTCAAATACCCTGTCGCCCGCGCACGCGATCTGGAATCGCCGGGAGCAGCGGTCCCCCGCTCCGCCGGGTCCGCCCGGTGCGAATTCCAACCCCAGCACGCGGCGACGCACGAAAACGCGGTGTTTCTCCACTTCTGCCGCTAGCTTCCGGGTCATCTGTTCCAGACCGCCCTTGAGCGTCATAAAGAGCGGCAGCTTGCGCGGCAAGGCATTGCCGGTTCCGGCGGAGTCCGGGCCCGCATGATCGTTCGCATTCGCCCTTCTGCGCCGCATCGCCTGCAGCGTGGCGCGCGTCAGGCTGCCGTACTTACGTTCCATCTCCCAGAAACGCGGCAAGACGGAGCGCACGCTGAGCGCCGCTGAATCACCGCCGTAGACACCCGCCAGCAGGGGGTCGGCAATATTCTCGACCATCGCCCCACCGTAATGCCGCTTCACGAAGCAAGCCACCGACTCATCGTCACGGTCACCGTTGGCGAGCGGGGTCGATAGCAGCTCCCACGCCGCCGCCAGTTTGGCGCTGAGCGGCAGCAGCTTGGTGGTGACCATCGGCCAAAGGCGCGTCGGCACCAGGAACATCAGGCCATCGGGCAGCGGCAGCAGGCGTCCCCGGTGGAGAATGTACGTGCGCCGGGCATGATCGTTCGAGCCCATCAGGTCATCGCCCAGGCCCAACTCTCGGGCCATGGCTGCGGCCTGGGGCTTCTCGGCGAGAAAGCTATCCGGCCCGGCTTCAATCACAAAGCCATCCACAGTCTCGGTCTGCACCACGCCGCCCAGCCGGGGACTTGCCTCGATCAGCATTTCCTCAATGGGCGCTCCGGATTGCCGCGCCCGCGCCAGCGCATAGGCGGCAGAGAGGCCGGAAACCCCTCCGCCAATGACCGCGATTCGACGCGTTGGGGGTGTGTCAGCCAAGCGCAAGTCCTTCAAAATGCGAGGTGTCAGGTGCCAGGTGCCAGGGATCAGGAATTAGGGGTTAGGGGTCAGGTCCGGGGAGTCACGCCCCGTTCATAATTCCCTAATTCCGAATTCCTAACCCCTAATCCCTGATCCCTGGCACTCACCAACCCAGCCAGCGCGGCGATGAATTGGGGGCTGTCGTTCAGTGATTCTGACCGCCGCACCGTGACGCCGCGCGCTTTTCCGTAATCGTGAAACAGTATGTCGATATCGTACAAAATCTCGACGTGGTCGGAGACGAACCCCACGGGCGCCAGCAGCACGTTCTTTCCGCCGGCGCGCGCGATTTCGTCGATTTGCGACTCCACCGTCGGCCCAATCCACTTCTCGTCCGTCATCCCCTGGCTTTGGAAGGCCAGGCGGTATTCGCGGAGGCCCGCGGCCCCGGCCACCAACGCCGCCGTCTCGCGCACTTGTTGTTCGTATGGGTCGCCGCCGGCAATCGTCCGCTCCGGCACACTGTGCGCCGTAAAGATCACGGGCACGTGGCTGCCGGTTTCCTCCTGCGCGGCCTGGAGTGCTGCGGTCAGGCGCGCGCAAAACGCGTCAATCAACCCGGGGTGGTCGTGCCAGCTTTCGACGAAGTCAACCGTCAGTCCCGGCTGCACCTGCGCGACGGCATCCTTCAAGTACTTCCGGTAGAGTCCGATGCTGGTGCGGGAGTTCTGCGGCGCCAGGCACACCGCCACCACCCGCTCGACGCCCGCATCGCGCAGACGGCACACCGCCTCGCGTATGAACGGCTTCCAGTTCCTCATCCCCACGTAGACCGGACGCTTCAAGACCTTCGCCAGCGCTTGCGCCTGCAAAGTGGTGAGTCGCAACAGGGGCGACCCGCCCCCGATCAGGCCGTAGCGGCGCACGATCTCCCGCACGGCCGGTTCGGGCAGCGGCCGGCCCTCGCGCACGTTCCGCAGGAACTCGGGAATATCCTCGAGCGTGTCCGGCGCACCATGCGCCAGCAGCAGCACGCCCCAGGGGTTTAAAGGGTCTGGTGAAATGGATTCCGGGCTCATGATCTCTCTTTTGAATATACCATGCGCGCAAGGAATTGCGAGGAACAGCCCAGGAGTTCCTGATGAGGATTGCAAAATGCAGCGAACTGGGCTCGCCGCCGCGGACAAGCGCCAAGTCCTGGGTTGCGTGCACTTCCGGGTTGCGCAGAGCAAAGCTATGCGGTTGTTCAAACTCCGCGACTACCTCCCAAATCTTGCATTTCGTCCTTAAATCTTGGGCCGACTTCTGTTACATTCTCGTGTTCGGTGCGGATCGATATTATCTATTTTTCGCACGTCATGCCGCCGCAGGGGCAGCGTGGCGCCGGCTGGAAGCCGGCGTTACGGATGAGGAGGAACATCGACATGAATTGCCGCAGATTTGGACGTACCGGCTGGATGGTGAGCGAGATTGGTTATGGCATGTGGGGCATGGGGGAATGGACGGGTTCGGACGACGCGGAGTCGAAAGGCTCGCTGCAACGCGCGGTCGAACTGGGCTGCAATTTCTTCGATACGGCCTGGGCCTACGGGGAGGGCCACAGTGAGAAGCTGCTGGGATGGCTGGTGCGCCACAACGCGGGACGAAGAATCTACACGGCCACCAAGATTCCTCCCAAGAATCTCGAGTGGCCCAGCCGCCGCGAGTTCACCCTGGACGACTGCTTTCCTCCCGATCATATTCGCCGTTACATCCACACCAGCCTCGAAAACCTGGGCCTGGAGAGCATCGACCTGATTCAATTCCACACGTGGGAGGATACCTGGCTGGAGGATGATCGCTGGGCGAAGACGATCGATGACATCCGCCGCCAGGGGCTGATCCGCGCCGTCGGCATCAGCATCAATCGCTGGGAACCGTGGAACGGCGTGCGCACCGTCAAATCCGGCCTGATTGACGCCGTGCAGGTGATCTACAACATCTTTGACCAGAACCCCGAGGACGAACTGTTTCCGGCGTGCGTGGCAGCGGACGTAGCCGTGATCGCGCGCTGCCCGTTTGACGAAGGCACGCTCACGGGCACACTGACGATCGAGAGCACATGGCCCGAAGGCGACTGGCGCAAAACCTACTTCGTGCCGGAAAACCTGAAAGCCAGCGTCGGACACGCGGAAGCCCTGCGCCCGCTGATTCCGGCGGGCATGAACATGCCTCAGATGGCCATCCGTTTTATCCTGAATAATCCCTCGGTCAGCACCATCATCCCAGGCATGCGCAAACAGACCAACGTCGAAGCGAACGTGGGCGCCGCCGTCCAAGGCCCGCTGCCGGCGGAACTGCACGTGGAAGTGGCAAAGCACCGGTGGGTCCGTCAGCCAACCGAGTGGTCACAGTAGGGGTGAGACGCGAGCATGAAATACCGTCGATTCGGACGTACCGGTTGGCAGGTGAGCGAGATTGGATACGGGATGTGGGGCATGGCAAGCTGGACCGGGTCCAGCGATGCCGAATCCAAGGAGTCCCTCCAGCGCGCCGTCGATCTGGGGTGCAACTTTTTCGATACGGCATGGCACTACGGCAGCGGCCACAGCGAGGAACTGCTGGGAGAGTTGGTGCGCCGCAATCCGGGCAGGAAGCTCTACGTGACCACCAAGATTCCGCCCAGGAATCTCGCGTGGCCCGCGCGTCCCGAGTTTGCACTCGACGATTGCTTCCCTCCCGAGCACATCGAACGTTACGTCCATATCAGCCTCGAAAACCTGGGCCTGCCGCGCGTCGACCTGATTCAATTCCACACCTGGTCGGACCGGTGGATGGAAGACGATCGTTGGGCGAAGAAGATCGACGAGTTGCGGCGCCAGGGGCTGTTCCAAGCCGTCGGGATCAGCCTGAATCGCTGGGAGCCGTGGAACGGCGTGCGCGCGGTGCGGTCGGGACTGATTGATTCCGTGCAAGTCATGTATAACATCTTCGATCAGAACCCCGAAGATGAGCTTTTTCCCGCCTGCGCCGCCTTGGATGTGGGCATCATTGCGCGCTGTCCCCTGGACCAGGGCTCGCTGACGGGTAGGCTGACGCTCGAAAGCAAGTGGCCGGAGGGCGACTGGCGCAACACGCACTTTACCTCGGAGGTGCTCCGGGAAAGCGTGGCGCACGCCGACGCGTTGAAGCCGCTTCTTCCCGCGGGCGCGACGCTGCCGGAAGTGGCGCTCCGCTTTATCCTGAATAATCCGCACGTCAGCACCGTGATTCCCGGCATGCGCAAGGTAAGAAATGTGGAAGCGAATATGCAAGCCGCGGAGAAAGGCCCACTGCCGGAGGAGCTCCACCGGGAGTTACGCAAGCATCGCTGGGATCGGAAAAGGCGGTGAGGTTCGCCGTGGGGTTAAAAGACAACCCCCGCTTCGCAGGCTGTTGGAAATTTGTTTGTCGCTTCGTTGACCCACGGCTCTTCGCCGTGGGCTAACGGACGGCGCCCGCTCCGCGGGCTCAATCACACATGAGCGAGGAGAATTCCCCAAATGGAAAAGAAAACTGCATTGACGCGACGTGAGTTTCTTAAAGACACAGCCCTGGCGGGTGCCGGCGCCGCCGTGCTGGGCGGGTTGGTTCCGGCGCGGGTGCTGGGGGCGAACGACCGCATTCGCGTGGGCGTGCTGGGCAGCGGGCATCGGGCTCGTGAAGTCATGGAGTTTTTCAAACGAATCCCCAACGTCGAGTTGGTAGCGGTGTGCGACGTCTACGCACCGGCCCGCGCCGAAGCCCTGGCGGTGGCCGGCCCGGACGCGCGGTCGTATACCAACTATCACGAAGTCCTCGACCGCAAGGACATCGACGCGGTGCTGATCGGCAGTCCCAACCACTGGCACAAGCAAATGCTGATTGACGCGGTGAATGCCGGCAAGGACGCCTATCTCGAGAAGCCCATCATGCACTCGATTGAAGAAGGGATGGAAATGGTGCGCGCGGTGGATTCGGGCCCGCGCATCGTCCAGACCGGCACGCAACAGCGGAGCTGGGAACACTGGAAATTGGGCAAGGAGATTGTGGCCTCCGGCAAGCTCGGTAAAGTGACCATGGTCCATACCTACTGGTATCAGAAGTATGAGTCAGACAAAGACCTTCCTAAAATCGACCTGGCAGATCTGGACTGGAAAAGCTTTCTGGGCGACGCCCCTGACCAGCCCTTCACCGGGGAGAAATTCCGGCTCTGGCGCTGGTACTGGGATTTCGGCGGGGGAATCCTGACGGACCTGCTGACGCACTGGATTGACGTGATCCAGTGGTACATGGACCAGCCGGCGCCCAAGGCGGCCACCACGGTGGGCGACCTTTACGCCATGGATTGGCAGTGCCCCGACACCGTCACCGCCGTGTATGAGTACCCGGGCAATTTCATGGTCACCTTCACCGGTTCCATCAACAGCAGCGTGGACGACGGCGGCATTATGTTCTGCGGCAGCGACGCCACGCTCAAGATTGACCGCTCGCATTTAGCCGTGTACCCGGAAGGTGTGTCTTCCGTGCCCGGCTCGCTCGCGCCGGAGCCGGAATTGTTTATGCGCGTTGAACACGACGGAACACTTGACAACGTCGCGAATTTCGTGGACTGTATGCGTACGCGCAAAACCCCCAACGCCAATATTCACGTCGGCTTCGAGGCAGCGCGTGCCTCCTGGATCGGCAACATTGCTTTGAAGCGCGGCATGAAAGTGGCATGGGATCCCACCAAAGGCAGGGTAGCATGATGAGGCTCAAATATCCTTCGCACATCCCAGACAAAATGCTGGGATGGTTGCTCCTACTGATCGCGGTCGCCAGCCTGCCGCTACGGGCCGAAGAACCGACCCCTTCCCGGGCGTTTTACAACACCTTTTCGGACGAGGAAGAGATGACCATGGGCCGCCAGGCCGCTGAACAGACCGACAAGCAGATGGTGATCCTGGATTCACCACTGCTTACGGCTTACTTGAACAACCTCGGCCAAAAGGTGGCGCAAGCCTCCCGGCGCCCGCAGATTCAGTACAGCTTCAAGATTGTGAATGGTGATTCGGTCAACGCCTTTTCCCTGCCCGGCGGATATGTTTACGTGTATCGCGGGCTCCTGGAGTTTATCAACAACGAGAGTGAGTTGGCCGGCGTCCTGGCCCATGAGGTGGGCCACATTGTGGCGTATCACAGCATGAACGACGTGGCGCGCCGCTACTGGGTGGACCAGGGAATGTCCCAACTCAAGAAAGCGGGCGCCCTGGACAACCAGCAAATGGTGGATATGGTCCAGAAGTACGGCGGCCCCGTCCTGCTCTTCGCCGACCGAAAGTTCAGCCGGGAGGAGGAATCCGAGGCCGACATGCTCGGCATGTATGACGCCATCCGGGCGCGATACGATCCCCAAGGCCTGATCGCCACCCTCGACCGGCTCGCCAAATACTCGGGAAACCCTACACTGGTGGAAAGCTTGCTGATGAATCATCCCCTTCCCGGCGAGCGGGCCGCAGTGCTACGCGCAGAACTGAAGCAAAACCCGGCCCCGACCGGGCTCGAAAAGGATAGCCTTGCGTTCCGCGCGCTTAAGCTGCATCTGAAAGCGCTGCCGCCGCCACCGCCGCCGCCCAAGAAGCAGGACTGACGGAGATGGACGGGTTCAGGCGCGCCGTGGCCCGCTGAGGATTCGCGCGGGAAGCGTAATAATAGCTTTCAGCAAGTCGAACACGCCTCCGACGGCAATTCCGATCAGCCGGAACGGCAGCGTCAGAATCCAAACCACGGGATAGAGCACCAGCGCCAGCAGCGCCAGCGGCCAACAAAGAAACAGAAGAATGCACCACAGCAGGAATTTCAGCATGGTACTCCCCTTCTGAGATGATTCCGGTGCCGGGGTGGGCGCTTGCCCTGACCCGTGCACCGGTTGTGAAGCAGGTGTCAGGTGCCGGGTGTCAGGTGGGAGGCACTGGCGTGGGGCGACTCACCCCTGCCTGTCCGGGAACTAATCCATAGGATACAGACTGCAACCACCATCCACCATCAGCGTCGCGCCCGTCATGTAATCCGAGGCATCGGAGCAGAGAAAAATGAATGCGTCTGCCACGGATTCAGGGGGCTGCATAAAGCCAAGGGGAATGGCCTTCTCTGCCCGGCGGCGGTAATCGGGTTCGGTATCCCATTGCCGTTTGGCCATGCCCACGGCCACGATGCCGGGCGCGATGGAATTCACGCGGATCCCTTTCGCCGCCAGTTCCCGCGCCATCCCCCGCATCAGCATTTTGATGCCGCTTTTGGTGACGTTGTAAGGAGTGATATCGGGCCACGGCGTATCCTGCACCCACGATGAGGTGAAGATGATCTTGCCCGTTACAGGGGGGTGAAGACTGGTCGGCGCGGGCGGAAGAGCGTCTGCCACGGGCGAAACGCCGCTAGGGACGGGCGAGAGACTGCCGGGGCCGGGCGAAAGCCCGCCCTTACCGGGCCGAACGCCGTTCGGCCCTACGCTCCGCGCCACCATGGCGCGGGCCGCCACTTGCGCCACTAGAAACGCGCTGCGCAGGTTTACGCGCACCATGCGGTCCCAATCCTGCTCGGGGTAGTCGAGAATGGAGCAGGACTGGGCCATGCCGGCATGGCAGAGCGCCACGTCCACCGCGCCGAAGCATTGTACCGCCTTGTCCACCAGGGCATGCGCTCCTGCCGCCAGGGTTACATCGGCATTGATGTAAATGCATCGATCGGGCGGCCAACTGGCAGCCTGCATCCACGCCTGAGCTTCCGATTCCGCCACGATGTCGTTCACCACCACGCTGGCCGAGTGCGCCAGCAACTTCTGCGTCACGACCTTGCCGATCGCGCCCAGACCACCCGTAATCAGAATGACTTTGCCCTGGAGACAATCTGGAGTGAATGCCATTTGTCACCCCCGGTGAGAACGTGTTCGGATCAGCCTATGGTGCCATGCGATTATATCCCCGAAAATGCCGGTCGAGTTCCTTTTAAGTAAAGTGGCTTTCGTCCTCCGCCGCACGAAGGCGGCAGCTTCGCGGCCGCACTCCGAAGGCGCTTCGCGCATTTTCATCGCACGCCTTCCAATCTGATTTCGCTATTAGCTTTACTTTACCTCCGATGTCTGATATTTCCCTGTTGACCGAAGCGGAGAGCGCGAACATGAAAATCACCGACATCAAGACTGTCGTCGTGAACGCGCAGATGCGCAACTGGGTATTCGTGAAAGTTGAAACGGACATTCCGGGCCTCTACGGCTGGGGTGAAGGGACGCTGGAATGGAAAACGCGCGCCGTCGTCGGCTGCGTGGAAGACTTCAAGCCCCTCGTGGTGGGCCAGGACCCGACACGCGTCGAATTCCTGTGGCAAATGATGTATCGTCATTCGTTCTGGCGCCTGGGCGTTATCGGCACCACGGCGCTCTCCGCGATTGAGCAGGCATGCTGGGACATCACGGGAAAGTCCTTGGGAGTTCCCATCCACAAGCTACTGGGAGGCCGCGTTCGCGACAAGGTGAGGATGTACACGCACCTTGGCATGGGCCAGATGAAAGCGGTGTACGAAACCTCTGCGGTAGAACCCTTGATTGAGCGTGCACATGAATTGCTAACAAAAGGCTACTCCGCTCTGAAGATCGTTACAGTTCCGCTCTCAGCCCCCTTGATGGGCTTGCCGGCCGTGCGACATTTCGCCACCCTGATGGGCAAATTGCGCGAGGCGGTCGGCGATGCGGTGGATATCATGATCGACTTCCATGGCCGCACGACGACCGGGCAGGCCATTGAGTACATCCGCGCCGTGGAAGAATTTCACCCGTTTTTTTGCGAAGAGCCCGTTCCGCCGGAGCAGACCGATGCGTTGCTGGAGGTCCGGCGCAGCGTTCGCACGCCGATTGCCACTGGCGAGCGCCTGGCCACGCGCTGGGAATTTCGGCGCGTCTGCGAGTTGCAGGCCTGCCACGTGTTGCAGCCCGACCTTTGCCATTGCGGCGGCTTGCTGGAAGCCCGGAGAATTGCCGCGATGGGAGAGACATACTTGATGGGGATTGCGCCCCACAACCCCAATGGTCCCGTAGCCAATGTGGTGGCGCTGCACTTCGATCTTGCCACTCCGAATTTTCTGATTCAGGAGGACATGGCGGGTGACGTCCCCTGGCGATTCGATGTCGTCCAGACGAACCTGAAATCCGAGAACGGTTATTGGCTGCCGCTCGAGGAACCCGGCCTGGGCGTCGACATTAATGAAGCCGAAGCACGGAAGCATCCTTTTGAACAGGAAATACTGGAACAAATGGTCTTTCTCCCGGACGGTTCCGTTGCCGAATGGTGACAAGGGAAATGTCAAGTTACGAGTGACCCATGATAAGTGACATATTTTGAGCTGTCGTCACTTCTCACTCGTCACTTGTCACTCGTAACTCTTCACCTAAATATATGAACAATCATTTTTGGTTTGGGATGGGCATTATCCTTGTTAGTGGCGCGATGAACGCCGCGTTTGCGTTACCGATGAAGTACTCGCGCACCTGGAAGTGGGAGAACCAATGGCTGGTGTTTTCGGTTGTAGGAATCCTTTTTGTACCCTGGGCGCTGGCCTTCGCCCTGGTGCCGCAACTGACGCACGTCTATGCCGAGGTGGCGCCGCGGGCGTTGTGGCTGGCTCTCGCTTTCGGGCTGCTCTGGGGCATTGCGCAGGTCACCTTCGGGCTCAGCTTGCGGATCGTTGGCGTCGCTTTGACGTTCGCCGTCGTGTCGGGACTCGCCAGTCTGACGGGATCGCTGATTCCGATGCTGGCCCTTTATCCCGAGGAACTTTTCCGGCCGCGAGGGCTGATGCTGCTTCTCAGCATCCCGTTTCTAATCGTTGGCCTCACGCTTTACGCGATCGCCGGCCGACCGGCGCGAGGCGGAACAGTCCGGCGGCCAACGAGGGTCCGCAACCGGGCAGAGCAGTTTTACCGTCGGCCTGATCCTCTGTATTTTCACCGGAATCTTCGGCTCGTTCTATAACCTGGGCTTCGCTTTTGGCCGGGACGTGATCACGCGAAGCCAGTTGCACGGTGCAGGCCCCCTCGCCTCCACCTATGCCCTGTGGGCTCTGGTTTTGGGTGCCGGATTCATTCCCAACCTGGTCTATTGCGTTTATCTTTTGGCGAGGAATAGGACGGCGCATCTCTTTGCGGGGGGCGGTTCGGGCCGGGAGTCCGTTCTGGCCGTCCTCATGGCGGCATTGTGGATCACCGGGGTCCTGTGCTACGGCATCGGCGCCACACTGGTGGGAGCGGCCGGAACCTCTGTAGGTTACATGCTGTTCACTGCCGGGAGCATCCTCTTCGCCAACGCCTTTGGCCTGATGGCCGGCGAATGGAAAGGCGCGAGCCTGCGCACCAAGCGATTCCTGATCGCCGCCGTCGCGTTCATCCTGATCGCGGTGATTGTGCTGAACTTGGGTGGGTTTTTTTAAGCCACGCACCACAGAACGTCTCAGGACTTTTGCATCCAAAGGTGTCTGTTTAAGGCGTCCAGGCCGGAGCCTTGGCTTTCGTTCCCGTCGGGGTCGCGATAAATCCAGGTGCTGTCGCGGCGGCCCTCAATTCGGCTGCCGTCGGGGTGATCCAGGTACACCGCCCAACTGTCGCAGTGAAGCACCCTGAAACCATGCGGCTTGCCCACGGCGCCGAAATTAGGCCCAATATCGTTATTGAAAACCGTTTTTCGGATGGGCAAAAATTCCCTTCTCCACCCCTCCCCGGTTTCAAAGCGCCCGATGCGAATGCTCTCATACCGCCGGAACGGAGAACGAGTATCCGACTGGTTACCGGCAGCTTCCGTCTTCGAACCCTCTCGCGAGGGTTGGACCGCGGCCGGAGTTTGACGAAACGCAGGGGAACTTCCGCCGGAAGGGTCACCACAGGCGGCACCCGAATTCAGCTTAGCGGGCCAGAAACGGAAAGTCATGACCACCTGTTGCCATTCTTCCGCAATATAGTTCGCATCCGGAATTTTATCAGGCGCAATTTGGGTCAGCGGTTGCTGCGTCCGGCCGCCGAATGCGGGCGCGGGCAACTGAGGGGGGTTCCACCGGGCACACCCCGGCAAGTCTGGCTGCGGTTCGCGAAAGTAATGACCACAATCGCATCTGGGCGCGCTTGGGGGGTTGCATCGGCCGCACCGGGGGCAATCCTTCGACGCACCTGCCCCTCCCGTAGCGGTGGCGGGGTCGCTTAACCGTGCGGCTCCCCCTCCCCCGCACAGGCCGCCGGCGGCGACCAATGGCCTTTCGGGCCGAGGCAGTCGCCTCCTCGCCCGCATCACGAAGGGTAAGAGAGCTAACAGGAGAATTGCCGTGAGCAGTGCCCAATCAGACCCAGCCATCCATTCCTCCGCATCGGCAACTCGAAAACGTGAGAAATGAACCCGACTTCCGCTCGCCCGGCACGTCACGGGCAAAGCTCCGCCGCGAAACTTAGGACTTTGGTCAGTGATCCCAGTATACGCCGGATTTGTGGAAAAGGAAGAGTACTTAAGTTAAGAAAGGTGCAAGGAGGCAGGGGGTAGGGACATAAGCGTTAAAATAAGACCAACGGTCAGCTTGCAAGCCTGCGAAGCAGGCACCGTCATGTAGCCCACGGCGAAGCCGTGGGATGAACGTAGCGGTGGGAATCTCAGCCCAGAAGGGGCGACATCTGGGCGTTGCCAGTGCCGAAATTGGACCACGCGTCACCTGACACCGCCCTCCCGGGCTGACGAATCGGTTGGTGTGGTCGGTTTCCCCCCGGCTTTGAAGCTGTGAAAGAATCTTCCGAAGTGCGAAAACATGTTCTCGCAAAGGCGCCAAGTCGCAAAGGTCGCAAAGAAAACAGGAGACTTGTGCTTCACGACCTTTGCGACTTGGCGCCTTTGCGAGAGACTGTTTTGATTTTTTCCCAGCTTCTTCGCCGTGGGCTACATGACGACGCCCGCTCCGCGGGCTAAAACCCATGGCGGCGAGCCGTAGACGTTATCATGCAGCTTATCTTAACGCCCATGGGGGGTAGGGATCAGGGCTTCGTCCAGGTCGTTTTTAGTGAGATCGCAATGCATGCCTCCTTTTATCTCTTGGTAGATAATCCATAAGGTAACGGCATAAGAATTGCTAGCCGTACCGGATGGAGGTGTGGCTTCTGCTCGGAATGGCGCAGCCGGGTAGGCTCGCGAGGCTCCGGGCCGCCCCTAACGCGCTCGGCCGCGACTCCGCCACGTGACTTTCCGCATGGCCTCAGCAAAAAACTCGCATGACGCCGGCCCGCGGGGCAGCCCGCCGGCGACGGAGTATAAATTGCCGATTTTCGATTACCGATTGCCGATTGGCACGTCCCGCACGTCCAGTTTCGAATTTCCAGTTTCCAGTTTCGAATTTCGAGCTTCCAAGGTCAGGGAAGGTGGGCGGAAGAAAAAAAAATTTGCGAACGAAGCCACCAAGTTGTTGAAAACAAAGGAAAGCAGAACAAAACGACCGAGAAAAAGCGGACATTTTGGTTTAAGTATCGGACATTTTGGTTCAACGCGGTGACATTTTGGCGTGGCTATGCAGCATTTTTCGGACACTTTGGTATAAGGGGGTGACGTCTTGGGTGCCAACCCGGTAGAACGGGATCGGAAGCGGGGGGACTGGCCATTTCCGACTTACCGACGTTTAGCGCTCCCACAGTCCGAACCGCCGCGACTTTGACGTGACCCTGGGGTAGGGATTATGGAGTAGGGAGTAGGTGCCATGTGTCAGGTGTCAGGTGCCAGGTGTCAGGTGTCAGGTGCCGAAACTCGAATCTGGAAATTCGAAACTTGACGTGGGGCTTCGATTTTCGAGTTCCGATTTTCGAGTTTCGGGATGTCAGAAGCGAGTGGAACTCGAAACCGGGAATTCGAAACCCGCTGTGGGGCTTCGATTTTCGAGTTTCGATTTTCGAGTTTCGATTTTCGAGTTTCGGCACCTGACACCTGGCACCTCTTTTTCGCGTTTTCCGTTACACTACAGGTGATGGACCTAAGTACTTTCAGGAGCTTGCATGCAAGAACATTCATCGTTGGGCGCCGGCCGCAGCCCTGAGGCTGTTGCCAGTCGCGGGACCGTGGTGCTGACTGCCGTGGTCGCGGCCCTGGGCGGATTGCTATTCGGGTTTGATACGAGCGTCATTTCCGGTGCCATGCTTTTCCTGCGCGCCGATTTCCACCTTTCGGACACCCAACTGGAATTCGCGGTGGGGATCGCGCTGGCTGGCGCCTTGGTAGGATCGGCGGCGGCGGGATACTGCACCGACCGCTGGGGACGCCGCTGGATGCTGCTGGTGACGGCGGTGGGATTCGGCCTGTTCTCCGTCCTTAGCGGTTTGGCCGTCGGGCTGGTTTCATTCTCAATTGCGCGCTTATTTGTGGGCGCGTGTATAGGCATCGCTTCCTTGACGGTGCCGCTGTACATCGCGGAGATGGCGCCGGCACGGATCCGGGGCGCGCTGGTTTCACTGAATCAACTGGCCATTACGGTGGGCATAGGCGTGGCTTACTTCGTTGACTACGCCCTGGCGTCATCCGAGAGCTGGCGCTGGATGTTCGTAAGCGCCCTGCTCCCCGCGACGGTGCTATTGGTTGGCATGCTCTTCCTGCCGGAGAGCCCACGGTGGCTGGCACGCAAAGGATTTCGTGACCAGGCACTTGAGAATTTCCGCCGGCTGGGCCGCGGCGACGAGGCGGAGGCGGAATTGGCCGAGGTCGAGAACGTTCTGCAGGAAGAACAGGAAGGGTTTGGCATTTTGCTGCAGCCGGGATTCCGGGTGGCGGTGCTTGTCGGAATAGGCCTCGCCATATTCCAACAAATAACCGGTATCAATACGATCATCTACTATGTGCCGACGATTCTGCGCATGTCGGGCTACCCCTCGGCCAAGACTGCCATCCTGGGCGCGGCGATCGTCGGCGTGGCGAATGTTCTCATTACCCTGGTTTCAATGGCACTGGTCGATCGCCTCGGCCGGCGCTTTCTGCTGCTGCTCAGCACGGCTGGCATGGGGTTGTCCCTGACGCTTATCGGCGCTGCGTTCCACTACAAAGCAACGGGTAACGTGGTCTTCTACGAGGTTATTGGCTACATCATCTCTTTTGGGATCGGGTTGGGGCCGGTCATGTGGCTGTTGATCTCGGAGATCTACCCCACCAAGATCCGCGGCAAAGCCATGTCCATCGCGACGCTCTCAGTCTGGGGGGCAAACTGGCTGGTGGCGGGAACCTTCTTGTCCCTCCTGGACCACGCCGGACCGGCGAAAACGTTCTGGCTTTACGCCTGCCTGTGCGTCGCCGCATTCGTTTTCTGCTACGCCTTTGTTCCGGAAACCAAGGGCCGCAGCCTGGAACAAATTGAGGAACACTGGCGGCACGTCGCTTAAGTGGCGGGAAAAGCCGAAACTTGAAAATCGAAACTCGAAAACCGATCCCGACGGACGAGTTTCGAATCTTCCGCTTCAAGTTTCGCTCGTTGCTAACACCGCCGAAACTCGAAATTTGGCCATAAGGCTTCAATTTTCCAGTTTCGAGTTTCCAGTTTCGATTTTCGATCTTCGAGTTTCGCTCTTCTATGTTTTGAACTGCTCATCAATTTCCACTTGGTACCCGCTGGCAAGGCGGTTGGTTTCGTTAGCCATTCCCACTACGGCCAAAAGTTCCGCAAACATGGAATCGGTCATACCGGCTTTGCGGGCAGAGGCGGTATGCGAAGCAATGCAATACCCGCACTGGTTGGTGGCGCTTACGGCAACGTAGATCATCTCCTTGGTCAGTGCGTCCAGGACGCCTGGGCCCATGATCTGCTTCACGCTTTCCCACGTGCGGCGCAGCGTGGCGGGATCATGGGCAATCGCCTTCCAGAAATTGTTGATGCGATCCGTTTTGCGGGTCGCCATGATGTCATCATAGACCGCGCGGACTTCCGCGCTCGCGTCGGCATATTCGATAAGTCCCAAAGTTGCCATCTCCACTCCTTTCGTATTTCGTAGGTGGCAGGCCGTAGAAGCATAGGGTGGTGCGTTCCCGCTTCAGGCCGTGCCCTCCACCTGCTAACTACTTTATTTTCCTTCCTATGAATAGAAAATGGTCCGATTGGCCAATGCCCTCGGGGGTCTGGCCCGTTTCTTCCACTAAGTCCAACCACGCTTCCTTTTCCAGCGCGGGAAGGTCGCGAAACTTTTCCTGGAAGAGCGTCAGGAAGGATTCGACACCGAGAAACGCCACCTGCTCAAATTGTCCCTCGAACAAAGCGAGGAAGTCCTCGGCGGTGGTCAAATGCGCAGAGCCAATCGGCGGGGCGTGCTCGGGATCCAGATTGCCATCCTCCAAGTACTGCCGATGGAAGGCCACCCGGGCGGAGACGGACCCAAAATCCAGACGCAGCAGGTCACGCAAGTAGGACAGCCGATTGATGCCCGCCGCAAAAAGCGTCCCACCCGGCACGAGGATCCGTGTTGATTCCTTCACGCTGCGCCGGCGCTCGGCGAGTGATTGCAAGTGGTAGAGCGGACCCATCAGGAGCGCCAACTCAACGCTCTCCGAGGGCAAAGCTTCCAAGCGTGCTCCCGAAAGGTGATGGCAGCCCGCGACGTGGTCCTCCAAGCCGGCCCGGCGCAGTTTCTCCACTGCCGCGGCCAGCAGGCGCACGGAGATGTCCACGAGATGCAGGTGGCAGCCAGCGCGCGCCAGGAACTCGGAGTAATGACCGCCGCCGACGCCGATCTCGGCGACCACATTCCCCGCCTCTGCGATGCGGCCGAGCCATCGACACGTCATTGCCATTTCAACCGGACAGTCCCGGGGCAATCGCTGTAATTCCGCTTCGAAAGCCGTCCCGCTGTAATGCCGCGCGACGTTGAATTCTTCGTCGCTAAACTGGGCCATGATAACGAAAGTATACGCCGGGTTGGGCAATGAGTTGTAGTGGCAGTGAAGGCGGGATGAGTCGGCAAGTCCCAAACCGCCAATGGCATTACTCGAGGCGGGCCTGGATGTACGCTTGCAGATCTTTCTCGTCGAGCGCGATGAGCTTGGCAAACTGAATTCCGATCGCGTTGGGGGGCGCCTCCCGGACTACCATGGCACGCGTTTTGATGAATCGTGACATGCCGGGCAGTTGGAAAGACACTTCGATCTCCTGGCCCACCGTCAGGCCTACCGCGGGCGCCAATTTCATCCCGCCCTCGCTGATGTTGACACTGGCGGAACTGAAGCGATGCTTGGACTCGATTCCCCAGACGCAATCAACTTTCGTAGAGTACGGAAGTCGCACGTAGCGTTGCTGCTCTCTCAGCATGGCGGCGCGGGTGCCACCCAACAGTTTGTAAACTCGCTCGCGGGTAAAAGGTTTGCCCAGGAAAAAGCTGGCGCCTGCGGCAAAGCACTTGCGCATGGTTTCCGTATCGTCCCTCGCCGTGAGCATCACAATCGGGATGCGGCCGTTCAGCTTCAAAAGGCGCACCTGCTGAGTCACGCAGAAACCATCCACATGGGGCATCATGACATCCACAAAGAGCCCATCGACTTTCTCTTCTTTCAGCCGCTCTAACGCCTGCCGGCTGTCCACCACATCGGTAACCTCGCATCCCCAGGATTCCAAGTGGGTTTTCAGCAAGCGCAAGATGCCGGGTTCATCATCCACAGCCATAATACGGAGTTTCACGATTTCTGCACGCCTGCCTTCACCCAGCTTGGGCCGTAGGGCCGAGCGGAATTTCTAATGTCGCGGTATCGGCTTTTAAGGTCAGATTCTGCACCGGCAAGCGCTTTTGTTCAAGTGAATTCCGTGTTGCTTGGCTCTGAATTTTTGCCCAAGTCTCTGGCGGGACCGAAAGAAATACGTCGACGACTTCAGGATCAAATTGCTTCCCGGACTCTCGTGCTATTTCGGCGCGCGCGACAGCGAAGGACCGACCTCGGCGGTACGGTCGATCGGACAAAATAGCATCCAGGGTGTCGGCGACCGCGAAAATCCTCGCACCTAACGGAATTTGTTCGCCTGCCAAGCCCTGCGGATAACCGGTGCCATCGTAGTACTCCTGGTGGGTAAGAACAATTTGAGCGGCCGACGCCAGAAAGGCCACACGGCTCATCAGTTCGTACCCGATCTGCACATGGGTCTGCATAACCACCGCTTCCTCCGGCGTCAGCTTGGAGGGTTTGAGGAGAATCGAATCAGGTATACCAATTTTTCCAATATCATGCAGATAGGCGCCCCGTTCCAGTTGCCTGAGCTCATCGTCGGGGAAATTGAGCCTTTTGGCTATCTCCAAACAGTAAAATGTAACCCGCTCCGAGTGTCCCGCCGTCTCGTTATCGCGAAGGTCCAGCGCCGCGGCCAGCGCTTCCAGTGTTTCGTCGTAGGTCATTTCGATTTTCCTCATAGCTTCCTCTAAACTGCGCATGGCCTCCGTCAGTTGTTTTGTCCGCTCTTCCACCATGCTCTCCAGGCGCCGATCATACTCCGCCCGCTCAGCTTCTCGTTCCGCTTCCATGCGTTTTACTTCCAGCGCCCGCCGAAGTCTTACCACCAACTCATCCATATTCAGCGGCTTAAGAAGGTAATCTGCCGCACCTTGCTTCATTGCCGTGACCCCCACGGCAACGTCACTGACGCCGGTTACCATCAGGAATGCCGTCTGGGGACAGATGCGGCGTGTTGTCGCGAGCAGATCCAGGCCTGAAATGCCCCCCATGTTCAGGTCGGAAACAATCGCATCAAATGTTTCCTTCTCAAGGAGTTGCAGAGCCTTGTCCCCGCTGGCACAGGCTCGGGAGGCAAAGCCGGACGACGCCAACTTGGTAGCTAGAAGCCCACGTATGGTTGGGTCGTCATCAACTACCATGACCCGAAATCGAGAGACTGCATTCATCATTAGTTCCCAACTGGCGTGCGTTCACAAACTATCAGCATCTTTCATGCCATTTGCATAAAGGCCATGAGCCTAGCACAGGCGAATACCTGACGCAACTCGATGTGGGAAGCTGCGCATTAGCAAGCATATTGGGGAATGAAAAGCAAACTTTAGTCAAAAACGAACCCGAAGAAAACTACTCCGTCGCCGTGCGGGATTGTATTCTTTTCCAGAATAGGTGTTTTAGCCCAGTGTGATTCGAGCCAACGCTATCATTCAACGTCGGTTAGTAACTTTGGGCGGGATCTGTTTCGATGATCCGAGGGCATCCGAACCCACGACCGCCTCGGGATTCAGCCAAAGGGGAAAGCCGTGTCGAGCCCAATTTCAGGCACGGCTTGACAAATGGTTGGGAGGTTCGCTGCACCGTATTATCCCTATCGTTCTGGCCCATCATGACAAGTTCGATGGATCGGTACAGCACTCCGCGGGTGCGGACGGGATCCCCTTGGAAGCGCGCATCATCTCTGTTGCAGATGTCTATGACGCCCTGATCAGCGACCGGCCCTACCGCAAGGCGATGTCGCCGCTAGACGCTAAAGACACCCTCGTAAGGGGGGCGGGATCCGATTTCGATCCCACTGTGGTCAAGGCCTTTCTGAAGGCGTTTCAAAAAGGCGAGTTGGAACTCGATTACGCCGGCTTGGAAGTGCTTCAGCCCACCAGAGCCGTCTGAAATCCAACCTCCCTATGGGCGGGCCCCAGCTTCATGAGCGCCAGGCACGCCGCGGGAACAGGTCTTTGTTTCTCCACGACCCTCTGCCCGTTTTTTCTCCCCGTCCTTCCACAACCTTGCCGGGCAGCAAATTACTGGAGGCTAGATGCTAGCCATGCATGACATTGTGTCATACTGCCTTCCGTTTTCCATAATGCATGTAACTGGATTTTTTTCAGTATGTTCTCAGGTTCGGCAGGTGAAAAAGCTGGTTTTCTACCCTTTGTTTTCAATGACTTCTCAGGTTTGGGGCGATGCGCCCAGGGTGGACATTCTGTCTCCGTGCGTATAGCGCGTCGTTGGCCTTTTGACTAGCCGTGACCGGATCGGATTTCCCTGCCGTCGGCAATACGAAGCGCCGGTTTGGAAACGCCGAGCCCTGCCCATCGACTAAAATTATAGCCTATCAATGGGCTTTGTCAAGATGGAAACGCGCCCCGAGATGTACCGCGAAACAGACGGCACCCATCCGCGCCCCACGTTTTGTGTCATTCGACTTTGACGGAGCCCTGCTCGTTCGCATTCCCGACTGGACAATCAGCGGGGGATACGCATAATAGGGGCTTGCCCGCTGCCGCTCCACGGCTTTCAGGTACCGATCAGCGGCGCAGCGGCGCCTGTACCGAAGAATAAAGTCACCCCGCGGCGTCCGTCCACCTCCGGGTGGCCAAACCTTCGCGGTGAATTTCTGCGAAAAGGAGAACTTCCGGTGAGTTCACGCCTCCAATATTGTCCAGAAATGGATGCCCGACTCGAGAGATTGCGGTCGCTTTACACCGAGCATCGGCAAGACCGGGTTTTTGCGCGCATGGACGTGCAAACCGACGCGCTGCGGGATTTTGCAGCGAAGCATGCGCCGGGTTACACCGAGTGCCCGGATTTGGAGGAACGCGCGACGTTCTGGGATCACTTTCTGGCCGAGCGCGCCCTAATTCACGACGACTCCATTCCTTCTGCCTACCTGAGCGAAATGGACCAAGGATTGTACGGCGGGATTGTCGGCGGCAAAGCACAGTTCATGGCGCATCCGGAGAATGGTTGGATTTCCTCGATGGTTCCACCCCTGCTAAAGAACTGGGACGGACTTTCAGGGTTGGCGATCGATCGACAATCGCCCTGGTACCAGTTTTATCGGAAGGAACTCGAGGCGTTCCGCGCGGCCTGCCATGGCAAATTTGGCCTAAGCCATTTTATTCTGATCGACGGGCTTAACTTCGTTTTCGAACTGTTCGGCGCCACGCAGACTTATCTGGAACTGTTGGACCATCCCGACAAGGTGCGCGAGGCGATTGAGTTCGCGTACAAATTAAACGTGGATGTGCAGCGCACATTTTTTGAGCAGGCTCCACTGCTCGAAGGGGGAACATGCAGCAACATGGTGGAGTGGATTCCGGGGCGTATCGTTTCCGAGAGCGTTGATCCGTTCCACATGACTTCCATAGATTATTTCGAAGAATGGGGACGCGAGCCGGTGGAACGAATTCTCGGCACTTTTGACGGCGGGGTGGTACACATTCACGCCAATGGTCGCCATCTGCTGCCGGCGGTTTCAACCGTACGCGGGCTGAAAGCCGTTTTCCTGGCGGATGATCTCCATTATCCGGCCGCGTTCTCGGTCCTCGGCACGCTCCGGCGCCGTCTGGGCGGCCTGCCGGTAGTGCTCAACGCGCAGATCCCGGAATTTATCGCGGCGCTGGATTCGCACACGTTGGAAGGAGGTGTCCTCTACAAGGTCCAGAATGTGCCGGACCTGGAAACGGCCAACCGCACGATGGACCGGGTGCGCGAGTATACGGTGTGACTCGTTCCACGGCCACTCCATGACCAATCGACCCGAGTTTTATCCGTGATGCCGCTCGGTTCGACCAGTGGGAGGCGGCGGTTACTGTGCAGCAGGCAACGCGAAGTAACGCGGACACGTTTTAGACCGGTCACGGCCGGGCGGCAGCGCGCTTGTCTAAAATCAGGTCGGAGTAGGAAGAGGGAACAATGTCCGCCCGGGGGATGGCGAAGAGCTTCTGAAACTTGACGGCTTGGGCGCGGACCTTGCGAACGTCACCCGAGCGGGTCATAGCTTCAACCTCCACGAAGGTTCCGAGCCCGCGAACGCGGTCGAGATGGATTTTCACGTTGCCAACGAAGTAGATCTCACGCCGCTTGTCTACCACGGCCAATACACCGAGGGCGCGAGAGAGCATTGCCCGAACCGAGTTCCGGCGCGGCAAAAGCATAAGTTCTACGTTCGAGCGGCGGGCGCGCGCCGAATTGGTCCGCCGGTAAAAGATCAGGGCATTCTCGATGCGCCCTTCGCGGATCTTTAATCGCCCCACCGGCACGCGGAAATAGGTATCCACCTGATGGTCGCTTCCGAGCGAGCGCGCGCGAAGGCGCTTAAGCGCAGCGCGCACGTGCCTTGCATCGGCAAGATGAGCTTTGAATTCGAAGTTGAGAAGTTTCATGGACGCGATTCCTTGTTGCAGCCGATGCCCGGAAGAATGTTGTGAAACAGCGCGGATGAACTACAGGACACGGGCTACCCCGTGCCCCCTGTGCCCGGAAATTTTTACGAAGCTCTTAGAATCAGTTCCGTGAACTCCGTGTAAATTGCTTTGACTCTCACACGGTACACGGAGAAAATCTTTGCTCCATCTTACCTCAGATGAAGCCGAAATTGCGACCCCAATGGAATGTCACCCCGCGCGAGGCGATGCGCCTGCAAGAGGTTTGGCGCGAGCGCGTGGAGACGCAAGACCGGTTCGGGCCCCTGCATTACGTGGCGGGCGCCGACGTGGCATTCGATCCCGAGACCAACGTTGCCTTCGCCGGCGTAATCGTCTATCGGTTGCCGGGGCTGGAGGAAGTTGAGCGCCGGATGGCCCGCCGCAAATTACGTTTCCCCTACGTGCCGGGGTTGCTCTCCTTTCGCGAAAGCCCGGTTCTTCTCGCCGCCCTCGCGCGGCTGCGTGTGGAGCCGGACATAATCCTGGTCGATGGACACGGGGTGGCACACCCACGGCGCTTCGGGATTGCCTGCCACCTTGGGCTGCTGCTGGAGCGTCCTACCATCGGCTGCGCCAAGTCCATACTGGTGGGGCAGGCACTGGAACCCGGCGCCGAGGCAGGTTGCGCGACGCCACTGATAGACAAAGGGGAGATGGTCGGGTTGGCGTTTCGGACGCGCGATCACGTAAAACCGATCTACGTCACCGTGGGGCATCGCGTATCGTTGGACACGGCCGTCCACATCGTCGGCCTGTGCCTCGATGGCTTCCGCATTCCCAAACCCACGCGCGAAGCCGACCATTGGGTGCGCGACCTGCGGCGGGCGTACCAGACCAGGCGCATACGTCTAAAAATAAGGAGATGTACGGGTGAATGACATCGCACAACTGAAATCGCGAACCAAGCATTGTTACGTATGCGGTGCTGAAAATCCATCAGGGCTGCAAATCCCATTCAGCCCTGATGGTGATGGCGGCAGCGTGACAACTTACACCGCGAAACCCGAACATCAGGGTTGGCCCGGCGTCTTACACGGCGGTTTGGCTTTCTCACTAATGGATGAAGCCCTCGCCTGGGCGCTCTATTTCCAAGGGCTCGCCGGAGTAACGGCGCGTGTAGAAGCCCGCTTTCGCCAGCCTATTCGCATCGGCACGAGCATGACCATCCGAGCGTGGATCGTTAAACGCCATCGAAAGCTGGTTGCCGCGCGAGCGGAGATCAGGGGTAACTTCGAGGCTCAGCCATTGCTCGCCGAGGCCGACGCCACCATGTACCTGCTGGACGGTATTGAAGGCGAGAATACCTGAGTCGGCCCGAGCTCCGGCGCCTCGATCATAAGGGCTTATGTCAAGGGAACCTTCCGAAAGTGAGTGCGTGGGCCTCTGCTGCTCCTGCGTTCACGCGCGGGTCGTGCGCAGCGATCGTGGCTCCATATTCTACCAGTGTCTGCGTTCGCTGACGGACCCGAATTACCCCAAATACCCGCGCCTTCCGATGCGCCAATGCCCCGGCTATGAAGCAATTAAGAAGGAGGAGCCGGAACCATCCGGTTAGGCGAAGCCCTCCAACATTCAGGTACAATGTGACCGAACGGCTATGGCTGGGCCAAAGCCTGAATACGGACGACGAGGAGAATTCATTGATGAGATTTCCGGTGGGAGTTGAAGATGTCAAGGTTGTTCAAGGACGCAGTACAGGACTTCAGGTAGTATGCACCTGCGGATGCGTCAACTTCAATTACCTCGACCCGCAAGACACGCTGTGGCGATGCCGAAACTGCACCCAAGTCCTGAGTTATGACTTCCCCCGCCTGCTGGAAAGCGCCCTGGCACGGCGAAAAGAAGCCGAGGCGCGCGGCGCGCCCCCGGCTTGATGACAGGTAGCTGCCACTGCCCCCGTAACCTATATTTGTATCCAACTGCACCTTATAAATCATCCAATGGTAAGCAAATTGCGATTGAACGGAGGGCGTGCGGATGAACCCTGTTAACAGAATCGTGCTGGGCGTGGGGCTGGTATCGGTATGGCTCATCGCAGCGCTAAAAGTGCCTTCGCCCTGGGCATGGGCCAAGAGTGGCTCAGATCCCGCCAACGTCAAGACTTTTGCGGACTTCCGGGACGAGAAGCCTGGGACCATTCACAAAATCACGGTTTCGGAGCTTCCGCCGCCGTATGCCACGCCGGGTGTCGATCACGGACCTCAGATGGTCCCGCGCCCGGCGAATGCCTGGCCCCAAGCCCCTGCCGGCTTCAAAGTGCAGGAATTCGCCAGCGGGCTGCAGAATCCGCGCCTGATCCGCACGGCTCCCAATGGCGATGTGTTTGTGGCGGAGAGCGAACCCGGCCGCATTCTGGTTTACCGCGGCATCACCCACGATGGCAAGCCGGCTTCGGTTCATGTGTACGCCTCGGGCCTCACCTTACCCTTTGGTATCGCGTTTTACCCGCCCGGACCCAATCCGAGTTTCGTGTACATTGCGAATACCGATTCGGTCATCCGCTTTCGTTACCGAAATGGCGACTTGGAGGCGTCTGAACCCAAGCAGGTGATTGTGCCGAACGTCCCAGGTTTTGGACGACTCCGCGGAGGCGGACACTGGACGCGCGATATCGTCTTCTCGAAGGACGGCAAACAGATGTTCGTCTCTGTGGGTTCGCGCACGAACGTGAGTGACACGGACAACAACCCCGAGGAGTATCACCGCGCTGACATCCTGGTGGCGAATCCGGATGGCTCCGACTTGCAGGTGTTTGCGTACGGCATCCGCAACCCCGTAGGACTCGCTATAAATCCTCAGACCGGTCAGTTATGGGCCTCCGTGAATGAGCGCGATCAATTGGGTGACAACCTTCCCCCCGATTACATCACGCACGTGCAAAAGGGCGGTTTCTACGGCTGGCCGTGGTACTACATCGGTGGGCATCAGGATCCGCGGTTGGCGGGGAAGCATCCGGAGCTGCGCGACAAGGTGATTGTGCCTGATGTGCTTCTCCAGCCCCACAATGCTTCGCTCGAGATGTTGTTTTATGAGGGCAACCAATTCCCGGCGGAGTATCGTGGTGATGCATTTGCGGCTGAGCACGGTTCATGGAACCGCGCCGTGCGGACCGGCTACGAGGTGATTTGCGTGCCGATCAAGGACGGCCACGCCACGGGCGAGTACGAAGACTTCCTAACCGGCTTCGTCACACCGCAAGGAGATGTATGGGGACGCCCGGTGGGTGTGGCGACCGCGTCTGACGGTTCCCTGCTGGTCACGGACGACGGCGGTAACTGCATCTGGCGCGTAAGCTACGTCGGATCGTAGAGAAAAAGCTCGCCCGCGCTTGGCCATGCGCTGTGGTTTATTTTTTTCCGCACCTTACTGACCCTGTTCCCGGTTGCGCATGCTCACCTTGGGCGCTGGCACGCCCGGTTGGACATGATCGAAGGGGACAAAAAGGCGCTGTGCAAAGCGCCTTACCATCGTGCCGTCCGATCCGTGACGAGTTCCGGGTGGTCGCGCCGGAACGTCTCCGCGATATGGCAGGACCAGCAGACCGGCTGGTAGGTCTGAAAAACATCCGCCAGTTTCTCAGGCGGCACATCGTCCCAGCTCACAGTCATGGAATCCGGAGCGCGCAAGGCGGGCGTGTGAGCGGTCCATTCTGCGACATTATCCACCGGCTTGTGGCAATAGACGCAGGTCTTGCCCTGGTACCATTGCGCGACGATGTTGTGCACCAGACAGCCTTTCCCCAGGGACTCCACCTGGGGCAGGCATTCCTGGGCGCAATCCTTTTTCTCCGGCCAGCGCGAGCAATCCTGGAGACAGAGGTAGGTGCCTCCTCGGAAAGCCTTTAAGCCTGCGCCTTTGGCGTCCAATTCGACGGCCGCGGTGCAGTGGGTTTCCGGGCAAGTTACCAGCCGGGTTCCCCGAGCGCGCCAGTATGTCAGTAAACCTCGAACCGTCAGAAAGAGGGCCACACCTACGGCGAGGCCCGACAATGACAAAATGACTACTACCATCACGGTGCCCATGTGAGCCTCCTTTGCGATCTGCATTGACACACGAGCAAATCCGCACCCAAAGGACGTTCCCGGCATATAATAGCACGCGCCGGACTCACCCTCGCCCTTTCGTCCACACGATGACGGCACGAGGCATGGGTGTCGCTGTAGAGGCCGTCAATCACAAGGAGCGTTTGCATGAATGGAAAACCGGAAGTGTTGCAGGTCTTGCAGGAAGCGTTGACCGATGAGTTGGGCGCCGTCCACGGGTACATCCTCCACGGCGAGATGTGCGAAAGTTGGGGCTACAAGGGATTGGCGGGCGCCACCACGAAGCGCGCCATTGAGGAAATGAAGCACGCCGAGAAACTGATGAGCCGCATTCTCTTTCTCGAGGGCGAGCCTGACGTGCAGTCGCTGCCCGAAATCCGCATCGGCAAGGATGTGGAGGAGCAGTTCGCAATCGGCCTGAAGGACGAGACCGGCGCCATCGCCAGCTATAACAAGGGCGCGGCCATCTGCACCCAGGCCGGCGACCAGGCCTCCGCGGAGTTGCTGCGCGGCAATTTGCAAGACGAGGAGCGGCACGCCGATTACCTGGAAACCCAACTGAGCCTCATCAAGCACGTGGGCCTGGCGAATTACCTAGCCGGAACCCTTAAGTAATAGGTTCGAGCTGATTGGGCACCACGGCGCCGCTTCCGTGAAGAGCATGCGCGAAGCGCCTTTGGAGTGCGGCCGCGAAGCTGCCGCCTTCCCTTCCTCTTCGCATCCCTTCATTCCCAATGCCTATTCGGGAAGCGATCAGGGAGGGAATAGCAGGGATTGGTGACCTGCTTTTTCTCAAGAGCACGGTTTGCCAGGACGGCGCCGTGGTGCGGCGATTTTGTGCCACGGGTTTCCAACCCGTGCTCCAGCATGGCCGGAGCCTGCCCTGAGCCTGCCGAAGGGATGGGCGTAACACTTCAGGCGAAGCGAAGGCGGCAGCTTCGCGGGCTTCGTCCACCGGGTACCTGTACGACAATAATGTAACACTTCAGGAGACGCGAAGGCGGCAGCTTCGCGGTCGCACTCCAAGGCGCTTCGCGTCATCATCAGCCCCAAGGGACGTAAGTGCAAGTAGGAGAGACGATGGAATCCAACCGGTCGAACCGAAACGGGATGCGCCGGCGACTGGGCGTTGCGGCGTGGGGCGTGGCGTTTGTCCTGCTGCTATCGCCGGTGCGTGCCTGGCCGTGGGGGTGTGAAGGTCACCAGGCCATCGCCATAATTGCCGAGAAGCACATGACGGCACACGCCCTGGCGGTGTCCAACAAGCTCCTCCGAACCCAGCCCATCGATCCCACCCTCCCGCGATTCTGTAGCGCCCAGGGGCTTGATTTGATGGCCGATTCCTCCACTTGGGCGGACGACCTCCGGAGGGTGCGGCCGGAAGCAGGTCCATGGCACTACATTGACATTCCTCGCGACGCCCCCCGCAGCGCCATGGCGGCGTCCTGTCCGGCCTCCACGGGCTGCGTTACCAGCGCGCTCGCCCACCAGATTGAACTCCTCCGGAGCGCTTCCACGGACCCCCGGGTGCGCGCGGACGCTCTCCGCTTTGTCATCCACCTGGTGGGAGACCTACACCAGCCGCTGCACTGCGTGTCCAACAATGATATGGGCGGCAACTGCGTGCCCATCGACTTCTTCGGCAACGCCCCGGTGGAAAAGAACCTGCAATATGAGACCTACGCGCCCAATCTGCACGGCATTTGGGACTTCAGCATCATCCAGCGCATAAAAGGCCCGGAAGCGCTGGCGCAGTGGGCCGCGGCGCTCGATCAACAGTTCAGGTCGCAGGACGATGCCTGGGAGAAAGCCGGCGTGAACGTGGAAAATTGGGCGTGGGAAAGCCACGAACTGGCGGATGCGGTGGTCTACGCCAAGCTGCCGGTGGCAATCCCCGTAGAAAGCCCCGTGCAGGTGAAAGGGTGCAGCGACGACAACCACGTCTCCACCCGCATGCTGAACCTCCACGAGCAAGTCTGGCAGCCCTATGTCGACGCCGTGGCCCCGACCATAGATGAGCAAATCGCCAAAGCCGGAGTGCGCCTGGCCATGGTCCTGAACCAGATGTGGGATTAGGAGTTAGGAGTTAGGGACTGCACAATCCCGGCATTCCCGATGAGATGCAGAATATTGGACCATCCCCGCCCCATCGCAGGCCAAAGCTGGGCCATGAGGCATAAGGAATAGGCCAAATTCGGAGTCGCCGACGATACGCCCGGAACCTCCGGGCGCCACATCCGAGCGTAGGGCGTAAACGGCCTTGTGGTGCGTACTCGACGTGAAGGCGACTTAGTCGCTGTATCGAACGCGCGCCGGGCGACGTTTCTGCTATCCGCAGCCTGGTCCAGCCGGCGCGCGGCCGATTCAGCCCTATGACTTTTCAGGCCGAATCTCTTACTCGAACGGCCACAGCTTGCGCTAAGGGGGCCGAACCGATGACTTGGGCGGTGCGATAGCCTCATCACGATTTGATCTTCTGCACTTCGATTTTGTAATGGTCGAGGAGCATTCCGGTGGCGTGGTCGACCGCGGCGCGAGCGAGTTGGTAGCTGATTTCCGCTTGAAGCACCGCGGCCTCTGCCGTGGCGAGCACGGTCTGCGCTTGCAGCACAAAGAAAATCGTTTGCGCGCCGAGTTGATACTTTCGCTCCTCGGCCTCCAAACTCTTGCGCGAAAGGTCATAGGCGACCCGCGACGCGTCGAGAGAGATGCGGGCCTGGTCAAGCTGGTGGACAGCCGTCGCGACCTGGAGCGCGATATTCTCTTCCTGCTCGCGCGCCAGGTACTGGGTTCGGCGACGGGCAACCATGGCGTTGCCGAGGTTGGCTTCGGCGCTGTGGTTCTTGATGGGTAGATTCAGCGACAAGGCGAAGCCGTAAGCGGGGTAGCCAAAGCCGCCGATCTGGCTCAAGGCATCGCCCAGCCCTCCGCGTGAAACGAGCACGGGCGGCGTGACGGAAGCGTCGTACTGATTCCCTCCTAAGCCGTTGGACTGATAAAGCCCACTTAAACTGAGGTTGGGCAGCAGGCTGTTGTGGTCAAGCCGGATCGTGATGTCATTCGCGGCCATCTGCTGGCGGAGGGCTTCCACTTCGGGCCGGTGTGCGAGGGCGGTCGCTACGGCCTCCTTCGTATCGGCATGGAAAAGCTCGCCGGAAGGCTCGGGATTTTCCACCAGATCCAGATCCAACAAGCGAACGTCCGCGTCCTGGTCAGCGCCCAGGAGACGGACGAATTGGTCCTCCGTTGATTTAAGCTGATACTGCGCCTGGATCACCTGCACTCTGCGATTCGCAACCTCCGCCTCGGAGCGGTAGATATCGAGCGGAGGCAGGGCGCCGAGTTCGAGCGCGCGTTTGTCGCGATCATAGGAAGCCTGCGCGAGATCCTGCGACTTTTGCGCAATTTTCATGTTCTCCCGTGCCTGCACGACGGTCCAATAAGCCTGGACCAATTGATACAGGGCGTCACTCACCTGCCCCTCAAACTGCGCCGTGGATTGAGCCACGTTGCGACGCGCGATGAGAATAGGGGCGCGGTTTATGAAGTGTCCATTGCCCCGCAGCAGCGGCTGGGTGACGCTAAAATCTAGTGACGCGAAGATCGCGGGATTGAGGAAAAAGAAGATACTGTTGGTGGAGGATTTATCTGCGCTCAGAGCGATATTAACATTTGTGCCGGTCTGCAAAGTTTGGGTGTAGCCGAAAGCTGTCTGCTGTTCCAGATCGCTCAAGGTGGACGCGCCCTGCAACTGGGAATCGGTGGATTCTTTGGATCGCTCGGTGTTGAAAGAGGAAGTAAACGCCGGGTCGAAAGTGGCGAGAGCGCGCTCGACGTTGAATTCTGCATCGGTCACGGCAAGGCGGTCGATATGCACCTCGGTGTTATGTTCCAGCAGAAGGAGCATGGCGTCCTGAAGGGAAAGGCGCAGCTTGCCGTCAACAATGTAATCGCGAAAACTCTTGGTGTCCGGAAGCGCCTGGGGAGGCTGGGGCGAATGAATCTGCCCATGGAAATAGCTGGGCATGGGGAAGGTCTGGGCGCGGGCGGGTGGGACCCAGGCGCTGAAGATCAGGCAAGTAGCAAGAAGTTTACACCGCATTTTCGAATGCTCCTCTGAAGCATGATTGCAGCAGGTGTAGCGCGGACCTCCGCCGTTGAGGTCCGCGGTTTTTGCCTAGCTCTTGCCTAGACTTGCACTTCCCATTCTGCGGGCAGGCATCCGTCTTTGAGGTTAAGGGGTTGGCAAGGGAAGAGCCGCGGACCCCAAAAAGTGGGGGCCCGCGCTACCCCTCATTCGTACCGCAGCGCTTCGACCGGATCGAGCCGGGCGGCTTTCATGGCCGGATAGATTCCAAACACCAGGCCCACCCCCGCCGAAACCAGGAAAGCGAGCAGGATGGAAGTAAGTGTGATGATCGTGGACCATCCCGCCAGCCAGGCGATCAGCCGGGAAATACCGAATCCGAAGAAGATCCCGGTGACGCCTCCCACAAAGGAAATGAGCAGCGCTTCCACCAGGAATTGCCGGGATATATCGGATTGCCTCGCTCCCACGGCGCGGCGGACGCCAATCTCGTGGGTGCGCTCTAAAATCCCGGCAAGCATGATGTTCATGATGCCGATCCCGCCGACGAGCAGCGAAATGGCGGCGATGGCCACCATGACAACTTCAAAAATCCGCTGCGTGTTGCGCTGCTCTGCCAACAGCTCCGAGGGCACAATCACGCTGAAATCGCCGGCATTGTGGTGGGAAACGTTCAGAATGCTGCGCACCACTTCCGCCGTCAAAAAGCTGTCGGTACGCGCGTCCAGATGGAGATAGATTCCATCGATCTCGTCGTGAACATCGCTGTAAGTGTCCTCCAGGCGTAGCACCGCAGCGTAGAGGGGAACGTAAATCAGGTTGTTGAGATCCTGCTCAGGCAGGCCGGCGAGGGGAGTCTGGGCGCTCAGTTGGGGGCCCACCACTCCGATAACGTGGAACCACTGTTCGTTCACCTTAACGTACTTGCCCACCGGATCCTGCTGCCCAAAGAGATTGGCGCCAGCACCCTGCCCCAGGACGCAGACGGCGCTAGCGCGGGCGTCCTCTTCGGTATCAAAGAAGCGGCCTGCCACGACGCGCAGATTGACGATCTGCTGGTAGATCGGGGCCACGCCGTAAATGACCGGCATGTCGTGCTGCGATTTGGGAATCATCTTGGAGGGCGTGAAGCGCTTCCGTGCTGTGGATGCCTCAATGCCGGCAGTGTTGGTGCGGACAGCGCGCAGGTCCTGGAAGGTGAGGCCGGGGGAAATCTGGCGGATTTTTTGCTTTGCCTGCCAGTCGGAGGATTCCTTGGCCTCGATAATCAGATTGCGAACCCCGAGCTGTTCGATGAAGGCCATCACCTGCTGTTGCGCCCCGGCGCCAATCGAGAGCATGGAGACCACCGCCGCCACGCCAAAGATCATGCCCAGCATGGTCAGAAAAGTGCGCAGCTTGTGCAACAGAAGTGTTTCCAAACCCTGGCGAAATTCCGGCAGATAGCGCAACCAGTAAAGGGCGGAGCGGGCCGCTACGCCCACGGGCGGGGGGAGAGTGGTGGCGGACGCGCTCATTAATGGCCCCCCCCCCAGCGCGGACGAAGAAGCAGCGGGGGCGGAGGTTTTAGAGGTTTCGAGCTCTGGATCGACGAGCGAGACTTCCGTCCCCTCGGCGACGCCCTCAACCGCGATGCGTGTTTCCGAGCGCCGGGTGATTTTTATTTTCTGAGGAACAAAATCGTTTCCCTTCCGGACAAAAGCCACCGGATTGCCGTTCTTGGTAAAAATGGCCTGGGGAGGAAGGTAGAGCACGTCTTTCATTTCACCGGCAGAGATAGCCACCTCCCCACTAAGTCCCGGCCGCAACTGCGGGTCAGGGTGGTCCAGCCCGATCACCACCCCGAATTTGCTGGAGCCACTGTCGCCAAAGAAGGTGTTTTGCAAAGCCGACCCGGCAACGTCCTTGACCTTCCCCGAAATTTTCTGTTGGGGAAAGGCATAGATTTCGATTTCGGCCGGCTCCCCCGGAGACAAGTTGGCTCGGTCGATTTCGGCCACCTTCCCCTGAAGCTCCATCTGCTCCACATCGAGGATCTGCGCCACGAAGCTGCCGGGTTGAACTTCGTCCCCTTCGCGGTACTCAGGGAGGCGCATACCGGTAAAGTAAAACATAGTCTGGCGGTTCTCCTGCACGGCCACCAGCCCATCGATGGGCGCGCGGACATGCATGTTCTGAATGTTCTTTTGTGCCAATTCCATGCTCAGCCGGGCCTTGGCGAGTTTCTCTTCGGCCACGGCAATGTCTGCCTGGTTGGAAGCGGCGTGCGACGGAATATCCTCTTTCAACTGGGAGAGGCGGCGGCGCGCTTCGTCCAGCGCCAGCAGATTCTTCTTCGCGTCGATCGCGCTCACCAGGTCTTTCTTGCTCACATCCATCTCCGCCCGCCGGACGTCAAACTCCGCCTTCAAGAGATCGACTTTGTCCTGCGATTCTTGCACGGAAGCGTCGGCTTTCGCTTTGGCGATGGACTGCTCGGCCTCTTTCAAGTCGGAGGATGCCATCTCCAGGTTGTGTTCCTGATCGCTGGGATCAAAGTCGATCACCAGTTCCCCGGGTTTGACGTGCGTTCCCGTCTTGGCCAGGAAAATCAAGTGGAGCGAACTGCCCACGGAGGGGGCAACCATCATGGCGGATTTGCCCGCCCGGAGCTCGCCGGAAGTATAGATTTTCAGGTCCAGGTTGCCGCGCGCCACGCGAATGGTGGGAACGCCTCGCTTTGCCGGGCGCAGGTGCTTGATCGCCAACGTCGTTCCGGCGGCGGCGGCCGCCAGCAGCACCACGGACAGGGTAAGCCGGGTTATCTTTCGCGCACTCATGGTTTTTCCGCCGCCAAAGTGGGGTCTTTCAACGCCACCTTTTCACCCGCGGCCAATCCGGAGGTGATGGCCAATTGCTCCTCATTGCGGGGACCCACCACTACGGGCCGTGGCGCAAATTTTGAACCGGACAGGACGTAGACCACGGTGGTTCCGGCCGGCGAGAACACCGCTGCCGGAGGGACCAGAATCGAGCCGGGAATGCGGTTAACGGCAATGCGCCCGTTGCCGCTCATGCCGGGACGAAGGCGGGGATCTTTTGTTTCCAGTTGCAGCGTGACATCAAAATTGCGCGGCGGCGGCCACGAGGTGAAATCGGTCTTGGCCAGTGCGCTGATCTGGGTGACGCGCGCTTGGAACTCCCGGTCGGGAACCGCATCCACGCGAATCGTGGCCGTCTGGCTCGGCTGAAGGCGCCCGCGGTCCACCTCGTCGATGCGCGTGCTCACTTGCAGGGTGGAGAAATCCGGCAGCTCGGCGATGGTCGCGCCGCTCCAGGCGCGGTCCCCGGGCCGGAACTCCGGCGGATTATCGCTAAAGATGCCGCCCGCGCGCCAATTCGGAAACAGGGTGACCACGCCATCCGCCGGTGCGCGCAGAGTCATGGAGGCGATGTCGGTCTCAACCCGGCGCACGTCGGCGAGGGCCTTGGCGCGCGCCTGCACCTTACCATTGATCGTCGCCTCCGAACTGGACTGGTCCGACTTCTGCCGGGTCTCGACCTGTCGCAGACTTTGCTCCGCGTCGGCGAGCGCCAGTTTTTTCTCGGCACCGTCAATTTGGGAAAGTATCTCCTGCTGGCTCACGTCCAATTTGGCGCGTTCCACGTCGTACTGGGCTTTAAGGAGGTCCGTGCTGTCCTGCTCCTCGAGCAGACGGGCCTTGGCGCGCTCTTGCGCAATGGCGTCGTCAGCCTG
The DNA here is from genome assembly GCA_963804755.1 of uncultured Acidobacteriota bacterium. GTDB lineage: Bacteria > Acidobacteriota > Terriglobia > UBA7540 > UBA7540 > Bog-366. The sequence goes on from CAWDRP010000002.1 coordinate 414,431, forward strand.
TTTCATGTCGGAGCGCCGCGTGTTGAGCGTGTCTAGCAGCTTGGAAGTATCGAATTGGGCCACCACTTCGTCCTTCTTGACCGCTGTCCCCGTCCTTGCCAGTTTGATGATCTGGATGTCCCCGCTTATGGCGGGCGCCTTGAGCTCGATCGATTTCTCGGCGATGACGTGGCCGTGGAATTGTACCGCCTCAATAAAGTCGCCGCGTTGCGCGGTAGTGGTGGGAATGACCGGCACGGCACGGGAGGAGCGGACGGCGCCAAAAGTTACTACCCCTGCCACCGCCAGCGCCACGACAATCAGCAGAGCACGATGGCGATTCCAGATTTTCTTAATGGCGCCAAACATCGTCAGTTCCCTGGCGGCGATTCGCCAGGATTCCTCCTCACTTGGTCCCCGGCATCGAGGCCGGAAAGCACCACGGTCGCAACGTCATTGATCCCACCCACGGTGACGGGCTGCTTCTCAAAACCCGCTCCGCGCTTGACCCAGACGTAGGTTTTGCCGTTTTCCCGGATGAGGGCGTCGCGCGGCGCCAGCATAACAGCCGGGATGCGCTCCAGCTCCACGTCTACCGCCGCGGAGAGGTCCGGCAGCAGCCGCGGGTCATTTCCTTGAATGGCAAACGTGGCATTGAAGTTGTGGACGGCTTGCGATAACGAGCTGGTATTGCCGATGGCCGCGAGATGATCGATCGTTCCATGCAGGACAAGGTCGGGGTAAGCGTCCAGAAGCACGGCCACTTTTTGGCCGAGGCGGAGGTTGGGGAAGTCTACCTGGTTGACGCGCGCGGTCACTTGCATCGCCGAGGGATCCACCACCTGCATGAAGGCCAGGCCCGGCCATATTTCGTCGCCTTCCTGCGGGTCACCCATGGAACTGCCTTTCCAGACGGGATTCAGTACCACCAATCCCTCCAGCGGTGAGCGGATCGCCATGCGCTCGGCGTTGGTCTGGGCATAGAGCATTTGCCCGTGAGACTTTTCGCGCTGGATTTCCAAGTCCTTCAGTTGGGTCTGGCGAGCGCGCTCCTTAAGGTCAAACGTTTCCCGGAGTTGCTTGAGCGTGGCCGCGTCCTGCTCCATCATCAGGCGGTTGCGGTCGGCGTCGATGCGCGAGACCACCTCGTTCTTCGCCATCTCCAGTTTGTCTTTTTCGTAGGCATCGGTCGCCGCTTGGAGAGCAGTCTGGTCCTTGGCGAGGTCGGTGGCGTTGTCAGCCTCCTGCTTCTTGATCTTGTCCAGAAAGTCGAGGTATTCCGCCTGGCTGTCGCGGAACTGCTTAAGCTGGTCCTGCCGGTCGAACTCGGCGAGCACGTCGCCTCTGCGGACGCGCGTTCCGGCATGCACCAGGTGCACCAGCACCATTCGCGCGCCTCCCCCCGCCAGCCGGGGCGCTTGCACCACATAGGCGTGGACAGCCTCCGTGGAGCCCGTGATGCGAATTGTGCGCACAAAGTCTCCACGCTTGATCACCACCGTGTGGGAGTCCGAGGCTGCGGCCACCGTTCCTTTACGGAGGTGAGAGGCAAAGATCAAGAGGAGTGCAGCGGGGATTGCTAAGAGGGCCGCTCTGGTTGTCCATCGGCGCATATGAGTCAAGAACGCTTTCGCCAAGGGATGTTGCATAAAAAGTAATGTCGTGGCAGGAACTCAACTTTTCCGTCACAATTACGATGCAGGTTTTCAGAAAAGGATAGCTCGGGCTCGCAATACATCAATTTCCATCGTCCCCAAAATGCCCAAATAGGCCCGCAAGGGAACGCGCTGAGTGCCCAAGACCGCTATCCCCTTCCCGGGACGATGGCGTATTCGCCGGACTGGGGTTGTATCACCTGACCGGCAAGGATGCAAGGAGTTTGAAACAGGAACTTGAAACACCGGCCCGCAACGAGGGTTTTCTCCCTCTCGGCTGTTAGTCACACCTCCCCCCATCGACGTAGCAGATTGTGACAAATGCCGCTGAGTTGCACGGTGCTCAGATATTTCCTGGTTGGAGGTTGAGGATCGCCAGATCGAGATTCAAAAGACGGGTGGGTTGTCTATAATTCCGCATCATACCTTAAATCCACGAAAAAGCGGTCAGGCCTGCTCTCTGGGCTACCGTTCCAACCCGACGCAGTCCGACTGCCGCGCGGGAATCTGCGGCCGGGCAGGGTTCGCAGAGCTGAGAAAGCTCGGACTTCACATTCGGAACGATAAACGTTAGTGCTGTATCGGAAGCGCGCCGGTGAGAAAGCGATGGTGGCACGAGGGCTGGGACGGCGCGCTTTCGATACAGCCGTTTGAACGTAGCCGCGTCACGACCCTATGGGATTTGAATGGTGTTTTCTGTGCCGGGTGGGAGCCGATGGAGGAGCAAGGGGCGTGGAGCGGGCGGCGAAGCGAGGCGGAAGAGGTGATGAGAGTGTCGATCGACCTCGATAGGGAACGATGGACGGGGAGTGAAAAAGTGCTGGGGACCGGGAAAGGCACACGAAGAGTGTTGGCGCTGAAGGCCCTGAGCGTTTTGGGATTGGTCGCGAGCGTTTCATGCGTTCCTCGCCAGGGGAAGGGGTGGAGAACGTAGCGCGATCTGGGCTGAGCTGATTCGCTCCAAGATGATCATGGGGCCGCCGCAATGAGGACAGGTCCAGGGAGAAGGAGGATGCGGGTTGGCGGAGGGAACCTCCCCGTCCCCTGGCGTGGGTGGTTGAGTGCAGGGCGAAGTCGTCGCTGATCCTAGCAGCCGGAAACAGAGGGGTAGAAATCGAGTGCGACGACGATGAGCCAGGAAGCCGAAGTGGCGGATGCGCACGAAACCTGGGGGAAGCACGTGGAGCAGAAAGCGTGGCAAGAACTCGTCCACGGACAGGGTCATGAGGCGCTGCTGGTTGCCGTGGGCGGAGTCTCGCCAGCGGAAGGTGACCTGGTCGCCGGTTAGGGAAACAAGGCGATGGTTGGAGATGGCCACACGATGGGTGTAAGCGCCCAGGTAGTGGAGCACATACTCGGGACCCCGGAAAGGCGGTTTGCAGTAGACGATCCAGTCCCGGCGGAAGAGTGGGCGCAGGAAGGCAGAGAAAGTTTTCGGTGAGGCGAGCGGCTTCAACTGACCGTGGAAGCCCAGTTGACCTTCGGCGAAAGCGTGTTTCAGAGCCGCGACGAACTTGCCCCGAAAAACCCGAGCCAGAACCGCAAGGGGAAGAAAGAAGCGGCGACGGGAACTGCGCCAGCGTTGGTGGTCCGGGGAGAGTCCGCCGGCGGGGACCACACAATGGACATGAGGATGATGCTCCAGCTTCTGGTTCCAAGTGTGAAGGACACTGAAGAAGCCGATCTCGGCGCCCAGATGCCGGGGATGGCGCGCGACTTCGAGCAGGGTTTGGGCGCTGGCGCGGAGCAGCAGATCGTAGAGAACCTTTTTGTTCTGCAACGCCAAGGGCGCCAGAAGATGAGGAAGGGTGAAGACCACGTGTACGTAGCGGGTGGGCAGGAGTTCCTGTCGGCGCGCCTCCAGCCAGCGGTCGCGGGCCTGGGCCTGACACTTGGGGCAGTGCCGATTTCTGCACGAGTTGTAAGAGATGGCGCGATACCCGCAGCGGGAACACTCATCGCGATGCCCGCCGAGCGCGGCGGTGCGACAACGCGCGATGGCCGCCAGGACCTTGCGGTGCTGGGCGGTCAGCCAGGAGCGGCTGCGTTCGATGAATCTCTGCCCCGCCACGCGGATGAGATCGGCCACCTCCAAGGGTGGCCGGTTCATTTAGGCGTCTCCGGGCGGATCGTCTTTCTTCCCCGTCGCCGACAGCGCCAACGCGTCCAGGGGACTGGCGGTGGCTTGGAGATGGCGGGTGGAAAGGTGCAAGTACTGTGTGGTCTCTTTCAGATCATGGTGACCTAACAGAATCTGAATCGTGCGCAGGTCCGCACCGGCTTCGAGGAGATGAGTGGCAAAGCAGTGGCGCAGCGTGTGGGGATGCACACTTTTTTTGAGACCGGCACGCTGTGCCGCAAAATAGCAAGCCTGCCAGAGAGTCTTGGTGCGGATGGGCTGTGGGGCGGAATGCCAGCGGTTGCCGGGGAAAAGCCAGACTTTCGGCTTGAGCCGGCTCCAGTGCTCGCGTAAGGCGGCGAGCAGGGCAGGGCTGAGCATCACGTCCCGATCCACCCGTCCCTTGCCGCCGCGAATGTGGATGACCATGCGCTGGCTGTCGATATCCCCGACTTGCAGTCGCGCCACCTCGGCGCAGCGTGCACCCGTGGCGTAGAGGGTCATCAACAGGATGCGATAGAAGGGGGTAGTAGCCGCGTTAATGAGCTGGGCGACTTCTTCCTGACTCAGAATGGCGGGCAGACGACGCACCTTCTTGGGGTAGGGCGTATCGTCCATGGTCCACCGCTTCCTGAGCGTCTTGAGGAAGAAGAAGCGTAGTGCCGCCAACTGCTGCGTCACACTGCTCGCATCCAGCTTGCGCTCGCGGAACAAATAGGCTTGGTATTCACGCACGTGCTCGGGACGCAGTTGGTCGGGAGAGCGGTGGAAGTAGCGGGCGAAGTCGGCCACCGCACGGAGATAGCAACGGATCGTACCCTGAGAGTAATTACGACGCTCGAGTTCTTCGAGCATCATTCGGCGTAATCGGGTCATAGGAATCCTCCTTATGACCCGACCATACCTGATCAGCACAATCGTACAACTGCACGCACGCGAAGCGTCCGCCGCCCCCAGCGGCTTCGTTCAAACGCCCTTCCATGACCAAAGGGAGAGACAAGTTCGTCTGGGTCAATTGGGCGTTCTAACCGCCATTCCGGAAGCTGGACCGGCCGTGTGTCTCTAGCTTGAAAAACCCCTTAATTCCCGCGGCGCATCAAGCCCACTTTCCCTGCCCGAAAATTCGCCACGGTGGCGATCACGGTGGCAATCAAAGAAATCTTCAGCGTCCGCATTGTTCGCGTTTCAGTGACCCCATTATCGAGAATCCAACAGCGACAGTATGTCTATTGATGGCCTTTACAAATGGTGCTATAACGCCTCCGCTTTTCCTTGCCATAAGTATTGCTCGGAGACGGTCATGCACGGCCGTGATTTGCTCACGCAGAGAGTTTGTCCTTTGCCTCTCAACACGCTGCTCTGTCACAACCCTGAGAAGTCTAGGAGAACAGAATGATGACACATCCAGGTAGGCGCTCGGTATTTATCGCGGTCCTTTTTATGGCGTGCCTCGCAACTTCATCCTGCTGGATCCCGGAGAAATTCGATGCCGGCGTCAGCATCAACAAAGACGGCAGTTACACCTTCACGTACGATGGCACGCTGGCATTTGCTCCGGCGCTGGCGGCCGTCAAAGAAGGCGGGCTTCCGGCCAATGAGGAGGCGAATCTCAAGCAAGAAGCCGCCAAGATGCGGCAAGAGCCCGGGTTCAAGAAAGTGGATTATCAGGGGAACGGACGTTACAAGGTCCTGGTGGAGAAGACCGGCAAACCGGGGGAAACGTTCTGCTTCGTCTCGTGCGAAGAGCAGTTCTTTACGGTCATTTCCCTGCCCAACGGAACGACGACGGTGAAGGGCGTTCGCCCCTCGGCGGAGGGCCTGAAGCAACTGAATGAGATCGGCGCCACGCTGGATGGAACGCTCAGCGTCTCCACCGCAAACGGCATGAAGGTGATCAAGCATAACGCGGAGAGCGAGCCGATGTTTTTCGGATGGTTCGGCTCGTATAAATGGCACATCAACTCGGTGGGCGCCGATCCCTTCATTGTGGTTCAGCCCGCGTCCTGAAGTCAGGTGAACAACGCGCGGCAAAACACTTCAGGAGGTGCTTGCGATGCGTCGTGTCTCACGTTAATCGTGAATCTGGATTCACCTGGGCCGTGGAAGAAATCATCGCCGAAAAGGTAGATGACAAAGTGAAGCGCTTGCGCGGGCAGTAGTTCACTCACCGGAGGCGTATGGCACTTGCAGCGGCAGACGCAGGCACGCCTCGCATCCCCGGCGATCGGTGCGGTTCGCCAGCGTGAGAGTGCCGCCGTGCGCCTCCGCGATTTGCCGGCTCAACACCAGACCGATTCCCGAACCCTTGGGTTTGGTGGTGAAGAACGGAACAAACAGATTGGACGTGTTCGAGAGGCCCAGGCCTTCGTCCCGAATGCTGACCTCCAACTGGTCGGCGTGGCGCGTCCAGGCAACCTCAACGCCTCCCCCAGTCTCGAGCGCCGCGTCCACGGCATTGCGGATCAGGTTAATCAGGAGTTGCTCCAACTGGTCGGGGTCGGCGCGGACGGTCAGGCCGGGTCCGGGCGCCAGGGTGATGGGAGCGCGGATTTCCAGTCCTGCGACGCGGCGGATCAGGGGACCCGCATCCACTGCCTGGAGCGTGGGCCGAGGCAGCTTGGCCAGGCGAGAATAGGCTTCCAGGAAGCGGCTCAGGGCGGCGGCGCGCGCCCCGATCACACCCAATGCGCTGCGCATGTCGTCTTCCCAGTCGGGCGGGCGCGGCTGCCGTTCCAGCATCGAGGCGAGCGTGCCGGCCATCGACTTGATAGGCGCCAGGGAATTGTTGAGTTCATGGCCGAGGACGCGAATCAGCCGCTGCCACGCCTGACGTTCCTCCTCGCGCAACGGCCGGCTGAGATCCGTCAAAACCAGGAGTTCGTGCGGCATCCCGTTCTCGCGAAAGGCGCTGCGCCGCATGGCCCACCGCCCTGCCCCTCCGGGAAAGGAAACCGTCACCGTGCGGGCAGGCTCGCCGCGCAGGCAATCGTCCAGGCCCAGTTCCGCCGCTGACCGGCCCAGAATGCGTTCGCTCGGCTGGCCCAACAGCCGCTCGCCGGCGCGATTCATCAGTTGGAGACACTGCTGGCTGTCAAAGGTGAAAACAGCAACTTCGATTTCCTCCATCACCTTGCGCAGCAGGGCCGTCGCTTCCAGCGCACCCAGCCGGCGCCCCGCAGCACTTCGCCGAGGGCGTTTACTTCGAACAGCACTTCGCCCAGCGCATCATCCGGCCGTGCGCCGCGCGCGCGCAGGGAGTAATCCTCTTCGCGCAACGCCGAGAGCAGGTTGGAAAGGGTTTGCAGCGGATACACCAGGCGGGATCGAAAAGCGAAGGCCGCGCCCAGCCAGAAAATTACCACCAGGGACCCGAGCGTCCATCGCGTAGAGCTCGTGTAATTGCCGAGCCCCAGAAGCAGCACGGTCGCGAGGACCGCCGGGAACCCCGCTAACAGCGCGAAAAGGAGCATGCGAATTTCAAATCGCATATCGGCCATCAGGTTTCAGCTCTCAGCTTGCAGCTTTCAGCTGTCAGCTATCAGCTATCGGCTCTCAGCCATCAGTGGTCAGCCATCGGCTACCATCGCTAACTGAAAACCGAAAATCGAGAACTGAAAGCTGAAGGCTGAAAGCTGATAGCTGAGAGCTGAAAGCCGAGAGCTACTTTTCACAGCCCATACTTCTTCAGCCGGCGATAAAGGGCGCTGCGGGTCAAACCCAGCGCCTCGGCGGCTCCGCTGACATTGCCCTGGTAGCGCGCCATGGCCTTTTTGACGAGGAGGCATTCCACTTCTTCCAGGCTCATTTCTTCCACGCGGGCCGCCCCCTCGCGTCCCAGGCGCAGACCCAGGTCGCTGGGGCGCACCGACTCCTCTTGTGCCATCAGGACGGCGCGCTCCACGGCGTGCTCCAACTCGCGAACGTTGCCGGGCCAGGCGTATTCCAGCAGCGTTTGCATCGCCGCACTATCAAAACCAGTCAGGCGTTTTCGATATCGCTCCGAGAAAACGCGGAGAAAGTAATTGGCCAGCAGCGGCAAATCCTCGCGCCGTTCGCGCAAAGGGGGCAGATGAATCTCAATGGTATTCAGCCGGAAGAGCAGATCCTCGCGGAACCGGCCCTCCTGTACCTCCTGCGCGATTTCGGCATTGGTGGCGGAGAGGACGCGCACATCCACGCGCCGCGTCTTTGACGATCCCACTCGCTCCAGTTCACCCGTCTCGAGCACGCGCAGCAGCTTGGCCTGAAGGTTGAGCGGAACGTTGGCGATTTCGTCGAGAAAAAGCGTTCCTCCATCGGCCAGCTCGAAGCGGCCGACGCGATCGGTCTTGGCGTCAGTGAAGGCGCCCTTAACGTGCCCGAACAGTTCGCTTTCAAAAACGCCTTCCGAAAGTCCCCCGGCATTCACCGTCACCATGACCCGCCCGGCGCGGTCAGAAACCGCGTGCAGCGTTCGGGCAATCACCTCTTTGCCTGTCCCGTGCTCCCCGGTGATCAACACGTTGGCGGCGGAGGGCCCCACGCGCGCCATTAAATCCAATGCCGGGCGCATGGCGGCCGACTCGGCGATCAGCTTCGGCCGGCCCTCCGTGCGCAGCAGGCGATTCTCCGCTTCCAGGCGCTGCCCCTCGCGCAGCGCGCGGCTCAACTCCGCTTGCGTTCTCAAAATCGCAATGAGGCGGGCATTGTCCCAAGGCTTCTCGATGAAGTCCCGGGCGCCGCGGCGCATCGCCTCAACGGCCAGGCCGACGCTTCCCCAGGCGGTCATCACGACTATCGGCAGCGTGCTATCCATCGCTTGCAGGACGCAAAGGAGATCCAACCCTTCCTGGCCGGAGGTGGTATCGCGAGCAAAGTTGAGGTCCATCAGGACAAGATCGAAGTCCTTCGACTTCACCGCCGTGAGGATGCCATCCGGTGAGGTGGTGGATTCGGTTTGGAATCCCTCGCCTTTCAGCAGCAGGCGAAGGGCTTCCAGAACGTCGGGTTGGTCGTCAGCAATAAGAATGCGAGTCATGGGTGATCGGGTCATCGGTTCATCGAACCATCGGGTCATCGGGCCATTGCACCATCTATCCATCTGGCCTCGGCCATATCTTAGCTTCTGCCGTCCGTCAAATCCAATCGCTAATCGCGAACTCGAAGCTTAATTCAGCGATGATCCGATGGCCCGATGGCCCGATGGTTCAATGATCTGTGATCCATCCATCCTGCAGCTTGATGATGCGATCGCCGTAGGCGGCGTTCGCCTCGGAGTGGGTGACCTGAATGATGGTGGTTCCCTCGTCGTTGAGCTTCTTGAACAACTCCATAATCTCTTTGCCCTGGCTGCTATGCAGATTGCCGGTGGGCTCATCGGCAAGAAGCAGCTTGGGCTTGGCAATCACCGCGCGGGCGACGGCCACCAACTGCTGCTGCCCGCCGGATAGCTGGCTGGGAAAAAGATCCTTCTTCCCCACGATCTGAAAGCGGTCGAGCGTGTCGGCCACCAGCGCCTGCCTTTCCGACGCCCTCACGTTACGATAGGAAAGCGGAATGTCCAGGTTCTCCGCCACCGTTAGGTTGTCCAGCAAATGGTATTGCTGAAACACAAAGCCCATGTACCGTTTGTTCAGCTCAATGCGCTGCTTGGCGTTCAGCTTATGCACCGGTTGTTCAAAAAGGTAGAACTCCCCTTCCCAGCCGCCATCCAGCATTCCGATAATGCTGAGCAGGGTTGACTTGCCCGCTCCCGAAGGCCCCATGATGGTGATGAATTCACCTTCGGCGATGTCCAGCTTGATGCGCCGCAACACGTAGTATCGGCCAACCGGCCAGGGGGTAATACCTCTCTAAATTGCGTATTTTGATCATAGACCTTTCCTGAAATTATGAATGATGAATGATGAATTGTGAATAGTGAATTGTGAATTCTGAATGGTGAATTGTGAACGGCAGACAATGTGGTTTGGCAAAACCATGACGTGGAACCGTGGGGTTCGCAATTCACAATTCGCAATTCACAATTCATAATTCAGAATTCAGAATTCAGAATTCCTTATTCGTACCTCAGTGCCACCAAGGGATCCACTTTCGTCGCTCGCCACGCTGGGATATAGGCCGCCAGCAAGGCCACAGCGAGCAGCAGCACCGAGACGGCGACGAAGGTTAGTGGATCGTCCGGCCTGACGCCGTACAACACACTGGATAAGTAACGGGTCAATACGAACGCGCCGGCCACTCCGATTGCCCATCCGATAAGGGCCAGCCGGAAGCCCTGGCCGACGACCAACTGGAGCACCTCGTGCCGCTGCGCCCCCACTGCCAGGCGAATGCCGATCTCATGGGTGCGCTGCCGCATGGAGTAGGAGAGTACACCGTAAACCCCCACCGCCGCCAGCACCAAAGCCAGTCCGGCAAACACGCTCATCAGGGTCATGAGCAGGCGTTGAAGCGCCAGGGAAAGCGCCAGTACTTCTTCCATGGAACGAATACGGCCAATCGGGATATTGGGGTCGGCACTCCGCACCGCCGATTCCACCGCATGGCTCAGCCTGAGCGGATTCACGGCGGTGCGCACCAGAATGGATGTCGGAAACCAGGCCTGAAAGATCTGGTCCGTGCGGTAGGATGCCTGCGCGATGGGGACGAAGAATGTGGGCGGAGCCGGCTCGTTCAGGCTTGATCGGACATCTCCCACCACACCCACGATCGCCAGGTCGCCGGAAGCAAATGCCAGGGACTGGCCCACAGGGTTCTGACCGTGGAAGTATTCGCGCGCGAATTCCGCATTAATGATAGCCACCCTGGCAGACTGGGGAGAGTCCGCAAGCTGGAAGTCTCTCCCGTTGAGCAGCAGAACACCCAGGGCGTGGAAGTACTCGGGCGTTATCTCGCGATAATCAACGGAGGGAAACTCGCGGCGCCCCCCCACCCAGACGCCCGGATTGTCATTGCCACCTCGCTCGAGCGGCAGGCCTGCCGCTACGACGGCGGCGCTTTGAACACCGGGAACCGCCTCGATGCGCCTCACCAGTTCCTGATAGAAATTGGCGAGCGCGGGAGTAGAGCTGTATTGAGATCCGGTGGTCCAGATCTGGACAGTCAACATCTTCTGCGGGCTGAAGCCCGGATCCGTGCTGAGGAGGCCAACGAAGGTCCTGATGAGCAACCCCGAGCCGATCAGTAGAATCAGCGAGAGCGCCATCTCCGCGCAAACCATGCCCGAACTGAACCGCCGATGAGGCAGCCCGGCACTCGCATACTGCACCCCCTCCTTGAGCGCGTCATTCAGATTGGCGCGACTGACCTGGAACGCGGGAGCCAGACCGAACAGGATACCCGCCAGCACCGCAATTCCGCCGGTAAAGATCAGCGCATCGAGGTTGAGCCCCAGGTGCTCGGTGCGTGGCAGCACATTCGGGATGAGCGCGAGGAGAACATCGAGCCCCCAGTAAGCCAACGCCAGTCCCATGCCGGCACCGAGGAGAGCCAGCACCACGCTTTCCGTCAGAACCTGCTGCAAGATGCGCCTGCGGCCGGCTCCCAGCACGTTGCGTAGAGCCATTTCGCGGCTTCTCGCCGTCGTACGCGCCAACAGCAGGTTCGAAACGTTAGCGCAAGCGATGAGCAGAACGAAGCCGATGGCCGCGAACAGAATCAGCAGAGGCGTACGCACATCGCTCGATACGACGTAGCGGTAAGGCGCGGCCCTGAAACTCAGTAGTTTTCTGTCCTGCTGGGACATCCACTGATAGTTTTCGTTAACAAATGATGGCGTGAGAGCGGCCAGAAAGCTGCTGGCTTGCTCGGCGGGAACGCCCTGCTTGAGCCGGGCCAGTACTTGATAGTTCTGACCGCTGCCAATGGTGTGTCGCACCGGCCCCACGGTGGTCCACAACTGGGCAGGGGGGACGCTGGAAAATCCGGCGGGCATCACGCCGATGACGGTGTAAGGGACGCCATCCAGCGCGACGGTCCGGCCTATGGCGCCGGCATCACCATTGAATTGCTCTTTCCACAGCGCATACTCCAGAACCGCGACGTTCGGGCCGCCCACCCGGTCTTCCTCGGGAGCAAAGCCGCGGCCCAGAAACGGGCGGACTCCATAGACGTCGAAGTACTCCGGGGAGACGCGCAACGCCCGAATACGCTCCGCCCGCCCCACTCCGGCCAGGTTGAAACCTACACCGGTGGAGGCCGCTATGTGCTCGAATGGATCGCGATGCTGTTGCCAGAAATCGAACGCGTTGGCCGTGAAGCCCGAAAATACGCCTTCACCCCGGTACGTGCGTGATATCTGGACGATACGCTCCGGATCGGGATAGGGCAGCGGGCGCAGCAGAACGCCATATACCACGCTGAACATGGCGGTGTTCGCGCCAATGCCGAGGGCGAGCGTCACAACAGCGACGATGGTGAACCCCGGATTGTTTGTGAACATCCGTAGCGCATACCGAAGGTCTTGAATAATGCTGTTCATCGCGCGCCGCTCCTGGTCCTCAGTCGTCGGCATTCAGCAGGTAATATGCACGGGCTGGCTGACGTTCCACCCCTGATGACTGAAGCCCGACGACTTGCAATCGGCAATCGTCAATCGACAATCGCACCATTCAGTGCGTCTCTTCCACGATCTGGCCGTCGAAGAGGTGAACGGTCCGCTCCGCGAAGTTGGCGTAGCGGGGATCGTGCGTCACCATGCAGATAGTGGCGCCTTCGCGGTGGAGGTTGCGAAGCAACTCCATGACCGCCTCGCCGTTCTTCGAGTCCAGGTTGCCGGTGGGCTCATCCGCCAGCATGATAGACGGCCTTCCTACCAGGGCCCGCGCCACGGCCACGCGCTGCTGTTGACCGCCGGAGAGTTGCGCCGGATAGTGCCGCACGCGGTGCGACATCCCCACGCGCTCCAGGGCCTCCTGCACGCGCTGGCGGCGCTCCGCACCGACCATGCCGCGATAGGTCAAGGGCAGCTCCACGTTTTCGTACACGGTCAGATCGCCGATCAGGTTGAACGCCTGGAAAATGAATCCAATCTCCCGGTTGCGGATGCGGGTTCGCTCCGAGATGGATAGATCTTCCACGGGAGCGCTGTTCAGTGTGTACTTCCCATCCGTCGGCGAATCCAGCAGGCCGAGGATGGAAAGCAACGTCGATTTTCCGCAGCCGGAGGGGCCGGAAATCGACAGGTACTCCCCCCGCCTGATCTCGAGGTAAATTCCCGAGAGAGCATGCGTCTCAACCTCGTCGGTGAAAAAGACCTTGGTAACGCCTTCCAGGTGGATCAGCGTTTCCCCTGACCCGTTCGATTTCGACTTCGCCGTCTCCGGCGATTCATCGTTACTCTTGGGCGTGACTTCCATGACACTCTCCTTGTCCCTTGATTCATCAACTCATCAGATCATTAGTTCGTTCAGATCAATAATGCGAAACCGGAAAATCGAAACTCGAAAACGGCAGTAGCCGGTTTCTTATCAGCTTTCAGCTTTCAGCAAAGGTACCAACCTCTGACGCCTAACCCCGCCTTCTGGCTCCTCTGTCTCGACTGCTTTGCTTTTCACTGTCCACTGTCCACTGTCCACTGTCTCACTCGTACCTCAGCGCCACCATCGGATCGATCCTGGTGGCGCGATGCGCGGGCACGAGGCACGCTACGACCGCAACCAATGTCATTACGAGCGCTGCCATAATGTAAGTCACTGCGTCGGTGGCACGAACGGCGTAGAGCACGCTGGTAAGATAACGTGAGAGGGCCCACGCCCCCAGAATGCCCAGCGCGACGCCGGTGACCACGAGCAACATCACGTTCCTTAGAACCATGCCCAGCACGTTACGAATCTCGGCGCCAAAGGCCATGCGGATGCCAATTTCCCGGGTACGCCGGGACACCGAGTAAGACACCACGCCGTAGATGCCCACGGAAGCAAGCGTCAGCGCCACCGCCGCGAACAAGGTGAGTAAAAGGGCCACGAAGCGCTTCTCGCGCGAAGAGCCCGAAACCATTTCCGGCATGGTTTGAACGCCATACCATGGTAGGCTGCTATCCAGGTCATGCAGCGCCTTACGAATGGCAGGCACTTGCGCGTGCGGGTCGTTGGCGGTGCGCACGGCCAGGACTAACTCAGACGATGGTCGCATTGATTCCGGAAAATAGGCTTCGGGAATGGGGGGCGCGGCCAAGCCGAATTCCCTGACGTCTCCCACGACGCCCACCACGGTGATCCACTTGGCGTCAGGGTCGCCCTGCTTGAACCGTTTGCCGACGGCGTCCTGGTGGGTCCAGAACATTCGGGCCATCGTCTCGTTAATGACTGCGACGGGCGGCTTTTCGGACGTGTCGGTCTCCGCTACGTCACGTCCCTTCAGCAGGGGAATACGCATGGTGCGGAAATAGTTGGGCGTAACGGTACACCACTCAACGAGGGGACTGGACCACATGTTCTTGGCCGGCGCCTGGCCTTCAATGGTCACCACACCGTTGCTTCCGCCTTCCAGCGGCAGCTCCGAGGCCGCCCCGGCCGAGACAACGCCCGGCGAGCCTTGAACGCGCTCGATGAGGTTCCGGAAGAACACATTGCGCTGGAGATCCTTGGGATAGCGCGAATCGGGCAGCGCGATGCGCCCCGCCACCACTTGGCGTGGATCAAAGCCAAGCTGTACGCCGAGCAGGCGTGACAAGCTCCTCGTGGCCAGGCCCGCGCCCACCAGCATGACCAGGGCAAGCGCGATTTCACCGGCGGTGAGCACGCCGCGTGCCAGCCCGTGCGGTGCGGCCACGGCAGTCCCGCTTTCTTTCAGCATGACGCTGCAGTTCACGCGGGCGGCCTGCACCGCGGGGAACAGGCCGGCGAGCGTCCCGGTGACAAACGCAATCAGGAACGTGAACCCAAACACCCGGGCGTCCAAGCGCACCGATACAAAATCGGGGATGTATCCAATCGGCGCCGCGTGGAGGAGAACGCGCAGCGCGGCCACACCTACGAATAAGCCTGCAGTTCCGCCTAGAAGGAACAGGAGGACGCTCTCGGTAAGCAATTGGCGCACCAGCCGGCCCGTGCCGGCGCCGACGGCGAGCCGAACCGCAATCTCCCGCTGCCGCCCCACTGATTTGGTAAGCAGCAGATTGGCCACATTGACACAGGCAATCAATAGCAGGAATCCCACGGCGGCGAAAAGCACCCACAAGGGTTCGCTGACGTCGCCGGTAAGCTGTTCGTGCAGGCTCTTGACGCGCGCGATCACACCCGTGTTGGTTCGCGGATACTGCTGCGCAAACCGGTTAGAGATCGTCACCATCTCCGTAGCAGCCTGTTTGAGTGTGACGCCCGGCTTCATGCGCGCCAGCACCCAGAACCAATGATTGCCGCGGTCAGTTTTCCATTTCGGTGCGTCCATCGTGATGGGTAGCCAGAACTGCGGATTGCGTTCCCACACACCCGGGAACCTCAAGTCCTTGGGCATGACGCCCGCGACATCATAGGCCTCGCCATCAAGCGTGATCTTGCTTCCCACGATCTTCTTTTGTCCCCCGAATGCGCTCTGCCACAGGCCGTAGCTCAGGATGACCACGTGATTGTGACCCGACGGGCCCTCGTCCGGCGAAAAGCTGCGGCCCAGCAACGGTTGCGCGCCAAGAAGCTGAAACGTGTTGGGCGAAATCGAAAGCCCGTGCAGTTGCAGCGGCTCGCCGGATCCGGTAAGCGTGGCGCCTTCAATGGTGATAGCGGACATGCCCTCGAAGACCTGGTTCTGCACGCGCCAGTCTTGGAAATCAGGACCGGTATTTGGGAATAGGCCGCCGGGGCCGCTGGGTTCCGTCACCCAGATCACCGCCAGGCGATCGGGATCGGCGTAAGGCAACGGCTTGAGCAACACGGCATTTACCACGCTGAAGATTGCGGTGTTCGCCCCAATGCCAAGCGCCAGCGTCAACAGCGCGACCGCCGTGAAGGTAGGATTATTGGCCATCATCCGCAACCCGAAACGTACGTCTTGGAATAGCGTTCGCATCGACGAAATCCTCACACGTTGGGCTCTCAGCTTTCAGCTTTCAGCAAAAGCACAAACCTCTGACGCCTAACCCCGCCTTCTAGCTCCTCTGTTCCGACTGCTTTGCTTTTCACTGTTCACTGCCTTACTCGTACCTCAGCGCCGCCATGGGATCGACCTTCGTTGCACGCCGGGCGGGGAGGTAACTGGCGAGCAGGGCAATCAAGGTTACCGTGCCGGCGCTTGCTGCCAGGCACAGGGGGTCATACGGCTTGACGCCATAAATAAATCCAGCAACAAAATAGCCGGTGGCTAACGCTGCCGGCACTCCAACCAACACACCCGCCAAAGCCAACTTAAGTCCCCGGAACACGAAGATCCCCTGCACCCGCCGTAGTCCTGCACCGAGCGCCAAGCGGATCCCAATTTCGTGGGTGCGGCTGCGCACGATGTAAGCGACCACCCCGTATAGACCCATCGCCGCCAGGAAGACTCCTACCAGGCTCAAGATGCCAATCAACCGGGATTCGACGATCAAGTCGAGAGTGGACAAATCCAGCAGACTCCTGGTGGTGTAGACCCCCCAAATAACAGCCGAGGGGCTAAATGTGTGAATCTCGCGCCGCAGCAGGGGGATCACATGGTCCGGTTCCTTTGCACATTCCACAATGATCCCGCCGTCACCGTAGTCTGTTTGCGCGAAGGGAAGATACAGGTAAGGCTTGGGCGGCTCAGGGATGGACTCGATTTTGGCGTCTTCAGCGATGCCCACAATCAGGGTGTCCTTCTTGTTGACCTTGATTGACTTTCCCAACGCATCATCATGCGGCCAAAAGCGATGCGCCATGGACTGGCTCACGATCACGACCTTCTGCGATTCTGGACCGTCTGCGGACGTGAAGTCGCGCCCCTGGAGAATATGCGTTCCTATGGTCTCGAAGTAATTCGGGCCGACCGCGTTCAGGTTGATGGGAATGCTCGCTTGTCCTTCCGGAAGCTCATACCCGGGAATGGAGACTTGCACGTTCATTCCTCCTCCCGAGCCGCTCAACATCATGCGCATGGCGTAGGTCGTGCGCTTAACTCCTGGCAAGCCGGCAACCCGATCCACGAGAGCCGGCAAGAGCTGCTTGGTTGGCATTCCCCGCATGGCAAACACATTCACGACGGCCAATTTTTTATGGGTGTCGAATCCGACGGGCAGGTTCCTGACGTGGTTGAGACTGCGGAGAAAGAGCAGGGAGAGCGTCATCACCACCACCGAAAGGGCCATCTGGCCTGCCACCAGGAAATCCCGTGCGCTGACGCGACGACGACCTGGCGCCACCACCCCCTGTTTGCTTTTCATGACAGTTCCCAATCCCAACTTCCAGGCGTGGAAGACGGGAGTGAGCGTAAAAATCAGTGTGGCGAGAATGGAAATGCCGGCTGTAAAAACAACCTCATGAAGGTCAACCTGCATGTCCGGTCCCAAAAAGGAGTAGGCGGCCGGCATCAGGGCTCTTTGAAAGCTCATCAGCCAGGCAGTAAGTACCAGAGCCAGAGAGCCGCCCGCTGCTGATAGTAGCAGCCCCTCGGTCAGGAGTTGCCGCGCCAGACGCCAGGGACCGGCGCCTAAAGCAACGCGGATTGCCAGTTCCTGCCGGCGCGTTTCGGCTCGGACCAGCAGCAAGCCGGCAAGGTTCGCGCAGGCAATCAACAAAACAAGGCCAGGCAGGGCCATCGCGGCAAGTGCGACGAACCACGTCTTGCGCTCGTCCATGGTTGCACTGGAAAACTGGAAAATTCTGCCACGGTTGGTTTCCGGATATACGCCCGCCAGGCGCTGGCTGAAGCCCTGCAATTCGGCGGCGGCCTGCGCTGGCGTTACTCCATCCCGCAGGCGCGCCACGGACTCAAACCAACGGTCGCTCCGCTTCAAGGATTGTGAGGCGTTAAGCTCGGGAGACCATATATCCGTGGGAACTAGCCGGTTCAGCCCCTGGAAGTAAGGCGGCGTGACACCAATGACCGTTGCCAAGTTTCCGGTCAGCTTGATTTCCTTGCCCACAATCGCCGGATCTCCTCCCAATCGGCCTCGCCAAAGGCGGTAGCTGATCACGACGGCGAACCCGGACTGAGATTTGCCATCCAGCTCCGCCGAGAAGACGCGGCCCAACAAAGGCCGCACGCCCAAAACTGTGAAGTAGTCGGGCGTAACTTCGTCCACAAGAACCTGATCGGACTCATCCATGGAGTTGAGGAAGCGCCCGACACGATTGTAAATTGTCACGCCCGAGAAGGATTTCACCTGCTGACGAATATCCTCATAATCCGGATACGACACATTCGCGTCGATCCCCTGGGGACTCTTGACCCCGAGAACGACGAGCCGGTCCGGGTTGGACACCGGCATGGGGCGCAAGACCATGGCATCAACCAGCGTGAATATCGCAGTGTTGACGCCGATCCCCAGCGCCAGCGTCAGCACCGCCACCGCCGTGAAGCCGGGATTCTTCGCCAGCATCCGCAGCCCGAAACGTACGTCTTGGAATAGCGTTCGCATCGATGAAACCTCACGCGTTGGGCTCTCAGCCGTCAGCTATCAGCTTTCAGCTATAAGCTTTCAGAAAAAGTACCAACTCCGACGCCTAACCCCGCCTTCTAGCTCCTCTGTCCCGACTGCTTTGCTTTCCACTGTTCACTGTCCACTGTCCACTGTTCAGTGCCTTACTCGTACCTCAGCGCCACCATGGGATCGACGTGCATGGCGCGCCGCGCCGGCAAGTACGCCGCCAGGCTGGCCGCTGCCACCAGGAGGGTCAGGGCAGCGGAAAGCGTGAACGGGTCTGAGGCTTTCAGGCCATAGAGCTGATTCGCCACCAGGCGACCCGCCGCGAGTGCCAGCGGAAGGCCCAGAACGATCCCCAGCAAAACCGGACTAAAAGCCTCACGCAATACCATTTTCAGAATCTGTCGGCGGCTGGCGCCCAGGGCCACGCGGATGCCCATCTCGTTGGTTCTGCGGCCGACCGTGTAGGCCATCGTTCCGTACAACCCCACGGCGGCGAGCGCCAAAGCCAGCCCGCCAAAGAAGCTGGCCAGCCGGGCGATCAGCTTCTCCTCGGCCAGGGCCTCATCGATTTGCTGATCTTGGGTTTTCACTTCCGAAAGGGCCAGGCCGGGGTCTATTTCGGCCACCGCACGCCGCACGCTGGGAGCCAGCAGTGAGGGATCGCCGGTCGCGCGGACCGCGAAGTGCATCGCACCCGAACCTCCCTCCTGCGTGAAAGGAAAGTAGGCGGTCAATGGCGGCTTGTCGCGGATGCCCGTGAACTTGGCGTCCTCCACCACCCCGACGATCTGGACAGCGTTCTTCGGATTAAACTCTTGTCCAAAACTAAACCTGCCCCCCAGCGGGCTGCGGTTGCCGAACAGCGTGCGCGCCAGAGACTCGTTGACCACCGCCACGGGGGGCGCCTTGGCCGTATCCCGCTCGCCGATATCCCGGCCGAGCAACAGCCGCATTCGCATGGTCTTGAGAAAGCCCGGCCCCACCAGGTTCGTCCACACCATGGGATTCTGGTCCGGCTTGCTCTGGCTCCCCTCGGCGGCGATGCCGGCGGTGCTACACCACCCGGAAATCAGGGCGTAGCCCGAAAGCGATGCCTCCTGCACGCCCGGCAAGGCGCGGACGCGCCGCAGCACTTCCGCGTACAGGCTCTCGACGCGCGGCCCCACGTAGCCACTCTGTTTGGGGTTGAGTCTGAACAGAAGCACTCCGTGCGGATCGAATCCCAGGTTGACATGCTCCAGATTCATGAGGGTGCGCACGAACAGCCCGGCGCCGGTGACCAGCAGCAGGGAGAAGGCGACTTGCGCAACCACCAGCGATTTTCCCAGCCGCCAGCGGGCTCCGCGGCTTCCCAGAGCGCCACTCGCGTTTTCCTTGAGAGCCGGAGTGAGGCTCATGCGCGTTGAGCCCAGAGCCGGCACCAGACCAAACAGGATTCCCGTCAGCACCGAGACCGCGGCGGCGAAACCGCCCACCCGCAGGCTGGGGTGCACATCCAGCGGCAGCGAAGCCCCTCGCGACATCATCAGCAGCAGAACTCTCGTGCCCCAACCCGCCAGCGCCATTCCGCCCATTCCGCCGGCCATCGCCAGCAGCAAGCTTTCGGTAAGCAGTTGGCGGATCAGGCGGACGCGCGAAGCCCCCAAGGCCAAGCGCATGGCGATTTCCCGGCGCCGCCCCTCCGCCCGCGCCAGCAGCAAAGCCGCAATGTTGGCGCAGGCGACCAGCAGCACCAGCCCCACCAAGACCATCAAGACCAGCAAGGGCCGGGAGAACCGCGCACGCAGACTATCCAGTCCCTGGCTCACGGGTTCGAGACTTGCCGAGAACGCCGGCGCGTCCGCAGCCGGCACCTCCACCTCATCGGTAAGGCTCTGCCGAAGCCACACATCGACCGCGGCCCGGGCCTGCAACGGGCTTACGCCGGGTTTGAGGCGCCCAACGATCATGAGCCACCACCAGCGCTTGGCAGTGAAAGCACCTTGCGGCGGTAAACCCCATGGACCCAAGGTAGGCACGTCAACTAAGGGAACCCAGAAGTCCGACGCCCCGCGACGCTGGACCCCAAAGAACTCGGGCGGCGCCACACCCACCACGCTGAAGGGCTCGCCGCCGAGCGCAATCGTTTTCCCGATGACCGCCGGGTCGCGGCCAAATTTGCGGCTCCAGTACCCATAGCTCAGCACCGCGACGCGCGCGGCCCGGTCCTCATCCGCATCGGTCAGTACGCGGCCCACGACCGCAGAAACCCCGAGACCGTTAAAGTAGTTGCCGCTGACCATCTCGCCGCCGGCCACGCTCGCGTGGCCGTCGACGCTCACCGTGACGCTCTCGGGGCCGGTACCGAGCGGCACAAAGCCCACAACGCTGGAGAAGACGTCGTTGTGCCGTCGCAATCGTTGGAAACCCAAGTAGGGGAGGGAATGAGTGCCGTCCCCGCTGTAGCCGGGGCCTTCCTGTACTTTCCTCGTTTGGTGCCAACCGAGGACGACGAGTTGCTGCGGATTCTTCACCGGCAACCCCCTCAACATGATGGCATCAATCAAGCTAAAGATCGCGGTGTTCGCGCCGATCCCCAGCGCCAGAGTCAACACCGCCACGACCGTGAAGCCGGGATTCTTCGCCAACATGCGCAAACCGTATTTTAGGTCTTGAATCATAGTGCTCATCGTTGTCCCTTCATCGGGTGATGGGGTGATCCGGTGATCGGGCGAACAAGAAATCGGCGCGCCGATGCATTCGTCGGTCCAATGCTTGCCAACCGGAATGGCCGCTCCGTTTGTTGTTCACCCGATCGTCCGATCATCAGATCACCCGATCCCTTCATTCGTGCCTCAGCGCCACCAGTGGATCCACCTTGGTTGCCCTTCGGGCGGGTACGTAACACGCTGCCAGAGCTACTACCATCAACAGGCCTGCCACCGCGGCGAAGCTG
Organism: uncultured Acidobacteriota bacterium; assembly: GCA_963804755.1. Taxonomy (GTDB): domain Bacteria; phylum Acidobacteriota; class Terriglobia; order UBA7540; family UBA7540; genus Bog-366. The sequence goes on from CAWDRP010000002.1 coordinate 435,637, forward strand.
AGCGGGTCATGGGCGCTGATGCCGAAGAGCATCGTCGCCATCAGGCGCGTCAAGGCCAAGGCCGCCACGATGCCGATGGCAACACCCACGAGCGCCATCGTTGCCCCCTCACCCAGCACCATCCGCAGCACGTTTCCCCGGCCGGCGCCCAGGGCCATGCGCAGGCCAATCTCATGTGTCCGTTGGCCGACCACATAGGAAATCACACCGTAAATTCCCACGCAGGACATGACCAACGCCAGCGCGGAGAAAACGCCCAGGAGAATCATGGAGAAACGCCGCGCGGCGAGAGAATCAGAAACGACTCGGTCCATCGTCCTGACGCCGTACAGGACTGTCTCGCTGTTGACCTGCGCCAATGCGTGGCGAATCGAACCCACCTGCGCGACGGGCGCCGTGGCAGTTCGGAGCACGACTCCGGTGTCGCTGGCCATCACGGGTATAAACTCGTCCGGCGTCTGCAACACCTGGATATAACATTGCGCCTGGATGGTGGCGGTCGCATCGCTCTCCAGGCCCCACTGGTTTACGTGCCCTACCACACCCACAATCTCGGCCGTAGCGTTGATGATGCCGAAGTTGATGTGCTTGCCGACCGGGTCTTGGTCACCGAAAAACTTTCGTGCAAAGCGCTCGTCGATGACGGTGACGAACGGGGAATGCTCGGTATCTTCCGGCGCCAGAAAGCGGCCGCGGAGCAGCGGAATGCTCATCGCCTTCAAATAATCAGACTGCACAACATAGAACAGGGTCCAATTCATCTCGGGTAATGTCGCGGGCTTGGGTTGGCCTTGAACCCAGAACGGCAATTCCGAATCGCCGGCCAGGGGCATGGCTGCGGGAGTCAGGGATGCGAATTGAACGCCCGGAACCGCCGCGAGTTGCGCTTGGATCTGCCGCAGGCTGGCCCGGGCGGAATCGACAGAAGCACCCGCCGCCGGGGGCGATGACAATCTGAAGGTGAGCAGATTACGACAATCGAAGCCGGGCTGCACGCTCCAGAGCTTCTCCAGGGAACGGATGGCCAATCCGGCCCCCACCAGCAAGACGAGAGCGAGCGCCATTTCTACCACCACGAACACCCGTTGCGTGCGATGCCGGGCGCCGCTGAATCCACGTCCCCCTTCCTGAAGCGCTTCGTGAAGGTCGCGATGAGAATGCTTGAGCGCCGGCACCACGCCAAACAGGATGCCCGCCAGCACGGAGGCGGCAAGCGTAAACAACAGCACGCGTCCGTCAAGACCAATTTCTTCGGCGCGCGGCAGCGCCTCCGGCAGTATCTTGAGCGCAGCTTGGAGACCCCAAGAGGCCAGCAGCAGGCCCAAACCACCCCCGGCGAGCGCCAGCAGAACACTTTCGGTCAGAAGCTGGCGGACCATGTGGCCGCGGCTGGCCCCCAGCGCCGAGCGGATGGCAAACTCATGGGCGCGGGCCGTCGAGCGCGCCAGCAGGAGATTCGCCACGTTCACGCACGCGATGAGGAGCACAAAAACCACGGCAGCCAGCAACACTAGCAGCAAGGGCTGGATGTCGCCCACCATGTCTTGTTTCAGTGGCACCATCGTGATCCCTGTAGCCTTGTCGGCCTCCGGGTATTCTTCGGCCAATCGGCGTCCCAGCGTGTCCATATCGCCCTTCGCCTGCTCGAAGGTGACGCCCGGCTTGAGCCTCCCCACCGCGTCCATCCCCATGCACATCTTGCGGTCGCGAAATGCGGGCAAGCTCCACTGCCCGATGGGAACGTACAGGTCACTGGTGGGAAAGTTAAATTCAACGAAGTGGAGACTGGCCGGGATCACGCCGATAATCGTGTATGCCGTGCCGTTAAGCATCAGAGGTTGACCCAACACGGCCGGCGAAGAACCGAACCTGCGCTTCCAGAATCCGCCGCTGATCAGCGCCACCGGGGCTGCGCCCAAGCGGTCTTCCTCGGGAAGAAACACCCGGCCGATGACGGGTTTTACGCCAAGGATCGGGAAAAAGCTGGCAGAGACCATCTCTGTCGGCACGCGTTCGGGTTCGCCCACCCCGGTCAAATTGAAATTGTCGGCTCGAAAAGAAGCCAAGGCAGAAAAACTCCGATTATTGCGCACCCAGTCCAGAAAGTTAGGATAAGAAATTGACCAATTCGGGTCCTGCGGTGTCCGCGAATAGAGCGCCACCAGCCGCTCGGATTGCGCAAAGGGCAGCGGATTGAGCAGCACGCCGTTCACTACGGAGAAAATCGCGGTAGTAGCGCCAATCCCCAGCGCCAGCGTCAAAACCGCCACCGCCGAAAAGCCGGGATTCTTCGCCAACATCCGCATGCCGTATCTGAGGTCGTGGAGCAAGGTGCTCATTGTTCTTCCTTCATAGGACTTCTTTACTGGTGCCTCAAGGCCGTCATCGGATCAACCTTGGTGGCCCTTCGTGCAGGGACATAACACGCCGCCAGTGACACGAGGCAAAGCAACAGAGCCACTCCGACATAGGTAGGAGCGTCGGTAGTGGTGACGCCGAACAGGACGCTCCTCAGGTAGCGTGTCAACAGGACAGATGCGCCGATGCCTGCGGCGAGCCCGGCCACGGTGAGCAGCAGACCTTGCCCCAGTACCAGACGCAAAACGTTACCGCGTTGCGCGCCCACCGCCACGCGAATCGCAAACTCGTGGGCGCGCTGCCGTGTGGTGTAAGCAACAACTCCGTATATGCCCACCTCCGCAAGGATCAGGGCCAATACGCCAAAAACAGCCGCGAACGTTCCCGCGAGACGCTCGAAGATGCTCCCCATTTGCATGCTGGATTTCACGGTTGTCACGCCGAAGATCGGCAGATCAGGGTTGAGGTCGTGGATAGTTCTCTCGAGCGTCGCGGCAAAGGCCTGGGGATCCCCCGAAATACGCACGTGAATCGTCACCAGACTGTAGTAATCCTGGAACAGCGGTAGAAAAACGGCAGGGACAGGAGGATAAACCAGGCGCCGGTACTTGCCGTTGCGCGCCACGCCGACCACCCTGAACGTATCACCATACAGGCTGACCCTTTTGCCCAGCGGGTCCTGACCCGGCCAGTAACGGTGACAGAACTCCTGATTCACAATGGCCACCGTCTGGGATTTTTCCCCATCCTGTTCGGTAAACTCGCGACCGGCGACCAGCGGTGTCCGCATGGTGCGAAAGTAATTCGGCCCCACCACGGGGCGGTCAAGTTCCATCGATTCGCCGGGTTGGGGAATGTATCCGTCGACTCCAAAAATGTCGGAATGGAGGGAGAAGCTGAGCGGCGAGAAGTCCGCTAGGGTGACTGACTCCACCCCAGGGAGAGTAGCAACTTTCGCCAGCACTTCCCGATGGAAGGCCTTGCCTTGGGCTTCGGAATAACCCGCGGGACCGAGGTCATAAGAGGCCACGAGCAGATTATCCGGGTCAAAGCCGGGATACTGCCGCTGGGCATTCCGCAAGCTCCGCGCGAACAAGCCCGCACAGATCAGCAGAAGCAGCGAGAGGGCGATCTGAGAAACCACCAACACGCTCGACACATGCAGCTTCTGGGGCCCGCTCGACACGCTGCTGGCCTCCTCCTTCAAAACCGCAATGGGGGCCAGCCGGGAGGTGCGCAGCGCCGGGCAGGATTCCAAAAACCATGGCCGCGAGAATCGAGATCGCCATCGTGACGAGGAAAACGGTGCCATCGACATGGCCATTCAGCGTGAGAGGGATATTCGCGGTGGGGGGGAAAAAGGCGGCAAAGGTTCGTGCCGTCCAGGTGGTAAGGACCACGGCGGCCACGCCCGCGGCCAGACCCAATAAAAGGGTTTCCGCCAGAAGTTGCCGCACCAGCCGCCAGCGGCTGGCGCCCATGGACAAGCGCAGGGCAATTTCACGACGGCGGGTCACGCTGCGCACGAGCAGCAGGTTGGCCACATTCGCACAGGCCAGCAACAGCAGCACCGCCGCCAATGCCAGCAACATGGGTAAGGTCTTGTACATATAGACGTTCGCCCCAAAGGGTGAACGCCAGAGCGGGTCCAGGCTGATCTGGTTGGGGCCGCGATGCGAGTCTGGGAACTGCTCCACGATGCGTTGCATCCGGAGGTTGAGTTCCTGTTCGGCCTGCTGGCGGGTCACTCCGGGTTTGAGGCGCCCTAGAACCTGGAGCCAGAAATCGTCCCGTGAGCGCAGCTTCGCTCCACTGTTGCCCAGCGAGACCCAAAGGTCTGTGCGCAATCCCGTCTTGCACCCCTGAAATTCCGGGGGAGTCACGCCCACAATCGTGCCCAGAACCCGGTTGAGCTGGATGCTCTTGCCCACGATGGCAAGGTCGCCGCCGAAGTGGCTTTGCCACAATCCGTAACTGATCATCACCGAAGGGACACTTCCGGGTTTTTCTTCCTCGCCCGGCAGCAAGCCGCGCCCGAGGATGGGCTGCACGCCCAGCACTTGGAAGTAGTTTGCGGAGATACTCGCGCCGTAGACGCGCTCGGGCTTGCTGCTGCCGGTTATGTAAATGTAGTCGTCGTGGTAAGCCAGGAGGCCCGACAAGCTCTGGTTGGAAGCCCGTATATCCACGTAGTCCGGATATGAGAACGGCGGCGTGGGGTGCTCACTGCGCTCTCCTCTCATGACCGACACGAGTTCAGCAGTGTGCGTCTGGCCGGGAATGGGATTCAGCAACGTGGAGTTGATCCAACTGAAGATGGTGCTGTTGGCGCCAATCCCGAGTGCCAGCGTCAACACCGCCAATACCGTGAACCCCGGATTCTTGGCCATCATCCGCAGGCCGTAACGTAGGTCTTGAAATAATGCGCTCATGGTTTAAATTCCCTCGTCAATTGCGCAACGCGCTTAGGTGTACCGGTTCCTTTCAAAACGCCGGGCTTGATCCCGCCACCTGCCGGCTAGAAGCGACCCTGCATTAGCATCAGCACCAAGGCTTGACATCATGATGCTCATCAAATAACATCATGATGTGCGAACGACCTTAACTCTCGATGACGATGTGGCGGCCAAGCTTCGAGCCGAAGCACGTAAGACCGGTGAACCTTTTAAGACGGTCGTGAATCGCACCCTCCGCACGGGTCTAAGCGTTCGTTCGCAGGCCACTTCCCTTCCACCGTTCAAGGTCAAAGCCCGCCCCTTGGGACTTCGCCCAGGGTTCAGCTACGACAACGTCTGGGAACTCATCGACCAGATCGAAGGGCCTCTGCACCGATGATTCTCGTAGACGCGAACCTCCTCCTGTACGCTTACGATCCTTCCTCCCCTCAACACGATTTGGCTCGCGAATGGGTTGAAAGCACCCTCTCCGCGCCGGAACCCGTTGGGCTCGCGTGGATAGCGCTGCTGGCGTTCATGCGGATCAGCACGAGCTCACGCCCGTTGGAACACCCGCTTTCCGTCACGGAAGCCACCGCCATTGTTGCGGAGTGGTTTGAGCGACCCACGGTGACCCTGGTAAATCCGGGTGAAAAGCATTGGGAGATCCTCCGCGACCTGTTGACCAGGGGACAAGCGCGTGGGCCTCTGATCACGGACGCACATTTGGCAGCGTTAGCCATCGAGCATGGTGCAACCCTCGCCACTACGGATCGGGACTTCGCGCGCTTCCCCGGCCTGAAGTTCTTCAATCCGCTTGAAACTCCCTGACTTGATACTCGCCGAGCAGTTTTCAGCTTTCAGCTATCAGCTTTCAGCGCTCAGCCATCAGCACCCACCCCAAAAGCGACCTCTTCTAACTCCTAACTCCTGGCTCCTGACTCCTTCTGTTCCCTGTTCCCTGTCCACTGCCCACTGTTCACTGTTCACTGTCTACTATTCCCAGTACGAGCAGCGTGACGTCGTCGTTCCATTTGTCTCCGGCGAATTCCCGGAGCGCCGCCATAATCGTTTCTTTGATGGCGGCCGGCCGAAGGCGCCGATGAGCGGTGACCATGGCCAGCAAGCGCTCTTCCTGAAACTCCTCTCCTTGCGCGTTGGTAGCTTCGGTGATGCCGTCGGTGAATAGAACCAGGCGGTCGCCGGGAGCAAGTTCCACCATTCCCGGCTGACCTTGCCAATTGGGCGCCAGTCCCAGAACCAGCCCTCCACTTTCCAACCGTTCGCACGAGCCGTCCCGGTGAACCAGCAGGGGCGGGTTATGTCCGGCGTTGGCGTAGGCAAGGCGTCGCGCGGAGGCATCGAGAAGGCCGTAGAAGAAAGTGATAAACCGATTCTCACCCACGTGCGGCAGGACGGCCTGGTTCACGTGGGCGCACAGTTGCGTGGGTTGCACGTGCGGCCCCGCAAAACCGTGGATGGTGGCTTGCAGATTCGCCATCAGCAGTGCGGCCGGCACGCCTTTTCCGGCAACGTCGCCGATGCAGACCGCCAGTGACTGGCTGTCGAATTTGAGTACGTCAAAATAGTCGCCCGCCACGCTGCGCGCCGGGTGCCAGGCCGCATCGATTTCGTATCCCGGGAGTTGCGGAATTTCGAGCGGCATCAGTCGCTCCTGAATGTGACACGCCTCCTCGATCTCCTCCTCCTGCCGACGCAGATCGTTCATGGCCTGTTGGGTCCGCAGATCATCTTCCTGCTGACGTTGCCGCGCCGCCCGTCGGCGGCGGCCCTGCTCAATCTGCTTGCTGAGAATGTCGAGCAACCGGGCATTGTCCCAGGGCTTCTGGACGAAATCGGCTACGCCGTGCTGCATGGCTTCTACCGCCACATCCACGCTGCCCCAACCCGTCATCACCACGATCGGCAAGTCGCCCGTGGCTTCGAGAATGGTCAACAGGTCCAAACCTTCCCGGCCCGAAGTTGTGTCGCGGGTGTAATTCAAGTCCATCAGCAACAAGTCGAAGGGCTGCTCGCGCAACGCCGCAAGGATGGCGGCTGGGGAATTAACCAGCCGCACCTGGTAGCCGTGGTGCCGAAGCAGCAGACTGAGAGCGAACAGCGTGTCAGTCTGGTCATCAGCAATCAGGATCCGGGCTTCCGTCGCGCTTTCCACGTCCACCGGTTCGTCGGGCAGGCCAGTCATGCTTGCATCACCTTATTAGTTCAGAAGAACGAAATTCGAAACTCGTTCCAAAGCTTCATGATGCTTTCGATCCTCGCATTCCCTGTTTCTATCCAATCGACAATCGGCAATCGAAAAGCGGAAATTAGTCCAGCCGGATGCGGTTAAATGCGTCCCATTGCGACATATCGGACAGGATGACCTGGTCGCCGGGCTGCAAGCCGCCCAGGATTTCCACGGAATTCACTGACGCGCGGCCCAGCTTCACCTGCACGCGCGTCGCTCCCTTGCCGTTTTCGTCAAGCTTGAAGATGCCCACGGTGCTGTTGGGCTGGCCGAAACCAGGACGCCCTACGTAAACGACGTCGGGAAGGTTTTCGATTTCGATAGTGCCTTCCACGCTCAGGTCAGGGCGAGCGCCCTGGGGCAGCGGGGCATCCAGTTTCACGTCCACGGTGACGCTGCCTTCCACCACCGAAGGGTCAACCCGAATCACGTGGCCGGGAATAATGCCGTTCCGCGTGTCGATGGACGCCTTTTGCCCGATGAGCACGTCCTTGGCCTGGGTTTCGGGAATCTTCAATTGCGCTTTCAGCCGTGTGGGCTGCACCACCTTGGCCAGCGGCGTTCCGGCGGGCACGCGCTGCCCGACTTCCACATCGAGTTCCTGCAACACGCCGTCCGCGCCTGCCCGCACGTGTAGGGAAGCAAGCTGGGATTTCTTCAGCTCGTAGAGCGCGCGTAATTGCTCCACTTTCGCCTGCTGCTCATCCATTTGTGCTTTTACGGAGGCGGCGCTCACCGCCAGGCGCTCCTTTTCGATTTGATTGCTCGTGGCCAGCGCCTCCGCCTTGGCTTTGGTCACTTTCGCATTCAGTTCCGAGCCCAGGCCGCGCCGGGCCAGTTCCACGTCCCGGTCCGCGTTAAGCTGGGCTTCGATGTAGTCCGATTGCACCTGCGCGGCCTTGGCCTTCTGGTCGAGCAGCGTGCTATCAAGCTGTGCCTTGGTGCTCTTGTACCCCGCCTCGGCGGCTTTCAGTTGCCAGTCCGCATCCAGCGTGGCTTGCTCCTGTTCCGGGTTGGTCAACTCCATTAGGACGGTGTCCGCAGTTACTTGTGAGCCGGGCAGCAGCAACCGGCGCACCACCCGCCCGTCCACCGGGGCGGAAACCACCAGGATGTCTTCCGGCACCAGGCTGCCCAGGCCCCGAACTTCCAGAAGCATGGGACCGCGCTTGACGGTGTCAACCCACACGGTAGCCTTGTCCACGCTCGGGGCCGCGGGCTTGAGGCGGGAAACACCCAGCGTCACCGAGCCGATGGCAAGTAGCCCGGCCACGATGTAAATGATGCGGCGAATGCGTCGCTTGCGAATTAAGTCGTCACGGCGGATGTCCATTGCGATCTCCGAAAATCGCGCCATTGAGGTATCGGGAAATTGGAGGATCGGCTCATCGGATCATCGAAAACCCAACCCAGATCGGTTTCAGGATTCGTTTATAGCGCTTCCCTGCCGATCCCCAAGGGCTCAACGCGCGATTCTTTCACCCTCGAATAAGCACGGGACGTGCCACGCGGTAATTGCACCTAACTGTAGTGGAATTGATGAATTACGGGAGTATCCAGGACGTCTTTCTTTGTGCCGGTGTTCGATTTTGGGATTCGTATTGGCGATATCGAACAGAAGGAGGGAATGGGGAATGATGAATGCTGAATGATGAATGGTGAATTATGAATGATGAATGGTGAATGGTGAATAGCCAATGAGTCAGAGATTAGGAGTGGTATTCCCTAATCCCTATTCCCCACTCCCTACTCCCTATTTTCCGCCATCTGTTTCCTGCGTTCCTGCCACGCTTCAGTGGACAGAATCCGGGGGCTCACCTCAATGAGACGTGGTAGCAGGTTGTAAACGGATACGGCTGTCCACTTTGTTCCCTCACGGGTGCGAAACCCGTGCTGGTTGAGGGTCTCAGCCATGTTCGATAGCGAGCGGTCTTGAACAATCAGTTCGAGGATCAAGCTGAGCGCGTTCATCTCGGAGGAGCTTTCTTCCAAACGCGTACAGTCTCTTGCCACCTGCGAACCATAGGGAACCGGCTCCCCGGGCCGGGTGCGTTCTGGAGCCGCTTCCTCCACTTCGCGCTCCCACTCCACTGCCACCAGGTGCCAGCCGGCATCGGTCCTCTGTTTCACGTAGTCAAATCCCAATGGCCCCGTCACCGTCTCGCGAATGCGTTCCACCTTTGGCATAAATCCTCCGTCAAGCAGCACAAGTCTTCAGTTTTCAGTCTTCAGCTTTCAGCTCTCAGCCTTCAGCTATCAGCTATCAGCTTTCAGTTCTCAGCCGAAGTCCTGAGACTGGATTCCGGCTGGTCGCTGCGAGGTGCGGTCATCCTACCCTGATTGGGCAACCGCGGTGCCATCGGTCGAAGAAGTTCGTCCGAGCCCATTCAACGGCTTGCAGCCCCGCTCGATCGCCAATACGGCTTGGCACTGTTCGTTTGTGGGATTGTCGTGTGCGACTTCGGCACGCCACGCAGCGCGGCAGGGCCGAGATAAAAAAGTGCCATGGCCATCCTGGCCATGCCCGTGGCACGAGTTCTTCGCCTCCAAGCCTGTGCCAGTGTTCGATTCCGGCCACCGCAATCCCACGACCGAACGTCTTGGGCGCACGGCGGGATCTCGCAAACCATGCCCAACGCACTGAATATGAAAGAGCTAACCAGAATCTTGAGTATGGCAGCGCGAGTGCGCCTGAACTATCGGATTCGGCCCTCGAACGACCGGGTACTTATTCGAAGAGGCCCTCCCGAACATGAATTGAAGCCAACGGAGAAGTGCACATGCTGAGACGACAGCCATTTTGGCGGTCAATAGCCGCAATTCCCATCCTGCTTTTGTTATTCGGTGGGCAGTCTCTCTGTCAAGACGGCCAGGAAGCCCCCGCGCGTGACGACGTGACGCGGATCGACTTCTCGAAGAACCGCAGCAGCCTTCCTGATATTTTTGCTCCTTACTTCGTGCGCTCTGTCCCCGCCCCGAGGATGGATAATTCACAACGGCTCAAGGATCTGATTACCGGCGACAAACTGCTACTGAGCCTCGATGACGCCATCGCACTGGCCCTGGAAAACAATCTTAGTATCACCGTGGCGCGGTACAACCTGCCCATTGCCCAAACCGACCTGCTGCACGCCAAGGGCGGCGGAGCAACACGCGGCGTGGCCGGCTCCTTTCAATCAACTACTCTTTTCTCCGGCAGCCTGGGCGCCGGCGTGGGTGGTGGAGGTGGAGGCGGCGGCAGTGGCGCCGGGCGGTACCTTGGGGGGCACCAGCATCAACGCTATGGGAGGGGGATCCTTCGATCCGGGCGTCTACGCATTCTATGGCTGGACGAACGCCATCACCCCGCTGAACTACACCGTGGTGAGTGGGGTCCCGGTTGAGACGAGCCACTTTGCGTATTTCCAGGCAGGTTACAGCCAGAGCTTTGTGAGCGGCACAAGCGTTGGCGTTCAGGAGTATAGCTATCGTTATTCGGACAACACCACGACGTCCCTGTTTAATCCCGAGTTTGTCACCGGCGTTTCCGTGGGCTTTACCCAGAACCTGTTAAATGGCTTTGGCCGGCGCGCCAATGCCAGGTTTATCCGCATCGGCCGAAATAACCTGAAATATTCGATGGCCGTTTTCCGGCAGAGTGTCATTACCGAAGTGTCGGCGGTGATGAGCTCCTATTTCGATCTGTTGGCCGACGCGGAGAGCATTCGCGTGGCCCAGGAAAGCCTGGGGTACGCGCAAAAGCTGCTGGAAAGCAATCAGGCCGAACTGAAAATGGGCGCCGTGGCGCAGTACGACGTGTTGCGCAGCCAGGAGGAAGTGGCCAACCAGCAGCAGGTCCTGCTCGTCGCGCAAAACACCTTCTCGCAAGACGCCCAGTCCCTGAAAGCTAAAATCTCCAAGAGCTTCAATGAGGAATTGGCCGTGGTGGAGATTTCCCCCACGGACAAGCTGCCGGAGCCGCATCCGGATGATGTACCCGCGCTGGCGGAGGCGATGCGGGAAGCCGCCAGCCATCGCCCGGAGATCGAGCAGGCGGATTTGAACTTGCGCAACCAAGAGTACACGATTCAGGGAACGCGGAATGCCCTGCTGCCGAGCGTCCAGGTTTTTGCCACGTACGGCTTCTCCGGCTTGGGCGGGGCGCTCCGCCCCACGTTCGGCAATGTGTTCGCCAACGATTACCCTAACATCCAATACGGGCTCTCAGTCGGCATCCCTTTTCGCAACCGCCAGGCCCAGGCCGATGCCGGGCGCGCCCTGCTGGAACAGCGCCAGTTGCAGATGAAGCTCCAGGACGCGAAAAACCAGGCCGTTTGGGACGTCAGCAAAGCGGTGAGCGCGGTGCAGCAGGCCCGGAGCACGCTGGACGCCACGCTGAAACTGGCTGCCGTATCCCGCCAGGTGCTCGAGATGCAGCAACAGAAGTTCACCCTCGCGTCGGCCACGGTGGAGGACGTCATTACCGCCCAGCGCAACCTGGCCACCGCCGAAGGCAACGTGGTAAGGGACCGCGCCGCCTACGCCAAGGCCTTGATCCAGTACGAAGTGGCCACGGGAACCTTGCTGGATCGAAACAACATTTCCTTGTCCGAGGCCGTCGAAGGAGAGATTCACCGCGCGCCGAACATTCCCGGCACGCCTCAGCCGTAGACGCTGCGCTCTAGCCTCATTTTGACTTGACAAAGGCTACACTTGTGAGTATACTGATACGGTCCATGTTCAGCCACTTCCAACTCCGTTCCCGTTACTCCTTCCTACCGATCCTGATCCTTGCACTTGGACTCATTGCCGTTGTGTCCGGCCGCGCCGAACAGTGGCAGAAACTGAATCCGCAAGGTTATGTGAACGACTTTGCCGGTGTCCTTAACGCGGCGACCGTGGAGAAACTGACCACCTTAAGCACAGAGGTGGATCAAAAAGCCAAGGCGCAGATTGCCGTGGTCACCGTGAAGACCCTGGACGGCGACACGGTGGAAGACTTCGCCAACCGCCTCTTCCAGAAGTGGGGCGTGGGATACAAGGGAACCGACCGGGGCGTCATGGTTCTGCTGGCCACGGACGACCACCGGTACTGGACGGAGGTCGGCTACGGTCTCGAACCCATCCTGCCTGACGGCAAGGTGGGCGGTTTTGGACGCAGCATGGTTCCGCTGTTGCGCCAGGACGATTACAACGGCGCCGTCTTGCAGATGGTGAGCCAGATTGCAGACGTGATTGCGCAGGACAGCCACGTTTCTCTGGACAGCCTGGGTCAAGTCCAAGCGGCTGCCCCAACGGATCACGGCCATGGGCAGCAAGTGCATCTGACCGGCGGGGAGATTCTTGCTCTAATCATCATATTGATAGTACTCGGACCGTTTCTGCTAAGGTTCTTGGGTCCGTTGTTCCTGTTCTCCATACTGTCAGGAGGCGGGCGGCGAGGCGGCGGCTGGGGCGGTGGGAGTTGGGGTGGAGGAGGATTCGGCGGCGGAGGAGGAGGATTTGGCGGCTTTGGTGGCGGTGGGTCCGGCGGGGGCGGCGCGGGCGGCGGGTGGTGAAGAGCAGGTGTCAGGTGTCAGGTGTCAGGTGTCCGCTCCACTGCCTTCAGAAATGAAGGTGCATCCGGCGATGTTGATGAAAACAAAGGAAGGCCAAAAAAGGTGTCAGGTGGCAGGTGCCAGGGCGGCGGCCCACTTAACCGGGTTTCAGGGGATCGGTCAACAAGCTGATCACCTGTGCTTGGCTTCTGGCCAAAAAATGAAGGTGCATCCGGCGATGTTGATGAAAATAAAGGAACATGAAAAAATGTCTCAAGTACAACTTGTCAGGGTCTGATCTTTATCTGTATCTTCGGCTGGACACGGGATGCGCGCCCGTCCGAGCCCGCGAAGCGGGCGGCGGGAAATTTGCTCATCATGTCGCCACGGTTCAAAAAGCAAACCGGGAGTGAGAGTCATGATCGACGAGCGAGGACTGACGGAATTGGTGACCCGGCTCAAAGCTGCGGCCGGGGGCAACCTGCTTTCTGTAATACTCTATGGTTCCGCGGCGACAGACGAATTCCGCCCCGGGCATTCTGATTTGAACATCCTCTGCGTCCTGAAGAGCCTAGGCCGTGACGATCTGAGCAAGCTGCATACTGCTGCCGCCTGGTGGGTGAAGAAAGGGCACCCTGCCCCGCTGCTCTTAACGCTGCACGAGCTTCAGCATTCGTCTGACATTTTCGCCATCGAGTTGTGGGACATCAAGGCGGCTCACCGGATTCTACACGGGGAAGATGTTATCGCCCCGCTCGACGTTCCGATGAATTTACATCGGCTGCAAGTAGAGCGGGAGCTGCGGAACAACACCTTGCGCTTGCGACAGCATTATCTCAGGCATCCGGCTGACCGCAAAAAGACGCTGGAACTCATGACGTCATCTATTTCGACGTTCGCCGCGCTGTTCCGGCACGCGCTGATTGCGCTGGGACAGGATCCCCCTCCGACGAAGCGAGCGGCGGTGCAGCTTCTGGCATCACTGCTGGGGTTCGATCCTTCTCCCTTTGACACGATTTTGGCGGTTCGCGAAGGGAACAAGCGTGGACGTGATGTGGATGTGCAAGCGACCTTCGACGCTTACCTCGACAGGGTCGCCAAAGTCACCGAAGAGATTGACCGCCGGCTGGCGAACGTAGTGGCGCCCTGAGCGCTTTGGGCACCCCAAAAACGAAAAGCGAGGAGGAAAACCGATGAAGGCACTGTTAGCGCTAGTGGGAGTCGTGGTGGTGTTGGTGGTGCTTGGCGTACTCGTGGTGGGAGGATCCTACGTCAGCGCCAGAAACGAGATGGTGCGCAAGAACGAAACCATCAAGCAAACATGGTCGCAGGTGGATGTGGTGCTGCAACGCCGCGCCGACCTGATCCCGAACCTGGTGGCCACCGTGAAGGGCTATGCCCAGCAGGAGCAGAAGGTGTTTGGAGATATTGCCAATGCCCGCGCCGCCTTGCTGGGCGCCCGCAACCCGGCGGAGAAGATCGCCGCGAATGGCCAGTTGGATGGCGCCTTGGGCAGGCTGCTGGCCGTTGTCGAGAACTATCCCAATCTGAAATCCAATCAGAACTTCCTGGCGCTCCAGGACGAATTGGCCGGAACCGAAAACCGCATCGCCGTGGAACGCCGCCGCTACAATGAGGCCCTCCAGGATTACAACACCTATATCGGTCTATTCCCCAACAACATCTATGCCCGCTGGTCCGGGTTCCAACGCAACAACGATTACTTCAACACGACCGAAAGCGCGCGCCAAGCGCCCAAGGTGGACTTCGGCCTCACAAAATAGTGAACGGGATACGGGACATGGGATACGGGATACGAGACACGGGGTAAGGGATAAGGGACACGGGATACTCGGCATACGGGATGCGGTTCGGAATGTTGTATACGGGATTCAGAAGACGGACTTTGCGGTTTGGGGTTGGGGACACGGAACAGGGAGTTGTCGGCATTGTTCCCATACCCCGTATCCCTTATCCCGTATCCCGTATCCCGTGTCCCGTGTCCCGTATCCCGTCGTAGATTTTCAGGAGCCGTTCCCCAAGATGATCCCACGCGTAGACTTCCTCGGCGCGGCGGCGGGCTGCTTGACCCATTTTGCAGCGGAGTTCGCCGTCTTGGTACAGCCGCTCCAGGGCCTGCGCCATGAGTTCCACGGTCTCGCGGGAGGAGCGCGGGGGAATCTTGATGCCGCATTCATCTGTGACGTGCATTCCCGGCCCGGCAAGGTCCATGCAGATCACCGGTTTGCCGGCGGCCATGGCCTCCACCACCACCGCCCCTCCTCCGTCGCGCAGGCTGGGGAACAGAAACACGTCGCATTCCTGCATCAAGGCCAGAACTTCCGAGCGGGGCATCCATTTTTTCAAACGAACACAGCTCTCAAGCCCGAGGGTGTGAACCAGCGATTCCAGACGAGCGCGCTCCGGGCCGTCACCTACCACGGAGAATCTCGCGTCCGTATGACGTTGCGCGAAAATTCCAAATGCCCGGATCGCCAACCCCACGCCTTTCAGTCCCAGGAGTTTGCCCGCATAAAGGACCTCGAACGATGCTCGCGTTCGTACTTCCCCTTCCCCGTTGGGAGAAAGGTCGGCAGCCACGCCTTGCCGTCCGTCTGTGCTGCCCAAGACCCTCAAATCCTCCGGGGAAATTCCATTCACCGGAAACATCTCAACTTTTTGCCGCAACCGCGCGGGGATCGCCTCTGCCGCTTCCCGATTGCACACCAGGATCGTCTTCGCTCGGCGTTGACTGCGAACGAAAACGGGATCGCGCCGAAGGACTTTTTGTCCGAAGCTGCGGAACCGCTCCCAGAACCGCGCGCCCGCTGAGTATTCTCGGACGAATCCTTCCGGGGTGCGATGCGCTCCCCCACAGGGGCCGCGCAGAAAGGGCACGGGCAGCAGGGCGCCGATGTAACTCGCCATCCAATCGTTGGCGAAGGTGATGTGGTGAAACAGGTCAAACTGCACGGACTGATGAAGCTTCCGGGCCGCAAAGTAAGCGCGGATTTGCCAGAGGTAGGCGTAAAGCTGAAGGCCGCCGGGAAATCGCAACAGCGGGCGGAAGCAGCGGGGCAAATCGACGTAGTGGAACGTCAAGTGGCCAACCGGTTGACGTTGCAGTTCAGCCTCGATCCCGGCGCGGTTGGCGGTCGCGGTGAGGGCCCAGACGTCGTGGAACCGCGCCAGTTGCCGGACCAGGCTCCAGCCCAGCGTGGCCTCGCCGCCGCTGACGGGCAACCCGGATTCCAGCAGGCACGCGTATGCGCAAGCCAAAACCCTGCGCCTCCTCGTTTGGTTTGTTTCGCCGTGCTGATTCACTTCCCCGGTAGCCACGCTATTTCTTCTCCTCCAACCCGCCGACGCTCTCCGGGGCGACAGCGGGGCGCACGGGCAACCATCGCGGCCCATACTTTGGGCTTCTCTTCTAAGTGTCTCATTTGATCCCGCGGGCAGAGACAAAAGCCAAGCCCACCACGTTTCCCCATGCTCGCCTGAAGTATGACCCATCCCGATGCCTTAGCCCCAGAAAGATGCTCATCAAAGTGCGAATCGCCAACGCCAGAACACAACAAGCCGGAGAAAGTTCGGGGTGCTTCTTCACAAAATGGAGCCGGTTCGCGACCTCCATCTTACCAAAAGCATACGAATCAACGCGGCCAATCGGTGACGGGTAATGGCTGAAGCGCGCGTTGGCCACCACGACCAATTTGTACTTCTTCCCCAAGTCGTAACTAAAGTCCAGGTCCTCCAGGTAACTATACCCACCAAACCATTCGTCCATGAAATGCCCGTTGAGAACGTGCCGGGGATAGACCACGGCGCCGCTGGGGAGCCACTGCACATACCGATTCTCAGTCACGATACCCAGGACAGTTTGGAATCCCGAACGCATCACCAATCCGCCGCGGGAGTCATAAAGGCCGAGGCGGGAGACGATAGGCAGCGACTTGAGTCGCGGGGCGTAGAGGGGGGGCTGGTTTATCCAATTGCATCCTACCCCTCCAATCTCCTCAGGCGCAGTCTTCCAGAAAGCGAGGACCTCCTGAATGGCTTCCGGTTCCGCCACAATGTCGTCATCCATGAAGCCAATCAGATCGATATTGGGAGCGACGCACTGGATGCCCCGATTGCGCTTGGCGGAGGCGGACCCCCGTGGGAAAGTTGTCACGACGATGCTTAAGTCAGGGAATTCCTGCGCCAGGACTTCGCCCTCTCCCTTCTCGTCCACGATGACCAATTGATCGGGCCGGCGGGTCTGCCGCGCGAGGCTCTGGAGTGTCCTCCGCAGTTCGTCGCAGCGCCCCACCGTGGGTATGACGATGCTTATCTTGTCCTTAGCGAAATTCATAGGCCGTCGGATTCGCCGCGGTATACCTGTTAACACATCCACGCTCAGTTGTTTGTAGCCTGTTCCTCGCGTGCGGACCGCGGCCGGCAGCACGGAATGGCCCAACCGGAGAATCAGTGCCGGGCGACGGCCAAATCGGACTCGAGCATCATTCTCACGAGCTGGTTGAAATCCACCGCGGGCTCCCAGCCCAACTCTATGTGTGCCAGGCGCGCGTCGGCTCGCAAGTCATGGATTTCACCCGTCCGCAGGAATTTGGGATTAACCTCCACCCATTCCTCAATGGTTGCAGGAACGTGCGCGCCAGGCGCGAGCTCCGCCATCGCTGCCATCGTTGCCTGGAGGAAGTCAGCAACGCTGTGCGAAACTCCGGTGCCGATGATGTAGTCCTTCGGTTTCGGCTGCTGGAGCATGGCGTGCATCGCCTTGATGTAATCTCCCGCGAAGCCCCAGTCGCGCCGCGCCTGGAGGTTTCCAAGCTGTAGTTTGGTCCGGTCGCCGAGCAGCCACCGCGCGGCGTGCCGCGTGATCTTACGGGTCACCATTTCCGGGCCCCGCCGCGGCGACTCATGATTGAATAGAATCCCGCCCACGGCGTATAGCCCGCGTTGCCGGTAGACTTCGGCCAACCGGTGCGCGGCCATCTTGGAGACTCCATAGGGCGATGTCGGGCAGAGAGGCGTCTGCTCGGTGCACACTCCGTCCCAATTGCCCATCATTTCCGAGCTGGAGGCCTGGTAGATCCGCGTTGCAGGCTTCGTCCGTTCGATGATCTGCAACAAACGAAGGAAACCGCCCACGTTAATGTCAAACGTCTCGGCCGGGTATTCCCAACTGGTGGGGACAAAAACCTGGCCGGCGAGATTGTAAACTTCGTCCGGCCAAGCCTTCTGAAATGCCACACCCAGCGATTCCGCATCGCGCAAGTCGCCATAAACCAGTTCAACCCGCCCGCGCACTCCCTCGAGCCATTGCATCGAACCGGACTCGCGGCGCACGATCCCCCAAACCTGATAGCCCAACCCGAGCAGATATTCCGCCAGATAACTTCCGTCTTGTCCTGAGATTCCCGTAATCAACGCCGATTTCATGTGCCTGATATCCTCACTTTATCCTCAAGAATTAAGCGCAGCATCAAGTCTGCGCTACGCTCCCACGAATACAGGCGGGCGCGCTCAAAACCTTTGGCGATGAGTTCCTGCCGGACAGACCCCTGCCCCAGCTTGCGCAAGGCGTCGAGCAGAGACTGCGGCTGCAACGGGTCGATTAGCAGTGCAGCATCCCCGACGACCTCCGGAATGGCGGGGCGATCAGCAGCCACCACCGGAGTGCCACACGCCACGGCCTCCAAAGGAGGAATTCCAAATCCCTCGTGTAACGAAGGGAATAGGAGCGCCCGGGCAGCGGTGTAAAGGGCCGGCAAGTCCTCGTCGGGGACGAACCCAAGGTATAAGCATTGGTCCAGCAGCGCCCGCCCACCCAATGGCGCCGGCATGGGTTCCCGCAAGCGCCCGACGCGTTCGCCTCCTGCCATTACCACCGGGAGCAGATAGTCTGCGCCCTCCGGGGCCTGGGAGTACGCCTGGACAATCACACGCAGGTTCTTCTTGTTTCCCGCCTCGGCATGGGGGGGCCCGAGAAACAAGTAAAAGTCCGGCGGAAGGTGGTAACGCTTTCGCACCGCTTCCACTTCCTCGACGGGCCGGGGACGAAACGCCTTCAAGTCAATCGCGCAAGGAATGGTCATCATCCGCCGCGGAGACACGTGCAAGAGGGTCGCAATATCTTTGCCCACAGAATCCGAAATGGTCACAATCTCGTCGGCGTCCCGCGCCGCTTTCCGCATTTCATAACATCCCCTCAGAAGGTTCTTTCGGCTGTAATGGCCGGGAAACTCTTGGGGATCGGCCAGATGCTGCAAGGGATGAATATCGTAAAACACCACAATCTTTCGTTTCGATCGCAGCGGGCCCAGCGGGAGTGAGCCATTCAGGACGAGCAACAGATCCGTACCCCAGGCATAAGCGGGAATATAGACTTCCTCCCAAACCGCCCTCCAAATGCCGGTATTCTTGGGGACAGGAAAACGCACGATTCGTGCATACGGCTCGAGGAATTCCAGGGGAGCATCCTTGGGCGCCAGAACGGTGACCTGAGCCCCCTGGGCGTGAAGCTGTGGCAGAAGGCTCCGCGCCATCTCTAACGAATACCGGCCTTTCCCGCCGTTCGTCTCTCCGATCTCCGTCGCCACAATTAGCACTTTCATTTCAGAGCTCAACCCGTTGATCATTACCTCCCTCGCTGTGAAGGTTGCTTGCGCGCGACCAGGTGTATCTGTCCAGACCGCTCTTTTAATTCCATGTCGGTGAATCCTATGGATTTCACTTCCTCGATGATGATCTGGGGAGTGGTTCCGCCCGGCAGAAAGGCAGGATGGATCTCACAGCAAATCAGTCTGCATGATGGATTTTGCAAGGTTCGCCGCATACCCCGTATGACGTGGTACTCGTACCCTTCCACATCAATTTTGACCGCAGCGGGAATGGGCAAGTGCTCGCGCTCCATCAGTTGATCGCACACCTCCACGGCTACGACTTCTACCTCACCAGTGGCGCTCGGTGCCGCTGGAGAAGCGACATTTTCCACCGAGCGAGACAGCAACGATGGGCAACGCCCGTCCGCCCATGAGAGGGAGCCCTGTCCGGGCTCGTCCCCCAGGCCAACTCTTAGAATACGTACGTTCGAGCACCCGTTCAGTCTCAGGTTCTCCTCAAGTTGCACACAAGCGCCTACTTCGGGCTCGACGGCTATCACCAATCCGCTCGTGCCAAGCGCCTTCGCCAGCGGAACGGTAAATTGGCCAATGCTGCTCCCCACGTCAAGAAAGACCTCGCCTTCACTGAGCGAAGACAATAGCGCGTCAATAAAGTCCCTTTCGTAGCTCACGAAATACTGTTCGGTTGTTCTATACTCCAGGGGAGAGTGAACCTGAAAGAGCACCTCAAAACGTCCGAGGTCCACCCTCAGGATATTGTGCTTCCCGCCGGTCATCCACTGATAGGCCTTTCGAAGCGTATTGTTAAGGTGACAGTATCGAGCCACTGCCAGTAAGCGCGGGTTGTAAGTGAACTGCTTAAGAGCTTGGACGGGGGCAAGTAAGGCTCCCGGTAACCATGTTTTGCCGGGCATTCCGTTCCATTATAATCCTCTGCAGCGATGCATTAACGACCGTCGGCATCTGGCTTGCCCATCGGCCAGCCGCTCTCTTCCCGACACCCACGTCGAGAAACTTCTTATTGACTCCAACCTATTTGTCACACATCTATTACATGGGTCTTACGTTAAGATGGGCCGGCTTCCGCCCTCCGTTTCGTCATGGCCAAGGCGTCGTGTTCTTTCCACTTACCGAACTTGCCGCAGTATCCATCGAGGGTACCACGCAGAATTGCCAGCGCCGCCCTCTTTTGGCCGCGCCAGAAATTCTTGCCTGCTCGTCCAAGACACAGAGAAACGTTGAGGCCGTGGAACAGCGGACGCAAGGGCCAAGGCAAAAGGTGGCGAGCCACGCGAACCCTATTACGGTTACTATAGTAATAGGCAATAGGGTTGAAGCGCCCGCCACTGCTGGAAGCCTCCCCATGATACACGACGGCGCGATTGGCCACCACACTCCGATAACCCAGCTTGCGCGCCCGTCCGCAGAAATCTACGTCCTCCCCGTAAAGGAACAGTGCGTCGTCAAGGTAGCACCCTGTGGATTTGTACATATTCTCCAGGACATCTTTGCGGAGGAACATGGCCCCCCCGCTAACCCAAAAAGACACGCAGAACTCGGCCTCCGGGTTGGGAAGGGCAGCCCGAAAATTCAAAAACGGGGGGAAGAACTGCCGAAGCAGCGGAAAAGATCCGTCAAGGCCGGCGAACGCGATATCACTGCCGCCGCGCTGCTTGATCACCGCGCCCACAATGCCCGCCTCGCTTGACTGAGCCGCTTCCGCCAGACGCGTCAGGCAAGCCTCGTCCGCAGTCGCATCATTGTTCAACAGGAAGACATAATCCGCAGCGGGCGACCTACGCAGGACATACTGGACGGTCACATTGTTTCCACCCGCAAATCCCAGGTTTTCCCGATTGCAGACCAGGACTAACCGATCCCGTGGAACCAATGTGCCGAGAGCCGCTTCCTGAGCTTGTGCGCCGCCCTGACACGCAACCTCCATCGGGTACTCAACAAAACCGCGCTGGTCAGGCAGGTTTTGCCTGGCCCAATCGCGAAGCTTTGGCAATGAGTCATTTGCTGACCCATTGTCCACAACCACCGTGAGGTAATCAGGGTAATCCAGTTTGCGCACGGATTCCAGGCACTCGATGGTATCCCGCCAGCCGTTCCAGTTAAGAATGCTGATCGCGACGAGTGGCTTGGGTGGGCCATTGCCCAGTTCCAACGAGTTAAGTCCTTGCACAGTGGTCATGATGGTCGTCTAGCGATGAGGACCACTTCCTCACCCGCCTTGCCATTCAGTAGGCGAACTACTTCTTCAACAAGCAGGAACACCCACGACCGCAAGCGATCCGCTCGGGAAAACCGGACCCTCCGTGGCAGGTGTTCCCGGGTTCCGCTCAGGGCCACACTGAAGAGGTGAATCTCACGTCCAAGGCGGCTCATCGTTCGCAGGGAGACAATCTCCAGCCCGGATATCTGTGCACAAGCGCCGAGCGTCCCCCGCGAGAACAGGAAAATATGGCGAGGTGGCTCAAGGCCCCGCCAGTTTTCTCCGAATCGACGGTGCCCGAGGCTCTCGACATTGGGAGTGATCACTACAAGGCTGCCCCCCGGCCGCAGAATTCGACCGCACTCTCTGAAAAGGGCAACGGGGTCAGGCACATGTTCAATGACGTGATGCATCGTTATGGCATCGACAGAATTGCCGGGAAATGCCGCGTCGCCCAGTGTTCCGGCCCCGACCTCGATATGGTATTGTTCGCGCGCACGGTGCGCGGCTTCCGGGTCAGGCTCGACCCCCAAGACCTGCCAACCCTCCTCCCGCATGGCCGCCAGGAAGCGGCCGTCCCCACATCCAACGTCCATTAGTCGGCCGCGCATGCGGGGCAAGAACATCAGTGCACTGCCCGCCCAGTCGCGCACCAGCGACAGCAGGCCTACCACCCTCCCGAAATAGTGCCCGAGCCAGCCGATGTCCTTTGTGGCGTAACCGTAGTACGCGGCCTGGACAAACTTCAAGACCTTGTGCCGCAGGCCCGGATTATTCGGGGAGAGCGATATGGCGGAGGCTTCCGGACCGTGGGTGGCATAGTTCGCATAGAGCTTTGGAATGTCGGCCGCCACTGGCTGAGGATTCAGCCATACCAGCCCACATTCGCGGCACGAGAGATGACTCCAAGCGCCCGGCGCGTTGAAAAGGCGATCGCGATGAGCGCCATACAGCGTCTGCCCTGGCGCTCCACACAGAATGCAGGCCTCGACTTTCTCAACGCGAACTCCATCGTTGTCCATTGTTACCGTTCCCGTAGGTGAACAGGTTGCTTACCCGATGCTTTAAAAGAAACTCGTTCGCCGATGAACCGTTCCAGCAGGCCGGTACTCCGGTCCCAGGTAAATTGTCGTATGCGCTGATTCCCGGCTTCAGCCAACCTGATGCGAAAGGCCTCGTCCTCGAGGAGGCGGATTATATTGTGGGCTAGAGATTCCGGGTTGCCCGGCGCGGAGAGCAGGGCTGTGACCTCGTGCTCGGCGAATTCCCGAATGCCGCCGCAATCCGTGGCCGCCACAGCACAACCGCAGGCCATGGCCTCAGCGGGGGGAAGGGCGAAGCCCTCTGCCAAGCTGCTGCAAACAAAGATCGACGAACTATTGTAAATAGCCACCAGACGCTCGTGCGAAATATTTGCATGATAAGAAAACCAGGAAGGGGCGCCCCGCGGTCTACTGTTGCCCTGCCCGAACACGACGACGCTCATCTCAGGATGGCGCTGCCGGGCAATTTCCAGGGCGAGTATTCCATCCTGTGGCGCTTTGTAGTTCGAGTACCCGACGAACATGGCCGCCTGTTTCGGCCTGGGCACAATCTCGCGGGTAAGCCGGAAGCGCTGGTGATCGATCGCCACTGGGATGTTAATTGTGTTCTCAGGGCGGCCGCCTGCATCGCAAACCTGGTCATAAAGCCAGCGGGAAATAGTAACCTTTTGAAAAGGCTGGCGCCAAGTGGCTGCCAGCCGGTCCGGCGGCGCGGTCAGGGGAGCAAAATCCATTACGAGATAGAACTTCTCCCCCTTGCTTGTCGGATACTCCTCGACG
Organism: uncultured Acidobacteriota bacterium; assembly: GCA_963804755.1. Taxonomy (GTDB): domain Bacteria; phylum Acidobacteriota; class Terriglobia; order UBA7540; family UBA7540; genus Bog-366. Next base: position 458,867 of record CAWDRP010000002.1, read on the forward strand.
TAGACGGCAGTCTGCCACGCCGTCGCAAAGATCACATCTCCGTCCGGCACGTTGCTTGCGACGGGTTCCGACACGTACAACATGCGGACTCGCTTATCGAGCGGCTGCCAGCTAACACCGGGCGTGAGCACCAGATTCCGAACCTTTCCCAGCGCGAGGCGCAATCGTTGGGAAAAACTCGCGGCAGGAGGCGCGGGAAACCTGGAAAGACGGCGCGGGTGCACCACCGCCACCTCATGTCCCCGGGCTGCAAGCTGATTTGCGTACTCGTAGACCACCCTGGCTCCCCCCATGGGTTTCCACGTGTAGCACGGCAATATGAACGTGATCCTCATCGCGACGTCTCATCTCTTTGCGAATGCCGGAACGGCTGCGGCTTCCTAGGGAATCGCAGTCAAAGCTTAGCGACCGCTGGCCACGTGCCAATGCCAGGCGCTCTCGACAATGGCGTCCAGTTCCGGAAAGCGCGGTTTCCAGCCCAGCAGGGTGGCCGCCCGGCAGGCATCCGCCACCAGCACCGGGGGATCGCCCCCGCGGCGCGGGCCTTCGCGAACCGGAACGGCCCGGGCGGCAACCTTCCCGACAGCCCCGATGACCTCGCGCACCGAGTGCCCCTGTCCGGTGCCGAGGTTAAGCGCCTGGCTCTCCCCGCCTCGCGTCAGGTGCTCCAGGGCCAGGACGTGGGCCTCCGCGAGGTCGGTGACATGCACGTAGTCGCGAATGGCGGTGCCGTCCGGCGTGGGGTAGTCGGCGCCATAGATCTCAACGAATGGACGCCGCCCCAGCGTCGCCTGAATCGTCAACGGAATCAGGTGGGTCTCAATCTCATGGTCTTCGCCCAATTCGCTGTCGCCGGCGCCCGCAGCGTTGAAATACCGCAGCGAGATCCAACCCAAGCCGTATGCCTGCCCGTACCACTTCAACGCCCGTTCCACCATCAACTTGCTTTCGCCGTATGGATTCACGGGCAGTTGGGGATGATTTTCCGGGATTGGAATCTTCTGCGGATCACCGTAAGTGGCGGCGCTGGAGGAGAAGACCAGCCGATTTACCCCGGTGTCGAGCATGGCCTCAAGCAAGTTCAGGGTATTCGCCATGTTGTTGCGAAAGTACTCGCGGGGTTCCCGCAGCGATTCTCCCACCAGGGCGACCGCGGCAAAATGAAGTACCGCTTCGATGCGGTAATCGGAAAGCGTTCGACGCAGCAATTCCGCGTCTGCCAGGTCCCCCTCCACAAAGGGCCCCCATTTCACCGCCCAACGATGGCCCGTGCTGAGGTTGTCCAGCACCACCGGTTCATGGCCGGCGTTCGCCAGCACCTTCGCCGTTTCGCTGCCAATATAGCCGGCACCGCCCGTCACCAAAGCCCGCATGCAGTTCTCTCCCTCGGACATCTCCCCGCAAATTTCAAAATCGCCTTCAGACCTCTAAGAGCTGAGTCCCCTCTATAGCACGAGTGGTGCTTTTGGAAACTATCGCCGGGCTGTAGACTTGGTCTAATTCTCTGGACCCAGATCACGGCAAGAACTTTGGTCACGGAGCGCCGCGATATCGTAGAGCGAATGCTCTATCTTATCAACCATGTTCTTGAAGCAAAACCTCGTCTCCACCGTGCGCCGCCCATTTTGCCGAATTTTCTCAAAGAAGTCCGGGTTGTCCACCAAGCAGAGAACGCGCGCTGCGCACGTCTGCGCGTCTTCGCGCGGGAAAACAAGAGCATTCCGGCCATCCTCAAGAATTTCGGCACTGCCGCCGGTGGGTGTGGCTACAACCGCCAAGCCGCTCGCAAACCCTTCAAGCAAGCTGATACTAAACGGCTCATTCCATACCGACGGGAAGACGAGAATATCGTGTTGCTGATACAACGAGGGCAACTGCTCACGTGGAACCGACCCCGTAAACTCAACGTACTGCTTTAGTCCGTAGCTGTCAGCAAGCTTTCGCATTTCAGCGACGTAATCCGGAGCAATGCTACCACCGACTACCGTCAGGCGCACATCGTGCCGGGCATGCCCGTTCACAAGAATGTTCATTGCCTCGACAGCCGTGTGAACGCCCTTTTGCGGCACCACCTGGCCGACAAAAAGGATGCGCTTCGGCGCTGTGAGCCGCGGATGATAAGCAAACCGCGAGACGTCAATGCCCCAGCGGATGACCTCGGCCTCGGCTACCGGCTTCCCCGCCGCTATCGCCGACCGCTTCAGGTACTCGCTGGCAAATTGGACATGGTCCAGCCTGAGCTCGCCCCGAGGGCTCATCCGGAACACGCGGAAAACCGGGCGGAGCGCTTTCTGACCTATTCTGCGAAAACCCGAAGCGTAATTGCCTCGAGTCAGCCGGAACCAGGAGTCCTTCTGCCAGTTCGCAAGCCAGTCATCGGAAATATAATAGGCGCACTTCAAGCCGAGGCGTTGAGCATCGAAGGCCAGAAAGATGGATAGGCACCCCATGTTCCAGAAATAGACAACATCCGGCTTGGATTCGCGCGCCAACCGCAAAAAGGCCCGCCGGTTAACGATTTCCTTCCGCGCCAGACGCAGGAAATTCGTGAGCGCCGACCGCTGTTCCCAACCCATATTCGTTTGCAACCGGCGATGGACTCCGCCCTGGGAGCAAGGTTCGGCGACTCCCCACGTGCTGGTGAGGACCGATACGGTGTGACCGCGCGACGTCAACTCATCCACCACGTCGCGGCACCCAAGTTCATATCCGCCCACATAATAGGGGGGGTACAGGTTGGAGACGACGAGAATGCTTAACCTCGGCATCGGGTTTCGCCGCCTCCGTCGCAATAAATCGCCAGTCGCGTACCGTCGATTTGGTACACCTTTCTCTTTCGACCCAACTCATTCAGGCAGCGAGTGACGCCGGCGCACTCTGGGTGCCTTTCGTTCCAAACGTAATCGTCCCACAGAATGATCCCGCCGGGCGCCAGAAGCTGGAAAGCCGTCTCTGTGTCTCTGCGGACAAACTCGTATGTATGATCCGCATCGACCAGGACCATGTCCATCTTTCCTAAGTAAGGTTGATAGTTGTACGTCCACGAGTTACCGTAAAGCTGGTGGATCTTGGACTTGACGGAGCTCACCCGGTACTGAGCCCCGACTTCAAAGGGCAAGATCCCGCCGACACCGAGCCCGTGCTTATGCGTGTCCCGTGTTGAAGGATCAAGGTCAAGCGTATACACCTCCGTGCTCTCCGGCGTGTTCAGCGCGATCGCGGTTGTCGAAGACCCCTGGTAAGTGCCGATCTCGAACACATGTTGCGGCTTGCGGCACATACAAATTCCCGCCAGCACTGCCAGTTCACGCGCCGGCAGAACACACTCATCCCCGCCGCTCACGGCGACGAAAGGAATTTTCACCTCCAGAGACTCGACGCCGGGAAACATCTCCTCAACTCGGGCCTTGGCAAGCTGCGGGTAACCTTCACTCCATTTCAAGCGGCGGCGAAACGACTGGCCTCTCGATAGGCGATAGGCTTCTAAGAGCCCCGAAGGAACCCAGAATTTCAGGAATCGCTTGCAAACGTTTGGAATCAACCGATTCTCCCGGCTTCAGAATTTGATCATTAACAGTAGCTTCCTATAAACAAGGGGCTGGTTTTCGTGCAGCCGCGCTGGTATAAGGACGTGCTCACTGAATGCTCTGTCATTCTCCCGCTCTTGCGCACAACCCAGGAGCGGGGTTTCTCTACCTACTGCTTTTCGTCGCGGGGCTTAAAAAGAGGCTGACCCGCGAAACGCTTTATAAGGTTGAGCCCCTTCCGCTCCAATTGGGGGGCAATTCTTGTGTAGACCGACCTGAGCCAACTTCGGGGTAAGGGGATCGAAGCCAGAAACAAGCAATTGACTTCCCTCCAGCCAACTGTCTCGCCCAGCCGTCTCAGGCGCTTCAATTGGTTCATCGCCACCTTCGCCTCGCCGAGCCATGCCGCATGGAGCAGAATTTGCCGGGCAAAACTAACCTGCGCTCTGGACGTCTTAATTGGATCGCCCGGCAGCGCATAGCGTTGGAGAGCCCGAAAGTTGATGTCAAAAAAGCTCATTTCAAAGTATGCAGTCCGCAGAGGGTCGCCCTGCCTTGATGCTGAATTGGGGGAGTGCCGGTAACTGGCCAGGGTCTCCCGGAAATACACCATCTGCCCGAGTTGACTCAGCTCTAACCAGAGGGGATGGTCTCCCATCAGTTGCGAACGATCTTGGCAGAGGGTGTCGCCCAGCAGCGCCCGGCGGACTGCGTCAGTCCTTGCAACCACCGTACAGGTATAGCAAATAACCGTATGGAAGATGTGGTCCTGATACTCCACACGGATCGGCGGCAGGCCGGAATTGCTCTGCTTTTCCGGCGCCATGACTTCACCCTCCGCAGAAATATCCCGAAACCCTCCGGCGACACCCACCAATGATTCGTCTGCGCGAAGAGTATCAACCTGAAGCTGAAGCTTATCTTTTCTATGCCACCAATCGTCGCCCTCGCAAAAGGCCATATATTTGCCCCTGGCCGCCAGCGCCGTCCGCCGGAAGTTTTTGTGGGCTCCCACATTTTTTTCCGTAAACAGGATCCGAATCTGTTCCGGATAACGTCGCTGAAAATCAAGGACGATCTCGCGTGTTTGGTCGGTGGAGCAATCCTCACCGACGATCAACTCCACCGGAAAGTCCGTCTCCTGACACAATACCCCTTGAATGGCTTGGGCTATGTAAGGTCCGTGGTTGAACGTAATCATCACCACGCTCACTAGGGGATGAGGCAGTAGACGGTTGGGGTCCGCGACTTCGGTGTAAAGTTCCAAGTTCCCTTCGTGGCAGTTACAGGCCGGGGTCATCGGACCCCTTAGCGCCTTCTCATGTAGCTCCAGCAATTTCTATTCGGCTCTCCACCTAATCAATTTCGTTCCAAGCGCCCGTTTCATCGTCCCGTAACGGCGAGGTCGTCCGGTTGCGGCCACCCCTAAGGCACCGTTACGCCGTGCAACGCTCATTTAGAACACGCACAATTCCCGGCGCGTCAATCATTTTCTCAATGTCGCCGAGGGTAAACTGTACGCCGAATTCCTGCTCCAACGCGATGATCAGGTTAAGATGACCCACCGAGTCCCAAGCCTCGATGGTCTCCGGTGATGCTTCAGGAGCGACGTTTTCGACCTCCAGACTGAAAACCTCAGCGATGATTCGCCGCACGCGCGATGCGATACGTCGTTCTGTCATATATTTGTCCGTTCTCCGACTATACATTTGACCCAATCGGGACACTTGATCGTTTTGCAAGGTAGATCAAGCTCCCAAGTGGTAGTCTCCCCATCCTGGGTCGCCAGTTTAAAGCCGTGGGAAGAATAGAAATCCCTGGCAGGGGCATTCTTCTTTGTGGGGATAAACGAGCCCCGTAGGATCTTGGCCCCATCCGCCAAAGATACTGCAGCCAGGTGGGCGAGCAAAGCCGTCTCTACGGTGCGTCCAATCACGCGGCAACTGAGGAGAAAGTTGTCAATCTCCACCACGTCACCGCTTCGCCGGATCATCGCGACCCCAACCAACCCGCTGTCCCCAAAACGGTCTTTGAGCCGAAGGTAATAAACGCGCGACTGGACGTCTTTCACCAAATCGCAGACTTGCTGTTCTGTATAACGCCGGGTGGTCAAGTTAAACTGGTTAGTCTTTTGCGTCAATTGGGCCACGCGCCCAATAGTGGTGGCATCGACGGTCGCAATTTGCGCTTCCATCCGGAGAGACCGGTAAAAATCCTCAAGAGAAGGCGTGCTTTGCTGCAACTCCTTCCGGACGCGCTCCTGGACGTAATAGCGTCCCCGGCCGCGATCTTCTTCTGCCAGGGTAAGGCGTTCAAAAACAGGGCAATCTTGAAGCGCCAGAGCGTAATCCATGGGGTCAGGGGGCAGGTTGATTACGAACACTTCCGGCATTTCTGCGGCTACGCGCTCGCGTTCGAAGGGATTATCGTCAAGAAAAGCCAAAGCATCCGTTCCGATGTTGAGCTCTTTCGCGATCTCTCGCAAATTCTTTGGCTTGTCTTCCCAATTTATTCGGAAGGCAGCGATGTGTTCAGGGCGGAGAAGCATCGCTGGATGCTCCCGCAAAACCTGAAGCGCCTCCTCTGAGTTGTTCTTACTACAAATAGCCAAAATGCTCCCGCGCTGGTACAGATGGAGGATCACACGCTGAAGGGCCAGAAAGGCAGCCCCGGGGTAATCATCTCCCAATTTGATGCCCTTTAGCCCGTCTTCGCCGATGACTCCCCCCCAGAGCGTGTTATCGAGGTCCATCACCAGCACCTTGCGCGTCAGGCCCAGGTTCGGAATGAGATAACGCACGTACTCCTTTGCTAACGGGAAGAAGCCCTGTGCCACAATGGGCATTCGCATAGTTAACCACTTCCGCTCGTCATGCCAGCGCGACCGGCCATAGCGGGCCACCAACCCATCGTAGTCCAGTACATACACGCCGGGCGTTTCTTGCGCAGCACGCCGAAGGGCGCGATTGATTCTCCGGATGGCCTCCCCCTGACTATGCTCAACCTGCCCATCCAGGACTCCCGCGCTGCAAAAGGCAGGGACCTCCAGATTGTGGATGATAAGGGAGGCCGAATGGTGAGATCTGAAAGATTTTATCCAACTCCGCAAATCCTCTTCGACGCGCTTCACCTCGCCCTCAAGTTGGTGGACGGACAGGTCAGTGAAACGGTTCCACAAGTCCGGAGCAATATCTCGCGTCTGGATGGCTATCGCGACGATCTGCGGATCAAACGTGTAAAGACGGCTGGAAGGATCAAGTACATCCTGGACGTAGGTATTGAAATCACCTAACTGCACCGTCAACTCAATCCCGTGGAGGCGCGCCGCGGCGCGAAGAATGGGAATGAGTGGCTCCACCGTAAACGACCGCAGAATGGCCAACCGGCACGGCGTGGCATTCTTGTGGCTCGCCACCTTTGCAGCGCGGTCGAGCACAAACTGCGCCGTAGCCAAATTGGGAGCCTCGGCAAAAAGCCGCTGGAGTTGTGTCCAGGCAGTCTCCCACTGCCGTCGCTCGATCGCGGAATCAACGGATGGGTGCAACGTTTCCATCACTTTTCCAACAACTCCAGGAGCAGATGCTGTTTGGTGTAAACCCAGGCAATCCGGCGGCCGCCAAAGGCTACGGCGGGTTGCGGCAGTCTGGTGATGAGCATCCCCATGGATCGGGCGATTTCCAGGTGAGCCTCCAAACCGTCGACTTCGTAACACAAATGGTGAAGCCCGCCTCCGTGTTTCAGAAAGCCCGATACCGGAGACTTATCGCCCGCCGGCTCTACTAATTCCACGACAGGGCTCTGGGGAGCGCGGGGGCGAAGGAAAGTTACGCGCACGCCCTGGAGCGGGTCATGGATAACCTGAGCATCCCAATCGGCGCTAACGGACCGGGCAAAATCCTCGGCCGTGTCAGCAATCGACCTGACGACAAAGCCGAAGTGATGAAATGCCGGCGCGCCCATTTTCCAAGGGCTAACCGAATCGGCTGGGCCAAGTGGACTCATCCTCGCTTCCTTTTAACCAACGCGCAGAAATTGATCGTAATTCTCTTCTCAACAATCTCGGTCATGGGTAAATCTTCGACTGGTAGAACCGCCTCTTTCTCGATCGCGAGTCCACACTCTTCAAGCATCTCGCGGATCTCGCCCACCTGCTTAAAGTGATAGACATGATCGATGGAAGGGCAGTTTACGCAGGTGGAAACAAATCCGCCGCCCTCTGGCGTCAGAAAATCTCGAAACCTCTTCAAAAGCTTCCGGGGAAAATTCACATGCTCAACCACTTCCCCCATTGTGACGAAGTCGAATTGCTTTCCCAAATCGAGGTCGAGCATGTCAGCTTGGTGATAGTCGACCTGCGTGTCGGGATGGAAGTGCTTCACAGTCGACCGGGCAATTTCGATAGAGGTTGGACTGATATCAACCACGCAGATCTCGACCGACTGGGGGAAGCAGGAGAGCGCTTGGTCAAGGAATAATCCATGGCCGGGTCCAATCTCGAGGTAGGAACGAATCCGATCGCTCCGGTCCCGAATCGCGTCTCTGAAGAACTTATACATCCTATAGTGAGTTGCCCAGAGATATTGAGAAATGGCCAGGCCGACCAGGTGGGCAGTCATCTTTCTCCGGTCGTTGTAAACGCTTTCGAACGCCGCTGAAGACAATTCAACCGGGTACCGGCCCGTCTTTGTAAACTCGACTTGGCTTGCTATCATATCGCGACAGAGTTGCAGATAGGCATCAACCGCCTCTTCAACGGTAATGCCCTGCGCTTTCAGGTACCCGAAGTACCTGGCGGCGAACTGTTCCGCCTCTTCAAGAAAGGCTCCATCCTGTTTTTCTAAGTACTTTGTGAGCCTCTTCTTTTGAAGCGCTGACTTTTGATAAATGATTGACAGCATCGCGTCGAATTTTTCCATCCGAACCTCAGCGTAAACCCCCAGGGTATCCCCGCGGTTCCGGGCTTTCGTCCTCGAACTACCTTGAAGCGTTCTCTTCGCCCAGAAGTTTCTTTTCGTCCTCCAATATGCGTGTATTGCGTTTGCCTATGATCCTGAAAGGATATCCGGCTACCACCGCAAAGTCCTCAACTGATTTGTTAACGAGCGTGAGTGCCCCCACGGCGGCCGCAAGGCCGATGGTAACGTCCGGCAACACGATACTACCCGCCCCGACAATTGCGTGTCGCCGCAACACGACGTCGCCCTGGCGGAAATTCCTATACTTCATCGGAATTGTGGGATTCGTCAAAAATCCCCCCATGTAGTCCTCGGTGGCGGTATACAGCGCCACCCGTGAAGATAGACCGCAGAACGATTCCAGTATGATTCGTCCACCTGAACCGAAAAGGTAGACCCCGGCGGCCAAATGGACATGGTCACCAATAAAAATACCTTCCTGACCGGCACTCAGTAAAGAGAAGCAGTCGATGCGGACGTTTGACCCGATATGGATCAGGTCCGGGCAGAACATCTGGACGGACCGATGAACTTTGACATTTTCACCTAGCGATGCCAGCATGCTCCGCAATTCTTCTTGAGAATAGTCCTGCTGGCCTAATAAAGGAGGCATCGTCACTCTCGAATCATATGTAATTGGTCAAGCGGCTAGGAGTAGAGCGACCGCCGACCCCGCGCTCCGATCAGTTCGTACGATGTTTGGGTGACGGCGCCCACTCGCAGCAAGAACCACATGGCGATGCGAGCCACCACCTCCGTAACCCGCATTACGCATCGCCACCACGCGGCTCGGCACGCTGATCGCCCAACGCATGGCAACCCATACTTTCTTCACCCTCTCACAACCAGCGAAAGGATTCATTGAGCTTTGCTGTCCTGAAGAGGAGTTCCACGCACAGACAACTCGACCATGAAATCGTTCGCCTGAAGTGAATTGGTCATTTTATCCGACATGTGGGCATTGAAGAACCGGGTAATGCAATCCAATTCTGGACCTGCGCCTGACGCGCCGGCGAAGTGCATGGCAAAAATCATCCAGAACACAGCGGCGGCGTTCCCGTTGGCAGTTACGGTTATAGGAAGCCCCGCGCGTTCGGCAAACGCCTTGACGGAGTCGATGGTGGGCAGCTTGCAGTCAAGGTGCTCGGCAGCCCAGTCCGCCTTTGTAATTTGATAAACGAGTCTTTCGGCAAGCTCGTCGACGGCCGCGTCGCCTTCAAACGGGCCGAGTATCAGGACATGGCCTCGACATTTGCGGCACAGTTCGAACAGAAACCTGTCTCGCGCCCCAACCGGTACGTATTCCAAGACGTGACAGGCCACCACGACATCGAATGACCTTTCGGGCAGAGCCGTGCCGCCCCCCAGCCCATTGGTGGCGGGCTCTGCTAAGACATACTCCGCTTCCGGCAGGAACAGGCAAAGGGCGCCATCGCCGCCGCCCACATCCAGGACACGCGGGGGGCAGTCGGGGTGCAGTGCCTCGATGCGATTTGCCGTCGCACGCAGTCGCTGGTAGCGAGCAGGATCTAATGAATGAAGAACTGCGCGGTCATTTGGCCTGATCGGTTCCGACTCAGTGGTAGTTACCGTGACCGGCTGCGGAGGTAAAAGGGAGGCGGCCGCCCTTGCCGTCAATGCAGAGTACCCGCCAGCACGATACGCATCAGCCAGGGAACGCGTCGTGGCCGAGGTCTCTTCAAAGGCCAAAGCCGTACGATACTCCGCGATCGCCCTAATGAACATGCGTCGCTGCGCATAATAGTCGCCCAGTTCCCGATGCGCCGCTCCGCTGGTAGGAGCAGATTTGATACGCTGCAACAACGATTCCCGCTGGGAGTCCGTTCGCCCCCAGCTTGGCAAGGCAACCGGCGAAAACAGTATCTTGGCAGCGCGCTTGACGCGCGTGGGCACTCGAATCTTCATAACGGCGGCATCCTCAAGTAAATTTGCGAAAAGCGCACGAAGTATACGCCGTGTCTCCGAACCTGCACTCGGCTAAGCCGGACTTCCCGCCCCGTCGGGGAACAGCCCAAGGCGAAGCTTCCATCCGCCCGAATCGCGGCTCCCCTTCCTGCTTGGTCCCGTGCCCCGCGCTGGGGGAGGCCGCACGCGGCAGGGGAAAGTCAATCAATCAGGAAGGCTGGTAACCGCAGGGTTGGAAGCCACCGGCTGCGGCCGTCGAATTAGTACACCAAGCAGTTCGTATGACGTATGGGTAACGGCTTCCACCCGAAGCAGCACGGACAAGGCAAGATAGACGATCACTCCTGTGGTTGCACCCGCAAGAAGCTGGAAGGGGGCATTCAAGGCGGCGGCCGCGTTGAGGGCCCCCACGCTTACGGCCATGGCAATTGTACTCAAAAACGGCTTCAGCAAGTCCTTAAGCTGCTCGCCCAAGTTGTAGTCAACCGCTGCTTGTGCGTAGGCAACATTTATGGCATAGCACAGGATGGAGACCACAAGCATGCCCCACACCATCGCCATCACGCTGATTGGCACGGTCACCGCCAAAGCGAGCGCAATCAAGATCTTCTTGGCAATCTCGGCGCGCAAGAAAACGTCGGAGCGCCCAGCCGCCATGAGTACGTCCAGATTGGCGACGTGCAGCGGCCAGAACGCCCCCGCCAGGGCCAAAATTCTCAAATAGGGCACGCACGGCAGCCACTTCGCTCCGAAGAGCACAAGGACAACGGGTTTCGCCATCAAGGCAAGGCCCACCATCATCGGGATCACCAGCACGCCGATAGCCACCATACACTTTCGCATCGCCGCCTTCAGGCGTTCCCGGTCACTCGCGATGGTCGAAAACATAGGGAAGGTGACTTTCGAAACCACCGTCTGGAACAGGCTGGCGGGCCATAGCTGCGTCGAGTACGCCCGGGTGAAATAGCCCAGATCGACCGGGCCGAACACTTTTCCGATCAGCAGCAGTTGTACGCGCTCATAAACCGTGTTGATCAGCCCCGCCGTAAGGAGGCGCGATCCGAAGCCAAACAACGAGCGCAGGGATTGCAGGCTCGCCCTCCTGCTGGGTCGCCAGGGCACCAACAGCCAAACCAGCAGCGTCGTAACCAGCGAGGAGAGGTCCGCCTGAATTGCCAGGCTCCACACCCCGTAACCCCGCCAAGCCAGCAACACGGCCACGGCGCCGGAACTTCCCGACGCTACCATCCCGACCTTCCACTGGGTCTTAAAGTCCAGCTTCCGGCTCAACAGCGCGAATTGCACCGCTCCAAAAGCGCCCAGGAGTAAATTAAGCGCCATCAGCCTGGTCAGGCCGGTTAGGATGGGTTGTTTATAGAACCGAGCTATCCAAGGCGCTGCCCCAAACATCATCGCGGCCATCACCAGCCCCGCGCTGACGTTGAAGAGGAAAACCGACGTCTTGTCCTCCTCGGTGATGTCCTTACGCTGGATCAGCGACGCCGAGAAGCCGCTATCGACAAACGACGCCGAGATGGCTAGAAACACCAGGATCATCCCCACCAGCCCAAACTCGCGGGGAGTCAACAAGCGTGCCAGCAGGATGGAAGTGACAAATTGGATGCCTTGGCGGCCAAAGGTGTCGGCCGAGCTCCAAATGACGGCCTTGATCGACCGTTCCCGCAGTCCCGCCGGTCTGTTTTCCGTCACGGTATTCACGCCGCACCCGCCACAACGTTCGGTGCTCGCTTCCTGCCAGCGGTTGCGCGCGGCCTTGCCCGCTCCTGGATGTGTCGGATGATGTCACAGATTCGCGTAACGTCATCCAGCCCCAGGTCGGAGAAAATGGGCAGGGTGATTATCCGGCTTGCAACGCTTCGCGCTACGGGCAAATCACCTTCCCTTACAATTCCTCGATAGCAGGCAAAATCCGTCACCAGAGGATAAAAGTACCGCCGCGCAAAGACGTTCCATTCCTTTAGCCCGGTGTAGAGAGCATCCCGGCTGGCCCCAAACTCCTTTCCGTCCACCTCGATAGGAAAGTAGGCGTGGTTGTATTCGACGCCGGGGCTTGGCGTTTTCACCGGTCGAAGACCTGGGATGGCCGCGAGTCCACGTCGATAGATCTCGGCAATCTGGCGTCTCTTGTCCACGATTTCGCCCATGCGCTTGAGCACCAGGCGCCCCATCAGGGCCTGCAACTCATTCATCTTGGCGTTCGTCCCGGGCATCACCACTTCCACTTCGTTCTCAAATCCAAAGTTCTTCAAGTAGTCGAAACGGCGCAGCAGCGTGCCGTCGCCGAAGGTCAGCATGCCACCTTCCACCGAATGGAAAAGCTTGGTCGCGTGAAAGCTGAACATGCTCAAGTCCCCGAACTTTCCGATGGGCCGGCCATTCACCCGCACTCCGAAGGCATGGGCGGCGTCGTAGAGCAGTTTCAGGTTGTGCCTGCGCGCAATCCGCTCCAATTCTTCCAACCGGCAGGGATGCCCATATACATGCACGCCCAGAATGGCGCTGGTCCAGGGAGTGATCGCCGCCTCCACCTGTTGCGGATCAAGCGTGTAGTGCTCCGGCTCGATATCCACGAAAACGGGCCGTACCTTATTCCAAAAGAGGGAGTGCACCGTCGCCACGAAGGTATAAGGCGTCGTAATCACGTCCCCCGTGATGCCCATTCCCTGAAGGGCAATCTGGAGCGCCAGCGTCCCGTTGGCGAAAAGACACAGGTTTTCCGTCTCGCAGTACTCCGTCAAGTCCCTTCGAAACCCTTCCACCACAGGACCGTTATTGGTCAGCCAAGCCCGTTCCCAGATATCCGCCAGTCCCTGTTGGAACTCCTCTAGCGGAGGGAGCCAGGGCTTCGTAACATAGATCGGTTTGTCGAACGGTTTGATGGGTCCCAACGCGTCTCCGGCGAATTTGAATTGACGAGACAGTCAACAACCAAGCTAGCGGCGCGACAGCTTTCGCGACGAGATCGACTTGGAAGGATCTGCTACAAGACCCCCTCACCTTATCATGCGTACTCACATTTTGTCACTTCAAGCTACGGTCAGGTTGGCCTCGAATCCCATGCTGCTCTCGCGATGGGAAGCCTATTCTACCGCGAACTGCCAGCTCGGACAAATGCTCGCGGACAAGGGGGTGCGCGACATAGATGTGGCGCTCTGGACTGGCTCTTTTTTTGTGTGTTCCATCCTAACGTATATAGCACGTTAGGATAGAGGAGACCTGGTACATGCCCCCATCCCTGGACGTCCTCGAGAGCCGACGTGTCGAGTTGCTCCGGCAGGTCGCGCAACTCGGTGACCTCCGCAGTGGTTCGATCACGCATTGGAACCGATATGGCCGCCACCCCTTATCTTTTCACTCATAGGAGGCACACCTCGCGTTACTTCGGGAGAAGCTCCATCGGGGTGTGTCGGCTTCGGCCTTCGACTCTGGTTGCTTGATGATCAAAGTCGGCACTTATCGCCACCCCTTGTGATTATAGGATATGACAAGAAGACGATCACACGAGCGGCGATACCGATGGTGTCCGAGCTGAGTTTACCTCACTTACCACGCCGGAATCCCCGCTGCTGGATCCTTCGTGCTAAAATAGTGATAATCCTCTGTACATTTCGGCAAGGGAAAGGTTCCAATGCGCCGCCGACCATTAAGAGCCGTCCTGATGGCGATCCTCGCCCTGGTCTTGGCCGTGCCCGCAGGAGCGCAGCAGAAACCCTTCACGAAGGAGCAAATCCAGGGTTTGGTCCGCGATGGAATCGGGGACGATATGGGCGCCAGGCTCGTCGCGCAACGGGGCCTCGACTTTACCCCCACGGAGGATTTTCTCCAGAGCCTCAAATCCGCGGGCGCGAGTGACGCCTTCCTGCAAGCTTTGCGTGCGGCAAAGCCCCCGGAGCCGGGGGCTAATGCAGCTACCCAACCATTAACGCAGGTGCAGGTACTCTCCCTGGTTGCCGGGGAGGTGCCCAACCACCGCGTCGCCATGCTGGTGCAGGACCGCGGCATTGATTTCGATCCGACCAGCGTGTTCATGGGTGAAGTCCGCCTCGCCGGCGGCGACGACGAACTCATCGCCGCCCTGAAAAACGCGAAGGTGGTAAAGCCCGAGGGGGTTGATCCCACCGTTCAGGCTCACCAGTCCGAGGTGCGGCAGCACACCGCCCGAGGAGCGCAACTCCTGAAAACAAGGCAATACCCCCAGGCGGAAGCCGAGTACCGTGCCGCTCTCGCACTGGATCCGCAGAACTCGGACCTGCACAACAGCCTGGCTTTCACGTTGGGACGGGAAGGAAACTGGGATGGCCAGATCACCGAGGAGCGTGAGGCTTTGCGGCTGAATCCCAATAGCGACATCGCCCACGTGGGACTGGGCGTGGCGCTTCTCCAGAAAGGCGATGAAAACAGCGCCATATCGGAATATCACGAGGCGATCCGCCTGAATCCCAACAACGATCAGGCGCACATCAACCTGGGTAACCGGTTTGCGCATCGGGGCGACTGGGACGCCGCTGGCGTGGAATATCGCGAGGCAGTCCGCCTGAATCCCAACAATGACCAGGCCCATAACGGCTTGGCCGGCGTTTTGATGCACAGCAAGGATCTGGATGGCGCGATTGCGCAATATCGCGAAGCCGTCCGCGTGAACCCCAACGGTGAGCAGAACCACCTTAACCTGGGCGTGGCGCTCTCCCAGAAGGGAGACCAGGACGGAGCGATTGCCGAGTATCGCGAGGTCATCCGCCTGAACCCCAGCAATGAGCAGGCGCACATCAACTTGGGTAATCGGCTTTCATCCAAGAACGATTGGGAGGGAGCCACCGCGGAATACGCCGCGGCGGCACGTTTGAACTCCGGCAATCCCGTGGCACATTACAGCTTGGGCCTGGCGTACGAGCACCAAGGCAATCGGGAGGCCGCGTTACAGGAATACCGCACCGCCCACCAACTTAGTCCCCAGAACCAGAGCTATCAGAAAGCCTACGAGCGCCTGAGCACGCAGGGAACGCTATAGCCGCATTCCGCAACTGTTCACGCCTCGCGCAGCAGGTGGGAGCACAGTGCGAAGCTTCACTTGCAGTGGTCGCACAGGCCGCCCGCTTCCACGCGGACCGAATCGATGCGAAATTGACGCTCGCGCTCGATCTGGCCTTTTAGCTTTTCGAAGAGCGAAGACTCAAACTCCTGAATGCGTCCACACTTCACGCAGGCCAGGTGGATATGGTCGCGGGTCGTCTTTGCTTCGTAGTAATGCTTCCCGCCTTCGAGGTGCATCAGGTCCAGCTCATCTACCAGACCGTGCTTTTTCAGCATCGCCAGGGTTCGGTATACGGTGACTTTGTTGATGGTGGGGTCCTGGTCTTTGGCGTACCGCCAAAGGGCCACCGCGTCCAAGTGACCAGCCGCCTCTTGAATGACTTGGACCAGCAGGCGGCGCTGTCGCGTCATGCGCACGCCGCGCGAGACCAACTCCTGTTCCAGAGGACGACGAGAAACCCGGCCTTCAACGTCCATGTTATCCTCACCGACTCAGGGTGTCTGTCTCCTTTCTAGTTTGGCTTCGCAGGTACAGCCTGTCAACGAGTTTCCCCACATGGGTACTGCTTCTAAGAGAATGGCGTAAACTAATGGGAAATCGGAGCGAGTTGGTGGTCGATGTTTCCCACTGTCTCGATCTTCGGTCAGAAACCTATGACCTAAGGAGAAAATTCCATGAACCGGCTTTGGGCAGCAGTGCGATCGGTTTTCTACGCGACGCTGTTCCTCGCGGCGTGGGCGACACTGGCATTGATGTGCCATTCGTTGGACAAATTCATCCCGCTTCGCATTCCAGCCTGGTTGGTCGTTCCCGGCCGCGTTCTGCTGGTGGCGGGCGCTGCCCTTGCACTCACGACGATCATCTTATTTATTGTCGAAGGCCGGGGTACTCCTGCCGTATTTGACCCGCCCAGGAGATTCGTTCCCCACGGTCCTTACCGACTTGTCCGCAATCCGATGTATATCGGAGGCGTCTCCATGCTGCTCGGATTGGCCCTGGACCTCACGTCAATGGCAATGTTCTTGTTCGCTGTAGTGGCATTCCTATTCATTCACAGCTTCGTCGTGCTGGCGGAAGAGCCGGGGCTGCAGCGAAGGTTCGGGCAGGAATATGACGATTACTGCAAGGCGGTGCCGCGGTGGATTCCCCGCTTTTCCCTGCACCGGCACGGTGGGGCACCGGGCGGGATAGAACGTCGGGCGTAAGACTGGAACCGTGGGGCCCCTGCTCACATCCAATAAACAAGCTCGAAGGCGGAGGGGGATATGCGTGTAGTCATTGCATCCATCGAGGCTGAATACGGTCGGTACAAGCAAATGGCGGAGGCGGCCTTTCGCCAGTTGTCGGACGAACAGCTTGCCCAAGTGGTGGGAGCTTCCGGCAACTCCGTGGCCACGATTGCGTGGCACATTGGAGGGAATCTGCGGTCGCGCTTCACCCAGTTTCTCGATAGCGACGGCGAAAAGCCGTGGCGCGACCGCGAAACGGAGTTTCTTCCCCGCCGCGTGACGCACGCGGAACTGCTCGCCTTTTGGGAACCAGGTTGGGCGGCGCTATTATCCGCCTTGGCTTCACTCACGGACAACGATTTGAACCGCACGGTGAAGATTCGCAACCAGCCGTTGTCGGTCTTCGAGGCCCTTCACCGCTCGCTTGCCCACACCAGTTGTCACATAGGGCAAATCATTTTCGCCGCCAAGGCAGTGCGCGGCCCGGATTGGCAGTGCCTGACCATCCCTCCCGGCAAGTCCGCGGAATACAACCAAAACCCGGTGTTCGAACGCTCGCCCAAATCTTCGTGACCCAGCGTGAACCGAACCGCTCTGTGCATTCTGTTCGTACAACCCCTCAGCCCTAAGATCGAATCGAAGAACACACAGGAGGAATGGGCATGAGGGCCGATTTCTTTGGGTTTACGCGAAGTGCGGCAGTTCCGGTGGTCGCCTGTTTTCTGGCGGCGACACTGGCGGGCGTGGCACGTGCCGGCGATAAGCAGCCGCAATTGACAGGTCGCTGGCAATTCAACGCGGACGAAAGCGATGATGCCCAGCAAAAAATCAGCGACGCACAACAGAGCAGTAAGAACAACGGCGGAGGGAATTCCGGCGGTGGCTACCCCGGCACCGGGGGCCCTCGCGTAGGCATGGGCTGGCCCATGGGCGGAATCTGGCCGGGCGGCGGAGGCGGTGGCGGTACGGGCCGGCGCGGCGGCAATCGCAGCCCCAACGTGAGCAGTGAAGATTGGGACCGTCTAGGCCAAGACCCCAAGTCCCTGCACATCGACCAACGGTCTGACCAGATCGTGGTCATAGACGATTCCGATCGCGCCCAGACTTTCTATCCTGATGGAAAAAAGCATGACGACAAGGACGCCGACGGGAAAAAGATATCCACCAAGACCGACTGGCAAGGGGACGCTCTCATCGCTGAGACCAACCTGGGCCATTCGACCAAGCTGACGCAGACGTATCGTGTGAGCCAGGATGGCAAACAACTCTTCGTCGTCTCGCGGTTGGAAGCACCTTCTCTGCAAGGGCCTGTCAGCATTCGGCGCGTTTTCGATCTATCGAACACCACGGCGGAATCGAAGCCCGCGCCGCACTAAAATGGCGAGGTCATTCTCGGTTAGCCCTTAGCACAAGGAGGCTTGCTCCGTGTTGGCGGTGGCAGCCAAACGAAGGTTTCTTGGCATTGGGCGGCGGTTTCGCGAGGCGCGCATGTTCGCACAGGCCATGCGCTCTCCGCACCATCCCATTCAGGCGCACATCGTTCCCATCCGGCGCTGCAATCTATCCTGCACGTACTGCAATGAGTTCGATAGCCATTCCGCGCCGGTTCCCACGCCTGAAATGCTCACCCGAATCGCCCACTTGGCGCGGCTGGGAACCACCATCATCACGATCAGCGGGGGCGAGCCCCTCCTGCACCCCGATCTCGACGAGATCATTCGCGCCATTCGGGCAAAAGGCATCATTGCCACACTCATCACCAACGGCTATTTGCTCACCGCGGCTCGCATCCAGCGGCTGAACCACGCCGGACTGGAGCACGTTGAGCTGAGTATCGATAATGTGGCCCCGGACGAAGTCTCGAAGAAGAGCCTGAAGGTGCTGGATCAAAAGCTGGCGCTGCTTAAGGGTCACGCGGAGTTCGACGTCAATATCAACACTGTTCTGGGAACGGGCGTGCGGAATCCTGCCGATGCCCTCACCATTGCGCGCCGGGCGCAGGAACTTGGTTTCTCCAGCACTGTGGGCATTGTGCACGACCATGCCGGGCAGCTTCGCCCGCTCGATGCGGCACAGCAGCAGATTTATGCTGAGCTGACCCGGATGCAAAAACGGTTGTATTCACGGTACAACCATTTTCAGCAAAATCTGGTGCGTGGAGTCCCCAATCATTGGCATTGCCACGCCGGCAGCCGGTATCTCTATATTTGTGAGGACGGACTGGTCCACTACTGTTCCCAGCAGCGCGGGCGGCCGGGCATTCCCCTGGCGGAATACACGGTGGACCACCTGAAGCGCGAGTACCACACGGTGAAGTCGTGCGCGCCCTTTTGCACCGTCTCCTGCGTCCATCAGACGGCCATGGCGGACTATGTCCGGGAGAAACCCCTGGAAGCGCTTCCCTACTTCCTGCCCGCCACCCACGGCATCAACAAGGCACTCGCGCGGCTCTTCCTGAATCCGGCCACCCGCCGGTTGTTCAGCAAAGCGGCCCTCAAGGTGTTGAAGGTCGATTAGCCGCCAAGCCCCCAGACCGAATACATGGTATCCTGTTAAGGGTACCCTGAAAAAGAAAGACTCTCGCCCACTGGGCAAAATGGCAGTGCGAAGCACCTTGGAGTGCGGCGGCGAAGCTGCCGCCTTTTATTCGCCATTCGGGAAAGAACGGAAAACAAAGGCGGCAGCGAAAGCAAAGACAGCAGTTTCGCGGACGCCTTCTTTTCGGCATTCGGGAATGAACGGGAAGCAGAGGCGGCAGCTTCGCGGCCGCACTCCAAGGTGCTTCCCACGCAGGAGGAAGCCTTCTTCAGAATGATCGATGCAAGTCCCACAGCCAGTTCCCTCATTGACACGCTGAAGCGCCGGCTTGTGATAATCGATGGCGCGATGGGCACCATGATCCAGGCCCATAACTTGGAGGAAGCCAATTTCCGCGGCACCGAGTTCGCGCGTCACCGCCGGGACCTGCGGCAGTGCAACGACGTCCTGAACATCACCCAGCCCGCAATCATTGAGGATATCCACCGGCAATACCTCCAAGCGGGCGCCGACATTATTGAAACCAACACTTTCAATTCCACCGCTATCTCCATGGCGGAATATGGGCTTCAAGGTTGCATTTACGACCTCAATCGCGCCGGAGCAATCGTGGCGCGCCGGGCGGCCGACACCTTCATGCGGGAGAATCCCAAGCGCCGATGCTGGGTGGCGGGATCGCTGGGGCCCACCAGCCGCACGCTGTCCGCATCGCAGGACATCTCCAGCCCTGCCGCCCGCGCGGTGACGTTTGACCAACTGCGCGACGCCTACTACGAACAAATTCGCGGGTTGGTGGAGGGCGGCGTCGATCTGCTGCTGGTGGAGACCATCTTCGACACCCTGAACGGCAAAGCGGCGCTCTTTGCGGCGCAGCAATTTTTTGAGGACACGGGCAAGCGCCTGCCGCTCATGGCTTCCGTCACCATTGTCGATCTGAGCGGGCGCACGCTCTCCGGCCAGACCATTGAGGCATTTTGGATTTCGGTGTCGCACGCGCCGCTGCTGAGCGTGGGAGTCAACTGCGCCCTGGGCGCCAGGCAGATGCGCGCGCACATCGAGGAGCTCGCGAAGCTCGCTCCCATTTTCACCAGTTGCTATCCCAATGCCGGCCTGCCCAATTCATTTGGCGGGTTCGACGAGACTCCCGAAATCATGTCGGCGGAGCTCTGCGAGTTTGCGCGGAACGGCTGGGTGAACATGGTCGGCGGGTGCTGCGGGTCCACGCCCGCGCATATTCGCGCCATTCATGACGCGGTCAGCGGATTGCCGCCGCGCGTGCCGCCACAGGTGGAACCCTATTCCCGCTTCAGCGGCCTGGAGCCGCTGGTAATTCGCCCGGAAACCAACTTCGTCAACATCGGCGAACGCACCAACGTGACGGGCTCGCCCAAGTTCGCCAAGCTGGTTCTGAACGGGCAATTCGAGGAAGCCTTGAGCATCGCGCGGCAGCAAGTGGAAGGCGGTGCGCAGATCATCGACGTCAATATGGACGAAGCCATGCTCGATTCCGAGCGGGCGATGACCACCTTCCTGAATTACATCGCCTCGGAGCCGGACATCGCCCGCGTCCCCATCATGATCGACAGCTCGAAATGGAGCGTGATGGAAGCGGGACTCAAATGCATTCAGGGCAAGGGCATCGTCAACTCCATCAGCCTGAAGGAGGGCGAAGAGGTTTTCAAGCAGCGCGCCCGGCTGATCAAGCGCTATGGGGCCGGCATGGTGGTGATGGCCTTCGACGAGGCCGGCCAGGCGGCCACCACGGACCGGCGCGCCCAAATCTGCGCGCGTTCCTACCGCATCTTGACCGAAGAGTGCGGCATCGATCCGTGCGATATCATCTTCGATCCCAACATCCTGACCGTCGGCACCGGCATCGAGGAACATCGCAATTACGCGGTGAGTTACATCGAAGCCACGCGGCAGATCAAGGCCACCTTGCCCGGCTGCAAGGTGAGCGGCGGAATCAGCAATATCTCCTTCGCCTTTCGCGGCAACAACGCCATTCGCGAGGCCATGCATTCGGCGTTCCTGTACCACGCCATCCGGGCAGGCATGGACATGGGGATTGTCAACGCCGGGCAGCTTGCCGTGTACGAAGAGTTGCCGCGCGACCTGCTGGAAGTGGTGGAAGACGTTCTGCTAAATCGCCGCCCGGATGCCACGGAACGCCTGCTGGCTTTCTCCGAATCGGTGAAAGAGGCGGGAAAATCCGAAGCGCAGGAAGACGCCTGGCGGCAGGGCGACGTGGAGGAGCGGCTGAAGCATGCGCTGGTAAAAGGCATCACCGATTTCATCGAGCAGGACACGGAAGAAGCCCGGCAGAAACTCGGCAAGCCCTTGCGTGTGATCGAAGGCCCGCTGATGGCCGGCATGAGCGTGGTGGGCGACCTGTTCGGGTCAGGAAAGATGTTCCTGCCGCAGGTGGTGAAGAGCGCCCGGGTGATGAAAAAGGCGGTGGCCCACCTGCTTCCCTTCATGGAGGCGGAAAAGCAGGCGGGCGGCGAGGTTCATACCGAGGGCCGCATCGTGATGGCCACCGTGAAGGGCGACGTACACGATATCGGCAAGAACATCGTGGGCGTCGTGCTGGGGTGCAACAACTACGAGATTATCGACCTAGGCGTCATGGTGCCGTGCGAGAAGATTTTGCAAACCGCACGCGAGGTGCACGCGGACATGGTCGGCCTGAGCGGCCTCATCACGCCCTCTCTCGATGAAATGGTCCATGTCGCCAAAGAAATGGAGCGCGAAGGCTTCACGATCCCGCTGCTCATTGGCGGGGCCACCACCAGCCGCGTTCACACCGCAGTCAAGATCGCTCCGCACTTCCGCCAGCCGGTGGTACACGTGGTTGACGCTTCCCGCGCGGTGGGCGTCGTGAGCAAACTCAAAAACCCGAAGACGCGCGGCGAATTTCAGTCGGAAAACCTGCACGAGCAGGAGAAACTTCGCGCGCAACACCGGCCGGCGGCACAAACGCTGCTGAGCCTGGAAGAGGCGCGCCGGCGCAAGCCTGCTCTCGATTGGGCCGCAGCGCCTCCCGCGCGTCCGGAGTTCACCGGGGTGCGCGCTTTTCCCGCCGTGCCGTTGGCAGAGATTGTTCCTTACATCGACTGGTCTCCGTTCTTTCATGCCTGGGAACTGCGCGGCACGTATCCCAAAATTCTTGACGACCCTTCCGTAGGCAGCAAGGCGCGCGAACTGCTGGAAGACGCTCGAAAACTGCTGGACCGCATCGTGGCCGGAAAGCTGCTCACCGCCAACGCCGTCATGGGCTTCTTCCCTGCCCATAGCGTGGGCGATGATATTGAGGTATACGCCGACCCGTCGCGCAGTTCACTGCTCACCGTTTTCCATACCTTGCGCCAGCAGATGGAGAAGGCGCCGGGCCATTACAACTGGGCACTGGCAGACCTGATTGCCCCCAAGCCAGGCGTAGGGCCGAACGCCGTTCGGCCCTACGAGGATTACCTGGGCGCGTTCGCCGTCACCGCGGGCATCGGCATAGAAGAACTGCTGGAGCGCTTCCGGAAGGAGAACGATGACTACAATTCCATCATGGCCAAGGCACTGGCGGACCGCCTGGCGGAAGCATTGGCGGAGTTAATGCACAAGCGGGCGCGCCAGGTGTGGGGCTACGGCAAAGACGAGAACCTGACCCTCGACGACTTGATCCACGAGCGCTACCGCGGCATCCGGCCCGCGCCCGGCTATCCCGCGTGTCCCAACCACACCGAGAAGCGCGAACTGTTCGATCTGTTGAACGTGGAGAAGACAGCGGGCATTTATCTCACGGAGAATTTTGCCATGTCGCCAGCGGCGTCCGTGTGCGGGTTCTACTTCTCCCACCCGGAAGCCAGATACTTCGCCGTCGGCAAGATCGGCCACGACCAGGTGGACGATTATCGCCGGCGCAAGGGCATGGACCTGCGGCAAGTGGAGCGCTGGCTCCGCCCCGTCTTGAATTACGACCCCGACCTCCAGGAAACCACGCGCGAACCCGCGGTTGTGCCGGCCTGACTCATATGTTCTGGTAACGCAGGCGCAAAGGCGGTTCGCGAACCGCCCCTACGCCGGTAGCGGCCAAATCAGCATCGGCCAGGTTATGCCGACGGCGGGTGCGTGCCTGCCCGTCGAAGTTTCGATCACATCATCCTTTTTGCTGTTACAATCCCCGCGCAGTAACTGGAACTACATTCTCAACGAACGGGGTTCGTAATCAGCCATGAGAGGCTTAACTCGTCGTAGATTCATGCAGACCTCAGCCGCGGCATTCTTCCTGAACAATCTCCGGTTGCAAGGCGCTTCCGGCTCGCCCGCGAAGCTCAGCCAATCCGGCGGCACCGTGCGCGCCGAGGGGGCGAATTACGTGTGGGAGTGGTCGCAAGAGACCGATCGCTTCCGCCTGCTGGACCAGCAAGGCGGCGTCCTCGCGTCGGGACCGCTCCAGCCCGTGGTAGCCATCCAGCCGGCAGGACAACACGGAAAAATCCGCTGTAAGGCGGGCAAGGTGGCAGGCCATGCCGTTCAGGGTGACCGGGTCACCTGGAGCTATGAGGGCGTGAACGACTCCGCCCAGCTACGGGTGGCGTGGCGGTTCGACAACCATGGCCCGTGGCTGGAGCCCGTGGTCTACCAGGCCTCTGCCGCGGAAGACGTCGTAAGCCTGCACTATTTCGCTCAACCGAACGGGGAGCGCGCCGATCCCGCTCTGGAAGTGAATAACCTGGTGGTGCCGGGAATCAGCGAGTCGCCCGCGGTCAGCCCCATCGCCAACCACACCATACACTGGGACCTGACCAGTTGGTTGGGACGCGGAGCCACGGGTGCGACCGGCCTGATGCAGCAGTGGGGATTGCCCGCCCACTTTTTCTGTGGCTTCCCGGGCGACGTCGCAGGCGACAGCGCCGATGGCGCACCCGCCGATAGCACGGCGGCTTTTTGTTGCGGGCTCGCGGACCTTCCCAACGGGGATTTCTTCATAAACCAGCACCGCGGCAAAAGCAGTTTGTCACTCGAACTGCGCGGCGATTTATGGGGGCACTTGCGCGGCCCGGGCCGTTTCACCCTGGGCGCCACGATGTTCTGGGCGTTCGGCCCCAACTTCTACGAGGCGATTCGGCACTACTATGTTGGGCTGCTCGACGCGGGAATCGTGAGGAGGAAGAAGAACTCTGCGCGCAAAAATGCGGCGGCGCTGGCCCCACAGTGGTGCACGTGGGGCGAGCAGGTGGTGCGGCACAAGGATTCGGGGCGGCTCGACGAAGCCGCACTGGCGGCCATGTACGATGAGTTGAAGGCCTCCGGCCTCGAAGCCGGCTTGTTTTCCATCGACGACAAGTGGGAGGGCGCTTACGGCAGCCTGGAGCACGACCGGAAGCGATTCCCGCACTTCGAACAGTTTCTCGCACGCGTCCGCGCCGACGGCCACCGCCTGGGCTTCTGGGCGGCCTTCATGCGCTGTGAGGATCCGGCGGCTCTGGGCCTCACGCCCGCGCAGATGTTGCGCCGCACGGACGGCCAACCCTACAAATCGGGAAGCTACTACCTGCTTGATTTCACGCAGCCGGAGGTGGCCGGCGTGCTGCGCGACCGGGCAAAGCAGTTCGTACGGCGCTACCAGCCCAACCTAGTCAAGTTCGACTTTGGGTATGAGATTCCCGCGCTCGATACCGTGGCGCCGCGCGACATGCACTGGGCAGGCGAGCGGCTGCTGTGGAAAGGTCTGGACGTGGTAACCAGTGCCCTGCGCGAAGAGAACCCGGACATCGTGGTGATGTACTACGAGTTGTCGCCACTCTTTACCGAACACCTGGATCTGCACAGTCCCGACGATCTGTTTTTGGCCACCGCCGAATTTGACCTGGAAGCCAACCGCAGGTTTTTCTTCAGCAGCTTATGCGGGGAATTCGGCATGCCCACGTATGGCTCATCGGGTTACGACTGGATTACCGCGCCGTCCATCTGGTTCGATTCGGTCGCCGTGGGTACGCTCGGCTGCCTGGCGAGTTTTTACGGCAGCGCTGCGCCGGGCGACGGCCCCACGCCCGAGCGCCTCGCCAAATATAACGGGCTCACGCACCTGGTGCGGGCCTCGAATCAATTCAGCGTCGTTCCGCTGGACGCGGATTATGAAGCGCCTACGCGCGGCGCCCATGCGTCCTCCTGGGCGCGTTTGGAGAATGGCGAAGTGGTGTTGGTAGCCTTGCGCAAGGAGCGCCTGGACGGAAGGCCGGGGATGGGAAAGTTCCGCGACCTGGTTTCCACAACCGCGTCGGTGGTCGTAGCGGCACGGTCGGAAGGAAGCATCGCCCAAGCCACGCAAATCGGCGTCGTCCCCTATGGCGACGGCGAACTAATACTACGCCGAGCGGCTGCGGAATCGGCGTCCACACAAGCGACGGAGCATTACCACGGCGGCGGCCAAAGACCTCTGCACGTCGCGGCGGAAGACGGTCATTGGCGCATCCCGCTGCGTGAACGCGGCGATAATGGCGCGTTGATCGAATGGATTGAGATCTCTGTGGGGTAAGTTGCCGTTGTGGCGCGGCAGAAAACGAACTACGCAGGTTCTTCTGGGCGGGGTTCGTCTCCGCCAGTCGTTCGATGACGGGCACGAACGCAGCCACGGTACCAGCTACGAATTTTATGCTGCGCACCCCCACGCTGAAGAGTGCGAAATCGATGTGGCACAGCCCCGGGGGTAAATCGATCAACGGTGGTTTACCGCCACACTACCGCC
Organism: uncultured Acidobacteriota bacterium; assembly: GCA_963804755.1. Lineage (GTDB taxonomy): Bacteria > Acidobacteriota > Terriglobia > UBA7540 > UBA7540 > Bog-366. The sequence goes on from CAWDRP010000002.1 coordinate 484,840, forward strand.
TCGGCTACAATAAAGCCCAATTTCTGAGGGCAAGGTGGGAAGCTGAATCACGCCTTCTCACCCGCGCGAACATTCGTAGCGCGCGGCCCTTTATCTCCGCGTTCCATCTCAAACTCAACGACTTCACCTTCCTTCAATGAATCGAAGGTCAACTGTTTAAGGCTGCTGCGATGGAAAAATATTTCTTGGCCCTCAGACGAGCGGATAAACCCAAAACCACGGTCACGGATGATTCGCTTGATTGTGCCTTGCATACGCACCTCGATGGCGCAGCGGGACCTTGTAAGGCGGGTAGTCAATATGCCCGTGTAGTTGCCTCTCGCACGCGTTGAGGGCAATGTAGCAGCATGCAGGCTCTTTGTCAAAGGAAGTTAAGATTAGTGAAAAGATAACATGACAAAATGTCAGCACGCGCTGTGCGCGGTTACTCTTGGAACGATTCCACCGCGCTGGCCAAGTCTTCGTAGACGTCAAATACTGTGCTCAGACGGGTAATCTGTAACAGTTGATGGACCCCGCGCGGCAGGTGCAGTAACTTCAAATCGCCACCTGCCTGGCGCGCGGAAGTGTACGCGGCAACCAGGCTGGAGAGCCCGACGCTGTCGACATACGTCACCTCTCCCAAGTTGAGGAGTATATGGTGGTATCCCGCGCTGAGCAGTTGCTTCAGTTTAGCGCGCAACGCTTCGGTCTCGGCACCCAGGGTGATGCGCCCGTGTAGATCCACCAGCATCACGCCGTCAACAAGCTTCTCTACCATGTAAATGGGCATCGGCAATCCTCGGAGCTTCGTGTCTCGTTGTGCCAAGCCGGTGAGGATACAGCCGGCGCCAGAGGGTGGGTATCGTATCACGATTACCAACTCTCTGCGCCTCCGTACTTCAGTGGTTCATCCCTCTTAACTACCGAGGCGCTGAGGCCCTGAGGGACTTGTAGCCCATACAGTACTTGAGTACTATGGCATTAATACGCCACTCCTCTGAGAATGGTTCGGCGTATTACCTGCGCAGTCTTGTCGCTCGCAACACTCCGGTCATGACGGTTCGACACTTCAGGTGTGAGTGGCCGGCGAGCCAAATTCCCGATAGGCGCAGGGAGGATTCTCCGCCATGAAGCGGCAATTGAAGAGCGGCGGGTTTACCCTAATCGAGATTTTGTTGAGTATTGCCATTGGCACGGTGATTACGGTCGCGTCCGTCCCGTTCTTTCTTAATTCGCTCAACGCTTACCGGATGTCCGCGGCTGTCTCCGCGGTATCGGGGGCGATTTCATCGACGCGCTTTCAAGCCATCATGCACGGTTGTGCCTATCAAGTGGTTTTCACGTCCGCGACCATGTCCTACCAGGTGTATAACGAACTCCCCGCGACCGTGGGGGCAAGTTGTGCGAGCTCTTTCTCGGCGGTGGGTTCGGCGATTCCCGTGCCTTCCGCCGGGCCCATCACCTTGCCGGGAACAAGTTTCACTTTCACCTTCAATTCGAACGGCACGGTTACCCAGGCAACGAGTCCCTCGGGAACCGCGTTTAAACTCCAGAATTCTCTCAAGTCAATCTACGTTTATGTATCCGGAGTCGGAGATGTTGAGACCTGCCAGCCCACCAGTCTATGCACGTGCAGTGCGACGACGCCCACGGTCTGCAACTAAGGGGACGGTGGATCCGGCCGGATTTTCACTGCTCGAGGCTTTGGTATCCATCACGATCCTTTCTATCGGGCTGATGGCGGCCGCGCTGTTGATGTCCATCACGTTTAAGTCTTCGGTCCGGTCCCGCTACGTGGCGGAGGCGGCGCAGTTGGCCTCGGAAAAACTCGAGGATCTGGGCCGTTATCCTGCCAATATCAGCCTGGGCGTGGTTTATCCGGACGCGCACATCTTTGTTCCCAGCGGGTCAAACTGCCAAATCAACGGTGCCACCACCGCCAGTAACTGTGTCGGGAGCATCGCCCCGGCCCTCACGTGCACCGCCCCGGGTAACTGCACGTTTAACTCCATATCCAGCACCTACTCCCCTTTGACGGTCAACGCCAACGACGCGGGAGCGGGAGGAACGCTATCGGAGTCCACGGCCACGGTGAATTATTCAGACGCGGTCTACCTCTCGGCAGCGAACGGCACGATGCAGGAAACCTACCAGACGGCATCGGGAGCCAATCCGCTTTACGCGACCTTAACTTTCAGCCCGCTCGGGCAGACACCTGCGATCACCAACAGCAGCACCGCCCCCTCGAACGTGTCAGAAACTTTTGATCGCCGGTGGGTGATTGAACAGGATCAACCTGTAGCGGGCGTGCGGCGGATCACGGTTTTGGTGACTTTGATGGATCAGACGGTGCAGCCACCCGTCACCTATCAGATGAGCATGGTGCGGCCATGATGAGCAACACACAATCCGGCGCCTGGAACCGAATCGGCCCGGGAAAGTCCAGTGCCTGCCGGTGGGACGGCGGCTTTTCACTGGTCGAGATGCTTGTCGCCATGGCGATCTTCCTGATTGTGGGCGGCACTGCGTTGACACTCTTCAGCCGGCATGAAAGTCTGCTGAGCCAGGAGCAGGGACTCGGAGGCTTGAATATTGGCCTGCGCAACGCCCTCTCGCAAATCCAGATGGACGTGGTCAACGCGGGCAGCGGATTGATTATGGGCGTCAACATCCCCGCTTGGCCGGTGGGTGTGACCATTTCCAACAGCAACCCCACCAGTTCAACGTGCAACCCCCCCGCCACCACCCCCGCCACCTACGCCGCCGCTTGTTTTGACTCGTTGAACATCGTGATGGTGGACCCGAAGACGCCGCCTTTGCAGCTCCCGAGCAGTTATGGATCCACTTCGCAGACGACGTGCCTTAATACCAATGGCTCGAGCTGTACGGCCGCTGCCACCACCCTGGGCAGCGCCACTGCTACCACGGTCACCGGTTCGCTCGCCTACAACGCCAGCTACTCCTCGAGCACGTATTACAGCAACTTCCTGCTCAACGATTACATCCTTTTCGTCGATGTGGCCCAGTCGTCGGGGCAGGAGTACTTCACCACGGCCAAACTTACCGCCGCCGGCAGCAACGTCTCCCCTAATATCCAACTGAGCTTTGACGAGACCCAGCCTGGGGGGTTCAACTACAGCGGCACCAGCAGCAACGATCCGTTGGGCATGACCACGCCCTATTGCTATGTCAACACGACCAATGGCTCCCCTACCGTTACCTGGGCCTCCGGTACTTACAGTTTTGTGACCGGGACCTCCTGGGCGAATCAGGCGATCCAAATCGGGAACATTCCTTACACGATTTCGACCGTGAACAGCACAACCGGCCTGACGCTTGCCTCAAATGCCACCGCCACAGTTTCCAGTGGCCCGCTGTATACCACGCGTGCGCTGACGAATACCTACTACGCGGGTGACTGGGTCTTGCGGCTGCAGCCCATTCAATACTCGGTGAGCGTGGCGAATCCTTCCGATCCGCAGTTGATCCGGACGCAGGGAGGGGTGAGCACCGTGGTGATGGACCAGGTGATTGGCTTCAAGGTGGGGGCGGTGTGGTGGAACAACACGCTCGCCCTGGATGATTTCCAGTACGACTACCTGTCGTCGGATTACGGCAACAATTTCAGTCTCGTGCGGGCCGTGCGCGTCAGCATCATCGGGCGCACCACGCCCAGCACCGATCCGACCTACCAGTACCAGAATCCGTTTGACAACGGACGTTACCAGATTCGGGGCAGTTCCATTGTCGTAAACCCGCGCAACCTGACCATGAGTAACGATTGAGGTGGACTTATGATGCGGCGACTTGATGTGATGGGTTTTAAGCAGCACGAAACTCCCCGCAGCACGAACCGCGCCGTGGGAACCATCGAGGACCGGGGTGTGGCGCTGATTGTCACGCTCTTGCTGCTCTTCCTGGTGTCCGCCCTGGGGCTGGCGGCGGTGCTCTCCAGCAGCTCAGATTTGATGATCAACGGTTACTACGGCAACTACCGCGGATCCTTTTATGCCGCGGATTCGGGCCTAAACATGGCTCGCCAGTCCATGCAAACCTACATCCTGGGACTCGTTCCCAATGGCACGGTCTGGCAGACCACGTGGACCACCTGCACCGTCGGTAATCCCCAGCCCATCGTTGCCTCCTCCGTCTCCTGGTCGAACCCGTATTCCAGCAGCACGCCACTGACCGGCGCCGGCGCCACCAACCCTGCGACCGTCCAGAATTCCTGGGCCGAAAGTTTCCAGATTACAAGTTCTACACTTTTAATTCCCACGACCGGCGGATGCACGCCCGTGATGACCGGCATCGGCGCTCCCTACTACACGTACACCTTCAATTACACCCTGACCTCGGTGGGCACAGCGTCGGGGTCCGAACAAGCTTCGGTTTCGGAAAATGGTTCCTTTGTCGTCACCATTTCCGCAACGGGGGGCCAGAAGCCGGCGAATACGTCATTCTCCGCCTTTGGTGCGTTCATTAACAGTTTCCCACCGTGCTATGGACCGTTGGTTTACGGCACGTTATCCGGGCCGCTGTACGCGGCCTCCACAACCGGGTGCGCACAGGGGGTGAGCAACTGCGGCGAGTGGAACCTGGGTTCGGGCGGTTCCTATACCTTTACATATCCGGTCAACGAGACAGGCTCCGCATTCTCTTACTACGTGGGCAACAGTTGCACCCAGAGCGCCAATGTCCCCTTCAAGAGCGGCAACACCACGATCAGCCCGACGTTTGAGGCGAGTTACCATCTGAACCAAAGTGTGGTTGGCCTTCCCGGGAATGATTATAGCCAGCGTTGGGCAGTGTTGGACGGCCTGGGGTGTGGCGAAAACAACGGAAACGAATGCGGCAACCTCTCGACGCCCTCGCCCAACCTGCCCACAGCCCAGCAAATGAACCAGTACAGCATGCAGAACGCCAACCAGAACAACGCGGCGGCGAACCCTTACGCCACGGTGTCGGGATCCACTTACACGCCCGCCACCTCCGGCGTCTTCATTCCTTACACCTGTAGTGGCAGCACTTGTACCCTGAGTCCGACGGCGGGCGGAATCTATGTGGAGGATAGTTCCGGAGCGGCCACAACTTTAACTTTAACCGCGGCCACCAGCGGAATGTACACGGCTTCCACCTTTCCTACTTCCTCTCAGTGCACCGCCGCCACATGCCAGGTGATTCAAGTGGCGCAGGCAGGCAATTCGACGACGGGCTCCTCTACGATCGGCCAGCAGGGGAGCACCAGTTGCAATACAAATTCCCAGCAAACCTGGAGTGGAGGGCACTGGGTAACGACGTATACTACGACGTGCACGGCGAATTTCACGCAGTCTACCCCCACGAACACACCCACCACCATAACCAATATCACCACTGACCCCACATCCAACGTCACCACCGCGCAAACGTACGTTCAAACCGCCACCTCCACCGTTACCACGCCCACGGTCGCCAATACTTGCACGGTCTCCGGCCAAAGTGGATGCACGGTGTCCACGCCCAGTTCATCGAGTTTCTCTTCGTGCAGCGGGTGGAACAACAACTGTACAACGACCAACTCAAGCACCAACGGCCAGGCCACAGATCTTACTTTGGCCGGCGTGCCCACAATGTCAGCGTCCCTGGGAACGCCCACCACTACAAGTTGCACGTCTGCCGCCAGTGGGGCTTGCGCTGAAACCATGATCTATGTCGATGGTTCCACCAACATCACGGGACCCAGCTCGGGGGCGGCGGTCCAGAACAACTCGATGATGACAGTGGTAGCGAACGGCAACATTCAGCAGACGGGCAATCTCACTTACGCCACCGAGCCCGTAACCACCTCGGGCAGCAACATCGACTCGCTGGCTACGCTCCCGGCGAATGCTTCCTATCAAGTCCTGGGCCTCTATACCGCGAGCGGGGAATTCCAGTTGAATCCTTCTTCCAATGGCGGGAACATTGAGACCGACGCCGCTATCGCCGTGATCTCCGGATCATCGAGTTGCACGCGCTCGAATAATTGCGGAATGATCGCAACGCCCGGCAACAGCGTGGGGACCTGGACCAACGTAGGGGGACGGTCGGAAAACTATATCAACGGCGTGAGCATCAATACCGGGAATGTGTACTACGACCAGCGCTTTGCCACGTGGAACAGTTTTGGCCCGCCCTGGTTCCCGGAGACGGTGATCGCGACGCAGGATGTTACCCTGCACCAAACTACAGCCTCCTATCCTACGGTGCAGCGCGTCCAGTGGTACAGTTCATCCGGCGGCCAGTGATCGAATATTCAGCAAAGCATAGAGGCAGGAGCGAGCGCCCGCAGCAGAGGAGAGCCGGGGCAGTTTCCCTCTTGACAAAACCAAATAAATAGGCTACGTTTCAGTTGAGGGTTAGGGTCTGGCGTTCCCAAACCGGCGTTTCGGTAAGGGCGGTGGCAGGGAAATTAAGTGCGGTCATGGCTAGTCAAAAGGCCAACATCGCGCAACATGCACAGCGACATGATGTCCGCCCCAACCGCGTTCTCCCTAACCTGAGAAGTTATTGAAAACACAAGGCCTGAAAACTGCTTTTTCACCTCCCGAACCTGAGAACATACTGAAAGCAAACCCGCTTATGCCAATTATGAAAAATTGAAATGAGCACGACATAATGTCATGCATAGCTAGTGGATAGCCTCCAGTGAGGTTGCCGTCCTCCAACAATTTTGCCAAGGCCCTGCCACTGCCCGAGTTTGAAGCGCTCCGGCAGGAGCACCTTTGATATACTGCCGGATGCTCGGGCGTCTGCCCCGGTGGACGCAGACAAGCGTGGAGCGATGAAGCGCGGGTGGGTTCTTATTGTTGCGGGATTCTTGGTGGCCTTCGGGCTGGGGCTCGGGGTGGGAACGCAGTTTTACCGGAGGGCGACATCCGGTGAAGTTCGCGCTTTGCGCGAGCAGCCGGGCGAGGCATGGCCAAGCGCTGTTGCAAACACCCTGCCCCCCTGCGTGGACGTTCGCCAGGCCGGGTCACTCCTGGGCAAGAGCGGCTGCGTTACGGCGGTTGTCCTGCGCGTTTACTCCGCACGCTCGGGAAACACGTTTTTGGACTTCTGCGAGGACTATCGTACCTGCCCGTTTTCCAGCGTAATTTTCGCCTCCGACACCAGCAAATTCGGCAACCTGGGAGCGTTGCAGGGGAGACGGGTGGAAATTCGAGGAGAGATTGTCGCCTACCAGGGTCGCGCAGAAATCGTCATTCGCGATCCCCAGCAGGTTCGGAGTGCGCGGTGAGGAATAGGGAATAGGGATTAGGGATTAGGGATTAGGGATTAGGGAATAGGAAGAAGGCAGAAGGCAGTAAAGCAGAAGGCGGGATTCAACCTACCGCAGTATGCGGAAGCCCGCGGGCAGAAAGCGGAAAGGAATCGGCACGAGACTCGAATGCATACCTTAGCGAATCGCCCAGAGGCGAAGAAGCAGAAGTTGATGATGGCTCACAGACGGCATGCGAGCTCTCTTTCGCGGTCGCCGGCGCCATGGTGTCTTGTCATGGGATTGTCTCGGCGGGCGAAGAATTTCTTGGCTCGTCACTCGTCACTTGTCACTCGTCACTTGTCACTCGTCGCGCGTCACTCGTCACACGTCACTTGTCACTCGCGGCAGTTTGGTTGTGGCCCTGGGGCGCTGCGCGTTCTGCTTTCTGCCTTCTGCCTTCTGCTTTCTGCCTTCTGTTCCCTGCCCGGCGTCTATTGCCAACAGTCCCCCGCCGGTTCGGGCGCGACGGGTTAGGTTTCGAAGCAAGCATCGGAGCTAATTTTACAAGGGTTCGGACTGCTGGGCGGGCACGACGCGGCAGGGGCGGAAAAAGCGTTCCGGCAGGCGATTGAGGTGCAGCCCGAGATAGAAGCAGCCCACCGCGGGCTGGGGGTGGCGCTGCGCGAAGAAGACCGGCTGCCCGAGGCGTTCCGTGAGTTGCAAACCGCCACGCAACTGGACCCCTCCGATTCCGACGCCCATTACACGTTGGGCTCAGTAGCCTGGGCGCTGAGCTTGCCCGGCAATACTCCTCCCGCCGCCCATGGGCTGACGCCCTCGGATTATCAAAGCCTCGCGGGCGCTGAATTCTCCAAAGCGCTGGCCCTCAGCCCCAGGGACCCCATGCTGCGCATAAGCCTGGCGGCGCTCTACCTGGATTCGAACCGGCCGCACGAGGCGATCCTTCAGGCCCAGGAAGCGGTGCGCATCGCGCCGGATAACGCGACCGCTCACGTCATGCTGGGACGTTGCGACTTCGCCAGCGGCGAAGAGGAGAAAGCTGCGTCGGAATACGAGTCGGCCATCAAGCTCGACCCCCAGAACGGCGAAGCCTACTTCGGCCTGGGACAGATGCGAATGTTCCAACGGCGCCCGCGCGATGCCGAAGAGGCGCTACGACGAGCGATTCAGGTATCGCCCAACCTCGGGGGCGCCTACGCTGTTCTGGCACAGGTGTTGATCGACCAGGGCAAAACCGCTGAAGCGCGCGGCTTGCTGGAGAAAGCCGTCGGATTGAATTCGCAGGACTGGCAAAGCCAATACGAGCTGGCGGTGGTGCTGAATCAAGCGGGAGAGTCGGCGCGGGCAACCGATCTGCTGAAGCAGGTTCTGCGCGCCAACCCGGACTTCCCCGGTGCGCACGAGCAATTGGCCGCGGGGCTGTTGCGCCGGGGAGACATCCCGGGCGCTACCGCTCTGGCGGGGAAGATGATTGCGGAGGATCCACAGGGGCCGGAGGGGCATCGCATCATGGCGTTGGCGCTCTGGAAGCAGCGGGATTATGATTCGTGCCTCGCGGAGTGCGCCATGGCCCTTAATGCCGATTCGAATTCGCTATCGATGCTGGTGGTTCAGTCCATTGCCCTTTGGGAATCGGGAAACAGACGAGATTCGCAAAAGGCCTTCCGTGATGCGGCGAAGGTCGATCCCAAGGTAGCGACCGCAGATGTCTTCTGCCGGCTGCTACTCTGCGACGCGCACGACATTAACCTGGTAAGCGAATTCCTTCACAAGAACCGTTGGTTATTGGCTCCCCCGCCGCAGCCATGAGGAGAGTCTTAGCCGCCCACCGGCGAATCAGTGGAGCAGGCGGTGGTGGTGGCATTCAGGCGCATCACTCCCGATTCATCGGAGTAGTAGTAGTTGGTCCCCGTGTTGCTGCTGACGGGAATGGCGGTGAAGGTGAAGCCATTGATGCGTCCAACTCCATCAACAGCCCCAGGTGAATACGTGAAGGTGTAGCCGCTTTTGACCCCGGAGGCCAGAGCGCTGTCAATCAGCCCCGCCGCAGTGGAAGACGGGACGGCGCCGACCGTGGCCGGCGAAGCAAGAGTCAGTAGATCAGCGGTATATCCGTTACCGTAGGTGGAGGAGTAAGTAACCTCGGCAATGGTGAGCGTGTGCAGTGAAGCCACCGCCGACGCTTGATTTGCGGCAACGCGTGAACGCAGAAAATTGGGAACAGCTATGGCGGCGATCACCAGAATGATTGCGACGACAACCAAGAGTTCGATTAAAGAGAAACCTTTGGAACCCATTTGCTGCTCCTTGCTCAGGTGTGACTGCTATCGAAAGTAAGGTGGTCCCGGCACGGTTTATGGAGCAACTTTGTCGCCATGTATTTGAAACCGAATGCCATCGTCGGGCTTGTATGCTATTTGTTATGAGCAAGATTCAAATGCCAGCTTGGGGAGGCATCCTGAATAGTGCGTGAGTTGAGGTAATTTTCGCCGTTTTGCGTCAATCAACCCGACAAATATTGTCAGTTGACGGCGTTTTAGGCGTTTAAGGTCAAAAGGCTTGGAGCCGTTGGCCGGAGAGAGGGTCGATGCTCTGGCAGACGTTGACGCGAACGGTAGATAGAGAGGAGGGGTGGGTGGAAGTTATAGAAACTTAAATACAGAGTTGAGAGAAACTGCGACGCATGCTACATTGATTATCCGGCAAGCGCTGGAGTGGCGGAATTGGCAGACGCAGCAGACTCAAAATCTGCCGCCGGTCACCCGGCATGGGGGTTCAACTCCCCCCTCCAGCACCAACAATCCAAAGGGTTTACTGCACATATCCCGCCTCGACTGTTTGCCCTTGAATATGCCCGGTGTCAGTTTTGGTGCCAGTTTGGACCGGCGAAACCGCTTTTTCGGCGGCTTCCCGTAGATGGTCCGGGGCAAGGTGCGCATAACGGTCCGTCATGGTAATTGTCTTGTGGCCCGCCAGTTCTTTGACCGTCTTGATGTCGATGCCCTTCATGACGGCGCGGCTGATGTACGTATGGCGCAAACTGTGCCAGATCACATCCGATAGACCCGCCTTCTCCGCACACTCAAAAAACCATCTGTCACGATAACCACCGCGCGACATCCCACCGGGGCAGACCGGAGAATCTTCTGATTGGCGGGATTGCAGAAGAGCTTGAAGAGCACACCTGACCGGCGAAGTGATGCGAACATAACGGACCTTCCCGTGCTTCGATTTCGGAATGGTGATGAGGCTCGTGGTGAAATCCACGTTGCGCCAAAGCAACCCGTACTGCTCAGACCGGCGCATCCCGGAGTACAAGCCAAGATCAAGCTCTGGCTCACGGTCTGGGTAATTCTCCCTAATCACGCCTCGGAGCTTGGTTTCCTCGTCATCGGAGAGAAAGCGCAAGCGGGCGTTGTTTTCGGTTCGCTGCCGCACGTTGCGAGCGGGATTTATCGAAACCTTGCCATCGGCAATGCCCACCCGATAGGCCAAGCTGAGGGCAGCTTTGTAACGGTTGAATGTGGCCGCAGTCTTGGCGTGTTCGCTGAGTTTGGCTTCAATTTCCGAAGGGGTGAGCGAATCGGCGGCGCGGTCCTTCCACCATCCCTCAAGCCGGGCGAGTTGCTGTTTAAGTACGAGCTGATAGCGGGCGCAGTGCTTCCCCTTCGATTCCGAGTGCTGCCGGGCAAGCTGTGCCAGATCGCCAAAAGTGATAGGACGGTTGCGAAGCAATTCCGGGAGCTTTTTTCGCTGTAGGATTTCGGTTTTTCGCTTCCGGTACAGTATTCCCGCTGCTTCCCGCGTTCCAGCCTTCTCCCTGTGAATCTTCCCCGTCGTATCGGCATACCGAACCCACCACACACCAGAACCCGGAAACCTCTCGTAAATGCCTTTGACCTTGGCGGGTGGTTTCTTCGCGCCTTTCTTCCTGCCTTCCTGTAGGCCCGGAGTAGACAACGCACTGTCCGGTGCCAGCATTTCATTTAGCATGGGATTTTCCTTCCTTCTTCGGCCTTCCGCCGAGCTTGGCCCACTTGCTTAAAGTGGCTTTGTCAAACTTCGCTGCACGTGCCTTTCCGCCCTTGCGCCCAATTTTTGCTAGATACTCTCGAATCATTTTGTCCTCATCCCTTCGCATAACTTAGCCGCCAAGAATCATAAAACTTGACGGGCAAGTTTGTCAAGTGGTATTTTTAGGGTGCGGCTAGGGTCGCGCCCGAAAGCCCAGCGTTCCCGGCTGGGTTGCCGCACTACCCAATCCGGGACCCTGCGTGGGAGGCAGGATGTCAAGCCAACCTAACCCTACCAGCTGTGATAGAAAGCTGCGCCAAGAAACCCGGAGTTTCTATTGCACCCAGCACGACTATTCGGCAGTCTGTTGGCCGTGTTTAGAGGAGCGATTCCGCAAACGCGGCGAGCAAATCGAGGACACAGATTACGGAGACGGCTTCTTGGCCTGGAAGAAGCTTAAGAAGCTGGGCTGTGACCCGCGCGCCTTGGACGAATACCTGTACCGTGCCTTCCTCGATGCCGTAATCTGGAAACGTCAGAAGTACCGGGGAGCGCCAAGCAAGCCGCCCGATAAAGACCCGAGGGTGCGCAAGTTCGCACGCGCTCCGAAGTTACTCCATCGCCTTGCGCAAACCCTGAGCGATGCGCTGGCAGTTGCCGCCATCCAGAGGGCCTTGCTGAGGGCTGGATACACATTGCCCCTCACAGGACTGCGCGATGTTCTGCCTGCCCCCGTTGGAGAAGATCGCCAGCGGCTAGCTGACGCTTTGAGCGAATCTCTGAAGGTCCCTGTTAAGGAGGACGACCCGCGACTAGCTGCGTTCACATTGGTGGAGCCAGCGGGTTATGGGGCCGATGTTGCCCACCTCGAAGAGTTTGCCAAACGCTTGGATGCGGCCATTGAACAAATCCGCCCCGTTACGATAAAGCCCGGTAGGGACGCGATCCGCGAGTTGAGCCGGTTTGTTGCGCAGAGTGTGCCAAAGCCCATCCGTGCGAACTTTCACGACCAAGAGATTTCCGACTTACTCAACGCAACCGGGCTGTGGTTCAGCGAGAACGTTGGCAAGCGCGCCCCTGTCCCGTCCGAGATGTACACCCGCGACAGCGTGAGCGAAATCCGCCGTACCCGTAATTCTCCCCGCCGTTAGCCTGGCGAGATACCCCCAGAAGTGGGGGTATCCGTTCCCTATGCACCAGTATGCGCCCATGCGATTCTCTGCGCATGGAGGTTGAAAAATGCGAAATCGAAACCGTGGTCGGGATAGAGATGCCGCGATTTTGACGGCTCTTAATTCTCCCACTTCACTGAAACCGCTGGCGGTCGGAAAGCGGCAAGGCGCAGCCATGATCGGCATATCGACCCGCAGCATCGAAAATTACATTGCGCTGAAGAAACTCGAAGCCCGCAAGATTGGACGCCGAACAGTGATCCTCGTTGCGTCACTAGAAAAATTCTTGCGGTCGGATCAAGCGTCGATTTCACGCCCACGGCGGGAGAGCCAAGAGGTGCGGGGATGACTGCGCGCGAATTCGTCTCACGACTCGAACACGTCGCGAAAACCCCGAAGGGATGGACGGCACGATGCCCCGCGCACGAAGATCACAGGAATTCGCTCTCCGTGTGCGAAGGGCATGACGGGCGAGTGCTGGTCAACTGCTTCGCGGGATGCACGCCAAAGGCCATTGTTGAGGCTATGGGCTTGGACATGTCCCACCTGTTCGCGGATTCAGCGATGAGGGGAAACGGAACCGGAAAACCAATGGGCAAAATCGTAGCGACTTACGACTTCGCGGATGAGAGCGGGAAACTCCTTTACCAGGAGGTCCGCTTCGAGCCGAAGGATTTTAAACTGAGGCGGCCCGACGGGAAAGGCGGCTGGGTGTGGCACCTTGAGTGTAACGCCAAGTGTAAATGCAAGACTAAGCTGCCCCCAGTACGGCGCGTGCTATACAACCTTCCCGCCGTGCTGAAAGCTACCTTTGTCCTAGTGGTGGAAGGCCCAAAGGATTGTGAGACTGCCCGCAAGCTCGGGCTTGCCTCAACGACCAACGCGATGGGAGCCAATGCTCCGTGGCTTCCAGAGTATTCGGAAAGCTTGCGGGATATGCCCGTTTGCGTGATCGCTGACGCAGACCCACCTGGCGTGGACCACGCCAAAGACGCCGCCCGGTCCCTGCTTGGCGTCGCCCAAAGCGTGAAGCTGATTGAGGCTCTACCCGGCGTGCCGTACAAAGGCGACCTGACAGATTACGTCCAAGCGGGTGGCACGCGGGAATCGCTCCTAAGACTCATTGATGAAGCCCCTGAACTCAGCGCGGCGGACGTGGCGAAGTGGGCGGCGCCCAAAGCTGCAACCGGCTTTACCTTGGTATCCCTAGGGGAATTGCTTGCGAAGCCGGACACTCCCGTCAACTATGTTCTCGAAAACATGCTTGTTTCGGGAACCGTTTCCGCTGCGGTAGCGAAGCCCAAGGTCGGGAAATCCACATTCGCCCGAAATCTGTGTCTTGCTGTTTCACGCGGCGATGACTTCCTGGGGATGAAAACGAAAAGGGGTGAATGCATCTACCTAGCCTTGGAAGAACTTGAGGAAGAAGTCAAAAGGGACTTTCGCGCCCTGGGTGGAACGGCCACTGATCCTATTTTCGTCCATGCAGCCGCACCGCCGGCGGAAGCGACGCGGGCGCTCTGCGACTTGATGCGTGAGAGGCGGCCCGCTCTGGTGGTGGGGGACCCGCTTTTTCGGCTTACCCGCATCAAAGAGGAAAAAGCCTACGCCGAAACTTACGCGGCCCTTGGCCCGCTGATCGACGCGGCCCGCGAAACGGGTACACACTTGATGCTTTGCCACCATTCCGGCAAAACGCCGAAGGTTGACGCGATTGATTCGCCGCTCGGTTCGACGGCCATCGGCGGGGTGGTTTCGACCCTAATTGTCTTGAAACGGACTGAAGCGTACCGGATAGTCCAAAGCGTTCAACGGATCGGTCCGTGGCTTCCTGAGACCGTCTTGCAGTTTGATGCCGAATCGCACCGACTCTCTCTAGGCGGTTCCCGCCTTGAGGCAGACCGTGAAGAATGCAAAACCGCGATCCTCACCTTCCTCGAAGGTGTGCCAGAAGGAAAGACGGAGCCGGAAATCACCGAAAGCGTTGAGGGGAAAACCAAGATCATTCGTGAGGCGCTTCGGGAACTGGTGAAGGGGGAAAAAGTGACCCGTCAAGGCGAGGGAAAACGGGGCAGTCCCTACGTCTATTTTCATTTCTCGTTTTCTTGTTCCCAACATATAGCGGGAACAAGGGAACAAGAAACGCAAAAAGTGCCAGAGGCCCGCGAAAACACTGAGGGAAAGCTTGTTCCCGAAAAAGCCGATGAACCTATTCTTGTTCCCGACATCGAAGAGGGGCAAATATGAGCACCACGGCCAACCCCATTGACCGCCTTCAGGAACTTGGGGGAGAACTATTCCTTCAAGGTGGTTTCATCCGCTATCGGGTTCCGAAGGGTAACCCGGAGGCGCATGAGTTACTCGCGGAAATCCGCAAAGACCGCCAAGCCTTTATTGCCTTGCTTCAGGACCGTGAAAGCAAGCCGCCGTCCCTGGATGAGATACAGGCCAGCCTGCCCCCTGGCGTCAAGCTTGTGAACTATGAGCCAAAGCAACCGCCCTTCGCGGTGGCCCCGGTGTCCATTGTGGCGAACGCGGGGAAATTTTATCGGGCGTATCTCGCGGACTTACGGGAGCGGGTGCTAAAGCCTGAAGGCTACTCTTGCCCGCCCTTGGCGGACATATTGGCGAAGCTGGCGGAAGCGGGGCTGGAATTAGAGGTGCCGTGAATAGAAGCCACGACCTTGAAGTTTCACCCTAACCGTGGCAAAAAATGAAAAAGCCCGCTGGCAGGCGGGCATTCTCAAATTTCTGGATTGCACAAATTCAGATTATCAAAAGGAGTATGCCCAATGCAAGCTCAGATGACCCCAAAGGAAATTCTATCGGCTGGCGGCGAGGTTGCGGAGCTAGTTCTCAGACACACTGCAACTTTTGTAGAGGCGGTAAACATCCTCTACGCCGCAAAAGCTGCCATCGCGGGCGGCCTTAACGCCGTTCAAGTTGATCTGGAAGCTCTCGAACATCCTTCTGTAACTCCTTAACCCGTTCGAGAATTTCCTTAAGTATTTTTTTGATGCTGTTCAGTTCTTCTTCGCAATCGCACGCCATGCTTCCTCCTAGCTAAAACGGAATGGGCGGCGATTCTATCGCGCCTTTACGCCCGTTGAAAGCGCTCTTGTGCATTGGGCACGAGCCGTCCGACTTTCCTCGTGGTACAATGGGCGCACTTCGTGAGAGTAGTTCCAACCTGCCTTTCGGGAGGCGTGGATATGAAACGCCCGCGTACTGTCGCCATCCTACTTCTCGTCACAGCGATAATTTTTGCGTTGCCCGCGAGGGCGCAACAAAAACCCTTCACCCAAGACCAAGTGCAAGGCATGGTGCGGGACGGATTCGGAGACGATTCGGGCGCGAAGCTAGTCGAGCAACGGGGTATTGATTTTGTCCCGACTGAAGATTTCCTTCAAAGCCTTAAAGCGGCGGGTGCAAACGGGGCGTTCATTGCGGCCCTTGACGCGGCGAAGCGCTCTCGCCCAGCGAACGCAAAGAAGCCCATAAACCAAATCCAGGTTTTCGCCCTACTAGCGGGCGGCATACCGAGCCACCGGGTCACCATGCTGGTCCAGGAACGCGGTATTGATTTTGAGCCAACGGATGACTACCTCCAGGAAGTCAATTTGGCTGGCGGCGAGGACGAATTAATCAGCGCTCTCAAGAACGCCAAGGTAACGAAGCCGCAGCATATTGACCCAGCGCTCCAGGCGCGGCAAACGGAGATCCGGCAGCACGCAGCACGGGGAACAGAGTTTATTCGAGAAAAGCGCTATGCAGACGCCGTAACGGAGTATGGCGCGGCGGTTCGGTTGGACCCTCAAAACGCGGACCTGCACTATGGGTTGGGCGTGACTCTTGGGCAAAAGGGAGATTGGGAAGCGGCGATTTCTGAAGAGCGCGAGGCGTTGCGCTTGAACCCCAATGATGACGGAGCGCACGCCGAAATCGGCACGGCACTTGAAAACAAAGGCGATTTTGACGGAGCAGTTGCTGAACTGCGTGAGGCTCTGAGCTTAAATCCGAATGATGACATGGCGCATTGCAACCTGGGGGCCGCCTTTGGCGCGAAGGATGATTGGGACGGCGAAATTGTGGAGGAGCGTGAGGCTCTGCGCTTGAACCCCAATAACGACATGGCGCATTGCAACCTGGGGGCGGCGTTTGGTACGAAGGGTAACTGGGACGGGGAAATCGTAGAGGAGCGTGCGGCGCTACGCTTGAACCCGGACAATGATTATGCCCACACCTATCTCGGTCTGGCACTGGCACATAAGGGCGACCCGCGCGAAGAGACAGAGTATCGGGAGGCGTTGCGCTTGAACCCGAATAATGATGACGCCCACGCCAACCTTGGCATGGCATTCGGGAACAAGGGTGATTGGGATGATGATATCGCCGAACAGCGCGAAGCGTTGCGCCTAAACCCTAATAATCATAACTCCCACATCTATCTCGGCGCGGCGCTAGAGGCGAAGGGGGATTTGGACGGGGCTATCACCGAAGAGCGCGAGGCAATCCGCCTGAAGCCGAATGATGATTTCGCGCGGGCAGTCCTAGGGGGTGCCTTGGGCCAGAAGGGCGATCTGGATGGGGCTATTGCCGTGGAACGTGAGGCCCTGCGCCTGAACCCGGACAATTCGGTTGCTCACGGCGTCCTTGGCTTGGCCCTTATGCACAAAGGCGATTGGGACGGAGCTATCGCCGAACTGCATGAGGAGTTGCGCCTGAACCGTGACGACGACCTCGCGCATTACCAGCTAGGTGTGGCGCTTGAGAAGACTCACAACCGTACCGAAGCGTTGCAGGAATACCGCGCCGCCTATGAACTCAACCCAAAGAACGCCGAATACCAACAGGCTTATGAGCGACTTCTGAAGCACGTCAAGCACTAACGCGGTGCAGTCCTGAAATCAGTGCCCACAGTCAACCCCGTGTGTGTGCGTGTGTGCGCCACACCGAACGAATCTGCCTGTCACTCTATGAAGAATTGAATGCAAAGTGCTACTATGCGGTCATGTTTGCGTCATCTTTTCGGGTTCCCGATGACATAGCGGAGCTTCTACGGGCGGAGGCGGTAAAGAATAAGCGCTCATTAAATCGTGAATTGCTGATTGCAATCGAAATGTACTTAGGGATACGCAGGCGGAAGCCAAAGGTGCGGGAAGGTGGATTCACACGTTCAGGCAAGGTAATGGGCAAGGAGCAGGTAAGGGAATATCGAACGCAGCGGGCAGCGAAGCGGCGCATTGTAGGGCTAGACAAGGGCGACGGATCTATGAGCGGTTCTAACAGGGTTTCCGCCTCACTGGTAAGCATTCAAGGGGCAGGTCCGGTTCGTGAGGACACGGGGCGCTGTGAGTTTGGGAACTGGGAACAGTGGCCCGTGTTGCTGGCGCAGTTTCAAGCTGAATATCGGAGGATGCCTCGACCCGAGGAGCTTGTGCCGTATTGGGCGAGTAAGATGAGGCGGTGAGCGGATTGGGTGTACTCTGCGGCTTGAAGGACTATCGCCTGCAATGGCCAGAGATTTACGGCAACTCTACGGGCCGAAAAATATATCCAGCTAAAAAACCAAAAAAATTCAGCCAAAAAATTTTCGTGCGTGTGCGTCACGCGGGACGGGTACTTATTAGAAGAGAGGAAGCGTGCCTGTGACCCCTTTGGGCTTGTTTGTGCGCAGCCACGCGTTAGAGCTAGGACTTCGGCGTGCACACTGCCCCCCAGTGCGTTAGAGTTGTCCCAAGGCGCGCGCGGGGCGGCTCCGTGCTCGCGTAGAATACCCGCCAGCGCGTCAGGATGGCCGAGGATACGTGAGAAGGAAGTGGGCTGGGCAGTTCTTGGTGTCAGTTCTGGTGTCAGTTGGTTTTTGGTTTTGGTGCGGAACGGTGCGGCGCGGCGCAGTCAGAACATCGCATAAACACAGGCCGTTGTGAGTATATGCGGAATCGTGCGTGTCGATGCGGGAACGAAATTTAGACTCAAAATCTGCCGCCGGTCACCCGGCATGGGGGTTCAACTCCCCCCTCCAGCACCAACATTAAAAGGCACTTACCAAACATATTCGGTTGCATTGGCTGACGATCAGGAGAAACAGAATCAGGTACGGATGGCTCGTGTCCGCGCGCGGCTGCATCCCAATCGACGCCGGCTTCACGATCATGCGTGAACCGTCAGCCCCTTGTTTCCGTTTTGGCTATGGCGCGCTGGGACTGGCGGAGCCACCCTTGGACATGGAACCCGCAATCGCGGCGGCCGCTGCGCCCCCGGCGGCACCCACTATTATCCCTATTGAAGCGCCCTCGGATAGCGAGCCAATGTGCCATCCCGGTTTGGCAGAGGCTGATTTCGTCGTCGTGCCGGGCGCAGCCGACGGCGCTTCCACACCGGCAGCCGCAGCAGCCCCCACTGTGGTTCGGCTGATTTGACTCTGCAATAAGGCATCCGGCGTGTTTACGGGCGCCGCCGGCGGGAGAAAGGGAGCCACGGAAGTTTGCTGGCCCGCATGCAACACGACCTGCCCGGGAACTTTCTCATCGATATTCTGAACCGTGACCATCCCTTCGACACAATATATTTTCGTTGTGTTGACCTGGGCTTCAACGATGAAGTCAGTCCCGACCACGCTCAGTGCCGCGGTAAGCGTTTGCACCTTGAAGCTCGCGTAATCTTGCGTCAGTTTCGCCACCCAGACGTGCATCTCGCCTCCCGTCAACTCAATCTGGGTCCGCTGCATTTCGGGATTGTGCCGGATGATCCGCAGGGTCGAGTTAGAACCGAGGTTCAGGGAAGAACCATCCAGTAACGCAATCCGCAGGCGGCCATTTGCCGAGGTGCGGACGACATCTCCCCAGAAAAGCAGATCTTCCTCCTTAAGGGCGATCTCCTTACTTTGCGGCCCGCGTTGCACAATATCGTCAGGGATGATGGTTTTTACAGTGCCGGCCCTTTGGGCGCCGTTTGGGCCCTCTCCAGCTTGACTGGGGACCCCCATGGCCGAGGCGGAAATAGCCGCGTACTTTCCTTGCTCCAGGACATAGCTCCCCGTCGTACTCCTGGGCGTGATAAGGAGATTTCCTTGCATCGCGCCCGCTACTGTCGCGCGCTCTTTCGAGAATTGAACCGCATACCGGCATTCTCCCTCTTGCGCGGGGCCAAACGTGTACTGGGGCGTGGTCACGACCGTGGTGGGCTTGCCACTGCTCTCGGAAACCGCCGTGCCCGCGAGCAACTCTGCCTGCGCCGCCGTACCGTCACTAACGAAGCGGACGGAACTGTGTTCCACCAGTCTCACTTTCGCTCCCGAGTTAAGTTCCACCAAGGCGCTTCCCTCATCCGAGGTGGTCAGCACGTCGCCACTGAGGACCGTTTGCAAGCCCAGCACCGGCACTCCTCTTAGGGTAGTGCCATGGGAATAAAGGACACGGCCCAACCATGGTTCTCCTGCACCCGGGGTGAAGGGCACAAGGAAAAGCAGGCACCACAAGACGCTTCCTATCACAACGTGCCTTCGAGATCTCGCACGCATAACTTCCTCCTTGAGGATGGTATCAGGCAAATTCTTTCCTGGCGCAGCACCTGATCCAGCGTGGGCAGCAGGCGCAGATTGACTTTCAGGGCCGAGCAGCGTTCCAGCAGTCTGAGAAATCTGGCGGGTTCAATCGAGTGAGCGCAGCAGAACACGTCGGTCACCTGGTGACAACTGCACAGATGTTCCAAATCATCGGAGTTTCCCAGAACCCGGGATCCCGCCATGAGCCTGCCCTGCTTTGCGGGATCATCGTCCACGTATCCCACCAGGCGCATATGCGGATAACGGCGCATGTCCGTGGCGGTGTTCAAACCCAACAGCCCCGCCCCCAGAATCAAGACGCGATGTTCCATTTCCGGAAGGGGTTGATATTGATGGTGCAGCAGGTAAAGCATCCGTCGCAGACAGCGCACCACCAGTCCGGCGGTCAAGGCAACAAGGTATTCAAGCGTGATCACGCCCAACGGAACGATGAAAAGAACCGCCGCGGGTGAACTGGTCGGCAGAGAAAACCGAAGCATCAACAGGACCACCGTGACGGGCGCGAACGCGGCCGCTAACCGCAGACCGTCCTCGACGGTGGTATATCGCCACATCATGTCGAAGACCCCCAGCGCGCGGTGTACTAACACGCGTGTGGCCGGGACGAAAAAGACGAACAACCACATCTGCCGTTGATAAAAGGCCGGGAAACCTGAGACAAACCACACTTTATAAGCAACCCACGCAGCCGAGACGTACACCGCAAGGTCGAGCGCCATTTGCACGGCACGGCTGTACGGCCACATTTTTCGCCCGAAGACATGAAGTCTCGTCGTGGTGGCCCTTCCGGGAATAAATACGAGCACGAGGGTGAGCGCGATCAGCTTTAGATCAAGCAGGAAAGTCAAGTTCTGGACATATTTACAATCGAGCAAGCGTTTCTGCGGCAGGACCTTCGTGCGGTAAGCCTCCTGCGGGTCGCTTTGCCGCGCACAGTAATCAGCCTCCATGCGATGGTGGATGGAAGCATAGGAGGTGACCCCCGGGCGGACGCTCAATAAGATTCGCTCCCTGGGGTCGCGGAGATCGACTTCACTGGGGACACGGGGACGGGGGCCCACCGTACTCATGTGCCCGAGCACCACATTGATCAATTGCGGCAGTTCATCGAGCTTGGTGCGGCGAAGGAAGCTGCCCACGCGGGTGAGACGCTGGTCGTGGTCGATCACCACCGCTGCACCCAGCGCTTCGGCCCCCTGCGTCATCGTTCGAAACTTGAAGACCTTGAACAAACGGCCTCGGTGGCCCACGCGCGTCTGCCGGAAGAGCACCCGGCCCCGGGAGGTCAGGCGGACCAATAAGCCGCACAAGATCAGCACGGGGCTCAGGATCGCCAATCCGGTGAGCGACGCGGCGATGTCGAAGAGTCGTTTTCCCGCGCGACCATAGAACGATGGGCGGGGGGAACGGACAACACTTGCCGGAGCGCCGAGCGCTCCGAGTACGTTGGTAATGGCCGCCATAATCAACTCGGTGTCAACGTTAAGGGAGCTTTTGGACGAGCGTTTAAAACCCGGCAATCCCGGGTTGGATCATCTTCAGAATATAGCTGTTTACATACTTGCGAACGGTGGCGAAACTCGGCAATCGCCGCGCCTGTGTTGACAGGGTTGCCCGGCAACGCCTTATCAGCTTCAAACTGGCTTAGAAGGTTTCGGACTATGCGCACGGCGGCGAAGCCATCCCAGAGTTCGGGGATCCGGCCCTTCTTGCCCTCGCCCCGCAGGATCTTTCGCGCCTCTTGAACCAAGCGGTAGCCCTCCCGCCCCACCAGCGTATTCGTACCTACCCGTATCGTAATGGGTCTTTCGGTGTTCTCTCGCACGGTCAGGCAAGGGACGCCCAGCGCCGTGGTTTCTTCCTGTACGCCGCCGGAGTCCGTGATCACCAGTGTGGCTTCGCTTTCAAGCTTCAAAAATTGCAGGTAGCTCAGGGGCGGGAGCAAAACCATGCCGTGCGCATCATCGTGCCGGCAGTCGGGAATCCCAATCTCGCTCATCGCTTGTTTCGTACGAGGGTGCACGGGAAAGATCAACGGAAGGTCCTGGCTGATCTCCTGCAACGATCCCCAGACGGCGCGGAACCTTGCGGCATCATCGACGGTGGCGGGGCGATGGAGCGTCACCAGACCGTACGGTCCCATGGCGGCCGCTCTGTTCACCTCTTGCACCGCCAAGCCTTTCGGGAGCGGGCTATGCCGGGCGTGCGAAAGGTGCCGGCGCAAAGAATCGATCATCACATTTCCGACGAGGTAAATTCGCTCCCGCGGCCGCCCTTCCCGAATAAGGTTTTCCACGCCGCTCGGCTCCGTGACGAAGAGCAAATCCGATACGGAATCAATCAGGATGCGGTTGATTTCTTCGGGCATGGTTCGGTCGAAGCTTCTTAGCCCCGCTTCCACATGGGCAACGGGCCGGCCCGTCTTTACCGCGGCCAGCGCGCCGGCAAGCGTAGAATTGACGTCCCCGACCACCAGCACAATGTCGGGTTGCGTCTCTTCCATCACGCGCTCCAACCGCAGCACGATTTCCGCGACCTGCTTGACGGCTGGGCCGGGGCCTACTTCGAGATTAATGTCGGGCTCGGGTATGCCCAACTCGACGAAAAACACTTTCGACATCTCAAAGTCGTAGTGTTGCCCCGTATGGACAAGAATCGGTTGGATGTCCGGATGCCGGCGCATGGCCTCCATAAGCGGCGCAATCTTTACGAAATTGGGCCGCGCTCCAACCACCATCAGGATTCGCATCGTGGTGTTTTCAGTCCCAAACTGAGTTGGATTTATCAATGTTCGCCGAAGGAACAGCGAGGGCTTTTATCCGGTTGCTACCGCACGCTCACAGCGCGAACGCCGCCGCCGAAAAGCGACTCGCGGATCCGAAAGGTTGCCTGTGTGGTCGCCCACAGGCTGTCGAATGATATCGGTGGCGGCGCTTTCCCGGAAATAGCGTCAACGAAGCACTTCAGTTCTTCCCGATGCCCCTTGTCCTGCCGGAACAAGGCCCTGGTATGACGGTGGTTCGCGTGGTAGAACGAGTGCTTTCGGAAGTCGTCACAAATCGCCGTTCGGCCTCGCCCGGAAACCTCGAGACGCTCTTTGGGAACGCTGGGGTCACCGCACGCCACGTACAATATTTCGCCCCGCGACCCGTCGCTCAGTGCAATCTGAATGTGTATATTGCTCTCATCAGGGTTTTCGCCTATGGGCCAGGCCTGCACTGTGACCGGCAATGCATCACTCAGAAAACCGATCAAATCCACGAAGTGGCAGACCTCTCCGATGATGCGGCCATGGCCTTGTTCGGGGTCGTCAATCCAGTGCCCACGCGGCAAGCACCCGGCGTTGATCCTGTACACGAATGAAAGCGGCCCGGGGCCCGCGCCCAGGAACTCCTTGCACGCTTTGGCAAACGGAGAGAAACGCCGGTTGAAGCCCACGGTGAGCACGCGATCCGTGCGGGCGTAGAGCCTGGCGATGGAGTCCAATTCCGCTTCACTCACACACAACGGTTTTTCCACAAAGACGTGCTTGCCGGCTTCCAGCGCAGCCAGAACCATCGGACCGTGAAGGTGGTGACGCGTGCCGATGAACACCGCGTCGATGGCCGGATCATTCAGTATCGCGGACGCATCGGTGGTGCAATATCGGAAGCCGAAGCGATCGCCCACGCGACTGGCCGAGACCCCGGAAGCGTTGGCCAAGCCCACGAGTTCGAGGTTTCCAAGCCTCTGTAGCGCCGGAAGCAGTTTGGCCCGGCTGAAGCTGCCCGCCCCAATCCAGCCGATCCCGATCTTGCCCTCCGTCGAGCGGCTCGCTTTCCTGCCCGACGCGGGCGAGCGAAGCTGCACCCGTGGGCACGGTTCCGGCTCTTGGGGATAATTAATCAGAATGGCTACATACTTTTCCTTCGGCTTTCTCGTGAGCAGTTCGTAGGCCTCAGCCGCCTGGGCGATGTCAAAGCGGTGGGTCACCATCGGTGCAAGATTGATGCTCCCGGCGGTAAGCATATCGAGAAACAACTGCATATTCCTTTTCTCGGTCCAGCGCACATAGCCCAACGGATAGTCACGCCCTTTCTCTTCGTACGATGGATCGTACCGGCCCGGTCCGTAGGAACGGGAATACCGCACTTGTAATTCTTTCTTGTAATAAGATTCGCGCGGCACGTCCACACGAACGTCCCCGACGATGACCACCACGCCGCGGTCACGCGCGATCCGGCCCGCAAAGGCAATGGGTTCGTTGGTGCTTGAGGCCGCGGTGATGATGACGGCGTCTGCGCCATCTGCACTGGGCAGTATGCCGCCTGCGGTCAACTCAGAGTTTGCAGCGGCAAATGTCACGCCCAATTCACGCGCCAGCGCCACGCGGTCCGGGTCCGGATCAATGCCCCACACTGTGCATCCCGCCGCTTTCAAGATCTGTGCGGTGATCAAGCCGACCAATCCCAGGCCGATGACGGCCACCTGGTCGCCGATCTTGACCTCCGCCACGCGCACGCCTTGCAATGCCACCGAACCCAGCGCCACGAACGCCGCCGAGTCATAGTCCACCGCTTCCGGAATCCGCACGCACAGGTTTTTCGGCACCCAGATCATTTCGGCGTGACTTGCGTAGCCGACGCCGCCGCACGCCACTCGGGCGCCGGCCTGAATATCATCGACGCCCTCCCCAACCTCGAGCACGCGTCCCGCCGCGCTGTATCCCAACGGCAGCGCCCGGTCGAGCTTGGAACGCACCGTGGCCACGACGTCTGACACTCCCGACGTGCGCAGCCGCTGCCAAAGAGCCTTGAGCAAGTCAGGGCGTTCCCATGCCTTTCCCACCAGGCTCATGCTCCCGAGCTTCACCGTGGCCCGCTCCGTCCCTGAACTGATCAGTGACGCCACCGTCCTTACCAGCACACCGCCGCGCTGGCAGGTGGGCGTGGGTACGTCCGCCAGCAAAACTTCGTGGGTCTGAAGATCCTGGATGAGTTGCTTCATGGTTGCGCGGCTCGAAAATCAGGGGTAAACGATCACATTGCTGTCGTCACCTTGGACTCGGTAAGACGCACCGCTTTCGTTAGGCCAAGAGCCGCCAGCGATGGCAAGCGCTCTGCACGATTGCGTAATTCAGCCAGCAAGTTCAAATACTCCGCCGCCTGCTTTGTGCGCAGGTATTTCTGCAGCACAGCCTGTCGGCCGTTTCGGCCCAGAGTCTCGCCCAGCGGCCGGTCTTCCTTCAGGCGGAGGATGGCCGCGGTCATCGCCGCGGGGTTTTCCGGCGGCACGGCGATGCCCGCCCGGTTGTTCAGCAGAATCTCTTTCGCCTCCCCCTCCACGCCGAGAATCGCAGGTTTGCCGGCGGCCATGGCCTCGAACAGCTTCGAAGGAATCGCGGTCTTGAACACTTCTTTGTTTCTCAAGGGGATCAAACACGCATCGGCGGCAGCGAGAAAGGCGGGTATTCGTTCCCGGGGCTGCTTTTCGAGCAACCGTACGTTGGCAAGCCGCAGGTCGCGAACCAGCCGCCCGAACTCATCCCGTTCGGCGCCTGCGCCCACCACGAGGAATACGATATCCGTATAGCCTCGCAGCCGTTCGGCGGCTTCCCGCAGAGTTCCCAGCCCGTGCGCCATGCCGAGGGTCCCGGCATACAGCAGGACGAATTCCTCGCGCAGTCCCAGCTCGTTTCGCAGTTCGCGGCGCGCCTTCCGGGCGTCGGGCGAGTACGGGTCCGGGCAGAAATCGGCGTCGATCCCATTCATGATCATGGAAATCCGTCCCTCGTCCACACCCATGCCGATCAGGTGCCGCCGCTTCCATTCGCCATCCACTACAATGTGCGTCGCGCGGCGATAGAGGAAATGAGCGACGCGCGCCACGCTGCGGTAGAGCAGCGAGTCCGCAGTGGTTTGTCTGACCCCCACCAGCGATTCCGGCCACAGATCCCTTACCTCAAAAATCCAGGGAATCGAGCGCAGGCGTGCCGCCATCAGCCCGGACATGCCCACCAGGATCTGCGGCGAGGTCGCGATGATGACGCCGTGCTTGGGCGCGACGAGGGGGCCGGCCACGGCGGCGGACAGCGCGAACGAGGCGAAATTGGCGCCGCGGCCCCACAGCCCGCGATTGGCCGCAGGATAAAGCCACGTCCGGTAGACCTTCACCCCGTCGCGTTTCTCGCGGCGAAAAACGTGTCGCCACGGCGCGTGATACCCCGGGTGCAGGACGCCTTCCGGGTGATTGGGGAAGCCCGTCAGAACCTTGACGTCCGCGCCGCTGCGGGCCCACTCGCGGGTAAATTCATCCACCCGCACCGCGGGAGCGCACGCTTCCGGCGGGTAGTACTGGGAAATGTAGAGGACCTCCATTCAATGCCCCTTCTCAACAAAACGTATCGGATGGCCATCGATCTCCACCGACTCGCGCTGCGCATCGACGGCAACGCGGGGAGCACGAACGCCTTGCGGAACGAAGGCGTAGACCATTGCGACTGGAACGCTGCCCTCCCACGTCCAGCGCAGTGCGCGTGCCCCCTGACGCTTTCCGAATTCTTCGGAGTACCAACTCTCGAGCAGACTGAATTCGCCCGCCCCGTACGTCAGCAGCGAATACGTGTGATGATCGAAATCGACATTCCAGCAATGGAGCGTCTGCTGTGCGGCGCCCGGATCTTCACCCGGATTGCACAGGGCAAAGCGTTGCGGCCCGGCCGTCCTGACGCGCACCAAGGGGTGAAGGTGAATAAAGGACTCAGAGCGGTGCATGCCGCGGCCTTTCAGCAGGTCAACCACGACCCACGCGCCAGGCGGAAGCAGAGCGATAGCGCGGGCGTGCACCACACCGCGGCGGCGATAGGCGTAATGCTCGCCGCGGAGGAAGTGGAGCGGGCCCGTGCTGCCTCCTTCCAACGCGCCGACGTGCGGGCGCCGCCCCACGCGAAAGCTCGCCCACACTTCGGCCTGATCTTCGCCGTCGATGCGAATCGTGTTGTGGGCCGCCGTCGAGCGCTCGTACCGGCGTACGGCATTCCGCTCATAGGTGCTGACTCCCGTGTCCACCACCACGCGCCGGCCGTGCAGCGATAGCTCATAGCTGAGCACATCGCAATGCCCGTGGCCGGGTTGGCAGTCGGGGCCCAGCGGCCCGCAGTCAAACACCAGGTGGCTGGCGGAAGCTCGGTCGCGAATCACGCCATAGCCCGTGCGTGGAAAAATCTCGACAGCCGGCCTCGGGTCGCAGCTCTTCGACACCGCACCCGGCGCCGCGCGTAGCAGTTCCGCGGGCGGCCTCGCCACGTTCAAGGCGGAGTCATTCAGCAGCGGCAGTTCACCATCGGGATGCAGAATTCCCTGAAGAAACGCCCGCATCATCGTGATCGCGAGAGCCAGCGCCCCGTCGCAGCGCCACTTCATCGCACAGGCGCTCCCCAATACTTGCAGGTCGAGCAAATCCTCCAGCACTTCCGCGTGGTACATGGGCGAGCGCTCAAAATGGCCGCCGTCCGGAAGGATTTGTTCCTTCAGTTCCCGCTCCAGCAGGCTCTCCCCTTCTTCCAACCACCGCGCACTGCGCGGCGTTTCGAGTAATGCCCCCGCAAACAGCAGGGCCTTGATGTTCTTCAGCAGGTGATTGCCCAGGAGGTCTTTTTCCAGCCGGCGATTGAGCGTCGCCGCTTGTTGGGCCAAACTGGGCAGCAGCAGGTCTATTTTCCGGCCCTCTCCTCGCTGCTCGAGGTCACGCCCATACCGCACCAGGAACTTCAGCCAATTCACGATGCGCAGCGAGAGCGGGTAAGGCTCCCATCCAACTTCCGTTCCCGTGGAATTGCGTTCCCGCCAATTCAGCGCGATGTCCAGCGCCGCCCTCAGCATGGATTCTTCTTCGGGCAGCGCGAAGCGGACGTTCAGGAAGTCGAAGTAGTTGAGGTGGTAAAGCCGGAGCTTCGGGCATTGAGGATCATTCCAGGAAATTGGGGCCTTGGCCCGGAACGCATTGTGGATAAAGCAGAAATCCCCCGTACAGTATGCTCCAGGGGCGAATGCCGGCGGCCGCTCCGGGAAGCGCAGTCCCGGCGGCGCGGGGCGCAATCGCACCGGGACTTTCCAGGGGACGGGCCGCATCCGGCGCCAGAGCACGCACCGCAGCGCCAGATAGCCTAGCTGGGACCAGCGCAGCGGCGCCAGGGTGCGGTAGAGTTGCCCCAGCGCCCAACGCCCTTCGGCCGATGCCGGTGGCGGTGGCGCCAGAATAATCTCTGCCGCAGCCGGCGCGTCTACCTGACCTGTCCGGCGGCTTTCGGCTTCTGCGACGCTATCGGCTACACAGTGGGATTGCATCATGCGAAATT
Source organism: uncultured Acidobacteriota bacterium (assembly GCA_963804755.1). Lineage (GTDB taxonomy): Bacteria > Acidobacteriota > Terriglobia > UBA7540 > UBA7540 > Bog-366. The sequence goes on from CAWDRP010000002.1 coordinate 513,153, forward strand.
ATGTCGTGGTATCCGTCGATGGTGAGTTCCTGGTCCTGTTCCAGCGCTTGCTTGGTTTTGAGAAAAAGCTGTCCGGTTTCCCAGATGTATCGGATCGAAGCGCCACCCGGCTTGGTCGCCGCCGGACGGACCATCTGGTAACTTCGCCGAATCGTGTCTTGATGGCCGTGATCGCGGTAAAACGTCGACATGGAATACGTCCGGTCAAACACCTTGACGGCCATGGACTTAAAGTCTTGCATGAAGATCAAAGCGTTACCCCGCTGAGCGGACAGCCGTTCCGTGACTCCCTCCAGCACCTGGCCCTTGGCCGGGAACGTGATGGCGCCGATCGAGCCGTCGCGGAACACATAGCTCACGGCAATGTCGCAGTCCGACTGGTGCGAGCGCGCGGCAATGATTCTGATCGGGTAACGATCTTCGGGCGCTACCATCTGGTAGAGGAAATCGGTCCAGTGGCATAAGTTGCCGAGCACGCGCCCGCCCTCTTCCGGCTTGAGATACCAATGGTTGGGCGGCAGCTCGTGCCCGACCACGAACCAGTTGTACATGGCGGGGCCGGACTCGGCATCGAGATACCGTTTGATCGCTCGGCCCAGCCGGTCTGCCGGGACGATTGAAGCCCAGGGCGACGGCGCCCGGCGCGTTTGCCATGGCGGAGCACAGCCGTGTCAACTGGTCTTCAGTCACCACGTGCGGTTTCTCGATGTGGACCGATTTGCCCTCCTCCAGCGCCCGGATGGCATAATCGGCATGCGAGGCGTGGTTCGAGGCAATAAACACCAGGTCGATTGCGGGGTCGCGCAGCAACTCTTCGGCATCGTCCGTGTAGTAGCACGCGCCGAAACGCCGGCCCAACGACGCAGCCCGGTGGACATCAATATCCATGGCGGCACGAATGACGTTGCCGTAATTCTTCGTTAGATAATACGCAATCGTGCTGAAGCCAAAGTTGCCGCACCCGATGATCCCCACATGGGCGTGGCGGTTCCGCCGGCGCGATGGAGCGGGCAGCGCGGCGAACCGCTGCTTCATGTGGTATTGCGCCTGGATCTTCAGCCAGGTCCACCGCAAGCCGTACAGCCGGACATAGCACAGCGCCTTCTTAATCTTGAACCGCAGCGGTTGTGTTGTGTAGTCCATATGAATTGATCAGTGAAGAGCGACGAGTGGCAAATTACGAGTGACAAGTGACGGGTGAAAGAAGACAAACGGTTGGGCGTCGCACGTGCGCGACGCCGCCGCGCCGCATTGCAACACGCTTTGCAATCTCCCCTACGCACCCCGTCTGCTTGTACTTGCAAGGACTGGATCGGCTTCCAGTTGAACTTGCGTCGCGTCGTCCCGAGCCCGCTCACGATTTAGTTCGACATCCTCACCCGTTCGCGGTTCGCGCGCCGCGCTCTCCAATACCGCAATGAACCGTGTGACGATCTCACCCCACGTGGGCATCTGGCGGACGATATCTCTACCTTTTTCCACCAGCCGGGATCGGACTCCATCGTCCGCCATGACCGTCCACATGGCTCGGGCAAGACTGCCGGCGCCGAGCGGATCGAAATAGAGCGCGGCGTCCCGGCAGCGGTCATGCGCAAAATCGCGGTCACTGGCCAGAATGGGCACGCCAAATTGCATCGCCTCGTCATAGGTGAAGCCGTACGTTTCCATGAGGCTGGTATGAATGAATGCGTCGGCATCCCGATATAGCTCAATAAGCTTGTTTTCAGAGACACGTCCGACATTGCAGAGAACCGCCTGAAGGTTTGCCTCCGCGACGCGTTGCAGCAGCTTGCGAGCGCCGGGATGCGCACGTTCGTCAATATTAATGAGGCATTTCACGGGCCGGGACGTGAGAGCGGACAACCGTTGCAAAGCCGGGAGAAGTATCTCAAGGTTTTTGTAGGGCATGTAGGCGCCGATGCAAACGAACGTAAAGGCCGATCCTCTGCCGTTCAAGCGCGCCTTTTCATATCCTGCGTCTTTCGGAAGGTAACAGGCGTGTGGGATCACCGTCACCGAATCTGGGTCGCGAGAATACTGGGAAATGAACCGCGTTCGCATCGTTTCAGTGGCAACGATCACGCGCACCGATTTCGGCAGACGACGATACAAATGTCTCGCGTATGTCATTATGAGCCACTGGCGGGGAGTAAGCCGTGCCCCGACGATGGGCTCCTGATAAACAACGTATGGGTTATGCAGCAGTACGGCCGCAGCGCACGGCAATTTCTTCGGAACGTAATTTCCAAGTCCGAGGAGCACATTGGCGTGCTCCGCCCGGCAGATGTCCGGCACCGTTCGTGACAGGAACCGATGCCGGTCCAGGAGACTCTCCGGCACGCGATAGCGCAAGGTCCTGATATTCGAGCCTCCGATTTGTGCGTAATCCGGCAAGTCCGGCACCAGCAGAACAAACTGGTGGCGCGCGTGCTCTTGTAACCGGGATAACACGTTAATCGCGATGCCCTTCCCGCCGCCAGCATTCAATCCCAGCGCCTCAATCACAATTTTCAAGGCTCAGCCTCCCACAAACTACCCGATGTCATCCTGCGTCCCTGCCCCTTAGGGTCGAAGAACCTGAGTGCGTACTTGCCATCTTCAAAACGCTCCAGCCGGATCCTTTGCGTTGGTGAAACGACGGATTCAGGGGAAGAAAAGTTCCCTTCTGCGTCTGGCGAAGAAACTCTGACAGATAGACATGAAGACACTGCTGAACGCTCTCTTGGGTAAAGTTTTTCGACGCCCATTCTCGCCCTGCCTGACCCATCTGCGTCGAGAGTTCGGGACTTTGAAGCAGCATCAGCAGGGTTCGGGTCAGTTCTTGGCGCGAGGACGAATCGACCAGGAATCCGGTTTTCCCGTGCACCACGGCTTCGGCAGCGCCTCCGGCTCGACTGCCGACTACCGGTTTGCCGGCCAGCGCCGCTTCCACATACACGCGGCCAAATCCTTCCGCGCGGTAGCGCCCGTCCGGGGCCAACTCTCCGCTGGGCAGCACAAACACATCGCACGCTCGATATTGCTCTGCCAGCGCCCGCTGAGTGATGCCACCCGTGAAAGTTACGTGCTCGCGAACCCCCAAACTGGCGGCCAGCATTTCCAATCTCGAGCGGTCATCGCCGTCTCCCACAATGGTGTAGCGGAGATTCGGAACGGAATCCAGCAGCGCCGGAAGCACGCGAATGACTTTGTTAAAACCCTTGTACGCGTGCGTGCGGGAGAGGTTGCCAACAGAGAGAAGCACCTTCTGGGACCTGGCTTCGCCGTTCCCGTCATCTCCGCGCCCATCGGGGGCCACGAGCATCTGCACAAACTCCTGCGGGATGGCGTTCGGAAGTACCGTGATGTGTGTGGGCGGAACGCCGTGGCTCTCCGATACTTTCGCGGCGGTGAAGTGGCTGACGGGCAAGACAGCGTTCGCGCGGCGGAGCGCCACAGCTTCGCCAAATCCGGCGCCGGCCCAAGCTTCCGTATCGTGGCAGGCCACCCAGTAGGGGGTTCCCAGCAGCAAGCGGATCAAGGCGGCAACAGGAGCCAGACAAACGTGGGCGCAGATGATGAGGTCATAGCGCCCGGCCGCCAGCTTCAGGGCGCGTCCGGCGAAACGCCATTTGGCCACCAGGTTCGGTCGCTCGCCCGCCACGGCCTCCCGCACGCAGTACCCGTTGGGCAAGTCCTCGCGAAAGCCGCTTCCCAACAAGGGCAACACCTCCACGTTTTCCGGCCCCAGCAAGCTTGCCAACATCGACCCCAGCGTGGAGATGTACCGGGCTATCCCCGCCCGCGCGTAAATCTCAGTGGCCAGGATCAATACTTTCATAAGGTGTCAACCTTGATAGCACAGGCACTCCGGCTTTGCCTGGAGTTTCACATTTCGAGGGCACAACCGCTATGGCATGCGATTTTGAAAACCGCGGTTGCGGCGCCGAACAGATAGAAGCATCAGCAGGATGAATAAGGCCGGAACAAATCTCGTTGTGGCAAGGACTCCGGTAATTGACGTCTCTACCGTAAAAACTGCTTGCAGCGCGTAAAGCAAACAGAACGTAACAGGCTCATGACTGGAGGCAGTCTTGATGAGGTAGAAAAAGAACGCGTTCGTGAGCAATCCGAAAAGGAACATCCAAACACAGAGCCCGGCTACCCCAAAGTTGGCGAGGGCTTCTGTCTCGATAGTGCCCAAATCGTCAATTAACAACAAGCCGAAATGTAACTCGATCAGTTGCGATGCGGTCAACGCCACCGGCTTGGATGGCCAGAAGACTCGAGGCAGGAGGAAAGGCAGCCCCTGCCATAACGTTTTACCCCACATGAATGGGTAGTCATCGTTTGCCGTTCTGTCGGCAATGGCGGAGAACTGCCCGATGGCTGTGAACCGGTCAGCCTGCTCACTTAGACTCTGGGACAGTCGCGCCGACGAATCGTGCAGCGATCGGGCTTCTTCGGGAAGCAGGTCGCGGGCCAGTTCGACATGGCTTCCGACACCTGTCGTAAAAGATACATACTTAAGAGCGTCCCGCTGGGCGTAAACCAGCGGCACCGCCAGTGCAAGCACCAAAGCGCCATACGCAAACCAGCGACGCGAAAAGCCTGGAATAATTCCCAGCCAGATGGCCCACAACACCGTCAACCACTCGCACAGCAGTCCCAAACGAGCCCCGGCGGCCAGAAAGTATAGCGTGTCCGAAGCCAAAACCGCGACAAGCCCGTTTCGCCATGCGCCGAATTTCCTCGGTGTCAGCGTAGTGCTGCAAAGCCTGACGAGGCAAAGACACAAAGGCACGTACTGTAACTGGCCCACCGCAACCGCCAGGGGCTCGATGTTCGTCGGCAGGGCCAGCATGTCACTCGCGTGAGTTATACCAAACCCTCGGCTGGCAAGGTACAACCGCAGGACCCAGATAGCTGCGGCTGCTACCACCACGAGGATCTCCATACCATTTACAGAGACAACGTCGCGCGAACTGAGAGCCCATGTCTTCGTCTTTTTTCCCGATGCGATGGTACCCGCTGCAAAGAACGCAAACCCAACCGCTAGAAACAGCATCGACCTAGGAACCTCGGGAAGCGACATCGACCGGAAGCGAAAGTCCGGATTCATAAGCGGCACGAACGTACCTAAAACAAAATACAGAAAATTCAAGGCCACGAAAGGCGCGGCAGGGAACGGAAGAAGACCATTTGCCGTATTCGCCCGAAATGCAAGCGGCAGTAGGATGGCCAGAGAAAGTAAGAAAAGGTCTGCGCCTACGTACTTGCTGTAATCGAGTTCATCACTCGCCAGCATGGGTACCAGCGCCATGAGAACGGCCGAGACAATGAGCACGAGTGAGAAAAACGGGCCATTGAACTCCAGCCTATACCAATTCACAGACAGCACTCACTTCTGCGCCCGCATTCGGCGCTGGGGCCACCAGGCCCAGATCGTCAAGCATCTTATGAATCCTGACCTCATACGTATGTTCGCGGTGAGCGCGTGCGAGGGCGCGGCTTGCAATCTCCTGGCGCTCAAGGGGGTGGGCGAGGTAGTAGTCCACCTTGTCTTTAAGCTCTTGCCGGGTGCGGAAAGTCACAATTTCGCGCTCCGGCTCGAACAGCTCGGGCAGGCTGGGTTTCCAGTCGGCGATCTGGAAAGCGCCGCAGCCGGCCGCTTCGAAGAGCGTGCAGTTGACGCCTTCGATTTCAGAATAGTGCATGGTGTTGATTACAATTTTCGCTGCCCCCAGCGCCTTGGCCTTCTCGCTCTCCGCCAGATAATGATGGGCGTAATGGTTTCTTATTTCGGAATGCAGCCAGGCCGGAGCGTTCCTTCCCCACACCTTCAGATCGTAACCTTGGAATAATTCGAGCATCTCCGCCCGGTAATAATGCAGGGTGCCTTGCGCGGCCAGGTCGCACGCGTAGCGGCTGTACTCCTCACCCGATAATTCGGTGCGCCGGTGCCACCGGGGATTGCAGCACTCGGGCAGGTAGTGCGCGTTCAGCCCAAGCTTCTCCCGGAAAACGCGCACCAGGAACGGCTCCTTGAGGAAAACGGCGTCGAACGCCCCGGCAAGAAAGTATTGCCGGTGCGGGTTCATGATCGAGTCGGTGAACCAGCAAACCACCTTGGCGCTGCTCACTCTTTTGACGTCGCGCACCACCTCCGGCGGCATGAAGCCGTAAGTGACCAGCACCAGGTTAGGCTGCACGGCTGCGGCCGTCCGCACCACTTCCTTGAACGTGGCCCGCTCCAGCGCCGGAAATACCTTGGGCAGGTACCGCCAGAAGAGATTCGGCAGCCGCCTGCCGTGGTGCCGCACCCGGCAGCCCTCAACCGCGGTCACCTGGCAGCCCATGCCCTGGAGCGTTACTGCGACGTTCCGCGCAAACGAGTCAGGAAATTGTGGCCCCACCACGACTATTTTCATGGCCTTCTGCAATGAAAGTTGCTTGCCTTAGAGTGCGGTAGCAGCAGCTACCGCCTTCCCTCGCTCCACAGAGCGTTCCCACCAGCTACCACCCTCCATCGCTCCACCAAACTTGCCGGATCTGCCGGATGGTCCCAGGTCACCGAACGGGGAAGGCGGTAGCTGCTGCTACCGCAGTCCAAGGGGTTGTGGTCGTGTGCCAATGCGAACCCAGATTTACGATGGCGAAATACTCGAGGCGGCGGCTTCACGGACACGCGGCCTCGAAAGGCGCCTCGTGCGGACGGGGCGTGCCGGAATCGAAGAGCAGTTCGCGCAGCGGGAAGCCGAGCCGGAAATGATAAAGCGCGAGCATGAAGATCGAGCTCGCCGTATAGGCCACGGTGGAGGCAATGGCCGCGCCCAGGAATCCCAAGCGGGGCAGCAACACGTACAGCCCGCAGCACGTCAGGACCGCCGCCAATCCTTCCCCGTAGGACGGCAGGGCGGGCTCGTCGAGCGACCGGGCGCCGTCGTAGAGGATCTGGTTCAGGCCGATCGCCACGCTGCCGGGCAGGAGGATGCGGCAGGCGAGCACCGAGCCGCTGAACCGTGGTCCAAACACCAGCGGGATGAGCCACGGCGCCACCAGGAAAAGCGCCGAGCAGCCCGCCACCAGCCAGGCCAACGAGGTGCGAAAGGAATTGGCGATCACGGCCTTGGCGCCTTCGCGCGGCAGGTTGGAACCGTTGGCGAGCGTCACCACGGCGGCGGCCTGCGGGAAGCAACTCAGCACGGTGGAAACGGTGACCGCCACCACGTAAAGGCCCAGTTCCGGCGGCCGTATAAATATCGACAGCACAAGCTGATCGAGACGCTGGTTAATGTAAGACGTGATGGTGGCCAACTGCGTCTTGCCGCCATAGGTTAGCAGCGACTTGAGCACAGTGAGGTTGAGGGGAAAACGGGGAAGCGCGGCTGGAGCGGCGGTTCTTGCGGCCGCTTGACTGCGGAGCCATGCTGGTAACCACCCCCGTCGCTCGCGCTCCGGCCCCTCCTGAATCAGGAGGGGAGCTTTGCCGGCAGCGCGGCTCCCCTCCTCGGTTGAGGAGGGGCAGTCCGGCGAGAGACGGACGGGGTGGTGCGGAATTGTGGTAACTCCAGGTGGTAGACGAACGGGGTGGTGCGGAAAGGGGGAAATTTCGGGCGGCGGCCGGAGGCCGCCGCTACAGAAGAGTCCCAACTTCCGGAAGAGCAGCCAGTAGCCGCCGGCCAGCGCCAGTACGTAGCCGAGGATTTGTACGGAGACGACGCTGGCCAGGTCCGCCCGGCGCAGCAGCAGAAGCACCGCCAAGCCCAGCGCGTAGGCCAGCGGCGCGATGATTCTGATGAGGTTGAACGAGGCCAGATCCAGGCTGCCCTGCAACAGGTTGCCGGGGTATCCGCCCATCATCAGAAAGGGCGTGGCGAAAAGAAACACCAGGGCCAGGTGCCGCACGCCAGGGGCATACGCGTGCAGCGCCCACGGGAGCACCCGCAGCCCCACCAGCACCACGCACACCGACTGGGCCAAACCGATCAACGTGCAGGCCGCCCAGACGTGCGCCATCGGGTAGCGCTGCTTGCCCGTGTAGAAAACGATGGCCTGGTTCATGCCCAGCGACGCCAGCATCACCAGGACCGACGGCCATAGGATGAGCGCGGCCAGCTCTCCCCTGCCCTGCGGACCCAGCAGCCGAGCGGAGGCTACTCCTGTGAACACGCCCAGCGCGAGAACGCTCATTTGGGCCAGCAGGGTCGGCACAAACCCTTTCGCCATCCGGCCGGCCATCCTGTTTCGAAACGGGCTCACGGTCTGTCCGCCACTCTGCATGGACTCACGGTCTGTCCGCCACGGCGAAAATCGCCGCACTGAAGATTCCCTCCAGGGCGCCCCGCGGCCCGCCCTCGACGGTCTGGATAAAACGCAGGCATGATTCGATGACTCGCCAAAGCAGCCAGCGCACCGCGCTCTTCACGCCGTGCACCACCGGCCCCGCGCCCGACACGCGAACGTTTACGAATCCGGCCATTTCCAGCGCTTGCTTCAGGCTGGCCGGCGCGAAGGGCGTCTCATGCGTGAAATCCATGTAAAACGCGGGGAAATAAAAAGCCGCGGCATTGGGCACCTGGCAAAGCAACGTGCCGCCCGGGCGCAGCGCCGCGTGAATGAGATTCAGCAACTCCCGCACCTGCGCCTTGGGGAAATGCTCAATGACGTCGAGCGCGGAAATAAAATCGAACCGGCCGGGAGACGCCCGGAGCAGTTCGCGCGCGTCGCCACACGCCACGTTCTCCACGCCCAGGCGGCGGGCCGCCTGCGCCTGCCCGGGGTCCAGCTCGATGCCGGCCGCCTGCCCGTAGCCCGCGCGCTGCAAGAACGAAAGGAACTCGCCGTAACCACAGCCGAGGTCGAGGATGCGCGCGTGCTTGTCGTGGGGAAGATGCGGGGCAAACCGCCGGCGAAAGATGTAGTCGTAGGCGCGCAAATCCGCCGCACTGCACGGAGCACGGTGCAACGGCCGCGATTCGCCATAACGGTCGAAGATGCTGATGGCACAGTCAGTCATGAGGATTGTGGGTTCGGAATTCGGAATTCAGAATTCGGAATGGCGAAAGCCGGATTCCGAATACCGAATTCCGGACAGGGGCGTGCAATTTCCGCCGTCGCCATGGCCACGCACACCGCGAACCAGGCGGCATTCGCAGGCATGTGGAGGTTGAAATCCACCAAGCTGTGGACCAGGAGGCCGCAGCAACCGATGGCGGCGCCACACGACATAATGTCCGCCACAGGAACCGCCGAACCGTGCCTGCCGCTATCGGAAACGACGTTGCGCAACCGGGAACAAGCCCCTTTCGCTACCAGCCAAAAAAATAATCCGAGCGCGGCCAGGATCAAAACGCCGCCCGCGATGCCCGTTTCGGCCAGCGCCTCCGCATAGTCGTTGTGCGCGTGGTCCCAGGTGAGGTCGCTGGGGAAACTCTGGTACTGCGGGAAGGCTGTCTCAAAGCTGCCCAGTCCGGCGCCGGTCCAAGGATGATCGCGGAAGATCCGCAGGGCGTCGCGGCTGACGGCGAGCCGGCTTTCCGATTGCACATCAGCAGCGTGGGGCGTGTCCGCTATCGTCTCCAGGCGCTCCACCAGGGAGGGCGGGGCCATCCAGAAGAACAACAGCGCGGCAGCCATAATCGCCAGCGCACCCGCCGCGGCCGCTCTCCTTCGCGTTCGCTGAGCGCCGCGCCAACCAACGAGGATCGCTGCCAGCAGGATTTCCGCCGCCAGCGCAATGAAGCCTCCGCGCGAACCCGAGAGCAGCACCGACGCCACCGGGATCAAAACAAGAAAGCCAAGGAAAAGCGCGGCGGCACCTCTGCGCATCGCCGGCCAAACCGCGGCCGCGGCCATGGGGATCAACATCTCCATCAAGCCCGCGTAATGATTGTGGTTCACGTAAGGCCCAAAAGGCCAACCCTCGGTCTTCACCGTCCAGTAGATCAATCCGTGGCTGGAAAAGAATTGAAAGATCGCGAATAGAGCCAGCAGCACCGTGTAAACAAATACCGCGAGACCGAAGGGCGAAAGTCCGGCGCGGGTGAGACGCCGATGGCCGCGCGCGGGGCTGAAGGGCCCTGCCAAAAGCTGCGACGCGAGGAAAAAGAATATGCAGCCGGTGGCAAACTTCAGCAGCGCCTCCCGCGTGGCGAGGGAATCCATGGTGAGGTGGCCAAAAAGCTGGATGGTTCCCAGCAAAAAGAAACCTGCGGCCGGCAGATAGAGCGGCGGCCAGACAATCGTCACCGCACCTTGCTGCACGCCGGCGGCTGACCATAGAAGCAGCAAAGAAAACGCCACGACCGCCAGTGTTCCCCACGCCCAGGGCTGCACCGCTCCAAAGGCCAGCGGCGCCGCCAGGAGGGTGGCCAATAATAAAACCCGCGCTGCCGCAAACAGGCGTGGCGGCGCTTGGGCCGCTGCCGCTGCGGCGCGGGATTCAGCAAGCTCGGTATCAAGCGCGAATGACATCGTTAGAGCCGGCATGTCCGTGGGATAGGCGCGAAGCGACTTGGTTACGGCGAAGAACTGCGCACCGAGACGTCGTCGATCCACAGGGTCCCCGACATTTCCATAGGGAAGGTTCGGCTGCGCGGGCGCCACACGGAGAGGCGCACGGCCCGAGTCTCGGCGCCGGTGGAGAACTTTACCATGATGGGGTGCCAGGGCGTGGTGCCCACGGTGGAGGCAGTTGAAACATCCAGGCACGTGGGGCACTCGGCATCCACCACGCGCAAACGCGGCCCGCTATCGGAGGTGATGTCGCTGGTACGAACGTACGCCACGAGGGTGTAACTCCGGCCCGGGGCCACCGCCAGGATCTGGTACACAGGCTCGAATTCATCGTTTTGCCCGACCGGGAAATCAAGACGCAGGCAGCGCGCGCCGTGGTAGGCGGAGGAATCGGAGAAATCGAGGTAAACGAACGACGACGGCACGGAGCGCCAGTCGAAACCAGCCTCCAAGGGCGCTTGCTCAAAACCGCCATTGAACACCAAATTGCCGTCGCTGCTATCCGCCGGCGTGGCGATGATGCGCTGCTGCTGGAGGTATTCCCAAACAGACTGCGCCTCTTGGTACCGGCCGCGCGTCAACAGGCGCTCCAGGTAGGGCTGCACCGCCGAAAACGGGAACGTCGAACCCTGGCGCGTGACCTGGGTCCACGCCTCGTGAGCCGCGTCAAAATCGTTTTGCGCGCTGACGAAATCGGCAAAGCCCAGCACCGGCTTCACGTCGGCGCCAACGCCTACAACTTTTTCGAGGATCGTTGCGGGTTCGCCATAGGCGCGCAAGGTGAGGTCGAGGGTTGGGACCAGGTAATCGGGGCTCAGTTCCAGCAAACGGTGGAAACACGGCAAAGCCGCCTGCGGCTGGTTGGCACGCAAATAGTAGTTGGCGGCAACCCACCAGACGCGCGGCGTCATGGGGCAGAGCGCGAGCGCGCGATGAACCGCCATCGTGGCACAGGGGTCGTCACGGTTCGATTCACATTGAGACGCGAGGTTCAACCAATATTCGAATCTGTGTGGATTCAAGGCAATGGCCAAACGCGCCTGCGCCTCGCCCGCGGCGGCGTTGGAGCCCTCCAAGGAAGCGCCATCGAGCTGGCTGAGCCGATAATGGAGCTGGGAATTGGCGGGGTCGAACGCCAGCCCATGCCCAACCGCAGAAACGTCAGTCGATGACTCAAGCGCTTTCGCCCTGGCTATCTTAATCGCTTCGGCGCTCCCTACTGCTGCTACCAAGGTCGCAAGGAAGAGGAACAATCCCGCGTGCCAGCGGGATCTGCCTGTCCGTTGAAAGGCGTCATCCTTTCGGCGCAAGTTGAAATTCACGGGGCGAACGAACATGTCAAAGCCGTGGCAGGATTAACGGAAAACGTAGGGACCGACCGGTTCCGGCTTCTCTTCTTTGGCGTCGTTGCGATAGTGGTTGTAGTAATGATTGTAGTAGCCGTAATATCCGTCGTGGCGCACGTCCACCATATTCAGGACAAGGCCGAGGACCCTCGCGCCGGCGTTGTGCAGAATCTTGCGAGCCCTGGCCACTGCGGCGCGGGCGGTCGCCCCGCTGGCTACTACAAAGACCACCCCATCCACAAAGGTAGAAAGAATCATCGCATCCGTAACCGGAAGCAGCGGAGGCGAATCAATCACCAGGAACTTGAAACGCTTTCGCAATTCTCCGAGCATCGACTCCATGGTCGAAGAGGCCAGCAGTTGCGCGGCATTGAGCGGCTTGGGGCCGGCCGGCAGCACCCATAAAGTGGGCACGGGAAGAAACTGTCCCATGACCTCATCGAGGGAGTGTGCACCCGTCAGATAACTCGTGAGACCCTTGCTGTTGGACGCGTTGAGGGGCTCGCTGACTGCCGGATGGCGCATGTCCGCGTCAATCAGCAGCGTTGGTTCGCCCCGCTGGGCAAGAGCGATCGCCAGGTTGAAGGCGGTGGTCGTCTTCCCCTCATTCGCCGTAGAACTGGTGATCAATAGGGTCTGCGGAGGCTGCGGCGACGTCGAGAGCACCACGGACGTCATGAGAGTCCGGAAGGCCTCGGCCAGAGCCGAGGAAGGTTCGTTCAATATGGCCAGGCGCTGGCCCGCTGCCGACGTGCCGTTGCTTCCCGGAAGCGCCGAACTAGCCCGCCGAAGCGAACTGCGGTGGAGCGGGACGACCGTCAATGCCGGCGCCTGAGCGACGCGCTCCGCATCGTCGATACTCTTGATGGTGTTGTCCACTGCCTCCTGGACAAAGGCGACGGCGATGCCGAGGACCAATCCTACGGTGAGACCGATGAGGATATTGAGGAGCTTTTGAGGACGGATCGGCACCCTGGGTGGCCGCGCCTGGTCGATCACGTGAATGTTTGTTGCGCGCAAGCCCGCCGAAACCGTTGCGTCCTTCAGCCGCTGCAGGAGACTGTCATAAAGTTGCTGGTTCGTCTCAAACTCACGCTTCAGCAGATTGTGCTGAATCAGAAGCTGGCTGAGATCCCCCACCTCAGCCTTTTCTTTAACGACAGCCGCAGTGAGGAGGCGCTCGCGGCCTAGGGCTGCCATGTAATCATTCCTGATCCTCTCCACCATGCGCTGCCGCTCCCGCTCGATCAACGACTGGATCTCATCCACCTGGCTCTGGAGGCGCTCGACCTTGGGGTGTTTCACGCCGTACTGGGACAGGGCGTCAACGTATTGCGACTTCAGGTCAGCATATTTCTCCTCCAGTTGCTGCAAGAGATCATTTTGCGCAACGAAAGCGACTTGGGACTCGTTCGACCGCACCAGTTCATAGAGCGACTCTTTTTGCAGCCGGTCGCTTTGGGCGTTGGTCAAGTCCCGGCTCAGATCACCCAGTCTCTGCTCAACCACACTCTGTTTGTCATTGATGTTGACAATGGCGTTCTGCCTCTCGTAATCAACCAGCGCCTGTTGGGACTTTTCAACTTTAGCTTTTAACTCATCAAGTTGCTGTTCCATCCACCCGGAGGCCAAACGAGTGGCGTCGTACTTCTGCCGGAAGTTGGATTCAATGTAGTTGCTGGCCAAGACGTTGGCGATGCGCGCGGAGAGAATGGGATCGGCGCTCTCGAAGCTTACATTCACAACGTGGCTGTCACGCACCTTCTGGACATGCACGCAACGCTTGAATGCCGACAACAGCCCATCCGGCGAGGCAGGCAGTTTGACGGAAGAAGCGTTGTTGGTGCCTCGAATAGCCGCGACGCACTGGGGATCCTTTGCCAGGTTGAGTTGCTCGATCGTGCGTTCGGCCAGACCATCGCCTTCGAGAACCTGGATTTGCGTGCCGATAAAAGCCTCGTCCGTCGGGATCTGGTGAAACAGATCGTTCAACGATTGGATTTGAAGGGAATCAGCCTCGATATCCAGGTGAGCCGTGGCTTCGTAGATCGGGGTCATCTTGAAAGAAGCAATCGCCACCACCAGGGCTACGATGGTAGTGATTGACACCACCGTCCAGCGACGCTTACTGATAATCGTTGCGTACGTTCGCAGGTAGCTGAAACTGTCGAAATCCCTTCCCTCGATATCAAACCCAGGGATACCAGACGCCTGTGTGAACTCGGGCAAGTTCGCTGCGCGCGGGGACAGAGCTTGGGTATCATTCATATGCTTCACTCGAAAACGCGGGGCCAGTCAAAGTAGATTGGCGCATCTAGCCGATTCTCACCATCGGTAGATAAATCCATAGGTGGCAGCGGTGACGGCGGCTTCAGCACCACGGCGCAGGGCTTTCTTGCCGGTGCTTTCGGGAACAAAAAGGATATCGTTAGCGTGTAATTTAAGATCATTCTCGTGGCCCGCCAACACACTTTCCAGGTTCACCGCCACTTCCTGGCGGTCGTCTGCGCCTGCCGGATTCTTGTGAATAATGAGCGCCTTTTTCCCCGCGGCGATTGGCTTTAGATCCTCAGCAAGCGCCACCGCTTGCAGGACCGTCATATCTTTCTGACCGTTCTTCAAGGGGAACCCTCCCGGCCGGTTTACGGCGCCCACTACATAAACGATTCCCGCTTGTTGAACCACGACCCTGTCGCCGGCGTATAGTTCGACGTTCACCGATGGGTCGCCGCTCTGGATCAACTGGCCAAGATCCACTTTGAACGTGCTCTCGCAATATGCCTGCTGGGCGGTGGACTCACAGGCATGAGTTTGCTTAAAGGCCTGAAGGGCGGTCGCACCTCGCGTCACCGTGGCCGAATTCCCGGCGTCCTCCGCCAGGCCTTCTGCCTGCGCCAGAACATCCAATAGTGTGGTCTTTCCGAACACCGGGTAAATTTGGGGCCTCTTGACGGCGCCGGCTATGCTGACGGCGTGGACGCGGGATTCCTTTACGGCCACGGTCACACGAGGATGGCTGATGATTTCTGCCTCGCGATATTTCTGGCTTATTTCTTCCGAAAGGCGCACGGGCGTGAGTCCGGCTGCCAAGACGGCTTCGGAGAGCAGGGGCAAATCGATTTGGCCGGTCGGGCTTACACGATACTCACCGGAAACGTCGGGGGCATCATACACTTTGATGATCAGCACATCGTCTGGGCCGATAATGCAGTCAGGAACCGCGGGTGGGGAAGAAAGCGGCTCCCGCGCAGCTAGTCCCGAACCGGGTTCTGAATGCTGAATACCCGTGGCAGGCATCTGCGCCACCAGTGGAAGGCCAGCCAGCAGCGAGGCATATAGGGCCACCCGCATACCTGCCGTGAGGCGTCTCGACCAAACCTGTTTCCCGCCAGCCGACCCCATCATTTTCGGTCCTCCTCCCTGTTCGCCCACTTCGCGCGGTGCAAGGGATGCCTTCAGGGCCCCAGCACTTCAGGCAAATTGGTGGCGCCTGAGCGCACCACGGTAATCGGTCGCCTCACACTGGTCCAACGCTGGCCCACGCCTTGGCACTCGCTCGACGGCCCACCCCTCCACTTCTACGGCCACCGACTTGTGGACCAGTTCAACGGAGAGAACCAGCCGGAATAGGTTCTTAGCGCGGATCAGTATCCCCTCGAGGCCTTGCAGCGGGCCGCACCGAACTCGCACCCAGTCTCCGTATTTCAGGAACGGAGAAGGCTCAACGCGCCCCAACCTTGCCAGCGCCTGACGCACGGCATCAACCTCTGCGTCTGGAACAATCGCAGGTACACCGGCGAATCCCACCAAGCCGGCGACGCCCGGGGTAGTCAGAATGCTGAGCTGCCGGTCCAGTCCCCCACGCAAGAACAGATAGCCAGGAAAAAGCGGCAGTAAAATCTCTTTGGTGCGATCAGTCCAACATCGAACGGCGTGGTAGAGCGGCAGAAAAACCTCGAATCCTTTCAATGCCAATGTGCTTGCGGCTAATTTCTCATGCTGATGACGGGTATGGATCGCGAACCAGTTCGGGCCGTGCTTCGCGCCATGCTCAAGCGGCGCCTCATGCCTGACCAACATATAGCTTCGCTCTGTGACTCCCAGGAGCATTTCGCTCCCGGAGCCGTTTACTAGGTGCCGCCACCAGTGCCGGCGGCCTGCGGCCGAACCACAGCCGATCTAAGCAAGACGTGCCTGCCGGCCATTCTGAGGTGCTTTTTGAAGAAACCGGCCCGTTCCTCGGAAGCCCATGGCTATTTCAAAACGTGGTTGTTCCTTGAGGCGCTCGACGACACCTTCAAAGCGGACCGTCGTGACTTGTTCGCCCGGAGCCCGAAAGTGCACCAGGAGCGTGATCTTGGTGCCACGGGCCACCGGTTGCTCCAGCTCCAGGCTGGCTCCGCCAACTCCAATGTCATAAAGCACTCCCTTGACTTCCGTATCGTGGTTGGGTCCATTCAATAGACGGACAGTCACAGGGCACCGGATTTCAAATCGTTTCTCTTTGCGTATGCTGTGGGTCATTTTTTTCTCGAAAACCACCGGCAGCAAGTTGACTAGGGTCCCTTTTTATGTGTTTCGACCGGGAAAGACAATCGCCTTTCGGGATGAGCTTCAGGCTTAATTGGTATTAGAGGAATGCCTGCGGATATCCTTCGATAGGCTTAGACGGGAGGGGGGGCAAAGGCACGCGCGGCGACCTCAAGGGATTAACCCGGTTCGAAGCCGAGACGCGGCGATTTCCTAACCCTTTTGGGTGATGCAGATTTCAGACTTTGGGAGGACCTTGAGCTGTGCGCCCTGCTCCGAAGGCCTATGCGCTATCTTTATTTTTCTGGGGGAAACCGGGTCTGAAACTCATTCGGCGGGCGACTTCTCGACTTGATCCGAACGGACGTCCTCCGGCTTTCGCCTTGATCCGTTCGATGGCGGCTCGCGGGGGATTCTGCCATTCGAATTTGCGTGCTGGAAATAGTAAAGAGTGGCGGCTAATCGGCAGTCTACATTGATCTTCCGGTAAATCGCGCCCAGGTGGGTCTTTACGGTGTTCTCTGAGACGGACAGGGCAGTGGCAATCTCCTTGTTCCGCGAACCGGTGGCCAGCAGAGCCAGGATATCCCACTCTCGGGACGTTAGCTCGTTCGAGGTTGCGCCATTCGGGCTGGCTGCCTGCGCGAGCTTTTCAATGGCGCGCGTCGCCGCGTGACGGCTGATCCAGAGTTCGCCCCGCCCGATGAACTCGAATGCCTTGAGCAAGGTGCTCAGGTCGATGCTTCTGGAGACGCATCCGCAGGCGCCTGCCTGAAGCGCCCGCAATTCCATCTCCTCGTCTGGCTTGTCAACATAAAGCAGGATTTTAGTCTTGGGGACAAGTCGATGCAGGCGGGCGACACTATCAAGGTCCGGAACACTGCCATCGGTTTGAACCAACAGAATCTCCGGGTGTGCCTTGCGGGCAATCTCCCAGTCTTCGGGAATGTTGGGGAGTTCGAGGACGAGCGCGCAACTCGGACACGAGCTTATCAGGGAACACAATCCCTTCCTGGCGAGTTCGTAAGGGCTGATAACTCCTACTCTCACGTGATCACTTGGTTCCTGACACCCGACAATCAATCAAGCGCACTTTCAGCGACGATTCAAGATCGAACGCCGATTCGATCACTCTCGCAGGACTGCGTCGTGGCTATTCACACGGGAGCATCCTGGCCCAAGGGTAACCGCCCCTGCCTGCTCCTATATAACAGTCGGTGTTGCGGAGTCAAGCCCTCTGACTTCTAATTGACAAGACAGGGAATGACGCCGTTCTCACCGATAATCAACCCGGACAGGCGACCAATTTCACAGTTCAGATACCGGGAGTGCCCGGAATCCATCGGTGAGCGGAAAGCTATTTGACGTGCGACACACGACCGCGCCGCTTCCCACGCTGGATCGGCCTACAATCTCGCGCATGAAATTGAGGTTCATGGCGTCGCGCTCAGCCGGCAATTCCGTCCATTTCGCTTCGAACAGTTCCAAACGTCCGCCAACATCCGCCACGAAATCCACCTCACGCGTACGATCGCGCCAAAAGAACAGGCTCCCCGTCCGCCCCGCCCGGCGTTCACGGCTGCGCAGTTGAGCGAAAACAAAGGTTTCCCAAATAGCGCCTGCTGCCGGTGATTGGCGTAAAGCTTCCTCCGAACGGACGTTCAGGAGAGCGCATAGGAGGCCGGTATCGGCCAGATAGAGCTTCGGGCTTTTGGCAATGGATTTGGTGCGGTTCGAGAACCAAGGTTCCAGCAGTACAACCTGTCCGGAAGCCTCCAGGGTGGAAAGCCAGAGGTTCGCCGTGGATGGAGCAATGCCAACGTCGCGCGCCAGATCCGCCTTGTTCAGCAGGTTCGCGGACCGTAAGGCGCAGGCACGCAAAAAGCGCTCGAAGTCACGCAGGCTGCCCACGTTGGCCAAAGATCTCACGTCACGCTCCAAGTAGGTGGCCAGATAGGAATTGTAAAAAGCCACATGGTCAATGTCCGGGTTGGCGTACAGCTCCGGGAAGCCGCCGCGAACTATAGCCATGTCCAAGCCGGTTTGGGACAACGCCGCCCGAATCTCGGCCCACGACAGTGTTTCAAGTTCCGCGATGTCCGCACGTCCCGCCAATGACTCAGAGACGTTCTTCATCAAGGTAAACTTCTGTGATCCCGTCAGCAGGAATTGGCCATGGCGATGGCGCGCAGCGTCAACAGCAACCTTCAAATGGCGGAATAAGCCGGGCGCGTATTGCACCTCATCGATAATCACCGGCGAACTGTGCCGCTGAAGGAAGTTCTGCGGTTCCTTTTCCGCCTGCTCTGCTTCCGTAGGCAGGTCTAGCGAGACAAAGTCGTAGGTGGGAAACAATCGGAGCAGAGTGGAAGTTTTGCCGGTCTGGCGGGCGCCCGTCAGCACCAGCACCGGGCGGGTCCGGGCGGAATGTTGTAGTCGCGGCTCGATGTCACGTTGTATCCACATATGCATAATATGCGATACAATCGCATTTTTAGCAAGGCCATCTCGGGATTGGCTCACGGCCGCAATCCCGCGAATGCGAGGCTTGCGGCTTGTACTGTGGCCGAGACGTCGCCTTCACTGTGGGACGTGGAAACGAATGCTGCCTCGAATTGCGAGGGGGGAAAGTAGACGCCTGTGTCCAGGAGGGATCGGAAGAAGAGCCCGTAAGCGCCCGCGTCCGCTTTCTTCGCGCCGCTATAGTCGTTTACAACGATGGGGGTGAAGAAAACGGTGAACATTGAGCCGACGCGATTCACCGTGACGGCCACGCCTTGGCGCGCCGCTTCACTGGCCAGCCCCTCGGTCAATTTATTCGTCAACGCGTCCAGCCGATCGTAAATTCCCGGGCGCCGCAGGACTTCGAGCGTCTTCAGCCCCGCCGCCACGGCCAGAGGATTTCCCGAAAGTGTCCCCGCCTGATAAACCGGTCCTGCAGGGGCCACGAGGTCCATTAAACGGGCCTTGCCGCCGTATGCTCCCACCGGCAAACCGCCACCGATGATTTTGCCGAGCGTGGTCATGTCGGGGTCGATTTTGTACAGTTGCTGCGCACCTCCATAGGCAACGCGAAAACCGGTCATGACTTCGTCGAAGATCAGGATCGTCCCCTGCTCGCGCGTCAACGCCCGCAGTTCTTCGAGGAAGCCAGGCCGCGGAGGCACGCACCCCATATTGCCGACCACCGGCTCGACGATTACCGCCGCCAGCCCGTTCCGATGCACCTGGAATGCTTCCTCGAGCGCCGCCAGATCGTTGAAAGGCACTGTCACGGTCAGTTCGGCCAATGCCCGCGGCACGCCCGGGCTATCGGGCAAACCGAGCGTGGCCACTCCTGAACCGGCCTTCACCAGCAGGCTGTCGCCATGGCCGTGATAGCAGCCTTCGAATTTCAAGATCTTGTCGCGGCCGGTGGCGGCCCGGGCCACGCGCAACGCCGAAAGCGTCGCCTCCGTACCGGAATTCACCAGCCGAACGCGTTCGATGGAGGGGTAGGCTTCCAGGATGCGCTCCGCCAATTCCACCTCGCGGGCTGTGCAGGCGCCGAAACTGGTTCCGGCTTCCGCCGCGCAGGCAAGCGCCTCCACCACTTCCGGATGAGCATGACCGAGGATCAGAGGCCCCCACGAAAGCACGTAGTCGATGTAACTTTTTCCGTCAACATCGGTGATCGTGGCGCCTTTGCCGCTGGCAATAAAGACAGGATCGCCACCCACCGCCCGGAAGGCGCGCACCGGCGAATTCACCCCCCCCGGCATGAGCTTTCGGGCCTTGGCAAAGAGGACTTGAGATTTGGTCGGCATGGGTTAATTCCCGGTCAACGGCAGTTCGAATACCTTGCGCCAGCGCCCCACGCCCGTTTCCAGGAGGGCGCGGGCCAAGCCCATGTGCAGGCGCGTCATAAGGCCCAGGTAGGACTGTGAGCCCTCAATGAGGTCCTGCATAAGCGCCAGGAACTTGCGGCTATGCGCACCGAACTCGATCATGCGGGTGGTGATGCCGGCGCCGAGAAACTCGCCTCGATAAAACATCCGGGCCAGGCGGGCGCCCAGGGCCATCGATCTGCCGAACTCGTTTCGCACACGCTCCGGGTAGAGTTCGGGGAAGCCCTCCAGCAATGCCTGGCCCAGCAACTCGCCCGACCGCATGGCGTAATAAATCCCCTCGCCGGTAATGGGATCGGCCAAGCCGGCGGCGTCTCCCACCAGGGCCCATCTCGGCCCTACCAGTCGCAGGCTGCCCCAACTTTCGACGGAAAGCGAAGGCAATAAGTGGCTGAAGATGCGTCCCGGGTCCGGAGCATAATCAAACTTCTGCATGAAGGCGCCCAGCCTTTGGCGAATCGCGGCCATGGACTCCGCACCGGCCTTGCCACAAATGCCCACGGATACGTGGTCCAACCGGGGAAACGCCCACGCATAGCCTTCAAACTCCTCATAAAACTGCACCCGCAGCAAATCGGCAACGCCGGGCAAGTAGTAACCGAAGGTCAGCATGAAATCGCCGGGGGGGAAATCCGGTGCGAAAGTCGAGCGCAATCGCGTGCGCGCCCCGCCTGCCAACACCACAAAATCGGCGCGGTAGGTGTTCTGCCGGCCGTCAAGCTCCCAGCCTGCGTCCCGCCGCTTCAGCCGCAGAATCCGATCGGCAACGACCTCCGCCCCCGCATCTTCAGCGCGTTGCAGCAGCAAACGGTTCAGTGTAGAACGCGCATAGACCACCATGGGCGTCCGGAGGCGAAAACGCATGGCCGCGCCGGAGGCAGCCGTGAACTCCGCCTCGTGCAGAAACTTCCCTCCCCCGCCGGTTTGCGCCAGGAACGGATAACTCCGCAACGCCTTGTGACTGAGGCCGCCGCCACAGGGTTTCTCCCACCCCATTTTTTCTTCGAAGACCCGCACGCGGTGTGCACCGCTGCCACCGGTGCGCAAGCCCCAGCCTTGGGCCAACATCTCGGCCGTAGCTGCGCCTGCGGGGCCTCCTCCGATAATCGCAATGGTCGACGCTGTCATTTCAGTCGCATGGCGAGCTCGAACTTAGCTGCGCCGCCGAATCCACACGCCGAGATCATTCCTGTGTCGCGTCAGAGATATTAGCACTTGTAGCGCCGCGCTTGTAGGGGCATGCTGGCCACCACGTGACGAAGCGTGGCAACGGGCGGCAGTTCATTCTGGCCACGGACGCGGAGCGGTGGCCTCTGGAGATGTCAAGGTGGGGCCGGCAGTGGTCGGAGAACAGTTGGTGGACATTGCTTGCACAGGGAGAGGCGGAATCGGACTTGGGCTACGACGCAGCAACGGCGCATGTCGGAAGAAATCGGGTCAGGTTCACTTAGGATTCTTTAAGGCGTGGAGCTTCTGGCGGAGCGCCGGATCGGAAAGCCTGGGTTCCAACCGCTTGGCTTCCTGGTAGTCACGTTCGATCTGCTCATCCAGCTTTTCGCGATTCTCATAATAGTAAGCGAGTGCTGAGTGAATCTGCGACAGTGCGAGGTGCGGGTGCTGGAAATGCATCTCCTCGGGGCTCCAGCCATAGGCCTTCTTGTCGAGAACGACCTCCAGGACCTTGGTGTTGGCGCCGGCAATCCAAGCCACTCCGTGGTCATCGATTTCGATTTGAGAAGCCACCGTTGACGCCATCTACCCGTCCTCCTTCCTTTATACTAACACACCAACCCCCGTCCAGACCTCGCCACGACATACACGCCAGGGAAAAACGGGCTGGAGAGCGGGGAAGAAACCCGATACGGGAATTTGTTATAATCTAGGGTTGACGGAAACGCATCTACGAGTTTCCGGTTTCCCGTTACGGGCCCACGGGGAGGGTGCGCATGACAGTGACCATCGAACTGTCCCCTGAAATTGAAGCTGACCTGAAGGCGCAGGCGGAGGCGCGGGGCCTGCCGCTGGTGCATTATCTCCAGGATTTGCTCCGTGAGCGGGCTTCGCTGGTGGCTGACCCTCTTCTTTCGCCCGGCGAACGAGCGGCTCTTTGGCGCAAATCTGCGAAGGGCTTGCCCTACAGCCCGCCTCTTTCCGACGAGGCCATCAGCCGGGAGAGCATTTACGGCGACCGTGGCTAAATGAGCATTCTCCTCGACACGAACATTCTGCTTCGCCGAGCACAGCCCCACCCTCCGAGCCACCTATAACGAGTGGAAACGCCTCGTGGCCACGCTGGATGTGCGAGGTGTGAAAGTGCATGACGCGAAGTTGGTGGCCGCTATGAGCGTGCACCGCGTCCCGAAGATTCTCCCCTTCAATACGGATGACTTTGCCCGCTACGCCATCGAGGCTGTTCACCCCTCATCGTTGGTAACCTAAACCCTTACGCTGCGGACTGTGAGGCAAGCATGTGGCCGGCTGGCGCAGAGCGCAGCTCTGCGATTCACGGTCATTCCTATTACCCAAAATGCAGAGCTTTGCTCTGCGCCAGCCAGCGGACTGAACTTCTCTGCGGCTCTTCAGCCCGTCGCTTGCCTGTTGGGTCATGCGCATGGCATCCAATCCGTTGGTTCCGACCTTCGCGCCCTAGAAGTTAGTCCCGCGTGCGTAGCCCGCATTGCCGTCGGTCACACCCCGAGGAAGAGCCGCAGAGGAAGCGCGAATGCGGCTACCTCTGCGCTTACTATTGGGCATGGCAGCGCCAGCCCCGACAGCGTAGCGCGGCCAGTGGCCGCAGCCAAGCGCGCACCGTCAAGAACACCGGTCTCCGCCCGCCTCGGTTTGTGCTCGCTTCATGCACTCCAGAACCTCGCGCGCGAATGCATCCGGGTCTTTCGGGCTAAGGACAACTTGGTGAAGGAACCCCACCTCCTTGCACGAGGTAATAACAACTCGCTTTTTTGATAACGGATGTGCAAGCATTCGCTCCTGAAATAGGGACGCATCGCCTCGTGGGACTACCTGCACGCTTGCGATTTCTGTCCACCAAATACGGGCATGCGTGACGATACCGAATAACTTGATGCGAATTCCGCGCTCGCCGATCCGATAGACAAAGAAAAACCTCGGCATGTATAGGAGCATCACTATGAATACCGAGAACACTCCAAGTGGGACGACAACGTCGACAAGTTGTCTCATGCCACCCTCCTGAATGACCCGAGCCCGATCTGGAGCCATCTGTACCTCATGACTCCCCCCGAGTATAAGGTTGCTCCGCCCAGTGCGCCAACCCCGCACACGATAGTGCGGCAGTGAGGTCCCCCGCCCCCACAGCCGGTTCGCATTCCTCCCGAGGTTCCCACGGAGCCTCCTCCGCCGTTGCCACCGCCAATGCACCCACCAGGCGGAGGTGGCGGCTCTCCACTCGAACCATACCCGAAAGGATCGCGGAAGCTAACCGGGCTGTTCCCCACATACGCATACAAATTGATGCCGCCCGCAAATCCGGCGGGATCTTCACTGATGAATCTCCCGCGGCTGGGATTATAGTACCTGCCGCGATAGTAGTAGAGTCCCGTGCCGTCATTCTCGCGGCCCGTGTATTGGTAGGGGTTGGCCGAGCTTCCGGTTAACGTCGTGTTGCCAAAAGGGTCGTAGGTATACTGTGCGAGTGTATTTCCCCCGGTGCCGGTAAGGGCAATCGTACTGCCCAACGCATCGGTCAAGAAGTTCGCGGGTCCTGATAAGTCGGTGCGCTGGAAGTACTCATCGAGGTGTAGCCCCGTCAGCAGATTGGCCGTAGGGGTGCTGCCGGAAAGGACGTAGCGCTGAGTCATTTCGCTTTTCAGAAATTACTCAGCGGTACGTCCGATTTGACGCGCGGGATTATGCTACACGCAGGTCGCGATTGCGCCGGCTCGTTGTGTCGGGCCATTGGCCTGTAAAGGTCGAGGGCACCCACTGGAACTCGGTTGGCGCGGGGCTGGTCGAGCGGGCACGACTGCACCGGTACCGTGAGCCACGGAGCCGTGATCCCGACGGGATTGGCGGTGTGGGCGCGCGCTTGCGGGGGGAGAAACCGTCCGCCTCACCTCAATTGTTCATTGAGCCCCGCCACGTCATTCTGAGCCGGTCTTCCGGGCGAAGAATCTGCATTTGCTTTTTTCCGCAGCCGCAAGACAAATGCAGATCCTTCGGCCAAACTGCGGCCTCAGGATGACGAGTTTTGCCCATGGTTCTGCCGGGCGGGTATCCCCGGAGTTGGCCGAAGGCAGGAATCATCGCGACCGTTATGGAATATATCAAGGTGGGCGCGACCAAGCGCATCAACCGCGCGCCGGATTGGTCCGCAAACGAAAAGCACTTTGCTGGTCTGAAGATCTTTAATCCCTTGCGCGGGTAAACTGACGTCAGTGGAACAAGGCCCTGATGCCGTCCTCCGGAGGACTGTTAAAGAGGTGCGCGCCCAGTGTAGCGTAGGGATAGGGCTTGCCCTACCCTGGAGTTTCTACATTTGTTGAAGTCTTACCCGGTGATCAGCCGGCATTGTCGCTCCTGCGAGTCAGACACCCCCCGCGGAGCGGGTGGCTTGATGAGTGGGGCCGCCTCAAAGGCGGTCACCCGATAGTTTAGGCGTCGCGCGGAAGCGCGCCTTGGTTATGGATTCAGAACTGTCCGCCGTTTCCATCCGCTTCTTCCTGTTCGCGGATGTATTGGCGGACTTGCTCCAACTCGAACCCAACCGTGGATACGGCGTAGCCACGGGCCCAGAAATGCTCGCCCGTGAAATTTCGCTCTTTGCCACACATTCGGGCTACGGCGATCGCGCTCTTCCCTTTCAGAAACCCGATCACCGAAGCGACCGGATGCTTGGGCGGAATCGCGATACACATATGGACGTGGTCCGGCATCAGATGTCCATCCAAAATCTGGCATTCTTTCTGCCGGGCCAAAGCGTGGAAAATTTCTCCCAAGTGTCGCCGCGTCTTTCCAAAGAGTACTTTGCGCCGTCGCTTGGGAACGAACACCACATGGTATTTGCAGTCCCATCGTGAATGGGATAGGCTCTGGTAAAGGTCTGACATGACATCCTCCTTTGGGATGGGTTCTCATCAAGCCACCTTGGAGGAGGATGTTACTCTGTTCAACGGTCAAACCTCTTCGAGTCTCACTGGTCGAACCAGTGGCTTACCTCAAGGACAGTTACTTCCGGACCCCGACGATGTACCCGGACAGGGGCAGCGTTTGCCGGTAACCACCCCCGTCGCTAGCGCTCCGGCTCCTTCCTTCACTGCGTTCAGGACAAGCTCTGAATCAGGAAGCGAGCCCCGGTGGCCGCCGACGGCGGCAAAGCTCCCCTCCTCAAACGAGGAGGGGCAGTCCGTCACCTGACGGACGGGGTGGTTTCACATTCTGGTCTGCCGCAGTCACAAGCTGGCGATAAGCTCAACCGATGACATGGCCCCTCGTAATCGGCGGATTAGAGATCCGTACATTTTCCGTTGACAAAGCTAGCCAAGAATGGTATACTTCTTTTGATTTGTCTAGTCAAAATCACGGTACGGTCCGCCATGCCCCTCCGCTGTCCAAGTTGTGAAAAAACAAACAATCTCACGCCGGGATGCCCAGGCGCAGAGAATATTATTTCCGGCGACGGTGAACGGATGGAGCAGGAATATGCTGACAAATAGTCTGTCCCAAGTCAGCGGACTGGGGCGCAAGAAAAAAAATTTACGAACGAAGCCACCAACTTGTTGAAAACAAAGGATAGCAGAACAAATTGACCGAGAAAAAGCGGACATTTTGGTTTAAGTATCGGACATTTTGGTTCAAGTGTCGGACATTTTTGGTTTAACGTGGTGACATTTTGGTGTGGCTATGCATTTCCCATTCGAACGTAGGGGTGGTTCGCGAACCGCCCCTACGTTCGAATTGCCAGCCACATGGCGGAAGAGAAATTACGGAAGTTACGGGTTAACACGTTTTGTGCGCTATGCTGATTCATCCACGCGCGCCATTCAACTTTGCTCAAACGCTGCGGTTTATCCTGAGTCCTCCGGCGTTACTCAACGGGCGGGAGTTCGCCCCCCTTCTGGATTACTTTGTGGACGGCGAATATCGCCGCGTTCTCGAAGTCAGTGATCAACTGGTACTTTACGGCGTTCGCGACGAAGGCACGACGGGCCAACCGTTGCTGCGGGCCCGGATTTTGGCAGGTCCGGACGACGATCGCGAGCGGCAGGCCGTGATTGCGGTGGTGCAGCACCAATTTGCCACTGACCTCGACGTTCAGCCATTCTATGGCCTGGCCGAACGCGACCCCGTGCTTCGCCACTTGGTTATTTGTTTCCGTGGCATGCGGGTGCCGCAAGCGCCCAGCGTTTTTGAGATCCTCGTTTCCGCTATCATCGAGCAACAGGTTAACCTGTCGTTTGCACATAAAGTAAAGAAGGCGTTGATCGATGCCTACGGACGCGCAGTGGAATTTGAAGGCCGCCGCTACAGCGCGTTTCCGGAGCCCGCCGCGCTGGCCGTTACGACTCCGGGCGAACTCCTGCGCCTTCAAGTCTCGGGGCCTAAAGCTCGTTACATCATCGCGATTTCCCGCCTCGTTTTGGACGGCACGCTCCACTTGCAAGGCTTGCGACAGCTTGAACCGGCATTGGCCTACGAGAGACTCTTGGAATTGAAAGGAGTGGGCCACTGGACGGCGCAGTACCTCGGGCTCCGCGCGTTGGGGCATTTGGATTGTCTGCCCGACGCTGACGTGGGCTTGCAGAAAGTCATTCAGCATTTCTACGGGCTGCGGAAACGGCCGGCCCCCATTCGGGTGCAAAAACTGGCTCGGGCATGGCAAGGATGGCGAAGCTATGCCACCTTTTACCTCTGGCTTACCTACTGGGAGGATGCGGAATGGAAAAGCCAGGCTTTGAAGGAAATCCGGCTGGCCCGCAGGGGAAAGGCGACCGGCGCTGCACATCACGTGACGAGGCCCGCATGACCGCCTCAGTCCGGCGATGTTGGAATTTCGTAGTACAACAGCTTGTCGGACGGCGCGCTACCTTGATGCGTCGGTCGATGCCGGCGCGCTGGTTGCAATCCCGCACCGTCTTCAGCCCTTGAGTTGCGAGGCGAGCATTCCCCACAGGGCGAGTCCGAGACCAACCGCAAAGTGCGGCTGAATGAAGGCAAAGTAAATGATGAAGATGAACCAGGGGATGAAAACCAAGGGAGCATGGTGAAAAACGTAAGCGGTGACCAACAGCAGGAAAAACGAGCCTGCTGCCCCAACCGCACATCCCAGAACGCTCAGGAAGCTGAACGGCTCCGGGCGAACCCAGAAGCGATGAATACCAAGAAGTATGAAAAGAGCCCCGGTCACGATCATGCCGACGGCAAACCCGATCCCATCCCAAGACCTCGGTTTGCCGCTCGTCATTCCCTTCTTGAGGAAACCCATAATCTCCCGCCTGGCGGAGATAGTATAAACTCAGAACCTTGTTGGCATAAATTCTCGAAGAAAGCGGAGGAGCACGATGGCAAGTACCCGTTTCGCCGATCCCTTCATCGGCCATGCAGAGCACGTGTTAAGACAGGTCTATCTGCCGCGCATCGTGAGCTGCCTGAAGCGGCTTTCCCCCGAGCAGATCTGGTGGCGCCCCAATGAGGTCTCGAACAGCGTTGGAAATCTGGCGTTGCACCTCACGGGCAATGTGCGCCAGTGGATTGTTACCGGTCTGGGCGGCGCCGCGGATACTCGCCAGCGTGATTTGGAATTCAACGAGCGCGGGCCAATCGCACGGAGTATTCTGACCAAAGGACTGCGCAACACCGTGGAGGAGGCCTGCTGCATCTTAAGCGAGCTTTCGCCCGAGGATTTGGCGCGCGTCCACACGATTCAAAAGTTCCGCGTGTCGGGAATGGAAGCCGCATTCCATGTCGTCGAACACTTCTCGCACCATGCGGGACAGATTATCCTGCTGACGAAGCTGCTTACGGGAAAAGACTTGAAGTTTACCCAGCTCCCCGGCGAGACCGACAAGAAACGGCGAAATCTGCCGGCATGGTAAAGGCGTGAAAAGCGCTACTGGAGCACATGCACCTGCCGGGCTTGGACGACCAGCGTGCCCGCCGGAATCGTGACACCATTGATGCTTGTCGCCTGGGGTTCGTAATAAGGCATCCCCTTCACTAGCAGGCTGTTCAATGTGGTTATGCCGCCCAATCCCGTCACATTAACAAAAGCCGTCTGGTTATTGCTGACAACATAGATGGGCACCCCGTTCAGTAGCGAGCAGCAGGGCGTGAGAGTAAACACGCCGGTGGCATCGTCGGACCCGATCTGCAACATGGAGGCCATCGTCCCCTGCATAGACTGGAGTTTTAGATAGATTTCCGTCGGTTCGACGGTGAAAGGCAATTGCGACGTTGAACCCGCGACAGTGGGGGATCTCGTGTAAGCCCCGTGAACCACCAGTTCCTGGCCGACAGCTAAGTTCAGCGGCCCAAAAGAGAGGTTGGCAAAATTCGGCCCCATCACCGAGGCCTGGTACGTCGGGTTAACCGTCAGATCGACCTGGTAGAGTTGGTCGAAGGCGATGGTGGAGATATCAGCGGGTTCGGCGTCACGTACCCACAGGTTAAGCTGGGTGGGATTCCCGGCTGGATCCGTCTTTATTGATACAATCGGGCCAATCAGAGCGGTGCTGGGCGTCACACCCGACTGGGTGGGAAATGGGTTCTCAACCGCCTGGACTTCAATTGTTTTTGCCTCCAAGTTCCCTTGGCTATCCAGGATGGCGTCAACTTCCACGTAACTGTCAGGGAGAAGGTGATTGAGTCCGGCAAAACCGATGGTGTTCGTAGCCGTCGTCAGATTGACCGGCACGTTCGGGGCATCTGCCGTGGAGGGCGAGAGGAGCTGCATGTTGAAGCTGCCGATGAAGCTGGAATTCGATGTGGTATTCGTGGGTGAAACGCTGCGGACGAATCCCCACAAATCATCCAGTTCCCCAAATCCGTTGGGATTGAGCGCGCCGTTGGGAAGTGTGGCCAAGAGTTGCGAGAAGCTCACCGCCGGCGTCATTTTGCCAGTGAGGTTGCCCGAGGAATCCGTGCCCAACATCCGCAGAACATCAAAGTCCACGACCATGACGTTGGCTTGCCCGGAAGTGATGACCAGCGGCGGATAGATGGCAAAGACCGGCCTGGAAATTGTGAGCGACGCGCTGAAAGTGTGGATCGGCGGAATCAGCGTCGGGTCATAGGCGGACAACTGCGCAAGTTCGAAATCCAGGTTTGCTTGATTGTAGTTCCCTGCCCGAACGGGAAACTCATACAAAATCGTACTGAAATCTCGAAGTTGTTGAAGGTTGAGCCGGATTTCCGGCGCGAACGAAGGTGTGGTGGTGATGTACCCGGCAGGGGCGCCACCCTGGGTGTTGGAAAAACTCAATCCCTCGATGACCACGTTGGCGGAAATCGCGTTGCAAATCGGTACGTCGTGCACAATGGTTATCAGCGTACCGGTCCCTGGCTTGGGAGTGGTGGATAACGAGGTAGAACAGCTTGTTAAGAATCCGGCGATCAGAATTACTCCAAGAATCTTCGCCGGCCTGCTTTGGGGCTTCCGTCTCAAGAGTCTCCTTCAGTTTACGTCTGGGAACGGCAATTGGCAGCGACAACCTGGGGGCCGCCTTTCGTGCCGGCGACGATTCACCCGGACCCGCGCCTCTTCCTCAGATGATGTTTGCCAGCCATGAGGTTTTCCCCAGGCTGGGACTTAGCCAAGATTCCGATAAATACAGTGAATTGACCACAGAAGGCAAGAGGAATTCCAATCTCGCTATTTCTGTTCCATTTTACGGCGGCGGATAAACGCCGGCACATCCAAGTCGTCCTCCTGAATTTCCGTGGTTACGTGGGGAGGCGGAGCTTCCACCGGGAGTTTCTCTTTCTTGGCCATAATGTTCTTTACGCTTTGTTGCGCGGTGCGCAATGCCGGCGAAAGCGTTGGAAGCGGTTTGACACCCATCCTTTCGGACTTAATGCCTGTGGCGATCAAAGTCACTTTGACGGCGTCGGCCATTGACTCGTCGTGGACCGCGCCGAAGATGATGTTCGCATTCTCGGCAGCGGCCTTCTGCACGATGGTTGATGCCTCATGCACCTCGTAAAGCGTGAGCTTGCTCGAGCCGGTAATGTTCAGCAAAATCCCGTTCGCTCCGTTGATGCTCGCGTCTTCCAGCAACGGGCTGGCCATGGCGCGATTGGTGGCTTCCACGGCACGGTTTTCGCCCGTCGCCACCGCGGTTCCCATCACGGCATAACCCATGTTTTCCATTATAGTTTTGATATCTGCAAAGTCACGGTTAATAATGCCAGTGATGGTTATAATGTCCGAAATTCCCTGCACCCCTTGCCGCAGAATATCGTCCGCAATCCGAAACGCCTCAAAAAAGCTGGTCTCTTTATCCACGAACTGCATCAACCGCTCGTTGGGAATACAGATGACAGTATCCACGCCCTGGCCCAATTCCGCCAAACCCTGCTCTGCCTGCATCATGCGGCGCTTGCCCTCAAAAGCGAACGGCTTAGTCACTACCGCCACAGTGAGCGCCCCCATCTCGCGCGCCAGGCTAGCCACTATAGGCGCGCCGCCGGTGCCCGTCCCCCCACCTAGCCCGGTGGTCACAAACACCATGTCTGCGCCTTCCAAGGCCTCGATGATCTTTTCCGTATCCTCAAGAGCCGCCCGGCGCCCGATTTCCGGGTTGCCGCCTGACCCTAAACCCTTCGTCAACTTCGTACCCAGTTGGATCTTCACGGGCGCCCGGGAGGTCTGAAGCGCCTGGGCGTCGGTGTTCGCCACGAGAAAGTCCACTCCCTTGACATCGGCAGCAATCATGCGGTTGACGGCATTCCCTCCTCCGCCACCGACGCCGATCACTTTGATCTTGGCGCCACTCCGCAATTCGTCCGAGAAATCTACCCGGAGGTCCCCTATCTCAATGTCACTCCCCATCATCGCCCCCTTCCATTGTCCATTGACGATTGTCGATTATCGATTGAAGTCGTCAGTTGTCAATCATCAGTGCTCAGTCCTCAGTCCTCAGTCATCAGTTCTCAGTGATCAGTTCTCAGCCAATCGTTTAGCCAATAAAGGTGTTTACTGAAAACTGAGAACTGAAAACTCCAATCATCAATCATCAATCGCCAATGGTCAATCCGCTCAATGACTTAGTCTATTCCAAATTCTCCCAAACAGTCCTGCGGATTCCTTGGCGTCGTGCCGCAGGTGTACGCGGTACCCGTGAATTGCCAACCCCACCACGGTGGCGAATGCCGGGTCAGCGAGTGTCTCCCCCATCGCTTCTAGCCCCGCAGGAGTGGCAACGCGCACGGGCATGCCGAGCATCGACTCCGCCAGGGTCGCGAGTCCTCCCAGTTTGGCTCCCCCGCCGGTCAGAACCACTCCGGCCCCCAACTGGTTGTCGCAGCCCGAGCGGCCGATTTCCGTCCGTATCAGTTCCAGCAGCTCCGTCGCGCGCGGGTCAATGATTTCACTCATCATCAGGTAGCTTGCCGACCGTGATGGCCTTTCCCCCACGCCGCGAACCTCCAGCAGGGTGTCGGCGGGCTTGGAAAGATCGCGTTCGGCCCACGCCTTTTTCATCTTCTCCGCTTCCGGGATGGGCGTGCGCAGCCCCACGGCGATATCGTTCGTGAAGTGTTCCCCGCCCACAGGAATCACAGCGGTGTGCCGCACCACGCCGGCAGAATAGACAATCAGGTCCGTCGTGCCGCCGCCGATGTCCACCAGCGCCACCCCCAGCTCGCGCTCATCCGCGCTCAGGCACGCTTCGCCGGAAGCGACTGGCTCAAACACCGTGTCCTGCACCACCACTCCCGCATGGTTGACGGCCGTCACCACGTTCTGGGAGGCGGAGATCGATGCCGTTACCAGGTGTACGTTCACGGCCAGGCGCGAACCCACCATCCCCAGGGGGTCCCGAATGCCATCCTGGGCGTCAAGCAGGAATTTCTGCGGGAGCACCTGAAGGAGTTGGCGATCTTCAGGCAAATTAATGCCCTGCGCCGTCTGGATGACCCGCCGCATGTCGTCGCGTTCCACTTCGCGGGTTACCGTGGGAGATTTTCCCAACGTGATCGCCCCCTGGGAATTCGCTCCTTTGACGTGCCCTCCCGCCACGCCTACATACGCAGCGTCAATGGAAACGCCGGCGGCGACTTCCGCAGCTTCCAGCGCCTTCTTTGCCGCCAGCGACGCCAGTTCGATATTGACCACCATGCCCTTGCGCCAACCCTTGGACTCCGCCACGCCCAAGCCGGCTGACTTCCAGCTTGCCTTCCGCATTCGGGCGGCATACCAAGGCGGCGGTCTTGACACTTCCCAAGTCGAGCCCGACTACAAAGTCGTGTTTCCGCGCCATGATTAGTTTTCTGCTCAGCCTTCCGCCATCCGTTCACCCGGTCAGGCATTCGTCCATGCCTTGACTGATAGATAGCTGGTACCTCTACTACTCCTTCTGCCCGCGCCTGGTGGAAACGGCCGCCATGTCAGGTGACGTTTGCGGGTCCACAATGATTTGATTGCGGTAACGCAAATCTACCGAATCGATTTTCGAATTCGCTTGCTGAATCTCCGGGAGCGTGGCCAGGAAGCTCCGGAATCGGTCGAGAAAATCCTTGTCGCCGAAGTGCACCTGCACCGTTTGTTGTCCGTTGATAAGCAACGCTTTGAGGTCTTCGGGATCAGTCAGGTAGACTTCGGAAATCATCCAGCCGCTGTGGGGAGCAT
The DNA here is from genome assembly GCA_963804755.1 of uncultured Acidobacteriota bacterium. Taxonomy (GTDB): domain Bacteria; phylum Acidobacteriota; class Terriglobia; order UBA7540; family UBA7540; genus Bog-366. The sequence continues at coordinate 546,236 of CAWDRP010000002.1, forward strand.
CCGAGCTCAGTTGCCCGATGAACTCCCGGTACAGCGCCAAACGTCCGCGCCGATCGTCCGTCGTAAGGTTCTCCAGCCCGTAGAGCACGGGAAAATCGAACGCCGCATTCTCGGGTTTTTCCAGCAGTACGCCATCCTCGTCGACCAGGCAGATGCGGCCGTCCACATTAGCATAGGCCACTGGAACCCGTTCCGTAATGTGCACCAGCAGTCCGTGGGGCAGGATGCGGGTCACTGATGCTGAACGCGCCCAGGCGAGATTTTCCACCGCCCGGCGCCGGTCGTCGAGGGACACTTGGAAAACATTCGTTCCCGCCTTGAGCTTTCCCGTCAAAGGCAGCGCCAGCGCCGCCCACACGTCTTCGCGCGAGACGTAGTGGCTTCCCGTCAAAACGATGTCCTCCGGCGACGTCAACACAAAGTAAGGCGAGTTCAGCGCAAACGTCGCCAGACCATAGCCAGCCAGTCCCACCGGCAGCAGCACGGCGATTACAAATACCGCGATGCGCAGCCGTGGCGAAACCCGCCGCCGCCGCACGGGGACCGACTTTTGCCGCCGGAGGTACGGAGATTCCTCCTGGGCGTCCAAATCATCCGGACCGGGAATAATGTCTTGTTCAACCAACTCCATTGTTTTTCACCAATTAGACAATCCGGAATTCGGAATCTAATTCGCTTCCCTACTCCCGTCTCGCCTCTTTCAGCGCCTTCGCCACCGCCTCCCCGATCCTCCACACGCTTCCCGCCCCAATGGTCATAATCAAATCGCCCGGCCGGGCGTCTTGCGTGAGATCTCTTACAATCTGGTCCTCCGACGGAGCATAGCGCGCATTATTTACGCCCAGTTCGTGCATCCGGGCCACCAGCCTTTCGGAACTCACGCCGGGCAACGGCGGTTCGCTGGCGGCATAGATATCCAACACGTAGATGCGATCGCAGCCCGCCAGGCTGCCGGCCAATTCGTCGAGTAAGAACTTGGTCCGCGTATAGCGGTGCGGCTGGAAAATGGCGATCACGCGCTTTGCCCCGCGCAGGCGCGCCGCATCCAGCGTGGCGCGAATTTCAGTGGGGTGATGGCCGTAGTCATCCACAATGGTGATTCCGCCTATCTCCGCCTTAATCTGGAAGCGCCGATCAGCGCCGCGAAAGCGCTCCAGTCCCTCGCGAATCTGCTCGCTCGTGAGATCCAGTTCCAATCCTACGGCGACAGCCGCCAGGGCGTTCTGCACGTTGTGTCGCCCGGGCACATGGATAGAGAACGGCCCCAGAGTTTTCCCTTTCACCACCACGTCAAACGTCGAGCCGGCCGGCAGCAGTTCCCGAACCACGCCCTGAACGTCTGCACCCGCGTCAATGCCGTACCTCACCACCCGGCGGCGCAGATGCGGTATCAAGGTTTGCATCAGCGCGCGCCACGGCGCGTCAAAGCACACCACCACCGCGCCGTAAAATGGAACCTTGTTCATGAAGGAAACGAACGCAGCAGCGATTTCATCCAGGTCGCGGTAGTGGTCAAGGTGTTCACGATCAATGTTGGTGACCACGGCAATGGAGGGCAGCAAATACAGGAACGACCGATCGCTCTCATCCGCCTCCACCACCATTAAATCGCTTTTGCCCAACCGCGCGCTGGAGCCGAAAACGTCCAGCCGGCCGCCAATCACCGCCGTCGGATCCAGTTTCGCTTCCGCCGTCATCACGGCGATCATGGACGTCACCGTGGTCTTGCCGTGAGCGCCGGCCACGGCCACATTGAACTTCAGCCGCATCAATTCCGCCAGCATTTCCGCCCGCGGAATCACCGGAATCTGCCGGGCGTGCGCTTCTAAAATCTCCGGATTGTCCGCGCGCACCGCGGACGACACTACCACCACCTGGGCCTCACTGACGTTCGCGGCGGCGTGACCCTCACACACGCGCGCCCCCAGCCTGACCAAACGGTCGGTAACGGCCGTAGCTTTCTGGTCCGACCCCGACACCTGAAACCCCAGATTGAGCAGCACCTCCGCGATGCCACTCATCCCAATACCGCCGATACCCACAAAATGAATTTTGCGAATTTTACCGAGCATCTGTTAGTGGTCCGTTGTCCGTTTTATGAAAAGACGAAACTCGAAAATCGAAACTCGAAAATCGGGTCGTAGGGGCACGCCGTGCCTGGCCACTAACAACCCCCCGCCCACATCCTGTAGAGTTCATCTCGAAATTCAAGGCGATTTTCGAATTTCGAGTTTCGAGTTTCGTCTTTCTATAACCGCCCCGCCAACCCCTCCACCATATCCGCAATTCGTGCCGCTGCGTCCGGTCTTGCCAAGCGCCGCGCGGCCGATTCCATCTGTTCAAGCGTGGCCGGATTCGCCATCATCCCGCGAATTTCCTGCACCAGCCGTTCTGGCGTCAACTCGGATTGCACGATGACGCGGGCTGCTCCCGCCCTTTCCATCGCCCGGGCGTTTTCCAACTGGTGCTGATCCGTCGCGCCGGGGAATGGAATTAGTATGGACGCCCGCCCGGCCGCAGCCAGTTCCGCTACGGCAGTGGCGCCCGCACGCGAAATCACCAAATCCGCCTGCGCCAGCGCTCCGGGCATGTCCTGGATGAAAGCGTGGACCTCAGCAAGAACACCTTGTTCCTGGTAGGCCTGGCGCACTTCATTATAGTCGTGTTCGCCGGTTTGGTGGATGATTCTCACCGCGCCGTGCTGCGGTGCCGCTGCGCCGTAGGGCCGAACGGCGTTCGGCCCAGGGCCAGCACCGCTGGCCCCCACATCCCGGGTCGCGGCAATGCCGCCCGGCGGCACATCATCCGCGCCGTGTCCCAGCAAGGGCAAGCTTGCCGCCACGGCCCGATTGATCGCCCTCGAACCCTGACTGCCTCCCACAATTAACAGGGTAAAGGGTGACACGGCCAATTCCGGCTGTGCGGGAGGCACGGCTACGTCCTGCACCTGCGCCACGGCCACTCCTGGCGGCGCCGGCGATCCGGCAACTGCCGTTCGCTGCACGGGCATGAACGCCTGTGGCGCCGGGCATGTGTGGCGCCGCGATGGAATCTCGAAGAATGCGCGGCGCACCGGATGCCCCGTAGCTTGGGCCTTTTCTCCGTACAGGTGCGCGGTTTCCGCAAAACCCACGGCGGCGGCGCGCACCACAGGCGCCAGCAGTCGATTGGTGAAGCCCGGCCGCGCATTGGGCTCAATCAGAATCGTAGGAATGCCGGCCAGTGCCGCTTCCAGCATCACCGGACCCGCCAGGTAGCCGCCCACGCCCAGCACCACGTGGGGCCGGAACTCGCGCAGAATTCGCGCCACCTCAATCGCCGTACGCGGCAGGACCATCAGGTTGCGCAGCCGCTGAACGCCGCCAATGCCTTTCAGGCCCGCCGCATCAACGGCGCGAAGCCGGAAGCCCGCCGCCGGAATGAGCTTCGCCTCGAGCGGGCGGTGCGTGCCCAGGAATTCGATCGTGTAAGGAGCGCCAGCCGCGCCCCGCGCGCGCAGTTCCTCCGCCACCGCCAGGGCCGGGAAAATATGGCCCCCGGTGCCACCCGCGACCATCAAGATGCGCATCGGAGAGCCGTCTTTGTCGTACACAGTTCCTCTGCACACGAACGAAGGATTACGGCAAAAAACAAGTCAAATGGCAAAACGCAAAAGGCAAAACGCAAAACCAACGCCAATGCGATGCTCAAGTATCCGAAACCAAGTCAGAAGGCAAAACATGGCTTTGACTTTTGCCTTTTGCGTTTTGCCTTTTGACTTGCTCTTGAATTTCAAGAGTCTAAAACCAGGTCAAATGGCAAAACGCAAAACCAGCGCCATCGCCATGCTCAACTACCCGAACCAAGTCAAGTACCTAAAACCAAGTCAAATGGCAAAACGCAAAAGGCAAAGCGCAAAACCAACGCCATCGCCATGCTCAACGCCCAACACCATGCGCAAGTATCCGAAGCCAAGTCAGAAGGCAAAACATGGCTTTGACTTTTGCCTTTTGCGTTTTGCCTTTTGACTTGCTCTTAGGGTTTGAAACCAAGTCAAATGGCAAAACGCAAAAGGCAAAGCGCAAAACCAAGCCCAACACCATGCGCAAGTATCCGAAGCCAAGTCAGAAGGCAGAACATAGCTTTGACTTTTGCCTTTTGCGTTTTGCCTTTTGACTTGTTCTTGAGTCCCGACGCCTTTTGCCTCAGTTCTTCTCCTTGGCGCGTCCTTTGGCGGTCGCGACAGATTTAGAAAGAATTGCTCGCAACTGATTCGATTCGTCGACCAGGTCCGCCATCTGTTCTGGCGAAACTTTCCCGGATCTAACGAGCAGGCGAAGCCAGTAGTTGGACTCCCGCAGCTCTTTCAAGGAAATCTGGAGTTTATGGATAAAGTCGTCCTTAGACTCTGCTGCCCGTGCCTCTTCGTAGTTAGCGCCGGCTGATGTGCTGCACCGCAGCAGTTGGTCCGCCACACGCCGGCCCACCAGGTTATTGGGCAAAGCCTCAACTAGCCGGATAATTCTCGCCCCATAGTCGATCAGGCGCTCGGACAGATCGCGTTTCGCCTCAATGATTACCATTTTCGTTTCGAGCGCCACCCTTTGCGTTTTGCCTTGTTCTTTCCTTGGCTTTGCCTTTTGCCTTTTGCGTTTTGCCTTTTGACTTGTTCTTCCTCTGTTCTTCGCCTTCCCTCAGCTCCCACTCTTGGCTACCGATTTTCCGAGGTGTGGGCTTTGCCTTTTGACTTTTGCGTTTTGCCTTTTGACCTGTTCTTCCCCTTCCCTCAACTGGCCTGTTGCGAAATATTCAAAAGTATCCCCACCGCCACCAAGTTCACCAGCAGTGACGATCCTCCGTAGCTCACAAACGGCAGTGGAATGCCTTTGGTCGGCACCAGGCCCAGCACCACGCTCATGTTAATCAGCGCCTGCCCGACGATCATCACGGTCAGTCCGATGGCCAGCAGGCGTCCAAAGTCATCGTGACAGGCCGCGCTGGCCCGCAGGCCGCGAAACAAGATGACCGCAAAAACGGCCGCCACGGCCAGGCAGCCGAGAAGGCCCAATTCCTCCCCCACCACCGCGAAAATAAAATCGGTGTGCGGCTCGGGCAGGAAAAAGAGCTTCTGCTTGCCTTCCATCAATCCCACGCCGGTGATGCCACCGGTCCCCACCGCAATGTACGACTGAAGAATGTGAAACCCTTTGCCCAGAGGGTCCGCGTAAGGATTCAGGAACGCCGAAATGCGATTGGAACGGTAGGCGGTGTGGAAGATCTGCCAGTACAGCAGGGGGAGCGTTACAAGTCCGGCCAAGCCAAAATAGTACAGTTCCATTCCCGCACAAAAGAGCATGGCCGCCAGAATCATGACGAGCGCCACGGCAGTCCCCAAGTCAGGCTCCGCCAACACCAACGCTCCCATAAGGCCGACGATAAGAACAATGGGGACCAGGGTATGTTTCCAATCGTTGATTCCGCCTTTGCGCAGGTTCAGAAAAAAGGCAAGGAACAGGGCAAGAGCGATCTTGGCGAACTCCGAGGGCTGGAAGCTTGCCATTCCCAAGTGGAACCACCGATGCGTATTGTGGCTGCGATCAACAAAAAAAACGGCCACCAGCAGGATAAACACCACCGCAAGCGAGGGAAACACCACCAGCGGACTATTCAGGCGGCGATAATCCAGGCGCATCAACAAGACCACCGCCGCAAAGCCGGCAGCCGCCCACGCTAGCTGCCGAATCAGGAAATAGTCGCCGTTGTGGTATTTGTCCGCCGCCATCACCGCCGAGGCGCTGAACACCATGAGAGCGCCAAACAACACCAGCCCAACCACGGCGCCAAACAGAATCCTGTCGGATTGAAGACGGCGAGCCATTGGAGATTCTCGATTGACGACGTCGGATATCAGCTATCAGCTTTCAGCTATGGGCTCTCAGCTTTCAGCTTTCAGCTATCAGCTCTCAGCTTTCAGCTTTCAGCTCTCAGCTGTCAGTACTGGCTTTTAACTCTCATTTCCGCCGAATAACTTCTTCTGCTCCAACGAAGGCCCGGAACCAGGCTCCGCTCCTTGGGCCCCCGTCGAGCCTGGGACTCCGGGCAATGTCGGGTGCTCCTCGGAGTTCGGACTTCGGACCTCAGATGATGCTGCCTGGGCTTCGGAGCCGGGACTTTGGACTTCCGACTTTCTGTGCGGCCGTGCCTCAAAGGGCAGAACATCGTCTTCAAGCACCTCCGCGCTGGCGGAGATGGAGATTGACGGTTCATCCTCGGAGACAAGTTGAGATTCCATGCCCGGCATTTCTGCGGCGTCCACCTCGTAAACGTAGGTCAAATCGACATGATTCGCAGGTGCGCGCCCACCCCGATCGACGCGCGCCAAGGCCTGAGAACTGGGCGGAGCCCCTTGGACTGCGGCCGCGAAGCTGCCGCTTTTATCGCCTTCGGATCGGCCCGGCACAGCCGAGGAACTGCCAGTCGCAGATTCCCCGGGCCGCTGCGCCGATTCGGAGGCGCCGCCTTCAGCGCCTTCGGAACGGTCTGGCACAGCCGAGGAACTCTCCGTCGCAGGCTCCTCGGACCGCTGCGCCGCCGCGAAGCTGCCGCTTTTATCGCCTTCGGAACGGCCCGGCACAGCCGAAGAACTGCCAGTCGCAGACTCCCCAGGCCGCTGCGCCGCCGCGAAGCTGCCGCCTTCATCGCCTTCGGAACGGCCCGGCACAGCCGAAGAACTGCCAGTCGCAGACTCCCCGGAGCGCTGCGCCGCTGCGGAGGCGCTGCCTTCGAACGGTTCGCTTCCACCGGGCGCAGGGCCGAAAATGTCCGCTGCAGCAATGGGGGAGTCTTGGGTGGTACCGGCTTGGGGCTCTTCAGCAGGTTGAGCCGCCGCAGTGCTGCCGCTGTCGCCGGATTCAGTGCCGACCGGCCCAAGCCTGGAACTGTCGTCCGCGGGTCCTTGAGAACCTTGGACGGCATCCGGTTTGGGCGTTTCAGCGGGTTGGGCCGCCGCCCCGCCGCCGGTTTCCCCGTGTTCAGAACCATCCAGCGTGGCGCTGGGAAAGTCCGTTTCGGGCGCTTCAGAATGTTGAACAGTACCAGCTTCCGGCTTCTCGGAGTGCGGGGCCGCCGCGGAGCTGCCGCCTTCGCCGGGGGCAGAATCCAGGGGCTCGGCAGTGGAGGCGGTAAATTCCGGACCCCGCCCGGCGATGGATCCGTCCGCTGGAAGTTGATCGGCTGGAGGGCCAGGTTTGGGGCCGGGCTCCGGTTCCCGTTGTGTTTTTTCAACGGGAGGCTGCGATTCCGGGCGGGTGATTTCAGCGGTAGGCCGTGATTCCAGGCGTGAGGTTCCAGCCGTAGGCTGTGATTCCTGTCCTGCGGGTGCAGCGTTAGGCTGTGACTCCTCGCGGGCAATTCCAGCGTTAGAAACCGGCACTGGGCGCGGGGGTCCGGCGATTTCGGATCTCCCATTCCGAATTCCGGACCCAGGGCCCCGGACCCCAGTTTCCCGATTCCGAATTCCGGGCCTCGGACCTTTCCTCGACTCCACCTCCGCTGCCAGGCGCTGCACCAGCTCCTTGAACACCCGGCCGCGTTCTTCATAGTCCGTGAACTGATCGAAGCTTGAGCAAGCAGGCGCGAGCAGTACGGTATCGCCGGGCCGCGCTCGGTTAAACGCCTCGTACACTGCGGTCGCAAGATCGCCCGCCTGCACCAATTCCGCCACGCCGGCAAGTTGTTTGGTAATCACCGGGGCGGCGGCGCCAATCAACAGAACCTCACGCACGCGCTCCTTGATGAGGGGAATCAGGGGCGCATAGGGAGCGCCTTTGTCCTTCCCGCCCATAATCAGGTGGACGCCCCGCTCAAAGGCTTCGAGTGATTTCAGGGTCGCGTCAACGCTGGTGGCCTTGGAATTGTTAAAGAAATCCACTCCCTGAATTTCGCGGACATATTCCAGGCGGTGCTCGACGGCTTTGAATGCCCGCACCGCCCTGCGGATGGCGGCAAAGTCGGCGCCCAGCACGCACGCCGCCGCAGCGGCCGCCAGCACGTCCTCAAGGTTGAAGTCGCCGCGGAGCTTCACGTCACTCGCGTCAAACAGCACGCGTTCCAGGTGCCGCACGCGGTAGTAGATCCTGCCCTTCGAAAGAAAAATCCCATTCGGGAGTTCGTGTTGGCGGCTAAAGAGCATGGGCTGGCTGGAGACCGTCGATTGGAGCCCGGCAACCCACGGGTCGTCGGCATTCAGGACGGCATAATCCTGCTCTTGCTGATTGCGGAAAATCTGGCGCTTGGCTTGCGCGTAGGCTTCCAGGCTCGGGTGCCGGTCCAAGTGATTGGGAGAGAGGTTCAGCATCACCGCCACGTGCGGGCGAAAATCGTGAATGCCCTCCAGTTGAAAACTGCTTAATTCCGTGACGAACCGGGTGCCGGCCGGGGCTTGGTCCACCGCGGAACTCAGCGCGTTGCCAATATTGCCCCCTACGAAAGTCTGGAAGCCGGAGGCCTGGAGCATGTCGCCGAGCAGCGCGGTGGTGGTGGTTTTGCCGTTCGAGCCGGTAATACCCACAATCGTTCCATGCAGAAACCAGGAGGCCGCTTCGATCTCCGGGTAGACGGGTACTCCCCGGTCGCGTGCCGCTTGCAGTTGCGGCAGGTCCCACGGCACACCCGGACTGATAACGATAACGTCATGCCGAAGAAAGGTTTCCAATCGCTGCGAGCCGAGCTCCAGCCCGACTTTTTGCTTCAGGAGCGGCGGCAGCAGGTCGCGAAATTCCGCCGGCGGCTTGCGATCGGTGACCGTCACAATCGCCCCCCGGCGCGCCAGGGCGTGAGCGATGGTGAACCCGCTGCGAGCCAGACCAACTACGAGGACGCGTTTGCCAGTTATATTCATCTCAAAACCAAGGTGTCAGGTGTCAGGTACCAGGAACTCAAATTCTTGCCGTCACCTCTCATTTTCGTTTTTCAGCCCGCGGAGCGGGCGCGATCATTTAGCCCACGGCGCACAGCCGTGGGTCAACCAAGGTGTCAGGTGTCAGGTGTCAGGTACCAGGAACTCAAATAGTTGCCGGCACCTCTCATTTTCGTTCTTCAGCCCGTGTAACGGGCGCGAAACTCAAATAGTTGCCGTCACGTCTCATTTTCGTTCTTCAGCCCGCGTAGCGGGCGCGATCATTTAGCCCACGGCGAACAGCCGTGGGTCAGCGATCACGCCAACCGATTCGTCAGCCCCGGAGGGGCGGCATCAGGTCACCCGACGCCTAATCCCCGCCCTCCCAGCACCCAGACGTCGCACCTCCCAAGGCTGAGATTCTTGTCGTCCCATTTATCCCACGGCTTGCGCCGTGGGCTAAATGACGGCGCCCGCTACGCGGGCTTGCAAGGCAACCGCCTGGCATATCTTAACGCCTAATGCTCCTCGTCTATGACTCCCTGGCACCCTGTTGGTTTCAATGACTCGGTCGTCCGGGGAGTCACATCCCATTCATCCCAACCATGCCAGCGACGGGCCTGACACTTGGCACCTGACACCTCTCTTACCCTACCTCAACTTTAACGTCGTCAACGCAAAAAGCGCAAAAATCAGCGCGGCGATCCAGAAACGCACGATGATTTTCGATTCCTTCCAGCCCGACAACTCAAAATGATGGTGGATGGGCGCCATGCGAAAGATGCGCTTGCCGCGCAATTTGAAAGAGCCCACCTGAAGGATCACGGAAAGCGCCTCCAGCACGAAAATCCCCCCGATAAAGGGCAGCAGCAACTCCTGTTTAATCAGCACCGCGACCGTGCCCAACGCTCCCCCTAGCGCCAGTGAGCCCACATCGCCCATGAAGATTTCCGCCGGGTAGGCGTTATACCAGAGGAATCCCAGGCTGGCGCCCACCATTGACCCGCAAAAAATGGTCAATTCCCCGGTGCGCGGCAGGTGTTCCACGTCGAGATACTCGGAAAACACGGCGTGTCCCGAAACGTACGTCAGGACCGTCAAAGCGGACGCCGATATCAGCAAACACCCAATGGCCAAGCCGTCCAGCCCGTCCGTCAGATTGACGGCGTTGGAAGAACCCACCAGAACCAGGATCACGAACAGTAAGAACGGAATAAACGCCAGCGGGTAGGTCCAAATATTCCCCAACAAGTGCGAGATGAGAAAAGTCGGGCGCAGTCGCTTGACGAAAGGGAACGTCAGCGTGGTCGAGTAAAGGCCACGCGCGGACAAGGATACCAGGATGACGCCAAAAATCAGGCTCACCAGGATCTGTAGCCAGAACTTCCCCAGTACCGTAAGTCCCCTGTTCTGACGGTGCCGGACTTTCTGGTAATCGTCCCAAAAGCCAATCGCCGCAAAAGCCGTCGTGGTGCCGAGCGTGAGCCACACAAAAATGTTGCTGAGGTCGGACCAGAGCAAGGTGGGCACGACGATGCAGAGAACGATCAGCACACCGCCCATGGTGGGCGTTCCGGCCTTGCTTTGGTGCGCTTGCGGCCCATCCTCACGGATGTATTGGCCAATCTGGAATTCCTTAAGCTTGCGCACCAGCCACGGGCCCATCGTCAAGGAAAGAAGCAAGGCCGTAATGCTCGCGTACGCCGTGCGAAAAGTAATGTAATGGAACAGGTTAAAGATGTGGAAATCTTGATGGAGCCGGACGTAAAGGTAATAGAGCATATGAGTCAGGAGATAGGAGTCAGGAGTTAGGAGCTAGGAGCTAGAAGCTAGGAGTTAGAATCAACAAACCGACCCACGGCCTTCTAGCTTCTAACTCCTAACTTCTAGATTCTGCTTTTCAGCAATTCGATTACCGACTCCAAATGAACCCCCCGCGAACCTTTCACTAGCACCACGTCGCCGGGCGCGATCAAGCCTTGAAGAAATTCGCCGGCCGAACCGGCTTCCGGGAAGAATCGCGTGTGCGAGGCGGGAGTTCCCCCCTCCACCGCGCCCTCGATGACGAAGCGGGCGTCCCCCTGCACCCCAATCAGCCAATCCACCCCGCTCTGCGCGGACTTGCGACCCACCTCCCGGTGCAACTCCGGCGAAGTCGGTCCCAATTCCAACATTTCACCCGCCACGAGGATGCGACGGCGCGCCCCCGGCCAGGCAGCAAGCGCCTCCAGCATTCGCTCCATGGCCAGAGGATTCGAGTTGTAACAATCGTTGATCAGCGTGACGTCGCCGGGCAGTGTAAGAATTTCACACCGCTGGTGTAAATTGCGAAAATCCGCCAGCGCTTTTTGGGTCTCCTCAAGAGAAATGTGAAAGGAAAGGGTTGCCGCAATGGCCGCCAGGGCATTTAGAACATTATGCCTGCCCGGGAGAGGCACGGTAAATTTGTCCGATGTCCGTTCCGGCATGTGCACGCAGAACTGGGCTTGTATGGGGTTATCCACAATGAACCCCGTAGCCCTTACAGCGGCATTCGGTGAAAATCCAAAAGTCACGACGCGCCCGGGAAAACCCTCCGCAAACTTCCGCACCCGCGGGTCATCGTCATTCAGCACCGCAGTAGCGCCCTCGCCGCGCGTGGCGAGGTAATCGATCAACTCCCGCTTGGCCCGCGCAATCGCATCGACCGAATCGAAGAACTGCAAATGCACCGGGGCAACGTTGGTTACCACTCCGATCTCAGGTTCTGCCAATCGCGAGAGCCGCGCGATCTCACCGGCGGCAGACATCGCCAACTCCACCACCGCCACTTCGTGCTCGGGTTCGAGCGCCAACAGCGCCAACGGCAACCCGAAGTCGTTATTCAAATTCCCCGGAGAGCGCAGCACGCTGAAACGTTGACTCAGAATGTCCGCGATCATCTCCTTCGTGGTGCTCTTTCCGGCGCTGCCGGTGACGGCTATCAGCGGCTTGCTCCATTTGCGACGCACCTCACGGGCAAGCGTCTGCAACGCGTCGCGCGTATCTGGAACCGCAATGAGTGCAGGCCGCCACGGCGCGGCAGCAGTAGCATAGAAGCCCTGTTCCACCACTGCGCCGGCGGCGCCGCTCTCGAGCGCCTGTCCCACAAACCGGTGTCCATCGAATCGCGGGCCACGAATGGCGAAGAAGAGTTGGCCTAAAGTAAGGCTGCGCGAGTCGATGGAATACCCATGGACCAAACGATCCGCGGCGCCACTAGACGCACCCAGATATGCGGCCACCTCCCCCAACGTTAAGTCCATTGTCGATTGCCGATTGACGATTTTCGGTTGAACGGATGGAAGCTCTCGGTTTTCGGCCCTCAGCTTTCAGTTTAGGTTTCTTACTGACGACAGCCAACTCATGATTGCCGACTATGAATCGAAAATCGTCAATCGACAATCGTCAATTCCCATATCCCATCTCCGCCAGAACCTTGCGCGCCACGTCGCGGTCGTCGAAATCGACCTTCCCTTCTTTGAGGACCTGGTAGGTCTCGTGACCTTTGCCGGCTAGCACCACCACATCGCCCTCGCGAGCCTCTTGCAGGCCTTTCCGAATCGCCAGGCGGCGATCCACTTCCGCGATGTAAGGCGTGCCCGTACGCTGCAGCCCCACCAGGGCATCCGCCATAATCAGCAGAGGGTCTTCACTGCGAGGATTGTCAGAGGTCAGCACCACAAAGTCTGCCAGGGAACCTGCAGCTTCGCCCATGCGCGGGCGCTTGGTGCGATCGCGTTCGCCTCCGCAACCGAACAGGACAATCAAGCGATCGCGAGTGAGACCGCGCGCAGTCTTCAGAACATTCTTCAAGGCATCGTCGGTATGAGCATAGTCCACCACCACCAGGAAAGGTTGGCCTTCGTCGATCCGCTCAAAGCGTCCCGGCACAGCCTTGAGATTGGCGATGCCTTCCTCGATCTTGGTGCTGGCAATCCCCATGGCCACCCCCGTGGCAATTGCAGCCAGAATGTTCTCCAGATTGGCGCGTCCCAACAGCGGGGAAACGATATGCAATTTCCCGCTCGGCGTCGCAATTAGGGCTTCCGTGCGCTGTGGGCTGGATGACACCTGCTTCGGCGTCACTTGGGCCTCGGCGTTCAGACCATAAGTGAGGCGATTCGGATAGGGCAATTCCAGGAGGCGCGCGCCCCAAGGGTCATCGATGTTGATCACCGCCCAGTCGGGAGGCGGGGCGCCCAGTCCTTCGAACAGACGGCGCTTGGCCTGAAAATAGTGCTCAAAGTCCTTGTGGTAGTCCAAATGGTCCTGCGTCAGGTTGGTGAACACGGCGGCAGCGAAATGAAATCCCCAAACGCGCTCTTGTGCCAGCGCATGCGAAGAAACCTCCATCACCGCCGCTTTGCCGCCAACTTTCACCAGTTCAGCGAAATATGACAGTAAATCTAGCGACTCGGGCGTCGTGTTGGTGGCTACCTTGATTTTGTCGCCCATGCGGTACTCAATTGTGCCGAAGACGCCGCTGAGAATTCCTGCTGCGCGCAACACGCTCTCAACCAAGTACGTCGTCGTGGTCTTGCCGTTTGTGCCGGTGATTCCGATGAGCCGCAGCGCTTTGTCCGGATGGCCCAAAATGACGCGTCCGGCATCTGCCAAAGCCCGGCGGATGGCCGCCACCTGGATCCAACGGGAGGCGAGATCGGGTGGCGCAACCCGCTCACTAACCACTGCCACCGCGCCCCGCTGTAGCGCCTGGGGAATATACGCGTGCCCATCGGCTTTCTCGCCTTGAATGGCGAAGAAAAGTGTCCCCGGCCCGGCTCCGCGCGAGTTGTAAGCCAGCGAAGACACCTCGACGTTTGGGTCCGCGCCCATGTGCAGAACCGGCAATTCCCGAATTATTTCGCCCAATTTCATGTATGTGTCCGATTAGATCGCGACCGGGTAATCGAGTGAACGAAAGGCCGTTCGAACGGCTATGTTATGCCACCCACCGATCACCCGAACGTCGGATCGCTCGATCACCGTGCCAATTGGACCCAGATACGGGTGCCGGACGGCACCTTGGTTCCCGCACCGGGGTTTTGTTCCACTGCCAAGCCGCTCCCCACAACATTCAGCTCAAGCCCAATTTTCGCACACTCTTGAGCAATACGGCGCGCCGCCCATCCGGAAAAATCCGGAACGGCCACCAAGGGGCCATCGCCCAGAATCACCATACTGGAAGCACTGCGTCCATCACCAGGGCTCGCCGGGGGGAGCCCTTGCTGTGGCGGACGGTTGGAAAAAGATGCCTGCTCGACGGGAGGCGTGACAACTCCGGAGGATCCTCGATCCAGAGGTAGGTACCCCATGAGGTCTTCCTGCTTCTGGTCAGGCGTCTTCACGGGCTTAGAGGGTATGATCCGAGGCCAACGGGAAGGATTATCTTGAGGAATATTTAAGTAAGTAAGAGTCTGCTCTGCGATGGATCGGAAAACTGGAGCTGCCACGTCTGTCCCGTAGTGCGCTCCCACCGGGGAATCGATGGCCACCAGAATGGTCACCGCCGGCCGAGTGGCAGGAGCAAAGCCAATAAAAGAGCCTACAAACTGCGATCTTGAGTACTGGCCGTTCGCATCGATTTTTTGCGCCGTACCGGTCTTGCCCGCCGACGTGTACCCGCCCAATTGCGCCGGCTTGCCGGTTCCACGGTCAACCACCGCGGTGAGAATCTCGCGCATCACTTCTGCGGTTCGCGCACTGACTACTCTGCGGCCACTGGCGGGCGCCAGGGAATCGTGTTGAGAGCCGAGAAAAACGTCGTGTAGGACGCGAGGCTGAAACAAGATTCCACCGTTGGCAATGGCCGAATATGCGGTTACCATCTGGACCGGGGTTACACCTACTTCCTGTCCCATGGACATCTCGCCGATCGAGATTCCCGACCAGCGTCTGGGGGGCTTCAACAGTCCGCGTTCTTCGCCGGGCAACTCCACATCAGTTTTCGCCCCAAAACCATAGGCTTGCATATAGCGGTAAAAACGCTCTTCCCCTAGTCGCAGGCCTAACTTGATGGCTCCCACGTCGCTCGAATCCACCATGACATCCGTAACGCTGAGGGCGCCGTAACGCTTGTGGTCATGAATCGTATGGCCCGAAAGCACAATGCTGCCGTTCTGGCAATTGATGATTTCCCGAGGATTTGTCAGGTTCTCTTCCAACGCCGCTGACACGGTTACCAGCTTGAAGGTCGAGCCCGGCTCGTAAATCCAGCCGACGGCACGATTGAGTTGGGTGGCTGCTGAACTCGCCGCAATATTATTGGGGTTAAAAGTGGGCTGATTGGCCAAGGCCAGAATCTCACCCGTGTTGGGATTCTGCACGATCGCCACACCGCCTGCGGCATGGGCGCTTGCTACTTCCTCTGCCAAGGCCTTTTCCGCAATGTACTGGATTCGCTCATCGAGCGTCAGCACCACGTTCTTGCCGGGAACTCCCGCCCATTCGGTGCTATGAAACGCGCGCCGGCGCGCGTCGGAATCCAGCAGCACGCGGCCGGGCTTTCCCTTTATAACGTCGTCCAGGGCGTACTCGATCCCTCCCAGCCCTTTATCATCCAAGCCAACATAGCCGACGGTTTGTGCTGCCAAGCCCCCGCTCGGATAAAAGCGCTTGGTCTCGCCCTGGAAATGGATACCCTTCAGATCCAGTTCCCGCACGCGCCGGGCCTCTTCCGGCGTGACCCGGCGCTTGACCCAACAGAAAGAGTGCATCGTCCGAAAGCGCTCGCGGAGGTCGTTCACATCCACCCCCAAGACAGGGGCGAGCAAGGAGGCAACCATCTGCGGGTCGGTAAGCTCAGTGGGGACGGCAAAGGCCGAATCCACCGCCACGCTCATGGCCAGTGGCTTCATCTGCCGGTCATAGATAATGCCGCGCTGGGGCGCCACCTCGATAGTGCGTTGCTGTTGGCGTTGCGCACGACCCAGAAACTCAATGTATTGAATGACTTGAAAATAATAAAGGCGGGCGGCAACGCAACCAAACCAGAGGGAGCAAAGCGTCCCAAGAATCAGCCGCCGCCTCTCCAGGCGCGTCCGATCGGGCTTCGCCGCGCGGGAATCAGTCTTCCATCGGCCCATCGTAGCTATGGCTCGTGTGGATTATCTCCGTGACCTGCGGAGAAATTGCTTGCCAATTCCGGGTTCGACAAAACAACGGTTGCCGACGAAAGTGTACCTAATCGAATTACCTGTTGCGGGTTGGGGGAAACCATTCCGAGCTGAGTCCGCGCCAGTGTGTCGATCCGTTCAGGATCAGCGAGCGCCGCCTGCTCCAGCCGGAGCCGGCGATTTTGCTCTTCCAAATTCACGGATGCGGTTTTGAGTTGCTCAATCTGATAGCCATACCGAACGCACTGGAAATGCTGCCACGCAAACAGGAGCACGAAAAGAAAGACCAGTACGCCCAATCCGAGGAGACCGAAATAGTCACGACGACGCACTATGTCAACTTCCCTCACCAGACGGGAATTGTCGATGTGCTTCACGAAATAGAATTCCGGAAAATTTGCCCGGCCCGCGGCCGGGGCATTTCTCGGGCGCCGTCTAATGGGTGGTAGTGTGACTGTCGCTGTCGCCATTGAATTGACGGAATTAAGGAATACGTATCGGGGTCTAAACATTTGGAGTTCAGAACACCCCAACGCTTAAGCCCACCTACTCTTCCCTTAGTCCTTAATCCCTGACCTCCAATCCCTAGTCTGTACCCCTGGTCCCTGGCCCGTATCCCCTGTCTTTTCTGCTGCCCGCAACTTCGCGCTGCGTGCACGCGGGTTGATATGAACCTCTTCGTCCGCTGGACGAACCACTTTCCGCGTCAGAATGGTCGCCACGCCGGCGGCCTGCCAACGCCGGAACATCTGCTTGGTGCGACGGTCCTCCAAAGAATGAAAGCTCAGGATTACCACCCGTCCCCCAGGCCGCAGCACCATCAGAACCTTGTCCAAAAACTGATCGAGACTTTGCAATTCGTCATTTACGGCGATGCGCAGAGCCATAAAACTACGTGTCGCTGGATTAATTTGGTGGAGGCCCGCCCGGGAGGGGATCGCTCGCGTCACCACCTGCGCCAGTTCGGTGGTTAATCGATACGGACGGGCCTTCATAATAGCTCGCGCGATTCGGCGCGAGTGGCGCTCTTCCCCCAAGTTGAAAAAAATATCGGCCAATTCCCGCTCGCTGGCGTAGTTCACAATGTCAGCGGCGGTCGTTCCAGCGCTTTGATCGATTCGCATGTCGAGCACGCCCGGCAGGCTGAAGCTGAATCCGCGGGACGCATCGTTAAGCTGCATCGAGCTCAAACCAAGATCCGCCACCACTCCATCCACCGGCGGCAGGCCGCTCGCAGCGTGTAACACATCGATTTGGGCGAAATTCCCGTGCTGCATAATCAATTTCTCGCCAAAGCCAGCCAGCCGGTCGCGGGCAACTGCCAGGGCTTGAGGATCGCGGTCCAGGCCCAAGAGCCTCCCGCTCTCCAGGCGGTTCAATATCTCTGCCGCGTGTCCCCCCGCCCCCAGCGTTGCATCAATGTAGTTCCCTTCCGGTCGAACATTGAGAAACTCGATGGTCTCGCGCAGCAGCACGGGAACGTGGGCGAACGGAAAATCCGGGGCTCGGGACTCGGAACCAGGGATAAGGGGTAAGGGATAAGGGGTACGGGACTCCGGAGCCGGGACTCGCGATTTGCGTGATCTGTCACGGTGCTTATCGTGATTAGCTTTGTCCCAATGCACTGCAATGCCATCCCCTGCCTCAATCTCAAATGAAATTCAAACTCCGGCCATTGAATCTCTTACCCCTTATCCCTTTTTCCTTGTCCTTAGTCCTCACCCCTTATCCCTTACGTCAGATTCCCAAACCTGCCATGGTGTCCTTTGCCGCTTCCGAAAGCGGCTGGGACATCTGCTCGCGGGCCGCACCAAGGTTAGTGACCTCCAGGAACTTTATCTTCCCCATTACCGCTACTTCGCCCTGGATACCCAAACTCTCACGCAGAAGTGCGGGGAGCAGAACGCGGCCCTGCGGATCGGCGCGCTCCGTCCGCCCCCAAAAGTTGGCACGATTTATGATTTCCTTCTTGGCTCTGTTCGCATCTCTCTCGCCAACTACCGCCGCCAAACTCTTTTCCACCTCGATCCATTCGAGCAGCGGATAGACACGCACCAGGTTTTCCTCTAAGCTGGTAATAAAAAAGTCCTGTCCGTGACATTTCTCATCAAGAATTGCCTTGAAGTCGGCCGGGATCTTAAGGCGGCCCTTCTCGTCCACCGTGGCTGTAATATTCCCGCGGAACATAGGACCCGCTCCAGAGCCTACGCGAACTACGACCTCGAGCCGCCATCCGGCATGGAGCCGTGCGGATCAGCGAACAGGATCGCGGACACCAGCGCCACCAGAACCCATACAAACTGAACCGCGAAAAAAGCCGTAACCATCAAATGTAGGGTCCGCAATTTGTCCTCACGCCAATTTGGTGCACTGAGACTGCCTTAATTCCCACTTTTTCCCATTTCTAACTACTTTATGCCACAAAATATAGCGGTAGCACTGAGGCCTTGTCAAGAAGATTTTAATTTTTTTTAATGACTTGGAGCTGTCTTAGGCGCTTGACTCACTTTACCGGGACCTCGGCCTTATACTACAACACTTTGGGCATCCTGACGTAGATTCCTTCACGCTCGGCGGACATAATGTCACGGTGGCATGGGGTCCTGTACGCACGCTTCCGAAGTGACCCCTCATCCGGCCCGCGACGCCTGAAGAGAACGCCCGTCGCGGTCCACCTTCTCCCCAAGGGAGAAGGCTGGAGTTTCTACATATCAGGCGAAGCTTTCCGTCGCCATGCTAGGCCCTGAGCGGATCGTGCACGGTGATAACCCTGTCATCCTGAACCCGGCTTCTCCGGGCGAAGGACCTTCTTCATTGGCGTTTACACCGGAGCACAGGCGCGCTCTCGCCTGTTGGTTTACGCGACGGACCCTATGCCGAGGTGCGCGCGCACCGCGTTGCCTACGTACAATGACAAGGGTCCTTCGCCCTGAGGAGCGGGGTTCCGGATGACAGGGCCATGGGGCGTTGCAAAACGACCGTAAAGCGGGACAGGACGCTAGATCACATCCTCCTTCCCCAGGGCGGAGGGAATAGGCGTCAGTATTGCACATGCACATTGCGTCATGATAAGGTCACTCGCGCCATGGGCGGACGGGCGAGGGTTGACAATCCTTCGGGCAAGGAGAAAAACATGTCGATAAGAATGACCAGGCGTACCGCTTGTAAACTGATCGCAGCAACACTTCCGGCAATGAAACTCAGCGCCGCCCAACACGAATCATCACCCGGCATCGAGATTGAGCGGGGGCCGTTTGCAGGAACGCGCGCGTCGCTGAGCAAATACGAAATACCCGAGTGGTTTCGCGACGCCAAGTTCGGCATCTGGGCGCACTGGGGCCCGCAATCCGCAATTGAAGACGGTGATTGGTATGCGCGCAATATGTACAAACAAGGCTCAAGCCAAAACATCTATCATTGCGAGACATACGGGCATCCCTCAAAGTTCGGTTATAAGGACACCATCCCTGCATGGAAAGCAGAACTATTCGACCCCGCCTATCTCATCGGCTTGTACAAGAAAGCGGGGGCAAAATACTTTATGAGCATGGGCGTCCATCACGACAACTTCGATATGTGGAACTCCGCCTATCAGCCCTGGAATGCCGTCAATCATGGACCGAAAAAAGACATAGTCGGAATGTGGGCCAAGGCAGCCCGAGAGGCCGGACTCCGGTTCGCGGTCAGCGACCACCTGTGGATTACCTACAAATGGTTTTCGGTGAGTCACGGACATGATGAAACGGGCCCCTATGCCGGGGTTGCTTACGACGGCGCCAATCCCGCGAACTACGGCTTATATGTCGATTCCGACCAAGTCTGGGCGAACACCCTGGGCTGGGACGAGACGGGCATCCCATTGTGGTGGAGGCATCACTGGTTCATGCGGATCAAGGATTTGGTCGACAAGTACCAGCCGGATTTGCTCTATACGGACGGACCCCTTCCCTTTGAAGAATATGGATTGAGCCTCGTCGCCCACCTTTACAACCTGGGCGCGAAGAGAAGCGGCGGGAAGAGCGAAGCCGTATATACCAGCAAGCGCCAGGAGGACGCTGAGGAAGGCGTCTCGGTGCTCGATGTCGAGCGCGGCGTCGTGAATTCCATCTGGCCGCGTCCGTGGCAAACGGACACCTGCATTGGCCAGTGGCACTACAATCGCGGCCAGGAATACAAGCGGCCCAAAACCGTCATTGACATGCTCGTGGACATCGTCAGCCGCAACGGCAATCTGATGCTGAATTTTCCGTTACCCGCGCGCGGGATGTTGGATCTCGAAGAATTGAACATTCTCGCCGAGATTACGAAATGGATGAGCGTGAATAGTGAGGGCATATACAGCACGCGGCCATGGAAGATTTTCGGTGAGAGCCCGTCTGTTGAAACGTCGGAAAGCTCATCCTTCAACGAAACCGCGCGCAAGGACCTGACCGCTGCCGACGTTCGCTTCACCACCAAGGGCGATACGCTGTATGCTTTCGTTATGGGCTGCCCGGAATATCAGGCGACCATCAAGCCGCTCGCAACCAACACGGCATTGCGCGTCGGCAAAATTCAAAATGTCGAATTGCTGGGCTTCGACGGCAAACTTGTGTGGTCCCAGGATGAGACCGGCCTGAAGGTGCTGATGCCTGCGCAGAGGCCGTGCGATTACGCGGTCGCTTTCAAAGTCACGGGCGCCATCGTGTGAAGCCCTTCATCAGTCTGTATGAACCTTCGACGCAAGCCCACTACCGATCTTGGGTTTCGTGATATCTTTCTACCTGCTACAGATACGTTGCGAATTCCGAGATGCGTTCATCACATCTGAAAACGAGCGAGGGAATCCCTGATGAATCGCCCATGCAATTTGCTGGTCCTCATCTTTTTCCTGGTCGTGCCTCTGGCGATTTCCGCGGAGATGCCGGAAGGCCGGCTGATGCGGTTTCCCGACATTCACAAGGACAAGATTGTTTTCAGCCACGCCGGTGATCTCTGGCTGGTTTCTTCCTCGGGAGGCGAAGCCCGCCGCCTCACTACCGATCCTGGTTTGGAACTCTTCCCTAAGTTTTCGCCCGACGGCAAGTGGATCGCTTTCACCGGGCAGTACGACGGTAATTTCAATGTCTACGTGATGCCGGCCGAGGGTGGGCAGCCCAAGCAACTAACGTTTGAACCGGATATCGCCCCGGTGCCCGAGCGCATGGGTCCGAACAACGAAGTGATCACCTGGCTTCCTGACAGCCAGCACATTCTGTTTCTTTCGCGCCGCGATACTTTCAACGACTGGTTTGGACGCCTATTCACGGTGAGCATCGAGGGCGGCATGCCGGTGCGCCTGCCCATCGACAAGGGCGGGCTCACCTCATTTTCACCTGACGGTACGAAGATCGCCTACAACCGCATCTTCCGGAATTTTCGCACCTGGAAGCGTTACACCGGTGGCATGCACCAGCAAATCTCTATTTACGATCTTAAAAATAATACGTACGAACTCGTCGCGGCCGACCCGCACACCAGCACCTACCCGATGTGGCACGATGACATCATCTATTTTGGATCTGACCGCGGTCCGGAGCACCGCATCAACCTCTATAGCTACAATTTGAAAACCAGGCAGGTGAAGCAACTCACCGACTTCAAAGACTACGATGTGGACTGGCCCAGCCTGGGACCGGATGCCATTGTGTTCGCCAATGGCGGGTATCTCTACACCTTCGATCTCAAGTCCCAAAAAGCCAAAAAACTCACAGTGTATCTGCCCGGCGACCGCGACCTGGCGCGCTCGCGCTGGACCAACGTAGCGCATTACATCACGGATTTTGACATTTCCCCGGATGGCAATCGCGCTGTCTTCACCGCGCGTGGCGACATCTACACCGTCCCGGCCAAGGAAGGCAGCATCCGCAATCTTACGCAAACGCCGGGTATCAACGAGCACTACGCCGCCTGGTCGCCCGACAGCAAATGGTTGGCTTACCTTTCCGATCGCACCGGCGAAGATGAACTCTACATTACTCCCCAAGACGGGATGGGCAAGGAGATCCGCATCACGACCGACGGCCGGATGACCCGCATGCCGCCCGTCTGGTCGCCCGACAGCAAGAAACTGCTTTTTGCCGACAAGGATGTGCGCCTGTTCTACGTTGATGTTGACCAGAAGACCCCGGTGTTCATCGACCAGGGCAAGTACAACGACATTACGCAATACGTCTGGTCGCCGGACAGCAAGTGGGTGGCCTATGCGAAGCAGGAAGAAAACACCAACAGCACGATCAATCTGTATTCGCTAGTTGATAAAAAGATTACTCCCGCGACGAGCAGTTTCAATAACAGCAGCAGTCCCAGCTTTGATCCCGACGGCAAGTATCTCGTCTTCCTTTCCGAGCGCGACTATAACGAAGTGCTGGGCGTCTATGATTTCGAATTCGCGAATCCCAAGGCCGATCGCGTCTACCTGATCACGCTGCGTGCGGATCTGCCTTCGCCCTTCGCACCCCGGAGTGACGAAGCCGGCAAGAAAACTGATGAATCCGCGGACAAGGACGAAGCCAAACCGGGCGATAAGGAAAAGAAAGAAGCGGAGGACGTCGTCAAGAACTTCCGCATCGATCTGGCCGGCATTGAAAATCGCGTGGTAGCCGTGCCCATGGCTCCCGAAAATATCATGCGGGTGAAAGCGGGCAAGAATGGCGTGTATTACTCCACCGGGCCCATCAACGGCCTGGCGGGGCCGCTCGCCGGGGAAGAACCCGCCATCCACGTATACGACCTGAAAGAGCGGAAGGACAATGTGCTCGTCACCGGCGCGATTCCCTTCGAACTCTCGTTTGATGGCTCCAAGTTGATTTACGCCGGAGGCGCCGGCGGTGGAGGAGAGGAAGAGGTGGGACCGCGCAGCCAGACCTTCGGGATCATCGACGCCAAACCTTCCGGCACCCCCCACAAGGTAGGTGACGGCGCGCTGAATCTCTCTTCCATGGAAATGCGCATCGATCCGCCCGCCGAATGGAACCAGATGTTCAACGAAGTGTGGCGCCAGGAGCGCGACTTCTTTTACGACACGTCGATGAATGGCGTCGATTGGGCCGGTGAGCGCGCGCGCTACGCCCCGCTGCTGCCCTACGTCGCCGATCGCTACGACTTGACCTACGTTCTGGGTGAAATGATCGGCGAGTTGGGCAACTCCCACACCTACACCGGCGGCGGTGATTATCCTGACCTGCACTCCGTCAACCTCGGCCTGCTGGGCGTGGACTACGAACTCGATGCCGCCAGCGGCCTTTATCGTTTTAAGAAGATCTATCCGGGAGAAAACTGGGACGCCAGCCTGCGTTCTCCCCTCACCGAACCGGGAGTGGTAGTGAAGGAAGGCGACTATCTGATCGCCGTAAATGGACGCGACCTGAAGGCGCCGCATGCGCCCAATGAGCTGTTTGTAAATACCGCCGGTCAGAATGTTACCCTGACAGTTAACTCACAGCCCAGCGCGACCGGCACGCACAACATAGTGGTGAAGCCGCTCTCCACGGAATACCCTTTGCGCCAGCTCGACATGGTGAACACGAACCGCCGCAAAGTTGACCAGGCCACCGGCGGCCGCGTTGGCTATATCTACATCCCCGATATGTCAGGAGAGGGCCTGAGCCAATTCGTCAAGCAGTTCTTTCCCCAGATTCGGAAACAGGGCCTGATCATCGATGTCCGTTACAATGGCGGCGGATTCGTCGACCAACTCATCTTCGAACGCCTGCGCCGCGTCCTGGCCGGAATGGACTCCGCCCGCAATTTCGCCAGCGGCACTATCCCTGACGTCGTCTTTAACGGCTCCATGGTCTGCATCACTAACCACTACGCCGCTTCCGATGGAGACATCTTCAGTTACTTTTTTAAGAAATATCACCTCGGCCCCCTCATCGGTACGCGCACCTGGGGAGGCGTGCGCGGCATTCGCGGCTATATCCCCTTAATGGACGGCGGCTATATCACGCGGCCGGAGTTCTCCGTTTACGCGCTCGATAGCCAGTGGGTAATCGAGAATCACGGTGTGGAGCCTGATATCGAAATAGATAATAGACCTGACCTGGTGATGAAAGGCCAGGACCCGCAACTCGAGAAAGCCATCGAAGTGGTCATGAAGGCGATCCAGGAGCACCCGAAACGCCTGGCGCCGCGGCCACCCGACCTGCCGGCCTACCCCAATGGGCCCGGGTAGAGAGGAAGGCGGTAGGCAGAAGGCAGAAGGCAGAAAGCGGTAGGCAGAAAGCGGAAAGTGGGAGATTAGCCGAAGCGCGCATCGTAGGCCCGACGGTTCGGCAGGTCTGCGATGCCCGGCTTTGTTTCAGCGCTGACCTAATTCTTCGAATGAGAATTGCTTGGGCTGCGGTACTGACACTTTGCCGCTCGCAAGTGACATTTTGCCGCATTGCGTATAACGATCGGTTTTTCAATAACTTCTCAGGTTCGGGCGATGAAAAATGCCGTTCCCGGGTCTTTGTTTTCAGTAACTTCTCAGGTTAGCGCAGATTGTCCGAATCGCACTTTTGGCCGACAGAAAGTCATCTTGAATTCCCAGAGCGCTTTTCGCCATTTTGTGCGTCGCCAAAATCATACGCTAGATATGTATCACAGGGCAGCCTGTTTGTCAAGGGCTTATTGACGTTTCGTGGACGGAGTTCAAAACCTGAAGGTGCTTGCGTCCCGGCTTTGCGTTCTGCCTTTTCCGCCTTGCGTTTTGACTTTCTCTACTGATCACCGCCCTCGATCAATCCTACCAATGCCCGGGTAACTGCTCCGGCGACGTCGGGGCCGGCAGAGTTGACTTCGCCATACCAGCGCTCCTTCTTTCCCAGTAGCCAGGGCGGCTCGTTGTCATATTCGGCTTTGGGAATGATGTACCCCAGTTCATCATTGGCGAGGCCGAAAATGAATTGGTATCTGCTCCGGAGGTGCGCGCGGAGCGTGGGTTCAAACGGCGCGTCGGGAAAGTCCGCGCCGGGATAACGCGTTATGCCGCCGTTCACCAGTTCGGGATAGATCTCCCCGGGCACCGTAACGATTTCCGCCACCACGCGCCGACCCTGGAGCAAGCGGATGTAACTGACTTCCGACTGCACGTCGCGCCCGGTGGCGAATTTCAGCGTGCCCATGCCGGGAACTTGCCTTTCCGCCACCGCGGGATCAAGCCGGCCATTGGTGTACAGGGGCTTTCGACCGCCGAAGACGCCGGCAGCAACTGCGGCCCGGAAGTGATCGTTCTGCAGCGGAGTGAAAAACTTAGTCCCCCGGAAATCGATGGAGTCTATATCGACCGCTTCCCCGCCCTCCGTGGCACGCTGCACAAGCTGGCCGAGGATCTTGCCAAACAGTTCCGCCTTACGCCAGGTGTTATCCGCAGCCACCATGCCCGTCTCAGGATCTTGCAGCGCCACGGAACTGCCGTTGGTGGAAAGCAGCCCGCCGATCGAGCCGTTGAAAAAGACGGCAGTACCGCCGGCGCTGCCAAGAGCAGGCGCGGTGCCACCGCGCTGCGCCGCTGGATCGGGCGCAGTTTCACGTGTATGGTTTTCCACATCATCGCAGAGCCAATGCGGGTAATCAGCGGTGATTTCCGTATTCTTGCCGCCCAGGGTCTCGGGGTGATCGCTCCAGTTCACTAAACTGGCAATGGGGTGGCCGTCCAAAGTTGTCAATCGCATAACGAAGAGGTAAGGGTCCTTCACATAAGGCGGACGGCTATCCGACTGCAAAAGCCCCAGCAGCGGATGATCGTCGCGCCCGAGCGTGAGCCGCGCCGGTTGCATTGTATGAACCGCCGCCACCGCCGTTTGAGCGATGCGCTCGCGCAGCCACGCCATGTACTTTTCATCGATCCCCGATTGCAACGGCCGGGGGCCCCACAATCCCATAGTGTCCGGCCCTTCGTGATCGTGCGTGGACGCCACGATCAGGTGGGTCACTTCCGGCGCCTGGGCATGCACGATTTCGCGAATTTTCAGCACGTCGTCATAAAACAAGCCGATCACGTCCGCGGCGCACATCACGAGAGTCTGGTCACCCGCTCCCAAGGCAAGGCAGCGCGCGTAAAGGTCGTCGTGGACGCCGGTCGCGATGCGGTTATGGCCATAGCCGGACAGGTAAACCGTGGCGGCGCGGACGTCCGGGGTGATTACAGACTTGGCCGCCCCCGCGCGCAGATCGCCCGCCGCGCCGGCCGTCGCTCCAGCCAATATCGATAGAAGAATTGCCACTGAGGCGAAAGGACATTTCCCCATTGGATCGAGGCACCCCCTGAATCGAAGTATGTGAGAAGTATATCTCCCTGTCAGGAATATCGTTGGTTCCAAATTAGCCACGCGTGCGCTCACTCCGCATGGGTGCGCCGCCAGCTCTCTGGAAGGTCGGAAGCCGCATTGCCAATGCCAATATCTAACGTTCCCCAAAAAGCGGGGAAAGAAAATGGTATGATGCTCCCCGGATAACGCAACTGCGAGTTAATCTCGCCATTCGGGGCACGAGTTCATCTTGCCCAATGGCGCCGTAAAACGATCTCATAGCAGGAGCATCCGGCATGAAACGCACAGACAACGGCATTGCCAAGCTCGAACGCATGAAGATGGCGCTTCGTCACCAGGAAGGCGATCGCGTACCCATCAGCGACTTCTTCTGGGGCAGCTTCATCAAACGTTGGCGTGATGAACTAGGACTCGCACCGGATACGGACATCTATCAGTATTACGACCTCGATTGGATGAACTTCAATCCCAACCATGATCCCCACATCAAGCCTTTTGAAATCCTGAAGGAAAGCGACGAAGAAGTTGTGGTGCGGACTGGGTTCGAAGCCGTCATCCGGAAGAAACTGGCATATCCCATGCCCTCCTTCCTGCGATTCGAGACGGATACCATCGACAAGATGAAGGCGTTCCAGTTCGACGATCCGTGGGACGAACGGCGCTACTTCCGCGCCGGGGACGACCAGATTAATGGCGTGGGTGATGGCTTCGTGCGCAATCTTCCCGCCTTCGTCGAACGCGTGCGGCAGGCGTGGCCTGAGTTTCCCGTCTTCGGAGGCGTGTGCGAGGGCCACGAGATGCTCTGGCGCATTATCGGTTCCGAAAACACGCTGCTGTGGATGGGGCTCTATCCGGATCACATCGCCCGCTTCGTGGAGCGCATCAATGCCTTCTCGCTGGAGATGGTGAAAGCGCAAATCGAGGCGGCGGACGGCATGCTGGACGGCATGGTGATTTGGGGCGATGTCGCTTACAGAAACGGCATGCTGTTCTCGCCCGAGTTCTGGCGGAAGCACTTCAAACCCGGCGTCAAAGCGCTGGTCCACGAATGCCACAAGCGCGGCTTGCCGGTCATCTATCATGGTTGCGGGAACGCCAGCAGGATTTTCGAGGACTTCATTGAAGTGGGCGTGGATGCCTACAACCCGCTGGAAGCCAAGGCGGGGCTGGACGTGGTGGACCTCCGGCGGCGGTTTGGACACCGCATGGGCTTTTGCGGCAACATGGACGTGGTGCTTTGGGCCAATGGCAGTCAGGAGGAAATCAAGGCGGCTGTGCTCACCAAGCTGAACGCTGCCAAGGGCGGCGGCTATATCTTCCAATCAGACCATTCCGTGCCCAGCAGCATCTCCGGCGAGAATTACGATTACGTCGTGCGCCTGGTTCGCGAGTATGGGAGATATCCACTGCAACTGGGTGAGTACGATATCTCTTTCCCCGCCGCGGCCTGAAGTTGTCTTTACGTCACCACACTGCCTTCCAGATGGTCTTGCCGGCGCGAGATGTCCCGCGTACCACGGCGCCGGGAGCAGCAACGACGCCTTTCCCGACTGTGGGTGCGCCGTCCTTGAGGGCACCTCCGGTAGCTTTGCCGGCGGTAGCGACGCCTCCGGCCGCGGCGCCGGCGGCGTCCCCCGTTTTCGCGGCGACGGCCGCGGAGGTCTTGCCGATCTGCTTGCCGGTAGCGCGAAGGGCCCCCGCGTGGGCCACGCTTAATCCGAAAGTGACGGTCATAACAGCCAGTCCGACGATTGAGATTCTCGATTTCATAGCTAACCCCCTGTTTGCAGTGTCGTCGCGGGCCGAAGTGCGAGCAGGTTGTGCGAATTCGGCCGGCATCCGCTTAGACGTGTCAAATGTCCGACGGGTTGGCAGGCCGGGAGCGATTTCCTCAACGCGCCCGCAATCTTTCGCGAGTTCGTTCGTCTATACTATGGAGGTTGCCGCGATAAACCCCGAATCTACCCGCCGCGCCGAAACTCGCGTGACGCCGCGGCTTGCCGCCGGAGATCGCGACTGATATGAACAAGACCGCACAAAACGGCGCGGGCACGGTCCGCACCGAAGACATTTGCCGGCATTACACGATGGGTACGTCCGTCATTCGCGCCGTCGACGGCATCTCCTTTTCCGTGCAGGCAGGCGAATTTGTCGGGCTGCTGGGAAGCTCGGGCTCGGGAAAATCCTCGCTGCTCAACCTTATCGGAGGGCTGGACCGGCCCACCTCCGGTGACGTCATCGTGGACGGCCGCAGCCTCGCCAAGCTTCTCGAACGAAGAGTTGGCGCAATATCGCCGGCACCGCGTGGGCATGGTTTTTCAAGCGTTCAACCTGGTGCCGAGCATGACCGTGGCGGAAAACGTGGAACTGCCGCTGCGTCTTGCCGAAACCGATCGCGGTGAGCGCGCGGGTCGTGTGCGGGAAGCGCTCGGCCGCGTGGGACTGAGCGAGCGACTGGAGCACCGGCCGGGAGAGCTTTCCGGGGGCGAGCAGCAGCGCGTAGCGTTGGCGCGGGCGCTGGTGAATAATCCCGGCATTCTCCTGGCGGACGAACCCACGGGAAATCTCGACAGCCACACCGGAGCGGAGATTATGGAGTTGATGCGCGAGTGCAACCAGCGCTTGGGAATGACGGTCCTGATGGTCACGCACGAACGCGCCCTGGCGGAACGCTTCGTACATCGCCTGCTGTTCGTTGCCGACGGCAAACTGGTCACGGAGAAGCCTGCATGAAGACACCCGACCTGCTGGAACTCGCGGCGCGGAACTTGCGGGAATCGGTGCTGCGCAATTCCCTGACGACGCTCGGCATCGGTGTAGGAGTCGCGTCGCTCGTGGCCATGCTTTCACTGGGCGTGGGGCTTCAGCAGTTTGCTACGCGCCGCCTGGAAAGAACCGGCCTGTTTGACACCGTGATCGTCTCGCGTGGTGACCTCGGCGGATTCGGCGGGCGCGGGCGTGCCGCGGTTACGGCGGATAATAGCCGCGCCTTGGATGACACCGCGATCCACGCCATCTCCGCGATGCCCGGCGTACGGGAGGCTGTTCCCGATCTGCGCATGATGACGCAGATGCGCTTTGCGGATAAGCCGCATCGGGCCATGGTGGCCGCTGTTCCCATGTCGGCGCACGACCGCGAAGCGTTTGAAAATATCCAGGGCAAGTTCTTCTCTTCATCGAACGCCGCCGAGGCGATTGTGCAAAGGCGTTTTGCGGACGAACTGCTGGGCCGGACACCCAACGCCGATCAAACTTCCGCCGGACCTTCCGCCGCCTATCAACCGCTACTTGGCAAGGAACTGGCAATGTCGTACGCGGAGCGCGTGCCTGCCGGGAGCCCGCCCAACGGCAAATCGGAGTCTTTGCCCATGACGTCGTGGCCGGCGGCGCCCGCCATGGGCAACGGTACAAACGGCGGCGTCGACCCCGCGCTGGCCGCGTTCTCCGTGGTGCCGCGCACCCGGAACCTGCGCATCGTCGGCATCATATCGGATGATCCAGACACGCTGCGCGGCATGGGGCGGGCACGGGTCTTTATCCCAATGGATTTTGCCGAGGGATTGCAGATCATGATGCCCTCGGACCTGCGTGACGGCAGCGCGCTGGGCGAGCGCTCCTATGCGGCCGTAAGCGTCCGCGTGCGAAATTCCCGGGATGTGCCGGCAGTCGAGGGCTCGATTCGCCGCATGGGGTTCAGCGCCTTCTCCGTCCTCGATGCATCGCAAAACCTGCAACGATTTTTCGCCGTGCTCGACCTTTTTCTCGGCATCTTTGGCAGCCTGGCGCTGGCCGTGGCTTCGCTCGGGATTATCAACACGCTGGTGATGGCCATCCTCGAGCGGCGGCGCGAAATCGGCATCCTGAAGGCGCTGGGGGCGAGCGACGGAGACGTGAAGAAGCTCTTTTTCACGGAGGCGGGCGCCATGGGCATTGTCGGCGGCGCGCTGGGCGTCACGATGGGCTGGATGATCGGCAAGGTTATCAACACCGGCACCAACTTCTACCTGCACCGGCAAAATCTGCCGTCGGAGACCTTCTGGTCCGTGCCGTGGTGGCTGGTGCTGGGCGCCCTGGGATTCTCGCTGGCCGTCAGCCTGGTCTCCGGACTCTACCCCGCTGCCCGCGCCGCCAAGCTGGATCCCGTCAAGGCGCTGCGGTATGAATGATGCACGCAGCGCCTTGGACTGCGGCCGCGAAGCTGCCGCCTTGGTACCGAATACCCAACCAATTTCTCCCTTCGGAATCAAGAGGGCCGATCGAAATGCCAGGCCAACGAAAAAGGCGGCAGCTTCGCGGCCGCAGTCCAAGGCGCTTCGCGCATTCGCAGCGGTTTCTGCACTCTAAATAATCAACGACCCCGCCAATGCATATCGGCGAAGCTCAGGAACTGGTCCCAGTCAAAGGCGGTCACGGCATGCTCTCCGTCGCGGATGTGATAGCCGATGGTGTGCATGATGGGCTGGTTGAGCGACGGCATCTGGTCCGTGCCCAATCCTTCCGCGCCCAGCAGCTTATAAACGGGGCCTGCCGCGACTGCCGCCATGAACATGCCATGCGGGTCCGCCCACTGATCTTCCTGCGCACCCGTGATGTAAACCGGACGGGGAGCGATGAGGGCGATCAACTCGTTCGAGTCAACCGGAAGCTGATCGACCTTGTCAGAGTATTGCATCAGGTTGGCGCAAAACCAGTAAGGGAAGACTTGCTTCATGCGCGGGAGCGTCTCGCCGTAGTTGCGCCGCCACAATCCGGCGCCGCCTCGTCCCGAGCAATTCGATATCACCATGGCAAAACGCGTGTCCTGCGCGCCGGCCCACAGCGCCGTCTTTCCCAGACGCGAGTGGCCCATCACCGCCACCCGCTTCGCGTCAACGTCCGTGTCCTTCTCCAGGTAATCCAGGGCGCGGCTCAGGCCGTACGCCCATGCCCCAATGGCGCCCCAATCCTCCGGCCCCGGCTCCGTCTGGCCGGGTTTCAGAAACATGGCGCGAATCCCGTTTTTCCACCCACCGTTGAAATCAGGCTCGATATCCTGATAATAGACCGTGGCAAATCCGTATCCGCGCGATATGATCTTCTCGACTTCCACGTTCTTGTCGCTGCCGCGCGAGCCTTCCGGCGCTTGCTGCCGTGCGGGCGGCGTTCCCACCCAAATGGTCGCGAGCTTGATGCCGGGGTCGCTGTTCACGGATTGATTGCCGCCGAAGTTGAGCGCCAGGAACACGGGAACCGGCTTGGGCGCGTTCGCAGGCGTGTAGATCAGC
Source organism: uncultured Acidobacteriota bacterium (assembly GCA_963804755.1). Lineage (GTDB taxonomy): Bacteria > Acidobacteriota > Terriglobia > UBA7540 > UBA7540 > Bog-366. Next base: position 577,785 of record CAWDRP010000002.1, read on the forward strand.
AGGTCCTCATGCGCCTCGCCTTTGGGCGTGGGGAAATAGATGGTCACCTGCTTGCGAATCGCCTTGCCGCCCAACGCGCTTTTATCGAGGTCGAACACCTTGAAGCGAATATGCTTCGGCGGCTTGGGGCTGTGGCCGTACACATTCGTCTCGAAGAGGCCGAGAATCTGGTGGCGGCGTTTTTCCCATTGCCGCGCCGACTTCACGGGCTTGCCGTTGTCGAACACCAGGGGGTTGGGAAGTGTAAACGTTCCAGCCTTGGATTCGTCATAATTGGCAGGGACCGCTTGGCCGCCGCCCGGTGAAGAGGGGGTGCCCGCACGTGCCCAGGCAATCCCTCCAAAGAGCAAGCTCAACAAAGCGCACGCTGAGAGCACGGCAAGAAAAGACGTGCGGGACAACCTGGATTCAGAGAACGGCGGCATGGTTCCTACCCCCCTAAGGACTCGGAGCTTCGAGCTCGACGATTTCGAGCGGCGCAAGTATACACGCGCGGATGTACCGTTCGCCACCGTGATGCTTGGCGCCCTTCGCGCCTTAGCGCCAAAGTCGCGGCGGTTCGGACTATGGGAGCGCTGAACATTGGTAAGTCGGAAATCGCCCGTCCCCCCTCTTCCGGTCCCGTTCTTCGGTGTTGACACGCATGCCAAAGTGTCTGAAAAATGCTGCACGGCCACGCCAAAATGTCAGCACGTTAAACCAAAATGTCCGAAACTTGAACCAAAATGTCCGCTTTTTCTCGGGCATTTTGTTCTCATTTCCTTTGTTTTCAACAACTTGCTGGGTTCGTTCGTAAATTTTTTTTCTTCCGCCCCTCTTCCCTATTGCAAACTGGACACGGCCTTGAGTTTCGAGTTTCCAGTTTCAAGTTTCAAGTTTCGCATTTGCGCTTTCCAGTTTCGAATTTCGAGTTTCGAAAGCCCACAGCGGGCCGGCATCCTGCGAGTTTTTTCTGAGGCCATGGGGAAAAGCACGTGGCGGGGCCGCGCCCGAGCGCGTTCGGGGCGGCCAGGAGCTTCGCGAGCCTACCGGGCTGTGCCATTCCGAACAGAAGACACACCTCCGTCCGGTATAGCGAGCAATTGTTATGCCATTATCTTATAGATTACCTACCCAGCGATGAAGGGAAGGGAGGCATTGTGATCTCACTAAAAGCGACCTTAACGAAGCCCTGGCTAAGTCGCAAAGGCTGTAGATTCGCCAATTTTGATATCATCTCAATTGGTCTATCCGTTCGGAGAGGTCAATCAATTTCGAGAGAGGATGGTTCGTAACATCATGCAGTGTGCAACAATTAAGCCCGGTATGAAATCCCCATTCACCGCCCTCGGGACAATAGTAGTAATTGCGCTGTTCGCGCTTCTGAATGCCCGGGTGGCGCACACGCAGTCCACGCCCACCAGCGGTGGGACGGCGCCGGCATTCGAGGTTGCCTCCATCAAGCCGAACCGTTCGGGCGACATGCACATGCGGATCATGTTTCAGCCTGGCAGGTTTATCATGAACGGCGCAACCGTGCGGATGCTCATCTCCGTGGCGTACGATGTGAGGGACTTTCAGATTTCGGGAGGCCCAGGCTGGATCGCGTCCGATAAATACGATATTGACGCCAAGGAGCCGGATGCGCTGGCCGAAGAACTACAGAATCTACCCCCTGACCAACGCCGGGAGAAAATGGGATTATTGATTCAATCGCTGCTTGCGGATCGATTCGCGCTGAAGCTGACTCACGCAACCAGGGAACTTCCCGTTTATGCGTTGGTCGTGGCGCAGAACGGTCCCAAACTTCAGCCATCAAAACCCGGGAACACCTACCCCAACGGATTCAAAGGCCCCGATGGCCATGCGCATGGCGGCATGATGATGATGGACCGGGGGCAGCTCACGGGTCAGGCCGTTCCCATTGCGTTTCTCGTGCATACGTTGTCGCAGCAACTGGGCCGCACCGTCGTGGATCAAACCGGCCTGAAGGGCAATTATGATTTCACGTTGAAGTGGACGCCCGATCAAGACCCGGCGGCGATGGCGATGGGGCCCGGCGGATCCCCGCCCGGCGCGCCTCCCCCGGGCGCTGACAATGCACCCCCGCCCGATACCTCGGGACCTTCCGTCTTCACCGCAATTCAAGAGCAATTGGGGTTAAAGCTGGAATCAACTAAGGGTCCCGTAGATATTCTCGTTATCGATCACATCGAGCGGCCGTCGGAGAACTAAAGGCAGGTGCCAGGTGTCAGTCTCGGCGCTGGGACGTTTGGACCTCGGGTGCGAGAACTGCCGGATTTCATCAAAAGGAGATTCCGATGAAGATGCGAGGTGGTTTGGGACGGACCTTCACGGTCAGCTTGCTGCTGGAAATCGCGGCGGCTGGACTGCTTCTTCTCGCTGGGGGCGCGACATGTGCACAAACGACGCCTACGAATCCTGCCTTCGAAGTGGCCACCGTCAAGCCCTCCCCTCCGCTTGACATGATGAAGTTGAGAGCGGAGATGCAAGCCGGAAGGATGCCGAGGTTCGGCCCGCACGTCACGCTGTCGCAAGCCGAGTACACTTACATGCCGCTGAAAAACCTCATTGCCATCGCCTTTAACGTGAAGCCCTATCAGATCTCCGGCCCACCCTGGCTCGCTACGGAGCGATTCGACATTGTGGCGAAGATGCCCGACGGCGCTTCCAAAGATGACGCGCCGAGAATGTTGCAGTCGTTGCTGGAAGAACGGTTTAAGTTGGCGGCTCATCGTGACAATCAGGAGCGCCCGGTGCTCGCGCTGGTCGTAGGCAAGGACGGGCCAAAGTTGAAGCCATCAACCGCCAACGCTGCGCCGATCGACCCGAACGCTCCGCTAAAGCCCGGAGAGCGGCAGTTGGATGGTCCGGACGGGCCGATCCGCATGACTCGAAATGCTGACGGCTCGAATACGATCAACATGGGCGCAAAAGGCACCATGATCCAGAGAGTGGACCCGCAGTCTCAGACGATCAGTCTGGAGTCCAGCACGGTGACCATGGCAGGGTTTGCCGATATGCTGACCAACCTGCTCCAAATGGGCGGTGGAGGAAGCCGGCAGGTGGTGGATATGACAGGCCTCAAGGGGAATTACCAGGTGGCCGTCGAGATTTCGATGGCGGATGCTATGGCCGCGGCACGAGCCCAAGGCATCAATGTGCCCGTGGGACAGGGTAGCGGTTGGTCTGCCGGGGCCTCACCGGCCGCTGCGGCGTCTGATCCGGGCGGAGGCTCTTCTGTTTTCGGCTCAGTGCAAAAACTCGGTCTCAAGCTGGAACCGCGCAAGGCCAAGGTGGAGCAACTCGCCATCGACCACGTGGAAAAGACACCGGCGGAAAACTAGAAGAACAGGAGTTAGATCAATGAAATATGTCTGCAAGAAAACAAATCTCAGGTCGTTCAATGTTTGACGGACGCGGTTCTCCACCCGGCTTTTCAATTTTGTCAATTGCACGGCAATTCAGGGAGAGCTTGGGCAGACGGTCGAATCAACAAAAGGGCCGATGGAAAACATCGTTATCGATGCAGCAGCGTTCGGAGAGATAATGTGGGACAAATTTAAAGGATGCTGGTGCATCCGAGTTGAATCGGACAGACTGGAGGATAAATCATGGTTCGCCGATGGTTGGGTGTGATGCTAGCGTTTGTAGCACGAACACCGTCTAACCGGCTAGGGCAGTTGGCGCTCGCTGCCGGCGTTACCGGAGTTGTGTTTTTCGGTCTCTTGAACGGCCCCCCGATTCTTGCGCAATCATCCTCACCAGACGCTGCGCCGTTGCCGTCGTTCGAGGTCGCGTCGGTTAGGCGGAGCCCTCCCAGGGAGGGTACTTCGTTCCATCTCCTGCCGAACAGGCTTACCTATACAAACATGGTGACAGAAAGGATCATTGATCTTGCGTACGGGCGCGACATGGGTGAAATTGGTTTTAGTTTTCTCAGACATGATCAACTCGTGGGAGGACCGAGCTGGGTCCGTGACCAAGAATTCGGATACGAAGGATACGACATTGACGCGAAAGTGGACGACTCGCTCGCCGAGAAGTTTGGGAAAGACTGTGGCCCCGCGTTTTTTCATGGTAGTTGCGGCTACCGGGAGCAAATGCTTTTGATGTTGCAGTCGCTGCTTGCTGATCGGTTCAAGTTGAAGGTGAGGCGCGAGACAAAAGAACTTCCCGTTTATGCCCTGGTTGTCGCGAAGGGCGGTCCAAAGTTCTTGCACACGAAATTTGAAGTACCCGATTACACCGCCGTGCCGCCCCCGCCCCGCCCGCCATGCCCGACGGGGGTGGCATGCATGCAAGATTACATGTCCATGGGCCTAATGGCAGAACGGCTCTCGGGATTGCTGAGCTACGACGACCGCCCGGTCATAGATCGAACCGGGCTCAAGGGCGGCTATTATATCAAGCTGCAATATGTGTGGCAGCGGCCGTCAACCCCCTCCATCTTCACCGCGCTTCAGCAACAGCTTGGATTGAAGCTTAAGCCCACGAAGGGGCCGGTGGAGTATCTCGTTATCGATCATATCGAGAGGCCTTCGGAAAATTAGGCCCGACACTGTTCTCTTAGTTGTCGGCACGGAGTAGGGAATGTAATTGCGGGCGAAGCCCGCTTTGGACTGCGGTAGCAGCAGCTACCGCCTTTCTTTCCCCCTTTGCGCCTTTGTCGTATGAACCGAAGGCGGAAAGCGGTGGCTGCTGCTACCGCAGTCCAAGGGGCTTCGCAGATTATCGGCACGAACCTTGAATGTCATTGAAAAGAAAGAGGAAATGGGTTGCGTGCGGGGTCCACAAAAGTTAAAGATGAGCGGGCGGGGCATCCGTTCGCATGGTCGCGCCGCACCAGCTACGCGCCTTTTCTCCTCGTTATAGTGTGGCTGGTTGCTTCCATCCTGGCTTCAGCCGCGGAGTACCACGGGCAAGTCACTTTCGGCGGCCTGCCGACTCCCGGCGCGACGGTGACGGCGACTCAGGGCAAACAACAGTTTGTAACCAGCACCGACCAGCAAGGCCTCTACTCATTTCCCGACTTGACGGATGGAAAATGGACGCTGGAAGTGGAAATGACCGGCTTCGCAACCATCAAGCAGGATGTGGTGATCGGGCCGAATGGGCCGGCGGGAAAATGGGAATTAAAGCTGTTGCCGCTTGACCAAATCAAGGCGGAAACTGTAGGGCCACGCCATGGCGTGCCCCTACCTTCCGGCTCGGGCCAGGGCGAGACAGGGGTAGCGCCAGGCGTTAACCCGGCGCAAGCCAATGCCGGGGCAAGACCCGCCGCGACGGTTCAGGACAACAATGCCCCGAAAACGGAATCTGCCGATGAGGACACCAGCCAGCGCGCCGCGGACGGTTTCCTGATCAACGGCAGCGTGATCAACGGCGCCGCTTCCCCCTTCGCGCAGCCTTTCGCCTTCGGCAACAATCGCAATGGCCGGCGAGGGTTGTACACTGGCGGGATCGGCCTCGTCTTCGACAATTCCGCCCTGGATGCCCGGCCTTTTTCCCTGAGTGGCCAGAACACGCCCAAGCCGGCTTATAACCGCATCACGGGGATGGCGGCGCTCGGCGGCCCCCTGAGCATTCCTCATTTCCTCCGGACCAGGGACAACTTTTTTGTCGCCTACCAATGGACACGATATGTTACGGACACAACGCAATCGGCGCTGGTGCCGGACATGGCGGAGCGCGGCGGCGATTTCTCCCAGGCTCTGAACGCGCTGGGGCAGCCGGTGGAAATCTTCAATCCGGCCACGGGACTTCCCTTCTCCGGCAACCTGATTCTCCCAACCCAGATCAGCGCTCAGGCGCGGGCCTTGTTGAACTTCTACCCGCCGCCGGGCTTTAGCGGAAATCCGCGTTACAACTACCAGATTGGAATTGTCAACAGCACGCATCAGGACGCGCTGCAATCGCGCTTCGATCAGACATTGAATCCCAAGAATGAGTTTAACGGTGGGTTTGCGTTTCAAAGCACCAAGACCGCCAGCCCGAATCTATTCGGTTTTCTCGATACCACGGATGCGCTGGGGATCAACACCAACCTCAACTGGTCGTACCGCCTCAGCCAGCGGCTGTTTCTGAGCCTTGGCTACCGATTCAGCCGGCTGGCGACGCGGGCGACGCCCTACTGGGAGGATCGCGCCAACGTTTCCGGGGAAGCGGGAATCGATGGGAACGATCAGGACCCGGCCGATTGGGGCCCGCCGAGCCTCGCCTTCGCGAGCGGCCTGGCGGGACTATCCGATGCGCAAAGCTCCTTCAATCGCAATCAGACGGACGCGTGGTCCTATTCCATGTTGTGGAGCCACGAGCGTCACAATATTACGTTCGGAGGTGAATTCCGGCGGCAGCAATTCAATTACCTGTCCCAGCAGAACCCGCGCGGCATGTTCACGTTCACGGGCGCGGCGACGCAGGGAACCACCAACGGTAGCTCCGTAGGCGGCGACGATTTCGCCGACTTTCTGCTCGGCATTCCGGACACCAGCTCCATTGCTTTCGGCAATGCCGACAAGTACTTTCGCGAGTCCGTTTACGACGAGTACATCACGGATGACTGGAGAATGCGTCCGGATTTCACCCTGAACGCCGGGATTCGCTGGGAATATGGTAGCCCCATTACGGAGTTGTACGGCCGGCTGGTAAACCTGGACATCACTCCTGGCTTTGCCGCGGTGGCGCCGGTCGTGGGAAGCGATCCGATCGGGGCGCTGACAGGCGTGCATTACCCCAATTCGCTTATCCGGCCCGACCGGCGCGGGTTCGAGCCACGGGTGGGGATCGCCTGGCGTCCGATCTCCGGGTCGTCGCTGCTGCTGCGCGCCGGATATGGAATTTACGACGACACCTCGGTTTATCAAACCATCGCGCAACAAATGGCGCAGCAAGCACCGCTTTCGAAAAGCTTGAGCGTGCCGAACAGCCCGGCTTGTCCACTCACGCTGGCGAATGGATTCAATACGTGTCCTGCGATCACGCCAGACACCTATGCCGTCGATCCGAATTTCCGCGTGGGTTACGCGCAGAACTGGCAATTATCGATCCAACGCGACATGCCGGGCTCCCTGCAATTGACCGCCACGTATCTCGGCATCAAGGGAACACGGGGGTTGCAGGAATTTCTGCCCAACACCTACCCGGCAGGCGCAGCCGACCTCTGCCCAACCTGCCCCGCGGGTTTTGTTTACCTCGCCTCAAACGGCAACTCGACGCGCGAAGAAGGCCAAATTCAGTTGCGGCGACGGTTGCACAACGGCGTCACCGCAAGTGTGCGTTATACGTACTCAAAAGCCATCGACGATGATTCTGCGCTGGGAGGAGCGGGACCCGTGATGCCCTCCACGGTGTTCGGGCCCTCCACGGCGGGCGCGGGAAGTGGACGAACACAACTGCTCCTGACTCCGACCTCCGGCGCCAGTGCCTCCAGCCCCAGCATCGCGCAGAACTGGCTCGATCTCACTGCTGAACGCGGGCTTTCCACCTTCGATCAGCGCCACCTTCTCAATGTGCAGGCGCAGTACACAACGGGCATGGGCCTGGGCGGGAAAACCCTCATGAGCGGCTGGAAGGGGACGGCATTCAAAGAGTGGACCGTATTGACTCAAATCACCGTCGGCAGCGGTTCGCCCGAGACGCCCATCTATCTTGCCGCCGTGCCGGGCACAGGCGTGACCGGAACCATCCGGCCGGATTACACGGGCGCGCCGCTTTATGCAGCCCGAGCGGGTTTCTTCCTGAACTCGGCAGCCTATATTCCACCCTTGGCGGGCCAATGGGGAAACGCGGGACGGGATTCAATCATCGGCCCGGCCCAATTCGCGTTGAACACTTCCATCGGACGCACGTTTCGGATGAATAGCCGATTCAATCTCGACATGCGGATTGATGCCACCAACTTTCTGAATCACGTTACCTTCACAAGTTGGGATGCCACCGTGAACAGCACGCAATTTGGAGTGCCCCTCGCAGCCAACGCCATGCGCAGCATGCAAGCCACGCTGCGGTTGAGGTTTTGAACCGTGCGACCACACGAAAGGCAAACATTTTCTCGCAAAGGCGCAAAGGCGCGAAGTTCTAAGGCCAGAGAGTGGCTCGTCGGCTTTGTGAACGTTGCGGCCTTGGCATCGTTACGTACAGTGCTTTTGGTTTTGCTCGCTGCGTGGTCAGCCGTTGCCCAGCAGGTGGGGCAGAACGCCCCGGCTTCCACCGGCACAGCCGTCATTCATGCCACCACCCAGCTTGTGGTGGAAACGGTGGTGGTAAAGGACAAGAAAGGAAATCCCATTACGGGCCTGACGGCAAAGGATTTCAGCGTAACGGAGAATGGCGTGCCGCAGACGCTCAGTTTCTGCGAGCATCAGGAATTACCCACGTCGCCCGGCGCCGCACCGGCAAAACCCACCGGGCCGGAAAGTATCAGGGTCTACGATACACTCTCCAGAACGCGTATTACTACGGAACGCCCCGGAAATCTTCGCTACCACGACCGCCGCCTGTTGGCACTTTACTTCGACATGACGGCGATGCAGCCGGCGGAGCAGTTGCGCGCGCTCGCAGCAGCGCAGAAGTTCATCCGCACCCAGATGACGCCGGCGGATCGACTGGCCATCCTGCGTTATTCGGGAGGCGGCGTGGACGTGCTTCAGGACTTCACCGACGACCACAATCGGCTCTTGAGCATCATCCAAACGATGATCGTGGGAGAAGGCCAGGGTTTTGGCGAATCCTCCGACGACGCCAGCACGCCTGACATGGGAGCGGCGTTTGGCCAGGATGACAGCGAGTTCAACATCTTTAACACCGATCGCCAACTGGCGGCGCTTCAGACGGCGGCCCAAATGCTGGGGCAGCTCAGCGAAAAGAAACTGCTGATCTATTTCGCCAGCGGCCTGCGGCTGAACGGCATAGACAACCAGGCGCAGCTCCACGCCACCATTGACGCGGCCATTCGCGCGGGCGTGTCGTTTTGGCCCATCGACGCGCGCGGATTGGTGGCGCAAGCCCCGCTCGGCGACGCTACGCAAGGATCGCCCGGCAACCAGGGAATGTACTCCGGGGCCGCGGCGCTGGCGGTGACGACGAACTTTCAGCAGTCGCAGGATACACTCTATGCGCTGGCCGGCGACACCGGGGGAAAGGCCCTGCTGGACTATAACGATCTGACCAAGGGGATCGTGCAGGCACAACAGGCCATTTCGAGCTATTACATTCTCGGGTATTACACCACCAACACGGCGCAAGACGGAAAATTCCGGCGCATCAAGATCTCTTTGAATTCGGACTTGTCTGCCAGTCTGGATTATCGCCAGGGTTATTACGCGGGCAAGCTGTTCAGCAAGTTCACTGCTGCCGACAAGGAACGGCAGCTTGAAGACGCCCTGATGCTCGAAGATCCGATTACCGAACTGCACATCGCCATGGAAATCGATTATTTCCAGTTGAATCGCGCCGAGTACTTCGTGCCGATCGTGGTGAAGATCCCCGGCCGCGAACTGGCGCTGGCGAAACGCGGGGGCGCCGAACACACGCTGATCGATTTTATCGGGGAGATCAAGGACAACTACGGCGCCACCATTACCAACGTACGCGACAAGGTAAACATAAAACTCAGCGATGCCACCGCTATCGAATTGGCCAAGCGTCCGATTGAATACGATACGGGGTTCACCCTTCTGCCGGGCAAATACACTATCAAGTTTCTGGCCCGCGATGATGAAACGGGACGAATCGGGACGTATCAAGCCACGTTTGTCATTCCCAACCTGAATAAAGAGGAGAAGCGCATTCCGATCAGCTCGGTGGTATTGAGCAGCCAGCGCGTGGACCTGAAGGACGCGCTCTATAACGCCATTAAAACCAAGGACCGCCAAGAGGCGACTAACCCATTGGTCCAGGACGGGCAGAAATTGATTCCGAGCGTCACGCGCGTCTTCAGCCAGCGCCGCGACATCTACGTCTACCTTCAGGCCTACCAGCAAGGTGCGCCCAGCGCTCAGCCGCTGGTGGCCTATGTGAGCTTTTATCGCGCGCAGCAGAAAGCCTTTGAAACACAAGCGATTGAGGTGAAGCAGGCAGCGACGAACCGACTGAAGACCATGGCCCTTAGCTTCAGCATTCCGATCCGTCAGCTACCCTTGGGCGAGTATGATTGCCAGGTGACCGTGCTCGACCCGACGGGGCAGAAGGGCGCATTTTGGAGGACTCCGGTGATGTTGGTGCCGTAGCTCACCGGGCGGCGTGGTGATCCCACTTGCAGGCTGAGCGCAGGCGCTGATGGCTGATGTTCGTATCGCCGCGGGCGGGACGTCACATCCGACCGGCCGCTTCGCCGCGCGATTCGTGTTATATTGGGAATTTGCAGGGCTTGCCTTTACTCAACCTAAGGAGTTCGCCTCTTGAGTGAACAGAAACATCCGGAAGCGGCCACCGCCGCCGACGGCCGTCAGTACGTGAATTTTGGATTCTACAGGATCGATCCCGCCTGGCGAAGGCTGCCGGCGGAAGACCGCCAACGCGGCAAGTGCCAATTCATCGACGTAGTCAAGAGCTGCGATCAGGATGTGATAACCATCGCTTACTCGATGATCGGCATTCGCGGCGATTGCGACTTCATGCTGTGGCGCATTGGATACGACTTGCTGAAGTTTCAGGAAATGATGGCCAGGCTGCTCGAGACCGATTTGGGCAAATATGTAAGCACCCCCTATTCGCTGTTGTCCATGACGAAGCGGTCCGTTTATGTAGACAAGCACACTCACACCGGGCAGGAAGGCACGCGGCTGAAGCTGGTTCCGGGACAATTCCGATACCTTTTCGTCTACCCCTTTGTGAAAAGCAAGGCGTGGTATCGCCTTACCAAGCATGCACGCCAGGGCATGATGGACGAGCACATTGAGATTGGTCATCGTTACCCTACCGTGCGCTTGAACACCACCTACTCGTTCGGCCTGGACGACCAGGAATTCGTGCTGGCGTTCGAAAGCGACAAGCCGGAACACTTCATGGACCTCGTCATGGAACTCCGCCACAGCGAAGCCACTAGCTACACCGTGCGCGACACCCCCACGTTCACCTGCATTCACCGCGAGCTGAATGAAGTGCTGGATTTGCTCGGCGGCTAGAACTCATTTGGGATTTTAGATTTTGGATTTTGGATTGAGGGTGTCGTCTGTCTTATCGTCAGGGTTCCGGCGCGAAAACTTCTTCACAAGGAAGGTTGTGAATCTGTCACCGGTATTCTCACCAGATAACTTCCTCAACAGCAAAATGCAAATGTGAGTGCTACAATAGTTCTCCATGCCGACCAAACCGAAGTCATCCAAGCGCAGTGCGAATCCAAAATCCAAAATCCAAAATCCAAAATCCTACACCTCTCCTGCGCGTATGCAGAAGATCTTTGGGGCGCTTGATTCGCTGTTCCCAAACGCGCAGTGCGCGCTGCATTACGAGAACGCGTTTCAACTGCTCGTTGCCACCATCCTTTCAGCGCAATGTACGGACGAGCGCGTGAACAAAGTCACCCCGGGACTCTTCCGCAAGTACCCCACACCTCGCGATTTCGTGGGTTTGCCGCAATCCGACTTGGAGCGGGACATCAAGTCCACGGGCTTTTTTCGTAACAAGGCCAAGAGTATTATCGGCGCGGCCACCAAGATCGTTCACGATTTTGGCGGGAAAGTCCCACAAACGATGGACGAGATGCTCACACTTCCCGGCGTGGCACGAAAAACCGCCAACGTGGTCTTGGGAACTGCCTACGGCATCCCCAGCGGGCTGGTGGTGGATACGCACGTCTTCCGCGTCGCCCATCGTCTGAAACTCACCGGGCAAACGACGCCGGAAAAGGTAGAGCAGGACTTGATGAAGCTGGTCCCGCAAGATCGGTGGATCAGCTTCAGCCACCAGGTCATCTGGTTTGGCCGAAAGATCTGCGTCGCGCGCAAGCCCCTCTGTGCTGAGTGTCCCCTGGAAAAGACCTGTGACTCTCCGGACAAAACGGTTTAGACGCTCGTGGCAAATAAACGTCGACAATCTTAGGGGGTATTAGCCTGAAGAGGTTTCGGTGAAGTCAGTACTGTCCACAGTAGTTGCGAAAGGCGGCAATTGCAGCGGCTCCGCCGCAGAGCAAACGGCGGAGCCGCAGGATGTCAGCCACCGGATGGATCTCGATTACGACACTCTGGAACCTAGCAGCCTCATTGCGTCAGGGTCCCAGTGGGCTATACGCCCGCTGTCGTAGCTGACGTTGCTCAGCAGGGCGGCGCCCGCCGCGCGGAAACCGAACACCGGATCTTCCACGATGGGCTGGCGGCTGCGAATAGCGTCGATCCAATTCTTCACGTGATCGTAGTGGTCGCTATATCCGCTTGGGGCCACGTATTTCTCCTCACCCAGCAAAGGCGCACCGGTGGGATGGGTGATGGGGTACTTCTCGTGATAGATCTCCAGCATGCGCTTCTGAATGGCCTCGGCAAACAGGCCCACGCGCACGCCAGGCTCCTTCTCGCGCGGGACGCGGGTGACGGTGACGCCGTCGCCGCCAATAACCATCGAACCCTCTGAACCGGTAAAGATAAAACCCTCGCTTTCGGAGCCGCCATCAACAAAGTTGGTGCGTACGCTGAGATTGAAGCCCTTGGCGTAGTCATAAAGTGACATCATCACGTCGGGCACGTCACGCCCATCCTTCCAGAAGCGCAGACCGCCCGTCGACACGGCACGCGTAGGACCATTGGAATCCGTGATCAGGTGTACGCCGCTGAACAAGTGGACGAATAGATCGCCGGCCACGCCGCTGCCGTAATCCTTGTACTTGCGCCATTGGAAAAAGCGCTCGCCGTCCCAGGGGACCTTAGGCGCGGTACCGAGAAAACGCGGCCAATCGCAGGTGGTGGTGTCGGCGTCGTAAGGAACCGTATATTCCCACGCGCCTTGCGCTGAATTACGGTCGTACCAGACAGTGACCATGTTGAGCGTGCCGATGGCGCCGGCAGCAAGCAGTTCTTTCGCCTTTTTGTAGATGATCGAGCTCACTCGCTGGCTGCCGATTTGCATAATTCGGTTCGTCTGGCGCCAGGTGTCGATGATTTTCGGCCCGTCGGAATAAACGTGGATCATGGGCTTTTCGCAATAAACGTCCTTGCCCGCATTCATAGCATCCAGAGACGCCTGCATGTGCCAGTGGTCGGGCGTACCGATAATGACGGCGTCAACATCCTTGCGCGCCAGAATTTCGTTGTAGTCGCGCGTAATCTGGATATCCCTCCCCCATAGCTCCTTGGCATGCTCCAGGCAACCGTTGTAGCAATCGGCCGCCGCCACCACCTTGACGCCCGGAATGGATGCGGCAATCTTCGTATCAGCCTGCCCCTGCCCACCGGCTCCAATTAAAGCGATCTGAATATTGTCGTTCGCGGCGATGGGCTTAGCCGGTTCAGGCTCCGGCGCCGCCATTAAATGCATCTTCGTGGAACCGGCAAAATACGTTGCCGCGGTTGCAATGCTTCCGGTCTTGAGAAAGTCCCTGCGATCTATTTTGGCCACTATAGCCTCCCCTTCTTTGTGTTGAGAAGATAAGAAGTCGAAGAGTCGAGGAGTTGAAGAATCGAAACGACGGGGCTCCCTACTTTTTCTTCTCCTCGCTCTTGAATTCCCCGTAAGGGCGAGCAGCGCTCACCCACGACCCGAATGGCGCGCAGCCCAAAGCTGAAGCCTTCCCGCCCACGAAGGCCGGTTGCCGTCCTTCGGTAAACCCTCTGCCCGTCTGATTCTGAGCCCAGTTGACGCCCAGGGCAAGAAGCGCCGGGAAACACACTCCGGCTACATTCTATTCCAAATTCTATTCACCTGTACGGGATTCGGCAGCCGCGCTTTTCCTCCGGGGGACGCAAATCGCGCACCACGAATCCCGTGTCCCGCCCTCCCGTATCGCGTTACTCCAACTGCTGCAAGTTCCTCACCCAGATGTTTCGATACCGCACCAAATCACCGTGGTCCTGAAGCCGTACGGGGCCTCGGGTGCCGCGGTCGGTATAATGCGGGAAAATGCGGTGCCCGGTCTCACCGTACAGGGCCGTGTGATTTTGGATCACCACACCATTCAGAAAGGCCGTGATATAGGCGGGCGTCTCGAGTTTTCCGTCCTTGAAATGAGCCGGGTTAAAGATGATGTCGTAAACCTGCCACTCCCCGGGGCCGCGGACCGGATTCACGAGCGGCGGGAACTGGCCGTACATGGCGCCGGCTTCGCCGTCCGCATAAATCATGTTGCGGCTGCTTTCGAACACCTGTAGTTCAAAAACCCCAAACAGAAACACGCCGCTGTTGCCTTGCCAGACGTTTCCCGGCTTGAGGGGCGCAGGCGTTCTCCACTCGACGTGCAGTTGTATGTCCCCGTACGCCTCGCGCGTGTAAATGTCGCCGGTCTTGGGAGCCACTTCCATATAGCCGTCCCGCACGTTCCAGGCGGCAGGGCCTTCTTTCGCATTTTTCCACTGGGAAAGGTCCTTGCCGTCAAAGAGCACTTCCGCATCGGAGGGCGGAGCGCCCGCGCGTGCCTGTGTGCTGCACGTGCCCGGCGTCACTCTTACGGCCTGCGGACGTTTGGCATCGTGGACATGCCACTTGCCTCCCGGCAGCATGGGCGTGTCCTCGTACCCCATTCCGGATTCGTGTTGCGCGCTCTGTGCCGGATGCAAAAGAAAAATGCTGCCCATAATGACGGCGACGGACAGGAAGATCAGACTCAACCGGATTTTCATCGCATTACCTCTTTCGTGGTTTAACTCTCATCGCGTTCAAGCCGGGATTGCACGCCCCGATGAGGCGTTAGTGTACGCCTTAGTCAGCCGTTTTGGAATTCGTATTTGCGTTTATTTCTTAGAGAACAATTGCCGAAACTCCGAAGTCCGAAGTAATATGACGCGCGATACCCTGGGACCCGGCAACTCACCTTCCCGGATCGACAAGGCCTCGAATGCACGCATTAATTGAGTCTACGAAAAGGAGCTCCAGAATGAAGCAGGAAACCTGTTGCCGGATGTTGGGCCGATGCCTCGTATTCATTGTGCTTTTTGCTTTCATCCCCATGCTTCGCTCGCAGGATAACGGGCTCGCCCCAAAGCCACCCATGGGCTGGAACAGTTGGTATGGTAACTTATGCCAAGTGTCCGATGCGCTGATTCGCGCGCAGGCCGACGCGATGGCGCGAAACGGCATGAAGGCGCTCGGCTACGAGTACGTCAATATCGACGACTGCTGGCAGGGCCAGCGTGACGCGCAGGGTGTAATCCACGGGGACAAGAACTTCCCCGACATGAAAGCCCTCGCCGACTACATCCACAGCAAAGGCCTGAAGTTCGGCCTGTATTCCTCGCCCGGTCCCCTTACCTGTGGCCGCCGCGAAGGCAGCTACGGCCATGAAGAGCAGGACGCTCAGACGTACGCTGCGTGGGGAGTTGATTTCCTGAAATACGATTGGTGCAGCGGCGGACGAGTTTACAAGCCGGAACAAATGCAAGCCGCCTACAAGAAAATGGGCGACGCGCTGAAACGCACCGGACGCCCCATTCTCTATAGCCTGTGCCAGTACGGCCTGGAGAAGGTTTGGAACTGGGCTCCGTCCGTCGGTGGTAACATGTGGCGCACCGCCGGCGACCTGGATTTCAACTATGACCGCATCTCGTTGGTCGGCTTTCAGCAAGACGGCTTGGAACCCTTCGCGGGGCCGGGACATTGGAACGATCCGGACATGCTGCTGGTCGGCCTCAAAAAGATCAACGAGGACGAGAATCGCACCCAGATGAGCTTGTGGTGCTTGCTGGCGGCCCCGCTGCTGGCGAGCGCCGACTTGACCACCGTTTCTCCCGCCACGCTTGCCATCATGACGAATCCGGAAGTGATTGCGGTGGACCAGGACTCCGCCGGCATTCAGGGACACCGGGTGGAGGAAGAAGGTCCGTTGGACGTCTGGATGAAGCCGCTCGCCGATGGGAGTAAGGCCGTGGGCCTGTTTAACCGCGGCGAGGGCACGAATCCCGTCACCGTGAATTTCAAGGATATCGGCGTGCAAAAGGCCGCCACGGTGCGCGACCTGTGGGCGGGAAAAGACCTGGGGAATTTCAATGGAAAATTTACGGCCAACGTTCCCAGGCACGGCGTAGTGCTGGTGAAAATTGCCGAGAATCAATAACCCTAAAAGTAAAAAGTGACGAGTGCACAACCAAACGGCGCTCGTTCCCAGAATTGCGATATGGGCTGCGCGCCGGCAGCAAGCTATCCAAGCCGCACGTGAGCTCCTTCAGTTTATCGGGGTCAGGCCCCGCGCGCTCATTTCACGCGCGAGTTCGGGGGGAGGCAGAAACGTAACTTTCTCGGCCAGGGCCATGACTTCCTCAATTTCTTCGACGCCCATCGCCCGGAAGTAGTCTACGACTTGTTGCACGAGGTATTCGGGGGCCGAGGCGCCGGCGGTGATGGCAACGGTTTGGATGCCCTCCAACCAGGCAGGATCAATCTCCGAGGCGTCATCGATGAGGAACGCCTTGGCGCCGGCGCCCTCAGCCACCTCGCGCAGGCGCCGTGAATTCGAACTGTTGTCCGAACCCAAGACGAGAACAAGATCGGCATCCTCGGCCAGAAGTTTGACGGCCGTCTGCCGATTTTGCGTGGCGAAACAAATGTCGTCACTCGCGGGCATGATCAGCTTGGGAAAACGGCGGCGCAGCACGTCGATGATCACGCTGGCGTCGTCGACGCCCAGGGTCGTTTGGGTGGTCACTGCCACGCGCTCAGGATCCGCAACTTGCACTTTCTCAGCTTGCTCGACTGATCCCACCAGTTGAATCTGACCTGGGACCTCACCCATCGTACCAATCACTTCGTCGTGGCCGGCATGCCCAACCAGAATGATGGAGCGTTCCTCGTTCGCGTAGCGCACCGCCTCCGTGTGAACCTTGGTAACCAATGGACACGTGGCGTCGATAATCCTCAGGTTCTTCGCGGCGGCGGTGGCTCGCACTGCCGGGGAAACGCCGTGCGCGCTGAAAATAGTAACCGCGCCGTCCGGAACCTCGTCAAGCTCATCGACAAAAACCGCGCCCTTGGCCGCCAGGGCGCGGATGACGTACTTGTTGTGGACGATCTCTTTCCGAACGTACACCGGGGAACCGTAAAGCTGCAACGCTACATTGACCACGTCAATGGCACGATCGACCCCCGCGCAGAATCCTCGCGGTTTCGCTAACACTAATTTTTTGATCGGCATCTTTACCCCTTGGCCTTTCACTCAAATCGGGTCCCCGTTTCTATGTTCGGACTGCCCCACTACTCATGATTCTATCGGAAGCAGACAGGTCCGTCAAAGTCGGCTCAGGCAGGCATCGTCCCGCTGCCCGCGTAGACTAGCAATGTTCACCACGCTCCTCCACCATGAGATCAGTTCCCGTCGTAGAAACGACCTTGTTCCCAAGAATCTGTTTGCGAAGGGCGGCAAAATCAGGATACAGCTCATCCTTCTTGCCGACGGGTTCCTAGGTCACGATATCTTCGCCGCCATCCACGCGGATGACATTACCCGTCATCCACTGCGTTTTGTCACTCATCAGGGCAGCGATGGCTTGTGCCACGTCGTTCGGGGTGGTCAGGCGCCCGCCGGGATTGCGCAGCCGTGCGAATTCCGCCAGCTTTTCGATTCCCGGTATCTTGCTGGAACCCGGGGTAACCGTAACTCCGGCCTGGATGGCATTGGCGGTAATTCCATGGGGCATCAACTCAAAAGCAAGCTGGCGAATATGTGATTCCATCACGGCCTTGGCCGCCGAAACTGCGCCATAGTTGGGAATCACGCTATGCCCACCGGCGCTGGTCATGGCATAAATGCGGCTTCCCTGCCCCAGCATATTTCGCCGGAAGAGCTCTTGCACCCAATAAACCAGGTTGTTTCCCATGACGTCAACGGTCATATCCATCTGCTGCTGCGTTAATTCGTCATCGGTAGACTCCGACAGGTACGGTTTCAGCGAGCCGAAAGCCACTGAGTGCAGAAAGACTTTCACGAAGTGCTTGCCGCCGGTTTTGCTCCAATATTCCTGGGCCTGATTCAAGGCCTCCGTCCGTTTCGCAGGATCGGCAGCGTTGATGTTAAAGAAAAAGACATCGCGGCCGGTTTCACGAATGCGGGCGATCACTTGCTCAACCTGCGGCATGTTTTGACGGCGATCGAAGTGCACGCCCAGGATGTTGAGCCCGCAACGCGCCAGTTCCAGACTGGTGGCCGCGCCGAAACCGCTCGACGAACCTACAATCAAACCCCATGGAGTGGGACTGGCATTTTCCGTCATGATGGGACTTTCTCCGGTTTGAATTACATTGACGAGTAACAGGTCACGGGCGGCGAGTGACAAGCATTCGTTCAATGGTTAATGGCCATCTGTCAACTGTCGGATTGCGTGATTGTTTGAATTGTCGAGCTAAGCCCGCATCGCTCGCCACTCGTCACTTGCCACTGCCTTTGTCGCCTTCCACACGCTCCACTACGATGCGCCGGTCATCACTTCCCAAGTGTTCGATTTGGATTTTGACACAAGGTAAAGGAGCATCATCTCCAAGCTTTTCGCCCCATTCAACAAGAACTGTAGCCGCCTCGCCCGATAACTCTTCCAGCCCCAAGGTGGCAAGGTCGCGCGCACCTTCTATGCGGTACAGGTCAGCGTGGTAGACGGCGCCGGAGGAGCCGTATTCATGCACTAATGTGAAAGAAGGGCTGGTGACCTCATCTTCACTCGCCGCGCCCAATCCGGCGACAATTCCTTTGATCAGCGTGGTTTTGCCGGCGCCTAAATCTCCTTCCAGCAGCACCAGGCACGGCGGTTGGAGATATATCGCCAGCTCGTGGCCAAAGCTTACGGTCTCCTCCGGGGAATGCGTCACACGCTCGGCGATTACCGATAATTGTCGATTGACGATCATCCTGCTAATTGTCGATTGCCCACGAATATTCGCGATTGCGAGTGAAGCCAAAGTTAAGAAGTGCTTCCGCTTAACCCAATAGCTGATTATCTGCCGGGAAGCGCCAAATCGTCAAACGTCATTCGACAATAGTCTTATAGGCGCGCGGGATCTTTTCCAGAAGGTCGCCCGCCAGCATGGAAGGCTGGCCAAATTCTTCCGCGGCAAGGTCGCCGGCGAGACCATGCAAGTAGACCGCAGCCGTGGCCACGTCGCCAACGGGATGATGCGCATACTGTGCCAGCAGGCCGGCCACCAACCCGGTCAGCACATCGCCCGTTCCACCCGAAGCCATACCGGGATTCCCTGTAGGATTCACATCCACTCGCCCCTGGGGACTGGCAATCAAGGTGCGATATCCCTTCAGCACCAGGGTCACGCCGTATCGACGGGAAAACTCCCGCGCCACGGTCAGCCGATCGGCTTGGATTTCCGCCGTCGTCTTGCCTGCCAGCCGCGCCATCTCGCCCGGGTGGGGCGTGAAAACAGTCCCCCCGATGGGGCGCACGTCCTGGCGATACGCTTCCATACGGCCGTCAAGCGCGTTCAGGCCATCCGCGTCCACGACCAGGGGCAACGCATATTTATTCACTACCTGCCGCACCAACTCGGCAGTCTCGGGGTGCGAGCCGATGCCCGGACCCACGGCCAGCACGGTCTTACCCGCTACCAGCTTATCCAGACGATCGCCATCGAGGGCGCGGAGGGAGATGGCGCCGTCCTCCGTTTCCGGCAGCGCCTCCGTCATGAATTCGAGACCCAGGGTTGCGATGATGGGCAGCGCGCTCTTGGCTGTAGCCACGGTCACCAGACCCGCCCCCGCCCGTAATGCGGCGTGCGCAGCCATCGCGGCGGCGCCCGTCTTACCCACTGACCCCGCCACGATCAGTACATGCCCGTAATTGCCTTTATGCGCGGCTGCGGCCCTCGGTTTCCCGATCCACGCCACATCACGCCGCTCCACGTAATTCACGGTCAAATGGGGGTCGTTCTCCAAGGCTTCCAGTGGTGTACCAATCTGCTTCACCACCCACTCGCCTACCTGCTCGCTCGCGGGCGGAAATACGTGCGCATATTTGGGAGCTGTAAAAGTAACGGAAAAGTCGGCGCGCACATGCTCGCCGATCAACTCGCCGGAATCGGCCGAAATCCCGGATGGCAAGTCCACCGCCAGCACCTTCGTCGCAGGAAATCGCGCATTGAGGTCGAGTACCACTTCCAGCAGGAATCCTTCCAGCGGCTTAGCCAATCCGGTGCCCAGCAAGGAATCCACGAACAGGGTTGTGTTCATCAGGGAAGGTACAACGGCTTGCCACGCCTCGATCGAGGCGACGATCTCCGGCAGGCCCGAGGACCGCAGCCGCGCCCAATTCACCGCTGCGTCTCCACGCAGGCCCTGTGGGTCTGCAAACAGCAGCACGCGCGGCTGGAGGCCATGCTCGCGAAGCAGGCGCGCGACCACAAAACCATCGCCGCCGTTATTGCCCTTCCCGCAAAGGACCACGATGCGGTCAAGCGCCGCAGGCGCAAGACGCGCGAGCAGGAATTCCACTACCCCGCGCCCGGCGTTTTCCATCAGCGTAAGGCTGGGTACGCCATAGCGCTCAGTGGTCAGGCGATCAATCCGTTGCATCTCGGAAGAAGTGAGAATTTTCATAATTCGGCATACGGCAAACGGCATACGGCAAACGGGTTACGGGATACGGGATACGGGCAAAACATCTTTTGGCGACACGCGATCCACTAGAACGCGTGCACCGCCACGTTAACAAGGTTGCGACTGACGGCTGAATCCGTAAACCAAAGCCGAAGTTCCAACTCCCAAACTCCGCGCCCCGAGCCCCGTTTTCCGTATCCCGTATCCCGTATGCTGTTCTTCACAGCATCCACCCTCCGCTGACATTCAGCACCTGGCCGGTGATGAAGGCGGCCTCTTCCGACGCGAAAAATCTCACCGCTTCGCTAATGTCCCGGCCAGTGGCGGGCCGCCCGACGGGAAATCGTACGTCCGTAATGCGTTGGGCTTCCTCGAGCGATAATTCCTTCTCGTCAACCACCGGCGGGTTCACCACGTTGGCGGTAATGCCGTTACCCGCTTCTTCCAGCGCCACAGAGCGTGTAAACGCAACAATGCCGGCCTTCGCGGCGGAGTAGGCGGAGATTTTTGCCTGCCCAAAAGCGCGTTCCGCGCCCACCGCGCCCAAATTGATGATGCGCCCCCAGTGCTGGCGGCGCATGATCGGCAAGGCGAACTTGGTGGTGTAGAACACACTGAAGAGATTCGACCTGACGATGGCGCCCCATGCGTCCACCGTGGACTCGGCCACCGGCTTCCATTCGAAATCCCCCACGTTGTTCACCAGGACGTCGAGCCGCCCAAACTGTTTGGCGACGGCATCTATCAATTCTTTGACGCGCACCGGGTCCGTGACATCCGTGGCCAAAGCCACGCCTTCCGTTCCCAGCGCGCGCAAATCCGACAGTACCTTCTGCGCGCCTAACTTATTGGCGCGAAATGCCACCACCACACGCAGGCCGGCTCGCCCAAGCGCCAACGCGATTTCCTTGCCGATTCCACGCGAGCTTCCCGTTACCACAGCAACGCGATTGCGCAGTGCCACACGTCAACTCCTTGCTCCAGGGATCAACGCCAAAGTCTACCGGACTTCGGCGGCAGTGGCAATACGTGCAGTGGCCACAAAACCCCAGTGGCCGGAAAGTTCCCACTCGGCGTTAAGGAATCTCCGCCCTTCGAGCATTCGCAGCATCTCGCCCTTCCCATACATTCGCACGTCACCCTTTCCAACGAGGGGGTTCACAAGGTTCGCCAGTTGGCGAAACAAAAAGGGCGCCCAGGGGTCAGCGATGATGAGCTGCCCGCGGTGCTTGAGCACGCGGTGCATTTCCCCAGGGTCACGTCAAAGTCGCGGCGGTTCGGACTGTGGGAGCGCTAAACTCGGTAAGTCGGAAATGGCCCGCCCCCCCTCTTTCGGTCCCGTTCTTCCGTGTTGGCACCCAAGGCGTTACCCCGTCATACCAAAGTGCCCGAAAAATGCTGCATGGCCACGCCAAAATGTCACCACATTGAACCAAAATGTCCGATACTTAAACCAAAATGTCCGCTTTCTTTCGGTCAATTTGTTCTGCGATCCTTTGTTTTCAATAACTTGGTGGCTTTGTTCGTAAATTTTTTTTCTTCCGTCCACCTTCCCTGACCGTGGAAACTCGAAATTCGAAACTGGAAACTGGAAATTCGAAACTGGAAGTGCGGGACGTGCCAATCGCCAATCGGCAATTGATACTCCGTCGCTGGCGGGCCGCCCCGCGGGCCGGCGGCAGGCGAATTTGTTGCTGAGGCCATGGGGAAAGGCACCTGGCGGAGCCGCGGCCGAGCGCGTCAGGGGCGGCCAGGAGCCTTGCGAGCCTACCCGGCTGCGCCATTCCGAGCAGAAGACACACTTCCATCCGGTACGGCTAGCAATTTTTATGCCGTTATCTTATGGATTATCTACCAAGAGATAAAAGAAATCAACCCCAGCGGGGTTGACCGCTGAAGGGCCGGCCCTTTCAGGGCCGAAGCGTCCTTGGCGCCACGGTTTCCGTAGGTTTCACCTCATAGGCGCTAAGATAACGAATTATACGTGCCTCGACGCTCATCGGCCGGTTGCCCAGCCCGCGAAGCGGGCGGCGTCGTATAGCCCACGGCGAGCCAGCCGTGGGATAACGGCAGGCCCGCAACCCATTCGCAGTGAGCCCCGGAGGGGCGGCGTCAGGGCACTCCTGGTTGATTCTCGACCCTCCCTGTGGCCCGACGTCGCCCCTCCGGGGCTCACGGCGTCGCCGGCTCGATCTTCCCACGGCTTCGCCGTGGGCTACATGACCGCGCCCGCTTCGCGGGCTGTGAGGCGACCAGCGAGCTTATCTTAGCGCTTATGAGGTTTCACCTACGGCTATTCACGGTCTCCCGCTTCGCGGGAGCGCGTCTGCTCGTCACTCGTCGCTTGTCACTTATCGTCCGTAGGTTTCACCTGCGGCTGCTCACCGTCTCCCGCTTCGCGGGACGTCAAATACAGCGCGAGGGAGCACAACGGTTGGTGGGCATCAGCAGGTCTGCGCCCGCGCCAGAAGCAGGGTCATATCATCCTGAAGCTCCGGGCTACCCGTCCATTCTTCCACGCTCCGGTAGATTTCCGTCACCAGGGCTTCCGGGGAAGCATTCAGCATGCGCCGGGCCACCTCAAAAAGGCGGGGCTCGCCAAATTCCTCTCCGAAGGTATTTTCCGGCTCTGTAAGGCCGTCGGTGTACGCGATCAACAGATCATCGGGTCGCAGCCGGATTTCTCCCACCTCATATTCAACCGAGGGAAACAATCCCACCACGGTTCCCCCGGTGCGCAAGCGTTCAATCTTGCCATCGCGGAAAAGGACGGGCGGCAGATGGCCGGCGTTGGTGTAAGAAAGCTTGCAACTTTTCGTATCATAAACCGCAAAGAAAAACGTCACGTATTTTTCAAGCGGCGTGTTCGCATAGATCTGGCGATTCAATCGGTCGACCACCCGGGCGGTGGAAATCTCGGTCGTGGCGGAGGTGTGGCCGAGCGCCAGCCCGTCATAGAATTGCGCGCGCAGGGCGGATTGAATGGCCGCCATCAACAGCGCCGCTGAGATTCCCTTGCCGCTCACGTCCCCCAGGACCAACCCCACGCGGTGTTCGTCCAGTTTCAGGAAATCGTAGTAGTCGCCGCTCACCGACCGCGCCGCCTTACAAATACCGTAAAGATCCAGGCCCGGCACTTTCGGCGCCGACTGCGGGAAGAGTTGGCGCTGCACTTCGCGAGCGATGTCCAGCTCACTCTGCAAGCGCAAGCGTTCCTGGGATTCGAGCATCAGCCGTTCAACGGATGCCGTCATGCCGTCAAAGGCGCCCCCCAGCGCGGTCAACTGATCGTGGGAAGGAAAGTTCGTCCGAAAGGACAAATCTCCCGCCTTAACACGCTCCGTAGCGTCATAGAGGATGTCCACAGTACGCGTCATCGAGCGCGTCATGCGGACGCCGATAAACAACGCCGCAACTTCAATGACCAGAAGGATGACGCCCACCGTCTTGAAGAGAAAAACATAGATCCGGGAGTAGTCGCCGAGCGTGGCCAGCAATCGGCCGTTCAGCGCGAAGATACGGGATGAGACGTAAACAAAGGCAGGAGCGTCAGACTTCTGCGGCTTGTCTCCTCCCCAGAAGATGGGGTCCAATGACGACGCGCCAAAGACCTGAAAATCGAAGTGGCTTGCAGGCTCCGGGAGTTTCACCGAACTGGAGTTGACCGGGGTAGTCTGGACGTAGGTTCCCCGGGGCGTCAGCACCTGGACGTGCGTTTCCCCGGCGGAGGTCGCGCGATTCCTGGCGTCCGCCGCGGCCCGCTCGTCCGCCCACCGCGTCTCCACGACGCCTACCGGGCCGATCCCCTCCCCCACCAAATCCAATAATTCAGGCGTGAAGGGCTGTGACAACAGGAGCGTCAGATCGCCCGCGGAGGTCTGGATTCGCTCCATGGAGCGCAGCGCAATCCGACCGCGATCGGCAACGATGCCCGCGTATTCCCCGCCGCGGATCCAGTTCGGCACCGGGCCAGGATTGGGCGTCGGTTGGCCATTCAGCAGGAACGAGCGCGTCACGTCGCCCAGGTGCAAGGTGATCGCCAGCCCGGGATAGCTTGGCGCGTGATTTGCCAGTTCGGTGATGTAGAATTTCTGAATCCTGGCCAGCAAGGCGGGCGCCGACTTCTCACCGCCGTAACGCGCTTCGTGGAGCACCACGCGATTCACTTGCTCGATTTCGTCGAAGTGGTCACGCAGCCTCTGCACCACCAGGTAGGCCGCGAATTGCCCATTGATGATGAAGGCTCCCAAAACGACGAGCAGGACAATCAGGCAGATGGGCACGACACCAATCAGAACATACGCCACCACCAACCGCCGCTGAAGGCGCCAGAGCACACGCCTTCGAATGAACCGCATCAGTCGGACGAGGTAATAGATGCCGGAAACCAGTGCGCAGACCCAGAAGAGCAGCCAAAGGAGGCCTGGAACTCCGCCGGAAGCGCGCGTGATGCGGTCAGCCACCCACAAGGCAGCGCCATACGCGCACACCCAGGCCGTGAAGCGCCCCCAACGACGCGTGCGGTATTCTCGAAGGAGGAGGCTGAACACTTTCGTTCGCATAGGCTTGGGCAAAGAAAGGGTAAAGGGCAAAGGATGAAGGCTAAAGGGAAAAGGCTAAAGGGTAAAGTCCAAATTCTGAATTGTGAATTATGAATTAACCTACCTCGTCCTCGTCCGTTTATCCTTTAGCCTTTACCCTTCAACCTTTCCTTTCTCTTTTTCCGCCAGGTGCAACAGGCTGTGCCGGCGGCTGTAGGTGAAATAGATCACCAAGCCGACGGCCATCCATACGAACAGGCGAATCCACGTATCGCGCGGCAATCCCAACATTTGTCCGCCGCACACGATGATGGCCAACGGTCCCACCAGCCATACTGCGGGTGTGCGAAAGGGGCGGCGAATGTCGGGGTGATTCTTCCGCATGACCATGACGGAAGCGCTGACAATGACGAACGCCAGCAAGGTTCCGATGCTCACCAGTTCACCCACTACCCGCAACGGCAACAAGCCCCCGGCGATCGCCACGCACACACCGGTCAGGGCCGTACTGATATAAGGCGTCCGGAAACGCTTGTGGATCTGGCCAAACGGCTTGGGAAGCAGGCCGTCGTGCGCCATGGAATAAAACACCCGCGTTTGGCCCAGCATCATTACCAGGATAACCGCCGTGGTCCCCAGCAGCGCGCCTATTTTAACAATGGGTGAGAGCCAGATTCGGGCCGGGGTGGAGTCAATGGCCAGCGCCAGCGGGTCGGCGACGTTGAGTAGCCGGAATGGCTGCAAACCCGTGAGCACCATGACAGCCAGAATGTAAAGCACCGTGCAGATCCCTAACGAACCGAGGATGCCAATGGGCATGTCGCGCTCAGGGTTGCGCGCTTCCTGCGCCGCCGTGGAAACGGCGTCAAACCCAATGAAGGCGAAGAAAATTATGCCCGCGCCGCGCAGCACCCCGGAGAAGCCGAACTCACCGAACACGCCCTGGTTGGCGGGAAGAAAAGGGTGCCAGTAAGACCGATTTACATAAAGCGCGCCGATAATGATAAAAAGAAGCACCACCCCAACTTTCACCAACACGATGAAATTGTTGAAATTAGCGGATTCGCGAATCCCGATGATCAGCAGCGTGGTGACCACCACGATAATGAACGCGGCAGGCAAATTGAAAACGGGATGAATGGTCGTGCCGTCCGCAAGGTGAATCGGCTCCCAGGGGCTCTTGCTCAGCTCCGCCGGAAATGGCAGGTGCAGCGTCCTTTGCCAGAACGAAACGAAATAGCCCGACCAGCCGATGGAAACCGTCGTGGCGCCAACCGCATATTCAAGAATCAAATCCCAGCCGATGATCCAGGCGAGGAACTCCCCTATCGTGGCGTAAGAATAGGTGTAGGCGCTGCCCGCGACGGGAATCAATGCTGCAAACTCGGCATAACAAAGTCCCGCAAATGCGCAACCCAGACCGGAGACGATGACCGACAACACGAGTGCCGGACCCGTGTGCTGCGCCGCAACGCCACTCAGCACAAAGATGCCCGCGCCCACAATGGCTCCGATACCCAGTGACATTAACGCCAGCGGGCCTAGAGTGCGCCGCAACCCGTGCTTTGATTCCACCGCCTCCGTACGTAAGAGATCAAGACTTTTTTTCTTCCACAAACCCGGCATGAAACCTCCAAAGAAAAGGGACAAATGAAGAGCGGTGAGTTCCGAGCACGGCTTCAAAGGCTACGCGACGCCGGACCCCGGTGCTGAGCTGCGCGGTTCGCTCACCGGCCGATGGCAGGCTGACACAGTTCCACAAACGTCCAGTATTTATCGGCCTTGGGTCACACTGCCAAGCACCCCTTGAGTGCGATAGATTAGCATTGTTTCTGAGCAGGGTGTGGAACAATTCCGGTTCTGACCGGGTTTCCGCATCGTCTCAGAGGCTCCTTCGCCGAAATAAGCATCGCGAAACCTGGCCTGCGGCCCAACGAAGCTAATAAACAGTGTACCGCGTCGGACGGCGAGGTCGGAACCGTAAATCAGGTGCTGCCGCATCGGTGGGAATCGTCGTAGAATGTAGATAGGGCTTCTTACAACAAACAATCGCTGCCGCGCCCAAGGAGGCGACATGCAATCCTACAAGTACCTGATCCTAGGTGGCGGAATGACCGCCGACGCTGCCGTGAACGGCATTCGTGAAGCCGATGCGGCCGGTTCGATCGGCCTGCTGAGTTCAGAGCCGAATGCGCCGTACAACCGCCCGCCTCTCACCAAAGGGCTATGGAAGGGCGACGCTCTGGACAGCATCTGGCGCGGGACGGAGAAACACGGCGCGACGCTCCACGCCGGCCGAACGGCCGTTGCCATCGATGCCAAAAACAAGACCGTAACGGACGATGCGGGCACGGCTTACAGATTCGAGAAGCTGCTCATCGCCACCGGGGCGACGCCCCGCCGGCTTCCTTTCGGCAACGATTCGATCATTTACTATCGCACACTCAAGGACTACGAGCGCTTACGCACGCTCACCGGGCAAGGGCGCCGGTTCGCGGTGATCGGCGGCGGATTCATTGGCTGGGAAATTGCCGCTGCGCTCGCCATGAATGGCAAGGAGGTGGTGATGCTCTTCCCCGACGAAACGATCGGCGCCCGTCTTTACCCCCTCGATCTCGGCCGCTTCCTGAACAACTACTACGCGCAGAAGGCGGTGAACGTCGTGGCGGGGAGCACGGTGATCGGCGTGGAAAATTCCGCCCAGGGCGCACGGGTGAAAACCCGGAATCACGGCGAGTTTCCGGTGGACGGCGTCATTGCCGGTATCGGGGTTACGCCCAACGTGGAGTTGGCGCAGCCGGCCGGTCTGAAGGTTGACGATGGTATTGTGGTGGACGAGTTCCTGCGCACCAGCCATCCTGACATCTACGCCGCCGGCGACGTGGCGAACTTCTTCAACCCCGCGCTGGCGCGCCGGTTGCGGATGGAACACGAGGACAACGCCAATACGATGGGCCGCGCGGCCGGCAATGCTATGGCCGGCAAGGCGAGCCCTTACCATCACCTTCCCTTCTTCTATTCCGACCTGTTTGAGCTTGGCTACGAAGCCGTCGGCGAGGTGGACGCGCGGCTGGAAACCTTCGCCGATTGGAAGGAGCCGTACCGTGAAGGAGTGGTTTACTACTTACGCGATGGCCGCGTGCGCGGCGTACTGCTGTGGAACGTCTGGGGGCAGGTGGACGCCGCTCGCGAGTTAATTGCCGCCCCGGACGCCGTCCGCACCGCCGACTTGAAAGGCCGGATCGGCAACAAGTAAGCTTCTGCCTGATGACGCAAGCGTGGCCAGATAGGAACCTGTTCGACTCTTCAACTCTTCAACTTTTCGGTTCTTCAACCGTCCGATTTCCGCGCCTGCGCCAGAAGTAGTAGACCGGGACTCCGATGGCGACGATGCTTAGCCCGGAAAAGCTCCGCAAGGCCTTGTGGCTCAGCAGCGCCAATTCCACGAACGAGGCGAAGGCGATATACAGAAGGGGCAGGACCGGGTAGCCCCACGCGCGGTAGGGCCGCGGCACATCCGGCCGCGTGCGTCGCAAGCGGAAGACGCCCGCGATGGTCAAAATATAGAAAAGCATGACGGCAAATACCACGTAGTCCAGCAGTTCGCTGTAGGTGCCGGTAAGAGTCAGAATCGCAGCCCACACCGCCTGCACGATGAGCGAAACCGCCGGCGTGTGGTACTGCGGGTGGACCTTCGCTACCGAGGAAAAGAAGAGGCCGTCCTTCGCCATGGCGTAGTAGACACGCGCGCCGGCCAGGACCAGTCCATTGACGCAGCCGAACGTGGAAATCATGATCGCCGCCGCCATCAACCCCGCGCCGCGGCCCCCTAACATCACTTGCACCGCCGCGGTGGCCACCCGGTCTTCGGCCGCGTGCTGAATGCCCTGTTGCAGCAACCCACCCTGGGGGGCGCCGAAGAACGGCAGAGCGCGGTAATACGCCCAGTTGCAAGCCAGATAGATCAGGCAAATCGTCGTGGTGCCGATAAACAACGCCAACGGCAGGTTGCGCTTGGGATTGATCACTTCACTGCCCGTGAACGTGATGTTGTTCCACGCATCGGATGAAAACAGCGGTCCGGCGAGCGCGACGGAAACCACTGTGAGCGTGGCCAAATCTGCGTGTGCACCCTGCCAGAATCCCTGGACCGAAGAAGCCGGCACAGGATGCCCAATAGCCCACCATACGCCCAGCACCGCCACTCCCAAAAGGGCTGCGACCTTTAACACGGTGAAAACGTTTTGAACGCCCGCGCCGAGACGCAAACCGAATATGTTCAATGTGCTCAAGAAAAACACCACGAGAATGGCGATCAGTTGCTGCGAGGAAACGGTAAGGGCAATCGGATGACGGAAAACCGCGAGCGTCCCGAAATCGAGCAGAATCTTCCTGGCGGAAACCCAGGGAGCAAAAACGCCCAGGAATTTCCCAAATGCCACGGCCACCGCCGCCACTGTGCCCGTTTGAATGACAAGGAAGAGCGTCCAGCCGTAAAGAAAACCAAAGAGCGGACTAAGGGCCTCGCGCAAGTAAACATACTGGCCTCCCGCATGAGGCATCATGCCCGCCAACTCACCATAGCTGACCGCGGCGATGACGGTCATCAGGCCGCTGATTATCCAGGCAAGGAAAAACAATCCCGGCGACTGAACCTGCCGGCTCACGTCAGCCGCTACGATGAACACGCCTGAGCCAATCATCGACCCCATGACCAGAGTGGTGGAATCAAACAGGCCGAGGGTCTTGACCAGGCCGGAAGCCTGCACGTTCGACGAAGTGGGTAGTTGCGACATAAATTATGAATTATGAATTGTGAATTATAAAATATAAGATAGCCCTTTCATCATTCATAATTCACAATTCATAATTGCATCGTCAGTTGGGCGAGAAAAAGTTCGGCTTGCGCGCGGATGTCCGGCGCGCCGATTAAGCCGCGAATGACCGCCACTGAGTCTGCGCCGGCGTCGATCACGGCGCGCGCATTTTCGATAGATATTCCCCCGATCGCCACCAGCGGTTTCCGCGTGAGCTTCCGCGCTTCCGCAAGACCCTCGATCCCAACTACTGGGTCGGGCGTGTCCTTGCTGGCGGTCGGGAAAATAGGACCAAACGCCACGTAATCCGCCGCAGACTGCTCCGCCTCTCTGACTTGTTCCGGATTATGCGCGGAATATCCGATCAGCTTGCCTTCTCCCATGATGAGGCGCGCGGCATCCGGAGGGATATCGTCTTGTCCCAGGTGGACGCCGTCGGCATCAACGGCGCGAGCTATATCGGCACGATCGTTGAGAATGAAAATGCCTCCCGCCTTGTGCACGCATTCGCGCAATCGCACCCCGCTCTCGTACAGTTCAAGCGAGGATGCGTGCTTGTCTCGAAGCTGAATCAGCCGAACGCCTGCCGCAAGCAGCGCTCCCGCCACCTCCACCATGGAACGCCCGCCAGCCTGAGCGGGATCAACGATGGCGTAAAGGCGGGGCAGGGCAAGAGAATCGGGTGATCGCGTCATCGGGTCATCGGGCGATTTACACATTTATCGTATCCGTGAGTGGTTCCTTACGAGGGGCGGCCTACCGTGAGCTCAACGAGTTCAGAGGAAGAATCCGCTGAAATCGTTAATGTCCGGGAAAAGTACATGACCCAACGAATCCAATGATTCAATGACCCGATCGCCCGATCTCGCAATCTCCCGATGACATCATTCTCCGTTCCGTGCGTATCGCTCCAGGAAGTGGGTATCAAAGTTTCCCGCCTGGAAATCCGGGTCAGCCATAATTTTCTGATGAACGGGAATCGAGGTAGAAATGCCCTCGATGATGAACATTTCCAAGGCGCGACGCATGCGACTGATGGCTTCCGTGCGGTCTTTGCCGTGTACCACAAGCTTGGCGATCAGGGAATCATAATAGGGTGGGATCACCGACTCCGCATACGCCGCCGTGTCAACGCGCACGCCCGTACCACCGGGTTCGTGGAACACCGTGATCTTCCCTGATGATGGCGCAAAGGTTTGGGAATTCTCAGCGCAGATGCGGCACTCGATGGCATGCCCGCGCAGCCCGAGCGTCTCTCCCTCGAAGGGCACGTGCCCTCCCGCCGCAATCTGGATCTGGTTCTTCACCAGGTCCAATCCCGTCACCAATTCCGTCACGGGGTGCTCCACCTGGATGCGCGTATTCATTTCCAGGAAAAAGAGGTTGCGCTTCTCATCCATCAGCAACTCGACGGTACCCGCGCCGGTGTATCCAATCTCCTGGAGCGCTGTAATAATCTGACGGCCGACGCGCAGCCGGGTCTCTTTATCGATTTGGCTGGACGGAGATTCCTCCACCAACTTCTGATGGCGGCGCTGAATCGTACACTCACGTTCGCCCAGGTGTACCACCCGCCCGTGCTGGTCGCCCAACATCTGGAACTCGATGTGGCGCGGAGTCGCGATGTACTTTTCGATATAAACGTCGGGCGTTCCAAAGGATGCCGCCGCCTCGCTCTGCGCAGTGCGAAAGAGATGCGGGAGTTCCTCAGGCGTTGGCACGATCCGCATTCCCCGGCCGCCGCCACCCCCCACGGCTTTGACCATAACGGGGTAGCCGATGCATTCCGCTTCCCGCAAGGCGTCTTCTTCGGAGGCGACAACTTCGGAGCCCGGCAGTACGGGAAGACCCAACTCCTTCATTCTCGCGCGGGCGCGATTCTTGTCGCCCATAAGGCTGATGACTTCCGCGCGGGGGCCGATGAAGGTTAGGTTGGAAGCCTCGCAGACGTCGGCAAAATACGCGCTCTCCGCCAGGAAGCCATAGCCGGGATGAATCGCTTCCGCGCCGGTAATTTCCGCCGCGGAAATGATGCTGGCAACATTCAAGTAACTGTCCGCGCTGCGCGGCGGCCCAATACAAACCGCCTCTTCGGCAAAACGCACATGCAACGAGTAGCGATCAGCCTCCGAATACACGGCGACGGTGGGAATTCCCAGTTCCTTGCAGGCACAAATCACCCGCAAGGCTATTTCTCCGCGATTGGCGACCAGGATTTTCTTGAACATGGGCTGAAGAGCAGTCGATAGTTTAGAGTCGATAGTCTATAGTCGCTAGTCCGTAGCTCAAGCACTGCCACACATCGCAGCCGTCGACAGCTAACAACAAACGGTCTATAGACAAAGCCCGGGCGTTAGCCCGGGCGTCGCTTGATCGTTCCATAGTCGGCAAGAAAGCGACTAGCACGCGCTTTGAACTGCCGACTACGGCTTATCCACGAACCACAAAGCCACTCAAGATCTTGGACGACTCTACACCATCGAATGTGCTGGGCTTTCCCCTTGCTCCACCTTTGTTCGCAGGGCGTTCAGCATTCGAGCTATCTTGGTAATCTCAGCCAGAGGTTTCATTTCAAGCACGAGCGCGTGGCTCCTCTGCCAAACCTTCAAATCTTGAAATCGCTGCACGACGTAGGCTCTCCTGCCCGAGCGACAGACTATCGACTACCGACTATCAACTGTCAACTATCGACTGTTAACTATCAACTGTTTTCTCTTACTTCTTCTTCGCCGGTTCAATGGCAAACAGCGATTGTCCGTACTCCACCGGCTGGCCGCTTTCGACGTAGGTGCGAACGATCTTGCCGGCGACTTCTGCTTCCAGTTCGTTCATCAGCTTCATGGCTTCAATGATGCAGATGACTTGTCCTAATTGCACGGCATCACCAACGTTAACAAACGGCGGGGCATTGGGAGAAGGCGACGAGTAAAAAGTCCCCACGATGGGCGACTTCATAATGAAAAGACCCTCGGTGGATTCTGCCGGCGGTTCGCCCGCCGCGGTAGTCGGCGCCGACGCGGCCACGGTCGAGGACGCCGGGGGCGCTGCCGGAGGCGGAGCGGGCGCCAATGGAGCGGTCCCAGGGGCCATTACATATCCATTGGCGCTGGGGGCGGTTACGGGGTCGGAGTTTCCGCGCCGCACGCGAATCTTCACCCCCTGTTGCTCCATTTCAAATTCGGTGATTTCCTTGGTCGCAAGGAGGTCAAGCAACTCCTGGATATCGGCGATGCTCCAGACCCGCCCAGGCTCGGGAACATTGCGTGTGGCATTCTTACCGGGCATTCGTTTGCTCCGCGACGCTCGAATCAAAGTCGAAAAAGGATTTCAGCCGCCAGACGTCACATGTCGGGCCGAAGCTCGAAAATCGAAGATCGAAAATCGCCGAGGTGCTACCGAGTTTCGAATTTCCAGTTTCGAGTTTCTGATTTCTATCTGAGATGTTGTACCTTAACTTAATATCTAATTGGTCACAAAGATGTCTTTCGGTGCAGGAGTAAGGACCTCGGCGTCCGCGGGACCCACCAGCACCGTGTCCTCGATGCGGATGCCGCCTAGCCCTTGCACGTAAACTCCAGGTTCAACCGTAACAACCGAACCCGCCCGCAAGCGCGTGCGTTCGCCTTTACCGAGGCGCGGGCGTTCGTGGATTTCCAAACCGACCCCGTGGCCAGTGCTATGCGTAAAGTACCTGGCAACCCCCTCCCGTGCCAAAACGCGGCGTGCGGAGGAATCTACTTTTCCCGCGGTGACTCTCTCCCGAACCGTGCGGACGGCTTCCGCCTGCGCCTCCAGCACGCCCGAGTAAAGCTTCCGAACACGTCGCGTCGGTTCACCCAGGAAAACCGTCCGCGTCATGTCTGCGGCATAACCGGCGAGTATAGCACCGAGGTCAAAGATTACCAACTCACATTCTTCCAGAGCTTTGGAGGAAGCGCGTGCATGCGGGTGGGCCGAACGCTTTCCTGACGCCACAATCGTCTCGAAGGCCGCGCCGTCCGCCCCTTTCTTGCGCATCCGATATTCGATTTCAGCCGCGAGGTCTCGCTCGATCACCCCGGGCCGCACGTGCCGCAGGACTTCTGTAAACACCTCGACCGTAACCTTCCCGGCGCGGCGAATGGCCTCAATCTCGCCCCGGTCCTTTACCACCCGGAGTTCCTCGACCAGGTCGCCCGCTGCTTTCAACCGAAGGTTCTTGCCTGCCGCCTCGCGAAGCTGTTCAAACTGCGCACAAGTGAGGGAAGAGGCCTCAAAGCTGCACTGCCGCACGCCGTTCTTACCGAGCCAGTTCGCAGCTCCCTTCAGACCTCCCTTCTTTTCCTCGATCACCTCCACGCCTTCTGCTTCTTCTCGCGCCTGCAGCGTGTAACGAGGATCAACCCAAAGAATTCCCTGCCGCGGCCCCATCAGCACGGCTCCGGCGCTGCCGGTAAATCCGGTGAGGTAGCGAATATTAACCGGGTTCGAAACCAGCGCCAGGGACGATTGATGCGTGTCCATGAGTGCTCGTAGCCGCTCTTGGCGGGCCCGGAACGGAGAATCAGATTGCCTTGTACGCATGGGCATATGCAAAAGGGAGGAGACCATGTCTCCTCCCTGTTTTTCTATCGTCGAGCGATTGCGCTGATTTGATTTTAGCCCGGAAGTATTTTCGGGGATACGAAAAACAGCAACTCCTGATCCTGATCCGTGACGTTGCTATTTTTGAACAGATTGCCCAAAACGGGAATGCTCCCCAGCACAGGTATGTAAGTTGCCGCCTTGCTGCGGCTGGTGACGGTGATGCCGCCGAATACCACGGTGCCGCCGTCAGGAACCAGCACTTGTGTGGTGGCCTGTTGCGTGTTGATGGAGGGGTTGGCTCCAGCGATCACGGCGCCCAATGAAGCGTTTTGCACCGCAATGATCAAAAAAATGTCGTTTTCACTCGTGACCTGTGGAGTCACCTGCAATTGCAACGTGGCATCCTGGTATTGAACGGTTACGGTATTGTTGATACTGGTCTGGATGGGAACCTGCACGCCTTGCTGAACCATTCCTTGCACGTTATTCTGCGTCACGATGGTCGGGCGGGAGATGGTCTTCGCCTGGTCGCGTTCCTCTTGCGCCGAAATAACCGCATTAATCAGGTAACGCTGCGAAGCATTGGTAATGGCAAACGTGCCAAAGCCGGATGAGACGTTCTGCGGAATAATCAGGCCGCTGAGAGGCGGCACGGAATTAGGTACTGAGTTCGCCGGGGTGATCGAAGCGCCGCTGCCCGTCGCTGTTCCGTACTGGGTGGAAGTGGACGGATTCGTACCGGTGCCAGACAGCGCCGTGCTCAAAGTGCGGGTGAAGTCTGCGTTCGCCAGCACAACGCGTGCTTCGATCGAGATTTGCTTGGCCTTCCTATCGATTTTAGAAACGACGCTCTCAATGATCGGGATCTGCGCCTGCACATCAGAAATGATCAGCGTGTTGTTACGGACATCCGCCAGCACGGTGCCACGGGGGCTGAGCGCGCCACCTTGCTTTCCGCCCGACCAGGTTCTGAGCAGCGAGACGAGATCCTGCGCCTTGGCAAAATTGATCGGCCGGAATACCGTCACCAGCGGGGCGGCATTCATGCGGGCCACCGCGAGCTTGCTCATGTCGTCCTGTTCTGACGCCAGGGTTGACATTCTGGCGATCCGCAGAACGTTCCCTTCCAGGATCTTGCCCAAATGGTTGTTCTTCAGCACGATTTCGAGGGCTTGGTCCCATGGAACGGAGTCCAGTACCAGGGTCACTTCGCCGGACACATCGGGATCGATGATGATGTTCAAACCGCTGATCTCGTGGATCAGGCGGAAGAAGTCCTTAAGATCAACGTCTTTCAGGTTCAGTGAGATGGGCTCGCCGGTGTAGACCGGTTTCGCGGCCTCGGGGGGACCAATTGTGTTTCCACTGGAAGTACCCTGCTCCCCCATTTCAGGAGCGTCCTTGCCGAGCTTCAATATTTGAGAGGCATGCTCAGCCCGCAGCACTTCCGGTGTGGCTCGGGCCGGAGCGGGGGCAGGCGCGGCCATTACCTGCTTGGAATTGCTCATCACGGGCAGCGTGCTCCGAACCTCCGCCTTCACCTCCCGGAGCTCGGGAAGATTAGCCGGCAGAGTCACGGAGGCCGGCGCCACCATTACCTGCTTGGAATTGCTCATCACGGGCAGCGTGCTCCGAACCTCCGCCTTCACCTCCCGGAGTTCGGGAAGATTAGCCGGCAGAGTCACGGAGGCCGGCGCCGCCATTACCTGCTTGGAATTGCTCATCACGGGCAGCGTGCTCCGAACCTCCGCCTTCACCTCCCGGAGCTCGGGAAGATTAGCGGGCAGAACCACCGGCTTGAGGATCACCCCCGTGACGGTAGCGGGCAGTGGTGCTTTGGCAGCGGCTACACGATTGGGCGCGGCAGTCGGCGCAGGGTTCACGTGCGGCACGGGAAGCGACGTGGCGGAAAGCACCGATTTTCCCGCTGCCCGCGGGCGAAGCTCGATGCAAACGCCCGTGGGTGAGGCATGGACCTCAAAGGCGGGATTCCCGTTCAAGTCTGCCACCACGCGCACCACGGCGGGATCTTTGGTGCTGAACTGTGCGATGCGCACGTCCTTCAACACCGGGGTATCGGCGGCGTAGCTTTTTTGGGTGGCAGTATTCCGCGCGTTGTCAATATCAACGACCAAACGGGCGGGGCCAGCCAGCGCGGTGACCCGATAACTGGCGCTGCGGGAAGTGGAAACGTCCACACACGTCTCGCCGGACTGCAGCTTATTCACCGATACATTTGACACTCGCAGGGGGCCCGAGGACGCTTGTGCCGAGGTTTCGAGTATCGACGCACCGGCCTGAGTAACGGCAGGGCCCGCGGGACTGGCGGGTAATATGTCGGATTTCAACGTGGCGGCCTGGGAAGTCGTCCCTGCGCGGCTTCTGAAGCTGGGGTATGCTCCCAACATCAGCCACACGATGATCAGCAGAATAATTGCGTATCGTTTCATCTTGCTTCTCCCGGAGCCGAATCCAGTCGCTTCACCACCTCGCGCGTCGTCACTCGGCCATTGGTATCGAGCGCGTTCTCCATGAAGTAAACTCCGTCCACCGTAATCTTGCTGACTGTGCCGTTGTACACCGACTGGTTCTCCGACAAAAAGTAGGCGCGCTTGGTTTCGTTGGTGACTACGGCAATCATTTTGTTGGAGGTCTGCTCGTGAACGATTCCCTCCAGCCGTAACTGGGAAATGATGAGGCCGCGAATGCCTGGCGGCACCGGCCCGCCCGACGCGGAGGCCATAAAGTTCTCCGCGGCGCCCTTTCCTTCGGCAGACGCCGGAAGCTTAAACGGGTCCCGCTTCCCCGCCGGGCAGGGAGGAAATTCCCGCAACCGCCTTGGTGGATTTACGCTGGGCCAGGA
Source organism: uncultured Acidobacteriota bacterium (assembly GCA_963804755.1). GTDB lineage: Bacteria > Acidobacteriota > Terriglobia > UBA7540 > UBA7540 > Bog-366. The sequence goes on from CAWDRP010000002.1 coordinate 615,240, forward strand.
TCTTGGCGGGATCCACGGGCGCGGGGGTTGTCGTGTTCGTCCTGACGGACTGCACCACTCTGGCGCTGGGCGTTGACTGCTGTCCTGCCCGGCCTGTCGCGAGTCCGAATCCCCACACGAGAGCCACACAGAGCAGAAAACGCACTACCTGCGTCCTTCGCATGTGTCGAAACCTGTGGTTAGTCATTATTCTCATCCTGCAAACTACCTCATCGTTGGAGGTGGCGCCGACCCCGTCAGCGGCTGATTGTAATAGGTGGTCAACATACAATTCGCCCCAACCGTTTCGCTGCTCAACACTTTGTATTCACCCAAGCCTCCACCCTCCGGTGTACCAAGGGAGAGGCCCGAGACACTCATGATTCGTTGCTCATGCGCAAGCCGACCAAAAAAGTTCACCAGATTGTAATAAGTCCCGTCCAGGTGAACGGAAAATGGCGCTTCTACGTAGTAGCCCTTCGTCACCGAAGGCTTGGGAATGAAAGTCCGAATCTGGACACCCGTGGTCGCTCCGTCGGCAAATACCGTTCGCATAAACTCGTCCGTGGCCTGTTCATCGGGAACGATGGAGCGGAGCGTTTCCAACTGGCTTTCCAACTGCTTGATACGGTTAAGGTACTCCGTCTGCTGTTGCCGGAAGGCTTCGTTTCTGTCGTTTTCGGCCTTGAGTTTCGCCACTTGCTTATCCAAGTCGTCCTTCTGGTCACTGAGTGGCAAAACGTAGAACCAGAACACGGCGCCAGCTAAAATCACGGCCACGGCTGACAGGATAACTCCCTGCATCGAAGCCGGAAGATCATCGAAGCTTTTGGCCATCGTTTTTAACCTCTTCTACCTCATAGGCTTGAGGGCTTAGCGTGTGGAGCCGCGCCTTGCGCTCCCGGCTGCAAAGCGGAGGGTCCCGCGGTTCCAGGGCTTGCAGGACCTGCGGGACCGGCAGCACCAGCGGCGCCGCCCGCTGTCGGGGACGGCCCTCCGGTGGACGGCTTAAACAAGCAGCTCAGGCTAAACTTGTAGGTCAGGCGGCTGTGCTGATCATCCTGATAGAACTGTTCCAACTGAACGTCCTCATAAAATCCGGAGTTCTTTAGGAAGGCCAGGAAATTCGCCATGGATTCCACCGTGCTCGATTGCCCTTTAAGCTCCAAGCGCTCATTCACGGGGGTCAGCGAGTAGAGATAAATGTCGTTGGTTCTGCTGACGAGAGATCCCAACGTGTTCATGAGTTCCACTGGTCCCACGCGGCTGTTCTGTAATGCTTGAATAGTATTAATGCGGGTCTCGAGGCTACGCAGCCGTTCCTGATACTTGTCATTCTGGGCTTTGACGACGGCAAGCTCTGTTTGCCGAATCTTTTCCTGATCGCGCTTCTTCTCGAGTTCGGTGATCTGGTTGGTGAAAACCTTGTAAATGATCCCGACGGTGCCGAAGCAGATAATCAGCGCTCCCACAAACATCATTGCCTGGGTCGCCTTGGCCGCCGGCGGCCGACCTGAAGACGGAATCTGAACGGGGGGCGGTGCGGCCCCTATAAGGTTGATCTTAATCATGGCTAGTCGAAGCTCCTCAAAGCCAACCCCATCGCCACACTCATGCGGGGAGCAATTTCATCCACGTAACCCACATCAAACTTCTTCCCATCCACCACTACCCGTTGGAAAGGATTGATGAGCTCCACGGGAATGTTGAACTCCGACTTGAGTTGGTCCACCAGTCCCTCGGTCCTGGCGGTTCCGCCGGAAACATAGATGTGCTGGATGTTCTCAGTCGACGCGGTTTGCCGGAAGAAATCGAAGGTCTTCTGGATTTCCAGCATAAGGATTTCGGTCACCGACCGCAGGTACGGAAGTTTCTGCTCCTGCGTTACGTTGGGCACGTCAAACCCTTGCTTCAGCTTTTCCGCATCCTCGAAACTCAAATCGAGTTCTTTCTGGAGTGTATCCGTGTACTGGTTTCCGCCAACGGAAACGTCGCGCGTGAACAGTGGAGTGCCATTGCGCCCGATCACGATGTTCATGATGCTGGCGCCGATGTTGAGCAGCGCGGCCATCTGGTCCGGAGGTATCTGGTAATTCAGCTCGAAAGCGTTATAAACCGCGAACCCATCGTAATCGACCACGGCAGGGATTTTGCCGGCCTGGCTCAACACGTTCGTGTGATTGAGAATTTTCTCGCGCTTCACCGCTACCAGGATGACGTCCATCCCGTTTCCGGCGGGGGCCGGCCCGAGGGAGTGATGGGTCAGGTTCACATCGGTCATGTCAAACGGAATGTGTTGCTGCGCCTCGTACTGGATGGCGTTGAAAAGCTCCTCCTCGGTAGCAGCGGCCACTGTGACGCGTTTGACAATCACAGAATGCCCCGAAACCGAACTAGCGACATCTCTGGTCTTGATCCGGTTATCGACAAAGATCTTTTCGATGGCGGAGGACACGGAGAGAGCGTCCATAATGGCGCCGTCCACTACCGTATCCTGGCCCAGCGGCTCAATTCCGAGGTTGACCAGCTCAAACGAGCTGCCCTTTCTCCGCAGTTCCACCGCCTTTACGGCGCTCGACCCGATATCCAAACCCACCAGGCTTTTGGCTTTTCCTAAACCGAACATTGGCGTTGCTCCCTACCGAGCGGTGGCGCGCAAGCGGCGAGACGTTCGCTCTTTCTGGTTGCGCGCTTTGCTCCTCCATCCAGCGGTCCACTACGGTCTTCTTGAATTTCCAGCGATTGCCAAGCTTGAACGCCGGGACCTTATCTTCACAGACATACTTGTAGAGGGTTTCTCGCGAGACTCCGAGATATTCTGACGCTTCCCGGATGTCCATGACCTCTCTTGGTTCTGACATGCAATTAACCTTCCGCCGAAGCCGTGCTTACGCGCTGTGCATTCCACAAAATGGAACTACAATGCTTGCAGCGCTTATACGCTGCCGACATTTTCATTGTCAAGAGCTAATCGTAAGTCATAGGGGTTTCATGGGTAATTCGTGGGGACATTCTCCCCCACGACTGGGCAAATTTACGGACTATGTAGTACAGCCCGAGCGTACCACCGCTATAGGCTGGGTAAGGACGATTTTCGTGTGGCCGGGGAGTCCTTTCGTACTAGATACGTTATTACGCGCTAAATTTACGGGTTTACGGGAAAGGAAAAAAGGGCTCTTAGAGGATGTGTTGGAAGTCCCGTCAGGAGACAACGCGGGGACGCGACTAGCTTAGCGTTCCCGCAGTTCGAGAAATGTAAGAACAGTCTTATGGCCAGTCCAGCTTTCGTTCTCGGGAAGAGCGACTAGTGTGGCACCCCCACCCCACTCGCCAGTGTCAATTCCGAGTACGCCATGGTAATTTGAAGTCCAATCTGCCGGTCGTGAGCGTCAACGTTCATGGATGTGTAAGGATTGGGGTGACCGGGATTTTGCGCCGTCCACGCAAGCTGCTGGGCCATCTTCAATCCGTCCAAGATCTGCCGCAGGGTGGCAGCATCCTCCGGCGTGGCACAATTCATTTTAATGTCCACGCTGACCTTGTCCGTTGCATCGATGGAGTACGTCAAGGAATCCACCTTCTGGAAAACCTGCCCCCAGTCCAATTTCAGATTGTTTTGGGTTGACAGCCATCCACCGAACCAGTCGGCCACGGCGCCGCCCAGGGCGATTCCCCATATGGGCGCGTCCTTATTCACATCGCCGAGGAGGCTGCTAAAGCGAGAATCGGAACTCAGGTTCGGAATCTGTCCGGCGTGCGCGTCCAGGACTGAAGTGAGTGACGAGAGCGGTCCAAAGGCCCCCAGCGAGTTCTGGAGAACCACCACACAGGTTCCGGTTACTCCCGCCGTCAGGCAATACGCCTGCTGTCCGGAAATCGGAGTGGGCGTCAGACCATTCGCGACAGCGCGACTGGCAACCTGCGCCTGGTCAAAACGGCCGGAGGCGTAACCATAAAGGTCCATCTCCTTATCCCCGGGCTTCCATCCGATCATCAGTTCATTGACGTCATCCTCGTGAATTCCGATCTGCTCCAATGCCGCTTCGAGTTGTTGCAGGCGCTGCCCCAGGAATTTTCCTCGCAAGCTTTGGAAATTGGGGAGTTTGCGCAGCTTGGCAGGGCTCGAGTATTCCACGCGCATCGTCTGGGTGGGCATACCGTTCATCGCCGTGGTAACGAAATCCTGAGCGGCGGCTTTGCGGGGAATTCCGGCCGCCACGATTACGACTAAGAGCGTAAGAAAAGTTCGTCTCATATTCACCTCACACAGGATTCGGCCCACCGGGCACGGGTCAGGAAATTCGGGATTCGGGACTCCGCACTGCGTACACCGGAACCGCCACAAGAGGGTTCGATGTCGCTTCAATTTGGCAGGTTTCCTTGCCTGCGTCAAGTCAGGCACACGGGAGATTCAAGCCCCCTTCCCCGGCTTGGGGGAAACCGGTCGTCGGGGCGAGGGGGCTTCGACACTCAGCGCCGGCGCTATCAAACGCAGCGCTGGAAGAGTTGGCCCAGAAGCTCAAGCCCCAAATCCGTCTCCTCCCGCGTAATGGTGAAGGATGGCGCCAGCGTAAAGACGTTCTTGTAATAGCCGCCCACGTCGAGCACCAAGCCGTACTTACGGCCGTTAGCCTTAAGATCGCCTTTTATGCCTTCCGCGAAAATCCGGTCGGTCAGGTCGCGATCGGGGGTTATGCCATCGGGTTTGCAGACTTCCAGCCGCAGGGCGAGGCCAAGACCGTCCACGTGGCCGATGATTCCCGGATAGCGGCTCTGCAATTTGCGGAGGCCGGCAAGGAAATACGCGCCCTTTTCATTCACCAGGGTTTCGTAGTCTTCCTCTTCCATCATCTTCAGGGCTTCCAGCGCCACGGCCGTGCCGAGCGTATTGGAAGAAAACGTAGAGTGCGTCGATCCGGGCGGGAACAGTTCGGGCGTGATCAATTCCTCGCGCGCCCAGATGCCGGAAATGGGATTCAACCCGTTCGTCAATGCCTTCCCGAACACAATGATGTCGGGCGTGATACCGAAGTTTTCAATGGCCCAGAATTTACCCGTGCGGTAGAAACCCATCTGGATTTCGTCATCGACAATCAGGATCTTCCGTTCCCGGCAGGTCTGCTGCAAGCGCTGGAAGTATTCGCGCGGCGGAATCACATACCCACCGGTGCCCTGCACCGCTTCGATGTAGAACGCGCCGAATTCGGCCGATTGCGCCTTGGCGTCCCACGCAGCATGATATTCGTTGGAAAAAAGCTGCGCGAATTGATCCTGACAATACAGATTGCACGTCTCGGGCTTAAGTTTATAAAGGCAGCGATAGCAATAGGGATAGAAAATGAATTGCGCGCGGTCGGCGAAGTGCCCGTAGCGCCGCCGGTAGCGGTAGCTCGAGGTGATGGCGGAAGCACCGAGCGTGCGTCCGTGATAACCGCCCATGAAGGCAAGCATCAGGTTCTTGCCGGTGTAATTGCGCACGAGCTTGAGCGAGTCCTCAATCGCCTGCGAGCCGCCCACGTTGAACTGTACGCGGCCTTTCACGCCAAAGCGTTTCTCGCAGTACTGCGCGATCCGCGCCGCAACTTCCACTTTTTCGGCGTGCAGGTACTGGCAGGCAAGCTGAGGCAACCGATCCACCTGCCGTTTCAGCGCTTCGCCCAGGCGGCGGTTCTTGTAACCAAAGCTCGCCGCCGAATACCACATCTGCAAATCGAGATAGGGCGTGCCGTGCTCGTCGTAAAGGTAAGTGCCCTCGCAGTCGACAAAGATCTTCGGGGGATCAAGATAATGCACCGTATCGCCAAACGAGCAGTACTTGCGCTCGAGAGCCAACAGTTCCGCGGTACGGCTCGTAGATTCAGATGTAGTCAAAGTATTAGGGCCTCCCTCTTGATTTTCGAATTCCGATTTTGGATTTTCGATTTTCAATTAAATAACACTGCACCGTCGCCGATTTTCGAGTTCGACATTCCAGTTCGGCTTTCGTCCCTAGGACACGGCCGCTACGGCCTGGCGCAGGCTCTCGGCGGGGGCTGGAGTCAATAACTTCTCCAGCATCGAGTTCACGTCCTTGAACGTTTCAAAAGGATGGCAGGCGATACTGTTCTCGCGGCAGTGCGCCAACAGATGGCGTTTGGCAAAGACGATATCGGCAAGCTCGACGGCGAACCGGTCGGACATACCATCGCCCACAAATATCACAGGACGTCGGCCCTGCCGTAACCGTTGAATGAGCACCTGCTTACAGGTTGCGCAGCCGTGCGGGCACGGTTCGGGCACATGCGGGAAGGAAGGGGCCAGCCGGCGGCCCTCGACGCGCAGCGCGCTGGCAAACAGGGTGGCGCCGCTGCGAAACTGCCGATCCACGCCGGCCCGTTTCAGCACCCGCCGAATTACGTAATCGAACCCGTCGCTGAGGATGTAAAGCGGCAGGCGCTTCCGGCGCGCAAACTTGCAAAATGCGGCGAACTCCGCGTCCACGGGGACAGCGTCAATTACCGAATGAAGTTCCTCGACCGGGGCATCCACCAGCGCGATCTGCCGCTCCAGGCACTCCCGCGAGCCGATCAGGCCCAGCATCCACTCCTGTTCGATTTCGCGCCAGGAGGGATGCGCAAGCTGCGCCAAAATCTGGTCGGTCACGTCAAGCTGGGTGATGGTCCCGTCAAAGTCACAGAATATGACCGGGGACAGTGTTTCATACGTTTCGTTTGTCATAATGCCTTTCCATCCGTGATTTGTGATTGGTGATTGGCGATGGGTGATGGGTGGTCAAATCTCTCCGTTCTTCCAAGTTCGCCCGGCGACAATTGCTCAATCTCGAATCACAATCTCTAATCGCCAATCCCCAATCACCAATCATCAATCATCAATCTCCAATGCCTCACGCCGCTCTTTCATCCACCAACCGCCGTTTTTTCCTCCCCTGCTCGATGCTGCCGAGAGGAAGAAAGCGGAAGTTGAGTTGGTACATGCCGCACGCGTAATTGGCCCATACATCAGGATAGAGGGCCTTCAGGTTCGCTTGAATGGCACTCTCCACGGCAGAAGAACTGACGCCGTCGGTCAGCTCCAGGCGAAACTCCAATATGTCGTGCCGGCCCTCCTGGCGGACCACTACCTGCCAGTTTTCGGCAATGCCGGCCACGTCGTGCAAGACACGCTCAAAGATCTCCGGGTACATGTTCCCAGCGCCCATCACCACCATCTCATCGCGGCGGCCGCGGATGCGTTCGATGCGCCGCAGGGGAGCGCCGCACGGGCAGGGCGACGGGATGAAACGCGTCACGTCATGAACGCGGTAGCGAATAAAGGGCATGGTGCGGCGCGCCAGCGTGGTGACCACCAGTTCGCCGTAGCCGTCTTCACCCGGATCGACGATCTCGAAACAGAAATTAAAATCGTCCAGGTGATAACCATCTTTGCGCAGGCACTCCATGCCGGCCCCCGCTTGCTCGGTGGACCCGTAACCAAGGATGACGGGACATTTCCAGATGCTCTCGACGTAATTGCGGTAAACGTCGGTCATGCGATCGCCGGCGGCCATAATCAACCGGAGCGGAAACGTCCCCTCCTTCTCTGCGATTTCGCTCAAGCTGACCAGCCAGGTGGGATCCGCCACAATGACGTTATACTTGTAAATGCCCATGCGGGAATAAATCTCGCGCGGCTGGGGCTTTCCGGCAGCCGAGCAAAACACGCCAATATTCCTGCACGCCAGGAACGTGACCCAACTGCTGATCCAATAACCGGCGTCAAAGGTACAAACCACGCGGTCGCCCGGCTTCACGCCATTCTCGTACAGGGCCGCGGCCTCGTAGCGAGCGGCAAAGTCCAGTTCGTCGTATGAAAAGTAAACGCGCTTGGGCCCGCCGGAAGTCCCGGTCGTCTCAAAAACCAGTTCGGGCTCGCGGCAAAGAAATTCCTCGGGGGGCAGTGCTCGCAAATCCTCCGGGGTGGTGAAGATCTCGCCCAAATCCTCCGGACGCCGGACTGACTTCGCGTCAATGCCGTGCTCGCGCAATTTACGTGCAAAAAATTTCTGATGTGCCGCGGCATAACGTACAACCTCAACGAACGACTCTTCACGAATCTTTCGAACCATAGAGGGGGGAGTGCGTTTTCCCCATCGCACCAGCGCCGCAACAGAGTCCCCCACCATCGCGCGTTCAAAGAGTTTTCGTGCTTGGCTGAACATCGTTTGTCGGTTGTCCTTTGTCAGTTGCCTTTGGCTGACTGACCGGGTGATCCGATCATTGGGTGAACAAATGATTAAGCCAAGTCGGTCGCGTCCTTGTCCACCAGACCACCGATCACCTGATCACATCAGATACGCTGACTCACCTGACCTTTGCGGAGGTGTAGCAAGCAGGTCGATATACGTGGCTTTTTCCAGCAGTGCCACTGCCACTTGGGCAACGGCGTACGCGGCGTCAGGGCGTGACCACTCACGGGCGCGGCGGCGCATTTCGCCAAGCTTCTCAGGGGAGCAGAGCAGCCAGGATACCAAACGAGGGATGTCGTTCAACGTCTCGGCGTATCGAGCTACCCCGTTATGTTGCAAGTAACGAATGTGGCGCTCCTCCGGCCCGGGTATGGGATGAGTCAAGATCATGGGCAATCCCGCGGCCAAAGCCTCCGCCACGGTCAGCCCCCCCGGTTTGGTGATCAACAAATCGGAAACTGCCATCAACTCCGGCACGTTCTCTGTCCAACCAAACAGGGTCAAGTCAATGGCCAACCGTCCGCGCAACAATTCCAGCCGGTGGCGAAGGTTGCGGTCGCGGCCGGCCACCGCCAACACCTGCATGGGCGCGTCGCACAGTTCGAGGCTGGAAACCACACTGTCAAGCGGGACCGGCCCCATGCCTCCCCCCATCACCAGAACCACGGGCCGGCGATTATCCAAGCCCAGCGCGCGCATGACTTCTTTTTTGTCGAACGACAAAGCAAAGGTGGCGTCAACCGGAATACCACAAAGCAAAACACGATTGGGCAGGACCCCCCATCCAATCAGTTGCGCGCGCGCCTCCTCGCTGGCCACGCAATAGGCATCTATCTCCGGTTGTACCCAGGGAGGCTCGGTCTGAAAATCAGTTTGCACCGCCAGGATCGGGGCGTTGAACCAGCCCTCGCGGCGGCCCAAGGCGGCAATTTCCAGCGCGCCGATTTCCGTGACAATCACGAGGTGAGGAGCGAAGTTCTTGATTTGACGCAACGCGTCCCGGCAACCGCGCCGAAACACCCACTCGGGAGCCGTGGCTCGATGCAGGTTGCGCTGTCGGAACTCAAAGAGTTGGCGCCATAGCCACGGAGCATTCCGCAGCATCCACCAGTACGGGTCCACATAAAGCCAGTGGAACCAACGCTTCGCCGTCTCGAGCGCATCCACCACTTTCACGTCAACCGGATCCGTCCTGTCGTAGAGGGCCCGCTGTACCGCCTCCGAGGCGCGCAGATGCCCCGTACCTACGCCAAGAGTCAAAATGCAGACGCGCTTCGGAACCATCAACAAGCTCCAGGCCCGGATCAGTCTTTCAGGGTCCCGCCTCTACTCGTATTTTCGGACCAGCAGAACGGCATTCAGCCCGCCAAACGCAAAGGAATTGGAAATAGCCACGCGCACAGGTTTTTCCCGAGCTTGATTAGGCACGTAGTCCAAATCGCACTCCGGGTCAGGCTGCGTATAGTTCGCGGTGGGCGGGATTACTCCGTGGCCGATGCTCAGAATCGTGGCTGCCATTTCGATGGCGGCCGTCGAACCCATCACGTGCCCGTGCATCGACTTGGTGGAACTGATGGCCACGTTGCGAGCATGGTCTTTAAACACTTCCTTGATGACCTGGGTTTCGGTGACGTCATTCACGCGGGTGCCGGTGCCGTGGGCGTTGATATAGTCCACCTCTTCCGGGTTGACCGCTGCTTCCGCCAGTGCCATGCGGACCGCCCGCGCGGGCCCCTCAATGGAAGGCTGGGTGATGTGGCTGGCGTCGGAACTCATGCCGAAACCGGCAATCTCGGCATAAATCCGTGCCCCACGCTTCTGGGCATGATCGAGTTCCTCAAGCAGAAGCATCGCCGATCCCTCGCCTATCACCAGACCTTCGCGGTCAGCCGAAAAGGGCCGGCAGGCCTTGCTGGGATCACCGTTGCCAAGCGCCAGCACTCGCACCGATTCCCACGAGCGGATCATCCCAAACGTGATCGGGGCCTCCGTTCCTCCCGTCAACATCAAGTCGGCAATCCCGAATTTGATGAAGTGAAAGGCTTCGCCGATGGCATGGCCGGAGGAAGAGCACGCCGTGGCCGTGGTCAGCGACGGCCCTTCCGCGCCAAACTCCATGCAGATTTGCGAGGTAGCCGCGTTGTGCATGATCTTGGGAATGGTGAAGGGGTGCAGGCGCGTGGCCTGCTTCGCGAAAAGGTTGAAGTAGCCGGATTCGAAGGTGGTGGCGCCGCCCATACCCGTCCCCGTCACCACGCCAAAACGCGGCCGCTCTTCATCACGCAATTCAATACCGCTGGATTCCATGGCTTGCTTGGCGGCCAACAACCCGAACTGACTAAAGCGGTCGAGCAAATCGAGGCGTTTGGCCGGAAAATAGTCCAGCGGCTGATAGTCAGGTATTTCGGCGGCGATCTGTACCGTCAACGGTGTCGGATCAAATTCCTGGATGCGCCGGATTGCCGAACGCCCGTTCACCAGCGCTTCAAAGAAGCTGCTGGCGTTCTTGCCCGTGGAGGCAAAGACTCCAATGCCGGTGACGACAACTCTCCTCACGTTAGCTCCCTCGGATTCCTCGGATTAGCTGACGGTGGGTGAAGGTTCGCCCTTGGCCATGGCCACCAGGTCAGATACGTCTTTGCCTTCCAGCACGCGAGTGAGGCTATCCACCACTTGGCGCACGCTCTTCATATTCTGGGCGACACTGTCGGGGATATCGAGTTTGAACTCTTCTTCCAAGGCGAAAAGGATATTCACGCCATCCAGCGAATCAATGCCAAGTTCTGCAAATGTCGAGTCCAGCGTGATCTTGCTTGCGTCAAGGTGTTGCTCACGCGCGATAATCTCAATGACTTTCGGTGAAACGTCCATCGTTACTCCTTATCGTGACTAGAGTTTGGATACAACCTAAGCCGCACGGCTTCCTTACGAAGAAATGCCAACGGGATTCTGCGCCGCGAGTTCGGCTAAGGTCAGCAACAATTCCGAAAACTGGAAGGGTTTCTCCAACAAGGCATGTGCCCCCAGCGCTTTCGCGGCGCTCTTTTCCGCGCCACTCACGAAGGAAGACATCAGAATGACTTCCTGCTTGCAGTTCTGTTGGCGAAGGTTGCGGAGGAGATCCAATCCGGATTCTTGCGGCATTTGAACATCGGCGATGACGATTCGGTATTCCCCGTCGCGACTCAAAACCTCGCGGGCCGCGCTACCGCTGGCCACCGCGAGAGGGGCATAGCCGTTCTCCTCCAAAACTTCGCAGAGCAAACTGCGGCTTTCCTGATCATCATCAACCACCAGGATCTTGTCCATATCAGGAGACTAACGGGGCAATACAAGTGCCAATCTCTAATGTTTTGACTAACTTATTAAAACCATGAGGCAATTCCGATAATCGCGTCGGGAGGAAATAGACTTCCCAGGTGCATGGTGTGGCAAAATGCCACACGAAGTGGTCATAATGGCCCGAAATCAAGGTGTGGCGCGGCCAAGCTCAATTTGGAGATTCAAAATCTCTATAACTGTCAGAAAAAAAATGGATATCACGATTATGTGGATGGAATCAGCGCGCTTGTCACTGCCGCAATCTGCCACATCCCCTCTAGGCGGCTGGCAGGAAATCCCTTAGCTCACTGAACGTGTACCCGAGTCGGCGGGCGTCGGCAATGATCGCCGGCAAGGCGAGGACAGTACGGGATCGATCGATCTGAGCAGGGGGGCGGGTTTCTCGCCCGTCATGAAGTAGGATGATCGCGCCAGGCTTTAATTCTCGCAGGGCAGCGCTCTTGATTCCGGCCACGGTTTTCTTCCAGTCATAACCCGTGGCCGACCACAGAACCAGGTGCATGCCCCGATCCAATAAGGCAGGTACAAGACCGAACCAGCGCGCTCCGTACGGCGGGCGAAAGACAGTCGGGCGGAAACCCACCACCTTCTCAACAATTGCCTGGGTCCGGTCAATCTCCTCCGCGATCCGCCGCCGGGACTTGAAGTAAACAAACGAATGCGAATAGGTGTGATTCCCCACCTCATGGCCCTCCGCCACGATGCGACGGAGCAAGTCGGGGTGTTTCTCCACGTTCATCCCGCACACAAAAAACGTCGCGGGGACTTTGTGCTCGCGCAAAATATCAAGCACCTGCCCGGTAAACCCCTCCGCCGGCCCGTCGTCGAACGTTAAGCACACGCGTTTTCCTTCTTGCGGACCGCGAATCAGTACCGGGCGGAAAAAAGTGGATGAAGGTTCGGAGCAGGCCCACCAGAACCACAGGCCAAAGGCCAGACCAACTGCGGCGACTATTCCGACAATGCTAAGAAGCATGCTCGAGTGCTCGCCACGCAAGAAGGCAAACCGCAGAAGCCACGAAGTGACGGCCCATGTGCCCCGCAATTGTCTCTTCAGAATTTTCCGCGGGCATTCGCAAGAAACTCCTGTCTTCCGCCCTCTTTCTATTGGTTTCTGCGACTCCCGTCGTTGCCGCGATGCATCACAATAGCCGCAGGAAATTCAGTCCCGTTTCCAATGCGAGCATGGGGCTGTTCGTAAAAGCGCTGACTTCATACGGACAGCCTATCTTGCACCCCTTGCAGAAATCCCACAACGTGGACTCCTGCGCAATTATGTTCTTCGCGGCTTCGGAGGCGAAAATTTCCCGCAGCGGCGCCTGAGACTTGTGCAGGGTCACAAAGGCGCAGGGCAGATGAATGGACCCGTCGGGTTTCATGGAGATGAGCTTGGACGGGTGGCGGCACGGAAACTGCGGCCCGAATCCTCCCGCCCGATAAAACGCGTAATAGTGAGTGTAAAAGCGCACATTCTTCGGGTACGACATGCGAAGTTCGCGCAAGAACATCTCCACCGTATCCAGGTCCTTGCCGTGCAATTCCGAATCGGGCAGCAGCTCGCCGTCGCGCATAACGTTGTGAACGGCTTCGGGGTGCATCACCAGGTGCCGCTGCCTGCAAAACTCCGCCAATTCCGGAAGGTCGTACAGGTTCTCCATATTCACCGCGGCGTTGATCTGCGTGGTGAACGGCCGGCGCTTGGTGAGCACGTACTCGAGATTCTCAATGATGCGCGGCAGTCCGTTCACTCCCCGGCGCTTGGCAAACCGCTGCACATTAAGCGAATCGATGGACACTTCCAGCATGTCCAGCCGCGCGACCCCGTCGGCGTATTTCTTGATCAGCAGACCGTTGGTGGGCATGGAAGTCCACATGCCCTTGTCGGCTGCGTAAGCGATGTAATCGCAGGTGCTCGGATTCAGCAGCGGTTCGCCCCCGGAAAAGCTGAGCGCGAAAATGCCCATGTCACAGAACTCGTCTATGCGCTTGAAGATGCGGTCGCGGGTGGCGCGCGTCTGAAGGTCGTTGAACTTGCCCTCTTCCCCAAAAATGCAATACTCACAAAACATATTGCACATCAGGGTGGTCTCAAACATCACCATGTAGGGCAACTTAAAACCGGACTTGAGCTGTTTTACGGCTGACTTGACGATATACGAATACTTCATCCTACCCCCGATTGCAGTATACCATGTGGTATCCGAACTCGTGCCCGATATAGTACCTGTAGTACCCGATATAGTGCCCTATCGGTGCTGGAATAGTATAAAATGGTGCTAACGGAGCAGGTGCACCACTACGCAAATGTACAGGTGCGCCGTGGGAGTAGCGGGATGGCTAAGGAGTATGTGGAGCGTTGCGAGGGGAGTTACCGAGTCAGTGGTACGCGTGTTTCGCTGGACTCGATTGTGTACGAGTTTTTGCGCGGTGCCTCTCCGGAAAGCATTACCCAGTCGTTTCCAACCCTCACCTTGGAAGAGGTGTACGGGGCGATTGCCTACTATCTGGGTCATCAGGCGGAAATCGACGCGTATCTGCGCCAGGGCGAACAGGAATTTGAAAACCTCCGGCAGCAAGCTCGCCAGTCCAGTCCTCTCCTCTATCGGAAACTCGAGGAAGCACGCCGGCAGCTACCGGTCACGCCGAAATGAAAATCCGCTTCCTGGCCGACGCTGACTTTAACCACGACGTCATTAAAGGGGTTCTCCGCCGCGAACCTGGAATTGATATTCGGACGGGAATCAGCGGAGAACTTCGAAGCCTGAGTGATACTCAGGTACTTGCCCTCGCTGCGTCGGAGGGGCGAATTCTCGTCTCGCATGATCGAAAGACGATGCCCCGCGCCTTTGGCGAGTTCGTCAAGTCGGCGAGTAGTCCCGGAGTCTTCATCATTTCACAAAAAATCGACCGCCTCGCGGCTATTGAAGCACTTGTTCTTGTGTGGACCGCCTCTGAACCCAAAGAGTGGATTAACCGCATCTGCGCCCTGCCGCTCTAGTTCGTTTGATCGTTCACGAACACGCGGCCGGTGCAGAATGCACTTCCCATCCGCATAACGAGCATTCTGTCGCAAATTGGAGAACGCGGCGCATGTGTGTGGCTAGAACCCTGACTACGGCCTGTCAAGCTGGTGCCACACGCCCCGAATGCCGTATTCCGTATGCCGTATCCCGTCTTTTTCACACCAGCAACTTGTATTTCTCCGCCTTGCGATACAGCGTGCGCCGGTCAATTCCCAGGATTTCCGAAGTCTTAACCTTGTTGCCGCCGGTTACCTTCAGGACGTGCGCCAGGTAGCGGCGTTCCACCTCTTCCAGCGGCGGCAACTCCGCATAGAAGTCCTCCACCCGTTTGATCTCGCCCGTGGCGGAGCGCACCTTGTCCGGCAGATCTTCCGGCACGATCACGCCGGTGCGGTTGAGCGCCACCGCCGATTCGAGGGCGTTTTCCAGTTCGCGCACGTTTCCCGGCCACGTGTACCCCATGAGCAAGGATAGCGCCTGCGGGGAGATGGAAAGGGCGTGCTCGCGCTCGCGCCCCATTTTCTTTAGAAAGTGCTCAACCAGCAGCGGAATGTCATCCAGGCGCTCCTGCAATGGCGGGATATCGATTTCGATGACCCGCAGGCGGTAATACAGGTCCTGACGGAACCTCCCTTCCTCCACGCATTCCGCCAGGTTGCGATTGCTTGCCGCAATAATGCGCACGTCCACTTTGACGACTTCGTTGCTCCCGATGCGCCGCACTTCCTGTTCTTCCAGGGTCCGCAGCACCTTCACCTGGAGCGCAGGGCTCATCTCGCTGACTTCATCCAGGAAAACAGTCCCGCCACTCGCTTCTTCGAAAATGCCGCGCTTGTTTTCCGTGGCGCCCGTAAACGAGCCGCGGACATGTCCAAACAATTCGGTCTCGAGCAGACTCTCGGTCAGCGCACCGCAATTCACGGCGTAAAAGCGCTGCTCGGCGCGGGGCCCATTGTAGTGGATCGCCTTGGCGACCAACTCTTTGCCCGTTCCGCTGACGCCATAAATGAGCACGGTCGAGCGCGAATCCGCCACCATGGCGATTTTCTTGTAAATCTCGAGCATCTTGGGAGAGTTACCCACCAGACTCGAAAGTTGCACTTGCTTTCCGAGTTGCCGCTTCAAATTGCGATTCTCGCGCAGCAGCTTGCGGTTGGCGAGCGCCCGCTGTACCTGCAAGAGAACTTCGTCGATCTTGAACGGTTTGGAAATGTAGTCGAACGCGCCGGCCTTCACCGCCTCGATGGCGGTTTCCATGGAGCCGAAGGCCGTAATCAGGATAACCTCCGACTCCGGCTGAATCGCCTTGTAAGCCCGCAGCACGTCCAGACCATTGAGCCGGGTACCCAGGCGCATATCGCTGATAATGACGTCGAACAATTCTCGTTGCCCGATCGCCATGGCCTCTTCGCCGCTCGCGGAGGTGTTGACACGATAGCCCTCTTCGCTCAGGACTTCGCGCAGCAGTTCGCGCGTGTCCTCATCGTCGTCCACCACCAGAATGTTTGCAGGATTTTCGGTCACAGGTCGCTCGTCACTTGTCACTTTTCACTCGTCACTGAGGTTAGCACCGGTCCTTCCGCTTTTTCGCGGCTATCAAAAGGTAACCGGATGGTAAAAGTTGTCCCGCGGCCCGGCTCGCTATCCACGCGAATGGTGCCGCCGTGCTGCCGAACAATCTGATCGCAGATGGCGAGCCCCAGGCCCGCTCCCGTCCCGATCTGCTTGGTCGTAAACATGGGATCGAAAATGTGCGCCAAAGTTTCACGCGCCATCCCCGTACCGGTGTCCGCGATAACCACCTCAACCGCCTCGATCGCATCGGCGGGATTTATTCCGGAATCAGCAGGTGGGGAGGCGACGACCCCGTCACCGAGCCCATCCGTTGGTACCGTTCGCAGCTCGATGCGGAGCTCGCCGCCATACGGCATGGCATCGGCGCTGTTGTTGATCAAGTTCAAAAACACCTGGTGCAGGTAACCGGAATCACCGTAAATCTTCGGGCAATTCTTAGTCAGGTTCATGCGGACGCGGATTTTCCTGAGATCCAAAACCGGCGACGAAAGCAGGACCGCGTCATCCAGCACGCGCCCCAGGTCCACCAGTTCCAGCCGCAGCTCGTATTTGCGCGTCCAGGAAAGCAACTGCCGCACGGTGCGCACAATGTTCTCCACTTGCTTTTCAATCACGAGGAGCCGCCGGGCGGTAGCTTCGTCATTGCTCTTGCGCCGCGCCAGCAACTGCACGTGCCCCGAAATGGAGTTGAGCGGTGTACCGATTTCGTGCGCCAGGCTGGCGGCAAGCTGGCCCGCCACGGCCAGTCGTTCCGAGCGGGCCAGATTCTTCTGCGTCTCGAAAAGCTCCTCGTTGATGCGCCGCAGTTCTTCGTTCCGGTGCGCCACCTCGCTGGTGGCTTCTTCAACCTTGCGGTTCAGCTCTTTGCTGAAATTCTCAATCCGTCGCAGCATCCGGTTCAGGTGAGCGGCCAGCAAGCCGATCTCATCCCAGCTCTGGAGCCGGGCCCGCACATTAAGCTGCCCGCTTTCCGCCGATTCCATCACGCGGGTCATTTCTTTAACCGGCCGCCGCACGGCGCGCAGGAAGAACACGTGGATCACCAAAACGACGACCACGAAACTCGCCAGCATCAGCAGCAGGTTGCGCAGCACCAGGTCCCAGGTGACCTCGTTCAGGCTGGACCGCGAGACCATGAGGATCAAGCAGCCGATCGGGTCGCCATGCGCGCCGATCGTCGTGCTGATGATCCACGCCCGGCGATTCTCGGGCTCAATACTCTCCTGATCTTCATCGGGCTTGAAGTATTCGTTTAATTTTTCCACATCGGGAATGTTGTCGAGTTCCAGATGTTGGCCGTCCGGTTTGGTGGTAGCCACGAGGTGGTGCTGAGGTTGATGATCGTAAACGTCGGCCTGGAGAATGCCCGGCGCATCGTGCTGGAGTTGATGAAGGGTCGTACCCAGGACATCGCTCCTGGCCAGCGTGTCGAGAGCGGCAATCTGACGAGCCGTCTGGCGCGCCTGGGCCAGAGCCTTGCGGTACAACTCGCTTTCCACCGGGTCACGAGTCAGGTAGGTCGCAATAAACGTTGATACACCCAGAACCACCATGACCGTGACCGTAAAGATGCCGATGATCTTGACCTGCAAGCTCAGGCGCTGAAACATGCCGTTCACTCCAAGCAACCTTCAAACTACCACCGAGGACCCCAGAAGGCAACCCAACCCCGCGGCAGCAGCCTCCTAGAGAAGTCTTATAGAAGAAGATGAGCGGGGGGAGGCCGCTCGATAGACTGCAACCCAAGTCGATATTGGCGCTTCCATTTGGTCCCAATCTCTGGGAAACTGGGGGGACTTCGGAGACGCGACACAAATTGAACATACAAGAGGAAAAAACTTGCTATCCGCGGAGCACGACCGTACTTTCGCGTTCGCGTACCTGACGATTCTCTGCCTCGCGCTGACGACAAATATCGAAACCTCGGCGGAGCGCGCTTTCGCAACGGAAAACGAGCTCATTCCCGTCGATTTTCCGGTGTTTTACCTTGGCGGAAAAGTCGCTTTGCAGCACGGAACCCCACCTCTCTATTGCCCGCCCTCCGACCCTCACCGGGGATACTCAGTCTTGTATCAAGACCGCAACGACAATTCTCCGTGGGCACAAACGTTCCGAGCCAACCTGTTCCCGCAAATCCTCCGGTTCACAAATCCGCCGCTTTGCGCGCTGGTTATGGCGCCCCTGGCAATGTTGCCGTGGCGTTGGGCTTATCTGACCTGGGAAATCCTCACCATCCTTCTGACAGCAATCACGATCTATTTGGCTTTGAAGGTAGTCCCTTTCGGACCTCAGCTCAAGACGTTTTGCCTGGCATTTGCAGCCGTCTGTTTCTTCTATCCCTTCAGAAACACCCTCGTTTGTGGGCAGGTCAACGCACCCATTCTGTTCCTTTGGACTGCGGGCGTTTATCTTCTCAAAGGCCGTAGGCCCATACCATCAGCCCT
This sequence comes from uncultured Acidobacteriota bacterium, assembly GCA_963804755.1. GTDB lineage: Bacteria > Acidobacteriota > Terriglobia > UBA7540 > UBA7540 > Bog-366. Next base: position 633,827 of record CAWDRP010000002.1, read on the forward strand.
GTGCTTCGCGTTGGGGACGGCGTTGAAGGTCGCGCCCATCATCGCCGTGCCGCTTCTCGTCGTGCGCCGACAGTGGCGGTGGCTGGCCGCATACGTGTCAGGCGTCGTTGGATTCACGGCAATTTCTGTATGGCAATTGGGTTGGCAGACGAATCTGACCTGGCTGGCGGCGATATACCCCAGTATCTCTTCGGGCGTCGGAAATATCGTCAACCGCTCTTTTGCAGGGTTCATCGATGCGCTGCGCGGCCCCAGGTATTTCGCCAGCTTTACGGATGCCATACAATGGCCTGTTCCTCCCGGACTTGCCCTGCTCGAAAGGATTTGTAGCGTCCTAATTTGCCTGGGGTTCGTTTTCTGGTGCTGGCGGACAAGGAAAGATGCGAAAGGCTTAGTCCACGAACTCATTCTGTTGCCGCTCGTCTACCTCGTGGCAGCTCCCTTCAGTTGGCCTCATCACTTCGTGCTGGCGATTCTGCCTTTAACGTATCTTTGGGCGAAGGTGCGCGAGGCGACCTCCGCCGAAAGATGGGTGCTTTGCCTCAGCACGCTGGTCCTCGGAACGGAGCTGCCGATGTACGTCGCGGCATTCTCTCCCCTGGCAGCCTCCTCTCTGATTGTGGTGGCCATTGCGCTCTGGCCGGCTGCGACGTGCGGGATCATCTGGGTAGGAATGCGCCTATACGTCGGCTCGCAATCGCTTGAACCACGCGCGCCGATGCTTCCGCCACAACCTGCCGCAGCGATTTGAAAACGCAGCATCTGCGGGGATTTGAGGTTTCACCAGTTCGCAGTAAACTATTGCTTCCGGCCCCCATCGGAGGACTTCATGGAGAATCGCGAAATCGCCGCGGTGTTCGAGGAAATCTCTAGCCTGATGAAGATTATTCAGGACGATCCCAAGTGGAGTTTCAAGTCGGCGGCCTACGACCGCGCCAGGCGCTCAATCGAGAGCCATCCCGAGCGTCTCGCGGATATTGCCCACGATCCTACGCGCAAACTCACCGACATTCCCGGCATCGGCACCGACCTGGCCAAGAAGATCACCGAACTGGTTGAGACGGGGCGTTTGGCCTACCACCAGGAGCAGCTTGCGAAAGTCCCGCGCACGCTGCTGGAACTGCTGCAACTCCAGACGGTAGGGCCGCAGAAAGTGCGCCTGTTTTACCAGCAGGCCAACGTCACCTGCGTGGACGAACTGGAGGCCGCCGCCAAAGAAGGCCGCCTGCGCGAATTGCCGGGGATGAACGCGAAATCGGAAGAAAACATCCTGAAGGCCATCGAGGCGTTTCGACGCGCGGCCTGCCGGTTCCGCCTGGATACGGCCCACGAAACCGCGGAAGTGCTCACCGCCTGGCTGCGCGAATGTCCGGGCGTCGAGGAGGTGACGCCCGCCGGCTCGCTGCGGCGTGGGCGCGAAACGGTGGGCGATCTGGATTTGCTCGTCACCGGCCGAGACGCAACGAGCATCGCTGATCATTTCGTCAAGTTCCCGGGCATCGCAACGATCCTGGCCAAGGGCGGGGACAAAGTCAGCGTGAAGCTCAAGAATGACATGCAAGTGGATGTGCGTATGCTTGAGCGCTCGGCCTTTGGCGCCGCCTTGCAATACTTCACCGGCTCCAAGGAACACAACGTAGCGCTGCGCGACCGGGCCAAGCGCCACGGCTGGAAGCTGAACGAGTACGGCCTCTTCGAGGGCGAAAAGGTTCTGGCCAGCCGCACGGAAGAGGAGATTTATGCGAAACTCGGCCTGCCGTGGATTCCGCCCGAATTACGGGAAAACCTGGGCGAAATCGAGGCAGCGGAAAAAGGCGCCTTGCCCAAGCTCGTCGAACTGGGCGACATGCGCGGTGATCTCCAAATGCACACGACTGCCTCCGACGGCCATTCCAGCATCGAAGACATGGCCGGCGCCGCCAAACAACTCGGCTACCAGTACATCCTTATCACCGACCACTCGAAAGCAGTCACCATCGCCAACGGTCTGGATGAGAACCGCGCCGCCGAGCACATACGCCGCATTCACGCCGCGCGAAAAAAGGTGAAAGGCATTGAAATTTGGGCAGGCGCGGAAGTGGATATTCTCGGCGACGGCAGCCTGGATTATTCGGACGCACTGTTGAAGCAATTGGACATCGTGCTGGTCAGCGTCCATTCGCGGATGAACATGCCGGCAGAAGAAATGACCACGCGCTTGCTGCGCGCGTTCGAGAACCCGTATGTGCGCATCCTCGGCCATCCCACGGGCCGCCAGATCCTGCGGCGCGAGCCCTTCCTGTTTGACCTGGAGAAGGTCTTCGCGGCGGCCAAGAAGCTCGGGGTGATCCTGGAAATCAACGCCAGCCCCGAACGGCTGGACCTGTGCGACCGCCACGTTAAGCTGGCGCGCGACCGCGGCATGAAAGTGATCATTTCCACGGACGCGCACGACCCCAAGCATTTCAAGCTGATGCAATACGGCGTCACCACCGCCCGCCGCGGATGGATGGAAAAATCGGGTGTGCTCAATACCCTGCCCCCGGAAAAGCTGCTTGCCAGCCTGCGGCCGCTGCCGAATTAGCAGCCGCACTCCAACGTGTTGCGCACAGCCAAGGCCGGCGGGCGCGGCTACCTCCGGAGCCCCGCCCCTCGCCCCGTCATTCTGAGCCCCGCTTCTTGGGGCGAAGAATCCGCATTGGCCTTTCTTTATGGCTGGCCCGGCGCGCTGACCCCGTCATTCTGAGGCCCGCTTTTTGGGCGAAGATTCTGCATTTGTCTTTCCCCCGCAATCCAAAAACATAATGCAGATCCTTCGCCCCGATAAAAGGCATCGATGCTCAGGATGACGAGATTTGCCAATGGTTCTCGAGGTTCGCAACCGCATTTTAAAATGTGCGCAGCACCTTGGAGTTCTATGAAGGGGGATGTCAAGAGAAATTTCTGCCCGCTGACGGGCAGAGGAAGTTCTCTTCGACGTCCCGCCCCTTGTGACTATGGCAGCCAACGAAGTTTACAGGTCCTACCGGGTTCATGATTCAGTCGAGGGAACGTCCGCCGCGACGGGAGACGCGACAAGCTAACCTGGGGTCAAAGATGCCCACGATGGTTCTATCAGAGACTCATGGCCTACAGCTTTGTCGGGTGGTGCGAGGGGGCCTAGCGTGCGGAGGAGACTGGCGCCGTGGTGGCCGCTGCCTAAACTCCAAGTTGAGACTCACCCTCAACCCTCGGGCCTCGCGCTGCGGCGGACCCCGGCCGGGGAGAACCCGGGCGCGGAGCCGTGCCCACATCGTGAGGCTAGGCTGCTTGTTCTCTTCTCAGTCGCTGTGCGTCGAAACGTTCTCCTCTCTTCCACAGAGTCAAAACCAAGGTCGCGATCTTGCGCGCGAGGGTGAGGCGCGCCAAGTGCTCCTGCGTTCCTTCCCGCAGCAGTCGTTCGTAGGCCTCGCGCAGAGGACCGGGACGCTGGCAGGCGGCCAGGGCCGCGCCTTTAAAGATGTCTTTCAGGTGCGTGTTGTGGGCGGGATTGAGTCCCCGCACCATCACCCC
>CAWDRP010000003.1:0-67343 GCA_963804755.1 uncultured Acidobacteriota bacterium
TTTGGGGGAAACCACCAGTTCGCCTTTCTCCAGCCGATACTGCGCGCTGCCCCGGGTGAGCAAGCCCAGGCCTCCGTAACCGCACAACTTGCGCTTGTTGCGGAAGCGGTGAGGCGTTTGCAGCCAAGCCAGCAGCAGCGCCACGCGCACCGGTCCCAGGCCGGGAATGGTGCGCAGAATTTTCTGCGCCGGGTGCTGGCGGCTTTGAGCGAGCAACGCGCGCCGCGCCTGGGGACGGAGCTGGAGCAGCAGATCCAGCTCCTGGTAGAGCAACTTCGCCCGCTGGCGAGCGCCTGGTTCCACCAACTGCTCCAACCAGCGGGCGCGATGCCGCGGCGAGTACACTTGCGTTCCCCCACAGCGGATCCCCCGGCCGCGGTACAAACTTTTCAGCCGGTTCATCACCCGCGTGCCGTCCTGCACCAAGGTGGCATAGCTGGCGGCGAGTTCTTTCAGCGTGCGCATTTCCGGCGCCCCGTGATACACCGCGCTCAGCGAACCCAGACGCAGCAACTCCGCCAGCTTCCGCGCGTCGATGGGATCGCTCTTGTTGCCCTGCTTGAGCAGAGCGTTCTGGCGCGGGTTGCAGACGATCAGTTTCTCCACCCAGGGCGAGAGCAGCGCGTGGAGCCAGGCCGAGTACGTGCCTTCTTCCAAGGTCAGATGCAACCTGCCGCTGAGACCGCGCACGAAGTCGACCAGCACGGTGCCTTCGGTGCGCAGCGTCACCTGCATCACCCGGTTGCCTTGCGCATCCAGAACCACCGCCGTCGTACTGTCTTTGTGAACGTCCATGCCGATGTACCGAACGACCCGATTTACGATATCCTTGACAAGCTTCATGGGGTGTTCCTCCTTGGATTGGTTTCTTTCCATTCTCCTGGAATTAACCTAACCCAAAAGGGGCACCCCTTCATAATGCGTGCGGCCGCGAAGCTGCCGCCTTTGTTTCCCGTTCGTGCGCCCTTTCCCCTTCGTTCGGTACGGGGAGAGGAAAAGCGGCAGCTTCGCGGCCGCACTCCAAGGTGCTGCGCACAGTCAAGGGCGGCGGCTGTGACCAGCCCATCGGCTATGGCCTAGCTGATTTTACTTGACAAGACCAGGTATCATCTGTTTAATAATGCGGCGGTACCCGGATGGGCCGGCGGTTCTCCCGGCGGATGGATCGCCCGGGTATGCGCCTGACCCTCCGCGTTGCCGCGGTAAACGAATGCTCTTACTGATTCCCGTGTCCCTTATCTCGTGTCCCTTATCCCTTATCCCGTATCCCTTATCCCTTATCCCGTATCCCAAGGAGTTCTATATGGCACTCGTCGAGCAAACCATGACCGAGAAGAATCTGGAGGCGCACCGGCGCAACGGGCGGCAGTCGCACGGCGCCGCCACCCCCGAAGGCAAGGAGCGCGCCCGCGCCGCCAACCTGCGCCACGGGTATTACTCCGAGGTGCGCGAACAAGCGCTGGTGGCGCTGGGCGAAGACCCCGCCGACCTGGCCGCGCTGGTGGAGGGCATGCGCGCGCAGTTCCGCCCCGCCAACGACTGCCAGGAGTGGATCACCAGCCGCCTGGCCAGCCTGCAGTTCCGCATGCAGCGCGCCGAGCGCCAGCAGGAAAGCAAGATGGCCAACCACATCCGCCAGTTCGAAGCCAGACGCCGGGAAGCCGCCCGCCAACTGCGCGGGGAGGGCGCCGACGTCCGGGGCTTCCTGGGCGACCTCCAGCGCGCCGTAGCCCGCCCCGACTTCTATGCGCCCAACGGGATTGTCGAGCAGTGCCAGGAGGTCATGCAGCGGCACCGGGGCACGCACATGGAACAAATCCTCTTGCTCCTGCAGCAGTTGCGCCGGCCGCACCGCTTTACCCGTCCGGCGCCCCCTCCTCTGCCCGAGCCCATGAGCGACCAGGAGTGGCAGGGCGTTGTGCATGGAGTTGAGGCGGACGAGTCTCTCCTGCGCGATCCCGAAATTCCCGTGGCGCAGGGCAACGACCGCGATCCGCTGCGCGAACAGTTGTGGCGCCTGGCGGCGGAAGAACTGCGCGGCGCGACGGAGCAGTGGCAACAAGCCGTGGCCGCGCAGGAGGCGCCCCTCTCGGCGCGCTCCCGCGACCTCCTTGCCTTCGAGGTGAGCAAGGAACTGGAGTTGATGCGCCGCGAGGAACGCTCGTGCTTCCGGGAGTTCGCGCGGCTCATCCGTGACCTGATGAAGCTGCAAAAAGAGTCCGAGGTCCGGCGTCCGAAGTCCGAAGGCAAGCCGCAGGGAGAGTCCGAGGTCCCGGGTCCGAAGTCCGAAGCAGCAGACCACCATCCGCGACCCCCGGTTCCGAGCCCAGCTACCCACGATGCGGTAATCGGAGAAACGGCAGCCGTCGCACCGGCCATGGCGGCGGTTCAAGCTCAGAACACAGGCGCCGAAGACGGCACAGAGAAAAACGTACGCAAAAATGAAGGTGCATCCGGCTATGTTGAAGAAAATACAGGGAAACTGAAGAGTGATGGCGCGACCGCGAATGCCCAGCCCACCACCCATCCGCCGGCGGAAGCGTGTTCTTTGTCCGACAGTCTGACTGAAGCGAACACCGCTACACCTGCAACGGTGGTCATCGGCCTGCTACCCAGCAATATCCGGACCGCCGCGTAGCGCAGAGGGCGTGTGGAAACGGCAGTTGCGTGAAAAAGACTAATGATTGTCGAAGCGTGAGGTAAGCCCGGCGCTTGGCTTGGAAGCCCGCGAAGCCGGCGTCGTCATGTACAGGACGGCGCCGGCTTCGCGGGCTAAAATCAATGGCATTGCGCCGAAAACGTCACGATCCGGTTTATCTCAACGCCCAACTTTCTATGCAATCTTTCCCAAATTGGTTACTCTTAAGATGTTAGAGTCAGATACGGGCAATCGCGGAGCGATTCAAACGTCACAATTGGGGGAACTTCATGTTGCGCTTACACCCGTTCCGGCATTCAGGTCGTCCTACAGCGAGTTTGGAAAGGCCATGGGTAATGGCGTGCGCGGTTGCTTTGCTGTTCTGCGCGTCGCTTGAATCGGCCCGTCCCCAGGCGGAGCCCTCTGCGGCTAACGTGACGCGCGCGACCTTGGACAACGGACTGCGCGTGGTCATCGTACGCGACACGCTGGCGCCGGTGGTGACCACTGTCATGAACTATGAGGTGGGCTCGAACGAAGCGCCGGAGGGCTTCCCGGGCATGGCCCACGCGCAGGAACACATGATGTTTCGCGGCAACCCCGGCCTCTCAGCGGATCAACTGGCCGACATCTCGGCCGCTATGGGCGGCAATTTCAACGCCGACACGCAGCAAACCGTGACGCAGTACTTTTTCACCGTCCCGGCCGAAGATCTGGACGTGGCTCTGCACGTTGATGCCATCCGCATGAGCGGCGTTCTGGACAGCGATGCCCTGTGGGACGAGGAGCGCCCCGCCATTGAGCAAGAGGTGGCGCAGGACCTTTCCAATCCCCAATACGTGTTCTACACCCAGTTACTCGAGGCCATGTTTCAGGGGACGCCGTACGCCCATGATGCGCTGGGCTCGCGGCCATCGTTCAACAAAACCACCGGGCAGATGCTTCACGATTTCTACAGCAGGTGGTACGCCCCCAACAACGCCGTCTTTGTCATCGCGGGTGACGTCCAGCCGGAACGCGTCCTCGCGCAGGTGAAAACCCTGTTTGGCCCCATACCCAGGAAGACTTTACCGCCCCGGCCCCAGGTGAACCTGGCAGCGGTGCAGAGCAAGGCGCTGGCGCTTCCCACCGACCTGCCTTACGGGTTGGCGGTGGTTTCTTTTCGCATGCCGGGGTCGAACAGCCCGGACTACGCCGCCACCCAGTTGCTTGCCGATACGCTGAGCAGCCAGCGCGGCTCCTTGTATGAACTGGTTCCCCAGGGAAAGGCGCTCTATGCCGGGTTCCAATTGTCCAGCTTGCCGGAAGCCAGCCTGGGCTATGCATTGGCGGTCTACCCCAAAGGCGGTGACGGGGATGCAATGGTGAGCGAGGTCAAGAAGATCCTGGCCGATGACGCGAAGAACGGCCTGCCCTCCGACCTGGTGGAGGCCTCCAAGCGGCACGAGCTCGTGGATGCCGAATTCCAAAGGAATTCGGTTTCCGGACTGGCGATGGAATGGTCGGATGCCGTGGCCGTCGAGGGACGTCGCTCGCCCGACGAGGATATTCAAGCCATAGCCAAAGCCACCACAGGGGATGTCAACCGCGTCGCGGCCCAATACCTGAAGTTCAATGAGGCAATCACTGCCGTCCTGACCCCGCAGGCCGCGGGCAAGCCAATCTCTTCCAGTGCGTTTGGCGGGAAGGAGTCGCTGGCGTCCACGCAGACGCATGCGGTGGCGCTCCCCGAGTGGGCGGCCACGGCGCTCAGCCGCCTCACCGTGCCGCAATCAAGCCTGCACCCGTTGGTCACGTCGCTGCCAAACGGTTTGAAACTGATTATCCAGCCGGAGTCGGTCAGCAACACCGTGAGTGTCTCAGGTGAAATCAAGAACAATCCCGACATCGAGACGCCCAAGGGCCAGGAAGGCGCGTCCAGCCTCCTGAACGAGCTGTTTGAATATGGAACAACCACGCTCGACCGCGTGGCGTTTCAAAAGGCGCTCGACGACATTGGGGCGGAAGAATCTGCCGGCTCCAGTTTTTCCGTGCAGGCCCTTCCGCCAAAATTTGACCAGGCCGTCCAACTCCTGGCCGCGAATGAGCTGACGCCGGCCCTGCCCGAGGACGCGTTCAAGATTGTGCAGCCACAGCTCGCCGCCGCCGTGGCCGGCCAGCTTGAGAGTCCCGATTTTCTCACCCGCTTGGCAGTGGACTCGGCACTCTTCCCGAAAGACGACCCGAGCTTGCGCCACGCGACGCCGGCCACCGTGGGAGTCTTGACCTTACAGGATGTCAAGAACTACTACCATCGGACCTTCCGGCCCGACCTGGCGGCCATCGTCGTGATTGGCAATATCCCGCCGGAGGAGGCAAAGGCCGTCATCACCAAGTACTTCGGCGGCTGGACCGCCGAGGGCGCCAAGCCGGACACTGACCTGCCCACCGCGCCCGCCAACCCGCCGGCCGCCACGGCCGTCCCCAATGCCCGCCGCGTGCAGGATGAGGTGACGCTGGCGGAGACGCTGAGCCTGAACCGCTTCAATCCCGATTACTACGCTCTCCAACTAGGCAATCACATTTTGGGCGGCGGGTTCTACGCCACCCGCTTCTACCGTGATCTACGGGAAAAGGGAGGCTTGGTTTACACGGTGTCCTCGTCGTTTGACGTGGGCAGAACGCGCGGCGTCTACGAAGTGCGCTACGGCTGCGATCCCCCCAACGTCTCCAAGGCGCACGCCACTGTGGCGCGCGATTTGAAGGACATGCAGACCGCCCCTGCCTCGGAGCACGAATTGGAGCAGGCCAAGGCGCTGCTGCTGCGGGAGATTCCGCTTTCCGAATCGAGTGTGGAAGCCATTGCCGGCGGGATGCTCTCAAGGTCAATTGTCGGGCTGCCGCTGGACGAACCCATCCAGGCCGCGCGCCGCTACGTAGCCCTGACGCCCGAGGACGTTCGCGCCGCCTTCGCCAAGTGGCTCCGGCCCGACGACCTGGTCCAGGTCACCCAGGGCCCCCCACCGCAATGAACATGGATTGTTCCGCCTGCGGAGTGATCCACATTATTCCGGGTCGCGGATTATTCCGAGCATGTAGCCCGAACTTCCATTGCTGCCATCGAGCAACGGCATTCCTTCCGAAGCGTGACCACAGTCGTGGTGCCGCCTCCGCCACTGCGCTGCCGCCGCAAGCGATGCTTGACTCGTTGTGGGATAATGGCTCCCCGATTTGACCGAGGGAGACCGCCGCGGGGCCATGATGGGCGGCCCAGCGATTTGTCCCGGTCAGGAGGCGCATCTACGCATGGCTGATATCGAAACCAAGTCGCTTTCGGAAAACGCGTACCAGCCGTTGAAGGACGGTGAAATCTATGTGCCGCTGGTGCCCACCAGCCTGGCGCCCCCGGAGGTGACCTGGCGCGCGGTGCTGTGGGGCACCTTGCTGTGTATCATCTTCAGCGTGGCGACGGCCTATTCCGCCCTCAAGGTCGGCCAGGGAATGGAGGCGGCGATTCCCATCTCCATTCTCGCCATCGGCCTGGCGCGCGTCTACCGGCGGCGCTCCACGGTGCTCGAGAACGTGATCATCACCGGCATGGGCGCCGCCTCCGGCAGCGTGGTGGCCGGAGCTGTCTTCACCGTGCCGGCCCTCTACATTCTCCACCTCGACCCGCATCCGGTGCAGGTCATCTTCATCTGCTTCGCCGGCGGCTGCCTGGGCATTCTTTTCCTTATTCCGCTGCGGCGCTACTTTGTGCGCGAAATGCACGGCAAGCTGCCCTTTCCGGAGGCCACGGCGATCACCGAAGTCCTGGTGACCGGCGAGAAGGGCGGCTCGCAAGCCCGGCTGCTGATTCAGGCCACGGTCATCGCCGCGGTTTACGACTTCTTTGCCACCACGTTCCACGTTTGGAAGGAGTATCTGAATTTCCAGTTCGTACCCGCGGTCCGGTCCCTGGCCGAGCGCGGGCGCATGGTCTTCAATTTCGACGCCATCAGCTTCGTGCTCGGCCTGGGCTACGTAATGGGCTTGCGCATTTCCCTGATCTTCTGCGCCGGCGGCATTTTGGTGAACTTCGTGCTCGTCCCCATAATCTGGTTCATCGGCAGCCACATGGGCGACGTCACGGTGTACCCTGCCACCCTGCCCATTTCGCACATGGCGGCCGCGGACATCTACCGCAATTATGTGCGCTTCATCGGCGTGGGCGCCATCGCCACCGCCGGCCTCTTCGGCATCGTCAAGTCGCTGCGCGTGGTGGCCGGATCGTTCGGCATCGCGTTGCACGCCTTCCGCCACGGCGAAGCCCCGCACCTGGAACGCACCGACCGCGACGTTCCCATCCTCACCATCGTCCTGGGCGTAGCGCTGGGAGCGATCGCAGTGGCCGCGTTCTTCAAACACCTTCAGGTTTCTTGGACCGTCGTCGCCGTGGGCCTGGCGCTGACGCTGCTCTTCGCCTTCTTCTTCACCACGGTGGCGGCTAACGCCATTGCCACCACGGCCAACAACCCGGCCAGCGGCATGACGCTGATGACCGTCATCGTCTGCGCGGTGGTGTTGTTGAAGTGCGGACTCTCCGGGACCGCCGGGATGTTGTTCGTGATGGCCATCGCCGGCATGGTCTGTGTCGCCCTCTGCGCCTCGGGACAGTTCATTACCGACCTGAAAGCCGGCTACTGGCTCGGTTCCACTCCTGCGGCGCAGGAGAAGGTGAAGTTCATCGGGGTGGTCGCCTCGGCCATCGCCGCGGGCTTAACCATCATCCTGCTCGCCAAGGCCTTCCAATTCGGAGAGGCCGTGCCCGGCGACCCGCGGCAGGTGCTGGTGGCGCCCCAGGCCTCCGCGCTGAAAGCCGTGGTGTCGGGATTCATGAGCGGCCAGCCGGTCCCCTATATGTTGTTCGGCATGGGGGCTATGCTCACCGTGGTCGTGGAGATGCTCGGCCTCTCGTCCATGGTCTTTGCACTGGGCGTCTATTTGCCCCTGCAACTGACCACGCCGATCCTGGTCGGCGGATTTCTCTCGCACCTGGTAAACAAGCGCGGGGAGAAGGTAGGCGGCGAGCACGGCAAGATCATCCGCGAGCGCGGCATCATCATTGCCGGCGGCTTGATGGCGGGCGGCGCGCTCGGCGGGGTGATTGGGGCGGCGCTGCGCGTGCTGCCGCATTTCAAGGAAGAGTGGATCCAGACGCCTTTCTACGCGCACGACCCGGTGTCGCAAAGCGTTTCCGCCCTGCTGTTTGTGGGTCTGTGTCTGTATGTTTGGTTCAGCTCGCTGAGGAAAGCAACCGCAGTGGAGAAGTGAGCGGGCACGCGCAAAGTCCGTGCAGTTGGGACTCTGCGGCTTTTCGCTACGGCATTTTAGTGTAGTCACATTAATGTAGAATGCATTATCTAATATAAAAAGCCGCAGCGCTGCAAAGGCGGCGACTCTGTGCTACCGGCTTGGATCGGAGGATGCATGAGCAAAAAACAGGATAGTCTCCTTAGAAGGTACGTGGAGAGCGTGGGTGGAGTCATCTTCACGGAAGTGGCCGTCGGGGAGCGCTCACGGCACGGTGAGCGTCGGTACATTGACGGAGTTCGCGTTGTCCCCCCGGATGTGTCGCCCGGGGAGGTCCAGAAACTCCATGGGGAAGAATTCAGGAAACGAATAGAAGGCAAGACAGTGGAAGCAATTGAGGTCGATTATGACCTTAACCGTTGGGTGATCGGTCAGGCCGTGGTTGGTAAACACATGCTCGAAATTCAGTATGGAGTCCACGCAGCAATACCCGTCGTGGTTTGTAAAGTGCGAGACGAACCGCTCGAGCAGGCGTGCGCGAGATTGGGCGTCAAAGTGTGGTGGACGCGGCAACGCAGATTCCTAGTTCCGGTGGCTTCCGCTTCGGAGCAGGCCGCCGCCTAAGGCGGGTAGGGCGGACCACCGCTTTAGTGGTCCGCGTCTCTTTTCCGCGTGTGCCGGACGGGCTAGCACAGTCCCTGCAGTTGGGACTCTGCGGCTTCCGGTCTCGTTGGCTAGCCTGGGCACAACGGGGATCGATGGAGGGGGCGTATGATCAATGGTCTCTCTTTGATTTTTGTTGCATTCATCGTAACGGCAATTACTGCCATCCGGGACAACTAAGGAAGACGACTGCGCACCTGTCTGATTATCTTCGGAGCGGCAGCAACGGGGTTTATGGCTGCGATAGTTGGGAGTTACAGTGGCTTTGGCAGCCCCGCAGTTTGGGGGCATTTGGCGCTGCCTCTATTCACGTTGGCAGGACTATGGGCAGCTCTAAGGAAGAACAGGGAAGCTGGCTGGAAAAGCTGGCGAGCGAAGTAGGCAACCTAAGATAACCATCTCGCGGGCTGGCGCAGACTCCGGGGCGTCGCAGACCTCAAACGCCGAGGTCTGCGCCAGCCCGCCCTTGAACGGTCGGGGACCCGAGTCGATCGGCAATCGTGATTGAAGGGGAGGGTTTGTGATTAAGCCAGCTAGTGAGTGGACCGAGGATGACGTCCTATCTCTGCCCATGGAAGACGACAAACTGGAACGTAAGGGCTCCCGTATGCTCGACTTGACACTGCCGGGAGTGAACGAATCTGATGTTAAGAACGAACTCGCCAAACAGCTTTCTGCATTTGCCAACATGGGTGGCGGCCGCATACTGTATGGCGTGACCGATGACGGCCAGATCGACAATGGGGGTATATCATCGGTCATTAAGGGTGGCCGGTCACCAAAAGACTGGCTGGAGAGCGTAATCCCAACACTCACAGACTATGAAATAACCGGCGTTAACGTTTACTGCATTTCTGCCCGGAGTCCGCACTCGCCCATTCGGCAGGGTAAGGCAATCTATGTGGTTGACGTCCCCGATAGCGAGCGTGCACCACATCAGTCAAATCGAGACTACCGTTACTACGTGAGAATGGGCGGTTCCTCGCGGCCTGCCCCTCATAAACTGATAGAGGACATCCGGAACCGAGCGATACACCCCAATTTGAACGTAGTCCATTCCGAGGTACTTAGGGTACACGTTCAGACGGTACCGCATACCCTCAGAGCTCAGGTGGAGATGGGCGTAAGGCTAACCCTCAAGAACGTCGGGAGGGTAAAGGCGAATAACGCGTGCATCTTTGTGGAGCATGGCATATTGAGAATCCAGCCATTTGACCTACCGCTGGTGCTAAAGAATCGCGCCGCGCCTGGCGGCTTGTTTTGGGAGCTGCTACACCCGGTTTATCCAGACATGGAGTTCGCTCACGATTTGACCTGCCAATTAAAGGTCGAGAAAAGGCTGCCGCCACCGGGTGGCTCGACCACAGTTCTGTGCTATGAAGGAACAGACAAAGAGCTTGACGACGCGACGCTACATTGGAGGATTTTCGCTGACAGTGCGCCACCCAGGAACGGTTCTTTCCAACTCATCAGTCCCACTCTAATTGGCAGGATACAGGATGGTATGATCGTTCGTGGCACCTGCTGAAGACGCTGATGTCGCGCGGGTGAGGGAGCGCAAGGGTGTCCGGTACCCTTTTTTTTGCGGATTGGATGTGTTGACGCATATGCACAGATCATGCATACTTCCGCATATGAGAACAACACTCGTGATCGATGAAGCTTTGCTCGAACGGGCTCGAGAATTGTCAGGCATCCGGCAAAAGACGGCCTTGGTGCGTGCCGGGCTCGAGGCCTTGATTGCTCGGGAGGCGGCTCGCCGTTTGGCCGCTCTGGCCGGCGCCGAACCGGGCGCCCGCCCCGTGCGCAGGCGTCGACCGGGAACGGCGCGATGATTCTCGTTGATACCTCAGTGTGGATTGCACACTTCCGCGAGGCCGGTTCAAAGCTCGCCCACTTGCTCAGTGAAGGCTTGGTGATGGTTCATCCGTTCGTCGTGGGTGAGCTGGCGTGCGGAAATCTCAAGAATCGAGATCGCATCCTCTCTGATCTCGAAGCCCTTCCGCCCGCTGTGCCCGCTACTCACGAGGAAGCGCTACGCTTGGTTAGAGACCGGAAGCTTTGGGGCACGGGTATTGGCTGGATCGATGCGCATTTGCTCGCTTCCGCGCTGCTATCCGAGGCCGAGTTGTGGACGCTGGATGAAAGGCTTAACCGCGCCGCGGCCGCCGCAAGCGTCAAACGCTATACTCCCGGGTAACTGCTAAACAAGTTGATGTCAGATGCAAGCAATGCTAGCATTGCTTGCATGGCGAGCTTGCATATCCGAAATGTACCCGAATCGACCCGCCGGAGCTTGCGTCTGCGCGCTGCGCGCAAAGGCCGGAGTATGGAGGCGGAAGCACGCGCCATTCTGACCAAGGCTGTTCAGGGAGAAACCGGAACGCCTTTTGATGCTGAGATGTTGCAGGATTTTGTCGTCCGGCTCTTTAACGGCAAACCGCCACGCCTTACGGATGAGCTGATTCGTGGACGCCGTCGCGAAGCGCGCCAGGAAAGGCAGCTATGATCGCGCTGGATGCTTCCGCGCTGCTTGTCTTCCTGCTGCGCGAACGCGGACACCAGGAGGTTCGGGAGGTACTCGGGGAATCCTGCATGTCGACGGTTAACTTTTCCGAGGTGCTCGGCTGTTTCGGACGCGCCGGTCAGGATGTGCCCCTGATTGCGAAAAACCTCCTGGCAATGCCGGTGGAACTGGTTGAGTTCTCGACCGATCAAGCGACGATAGCGGCGGGGCTGGCTCAAATGACCCGGGCAGCAGGGCTTTCGTTGGGTGACCGTGCCTGTCTGGCATTGGCGCGCGAGCGTCGCATCCCCGCGATGACCGCCGATCGGGCTTGGAGCCGCCTCCAACTCGGCATTGAGATCCAGACCGTTCGCTAACCTCGCCGTTCATTTCCCCTTTTGAGGTGACGTTGAGGTAATGTAGCCATACTGGCTACAGGAGGACTCGGTTGTGAAGTTCGTAACCACCAGGGAATTCCGGAATCGGCCGGGGCACGTGCGAGCCTTGGCGCAAAAGGATGACCTCGTGCTGACCGCGAAGGGGAAGCCCATCGGTATTCTCCTTGGCGTCGAGGCGGATAACTTGGAGGAGATGGCGCAGGCTATCCGGCAGGCAAAGGCGCAGCGCGCCCTCTCGCGGATGCGTCGCGAGGCCGCGCGGCGCGGGTTGAATCGCCTCCCACCGTCCGACATTGACGCTCTTCTCGATTACATCGAAATGACTGGGGAACCGGTCACGGGACTCCGGCTCCCCATCGTGCTCCCGGATCCTCGTGACCTGCCCTTTCTGGAAGTTGCCGCGGCCGGGCGTGCGGACGCCGTGATTACCGGCAACACCCGGCACTTCAAGCCGCAACGCGGCCACCACGGCGTCAAGATCTGCACACCCGCCGAGTTTGTGCGCTCCTTGCCGCCTGACATCGTCACTTGAGATTCCATCTTCAGAAAAGGACTCCGGAGTTTCGACACCGGGATAGAATACAGCACGGTGGCGATGACGGCTGCGGAAAGGACGTGGACCGCAAAATCGGCGACGCTGCATTGCAATACCGTAAATTCTTGTTTCGTTAGCAAACATTTTGCGCGTCTCGTAGGGGCACCCCTCGTGGGTGCCCACCACAAGGGCACCCACGAGGGGTGCCCCTACGAGACCGGTTTGGTTGCGGCCAAAGGCCGCTCTGAGCTACCTGCTCCAAAAGACAGGAGTCTGCGCCGGCCAGCGGTTTGACACTCCAGTATTGCAGCGGTAGTATCAAACACGATTGTCCCGACTCCCAACTCTGGCAAGGTGCCCCATGCCTGAGAAGCCCACTCCCATTCAGGTCGTGACTTGGAACGTAAACCGCCGAAAAGCCTCCGTGTTAGACGCGCTCAAGGACCTCCCTCAGCTTGACGTCCTTACCCTCCAGGAGGTCACGTTCAACCAGCGCAAGGAGTTCCAAAAGCGCCTTGCTGTCATGGGCTTGAAGTGGTGCTGCCCCGACTGCCAGCGCCGTACGCGTGACAAAGACTACGGCATCCTTATCGCCAGCCGTTGGAAAATCGACCCAGTCGAGACGCGATACTCCGGGAAGGGACCCCCATGGTCTGAACTACTGGTCCAAGCTTCCGTGCCGGTCAATAGTCGGTCGTTTCTCGAATGCAGAGTCTCGCTTTCCAGAGACACTGCGGTTTTTCCGAATGCCATATTCGTAGTCAGCAATAGCAGACACGCGATTATCCAAGATTAGAAGCTGAGACACTACCGTGAGGATCGATCCATGGACACGATAGGACGACTCGTTGCAGATGCAGTTCTCGGTACCGATACGCTTTGGGGTGGCGATGTCATGTGTCCCTCGGGCACGGGACGATTCATTGCGGACTCGTGGTTCTCCGATGAGCCGCTGCCTGCGGCCTACCACGCTCCGGCGGCAGCGCGGGTGCGGGCGAGCGGGGGAGTTGCAAGTAAGAACGTGGATCGACCGGCGGTGGAGGAGTATCTGCGTGAGGTGGATATCCCGCAAGCCATCGCGGGGGTTCGAGATGAAGCGGGGAAATTGGGCGGCCTGCGCGGCCAGTATCTGCTGGGCCTGACGCTTTGCCTCGAGGCCATGTGGGATCTGGCCATGGAGGTGCTGGGGGAAGGCGCACCGGTTCCCTACGTCCGGTGTGTTGAGGCCTCCACCGGCCGTCCGCCGGAAGCCTCCCACCCCGAAGCGAAGCGGGAGCGGGTGGCGGAGTTGTTGGGCCGGGCGGGTTACGCGACCGCGGGTTCAGCCGGCCTCCTGGGGGCGGTGGATGCGTGGCGACGTGATCGGTTGGTTCCGATGGCTTCTGTCCGCGCCCTCGGCGCTGCCATGATCGCCCACTTTGACCTCCTCAGCGCGGTCAACTTACTGCCCCACCTGCCGCATGATCTCGCGCCGGTGCCTCGGGCCAATATTGAATTCTTGCCCATCAAGGACGCATGGTTTTCCGGCTCGATGAATTACCTGGGAAGGGCGCGGGAGGCCGATGGCAGCCCGCAGTATGAAGCCACCTATGAGATTAACGCTTCGTTGCAGATGTCGGTACCAGAGTTCGAGCAACTGGTGAGTCATGAAGTTGTGCCCGGGCACGTGACCACGTTTGCTTACTTGCAAAACCTCTATGTCCGCGGGAAGGCCGGCTTCGAGGCCACAGTATTGACCATGAACACCCGCTCCGCCGCCCTGTTCGAGGGAATCGCGAACAATGCGATTCTCATTGCCCATGGCGTTACTGAAGTCGAGCAACTGCCCGACGAAGATTTGCAGATTGGCGTGCTGCTGGCGCTGCTCCAGGACGATGCCAAGAATCAATCGTCCTACCTGACGTGGGCAGAAGGAGCGCCGCGCGAGAAAGTGGCGGCCACTCTCCGCAAGGATTTCCTGGTCACCGAAGAGCGCGCGGACAAGCTCTCCGGCGCCTGGGGTCAACATCCCTTACTAGGCCGCATGTATCTTCCGGCTTATCGGGCGGGAACGGAGAGAGTGGCGCAATGGCGCCGCATTCACCCGGCGGATCGCATCCTCCCGGCCATCTATGGGTGTTCCGGGCTGGTCGATATCGTGACCCTCGACGAAATGTTAAAGCAAGAGTAGCTCAGACCGGCTATAATAGGCGAGTCCGATACAAAGGCGGAAGGCACCTAAACTACTATCGTTTCACCGGGTTCAGGCGGGTGAGGGTGTCTTACTTTTCGAATTGCAATCGGGTTGCGGGTGGCACTCCCATCGCCGCACAGTGTAAGCGATGTAAATCAAGACGCAAAACTTAGAAGGGGAGATGTGTATGATTAGTCGAAAGGTCAGTTTGCTAATCTCGTTTGTTGCGCTGCTGGTTTGGGTGCAGCCGGCAGCGGCAAAGGTCTATGAAGGGCACCTCGTCGTCCACTGCAATCCCAAGCAAGCGTATGTTTACGCCGACGGTGAGCCGGTGGTTGAATCGTTAGGTCACTTTATCAGGTTGAGTCCCGGTCAACATCGAATCGACTTGTATAATTTCGGCTACAAACCAGAGACCCGCACGGTGACGGTGGAATCGCACAAAACGCTGCACCTCCGTGTCGACATGCAGCCCGTCCCCGGAGGAGGCATTTCGGGGCCGTGGGGATGTATAACGCTTAAAGGTGCGCCACGTGCTGCGGTGCTGCTAAACGGCAAAGATCCCGAAATATTTTTTGTCGGGCATGGCGATGAATTCGACAACGAGTTTATATGGAAGCAAGAACTGATCGTCCCGCCCGGCAAACATCTGCTGACGGTGGAATGGGGCACTCGGTCTCCCTGGTCGACTACTGTAGAGGTGCAAGCCAACCAGCGCGTGGTGGTCGACGCTTATAAGGGTGTGCACAACACCGTGGCTTGGTCGCGCGGAGAACAGTTGAAAGAGTTGCCGCGATTCAAACCGGGCATCGCCAGTACCGAGGTGGTGGTCCCGAAGGTGGGCGGCATGTTCTCCGCTTCGACAGGCCAAGTCGATTGCGGGGATTCCGCGGATCTCAAGTGGTCTTCTTCGGGTGCGGCGAAAGTGGAACTCAATGGCCAACCTGTAAGCCCCTCCGGCCAACAGACCGTAGAGCCGAAGAAGACTACGAGCTACCATTTCACCGCCGCCGGGCCAGGTGGGGTTTACACTTCTGATGCCACGGTGAACGTCAACCCCCAGGTTACCGCTTCGCTGAACGTATCTCCGGAGCAAGTCCGTTACAACCAGGGAGGCGAAGCAGTTGGCTCCGGAACCCCCACCGTGACGTGGTCGGCCACCCATGCCGACTCGGTTTCGATCGATCCCATTGGTTCGGTCGGGGCAAGCGGCAGTCAAGCGGTTCAGGTGACGCCGCCCTCGGGACCGGGCGTCCAGACCGTCACGTACACACTGCACGCCACCAACGCCTGTGGCGGGTCTGAAACGCGCACCGCCAGCTTGCAGATCGAGGGTCCGCCACCAGTGCAGCAAGCGGCGGCCCCACCCCCACCCGCGCCTGCCGAATCCGGGCCGGTGGAATCCGCGGCGTTAGCCATGCCGCACGCTGCCAGCAACTTACCGCTGGTGGCATTGTTCGGCCTGCTGTCGTTATGCGCCGGTGCGGTTGTTATGTTTGTCGCCAAGCACGTTGGTTAGTTGAGTAGTAGGGGGAGGGCTAGCCTTCCCCCTACTTCCCAACGCCCTCCGCAAAGTCCTCAGCGCTGAGGCCACAATTTCGTTGTTTTAGTTTGGTTGACAACCGATCAGGCTTCTCAGCGCTTCTACCTGAGGACTGTCCACAAAGGAACCCTTCCTCAAACTTTGGCTTTCACTATTACCTTCACATCCGGTCAGATTCTCGCTAGAATTCTAAAGAAGAGTCTCCTCCGCCTTTTTCCTAACGTGAATTCGTTTCTAAAGCTGGCGTCGGTGTATGTGCCGGTTCTAGCTCCATCGGTCATATTATCCGAATAAGTACTCTCGTACTCTTGTGCTGCGGGGGGCGCCGCGGCAACATGGCGAGCGCATGTTCGCAGTAGTTGGGAGTATGCCCGCCCAGTATTGGAACTGGGCGCTCATCAGTACGCAGAAAATACGTCCCGGCCGACCTGGAGTTCGCGGGACGAACCCCCAAAATGTCAGTGGAGCGCCAATTCGCGCGGGTTACTCGAATTCTGGCACGGCTTTTTGTGTATGCGTTGCTGTTGCCGGCCATCGTGTCTGCGGCTGGGGGCCGTGCTGGGGAGGATGTGCCGGCACCGCCACCGGCGCAACCGAGTTCGCCGCACCCAGTACGCTACCAGTTGGATATACCCGGTGAGGGGGAAGTCTTTCCCGCGCTCACCTCTAGTGCTCTGCCCCATTATTGGCCGATCGCCACACTGACCATCGTGAATACCTCGTCCCAACCGGTCGTGGAGACAGTTTCAGCCGAGATCCCGGACTGGAGCAGGCAGTCAGTCCAGACCATTAATCTGGAGCCGAATGAGAGGCGAACCATCCCGCTGAGTCCGGAACTGCTCCCTCGGGCCTTTCAGAATGGTGAAATTCGCCCGGCGACGCTTGATGTCCGCGCCAGTATTCCCGGAACCGCCCTCGGGTATCACGAGACGCACCCCCTTTATCTCCATTCAGCCTCCGACCTCTTCTGGGGAAACAAGTTCGCCAATGCCCAATTTATCGCTCGTTGGGTGACGCCCCACGACCCCACTGTTCTGAAATTGGTATCGTCGGCGCGCGATTATGTGAGGCGCGGCCGCCTGGCGGGTTATCGACTGCCCGGCCGTTCGGCGCCCACCGTAGCTGCGCAGGCGACCGATGAGGCTCGCGGCGTCTTTGAAGCGATGAGACATCTCGGCGTCAGCTACGTCGACAGCACCTCGACCTACGGTAAGTTCACTTCCCACTCTGAACGCGTCCGGCTGCCGCGCGAGACGCTTTCCATGGGCAGCGGCAACTGCCTGGATCTGTCGATCGCGTTCGCTTCCGCGATGGAAAATCTGGGAATGGAACCGGTGATCGTCTTGGTGCCCGGTCACGCGTTTACCGGCGTGCGGCTGGCTCGCGGATCCCCGGAGATTCTCTATTTGGACCTCACCGTCATGCCCGACGGCACTTTTGACGCGGCGATGCGCAGAGCACAGAATTGGCTGCGGAAGACCCCAAACGCGCAAGTCAACACCGTTGATATTGCCACTGCCCGGTCACGCCAGATTTATCCCATGGCGGAAAACGTCGCGCCGTAAACTGTCCCTCAGAAAGCACGGCTGTTACGATCTTCGGTCCCCACCCACTTGGCACGTCCTACCACCGTCCGCCTTCCCAGTGAGTAAGCTGAACTTCGCAAAAGGTCGAGTTCGTGGCAGGGATTACGCTGGCTTGCTCGGAGCTTTAACGAGTGTTACGCTGTTGTTTTCGGCCAGCGCCTCACGCGTCGTGCTCTGAGAAGCAGGGGGGTATCCGGCCTTGAAATTCAAAATTCAGCGTCAGCGGACGCGGCCGACACCAGTGGCGTTGATCCTGCTCTGGGCCAAGTCCGCCTTTTTTGCAGCGGGTTTCCTGGCACTGTGCTACTGCGCCAGCGTACTGCTCGAAAGCTGGTTCTTTCAGGCCTATCAAACCCAGCGATTTGAGCGCGCGTTGCTGGCCGGCCAGAATTCTCCACAGCCCTTGCAGCGGCCTGCTTCGCCCTCGCTCTCCTCCCTGCTGGAAGCATCCCGCGCCCATGCTGAGAGCTTAGGTATCGATAGCCTTGTTGGCTCTCCCCTGGGGCGAATCGAGATCAGGTCGATCGGCCTGGCGGCGATGATCATGGAAGGTGATGACGACAGAACTTTGCGGCACGCGGTCGGGCATATTCCGGGGACCCCTCTGCCCGGCCGGCCAGGCAACGTCGCGCTGGCAGGACACCGGGACTCGTTCTTTCGGGGACTACGCAGAATTCACAAGAACGATGAAATCACCTTGACCACGTTACGCGGGACCTACCGCTATCGCGTGGACTCGACCCGAGTGGTCAAGCCCAACGACACTCAGGTGCTGAGCGCCACGGCGGACGACTCTCTAACCCTGGTGACTTGTTATCCGTTCTATTTTGTCGGCGCCGCCCCTAAGAGATTTATCGTCCGCGCACACCGGATTTCAGATTGAGGGAGGAAGATCAGGTCTAAAAGCCAAACGCTATGCCGCCGATGAGCCTTCGGCATTGCAGGCCATAGAGTTCACCGAACTGCAGCGAGTCCAGGTTCGCGTTTGTCCCCGAATAGTTTTCCCGCCCCAGGGAGTCTTCCATGCCGCCGCGCAAGCGCAATGGCCACTTCCCCCCGTCCCCGAATTTCTTGATCGTTTTGGAAACCACGAAGTTGAGCGACGCGAAATACGGCAGGCGGTAGGAATTGAATCTCCCAACGATGATTCCGTCATCATTGTTGACCGAATACGGCAG
This sequence comes from uncultured Acidobacteriota bacterium, assembly GCA_963804755.1. Lineage (GTDB taxonomy): Bacteria > Acidobacteriota > Terriglobia > UBA7540 > UBA7540 > Bog-366. The sequence goes on from CAWDRP010000003.1 coordinate 18,492, forward strand.
GCCGGAGTGAACGTCGAGAAAATAGCTCAAGGTGATGTCACCCACAGCGGCGTTCTGAGAATGCCATCCGAAACCAGCCGGTTCGGCATATCGTACGAGAGAACGCTGCTGGCCGACCCCTGGTCGCGAACGGGGGGGATGTCACTGTAATCGACCGGGACGTCTGAGGTTGCCGTGGTTTTCGCGTAACTGCCGGTGACCTTCGCATTGCATTGCTTAAATGAAAGCTCCTTTTTCACATAAACTTCCATTTCCTGGTATCGCACCCATCGCACATTCCCAAGTTCGTACAAAACCCTGGTCATTTCGGAGGAAGGAGGAAGCGTAACGGGTGGGACGAACGAATCGTCCGCCACCGTGTCGTAGCCGAAGCTGTCGGGGCTGAAGCGCGTGGTGAAATTCGCGCCGATTCTTATGTTTCCGGGCAATATCTGTTCAACGCCCGCGCTAGCCACCCGGGCCACCGGCATGCGGATCCGCGACGGATCTACGGTGTAGAATTCTGCGTCTTGGTAGATCGGAGTGATGCCATTCGGGGCGAAGTCGGTGGTAAATGCATACTGCCCCTCGGGCCGCGTAAACATATACAAACCCAGGCTCTCGGAGGCAAGGGCATAGCCACCGGTGAATTTCGTGCGCCCGCCCAGCAAGGGCGGCTCTACCGAGATATTCAGGCGCGGGGTGACCGCTCCGCCCCCGAGAAAGGCGTTGTAATCGTAGCGCACTCCCAGTCCGGCAGCGATCCAGTTCTTCGGAAGCCAGATATCTTGCGCGAAGAGCGCTTGTTCCCCGTTGTCATGGTGTATCCGTGCGTGTCCCCCGAACAGCACCTCGCTCGACGTCGTCCCGTCCTGCCGATAGTAGGCAAAACCGGTCTGATCCTGCCGCTCGGAAAACCCCAGGAACTCCGCATCCGCCCCCAGCGTGAAGGCATGCGATCCCTTGAAAATGCCGTTGTCGACCACGACGGGAAAAGCAATGTTGAAAGTCGCTTCGTTCCGCGCCCCGGCGAGCCGCTCGTTCAGGTATGAGCACCCGCCCTGTACGTCCGGGTTGAACTCAAGTTCGCCGACGCACCGCGGCGTGGAACTTTCGGCGGTTTGCACCCTGGAGAAACCAAGCTGGATGAGAGCCTTTGACGTGAGAGCATACTGATCCTTCGCGTACAGCATGACCCCCGATCCAACAACTCACGGGTTACCGGGGCAGGGGTCATGAGGCTCAATCCGTCATAGTCGGAGTTACGATACCCGACCACGGCACCGCCCGATAACACGTGCCGCGGCGTCAATGATGCCTGTAAGCGCGCAATATGGCTCCCGGTGAGAGTGGGCGCCTCCGAGCGGCCTTCCAACTTCGGCATGTCATACTGCACGTTCATCTCGTAGGCCAGGTTGGAGTCAAAGGAGAATCGGATTTTATTGCCCAGAGGGCCGGTAACGTAGAGTTTGGGAGTGGAACTGACGAACTCCACGCCTTTGCCGGGGACCTCTTCGAAATCGGGGATGACTTGTCTGAATATGGAGTGACAAGCGGACAATGTGTCAAAGTAAAAGGCGCCCCCGCGCAACGTGACAACTGATTAAAGCTGGCCAGGCTTCGCTTTCGGCGCAGTTGGTTCTTGGCCGAACATGATCCTTAGCACTTCTTTGTTCGTAGCATAGTTGGCATGCGCGGCCGCCGGGTTAGCGATGATCCAGTGCCATGCGGTGTTGCGGACGTATAAGTTGGTGATCACCAGCCCCGGCATGGCGGGGAGGCGCCAACTCAGCAAATCGCTGGGATCGCTCCACGCAATGATTTGGGGAGGCTTGGGGGCGGCGCCATTGCTTTTCCTAGCGAAGGCTTCTCGCAAATCCTTCCACTTCGTCATGAGCGCGTCGAGATCCCCTGACGGCTTCAGCGGCGGCGAAACCTGCGCCGGGGCCAGTTCGGCCGTGAGGGGTCCATGCACGTCGGCTAACTCCAGAAGCGGAACCTGGTTGGCAAAGAAGTACACCAACGAAGTACGTTCGAGGATGTACTGGGCTGCCGCATCTTCGGCTGCCGCGCCGGTCGAAGGCGGCGCGGGCGCGGGCGCGGCATCGCGATTGTCCAAGTTCAGCGTGGAGAAGACCAGATAACTTCCCAGACTGTGCGAAACCACGATGAACTCCCGATCCATCCCACTCGGCTCGGTCCACTGCTGTTCCCAGTCCCGGGCTTTTGCGCCACCCACGCTGAATATTGCCGATTTTAGAAATAGCTGCCGCATTCCCTCCCGGAAAAAGTCATGCATGGAACCTACGGCAATCATGGCGTCGGAGAATCCCCAATCCATGATGCTGTTCTTGAACCAACGGTTGATCAGGGCTCCCTGCGGCACGGTGTGCTTCAACTTTTGCGCCGCCTCGGGCCTGAGCCACGTGTAGGCCCGGAATCGGGCCGGGTTGGCCGGGTCGGGTTGCACCGGCTGCGAGCAAAGGTCGAGCAGTTGGGTGTTGGGACCTGCCAGCCGCGTTTCACCCGTCAGGATAGCGCGGCATTTGAGCGGAAGCGCGAGCGGCCACCAATTGATCTCGTCCAGCACAATCGGACCGCCGTCGGTGCGTTGCAGCACGTAGTGATCCACAAACGGGTCGGAAGCACTCCACTCGTCTTGGCTTCGCCAAACCGGCCTCCCCATGTACGTGAAGGCCGGGGGGGCCGCGCCGACAGCAAACTGGCCGCCATCGGCGTAATCTCTCTGCGCCGGCGTCGCCGGGGCCGTGCAATCTTTCAAAAACGCACAGATCGCCTTCTGAAAGGCCTGCGACCCCCCCGCGCTGATCGCGGCAATTCCGTGCACGTAGAGAATGTGCAGCGGCCGCTGTCCGGCATTGCGCAAGGACTCCCCAATTGAGGAGTTCTGGCTAAGGCTCTGTGGCCCGCCGTCGATGACTTTGCCCAGCACCGGGCCATTCCCGAACACGCCAACCATCAGCGTCAGAGCAAGCAGAACCTTTAATGAACGAGACATCATGTATCTCCCCTGGGAATCCGGCTGTGTAGGTCTTTTCCCACGCGTCTGCTAAGGGTCAGATTATGCATTAAGCGGTGGTAAATGCAATCGCAAGGAGGCAGGAGAACGCTGGCGAGCCTATAACCTGGAGAGCGCGCGTCGCCCCTAGCCTGCAACGCCAACCGGCTCGCCATGATCTGCTACACTGGACTACATACTGGATCAGTGGTAAACGATACTATGCTTCCGGAAGCGATCATTTTCGACATGGACGGCGTGCTGGTTGACAGCAACCCGTTCCATCTCCGCAAGTGGGTGGCTCTGTTCAAGGCGCACGGCATTCCGTTCGACGGGCAGGAATTACCCAAGGTGGTGTTGGGACCTCCCAATGAGGTAACCTTCCCGCGCTACATGGGCAAGGACCTCTCACGCGAGCAGATGGCTGCGCTGAGCGAAGAGTTGGAGGAGAACTTCCGCCGCGCGATCGGTCCCCATGCGCGCGCGTTTCCGGGTGTGCGGAGCTTTATCGAGGCGTGCCATGCGCAGGGCATCGCGATGGCCGTGGCCTCCGCCGCTATCGGTAAGAACGTCGAGTTCCTCATCTCTGCGCTCGGACTCCGCCTGTACTTCCGTGAGTTATTGACCGGCGACGAGGTCACCCACCCCAAGCCGCACCCCGAAGTGTATCTAAAGACGGCCGGCAAGCTGGGAGTAAGCCCCGCCGCCTGCGCGGTATTCGAGGATTCCTTCGTTGGCATCGAGGCGGCCAAGCGCGCGGGCATGAAGTGCATTGCCATTGCCTCCACGTTCTCCGCGGACGAACTGCGTCAAGAAACGCGCGCCGACCTGATTTTGCCCAGCTTCGCGGCCGTATCCCTCCAGACCGTCCGCTCGTTGTTCAACGGCGCCGGCCCTCATCCTGGATCGCTTGCCTCCAGATAGGCCGCGGAGGTTCAAGGTAACCGAGTGCCACGTGTCACTTGTCACTCTTCACTTGTCACTTGTCACTCCTCACTTTTCCTAACGACTTCTCACTGGTCGGTCGCGGTCGGGTAAGCAGGGCTTTGAGAAAGCCCAATTGTGGGAGAAAATAGCCCCTATGGGGAGAGGGATCCCAAATCGCCAGCGCGTCTTGGGATTCGCCGCCTGGATTTCTGCCCATGCGGCGCTGCCGGTGTCGATGTTGGTCGCTCTGCCCTTGTTGATGGTGACGGCAACGGTAGCGCAGCAACCGGCTAACGGCGGACCAACCCGGGACCTCCGTGTCTCCGTGGTGGACGAGAACGGCGCCGCGGTGCCGTCGGCTCAGATCACGCTCACGCCTCCGCTCGGCCCCGCCTTGCACGGTGAGACCGATTACGCCGGGCGCAAGGATTTTCACAATCTCCAGCCGGGCGATTACTTACTGCACGTTGAGAAGGAAGGGTTCTACGCGGTGACACAGCCGGGCATCGCGGTAGGCGAGGTTGACAGCGCGGAGGTGGCGCTGAACCACGTTCGAGAATACTCCGAGCAAGTGAACGTGGTCTACTCTCCGCCTGCCATCGACCCCGCCAAGGTCCAGGCCAGTGAAACGCTGAGCAGCGAGAACATCATCGACCTGCCTTTCACTAACTCGCGTGACATTCGTTACGCCCTGCCGATGCTGCCCGGCGTGCTTCAGGACAACACCGGCCAGCTTCACGTGGATGGCGCGAGCACGCGCCAGGTGTATGACCAGATCGATGGCTTCAACTTCTCCGATCCCGGCACCGGCCAGTTCCAGGCGCGCATCAGCGTGGATGCCCTGCGGTCCGCGGACGTGGCCGCCAGCCGCTATTCCACGGAGTTTGGCAAAAGTTCAGGCGGGGTCATCAGTCTGCGCACCGGCACCGGCGACGACCACTGGCGCGTGACCGGCACCGATCCCTTCCCCGGTGTGCAGGACCGCCGGGGCATACATCTGAGCAACTGGACGCCGCGCGGCATCGCCTCAGGTCCCATCCGCAAGGGCAGGGCTTGGTTCATGGACGCCGCCGAGGGGGAATACGATCTGATGATTTTCACCGAACTCCCTCCCGGCGCCGACCGCATGCCCGTATTGCGTGTCAGCAATTTTTCCAAGGTGCAGGTGAACCTGGCGCAGAACAACAATCTTACGGCCAGCCTGCTCCTGAATTCGCTCTACTCTCCCCATTCCGGACTGGATCCGCTCGATCCCCTCTCCACCACCCAGCGGTACTCCACCAACGCCTACTTATTCACCGTCAAGGATCAGCACCTTTTCCAAAGCGGCATCCTGCTGGAAGCGGGCGTGGCCACCAGCAGCTATTACAGCCGGTTAGTTCCACAAGGCGACCAGACCTATGTGGAAACCCCCAACGGCACCAGCGGCAATTACTACTTCTCGAATCACGGGCAGACGGGACGCACTGAGGTGATCGGGAACACCTTTATACCTCCCCTCCACTGGGCGGGCAAGCACGAGTTCAAGCTGGGCATTGATTTCGATCGCATCGACGATCATCAGGAATTTGAGCGCCGGCCCTACCTGGTGGAACGCGCGGACGGCACGCTCTCCCGCGGCGTCAGCTTTACCAACGCGCCGCCCTTCACCCGCTACGACGTGGAGTCGAGCGGATATGCGCAGGACCGCTGGTCGGTAACCCAGCGCTGGCTGCTGGAGCCGGGGCTGCGCTTCGATGCCGATGAGATTGTGCGCGGCGTCGCGCCTTCCCCGCGTATCGCTTCCACCTACCTGCTGAAGCGCAATGGCGACAGCAAGCTCTCCGCGGGCGTCGGTGTTTACCGCGACCCGAGCAATCTGGATATCCTCACTCGTTCGCTGACGGGCACCCGGACGGATTCGTTCTACGACGCCAGTGGACTGAACCTGCTCCAGCCGCCCGTGGTCAGCACCTTCATCATCAACCCGGACCAGTTGCGCTTTTCCTTCGTGACCAACAGCAGTATCGCGTTTGAGCAGAAACTGCCGAAGACCACTTACCTGCACCTGGAGCTGATGGATCGGCGCGCCCGCAACATTTGGGCATTCGTCAACCCCGGCGCCTCCACCGCGCCTAATGGCCCCTTCTCGGGGCAGTTCACCTTGACCAATGACCGCCGCGACCACTACGACTCCGCTACTGTGAGTTTCAGGCACGTCTTCAAGCAGAATCACTTCGTGTATCTTGCGTACACACGCTCGCGGGCGCTGACTAACGCGGACTTCACTTACAACATCGACAACGTGCTCTTCAGCCCTCAGGAGGGCGGACCCCTGTCGTGGGATACGCCCAACCGCTTCCTGTCCCACGGATGGCTTCCCTTCACCCACGGCATTGACTTCGCTTATAACCTCGACTGGCGCACCGGCTTTCCGTTTTCATTGATGAACGACTCGCAGGAAATTGTGGGGGCGCCGTACTCCGAGCGTTTTCCCACCTACTTCTCGCTCGATATCAGCCTGGAGCGGCGGTTCACCATATTTGGATTCCAATGGGCCATCCGGGCCGGCGCGGACAACCTCACCCACCGTCCCAACTATTCCGTCGTTGATTCCAACATCGACTCCCCCCACTTTCTCCAGTACTCCGCGAATCAAGGACACTCCTTCATCGCCCGCATTCGGCTGCTGGGAAGAAAATGAACCGCGGCCGCGCGCCATTCGCTCGTCGTCACCTGCCAGTTTGTCCTACAACCTCGGCCGGGGAGCGGCCTCGCGTGCTAATTTAAAAAAGCCCTTCCGCGCCGCCGTGATTTCTGGCAAGCTACAGGGTCATTTATTTTTGTGCAGACTGCACAGAGACTTAAGGGGGATCGTTCTTATGGAAAAAAATCAGATGAATCGTCGGGAGTTCATGGGGGTCGGCGCCGGGGCGGCCGCCCTGGGCGCGGCATCCAAGACCACGCTGCTTTCGCCGCGGCCTCTCCAGGCCGCGCCAGGCTCTGTCCCGCCCAGTGATCGAGTGCGTTTCGCCTCCATCGGAACCGGCGTGGAAGGCTGCACCATCCTGCAAGCGGCGCTCCGCTGCCCGGGCACGGAGATCGTTGCCGCCTGTGATCTTTATGATGGCCGCCTGATTGCCGCCAAGGAATATGCGAAAAAGGACATTTTCACCACCAAGGATTACCGCGCCATCCTGGACCGCAACGATGTAGATGCCGTCCTCGTGGCCACGCCCGACCACTGGCATGCCCACATTACCCAGGACGCCTGCGCCGCCGGCAAGGACGTCTACTGCGAAAAGCCGATGTCGCACACGGTGGAAGAAGCCTTCGCGATGATTGACGCCATGCAGAATCACAAACGCATCGTGCAGGTCGGCAGCCAATGCCGCAGTTCCATTGTGTACGCGAAAGCCAAGGAAATCCTCGATAGCGGCGCGCTGGGAGAAGTGACGGCCGTCGAAGCCTCGCTTGACCGCAATGACGCCAGCGGCGCGTGGATCTATCCCATCCCGCCCGATGCGAATGAGCAAACCATCGACTGGGATCGGTTCCTGGGAGACGCGCCCAAGCGTCCCTTTGACCCCATCCGTTTCTTCCGCTGGCGCTGTTTCCGGGACTACGGCGAGGGCTTGCCCGGCGACCTCTACGTGCACATGCTCACGGGGATTCACTACATCGCGGGGATCACCGCCCCGCCGCTGCGCGCCGCGTGCATGGGAGGCCTCTTCCGCTGGACGGAAAACCGCGAAGCGCCCGACCTGATCTGGACCCTCTTTGAATATCCCAGCTTCCGCGTTTCCATGCGCTGCAACCTGAATAACGAATCGCCCGCCGTCACCCGTTTCTTCGGGACGAAGGGGACCATGGAAATCAAGAATGACGTCCTTGCTTTTGCGCCGCAGGACACCTCACCCAAACCGGAAGGTTATTCGATTCTGGGCTGGCCGCTGAAGTTGAGGACCGAGTACCTGCTGCAGTGGCAGAAGGACAATCCGGCGCCGCTGCCCGGCCAATGGCCGCTCATTCAATCCGCAGAAGTGTTCGAGGCTTCTGCCCGCTACGATTATCAGATCGACCACATGAACAACTTCATGGAGTCGGTGCGCACGCGGCAGCCTTCAGTGGAAGATGCGGTTTACGGCAAAAATACGGCCATCGCCGCCCACATGGCGAATCACTCATATTTCAACAAATGCATGGCCGTGTGGAATGAGAGCGAGCACAAGATTGTGGCAGCATAGGGCAACGATTAGGATTACCACCCGTGATCGGTCCTATGCACATTGTCCCCGGAGGTATTTTTCTATGAGCAACTATCGCCTTACGCGCCGCGAATTCATGCGCGGCACGGCTGTGGCGGCGGGCGCCACGCTGGCGGGCAAGGTCATCGTGCTGGATCCCGGCTCGGCCTTCGCCGCAAGCGCTGCGGTGGCGCCCAGCGACACTCTGCGGTTCGGCATCATCGGGGTGGGCATGCAAGGCAATGGTCTGCTGCGCACCGCGGTTGCACTGCCGGGCGTCGAGTGCGTCGCGGCGTGCGACCTCTATGACGGCCGGCACGAGCTGGCGCGAGAGATTGTCGGCAAGCCCATTCCCGTCACGCGGCGGTACCAGGATTTGCTCGATAACAAGGAAATTGATTGCATTATCAACGCCACGCCCGACCACTGGCACAAGCAAATCGTGGTGGACTGCTGCAACGCCGGCAAGGACGTCTACTCGGAGAAGCCCATGACGCATGCCGTCGGCGAAGGCTTTGAGATGATTGCGGCAGCCCGGAAGAACAATCGAATCGTGCAGATTGGGAGCCAGTTTCCCAGCTCGATCATATTCACCAAAGCCAAAGAATTGCTGGCCCAAGGCGCGATCGGCGAGGTTCACTCCATCGAAGGAGTGACGGGCCGCAACTCTCCGGACGGCGCCTGGGAGTATCCTCCGCCACCGGACCTGTCGCCGCAGAATCTGGACTGGGACACGTGGCTCGGCGCCACTTCGAAAATTCCTTTCAACCCGTACCGATTTGCGCGCTGGCGATGCTGGCGGGCATACAGCTCCGGGGCTGCCGGCGACCTGATGGTGCACCTGCTGACCGGAATCCACTATGCGGCCGGAATTACGCAGCCTCCCGAGCGGGCACAGTCCACTGGCGGCCTGCTCCGCTTCAAGGACGGGCGCGACGTTCCCGACGTTCACCACGTGCTCTACGATTATGGGGAGTGTCCCGTGGTCATCAAGCTGATCCTCACCTGTGAAGTGCCGGGCGTAACGCGCTTCTACGGAACGCACGGGGTGCTGGAGATCACCGGCGGCGATATGACGTACACAACCCAGGATGGAACCGATCACGGCCCCGGCGGCTATTACAACAGCTTCCCCAAGGCGCTCCGGGAAGAATACGCCCGGAAGTGGCACATCGAGAACGATGCGCGGCTGGAAAAAACAGGAACCGAAACCGTCACCTTCCGCCCGCCGGCGGGCTACGACATTACCCGGGAACACCTGCGCACCTTCTTCGACGCGGTGCGCAGCCGCAAGCCGGTGGTTGAAGACACGGAGTTCGGAAATAACACCGCCATCGCCTGCCACATGGCAAATGCATCGTACTTCCAGAAGTGCATGGCGCGGTGGGACGCTGACGCGAAGGCGATTCGAACCTAATTTCAACCCGTAAGGAACCGTGGAAAAAAAGTAAAGCCCCTCGACGGTGCGTCGCCGAGGGGCTTGGAGGTAAAGAAGAGGAGGATTCCGTCCCGCACCGGCCCGCGTCGCGACGCCCTGGGGGCAAGGCCATCTCGACGCGGATCCGATGTTCCTGCGGGACTCATACCGAATGTAAGGCCAGGGGCGTGTGCTGTCCAATCGATTCTCTTTATAGCTGCCATCAAAAGAACCAGTCTGCATTTTGTCAGTATCTCTTTTTGTGCCGAGATATCGCGGAGAGGATAAAATGGGGCATTCAGGCGCTACATGTTGCTTCTGACCTGAGGATACACCGCCGATCGCGTGCAACGGCAGGTATGATGCAAGGGCCGGGAGGCAGACACATACGTGAGGCGCCAAGCACTCCGGATGATTCAATGAGCGAAGAAACGGCAGCGGAAAAACTGTTGGCGCGCGTTGCGCAGCAGGATGTGACCGCACTCAGCGAACTTTACGACCGGTATGCACCGCGCGTATACGGCGTGGCGGCGCACATCCTTCCCTCGCGCGAGGATGCCGAGAAAACCCTTCACGAATTGTTCGTGCGCCTTTGGAAAGAAAGTCCCAGGCTGAGCGAGGAAGGCGGTAGTGTGCTGGCGTGGTTGGTGGTCACCGCACGGGAAACCGCCTTGGCCCGGCTCCGGGAGCACCGGCTGAATTCGGCCCATTCAGGCCTGCACGGCCACAGCGCGGTCGCGGCCAAAGGACCGTCTTCGCCACGAAAACCCAAAGCTGCTCCGGCGAAATCGGCTGATGGAAAATCTGAAGTGATCAAGGCGAGGGTTGTGGATCGGACGGAATCTTTGGGAACGCGGCCTTCGCCCGTGGCCTGGTTGCCTCAACCGAAAGAAATCGCATTGATTGATGATCGCCTGGTGCTTCTTCAAAAAATCCTCAACCAGTTGCCGATACCGCAACGCCAGGCTTTGGAGCTGGCTGTGTTCGGAGGTTTGCGGGAGTCCGAGATCGCCGCTGAACTGGGCGAACCGTTGGGCAGAGTGCGGTCGTCGCTGCGGGCAGCAGTGACATTTGTAAAGCATCGGCGCCGGGCTGTGTGTGGAACATGGGCTGCCAACATTTAGAAGAACTCTACGAGCTATGGCTGCTGGGCGCGCTCTCGGGACCGGGCGCCCTCGACCTGCGGGAGCATTTGGCGCGTGGCTGTCCCCACTGCGTGGCGCGGGTTCGTGAAGCCACCGAGACGGTCTACCTCCTGGGTCTCGCCGCCAAGCCGGTGCGTCCCCATCCGCGTGTGAAAGCGGAATTGCTTCGCCAGATTTCTCTGAACGCAGCATCTGACAGGTGAGGAGTGGGTCTTCCGACAAACAAGCCCGGTCTGCGCCGGGAGCTGGGCCTGGTGCAGGCCACCGCCATCGCCATCACCGATATGGTGGGCATCGGGCCATACATCACCATCCCCCTCTTTCTGGCAACGATGGGTGGCCCGCAGGCGATGCTGGGCTGGCTGGTGGGCGCGGTGCTGGCCTTCTGCGACGGGCTGGTCTGGGCGGAACTCGGCGCCGCACTGCCCAAGGCCGGCGGCAGTTACAATTATCTGCGGGAAGCTTACGGCCCCCATCGGATGGGGCGTTGGCTTTCGTTCCTGATGGTCTGGCAAATCATCTTTTCCGCCCCGCTCTCCGTGGCGAGCGGCAGCATCGGATTCGCCGATTACCTTCGTTACCTCATGCCGCATCTTAGCGCGTGGGAAATCCGCGGCGTAGCGGCCGCATTCCCTCTGCTGCTGGTGGCGCTGCTGTACCGCCGGATTGGGGCAATCGGCAACCTTTCCGTTGTGCTGGTGAGCGGCGTTCTGCTCGGCTGCCTGTGGATTGCCATCTCCGGCCTTCCCCACTTGAGCGCCGCGCGCCTGCTGGACTTTCCTCCGGGCGCATTTCATCTGAATTGGATTTTCTGGGTGGGACTGGGCCATGCCACGCTTTATGCGCTGTACGACTATTTTGGCTATTACAACGTCTGCTACCTGGCGGAGGAGATTCGCGACCCGGGCCGGGTCATCCCGCGCGCCATCCTGTTTTCCATCCTCTGCGTCGCCCTGCTGTACGTCCTGATGACCGCGGCCTTCCTGAGCGTGATTCCCTGGCGCGAAGCAATCCGAAGCCACTACATCGCGTCCGTTTACATTGAGATTCTGTTTGGATCCACGGCCGGGAAAGTGATGACCGCGCTGCTGCTGTGGATCGCGTTCTCCTCGGTCTTTTCGCTGCTGCTCGGCTACTCGCGGATACCGTACGCAGCGGCCGTTGACGGCAATTTCTTTCCCGCCTTCGCCCGATTGCATCCGAAGGGCAATTTCCCGCACATCTCACTCATCACCCTGGGGTTGATTGCTTCGCTTTTCAGCCTGGGCCACCTGAATGAAGTGATCGGCAGCCTGATCGCCACCCGCGTGCTGATTCAGTACCTTCCGCAAACCATCGGGTTCTTTGTGCTGCGCTTCCGCGCGCCGGAATTGCCTCGGCCGTTCAAGATGTGGCTGTATCCCCTGCCCGGAATCGTCTCCGGATGCGGGTGGATTTACGTGCTGGCGACCGCAGCCGCGAAATCACTCGTGTTCGCGTTCGGGGTGTTGGTGGTCGGAACCGCAGCATACATGGTCCGCGCCAAGCGACGTTGCGAGTGGCCCTTCGCGAGACAGTAGTTGGCGGACGCTCCTATGATCCTGGAATCCGAACACGCGATGGCTTCAACCGTTGGAGGAGTTACGCGGCCGCGCGCAGGCTTTTAGCCCTTGTTATGTATTGTTCAACAACATCGCAACGCACGAGGATGCCCGCAGGTTTCAGGAGCTGATTCAAAATTGAAAAGCCACTACGAGTGCTAATCGCCCGCGTCCCCGTCCGCCTTTCGCGTCAGCAGAAACATTCCCTCATTGTGGACGATTTGAATGTCGTCACCCAGATTCTGGGCGGAAAAGCCGGCACGATCGCCCGCCATGTTGGCTTCCAGAAGTTTGCGGGTCTCGACGTACTTCTTGGTACCGGGAGCATGGCCGCCACGGAGCATCCAGTTGTTGAATGACCGCGGCCGCCAGCGGAGCGATTGCCGCAGCGTCGCCAGCCCCACCTCATCAAAGAGCTTCAGGAAATCGGTGAGGCGCAGCGTGCGCGTGTGCGAAGGGTCGCGCAACTGCTCGATGTGGTTGTAAATCTCGAATTTCGCGTCGCTCTCCGGGGCGAGCGGATCGATGATGACCAGGCGCCCGTCCGGCTTGGCCACCCGAACCATCTCATACAACACCAACTCGGGCTTCGGCAGGTGGTGGAACGAGCATTGGCACGAGACCAGATCGAACGCGCCGTCATGGAACGGCAGTTGTTCGGCATCGCCGCGCACGAACGCGGCGTTCAAAATCTGTCTCTCGGCTTGGTAGCCATGAGCGCGCCGCAGCATCTCCGGTGTTAAATCAACACCCCAGGCAAAGTGCACACGCGGCGCCAGCGCCAGGGCAAAGGCGCCCGGCCCACAGGCGATGTCGAGTACGGCATCCGTGGACTGGGGTTTGGCAAACTCCACCTTCTCCTTCAAGACCTCCGGTGTATCGCGCATCGCGAAGGTTGAGAAGGCTTCGGCGGTCTTCGTAAATTGCTTTTGGACAGCTTCCTTATGTTTTTTGGACATACGCGTATTTAAACTGGACTCTGCGGAATTGTCCAGCCCGCGAACGGGGAAAGTTGAGCTGCCTCGGGCAACTCGGAGCCCTTTGCCCAGGACTTCGTCAAGGTCGCTTTTAGTGAGATCAGAATGCATGCCTCCTTTTATCTCTTGGTAGGTAATCCATAAGATAACGGCATAAAAATTGCTAGCTGTACCGCATGGATGTGTGTCTTCTGCTCGGAATGGCGCAGCCGGGTAGGCTCGCGAGGCTCCTCACCGCCCCTAACCCGCTCGGCCGCGGCCCCGCCACGTGCCTATGCCCATGGGCTCAGCAAAAAACTCGCAGGACGCCGGCCCCGCTCTGGAAAATCGAAACTGGAAACTGGAAACTGGAAATTCGAAACTGGAAGTGCGGGACGTGCCAATCGGCAATCGGCAATCGAGAATTGGCAATTTATACTCCGGCCAACGGCAGGGAAGATGGGCGGAAGAAAAAAAATTCACTCCAAACCCGGTAACCTATTGAAAATAAAGGATAGCGGAACAAATTGACCGAAAAAAAGCGGACATTTTGGTTTAAGTATCGGACATTTTGGTTCAACGTGGTGACATTTTGGCGTGGCCATGCAGCACTTTTCGGACACTTCGGGATGACGGGGTGACGTCTTGGGTGCCAACACGGTAGAACGGGACCGGAAGAGGGGAACGGGCCATTTCCGACTTACCGATGTTTAGCGCTCCCACAGTCCGAACTGCCGCGACTTTGACGTGACCCTGACCACACTGGCGTAATGCTTGCCGTGCGATGCCGCTTCCATTACGATGTCACATTCTGTAGCTATTAAATATCGGTGGAGGTTGGGTGTATTTTACTTACCTTCTTCGACCTACTGCCTACCCCCAGGAGCCTCATTCATGTTGATCCGCGTCGCCCGAACCGCCGCGCTGGTTTCAGCAATATTTCTCACACTTCTTTGCCATGGCGCCACGGCGCAGGATTCGTCCCTGGACGCCATGCTCGACTCCCTGGCAGGAGGACATAGCATTCGGCAAGTGGCTATTTCGCCGGATGGTCAACGTGTGGCGTGGGTGGAAGACGGCGGCTCGGAACATGGCATTTTCGTTTGCAGCCTCGCGTCGCCAGCCTCGTCCCGGCGCCACATTACGGCCGGCGCGGAGGCAACCGAGGAACGCGAAATCGCCTGGTCGCCCGATAGCCGGCGACTCGCTTTCCTGTCGAATGCTCAGACGCCTGACCAGTTGGAGCTTTACCTTTCCGATGTCGAACGCGGTGAGGCGCGCAAGCTTACGGATGTGACAGGCTCGCTGGATGCCCCCGCCTGGTCTCCCGATGGCAAGACCCTGGCCCTGCTGTTCACGGAGAATGCTCCGCGCGTGCCCGGGCCGCTGGAGCCCATGCCGCTTCCCTCCGGCGTGATCGGCAGCAAGGTCTTTGAACAACGCTTGACCACCGTGGACGTGGCGACGGGGCGCACTCGACAACTCTCTCCCGCCGACATGTATATTTATGAATTTGATTGGTCGCCCGACAGCAAGAAATTCGTTGTGACCGCAGCCCACGGCCCGGGCGATGCCAACTGGTTCGTCGCGGAGATTTACACCCTGCAGGCGGAGTCAGGAGAGCTGAAGCATTTGTACAAGCCGGCGCAACAAATCGCCCTGCCGCGATGGTCGCCAGACGGACGCAATATTGCGTTCATCAGCGGTCTGATGAGCGACGAGGGGTCGACCGGCGGCGATGTGTTTCTCCTTCCGGCGGCCGGTGGGACGGCCCGCAATTTGACGCCGCGCCTCCACGCTTCCATTAGTGGACTGACTTGGAAACCACGAGGCAGCGAGATTCTCCTCGCAGAAAGTCTGGATGGCGTGAGTGGCATTGGCTCACTCGACGTCGGGAGCGGCGCCGTTCGCACCGTGTGGAGCGGGCCGGAAACGCTCTCGCTCGGTTGGTGGAATTTCGGCCTGTCCGTGGCGAACGATGGCAACACCTGCGCGGTGGTGCGGGAGACCTTCTCGGACCTGCCGGAGGTCTGGGCGGGGCCCATTGGCGCGTGGAAGCAAATTACCCCGTCGCGCCGCACCGAAACCGCGACCTGGGGAAAGACGCAAAGCATTCATTGGACCGATGAAGGGCTGAATATTCAGGGCTGGCTCACTTACCCTGCGAACTACGACCCCGCGCGGCGCTACCCCATGGTGGTGGAGGTGCACGGAGGACCCGGCGGCATGGCTCGCCCCACGTGGCCCAGCAATTTCTTCGATTTCACGCTGCTTTCTCATAACGGCTATTTCGTGTTGCGCCCCAATCCACGCGGCAGCTTTGGCCAGGGGGAAGCCTTTACGCGTGGCAATGTGAGGGACTTTGGCTACGGTGACTTGCGCGACATTCTCGCCGGGGTCGATTACGTGGTGAAACATTTCCCGGTAGATAGCGACCGCGTCGGCGTCGGAGGCTGGAGCTACGGCGGATACATGACCATGTGGGCGGTTACCCAAACCCATCGCTTCAAAGCCGCCGTGGCTGGGGCGGGCATCGCGAATTGGCAAAGCTATTACGGCGAGAACGATATCGACCAGTGGATGATTCCCTTCTTCGGCGCCTCGGTTTACGACGATCCGGCTGTGTATGCAAAGAGTTCTCCCATCACGTTTATCAAGAACGTGAGGACGCCGACGCTTATCCTGGTGGGCGATCGCGACGGCGAGTGCCCCACCCCGCAGTCGTTTGAGTTCTGGCACGCCCTCGAAACCCTCGGAATCGAAAATAAATTTGTGGTGTATCCCAACGAGGGGCACATGATTTCCGCCGCGGCCCACCGCCGCGACATCATGCAGCGCACCCTGGAATGGTATGACCATCACTTGAAATAAATAACTTTCCAGTTGACGTCGGCCCCGCCGGGCTATAGATTCAGCGGTTCTACGGTAGACGGTAGACGGCATACGGTAGACGGGGAAAGACGGCGTGCCGCATACGGTAGACGGCATACGGTGTACGGTAGACGGTAGACGGCATACGGTAGACGGGGAAAGATGGCGTGCCACACACGGTAGACGGCATACGGGAAAAGATGGCATACGGGAAAAGATGGCATACGGTAGACGGTATGCGGCATACGGGGCAGACAGCCGACCGGTACAGAGTAGACCTGAAGGAAATCGGGGGAAAGCTTACCCCGTATGCCTTTTGCCGATTACCGCATACCGCCTTCCCGTATGCCGTCTACCGTCTACCGTATGCCATCTTTTCCCGTATGCCATCTTTCCCCGTATGCCGTCTACCGTATACCGTATGCCTTTAGCTACTAAGGAGGAGACACGACATGAGAGTTGGACTGTTTACGGCGCTGCTGGCTAAGTTGAGCCTGGATGAGGTGATTCGGAAGGTCAAGCCGCTGGGGATTCGGACGCTCGAACTGGGCACGGGGAACTTTCCCGGTGATCCGCACCTCAAGCTCGAATGGCTGAACCAGGATTCCAAGCTCAAGGAATTCAAGCAAAAGCTTGCAGATGAGGGAATGAGCATCAGCGCGTTGAGCTGCCACGGAAACCCGCTGCACCCCAACCAGGCGCTGGCGCAACAGCATGCGGAAACCAGCAGGCAAACGATCTTGCTGGCGGAAAAACTGGGGGTCAAAACGGTCGTCGATTTCTCCGGCTGCCCCGGCGACTCGGAGACTTCCCAATACCCCAACTGGTCGCCTACGGCTTGGCCTCCCGACTTTCCGGAAATTCTGAAGTGGCAGTGGGAAAAGAAGGTGATCCCGTACTGGACGAAGCACGCCAAGTTTGCGGAAGAGCACGGCGTGCGCATCGGCATCGAGATGCACCCTGGGTTTGTGGTGTACAACCCTGAGACCATGCTGCGCCTGCGCGAAGCAGCCGGGCCCGCCGTTGGCTGCAATTTCGACCCCAGCCACATGTTCTGGCAGGGCATCGATTCCTGCGCGGCCGTGCGCAAACTGGGTGGAGCGGTGTTTCACGTCCACGCCAAGGATACACGGCTGTACGACGTCAACATCAAGATCAACGGTGTGCTGGATGCCAAGCCTTACAGCGATGAGATGAATCGCTCCTGGATTTTCCGCACCGTCGGCTACGGTCACGATGCGGATTTCTGGTGCGATTTCGTTTCCACGCTGCAAATGGTGGGGTACGATGATGTGCTCTCCATCGAACACGAAGACAGCCTGATGTCGGTAGACGAAGGGCTGAGCAAAGCCACCGCGTTCCTGAATCAGGTGGTGATTAAAGAGAAGCTGAAGGAGATGTGGTGGGCGTAGAAAGCAGTAGACAGTAAACGGTAAACGGTATACGGGGGGAGGTCATGGGGATTGAGCGATTCGAGCAGTTGGAGGTTTGGCAAGCTGCCCACATTCTAGTGCTCGATGTCTATAGGAAAACGAAGGGATTTCCCACGGAAGAGAAATTCGGATTAGTTTCGCAGATGCGCCGCGCGGCCGTTTCCGTTCCCGCCAATATTGCCGAGGGATTCAAACGGCGAGGCCGGGCAGAGAAAATACACTTCTACAACATTGCGCAAGCGTCACTGGAAGAGTTGCGCTACTATTTCATTCTTTGTCGCGATCTTGGCTACATCGTTGGGGACGGAGACATCACCGAGCGCGCGGACAAGGTCAGCCGGATGCTTTACGGCCTTGTGCAGTCCCTGGAATCGCGACCCCAAATCGCAGTCTAGAGCGTGGGCCGCATTGCGATCGGTCGGTTTCCCCGTTTGCCGTATGCCGTCTACCGTCTACCATATCTATCTCAAGCCGGAGGATTATTCGTTATGCCAGAAATCAATGTAGCTCTCATCGGTCATCGTTTTATGGGCAAGGCGCATTCCAATGCCTATCGCCAGGTGCGGAGGTTCTTTCCCGGAAATCTCGTTCCGCGCATGAAGGTGTTATGCGGGAAGGCGTGCACCGAAGAACTGGAAGCGACGGCGCGCCAGTTCGGCTGGGAGGAATCGGATTGCGAGTGGGAACGCGTGGTCGAGCGCAAGGACATCGAGTTGGTCGATGTCGCTACGCCCGGGTATCTCCACCATCCCATGGTCATCGCCGCGGCGCAAGCCGGCAAGCACGTCATCTGTGAGAAGCCGCTGGCCAACACCCTGTCCGAAGCCAAGGACATGCTGAAGGCGGTGGAGAAGGCCAAAGTGATCCACATGGTGAATTTCAACTATCGCCGGGTGCCCGCCGTCGCATTCGCCAAGCGCCTGGTGGAAGAAGGCAAGATCGGCGATGTGTACCACTATCATGGGGCGTATTTGCAGGACTGGATCATGGATCCTGATTTCCCGCTGGTCTGGCGGCTGGAGAAGAAGTTTGCCGGCAGCGGCGCGTTGGGCGATATCGGCGCGCATGCCACCGACCTGGCCGAGTACCTCAACGGCGAAATCCAGACGCTTACCGGCCAGATGACCACGTTTATCAAGGAGCGCCCGCTGCCCGCCGAAGGAGAAAC
This sequence comes from uncultured Acidobacteriota bacterium, assembly GCA_963804755.1. Lineage (GTDB taxonomy): Bacteria > Acidobacteriota > Terriglobia > UBA7540 > UBA7540 > Bog-366. Next base: position 37,213 of record CAWDRP010000003.1, read on the forward strand.
CGCGTGGGCAGCCAAGGGCGGGCAAGGCAAAGGGAAAGTGACCGTGGATGACGACGCGAACTACCTGGCGCGGTTCAAGAACGGCAGCGTCGGCGTTTTCGAGTCCACGCGCTTTGCGGGCGGCCGCCGCAATTTCAACACCTTCCAAATCTACGGCAGCAAGGGAAGCATTGCCTGGAACATGGAGCGCATGAACGAGCTGGAGATCTTCGATCGCACCGAACCCTCGGAAGTGCAGGGGTACAAAACCATTCTCGTTACCCAGCCTGAGCACGGATACGTGGGTGGCTGGTGGCCCCCGGGGCACATCATCGGTTACGAGCACACCTTTGTGCACGCGATTCACGATCTCTTGACCGCCATCGACGAAGGCAAATTGCCGGAACCAAACTTTCGCCACGGCGTACGAAACCAGGCGGTGCTCGAGACCGTGGAGCGGTCGGCGAAGACGGGAGCGTGGGAAAAAGTGAAAGTCTGAACGGAACGTTACATTGGTGATTGGTGATTTGTGATTGGTGATTTGTGATTCCTGACTCTGGCCCAAGGGTGGTCTCTTCTCCCGAAGCGCTGCGCAAGCGAACCAAAGCATTTTCATTGAGAATCGTTCGCTTGTTTCGGGCTTTGCCAAGAACCGAAGAAGCTCGTATTTTGGGAAGGCTCACCACTCACCAATATGAGGTCTCTTATGGCATACATGATGGGAATTGACGTAGGTACGACGGGCACGCGGGCCGTGATTGTGCGTCCTGATGGTTATGTGGTGGGAGCGGCGACCGGCGACCATCAGCCGATGCGGATGGCCAAGCCCGGCTGGGCCGAGCAGGACCCGGAGGACTGGTGGCAAGCGACTTTGGTGGCCATTCGCGCGGCGCTCGAGCAGGCCGATGTGAAAGGCGCCGAGATCGCCGCGGTGGGTTTTTCCGGGCAGATGCACGGCGTCGTGCTATTGGACCAGGCGCTGGCGGTGCTTCGCCCGGCGCTCATCTGGTGCGATCAACGCAGCCAGGCGCAATGTGATTGGATTACGGATAAGGTGGGGGCGGAACAACTCATTCAATACGTTTCGAATCCTGCGCTCACCGGCTTCAGCGCGCCCAAGATCCTCTGGGTTCGCGATAACGAGCCCAAGCTCTACGAGCGCGCCGCCCACTTCCTGCTCCCCAAGGATTTTGTTCGTTACCGGCTGACGGGTGAATTCGCCACCGACGTGTCGGACGCCTCCGGGACGTTGCTTTTCGATGTCACCAACCGCCGCTGGTCGGCGCCCATGCTCAGCGCGCTCGAAATTGATCCGCAAGTCCTGCCCAAGGCGTTCGAGTCGCCGGAGATCACGGGTGAAATCACTCGGGAAGTGGCCGTGCTCACGGGCCTCAGCGCCGGCACGCCGGTGGTGGCGGGCGCTGGCGACCAGGCCGCCAGCGCGGTCGGCAACGGCATTGTTCTGCCGGGACTGACCTCCGCCACGCTGGGCACCTCGGGCGTAATCTTTGCTTACACCGACGCGCCCAAGCTGGACCCGCGCGGACGCATCCACACGTTCTGCCATGCGGTTCCGGGCAAATGGCACGTCATGGGGGTTACGCAAGGCGCGGGCCTCTCCCTGCGCTGGTTCCGCGATAACTTCGGCCACACGGAAGCGTGGTACGCCCGGCAAGCCGGGGTGGACCCGTACGATCTGATTATTCGCGAAGCGGAGAAGATCCCGCCCGGCAGCGACGGCTTATTGTGGCTGCCTTATCTCATGGGCGAGCGCACTCCCTACCTCGATTCGCGGGCGCGCGGCATGTGGTTCGGGCTGACCGCGGCACATACGCGCGCTCACCTGATCCGCTCTATCTTGGAAGGCGTGGCGTTCAGCCTGCGCGACTCGCTGGAAATCTTCCAGGAGCTGGGCATCCCCGTCGAGCAGATTCGCGCCTCCGGCGGAGGCTCGCGCAGTTTTCTGTGGCGGCAGATCCAGGCGGATATTTATGCCAAGGAGCTCGTCACGCTGCGAACCTCGGAGGGGTCGGCCCTCGGCGCCGCCCTGCTGGCCGGCGTGGGCGCTAAGATCTACAAGTCGGTGGAAGAGTCCGCAGAGGAGGCGATTCAGGTAAAGGAATCCATGTCGCCCCGGCCGGACGATGTCGCCGCCTATCAACGCTTCTACCAGGTTTACCGCAGCCTCTATCCGGCCGTGCAGCCGTTCTCCCACGCCCTGGCGGCATTAGGCGCGGGTGAAGCCTGAAGCAGGCAGCGCAAGGACACCTGAAAACCACCCCCGCCGCTCGCGCGTCGTCCCCTCCTCATTCGAGGAGGGGAGTTTTGCTGCCGCCGCCGGCCGCCACGGGGCTCCCCTTATGATTTTTTCCCAGGCTCCCCTTCTGATTCTTGCCAGGCTCCCCTCCTGATTTTGGCCGGATTCCCCTCCTGATTCAGGAGGGGTCGGAGCGCTAGCGACAGGGGTGGTTACCCTGGCCCGCGGCGGCGGTGGTCACCAGCGCCGGCGGAGCTCCCCTCCTAATTTAGGAGGGGCACGGCGCGCTAGCGGCGGGGGTGGTTACCAGCCTGAGAGCGCGGTCCGGTTTGAACCGGCAAAGCGCCAATTCTCCAGAAGACCGCTCGCCGCACACGGTTCTACGGCCGCACGAGTGCTTGGAATGCCATGGCACGGCTGAACGTTTGCATGTTAGGTGCATGGCCTCCCATGCGCTGGACCATACCCACAAAAATCATGTCGTCGGCCGGATCGATCCAGAACCACGTGCCCGCCGCCCCGTCCCAGAGAAAAGTGCCTTTACCCGTGATGTCCACAGCCTGAGCAGGATCGGTAAACACGGCGACGTCGAAACCAAAGCCCATGCCCGGCCGGATGTGCTGGAGTCCGATTCCGAATTCGCCCGTCATGAGCTTATCGGCCAGGTGGTTCGACGTCATCAGTTTGACTGTGGGCGGGGCCAGCAGGCGAACGCCATCCAGTTGGCCGCCATTCAAAAGCATTTGGGCGAACCGCAGATAGTCCTGCGCCGTCGACAGCAGACCGCCCCCGCCGCTCGGCATGGTGGGCGGTTGGGAAAGATCCGGAGCCAGGTCGTTTTCGGGAGAGGCGGGAGTCCACTCGTTTTGGTCACTCACCCGGTAGAGCGTGGCCAAGCGGTCCATCTTCTCCTTCGGGACGTAGAAGCCCGTGTCCTTCATGCCGAGCGGCTCAAAAATCCGTTCGCGCATGAAATCCGCCAGCGGTTTGCCGGAGAGTTTCTCCACCAGATAACCTTGGATGTCCACCGAAAGGCTGTAAACCCAGCGTGTGCCGGGTTCGTAAAGCAACGGTAGCTTGGCCAGCTTATTGATCATTTCCTGAAGCGAATGGGAGTGCAGAACTTGTTGATCGTGGTACATCTTATCCACCAAGTCGCTGCCGGAACCGTAGCTGAAACCCGCGGTGTGAGTCATCAACTGCAGCATGGTGGGTGGATGAACGGGATCGGCCAAAACCGGCTCGCCATTATTGTCAACGCCCTGGAAGACCTTCAGGTTGGCGAATTCCGGAATGTACTTGGAAATCGGGTCGTCGGGCTGCCATTTGCCTTCTTCATAGAGCATCATCATGGCCGCGCCCGTCACCGGCTTGGTCATGGAATAAATGCGAAATATCGTGTCCCTTGCCATCGGCGCCCCGGTGGCCAGGTCCTTTTTGCCGTACGTTTTGAACTCCACCACCTTGCCGTGCCGCGCCAGGATGGTCACGATGCCGGCGAATTGTTTCTCCTCCACCTTCTGCTGCATTGCCGCATCGAGGCGCTGTAGCCGCTCTGGTGAGAAGCCCACTTCCTCCGGCTTGGCGCTCGGTAACGTTTGCCCGAAAGCCCCGGAAATCGTGCCGAGGATGAGAGCGAGGTAAAGCAGCCATATCGCGGTGGCTCGTGGGATGCCGATGGAACCCTGGATTTTCATTGTGCCTTCTCCTGTTCTGCAAGCGGTAAGCGTCTCCGACCAAGATGGTGCGAAATAACTTGCGCAGGGGCCGAAGCTCGCACCCCGTGTGATCATCGCCAGTTTGAATCATCGAAGCGGCTGAGGTCGATATCGTCTTCGAGTATCCCCAGCGTAACGATGGCGAAGGTAAAGACCTTCGTCCCTTCATGCAGGTGCCCGCCGAACGCTTTCTTGTCATCGGTCATGGTGATGTGCGCGTGAATTCGGCCGCCGAGTACGTAGCCATTCACGGCGATCAGATCCATTGGCCCTGCATGCTCGCTATAGGCCAGTGTCGCCGGAAGCGTGGTGTTGCTCACGGCGTGGACGTGATAGCTGGTGACGGACCCGACGCCGCTCAGGATCACGGCGTTTTTGATTTTTTGGTCCTTCACCGCCTGCCGCAGACCCTCCAGCAGGTCGGTATTGTATTTCAAACGGACCAGTACGACGCGTTTCACCTGGCTGGAAACGGTTACGACGGCGGGCGGCGCTTGACCCGCCGCAATCATGGGAAGACCTGCCAGCACGAAGATCGAAAGTCCCAGAAGCGCCGTGTTTTTCATTGTCCCCCCCGTAGCTTGTAAGAGTCGATACCCGCAGGCAACAGGCCCGGCCCGAGTTGTTGGGCCAGGCACGGTTTTTACCCGAGCTCAGTGGTGCAACGCCTCGACGATCGGGCCCAGCGCCAAGGCGGGCAGGAAGCACAATGCCCCTACCAACAGGATCGTACCGAGAACCAAGACTCCGAACGTGGCGGAATCGCTGGGCAGCGTCCCGGTAGTTCCTGGCCAGCGTCGCTGGGCAGCGAAACGCCCCGCCAGGGCTAGCGCTAACGCGGCCAGCCCGAATCGTCCCACCAGCATGGCGATGGCTGTGGTCACATTGTAAAACACGCTGTTCGCGCTGAGGCCGGCCATGCTCTGCCCATTGCTGGCCATGCAGGAAGCGTAGGCGAAGAGTATTTCGGTGAAGCCTTGGGTCCCGCCGTTGGTGACCAATCCGGCCCGACCGGCTTTCGTGGCGATCGCGACCGCGGTCAACGCCAGTACCGTCTTGGGTGTCAACAGGGCATACAAGACCGTCAACCTGGCCTCCCCGGCGGTGATCTTCTTCCGCAAGTACTCCGGCGTGCGGCCGACCATCAAGCCTCCCAGGAATGCGCCGATCAGCGCGGTCATGATGATGCTGTACAGGCCGGTTCCCAGACCTCCGAAGATGACCTCGCCGAGCAGCATGTTCATCAGCGGCACCACTACGCCCACCGGCTGGTAGGAATCGAGCATCGAGTTGTACGAGCCGGTGGCGCCGTTCGACGTGACCACCGCCGCGAGAACTGATCCGCCGACGCCGAAACGCACTTCCTTCCCCTCCATGTTCCCGCCAGAGACATGGAGGTGTGCGAGTTGCGTCGGGGTCGAGGCCTCGGCAAAATCGCACAGCTCCAGACCGCCCGCGAAGAGCACCACCATCACCGTCAGTAAGACCCAGCCCGCGCGCGGCCTGCCGGTCATGCGGCCAAACGTGACGGTGAGCGATGCCGGCAGCACCGCGATGGCCAGCAATGCGAGAAAATTGACCAACGGGGTCGGGTTCTCATAAGGATGGGCGCCGTTGGCGTTGAAGAAGCCGCCGCCGTTGGTTCCCAGGTTCTTGATAAACTCCAGCGCGGCCACCGGTCCTTGCGCGATGGTCTGAACTCCGCCCTCCAAAGTATGAACTTGCGTGTAAGGCGCCAGGTTGAGCGGCACGCCCTGCCAGATCAGGGCGAGGCTGCCCACCAGGGTCAAAGGCAAAAGGACCCAAAGCAGAGCTCGGACCAGGTCCACCCAAAAGTTGCCCAAGGTGGCCGAACGGTCACGGACGAACCCTCGGATGAATGCGATACCCACAGCCAGGCCACCCGCGCCCGCCAGGAAATTCTGCGAAACTAAACCCAGCAGTTGAGTCAAGTAGCGAAGAGTGGTTTCGCCGCCGTAAGCCTGCCACGTTGTCGTCGTCGAGAAACTGATCGCCGTGTTCGCCGCGAGGTCTACGGACATGGGCGTAGTCAGGTAATGATCGCTGGGCCCGCCAGGGAGCCAACGTTGGGCAAGCAGTAGAAGGAATAAACCTCCCGCGCCTACCGCGCTGAAGAGCAGGAAACACAGGGTATATACACCCGCAGACATCTCCTGGTCCGGATGCACACCCCACATCCGGTACAACAGTGTTTCGATTGGGCGAAGAGCGGGATCCAGAAAGGTGGGCTTGCGGTCGAACACCCGGGCCAGATAAAGGCCCACAGGCCGGGCCAGCGCGACGACGAGGGTGAGAAAAATGATGTATTCCAGCCAGCGCATAACGTTCTTAGCGACGAGTGAGCGAAGCGGCCTGGTCGAGAGCGAGATTCAGATCGAGCACCGAAACCCGGGGGCTGCCCATGAATCCCAGTTGCCGCCCTTGCGTGTGTCGGGCAAGCAGACGGCGAACGACATCCTCGCTGAGGCCGCGCGCCCGTGCCACGCGTGGAAGCTGAAGAGCCGCATTTTCAGGACTGATGTTCGGGTCGAGCCCGCTGCCTGAGGAGGTGACCGCGTCGATGGGAACCGTGGCATTCGGCGGCACTCCGTTGCGTTTGCGGTACTCCTCCGCCAACTGCCGAACGCCTTCGATGAGCTTGCCGTTGGAGGGGCTGAAATTCGTGGCGCCGGATGAGGCGCCGTCATAGCCGGCCCCGGCGGCCGAGGGCCGCGGGTGAAAATACTCGGGCCGAGTGAAGTCCTGGCCGATGAGCCGGGAGCCGATCACGACGCCCTCGCGAGTCACCAGACTGCCCGGCGGCTTGGCCAGGGTAGAGCAGCCGCCCGAGAGCAAAGAGCACCAGCGGGAAGATGCATCCCGTGAGCAACGTGAGCGAAATCACGCTGACAACTCCCGGCCGAAATTGTTCGTGGAGCCTCACAACAGCGGGCGCAGGTAATGAGACTCCGCTTGAGGGGTCAGAAGGCGTTTCACGTTCGTTCATATGAATGGGACCTTCCGTTTGGGCTTCGTTTCCATATCAGTATACACTCGGCCGTCTTGGACTGCGGTAGCAGCAGCTACCGCCTTCCGCCTTCGGTTCATTCGGCAGAGGCGCAAGGGGCTGAGAAAGAAAGGCGGTAGCTGCTGCTACCGCAGTCCAAGCTACTTCGCGCGAGTCCACATGAAACCGGGCGCCAAGTGAACAGCCTTGAGGCTAGCGCCGAAAGCCCTGAAATCTGAACGAATAGCCAATCCCTATGAAATGATCTGGCGCGGCCGACGATAAGCCCACGCCGACGTGGAAGTCCAACTGGTGCTGCTTTGCGATCTTTAAGGCAGTTCCGAAGTGTATCAGGTTTTGTGGCCCACCGCGCTGGGAATACATGCCCGCGTACTCCGCAAACGCGTCCCAGGGTCCGGTGAGTTGCCGATCTAAAAGAAAGGATGACTGGCCCGTCAGATTTCGCACACTGCACGTGATCAGCGATAACCTCGCCGCTTGTCCTACCCACAATATGCTTGAAAACGGCGCTGGTTCTGAGCTATCTTCCGGCCTTGGCTCTCTGTCCCGTCGTTGAGCGGTTGCTTTTCAGAAATAAAAGTGTTGGAAATTCACAACGATGCTCGCCCCACGGCCTACCAAGCTCCGTTCGCAACGTGACGTTAACCTGTGGCGAATCCCCCTGCAGCTCTCGCTCGCCGCAGTCGCGCTGTTCGGCATCACCCTGGTTCCGGATATTCTCGACAAATACGGCTACATTCACATCCCGTCGTGGTTGACGATGGGCAGCATCGACGACGCGCGCGCCATCCTGTCAGCGATGATGGGCGCGGTGGCGACCGTGCTGGCGCTAATTTTCTCGGTCGCGCTGCTCGTGCTGTCGATGGTCTCGACGCTATTCGGCCCGCGCCTGCTCTACCGGTTCCTGCAGGACTGGGTTACCCAGGTCACGATCGGCCTGTTCATGGGCACGTTCGTGTACCTCTGCCTCGTCTTCCTCGTCACGCATCAGGACCCGACGTCGTCGTTCATCCCCCAGATCTCGCTGATCATGAGTTGGGTGCTCGTCGTACTCAGCTTCGGATTCCTCGTTTATTACAGCCATCGCGTTGCAAGTTCGATCCAGAACCCCGACATGATCGGCGCGATCGTCGACGATTTGTATGTGGCGGCCGGCGGCGCGCACCTGGCCGGCCCCGGCGAGGGCACCGGCGCGGCGCCCGACGATGCCGCGATTCTGCGCCAAGCGGAGACCGGCGCGACCGTGCCGTGCGCGAAGAGCGGATACCTGCAACATGTCGAACACGGAGCGCTGGTCGCGGCGGCGCGCGCGGCGGACGCAATGATCGTGCTGAGGTTCCGCCCGGGCCAGTTCGTGCTCCGGGGTGAGCCGCTCGCCGCCATCGTCCCAGCGGACAAGGTCGGCAGGCTCGAGGCCGCGATTGATCGTCGGGTTCACATCGGCCGTCACCGCACGCTCACCCAAGATAGCGAGTTCGGCATCGCCCAGGTGGTTGAGATCGCGATCCGCGCGCTGTCGCCTGCGGTCAATGATACGTACACCGGCGTGGCGTGCGTCGACTGGCTCGCCGACGCGCTGCTCACGCTGGCCGAGCAGCCTCCGCTCGAAGGGAACTGGTACGACACGGGCAGCCGGCTCCGCGTCTGGATGCCGCCGGTGCGCCTCGAGCGCCTCGCCAAGCTCGCGTTTGATCAGATCCGTCAGGCCGCCGCGACGACGCCCGCGGTGCTGATCCGCCAACTCGACGCGATCCGCCGGCTGGCGCCGCGACTTCCGAATGCCTGCCGTCAAGCGCTGTGGGATGAAGCGGAAGCGATCCAGGAAACCGCGAGCGCGCTGGTCGCGCTTGATCGCCGCGACCTCGATGCGGCGTGGCACCGGGCCCGCAGCGCGCTCGAAGCGCTGCCCCGACCCTCGAGCGACGAGCAGGAACACTCCCGCATAGACCCCGCTCTCAGACAACCTGGCGACGACAGTCATTCCGTCTGATATGGCTGACCGGTGTGGAGGCCGCGGGGTCGATAAGTCTGTGCGTGTGCACGGGCAACTGACAGGGGACGACTGACTACTGACAGCTTCTTCTGAATTCTGAATGGTGAACAGAGATCGGGCGGGGGTTAGCAAGTGGCGGCCTGCCGAGCGCGGATGGTAACAAATGAGAGATATAAAATCCAAAACCGTACAGAATTATCCCGGACTAAGACCATTATCTCTGCTGGTGGTCATGACGCTGCTTGGATCCGTCTTGACGACAGTGGATGGGTTCGCAGCACCCCGCAAAGCCCAGACCGCAGGCTCTCATGCCTATCCACTCAAGGTCAGCGCCAACCATCGCTATTTGGTGGATCAGAACAATAGCCCATTCCTGATTGCTGGCGACGTTCCTCAAGTCATCGTCACCATGGCGTCGACCGCGGAAGCGGCGAGCTATTTCGACGATCGCCAAGCTCACGGGTTCAATGCGTTGTGGATTGACGTGTTGGTTGCCAGCCCCTATTATCCTGAGAGCCGTGAAGACGGCGGCACCTATGACGGAATTCTTCCCTTTACTGGCTATATTTCCGGCGGAACTGACCTCGCGCACTATGATCTGACCAAGCCCAACGAAGAGTATTTCAATCGAGTCGACGAGATGCTCAGACTCGCAACGAATCGTGGGATGGTGGTTTTCCTTGATCCCATCGAGACCGGCCAGTGGGTCCCCACGGCGCGAAATAACGGTCTAAAAGCCTGCGAGACCTACGGCCGATATCTTGGTAACCGTTATAAAAGGTTCGACAACATCATGTGGCTAAACGGTAACGATTTTAATACCTGGCAGAAAGCTGGCGATGACGCGGTACTTCGGGCCGTAGCACTGGGAATTAAGTCCGCTGATCCCAGGCACCTTCACACCATCGAGTTGAACGTTGAAACAAGTTCCTCCTACGACGATCCAACCCGGGTGCCCATTGTCTCCATCAACGCGACTTACACCTATTCGCCAACGTATTTACAGATGTGGCATAGCTACAACCAGACGCCTACTGCTCCGACCTTTTTGCTAGAGGCCCATTACGATTTAATGGATTTTGGCAAACCGTGGGATTACGGAACACCCTTGGTGCTTCGACGCCAGGAGTATTGGGCCATGCTCAGTGGGGGCAAAGGTCAACTCTACGGCAACGGCTATACTTGCTATTTTATGTCCGGATGGAAGTTGCACATCGACACGGTCGGAGTGCAGCAGTTCATGATTTGGCACCAATTTTTTTCTTCTCTGCCGTGGCAGGATCTTGTCCCCGACCAGGAGCATACGGTAGTCACCGCGGGGTTTGGAACAGTTGGGAATTTTCAAACCCGTGTCAGCAAAAGCGACTATTGCACTGCGTCCAAAACCCCGGACGGCTCCTTTGTAATCGCCTATATGCCAACGGCACGAACGATCACCGTCAACATGGCGAATTTGAAAGCGCCGGCGACCGCCCAGTGGTTGGACCCTGCCAACGGGGCTTTCACAACAATCCCCGGAGGGCCCTTCGAAAACGCGGGAGCGCGGCAATTTACGCCGCCCGGGAACAACCACGACGGCAACAGTGACTGGGTCCTGTTACTGGGTGCCTCAAAAGACCGCTAAAGGATTGAACAGAGAGACAGTGCATCTCGGCCAGTATTACGATCCTGGGAGGTGGATGGACAATCCAGAGTCATGGAGGATGTATAACGGAATCATTGTTGTTTCCTGCGTTTTGGGGCGGTGTGCTAAGCGGTGTGCTGGCGCTTTTCGTGCTGGTGGTTTTTTTCAAATCGATTTACAGCGTCGGCCCGACCCAGGTCGGACTGGTCGAACAAAAAGGTGTCAGGGCGACTGCAGTTCAGCGCGGTGTTTTCCAACCCGAACTGCACAACGGCTCTTGACGGCCGTTTCCGAGCAATACGGCCGGCTCCGCTTGATCGCATCGCGAGTCGTCTCGATTTCTTCCCCGGCCTTGCGAGTGGTTAAGGAAGAAAAAACGTTCCTGACAACTTTCTTTTTCCCTCACCTTTCTTTTTCGTCCTTTCTTTTTCCTTCTGTGGCCTCTGTGGTGAATGCTTTGCTTGGGTTGCGGCTGCGCAGCGCTGTATCGCAATACCGTAAATTCTTGTTTTGTTAGCAAACATTTTGCGCGTCTCGTAGGGGCACCCCTCGTGGGTGCCCACCACAAGGGCACCCACGAGGGGTGCCCCTACGAGACCGGTTTGGTTGCGGCCAAAGGCCGCTCTGGGGAACAAAAAGGTGTCAGGAACCTTTCTTTTGGGCCAAGCTAACAAATAAATTTTCCCATTTGAGCAATATTGAGCATACACTCTCCCCCCCAGGGCGCAGGATTTAGACTGTATATCCTGAGGGGCTAGCATCGCGAGACAAGTAAGCGGCCGGGCCTTGTTGGTAGGCGACGAACATCTTCGCTTCTTGTTCAGCCAGCGAAGATAGCCTCCGGGCAGTGACATTGTCCCTGTTATCTGACGATCAGAAGGTCAATACGCCGAGATTCAATTTCAAAGTCTTAATCAGAGCCCTACTTGTTGTCGTTCTATCAGCGACATCCGCAATCACGCTGGCACAAAGTCCTCAGATTCCGACGGAGTCCGGCGCAATATCCGGGGTACGCGCAAGCGGGTTGAGCGTGTACAAAGGCGTTCCCTTCGCTGCGCCGCCCGTGGGCGACTTGCGTTGGCGTCCCCCGGTTCATGTCGCACCCTGGACTGGAACGCGTGAGGCGGATGCGTTCGCCCCGGCGTGTATGCAAACTGGGGTGTCCATGCCAGGGGAGACGCCACCGAAGGTGAGTGAGGATTGTCTGTACCTCAACATCTGGACGCCGGCGAAGACCGCGCACGAGCACCTGCCGGTGATCGTCTGGATCTACGGCGGGGGGTACATCAACGGGTCAGCCTCGATGCCTTTATACTGGGGCGACCAACTGGCGCACAAAGGCGTAATCGTTGTCACCATCGCGTATCGACTTGGCCCCCTTGGCTTTCTTGCGCATCCGGAGCTCACGCGCGAGTCCCCGCACCACTCGTCCGGGAACTACGGCCTGATGGACCAGATCGCCGCACTTGAATGGATTCAAAGGAACATTGCGGCCTTTGGCGGCGACCCGAAAAGGGTAACCATCGCCGGTCAGTCCTCCGGAGCGATATCGGTCAGCATCCTGATGGCCTCGCCCCTTGCGAAAGGCTTATTTCAGCGTGCCATCGGAGAGAGCGGCGGTCTGTTCGAGCCGCTCCAACTCGGACCGAAGTTCCTGCTGGCCAATGCAGAACGCGACGGGGAGAAGTTCGCCGTTTCGCTGGGTGCGGCCTCGCTGGTGGAACTGCGCCGGCTGCCGGCGAGCCTGTTCACCGGCAACGCCGGCGGCATTGTTCACCCGGTGATCGAACCCTATGTGCTTCCCCTTTCGCCCTACGAGGCGTTCGCTTCGGGGCGGCAGAACGATGTCCCGCTGCTGATTGGGTCGAACACCGAGGAGGCGCGTGCGCTGGTGGATGTCACCCACGAGACCGCCGCCACGTTCGACAGCGATCTGGAGCACAGCGTCGGCCAACTCCCCCCTGCGCTGGTCGCGGCATATCCCCACGCGACCGACGAACAAGCTCGGCAGGCGCGACTCGACCTCGAACGCGACCTCCGCTTCGGCTGGGACATGTGGGCCTGGGCGAGGTTGCAAGCCGGAACCGGGCAGAACCCTGTCTACTACTACTCGTTTCGACAGCAGCCACCGTTCCCGGCCGGCTCCGTCTACGAAGGTTGGGGCGCGAGCCACTTTGCCGAGCTCTGGTATGTCTTCGACCACCTTGACCAGTCGCCTTGGAACTGGACCGCATCAGATCGAAAGGTGGCTGAGGAGATGTCCAGCTATTGGGTCAACTTCGCCAGGTCGGGCAATCCGAACGGCCCAGGCCTTCCCCCGTGGCCGGCATTCACCAACGCGGAGAGCAAGGTCCAAGATCTCGGCGATCCGATCACTGTTGGTGGGGTGGCGAATATCGATAGCCTGACTGTCTTCGATGCCGTCTATACAACGGTGCGTGGCAAGCCATTCGCCGCACGCTAACGGCCTTCGCTCCACCCTCCGCCGCTGGTCGGACGGCCTGCACCGCTCCCCGCCAGCGGCTTCCTTTATCGACCGCGCTGGTGTTGAGGACATTCTAAACAAGAATGGCCTCGAGATCTGAGCGATACGGTGCTCCCCGCTACGCCCCTCCGGATGTGGCACACGAAAGGAAAATTCATGTCCACCCTTTGCTGTCCGCCCTCGAAGAAGCGCCCGAACCGCTGCGGGGGGATCGCCCGTTTCGGCATGATCATGCTGGCCCTTGGTTGCCTTCGCGCGCCGGCCCAGGCTCCTAAAGCAACCGCGCCGCTCGAGCTGAAGCGGGGTCAGGTCACGATTTTCCGGGATCGATGGGGGATGGCCCACCTCTACGCTGCCCGTGAGGAGGATGGCTTTTTCGGCTTGGGCTATGCGACGGCCGAGGATCGTCTCGAGCAGGTTCTCCTACTGTATCTCGGCGTCAAGGGCGAACTGGCGGCCGCGTTCGGCCCGGGGCCGATCGGCGCCGACAAGGTGGGACCGCAGCTCGGCGGCGAGATACCCGACACGGTCGCCTCCGACCTTCGGGTGAAAAAGTTCCAGATCCTGGAGGAAGCTCGCCTGAATATGTCGAAGATCCCGGCGCAATATCGCCTCGATTTGGAAGCCTACATAGCCGGAATCAACCAGTTCATGGTTCGCCACCCCGAGCGCAAACCCGCCTGGGCGCCCGTGCTTGAACCCGCCCTTCCGCTCGCATTGTTCTGGCAATATACCCTGGAGGCGGACGCGATTTGCCCTGCCCGCCTCGCGGCGGCGGCGAAGAAACTCGCATACGAGCCGAGTCCGCTGACCACCCTCGAAGCCTCAGACGCCTTCGCGATCGGCCGGAGCAAGACGGCGGATGGGGGGACCATCTACTCTTCGGATTCCCACCATCCGTGGGAGGTCGTGGGAACCCTCTTCTATCCCTGGCGCATGAAGGCGGGTTCGCTGGATGTGCAGGCGTTCGACGTCACTGGCGCCGCAATGTTCTTCTTCGGCCACAGCAATGACTTCGCCTGGGGATGGACGGAAGGACCTCGTTATACGGGGGACTGTTATTGTGTCCCAACCGTGAAGGGCGACCCGCGCGCTTACCTGTTCGACGGTAAGCTTCAGCATATGGTCGTGACGCCTTACAGGATCAACGTCCGCGGCGCGGCTCCGGTTACCGGTGAGTTCGAGTACACGCGTCACAATGGTGTCCTTTCACCGGTGGTGGAGCGGCGTGGAGACGACGCTTATGTGGTCAGCTCGGCGTATTTCGACCAGGTCGGCATTGGAAACGGCGAACTCTACGAGATGGCTCATGCCCGCACGCGCGCCGACATGAAAGCCGCCCTGGCCCCGATGGATCTCTATCCCGCCAACCTGATCCTGGCCGGGCGGGATGGGACCTTGCTCTTCATCCGCCCCGGCCGTCTTCCCAAGCGTCCAGAAGGGGTGGACGTGACGCTTCCCATCGACGGGTCGACATCTCGAACCGCGTGGACGGGATTCGTTTCCCTGAGCGAAGCGCTGCAATTGGAGAACCCACCCCAGGACTATGTCGGCAACGACAATGTGAGCCCTGACCGCATGTACGCCACACCGATGTTCGATCCTGCAAAATACCCGGCCTATTACGCGTTCGACCCCGGCCAGACCAACACGCGTCAGTTGAGGATGATCGAACTACTCGAAAACGCCCGTGGGATCAGCGATAAGGCCGCTATCCAGATCACCATGGACGAGAAGGTTTTTGGCGTCGACCAATGGGGGGGCATGTTCAAAACGCTGAAGCTTTCGGGCGCCTGGGCGAAAAACACCGATCCGGACCTCGCGACGTTCGTGGCGGCCCTCGAGAGTTTCGACGGCGTGTTCTCGAAAGAGTCGCGCGGGGCCCTCTACTACATGGCTTTTCGCGAGGCGCTGCGCTCCGCTTCCCACAAGGCCGCTGGGGGGATCGAAGGCGCTATGGAAGCCGGGCAGCCGCTCTCGCCGGCGCAACAGCAGAGTGTGGAGGACGCCGTCCTGGCTGCGTACATGTCTCTTCGTAAGGGGTTTGGCACCATCAATCTCGTCTACGGCGACGTTCACCGTATCGGACGAGGCTCCGACTCCTACCCCGTTGGCGGCGCCGCGATAGATTCGTCTCAGGAAGAGAGACAGCTCAACACCGTCGGCGCTTGGGACGTGGGGTACTTCGGGGCTGAAGCCATGCGGACTATGGCGTTTCACCCGGACGCCAAGAACCCGGCCCTGCTCGACGCCTACTGCTGTCAGCGCATACCCTTCGTGGTCGCCTTCCACCCGGACGGGTCACTGACCTCCTACTCCGAGGTGCTGCCGGGCGTGAGCGAAGATCCGGCCTCGCCGCACTTTGGCGATCAAATGCGCCTGGCAAGTCAAGTGGAACTGCGACCCGACTACTTTTACTGGCGCGACCTCGAGAAGAATATAGAGTCCCGAATCGATATCGTCGTCACCGGCGCATCGCCGCTCAAGATATTCTGAGTCTATCGATCGGCAGCCTCCTCGGGGGAGTGGGATACACCACGCAGTCAGATGCAATTCAAGACAAATGGCAAGTGACACACAAAAAACAGGTAGCAGGTAGCTCAGAGCGGCTTTGGGCCGCAACCAAACCGATCTCGTAGGGGCACCCCTCGTGGGTGCCCTTGTGGTGGGCACCCACGAGGGGTGCCCCTACGAGACGCGCAGAATGTTTGCTAACAAAACAAGAATTTACGTTATTGCAATGCAGAGGTAGCCGCATTTGGGCTTCCTCTGCAGTTCTTAGCATGGTAACATCAACCATAATATTAACATCCAAACATTAAATCCCACTGACGGGCGAACAACCGCAGACGAACGCCAAGAACGCGTACGTCTGATGCTACCCGCTTGGGAGTCCTCGATCTCCCGAAGGGACTTGGGGGAAACAAAAAGGTCTGAAGTCATGAGGACAGTGGTTAGTGGCGAGGAACGCGGGAGACGGGATACGGGGCACGGGACGGGAGATTGCAGATTCAAGATTCAAAATTCAAGATTGGGCGGGCTGGCGCATCAGACTCCTGTCTTTGGGAGTCTGCGATCGCGAAGGGACCTTTCGGAAGTTGAATTCAACGCATCTGATCGATGCGGAGAATGAACGTATCCTGCAAGTGGCAGAACCTCCAGCTTGACCATGGCCAGTCCCCGGGGGAACTCACCAACCCGCGCGTCACAGGGTTGTTGCGCATGTAGTCCAGCCGACGAGCAGGAAATGCAACTCCTGCAGCAGCTCCTCCAGCCTTTGGACAAAGCAGCACCGAAAACGATCGGAGAGGAAAAAGGGCGTGCGGCGATGGGTGCTGGTGGTGATGAATTGGAGTTCACGGAGACTGTAAATGCGGTTACAGATGGGCATGGCGCAGGAAAGTATACACTCGGCGGTGTGCGCGAGAGAAAAAGGTCCCTTCGGGGTCGCAGACTCCCAAAATCAGGAGTCTGCGCCACCCGCCCCACATATATAAATCACTGCTGGACCTCTGCCGGCGCAGGGTTTGTCTCGGCCTCTGGAGCGGGGGCTTTTGCCGCAGCGGTGGCTCCGGGCCTAGTCAAGAGGAACAGGGCACGCCCGCTGATTTCCTCATCGAATTCCCCACCGCTTCCCTCGAATGCCAGCCTTATTCCTTCCACTTGGTGCTCGGGAGGCACTTTGCCGATCGCGCAGTTCACTTGCAGCGTCGCATTTTTCGATAACCCCCACACCGGCAAGAGGCGGATGCGCAGAACGGCCAGGCCGCCTGCCGGCATGGAGCCAGTGAACATTCGCATACGCATGGGGCCGAACTGTGGGGGGCCCAATGCCCCGCCTCCACGCATGAGCGCGCCCGGCGCGATGCCGTACGAATCAAAGCTCACGAGTTCACTTGCGATCCAGGCACCCGTCGCCAGCACCACCCCATCGGCGGACTTGTGCGTGAAAGTTCCGGCGGCGATGACCGCCTTTTTTTGCGGAGTGAGCGTGCCTGCGCCGGTCATCTCGTAGGTGTCCCCCTGGGTGGACTTGGCCAGCGCGGGGCAAGCGCCGGAGTCACTCGCGTCGCAGAGGAACCCGGAAGCCAGCAGGAAGGCGTAATTCGCCGATGTGTTTTGGGCCATGGCCGCAACAGCACTGAGCAATATGACGACGCTCGGCATTATGACCCATGCGACAGCCAGCCTCGAAAACGGCCTTGGGCTCGACATGATGTCCTCCCCACGGAGCTCTGGCATGGAAATAGCTTCCCTCATCGCTTGAGGAGGGGTGAAAAGGGCTGGTGGCTACGGGAGCAACCGGGGCTATCAACCGCCCCCCCAGGCACTCCTTATCAAGGAGGGGAATTACAGAAAGCGCTCTTACCTTCAGTGACGCCATGCTCACGTTCTTGTGCAGCTTGGGCAGGCGGAGGTGTGCTCACCGCCGTTTCACATTCGCCGGCCGACACCGTCGCAGCTTTAGTCCTGCGCCTTGAAGATCAGTGGATCGCGACAGCAGCCGCCTGCTCGGGACCATCGCCTATGCCATACCCGCCCACGGCAATACCCAAGTTATTCACACCATAAGCAACACTCCAATCGCCTGGAAAGCGAAGCGTCTGTGCCGGGGAAAGAGGAGCCTGAGCGTTCCAACGTGTGGCTTGTGAAACTCAATCGGGATCGTAGCAAGTTCCTACAATATCGCCCCGGTCATTGATGCCCCAAGCGATATCCCACATAGGAGTTGGATTTAGACTAGGGAGAACCGTCACTTCCCAAGTTTTCCCTTGGTTCGAATCCTTCTTCCAGAGAACAGGAGCCGCTGCCGATCCCCACACGTCACCCACGATTTCACCCAGATTGTTGATGGCGAGAGGTTCGGTGTACTGAAAGTCAGCAGGCCTGGGAAGACGTTGCATTTCCCATTGTGTGCCATTTTTTATGGGGTTCCACACCACGCCAATTTCCCACCACTCGTTCAAGTCAGCGTTATATTCGTAGCCCTCCCCGGCGATCTGACCGGAATCGTTAACCCCCCAGCCGCCCCACAATCTCAAAGTGACGCCATCGAAAACCACCCCGGGTTTTTCCAAGCCGCCGGTGGGAAGCGCATGGATCTCCCATGCCAAGGTGGGCCTGCCGTCAGTCCAATTCACTCTCGAAGTCCAGACGACAGCCGTCCCTATTGTAGATGGTCCAGGCGGTAGCCCTCGGAAGCTCTGGCCTACGATCAATGTACCCAGGTGATTAATCGCATAGACGTAACTCGCATAGCCGCCCGGAAGCGTACCCAAGTGAAACCCTCCATGGTTCGGCAGCCAGGCATACGCCTCGGGGTAGCCATTATCACCTGTAATGGTGCCTGCTATCATACCCGTATTGCTAATAGCCGGCAGCTCCTCGTCCACGACGCTGCTGCTGACGCCGCTTTCGAACCAATTGCCTGCGTTGGGGCCAAAGAGCGGCACACCGATCATCCGTTGATCTCCAGCGACATCACCCTTACCGACTGCAACTCCAAAGTCGTTGATAGAATGCAACTCGGCCCAGGTTCCGCTTGGGTAATGACCGAGGTCGTAGACTTTCACTTTTTGCGCCCAGGTCCCTTGTGCGCTGACGAGCAGCAGGACCGCCCAAAACATACTGCGGAATAATCTACGCATAAACTCACCTCCGAGTTTTAAGAGGTTAGTAAGGCTTCTTCGTTTCCAGTCTCATTGCACGGTAATGAACGGGTCGAGATTTCGATTTTGAGAGCCGCAGAGGAAGGCTAACTGCGCCTACCTCTGATGCGCTACCCGCATCAACGGAGCTGCCATGCGACGGTGTTTTCCGGGACCGTGGCATTGCCGTACGAACCCGTCGCAATCCCGCTGTCGCTTACTTTTGCGGCCCAACTCCAACCTCCCGGGACGCCAAGAAGCAGTCGAGCAGAACTAAGGTCCTTGGTGCTCCAGCGCGTGGCGAAATAGTTCCAGTCCGCATCGTAGCTTGCGCCGACGATGTCACCCGCGTCGTTGATGCCCTCCCCATCGCCCGCGCCTTGCAGGTAACCCGCCAGAGTGGGAAGCACGGTCACGCCGTAGGCCTTCCCCGAATGCTCAAGGGGTTTCCACAAGGCCGGAAAAGAGGTGCTCCAGTCTTGCGCAGCGACATCGCCGACGATCTCACCTCTATTGTTGATGTCGAAGGGCTCAGCGCTGGGGTAATCCGCGGGAACAGGAAGCTGCGTGATCTTCCACTCTGCTCCGCGCGGCGGGGGATTCCAGAGAACGGCAATTTGGACACCATCAGCCGTTGTCGCGGTGCCAATGATCTGGCCGGAGTTATTCGCGAACATCGCGATCCAGCCAGTGGCGCCCGTGAGATCCCCCCTGTCGAGCTCGTGGATTCTCCAGGTCGTAATCGGTCGACCCGACGTCCACACCACCTGTGGGGTCCATACGACAGGAAGGCTGTCTGGGCCCATGAAAGTGCTACTGCTCCAGCCCGCGATGAGGGTTCCCGCCTTGTTCGTACCATAAGCTAAGCTAAAGTTGTAACCGCTGTAACGAGGACCGAGATCTGCGAGGGTCCCTATATCGACCATGCCGGACTTCGGTGTCCAGGCGAAAGCGTGCACAATCTCGTTTCCCGCAATCGCACTGTGGCCTACAATCATTCCGCTCTCGGCGACCGCCATGCACATCACCTCAGAGTCAGCCCTGTCCCCCCCCAAAGTGCCGAGGTCGAACCACTTCCCGGCCTGTAGACCAAATACGGGAACTCCAATTGGCCGGGTGTACCCGCTAGGGATGTCACCATACCCAACTACAACGCCAGAATTGTTGATGTCCCTCGGCTCGGCCCAGGTTCCACCAGGGTAGTGGCCGAGGTCATAGACTTTGACTTGTTGAGCCCAAGTTGCAGCTGCGCTGACGATCAGCTGCACGACCACCGAAAATAGAATGCTGGAGAATCTACGCATAAACTCACCTCCAACCATTGAGAGATCAATGATGCTTTTCGTTTCTGTTACCCTTTGCCATTTCCCTTTTGCCTTTTGGCTTTCGATTGCGGCTCCGCCGCCCTGCACTGCTCTGCTTGCCGGCTCTAACGATGCGCCTTGAGCCAGTTCAGGATCGGCCTCCAGGCCAGTCCTTCCGCATCCTTGGAGAGGAAAAGGTCGGCGTGCCCGAAGTCCGTCGCGCGGTCACCTGTTATGCTCACCGTGAATTTGGTGACATCTTTGCTCGCGGTCAGTGTGGTCGTGTAGTAGCCGGTCTCTCCGAATCCTCCCCCTGTGCCCAGGAACAGAATCGGGACGGAGATTTCGCCGAGATGGTCGTCGAACGGCACATTGGGCTTGCCGCAAAACGTCGCGTCGACATCGAAATCTGCCTGCACGGTGCAGTGGGGCGGGAGATTCTGGAGTAAATCCAGCCAGAGACGAGCCTCGGTGAACCGCAGGTCGCTGGGGATTTCGTTCGCATCCAGATAGCCCCCGACGAAATGCCAGAATTGCCCATTCAAGAGCCCCGTGCTTGCTCCGAAAACCAGGGCGAGCTGATAGTTGGTGAAGCCAGGGACGATCGGCGACCCATCGTCCGGCGAGGAAAGCGCCAGATCACTGACCTGCTTCAAGAAAACACCGGTGTCATCGTTGTACACCCCCGCCTCGAGCATGGATTGGTATTGGGCTATATCACTGCAGTAATAGTCGCGAAGAGATTTCTCCTTGAACTTCAAGGCAACGTCGCCGACAACGATTCCCTTGACATTGCGCAAAAGATGCGACTGTTGGGTCTCCTCACCGGCGAGGGAATAGGCGATTATCCCGCCGTAGCTGAACCCCAGCACATGGAGAGGATCGAAACCCTGATCGGTGATTCCTCGAATTTGCCGGGCGAGGGAAAGGGCAACCTCTGCGTGCCGGGTGTCCTTTTCCACACCCCATCCCTTCATAAAGTCGAAATCAGTGGTTTCCGCCGGGACCAGCGCCCACCCGTAATCCATACCCCAAGCGTCAATGTTGTTTTCCGCCAAGAAAATCGCGATTGAGCGATCCCAGGCGGGCACGGAAGAGATCAGTGGCGCCATGAAAATCGCCTCGAAAGAGTTGGGTTGTCCGGGGAGCAACAACACCCCGTCCACGGTCCGTATCGGGTGATGCGGCTGCGGTTCCTTGACCACTCGGTGAAGCCGGATCACGTCGAATTGGCCCGGACCGACGCGTACGTCGAACCGGTAGTGGACAATGTCGTCATGTAACACCGTCCGGTCTGAGTGTGTGATTGTCCCAGAGGGGAACGCGCCGTTTGCCCCGGTGCCTTGGCTGCTGAGGCTCAGCAGCAGGATCGCGGAAAACGCAATGCTGAATAATTTACGCATAAACTCACCTCCAACATTCAAGAGAGTAATGACGGCTTTCCGTGGGTCGGGTGAGGCACCGCACGATAGCATCCTGATCCGCCGCTGGAGTTCGGCCGCAGGACGCAACCTCACCCAACCCCCGTCGCCGTGTTCGCGCCACAGTGTTCCAGGCGCATCTCGACGTCAATACATCGCGGGTAAAAGCGAGGTGAAATGTTTGTACATGGCTAACTAACTGAGGAGAGCGGGTTTACCCTCCGATGTACATTTGGTGGTTGGCCTTTAACGGGGATTCGTGTAGTGGTACACTTGCCATCAAAAGGGGGAAGCGACCCCAATGATAGACATTAACGCCCGCCAGCGCTTGTTGCGGTTCGGTGTTTTCGAGGTTGACCTTCACACCGGAGAACTGCGCAAGCAAGGTCTGAAGGTCAAGCTGCACGGTCAGCCCTTTCAAGTCCTCACCCTGCTGCTGGAGCGTCCCGGTGAACTGGTGACCCGCGAAGAGATCCGCGAGAAGCTCTGGCCGGGGGACACCTTCATTGATTTCGAACACAGCGTCAACAGCTCGATCAAAAGGCTGCGCGAGGCCTTGGGGGACGACCCGGCGGCGCCGCGCTTCATCGAAACATTACCCCGGCATGGGTATCGCTTTATCGCCCCGGTCGAGGCGCACCACTCCCTTGCCCTCTCCCCGGAGATGAGGGGAGTTGAAATAGAGTCCCCACCTAGGTCAGGAGGGGGCCAGAGGGCCGTCACTGGTCCGGAAGGTGGACAGGGCATGGCTGCTCGGCCAGGATTGGCCGAGGGGACGGCGCGACGGCTTCTGGCAACTCAGCCAGTCCGCATGGCAAGTCCTTTTCATGCGAGATTATTCCTTTTTCTCTTTGTGACGGTTCTAGTCGCCATGGCCGCAGCGGCTGTTCTGTGGTGGCGACAGTCTCGCATTCAGTGGGCAAGAACCCAGGCCGTGCCTGAGGTTGAACGACTCGTGGAAGAAGCACGGTCGGGTTACGACTGGTCAAAAATGCGAGCCGCCTGGCGACTTGCAGAGAGGGCGGCAAGATACGTCCCCAATGACCCGCGCCTCCAGAAGGCTCTGGATTCATGTTCGACGGTGCTGACCGTCCAGTCTGACCCGTCGGGCGCCGCAATTCGCATCAGGCCTTACGACGACCAAACTGCGGAGTGGATTTTTCTTGGTCAGGCACCCTTGCGGCAGACCCGGCTCCCGGTTGGTTTTTACATTTGGAAGTTCGAGAAAGCAGGCTACGAACCCGTCGAAGCGGTATCCAGCACTTGGTATAACATATCCCGAAAACTCGACGCCGCCGGGACGATTCCTCGTGGCATGGTGCGGGTTCCGGGAAGGAAAGTCGAAAAGCTTGAAGACTTCCCTGACTTCTTTATCGACAAGTACGAAGTCACGAACCGACGATTCAAGGAGTTCGTTGAGGCTGGCGGTTACCGAAGTTCCAAGTACTGGAAACAGGAGTTCGTTCGAGATGGCAAAGTCCTCTCCTGGAAAGAGGCCATGACCCATTTCCGTGACAGCACGGGGCGACCGGGGCCTGCCACGTGGGCGGCCGGAGATTACCCCGAAGGCCGGGACGACTACCCCGTTTCCGGCGTCAGTTGGTATGAAGCCGCAGCTTATGCCGAGTTTGCAGGAAGAAGCCTGCCGACGTTGTACCACTGGGCATTGGCCGCTGCCCTAGACTTGGACCAATACGGTTTCCACTTTCCCACGATGATTTACGCACTCAGCAATTTCCGTGATGATGGTCCAGCCCCTGTAGGAAGCCACAAGGGCATGAATGCCTTCGGGGCTATGGATATGGGAGGAAACGTCAGAGAATGGAACTGGAACCAGACACCAAACGGCAGGTTTGTCCGTGGTGGCGCATGGGATGACATGTTTTATATGTACGAGGACGTGAGTCAAGAACCACCTTGGGACAGATCACCCAGGAATGGTTTCAGGTGTGCGCTCTACCTTGATCGGGAAAAGATTCCTTTGGCAGCTTTTGAGTCCAAGAAACCCGAGACGTCGCGCGATTTCAGGTACGCAAAGCCGGCCCCCGATTCGGTGTTCAAACTCTACAGCGCCCAGTTCGACTATGACCGTAAAGACTTGAACCCGCTTGTGGAAGAGCGAGACGAAAGCGGGAAGGATTGGGTCAGAGAAAAGGTGACGTTCGATGCGGCCTACGGGAGTGAGCGCGTAATTGCTTATCTTTACCTGCCCCGGAGGGCCGCCAAGCCCTATCAGTCCGTCGTTTACTTCCCAGGAACCGCAGCAATCGGTGCCAAGCCCTCTAGCCAGGGACTGCCGGAGTCTTCGTTCGACTTCTTCGTGAAGAATGGCCGGGCCGTTGTGTACCCGATCTACAAGGGAACCCACGAGAGAACGGGGGATATGATCGAGGCAAAGGAGATACCCACTGAGGAATACCGATACACTTACACAGAATGGCTGATCAAATGGGTGAAGGACTTCCGGAGATGTCTGGACTACCTGGAAACTCGGCCCGACTTCGACCATGAGCGGATTACATTCTTCGGATACAGTTGGGGCGGCGTTATGGGGACGATCATTCCCGCGGTTGAGCCACGCATCAAGGCGAATATCCTCCATCTGGGCGGATTCGACCGTGGCGCGGCTCAACCCGAGGCTCTCGGTGTCAACTATATCTCGCGCATCAGGGTCCCAACCTTGATGCTCAACGGGAAATATGATGTTTATTTCCCGCTCGAAGCCAATGTGCGTCCCGCCTTCAACCTTCTCGGCACGCCTGGAAAGGACAAGAAGCTGATCGTCTACGACAGCGATCACTTTGTTCCCAAGAAGGAACTGATCAGAGAATCTCTCGATTGGCTAGATAGGTACTTCGGGCCGGTCGAGTAAGCCCAACAGCCATCCCTCATTTTGTCTTCGAACAATCAAGTATATCTGGGTACAGGTGGCAGGTCAGGGGCCCCGGCATTGTTAGCCCGTTGCTTTGGCAGCCTGCGTTCCGACCCGCGCTTCCTGGACCTCCTGCACCGCATGAACTTCCCGCCGTAAAGCTGCCCCGCGGCCTTTGGCTCCCCCATTTCTTACGTGTGCCTCGGATGCGCTTCCGTTCCGCACATTCGCAGTTGCGGAATCGGCTGGCATGCATGACAACAAGCGAGAAGCAATAGTTGACGCCGGACACGAGAACAGCCCTTGCGGCCACCTCTGCCCGATTGTGCCTGTGAACGCCCTTCCCTCCCGGAATCCGCACCGGCCGAAAGTCGGCGAGTTGACGGGCGTGCAGGGAGCACACCAGCACATACTGGGCGGACTGATCCGAGTCTTTTTGGCGCATTCTGGCGCTGGTCCAAAAGGCCAAAATCCTTCGTCTTAGGCTGCTGCCGCAGGTCGCTCATTCTACGCCAATAAAAAGCCTCAAGAAAACGGGGAAAGTGAAAGCTCAAGTGGTCAAATGAGTGCGGGCGATTGACCACCATTCTTCAGGCGAAGTCTACGGTTAGTTCCTGGGTTGTTCTCACGCTTGGGCTTCCATCATTCTCACTAAATCACTGACACCTCTGGCTCAAGGGTCGCCGCACGGCCGCCAGCCAAGGCCCGGAAAGGGGCTATGCGGCGCGAGTCACGGAGCCGACACCTTCCTGCTTCTTTCCCAGACGACGACGGATGGTCCGGGGGTTGATGTGAAGGAGTTTAGCGGCGTGCATCCGGTTCCCTCCTGTGTGCTGGAGGACGGTGCAGATGATGGTGTCGTGCAGGTCACGCATGGTAGTGCCGAGCGTGAAAGCGAGGGTAAAGGTCGGTTGCAGTTCGATGGTCTCCATTAAGGCCTCCGCAGAAACAAGAACCACTAAAGTGGCTGTCTTTTTGTCAGCAGTTTTGATTCCCTGAGGGCAGATTCTCAAATTGTTGAGGAAATGAGGTCTTGTTTTGTTCACCTCCTCACAAAAAGCGACAAATTGAGCCTTTTCTCGCATTCCCGTGCGACATTTGCCCCAAGTTTCTGGTGCGATAAATGAGGGAGCCCCGAAGCACCGTGGGGCGAAGGAGCGTCGTCAACTTAAAGGGTCGCCTTTTGCACGCCATGAAGGCGGGATCTCAAACCGGAGGGCAGAGCAGCCGACAGCAGAAGAGTGGGCTTGGATGCTTAATTACCGTCCGGGGGAGGAGCGTGCTTTCGTTCGACCTCCTCCTTGATGGTGCACAGGGCGTGGTTCCACACTATGTCGTGCACGAATTCTGGAAATAACAACCGGACACCCTCCCATAGAAGCTGACTCACGGCGCCCTCGCCCTTCTTGTATTGGAATGACGTGAAAATCGCGAGCCTGCGGTTTCCGTCCTTGGTCGGTGCGACGTTGAAAATAAGTTTCCCGTTTTTCACAAGCCGCTCGTCGACCCGATAGAGTAGGGATTCGAAGCCGACTCTCTTAGTCAGGTGCATTTCCGAGCTTAATCCGAAGAACGGTATTCTGTAGCGGATCACCGACCCGATTTGGTTGGGGACTCCGCGGATTTGTCGAACGCTGACGAATCGCAGGTTGACGAAGCTCGCAGCCGGCCGGCCGAAATTCGCGAGCTCCTCCATGATTTCTTGCTCCGAACCGCGGATCTTGATCGTGTACATGCGTTCGAACTCGGACGACCTGCCGAGTTCCTCCCCCAAGCTCGATGCCAATTGCCCCTTGAGGAGTTCTCGCTTCTCGCGCAACACGACGGTCGGATACCGGCCGTACTCCCCCCACTTCAGGCCGAAGAGCCCCTCGAAGGCCCGGTTCCTCAGGGTGACTGCCGCACCCACGAGAATGGATCGCAGCACCCCGTAGCCACACATGCCGTGCAGCACTTCCCGGTAGTCCGCTGTGCCGCTGGCAATTTTCCACAGCACTTTGCTCAAGGGTCGACAATCCTCGCGTCGCACTTTGAACTCGGTGGCAAATGCCTGGTACACAATGCGGCTGACCAAAGGCCGCGTGAACGCTACCCGGCTGAGGCCAAAGACCATGCGCCCGGAGCGGTTGTCTGCCGCCAGCCACTTAATTGTCTTCCCGTATCCCCTCACGAGAGCTTGCTTGTCGATGCCGTTCACGAGCACGGTCTCAGCGAGTTGGGTCGCGGTCGTGTAAGCCGAGTACAGACCATCTTTATTCAGCCGTGATCCGACGGCGTCGCCAATGAAGGCACAGCGATCGGCAAAGGGAGACCCCGCTGTGGTTACTGTCATCCGAGGAACACAAGCGCACGTGACAGGAGCTTCGGCGATCCCGGGGAAGATGCGGTCGATTTGAGGAAGCGTGAGAAAATCGCGGGCGATCCGGCGGCCCTCGCGCGGCAAGTCCGCCTCGTCAACGCACTTGCCAATCAGGGCGACGGTCAAGAACCGGCCTTTGGGAATGAGCGCGGCGTGCTCAAGGTTGAGGCGTCTCGAGCCATATTCGACGAAGTAGATTTCGCGGTTGAGATGGCGCTGAAGATAGTCTTCCCCTACGTCCAATTCGAAGATGAAGGTCTTTCTGGTCCTGGCGGGGACGAACGATGGATTTAACCGCTGAAGCGAGGCAATCAGCGGATCGTCACGATAATCGTGGCCGCAGTGTGCATTGATTCCGGTGGCGAAGGTCACAAAGCTGGCATCGAGAGAGACGTCCGCTCCCGACTGCGGCCGCACCGTCAGGCTCGGCATCCCCGACGGATTATAGGATACCGCCTGAACTTCGCCATACAGGATGCGCGCGCCTTCCTTACTCGCCGCGCCGAGGAGAAACCCATCGAACCCCGCAGGCCTACCGCTCCTTCTGCCGGGTAGCGATCCCCTGAAGACCGAGTACATCCGCATCTCATTGGGAACTCGAAGCCGGAGATTCTTCCACTGCCCCTGTATCCAGACGTAGTCAATACGTCCCTGGATGATCTCCTCAGGAACCACCAAGCCGTGGTTATCGAGTATCTTATTTAATCTTGGCGAGATAAGGCCGGCGCAGAAATTGCATCCCCGGCACTGAAAATCCTCGGAACACGGGTCGGTGGGACCACGTTTTTCGATGATGACGACTTCGATGTTTCGACCAAGGCGCTTGGCTTCCCGAAGAAGGTGGATGGCGAAGAACGAACCGGCAGGTCCACCGCCGACGACGGCGACACGATCGTCGTTCTGGAGGGGCCTTTGATCGAGATGCCATTACTGCGTTCGGCCAAACCTGCGTTTAGAGTTTATGTCGGGTTCAGAAAAGGAATCTCACATCCAGGTAGACTGCGTTATTGCCGCTTGCGCTTCGACCCGCACCATCATAGTTGGTTCCGGCGCCGTTGAAACGTGTATATCCGGTATATTGCGCGCCAAGCTGCAAGTTCTGCATCGGCCAAAACGAGAAGTTTGCGATATATCCGGAGCCTCTTGGGTCGCCGTTGGCGCTGCCCGTCACAGGGCTCTGTGAATACAAGACGGGGTCGACGGTCCCGCCGGTATCGAACCACCCCACTGTGCCGGAGAGCCGATTGCCGAAATGGTATTCGGCATTGACCAAAGCCGTGTTTAAATGGTGGTCGGGCTGTACCGCTCCCATAGCCGCGTAGGTCGCGACCAAATCTGAATTCTCGCGGATATACGTGCCGCGCAGTGAAAGCACGTCCTTCCTGAACAACGTCCGATCCACCTGAAAGTCCGCCGCCCAGTCAGTGTAGCCATCCTTGAGGCCAACGATGGCGCCAGGTGTAGACTCCATGTGCATTCCGTAGGCGCCTACCTCATATTGGGTCCGCGGTGTCAGTTGCTGCCAGGCAACCCGCCAGTACGGCGCGACCCCACGGATGTTGAATGGAGCTGTTCCTGGATTAGGTTGGGAAACACTCACATGTGCCGAGCGATAGATCGATCCGTCCAGATACAGATGATTGTCCCACATGGCGTAGCCGCCAACCCTGCGACGTCCTGGGCCAGAGCGCCTTGAATGATAGGGCCGGCGGTGGGAGTCGGCGCGAAATCGCTGGCGATCCATGGGTAGCCCCACGCCGGTGTGCTGTTCCACAGGTCCTCAACGGTCGGATTGTTGTTGAGGGTCACCCCATAAACCAGTTCTTTGCCGGCGAGATTTCTCTTATTCGCGTAACGGATATCTGTGTTATCGCTGCTGAAATGGTCGTCCTGGGCGTCATAGGTTACCTGAAGAAAACTCCCGACATGCGATGTCCATGCCCCAGCGAGAAAGAGCGACACATCCTGAGGAAATTCAAAGCTGCCATTCTGCGTTCCCGGCTGGGGCGTTTTGAGCGCGGTGAAAGAGGTTTCGAACATCACGGAAACGGGCAGTGAGGCGAGGAGATAAGCCCCGCATGGCGCTTGCTCGAGTTGTCCGTGATGCCTGGCTTGTCTTTGTCTTTGTCAACGTAACCGAATAACTTGAACTTTCGTCCCGCAGGATTGAGTTCCGGAGGCGTGTAGTGGCAACCGCTGCACGGCAACCCTGTTTGGCGCGCATAGCTCGGGACAGCCTGTATGCTGCGGGGAGTCAGTGTCGTAAGAAATGCGAGAGAAAGCGCCGGGACTGACGCAAGCAATGTGATCACAACTTTTTTCATACAGCACCCTCCTGGTTTTAGGAAGTCACTCCAAAATTAAAGCCTCAGTTACGGCTTTACGATCTCTGCTTATCTGACCAAGCACGCCTGCCAAGAAGGAGGCAGCAACCTGGGTACGTTCCGAATCAACAGTGCGAGATATTTCAAACGTCGCGTAAAGGTCATGGCGTTCTACCTCACCGAATATTGGGGCCCGGGTCGTGCCGGGGGCTGGTAAGGGGGCTGGGCGATGGCGCGGTAGAAGGTGATGACCGCGTTGATATCGTCTTGTTTCAGCGTATTGCCCCACGGGGGCATAAGGGCGGATTTCCCCACTGCGCTCCCCCCCAGCGTGACGATGTTGCGCAAGGAAATCGTCGCTCAGGGAATTGAACACGGCCCCGTCGTTGGCGAGGGGCGGCATGGGGTTGAGGTTCGAGCGATTGGACGGGCCTGCGGGCGTCGCATCCGCGTGGCACCAGACGCAGTATTGATAGAAAACCCGCTTTCCCTTGCGCTTGCTGATAGTTGAGCGGAATCACCCGCTGGGGATCATTCCAATCCTGCTCGCTGTCGTAGGCGCGCGAGAGAGGATCAGGTTTTTCCGTCGCCACTCGCTTCTGGCAGGAGGTTGTAAGGCTTGCGCACGCGACCAGGAGCAGCACAATGATGAGTTTCGGTTTCATTGGCCCCTCCCGACTGCGGCGGGACGAGCGGCACCGCTCTGTTTCAGCGTCATCAAGTAGGCGGTCAGAGCCGTACGTTCTTCGTCCGTGAAACTCCGCCGCGGCTCGATGGAATCGGGAACAAGCGATTGGGGATCCTTGAGCCACTCCTCAATCCAAGCCGGATTCATCCAGTTACCTACGTTCGTCAAGTTGGGCCCGACATAGCCGCCGGCGGAGCCGATCGTGTGGCAGGACTGGCACTGATACTTCACGTCATACAGTTGTTTGCCCAGGCTGATCATTTGAGGAGTGAACGACTTAGCGTCCGTCCCTGCCAGGTTGACGTCGGGAGTTTGCATGACCATGGTGAGGTAATCCGCGAGGACAGTTGCCTCTTCCGTCGGGATGTTGAACTGCGGCATGCGGAAGGTGAGCGTGGGCCGCAACGTCTGCGGGTTCTTCAGGAAGTCGA
>CAWDRP010000004.1:0-76551 GCA_963804755.1 uncultured Acidobacteriota bacterium
GACCGGTGGCCACGGCTTTGCTGATGGCCGCAATCCTGTTGGTCGGCCTGGTCGGCTATACCCAACTGCCGGTTTCGGCCTTGCCGGAAGTCGATTATCCCACCATTCAGGTGCTCACGTTTTATCCCGGGGCCAGCCCCACGGTGATGGCGACGACGGTGACGGCGCCACTCGAGCGCCAATTCGGCGAGCTTCAGGGCTTGAGCCAGATGACCTCCACGAGCTCCGGGGGCACTTCCGTCATCGTCCTGCAATTTAATCTCTCTCTGGCGATTGATGTGGCTGAGGAGGAGGTGCAAGCTGCCATCAATGCGTCGCAGAGTTTTTTGCCCTCCATCCTGCCCGCGCCGCCGACCTACAGTAAGACGAATCCCGCCGATGCCCCGGTGCTTACCCTGGCCATCACCTCAAATTCCATGCCACTTTCCCAAGTCGAAGACCTTGTGGACACGCGCCTCGCGCCTAAAATTTCGCAGCTCAGCGGGGTCGGTTTGGTCAGCATCAGCGGCGGCCAAAAACCTGCCGTGCGCATTCAGGCCAATCCCACGGAGATGTCATCCTACGGCATCAACATGGAAGACCTGCGCACGGCGCTTACTTCGGCCAGTGTGAACGCCGCCAAAGGAAACTTCGACGGGCCGCGCCAGGATTACCAAATCGACGCCAACGATCAGTTAGTTACCAGCGGCGACTATGGGAAGGTTGTCGTTGCCTATCGCAACGGCGCACCGGTGATGCTGACCGACGTGGCCCGCATCGTGAATGGGGTAGAGAACAATAATCAGGCTGCATGGATGAACCAGACGCCGGCGGTGATCCTAAACGTACAACGCCAGCCCGGGGCCAACACCATCAGCGTCGTCAAAAGCATTAAGACGCTATTGCCGCAGATGGAGGCCAATCTGCCCACGGGCATTCTGGTGACCACGCTTACCGACCTTACCACCGCTATCGAGGCGTCGGTTTCCGACGTCGAGTTCGAACTGATGTTGACGGTGGGGCTGGTCGTGCTGGTCATCTTCCTCTTCCTGCGGAGTCTTTACGCCACCATTATCCCCAGCGTGGCGGTGCCGCTGTCACTGGTGGGTACCTTCGGGGCCATGTACGTCCTGGGTTACAGCCTGGATAACTTATCGCTGATGGCCCTGACCATCTCCACGGGTTTCGTTGTGGACGATGCCATCGTGATGATTGAGAACATCTCGCGGTACATCGAAGCGGGCGATCCGCCCATGGAAGCAGCGCTCAAGGGTGCGGAGCAAATCGGCTTCACCATTCTCTCCCTCACCGTGTCACTGATCGCGGTATTAATTCCTCTGCTCTTCATGGGCGACGTGGTGGGGCGCCTGTTTCGCGAGTTTGCCGTCACCCTTGCCGTCACCATCATCTTTTCGGCAGTGGTCTCCCTGACCCTTACCCCCATGATGAGTGCGCGAATCCTACGACACGAGCCCAAGGAACAGCAGGGGCGCATTTATAGAGCCACGGAGCGTGCCTTCGAAGGGATGATCGCTTTCTATGGCCGGACGCTGAAGGTTGTCCTACGCTTCCAGACGGTGACGCTGCTCGTCGCCGTGGCCACCCTGCTGCTTACCATTTTCCTTTACATCATCATTCCTAAAGGGTTTTTCCCGATACAGGACACGGGTGTCATTCAGGGCATCACGCAGGCGCCGCCGGCGATCAGTTCCCAGGCCATGGCCAAGGAGCAATTGGCGATTACCAAGGTCGTTCTGGCGGACCCGGCGGTGGAAAGCGTCTCGTCGTTTATCGGCGCGGATGGAACGAACGTAACCACCAACAGCGGCAGGTTGTCAATCAACTTAAAGCCGCTCGACGAGCGCAAGATCAGCGCGTCAGACATCATCCGAAGACTCACCACCCAGGTCAACAAGGTTCAGGGAATCCAGTTGTTTATGGAACCCGTGCAGGACATTACCGTGGACGACCGGGTTAGCCGCACGCAATACCAGTACGCACTGGAAGACCCCGATGTGAATGAACTGAATGACTGGACCAACCGTTTCGTCGACCGGCTGAAGCAGTTGTCGGAACTGGAGGACGTGGCCACCGATCAACAAACAGGCGGGCTGGCCGTGTCCCTGGTGATCGACCGAGTCACCGCTTCGCGACTGGGCATCGCGCCTACGACCATTGATAACACCTTGTATGACGCCTTCGGTCAGCGACAGATCAGCACGATGTATACGCAAGTCAACCAGTACCACGTGGTTCTGGAGAGTGAGCCGCAGTTTCAGAAAAACCCCAACAAGCTGAACGAGCTTTACATTCGGTCCAATGCATCTTCAGGCGCAAGCGGTGCTGGAGCCTCTTCCTCATTTGCGTCTTCCGGATCATCCTCGGCAGGATCCAATGGGCTGACGGCTTCCGCACTGTACACTCCCGCGGCAAATACCCTTGCTCCTCCTGCCAACGCGCTTTCGGCGAGCACCTCCACGGCAACCTCCAGCAGGGGAGCCGGTTCTGCGGGTGCGACCAGTTCAGCTACCAGTAGCGCCGTGCCGCTGAGCGCGGTTGCACACTTTGAGAACACCACGGAATCGCTCGCCATTACCCACCAGGGCCAATTCCCTGCCATCACCGTGTCGTTCAATCTGGCGCCGACTGCCTCGCTGGGCACGGCCATTACGGCAGTTAACAATGCACAGAAGGAAATGCACATGCCTCCCAGCCTCCAGGCGGGTTTTCAAGGCACGGCAGCTTCCTTCACGAATTCCCTCGCCAATGAGCCGTTACTCATTCTTGCCGCGCTGGTCACCGTGTACATTGTACTGGGGGTTTTGTACGAGAGCTTTATCCATCCGATTACGATCCTGTCCACGCTGCCCTCCGCGGCGGTGGGAGCTTTCCTCGCGTTGCTTCTATTTCATCAGGATTTGAGCGTGGTGGCGATCATCGCCATCGTCCTACTGATCGGTATTGTGAAAAAGAACGGCATTATGATGGTCGACTTCGCGCTGGAAGGCGAGCGGAAGCACGGGAAGAACGCGACGGATGCAATTTACGAGGCGTGCTTGCTCCGCTTCCGGCCCATTATGATGACCACCATGGCCGCCCTGCTGGCCGGATTACCGCTGGCGCTGGGAACGGGTTACGGGTCGGAGTTGCGCAGGCCGCTGGGCATCGCCATGGTGGGCGGCCTGCTGCTGAGCCAGGCACTTACGCTTTACACCACGCCCGTCATCTACATCTTCTTTGACAATCTCGCGCACCGCTTTGCGCCCAAATCGAGCCCGTCGGAAACCGGAGGCACAGAACTGGCAGGGCCCGCATGAACATCTCCGCACCCTTCATTCGGCGCCCCGTGGCCACGACCTTGCTCACGGTGGCCATTGCCCTTGCCGGGGCGGTTGCGTACGAGGTGCTGCCGGTGGCGCCCCTGCCGGAGGTCGACTTTCCCACGATTTCCGTCAGTTCCGGCCTGCCGGGTGCCAGCGCCGACATCATGGCGTCGTCCGTCGCCACTCCCCTGGAACGGCAGTTTGGCCACATCGCCGGGGTGACGGAGATGACCTCCGCCAGCTCACTGGGCAGCACCTCGGTGACCATTCAGTTTGACCTTAGCCGCGACATTGATGGCGCGGCGCGCGATGTGGAGTCCGCCATCAATGCGGCGCGAACCTATTTGCCCGCCAACCTGCCGGGCAATCCGACCTATCGCAAGGTTAACCCTGCCGATTCGCCGATCATGATTTTGGGTCTTACCTCCGACAAATTTGGGCCCGACAAAATATATGACGAAGCCTCCACGGTCCTCGAGCAGAAACTGTCGCAGATCCAGGGCGTCGGGCAGGTCTCCGTGGGAGGTGGCGCGCTGCCCTCTGTGCGTGTGGACGCTAACCCCACGCAATTGGCCAGCTATGGACTTACCCTGGCGAATTTGCAGTCCGTGCTGAGCCTTCAGAACTCTGACCTGGCCAAAGGCCAAATTTCTAACGGCGTGGTGACCGCCGACATTATTGACAACGACCAGATCTCGAAGGCCGCCGATTACCAACCCCTCGTCGTCGGTTATAAGCACGGAGCGGCGATCCGCCTGTCTGATGTCGCCCAGGTGACCGACTCCGTGCAAAACGTCCGCGCGGCCGGCTATTTGAACGGCAAGCGCGCGATCACCGTCATCATCTTCCGCCAGCCGGGCGCCAACATCATCCAAACGGTTGACGCCATACGCGCACAACTTCCGTTGATCCAGGCCTCCATTCCGCTCGGCATCAACACCACCATCGTTCTTGACCGCACCCTAACCATCCGCGCCGCGGTCACGGACGTTGAGCGGACGCTGCTCATATCCATCGGCCTGGTCATCCTGGTGGTGTTTGTCTTCCTGCGCAACGGCCGCGCCACACTCATTCCCGCCGTCGCCGTGCCGGTCTCGCTGATCGGCACGTTCGCGGTAATGTACCTGTTCGGATACACCCTTGACAACCTCTCGCTGATGGCCCTGACCATTTCCACGGGATTTGTGGTGGATGACGCCATCGTGGTGATGGAAAACATCACCCGCCATATGGAGGATGGCATGAGGCCCTTTGCCGCGGCGCTGAAGGGCGCGGAGGAAATCGGCTTCACCGTCTTCACCATCAGCATTTCGCTCATTGCCGTTTTTATTCCTCTTTTGTTGATGGGCGGAATCGTGGGCCGTCTTTTTCGCGAGTTTGCCGTCACCCTCTCCACGTCCATTGTCGTGTCCATGATGATCTCCCTCACCACCACGCCCATGATGTGCGCCTACCTGCTCAAAAGCGAGCGCGAGGTAAAACATGGCCGCCTCTTCACGGCCAGCGAAAATGTCTTTGAGGGGACGCTGCGGTTGTATCGCGGCACCCTGCATTGGGTTCTCGACCATCCGTTACTCACCCTCACGGTACTCTTCCTCACCATCGCGCTCAATGTGGTGGTGATCATCGAGATTTCCAAAGGTTTTTTCCCGGTGGAGGACACGGGAGCGATCTCCGGTAGTGTACGCGGGCCACAGGATTCCTCCTTCCCGGCGATGAACAGCTCTGTTCAGCAGATCATCGGCGTGATCAAGAGTGATCCTGCCGTCGCGAATGTGATTGGGTTTTCGGGCGGCAATGGCGCCACCAATACCGGCTCTCTCTATGTTGCGCTCAAGCCGCTGGCGGAGCGCGACGCCAGCGCCACTGAGGTTATCAACCGTCTGCGCCCCAAATTGAACCGTCTGCCGGTGGCTTCAGCGTTTCTCCAGGCGGTGCAGGATCTGCGCATCGGCGGCCGCTCCAGTAACGCCATGTACCAGTACACCATCCAATCTGACACGACGCAGGATCTTAACAAGTGGGGACCGGTTCTACAGCGTGCGATGCAGCACCTGCCCGGTCTTCAGGACGTAAGCTCCGACCAGCAAAATGGTGGTCTGGATGAGATGATGACCTATGACCGCGTCACGGCGGCCAAGCTCGGCCTCACCACCCAGTCACTGGACTCAGCGTTATACGGCGCCTTCGGCCAATCGGAAGTGTCCATCATTTACACGCAACTCAACCAGTACTACGTGGTGCTGGAAGTCGCTCCCCAATATTGGCAGAGCCCGGAAGGGTTGAAAGACATCTATCTCCAATCGGCGAGTGGCAACAACATTCCGCTGCTCGCGGTGGCCAGGGGCCAAGCCAACACCACACCCCTGGCGGTCAACCATACGGGTTTATTCCCCTCGGTCACCGTGTCCTTTAACCTCGCGGCGGGCAAGTCGTTGAGTGATGCCACGGCAAGCATCAACCAGATGCAAAAACAGCTCAGCGCGCCGTCCACGCTGCAAGGCTTCTATGCCGGTACGATGCAGGCCTACCAGCAATCACTGGGTACCGAGCCCGTGCTGATTCTCACGGCACTGCTGGCAGTGTACATCGTTCTGGGCATTTTGTATGAAAGCCTCGTCCATCCCCTGACCATCATCTCCTCTCTGCCCTCGGCGAGCGTGGGCGCCATGCTCGCCTTGATGCTCTTTAAGGTGGATCTCAACATCATCTCCATCATTGGCATTGTGCTGCTGATTGGAATCGTAAAGAAGAACGCCATCATGATGATCGATTTCGCGCTTGAGGCAGAGCGCCAGGGGGGGAAGCGCCCCTACGACGCGATTACGGAAGCCTGCCTGCTGCGCTTCCGTCCGATCATGATGACGACCATGGCAGCGTTATTGGGCGCGCTGCCCCTGGCGCTAGGCACGGGCACTGGGTATGAACTGCGCCGACCCCTGGGCATCACCATTGTGGGAGGGCTGATCTTGAGTCAGATGCTCACCCTCTATACGACGCCTGTGGTCTATCTGACCTTCGACCGGCTGCGGCTACGGCTGCAGGGAAAAGAGCAACCCATCTTTAGCCGTGGGGCGGGCAAGCCATAGGGCTTTCCAAATTAGCTGTTGCGGGTCCAATTGGACGGATTAAGTCCCTTGTTTTCAATTTGATTCCGGTCAGGACGGCAAACAGGTTCCAGATGCAGAAGCTAGATAGTCAAATTAACGGAAAAAGTTACAGGGGGCCCAAGAATCATCCCAGAGGCTGGAAAAGCGACAATTTGACGCCGCGCTGCGGACTCGGGCATGAGCCGGAATTCTCGGGCATGCTTGGACTATCCACAATGCCGGGGCACGGAAGACCCGATTTGGAAAATCCTGGGCAAACCGCCTTCCTACGTCGAGGTCAGTGGGTGCATATGTTAATGATTTCACTTCATCGCAGAGCCGTAATCTGTCTCGCCTTGACCGGTTGCATTCTGACCGGGTGCAACGTCGGGCCGAAGTACCACACCCCTCCCGCGAATCCTCCCGCCGCCTACAAGGAACTCACTCCCGACGATTACAAAAACACGGACGGTTGGAAAGTGGCGCAGCCAAAGGATGATGCGCTTCGTGGTAAATGGTGGGAGATTTTTGGTGATCCTCAGTTGAATGCGCTGGAAGAGAAGGTCAATGTTTCAAACCAAAACATCGCCGCCGCTACGGCAAACTTTTTTGCCGCACGCGCCCTGGTTAAGGAAGCTCGATCCCAGCTTTTCCCCACCGTGACGACCAACCCCGCGATTACCGCGCAGCGGCCATCGGCCACAGTATCCACCAGCAAAGCCGCGGGATCCAAAGTTACGCCGGTGGGAACCTATGCCGCCTACACATTGCCGTTTGATGCTACCTGGCAGCCGGACTTATTCGGGCGAATTCGGAATACGATCCAATCGGCTGCATTTGGAGCCCAGGCCAACGCCGCGGATCTGGAGAATACGCGCCTGACGGTTCAGGCCGATCTTGCCATGGATTACTTTCAACTGCGCGGGCAGGATGCCTTAAAGCAATTGTTGGATTCTACGGTCGTCGCTTATCAACAATCTCTCGATTTTGCTAAGGCCCAGTATGAAACCGGGCTTGGCACGGACGAGGCAGTGGCCGAAGCCGAAACTCAACTTGAAGCCACGCAAGCGCAGGATGTTGCGCTGGGCATCCAAAGGGCGCAGTTTGAACATGCCATCGCTATGCTGACGGGCCAGCCCGCCTCGACGTTTTCCATTCCCGTCGAACCGCTCGCTTCAAATCCCCCCGCCATTCCCATCGGCGTTCCCTCCCAGCTTCTGGAGCGGCGTCCCGACATCGCTCAGACGGAGCGCCTGATGGCTCAGGCCAACGCCCAGATTGGCATTGCGCGGGCAGCTTACTTCCCCACCGTTACGTTAAGCGCCGCGGCAGGACTGGAAAGCACTGCAATCACAAGTTGGTTCACCTGGCCGAGCCGCTTTTTCTCCGTGGGACCGACAGCGGCGGAAACGATTTTTGACGCTGGGTTGCGCCGGGCCGCGATGGAACAATTCCGCGCCCAGTATGACGAGACTGTGGCCAATTACCGACAGACGGTGCTGACGGCTTTTCAACAGGTCGAAGATAACCTTGCGTCGCTGCGCATCCTTTCGGGGGAAATTCAACATCAGGACGCCGCGGTCAGATCAGCGGAAAGAAGCCTCGCGATCGCCCAGGATCGCTACAAATTGGGAATCGATCCGTACCTGAATGTGCTTACCGCTCAAACCGCATTGCTCTCCAATCAGGAAACGGCGGTCAATCTTCGAATTCAGCAGATGACGGCCAGCGGAGGGTTAATCGAGGCGCTCGGTGGAGGTTGGAACGCCTCGCAGCTCCCCTCGCCAGCGCAACTGATCAGCAAAGGGCCATAGTCTCATGCTGACGCTGCCCTCGCGTGGACCAACTCCGGCTCGCCGGCCAGATCCTCAAAAAGCGTCCGAAAATGAATCATTGCCTGGCGCAGGTCCTCGGTAGAGGCGTGTCCAAGCCCTTGGCGAACCGCGATTTCGTGGGCTTTACGATAGTTGTCGATCACCAACGGATGGTCCACCGAAACATCTGCCGCCCGCTGTTCAAAGTCAGTTACCGGGTAGCCGCGCGTCGACATCACATCACGCAGAAGTTGGTCAGCGTCTATTACTGCCCCCCCGGGACTGTCAACGAACCGCCCCTGGACGCTGCGCCACGACTCTGAAAACCGCGCCCGGTCGCCTGGGGCCAGTGGTTGGATGTGGAGAGACTCGATACGGTCATTGCGCTTTTCGAGCCCGGCTTCGCCATGACGCCGGCCCCCGCCATTCGTCAAGGCGCGGTCATATTCGGCTCCGCCAAACTGCGCGCGCAACCTCTTTGTCCGGCGCTTCCGGAGAAGAAACAACCCGACGATGCCTGCAACCACAACCACCGCGACGGCAGTGATTATGGCTATTTCTGTTGTACCTAATGCTGGTATGTTCATGACCTGCCTCCTGTTTTGTGTATCACTTCTCAATCTACTTCTCGGAACCGTCGCCGCCCTGTCGGCAGCAGTGCAATGTTTGCGCTACTTGCCCACGTGTCCTTTCGGTTGTAGATACCTTAACGGCAGGAGGCAGGACACGCCATCTTCAGATGAGGCGGAACAGTAGGGCAGCAAGCCCCACACATGCCCCGCGCAGTTCTGCCGCCGTTCTTCTACGAGCCTCCAGCCGTCCCGCCGGCCTGGGCGCCGATTGCTTCACCCGATACCACAAGTTCAACCCGGCGGTTGATTTGCCTGCCGGCAGCCGTGTCGTTGGTCCCCACTGGTTGGGTCTTACCGAAACCCTTGGCGGTGACAGAATTTGTCAGGACCCCTTGGGCCACCAGGTAGGCACGCACGGACTCAGCGCGTTGGTTGGATAGGTTCTGGTTGTATTCGTCGCTGCCGACATTATCTGTATGCCCATCCACCTCAATGTTGAGTCCAGGGTAAGCAAGTAGAATGCCTGCGACCTTGGACAACTTTTCCCGGGCTCCCGGTCTCAATGTGAATTTGGCCGTGTCGAACAGCACATCGGACATATTGACGATAAGCCCCCGGGCGCTATCCCGTGTTTGCAGGACCGAGTTCAATTGCTGCGCCAACCTGGCACGCAGGGTCGCTTTGTCGTTCTCGGCCTGCTGCCCCGCAAGTCGAGCTTGTTCCGTCTCGGCCTGAGCTTTGGCTTTGGCGGCATCGGTCTCGGCCTGAGCCTTGGCGAGCGCTGCGTCCGACGCGGCACGGGCTTGGGCCGCGGCGGCGTCTGAGGTGGCTCGAGCTTGGGTTGCGTCGGCCTGGGCTTTGGCGGCCGCAGCGTCCGACGTCACTTGATTTTGGGCCGTCAGAGCGCGAGCCGCGGCGGCGTCAGTCTCGGCCTGCTTCTTCTGCCGGTCCGCCTCGTCTGCCTGGACCTTCGCCTGGGCTTCGGCATCGGCGGAAACCTGGAGCTCGCTCGCTTGGCGTTCCTCGTCTATTTTCTTGACGGTAATGATACGAGCATCCTCGGCCGTTTGTACGGCTTCACGCGCATCCGTGATCTCCGACTTCTTATTGCCTCTTCGCGCTTGAAAGTCCTCCGCATTCTGCAAACTCACTTGGGCTTTATCCAGCGAGTCTGCCGCGTACTGTTTCGCCCCGGTCCATTTGGCAATTCGCACTGCATTGCGCGCCTCGTAAAGCTCGAGCGGTGTTCTCGAATCCGTGGTTATGGGTTGAAGCTCGTCCGGATTGACATTCAGTTCGTACTGTCCCCTCTTGAGCAGTTCGTACTTCGCCTCAACTTCCTCAAACTGTCCCTTGGTGTCCGATCTCACTTCGTTCTCCATCACCACCACATCACTGGGCTGGGTCACGGCAAAATAGGGTTCGGCCGTTACGATCAGACCGAAAGCTTGCAGATTGCTGGTCACATTCAACTTGCTCTTGCCATCCTGGCCGAACAGGACCTCCCCCAGGTTTACCGGGCGGCCCTCGGGACTGACGGCCCACAACACGTAGGTCAAGTACTCGGGACCGAATTTGCTCGCCGACTGCAGGCCTTGGAACTCGGCATTGACATGGATTGCGCCCTGCTTGCTCGCGACCTCGGCGTTGCCGCGCGCCTCAGGCAGAAGGGTAGTGCCTTGGAAGTTGATCTTCGTGGCTCCGCTCCGGTGGCGGTAATTAATGGCCTGGGTTGTGCGCGCCACCACGACGACCCGGTAAATCGGTACGGTGCCGGCCTTTTGCGGCTCGGTTTGAGCCAGCGCGCTCAATGCGCTTAGTGCAGCCAATAGTGCAACAAGTATTTTTGTCATCGACGTTTCTCCTTTTTTTCGTCCAGAAAATGGGCTTCGCCACTGCTGCGCCGTCCAGAAGGTCCAACTGCCTGACGAGTTCGTCTTTTGTCAACTCTCCTCGGGCCACCCCGGACCGGGCAGTTGGATTGTCTTGCCAGATTCGGCCCCAACTGTTGCGGGAGGGTGTCGCGCCAAATCCGAGCGGCACTGTTTTTATACCTTGGGCCTGATTCGCTGTCAGTTCCGTACGGCTCACCAGCTTGGTCACATTAGCTCACGTAGTTTTGGGGAAGCGCCCACAGTGGGGATTAAAGCGTTGGGGCTACCGGGTAGGTGTGTTATCGAACGCCGTTTCGGGACGGCCGATATGTGGGCAAATTGCGGTGTGGTCAGGCGCACGGTTGACAAGCAATTGGCGTTCATCGGAGCCGGGGAGGGACTTAAAGCCCGAGCGTGGGGCGCTGAGGGTAGCTTAGGGGCATGGCGGGCACATCTGGGCACTTCGGAGCGGGAGGTGCCGCTCGCGAAAATAGAGAATGGCAAAGATACTTCCCTCCGGTCAGCGTCGCTCACACAACTGTTCCCACCAGTGCCCCGATGCCGGCGGTCAGCGCCATTGCCAGCGCACCCCAAAAGGTAACGCGTATTGCGCCCACCGTCACTCCTGCGCCGCCGGCGCGTGCGGCCAACCCGCCTAGAAGTGCCAGGAACACCAGTGAAGTTCCGGCGACGATCGCGATCACCGCCCCCGCCGGGGCCATGGCAGTGGCCATGAGAGGCATAGCTGCTCCAACCGCGAAGCTGCCCGCCGATGCCAACGCTGCCTGAATGGGACGCGCACGGAAAGTCTCAGAGATGCCGAGTTCATCGCGGGCGTGCGCGCCTAACGCATCGTGGCGCATCAGTTGCTCAGCCACCTGCTTCGCAAGCGAAGGTTCAAGGCCGCGAGCAACATAGATTGCGCTCAGTTCCTTTTGCTCGCCCTTGTCGTCTTCTCGAAGTTCCGTGCGTTCAAGATTCAGTTCAGCTTCCTCGGTGTCTTGCTGTGAGTGGACTGACACGTACTCCCCGGCAGCCATGGACATTGCTCCCGCCACCAGGCCGGCGGTTCCTGCGATCAGTATGTTGCTGTGAGTCGCATGGGCAGCAGCGACTCCGAGCACCAGACTCGATGTTGAAAGGATGCCGTCGTTCGCGCCCAGAACCGCCGCGCGCAGCCAGCCGATCCGTCCCGTGTGGTGAAGTTCCGCGCCAACTATTGACCTCATAAGGCTTCCTCGATCTGAGAGCTGCCGGAACTCAGGAAAACTCTCCTTTTTTGTCGCCGGAAATTCCGGTTTAGATCCATCGCATCCGCAACAGCCACACTTTGATGATTTGCGTAAGGCCCATGTAGGCGAGAAGCGTGAGCATCAGGATTGGCCAATACATTCGCGGGAGATGCGTGAAGCCCAGCGCCGAGGCCACGGGAGAATATGGCAGCAACATCCCAAAGCCCATGATTGATAAAGTCGTGGCAGTCAGAGCCCAACTTGCCCGGCTCTGGAAAAAGGGAATCTTGTTGGTGCGAATGACGTGGATGATCAGCGTCTGCGTCATTAGCGATTCGACAAACCAGCCGGTCTGAAAAAGCGACGCCCGGGAAGGATCCCAACATTTGAAGATATAGAGCATGACAAAGAAGGTCGTATAGTCGAAGATCGAGCTGATGGGGCCGATAAAGAGAATGAACCGCTTGATTTCCCCGATGTTCCAGGGGCGCGGCCGAGCCACTTGTTCTTCGTCCACGGCGTCCGCGGGGATCGGCACCTGCGAAAAGTCGTACAGGAGATTGTTCGTCAACACTTGAATCGGGGCCATGGGCAGGAAAGGGAGGAAGGCACTTGCCCCCAGTACGCTGAACATGTTCCCGAAGTTGGAACTCGCTCCCATGCGAATGTACTTAACGATGTTGGCGAAGACCTTACGGCCTTCGATGACGCCTCCATCCAGCACCATCAGGTCCTTCTCCAGCAAGATCAGATCCGCCGATTCCTTGGCGATGTCCGTGGCAGTGTCCACCGAGATGCCGACATCCGCTGCTCGCAAGGCGGGAGCGTCGTTGATTCCGTCGCCCATGCATCCCACCACGTGCCCCTTGGCGCGGAGGACGCGAATC
The DNA here is from genome assembly GCA_963804755.1 of uncultured Acidobacteriota bacterium. Lineage (GTDB taxonomy): Bacteria > Acidobacteriota > Terriglobia > UBA7540 > UBA7540 > Bog-366. The sequence goes on from CAWDRP010000004.1 coordinate 12,771, forward strand.
ACCCGCTCTTTGTGCGCCGGAGAGAGGCGCGCGAACAGCGCCGTCTTCTCCGCCGCCTCGCCCAGATCGGCGTCCGACATTTTCTCGATTTCGCCACCCTCGAGCATAGGGTCGGCCAGGAGGCCAACGTCTTTACACACCTTGCGGCTGATCAGGTGGTTATCCCCGGTGAGGATTTTCACGGCTACGCCATGGTTGTGCAGGGCCGCGAGGGCGCGGGCAGCCGAGGTCTTGGGCGGGTCTAGGAACGCCACGTACCCTCTGAGGATGAGATCGCGCTCGTCATCCTTTGTGCAAATCTGCTTTCCTGGCAGCTCCTTGGTCGCTACAGCCAGCACACGGAAACCGTCATTGCTGAGGTCATCGTACTCCTGCTTCAGCCCGACCATCTGGTCCGGGGTCATGGGGGAAAGGTCACCGTCAAGTTCAAATTGCGAGCAACGGAGGAAAATCTCTTCTGGAGCTCCCTTGGCCAGAAGGATGGCCTTCCCTTCAGCTTCCTCCACCAAGACTGACATGATGCGTCGTGTGAAATCGAAAGGAATTTCATCCAGCTTCTTAAATTTCGCCACGGCCGCCTTCGCGTGGAAATCAGTACTATCCAGAATTGCCCGATCAAGCAGGTTTCTGAGGCCCGTCTGGAAATAGCTGATCAAGTACCCGTTCAAAAGCACGCCATCGGTTTCACGTCCCGCGACGTTGCAATGGCGCATCAGGACGACGCGGTCCTCAGTGAGCGTCCCCGTCTTGTCGGTGCACAACACGTCCATGGCCCCGAAGTTCTGGATGGAGTTCAGCCGCTTGACAATCACCTTCTTGCGGCTCATGCCGAGTGCACCCTTGGAGAGACAGACAGAAACGATCATCGGCAGCATCTCGGGAGTAAGGCCGACGGCCACCGCCAGGGCGAAAAAGAACGCCCCCTTCCAATCGTGCTTGGTGAAACCATTGATAAAGAAAACCAGCGGCACCATCACGGCCATAAATTGCATCATGAGCCATGTAAAGCGGTTGAGGCCCTGGTCGAAGCTCGTCTGCGGCCGCTCCTCAGTGATCGAATGGGCCATGCTGCCCAGGTAGGTTTGCAACCCCGTCGTGACGACAACCGCCGTCGCCGTACCGCTCTCTACGCTCGTCCCCATGAAGCATGTGTTCATGAGTTCGGTGGGGGAGCTTTCCGTATTGATTTGGGGATCGTGAATCTTCTCCACCGGGAGCGATTCACCGGTGAGGCTGCCCTGACTCACAAAGAGGTCTTTGGAAGTCAGCAGGCGCACGTCGCCTGGGATCATGTCCCCGGCAGCCAGGTTGATGATGTCCCCAGGCACCAGGTCCCGAAGTGGTATCTCCCTCGCCGCACCGTCCCGAACGACGGTGGCGGTCACGTGGATCATGGCCTTGAGCTTCTCGGCGGCGGCGTCCGCCCGGGCTTCCTGCCAGAAGCGGAGTCCCACACTCAGCGCCACCATCCCTGCCATCACGAAGCCGGCGCGCGCGTCGCCGGTAAGGAAGGATATTGCAGACAAAGTTGAAAGCAGGATGACCAGCGGGTTGAGGATGATTTTTAGAAGGCGGAGGGGCCAGCCTTGCTTCTTCTCTTGTGCCACTACATTCGGACCTGTCGTGCGGGCCCGTTCTTCCGCCTCCGCTTGCGTCAGCCCAGCCGCAGATGTTCGCAAGTCCCGAAGCAGCGCTTCCCCGTCTTTCCGGGCGGCGTCGAGGACGACAGGCGATACGCGAATAGTCTGATTCTTTGCCTTAGTTGGAATCGCAGGCTTCTCCGGGCGAGCCGGTGGCGCCGCCCCCTCGGAGCCTTCCGTCCCAGGGTCGCAGACCAAAACCCCTGCCTTGCCATTTGAGCTGGGTGTTCCCATAGTTTTGGGATCGCTTTACAACATGAATACTCAGACGCTCAGGACCGGGACGCTCGACTCGCGAATGATCGCATAGCCACTGCCGTTGGCCCCTAAATGACCGCCGGAGGGAATGTGCCCGATGACCAAAACGTCAGCCTTTGTTAGCTCTGTCACCCGGTTCAACACCTCCGGCACATTGCCGCTATCGATGATGAATTCGGACTTTGTGCCCACGTCCTGCTGAAGTTTGACGATCTCTTCGGCGGCGAACCCGACGATTTTTTCCTTCCACGCGGGGTCGGCGTAGGATCCGCCGGGGCCGTAGTTCTCCATCCCATCGGTGATATGAACGAGCGTAAGCCTCGCGCCAAACTCCGCGGCCATCTGCGCCGCCCGCGACACGGTATTGCGGCTGTGCGGGCTCAAGTCAACCGCGCAAAGAACATTGCGGATGGCGAACTCGCGCCCTGGCGCTTCTTCCCTGAGGGTGTCGGTCCAAATCGGACAGAGGCTTTCGTGCAGCACCTTTGCTGCCACCGAACCCAGCAGAAACCGGTAGAAGACCCCATGGCTATGCCTGGACATCACGATCAAGCTTACTTTTTCATCGCGAGCGATTTGCACGATTTCGCGCGCCGGATCACCTTCGAGCAACACACGTTTGACCGTAATTCCCTCAAGCTCTGGCCGCAGCACTTGGTCCAGGTCTTTATGCGCTCGCTGGACGATGCGCGCATGCAAATCCCGGACGGTGAGTTCGTCCCCACTCTCCAGTAAACGGGAGGGAAAGCTCACGGGCGTCACCACGTGCACCAGGATGACCTCGGAATGGAAATGACGAGCCAAAAAGGCGGCCTCATGAACCATCCCCAGCGGGGCGTTGGGAAAGTCAACCGGCAGAAGAATCTTATTCATTAACATGTCCATACTTGAACCCTAAAGAAATGCTTGCAGAAACCCACCTGCGGCAGGCTCATCCTCCGGATGCCTCCTTAGGTTTGGGGTTGTGCCAAAAGCCGTGGGAAGCAACGATCGCTTCGGCCTCCTTCGGCCCCCAGCTACCGCGCTTGTAGGGACGAACACGATGGTGTTTCTTAAGGACGGGATCAACCACCGCCCAAGCGGCCTCAACCGCATCTTCACGGGTGAAGAGCGCGCCATCGCCGTTCATGGCGTCGCCCAAAAGCCGCTCGTAGGGCAATTCCTGCTTCGGGGTTTCTTCGAGCAGATAGAGCTCCCGCTGGTCTCCGACGAATTCCTTCCCGGCGAGTTTGACGCGAGCGGCGATGGCAATGGCGGCGGTGGGGGAGAGCCGAAAGCGCAGGTAGTTGGCCCGGCCGGTCTTGGGAGCGGAGTCGGCGAAAAGGCGCTGCGGCGGGGGCTTCAGTTCCACCACGACTTCGGTGGCGGTATCAGCCAGGTATTTTCCGGAGCGCAGGTACCACGGCACGCCCTCCCAGCGCCACGAATCGATGAAAAGCCGCAGGGCGCAGAAAGTCTCGACGTCGGAGTTCCTCACTACTCCTGGCTCCCTACGGTAGCCGGCGTATTGGCCACGCACGACATCGTCGGCCTCGAGAGGGCGCATGGCTTCGAAGACCTTGGCCTTCTCCGTCTGCACGGCGCCATAGTCTCGATCGGCCGGCGGTTCCATGGCAAGAAGCGCGACGACTTGAAACAGGTGGTTCTGGATTACGTCGCGCAGACAGCCGGCGGTTTCGTAGAACGCGCCACGGTCCTTCACGCCGAAATCCTCGGAAAGGGTGATCTGGACGCTGGCCACGAAGTTGCGGTTCCAAATCGGCTCCAGGAAGGAGTTGGCGAAACGGAAATAGAGGATATTCATGATCGCCTCCTTCCCCAAGTAGTGATCGATGCGGAAGATCGAATCCTCCGGGAATTCCGTTCGCGCGACGCGGTTGAGCTCCCGCGCGGAGGCCAAGTCGCGTCCGAACGGCTTCTCCACAATGACGCGGGCATGATTGGCCAAATTCGCGGCGCCCAGACCTTTGATCACCGTCTCGAAGAGCGCGGGGGGGATGGCCAGGTAGTAGGCGGGGCGCGTGGCGACACCTAGCTCCTTCTTGATTGCCGTGAAGGTGCCCGGATCGAGATAGTCCCCACTCACGTACTTGAACAGGGACAGAAGATGCCGGAAGGCCTGCTGGTTATCGATCCCGCCCGATCGCTTGATGCTGTCGGTTATGCGTTTGTGCAGTTGCGCCAGACTCCACTTGGGGAAGGCGACGCCGATGACCGGGACCTTGAGTTCACCGCGTTTGACCATGGCATAGAGCGCCGGAAAAGTCATCTTGTGGGCGAGATCGCCGGTCACACCGAACAGTACCAGCGCATCGGAGCGGGATGCGACCATTAGGCACCTACCTCTCGTCATCTTGGACGCCCTGATGGGCGGAGAAAACATCATGGATGAGCCTGGCACCGCACACCGCGAGTTTTCTTCGCGGCGATGGACACCCGTTACGCAGCTTCGCACCAGAAAAACGAACAATCTGTTCCGTTTTGCTCATCATAGGCAGATCTCAGGAAGCCAGGCTAAACGGGTAACCTCGATGCTGTCGTGCCTGCATGGAAGAAGGTCACGCGGTGTTTCAGCAAAAGTGCGGGCAGGGAGGGTGGTCATTCCTCGTAAGTCGACCGCTGTGCGACGTGCTTGTCCGCCTCAATCGGCTGCGAGTCCTTTTAACGCATTCACGCAAAGTTGTGCAATGGGATAGCGGGCCGCCCCCCTGAAGGCAGTTGAGGAAGAGACCTGAGCCCAGGCTGTCACTCAGATTGAACCGTTGACTCATCCCGATGTTGCTTCCGGAACGTACCAGCAAGCTGATGGACCCTGCCGTGCTTCCATTTTCGTAAGCAACCCAGGCGCCGGTGAAATCAAGGCGTCCGCTGAGTTGATCGTGACGGACGCCACCCGGTGTGACCGTCGCGTACTGGTTCAGGAAAGTGTAAGTGGCGCCGAATTTCAATCTCTCCAGTCCCGCAATTGCGTCGGTGAGCTTGTTAACCGGCTGAAAGACGGAAGCAAAGGGATCAGTCTGGAGGAGCGGATCTGCTGGTACCTTCGATAATGCCATGGCGTCGACATCGAGCTCTTGTTTAAGATCATCAGGCTCTTGCTTGAGGCTCACCGCTGGCTTACTTTGGCTCACTTGAGCGTTTTGATCGGCGGGGGGGAGCGCTGACACTGCCGCTCTGGCCGAAGGCCGCGAGACTTGATGCCATAAACAGCGCCAGCACAGACGTTCTTGCGGATCTAACTTCTAAAATCTTCATGAGCGTATTTCCTGTGTTCCCTGTTCGGAGCATTCCCCGGCATTATTGCCTCTGAAGAGAGAAGCCCCGCTGGGAGCGCAAGGTCTGTTCGATATCTTCCAGCGTGCGGCCTTTCGTCTCTGGAACCACAAAGTAGGAAAACAAAAGAGACCCGATGGCGAGCATCCCGTAAAGCCAGAATGTCCAGCTTGGCCCCAGCGCCTGGACCAACGACAGGAAGGTGAGTGATACCACGAGGTTTGCCGCCCAGTTTGTTCCCGCCGCCGTCCCTTCCGCAATGCCGCGGATTTTCAACGGGTAAATCTCCGCGATGAGCAGCCAGAAGATCGGCCCCAGGCTGACCGCGAAAGAAGCTACGTACGCCATTAGGATGAACACTGCCAGCCAGCCTTGTTGGCTGCTGGGCGCATGGGCGCGGAAGACAAAGCCCAGGACGCCCAAACTGACGGCCATTCCACTGATCCCTGTCAACAGCAACGGTCGCCTTCCGACACGGTCAATCAGCCACATGGCAACGAGTGTCATCAAAACGTTGACCAAGCCGATACCCGCAGTTGCCAGGATCGCTCCGGTTGCAGAGGGGATGCCCGCGGACTGAATTATGGTGGGAGCATAGTAAATCACGGTGTTGATTCCCGTGATCTGTTGAAAGATGGCGAGGCCAATTCCGACGGTCAACGCAGGGCGGACAAGGGGGGCCAGAAGATCAGAGAAATGCCCACGCTCCTTTGCCTGGGAAATCGTGTCCTGGATCTCCGCGTATTCCGCCTGGATATTCGGTGTTCCGCGAATACGCGCGAGTACCTTCTGGGCGGTGTTGCCTTGGCCATGTTCGGCGAGCCAACGAGGGGTCTCGGGCATGGCCAGCATCCCCAACCCGAGCATTGTGCCGGGCACCACAGCCAGACCCAGCATCCATCGCCACGAGCCGCTCTTCCCGAATCCGTAATCGACGAGGTAAGCGCTTAGAATTCCGACCGTAACGGCAAGCTGGAACAACGAAACCTGCCAACCGCGCGCCCCGGCTGGCGAGACCTCCGAGATATACACGGGAACCGTGGTCGAGGAGAGACCAATCCCCAAGCCGACGACGATGCGGCCGGCAATGAGGACCCCGACGGAGCCCGCCGCGGCGCAAACGACGGCGCCGGCTACGAAGATCACCGCGGTCACCAGCAGCATGAGGCGGCGGCCGTAGGCGTCCGCCAGCTTTCCCCCGCTCAGCGCGCCGATCGTGGCTCCGATCAGCACGACGCTGACGACCAACTCCTGATGAAAAACGGAGAGGTGAAACTGTGATTTGATGAAGAGCAAGGCGCCAGAAATGACGCCCGTATCATAACCAAACAAAAGTCCGCCCACCGCGGCGAAGACTGCCGCAATGAATACGAACCCTGTGCTGCTGGCCTGCACCTTTAATAAACCCGATTCTGCTCTCACCTGAGTACTCATCGTTGTCTTCCTCCCTCACTGTGGCGACATCGGCTACCGCCACGTTTCGGTCTTCTTGGCGGGACAGGTTGTCATTGACCCGGCGCCTTTTCGGTTACGGTTACGCCGGGTCAGGGCGACTCCCGGGCCGCCGGCCTGAGAACGAGGACGCCAAGAGGCGGAATCGTGAGGCTTAGCGAGTACGGCCTCCCATGCGACGGCAGGGGAGCCGCTTCCACACAGCCGCTGTTTCCCAGGCCGCTGCCGCCGTAAAGTTGGGCGTCACTATTCAGGGCTTCCCTCCACTCGCCGTTCACGGGCGCCCCGACGCGATAGTTGTGCCGGGGCACGGGAGTGAAATTGCAGATGAAGAGGGTCACGTCGGCAGGATCCTTTGCCCGCCTCAGGAAAGAGATGACACTCCCTTCCCAATCGCTGCAATCCACCCACTCAAATCCGGGGGAGTCGAAATCCACCTCATACAGGGACGGTTGTCCCCGGTAAAAAGTGTTCAAATCGCGCACCCACCGCCGCAGGCCGGAATGCAGCGGATGCTCCAACAAGTGCCAATCCAGGCTGCTGTCGTGGTTCCATTCATTCCATTGGCCAAATTCGCTGCCCATAAACAGCAACTTCTTTCCTGGATGGCCCCACATGTAGCCGTAAAGGAGCCGCAGGTTTGCGAACTTGCACCAGTCATCGCCTGGCATCTTGGCGACCATCGAACCCTTGCCGTAGACCACTTCATCGTGGGAAAGAGGCAATATGAAGTTTTCCGAAAAAGCGTAAACCAGGCTGAAAGTGAGCTTATGCTGGTGATAGCGGCGGTAAATCGGGTCCATCGACATGTATTCAAGCGTGTCGTGCATCCAACCCATGTTCCATTTGAGGCCGAAGCCGAGACCACCGAGATACACCGGCCGCGACACCATGGGCCAGGCGGTGGATTCCTCGGCAATCATCATAGCGTCGGGAAATGCGGCGTACACTTGCTCGTTCATTTGCCGCAGGAACTGAAGCGCGTCAATGTTCTCCTTGCCTCCATACTGATTGGGAATCCACTCGCCTTTCGGGCGTCCGTAATCCAGGTAGAGCATCGAGGCGACGGCATCCACGCGCAGGCCGTCGACGTGATACTTGTCGTACCAAAACAGGGCATTGGCGGTCAGAAAACCTCGCACCTCGGAACGCCCATAGTTGAATACGAACGTATTCCACTCAGGCTGCTCGCCCTGCCGTGGGTCCGAATGTTCGTAGAGATGTGTGCCGTCGAAATAACCAAGCCCGGCCTGGTCTTTGGGGAAATGCGCCGGGACCCAATCGACGATTACTCCGATGCCACGCTGATGAAGGCAATCCACCAGGTACATGAAATCCGCGGGCGTGCCGAATCGGCTGGTGGGTGCGTAATAGCCGATGACTTCATACCCCCAGGAGCCATCGAAGGGGTACTCCATGACGGGGAGAAACTCGACGTGCGTATAGCCCGCCTCCTGCACATAGTCGGCGAGTTGCACGGCCATTTCCCGGTAAGTCAGCGGACGGTTTCCCTCTCCGGCACTCTCCTCCAGGAGCCGAGATGGACTTCATAGATGGAGACGGGGCGCCTAAGGCCATTTCTATTTGCGCGGTTCGCCATCCACTCGCCATCTCCCCACGTGTAGGTGCTGAGGTCCCACACCCGGGAGGCAGTTTGCGGCCGGATTTCCGCGGCAAATGCGTACGGATCGGCTTTATCGACCTCATAATCCCGATACTGAGACGTAATGTGATACTTGTACAGCGCACCAGCCCCTGCCTCCGGTACAAAGCCCTCCCATACTCCGGTTGCACCGTGCGCTGCCAGGGCATTCGACCGCGGGTTCCATTCGTTAAAGTCTCCGAGTACGCTGACCTGCTTGGCGTTGGGCGCCCACACCGCGAAATGAACGCCGCGCTGCCCGGCCAACTCGCCGAGGTGTGCTCCCATCTTCTCGTAGGCACGGCAGTGCGTGCCCTCCTCCAGAAGATACATATCGTAGTCGCTGATCCATGGAGCTTGCGTTGAGGTTGGCATCCGCTCTCCACACGGGCTGGCTATGCTATTTACGCGACCTTTATAGAAGAGAATAAATCGCGAGGCTGTTCAGAATGGCTCAGAGGGGTGGTCACAATTGCTCAAAGGGTAATTAAGCCAAATGGGGTAATTTCTACAAGTACTGTTTGTCACCTCAGACGAACGTTTCTCTATGCAATCTTCAGGCCTCTGAACACGGGGACTTTGGCAACATCCAAGATGAAAGCAAATACCGCTGCCGAAACAAGTATTCCTCCTACAATCAATATGGGCAGAGGACTCATGGCGATTCCGCGAGTTGCCAGCGTGGAGGCAATCAGCACATCAACTACCGAGGACGCGATGAGCCACCGGCTGGGACGGGCAGATCCCAGGCGTTGGCGTTCACGATTCGTATAGGTCGTGGCTTGATTGCCGAACACGATGGCCACAAAGGCCAGAGTTTGTAACATGTCGATTCCAAGACCCAGGCGGTACTTGGCGATGGCCAGGACGGCGGTACAAAAGATCAGCTCGGAGGCTCCCGTGAAGACCCCCGCGACTGTTAATTTCCCGATTCTCCAAGCATTGGGCATCGGAGATGGTCGCACGTTGTCCGTTGTCAAGGACATGCCCAGTAGGTCGCCGGTGAGCATGACGATAACCATCAACATGGGGGTCAGGATGGCGTGTCCGGTCATGACCAGACCCACCGCCAGGAAGAGCACCTGCACCGTTTTTTTGGTCACCGTGTTTAGCGCATAAGTCAGGATGCGCTGAAACGTCACGCGACCTTCCTTTACCGAAGCGACAATCCCGCCGAGTCCGGGTGTGGTCAGCACGATGCCGGCCGCGGACTTGGCGACATCGGTGGCGGTTGACACGGCGATTCCCATCTGTGCCTGGCGTAGCGCCGGTGCGTCATTGGCGCCGTCGCCGCACATACCCACAATGTGCCCGCTTTTCTGGAACGCCTTCACGAGGTCGTACTTTACTTCCGGGAGGACGCCGGCGAAGACCGCGAAATCCTCGGAGCGTACGCCGTCGGGGATGGGTCCCGGTGGGCAAACTGCTCCATCGAGACCTACTGCGTGGGCCACGATGGCTGCTGTCGCCGGGGCATCGCCCGTTACCATGACCGTACGAACGCCCAACGTGCGCAACTCCTTGATGAGTGCGGCCGAATCTGATCGCGGCGGATCGCTGAGAGCGATGATTCCCGCAAGTTTCACCGCCTGCGGCGGACCTACCGCGACGGCCAGCACCCGGAAACCCTTGGCTTCCAGTTGGCTCGCAATCGCGGATGCGTCGGGCGAGGTTTGCGCCAAGCCTGTGACGGCTGCAAAGGCCCCCTTCACGACCCGCACGGTGGCGCCGCTCGCATCGAGCGCCGCCGCTTCCGACATCTTCGTGGCAGGATCAAAGGGCACGAATTTGCTCAACTTGGGCAGATCGGGTGCCGTGGCCTTGGCGGAGGCGGAGCGAATGGCCGCGTCCACAGGATCTTGCCCGCCATCCGAACTGGCGAGAGCGGCGATTCCCAGCACATGCGAATCATCAAAGCCGGGCATCGGATGAATGGCGGTCACCGTGAGCTCGTTCTCGGTCAGTGTGCCGGTTTTATCCGCGCACAGTACCTCGATGCTCGCCGCTTCATCCACAGCGGAGAGCCGCGTGGGAAGCACGCCGAGATGGGCAAGAGCCCGCGCGCCGATTGCCGCCGCGAGCGTGAAGGTGGCAGGTAGCGCTACGGGAATCGAGGCCAGAACCGCGGTGAGCACCAGGGGAATGATCTCGCTACCCGGCATCTTGAGTGCGTAGGCATACCCCACAAGCAGCACGATGAGGACGCCATTGAACAGGGCGAGATTGCGCACCATGCGCAGAACAGCCTTCTGCTGCGAACTTTCGACGTGCGCGGTACGAACCAATTCCGCCGTGCGTCCAAATTTGGTGCGCGCTCCGGTGGCCGTGACCTCCGCCACCGCCTCGCCTCGCCGCACCAGCGCTCCGGCATATGTTTCGAGGCCGGGCCCGGCCTCGATGGGTACCGATTCGCCGGTGAGCATGGACTGGTCGAGCAGGATCTGGCCTTCGGTCAAACGCACGTCGGCGGCCACCACGGCCCCGAGCGATAGCTTCACCATATCGCCCGGGACGAGTTCAGTGGCTGGCACGGTGGCCCAAACATTATCGCGATGGACGGAAGCGTTCAGCGCCAGTCGTGACTTCAGCGCGGCAAGGGTGGCCTGTGCGCGCCCTTCCTGAAAGAACCCGAGGACTGCGTTAAAGGCCAGGAGGACCGCGATGATGCCGGCCTCGACGTACTTGCCCAGGACAACCTCAAGCACAATTGCAGCCTCAAGCATCCAGGGAACCGGCGCCCAGAACTTGGTCAGCGCCCTGCGCCAGGGATGCATGGCCGTGTCGGGCACGGCATTGGGGCCGAACTTTTCGCGCCGGCGGCGAACTTCGTCGCTCGTGAGGCCGGTCAATAGCCAGGGATCCTTAACGGAAGCAGGCGGAGGGATTGCTTTATTCCCAGGGTGCAGAGCCGTCGAGTCTGTCGTCGTAGTGATTGCGACATTAGGGGCCATAATTCCACCTTCATCTCTCTAGCAGCTTGCGGATAGATTTCAATTCCTGTCGGCGTTTCGATGTGGTTTTGGGATACGCCATCTTAAGATCATTGAGAGCGTCCAGGACAATCTGGGAAACAATCAACCGGGCATTTTCCTTATCATCGGCGGGAACAACATACCAGGCGCTTGTCGGGTGCTGGTCGCATCGAGGCAAGCCTCATAAGCCTTCATGTAATCCTTCCAGTATTTCCTCTCGTGGATATCCGCAAGGCTGAATTTCCAGTTTTTATCCGGCTCATCAATGCGCTCGAGGAATCGCTTGCGTTGTTCGTCCTTCGACAGATGGAGGAACACCTTGATGATCCGCGTGCCGTTACGGTGGAGGTGTGCTTCCAAGTCCACGATGGAACGAAACCGCTCCTTCCAAATCGTCTTCTCGTCGCGCAATTCTTCTGCCAGCCCCTGGGCGCGCAGAATCTCCGGATGCACCCGGACGACCAGCACTTCCTCGTAATAGGAACGATTGAAGATGCCGATTCGCCCGCGTTCGGGAAGCTGGCACGTCGTGCGCCAGAGAAAATCGTGTTCCAGTTCTTCGGCGCTCGGCTGTTTGAAACTCCAAACCTGGCACCCTGCCGGATTGACCCCGGACAAGACGTGCCGAACGGCGCCGTCCTTCCCGGCAGCGTCCATCCCCTGAAAAATCAGCAGCAGGGCATAACGGTTGGACGCAAAGTGAAGTTGTTGCAGCAAGTTCAACTCCTCAACGTGTCCTTCCAGAAGTTTTTGATACTGCTTCTTCGACTTGAAGAAGGGCTTCACCTTCGTCGGCCACTCCTTGAGGGTGGTCATCTTTCCGGGCCGCACGCGGAAATTCTTCGAATTGATTTTCATATCTGTAGCTCCCTTGTCACGTGCCGCCGCGGATGCGCCCCGCAGCGATCCGGGCTATAGGTTTCGATGTAGAGTTGGCCGTCAGGGCCACGCGCAGCTGCCGGATTCAGGACGCCCTCGACCTCATGGGGATTGCCCGGCTACGGCTCCATAGCCATTCCCCAGGCGTTGCAATGCAAATCCGGTCATCAACTCTCTTCGGAGGCTCATGCATTGTGATCACCGTCCAAACAGGCAATGATGGTTTCGGTCACCCGTTTGGTCTCTCGCGGGTCGCGAATGGGGATCGACACAACCCCGGCTTCTTCAGCGGGATAGTCGTTCCCTCCCACAAACAAGGCATCGCCGATGTAGATCATCTCCTTCAGAGAAATGCCCAGGAGGTCGCGAAGCTTTCTGATGCCGTAAGCTTTATCGATGCCCGGCTTGGTGATATCAATGGATGTCGCGCCACCGATGCGGACAGAAAACTCGGGAATATAGGTGTCAAGGAGGGCTTTGATCTTTTTACGTTTGGCGTAATCAGGATCCCATTTGTCCTTTTCTTCGAGCGGAGCCTGCTGGCCTAAGGCGGAATAAGTGATCTGGCTTCCCCGGTCTTCAATATCCTCTCCCCAGGTCTTTTCCACCTTGAAGCCCGCGGCTGCCAATGCCTTTCTTAGAGAGCTGCGAATCTTGCCTCGTTGATCCTTGGTGAAATCTTCTTCATAGAGCTTTTTCCAGTCCCCCGCGTATTGGTAGAACTTGGTCCCACAGGTGGGAAGAAGGGATAAATTCGCCAGGCGTTCGTCATGGGGGAGATGGGAGAGCAGTTGTGTTTCAAACTGTGGCCAATTGCCTCCGGAAATTACCGCCACCTTGATGACACCGAGAAGGTCATGCAGCAGCGCTGCCATTTCTGCATCAAGAGACGATTTGCTTTCCGCCAGCGTGCCGTCCAGATCGTAGACAATTAGCTTTTTCACCTACCCTCCGCCTTCGCAATTCCAGGGGGGACTATTTTCCGATGGCGCCTGACTGCGACTGTTGCACTTGCCTGTGAGGCCGGAACGACAGGTTGTCGCTCATCACATAGACGACCATGGCCGAAAGCATCAGAGTCAACGCTACCCAGAACTTCCAATCATGATGCGAGCGTGTCCAGTAAGGACGTTGGCCTTGATGATCGCTGTTGTGATCGTGCTCACCATGGTGGCGGTGACTGCGCTTGTTCTCACTCATCGGGACCCTCCCTTCTCACTACCGTCCGAATAACCTCGGGTTAGCGCTGATACTGCACTGACCGATCAATTTCCAGTTCCGAATCTGCCGCGAAGCCAGCGCTTGGTTGTCGAAGAATTGCGTGTGATCGATGAGCTTGGATTGCGCCAACTGCTTCAGCAAGTCGGCATCAGTTTCCGACGGTGATTGCAGCTTTTTCTTCCATCGCACCACTATATTCGCCGCGGCGCGCCGCCCGGTTGCACCTGGCTCGATGAAGCAGAGCCTGCTGAGCAGCCAACACATGGGCGTCCTCACCCCGCCAAATCTCGAGCGCCGGTTGCTGGATGGCGCGGGCAAACGAAAACGCCAGCCCCCAGGGCATTCGTGATTTGAAGCGGACATTCATGGCATTCAAATGGGCCGAGGCCAGTTCACCGGATTGGCCGCCTGACAAGAATGCAATCCCCGGAGTGGCTGCAGGGACGGCCCGCAAGAGACACCTCACTGTCGCATCAGCAACGTCGTCCACAGTTTCTTGTTTAGGGCAGGATAATCCCGGGAGAACCATATTGGGCTTTAGGACCATTCCCTCCAGCATCACCCGCTGGGCATGAAGCTGATTGAATACCGTTCGCAGGACTTCCTCCGTTACCTCGAAGCACCGCTCCAGAGTGTGCTCACCGTCCATAAGCACTTCCGGCTCAACGACGGGGACTAGCCCGGCTTCCTGGCACAAAGCGGAATAGCGAGCCAACGCCTGTGCGTTGGCCTCAACGCAGCCCCGGCTGGGGATGCCGTCGCCCACGGCAATCACCGCTCGCCACTTCGCAAAGCGGGCTCCCATTTGCGAGTATTCCACCAGGCGGTCGCGCAATCCGTCCAGACCTTCGGTTATTTTCTCTCCGGGATGACCTGCCAGGTCCTTGGCGCCGGCGTCAACTTTAATGCCAGGAATGATTCCCGCATCGTTGATGGCCTTGATGAAGGGCGTGCCATCTGTTTTCTGTTGGCGGATCGTCTCATCGTAGAGGATCACGCCGCTGATGTATTCACCTAGACCCGGTGTGGTCAAAATCATTTCCCGAGAGGCGCGCCGGGCCTCTACGGTCTGGGGAATCCCCAACTTGGCAAATCGTTTGTTGCAAGTGGGATTGCTCTCATCCATTGCCAAAAGGCCCTTGTCGTCTGCCACCATCGTGTTCGCAGTATCTATAAGCTCTTGCGCCTTCATTTGGGGTTGCTCCATTTCCAGTTCCGGATTTCCGGCAGGTCCTCGCCGTATTTGTTGATGTATTGCTTGTGCTCGATCAGTTTGTCCTTGAGCTGCTGCTTCAGGTAGATGCCCTTGTCGCCGGTCTGCGACAGGCGGTCGATGGTATCCATCACGAGATGAAAGCGGTCCAGTTCGTTCAGCACCGTCATGTCAAAGGGCGTGGTGATGGTGCCTTCTTCCTTGTAGCCGCGGACGTGGATGTTGGCGTGGTTGGCGCGGCGATAGGTCAGCCTGTGGATCAACCACGGATAGGCGTGAAAGGCGAAAATGACCGGCTTGTCCTTGGTGAAGAGCTCGTCGAAATCCATCTCGCTCAACCCATGCGAGTGTTCGGTTTGCGGCTGGAGCTTCATGAGGTCGACGACGTTGACCACACGGATTTTCAGCTCGGGCAGATGCTCGCGCAACATGGAGACGGCGGCGAGAGTCTCCAGCGTGGGCACGTCACCACAGCAGGCCATGACCACGTCGGGTGCATCTCCCTGGTCGTTGCTGGCCCACTGCCAAATGCCGATGCCCTCGGTGCAGTGCTTGAGGGCGGCGTCCATCGTCAGCCATTGCGGAGCCGGGTGTTTGCCTGCAATCACCACGTTGACGTAATGGAGGCTGCGCAGACAGTGGTCCATCACCGAAAGCAGGCAGTTGGCATCCGGCGGAAGATAAACGCGCACAACCTCGGCCTTCTTATTGACGACGTGATCGATGAATCCGGGATCTTGGTGGGTAAAGCCGTTGTGGTCCTGCCGCCAGACATGCGAGGCCAGCAGGTAGTTTAATGAGGATATCTTGCGCCGCCACGGCAGTCCCGATGTGACCTTCAGCCACTTGGCGTGCTGGTTGAACATCGAATCGACGATGTGGATGAATGCCTCGTAGCAATTGAAAAGACCATGCCGCCCGGTGAGCAGGTAGCCCTCAAGCCAGCCCTCACATTGATGCTCGCTGAGCATTTCCATGACGCGCCCGGCGGGTGCGAGAAATTCGTCGTTGGGCACGGTCGCGGCATCCCATTGCCTTTGGGTCACTTTAAAGAGAGCCTCCAGGCCGTTGGAGAGCGTCTCGTCAGGGCCAAAGACCCGGAAATTCCGCTGCTCGCTGTTCAGCTTCGCCACATCGCGCAGGAAAGGCCCGAGCACATGGGTGTCGCCGATCCCGGGCGCCCCCGGCGAGGGTACGTCGGCCGCGTAGTCGCGAAAATCCGGCATCCGCAGGTCGCGGAGCAGAATCCCTCCATTGGCGTGGGGATTCGCCCCCATGCGTCGCTCACCCTGGGGCGCAAGTTCGGCCAGTTCCGGTTTCAGGCGGCCCTTTTCGTCGAAGAGTTCCTCCGGCCGGTAGCTTTTCAGCCAATCTTCCAAGAGCTTGAGGTGTTCGGGATGAGTGGCTGGGTCGGAGAGCGCCACTTGGTGTGCCCGGAAGGTGCCTTCAACCTGCAAGCCATCAACGGTCTTAGGCCCCGTCCAACCTTTGGGTGAATTGAGGACAATCATCGGCCAGCGCGGACGCGCGATGTTTCCGTTGACGCGAGCGTCCCCCTGGATTTTCTTGATCTGCTCCACTGCCGTGTCGAGCGTCGCCGCCATGGCCTCATGCATCAGCTCCGGCTCATGACCCTCGACAAAGTAGGGTGTCCACCCATAGCCACGGAGCAGCTGTTCCAACTCCTCATGGGTGATCCGCGCGAGGACGGTAGGGTTGGAGATTTTGTAGCCGTTGAGATGCAAGATCGGCAGAACGGCGCCGTCGGTAGCCGGATCGAGAAACTTATTGGAATGCCACGCGGTGGCCAGCGGCCCGGTCTCCGCCTCGCCATCACCCACTACAGTAGCGACGATGAGGTTGGGGTTGTCGTATACTGCCCCGAACGAATGACTGAGCGAATAACCCAGCTCGCCGCCCTCGTGGATCGACCCCGGACACTCCGGCGATGCGTGGCTGGGAATTCCTCCGGGAAACGAAAACTGCAGAAAGAGCTTCCGCAGCCCCGCCTCATCCTGGCTGATGTTGGGGTATATCTCACTATAGGTGCCTTCGAGGTAGGTATTGCCCACAACCGCTGGCCCGCCGTGCCCGGGGCCGGAGACGTAAATCATGTCGAGGTCATATTTCTTGATGACCCGGTTCAAATGAACGTAAATAAAGTTCTGCCCGGGTGTTGTGCCCCAGTGTCCCAGCAGCATGTGCTTCACGTCCGCGAGGGTCAGAGGACGCTTCAGCAGAGGATTGTCGTAGAGATAAATTTGGCCAACCGAAAGATAATTGGCGGCGCGCCAGTACGCATCCATCCTGTGGAGTAAATCCGGGGAAAGGGTTTCTGTCTTCCGGAGCAGTTCCGGGGGAAGAGTTTCTGTCTCCATGGCTTAATTCTCCCTTTTTCCGTCGAGGCCGAGAACGGAGCAAACCATCTTGGCGATCATGCGCTCTTCGTCCGGAGCAATGACACTGACGGCAACCCCGACGGGCGCAGCGAAGGCGCTAATCCTTTTCGTAATACAGAACAAATTCGCGCTCAGTATGCAGAATCCTTGCTGTGAGTGCTGTCCCTTATTGCTCACCGTATCTTTTGGATTGAGGGAGAAAGCGAAGGAGCGCACGTGAGCAATTCAGAACAGACTGCCAAGGGATTCTTTGCCACCATCTAAGGTGCGATTCCCAGAGAGGGCGGCCTGCCCCCAACCCTCCCGCTCCGGGAAGAACGTCTGTTGAGGGGTAAGACAATTATGAAAGTGGAATTAAAGCCGATTATTGATGCACTCAAACATGATGCCAATCAACTTGGACACCACGCCCGGAAGCTGAGGGCAAGCTCTCCCAATCTCGAAGCGGAGGCTGAGGAAATCGACGACAGAGTGGCGTCCATCAGAAAGCAGATCGATACTCTGGAAAAGTGGGAATAGGCCGAGCCTGCGGGGATCGTTGATGGTCCATGCCATCCTGAATCTCTACGGCGCGGCGTAGGAATAAGACCTGAGCTGGTTAGGGTCGACCGTCTGCGCAAGACTGGAAACTGTACGTCTTGCATGGGAGAAATGAGAGACGATATCGATATGCCAAGCACAAATGGAAGGCGGGAGATTACTGCCCGCGCGAATGCCAAGGAAGCGGAGACCGTCCGGCAATCGCAGAAGCTGACGTCGAAAACCAAACAGGCCTCCGCAAGCAACGACGAGAAAAGGCTGCTGCGAAGCGAAAGAGTGCTGAAGGGTCGGTCTCGCAAGCCTGGAGCCTGATGCTCGGCAATGTCAGGGAATGGTGAGGGACCGGGCGAAACCGAAAAGCACCGTCGCGAACAAGACACCCCGCCCGAATAGTGGCGAAACTCATCCAACAAGCAGCTACGGTATGGCACTCCAGTGTGGCACTTTGGGGAGGCATTTATGACGAAACGCAACACGCGGAAGGACGAGGCTCAGATCGATGAGCCTGGAAACGATTTAGGGCAAGCAGGTTCGGACAGCGCCGGACAATCGGGCGATGTCCAGGGACTATCGCAAGTCGCGGACGTTGACGAAGAGAGCGTTGGAGAACTCGCCGAAACCGAGCAGACATACGAGGCCGAAGTCGTGGAGGGTATCGAGGACGCTGGCAACCATCCCGAAAGGCCCGTCCGCACGCGCGAGGATAAGGCCCAGTAGCTCACATTCCGTCGGCCCAACAATCGATTATCGCTGCCACAAGATTCGAGAATCTTCCAGCGGGATTACAACACCTTCGCAGTGCGGTATCACGCGCGTCGTGTAGTCGCCAACTGGACGTGTTGCAGTCACTTGTGCGACATAAGCGTAGCCGCGGTCCGGGCCCGCTAATTCGCGAACGCGCGTCATCTCCTGTCTAACCGGGCTGCTCCCATTAATCCCATCGGCATACAACTCGACTCGCACCGCGTTCGGATCGAAGTCACGGAGAAACACCTCCGCCTCGAAGCTGTGCTGGGTCGCACTCGTCTGCACCTTTAGGTCGCCAAAGCGGAGCGCAGCCCATTTCTCTCGTAGAGTATGGTCCCAGTTGACGATGTTCTTGCCCACCGCGCCTTTATCAGCAGCGCGTTCGCGAAAGGTTGCCGCTGCCGGGAGGTAATGCTGTTCGGTGTATTCGCACACCGCACGATCCGCGGAGAAGCGCGGTGTCAGCCGCGCCATGCTCTCTCGCATCCGCGCCACCCAAGCGGTAGGAATGCCCTGTTCGTTGCGGGCATAAAACTCGGGAATCACTTCTTGCTCAAGCAGATCGTAGAGCGCTTCGGCTTCCACAGCATCCCACGCGGGATCGTCGCCATGCTCCCGACCGTCCCCCAAGGCCCAGCCGACTTCCGGTGTATAAGCTTCCGCCCACCAACCGTCCAACATCGAAAGATTGATGCCTCCGTTGACCAGCACCTTCATGCCGCTAGTTCCACTGGCCTCCCAAGGCCGCCGTGGCGTGTTGATCCAGACATCCACCCCCTGCACCAGGTGCTCGGCCAGCAGCATGTCATAGTCGCTGAGGAAGATCACATGGGGGCGCGTAACGGGTTGCCGGATAAAATGTATCCATTCCTGAATCATGGCCTGCCCAGCTTGGTCAGCGGGATGGGCTTTTCCGGCCATAATGAGCTGCACCGGGCGCTGCGAATGGGTTAAGAGGCGAAGCAGACGCTCCGGGTCGTGCAGCAGTAAGTTCGGCCGCTTATAGGTTGCAAAGCGCCGCGCAAAGCCCAGCGTTAGGGCGCAGGGATCAAAGAGATGCTTCACTGCTTCAACCTCCTCGGGCATCGCGCCAGAGGAGGCCAGCAACCGGGATAATCGTTCGCGAGCATACTCGACTAGAGAATTGCTGGCGGCGGTTCGGAATTGCCACAGTCTGGCGTCGGAGACGCGGCGAATGTTCAGTTCCAGGTTCTTCGTCGTCCCCAGCCAGCGGTCCTTTCCACAACTTTCTGTCCAAAGATCATCGGCCGGGGCCGAGTCCCAGGTCGGCATGTGGACTCCGTTGGTCACATGGCCGATCGGCACCTCGTCCTCCGGCCAGTGTGTAAAGAGTGGCTGAAAGAGACGCCGGCTGACTATTCCGTGCAAGCGGCTTACACCATTCACCGCGCCGCTCCCACGAAGTGCCAGATACGCCATATTGAAAGGCTCCGACGAGTCGTCCGGGTTCTGGCGTCCCAGCAACAACAAATCGTGAAGCCCAATGCCGAGTTTCTTTTCCGCATATCCCCCAAGGTATTGCTCGATGAGGGCGGGAGCAAACCGGTCAAACCCAGCGGCCACTGAGGTGTGGGTGGTGAAGAGATTGCCTGCGCGAGTGACGGCCAGCGCGACATCGAAGGATTGCCCAGTCTCTTCCATGAAGTTGCGGGCGCGCTCTAAGACGGCGAACGCCGCGTGCCCTTCGTTCAGATGACAGACCTCCGGTTGTAATCCGAGCGCGCGGAGCAATCGCCATCCTCCGATCCCGAGGAGCATTTCCTGCTTGAGGCGCAACTCCGGCCCGCCCCCGTACAACTCGCTGGTGATCCCTCGATGGGCGGGGATGTTCGCCGGGTCATTGCTGTCAAGCAGGTAAAGGTTCACCCTGCCCACCTGCACCTGCCAGGCGCGCAGCCAGACCGAGTAGCCCGGCAATGCGATTTCGAGTCGTAACCACTCGCCGTTCGGTTGGCGCAACGGGGTGATGGGCAACTGTCCGGGATCGTTATACGGGTAGAGCGCCTGTTGCGCTCCGTCCTTGTCGATAACCTGGCGAAAATATCCCTGCTGATAGAGCAGTCCCACACCCACCACCGGAACACCCAGATCGCTGGCGGCTTTGAGTTGATCACCGGCCACATTCCCCAGGCCGCCCGAGTAGATGGGCAGAGCTTCGCTCAACATGAACTCCATGCTGAAATACGCAGCGCAGGTCAGGGTAGTCTGCGCATGGTTCTGCTGAAACCAGGCGGGCGCCGCCAACGCTTTCCGCCGGTTCTGTACCATGGCATCAACGTTGTTGCGAAATCCGGGATCGGCCAACGTGCGCTCAATTTTGTCGCGCGAAACCGTCTGTAGCATGCCCCAGGGATTGTGCGTGATCTCCCACAGTTCAGGATCGAGTTGCCGCCACACATCGTCGGTGGAATGATTCCACGACCAACGCAGATTCAGGGCAAGCTCCGCCAGGGAATCAAATCCCGCGATGTCCGTAGGCAGCAGGCCGTGAAAGGGATGGCTGGCCCGAGTTTCTTCGCTCACGGTTTCTCCATTGGTTGCAGTGCCGGTATCTGAGTATCGCGTGCGATCGCCTGGTCTCACCCTCAATCAGCCTTGGCTCGCTGCACGGATATGGCGTGGTCCTGAAACGGGTGCCCAATAAGGCGACCGGGCATAATAATCGTAAAGCCTGTGCTCGTATTCACGAGTGACGGGAATTGAATCGACCCACTCCGGGCCGTTCTGGATGTTTTCCGTTGTCATGTCTACGTAGACTTTGGAGTCTGCCCAACTCACCCGGTTGATCCATTGCGGCGACACGAGCACCTTTTTGCCAGGCCACATGTTTCGTGTGTCCACTTCAAGATATCGAATGTCCCAGGTTTCATCGTCCACAATGAAGTCTCTCACATGGCCGATTTCACCATCCGACGCCTGGATGTGATAACCCATAACAGCTTCAGTACTGCGCAGATGGACATCACTCGGCTCTCGCTCCGCCCGGGCTTGTAACGCCACGGCCTCCCTTCGAGCTTCCAAAGCGGCTGGATAATTGGGCGTAGCCCAATAAGAGGGGTAACCGTAATACCCCAGGTATGCAGCCTCGTGCTGCCGTGAGACGGGCTGGTGCGTGTCGATGGGCGGACTGTTCTCGATCTGCCTCTTCGTGAGCGCAACATCGAGGCGCTTGGATTGCCATTCCGCCTGACGCAGGGCGAGGGGCGGGACCAGCACAAGCCGACCGCTCAGCCAGTCCCCGGTATTAACCACCAGGTAGCGAATGGCCCAGCTTTCATCGTCGAAATAGAAGTGTTCCAAAGTTCCGATCTCACCATCCCTGGCTCGAATCGCAAAACCCGTTAGTTGGGAAACATTTCTTAACATCGTCCTGTCCTCCTTGACATCTTGTGAGGTTATGCAGAATCATTCCGCCGCGTATGAGGAGTACCAACTCGGAACCGTCCGGAATGATTGGTGATGGGAGGTGGTCCTCCGGGTCCCGGCGCGCGGCGAGGGGCACGTACCCTCTCGTTGCGAGCCCGAATCAACTCATCGCTAGTATTACTATGTTAAGTCGTATCCTCAAAAATTTGTTCAAACTTCGTTCCGCAGAAGGGACAGAGTCCGCTCCATCTCACCAGCCAGGGCTGGATCGTGCGGAGAATCTGTTCCCACGTCGCACCAGAAGTTTTTTTTACGCCGTAAGTAGACGGTCAGGATAAAGAGATAAGCCACGGCGGAAAGCACCAAGTGATGATGAAAGCCTCGCCACGAGCGGCCTTCGAAATGGTCCAACCCCAAGTCATCCTTGGAGCGCTGGAAGTATTGTTCGATGTGCCAGCGGGAACGGCTCAGTTTCAAGCAACGGGCCTTGGTGGGAGGAGCGTGGAGATGGGCCAAGTAATAATGATAGGGCGCAGGGTCCCCTGCCGGCCAGTCCACCACCAGCCAGACTTTTTCCAGTTCGCCCCCCGCGTGGCGCAAGTCGTGTTGCAGAAAAACCTCTCGCCAAGCCAGCCGCGTGCGCTGGGTTTGGCCGCCCGCCGTTACCCAAGAACACTTCTTCCATTCGTTCTCCGGGATGCGGCCGGTCAACTCCGCCAAGGTGGTGGCGGGAGGTTCCCCGTCACAGACGTAACGGCGCACCCGCTTGACCTCGGTCCGCACTTCGCGGTCCCATCCCTTGAGCGCCTGCCCGTCGACTTGCAGAAAAAACTCCATGTCCAACGCCCGCACCCCGGCGCGAAAATCCGCGTTGTTGCCGTAGGCGCTATCCCCCAAGACCGGTGCCGGAGGAACTCCGTCGTGCCGCGCTTGGCGCAGGATCCCCAGCGCCAGCTCCGGCTTGGTGGCAAACCTCACTTCCGGCGGGACTCCGGCGGCCTGGCAGCGTTCCCGGTCGGCGGTCCAGCGCTCGGGCAGATACAGCCGCCCGCCCACCGGCGCGGCAATCCATCCGTCGCTCACCACCACTTCCACGCTCACTTGACAGTTGGCCTGCTTGCCCACCGCCCCACAATATTGATGCGAAACTCCCACCGAGTGCGAGCCCTGTTTGACCCAGCCGGTTTCATCCACCACCCAGGCCTCCAGCGGCTCCAAGTGCGGAATGATCTCCTGCCGGATCGCGCGCCACAACTCTTCCTCGCTCCAGGGACTGTCGGTAACAAACTGCTGCAGACTTTGCGAGTCCACACCCAGGCGCTCGGCCATGGGGATGATCGATTTGCGCTGCCCCGGCATCAACAGCCCTTCCACGTAGCGTGTGGCCGCCACGCGCCGCTCACTTCGGCCCAGCCCGGCAATCAGCGGATTCAAAAACTCAAGGAATTGTGCCACGCTTTCTTTCCAAAGCTTGCCATTCCAGCGCATGGGCTTCATGGGCCCATGCTAAGTCATTCGAAGGAGAATTTCAAGAACTACTTAACATAGTAATACTAGCCGCCTGCTCACTGGCCGTCTTATCGTCGACCGCTACGGGTGCCCGGTTCTCAGGAACGCGACCCGTCCGGGACCCGCTGTCATCGTCGCTAGGTAGTTGTGACTGCTCGGATGATTCTTCAAACAAGTTTGGTTCGCCCTTTTGTCTTTCGGGCGCAGATCACTGATGGTGTCTCAACTCTGTCGGTTCACCAGGAGGTGGTCACCAGGAACGAGCGAATATGATTGTATCTGATGACCTTCAGGTTCACAGTCCCATATTGCTCAACCACCTGGACAAGAATGCTCACCCCTGAAGCGGATACTGAGGACCATCTATAGTTCCAAAGAGTTCTTTCAACGTGCCGGGTTCTACCGCTACCGACGGGCCATCGACGCGTTGCTAACGATATGGGGAGTGTCTCAATGGCCCGGTGACCCTGCTCAATGGGTCAGGTTAGCGGGTGTTTGTTCGGATACAGCGCTGACGCCTTTCACCGTTTCATTCGTCTCCGTCTTGCGCACAAGCGTCCAATTCGCGTTGTTACCACCGCAGCCGAGCTTACCTCCAGGACAGGGTGGAAAATTATGGTTCACTGATACGGCTTGTTCGATACCGCAACAATCAGAACGGTAAATCCCAGAGATGAAATTGATAGTTCTTGTATGTGGCATGTTCGTTCTCCTTTAATGAGTCTAATATGGCCCAAACAGGTTCGGATTGCGTGTGATTAAACCATGTGCAAACATCTCGGCCCACATTCAACAAAGAGTGTGCAGAAATCCTTCGAGCCGCCGCTAGAGGCGGAAGTTTTGCTTGTTAACTTGCCGGGCGTTTTCCAAGGTTTGTCGATTCGCTTTGTCTTCCGTGTTTTGGCGCTGGATCTCCCGCTGGGGAGCCTCTTGCGCTTCCAGCCGGATAGCCTCTGTGGTTGCGGCGCGGGCCAGAGCATCAAGTCTCTTCGAGAAGGCAACCATTCCAAAAGTCGGCTGAGAGTAGGAGGAGGAAAGAAATAAATTGAACGAGTACTGTGCGTCCTGCCAACGCGCGGTGACGGCTTCGCTGTCGTTGTACCCCTGCGCCGACGAGAAGGCGATCTCGGTGTTAGCGGGCTTCGTGGCAGTTCCATACTTGGCCGAAATCGCTTCGATCATATCCCCTGTGGTCAGCCCTGCCGTTTCATTACGATCGTAAATAACCGTGATTCGAAAGAGTTCTCCGTTGTAAAAGCTGAAGAGGATAGTCTTAACAGGGTCCGTGCGCCGTGAAGAGTCTCCCGAGAGCCAGATCGGCCATTCCAGCTCTTGGATGACCGCGGGGCGTTCGTGGATCAGCTTCGCCGCAGAGATCTCCAAGCCGGCCTGTTTCGCGACGGCCGGCAGTGTCTCCCCAAACTGAAATCCCCGGTAACTGGAAAGATCCAGTGCGCTCAGCGCTGGCGCTGCAACGGGGACCATCTGCCGCAAACCGTCAAGAGCCTGGCCCGGCTGGAGCCTCGGCGCTTGTATGGGCAGTGGCTGTATGACGGTCGTCTTTGCCTCAGACACCTTCAAATCCTGCGACCGAACCAAGGGTGCCGACAACCACACGGCCCCTAAGACTGTAACTGCCAATCTGCGAACGTTGGTCATTGGAGTTCTCCTTCAGGGGACTGGATGCTTTCCGATTACGCTACTGTTCCGACGGCCGCTAACTTCGGCTGATCCAACTCGGTAATGTGTTTGGCGTGGGACAGGTATAAACTTTCTTGAATATGGCGCGCATGACCCGCGACGGCGACATAGGGCAATCCCAGGAAGCTCTTCGCGGCGACTCGAGAAAGTTCCAGGCAGTTAAATCTGCCGGGTTTCATTTTTGCGATGACTCTCTTAATTGCCCTGCGGGTCGTCTTTTCCGAATCCGGACCGAAGGCCATAGCCGTGAGTTCACCGGCCATATAGAAAAAGGTCCACCCCCCGTTACTGAGTTCTTTGTCCAATGTGGAGCTACTCAGATTCTTGACCAGTTTCCAGCCCTCTAAATAGGGACTGGTCTCCATCTGCAAAGAGTTCGGTAAGGGCGTACCCTCTTTAAGGAGGAGCGTCCCGATTTCAATTATTTTGGCCATTCACTGATGTCCTTTCTCTGCCCGTGCGCGCGGGGCGCCACGCTTACTCCGCGATCCCCCAGGGAATCCTTCTTAGCCGGGGGGCGAAACCCACTGAGGCGAGCTGAAGGGGTCGAACCGCTTCTAAACCCGCACCGCGCCAGACCGAATTCAACCCCCTCGTCCGGTTGGTGAATCGTCGGGGACCATCTCCGCGCGCCTTACCCACGGCCGCTGATCTTCGACCGCTCTGGGGGCCCTCCTTCTTTCCAGCTCATCACGAAGGGTTGCCGTCACTCAGTACATCCCTCCGCCCATGCCTCCCGGAGCTCCTGCCGAAGCCTTATCCTCCTGGTCCGGGTACTCGCTCACCGATGCCTCAGAAGTGAGTAGGAGCGAAGCAATGGACGCAGCGTTCTGAAGCGCGGCGCGTGTGACCTTAGTAGGGTCGATGACGCCCTCTTCGACGAGGTCGCCGAAATTCTCGGTGTCGGCGTTGAAGCCGTAGTTCTGGTTGGTGTTCGACTTCACTTTCTCCACCACCACCGCGCCCTCGTGCCCGGCGTTGGCGACGATCATACGCAGGGGCTCTTCCAGCGCGCGCGTAACGATGTCGATGCCAATCTGCTCATCCCCATCGCCCTTGAGCTTATGCAGGGCGGGGATGCAGCGCACCAGTGCTACTCCGCCGCCGGGCACTATGCCCTCCTCGACGGCCGCTTTCGTGGCGTGCATGGCATCCTCCACGCGAGCCTTCTTTTCCTTCATTTCGGTCTCGGTTGCCGCACCCACTTTGATTTGAGCGACGCCGCCCACCAGCTTGGCAAGGCGCTCCTGCAACTTCTCACGGTCATACTCCGACGTGGTGTCTTCCACCTGAGTGCGAAGCTGCTTGACGCGACCCTCGATGTCAGCGCTCTTGCCAGAGCCCTCGATAATGGTAGTGTTGTCCTTGTCGATGGTGATTTTTTTGGCTTGGCCAAGGTCCGCAAGCTTCACGTTCTCGAGCTTGATTCCGAGATCCTCGGACAGGGCCTTGCCACCCGTCAGAATGGCGATGTCTTCGAGCATGGCCTTGCGCCTGTCCCCAAATCCCGGAGCCTTCACGGCGCAGCACTGAAATGTCCCGCGCAGCTTGTTGACCACCAGGGTGGCCAGAGCTTCGCCTTCGATATCTTCCGCAATAATGAGCAACGGCTTGCCCGACTTGGCGACTTGCTCGAGGAGGGGTAGGAGGTCCTTCATCGAACTGACCTTCTTCTCGTGAATCAGGACCACCGCGTTCTCCAGCACGCACTCCATCCGCTCGGGGTCCGTGACGAAGTAAGGGGAAAGATAGCCGCGGTCAAACCGCATCCCCTCGACCACTTCCAGCGCCGTCTCCATGGTCTTTGATTCCTCGACCGTGATAACACCATCCTTGCCGACCTTTTTCATGGCTTCGGCGATGATGTTGCCGATGGTGCGATCATTATTGGCGGAAACCGTGCCCACCTGTGCGATCATCGCGCCCTCAACGGGCTTCGAAATCTTGTCGATTTCGCCCTTCGTGTGCTTTTTGCTGCCATCCTTGCCGGTCTCATCGTAGCCACAAATAGCGCGAACCGCGATTTCGATGCCGCGCTTTACTCCCATTGGGTTGGCTCCGGCAGCCACAGTTTTCGCTCCCTCGCGAAAGATCGCTTGCGCCAGCACGGTCGCTGTGGTGGTGCCGTCGCCGGCAACATCCGAGGTTTTGGAAGCGACCTCGCGCACCATCTGCGCTCCCATATTTTCAAGGGGGTCCTGTAGCTCAATTTCCTTCGCTACCGTCACACCATCCTTGGTGATCGTCGGCGAACCGAATTTCCTATCCAGCACCACGTTGCGCCCTCGCGGACCCAAGGTCACCTTCACCACGTCCGCAAGTTGATTGACGCCGCGGAGAATTGCATGTCGGCTCTCTTCACCATGTATAACGAGTTTTGCAGTTGCCATATTCAGTTCCTCCAAGATTCCGTTAGATAATTTCTTTTGCTCGTGGCTTGCCGCGAGACCCAGGGGCGGCAAATTTCACCGAATCGCCTTTCTCGCCGGCTCTTTACAACGGACTCCTCACCTATTTCTTTTCGCTCGCGCTAGCAGCTTTACCTTCCACCACGCCCAGTATTTCTTCCTCTTTCAAGATTAGAAAGTCTTCGTTGTCGACCTTGATTTCCGTGCCCGAGTACTTGCCGAACAGGATGCGATCGCCCGCCTTCACGTCCAAGGGGATGATTTTCCCGTCGTCAGTCTTCCTGCCATTACCGACGGAGACGACTTCTCCTTCTTGCTGTTTCTCTTTGGCCGAGTCGGGAATGATGATTCCGCCCTTCGCGGTTTCTTTCTCTTCAATTCGCTTAATCAGGATTCGATCGTGGAGAGGATTAAACTTCATTTTGAGTCTCCTTCTGAAAGGTTTGCTCCGCCCAAAGACCCGGTGGAACCAATTCGCTGATGTGTCTTCCCGTCGCGTGAGCTTGACGGCGACTCACATTATGGAGTCCGGACCGTCATCGCGGACTATCGGTTGGGAGTCCGCAGGCTAGCCGCCAATCAACCCCGGGTCTGGCCTGAGACAGGAAACCATGTTAAGAACGGTTACGGGTGGAATGATGGACCGCCGCGCTGGTCCCGTACCACTGAGATTGTGCGCGCCTTTCTTTCCCCTGTCTGTGCTGATCTGCTCACGCCACCGGTCAATTGTGAACAGACCACTCATGGGGTGTGGGCCATGAACTCATCTACAAATTTTCCCAAACCGACACCGACGATCCCGTGCCTCCGACATCGTCACGCCCCATCATCTGACTACCAGCCCATCCGTACCGGTCACGGCCTATCGCGACGGCTTCGGGAATAGGCGCGGCCGAATCGTGGTACCGCCCGGCCGATTTCGGTTAAGTGGCCGACCCTGCTCGACGGGTGGGAGCCCACACCAAGAACCTACCGGGCGCAGAAGTGTTCCTTTTTGCACAGACAGTTCAAGTCTCGACCAGTTACCTTTCAACCGAGGTGTTCGGGGATTCAGTGCCAGCAACCCACGATGGGGAAATAGCCAACCGTAGGCCCTCGTAATAGCCGTATAGGAGCTGCTTCGAAGTTCTAGCACCGACTTTCCCAACTCTCATGGAGGTCAGCCCATGTTGAGAAGCCTGAACGTCTATTTGATCAAACCCACCCAGTATGATGATGATGGCTACGTTGTGCGACATTGGCGCGGCGTGCTGCCGAGCAATACTCTTGCTTGCCTGGCGGGCCTGACGGAGGAGGTGGTCAAACAGAAGCGGCTTGGAGAATTCCTTAGGGTCAGAATTCACGTTCTCGACGAAACCGTGGACCGCGTTCCGGTGAAGCGGATCTGCCGTTCACAACGCGATCAGAAAACCAAAACCATCGTTTGCTTAGCAGGCGTTCAAACCAACCAGTTCCCGCGCGCTGCCGACTTGGCTCGGGTCTTCCGGCGTGCTGGCCTGACGGTCATGATCGGGGGATTTCACGTCAGCGGTTATCTGGCTTTACTGCCGGCGATCCCCCCCGACATCCAGCAGCTTATGGATGAGGGCGTGACGGTTGTAAAGGGGGAAGTGGAAGAAACCTGGGGCGACCTGCTTTGTGATGCCGTGGAGGGGCACCTGCGGCCACTATATGATTTCCTCGCCGACAAACCCAACCTTTATCAAAAACCGACTCCCTCCATTCGCAAGGAATACCTGCGTAAGTTCGTAGCCCCAAATTTTGGGGCGATGGACTGCGGGCGTGGCTGTCCTTTCGAGATGGTATTTGCAGTCCCATCGTGAATGGCGCAGTGCGCCTTCGCGGCCCTGTCGAGCGCGGTGCAGGAGCGTTACTTCCGGGGCGATTCGGCCTGTCATGAAGCGGAATTGGTGAACTGGCTGCGCGACGAGAAGCGGGAGAAGGGGCCGCAAGGGCGGATCGGATTTGCCATCAGCGCGCGGATGAGCGCGGCCCTGCACACCGCCATTCAGGCGCTGCCGGAATCGGCCTGGGAACCCTTCGGCGAGGCGCATCCGGAGGAAATCCGCGAGTGCGCTGACGTGCCGTTTGTGCCCGGCGAGAAGGCGGAGAAAAAGGATGCGCAGCCCCTACGCTACGTAGCCATCCGCATCCGCAAGAAGGAAGGCGAACTGTTCGAGGATGGCAGCCGGGTGCGCCACTTCGCGGTCTTGTCCAACCGCGGGGAGCTGAAAGCGGCGCGCTTGATGGAGTGGCACCGCGAAAAGGCGGGCACCCTTGAGTTCGTCCACGCCGTGATCAAAAACGACTTGGGGGGAGGCGTGCTTCCCTCGAAACACTTCGGGGCCAACGCGGCTTGGTTGCGCCTGGCGGTGATCTCCCACAACGTGCTGACGGCTCTGAAGCGGCTGGCCTTGCCCGCGGAGTTGCTGAGGGCGCGCCCCAAGCGCTTGCGCTTCCTGCTCTTCAACACCCCCGGACGACTCGTGCACCATGCCCGCAGATTGGTCCTGCGCTTGAGCGCCCTCGCCAAGTGGTCGGCGGCCTATGGGGAGGACCTCCGCTTGCTGCCCGTGATCACTTGAGCCCGCGCCAACCAAAATGTCGTAGTTATCCGCGGATTTTCCAACCCCCTTTTGCGCACCCCTGCGCGGATCGTCAACCCGTACCCCGCCAGAGGACCTCCTGGCGCTTACTCCCGTCGTTCTTCCACGACGCACCCAGAGTTGCATGAACTTTGCAGCACAAATCCCTCGGGGATTCGTCAGGAACTAAGAGACACCGCTGCTATCGGCGGATGGGGGAGACACGATGTCTCTTGCCAGCAGGATGGGCAAGGGAGTATACCAGCGGGACTCAGGAGCAGTTTATGGACAGGAGCGACCTTCTTCCGTACAAAAACATTCTCCTCGCAAATCAGCAGGAACTCGCCACCAAGAACACTGGTTAGGACTCAATGTTCAAGGCTGACGAAGTGCAGCCCGCTCGATATGGCTGCTGCCGAAACTCAAAGCCGGAGTCAACTCCAGTTGAATGAGACAGACGTTAAGCTGTTGGGCAAGATTGACCGTGCTTTGATGAGGATTCGACAGGAGGGGTTCGGAATAAGCGAGGAGTGCCTGCAGTCCATCAACCGGGCACGTTTGGATGCGCTGCCTTGGACTCGGCTTTGCAGAGATTGCCAGGAGCAGCAGGACTCAGGAACGTAAACCCGCGAGCAACCCCATCCTAATTTCGTTCCGGAAGTCTTACGGCACCCTCCAGCAGCACCTGACCCGACTTGGTCAACAATCTGCAGTGGTTGACCACTCCACCGTGGCTGAAACGGCCGCTCAAAACAAGACACTTAGCTCCTGTGGTGAGGCCGACCTTTTTGACCACCGTCCGGAGCGCCGTCAAAAGGGTGGGTATCTTCCGGCAAGGTCGTCAACCGGTGTCGGATCGCTAGATACTATCCGGCGCCATCCAACTGGCACAATCCGTGAGCGTAAAGCCATTCCCCACTAAGAGCGTCAGCCCCATAGCCCGTTCCAAAAATTCTTCGCTCTTTCTTCCCGAAAACCGCCAGTTCCTTCAAGATTTCCTCATTTTGTCCCGAATCCGAATGTATACCATAGGTGGTGACACCTACCCCGACATCCTTCCTCGCATCTTCGCGTTTGATTTAGAACTGCACCCAGACCAGTTGGGCGCCACCGTCGTCGTGTCGGCGGTCGCACCTGAGGCGGCCGTGGAGAAAGTCTTCCAGCTATTCCCCGAATACCTGCGCGAAGGCCGTCGCGGTCACGGGCATGAGATCGAGTATGCTGAAATCGACTGGGAGACAGGCCGGACCTTTGTGAAAAAACGACATCGGCGGGCGCTCGCATCTCAACACGGGGCGGCGGCGTGCCGCCAGCCGGAAGCGGATGAACTGGAGGGAGGACGAGGTTAATGATTCGGGTCTGGGGACCGGCTTTTCATAAACGGCACTAAACCCGTCTGGCATCACGAAGGAAGGAGAGCAACAGCATATGCGAATCGGAGTCTATGCCCGAGTCAGCACGCTCAACGGCCAGAATCCCGAAACCCAGTTGCTCGAACTTCGGGAGTACGCCAGCCATCGCGGGTGGCAAATCGTGGGCGAATACGTGGACGCGGGTGTTTCCGGTGCGAAGAGTTCTCGCCCGAGCCTAAACCGTCTGATGGCCCACGCCCACCAGCGGCGCTTCGACGGAATCTTGGTCTGGAAGCTGGATCGGTTTGGCCGCTCGTTGCGGCACCTCGTGACCGCCCTAGCCGAACTCGAAGCATTGGGCATCACCTTCATCAGCTTGAAAGACAACTGGGATTTGAGCACCCCGTCCGGGCGCCTTATGTTCCAAATCGTGGGGGCTATGGCAGAGTTCGAACGGGAGTTGTACCGCGAGCGAATACGCGCTGGGATGCGACGCCGAAGGTTGGAAGGCATGCCCCTCGGAAGAGCGCCAATCCAAGTGGACCATGCTCGGCTCGTAGCAGACCGCTTAGCCGGCATGTCGTTGACTCAAGTGGCGAAGAAATATTGTGTGAGCCGCGCCTCTGTGGTGAGGTGGGTGCGTGAAGCTCAAAGGAACAGCACCAGGACTACGCCCAGCATGGTTCCCGCAGGAGCTTGCACGCCTATGCAGCACCTAATGTGAGCGGAGACAAGGTTAATGCCAGACTCCAACACAGCATTATGCGAGGCCATCGAGTGTCCGTTGTGCCTCGGCAAAGGCGAGCTAAGCCGGACGGAAGTGCTCGAGCGGTTGGGGATGAAAGACTTTACCCGAGTGGCCCAGCTTAGTGCTGAAGAGGCCATCCGGCTCTTAATAATATAAGGATAAAGATGCCGAACAGGCCCGCTGGGCGAAGTTCGAGACTGAGCTGGCAAAGCGCGTCGCGGAAGTCACGGATAAGCACACGGCGGACTTGCAGCGGCTCGAGGCCGAGAAAAAGGAGCTGGCCATCCGTCTGGAGGAATATCAGAAGAACACCTCCGTCACCCTTGATAATGCCCGGCAGGAGGAGCGGCTGGCGGTCGAGAGGGAACTGCAGAAGCAGCTTACGGGATTGACGAAGCGGATTGCCGAGCTTGAGGCCGCCCAGAAACTGGCAGAGGAGCAGAAGAGCGCTGAGGTCGCCACATTGAGAGCCGAACTTGAGGCGGCGCTCGGCAGCGAGAAAGCGAAAGCAAATGATCTCAGCCGTCAGGTGAAAGATTACTTGCAAGAAATAGGGATTGTCCGTGAGCGGAATCAGGAACTGGAAACCGAAATGGCGAAGGTGGCCCGGGTTGGGAAAAGAGAAGAGTTGGACTTCGCCGACGAGGCACGGTCGTGGCCGGGCATTTGGATTGGGGAGAAATTGCCGTGCAATGGCGATTACCTGATGGCCTTCGCCGATGCCGCCGGGAACGCCCTTGCGCCGAGCATAGTTGTCGACAACAAGGACAAGGCGACGGTCGCCGCAGCCGACATCCGGAAGCTGGTGCGGGACGCCAGGGAGCGGAAGCTCGCCGTTGCCGCTCTCGTGACTCACGACGAGTCGCAGTTGCGGCCGACGGATCGGCAGCGCCGGTGGGCGCAGGAGGACGGGATATGGCTGCTGCGCTCGACCCGTGCCTGGCTGCCCCGCGACCTTGAGGTGCTGCGCCCCGTGTTCGAGCGTATGCGGGTGGAGGGGCCGGATTTCCTGCAGAGGAACGCCGCCCTCGCCGGCGAGGTCCGAAGGACACTCGCCGACATCGACGAGATCGCCAGTCACCTGAAAAAGGCCGGGAGCGCCATCGAGAAAGCCCAGGCGCTCGCGGCGAAATACAGGACGAGGTTAGCGGCCCTATGCGACAGCGCCGCGGCCACCCGGCCGGCGTGGAGCAGGCGTCAGGGCAATAATGGAAGAGCGGGTAGTGGCAACCGGACTCTGGAGCGCTAACAAGCCAATTAACAGGAGGAGTTGAGGTGAAACTCGAACACAACACCATAGTTACGAACGACGGCAAGAAAATCATCACCAGCACTTGGCATACCGACAGCGGCAAAACGACCTCGCAGACCATCAAGTCCACGGACCTGAAGAGCGGCAAGGTGACGACGACCTATGTCAGCGGCGGCAAGCTGCTGCCGTAGGCTGCAAGACAACAATTCACCTCGGCGAGGACCCTCGGATTGGCGAGCAGGTTGGCCACTGAGCCTTGTGGAGCCTACTAAGGAGGTCGATGAGCCATCAGCATTTCTGCCACGTTGCTGGCCATTACTGGGAGTGCGAAGGAACGGCGCCGCGCCCTGGCGACAAGGAGCCGTCCGTCTGCGTATGCCTTCCGTGCGGCCTTCCGCTTGAGGGCTACGACCACAGCAAATGCGCCGCCCCCGTCGAGCTTCTCGCCTGCCCCGAGCACATCGAGGAAGAGCGCCGGAGCATTGCGGAAGCCCGGAAGGAATATAACCGGCGTGCTGCTGAGTCGGGTGCGGAGGAGGCCGACGCCGCTTCGGCAAGGGCGGAGGAGGGCGAATCTCCTGCCGAAATGACTCCCGAAGAGGCCACCGGGTTTTTCGAGCGCTTCCCGCTCGTGCCCATCGGGCCGGACGACCCCCTCTGGCACTGCGAATGGTGCTGTCGCTGCGGCTGCCGCCGCATGCCCTCAGAATTGTCCGGGGGCTTTTGCTTCCACTGCCTCCATGTATACCAGTGCAATGACCCTGAGTTCTGGCTGGGCGAGGAGTTTCCCCACAGCGAGGCCGCCCACCTCAAGGGCTGCGCCAGCTACCAGGAGTATCACAAGAAGGCTGAGGAGGGCTTGGCCAAGTTCCATGCCATGATAAAAGGCGCGGATGACGAGACCGTCCTCAAGCTTTTCCATGCCTGCTATTCAAATGCCATCGACGACAACTACGAAGCCTACATGAGCGCACCCGCGGGCAGCCCAGAGCGGGCCGCCATCGTCGAGAGGATTGCCGCCGCCAGCGCGAGGGGGGTTGCGGCCGGGCAGCCTGGCCCGGTGAGTGGCATTCGTGACGGCTCCGTGGTTCCTGTTGCGCCGTCCAACCCCCGGTGCGATGCGCTCGACGCCATCTTCAGGACAGGGAAGGGCGAATGACCGACCTGGGGGCAGAAGGCTGATGGCCGATGCACGAGGAACTGGAGCGAAAGCTGCTCTAACACTGGCCCGCGCGGTTCGACATCCAGGGGTTCGAGAACGGCGACGGCGGGTTTGACATTTTCTGGCGGCTCTTCGCAGACTTGCAGCCGCTGGTGGAGGAAACGGGGTGGAAAGGCGGCCAGCCCTTTGCGGTAGTCCGGGTGCGGGAGGAGGGCGGCGGGCTGCGCATCTACGCGAGCGACGGCACGGACGCCATCTGGGAGCGCATCGACGCCGCCCGGCAGGAGTCTTTCCTCACCTGCGAGGTCTGCGGCCAGCCAGGATGGGGGCAGCAGGACGGCTGAGTCAGGACCCGCTGCGACGACCACGCAGGGGAGTGAGGGTCCTCGGGGACAAGCCGGGAGGGCGCGGTTCAACAAGGAAGAAACACCAGAGAGCCGAGCGCCCAGCAAGAACGCCAAGCCATATAGAGAGCGCGCCAGTTAGGCCCCAGCGTGCACAAAAGGACGAAAACGAAGACCAGCCACAATAAGATCTTCTTGGCTGGCGGGACACGGCCGGCTGTCCACAAAATCTGCTGCGGCGGAAGGGACAGGCATGCGCAAAGAATTTGAAGAAAAGCTCGTACGTCGCTGGCCGACCTGGTCTGACCTGCAGGCCAACCCGATGTCGAGTGCTATGGCACGCGGCTTCGAATGCGGCGATGGCTGGTTCAACATCCTATGGGGGCTATGTGTGGAACTGGAGCCGTTGGTCGCGGAGCTCGAGAGGGAAACGGGCGAGCGGTTCAGCGTAGTACAGGTGAAGGAGAAGTTCGGCACGCTGCGCTTCTATGTGAGCCAGCACACGGGTGCCATCGACGAGCGTATCGAGGCAGCCGCACTGGAGGCCCTCCGAACATGCGAAGTTTGCGGGCGTCCGGGATCGCAGGGGGACACATATGGCTGTGTGGCGTGCGAGGAGCACGCCGAAAGAGGCACGAGCGAATGAGAGAGTCTCAACAGGAGACCGCACGAAAAGATTGAAACGCCGCGAACCATCAAGCACTGCCACGAAAGTTCCCAAAATCGGGCTCTTTTTTGTCGTGAGCGACAAGCCCCGGGTGGAGGGGATCCCCTGGGCCGAGAGCCCGAGTGTTTCGGGATTCCGAACATATGGTGTCGATCATCCCGATTACTGGCGGCGGTTGCAGGACCTCGGGGCGGCACCGCGAGAACTGACCTACGAAGACTGCCCCCGCGGCCGCGTGAACTACATGGACGCGACCGGCGGTTTCACGCTCTTTGCGGACAAGTGCATCATTAACCGCAAGCCGCTCGTCAGGAGAATCATGGCGCTCTCGGCCTGCCCAAGGACACGCGGGTGGTCACGGACGGCCACTACAAATGCGCGGTGTGCATGGGCAAGTTGCCGACCAGGAAACAGGAAAGCGAGGACTGGGACTTCTGACGCTGTGGGTATTCCGCGTGCCCGTCCCCGGCTCCGGGCGCGGCGGAATCAGCTCATGGCTTCGGCAGGTTTGACCGCCTCTACGCTAGACCCGAAGCGATTCACAATTCTGCGAGCGAAACCAACGGACAAGCCAGGTGCATCGTTCGAATCCTATCTCGTACAGGTCTTCCGGGTCCTTCCGCCTTCGGTCATGGACCGCCATTACGGCGACTAGACCGAAATGACCAAGTCGCAACTCATCTTGAGGAGCCTGGATGAGAGGGGCCTGCTTTCGCTGTCGGATTACGCCCCCGGTTTTGCCGAGAAGATTGGATGCATCCCTGTCGTCGTCTCAGAACTTCAGCGCAGGCTCCCTCCCAACGCTAAAATAGAGACCTGCGGCGCTTGCAGCCACCTCGACGCACATGGCTGCGACGCTGACCGCGATGTTCGCTATCATTATCACCCTCAACCGCTCGGCGAAACCCGGTCCGTTTGACTGTGCCGCTCTGTCAGACTGCGCTCGGCTGCCGAGGCAGGTGTAGTCACGGGGCGAGATGGCGACTTATCAGTCCGAATCCCGGTCAGCGCGGACAATAACTGAGCGGTCGCAACTTGCAGCGAGACGAGCGAGAAGACTCCTCGGCGGGCACCCAAAGAGTTGCTTCCGAGTCGCCCATTCTGGACTTGATCGGTTTGGTCAGCACTACGCCGTTGCTCGCGACCTATCCATGGGAGTGTCGTGCCACCACAAACATCCTCGAAGCGGACTCGGGGGAGCCAGGAGCTACACTTCTACGAGTAGCCGTCTCTCGTCAAATTGCCCGGCGTGGCGGGTCCCACGTCGATTTACTAAACGCTTGGCAACAAGGCAGGGTCTGTTTCCCCACAACCCGTTTGGAGCGCTGACCTGGTCGTGAAGATAAAAGATTGCCCGCCAGCCATGAACGGTCCGACTAAAGCAGCCTTGCCGAAAGCTCACGAAAGTGTCTAGAATAAGGCCACGTCTGCAGGGACAGCCGCGTCCTATACCGGCGTATGGTTTTGAGGTAAACCGATTGGTCGAGAATACACCTAAGGTTATAGATGTCGGCGCCTTGGGAAGTCTCGTCAAGGCACTGATCCTCCG
This sequence comes from uncultured Acidobacteriota bacterium, assembly GCA_963804755.1. GTDB lineage: Bacteria > Acidobacteriota > Terriglobia > UBA7540 > UBA7540 > Bog-366. Next base: position 49,671 of record CAWDRP010000004.1, read on the forward strand.
TGGGTACGAGGTCATTGGGCCGACGGTTCGGGACAATGCCATCGTCTTCGAGAGTATCGAATCATCTGAGGAATTGCCCGCTGGTTGGACCGATGAGCAAGCGCCCGGGCACTACCGGCTTAAGCGGCGCGACGACAATGCCATTTTTGGATATGCGGTGGGGCCGCAAAGCTGGAAGAAATACCTGCACCCGGCAGATGTGAAGCTATGGTCGGCGGAGCGACAAGGCGGGACGTTCCGCATATTGAACAACGAGTCGCAGCCCAAGCGTCCGTATGCCTTTCTCGGGGTCCGGGCCTGTGACCTGGCAGCCATTGCGGTGCAGGACCGGGTGCTCATTAAAGACAAGTACCGCGATCCCGTCTACGGCAGTCGGCGCGATAGCACGTTCATCGTCGCAGTGCAGTGCACGCAGTCGGCGGCGACGTGTTTCTGTGCCTCGATGGGAACTGGACCGCAGGCGAAACAGGGATTCGACCTGTCACTCACTGAACTCCTCGACGAGAACCGGCATGTCTTTCTTGTACACGTAGGAAGCGAGCGTGGGGCGGAGTTGTTTTCCGAACTGGAGGCTGCCCCAGCTACGGAAGAGCACCTTCGGCAAGCGGAAACGGTAGTCGAAACGGCGGCGCGGCAGCAGGTGCGCAACATCGACAACACCGGCATCAAAGAGCTCCTTTACCAGAATTTCGAGCACCCTCGCTGGGACAATGTCGCCGCGCGATGCCTCGCTTGCGCCAACTGTACGATGGTATGCCCAACCTGCTTCTGTACGACCGTGGAGGACGTGAGTAACGTAAGCGGAGAGCATGCCGAGCGATGGCGCCGTTGGGATTCATGTTTCACGCTGAATTTCTCCTACATCCACGGTGGGAGCGTGCGGGCTTCCGCCAAGTCAAGATACCGGCAGTGGATGACACACAAGCTGGCCTCCTGGATCGATCAGTTCGGAACCTCGGGGTGCGTGGGCTGCGGGCGCTGTATCACCTGGTGCCCGGTGGGAATTGACATCACCGAAGAAGTCCGCGCCATTCGGGAAGGGGGAATAAATGGAAACCCTTGAGCGCATCATCGCGGAACATCCGTTCTTCAGCGGGCTGGAGTCCTCCTACACGGGTTTGCTCACGGGATGTGCGGCGAATGCCCGTTTCGCTGGAGGAACCTACATCTTCAAAGAAGGAGGAGAGGCCAACGAGTTTTATCTGATTCGGTCCGGCAAGGTGGCGCTGGAAATTTTTGCGCCGCAGCGCAAGCCGATTGTGGTCGCGACGCTGGCGGAAGGAGATATTTTGGGATGGTCGTGGCTGTTCCCACCGTATTTGTGGAAGTTTCACGCGCATGCGACTGTGGAAACGCGTGCGATTGTGCTCGATGGGAAGTGCCTGCGGACGAAGTGTGAGCAGAATCACGATCTTGGTTACGAAGTGCTGAAGCGTTTTTCCCAAATCGTGGCGCTGCGGCTGGAGGCAACACGCCTGCAATTGCTCGATGTCTACGCGGCCCCGTGATGACGATGTTAGAGACAGAAACGTTCCCGGTAACAGGCGATCCCATGCTGCCGCAACCGTATGCAGTGCGGCACGTAACGAAGGAGACGCCTGACACATTCTCGCTGAGCCTCGAGCCGGAGGATGAAGTCAACGGAACGGCGTTTAAGCCGGGGCAGTTCAGCATGTTATGGGTGTTTGGAGTGGGTGAGTTACCTATCTCTATCAGCGGTGATCCGGCAAGCCAAGGACGGCTGGTGTACACGGTACGCTCCGTGGGCAACGCAACTCACGCGTTCGTGAGCCGAAAAGTTGGTGATACGGTTGGCGTCCGTGGGCCGTTTGGCACGGGATGGCCAATGGAGTTAGCACGCGGGCGGGACATCGTGGTGGTCGCGGGGGGAATCGGTCTGGCACCGCTGCGCCCAGTGATCTACGAGGTTCTGAACCATCGCCAGGAATATGGGCGACTCGTCCTCCTTTACGGAGCCCGCAGTCCACGGGACGTTCTGTACCGCAAAGAACTGGCCGCGTGGGCTCGTCAGGCCGAAACCCAGGTGCTGACCACGGTTGACTATGGCGGCCTTAGCTGGCATGGGCGCGTTGGTGTCGTCACGACATTGTTCAAGTATGCCAGGCTGCAGCCGGCGCGGTCGGTCGCGATGGCGTGCGGACCCGAAATCATGATGCGATTTGTCACGCGTGAACTGGAGACTCAAGGACTTAAGCGCGAGGACATTTACGTTTCCATGGAGCGGAATATGAAGTGCGCTGTCGGGTTCTGCGGACATTGCCAGTACGGGCCGCACTTCATCTGCAAGGACGGTCCGGTTTTTCGCTACGACCGAATCCAGCCACTGCTGGAGAAATATGAGCTCTGAGACCCAATCCAAGCACAGGGGCAGGCCGAAGATCGCTGTCTTCAAGTTCGCCTCCTGCGACGGCTGCCAGTTGAGCCTGCTCGATGCCGAGGACGACCTGCTCGGGATCGTGGGAGCAGTGGAGATTGCCTACTTCCCGGAAGCGTCGCGGACCATGCTGAAGGGGCCGTACGATATCGGCTTGGTAGAGGGTTCCATCACCACTCATCAGGACGCGCAGCGCATTCAAGAGGTACGAAGGAGTTGCAAGACCTTGGTGACGATCGGAGCTTGCGCCACGGCTGGGGGGATCCAGGCTTTACGGAACTGGAAGGACGTCAACGATTTCATACGGGTGGTTTATGCCACGCCGCAATACATCAACACGCTCAAGCTGTCGACCCCCATTGCCGAACATGTGCCGGTGGATTTTGAGTTGCGCGGTTGCCCCATCAATAAGCGCCAGTTGGTCGAACTCATCACGGCAACGTTAGCGGGACGGAAGCCGAATGTTCCCACGTACAGCGTGTGCATCGAATGTAAGCGTAAGGGGAACGTGTGCATCGCGGTCGCGCAGCGGCGTTGCTTGTTTAGGCCCGGTGACGCAGGCAGGCTGTGGCGCGTTATGCCCGAGTTACGACCGTGGCTGCTACGGGTGCTATGGGCCGATGGAAAGTCCGAACACGGGTTCGCTATCGAATCAGTTCCGCATTCTCGGGCAATCTTCCGAACAAGTCGTACGCGCCTTCCGGGGATTCAATGCCTGGTCATGGCAGTTTCGCCAAGCCAGCGAGGAGAGTGAACGGCAATGACGGGGCGCACGATACGAGTGGAGACGCTGGCCCGCGTGGAGGGCGAAGGATCACTCTACATCAAGATGGCGGGTGATCGTGTGGCCGACGTCAAACTGAAGATCTATGAACCACCGCGCTTTTTCGAGGCCTTCCTGCGTGGCCGGCACTATTCGGAGGCGCCGGATATCACTGCGCGGATCTGTGGAATCTGCCCCATTGCCTATCAGATGAGCGCGATCCATGCGATCGAACGAGCCTTGGGGATTCGGATCGAACCTGCGACTCGATTGCTCCGCCGTCTGTTCTATTGCGGCGAATGGATCGAGAGCCACACGCTGCACGTCTACATGTTACATGCGCCGGACTTCCTGGGCTTCCCGGACGTGATCGCGATGGCCGGCGCCCATCGGGGTGTGGTGGAGAAGGCGCTGCGGCTGAAAAAGATCGGCAATCGCATCGTAACTCTTCTGGGCGGGCGGGAAATTCATCCCGTCTCGGCGGCGGTCGGCGGGTTTTACAAAACCCCCACCGAGCGCCAGTTGCGCGAGCTGGTGGCGGACCTCGAATGGGCGCTCCAGGTTTCCCTGGAGACGGTGCAATGGACGGCGGGATTGGATTTTCCCGCCTTTGAACAGGACTACGAGTTTGTGGCGCTTCGTCACCCCGACGAGTATCCCTTTAACGAGGGGCGCCTGGTCTCCAATCGCGGCCTCGACATCGACGTTGCCGCCTACGAGGACCACTTCGCTGAACACCACGTCAAGCATTCCAACGCGCTGCACTCGGTGATCGAAGACCGGGGTTCCTATCTGGTAGGACCGCTGGCGCGATTCAACCTCAACTTCGACAAGTTGCCATCGGTAGCCCAGGAGGCGGCGCTCCAGGTGAAGCTGAAGCCTCCGGTAAGAAACCCGTTTCGCAGCATCATGGTGCGAGCCGTCGAACTGGTCTTCGCGTGTGCCGAAGCCCTGCGGGTGATCGGGGAGTACGAGCGTCCCGCCGCGCCGCGAGTTGAGGCGCCCCAGCGCGCGGGGACGGGTCAGGCCATCACCGAGGCGCCACGGGGCATCCTGTATCACCGCTACGCGTTGGATGATCAGGGGCTCATCGTGACCGCTAAGATCGTGCCTCCCACCTCTCAGAACCAAAAAAGAATTGAAGACGACTTGCGGGAGTACGCCGCGCGGCTGGTGGCGTGGCCGCAGGACGAGGCAACGTGGAAGTGTGAGCAGGCGATACGAAACTACGATCCGTGCATCTCCTGCGCGACCCATTTTCTTAAACTGGAAGTGGAGAAATCGAGCGCATAGAACGGTGAAGGCGTGCAAATCATCGCTTGTGGAAACCCCGAAAGCGGAGATGATGGAGCCGGATTGCTGGTAGTGGATCGGCTCCGGGAACTGGGCATTGAGGCACTCGGGGTAAGAACAAGCACCTGCTGTGGGGAAGCTACCGGGCTCTTGAGCGCCTGGGATGGTGATGATCATCTCGTCCTTTTGGATGCTGTCGTAACCGGTGCACCGGTCGGCACCGTTCATCGCTGGGATGGAATCCCGCCAGCCGCGAGCAGCCCTTCGGCGTCGACTCACGGCTTGGGCGTGATCCAAGCCCTCAGACTGGCGCATGTGCTGGGGTGCGTCCCCAAATTCCTAGAAGTTTATGGAATTGAGGGAAAGCGATTTGAGCCGGGTTCCCCGCCTTCGCCCAAGGTGAAATCGGCGGCAGAAGATTTAGCTCAACAAATCCGCACCACAATCCAAGCTGGACAGACTCCAAAGTAAGCCGAGTCGACAACGTGTGCTTGCCACTGCGTGGGGAAGATCTTCGATCTTTGATTCCCTCGTCGTCGCTCTCGATCACATTGTGCTTACTTTTAGGGTACATCGACAGCTGCTTTTCCACATCGCCACCCGTCACGATGACCGGGGTGAAGCGTCTTCCCCCGGAGGGCAAGCGCGGATTGTTCGACTTGTTGGGAACCCTGGTAGATTCCCGGCGAACCGCGCGTACGCCATCTCTCCTTGACCGTTCTGTCTCTAGGGCCGCCCGTGAATGCGGAATTGTGGGAACTCGGCGGGGCGGCGGACGCGGAGTGCCGCCAACGAGTAACGGCCTCGGCGTTACCACTGCTGCGACATTATGGTTTGTCACTGTCATCGGCCTATGCTTAGGGGGTCGGCAGATTGGGCTCGGAATAGCGGCATTTGCCCTGGGCATGCTAGTGATCTCAGGTCTGCGTTGGGTCGACCGCAGCATGAATCAGGAGCAACACGGAACCCTATATTAGCTAACGACAGAACGCAATGATCCGAAGCAGGAAGAAATCCGAGCAACTTTCCAAAGGGCCGGCTACAAGATTAGCGTGGCCTCGGTTGCGTATTTCAGCCGAACGCACCAACGGGAGCTCGAATTCAGGTTGCAGCGGCGCAATGTGCCGCAAATGGTGGATTTGCCGCCCCTCCTGAGAGATCTGATAAGTGATCCGCACGTGGTGGCGGCTCAGTGGAAGGTCTCTTAGCGATGGAAGCAAAGTGAGGCATTTTCGCAAGAGCCTCCGCTTTTTCTGCACGAAGCAGATCCTCTACGATCCCGTGTCATGGCCTTCGGTATCCGCACACAGGGCTGGGACTAACATTTACTTTTTTGGCGAGTTACAATCGGCGCGTTCATTCAAATCGCCGCCCCAAGGGAGGTTGCTCATGCTCCCGCACCTCAGCGTTTCCAACCAATGGCAAACCGGGCTATTTTGGGCATTAATATACATGACTGACCCGAGTTCCGAGTGAGCGTGCTTTCGCGTCCGCATCTTCATTGGACTAGGATTTCGCCTTTGCCTTTTAGCGTGGCTTAACCCGCTTGCGTTTGATCTTGAGTTGCTGCACCATACCAAAAGGCCGGGTGGCGCCGGGATATAAGTTTACGGGGCCGCCGGGTCCATGGCCGGTGCCGATTAAGGGATCAACCGCAGCAGTAGGCGTGGATCCCCCGTCTACCCGGCCCACCAAGACGCCGGTCGCTGCGCTCAACATGCCCAGCAGGACCAACAGCCAGACCGCAGCTTGCTTACAATTAGACCTACTTGCGGAACCCGCCCAAGCCGGGACCTGCGCACCTTCAGTTCTCCACGAATCCTGCCTGAAACCCCCAGTCATCTCGTCTCCTCGCTCATATAAACTCCGGTTTTACCTTCGATACCGTCGCCTGAGCGGATCTTCACAGTTGCCGGCGTGAAATTGCATGGCAACACAATCGACCTATCGCAACGTCTCTTGCGTTTGGTTCCATTAATATAAGCCTTATCAATCGGTCCAGGAGGTTTTTCATTTCCAACCGTTCGCCTCATTACAAATCAGTGATGGGGCAATTGAAAATCTCGAAATCGCGGAAACGGGTGTCAGTTCGGTCCGGCAGTTTGTACCCTCGCGCCCACACCTTGCCTTCCTTCGCGTAAATCGCAGTGGCTGCCAGATTCTTGTTCTTTACTTCGTAGAACGATTTTTCGCCGCTACCTTCGGTTACGAAGACCGGCGCCGTCAGATCAGTTACCGCGCGGACAATTCTGATTGCCATCAAATTCACCCACCGGGATGAGGGCGTACTTGATCGTTTGCTTTCCGTACAGCTTCAGGTCGTATTGTTGCTGCTCAACCCACTCGAAATCGCTGCGATTATCGAAAGTGTTCCCACCCCAGGCGAGCACGTTCGCAATGACACCCTTTCTCACCCAGTGTTTTACCGTGCCCCAGTTGACGTAGACAAGTCCTCCGCAAAAGATCCAGTTGGTCGCGAACAAAGTGCGATTTCCTCGGCCCGAGAGGTACCCAAAGGGAATGTCGTGGTAAATGCCGCCGCCTCCCGTGGGGTAATACACATTCGATCTTGGTCTCATCCATCCAGAAGTTGCCGACTTCATTCCCTTGAAAATCGAACTCCAGTTCAGCTTTGATAAGGTTTTCGTTGCGGAAGAAAAAGTAGCGCTCTTTAACCGGGATATCTCCCAGGGACGCCGACCGGCTCAGAATGTAGCAGACTTCTCCCTCATACAAATGGCATCCGCCGACCGGTTATCCACCCACTGGTCGTGGATCATCGCCCTTAATTCACCACCCAGGTAGTTCCCGGTTTTTAGCAGGTCCTTGCCGTCCTCCGTCGTAATTTGCTTGATCAGGCCGTTTGCCAGTTCCACGGTGTAATGGGCGGTGGTGATTTTCGATGGCAGGGCGATTTCCTTGGACGGCGCCGCGCCGCCCAGCAAGGGGAAGCTGCGGAATCCTCCCGGAGGGAGTTCGCGCACCCCCAGAGCTTTCCCTTCGAACGCCTGGAATGCCGGGCCGCCCCCGGGCACTTCTTTGCCCTCTATTTCAATCAAGGCGCGCCGAGCCGTAGGCAATCCGTTGAAGATGGCAAGCGAATTCCCGTCACTCCCCATCAGCGTCCCTGCGATTTCGCCCATGATCGTGTGGGTTTTTGCGGCGCCCTCGTTATCGTGATTGATCCCTTTTCGCCGCAAGTCGGTGGTCTCAATCCACATGACGTCGTGACACTGATACTTGATAATGGTTCGCCAGATTTTGCCCAGCTCCTCTGTTCGATCGAGCGAGGACCCCGCCTGCCGCCCCATGGCCTGAACGCCTTCCGCCATAACGGCGGCGAGTTCAGCAGCGCGATTGGCGCGCAGCAATTCCTCGCCCCACACGCCCTCCGCGTACGACCAATAGGAAAAGATCCTGGCCTTGGCGTGCGGGAGGAGCTTCCTTCACGCGCTTCAGCAACTCGGTTTCGAGAAGCACGAAATCGAACAACTCCGCGATGGAGTCGCAGGTCTTTTGTTCAATCTCCTCCATGTCAGGGCAATACAGCCACACCGGTGGCGGAGTCGCCAGCCCTAATTCGATGGCTCGCTTGAATGTTCCAGTCCCGTTGAAATCCCTGCATCGGTTCCACGAGGTAGAAGGGCAGCTTGCGTGCCGTCCAGGGCTTCCGCCCAGACAAACTCTTCCTCGCGCAGAAAGTTTGTTCCGTTGTGAGACGATTCCATCTCGAACGGCCCATCAACGATTTCCATCGCCCAGGGAAATCCGCCCGGCGCGGATGATCATCTCGTATCCGAAAAGCTTCAGAATCTGTGGCAATTGTTGACTGAGGCCAGTCTCCTGGAAAGCGAACATCTTCACTTTCTTGCCAAACAGTTTTTCGAAAACCTCCAGCCCATACTCGAACTGCCGCCAATTGCTCTCCGAACTCAAAATGTGCAAGTGCGGCGCCGGAATACGTTCCGTTCACAAAATCGAATACCCCTCTTTTGTGCATCCGCTGCATCTGCTCGACGACATCAGGGAAATCCCGGGCGATCGATTCGATATCGACTCCGGGAAAGTCGTAGCTCAACCGTAGACCTGGGATTTTTTCCAGCGAGGCCAGATTTCGGCGGATGCGGCCCACGTAAACGCTGGCATCGGGCGCCCCCCACGGCGAAGTCCTCTCTCCCACAATCGGCACGCCCCGATCCTCGTCAATGAACATGTACATGGAATGCTGGGTGTAAGCAAGTTTCCAACCCAGTTCCTTCCGGAACGCGGGCATGTGCCGGAAACGATCGATGACCTTCTGCTCGGCCGTTGGCTGCTGGTCTCCTTCAGGAGTCGCTGCCGCCGATTCAGGAACGGCAGGAAGGATTGACAATGGTCCATGGCTCTTCCCGGCCTGGAGGCCTGGCAGCTTATGCGCTGCCATTTCTGCCGCCGCGGCCTGAGGCAGCAGGGAGGCTGTGATAATGAACGCGCGCCGCGTCAAGTGATTCATGGGGTCCTCCGTTTCACATCCGCAATGTAACAGCTCACAATTTAGTGGCCGGGGACAACGATCGACAAGGCCATTATCGGCAAGTATTCCACCATTTTCGGCATATGCAACCCCGGCATGCAGGGTCACGTCAAAGTCGCGGCGGTTCGGACTGTGGGAGCGCTAAACGTCGGTAAGTCGGAAATAGCCCGTCCCCCCTCTTCCGGCCCCGTTCTTCCGTGTTGGCACCCAAGGCGTCACCCCGTCATACCAAAGTGTCCGAAAAATGCTGCATGGCCACGTCAAAATGTCACCACGTTGAACCAAAATGTCCGATACTTAAACCAAAATGTCCGCTTTTTCTCGGTCAATTTGTTCTGCGATCCTTTGTTTTCAATAACTTGGTGGCTTCGTTCGTAAATTTTTTTTCTTCCGCCCACCTTCCCTGACCGTGGAAACTGGAAATTCGAAACTGGAAGTGCGGGACGAGCCAATCGGCAATCGGCAATCGAAAATCGGCAATTTATACTCCGTCGCCGGCGGGCCGCCCCGCGGGCCGGCGGCAGGCGAGTTTTTTGCTGAGGCCATGGGGAAAGGCACGTGGCGGAGCCGCGGCCGAGCGCGTCAGGGGCGGCCAGGAGCCTCGCGAGCCTACCCGGCTGCGTCATTCCGAGCAGAAGACACACCTCCATCCGGTACGGCTAGCAATTTTTATGCCGTTATCTTATGGATTACCTACTAAGAGATAAAAGGAGGCATGCATGGTGATCTTACTAAAAGCGACCTTGACGAAGCCCTGCCCCGGCATGGGTACGCCGGCTGGGTGCCCGCGGCTTTCATGTGATCCGGTGCTTCCTTCGGTAGGCGAGTGGGGTAAGGCCGGTTTGCCGAGAGAAGAATCGGGCCACGTGCGCGTCGATTTCAAATCCGCTCGCGGCAGCAATTTCTCCAATCGTCATGTTGGTTTCGATGAGCAGGCGCGCCAGGTAGTCCACACGGCTATGGTGAATTTCTTCCAGCGGAGTGATGCCGAGGCATTCCTTGAATCGGTCCTGCAAAGTGCGCCGCGAGAGGCCGGCAACCGCCGTCAGTTCCGCCACCCGGATATTCCGATTACTATTTTCTCGAATGAAACGCATAGCCCTGACGATGGCCGGGTCTTCGATTGCCAGAACGTCCGTGGATTGCCGGTGGACGGCGTTCGTCGGGTGGACAGTGACCACCCCCGCGGCGGGGGTGCGTCCGGCCATTAAATCCGTCAAGAGAACTGCCGCCTGATATCCGGCGCGTTCGGTCGCGAGCGCAATGCTGGACAATGGAGGGTTGGCGCTCCGGCAAACCTGCTCATCATTATCGACGCCGAGAATCGCAACCTCATCGGGCACGCGGATCCCCTGTGCTCTGCAAACCTCGGCCACCGTGCGAGCTCGGTCGTCATTGCAAGCCATAAGGCCGATAGGTTTGGGAAGAGACGACAACCAGCGGCCAACTTGCCTTTCCTCGGTGTACCAGGACTGGCCAAGGGTTCGCCTCGAGGAGGAATAGATGGCGGCAGAGAACCCGGCTTCCTGGATTCCTTGCAGAAAGCCGGCACGCCGATTATCGGAGAACTCCAGTCCGTCTAAGCCGAAATAAGCAAAGTGACGGAGACCGAGCCGGGCGAGAGTCCTGGCGCCCAGGCGCCCGACTTCTTCGTTGGCACAGACGATTTGAAAGTAGGATCCGTCTAACCGGCGCGTCTCAATCGAGACAACTGTCGGAATGCGTAACCGCTTGACCTCGGGAAGCCGGCCCTGCAAGACAATCGCCCCCTGGGCGTCCCATTTGCGGATGCCGCGGACGCGTTCGCGTGCAGTGAACGTCTTAATGTAAGAAGGCAACTCTTCGTGAAAAATCCAAGGCCCGCGGGCATGCGCATATGCGACGATGCCGCGCCTCAGCCCTCTATCGAACTCGCGCGCGGAGGGAACCAGCAGGATGACGGCAGGGGGAAGTCTCATCGCGGCCCATTCTAGCTTGCGTCTGCCGGAAATGGTGGAAAAAATGCTGATGTTGGCCTTGCGCGCGTCACGGTTCGCGACACAGAATACGGTTGCCGAAAAAGGTGACCGCGCCGTGCCGGCCATGAGACGCTCTCTGGATACCGGAGGTTCGCCAGTCACAAGCTATCCGCTGTCGAAAGGGGAAACGTGAGTTCGATACATTGGTCCATGAACTGGATCGATACGTGCGTGCTGGCGACATACTTTATAGGAGTCACCCTTTTCGGTATATGGGTCGGCTTCCGCAGACATGCTACCTCGAAGCAGTACTTTCTCGCCAACAAGTCGCTGGCTTGGTTTACCGTGGGAGCGGCCGTCTTCACCTCGAACATCTCGACGATTCACTTGGTAGGGTTGGCCGCCTCCGGCGCCAAAGATGGGCTTGTAATCGGGAACTTTGAATGGATGGCATGTTTCATTCTGATCCTCCTGGCCCTGGTATTTGCTCCCTTCTATATCAAGTCGCATGTATCAACCTTGCCGGAATTCATGGAACGCCGATACTGCCCTGCGGCACGCACCTTCCTGGCGGTGGTCGGATTACTGGGAGCGTTGCTGATTCATATTGGCATGAGCCTCTTTGCTGCGGCCAAGTTGTTTGAGAGTTTCCTGGGCGCCCCGATGCTTGCGACCATCATCGTTCTGTCGCTCTTCACTGTCACCTACACCGTGCTGGGAGGTCTCAAGGCCGTTGTGATGACCGAGAATGTTCAAGTGTGCCTATTGCTTGGGGCGGCGGTATTCGTGACGATTCGAGGCGTGCAGGCGCTGGGCGCAGTGGGGATTCACGACCTGTCTGCGTTCCACGCGGCGACGTGGTCCGGACAACTCAGCATGTTGCGTCCCATTTACGATAACCACGGGCGATTAAACGATTTTTCCTGGCTGGCGGTACTCCTGGGGTACCCAATTCTTGGCATCTGGTATTGGTGCGCGGACCAGACGCACGTGCAGCGCATCCTGGGCGCCAAGGACCTGAAGGCGGCTCAGAACGGGGCGTTGTTTGCGGGTTTCCTGAAGATCACACCTGTTTTCGTGATGGTTCTGCCGGGAGTGATCGGATACATCCTTTGGCAGAAAGGAAGCTTACAGGTGCCGACGCTTCCTGGTTCGGGGCATCCCGATTACAACACGCTGCTGCCCTCGCTGATAAAGTTCCTGGTTCCCGTGGGTTTCCGGGGACTCCTGGCCGCGGGAATGGCGGCCGCCTTAATGAGCTGTATGGCGGCGGCCTTGAATAGCTGCGCGACGCTGATCTCAGTGGATATCATCAAGCGCCACTCTCCCGCCATGCCGGATTCCACGGTCGTCACGATCGGGCGCGTCACAACGGGGCTCATCATGCTTCTGGCGATGCTCTGGTCGACCCAAGGCGATCAGTTCGGGACGATCTTCGAGGCCATTAATAAGATTCCTATGACGTTCGCACCAGCGGTCACGACCGTCTTTCTGCTTGGGATCTGGTGGAAGCGCGGGACGGCGCCTGCCGCGATGGCCACGCTCTACACGGGATCACTGCTTGGGGTGGTGTACTTCATCTCGGACCTGCCCGCAGTGGGTCGAATGGTCCTGGGCAACAGGGCTCATGAAGGATTCAACGGCCTCGTTTCTGACCCCGTTCAGGGTCTTGGCATCCCGTTCATGCTGGTGGGGCCGCTGCTGGCGGCGTTTTGCGTGATCATTTATATCGCCGTAAGCTTGCGCACCCCCGCCATGGATCCAGGAACCGTCAGCGCAGTTTGCTGGGATCATCCTCTTGGCATTCATGAGAGGGCGGCTGAGCGGCCCCGCTGATCCGCGGATTGTGGCAGCAGCACTGTTCAGTGTAGTCGCCATTCTGTACTGGATCCTGCGCTGAACTCAGGCGTTGGTGAGGCTTCAAGAGGAGGTGGCGCCGCATGGACTATAGATTGCTCGGGCGGACAGGACTGAAGGTATCGCGTCTCAGTTTCGGCGCATCGTCGCTTGGTGGGGTTTTCAGACCGGTCGACGAGAACCAGGCGATTCGCGCTGTGCATGTGGCACTGGATTGCGGAATCAACTACTTTGATGTTGCGCCCGCGTACGGAGGCACGCTGGCTGAAACAGTACTCGGCAAGGCGCTTAAGGGCATTCCGCGCAGCCGCTACTTCCTATCGACGAAGGTCGGCAAATACACCAATCGTGGCGTGCTACGGCAATGACACCCTGGATTACTCCCGTCAGCGCATTCGCGCATCTTTGGAGGAGAGCTCGCGACGGCTGGGAGTGGAGTATTTCGATATCATTCACATCCACGACATCGAGTACCAAGGCAGAAAACACACCGAGTGGGCGCTGAGCGAAGGATTCGACGCGGTTTGCGAGCTGAAAAGAGAAGGCCGCATTGGAGCGGTGAGCTTCGGGATCTACCCCATGGACCTTTGGAAACGCATTTTCTGCTCGATGGAGATCGATGCCGCGCTCAGTTCACAACCATTATTGCCTGAACGACACGCAGCTTCTCGATCTGCTTCCGATCGCGCTGAATAAAGGAATCGGGGTTATCAACGGTTCGCCGTTTGCTTCCGGGCTGCTCACCGATCGGGGAGCCCCTGCCTGGCATCCGGCCTCGGCCGAGGATCGAGCCGTTTTTCGAGTGGCGGCTCAGTTCTGCCAGAATCAGGGAGTCTCCTTGAGCCAGCTCGCGCTTCAGTTTGCGAGCCAGAATCCGGAGATTCCGACCACACTGTTCAGTTCCGCCAATCCGGAATCGGTTGTCAGAAATGTCCGCTGGTATGAGGAGCCTTACGATCCTGTACTTCTCCGAGGAGGTTTGGAAGATTCTCGAACCAGTCCGAAATAAACAATGGGATTACGTCTGATGTCCCGAACCAAGATCGACTCGCACCACCACCTGTGGCGGTACAACGACCGCGATTACGTCTGGATGTCTGACGCCATGAGTATTTTGCGCCGTGATTTCCTTCTGCCGGAATTCGAAGCGGCGCTCGCCCAGAGCTGGCATCAGGGGTGCGGTGACGGTTCAGGCCCGCCAAACGATCGAGGAGACGCGCTGGCTGCTGGAGTCTCGCGCAGACAGCCACAATTATTCGCGGGGTGGTCGGGTGGGTTCCGTTGGTGCACCCCGCTGTACGGGCGAATCTTGACGAGTTCGCACAAAATCCAAAACTCAAAGGCGTCCGCCACGTGCTGCATGATGAGCCGGACGACGATTACATGCTGCGGGACGACTTCAATCGCGGCGTGGGGCTTCTCCAGGAGTATGGTCTGGTTTACGATATCCTGATTTTCGAACGCCACCTGCCGCAGACCATCGGGTTGGTGGATCGGCATCCCAACCAGGTGTTCATCGTGGATCACATCGCCAAACCTCGGATCCGCAGCCCGCCTGCTTTCGCCCTGGCGTGAAAGGCTCCGGGAACTGGCCCGGCGGGAAAACGTGTACTGTAAGGTCTCGGGAATGGTAACGGAAGCAGACTGGAAGGATTGGACTCCGGAAGGCTTGGCGCCCTACTTCGATGTGGTCCTCTCGTCGTTCGGCCCGAAGCGCATCATGTTCGGTTCGGATTGGCCGGTTCTGAATTTGGCAGCGTCATATCCAGAGATGGGTCGAGACAGTCCAACGCGCGTTCGCTGCGTTATCGGAATCGGAGCAATCCAGGATTTGGGGAGAAACTGCGGTCGAAGCGTACCGCCTGGACAGAGAAAGGAGTTGAGCCCGTGACTGGAACCAAGAAGATTTTAGCCCTGATCGCCGTGGTGGGGGGCCTTGTGGCACTCGCTCATTCACGCCCGCAAACGAAGCGGGTGGGCATGGTGATCGGCATCAAACCCGAGAAGATTGCCGTGTACAAGGCCTTACACGCAGCTTCCAATCCTGGCGTTCGAGATCTTCTGCGCAAGTATCACATCTCGAACTTCTCGATCTATCTGCAAAGACTTGATGACGGCAATGACTATCTGTTCGGTTACTACGAATACAACGGGACTGATTATCCCGGCGACATGAGCAAACTCGCCGCGGAAAAGCGCAATATCGAGTGGTTGTCTATCACCGATCCGTTGCAGAAACCTCTTCGCGGGCAGAAGACTTGGACCCCAATGGAAGAGGTCTATCACAATGAGTAGAGGCCGGATGGGCTAGCTCAAACGGTCGAGCTGTGCAGGACCGTGCTTCAGAACCGGACTGATGCCACGAATCAGACTTTCAAGAAATCATCCGGAATACGGCCGAGTTCCACTCCGGTCAGGGTGACAATAGCTCCGGGCTCAACCATCATCTCCCAGACGTTGCCCTTCGGGGTAGGTGCCGGTTCGACGGCGTTCTCCAGTTGTGGGCTGGCGGTTTCCTGGTAACGGAATACTGCGCCAGGCCAGATCAGTGAAACTTTCTGGCGAACGGTGGATCGGTTCAACACGATCGCCGTCTGTTGACTTCCATCACCGGCGAAAGCCGTCACGAGCAGGTCAGGATTCGAACTAGTGCACAGGACTCGTCTCATGCCTTCACGGACGCGGCGAGAGTAGGCGCCAAACACGCGGAGCTGGTGACTGGGGGCTAGTGGCACAAACCCGTGTTCGGGATCCGGCACCATCAGGGCGCGGGTCCAACCATAAGAGGGCTGCGTGACATTAAGCAGCGTCCAGCAGTACATGGCGCCGCACGCATCGAGACCGGTGAGGAGCTTGTGACAGAGCTGGCCCATGGCCAACGCCGTGCGATAGGAACGGTTCTGGAATTCGCTGCTGTTGACGCACAGTTCCGAGGCGAGGAACGGCTTGGATCCGATGACCTCTTTCATCGCGCGCACGCGCGCGTCATACCCGTCGGGATCGTAAAAGAACTTCTGATAATCATAGACATTGGACGCCGCATAATCGATGGTATTCCACACCTCCTCGCTGGCGCGGAACGCCCGGGCGACGGCAATACCGTCGGTCAAGAGGGGCGGGTTGTGCATATGGATCTTCACGTCCTGGAAACCCGCGTCGTCCAGGGCCTTGCGGAGCGTAAGGGCCATCTGCTGCCAGATCTCCGGCGGCTGGGGGAGTTCGTTTTGAATGCCAACAATCTCGGGCGGCGCTCCGGCCTTTTCCCTCGCGACTTGGCAATAGCGCACCATTGCCTTGGCGTATTCAGGTAGCTTGGGTACATCGGTAAGCTTCCCTTGACTGTCCGTGCGTCTGGCCCAAACCGGCAGATCCCAGAACTCGAAGATCACTTTCCCACCCAATTGCCTGACGCGCTTGTTGTAGGCGAAATTGCTGGTCTCGCAGTTGGGGAAATTGTCGCCATAATAGTGCGGTGAGGCGTCCTCCGGACGGTCCCAGTTGGTCATCTCAGGGTTAAGCCGCGCCCCGGTGGGATACTCCCGCTGCAACAGCAGGTTGTATTCCACCAGTTTGCGCCACCATGCTTGCGCGCCTTTTTCGCTGAGTTGGGCGAACGCCGGCGGCGTGGCTGTGCCGCCCCATCCGATCATTTTCTGAAAACGGGTGCCGGGGTCAACGGTGATGGTCGAGGCGTGGACGGAGGTCGGCAACAATCGTCCGCAGAAACCGCCCTCCTCTCCAACCATGGCTAACTGGTGGCGATTGACATCAAGAAGACAGTGCTGTGTAAGCGCTTCCCGGCCGTTGAGCGCCACTCGCAATGACAGGCGGTAATCGAGCATTACCGTGATGGTTTGCAGCCGGCCGCTGTATTCCAGGCTCGTCTCTTCCACCACGGCTTCCGGATGTTGAGCGTATTTTAGCGTGGAGAATTTGGCCAGCGCCGCCGAGTCGTCGTAGCGTTGGAAGACGCGCACTTTGCCCTCGCCGGCTTCCACCGTAAAACCTCCCAGAGGGCCAGTGAAGATCCATTGCAGCCGGGATTTTGGCGTTTTCCACGTGTCAATGATCAGGGTTCGTTCAAAGAGGGCCGGCAGCCATTCCATGAAGTATTTGCGGGGCAGGCCAAGCACCACCCAACTTCGGCCGACTTCTGGCGGCAGGGGAAAATCGAAAGGCTGACCGCCTGGCTCGCTACCGGGAAGGACCGGCAGTACGAGCTTCTGCGTGGGCGCAGCGGTGTTCTGTTTCGCTCCTTGCGAAACCGCCCAGGCAGAGAGCATGGCACCATTAAAATCGCGGCGTGAAATCTTCATCTGGTATCAACGTCCTTTGTGTAGCCGTATCGCCCATCTTACCTCCAGCCGACCGGAGCACCTCTGTCCCTCTGCCTAAATACCTCGAGACCCAGTCCACGCGTCCCCACTTGGTGTCAAGCCGCGCGGATCGGCATGCACTGTCCGCAACAGAAACTAGAGGTCAGACGTGACCGCCACAGGATATATACCATCTCCGTCCCGTACCCAAGTGCCTGCCCGGACAAGACCGCCTCTCAACGCCTTTGCGCAGAACGGCCCCCCATTTTCCAGCCGCACGTGCGTGGACCCGCGACTTCAGATTGTTCAGGTAAACGCAGTTCGTTAGCCGGACGATTGCGTATCACTGGATTCCCGCACTTTTAGCTCTGTTTGAAGGATCTTCTTGCAAGGGGTATGCGGGAGCCTGCCCTTTACCCGGTCGATCACTATTTGGGCAGCTTGAGCTCCCAAATCGAAGGCAGGCTGAGCTACGCCGCTGATTCTTGGTCTCACGCATTCGAACCATTCTTCATCATCAAAACTGACTAGTGCGAGTTCCGCTGGCATTTCGATTCCCAGTTCATGAATGGCCTTGAGGGCCCCCATCGTCATGCGAACATTGCAGACAAACATTGCGCTTGGCCGGCCTTCCATAGTCAGCAGTTTGAGAGCTGCACTGTTACCTGTGCAGGGATCCGAGAAGTCACCTTCTTGGATTAATGTCTCGTCGCATCTCAGTCCATGTCCAGTCAGGGCACGCTCGTAGCCTTGAAGGCGCTGCACCGCAACCGTGTTGCTGCGTCGCCCAGTAATGATTCCAATCCTCCTATGCCCGAGTTCGAGAAGATGGCGAACGGCCTGGTAGCTCCCCGCTAAATTATCTGCAATGACCGTATCGGCTTGGAGGCTGGGGTAGTCGCGGTTGAGTATTACGACGGGCATTTCCTCCATCACGTGCCGAAGGAGGTAGCTAGGCGGGTAAGGAGTGGGGCAGGTAACGATTATGAGTCCTTCCGCCCGCTTTGCCTTAAAAATGTTATAATATGACTTCTCCTTCGCATAATCCTCACCGGAGTTTCCGACAAGCAATGTGTATCCCTCGCGTGCCAGCACGTCTTCGGCGCCGCGGACGGTCGCGCCATAAAATGGATTGGTCATGTCGGTGACCACCATTCCGATAGTCTTAGACCGATTGGTCTTCAGGCTGCGCGCAAAGTCATTGGGTTGATAGTTGACGTCTCTTACAACCTTCGTCACACGCGCGCGCAATTTGGGGCTAACTTTGTAATTTCCATTTAGAACATGCGAGACCGTGGCCGTTGAAACGCCAGCGAGCATCGCAACCTGTCGCAGGGTCGCCATATCGCGGATAATAATCCTTCTCGGCTGCAGACGCAACTACGAATTTAATCGACGTACCACAACTACGGCCTTTGTTTAAACCACTGCAAAGCGATTCGAAAATCGTATATTACTTTCTTTCCTGGAAGCAAAGACGCACATTTGCCAACCAACTTGGAAAAACTGAAGAACCAGGGGCAACCCATGCCAGCCACGTCGGCGTCCGTCGATTAATACAATGATAACAATTACTTAGCACTCAGAATGGCGACGGGTTCTGATATGCATTGAAGTCGCGCGGCGGCGGTGACTTCACACCTCACACAACGGTTGCTCTTCCGGACCGGATGTTATTAAACGAACATTCTGTCGGTGTAAGTGTGAGGCAAATACCCTCGTATTCACCAATGGAAGCTGGACGATTTTGCGCCTGTTCCGTATATTGCGTGTGCTGTTAATCGAAGTATTTTTTGCTTGACAAAGGCCCTTGAGAGGCGTAAAACCTGAGGCACTGAGAGCCCGACGGGCCAACGCCGGTCCGTTGGGCGGTGCGCCTTAATCCGACGGCGCGACCAATCACGTCTTAAGCGAAGCTCGGCTCGCAGTGAGTGACGCCTATCTGTGTTTCGCCCGTACGCTTGCGGGTGTCGGTCTTGGGTCCCTGGAATCGAGAGTTGAGCTCATCTCAACCACTTGACTTCATGAAAGATTCATTGATGTGAGGAGAATGTCATGGCAAGAAAACTGACAATAAGAAAGGCGAAAGTGACCCTTATGAAGTCTACGCTTATCATTCTTGGATCTGTCTTGTTCTGCTTCTGCGCAACCGTATGGGCGCAGAGCGACCGTGGCACGCTGACGGGTACGGTTACCGATCCCTCCGGCGGCGTCGTGCCCCAGGCCGCAGTGGTCGCCAAGGAAAGCAGCACCGGCATCGAAAGGCGGGTAACCACTACCGGCACCGGCGATTTCACCATCAGCTCGCTTCCCGCCGGCACCTATGACTTGACGGTGACGGCCAATGGCTTTAAGGAGTATGTGCAGACGGGCATCACGATCCAGGTCGCGCAGACCGCCGCCCTGAACGTGGTGATGCAGGTGGGCACGCAAACCCAAACCGTGACGGTGAACGCCAACGCCCCGTTGCTTCGTACAGAAGACGCCGAACAGAGCACCACCGTCTCGCGCAGTTTCCTCAATGAGCTACCCATCAATTACGCCGCTAATGGCGCGCTCCGCGATGCTTTGGCGTTTTCCAAGCTCACGCCGGGCGTTTTCTCGGCAGGATCCGCCAACTTCATGGGTGGAATGGTAGTCAACGGCTTGCAGGAGTCGTCTTTTAAGATCATCGTGGAAGGGCAGGATGCCACCAGTGGCAACGTGGTGGATCAGTTTTATGGTGCCCTTCGTCCTTCGATTGACATGATGCAGGAGTTCACCGTCGAGGGCAGCAACTTCAACGCCGAATACGGCCAGGTGAGTGGCGGCCTGTTCAACTTTACGGCCCGCTCCGGCACCAACCAACTCCACGGTTCCGCCTACGAGTATTGGGTCAATGAAGTCCTGAACGCCGCGCAACCGTTCACCTGGAATGATGCAACAAATTCAAACACCCGGACCAAGAATCGCCAGAACGATTACGGATTCACCGTCGGCGGCCCCGTGTACATTCCAAAATTATATGACGGCCGCAACAAGACCTTCTTCTTCTTTAACCTGGAACAATACCGGCAGAAGAACGCCGGGCTGGTGACTCTTACTGTGCCGACGGCGGACATGCGCGACGGCAATTTCAGCGAGATCCTGACGGGCCGCCAGCTTGGGACCGACGCTCTGGGCCGCCCCATCATGGAGAACGCGATTTACGACCCGACCACGGCTAGAGTGGTTAACGGCCAGGTCGTAACCGATCCCTTCTCCGGAAATATCATCCCCACCGGCCGGCTCGATGCGGCGGCCGGCAAAATCCAGAGTTTCATTCCTACCGCTAACCTGAGCGGATTGGTGGCCAACTATCGGGTTCCCGCCCCCTTTCCGACAACCAATACGGTTCCGGCCTTTAAAATCGACCAGGTGATCAGCGAAAAGTTGAGGATGTCCTTCTACATGTCGTACTTTGGGTCAAATACCTTCTACGCGGAGGACGGACTCCCCAACCCGATCACTACCAACCGGGTTGGGCAACCTCACTCTTACACCTACCGGTACAACGCCGATTATACGGCTACGCCAACGCTTTATCTCCATCTCGGCCTGGGCTGGCTCCAGGAAAGAGATCTTGACTCGGGGTTGAACGCAACTTATAACCCCAGCCAACTCGGCATGCCGGTGGTCTCCTCGCTTGGATTTCCGGAGATCAACATTGCCGGGTCAAGTTACGGAGGATTTTCCAATGGTGCTAGCAGTTACAGCATGGGAACCAGAGCTCAATCCCTGTACTATTCGAGCAAATTGACCGGAAACCTCGGCGCCACCTGGGTTCACGGCAAACACACCTATAAAGCGGGAGTCGAGTACAAGAACGATGGCTGGATCATGCACCAAAATCAGTACGCAATGGGATACTACAACTTCGCCGGGAACGAGACCGGACTGCCCTACCTGGCGACCACCACGGTGAGCGGGGCCGAGGCCACAGGCCAGATCGGGTTTCCCTACGCGAGCTTCCTGCTCGGCGGGGTGGACGGCGGCACGGTCAGCAACACGGCCATCAATCAATTCCATCATCCGTACGAGGCACTGTATGTACAGGACACCTGGAAGGTAACTCCCAGGTTCACGCTCGACTACGGGCTTCGTTGGGAACATACGAGTGTCCTGCATGAGAGATTTTACCGGACCAGCGGCTTCGATGGTACGGAGGCCAACCCGTCCGCAGGCGGTCTGCCAGGCGCCATGGCTTATGAAGGGTTCGGCACGGGGCGATGTAATTGCAACTGGCAGAAGGGATATCCGTACGCGTTTGGTCCCCGGCTGGGCGGCGCCTATAAACTTACTCCCAAGACGGTCCTCCGCGGTGGTTGGGGACTGGTTTATGGGGGATCGACCACCACAGATTACTACGGAGCCAACACGCATGCCGTGGGCGTGGGATTCAACACGATCAATTTCAACGCGCCCACCTTTGGGACAGCCAATACGACGTTGGAGAATGGCTTCAACTTCACTCAGGCGCAACTGAACTCGGCCTCGCTGGATCCCGGCATCGTGCCGACGGCCGGGTCGATATCGGACTTTCCTTCCCCCTGGTGGGATCCCCAGGGCGCGCGCCCGTCGCGCATCAATACCTGGAACCTCTCGGTGCAGCGCGAGATCACGCCCAGGTTGGTGGCGGAAGTGGCGTACGTAGGCAACCGCGGGGTATGGGAGCTCTCGGGCGACTCCTCGAACCTCTTACTGGACCAGATTAACGCCGTGTCGTTTCAACGGCTCCAGTCGTTCGGGCTGAACCCGGCCAGCGCCGCGGATCAAACGCTGCTCACCTCCACGTTCGCTTCGGGAGCCCCGCAGGCAGCCGGATTCCAGGTTCCTTACGCGGGATTTCCGACAGGCTATACACTGGCGCAGGCTTTGCGGCCGTATCCCCAGTTCGGGAATATTTTTAGCATGTTCTCCCCTCTCGGGAAAAGCTGGTACGACGCTCTCCAGTCCAAGCTCACCACCCGCTTCTCCCACGGGCTTCAGATGCTGACGACGTTCACTTGGGCCAAAAGTTTCCTCGAGGGCGGCGATTATCGCGGCCGCTATGTCCCGATCAACGACAGCTTTAGCAAGGCAAACAATAAGGATCTCAGCCCTGAAGACATTCCGTTCATGCTTTCCATCGCCTTTACTTACCAGATCCCCACACCCGCCGCGCTGCACAGCAACCGCTTCACGCGGGGCGTGTTCGGCGGCTGGCAACTGGGCGGTATCGAAGGCATCCAGAGCGGAAACCCGATTCAGGCTCCGGGCTCTAACAACAACCTGTCTAATTTGACCTTCGAGAGCACGAATGTCGACAAGGTGCCAGGTGTTTCGCCCTACCTTATCAACCCGAATAGCCATTTCGATCCCAACACTGCGTCGGTCTTGAATCCGGCCGCTTGGGTGGATGTGCCTCAGGGCACCTGGGGCACCGCGGCGGCTTTCTACAACAACTACCGCTCGCAGCGTACCCACGATGAAGAAGCCAACCTGCAGAAGACCTTCAAACTCGGGGAGCGCGTAAATTTCCAGGTGCGCCTGGAGTTTTTCAATCTCTTCAACCGGGTGAGTTTGGCATACTGGGCGCTCCAATCCTATAACATCGCGGTTCCACAGTCGGTGCCGGTCAATGGCTTCGGAAATACGACCGGCGCATATGCCAACGCGCCCCGCACCGGGCAGCTTGTGGGACGCATTACGTTCTGATAGTATCGGCTTGTATCGGCCGGGGCGGCTGGCCAGGGCCGCCCCGAGTTTTACGACCTTGCTGGCTACCCTCAATGTCTCGAGCGGCGTATCCACGCACAGACATGTAACGTCGCTCGCCAATCATCCCTCACCCGTTCCGCTTTTCCTCTGAACGGGTGAGGGATTCTTTTTCTTGATCGCACCACCCTGGCGCTGCTTGAAGAGGATGGGGCCAGTTGAACCCTTCCCTGCGGGCGCGGCTTTGGCGTGACCCCGCGATAGCAGCGATTCCGCATTCGTGCTTTCCTTCCTGCTTCAACCCTTTGAAATTGCAATTGCTTTGCCCAGTCCCCGCTGATCGAGCAGATTCGCATTCGTTTTTGACTTGACAGCACCGATTCTGTCTGATATAGTAGCAATATATCAGATGAAAAACCCTCCGATATCCCGCTCCAGTCTTCCGGTAGGCGAGCGCAAACGCCGCTCGCGCCTGACGCAGATCGTCTCGGGCCAGCGCTTTCTCCGCGGGACGTTGGCGCCTCGTTTGCGCCGCTGCGGGAAACCGAACTGCCGCTGTGCCCACGGCGAACTGCACGCGTCGCTGTACCTCGTGCAGAGCCAGGGGGGCAAGCCGCGCCAGGTGTTCGTGCCCAAGGAGTGGGAAGAGCGCATCCGCCAGAGCGTTCAGGGCTATCAAGAAATCCAGCAACTGCTGGAGGAACTCTCGGAGGTCGAGTGGCAGCGGCTGCTCGATCGCAAGGAGTGATCCCGTTCTCCGCCGCCTGATCCGGTATGGCGAGACTGTCTACGGTCTTTCGGAACGGATCGTCGCGGCGGTCCAGGATCCCCGACGACAACCCCGTATCCCGGCGGCCGTTCTCCTGAAAGCCAGCTTGGTGATGTTCTGGTCCCGCTTGGGCAGCTTGAACGCGCTGGAAGAGCACCGCCTCTCGCGGTTCTGGAAACAGTGGCTGGGGTGTTCGCCCGGAAGTAGCGACACCCTGGGGCGCGTGCACGCCGGCCTCGTCGCCCACGAACTGCGCGAGGGGCTGCATCACGTCTACTCCCGCCTGAAGCGGAACAAAGCCTTGCCGGACATCGGTGGACTGGGCGTGGCGGTTCTCGACGGTCACGAGACCCACGCCAGCTATCGCCGTCGCTGCTCGGGATGCTTGCAGCGGACGATGCACACCGAGCAAGGCGAGAGGATTCAGTACTACCATCGGAACGTCACGCTGCAGTTGTTGACGGGTTCGGAGTTGCGGATCCTGCTCGATCTGGAACCCCAGCGGCCCGGCGAAGACGAGGTGACCACGGCCCGGCGCTTGCTGGATCGCGTCCTGGCCCGTTACCCCCGCGCGTTTCAGTTGCTGTTGGCCGATGGTCTCTATGCCCAGGCCCCCTTCTTCAATCTCCTGCTGGCCCACGGTAAGCACGCGCTGGTGGTCCTCAAGGACGAGCGGCGCGACCTCTACCAGGATGCCTGCGGTTTGTTTGGGGTGACGCCGCCCGAAGAGGGAAAGTATCGGTCGCGTCACTGCCAGTGGTGGGACGTGTCGGACCTCACCACTTGGCCTCAAGTGAACGCCCCCGTGCGGGTCATCCGTTCGCGAGAAACCTATCAGGTGCGCCGTCAAACGACGAAGCAGGTCGAGTCGATTATGACCGAGTGGGTTTGGGCCACGACGCTACCGGTGACGCAGGCAGCGACCGAACAAGCCGTCGGCTTGGGGCATCGTCGCTGGGATATTGAGAACTATGGATTCAACGAGCTGGCCAACGAGTGGCACTCCGACCATGTGTATAAACACCACCCCCCGGCCATCGAGTCCTTTCTGCTCGTCGCCTTCCTGGCCTACAACCTCTTTCATGCTTTCTGGGTTCTCAATCTGAAACCGGCCGTCCGTCGCGGCCGAACGCAACGCTACTGGGCACGCCTCATAGCCCGCGAACTCTGTCAGGACCCCTGCTTCCCCGAGGGCTCATCCCCCTAAGAGTCTTCTCCTCCCCTCCCGGAGTTCCGCCCCGCGCTTCGGCCGAACCTTCGTGCCGCGTGCGGCGACTTGCGCCCCTCTCGCCGTAGTGCCGACCTCACCGGGTGTATTTTCCCGCCCTGCCCCGCCGACAAAGCCTATGCGAATCTGCCTAACCGCCTCCGGCGCGCCCGGACTAACTATTTCGCGCACCTCCAACCTCGGATGCGGAATCGCTGCCGCTGATCCAGCGATTCCGCATTCGTGCTTTCCTTCCTGCTTCAACCCTTTGAAATTGCAATTGCTTTGCCCAGTCCCCGCTGATCGAGCAGATTCGCATTCGTTTTTGACTTGACAGCACCGATTCTGTCTGATATAGTAGCAATATATCAGATGAAAAACCCTCCGATATCCCGCTCCAGTCTTCCGGTAGGCGAGCGCAAACGCCGCTCGCGCCTGACGCAGATCGTCTCGGGCCAGCGCTTTCTCCGCGGGACGTTGGCGCCTCGTTTGCGCCGCTGCGGGAAACCGAACTGCCGCTGTGCCCACGGCGAACTGCACGCGTCGCTGTACCTCGTGCAGAGCCAGGGGGGCAAGCCGCGCCAGGTGTTCGTGCCCAAGGAGTGGGAAGAGCGCATCCGCCAGAGCGTTCAGGGCTATCAAGAAATCCAGCAACTGCTGGAGGAACTCTCGGAGGTCGAGTGGCAGCGGCTGCTCGATCGCAAGGAGTGATCCCGTTCTCCGCCGCCTGATCCGGTATGGCGAGACTGTCTACGGTCTTTCGGAACGGATCGTCGCGGCGGTCCAGGATCCCCGACGACAACCCCGTATCCCGGCGGCCGTTCTCCTGAAAGCCAGCTTGGTGATGTTCTGGTCCCGCTTGGGCAGCTTGAACGCGCTGGAAGAGCACCGCCTCTCGCGGTTCTGGAAACAGTGGCTGGGGTGTTCGCCCGGAAGTAGCGACACCCTGGGGCGCGTGCACGCCGGCCTCGTCGCCCACGAACTGCGCGAGGGGCTGCATCACGTCTACTCCCGCCTGAAGCGGAACAAAGCCTTGCCGGACATCGGTGGACTGGGCGTGGCGGTTCTCGACGGTCACGAGACCCACGCCAGCTATCGCCGTCGCTGCTCGGGATGCTTGCAGCGGACGATGCACACCGAGCAAGGCGAGAGGATTCAGTACTACCATCGGAACGTCACGCTGCAGTTGTTGACGGGTTCGGAGTTGCGGATCCTGCTCGATCTGGAACCCCAGCGGCCCGGCGAAGACGAGGTGACCACGGCCCGGCGCTTGCTGGATCGCGTCCTGGCCCGTTACCCCCGCGCGTTTCAGTTGCTGTTGGCCGATGGTCTCTATGCCCAGGCCCCCTTCTTCAATCTCCTGCTGGCCCACGGTAAGCACGCGCTGGTGGTCCTCAAGGACGAGCGGCGCGACCTCTACCAGGATGCCTGCGGTTTGTTTGGGGTGACGCCGCCCGAAGAGGGAAAGTATCGGTCGCGTCACTGCCAGTGGTGGGACGTGTCGGACCTCACCACTTGGCCTCAAGTGAACGCCCCCGTGCGGGTCATCCGTTCGCGAGAAACCTATCAGGTGCGCCGTCAAACGACGAAGCAGGTCGAGTCGATTATGACCGAGTGGGTTTGGGCCACGACGCTACCGGTGACGCAGGCAGCGACCGAACAAGCCGTCGGCTTGGGGCATCGTCGCTGGGATATTGAGAACTATGGATTCAACGAGCTGGCCAACGAGTGGCACTCCGACCATGTGTATAAACACCACCCCCAGGCCATCGAGTCCTTTCTGCTCGTCGCCTTCCTGGCCTACAACCTCTTTCATGCTTTCTGGGTTCTCAATCTGAAACCGGCCGTCCGTCGCGGCCGAACGCAACGCTACTGGGCACGCCTCATAGCCCGCGAACTCTGTCAGGACCCCTGCTTCCCCGAGGGCTCATCCCCCTAAGAGTCTTCTCCTCCCCTCCCGGAGTTCCGCCCCGCGCTTCGGCCGAACCTTCGTGCCGCGTGCGGCGACTTGCGCCCCTCTCGCCGTAGTGCCGACCTCACCGGGTGTATTTTCCCGCCCTGCCCCGCCGACAAAGCCTATGCGAATCTGCCTAAC
>CAWDRP010000005.1:0-221338 GCA_963804755.1 uncultured Acidobacteriota bacterium
GCGAGTGCGTGTTCGGCCAGGCCCCCGCATTCCTCGATGCTTACGCATCGAGCCTCAGATGGAGAAATCACCCGCTGGAATCAGTAAACAAACGGAGATTCCTTTTTAGGGTACGGTTAGTTCACTTAGAACTTTGATTCCGTAGGTGAAGTGCCACCCGGCACATGCACCGTGAACAAGAGGCGCTCCATAGACGAGGTAGCCTGGTCGGGTTCGGAACTCCCTTGCGTGAGGCGCATCATCTGGTTTGATTCTTCCGCAGCTTTGTCACTCTCTCCCATCTTGAGGTAGGCCGTGCGCAACAGACCATGCGCGAGATATAGCGTCGGCTGAACCCGCACAGCGGCGAGGAGCTGTTGAACGGCGGCCTGGTAGTTTCCCTCATCCAGGAGAATCTGTCCGTCCAGTGCCCTACTTTCGGCATCTTCGGGGTTTAGTGTCACTGCCTGAGAGATGGCCTGCTGCGCCTCCGGTAGGTTGACCGGGGTCGTGTTTGTGATGGCTAAAGCTTCGTAATAATAAGCGTCCGCTTCCCGGCATCCGAGGGCAATTGCTAAATCGAGCATCTGCTTCGCTTGCTTCGACTTCAGTTCGTCCTGCAAGATCATGCCGTTCACGAGGTAGGGGAGGTCCCACGCCGGCCAGCGGGACTCAATTTGCGCCAGCACCTTCATTGCTTCTTCGCTCCGCACCTCGTCGGCGTGGGATCTCCCATGCGCCATCGGCAACTCAAGAGCAATCGCCCGCGCCAGCCATAGGTTAGGCGCACTCGGGATCAGGCGGGTGGCATCTTCCAGCAATGCTGCCGCCTGCTTGAATTGGCCGTGTTGAATCAGAAACGCAGCGGCCTCAAAATACATATCGGCACGCCGGGGGGCCGCGCGAATACCTCGATTTAGCGAGTCCACTGCTTCTGCGGGTTTGCCCATGGAATCCAGGATCTGGGCGCGGAGTATAAAATAATCGCCGGCGCGTTGGTCGGCGGGAAACTCATCGAGTTGGGCCAGTCCGGCTGCGGGGCTGACGGAATGGAACACGGCGATTGCCAAGTCGAGCTTCGCATTCGGCGCCTTTTGAAGGAATTCCGCCGCCAAACCATACTGCTCATGCCCCAGTAGGGCTTTCCCGCAATCGGCCAGGGTGGCGGTATCGGCTCCCGCCGCAAGCACCTCCCCGAATACTGCGGCAGCGCGCTTGCTTTCTCCTTGATCCAGCAGATACTCGGCAAGGCGGGCCTTGGGAGCGACATCGTTTGGGTTCTCATTAACCGTGGCTTGTAAGGATTCGAGATACTTAGCGCCCTGCTGCTCCGGGGAGAGAGCGAGAAAATCGAGCAATCCCGAGCGGGCGCGAGGATGGGCGCCGCCGGCAGCGGCTTCCTTGAATGACGCTAACACCGCTTGGCGCTCCTCCGTGCGACCCAGTTTTTCGAGTGCCTGGCTGTAGTGAATCAAAATGGCCCGATCGTGCGGAGCCAGCTTGCATGCCTGCTGCAAGAGCATCGCTGCTTCCTGCGGCTGATCACGCCTTAAATAGATTTGCGCTTGCCAGTCCAGGATCCGCGGATTGTCAGGTTCGATTTTCCGCAGCGCCTGGAAATCTGCCAGTGACTGGTCAAGCCGGTTATTCTGTAAATCGAGTGCCGCACGCGTGTAGCGAGCCTCAAACATCGTGGGATCGAGCTTGAGTGCCTCATCCAGATGGGCCAGAGCCTTTTCCGGACTGTCCGTTGCTTCACCGGCGCCGAGTTCATACTGGCCTTTTGCGTCCTGCGGGTGCCTGAGCACGAATTGCTGAAGTTTGGGAAGACCTTCTTCGAACCGGCCTTCGAGGATCAACGCGAAGCCCAGCTCCCGCCGGGCAACCTCGTCGTTAGGACGCAATTTCAGGTATTTTTCCAGGGTGCCGCCGGTGTCCTCATAGTACCCGAGCGCTTCCGTCGCCTGAGCTAAACGCAAGAGCACATCGGCGCGACCCGGTGCCAATCGCGCCGCTCGGTACAAGACAGCACTTGCCGTCAGAAAATCCTTGGTCGCAATCAACAAGTCACCATAGGCGTAGAGAGCGTCTACGTCTTCCGGCTTTGACCGCAGAGCAGCCTCGAACACCCGTTGTGCCCGCTCCAGGTGCCCGGCGCGGCGCGCGGCCACCCCGAGGTTGTACAGAACGTCGAAATTCGAGGGATCGGCTCTCAGGGCCTCGCTGAAAGAATTCTCCGCTCGATCGTATTGTTGACATTGGGCATAGCCCAGGCCAATGGAAAAACTATAGTGTGGGTCTTGGGCTGTTTTCTCTTCCAGCGTGCTGAGCACCGGCATCGCTGACTTGCAGTTGCCCATGAGGACGAGGGCTTGCGCCTTGAGCATCTGCACAACGGGTTGGTCTTGGACATTTGCCGCGAGACGGCCCAGGCACGCCAGAGCTTCCGCGCCATTCTTCCGCTGCACACTCATGTCGGCGAGTTGCAGGTTCGCGTTCACATGATGGGGATCAACAGCCACGACGCGCCTGAAACTCTCTTCCGCTTTCTTGACATTGCCCGTCGCAAGATAGTGGTTGCCGAGATTGTTCAATATAACGGGAGACCCCGGCGCGATCTGGAGAGCGCGGCGGTAAAATTCCTCGGCCTCGGAGTATTTCCGCTGCGAGTCAAGGATAACGGCCATGAGGCTCAATGCCGAAAGATCGCGAGGATCAGCGCGCAACACGGATCGGAGCGCGCTCTCGGCATCGGCAACCCGGCCTGCTTGAAAATCTGCCGCCGCTTTCTGGTCAATGGAACTCGACGCTTGAGGGAGAGCACGATACGTCGCCGCAGAAAGAAAGAGGACGGCACAGAGCGCCGTCCTCCCCAAGTACTGACAGCAAGTTAAGCGAGGCCGAATCACAGGGTGCAACATTACACGCTTACATCCCAAATCTCAATGGCCTCGTAGACCTAAAAATACAACTTCATGGCCATTTGTATCACGCGCGGCGAGTTTACGTCTGGGCCAGTAATCTGCCCGAAGGCGCTGTTGCTCACCGAGACGGTGTTATTGATGTTGCCGAATTGCGGGTGATTTAAGGCGTTGAACCACTCCGTACGGAGTTCAAGGTGCATGCCTTCGCGAACCTTGTTCAGGTAAAATTCCTTGAAGAGCGACAGGTCCGCGTTCGACGTGCCGGGATAGTGCATCCACGGAATGGTTCGAGGCGCGTCGCCCAGTGTGTAAGCCGCGGGCTGTTGGAAGACCTGCGGATTGGCAAAGTACCCGGACGTGAACCACTGGGACTTCGGCGCGGCATGTGGCGTGCCGACCAGATTCGGCGCCCGACCATAGCCAGGCATGCCAGGAGTAGATGCCGTAAGTGACCAGAACATGGGCTGGCCATCGTCAAACCGCCAGATGCCGGTGGTCTGCCAGCCTCCGACAATCGCGTCGAGCGCCCGATTCATCGTGGCGCCAAAATGCTGGCCGCGGCCGAAGGGCAGGCGATAGTCGTAGCTGAACTGGAAGACCTGCGGGATGTTGTATTGAGAAACCGACCTCGCCAGCTTCAAGTTGTTGGGATCCACGGGTGGGGGGGCGTTTGCAAGGCTTGATCCACCCGAGTTACCGGGATTCGAATCATCGTCGATCGATTTCGACCACACATAGGTGAACAGGAATTGCAGCCCATTGGAAAAGCGTTTCTCCAGCCCTAATTGCAACGCCTGATAGTTCGCATTGGCCCACGGTGGACTGGCGATGTCGAGACCACCGAATTGAGGGTAGGGGCAGTCGAGCTGGTATTGTGACGTAGTCGCCGAGCTATTGGGTATGATCCCGTTAAAGGGATTGGCGACTTGATTGTTCTCCGCCTGGACCCACGCCGCGTCTCCGAAATGCTGGTCCTCTTGCGGGCCTAAATGATCGATATTGTAATTGCCGCCAATGCCAAAGTACTGGTGCGTTGACTCCTGGCCGATATACGCCACGTTGAGGAGCATCCTGGCCGGAAGCTCGCGCTGGATTCCGAAGTTCCAGGTCTCGGTATAGGGCGTGGAGTTCATGGTCCGCTCGAACCCATTGGGGGCTGTTGACGTGTTGCCAATCTGGGTCGCCACTCCTAACGAGCTACCCGTGACGGGCGTGATGCCATACGGGAAGGGGTTGCTGGGCCAGGACCAAGGCGTAAGTGCATTCGCATTATACGTCGTGACCCAGTTGGTCGACCCGTCAAATCCCGGATCGTTAGGAGTTATCGCAAAGGCATTCGCCTGTGCCCGCGACATGCCATAGTAAATTCCGTATCCGGTCCGGATCACCGTTTTATCGTTGAAGGTATACGCCAGGCCGATGCGCGGCGAAAGTTCCTTGTAATCAGGGTTAAGGGCCGAGCGCTCGCCGGGGCTGGCAAACATCAGGCCGCCATGGAGAATGGGGTAGCCGGGCACCGTCGAAGGATAAGCCACATTGGGATCGAGCCAGCTCAACTCGTTTTTCCTTTCCGTCTCCGGCTTGGTCAAATCATAGCGGAGCCCCACATTGACGGTGAGCTTCTTGCTGGCACGAAAGGCATCCTGCACGTAGCCGGCAATGGCGTGGTTTTGGGTGTAAAGCCAGGCGGGAATTTCGTACGCCCCCCAACCGTTAAACCCGCTTCCGATCAGGAAACTCGCCAGGTTATCCCCGCCCGTCCCACCATGAGCTGGGTTCTGCGAGGTGCCCCCCGGGCCGTAGTTAAACAGTCCATTTTGCGTGCCGGGTTGCGAAAAGTTGTAGAGATTGGTGATGAATTCGAAACCGAATTTCAACTCGTGGCGCCCTCGTATGTGGGTGAGCGAAACCAGGAGGTCGTGCGATGCCGTGTTGTCCTCCAGGGTAGACCACGGCGCTCCCCCAATGGCGGTGTCGTTGTTGTTAGACGCGGCCACTTCGTCGCTGTACTGCCATCCTACCGTCGGAAGTATCTTGAAACCGGATGTGTCGATGTAGCTGGGCATCCCCAGCGTGGTCACCGGATCCGCCGCCGGGGGCTGTTGCGAGCGCGCGATACTGGTATAGCCGTAGGAAACATCCAGCACCGTCGCCGGGCCGAAAGTGTGTACCCAGTCCACCGCCAGCAGACGGGACCCTTGAGGTCCGGTTCCCCCCGAGCAGGGATCCGCGACGTTGTTGAAGCAGTCCAGGTTTATTTGATGGGTCATGCGTTGGGCGTATTTCCCGCTCAGCCGGTTGCTGTCACCAAAATTCTGATCGATTTTCAAGTCCCACTGGTGATTGGCCAGTCCTTTGGAGCCGGCGGCGGCCCAGTTGAGGTACGGGCTATAGCCCCCGCCGGGCGCTCCCTGGTTAAAGTTCGGCGCCGGGAAAAACGACATCATCTTCTTGGCGACGGGATCGATCATGTTTCCTGGCCCCGTACCTCCCGGTAGCGGATATCCCGCGCCGGGGCTTGTGTACGTAGCGATGTTGTTGTTCGGAATGGGGGTTTGACGCGAGGGGTTGTGGTTCGCGTCGAAGACGGCGGTGTAGGGGTCCCACAGTTGGCCGTTGGGGTCGGAGCAGACGCCGCTGGAGTTGAACGTCCCCGGGCCCTTGCCGTCGAGCTGGCTAACGTAGTTGCAAAGCTCACCGAAGTCTCCCGTCTTCTCCGCCGCGCTGGGCACGCCGGCCTGCCCGCTTGCCAGCTCACTCTCGCGCGTCCCCTCATAGTCGAAAAAGAAGAAGGTCCGGTTCTTGCCGTTATAGAGGTGAGGAATGTATACCGGCCCGCCCACGGTGCCGCCAAAAACGTTCCGCTCCAAGTGCGGGAGCGTAGGGTTCGGGTACTGGTTGAGGAAGTAATCCTGGGAATCGAGCTTATTGTTGCGCAGGAAATCGAAGGCGCTGCCATGGAGTTGGTTGGTGCCGGAACGCGTGATCACGTTGACGATGGTCGAGCCCGAGTTTCCATATTCGGCGCTGAAATTCGTTTGCTGGACCTTGAACTCCTGGACTGCGTCCACCGAAGGGGTATAGGCGATACGCGTCGTTAGCCCCCCCATGTTCACTCCTCCGGCGGAAACGCCATCAATGAGCACGTTGGCGGTCGCCTCGCGGCTGCCATTGGAAACAAACTCGTTCGCATTATAGTAAACGCTCCCCGCTTGCTGTCCATAGGTGTAACCGGCCGGCTGATTGACTCCCGGCGCGAGGAATGCCAGGTCAAGCGGCGAGCGGTTCAAAAGCGGCAAATCGTTGATGACCGTCCGGGTGATGACTTGCCCCCCCACATCATTGACGGTATTGAGCAGGGGCGCCGCGCCCGTGACCTCGACGGTCTGCGTGACATTGCCGATCTTCAAATCGAAGCTTATCTGCACGCGCTCCGTCACATTCACGGTCACTCCCGGTTTCTTCATCGTCTCGAATCCGGAAGCGCTGGCGGAGACATCGTAGACGCCGGGCTGAACGTAGGGAAAAACGTACAGGCCTTCGTTGTTCGTCTTGGTCGTCGTTTTCACGCCCGTCGCCGTGTTGATTAAGGTCACCGATGCGCTTTGTATCATGGCACCGCTCGTGTCGCGCACCGTGCCCAGGACGGCACCGCTTTGGGCGAATACAGGCGGGGATAGCAGAACACAGAAAGCACAGAAAGCACCCAGGGTGATCACAACGCTCCTGAGTCTTCCGTGCGAGAAAAAGCGAGAATTTTCGCGATTTCGATGTGAATTCATCTCAACTCCTTCACTCCGCGCATGTCAACTCCACCCACTTTGTGCATGCTGCGGATGATTTTTTCCCAATCCCGGCGTTTCCAGTGGAATTTCCATTTTCAATTGTTGCAAATCTACCAGATTTAACTGCTGCAAATCTACGTTGACCTTCACCGTTTCTAAGAACTCGTCGCTTGCAAGATTGACTTGTTCGAGGACACCCCATGAGACTCGCGAAGATTGCATGGCTCTGATACATCAACCAATTCTTGAAATAAAGCGGGTATTCATTTCAATCGCACAGGGAACCGAACGTGCCGAACGAAAAGGAATTAACGCGCCTGGGCGCGCGCCAGGGCGCGCCGTACATCGGCGCGCTTCGGGGCCAACCGCGCGGCTTTGGTGAGTAAGGCGATAGCGCCTTCACCGTCGCCGGCGCGCCCTCGCAAGCGGCCAAGCTCCAGCAACGCGTCGACATTGTCGGGTTGTTGCCGGAGCAGTGTCTGGAAGTCGACCTCGGCGCGCTGGTCGTGGCCGGCCGCCACCGCCGCCAGCCCCAGGTTGTACAGCACGTCGGGATCGCCCGGGGCTTTCGCCAAGGCGCGGGAAAAAGCCTTCTCGGAGCGTGCGAACTGCCCCATTCGACTCAGCGCCAGGCCCGCGGAAAAATGCACGCGCGGGTCGGCGTCATAGGTGTTCTCCAAGCCCGCGACGACGCCGAAACTCTCCTCCTTGCAGCCTGCCCAGTACAACGCTTCGGCGCGCAATAATTGCCGCGCGGGAGCGCGCAGGTCCCGCAGACGGCTGAGAAACTCGAGCGCTGCGGCACCCTCGTGGCGATCGACCGCCAGGCGCGCCAGTTGAAGATTGGCGTTCTGGTGTGACGGGTCGATGCTACAAGCCTTCTCAAACTCCAGGCGCGCGCCTTCCGCGTCGCCCTGACGAAGCAGATGATTGCCGTAGTTGTTCAACAGCAGGACCGAATCCGGGGTCCGGCGCAAGGCCCCTTGGTATAGCGTCTCGGCTTCACCGAGCTTTTGCTGGCCATCCAACGCCGCGCCCAACAGGCCGCTGGCGCGCACGTTGCCGGGGTGCTCGCGCAGAAACACACGCAAACCTGACTCGGCCTCGGCGAACTGCCCCTGCTCGACCGCGGAAGCTGCCCTGGCCAGTGCGTCATCGGTCTTGTCCACCGCGCGTCCCAGCCCAACCACGCACCAGAAAAAACAAAGGATTCCCAGCAGCTTCACGGAAGTCCTCATTCGTCTCCGGAAAGTGCGATAAGACATTTTGAACTCACAGCAGGGTAGGGACCCAAATTCAGCACACACGCAGCCTAAAACGGCGGCCAGCATAGGGGAAGAGAGAGAAGTAACACAACGTTATAGCTGTTAGTACCGGCCGCTTTGCCAGTTACTTGGCTATCCTCTGCCTTTTCAGGTGAATGGCGAATGTGTTCCGAACCTGTAACCCCGGTTACGGCTTGAGTCCGTTAACCTTTTGTGGTATGGTGCGCGTCAGAAGGCGTCGCTGGTAGGTCCGCATGGAGACTACATACGGCCGCGAGAAGGAAGAACTGGAACGGGTTCTGGGGTCGGGAAACTTTCCCAGAGCCCCGCTACAGGGAAAACTGCTCAAATACATCTGCGAGGAATTCTTCGCGGGCAGGTCAGATCGAGTTAAGGAATATATCCTCGCCACCGAAGTCTTCGGAAGACGCGCGGACTTCGATCAGAACCAGGACGCCATCGTGCGCGTTGAGGCCCACCGGCTTAGAAAGAACTTGAAGGAGTATTACGAAGGGGTAGGCGCCAACGACCCGGTCCAGATTGTCCTCGAACCCGGGCGTTACGTGCCGAGATTTGTCACCCGGACACGAACGGCTACCGGCGCGGATGCGGCGCACCCTCAGAGCCAGGGAGAGACTGCCGTTGGCGTTGTGCAGCTCCGCGGCGGGACTAGCGGAGCGAATGTCAGCCGGCGCGCTCGCCGGACGGTCGCCTGGGTGCTCGCAGGGCTGGCCGTCGTGCTTACTCTCCTCCTTCTGCGCTGGAGGTCACATTCCGTCCGGCCTCGGGACCAGCCCTTGGCGGCTAATGCGGCGGGCCTGGCGGGCGCTCCTGCGTCAACCGAACCGGACTACGCCGTACGGATCCTTGCCCGGCTATACGCGCGGGGATTACATTGACCGGCAAGGACAGAAGTGGACAAGCGACCGCTATTACTCCGGGGGGGAGATCTCCTCTCAGGCTCACCAGTTTATCGCCCGTACGACCGATAACACGATGTTTGAACAGTGGCGGCATGGCGAGTTCTCCTACGATATTCCATTGAAGCCGGGTGATTATGAACTTCACCTGTTCTTCGTCGAGCCGGAGTTTGGCCCTGACGCGCCGCATGGCGGGGGCGAAACCAGCCGCATGTTCGACGTGCTCCTGGGCGGAAAGCCTCTTTTGTCCCTATTCGACATTCTAGGTGACGTAGGTAGGAGCGAAACCGCGGATGAACGGGTATTCACTAATATCCATCCGTCCTCCGACGGGAAGCTGCATCTGCGTTTCGTGGGAAGGATCGAGTATCCCTTGGTCAGCGCTATTGAGTTGGTGCCGTGTTTACAGGGAAAGATGCGCCCCGTCCGCATTATAGCCAGCGACAACACCTACACCGACCGCAACGGGAATATCTGGCTTCCGGACCGCTATTTTGAGGGGGGAAGATTAGCCACGGACAAGGTATCAATCAAAGGCTCGCCAGACCCGGACCTCTATTTGAGCCAACGCTTCGGTTATTTCAGTTACTCCATTCCTGTGGCCGCGGGTTCGAAATACTCGGCCACGCTCCATTTCACGGAGGCTTTCTTTGGCCCTGGCAATCAGGGACGGGGCGGCGTGGACAGCCGCCTGTTCGATGTGTATTGCAATGGCACGGTGTTGCTCCGCAACTTTGACATCTTCAAAGAGGCCGGAGGGGAAAATCGAGCCCTGGTGAAGGCCTTCCATGGCATCGTTCCAAATGACCAGGGGAAGATATTCTTAAACTTCGTGCCAGTACGGAATTATCCCCGCATCAATGCCATTGAAGTTTCCCCCGAGTAGATTAGCCCCAAGCTCTGTTTTGGGGAGGCGGCCTGACTGAGAACAATCCACTGCTGATTTCTGTTCTCAATGACGAACTGGCCAAACTCGTCCGCCCGTGGGAGAATCGGGAGCTTCGGGTGATGGCGTCGGAGCTTGGATATTACGGTGGCGTGCTCGGCGCTGCCGCGCTCGCCTTCGAACGGGGGTTTGACTCCAAACACGGCAGGCAAAACTACGCCCAAACATCCGTGCGTGTCGGCTAACATCTTCCTGCGGTTCAGAGCCACGATCATATGGCTTCGGGGAGCGAAGATCAGGAGCTTGGTTTCAACTGTCATTCTGGAGGTGGATCGTGTTGAAATTCAATCGCCGGGAGTTCACTAGAGTTTTAGCTGGCTCAGGAGGTATCGGCCTGTTCAGCGTAGCCACCGAGGCGGAATCCTGGAAGGTAAGTGAATCTAAGCCAGGGCCGGGTTCCATTACTGACGTTCAGGGCGTAAGGGTCGGGCACTACACGGACTCGCGCCGGCCCACCGGCTGCACGGCCACTCTTTTCGACAATGAGGTTAGCGCCGGCGTGGACTACGACGGCTCGGCACCAGGGTACTTTTCCGACCCTCCGCCACCCGCGGAAACGATATTAACTTTACAACATCCGGTTCGCGGGCTCCCTAACGGAGCTTCGAGGGCACACCATGAAACTCGCGAAAATAGCATTACTCTGCGCTGCAGTACTTATCCCGTGCTCCCTTCTGGCACAGGAGCAAGACATTAAAGATCCCCTGCTTCGTTGGATGAACAACATTGCCCAAGACCAGTTGCAAGCGCGACAGAGGTTGATCGATCAAATTCACACCGTGGCTGAGGCGGAGCAGCGCAAACAAGTGGTTCGCGCGAAGCTTCTTGAGGTTCTGGGCGGCCTGCCGGATTACCACGGTCCCCTGGATGCACGGGTCACGGGTGAAATCAAGGCAGACGGATACACCATTGAGAAGGTGTTATTTCAAAGTTTGCCGCACTTTTACGTTACCGGCGACCTTTACCGGCCCAATAGGCCCGGCCGCTACCCCGCAATTCTTTATCAGTCGGGCCACACCCAGGAAGGAAAGCCCGAGCCGCAGCGCGCGGCAGCCAACCTGGCGCTGAAAGGTTTCGTGGTGTTTGCCACCGACCCTATCGGACAGGGCGAAAGGGAACAAACTTATGACCCGCAGCTTTCGGGAGCACTGGCAGGATGGTCCGTGCCCGAGCATATCCAGGCGGGAGCACAGAGCCTTTTGGTCGGCGAGAGCGCCGCGCGTTTTTTTATCTGGGATGCAAAGCGCGCCATCGATTACCTGGTCAGCCGGCCGGATGTAGACCCGGCGCGGCTCGGCGCGGCGGGATGCTCCGGCGGTGGAGCGCTGACCACTTTTATTGGCGCCCTGGATCCGAGGTTGAAGGCGGTGGTTCCGGCCTGCTATCCCAACAGCTATCGACTGCTTTTTGCCGGCCCGGACCCCGACACGGAGATGACGTTTCCACGGTTCCTTATCAGCGGGCTTGATGTGGCGGATTTTGTGGAAGTCACCGCGCCCACACCCTGGCTGATTCAGGAAACCCAGGAGGACTACTACGCTCCCGCCGGCGCGCGGATGGTTTTTGAAGAAGCCCGCCATTGGTACGGCATCTATGGCGCGGAGGACAAGATCGGTTTCTTTATCGGGCCGGGCCCGCATGGGACTCCGCTGGGCAGCCGGGAAACCCTCTACAAATGGATGATCCGCTGGCTGAACAATAGCCAGGGGGATTTTCATGAGCAGCCTGTGCATCTGTATAACAACTTTGAACTCCTGGTCACTCCCACCGGTCACGTAGATGACCTTCCGGGAAGCCGAAAAGTCTATCAACTGATTCTCGACGATTTTCACGCCAAACTGCGGCCCCAAGGCATTCCTGAACTGCAACAGGAACTGGACAGGCTGAAGATTCCGACGGACGGCGCTTCGCAGGAAGCCAGCGTGCTGGATGAATCGAACACTCCGTCGGCGCGTCGCGTGCACATCAAATTCGAAAGCGATCCTGGAGTTGAAATCGAAGGACATCTTTACGTGCCGACCTCGCCGGCCGGGCGAAAGCCGGCGGTATTGATGGTCGAGGACGGCGAACCGTATTTTCAAGCGAAATCAACGGAGTGGCTGGCAAATCACATGGCGGCAAAGGGCCAGGTAGTTTTGACCATCCAGCCCCGCGACTCCCCGGGGGAAGACCGCCACGAACCTTTCGTGGGGAATTGGCTTACCGACTCGCGAGCCGACCAGATTGGGCTGAATCTGCCGGCCATGCGTGCTCACGACATTCTGCGCGGGGTGGATCTGCTCGCCGCGCGCA
The DNA here is from genome assembly GCA_963804755.1 of uncultured Acidobacteriota bacterium. Taxonomy (GTDB): domain Bacteria; phylum Acidobacteriota; class Terriglobia; order UBA7540; family UBA7540; genus Bog-366. The sequence goes on from CAWDRP010000005.1 coordinate 12,112, forward strand.
ATGATGTTGATGCTGCGTCAATCCGCGCCAGCGCGCGCGGTGTGAAGGGAATCTGGCTTTTGCTGGCCGCGGCAGCCGACCCGAGAATCGGCAAGGTCTGGCTCGACCGCACTCCCTACAGCCTGCGCGCCGCGCTCCATAACACTATGAATATGGACTTATTTGACGCTCTGATTCCCGGTTTTGTACTGCATTGGGATCTGGACGACCTGGTGAAGGCCATGCGAAATCGACCCGTGATGTGGACCGACCCGGCGAACTGGACGAACCGGATTGAGAACCTGAAGGGTCCGTACGAGTACCGGTACATTCTGGGCAATACGACGGACCTTGCGGATGCACAAGACAACGCTTACATCAACCAATTTTTGAAATAAAACGGGTATTCATTTCAAGCGCACAGGGATCCGAGCGTGTCAGCGTTGCGGTTCGCAAACCGAAGTAGGAATGGTGGTGAGGTCAGACGGTCGGTTGGCAGGACCCCGCCGGCTCTACCCGGAAAGTAAGGTTGCAGCTACCGCGTGGCGATTTAGTACAATGCCGACTATGTCTCTCAAGACATAGTCGGCACGCGACGGCCATGCACCTGCTCCAATCCGGCGTCGATCTCGCCACCATCGCATTGTGGCTTGGACATAAGAGCATTGAAACCACCCATGGGTACGTGGAGGGGGACCTCGCCTCCAAACAAGAGGCTTTGGGAAACCTGGCACTCGCGCACGGTCAAATGTGTCGCCTTCAGCCCGCAGATGAACTACTTCGCTTCCTTACCGGGCTCTGATTATTCCGCACCCGACCCGCATGAAAACCCGTTTTCAAGCCCGATCACCACCGCCGCTCAGAATAATTCGTCACTCGGAATAACGTGAATTATTCCGCATGCGGAATAATTCAAGTTAATGAGAGTCGGGCTAAAGGTGTAGGTGTTTCCAAAGGCAACGGCCTCGAGATCTCGATTCGCGAGCGCTTGTTCTATTTCCGCGTCGAGCGAGCGTGCGGAGCCCAGTCTGTCCGCGGACGCGCTCTTGCACACCGGTGTGAACCTCGCTCAGCATGAAATGTTTGCCGAAGCAGCCGCGGTGTTCGCGCGCTGCGTAAAGGACCACCCCGTAGTATTTGAGGGATACTATAATCTCGCCTTGGCGGAGCTCGCTCTGCGGCAGTACCCGGAGGCGCTCGCCACGATCCGGAAGGCCCCGAAGGCGACGCCAGACCAGGAAGTGGCGCGCCAATACCTGCAAGGCAAGATCGAGTTGACGCTCAGCCAGAACGCTCAAGCCGAACAGGACCTGGCTGCCGCCTTCACCGCCGCCCCACAAGAGGAGAACTACGCCCTCGATCTGGGACTCGCTTACATCCGCGATTGGAAGTATCACTCCGCGAAGGCGGTCTTCGAGAAAGCCGCCCAATTTCAGAAAGACCCGCCCTTCATCCTCCTTGGACTCGCCTTGGCAGAGTACCTGGGAGGGCAGAATGCCGAAGCCATAGAAACCTGTCACCATGTGCTTAGTTCTCATCCTGATTTCTCGGCGGTACGAGTGTTACTGGCCTTTGCCCTCAACATGCAAGGCAACTCCGAGGAGGCGGCCCAAATTGCGGCCCAAGGACTGCGCGATCCGGCACCCTTGCCTTATCTCTATTACATCCATGCCGTGGCGCTGCTTAAGCAACAATCGACGGATTATGGCATCATTCTCAAAGACCTCGGGCTTGCTGAACGGTCGATCCCCAACTGCGGCCTGTGCTATCTCGCGCAGAGCAAGGCCTATCAAAAGATGGGCGAAGCCGGTGCCGCTACGGCTGATTTGGAGACGGCGGTGCGACTGGATCCGGAACTAGCGGAGGCTTGGTATCGCCTGGCGTCCCTTTACCGTGAGCAGGGGCGTCAATCCGAGGCCCAAGAGGCTCAGCGCCGGTTTGCGGCATTGAAGGAACGCAAGGCCAATCGGGAGGCGGAGACGCTCCGCGACGTTTTCGTAAAGGCGCTCGGGCAGAATAAGCCATAGGCCGGTATGATTTCCCCTTCGCCCTCCCGGGGATTACCAGGCATCTTTGTCTCCGTTACATTTTGTTTCCCGGGCTCCCGGTCTGTGATAATTTGATGGCCCGTTAAAATGCATCGCATAATCGGAAACCCGGGAGCACTTATGCGGATACTCTTCCATGTGGGACTAACTCTTTTTCTGCTGGGAGCATGTACGGTGGCACAAGCAAAACACGCTATCACCTATGAAGATTTGGCGAAGGTACAGCGGATCGCCGATCCCCAATTATCGCCGGATGGCAAGTGGGTGGCGTACGAGCTCGGCGTGGTGGATCTCGCTGCGAACAAGACGGCCAGGCACCTCTGGCTGGTTTCTGCCGAGGGCGGCGAACCGCGGCAACTGACCCGCGGCGACGGGGCCGACACGCGTCCGCGCTGGTCGCCGGATGGCAAATCCCTGGCGTTCATTTCCACCCGTGGGGGCAAGTCGCAGGTTTGGATTCTTCCCCTGGACGGCGGCGACCCACGGCCTCTCACTTCCATTGCGACGGAAGCCGATGGCGTCATGTGGGCGGCCCGCGGTGATACGCTACTCTTCACCTCGCAGGTCTACCCCGACTGCGCCGACGAAGAGTGCAACGCAAGGCGGCTGAAAGAAGCGGAAGAGAACAAAGTGAAGGCGCAAATCTTCACTGAACTGCTCTTTCGCCATTGGGACTCCTGGCGCGATGGCCGGTACACACACCTGTTCTCCATCTCTGCCAAAGGTGGCACGCCCCGCGACCTCACTCCGGGCGCCTTCGATTCGCCTACGTTCTTCCTGGGCGCACCGGACGGCTACGCGATTTCGCCGGACGGAGCAGAGGTCTGCTACTCCTCGAACCGCAGCAAGGGTTCAGCCGGTCAGTCGGCGGCGGCCTGGACCACCAACAATGACCTTTACACGGTGGGCGCTCGGGGCGGGCAGCCGCTGAACATCACCGCTGAAAACCCCGGCTCGGACGCGTCGCCGCAGTATTCTCCCAACGGGCGGTACATCGCCTACACCTCGCAGGCGCGCAATGGTTATGAATCAGACCTGTTGCGCTTACGGGTGTACGAGCGGGAGACAGGGAAAACGCTCGACCTCACCACGGGTTTCGACCAGTGGGTGTCAGAATTTGCCTGGGCGCCCGATAGTGACACGATTTATTTTGCCGCTTCTGACCATGCCCGGCAGCCGGTTTTCAAAACGTCGGTCAGCGCACCGAAAGTTGAAAAAGTTCTGGACGGCATGAATAGCGACCTCACGGTGAGCCCCGACGGCACGTGGCTGCTTCTGACTCGAACCAGTCTGACACAACCGGCAGCAATCTATCGCGCAGCCCTGCCAATCCACACGGTGACAAAAGATGGCCAAAGTGCGGAAGGCGAGACTAAGGCGCAGCTCACGCAACTCACCCACGAAAACGATGCGCTGCTCGCGGATCTCGATATGAATCCCGCCGAGTTCGTCACGACGCACGGGGCCCTGGGAGCGGAGATCGAAAACCTCATGGTGAAGCCGCCGGGGTTCGACCCGAACAAGAAGTACCCCGGCCTATTGCTGGTGCATGGCGGCCCGCAGAGCGCCTGGGAAGACTCCTGGAGCTACCGCTGGAACGCCGAGATGTTTGCCGCCCGCGGCTACGTTGTGTTGATGACAAACTTTCATGGCTCAACAGGATACGGGCAAAAGTTCGTGGAGTCCATTTCCGGCGATTGGGGCGGCGCCCCCTTCCAGGATCTGATGTTCGCCACCGATTTCCTCGAAAAGCTCGATTTCGTGGACAAGAGCCGCATGGTAGCGGCGGGCGCGTCGTTCGGCGGATTCATGATTAACTGGATCGCGGGGCACACGAGTCGCTTCAAGGCACTGGTTTCCCACGACGGCGACTTCGATAACCACAGCATGGCTGGCGAGACCGAAGAACTGTGGTTCGACGAATGGGAATTCAAGGGACTGCCGTGGGAACGCGATTCCCTCGCCCTGCGCGAAAAGTGGTCCCCATCAAACTTTGTTCAGAACATTAAAACTCCGATGCTACTCATTGAAGGCGCAAAGGATTTCCGCGTGCCGGAAGGCCAGGCGTTCCAACTGTTTTCGGCTCTGCAACGCCGCGGCATTCAATCCAAGCTACTGTACTTCCCCGATGAGGGGCACTGGGTGCTGAAGCCGCAAAACAGCCAGCTTTGGTACAAAACCGTGCTGGAGTGGCTGGATGGGCATGTGGAGTAGCGCATCAGAGATGTGGTTTGAACTTCTCAGCCCCATTTCAGGAACCGAAACCATCGCGGCGGGAACCTCGATCCGTGAAATTGACCGCCTCCGAAAACGCTACGGCACAGGCCGCTGGCGCAAACGTAAAGGGATCGCGCGAATCCGACTCGCCGATGGTACGATAGGTATGGCAGAACTGCACTGGTACGAAGCGCACGGAGCTGGGAAGAAGGAGATTAGGGTAAAGGATTTCTGGGAGCAGGAAAATGAGCAAGCGAGCCAATGAATTCGTCGTCTGTGTTCGCAACGAGGGCTACGAGGCAGCCCTTGAGCTGCGCAAGATTTACAAAACCTTGCCCGACACCTCGGCGGGGCGACACCAACTGTTGAGGATCATCGACGAATCAGGAGAGGATTATCTCTATCCGCAGGAATTCTTCCTGCCCATTGAGTTGCCCAAGGCCCTGGAAAAAGCAGTATTGGCAGTGGCGTGAGGAACGGCCAGCGGGGTGCGCATGCCCGAGGGTCAGGCGATTCAATTGTTCTCCAGGTGATAATTCCCCCTCGCGGCGTATCTATTCCCGCGGTCTCGCGGGAGCAAACGACGCGAATCGAAGAGGAGGAAGACGAGAACAAATACGCGGGATCAGCCTTATGGTAGTGCGTAAGCTCCAACCAGGGTCCAGACTTTTCACTGGAACCCCTTTCACAATTTGGACGACAAGTTTAAGACGGACTCCTGCAAAGGCAAAGTAACCCGACGCTCCAGACCAGGTCGCCGGTTAAATTCCATGGTTAGCCACCAACTGTCTGCTGTTAGCTTTCATCATAAGAGGACTCCATGACCAGAGATGAAATCATCGCCAAGAAAAAGGAATTTCTTTTCAATTGTGTCACCACGTATTTCAAGGACCCGATGGTGATTGACCACGCCAAGGGCCAGTTTGTTTGGGACGCCGAGGGCAAGCAGTACCTCGACTTCCTGGGCGGCATCGTGACGATCAGCGTGGGACATTCAAACCCTCGCGTCACCGACAAGATCAAGGCCCAGATCGACAAGGTGCAGCACACGTCATCGCTCTTTATTACGGAAGCGCTGGTGAACCTTGCCGAGAAAGTTGCCTCGATTGCCCCCGGCAGGCTCAAGAAGAGTTTTTTCACAAACAGCGGCACGGAAGCCAATGAGATGGCTATCCTCACGGCCCGCATGTATACCGGCAATTACGAGCTTCTGGCGCTGCGGCACGGATACAGCGGCCACTCGCATCTGGCCAAGTCGCTGACGGGCATTCACACCTATCGCAAGGCCGGAGTGATTCCGTACGGCATCGTGCACGCGCCGGGACCATACTGTTACCGGTGCCCCTACGGGCTCACCTACCCCAGTTGCGAACTCCACTGCGCGAAGGACGTGGATGAGGTCATTAAAACCTCCACGAGCGGCCAAATCGCCGGCATCTTGGCGGAAACCATCCAGGGGCTGGGCGGGTTCATTGTGCCACCGCCCGGGTACTTCAAGATTGTCGCCAGCATTGTGCGCAATTACGGCGGCCTGTTTATCGCTGACGAGGTGCAAACCGCTTGGGGACGCACGGGCAGGAAGTGGTGGGGCATCGAGCACTGGGAAGTGGAGCCCGATATCATCACCAGCGCCAAAAGCATGGCCAACGGCGTGCCCATCGGACTTACGCTGGCGCGCCCGGAAATCGCGGACGCCTACAAGGGCCTGACTATTTCCACGTTCGGCGGCAACCCGGTGACCTGCGTTGCAGCCAAGGCCACGATCGATCTGATCGAAGAGGATCGCCTGATGGATAATGCCGAGACCGTGGGCGACCACTTTCACACCGGGCTGGAGGTGCTCAAGGAGAAGCACGCCATCATCGGCGACGTGCGCGGCATGGGCCTGATGCAAGCCATTGAGCTGGTGAAAGATCGCGCCACCAAGGAACCTGGCACGGATTTGACCAGTCAGTTGCTCGAACGCTTGCGCGTGCACGGCCTCTTGGTCGGCAAGGGCGGGTTATACGGCAACGTCGTGCGCATGTCGCCCCCACTCAACATTTCGAAGGCCGATGTGGATGTGGCGCTGGCCGCGCTGGATAAAGCACTGGCAGACACAACGCACACCTAGCACAGTCGTGACGTGGGCATCTCGCCCGCTGCCCGGGTGCGCCCCGCTCCCGCCCAGCACCGCAGCCTTCCTGGCCTGATGGGCGCAGACGGGGACGCCCGTGGCACAGCGGCGCACTATATCGAAAGGTAACTACATGTTGGGTATACCCGTTCTACACGTTGAAGCTGATTGCATCGCCCGCGCCTGGGAAGAGTCGCTCATGCTGCTGCACCAGAAGGGCTGCAACCTCAAAACCCAGTACGACAAGCCCGGTGACCCGCCCAGCAAAGACGCGACGATGATCATCACCATCACCGAGCCGCTCAAGGAGCCGATGATCCACCGCGATTTTCCGGGCGGTCCCGAGGACCTTCAGGAATACGTCATGGAAGTGCTGGAGGGAATCAAGGACCACTTGGTGCGCGACCAGCGCGACCCCGCCGACACGCGCTGGGAGTATACCTACCATCAGCGCCTGTTCCGGTACTCTGTCCCCACAATGACTCCCTTTGATCAAATTGAAACAGTCTGCCGCAAGCTGGCGGAGACGCCCTATACGCGCCGCGCCCAGGCCATAACCTGGAAGGTTTGGGAAGACAACGATTGCTACGATCCCGCCTGCCTGCAAAGCGTCTGGTGCCGGATAACAGAAGAGAATGACACCCGGGTGCTGAGCATGAACGTGCGCTTCCGATCCAATGATGCTTACAAAGCCGCCTTCATGAACATATTCGCCCTCGTGGAACTGCAAAGGCGAATCGCCGCGCGGGTTTCAGCGCTCACCGGCCGTAAGGTGGCAGTGGGCCGTTACTGCCACATGGCGGACAGCTACCATTTGTACGGATCCTATTTTCGCGAGTTCGAGGCGCGCTTCCTGGGCGCCCTGTCCAAACGTAGCTTCGAACAGCGCACGTTACGCTATGCGGATTTTCGGGAATTGATGGAGGAGTCCCGCCCGGCAATACTGGAAAAGGCCAGGAACATGGCGAAGTAAGGATGTCGGTTGTCAGTTCTCAGTCCTCAGTTCCCGGGGGCTTGAGTCAACCGTTGGACTGCCTGTAAGCGTCGCGTGTCCTCACGATCACAGACCCTATCTATTTCTGCTGCGATTTGTTCGGCGGGTTCGCGGCGGGCTTGGCGGCTGGGGCTCCCTTGGGCGCGGGTTGCTGTGTGCCGGCGGCGGGGGAAGCGGTATGGGCGGGTCGCCTTCGGCCCTTGAACTCCGGGGCGATGTTTTTCATCGGCGTCGCGCGCCCTTCCTTGTTGCGTTCGGCAAAGTTCAGTTCATTCTCGCAGGCCGCCAGGTTGGTCTGTCCCAGCAGCAAGAAGTTGTCCTGGTTTTTCAGCAAGTACGCCAAATGGGGCTCGATCAGTTGCTGCAAGTCGAAAAGCTGGTTGGCGGCTTGGCTGTACTGCGCACCGAAGCTGGCGTTTTCGTAATGCGACACGCTATGGGCGACGCCATCCAACCGGGGCAACACCGCACTGATGGCAACATACGTTTGAAATCCCAGATACAAGCTATCGGGGCGGGAATCAAACTGGCTGCGCCAGTCTTCCTCCGTCGCCAGCGCCTTGTGCAGCGAAGTGAGGCTCTGGTCGAACGACGCCCTCGCCGCCGGCGCCATGTTCCATTTCTCCGAATGCACTTGGGCGAGCAGGTCGTTTAACCGATATTGCGCCAGCCAGATCTTGTGCATCAGTGCCTTGACCTGTTCGGGCTCCAAATGGCCGGCGGTACTTGCTTCCGCCGAAGGGACGGCGGGCGTTTGCGTCTTGGGCCCGATCGTTTCCGTTTGCAATTCCTCTGAAGCAGGCTCGTTGGGATGCGGCGGCAGCGGTGGCTTCTTGTTAGATGATTGCCCGAAAACGGCAAGCGGAATGGCGGCCAAGAAAAGTGACAGCAACCGTAATCTCATCAGGAACCTCACTACTTATTTAGAAGGTGGGAATCAGCAGAAAGATGGCAGGGCCTAAGCAGCTTCATCCACAAACTTCTGCAACATCTGGCGCGCCTCTTTGCTGAGGTCCAGGAAACGAATTCCCATGCCCAAGCCAACGCGCGAGAACGTCACCTTTGCGCGACAGGTAATCGGCGGCTCCGTCGCGTGAAGTCGAAAGCTTACCGACATCTCCGATCCAACAGGAAGGGGAAAACGGAGACAGAAGAACATGCCGCCTACACTCACATCCTGAGTCAGCCGGACCTCACTACAACCCAAGGCTTCGCAGCGAACCTGGGTCACCAACTTAACGCGACGATGCTCCCGGCGCTCAACCTCTGCCTTGACGGCTTGCGTGTCTTCCCAGTCCATGGCGTGCCTCTCGGGTCGGGTTCTACCGGCCAGATTCCTGCACTTCCAGGGAGAACTTGAAATGCGGACGCGGAATGCCTCGTCCCCACCGGTTCGCTTCCCACCGGGCTTGAAGGAATTTGATGTCGGGGCGTCGCTCCAATTCCAGGGCGGCAGGTGTAACACCTGCATAGAATTTTTGCGGGAACCAGAAAAGCGCCTGCTTCCCCCAGTCCTGCCCGTCTGCGGACCCCCATACGGAAACATGAAGCGATTCCTGCTCCAGAACCTCGTCAACCCGCAAGGTCAGCAGAACGGGCTTGCCGCCCAACGCACCCAACTCCAGGGGAGCGCCCTGCCCTGAGCCTTCTACCGTTGTGCTGTCGGGCACCAGGTACCCTGCGGGAGAATCTGTCATAACGCTGTTGCTCACCATAGAAATGAGTTCTCGGGAAACTCAAATATCCGGCAGGAATCCTACCACAAGCTTTTGCGAAAGCGAAACGCAAACGATGATCGTGAATTGTTTGGTATCGTCGCGTCGAGTCTGTTCCGCCACGCGGCGGGAAGTCGCCCGTTCGGCAATCAAACGTCGGGTAAACTTGCCTTTTCTTGCCGAGACCGCATAGACTCTCAGCTTTTGAGGTCAACCATGCGCTCTTGGATGGGAGTTGTTTTTTCGATGTTGCTCGCGGCGGCAACGGCCAGGCCGGCGGCGATTTCTGCCGTTTCTCTCGACGGCGACTGGCACTTCCTTGCCGATCCTGGTGCCACGCTTCAGGTGGGACAGCTTGATTCCGCCGCCTACGTCCGGCCCACGCGGATTCCCTCTTCCTGGCAGTCACAATTTTCCGACCTGCGCGATTACGCCGGTGTAGCGTGGTACTGGCGCACCATCACAGTGCAGCCGCCCGCGCCTGACCAGGTGGCCCTCCTGCGCTTTGGCGCAGTCGACTATCGCGCTGTGATCTTTGTGAACGGCAAGCAAGCCGGAGAGCACGAGGGCGGGTACTTGCCGTTCGAAATCGATGTCACTTCCCTGCTCCACGCCGGCGACAACCAAGTGGCGGTGCGCGTCGCCGATCCTGGCGCCAAACCCCATGAGATTGTAGACGGCATCAACTATGCCGAGATCCCGCACGGCAAACAGAATTGGTACGTCCAAACCAGCGGCCTGTGGCAAAGCGTGGAACTCGACTATCGCCCGCGCATGCGGCTCGGCAGTGTGCACATTTCCGCGACCCCGGACGGCGCGTTTACGATTACTGCGCCCGTCATAGCGGCAGGTCCGCCTGTATCCGCGAGCGTCACGGCAGAAGTTCTGGATCCCGCCGGCAGGGGCGTCTGGACCAGCACCCGCAGCGTCGCCGCCGGAGAACCAAGCGCCACGCTGAGCGGTCAGCTTCATAATCCGATGCTGTGGAGCACCGCAAATCCCAACCTTTACGGCTTGAGCATCTCGCTGAGCTCGGGTGATTCCATCCGCTGTCATTTTGGCTTCCGCAGCTTCGCCGCGCATGATGGCAAATTCTTTCTGAACGGTAACCCCGTTTATCTGCGCGGCGCGTTGGACCAGGACTTCTACGCGGACACGATTTATACGCCTCCTTCCCTTGACTATATTCGCGACGAAATGCGCAAGGCGAAAGCGCTGGGGTTAAACCTGTTGCGCTGTCACATCAAGATCCCGGACCCGCGCTACCTGGAAGCTGCGGACGAAGTCGGCATGCTCATCTGGTATGAGATTCCCAATTGGGACAAGCTCACCGCCGATTCCGAGCGCCGCGCCATGGACACGCTGCATGGCATGGTGGAGCGCGACGCGAATCATCCCTCCATCGTCATCGTGAGCATCCTGAACGAAAGCTGGGGCGCGAACCTGAAAGAACCCTCGGACCGGGCCTGGCTGAAAAGCGCTTATCAGCAGGCCAAGACCTTCGTCCCGTGGCTGGTGGACGACAACAGCGCTTGCTGTGACAACTTTCACGTGCAGACGGACATCGCTGACTTCCACCAGTACGCCGGCATCCCCGATTACGCCTCGAATTTCGATCGCGTGGTGGACGACCAGGCTCAGCGGCCTGGCTGGCTGTTCAGCCCGTACGGCGACGCTTCCCCCAAGGGCGATGAGCCGCTGATGCTTTCGGAATTCGGCGACTGGGGATTGCCGCACGTGCCGCAAGAAAAGCCCTGGTGGTTCAGCCGCGAGTTCGACGCGAGGGAGATCACCGAACCTGATGGGTTGGAGCAGCGCTTTAGCGACTATCAATACAACTCTCTCTTCCCCGACCTGAACGCACTGGCGGACGCCACGGAGTGGCACGAGTACGAGGCGTTGAAGTATGAGATCAGCGCGCTGCGGGCTCACTCCGACATACAGGGCTATGTCATTACGGAATTCACGGATGTGAATTGGGAAGCAAACGGCCTGCTCGACATGTGGCGCCACCCCAAGGTGTTTGGCGACGCTCTCGATCACCTGCAACAAGACGATCTGCTGGTGCTCCGCGGCGATCAGCGCAATTACAAGACCGGCGAAGCTGTCGAAGCGGATGTATATGTTTCCCACTATGGTGACGGGAATCTGGCGGGGGCGACAGTAGATTGGAAACTGGATGGGACCTCTCTTGCCGGGCAGCCTGCCTATTGCAGCGGTCGCTTCGGCCGGTGCCGCCAAGGCAGGCACAATTCGCTTCAATGCCCCACTGGGGTCAGCTCCGGTGAAACGGGTCCTGCAAACGCAGCTCATGGTGGCAGGCAAGCCCATTAGCGATAGCTCGCTCGACTTCTACTTCTACCCCATCAAGCAGCTTGAGTTGCCGCCGCCCGTCTCGTTTTACGACCCACCCCCGGGGCGATTGCGCCGCTTGGTGAATGACATGCGCGCGCGCAATTACCCGACGCCCTCAGGGTCGGAAGCATTTCCCGTGCTGATCACATCGGTCCTTGACGACACCGTGAAGGGCAAGCTGCGCGCCGGGGCGCGTGTGATTTTGATCGCCACGGACGCGATGACTCTGGCGCCAGGCATCGACGTCGTCCCGCGCACGAAGGACGACTTGAGCGGCAATTGGATTTCCGATTTCCTCTGGCTGCGCAAAGGCCACGCGCCATTCACCGACATCGGATTCGACACACTGGGCGAGTTTGAAACCCAGGCCGTCAGTCCCGCAACCGTCATCAGGGGAATCCCCGCGCAAAACTTCAATGATGTAATTGCCGGTATTTTTTACGGTTGGCTGCACGACAATGTGGGTATCCTAGTACAGGCCAAAGCAGGCAAAGGCAGGCTGCTAATCTGTACGTTCTCGCTTGGCACTACCTACAACTCCGACCCGTATGCCACCGATCTGCTGGACGCGCTGGTGAATTACGCAATATCGGACTTTTCGCCGCATTTTGAACTGCCGCTGTGAGAAAGACAGGGGTTGGCGACTGGGGGCTAGCAACTGGGGACTCGGGGCTGGGAACCTAGCGGCCCGGGGGGCGGGGAGTCGGAAGACGGCGACGGCAACTGGACCCTGATTCAGGCAGCTTGGTGGTTTCGCGTTTCGATTTTCCAGTTTCGATTTTCGAATCTCGGTCTTGGCGCTTCAGCGGCGCAGCCTTTCCAGCCGACGCAGGGCTTCGTCCAGCGTCGCGTCCTTTTTGCAGTAGGTGAAACGCACCTGCTGGGCTCCGGAGGCGGGATCCCGGTAGAAACTGCTGCCGGGCACCACGCCTACGCCGATTTCCCGAACCAGGTATTGCACAAACTCCACGTCATTGGGAAAGCCGAACGCCGAAATGTCCGCCATGATGTAGTAGGCCCCGTGCGGCCGAAAGCAGCGGAAGCCGGCCTGCTCCAAACCCGCCAGCATGCGGTCACGGCGCGCCTGGTATCCTGCGCACAGCTTTTGATAATAGCTCTCGGGCAGGCGCAGAGCGGTTGCGCCCGCTTGCTGCAACGGCGCGGCGGCTCCCACGGTTAGAAAATCGTGCATCTTGCGGATGGCATTCGTAACATCCGGAGGTGCAATGGCATAGCCGACACGCCAGCCGGTAACGCTGTACGTTTTTGACATGGCGTTGATGGTGATGGTGCGCTCACGCATGCCGGGAATCGTCACCAGCGAAATATGCCGGAAGCCGTCATACACCAGGTACTGGTAGATTTCATCCGTGATCGCGTACGCGTTGGTCCGCCGGCATTGCGCGGCGATCAGTTCCAGTTCGTCGTGCGTGAAGACCTTGCCCGTAGGGTTATTGGGAGTGTTTAGAATCACAGCGCGGGTGTGGTCCGTGAAAGCGGCGGCAAGGTCCTGCGGGTCAAATGTCCAATCCGGCGGGTAGAGCCGCACGTGGCGAGTGGCGGCGCCGCAAATGATGGCGTCCGGGCCATAATTCTCGTAGAACGGTTCGAAGACCACGATCTCATCACCGGGATCAATAATGGCCAGCAGGGAGGCGATCATGGTTTCCGTCGCCCCGCAGCAGACGGTCATCTCGCGTTCGGGATCGACTTCCAGGCCCGTATCGTGGCAAAAACGCTCGGCCACGGCGCGCCGGAACTCGCGGACGCCCCAGGTAATCTCGTATTGGTTGATGTCCGCGCGGATGGCGTCCACCGCAGCTTCCTTCACTTCTTCCGGCGCCGGAAAATCCGGGAAACCCTGGGCAAGGTTCACCGCATCGTGCTCCAGCGCAAGCCGCGTCATTTCGCGAATCACCGACTCCGTGAACTTCTGCGCCTTCTGGGATATGGGCGCGCGGCGAAGGGCAGCGGCGACAGGAGATTGGCGGTTTTCACTCATGCATTCACCTCGATTCATCACAGCAAGAACAAGACTGACTGCTGCATTATGCCTTAGCGCGGCACTTTAGCGCCGCACATGCCGGGCCAAAGCCCACCGCCACGTTCATTGTCGCGCCCGAAACGAGGCAAATTACAAACTGTTCCGTGTTGTTCTAAGGCATCGCAAAACGCAGAAAACGTGTTAACAACCTTTGTTATCAGTAACATCGCAGGATGAAAGGAGACAAGCGGTTTATTTTCATGAATATCGCAGGATAAGCGGCGAGCCAAATTCTTATGCCATTTATTTTCAATAACATCGCAGGACTAGCCAGCAAAAATTAATTCCCCTTTTCGCGCCTGGACAGGGCGAACGTTCGAGCTAAGTTTCGCATTTTCTTATAGATATCAGTATGGACAATGTGTCTCTTTTCCAGCTAACTCATTGTGTTTTCTTACACATGGTGGGATAGCAGCAGCAAGCCGTCTCGCATCAAGGGATGAAAAGCGGAGAAAACTGCCAGTCGGCCGCAAATGTCCGGCTCTGCTCTGTATTGCAATACCGTGAATGCTTGTTATTTTGGCAAACATTTGGCCGACGTAGGGCCGAACAGCGTTCGGCCCAGACCAGGCCGAGCGCCGCTCGGCCCTACGTTTTGGTTGCGGCTCCGCCGCGCTGTGTAGAACAAAGTGTCCACACCTTCCTTTTGCAGAGATGGCGGCTTCGTCTTACAGAGATGGTTGCTGCGTCCGTTTGCAAACGTTGGAGGGACATAAATGCTTGCGCATTCGACTGTAGCGGCGGTCTCCGACCGCCGTCGTCGATCGGAGATCGACGCTACAATTTGTGTCGCTCCGTAGAAAAGCAGAGATGAACGAAGGAACGGAGGGCTAGTGCCGACTACCGTGATCATCAGCGCGCATGATAGACTAGTCACTAGTCGTCGTCCACTAAATTATTCATAACTTTCCTACCAGTAGGAAAATCTGCATCTACCGCGGCACGCGGTGCGGTAGTGGGTCTGTTTGAAATTGTAGCGGCGTTGTACCTCGCCAAACGGCGGCGTAAAGCTGCCTCTACATCAAACTGGCCCACTACCCGCGGTGCGACTGCAGGGCGTCGCGGTGGTGGGTTATTGTCTGATATCAAACCACGTGCATCGGGTTGCGATCCCGCGCCGGGCGGAGGTTTTGGCCCAGGCGACTCAAGAGGGCGGATCGGCGCTATGCCTCGTACTGGGTTTCCACACGGGACGACCGCCGAGACCGGTGGAGTTCGTTCGAATCCTGGAGCACCAGACGCAGCGCCGCTTGGTTCCCCAGAAGGGAGGCCGTCCGCGCCCATCGCCTTCAGTGAGCTACGGGTTGGCTCCCGAATTCTTCAGAATGTAGAGCCTCAGTGATCACCCAAAACCGGCCATATATGATCACCTGAAAACCGGCCATATGGAGACCTACTCCGGGACATTGACTGCGGCATGAGGCGTTATAGCCTCAGCCGCTATGGCCAATGTCTTGAGTGATGAAAAGAAACAGCAAGTTATAGCTTTAGGGCGGCTCGGGTGGACGCTGCGGCGCATCCAGGGAGCCACCGGTGTGCGCCGGGAAACGGCGGCGGGATATTTGAAAGCCGCGGGAATCCCGGTGCGACCTCCGGGCTGGGAGCGAAGAGCGGGTTCAAAACCGGCCATAGAGGTGATCACCGACTTTGGCGCGGGAAAACCGGCCTCTGGGGTTTCCTCCGATCCGGCATCGATACAGCCTCATCTGCCACCGCCTTCCGGGCTGGACACGGCAAAACCGGCCACCGAGGTGACCACCGACTTTGGCGGGGAAAGACAACGCCCTCCGGCGGCAGTCGATCTCATTCGGCACGAACCCACCCCAGAATCAACCGTTGAACCGGGCGCGGCAAAACCGGCCAACGGGGTGATCACCGACGCGGAGTTGCCCCAACCCCCAGCGGAAGCGACCGGTCTGTTGGGTCAAGCGCCCGCCGCCGAGGTGATGGTCCCCGGCGCGGGCGCGGAGCCCGCGCCCGCGCCGGGGCCTCCCTCGCGCAGTCCCTCCGCCAGTGCCTGTGAACCCTATCGCGAGCTGATCGAACTCGCTCTCGCCCGTGGCCGCAACGCCATGGCCATCTGGCAAGATCTGGTCTCAGAGACCGGCTTCACCAGCGGCTACCAGAGCGTGCGGCGCTTTGTCGGCAAGCTCCGCGGCGTACAGATTCCGCAGGCTCATCCCGTCATCGACACCGCTCCCGGCGAAGAAGCCCAAGTCGATTACGGCACCGGTCCCATGGTCCGCGATTCTCAGACCGGCACGTACCGGCGCACCCGCCTCTTCGTGATGACTCTGGGTTACAGCCGCAAGTCGGTCCGTCTGCTGGTTTTCCAATCGAGTTCCCGCACCTGGGCGGAACTGCATGAGAAGGCCTTTCGCCGGCTGGGCGGGGTGGTTCGACTCATCGTGCTCGACAACTTACGCGAGGGCGTGCTGGTCCCCGACATCTACGATCCCACGCTCAATCCCCTCTACCGCGATGTGCTCGCTCACTACGGCGCCGTGGGCATGCCGTGCCGAGTTCAGCATCCCGATCGCAAAGGCAAAGTCGAAGCGGGAGTCGGACATGCGCAAAAGACACCGCTTAAAGGGCTGCGCTTCGAGAGTCTGGAGCAAGCCCAAACCTACCTGGATCGTTGGGAGACGCACTGGGCGGACACGCGCATTCACGGCACCACCAAGCGCCAGGTGGCCGCCATGTTCGCGGAAGAAAAACCGGCACTGCAACCGCTGCCACTTGAACCCTTCCGTTATTACCAGTACGGGCAGCGCACTGTGCATCTGGACGGCTGCGTGGAAGTTGAAGCCGCCTACTACGGCGCGCCACCGGGATGGATCGGGCGCTTGGTCAACGTGCAGTGGGATGACCTTTACGTGCGCCTGCTCGATCCGCGCACCGGTCAACTGCTGCGCGAGCATGTCCGCCAGAAGCGCGGCCGGTTCCGCATCAAGCCGGAGGATTACCCGAAGCGCGCGCCGCTCGGCACCCTGCAGTTGCTGGCGCGAGCGGAACGCGCCGGAACTCACATCGGCGCTTTCTGCCAAGCGATCCATCGCCAAGAAGGAGAACTGGGCGTGCGCCGCATTCTGGGTGTGCTGGCCTTGGCCAAGAAGTTCGGACTGGCGGCGGTCGAGGAAGCGTGCGCCGCCGCGCTCGAACTGCAAGTGCACGAATATCGCTTTGTGCGCCGCTATCTGGAACGACGCCCCCAAGCCCCCCTGAGCTTACAGCAAGTTGATCCCCTGATCCGCGAACTGGTGCACTACCGCGATCTCATCCAGCAACGGATGCAGCAACAAGAACAACAGCGGTCGCTCTTTGAGATGGTCCCGGAAGCGCCGCCACGGACTTCCCCGGAGGTGCACGAATGATGATGCGCAGACCTGCCCGCAGCCCTCCGCACAAGGCGCCGCCCCGCTGCGCGCGGCGGAGAGGATGGTCTTTCACGAAGTGCACCGACATCGTCAGGAAGAGAGGAAACGCAATGAATCTGATCGAACTGAATCGCGCTTTACGGCAGTTACGCCTGGGAGGGATGGCGGCGGTGCTGGAGACCCGCCTGCGTCAGGCCCAAGCCGAATCCATGGCACCCTTAGATCTGATCTCCTGCCTGGTCACCGACGAACTCACGCGCCGCGCCGACCGCATGCTGGAACGCCGGCGCAAGCAGGCCGAGTTCCGCGACCCGCTCAGGACCCTCGACAACTTCGACTTCACCTTCAACAAAAAGATGAATCGCAGTCTGGTCTTCGAGCTGGCCACCGGCACCTTCATCGCCCGGCATGAAGACGCCCTTTTTCTCGGCCCGCCCGGGAGCGGCAAAAGTCACTTGGCGCAGGCCATTGGCCAGGCCGTCATCCAACAGGGGTATCGCGTCTTCTACCGCGAAACTCACGCCCTGCTCGAAGAGATCGCCGACGCCACCCTTGACGGCACCCGCAAGGAATGTCTAGAGTCGCTGACCACCGTGCCGCTGCTCATCATCGACGACTTCGGCATGCGCAAGCTGCCCTTGACCGCTGCCGAGGAACTGCTCGAACTCATTATGCGTCGCTACGAACGCGCCAGTACGCTGGTGACTTCCAATCGACCGGTGGAAGACTGGGGCAAGTTGCTGGGGGATGCCGCGGCCGTCAGCGCCATGCTCGACCGCCTCCTGCACCACGGACATCTGCTGAAGTGCGGCCCGCGAAGCTGGCGAACGAAAACCGACTTGCCAGCAGAGCCGGCGGCAGGGTAAAAAAGGTTAGTCCCGGACGGCCCCACATGGCCGGTTTTGACCCGATCATGCATGGCCGCTTTTGAGGTGATCACCGAGGGTAGAGTTCACCCGAAATGCTTCGCTATGACGGTGGGAGTACAAGGAGTTCTTCCCAGAACCTTGGTGTGCAATACAATCTGAAAGTTCCTTTTTTGGGCATTAATATAGTTTACTGACCAAGGCGTAGCGTGCCTTGGGGGCTTTATTGGGCGTCAATATAGTTGGCTAACCAAGCAGTTCCCCCTACTATTTTGGTGCCTTTTGGGGCTCTGTTGGGTATTGGGGAATGATTCTGTACTCGCTAAGCCAGTGGTCGCAGCTAATGGGGTCGGGTCCTACGTGAGGGTCATAGAAAAAGCAGAACATCTTGACGTCAATCGCGCCCTCCTCTCTTGGTCTACTCAATGCCGTATCCACGTTTTCGGGGAGGAGCGGATTGTCGTATCGAAAACTCCCATGAAAAAAAATCTTTTCGTCCCCGCGCGTAATCAACTCGTATTGTGCCCGGTCAAGTTTAAATGCAGAGTTTACGGCATAGCTCATCTTAACCGTGGGATTGAATTCGGCGAGATTTTTCCCTCCTGCACTCGCGGTCAACCCTTTCGGTTCATCCTTCAGAATCTCTATGTGTGGTTCCATTCCGAACTTTTCAGCCGCCAACGGTCCGATATTTTGAAACTCGACATCAATGATGACAGGTTGTCCAACTACAGGTGGCCTGAGTCGTGCCTTATTAATATAAATGCGGGGGCTATTCGCCACGTAATAATTACGTTCGGAAATTTTATTCTGCGCGAGCATTGCATCGACACTATTCTTCATGGCTTGCTTCATCTGGTAGTTCACCCAAGCGTAAAAAACGGCGGCAAAAATCCCAATCGCTTCAAGGGTTTTAAAGCCAAAAATGAATCTGAGGGTACGATTCCACCAGGGGCGCTCCTTTGTGGATTGGGCTTTTTGTGCATCCTTTTCGGGTGGCATGATGTTCGGGGGGATAGAAGATTTTGGTGGAGTACCGCCCTGCTGATTTTGGGAATCATTTTGGCTTGGCATGGATTTAACATTCTCCTTCCCTGATTGGCTAATAGGAGGTGATTTTTTCGATTTTTTGCGTTGTTTACCCATGTAAGTTAGTGAGAATAAATAAAATAAAGTACTTTACAGACCAGACCTTTTAAGATACAATTCTGACCATGATGAACACCCATGATACGCCCAAAACGCTGCTGGAAGCGATAAAGTTTTTCGACAATTACGAGAACTGCAAGCGCTACATGATGAAGGTCCGTTGGCCGGATAGCGTGGTCCGTTGCCCGCAGTGTGACTCGGAACACGTTACTTATCTGGAAAATGCCCGCGTGTGGAAATGCTACGGCAGCCATCCCCGCCCGAAGTTCTCGCTCAAGGTCGGAACGATCTTTGAGGATTCCTCTCTGCCTCTTCAGAAATGGCTTCCTGCCGTATGGATGCTGGCCAACTGCAAAAACGGAATCAGTTCTTACGAACTCCATCGGGCGCTTGGCATAACTCAGAAATCGGCATGGTTCATGCTGCACCGCATCCGCAAGGCCATGTACTCCGGTTCGTTCTATAAACTTGGTGGTGAGGTAGAAGTTGACGAGACGTTCATCGGTGGCAAGGCGCGCAACATGCACAAGGAGAAGCGCGAGGCTTGCATCAGCGGAACGGGCGGGAAAGACAAGACCGCGGTCATGGGGTTTCTGGAGGGGGGTGGTCCGGTCAAAGCGACGGTAACGGCCAACAGAAGAAAGCGGACGCTTCAAGGCTTGGTAAAAAGTCAGGTCGCGGCGGGCTCCGCACTTTACACCGATGCGCTGGCATCCTACGACGGCCTTGACGAAGCATTCTTCCATAAAGTCGTTGACCACGCTGTTGAGTATGTGAATGGCAACGCCCACACTAACGGACTCGAAAACTTCTGGAGCTTGTTGAAGCGCGCCCTGAAGGGAACCTATGTGAGCGTGGGTCCCTACCACCTGTTCCGTTATCTTGACGAAGAAGTATTCCGTTACAATGAACGCAAGGCTGACGACTTAGCCAGATTCTTGTCCGTTCTGGCCACCGTCATCAATCGCAGGCTGACTTACAAAAAGCTGATCGGAGCGACCGTCTGAGGCAAAGAGCAGATACGTTCGAGGTAGCTGACCCCGCTAAGGCAATGCGGAATTTTGAGTCCGTCCTGGGAAAGCTGGTCAAGGTTCCCAAGAGTGAACTCAAGATCAAACGCAAGCGGGTTAAGCCACGCCAAAAGGCAAAGGCGAAAACCTAGTCCAATTAAGATGCGGACGCGAAAGCACGCTCATTCGGAACTCGGGTCAGTCATGTATATTATTGCCCAACATTGGGTCTGGACTTCTCTACACAGGGCCAGTTGGCGATGGCGGGGGCGGGGCTGGCTTCTCATTCTGTTTGGTGATGTCCTTGTGAAAGGACTCGACGTCACCTGGCAGGACGTAAAGGTATCCCATAATGAATTCGATAAAGTCGAGCATTTGACGGGCGGTGGCTTGGTCGGGTTCTCTTTCCAAGTCGAAATGCGCTCCCAGATTCCCGCCTTTGCGCAGCGCATCTGCTAACTCTGTTAGCGGCTTCGAAAGGTCAACACTCGACTTGAGTTTCACTAGTTGCTCGCTGAGAGTGCCCTTCCTAGGGTCGTTCGGGAGGAGGTTCTGTACTACAGCCTCAAGCACCCGGCGACAACAGATTGCGGTAGCGTTCCATTCGCCCACTTTGAAGACGTTTATGGCGGATTTGTACTCTCTGGCTATCTCGCTGGGTATCTTGTCGGCGCCTTTCATCGGCTTAACAAGATCCGAGGGTGTGGGAAACATGCACAGTTCGCCACAGCTCTTGTTGGTTTCGGCAGGGCAGGGTTTGGGATCCAGCGCCCAGACGCGTATGGTTCTGCGGCATGCGGGTGCAGGGCAGGCGCCAGACGCCGAGATTGTGTTTCGGTTCTCGTCGAGATAATACTCGCTCAGCGTGAACGCTACGAGTCTGCCGCAAAAGGGGCAGTGCGTGCCGACCACATGCGGAGCCCACCTGTTTGCGTGTGGTGTCCATCCGAGGACCTCTTCAAGGGGAAGTATGTGCATTGGTTTGCTCCGCTATGTTTCTCTTGGCTCGTGCAGCGTCTCAGCCTCGAAAAAGCTCGTCCTGTTGGGCCTTGGTTTTCCTTTCCGCTTTGGCGAAGGTTTCTACTCGGTGCTCGGGGTGGAGGATTTTCTTGCCTTCGAGGAGCTCGGCTATCGTGAGGATCTGCACGCGCGGGTAGCAGCCGGGGAATTCTTTCGGCTGGTAGAAGCCGGCTGCGGCGGCCTCGACCTGCATGGGCTTGGTGGGCTCGCGCAGCGTGATGAGTGCGCCGATCGGTGCCTTCTCCCGTTCCAGCACACCCTTGAGATCGCGGACGTGGTTCACGCCGATGTGACCGCTCTTGACCTGAACAATGACTTGCTTGGCCTGGCCGCTCTTGTCGTCGAAAAAGTTGATGTATCCGTCGATGCCGGTGTCCGCGCCTTTTTTGTGGTCCTTGGCGGGTCGCGCGTCCACGAGATCCACGGCCCACCATTCAAACTGGTGCGGGCTGATTTCTTTCAGCGCTTCGGCGCCGTGCACGTCGGTGGGTGCTCCGATGATTTCGTAGGGACTCAGTTGCTCTGCGAACGTGTCGCGCAGCCGGCGTTGCACGAGGTTGATTGCCAGGTAGGTGATGTCGATTCCAGTCCAGCGGCGGTTGAGGCGCTCGGCGACCGCAACAGCAGTTCCGCAGCCGCAAAAGGGGTCTAAGACCAGGTCGCCTTCATTGCTGCTCGATTTGATCAAGCGCTCAAGGAGTGCTTCGGGCTTTTGCGTTGGATATCCGAGCCTTTCGGCTGCTGCCGAGTTGAGCCAGAGTTCAGGTCTGGCCCAAACATCTTGATAGGGGATACCCTTCAGGTCGGAGGCGTATATTTTCAGTCGAGGCATTCCCGTCTTGGTGTAAACGATCCGCCCCTCGCGTTCGAGCCGTTCCATGTTCTCCTCGGCGTAGCTCCACATTCTGCCCTTTGGCGGGAGCTTGCCCCTCCAGGGGTACTGGCCGGATGAATGGCCATGCGCAGGGGCAGTGAGGTCTCGCTTTCGGTACAGCCTGCCTTCCGCATCGCGCTCGAAATCATGAGCGGTGTAGTAATGCTCGTCTGCTTCGTCGTACTGCTGGTTCCATTGGTGCTTCTCACCGCGGGAATAGAAGAGCAGAACGTCATGGACGCGACCGTACCTTGACGGGTCGTTGTGGGCTGAGGTCCGCTGCCATATGACCTCGTTTCGGAAGTTCAGCGGTCCGAATATGGCGTCCATGAGCATCTTGAGGTAGTGGCTAGCGGTGGGGTCGCAGTGGAGATAGATGCTGCCGGTGAGCTTCAAGACGCGGTGAAGTTCGACCAGGCGAATTGCCATCATGACGAGATAGGCCATCATGTCGTTGGTGCCGAGGAAAGCGCGCAAGGCCTGGATGAGGTCGGCGAGCTTGCGGGGTCCGCTGGTGACGAGTTCGCCGTAGACGGCTTCGGCTTCCCTGCTCCACTGCCAGGTGTCCTCGAAGGCCGTGATCTGGGCGGCGGATTCTTCGCCGCTCTTTTCCTTGAAAAGCACGTTGTAGTTGGCGTTGGAGTTGAACGGGGGATCGAGGTAGATCAGGTCAACGCTCGCGTCGGGGATGTGCTCGCGGAGGATCTTCAGGTTGTCGCCGAAGTAAAGTTTGTTTTTGCCGTCCATGGAACGCGAGGATAGCACAAATTGGGGCTTCGGGCGCCGGGCATTCAAGATTCAAAATTCAAGATTCAGAATTCAAGGCAGGCCTGCCGGCGCGGTGTGTGCACGGTCGAGGCCGCTTCGTCGCGAGCCGCCAAGCGTATAATCGTGTCATTTCAGAATCCCTAAGGAGGACTGCATGCCAACACCCGAAGAAATGGCCGTAGTTTTTGAGCGCCTTCGCACTGCGGTGTTTCAGGAGGGAACGCGACCCACGCCTTACGACGCGACAAAGCACGCCGCAAACCAGGCGAGGTTTAAGAGTATGCTGCGAGAGGTGTGCGACAGCTCTCACCTTCGGCCAGACATGGCCGCTAGGGAGCTGTGGTATCAGGTTTGGACGAAGATCCGCTACGCAGGGTTCCGCGCGGCATACGTCGCAAACGTCGATATTCCGCACCTGGAGCCTTTCCTAAAGGATTTCCGAGCCTTGGCGGGCCCGGAGTGGCGGTTCGACCCCGAGCGCGTCCGGCACGGCAAAGCCGTTCGAGAGTTCCTGAAGGGCTCGGGTCGTTTCGCCGGTATCCGCTACAACAGAAACGAGCGGAAGCTGCGAGCGGTGCTGAGAGTTGCCGCCGCGTTTCGTGCTTTTCCTGCCGGCGTTAAGCCGCTTGTGGCCCTCTTTGGCGAGGGTTACGACCGCCCGGATGATGACGCACTCTGGCGAGCGCACGGGCGCCTGGCGAAGCTGGTGGGCTTCGCCGCGACGCTGCACGTGTTGATGGATCTCGGCTTCAATTGCGTGAAGCCGGATATTTGGCTAGTGCGGCTAATGTGCGGGCTCGGGTGGATCGAGGATGTACTGCCTCCGAGCACACCGGATGAGGAGATCAGACGGGACTACGGGAAGCCGCGCGTCGCACGCTCGGTCATCGCTCGTGCACGGCAGATCGCGCCGGCAATTCACGCGTGGAATCCCTGTGCTCCGCTGCGCGAGTTCGACTTGGTCATGGTGAAGTACGGGCAGGACCCTGATGTGGGGTGTGGAATCGAGCGCAGCCTCTTTAAAGAGTGGGGTGGGGTTGAGCGAGTGAT
Source organism: uncultured Acidobacteriota bacterium (assembly GCA_963804755.1). GTDB lineage: Bacteria > Acidobacteriota > Terriglobia > UBA7540 > UBA7540 > Bog-366. The sequence continues at coordinate 35,694 of CAWDRP010000005.1, forward strand.
GGAGTGGCCTCTGGCGGCATAGGTCCAGGTTGCCTGGATTCGTGGCGCGGGGATCGCGGGTAGCTGCTCGAGACGCAAGCGGGCGCGGGCGCTGTCTCGGGCTTTGCTGGGCAAAGTCTGAAGCGCCCGCGCTTCGCCTGGTGGTCGTTTTGTGCGGTCGGTCAATCAGTTTCTTGATGCAATTTTTTGCTCTCGAGCGGTGATTTCAGACCTTATCGGATTAACTCTCCTGGGCTTAGGACGTCATAGCAAAAAGTAGGCCGCTCTCCGACTGTGATTCGGTGGCGAGGCGGTGTCGTCCAGCATCCGGCGACGGGGTTGCCTTGCACTTCGAAAATGTGGGCTTTCGGTTGCCATCCATCTGGGCAACCGGAAGGAGGCACGTGCAAAACGCAGATGGTGCAGTCGGCTCGGCAAAAAGTTAGATCGGGTTTCGATGGGCGGTGGGAAAGGGTCACAACGGCGAACACAAGCAAGAGTAAGACCAGACCGGCTGACAGAATGCGAACTTTACTCATTTGGGCGGCCTCCAGCGAGCAATTTGCCTTATGGTCTGCGAAGTGTACGCGGTCCGCGTCGGTTTGCAAAGGGGGCCGCGTAGTGTACAGGTTTTCTCGAGGGGTACGCGGCGTTAACCTCCGGGCCTGTCCAACATTCATCGTCTGCGTCTCACGGATCGAATCTTTTTTGTGTGTGTGAACCTGTTGCCGCGGCACCGGTATTTCGACGAAGCGGAATACGCGATTTTGACCAATGTACTCAAGGAATCGCGACAACGGCTGGGGTCCTCTGCTGTGCGGCTATGTCCTGAGTGGTAGAGCTACAACAATTTCGCCCTTCATAAGGCGACGGTGGCGGCGTGCCCCATCCAAACTGATTACGCGCAGTTGCCCGAGGGATACCGCGTCTGAGAAAAGACCACGGTCAGAAAATTACTGACGTGATGGCTACCTGCTCCTATTCCCTCATTCAGTAGTCTGACACCAAGAACTCATAATCACCGGAGCCGATAGAGCACGTGACCCGGCTCTGATTGATTCCCAGGTACCGAATCCCGGGGGCTTTCTGCAAAGGCACTCCCCCTCCGCTTATCTTGGCCGGGTCGGCCGCAGGCAGGACTACGGTGGCCACGCACCCCGCGGGGATATCTACATTCAATCGGAATTCTCCCTTGCTTCTCGTCCAATGAGTGGCGATTCTGCCCCGAATCGATTGGTATTCTGCTTTGGCGTAAGTGAGATCGCCCAGCGGGAACGGTCGAATATAGATGTTCCGGAATCCCGGCTGCTCGGGGTCGGGGTTGATTCCGGCCAGCGACTTGTAGAGCCAGGCACATACGCTGCTGAACATCGCATGATTGTGAGACGTGTGAGACGAGCGAGGATCCCAGCCTTCCCAAATTGTCGTGGCGCCTTGGGCTATCTCGTAGCCGAAACTGGGGAAAGTCGTCTGGTTCATCAGCGCGTATGCTATCTCGCCCCTCCCCCTTTCCGTCAGCACGTCGAGCAGGAGCGGTGTTCCCAGGATGCCGGTATCGAAATGGCTTTGGTTGTCGCTGACGACGATCTCAACCAAGCGATCAAATACGGCCTTGGCATGCTCTTGGGGCACGAGATCGAAAGCGAGAGGAAGCACATTGGCGCCTTGACGCCCATCATGATATTGATTCCGAGATTTATCGAAGAATCTCGAGTTGACCGCTCCTTTGGCGGCCTCTGCACGGCCCTGGAAATAACGAACATCCTCCGTTCGTCCAAGGGCCTTGGCAATCCGCGCCATGAGTTGGGACACATAGGCGTAATAGCACGTATTGACGAGAGGCGGCGGGATTTCAAGTTTGGCGGGAGTTTCCCACTCGCCCAGACACCAACTGCCCGGCTCCTCCCGAACGACGACGCCGTCATGATCGGTGCTCGCCTGCAAGTACTCGATCCAACGCCGCATGCCGGCATAGTGCGTTTCCAGAAGACGCCGGTCGCCGTAGTAGAGGTACATGAGCCAGGGAACGATCACGTAGGCTGATCCCCAGGGGGGGCCTCCCCCGCCTCCCTCAAACGGCGCGCTATGCGGCACGAATCCGGTTTTAGGGTTTTGGGCATCCCGCATATCGTCAGTCCATTTGGTAAAGAAGCGGGCCATGTCGAAGTTTAATATCGCGGCCTCGGCGGCAACCTGACCGTCACCGGTGTAACCGACCCGCTCCGCGTGAGGACAATCGCTGGGGACCCCACAATGCATGTTACTGAGCCGGCTCCAGCGACCGTTGTGCAGGATGCGGTTGAAGAGCTCATTCGAGCACTCAAAGTGGCCGGCAGAGTCGACCGCGGTATGGACAACCTTGCCCTCGAGGTTATTCAGATTCAGAGGTTCTGGCGCTCCTGTCACCTCCACCTCACGGAAACCGTGCCAGGTGAACCGCGGCTCGAATATTTCGACGCCATTCCCCCCGAACACGTAGGTGTCTGCCTGCCCGTAGTCCCGCCCCTTTTCCTCGATGAACCGCAGCGTAACTCTCCTTCCCTTGAGTCCTTGCGCCTTCAGTCTTGCCCAGCCCGCCAGATTCTGGCCCAAGTCGAACCGGTAGACTCCAGGCTTGGGATTCGAAACTAAGGTGGGGGGGATAGTTTCTACGACCTTGTCGGGAACCGAGCACTGGGCTCTGAGGGGGCCGGTCGGGGCCCTCACTACATCTGCCGGACGCCAAGCGGAATCATCGTAGCCGGCGTCCAGCCAACCTTGCATCTCCAACCGGGCGTCGTAGCTCTCGCCGGTAAAAATGCCGTTATGGAGAATGGGGCCGGAGGTGGAAAAATTCCAGGATTCGTCGCTGACGATAGTCTCGCGGCTGCCGTCGCCAAATTCTGTTTCGATCTGGAGAATCAATCTTGGCGAGTCATACCACATGCACCCTTCCACGACCCTGTCCCGCTGGTTGTACCACCCATGGCCCAGAATGACCCCGGCAACGTTGCGTCCCGCTTGCAGGTGCAGCGTGACGTCATAGGTTACATAAAGAACTCTTTTGGAAGTTCTGTCGTCAAAAGGGTACAGCAGCCGATCCAGCGACCTCCGGTCGTAATCGGTTTGATTGGGCGACAGGACGTGATCGCCCACCTTGGCTCCATTGAGGTAGAGCTCGTAAAACCCTAGTCCACACACGTAGGCGCGCGCCGACTTTACCGGCTTGGCGAGTTCAAAGGTTTTGCGCAAATAAGGAGCAGGCTCCGTATACTCAGAATGCTCATTGTGGAGCGACTCTTCACTTAACCCGTCGCCGATCCACTTTGCTTTCCAGTCGCCAAGCTCCAAAAGCCCCATCTCCCAGTACGCCGGGTCACTCCAATCCGACGCCAGGTTTTGCTGATCCCACACCCGGACTCGCCAGTAGCAACGCATCCGTGACTGCATCGCCAAGCCGTTATAAAGCACCTGCGTCATGTCTTCGGCGGCGACTTTCCCTGAATCCCACAAGTCCCCTTCGCCCGGGGGCAGCTTGTCAGAACTCCTAGAGACGATGACTTGATAAGCACTCTGCCTCGCCCCGCGCCGATTGGCCTCCAGCACCCAACTCAGCCGTGGTTTCCGAACATCGATCCCGAGAGGGTTTTCAGCGTACTCGCATTTCAGACGTGTGGCCTTCAACGCCGCGACGCCCCCGGTTGTGGCCGCGGGAGTGATACGCATCTCGGCCGCCGCGCCGGCTGCTGCTCCAAGAAATTCACGTCGAGTCATCATATTCGGTACATTCATTAAACCGGAATTTCCGTTTTCAGTTTCGGCTCGACCGGTAATGTACACCCGTCCGCCTCTAATCGCAAAGTCCGGCACCGGTTCAGTTTCAAGAAAATACGGAATGCGATAGTGGGGCAGCTTGAAGATCAGGTCAGAAAATGGGTCGCGGTAGGGACGATCATTGCTGACCGCCCACCGCACAGATCCGTACGGGCGCTACTCACGCATACGGCTCTTACCTCGGGTGCATGGCGTCAAAGCGCACGCTCGGGTAGGGATGCACCAGCCGGGGTGGAATGAGCCCGCGGTCGTCCTACCGGTAGGAAAATCTGGATCTACTGCGGTACGTGGTGCGGTAGTGGGGCTGTTTGAAATTGTAGCGGCGAGTTTACCTCGCGAAATGGCGGCGTAAAGCCGCCTCTACGTCAAACTGGCCCACTACCCGCAGTGCGACTTCAGGGCGTGGCGGTGGTGGGATATTGTCTGATGTCGAACCACGTGCATCGGGCTGCGATCAAGCGCCGGGCGGAGGTCTTGGCCCAGGCGACTCAAGAGGGCGGATCGGCGCTATGCCTCGTACTGGGTTTTCACACGGGACGACCGCTGGGACCGGCGGAGTTCACTCAAACTCTGACGCAGACGCAGCGCCGCTTGGTCCCCCAGAAGGGAGGCGGTCCGCGCCAACCGGCTGCCGACGAAAGTCAGGAGGCATTCGTATAGAAAACCACGATCTGACGGGAACGGTTTTTAGACGTGAAGATAATGGTTCCATGACAAAGATTTGTGCAGAAATGATAGACATAATACTTTTTAGATGTTTAGAATTTGCGGGGTGATGGCTTAACATGGGGGTTGGCGCTCGACTATGAAAAAGGCATAATTGATAGGCTACCTTAAGGCGCAGGTGGCGAAGTCAGATTGTAAGGCTGAAGATTTGCGGTTTCCCCTCCCGCACTGATCGAGATCGCGTTGCGGAGGACGGGGAAGCGCAGGCAAGACGACGCTCGTCGGGGCTTGGGAGCACGAGTAACCTTTACAGACAAATCTTTAGGAGGTGACCCATGATGGGGTTTAACGCCTTGCGTGTCAGGCTAGTTCTAGCCGTCCCCTGTCTCGTAATGTTGCTCTGCCCACTGCTGAGGGCGCAGCTTTATACCGGCACGGTGACGGGGTTGGTATCGGACCCTACCGGCGCCGTCGTGCCGGGTGCACAAGTCCAACTGGTGGATGAACAGAAGGGGTTCGCTTACAACGGCGACCAGCAACGCCGACGGGAGTTACCTGTTCCGCAGCGTGCCTCCCGGGAGTTACACGATTAACGTTCAGGCCGCAGGCTTCGAGACCGAAACCCAGAGTGGCATCATCCTCGAAGTCAACCATAACGTGACGGTGAACTTTTCCATGAAGCTGGGGGCGACAAATCAGTCCATAGAAGTCAAAGGACAAGCGCCGCTGCTCGACGCGCAGGACGCCGTCACCGGCCAGGTCGTGGATCGCAAATTCATTAATGACCTACCTCTCGTCGGCCGTTCGCTTTCGGACTTGGTGTTCCTCACGGCGGGCGTAACGGAGTTGGACGCAACCTGCCCGAGCGACACACAGACCACCGGCGCAAATGTTAACGACTGCCCGGCAGATAACTACATCGTCGAACGGCAGCCGCAACGGCACCTCCGATTTTCTGATTGACGGCGTCTCCACATCGTCGTTTTACCATAACATGTATGTGGCCCACAGTACGAGCCTTCGGTTGACTCGGTGGAAGAATTCGACGTACAGGACGACGAACTTCAGCGCGGAGTACGGCTTTACCGGCACCACGGTCACCAACATCGTCACGCGCTCGGGCACCAATCAATTCCACGGGAGCGCCTACGAATTCTTCCGCAACCGGGCACTGGATGCCAACAACTTCTTTAGCAATGAGGCCGGCATTCCCCTCCCGGCGCTGCGCCTGAACAACTTTGGAGCCACCGATCGGCGGGCCCATCCGAAAGAACAAGACCTTCTTTTTCTTCGACTACGACGGCACGCGGAAGGCGACTACGCAGTACCCGTCAACTCCGGCGTGCCCAGCGCGGCGGAGCGGACAGGAGATTTTGGCGAACTCTGCACGGCCAGCTACTTCGCCGGCGGGTCGTTTGATGCCAATGGGATGTGCTCAAACCCTGCTGGACAACTATGGGATCCATACACGGGCGTATACAATGCCGCCCAGGGTGGTCCTGTACGCTCCGGGTTTATCCCCTTCAATAACATGATGACCTACCAGAGTCTCGGAAATCCCAACCTCACGGGCACCGGTTATCAGCTTGCGGCGCAACCTGGGAACCTGATCGATCCCATCGCCGCCAAATATTTGGGGACGCAGTATATCCCGCTGCCCAATTTCAATGTGGGAACCTCTGCCTACAACCCCTACACCAATTGGGAAGGAAGCCCCGTCACGCTTACCAACATCGATGACTTCGACATCAAAATCGATCACCGCTTCAGTGAAAGGGATGTGTTAAGCGGGAAGTACTCGAGGAGCAGAAACACCCAGCCCCCCTTCCCGTGTTACAGCAACACTGATCCTGCCGATCCCTGCACCGTGGGTACTTCCATCGCCACAGCTCACCTCGTAGCCATCAACTATACGCATACGTTTGGCCCCGCGCTCCTGTTGACGGTGACGTACGGGCTTACGCGGGGATTCGACTGGAATGAGACGCCTGTCAACGAGCCCCAGTTCAAGGGCATCTCCGCGACGGCGACGCTCGGTATGCCCGCCTACATGGAGAGATCGGGCATCTTTGAGATGCCTTCGGTCACATTCGCGGCCTATTCGGTGCCCGCCAATGAATTCGGTTCGGCCACTGGCCAACTTGGGAATGAGACTTCTTGCTGTGAGCGCGAGGGGAGCGACACTCACGACCTGGAGGCTACGCTCAATTGGGTCAAGGGTAATCACAACCTTAAGTTTGGAGGAAACGGGATGATGTTTCGGGTCAACCACACCCTCCCCGGCGCTCCTGCCGGAGGCTTCACCTATGATTTCACCAGTACCTCCGAGTTCCCGTTTTCGGGCGGTGGCGATGACATTGCGAGCTTCCTCACCGGGGTCGGCGGGCCGGGGGCGTCTGGCTCATATGACGTGCCGAACTTCACCTCAACCCAGAGCTTTCAATTCGCAGCATATGTCCAAGACGATTGGAAGGTCAGCAAGAAGCTCACCCTGAATCTCGGTTTTCGCAACGAATTTCTCTCTCCCCAGACCGAGCGCTACAACCGTATGAACAAGCTCGATCCAAGTATGGTGTCGCCGCTCCAGGTTCCCGGCTTGCCAACGCTCCATGGGGGCGAAGTATACATGTCTCCCAGCGACCGCAGCAACTATCTTGCGCGATTATAAGAACAGTGGACCGCGCTTGGGCTTTGCCTATCATCCCGTTAACAACATGGTGATTCGAGGAGGATACGGAATCTACTACTATGTGGGCAATACCGTCGCGTCGTCCTCGGGTTTTCCCGGGTTCCAAGGCTTCGACCAAGTCACTCCTTGGCTTACCACCTATCAGAACGACGGCGCAACACCCTGGGGAAGATTCAGCGATCCGTGGCCGATGGTGGGGCCGGATCTTCCGGTGGGCAACAGTATGGGGTTATTGAATAATGTCGGTTTCGGGTTAACTGCGCCGATCCCGCGCACAGATTCGCCCTCACCTTATGCCCAGACGTGGACCTTGGGCATTGAGAGGCAGTTGCCGTCCAACATTCTCTTGGATGTGACTTACCTCGCTAACAAGGGTACGCACCTTCTCCAAACTTTTCCCATCAACTATGACATCCTTGGCCCCCAGATAGAAAAATACAGCGCAGACCAAATCGCCGGGCTCTTTACTTATGTCCCGAACCCGTTCTACGGGATTATCACCAACACGAACAGCGGGCTTTCGAGTTCGATGGTGCCTGCCTGGCGACTCCAAGTGCCCTACCCGCAGTTCACTAGTTTTCGGGGGGACAATCCCCCATGGGCTAATTCCATCTACAATGCGCTCCAAGTGAGGCTGGAAAAGCGCTTCTCCCACGGGCTCCAATTTCTGGTGAGCTATACCTGGTCGAAATCCATCGACCAGGTTTCCTCGATTGGCAGCTATATAGGAGGCATTCAGAGCCTTCAAGACCCGAACAATATGGAGCTTGAACGGGGATTGTCAAGTTATGACATTCCGCAGGTGCTGCAGTTCAGCTACACGTACCAATTACCTGTCGGACGCGGCAAGGCCTTAGCCCGCTCTGCAAATTCGGTGGTCAATGCCTTCATTGGTGGCTGGAAAACTGCAGGTATTTGGCGCTTTAATGACGGCCGGCCCGAGGCCCTCACGCTTTTCGGCGGTCAAAGCCTACCCACCTACGGGGCGCAACGGCCGGATCTCACCGGCACCCTGAACTGCGCCAACGGCCCCTGGGCTGACAAATTGAATAATTATTTCGCCAACCCTGAAGTCGTGACCACGCCTCCTCCTTTCACCCTCGGCACAGCGGGACGGACGGATGGCAGTTGTAGGCAGCCAGGCCAGGCGAACGCCAACCTATCGGTTTTCAAGGAATTTCCCCTCGCCAAGTTGCGCGAGGGCGCCCGTGTGGAATTCCGCCTGGAAACCTACAACGCTTTCAATCACCCGCAATTCGGAGGACCGAATACGACTCTGAATTCCGGTAGTTTTGGAGTGATCACTTCGCAAATAAACTCACCGCGAGAGGCACAGGCGGTCTTGCGCATTTATTGGTGAAGTTGGCGACGTCGCTGTTTCACCCCTGGGGCACGTGGGTGCCCCGGGGTTTCCTTTTGTGGGTAGTCGTCCCGCGCTTTCTCCCCACGAAGTAAAATGGGGCCTCACGGCGGAGCGTCTCGCCCCTGAGGGGCGATTCTCAAGTTCCCCGAGAGGAGATCTAACCATGGAAAATAAAATACGTGTATCGCGCGAGAGATCCACACCGTGTCGGCGATATCGTTTAGGTGCTGCTTATCAATGAGTGGCAGGAAAAGGAGTTACTCCATGGAAAGCAACCGGCTATTCCGTTGGGAACTCGGCCGACGAGAGTTGCCCTTATGCGCAGCCGTGTTGATGATTATGGGACTATTGAGTGCTTCGGCGCAAACATCAAGCAGGCTTAAGCCAAATATGGCGCCGGGTAGCCCAATGAAGTACCCGCTCAAGGCAAGTGATAACGGCCGGTACTTGGTGGACCAGAACAACACGCCGGTGTTTCTGGTTGGCGATGCGCCCCAGAATGCCTTCGCCCTTCTCGACAGAACGCAATGGACCACCTATCTCGCCGACCGTCAAACTCGTGGCGTCAACATCGTCTGGGTGCTTGCCCTGTGTTCGCAGTCTTCGTCTATCAACGGAACAGGCCTTGTCGGCTGCCATAGCAGCATGCAGACCTATGATGGAATCGCGCCCTTCAAATCCGGCAACAGTCCAACAACCTACGACATCTCAGCTCCCAATGGCGACTATTGGTCGCGCGTGGATGATTACATCAATTTGGCGGGCAGCCACGGAATTACTGTCCTGTTTTGTGTCTGGGACACCAGTGGCCTGGAGCCGCTCATGGAGGCTAGCGGCAGCACCAAGATGTACAACTTCGGCGTCTTCCTGGGGAATCGCTATAAGAAATTCCCCAATATCATATGGATGTCGGGGGTTGATTTCCAGAACTGGAGGACTGACTCGACAGACAACATCCTCCTCGGGAAGCTTATGGCGGGCATAGCCTCGGTGGACAAGAGCCACCTACAAACCACGGAGTTGGATTTCAACCGCAGCAAATCTCTTGACGACTCGCTTCTCGCTCCTTATACGACGCTCAATGGGGTTTATGACTACTACTGCGATTATGGCGAAGTCTATGCGGCCTACAACGCCGCCGCTGTGCCCGTGTTCGTCGAGGAGGGGTATTACGAGAACGCGACTGCGCAGAACTGGACGACTGCGCTGCCCGCGACGACGGCAGAAATCTTGCGCAGGCAGGAATGGTGGAGCTCGCTTGCCGGCGCCTGCGGGTACATCTACGGAAACATGAACATCTGGCCTTTTGTTAAGAATTGGCAGAACGACCTGGACAGCGTTGGCATTACTCAATTTGGCTACCTTGCTTCCTTTATGAAACGGGTCGCTTGGTACAATTTGGTTCCTGACCAACGCCACATCATGGTGACCGCCGGCTACGGAACTCCGAATTTGGGCATTAAGGATAAGGCTTGCATCATCGACAACGGCTATGCGACTACAGCCTATTTTGCCGACCGTTCGGGCTCGGTGTCGTATATGCCGGTCAACACGACGCTAACGGTCGCCATGAGCCAATTCAGCGGCCCCGTAAACGCCAAATGGTTTGATCCAACCAAGGGAACCTACTCGACAATCCCCGGCTCGCCTTTATCGAACTCGGGCGAGAGAACGTTCGCTACGCCGGGAAAAAACAGTGCAGGGACTTCTGATTGGGTCCTGTTGATAGAGTCGGCAGACTTTGGACCATGATTTGAGAGGATTCTTGCCAACCCTAGCGGTTGGAAATAAGCACTGGGAATCACGATTATTGAGGTTCGCACGATAGGGTTCTTGCAGACGACCGAGCTCTCGACATGCGGGATCCGCCGGGGAGGGTAACATGCGGTATAAAACGGGGAATAGTGTGCGCGGTGTTCCCAAGATTCTGGTTGCAGCCTGCGTGACAGGTGTTCTGCTGGGGGCCACGATTGGGAAAGGGCAATCGCGGAGCAGGGTCACACAACTATTTCCCAGCACAAACCACAGATACCTTGTTGACCAGAATGGCGCTCCTTTCCTCCTGCAAGGCGACGCCGCCTGGTCATTGATTGTGGGGTTGAATGAAGCGGAAGTTGAACAGTACTTGGAGAACCGGCGCCAAAAGGGCTTCAATGGCACCCAGGTGAACCTGATCGAACACAAGTTTTGTAAGCATCCCCCCCTGAATGTCGCCGGTGAAGGCCCTTTCACTACGCCCGGCGATTTTACCACGCCCAATGAGAAGTACTTTGCCTATGCCGATTGGGTCATCAGGAAGGCTGCGGAAAACGGCATCCAGGTGCTCCTTTATCCCATATACCTGGGATACAAGGGCACCGACGAGGGGTGGGTGAAAGAGGCGCTAGCCAACGGTCCCGAAAAATGCCTTGATTACGGCCGTTATCTCGGCAAGCGCTACAAGGACTTTGACAATATCATGTGGATGATGGGTGCAGACCTGGATCCCGGGCCGGCGCTGGAGGATGTCGACATGATTGCGCTGGGTATCAAGGAATATGACCACCGCCACCTGTTCTCAGCAGAATGCGACCCGGAGCATTCCGCTGTGGATTACTACTCCGGGGGCGGCTGGCTTGACTTCAATGCGACTTACACTTACGAAATTGTGCATAAGAAACTGCTTCAGGATTACAACCGTAAACCCGCCATGCCCTTTATCCTGATCGAGTCCAGTTACGAAGGCGAGCACAACTCCTCCGAAGTCCAAATCCGCCGACAAGCCTATTGGTCGGTCCTCTGCGGCGGTTTCGGTCAGGTCATGGGTGATTTCCCCATTGACATCATCAGTCCCGGGTGGCAGCAGGCGATGGATCTTCCGGGTTCGGTGGGCATGATGCATTGGGGCAAACTTTTCCGCTCGCGGCCCTGGTTTGACTTGCTTCCGGATCAGAAACACCAGGTGGTAACCGCAGGGTTGGGCGAGTTCAACGGCCTTGACTACCTTGCGGCGGCGCGCACCTCGGATGGAAGTACGGTGATTGCCTACATGCCAACAAGTAGGACGATCAGCGTGGACATGAGCAAGGTCTCCGGTAGCCAAGTCCAGGCTTGGTGGTTCGATCCAAGAAATGGTAAAGCCACCGCGGCGGGGGTGTTCCCGGCCAGCGGCGGGCAGAAACTTACTCCGCCGGCCGAAGGTGATTGGGTTCTGGTGCTGGACGACGCTTCCCTGAAGCGCCTGCCCCCGGGAGCGGCCCCGAGATCCTGACCGGCGGCGGAACCCATGGGGTTTCCCACAGTTCAGCCTGCGAGCAGGTAACAGCAGGTGGCAGGAACCACGTGCATCGGGTGGCGATCCCGCGCCGGGCGGAGGCTTTGGCCCAGGCGCTCAAGGGGGTGCATGGGCGCTATGCCTCCTGGAGCGGCAGACGCAGCGCCGCTTGGTCCCCCAGAAGGGAGGCCGTCCGCGCCAACCGGCTGCCGACGAAAGTCAGGAGGCATTCGTATTAGGAGGCATTCGTATTAACGGACACCGAAAACGGGGGAAACGTTCCGTCTGGAGTGAACCCCGTGGCTGAGACACAGTAATTAGGGACAGTTTTGGAGTGAACCCCGTGGCTGAGACACAGTAATTAGGGACAGTTTACCATTCGCTGCAAAATCCTTGGCAAGAGGAGCCAATTCTAGGATGATGGCGCCGGCTGGTGAAGCGGAGGCGGGCACTGCTGGAGAGCAACCCGCCGAGGAATAGCCAGCCGGAAACTCATCGTTGCGATGAGCGAGGGCGTGCTCCTGAGGGATCGCGCCCTCACCCCACCGGTGCTCACTGCGGTGACCCTCATCGCAATGATAGATTTCCCCATGCCTTGAAAAACTCATCAGGGAAGCTGCCGCGCAGCGGCCTCCTTTTTGTTTTGAGCCCGCGGACTGCGCTCGAACTCTGCCGGGGGCAAGTAACCGAGGGCGGAGTGCAGCCGCTGGGCGTTATAGACCTCCTCCAGGAACCGCTGAATGGAGGAGCGAGCGTCAGTTTGATCGCGGTACTGGCGCAGATAGACCTCTTCCGATTTCAAAGTCTTCATAAACGATTCCGCCTTGGCGTTGTCGTAGGGATTGCCGGTACGGCTCATGCTGATGATGAACTCGTGCGCCTGGAGTTTCTCGACGTAGGCCTGGCTGCAGTACTGCACTCCGCGGTCGGAGTGATGCATGATACCCGGCGCGAGGGAACGGTCCGCCAAGGCGCGGTTTAAGGCACCCAGCGCCAGGTCGGCGCTCAGATCCTCGCCCAGTTCCCAACCGATCACCCGGCGCGAATAAGCATCCAGCACAATCGCCAGATAGAGGAACGTTTCGCGCAAGCGCACGTAGGTGATGTCCGCCACCCAGAGTTGATTGACGGCGGTGAGCACCAAGCGCGCCGCCAGGTGGGGATAGACGGCATAGGTATGGCGCGCATCGGTGGTAAAGACGAAGCGCTGCTTACGTACTGCCAACAGGTTATCCATACGCATGAGCCGCAACACGCGCTTGTGATTGACCACGACGCCGCGGCGGTCCAGCTCGGCGGTCACGCGGCGGTAACCGTAGCAGCGGTTCTCCAGCACAATGCGCTGGATGAGGTCGCGCACCGCGACGTCGGCCTGACGGGGTTCGTGTTCGGCATAGTGGCGGTAGAAGCCCGCCCGGCTGACTTGCGCGATCTGGCAGGCGTGATCGGCCTGGAAGCCCTCAAGCGGCATCATTCCCCGGATCTCGGCGTAGATGCTGTCGCGCCAGGCTCGGCGTCCTTCCGGCGCAACTCCTTTACTCGCTTGAAGGCTCTGCGAAAAAAATCCAGATCCAGGGCCTGCTGACCGATCTTCCGCTCCAGTTCTGCCATCCGGCGAGCCGCCGCTGCCCCCGGTTCGCCAGTCGACCGCGGTGGATTGGGCACTCCCGGCGGCCGGCCTCCGACCCGTTGCAAGCCCGCCACTCCCTCCTTGCGGTAGGCGTCGCGCCAGCGGTACAGCACGCTGCGCTTGATCTGCAATTCGTGATGCAGCGCACTGACACTCTCGCCGTTGAGCATGCGCCGCGCCACCCGTTCCTTGAACTCCCAACTGAAAACACGCTGTTCCGTCATTCGGGACCCCTTTCCATTTAACCAAAAGTGCCCCTAGTTTCCGTGTCTCAATTTTGGGGTTCACTCCAGTCTGTCCCTTGGTTTCCGAGCGAAGCGAAGGAGGTCGCCCTGGGCATTTTCTTGTAGGGGCGGTTCGCAAGCCGTCACTACAAGAACAAACGAAATCCTTCTTTTATTAAAAACGTTGGTTAGCTTAAAGCTCGCGGTTAAATGGCTGACTGTGCAAGGTTGTGGCATCCTGCCAGTCGAGTTTGCCCTCGCGGGCAGGCAGCTGATGGGCGGCTGCATAACGGTTTCGTGCATTCTGCACCCGATTGACCCATTCCCCGAAAGGCAGCAAAAACTCTCGATCGATCAGGTAAAGCAGGCCCTCTTGGCGGCGCCGGCCATCTTCGGTGCTTTGAGTATCCATAAAGTCTTGTGGAACAGGGGTGAGGTGTCGCCCATTGGCCTCTCGAACTCTGGGAAACCACGTCTTGTACCAGGTCGTCGTCACATCCTGAAGCGCCTGGTTGCGTTCGTCGCGGATTTTTCCAGCCGCATCGAGCGCCTGATCGAGAGCCGTGACCGCGTCCTCATAGTGCAGACTGGCGGCGGCACCTTGGGCCGTCACTAGATCATTGTTGATCTCTTCCAAGCCGCTGAGCATCAGCAGGTTCTGGCGGCACAGCTTGGCAATCGAGAAATAAACCTCAAGGTTATAGCGATTGAACTGGACGGAGGCCAGATTCTTATACAAAAGGTTTAACAGCTCGTCATTTTCGCCCCGGAATCTCCAGGCGAGTTCGAGGCGCCGGGCGTTCTGTTGCGCCCAATCGGAATGCAGAACCAGATAATCGGATGTGGGCACAGGCGGCAACGGAATTGTCTGAATACTCGGGGGGTGGGGAACCATACCGTACCACTCACCAAATTGCACCGGCAATGCTCCGGAAGGCGCGCTATCCCAGCTCTGACCGAAGAACTGAGCTTGCGTGCTCATCAACTGATACAGCCTCCCCATGTCCGTGGCTCCCTGTCCATAAAAAAGCCGGTAAAAGCTCTGCGTCAGTTCGTGCGGGTCGGGATATCCCGGATGCCACGCCGCCGACGCCCCCATCCCGTAGCCCAGCCAGAACGTCTCCGGATGCGGGTTCTCATCCCCCCAAGCATAAATATCCACCCCTATCAAATCCGCTTGCTGGCGGCCGGAGGTATAAGAGATTTCGTTGAATACTCCTGTGGCGCGCTCCGTCACTCCTTCGCGCGTGTGCAGCTCCTCGTGGGGTGAAAGAATGTAGTAGGCAGGAAAGAGCGGATCATCCGGCTGCGCGCTGGTATAAATCATCTGCTGAATCCCCTGCGCCTTAAATGCCGCGTTGTACCGCTGGCTGTAAATTTCGCCGTTGATCAGCCACGACGGCAGCAGGGGAATGTCTTCCACCTGGAGCGGAGTTTCACCCCAGAAAATCACCTTCCGGCCGTGGTCGTGTAAATAGGCTGCCGTCTTCTGCGTGTATTCCACCCACATCTTGCTGGGACTCCCCAGTTCTTTCGCCCGCTCTGCTTCGTTGCACTGATCGTTGTGCGCCAACCCCACAAACCAGGCTTCGTCCGTCGAAAGGTGAAAATATTGCCCGCCCTTGTTGGCGTCCATCAAGTCCTGATACATCCCCTCCAGCAGCTTGTACGTCTCCGGGTTCGTCGAACACATCTGGAACGCTTCGTTGGGGAACTCTCGGAGCTTCTGGTATTCCGGACGCTCCAGAATCCAATTTACGTGGGCGGGCCCGTCCAGATAAGGAACCACTTGAAGGTGATAGTGCAACCCGTAGTCGGTCAGCTCCTGGAGCTGAGCCGCTGACATCGCGTAAGGATTCACCAGCGCGGGAGCGCTCGCATATTCAAAATATTCGTTCAGCCGCAATGAAAGGGCATTCAGTTTGAAGAACGCGGCGCGCCGGATGGCTTGCTTCATCACCTCGAAACGATCCAGGTGCTTTTGCTCGTCCCAGAAAATTTCGCGATAACCCAGATCCGGCCAGTCGGTAATCGTTCCCGCGGGCAGCCAGAATTTGCCCTGCTCAGGCTTCACCAATTGCACCAGGGTCTCGACTCCGTAGAGCAGCCCAGGCGCGGCATTGGCGGTGATGCGTATCCCGTCGCTGCTTAATTCGAGCTTATAGGCCTGCTCCTCAAGGGAGGCTTTGTTCTTGTCCGTTGCCTCGCCGATCTGGACCGAGCCCGGCTGAATGGCGAGGGCAATCACCTTACCTTGTGCATGGCCACGTCCTTCGGTCTCAAGCATCACCCTGCCCCGGCTCGACAAGCCGTCTTTCAGGCTCTCCACCGCCACGTCATCCGCCTTCACCCCAGCGCCCAATTCCATCCGCCAGCCGCTGCTGAACTCGAAATCCCCGCCTTTCAGGCCCACTTGCTGCGGCGCCGGCATCACCGTGTAGCCGCGTGTAAACAGCGCTGAAGGAGTTTCGGCGCGTGCGCCCGTCGCCGACAAGCTCAGTGCAATTATGGCGCAGGCCAGCGCCGTGCTTATTCTTATGCGATAAATCATTGGGTGATCCTCACTAAGGTAGAGACTGGCCGGAATCCGGCCTGTCACAAGGTTAAAGTTCTGAGCATTTTGGACAATCTCCCCACGAACCGCCAATGGGCCAGTACTTTACATGCGCATCGAGTATTATTTCAAGAATTATTGCTGCAAATTCTGAAGGCAACCTTTATCAACGGTCCGGTCTGTTTGAAATTGTAGCGGCGAGTTTACCTCGCGAAATGGCGGCGTAAAGCCGCCTCTACATCAAACTGGCCCACTCCCCGCGGTGCGACTGCAGGGCGTAGCAGTGTGGGATTTTGTCTGGTGTCGAACCACGTGCATCGGGTGGCGATCCCGCGCCGGGCGGAGGTTTTGGCCGAAGCGCTCAAGGGGGTGCATGGGCGCTATGCCTCGTACTGGGTTTTCACACGGGACGACCGCCGAGACCGGTGGAGTTCGTTCGAATCCTGGAGCAGCAGACGCAGCGGCGCTTGGTCCCCCAGAAGGGAGGCGGTCCGCGCCAACCGGCTGCCGATAAAAGCCAGGAGGCATTCGTATTAACGGAAACCGAAAACGGGGGAAACGTCCCGTCTGGATGTCCCCTGGTTTCCTAGATTTGAACCTTCTCAGTCTTCATCATGATCGAGGAAGTACAGCGCCGATGTTCCATCGTAGGCGAAACCTGTGATCACAAGGTTCTGTGCAAAACACTTCTCGATCTGAGCTCGCACCGCCGCTTGACACGTTTGTGCCTCGGCAGGATTCGATTCCAGTAGCGCGTCCAGGTCCAATGGAATGTTAACCTCGGCGGCCGGCTTGCGCCCAGGATTCCGTGGGGGCTTCCCGGAAAGGGCCTTTCTAACCCGCGGTGACTTCAGCCACCACTCCGCAATCAGGCGGTCGCTGGCCAGGCCCGCCTGCAAGGAACTTTGCACAGGCCCATAGTAGTCGGGGACGTAGCGGCGCACGATTACGCCCAACCGAGCAATATTGAAGTGAGCATTCTTGGTCCGCAGGGGATCAAATGTCCACTCGATGCAATCGATGCCGATTCGTAGCGCCGTGCGACGCTGTGCAAACTTCAGCGCCCGGCCCACCCCCCGGCTCTCGTATTCGGGCACCACGCCCAGGGCGAGGGAATAGTAATACCGGCGCTGGCAGCGCCAGGCCGGAGAAGAGGCGACAAATCCGATCAGGCGGTCTTGCGGCAAAAAGGCTCCCAGGACATGCCCGCCGATCCTGACCAGGTTCATAAAGAACCTCGGCGGGTAGACATCTCTTTCGCTGTAACCCCAAATCAGTTTCTGGATTTCGATGCAAGCGGCAAGCTCGTCCTGGGTTAGGCAGGGTCGGACGGTGAAATCCAGTTCCGCCCCCGAACCTTTGCTGCCAAGGGCATTTTCTGCGGTGGACACTCCACTGGCGGAAAACTGCATGGTGAAAGCTCCTGGCCGAAGATGGAGGACTAATGCCTCTCCCTTTTGGGTGAGGTGGTGTTGGCAACCTGAAGAGCCAAAGCGGGAGAGATGTCCCGGATTTACCGCCCAGGATGAGCGGTGTGCACTCCCATTCACAGGGTCGCTTATTCCGCCTGGCCACTGCGACAGCGCGGCGGAAGCTAAGTTGAAGACCCCCAGCCTCCGCCACTCTACGGGGGAAATAGCCCCCCCGATCAAATACCCGGAAGGCGCCGCCCAAGACCCGACGAAATCAGAAGTCAAAACGCAATCTAAAAAGCATTCGGCGGGGAAAAACCGCCGGAGTCCGTCAATCCAAGACTGCCAGACGTGATACTGGTGTTGCCATTGCCGGAGAACCCAGACCGCCATAGAACCGTCAGGCATTAAAAATCAATGCGTGCGCCAAAGAGCATCTGCCGGCCACCGCCACCGTAAAAGCTGAGCCCAAAATCCCCATTAGTGATAGTCGTATCGCCAGGAGAAAAGTTAGGGTGATTCCAGGCATTGAACAACTCCCACTGGATTTGCAAGCGCTTACCCTCACCGAGCTTGAAATTCTTCGACAGCCCGGCATTCCATAGGTCCGTCGGGGGACCGGTTAGGACGCTGACTCCGCAGTTTCCGTACGATCCACGGCCCGACTGGGGCACCCGGAAGGCGTTGATGTTCCACATAGGTTCGCCTAGTTTAATGGTGCCGACTGTGTTGCTGATATTGCCGTTTCCGACGCAATCCGGGCGCCCGCTGAATTGGTCCGTGTTAGCGGGGTCAACACCGGAGAACCCGGGACTCATGTATTGCCCGGAATATATCGAAGTGATCCCAACCACTTCCCAACCTCCGAGAAATCCGTTCGCCACACGGTTCAGGTTGGGCAAGAAATTCTTTCCACGCCCCACTGGAAGTTCGTAGATGTAATCTATATACAATAGGTGCCGAAGGACGTTCGGGTCTGGGCCCCACTCCAAATGCTGGTCATATTGGTTCTGCTCGAAAGCCTGAGCGTAATTACGCAGCGAGGCATCCGTCAGCGCCTTTGCATATGTGTAGTTGGCGTTGAAAAATAGTCCATTTTTGAGCCTACGCCGGGCCTGAACGGTCAAGCCGTTGTACATTGCTGACGCCCCGCTCTCGGCCCACATGACCGAGTTAAACAGCGAGTAGGGACGGAGCGCCGCATTGAAGGGTTCGGTGCTTGGATGTAACAAATTGAGATCCATTGAGGCAGCGAGGCGCGTCGTCCTGGTCCCCACGTAAGCCACATCGATGGCGGTCCCCCAAAACTGGCGTCCGACGGAAAAATTCCATTGCTGGACACGTGGGTTATCGAAGTGAGGGTCCACCACAGCGATGTTGCTCACCCCTTGGAAGGGACCGCCCTCCGTAAAAGGGTCTGGAAACGTCTGAGTTGGCGCGGCACCGAGGTAATTGAAGCTCTGGGAGGTTTCCCAGGGCCCGCCTGTTCCATACGAGATGGGAAGCAATCCGGGAAGGACCTGGGTGTACAATCCGTAGGCTATGCGCACCACTGTCGTGTCGTTACCGAGGGGGCGGTAAGCGATCCCCAAACGCGGATCCCAGTTGTTGCGGTCTGCAAACTCCAAGCTCCGGGTCGGAAGACCAGCGCGCTGGGCCGTAATGATTGGCAAGGTCGCAGCAACCTGGGGTACCAAGTTGTTCGGAATCGCGGTTCCCGCTACCACTAAACTGCCGGTCGTGGGATCGAAAGCATAACGATTGTTGAACTTGTCCACCCAGGGGCTCCCATATTCGTAACGCAGGCCGTAGTTCAGCGTCAATCTCCGATTGATTTTCAGATCGTCCTGCGCATAAAGGCCATACCTTGTACTGCGTGGGTAATTGGCCGGCGGTGGCGTGAGAAGGGACGTGGATTCCGGGAGCCCGAGTAGCAAGTCGGCGTAATCGAACCCGGTAATCGCGCCGTTGAAACTGAAGCCTCCGGTCTCGTCGGGTCCGATTCCAAGATTATTGATGTCATATCGGCGGACGTCACCGCCGAACTTGAGCGTATGTTTGCCGCGAATCCACGTTAGGTTGTCCGTCGCCTCGTACGTGTTCTGGGCCTGGTAATAGTAATAAGTCCCGGTGCTTCCGGTAAAGTTTTGGAGGTTGAAAACCGGCATGCTATCCAGATAACGAGATTTATTCCCCGGGTTGCTAATTCCCTGTAAGCCGAGTTCTGCAACGTAGTTCGCGTCGACCGGCACGCCGGTCGTGCCGCCGTAAAGCAAACGAACGTAACCCAGGCGTGCTTCGTTGACCACAGTCGGGGTGAAGTTGTCGGTATCAGCAATGGTCACCGTCCTCCCGGGATTTTGGTCGATCTGGCCGCCATCGCGCCCATCGATGAGGTGGCCGGGATAATAATCCTGGTTGGTCTTGGTGAGGCCCACGCGGACGAATATCGTGTTGCGATCAGAGATTTTTTGATCGATGCGGGCGGAGTAGACGTCATTGTTAAAAGCGCCTCCGGGGTCGGATGTGTAGTTGCCGGCCACCCCAAATGTCCCCGAGCCGGGGCGGTTCGGTTGCGGGTAAAGGAGGTTTTCGAACGCCTGAGCGACCGGATTGATCCGACTGGTGGGGATGATGTTGCCGGAGAACGGTTGCCAAGTGGACGGGTCATTGGGATTCCCGGTTAATGGATCGCGGATGGTCACCGCGCTGGCGATAGAGGAAAAATCGCCATTGCGCATTGCAGTGGTGGGCACATTCAGGTAGCCCCGAGCCCCAATGCGATACCGTTGGCCGCCGTAAGAGAAGAAGAAGAAGGTCTTGTCCCGCCCATTGTAGAGTTTCGGGATGTAAACCGGCCCGCCAAACGTTACACCGAATTCGTTATTGTTTGTAAATGCTGGTTTTTGGCTGGTGTAATCGAAGAAATCGCGGGTGGAGAAGTAGCTGTTGAAGTCCTCCCATAGCAAGCTGCCGTGTACCTGGTTTCCGCCGGATTTGGATACAGTGATGAATTGCCCCACCTGGGGATACTCGGCCGAGTTGTTGGCCGTCTGAACCTTAATCTCCTGCATTCCATCAACGTCCAGGTCAAAATTATTAGGCGACTGGCGGCTGCTTACTGCGTCATCGTGAGCAACGCCGTCGACGGTGAAGCTGTTGGCGCTATCAGGTGCGCCGTTGACTATAACCTGGCCAGAAGTTGATTGGACGCCGGCCGTCACGAAGGTGACGTTGAAAGAGCTACGCCCGTAAATGCTCATCGGCAGCTCGCTGAACTCAAGGGCAAGGTGCGGGTTGGCCAGGGTCGCGGCCTCGGTATCTAAGTTCGTCCCACGCGCTTGGACGGTTACGGTGGTGTTGACACTACCCAAATTTAACCGGGCATCGACACGTTTGATCTGGTCGGCCTCAAGCGTGAGCCCTTCGCCAACCCAGCGGTCGAAGCCCGGCTGGACCGCCACCACCCTATAAGTCCCTGGGTCAAGGTCAGGGACGCGATAGCTGCCAGTGCTGTCAGTGGTTACCGTTCGACTGAAGCTGGTCCCAATATTAACCACCTCAATCCTTGCACCCGGAACTGCCCTACCGTTGGGGTCGGTGACTGTACCGAGAATGGTACTTTGGGTCGACTGGCCAAAGCCCGGCAGACTCGACCCAATCAAAAGCAGGCTCAGAATCAATAATCGTCGTTTGAATGATTTCATCTGAATCCTCCGCCTTACGACTATCGGCGCCAGGCAAGATGATAGCCTTCGGCGCTCAATCTCGTTACGCTGGCCTCCGCCTCCTATCCGCGGCAAAATGACGCGAATGGGAGGAGGAAGGCAATTGAAGACTGATATACTATATATATTCGGTTGTCAAGAACTTTTTTTGTACACGAAAACTCAATACATTTCGAACGAAATTGAGCGGCCAAAGCCATCCTTGACAAAATAACGTATATAGTATATGAAAGAGGTTTTGCAGTCTAACCAATGCCGATGCGCATCAACGACAAAAGCCTAGCTGCCCAAGTATATGAGATCATCCACCAGCAAATCGCCAACGGTGAGCTGAAGCCCGGGGAGCGCATTTCTGAGGGTAACTATACACGGGAGCTTAGCATAAGCCGCACGCCCGTCCGCGAGGCCCTCTTGAAGCTGGAGATGGACGGCTTGGTGGTGTGCAATTCGCGGCGCAGTTACACTGTCCGACGGCTGACGGTTCAAGACGTCAAGGGAGTTTATGAGACGCTCGGCATCCTGGAAGGCGCCAGCGCCGGCCTAGCAGTTCCGCAGATTAACGCCGAGGACATTCGCTTGCTCAAAGAAATCAACCACGCGATGGAAGCGCCGGCACAGAGCGGTAACTTCGAAGCGTTCGGATCCCTTAATCACAAGTTCCACGATGTATTCATCGGAAAGCTTGACAATCCGATTCTGTGCAAAGTTTGCGACTCGGTTCGTGCGCTTCTGAATGTTTTCCCTCCTGCCCGCACCAACTCCACGGTGGACTTTCTCACCAAATCCGTCGCCGAACATCGGGAGATCATTCGTATTACCGAGGCGGGAGACAGCGCGGCCATGGCATCTTACTTCCGCGACGTCCATTGGAGTTTCGACAGGAATCTCCTTTACATCCAGGATGAATTGGGACAGGACGGGGACGCTGTCCCCCCAATCTGACGACGGGCCTCCGCGCTTCCGCCGTCGCCGGGCTTCACCATGTTTGCCACGTCCCGCCCTGCCGCCACAAACCCTGGGATCCCGCTGAGACCTGACAGCGGGAGGAAATTCGTGCTCAAGCTGGGAGGATCGATGACACCGAGTTTTCATCACGGACGGAGGGTCCGCAAGCTCGCGGGGCGCATCATCTTCGCGCTGTTTCTGCTGCCGAGCCTTGCCGCCGTTCCGCTTCACGCCGCTGACCAGACCAGTCCGGAAGAGCGCCGCCGGCAGGACTTCTATCAGTGCTTGATTCAACAAGGCGAGTGGATCAGCCGGCAGGCGCTCAGCGAGGTAGAAAACCGTCAGCAATGGGAAGCCCGAAGATCCGAGGTTCGGCGGCGGCTGCTCTACATGCTGGGCCTGGATCCCCTGCCCCCGAGGACTCCTCTGCATGCAACCGTCACCGGTGTGGTTGAGGAACCAACCTACCGCGTCGAGAAGGTGGTCTTCCAAAGCATGGCGAGTCTCTACGTGACCGGCAATCTCTACATCCCGAAGCGAGGCTCGAAGCCCTTTCCGGCGGTGGTCTACGTCTGCGGTCACTCGCCGGGGCCCACGGGCGCCAAAACTCACTACCAACACCACGGCATGTGGTTTGCGGAACATGGGTTCGTGGCGCTGGTGCTGGACACTCTGGAGTTTGCCGAGATTCCGGGAGTTCATCACGGCCTGTGCGACCAAAACATGTGGCAGTGGTTATCGCTCGGCTACACGCCCGCCGGAGTGGAAGTCTGGAACGCCATGCGCGCCGTGGATTTCCTCGATTCGCGCCCGGAAGTCGATCCCCGGCGCCTTGCACTGACGGGAAGGTCCGGCGGCGGTGCCATCTCCTGGTACGCAGGCGCGGTGGACGAGCGCTTTGCAGTGGTGGTGCCCGTCCACGGCACCTACACCGTGGAAAGTCAGGCTTTGAACCATGGCGTCGAAGAGAATTGCGACTGCATCTTCTATCCCAACATTTATCAACAGGACCTGTCCCTGGCCGGTGCCTTGATAGCGCCACGTCCACTGAAGTTCCTGAACGCGCGCCGTGATCCCATGTTTCCTCCCGCGGGCTACAACGCGGTTTACGAGAAACTCAAGAGGGTTTATGCCTGGTATGGGGCGACGGACAAGGTGGAAGCCTATGATGAGGACATCGGCCACAGCGACACCCCCTCCATGCAGGCCCAGGCCGATGCCTGGATTCAACAGTGGCTCCAGGGTGATCGCTCACCCGTGGTCCCGGTCGCCACGGAACCAATGCCTGAACAGGATCTGGTCTGCCTGGCGAAAGCGCCTTCGGATGCGCGGAATTACCGCATTCAGAATGAGTTCACTCACCCGGTGACCCTCGAAATGTGGAAGACAGAAGCCGCTTGGTCGGCGCGGCGAGAACAGCTCCTGACCCAACTCCGGGAAAAGGTATTCCGGGCCTTTCCGCAATCGCCCGTTCCTATCGATGCCGTCCGCAAGCCCAACTCGGATACCTGGGCCAACGGTTATGCCGACGTATTCGACGTGAGTTTTGCCAGTGAGCCTTCCCTGCGGGTCTCGGGCCTCCTCTTTCGCCCCCGACAATCCACAGGATCCCGCCCCGCTCTCATCTATGTGAAGGGCCGCCATGATTCCATTTCGAGTGTGGACTTTGATGCACTGCTTCCCTTGCTGGGGAAGGCCGATGTCCTAGTCCTCAAGCCCCGGGCCACGGATTTTCCTATTGATGACCGCCAGTGGGTAACGCTGGAGAGGACCGCCGAAATCATGGGTGAAACCATCGAATCCATGCAAGTGTGGGACATCATGCGGGCCGTGGATTTCATGGTGAGCGACCTGCGAGTAGATCCCGCTCAGATCTCCCTTTACGGCAAAGGCGAGTCGGGTGTCCTGGCGTTATATGCCGCCATCCTTGATGGACGGCCCGCGCGGGCCGTCCTGGATCGTCCGCCGGATACCCACTGGGTGGGGCCGCAATTCCTGAACATCCTCCGGATCACTGACCTTCCCGAAGCGGCTGCCCTAATGGCGCCGCGGGAGATTGTCGCGTTGACGCCTCTGCCGGCAGCGTACTCCTACACGGCCTCGATCTACGCGTTGGGTGGGAGCGGGGCTGAATTCCGCCGGGCCGGCGATCTGGTCGAGGCATTAAAGCTCAGAAATCCCTGACCTCGTCTGTAAGTGTGTCGGCGCATGGCTGGGAAATGGGTCGCGGTAGGGACGATCATTGCTGACCGCGCCCCCGCGCAGATCCGTACGGGCGCTACTCACGCACACGGCTCTTACCTCGGATGTACGGCGTCAAAGCGCACGTCCGGGTAGGGATGCACCAACCGGGGTGGAATGAGCCAGCGGTTGAATGATCGAGTCATGCGCTCCGCGGTGATGCGTCCGCGTTGGCTGCGCCGTCGGAGGACGTGCCGCCAGTAGCGTCCGATCCGCCGCCGAAACATCTTCAGGCTGTCCCAGTTGCCCGGCACCGCGTGGTATGGGTAGTAACCGTTGAGCACACGCCGAAGCCATTCTCCCACCTTGGGCACCGGTTCATGCATCCGAGCGCCGTGACACAGCCACTCCTGGCTGTGTCCTCCAACGCACACGCAGGAGGAACGTGTGAGAAAATCCCGAACGAGCAAATTCATTTCGCGCAGAGACGCAAAGGCGCAGAGGCCAGAAACAAAAGAAAGCAGTTGCTTATTTCGAACCTCTGCGTCTCAGCGTCTCTGCGCGAGTTTGTTTATTTTCTCACGCCTTCGGAGTGCCTGTGCCACCGGGTTCATTTTGGATGCGCCGGCCGGGGTTTGTTGACCCTGCGGGATGAGAAAATGCCGACCCGTATTCCGGTTCGGTGTTAGATTGCTGTTTCACATCGTCCGATGGAAGGGTATTTCCGATGAAACTTTATCAGGTCGTGTTGATGATGGTTCTGGCATCGAGGCTAGCGTGGGGCCAGGGCTTGAAGTGCAACCTGCACGATTACCAGCCGATCGAGGGATTGAAAGCGGCCGAGGTCGCCGGAGAATTACAGGTAACCTGGCAGGGCGAGCGCGGCCAGCAGATGCGCGCCGTCTTCGCCGTGGTGGCAAGCCGCCCCGTGGTACGGGAACTCGCCGTGCGCAAAGGCGCGGGCGGCTGGTCGGTTCTGGCGCGCAACCTCTCGCCTGAATTCGAGGTGGTCAGCGGACGGCGGCGCCTCTCCGAGCAGCAAGCCGCGCCGCTGCGCGCCCTGGGAATCGCGATCACCCCTGACGTAATCGAAAGAGAGAAATGGAACGCCTTCTGGGATGCGCCGCTCGAGGTTCCGGGAGCGCGCGGCACCAATCTGGATTTGCCCCGCACGGCGGAGGAAATCCGCCGGGCCACCGCCACCTACCACGCGGAAGGCTGCCGGGTGAAAACCGATGGCGCGCGCCTGGAAATTACCTTCCCCGGCCTCTCTCTGGGAATCTTCGCCGGTGAATTGCGCTTCACGGTTTATCGCGGAACCAACCTGCTGCGCCAGGAGGCCATCGCCAAGACCGATGAGCCCTCCGTAGCGTACAAATACAATGCCGGCCTCAAAGGGTTTTCCATCAAGACGGCGCCGCGGGTGGTCTGGCAGGACGTGGCGCGCACCTGGCAGCAGTACGAGTTCGGCGGCGACGTCGAACCACGACCCGGTGGCACTGCGCGCGCGCAACCGCCTGGTGATCGTGGAAACCACGGGCGGCTCCGTGGCCATCTTTCCGCCTTCCCACAAGTTCTTTTTCGCGCGCGAAATCGAGATGAACCTCGGATACGTGTGGTATCGCAAGGATG
Source organism: uncultured Acidobacteriota bacterium (assembly GCA_963804755.1). Classification (GTDB taxonomy): domain Bacteria; phylum Acidobacteriota; class Terriglobia; order UBA7540; family UBA7540; genus Bog-366. Next base: position 61,763 of record CAWDRP010000005.1, read on the forward strand.
ACGCCCGGACCTTCTCAGCCGGCGTGCGGCAGGCCGAGCACGAAGAGGAGTATCGACCGTTTGGAGTCTCCGACCAGGAGTGGCAACGGCGCGTCTCGGAATCGCGACACAACCTGGGAAACTTCGCGCTTTACAACGCTCCGCCGGGCACCTGGCAGAGGATGGCCGGTTTATTATTACTTGAGCGCCGAAGGTAGCCGCAGCACGCAGGAGAAAGTCCTGGCCTTCACCCACAACGACACCTTTAAGCCCCTGCCGGGCTATCAGGTGATGGTTGGCCATTTTCACACGCGCTTCACCGAAATGCTGGAAGACGCCGGCACCATGGATCTCCAGCCGGGCTTCGTCCCGGTCTTCCGCGGCCTGGGCGATCAACATCGCGATGATGTCCGATTTCCACGGCGACTTGCACATGCAGGGACCCTGGCCCGATTCGGTTCCGCGAGCAAAAGGATTACTTCGAAGCCTGCCGCCGCTTTTCCGATCGCTCCTTCCTGATTATGCCGGGCGAGGAGCCGGACGGCGGCCTGGGCGGGCACTACACGTTCGTGTTCCCCAAGCCCGTCTACTGGAGCCGCGTGCGGGAAGCCGGCCAGCCTTTCACGGAGCAGGATGCCGCCTACGGCAAGGTCTACCACACGGGTTCGGCGGCGGATGAGCTGGCAATTGCTCAAAGACGAACAGGGTTTGATGTGGCAGACGCACCCGCGGACGAAAGGCTCCACCGGCTACCCCGACGCCGTGCGCACTTGGGACCACTTCCAAAGCGACCGGTTTCTGGGCGCCTCCTTCCAATCCCTGCCGGTGGATCTTTCCGAGTCGCGCATCTGCGAAAAGCGCTGCTTCGGCGTTTTGGATGACATGAACAACTGGGCCGGCCCGAAGTATATGATCGCCGAAGGCGACACCTATGTGAAATATCCCGACGATGAAACCTATCCGCAACTGATCGTGAACTACGTCAAGCTCGCGCACTTGCCCGCTTTCGACGAGGACTGGAGCCCCATTCTACGCGCCATGCGGGCCGGCGATTTCTATGTCAGCACCGGCGAAGTCCTGCTGGACGATTACGGAATCGAAGGCAGCGGCGTCGAGCGAACCTTCACCGCTCGCGCGGAATGGACCTTTCCCCTGGAATTCGTCGAACTGGTATGGAGCGACGGCACAACCGTGGACCGGAAGGTTCTATCGGAGACCGGCATCGAGCCTTTCGGCAGCCGCCGGTTTCGAATCCCCTTCCCTACGACCGGCAAAAAGTGGGTTCGCTTTGCCATCTGGGATTCGGCCGGCAACGGCGCGCTGACTCAACCAGTCCATCTTCGATAAGTATTCCAAAACCAATGGCCTGACACCACCCGGCGGCCCAAACGCGACATGCGGGTAGCAGAATCCCCAAGTCAAATCGGCGGTACCCCTATGCCGCGCCACCGATTTCTCGATCTGACGGGAACGTGTTTTTTACGACAAAGATTTTTGCATAAATGATAGACATAATACTTCTTAGACGTTTAGGATTCTCTTAGGTGATAGCGTAGCATGGGGTTTGTTGGGCTTGGCATTCGATCACGAAAAAGGCATAATTGATAGGCTACCTAAAGGCGCAGGTGGCGAAGTCAGATTGTAAGGCTGAAGATTTGCGGTTTCCCCTCCCGCACTGATCGAGATCGCGTTGCGGAGGACGGGGAAGCAGAGGCAAGACGACGCTCGTCGGGGCTTGGGGCAAGAGTAACCTTTACAGACAAATCCTTCGGAGGTGACCCATGATGGGGTTTAAAGCCTTGCGTGTCAGGCTAGTTCTAGTCGTCCCCTGTCTCGTAATGTTGCTCTGCCCACTGCTGCGGGCGCAGCTTTATACCGGCACGGTGACCGGGGTGATATCGGACCCTTCCGGGGCCGTTGTCCCCGGCGCACAAGTCCAAATGGTGGATGAACAGAAAGGGGTTAGTTTCACGGCGACCAGCGATGCTGCTGGGAGTTACCTGTTCCGCAGCGTACCTCCCGGAAGTTACAGGCTTACCGTTGAAGCCAGGGGCTTCAAGAACGAAACGCGGGGTGGCATCATCCTGGAAGTCAACCACAACGTGACCGTGGACTTTTCACTGCAAGTGGGGTCGGGAACTCAGTCCGTAGAGGTTAAGGGACAATCGCCGCTACTCGAGGCCCAGGACGCCGTCACCGGCCAGGTCGTAGATCGCAAATTCATGGAGGACCTTCCCCTCATTGGCCGCTCGCTTTCGGACTTGGCGTTCCTCACGCCAGGCGTAACGGAAGTGGATACCACCTGCCCGTCCGACATTCAACCTCCGGGTCCAACCACTGACGGGTGCGCAGCAGACAACTTTATCTCCAATGGCAGCCGCAACGCCACTGCCGATTTTCTGATTGACGGGGTTTCAACAAGTTACGCTTATCACAATGCTTTGTGGCCCACTTACGAACCTTCCGTGGACTCGGTGGAAGAATTCGCAGTCCAGGAGACAAACTTCAGCGCGGAGTACGGCTTCAGCGGCGACACGGTGGTCAATATCGTGACCCGCTCAGGCACCAACAAATTCCACGGAGAGTTCTACGATTTCTTCCGCAACCGGGCGCTGGATGCCAACAACTTCTTTAACAATGAGGGCGGCATTCCCATCCCCGGACTCCGGCTTAACGATTTTGGAGCCACCATCGGCGGCCCGATCAGGCGCAATAAGACGTTCTTCTTCTTCGACTACGACGGCATTCGACAGGCTACTACGATCGCGGAGACATCCGGCGTGCCGGACGCAGCCGAGAAGTCGGGGGATTTTGGCGAACTTTGCACTGACGCCGGCGGGTCATTTGGTACCAACGGGATGTGCAATGCCCCTAACGGTAACGGACAACTGTGGGATCCTTACACGGGCGTCTATAACGCCGATCAGGGTGGTCCTGTACGCTCCGGGTTTATCCCCTACAATAATATGGCCACCTACCAGAGTCCCGGAAATCCCAACCTCACTGGCACCGGTTATCAGCTTGCGGCACAGCCGGGCAACCTCATCGATCCCATCGCCGCCAAGTATATTACCTATACGCCGTCGCCCAATTTGAATGTCGGGACCTCTGCCTACAACCCCTACACGAATTGGGAGGGCTCCCCCATCAACCTATACAAGGTGGGCAACTACGACATCAAGATCGATCAAGTCTTTAGTGATCGCGACCATTTGAGTGTGAAGTACTCGAGGGGTAGCAACACCGAGCCGCCCGTTGTTTGTTACGGCAATACGGACCCTGCGGATCCCTGCTCCACCGGTACTTCCCTGGCCACGGCCCACTTGGTATCCATCAATTACGCCCATACGTTTGGTCCCGCGCTCCTGTTGACGGTCTCGCTCGGGGTCACGCGGGGCTTCGACCTGCAAGAAACGGTTGGTGGCGAGCCCCAGTTCAAGGCCATCTCGCCCTCGGCGACGCTCGGAATGCCCACCTACATGGACAGATCGGGTGTCCATGAGCTGCCTGGTATTTCATGGGCCGACTATTCGATCCCCAGCAATCAATTCGGTGGGGGTACCGGTCAACTGGGGACCGAGAACTACTGCTGTGGGAGATACGGCTACGAAGCCAACGAGCTGGCGCCTACGCTCTCCTGGGTGAAGGGGAGCCACAGCCTGAAGTTTGGATTTCAGGGATTAATGCGTCAATTCAACCAGAGCCTGCCCAGTTGTCCTCAGGGATGTTTCAATTATGACTTCACGAGCACTTCCGAGTACCCTTTTTCAGGCGGCGGCAATGCCATCGCCAGCTTCCTGACCGGCGTTGGCGGGCCGGGCGCGTATGGAAACTATGATGTGCCGGGTTTCAGCTCAACGCAGAACTTTCAGTACGCAGGATTTGTCCAGGACAACTGGAAAGTCAATAAAAAGCTCACCCTGAATCTCGGCTTCCGCAACGAAATTGTTCTGCCCCAGACCGAGCGCTACAACCGCTTGAACGAGCTCGATCTCAGCGCGATTTCGCCGCTCCAGGTTCCGAGCCTGGGAACGTTGCATGGGGGCGAGGTATACATGACGCCCTCCAACCGTAGCAACTACCTTGCGGACTACCACAACGTTGCGCCACGCATTGGCTTTGCCTTTAGTCCCCGAAACAACCTGGTGGTGCGAGGAGGTTACGGAATCTACTACGCTATAGGGAACAATTCAACGTCGGGCATAGTTTTTCCCGGATTTCAGGGCTTCGACCAAGTTACTCCCTGGCTTACCAGCTATCAGAACGACCACGCAACACCCTGGGGAAGATTTAGCGATCCGTGGCCGATCATTGGGCCGGGTCTTCCCGTCGGCAACAGTCTGGGGTTATTGAATAACGTCGGTTTTGGGCTTTACGCGCCGAATCCCCGCGTAGACTCTCGGACTCCCTATGAGCAGTCGTGGTCTTTCGGTATTCAGCGACAATTCCCGTCCGGCATTCTGCTGGATGTGGCCTACCTCGGTAACAAGGGCACCCACCTTCTAGGTCCCACCATCAACTATGACATCCTCGGCCCGCAAGTGGAACAATACAACTCCACGCAAATCGGCAACCTCCTGACGTATGTTCCCAATCCGTTCTACGGGATTATCACCAATGTGAGCAGCGGGCTTTCGAGTTCGATGGTGCAGGCCTTCCAGCTCCAGTTGCCGTACCCGCAGTTTACAGGTGTCGGGGGCGACGCCGCTCCCTGGGCTAATTCCGACTACAATTCCCTCCAGGTGAAGCTGGAAAAACGCTTTTCCCACGGGCTCCAGTTTCTGGTGACCTACGCCTGGTCGAAATCCATCGACGACGCTTCCCAGATAGGGACTAATGGTGAGCTCGGAAGTTTTGGGAGCCTTCAGGACCCGAATAACATGGAACTCGAGCGGGGTTTGTCGACCTTTGACATTCCGGATGTGCTCCAGTTCTCCTACGTCTACGAACTGCCTTTCGGCCGCGGCAAGGCTTTATTTAGCAAGGCGAATTCCGTCCTCAATGCCTTCGTCGGCGGCTGGAATACCACGGGCACGTGGCGCTTTGATGACGGCCGGCCCATAGCCCTGATGCTGGCGGGCGGCCAAAGCTTGCCGACCTATGGGGCGCAAAGGCCGGATCTGGTCGGTAACCTGACATGCACCACAGGCTCCTGGGCAACCAGATTGAACGATTACTTCACCAACCCGCAAGTCGTGATTACTCCGCCCGCTTTTGCCATCGGCGACGCTCCACGCACGGATGGAAGCTGCCGGCAGCCAGGGCAGGCCAACGCGAACCTATCGGTTTTCAAGGATTTCTCTCTCGCCAAGTTACGCGAGGGCTCCCGCATCGAATTCCGTTTGGAAACCTATAATGCTTTCAATCACCCGACGTTCGGAGGGCCGAATGCCACTCTCAATTCCGGCAGTTTCGGAGTGATCACCACGCAAGCGAACGCCCCACGACAGGTACAGTTAGTCTTGAAGATATACTGGTGAGGGCGCTGGGGAATAAAAATGGGTCGCGGTAGGGACGGAGATTGCTGGCCGCCCCCCGCACAGACCCGTACAGGCGCTCCTCGCGCATACGGCTCTTACCTTGGATGCACGGCGTCAAAGCGTACACTGGGGTAGGAATGCACCAGCCGGGGGGGAATGAGCCAGCGGTTGAATAATCGAGTCATGCGCTCCGCGGCGATTCGTCCGCGTTGGCTGCGCCGTCGCAGGACGTACCGCCAGTAGCGTCCGATCCGCCGACGAAACATCTTCAGGCTGTCCCAGTTGCCCGGCACCGCGTGGTATTGGTAGAAACCATTCAGCACACGTCGGAGCCATTCCCCCACCTGGGGCACCGGCTCGCGCATGCGGCTCGAAGCGTTTGCTTTACCTGCCGCAACTTCGCCTCCAGCCGCTTCCGCGCCGTTTGCCGTCGGAGGGTAAAGTACCCCGCGCTGTTGGTCCCGCAATAATGCGTGAACCCCAGGAACGTGAAACTTTCCGGTTCTCCCTCTCCCCACGCTTGCCGGCTGCTCTGAGCGAACCTGCCGAACTCGATCAGCCGCGTCTTCTCGGTGTGGAGCCCCAGTCCGAACTTCGCCAGCCGTTCCTGAAACTCCTGCGGAAGCTAGTCGTTGGCAACTAAATTATTCATAACTTTCCTACCGGTAGGAAAATCTGGATTCGCTGCGGCACGCGGTGCGGTAGTGGGTCTGTTTGAAATTGTAGCGGCGAGTTTACCTCGCCAAATGGCGGCGTAAAGCCGCTTCTACATCAAACTGGCCCACTACCCGCAGTGCGACTGCAGGGCGTCGCGGTGGTGGGATATTGTCTGATGCCGAACCACGTGCATCGGATGGCGATCCCGCGCCGGGCGGAGGTTTTGGCCCCGGCGCTCAGGGGGTGCATGGGCGCCATGCCTCGTACTGGGTTTTCACACGGGACGACCGCTGGGACCTGTGGAGTTCGTTCAAACCCTGGAGCACCAGACGGAACGCCGATTGGTCCCCCAGAAGGGAGGCCGTCCGCGCCAACCGGCTGCCGGCGAAACTCAGGAGGCATTCGTATTAACGGACACAGAAAACCGGTGAAACGTTCCGTCCCCTGGTTTCAAGGATCTTTTTCCTTTGGCGGTCCGTTTTTAGCCATTGGCTCTATTCTACGCCATCGGCAACTTGGGGATGGCCGCGTCATGACTCGTACCCGCTGTTGAGCATGCGTCTTCAACCAAATTTGAAACACCGTTCTCGGAGCTACCATCGTGAGGCGTGGCAAAACGGGCCGCTTGATTAGGCGCTCGAGGCACCGAGCGCCGGTCATTTGACGGGTATTTGCATTGAGAAGCCATTGCGGGTAGGCTTTAGGCAAGCACTATCTGAGAAGCATTGCTGGAAACCCGGACGTGGCCGCGGGGCAGCGTGCGGGGCAGCGAGGAAGCGGGCAGGTCGGAATTCAGCAGCCGATCGCGGATCGACCCTTCCCTGGTTCGCCCCGTGAATACTCACATCGGCATGGCCGCACTCACTGGGTGTCCAGTTACTGATTGAGCTACCGTGAGGCGAGTATGCCGAAGCCAGGCGCCGGTCAGCCGGAGTGCACCCCGATGTGCGCATCGTGTGGAACGATGGCCCGCGCATTCAGAAAATTTACCGGGAGCTGGAGGGAGCGGGCCTGTCGGTAGGCGCGGACGGCAAAGGACGCTCATGCTGGATGGCTTATGGTTATATCCTGGCGCTCGGCCGCGCCAAGATCATCGCCCTGCATGATTGTGACATCCTCAACTACTCGCGGGAGCTGCTGGCGCGGCTGTGCTATCCCGTGGCGGATCTCCGCATCGATTTCGTCTTCTCGAAAGGTTACTACGCCCGCGTGACCGATCGTATGCACGGCCGTGCCACGCGCCTGCTCATTTCACCCCTGGTGCGTTCGCTCCAGCGCATCGTAGGCAACCATCCCTTCCTGGCTTATCTCGACAGCTTCCGTTACATCTTAGCAGGGGAATTCTGTATGTACTCCGACGTGGCGCGCTTGAATCGGATTCCCGGTGATTGGGGCCTGGAGATCGGGATGCTGGCGGAGGTCTATCGCAACTTCTCGCTGAAGCGCATCTGCCAGGTCGATCTGTGTGACAGTTACGAGCACAAGCATCAGAACCTCTCGGCCGCAGACCCGGAAAAGGGGTTGCTGCGCATGACCGTGGATATCGCCAAGACCCTTTTCCGCACGCTCGCAGCGGAAGGGGTGGTGCTCTCCCAAGGTTTTTTTCAGACGCTCCAGGCACAATACATTCGCAATGCAGAGGACACCATCGCGCGCTATCATGCCGACGCCATGCTGAATGGCCTCTGCTTTGATCGCCACGCGGAAGAAGAAATCGCGCATGCCTTCGTGCGGGGCTTGGGTATGGCCGCGCAGAGTTTTCTGGCCGATCCCTTGGGACAGCCGCCCATCCCCAATTGGAACCGCGTCGTGGCCGCAGTGCCTGAGGTCTTCAGTCGCCTGGTCGAGGCCGTCGAGGCTGATAACGCGTAGGGAAGGTACCCGTGCCGGAAGAGATACTCTCTGACCAAATCAAGCGCCAAGTTTTGGCCGCAGGCTCCGTGGACATCGTCGTCGGCATCCCGAGTTACAACAACGCGCGCACCATTGATTTGGTCGTGCGGGCGGCGTATGCGGGCCTGCTGAAGTACTTCCCGGACCGGCGGGCGTTGGTGGTCAACTCCGATGGCGGCTCCAAAGACGGCACGCGCGAGGCGGTGCTGGCAACGACGCTCGACACGCGCACCCTCCTGCTGGTAAGGCATCCCCTCTATACGGTACACCGGCTTTCCACCGCGTATCATGGCATACCGGGGAAGGGCAGCGCCTTTCGCACGATCTTTCGCATCGCCGAGGTGCTGCAGGCGCAGGCCTGTGCGGTAGTGGATGCCGACCTGCGCAGTATTACCCCCGAGTGGATGGACCTGCTGCTGCGGCCCGTCCTTGACCTCGAATACGATTACGTCGCTCCGTATTACAAGCGGCACAAGTACGATGGCACAATTACCAACAGTATCGTCTACCCACTCACGCGGGCGCTGTATGGGTGGGGTGTCCGACAACCCATCGGCGGGGAGTTTGGCTTGTCAGTCCGTTTGGCGCGCCAGTTGCTGACGCGTGATGTGTGGCACACCGACGTCGCCCGCTACGGTATCGACATCTGGATGACGACGACGGCTCTGGCCGAGAATTTTAGGGTTTGCCAATCCTACCTCGGCGCGAAGATCCACGATGCCAAAGATCCCGGCTCGGACCTGAGCGCCATGTTAGTCCAGGTGGTGGGTTCGGTTTTCAGCTTGATGGAAACGTACGCAGCCGTTTGGTCGAAAGTTCAAGGCTCGCGCCCAACCCAAGTGTTCGGTTTTCCTTTCGAAGTCGGTCTGGAGCCGATTCCGATCAACCGGGCCCGGATGATCAGTACGTTTCGCCAAGCGACCCGCGATCTGCTGCCGGTCTACACCCAAGTCGTGTCCTCGGCGTTGGCGCAAGAGTTGCAAGCGTGTGCGGCACTTCCCGACGAGCAGTTCGCGCTGGCGGAAGAATTCTGGGTGAAGCTGGTTTACAGTTTCGCGGTGGCCTATCACCGACGCTTGCTTGACCGTGGGCACCTGGTGAAGTCGCTCACGCCGCTCTATCTCGGTTGGGTGGCTTCCTTTGCCCGGCAGACGGAGAACGAAGACGTGGCGCAGGTGGAGGCAAGAATTGAGAGGCTGTGCCTCACCTACGAGCAATTGAAACTGACGTTGACCAACCAGTGGCTGCTGCGGGCGTCAGAAAAGAGGTGAGCATCATGAAAACTTTTTGGCAACAGGCGGTTCTATTGCCCCTGCGGGAACTTTGTCAACAGGCCCTGGCTAGCTTGTCCAGCTTGCTTGGCATGCTGGTCCTCGTCCTGCTCGGGCTGTTGCTGGGCTGGGTGGCTAAGGCGGTGGTCTACCGCGTCTTGCGGACGCTGCGCTTCGACCGTCTCTGCGGCCGGCTCGGGGTGGGCCAGGAGATCGAGCGGATGGGTTTTGTGCACTCCAGCTCGTATCTGGCCGCCCAGATTGTGCAAGGAGTGATCGTCCTGACGGCGTTGTTGGCTGGCTTGAATGCTCTGGGTACGCCCCTGACACGGAATTTGGTGGAGCGCTTTTTCCTTTACCTCCCGCACCTACTCGCGGCGCTTGCCATCCTGCTGGTGGGGATGATGCTCAGTCGTTTCCTGGGTCGGAGTGTCCTGATTGCCGCGGTCAATGCCGGCATGCCGGCTGCGCAGGTGCTGGCGGGCCTGACGCGGTTCTTGGTGATCCTGCTGACCGTGGTGGCTGCTCTCGACGAGTTTGGCATCAGCCGCACCACGATCATTGTGACCTTCGCGATCCTCTTCGGTGGGATGGTGGCTGCTGCCGCCATCGCCTTTGGCCTGGGCGGACGCGACCTCGCGCGGGAACTGCTCCAATCTCAGTTCCGCCTGCCGGCCAAAGCCGAGGCTGATGACCAGATGCGTCATTTGTAGGGGGGCGGTTTGCGTTGCCAGGCCACGGGGAAAATGGTGTTCTTCACCGACCTCGATGGTACGCTACTGGACCACCGGACTTACTCCTGGATTGCTGCCCGACCAGCGTTGAAGGCTTTGGCCCGAGCACAGCTGCCGCTTGTAATTGTTACCAGCAAAACCAAAGCTGAAGTCCTCCCCCTGCTTCGGAAGCTGAGGCGAGAAGAACCGTTCGTCGTCGAGAACGGTGGCGCCATCTATATACCGGCGGGCTACTTTCCCTTCCCAATTGTCGGGGCCAAGCCGGCCGGTCAAGGCTGGGAGCGCCTGGCGCTGGGAACACCCTGCTCGCGGCTCGTGCCCGCCCTGGCCACCGCCACTCGGCGCGCCCGGGTATTGGTGCGGGGATTCAGCCAAATGAGCGCGCACGAGGTGGCGAAACGTGCGGGGTTGCAGTTGGCGGCCGCGCGACGAGGGCGCCAACGCGAGTTTGACGAGCCATTTGTGATCCTGGAAGGTGACGCCCGAAGATGGCCGCGGTTGCAGCATGAGATCCGGAAACTAGGCCTGCACGCCACCCGCGGAAGCCGATTCTTTCACATCCTGGGCAAGAACGACAAGGGCGCCGCCGTGCGGCGCTTGGCCGCCTGGTTCCGGCGGGCCTCGCCTTGCGGGATTCCGCTCACGGTTGGCCTGGGGGACAGTCCCAATGACATCCCGCTGCTTCGCGCCGTAAACTTGCCCATCCTCGTCGCTGGGCGCAGCGGCCGCCATGACCAGGAAACACTCAACGCGGTTCCTGCTGCCAAGCGCGCCGGGGGCATCGGTCCCGCCGGCTGGAACCATGCGGTTTTGCAGTTGCTCAGGAGACGAGCGCGAGGTCGGCTGCGTGGCGTCAGTGAGGTGCCGGCGGCTGTCCAGGGCAAATCAATAACGCGCGGATGACAGGGGTCAATAAAGGCCGAGTAGTATCAAGTCAGATGCTTAAACTACGCCTCAAAAAATGCGCATGTTTCGCTCCCCTTGTCGGGAGCGCACGTGCGCACACTCGACTCTCGAGCCATTTTGGAGAAGTGGTAGCCACCGTCAGTGCTTTCTTGACCGTGGGTCTTTCTTGGGAAGGTCGTGACGGTCGCCGGTGGCCGCGGTCGGGGCCTTTTTCTTCTCCCAAACTTATGAAGATCCCACGCGACAATTTGTCTTCTTGACTTGGGCAATGCCCAGGCGAATACTTCCCCCGTGAAAGTCCGGGCTCTGGTGAGTTCATTCATGCTGGCGGCAGTGGCCATCGGCGCCATGAGCGCGGGGCCGCGGCAGACTGCCTCGGACCGGCAGCCCGAACCGCCGCTTCGCCTCACGCCCGCGGAAATCGGAATCTACAAACACGCTCAGACGCTCATCGATTGGACTTCGCGTCAGATTCACGAGTGCTCTTTTCTGCACAAGCTGCAACCGGCTGGGAATCAGGATCAACTGCCGATGGTTCTCGAGCGCGTCGGCCAGACGGGCGCCTTGCTGTTTCAAGACTTCCCCCAGGTCTCCTGCGACGAGGAGGTCGGCTCCGCGGGGAACTATCCGGACGCCAGTACGGCTTTTGAGAATATGCATTACACTCCGAAGCATCACCTGTTTCGGTATATCGTTATACCCCGGCCCGTCGGCAATGTCCTGGCATTTGAAGAGTATCGTACGGACCCCAGCGGGAACCCCCTCGATGAATCGAGTCTTCGGGACCTCTTCATGGTCACTTCCGGGTTCGCATCTTCCTGGCTGCACTTCAGCGCGGCCGACCAAGCCTCCAGCCGCTTCCGATACTTCGGAATGCAGACGATGCGGAACCGGGAATGTCATGTGGTGGGGTTTGCGCAAGATCCCGCGCGGGCGCACCGAGTCGCCGGTTTCCTCGACCCCGAGGGGAAAAACTCCGGCCTGATGTTCCAAGGACTGGCGTGGGTTGACCCCCAGACTTTCGAGATCCTGCGGGTCATAACGTGGCTTCTCGCGCCGCGGACGGATATCGGCCTCACGTCCCAAATCTCGACGGTTGATTTCTACCGCGTCCAGCCGGGCGGAGATGCCAGGGAACTCTGGCTGCCCCGCAATGTGGTGGTCGAGGCCGCTTACCGCGACCTGCGGGTGCGCAACACGCACCACTACTCCAATTTCAAGCTCTTTCGGGTGGAAAGTACCATCAAACCGGCGGGGTAATCACCGCGCCCTGATTCCCGCGTCGTGGGTACAACCCTCGCCCTCACGTCACTTGGTTTCCTTAAGCGCGCGCTACGCACTCCACAATTGGCGCTACAGGGCTCACGGCGGCGGTACGCCGTTCTGCAGCTCTGTTCCGCCGCGAGTGACCTTCGGCGGGCGCGGCGGTGCAGAAGCTTTCGCCTGGGAGCACTGCGCGAAATGCGGCGTTCCGCTTGATAGCTGACGGAAGATCTCCGCGTCGCGCAGGACCGCCTCCACATAGATGCGCGTGGCCGAAATCGGTATGCTCTCCAGGAACACGTCCGGGTCGTGCGGGGAGATCTTTCCGGTCCAGTCGCGAACCCGGAAATCACCGGCGTTGTAAGCGGCCAGGGCAATTTCGGGATGATTGCCAAAATCCTTCAGCAATCCGGCAAGAAAGGCGCACCCCACCCGCACATTGTAAGCGGGGTCATAAAGCCGGCGACTGGCCAGGCGAACCCGGGAGGGACGGCTGCTGTGGGCCGCGGTTTCCGGCAAGACCTGCATCAGGCCGCGGGCATTGGCCTCCGACAGTGCGCGCGCATTGAACCCCGACTCCTGCCGGATCAGTCCCATGACCAGGTAAGGATCAAGCTTGTTCAGGCGGGCCTGCCGTTGAACGAGCTGACGGAATGCCTGGGGGTAGAGGATGTTCCACACTTCTTTCGGCAGTTCGGAGTATTCCAGGTAGGGATATTCCGGCGCGATTTTGATAGCGCTGTAGAGTGCCCCCGCGGTGTTCTTATGCGCGGCATAGATTTGGGTGAGCATTAAGCGCAACTCGACAGGGGGATGGCTCTCGCCCAAGGCAGCCCTCAGATAATCTTCCTCGAGGTTCTCCAAACCCAGCGCCTGTAGGATCAGCGCCGGGCGCGCAACGTCAGTGGGGTCACTGGCGAGACATGCGATGCCTTGGGGAATCACGGGTGACGGCAACACCGGGATCAGCGCCGCGGTAATGGGAGCGGCGGAGAGGTCGTTGGCGCCGGCCAGGCTTCCCTGCTTCATGCGCAGTGCCGCCAGCCGCGCCGCCGCTTGCGGCGCGTAGTAGGTGTGTACAAAGCGCTTCACCAGCAGGGCATAGAGTGCTTCCGCTTCGGCGAAGGCGCCCTGCCGCTCCTCGCATCGGCTCAGCCAATAAAGCGCCGCGGGCGCTCGAGAGGAATCCGGGAATTGCATCAAGTACGCGCGAATGTCTTCAGTAGCCTTGGGATCACCCAACAAGTAGTCACACCACGCCAGCCGCCATCCATCATCGCGCAGGTGCTCGTTTTGCGGGAACAATTGGTAAAGCCGCCGATAGGCGCGCGCCGCCTCCTGCCAGTTAAGCTGGCGGTAGTAAAACATTCCCACGGCCGAAAGCGCCTCGGCATCTTGGGGGAAAAGGGCGAACGAAGCGTCGAGCTGCGCGAGTTCTTGCGCAAGCGCCGCCGTGTCCCCTTGTTGCATGTGGGCCCGGACCAGCAGATCCAGCCGCTGCGCCTCCAGATCGGCCGCCGCATAGTGGTTCGAAAGCGCGCTCAGCGCGTCGGCAGTTTGGTGCTGGCGCAGGAAGCATCGCGCCTGCCCTAATTGCCAGTAGGGAACCATATGGCTGGAGGGCTCGGCTTTGAGCAACGCGCTGTATTCGTTTTGGGCATCGGGATATCGTCCACCCTTGAGCAAGGCCTCCGCACGCGCCATTTTGAGGCTGACGTCCGGTTCCGGATAGGTGACGCCCAACTCCTCCCGCAGGGCATGCAGGGCGTCCGCGGCGGATTTGGCTTGGCTGGAAAGCGGGAAGTTGTAATACACGGAGTAGAAAGCGGTGGCCGCGTCCATCGGTTGATGGGCCTGCACGTACGCCTGGCCCAGCAGCAGTGCCAGCGCCGGGCGCTTTCGTGTTTCCGGCGCGGGCAGCAGCACATCAATGGCCTGCTGAGCCTGATGCGCATCCACCAAGGCGCTGGCGCGCAACGTAAAAGCCTGGTCGCGCAGATGGCTGGTGGGAAAGCGCGAGGTGAAATCAGCCAGCGCTGCGGCGGCGTCCTGTGGCCGGCTGGATTGACTCAGCGCCGAGGCTTGATAATAGGCCGCGTAATCGGCCAGCGAGAATCCGCTCTGGGCGGCCCGAGCCAAATCTTCGGCAGCCTGAGCGTAGTCTTGGGCCGTATATTCGTGATACCCGGCCAGGAAATACGCCCAACCGCTCCACTCGGGGTTATGCTGCGCTTGGGCGTAGGCACGCAGGCGCGGCCACGTCTCGGGATGCGCACCCGTTGCCGCAAGTGCGCGCAGACCGGCGGGGACTAACTCCGCTGTGCGAGCAGACCCCGGCATCGCCACTAGCACTGCCCACAAGCAGAGGATTCGCACCAGAAGTTTACGCAGGAAGTTCACGCGGAAGGCCCTGGATAGTCCGGTCCCAAAACCGTCGGGTCATTGGCCGCCAGGGTTTTCACCAACTCATCATGAAAATAATCAAACTGCTTGTCCAGCGATTTGCCGAAACGCTTCTCAAAGGTCTGGCGGCTGCGGTCAATATCGGACTTGAGCCGCTTGTATAAATCCCCGTTTTTTCGCCCATCAGCCACTTTGCCCTTGTTGTATAGCTCAATTTCCGACACCAGGAGCTTGGCGAACCGTCTTGCGTCCTTATGCAGCTTTTGCTCCGCTTCGCTGAGCTGGGAGACGTCCAAAGCTGCCGAAGCCGCCAGGGCGGTAGCCGCGGGCATAGAGTCCGTCGACAGCGAAACCTCGATGACCGCTGCAGAAGCGACCTCCATGGCCGGTTCCGGGATGGGTAGTGCCGGCGGTTCCGGTTCAGGCACGAGAGCGCCAACCAATTCGGCCGCCGGCTCCCCGTGAGCAACGGCCACCGCACCTGCAGGCAACGCCTCCGGCTCCGGCTTGTGAGCGTCGAGAGGTGCCGACGATTCTTCAAGTCGAGGCTCTGCCGTAACATGATCGTCAGGGTGCGATTCCGCACTCCCCGCTTCTTCATCGTGGTGTTCAAAAGGCGTACCTTCCTCACCCGCAGTTTCCACCACTGGCGATTCCGTGGCGCCGTCGGGTTTGGCGGACTCTAAGGCTTCTTCCTCCGCCACCTCATCGGACGTGCCGCTGCTTAGCGCGATGAGCCGATCGATCTGCGCGCCGGCGAATTCGGTGAGAATGGTAAGAGCACTAACCGGAAGCACGGGATTGTCATCACCTGGGTCGGCATAGAAGATGGCCGAAACTGTCCCGGCCGAACGAATCGGCAGCAGCAGCACCGGCGCGTTAGCCGCGGGCTTGAGCTTTTCCAGCACGTTGCGGTTCTTCCTGAGCGTCGCGGCAGTCGCGTCTACGCGCCCACCCGTTTCGCAAACCTGCTGGAAAGGATTCTCGTGACTTAGCTGAACAATCAGACATCGCACGATCTTTTGCGAAAGTGCCGGCCCAAAACCGCGGGCTGACGCGCCCCACGCGGCTTTCCCGCGCACGTCAAAAATCGCTGCGCGCACACCCCATTGCGAGGCTTCCTCCGCCAGAACCTCGAACACCTGATCGGGAACCATGCAGGTCAGCAGGTTGCGAACTGCACCCAAAACCTTGTCCAGCGCCTTCGCAGGAGCGGCTTGCGCTTCCCGGGCAGCGTCGGAGGCCGCCGCCGCCGCAATCGCGGCAGCGTGCTCAATTTCCTCCCACTGGCGCGCGGCTTCGTTTTCGGCCTGTTCGTGCAGCGAGCGCAATTCTGCCAGCTCGCCGCTAAGCTTCTGAATGTGTTCCGCCTGCGCGCGCAACTCCGCCGCCAGATGTTGGCGAGCGTCCCGAATGGAATCTGTAAACGATGAAAGCTGTTTTTCAAGCACGCGAGCACCTCAGGGGCTAAACTAACGGCACATTATGAACCAAGCCACGGGCAGGCGCAACGGCAATGTCGAAAGCCTCGAGCGCCCCAATCCGTCGACAACGTAATCGGCGGATGGCCCGTAGGATGCGCGACTCCATGTTTCCGAACCGGCACCCGCCTCAGGACTGGGCCAACCATATTCCGTTTCCCCTGTCCCGCTTCGCATGTCCGCCGCGTCACCGGTCGAACGCGGTCCGCACGAACGACGCCATATAGTATGCATCCAGGTACTTAAAGGGCGTTTCGGCGGTAGTGTAATGGCCGCACGGCAAAACGGCAGTTTTGTGCGCGAGCTTCCGTCGCGCGAATTCGCCGAGAAGTTGCCGGGAAAATTCTGGCAGGAAGGTCAGGTCGAACACTGCGTAGATGAGCAGTGTTTTCTTGGGCCAGCGCGCGTATTTATCAATATAAGATACAGGGCTGATCGCCATCAAGGCGCGGCGGAGCGTCTCCCGGTCGATATCACCCTCAAGGCCTTGCCGCACCTGGCGCGTGGATTGGCCCGTCCAAACTACATCACCGAACGTCGTGGAAAAATGATTAAAGATGTTGACCCGCAAACGTGGGTCATGGGCACTCGTCAAGAAGGCGTAACAAGAGCCGAGGCTGGTGCCCACGATCCCAAGTTCCTTATAACCCTGCATTTCCAGCCAATCCAGGCAAGCGCGGGCGTCAATCACGGCTTGGCGCCCGGCGTCGAGCGTGCGCCCGATATTGCCGGAAACGGCGTAATCCGCCCGCTCGGTCTCCGCCGGCTTGCGGTAGTCATGGTAAGGCAGGCTGAGACGAAGCGCCGAAATACCCAGCACGTTAAAGATCCGGCAGAGCGCGTTGTGACCCTCCGCGTCACAGTTCCACTGCGGCAGCACGATGAGCGCGCGACGATTCCGAGCGGGAAACCATCGCGCCCGCACCAGGTTGTTAACTGGATAAGGCGTATGCACGGGTGAAGTAAAGGACAACAAGCTGCCCTCAAGGCGGAAATCGGCCGGAGTCCGATACGAGTAAAAATCATCACTGCGCGCTACGATCTGTTGGTTCAGTTGCGCAAAGTGCTCTGCGGGAGCCGTTTGTGCGGCGGCATAGCTGCCATTCGCCATCGGCCAATGTTCGGCCCAGTCTAATCCCCACTCCAGCGGACGCACCACGCGGTTCGTGTCGCGCGCGTTCAGCCGGGTTTCCCACGCATACATCCAGTTTCGGTACCAGTCCCACATGGGTCAAGAGCCTCGCGGAAGAAATGAGCATTATACCCAACCCGATCATCTCTCGGTGCGTCGTTGAGATACAACTGCTGATTTACATTGATGCCAGAGGTTCCGGCATGGTAAAATACAGATTCAGGGCATCTCTAAAAAGCTGGCGTGAAGACGTCTGGTGGCTGGCAAAACCGCGGTGAGTTCGTTTATCGTGGACCAGGGGGACGCATAAGCTCCTGGTCGTGAGCGATTTGCGGATGAGCAGCTATCCGAACTCGAATGGTCTGCGTGTCGCATGGGTCTTCCCCACGCTGGCAAAGAGTTCTCGTTGGCAGCCAATCTTTGCGGCGGTGAGCAAGGTATTGCCCGACAGTATATTCTTCGCAGGATCCTGGCCGGGCTTTGTTCCTGGTTTCGAGAGCAGCTTTCTCGTAAGCGGGCTGCGCGGTGTGCGGTCCATAACGCTCAGACCCCGCTATTCGGGCACTGCGAGTCGGTTTTTCTGGGCCTCCCCCTTCGCTCTGAGGGACGTCGTTAAATTTCGGCCTACCCTCGCAGTAACGAACGGGTTCACCCTCCTCACCGCCTATCTGGTTCTGCTTAGATTGATCAAGCGATGTCACCTCATTCTGCTGTGGCAAGGTATCTCTGCGGAAACCGGTGGTCACCCCGGGACCCTCAGGCTCCTCTTTCGCCGCATGCTCGCCCGCTATGTGGACTTCATGATCAGCAACACGAAAGAAGGAGCTGATTATCTGCAGAAGGTGGTGCAGGTTCCCAGCGGCAAGGTCGTCCACCGCGTCTTTGAGGTCGCCGACCGTAAATTGCTTGCGAACGGACATCTACAACGCAGCGTGGTCGCAAGGGGCTCGCATCCTGTATTCATGTTCGTGGGGCGGCTCATTCGCGGCAAAGGCGTTCACAAGCTTCTGGAAGCCAGCCGGCTGCTGATTCAGCGGGGCGTGGACAACTTCTCTTTGGTTATAGTGGGCGAGGGCAATCATGCGGAGGAATTCCGAAGATTCGCCCGCGAACAAGGGTTGATGGGCCACGTCCAATGGGTGGGGCCCGTGGGATATGAACGCCTGGGTGCCTACTATCGGTCATGTGATGTCTTCATCTTGCCGTCGCTCGAGGATACCTGGGGAGTTGTAGTAATGGAAGCGATGACCCTGGGAAAGCCCGTTCTCTGCTCCACCAAGGCCGGAGTGAAGGAAATGGTCGAGCACGGCGTGAATGGCTTCATCTTCGATCCGGAAAATCCTTCCGCATTAGCCGATTACATGGAACAACTCATACGCGATCCCGAAATGAGAGCGAAATTTGGCGCTGCTTCGTCCGAGATTGTTCGCACTCACACGCCGGAGGGCGTCGCGGAGATGTTCGTGTCCTATTTCCGGCAGGTCGCCTCCTGCCCCTAACCCCGAATCCCTAATCCCTGATCCCGATGCCCTTGGGTAGCGCTCATCAGACGCGCTTGGCATACTCCAGCAGGGGCGCCACGCCCCCGGACAAAGGGGCAGAGTGCGAGAAGATCAGCGTCTTGATACTGACGTCGCCAGCCAACCGGCGCGCAAGCTCAACGAGCGATCTTCGGTTTTGCTCTGCGCTGAACGAGAAGGTCCACGGCGCCGGCCGAACCCGGCCTCGCTTGTCCTGGTTGGCGCTGTCACCCAGAAACAGGTTCTCCCCAATGGCGTACGCCGCGCTTCCCGGCGTGTGGCCCGGCACCGCATACACGCGCACTGCATACGGACCAACCGGCACGACATCGCCATCTTGCAGGGTGCGGGCGAGGCGAATGCCGGTAGGCTTGGGCGTCCTGAAACGCATCAGGGGGCCTCCGCCGAGCGAACGGCCTTCCACCACGTCGGTCTCATCCGCCAGCGCCATCACCTGCGCGTTGGGGAATTTTGCAATCGCCCCAGTATGGTCGGGATGGCCATGCGTCAGTAGAATAATCCTCACGTCCTCGGGCCGTAAGCTGCGTCTGGACAATTCGGCGAATAAAGCCTTGCCCTTTACGTCGTTCCCCGCATCAACCAGCGCGACCTCATGCGAACCCAGTGGCACCACGCCGGCGCTGACGAATCCGTCCTTGACAACCGACATGCCGTTTGCGTCGGCGCGCTCCGGGAGGCTTCGCAACATCAGGAAGGGGCCGGCAACCACGCCAACTGCCGCCAGCAGAATGAGCACGACGGCAAGAAGTGCAATAATCCACATATTCCTCCTCCTTGCTGGCGAACGCTCGGTGACATTCCCGCGCCGCCATCACACGTGCTCCGGCACGATGAAGGGCGCCCGATACGTCCGCGACACGTAGGAATTGGCTTCCTGATCGTCGCCAAAGTTACCCGCCGTGGCATCGAACACCAAGGCTCTTTGAGTGCGGTAGGAGATATTCGACATATGATTCATGACCACGGAGGGGTACGCTTCGCCCACGTCGCAGTTCAGATCGGAATGCTTACGGCTGTGCACGGCTTTCAAGAAATTCGCAGCGTGGGGCGCCGTGTCCCAGGGCTCGGACTCGGTATAGTTCATCTCCTGCGCGAGTTTTCGCTCTTCACCCATGAAGACCTTAAAGCCGCCGGAGTCCAGCGTGAGCGTGCCTTCACTCCCCAGGAAAATGACGCCAATGTAGTTGCCGGGGTCTTCCAGGTTCATGTCGCCTTCGCCTTCGGTCATCAATCCCCTGACCTCGAAGATAATTTGTGAATCAGGATATCGAAGAATCGACAATAGCGTGTTCGGCGTCTCCTGATCGTCGTCGTAGATGAATTTAGCGCCCGAGCAAAAAACCTTCGGGGCAACGCCCGTCTTCCCCAAGCCCCACCGAGCGATATCCATTTCGTGAATGCCTTGATTTCCGATATCGCCGTTTCCGGTATTCCAAAACCAGTGCCAGTTGTAGTGAAAGCGGTTGGGATTGAATGGACGCATCTCCGCCGGACCGACCCAAAGGTTGTAATCAACACCTGCAGGCACGGGGCCATCCGGTTGATGTCCGATGGACTTCCTGCGCTTGAAGCACAGGCCTTTGGCCATGTAGACCTTGCCGATCGCTCCCTGATGGAGCATTTCCACGGCGCGACGATAGTGTTCAATACTGTGGGCCTGCATGCCGACCTGCACCATGCGTTGATCTTTCCGCGCCGCGTCCACCATGCGTTGCCCTTCCCAAATGTTGTGGCTGGCCGGCTTTTCGACATAAACGTCCTTGCCCGCCTGGCATGCCCAAACGGTGGCCAGCGCGTGCCAGTGATTCGGAGTCGCAATGGTGACTGCGTCGATGTTCTTGTCATCGAATACCCGGCGAAGGTCCTGGACCACCTCCGGTTTCCGCCCCTGCAGTTTTTCCACGAGTTCCTGTCCGCGCGCCGCCTGCGCAAGATCAATGTCACAGATAGTGCTAATGTTGCAGTCCTTTTGCTTGGTGAAGGCGACGATGTGGTCCCTCCCCCGGCTGCGCGCGCCGATGACGGCAATATTGATGCGGTCGTTCGCGCCGGCGCGCGCGGCACGCTGCGCAATAATGGGAGCAGCCGCGCCCATCGCAATGAACTCTCTTCGGTTGAGTTTCATAACCAACCTCCTCTTCAATTCAGGTGATTCGATATAGAATTCTCTCGTCCATTGATCCCGAGACCGCCCTTGACGGCAAGAGACCTAGCTCGCTGCTTATCAGGGCGTCAGATCCATGGTTGCTTCTTTCACAATTTCGTCGATCGCAGCTTGCTGGTCCGGGCTCAGCACCGGCGGATGTTCTGCCTCGAGTAACTCCTCTGCTTTCGCCACCGCCCGCGCCTCAAAACGTTGTCGATCCAAGCTGTCTCCGGCTCCCCAGGACAGACTGTCGAAGAATGGCGATAACAACTCTTCCTGCCGATAATGCGCTGCCGTGTGGGGATGGTCATAGGTATGGCCGCCCGCGCCGACGGCCTCGATGACCTCGACGGCAAGGGTTTCATCATTAACTTCAATACCGTGGACGGCGCGCCGCACGTAGCGTGCAATCTCATTGTCAATCACCAGTTGCAACGGCGAAAACGTGACTGCGTTCTCCAGGTGACCGACGGTCCCGAAGCCGATCGCCCCTGCCATCACGGCAACATACATCGAAATCGCCTTCTCGACGCCCGCCTGAATGCCCGGCACGCACGCGTCCGTCTTGCCGCCGTGGATACCGGAGGGACACCCATAATACTCGGAAATCAGTTGGACGCGCGCCGCCAGCAGAGGCATGCGTTCCGCCCCCGCGTATCCAAAGTGCATCGAGCGCATGTCAGAGTATCCGGGAGTCAGATCCACGGTCTAGGGTGGCGTCCGGATCCACGGCGTACCCCAACACTAACCCACCCAGCGTCTCGGCCACGCCGAGCGCGAGCACGCCCGCGGCGGTTACGGGTGCGGTGGCGCCGGCGTTCGGCATGGTATCCAGGCTCTGGGGCAGGCCAAGTTCCAGATGCGCCAGCAGAACGTCCGCCATCTCCGCGTCGATGCACAGCGGCGAGCGTGCTTCGGCGTACCCCACCAGGATGGGATTGCGGCGGTGCGCTGCCCGGCCTCCGGCTACAACCTCGCCAATGCGCGCGATGTACTTCACGTCCTGGCCATGGAAGGTCTCAATGCCACCGAGTTTTCGCGTCGCCTTGACCAGCTCGGCGGCCATCACCACGGGGCGCACGGCCACCGGCACATCCTGGGCAGCACAAGGCAGACCGGTATACGCAATTTGGTCAAGATGGTCCACCAGCTTCAATGATTCCCGGACGTCCGCCAGCGTGGCTTCGCGCCGGCGGCCCTCCCGGTCCCAAATGAAGCAGCAGAATCCGCCCGCACTAGCCGTGAAATCCTCATGCACACAGAACGGCTGGCTACTGAATCCCACCTGGGAATATCGCACCGCCATGCGCTTGGGCCAGCGATTCGCGTCTTGAAAGCTGCGGCGCATGCGGGCCACCGCTGTTTCCACTACGTCGGGCGGGAACTTTACGGTCCGCCGATCCATGTCCACTCGGCAGCTGGCGTTCTGAAGATACGCCAGCGCCTTCTCCTGGTCCACCCACATTCCCGTGCGTTCCAGAATCCGCAAGGCGGCACTGTGGATCTTGTCCATATCTTCGCGGCTTAGATATCGAATAGGTTCGATCAGGCGAGTCTGCATGGTTGAATCTCCGGACTGCATCTTAGCTAATTTTCGGAAGATGCGATAGTTCCAGGCAGAACGTACAGGTACAAATAGTCAACCCGGATCCCCGTCCCCGGCACCGGTCTGCGGGTGGCGACTTGGGAAATGGGATTTCCTCTTCCATCCCATCTTCTTTTCCTGTACCATAGCTCTAACCCATCCTGAATTAAACACGACGGGGGCGAAGCATGTTGCTACTTTGGAGAAGAACTGTCACTTCAAACCCAGGCGCGGCACTCCGTTCAATTGCCGCGAGGTGGCCGCAGGCGCTTCTGGCACTTGCGCTGCTGATTTGTACGGGCACGCGCTGCGCCATGGCGCAGGCGCCCGCCGAAGCCACGAAAGCGTCTGCGGCCGCCTACGATCCGGCCGTCGAGGCGGCCAATCGCAAAGCGCTGGAGGACGAAGCCGGCAGAAATGCCGGAAAGCTGATGCTGCGGTCAGTTCCCGACAAGAGTCCAGTGTTGATCAATGGAAAGCCCGTCGGAAAAACGCCGCTGCTTCTCATCGTGCGGCCAGGAGTCTACGTGGTGGAAATGGAAGGCGGCCCCCGGGCGGGGTACGGCCGCCAGCAAGTGGATCTGCTTCCCAAAGAAAATCGTGAGGTCTTGATCAAACTGCAGCCGCGATATCCGGCGTATGTGCGCCTGCCGGCGGCTTCTCACTGACGCGCACACAAGGATGTCGTGGCTCGGTTGAAGTTGTTGCGGCGAGCTGGTCTCGCCCAATGGCGGCGCGAAGCCGCCTCTACCTCGAAATGCGACGCTGCTCATAAGGAGGCTAACATGGGTGGATTTGAGGCAAGGGGCTATGTGTCAAGCAAGCAGTTCGGGCCGGATCTCGTCAGCAAGCTAGTGCGACCCGTGATCGCAGTAGCTTTGGTGGGAGTGGTTGTTTTTGGCATTTACAAGGTGCTCAATAGCGGGTCGATGGGCGGCGTTACTTCCGCCGACGCTCAATTGACTCAGATGGCGCAGAGGCTGGACGATATGCAGCGCCGGCTGGACGAACTGGAGAAGAAACGTAAACCGTCCCGAGAAGTTTCTGCGCTTCCGACCCCATCCCCGGTTGCTGCCTCCATCAGTAATCCTGAGCAAAGAACATCCCGGCTCACTTTCTCTCGTCCCATCAGGGCCCAGTCCGCTCCCGCTCCTTCCCCGGCTACTCCATCGCCCGCAGCCAACGCCACCCAGCAGGGTCTGTCGAACGCCGCGGGGTCCGATGTGACATCGGGTCTGTCACAATCATCTCAGCAGCAATGGGAAGCTACGGCCGATCGTCTCGGTAATGTAGTGGGAGAACTGGATTCTCAGCGCGACACGATTGAACGCAACCAGGCGAAACTCGACGAGTTGGCCGGGCACTTCGCACGATACAGCCAGGGGTTCGCGCTCGCCGTCGGTTCGCCCCGGCAGCAGGTGGGACCCGTGTGGCTCCGGCTCCGCACCACCGACCCCAAGAATCAGCGTTACACCATGCGCCTGTCTCGCAATGATCAGACGGTCGAGGTGAAAGATCGCGCGCTGAATGAAGCGGTGCAGTTTTATGACTCGGACGGTAAGCTTTCGTTTGAGCTTATCGTCTCGCAAATCACCAAAGACGGCGTCGCCGGCAGGCTGGTGAGCCCTCAGGCAACCGCCTCGCGCTGAGCAAGCGCGAGACGTCCGCCAGCAGCGTCGCCGGTTAAAGATCGCGGCCTACACGAGGGGTGCCATTGCAGCCTCAGGGCATCGGAAGGCAGAGCTATACACATGAGCTGTGCTTGAGGATGTGATACACCCAGTAGCTCCGTCACGCTTCAAACACCCACTTACCGCCCACCATCGTGCGTTCGACGGTAATCTGAACCAGGGAAAACGGGTCGGCGGTCAGCGGATCTCGCTCGAGCACCACCAAGTCAGCAAGCTTGCCCGGCTCAATCGATCCTTTCTGACCTTCTTCAAACGAAGCATAAGCTCCGTGGATCGTTCCGCACCGAATCGCCTCCTGCACCGTAATGCGTTGGTCGAGGCCCCATTGTTTGCCGTCCATGCCCGTGCGGGTGACCTGTGACTGCAGCCACATCATGGGATGGGAGGGACTGGCGGGATAATCCGAGGAATCCGCCGGTTTCAGACCCGCATCAAGAAGGGTGCGCAAGGCAAACATGTGCTGGAGCCGCTCCTCGCCGTAAAAGTGCATCACATCGCCATGAAAGTAAGCGTAGCAGGAGAACGGTATCGGGACCACGCCCAAGGTGCGCATGCGCCGCACCAAGCTGTCATTGATCACCGTGCAGTGCTCAATACGGAAGCGGGGATCGCGCCGCGGGATCTCCCGGTGAATTTGCTCGTAAATTCCCAGAATCTCCTCGATCGCCAGGTCGCCATTGGCATGCGTGGCTACCTGCCAGCCCGCCGCATGCGCCTTACGCGCCACTGCATAAATCTCATCACGCGTTCCAAGCTGGAGGCCGTGATAACCCGGCATACCAACGTATTCCTGCGAGAGCCAGGCGGTTCGCTCGGAAATCGAACCGTCGGTGTAGAGCTTGACGGCGCCCAGGCGGATACATTCGTCGCCCAGCCCGGTGTGGATGCCGGCCGCGATCAGCCGATCGATGGCGCTGCGGGTGATGTGGCAATACACGCGCGTCAGTAACTCCCCGGCGTCGCGCGCATCCTGATACGCTTGCAAATCCTCCGGTTCGGCATCCGCGTCGCACACAGATGTTACGCCTTTGGCAGACATCATTCTGCCGATCAGTTGGGCGCCTTGGCGGTAGTCCTCGCGCGTCGGTTTATAAGCGGTTAATGCAGCAATCATGTCCATCCCGCGGTCACTCACGTGTCCGTTCAAGCGTCCGGACGGATCGTGCTCGAACCGGCCTCCCGGAGGATCGGGAGTAGTTTGAGTGATGCCGGCAAGCGCCAATGCCCGGGAGTTCACGAACGCGGTGTGACCGCCGCGATGGCCAACGAATACCGGGTGGTCCGGGACGGCTTCGTCCAAATCCTGGCGATTGAGGGGACGCGGCGTTTTGCCGTCGTCGTACAGAAAGCCCAGCACCCATTGGCCGGCAGGCGTATGTTCGGCACGGCGGCGCAGAGCTTCCTGGATCTCCGTAATGGAATTCATGTCGCACGCCACCATGCGGAGATGATTCACACCCGCCGCCGACGGATGAGCATGCGCATCATTGAACCCGGGGAGCACCGTCTTCGCGCCAAGATCGATTTTCCGGGTGCGCGCGCCCGCAAGGTTCAGAACTTCATCATTCAAACCGACCGCGGTAAACCGGCCGCCGCTGACGGCCACTGCCTGGGCGCGAGGCATGCCGGGGCTGACCGTCCAGATGTTAGCGTTGTGGAGAATTAACTCCGGCTCGGTGCGTGCCAGCGGCAGCAGGGCCATCGCCCCGAGACTCCGCACAAAACTCCGTCGCGACATCTTTTCCATCACTGCACTCCTTGCGGCGGGCTAGCAGGAATTCGGGCTTATTTGTGTTGCAATTCGCGAGCCAAGAGGGGGACGATTCGAGCGATGGCTCCATTACGGATTTGCACTTCTAACAGGCTCTGAAAGTATGGCGGCCGGCTCGCCGCGCCATGTGAGCCGCCGCGCATGCTCTCCAGAGTCGTAGGCCATCGCCATGTCCGGCGAGTACCTTGTCGACAATGAACTTGAGAATTAGCCGAGAGGCGTCTGACCGGGAAAAGGCTTTACCTTGCAGAACCTTTTCAACCGTAGCGCGCCGCTCGTCGTATGCCGTTTCAACTTGGTGTGGCATTTAAGGCTCGAATTGTATAGGAAAAGCTGGCGAGATTCTAGTCCTGATACTATTCAGAATCAACTGCAAAACGGTCCCGTGGACGCCCGGAAACGTGGAGCCTTGTAACCCCCGTGACGGGATGTGACACAGTGATACACGGGGCGGAATTCAGCAGAGGGCAAAGTAGCCGTAGGCGAAGGCCCGAACGGTCCCCGCGAGGGGTTACTGGGAGCGGTGAGTAAGCAGCGCGACTCATGGGCGACAAGCGGCAGAAGAACCAGCCAGCACTGGCCTTTATGGAGGAGGGTAGGAGTGAAGCTCCGAAGGCCTCCGTGCAAGGGACCGAATCGCTCACGGCGAAGCGCAGAGCCGAAGGCCCGGCCATTGGCGAAGCGTTGATGGAAAAAGTCTGCGAGCGGGAAAACTGCGAGCAGGCATTGGCACGAGTCCAGGCCAATTAAGGGAGTCCGGGGGTGGACGGCATGACGGTCCACGAGCTTCCCGGATACCTGAAGCAGCACGGGCCAGCCATCCGGGAACAGTTGCTGAGCGGCGGGACCTACAAACCACAGCCGGTGAGGCGGGTGGAAATCCCGAAGCCGGACGGAGGAGTGAGAAAGCTGGGCATTCCGACGGCGCTGGGTCGATATATCCAGCAGGCGGTGATGCAGATGCTGCAACGCAGGTGGGACCGGACGTTCTACGAACACAGCTACGGGTTTCGTCCTGAGCGGTCGGCCCATCAGGCGGTGGAAGCGGCGCAGAAGTCTATCGCCGCGGGACATCGCTGGTGCGTGGACTTGGACCTCGATAAATTTTTCGACCGGGTTTCGCACGACCAACTGCTGGCCAAGATCGCCGAACGGGTCAGCGACAAGCGGTTATTGAAGCTGATCCGGGCGTTGCTCACGGCGGGAGTGATGGAAGACGGGCTGGTGAGTCCGGTCGATGAGGGGACGCCGCAAGGCGGACCGTGGTCGCCCTTGCTCAGTAACATCGTGCTCGACGAGTTCGACCGGGAGTTGGAGCGGAGAGGTCTCCGGTTCGCGCGGTATGCGGACGACTGTAACGTGTACGTCCGTAGCCGGCGGGCGGGGGAGCGCGTGATGGAAAGCCTGAAGCGATTCATCACCACGAAGCTCAAGCTCAAGGTGAATGAACAGAAGAGTGCGGTGGCACGGCCCTGGGAGCGGAAGTTTCTGGGCTTCAGTTTCACCTAGCATCGGGAACCGAAACGGCGGATTGCGCCGAAGGCGGTGCTTCAATTCAAGGAGAAGGTTCGGGAGCGGACGCGACGGACGCGAGGGGTCAGCACGGAACAGATGGCCCAAGAACTGGCCCGGTATCTCAAGGGCTGGATCGGCTATTTCGGGAAGTGTCAAACGCCCTCGGTGCTGGAAGACCTTGAAAAGTGGCTTCGGCGCCGGCTGCGGTCGGCGATCTGGAAGCAGTGGAAACGGGGCAAGGTGCGATTCGCTGAATGGCGGAAACGGGGAGTAGGCAAGGACCTCGCCGCGCAAACGGCGGGCAGCGCCCATGGCCCGTGGAGGCTGGCGGATTCACCCGCGCTTCATTTCGCGCTGCCCCATGCTTACTTTCAGGCGCTCGGGATTCCGTCCTTGACGGTCGCTCGATAGCCTAACCCGCCGAACCGCCCGGTACGGACCCGTACGTACGGTGGTGTGACAGGGAAAGCGGGCGACCGCTTACCTATGTCGATGCCGCACGTTCCCTTCCCTGCGTTCACGGCCTAACATTCTTCACTCGCTGGTCTTCACTATCCGTTCCTCACGCCTCGGCACTGTCCTAAAAGGAGGCCGTAACGCCTGCTTCCAAGCGGCACCTCGAGTTTCTACATTTGTTGAAGACTGACCCGGTGATTAGCGACTTATGGTCAACGTCGCGCTTTGCTTGACCAAACCCACGATTGTCCTTAGACTAGAATGCGGTCGGTATTTTGGGCCTCTGCCCGCTATGATGCTACTTAGGCGACTCCTTTTCAGCCTCGTGCCGGTTCTGCTATTTGCAAGCTGCCTGATGGGCCAGGCCAGCCCGCCCATTCTTCCGCTTAGCGACGTCCGTCCCGGCCTCAAAGGCGTAGGAAGGACGATCTTCGAAGGCGATAAAATCACCGAGTTCCAGGTGGAAATTCTCGGCGTGCTGAAGAACGCCATCGCCCCTAAGCGAGATCTGATCCTGGCGCGGCTTTCGGGCGGACCACTGGCCAATACGGGCGTAATTTCCGGGATGAGCGGGAGTCCCGTTTATGTGGACGGCAGGCTGGTGGGCGCGGTCTCGCGCTCGTTTCCCCTGTCGAAGGAGGCAATCTGCGGCATCACTCCGATTGAAGAAATGCTCTCGGTGGTGCCCTCCAAGGCGACATCGAAAACCGAATGGGTGCCCGGATCCAGCGCCCACTGGTCGCCCGATGAACGTTACCGGATTTTTAGCGTTTCGGGGGGTTCACCCGGCCCCGGGCGCGTGATTCTGGACCCCACGACCGGTCAAAACATCTTGGACAACTTGCTGGGCAGCATGGCATCCGACAAGACCGGCCAGTACCCCGCCCTGCTGCTGCCGTTGCGCTTCGGCGGGTTTTCCAGCACCGCGATCGAGCAGTTCGCACCGCAATTCCGCCGCCTGGGGTTGGAGCCCATGGAGGGGGGCATCATCTCAGGAACCGCAGCCCATCTGGCGCCTAGCCCAACGGACCTCCAACCAGGCTCCATGATCAGTCTGTTGCTGGTGCAGGGCGATATGGACCTGAACATCGACTGTACGGTTACGCTGCGGCAGGGGGATAACCTCTATGCGTGCGGCCACCAGGTGCTGGCCGAGGGCCCGGCGCAGTTTCCATTCGCGCCCGCGCACGTGCTGGTGGTCATCCCCAACATAGCGTCGTCGTTCAAAGTGGACGAGCCTGGAACCGTCGTGGGCACCATTCAGCAGGACCGCTTCGATGCGATATACGGGCGCGTTGGCGATAAGACCCCGCCGCTCATTCCCGTCCACATGCAACTGGATACGACGCTCAACCGAAAATCGGATTACAACTTCGAAATGATCGACGAGCCGTTCCTTTCACCGCTGCTCCTGAACCTTGCCGTGACCTCGGCGCTCGACGTGACTGAACGCACCATCGGGAGTTCCACGATGAATGTGAGCGCCAAGATCCGGCTGGCAGGCGGCCACACCGTGGATGTGGAGGACATTCTCTCGGGCGACGTGGGGACGGCCGGCGTGGTGGGACCTACCGTGGCCACGCCGCTTGCCATGTTGATGTCGAGTGGGTTTCCCGACTTGAAGGTTCAGGATATCGACCTGCGGGTTGACTCGCTCGACGAGAAACGCAACGCCACCATCGAGCAGGCGTGGAGCAATAAATCCGAAGTGCGGCCCGGAGATCATCTGGAAGTAACGGCATTGCTTCGGCTGCCGTGGGGCGCGACCCTGACAGAAAAGATTCCGGTGGAGGTGCCCGATAGCGTCACGGACGCAATGTTGCAAGTGATCGTGGGCGGGGGGTCCAGCATCAATGCCCTGCAATTTCGTTTTTCGGCGCTCGGAAGCACGCCGCGCGACTCACAGCAGTTGGTGCGCGCCCTCAATCGCATGCGCCGAAACAATCGCGTGTACTGCCTGCTGATGTCGCCCCAACGCTCCTTTGTGATGCAAGGGGAGGAGTACCCATCGCCTCCGCCTTCCCTCTTGCAGACAATTATGGCGGACTCAGCCTCCGCCTCCAGCGTGATGTTCAACGGGACATCGGTGGTGGGGGATTTCGAAACCAAGCCAACCCCCTACGCGATCCATGGGCAAAAGACGCTGATCCTCAAAGTAGTGACGCCGGGAATGTGAAAGGCAGTGAACAGTGAACAGTGGACAGTGAACAGAAACCTGCTCACGAGCAGGAACTGTCGATGAGATTAGAGGAATCTGTTGACTCTCGTTAGTGTGGGACCTTCCCAGTTCACCTTCCTTCCGGTGCGTGTGGGAGGTTCACCGACCGTTAGCCGTTCACGGTTTTAGAATTGTCAGCAACAGTGGGAACGGGATTTCCTGTTCACTGTCCACTGTCCACTGCTTTTAAAAGAGGTTGTGGAATGAGACTCGGCAAATTCCTTGGCAAACTATTACTGCTCGGACTGGCGGCTTTACCGGCCTTCGGTGTCGAAACCACCTTCTGGCAAGTCGGCTCTTTTGACGAATTCCTCCAAGGCACGCTTACCGGAGTGTCGTTGAGCAAAGAAGGCGCTTTGACGCTGGCGCCGGATGCGAAGGCCCTGTTCAGTCCCGAGGAAGCTCTTGCCCTGTCTCTGGCGCGCGACTCTCACGGAAACCTGTATATCGGCACGGGGCATCAAGGCAAAGTCTTTCGCGTGGGTCCCGACCAGCAATCCACACTGCTGCTGACGGCGAACGAACCGGATGTTTTCGCCCTGGCCGTCGGTCCTGACGGGAATCTGTATGCGGGCAGCTCTCCGGAGGGCAAAGTCTATAAAGTCACTCCCGAGGGTAAATCGTCGGTGTTTTACGATCCCAAGGCCAAGTACATCTGGGCCCTGCAATTTGACGCAGAGGGGCGGCTGTACGTCGGCACCGGAGATAAAGGGCAAATCTTTCGCGTGGACCAGTCGGGCAAGGGTGAGGTGTTCTTTGACAGCAAGCAAACGCACATTATGTGCCTGCGGGTTGACTCGAAGGGTAACGTGCTCGCCGGCAGCGTCCCAAACGGTTTGATCTACCGCATCTCGCCCCAAGGCAAGGCCTTCGTCATTTACCAGAGCTCGCTGCCCGAAGTTCACGATTTGGCTATCGACGGGAGCGGGCGCATCTTTGCCGCGACCCTGGGAGGGGCAGGCGCCAAGGGAACCCCCGAACCTGTTCCTGGCGCCGACACAGGGCATTCCGGGCGGCGGCGTCACCACGGTTACCGTGGTCGCCTCCGCTGAGTCCGAAGCGACTGCCAAAGGCCAGACCCCACCCGGAGAGTCCAAGGCTCCAAGCTTTAACCGCTCAGCGACCCAGATCTCGCCGGTGTTCCCTCTCCAGTTGGGATCCGGCCGCGGCGCCCTGGTGGAAATCTTCCCAGACTCCACGGCGGAAACAATCTGGAGTTCCAACAACGAGAGCGTTTTCGGTCTCGCCGTGCGGAATGACCATGTATTATTCACCACGGACGCCAATGGGCGGATTTTCGACCTGGACGCCTCACCCAACGGCGAGAAACTGACGATTCTCACCGAAACGCACGAGTCGCTCGCCACGCGCCTGCTGCTGGGCGGTAAGGACCTGTACGCGGCCACCAGCAACGTGGCCAAACTGTTTCAGATTGGGACTTCCACCGCCCACGAGGGCACATTCGAATCACCCGTCAAAGACACCAAGTTTATTTCCCACTGGGGCGTGCTGGCATGGCGGGGTGATATCCCGGCCGGCTGCAGCTTGCAGTTTTACGCCCGCTCGGGCAATTCCGACCGGCCTGACCCCACCTGGAGTGACTGGACCGGACCTTACACCAACCCCAGTGGCGATGCGCTAACCACCCCAACCGCCCGCTATCTCCAGTGGAAGGCCGTCCTTCACGCCTCGGGGAGCGCTTCTCCCGCCTTGAACGAGGTGACGGTTTCCTATTTGAACGAGAACCTGCCCCCGCAGATCCACTCGCTGAACGTCAGCACCTCGGGCGAGCGCACCGGAGCGACAGGATCAGTATCAAACCCAATGACGGTCACGGTAAGCGCATCGTCTTCGATGAGCTTTGGCGGCACTCAGTCATCTGGCGCCGCCGGGAAAGCTCCCATAACCCTCGCGTGGCAGGCCGATGACCCGAACGGCGATCAATTGACTTATACGGTGTATGTGAAAGCTACGGACGAAAGAGAATGGCATCTTCTGAAGGATAAAATACACCAGACCACCTACACGATCGAGCCTTTCGCGCTGGCGGACGGCAAATACCTGGCGCGCCTCGTCGCGTCCGATGAGGAGTCCAACCCTCCTAACATGGCCCGGACGTCCGACCTGATCAGCGCCCCCTTTTGGGTTGACAATACGCCTCCCGACGTGGAAGTACTAAAGCAGGTTGTTACCGGCTCCAACGCCGAAGTGCAATTTGCGGCGGAGGACAGTACGTCTCCGCTGCGGAGCGCAGACACGTCGCTGGACGGTCAGGATTGGCATGACATACTGTCGGATGACGGCATCGTGGATTCACGAAAAGAGACGTTTACCGTCAAGCTCACCCATCTCTCCCCCGGGGAGCACGTGGTGGCGCTGCGGGCTTCCGACACGTCCGGCAACATAGGTGTGGGAAAGGCTGTCATCCACATCGCCGGCGGGGGAAGCCAGTAGAAACAGTTATCAACACGAAAGAATACAACGCGAATTTATTACCCCGCATCTCACCAAACGAGTTGAGGTGCGGCCGGTAGCGAAATTTCTTGGACACCAACAAGACACCGGCATCGAAGGCGGCGGCGGAAGCTCAGCTCATCGCACGTGCACAGCGTGGCGAGGAGGCAGCGTTTGCGGCGCTGTTTGAGGCTAATAAGCGTCGCGTCTACTCGTTGTGCCTGCGCATGACGGGCAACACGGCGGAAGCGGAAGACTTGACGCAAGAGGCATTTCTCCAGCTCTTTCGCAAAATCTCCACGTTCCGCGGTGAGTCGGCTTTTTCGACTTGGCTTCACCGCCTGGCAGTAAACGTAGTCCTGATGCACTTGCGCAAGAAGGGACTGCAGCAGGTATCGCTTGAGGAAGTGGATACCTCGCAAGACGAACCGGTAAAACGCGATTACGGCAGTGACGACCGGCGCCTGACAGGCTCGATCGAGCGCATTGGTTTGCAGAATGCGATCAAGGATTTGCCTCCGGGCTACCGGGCGGTTTTTGTGCTGCACGATGTAGAGGGGTACGAGCACAACGAGATTGCAGAGATCATGAAGTGCTCGGTGGGAAACTCCAAGTCGCAGCTTCACAAGGCCCGCATGAAGCTGCGCGAACGATTGCTGCGAGACCGCGGTCAGAAACCGGCGACTGAATCACTTCCGGCAAGTGAACCCGTGGAAGAGAGCGGTCATTAAGATGCAAGGGACATTGGGCGGAAGGGTTGTTGAACGTAAGAAGTAGTTATGACCGAAACACAGTACAGACCGATTGCCGCTTGCGCGCGATTTGCCGACGAGTTGCCAGATTACCTGGAAGGCGAAGCACGGCCGTTTATCGTCTCCCATGCGCGCGATTGCAGGGCGTGTGAGGCGCTGCTGGGTGACCTCCAGGCCATTCGGCGACTGGCGCAGGAGTTGCCACAGGAAGAACCCGCGCGGGTGGTTTGGGCGAATGTCCACGCGCGTCTGGAGGCAGAAGGAGTTTTTGTCCCTGCCGCTTGCGCGCGGTTCGGTGCCGCACTGGAGGACTCCTTAGACGCCGAAACGCGGCCCTTTGTCGTCGAGCATGCCCGTGAATGTAAGGCGTGCGGCGCCATGCTCGCGGACCTCCAGGCGATTCAAACGGCGGCACACCGTCTGCCCCTGGAGGAGCCTTCGCTGGCCGTTTGGGCCAATCTGCGGGCGGGGTTGGAAGCGGAGGGACTTTTTGCCGTCTCGGCCTGCAACCAATTTGCCGAGGAGCTTCCGGCGTATCTGGAAGGCGAAGCGCGCCCGTTCATCGTCGCGCACGCTGGTGATTGCTCCCGCTGCGGCACCATGTTATCGGACCTCCTGGCGATTCAAACGGCGGCACGGGAGTTGCCGCAGGAAGAGCCTTCGCGCGTGGTTTGGGCTAATGTGCGCGCTCGACTGGAGGCGGATGGCGCCTTCGGCGTGCCCGTCAGAGGATGGCGCGAGCTCTTTTCGTGGCGCTGGGTTCCCCAAGCCATTCCTCTCGGAGTCCTGGCTGTCTTGATGGCCGTGGGGCTGGTCCTCACCTTGCCTTCCACGAATATACAGCGGTGGAGCGGATCGGCTGAGCAAGCGGAATATCGCGCTGTCTCCCAAGCGGCGTCTTTGCTTCCGCCCCGCGAGGATCGGGGTCTTGCCCACATCGTTTCTGATCTGGAAAGTAGTTTTCGAGCAAACGAATCATCTATGGCTCCTGACCTGAAGGCCACGTACGAAAAGAGCCTGGTCTCCCTGGATGGTTCAATTAAGGAATGTCTGGCCTCATTGCAGCACGAGCCCAGAAATACGCTGGCCAACGATTATCTGTTGACGGCGTACACCCGAAAGGCTGAAGTCTTGTCTTCTGCGTTGGAGTTCGAAGGGCGTTGAAAAAGGATTACGAGGTAAATGAACCGGGCTATCGTAAGCTTGAAGTGGGTGGGACGAGTTTGGCGTCCGCTCGCGGCGGTCCTCCTTCCGGCAGCCGTACTTTGGGCTGCCGGCGAAGGGCGGCTGGAAAAAACCTTTGAAACTACGCGCGAGCCACGCATTAGCGTGAGCAACCTGCGCGGTCACATCCTGGTGCGCGGCTGGGATAAAGCGCAGGTACACGTAGTCTACTCGGTGGTTTCCCCGCGGGTGGAAGTCGACAGCGAGATTTTGCCTAACTCGGGACCCGCGGACAAGATACATTTCTACACGCATCTATTGGATTCCGCGCTGCCCGCAACCGAGTGGTCAGCGGATTACACGTTGGATGTCCCTCAGGGGGCCACGCTGGAGATCCGCAACCCGCAAGGGAAAGTCCGCGTCGAGGGTATGCAAGCGGATGCCACCGTAAGCTCGGTGGGCGGCGACATCTCGATACGCGATTATTCCGGCCATCTTTCCGTCCGCTCCGTCGCAGGAGATATCGAAATCGTTCGCCCTTCCGGCAGCGTCGAGGTGGTGTCGATTACCGGCAATCTGCACTTTGTCTCCCCTGCCACCACCCGGCTGCATGGGAGCACCACTTCAGGAAATATCATTTGTGAAGGCGAGTTAACGGATCGCGGCGACTATATTCTCTCCACTTACAGCGGCGATCTGGAAGTGGTATGCCCGTCGGGAGCTTCCTACGAGTTGAGGGCCCGAACGGAAAAAGGCAAGGTGACCAACACGATGGCGATGAGCCGCCGTCGCGAGTCGGCTTCCTCCCGGGAGCATGCGAACAGCTTATTGGGGACTCACAACACGGGTACGGCAACCCTGGAGTTGACCTCGTTTAGCGGCAACATTCGCATTCGGCCACAGTTTTAGACCAACAGCGGGCCAAGTCTGAGGTGGCGGAGCACTCACAGCCGCCACCTGAAGGACTACCGGATCAACCCTTGATCTGTATCGACGGAGTGGAAGCTTCTTTCACCCGTAGGGGTGTAATGTTTGGCCGCTCAGGTTCCGCATCCCGCACAATCTCGATTTTGCCCTTAAAATACGCGCCGTCCTCGATGGAGATCCCGGGCGATACGATATCTCCCACCACGTGCCCGCTCTTGAAGATTTCCACGCGTTCCCGCACAGAGATATTGCCGTGCACGGACCCATAGATGACCACTCGCGCTGCCTGGATATCTGCTTTCACTTTGCCTTCAGCACTTACGGTGACACATTGGCCCTGAATGTTAAGAGTGCCCTCAAACTGCCCTGCTATGACTAGGTCTTCGCTTCCCGAAATGTCTCCCTTGATGACCAGAGAACGGCCCAACAGGGTTCGGTTCGCATCACCCGGGCTGACCGCGGATGCTTTCGCTGTTTCCACCATAGGTTTTTCCTCAGGTTTTCTCTCAAATTTCTCTTCGATTGGTTTTACGGATGGTGGCAGAACCGGCGGCGAATCCGTCGGGCTTGCCACTGTAGGTTTTCTGTCCCGCCACATGATTGAAAAATACCCTTCCCTGCGGCCTCGACTCCACCATCTTTCGAATTGTCGGCCGCGAGATTACGATGCAGAGTTTCGCATGGCGCTGGTTCGCGGATTCCGGCGTGCGCATCTACGGGAGGAGGATGCATTCCGGGTGCCACGGGGCTCTTATTTTATCCCCCTGAATATCAACGGGTTGGGACCGCGAAGCAATGCGGAAGCAGGCCCTTCCGCATGCAAATGTTTCCAAACGCAAGCACATTTTTCATTGCTAACCCGTTGTCAACAAAAAGTCAGGCCCGAGGTTCAGTGCCCAGGTGCGATTGCTGGTTGCGTGTACAACTGTTGCACTCTGCATGACCACACCACTATAATCATGCGGGACCTGAGGGGCATACCTCCTCGCGTGGCGCGCGGAATCGTGAATGGGCGCTGCGGTGTCACTTTTTGACCCACTGTGTCCCGTCAAAGCATGATCCGCCACCGTCGAAAAGTAATATATCTCCTGGGCTTCATGGGCAGCGGAAAGTCCACCGTAGGCAAATTACTCGCCCGCACGCTGGGTTGGCCCCTGATCGATCTTGACGAGGTGATTGAAGCCGGCCAGGGTCTCAGCATCCGAGACATTTTCGAGAATTCTGGCGAGCCTTTCTTCCGGGAAATTGAGAGGGCGGCGCTCACGGAGGCCTCGAAAACAGAACCTGTTGTCATCGCCTTGGGCGGCGGCACCTTTGCCCAGCCCTCCAATGTGGAGTTAATCCGCCAAGCGGGCGGCACGACGGTGTGGCTGGACTGCCCGGCGGACGTCCTTCGCGCCCGATGCCAGGGGATGGAAAACCGCCCCCTCTTCCGCGATGAACAGTCGTTCGCACAACTGCTCAAGGAACGCACCCCTTACTATGACCTGGCGGACTTCCGTATCCCCACCGAAGCGCGCAAGCCGGAAGAGGTGGTCGAGCAGATTTTGAGTTTGCGGGTCTTCTGACCCCGAAGGAGCTTGCACTGGCTTTCCTGAAACGATCATGGATGCCGATGGCAGCCGCCGGGCTAGCCATTATTCCGCTGATATGCCTGATCGAGGCGCAATCCCCGGCTCCCGCACTGCCCGACTTAGATGACCACGGCACCTTCGAAATCACCGTGGCCGGGAAGAGTATTGGGACTGAAGCCTTTGAGATTCGCGCCCGCTCCGGCCAGATTGAAGCGCAGGGGAACATTCGCCTGCAAGTAGAGCAAAACCAGAAGACAATCGAGGTCAGGTCCGCCACGAACCTCCTGCTTGACGCCCACTTTGATCCCCTTTCCTACACGTGGAGCCAGCGAGGACCCCAGTCATCGCAGCTCAGTATGGATTTTCGCAAGTCGCCGGCCCAGGTGCATTACAAGACCGTGAGCGGGCAGGACGATCGGCGTGAATTCAAGCTGGTTCAAGACGTTGTCCTGCTCGACGATAACGTAGTTCACCATTACCAACTTGCGGTGGCCCGCTACGACGCGGCAAAAGGGGGCACGCAAGCGTTTCGCGCCTTTATTCCGCAGGAAGCTACGCCGGGAGTGATTACGCTGAAGTTCGCCGGCTCCCAGCCTGTCGCGGTCAACGGACGTCAACGAACCCTGCGGCTCTTTCTTCTCGCCACGGAAATGGCTCAAATCAGCCTGTGGGTTGACGACCACGGCCATTTGCAGCTCGTTTCGGCGCCCGACAGGCGCTATCAGGCAACTCGAGCGGAAGATTCCAAGTAGGTTACACACCATGAACAATGTTCTTCTCACCGGCGGCGCCGGTTTTATCGGATCGCATCTGGCTCAGCGGCTGCTCGAACAGGGTAAACGCATCGCCATTGTGGATAACCTGGATGAATACTATCCGGCGGAAATAAAGCGTGCCAACCTGGCCGAAATCGGGAGGAGTGGAGATTTTCAGTTTTTCCCGGCCGATATTCGCGACGGCGAACAACTGCGGCAAGCATTCTCCGACTTCAAGCCCGACGCCGTCATTCACTTGGCCGCCCGCCCGGGTGTACGCATGTCGTTCGCACAACCCGAAGCGTATACCTCCATCAACGTGGTGGGGACGGTGCAGGTGCTCGAAACCAGCCGCCAAACCGGCGTGCAGCGTGTAGTGTTTGCGTCTTCAAGCTCCGTCTATGGCCATTCGAACCGCGCCCCCTTCCGGGAAGACGCCTCCATTTCCCATCCCCTCTCCATCTACGCCGCCACCAAGGCGGCGGGCGAGGCAATGGCCTTCACCTATTCCCATGCCTACGGTCTTTCGGTGATTTGCCTGCGCCTTTTCACGGCGTATGGTCCCCGGCAGCGGCCCGACCTGGCAATCCGCAAATTTGCCCGAATGATTTTGGAAGGCAAAGAAGTCACGATCTTCGGCGACGGCAGCTTGGAGCGGGATTATACGTATGTCGATGATGTAGTGGAAGGCATCCAGCGCGCGGTCGATGTGCCAGGCACATTCGACGTTTTCAATATCGGGAACTCACACCCCGTACGCATCAACGAAATGGTGGATACACTTGGACGGGCACTCGGGAAGCCCGTCCGGCGGCAGTTCGTCCCCACACCACCTGGCGAAATGGTCCTCACGCACGCCGACCTCAGTAAATCCGACCGGCTGCTTGGCTATTCTCCGAAAGTTACTTTCGAAGCTGGGATCGCCAAATTCGCCGAGTGGCTGAGGGGCTAAGCTCACTGACGTTTGCAAAGTGCGGTTACACCCACGAGTGCAAGGGCCCCAAAAAGACAAACGAGCGGCCTCCGATTCTTCATCGGATACCGCTCGCCGTCGAGATTCCAACTCTTACATCTTCTGCCGCTTAAACAGAAGACTAGTTACCGGTGCCCGCGCACTGCGCGTTCGAGAGGACGTACGGGCTGGCGTAAGTGCCGGTTTGCGCGAGGTCGTTCAAGCACTCCGTCAGCAACACGGCTTGTGCCGCTGACGATGCAGCCGCACTCGCCGAACTGGCCGCAGCCGATGCTGTCGACGTCGCAGCGTTGGCCGCCGAGGTTGCAGCGTTGGCCGCCGAGGTTGCAGCGTTGGCTGCCGCAATCGCCGCGGTTGCATTCGAGTTCGCGTTGCCTGCGCGGCTAACCGCGACACCCGCCAGAATTGCAGCGGCGCCAGCGGCGCCTAAGGTTATGATTTCCAGCGTCGCGGAGCCACCGCCCCAGCCCGCTCCACCTTTACCTTGAGCAGTTCGGGGAGAAACCACGATGGTCTGTCCCTTCACCACTTTCTTGGTTTGGCCTTGTGCGTCCACTTGCAGCGAACCTTCCTTGGCGGTGATCACCAGCGAGCCATTGAGCATGGCGACTTCCCCAAGGGTCTTGAAGCCGGATGTGGGTGTGACGGAAACCTCACCAGCCTTCACGCGCACGGGCGTTCCATTTTCAGAATGCAACATGGAAATGCTGCCCTGGCTGAGTAAGACCGTAACCTCGTTTGATTCCCGTAAGAAGGAGGCGACTGTGTCGCGTCCGAAAATGACACGGCTGTTGCTGCCAACGGCGATTACAGCTACTCCATCCTTCACCTGCAAACTATCTCCACTAAAAATGGTGGTATTCGGCAATAGCGCCTGGCCGCCCACGCTGGCGTTCATGCTGCCTGCGACCGAGCCGATTACTGCCGAGCCAGCTAGCGCCGGCACTATTGCTACCGCTCCCACCAGGAGCACAAGTAAGCTGACGCGCCAAGCTATTCTCTTCATCGTATTAATCTCCTCCTTGGGTGCGGAAGCTGAAGTTGACGTCTCTCCCCGACCCATTGGTGTTCCGATTTAAACCAAAAAATTCGTTCGTTTGCAAAGTATAAACGTATCTAATTTGTTGTCAAGACCTTTTTTAGAAAAATCTCATTTTTTCGCATTGACAGTTTGACCGGCGCGCGATCCGGCGTCAGAAAACGTTTGCGAGCTAACAATGTTATTTCCCAATTTGTTGCGCGATTGTTACACGCACGTAACATCCCGCACCTCCCGTCCCTTGTAGGATTTTAAACAACGCCGGTGATTCTTGTCCTGGACCTCGTAGCCCCCGAATACTGCCTGGGACACTGGAATGAATAGGTACTACGTAGTGACGGTTGGGGGGATGCTCGAGTGCATGGAGGGCTCGGCCCGCTCCCGCAGAAACACGCCATGTTATTGCATGTGCGGGCATTAACCAATATTGAATTCACGGTTTAGTCTTTATGACGGCTGGTTTTCGAAGATCTTACGCAAAGTCGCTAAGCTGCAGGGATACGCAAAGAAGACCGCCTTTGGGTTTGCCTGCCGTTCCCTGGCGTCTTCGCACGAGCCGTGCCAAGCGCTTCCGCGGCTCACAAGAGTGACCACGGCTTACGATACTCCTTGTTCAACAACTTGTTTGCTTCCGGGTCATCTGGAAACTGCTCGCGCTCCGCGTCCCACGTCAGCTTGCGTCCGAGTTTCACCGAGATGACGCCCAGCAGGCCCACGCTCGTCGAGCGGTGCATGGTCGCCACATCGGAATGCGGGGTCTGCCGCGAGCGCACACAGTCGAGGAAGTTGAGGACATGAGGATAATGCTGCGACGAGCCCTCACCGTGAATCACATTCGGGTTAGGGATGCGGTCCGGTCCCACGCGGGTCGCTTCGGGCCACATCGTGTAGCCACTGCGATCCACAAACAACGTACCATCCGTGCCGTAAAATTGGATTCCATAATCGTGGCCGTCCGGCCCGTGTCCATTGGTCACGCGATTCGCGAACCGAACAATGAACGCCTTTCCGCTGACGGGCGAGGCGGGGTATTCGTAGATCACTTCCAGGGTATCGGGCGTTTCACGGCAGTCTTGCAGCACGAATTTGCCGCCTACGGCATGAATGGTGCGAGGCGCCTCTACGCCCATGGCCCAGTTCACCACGTCAAGCAAGTGCGTGCCCCAATCGGTCAGGATGCCGCCGGAATAATCCCAGAACCAACGGAAAGTGCCAAGCGTGCGAACCCGGTTGTAAGGCCGCGCCGGCGCGGGTCCCAGCCACAGGTTGTAATCGAACCAGGGCGGCGCTTCCGAATCGGGCGGGCATTCCAACCCCTCGGGATATTGGTTGCCGTGTATCCAGGTCTCCGCCAACGTCACCTTGCCGATTTTGCCGGTGCGCACCAGTTCCACTGCTTTCATGAAATGCTCGCCGGAGCGCTGTTGCGTTCCCACTTGCACGACGCGCTGGTAACGGGTGGCAGCCTCCACCATGTGGCGGCCCTCGACCAACGTGTGGGAAAGCGGTTTCTCCTGGTAAACGTCCTTGCCGGCCTGGCAGGCCATGATCATGGGAATCATGTGCCAGTGATCGGGAGTGGCGACAATCACGGCGTCAATGTCCTTGCGATCGAGCAGTTCGCGGAAATCGTTGTACCCCTTGGCCGCGCCGTTAGTCAGCATAATCCCCGCGTCGCGGTTCGGCACATAGGGATCCGCCACTGCGACACCATTCACCTGGCCGGTGCGGAGCATGTCGCGCAGGTCTCCCTGGCCCATTCCTCCCGACCCGATCAGGCCCACGTTGA
Source organism: uncultured Acidobacteriota bacterium (assembly GCA_963804755.1). Classification (GTDB taxonomy): domain Bacteria; phylum Acidobacteriota; class Terriglobia; order UBA7540; family UBA7540; genus Bog-366. The sequence goes on from CAWDRP010000005.1 coordinate 103,312, forward strand.
TCCGATCGTTCGCCCCTAACACGTTGCGCACCATCGGCCCGGCCGACATGGCTAGGCTGGCCACACCCAATGCGGCCGATTTATTAAAATCACGCCGGCTGATTTTCGAACTTTCCATAAGGATCCCCTCCCTCTGCTGAAGTATGGTGAGCCGCAAAACAGGAACGTAAGGCGGGACAAAGCCGCGAATCCATGCGCCCAGCAAGCAGCTTGCGGCACCACGGACCTGCCCGCGCACTATACCACAAAAGCTATCGGCGGCTGGGAGGCACAAAACATCGCGCGCCGTTATGCCTTGTCGCATGCCCAGGGGTTAACGAGGGGAACAGATAGATCATCAAAGTGCGAGGTGTTGCGGGTGGCAAGCGTGGCTAATCATGGGTCGAACGTGGGAGGCTTTATCGGCTCCCCGCGCAGCTCGGGTATGTCCGACGGCAAGCCGCATTCCTTAAACAAGGATGCGATTTCCGTTCCCAGCTTGCGGGCCGGGGTGGATTCATCCTTTACGGCATTGCGCAGAATATCCCGCACCTCTTCTTCCATGCTCCGGCGGTGCCGCTTGGCGCGCCGCTGCAACGAAACCTTGATCCCGGGCTCAATATTGCGAACCACCAACTGCGCCATTGTGTTAGTCTCCTGCTATCACGATATTGAGCTGTGTGCTCAAAAGCAAGTGGGGCGCGGCGCGGAACCGCCTTGAAAACCCGCGCAGCGGACACCCTCCTTTCACCGCTGCTCAAAACATCGAGACGTCCTTGCGGCTATGCCCCCTGCTCTGCGGAAGGGTTCCGCCCTTCTCTGGAGTTTCTGCATTTCGCGTTGTAGGCCCGAACTGAGCCTGGGCGCACAGCCATGAGTGGCTGTGCCACGGTGGCACAGGCACTCCTGCCTGTGCCGGGAGTTTCTACATTTCCGGCCCATGTCGGCGATCAAGCAGTTTTACGGCCAAGTTAAGAGGAGCGCAACTCCAGACATCCCCGAACCCCGTTTTGGGACAACAAGCATCAGGAATCATTACTAAACCCTTGGCGGCAACGCGGGGCTAGCTTGTGACGGGAGCAATCCGTTCGCTTCGCATCCGACGCAAGCATGGGTTCAACACCGGCCCATTTCATCGAGCAATTGCCGAACCTCTTCCCGCCTTCGGCGCAGATCAGCAACCGCACGAACGTCGTGCATATGCCAGACACCAACCCAACAGATTAGTAGGAAGGCGGCAACTAAGACGGTGCCCCACATCCTGCCCAGCAAATGCATGGTGACCGGATAGAGTACCAATCCCCCACCCAAAAATAAGGGAATCGCGTACCAGTATTTTATGCTCTTCGAGAAGATCACACGGCTGTCGTAGAACTGCATGAGTTGTTGCTGGTGCTCGCGTGTGCTCAAATCGATTCTTCCCGTGGCATTCGCTCTTCGTGCGGTCAGCCAAACAACGACCGCCCCGACGACCAGAGTGGCGGTCATAAGCAGGTAACCGGACAGCATCCAGAGCGAGTACCGTGCTATCCAGGCAGAAATTGCGGTAAGAGGCGCAAAGCTCAGCGAAATCATGTACGCCGTCATGTTTTGTTCACGCAGCAGGTCAAGAAGCGATGTCTGCTTCTCCTTCACCAGTCTCAATAGCATTGAATGATCCTCCTCACCCGATTGCTCACCCGTTTGCTGCCAGAGCTTCTGTAAATCATCAGGCCGATCGTCGGCATTGCTCATTCCCGCACCTCCTTGCTCATAACCATTAATGCCAATCTGCGCCGTAGCCGGCTGAGCCGGACGCCGATGCTGTTTGCGGACAGGCCTGTGACTTGTTCGATCTCTCCCGCGGAGAGGCCTTCGAGATACAGCAGCACAACTTGGCGGTCGATGGAGTCCAACTGTTGGAGGGTTTCCAGCAACACAGCTCTCCGAGGGTCTTCTGGCACCATACGGTGGTCGGGTAACTCGTCCATTTGCAGTTCGGACTGGGACTGCCGCCGGCGCTTCTTGGCGTATGAGTATGCGACGTTGTGTGCGATGCGGTAAACCCAGGTCCGTTCACTGGCATCACCTCGAAAACCCGGCAGTGCCGACCATAACGCCGCTGCAATCTCCTGGAATAGGTCTTGCTGGTCTCCACTGCCCTGAAGGTAGGCGGCGCATAGTCTTCGCAGTGCCCCGCTATACGCATCCAAGAGCCGCAAGAAACCAGCCTCCCGTTTGGAGCCGGCATTATTTACCATACATAGATAGTCTCATGGGAGAGGCGAATCCTTACAGGTCGGTTCGAGAAGGTAAACAGAGTTGTTCGTCCCCGGAGAAGGCTGGAAACGTGGCGGGGTCCAAGCAGGTTCCAGACGTCTCCAAAAGCCTTCTGCTTTCAATGTACGTCGATGAAGATGACCAACACTTCCGCCTTGCACAGGCGGCAGTCTAGCATCAATTCCCCAAGTCCCCATCGGGGAAGTTACCGTGCCTTCTTGTGATCACTTGGCCATGTCAGTCAGGTCGTGCTTATCCGGTTGCTTCAGCAAGCGACAATATGTTGTGGTCAGTCTTGGCCGGTGCTTTGGAACGGTCCGTCTGGTTCGCATCACCTTATACGTAGTGGACCTGTGCTTGGTTCCGAGTCCGAGCAGGGTTTGAAATGCCGGCATCGGTTGCTTGCGCCGGTTATGGCGAAAGCATCGGGCGCCGGTACGGACAATCCGTCCATGTCTAGATTTTTTGCCTAGATTATTTACCACAATATTACCTTTTATATTCTAGGGCAGTATTTTACTTGACATTCTCAACGTTGCGTGGTATCAGGCTAGGGGTGTGGGTCAGGTGTCAGGAGTCAGGAGTCAGGTATCAGCTTGGCCGGAATGAACAGGGCGTCACGCTTCGGACCGCCTGCTGTTTGAAGCTGGCCGGCTGCGGGGAGTCGGAAGCGAGGTTCCAAAAGTCAGGTGCCAAATTGACCGTTCGACACCTGGGACGTTGTTCCCCCGCCGCCAAAAAATGAAGGTGCATCCGGCGATCTTGATGAAAATAAAGGAAGGCGAAAAAAAGGTCTCAGGTGGCAGGCCCGGCGCCACCTTGGCTGGATCGAACAGGGACCCGAGCGCCCGTCTGGCCGTCTGCGCTTCGCTTTTTGCCTGTCGTTGCTTTCAAAAAATGAAGGTGCATCCGGCGACCTTGATGAAAACAAAAGAAGATGAAAAAATGTCTCCGTACAAAATGTCATGTTTTAGAAATCGGCCGCCGAACCCGGCTGTCCATGCTTCGTGGTCTGCTCCGTCGTCTCGGTGGGTCCCGGTGGTAAGTCTTCATCTCGCGATTTAGCGAAACCGACGAATGCGCAAGTGCAAAAATATGCAGGTATATCCCCAGAAGTTATTGAAAACAAATCGGCGGCAAATTAACAGCCTATACTTCATGCTTACACGGGAGCACCGCCATGCCCTCTTTGCATCGTGGAGGCATTAACGCTTTACAGAGGCCCGTTGGTTTGTGACGAAGCCAAAAGGTGCTTTACTCCTGTCCTGCGCAAGGCCAAAATGGAAGACTTTCATGAAGCCATCGCTTAATTCGCTGCCTTCGTTCAGCCCCGGCGCTCGCCGCCTGCTGGCCGCTATGGCGGCCGCGGCGCTCCTTTGCGTCTACGCAGTGGAGGTCACGTGTGCCTCCCGCGATCTTTCCGCCACGTGGGACGAGCCTTATCACATCATCGCGGGTTACCGTTATTGGGTGGCGGGTGATTACGGCATCAATCCGGAGCATCCGCCGCTGGCCAAACTGGTGGGCACGTTACCGCTCCTCTTCATGCACTTGAAGGTGCCTGCCATGGGACGCGACAGCACCAAGCCGGTCGCCATCATGCGCGGGCGGGCGCTGGTTTACGGAAACGATGCGGACGCGCTGCTGCTCCGGGCGCGCCTGGCGGAGGCCGTGATTGGCCTGCTGCTCATGCTGCTTATATTCGAGGCCGCCTACCGGATTTTCGGGGCCGGCGCCGCCTGGATTGCCGCCGCGATGGCCGTCTTCGAGCCGAACCTGCTGGCGCATTCCGCGCTGGTGACCACGGACGTGGCGTCCGCCTGCTTCTTTTTCGCGGCAGTTTACGCCCTCTGGCGCGCGGCCGAGCGGCCCACCCTGCTGCGTCTGGCCGTCTGCGGCGTGATGAGCGGATTGGCCCTGGCGTCCAAACATTCCGCCCTCCTTTTGCTGCCTACCCTGGCGCTGCTGGCCGCTGTCGAAATCGCTGGCCGGATGAAAGGCGCCGGGCAGGATGCGGCGGTCCGGCGGCGCCTGTTCTGGCAGGAAACGCGCGCCTGGGCGGGCAGGCTGGTAGTGATCTATGCCCTGGCCGTCACCGTGCTCTGGGCCTTTTATGCGTTTCGCTATGCGGCGCGTCCGGACGGCCTGCCGCTCTGGCAGAGTATTGCGAGTTACACATTGCTGTTGCGGGGACACCTCACGCCCTGGCTGGTGAACACGGCCGCCCGCTTCAAACTGCTCCCGCAGGCTTATCTGTTCGGACTCGCCGACGTCCTCTGGGTCACGGGCGGTCCCCGCGTCTCGTTTCTTTTCGGCCATCTTTACCCGCACGCGCTCTGGTACTACTTCCCCGTCGATTTCTTGATCAAATCCACGCTGGGATTTCTGGCGCTCTTAGGCTTGGCCGTGGTGACGGTGCGGAGTTGGTCAGGGGAACGCCAACGAACGGCCGCCTTCCTTCTGCTTCCGCCCGCGTTCTTCATGGCCGTCGCTCTGACCGCCGGCACCAACCTGGGCATCCGTCACGTGCTGCCAATCTACCCTTTCCTGATCGTAGCCGTGGCGGGCGGCGCGTGGACGCTCATCCGGCGGCGCCGGGCGTGGGCGCTGGTGGTTGCGGCGCTCGTGGCGGTCCACATTGCCTCTTCACTCCATACGCTTCCTGACTACCTCGCGTACTCGAACGAATTATTCGGGGGAAAATCGCAGACCTATCGAAGGGTGTCGGATTCCAACGTCGATTGGGGACAGGGGCTGCGGGAGGCGCGGCAGTACCTGGCGCGCCGAAAGATCACGGACTGCTGGCTGGCCTATTTCGGCTCCGCTGATCCGGCTTACTATCACCTTCCGTGCAAATTGCTGCCCAACCCGTTCATGGGCTGGTGGCGCGAACCCACCGAGGTTCCGCCGGAAATATACCACGGGGTCGTGCTGATCAGCGCAACGGAACTCGCCGCGCCGTACTGGGAAACGGAAGCGCTGAATCCGTACGCCGGCTTTCTGCGTGCGAAACCCGTGGCCAACCTCGGCGGCTCGATCCTGGTGTACGAAGGCGACGTGGATTTGCGCGGCGCGGCGGCCACCGCCCACCTGGACAAGGCATTCAAGCTCGCGGTCTCCCGGCAGCACGAAGCCGCCATCCAGGAGGCGCTGCGGGCGGAGGAGCTGGCGCCCGCTCATCCCGGCCCGCCCTTTATAATAGGCTACATTCTTGCCCACAGCGGGCGCACGGAAGCCGCCCGCATCCAGCTTGAAACCAGCCTTAACCTGGCCCAGGAAGGCGCGCCGGGGTTTCAATCGCAATGGGCGGCCGCGGCGCAGGCGCAACTGGCGCGCCTCCCGTGACGTGGCCCGCCCGTCCCCGCCGGACCTCAGGCGCCGGCCTTCGTCTCTTTCGTCGCCGGCTGATAGTTCCCCGGGGTGGTCCGTCCGGCGATGGCAAGCCGATTCCAGGCGTTGATGGTGGCGATGGCCAGCGTCAGGTCCATGACGGGAAGAGCAGGAGGACGACAGCTCGCTACGGAGCTTCGGTGTGGGCGTCGAGCCGGCGGCTTGGTGGCAACCATCATCAGGAATCCGATGGTGGCAGCGACGATCATGGTGAACAGCGTAGGCGTGGGCGAATAGTTGGCAAGCGCGCCGGCTACCGACCCGCCCACCGTGCTTCCCACGAACTGCGCGGTGTTGTAAAAGCCCAGGGCTGTTCCATAGGCCGTCCCCGGCGCGGCTCTACTGGCCAGGCTGGGCAGAATCGGCTCCAGCCCGGTAAAACCGATATAGAACAGAGTGCCGGCCAGGAATACCGGGACCAAACGAGTTGGGCTCTGGCCCAGCCAGGCAGGCGCGAAGAGCAGTATAAAGCTGGGAATGAACATCAGGTAGGCAAGCGCGGCAAGCGGACGCGCCCAGCCCTTGTCAGCACCCTGCGAGAAGCCAAACATGGTGCCGCCGCTGATCACCATCATGGGCAGGAGCAGCATGTAATACTGGGTCATTTTCAGATGGTGCTGGCCGGTAACGATCAGGGGAAAATGGAAGAAGAAGGTCGTCATGAAGAAGTTGATCAGGAAACCGCCGCCAGCGTATGCGATCAGCGGCGGATGAGCGAAGATCTGCGCCATGGGCGCGGGCGCCTCCCGCTGCGGGCGCTCGTCTTTCAGGTAGCGGACCAGCAGGAAATCCGTGCCCAAACCCAACAGGCCCGTCAACCAGAACAGGAACGCCGTGCCAAACCATCCCGCCAGGATGGGTCCGCCGATGATGCCCACGGCAAACGACACACCAATGGGGATGCCCAACACCGCCATGGCTGTGGAGCGCCGCTCCGGCTCAATGTAATCGGCGACGGTGGCGAAGGCCACGGAGATGATGGCTCCTCCCCCTTGGACCAACCGCCCAAAGATCAACTCCCAGATTTGCCAGGAGTGAGGGAACAGCGGGGGCAAGGCGCACAGGAAGGAACCCACACTGAACAGCGTCATGCCCAGCACCAGTACTTTGCGGCGCCCAATGCGGTCGGACAGCCGGCCCAGTGGAATTTGCAGAATGGCCATGGTCAGCGCGTAGGCGCCGAATGCGAACCCGACCAGGAATTTGGAACGGGTGAATTGCAGCCCGTATAGCGTGAAGACCGGCAGCACCAGGAACAAGCCCAGCATGCGCAGTCCTACCATGCTGGCCAGCGCCAGGAGCACCTTCTTTTGCGTCGGGGTGAAGGAAATGCGTTGCCTGAGAGTGTTAGTAGACATTCCCCGTGTGCGAAACTCGAACTCCGAAGCTCGAAAGCCTGGCTTGCGCGTTTCGAGTTTCCAGTTTCCAGTTTCCAGTTTCGAATCTCGGCTTTTTGCCTATAGCTCGACGAACTCTGCCTGCACCTGCTTGGGTAACACGCCCTTTTCAAATCCGCGGTCCAGGAGCGTTTGCACGGCCCGGCGGCCCCGCTCGCCGTAATCGAGCGTCCAATCGTTCACGTACATGGCGACAAAGCGGTCAGCGGTGGAAGAATCAAGACCGCGTCCAAACTGCAAGGCGTAATTCAGGGCTTCTTCACGATGGTCGAGCGCGTACTGGACGCTGGCCTTCAGCAATTTGGCCGCGGCGCGGATCGTGGCGCGGTCGAGCGAGCGCAGGATAAGGTTGCCGCCCAACGGCAGCGGCAGACCGGTTTCCTGGTGCCACCATTCGCCCAAATCGACGATCTTCTTCAAGCCTGCCCCGGCATAGGTCAACTGACCCTCATGAATCACTACGCCCGCGTCTACCGTGCCCCGGATCACGGCATCCAGGATCCGGTCGAAAGGCATGAAGACGGGCTCGAATTCGCGATCATAGAGTTGCAGCAGCAGGTAACCGGTGGTCATTTTCCCCGGTACGGCAATGCGCTTGCCCCGCACGGACTTCCCACCGGCGAGGGAACGCGCCACCACAATGGGCCCGTACCGTTCACCAAAACTGGCCCCGGAAGGAAGCAGGATATAGCGATCCGCCAGATAGGGATAAGCGTGGAAGGAGGCGGCGGTGATGTCGTAGACCCCGTGCAAGGCCTTCTGATTAAGAGACTCGATGTCCTCAAGCACGTGCCTGAAAATGATGTTCGGCGCCGGCAATTTCCTGGTCGCCAACGCATAGAACATGAACGCATCATCGGAATCCGGGCTGTGCGCCAGTTTCAATTCCACCATGTGCGGCTTTAATTCGTCAGCCTTCTGCATCAGGGAGGCTGTTCTGTCTAATCTCGGGGCAACTTCTTCTGTAGACATCGGAACCCCATTCTATCATAGCTTGGAAGATCACACGTTACGGCAGACTCCATACTCTCAAGCTACCTAGACCTGAAATGGAACAACCCACTGCGTGATGAACCGTTTGCTACGAACACGGCCGCATTTCTTATGACTTTGCAGCGGGAGCCGAAGCCCCGACGCGGGCGCGAATAGCTTGCTTCGCGCGCAAGGCGGCGGCCGCCACATCGCCATCGCGATCGTGCTCAAGCCGGTCGAGTTGAGCCAGGCTGCCCTGATCACCACTGTACATCAGCACGACGCACAAGCGTTTCCGAATGCCGCTGTCCGGACTTTGCAGATAAGGATAAAGCTTGGGGAGAAAGGCCGGGTTGCGGGTGAGTTCGGTCAAGTAGGAGCGGGCCACATCCCCTCGTAGCTTGGAACCCAATTCGCTCACGACGTTGGTCAAGGCATCATTGTTGCCCAACGCCGCCAAGGCGAAATTCATGGCCAGCCTGGCGCTCGCGTCCTTTTCGGCAGTGACCGCCTTTTGCAGCTCGCCCTGGCTTTGCGGATCCGCGGCGCGCGCCAAGCCTTCCGCCGCCCCTTGGCGAATGTCCTTGTTATCGCTCCACAACGCCTTGGTGAAGATCGGTACGGAGACCTTATCGCCCAGGAAAGCCAGGCCTTGCATCGCTGCGACCTTGGTCTTCTCATCCGGATCGTTCTGGTAGATGGATTGCAACTTGGGCAGGGCTTCCTTTGTCCGTAGAATGCCCACGGTCACACAGGCATCGCGCTTCACATCCTTGTTGGGCGAGTCGAGCAGATCAACGAGCTTCGGACCGCAATCAATGTCCTTGATCTTGGAGAGAGCATTGAGCGCTTGCCGCGCCAAGTCCGGATCGGACGAGTGCGCTGCGGCCACCAAGTCCGGAGTTGCGGACTTCGCCATCAGGATACCCAGACCTTTGGCGGCTTCGCGTGAACCATCGCTGGAGCGGGTGTCCTTCATCACGGAGATCAGCGTGGTGACGACAGTAGGATTCACGGCAATGCCCGGATCAATCTTGGTGTCGTCAGCCTGGAAATGCCCGGCAGCACGCTGCCAGTTCTTCCTCATAAAACCGGAGAAACCGGAACTGGGCAAAACGCCGGTGTAGAACCCCACCAGGCACTGGACAGCGGTAACGCGCACACCATCGTCCAGATCTTTGGCGGCCTGCTCAAGGGGCGGCAACACAGCCGATTGGTGGAACTGCGCCAGCGCCAACACCACCTCCCGCCGGACCTTGGCGCTGGGATCGGTCAAAGCTTCCGCCAGCGCGGGGACTGAGTTGATGTCACCCTCCTTGCCCAAGTCCTGCGCCGCCTTGGCGCGCACGTTCTCAGTGTGTCCCTGCTTCAGCAGCATCACTGTCGGATTGCCGCTGGCGGCAGGCGCAGCAGGCGTGGTGGCCTGAGCAGCAGGCGTGGTAGCCGGGGCTGCAGGACTGGTGGCCGGCGCAGCCGGCGTTGGCGCAGGCTTGGATTCCTGCGCCCGCGCTGACAATGCACTCGAAACGGTAAGGGAAAGAACCAAAAGAGCCGCAGACTGGTAACAATGCTTCATTTTGTCCTCGTGATAGTCATGCCCTCTTCCCGCCAGCGGCGCAACACGCGAGAGCCCCACCGCGATAGCGAGTTTGGGAAAGTTACGCGGTTCCAACCGCAAGCTTCGCCCAGCCCAAATGGCATGCTGGAAGAGCCGGGCATGGTAGCCGCCCTATTTTGTAATGCTCCCTATGCTAATCTTTGTTTTCGCGGAACTGCCGTCGGGCGCGATGGCAATGTTAATAACGCCATCCGGTCCGAGAACTTGCACCTGCGCCGAGCCTCCGGATTGGGTCACGGTTGCTCGTGTCCCCAGCTTGTCTTTGTAATATGCCACCACCTGGTCCACGGAATCGGCGGTGCTGTATTCCCGCATCTTGAAGCCACCGACGCTCATCGGCACTTCCGCTCCTCCCTCGGTGGGCGTGGCGCCGGGGTAAATCAGAATACTGGAATCGACAATCGGAGCCGACGGCGCGACGGACGGCGCGACGGGAGGTTGCTCGGCCGGGGCCGGTTGCGCGCGGCTTGCCTGCACCCGGTAAGCGGCCTGCGCTTGCTGTTCAAACTGTGTCACTCGCTGTTTGGCGCGATAAAACACGTATGCACATAGCCCGGCGGTTAACAGTCCAAGCATCACCAGCACCGCCACGACCACCACGACCAGTTTCATTGCCGGGCTGCCCGGCGTCACGGCTGGCTGCGGCGCGGCCGAACCCGCAGGAGCCGCCATAGGAGAGGCCTTGGGAGATTGCGCGATGGGTGTTTGCGCAGCTTGCGCCTGCGGGGCCGGGGCGGAAGACTCAGCTATAACCGCTCCGCAGTTGACGCAGAACTTCAATCCTTCCGCTTGAGGCGCGCCACATTTCGTGCAGAAACGAGCCATCGACAATTCCTCCTCTTATCAGATGCACTCTTCGTTAGGTCCGCCATCCATAGCCGCACGTTTAAAGCTTGGGTGCGCTGAGAAGATTCAGACGCGGAGAAATGATTCCCGTATAGCGACGGAGCATAACATCTTTTCACGTCAGAGTCGAGGCAACATCATCCGGAATTCAGGGCTTCGTCAAGGTCGCTTTTAGTGAGATCACAATGCATGCCTCCTTTTATCTCTTGGTAGGTAATCCATAAGATAACGGCATAAAAATTGCTAGCCGTACCGGATGGAGGTGTGGCTTCTGCTCGGAATGGCGCAGCCGGGTAGGCTCGCGAGGCTCCTAGCCGCCCCTGACGCGCTCGGCCGCGGCTCCGCCACGTGCCTTTCCCCATGGCCTCGGCAAAAAACCCGCATGCCGCCGGCCCGTGGGGCGGCCCGCCGGGGCCGTGGAAGCTCGAAATTCGAAACTGGAAACTGGAAATTGGAAACTGGACATGGCCTTGAGTTTCGAGTTTCCAGTTTCCAGTTTCGAATTTCGAGTGTCCACGGTCAGGGAAGGTGGGCGGAAGAAAAAAAATTCACTGCAAAGCTGGTAACACATTGAAAACAAAGGATAGCAGAACAAAATGACCGATAACAAGCGGACATATTGGTTTAAGTATCGGACATTTTGGTTCAACGTGGTGACATTTTGGCGTGGCCATGCAGCACTTTTCGGCGGAAAGTCTTAAAGCTGCTCAATTAGCCGGTGATCGAGTCTCCCCAGCCACTTGCCTTAGGCCGGCTTCCCGCTTACCTTTTTACCTGGGGTACGTCTAAGCAATCGAGAGGTTCGAACTTTAGCGTGACGGATGGCACCTGCTTGGAGTTCGCTGGCAAAGCTTCTGCGCAGCCTTCGCCGATAAGCGAGGCCGATGAACTGTCGCTGATTCGCCGGGCTCAAGAAGGGGATCGGACCGCCTTCGACGCGCTCGTCCGTCTCTATGACCGAAGTGTGTTGCGCCTCGCGCTGCAAGTGGTGGGCTCTCCGGAAGAGGCGCGGGACCTGTACCAGGAAGCGTTTTTGAAGGGGTACCGGTCAATTCGCCAGTTCCGCCGGGAGGCAAAATTCTCCACGTGGCTCCATCGCATCGTGATGAATGTTTGCCTCGATCACCTGCGGCGGCAGAAAACCCGTAAGGAAGTGCCGGTGCCGCAACCCGAGGACGGCGAGGCGGACTTCTTGCAGACGGTTCCGGACGAGCGCCCGAGCCTCAATCCGGAGCGGAGCATTCACTCCCAGGAAATCGGTTATCGCATTAAGCTGGCTCTGGAACGGCTGAATCCACGGGAGCGCATGGTATTTGAATTGAAGCACTACCAGGGTTTGAGACTGCGGGCAATCGGCGATATTTGCAATACCAGCGAGCAGACGGTGAAAAACTGCCTGTTCCGGGCCACGCAGAAACTGCGCTCGGAATTGGGTGACTTGGCCTAAGGAGGTACGCGCTTGACGGGGGAGAAAAGACCATGAATTGCCGGGAGTTAGAACAAAACCTGCCATCGCTGCTTTACGGTGACCTTACCGCACCGGAGCAGGCCGCCTGCGACGAGCACCTGGCAATGTGCGCCGACTGCCGGGCAGCGCGCGAGCAATTAGAGCGCCTCCATCGAGCTCTGGCCCATCGGCCGGAGGCGGAAGTAAGCCCGGCGCTATTGGCGGAGGCGCGAATGGCCCTTGATGAGGCCATCGAGAACCAACAGCACGGCTGGAGCGCTCTTTTTCGGAACGGTCTGCCGATTCTCCGTTTTCAGCCGGCGTCCGGTTTCGCGCTAGCGGTCACCTTCATCCTGCTGGGATTCGGCCTCGGCTGGGGATTACGGCCACACGCCCTGCGTCTAGCCTCCGGAGTCACCGAACCGAATAACGCCGCGACTTCTGCTCCCGATCTTGGAAACATGCGCATCAGCGACATCAGCGGCATCTCTCCCGACCCCCAAACGGGCGGTGTGAAGATCACCATGGACGCGGCGCGGCGTGTAACGCTGGAAGGCTCGCTGGACGATCCCAACATCCAACAGGTCCTGGTTTATGCGATGAAGAACTATGATAATCCCGGTATCCGGCGCGACACTCTCGATGCGCTGCGTTCCCACGCGGACAGTCCCAACATTCAACAGGCGCTGATTTACGCCATGCGCCACGACCCCAATGCCGGGGTGCGCCTGGAGGTGCTGGAGACCCTCTGTAATACCAAGCCCACCGACGACGTACATTCGGCGCTGCTGGATGCCATCGAGCACGATCCCAATGCGGGCGTGCGGGTGGCGGGTGTCGATGCCCTGATCGATCATGCGGAGAAGGAGGGTTGCGATCCGCACACTGGCAATACCCTCGAGCACCTCGCCGCCACTGATACCAACCCGTACGTCCGGCTCAAGTGCGCGAACGCCGTAATGAGACTCGTAAAGTGAGGATTCCAATCGGGACTATGAGCACGAAGCAACTCTTCCATCTCGCCGTGTTCACTCTGCTGGCGGCCTTGCCGCTGGCGGCGCTCGACGTTTCATCGGTAAAACAAGGCACGCCGGTGCGGCGCGGGCGGGGCTGGGAACAGCGGTCGGAGTTCGAAGCCCCCGTCAAGGAAGGAGCGCGCTTGCTGCTGCGCTCGGATAATGGCGCCATCGACGTCAACCCGGTCCCCGGCAACAAAGTGACCTGTGTTGTTATATTGCACGCCGACACTGCCGACGAGGCCGAAGCGCGCCGTTTGTTTGATAGGTTCCAACTGTCCGCCCGCTCAGTGGATTCGGGGGGCGTTTACCTGACCAGCGAATCACCCGGACGGGCGCGGCATGGCGCAAATTTCGGGGTGAGGTTTCAACTGACCGTGCCCCGGCGCTTTAATCTGGATGTGGAAACCCAAGGTGGTGACATCACCGTGGATGGACCCCTGGAAGGTGAAGCCCGGCTAACCACGGCGGGCGGCGATGTGCACGTCGCCGGCCTGACCGGGGCAACTCGCATCGAAACCGCCGGTGGCAATATCACGCTCGGCCCTATGGGCGGTGATGTGGTGGCGCGCACAGCGGGGGGATCGATCCGCGTAGGCGACGTCAAGGGCGATGCCCTCCTCGAAACCAGTGGTGGGGAGATCGTAACCGGCGCCGTCGGGGGCACAGCGAAGGCCGAAACGGCAGGCGGTGACGTGGTGGTGGGTAGCGCCGCCGGAGAGGTTCTGGCCCGCACCGCAGGCGGGCAGATCCAGGTGGGACCCGCCGGCGGCAGCGTTCGGGCGGAGACTGCGGGCGGCAGCATTCGCCTTCAGGGCGCGCGCGGCCATGTGTTTGCCGAGACCGCCGGCGGCAGCATCGATCTGCTCCAACTGGGAAGCGCCGTGCGGGCTTCCACGGCTGCAGGACGCATCCTGGCAGAATTCAATTGCACCAAGAAGTCCTTCGGGCCTTCGCAGCTCGAGACCAGCATGGGCGATGTATTCGTCTACCTGCCGACCAATGTACCCCTGACCATCGATGCGGCTATTGAAACTGCGGCCGGCCGCGAGATCCACTCTGATTTTCCTTTGGATATACAGGGCAACAAAGAACAGTTCGTACCCTCTACTCTCCGCGGCCGTGGCGCTCTAAATGGAGGGGGAGATACTCTGAGAATCCGCACCGTAGCCGGGAACATTGAAATCCGCAAGATCGATGACGCCTCGCTGCGAGATCTGAAACAGCGCGAAGATACTACCTGGAAAGCGTGGGAGCAGCAGCGTGCGGAAAAAGATCGGCGAAATCAGGAACGGGAAAACGAACGGCGGCAGCGCCAACAGGAAAGAGAGGAAGACGGTCATGACCAGTAGCGGGGAACGGTCAGTTTCGAAATCCGATATCCGAAATTCGAAAATCGTAAAGAAAGTGCCGAATTCCGAATTTCGAGTTTCGAGTTGCGCGCTGAACCTCGCCGTCCTGACACTCGCCTTCGGTCTGCTCGGCGTGGTGCGGCCCGCGTGCGGCGCCGAGCGTGTTTGGGAGAGGCGTTTCCCGGTGCCCCCAGGCGGACACGTCTCGGTGGTGAACATTCACGGCAGCGTATTGGTGGAAGGATGGGATCGTGCGGAGGTGGAAGCCACCGTTGCCATGCGGAGTGCGGCGCCTACCGACCAGCTTGATGACGTGCAGGTGGCGGTGGAAACACACAACGGCGCTGTGGCGTTCCACACGCTATATCCGTCCGGCCTTGATACGCCGGTTCGCGTGGATTACCGCCTCCGGGTACCCCGACAAGTCCGCTTAGACGAGATCAGCACGCTGGAAGGGGACATCGTCGTGCATGATATCGAAGGCGCCCTGGAAGCGCACAATCTGCACGGCGACATTGAAGGGATCAACGTATCAGGCTCCGTGGAGGCGCATGCGTTGACCGGGAACATTCTGGTATCGCTCCGGGCCCTGCCCGATCGTTTCCGGCCCCTGCGGCTCGCAACGATCAACGGTAACGTTGACCTCCTGCTGCCGGCCCAGGCCAACGCGAACCTGGAGGTCTCCACGGTGGCAGGAAACATCGTGGGCAATTATCCCTTTCAAGTGAGTTCCACTCCCGGTGATTCCACACGACGTGCGCAGGTTGGAGCGGGCGGCGTCCGGGTGGAGTTGCGGACTATCCGTGGCAATATCCGGGTGGGCCAGCGCGAGGACGAACTGTAGACGGGCGACACACCTTGTTTTATCGCAGTTGCTCAAGCGCTGCGGAGTGTAGAAATCGTGATCACCAAACGGAACGTGCTGCGTCATAACAGTAAGTGAATCGTCAGGCCGCCGGGAAGGAAATGGATATGGAGATCAGCAATCGAGCGAGTCAGCAGGTCAAGCGCGAAGGGCACTTTATGCACCGCAAGACTCTATCAGGAATGGTGATCACCATGGCGTTGCTGATCGCTGGGGCCGGAGTTTTGCACGGCCAGAAAGCGCCGGAACCCCCAGCCCCGCCGGAGCCCCCGGAACCGCCGGAGGTCTTTCTACTGAACGACGGCTCGGCACATTTGGGTGTCACCCTCAGCGACGTGAGCACGGAAAAAGCCCAGGAACTGAAACTGCCTGCCGTTGCCGGCGCCATCGTCGATCACGTCCAAAAGGATAGCCCTGCTGCCAAGGCTGGCCTCGAACAGGGTGACGCGATCATCGAATTCGACGGCATCCGCGTGCGCAGCAGTGCGGAACTGCGGCGGTTGATCCGCGAAACGCCCGTCGGTCGCACCGTAGCCATCAAGATCGTGCGCAGTGGGAAAAGCCACGTCCTAAGTGCGAAGCTGGAAACCTCCGGCAGCAATTTCAATTTCAACTTCAATGTGCCGGAAGTTCATCTGCCTCCCATGAATCTCGACCTTAATTCCATGTTCGGGTCTCACCGCGCCACGTTGGGAATTGACGGGGACGACCTCACCCCGCAGCTCGCGCAATATTTCGGCGTCAAGCAGGGCAAGGGCGTGCTGATTTCTGAGGTGACGGTGGGCGGCGCGGCGGATAAGGCGGGGCTTAAGGCCGGCGATGTGATCGTACAGATCGACGGCAAAGCCATCGGCAGCGTGGAGGAACTTCGTGCCGCCTTGAATGATAACTTCACCGACGACACCCGCAAGGTGAGCCTGACCATCGTCCGCGATCGTCACGAACAGACCATCAATGCGGAGTTGACCCGCTCCCAACGCCGGGAGAAGCGCACCGCCAGTAGGCCGGATCAGGACTTTGCGCAGGCAGCGGCGCAATTGCGGAGATCACAGGCCGAGCAGGAACGGGCGCAGCAGCAACAGGCCCGCGCGCTGGCCGACCAGGAACGCGCCCTGGTGCAAGCCGAAGTCATGAAACAGCAAGCGCAGGTGCAACAAGAGTGGCAGCGTCAGTTGCGACAGCAGATGCTCGTGTTAAAGGACCAGCTCAAGCAAATGCAGGACCTTCGAGTTAAGCTGCCGCAGGATGGAGAAATCTAGTTTCGTATAAGCGCTGGCGGGGTCCCTGCCCCGCGCGAGGATTCATACGGCATACTACCCCTGGGCGGCGCTCCGGCAAGTTGAGATCGCCGCCCGTTTTTTCAAAACCCCGCCCGGCGTGTTTCGAACCCAACGCCTGACAATCATCGCATTGACGTCACCCAGTGCGTTTCGCCTTGCAGGCTGCTTGACCCACAACGCCCTACTGTACCGGCACAGACGCGTCGGGGGGAGGCTGGGCCAGAGGTGTGGTGTGATGATGCACGATTAGCCAATGACCGTCGCGGCGCACGAAGATATTGGTGGCCTCGACCAGTGCGGTGGAAAAATCGTTCTGGGACGCGCTGGTTACGTTTTCCATGCAGGAAATCCAGGCCACATCGCCCGCCACATGAATCAGGGGCCGGGTGATGGACACCATCATCTGTTGGGTAGAATGAAAGATTTCCTCCCAGCTTGCGCCCACCTCCACCCAGCCCACTAGCAGGTCCCAACCTGGATGCAAACACTTCACCCAATCGGCATGCAACCACACCTGCGCCATCAGCGACATGTCCAGCGTGTGCAGCGCAAGATAGAAGGTCCGGTTGGCCGTGAGGACCTCTTCTTCATCCGTCTGGATTTTGGGAGTGGTCGACATTTAAGGTTCACTTTCTGAAGCAAAGTTCGGAACCCAATGATCGGAGGATCGAGAGATCGGGTGATTGGGTGAGCCTACAAACCCATCAGATCAAACGCCTCAGCTCTCACGCGGCTACCGGATCAATGGACCTCGCCACTGCCAGCCGCACGTTCCCCTTTGCCCAATTGGCGGTCCACCCCGAACAATACACCAGCCAGCAACGCGATCTTGGTGATGTCCGCGGCCAGAAATGGGTAGAACCCCATCAGCCACGCCTGGGCGAAAGGAACCCGGAACAGCAGGCGCAGCCATGACGCGCCCGCCAGCAGAATCAGCACGTCGGCGGAAATGAGCGCGCCCACCAGCTTCCAAGGGGAGCGTGCTGCACCTTGTTCCACCAGGTAGCCCACCAGCGCAGCAGCTAACGGAAAACACAACAGGTAACCGCCTGACGGACCCACCAGGTGCAACGCCGAACCCGCGCCATCGGCAAACACCGGCAGCCCCGCGGCGCCCTCGGCAAGATATGCAACCTGGCTCAAAAAGCCGCGGCGCCATCCCAGCACTGCTCCGCTCAAAAGCACCGCCAACGTTTGACCGGTGATAGGCACAGGCACAAACGGCACGTGGATGCTGATTTGCGCCAAAGATGCAGTCACAAGACTGAAGGCCACCACCCAAATCGCGTCCGTGGCAACGTTCCGGGCTACGGGAATCCGGTCGATCAAAACATCCGTCGCGGCACGCGCCATTATGCTCCCTCGGGGCCGTTATTGTTTACGAAGGGGCACCGCCCCAGCTTGACACGTCGGCATTATATCCCATGCTGAGGGTTCCTACAGAGCCAGAACTTTTGCGAGAGTCCATTCGGTTTCGGTTGCCGGAACTCCGTCGCAAAACGTAACCGACCGGCCCGAGTTTGCCGGCACGCGTTCTCCGGGAACGATGATGCCCACCAGATTGAGGGGATCGGCGGCGGAGACGGTGACGTGTTCACCTGATGCGGGGGCCTTGCGGGCGGCACGAAGCGAATCCACTGCCAGCGGCAGCGCGAACTGCTCTCCCAGGAAACCGTCTACAAAACGTCCGCCGCGCACGTCGCCCCTGTCCTCAAGACGCCTGAGCGTTACGAGCATCTCGCGCCACCTGATGGGAAAGTTCTCCCGCGCCAGCAACTCCCGAAACACCACGCCATACCGGTTCAAAAGCACCCGCGCCACAGCTTCCGCCAAGGCCGGGCGGCTTCCCGCCTCAGTCGTGTACAGCAGCGACCACCGCCCAGTGCTGTTGCGTGGCCGCGCTGCTCGTCCGCGTCCCTGCCCTGCTCGGCGCTTGGGATCAAGAAAGGCGCGCAGGTTATCAAATCCATCCGCGGTGACGAGCCCTGCTGAAACCAGCTCCCACAAAGCTGTTTCTACTTCGGACTTCAGCCGCCGGCTGCCGCGCACGATGTCGGGGAAAAACGAAGCGCCCCGGTTACTCAGATAGGCATGCACGTCGCGAGACGGGTGGCTAAGGCTGTCAAGCGCGTCGCGAGAATCGACGCCGCGCGGCACCATCCAGTCGCTCTCGTCGCGCACAAAGAAAGTGATGGGAACAGCGCTGGTCGGTATCACGCGGTGGCCGGAAACGCCATCGTCGTTACCAATGTTCTCAGCCACACTGGAAAAGGCCGGGTGCGGTGATACCCTGCCCCAACCCACTGCGCCCCCAAGGCAGAGCCCATCGAGAATGTCGGGATCATAAGCGGCGATGCGCCGCGCCAGAATCTGCCGTTCCCAGGCGCTCGCGGGGGCCTCAAATCCCTGCAATTGCTGAATCGCTTCCAACGTCCCGCGTTCGCCCAGAACTTGCGTACCCGGCGCCACGTGCTGCCAGCGCAACAACCAGCGCATGAAGTCGGCAGGTGTGACCGGCTGGATTTCCCGGCGCAGGATGCCGAGCGTCAGCCGGTGTATGCGCATCAGCAGGCGACGGTCGCACCACTCGGTTTCCTCCGAGTCTGAGTAGCGGCCGCGAAGCACTGCTCCTTGCGCCTCCAGGCGAAGCAGCGCCTGCTGAATGTCCGGTTTGGGCAATCCCAACGTCGCAGCCAGCGCGGCTTCGTCAATCGGGCCGAGGTGCGACATCCAGCCGTGCACTAAGCCCAGCAGGGCGTCTTCACGGGAACGAACCGGCTGTTCAACGCGTGCGAGCTCGGTCACGAATACGGCATTAGGGTAAATCGCCGCGAAGGCGCGCGCCTGCGAGGCGGGAACCCAGTACGTGACACTCTCCGCAACCGCCCGCGTCGCGCGACCCGTAGCCGCCAGTTCCTCGAAGAATGCTCCCCATTGCGCGCCCGCACTACCCTGCCCCGGAGGCGAATAATCCTCGCGCAGAGCCACCAGCGTCTGGAGCGTGTCCTCCAACTCGTCGGCATCCCGCACGTCCGGCCACGCCTCCTGGCGCACTTGCTCGATGGCCTGTGGATCGAGGCGGCCGATTTCGGTGAGCACCGCCTCCGGCAGCGTCCGCCGCATGGACACGGCGCGCGCCCGGCGCTCTTCCAGGGGTGCGTCATCCAGGTAGGCAAACGGATTAGCGTTCAAGATCTCATGCGAGAACTGCGACGGCACGGGCGTGTCCACACCGAGGCAACGAATGCTGCCGTCGGCGATCGACCCGAGCACGCGGCGCAAGCCGTCGATGTCCATCGCTTCCGTCAGCACGTCTTTCATCACCTCGCGAACTAGCGGGTGATCGGGAATGCGAACATCTCCTTCGATATTCTCCTGGCACGCCGCGGCGTCGGGGAAAACCGCAGCCAGCAAATCGTCTGACATCATGCGCTGGATGTGCAGCGGTATTTTTTGACCATGCCGGACCCGCGGCAGCCACAGGGAGCGGGTCGCGTCCCAGCGCCAGCGCGTTCCGAACACCGGTGACGCCAGCGCCGCCTGCTCCAGGATGGGCTGTACGGAAGACGGGTGCAGGAAGTGAAAAACCTCAGCCAGCGGGAAACTATGCTGCTCGCCCAGGGAGATATTGATGCCCTCTTCGGTTGCGGCAGCCTGAAGCTCGAAGTTGAAGGACCGGCAGAATCGTTTGCGCAGTGCGAGTCCCCACGCCTTGTTGATGCGGCCGCCAAAAGGCGCGTGAATTACAAGCTGCATCCCGCCGGCTTCATCAAAGAAACGTTCGGCAATCACGCATTTCTGGGTCGGCACAGCGCCCAATACCGCCCTGCCCGCCGCAAGGTACGCGACGAGTTGGTCTGCGCCGGCATCTTCCAGGCCGCAGTCGGCCGTGAGCCACGCCTTGGCCTGGGTCGTCTCGCCGCGCACAATGTAGTTCTCAATGTGCTCGCGAAGGTCTGCCACCTGTTGAGAAAGCTCCTCGGTGCGCGCCGGCGCTTCTCCGCGCCAGAAAGGAATGTTGGGAGCGGCGCCTTGCGCATCCTCCACCAAGACTCTGCCACTGGCGCTCTCGATGCGGCGGATGCGCCACGACGTGCTGCCGAGCAACATGATGTCGCCGCTCAGGCTCTCGACGGCAAAGTCCTCATCCACCGTTCCGACCATCACGCCGTGAGGCTCGGCAATCACGGTGTAGACCGCGGACTGCGGAATGGCGCCGGCATTGGTGATCGCCGTCACCCGGCTTCCCCTTCGAGCGCGCACGCGTCCGTTCACGCGGTCGCGGTGCAGGTAGGCGCCGTAACGCCCGCGCCGCGCCGAAACGCCGTCGGCAAGCATCGTCAACACGGCGTCAAAATCCGCTTCCGGGAGATTGCGATAGGGGTAGGCGCGGCGAACCAACCTGTAGAGCGCCTGCTCATTCCAATCCTCGCAGGCGCAGGCCGCCACGATCTGCTGGGCCAGGATGTCGAGCGGCGCTTCGGGAATCTGAATCCCATCCAAATCGCCCTGGCGAATGGCCCTGACCAGAGCCGCGCATTCCACCAACTCATCGCGGGTTTGCGCAAAAAGCCGTCCTTTTGGAATCGCTCCGCGCCAGTGCCCCAACCGCCCAATGCGCTGCAGGGCCACGCCAATCGAGCGCGGCGAGCCGACCTGACAGACAAGGTCAACAGCGCCAATGTCGATACCCAGTTCGAGCGAGGCCGTCGCCACCAGCACGCGAGCTTCACCCGATTTCAGCTTCCGCTCCGCTTCCAGGCGCAATTTGCGCGCGAGGCTGCCGTGGTGGGCAGCCACCGCTTCTTCGCCCAGGCGCTTGGCCAAGTGGTGGGCCGCACGTTCGGCCAGCCGGCGAGTGTTGACGAAAACCAGCGTGGAGCGATGACTGCGCGCGAGCGTGGCCAGCCGGTCGTAAACTTCTTCCCACATCTCATTGGAGGCAACCGGACCCAGTTCGTCGTCCGGCACCTCAACGGCAAGGTCCATCGGGCGGCGGTGGCCCACGTCCACGATGGCGGGTTCCGGACGACCGGCGCCGACCAGGAAGCGGCCCACCAGCTCAATCGGCTTCTGCGTGGCCGAGAGCCCAATCCGCACGGGCAGCTGTCCGCGGTTCCCCACCACCAGATGTTCCAGCCGTTCCAGCGACAGCGCCAGGTGGGATCCGCGTTTGTCATCGGCTACGGCATGGATTTCGTCCACAATCACCGTATCGATCTCACTCAGCATGGCGCGGCTCTTCTCGGCCGTCAGCAGAATGTAGAGCGATTCGGGCGTGGTCACCAGAATGTGCGGAGGGCGCTTCAGCATCGCCCGGCGTTCGATGGGAAGCGTGTCACCGGTGCGCACCGCGGTGCGAATGGGCGGCAATAACAGACCGCGCTCCGCCGCCAAGTGCGTGATTTCCGCGAGGGGCGCCTCCAGATTCTTCTGTATGTCGTTGCCGAGCGCTTTAAGGGGAGAGATGTAAACTACGGTGGTGCGGTCCCGCAATTCCCCGCGCAGCGCCTGCCGCACCAAGCCATCAATGCACGCGAGGAAAGCCGCCAGGGTCTTGCCCGAGCCTGTCGGCGCGGATATCAGCGTGTTGCGGCCCGCCAGGATGTGAGGCCAGCCTTGTTCCTGCGGCTCAGTGGGAAGTCCGAATCGCCGCTCGAACCATTCCTGAACAATGACGTGGGCCCACGATAGCCCCTGGGGACCCGTCCCTGAAAACATGTCGTTATTTTAACAGGGTGATAACAAGTGTGGCAAAGCTCGACGGACGTAGCGAGGGTGTGTCGCCCGGTGTGCGTCAGCATCCTGCCCGATAAGTTCTAAGTTGCGCACGAGCTTGACGGTTGCACGCAAAATGCCTCGCCCATTTTCACGGACCGCGATGATCTCGTCGATCAGGTGCCTAATGCCAGCCACATTCACGGCAGGTAAAGCTCGATGCTCGCTGCGGTCGCAGCGCGAGCAAGTTCTGCTGGTTCTCATACTCATCAGTATGGCCGTTTCGTGCACATGTGTAAAACTGACTTCCGGGGTCAGGATGCCTCATTGCTCTCGGCACGGGTCCAGGGGTAGCAGAATCGATCAGAAACGGGCGGGCCTTTCGAAAGGAAATTAAGTTTTCTTGTTGGGCCATTCGTCGGCGAGCAAAGCGTAGACTTCGATGTCGAGGAATCGGTCGTCAAAGGCTTGGGACTGGCGCAAGACGCCTTCCTTCGAAAAGCCCAGACGTTGGGGGACACCACCGCTTCTAGGGTTATCGGTTGCGCAGCGGATCTCAATCCGGTGGAGCTTAAGTTCGGAGAATAGATAGCCAACCAGAGCATTGCAGGCGCCGGTCATCAGTCCCTTTCCCTGGTATCGTTCCCCCAGCCAGTAGCCAATCATGGTCGAGCGGTTTTCCCAGTCGATCCGGCCGGCGCCGATGACGCCTGCCAGCCGGCCGCAATACCAGATGCCCAAACTCAAACCGGCGCTCGCCGCCAACTGTTCGAGTGAGCTCCTGATAACGGCTTTGCACTCGTCGAGGCACTTTTGCACGTCCCACTCGGGCAGCCAGCGCCGAAGGTAAGGCCGGTTGCGTTCGATCAGGGCAAACAACTCTTCCGCATGCTGCTGCTGAAGCAACCGCAACTCCGCGCGTTGGGCAAAGGAACAAGATAACATCATGGTACCCGCCGCTCGGTCCTTACGAGGAAAACAGCGACCGTCTCAGGCCACCGCTTCGGCCTCAATCTCCACCAGCATTTCGGGTTCGATCAGGCGAGCCACGCCGATCATGCTGGTGGCGGGGTGAACCTCCCCGAAAAACTCCGCGTGGGCTTTGGCAACCTCCTCCCAGCGATCGATTTGGGTCACATAAATGCGGGTGCGGACCACGTGTTCCAGACCCAAGCCCAGGCGCTTCAGGGCATTTTCAATGTTACGGATGGTCTGCACGGACTGCGCGTACATATCACCGGGGGCCAGCACTTTACCGGAGGGGTCGGTGCCCGTGGTGCCGGAAACGTGAACGACGTCGCCCACTTGTACGGCGCGGGCGTACCCTAGTTTGGCTTCCCAGGGGGTGCCGGAGAAAGTCTTGTTCCGCTTTATTTTCATCTGTAGGCCTCCGAAGTAAGAACAGTGGCTAGTGGATAGCCGCTAGTGGTTAGTGCCAGTCACCCATTCACATCTACCCAGTAAACAACCAGCCACATTCTTTTTCCAAGAACAGTGACTGGCTATGCCACTCGTAATCCGTCGTGTCACTAACCACTCGCCACTAAACACTATCCACCTTCTTTTTCAAAATAGCGTCGATGCGTGCGAGCGGCAAGGGCGAGACGTTGACGACGTCTTACGAGCGCCTCGCGGTACCGCCGTTTTTCTTCTTCCGTTTCGGGGATCACCGGGGGTACTTCTTGTGGCTTCCCAAAGGGATCCAGCGCCACATAGGTGACGAAGGCCGAACTGGTCTGACGCCGCTCGCCCGTCAGCGGGTCCTCTTTATGCACGCTTACTTCCACTTCCATGGACGTCCGAAAGGTGCGCGTAATGTGGGCGCGAAGAACCACCAACTCTCCCACCCGAATGGGATATACGAAGTCAAGGTAGTCCATGGCGACGGTCACCACCTGGCGGCGCGCATGTCGGACGGCCGCTATCGCGCCCGCGATATCGATCAGGTGCATCACCCTGCCACCAAGAATGTTACCGAGCGGATTGGCATCATTCGGCAGCACCACCTCCACCATCTCGGCGGCGGACTCAGCAGCGGTCTTCCCCGGACGCCTTACCATTTGGGTCTAAAAGTTTGCCTTGCTTGGTTCGTCCGCCTATACTAAGCGAGGCGGTGGGGCGTTGCAACTGGAATCAACTGTAAAGGAAAAAGATTATGTCCCCGGAAGCCGAGAAGACCCGGCGCGAGTTCCTGGAAGAGGCGCTGGCCCAAGATTCCGGTAACACGTTCGCGCGCTACGGGTTGGCACTTGAGTTGGCCCAGAGCGAACCCCATGCCGCCTGGCCGCATTTCCAGTACCTACTCCTGCATCATCCCGAGTACTCGGCCACCTATTACCAAGCCGGCATATTCCTCATCCGGCAGGGACGCCCGGAGGAGGCACGCAAGGTGCTGGCCGCAGGGGTAGAAGTCACGGCGCGGCAGGGGAAGCGGCATGCCCAGGCAGAGCTCCAATCGGCTTTGGACGACCTCGAGGCCGAGGAATAAATCAAAGACTCGGGCCATCCCACGGGTTCGACGCCGCTAGTCCCTGAGGACACGTGCGCCCTGGCACATGGTGAACGATAAACGCCGCCAGAGAATGCCCAGTGACCGATACGATTACTTGGGCTTAGGCGTCGAAGTTGGAGTCGTCGAATGGGTGGCCGGCTTAGCAGGCGCCCCTGTTTCCGCCACCGGATTTGCAGCGTCATACCGCTTTACGATCTCTTCGGTAATCTCGATATCCTTGGAGGCGTAATAAACGGGGATCTGTGCATCGTCCAGGATCAGCGCAAAGCCATTCTGCGGAGCATACTCGCTAATGACGCGAACCATTTTTTGTCCGATTTTCTGAATGGCCTCGTCGCGGTCATGGTTGAAATCATTCTGAGCATCCTCAGCCGAACGCTTCAGCAATTTCTGCTTGTCTTCCGAATCGCGGCTCAGACGCCCCTGTTCCTCGTCACTCAGCGTGGCGGACTGTTTGGACAGTTGGTCCTGGATCGCTTGGATTTCCTGCTGAAGACGTTGCAGTTCCTGTTGGCGGGGCTGGTACTTCCGCTGCAGATCGGAAATGACCTTCTTGCCTTCGGCGGTGTTGGCGATCGCCGCCTGGATGTTTATAACCCCAATCTTCCCCTCGGCAGGCGTGGCGCCTTGGGCACGTATCACGAACGGGGCGGCCAGCATCCCCAGCAGCAGGGTAAGTATAGTCAATCGGTTCTTCATTCAAACTCCTTCGAGATTCAAAAGTTCCAAATATAAGTTCGTTTCCATGCAGTAAAAGCGGCGGCTGACACGGACCAGTGTCGCGCTACCCACGTCCCTGTGAACGGCAACGAAAAACGTCTTGCCGCTAGTAGCCCTACTTGGGTTTTGCGGTCGACGCTGCGGCTGCAGCAGGTTTGGCGGGCGCGCCCGCTTCTGCCACCGGGTTGGCAGCATCGAAATGCTTCACAATCTCCGCGGTGATGTCAATATCTTTGACTGCGTAATAAATCGGGACCTGCGCTCCATCAATAACCAGACTAAAGCCGTTCTGCTGGGCATAGTCGTGGATAACGCCCACCATCTTTTGTCCGATCCGGCGAATGCCGTCATCCCGGTCCGCGTTAAAGTCCGTCTGCGCGTCGTCGGTGGAACGCTTCAAGAGTCGCTGCTTATCTTCCAAGTCCCGCGACACCTGGCGCTGTTCGTCCTCGCTCAAGGCGGCCGATCCCTGTTTTGCCAACTGATCCTGGTCGGCCTGGATCTCCTTTTGCAGCCGCTCCAGTTCTTGTTGGCGCGGCAAATATTTCTTCTGGAGGTCTGCCATCAGCTTCTTGCCCTCGCCGCAACCTGCAATCGCTGCGTTAATGTTAATCACGCCCACCTTATTCTGGGCATGCACAGCAACGGGGACGGCCAACATGGCCAGGAATATGATAACGGTAGTCAATCGTTTGTGCATTCAAGCTCCTTCAAACCTTAAAGTTCCAATTCAAGACTTCCATTCTAACTTATTTCTGTGGTGCCTAAAACGTACGTTGCACTGTAAACCCGACGCGGCCGGAGCGCTCCTTCAGGCGGAATGGAACGAAGTTCCGCAATGCGTCGAGATAGGTCGCCTCATTAGGAAACAGCGACTCGGGGGGCAGGTTCTGCGGCGGCGTGATAATATTATCCACACGCAGCCAATTAAAGCCATAAAAGATGTGGATCGGAGCGTTGACAATGGGGAGCAGAACCTGCAAATCCAGCCCCGTCGAACTGCGGGGCCGGTAGTTGGTGATTGAAACAGGCTTCAGCTCCGAGGGGATGGGAAAGTAGGGATAATTGCTCAAGATCGAGCTCAAGGCGGTGGGAGTCAGCCTGAGCTGATTGGGGTACAAAACAGCATCGGCGCCCGCATCGATAAAGTAGGCCAAGCTGGCCGTAGAACCGACGATCGGGACACGGTATTCGAAGTTGAAGACCGCCTCCGTATCGCCGCCCGGGAAGATCGGAGAATTAATGGGAAAGCTGGTGGAAGAACCGCACGAACCTGAACTTGCTCCGGTCTGAGTGGTCCCGGTAATGGGTGTGCCGTTGTTGTTGCGATTGCACACCGAGACCACCGTGGGATAAAACGCCACCGGACTGATGGTCCGAATATCGAAACCTCGCAGATCCATCTCACCCCCGATGTAGTAACGGGAGAAAGGCGGAACCACGCGGCCGCCGTAGCCCACGACACTGGAAAGCAGCAAGCGCATTCCGATCGCCGTGGGATGATCGGAGCGAACGTTACTCACCGGGTGGAAGTACTTCGCCTCAATCGTGGGCGTGAACATGTTCACGTTCCCGCCAATCGCGCTTCCCGCAAAGCCGAGCCCTACATAAAGATATTTGCCCCGCGTCGGCGTCCAAGTACTGTTGATGGTGCTATACAGGTACGTGGGCATAATCTGACTGGAGATAATCCCGGTCAGGGCACTGGGGCCGGTCAAACCGCTGAAATTGATGGCTTCAAAGTAGGCTTGGGAAGCCGAACTGAAGGCCTGCAAACTGCTGCGGGAGAAACTGTAGGTCAACCCGATACGCGCAAAACTGCGGCGCAAGGGGTAACTGGCGAACATGGTGAACCCGTCGGAATTCTGGGTAAAGTTCTGGCCATAATACTGGCTGTATTGCGATTGCGCCAGGAGATTGGGATTAATGCCGCTGTAAGCCGCCAGTTGGCGGATCTGGTTGTAGTTGAAGTCGCTCTTGAAGACCGTGAAGCCGGCGGTGATGGGCTTATCGAAAACGTAGGGCTTGGTGAAACCGAACGAGTACATTTTCTGGAAGGTGCCCCACTGCAGCCCCAGGCTCAGCGTAGCACCAAGACCGAGGAAGTTATTCGTGGCGTAATTGATCCCGATGAAGTTCCCGGCCAGTCCGCTGATGCCGCCGGACATGCCGATGGAGTTTTTCCCTTTCTCCTTGACCTTCACCAGGACGTCAACCGTTTTATCCTTCGGGTTCTGCTTGATGTCGTAATCTTCTTTCTTAATCTCATCAAAAAAGCCCAATTGGTTCATCTTCAAAACGCTGAAATCCCACAACTGGGAACTGAAAACCGCACCTTCTTCGGTCATCAATTCCCTGCGGATAACCTTGTCGCGGGTCTTGGTGTTCCCTGAAAACTCGATACGATGGACGGTAAACTGGACATCTTCCTCAAAATCCAGCGCCAGGTTGATGACCCTCTTTCGGTTATCGGCCTCGATATCCGGCGATGCCGTGAAGTTTATGAACCCATAATTACCGTATAGCTTTGTATAATTTTCGATCGCCTTGCGCACCTTCGAAAGCGCGAAAAGGTCTCCGGGCTTCATGCCCAGGACAGGGGCCAGTTGCTCCTGCTTAAAAAGCTTGTTGCCGCGGATGTGGAAAGTCCCCAGCCGGTATTGCACGCCCTCTTCGATTCCAATCGTGACATCCACCCGCTTGCCGCGTCCCCAACTCCAAAAAAAGAAAGGCCAGCGCCGTCCCGTGTCGACCATCTTGGTTTGAGGTTCCTTGGGCAGCGCGTAAAAATAGCCGTGATCGCGGTAGAGGTCACGGATGTTTTCCAGGTCGGCCTCAAGGCGTTCCTTGTCGTACGTTTTGTGAAACCAGTAAAACCAGGGAGGAGCGCCCGCCGGGCGCGAATACTTCATTGACCGGATCAGTTGGGTGGCGCTAAAAACCTTGTTGCCTTGAAATCGAATATCGCCCAACTTTACCTTGGGTCCTTCCACGACGATAAACGTCAAGGCTACGGAATTCGGCGGAATGTTCCGCGTGCGGTGACGCACCGTGGCGAACATCTTGCCATGGGCCGCCAACAACTCTTGCAGGACGACCTCGGCACGCTTAATGACGACCGGGTCATATTGGGATTCGATAGATAGTCCGACCTTTTCCTTCTTGAAAACGTCCAGGACGTCGGATTGCTGTACGCTGCTCAGCCCTTTGTAATCAATACTCCGAACCAGCTTCTTTTCGCGCACGTAGAAGGTGACGATTTTGTTGCCATTCGGCGCGTCGGCAACTTCCAATCGTACATCGTCCAGGAACCCGGTGTTCCACAATGCCATAAAATCACGTTCGAGCGCACTTTCATCGTACACGTCGCCTGCATGCGAGAAGATCCGAGCCCGCAACGTGCTAATCGGAATGCGCCGGTTGCCCCGGAACATGATGGAGTCTATAAGGGCCTTGTGCTCCTCTTGGGGAGGCTGGGCCGGCGTTGTCGGCGTGGTGAGTTTTGGCTGTTGTTGGGGCTGTTCGCCGGGCTTCTGCGCGGGCGGCTGCGCCACCTCGGGAGTTTCCAACTTAAGCTGCCCGGGAGCTTGCTCAGGCGGCTTGTTTTCCGGAGGCTTCTGCGGGGGCGCGGATTCCTTTTGCTTCGCAGGCGGGGGGTTCTGGTCGTTTTGAGTCGGCGGGGAGGTCTGCGCTGTCGCCAACAGCGGCAGCCACAGAATCAGTGCCAGGGCGGGAACTCCCAGCCGATACCGCTTTCCTCGATGTCCGGGCACACTACATCTCATCTTGTTCAAGAGAAAGCGATACCTCCCTCTCAGGTGAAAACTAAGACACTCCGATGCAGGGATTCCACCAGGAGTTGGCCGGGCAGTACTTCTGCACCCGAGAGCCTCTCGCCCGCTTGCCGGAGATTCCAGACTCTCAGACGCCGGGCGTGTGTATTGTCCGCTAAGCGGCCGGATTAGCCGTGGCGACTCGCCCTAGTGGGAGAGCGGAGTGGCTCCGACCAGTTTGTCGTTTACTGAGCGATAGTAGAGCGCCTCGTTTTCAACGATCACTTCCAGTACCGCCGGAGGATGAATTTCACCCTGGATTAGTGCCTCCGAGAGCGGATCTTCAACGTACTTCTGCAAAGCGCGACGCAGAGGCCGAGCGCCATAAGAACGATCCACACACGTCTTGTCCAAAATCCACCGCGCCGCCTCAGGCGATAGGGTCAATGAAATATTCTTCTGCGTCAGGTTCTGATTCATCTGCCCGACCAGCAAGTCTAAAATCTGAATAAGGTCGTTATCGGTCAAGGCGTTGAACACGATGATCTCATCCAGACGGTTCAGGAACTCTGGATTGAAAAGCCGCTTTACCTCGCTCATCACCAGTTCTTCGGCCTTTTTCTCGGTGGCCCCTTCCGCACCGGATTGGAATCCCATGTGCGACCGCCGTTCCAAATAACGTGCACCGATATTGGAGGTCATGATGATGATGGCGTTTTTAAAGTCCACGGTGTTACCCAAGCCATCAGTCAACTGCCCATCTTCGAAGACCTGCAAAAGGATGTTGAACACATCCGGGTGCGCCTTCTCAATCTCATCCAGCAGGATAACCGAATAGGGCGCGCGCCGCACTCGCTCCGTAAGTTGACCACCCTCCTCGTAGCCCACATATCCCGGGGGGGAGCCGATGAGCTTCGACACGGAGTGCTTCTCCATGAACTCGGACATGTCAAAGCGCACCAAGGCGCGCTCCGAGCCAAACAAGAAGTTAGCCAGGGAGCGGGCCATCTCCGTCTTGCCGACACCGGTGGGACCGAGGAACAAAAACGAGCCGACCGGCCGGCCTGGCAGCTTCAGGCCCGCGCGAGACCGGCGGATGGCCCGTGCCAGGGCGGAAATCGCCCGCTCCTGGCTGATAATGCGTCGATGCAGCTCTTCCTCGATACGCAGCAGCTTGGCGCTTTCTTCTTCCTTAATAGCCGTCACCGGTACGCCGGTCCAGCGCGCGACGACCTCTTCAATGTCCTCGTGGGTCACGACGCCCATAGCCGTCTCATCGATGTTGTACTTCTCGCGCAACAGCCGCAGATTCTCGCGTTCCTTACGTTCTTCATCGGAGTAGAAGCGCGCCTTCTCAAATTCGTGGTTGGCAATCGCGTTCTCCATGCGGTGCACCACGAACTTGATGCGCTTCTGAACGTCGATCATTTCCTCAGGCAACGAACTCTGCCGCAACTTCACCCGCGCTCCAGCTTCATCGATCAAATCCACCGCCTTATCGGGAAGGAAGCGGTCCGGAATATAGCGGTTCGAATGATAGACTGCGCCATTCAGTGCGTCATCCGTGTAAGTCACGGCGTGGAACTTTTCGTACCGGTCCTTGATGCCAAAGAGAATTTTGATCCCTTCCCCTTCTGAAGGAGGCGGGACCTTCACCGCCTGAAAGCGCCGCTCCAGCGATCGGTCTTTCTCGATCGACTTGCGGTATTCCGCCGGAGTCGTGGCGCCGATGCACTGTATTTCTCCACGAGAGAGGGCGGGCTTCAAGATGTTGGCGGCGTCCAGCGATCCCTCCGCCGAACCCGCCCCGACGAGGGTGTGCAGTTCGTCGATAAAGATGATGGCGTTCTGCGCCTCCATCAGTTCCTTCATAATCGTTTTCAGGCGCTCTTCAAACTGGCCGCGGTACTTGGTCCCAGCCACAATCAACGAAAGATCCAGCGCCAATATGCGCTTGTCAGCAAGGAAGGACGGCACGTCGCCATCGGCAATACGCTGTGCCAAGCCCTCCACAATAGCGGTTTTCCCCACGCCCGGTTCGCCGATGAGCACGGGGTTGTTCTTCGTCCTGCGGCAGAGAATCTGAACGACGCGCTCTAATTCCCCTTCGCGGCCAACCAGCGGGTCCAACTGATTTTCCATCGCGGCCTGCGTCAAATCACGGCTGAACTCGCTAAGCAGCGAGGTCTCCTTGGGCCGGGCCGCAGCCGCCTTGTCCGACTGGACGCGGCTGAGTTCCTCGCGCAGCGTGGAAAGCCGCAAGCCACGTTCGTGGAGGATCTCTGCCGCAAACGACTTATCCTCCCGTAGCAATCCCAATAGCAGGTGCTCCGTGCCGATATGCTTATGGGCCAAGCGCTCGGCTTCCTCGGCGGCATACGCCAGCACCCGCTTGCATTCCTGGCTGAGCGGCAAGTCCACCGACGTCGAGACCTTCTCGCGAATCGGGGTCCGGCCCTCGATCTGTTTGCGGATGGATTCAATCGAGGCGTGCGAACGCAGAAACCGGTTGGTGAGTGCCTTGTCCTCCCGCAGCAACCCTAACAGCAGGTGCTCCGTCTCAATGAAAGGGCTGCCAAACTGACTAGCTTCGTAACGCGCGAAGAAGATCACGCGCCGGGCTTTCTCAGTGTACCTCTCGAACATAGCTCCTCAGTCCTTCGTGGAGCCCCACCTTCCCTGCTAGCCGCCGTGCCCCAGGAAGAATTGGGGGTCATGGAACAATTGGAACCACCCATTCCGTCAGTTTGCCTTTCGCCAGTCGTAACGTCCGATTGGCGCGACGGGCCAGATCCAGATTGTGCGTGGCCAGCACCGACGTCAAATGATGTGCCTGGTGCAGCCCTTCGAGCAGGTCGATCACGCGCTCCGCCGTTCGGTGATCTAAACTTCCCGTCGGTTCGTCTGCCAACAAAACAGCAGGTCGGTTGGCAAGAGCACGAGCCAAAGCTACCCTCTGTTGCTCCCCTCCTGATAGTTCACCCACACGACGCCGTGAAGCAGTTTCCAAGCCGACCTCGCCCAGAAGGTCCCGGGCGCGCGCCCGCGCTTCACTCATGCGACACCCGCGAATTAGCTGCGGGATCACGACGTTCTCAAGCGCAGAGAATTCCGGCAGAAGATAATGCATCTGCCAAACAAAACCTATCTCCTCATTGCGATAGAGAGCGCACTCGTCTTCGCCAAATCCACTCAATCGCCTTCCCTCGAAGTATACCTCACCCTTTGTAGGGGTGTCCAGCGCAGCAAGTAAGTGCAACAAGGTGGTCTTTCCTGAACCCGATTCGCCGACGAGTGCTATAAATTCCCCAGCCTGTATGTCGACGCTCAGATCGTCGAGAACAGTGACTTCTTCGCTGCCGGAACGGAAGATCTTGGTCAGGTTTTCGGCGTGCAAAAGCGGCCGTGACCGTTCGTCCGTGGTCCGCAGTCCGTAGTCACTGGCCATAGGTGCGTCGTCCGTTGCCTTACTCATACCTTAGTATTTCCACTGGATTCAGGCGCGCTGCCGCAAGCGATGGATAAAGCGTCGCCAGAAAGCTAATCGTGATGGCTGCGATCGCGATCCACAGGCCGTCGAGCGGGTGGGCATGGAATGGCACCGACGAGAGAGCATACACATCGGCTTGGAGTGGAATCAACTTGTAGGCGTTGCCCAGCCACGCGATGCCATAGCCCAAAACCAGCCCGAGGAAAGTACCGAAGCTGCCGATCGCCACGCCGTGCAGCGTGAACACTGCCCAAACCTGTCGCCGTCTCGCGCCCATCGACCTGAGTACAGCGATGTCCCTGTTCTTTTCCATCACCATCATGATGAGGGCGATGAAAATGTTCAACGCCGCCACTACTACAATAAGTCCGATCGTGAGCACGGTTACCAATCGCTCAAGGCGTAGCGCGCTGAACAACGAATGATTCTGTTCAATCCAGGTCGTGGTCTCGAACCCTTCTCCCGCTTCGCGGCGAATCACCTCCGCCACCTCTCCGGCACGGAACACATTGTCTGTTTTGAAACCGATGACGGACACCTCGTCGGCAAGGTCAAAAAGTCGCTGAGAAGCGGCGAGATTCGTGAAAGCCCAAGTGGCGTCGAAATCGTAGAAGCCCGAATCGAATACTCCCACCACACGGAAGTGGCGAAACTTGGGGACGATGCCGGTAGGAGTCAGGTACCCCTGTGGGCTGGTCACCATCACGGTGTCACCCACGAACACTCCCAAAGCGGTGGCGAGATCCTTGCCGATGATGATGGGGTCAGCGTTGGGGAAAGTTTCGGATAAACCCGCGAGCGACCCCTCCCGCAAATGCCGTAGGATGGTGCCCACCTTCACTTCTTCGTCGGGCTCAATACCCTTCAGCAACACGCCTTGAGCACGGGAACTGCTGGAAATAAGGGCCTCCTCATACAACGAAGGGGCGTCAGCAAGGACGTGTGGCACCTGTGCCAGGCGGCGCGCAAGCTGGTCGTAATTGCGAATCCCGTCATTTTCTTTGCGGACCAGGTTGATGTCCGCCGTGGCCCCGAGTAGGCTCTTCTCCAGTTCTTCCCGGAAGCCGTTGTTGATGGCCAACGCAATGACGAGTGCGCAAACACCTGCCGTCACGCCCAACACGGAGATGACGGTGATGATTGAGATCGCCGCCTGCCGCCGCTTGGCCTTCAGGTAGCGAAGCGCCATGAAGAATTCGAAACTCATACTCGCAATTATTATCAACCAGCCAGCGGGATACGCCAATCAAAACGTTATTCCACTTGCTTCTCGGGACGGAGCAACGGGAACAGGATTACGTCGCGGATGGAGCGCGAGCCGGTGAGCAGCATGGTGAGGCGGTCGATGCCGATGCCCTCTCCCCCGGTAGGCGGCATGCCATAGCTGAGCGCACGGATGTAATCCTCGTCAATGGCGTGCGCGGTCAAATCGCCTTTCTCACGGAGGTTCTGCTGGTACTGAAACCGGTTGCGTTGCTCATCGGGGTCGTTAAGCTCGCTGAAAGCATTGGCAATTTCCATCCCACCGATGTAAAGCTCGAAGCGCTCAACAAAGTTGGGATTATCGGGCTTCTGCTTCGACAATGGCGACACTTCAAGCGGATAATCCAAGATGAACGTGGGCTGAATCAGGCGTTCTTCCGCCACGACCTCAAACAATAGCGCCAGGAGTTCACCCGACCGCTTGTCCTCAACCGCTTGCGGGCTGATCGGCGGTACGCCGCGCGGCGCCAACCATTGGTTAAGGCCCGGGATGCGGGATGCCATCGCTTGACAGTCGTCCAATTGGGGCAAGGTCAGCGGTTCCAATTCGGTCGGCCAGTAGCGCAGAACGGCATCTTTCATCGTGAGCCTTTCGAAATTCGCGAACGAGATGCGCTGTCCGCAATAGTCGAATTCAACGCTCCCCAATACCACTTTGGCTACTCGGCGCAGCAGGCGTTCGGTGAGCGCCATCATGTCCTGGTAGTCCGCATAGGTTTGATAGAACTCCAGCATCGTAAACTCGGGATTGTGCTGCGTGGAGATGCCTTCATTGCGGAAGTTCCGGTTAATCTCATAAACTCGGTCGAGCCCCCCCACAACGAGGCGCTTCAGATAGAGCTCCGGGGCGATGCGCAAGTAAAGGTCGATATCGAGGGCGTTGTGATGCGTGACGAAAGGGCGCGCCATGGCTCCGCCGGCCAGCGGCTGCATCATCGGGGTTTCCACTTCCAGGTAGCCTTCGGCGTCCAGAAACTCCCGAATGGCACGCACCAGTTTGCCCCGGCGTTCGAAAACCGTACGCACTTCTTCATTCACCATCAAGTCCAGATAACGTTGCCGGTAACGGACTTCCACGTCGGTGAGGCCATGCCATTTTTCCGGCAGCGGTAACACCGCCTTCGCGAGAAATTGCAGATGCTCAGCGTGGATGGTGAGCTCACCCGTCCGGGTGCGAAACAGATACCCCTCAACCCCGATGAGGTCGCCAAGATCCAGGAGCTTGTAAAGTGCGAAGTCGCGCTCACCAACGGCGTCGAGGCGAACGTAAATTTGCAGGTGCTTCCCGCCCCCTGCCAGATGCGCAAAACCCGCCTTGCCGTGCGGACGGATGGTCATGACCCGGCCCGGAACCCGGACCGTGGTCTTCTCCGCGCTCAACTGTTCCGCCGAAAGGGAAGCGTATTGCGCGACAATCTGCGGAATCGAATGCGTGACCGGGTACTTACGGGGATAAGCCTCGTAGCCCAAGTCGACGATGGCCTGGAGCTTCTTCCTGCGCTGCTGGATCAATTCTGAAAGTTCGTTTTCGGACACGGCATTACCTGCTATCTGCCTGAAGTTATGAGGCATGGAGTAAACCGGCATTATAGGAGGCAGTTGAAAACAGTGTCAAGGAATGGAGCAGATGCCGCACCCCAATTGGGGCACGGTTGATGAGCTGTGCCGCATCGATAGTTGCGAATGGCGCGAGCTTAAAGTGATACGTGTCAGGCGCCAGTAGCAGCATCGCCCCTGCCCGTGGGCCTACCGCCTCTTATACTGTCTTCGGAAGTCATTGTTTTCTTTAGAATTGGCGCCTTTCGCAACCTGAAATCCATTTCGTTTTCTGACTTGAAGTTGGGGTGGCATTTCCCTATATTAGGGGAGATGCATTGGGTAACGGGGACTTTGATTCTCGCGACTGTGGCCGTGGTGGTGCGGCGAGCGCTCCACATGGGGGACAATGGAAAGGCCCAAAGACGCAGACAGGCATCCTTGCGGCCGGACCTGCAAGCCCTATATACACCTGTGGAGCAGGAGGTCGCCGCACGGACGACCATCCTGGGAATCACTCTCAACGACGCGTTTGGGGAACGGGAAGCAAACCGGCACGACATGGCGTGGCACATCGTTCGGCTTGCCGTGGGAGAATGGGAACGCGCCACTGAGCTCACCGAAGGGTTGCAAAATTTGATTTCCAGGTTCCTGCCCGACACCAATGGGGTGGCGCCGTTGCGACGCGTTGCCATTAGCCACTTCAAGTCACGCGCCGTGCGAGATTATGTTGGGCTGTACGAGTTTCTGGACCAAATCCTGTTCAGCCCTAAACACCGCTTCGGGCTTCAATTGCGGCTGTTGTTCCACGGCAGCACCGTTCTGAGCAAGGAATTCAAACGCGCTTGCCGCGAGGGCACGTTTACGCTCGACTCTTCGGAAGAGTTGTGGAACCGGCTGGATTATTACTTCCACGATTTCGACCTGATCAGCAAGGAGACTCTGTTGGCGTTCCGCACGTTTCTGGCCTGCCTGTCGCCGCAGGGAGCGCAAGAATTGACGCCTGAGATTATCACGCTTCTGGAACGCGGTATGCGAGTTTCCGTTTTTCCCTCACGCCAGTAACGATCTTTACCAATGGTGGGAACTGGGAATTCCCACCGGACGCTTGGGCGCTTCTCCACAATCCACATTTCAAATCTACCTCGGAGACAAATGCAATGAGTCTTTCGCGAAGGCGGATGATGTCTGGGCTGGTCGGGCTGGCAGGCATGGGCCAAAACTTCAGCGTGCTTCACGCTCACCATCGAACGCCACGGTTCAGCAAACATGTGCCTCAAGCGTCCCTTGCCGAGCGCGGCGCCGCGGCGGAAAGCGCTGCCGGCATTAGCGGCCAGGGCGAATTGAAGTTCACGGTGAAGTATACGTCGGAGCACCTACCTCCCGAGGCCCGCAAGGTGTTGGTGAACGCCCACGGCGGTTTTGCGGTCGATCGCCGGCCCGGCCGGGAGGAGACGTATTTCGCGCTGCCGGGCGCCGGCATTCTTCAGGTCAGTGCCGATTTGAAGACGATCAACCTGCTCGACACGCCCGACGAGATGCGCAACGTGAACCTGCACGACACCAACATCTGGTACGGCAACGACGGCACGCCCTACCTGGTCTTCCCCGCCAACAATGAGGGCAAGATTTTCACCACCAGTCTCGATGGCAAGCTCATCCACCGGCTCGATGCCCCCACCGCGGCTGACACCTTCGAGCAGCAGGCGGTACACGATTACTTCCTGGGCGGCGGGAATTTTGCGCCCACGGCAGTGGAGTACTTGCAGGGGCTGTACTACGTCACGACGGGGTACTGCAACCTGGACTACGTCTTAACCACGCGCGTCACGATGGGGAACAACATCCAGGCCGCATGGAATGACCTGACATGGGGCGGAAAAGGCGATGGCATCGGCCAGTTCGGAACGGGGCATGGCATTACCAAACCGCCCGGCCAAGTGCGCCTGGACGTGGCCGACCGTCCCAATTCGCGCTTCGAGCGATTCACGCGCTACGGCCATTACCTCTCCACGCTCCCCATGCCCTCGGGTTCCCTGCCCTGCGACATCAACTACCTGGACCCGCAATACAGCGTGGTGCCCGCGCTGGAAGGTCCGGACAAGAAAAAGGGCGCTCCGATCTACATCCTCGAAAATGAGCAATTGGTTTCCACCATCATGATCAAGGACGACCTCGGTCTGCCCAATTTCACCCACGTCCACAACGCGGCCATCCGCAAAATCGGTGACAAATTTTACATCCTGACGCTGGCCTGGAATCCCGGCGATTTCGCGATACTGGAGCAGGTGTGATTCAGCCCCGTGACGTTCCCAGCAATTTAAGATATTGATCGGCGCTGCTCACTTCGCCGCCGGGGCCGGCAATTTGGAAATTCCGCGATGCTCCGGCTGCAGCGTAGGCGGTTTGCGTCCAAGCATAGGCTTCGCGCGCCGAGCCGACGTCCACCAGATTCTTCATGGGGTCGAGGGGAGCGAGCAGCGCCAGGCGCCGGTCTGCCACCGCCGCCGCCACCTGGGGCAGGTCTAGATGGTTCAGCACGTCGGGAATGAAAACGTCAGCGGAGTAGAGGTACCGATCGCTCTGCGTGAGGCACTGATACGAAAGCAGCCCTCCCTCGCAAACGGTAGCCAGGATGCGCGGGTCGAGCGCCGCCGCAAAGAGCGCCCAGAGGGCTCCCCTGCCCTTGCCGATCAGTTGCACGCCGGCCCTGCTGACGTCGGTGCGGCTCAGCGCGTAGTCCACGGTGCGGATCACATCCAACACGCGCATGCCGAGCAGCGACTCATTGAGTTCCCAAAGCCAATAAGCCATCGCCGTCTGCGCATTCTCCAGATTCGTAAACGATGAGGGTGGGTCCATATCCGGATGGGGTGGGCGCGTGCTGCCGATGCCGCGCACGTCCACGGCGACCACGCATTGTCCTTTGCGCGCCAGTTGTTCGAGCAGGCCGAACTCCATGCCCTCTTCGTCCTTGCCGGCCTCGTCCACGTAAAGGAGAGCGGGCGCTGGCGTTGGCTTCGCCTCCGGCACAAAGACCCAGGTGGGAATGTAAATCCCCGGTTCGGAAAGGAACTCCAACTTCTCCACGTGATAGCCCCGGCGCGGGGTGGTTTCCAGCACCCGTACGCCCAGCGGCGCGTCGCCGGCATGAAAGCGGAGCAACTCCTTGATCTCGCCTCCCACGTCGTGGCGAAAAGCGTCCAATTCCGCGCGCGAGCTCGGTGCTTTCCGTGCGGGCGGCAGCGCGGCGCCTTTCTTCAAGATGAGTGAGAAGATGGTTTCGCCCTGCTGGGAAAAGCGAATGGAACCGTTAGGCGTGCAGTACAGCGCTTCCGGCTCTTCCGGGGAAAAATCCGGCTCGACGGCGGGTCCGGGCCGATGATAGAACCATCGGCAGAACCAGTCCATGGTGTGCAGCCGCAGCCTGGGCGTGAGGGCGTGCGGATCGAGTGAAGCTACCGCGTCGAAGGCGTCGGGTGCGCCCAGCAGCCGGTAGCACTCGCGCACGCGCTTGGTCTCTTCGTCCCACTCCGGGTTGAAGTGCTCGATGGTCGACAGCGCCGG
Organism: uncultured Acidobacteriota bacterium; assembly: GCA_963804755.1. GTDB lineage: Bacteria > Acidobacteriota > Terriglobia > UBA7540 > UBA7540 > Bog-366. The sequence goes on from CAWDRP010000005.1 coordinate 142,312, forward strand.
CCGTGGCGCCACTGCCATGCGCGTGTCGGACGCATCGACGCCGTAAATCGCGGCGGGAAAGAAATGTTGCTCGGCGTCGCCGGTACCCACGTCCTCCCCCGGCCCGATTTTCATCGGCCAGCGCCGGCCGTACCCGCCTTCGTTCATCACCGCGCACTGCACACGCTCATCCACCGAGGAAATATAAAGCGTGAGGGTGCCGCCGCCGGAGTGGCCCGTGCAGCCGATGCGCTTCGCGTCAACCTCGGGCCGCGTCTCGAGATAATCAATGGCGCGCATCCCATCCCAGATGCGGTATTCGGTAAGGTTCTCGCCCAATAGAAAGAGCAGGTGCCCGCACATGTCGTGCTCCCACGTCACCGGGCCTCCAATTTCATCGCGCTTGGTTTCGGGATTCCAGAATTCGCGGCGTTCGCCCTGCCCGATGGGGTCGTAGGCGAGAACGACAAATCCATTGTTCACCAGGTCGTAATAGAGGTACTGGTAGCTGGGCTCGATGCGCGCCAGCTCGTAGTGGCCGCAGGGAGAAATGATGCCGGGAAAGGGCCCCGGACCGGAATCTGGAATATAGAGGTTCCCCGTTACCCAGAAGTTGGGCCGGCTCTGGAACATTACGTTTTCGACGCGGTAGCCCCGCCGCTGCTGCGTTCGGGTCACCACCGGGTTCAGCGGATTGCGCTCCGGAAACCCGCCCAGCATCTCGCGAAGCTTCTCCCGCACAAAGCGATTGCGCTGCTGCATGTCCGCCGCCGTGTGGATCTGGCTTCGCACCTGGTCCCATTTCGCCGCCAGCTTGTTCGCCTTGTCGCAGATATACGACACCAGCATGTCTGGCAGCTCTTCATCGTAGGAGTGCGCTCCGGCCGCTGTTTCCTGCCCGAACGCCAGTGGCGCGCGCAGCAGGCCCGACGCCAGGGGCAAGGCGCCCGCCCATTGCAAGAATTGTCTTCGATTTTGATGAGTCATCGGATTTCCTCGATTTTTGTGCGGAGCGCCATCAATGTTTGTGCATTCCGCGCTGTAGCGGCGGTCTCAGACCGCCGCTAGAGTCGCGTCGATCGGAGATCGACGCTACAAATCCGTCGATCGGAGATCGACGCTACAACTCATTCTGGAATCACTCCGCCTGCACAACCGCAATCGCGTACGTGCGCAATTGCGGAACAGTAAAAACGGTGCGGCCGTTGCGCTGCGTCACCACCAGGGGCTGCTCCCCTTCCTCGTCGGGGGAAAGCAGAAACGCCTTGCGCGCTTTTTGCTGATCAGGCAGCCTCAAGCTTACCTCAATTCCGCGAACGGATGGGACCCTGGCGACATTGTAATTCACCAGGTGCACCATCAGCGTCTTGTTCTGCTTCTGCTCGGCGATTTCCGCCGCCACGGTCACCGGGGCGGTGACTTCCAGAGAGAGTTGGCCGCCTGCCGCCCATTTTACCGACTCGTTCAACTCCCTCCAGTTGGCGGGAAGCTTCCAGTATTCGCTGGTCATGGGCTCGCCGTGTGGCTTGGGGATGGTGGCCTTCACGTCGGGAATGTACACCACGCGCCCTTTGCCGATTTGATTGCGAACGGTGGCAATCTTCAAAATCGGGTCGGTTTCCAAAGCGCCACGCCAGGGGGGCGCCTCAACCTTCAGCAGATCTTTCAGCCCGAACTCACGCCGCCGCTGCCGCCACGCCGTATACAGGGACGTGCCTTCGGTGGCCACCAGGCCCCCGCCGCCATTCACAAACTGGCGGATCAGGTCCATCTGCGCGTCGGTCAGGCACTCCTGGTCAGGCAAGGCCAGGACCCGATATTTGGAGAGGTCCTTCAAGTTGTCGTCAAAAATGATGTCGAACGGGACCCTGCCCTGGATCAACGCCTGTTCAAAAAGCATGGTGCTGACGGCCGGGCGGTCATTGTTGAAGCCCATCGTGGCGTAGGAATGCAGCACGGCGACGTCGGCAACGTTATCGATATCACGATAGTACTGGAAATTGCGGTGGAAGAATTTCAGGTACCGGCGTTGATCCTGGGGAAGGTCGTAACCCGCCAGCACGCCGCCCACGTCGCCAATGCACTGGCGTCCGAAGGCGAGCGCTTCCGCCAACTGCAACGTGTTGCCCTCTTCCCCTCCCGACGCGACGAACAGCGTATTGTGCAGCGTGTTGGTCATCTTGAACGTCCGAATGCGGTTCACCAGAATGCCCTGGTCGGTGACGCCCGCATCATCGCCCTCTTCCGTCCACACGGCGTCCAGGTGCGAAAGCAGGCGCGGATAATCCACACCTTCGTCCCAGATGGTGTTGAACCCGGCGATGCCCAAATGCGGGTTGGTTTCCACCGCCACGTCAGGATTTTGCTGCCGCAGAAGCGCTTCCATTTCCGCGTAGTAGCGGGTCAGCATCTCGCAGCGAAAGTCGGCCCATTCCTGAAACAAGGGATCATTAATCGCGCCCAGCCTGCGGTCGTAACGCGGCGGCAGCACGTAGCGCATATCGGAAAACCCGAATCGCAGCTTGCGCTCCTCCGCCGTGTACTTCTGGTTGAGGAATTCGCGGAACTGCTCAATCGCCAGGGGGTGCTCAAAAATCGGAGGCTGCGCCTGCATGCTGGTGTTGTCAAAGTGGATCAGGTCGGCATGAAAGTCTTCCTCGGCGCTGCGCAGGACGCGGCGCATGTACTCCCGGTAGCCGGGGTGCATGAAGTAGACGCGCTTGCGAAACGTCTGATCGTCATAGAACACGGGTTTGCCCAGAAAGTCCGGGACGAACCACTCCTCGGCTTCCGGCTTCTCCAGCAAGAACGTTTCATAGGCGATGGTGCTCCCCACATAAACGCCCACCTTCAGCCCCTTCTTCTTGACCAGAGCGGCGAGTTGCATGCCCTTCTCGCGATGTTCCTTTTCCGCTTCCAATCCGAAGCCCTTGTAAAAGTGGACGATCACCACCGTCACGCCCAACTCCTTCAGCTTGTCGATGGCCTCTTCGGTGTGCTCCTTTTCGTAATCCGCCTCCTGCCAGGTGGGGTTCCCGCCTACCCGGCGGCGAAAAATGGGCATGCTATCGTGGTTGGAAACCGTAACAATCGGCATCGTGTGAAGCCACGATGGGCGCGGCTTGGCAGCCTCCGTTTGCGGCGCGGCGAAAGGCCGGACGCCCGCACCCCACATGAGCGCCGCAAGTACGGCCACTCCGCCCAGGACGAGTTTCCAACCGTTCCGGTGTGTTGGCATGGCAACCTCCGATGAGTAGTTTAAGTATCCCCTGTGCAAAACACCCCTCACCCCAACTCCCCTTGCGCCCTTCCCTCTCCCCCGGGGCTGAGCGTGTCCCACACTTTTTGCTGGACACGGAATGCTGAACCAAGCCCCGAAGCGTGTCCACACTCTTTGCCGGACACGGAATGCTGAACCAAGCCCCGAAGCGTGTCCACACCTTTTGCCGGACACGGAATGCTGAACCAAGCCCCGATGGGGCTAACTAACCTAGCCCAGACAGCAGCCCCACGGGCGTAAACCTAAGGCGATTCGACCGGCCCCGAAGGGGCTAACCGTGAGTAGCCGCAGGTTTTAACCTGCGGTCGAGGTTCACGCTATCCTCCTGGCCCCGAAGGGGCCAACCCTGAATAGCCGCAGGTTTTAACCTGCGGGGGGAGAGGTTTTGGAACTGCCAGCCCCGAAGGGGTTGACCTGACGCAAGGGCGGCCCTTTCAGGGCCGGCTTCTCTGCTCCGTTCCGATTCCGTAGGTTTCACCTACGGCTACTCAAGGTCTCCCGCTTCGCGGGAGGTTGCCCAAACGGCAGGGCAAAGTGCTTAGGTTAACGCCTGTGGGCCGCAAACCTGGGAGATGACGGGACCGCGGAGCCCAAGCCCTGAAAGGGCGAAATACGCGCCAAAGTGGGCGCGACGCCGGAACGCAGTTTATCCCGCCCTTTCAGGGCCGGGGATATTGGGGTTCGGCCTTTTTCCCCAGGCCGTTGGCCTGGGCTGGGTTATTTTGCCCCTTCGGGGCTTGGGCGGCACGGTCGTGTCAAGTCCCAGGCACTTCCGGCCCAGGGTCTCGAGTCATTCGGTTTCAATCAATATCGAAATCTCAATTGATTGGCGTGGCGAATCCTCCGAGCCCGCAGCGTGCAGCGGCACGGAGAGCGCAGCCACGGCGTGTTCCAACGTTGTCTCCGGCGCGTTGGCGTAAGGGTTGTACGGATAGACAGGCCAGGTGAGCGTAGCGGGCACGTCCGTCCTGATCCGCCAGCCCGGGTAATGCAGCCAGCCGCCGAGATCCTGGGAGTTAAAGACAACGTGTGTCGAATCCAGCGCAAGCGTGCGGCCTCCCCCCGTCTCAATCGTCTGGCCGGGCTTCAGGCACAACTGAAGATTCAGTTGCGAGCCGGTAATGCCCGCGCGCGGGGTAATGGTAAAGCGCAGGCGCACTTGCTTGTCGGAAATAACAGTGGGTTCCAGCACGGCGAAAAAGGTGTTGTACGCCAGCGCCAGGCGGTCGCCGTCCTTCGTCATCTCCAGTTTGCTGCTGATGGGCATGGCAAAGATCTGCTCGCCGATCTTTTCAGAAAACGTGGCCAATTCCGGCTGCCGCTTGGAATTGGCGCCGGTGATGATCAATCCCTGCCCCTCGCGAAACACGCTCACATTCGCTTGCCGGTCGAGGTAAAACTGATTGGTGGTGGGTGTGTCGATGATGCCGGACAGGCAGATTACCCAGGGGCCGGCTTTGCGGATGCCCGGCGGGGACGGTCATCAGGTGCCAGCTTTGCGACTGCTGCTGGGGAATGGCAGCCGACGGCCCCACGTGATAGTACAACGCGTCCTGCGCCAAGCGCCCCAAATCCTCCAGGTGTACGTCGCCTTCCTTGAAGAAGCCCGTCATGAACTCCGAATATCGGCGCCCCTGGGGGAAATGCGAGAACCCAAATTGCCCCCAGACGCTCGGTTCCCAGTAGCGGTTGCGGTCGTTCACGGTTTCCACCGGCGTGCCGTCCGGGTAGGTGAAGTACATGTGAAATTCCGTGGAACGGCGCAGTGCCGCGAGCGCGGCGGGATCGTGGCTGTATTCCCAATAAATCGCTACGGCGGTGGAGGTCAGGTAATCGTAGCCGGTGGTGGGCCCGCGCCGGCTGTGCTCGCCCCAGTAACCATCCGGCGCCTGTTCTTCCGCGGCAAAGCGGTGCATCACCTTGGCGCCCAGCTTCTGCCAGGATTCATCGCCGAACACGATGCCCGCCAGGTAGATAGTGGACGACCAGAGCGAGTAGTGGTTGGGCGACGTGCCGATATACGGCGATGCGTACCAGGGGAAATCCTGGCGCTCGGTGACACCGGCGGCCAGCACCGTCAGAATTTGAACAATGTCGCGCCGCCAGCGGGCACGGCGCTCGTCGCCCAATTTACCCTTCAGCAGCCGGTAGGCCTCCAGCCACATGTAGGTGTCGCGGTGGTAATCCAGCCGGGTCATGTATTGTCCGCGTTCCTGCTCGCGCGCCAGCAAATCGCCGATGGCCAGCGCGGTGGCCAGCGTTTTGGCGTCACCCCAGCGGGGATTGGCAGGATTCTTCTGCGTGTAGAGCACCGCTGCGGCAAGAATGGCGGAAGGGAAATGGCGCCATCCCGGCCGCGCTTCGAGCGTCTGCAAATCCGCCGAAGGCTCTGCCGTCATCCGCTGCTCCACCTGCGTCAAGCCGGCGTTGAGCAGACGGAAATACTGGCCCGGCAGTTCGCTTGCTCCACACGACGAGCCAACTAAACCACAAAGCATCAGGGTGAAGATCAGACGTCTCATCTAAGACCTCGGTAGGTGACGCTGAATTCCTGGTTGGGCTCAGTAACTTCAACGTGCAGCGCGCTCTGAGCGCCTGCGGCCGTAAACGCATCTGTTGCCACGGCGTATTCGCTGCGAACCGTGGCCAGTCCGGCGCGCTTTCCCAGGGGATCGCAGGCGTCGACAATCCACGTCGGGCGCGGCGCCAACGCGGCCACCAGGTCCGGCAAATCATAAGATTTCAGCACGCCCGGAATGACGTTTTCCATGATACCGCGCTGAATCCGGTATTTCTCGACAGAATCATAAGAGCTCAGTCCTCCCTGAAGGACCACCTTTTTCAGGCGCGGGTCGAGAACCGCTTCGTGCAGCAGGGGGACGGCCGCGCCGCCCACGCCCATTCCGTACAGGTTATCGGGATCGACCTCCGGGCGGCTGGCCAACAGGTCAAGGCCGCGCGCCACGTCGGCCGCCCGCATGGCGACCAGCGACGTGCCCAGCAGCAACGCGGTCATGGCGTTTGCATAGTTCGGGAAAAGCGCGTTCCAGGTGTCCCACCCGCCCGCATTCCAATCCGCCACCGGGCTGGTTTCACCCCAGCCGCGCGCGTCGATGGCCATGACTACGGCGCCGCTTTTGACCAGCGCCTGAATCTCGTCGCTGGAATTGGCTTTGCCATCAGAGTTTACGTAGAGCACGCCGGGCTTGCGAGCTTCGCCGGTTTCCGGAACGAACAATAAGCTGGGGATAATGATTCCCGGTTCGCTCTCATACGTCAGCTTCTCAATGTGATAACCGTTTTTATGAATCACACCAAAAGGCTTCACGTCGAGTGAGGCGCTGGAGTGCGGGTAAGCGGCCAACTGCTGAACCTTGCTGCGAATCTCCTTCTGAAACGCGGTGAGAGCCTGCGCGTCGTTGAGCGCAGGCCGTGCGGGCTTCAGTTGTTCATACCGCTTCTGGTTCAGCGTGAGTACCGTCTCTCCGCCCAGCGAGACCGCCACCTGGCCGGAATCGGTGCAGCGCAGTTCTTCCTCGGATGCCAGCGTTACCGGCACTTCCGGCGAATCGTCCTCCTGGCCCTTGAACCATTTGCCGAGCCAGCGGTAGGCAGCCATCCGGCGCGGCTGTAGGTATCCGTGCCCGTTGTCGGCTTCGAACTGGCAGATCTTGTCGGCGGCGCCCATCACCGCATAAACGTGCTGCGCCTCCTCGTACGTCTCGCGCGCGCCGTTGATCGAAAAGAAATCGCGAATGGCCGAAAGAATCAGGTAAGGCTTGGGGGAGAACGCCAGAACAAAATCGCCGTGGTCCAGCCCCTGGCCGATCCAGGGTGGAATGCACTGCTCGGCGTCTTGCGGCCCAATGGATTCCAGCAGCCGCCGCCAGGACGTGATGTAGCACGAGGGCATCGCCAGCTTGATACGGTCGTCGAGGGCGGAAAGATAGGCGGTGTGGGTTCCGCCGCCGGAATTTCCCGTGCAGGCAATGCGGGTGGAATCCACCTCCGGGCGCGAGAGCAGGTAATCCAGGGCGCGCATTCCGTCCCAAATGGTGTAGCGCGCCAGGCTGTAGCCCAGCAGCAGGCATTGCACGCCCATCACCGTGTGCTCCTCGGTCGAGCCGGAAATTTTCCCCGCTTCCAGGTCCGGGTCGTAGAGTTGCACGCGTTCGCCCTGGCCGAGCGGGTCCCAGGTGAAGCATATGTATCCTCGGCGCGCGAAGTCGGAGAGCGTTTGCTGCCAGTCCGCATTGGACTTCCCGCCCTCTTCGTGGCCGAGCGGGAAAAGCACGCCAGGATAGGGCGGATGGCCTGTCTTCGGCAGGTAGAGATTGCCGGTGACGTAGAAATGCGGCTGGCTTTCAAAGATGACCTTCTCGATCGTGTACCCGTCGCGGTCCAGCGTCCCCACCACACGGGCGTTCAAAGGCGTTCTGGCCGGAAAGCCGCCCAGGTCGCGGATCATCTGCTCGCGCACATAAGCCCGGCGCTTGGCCACTTCGTCCGGCGTCGCGATGCGAAGAATCTGCTGGCGACGTTCTTCCAGGCGGGCGATCGCCTGTCGATTCAGATTGTCCCTCAGCATGGTGCGTAGCTGCGCATAGTCGGAAAGGCCCGAAAGGAAATCAAGATTGGTGGAGGATTGCGCACCGAGCGGCGCGCTCAGTAGCAAACCCAAAAGGGCAACGGCAACATACCTCATCCATTTCATATCCATGCTCCTTCGCGGCGCGAAGCGCTTTGGACTGCGGTCGCGCCAGCTACCGCTTTGGACTGCGGTCGCGTTAGCGATCGCCTCGGACTGCCGTCGTAGCACCTATCGTCTTGCCTGCTCCGCCTCATCAGGCCTGGCCCTTATGACGCCAATCCAAAGGCGGTAGCTGGCGCGACCGCAGTCCAAAGCGCTTCGCGCATAAGGCCTTCACGGTTGGCCCAAGACGCCCGGTACCCACCGGACGGCGTTATCGTGATAAAGCTTGCGCAGGATCGGCTGCGGCAGCGCGATGCCTCGGTATTTCTTGCCCTCGTATTCAACCCACTGATCGGTGGAGAAGTATTGCCATTCCCGCAGGTAGCGGTCTTCCCACTCAGCCAGCGTGGTGGCGGGATTCTGGCCGCGGTGCAGTTCATTGTCGGTGCCATAAAGCACTCGATCCTGATACTTGGCCATAAAGGCCCGGACTTTGTCGCGGGGCTGCATCATCAGATACCGCACGCGCGCCGCCGTATCGACCGCGAAGTTGGGGTAGCGGTCGAAATGCCGCGCGATTTCATCCAGATCAAGTTCCATGCTGCCCAAATGGCAACCCACCACGCGCAGGTGAGGATTCAACTCCAGCAGATGGTCGCGCGCCGCAAGAATCGATGCCTTCGTCGGGCGCTCCGGGTGGCGGAACATGTACCACTCCAGGTGTTGGTTGTAGTACCCATAGTCGGGGCTGTCAGGATTGGGCGGCTGCCAGCAGGACGTGGGATCCGCCAGGTGAGCTATCAACGTGCGGTTGTGCGCGGCGATATCCGCGTAGATGGGGCTGAACACCGGATCGTCCGCCATCAGGTAAGAGCCGTCGCGCTTCTGAAGGTCCATGCCGATCGCCTTCCAGATTTTCACCGCAACCGCCCCTTCTGAAAACGTCTCGTTCAGAACCTGGATGGATTTCTGGGCGAAGCCGGGTTTCTCAAAATCTTGCGGGTCAAATGTGGAGCACCATGCCGCGCGGCCTTGCGTGAGGTGAAGCAGCGCGCGCGCGTTGCGGTTCAGAGGCGCCGCCTCATCGTACCCCCGGCCGTGCTGCACCACCACACAGATATTAATGATGCGAAGGTTCAGGCGCTTCAGGAAGGCCACGAACGCAGGGTCCTGAACGAACACGTGGGCGTGCGCATCGATGGGCGCAAGAGCCGAAAAACCTGCCAGGCCGCCCGTCGGCGCAGGAGCAGACTGGGCTTTATCCCGTGAACCCACCAAGAGCAATAAAGGCAGTATACAGATGGCCGCGGCCGCGGTCATTTGGAAGATCGTTGTCGTTTTTCGATGGGACGATTTCAAATCATTTCTCCTTGGTGAAATTTCGCTCGTGAACGTTCGCGGCCGGGTGTTTTGACCGCCCTCAGTACTCCCGCCACGCACCCTGCACGGGTCCCTGGCCGATGCCGGGACGCGTGTAGTCGCACACGCCCTGCGGGAAGATCGCGCGCAAGCGTTGGAGTTGATCCGCGGTGAAAGGATGGGCGTAATCCGCGGCGTCAACGGGCTTGAGCGCGCACTTCAGAATGTCTTCCTTCAGCGGCTCGCCCGCGGCAAGGTGCGGATCGCCATGCGGGGGGAAGATCTGGTTGCACCGGCCTACCCCATCGTACGACCGCGGCTCGGTGATCTTATCGCCGTCTTCCGACCAACAGGCGTCCGCCAAATCGGCCGGTCTTGCCGCGGCGATTTTCTCCATGATGCTGCGCTGGGAAGTGTCCTTGGCAAGGTTATCAAGCCATTCATCCATCTTGGGCACGAACGTCTTCACCACCTCACCCCTTTCGGCCCCCGGCTTTTTGGCGGCGCGCGGATAAGTCAAAATGACCTGGTTATCGGCGCTTCCATTCGCGGCAATCAGGCGCGCGCGGGTTACAAACGACCGATATTCATCGTGAATGTCCGGCATGGTATCAAGGTATGTACGGATATCCATGATGGGAATCGACCCCAACGCCCCGCCCCCGGCGTTCACCTGCCCGGTGGCGTAAGCGAGGCGCAGCGCTTCCGGATCAGCGGCCATGCGCGCGGCCGTCACATTACCGTCCTCATCATAGCCTCCCACGGTTTCGTTCAGCTCCAGGAACTGTTCGGCGCTAATGATGCCCCGGTTGAATGCCACCAGCCCGTACTGAACGCCCACATTATCGATGGGACGGCGGGCGAAGCCGGTCTGGGGAGCGGCGCCGAACACGTTGATCTGGTTGTCGTAAAGGTCGCAACGTGCGCCGCGGGGATTGCTGGCCGGATCATAGATCAGCGCGTGGGGAATGCTGGCGTCGCACGCCTGGGCGCGAACCATGTTAGGCGAGAGTTGCGATTTGATCCACGAGTTGCCCTTGGAATCTTTGGCGCACGTTCCCCAGGTGGCAAACCCGCACACGGCTGTCTTTTGTGCGTCGCTCCACGCCAGTTTCGAGTTCTCGAAGGCATGGCTGAGCAGCGTGCAGTCCACTATGCCGGGTATCACCGTAACCGTGTCAGGAAAACTGTTGCTCGGAATAATGGCGTCGAGCAGGCCGGGATAGTTCTGCGCGATCAAGTGCTGCTGCATCGACCCGCCCGAACCGCCCCAGCCGATGGTATGCACCGGAACGCCGAAGCGCTTGATGAAGTGTTCTTTCACCATTGCGGCGGTTTCGGCGGAGATGACGCCATTAGCAGTATTGGCGAACACGTTGAGAGAGGACGTCGCGTGGGCATAGCCGAACGAAAGGAACTGGTCATCAACCGCATCGGGCGCGCGGCCCTGGTGATATCCGGCGTTGCATCCCCCGCCGAACGTATATACCAGCCGGCCATTCCAACCCGGAGTTGCCGTCCAGGGGTCCGGCAAGGGCGTGCCGGGTTCGTGCAAGAAGGCGAATTGGTAGAGGGCGCGGTTAATGGTGCCGCGTTCCCAGCGCACGATGTAGGGCACCTTGCTGCCATTGCTGGTGATCACTTCGGCCAGGTCAGAGGGCCGCGGCGCGGAAGGGTCGTACACTTTGAATCCCACCGGCGGGGCGCCGGACTTGGGCGTCGCCGCGCGCTCGTCGGGAGTGACCGGTTGGGTGGATTTGTAAACGTACGTGACTTGGGTTTTTACGCCGCAATCCGCATCAAGGGCGGGACCCAGGCCCGCCGACTCGGTCTGGCAAACGAAGGGCGTCTGATGCGGGCCCGAAAAGATCGGTCCGGTGATTTCATGGTTGACGATTTCCAGCCGCGCCACCACCTTGCGCCCGGACTTGACCTCCAGCCGATTCTTCCCCGCCGAAAGGCCATCCACCCGTCCAATCAGCGTGTGAGTGATCGGGCTTACACGAAAGGCGGCGGTTACGTCCCGGCCGTTGGCCCAAATGGTAAGGCTGCGCGCGGGCATGTCGGCCGGTTTGGCCACTTGCACCAGGGCGTCACCGCCGCTCACCATGTCGGGACGCGAAGACAGAACCGCGATCTGAATCCGCTGGGGATCACGGGCGAGACCGGGCGCCACGATCATCAGCACCGCCAGCGCGACGCGCAGGGCGGTCCTATCCGGCCCGTTGTCCAGTATCCTTGCGCAACAATGTACGTCCGAAAAAGGTTTTCTCACGCGTTCCCCCCGAAATTGCCGCGCCAGATTCTATCATCCCGAAAGATTACAGTCTGTCCGGAATCCGGATCAGCCTCCAAAAGAGGTTAAAAAGATACGAACGAAGCCGAAATGTATATGAAAACAAAGATAAGCACAACAGGATATCCGGAAAAACGGGCGACATTTTGGCACACAAGACATTTTGGCGTGCGGGGCTGTTGCCGGGACATCTGCGGTAGTTGGGGTTTATCCACAATTCGGGTTCCGTAAACGGAACGCACCGGTTGAAATGCAAAAACGGACTATAATCTTCCGCTGGTTGAGCAAATACCTTTCATCCGGAGTCAGATCATGAACTGCAAGCGATCGCGAAGTGGCTTCGTAGCTTTAGCCCTGTGCGCATGTGCAATAGTGTGCCTTATCACATCGGGAGCTCTGGCCCAGAACAAGACGCAAGGTTCTTCGCCACCGTATCTCGATCCTTCGTTGCCCATTGAGAAACGCGTTGACGACCTGGTGTCGCGCATGACGCTGGACGAGAAGGTGCGGCAGATGCAGCATACCGCGCCGGCAATTCCCCGGCTCGGGGTTCCTTCCTACGACTGGTGGAGCGAGGCGCTGCACGGCGTGGCGCGGTCCGGGTATGCCACGGTGTTCCCGCAGGCCATCGGCATGGCTGCAACGTGGGACTTCAACATGGTTCACCTGGAAGGCGAAACCATTGCCACCGAGGGCCGCGCCAAATACAACCAGGCGCAGCGTGAGGGAAACCACCTGATCTTTTTTGGCCTGGATTTCTGGTCTCCCAACATCAACATCTTTCGCGATCCGCGCTGGGGCCGCGGACAGGAGACCCTCGGCGAAGATCCGTTTCTCACGGCAAAGCTGGGCGTTGCCTTTGTCAGGGGCTTGCAGGGGAACGATCCCAAATATTTCAAGGTCATAGCTACGCCCAAGCATTACGCCGTGCACAGCGGTCCTGAACCGGAGCGGCATCGCTTTAATGTGCAGCCTTCCCCGCATGATCTGGAAGACACGTATTTACCCGCCTTCCGCGCCACGATCGTGGACGGCAAAGCTGACTCCATCATGTGCGCCTACAATGCCGTGGACGGCGTGCCGGCGTGCGCCAGCAAATTTCTCTTGCAGGACACGCTGCGCGACGCATGGAAATTCAACGGCTATGTCACTTCCGATTGCGGCGCGGTGGGCAACATCAGCGGAGGACACAAGTTCGCCGCTGACCTCGAGCACGCCTCCGCCCTGGTGGTTCAAGCGGGGACAGACACGACCTGCGGCGACGAGTATGTGTCCCTTGTGCAGGCGGTGCACGACGGCCTGATTAAAGAGAGCGAAATCGATACGGCGCTAAAGCGGCTTTTTACGGCGCGACTGCGGCTGGGAATGTTCGATCCGCCCGGTACGGTCGCCTTCAACCAGATTCCCTACTCCGAAGATAATTCGCCGCAGCACCGGCAACTGGCTCTGCGGGCAGCGCGGGAGTCGATGGTCCTGTTGAAGAACCAGGACGGCATTCTGCCTCTCAAGTCGAACGTAGAGACCATCGCGGTGGTTGGACCCAATGCCGAGTCCCTGGCCGCACTGGAGGGCAACTACAACGGAGAGCCTTCGCATCCCGTATTCCCTCTGGATGGTGTCCGGAAAGAGTTTGCCGGTAAGGCGAAGGTTGTCTACTCCCAAGGCTCCCCTTATGTGACGGAACTGCCCCTGCCGGTGCCGCGGACGGTGTTTCATCCCGCGGAGGGGGCGAACGACGAAGGCCTGAAGGGTGAGTACTTCGCGAATACCAACCTCTCCGGCAAACCCGTGCTGACGCGCGTTGACCCGCAGATTCAGTTTGATTGGAACGCTGCTCCCCCCGCGCCGGGGGTATCCAAGAAGGCCTTTGGAGTGCGCTGGACCGGCACTTTTACCCCGCCCGGCGCCGGCGATTACACCTTTAACATCCCCGGCCAGGAGTGGCATCCGGACGGCGGTTGGGAAGCCTACCACATCTACCTGGATGGCAAGTCCGTATTGGACACCACTCTGCCCGCCCACAAGACGTGGACGGAGGCAGACCAGAAGAACCTGCAAACCTCTTTTCAGTTACATTTCGAGGACACCCAACCCCATGTGTTTCGGCTCGAGTACACGCACGATGCGCCAACCTTCGGGGCTGGCGCTGTGCTGAATTGGAAACCTCCTGCGGAAGTTCTCCGCAACGAGGCGGTGCAAGCAGCCCAGCAGGCGGATGTGGTGCTGGCTTTCGTCGGCCTTTCACCCGATCTTGAAGGCGAAGAGATGGAAATCCACGTTCCCGGCTTCAGTGGAGGCGACCGCACGGATATCGGGCTGCCTGAACCGCAGCAGCAACTGTTGGAAGCTGTGGCCGCGACCGGCAAGCCTTTGGTGGTCGTTCTGATGAGTGGCAGCGCGGTGGCGGCGAATTGGGCCCAGGAACATGCGGCGGCCGTCATCGAAGCATGGTATCCCGGCGAGGACGGCGGCACGGCCATCGCCGAGACGCTGGCGGGAACCAACAACCCCGGCGGGCGCCTGCCGGTTACGTTCTACGCTTCCCTCGATCAATTGCCGCCCTTCGAGGATTACTCGATGCAGAATCGTACGTATCGCTACTTCCAGGGAAAGCCCTTGTACGGTTTCGGCTATGGATTGAGCTACTCGACGTTCGAGTACAGCAATCTGAAGCTCTCGTCGGCACAACTCAAGGCGGGCGCGCCCCTCACGGCTCAGGTGGACGTTCGAAATACGTCGAAGATCGCCGGCGATGAAGTGGCGGAACTCTACCTGGAGTTCCCCTCCCTGCCGGGGGCCCCGGCACGCGCGCTACGCGCTTTCACCCGCGTGCACCTGGCGCCAGGGGAGAGCCGCCATGTGAGCTTTACGCTGCGGCCGCGCGATCTGAGCATGGTGAATGAACAAGGGGAACACGTGGTGGCGCCGGGCGATTACAACGTGTTCGTGGGCGGCGCCCAGCCGGGGGAGACGGCGGGCGGATTGAAGACCGGATTGACAATCAGCGGTGAAGCGAAATTGCCCCGATAGGGAAGAAGGAAGTTTGTATTACTGGCATTCTGGGCCTTGCTAGCGGGCTAGCCGCTGGACGAGGCCCGCCCAGCCGTGTACAGCTTGCGTAGAATGGCATCAGGAGGCTCAGAGCGGCCTTGGGCCGCAACCAAACCGGTCTCGTAGGGGCACCCCTCGTGGGTGCCCACCACAAGGGCACCCACGAGGGGTGCCCCTACGAGACGCGCAAAATGTTTGCTAACAAAACAAGAATTTACGTTATTGCAATCCAGAGCGGTTGGGGTCGCCGAATTGGGTGAGCCGGTCGCCCGCAAAACACGCAAAACACATTGTCGTTGACTTTGGGCGCGGTGGGCGTATATTCGGCCGGTCGGAAATCGCAGCTAAAATCTCAATAGGGCACGACCAATCCATGAAAAAACCGGGGCTGGCGTTCGTTTTTAACTTTCTTCTAGCTGGAGCGGGGCTAGCGTACTTGGGAATGTGGGTATGGGCCGTTGTTAATCTGGCCGTCACATCAGTGATCGCCTACATGGTTGTGCGATACGCCCCGGACGAGTTGGGATTGGCGGGTGCGGTTGTGCCTGCCCTCAACGGTGTTTTGGCCTTGTCGATTGCACGGGCGAAGAATGCACGCTGAACACGCGCGATACGAATCTACCCATGCGGTTGGGTGCGCTCACACCGTCAGCTTCAGCAGCCGCGCGGCATTTTCGTGATACACCTTCCGTAGAATGACATCCGGCAGGCCCAGACCCGAAATTCTCCAACGTCCCTGTGGAGGAACGGGCGCCGGGGCGTAGTCGAAATACTCGTCTTCGGTCTCCAGGAACCGGTAGTAGATTTCATACAGTGCGTCGCCAAAGACCTGCTGCGGGGTATCGGTGCCGTGCGGAACGGCGTCCGTTCCCAGCATGATGCGGTCCTGATACTTGTCGAAGAATTTGCGCGCCTGGCGGGGTTGCCGTCCCAATTCATTCAGCCGCGCGGCCGTTTCGACGTGCATATTGGGCAATCGGTCCAGGCATTGCGCAACGTAACCCAGGTCCTCTCCCCGGTTTGCCACATGCAGGGCAATGAACTGCGTCCTAGGATGGCGCGCGAACACACGGTTGCGCGCTTCCAGCAATTCGAGTTTCGCCGGGAAGTCGTGGCCGTAGAACGACCAATCGGGATGATTGTTCAGTTCTTCGAATCGCTCGTTGAAGCGGTAGATCGGGAGGAAGAAGGCGTCGGGGTCGGCGGTGTGGATGGCCACGGGCATATTGAGCGCGCCACAAGCCTCCCACATCGGGTCAAAGCGCGGGTCGTCCAATTTCACCAGCTTCCCGGTGGTGACGTTTTCCCGCAGGTAGAGACCCAGCGTCTTGACCACCTTCAAGCCCCTGGCGCCGGCCGTGTGGGCCCGCGCCATCTCGTCCCCTTGGAACTTGGCATAACCGGGCTCGTTGGAGCGCTCCCACCACGGCTCGGTAAATACCACGAAGCGGCCGGGATAAGCCTTCTGCCACTTCCCGACGGCTTCCACCAGGCCGCGGCCGTGTCCGCCCGTAAGATCGACCATGGTGCGAATGTTCTTGCGATCCATAACCGCCAGCACTTCGGGTGGCGGCATGGGATAGAACATGCCTTCGCCAAGACCAACGCCGTTCTTGCTTTGGGACTGGAACGAGAGGTGGGTGTGGACATCAATCGCCGGGAACTTCGAGCGCGGCACCTTTGTCTGCGGGACGTGGAGCATGCTCTTCGGCTGGAACTCGCTCAGGTCAAGCGCCTTGCGGTGGTAGTTTGCGTCCCTCCCGGGTTCCGGCGCCGCCGCCCATCGTGGTGCTGCCGCCCGGGTTCCTACGACCGCCGCCACTGCACCCCGCAACCACTGCCTTCGACTCCAGAAACTCATGTTGTTGTCCTCTCTTCCCGTTACCCCTTCGCGTCTGCTTTTTTGCGCCCCATTAAACCTGAGAGCAAGCGAAGTTGGTGTCTCAGGGCCCGCCGGTGAAGGCCCTCACTTTCACCCGAAGCGGTCCAAGGGCGCGGCTGGCAGCTTAGTTCTCTCTGGCAATAGAGTCAACCCACACGCGGTCCGAAGGTAGTATAATGGTAGTATGAAAACGAAAATGAAAACCTCACTCACCCTATCCCGCGAAGTGGTAAGAGGCATCGACCGCGTGGCGGGGAAAAAGCGTTCCCGGTCGGCGGTGGTTGACGATGTGCTGCGCGGGTACCTGTCCTACCGCGAACGCGCCGCCGCCAACGCCCGCGACGCGGAGAAAATCAACCGCTTTGCCGACGAACTGAACGCCGAGATGCAAGATGTGCTCGCCTACCAGTCGCTCGACCACCTCTGGGAGGAGCGATGAAGCGCGGAGATTTGTATCGGCTGCGCCATCCCGCAGGAGGAGACCCCAAGAAACAACGGGTGATGACCGTGGTCAGCCGCCAGGCCCTCGTTGATTCCCGTTTCCCCACGGTCGTCTGCGCTCCGGTGTTCACACGAGGCCACGGACTCGAAACGGAGGTCCCCGTAGGGCCGGAAGAGGGATTGAAACATCCGAGCTGGATTGCCTCGGACGGTTTGGTCAGCATCCCCAAGAGCCGGCTTACCGACTTCGTCGGTAGCCTCTTGCCCGGGAAGCTCCGGCGCCTGTCGCGAGCATTAAAAATCGCTCTTGACATATAAAGGCGGTAGAAAAACGGGAGAATGCCGTCACGCCTGTTCAAATCACTTTCTGAGGAGCCGGAAAAACTCCTGGTTGGTGAGTCCGGCTTGACGAACGATGGACTTGACGATGTGTTTTGGCAGATCGAACCGTTCGTGATAGGGCACGGTGATGCGTCCGGGTCGGTCGGGATGTTTCAACTACACGTGCGAACCGGAGATCTCGTGTATCTGGTAGCCGGCTTTCTCAGGGCTCGGACCACTTCGCGGGGCTTGAGGTTGGCAAACTTGGGCACCATGCCCTAAACTGTCACTTTCAGTTCTTCGCAGATTGGCGGTTCGGGCGCGAACGGGTCGGGGGGAATTTCCTCGCCATCTTTCACCAAGGCCCGGAGATGGCAGCGAATCGCGTCTTCCGCCATTTCGCGCGCCTCGACAATGGTCCGGCCATAGGTCACGATTCCGGGCAGCGCCGGAACAATAACCTGGTACCCGCCCTCCAAGAGCCCTTCGTAGATGACCGTGTATCCGTGCCGGGGGGAAATGACTTGCTTGCGACGCTGGGCGTGGCTTCGCGGCATGGACTTTGGTCCCTCTTCGCGTATTCTAGCACGATGTCAACGTTGGTGCGTAAGCAGGGGAGCCCAGCGGCTAGTCGGTCGACCGCATCCCCCTGCCCGCCGATCCTCCCACGCAGCTTTGAGGCGGTGCGGAAATAGGGAAATGCCGAAGGGAAGAGCCGCTGAGGAGTCCGCCAGCCGACGGACACCTCAGCGCTACCCCAACCCGACGTCCGCGGTACCCGGTTTGGGAAGCGTAGAAATGGTTCCAGGGTAGAAATAGTTCCAGTAGAAATGGTTCCACTTCCAATCGAGCCAAAATCCTAGCAACGCACAAGTATCACACCCAGTATTTGTCGGGTTGCAATTGGGCGCGCAGAGGAGTATGAATGTAGCATGCGTACGGGAAAGGAGGTATGACAGACTCCACCTGGAATGCATATGATCGTCAAATGACTACACACCGCTCTTGCGGTGCGCACCGTTGACAACGCCCCGCGGACGCTGCCACGGCATTCACGACGAACATCTGAGACGGGGAGCCGCAAGCGGCTCCCCGATCTCGTTTTAGGCTCAAGAATCCTAGCCCATTGCGTACGAACTCCGAGCGATCGTATTGCCCGCTGACCCGCCTTGATCTCGCCGACCACCGGCGGTGTTAACGCGAGCGCGACTCCTTCCACGTCAGTGGCGGCAGGTCCGATTTTGCGGCTACCTTCAGGTACGCTCGGGCGTGTCCCGCTGCTCTTTCCTTGCCCTGTTCGATATCTTCTACCGGCTCGGAAGGGGGCAATCCAGCTCTTCGTGGCGACACGTTGTACACGGACGCCTGTACTCCCTGGTTCAGGAATGGTTCCAGCTTCAGGAATGGTTCCAAGAACCATTCCTACCTCCCGGAACCATTCCTACCTTCGCCGTGATTCAGCCATCGCCTAGTGAGTAATACGGTAAACTATAAAGAACAGGGCGAAGCCCAGCACTGCGCTCGCCACCGCCAGAACTGGCCGTCCCCACCAAACCTTACGGATACCCTCAAACTTACTTGTCAACCGGCGAAAGTAAAAACAATAAAGCGCCGAGCTTCCCACAAGTATGGCGACAGCCGATGCAAAACCTGAGGCGTCAACGTTCATGCCGGGATTTTACCCTCATCCTCTCCCGGAGTCGACGATGAGAAGTATTTGTATCACTGGCTACTGCCCCGACAAGTCGGGGCGATTTCCCGAAGGGACGGGGGAAGTCTTTTCTCATTGCCCGGCCAGTGGTCGTGCGCAACGGCTCGCAGTTGCAGTGTGATGAATCCGAGGAGAAATGGTTCCTGCGAGGAGAAATGGTTCTCGGAACCATTCCTGCCCAGGAACCATTCCTGCGGAACCATTCCTGCCTCTTCTGCCCATATTTACGGGTGATCACCGAGGTTCATGCTTCCGGTGGAACCATTCTTTTCTCTTGCGGATGATTGAGCTTGACGCGTTCCAACTTAAAGCCCGATGCACTTGGCCAGTCTTCATACGTGAACCCTTCAAGCATGCTTAATTTGCCTTCCCGTATGAATAGAATAAAGTTCATCCCGTGTTTAAGCTCTGGAAGTAGAGCCGCTACCATTGTGTCGCCCGAATTAGCCTCAAAGTTAAGACGGGTTGTTTTCGGAACTGTATCGGGAACGTTAAAGTTTAGGAAAAAACCTGCGCCGCTAAACGATCTCTTTGTAATCCTCGCCTGTTGCCACTGTTCTTGCAAGATCCTCTTCTCGGGAATTTCCTCTTCGAGGATCATTTCCATGACAGCTTTCTCGAATTCAGTGGGCCTTATTTCCCTGTTCATGCCTAAAGTATATACCTTTTAGCAAACTGCTTGAAATGGTCCGTCTTTAGTGGAAATAAGACCACCTTCTTTTTAAGGCCCAGATAAAAAGCGCGAGAATAGGCAAGGTGAGAAGGTAGAAATGGTTCCAGGAACCATTTCTACCTCCGGACGCACTCCGGGAAACGTCCCAGAAGGGCCCAGCTCTGATCACGGGAGAGTGCCACCGCTCTTTAGGATGATCTCGCACTTTTCGGGATCAAGCGCGAACACCCTACCGGCTAGACCACTATGGTGCGGGCGGCTTCCCGGCTCCCTCCATTCCTTCACCAGGATGACGCCCCTCTCGCCGATGCTTACAGAGGTGATCGTTCCCACTGCTGTCTCGGGCGCGTTCTTTATCTCGCCCTCGATGGACGTGTCATATACAAGCTTCGTGCGATAGCCCGACTTGTCTTGCTGGAGCCAAAACATCGTGGTCCTTTCAGGCGCCGCGGATGAGAAAACTACCCAGACGCAATGGGGAGAAGCTGCCATGGGTTGCGTCACAAACAACGTCCCCAGCTCGGGAGGAGACTCGCCTGTTCCCGGGAAGCCGATCCACTGACCGACGGGCCAGCGCGGAACGACAAGGTCTCTATGTGGGAAAGCGAGTCGAATCACCACGTCGCAGTTAAGCGTGCCCAATGCAGCCTGCAACGTTTTCATGTCGCGTGTCAGCGCGTAGGTGGAGCATGACGAGAGCAGATGGTCGAAATCGGGGTAGCTTGAACGCAGAAACCCGTAGGTGATCAACGCTTCCGAAAGTTTCTCCACTCCGGCGGACGTGAGACGGTCTGCCGCTTGGGTCACTCCGGCAAGGCAGCACACGGCCAGAACAAACCTACCTGCTGCGGCACGCACAGTTCTTGTCCTTCTCATTGCACCATCCCAAGAAGGGGGTTTTTGCAAAAATAGAGGGTCGCTGGCGCATCAGACAGGCCATTTGTGTCTGCGTTTCCCCAACAGAGTATACTCCCGCCGCCATGGCCGTTTACAGACGCACCAACACTCCCAGGCAACTGCAATGCGTCACTGACGGAACTATCGCCGCAGGGCACTTTCGTTGTCTCCGCGTGGCGTTGATGGATCACTCGGGCAAGACAATCGAATTCCGATTCGGAAACAATCCGCCGCCGGGGCAACCACCGGTACGTGCGCAGCACCCTGGAGTGCCGGCCGCGAAGCTGCCGCCTTCCTTATTCCGACGCCGAATGATCGAAACCAAAGTTGGTGGCCGCTTTCCCTGCTCCAGTAGCGAGTGGACCGAATAACCCAAGGCGGCAGCGTCGCGGCCGGCACTCCAGGGCGCTGCGCGCGTGTTTGCCACCAGGTATAAATTGCCGGGAACCGGCCTGGCCGGCCTGCCCGCTGAAATCGAACCCTACGGTCCTGGCGACAGCAAGTACACGGTTCGTGTCCCGTCGTCCCTCTACTGTGTTACCTATCAGTAAATAATCGCTTGACAATTACATTTCCCGTGGTAGCCTCTACGTGGAGCTTTGCCCGAGCGCGGTTCAGGAGGCTAGTGACGGGTGGAGGGCGGACGGAGGCGTCACTGATGAAAAGACGAACGATGACGGAGAAACAGAAAGCGGCGGCCCGGGCGAACGGGGCGCGCTCGCGCGGACCGACCACCTGCGCCGGGCGGGAGCAGATTCGCGCGGCCAACCTTCGCCATGGACTGTATTCCAAAACCGGGGAAGTGGTCCTGACCGCGCTGGGGGAAAACTCGGAAGAATTCGAGGAACTGCGGCAGGGACTTTATGACTCCTGGCCCGGCGGCGACCCCGCCGAGATCGACAACCTTGCCGCCGCCATGTGGCGGCTGCAACGAATCGAGTACCAGCAGATTGCATTGGACCTTCGTCTGGAGGCCGCCTCGCGGGCGGGAGGGTGGGGCCCGGAACATGAACCCGACTGGGCTGCCTTCGAAGCCGGAATACGCCTGGAAGAATCGGCAAGTAACGAAATGTTGCGAGTCGCCTACCGGCTGCTGGACGCGCAAACTGCAAAGCGCAAACCCATCTCTCCCCCGGTACCCCAAAAAGTTGCAGGAATAACCCCAGAACTTGTTGAAAATAAGGCCAAATGATTTTTCCGGTCCCAATACTCGTAACGCTGGCTTCCAGCCGACGCCCCGGGCGCCGCCAAGCTTGCCCTGACCAAAGCGAAGCAATGGCGGCGGTACGGCCGGCCAAGGCAGATTGACAGCAATGACCAAATTTGCAGGGATAACCCCAGAAGTTATTGGAAATAAAGGGAAATTGATTTGAGGCTCTCAAAACGGCGCTGCCGCCGTAACGCTGGCTTCCGGTCGGCGCCCCCAAGCCTGCCCTGCGCAAGGCGAAGGGATAGCGGCGGTACGGCCGGTCAAGGCAGATTGACAGCAATGACCAAATTTGCAGGAATAACCCCAGAAGTTATTGGAAATAAAGCAAAATGGATTTGACGCCTTTAGAACGCCGCTACGCTCGATAGCCGGTAGCTACGGTCAGCGATTTTCTGACCGTGGCTCTTCTTCGGCCCGAATCCCGTTGTGATTTTGCCGGTGCTCCGCCATAATGTGCGCTTCATTGTGCCTGGCTCGGGACGCGGAGGAGGTTATTGATGTGCTGCCACAGACAGTTCGCCGGACTTCTGGTTCTCATGATGGTGTTTGGAGGTAATCTGATGGTGAACGGAGCCGATCATACCTGGTCGCAACAAACGACATACGTCAGCAACTCGCAAATGACTTCAAAGTTCGTGGTGAAGGATTTTGTGCCGGATGGAAATCTGGACAAGCCCGTCTGGCGCAGCGCACCCTGGGTGAAGGTGGATCATGACGCTTTCAAACCCGTCACGTTTCCGCAAGCCGCCACTGACATCGCGTCTCTCTGGACGCCGCATTACGTCTATTTTGCCTATCGGTGCAAGTATACGACCCTGAATCTGTACGAGGGCAAGGACCCCAACAAGGATTTCTGGACGCTGTGGGACCGCGATGTGGTGGAAGTATTCCTGAACGCCCAGCCGGAACGCATGCGGCACTACTACGAGTTTGAGGTGGCGCCCAACAACCTCTGGATCGATCTCGAAATCGACCTCAACAAAAAACCCTTCGGCAATGCCCAGTGGGATTCCGGGTACCAGCACGCCACCCACATCGATGCCGATAAGCACGTGTGGACGTGCGAAATGCGCATACCTACCAGCGCTCTGCCCGGAGCAGAACCGTTGAAGGCGAATGCCGAGTGGCGCATCAATTTCTTCCGCTGCGATGGTCCGGGCGATGACACTCAACGGCGCTTTCTGTCCTGGAGCCTGGTCCATAACGACAACAACTCGTTTCACGCCCCGTGGTCGTTCGGAGTGATCCGGTTTGTGAAGTGAGTACGCCCTATGAGGTGACGCCACCCGCGGCCCGCCCCGCGGCGTGATGGCGTCCCTTTTCACCCAAAGAAGGGCTCAATTCCCCCTTCCCTCCGGCCGATGAGAAAACATGAACCGGAAGAGGGGTGCAGGTAGCAGGCTGTCAGCTATTTGCCCAGGCTGCAAGAGGTGGCCGGACGCGAATCGTACCCGAGGTTGCGTACGGCAGCAGTCTCCACTACCGTAGGCGGCCCTTCCATCCCGGTTTGCACATTTTGGCCCGAAAGGCGACCGGCGCTCGATGCCCGAACAGATTTCCAGCTACCGTCTCGAACAAGAAATCGCACGCGGCGGCATGGGAGTGGTGTACCGCGCGGTGCACACGGTTTTTGACGAAGTTGTCGCCATCAAGGCCATCTTTCCGGAACTCACCCTGAATCCTGAACTGCGCGAGCGCTTTCTGAACGAAGCAAAAATCCAGCGCCGGCTCCGCCATCCCAATATCGTCCAAATCCGCGAGTGCCTGATCGATGGCGGGAAATTCCACATCGTGATGGAATACATCGAAGGAGAAACCCTGACGCATCACCTTCGTCGGCTCGGCCGGCCGATGTCGCCCAACGAGGCGATTGATGTGTTTTGCCAGGCGCTCCAGGGCCTGGGTTTCGCCCACAGCCAGGGCGTGATTCATCGCGATATCAAGCCTTCGAACATTATGCTGACGCGCGACGGCGTGGCCAAGCTCACCGACTTCGGCATCGCGCGCGCCCTCGGCTCAGCCAAGCTCACGCGCACCGGCACGGCCGTGGGCACGCCGGCCTACATGTCGCCCGAACAGATTCTGGGCGCAAAGGTCGACCGCCGCAGCGATATCTATTCCATGGGCGTCACGCTTTACGAGATGCTCACGGGGCGCGTGCCCTTCGAGCGGGCCAGGGAATCCGACAGCGATTTCGCCGTCCTCGAGGCGCACATCAAGCAGGTTCCCGCGCGGCCCAGTCATTGGATACCGGAGATTCCGGTGTTCCTTGAGGGCTCGGTTTTGAAAGCGCTGGCCAAGCGGCCTGAAGAACGGTTTGCGTCATGCCAGGAGTTCCAGGCGGCGCTGGTCCCGGTTGCCCCCTCCCGAACCAGGAAAGTAAGCGTCGCGCTGGAAGCCAAGGCGGCAGCGGCCGATGGATCTGTTCCAGTGCCCGTGGTTGGGCGTCCCCGGCCAGAACCGGTTCTCCAGCCCAAACGCCTTCCGCCACTGCCGCCGCCCCGGATGGGCACGGCGCAGGCGCCCCAAAATGCGCAAGCGAGAATCGCAAGGCTGGTCGTTGCCGGCCTCTTATTGATTGCGGCGACGCTGGCTTGGGTCCACTGGCCACGACCCACGCCGGCCCCGGTGGCGCCTTCCCCACCGCAGGAGCAGATGAGTACGCCGGCCAACCCGGAACCGCCGGTCCAAGCGCCAACCGTAATCGCCGAAAGCAATCCGCCTACCCCGGCAGCCAACCCGGCGCAGATTGTGGTCCAGACGGCTGCCTTCGCACAGGTGTACCTGGACGACAGGTTTGAAGGGCAGGCAAGCCGTCAAGGACGGGTGGTGATTGATAATCCTATCCCGGGAGAACATAACCTGCGGGTGTCGCTGGCGGGTAAGAGGGATTACGAACAGCGGGTCTTGGTTGCGGCCGGGCAGACGGCCCTGTTTGAGGTAGCGCTGGCGGATGCTGAACAACCTCCTTCGCCCGCGCCTGTCGAAACACCTCGTGCGCCCGTCACATCGCCACACGCCGGACCGGTGCGGGAAAACCCAAGGGACGGGCTTAAATACGTATGGATACGCCCTGGGACGTTTGGCATGGGTTGTTCGGCGGTGGACTATGAGTGCTCGCAAGCTGAGAAGCCAGCGCACCAGGTGACGATTACCAAAGGTTTCTGGATCGGCCAGACGCCCGTGACGGCGGGCGCTTATCAGCGCTTCGCCGGGGCCACGGCGCGTAGAACGCCGCCTCCTCCGCGCTTCAACCCTGGTTGGACGAATCAAAACATGCCGGTTGTCAATGTGACGTGGAGTGAAGCGCAGGACTACTGCGAATGGATAGGTATGCGCTTACCCACCGAAGCGGAGTGGGAATACGCGGCGCGCGGCGGCAGCTCCGAAGCACGCTACGGCAATCCCGACGAAGTGGCGTGGTACAACGCCAACAGCGACCGCCAAACGCACGAGGTGGCACAAAAACGTCCCAACGGCTTTGGGCTTTATGACGTACTGGGAAACGTTTGGGAATGGGTCAGTGATTGGTACGACGAGCATTATTACCAAACCAGCCCCGAGCAAGATCCAGGGGGGCCCGAGTATGGGCAATTTCGCATCATGCGGGGCGGGTCTTGGAGCAGCTATCCCAGGATCCTGCGCTTCGCGTACCGGTCCAGGGTCTACCCGAACGTCAGGATCACCGATATTGGGTTCCGGTGCGGGGGACAGGTCGGTGGCCGCTGACAGGTTTCTAACAGTTGTCCACAGTTCGGTCAGTTTGTCCGATTTGCAATGACCGCCGCGCCGTCAATGGAATCGCTTTTGACGGCCAGCAGGGCTTCATTGGCTTGCTCGAGGGGGAAAACGGTTATCTTTGGCCGAAGGTTGATTTCCGCGGCGATTTGGAGGAAATCGCGGGCATCAGCGCGGGTCATGTTGGCGACGCTACGCATCTGGCGCTCACCCCAGAGCAAGCGGTCGTAATCGAATTGCGGAATACGGTCCAGGTGGATGGCGTTGATGGCTACCACGCCCCCTTTGCGCAAACTCGAGAGGGCGGCCACCACCACGTCACCGCTCGGCGCAAAGGTAACCGCGCGGTCGAGCGGGACGGGAGGGCGGTCCGTCTCCGTGCCCACCCACGTGGCGCCTAACGAGGCGGCGAGCTTGCGGTGCGATTCCCCACGCGTCGAGACATAGACCTGGCATTTCCACGCGTGCAGGACCGCAATAGCGAGATGAGCGGAAGCGCCAAAACCGAATAGTCCCACCCGTTCCCCCGGTTGCACCCCCGCAACACGGAGGCTGCGGAAGCCGATGATGCCGGCGCAGAGCAGAGGGGCCGCCTGCATATCATCAAGACGCTCGGGCAGAGGGTATACAAAATCCGCGCGCGCCAGGGCATATTCGGCATAACCGCCATTCACCGTATACCCGGTAAACGTGGGCAAGTCACAGAGGTTCTCCATGCCCGCGCGGCAGTACCAGCATTTTCCATCAACGCCGCCGATCCAGGAGACGCCCACTCGCGTACCCGTTGGGAACTCAGACGTCGCGCCACCGGCGACTTCACCCACAATCTGGTGGCCCGGAATGCGGTTTTCGCCACGGGGCGGCAGTTCCCCTTCCACAATGTGCAGGTCCGTCCGGCAAACGCCGCAGGCACGCACCCGTAACAGCAGGCTGCCCGGCTGGAGTTCAGGCTGGGCAACGTCAATGATTTGCAGGGGCCGTTTTGAAATGTCTTGTGGGGATGTGAGCACGGCGGCTTTCATGGAGATTCCTCAGTTTTCGAGTATTGTCCAAGTATGCCTCCGAATCGGTTGCCAGGCAATCCTCATCCATGGCTAAAGAGGAGCAATGGCAGCTTTTTGGGGTGGCGGTTGACCCGCTGATAGGACGAATTCCGAGCCCGAATCGACCCAAGCTTTGGCTACCGAATAGGAGGTGGCCGTAATCCACCAACCTTGGTGGTTTACGGCCAGACCGCCGGGCGCAAAGCAACCCTCCAACGAGTCGGATCCATCTTATTTTCATAGAGGTACATGGCGCTCTGGATTTGGCAAAGCATTTGCCTCTACCCTCAGCGGTGATCGGGAGGAAGCAGGATATGTTGACGCATCAAACCAAGCTATTTCGAAAGGTAACGATATTCGGAGTTTCGAGCTTGTTCGCCCTGTCCATGCTGGCATTCGGCCAGGATCCGGGTGCGTACCCGGACAATGGGCAGGCGGCGCCTGGGTGGCATCGATTCTCGCCGCCGTCTTCGCCACCGCCAACATCGTCTGCGCCGCAGGCCGATCCGGATCCAGCGCCGCGAGCGCTGCCGGCCCGGATTACGATTCCGGCGGGCACGTTCGTGACGGTGCGGGTTGACCAGTTGCTGTCTTCGGACAAGAACAATCCCGGTGATGCCTTCTCCGCGACGCTGTCACGGCCCGTGGTGGCGAACGGATTGGTGGTCGCACGGCGAGGGCAGACCCTGGGCGGGACCGTGGTTGATGCCAAGAAGGCGGGGCGGGTGAAGGGCGTTTCCCACTTGCAGGTTGGGCTTGATTCCCTCACGCTGGCGGATGGCCGGCAAGTCCCAATTCAGACCGAACTCACCAACATCACGGGCCCGACTTCCAAGACGCGCGACGCGGCCGCCATCACGGCAACCACCCTTACCGGGGCAGCGATCGGCGGAGCCGCAGCGTGGGGTCCGGGCGCGGCCATTGGCGGCGGCGCGGGTCTGCTTGCGGGAGCCGTTGGCGTGTTGGTAACACGCGGTCACCCGACGGTGATCTATCCTGAATCGCAACTAACGTTCCGCCTGGCCGACCCTGTTACGTTCCCCATCGGCCACTCGCCGCAGGCCTTTGCTGATGCCAGCGCTGTCAATACTCAGCGTGCCGCCGCGCCCGCGCCTCCGCAGGGTCCGCCTCCGCCACCTGCTTATCAAGGCTGTGCCGGCCCTGGCTGCTATCCGCCGCCGTACTACTACGGCCCCTATTACCCGTACCCCTACTATTGGGGACCGTCCGTCGGCTTCTATTTCGGCCCGGGATTTTACGGCCGTGGGTTTTACCGGCGCTAAAGTGTGTCCCTTGTTGCCCTGCTAGCATTCACTCCTTCGCAGACCGCCGGCCTTCTCCAAAAGGGGATCAGGCCGGCGGATTTTTTTCCGCCCAAATCAGCCCTCAGAGTTTGAACCGTTCATAGCGAGAAACAGCTCATTAACAACTCGTCTCTTCTCGGCGATGTAATGCCGCATATCAACATCGTCATCGGCACAAATCAAAAAAACTGTTGACAGCCCTCCTAGTATTACTATGTTAAGTCGTATCCTCAAAAATTTGTTCAAACTTCGTTCCGCAGAAGGGACAGAGTCCGCTCCATCTCACCAGCCAGGGCTGGATCGTGCGGAGAATCTGTTCCCACGTCGCACCAGAAGTTTTTTTTACGCCGTAAGTAGACGGTCAGGATAAAGAGATAAGCCACGGCGGAAAGCACCAAGTGATGATGAAAGCCTCGCCACGAGCGGCCTTCGAAATGGTCCAACCCCAAGTCATCCTTGGAGCGCTGGAAGTATTGTTCGATGTGCCAGCGGGAACGGCTCAGTTTCAAGCAACGGGCCTTGGTGGGAGGAGCGTGGAGATGGGCCAAGTAATAATGATAGGGCGCAGGGTCCCCTGCCGGCCAGTCCACCACCAGCCAGACTTTTTCCAGTTCGCCCCCCGCGTGGCGCAAGTCGTGTTGCAGAAAAACCTCTCGCCAAGCCAGCCGCGTGCGCTGGGTTTGGCCGCCCGCCGTTACCCAAGAACACTTCTTCCATTCGTTCTCCGGGATGCGGCCGGTCAACTCCGCCAAGGTGGTGGCGGGAGGTTCCCCGTCACAGACGTAACGGCGCACCCGCTTGACCTCGGTCCGCACTTCGCGGTCCCATCCCTTGAGCGCCTGCCCGTCGACTTGCAGAAAAAACTCCATGTCCAACGCCCGCACCCCGGCGCGAAAATCCGCGTTGTTGCCGTAGGCGCTATCCCCCAAGACCGGTGCCGGAGGAACTCCGTCGTGCCGCGCTTGGCGCAGGATCCCCAGCGCCAGCTCCGGCTTGGTGGCAAACCTCACTTCCGGCGGGACTCCGGCGGCCTGGCAGCGTTCCCGGTCGGCGGTCCAGCGCTCGGGCAGATACAGCCGCCCGCCCACCGGCGCGGCAATCCATCCGTCGCTCACCACCACTTCCACGCTCACTTGACAGTTGGCCTGCTTGCCCACCGCCCCACAATATTGATGCGAAACTCCCACCGAGTGCGAGCCCTGTTTGACCCAGCCGGTTTCATCCACCACCCAGGCCTCCAGCGGCTCCAAGTGCGGAATGATCTCCTGCCGGATCGCGCGCCACAACTCTTCCTCGCTCCAGGGACTGTCGGTAACAAACTGCTGCAGACTTTGCGAGTCCACACCCAGGCGCTCGGCCATGGGGATGATCGATTTGCGCTGCCCCGGCATCAACAGCCCTTCCACGTAGCGTGTGGCCGCCACGCGCCGCTCACTTCGGCCCAGCCCGGCAATCAGCGGATTCAAAAACTCAAGGAATTGTGCCACGCTTTCTTTCCAAAGCTTGCCATTCCAGCGCATGGGCTTCATGGGCCCATGCTAAGTCATTCGAAGGAGAATTTCAAGAACTACTTAACATAGTAATACTAGCGGGATGTCTAATATTTGCCGTCAGGGTAAGTTCGTTTCACAACTCGTGTGCGGTATGAGTAAGGAAGCCTTTGCGCTAGCCCGCAGGGGTGAAGTACCTCCAGGCAAGTCGGACGACAATCTGTTCTTCCGGCCAAGCGATCGGGCAGCGACGGAACGCCGCCAACGATGGCCTGTCCCGCGTGGAACAGAAATTCCAGCGAGGAGGAAACTCCATGAGCCCACAAGAGAATGTGCAGCTCGTGAAGCAGGGGTACGCAGCATTTAACCGGCGGGACATCCCGGGACTGATCGCATTACTGTCGGAAGACGTGGAGTGGCATTGTCCTGGCACGGGATATCCGCTGGCCGGTACGTATCGCGGACACAACGGAGTGGCAAACTTTTTCCAAAAGCTCGCTCGTGATATCGACATTTCGGATTTCCAACCCCGTGAATTCGTAGCCGAAGGCGACCGCGTTATCGTGGTTGGATGGGAGCGCAGCAAAGTGAAATCCACGAACCGGACCATGGACCTCGATTGGGTCATGGCGTTTACGGTTCACAACGGCAAGATTACGAACTTCCGCCAGTACACGGACACGCAGGCGATCGCTAACGCCTACGGGTCAGCCGCCCGGGCCACCGGCTAGATCGGTGTACTTCAATTGAATTCGACTGCCGACTTCTGCAGGCACGGTCGATTCGAACGGCGAGTTGACCGTGCCTGTTAATCCCCGCCGATTTGGACTACCACGTTAGGGCGCGAGCGAACCCAACCGAGTTATATGGCGGCGTAAAGCCACCTCTACAGTCATTCGCGCTTCATAATTTCGATTTCATAATCCATAATCAATGCTTAAATTCCGGCAGAGCTTTGCGCTTTGACCTTTGCGCTTTGCCTTCTGGCTTGTCCTTTAGCGGGAGCCTGCTCGTTTCTATGCGCAGCAAGTCCACAATGACGCTTGACCGGGTGCTTTCGCGTTTTGGCGTGGCCTCGCGGACGGTGTCGCGCGAAATAATTCTGGCAGGTCAAATCAAGGTGAACGGCCGCACCGTACGTGACCCGGATGTTTGGGTGAGCCCGGGTCGGGACCGGTTTCAATTGGACGGCCGGATCCTGAAACCCGCGCGCAAACGCTACCTGCTGTTCTACAAGCCCAAGGGGGTGATTACCAGCCACGGAGATCCCAGCGACCGCAAGACGATTTACCATTACCTGGGCGGTGTGGCGTCCCAACCCGTCACAACGGGTGCCGGAGTGAAGGCAGGCGCTGCGACAGCAGCGGGCGCACGGCTGAACCCTGGCCCCACAGCGGGGGCGCGTGCCGGGCTCAAGCCCGGCTCTACGAAGGGCAATCAATGGCTGGCGCCCGTGGGCCGGCTGGACAAGGATACGTCCGGATTGTTGCTGCTTACTAACGACACGGAATTCGCCGAGTTCATCACGAATCCGGAATCCGCAATCCCTAAGACCTACCTGGTAAAGACCAACGCGCTGCTCAGCGACGACGTCATTGCGCGGCTCAACGCGGGCGTGGAGATGAAGCGGGGCGACCGTGCGCAACCGCTCACCGTGCGGCGGCGTGAAGACCGCGGGAAGTACACCTGGCTGGACGTGGTTCTGACTGAAGGAAAGAACCGGGAGGTGCGGCGCATGATCGAGGCGCTCGGATTCAAAGTGTTGAAGCTGGTTCGCACGCGCATCGGCCCGCTGACGCTGGATGGTCTGGAAGTGGGCAGATGGCGGGAACTCACCCCCTCCGAAGTCGCTCGCCTATGGAAAGCAGAAAGCAAAAAGGCGTAGGCAGAAAATAGAACCGGTGTCCCTTTCCAATTGGCAGCGAACTGTGGCATCCTAAGGGTGGCATGGTGGGGCGCCGCGGGAAGCATTCAGTTGCCCGCTTGAGCGATACGGCAGACACGCATCGCAGTTCGTAAGTTAGTGAGTATCGGCGCCCGGTACTCAGCATTGTGAACAGCGCCTTCGCGTTATGGGCTTACCGGTAATTCATCTGCTTATGTTCGCATTGGCGCCCGGAGTCTTGACTCCGATCAGCGCAACCCTCGGCTCCTCGACGCCCTTCGACGCAGGTTTCCGTCAAATGTACGACCTGGAATTCACCGATGCCCACAAAACGTTTCAGACTTACATAAAGGTGCATCCCGAGGACCCTATGGGCGCCACATCGGATGGGGCCGCCTATCTATTTGCCGAATTCGACCGATTGGGTGTGCTACAAACCCAGTTATTCCTGGACGACGCCGGCTTCAGGCGCAGAAAGAAACCGTTGCCTGACCTTACCGTGCGGGCAAAATTCGACGGGGACCTCGCGGAAAGCCAGAAGCGGGCAGACGCAATCCTTCGGCAATCTCCGAACAACCACAACGCCCTGTTTGCTACGGTGCTCAATTTGGGGCTTCAATCCGACTACGTGGCCATGGTGGAGAACCGTGACTTGGCGTCGCTGGCCTACGTGAAGCGTGCAGGGGTCGAGGCACAAAAACTGCTGGCAATCGACCCCACGTGCTACGACGCCTATCTGGCAGTTGGAATTGAGAATTACATTCTAGGGTTGAGCCCCGCCCCGGTGCGCTGGTTGTTACGCCTGTACGGCGCGCAAACCGACAAGGAGACGGGCATTCAAAAATTGCAATTGACGGCAGCCAAAGGACACTACCTGCTGCCGTTCGCGCGGCTGCTGCTGGCCGTAGCCGCACTGCGTGACCATAATCACCAGGAGGCCAGAGAACTGCTCCAGAATTTGGCTGAGGCGTTTCCGAATAATCGCCTCTACTCGATGGAACTCGCGCGGCTACATTAGGCGGAAACATGAAAATTACCGGTGTGGGCAGTGCCTTCCCGCAACACTATTATCCGCAGGCAGTCCTTGGCGCCGAACTCAGGAAATACTGGGGAGATCGTCTCAAGAATCCCGACGTAGTGGATCGGATGCATGCACACGCCGAGATTGACGGTCGCTATCTGGCGCTGCCGACGGACGTCTATTACGAAATGACCAGGTGGGGACAGGCCAACAACGCCTGGATTGAGTGCGCACAGGAGCTGGGGCAGCAGGCGCTCTGCCGGGCTCTGGCCGGCGCAGGCCTTTCGCCCCAGGATATCGACGCGTTGTTCGTGGTCTCGGTCACGGGCATCGCCAGTCCGTCGCTCGATGCGCGTTTGGTCAATCGGATGGCGCTGTCACCCCGCATCAAGCGCATTCCCATTTTCGGGCTGGGCTGCGTCGCCGGAGCCGCCGGAGTCGCCCGAGCCGCGGACTACGTGCGAGCTTTTCCCCACCACGTTGCCGCATTGCTCTCCGTGGAACTCTGCTCCCTCACGCTCCAGAAAGAAGACGTCTCCATGGCCAACCTGATTTCGTCGGCGTTATTTGGCGATGGCGCCGCCGCGGTCATCGTAACTGGCGCGGAACGAGATTTGCCGGGGGCGGAAATCCTGGATACGCGCTCCGTCTTCTACCCCAATACGGAGCACATCATGGGATGGGACATTTCTGAAAAAGGGTTCCAAATTGTGCTCTCAGCCACGCTGCCCCAACTGATTATCGACCATCTGGGCCACGACGTTGACGCGTTTCTGGCCGACCATGGCCTGACTCGCAAAGATATCGGCCGCTGGATTCTGCACACGGGCGGGCCCAAAGTTCTGGAAGCGACGGGAACCGCTCTTGGGCTGACGAGGCACGATTTGGATGCCTCGTGGGACTCTCTGCGCAAAGTGGGTAATCTCTCGTCGGCTTCCGTGCTGCTGGTGCTCGAGGAAGTCTTCAAACAGCGGCGTCCGGAACCGGGCAGTTACTCCTTGCTGTCCGCGATGGGACCCGGCTTTTGTTCCGAATTAGTTCTCCTCCGGTGGAGCTGACGGTCACCCATCACTTAACACCGCTGCGGCGGGTCACAGCCCGGCAGGATTGGCGGCCGGGATTGCCATTAGTCGTCCGTGACAGGGCTGGGCACGGCAGCGTTGACGTAGCGGAGCACCGTGTGGTTCCTTACGGAGTCAAACCACTTCTCGCGGAGCGCTTTGCCCTCGTCGGACATCAGCCAGTGCCGAAATTCATCGGCATGCTGTTGATCGGGCCAGAAGGCCTCGTTCAGGTATTTCGGGCGCCGCTCAGGTTTGCCATGTTCGTAGTCACCCTGAATGCCGTCAATGAACACCCACGTCTTGCGCTCGAGACATCCAAAGCGTTTCGTGGTCTCGTCCAGACGGGCGTCCAACCACTCGACAAAGGACGCCTCGTGCACTCCAGGCTTGATATCGAAAGCATGGATCACTCGCAGCATGCTGCACCACCTTGTTATCTTGGTAAGCCCAAATTGATATTACCGCCGGGAATAAGTCACTGACAACCGAAAACTCAGCTTTTCTTTGTAACCGCTATTGCGCTAAGCTCAAAAGTCAGGGCTAAGTGAGCACCAAAAAACCAGCGGAGGGGCTATCCATGGCGGATACCGGCGTACCCATTTCTCGTGTGGGGTTTGGCCGCACGTCACGGCGAGATCTATGGTGGGTGCAGCCGCTTGTGGTCTTTCTTGGGCTGTCAGCGTTTGTGGTGTACGCCACCTGGGCCGCCCTGCAAGGCGACCACTATCGGTTTGGGCCGTACCTTTCGCCTTTCTACTCGCCGGAACTGTTTGGTGATCCCGCACACGCATGGTTTGGCGCCAAGCCGGCGTGGTACCCTGGCTGGCTCCCCTTCTCTCCGGCAATTCTGATCCTTTGGGCGCCCGGCGGTTTTCGCCTGACCTGCTATTATTACCGCGGCGCTTATTACAAAGCGTTCTGGGCAGACCCGCCCTCCTGCACCGTAGGCGAGCCGCGCCAGTGCTTCCGCGGCGAGCGCTCCTTCCCTCTGATCTTGCAGAATTTTCATCGTTATTTTCTCTACCTCGCTCTGCCCTTCCTCGTGATTTTGGCTACCGACGCGTGGAGAAGCTTGTGGTTCGACGGGCGCTTCGGCGTCGGCGTGGGGAGCCTGGTGCTTGTGGTGAACGTGATTCTGCTGGGCGCCTACACGCTCGGCTGCCACTCCCTCCGGCACCTGACGGGAGGATTGTTGGATGCGCTATCCCCGGCACGCAAGAAATTCTACAACTGCGTAAGCGTGATGAACGCACGCCATATGCGTTTCGCGTGGCTGAGCTTATTCTGGGTCGCGTTTGCAGATTTGTACGTGAGATTGTGCTCCATGGGAATCTGGACGGACTGGAGAATTTTCTGATGCCGGATTACATGGTTCGCGAGCATGACGTTCTGGTGATTGGCGCGGGCGGAGCCGGACTGCGCGCCGCCATTGGAGCTTCAGCGGCCGGTGTTTCGGTGGAGGTGGTCACCAAGAGTCTGCTCGGCAAAGCTCATACGGTGATGGCCGAAGGGGGCATCGCGGCGGCCCTGGCCAACGTCGACGACCGCGACAACTGGAAGGTGCACTTTGCCGACACCATGCGCGGCGGCCAATACATGAACAACCCGCGCATGGCGCAAATCCACGCTCAGGAGGCGCCCGCTTGTGTCCGTGAGCTCGAGGCTTGGGGGGCGGTTTTCGACCGGACCCCACAAGGCAAAATCCTCCAGCGCAACTTCGGAGGCCATAAATACCCGCGTCTGGCCCATGTAGGCGACCGAACCGGCCTGGAGATGATCCGCACCTTGCAGGACCACGGGGTTCACCAGGGAATCGACGTCGATATGGAGTGCGCCATCATCACCCTGCTCAAGGACGACGGTCGTGTGGTGGGAGCTTTCGGCTACGACCGCGAGCGAGGCCGCTTCAGGCTTTATAAGGCCAAGGCGGTGGTGCTGGCCACGGGCGGCATTGGCCGCGCTTACAAAATCACCAGCAACAGTTGGGAGTACACCGCAGACGGCCTGGCGCTCGCTTACCGCGCCGGTGCGGACCTGATAGATATGGAATTCGTGCAGTTCCACCCCACGGGCATGATATGGCCTCCCAGCGTGCAAGGCATCCTGGTAACCGAAGGAGTGCGCGGTGAAGGCGGCGTATTGAAGAACAAGGACGGGCGGCGGTTCATGTTTGATGACATTCCCCCGCTTTATAAGAACCAAACGGCGGACAATCCCGAAGAGGGCTGGAGATACACGCAGGGCGACAGGGCGGCGCGCCGGCCTCCGGAGTTGCTGACGCGCGATCACGTGGCGCGCTCGATCGTGCGCGAAGTCCGCGAAGGGCGCGGCAGCCCGCATGGAGGCGTGTTCCTGGATATCGCGTGGATCGAGGAAAAGCTGCCCAACGCCGCTGAACACATCAAGCGAAAGCTCCCCAGCATGTACCACCAGTTCAAACAACTGGCGGACATCGACATTACCCAAGAACCCATGGAAGTGGGGCCCACCACGCATTACATGATGGGCGGCGTGCGGGTTGACGCGGAGAGCCAGATGTCAACGGTACCCGGCTTATTTGCCGCCGGTGAGTGTGCCGCAGGCTTGCATGGAGCTAATCGCCTGGGCGGCAACTCGCTTTCTGACCTGCTCGTTTTCGGCAAGCGCGCGGGCGAGCACGCTGCCGCGTTTGCCCGTCAGCATCCGGCCGGCCACGTGAACTCCGATGAGGCGGAGGCGGCGGCGCGGCGGGCCCTCGAACCTTTCGAGCGAACGTCCGGCGAGAGCCCCTTTCTTATTCAGCGTGACTTGCAGGAAATGATGCAGAACCTGGTGGGAATCGTCCGGCGCGAGGAAGAATTGAAGAAGGCACTGACGGAACTGGAACAATTGGAATGCCGCGCCCGCCAGGCGGGAGTGACAGGAAACCGGGAATACAACCCCGGCTGGCACACCGCCCTCGACCTTTCCAATCTGCTCACTATTTCCAAAGCCATTACGCTGGCTGCGATCGAACGCAAGGAAAGCCGGGGCGCACACTTCCGCGACGATTATCCGAGCCGAGATGACAGCGCCGGGAAGTTCAACCTCGTGATTCGTCAAGTTGGCGAAGGAGAAATGCAGATCACCCGCTCTCCGACGCCGGAAATGCCCGTGGACCTCAAGCAGATTATCGAGGAGATGAAATAATGGCGACGGCGATCTTCAGGGTCTGGCGCGGCGATGCCCAAGGTGGTGAGTTCCGCGAGTATGTGACGGAGGCGGCGCCCGGCATGGTAGTCCTGGACGCCATTCATGAAATCCAGGCAAGGCAGGCGCAGGACCTGGCAGTGCGCTGGAACTGCAAGGTCGGCCGATGCGGTTCGTGTTCGGCGGAAATCAATGGCATGCCGAAGCTGATGTGCATGACGCGCCTCAGCCAATTGCCCCAGGATGCGCCCATCACGGTTCAGCCCCTGCGGACGTTCCCGTTGATCAAAGACCTGGTCACCGACGTTTCCTGGAATTACGAAGTTAAGAAAAAGATCAAGCCCTTCAAGCCACGCAAGCCCGACTTCCCCGACGGCAGCTGGCGAATGATCCAGGAGGACGTAGACCGCATCCAGGAATTTCACAAGTGCATCGAGTGCTTTCTGTGCCAGGATGTTTGCCATGTGTTGCGCGAGCATCAACTGCATCAGCAATTCGCGGGCCCGCGCATGTTTGTCTACGTCGCGTCGCTCGATATGCATCCCATGGACACCGAAGATCGCGTCGAAGAGCTCAGGTACACGCACGGAATCGGTTATTGCAATATCACCAAATGCTGCACCAAGGTTTGCCCGGAAGAGATTCACATTACGGACAACGCCATAATTCCTCTTAAAGAACGCGTGGTTGACCGCTATTTCGATCCGCTGCGAAAACTGTTCAATATACTCATCGGCAGACGCGATTGAGCCGGCGCGCACCGGCATGCACGCTGATCTGCTCTGACTGGCGCAGATGATGAGGAAACATGCGACGGGAAGATTCCCCATCGCGGCGCCCGACACCTGTCATATGATGTGGACGCCAACTTTAAGCGTCGCAAGCTGGCGGAATCACATAACCTGCACAGGAAAGCTAATGTCACCGTCGTCCTCCAGCGAGCTAAAACCTCAAGCAACGATGCGAAAGACGATTCGCATCATCATTGGCATCGTCGCCGCAGGGGTGGTTTTGCACCTGGCTGACTTGGCCACACGCGATTGCCGCGTTGCCCCTTACGTATACGACGATTGCATGTGGATGGGGCTGCGCGCTCGATTGGGCTTGCCGGCCAACCGCTTCTTGCGCATGGCGGCCCTGGAATGTGTCGGGATTCTGTTGGCTCTGGTTCTCTACGTCGCCTTCCGCTTTGCCTTTTCATTTCGAAAGCCAAAATCGCCCGCACCCGAATCCCCTGCGCCGCCCGTTTCCGACCCGCCTGGAAAATAGGCCTGGGCTTCCATGGGCTTTGTCAAGACCCTGGGAAAATAGCCCGCGATGTTTGCCCGACGTTCCGTGCGGCGCGAATCTCACGTAAAGTGGGTTCCCGCCAATAGGGGTCCGGGAACGTCGGGACTTGGGCTGATTTTAACGTTATCACTCCTCAGACCGGGCGTTTCGGCAGTACAATATGAAATGGAAGGTTCATGGGTCAGGTCAACTCACTGGTCGATAGAAACCTCGATGGCAGAACCCTCGACCTGCCTGCGATAGCCACCGCTCTGGAAGTCATGGTGGTTTTCGCAGGAATTCTCCTCTACATCTGGCGCTGGCAACATACCAGCCCTCGCGCCTGGGTCGCCATCTTCGCCGTAATTCTTGCAAGTCACGTGCTGCATCGCGACACTCTGCGCGGGCTCGGCTTGGGACCGGCCGACTTTCGAGCCAGCGCCCAGTGGGTGTTGCCGCTGGCGATCCTGATGTACGTGCCCATGCTGTCCTATGGATTTGCACTTCATCGCCTGGCGCTTCAGGAGGTGACTTGGAGGGCGCCTCTCCTGCTGGTGGGATACGGGATTTGGTGCGCCTTTCAGCAATACCTGGCCCAATCCTATTTTAACAATCGCCTGATGTCGATCATCCGGAACCGTCACCTGAGTTCCGCCGCGGTCGGAATCATGTTCAGCGCCACTCACATCCCCAACGTCATCCTGATGCTGGCCACGCTGGTTGCCGGCGTGGTTTTTGCCGAAGTATTCGCCCGCTATCGCAGCATCTGGCCCCTGGCGCTGGTGCAAGCGGTGGGCGGGCTCCTGCTGGCGGCGATCTCCCCTGACTCGCTCATTCACCACATGCGAGTAGGCCCAGGGTACTTCTTTTACGGGATTCGGTAGGGCCGTAAGGTACGAATCGTCAATCCTCACTCGTCAATTGTCATTTGTCACTTTAATCTCCTATGCCACTCCGGAGACCTCTGCCAACTTAAGCTTGGCCTCAGAAATCCGATATGCAAGAGTGGTGGCCCACGTGCTCGCAATAGCACCGAGGCCGACGTGGGGGACAAGGTGGATTTCGCTCTGACGCCCGGAGGATTGCTGGTTCATTCGTGTGACGACTGGCCCTGCGCCGTCTGTCGCCCGAATAGCATCTCGGAGAGCCGCGCTTATTGCCTGTGCTTGAACTGTGCTTATGGGCTAGTAGCAGCGGCGAGTGCGGGCCAGTCCGGTGCCCGCGCCATGCTTGACGAAATCTCAGACGCCTTGAGTCTGCTGAAGGCCCAAGAGCCGGAGTGTCGCCTGCTCGGGAACTGAGCTGATGTCCCGCCTCAATTGGGCATGGCGGCGGGGGGACTCTACGACGGGGGGTACACCCGCCACTACAAATTCATTGTGAAACGGTACCCAAAAAGTACTGGAAAAACCTGCCCTGGCAAGGTAATATCTGCTCTTTGAAATCGGCTTTCCGGCTCAGAAAGTAACGTGTTAAGTATTATGCTAGTACCGTGGGAGCATTAATGTCCGACTATCAGTCTCGCCGTAGTTGCCGAGTTGCCTTGTCCATTCCCATCCGCGTCATCGGTACAGACCACCGCGGCATCGATTTCGCCGAGGACGCGCACACCGTCGTCGTGAACGTGCATGGAGCCAAGATCCGAACCGTCCATCAACTGCTGCCGGATGCGCAAATCAGGCTGGTCAGCCGCCCAACCGGGCAGGAGTCGGTTTTCCGCGTCGTATCCAAATCGCAAAGCCCTGAACTTCAGTATTCTTATTGGGGTGTCGAGAATTTGAATCCGGAAACGAACGTCTGGGGCGTCGATATTCCTGAACTTCGCGCGGGGGACCAGTTTAAGGTTCGGGTAACGCTCGTGTGCCCCACCTGTTCCGCCCACGAGTCGCTGCGGGTCGATGAGGTCATGCTGGCGTCGGTTAGCGAAAAGGGTGGCGTGGATCGGGTCTGCACTTTCTGCAATTCCTTTGGCTTCTGTAAGCCTTTGCCCTTCCCCGAAGCTTAGAAGCCTCGTCAATCGGCGGCTTACTGCTCGCGGTATCCCAGTATTTCCGCCACCACCCCGCGCAGCACGCGGCCTTTTTCCGGCGCATTCTTATCGATGCGCGAGGCGTACTCGATCCGCTGGATCATCAGCCGGTATTTCTGGAATTCACACTCCTCCGGCAACATCAAATCGTCGCTGCGATTGATCTCGGCGAAGTGGATCTCGCGAATGTCCGGGTGAACATCCGGCGCTTCGATTCGGGCCACCACCTGGCCGTCCTGGTAGATGGCGTCTTCCTCACGATCCGTTGTTTTCATCGCCCGAATGTTCCCATCAATTCCGCGCGTGCCAGGACATGCCCTCGCATGGCCGAATCGACGTCCTTGCGGCGAACGGGGGAACGCAGGTTCAACATGGTGTCGAGCGCATAAAGGCGGAAAAAGTACCGGTGAGGTTTGCCGGGCGGGGGGCACGGACCGCCGTAACCGCTCACGTGAAAATCGTTCAGACCCTGCCTGCCGGCGCCGTCAATTTGTTGATCTCCGGCCGCCACATGATCGGGCAACCGCCGCGCAGAAGCCGGCAAGTTGTAAACCACCCAGTGAACCCAGGTTCCGGCAGGTGCATCCGGGTCGTCCACAATCAGCACGAAGCTCTGGGTGCGGGGCGGAGGCTGATTCCAGGAAAGTGCCGGCGAACCATTTTCGCCGGTACAGGTAAACTGCGCCGGAATGGTTGCACCCGGCTGGAAGGCCGTCGTCTGCAGTTGCAGATCGCCGGCAAAGGAACCACCGGACGCCGGGAGTACGAGGGCAGCGGCCAACAGCAGGTCGATTAGCATAAGTTTCGTTATGGGGCGCATGAGAATTTCAGTCCCAGGGTTTGGCATGTCAACTATGCGGCGCTTGTGACGCAGCGCCGGACTTCAGCGCAGAACGTGCCGGCTTGGAGCTCGGCGCCACGTGAGCCTGCTTTCAACGCGGACCTAGCGTTGCGAAAAGATGAATGATTCCAGCATGTCTGCCCGCGCCTTCTCATCGGAGGCGATCACCCGCAGCAAATCGTGAACGGAGATCATGCCTCGATAATTCTCATTTTCATCGATGACGGGCAGGTGGTAG
Source organism: uncultured Acidobacteriota bacterium (assembly GCA_963804755.1). GTDB lineage: Bacteria > Acidobacteriota > Terriglobia > UBA7540 > UBA7540 > Bog-366. The sequence continues at coordinate 183,195 of CAWDRP010000005.1, forward strand.
ATGCCGTTTTTCTCCATCAGGAGCATGCATTCATCTAAATTGGTGACGGGCGGGACGGTAATGGGCTTCGGCGTCATTACTTCCGAGACCCGCATCCATGTGGGACACTTGTTTTCCGCCGCCACCTTGTCGGAAATATCGCTCTGTGACACGACGCCCACCAGCTTGCCGTTGGGCGTGAGAATCCCGACGGCGCGCACCTGCTTCTCACGCAAGTACCGGGCAACGTCGTAGACGGTCACGTCTTCGCTCACAGAGTAAACTTCGGTGCGAGAGTGGATTAAATCTTCAACCTTCATATAAGCCCCCGCAGGTGTGAACTAGCTCATCTTAAGCCGGAACGGCTCGGATCCGCAAGGACGTTTTGTCGTAGTGGCGGGTTGAGTTCAGTCCGCCACGCGGCGGCCTAGCGCCGCCCTTACGTCAGGAAAACGATGTTGGCCGGTGTGCCGATGGGGGTGTATTGTCCGGTGAAACTTAATGCGCCGGTATTCTTATTCACGCGGAACGTGGTGATGGCGTCGCCGCGCTGGTTGCAGCAGTAAAGGAAATTCCCGGTGGGATCGATGTTGAAGCTGCGGGGGTAATCTCCGCGGGTCCACTCTTCGCCGCCGAAGGCCAGCTTACCGGTGGCGCTGATGGGGAACCAGGCGATGCTGTCGTGCAGTCGGTTGGCGGCGTACAGAAACTTGCCGTCCGCGGAGATCATAACTTCCGAGGTATAGTTGGTGCCCACAAAGCCTTTGGGCAGGCTGGAGAGGGTTTGCTTTTCCGTCAGGCGTCCACGGCTCGCGTCGTAGTCAAATACGACGAGCGTTGAAGCTTCTTCCTGGAGCGAATAAAACCAGCGGCCGCTCGGATGAAAGGCGAAGTGGCGCGGCCCGTCCCCCGGCGGCAGCGCGACCGAATCAGGATCATTGGGCGTGAGCGTGCCTTTCTCCGCGTCGAACTTCCAGATAAAAATCCGGTCCAGACCGAGATCACTGGCAAACACAAATCGCCCCGCCGCATCCGCCTGGATCATGTGCGCGTGCGGTTTGTCATGGCCGCTGATGGCAAAGCTGCCCTTCGGCGCGCTGTGCGGTTGTTCAGGGCTCACGACGCCCTGATCATGAATCACCGTCGCGGCGGCGCCCAATTCGCCAGAGTCATGGATGGGCAGCACGGCCACGCTGCCTCCCGCATAGTTGGCCACCAGCACGTATTTTCCCGAGGGGTGAACGCTCAAATGGGCGGGGCCGGCGCCTTCCGAGCTAACCGTGTTGATGAACGTCAGATGTCCGGTGGCGCGATCCACCGTGTATCCGCTCACCGAACCGCTGCTCCCACCGCCGTAATTTGAAACTTCATTCGCGCAGAAAAGATGCGCGCGCGAAGGAGTAAGCGCCAGGCAGGCAGGATTCGCATCATTGGGAATGACCTCGCGTTGGGTCAGGGCGCCGCTGGCCGGGTTCATTTCAAGCACATAAATGCCCTGCCCGCGGCCCTTCGATCCTTCCGGACCCTGAGGCGAACTGTAGGTGCCCACCAAAGCTAGGATGCGGCGCGGCCCAGGCTTGGGCAATCCCGGTGTTGCCCAGGCAGATGATGAAGCCATGGCCGCTGTCCCGGCGGCTGCCCGGAGAAAGCTGCGGCGCGACGTTCGTGCGGAGTATCGAAGCGCGGATTTCCAATTGCCCTGTGCCATAACCAGCCTCCTCGGTCGCCGATGAAACAGGCAGATGACAGACCGCAGATGATGCTGACTTTCACGCGGAAAAGCAAGCCGAAACCGACGCCCGAAGGCCGTAGAGTGGACATCCGCAGCCGGAAAACCGGCACGTCCGCGCTGCGTCGGCAGTTTTTTGGGCACCCAAAATGGACATCATTCTCATCCAAGAGTCAACGGTTAAGAGTCCAATGACGAGTATGGCGGCTCGCGCAGTCAATGACGATGACGTTCGGTGTCTGTGCGTTTGTGTGCTGCTGTCGAAAACGCCGGAACAGTTCAATGCCGCGATCGTCCAGTTGAGGGCGGTGCTTCGGGCGCGCATCCTGGAGGTGGAAAACCGTTCGGCGGAGCTGCTCCTGGATTTTGGGGATACGCGCATCGGTTCTAAGCCGGGGAGCAGCACCGACGGCAGTGGGACATCCAGGTAGGGCAAACGCCAAAAGTGTGCTGGCCGCCTGCCCCGAGGCGCGGGGTGCGGCTATACGCTCCTGAACGGCAGCGGGAAACCAACACTACGGCGCCCGCGTTCTGACATGCGCAGCAGTGGCCTTATGATTCGTTGGGGGAAGACAATCGTTGAGGTATGGGAAGTTCTCGCGTGGCAACCGGAGGATTACACCTTCTTGAGTTCCTCAGCCTTCTTTTCTTCCTCAACCTTTTTCTCTTCGGTTTTCTTGTCGGACGAACCGTCCATTCCGCCGCGCAAGGCGTCCTTGAATTCGCGAATACCTTTGCCCAGACCCTTTCCGAGTTCGGGCAGCTTGCCCGGTCCGAACAGGATCAGGACGATCAGCAGAATGAAAATTAAATGGGTCGGTGATAACAAGCCTTCCATTGGTTAATCTCCTTACCGATTGGCACAGCGCCCGAATCCTTGCGGGAAGACCCCTCCAACTCACCCCCGGGAGTCGGCATGTGAACCCAGCACTCAGCGTGGCCTCGGTTCCCTCCGGCAGCTTAAACGACGTGCAAAGAATCATTCCGTACAATGAACGTTACGGCGGCGCCAGACGGCTTCATCGGCACCGGGGCAGCCGCTTATTTCTTATCCGAAGTACCGTCGATGCCGCCGCGAATCGCGTCTTTGAACTCGCGAATGCCTTTGCCTAACCCCTTCCCCAGTTCGGGCAATTTACCGGGGCCAAACAGAATCAAGACGATAAGCAGAATGAACACCAGATGAGTTGGTGACAATAAACCTTCCATAGTTACTCTCCTCTTCAGCCGGCGCTAGCGCCGACGGAACACTAAGCGCATTATAGCCCAGCTAGGGCCAGAACCCAATCAAGATTCGCGTTTGGGAAAAATCATGTTCCCGGGAGTCTTGTGCTCCGCCTGGCACTTCTTCCGATAAAGGGCGGCGTAGCTGTCCGTAATGTAGTCGCGGCGGGAAAAACCCAATTGCCGCGCCACCTCATCGATCCAGCGTTGCGGGCCCTCCAGTTCCAGGAAATTGCCGATGGGAGTTTCGTCAAGAACGAGGTTAGGGGCGTCACTCACGTCGCTCTTGCCCCGCGGGGCATAGATGGTGCGGAACTTCTCGTAGCAGAAAACCTCGCGCAGGCCGAGCAGCAGCAGAATCTCTCCCAGGCGGTGGCCATCCTCTACTTTGGTTTCAATCTCCCGCCGGATCTTGTAGTCGCGGGAACGCAGCGGCGCCCCCTTAAAGGTCAGAAGCCCCTGATCGCCGGCGTAACGTATGCGAATGAGGCAGCGCGACTTACGCAGCCGCTGATCGGGAAAGTCATACAAGTAGTTGCTTTCGAAGTGGCGCGCCAGGACGGGCCGAAAGCCCAGTTCGGCCAGGCGCGCACGCGTCCCCTTCAGGTCTTTAACCACCAGCTTGATTTCTGTTTCGTGGCGATGTTTCATGCCGAAGCCGGGGGTGATATCAGCACACCCGTTCCAGAATAAAGTCAGGCAGCGAGTGCAGCGCGTCCTTGTAAGGCGAGTCGGGGTAGCCGTCCAAAAAACTCCGGGCCTTAACGGCGAAATCCTGCGCCTTTTCCCGGGTCGCTTTCAGGGTGCCGTAATGATCGATCAGGTCCAGAATCTCCGCGAATTGCGCCGGTCGGAATCCCCCCTCCTGCAACACCCGTGAAACCTTGAGGGCCTCTTCCGGAGTACACCGCTGCATCAGGTAGATCAAGGGCAAAGTCATCTTGCCCTCGCGGACGTCATTGCCAATGGGTTTGCCCAGAACTTCCTCGGAAGAGGTGAAGTCCAGCACGTCGTCAATCAGTTGAAACGCCAGTCCCAGGTTAATCCCGTAGAGCCCCAGCCGCTTCTCGTCCTCTTCGTCCTTCCCGCCCAACAACGCCCCCAGCCGCAAGCATACGGAGAACAGGCACGCGGTCTTGCGATACGCCAGCTCCAGGTATTCTTCTTCCAACACGGTGGGCTTGCGCAAGCAGGTGAGCTGAAGGAGTTCGCCCTCCACCATCACCTGCGTGAGGCGGATCAAAACGTCCAGAATGCGGAAATTCCGTTCGTTCAGGGCAACATTGAAGGCCTGCATGTAGAGCCAGTCGCCGGCCAGCACGCTCATCGAATTCCCCCAACGGGAATTCGTTGACGGCCGCCCGCGCCGCGTGTCCGCCTGGTCGATGACGTCATCATGCACCAGCGTGGCGGTGTGAATCATCTCCACCACCGCGCCCATGCGCACGGCCGCCATCCCTTCGTAATTGCACAGCTTGGCCGCCAGCAGAACCAGAGCGGGCCGCAGCCTTTTGCCCCCGCCTTCCTGCAGGTACTGCCCAATTTCCGTAATCGGGCGGACGTCCGCCGTGGTCTGAACCCCGAATTCTTCCTCCACACGCACCAGATCGGCTCGGACCAAATCGAAGACTTCTTTGATCGTTAGATTCTTGACGGACGCCAAGCGCTAGTTCTCCTTCGCTTCATCGCTAAAGCCGTACTGAATCAGATTTGTCTCGCAGACCAGAGGGCGGCCGCACAAGTTTAGATACTCCCATAAAATGGCGCACAAGGGAAGGGACAAGTGAGGAGAAGGAGGGAGAAGCGAGGAGCGAGAAGTGAGGAGACAGCAGCGAGAAGGAAGAAGTTAGGAGTTACTTCGGCGACGCGACCCCAGCGCTCGCCCGGAAATACTTGCTGGCAATTTCGACAACGTGCACCAACACACGACCAGTGTGTTCGCGGATCTTCATTGCCACTGTCACAGGGTCTTCGACACATGGATTGGCTCATCGGCTGTGGCTATGGCAACGCGTGCATCCACGCGCGGCCCTACATTTGACGTTCTATGCGCTCGATCTCGCGAACCAGTTCCTGCGCGCTGGCGGGCCGCCGATCGGGATTCTTCTCAAGCAGGCGCAGGATCAAGGCAGCAAGGTCCCTGGGCACATTGAGCTCCGGGTGCGCCGACCCGATGGGAACGGGTGGCTGCTTAACGCGCACGCTCATCATCTCCCCATCGGTGGATGCCCTAAAGGGGAAGTCGGCGGTCAGCATTTCGTACATCATCAGGCCCAGCGGGTAGAGGTCCACGCGACCATCTATTTCTTTTCGGGGCTTTCCCATGACGACTTCGGGGGACATGTAGCGCGGTGTGCCCACCACGACACCCCCCTCAACCAGGCCGGCCATAATGGCGACGTAGCCGTAGTTCATGAGCTTGACCACTTCGCCCGCGGGCGTATCGACCAGCAGAATATGCCACGGCTTAACGTCCCCATGGATGAGTCCAAGCTGATGCCCGGCGGCGAGTCCGGAGGCGGCTTGCTTGATGATCGTGCACACACGCTTCGGAGCGAAGGGGCTTTCCGACTTGAGCACGGCCTGCAAGTTTCGCCCCTGGAGGAACTCCATGACCATGAACGGCCGCCCGTCTTCGGTCTCATCGACGTCGTCCACCCGCATCACGTTCGGGTGACGCAGCCGGCAGGTTCGCATCAATTCCTGCTTGAACGTTTTCCTGGAAGCTTCATCGCGGAAGAGACCCGGGCGAAAAACATTCAGCGCCCGGAAGTCTTCAAAGGCCAGATGCAAGACCTTGTAGGCCACGCTCATCCCGCCCTCATCAATTTTGGTGAGAACGCGGTACTTCTCACGCACAATGGCGCCTTGGGGCCATTCGCCGGGTTTGGGGACGTAAGGCGGTTCGATAGTCGACGCCGCCGGAGCAGGAACGCCTTTCGGCGCCGGTGCAGGCGTCGCCGCCCTTCTCAGGTCTTCTTCCACCTGGGTGATTTCGTTGATCACTTCCCGCACATTAGCAGGGCGCCGGCTGGGGTCACGTTCAAGCAGGCGCGTGACCAGGGCCTCTAATTTTTTTGGCAGGTTCAGTTCCGGCCGCACCGTGGCGATGGGTATGGGGGACTCCTTACAGACCGCATTCAAATATTCGCTAAGTTTGGCCCCCTTAAATGGGCGGTTGGCGGTCAGCATCTCGTACAGGACCACGCCGAGTTTGTAGAGGTCGACGCGCGCGTCGAGGTTCTTCCCCATTATTTCTTCCGGGGCGAGGCAGCTATAGTCACCGATGAGAAGGCCCTCGGATTCCATGCCCAAGGCATCATCGAGGATGCGCCAAGCATCCTGAAGTTTTTGAAATCCCAAGGGCAGCACCTTGATTTTTTCGGCGCCCGGGCTGCCCGAAACGAGGACGTTTTTCGGTATGGCCCCTCCATAGATCAATCCCCCGGCATGGAGTGCACCCAAGGCGGAAGCGATTTGCCGGGCAAGGGCGCACGCGCGCCGGGGTGGCAGCGGCGCCTCCTGCCGGATGACTTCCTCGAGCGTCCGGCCCTCTTCGAGATCCAGGACAAGGATGGGGCGCCCGTCGTCGTCCTGACTGAGGCCCGCAATTTCGAGATGGTTCTCGTTGCCGTGAGCCATCCACCCATTGACACCCTGTGCGAAAGCCTCAAAAGCCTCGGTCAGCACGTCATTTTGAGGAGCCATAAAAGAATCAATCCTGGGAATCACCAGGGTGCGCTCTCTTCCCGAGCCGAGCTCCAGCGCCTTGAACACGAGGCAAGGATCATGGTCGCCCCTGCTGGCGAGAAGGCGGTATTCCCCATCCGTCAAGCGGAGTGAATCATCCTCTCCCATCATGGAGAAAATGCTCTTGGCCTTAATCAGGCTGCCTACGGTCCAGCGGTCCAGCCATAACAGTGATGCTCCGTCCTGGGTGCAGACAGAAAAATTGCGGGGATAAACTCCGTGGCATTGCGGGCAGGTTTTCTTCAAGGACGGGCGGATTTTTAAGAACTTCAGGCCAGGTTGTTGATCTTCCGGCGGCGACGCGGATCCCTTCGGCTCCGGTTCACTGCGCCCCGCTCCGGCAACGTTGCCCCCCTGTGGCTCGGGCATGTGGACAACCACAGTGGGCGACAATTCCACCGGCGGGGGTTGCTGGAGTTCGTATTCCACCCGCTCGATCTCCTGAATCAATTCCCGCGCGCTGGCCGGGCGCAAATCCCGGTTTTTTTCGAGGCAGCGCATTACCAGGTTGGCAAGCGAATCAGGAATGGCCAAATCCGGCCGCACGGTGCGGACGGGTTTCGGCTGCCGCGTGAAGATCGCCATCGCAAATGTGGTGAGGTTTTCCCCGGGGAAGAGCTTCTCACCCGTGAGCATTTGGTACAGGATGGCGCCGAGTGAGAAGAGGTCGGAGCGCCCGTCCAAATCGCAGAGGCGCGTCCCCATAAAATGCTCGGGGGACGCATAGTGGAGCGTTGGGTGAGCGCTCATTCCAAATCCCACCATCTTCACCTTCTCGCCTGCGGGATCCTCGAGAAGATAGATGTTGAGCGGATATACCTGGCCATGGACCACACCCAAGGCGTGAGCAGCCCCGAGCCCGGCGGCCACCTGCCGGACAATGGCGCAGGCGCGCGAGGGCGCGAGCGGGCACTCCTGCTGCATGACCCGTTCCAAGGACCGGCCCTCCACCCACTCCGTCACCATGTAGGGGCGCCCATCCTCCGCTTCATCCACCTCCACTGCACACTTGATGTTAGGGTGCTGGAGCCTTATGCGTTCCCGCGCGTACTGCTGGAAGATTTCCCGGTTTTCATCATTTGCGACCTCAATCGCACGCACTATTCCCGATTTGAGTTGGAGAGCCTTGTAAAAGATCGCGAGGCCGCCCATGCCACACATTTCAAGCACGCGGTATTTGCCCCGGATGATTTGGCCTTCCGTCCAGGGACCGGATTTCGATGGTGACGCCCCACTGCTGCGAACGGCGATGGGAACCTTCGAATCCTTCGGCGGGCTCGAAGCGGGAGTGACAACCGCCGGTGAGGCGTGCGGTGCGGCGGGCTGCTGGATTTCCGCTTCGACCTGCTGGATTTCGCGGATCAACTCCTGGGCATTGGCAGGGCGCAAATCCCGCTGCTTTTCGAGGCAGCGCATCACCAGTCTCGCCAGTCCTTCCGGGATTTTCAAATCGGGCTGCACGCTCAGAAGGGGCCGCGGCGACGCCTTGATGTGCGCCGTCCTCCATCCCTCCCAGGTGTCGGCGTGGAAGGGCAACTCGCGGCTGAGCATTTGGTACATGATCAGGCCGAGGGAGTAGAGGTCGGAGCGGCCATCCAGCTCTTCACTCCGCATCCCGGTGGCTTGCTCGGGGGATAGATACTGCCCCGTGCCGATCACTACTCCCGTCGCGGTGAGGTGAGCATCCCCCAGGCGGGCCTCTTTGAGTTTGGCGATGCCAAAATCGAGCACCTTGACCTTTTCACCCTCGGGACTATTCACCAGGAAGAGGTTGTCGGGCTTGATGTCGCGATGCACCATGCCGAGCCGGTGGGCCGCCTCCAGACCGGCCGCCGCCTGCTTGGCAATCGAGCAGACCCGCAACGGCGGAAACGGGCCTTCCTCGGAAATCGCCTGCCGCAGGCTCCGCCCCTCCAGAAACTCCATCACGATGAAGGGGCGTCCGTCTTCGGTCTCGTCGATATCGTCCACGCGCACGACGTTCGGATGCTGAAGTTTGCTCATCAGCACCGCTTCCCGCTCGAAGCGCTGGATGGATTCCGGATTCGCCGCCCATTCCCCCAGCATGACTTTGAGCGCACGCAACTGGTCGAACTTAGTGTGGAGGGCCTTGTAGACGGCGCCCATCCCGCCGCGCCCCAGCTTGCCCACAATGCGGTACCGCCCCCGCACCAAAGTCCCCTCGGGCCATTCGCCGGCCTCGACCAGACGCGTGGCATCGCGTGGACAGATTACAAAATGGCTTGGATAGATGACCCGGCAGGTCGGACACGTTTTCATCATCGATACCCAGGAAACAAACCCGTGCAGAATAGCATAATTCTGCGCGATCGGTGCGAGCGGGAGGTTTAGGGTCACGTCAAAGTCGCGGCGGTTCGGACGGTGGGAGCGCTAAACATCGGTAAGTCGGAAATGGCCCGTCCCCCTCTTCCGGTCCCGTTCTTCCGTGTTGGCGCCCAAGACGTCACCCGTCATGCCGAAGTGTCCGAAAAATGCTGCATAGCCACGCCAAAATGTCACCACATTGAACCAAAATGTCCGATACTTAAACCAAAATGTCCGCTTTTTATCGGTCAATTTGTCTTGTGATCATTTGTTTTCAACAACTTAGTGGCTTCGTTCGTAAATTTTTTTTCTTCCGTCCACCTTCCCTGACCTTGGAAACTCGAAATTCGAAACTGGAAACTGGAAATTCGAAACTGGAAGTGCGGGACGTGCCAATCGGCAATTTATACTCCGTCGCCGGCGGGCCGCCCAGCGGGCCGGCGCCATGCGAGTTTTTTGCTGAGGCCATGGGGAAAGGCACTTGGCGGAGCCGCGGCCGAGCGCGTTAGGGGCGGCCAGGAGCCTCACGAGCCTACCCGGCTGCGCCATTCCGAGCAGAAGACACACCTCCATCCGGTACGGCTAGCAATTTTTATGCCGTTATCTTATGGATTACCTACCAAGAGATAAAAGGAGGCATGCATTGTGATCTCACTAAAAGCGACCTTGACGAAGCCCTGGCGGGAGGTTCTCCTCTTCATCAAGAGCCACAGTTTCTGACAGGGCCCACAAAGCCGCGCCGTGATCTCTGCGAGGAATCTTTGCATGGCACAGAAGTCACAGAGCAAAAATCCGCACCGCATGACAATATCAGGACAACTAATGCTACAGTGTTGGACTCGCGAAATTCTTTCTTTCAGGTGAACCGATGATTGTCATGAAATTTGGAGGCAGTTCCGTTAAAGACGCGGTATCCATCGAGCGGGTGATCAAAATCATCCAGGAGCACTTGCCGTTGAATCCGGTGATCGTGGTTTCCGCCATGGGCAAGACCACTCGGAACCTGCTCGCCGCGGGAGCATTGGCCTCGGAAGGGAAAACCGGTGGGGCCCTTGGCCAGTTAGCGGCCATTGAGGCGTATCATCGTGGCGAACTCTCGCAGCTCGTGGAGGATCACAGAAACTCTCCGGTGTTTTCCCTCATGGCGGAATATTTCTGCGAAATGCAGGACTTGGCAAAAGGCCTTTCCATTTTGAAGGAATTCTCGCCGCGCAGTCAGGATGCCATTGCTGCTTACGGCGAGTTGCTTTCGTCGGCCATACTGGCCGCCGGGTTGGAGTCCCGCGAGGTGAAGGTGCAGTTGCTGGACTCACGCACGCTGATGATTACCGATGATCACTTCACCGCCGCGGAGCCGATTGAGGAAACTGCGCAAGCGCGCATGCGCGCCGCGTTGCTCCCCGAACTCGAACGGGGCCACACGCCGGTAATGCAAGGATATATCGGGGCGACCCTGGCGGGGGCGACGACCACCCTGGGTTTTGAAGGGTCGGATTTCACGGCAGCTTTCGTGGGAGCGGCTTTGGACGTGACGGCCATTCAGATTTGGAAGGACGTGCCAGGCTTGATGAGCGCCGATCCCGCCGTGGTTTCCGAAGCGCAGACGGTTCCAACAGCCACTTGCGATGAAATGGCCGAGCTAACCTACTTTGGCGCCAAATTGCTGCATCCGCGCGCGATTGGACCGGCGGCCGAGAAGCGCATCCCGGTGCAGATCCTCAACTCCTGGCAGCCGCAAGACGCCGGGACCGTCATTCAAGAAAGCGCGGCGACCGCTCTGCAAGGCGTGCGCTCCATCGCCTTCAAGCGCGGTTTGGCCTTGCTGCGCATCGTCTCGAACCGGCAGAAGCCGACCCCCGAATTCATGAAAGGCGTGCTCGACGTCCTGGACCGCCACCGCGCTACGCCCGACTTGACCGTCATCTCCTCCTTGCACTGCCGGCTGGCGCTCGACGCTAATCTTCCGTTGGAACGGTTTCTGCCGGAATTACGCCGTTTGGGTACGGTGGAAATCGAACGGGGGAAGGCCTCCATTTGCCTGGTGGGGCAGGGACTAAGCCAGCAGCCGGGCATAGCGGCTTTGGCCTTGGGAGCTGTTTCCGAATTGCCGCTCGATCTGATTTCCCAGGGCGCTTCGCCGAGTAGCTTGATGATGGTTCTGGATGAGACCCATCTCGAAACGGGGCTCAAGCGGATCCATCACCAATTCTTTGGGAGAGACAACTAGCCCGGCATGATGGGGTCGCGAGCCGCGCCCTGATAAGTTTGAGTGGCTTGCCTACGGGCGTTCTGCGCCCGCCCAAGTGCGTACCATGCGGCGCCACGCCAACGTCGTCAGGATCTTGCTTTGCTCGAGAAAGTTTGACAATACGGATTGGGTCAAGCGCGGTGGCCCGGCGTACGAAATACCGACGCCTGAGGTGGCGGCGTTACGGCTTCCGTGGCGGCCTTTGGCGGATGGCCTGGACGGCGTTCTCCAACCGGCGGCGCGCGCGCGTCTCCGGCTTCTTAGCGGCGGCCAGCCCGTCGACATACTCTTTCCGGTAGGTGTAGCTAAGCTCGCCCCATCGCTCCCATGCCGGCGGCGCAGCCTTAAGCGCCTTCACGAAGTCCCGCGGAGGCTCTACCTCTCGCTTTTCCGTGTCGAGTTCCAGCTGCACATCGATGGTCTCACCGCCTTGCAGTCCCGCTGCCTCGCGGTTGCTCTTGCGCAAGGGAATGAACGGCGGGCCCCCCATGGCGGCGATCGTGCTCCGGTACGTGTACCCGTTCAGCGTCACCTCGACGGGCGCTCGAACCTTGCCGAAGACCGCCTTGGGGTCAAACGTCAGAGGGATGGAGGACATCGAACCGTCGCGAACGATTGCACCTTTAAACGTTTTCGAGATCATCGCTGGTCTCCTGTTCCCCGAAGTGGAACACAGTCATCTGCCGCCTATGAGACCTGAGATTGCGGGTGCGCGGGTTGCCTATTCGCGTGAGTCCAACACCACCACCCAGCGGGGCGGCTTGGTGACGGAATCGGGGTTAGCGTCCGGATCGTATTTGTCGGACAATTGACCGGTGGCGACATCGTGCAACTCGTAGTGGAGTCCCATCTCTCCGTGGAGCCCTCCCTGCTTGAAGGCCACCTCCCGCCCTCCCGCCCAGAAGCACCAGTTCAAAATGGGTAGGCCAGTCCCGGTGTAGGGTTGCTGCTCGCCGTTCAAAAGTATCACCAGCTTCAGTGGAAGGGGATCCGCCGCGCCGCTGTCATTGTACATGGCCAGCCAGCCGACGGCACGGCCATCGGGCGAGATTTGCACCTCTTTGAAGCTGGCCTGGCCGCGATCCTTCTTGGGCACAATTTCGCGGCGGTGCTTGGTGGTGATATGCAGTTGGCCGCTGGGATCGATCACCGTTTCCACATAGACGTCGGCTGCGGCATAGAGCGGCAGCAGGGAAACGAAGAGAGCGATGACCCACGCCCCAGACTTGCGGGCGACTACCGCTTTGTGAGTTGCCGCTGGACGGTGACGAACCAATTTCGGCCTCATGCGGCATTATAGCCGAGTTCCATTGTCGGTTGTGCAGGCCGACTTTTCTGCCCACCGGTTGGGCCTGTTTTCCAAGAAACCAAAGCGGATACCCTACAACAAGCCGCTGATGTTGCGTGCAGCAGGGTTTCCACGGGAATAATTAAACACACATTATTTCCGTCAATTAATTAACTTATTTAATTTTGTGATTGACAAACTTAATCACCATGCGCGATTATATTGATTAACGTGAGGTGCCCATGGACGTCTCAAATGCAACCTGCCCCGAGTGCAAACGAGCCTTACAAATTGTCCGAATGTCTTGCCCCTCGTGTGGCGTGTCCATGGAGGGTGAGTTCGAGCTCTCCCCGCTCGCCCAGCTCTCCCTGGACGACCAGGCGTTCGTGATGGCCTTTGTGCGTTCGCACGGATCGATCAAAAAAATGGAGAGCCTGTTTGGCATCAGTTATCCCACGGTGAAGAACCGGTTGAACGCCATCGGTGCGGCGCTGGACAAGAGTTTCCAGGCGCCGGGCCCGAATCTCTACGTGCTGGAGCAGCTTGCCCGGGGAGAGATTACGGTGCAAGAGGCGCTCGAAAAACTTTCCTGATAAACCGAGGAGGGAATCATGTCACAAGAAACTCGCAAGGTTCTGGAAATGCTTGCTGCCGGCCAAATTACGGCCGAGGACGCGGAAAAGCTTCAAAAACTCGGAGCCTCGACCGCTAAGCCCGACACGGCGCCCGCGGCGGCCACGGGTCCGGGCGCAGGCGAGACGGCGGGAGGGAATCGCATTCGGTTCCTGCGCGTCGTCGTGGATCAGCCCGATCGCGACCAGGTGAACATCCGCGTCCCGCTGTCGATTCTGCGGACCGGCATGAAGCTTCTCGGGGTGATTCCGCCCCAAGTTGCCCAAAAGCTCGCCGAGAAAGGCATTGACCTGTCGGCCCTTCGGGATCTCAAAGGCGGAGAATTGGTGGACGAACTGAGGGAACTACACGTCGACGTGGACAGCAAGAACGGGGAGAAGGTGCGGATCTTCTGCGAATAGGGAAACGGGATACGGGACACGGGAAACGGGATACGGGACACGGTATACGGGAGACGGGATAAGGGACTCAGGATATGGGGCAAGGGACTACTCAAAGCGCGACACAGGAATCTGAGCGGGTCCTGAGCCCGCCGTTTTCTTAGTAGACAATCTACCGCCTTGTGTGGTAGATTATCTCCCACTATGGCCAGGCACCCGTCGGAAGACCGCGTCGGGCTTGTTTATGGCTCGCTCGACATGCTGATTCTGCGCACCTTACTCTGGGGTGCAACGCACGGGCATGGCATTGCCAAATCCATTGAGCGCCAGTCAGAAGAGACGCTCAAGGTGGACCACGGATCGCTCTACCCCGCGCTCCAGCGCCTGCAACAGGAAGGTTGGATTACCGCCGAATGGGGCGTTTCCAAAAACAAACAGCGGGCCAAGTACTACCGGCTGACACCGGCAGGACGACGGCAATTGGTGGCTGAGACCTCGCGCTGGGAGCGCTTTGTGCGGGCCATTACCGGAGTTCTGCGTCCCGCCGAGCCGGAGGAAGAGTGATGTCTCTAACCGGTCGGTGAAGGCGCTAAGATGCGGGTATAGTCCTCGGCGGCATGAATAACGCGTTCGACCCGGACGCCCTCCGGGATGGGCTGATAGAAGATCAGGTACTTCTCGAAATGACGGACTCGCCACATTCGCAGCGTTGGGAATTTGCGGGACTTGCCTGGTGCGCCAAGGTGCGGCATTTGGGCAAGTTCGAGGAAGGTATCGCGGGCTTCAGAGAGGAAGCGGCGCGCCGCTGCTATGCTACTGTTCTCGCCGATGTAGACAAAGTGCCGGATGAGATCGCGCCGCGCGGCAGGCCTTACGATAGCTCGTCCCCAGCGAGACTAAGCCTTCTTCCTGGCCCGCATGAGGGCAAGCCCTGCGCGCTCGACATTGACCCAATCGCCGTCCGTCATTTCCGTTGCTTCCCCACTGGCTTGGGCTTCTTCGACGAAAGCATCCACGCGCTTCTCCCAATGCGCATCCACGGGGACAGGCTCCCCGACGCCGTCCCGGAGGCCCAAAAGCAGTTCGGCAGCTTCCTCAAAGAACTTTTCGCGACTGGCAAACTCCCCGCGCTCAACGGTCTCCTTGACGCGCTTCTCGAGATCGGCTGGCAGTGCGACGTCCATCCTGCAGTTCTCCTCGTCATATTCTACGCCAGAAGGCTGCTCCTTTTCACCTTCGATTTCATGACCGGGCAAGTCCTTTACGGGAGGGAAGCTTCAAATGGGCTGGCGGCGTGAGGTTTCCAAACTCGGTGCGCTGATTCGGCGGCGAAAGCCGGTGGACGATCTCGCGGAAGAGATTCGCTCGCATCTCGCCATGGAAGAGCGGGAGAACCGAGAATCCGGCATGTCACCAGAGGAAGCGCATTATGCGGCTCTGCGCAAGTTTGGCAACGTCACGCGGGTCAAGGAAGATGCGTGGGAGGTGTGGAGTTTCGTTTGGCTTGAGCAACTCTGGCAGGATATTCGCTTCGGCCTGCGCATGCTGCCCAAGAATCCCGGCTTCACGACGGTGGCGGTGCTGACGCTGGCGCTCGGGATCGGCGGCAACACCGCGATCTTCAGCCTTGTGGATGCCGTGTTTCTTGAGCCGCTGCCGTACTCACACCCCGAACAGATCGTGCAGGTTATGGAGAAGACACCGGGCGGCGAGCGCAAATGGACCTCAACGCTGACCTTCCTGGACTGGAAGAACCAGAACACGGTTTTCCAAGCCATGGCAGCCGAGTGGTGGGATTCGATGGCGCTCACCGGGGGTGACGTCCCGGCGGTACTCGCAAGCCTATGGGTATCTGCGCCGTACTTCAGTATCTTTCACGCCAGACCCTTGCTAGGACGCACTTTCGCGCCCGATGAAGATCAGCCAGGTAAGGAGCACGTGGTGGTTCTAAGCCACCGGGTCTGGCAGAACCGTTTCGGAGGGAATCCTGGCATCATCGGCCGCAGCATCCGGTTAAACGGGGAATCCTACACCGTAATTGGTGTGATGCCGTCCAAACCCTTCGACCAAATGTGGGAGGAAGTCTGGCTGCCGCTCGCCTTTGAGCCCAAGGAGATGAAACGGGATTACACCTGGCTGATGGTGTGGGCTCGAATGAAGCCCGGGGTTACCCTTGAGCAAGCGCAGCAGGAAATGAAGGTGATTGGCGCCCGCATCAGTCACGACCACACGCAGTGGCACAAGGGATGGAGCGTCACCGTGGACCGCGTACGCCGAACAGCGGGTCGACGCCAGCATGCGGAAATCCTTGATCGTGCTCTTTGCGACGGTCGGTGCAGTGCTGCTGATGTGCTGCGTGAACCTGGCCAATTTGCTGCTCGTGCGCGGGGCAGAGCGTGAACGTGAGGTGGCCATCAGGTCAGCCTTGGGAGGAGGCCGAGACCGCGTGGTGAGGCTGTTTCTCACTGAAAGCGTTCTGCTGGCCGGGTTGGGAGGCATGGCCGGCGTTTTCTTGGGCTGGGAAATGGTGGTGGGTCTTAAATCTTGGCTGCCTCCCTTCGTTCTGCCGGTGGACGCTGATGTGCGGCTCAACGGGACCGTGTTGCTGTTTACCGCGGCGCTCGCATTGGTCACAGGTTTCCTGTTTGGAGTCGGGCCGGCGCTGCACAGCTCCAGAATCAATCTGGTGGAATCGCTCAAAGAGGGAGGCAGGGGAGCAACTCACGGAGTGACGCGGAAGCGAGTCCGCAGCGTTCTGGTGGGAGCAGAGATTGCGCTGGCATTTATTCTGCTATCGGGCGCCGGGCTGCTGCTGCGGAGCTTCGATCAGCTTCAACAGGTCAAGCTCGGCATCGACCCAACCAACGTGATTACCATGTCGCTTCCCATGTTGTCCAAGGATTACCCTGATGGACTAAGCCTCATCAATTATCAGCAGCAGGTGATGGACAAGGTTCGGGCGGTACCGGGGGTCAGGAACGCCGCCCTCGCCATCGCGCCGCCGCTTAGGGGATGGTGGTTTGGATTGCCCTTCCAGATCGAAGGGCAGCCTATCATCGATCGCTCCAATCGGCCGGAGTGCGGCTTTAAAGTCGTCAGCCCATCCTACCTTTCCACCGTAGGTATGCAACTGCTCAAGGGGCGCTGGCTGGAGGAAGCGGACGCGCCAGGAGCCCTGCCTGTAGCGGTAATCAATGAAACCTTGGCCAAGCGGTACTTCAAAGAACAGGACCCCATCGGCCAACGCATGCGGATGCCGCAGATTGTGCCCGGCCAGCCCGCGCTGGGACCCGAAATACCCTGGCAAGTGGTGGGCGTCGTTGCCGACGAAAAGGTATGGAATCTCGCCGATACCAGTTGCGGCTCGTACGTCTCCTACAAGCAAAGCCCGACGGAGTTTGCAAGAACACTCATCGTGGGCGGAGCGAAGGACCCTACATATCTGGTTAAGTCGATCCAATCGGCCGTCTGGCAGATTAATAAGAATCAGCCTTTCGATTCCATCAAGACTTTGGACCAGCTCAAGTCAGAAAGATTGAATGATGATCGCGCGAGAACCGTACTTCTGGGAATTTTCGGAATCGTCGCATTGATGATTGCAGCGATCGGGATCTATGGAGTGATCTCAAACGCAGTTGCGCAGCGAACCCATGAGATGGGAGTGCGAGCCGCTCTGGGTGCCAGCCGCTGGGATGTGCTCCGGCTTGTCCTTACCGGTGGCATGGTTCTTACGGCAGCGGGAATGGGAGTGGGAGTAATCGGCGCTCTCGGTTTGACGCGGTTTCTTGCAAGCCTTCTGTTTGGCGTCAGCCCGTATGACCGATGGACGCTAACTGCAGTTGCGGCGATACTCGCTTTCGTCGCCTTCGTCGCGTGTCTGATCCCGGCTCGCCGGGCTACTAAAGTCGATCCTATGGTGGCGTTGCGGTACGAATGATGACTTTGAAGCTCGGGCGTCCAAGGGCAGCTACGGGAGACCGAACTGCCCTCGCAGAAAGCTGAATCAACTCTAATTCGGTTCGCATGTAGAAAACTTTGTAAAGTTTGTACCGCCTTCCCGCCGATGAGGCCCGCAGTAACCGGCTCCCCCTCAAACCGACGAAATTGGCTCCTTTTTAAGTTGGTGCTGACACTATACCCCGTGTGTCGCTTCCCTTTCCTGCATCCTGAACCCCGTATACCGTCTCCCGTCACCGCCCTATTTCGAATTCCGTATGCTCTATTCCGTATCCCGTATCCCGTATCCCGTATCCCGTATCCCGTCTCCCGTATCCCATGTTGTGCTATTCTCTGGCAGACATCCCAGCAGCAGAACAGGAGCGTTTATGTCCTATCCCAAACCGAGCCGGCGGTCGTGGGCAGAGCCGTGGAAAATCAAAATGGTCGAGCCGATCCGCATGACCACGCGGCCGCAACGCGAGAAGAGTCTAGGCGAGGCGGGCTACAACACGTTTTTGTTGCGCTCGGAAGACGTTTACATCGATTTGTTGACGGACAGCGGCACGAACGCCATGAGCGACCGGCAATGGGCGGGCATGATGCTGGGCGACGAAGCATATGCGGGCAGCAGGAATTTTTACAACTTGTGGGAGGCTGTAACTCAATATTATGGATATAAGTACCTCGTGCCCACGCACCAGGGGCGCGGGGCGGAGCATATCCTTTCGCAAGTCCTGATTCATGCCGGCGATCTTATTCCCGGCAACATGTACTTCACCACCACGCGCCTGCACCAGGAACTGGCGGGCGGAACGTTCGTCGACGTCATCATCGATGAAGCGCACGACCCGGCCAATGCCCACCCTTTCAAGGGCAATGTGGACCTGGCCAAGCTGCGGCGGGTGATCCAGGATGCCGGCGGGCGCAAAATTCCCTATGTGAGCATTGCGGGGACGGTGAACATGGCGGGCGGGCAGCCACAATCGATGGAGAACATGCGCGCCGTGCGCGAACTGTGCCGGCAGCACGCCATCCCGGTGGTGCTGGACGCCACCCGCGCCGTCGAGAATTGTTATTTCATCCAGCAGCGCGAGCCGGGATATCAGGACAGGAAGGTGGCGGAGATCCTGAAGGAATATTGCTCCTACACCGATACGTGTACGATGAGCGCCAAGAAGGACGCGCTGGTGAACATCGGCGGCTGGCTGGCCACCAACGATGAGGGCCTGTTTGAAGAGGCGCGCAACCTGGTGGTGGTCTACGAGGGCTTGCACACGTACGGCGGGCTGGCGGGACGCGACATGGAAGCCATGGCGCGCGGCGTCGTCGAGAGCGTTGAAGACGACCACATCCGCACCCGCATTGGCCAGGTGGAGTACCTGGGCAATCATCTGCTGGATTGGGGCGTTCCCATCGTCAAGCCGATCGGCGGCCATGCGGTTTTCCTGGATGCCAGGGCGTTCTACCCGCACGTTCCCCAGGCGCAGTATCCGGCGCAGGCGCTGGCGGGCAACATTTACATCGATTCCGGCGTGCGCACCATGGAGCGGGGCGCCGTCTCCGCGGGGCGCGATGCCAAGACCGGGGAAGAGCATTTCCCCAAGCTCGAACTGGTGCGCGTCACTATTCCTCGCCGCGTCTACACCCAGGCGCATATGGATGTGGTGGCGGAATCGGTGCTGGAAGTGTACGGACAACGCGAGCAAGCGCGCGGCCTGAAGATGGTCTATGAACCCAAGTACCTGCGTTTCTTCCAGGCGCGATTTGAGCCGGCGGCGTGAGCCGGCGTAGGTAAGAGGCGGTTCTCGGCGTCCACTCCGATAGCGTGACGAACGCGGGAGATGGGTATGAGCAAGAAGATATAAAAAAGATTGCGGGGCAGCCATCAATGGGGAAATGTCATCTCTGCGGTAAACAGTTCAGCAAACAGGCCATGACGCGGCACTTGAGCAAGTGCGGCCGGGCGGCGGTTCCGGCGGCGCCGGGTACGCAGGAGAGCACCATGGCCTTCCACGTTGTCGCGGAAGGGGGCTGGAAAAATATCTACTGGATCCATCTGGCTGTCCCAGCTATGGCCGCACTTCGCACCCTCGATGCGTTTCTCCGCTCGATTTGGCTGGAATGTTGCGGGCACCTGAGCGCCTTTGAGATAGAGGGAACGCGGTACGCCTTTTCTCCGATGGAGGGCGAAACGTCAATGAGGTCGCCGCTCAGCCGCGTAGCCGATGTCGGAACCAAGTTCAAGCATGAGTATGACTATGGTTCTACGACGTTACTCAGTCTGAAAGTGGTGGGATTTTGGGACCGGGCCACGCCGGAAAACAAGGTTCAATTGCTCGCCCGGAACGATCCCCCAGAGATTAATTGCGGTATTTGCGAAACTCAACTCGCCACCCAGATTTGTACCGGATGTGACGAGGTCTGGCTTTGCGATCCCTGTTCGGAAAGCCACGAATGTGGTGAAGATTGCCTGCTCCCCGTGGTCAACTCCCCACGCGCCGGGGTGTGCGCATACTCCGGGTAGCCCAATGATGAGAGCCTGTCGAACTTCGATGCGATTGATTTTTTTTCTCGTACCCGTACACTGACATCTTCAGAAAGGAGGAATTAATGGACAGTGAGTCCCTCGCTCAAATCCAGCGGATCGTAACGACTGCCGTGAGCGACGCGGAAGGCCGACTCCGGCAAGAATTGGGTGACCAGACGGGGGCACTGGCCGCTTCGCTCCGGCAAGAATTCCGCGAGGGCATCGCGGAAGTCAAGCGACATAGCGGTGTGCTCTATGAGGACGTACTTCACAAGATCGATTTGGTGGTCGAAGGGCAGCAAGCCCTTCATCAGAGAATCGACAGGTTGGAGACAAGCATGGAGCGCGAATTCCTTGAGACCCGCTCCTTCATGCAGCTTTCCTACCGCCAGCTCTAAGACCGGGTGGAGACCTTGGAACAGAGAGTCCAGATCATCGAGAAGCGCCTCGGCCTTTCCAACTGAATTGTTCTCCCTGCGGTTATATTGTTTCAGCCTCCGGTGGAGAAGCTGACGGGCGCTGCTTGCGTGTTATGTACTCGACAAATGTTGAAACGCTCCGTATGTCACCCAGTTTCCTCCCGCTCGACCCCTGCCCCGCCCCGTCCTTCTGAGCCCGCTTTTTGGGCGAAGAATCTGCATTGGCCTTTTTCCGCAGCCGCAAAACAAATGCAGATCGCGAAGAATCTATTGGCCGTTTCCTGCACCCGCAAGACAAATGCAGATCCTTCGGCCAAACGGCGGCCTGAAGGATGACGAGTTTTGCAACGTCCTGCTCCCGGCGCCCCACGACCGCCGTCGCGCTTTGAAAGGAGTGCAGTCATTCGATGGAAGCAACCGAAGGCCGCGCTACTTGCTTCCCGTGGTAGAATGCCCCCATTTCATTAATAGTCATTCCCGCTTTCGGGAGGTGCCGATGTGGCGTCGACCGGTCGTAGCCGTCCTCATTATCGTCATACCCGTGATTTCGACGCTGCCCATTCGGGCGGAGCAGAAAGGCGTAGGGCCCAGCGGCGCTGGGCCAAGGCCGAACGCCGTTCGGCCCTACGTTGCGTGTGCCGCCGCAATGCCGGCCTTGCCCGCGCAGGCGCAACAGAAGCCCTTCACCCAGGAGCAGGTCAGCAACATGGTGCGGGACGGATTCGGAGACGAGTCGGGCGCCAAGCTGATCGAGCAGCGCGGAATTGATTTCGCCCCGTCCGAGGACTTTTATCAAACCCTCAAGGCCGCTGGCGCGAGCGAGGTATTTCTGAAGGCGCTACGCGCCGCCCAGCCGCCCGAACCCGCCAGCGCCAAGAAGCCGATCAACCAGGTGCAGGTTTTCGCCCTGCTGGCGAGCCGAGTTCCAAGCCACCGCATCGCCGTGCTGGTCCAGGAACGTGGCATCGATTTCGACCCCACGGATGACTACCTTCGAGAAGTCCGCTTGGCCGGCGGCGGGGACGAACTGATTAGCGCGCTCAAGAGCGCCAAGGTGACCAAGCCCGTGGCCGTTGATCCGGCCGGCGAGGCCCGGCAAGCCGAGGTTCGGCGGCACGTGGCGCGCGGAGCAGAATTCTTTCAGAAGCGCCAGTATGCGGAAGCAGAGCAGGAATATCGCGCGGCCATGCTGCTCGACTCTCAAAATGCCGACCTTTACGTGAGCCTGGCGTATGTCCAGACTCAGCAGAAGAAATGGGACGATGCTGCAGAGGCCGCCCGCGAAGCTATCCACCTGGACCCGAATAATGATGCGGCTCGCGCCGCCTTCGGCGATGCCCTCGGGAACAAGGGCGACTGGGACGGAATGGTCGCCCAAGAACGCGAGGTGTTGCGCTTGGACCCCAATAATGCCACGGCCCATGCCAAGCTCAGCGTCGCACTGTGGCAGAAGGGCGACGTGCACGGTTGGAGCGCGGAGTATCAAGAGGCGTTGCGCCTGAACGCCAACGCGGACGCCTACGCATTCGGAAATAAGGGCGACTGGGACGGCGAGATCGGGGCGTATCGCGAGGCGCTACGCCTAAACCCCAATGATGCCGGTGCGCACTACAACCTCGGCGTCGCGCTTGGAAACAAACGGGACTGGGATGGCGCCATCGCGGAGTACCGTGAGGCGCTGCGCCTCAACCCGAACAATGGAACCGCACATCGTGACTTTGGCGTTGCGCTCCGGGAGAAAGGAGAATCAGACTGCATGAGCGATTTGGCGAGAAGGACCGTCGGTGATGCAATCGATAAGGCATGGCCGGAGGCGGAAAAGCCGACGGCACAGCCCGAAGATTCCGCTCCAGAAGTACTAATTGGCGGCCCTTGTGGTTATGCAGATTTGAATGAGAAACGCGAGGCGAGCTTGGCTGCAGCGATCGTAGAATTCCGCGAGGCGATACGTCTGAACCCGCATGACAACATAGCGCACTACGACCTCGGGGATGCGCTCGGAGAGAGAGGAGACAGAACCCTGGGCGATCTAGACGGTGCGATTGCGGAATACCGCGAGGCGCTTCGCCTGAACCCGCAGAACGAGAAGGCGCATGACAGCCTCGCACGCGCGCTCGGGCGAAAGGGCGACCTGGATGGAGAGATTGCGGAAGAACGCGAGGCGCTGCGCCTGAACCCGAATAATGAGTCGGGGCACGCCTTACTCGGGGATGCCTTCGCGGAAAAGCATGACCCGGATGGTGCGATCGCGGAATATCGCGAGACTCTTCGTCTGAATCCAAAGAACGTGTACGCGCACAACAGCCTAGGCTGGGCGCTCGGGAAAAAGGGCGACTGGGACGGAGAAATCGCTGAAGAACGCGAAGCGCTGCGCTTAGACCCTGGTAATGCCATGGCGCACGCCGAGCTCAGTGCCGCACTGCGGCAGAAGGGTGACCTGGACGGCGCGAATGCGGAGATGTTGCGCTTGAGCCCCAACAACGCCATGACGCATATCAACATCGGTGAGGCGCTCGGAAACAAGGGCGACTTGGATGGTGAGATCGCGGAATACCATGAGGCCGTACGCTTAGACCCCAATGATGCCGTGGCGCGTATGCTCCTGGGCCTCACACTGGAGGAGAAAGGCGACCGAGCGGGTGCTCTGGAGGAATACCGCGCGGCCTATATGCTCGACCCTAAGAACGCAACCTACAAGCAGGAGTACGAGCGCCTGTTGCAGCGAGTGAGTCAATGACGACCAACGCCTCGTAGGGACTTGGCTCTCCACCCGTCAGACGTCAGAGACTGTGACTTGACATTTCGCCTTTTGTTCGATAGGCTGGGCTAGATTAGGACGGACTATCGGTATGAACACCAAAGGCAAATGCGTGAATAGCAAGTGCTCACGTTTTGGAATCGAGGAGAGGTACACCCCTCTCCTGTTGGCCGGTTTGAGCGCAGGGAAGGACCGCGTGAGGTGCCCGAAATGTGGAGAACTCGTTCTAATCACCGGGAGGGTTAATACTTCTGGACGGCCACACGTCCGTCCGGTCACACCTCGTCGGAAACCTCCACGAAGTCACGGCCGAGGGCAGAGGGGACGTTAGCAGTCAACCGCAGACGTAGCTTTCCAGGCGCGCGGTTCTTAGTTGCAGCGATTCTTCCTCGTAAGGGCCCATCCTCCTCGCAGCGCGGAAATTCGATCACCTGATTCAAAAAAAGAAGCGGTCCCTCGAAGAGCTCACCATCCTGACGAGTGAGACTGAGGCACGGGCCGTGACGACTTTGGACAGGCCATCAGAGCTTGAACCTACGGGGACAAGAATCAAACAGGCTGACGAATTGGCGGAGATCGGGTTCAAGTGGGCTGGCAGGTTAATCCAGTTCGCGCCTTGGGCCGAGAGAATGTTTCACCTATTTAAATGACGCTTTCTTTACATGCCGCCTGCAAGGGCCGCGCGAGCAAGTTGTGGGTCTCCGCGGGCGGTAGCCGTGGGAGGTTGGCCTTTCGATGAGCCTTGATCTCTGGATCGCAGCGGTAACCATCCTTACGACTCTTTTGGCGAGCATTGTTTCCATTTGGCCTGCGAACCGGAAGTGGGCCAAGGCCACATGGGCTGCTTCGTTCGTGATGCTCTGCATTTTCACCTTTGTCCTTCAGAAGAGACTTTCGAGGGCGACGCAAGAGGAAATCCGTACGGAGAACCAAGAACGGCAGAAGGCCCAGGATGATCTCAAGTCCGAGATTGCTAAACAGGGTCAAAACGCGGTGTCTGAGATTCACTCAGAATTCGCCAAACCCCTTACGATCAACCCCCCTTCGGAGGTCAGCCAGTTGTGCCCACGTAGCTTGCCCTGGAGCTTGAGAAAGATACCTCCCGCTCCTGAAGACAACTATGGAGCCGAAATCACGGTTCGAGAAGTCAGAGGACCCATGTTCAGGGTGCATGTGTTTTCCAGAGCGTTTATATCGCGAGTCTCTCTACAACAAGCTCCGAAGGACGGGGTCAGTACTTCCCAATTATGGCCGGGCAGCACCGGTTTCGTGGTCGGCAGTACGAAAGGAGCCTCGGTGTTCAGCGCATTTGTTTACTCGTCCGAGGAGTTAAGGGTCATCTGTGTCAACCAGGAGAACTAAAGAGCGCGCAAACCTAGTTTTTCAGGTCTGCGGATTCTCGTTGTAGGGACTCTTCCTGTGAGCGCTGCAGGCCGCACTAACAGGTCCGCTACTCGCTACGCATTACGCGGTCGGCGGAATTAGAGGATGGTTTTTTCGTTCATAATGGCCTTGTGCGCATCTAGGGCATAGTGAACCAAGACAGTAGGGGCACTGAGTTCTTACCTGTCCTTCTCGGATTTCTGCTTCGCACTCGACGCAATTCTTAGTCATAGGTACCGGTGGTGTACTGGGCAGCTTCATCGCTTTCCTCCTGGCGCTTAAGTTAATGATACCTCGGTCTAGCCGGATGGCGCAACGGTGATGTCGGTCGGCTAGCGGCGGGAAATGGTTCCTGACACCATTCCAGCCCCAGTTCCGATCTACAAACCCAACCCTGCTTATTCCAAAGAAGCCCTCAAGGCAAAGTACCAGGGCACGGAGCTTCTTTGGATCGTCGTCGATGCCCAGGGCAACGTCACCGACTGCAGGGTGGTGAAGCCGCTAGGGTTGGGTCTGGATGAAAAGGCCGTGGATACCGTTAAGACCTGGAGGTTCAAACCTGCGATGCGCAATGGCACGCCGGTACCAGTGCGCGTGATGGTGCAAGTCAGCTTCCGATTGAACGAGAAGCCGCGCTAAAGCTGGATTCCTATTGATTTTCCCGAAGGTTTCCACCCCCCTGGTCCATCAGTGGTCCCGGCCAGCGGCGACTGGCTTGGCTTAATCGGACCGGGGCGGGGTAGTGATGCGCCGTCTAACTCTTGGCAGTTTGGTTTCCTCGCACGATTTCTGCAATTTCTCTCGTGTTGTGCTCGGTATCGATGGCGACAAGCATCTGCTGGGCGGTCAGGACCATCTTGACTCCCTTGTTGTAAAGCCAGCGGTAGAACCCGATTCCCACAATGATAGGCACGATTATGAGGAAGTTTCCGTTCGAATTCACCTTCAGGAGTATCAGCAGTTGGATGCCGATATAGAGGGTCGGTAGCAAAGCTGCCAAGCCTGAAATAACTCCCCAGAACGCAGCCCTTTTCATGTATTCGCGGCCTTTTCGTTCTCTTCTGGCGTTCCACTCGCATGCCTCGGGGTAACGTCGGGCCGTCTGTGCGGTATTTGCAGAACCCACGGTTCCTCCTTATTAGCGGAAGCCTGCCACGTAGCGGAGCCAGTCAGGTTGATCGGCCGCCTGGCGCAGAGCCGCTTTTCAAGCTCTGCGGCTTTTCCCGAAGTACCTCGAACCTACAAAACGAGTCCGCGCTACGCTTGGTCCTTGCGTCCGCCTTTTCTCTCCGCGTCTCGATCGAGGAAGCTTTGTAACAGGCTTGGTGAGGCGCGGAACGTGGTTTGTCGGAGGCGCTGGAAGGCGGAGGGAAGATCGACCCAGCCGCGCGAGGCCGCGTCGTTCAAGACTCCCAGCGTGCCGGTGATGCGGAGATCACGCCGGCGGGCTGGCGCAGAGCCGCTTTTCAAGCTCTGCGGCTTTCTCCGCACTGAAGTGCCGCGGAGCATGTAGCAATAGTGAGTGCTCCCATGATCGAGGGCTTTTCCTATGATGACAAGCTCATGGTCGATTCCAGCCGCTTAAGCCTGATGCGGTCGGCGTGGACCTGGGCAAGGTCATAGTGCGCCTGCTGGGTGAGCCTGCTCTCGGCGCTACCTCCGAATACCTTGGACAGCCGTACGGCCATTTCGGGAGAGATCCCTCGCTTCTCGTTCACCAGTTTCGACAAGGTCGTGCGCGTGACTCCCAGCGCGGCGGCTCTACCTACCGTTTATACTGTAACGCGCACATTATCGCGCAAAAACTCAGGCGCGAAGTCGGCTCCATTCGGCCAGACGAGCGTGTGAAACTCGGGATGAATCTGGAACTGGCTGAATACGGCGGGATTGCGCAATGGTTCGAAGATGGGGCCGCGGAGAGCCGGCGCCAGATCGACCTCGCCGCTCATCCCGTCCCGAAAGCGAAGCCACACGACGTGGCCGGCCACGTAACGTGCCTCGATAATGTGATAGTTCATAATCACTCCAGCGGGGCAATGCTCCTAAGAGGTTGCCCTTGCTGAGGGGTGCCTTCACATTATAACGCCACTTGTGAACTTTCATGCGTTGGGCCGCCGCCTTTCTTTCTAACGCGAAAAGGGAAAAGCGGGTTGCCAAGGTTACTGCTCTCGTGGCAATGGGGTTTTCCTTCGATGACGAACCCACGGTCAATTCCCAAGACGAAATGGCCGTGGCCACCTCCGGGTCACACAACCTCAGCCGCCGTTCGAATGGGTGAATGCAATCATCAGACGCCGGACTTCCCCTACCCGGCGTTACGCAGGGTGAATGCGGAACGAGGGGGCTGCAAGCCGTCCCCCTACACCTTGCACAACTCGATCACGACGTAACAAGATTGCTACCCGCTGAGCCCCAAGGGGGCTAAACAGCAAGTGGCGCGGGGACGAATTGACACGTAATCCGTGTTACACTATATTTGTGTCATGAAACCTCAACTGCGAAACATCACCATTACCCTGGAGGAAAGCATCGCGCGCTGGGCACGGATTGAAGCGGCGCGAAGAGACACAAGTATCTCGCGTCTCCTGGCGGGAATATTGAAAGAGCGCATGCTGGAAGAGGATGCCTACCAGGGTGCAATGCGCCGAGCCCTGGCGCGCAAGCCCTTCTTGAAGACCAACGGCCGATATTTGTCCCGCGAGGAGGTCCATGACCGCCCCGGTCTTCGTTGACACCAACGTTCTCATTTATGCGCTGGACGATGCTGACCGGAAGAAGCAGGAGGCGGCTCGGGAGTGGCGTGCGGAGCTATGGAAGAGACGTCAGGGCCGCATCAGCTTTCAGGTTCTCCAGGAGTTCT
Source organism: uncultured Acidobacteriota bacterium (assembly GCA_963804755.1). GTDB lineage: Bacteria > Acidobacteriota > Terriglobia > UBA7540 > UBA7540 > Bog-366. The sequence goes on from CAWDRP010000005.1 coordinate 210,637, forward strand.
ACGTTAAGGTCACACGCAAATGGCCAAACGTCCGGCAAAATGCGCGATCCGAAGTCCGAGACTTGCTGGCTTGGCGGCCGGTGACCGTGGACGGCGCAATCATCGAACATGCTTGGAAAATCCAGGACCGTTATCAGCTTTCCTTCTGGGACGCGCTCATCGTAGCCGCAGCGAAGTCCGCTTCCTGCCGGTACTTGCTGACCGAAGACTTGCAGGCCGGCCAGGACCTCAATGGCATCCTTGTCGTCAATCCCTTCCGCGATGATCCCGCATCACTTTTGGGCGCCTAGTCCGAGGCTGGCTGCCGCTCACCTGTTTTAGCAGGTATTTCGCTTGTGCGGTTCCTCATGGGCATCTCCTCTGTCACGACTCTAACATAGGTAGCAACAACAGGTTTTCGTTAGTAGTCGGATCGAACCGTGGCGGCCGCGGGGCCGGTGCCGGGCAGGTCTAAGGCGCTCGTTTGCGGCAAGGGATTTTCCAAGTGCTCGAAGTCAAGGGCTGACCAAACAATATAACGGCATCGCCGCAGTCGATTTGCAGGAACACGTCAGGAGGTGGCGTATCTTAACGCCGGTGCCCGGTGCCCCTGGCCCCTGGTTCCTAGCCCCTGATTTTTCGGCAGATTCGAATCAACCGGCTATGCGGCAGGTTTTGGCCGGGATTCAGCATCACCAATTCACCTTGGCGGAAGCTGCTGTAATACCACCGCGCGAGCAGGCTGAGGTGTTCCCAGGGCGGCAATGAAGTTATAGCCGTCGGGTGTGCAGCAGGCGCGACGGTGTTTCCGGCGAGCTGTTCCATCAAGTCATGAAGCTGGCGGTCGAGGGGCGTGGGATTGGGGACATTCTCATCCAGCGAAAGCGTGGCAGGGCCGCGAATCTCGCCGCCGATGATGCGGAAAAAGACTACCGAGGCCGCTTCGGCGGCGGGCAACACCATCACGGCGTTAAGATCGCGGAGATTTCTCACCAGGTCAGACCCCTGGCGCAGCACCTCATTCAGTTTTTCGATGCGATGGTGAATCTTGGACGCCTGCTCGAATTGCAGCGATTCGGACTCCTGCGCACGTTCCGTCTCAAGCGCGTGCAGCAGTGATGCGCCTTGCGTATCGAGAAACTGCACGACGCGCCGCACCTCCCCCTGGTACTCGGCATCGGTGCATCCGGCAAAGCACGGGGCCAGGCACATGTGAAGCTGCGAGTAAATGCATCCGGGGTGGGAAGGGTCCGGATTCAGTTCCTCCACGCAGCGGCGGATTTTGAAGAAGTCCAGAAACTCACCCGCAAATCGCTCGGCGACCGCCATGGAAGGAAACGGGCCGTAATAGAGCGACGCGTCTTTCGCGATCCGCCGGGTGGCGTAACACCGCGGAAAGCGGTTCCGCATTTTCAGCTTCAGCAGGGCGGGCGGCTTCAAGCGCAGGCGCTCGCGGTACTGCCGGGGAAAATAATGCCGGTTCAGCAGGTAGAGCAGCCACGTTCCCTCAAATGCCGAACCGACGGGCTCATATTCAATACGCGCCGTCAACTCGCGCAGGTTCAGCAGCTTCGAGCTATGCCGCCGGGTAGAGAGCAACCGGCTCAGGCGGCGGCGCAAATCAACGGTGCGCCCCAGATACGGCTCGGCAGCAATAGCCTCACGCGCCGCGGGAAACAAGGCGAACACGGCAGCGCAGGAAGGGACGCTTTCAAGAAAAGCGTCCGCTTCGGCGCCGGCGGCGAACCCGTGAGTGAAGCGAAGTTGCATATGCAAACATTATCATGAAAAAACCGCGGCCCTGCCACCCCGGCGCGCCGCAACCCGATCATGTCGGAGAGAGAACTACACCCGGGAATCACGCTACCCTGCGCGGTTCGGGACAAATGTTCCCGGGAACTTAGGCTAGCGCATGCATGGCTTTTGCGGGGACATTCGCCAACAAAAAGACTAAACCCTCCGCGACGGTGGGGTGCGTGAAAATCGCATCGCGCAGCACCGTGTAGGGCAACCCGCCGAGCATTGCTGTCTGAACGGCTGCCATCATTTCGCTCGCTTCAACGCCCAGCGCCGTGAATCCCAGGATGCGGTCGCTTCGGTCGTCAACGAGGATTTTCACAAAGCCCCGGGTTTCGCCAAGAGTGACAGCTCGCAGCACCGCGGCCATGGGTATCTTCGCCAGGCGATATCCGATGCCCCGCCTTTTCGCTTCCGATTCGTTCAACCCGACTCGCGCGAGTTCGGGATCCGTGAACATGCAGAACGGTATGAGCCGGTCGCGCGTGGTACGGTTGCCTCCGTTCAGGTTGTCGCGGACCACCCGGAAATCGTCGAAGGCGACGTGCGTGAACTGCGGACTGCCGGCGCAATCGCCCATCGCCCAAACGCCCGCCGCAGTGGTCTCCAATCGCTCGCTGACCTTAATGTACCCGCGAGCGTCCAGTTCAATCCCCGCCGCTTCGAGGCCAATTCCCCGCGTGTTCGGCGTTCGTCCGGCAGCCACCAGCAGATCGCTTCCCTCGATCGTCTGATCTCCGTGATGGTTTTCCGCACGAATGCGGATCTGCTTGCCGGAGAGTCCCTCGACTTCGCGCACCTTGGTCTCCAGCAGCACTTCGATTCCCTCACTCGTGAAGTTTTCCAGAAGGGCTTGCGCGACGTCGGGATCTTCCTTGCCGGCAATTTCCCGGCCGCGCTCGATCACGGTCACCGCGGACCCGAAGCGGCGCAAGGCCTGCGCGAGTTCCAATCCAACATACCCACCACCCAGCACGATCACGTGTTCCGGCAACCGGTCCAGATCCAGCGCTTCCACGTGCGTCATGGGCTTGGCGGCCGCAAGGCCCGGGATATCCGGGATGGCGGCGCGCGATCCCAGGTCGAGAAACACCCGCTCGCCGGTGATCGTCCGCCGGCCTCCGTCGTTAAGCTGCACCTCAACCGTCTTCGGAGCCACGAACCGGGCTTCTCCCCGAATCAGTTCGGCTCCCGTGGCCTTGAAGCGATTGAGATGAAACTGCACCTCGCCTTCCACCATTTTTCGCTTGCGCGCCAGGACGCCTCTCATATCGGTAGATACTGGTCCGGTTTGAATCCCATATTCCCTGCCACGCTTGGCGAACCAGTTGGCTTTCGCGCTGCGAATCACGTTCTTGCTGGGCAAGCAGGCAATGTTCGGACACGATCCGCCGATGTATTTTCGCTCGACCACGGCAGTGCGGTGGCCGGCTTGCGCCAGGGTCCAGGTCAAGTGCTTCCCCGACTCTCCACTTCCGATAACGAGCACGTCGTAGCGTTCGATATCAGGCATCATCCACCTCCATGCATTAGGCAGATTTTCCTTTCTGAGCAAGAGGTTCACTCTTGGCTTGCATTGACTTGACGAGATCGGCCGCTGACGCGCCTTCCAGCGACAATCCATAGCCCACTTCTCGCACGATGCGCTCCTTTAACGGTCGAATGAAGTGCACGCGCGTGTCGCGGCGCGTCACTTCCGGAGCCTTCAGGTACAGCTCGGCCAATTCCCGCGCACGGCTGAGTGCCTTCCCGTTCGGCACAACTTCGGCAACCACTCCCCATTCATAAGCGGTACGCGCCGTCAGGGGCTGTGGGTTGAGCAGGAACGCCTCCGCTCGCCCTGCTCCAGCGCGATAACTCCACGTGGTAAAGATTCCGTCACCGGGCACAACGCCCGCGGCGAAGTGGGCCACATCCTGGAAGGTTGCACCCTCGGCCGCCACGATCACGTTGGCCAGTAGCGCGTACTCGGAGTGCACGTGGGCGCGTCCCTCGATAGCCGCGATGACCGGCACCCGGATGTTGGCGATATTTTCCAAAACCTGAACGCCTTCGTCGTGAACCTGGCTCCAAACGCCGGGATCGGCGACGTTGCCGAAAGATGGCCAATCGACACCGGTAATGAACTCTCCGCCTGCGCCCGTCAGGATAACGATCTTGTTCGCTCGATCCTGCGAAATCCGGTAAAAGGCATCGACAACCTCCGTGTGAGCTTGCGCCGTGAAAGTGAGCGGCCCGCCGTTGCTGTGAAATTCGACCACCAGGACACCGTTGGCATCTCGCGTCAGCTTCAGGCTGCGATAGGCAGCGAAGTAGTCACCTTGAAGCGTTTGCATAGCATTCTCCTCTCTGATTTACCTGGTCGAATTAATCGACCTTTCGACACAAATCAACTAACCAGGGCCCGCATTTGCCAATTCCAGGTATGTATGTTCGATGTTGCAGGTTGGGACTTGGTGTGCCCCCAAATTGACGGATGCTGGCGAGTTTGTCCTGCGTTGTCGATAGGTACGAGCGCAAACTTACCGACCGTCTCTGAATGCGGTCAGCCATTGCGCCGCGAACTTGCGAACAACCGATCGAGTGAGACCAAGTTGTACTTGTGAAAGGCGCTTAGGAGCGAGTACACGGTGGCGTAAGTCAGTTGCAGCCCGGTGGTCCCCCCGGCCTGTCCGCTGTGCCAATCGCACTCACCTGGCCACAACGAGGCCGCCTGCGGCCCGAATCACTTCGCCGGTGATCCAGGCGGATTCGTCTGATGCCAGGAACACCGCCAGAGGGGCAATATCCGTGACGCGACCGAGCCGACCCAGCGGCGTCTGGGCGGCCAGGGCGGCGCCGGCGCCACCCTCAAAAGTTCCCGCAGCGACATTGCCTTCGGTTTCCGTATGACCGGGAGCGATGGCGTTAACGCGTATCTTGCGCGGCGCCAGTTCCAGCGCTAATCCCCTAGTCAGCGTTTCGATGGCGCCTTTCGTGGACGCGTACAGCAGGGCTCCCGGCACCGGATGCGAGCCGACGATGGAGCTGAGGTTGATGATGCTCCCACCGTCGGCGCCGAACCGCTTGATGGCCTCCTGCACGGTGAGAATCGTCCCCAGGACGTTGATGTTGTAGTGGAGATGAAAGCTCTCTTCGGTAATCTCCGCGAAGGCGCCGAAGCGGAATACGCCGGCGTTGTTCACCAGAACGTCCAACCTTCCGAACGCGGAATCGACATCTTTGAATAGCCGCGCGACGTCTGCGGCCTTGGACACGTCGGCCCCCACCGCGATCGCCTTGCCGCCGCTGTCAATGATCGCCTGAGCGACTCGTTCGGCGCCTTTCCGATCGGAGGAATAGTTCACGGCCACGCGGGCGCCCGCAGCGGCCAACGCCTTGGCAATCCCACTGCCTATGCCTTTGGACGCGCCCGTCACGATTGCCACTTTGTCAGACAGTCTGCCCACATTCGCCATTGTTCTTGATCCCCCTCCCCACACACCCGAACGCCCATCGCTGTGAATCGCGCCTCGTCCTTACGGAAATTTCAATTTCCGCTCCTTATGCGATGTGCGTTTTGCGGTAATGCCCCGAGGTCCAATTTTACATCCCAGGCGTATCGTCGGCAATCCGGGAGTAATCCACAGGAGCCATAAGCCGTTAATCGCCGGGTAAGACAAATGTAGACACTCCAGGCGTAGACTGGAAGCCCGTGGCACGACGTTATCGCGCACTTTCGAGTTTCCAGCTTCGAGTTTCGGCTTTCCAGTTTCGAGTTTCTATTTTCGCGGGAAGAAACTGGCGAGCTTGTCGTAGGTGGCGGACAGGTCTTCCGGTTGGACGCGTGTTTCGCCAATCACGGTCATGAAGTTTGAATCGCCAGTCCAGCGCGGCAGAAGGTGAAGGTGCAAATGATCCGCCACGCCGGCCCCGGCACATTTTCCTATATTCATGCCCAGGTTATACCCTTCTGGGTGATACACCGATTTTAAAGCAGCATGGAGGCGCTGGGCGAGGCCCATCATCTCCACCAGGGTTTCCGGTGGAACCTGATCGAGACCCGCCACGTGGGCGTTCGGAATCACCAGCACGTGGCCGGTGGTGTAAGGATAAAGATTGAAGAGGACGAAGTTGCATTGGCCACGAAAGAGCACCAGGTTTTCCCGGTCGTGCGCCGGATCCGCCGCCAGCTTCTGGCAGAACGGGCAACCTTCGGCCTTCGCTGCCTCGCTGACGTAGCGATATCTCCAGGGACTCCACAAGTAATCCATGATCTCCCAGAACCCCGCCGGGGGACGCGGGCCGCTGAAAAGACCCGGCAACCGCGTCACCTTCGCTCAGGATAACAGGCGCGCTCCGTATGACGGGCGCCCTGCTTCAGCATTTAGGGAGTCGCCGGATTCGGTGACACGGGAGGCGGAGGAGGTGTAACCGTTGAACTCTCCGGGGGCGGGGTCGTATTTACCAAATCTTTCAGTTCCTTGCTGGGTTTGAAATAGGGGATTTTTTTCGCCGGCACGTCCACGCGCGCACCGGTCTTGGGATTTCTCCCGATGCGAGGCTTGCGCTGACGCGTGCGGAAACTGCCAAAGCCACGGATCTCAATCTTATCGCCCGCCTTGAGCGATTTCACAATACTGTCAAAAATGGTCTCGACGATGACCTCGGAGTCTTTGCGGCTCATTTCCACGACCCGCGAAACATCCTCGATCAATTCTGCCTTCGTCATAGTGATCTCCTGAATGCGAGGATTTCTGCTAGCTTCCACTGCTTTCGCGATTACGGAATGCTTACGCCCTTACGAACCGGCATCCGCGGGGAGACGGCGGCTTGGTGCGCCGGTTTCTGCTGGCATTGCCCGTTGTACGCCTATTTGCGAATCAACAGACCAAACTTAACTTAAGGAGTGATACCGGCCGAAGACAGCGCTGCCGCCATCGTGGACATTCTCTCGGGTTCTTTCGCCTTGGGAGCCGGCGGCTCGGGAGCCGGAGGAGGCGCCGCTTCCCTCATGGTCAAGCCAATCTTCCGGTCTCCGGGACTCAATCGAAGGATTCTAAACTGAAACTCGGTGCCGACCTCGAGCGGTACGTTCCCCTTGCCGCCGGAAGCGTTTGCCACTTCCGAGATGTGGCACAGACCTTCGATTCCTTCTTCCAGCTCAACAAAGACGCCAAACGAAACCTGCCGCGAAACCTTGCCCTGCACCATGTCGCCCACATGGGCCCGGGCAAAGAAATTTTCCCACGGGTCCGCTTCCAGTTGTTTCAGGCCCAAGGCCAGCCGCCGATTGGCGGCGTCCAACGCCAGCACGACCGCATCAACCTTTTGCCCCTTTTTCAATACTTCCGAAGGGTGCTTGATGTTGCGATTCCAGGACAGGTTGGTGAGGTGAATCAAGCCATCCACCCCGTCTTCGACTTCCACGAAAGCGCCAAAATCCGTCAGGTTGCGCACGCGGCCCTGCACGATGGCGCCCACCGCGTACTTCTCGTCGATGGTGGTCCAGGGATCAGGCAGGCTGGCTTTGAGGCTGAGGGAAATCCGGCGCTTGGCCATGTCAACTTCCAGAACACCCACCTCGACGTTCTCGCCGACAGTGAGAATCTTCGAGGGATGGCGCAGGCGCTTGCTCCAGCTCATCTCCGAAATGTGGACCAGCCCCTCCACGCCGGGCTCCAGCTCTACAAAAGCACCGAAATCCGTCAGGCTCACGACGCGCCCGGCAACCCGGTCGCCCGCGTGATAGGTCTGGGGCACCATCTCCCACGGGTCCGGGGCGAGCTGCTTCAGGCCCAGCGACACCCGTCCCTTTTCCACGTCGTGCTTCAACACTTTGACGCGGATGTCCTGGCCGACCTGAACGACTTCCGAAGGGTGCGAAACGCGTCCCCAGGCAAGATCGGTAATATGCAACAGGCCGTCCATCCCGCCCAAGTCGACGAAGACGCCATAGTCCGCCAGGTTCTTGACTTTGCCGTCCACCACGGCACCTTCCACCAGGCGTTCCGCCAATCGGCCTTTAGCCGCGGCTTCCTCTTCCAGCGCCAGCTTGCGGCTCACCACCACGTTGTTGCGCTTGCGGTTGATCTTGATGATCTTGCAGGTGATCTCTTCACCCTTCAACGCGTCAACGTTGCGATGCACCCGGATGGGCATGAGAAGCAGGCAGAAAAGCCGGCACCCCCATATCCACCGTCAGGCCACCCTTGTGCGGTCGAGCACCCGGCCGGTGATCGTGGTTTGCTCCTGGAACGCCCGCCCATATCGTCCCAGACTTTGCGGCGCATGGCCTTCTGCCGCGAGAACGAACCCGCCCCGTCGTTTCATCGGACGACTCGATCCAAATATCAACGCTGTCGCCCGGCGCGACCGTCACTTGACCTTCGTTGTTCAGGAATTCGGTGAATGGGGCGGTAACTTCCGTTTTCAAACCGAGATCAATGACGATCTCGCCGTCTGCTACCTTCAGAACCTTGCCTTGCACAATCTCGCCGGGCGTCAAGGGAGCCGCGGCAAGCTTCTCCATTCCCGCCAGCAGATTCCACATGTCACTGCTTTCAGGATTGCCCATGCCGGGCGAACTCACTTCAACGGGTTGTTCAAGGTCAGTGGTAGCAACCTCCTGTAAGCTGCGATTATCCTCCAAAGACATCAACGTGCCTCCTCCTAGTACCCGACGCAGACTAACAGGAAAAGCCAATTCTACTCTGCACCTAAACCGGAGTCAATCGAACGGGTCAACTGAAAAATCCCGCAATTCTAATGCCATTCGGTTCCGTTCCCGAACCCCGCGGGCTGCGGTTTCCTGCGAAAGCGCGGCGCAACTGCGTAATTCAATTGGAGAAGGTCCAAAACCATCAGCGTCATGGCCACGGCAAATACGCCGTCACTGAACGCCGCCAGCCGGTCCACGCTTTGTCCGCGATGTGGTTGTAGGCGTTGGTCCTCACGGTGGGATTGTAGCATTTTTCGTATCGGTTCCGATGCGGCCTGTCTGGCAGCCGCGCGTAAAGGGAACCCCGGGGCGTTATTGGACCCCGGGCGAAAGAAATTTTATCGTCACGCGCGAGCGAGCGGGAAAGGCAGCGTGGGGGCAACTACCGGGTTGCGCCGTCTCCCGCGCGGTTCGCGTCCGTGCTTAACTGCCGGAACCCATGGCCCGGCTCTGCTCCATGCCGGCCGCCGGCTTGGACGCGAGGTTAACGGCTTTAAGGGTCGGCCGGTGGCGTTGCCAAAGAATCCGGGCATCCGCGACATCGTTGGGATAGGCTTCCGCGGAGTGCTCTCCCTCCGGCTGGAGAATGACGTCCGCACGCCGGTTGTAAGCCAGCCAGGTGGTGCGCCGTTGGCGCGTTTCCCATTTCTCCGGTTTCTCCGGATTCTTTGGATTGCAGCGCTACCACCTGCGTCTCGCTCAGTTGCTGATCCTTACCCATCGCCTGGGTTTGAATCTTGTCGGCTGGAACGCCTTTGGACATGAGGAATTTCGAATCACCTCGGCGCGCCGCTCGCTGAGCGCCTGATTATAGGCCTTCGACCCGCGCACATCGGCATGACCGACGATCAGCAGGTGTGCGTCATGGTCGTACTGCAAGTAATTGTTGAGTGATCGGCCAGCTCGGCGAGCGTCGCTTTCTCGCTTTCCACCAGGCCCACCTGCGGGTGCCTGCGGGTGGGGAAGGCAGTGGGGTAGAACATGCTGGCCAAATTCACCGGAGGTGGTGGATCGATCGAGCCTACGACGCGGAGGGTGGTCGTTTTCGGGTCGTTCCACCACAGGCATTCGATGTGGTAAGGGTGTAAGTGATGGTCTGGTCGACTGGCCCGGTGTGGGTTTGCTCGGGCTGGGCGGTCACCGTCCGGCTGCCGCTCGTCGCGACGCTGCCGAAAGGAGCCACCGTGGCCGACTTGGCGTTAGACGTTGACCAATGCAAGGTGGCAGAATCCCGCCCGACCACCTTATCGCCGATTTTGTGATAACGGATTTCCGGTTGGCGAGCGAGAGCGTGGCGGCCGGCTCCGCATTCACGCCACCACCGTGATGTCGGGGTCATTTCTCCCCCAGGCCCCTTGGCGATGAGCGTGTACGTCATGTTGCCCGTAGGCTTCCGGTGCGGCTGCCTTGGGCGGCGACCGTACCCAATCCGCTGATCGACGTGTCCACCGCGTTCGTTGAACTCCAGTTAAGGGAAGCGGATTGCCCGCAAGCCAGGTTATTACCCTCCGCGTTTAGTTGTGCGGTGACGGGCGCCGGAACCACGGTGGCGCTGGCGATTCCCGCGTCGAAGCGCGGTTGCGCAGCCATGGTCAGGCCCGTTTTCCACGCCTGCGTTTTCATACGGCCGTTCTGATTGAGATACACGGTAACATGCTGTCCCACTTTCGCATCGACGGGCCCGGACCAGATGGTGTTGCCGTTACGAGTGACCATCACCTGGTAGCCGCCGGGTTTCACCAGCAGTCGTTGATGCCAGATCCAGTCCCAGTTGAATTCATCGACGTGGCCCACAAAGTACGCGGGTGTTTGGCCATTGAGAAACACCGCGGCGCGCGGGTCGCCCTTGAACTCGATTTCCGGAAATGGCCCCGCGACCTTGCCGCCGGAAGCGTGAGCGCGACGCGTGTCCGTTTTCTTGCCTGCCTCGATTTGCACTTTCTCGGTCTTGGGCTGGTATCCATAGTTGTAAACTCTCATCTGATGCTCGCCAGCCACGAGCTTGATCGTCTGGCTTCCGTTCGGAACGGCCTTGCCATCGATAAAGATGTAAGCCTGCTTCGGCTCGACATGGACTTTCAGTTTTCCCGTTTTCTGGGAAGACCGAGCCCCCGCCGGAGCCCCATAGAACAGGATCCCGGCTGACAGAAACAAAACCACTGAAACCCAAAACCTCCACCTCATTTCTGAAGCTACTCCCTTCTTCAATTGGCTGAAATTCCCCTG
>CAWDRP010000006.1:0-339870 GCA_963804755.1 uncultured Acidobacteriota bacterium
CCCGCGTCGTGAACCCGTTCCTCCAAACGAAGGCGCGACAATACCCCAATCTCGCCGTTGTTGGTCGCCTGAAGGCAGGCGTGACGTGGCCCCAAGCGCAGGCGGAAATGAGTACGATCGCCGCCCGCCTGGCAACCGAGTACCCGAGTGTTGACGGCGGCGTGGGCATTCGCATCATTGCCTTGCGCGAACAGCTTACGGAGCGGGTGCGGAGAGGCATCGTGGTCCTCTGGGGAGCCATCGCGGGAGTCCTCTTGATGGCATGTCTCAATACCGCAGGCTTGATGGTGGGCCGCGCGTCGTCACTTCAGAAGGAGATAGCCGTTCGGCTCTCGCTGGGAGCCACACGCTGGCGGCTGGCGCGGCAACTCCTCGCCGAAAGTTCGTTGCTTGCGACGGCAGGCGCCCTGGTGGGATTCGGGTTGGGGATGGGGGCGGTAGAATTGGTTTCAAAGCTGAACCCAGGGCGTCGTAGGCAAAGCTGGTCTGGTGGCCCGCCGCGTCCCTGATGTCCACCAAGTTGTTCTCGGTGTCGTAACCGTAGATTGTCGCGTTCCCGGCGGCGTCCGTAACCGCCAGCAGTCGGTCGGCATCGTCATACTGATAGCCAGTCGTTTTTCCATTGGCGTCGGTTGCGGAAGTGCGCCGGCCCCGGGAGTCGTAACCAAACTGCGTGTAGGTCTGGTCCGGCGCCGTGATCCGAGTCAGCCGGTTCATGGAATCGTACCGGGTACCGCCGAGTTGGCAGAATTAGGACGTAGCGCAGACTCATTTCGCTTTTCAGAAATTAGTCTGCGGTACGTCGGATTTGACGCGCGGGGTTATACTACGCGCATGTCACGGCTGCGCCGTCTGGTGGTGTCGGACCATGGGTTCTTCATCACGTGCCGTTTGTTGCCCCGGCGGCGTATTCTTTCCGAATCGGAATTTGACTGTCTCGCCCACGTCATCCATGAACGCCGCGCCGAACACGGGTTTTTGCTGACCGCCTGGGTGTTGATGCCGGACCACTGGCATGGCATTTTCTACCCGCCGCATCCGCTCACCATTTCGACCGTCATGGAATGCATCAAAGTGGTCGCGACCAAACGCATCAACCGCGCGCGGCGGGAATGCGGGTTGCTGTGGCAGCCGCGGTTTTTCGATCGCGCCTTGCGCACCGTGCGGGAGTACCACGAGAAGGTGGAATACATCCATTTGAACCCGGTGAAAGCGGGCTGGGTCGAACGGCCCGAAGATTGGCCTTGGTCCAGCGTGCACGACTACATCGGAGCCGTGCAGCAAGCACCCATTACGCCCAGCGGGTTGTCGGTGGATCGGGTGTTGCTGCCTGCCGATGAACGCACGCGGATTTGAGATGGTGCGAGGGAAAGAACAACCTGACCGCCACGCGGTGCGCGGGAGGACGAGCCGCAGAGTAATTTCTGAAAGGCGAAATGACTCTGCATTGCAATAACGTAAATTCTTGTTTTGTTAGCAAACATTCTGCGCGTCTCGTAGGGGCACCCCTCGTGGGTGCCCACCACAAGGGCACCCACGAGGGGTGCCCCTACGAGACCGGTTTGGTCGCGGCCAAAGGCCGCTCTGCGCTACGTCCTCCTCTCCGCGATGCACGACGGTGGTGGCTTTTCGCGAGGAGTGTAGCGTGCTGGCGGCAAACAACCGAAGTCCGCGCTACTCGCTTTTGGGTATTTTTGATCAACCGATCCCTCGAACATGGCATTAGTCATGTCCGATTATGGGGGGAACAATGACAATCGCGTTTTACATTCTGAAAGACGGATCATTTGCATCGTTTCTAAAAGGTCATACTGTTCTGTTGGCACTCGCTGTTTCCGCGGCATGGTTGCTTGCAGGGTACGACTACTTTAGAAAGGGGAATTCTGCCGGTGCATTTCTATGGGGTGGGATTGCCGTGCTCATCTTGTTGGCATTTAGCGTCCACGAGTTGCTGTCTTGGCACGGATCATGGGCAAATCTTCTTTTGCCAATCGCAGGAATCGCTAGCGAATCAGCACTTATCAGACGTTGGATGTGTCGGGCAGGGAGGTGAATATTACTTCCCCAAATAACAGCACGACAAACGCCTCCGGGGATCCAAATTGCATTCCTGGAGGGGGTAGCAGACCGCCAGTTTTGCGGTCTGCGGCTTGTGCGCTGAAGGGTTGTACACGGTGGGCGCCAGATTCGGGTGCGCCGGTCAAAGGGTATTCGGAGCGGGTAGCGCATCAGAGTTTCTGCCGTTGGGACTCTGCGGTTTTTCCGGGATTCGAACCTGGGACGTGGCATGGGTGCATTAACAACCGGGTACCGCCGAGTTGGCAGAATTAGGACGTAGCGCAGACTCATTTCGCTTTTCAGAAATTAGTCTGCGGTACGTCCGATTTGACGCGGGGGGTTATACTACGCGCATGTCACGGTTGCGCCGACGGGTGGCGTCGGACCATGGCTTCTTTATCACGTGCCGCTGGCTTCCCCGGCGGCGGATTTTCTCCCCTGTGATCCCGACCGGATGGGCGGTGGATGGCGTGTTGCTGCCCACCCATCCGCGCACGCGCTTGCAAGGTTGGAGCGAGGAGAACAACCTGACCGCAATGCGGTGGCGCGGGAGGACGAGCCGCAGAGTAATTTCTGAACGGCGAAATAACTCTTCGCTACGTCCTGTTTGCGGCGAACTCCGCGGTACCCGGTGGTTTCCCTCACGCGGAGCCTGCTCTTGAGAAACGCCCGTCAAACGGTGTCAGGAATTTTTTTCTTGGGTTGCGATAGTTCCGTTCATGGATGTCGGTCAAATGGCCGCCCTCGGCGGGACTGCGGAAATGAACATAAGAAGTTGAATTGAGTTTTTATATTGCTTGTACCCTTAATTTGTGATACCTATTTCCACGTCGTTCCCATTCTAGCAACTGGGGCTAATGAGAGTAAGTCCGATTGACCCTTCCCCCCGAAACATCAAGCCCGAACAGTGCGGGGGCAGCCCTCATAAGCTCTCGCATCGACCGGCACTCCCGACCTTAACTGACTCGCTGAGCATCTGGAAGCCGCAATCAAACCAGACTGGCGACCCATCGCCCTACCGCCAAAAAAGGCGGCGTGGAAGGCTAACTTTCAAGAAAGAGGTGACCAATGAAGAGATTTATTGCGACTTTGCTTTGTTTTATCGTACCTGTCGTGGCTCTCGCTGGTGATAACAGCTATAAAGTCAAATATGATGGTGGCTCGCTACCGGGAGTGAAAACCGGAGAGGATTTGAAGATGTATATCGAGACGAACCAGGTTCGCTTCCTCAATGGCAAGACGGCTCTGGTGGAAGTCCCGGCATCCTCTATTACAGAGATAAGCTACGGCCAAGACGTACATCGCAGGGTCGGTACTGCGGTCGGCGTGGCGGTGGTTTCATTTGGTATCGGTGCGCTGGTGGCCCTCAGCAAGTCCAAGAAACACTACGTTGGTCTGGTATGGGCCAACGGAGACAAGAAGGGCGGCTTTGCGATGCAGTGTGACAAGAATGAGTATCGAGGAATCCTGGCTGCATTGGAAGGCATCACCGGAAAGAAGGCGGTAGACTCTGAAGCTATGAATGTCAAAAATTGACCTGGTTTTCAGCCCAGGGTAAGACAACGCATTCCCCCTGCGTCTGTGCACCTCTGCGGTGATTAGGAGGTTCTCGGAGCTTCTTTCCCGGCGGGCCACGTTGTACTGGCCTGATGGCTTCTCATGCAGCAGGTACCGGGTACCGCCGGGTTGGCAGAATTAAGTAAGTGCCGTCTCGACAAAGCACTAAGGATTAACCGCATCGCAACCACACCGCAAACCGTCGTCCTCGCCCTTGTGTTCTCGACCGACGACAAAGCGGAACGATACGCGACTGCTGATGGAGCTGGTGACCCACGACACGCCACGCAAAATGTGGTACTTACCACTCGCGGGTCCGGAAGGGTCTTGCGATGGGCTATTGCGGTAGTATGCTCCCTCGTACCAGTCGCTCACCCATTCCTCGACGTTTCCTAACACATCGAACAACCCCAAACCATTCGCGGGCTTCTGAGCCACCTCATGCGGTTGATGCCCGCTGTTTTTGTTGTACCAGGCAACCTTGTCAAGGTTGCCGTAACGGGCCTCCGTGCTGCCGCCACGCGCCGCATACTCCCACTCCGCCTCCGTAGGCAGCCGTCCTCCTGCCCACAAACAGTACGCGCGCGCCTCATCCCAGGTCACATTTACAACCGGCATCTTCTCATTCGCCCAGTCCATGTTAAACCTCGAAGCCGGTGGCATTTGCCGTCCCGAAGCCACCACGAAACGTTTGTACGCACCCACGGTGACTTCTGTCTGCCCGATCCAAAAACCTTTGGTGAGGGTCACTTGGTGCGCTGGCTTTTCGTCGGACAGGCACGCACTGTCTCCCGGCGAGCAACCCATCATAAAAGTCCCCGGCGGTATCCAGACGTACTGGAGTCCATCCTTCGGATTCTCCCGCACCTGGCCACGCGATGGAGGAGCATCCTCCAGCTTGGCTTCCATTCGGCTTTCTTCCCCTCCGAGCACGGTCACACTTTGCCGATCGTCGTTTTTGAGCGGCGCTGAAACCCGCAACTCGTGCGGTCCGGGAGAAACATTGGTTAGCACGAGTTCCCCATTCCCCTCGGTGCTTCCCCGGTTCGTACCGTCCAGGAAGATGCTGGCGCCCGCAAGGGTGTGCAATCTTATGCTTCCCGGCGCATCCTCAAGCGGCGCCTTGATTGGGGTTGCTTGGACTTCAGTGACGGTGACGTTCTGCTGGAGGTCTCTCTTGCCCTTCAGCGACACTTTCAGCACGTGGGTTCCGAGCTTGGCTTTAATCGCCAGTTCGCCTTGGGCGCTGGCCCAGCCCTGGAGTTCACCATCCAGATAAACCCCAGCGCCCGGCAAGGTCACGACCGCCAGATTCCCGCTGGCCGCGGAGCTTGCCTGCCGCACCGCGCCGAGCAGCGTGTCGTCCGCTCCCGCCAGGCGCAGCATGTCAAGATAAGAGTCATCGGCCAGGAAATTGACACCGCGCTCATTTACGAGCGCCACCGCGCGCCGGATGGGCACGCCACCTGCCACCAGTTGCAGCACCTGTTCCTTGTTCAACGGTTGTGGCTTCACCGCGTGCAGAGCCCGGATAAGCTCCTCCTGCGCTCCCGCCTTGCGCAGAACCTCGACATAATCGTCCGTCGGATCAAAGTCGATGCCACGCCCGCGCACTGACTTTGCCAGTTGTGTATTGTCCATTCCGGCCTTTACCAGCCCCAGGACCTGCTCTTTCGTCAGGGGCTTCTGGGCCTGCGGCGGAATAGCTGGCCGTGCAATCACGGCAAAAGAAATGATCAAAATGAGAAGCGAGTGTTTCATCTGGAATTTCGGATTTCCCCTTTATCTCAAGGCAAAAACCATATGCCCTCTGCTGTCGCGCGTCAAGGTCAGATCCACACAACGTCCTCTGGTCGCATCGAGGCGCGTTTGGAACCGGGTACCGCCGAGTTGGCAGAATTAGGACGTAGCGCAATCAGACTCATTTCGCTTTTCAGAAATGAGTCTGCGGTACGTCGGATTTGACGCGGGGGGGGTATACTGCACGCGTGTCACGCTTGCGCCGTCTGGTGGTGTCGGACCATGGGTTCTTCATCACGTGCCGTTTGTTGCCCCGGCGGCGTATTCTTTCCGAATCGGAATTCGCTCTTGGGGCGAAGTGCCTGCATTCAGTTTTCCCCCGCTCGACCCCGCCCCCGCCACGTCATTCAGAGGCCGCAGTTTGGGCGAAGAATCTGCATTTCGTTTTTCCGCCGCGGCAGCAAAGACAAATGCAGATCCTTCGCCCCAAAGAACGGGGCTCCGTCGAAAATCGTCCGTCATGCCTGTGCAGGTGTTGGGGTTAGGGGTGTCAGTTCGACCTTGTACCCCAATTGCCGCAGTGCACGGGCCAGGGTGCGAGCGCGATTGGCGCGTGCCTTGGGATCGCGGTTTACTCCCTGCTCGATGTAACGGACTTTGTCATGCAAAATCTTCCACACCAGCCGACAGAGGCGGTGGGCGACGGCCCACACCGCTTGCGGATAATCCAAGCGCGGCAACAGCCGCCGAAAGACCACCTGCCAGTGGCTCCCCTTGGTCTTGATCGCCGCGTTCGCCGCCTCGGTCAGCACGCGGCGCGCGTAGCGGTTGCCCTTGGCCGAGCGACCGCTGTGGTTCTCTTCCGCGCTCTCGTTTTGTCCCGGGCAGGTTCCCACCCACGAGGCCATCTCGCCCGCCGAGGGAAACGTGGCGGCCTCGGGTCCCACCTCGGCAATTATCTGCTGGGCCGAATCCGCGCCAAAGCCGGGCACCTCCGCCAAACGTTGCACCGCGTCCTGATGCGCCTGCAGGGCGTCCGCAATCATGTGCTTAAGCTCGTCGATCTGCGTATCGATCAGCTTCAGGCGTTCGAGATACAGTCCCAGCAAGCGTTGGTGCATCGGCTGCACCTTGCCGGTCAAGGCCGCCAACAGTTGCGGGGGGGTACACTTCAGACGGCCGTCCGCCAAGGCCGCCAGCTTCCGGGGATCGGTTTCTCCCTTCGCCAGGGCGTTGAGGATGCGCAGACCGGTAGCGCCGAACAGGTCGCTCAGCACACTGGAGAGCTTAATCCGCATCTCCTCCAGCAAGCACTCCACCTGGTTGTGCAAGCGCCCGCGATCGTACGTCAGGTGCACTTGCATGCGGGTCATGGTGCGCCAATTCCGTTGCTCCGGCGGGGGCACAAAGCTCAACACCAACTCGTCGGCCACCAGCCGCCGCACCAAGCGCTCGGCATCGCGGAAATCGTTTTTGCGCCCATGCCGCGCCCGGTTGGAGAAGGCCTGCGCCAAGTGCAAGGTCGCGATCTTCCCCTCCAACTCGTACCACACCGGCTTCCAGTATTGCGCCGTCGATTCCATCACCGCCTCGGCGACTCCCCGCGCCTGCAGCCAAGCCGCCAACTGCGCCAATTCCGGGGTCGTCGTTCCGAAGCGCCTACGCTCGGTCTTCTCTGCCCCCGCCCCGGCTTGCACCCCCATCACCACCACCATCAGCACCTTTTTGTGAATGTCAATTCCGGCTATCTTGTAGCCCATGTTTCCTCCTGGCGGGGAAGCGGTAGGACGCGCGAAAAGTTGATATTAGGCACCGTCACGCGCTTACCACCGTTCCACGTCGGGAAGATGGCGTCGCAAAGTTGGGTTCAAGCGCGCGTCCCAGACCACACTCAGGAACGGCCTCGACAAATCCAGAGCCCCGACGGCCTTCACCGTTCCACGCCGCCCCTACTGTACGCGCACTCGAGCCGATTTTCATCTATATGGGTGGGCCCCAAGGCCCATCCCCACTCAGGATGACGAGTTTTGTCCTTCGCCTCAAAGAACGGGGAGGATGACGAGTTTTGCCAATGGTTCTGCCAAGGGGGCAACGTGAAGTCGGGCGAAAGTAGGAGCGAAATCGACCTTCATAGAGTGCATCAAAGTGGGCGCGACCAAACGCATCAACCGCGCGTGGCCGGAATGCGGGCTGATGTGGCAGCCGCGGTTTTTCGATCGCGCCTTGCGCACCGTGCGGAAGTACCACGAGAAGGTGGAATACATCCATTTGAACCCGGTGAAAGCGGGGATTCCCCACTCCCGACCTTCATGATGCCATGGCCGCAATTCGACCGTAGCGGCGATCGCGCCGGCCGAACTCCTCCAACGCAGCGTCAAATTCGGCTGGGCCGAAGTCGGGCCACAAGCATGGGGTGAAATACAATTCGGCGTAGGCAATTTCCCACAGGGGGCAGTTGCTCAGGCGCTGCTCGCCGCCGGTGCGAATCAGCAGGTCGATGTCGGGTACGGGCGCTTCCGTGCCCGCCAGCATGCGGGTGAAAGTGTCGGCGGAACGATCGGTGGTCTCGTTGAAACGGCGCGCGGCGTGGAGGATTGCTTCCCGCCCCGAATAGTCAATGGCGAGGCGGAGGTGCAATTGTCTCCCCGGCCTGCTGGCCGCGTCGATTGTCGCGATCGCCTGGCGCAGGGAATCGGGCAGCCGGTCCCGTCGCCCAACGACGTTCACCCACACGCCGCGGGCGGCGAGCGCCGGCGCATCGACATGGAAGAAGTCTTCAAAGGTGCGCATCAGTTCGGCCACTTCGATTTCCGGCCGGCCCCAGTTGTCCGTGGAGAACGTAAAGAGGGTCAGAACGTGGACGCCACGGCTGAGGGCAGTCTCTACCGTACTTCGAACGGCCGCGCGGCCGGCGCGGTGCCCCTCCATGCGCGGCAGTCCCCGAGCAGCGCCCCAGCGCCCGCTGCCATCCATTATGATCGCTACGTGCAGGCGAGCCTCTTCGATCCTCCCAGCGTGTTTGCCGGTGCCATTTCCATTCGCCATCTGTATCTCCCGCTTTAGACCGTCCTTGGCGTCTCAGCGTCCGGGCGGATACCTGTTATCTGCGGTGATGCGTCATCGCAATGTGCTTTGCGTTACAAAGTACCCAGCCAAAAAATTTTTGCCGCGCCCTACCGGGAGCGCATGGAATGAATCAACGCTTCCATCTGATCCACGTAGTGCTCCAGTGCGTGCCGGCCGGCCGGGGTAAGGCGATACACCGTCTTGGGCAAGCGGCCTTCAAAGTACTTCTCGCACTCGATGTATTTCGCTTCCTCGAGCTTGCGAGCGTGGACGCTCAGGTTGCCGTCAGTCGTGGCCAGCAGGTTCTTCAAATCGTGAAAACTCAGTGATTCGTTCGCCGCCAGAGCGCTGACGATGCCCAGTCGCATGCGCTCGTGAATCAGGCGGTCGAGTTCCGCTGTGGCGGGCGCCGGCCCGCGCTCCCTTTGCACAAACCGGTTAGTTCGTCGTGTGTCCAGCGAGTGACGATCGCTGAGCGAATTGGATCTATCCACCGTACCTCCTTGCTATGATGGTTCCGAAAATGATGTGCAGCCCTCCGAAACCCGCGGCCATCACGGCATTCCCCCAAGCGGCGGGACAAAATAACGCCGCCACGCCCGCGAGCAGGAAGCAGAGGCCCATCACAGGGACTACCCGCACAGAAAAAGTGCCCGCTGACATCACTCCCACCCCATAAAGAAGCAGCCAAACGCTGGGTAGCAATCGAACCGGCCCGGCGCTGTAAACGGCGTACGAAATGACCGCTCCGGACAGGAGAGGAGGGAACAGGCTCAGGACGAACTTGCGGCCGGGGCTGGTGAGGACCGGCGTGCCTACCCGCCGCGCTTTCCAGTAAACCCCTGCCGCGCCCAGCGCAAAGGCGCAGAGCGCTGCGGCCAGCCAGGTAAGCATCCAAGCCGTCGCGTGCACGGGCTGGGGAGCCAGGCTCGCCGTCGCCAGCGCGGTGATGCCCATCCCCACGCCGCCCCATCCGGGAACGGCCGTGAAGGAACCGGCGCTCTCCATGGTTTCACGGATGAAGTGCAGGTCCTCAATGACGTGCGCACTGAGCGCCACCGGCCGATAGCGACGGGAGCGAATAGGTCCGGCACAAGGCATGAAGATGTATATACCAAGCCTTCGGATTAATGTCAAGTACTTTGTGCTGTAAAGTATCCTGGCCCACCCATCAATCCGCCGGTTCAAACACCACGCACACCGGAGCCTGGACATCCTCTTTCTGCCCGGTGGCTGTAAGGCGGCCGGTTTTCTCGTCAATGCGGAACTCGACCAAAGTGTTCGAATCCTGGTTCCCGGCAATCAGGTAGTGGCCGCTGGGGTCGATGCCGAAGCCGCGCGGTGTTTTCCCCTCGGTGGAAGCGTACTGAATCGGCGTGGGCCTGCCATTGGCCTGATCAATGGCAAACACCGTAATGGCATCGTAGCCGCGATTGGAGCCGTATAGATACTTCCCGCTGGGGTGCATGAACAACTCCGCGCAGTCGTTATAGCCCTTGTAGTCTTTGGGCGTGGTGGAGATGGTTTCCAGCGGGTGCAGCACGCCATGCGCGGCATCGTAGGAAAAGGCCGTGAGGCTGGAACCCATTTCTTCGATCGCATAGGCAAACTTGGCGTTGGGATCGAATGCAAGATGGCGCGGCCCCTTACCGGGAGGAACCATGGCGAAAGGAGGCTGGTTCGGCGTCAGCGTGCCATTGTTCGCGTCAAAGCGATAGACATAAATCTGGTCGGTCCCCAAATCGGCGGAGACCGCAAAGCGATTGTCCGGCGAGAGGTAGATCGAATGCGCGTGCGGCGCTTCCTGGCGCTTTGGATCCACACTGTGGCCGGTGCGAGGCAGAAACGCCGTGCGCCTGCCCAATTTGCCGTCGGCCTCAATCTGGAAAGCCGCCACACTGCCGACGTTGTAGTTGGCCACCAGCAAGTATTTGCCGGTGTGGTCCACCGTCAAGTGGCACGGGCCGGGGTCGCCCGAAGGAACCGCATTGAGAAAGGTGAGCTTGCCCGTTTTGCGGTCGATCGCGAAAGCGCTGACGCCGCCGGACTTCTGCCCCTCGAATTGGTCCATCTCATTTACCGCGTAAAGATAGCGGTGATTCGGGTGAACGGTGAGGAACGCCGGGTTGGTGGATTCGCCCGCCAAGCCCAGCGGGGTCAATTTTCCCGTGGCCGCAGCAAGCTTGTAGACGTAAATCCCGTGGCTCTTCGGCCCCGTGTAGGTGCCGATGTAAACAAAGTAGTCGCTCATCGTGTGCGATCCTTCGGCGGCCCGCGCGTTCGGTAGCGCAATGCCTCCAGCCAGTAGAAATAGGGAGAACAGCAGGGTGTACGGGATGAGGTTTTTCATGTTCACTATGAAAGCGCAAAGCGGCGAAAAGTGCAAGAGCCACGATGCTTTGTGACGGCGCGAAGACCGCACTAGGCGTCGAGCGCCGACGGCGGCAGCCAATGTGTAAACTAACGTGCCGGGGGCGTCGTGAGGTTACGGCCTAAGACAGCGGACGCCGTAAGCACGCCGCCCATCAGCGCTCCGCTGACGCCCAACGTACAAACATCCTGGCCCGTTAAGTAAAGATTAGGCACAGGCGTTTTGGGAGTAAGTGAGCGCAGGCGGAAGCGCGCCGGGCTGGCGCTGATGCCGTACGCTTCCCCGCGTTGGTAATTCATAAAGTACCGCGTGGAGAGCGGCGTTGAAAGTTCCGCCACGTCCAGTCTGCCGCGCACGGCGGGCACGTGCTCTTCCAGAGCGCTGCGCAGGCGCTGAGTGAGGGTCTCTTTGAATTGGTCGTAGTCCTGGCCTCGCCGTTTCCAGCGAGTATTTTCCCAGCGCGCGAACCAGTCGTAGGGCGCGGGACAGATCACTTCCAAGGTGGCGCGGCCTGGATGCCGCCGCTCGAAGTCGGGGTCCTTGGCCGACGGAAACGAGATGAACAGCAAGGGTAAAGGCGCGGAGGGGTCGGCCGTGAAGCGCGCCAGGTTTGCATCATGATCCGGAGTAGGATGAACCCAGAGGTTGGTTCCCGTCAGGCCCAATTCCGCGGAACTTTGTTTTACGCCGGCATACAGGCACAGGTGGGCCATGGAATTGCGGATACCCTGCAACTCCGCCACGCACGAGGATACTCCTGCAACATCGGGCGGAAGCAAAACGGACAAAGTGTTCCACACCCCCGCATCGCTGATTACTGTTTCGGCTCGCAGTTCGCGGCCATCCTGCATTCGGACGCCCACCGCGCGCTGGCGCTGGTCGAGCAGCACTTGGCGAACCTCGGCGCTAAAGACAATTTGTCCTCCAGCCGACTCGATCTCCGGTGCGATGCTGGCGGCGAAGCTTTGCGATCCTCCCACGGGAAAGCTGGCGCCTTCGAAGTAATGCGCGGCGATGATGGCGTGCACGGCGAAGCTGCTTTGTGCGGGTGGCAGGCCGTAGTCGCCCCACTGGGCGGTTAGCAGGCCGGCCAATTCCGGATTACTGGTAAATTCCGCCAGCACCTCGCCCGTGGTGCGCCGAGCCCAATGCAGAAACGGCGCCCGCATCAGGGGGCCGGCCACGCGCGCGATGGGGCGCGGTATTGCCTTCTCCGCAAAATACATGGAGGCCTTTCCGGCGCAGGAGAGCACCGCCCGCAGGTAGCGGTCGATGGCGGCGGTTTCATTCGGGAAGTAAGACTTCAGGCGGTCGCGAAACCGTTCCAGTCCGGCCACAAACTCATATTCACGGCCGCCGATGCGGATGCGGTCGTAGACCTCGGGCATGGCGTTCCACTTCAGGCGGCCGCCGGTAACGTAATCAAACATGGGGCGCAGCGGCGAGCCGGGATCCTGCACCTGGCCGATGTAATGCACGCCCACATCCCATTCGTAACCGGGGCGATGAAACGTGTGGGTGAATCCCCCGGCCACGTAGTGCCGTTCCAGCACCAGCACGCGTTTGCCGGCATGCTTGGCGAGCAGCGCGGCGGCAGTCAACCCGCCGATGCCTGAGCCGATAACGATGGCGTCCCAGCGATCCGCCACCGTCGTTTGCTTGTAAGCACTGCCTACGGTCGTGTTTGGCATGACGTTGACCCTCTCTGTAGCAAAAGTTCTTGAGGTCTTGTTCTCCCGCGAAGATTTTCTCCGTGTCCTGTGTGCCCAGAACAGTTTCTCACAGAGTTCACAGAGCCCCACTGCGCGCTCTGTGAGAAATTTCCTTAAGCACCGAGGGCACGGAGAAGACCTTCAGGTTGCGGCCGTGCCGCGTTGTCGAGCGACCCCGCAATGTGGCCGCTGTCCACATTATGAACCGAAAATGTTGCGCGTGTCAACATTGTCTGTTATAAATATTTCTATGCGGACGCCTCATTCCTATCACCATGGAAACCTCAAGCACGCCCTGCTGGAGGCTTCCCTCGACCTCATTCGCAAGGGCGGGCCCGGCGCCTTCACGCTGCGCGAAGTGGCCCGGCGCGCGGGCGTTTCCCACAACGCGCCCTACCGGCATTTTCGCGATAAGGAGGCCCTGCTGGCGGCGCTGGCGGCGGAGGGGTTTGACCGCCTGACGGCGGCGATGGCACGGGCGGCGGAATCCGCGTCCGGGGCGATCGAGGGCTTTCGGGCCAGCGGGCGCGGTTACGTGGAGTTTGCGCTCCGCTATCCCCAGCATTTCGCGGTGATGTTTGAGGCCCCGTGGCGGATGGCGGCCTACCCGGAGACCCAGGCGGCGGGCGCGCGCGCCTTCGGGACCCTGGTTCGCCATGTGGAAGCGTGCCAGGCGGAGCAGCTTTTGCCGGCTGGGGACCCGAAACCGTACGCGCTGGTCGCATGGTCCATGGTCCACGGGGTGGCCAAACTCGCCATCGGCGGGCGTCTGCCCCTCGCCAACGCCGCGGAAGTGCTGCGCTTCACAGACACCGCCACCGGCGCGCTGTGGCGCGGCCTGCCCCACGCCTTGGCAGACGGGGAGACCGCCAAGTAAGCCGCGGATCAATAGGGGAAATGCCTGTGCCCGAGCAAAACCACGAGTCGCAGAATCGTCGCCAGCTTTCAGCGGTCAGCTTTCAGCTACCAGCCCTCAGCCCCCAGTTTTTCGTTGTAGAGTTGCGGTTGATCAGCGGTCGTTCATCTCGCGCATCCTGCATACGTTCAATCACCAATCATCAATCCCCGATCAATATTCACCATTGGCAGTGCTTCCTATCAGTAAACTAACTCTGCTCATTATAGAATACGCGTTTATTGTGCTATAGTTGTTTAACGATGACTGAACCCATCGAACCCGCAGTGGCTGATTACCTGGCTGGAGTCACCGGCGAGACGCCGTGGATCGAAGCGATGCCGAACCAGCTTATCGCAACGCTACCGCTGTTCCTGCGTCAACGCTATGGATTCTTTCGCGCTGACTTATTCGGTCGCCGATGTGTTCTGGCGCTTGAAAACTCCCCCACCGCGGCGCTGTCCCCAACCGAATATGAACATGAGATGGCGCAGCTAAGGCAACGCCTGCATGAGGACGTTGTACTGGTTCTTAGGAAGGTGCCATCCTATGTGCGCAACCGCCTCGTAAGACAACGTATTCCATTCATTGTTCCGGGAACGCAGATGTTCTTGCCGATGCTGGTGATCGATCTTCGAGAGCAGTTTCCGAGACCGAACGATGGAATCCGGTCGACGCTATCCGCGGTTTCTCAAGTTGTGATCATCTATCAAATTTTAAAGGAATCGCTGGGCGACATCCCCCTGGGACAAATCGCGACGCGTCTTGGCTACTCAGCCATGGCCATAAGCAAAGCACACCATGAATTGCAGACAGCTCGACTCTGCAAACTGACGCGCACCTGGAGGAGTGCCACCCTTCGTTTCACGGCACGCGGGAAGGCCCTGTGGCAGCAGGCTGAGCCGTTACTGACGATGCCTGTGCGGCGCAAAGAATGGATAAGATGGGGCCAACCGCGCGCGCGCGCCGTGCTGGCAGGAGCAACGGCTTTAAGCAGAGTTTCGATGCTCGCTGATGATCGCGTCCCGACTTATGCGATGCGGGACAAGAACTTCGCCCGCGCCATGGATAAGGGTGAAATCTTCCGATGCGGAGGCCCCGAGGAGGCAGAAGCACGCATGGAGGTTTGGAAATACGATCCTTGGGTTCTCACCGATGATGACGCCGCCGATCCTTGTTCCCTGTACCTGAGCCTGCGGCAGTCCAGCGATGAGCGAATTCAAAAGGAAATACGATCCCTAATAGAAGGAATACCGCAATGATACGAGGGTTAGATCGATTTCGGGACCACTTTGCAGAACATCGCAAGGCCTTTATCCTCATCGGGGGCGTAGCGTGTCATGAGTGGTTGTCGACGCTAGGACTCGAATTTCGAGCGACTAAGGATATGGACGTCGTGCTAGTGATCGAAGCTCTTGACCAAGCATTCGTAAGGCGGTTCTGGGAATTCGTGGAGGCAGGAAACTATCAGGTCCGCGAGAGGGCAAGCGGGAGCCGGGAACTCTATCGTTTTTCGAAGCCGACGGATGAAACGTATCCGGTGATGCTCGAAATATTCAGCAGAAAGGCGGACGGCATTAAGCTCGATGAAGGACAACGCGTGACACCTGTGAAGGTTGACGAAGGCTGGGCGAGTCTTTCGGCGATTTTGCTGGACGACGATTATTACCGTCTGATTTTGGAGCAGCATAATGAAGAGAAAAATCTGCCGTTCGCAAATCCTGCGGCGCTGATCCCCCTGAAAGCCAAAGCATGGCTCGATCTATCGCGGCGCGCGAAGAACGGCGAAAGAGTGGATGAAAAGGACATCGCCAAACATAGGGGGGACGTCTTTCGAATTGCAAACACGCTTTCTGGCGTAGCCGGACCGACCTTGCCGACGTCGATTCAACAGGACCTGAAGTCGTTTCTCGCCGCGTTTCCGGCCGAAAGCAAAGAATGGGCCGGAATTCTGGATTCCCTCAAGACGACATTTGGTGGGACAAAAATAAAGCCGGATGACTTGTTCGCTGCAATACGAACCTACTTCAGGCTTCAATGATCCGGGACTTTCAGCATAGGCCGGCGCTGTGCAGCTTTTCTGGTACGCGCGGGTTTATGCCGCGGAACCGACTGCGGTTAAGATGGACGTGGGAGCGAGAAAATCGATGGCGATGAAGGCACTGTTCTTCGAAGGTGTTCATGAGGATGCGGTGGCGGCGTTCCGGCGCGAGGGCTATGAGGTTCGGTCGTTGCCGGGAACTCTGAGCGAAGCCGAACTTATTCGGGAAATCCGCGACGTTACCCTGCTTGGTATACGCTCAAGGACCAGAATCAGCCGGCCGGTGCTGGAAGGCGCTTCTCAACTGCTGGTGGTAGGTGCATATTGCATCGGCGTGGAGCAAATTGATTGCGCGGGTTGCACCGAAAAAGGCATTGCCGTTTTCAACGATCCCCACAGCAACACCCGTTCGGTGGCGGAGCTCGCGCTGGGAGAAATCATTATGCTGGTGCGCCGGGTGTTTGCGGCGAGCGTCGGCCTGCACCGCGGTGAATGGCGCAAGAGCGCCAAAGGCGCGCACGAGGTTCGAGGCCTGACGCTCGGCATTGTGGGCTACGGCAAGATTGGCTCGCAACTTTCCGAGCTGGCCGAGGCGGTGGGAATGAAGGTCATCTTTTGCGATACCGCTGAGGTTCTGGCGCGGGGGAACGCCAAGAGCTGCACGTTTGCGGAGCTGCTGCAAACGGCGGATGTGGTCTCCCTGCACGTTGACGGCAAGCCTCAGAACCGCAATTTCTTCGGCGAAGAAGAGTTCCGGGTGATGAAGAGCGGATCGGTGTTCCTGAATCTTAGCAGGGGCTTTGTGGTGAATTATGAAGCGCTCGCCGGAAAGTTGAAGTCCGGAAAATTGGCCGGAGCGGCCATTGACGTCTTCCCGGAGGAACCGGAGAGTGGAGGACCGTTTTCCAATTCACTCCAGAACCTCGCCAACGTTATTCTGACTCCGCACATCGGAGGAAGCACCGAAGAAGCCCAGCAGAGCATTGGCGAATTCGTTTCGGCGCAGATCTCCCGCTACTTACAAAACGGCAACACCCGGCTGAGCGTGAATCTGCCCCGTTGCCAACTCGAAAGCGCTTCCCGGGATCACCGGCTATTGCACATCCATCGCAATATCCCGGGAATGCTGATGGCCATCAACCGGGTTTTCGCCGACCGGGGCATCAACGTGGAACGCCAAGTGTACGATACGAAAGGGGCGGTCGGGTACGCCATCCTCGACATCAACCAGGAATGGACCGACGGGCTGATCCGGGCGCTCGAAGAAATTCCGAATACCATCCGGTTCCGGGTGCTGAACTGACCACGAGGCCTACCCTCACGATTTCACGAACGTGACGGCGCCTTCGGAGGCCGAGGAAACGAGGGCCGTGTACTTGGCGAAGACGCCGCGCTTATAACGCGGCTCGGGGGCCTTCCAGTGGGCCATGCGTTTCCGGATCTCACTGTCGGGCACTTCCATGTCGATGCGGCGTTTTTCGATGTCGAACGTCACCGTATCGCCATCGGCCAGCGCGGCGATGGGGCCGCCGCTGGC
Organism: uncultured Acidobacteriota bacterium; assembly: GCA_963804755.1. Taxonomy (GTDB): domain Bacteria; phylum Acidobacteriota; class Terriglobia; order UBA7540; family UBA7540; genus Bog-366. The sequence goes on from CAWDRP010000006.1 coordinate 16,978, forward strand.
GGCTTCCGGCGCCACGTGCCCGGCCATTAGCCCGTGCGTCGCGCCGCTGAAGCGGCCGTCGGTGAGCAGCGCCACCGAATCGCCCAGGCCCTCGCCCACCAAGGCGCCGGTAACGCCCAGCATCTCGCGCATGCCCGGCCCGCCGCGCGGCCCTTCGTACCGGATCACCACTACGTCGCCGGCCTTGATGCTTTTGTTCATCACCGCGCGCATGGCGTCTTCCTCGCAATCGAACACCCGCGCCGGCCCGCGATGGTGGGTGCGTTCGTAGCCCGCCACCTTGATGACGCACCCTTCGGGCGCGAGGTTCCCTTTCAGGATCACCAAGCCGCCCGTTTTCTTGATGGGGTTGCTGACGGGCCGCACCACCACTTGTCCGGGGGTTTCGGTGACGCGCGCCGCTTCCTCCGCCACGGTTTTGCCGGTCGGCGTCATTTGGGTGCCATCAATCAATCCGGCCTCGAGCAGTTTCTTGACGATCAGGGAAATGCCGCCGGCGCGGTGGACGTCCACGGCCACAAAGCGCCCGCCGGGTTTCAAGTCCGCAATGATGGGCGTGCGGGAGCTGATCGCGTCAAAGTCGTCGATGGCCAGGGGCACATTGGCCTCACGCGCCATGGCCAGCAAGTGCAGCACGGCGTTGGTGGAGCCGCCCGTGGCCGCCACGCTGGCGATGGCGTTTTCAAAGGCTTTCCGCGTCAGGATGTCGAGCGGCTTCACCCCGCGCTGCAGCAGGTCCATGACGATCCGGCCGCACTCAAACGCCGCTTCGTTCTTCTTCGGATCCAAAGCGGGGATGCTGTTGAATCCCATGGGAGAGAGGCCGATGAACTCCATGACGGTTGACATGGTGTTCGCCGTGAACTGCCCACCGCAGGCGCCGGCGCCCGGGCAGGCGTGGTCTTCCAGGTCCTTCAATTCCGCGTCGGTCATCAAGCCGGCGGCATTCGCGCCGACGCCTTCAAACACGTCGCCCACCGTCACGTCGCGGCCCTGAAAGCGGCCGGCGGCAATCGAGCCTCCGTATAGCAGCACGCTGGGCACATTCAGGCGGATCAGCGCCATGGCTCCGCCGGGAATGGTCTTGTCGCAGCCCACCAGCGCCACCATGGCGTCAAACATGTGGCCGCGGCCGACCAGTTCAATGGAGTCCGCCACCACCTCGCGGCTCACCAGTGAGGCCTTCATCCCCTCGGTGCCCATAGTCACGCCGTCGGAAATGGCGATGGTATTGAGCTCCATGGGCGTGCCGCCTGCCGCGCGCACGCCGGCCTTCACCTTTTCCGCGAGGGCCCGCAGGTGGTAATTGCACGGCATGGTCTCAATCCAGGTATTCGCGACGCCCACAATCGGCTTCGCCAGGTCCTCATCCGTAAACCCGATCGACTTGAGCATGGCGCGCGCCGGGGCGCGGTCGCGTCCGTCAGTGATAATGTGACTGTGCTGCTTCAAATGGCTCGGCATGAAAGCCCTCCTTGTATGATGAAGCCCCTTCTGGTTGAAGGTGTCATATTCGCAGATTCGTAACGCCAGATCAAGGCGCCCCTTCGCGCCCTGACCGTAAGTAGTATTGTCAGCAAAGTGCTGCTGTGTTATATACGTTAGAGCTTGGAGACCGCCATAAGCCAGGAATCTTCATGAGTGTGGCCCGCCGCGGCCGGGCCTTTTGCACTTTCGTTCAGCGGCACAGTATCTTTTGAATTCTAGAGAAGGGAATCTTACGGCGTGAGCTTCATCAACTTCGCTGCCCGGGAAATTAATTGCAAGATTGTTTACTATGGCCCCGGCCTGGGCGGCAAAACCACCAATCTGCAGTGGATCTTCGAACAGACGCTGGCGAAAACCGGCGGCAAAATGATCTCCCTGGCCACGGAGACGGACCGTACCCTTTTCTTTGATTTTCTCCCGCTCGACCTGGGCAGCGTTCGCGGATTCAAGACGCGGTTCCATCTCTACACGGTGCCTGGGCAGGTGTTCTACGACGCCAGCCGCAAGCTGATTCTGCGCGGGGTGGACGGAGTGGTGTTCGTGGCGGACTCGCAGGAAGAAAGAATGGACGCCAACCTGGAGGCGCTGGAAAATCTACAGGAGAACCTGCACGAACATAATTACGATTTCGTAAAGATCCCCTACGTGCTCCAGTTTAACAAGCGCGACTTGCCCAACGCGGTTCCGGTGGACGAGTTGAAAAAGGCCCTCTTGAAGAAGAACGAGGCCAGCTTTGAAGCAATCGCCTGCACGGGGGTGGGGGTGTTTGAAACCCTGCGCGAATGTGGGCGGCTGGTGTTGGCAGAACTGAAGAAGGGGTAGCGAGTGACGAGTGACAGGTGACGAGGAAGAAAATTCTTCGCGTGGCGAACAACAACTCTCAGATAGTTAAACAGAGAAAATCTTCTCGGGACAACACAATCCCAAGAACTCGAGCTATAGGGACGCCGTCAGGATCCGGCTGTTTGGGGATTGAGTACGTGTAGGAAAGACTGCACGCTTGGGCGCGGCTTTGCTTGGGTCACACGGCCAAAAATCTAAAATCGCAAATTTGAAATTTGAAACCGGCGTAATCCAAAATCTAAAATCCAAAATCTAAAATTCAGTCGGCTCCGGTGGCGCCGGTGAGCTCAAAGAAATGGTGGCCCATGATGGCCAGGGTAATGGCCTTGCTGAAGTGCCGGCGGTGTTGGCGCACGGACTGCGCAATGAATTTCCAATACTCCTGGCGGTAGTTGCTGAGAAATCCCTGCCGCCACAATGAGCGTCCGAGCGCCATGACGTCTGAGAACACCAGGGGCGAACGCGATCCGCTGCCCAACTGGCCAAGGAAAGCGGACGCGCGCTGAAAGTACTCGCGCGGGTTGTAGATGGTGGAAAGAATGCGGCGGTAGCCATCCAGTAGTTGCTGCGCATCCATGCGCGGGATAAAGTTCAAGTCCGCCAACGTGTTGTTCCCCAGGCTGGCTTTCAGAAGGCGGCCCTCCGCCTTCAGCCGCCGCCACAACTGCGTGTTGGGCACGGCGGTGAGCAGGCCCACCATCGAAAGCGGGATGGCCGCCTGCCGGATGAATTCAATTTGCCGGTCGAAAACATCGGGCGGATCGTTATCAAATCCCACGATGAAGCCCGCCATCACTTCCATGCCGTACGCCTGGATCAGCCGGACGCTTTCCAGCAGGTCCTTGCGGAGGTTCTGGAACTTGGTGGTTTCCTTAAGGCTCTCGGCCACCGGGGTTTCGATGCCCAGGAAGACGCGAGTGAAGCGCGCCTCGCGCATCATGGCCAGCATCTGCTCGTCTTCCGCCAGGTTCAGTGACGCCTCGGTGTACAGCGTGAACGGGTACTTGTGGTCGTGCATCCATTGCACCAGGCGGGGCAGGAGCGCCTTCACGCTCTTCTTATTGCCAATGAAATTGTCATCGACCATGAACACGGAGCCGCGCCAGCCGAGGCGGTGAAGTTGGTCGAGTTCGGCGCAAACCTGGTCCGGAGTCTTGGTGCGCGGGCGGCGGCCGTAGATTTCAATGATGTCGCAGAATTCACACGTATAGGGGCAGCCGCGCGAAAATTGCACCGACATCGAACTGTAGCGGCGCATCGGGGCCAGGTGCAGGTCAGGCAGCGGGGCGCGCGTAACATCCACCACGTGCGGACTGGTGTAGTGGGGCTGGGCCACGCCGCGTTCCAGGTCTTCCGCCACTTGGCCGATGATCTCCTCGGCTTCGCCTTCCACCACGTGGTCGGCGTGCCACACCACCGCCTCCTGGGCGCTGGTGATGGGTCCGCCCACCACCGTTCGTTTGCCGCGCCGCCGGGCGCGCGCAATCTGCTCCTTCAGCGAAGGGCCCTGCACGATCATGGCGCTGAAGAACACCACGTCCGCCCAGTCCAAGTCCGAATCTTTCAGGCGCTGAACGTTCGTGTCCACCAGGCGCTTCTCCCAGTGCCTGGGCAGCAGGGCGGAAATGGTGAGGAGTCCAAGGGGAGGGAAGGCGGAGCGTTTGCCCTGGAAGGGAAGAGCGTGCTTGAAGCTCCAAAACGTGTCAGGAAACTCCGGATAAACCAGCAGAACCTTCATACGCATCCCTCCCAGGTAACCACGATGAAAACTCTTTGCCTGCGCGCGCCGCCGACAACACAGCCGCGCATCCCCAACACAGGACTTTTTTTGATGTCACAGCAGAGTCCCGCGTTTTAACTTTCCCCGGGTTCGTGCCCCAGCTTTGGAACGCGGAAAAAGTGGGACGAGCTGCGGTGCTGGCGTCGAGAAAACCGAATAATCTGCTGGTTAACAGCCCACCTGGCAGGCTCCGCGATTCGACGTTCAGTCTAACACCGTTGGAACAGGCTGGCTAGAAAAAAGCGGAGAAGGACGAGGGGATAGGGAATGGGGAATAGGGAGTAGGGAATGGGGACGAGCGAAAGGGGAGTGAGGGACGAAGAATGGGGAGGAGGGAAGCGGGAGCAGACAGTGGGAAATGGGCGGGATTTGCAAATTGGGAGTATACGTTCTTTTCTGCTCCAACTCGCCATTCCCAGTTCCCGACTCGCCCATTCCGAATTCCTGATCTCGAATTCCGAAGCCCGTGTGCCGTATCCCGTATCCCGTAACCCATGAATGTTATAATTGTACCGTCTCTGGGGTCGCATCTCGCATTCGACAAATTGCCATGGCTGACCAACCTATTCCGGTACTTGCAGGCGCGCATTACATTGATGCTGCGCCTCGACGCTTTTGGCCGATTGCCACTTTCACGCTGCTCGTCCTGAACTTCCTCTTTTTCGCGATTGAGATTTACGCCGGGGGAGCAAATAATCTGCAAGTCCTCCTGAACCTTGGCGCCGCCTATGGCCCTTACGTGCGGCGCGGCGAGTACTGGCGCCTGGTGATGCCGATGTTCCTCCACGGCGGCTGGCTCCACATCCTGGGAAACAGCTACGCGCTCTACATTTTGGGACCCATCCTGGAACGCGTGTATGGATATGGCCGATACGCCGCCATTTACGTCGCGGCGGGCATGGGCGGCGCGTATCTCTCCATGACCATTTCGAAGAGCGTCTCGGTGGGCGCCTCCGGGGCCATCTTTGGCATCGCCGGTGCGATGCTCGTCACCGGCTACGTTCATCGCGACGTCATCCCGGCGCGCTGGGGCCGTGCGTTCGGACGGGGCATGATCCCGTTTATCTTGCTGAACCTGGCCATTGGTTTTTCCGTGCACGGCATCGATAACTGGGGCCACCTGGGGGGATTGACCACCGGCGCGCTGCTGGCGTTCCTCATCGCGCCTCCCCGGCACGAATTCGCGTATGGCGAGGCCGTTGAAACGCCCTCGCAGACCATCGTGGCCCTGCCGCTGGCCGTGATCCTTTTCTCGATAGCCGCCACGGCGCGTCATTACCGGACCATGGAAGCTATGGGCCGCCTGCTGGCCGAAGGCGAGCGGTTCGAATCCAGCCATCAGTATGACCGCGAGTTCCGGAGCTTCCAGCAAGCGCGCACGCTGGCTCCCCGGCAGGAACAGCCGCACGAGGAGTTGGGCAGGTATTACCTGGCGCAGAACAAATTTGATCCGGCCATCCAGGAGTTTCAGGAAGCGGTCCGCCTGACCGAAGGCGACGACCACCCGCGGCTTGAGCTCGGATTGGCCTATCAGTTGAAAGGCGATCCCCGGAAGGCGCAGCAGATTTTTGAGGAGGTGCTCGGCAAGCGTCCTCCAACCGAAGAAGGCAAGCGATTACTGGCCGCGAACCAACTGGGGCTGGCGGACCTCTATGCGCAACAGAAACTTTACGCCGACGCCATCATGACCTACCAGGAAAGCTTGCGCCTCGAACCCGACTTCGCCGAGGCCCATAATAACCTGGCATGGCTATACGCCACGTGCGAAGACCGGCAGTTTCGCAATCCCAAGGCCGCCCTCGACCACGCCATGACCGCCGTGAAGCTTACCGACGGGAAACAAGGCGAGTTCATCGATACGTTAGCAGAAGCGTTATATGTGAATGGGTATTATCAGCAAGCCGTCGAAACCCAGAAGAAAGCGCTGGCGCTCTTGCCGGACAACAAGGAATTGCAGGAACACATGGCCCGCTACCGCCAGGCGGCGGGAGAGCCGTAAGCAAAAGGCAGAAAGCAGAAGGCGGAAGGCAGAAGGCAGAAAGCAGAAAGCAAAAGGCAGAAAGCAGCGTGACCGTCGACCGGTTCGCTTAAGTGGCCTCCGCCGTCACCTTGGCGCTGTCAATGCTGTCCTGTAACATGCCACCCGGCCCGTTGCGATAGACCATCGAATGTGCTTGCCGCCCATGGGTTCTCCAACACCAGCAGCGTAAGTGACATAAGCTCTCCTCCTTCAAAAGGAGCGCTCGAGTACCACTGTGTTGTTCAAGCCGACGCGAAAGACAAATACCGTCGTCTTGTTGCTGCCCTCTGTCTACTGCCTTCTGCATACTGCCTTTTGCCTTCTGCCTTCCGCCTGCTGCCTTCTGTTTTTCCGCTACTGTCCGCCGTACTTCACCCAAATGGGGCTGGACCACGCCAGGTTGCGGTCCAACTGGATAGCGCGCACGTAGTACCAGCTTTCGCCTTTGGCGGGCTCGTTGTCGACGTAGGTGAACTCCGCGTTCTTGGCGTTGGGTGACGTGGTGAAAACAAACTTCCCGTCTTTGATGATTTCCACGCGTTGCAGGGTATCGGTTCCGAACACTTTCACTTTCAGACGAGGGGCGGTGGCAGCGGCGAAGGCGTCGCCCATCATGTACGTGTGGCCCGTGCCATCCACGGCCTGGAAATCCACGATGATGTTATCCGTGGCGCCGTAGGCGTGGCGCTTGCGCATGCTCTCGACGATGTCGGTGCGGTCCATCGAGGGCGTATAAATCATCGTGTAGGAGCTGTGGGTGGAGACGTGGTCGGAGCTCGATTCCACCCCCAGCTTGTAACCTTTGGCCAGGCCGTTCCAATAAAATCCCGCGGGCTCGATACTTCCCGTGGACCTCCACCTGATAGTTCGCGACTCTCGGCGCGCGGCGCCCCTGCGTACTCGTAGTTGGCGTGGTAGCCCTGATAGATTTCCACCAGCGGCTCCACTTCGGGATCGTTATCGCGATAGTCGGAGCCTTGGTCGGTGGCGAGGGAATGCAGCATGCAGATGCCCCGGTGCTGTTTCAGATAGGGGTACAGGATGGGGCCGCTGTTGACCTTGCCTTGGTTTTCCGCATCGCTGATGGGAAGCGTGCGCGTGCCGCGTTCCGCGAACACCACGTTGCGATGCCCGTTGGGGTAGGCGACGCTGCGCTCGTATCCGAACAGCGGCGTGTAGAAATCCTTGATGTGGAACAGGTCGATGGCCTTCTCGGTTCGCCACCAGGTGTACTCGTTATCGCCGCCGGCGTTGTGGTCGGAGATGATCCCGGTATCCATCGCGGCCGCGTCCATCATGTAGCGGAAATAGTCCTCCACGGAGCCGTCGCCCGCGCCGTCGCCGGAAATTTCCGTGTGCCGGTGGAAGTCGCCGCGCAGAATGCGCAGCGAAGCGTCATTCACCGTGATGCGATAAGCGCGAATGCGGGCAACATCCTCGCGCTCGTGGGGATGGACCGGCGGAGATCCCTCGTTGGGATCGTTGAATGCCTCCAGTTGCGGTGGCGGCGCCGCAGCCTCGCTGGCGAACGCGGCGGCGTCAATCTCCATGCACCCCGGGCCGATGCGGACCCGCGTTGGCGGCGGCGCCCGGTCATGGAAGGCTGGAAGCCCCCGAGCGGGGCCAAACCGCTTGTTGTCGTTGATCCAGGCCATCCAGATTCCCTGCGCACCCGGAGTGATCTGGAAGGTTCCGTCAGGGCGGGAACTGGTTTCCGGGAATGGGCATGAGGTTGGTCCAATGGTCGCCTTCATAGCTGGTCAAGAAGTTTTCCCAATGTCCGTTGGCGGCCCAATTGATCGGCGCGCGTTTCACCCGTGCTGGTGCGGATTTGCAGGGCGGCCCAGATGCGGCCGCGGGCGTCGCAGGCCAGGCGCGGCTCTTCGATATATCGGTTATAGCGCATGGGAATGGCGGCCTTCAGGTCGCCCACCGGTTGCTTCCACACGCCGTTCTCCAGCACGGCCACGCGCGGGTGGCGGTTGGCGTAGAGCGTGGTGCTGCGGGATTGGTCGTCGCGGTTCCAGTCCTTGCCCCAGTTGTCGCCCGACTCATCCCAGGCCAGCCACACGCGTCCGGCGCCATCCACGGCCAGGGAGGCGTGCGCCTGAAATTTCCCCGAGCGCGTGACCTGTTGAAGGGGTTCCATCGATCCATCGGCGTTGACCTTGCGCAGGAAGATGTCGTAGTTGCCCGGTGCGATAACTGTCCCAGGCGATGTAAAGGTTGCCGGCGGAGTCGCTTGCGGCATCGGGCATCCAGGCGCTCGGGCCGCTGATTTCCGCGGGCTTTGACCATTCATTTCCGTGCAAGCGTGCTGAGCAGCACGTGCGACTGGCCGTCCTGGTAACCGATCCACACCAAGTGGAGCGCCCCGCTGCGGTCGGCAACCAGGCGGTGAAAAATGTTGGGGTGATCGGCGCTGGTCAGCTTGCGCCGCGGCGTCCATTTCTGGCCGTCAAACGTGCGCGCGTAGAGGTCCCAATCCTCGCCCGTCCTTTCCGACCAGACAACCCAGATTCGCCCTTCGGAATCTTCGGCCACGGCGGTGTGAAAGACGTCGCCCTTCTCTTCCGTCAGGCGCACGGGCTGCGACCAGTCCGGACGGCGTCGAGTAGCGCACGTAAACCTGGTCGCCGAGATTCTGGTAAGCCTGCCAGGCGATCCACACCACGCCCTTGCGCGTGACGCAGATCGAGGGGTAGTCGTGCTCCTCGGGATTCGCGCCCTGGGGCACGGGCGAAATTTGCTGAGGCGTGGGCGTGCGCTGCACCACCACATCGCCGTCCCGGAAGGAAAGACCGGGTGGCCGTAAGTCCAGCTCCTGCAAGGCGAAGTGAAAATCTCCCTGCGCCGTCCGGACCTGGGCGGTGGCCGTGGGCGGCGCTTCCACCGTGAGCGTCACTCCCGCGGGAACGTAGTTGAAGACGGCGTCGCTGGTGTCCATAGGGCGAGGGGCGTCAGGTTGATTTTCAAACGAAATAAGTTTGACGTGTACCTTCCAGCTTCCGTCGGGATTTACCCCGTCTTCACCGTAAAGGCGCCACGGCGTTACGTTGATGACTTTGCCCTCGTTCAGCGCGAGCGATCCGGAATCGTCCTCGCGCCGTTGCTGTTTTTCGCCGAAGACAATGCGGAAGCTGATGGTCTTGTCGCTCGGCGGGCCCGCCGCCGGCAGGGGAACGGGATGATCGAGGGAAATCAGAAGGCAGATCGCGCCCAGCGCGACAACCGCGAGCATGCCGAGTCTTCGCATGAGGAGTCCCTCCTGAGGCCCCGAACTCTGAAGTCCGGGGTCACGGGTCTGGCGTTCGGGAAACAGCGTGAGGCAGACAAATAGTATCGCGAAAACCCGTTCAGGAAGCCAGGTTTTCTAAAGGTGCCTTATTGCGGCCTGGGCGGTGCGGCGCGGCTGTCCGGCGGAAACCTACTGGACGAATTTGGTCGCGCATGCTAGAAATTTATAGAGCAGGAGTTAGGGCTTAGGGATCAGGGGTCAGGGGCCAGAACGTGGGCGATTCTATTCTGGCTCCTGACTTCTGGCTCCTCTCCCCTGACTCCTGCCTGCCCCGGGAATTTACATGGCCCCGAAACGCATCCTGGTGACGAACGATGACGGCATCAGCGCTCCTGGCATCAAGGCCCTGGAGCAGAGCATGCTTCCGCTCGGTGAGGTCACCGTGATTGCTCCCGACCGGGAGATGAGCGCCACCAGCCAGTCCATCAGCCTGCATACTCCTTTGCGCATCCATCAGATTGACGAACGGCATTATAGCGTCAACGGCACGCCGGCGGACTCCGTGATTCTGGCTCTCTATTACATCCTGCCGCAGCCACCTGACCTGGTGGTGAGCGGAATCAATCCGGGCGGCAACATGGGTGAGAACGTGGTTTATTCAGGCACCGTCGGGGGCGCCATGGAAGCCGCGGTGCATGGCGTGCCAGCCTTCGCCATTTCGCTCGTATCGCGCTCGGACCACGATTTCTCCGCGGCTGCCGCCTTTGCCACCCGGCTTGCCGCCAAGATCCTGGAGGAAGGCCTGGACCGCGGTGTGTGCTTGAACGTCAATGTGCCGCGCGGTGAAGTGAACGGCGTGCGCATCACCCGCCAGAGCCAGAAGATTTCCCAGAACCTCGTCCTGGAACAGAAGGACCCGCGCGGACGCCCCCACTATTGGCTCGACGAAATGGTTGAATTGACCGATGTCGAGCCCGACTCCGACAACGGAGCCGTCCGGGAGCACCATATCTCCCTGACGCCCCTTCAAGTGGATCGCACGCATTACCCCAGCCTCAACCATCTTTCGCGTTGGCTGCCCGCGTTGCAGATTGAAAAGAAGTAGCGGCGGCTCAACTACCAGTATCGGCTCACTCGGTTGCGCCCACGCGGCGGCGATATCGCAAGACGTGCACGCCCAGATTGAACGTGCAAACAATCACCGCTCCGGTGATGAGCCAGGCATCGGGGATGTCGGGATAAACCATCGCGTCCAGGTAGTGCACCAGGAACGAGCCCTGATACGGGGTGATGCCGGCACGCGCTTCCAGCCACGACTCCAGCAGGGTAAGCGGGCAAGGCGGCCACGGCAGGACTTCAATGAAGATGCTGTATATAAGGGAGCCGATGTGCAGCCACGCCAGCACGCGGCGGCCGCGCGTGAGCAAGGCGCCGCCAATGACCCACAACACCCAGAGGAGGTGCAGCGAAAGAACCGTGATGGCCATCAGGTGGTAGACGTTGGCGCTCATGGTTGGTTGCTGTAATACAAACTCGTAAATTCTTGTTTTTTGGGCAATAGTTTCTCACGCCGGTACGCGGCGACCGCACGAATATTGGCAGTGATCGCATCGATATTCTACCTGATGGGCAACTCCGGTGGGGCTTGGTCGCGGCTACGGCGCTGGAAGAAGGGCTCACATTGGTGACTAAGAACCGAAGGCATCCCCCTACAGCGAAAAGGCCCTCGCGGATGTGGGGGGGTTGGGAGAACAAGCGGGACGCCGGAGTGAGGCGTATGCGGATTGACTGTACGCGTTTATCCATCAGCGCTTGGAATTCACACCGCCACGGGGGTAAGCTGAAAGACACGAGCGAGGTGACCTGCCTTTTTGAGATCTCCCGTCTTTAGAGCCTCGCGTACCTCATCCAGCTTTTCTGCGTCTTCCACCGACAAACAGGGCGACCACCCAGTTTCGGATTCAATCCAGTCAACCTCGACCGCGGCGGCGTATTGTCCCTCATGGACGAACTTGGTGTGATGCTTTTTGGTCATGACCTTCTCCTGAGAAAATCGTCTGCCCAGCGGCTTGGGTCAGGCCGATACGCGGTAACAACGACGGCAGGATAATCCGCCTGATTCGGGATACCCCAAACAACATGGATGGGATTGCCCTCCTTGTCCTTTTGCAGCACCAGTACACACGGCCCCTTGTAATAGGTAGGGTACTCTTCCACTACAGCGCCCTCAGTGGCTCCTTCAAGAATATCCTTTACAAGAATACCATCGGCCGCTAGTTCGTCATAGCCGTGATCCGAAATCAGCACCTGGCGGCGCGCGATCAGGTCGAGAATGCGGTGAAAGAGATCAGTCATCAATAAATGCTACCGCAGGCATGCAGCCACAGCCACTCCTTTTGTGGCTTTTCCTTTGGTGACGAACCCTGGGGTCAATCCCCAAGACGAATTGGCCGTGGCCATCTCCAGGTCACACAACTCCAGGCGCCGTTCGAATGGGTGAATGCAATTAAGAGATGCCGCGCTTGCCCTACCGGCGTTCCGCAGGGTGAATGCGGAAGCAGGGGACGGCGAGCGAATTCAGCCTACTTTTGCAGAAATCTCATGACCGTCGACAACCTCAGGCGCCGTTCGAACGAGTGAATGCAATCATGAGAGGGGGTGAAAAGGTCAGGTTCCTTTGTTCTCCCTGGTCTCTTTAAATCAACCACCACCATTTTGAAGAGTGTTACTCTGGACCTGACGACGCTCTAGCATTACGGGGTCGAAAAATGGTGTCAGGAACATTTTTTTCGCGGGTTCGATAGAAAGGAGAGACGTGAATTCTCGCAAATTGCTCCAAAAAGCGCTTTCGTCTCCTGCGAATCTTCGCTTCGGTGAGGTTTGCGCGCTGGCGCGCGCCTTCGGATTTCACCCATCCAGGGTGAGCGGGAGCCATCACATCTTTGCTCACGAAGGTGTGCGGGAACTCGTAAATCTCTAGGACGTGGGAGGGAAGGCGAAGCCCTACCAAGTTAGACAGTTGCTCGACCTCGTGGAGCGGTATAATCTGTCTTTAGGCGGTGAGGAATGAAAGACTACCCCATGAACGTTTTTTTCAGCGAGGAAGACGACGGATACATTGCGGACATCCCCGACCTTTCCCACTGCGCCGCTTTTGGCGAGACGCCGGAGCAGGCTTTGGCGGAAGTTCTTAAGGCTAAGGCTGCCTGGATCGAAGCTGCCAAAGCAGAGGGCAAACCCGTTCCTCCACCCACTTTCCGGCCCGTCATTTATCAAGTCTCCAAAGTGCCAGCCTGACCCTCTCCGGGTCACACAACCTCACGCGCGGTTCGAACGAGTGCATGCAATCACGCGGGGGGGTGGAAGGTCCGGTACCTTTGTTCTCCCTGGTCTCTTTAAATCAACCACCACCATTTTGAAGAGTGTTACTCTGGACCTGACGAGGCTCTAACATACGGGCCGTGATGTGGGTTGTGCCCACGGCCAGCTTGGCAGCACCTATTCGGAGGAAATCCCGATGCATCCGAAATACGCATTAGCGATCGTTTTCCTATTGTCGTCACCCTTCGGGACAAGCAAGCTGCTCGCCCAAAATCTCTCCGCCGTTGGCTCACCAGAGCCGCGCGCGCGCGACCTCGGCGTTCCCTTCGACGGCACCCCGGGGCCGTTCAATGCCATCACTGACGTTTCCGGTGTCGAAGTCGGCTTCAAGACGCTCATTGCCGGGGAAGGCAAACTCGTTGTAGGAAAAGGGCCTGTGAGGACGGGCGTTACAGCCATCTTTCCCCGCGGGAAACTCAGCATGAAGAGCGTTTTCGCCGGTTACTTTGCCGGCAACGGTAACGGCGACATGACCGGAACTCACTGGGTCGAGGAGAGCGGCGTGCTCGAAACGCCCATCCTCATTACCAACACGGGCAGCGTCGGTGTGGTGCGCGATGCAGCCGTCGCGTGGATGGTCCGGCAAAAGCACCACGGCGAATTCTGGTACCCGGTGACAGCGGAGACCGCCGATTGGCCTCTGAATGACATCAAGGGCCAGCACGTTACGACCCAGGACGCCTGGGATGCCCTGAATTCTGCGCGCGGCGGACCACTGACGGAGGGCAATGTCGGCGGGGGGACCGGCATGGTCTGCAATGGGTTCAAAGGCGGTACAGGTACTTCTTCACGAAAACTCGAAGCGTCCACGGGTGGCTACACCGTTGGGGTGCTGGTCCAGTGTAACTACGGCACGTCGGAGGGATTGCGCGTCGCCGGCATCCCGGTAGCGCGGGAAATGAAGTTGCAGAAGCGTTGCGTCGAAAAGAAGCTGGACCCCCCAGTCCTGGGGTGGGACGGTACTCCCGCACCGGTTTGCGACGCGAATGTTGCTACCACCGCGGACGGCGTGCGGGCTCCCGATGCAGGATCCATCATCGTGATTGTGGCCACGGATGCCCCGCTTACCCCGGACCAGTTGAAGCGGCTGGCCCGTCGCGTCTCTGTGGGATTGGGCCGCGTGGGCGCAATCGAGGGCGATGGGTCCGGCGACATCTTCCTGGCATTCTCCACCGCCAATCCGAACGCCGACGAAGGCAACAGTGCCGAGCCCCCTTTTACCCGGCCCAATGCGCAGATCGAACGGATGCAAAGCTGGAAAATGAACCCAATGTTCAGTGCTGTAATTCAGGCCACGGAAGAGTCGGTGATCAACGCCATGGTTGCTGCGAAAACGATGACGGGCGCCGACTACTGGGTCGTCCCCGCTTTACCCCACGACCAACTGCAACAGGTTCTTCGGACGCATGCACTGCTGAAGTAGTCGATCACGGGCGCTGGGTTCAGCGCACCCGCGTAGTCGTGTACGCTCGACCACGGCCAGGCTTCGGGACGCTCCACCAACCCTGCGCGCAGCATCTTGGAGTTCGGCCGCGCAGCTGCCGCCTTGGCTTCCCCTGGATTTGCTCCTCCCGCTCGATTCATTCATCATAGGGACCCGATAATGAAACGGAAGGCGGCAGCTTCGCGGCCGCACTCCAAGGTGCTGCGCACAGCCAAGGCCAGCGTTTGTGACCAGCCCATCGGCTATGGCCTAGCTGATTTTACTTGACAAGAGCCGGTATCATCTGTTTAATAATGCGGCGGTACTCGGAGGTGTCTCGTACTCGGGACAGCTTTTTCGCCCGGGCGAGCGTCTGACCCTCCGCGTTGCCGCGGCAAACGAATGCTCTTACTGAGTCCCGTGTCCTTTGTCCCGTATCCCTTATCCCGTGTCCCCTACCCCGTACTCCGTGTCCCGTATCCCTTATCCCGTGTCCCGTGTTCCGAATCCCGAACCCGAAGGAGTTTCATATGGCACTCGTCGAGCAAACGATGACTGAGAAGAATTTAGAGGCGCACCGGCGCAACGGGCGGCAGTCGCACGGCGCCGCCACCCCCGAAGGCAAGGAGCGCGCCCGCGCCGCCAACCTGCGCCACGGCTACTATTCCGAGGTGCGCGATGAAGCGCTGGTAGCGTTGGGCGAAGACCCCGCCGACCTGGCCGCGCTGGTGGAGGGCGTGCGCCAGCAGTTCCGGCCCGCCAACGACTGCCAGGAATGGATCACCAGCCGCCTGGCCACTATGCAGTGGCGCATGCAGCGGGCCGAGCGCCAGCAGGAAAGCAAGATGGCCAACCACATCCGCCAGTTCGAGGCCAAACGCCGGGAAGCCGCCCGCCAACTGCGCGCGGAGGGCGCCGACGTCCGGGGCTTCCTGGGCGACCTCCAGCACGCCGTAGCCCGCCCCGACTTCTATGCGCCCAACGGGATAGTCGAGCAGTGCCAGGAAGTCATGCAGCAGCACCGGGGCACGCACATGGAACAAATCCTTCTGCTCCTGCAGCAGTTGCGCCGGCCGCACTGCTTTACCAGTCCGGCGCCCCCTCCGCTGCCCGAGCCTATGAGCGACCAGGAGTGGCAGGGCGTTGTGAAGGGAGTTGAGGCGGACGAGTCCTCCCTGCGTGATCCCGAAATTCCCGTTGCGCAGGGCAACGACCGCGATCCGCTGCGCGAACAGTTGTGGCGCCTGGCGGCCAAAGAGTTGCGCCTCGCGACGGAGCAGTGGCAAAAAGCCGTTGCCGCGCAGGAAGCGCCCCTTTCGACGCGCTCCCGCGACCTCCTCGCCTTCGAGGTGAGCAAGGAACTGGAATTGATGCGCCGCGAGGAACGCTCCTGCTTCCGGGAGTTCGCCCGGCTCATCCGTGACCTGATGAAGCTGCAAAAAGAGTCCGAGGTCCGGCGTGCGCAGTCCGAAGGCAAAGAAAAGCCGCAGGAGGAGTCCGCGGCCCGGCATGCGAAGCCCGAAGTCGCGGACCACCATCAACGGCCCCAGGCGCAGGACTCACCTACCCAAGCTCAGGGCTCACGCACCGGCGATGCGGCCGTGGCAGCAACAACCGTCGCCCCGGCCGTGACGCCAGTTCAATCTCAGAACTCAAAGGCCGATGATGGCGCGGAAGAGAACTCACGCAAAAATGAAGGTGCATCCGGCTATGTTGAAGAAAACACAGGAAGCTCGCTGGTGGATGGGGGAACAACCCCTCCCCAGTACATCATGCAAGCGGAGGACGAAGGGAACCTAGGCGGAACATTGTGACCGAACCTGTACCCGCAGGGTACACTTCGACCGCTTGCCTGCCGACATAATGACCCGCGCCCAGGGCCGCCACTTGGCGGAAAGCGCCACCGAACAAAGGCAGCAGCACATCAGCGAAGAGGCGCGGCCTGCGCCGGGAGCACGCCAGCATGGCCCGGAATTGAGCCTACCGTCGAGAATTTTGCGGGCCGCAAATCTCTTTCCGGCCCCGGCTGGTATATAATCCGCTGCTAAACCGATAAGGAGGTCCCCGCATATGTCGAAGTCGTCAGCCGGGAAGATCACCAGGCGACAGGCCGTCCGGACAACAGGCAAGGTTCTGGCGGGTGTGG
This sequence comes from uncultured Acidobacteriota bacterium, assembly GCA_963804755.1. Taxonomy (GTDB): domain Bacteria; phylum Acidobacteriota; class Terriglobia; order UBA7540; family UBA7540; genus Bog-366. Next base: position 33,297 of record CAWDRP010000006.1, read on the forward strand.
CCAGCCTAAATACGTTGTCGTCCCTTTCCAGCGCAGCGGGCTTTTCGAGCGCCGCCGCATCCCCCCGGCCGGAGACGATCCCGGCGGACAAAAACGAAATACTCAGGATCGCCACCTGCCAGTTTCCCGTGAGCGCCAGTCCCGCAGAAAATGCGAAGTATATACAGGACTTCATGCACGCGGCGGCGAAAGAAGGCGCGCATCTGCTCCATACCTCGGAAGCCGGTCTCTCGGGTTACCCCGGGTGCGATATTCCGAATTTCGATCATTATGACTGGGGCGCGTTACGCAGGGAGACCGCCGGCTTGCGCACGTTGGCTAACGATCTGAAGATCTGGCTGGTTCTCGGGTCATCGCATTACCTGGATGAGAACACCAAGCCCACCAATTGCCTGTATCTCATTGATCCCGACGGCAAGATTGTGGACCGCTACGACAAGTGCTTTTGCACGGAGGGCGACCAGAAATACTTCTCAGCTGGCAACCACCTGGTGACGCACGACATACGGGGAGTGAAAGTCGGGTTGGCCATCTGCTACGACGTCTGCTGGCCGCAACTCTACATCGCCTACCGGAAAAAAGGCGTGACGTTAATGATCCATTCGTTTAGTAATGCGCGCAGCAAGGGCGAGGACTGCCTGGACACGCTGAATGTGCGCGAAGTGCCCACGCGCTGCGCTGACAATCGCCTATGGGCTATCTGCAATAATTCATCCGCGCCCTATTCCCATTGGGGATCGTTTGTCGCGCGGCCGGACGCCACCATCCCGAAGCAATTGCCGATGAACAAGCCGGGAATGTTGGTTCACGATTTTCCGGACACCCTATCGACAGGCGGCTGGTATCACAATCTCAAACCGATGGATATGGCCGCTAACGAAATCATGACGTGGGGGACGCCCAGCAACCACCCGCGCCAACGCGACGCCCAAAGCGAGCCGTAGGGAGGGGCCTGTCCGATCGATGTTTTGACAGACGACAGCGAAGGCCCCCCCCTCACCGCCGGGGCATTTCAAATAACCTGCGAGGCTAGCGCGATCATTGAAAAGACTCGCGCCCCGCTGCATCGGGTTGGCCACTCAATGATGCGGGCTTCCGGGGCCTCACGCCACCGGTTTAACCCGCATGAGCCTTTCCATCTCCGGGGCGGTTTTGGCCTGGTCGGGGAAGCTCGTGATGCGGATGTCAAAAGAGAAGGTACGGCCTTCACCGCTGGCGACGTTCAGGGCATCGGCCACCCGGTGCTCCACACTCTGTGCGGGTTCCGCTCCCGTTCCGGGAAGCAGGATGCCGAACAGGCCCGAACTGAATTGATAGATGGAATCTTCGCCGCGCAACTTGCTCATGATGGTCCGCACCGCCTCGCCAAACGCTGAATAGGCCTTTTCGCTATCGGCAATATGGGGCGAAACTTCAATCGAAATAGTAAGTCCGGAAAGAGGCAGTTGGTTATTGGCAGCGCGGTTCAACTCCATGGCCAGCCGATCACAAAACTGGCCCGGCCCGAACAGCGTTTGCAACAATTCCTTGTTCCCTCGGGCGCGCCGTTCCAGGTTGCGTTTCTTCTCATCCTGCAAGTCCGCACGCAGCCGGGCGATCACCCTCTGGCGATCGATCAAGTAACTCGCGAAGAGCAGGGCGAGGACGCAAAAACCGACGATTCCTTTCATCAGCATGCGCGGGCCCAGCGAAAATCCCGGTACCCACTTCAGCGTGTACATGTGCAGGGCCAATCCGCCGGCCAGGAGGAGAATCATGCTGACCGCCAGAACCCAGAGCTGCCAGTTGCGCCGTTCAATGTCCTGAACACGAATTCGATCGAAGATTTGCATGGTGTATTCACCGTCTCATGAGTTGCAATCGCAGCCTGCGAAGCTTGCGATGAACAATCAGACCAGGGTCATTCGCTTGTACCACTTTACGCCAATTCCATGCGAATCGATGTGGCAAACACGTCAACCTCAGCGAGCGGTTTCAAGGCAATGTCAGCATCCCGCAGGATGCGATAAGAATGGGCCGCAGTTCTATCTCCCCGCGCCGGCAATGCCTCAACCACGGCGGTAAGTTCGGCGGGTTGCTTCTTGCGAATATAACCCATGGTCAGCGAAAGCACACTGGCCAGGTCGTAATCGCGGTGCAGCGATAGAGCGTGGATGAGCTTCAGATGGCCGTTAGGCTTCCCTGCGGCCATGGGCGGCCGGTAGCCAAAATCGAAATGCAAGGGATCGCCCGGGTGGGTCAAGGGCTCAGCCGGGATGTGCTTCTCGAAGCGCTCGTGGCTGAACACCTGGGCGCGCCGGAGCGCCTCCACGAGGCGCTGCTTGATGCGCATGCGCGTATGCGTGCTGGGAGATTCAGCCTCGTGTTTGCCCACCAATGTATCGAACAACGCTTGCAGTTGCGCCTGGAGCTCGGCGGCCAGCACCGGATGCGCCGGCGCCAGTTGAATGGCGTGCGACAGGGATTGCTCCATCTCATTCAGGAATCCCCGCAGATTGTCTTCGTGCTCCTGGATTTGCTGTTCGAAATGGCTCTGCAGTTCGCGCAAGAGCTCGAGGTCGGCTTGCCGGTGGAAAGCCTTGACCCGGCGGAAGTCGCCGGTGAATTTGCAGTCGAGAAACTGCTCGTCGGGGCAGTATAAGAACAAGCCGATGTTCAGAAACTCTTCCCGCTCAGCATGAGGTGCATATCGCACCGGGTAATAGGCGCAGGTTTTCAAGCTGCTTTCGTTCGCCATCGCTGCACGATTCAAAATTCAAGATTCGAGATGCGAGACTCAAAACACAAAATTCAAGATCATGCCCAATTGGGAAAAGGCGCGAGCGCAGAATTCTTGGCGTCAATAATCGCCTGCCGCACTATCCGCCGCCGCGCGTATAGCGCCTCCAGCAGCCTCGCCAGGTCGTCCGGTTCCGGTTCACACCACGTGGCAGGGATTCCGTATGAGGACGCCTCCACCTCACCGGCGGAGAGGTTCTCGATGCGGGAGAGAAAAGGCTCAAATGATTCCATTCCCCTCACTTTTTCGTATACCAGGCGGCGCGGGTAAAGACCGCGCAGGGGGCTGTCTGGAAACGTCCAGTCGCCATCATTGAAGCAAAAACCCTGGTCGATCAAAGTCACCGAGTACGAAGATCCCTCCTCGTTAACCGCGCGATGGAAGATCACCTGGCGGCCGTCGCAGTTGCAGGTCCACTTGTCGAATACGAAGGCGCCCAGGAAAGCGGAGTCCAGATTCTTGACGCGCCGCAACAGGCGATCGGGCAGGAAATCCACCACCAGTGTTTCGCTGGGAACGCCCGGGAAGCGGGAACCGAACTGGATGCCCGGCAGGATCGGTTCGCGGCGTTCTCCGACGTCAAATGCCAGTTGGGAATTGCTGAGAAGCAGCGAAGGGAACACTTCCACAAATGCGGGGGCGGCGACCGGTAAACCGACGAGTTGCGCCAGATGCGACGCCAGCATCTCATTGGCGAGAACCCGCGCGTGTTGAGGATTGTTTCGAAATTTTACGACGTAGCTGCCGCCATCGGTACAGCAGACCAGCCACGGCTGCGAGGCTCCACGCATTTGGCGGACAAACTCCAAGGCCTGGACCCGCGGCGTAACGCCACCGCCCGCCGAGTCCGCCATGAGCGAGTCCTGCCGCACCCCTTCCTGGTCGCGGCACAGACGAGTGGCCCCCGTGGAAGACATGTACCCCCGACGCACGCAGCCTTCCCGCGCACACAGCCCCTTCCGGCCGAAGCGCTCCTCCTCAATCGACCCTGCTGTTCCGTTCCGACCTTCGTCCGGGCTATCCGTTGAGCTTGTTTCCCGATAGCACATGAACCGGCGTCGAACCTAAGCGGATGCCGCCCGGCTTGAGAACGGCACCAGGCAAGAACGCTAGACGCTTCGCCCGAGGCCGTGTGCCGGAAAATTATGCCTAGCGACGCCGTGCCGGCTTCTTGGCCGCCTTCTTTGCCTTCTTAGCTGCCGCGGCCGGCTTCTTGGCTTTCACCGCTTTCGCGACAACTTTCTTGGCCGGCTTCTTGGCTTTCACTGCCTTCGCGGCAGCTTTCTTGACCGGTGCCTTCTTGGCCGGCGCCTTCTTTGCCGGGGCTTTCTTTGCCGGGGCTTTTCTGGGTGGGGCGGCGGGTGCAGGCTCAGGCGTAGGCACGGCGGCAGCCCCAGTCTCCGGAACCGGCGTCACCGTTTCCTCTACTTCGAAGGTGACTTCTTCCTCCACTTCCTCGCCCTCTTCTCCTAAACTCTCTTCCGTTTCCTCTTTGTAGTCGGAGGAGAGTTCCTCTCCGAAATCCTCCACCTCATCCCCGCGCTCATTCTCGTCATCGAATGCCATGCAACCCTCCTCCTGTCGTCGTGAGTTTAGCCATATCAGTTCGCTGCATTCAACAGTGGCTTCAATAGAACCACAAGAAAAACTGGTCGTGGGGCAGATGTATACCACCCGAACCATGATGTCAAGAGCAATTGCGGAACTTTTATTGGGCGCCCATCTTCCCTGCCGTTCAGCTTGGGGAAACCGCGAAAGTGGATACCCCGGAACACGGCCGAACTCTATGCCGTTGCCCCGAACGGAAGCCCGCCTGTACTGGACTTTATGTCGGCTCCCGACCAGACGGCCGTCCTTCCCAAAAGTCAGGCATCGGCTATACTCATAGCCTGGGCGACGGCAGCCTATTGCCATCTCGCGGCATCACAGGTAAATTGGCGCGTGTATGGATCGCGGCGGATCCGGAACCTGTATCGGTCACCGCCGCCCGGCGGCGAGGCGAATTAAACCGCAGTCAAGGCGTCGCTGGGGTTGGCCAGGGCTGCGTTCGCCGGCCGCATTAGGGAATTAACCGGGAGGATCGAGTTATGGGCTTGACGCTTCTGTTCAGCTTGCTTCCGGCGCTGTCCGCTGGCCAACCGGGACCGCGGGTGGTGCGCATTGCCGTTTGCCAGATCCTGGCCATCGACGGCGACCGCGAAGGCAATTTCCGCCGCATCGAGTATGCGCTGGAGCAGGCGCGCGCCGGGCAGGCGGACATCGCGGCCTTTCCCGAATCGATAATCCTGGGCTGGCAAAATCCGGACGCGCATCGGCTCGCCTTGCCCATCCCCGGCGCTGACAGCGACCGCATCGCCGCCCTCGCCCGCCGTTACGGCCTGATGATTTCCATCGGACTGGATGAGAAAGACGGCGATCGGCTGTTTGATTCGGCCATCCTGGTCGACAAAAATGGAACGCTGCTGTGGAAGCACCACAAGCTGAATGTGCTGGCGAGTTTGATGGACCCGCCTTACGCGGAGGGAACGCCGGAGGGCATCGGCGCGGTCGATTCCGAATACGGCCGCATCGGCACCCTGATTTGCGCGGATACCTTCGAGGACGCGCATGTTGAGCGGATGGCGCAATCGAAGCCGGACCTGGTGCTGGTCCCGTATGGATGGGCCGCCGCGGTGGACAAGTGGCCTCAACATGAGAAGGACCTTGAGCACCTGGTGGCGCGGCGCGCAAAGGAATGGCGATGCCCCGTGGTGGGCACCGACCTGGTGGGCGTCATCATGCACGGTCCATGGCAAGGCCAGACCTACGGCGGCGCCAGCGTAGTAGCCGACAGTGCCGGACACGTCCTGGCGGTATTGCGCGACCGCGACGTGGAAGTGCGCGTGGTGGACGTGCCCATCGCGCCGCCCGCGCCCTAGAATTCCTTTTGGCAGGCTCAGGGAGGGCTCTGGCCGGGCTGAACTTTCTGGAATCGATGTCTCCGCCGCGCCCGGAATCCGCCGCCCGGCACTCCCAGACGGGCTTCGTCCGCACGATGGAGCTGCAAACATGGGTAAACAGGATTCTCAGGATACCGAAGCAAAATCAAAGAGCAACCTTGCTCCCACTTGGGTAGTGTCTCAGTTTGAATGGTAGCGGCGAGTTCACTTGGCCAAATGGCGGCGTGAAGCCGCCTCGACGTCAAACTGAGACACTACCCCCACTTGGTAAAGCTTCTTTAACTTTTACCTAATCTTCCCGTAACCCGCCGGTGGTCTCCTTGATGCGGGGTCAGGGTTCCCAAAAAGCTTGGACGCGGGTCAAGTTGCCATGGCAGCGTTGTTAGTGGCGCCGTCCCGGAAGGGAGATGTGTGCCCAAGGGGCGGGGCTGAAGCACGCCGCGATGACTGTAACTCGACCTGTCGCCAAAAACTGAAGAGGAGGAACAGACATGTTTCAAACAGCGAAAAGCAGATGGATGGCCGGAACCGTGGCGGGCTTATTCGTGCTTGCCTCCGCGGTAGTTTACAAGGCGCAACCTCGACAAGATGGTTTCTTCGACCGAGAAGGGCCCTCGTTTCACCATGTCCTGCTCATCAGCATCGACGGGATGCATGCGCTGGACTTCATCAACTGCACGCAGGGAATCAACGGTGGAGCGCCTTACTGCCCCCACTTGGCGGCACTGGGTGCTACCGGCGTGAATTATCGTGACACTTCCACCTCGAAGCCCTCGGACTCGTTTCCGGGCTTGACGGCTCTCGTGTCGGGGGGCACACCGCGCACGGAAGGGGCCTTTTATGACGTCGCCTATGACCGTTCGCTCGATCCACCGGCGCTGACCACGGGCAATGGCGTTTATGGCGCCCCGGACCTTTGCACGTCCGGCGCCGCTCCGACCGGCACCACGACGGAATTCGACGAAGGCATCGATATCGACAAAACCCAGCTCAACGGGGGAGCGCCGAACGGCATGGATGGCGGAATTTCCTCCATCGATTACCGCAAGCTGGAGCGCGACCCTGCCCGCGGCTGCGCGCCGGTTTATCCCTGGAACTTTGTCCGCACCAACACGATTTTTGGCGTTGTTCACGCCGCCGGCGGCTACACCGCCTGGTCTGACAAACACCCGTCGTACTCCTCGGTGTCCGGACCCGGCGAGGGCACCAACGTGAACGACTACTATTCCCCCGAGATCAATTCGATTCCGGTAGGCTTACCTACCGTGCCGGGCTGCAATCCCCTGCCCGACCAGACGGCCGTAGCTTCGTCGAATTCCTGGACGGACAGTTTCCAGAATATCCAGTGCTACGACACCCTGAAAGTTCAAGCAGTGATGAACTGGATCGACGGAAGAACGCACAATGGAAAGTATGCTGCGCCCACGCCTACCCTATTCGGCATGAATTTCCAGGCCGTCAGCGTGGGGGAGAAACTGATTGAGAAATCGCTTCCCGCTACCGTTACGGGCGGCTACCAGGATGCGCAAGGCACCCCCACCCCCGCCCTGATGAACGAGATTCAATTCGTCGACAACGCGATTGGGGAAATGGTGAGCGCGCTCCAGGCGCGTGGCCTGCTCCATTCCACGCTCATCGTGATTACCGCCAAGCATGGCCAAAGCCCCATTGATTCGGCGCGCTATCTGGGCATTGCGAATTTGCCGAATGATCCCATCACCACGTCCCCGGCCACGATTCTCGACGGCGCCGGTTGCATCCCCACTTCCGAATCTCCCTCCAACCCCACCGGCATTGGTCCCACGGAAGATGATGTCTCGATGATTTGGCTGAACAACTCCTGCACGACGGCCAACGCAGTGAAGTTGCTCCGGTCAACCTCGCCGACCACGAACAACGTCGCCGGCATCGGCGAAATCTTTTACGGGCCGGGGATCACCACGTATTTCAACGCACCGGGACTTCTGCCCAATGGCGATCCGCGCACGCCGGATATCCTCGTCACCCCCGACATCGGCGTAACGTACTCCGGCAGCACCAAGAAACTGGCTGAGCACGGAGGGTTTTCGCGCGATGACACCAACGTCATGATGCTGCTCTCAAATCCGAGCTTCCACGCCAGTACCGTGACTACGGAGGTGGATACGGAGCAGGTCGCACCCACCATCCTGGCGGCCCTGGGACTGGATCCGAACCAACTTCAGGCCGTGCGGATTGAAGGCACGCAAGTCCTGCCGGCTGTTCAGTTCGGCGGCGACGAGGGCCGTTAGGCGACGCCTGCCACCGCCCAATGGCTGGAAGCCGGGCTGAATTTTCTGGAGTCGATCTCTCCGCCGCGCCCGGATGGCACAAAAGCGGCCGGCCGCCTGCAACCCCTCGAACGCGCCGTCGCCGCGCTGTGCCGGACCGATGCCCAAACGCAACGCCCCATGCTCGCTATACCCTTGCCGGAATCCTTCACGGCCGAGCGTTTGGGCGGGTCCCGGGGCGCGGCCAAGCTCGGTTTTAGAAAGCACCCTTCCAAACGCCGGCCTACTACTGATATCCTCGCCATTCATCCTTGCAATCCGGAGGCGCGGATGTTAGTGGAGGAGCAAATCTCAGCCCGCCAGCAGCGAGCGACAGCGGCAATTGAGAGCATTCTGGTGCAACCCGAGGGGCAGGTCTACGGCGATTACGAGGTGAAATCCGCGAGTGGCAGGACCTACCGGGTGGCCATGCGCGGTCCCAGCCTGTTTGAGAATTTCTGCTCGTGCCCGGATTTTGCGGTGAACAGGCTGGGCACGTGCAAGCACATTGAGGCCTTGCTGCTGCGCCTGCGCGCGCGGTTCGGCAGTTCCCTCGATCGTCAGCGCTACCGGCGCACCCGGGCCTCGCTTTCGCTGCACTATGGAGAGACCCTGAATGTGCGCTTGCGGCTGCCGGCGGTTTGCTCACCGGCTCTGCGCGCGGCCGCTGCGCAGTATTTCGATGCCGACGGTTTGCTGCGGCCGGAATATCTTCACCGCTTTGAGGAGGTCATTGAGAAGCTCCGCTCGGCCGAGGAGTCCACCGTGGTTTACAGCGACGTGTTGGACTTCATCGACCGCGAAAACGAGCTGGCTTCAGGGCTTCAGGAAGAGCGCCGGAGCCTGGCGCTGCTGGAGAAAGGCAAGCGTCCGCTCCAGGGCCTGTTGAAAGTGCCGCTGCTTCCCTACCAGGTTCGCGGCGCGTTGTTTGCCACGTGCCGCGGCCGCGTGGTCCTGGCCGACGATATGGGTCTGGGCAAGACGGTCCAGGCCATAGCCGCCGCGGAGTTACTCCGGCGCAAGCGCGGCATCGAGCGCGTGCTGGTGGTGGCGCCCGCCTCCGTCAAATACCAGTGGAAGACCGAGATCGAGAAGTTCAGCGGTTTCTCCGTGCAAGTCATTGACGGAGCGATGCCGCATCGGAAAAAGCTCTATGCCCAGCCTGCATTCTTTAACCTCACCAGCTACGAATTGGTCCTGAAGGATCTGGCGGACATGCACGGCCTGCGCCCCGACCTGATCATCCTGGATGAGGCGCAGCGCATCCGCAATTGGGCCACGGCCACGGCCCGCACCATCAAGCAGCTCAAGAGCCGTTACGCGTTCGTCCTTACCGGCACGCCGCTCGAAAACAAGCTCGAAGAGCTCTTCTCCGTTGTGGAATTTGTAGACGGCCGCCGCCTGGGGCCGGCCTTCCGCTTCCTGAAGGAACACCGCATGGAAGACGAGAACGGGAAGCTGCTGGGGTACCGGGGTCTCGACCAGATCCATCGCCAGCTCGAACCGATTCTGCTGCGGCGCACGCGCCAGGAAGTGTTGCCGGAACTGCCCAAGCGGACCGACCAGATTTTTCGCGTGCGCATGACCGAGCAGCAGGCCGGCCCCTATTGGGAGCAGAGCGATATCCTGAGCCGCCTCATGCACAAGTGGCAGCGGCAGGGCTGGCTCTCCGAAATCGACCTGCGCCGCATCACCTGCTGCATTCAGAACATGCGGATGCTCTGCAACTCGACGTTTCTGTTTGATAAGGAGACGCACTTTTCTCCCAAGCTGGAAGAATTCCGCGAGATCATTCGCGAATTGGCGATTGAAGAGAAGCGCAAGGTGGTGGTCTTCAGCGAGTACGAACGGATGACCTACTTGGCCGGCCAGGAACTGGCCAAACTTAAAATCCCCTGGGTTTCGCTGCATGGAGCCGTCCCCGCGCGGAAGCGCGGCGAACTGATTGCCCGCTTTCGCGACGATGCGGGCTGCCGGGTCTTTCTCTCGACGGATGCCGGTGGGGTGGGGTTGAACCTCCAGGCCGCATCGGCCGTGGTAAATTTCGAGCCGCCGTGGAACCCCGCACGGCTGGAGCAACGAATCGGGCGAGTGCACCGGCTGGGGCAGACCCAGCCGGTTCAGGTGATCCATCTGCTGACCGAGCAGAGCATTGAAGAGCGGGTGTGGGAAACGCTCCAACTGAAGAAGGCATTATTTAAGGGACTATTTGATTCGGCGGCGGATGAAGTGAGCTTTGCCAAGCTCGGCCGCAAGAGCATGATGCAGGTTATGAAGGAAGTCTTTTGCGATGAGCCGGGACGCCCGAAGCCGATTATTTCGCCGCCACTGCCCACGCCCGTCCTGCTCGGGGAAGCGGCGGCGGGGGGCAAGCTGGGAGCCGGCAGCGCGCCGGCAAGTTCACCGGGAGAGGCAATGCAGGCTGGGGCTCCTCCCCTGTCGGCTGAGGTGAAACCCTCTGCGCCCATCGTCACCCAGCGTCCGCTGGTTCCCGACCTGGGCAGTGCCGCCGCTAAATTGCTGGAAGCCGGGCTGAACTTTCTGGAGTCGATCTCTCCGCCGCGCCCAGATACGGCAGGGACGGCTGACCGCCTGCAACCCCTCGAACGCGCCGTCGCCGCGCTGTGCCGGATCGACACCCAAACGCAACGCCCCATGCTCGCGATACCCCTGCCGGAATCCTTCACGGCCGAGCGTCTGGCCGGGGCCATCAGCGGATTGCTCAGCAAAATTGCCAGCTCGGCGTAAACTTAGGTGCAACCTCGTAAGCGCGAAGATATCACTCGGTCAAATTAAGCGCGAAGGTATTGCTCGGTCAAATGGCCCCGGAGGGGCCAACCGTGAGTAGCCGCAGGTTTCAACCTGCGGATGCGGGAACCGACCAAGATGAGTGAATCGCCGGCGTGCGAGTTCAACCCCAACGGGGTTGACCACGGAAAGGTCGGCCCCGTCAGGGCCGAAGCGTCTTCGCCGCTCCGAATCCGTAGGTTTCACCTACGGCTACTCACGGTCTCCCGCTTCGCGGGAGCGTTGAGTTGCTACATTTATTCTCTCCTGGTAGGAGGGCACAGGCAGGAGTGCCTGTATTACAAGGGCGTAAAGTCTTGTTTAGCAAGATTTTATCGCGTAGGAGGGCGAAAGACGCAAAAATATTGGCGCTGGCCGCATCGACATTCTAGGTGACAGCCCGCGTCCGCCGTTTTGGTTGCGGCTCCGCCGCGCTGTGCCACCGTTAGAAGCCAGAACCGGCCACGGATGGGACGTGGTGACAGAGATGTTGCCCGTGTTCGTGGGGCGCATACAAAAAAGGCAATGCACGCGCCACCCGCTGGCCGGGCACTGCGCTTGCTATGGACTCTCCGGTGGAGGCACGAGTGGCGCGATGGACTGGATTAAGGCGGGGAGGTGGTTTTGAACGGTGTCCCAAACCACGGCGAGATCGACGTAGTCATCTTCATGGATCATCAGACAGATAGGCGACGTCACGCGGCATAGAAAACCTGTGCCGAATCCAAGATGGCCTTTCGACGGATGTAGTTCCGGCTGTTTTCGAGGCCTCGTCGGCTTACCAAATCCACTTCCCGGGCAAAGATTTCTTTAAGTTCTTCCTCCATCTGAACCAGATCAAACAGGCTGGGGTGGGAGTCCGGCGCAAATGTCACGAGCACGTCCACATCGCTCGCGGGGCCAAAGTCCGGCCGCAAGGCCGAGCCGAAAAGGGCAAGCTCGGCAATTTTCCACTTCCGGCAGAATTCGCCCATTCGTGTCGGGTTTACCTCACTGAGAACGCTCATCGCCGCACCCTTTTATCGACCTACCTGAATAATATCACGCTACGCTCGCTTTCTAACGCCGTCAGGCGGAGGAGTTCGCCTGCTTCTTGTCACTGGTCACCCGTCACTGGTCACTGCTCTTGGCCTCGTCCGTCAATCGCCAATCGAAAATCGTCAATCGACAATTCCTTGTGCGCCTACTGGACGGTGATTGATCGAAACCCGGAAGCGGTGGAAAAGGCCCTCGGGAACAAGTCGTGAGATGCGAAGGGCTTCAGGCGTGGGAAAAGCCGACGGTCGGGACGGCGCTGACCGTGGCCCGCTACGGTGATTTAAGATAACAATCCTTCGGAAGAAGCTCCTTGCCGCAGACCGGACATTTGACAATCGTGTTGGGCGGACGCTCTCCGGGGCCCGCCTGCGAAGATTTTCCGGGGGCCGTGGGCATCTTATTTATCTCTATCTCGCTACGGCAGTTGGGGCATCTTGAGAACATCGCCATAAAAGTAACTCCTCGCTCCCGATCCCGGCATTGTCCCGCAGTGTGCGGCAATCTGCTTGCCACACCGTGAGGCCCGGCCGGGGACCCGGGCGGCGAACACCAATGGTCATTTCTTTAGTTCTTGGCGAAGTCTCTCTGCTTGCGCTGCCAGGTCTTGATATAAGGGCTCCAGCTCCTTTTCGCTGTGGTCGATCTTCTCAAGCATTTCATGCGGGAGACTCGTTGCCAGGAACCTATTCCAGAGTTCAACGAACTTAACCAACGCAGCAAAGTGACCAAGGGTTGAGGGCTCCGCTAACCACATATATTGCGTGAAATGTTCGAGCATCTTCCGATAGAGCGGTATGAGTTCGTCTCTAAACTGCTCGTCGCTATAGTCGAAGACTTTGTCGAACTTTGGTCCGCGCGCCTTTTCCACTGCTTGCATGGCCGCAGGATCATCACGCACTGAGTCAAGCCTCTCCTGCCAAGCTGCGTTGGCGATTCCATGGAGCTTCGCTCGCAATTCGCTCTTCGACCTTATCTGTAGCCTCATCGCAAGCAATGGGCCGTAAAAGCACTCCAACTGCTGTCTGGAGTGATTATGCTTGCGTTCCTTTTTTTGATTGTGAGAGGTTGTCCATCCCCCAACCACGACGCCTAATAAGCCCGCTGCGGCTGGAATGATGAGCTGCCCTAGCCCCAAGCCAATTTCGCTAGTCATTTGCCACCCTTTCTGAGGCTACCACGGGTCAAGGGCCAGAGGCTTCCCCGACGCAGCGGACCCCGAACATGTAGTACCTGGCGCCCGGGTTGGCCCCCGCGCGGTTCGATATGCGGACGCCTCTGGGATCTGCGCCCCAGTAATCGCCACGGACAACGTGCTCCGCACCGCTCGTTGGCCCCGCCGGGTCTTGAGAGGGGCTTATCTGATAGTACTTCTTGTCGTACCAGTCGTTCACCCATTCATACACGTTCCCCAGCACATCGTACAACCCGAATCCGTTGGCTCGCTTCTGGCCGACATCGTGCATGTTGTTGCCGTTTTCATTCAAATGCTTGTAGTAATGAGCCTTGTCTTCCTTCCAAATCCTCTCGCTGTCCAAGCGTTGCCGACCACTGTTGTCCGCGTACCAGGCAACCTCGTCGATTGGCCCGTATCGCACCTCCGTGCTCCCGGCCCGCGCCGCATACTCCCACTCAGCTTCCGTCGGCAGTCGCCCGCCTGTCCAACTGCAATAGGCGCGGGCATCATCCCATGTCACATCGACAATCGGCATGGCCTCGTCACCCCACCCAGGATTGAGCGGCCTCCCGGCAATAACAACAGGCTCAGGTGGCATTTGCCTTCCTGTCGCCGCCGCGAAGCGTTTGTACACCCTCACCGTCACCTCCGTTTGCCCCAACCAGAAGCCTTTGGTGATGGTCACCTGATGCGGCGGTTTCTCTTCTCTTCCACATTGGCTGTCCCCGGGCGAGCAACCCATTTGGAACGTCCCCGGCGGAATCCATACGTACTTTAGCCCGTCTTTGGGATTGATCGCCTCCCCATGGGATGGCTCGGCTTTGGCGGACGAAGACATGTCTGCCTTATTTATCGACCCATCTGGATTCGGATTCCTCTCGGCTTGCTGCCAAAAATAAAGGACCCCCACGACGATTAGAATCAGCGCAGCCCCCGCAATGACGAAGAACTTCATCTTGCTTGGCGGCTCCGGCGCAGCCTGGAACTGCGGTGTTCTGGCCGCTGCGAGCGGGCGCCTAATCCAGCGCACAAGAAAGAGAACCAGATAGATAAATCCCCAACCCAGCGGTACGGGGACCAAGGCGACAATTGCCGCCTCTAGGCGCTCACCGGGAATCCTTTCCGCAACAGAGTCGGTGCCTTTTTTTAGGCATTTCTCAAGCGCCGGCTTCTGAAAGTTGTAAGCGTCAATGCAAGACAATGTCATATCATTTACAAACTTCGAATCAGCATCGTCTTGGACTTTGAGGGTGTAGATACCCGCACCGAGAATCCAGACGACTGAAGCGATAATCCCCACTCTTTTCCAACGGACCCCGTTGACGAGCCATTTTCGTCGTGAGGGGTGAGCTATTTCAGTGATGGTTTTGGCGGCAACTGTGTCCCCCCCCGCAGCGGGAACACTTGTCTTGGGCACAGGCGTGACTTTGGTTTGCGGCTGAGGCTTGGCGACTTCCCGCTGCAGTTCTGCCTGCGCAGCCGGTGGAGAATCGGCAGCGGCTGCCATGAACTCGTGTGCAAAATCGAGCGCGGAGGCATAGCGCTGGTCGCGGTCTTTGGTGAGCGCCTTCATCACCACGTTTTCGAGTTGGGGCAGCGCGGGGAGATCCGGTTTGACCGTGGGGAATGGCGGTGGGTCTTCCTGCATGTGCATGCGCAGGTATCCCACCGGCGTGTCGGAATGAAACGGCGTGCGGCCGGTGAGCATCTCGTATGTCACAACGCCCAGCGAGTAAATGTCAGAGCGCGCGTCAAGTTCATCGCTCCTCATGCCCGACGCCTGCTCGAACGACATGTATGCGGGCGTGCCGAGTACCATGCCGGTCTGCGTGTGGGCGCCGGATTCGCGCAGCTTGGCGATGCCGAAATCGACGAGTTTGACCACCACGGGTCGTAGGGGCGGGTCTTGTGCCCGCCCGGTGTCGGCAATGCCGACCGGGAGGGCAGGCACGAGGCCTGCCCCTACGTCGTGGGCGCCCACAAGGGGTGCCCCTACGTCGTCGGGATACGTCAGGAAAATATTATCGGGTTTGAGGTCGCGATGAATGATGCCCAGCTTGTGCGCGGCGTTCAGCCCCCGCGCCGCTTGCTGGAGAATTTCCGCAACCTCGGGCACGGGAAGCGCACCCCGCCGCGTGAGGGCCTGGCGGAGGGATTCGCCTTCCAGAAACTCCATGGCGATATAGGGCGTGCCGTCACCGGCCTGGCCGGATTCGTAAATGGTGACGACGTTGGGGTGATGAATGCGGCCCGTGGAAGCCGCTTCGTTTTGAAAACGAAGCAGGAAGTCGGGGTCATCCAACAGCTTGCGGCTCAGGACCCTGAGCGCCACCGGACGGTTGCCCACCGCGATCTGCTCGGCGAGGAAGACCGCACCCATGCCGCCCGCTCCCAGTTGGCGGACAATCCGAAAGCGCCGTGAGAGCCCTCCGGCAAGTTGTGTTTCGGTTTCCGTGGCTTGGGCCGTGAGTTGATCGCCGTCACGCGGACAGAAGTGGATGGTATCGGAGTAGGTTTGCTGGCAAGTGTGGCAAATCTTCATGGGCGCCCATGGAACGCGCGTGCGGCGCAAATTCTACCAGAACAACAGCCCCAAAGGGAGCTCGCGTATAACCGGATGGTTGTGCAGGTAGTTCAGATTCTCCTGAATCTTCTCTTCGCTGAAGACGTTGAACGGATAGAATCGGCGCTGCCACAGGCGATACTGGGATGGATCGTGGACGATGGGCGGCAAGCGCAGGCGCGTGAGCCCCGCCTCCCCACCCCGTCATTCAGAGTGGGGACGGGCCTTGGGGCCCACCCATAGTCATGAAAGTCGCCACTTGGGCGTTCGTTTAGAATCGACGGGTTGCGCGCGTCTTTCGACGGAGCCCCGCAAGGGGATGCACTTGTGTTCCAGGCAACCAACGAACTGCGCGGCCGGTGGTTGTACGGGTGGAATAGGGCGCGTTCAGATGGCAGCAAGCGCCGGCCCCCAGAAAGCCGCCGAGGTAATGAACTCAAGTTCACATCATCATCTACGGTGCTTGCGGCAAGTTGGTCGATGGTGTAGGGTGGATTTGGGAGCAATTACCCAAATGATTGTTTTTTGGCACAAGGAGGTAGCCGATGCGACGACGAGATTTTCTTCGTAAGGGAACCGTAGCGGCGGGGCTGGCGGCGTCCGGAAAGCTCCTTGACCGCCCGGCGGGGGCGGCTGAAACGTCAAAAATGGCGCCCATACCCAAGCGCCGCCTGGGCAAGACGGGCGTGGATCTTTCCATCATTGCCCTGGGCGGCATCGTGGTGATGGATGCAGAGCAAGCGCATGCCAACAACATCGTGGCGGAAGCGTTTGACCGCGGCATCAATTACTTCGACGTGGCGCCCACTTACGGCAACGCCCAGTCGCGCCTGGGACCAGCGCTCGAACCTTACCGCAAGCGCTCCTTCCTTGCCTGCAAAACCACGGAGCGCAGCAAGGATGGATCGGCAAAAGAACTGGACGAATCACTGCGCCTGTTGCGAACCGATCACGTGGACCTGTACCAGTTCCATGCGGTGACCACCAAGGAAGACGTGGAGAAGATTTTTGGCCCGGACGGCGCCATGGAGACGTTTCAGGCCGCACGCCAGGCGGGCAAAGTGCGTGTCATCGGGTTCTCCGCCCACTCGGTGGAAAACGCGCTCTCCATGCTCGATCACTACAATTTCGATACGATCCTTTTTCCCATCAACTTCGTGCTGTTCTCGCAGGCCAATTTCGGTCCGCAAATCATTGCGACAGCGCGCGAACGGGGCATGGGCATCCTGGCGCTAAAGAGCATGGCGAAGACCACGTGGCCCACTGCCGAGAAGAAGAATCATCCCAATCCCAAATGCTGGTATGAGCCTACGTCACTGCCCGTCGAGGCCGCACTGGCCTTGCGCTGGACGCTGTCGCATCCCATCACCGCCGCCGTTCCGCCGGGCGATGAGACCTATTTTCGGCTGGCCATGGACGTGGCGCAGAACTTCAAGCCCATCGAGCCGGAAGAAGAAAAGACGCTCCTGGCAGGCGCTCAGGGGCTCGAGCCGCTCTTCCATTTGGCGAAGGCGTAAAATGGCAGATGGGTCGGAGACGCTTCACACTTGCCCGAGCAAGTGAATTTGCGGCACGTTTGATTTGATGCTGTACTGAACCCGATGAAACGAAATCGCTTTCCGACTGGATGGAATGAGGACCGGGTTCGGCGTGTCTTGGAACACTACGAGCAGCAGACCGAAGATGAAGCAGTCGCTGAAGACGAGGCCGCCTTCAGGCGAAGGGGGCAGACGGTGGTCGTCGTGCCCAAGCGCCTTGTGCCTGAAGTTACCCGGCTAATCGAGATGCGGCGAGCCCGTACCAGCCGAACGCCCGGCCGGTGAGTGCCGTTCATAACTTTTCGCGGCCCATGTGTTCAACTTTGCGAACCACCACGGCTGATTTTCCATTCTGACTGTGCAATGGAACTTAATCTAAAATCCAAAATCGAAAATCTAAAATCGTTGATGAGGCCACAATGAATCCTCGTTCCCAAGATGACTTCCCGCGACTTCGCAGCCGCGATTGGTTTGGCAAGCGCGATCGCTGGGGGATTGGCCACCGCGCGTGGCTGCGCTCCGAGGGCTTCAGCGAGCATGTGTTTGAGGACAAGCCCGTCATCGGCATCTGCAATTCCTGGAGCGAGCTCAACAATTGCAACGCGCACTTGCGCACGGTGGCGGAAGCCGTGAAGCGCGGCGTGTGGGAGGCGGGAGGTTTCCCGCTGGAATTCAACACCATCTCGCTGGGCAAGATGCTGATGAAGCCCACGACCATGCTGTACCGCAACCTGATGGCGATGGAAGTGGAGGAATCCATCCGTTGTCATCCGCTAGACGGCGTGGTGCTGCTCTGCGGCTGCGACAAGACTACGCCCGCGCAGTTGATGGGCGCGGCCAGCGTGGATGTGCCCGCCATCATGGTGCCGGGCGGGCCGATGCTGAGCGGCATGTGGCACGGCCGCGAGCTGGCCGCCGGTACGGACGTCCGCAAAATGTGGGAAGAGGTGCGCGCCGGCCGCCTGGCAGAGGAGGAATGGTGCGAAATTGAGAGTTGCGTGGCGCGCACCGCCGGCCACTGCTATGTGATGGGAACCGCGTCCACCATGGCCAGCATCGCGGAAGGCCTGGGCATGACCCTGCCGAACGGCGCCGATATTCCGGCCGTCGATTCGCGCCGCCTGATGATCGCCGAATTGAGCGGCAAACGCATTGTGGAGATGGTGCGGGAAGATCTGCGGCCGTCGCAGATCATGACCGCCGCGGCGCTCGAGAACGCCATCCGGCTTCTGATGGCGCTGGGCGGCTCGACCAATGCCATTGTGCACCTGGTGGCGATTGCCGGGCGGCTGGGGATCAATCTGCCGCTATCCTGCTTCGATGCCATCGCGGCCACCACCCCGTTCATTGCCAACGTGAAGCCCTCGGGCAAGTTCCTGATGGAAGAATTCAGCTATGCCGGCGGCGTGCCTGCCGTGCTGAAGGAAATCAGCCCGCTGCTGCACCTGGATGCGCTCACGGTAACGGGCAAGACCATGGGTGAGAACCTCAAGCGCGCGGCGTGCTTTAATCGCGAGGTCATCCGGCCGCTCAATGAGCCGTTGCTGCCGCAGGGCGGCGTAGTGGTGCTGAACGGCAACCTGGCTCCGCGGGGCGCCGTCATCAAGCAATCCGCAGTTTCGCCGCACCTGATGAAGCACTGCGGGCGGGCGGTGGTTTTCCAGAATAATCGCGATCTGCTGGCGCGCCTTGACGATCCTGATTTGGCCGTCGATGAAAATTCGGTGCTGGTGCTCAAGAACGCCGGGCCCAAGGGCGCGCCCGGGATGCCCGAATGGGGGCACCTGCCCATTCCGGCCAAGCTGCTGAGAGCCGGCGTGAAGGACATGGTCCGCCTCAGCGATGCGCGCATCAGCGGCACCAGCTTCGGGACCATTGTCGTCCATGTGGCGCCGGAAGCCGCCGTGGGCGGGCCGCTGGCCATCGTTCAGGATGGAGACGAAATCGAACTGGACGTGCCCAACCGGCGCCTCGAGCTGCGCGTGCCCGAAACCGAAATCAACCGGCGGCTGGCGCATTGGCAAGCGCCCGCCCCGCCTTACACGCGCGGCTACGGCAAGCTCTTCCTGGATCACATCCTCCAAGCCGACCAGGGATGCGATTTCGATTTCCTGCAAGGCGCCGACCCCGACAACGGTGAGAGCCCGGCCAAGCGCTTTCCGCATCCGGCGATGTGAGAACCCCTGACTGCTCAGGCGCTGATTTCGTTGCTCTACTTGTCGCGCGCCGCAGAGGAGTTTATTCTGTTTAAGTTCCATGCAGTGGTGTTTGTTTCGTGCCTCGTGGTTGGAGCATTTTACGCGATGGCGCTGGTGGCGGCCCTGGGGAGAGAACAAGCCGCCGCCGTCGTGCCGCTCGCAGCTTGACCGTAACGCCGCCATCCTGGGGGCGCCCGCGAGCCGGCTGGATGCCGGCGATACGTTATATGGCCGAACTCTTAGACGAAATCTCGAATCAGCCGGCAGCGCTCTCGGGGTTGCGCAAGTACTACTCCAGCCCGGGCGCCATTCCGGCAAAAGCCCTGCGCAGCGTGACGCCGCAGTGGCCTCCCACGGTGGTATTCACCGGCATGGGCTCATCCCTTTTCGCGGCTTACCCCGCACAAGCCTACTTGACGCAGCGGGGCGTGCGCGCCCTGGTGTGGGAAACCGCTGAATTAGTCCATCACCACCTGAAGGTTTTGCGGGCCGACACCTTACTGGTGGTCGTTTCCCAATCCGGCGAGACGGCGGAAGTGCTGCGCCTGCTGGAAAGCCTGCCGGCCCGTTGTTTTGTGGTTGCCGTGACCAATGTGGAACGCAGTGCCCTGGGTAAGGGCGCCACCCTGCTGCTGCCGATGATGGCTGGCGAGCAGGTTGCCGTCAGCACCAAGACTTACACCTGCTCGGTGGCGGTGCTCATGTACCTGGCTTTTGCCATCGCGGGCAAGGCCCCCACCCAGCTTTCCCAGGAAATCATGCGTGCCGCGCAAATGCAGGAAATGCTGCTGGAACGCCGCTTGGTTGTGATGCCGCCCATCGTGGAGTTCTTTGACCGGCCCAGCTACGCGGCGCTGATGTCCCGCGGAGCCGACCTCGCCACCGCCTACCAGGGCGCGCTGATGTTGAAGGAGGTGGCCCGGGTGGCGGCCGAGCCCATCACGGCGGCGCAGTTCCGGCATGGGCCGATGGAGATCATCAATCCGAACCACCGGTATCTTGTGTTTGCCCGCCAGGGGATTACCGGCAAACTCCTCCTGAAGCTCGCCGCCGACATCGGGAAGGTTGACGGACGGGTGCTCCTGCTCACCGATATGCCCTTCGAGAACCGTTTGAACCTGCGCCTGGTGAGAGTGCACCCGTTGGAACTGGGGCTGGGCACACTGGTGGACAGCGTTTATGTCCAACTGCTGGCGCACGACACAGCTCTGCGCGCGGGATTGCAACCCGGAAAGTTCGAAATTGCCCAGAACGTGACCCGTCGTGAGTGAGGGGCCCACGGCACACCACGGTCCTCACGGCGACCTTGGATACCCAGGGCCAACCCCGTTAGGCAGGCACACGTTTACCCCGTCTTGGCCGCGCGCCAAAAGCTGCTATCTGCTTTGAAACGCGCGCTTTGCCGAGAGGTCTACCCTCTCAGCAAAGCGAATGAACTGGCATTTTTCGGAAAAAAGCCCTTAGTTGCGTGAGCGCATTTCCTGGCAGGTGACGCAATACCGCGCCCAAGGAATTGCCTTGAGCCGATTGGGAGAGATATCGTCGCCGCACGCCTCGCACAGGCCATAAGTTCCGCCTGCACAACGTGCTAGCGCCCCCTCGATTTCCCTTAACGTACGGCTGCGCAGATTGGCAGTAACCACCGTGACATCCTGCTCAACGGTCCTGACGGCAAACTCCACGGCGTCAGGAGACTGCACACTGGCAGACAGGGCCTCGGGTTCGCTCCGCGCAGAAGCCAGAATCTCGTCGCGCTTCTTCAGCAAGATGCTTCGATACACCTTTTTTGGAGACTTCACCACTGTTCGCATGCTCGTCCGTCCTTCCTAAATCTGTCTAGCAAAACCTGCTTAAAGGTTCGCCCGTGGATTCGGATGTTCGAGATGATACCAAGGTTGCAAGCTTTTTTCTAATTTTTTTTGTGCCTATTTAATTCCTTGTCTTTCAGCACGATGCAGTATGGATAAGAAATGCTATAATCCCGTTTTTGATGGCGTTGGGCGGTGCGCAGCTCGGTAGGGCCGTAACAAAAAGGTCTTTTTGATGACCTCTGTGCTTAAGGAATTTCTCACAGAGGCCACCGAGAGTCCCTGTGCGAAAGCCTTTGACGCAGAGGACACGGAGAAAATCATCGCGCCACAGCGACGCATCAGTTAGCGGCACAGGTGGAGATCCCAATGGCAACGCGCGAGGAAATGCTGGATCGGGTTCGAAAAGCTCTGGGGCGGACCAGTTCAACCCCTCCGACTTCCCCGGCGCCCCCCCTTGACCTCGCTGGTGTCATGCCCCCGCTGAAACCCGAGGACTTTCAGGCCAAATTCGAGGTCGAATGGGAGAAGGTGGCGGGTGTTGCCTACCGCGTTTCGAACATGGACGAACTGGAGTCCGTGTTTCAGAAGATCCTGGTGCTGGCGGAAACCCAGGCCGTGGTGCTCTCCCGGAACCCTTTATTGGCCGAATTGCGCATTGCCGACCGGCTGACCGCACTCAATAAGTTTGTTACCACCTGGTCCTCCGGGCCGGGGGCGGCGGGACCGGCTTCTCTGGCTGACTTCACCAAGGCGAGTTTCGCCGCCGGGGCGGGCATCACCGGGGTGGATTTTGTATTGGCCGAAAGCGGTACACTGGTGCTGAGCAGCGCCACGGAGGGCGTCCAAGTCGCCTCGTTGGCTCCCCCCATTCACATTGCTCTTTATCGGCGCAGTCAACTTGTGGGCTCGCTTGATGACGTTTTGTCCAAACTCCCGCTTGCGAACCCCCATGACCGCCCCCGGGCTGGCCGTTCTGTGGTGTTCGTCACCGGCACCAGCCGCACCGCAGACATCGAGCAAATCCTGATCCGTGGCGTCCACGGCCCCCGCGAAGCACACGCGATCCTGGTCGAAGAGAGCCTGCTTAAGGAAAAGGGTGAAGGCTAAAGCTAAAGGGTGAAGGGTAAAGGGTAAAGGGTGAAGGGTAAAGGGTAAAGGCTAAAGGATAAGGGATAAAGGTGTGTTATCTCGCTTCCCGATTCCTTGGATTTTTCTGCTCACCGTGCGCAACCCCAAAACCCGTCGGTTTTTATCCTTTACCCTTTACCCTTCACCCTTTACCCTTACTCCTTATCCCGTATCCCGTATGCCGTATCCCGTATGCCGTATACCTTATTTAAGGAATTCCAGCTTATTGAGGTTCGTCAGGGCCTCGGCATTGCCGGGGTCGAATTGCAACCCCTTGCGGTACTCGCGGATGGCGTCGGTATTGCGGCCGGAATCCATATAGAAAAGACCGAGCATGAAGTACGACCGGCTGTCGGCAGGGCTAAGGGCAGCCGCGCCAAGGAAGGCGTGCTCGGCGCCGGCCCGATCACCCTTCACCCATGACGCCAAGCCGAGATCCCAGTACCCCTGGGTGGTGGGTTCAATTGCTACGGAGCGGCGCGCTTCCTGTTCCGCCTGGTCCATTTGCCGCCGGTCAAAGTAGAACTCGCTTAGGGTATTGTGCGCCCGCACGCTCAGGGGCGAAAGCCGCTCTGCCGTGCGGAGTTGGGCCTCGGCTTCTTCGAGCCTGCCAGTGGCTTGATACGCTATTCCAAGGTCGAGATGCGCATCGCTGTAATTCGGCCGAACCGCCAGCGCACGCAGGAAGAAGCTCTCCGCTTCGGCGTAATGCTTCTCGGTATTCGCCACCAAGCCCAGATTGTGCAAAACGTATTCGCTGCCGGGCGCCAGGCGCAGAGCCGTCCGCCATTCTTTGTCGGCCGCCCCAATGTTGCCGAGGTCCCAGTAGACGGTGCCCAGGTTGTTGTGGATGTAATAGGCGTCAGGCGAGAGCGCCAGGGTGGCGGTATAAAAAGTAAGGTTGTCGCGCCAATCGCGATTGCGCGTGACGATGCGAACGACGCAGAGCAGTCCGAGGATGCCGGCCCCCACGGGAAGAATCAGGCGCCATCGCGAGCCGCGCTCCGCGAGGGAGTTCCATGCTTGCACGCCTGCCCAGCCTACGATCCAGCAGAAGCCTACGGAGGCAAGATACAAGTAACGTTCCGCAAAGGGGTTGCTGCTCATCCAGCCGACGTTCAGCACCGGGGCGAGCGTGGCGAGGATCCATACCACACCAAAAGCGGCTTGGCGGTTGAACCGGCGGAGGACGAAAAAGGCAAATACCCAGATCGCCAGCACCAGCACCCCTGCCAGCGCCGCGGGATACAGCCGGGTGATGTCGTAGGGGAAAACGTAGTAGGCGCAGAGCCGCACCGGCCAGATCAGTTTCCAGCCGTAGCGGCAAATCATGGAAAAGGCTGAAACCACCAAGTCGTCTGTACCCAGTCCCGACTGACCGGTCATGGGAGCCATTCCGCCCAGGTACCGGACGCGCGCGGCGAGATAAACTGCGGCCAGCAGCCAGAGCGAGCCGTACCGGCAAATCTTCTGGAACCGGGTGGTGTCCGCCCGATCTTCGCGGAAGTAGTGCTCGTACAACGCGGCCACCACCGGCAGGGTAAGCGCCTGCTCCTTGGAAAGCAGGGCCAGCACAAAGCTGCCTGCCATGCCCGCCTGAAGCGGCACGGATGTGCGGCCCGCCGTGCGCGCCGACGCCAGGAAAAACCAGAAGGTCATCAGGTAAAACAGCCCCAGTTCGAGCTCAGTGACCGCGGCGATCCAATCCACTGCTTCGCTGTGAATAGGGTGGAGCGCAAAGATGCAGGCCGAGACCAGCGCCACGGCAGGCGAGCGGAACAGCTTGAGCGTGACCAGAAACACCAGCAGCACGACACCCACGTTCAACAGCAGGTTTGCCAGGTGAAAGGCGATGGCGCGCGGCCCGAAAAGCTGGTAGCAAACCAGGTATCCCAGCGACATCACGGGGCGGTAGTAGTTCGAAGAGCCGCGGAAGTCGCCCATGAACGACCACACCGAAGAAGTGAAGATTTCTTTCAGATGATGGAAGCTGCGGAGGTAAGGATTGATCAGGACCTGCTCGTTATCGTCGTAAACGAAGCCGTTACGCAAAGCATTGAGGTAGGGCAGAAGCGCAACGGCTACCAGGATAAGGACGTACGCCGCCCGCCGCTTAAACCCGCGGATATTCGCGCCATTCATGATGCGGTCAGCGGCATTCGGCGGGGCCGCCGGGCTCGCCGCTGTCGATTCGGATTCGGATTTAACTGAGTTATCTGGAGTCACTGGATGATTTTCGATCTGTAGCGACGGTCTCCGACCGCCGCAACAGCCCTGATTTCGTCACAATCTCGAAGCCGTGGGGACGCGGCATCGTTTCTTCCGGGCTTTCGGATTTCGACTTCCCTTGCCCCATTTGTTGGAGGGGAGAGGGCCACAGGTTCCGATTCTACCTCCCCTCGCACGCTTGGTGGGAGAGGTTGTGTCCTAATTTTGAGTTGGCTCGTTAATTTCGCATCTACTTCGCGTAGCGCCGGAAGAACGAGTTGGCGTTCCAATGCGGACGACTGGCGTTGTCGGCCATGGCCTCCGCCAGCCGCAACACAATCTCGTTATACTTCGCGGCGGCCTCCAGGTCGACGGGTTGGTTCACGTCATCCGAGGGCGCGTGATAGCGGTGCGTCAGCCACTGCTTCACGATGGTCTCCTCCGGTGGGCCTTTGGCGTAACCGAAGGAAAAGAAGATGGAAGGGATGCCTTCCTTGATAAAGCTGTACTGGTCGCTGCGGATAAAGACGTTGCGTTCCGGCGCCGGGTCAGGCTGCACCTCGACCCCCTCCGAAGAGGCCACCGACTTCAGCAGCGGCCCCAAATCCGATTCCTCGAGGCCATACACGATCAGCCTTTTCAGAGGGTATAGGGGAAGGTACATATCAACATTCAGATCGCCCACAATTTGCCGGCGGGGAACCGTGGGATGCGCGGCGTAGTACTTTGAACCCAGCAGGCCCTTTTCTTCGCCGGTCACCACCAGGAACAGCAGTGAGCGGCGAGGCTTGGCGTGCGAGGCGTGGAGGGCATCGGCAACCTCCAGCAGCGTCGCCACGCCCGCCGCGTTATCCATGGCGCCGTTGTAAATCCGGTCGCCGTTGATGGGTTCTCCGACGCCCAGGTGATCCACATGCGCGGAGAGGATGACGTACTCGTTCTTCAGCGCCGGATCGGAGCCGGGTAAAACCCCCGCCACGTTTTGCGAAGTTACTTCCTGCTGGCGGTATTGCGCGTGTACTTCGAGCGAGGCTGCCAGCGGAAAGCGCGGCACCTGGACTCCCCTTTCCGCCACACTCACGATTTCGGCGAAAGTATGTCCGGACCCCTGAAATAGCTTTCCCGCCTCGGCGGGATTGAAGTTCAAGGCCAGTTCCTCGCCCGGCGTCTCATCCATATCCGGATAAGCGAGACGCATGGCAGGCTGCAAGAGTAACAACTTGAGGCGCGCCCAGGGAATGTCCATGTGATGGGGATTGTGGATGGAAATGGAGCCTAATGCCCCGGCTTTGTGCAGCGCGAGCCAGCGTTCTTCGAGTGACCCGGCGTGAGCGCGCAGCGCGGCGGGAATGGCTGAGGGACCGCCGGCGATGTATACCGCAATTTTGCCGTGCAAATCCTGACCGGCAAGATCATCGTACTTCAGCTCGGGGACGCTCAGGCCATAGCCGACAAACACCAAGGGCGCATGGATGGAGGGGGCGGGGGCGACGGTGGCCGATATGATGACGTCTTCGCCAAGGCGCAGCGGTTCGCGTTGCCCGCCGCGCACCAGCCCCACGCTTGATTCCTTTTCGGTAATCGTGCGGGACAAAAACTTGACCGGCTGGATATAGCCCTCTGTCCCGGCCGGCTGAAGGCCCTCCTGCCGGAAATGCGCAGCCACGTATTCGGCCGCCTGGCGATGGCCTTCACTTCCCGTCAGCCGTCCTTCAAGCTTGTCGCTGGCCAGGTACTCGACGTAGGACCACCACTGCTTGCCACCGCCTACATCCGCCGCGACGACGCAGGTGGAAAACACCAGAACCATCAACAAACATCGCTTCAGCATCGGCAGTCTCCGTCACCCAATGTGTCCCCGCCCGTCCGCCCCAAGGTCTGCCATTATATGATGTCAGCAACAACCTTTATTTTCATAAACATCGTGGGTTCGTACCCATAACTGGCTTGTTTTCATAAACATCGTGGGATCATCCCGAACCCTTTTCTATCGGCCTTTTTTTCAATAACATCGTGGGATCATCCGCCATTTTTTATTTCCCCTTTTTCTCGTCCGTGCGCCGGGGGCTGAAGTATAAGTATCTTGTATTCAATAACATAACGATATGGGCATTATGCCCGCTATACAGCTAACTGCCCGTATTTGCTATAACATCGTTGGTTCCGAAGCCCTTCCCGCCGCCCGCCGGGCGAGAGCCGGCGCCTTTGGGCAGGCGGCAAGAACCCTCCCTTCGCGAGGTCGGTCAGCCGACGGACCCTGACCCCAGTGCACGCAAGGCGTGGTAAGTCGGAAATGGCCCGTCCCCCTCTTCCGGTCCCGTTCTTCCGGGTTGGCACCCAAGACGTCACCCCGTCATGCCGAAGTGTGCGAAAAATGCTGCATGGCCACGTCAAAATGTCACCACGTTGAACCAAAATGTCCGATACTTAAACCAAAATGTCCGCTTTTTCTCGGTCAATTTGTTCTGCGATCATTTTTTTTCAATAACTTGGTGGCTTCGTTCGTAAATTTTTTTCTTCCGTCCACCTTCCCTGACCGTGGGAACTCGAAATTCGAAACTGGAAACTGGAAGTGCGGGACGTGCCAATCGGCAATCGGAAATCGAAAATCGGCAATTTATACTCCGTCGCCGGGGGGCCGCCCCGCGGGCCGGCGTCATGCGAGTTTTTGGCTGAGGCCATGGGGAAAGGCACGTGGCGGAGCCGCGACCGAGCGCGTCAGGGGCGGCCAGGAGCCTCACGAGCCTACCCGGCTGCGCCATTCCGAGCAGAAGCCACATCTCCACCCGGCATAGCAAGCAATTTTCATGCCGTTACCTTATCGATTACCTACCAAGAGATAAAAGGAGGCATGCATGGTGATCTCACTAAAAGCGACCTTGACGAAGCCCTGCTATCGCAGGGTCCCGGCAAAGCCGCAACCCGCAGGGAAGGGCGTGCCTGCTTCCGCTTTCCGCGCCGGAAGCGAGCTTCCCCGGCGGCCGGCGGACCGCACTCCACCCGGGGCTCGACTCGACCCAATCCTGTTTTCTTGACCTTCGAGGACTTTGACGCACCCTTGGGAGGACATTGGTCAGCCCGGTTATCCGCCGCCTGTGCATCCTAGCATGAGATTCCGCCGTCCAAGGTGCGACGTGCAAATCCGCTCCGGATCCGTATCTTGCACCTCAAAGGCCCCGAAGACATCTGAGGTTTGATGTCAAGGTTTTTTTCTTCAGGCGCGCGCCTCCTGGTTTGGAAGTTGGCGCAAGGCTGCGGCCAGGGGCGATCCGTGGCGTTCGAGCGCTTGCTGGTAACGGGCTTCGTCGTAAAGCGTATGGTCTTTCCAGCAACGATAGAAAATGCGGATCCACTTGAAGGCCAAGCTGCGCACGGCAGGGTGATGGTCGGCACCGCGCTTACGCATTTGCTGGTAGTAGACCCGTGCCCAGGGCGACCAGAGAATCGAGTGGCCGGCGAACTCGTGGAAGGTCTGCCGCAGAAATTTCGGACAGGCCAGGCGCCAATGCACCCAGCGCTTCTTGCCGCTCTGCGCGGTGACCGGGGCCGATCCCGACAGACACTCCATATCCTGGGCGGTTTCATAGCGCTGGCGGTCGCTGCCCCAAGCGGCCAGCAAGCGAGGCGCCAGCGCCTTGCCGGCGCCCGGGAAGCTGTTAAAGATGTCGTGGTCAGGGTGGGCGGCAAACAACTCCTGCAGCTTCTCCTCCAGGCGCTCCAGTCCCGCGGCGAGAGCGCGCAACTGGTCGACCTGTGCCCGGACCATGAGCGCCGAACTCTCGATGACGGCGCGGTCGGTGGTGAGAGGACGGGCGGTGCGGATCTGGTCCAGGAGCTGTTCGAGCTGCTCCGGGGTGCGGCGGGTGTGGGCACGATACACCTTCAGCACCTTCCAGCGCGAAGCTTTCTGGGCCTCTTCGAGGCTCTGAAACTGGCTTACAAAGTCCCAGGCCAGAGGCGACGTCAGGTCTCCCGCCCACTCCAGGGCCTGCGGGAAATAGCCCTTCAAAAGGGCTTGGAGACGATGGGTGAGGGCGGTGCGGTCGTCGACCAGCTTGCGCCGATGCTGCACCAAGAGAGCGATTTCGCGCGTCGGCGCATCGTCGGCCACCCAGGGGCGAAAGCGCTCCGGGTGCTTGCGCAGAAACTCCAGCAAGAGCCGGGCGTCCGTCGGATCGCCCTTGCTCCCACTGGGATAAAGCGCTTGGCGGTAGTCGGCCAGCGCCTTGGGCGGGATGGGATAAAGAACCAGGAAATCGTAAGTCATCAGGGCGTAGAAGACCGAACCCCGCGATTGTTCCAAGGCGATGGCAACCTGGCCCTGGGGAAATCGGCTACGCAATTCGGCCACCCACAACTGCAGGGCTTCCGGGGTGTGTTGCAACTCGGAGTGCTCCACGGGCGAAGCCCCGGCCTCTTGCAGGCAAACCGCATGGGCTTGATCGGCCCAGTCCAGACCGACCCAGGCCACGATGTTGGGAGCCAGCGAAGCGGAATTCGGCATAGGCAATCCTCCGGAAAGAGTGGTGACAACGCGCTTGCCCGGAACCGGCGCAACCCTTATAGTAGAGTCCTCGCGGGACGACATCTGAGTATGCGTTGTCGCTCCAGGCGTCCGGCCCCGCCCGAAGCTCTTCGGGTGATCGTCGAACGATCGGGGCGAAAATTCGTGGCGGGGCCGGGCGCGTTCTCCGCCTGCTTTCCTAACCTTTCCGGGCGACTTCGTCAAGCTTTTCATAGAACGTTTCTATATGCGCTGAGGGTTCCAGCGCCTGCGGCGCTGGAACAACAACCTATAAGGGGCCAACCGTGAGTAGCCGCAGGTTTTAACCTGCGGCTGGGGGAACCTCCCGAGGGCGAGCTCAACCCTGACGGGGTTGACCACTGAATGGTCAGCTCCGCCAGGGCCAGAGCGGCGATCTCCTTCGTTTCTATCGTCAAAAAATTTCGACCATTACCTTTGACTCCGTGAGGCAGGCAATCCTGAGCACATCCGTCAATTGGCTATTGAGGCGCTGGGGGGGGTTAGGTGACACAGCATACTGCGGCGAGATGCTCGATATCGGTCGTACCAAAGGGGAACACTCTCAATTCGTCGCGCTGCGGGCTGCTGGCTATCTGTATGGTAAAGAGGCCCTTCCACTCTTGACGACGGTGCTTGCCCGGCCTGAGTATTCGACACGCTTCGAGGCGGTGTATGCCCTCGGAAATACGCGCTGCCGCGATGCCGTGTCTCTGCTGATTCCGATGCTCATTGATCCGATCCGAACGTTCGCCGCGCGGCCAGAGACGCTCTGGCTGCCCTGACTCATCGACGGTCCAAGAATGAAGGCGAAACGCCCGTAGCGATTCAGCGTGATTGGATTAATTGGTGGGCTTCTCACGGGGCATCTGCACCCATCTATGGTATTGATAACTGTGCAGAACCCAAGCCACTACAGCAGGGAGGCTAAAACTTTGCTGTGTTCCTGACGCTTGATGCTACTACTCCGGGATGTGTGACTGGCGCTCGGCCCACGTGGCCAGTTCGTTAAAACAGGCTGACCCGCCAAGCTCGGCTTTCCACTCGCGGCAGAGATGGGCGACGCTTGCCCGCAAGGCAGGAAGCGGATCCGCCCCGGGTGTCATACCGGCGGTGTTAGCTCTCAACCAGTCAAGCAGGGCGTCCAGATTTTGGAAACGGTCCTGTGCCAGCGCATCATGAAGCTGCGGAACGGTTTCGCGCTCGAACGCCTGCTTGCGTTGGATATCGATAATATCGGGCAGCAACAGGCCCGGCTCCCCCAGGCTCAAACCTAGTCGAGCCAATAGTTCCCCATACACCGTGCGCGCCATGCTTTGCACCTGCCCGGTGAGGTGGCGCAACAAATCTACGCCGTGGAGCTCTATGCCGTGCAGCGCCGGTCGTGCGGTTTTGCCCGGCAGCTCGTCCGGTGGGACCAGTTGGCAATAGAACTTCAGCTTGGGCTCGGTGCCCGACGGCCGAATGGTCACCATCGCGCCGTCCAGGAAAAACTGGAGCACGTTGCGGGAGAGTCGATCGGTGCCGCTCTGTAGCGGGCCGAACAAATCTTCGTTCCAGTAATCCACCACCGTGCGGACCGCCCGGCCGCCCAGCATGTTGGGCAGCGACGCACGCAGCGACGCCACGATGCGGTCGCGCTGGATCCCGCCTTCGGCTCCGGTCATCACCAGGGAGCGGCCCGCGTCCGCATAACCGCCGAGTTTCTCTATGATTTCGATATAGTAATCCAGCAACGTCCGGCCCTGTTGCCGCAGCT
Source organism: uncultured Acidobacteriota bacterium (assembly GCA_963804755.1). Taxonomy (GTDB): domain Bacteria; phylum Acidobacteriota; class Terriglobia; order UBA7540; family UBA7540; genus Bog-366. The sequence goes on from CAWDRP010000006.1 coordinate 64,029, forward strand.
TCTGGTAGAGCGCCGCCAGGAACATGCACGCCGGGGCAGAATCCTTGTCGCGAATGGCGGGCGTGAGCATCAGGCCGTGCGCTTCCTCCGTGGCCAGCACCAGCCGCTGCGGCCGCGTGCAGGCGTTGCCCCACCGCCCGCGCTGCTCCAGAACTTTCAGCACGTTGGCCATGTACTTGAAGCCCACCAGAAGGTCATCCACAATCCAGGAGTCGCCCGCTGCCGCCGCAATTTTCCCCAGAATCTTCGTGGTCACCAGCGTCTCCATCACCAGGCCGCGCCGCCGCGGGCCTTCAGGGTCGAGCATCAGGTAATAGCAAATCAGTGTGGCGATCTTGTTGCCATCGAAGTGATACCAGGATCCGTCGGGCAGGCGAGCTTCCAGGCCCACGCGGTCTGCGTCCGGATCACTCGAGAGCACGACGCCCGAACCCACGCTCTCGGCAAATCGCGTGGCGGGCACCGTTGCTTCCGCGACTTCGGGATTGGGCGCCTTGAAGGGGATGGGCGCGAAGGTTCCATCCGGCCCCTGGTCAGGCGGCGATACGATGGGAAAACCCAATTTCCGCATGACGGCGCCGGCCGAACGCAGCCCGCACCCGCACAGGGGCGTGTAAACCACGGGCATGTCCGGCCGCGGAGTGAAGACACCGCCATACAGGCGCACGTATTCGTCGATGTACTCGCGGTGCAGATCCCCCGGGATGGGGCGGATCAGGCCGCGGCCCAGCGCTTCCGCAAAGGGCAGGCGGCGCACGTCCGTCACCTGGTCCATGGCGTCTGCCAAGCGTTGATCGTGGGGCGGGATCGGCTGGCCGCCGTATTCGTCGTACACCTTGATGCCGTTATCGTCGGGCGGATTATGCGACGCGGAGATGTTCACGCCGCCCGCCGCCCACAGTTTGCGAATGATGAAGGACAGCTCGGGCGTGCTCAGGAGCGCCTGCTCGGCTTCGGGCTCCGCCAGATACGCGATAACGCCATGGCCTGCGTAAATCTCACACGCCAGCCGGGCAATCGAGCGCGACGATAATCCCAGCAAGGGGTGCTGCGCTCCGAGGAAGCGGTAGGCGCCTGCAATATCGTTGAACACGCGAACGTCATTGGCCACGATCACGGAGAGTTCCCGGCCGGGGAACGCCTCCGACAGGTAATTGCAGTGGCCCTGCACGGTCATCGCGACCGTTGTGGGGTTGAAGCGATTGGAGCCGTAACCCGCCCGGCCGCGACGCCCGCCCGTGCCAAAGGGCAACACCTGCCAAAACGCGTCGAACAGCAGGGGCACCCGCGCTTCGTCCAAGTGCCGGGCCAGAACCTCCGGGAAAGCAAACGGCACGGCACCCTCCAGCCACGCCCTCAGCCGAATGGCAGCCGCGGTTCCCTGCTCACCGTAGCGTTTGGCTAAACGCTCCGAGGCTCTCTCTAGTGCTTCGAGGTACGTGTGGTCCCCCTCCTGTTTTCAACAACTTCTCGGGTTATTCCTGCAAATAACAGGGGCGCTGCGCCGTTCACTCTCCGAGGCGAGCAATCCGCTTGGATTGCGCCCGGCACTTCGCTGCCTCAGTTCTGCCGCCGCAGCACATTAACTTTGGCACCCGCAGGGAAACCCGAGCCCAAGCGGACCGGCACGCGTTTACCGCGGATACTTACCTGCATCTTCGTGCCGTCCCAGGTCCAGTCCACGCGACCGAGTTTGGTCAGCAGACCGCGCGCCTTCAGCGGCCGTGAACACCACGCAGCAGGAATTCCGGCGCCCACCACAATGGCCTGCCCTGGGGACGACTCATCGACATACGTCAGCATATCCATCTGCAACAGAAGGCACTCCGCCGCGGCCCAATAATGAGGCGTCACATGTGGAGGGTCGACCCAACCGCGGGCGTATTCCCATTCGTGGAAATTATTCTCTTCGCCCTTGCCCTCCCACCAACTGTAGAGCCCGGGCGACGGTTGATGATCCCAGAACCACTGTAGCGTCTGCCAAGTCCGTTTCGGCTGATTTAGAAACAGGTACTGATGGGCGAGCGCGAAATTGAAGTAGGTCCACAACGGAATCTCGCGGAATCCGTTGCGCGTGTCATCCCACTGAGCGTTCCATTGCAAGTCCAGCCCCTTTTGATAGGCGGCACGATCGGAGGCGATCCAGGTTGGCCAAAGGCCGGTAATAAATGTACGCACGTCGTCTTCACCAGGCTGATACCCAGCGTTCCAGGCCTGTCTCAGTTGTGCCGCGGCCGCACGCCAGCGACGACCTTCGTCCCGTGCGTTCAGCCGGTCAGCAAACTCGGCGGCGCACAGCAACCCCTTATAGCTTACGGCGGTGGTGAAGAAGGCGGGAAAATGAAGGTCCATGCGGCCCATGATGAGGCCATTTCGCGGTGGCTCCGCGACCTCATCCATATTCGATCGCGCCCGGTGCCTGGGCACCAGCATGCCGGCGAAGACTCGCTGGATGGGTTCACGGGTCGATTGCATACCGAGAATAAATTCGGCTTTGCGACAAACATGCGGCCAGAGGAAGCCGTCAAAATCAGGATCGTGCACGCGCTCGGCGACCTCTTCCATTGCCCACAAGGACAGGCCGGGAGCATCACCCTCCGCCCCGAAGCCGCCGAAAAAGTCTTTTTCCGCGAAGTAACGAACCAGTTCCCGCGCCGTCTCGATCCTCCCGGCCCTCGCCAACGCGACGACCTCGTACGCACCGTCCCGTTGCCAGGCGAGCGGATACTGGTTCGGTTCGCCGGGTCGAGTCTGGTTTTCCACGGTGCTCATCATCAGGTGCGCCACTTGGGCGTCGAGCGAGTCGACGAACCGGCCCTCCGGCACGTCCACTTGCAGTGACGAGCGCGTGCTGCGGGCGGTTAGTGCAGGAGTGGGGCGCGGAAACGCATCAAGGATGTGCAGACTCGCGCTGCTTTTGCCAGACAGTTCCAAGCGGGCGAAACACCAGCCATCCTGCCCGTGGCAATCCGTGGAGGCGCCGGATGCGGTGGTCCAACCCGCAACCCCCTCACGCCCCACATAGACCGCCAGCGGTGGCGGCGTTATCCGCAACATGTAACGGTGGTTTACGCGGAGTTCACTGCCCGTCCAGGAGAGCGATTCGATGGCCGCGCCGGACGGCCCCACGCTCCGGGTCACCAGCATCAATTTGTGATCCGTCGCGAGCTTGGGATTCAGCAGAAGCTGCGAAGTATCCGGAGCGGGCCCAACTGACCAGGCGGCTACATATTCTGCAGTCTCGCTACGGATGGAAGGAACCAAAACGCCTGGCCGCCAGACCAGGCGCTGCCGGATTTCCGACACGGGGATACTGTCGCTGGTTGTCAGTATGGCGCCCTGGCGGTTTGTAATCCAAAACGACACACCAAAGCTCCGCATTTCCGGACTGAAACTGCCGCCCGGTTCGTAGTACGCCTTTTGCGCCTCCAGGCTGCCCGGGTACGCCAGTACGACGTGGCCGCGGCCCCGTGGCCAGGGATCGGCCGGCCTGGCACGTTTGGCTGCAAGAACTTCCTGACGCGGTGTGGGAATCTGCGCCATGGCCAAACCGGCGCACATCATCAGAGTTACAAGCGAGAAGCGCATGGTGATATTTTTCGCGGCACAACAAGCGTTTCCCCCGTTTCACGGACCACGATGAGAAGCTTGAGTGCTTCCAGTTCGACAGCGTATACCCGCCAGTGCTGATTTGTCACGCGCTCCCGATAGCGCGCATCGCGAGCCAGGGTCAAGCAAGTTTCTGAGGAGCCGCCCATTCCGCCGCCGAAAAAACTTTTGACATTCCCGGTTTTAGAAATAGACTGTGGGGCATCTTGAGGCGAAGGAGAAGATGTTATGTCGGGCACCATCGAACTGGTGATTGGCCCCATGCGCAGCAACAAAACGGCGGAACTGATCCGGCGCGTCGCCATGCGCGAGGAATACGCCCACCAGGCGGTGATCCTTTTCAAACCCAAGGACGATATCAAGAGCGCCCAAGGCGTGGTGCAAAGCCGCAACCAGCTTAGCCATCAGAAGAGGGAAGCTGTAGAATTCGATTCCGCCAATCCTTGGGAGATGTTCGGCTTCATTGCGGAACGCGAGCGCGTGATCGGCAAGCCGATCAATTGCGTGGCCATCGATGAAGGGCAGTTCGTGTCCGAACTGTTTGAGTGCGCGCGGGCGCTGCTGGAACGCGGCTACGACGTGATCGCAGCCGGGCTTGATCTGGATTTCCGCGGCCATCCCTTTGGCGATATGCTGGCGCTCGGCTGGCTGGTGAATGCCTACGGCGGCAACATCACATGGTGTATCGCTTACTGCGAATGCGGCGCGCGAGCGTTCTTCTCCCAACGACTGATCAATGATGAACCCGCGTCGTATGAAAGTCCCACGGTGATGCCCGGCGATTCCTACCGGCCGCGCTGCGCCAATCATTTTGTCCTGCCCGGCCGGCCCAAACGCATGAATATGCCCGTGGGAGAAGAGACGTAAGGCGGCATACGGTAGACGGCATACGGGAAACGGGGTACGGGCTACGGGAAACGGGATACGGGTACGGGACCCCGACGCCTGCATACACGAATTGAGCAAGAAGCGTATTCGGCACGGGAACGTCCAGTTTGCTTCTTGCCTTGGGGCCGCGGAAGGCCGGCCATTTGGCGCGGCAGAATCACATTCAATCGGGCATTGCTTAGTTGAGGAAGACTTCGGGGGCCAAGCCCACGAGGGTATTCCCCAAAATAACGATTTGAAGTAGTGCTCCTATGAAGTCCGTGTATCCCTTAATCCGCGCCCCGTTTCCCGTATCCCGTATCCCGTATTCCGTATGCCGTCTTCCGGAGGACCTATGCCAAGGCAATCCAAAGTCGTAGTCGTGGGCAGCGCCAACGTTGACCTCGTCACGTTCTACGATACATTTCCGCGTCCGGGCGAAACGATCTTCGGAAAGAAGTTCGATCTGGGCTTTGGCGGGAAAGGCGCGAACCAAGCTGTGGCAGCACGCCGATGCGGTGCGTCGGTCGGCATGGTCGCCAAGGTCGGCAGCGACTTGTTCGGTCCGGCCACGATCAAGAACTTTGAAGACTTGGGTATCGATGCCGGTCATGTGCGAATCGCAGAAGGCATTTCTACCGGCGTTGCCCCTATTTTCGTGGACCCGAGCGGGCAGAACCGCATTCTGGCGATTAAAGGTGCGAACGACACCCTCTCTCCGGCAGACGTCGATGCTGCCGCGCCACTGCTCATCAACGCCGATGTTATCCTGCTGCAATTTGAAATACCGCTGGCCACGGTCTACCACACGATCCGCTTTGCCAGGTCGAATGGCGTTCACTGCATCGTGAATCCGGCCCCTGCACAGCCGCTGGATTTCAAGGAAGTCGCCGCGGCAGACTATCTTGTTCCTAATGAGAGCGAAGCCGAAGCCATTACGGGCATGCCCGTCCACACCCTTGAAGATGCGAGAAAATGCGCGGACTATTTGCTTTCGCAGGGATGCCCGCGCGTGGTGATAACGCTGGGCGAGCGAGGTTCGCTGCTGGCGACAGCGGCGGGGTCCGAACTGATTGGCGCATTCAAGGTGGATCCCATCGATACCACGGGCGCAGGCGATGCTTTCATCGGCAGCTTTGCCGTGTTCCAGTCGGAAGGACTGACGGACAAGGAAGCGTTGACCCGGGCCAGCCTTTACGCAGCGCTCTCAACGACGCGGGTGGGAACGCAGAAATCGTTTCCGAGCCGGGAAGAATTCGATAAAGAATGGCAGAATCGAATAGGCAAGTAGGTCCGCAGATTACAGAGATTACCCAGGTTTTCCGGATGCTATCTGCGTGATCTGCGAAATCTGTGGATCTTTTCCTTTATGTCGACAGACGCCGTTTACATTCTTCCAGAATGTCTTTCGTCCGTGATGCTCCCACGCGTGATACCCCGAGCGCCTTGTATGCGAGCAATGAATCGAGGGTGCGAATGCCTCCTGCTGCTTTGATCTGAACGTGCGCGGGTGAATGGGCGCGCATCAGTTTTACGTCCTCGATCGTGGCTCCGGACGTGCCGAAGCCCGTTGAGGTTTTCACCCAATCGGCGCCGACTTCCCCGCAGATCTCGCACAAGCGAATCTTATGTGAGTCCTTGAGGTAGCAATTCTCGAAAATCACTTTCACTTTCTGGCTGCGAGCGTGGGCCATGTCAACGATGGCCTTGACCTCGCGCCGAACATAGTCCCAGTCACCGCTCAGGACCTTGCTGACGTTCACCACCATGTCCAATTCCTCGCCGCCGTCGTCGAGGGCCTGCTTCGCTTCCGCTATCTTAACGGAGGTGGTGTGGACTCCGTGCGGAAACCCAATCGTGGTGCTCGCCTTCACCGTGCTGCCCTTTAAGATTTCGGCGCACCGCTTGAGATAGTAGGGCACGATGCAGACGCTGGCGCATTGGTATTCGAGGGCAAGCAGGCATCCGCGTTTCAGGTCCTGATCCGTGAGCGTGATGGGCAACAGCGAATGATCAATCATCTTTGCGATGTCTTCAAAAGCGTAATCCATGCTTCGCTCCCTTCCGCACTGGCGCATTCTCACGCTCGCATGAAAACGAGCGCAGTCACCATTGACTCAAGATTGTATGCCCGCCGCCTAGAACGCTCAAGCGGCAATCTGGTTTAAAGATGTGGCACATTCCGAATGCAAGCGCGCTCACGTAATAACTGAGCTTACGCGCGACCGTTGGTTTCGCCGGGACGCGCCGAAATCGCAACGGAGAAGAGCACAGCCGGAATTACAAACGGTGTATACTCCTATTTCCCTTCTGCCAAAAGGGGAAAAGTTGGGGTTGGCCACTGAGGTGTGCACACTCGTATTCGAGCATGGATACACCCGAATTAATCCGCAAAAAGCGCGACGGCTTGGTTTTGACCAGAGCGGAAGTGTTCGATTTTGTAAGCCGCTACACACGGGGCGAAATTCCGGATTACCAAGCCTCTGCCATGCTCATGGCCATTTTCCTGCGCGGCATGGATGGGCGTGAGACGGCCGATTTAACGGAAGCAATGCTGCGATCGGGCCGGGCGCTCGATTTCTCTGGGCTGCCCGCGGCGAAGGTCGATAAGCATTCCACGGGCGGCGTGGGCGATAAGACGTCTTTGATCGTTGCGCCGGCAGCAGCGGCGGCTGGCGTCCTGGTGCCCATGATCTCCGGCCGCGGGCTGGGACACACGGGCGGCACGCTCGACAAACTGGAAGCCATCCCGGGATTCAGCCCGAGGTTGTCTTTCGACGAGTTCCACCGCGTGCTGAAAGCTTGCGGGCTCGCGTTAGGCGCTGCGACCGAGGAAATCGCCCCTGCCGACCGCAAGTTCTATGCTTTGCGCGACGTAACCGCCACCGTTGAGTCCATCCCCCTCATCACCGCCTCGATCATGAGCAAGAAGCTGGCGGAGGGCATTGATGGCCTGGTACTCGACGTTAAAACCGGCGCGGGGGCGTTCATGCGGGATCTGGGCAAGGCCCGCGAGTTGGCCACCAGCCTGGTGAATACCGGAGCGGCCCACGGCAAACGCGTTCACGCTTTGATCACCGACATGAGCCAGCCTTTGGGAAATGCAGTGGGGAACGCCCTGGAAGTCATCGAATCCGTGGAGACGCTGAAGGGCCGCGGCCCCCGCGATCTGGTGGACTTGTGCCGCGAACTGACCGCTCACATGTTGTGGGTAGGGCAGGCAACGAATTCGCTGGAGGAGGGCCGGCCGGCGCTACGACTCCGCCGTCTTGAGCGGACAAGCTCTGGAACGGCTGGTGCGCGTGGTCACGGAACAGGGGGGTAATCCGCGCGCCCTGGCGGACTACTCGTTATTGCCGCAGGCGCCGTTTCAGGATTCCGTCGTGGCGCCTGAATCAGGCTACATCGCCAGGTTGGAAGCAAGGGCGATTGGAGCCGCGTGCATGATGCTGGGCGCGGGGCGCGGTCGTTCCGACGCAGCCATCGATCCCGCCGTGGGACTGGTGCTCGACAAGAAGGTGGGAGACGCGGTGCGCGCCGGCGAGCGGGTCTGCGTTGTTTATTCGAATGACCGCGCGCGCGTGCCCGAGGCACTCGATATGATCCGTGGGGCGATTGAAATTTCTCCGAAGCCGGTTGTTCCTCCAAACTTGATTTTGGAGCGCGTACTACATACGACGGGTGCTGCCTGAAAACTAAAGTGGATATCCCGCAATACCCACGCAATCCCAGCTAATAAGCGATCAGCGGGAAACGCGTTCCAGAGACTGCTCAAGTTTCAGGTTACTAAACGGCTGGTCAAAGTACGTCTATGATCAGATTTGTTCCTATCCTCGGCATGCTGGTAATCCTGGCGGCGGCCTTCCTGCTTTCCAAGAACCGGCGCGCCATCCCCTGGCGAACGGTGGCCATTGGGCTGGGGCTGCAAATCCTGACGGCCTTGTTTGTGTTACGTACGGGCCTGGGCTATCGGCTGATGTCCGCCGTCTCCGGCGCGTTCGTAAAGGTTCTGAATTGTTCCTTTGCCGGCTCGGAGTTCGTTTTCGGCGACCTGGGGAAATACCAGGGGCACTTTGGATTTGTGTTTGCCTTTCAAGCCCTGCCGATGATCATCTTCGTAGCCTCGCTGATGTCCATCCTTTATTATCTGCGGATCATCCCGGCGCTGGTGCTGATGGCGGGCAAGACGATGATGAAACTGCTGCGGACGAGCGGGGCGGAGTCCCTGGAAGTGGCCGCCAGCATTCTGATGGGTCAAACGGAAGCGCCGCTGGTGATCCGGCCCTACCTGGCGGAACTGACGGAATCCGAATTGATGACCATCATGACCGCCGGCATGGCGCACATCGCCGGTTCGGTGTTCGGGGCGTATGTGCTGTTCGGGGCGGAGGCGCGCCACCTGCTAACGGCGGTGGTGATGACCGCGCCCGGAACGATTGTGCTCTCCAAGATGCTGGTTCCGGAAACCGGCCATCCCAAGACCGCGGGCGACGCCAAGCTCATCGAGGAGAACAAGCCGATCAACCTGTTGGATGCGGCGTCGCGCGGCGTTACGGACGGCCTCTACCTGGCGCTGAACGTGGCCGCCATGCTCATCGCCTTTGTGGCGCTGATTTACCTGATCAACCTGGGCTTGGGGATGGCGCATACCAGCCTGCAAACGCTGCTGGGATATCCCCTGGCGCCCGTGGCCTGGCTCCTGGGAGTTCCCTGGAAGGACGCCGCCACCGTCGGGAACCTGATGGGGACGAAAGTGGTGGTGAATGAGTTTGTGGCGTTTTCGATGCTTGGCCCGCTCAAGGCCCACATCGCCGAGCGCTCGTTCACCATTGCGACCTTCGCGCTGTGCGGGTTCGCCAACTTCTCTTCCATCGGCATCCAAATCGGCGGCATCGGCGCCCTGGCTCCAACGCGCAAGCAGGACCTGGCCCGGCTCGGATTTCGCGCGTTGATCGCGGGTACGTTGGCCAACTACATGGCGGCGGCCATCGCGGGACTGCTCTTGGCCTGACGATTTTGGATTTTAGATTTTGGATTTTGGATTACGAGCGGGGGTGCCGGGTCCTTGCCGTCTGGAGCTTCTCCGAACACGGGAAAGAGCGGTAACGATTTTGGATTTTGGATTACGAGGAGGCGTGGCGGGTCCTTGCAGTCTGGAGCTTCTCCGAACACGGGAAAGCGCGGTAACGATTTTGGATTTTAGATTTTGGATTTTGGATTGGGCTCGTACCGTGACGCGCCCTCAGCCACCGCTCTTCACGCCCTCACCCACCGCCTTGCGGTCCCCCCTCTCCCTTCGGGCGAGGGTTTTGTTTGAAATCTTTTGCCCTCTCCCGCAGGGAGAGGGGGGACCGCAAGGCGGTGGGTGAGGGTGTTGGGAGCGCGATCCGGTGGGTGAGGGATCCAAAATCCAAAATCGAAAATCCAAAATCGAAAATGGTATTGCTGGTGTAGTCCAAAATCCAAAATCGAAAATCCAAAATGGTAAAGCTTATGCCTGTCGACGGTAATCCCTTGCAGCATGGTTACGAACAGGCCGAAGAGGCTGCTGCATACGTCCGTTCCCGTGGGTTTACGCCGCAGGTGGCCATCACGCTTGGCTCCGGGCTGGATGATGTTGTGGGGCGGTTGGACACGCAGGTCAAGATTCCCTACCACCTGATCCCTCATTTTCCCGGAACCACGGTGAAGGGCCACGGCGGCACGTTGCATCTCGGATTTTGGCGGGACGTGCCCGTGGCCATTCTCGAAGGCCGCGTCCATTGCTACGAGGGACATGCGCCCTCCACCGTTGTGTTTCCCGTGCGCGTCCTGGCGCTGGCGGGGGTGCAAACGTTCATCTTTACGTGCGCGGCGGGGGGCATTGCGGTCAAGTCACGGCCCGGCGGCTTCATGGTTTTCTCCGACCACCTGCACTTCCAGGGCGTGAATCCGCTGGTGGGGGTTCATGACCCGCGCTGGGGGGCGCAGTTTGTGGACTTGACCGAGGCCTACGATGCGGGGTTGCGCCGAATTGTTCGGAATGCCGCCCGCAAGCTGCGCGTGCCCTGCTTCGAAGGGGTCTACGCATCGCTGCTGGGACCCACGTATGAGACGCCGGGCGGAAATTCGCGCGCTGAAGCGCCTGGGGGCGGACGCCGTGGGGATGTCCACCGTCCCGGAAGTCATGGCGGCCCGCCAGTTGGGACGCCGCGTGCTGGCCATCGCCACCATTGCCAATCGCGCCGCGGGACTGGCCGGAAAGCCGCTGTCGCATGAAGAGGTGCTGGCCGCCGGCCGCGCCGCCTCGCGTCATCTGGCCGATCTTCTGGATGCGGTTCTGGCGCGACTGGGGTGAGAAAAAGGCGAAAGACGAAAATCGAAATTCGAAGATCGAAAATCGAAATTCGGGGCCAAAGGAGCAGGCCATGGATACTGAGCAACTCATCGTGCGCGCCCTGCAAGCCAGGGAGAATGCCTGCGCCGATTATTCTCATTACAAGGTGGGCGCCGCGCTGGTGGCGACAAACGGCAAGGTCTACACCGGGTGCAACGTCGAGAATTCCACCTATGGACTGACGGTGTGCGCGGAACGTGTGGCCCTGCTCAAGGCGCTTTCGGAAGGCGAGCGGAGCTTCACCCAGATTGCCATCGTGGCGGCCAGCGATCCCCCGGCGTCGCCCTGCGGCGCCTGCCGCCAGATGCTCTGGGAATACTGTGGCGATATCGAAATGATCCTCGCGAACCTGCAAGGCCAGCAGGAAACGCTGCGGCTCGGCGACATCTTTCCCCGTCCGTTTGATCTGCATTCGCTCTGAGCGCCGCACAGCTCTACACAATTCCCGGTAACCAGCCAACAGACATCTTGCGACTTAGGGCCGAACGCCGTTCGGCCCTACCCCGCCCGCTGCGTCGCACGCAACGCCGACGGGGCGGCCGCGAACCCCAGTTCAGCCGGGCTTGAGCTCGGCACGGGAGTTTGTTCCATTTTCGGTTCGAACCGGTAACCACCCCCGCGCTGACGCGCGGCCCCTTCCTTCACTCCGTTCAGGACAAGCTCTGAATCAGGAGGGGAGTTTTTAGGAGCTCCCCTCCTCAGATGAGGAGGGGCGGCGCCTCTGGCGACGGGGTGGTGCTGAGCAGGAAATGTGGAAAGTCGAGAGCCGGGCTTGAGCCCGGTACGGCGAGGGGCATGCCATGGCGTGCCCCTGTGTGGTGAGCTTGTTGGTTGCGGTTCCACCGCGCTGGGCTACCGTGCTTCCGTACCGGAGGCCTGCCGGGGGTCCGCACCGGCAGGGTTTGCCGCGCCAAACGCCTCATCTAGAATATGGAAGCCCGCTTCCCGCCTCTGCGGGGCACGGTTTGCGCGCCAGGCAAGGAGGCACGATGTCTGAGGTGTTACCGGACGAGGCGAGATTGAAGGAGCTCTTCAAGACCGCCGTCCTCGAAGTGCTGGAAGAACGTAAGGACCTGCTACACGATATCATCGAGGAGACTCTCGAGGATATCGCCTTCGCTCGCGCCATCGAGGCGGGCCAGCGCACGGAAGACGTCGGCCGCCGTGAAGTCTTCTCAGTGCTTGAGGGCGGCCATTGAAGGTTCTCACCGCCGGGAAGTTTACCGCTACTTTCCATAACCGCAGGGCCGTTGTTACTGCTGTCGATCGCGCCGAAGGGATGGCCGTGGCACTTGCGGTCGCGGTCCTGCCGCGCTGTGGCTAAGCCCTACTCATATCGCAGCGCGACCATGGGATCCACCTTGGTCGCGCGGCGGGCGGGGATGAAGACGGCGCCAAGTGCCACGGCGAACAGAAGCAGCGACGAACCAATAAACGTAAGTGGGTCGTTAGGGGCGGTATGATAAAGGAAACTCGTGAGCGTTCGGGACAGGCCCAGTGACGCTGTCAGCCCCGCCGCAATTCCTACCAGGATCACGCGCAATCCTTGCGCCATCATCATGCGCATGATGGCACCGCGGTCCGCCCCGATCGCCACTCGCACGCCTATTTCATGCGTGCGCCGTGTGACCGAGTAGGCTGTGACGCCATACACTCCGCTGGCTGCAATGAGGATGGCAAGCGTGGCAAACGTGCCCAGCAAGAGCAGCCGCTCCCGCCGGGAAGACAAAGAACCGGAAACGCGCTGCTCCATCGTCATCACGTCCCACAGCGGCTGATTCTTGTCCACAGCCCAGACCGCGTTGCGCAGCGCGGGTACATAGCTCAGCGGGTCGGCATCCGTGCGGATGACGACGTTCATATAGCCTGACGCTTGCTGCAAGTACGACATATAGAGTTCCGGCATCACGTCTTCACTAAGACCGAGGTGCCGCGTGTCCTGCACTACACCCACTACGGTTCGCCATACGTTATCAACAAGAATTCGCCTGCCAATGGCATCCTGACCTGGAAATAACGCTCGGGCCAGGCTTTGGTCAACCATTACCACCGGGGTCGATCTTTCCGCGTCGCGATCATCAAAAAAACGGCCCGCCAGCAGCCTGATTCCCATGGCCCGGAAGTAGTCCGGCGTCACCACACCCGGGCAGTACCTGACCGGTTTTTCCGGCTGCCCATCTGCCCTTAAACCAACGCCGAGGGCATTGAGCATCGTAAAGGGCGTTTCAGTTGTCGCGCCCGCAAACTGCACTCCGGGCGTGTTACGGAGCCGTTCGAGCAATTGTCGGTAGAACTCTCGTTGACGAGGCTGGCCCCGGACGTCCCCGTTCGGCAGCAAGACCTCCGCGGTGAGGACGTTATGCGGATTGATCCCCGAATGGACTCGTAGCAGAAGCACGAAACTTCTGACCAGCAACCCTGCTCCAACCAGCAGAACCACGGAAAGCGCCAGTTGCAACGCAACCATGCCGCTGCGGAGGAGTCCGTGGGATCTCGATTCGCCAAACTGGCCGGCGCTTTCTTTCAGGGACTCGGTCACGTGCAGCTTGGATGCGGTCAAGGCCGGGACCAACCCGAAGAGCATACCTGCCAGCACGCAGCATATGGCGGTCATGACCAGGACCCGAAAATCAATTTTCGGGTGAGCGGCTGCCGACCCGGGCACGTGGAATTCGAGTACGGCGGAAAGAACGGGAATGAGAAACAATCCCAGGCCGCCGCCCACGAGCGCCAGCACCGTGCTTTCCGTCAGCATCTGCCGCACCAGCCTTGCCCGTCCGGCGCCGAGTGCCGTCCGCACGGCTACTTCTTTTCCTCGCGACACGGCACGCGCCAACTGCAGGTTGGCGACGTTCGCGCACGCGATCAAGAGAACAAGCCCGACTGCTCCCAACAGGGTGTAGAGAGGAGCGCGCACGTCGCGGGTAAGCCGCGCGGCCAGCGGAACTACGCTGACGTGGGCCGCGGCGTGGTAACGTGACCACGGTGGAGGATATTGACCATCCATATGGCGGGTTGCCACTTCCAGCGCTGCCTGCGCCTGCCTCACGTCCACGCCCCGTTTCAGGCGGCCCACCACGTTTACGAAACCCATCGAACGGGCGGGTCTTGCCGCTTCAGCGGATAACCGGAACGGCAGCCAAACCGATTCCCCGTTGGAGCCGGGATGGATAAACTGGCGTGGCATTACACCAATAACCGTGTAGCGTTCCCCATCGAGCCACAAAGATCTGCCCAAAACCTCAGGATCGGCGTGGAAATAGCTCTGCCACAGACCATAGCTGATCACCGCAAGGTGATCGCGTCCGGGGCCCCCTTCTTCCAGCAAGAAGGTTCGGCCGACAACGGATTGCACGCCTAGCACCGAGAAGAAACCAGCGTCAACGTGACCCGCCATAATGCGTTCCGGCTCCGGCCCTCCGGTTAAATTGACGCCGCGCGTGACCTGGAATGCACCCAGTTGGTCGAACGTGCCCTTCACGCGCAGCCACGCGGCGTACTCCGGGCATAAGACCGTGTCACGGGAGAAATCCGGCATCACTTCCGTAATCCACACGATCCTGCTCGGACTCGCGTAAGGCAAGGGTCTGAGAAGCACGTCATTTATTACCGTGTACATGGCCGTGTTCGCGCCGATGCCGAGCGCCAGGGTGAACACCGCCACCATCGTAAAGCTGGGAGTGCGGCGAAGCTGGCGCAGGCCGGAGCGAATGTCCTGCCATAGCTGCTCAAGCCAAACGAAACTCCACACGTCGCGCGTTTCTTCCCTGATCCGCGTCACATTGCCGAACTTGCGCAGGGCCGCGTAACGGGCTTCTTCCGGCGACAGGCCACGCTCGATGTTGTCCTGCGTTTCGCGCTCGATAAAGTTGCGGATGTCCTGGTCGAGCGCTTCCATCATGCGCTGGCGGCGGCTGAACAACCGAGTCCAGTGGTTCATGGCTTCCTTCCTTCACTCGCATCCCAGCACTACCCTGCGGTCGAGTCTCGCTGCGTGGCGCGGACGCGCCACTGAAGTGCGACCGCGAAGCTATGGCTTTCGCGTTGTCTCACTGCCTGCTTTCCGCGCTCGGTTCCTCACGGAGAAGGCAGGAGTAGCTGGTTACCACCCCCGTCGCTTCCGCTCCGGCCCCTCCTGAATCAGGAGGGGAGCCCGGCGAAAACAGAGCTCCCCACCTCGGACGAGGAGGGGTTGTCCGTCAGATGACGGACGGGGTGGTGGCCGGTTTCATGCGCCTGCGGCGGCCGAAGAATCGTGCCCAACGGCTCATGATTCGCTCTCCGGTTCGGCGAGCGATAGAATGGTTCCTCACAGCAATTCGATGCGTTCGCTTTGTTCTTTGGTAGACATGCTATGGGAAGGTACTGCGCTTTAGGTAGAATGTCAAGGTGAAAAGACAGTGACAAGTGACGAATTAGGGGTGACGAGTGACAAGTGACGAGCAGCGAAAACACCTGCCGTCAGTGCCCGAGCGCGGCGTGCTGCAAACCAAACCGGGTACCGCGTTGGCCGGAAGCACGGGTAGCAGAAGGCACGGTCCCCTCTATCGGCACTATTTCTACGGGGGCGGGCCGGGGGTGGCGGATCGGCTGGCGGCGAAACTGAACCAACTCCGGTACCAGGCCCATGTGATCCCGGCCATGGGCGGCGATGCCCAACCGGTACTGCCATCGTCCTACCCTGAAGGTCAACCCACTTGGTCCCCGGACAGCACGCAGGTGGCCTTCGGCGAGATGCTCAATACCCCCGCGGAGCCGGCATCCGAAATGCGCATTCACGTGGTCAACGTGCAGACGCACCAATCCACCGTTTTGCCAGGCTTTACCGTCCGATGAATCCATTTTTTTCATATTACTTCGAACCGCTGTCTTATCTGGGAGTTGCCAATCTTCGGGCCCTGGCCCGCGAAACCAGCCCCAGCCCCCAGTCCCCGACTCCCTCATCCCAGCTGTTCTTGTTCCTCAATGATCTTCGCGGTTTCTTCCCATTCGCGCATCAGCCGGGAGATTTCGTTGCGACTCTGGTCGATCAGGTTGGTCAGCCGCACGCTTTCTTCGGCGCTTTTGAAATGGGCCAATTCCTGTCCATAGTTCTCGATCTCGGTCTCGAGGCGCGCCACCCGTTCTTCGACCTCGCCGCAACGGTCCCGCATTTGCTGAAGGCGGAGGGGATTCAGGCGTTTCGATTTGCCAGCAGGCGCTGCGGCGACGGGGGCGCGACCGTCGTCACGCTGTGTTGCCATGTGCTCACCTACCAAATCAGGTGATCCCGGCAGCGTCAGGTCGATCTGCCTTCCTTCCTTGCGCCACAGGTAGTCTTCGTAATTCCCGGGGAAAACGCTCACTTCGCCGCTGCCGATTTCGAACACGCGCGTGGCCAGCTTGTCAATGAAGTAGCGATCGTGCGAGACGAACACCACCGTGCCGGTGTATTTCTCCAACGCGTCCAGCAACACGTCTTTGGCGCGCAAGTCGAGATGGTTGGTGGGCTCATCGAGCAGCAGGAAGTTGGACGGGTGCAGCAGCATTCGCGCCAGCGCGTAGCGATTGCGCTCGCCGCCGGAAAGCACGCGGATGCGCTTGAACACATCGTCCTCGGAAAACAGAAAGCATCCCAACAGACTCCGCAATTCCGTCTGCGTGCTGAGTGCCATGGGTGCGGCGCGCGTCAGGTCATCCAGCAGTCGCGCCTCCGGGTCCAGCACCTTGTACTGGTCCTGGGCGAAGTAATCGGCCTCAACATTGTGGCCCAGCTTGAATTCGCCCGCGCTGAGCGGCTCGGTACCCGCCAGCATTCTGATCAAAGTGGATTTACCCGCGCCGTTCACGCCCACCAGGGCCACGCGATCGCCGCGCTCGATCGTGAAGCTCACATCGCGGAACACCTGCTTGGGACCGTAGCTTTTGGCGACATGTTGGAACTCCGCCACGCGCCGGCCACTCGCTACGGGCTGCGGGAAGCTGAAATGGATGGCCTTCTCTTCTTTGGGAATCTCGATGCGGTCCATCCGCTCGAGTTCCTTGATGCGGCTTTGGACCTGCTTGGCCTTGGTGGCCGTGTAACGGAACCGGTTGATGAACACTTCGAGTTGCTGAATGCGATCCTGCTGGTGCTGGTAAGCCGCTTCGATCTGCGCCCGCCGCGCCGTCTTTTCCTTCAGGTACTTCTCGTAATTGCCGGCATAGAAGTGGACCTTCTGGTTCCAAATCTCCACCATTTTGTTTACGGTAACATCGAGAAAATAGCGGTCGTGCGAGATAAGCACATAGGCGTGAGGATAATCGTGCAGATATTCTTCCAGCCAGTTGCGGGCCTCAAGATCCAGGTGGTTCGTAGGTTCGTCAAGCAGCAACAGGTTGGGTTTT
Organism: uncultured Acidobacteriota bacterium; assembly: GCA_963804755.1. GTDB lineage: Bacteria > Acidobacteriota > Terriglobia > UBA7540 > UBA7540 > Bog-366. Next base: position 81,247 of record CAWDRP010000006.1, read on the forward strand.
TCGAGCAGCAGCTTGGCGAGCGCAATGCGCATCTGCCAGCCTCCGGAGAATTCCTCCGTGCGGCGATGCCAGTCGGAGGGCGGAAAGCCCAAGCCGCCCAGCGCCATCCCCACTTGCGCCTCCAGCGAGTAGCCGTCGCGATGTTGGAACTCGGTATCGATGGCATGAAAGCGATCCGCCACCTGTTCGTACTCGGGCCCGGCCGGATCGAGTTCGCCCATCTTCTCCATCAGGCTTTCCATTTCCTGTTCCATGGAGAGCAGGTCGCCGAAGACGGACATGCATTCCGCCATCACCGAGCGTCCCGAGAGCGCGAGGCCATCCTGCGGAAGGTACCCGGCGGTAACCCCCTTGGCGAAAGTCACCTCGCCGTAGTCGAGTGGTTCGAGGCGCGCCAAGACCTTTAGCAAGGTAGTCTTTCCGGTCCCGTTCGCGCCTACCAACCCGGCCCTTTCGCCGGGCGTGATAAGCCAGTCGAGATCTTCGAACAATAACTTGGGGCCGAAGCGCTTTCCGGCCGATGCGAGTTGAATCATAACGTCGGAATTAGGAGCTTGGAGTCAACAGTCAGGATAAACCAAGAGCCGCAGAACTGAAAGGCGGGTCTCTGCTGAGGGTCTGCTGACGGCCCGATGCGTGCGTGCTGCAAATCCAGTTAAGGCTCGGAATTCGAGGAAGCGAAAGTCTCCGGCTTCACAAAATCCGTTTCCCTGATTCTGGTCGGCGCGGCCATAGCCCGAAAATGGTCAAGGTCGAAGTCCTTATACAGATCCAGGCAAAACAACTCGGGTGCCGAGCGGAAGGGCACCGCCGCATCCAGAAGAAAGCCCAAGCTGTGCGTCCCACCGGAAATGGCCATTTCTGAAAACAGCTTGGGTTCAAGCGCCGCCGCCACGAGAGCCACCACCTGGCTGCGCATCCCGGCTGCTTCCAGTCGAACGTGAGTCTGGCCGGACGTTTGCGCCAGCCATTTCGCCGCCGCGATCAGTTGGCCGGCCTCGATTCCCAGTGGCCGGTCGCCCATGCTGGCCAGAATCAACTCATAATCCGTAGGGTCGGGACTCTGCGGCACCATCTCACCGTTAAAGATCACATCCAATGCGAGCACTTGTTCCTCACGATTCACGCGGTCGGAGACAGCTTCGCCCGCGGCCTTGCGGCCCTTATCGTTGATCACCAGCGTGGCCGGCGCGTTCGCCGGGGCTTGGATGGCCTTCAGCCACACGCCGGTCGCGCTCAAGGCGTTCGAGAAGTCCAGCCGATACGAAAGCGTCTCCAGCCCTTTATCTTTGGTGTTCCACAAGCGCCAGGCGTTGGCTACCGCCACCGGCTTATAACGCACCACGGATTGGAGCGTGCGCTTCTGGGATGACGCCCAGGCATCCCGGTCGGCGGAGGGCTCCGGGATGGCAGGCCGCTGGGTGCTGTCCGCCAGCTTCTTCGCCAATCCGACGATGGTCAGGTTCTCGGGCGGTAAGCCCACGCTGAGCTCCTCGTAGGTCTTCAACTCCGCCCCGCTGGGAATCTCGTCGGTAACCTCAGGCATATGGAAATGCTCGGCGAAAAATCGGTAAGCATGAATGCGGTTGTCCAGGTAGTAGTTGTGCGTTCCCGGATCGCGATTCTCATAGAAGGCGAGATTCTGTTCCTTCCCGTACGCTAGGAAAAAGGGTTTGAGGTTGTCAAAAATATACGGCTTCACCAGCATGGCGCGGAAGCAGCAGTTGTCCTCCGCATTGTGAATCAACAGGGTGGGACGGGGGGCGCGCATGGCCACAAGATCTGTATAGTCCTCCCCGGCAAGGAAGTCGGTGGGCGTTTCTTCCACTTCGTCGGTATCGATGGGGTGAGTGATATTGGATTCGAACGAACCAAAGCCGGCGACTTCCACCATGACAGCAACCCGTTGGTCGAGCGCGCTCAGCACGATGGTTTGCCAGCCACCCCCGGAGACGCCCGTAACCCCCAGGCGGCTCGGGTCGACTTCCGGAAGGCTGGCAAGATAATCCAGACCGCGGCGCATGGCCAAGTAAAAGAGCCCTAGTGCGTTGGCACCCACCAAGTCCAAGTGGGCGCCGTAATCGTGTTGACCCAGCTTCAGGTTAAGTTCACCCGTTCCCAGCCACTCAGGGTGAAGCGCCACGATTCCGCGTTTCGCGAAGTTAATGCATGACTTCTGGCCGTATTCTGAGGCTTTACCGAGCGGGTTATGCCCCTGCACGTACATAATGGCGGGAGCTTTCCCGCTGTAGCTTTCGGGCTCGTAAAGTGTTGCCGTTGACCAGAAACCCGGCACGATTTCAAAGCGCAGCTTCCGCCATCGGTAGCCCTGGCCGGTTTGGACAGGTCCCACCGCTTCGAACCGCGGCGGGGAGTCCACCCATTCGCGCGGCCAGCCGTGAAAGGCAATGTCATCAAGCATATGCCGGCGCAGTTTGGCTGCTTCGCTGGTCCACTGCTCGGGAGTGCCGGGCGCCGTCCGTTTGGGAATTCGCGCCAGCATATAGTGCTGTACCTGGAACGCGGTGACCGGCACCGCCTGAATCGGCGCGGCAAGGATCGGCGCGACCGACTGCGGTGTGGTCTGGGCCTGCGCAAACGCTGCGCTTATCAAAATGGCGAGGATAAGCCTCTGGATAGGTTTCAATTTTCCCCTCCTGCAAATTGAGTCAGGATCGGCGGTGACCGGCGAGCGTACCCACCCCTGCCGCTGTCCGTTCCGGCGAAGCATTATCATGCACCCGGCGGGCAAAGTCTGCGCTTATTTGCTTTGTAGCGCAACGGACTTGTTCTCGGGTCACGAGCGCCCGGTGAGTGCCGCGGTGGCGTTGGTGTGGTTGCTGGACGGCGCCGGCTTCTTGGGCGCGGGGGTCGCGCCGGTGGAACCGTTCGTGGATTTGGCTGACTGCCGTGACCGGGAAGTGGTGGCTGGGTGTCGCGAGTGGCCGGCGGACACCTGCGTCGAATGCGAACGCGCGGTCGAGGCGTGTCGCGACTCGGAGGTGGTCGCCTGCCGCGCGTGAGAACTGGACGTCGCCTGGGAGTGGGACGTTTTGCTGGTGGTGCTGGCAGGAGCTGTCACGTACAGGTGCAGTGTCCTGCCCGGGGTCAATTTTGAGGATTTCAAACCGTTCCAGCGGCGAAGCTGATAAGGCGTGACGTTATAGCGGTCCGCGATCAGATCCACCGTGTCTCCGGGGCGCACACGGTAGCGCATGACTTGGCGCGAAACGGATTCTCGAAAGCGCGCCAGGGAGGCATCTGTTCCGACCGCCATGGGCACGATCAGGTGCGATCCCTGTTCCAGTGAAGCGTTGGCCGTAAGTTGATTGGCGCGCGCCAAGGCTGCGGGCGAAACGTGAAATTGCCGGGCGACGTCGGCCACTGTTTCCCCTTCCGTTACCTTATGGGCGCGCCACCAGATTCGCTTGCCCAGAGGAATGGAGGCGATGGTCTGCTCGTACAAGTCCTTGGTCCCCGCAGGCAAATAAAGCGTGAAATCAGCGGCGTTGCCAGGTGTGGTCCAGCGCTGCAAGCTGGGATTGAGCCTGACCAGGTCTTCGACCGGGTGGTCGATGATCTGGGCAACGAGGCGCAAATCCGTCGGGGTGTCCACCTGAACTTTGTCGACCTTAAGCGGAGGATCAGGTTGGGTATCAAACCCGTAGGCTTTGGGATCCTTGGCAATAAGGGCGGTGGCAAGGAAAATGGGAACATAGTTCTCAGTTTCGTCCGGCAAGGCGTGGAGGTTCCTTAACTGCCAGTAATCGGCGTACCCGGTCCTCTCGATGGCCCGCTGGACCGTCAAGGGTCCGCTGTCGTACGCCGCCATGACCAGGAACCAGTCACCAAACGTTTGATAAAGTTCTTTCAAGTGGCGGGCGGCGGCTTCAGAAGATTTGAACGGGTCTTTCCGGTCGTCCACCCAACGGTCCTTCCTTAAACCGTAGAGGCTGCCCGTTCCCAGTGAAAACTGCCAGATGCCCACACATTGCTTGTTGGAGACGGCGGTGGGATGGAAGGCGCTTTCACCCGCCGCGAGGTAGATGAGGTCTTGGGGTAAACCGCGTCTGCGCAACGCCTCACCGATGATTTCCCCGTACGTCCCCTGCCCGCGCAGGACGCTTTCCATGTAGGTCCGCGCATGGGCCTGCAAATAGGCGATGACGCCGTCGACCGAATCGTTGGAAATCAAGGGCAAATCCGAGTGGACCGATTTCAATTCCTGCTGCACACGTTGCTTGGTGCGGGGATCGACGGGGAAGGTCAGGCCGGAAAATGATTCCAACGGAGTGGGCTCATAGCTGTGCAGGCTGAGGGCGCCTCCCCGCTCGAGCGAAGCGGACTCCACCGAGTAGACGTTCTCCACAATTTTGTCGAACTCGGAGCTTAGCCGTTCATCGCCTTGGATATCCAACCCCGATTCCAGCAAGGCGGCCAGGGCCTCGTCAAAGTCTTGCTTGGCTTCTTCCAGGTCGCCGGCGCGGTAGTCGTTCATTCCCGTCACGTAAAGGGCATCCACTTGCTTCACCAGTACGTCGGTCGTGTCGGTAATGGAAGCGACTTCCGGCGGGAGAACACGCTCAGTGGTCTTAAGCGGGAGAACCTGGGGGGGTGTAGGAGGAGGGGCAACAGGCACCTGCACGGTTGCCGAGTGCTTTTCTGTCGTCGCACAGCCGTTCAGCAGAACTGCCAGGGCGAGAAGACAGAGCCGCCATCGTTTGATCAAAATCCAACTCCTCCGTGAATCTAAAGAATCGGGACACCGATCCGCCTTCTCGAACTTGCAGAGAATGCCATTGGGATTGTACTTACTTGAAGATAGCCGGGTCAACCCGAAAGTGCCGTCGATTCCCCGGTGGTGGATTTCAGTGTCGATTCTTTTTCCTCGTTCTTCGCCCATAGGCGCTAAGATAAGGCTTGATCATATGGCCCTGAAAGGGCCAACCGTGAGTAGCCGCATCGCGGAGACGCCTTCTCCCGGGTCACGACGTTAGAACTACGCAAGGATGGACGCAAGAAACTGAGCGAAGTCACCATTTCCAACTTTCATGCGGTGCACCCCCGTGCCCAAAACGCGAATTGAAAGTTTATGGGTATGCAGTTAGAATAAATTCGTGCATTGGTGGCAAACAAGGAGTGCTATGAAAGAGAAGATTCATCCGAATTATCATGAGGTCACGGTAGTTTGTGCGTGCGGTAACACGTTCAAGACGCGCTCGACTCATAAGAGCGACCTCCTGCACCTGGATATTTGTTCCAAGTGCCATCCGTTCTTTACGGGCAAGCAAAAGCTGGTGGACAGCGCCGGCCGCGTCGAGCGGTTCCAGCGGAAGTACGCCGGATTTAGGAAAGCGGCGGCTGCGCCTGCTGGAGTCACACCCAAGAGCTAACCGCCCACAGGGAAGGTTAAAGGGTAAAGGCTAAAGGGTAAAAAAAACCGACGTTTTGATTTACCCTTTAACAAGGCCAAAGGGCAAAAAAGGGGACGCTTCGATATACCCTTTACCCCTTAACCTTTAGCCTTATAACCTTCCCTGACACCTGATTTGAGAGACTGCGGGATGGCAACCATTCCACCCCTCGATCCTTACATCTGCAAGCCCAAGGTCTATCTGCTGGGACGCCAGCACGTTGCCGACGATGAGCTGGCGCGCTTTCTTGCCGACGAGGGAATGGTGTTCTCGACGGACGCGGTAGCCGCCGGCGAGGTCCTGGCGGAAATCGCCGGGCGTACGTGCTACATGTCGTTCGGTAAAGGGCGAAAAAGCAACCGCGAATACCTGGAAAACATTCTCACGTCCAAACACGGCAGCGTGCTGGAGCATGCCGTGTGGTGCCTGCTGATCACCGGCATCAGCCGGGCCCTTACCCATGAACTGGTCCGCCATCGCGCCGGATTTGGCTATTCGCAACTCTCCCAGCGCTATGTGGACGAGAGCGACGCGCGCTACGTGGTGCCGCCCCTTTATCAGGAAAATCCGCAACTGAGGGAAAAATGGCAGCGCACCATTGACTCTCTGCGGCAGGCATACGATGAACTCGCCGAGGCCACCGCGCAGTACGTGCAGCAGAAGTATCCGGAAATGGCACCCCGCGACCGGCGCAAGTGGGCGCGCCAGGCCGCCCGCTCGATCCTTCCGAATGCTACCGAAACGAAGATCTTTGTAACGGGTAACTCCCGCGCCTGGCGGCACTTTTTGGAACTGCGCGGCAGCGTCCACGCCGACACGGAAATCCGCTTGCTGGCGGTGGAAGTTTACCGGGTCTTCAAAAAAGAATCGCCTAACATTTTTCAAGACATCGAGCTCGTGGACGAGCCTGATGGCATGCCGTCCATCCGCGTACTTCACTCCAAGGTCTAAAAAGGTCTAAAAAGGTCCTCCATCGGCAACACTTTTGCGACAAAACGTCATGGAGTACTCTGGGGCCAAGTTAACCGAACTTTCGCAGTTGACGGCATATTGCAGTCGTAAGTGTTTTCTTTTCATCAAATCGATTGCCCGGGTCGGCACTACATTTTCAGTCTCCGCGGCAAGGTCTGCGCAGCCTCCTGCGGGGCCTTGATGCGGGGCGGCGGCTGTGCAGGCAAGGACAGATTGAGCTGGTGCAGCAGCAGCGACTGGTCAGGTTCCGGCTGGGTATAACGGGGCATGATCAGCCAGCGTCCGTCGGTCGTGGGCAGGCAGACATCGAGCATCTGAATCGTGGCCAGTTTTTCCAGCACGGCACGGGGCGTCAGACCCGGCGCTAAGGCGACCAGCCGCTGCTTGAGGGTCACCGAGAGGGCATAAGCCAGGAAGGCCACGAAGATGTGGGCTTCCACGCGCTTCTCTACCTGGTGATAAATCGGACGCAGCCCCAACTCGCTCTTCAAGGTGCGGAAGGCGGCTTCGATCTGCGTCAGGAGGATATAACATTCCCACAGTACCGAGGGATTTTCGCCCACGAGGTTCGAGCGCAGCAGATAGTGCCCGTCGCGCAGCTCCGCCTTCTGCAACTTCTCTTTGTTCAACTGAAAAGAGAACGTCTGGCGGGTGACGGCTTCTCCCTCTTGGGGCAACCGCATCGGCACGAACGCGAAGGCCCGCCCCGCTTCCTTCTTGGCCGCTCCGATGCGCAGCAGCAATTGATCGCGCGCCGGAGCGCTCCGGCGCAGCTTGCGCAACGTCTTCAGCAAACGGGCTAACTTGCGCCGGCGGATGGCTCGTTCCTTGGCTCGCCGCCCTGCACTCTTGGCCAGCACATAGAGTTCGCCCTCCTCCGCGAACAACTTCACCTCCACCGACTCGCGCACCTTCTGCCAGGGCAGTTCCAACCACCGCTTTTCGTACTGCTGAATTTTGCCCCGTGGCGTACCCACCAGATAGAACCTCTCCCGCCCCGGCTGGCGCATCTCTTCCAGCACCTCGTCGCTGGGAATGCCCCGGTCCATCACCCACACCCGCCGCGCCTGCCCATACTGCGCTTCGATCTTGGCCAGAAATCCTCGCAGCGTGGTGCGGTCCGAGGTGTTACCCGCCAGCACTTCGTAAGCCAGCGGCAATCCTTCCGGCGTCACCACCAGCGCGATCACCACCTGCCGGGCAATCGAAACGGTGATCCCGGCTGTAGCCGTACTTTGCCTTGGGAATCTCCTCGCCTTCGCCTTCGATATAGGTGCTCGTCAGGTCGTACAGCAGTACGTCGAAGCGGGCCTGAAACAAGTCCTGCCAGCGTTGTCGCAGGTGGTCGAACAACGCTGTCTTGTGCTCCCCCAAGCGGTCCAGACAGCGATACAAACGGTCCTTTTCCGCCACGGCAAAGCCCGTGCCCAACAGATCGCCCATGGCACTCTGGTCAAACCCTTGCCGATGCAAACGGAACTCGCTGCCCGGCGCCACCAACCGGCTCACCACCAGCAACTCCAGCACCTTCGCCCACGGCACTTCTTCTCGCCCTCGTCCCAGTTGCTCCTCCCCAAATTCGCTCAACCCCAACTGCCGCCACAGCTCGCACCCCAGCCAGTAGTTGCCCAACGCCCGCGGCCGCCGCAACTCCATCTCCTTGAGCTTCACCTGCACGCCATCCAGTGCGTCGGCCGGAATTGCACGATCCTCTGGAAACAAGCTCAGCGTCCGCGCCCGCTGCTCGGCTTCATCAAAGACTTCCAAGGTCTGCCGCCACGCTCCCTGCTGGCGGTCATTGATCTCTCCCAAAAACAAGACCTGCCGCTGCACCACCCGCCCCGCACGCACGCGCCGGTTCTCCACCACGCTCCAATAGCGGTGCTCCTTGCCGTCTTTGACTCGCCTCTTGCTGCGCAGAAACATCGTCAGCGCGCATCCTGACAGCTTCCTGGAGGGCTTGTAAAGAGGGTAGGTCGGCACTACACCGCCCTTCAGAAAACGCAGCACTGACTGATAAGGGATTAGCCCGAATGACAGATCAACTATCCCGCAAAAAAGTGCGCATCTGCGAAGGTTGGGTTAAGCGCTTGACACGCGTACCCCTCGGGCGTTTAATAAGGTTCGCAGGGATCGGTTGATGGCCCATAGGTGCGGTGTCATCAATAACGATGCTTGGCCCGGGTTGCGCGAGCAAGGCCGGAAGGTACCGAAGAGCCTTTCCTCTCAAGCTTATCGCACTCCCCAGAGTTAAGAACAAAACCAAGCCTGGCGCTGACTCCTCTGGGGTAGTCTCGCGTCCCGGGTAAAGCAATGGCTATTCGCCAACGACTACTGGCGAGGTGGTTTCAATCATCCACTAACCACTGGCCACTGCTTTGGGAGGACCTATGCAACTTCGCAAAGATCCCATCTCCATGAATTGGGTGATCCAGGAAGACGGCGAGACAACGTGGCCGAATCTTGACCCCTGTCCCTTTTGCCCCGGGCAGGAAATTATGACCCCGCAAACGATCTATTCCCACGTCAACGGCTCGGGCACATGGGACGTGCGCGTTATACCGCATGTGCGCCCGCTTTACCGGATCGAAGGAGACGCGCAACGGCGGGGCGAGGGCGTATACGATAAGATGCGGAACCTGGGAGCGCACGAATTAGTGATCGAAAGCCCCCAGCACTGCTCCCGTCTGTCGCTCCTCAGCGACGAAAACGCCGCGCATGTCTTGCGAGCTCTGGTCTTACGCGTTGCCGACCTCAAGCATGACCGCCGGTTTCGATATATCAGCGTGTTCCGTAATCAGGGCAAGCTGGCGGGGCAGGAACCTGACCATCCGCACTCGCAGATTACCGCCACCTCTTTTATTCCGCGACGCGTGGTCTACGAGCTACGTTCGCTGCAGCGCTACTTCTCCGTCAAGGAGCGTTGCCTGATTTGTGATATCGCCCAACAGGAAATTGCGAAACAAGTCCGTACGGTGGAGTGGGACGACCAGTTCGTCGCCTTCTGTCCGTTCGCCTCCCGCGTGCCCTACGAAACGTGGATCCTTCCCATCGAGCACCACGCCGCCTTCGAGGAAGACGTAACCACCTGGGATCGTCAACTTCACTTCGCGCGCTTCCTGAAATCCGTCCTGTTGCGGTTGGAGTCGGCCGCCCAGGATTACCACCTCGTTTTGCACACTACTCCCAACCTCAACGCCAAATACGAGCGCGCCGATCATTGGCGCACCTTGCAGGAAGACTTCCACTGGCACTGGGAGCTGGTTCCCGTGCGTTATTCCACCGCGCGGTCCTATTTCCTCAAAGACGTCTATTACAACTCCGTGCTGCCGGAATCCGCGGCGGAGGAGCTGCGCAAGGTGAACGTCGAACAACTCATGTTGACGTAAACACGCTTCCCGGATTATCTCTCAGCACCACACCTTCACCGTGGCCGCCCAGGTCCACAATGAGCTGGCGCAGGGCGCCTTCGTGTAGGACGTTATTCGCAATGACGCAGTTCTGCAGGTTCTTGCAAACGATGCCGTAAACGGGGCTCCATACTCCCAGGCCGTCATCGTCGCGCCCCACGTGGAGATTATTCCCCACGCAGGTCACGCCCTCAGCTCCCTCAATGAAGATGTGCGATGAGTCGTACCCGGCCGTGTCAGCATTTTTCCCGCTGCGTTTAAGGTAATTACCGGTAATGGTCATTTGGAAGCAGCGATGGTGGCTGTTGCGCAACGCGATGCCGCAGGTGCCGGCGCGGTCAAAGAAATTTCCGGTAATCTGGTAGCCATCGCCGCCGGTAATCAGGAGATTCTCCTGCCCGTTCCATTCCACGCGATTGCAGGTGAAGGTGACAGACGCATTCTCGTCGCGCGCCGCAAAACCCGCGCCGCGGTTTCCGGAGAACCAGTTGTCACTTAGGAACCCATCCCAACCGCGCAGGTTCAAGCCATCACCGCGATTAAAGGCCAACATCGAGTGGCGCACGGAGAAGCACCAGGCGTGCGCCAGGTTCACGCCGTGGCCAGTGAAGCGGGCCACCTGGCAGCGCTCAATGCGGAAGGCATCCTCGTGCTTGCCGTAGTCGGGCTTGTCGAGGAAGATGCCGTGAATGCCGCTGCCCAGGCCGTCGCCATCAAGCGCCAAACCGTCGATCGTGGCTCCCGCCGCCCCCGCGATGTTCAGCAGGCACTTGGTTGCGCCGCCCGCCAGCCGCAGGACCGTTCCGCCGGGCCCGCCATAATTCCACGTCGGAACGCCCGCGATGGCGGTGTTCGTCCGCATTTGGAGATCCGCGCACAGGTAGACGCCGGCAGGCACGAACACCGCCCCGCGCACTTCGCCCGCCGCGTCCAGGGCCCGTTGTATCGCCTTGGTGTCATCCGTCTTGCCGTCGCCCGCCGCCCCCAACGAGCGCACATTGATGAATTCGTGGACGACGTCCGGCCCTGGTTGGCTCCGCCCCATTTCCGGCGCGCCGAGAACGAATGAAGCACCGCCCAGCAGAGCACTCTTGGCCATCGCGCGACGGCCCAAAAAAGGCGAATCCATATTCTTCATTCCATACCCTCCACGGAGATCCCAAGGCCGCACTTCCGGCCGAAGAATCTGCATGTTGTTTTCCAGCAGGCTCAGTGCAGCTCCTCTTCAGTCATCCAGCCACTAACCACTAGCCACTAACCACTCAATGTTCAATTGCCTGGTACGCCAGGGTTATGCCCTTGTGGTCCAGGTTCAGTCCGCCGCTGGGATTGAGTTGACCCATAAAGATGGCAATTAAATCCTCCTTGGGGTCGATCACAAACGAGGTGAAATAAAACCCGCCCCAATTATAGGAACCAACCGATCCGAGTTCGTTCAGTTGAGAGGGCTCGCTGACCGTTCCAAATCCCAAGCCGTACGCATTGCCGCCGTCGGGCTTGCCGACCACGTGATTGTGGCTCATGAGTTCCACCGATTTGCGGCTGATGATGCGCACGCCGTTCAGTTCGCCGCCATTGAGCATCATCTGGCAGAAGCGGTAGTAGTCCTCCGCGGTCGAGCAGAGCCCTCCGCCCCCGGAGAAATAGGTGTGCGGGCCGCGATAAGGGTAGTCCGCCACATACTGGAACCCACCATCGCCTCCCAACACTTGATTATCAAGGATCGGGTGTAATCCCTTTTGCTCGTCGTAGGTGTACGCGGTGGCCAGTCGCGGAACTTTGGCTGCCGGCAGGAAGAACTCCGTGTCCTTCATTTTCAGAGGCTCGAACACGCGTTGCTGGAGGAACCTGTCAAACGGCATTCCCGAGACCACTTCCACGAGTCGGCCCAGCACATCATCCGCCAGGCTGTATTCCCAGTCATCTCCCGGCTGGAACAGCAGAGGCAGGGCCGCCAACCGCTTCACTCCGTCCCCTATGGTGCCTTCCTGCTGCTTCAGGCCGCTGCCCACATGGGCATCGTCATAGGCCTTGCCGAGCCGGGCGTTCCATTGGTAGGTGAGACCGGAGGTGTGCGTCAGGAGGTTGAGAATCGTAATCGGGCGTTTGGCATCCACCAGCCGGTGCGGCAGCGAAGTCTTGTCCTGCGGCCACGGCGGGTCGAGCACCTTCATATGCTTGAACTCGGGCAGATAGTTGGAAACGGGATCGCCCAGTTCAAAGCGCCCTTCTTCGTAAAGGATCATCACCGCAACGCTGGTAATGGGCTTCGACATCGAGCAGATGCGAAAGATGCTGTCCGTGCGCATGGGCTTGTGGGCATCACGATCCGCCATTCCCACTGCTTGGAAGTAAACGATCTTGCCATGCCGCGCCACCAAGCTAACGCCGCCGGCAATGCGGCGACCGTCCACACTCTGCTGAATCGTGCCGGCAATACGCGCCAGGCGCTCGGACGACATGCCCGCCTCCTCCGGAGTTGCGGTCGGGCATGATGCCGCCCACGCGCGTGCTGCGCCCGCGGGCTTTGCCGCGAGATGCGTAAGCGCCGGCGGCAATACGAAGCCCGCCAGCAATATCAGCCCAGGTAAGACCACCCAACCCTGCACCCGTGTCTTTCTCATGCGCACTCCTTCCTCGTGCCTGCGGAATCAACCTTCTTCATGCGAACGCCGAGCCATGGTTGTTGCGTTTCTATTAGCCTTGTTATTGCCGTATTCCAATGCAACCATATATGCGAGCACAACTTCCACACAACGGCAGGCGCAAGTCTACACCGCGAAGGGGGAAGTTGCTACCTCGAACGCACGGCTTTGATATACTGGGGCTTGCTTTTCGGGCAACTCTTGAGATTATTGAATCGCAAACCTAATCCCATGATGATCATCGACTCGCACCTGGATTTATCCTGGAACGCCCTTAACTGGAAACGCGACCTGACCAAGAGCATCGAGGAAATTCGCCGCTCGGAAGCAGGGTTTGCCGACCGCAAGCGCGGCCATAACACAGTGTCGTTTCCGGAGCTGCAGAAAGCGGGCGTGGGCGTGTGTCTAGCCACCGTGCTGGCGCGTTGCAGCGAACTAAACGATCCCTTGCTTGACTACCCCAGCCGGGAGATTGCTTCGGCGATGGGCATGGGCCAGGTGGAATACTACCGCATCATGGAATCGCAGGAACACATGCGCATGCTGCGAGACTGGCCTGCGCTGCAAGCACACGCGGCGGAATGGCAGCGCACCGATGGCAGCGGAACGCCACTGGGATACATACTGGCCATGGAGGGCGCTGACCCCATTCTCGAACCCAGCCAGGTGGAACTCTGGTGGCAGCGCGGTTTGCGCGTGGTTGAGCCTGTCCACTACGGCGTCAGTTACTACGCCCATGGAACTGGGGCGCCCGGCGGACTTACTCCAAAAGGCCGGGAGCTATTGAAGGCCATGGAAGATGTGGGGATGATCCTCGACATCACTCACTTGGCAGACCAAAGTTTTTGGGAAGCGCTTGAGATCTACCACGGCCCGACGTTGGCGAGCCATCACAACTGCCGGGTGCTCGTGCCTAGAGATCGCCAGCTTTCGGACGAGCAGATAAAAGCCTTGGTGCAGCGCGACGCGGTGATTGGGGCAGTGTTCGATTCCTGGATGCTCTACCCCAACTATGTGGCGGGTGAGACCGATAATTCCCTGGTGAGCATTGAGCGTGTGATTGACCACATCGACCATGTCTGCCAATTGGCAGGCAATGCGCGGCACTCGGCGATTGGCAGCGACTTGGACGGCGGATTCGGCACCGAACAATCGCCGCGTGAATTGAATACCATCAAGGACCTGCAGATGATCCCGGACCTGCTCCGAAAACGCGGGTATGCGGAAGCCGACATTCAGGGCATTATGCATGGCAACTGGCTAAGATTTTTCCAGAAGGCGTGGAGCTAAAGCTAAGCCTGATCGACCCTGGTCCCCCAACGTCATTCTCAAGACCCTTGGCCAAGGTTACTCACGTAAGGTCACCGCTGCTTGCCGGTTTGGCAGCGCCTCATGCCGGGCTGTAAGCCGGCGTTGCTTCTCCATAGTCCGACTGACCCGCCGGTTCTTCTGTTCCCTCTGAGTCCCTTCCTAGGTTTGTCCGAATCCCCGCCCAAGTGGTAACATTATATTTTGCATGTTGCGAAGGGCTTTGTGCTATGGAGAACAAACTGAAGTCCGATGAGAGGGGCTCTCTCTCTTCACGCCGCCGAGGTCTTACTCGGCGCGAATGGGTACAGCGAATGTTGGCGGGCGCAGCGATGGCGGGGCCGGCGCTTGGCGCATCGCCGCCGGCGCACGCCCAAGCGCCCACTCCTCGTGAGGCTTCGGCGCAAGCGCAGCCGGCCATCGTCCCGCCGGAGTGGAAGCCGGTTTTCTCCGATGATCATCAGAACCAAACCGTGATTTCGTTGGCGGAAAGAATTGTGCCGGGATCGACGGCCACGCAGGCGAATCGTTTTCTTGACACCGCTCTGGCCGCCGAAACGCAGGAGAAGCAGCAGCGTTTTATCGCCGCCCTGAACGCCCTCGAGGGCGAATCGTTGCGTCGTTTCACCAAGCCCATTCATGAGCTTTCGGCGAACCAGCAAGACCAGCTTCTGGTTGTCGCATCCACTATGCCTCCATCCAACCCGAACGCATTAACAGGCACGGCCGTTCAAACCACGCCGGGCACGGAATCCTCCGCCCCCAATCTGCGGGATTACTTCGATCATTTGAAGCAGTGGATCGGCATGGCCTATTACTCGTCGGAAGCCGGAATGAAGGAGTTGGGTTGGAAGGGCCAAAACTTCTTTGCAGGTTTCCCCGGCTGCCAACCTGGGAGTGATCATTCCTGATCCTTCGTGCGGCAAGTGCTTGTTCCACCGCTCGGTCCGGCTCGGTGAGGATCATCGTGGCTCACGAGAACGCTGGTCACGTGCCCGTCGGTAAGGTACGCATCGGCCACGTGTTCCCCAGAACCCGTCGCGTCACGCAGTTCCATGTGAATTTAACGTCAATAATGTCCGCCCTCCGTTACTAATGCTATTTCGAACGACCCGCTTTCGAGTAAGATAAGCACGGCAGTCCGCTTGGCGAATCCGGGAATGCGAGCCGGGCGATTTCCCATAGCGAATAGCGAAAGGACAAACGGAAAGCGCGCGAAACCAGTGCCCTCCACCTTCGCGCCGAATGCCAGACCTTGCGTTGATGACACCAGCGAAAACTCCGCCCGCTAAGACACTAGTTCTGATGGTTCTGCTCGTCATCTTAAGCTCTGCGGGAAATCTGTTCTTCAGCGTGGGCATGAAGCACATTGGACCGCTTCAGGGCTGGTCGATGGACGTGCTACAGTCCGCCTTTGCCGCTGTTTTTGCCAGCACCTGGATCTGGCTGGGCATCATCAGCATGTTGTTATTCCTGGGCGCCTTCATGCTCATCTTGTCCTGGGCGGATTTCAGTTATGTCCTGCCGGCCACCGCTTTCATGTACGCGGTCATTCCTCTCGTGGCGCATTTTGTGCTCGGAGAGAAGGTGACGGGCCGGCACTGGATCGGGATTGTGTTGATTTCTGTGGGAGTGATGTTTGTGGGGCAAACGCCTTCCAACACGACGAAGAAGGATTAAGGATGCGCACTGCTGTTGCTTTGGCAATCCTGGTGTTGACCGGCTCCGGCGGTGATATTTCCGTGGCCTACGCCATGAAGCGGCTGGGCGAAATCCGCAGTTTCTCGCCGGCGGTAATCCTGCGCTTTTTGGGGCGAGCCTTTCGCGAGGCCTGGATGTGGATCGGCATTTTGCAATTGGCCCTGGCGTTCGGTGCGCTGCTCGCCTTGCTTTCCTGGAACGCGGTGAGTTTTGTGATTCCCGCCGCGGCTTTGAGCTATGTGACCGGCGCGTTCGGGGGCAAGTACTTCCTGGGCGAGCAATTGACGCCCCTGCGTTGGGCGGGAGTATGCCTGGTCTCCGCCGGCGTGGCGCTGGTGTGTTTGGGATAGGAGAAGCGCGAATTGCTTTTGACATGGCTGAGGTGGACGATTCTGGCCGCGGCGCTTCTGCCCTCCGCCACCTACGTGCTCATCATCTTCGCGGCCCACAGGTTCTTCCGCCGCCAGAAGGCCCTGTCCCGCAGCTTCACCCCGCCCCTGAGCGTTCTTAAGCCCGTCTGCGGGCTGGATCCCGAAGCTTACGAGAATTTTGCCAGTTTTTGCCGGGCAGGATTACCCGGAATATGAAGTTCTGTTCGCGGTCACGAATGAGCAGGACGCTGCCGCTCCCGTGATCCGCAAGGTCATCGCCGATTTTCCTGCCCTCCCCATCCGCCTGCTGGTGGCCCCGGCACACGTCGGTTCCAGTGATAAGGTCAACAAGCTTTGCGCATTGGCGCGTGTTGCCCGTCACGATTTCCTGGTGATTTCGGACGCCGATATCCGCGTCGGCCCGGGCTACCTGCGGACGGTTGCTGCGCCCTTCCGCGATGCACAGGTGGGCGTGGTCACCAGCTTGTTTACGGGCATCCCGGTGCGATCGCTCTGGCCGGAACTGGAGGCGGTTTACCTCAGCGCCGACTTCATGCCCGCCGTCCTGCTGGCCCGGCAAATGGAAGGGGTACACTTCGCCCTGGGCGCCACGGTGGCCATCCGTCGCGAGTGCTTGAAGGAAATCGGCGGATTTGAAGCGCTGGCTGACGAAGCCGCGGACGACTACGAACTGGGCAGCCGCACCGCCGCGCGGGGACATCGGGTGGAATTGGTGGATGGCTCGGTCAAAACCTGGTGCTGCCTCCGGACCCTACGCGAGTTCTTTGCCCAGCGCCTGCGCTGGGCCATCATGGCGCGCCAGGCTCGCCCCCGGGGTTATGCCGGGTATATTTTAGCGCAAGGATTGCCGTGGACGGTTCTGGCCGTGCTGGTCGCCCCCACGCGCCTTCTGGCGGCTGGCTATGCGGCCGCCTACCTCCTGCTGCGCATGGCGTCCGTGTGGACCCTGGGCATCCGCGGCCTGCAAGACGATCTCCTGAAGCGCCGCTGGTGGCTGGTGCCGCTGTGGGACGCCTTCGCTTTCTTCCTCTGGCTGATTAGCCTTTTCTGGAGCCGCGTGCGCTGGCGCGGAGTGGAATACCGCGTCGCCGGCCACCGGTTGATCCCAGCCGTCCCCGACCCCAAGGGGTAGCGCTTTGGCCCGATATATCGTTGGCTATGGCCCGGGCTCATAATTCCCTTTGTCAAACATTATACGAGACACGTTCGGGCGGACGTTATTGAAGGAGCGGGACGGTAGCGAAGAAGCCGAAGAAGCGACCCCTCACCCGGCCCGCGCCCACTCGCAAAAACGTGCGGCGCGGTCCACCCTCTCCCCGAGGGGAGGGAAAAACAGCTCGCGGCGCGCGGGCGCGCCGTGAGATCCTACGCGTGTTGTATACTTGGACCGGCGAGTGCGCGCTTGTGGCAGCGTCATTCGCAAACGAAACCGTCCGCCGCGGATTCAAGTAGTAATAGGGAATGGGTCCTGGGGGCGGTACCTATCGGGGGAGGCCTTACGATGCCTGAAAAAAATCGGCGTTCCTTTCTGGGGGCGTGTTTGGCGGGTGGGACGTTGGCTTCGACTACGGCGGCTCGAGCCGAATCGAGCGCGGTGGCGCGTCCCCAGGGCGTGTTTAACGTGCGCGACTTTGGGGCGGCGGCGACGGGCCAGGTGCTGGATACAAAAGCCCTCCAGTCGGCCATCGACGCTGCGGGACAGTCCGGCGGAGTCGTCTATTTCCCTCCCGGAACCTATCTCTCCGGTACACTGAAACTCAAAAGCCACGTCTACTTGCATCTGGAAACAGGAGCGCTGCTGCTGGGCAGCAAGAACCTGGAGGACTACCCTCATTTCCAACCGGCGATTCGCAGCTATACGGACAATTATGCCGACCAGTTTCTGGTTTACGGCGAGAGCCTGGAGGACGTGGGATTGCTCGGCAGGGGAACCATCAACGGTCAGGGTGGCTCGTTCAAACGAGTGGAACGTTACGGCAACCGTCCGTTTCTGATCCGGTTCGTGAACTGCCGGCACGTGGAGGTCGCGGACCTCACCTTGCTCGACCCGCCGATGTGGCTTCAGCATTACCTGGCCTGCCAGGATGTGGCCATCCGCGGGTTGACCATCCATAGTCGAAGCAACACCAACAACGACGGAATCGACATCGATGCGAGCGAACAGGTGCGCATTTCCGATTGCGTCATCTCTTCGGAGGACGATTCCGTTACGTTAAAGAGCACTATCGACCGGCCCTGCCGGGATGTTTCCGTGACCAACTGCGTGATCAGCACGAACTGTAACGCCATCAAGCTGGGCACGGAAAGTGTAGGAGGTTTTCAGAACATCACGGTCAGCAACTGTACCGTTTATGACACGAATCTGGCCGGCATTGCCTTGGAAAGTGTGGATGGCGGGGTGTTGGAGAATGTGACGGTTTCAAACATCGTGATGCGTAACGCCCGGAGCGCCATATTCCTGCGGCTGGGCAATCGGGCGCGGCCACCGTATGAAGGAGCTCCCACGCCGGGCATCGGTTCATTTCGCAACGTGATGATCACCAACGTTCAGGCGGTCGGGGCCGACACCGTCGGCTGCGCCATCGCCGGCCTGCCGGAACACGCCATTGAGAACGTCACGCTGGCGAATATTCGAATCCAGTTCGCCGGGGGCGGGACCGAGGCCGATGCCGCCCGGCAAATTCCGGAATTGCCCGCACATTACCCGGAAAACAGGATGTTTGGAGTATTGCCCGCTTACGGATTCTATTGCCGGCATGTCAAGAATTTGCGGATGCTCGATACGCAAGTCAGCTTCGCGCAAGAGGACTCGCGTCCCGCCCTGGTGTGCGACGATGTTGCCGGGCTGCGTATTTCGGATTTTGCCGCGCCCAACACCAATCCGGTGATCGTCTTGCGCGACACCCGCAGTGCCTGGTTGGATGCCAACCGCGCGCCGGCAGGCAACCAGGTGTATGTTCGCGTCGAAGGTGAGCAGAGCGCCGACATTTGCCTGGCTGCCAATAACGTGCGCGCCTCCAAGCAGGGGCTCGAACTGGCCCCGGGCGTACACGACGATGCGGTGTTTGCGGTTCCCGGATTGCGCCCTGCTGCGATGTTGCGTTAAATGACCCAACCCTGCCCCCCCCGGTTAGACAACCTTCCGCTTCCGGAAAGAATCACCATGTTGATTAGTTTTACGCCGAGCACAATCAGGGCTCGTTAGAAACGACAGGTGTTGCTCTGTTTTCCCAGGGCAACCCAATGCATCATGTTTCCCATCACGGCCCCAAGTCGAGACTGCCCTGTTAGAACTCTACAATTTGAGCGCTTGGCAGAATTGCGCCGTCTCAGGGTCGGCCTGACGACGTCAACAGCCTTTCTGCTGGTGCTCAGCATTGTTTCAGCAGCAGCACTTGCCAAAAGCGGCCGCTATTTTGCGCCATCGAACCTTGCGCAACGGGTGTTAAGGCTCAATCCGATGGCCGAACCCATCGGGGAAGAAGCCGGCGAACAGGCTCTTGAAATTCAACCGGACACACGAGAAGCTCACTCGACGGTCGTTGCCGAAGCGCCGGGCTATATCGCACCCGCCGGACTCCGGAGGTCGCTGACCCTTCTCCGGTCCTCGACTCCGCTTCGCTCGCCGCCCCTCCCCTGCTAGCTCTTCCGCCGCCGTGTCGCAGCGGAAGCGCCCTCACCGCACGGAAAGGCTTTCACGCAGCGATATTCGGAGGGCGGCGCCCTAGCTCTGGGAGCGTCGGCCTGAAACGAACCTCACTGATCACCGGAGCAGGAGGAGAGCAAGAATGCTGGCATTACGACTTGTGAACGCGATTGAACAGCACGCCGAACAATTAACGGAGGCAGTGGTGCACGCCCTGCGCACCGATCCGCGGACTCCGAGTTACCGAAGGCTTGAGTCGCAGGAGGATCACGTCCGGGTTTTTGCGGTGGTCCATAACCTGGGAAAGTGGTTGGACACCAAATCCGATAAAGACACGGAAAACACTTACCGCAACCTCGGGCGGAAGCGCTTCTCGGAGGGCATCCCCCTGTCGGAAGTGGTCTGTGCGCTGATGCTGACCAAGCAGATCATCTGCCATTTCATCGAGTCGGAAGGGTGGATGGACTCAGCGCTGGATTTGCGACAGCAGGTGGAACTCTACAACCGGATTGGCCGCTTCTTCGAGCGGGCCATTTACTTCGCCGTACTCAGCTATGAGGCGGTCGCCCGCTCTTCCACGAAAATGACGGCACAGTCCGAACCGCAGAAGTGGAAGTTCGTCGGCGAGGTTTTCAGAAAAATCACCACTGTCCATCCCAACCGTTTGTAGGTAGAAGGCCCACCACGCCTCGAGTGTCGCTATCACACAGCATGCCGCCTGAGTGATGCCCCTGCCGTGACGCTCAGTCCTGGCTTCCGGGCTCTCGAAATCTCATCCGATCGGCTCATCATGCCCGGTGCAGGCGTCAGTGTCGAAACCTTGCCATGCCGGCGGCACCCAACTATTCCTTCGCCTTCCAGCCATTACGGCACACATTGACACAAAAAGTTCGGGCATTACGCAGTCTGTTGTAGAAGAAGAGCCGGATCCGGCCTTTCAGACTGGTCTACTCGTGCTGGACGTGGCAGCACAGGAGGCCAGTTGGTCGTAGGGGCGGCCCTCGGGGCCGCCTCTGGACATTCTCAGTGAAGTCCGTCAATCGACAAAATATCAGATATCGCTCCGCGATCTGATCCATGACATGGACACGCTCGGGAGCTTGCGGCTAAAATCCGCCCGACGTGCAGTGCCTGGGTCGTATTGCGTGCCGAGCCCGAGAAAGGCACCGACTGTGACTGCCGATTCGAGTTCGTCGTCCTCCGAACATTCCTTCGAAAACCCGATAAGCCGTTTCCCTGCAAGGGGGGAGCGAGAGTCGATCTCTGAAGCAAAGTCTGCTCTCAGACTGGCGGCATAAAGCCTCCTCAATAGCAATCCGCGGAATTGCGATTCATTATGCTCCGAAAATCCGCTTAACTATTAGGAGGTACGTCATGAGCCATTTGAAATGGATGGGATTGCTCGCCATAGTTTTCGACCGTTCCGCAAAAACCGCGCCGAAGTGTCCGCTCAAGGCCGAGAATAATGTTCGAAAAGCGGTCTGGCTACTGGTGGGTGGTGTCCTGATGCTCTTGGCAGGGACGTCGGTTGCAGGAGAGCGCTTCGACGGCAATTGGCTTACGAAACTCACCTGCCCTGCGAAAGGGAACACCGAGGGCTACATCTGGCAGTTTCCCAGCGTTGTCCAGAACAGTAACTTTCACGGAGAGCACGGGACGGCAGGCGAACCCGGCTACTTGCTGATCGAAGGCAAAATTGGGCAGGACGGAAGCGCCAAGCTGTCTGCCAACGGCGTCGTCGCCTCCAGGAAATATGCGCGTGGAATCACCGCCCACAAGGGTGGAGATTATAGTTACGACATCAAGGCCCAATTCAATGAGGCCGAGGGCACAGGCACGAGGAGCGAAGGCCTGGGCATCGTAGGCCGCCCTTGCACGTTCGATTTCTTGAAGCAGCAGACCGCCACTCCGGCTGGTGGAAAGTAGAGGAAAACCCTCTCCAAAGCGAGTGCGATTCTCAGATGGAGAGCTCTCCTCTGGAACGAACTTTACCTATTCTGCGTAAGAAACTTGCCGGCCAAGTATAGAAACTCCGGTAATCTCCCTCGCGGTTCCGGGAAAAATAATGAGGTGACCTTCATGTGCAATTTCAAGCGCTTTTCCGTGTCGGCGGTTCTATGGCTAATCTTGGTTGGGATCTCTGCGCACAATGCGCGTGCCCAAACCTCGCAGAAGCCTAATAACAATCCCCAGGGCAGCAATATTGTCTATGGAGTGGTGGGCGGCGCGACCACCCCGGCAGAAGCCATGGGCAAAGTGCTGCGCGTCGTTCAGAACAACTGCGGGGAAAAGCCGCAAGTTGGAAAAGTCATCAAGGTGCGAAGCACGAATTTCGTGGAGGTTTTCTTCACCGTGGTCAACCACCCGCAAGGAAATAAGCAGTTGGCGGGCATGGTCATCGCCACTCCCTCCGGCCCCAATCGCGTGGAAGCCGCCCTGCTCTTTGACGATGCGGCACGTTTTCGCTCGACCGTGAACCCCATGCTCACCAAGCTCTTTAGCGAGTGGCATCCGGGCGGCGTGGGGCAAAGTTCCGGATCCGCGACAGGCGGCGGAACGGCTCCGCCCGCCGCGTTGCACCAGGTCGTGGCCTCCGACAACTCGGCCAGCGTGGGCATCCCCAACGGGTGGACTTTTAAAGGTAGCCAGGGCACTATGATCGTCAACGGCCCAAATTCCGAAGTCGTCGGTCTGGACTTTGCCCGCTTGGCAGTTGACCCTAACGGTGCTGGGCAGCGCCAGGCCCGGTACTACGGTCGCCCCGCCAACAACAACGGCAAAATTGTTTATCCGTCCAATGTAGACCCGGTCCGAGCCTTTCCAGATCTTTTCCAGCAGTTTTGGCGTGTGAACGGTGGAAATCCCGTCCTGCGGATTGACCACGCCCAGCAGGTGCAAGGTCCTCCTGGCCAACGCTGTGTCCATGCCACGGGGCATGCAGTCCTGGGCGGGCAAGTCGGGGCGGCGAAAGACATGCCGGAGATGGACGCGCTGCTCTGCTCCGCTGCCCCTGGCCCGATGGGTAACTACATGGTCTTGCTTTCCATGAGCCTGATACCTCCCAACCTTGCTGATAGGGAGCGCGCCACCGTGGGAGCTATGCTCACCAGTTTTCAGCCCAACCAAGCGGTCATCAATCAGGAATCCAACGCCATGGCTGCTCCCGCCATTGCCCAAATCCACGCCATCGGCCAGGCTGCGATGCAACGGGCCCAAGCGGATTCTGCCGCCCACGATCAACAAAATCGTACCTGGGAGGCCGGACAGGACAGCCAAGCCAGGCGTAATCAGGCATTCGACAACTACCTGCTCGATCAAACCGTCATCCAGGACAACAATATGGATGGGAATGGCACCATCGGCCACGGCACGGTCTGGAACTCCACCGCAGACGCACTGGTGCGAGCCGATCCCAATCGCTACGAGTACGTGACCACCCCGAATTACTGGCGAGGCACCGACTTCGTTCCATAGGGCCGTGCCCCGCGGTACCGGCAACGCAGCGCGGGGCGAGCCGTAGGGGCGCTCCAAGTGGGCGAACATGAGTGGCAGGCTCGGGATCTGCCCAAGCCGGCAAGCTAACCTTCACAAAACACGTTATTTGGGGGTCCCAAGCCGGCCTGCATAACTGGCTTTTCTTAAATTGTGGCGCCCTATTGCCACAAAATCCTTTCACTTTGCGCAGTCTTAGCAGGGGTGTCCCTGACGAGGGGGACTTATCCGGCAGAACTTCGGGTCCTCGCGAAAAGATGGAAAGGAGTGATGATCATGTGGAAAATTAAGCGGTTTTCCGTGTCCTTGGTATTCTGCCTATTCTTCGTTGGAGGCTGTTCATCTGCGCCTCGTGCCCAAACAGGCCTAACCACTCTTCGTGGTGACCAAGGCGGAATGGTCGTTTACGGACTGGTGAATGGGGCCACTACCCCGGCCATGGCCATGGCCCACGTTCTGCGCGACGCGCAGAACAACTGTGGCGAAAAGCCCCAGGTGGGGAGGGTCTTCCGGGTCCGTGGCAGCAATTCGGACGCGGTGTTCTTTACTGTAACCAACCATCTGGCCGGCAATCTCCCATTGGCAGGCATGGTGATCGCTTCTCAGACAGGTCCCAAGACGGTCGAAGCGGCCCTGGTGAGCGATGCGTCGGCGCGCTTTGGCTCGACCATGAATCCCCTGCTGCGCCAGTTGTTCGGCGTGTGGCATCCAGGTGGGGCGGAGCAAGCTTCCGGCCCGGCCACTGGCGGGCATTCAGCTCTGGCAGCCAGGCTGCACACGGTAACAGCCCCCGACAACTCAGGGAGTATCGGCATCCCCGATGGATGGACGATGAACCCCGCCACCGGCCACGGAGCAATCGTCGTCTTAGGTCCACAAGGAGAAGTGGTTGCCCTCAACATGCATCGCGACGCCGTGGACCCGACGAGCCAGTGGCAGCGCAACTTTTGGCGACAGGGCGGCAGACCTAACCCGGGAACGATTATCTTCCCGCATCCTGCGGACCTTGGGAGGGCCGTCCCGGACTTGATTCAGGCGTGGCGGCGCGCGGGCGGCCAAGGTCCAGCGAAGCTTCAGATTGACAAAATTAATCCCGGGCCGGTGGCCCAGGGTATGCAGTGCGTTCAAGTGACTGGGCACATGGATCCCGACGGGCGAGGCATGAAGACGATGAACGACCAGATGTGTACGTCGGAGCTTGTCAGTTGGGGCGGCTACATGGTCACGCTCCACCACTCCCTTCTCTCCAACTCCCCCACCGAGCAGGAAAAAGCCACCTGGACCGCCATGCTTGCCAGTTGGAAACTGAATAAGGGGGTGCTCGATCAGCAATTGGCCGATGACAAGCGGGCGAAGGCCGCGAGCGACCAGGCGACACTGGCCTGGGGCCGACAAGTCGTTAATAACATTAACCAAATCGGCGCAACCACGTCGGCTCGGATCGCTTCAGACCAACAAATCCACGACGCCCAACACGAGACCTGGCGCCAAGGCCAGGAAGAGAATTCCCGGAGCACTCAAGGTTTCAGCAACTATATCCTTGACCAGACTGTCGTCCAGGATAACAACATGTATGGCAACGGCACGATCGGCCATGGGACCCTCTGGAACTCCCAAGCCGACGCGCTGGTAAAGGCCAATCCCAATCGCTTCGAGTACGTGACCGTCCCGAATTACTGGCGAGGCACTGATTTCGTGCCGTAGGGCTGACCCTTGCCGTGCGGTACATCCCCTTTCGGCCGACGGACGGTACACCCAAACGCAGAAAGGAGGCGCTTATGCGCATTAACATTCGGTTTTCCGCAGCCTTAATGCTGGGGTTGTTCTTCGTCATCGGTTCTTTTTCCGCGCCGCGCGCGCAAACACCTCTCACTACTGTTCAGGGTGCCCAGGGCGGAACGATTGTCTACGGACTGGTGGACGGCGCCACCACCCCGGGTGCGGCCATGGCCAAGATCCTGCACATCGTGCAGAACAACTACGGTGATAAGCCGCAAGTCGGCAGGGTCTACCGCACGCGCGGCAGCAATACGGACGCGGTCTTTTTCACCGTAACCAACCGCACCTATGGCAATCAAGCGGTCGCCGGCATGCTCATCGCCGCTCCGACCGGGCCCAGAACGGTCGAAGCGGCCCTGGTGAGCGACTCAGCGGCCCGTTTTGGCTCGACCGTGAATCCCCTGCTGAAGCAGTTGTCCAGCGTGTGGCACCCGGCCGAAGCGGCGCAACCGGCCGGCAAAGCCTCGGTTGGGGGCGGCGGAGCGCTTCCCCCCATGCACCCGGTTAGCTTGTCTGACGGCACCGCCACGGTCAACCTCCCCGACGGGTGGAACTTTGGCCCGCGGAGCGGAGGCGGGACCGCCCTCGTCATGGGTCCCCAAGGGGAGGCCATAGACCTTAACTGGTACCTTCTTGTGCAAGATCCCAGGGCTCCAGACTACCAGCGCCAAATGCGCATGGGGATCAAGCCCCTCGCCTCCATTCATATCATCTGTCCCTACAACCCGAACTTGACAACGGCTTTCCCCGACATTTATCAGCGGATGCAGGCTGCGGCTGGCCTGGGCACGGCTCCCCCTAAGATTGATAGCATCAAGCCCGTCGAGGGGACACAAGGACAATGCGTAGACGCCACTGGCCAGGTCAATCTTGGCGACAAAGGTATGAAAGAGTTTAGGGAGTTGATGTGTGGGACGCCGCCTTATCAAAACGGCGTATACGAATACAAGGTTTCATTTTATTGGCTTGCCCCGGGCGCCACGAACCGGCAACGTGCCATCTGTGATGCCATTATGGTTAGTTACCGAGTGGATCAGCAGCGCGTCGACGCTCAGGCAGCCCCGTATATTCGGATGCTGCAGGAGCACACGCAGGCCCTGATGGCGCTCACCCAACAACAGATCGCCCGCACTCGTCAGATCGGCGCTGATGCCATGGCGCGGGCGAGAGAGGATGACGTTGAACACGACCAGCAACATGCTGCCTGGCGCCAGGGCGAAGATGACATTTCCCGCCGAGGACAAGGCTTCAGCAACTACATCCTGGACCAGAGCGTGGTGCAGAACAACAACGTAGCCGGGACGGGCATGGTGGGCCATGCCACATTGTGGAATTCCACGGCCGAAGCCCTGGTGAAAGCAGATCCCAATAAATACGAGCTCGTGCCCGAAGAGGGTTACTGGCCAGGGACGGACTTTCACCCCTAGGGGCGGGGAAGAGTAACCATGCGATGCATCAACAGAGCACAATTTGTGTCTCTGGTCTTATGGGTGTCCATGGTGGGCGGCTCATCGGCCCCGCATGCTCAGGCAACACTGACCACCCTCAATGGCACCCAAGGCGGCACCATCGTTTACGGCGTGGTGGACGGCGCCACCAGCCAGGTGGCGGCCTTGGGCGGCATGCTGCGCACCGTCCACAACAGTTGCGGTGAGAAACCACAAGTGGGCAGTGTCTTCCGGGTGCGCGGCGCCGATTCCGATGCGGTCTTTTTCGCGGTGGTCGACCACCCGCACGGGAATCGGCAGGCCGCGGGAATGATCATTGCCGCACAAGCCG
Source organism: uncultured Acidobacteriota bacterium (assembly GCA_963804755.1). GTDB lineage: Bacteria > Acidobacteriota > Terriglobia > UBA7540 > UBA7540 > Bog-366. The sequence continues at coordinate 107,785 of CAWDRP010000006.1, forward strand.
GGCCCCAGACGGTGGAAGCGGCCATGGTCACCGACGATGCAGCGCGGTTCAATTCGACCGTGAACCCGCTGCTGAACCAGTTGTTCAGCGTGTGGCATCCGGGTGGGAATCCGGCCTCGATGCTTGAGGGCGCCGGTAGCGGCGGAGGAGCGCCCCCCATGTCGCAAGTTACCCTGTCTGACGAAACCGGCACTCTCAGCCTTCCCGCGGGATGGACTCTTAACCCGAGCAGCAGCCGCGGATTTGCCGTGGTCAGCGGTCCCCAGGGGGAGGAGGTTGCGCTCGACGTTCTCTTTGCGGCTTTAGATCCCCAGGGCCAAGCCTACAAAAACCTTGTTCGCTGGAGGGCGCCCGCTTCCAGGTATGTCGTCTTGCCGGGAGGCGTGGACTTAACCAAGTCCTTCGTCGACGTTTGGCAAAAGCTTCGAGCCGTCAACAACATGGCTCCAGCGCCTATGAAGATCGACAACATCCGGCCGTTGTCCGCGCGGCCACTGGCGCAATGCGTTGACGCTACCGGCCAGCTCGATCGCGACGGCAAAGGCATGAATGAGCTGAGGGCCTTGCTGTGCAAGATGGTGACGGATCAAAACGGCGCTTATGGCTTCGCATTTTCGTTATATCGGCTCCCGCTGGGCGCCACGGGTCAGCAGCGGGCCACGGCCTCCGCGATCATAGCCAGCTATAAAGTAAACGTGCACCGTGTGCTGGAACTTGCGCAAGCTGAGGCGGATATAATCCAAGCCCAGCAGCAAGACCTGAAGCCGATCGGTCAGCAAGCGATCAACGCCGCCCATCGGGCGGGCGGTGACCCCGCCGAAGCCGCCCGCGCCGCGCAGTGGTCCAGGTTTAATCAGTTAGAAAACGACATCTTCCAGCCTCCTCGCTTCAGCAATTACCTGCTGGGTCAGTCGGTGGTGCAGAACAACTTGAGCGACGCTGGCGCGGCGGGCTACGCCACACTATGGACCTCGATGGCCGACGCCCTGGTGAAATCAAATTCCAGCCGCTACGAGATCGTGAACACGCCTGGGTACTGGAACGGGGTGGATTACTGACGGGGTCACGGCGTTTGTAGCGGCGATCCCGCGCACGGGCATGCCAGGCCGTGGATGAACAGTATCGAAGCTGCTGATGACGCCTTCAGGGTAGGGTCGTAGGGGCAAAGGCAGGGGTAGGGCTTGCCCTACTCCTGCCGGCTATTGAGTACTGTAACACTGCGTGGCGCGACGGGTGATCACCATGCTTGGGTTGACCTGCACGGAGGCCGGGGTAGTAGAAAGCCGAGGCAGAGTATGCCGTCCGCTCACCGTGATCCTTGCGGGCGCGGTGTGCCTTGCGTTGATGGGCACTTGCGCCTGCGCGGGAGATCGTGAAGGGCATTCCGCCCAATCCCGTGAGAATATCGACGCGAGCCGCCGCCAGCCACTCACGCTGGAGCAAATCAGCCATTTGGACCAGAAATCTTTCGGGCGCTCCTTAGCGCAATTGCGGCAAATCACCGAATCTATTCCGACGCCCGAAGCGGACCAGAACACGCTAACCGCCATACAGGGGAAGCTGCGCCAGACGGACGAATTCACGCCGGGTTACTGGCCCACGGTCCTGCGGTTTCTTCAATTCGCCAGCTCCAACATTGCGCTGAAGGCCCCGCCGACGGGCGAGCAAGCCAAGATCTTGAGCGATATCCTGTCCGTAGGCATCATGCGGGGGATACGCGAATTCGATAAAACGATTCTCTTCGACGAGGGTTTCCTGGGAAACGGCGAATTTACCAATTGCCGGATCATCTTCACCCAGAATGCCGTCCAGATGCAGAATGTCGTGTTTAAGGTTTGTGCCTTCGAGTTTCTCGCCACCGACAGGCCCAACGAGTATCTCCAAAAAGTGGGCCGAAAACTGCTATCATCCGACCTTATCTCGGTCTCCATACCGAGTCTCTGATCGAGTTCCCAACAACCCGCGGACGAGGGTGCGGAGAGCGGCGCCCAGATGAGAACCTGCAAGGCATGGGGATTGCTTCCGGGTATCCGACATACGACCACCGGGCTAGGTACGCAACCCCAAGAGCACACATCGCGCTCTATTGCCTCTGCTGACGGTGGCGCACACATTACTTTTCCTGCGTGCGCCGCGCTGCCAGGTCAGGTAAACTTCTCCCTTGCCACGTCGGCAGCGGTTTATGGGGCGAACCATCTCCTTCCACGATCAATGACGTGGAGGATAGCTCCATCCGGACTCTAAGGTGCGCCAAGCTGACTCTCCGCTCAGGCGCAAGCTGCGGATCCCGGAAGAAGGCTGATATGCATTTGTATTCATCCGGTTCTGACTCACCCCGTGCGGGTGACGGCAGTCACGGTGAAGTTCAGACAGGTCGTCATCGGTCTCGTTCCTTCGCTCCTGGCGCGCTCACCAAGACGTTCCTCGGAGTGACGGTTGCGGCGGCGGCTTACGAAGGGGCGCAGCAGTTCGCGTTTCCTCACATCACACTGTGGCAGTCGCACGCCGTTGCGGCGCTTCTCGCTGGAGTTGCCTCGGTCCTGGCCGTTTACCTGGCACGGCGCGGACCATTGAAACTTATAGTGCAGATGCAGGCGCAACTCGCGGAACGACAGCAGGCGGAAGTAACACTGCGTCAAACCGCGGAGGCATTCAAAACTCTCGTACAGGCTTCCCCTCTGGCCATCGTCGCGGTAGATCGGAATCTGAATGTTCGAACCTGGAATCCCGCCGCGGAGCGGCTGCTGGGGTGGAGTGAGGCCGAGTTGCTGGGCAAGCCGATGCCTACCATTCCCGAAGCACGCCAAGAGCTGTTTCGAGCGCTGTTCGAAAAGGTTCGGGAAGGGGGGACGCTAGAACCGCGCGAGACGCAGCGAGTGCGGAAAGACGGTTCGTTGGTTGACGTGATCACTTCGACAGGGGTGCTGCGGGATGCGTCCGGAGAAATCACTGGCTTCATGGGCGTCCTTACGGATGTTACCGAACGCAAGCAAACGGACGAGAACTTGCGCAAAGCCCATGAGATGGTGAGGGCGGTGGTGGAGGCTTCCCCTATCGCCATAACGGCGTTAGATGCCGATGACAATGTCGTGCTGTACAGTCCCGCCGCGGAAAAGATGTTTGGGTGGAGCGCCGAAGAAGTTTTGGGCAAGCCGCTTCCGTACGTCAGGCGAGAGTCGAGCGAGGACCACAAGGCTATTCTGGCGCGAGCGCTGGGCGGTGAGTCGCTCACCAATGTGGAGCTTCGCCGCCAGCGGAAGGACGGTACGTGGGTAGACTTCCTGCTCTCCACGGCTCCGATGTTCGACGCGCAGGGCAAGGTTGTCGCCCAACTGGGGGTGATGAGCGACATCACGGAGCGCAAGCAGGCGGAGCAGGCTCTACAGGAGAGCCAATCACGACTCCAGACGATAGTGGATTCGGTGCAGACCGGGATCCTTATCGTCGATCCTGAAACGCACCGGATCGTGGATATCAACCCTGTGGCTCTGCGTTTGATTGGGGCTCCCCGCCATCAGGTGGTGGGCGCGGTGTGCCACGAGTTCATCTGCCCGGCGGAACGCGGAAGCTGCCCGGTTTCCGATTTGGAGCAAGTGGTGGAGAACTCGGAGCGCGTGCTCCTGACGGCCTCCGGCGAGAGGCGCAAGATTATCAAGACCGTCGTGCCTGTCGCCATGGGTGGACGCAAACACCTTCTGGAAAGCTTTATCGACATTACCGATCGCAAGCAGGCCGAGGAGGATTTACGGATAGCCAAGGAGGCGGCGGAAGCCGCGAGCCGCGCCAAAAGTGAGTTTCTCGCCAACATGAGCCATGAGATCCGGACGCCCATGAATGGCATCATCGGCATGACCGAACTCGCGCTCGATACGCCCCTGAATTCCGAGCAGCGGGATTACCTGTTGATGGTCAAGGATTCTGCCGATTCGCTTTTAACCCTCATCAATGACGTGCTCGATTTCTCCAAGATTGAAGTGGGCAAGCTGACCCTGGATCCGACGGAATTCGATCTTCACGATGCCCTGACGAACACCTTGCGGCTGCTTTCGGTCCGGGCGAGCGAAAAAGGGCTGGAGGTTGCCTGGAGCGCCCACGAGGGGGTTCCCGAGCGTGTTCGGGGTGATGCCGGCCGGGTTCGGCAGATCATCGTCAACCTGGTTGGGAACGCCATCAAGTTCACTCAACAGGGTGAGGTGGTGGTGGAGGTCGAGGTTGAATCCCGCCGCGATGACAACGTCCTGCTGCACTTTACGGTCCGGGACACTGGAATCGGCATCGCTCCGGACAAACAGCAGGTGATCTTTGAAGCCTTTACCCAGGCCGATAGCTCGATGACGAGGCAATATGGGGGAACCGGCCTCGGTCTGACGATCTGTTCGCGGCTCGTCCAAATGATGGGCGGGAAAATGTGGCTGGAAAGCGCGCCCGGCGAGGGAAGCACATTCCATTTCACGGCGCGATTTGAGGTGCCCCATGCCAAGGCCGTAGACACTCGCCCCAGCCCGGCGGTCGATTTACGCGGCGTGCCGGTTCTCGTCGTCGACGATAACTCCACCAACCGGAAGATCCTCGAGGCCATGCTCAAGCGTTGGTTGATGGCGCCTGAACTCGCCTGCGATGGTGCGCAGGGTCTCCTCGCGCTCGAAAGAGCCGCCTCTGCCGGTACGCCTTTCCCCCTGGTTCTCCTCGACGCCCAAATGCCGGAAATGGATGGGTTTTCAATAGTGGAACGAATCAGGCAAAACCCTCGACTCGCAGGCGCAACCATCATGATGCTAACCTCCGCCGGAGAGCGGGGTGACGTCACTCGTTGTCGTGAACTGGGGATTGCCGTTTATCTTGTCAAACCGATCCGGCAGTCCGAACTGCTGGAGGCCATCCTGGCTTCCCAAGGGAAGTCTCCCGCCGCGCCTAGTTCCGTGACGGTCATCACCCGCCACACTCTGCGGGAAGATCGGCGGAAGCTGCAAATCCTCCTGGTTGAGGATAACCCTGTCAACCAGCGGGTTGCTGCGCGCCTGCTCGAGAAACGGGGGCATATGGTGACGGTTGCTTCCAACGGCAGCGAAGCGTTGCCTTTTTTGAAACAATCGAGATTCGATCTCTGCTTGATGGATGTTCAAATGCCCGTGATGGATGGTTTCGAGGCCACCGTGGCTATTCGCAAGGACGAGGCGTCATCGGGAATGCATCTGCCGATTATTGCCATGACCGCCCACGCCATGCAGGGGGACCGTGAGCGCTGCCTGGCAGCGGGCATGGACGCCTATATTTCCAAACCTATCCAGGGGGACGAACTCATTGAGATGGTTGAAGGCACAGCGGGCTCGGCATCTCCCCAGAAGACGAGGACGACCGAGTCGGACGCAGTCTTCGACCGCGTGGAGGCTCTTGGCCGGCTCCAGGGTGACCAGAAGCTTCTGGCCGACTTGGCGGAACTTTTTCTGGAGGACTCTCCGGGCAAAATGGCGGACATCCGCAAGGCACTCGAGGGGAAAGACTTAACGGGGCTCGAGCGCGCCGCCCATTCCTTGAAGGGTTCCGTTGGCACTTTCGGCGCGCGACAGGCGTTCGACGCCGCCTTCGCATTGGAAAAGACGGCGCGTAACGGCGGCCTCGCGGAGTGCAGCCGCCTCTACGCTGCGCTGGAAGCGGAAATGGAAACCCTCAAACCAGAGTTGTTACGTCTGTGTAGGGATGCGCATGAAGATCCTGGTTGCTGAAGACGATTCGGTCACGCGCCACCTGCTGAAGATATCGCTGGAGCGATGGCAATATGAGGTGGTTCTCGCCACGGATGGCACACAGGCGATGGAAATTCTTTTTGGGAAGGATGCCCCCAAGCTCGCCATCCTCGATTGGGTGATGCCAGGAATCGACGGTGTGGACATTTGCCGGGAACTTCGCGAGCGAGGCGGTGGATCCTACATTTACACATTACTCCTGACCTCCAAAGGGGCTAAGCAGGACTTGCTGGTAGGGTTGGAGGCTGGGGTAGACGATTATTTGGTCAAACCTTTCGACCTATTGGAGCTTCAGGCTCGCTTGCGGAGCGGCCAGCGCATTATCACCCTTCAAGAGCAGCTCATTGCAGCCCGCGAAGCCATGCGGGAACAGGCCACTCGCGACGCTTTGACGGGGGTTTGGAACCGCGGGGCTGCCCTGGATATTCTGGGGCGCGAATTTAGTCGTTCGCGACGTGAGCATAATCCGTTAGTTGTGTTGATGTCGGATCTCGACCATTTCAAGCAGATCAATGACACTTGGGGGCACCAAGCCGGAGATGTCGTCCTGCGTGAGGTGGCGATACGACTCCAATCGGCAGTAAGACCCTATAATGCAGTAGGCCGGTACGGCGGCGAGGAGTTTGTGGTGATCGTTCCGGGTTGCGATGCGGCTTCCGCATTAGATTTGGCTGAGAGACTTCGAGAGTGCGTTTCCGCCTCGCCCATTGCCAGCGCAACCGGTCCCATCCCGGTGACCATGAGCCTCGGGCTTGCTAGCCTCGCCGAGGACCCAAGCCCGGAGTCATTGATTCTCCGAGCTGACGAAGCTCTCTATCGCGCCAAGAGAGCCGGGAGGAACCGCTGCGAAGTCGGGTGACCCTATCGACGGGAAGGTTATACCATCTCTCGCCATCCTTTCGGCTTAGACGGGCCGCCAGATTTTGAGTATAGGCTTATTCGAATCATGACCCAGCGCTTGCAACGTGTGAAAAAATCCCGAACGAGCAAATTCATCTCGCGCAGAGACGCTGAGACGCAGAGGCCAGAAACAAAAGAAAGCAATTGCTTGTTTCAAACCTCTGCGTCTCAGCGTCTCTGCGCGAGTTTGTTTATTTTTTCACGCTTTCTTGGCGAGCAAGCTCGGTTTCGACCCTGCGATGTTGGCATAAAATAGGCCCGGAGAATCGCTCATGCCCCAATACATTCTGGCGTTGGACCAGGGAACCACCAGCTCACGAGCCATTCTCTTTGACGGCGAGGGCCGGACGTGCGCCTGCGCCAACAAGGAGTTCACGCAGTATTATCCCCAGCCGGGGTGGGTGGAGCACGACGCCAACGAAATCTGGCAGTCGCAGCGAGCGGTGGCGGAGAAGGCCTTGGCGGAAGCGCATGCCGGCCCCGAGGATCTGGCGGCGATCGGCATCTCGAACCAGCGCGAGACGGTGCTGATCTGGGACCGCGCCACGGGCGAGCCGCTGCACAACGCAATTGTGTGGCAGTGCCGGCGAACGGCGCCGTTGTGCGACCGCATCCGCGCCGAGGGTTTCGACCGCACCCTCCGCGAGAAAACCGGCCTGGTGACCGACGCGTATTTTTCCGGGACCAAGATCGCCTGGCTGCTGGAAAACGTTCCGGGCGCGCGTGAGCGGGCACAGCGCGGCGAACTGGCCTGCGGAACCATTGACACGTGGCTGATCTGGCAACTCACGCGCGGCCGCGTCCACGCCACGGACGTTTCCAACGCCTCGCGTACGCTGCTCTTCAACCTGCATTCGCTCATTTGGGACGAGCAAATCCTGAATTACTTTGCCATACCGCCGTCGATTCTGCCGCAGGTGCGGCCGTCGAGCGCCGTCTTGGGTGAGACGCATCTGTTCGGCGCCCCCGTCCAGATTGCCGGCGTGGTGGGCGACCAGCAAGCGTCGCTGTTTGGCCAGCAGTGTTTCCGGAACGGGATGGTGAAGAATACCTACGGCACAGGTTGCTTCCTGCTGATGAACACCGGCACGGAGATTCCGCACTCTGTTTCCGGGCTGCTGGCGACGGTGGCGTGGGGGCGGGCGGGGCAGACGGATTACGCGCTCGAGGGCAGCGTATTCATTGCCGGGGCGGCCATCCAATGGCTGCGCGACGAAATGAAATTGCTGAAGGACGCGGCCGAAAGCGAAGCGCTGGCCCGCTCGGTGCCGGACACGCACGGGGTTTACCTGGTGCCTGCCTTTGTGGGCCTGGGCGCGCCGCACTGGGACGCCTACGCCCGCGGCACCATTACCGGCATCACGCGCGGCGCTAACCGAGCGCACCTGGTGCGCGCGGCGCTGGAATCCATCGCCTACCAGACGCGCGGCGTGGTGGACGCCATGACGCGCGACTCCGGGTTGCGCCCCGAGGTACTGCGCGTGGATGGCGGCGCGGCGCGCAACGATTTCTTGTGCCAGTTCCAAGCGGATATCCTGGGCATTCCCGTCGAGCGCCCGGCCACCACGGAATCCACCGCGCTGGGGGCAGCGTATCTCGCGGGACTGGCCACCGGATTCTGGCAGGATGAGCGGGAACTGGCCGCCCATCTTCAATTGGGCCGCCGGTTTGAGCCCTGCATGGATTTGGCCCGCCGCGAAGAACTGTATGCGGGGTGGGAACGCGCCGTAGAACGCGCTAAGGGTTGGGCGTACCCCGCGCCGGACCGAATGCCTTGAATTTCCGCCTAGCGGGCGTCGACATGTAGCCCAAGGCGAAGCCGGGGGATAAAGGTACGGATGAGCTACAATTCCAAGCTTCCCGACCCGCAGCAGGCGTGGTCCAAGATTCTCGAGCGCTTGTACCATGAGGATGAGATTCTCTATGCGCGGATGAACAATTTCTCCACCGTGCAGGCGTTTCTCGCCACCGCCCTGGCGTTCGCCACTTCCGCCACCACCACCGCCCGCAACATCAGCCTGATTGTAATGCTCTTCGGCCTGGTGCTTTCCTTATTCTATATAGCGCTCGGTTTCCGCGGCGTGCGGGTTATTCAATTCTGGCGGGCTTACTTGCGCGTGCTGGAGTCGATTCCCGGCATGACTTCCATCGACTCCCACCTGTCCGAGTTCTACCGGTTGGGCCGCCGGCGCGGCCCGGAAGAAACGGAGTTGGCGCTGGGAGAGGGCCTGGCCGTAAGTGTCCATACTTCGTGGTGGGCGCGCCGCTCCGTGCACGACCAGTTCCCATGGTATCTCCCGGGTTTTTCGGGGACGATGTTTATTGCCGTCGGCATCCCCGTGCTCACAACCTGCTTTTGGCTGGCGGTGCTCTACGCCTTATTCCACCCCCATACTGACATGCGATGGTTCGTGCTCGGATTCGCCGGCGCCCTGGTCATTGTATTTCTGGTACATTTGCTGGCTGGACGCCTGGTCCCCGCGCCGGTTCATGAAGGGACGGCCCACCCCATCCCCGTCGCGGATCCGCCGTGCGATAGCAAACGTGGCTAAAAGGCCCGCCACGGAGCCATGATGGGGGCAAGGGCATCTACCGAACGCCGCGAGACCGCATCGGTCGCACAGGACCGTGTGAAGATGATCATACCTCTATAAACGCGAAATATTTGCCGGCTGGCCAGTGCGGGACTGTGCAGTTACGTGCCGTGGAAACTATACAAGTTGTACTGGGTTCAACACTTCTCCGCGCCATCGATCGAGCCGCGCAACGGGCGCGGGTGACCCGCTCAGCGCTGATCCGTAGGGCGTTGCGCGAGCACGTGAAGCGTCTTGCGGCGCGGGAGCGCGAGGCCCGCGACCGGGCCGGGTACGAGGAGCATCCCGATAGCAGGGGTGAAGCTGCGAAGTGGGAAAGGGTAGCGGCGTGGCCGGAAACGTAACGCGTGGAGAAGTTCGCCTCTGCCGATTCCCTCGCCCCGACAATTGAAGACCCGAGCGTGTACGATTCCTCTACCTCGCGTCACCCGAGAGGCGGCAGAAAGTAGAAGAAGGCCGCCAGCCGCCGAACCCACGTGAGCTGCGACTTGTTCTGTACTGTCGCCCAGCAGGCTGGCGAGCGGTACGAGAGCCAGCGCGGCAGCGGCGAACGTCAACAACGGATGGCCCCCGGCAAGCTTCAAAGTGAACGCAGCAGGAACCAGCAGGAGCAGCACGCCTCGCCACCGCCCGAATGAGAACCGCAGAGGCGCTTTCCAGGAAGCGTAATCCATAATCGGCCCGCGGTGAGTCCGAAAGAAGGTTAGGCACGTCGAGCCTTATTTCAGCATCGAAAAGCTCGTGGGCGCAAGAAACATGTTGGTGATGTTGCGCACAATGTCCCCGCCGTGGCGAACCGATTCTTCCCGGATCCGGACCCAGTCGGCATCAGCATTGAAGGTGGCCCACGCCTTCTCGCGATGAGCTTCACTTTCAAAGGGAATCAGGTAGGCCATGTTGGGCTGGTTGACCCCGAAAATGGTGTCGGCGTACAGCACAGGATGGATGCCGCTCTTGTGGAAGATAGCGATCTCCCCGTCCTTTCCGAACCGGTCGTGCAGGTATCCGAGTTGGCGATTCGTGGGTGATTCGTAGGTCCGCAATTCATACAGCTTGTGGGCCGGCTCGCCGGCTGGGGTAGCCGCCAGCGGCGGGCAAAAGGACGTCGCGCGGAGCAGGGTGGACTCGACGCGGTAAAACGCGGGCTCGTCCTTCTCCATTTCCACCACCGCCGCGGCATAATCGGGGTCGGAGCCGAGCCTGCCCCACAGCGTCTCCATCTCGGCAAGGCTCGGAAACGAAAAGACGATCAGTGTCGTCGGCAGGTCGCGCCCAACCGACACGGTGAAGAACCCCATCGTTCCAAAGCCGTGCTTCTGGCAGATCGGCAGCAGCCGCGTTTCCAGCCACTTCGCCATGCGCGTGGTCTGGCTGCCGTTCTGCATGTGAATGTAGTAGAACTCGAAGTAGGGAGCAGTCATCGGATTGTCTCCATGGGGGATTGCTGCGAAAGAGGATCTCCACGCCGCCAGCCCCAGCGTCGCCGCGGGTATATCCCTTACCAGGAACGTTCGCCGATCCATCGCGTCACCATCCGGAACTCAGAGGTCCACAGATAGCGGATACGATGGCCTGCTTTAAGTCAAGTGTCAAGGCCCGGGACTTGCAACTGGGACTGCGCTGGTTCGGCACACCATCGTCTCCGGCGGCGGAATGCATCGCCGGCATCAGCGTTCGCGCCGCGCGTAGACGTCGTATGCGAAGGAAGAGAACTCCAGGTTATAGGATTGCGTCAGCAGCCGGTTCAGATCGGGGAACTCCAGCTTCACCCGGTCGTGGCCCGAGGGTCCTTGCAGAGGCCGGTTAAAAACCACAATGTACTTCGGCGGGCGGGTGCGGAGGCCTTCTTCGAACTCGGTTCGCAATGCTTGCGCATACTGCGACTGGAAATCGGGAAGGAACTGGTAATCGTAAATAAACCGGGTGGGTTCAGCGGCCCGCAGGAGAAACAGCGCATGGATGCCGCCCTCTGCTTCGTCCATGATTTGGACGGTATCCCGGCTCGGGTCAATCCGTGGCCTCAGGTACGCAGCCAGGCACTTTACCGTCGTGACTTTGTTCGCCATCAAATCGGACGACATCGGCGTTTGCGAAACCGACCAGCACCGCAGCGCAATCAAGAGCATGAAGAGCGAGAGGCAGGAAAAACCCAACACCTTGGTCGCCAGGGCGCGGCGCTGGAGCAGACTGGCAAGGGACACTCCCAGCAATGCGCACAGAAAAACATTAAAGGGATACAGGTGGTAGTCCCAGCCCTTGCCCTGGAGCACAAAGCTGAACCATCCGAACGCCGTTCCCAGCACCATCAGCCAGTACCGAAGCGATTTGGCAATGCGGCGCCAGGCGAGCAGCGTCACGAAGATCCACAATTGATTGAGGCGCAGGGGAAGAAGCGCCAGCGTCAGCGTGTCACCGTTTCCCATTTTGGAGTAGAAAGGAGCCAGGAATTTGAAGGTGATGTCCAGCATCGGTCCCAGGCCGCCGGTTCGCACCAGCCAAATCCCCAGCAGGAACGGCGCCACCACGCTGCCTGCCGCGAAGGACAGCACCTCCCTTACCCAGGGGGATCCGTCAAAATAAGCGCGCAGGACAATCAGCGTGATGATGAAAATACCGTAGAGCGCGCAGTAGGGCTTGATGGTCACGCCGGCGCCAAGACATAGCCCGCCCAGCAGCGCCCATTTCGGGGATGCTCTCCGCTCAACCGAGAGGGCCGAAAAATGCGCGCTCAACAGCAAAAACACGCAGAGCAGGAAATCCCGCTGGCCCATGTTGATCGCACCGACGCTAAGGTGATAGCAGAAGAAGAAAACGGCCCCAAGGAGCCCGCCCCAACGGCTCACCGGGCGGCACAGCAGGTAGATGGCCCCGGCGGTAAATAGCAGCCACACCAGGTCGAATAAGCGCCAGCCGAGATCGGAGGGGCCGAATATCTTGAGGACCAGAATGTGCAGCACGTAGACACCCGGCATGTTCATATCGAAGAGGTCGCGGTAGGGGACGGCTCCCGAAAGAATACGCCAGGCAATGTAATGCATCAGCGGCGCGTCATGGACGAGGGGCCACCTGAACGATGCGATCAGGCACGCAATGATCGCCGGTGCGGAGGCGATCAGAACGTAAAGCGTCCCCCTCGGGTGCAGAAAGGCAGCCACTCGACGGCGAGTCTTGCCGCTTAACAGCGATGTGCGGGCCGCCTTCAGTCTTGAATCCTGATCAAGCGCTATCATTCAGTTCGTTCCCCAAATTCTAATTCGCATTCCGCTCAGTCAGCACCTGAAGCCCTATGGTGTGCCCCGCAGCGGCACGTGCCAGGAGTTGACGTTACTCACTTCGCTTCGCTCCAACGCAGGCAGCATACTTTTACATGAGTCGCCGTGCAAAGTCCACGTGCCGCGACTGTCGCGAGGCGTTCCCGAGAGGTACCGCCGCCATCCCTTCGCTTTGCTCAGGGCAGGCCTGGCGGCGCCCGAGCGCCGGCGGGAAGCCAGTGTAACGGCCATAGCGGCGCTACCTACGCGCGTAGGGCGCCCAAAATGTCCACAAAACCAGCAAAGTTCGAATTTTATCGAAAGATTTTCCTATCGGTAGGAAAGTTGTGAATAATTCGTTTGACAACGCCTCGCCGCTCGTTTATCCTCCGTGCTTGTGATCGCGCTACTTTGCACCGGCCCTCCGTTCCCTCGTCTATTGCTGTTCTTATTTCGAACGTCTGCAAATGGACGAAGCAGCACTTTCTATAAAAGAAAAAAGAAACAGGTGGATACTTTGTCTTACACAGAGCCGCACGTCTGCGACCGGTCTGCGTTTTTCTCCGCCTCTCATCCCCTAATGCGAGATGGCTTGGCTGCTGCTATCCCACGATGTTTAAGAAAACAAAATTAGTTAGCTGGAAAAGCGAAAAATTGTCCATAATGATATCTATGAGAAAATACTACACTTAGCTCGAACGTGGGCACCGTCCAGACGGGAAAAAGGAGGGAACCATAATTCTTGCAGCTAGTCCTGCGATATTGTTGAAAATAAATTGTTTACTGATTTGGCTCGCCGCTTATCCTGCGATGTTCATGAAAATAAACCAGTTGTCGCCTTCTATCCTGCGATGTTACTGATAAAAAAGGTTGTTAACACGTTTTGCGCGCCTGGCCATGGGTTAGAACGGCACGGAACAGAAGTTCACGGAGAAGACATTTTGGCTCGGGTCCGGCCACGCTATTCCATTGATCAGACCGGCTCGCCGAAATTTCTGGATTTAGATGGACTCTGGGTTGCTGACGGGTATGTTGTATGAGCAAAACTGCGAAATTCAGCCGACGGAAGTTCATGCAGATCAGCGCGATTGCCACTGCGGCGGTGCCGTTGGCATCATGCGTCGGTTCCCTGAGCCCGTGGCGAAGCCTGACCGCGGACGAGGGCCGCACGCTGGAAGCGATTTGCGGGCGCATCATTCCGGCTGACGCCGATCCGGGCGCGGCTTGGGCGGGTGCGGCCATTTTCATCGATCGGCAACTGGCCGGTCCGTATCGCAAGCTGCGGAAAACCTATCGCTGCGGACTCGCCGGCACTGACGGGGCCAGCCTTGAGATGTTCGGCCGGCCCTTCACCGCCCTGCCGCCGGAACAACAGGATGCCGTGCTCCACGCCATGGACAAAGGCCAGGCGCAAGGGGCGTACTGGATGGGAATTTCCGCCAAATCGTTCTTCGACCTCGTCGTAAGTCACACCATGCAAGGTTTTTACGGCGACCCAAGGCACGGCGGCAATCGCGACCGGGTGAGTTGGAAAATGTTGCGGCTGCCATATCCGCCCATCCGCGGACGCTTGACAGACCCAATATCCACAGATCACGCCGATTTCACCGATCGGAAATCGGCGAGATCTGCGTAATCTGCGGATCGGTTGATTTTATGGCATATCCCAGAACTAATGCAGTGATCATCGGAGCCGGCGCTGCCGGCGGCATTGTCGCCAAAGAGCTGGCGGAAGCCGGCTTGAGCGTGGTGTTGCTGGAGCGCGGCAAGTGGTACACCGCCTACGACTGCCGCAAGGACGACCTGCGCAACCAGCGAACCTCCGTGTTGGGGTGCGCGTTTGGTCCGGATGACGAGCGTTACCGGCGCGTCGTCGTGGACGCCCAGGGCCGCGAGCAGGTGGTGGTACCGAGTGACGGCGCTTACAACAACAACGCCGCGTGCGTGGGTGGCGGTACCTTCAGTTACGGCGCCATGGCGTGGCGCTACCTCGAGAAAGACTTTCGCATGCGCAGCACGTACGGCGCCGTGGCGGGCAGCACCCTGGACGACTGGCCCATCAGCTATCAGGACCTGGAGCCCTACTACACCAAGGCGGAATGGGAAATCGGTGTTTCCGGTGACGACACGAACAACATCTTCAAAGGGCCGCGCAGCCGGCCGCTGCCCATGCCCCCGTTGCCGCACAGCCGCGAGCACCAGATCCTGGAAGCCGCGGCAAGTCGGCTGCACCTCCATCCGTTTGATCTTCCGATGCTGCGCAACACGGTGCCTTACAACGGCCGGGGCCGGTGCATGCGCTGCCGCTGGTGCGTGGGCTTTGCGTGCGAGGTCAACGCCAAGTGCGGCACGCACAACACGGTGATCCCGCGCGCCCTCGCCACCGGCAACTGCACGTTGCGCACCGAATGCGTGGTCAGGAAAATCGTGACCGACGAGCAGGGCCGCGCCACGGGAGTCGAATACTTCGACGAGCGCGGCCACCGGCGCGAACAGCCCGCCGACCTCGTGGTGGTTTCCGCTTCGGCCACGGAAACGCCCCGCCTGTTGCTGAATTCCAAAACCCGTCTTTTTCCCAACGGCCTCGGCAATCGCTACGATTGGGTGGGGCGCAACCTGATGGGCCACGCGTACTCCGGGGCCTACGGATTGTTTGAGACCGATACCTACGACGATCTTGGACCCGGGGCTTCCATCGCCGTTTGCGACTATAGCCACGGCAATCCGGGACTGGTGGGCGGGGCGATGCTTTGCAATGAATTCATTCGCCTGCCCATCCACTCCGCGATGCTCGCGCCGCCGGGCGTGCCGCGCTGGGGCGCTGCGCACAAGGAGTTCATGCGCAAGTATTTTAATCGCTGCATCGCCGTCCACGGGCCCGTGCAGGAGATGCCGGTGTTCGAGGCGCGCGTGCAAGTGGATCCGCGCGTGGTGGACGATTGGGGAATTCCGGTCGCGAGGCTCTCGGGCGTCCGCCACCCCAAGGATCTTGACGTGGCCCACTACATCTCGGGGAAGGCGGCCGCCTGGCTGAAGGAAGCCGGGGCCACCACCACTTTCCCTAAACTTCCCGGCGCAGGTTTAAGCGGGGGACAGCACCAGGCCGGCACGTGCCGCATGGGCAACGATCCCAAGGCATCGGTGGTGAACCGCTACTGCCAGGTACACGACATGCCTAATCTCTTTGTTATCGACGGCAGCGTGCACGTTACCAATGGCGGCTTCAATCCCGCGCTGACCATCATGGCTATTGCCTATATGGCCTCGGAGAACATCGTGCGGACGTGGAAGGGAACGCGAATGCGCTGAGCAGAGTGGCTAGTGGTTAGTGGTGAGTGGCTAGTGGATTCCCCTGAGAAGAGTGGCTAGTAATTAGAGTTGAGTGGTGGGTGGCTAGTGGATTTCCCTGGCATCTTTGATTCCTGTTGCGAACCAACGACCGCGAGCCACTAACCACTGACTAAGGAATGGTGTGATGCTCCCGTCAAACTCCAAGACGCGCTACCTGCGTGTGGCGCTTATCGCGCTGGGCGTCGCGGTTCTCGCGCTACCCTGCGCTAAGCTGTATCGCCAATACTCCACTGGCAAACTCTGCGCGACCTGCCACGAGATCTGGCAGCCATACTCCGACTGGCACACCTCGACGCACCGCAACATCCAGTGCGGCGCATGCCACGGCGACGTCTTCACCTTGGAAGCAGGTTTCCACCTCAACAACATGCGCCAGGTATTCAACCACCTGATGGGGAATGTGCCGGAGCAGGTGAGATTACGGACGCGCGACGTGTTCCGCGTCAACGAGCGCTGCCAGACCTGCCACCAGCAGGAGTGGGCCGAGTGGGCTTCGGGCTTGCATCACGCCGCCTACAAGGAAGTCTTCCTGGATAGCAAGCACAATCACCGGCGGCTCTTGATGGACGACTGTCTGCGCTGCCACGGCGCGCATTACGACGGCAGTATTCGGGACCTGGTGACGCCCATCGATACGCAAGGTCCGTGGAAGCTGCGCGACCCCGCCATGGCTGACCGGCCCGTTATTGTTTGCCTGAACTGCCACACGATGCATCACCATGGCAACCCCCTGGCGCGGCCGGCGGAGAAGCCCTCGACGAGCGCGGGTCAAGAATTGACTCGGCCGTCGCTTGCGCTCTTCGATCGCCGGGAGATGCTGTCCGTCGCGCTGGCCGATCTGCCCCTGCCTGACATGCTCGAGGGCGAGCGCGCAGTGAAGATCAGCCGCGACTCGCGCCAGGCGCTCTGCTATCAGTGTCACGGTCCGGACGCCTCGCGGCAGGTCCACTCCGGCGACGACCGCACCCTGATTGGCGTTCATGAAGGCCTCAGTTGCTTCGCGTGCCACGAAAACCACAGCATGCTCACGCACGCGTCCTGCGCCACTTGCCATCCGCGCCTGTCGAACTGCGGCCTTGACGTGGAAAAGATGGATACCACTTTCAAATCCAGCCAGAGCGCCCACAACATTCATTTTGTGAAGTGCACCGACTGCCATACGAAGGGCGTCCCCAAGCGGCGCCCGCCCACCGCGCACGATAGCCTCTCATTGTTGACTAGACAATGACCCGTCGGCCAGCCGGTCAGGCAGGAATCAAGACCGCGCCGGGAATGCCTCGATCGAGCGTTGCCAGAGCCGCGCCGTTGGCCTTGGCAAGCCCCAAGAGGTGACCGTCGGCGACCTGCCTGGCCCTCTTCACCCAACTCGGACGAGGAGTCAAGGTCCTTCGATAGCGATGCCCACCCCTGCATGTCCGTACGCGCCTGCGGCTGTCATGCTTGTGGGGAGGGAATGGCATCCAGGACTTCCCGCACTTTCAAGGCGAGCGCCTCCGGGGTGAAGGGCTTTTGCAGAAAGGGCACCCCCGCATTCAGCACGCCGTGATGGGCAATAGCGTGGTTCGTGTAGCCCGACATATACAGGATCTTCGTGGTTGGCCGGCCCGCGCTGATCTGGGCGGCAAGCTCGCGGCCACTCATCTGCGGCATCACCACGTCCGTGAATAACAGGTGGATAGGACCTTCGAAGTTCTTGCTGATATCCAGAGCGTCACTGGGGCGGTCGGCCTCCAGCACCGTATATCCGCGCGACCGGAGAATGCCGACCACGAGCGAACGGATGCCTTCCTCATCTTCGACGAGCAGAATGGTTTCCGAACCCGTGCACTGGGCCGTGGCGATCAGCGTGGGCTGGGTGAGCTGCAAGGGCGCGATCACACGCGGCAAATAGATCTTGAAGGTCGTGCCCATGCCCGGTTCGCTGTAGACCCAGATGTTGCCGCCGCTCTGCTTGACAATGCCGTAGGCGGTGGCCAAACCCAGACCGGTTCCCTTGCCCTTTTGCTTGGTGGTGAAGAAGGGTTCGAAGACATGAGCGCGCGTGTGGGCGTCCATTCCGCAGCCGGTATCACTAACGGTTAGCTGCACATACGCCCCCGGCAGGGCCGAGATGTGGCAGTCCGCATACGCCTGATCGAGGTCGATGTTGTCGGTTTCAATGATCAGCTTCCCACCATTCGGCATAGCGTCGCGAGCGTTAACGGCGAGGTTGATCAGGACCTGTTCGAGTTGGGCGGGGTCGGATCTTATCACGCCCAGTTTTGGGGCCAACTCGGTCACGACCTCGATATCCTCTCCGATCAGGCGGCGCATCATCTTTTCCGCGCCTTTCACGATGCTGTTCAAGTCGAGCGCCTGGGGTTCCAGGGTCTGCCGTCGGGTGAACGCGAGGAGCCGGCGAACCATCCCGCCCGCCCGCTCGCCCGCCTTGAGGATCTCATCCATATAGGAATGGAGCGGGCTGTCAGAGGTCAGGAAGTCCTGGGCCAATTGCGCGTAACCGGAGATGATCGTCAACAGGTTGTTGAAGTCATGCGCCACGCCTCCCACCAGGCGCCCCACCGCCTCCATCTTTTGCGCCTGGCGAAATTCCTCTTCCAGACGCTGGTGTTCGGTGACGTCCACCATGACGCCGCGCAATTGGCGTACTTTGCCTTCAGCATCTCTCACCACGCGGACGATATCCTGCAGCCAGATCGTCTTGCCCGCCGCGGTGATGGCCCGGTAACGGAAGTTGTAATCTCTGCCGTCGGTGGACGCGCGGCGGCACCGCTCGGCAACAAGTTCGCGATCTTCGGGATGAACGTGCTGGATCCACAGGTTCCGCTCCAGCCATTTCTGCGTAGGGAAGCCGAGGATTGCCTCAATTTGTTGGCTCACAAAGGTTATCTTGAAGCTTGGCACGTCCATTTCCCAGATGCCGGCATTAAGATCCTCGACCAGGTTCCGGAATCGGCGCGCCAGTTCCTGGGCGGCGATCCTCAGGTCTTCACTCTGGGCCAGGTCCTGGGTGGACTGTCCGATCTTCAACTCCATAGTCTTCTGAATGTCTTTCAGGCTGCGAATCTGGCGCTTGAATTGGCGAAGCTCCCTCGCGAGATAGCCGCACAGCACCGCCGTGATCAGGAACAGGGGAATCGGCAATAGCGTTTCATGGCTATCGAGGAAATGGCCGCCCCGCTCCTTGACGAGCCACACATATAATGCCGATATTCCGATGCCGACGGCGACGGCTTTGGGAACGCTTTCCCCCAGCGTCGCCATCAGGATGGTGAGGTAGAAGAGCAGCAGCCAGGCAGAGCTGCTCCCCATTTGATAATAGATGAATGTGAGGACGGCGATATCCACGAAAAACAGGCAATAGCTGAGCGAGAGGTCCTCAAATCGGCGAGCGGGAAGAGCGCGCAAGATGAGGTTGGAAGCCAGATAGATCGTCAGCACGAGCCATAAGAGCGGTGAAATCGGAGCGTGATGATAGAAAACGATGGCCAGAACCGCCATCGAAAGGACCGCGCGCAGCAGGAAGAAGTTGGAAAACCGGCGTTCGATCTCACTCATTGCAATTTCAAGGCTCCCGGAGAGAAAAACAAAGTGGCGAAGGTTTAGCCGTCCGCCCGATAGTAGCGAGTTGGCGTTTGGCTGTCAATAAAACAAGCACGAATCACCAGGGTTCCGTCAAAGTCGATTGGGTTGAAAGGGACCCCTCACCCACCGCCTTGCGGTCCCCCGTCTCCCCCCGGAGAGGGATAAAAAATCAAAAATCACGGCCCTCTCCCTTGGGGAGAGGGGGGACCGCAAGGCGGTGGGTGAGGGGTCTATTCGCGGATGATGCATTCGTAGCTTTGTACGTAAGCGGCACGCTGGACTTTGACGGAGCCCTGCACGAATCACGAAGGAAACTGCTCCTGTACCGAAAAGTTCTGTCGGAATGTCCGGCTGGACCACTCGTACCGTCGATACACCGGTACGGGGTGACGAACGTCGTCCTTTGCGAACTGACAACCGATGACTGAGAACTGATAACTTCAGTAAACGGGAAAATCGGCTATTACCCCAGGCATCGACGCCCCGTTGCCTAAAGTCGACCTATTGACGGCCGATCTAGGAAGCGGAGGGCAGGCCGATGCATGTCATGGGACCGCGGCACTGGGCGCCCGTCGGACTGGTGTTGGCGGTGTCACTCCCGATGCTTCTGGGAAGATCGCCGGATCGGGCCTTTCCGCCGGGTGGATGCAGGTCTCCCCAAAGCGCGCTGGAAAACTCCCAGGCGGGCCCGGCCATGGTGCAGCAGGTCCTGGCGGGCGCCATGCCATGGGGCGAGCAGACGCTGAACGATTACATTGCGCGAATAGGCCAAAATCTGGCGCGTTCCAGCGGCAACCCGCACGCGTTGGCCTTCTTCCTCGTTTACAATCCCGGGGTCAACGCCCGGGCATTTCCCGGCGGCTACATCGTGATCAACTCGGGCGTGATTAGTTTTGCGGAGAGTGAGGCGGAACTGGCGTTCGTATTGTGCCTCGAAATTGCCCACGAGGATACCTGTGAATGCCAGAGGAGGACGTGGAAGGAGGGAATTTTCGAATTGGCCCGCGTGGATCCGGATGCGATTTTGCCGGCCCTGCTGGTAAGGGCTCCGGGTTCTGACGCCAGGCTGATTTCAACGCCGGTCGATACCCGTTACGGCCGGGCGGCGGAACCGCGGTTAGACCTCCAGGCCGCCCAGTACTTGGTCCGGACCGGCTACGACCCCCGCCTGGCGGCGCTCTTTTTCGAACGGTTGCGGGCGGAGGCGGAGCGCCGGGGAGCGAAACCCGAGAGCCTGCCAGCCACCCATCGGCGCGCAAGTCACGCGGGTAGCGAGCGCCCGGGAACCATCCCATCTCTCGCTTCAGCTCCGCCCGCCCCGCCGGACGAACCGGAATTCATCCGTATGCGGCAGGCGGTTCGGAAGTACGACGAAGTCTACGCGCGTGCCGTGGGGATATCTTTACCCGGACGCGAGCCGTTTCCGCCCGAACTCTCCCGCCGGCCGCCCGCCCCCCAAAACCAGGGAACACGCTAGGCACGAAAGCGGCACGGCCTGACCTTTACCCACATCTTCGGCTGGACGCCGGGGTGCGCGTTCATCCAAGCCCGCGAAGCGGGCGGCGTCTTGTAGCCCACGGCGGGAGCCGTGGGTGGAAAGGCAAGCGAATTGATTTTTTAAGCTTCGGGAGGGGCGGCACCCGCAGGGCGCCGGATTCACCACCGGACCGCGGCCATCCGGATGTCGCCCCATACCGGAGCTGTCGAAGATTTTATTTCCGGGGCTTCGGTCTCACGGCTTGACGCCGTGGGCTGAATGATGTCGCCTCTGGGCGGCTGGGAGCTGAGAAGACTGACCACATTCACTACCATGTCGTGCCGCGCGGCCGGGTGGCCCATGCCAGCGACTGGGCTGGCAACCGTGTTTCGCGGGCCGCGCCATTCCAGGCCGCTCAATATGACGGCGCTGCGCTCAGGCGGTATCCCCAACTCCGCCTGCCGGATGTAGGCGCCGGTACAGCCAGCTTTTGGTGAATTTCAGGTCGCGATCGACGGTGGATTTGGACACCTGCATCAGGTCCGCGGTTTCCTCGGCCGTGCAACCCAGGAAGTAACGCAGTTCCACGAGTTGAACCTTGTAGGCATCGAGCGCGCCCAGTTCGTCCAGCGCCTGATTCAGGTCCAGCAACTCGGGGCTTCCGATATCCACCCACACCAGGTCGTCGCTCAGAGGAACGCGGTCGCAACCGCCGCCCCGCATTTTGGCCTGGTTTTCGCGCGCGTGATCGATCAGGATCATGCGCATAACCTTGGCCACAAACGTGTAAAAGTGCTGGCGATCCTCCCAGGCGGCTTTCCTCTGATTCAGCAGCCGCAGATAGAGTTCGTGAACCAGCGCCGTTGCCTGAAGAACATCCGGATTGCGCTCCCGCCGAATGTAGGCCGCCGCCACTTCCCGCAGATGGGGATATACGAGCGGCATCAGCTCCTCGAAAGCCGATGAGTCGCCGCCCTTCCACTTTGTCAAAAGTAGGGTGATTTCACCCTTGGGTGGCTGCACAGTCCCTCCGCTCGTGCGGTGCGCCCGAATGCCGCCGCCAGCCTACCACCTTTCCTTTTGCCGTTTCAAGGCCTTATAGTTCCATTCGCGCCGCTCAAGGAGTGTAGCAGTGGAGGCGGGTCGCGTCACCCGGATGTAGCGTTGCGAGTCACGCCGGCGAGGGGTAGTGACTCATTTTGATTTTTCTTCATCAGAGTTTGGCGTGAGGATTGCTAATCCGAACTTCCTTAGCAACCAGTCAAGCAGTACTCTCTGGTCGTCAATTGTTGCTCGGCGCACCTGAGAAAGTAGGTGGATGCGGTCTGGTTTCATTGGCGAGGTGTTCTGTAAACCCTCATTGCAAGCGTCACATATTGCGCGGAGATTCTGTGGTGAGTCATCTCCGCCCATAGATTTGTCTTTGATGTGGCCTATGGTCAGGCGCACTGTGCGCGAGCCAGAGAACGGGTCTGGGTCGCCGGCCGCAGCCCCGCACATCTGGCAGGTGTAGCCGTTCCGTTCAAGTATCTGTGCGCGGGTCTCTTTTGATATTTCGCGTCGGAAGGCCGGGATGCGCTCTGTAGTCTCAAGAATGTACTGCCCTGGTTTTAAGTCGCGGCGGTCCTTATGGGAGAGAATCTGATAACCTTCCTCATTGCGAAGCTCGCGGACTCTACGCGCCCATTCAGAAGCTCCCCCACTGGCTCGATGGATGTCTGAGGAATCAAGAATCGTACCGATGTTAGCTAAAAAGTAGGCGAGAATTCTCTTTTTCGAACCCAAGTCTTTCTTGGCCGACATCACTTATCCGCCTTTCGGCTATCTTGGAGTACCGAGGATTGATCTCGATCAGGATCGAAGCACGGTCTAGCTGCTTCGCTACAATCCCCGTTGTCCCTGATCCTGCAAACGGGTCTAGTACAACGTCCTTGGGACGGCTTCCAAGGAGAATGCAGCGTCGGGCTAATTCCCGGGGGAAAGTAGCGGGATGACCGTTGCTATTCGGGTCAGGTCCAAGTATCCAGCAATTACGGAGGTTAGCTCCGGTTTCTTCCCTGATTGCGCTGGCATCGTAGTAGTAGGTTGGAGATTTTGAAAACAGGAAAATATCTTCGGTTGCGCTCGTGGGCCGATTCCTGACGCTTTCCGGCATCGCGCTTCTCTTGAGCCAAGTTATTTTTGATCTAAGAATCCAACCGTCTGCCTGCAATGCGAAGGCAACACGCCAAGGCAGGCCAATTAAATCGCGGTCCTTTAACCCCCAACACTCGGGAACCTTACAGTTACGCTTCTGGATCAGCCGCTTCGTATTGCCTACTACCGCATTGGGTCCGCAGTTGCCAGTGCCGCCGTTGCGGGCATATCCATCACCTACGTTCAGCCATAGCGTTCCGTCCTTGCGCAAGACTCGCCAGACCTCCCGGAAAATGCTTACGAGGTTCTCAACGTACTGAACAGGTGACGACTCGGCGCCGATCTGCGCTGGATGGTCGTAGTCTCTCAGGCCCCAGTATGGGGGAGAAGTCACGCAGCATTGGACTGACTCTGCCGCGAGTGTCCGCAGAAGTTCCCGGCTGTCACCTGTTAGAATCTCGTGCGTGGCCGCTTTCATTTGACGCCTACCTTATCAATGATTTCTTCGATTGTCCAGATGTGATCGGTCACTCCAGCTTCCATTGCCGGTGTAACCCTGAGCGTCCGGTGAACCCGAGCAAAATTGTAGTGCATAAAGTAGAGAGCAACGCTATAGGCGTGATTCTCAACTTTCTTGCTGAATCCATTCGTTAGCCTTGTGAAACGCCGCATCCCCATTCTCATGCTAAGGTTCTGGCGCTCCACGTAGGACGTGGAAACATGGGCCGGGTCAGGATCGCCCATAATAATCCTGCGTTCCACGCCCACGCATTGAGCTGGGCTATAACGGACCTCCTCTTGGCTCGCGGCGTACAGTTTTGACAGCATTGCGTAATCTATCTCGCACCCAAATGCCCCCTCAACAGCTTCGAGATAAACCTTAAGACCGTCCGTAGTGAGTTGGATTCTGTGCAAGAGCCGAGAGGCAAGGTCATCGATAAATATGCGGGCAGTCTGAAAGTCTCTGTTCCCAATAGCGAACGACGGGACGAGCTTTGTATCGGCATCAATCGCTACCCATGTCCAGACATCTCCGTATCCGAATTGACCCTTGAACTTCTTGGGCACATTCTTCTGCTTCGCGTACACGAAGCTCCAGCACTCGTCGCATTCTATGCGTCGACACCTGAGATTTCGAAGGGTTTTATCCTGATAATCGGCGCAAGCATTGCCGATCTCGGGCAGGAGTTTTAGGACCGTATTAAAGGCTACATCGCACATTCTAGAAGTAGCACGGATCGAGTTGCCCTCTACTAATGCGGATATTATCTGCGCTCGTTTGTAGATGTTTAGCTGATTCATGGTTTTTATTATGCAAAATCGCTCACGCATTGTCAAGAACTATTTAATGCCTATTATGAATAAGATACATAAACAAACTGAACTTCTGTATTTATCATACATCGTAGCGGCTGGTTATCTTCATGCCAGCAATATGGACAGACTGGTGTGATTATGCCTGATAAAGATTTGTCTTGATTGGCAATCTGGTCGGTGGTACGATGCAGTACGGAATCGGGAACTGGGTTTGAGTTACGTGTTTGGCCACACCCTCAAACCCAGTTCGGAGAGACGGTGAGTTACATGTCATGAGTGCCGGCCCTCAGCAGGCCGAAGGGGAGGGGAAAACCCTCCCCCTAAACACCCATACGCCTTTTTTCATTATACCCAGCGCGAACGGAGGTTTCAATGGAAACTATAGAAGCCGCAAGATTGATTCTAGAAAAATGGAAGCAAGAACGGGACGAATTAGATGCCCAGATCACCATGCTCGAAAAATGGGTTATGGCTCATCCCGATGGTATATCCTCCGCAGGTTCTAGCCGCAAGATCGGTCCAGATGAATTCTTCCGAATGACAACCCCAGACGCCGTAAAAAAGTATTTAAAGATTGTTGGTAAGCCTGCACGAGCTACCACCGACATTATCGATGGCCTTAAGGCTGGCGGCATGAACACAAATTACACGAACGTTTACACGGCCCTCGGAAGGCTCCAGAAAAAGGGAGTGGTTAAGGTTGGTGACAACTGGGGTTTAGAGGAATGGTACCCCCCAGCACCGCGCGAGAATAAAACGACAAACGGTAAGGAAGAAGACGCTACGGCGGTTGCAGAGGAATCTTCAGCAGAGGAAATAGAAGAGACTGAACAGCAGAAGGAATCAGAAAAATAGCAGTTGTGCGGTGCGGAGACCTGGAATGGATTTGTCAAAAATTCGTCCTGCTGTAAAGATGGCGAGAAAAGTTGGAATGGCGGATTTGGATATTCTGGTTAACCTGCTTCAAAATGAAGGGCCACCGGTACACCGGAGGGAAATTGTTGAAGCATGGGCCAAGGCGGTAGGGCTGGATTCACTTACGGCTTTGCGTAGAGCGAGGGCTGCCAATTTGATTCCGACGACGCACCCTGCCAAGACTTGGAACAAGGAAACGCTTCAGCATAAAGTTCGGGAAAGTTCTGCCGAATAAATGTCTCGTTCTCCTTCGATTCGGCGACAAGCTCCCGAACTTTCCGCGTTCTTTCGTTCGCAGTCATTTTGCCTGTGTGAGCGGCAATAGCCGCCACTAGATGCTCCATCGCCATGATTCCTCTCCTTGGGAACCTTTAGTATATAAGCCGGAACATAGTACCGTCAATCCGACATTTGTCAATAGGACTATTTTGTGCCAGACCAGCGCGCTCTTGCTGCCTTCTTTGCTGATTCCCGCCTAGCTTCTGGTGAAAGTCGAGAAGCCCTTACCTTTCCACCCTTCTTTCCGCCCAACCGACCAAGAGCGACGGCGTGGCGATTTTTAGGTGTAGATTCCGAGGAAGGCTCGCCCTCCGTCAATAGCTTACCAATCTGAAAGGCGCGCTCGTTGGAATCTCGTGGCAACTTCTTCGGTGTTATCATGCTTCCATTGTGGCACACCCTGAGAGCGAGTCAAGGGCCACAAAAATCAAAATGAGTCACTACCCGGCGAGGAGCAGATTTGACAGACGCGCGACGATAGAAGCAGAATTTCGGCCAAACTTCGCAATGGGTTGATCTATTGGTTTTCGGGCCAGATCACCTGCACCGGGAGTACAATGTTTATTTACATCTTATGGCCAGAGGCTGGGAAAGCAAATCGGTTGAATCGCAAATGGAAGCGGCAAACGTAGAAGGGATAGAACCTGGTAAGAAACGCCTGACGCCGGAAGCGGCCGCCGCAAAGCGCAAGAGGGACACCCTGCTGCTGGCCCGCGCGCACCTGCAACAACAAATGCAAGCCAGCGGGCATCCGCGCTACCGCGAGATGCTCCAGACGGCGCTGGTGGAATTGGAAAAACAACTTGCGGAGCTTGGCGCTGAATAGCGTGTTGTCCCATGTGATTGTTGACAAACGACGCTCAACCCCCCTCCTGACGGGTACGCCCTCACCCACCGCATTGCGGTCCCCCCTCTCCCCTCGGGAGAGGGCTCTGATTTTGATCTTTTTCCCTCTCCCCAAGGGGCTGAGCGTGTGCCACATTTTTTGCTGGACACCGGGGGTGAGTTTTTAGCCCCAAAGGGGCGTGATAGCTCAGCCCAGGCTGAAGGCCTGGGTGCCGGTCGCCCGAACCTTGTGTCTCAAGCCCTGCAAGGGCGTGACAGTCTTACACGCGGCTTCCGGAAACAACCCTTTGGCGGTTCGCTACCGCTTTGTACCTCGCCCTTTCAGGGCTGCCGGGTAAATCTGCCACGTTATTTCACCCAGGCCTTCAGCCTGGGCTGAGCTATCACGCCCCTTTGGGGCTTAACTCACTGCCAACCCCCCGGTGTCCAGCCGAAGATATGGGTAAAGATCAGACCTGCGGGAGAGGGCAAAAGATTCCCAAACCCTCGCCCGAAGGGAGAGGGGGGACCGCAATGCGGTGGGTGAGGGCGCGCATGCGGGCTTTTACGGCCACCGCCCTTCGTCTCACTTATCCTTCACGAATTTCAGGGCGGCGGAATTAATGCAATAGCGCAGGTGCGTCGGTGGGGGACCGTCTTCAAACACGTGCCCGAGGTGCGCATCGCAGCGCACGCACTGCACTTCCGTGCGCCTCATGCCGTAGCTCATGTCGGTTTTCAGTTGGATGTTCTGGTTCTCCACGGGATCCCAGAAGCTCGGCCAGCCCGTGCCGGATTCAAACTTCTTCTGCGAATGAAAGAGATCGGCGCCGCAACACACGCAGCGGAAAACGCCGTCCTCGTGTAAGTCCCAAAATTCGCCGGTGAAGGCGCACTCCGTCCCGCCGTGGCGCGTTACCTGGTATTGTTCCGGGGTTAGGATTTGCTTCCACTCCGCGTCGGATTTCACAACCTTTTCCACTTTCAATCTGACCTCCTTTTCATAAGAGATGGGCTGCATGCCCGGTTGGTTACACATTTCGCCGGGGAGGGGCGCGGCGTGAATGGGGGAAGTTTTTTTGTGGCGCCCCCTCTTTTGCGGTCGCGTTTGGGTTAATTCGGAGTTTGAGTTAATCTACTATCTAACTTCGCTTGCGGGGGGCGCGTATGTCAGCCGAATTGAAGGACAAGGTGGCGGTGGTCACGGGCGGTTCGCGGGGAATCGGGTTCAGCATCGCAAAGGCCCTGCTGGCGGAGGGCGCCAAGGTGTTCATTTGCGGGCGCGATGCCAACACGGTGAAGGCGGCTCTGGATAAGCTGCGCGACACCGCCCCGGCGAACGTGGATGGCACGATGGCTGACGTTCGCAACTACGAAGATTGCCGCAAGCTGTTGAAGGTGGCGGCGGACCGTTTTGGCGGGCTCGACATCCTGGTGAACAACGCGGGCGTGGGCGTGTTCAAACCCGTCGATCAGCTTAGCGTGGAGGAATGGGACATGACCATTCAAACGAACCTTTCCGGTGTCTTTTACTGTTGCCGCGAAGCCATTCCCCTGATGCGCAAGCGCGGCGGCGGGTACATCTTCAACATTTCGAGTCTTGCCGGCGTGAATCCCATGGCCACCGGGGCCGCCTACAATGCGTCGAAGTTCGGCCTGAACGGTTTTAGCGAGGCCATGATGCAAGACGTTCGCTACGACGGCATTCGCGTCAGCTACCTGATGCCGGGCAGCGTGGATACGGACTTTGGCGCGGCGCCGGGCTCCAAGTCACGCGAAGGCTGGAAACTGACCGGCGAGGATGTGGCCAAAGCGGTCATCGACCTGTATAAATTCCCGCGCACGGCGCTGGCCAGCCGGATTGAAATGCGGCCCTCCCAACCGCCCCGCAAGAAATAAACACCCTCACAGAAGGTGCCAGGTGTCAGGTGTTTAAAACAAGGTGCCAGGTGTCAGGTGCCAGGTGTCAGGGAAGAACAATTTAGGTGTCAGATGTCAAGGCTACAAACAAGGCGTCAGGTGTCAGGGAAGTACAAAAGACAGGTGCGAAAACAAAGTGGTAGGCTTCAGGTGCCAGCGGTCAGCGAAAAACAATGTAGGTGTCAGGGGTCAGGCTTCAGGTGCCAGGGAAAAGCTTGTTCCTCCTGGCACCCAACCCCTGGCACCTTGTTATTTAAACTGACACCTGACACCTGTCTTTGTTCTTCCCTGGCACCTGACACCTGTCTTTGTTCTTCCCTGGCACCTGACACCTGGCACCTGACACCTTGTTTTTGGCACCTGGCACCTGACACCTGTCTTTGTTCTTCCCTGACACCTGACACCTGACACCTGACACCTGTCTTTGTTCTTCCCTGGCACCTGACACCTGTCTTTGTTCTTCCCTGACACCTGACACCTGACACCTGTCTTTGTTCTTCCCTGGCACCTGACACCTGACACCTGTCCTTTCCTAATCCAGCGCGACTTCTTTCAGCACATCGTCCCAGTGGCCGGTGGTCAATTCCCAGCGGCGCCTCTCCTGGCGGGCGTGATCTTCGTGGTCAGGGTACAGCTCACGCTTGATTTGCGGATCACGATGGTGGGCTTCGTCGAGCGCCGCCCAATCGCGCCACACCATCACAATTTTGTAATCCCAGGCGGGGGTTTCCGCATGGAAGCGCCGCTCGTAGAGCTTTTCGCTCAGCAGAATGCCTTCCTTCATCAGTTGCTTAAGAACCGGATTGTGGTTCTTCTGGTAAAGCGCCAGCCATTCGGCGCCGGCTCCCGGCGCGATCTTGTAGTAGTACTCGATCACCACGTTACTCATCCACTGCCTCCTGAAAAGAAATGTGACAGTTCACCCTCGGAGCCGGGCACAGCCACAAGTGACTCGCGGGTCAATAATCCCGGCGGCTCGATCGTTCCACAACTCTATCACGCAATCCCCAAATAATCCGATGACCCGATGGCCGAATGATCCAATGTTCAAATGACCCGATGGCCCGATCACACAATGGCGCGATGCCCCAATTATCGGTGGAGTTCTACAACATCTTTGTCTTCGAGCACATGGTCCCGGTTCACCATCTGGCCATCAAAGCGTCCTTCTCTCCACAGTCGAGCATACTTGAGTTGGCTCAAAAAGTCCTGATGGACGTGCGCGGCAAGGTCGATCAGCCGTGAGCCGTGCTTCAGAATATACGGTGCGGTGCGCTCCAGTTTCTTTCCCGGCGCCTTGGTGTAAACGCGAATGACCTCCAACACCCCGAACACTGCCCGGCGCAGGCATTCCAGGCCCTCGCCGGTTTCCGCGGAAACCCCGGCCATGGCGAAGCGTGCGCCGTACAGCTCACGCAGAATCTCGAAGGCGTCGGCGGCGCCGCTCGCGTCAGTCTTGTTGGCCGCCAGCAGCGTACGCTTATGGAGCCATCCGGGCACGCCCGGCAATTCGGACTGGCCGAGTTGCACCTTGGCGTTCGCAAGCTGCCCGAGCGATGTTTCCAGGTCCTCCAGCAGGTCGGGATCACCCAGGTCAACCACCAGCAAAGCGGCATCGGCGTTGCGAATGATCTGGTAGAGCCAGGACTCGGGGAAATCAGGGTGGACGGGCGGCAGGTCCACCAGTTGCACCTGCACGTCTTCGAACCGCATCATGCCCGGCAGCGGCACGCGCGTGGTGAAGGGATAATCGGCCACTTCGGGCGTGGCGTGGGTCAGCCGCCGGACCAGCAGCGACTTGCCGCTGTTGGGCGGTCCCACCATCACCACCTGCCCGGCCCCTTCCTTCTCGACCCGGTGAATGATGCCGATGCGGCTGACGGGGCGGCGGGCCTGCTCGACGCGCAATTTTGAGAGCCGCCGCTTCAGGTCTGCCTGCATTTTTTCCGTGCCCTTGTGGCGCGGAATGGTGGCCATCATTTCTTCAATGGCCGCAATTTTGTCCTCCGTCGTCTTGGCGGATTTGAAACGCTGCTCGGCATTCAGATAGTCGGGCGTGAGGTTCGCAGGCATGGCCGTCCACGGCGCTGGCGCTGCCCTATTATGCGCCGGAAAGTCGCCGCTTGTCAGTGGTCAGTTGTCAGTGCGGTCAGTGCCGACGCTGGTCAAACGTAAGTTTTGTTGGCAGCCCCACGCATCGTGTACAATGAATCTCCGGGCGCAAGCGAACTGCGAACTGGCCGATGAGTCGCGGGCGTATTCGAACGGCTTTCGGCGAGGCACGCCCCGCGTAGACCGAGCGCCATCCGGCGCCAGTTCCGGCTGAGTGCCTCGCGTCCGATGTCAGTCCAAGTGCCGGGACGCCAAGAGCTGGCGCGAACCGCGGAGCCGACGGAGGTTCACTCTGGCCGAGCGCCGCTCGGCCCTACACAAACCTGCATGTCGAATTTGCTTGACCAACTTAATGCGCAACAGCGCGCCGCGGTGGAACAGACGGACGGGCCGCTGCTGATCCTGGCGGGAGCGGGCAGCGGCAAGACTCGCGTCATTACCTACCGGATTGCCCACCTGATCGAAGTCTGCGGGGTCCCGCCGGAAAGCATCTTGGCGGTCACGTTTACGAACAAAGCCGCCGCGCAGATGAAGGAGCGCGTGGCCAACCTGCTCAGCGGGCGCATCGAGCTGCACGCCGGCGCGCCGCATGTTTCCACCTTTCACTCCTTTTGCGTCAGCGTGCTGCGGCGCCATATTGACCACCTGGGGTATAGTCGCGATTTTTCAATTTACGACGAAGACGACCAGCAGCGGGTGTTGAAGGTCTGCATTCGGGAACTGGGATTGGGAGAGCAGGTCAGTTCGCCGCGGAACGTGCTGGGGCGCATCAGTTACGCCAAGAATCACGGGCTGACGGCCGAATCGATGTACGAGCGGGCAGACAGCGTTCAAATCGAAAGAATTGCTGCCCTGTTCGGCGCTTATGAGCAGAAGCTGCGCCAGGCGAACGCGCTGGACTTTGACGACCTGCTGCTGAAAACCGTCGAGCTCTTTTATAAGTCCGCCGATGTGTGCGGCAAATACAACCAACGCTTTCGCTACGTGCTGGTGGACGAATACCAGGACACCAACCGCACGCAATACGAGTTGATCCGGCAGCTCACCGTGGTCCACCAGAATCTTTGCGTGGTGGGCGACGAGGACCAGTCGATTTACCGGTGGCGCGGCGCCGATATCCGCAACATCCTGAGCTTTGAAGAAGACTTTCCCAAGGCGCAGACCATTCGTTTGGAGCAGAATTACCGCTCCACGCAGAAAATTCTGGACGCCGCAGGCGCGGTGGTAAGCCGCAACCTGGCGCGCAAGGGCAAGACGCTGTGGACGGACCGCCAAGGTGGCGACGGCATCGGCCTTTACGAGGCCTGGACTAACGATGAAGAAGCGTTGTTCGTTGTGGGGGAGATCGACAAGGCCCTGGCTGAAGATGCCAATGCCAGCATCGCCATTCTATACCGCACCAACGCTCAATCCCGGGTGCTGGAAGAATGCCTGCGTCGCAACCAGATCGCTTACCGGCTGGTGGGCGGGTTCAGTTTCTACGCGCGTGCGGAAATCCGTGATGCCTTGGCGTATGCGCGGCTGGCCATCAATCCGCGCGATGGAACGGCACTCCAGCGCATCATCAACTCGCCGGCCCGAGGCATCGGCAGTTCCACGTTTGGCGTAATCGAGGAAACGGCCCGCCAGCGAAAACTCAGCCTGTGGGAGGCGCTGGAAGACGAGTTGTCCGCGCGACGGTTGACCGCGCGGGCCCTCAATGCGCTCGCGGGTTTCCATTCGCTCATGAAGCAACTAATGGCCGAGCGCGATAAAGTGCTGATGGGCGAATTCTTCAAAAGCATCCTGGATCGCACCCGCTACGTGGAAATCCTGGAACAGGAGGACCAACCGGAATCACGGGACCGCATCGAGAACCTTCAGGAACTGGTGAACGCCGCACTGGAGGCGGAAGAGCAGGGCATCACGCTGGCGGAGTTTCTGGACCACGCGGCACTGGTCTCCGACGCCGACGATTACGATGAACGCGCCCGCGTGACCTTGATGACTTTACATAGTGCCAAGGGGCTGGAATTCAACCTGGTCTTTCTGGTGGGGATGGAAGAAGGATTGTTCCCCCACAGCCTCTGCCTGGATGACGAGGCCGGTGTCGAGGAAGAACGGCGGCTGTGCTACGTGGGCATGACGCGGGCTCGCGACCGCCTGGTGCTTTCGTGGGCGCGCCAACGCCGCATGTATGGGCGGGACGCGTTGGAAGGCAGCCGGCGCTCGCGTTTTCTGGATGAAGTGCCGGTGAACTTGCTCGATGCGTTAAGCGCGTCGTCATCAAAAGCTCGCACTACGTGGGAAAGTGCCGTAAACTCAATCGCCGGCGCCGAACGGTTCCTGCTCGAGCGCGGCATCGAGCGGTCACTCGGAAAGGGACGGGGCGTACCGGCACGGCAATCCGCGCGCTGGAAATTGGGAAGCAAAGTACGCCACGCCAAGTACGGCATTGGCACGGTTCTGGAATGCGAAGATGACGGCGAAGACAGCAAACTGACCATCAGCTTTCCGGGCTACGGCCGCAAGAAGATGGTGGAGCGCTTTGCCGGACTGGAACGCCTGTAGGAAGACGACTTTGAGTGTAATAAATAACAATCAAGGGTCGGAAATTCGACGACCATTTTGAAAGGAAATTGCCGGCACGGCAGCATACGGTTGGCTGTTGGCTGTCAGGTATCGGCTAAAGAGATGAATACAAAAAACGTCAAAGACAAAGCAGAGCGGAAGAAGCTGAAGCGCGCGGCGCGCAGGAAGCAAGCGCCCAAACCGAAGCGAACTGAGCCGCGCGGCTCCCGCAAGCCCAAGGTGAAGAGGAAGGGACCGGGCGCCCCTCCGCGCAGAAAGTAGAAAGGCAGTGACGAGTGGGAAGTGACAAGTGGCTGGCATTCTCGCCACTCGTAACTTCTTTTCGTTTATCGTATTAGAGTGACGAGCGGATCTTGAGAAGCACTGCGCAGGCTGGTCACGCTTTACTCTTCACTTGTCACTCCTTTCAAAGGAGTATCTTGCCGATTCAACTTTTCCAGAAGAAGAGCATCGACAAACTGATTGCCGATTCAGAGTCGCCGGGGCACCAGCTTCGCAAGTCGTTGGGCCCCTGGTCTCTGACCGCGCTCGGTATCGGCGCCATCATCGGCACCGGCATTTTTATTCTCACCGGCACGGCGGCGGCGGGCGAAGTATTGGAAGTGCATTCGCTGCTGAAAGCGCCGCTGCTGGACCTGCTGCTGCACGGGACGAAAGCGCTGGGGACCGCGGGGCGGCCGGGTGCCGGGCCCGGCATCGCTCTGTCCTTCCTATTGGTGGCTATTGCGTGCGCACTGGCGGGACTCTGTTACGCCGAACTGGCTTCCATGATTCCCATTGCGGGCAGCGCTTACACCTATTCCTACGCTACGCTCGGGGAAATTGTGGCGTGGATCATTGGCTGGGACTTGATCCTGGAATACGCCGTAAGCAACATGGCCGTTGCGGTGGGCTTTTCGGCTTACGTTGACAGCCTGCTGCGCGGATTCGGGATCGAACTGCCGCGCAAGCTGATGCAGCCGATGTTCATGGCCGGGCGGTATACGGGCGCGTGGTTCAACGTTCCCGGCTTCCTGATCGTGATGATCCTTACCGTCGTCCTGGTGATCGGGATTCGCGAGAGCGCCGGCGCCAACAATATCATGGTCTGCATCAAGATTCTGGCGATCCTCATTTTTATCATCGCTGCCTCCCGTTTCATTCACGTCTCCAATTGGAAGCCTTTCATGCCCAATGGATTCCAGGGGGTGCTCACCGGCGGCGCAATCGTCTTTTTCACGTACATTGGATTTGATTCTGTCTCGACGGCCGCCGAGGAGTGTAAGTGTCCGCAAAAAGACGTGCCGTTCGGCATCATCGCGTCGCTGGTGGTCTGCGCGACACTGTACGTGACCGTCGCGTTGGTGCTGACCGGGGTGCAGCATTGGCAAACCCTGCGCAACGCCGCGCCGGTAGCCAATGCCCTCATGGCGCTTGGCTTACCCAACGTGATGAAGTGGGTCTCCATTGGCGCTTTGACGGGCATGATCAGCTCCATGCTGGTTTTCCAACTGGGACAGGCGCGTGTGTGGTTCGCCATGTCGCGCGATGGCCTGCTGCCGCAGGTATTTTCCCGAGTGCACAAACGGTTTCTTACCCCGCACATCAGCACGTGGGTGGCAGGATTGTTCGTGGCCATTCCGGCGGGAATGTTTGATATCGGCACTCTGGCCGACCTCTCCAACATTGGAACGCTGTTTGCGTTTGTGTTGGTCTCGCTGGGAGTGCTGGTGCTGCGGCGAAAGGATCCCGATCGCCGGCGCTCGTTCCGTACGCCATGGGTACCCGTGGTCCCGATTCTCTCGATTCTGTCGTGCGTCGTGTTGATGGCCAGCCTGCCCCTTGAGACCTGGGTGCGATTCCTGGTTTGGTTGGTTATTGGTCTGTCCATTTATCTGGCGTACAGCCGGCATCATTCGGAATTTGGCAGGGCGCCGCGCAGGCCGGAAGCCGCCTACAATCCGGTGACGCCGTGACCGAGCGAAAAGAAAAGGGTCTGGGGGCTGCGGCCTGGGCCTTGGGGAAACTCTTGCACGCAAAATCCAGAATGCAATCCAATGTCTGAACTGGATTCTTCGCTTTCCTCCTTCATCCAAAGCCTGCCGAAACTGGAGTTGCACCTGCACCTGGAAGGAGCAGTCCGGCCGGAAACCCTCCTCGAGTTGTCCCACAACAAGCAGGGGCTGAGGGAAAAGGTAAATGAGTGGATCGCCACACGGCGTGGGCAGCAATACCGGTACGGCAACTTTCGAGGGTTTCTTGACGCGTTTAAAATCGTCAGCCTGCTGATTGAAACCCCGCAGGACTATGCGTTGGCAACGACACGACTAATGGAGTGGCTGGCCGCGCAGAATGTGCGTTACACAGAAGTTACGTTTGCCGCCGGAGTAGTGTTGTGGAAAAAGCAACCGGTGGACGCCGTCTTTGAGGCGATCTCCGCAGCCGCAGAGGAAGCAGAATCGCACACGGGTGTGCGCGTGCGGTGGATCTTCGACGCAATCCGCCATTTTGGGACCGACCATGCCCGGCGAGGTGCTTCACTGGGCGGCGCGTTACATCTCGCGGGGCGTTGTGGGCTTCGGCATTGGCGGTGACGAGGCAGGCGGCCCGGCAAAGCTCTTTACGGATATTTTTCGTGAGGCGCGCGACCTGGGCCTGCATACGGTGGCTCATGCCGGTGAGGCGTGTGGCCCGGAAAGCATCCGTGACGCAGTCGAGTTACTGGGGGCGGAGCGCATTGGACACGGTCTGACGGCCGTTCAGGACCATAGCGTCATGACGTTGCTGCGGGAGCGGCGGATTCCGGTGGAAGCCTGCCCCACCAGCAACGTTTCTACAGGATTGATCGCCCGAATCGAAGATCATCCGCTGCCGCTCTTCCTGAAGGAAGGATTGGTGGTAACGCTCAACTCGGACGATCCGGCCATGTTCGGCACCAGCCTGGAGGAAGAATTTCTCCAAGTTGCCCGCTGCTTTGGACTGACCCGGCAGTCGCTGGTCGGCTTATGCCGCAACGCTGTGCAGGCTTCGTTTCTTAGCGCGGAAGACAAGAGGAAGCTGGAGGAGCAACTGCCGGTGACGTAGCGCGAATAGTGAAGGCAAGGTCCGAACGCTCGCTAAAAGGGAGGCTTCCAGATCGAGGTTAATTCCAGTTTGAACCCCGGAAGAGTCTCGCCGCCGCTCACTGTTTGGGGAGAATTGAGCACCTCGATTCCCGACGGGGTATAGATTTCCACCTGACTGGATGCCGGTAGAATCAGCCATCCGACCCGCAAACCAGCATTCTGATACTCATGCATTTTCTCTCTGAGAATCGGCAGCGCGTCCGATGGCGATGCCACTTCAATTACAAAGTCAGGGCAGAGCGGGATGAATTGTTCCTTCTCCCGCCGGCTCAGCGTCTGCAGGCGCGTGAGCCGCACCCATGATGCATCGGGAGCGCGCATGGCGCCATTGGGAAGCAGAAATCCTGTGCTTGAGTCAAAGGCCAAACCGGTCTTGTCCTGCGCGGCCCAATCGCTGAGCTGCCGAAATACTTCGCCGCTTTGATACCCGGAGTACCCTCCAGCAGGCGACATCACGATGATTTCTCCCCTTGCCGACCGCTCGATTCTGAGGTCGCGATTGGTTTGACAGAAGTGGAAAAATTCCTCTTCGGTCCACTGAAAAACGCCCGCGGGCAACAAGATTGCGTCCTGCCGCTCGGGAATAGGAACGGTAAGTTGCATCAACCGTGAACACCTCCTTCGGCTTGCGCCCGGGATATACAGTTCTTAGTTTAACACGGGTTCGAAGGGTCCCCGCCGCAGGAACTTCGGCTCGAGCACCGCCGCGTTCAGCGTGTGTACGCGAGTGCAGGGCCCAGCTTACGGCTTGCTGCCTTCGGACGTTTGGAGCGTCTGGCGCAAGTGTTTGTCAAGTTCCTGGGCAAAGGGTTCAGGGATCACACCCTCGTTACGATAGGCGACGCGTCCTTGGCGGTCAAAAACCACGAGGGTGGGAAGCGATCGCACGCTGAGCAATTCATCGAGACCCTGCGCATAGGCAGCCGGCAAGGTCCAGCCTTCCTGCTTGAGAAACGCGGGCACGCCGCTGCGATCCTGGTCCATATTCACCGAGAGGAAAGCGGCATCGGAATTTCCCCGAAAGTGTTGGGCAACCTGGTCCACGATCTTCCCTTGTAGCCGGCAGGGGCCGCACCAGGTGGCCCAGAAATCCAGCACGACCACTTTACCGCGATAATCCGCCATGCGCAGGGGAGAACCGTCCAATCGTTCCAAGACGAATTCGAAGGGATCGCGAACGCCGGAATTGCGATGCTGGTCGCCGGCAAACCGGCCGCCCAGTTGGGACGAAAGAGCGTCGTATCGGGAAAGTATGCGGTCTCCCAAACCCTTTTCGGAATGGTGCTTCGCTACGTAGAGGCTCGCGAGTTTGCGACGAACCGCCTGGACGCGGGCGAAATCCGGGTTCTTTTCCGGAAAGGCAAAGGCGGTGAGGTAATCATCGAGGGCGCGAGCGGTGTTGCCTTTCTTCAGTTCGAGATCTCCCAATTGCTCAGCCACCCGGCCGGTGGGATAAGTCGCATAGCTCTTCTCGTCGTCGGCCAGCGCCTTATCGGTATCGCCGGAGTCGCGATAGAACCCGGCACGTTGGGCGTAAATATTGGCCGAGCGTTCTGCCCATTGCTCTGGCGCATTGTTGTTGCCCGGCGCCGCAGCCCGGTCGCGCTGGCTTTCCGTGATTTTGATCAATCGCGAGGCGTAGTCAATCGCGAGCTTCCGGCTGGCCTGATCATTCTGGCGGGACAGCGCTTCAAGGAGCACAGAAAGGATCTGGGGATCATCAGGCGCCATGCCGAGCAAGATTTGGCCGTACTGCACGACGATGCCGGGCGCATTGGCTTGGATGGCATTGATGCAAATCGTGCGCAGAATAATTTGCCGGCGAGGTGAGTGGGGGAAACGCGCCAGGAAAGCCTCCAAGTTCTTGATCAGGATTTGTGGATTGCCTTCCGCCGACCGAAACGCATTATCCAGCGCGCTCTGTTCGGCGATGTCCGTTGATGGTTGTTTGGCAGCCTCATTTTTGGGGGCTTGGGCCGCGCGTAAGGGAAGCCACGCACGTGTTCCCGCAACGAAAAAGCCCAGGAAAAGCGCCAGGGCTATCTGCAGCCACGATCTGTTTCTTGTTGTCATGAGCGGGTCCCAGACGATCGGCGCCAAGCTAATCTATAAGGAAGCCCCAGAAGGGTCAAGACCATTTCCCTCATGTGCCTGAGAGCATTTGACTTCGGCGCAGCGCTCCGCAGGCTGCTATAATGCAGGTTTCCGGCCTAGCGAGGAGAATCAATGCGATCATCATCCATTCGCGCCATTTTCTTTGACGCAGGGAACACGCTGCTCTACCCACGGCTCGACGAACGGGCTAGAGACCTGACCACGGCGGGTTTCCCGGCGCGGGTGGAGGATTTTCAGGCGGCAGAACGCACTGCCAAGCAGAAGTTGGATGCGTGGTTGTGGCCGCAAATTCGTCAAGGGGAAGTACCGCGGACCATCGATCACTACTACTGGCTCGAGTATCTGACGTCGTTAATGGGTTTGATCGGCGCGCCAGAATCCGAACACGCGCGCCTGATTAAGCTGGTCGCGGACGGGTTCCGCAACATCCGCACGTGGTCGGTGGTGATGCCGGGTACCTCTGAGTATCTAAACTCACTTAATACGCAGGGTTATTTTCTCGGAGTTATTTCCAATTCCATAGGCACCATTGAGGATCAGTTGGAGCATGTGGGTTTACGCGCTTACTTCCATGCCGTGCTTGACTCGGCCATTGTGGGTGTGGAGAAGCCGCATCCGGAGATCTTCCAGTTGGCGCTTGCCAAGGCAGAAGTGGCAGGGAGCGAGGCTGTCTTTGTGGGAGACACGAACGCCACCGACGTCGGAGGCGCGCAACTCGCAGGTTTGAACGGCGTGCTGATCGATCGCGTTGGCGCGTACCCTGAGGCCCAGTGCCCTCGCATTGGGTCATTGCCGGAATTGGATAAGGTCTTGAAAGAGCTAAGTGTCAAGTGCCAGGTGTCAGGCGCCGGAGCCGAAAACCCAAATTAGATATTCACCTGCTAATATCGGCACGCGTTTGTTACAAACAACCCAAGGGTGCGGCAGTTTCTAATACCTGACGCCAAGTGCCCATTCCTACCGAAGCGCCTCTGCTTCCTCGACGGTCCAGAATGGCGTGCCCCCGGCGCGGCTGGCCACGAGGGCCGCTACACGGTTGGCGAAATCGGCAATTTGCGTCGTGGGCCATTGCAAGCTAAGCCCGTGAACATAGGCGGCAGCGAAAGCGTCACCGGCCCCTACTGTGTCTTGGACGTGCACAGCGTAGCCCGGGGCCTCGACATATTCCCCATTAACCAGCATAGCGCAGCCCCTTTCACCGAGGGTGACGCACGCCGACTGCCAGCCAAACTCATCGGTATAGGCGTGGCAGAAGTTTTCCAAAGAACGCGAATTGCGGCTGAACATCTGATCGATTTTCGTCGCCTCGTCCTCATTGAGTTTTACTACCTGGCCGCGGGCCATTAGTTCGCGAAGTAGCGGCGCCGAGTAGTGATCTGTGCGCAGGTTGATATCGTACAGAAGCCGCGCTCCACACTGAGAATCCAGTACCCGATAAGTCAACTGCTTGGCCTGCGGACTCATCTGAAAGAGCGTCCCGAAATAAAT
The DNA here is from genome assembly GCA_963804755.1 of uncultured Acidobacteriota bacterium. Taxonomy (GTDB): domain Bacteria; phylum Acidobacteriota; class Terriglobia; order UBA7540; family UBA7540; genus Bog-366. The sequence continues at coordinate 147,469 of CAWDRP010000006.1, forward strand.
CCAGTCGGGCTGGGGCGTTAAGAGTTCTGCAAGGCACTCATCCGTGAGCTCCGGAGCGTCGTATGCCGCCGGGTGATGAAGCGTGAATCGGGGCACGCCAGCAGGGCCAAGTTCAACGGTTACGATGCCGGTCGGATGGGTCGCAAGTTCTTGGACGCAGCGCGTCGAGAGACCCAATTCCGCCATCCGGGCAAGAACGCGCCGGCCTCGCTCATCCTTGCCGACGGCACTGACAAAGAAAACCGTGTGTCCCAGGCGCGCGGCGTGAGCAGCGAAGTTCAGCGCGGCGCCCCCAAGGTATTCTTTGTCTCCGATGACGTCCCACAAAACTTCGCCAATCGATACGATTTTCACGGCAGGCCCCCCGATCTGACCGGTTAATATGCCCTGACACCGCTCACGACGTTCACAAAACTAACCCTTCGAATTGAATTTGGCAACATCTCCGATAGGAGGCCCGATGTCTAGTGTGAATTCTTGTGCGCAAAAGGCTCGAGAGGAAGGTATCCTTTGAAGGGTGCCGAACGTCCAAATAGGAGGGTGAAATGGGCAGGGGTAAACTACAATCGATAGCAACCTGCCGAAGTGCGTTGCCCTTCCACGAGAGCACCGGGAATGATGCAAACATTGTGAGGCAGAACATGCTGGTAAAAAGAACGTCGGACATTCCCTCGTCAGAAGTCACTCCTAAGTGGCTCTATTTGAACCGGCGGAAATTCCTGGCGGGGGCGGTGGGAGCAACGGGTGTGCTGGCGGGGCGAATGCTGAAGGAGTTGGCGTGGCCGTCGCAAAGAGTTCTCGCAGCAACCAAGCTTAATGTCGCAGGAAAGAGCCCCTTCAGCACTTCCGAGGCTGTGACGCCCTACGAGGATGTGACACACTACAACAACTTCTATGAGTTTGGCACGGGGAAGGAAGATCCCGCCAAAAATGCGACGCAGTTTCGCACTTCACCCTGGAGCGTGAAAGTCTATGGCTTAGTGGAAAAGCCCCGCACTTTTACCGTGGAGGAATTGCAGCAACTGGCGCCCCTCGAGGAGCGCATTTACCGGCATCGCTGCGTGGAGGCTTGGTCGATTGTCGTGCCGTGGATCGGTTACTCATTCAACGCGCTACTGAAGGAAGTTTCGCCGCAGCCCAAGGCAAAATTCGTGGCATTTGAAAGCTATTACAGTCCCGGCCAGATGCCGCTGGGAAGCCGGGCGGGTATCGAGTTGCCTTACATTGAGGGTCTGCGCCTGGACGAAGCCATGCATCCGCTCGCCCTGCTCTGCTTTGGCATGTATGGGGAAACGTTGCCCAATCAGGATGGCGCGCCGATCCGCATGGTGCTGCCGTGGAAATATGGATTTAAGAGCATCAAATCTTTGGTGAAGATCAAGTTAGTGGACAAGCAGCCTGCCACAACCTGGAATTTGGCCAACTCTAACGAGTACGGGTTTTATTCCAACGTCAACCCCCATGTTGATCATCCACGTTGGAGTCAAGCCAAAGAACGCCGATTGGGGGAGTTTTTCCGGCGTCCGACGTTGATGTTCAATGGCTACGACCAGGTCTCGTCTCTTTATACAGGCATGGACCTGAAGAAGTATTATTAAGAGACGGGTTACCGATCTTCGGTTGAAATGCGTTAATCGAAAGCCGACGGGACAAGAGGCATCAACATACCAGGAAAGGTCACGATTGAAAAAAACTCTCCGCAGTAAATGGATCAAAGTACCAGTGTTCGCACTGTGCCTGGTTCCGCTGGGGCAGCTGGCCTGGCGGGCGCTTAATAACCAATTAACCGCCAATCCCATCGAGTACATCACCCACCAGACGGGCGATTGGACGCTCATCTTCATTGTTCTCACGCTCGCGGTGACGCCGGCGCGCAAACTTTTGCGCGTCCCGGAATTGATTCGTTTCCGCCGCATGCTCGGCCTGTTTGCGTTCTTCTACGGGTTCCTCCACTTCAGCACCTGGATCGGGCTGGATAAATTTTTCGACTGGTCGGAAATGATGCACGATGTGCGCAAGCGGCCGTTCATCACGGCAGGGTTCACCGGTTTCGTGTCGATGCTTCCCCTGGCGTTGACCTCTACGGCGGGTTGGATTCGCCGCCTCGGAGGTAAGCGCTGGCTTGCGCTACATCGGCTGATTTATTTCACTGCCATCGCTGGGGTGGTGCATTACTACTGGTTGGTGAAATCCGACGTGCGGAAGCCGCTGTTCTACGGCGCGTTGGTGGCTGGGCTTTTGGCCGTGCGGGTGGGATTCTGGTTGGCCGCGCGCCGCCGGAACCAGCCAGCCACGACTTTGGAGCCGAAGCTAACGGTTGCCGAGACCACGTGAAGCGCCGCTCACCGCTTTATTTCGCTAAATGGCAATTTAGGAAGGAGTGGGTCAGCGCCCAAGCTTGCTGGGCGGCAGCAGGATTGTAGCTGGCGCGCGCGTCACAGAAAAATCCGTGGTCGGCATCGGAAAACTCGACATTCACAAAAACCTTACCCGCCTTGCGCAGAGCTCCCGATACGGCTTGAGTTTGGTCTGGACCGATGTGTTTGTCCAACCCACCCCAGAATAGGAGTTGCGGTGCCTGCAAATTAGCAGTACGTGCGAGCAAACCGGCACCCATGGGGCTCGGCGCGATGCCGCCACCATAGAACGAGACAGCAGCTTCGATGGGCAGAATCGAATTCGTGAGGAAGGAAACGCGTCCACCCATGCAGAACCCCACACACGCGACCGGCGTTCCGGCTGCGCCCAGATTATCCCGCAGCCCGGTGTACGCCGAGCGCACGTCGGCCTCCAGGTCCTGCTCTTTCAAGGCACGCACGTGAGGCATAACCGCCTCGAAGTTGTTGTAAGTTCCCTCAAGGCCCGGCGCAGTGCGATGGAAGAGTTCCGGAGCGAGGCTGTAGTAACCTTCGCGCGCAAACCGTTCCGTGACATCGCGAATATGCGCGTTGACGCCGAACGCCTCCTGAAACACCAAAAGCCCGGCGCGCACGAGCTCTTTTTGCGGACGCGCCACGTACGCGCGCATGGTGGTTCCATCCCCAACCTGCAAGTTAACCCAGCCCGACTGGATTTCCAGCATGGTTCTGCCTCTCCGTTCTGGTTCCGAAGCCCTTGCAAAATGTTAGCTGCAAATACTCCGTCTGTCCATCGATAAGCGGCAAGAGATCAAGTCGAGGCCACCTCCACATCAACCAACAGGAAGTTCACCGTGTAACTCTCCAATTGAGCGTCAACGCGCCCGGCGTAATGGAACTGCCGGTGGAATTACAGACCTTAAAATTTACATTGCCCGAAGTGGGGTAAGCGTAGACGGTCAACACAGCACCCGTGGAGCTTGCCCCGTAGCCCGTCACCCCGGTTGGATCGGCGTTCGGCGTGTACCCGATCACGTCCGTGCTGGCAACTCCGGTGGCAGCCACGGTTATGACAGTGGCGCAAGACCCTGACGAAACCGCAGACGTCCCCAGGGCCTGCGAGCCGCTGGCAATCGTCTGGGTGAGTGTCGCGCTCGCAGGAATACTTGTACCATTAACGCTGGTTGTACTGCTTAGTGCTGATGGAACCTGCGAGGCCGTCACTGATCCGCACGGACCGGTCTGAGGGTCCAGCAACTCGAACTGCGCGCCATCGTAAACGGCATAGGCGACCACCGTAGTGGCGAGGTCATTTGCAGCCAGAGAGGTCGTGCCACATTTGGTGATGTTAGCTGCCGCCAAGCCGTTAATGGTAAGCGTGGCGCCTGCGCCGGTATTAGCGGAGGCCGGTTTCCACGCAACAAGTAACCCCGCCGTTAACGCCGTCGCAGGAGGAGTCAGGGTAGCGGTTTGCGCTTGAGCTGTGCCCCCACCCGTTGCGTAGCCCGTAGGAGTCAAATCGGCAAAGCTTTTATAGCTGGGATTGGCGTTGCTCCCGCCTGAAACCAGAAGCTGATTGGATACTCCCGGCCCCACCCCGGTCATCGCGGCGCCCGCAGCCGCGTTGACGGCCACGGAATACTGAGCAGTCCCATAGTTTACATTGCAACTTGAGCCCACCGTGCAAACCTGTCCATTTATGGTGGTCGCACCGTTACCTGGAAGTTGAGCAGCGGTAGCCGATCCGCTCAAGTTGCCGAAGGCGGGCTGAGAGCAGTTGGCATTGCCGCTAGCTGATATCCCGGTGGCGAAGCTGTTTCCCGAGCATTGACTGGGCGTGGCCACGAATGCCGTGGCGGTAGCCGCATTGCCGGAGGTATTACTGGTTATGGAAGCGGGCAAGTCCGCCGCAACCACACTCCGAAACGAAGGGTTTCCGTTCGAGCCGTTGGGGGCGGCCAAGAAACTATTAGCAGTCTGGCTGGCGAATCCCGCTCCGGTCAATGCGCCCCAGGAGGGGTCGGCACCGTTTGAACTCAGGAACGTGTTGGCGCCTCCGATGGCCAGACGCGCATTGGACGACGAATGGTAATAGTTTAGATCGCCTTCGGAAGTCAAAGGCGAAAGTGCGTTGAACGCCGCGGCGGCGGAGCTCTGCCCAGTACCTCCACGGGCGATGGTCAACTGCCCCGTCCACCCCAGCGTCATGTTCTGGGACGTGATGGAACCTGTCACGTTTGTGTCGTTACTGACTGAGTTTACGGTCGTGCTGGGCTCGCGTGCGGCCGCGAGCACCCCGGAAGTGATGTTGCCGGCATTGGTTGTGTCTGCCGTTGCCGACGGGGCGAAGGCGACACCATTGGTCTTTGTGCACGTGACGGCGTTTGATCCGGAGGTTGCGCAGTCGCCGGACAGCTCGGCCGAACCGATGGTCGTACCGCTCGACCTGAGCAGGCCGGCGCCAAAATTGGTTTGGCCGGTCCCCCCGTTGGCGATCGGAACCGTGGGAAGCTGGCTGGTGGATACAGAACCGCTCAGATTGCTAAAAGATGGTTGGGCCCACGCGGGAGCGCCACCACTAATCCCCAGAAACTGATTCGTTGTGCCAATTCCCAGGTTTGCTACGGAATTGCTGCCGTTGCCAATCAACAACGACCCCGTTCCCCAACCAGAAGGCATCGAAAAGTTCAGGTTACCGGTTGAGGTCACGGGACTGCCTGACGCCCCGAATCCTGTGGGAGTTGATAGCCCGACGCTGGTGACCGTGCCGGTATACCATGACGTGATGCAATTCGTTGCAATACAGAACTCCGGCGCGGTCATGGAGGTCTTGGCCACCATGTTGCCGCTGCCATCGTCAAGGGTATTGCTGCTGTTGAAATTCTGGGAGGTCATAATCGGAAGACCAGGACTCTCGATGCCCATTCCCCCCGATCCTCCGGCAATCGTGTAGCAGTGATTCGCCGCCGCATCGGCGTTGAAGCAGAAGCCGTATCCGCTTTGATTGCCTCCGCTGCTGGGAGCAAGCGTCTGCCATGTATTGGGGTAAAGGCCAGCAGGGTTACGAGACATCCACAGCAGCCCCCCTTGATTACCAAATGGTGCAAGATCAACAGCCTGCACAGTAAATGACCCGAATCCCATTATGTTGCCAAGATAGTTAGGATTGCCGAACTGCACGTCTGCCGTCGTGTTGCGGGTGGCCGCGCTGTAACCCGTGAGCGTTTGCCCGATGTCATAGTAGACGCCTTGCAGATTATTCAGCAGTCCCGGCACACCGCTGACCGGTGCGCCGCCGCCCCAGGCTGTCACCAGCGCGTGGGAGCTATCGTTCACCGCGATGTCCCATACACAGCCGCTTGTCCTGATGTCCGGGTAGCCGGAGTTTCCATTCCCGGTGGACATGGGCGGCGTCTGGATGACGTTGTAGTACGGGATAAAGTCGAGGTACAGACCACTGCCGCTGCCGGTCAGCGTGGTCGTGGGCGTGTGATAGGACGGCGCATAGCCGCTGCCCGGCGTCGTAACGCTCACCCCGGTCACCGCTCCTCCTGAACCAACCGAGGTGATGGTAATCACGGCCCCACTGCCCGGATTGCCCGATCCGCTGGTAACCGTGTTCCCCACGGTGTACCCGCTGCCACTCGCCAGTGGGGCCGTGCTGTAAGTCTCGGTATCGGGGCCGCCCAAGGGAATCTGCCAGTACGTGTGATTTCCAAGCTGGTGACTGATGGCCACAGATTGGAGCGTTCCCAGTTGCGTGCGGGGAACTGAATTGGTAACTGTGGTGAAGGTAGTAAGCCCGGTCGTCGGTGCAGCACCCCCCGGTACCGGCTGCATCGATGTATCTGGGGGAAGCGAACAGGAGATAGCATATCCCACCGACGTGCTTCCTGTGCCAGGGTACGCCACAACGCCCGGCGCGGGCAAGGTGATAGGCGTTACGCTCAGACCCCCTTGGATATAGGCGCCCCCCTTGCTCGACAGCATCAGGTTGGTTTGCAGCGACGGGATGCAAAAGGCGTATTGGCCGCTACACTGGCCGTGGATCGCTCCCGCTTCGGCATGGCTGCTCATGAACACATTGCCGGGCGAATAGCTCCTGTCAAACACCAGATTGGCCGCAGGCCCGATATCCCAATGGCCCGCAGCGCCTTGCTCCACTACGTTGGGGTAGCCATAGGGAATCACTTCCCACAAGACCGAACCATCCGGGGTTGGCGAAGCCGTGATGTAATTGCCGAAGTTTCCTGGGACCGGCCAGGTGGGAGCAGTGGACCCTGAGACGCCGCCCATGATCGCCAGTTCGTTGTTTGTCCCGTCGTTGATGACCGTGCCCGCGCTATAGGTAGTACTCGCTGCCCACCCCAGGCTTGACGATCCACCCGCCTCCTGATATTGCCAGGCATTGACGTTATCTACGCCCCAGTCATCGACACAGACGGTGGTACCTTCACAGTCCGTTTTGTTGAAGATGTTCAGCGTGGCGGCATTGTCTGCAAAAATCGCTGACCCGTTTTGATTCCAGAACGTGTTGGACTCGAAATAGTTGGACCCTGCGGTTCCACCGTTGCCGGTCTCAATTTTTACGTTCCGGCCCGCCGTGCTGGACCCCTCCAGGTAAAGATCGCGGAAAGCGTTGTAGTAGCCTCCGAAAAGGGTAAGCGCCGTCCCGGTGTTGTTATAAACGTTGATGTCTTCTAGCAGATTTTGGCTGGTGTTATCGTTGCTCGCCAGTCCCGGCGTGCCGTTCAGCCGGAAGTCCCGAAGCAGAGTCGAAGGTCCGAACGTCGTAAACGGAGCCGATCCGCCCGAACCGTTGAATGTGGTGGTGTAACCCTGCCCGAAAATGTTCTGTCCACCGCCCGCCATCCATTGCACGCCCGAGCCAACACTGAACTGCCCGACCGGAAGCAGCGTGGTGTTGGGAGTGCCGGAACTCATGTTGACAAGGGTATTGAAGTTCTGGGAGCCCGCCAGGGCGCGCGCATCGATGTAACCGCCCGTCGGTGGCAGCGCGGCGTAAGCCGAGTTCAGCTCAGCCGCCATGTCCTTCGTGATCGAGGTCGTGTTGGAGGTGGGCGGCGTGCCGCTCGCCGGAGTCGCGCCGGTTCCATCCGGGCACCAGTAGCCATCATCTGAGCTATTTCCCACTCCGGCCAAGCTGGCTACCCCCGCCACCGCGCTGCACGTTATAAACTGATTCTCCCCGCCCGCTGTGCTGCCCCAGTAAATCGCATAGCCCGTAGGCCAAGCCGAGCCCGTGAAAGTTACATTGATCACGTTCTGCCCGCTTGCCAGGGTGATGCCCTGCTCGTTGCTGGCGTTGGTGTGCCCAGATCCGTACAAAGCTACGACCTTTAGGTAGTAAGCCCCCATCGGCATAGCGCCCCAGGTATCCGGCGACAGCGAATTGAGAACCGGAGCCGGAACCTGCGATGGGACCGTAACGTCTGAGGCATCGATCACCTGGGTCCCATTGCCTAACCCAGACGAACTGCCACTTCCCATCGGAGTCGCACAGGAGGGTACACCGCCGGCGGAAATCTGGCTCACGAACTGGCCATTCGCGCAGGTCACGGATTCAACCCCACCCAACGTACTGATGGTGGGAGCGGGAAGGTCAGCTCCTACCAGGGAGCGGAAAGCAGGAGCAGAAGCGTTGCCGGAACTGGGACCGGCCATAACGAGGTTAGCGTTTTGATTTGCCAATGTGGCCGTCAATGTGCCGGAGCCGGTCACGGGCGAGCCGGAAACCGAGAACAGGGAGGGCAGGGACAGACCGACGCTCGTAACGGTACCACTTCCCGTGCTGCAAGAACCCCAGACGGGATCCGTGCCGTTCGAGGTCAAACATTGACCATTGCTACCTCGGGACAACCGGGCATTCGCGGAAGAATGATAGTAGAGAAGGTCACCCTCGGTGGTCAGAGGCGAGAGCGCGTTAAATGCTGCGCTTGCGGTGGTCTGTCCGGTACCGCCGCCGCCGATGGCAGTAGTTCCAAAAACCGGGTTCGCCGATGATCCTTGTGAAATCAAGGGTACGCCGCTCGTCGCACTGGGGGTTATACCAGTAAGCGATGAGCCGTTCGCGAAAACCCCTATTTGGTACTGCGTGGGAGAACCGCTCGTGCTCAGGTTCCCGCCGCCCCCACAACCTGCCGCCATTGGGTTGAGTAACTGAAACTCAGTCCCGTCATAAACTGCGGTCGCGACGTTGGCAGTCGTCAGGTCATTCGCCACCAACGCGCTCGTGCCGCACTTGGTAATGGTAGTGGCGGGCAATCCGTTGACAGCAAGGGTGGGTCCGGATCCTGTATTGGCGGCCGCAGGTTTCCATCGGACGGTCAAGCCCGGCGTCAAAGCTGTAGCCGCAGGAGACAGCGTCACCGTCTGCGCCTGCGCCGATCCGCCCCCCGCCGCGTACCAGTTCACACTGGTGTCGGAGGAGCCAATTAGAGATTTGGCAGCCGTAGCAGAGCTCCCCGTGTTATTTCCCCAGAAGTAGTGAGGACCGAAAGAGCCCGGAGTCAACGTAACTGCGCCGGTCGAGCCCGCGTTGGTGATCAGGTTCCCATCACCCGTGATGGACGAAACGCCGCAAGCGCCCCATAAAGGATCAGATCCGTTCGAAGTGAGGCATTGGCCATTACTGCCGATGCCCAGACGGGCGTTCATGGAGGAGTGGTAATACAGGAGGTCTCCTTCCGCGTTGAGCGGCGAAAGCGCATTGAACCCGGCTGACGCAGTGGTCTGCCCGGTGCCCCCTCCGGAGATGGAAATTGTCGGAAGGTCAGACCCGGTGAGCGACCGGAAGGCTGGTGCCCCCGGACTGCCATTCGGCGCGGCATAGACGGTATTGGCGGATTGACTGCCGATACAATTCGCGTTTCCGCCGGTCGCGATACCTTGGGAGAAGGCTGAGCCCGCACATTGCGAAGGCGCGGTGGCCAATGCCGTAGCCGTGGCCGCATTGCCGGAGGTACTGCTGGTGATGGAAGCGGGCAGGTCCGCCGCCACCAGGGTTCGGAAAGAAGGATTCCCGTTAGAACCGTTGGGAGCCGCGAGGAATGTATTGGCAATCTGACTGCCGAATCCCGCTCCGGTTAAAGCACCCCATGCGGGATCCGTGCCGTTCGAACTCAGGAACGTGTTCGCGCCTCCGACGGCCAAGCGCGTATTGGATGACGAATGGTAATAGTGCAAGTCACCTTCAGTACTCAGGGGCGAAAGGGCGTTGAAGGCCGCCGGCGCGCTCGTCTGTCCCGTGCCGCCTTGTGAGATTGCCGCGGTCCCGCCAAGATTACTGAAACTCGGCTGCAACCAAGCAGGCATTCCGCCAGATACTCCCAGGAACTGGTTAGTTCCGCCGATGGGCAAGCGGGCAAGTGCGGGCGTTGAATTAGTGAAAACGATATCTCCTGCCGTGGTGAGGGGGGTCTGAGCCAGCGCCAGCGAACCGGCGAGGTTACTGAGCGCCGGCTGCGAACAATTTGCATTCCCACTGCCGGAGATACCCGTTGCCACGGTGTTGCCGGTGCACTGAGTTGGGCTCGAAGCCAAGGCAGTGGCGGTAGCGGCGTTGCCCGAAGTATTGCTCGTAATGGAAGTGGGCAGGTCGGCCGGCACCAACGCGCGAAAAGCGGGTGCGGCTGACGGCCCTGAGCCCGGCCCCGCCAAAACCGCATTGGCCGGGTGAGGAAGCAGTTGTGGTGTGAGTGTTCCAGCGGACGTTATGGGTGAACCGGAAACAGCCGGGCTAAAAAGGATGCCGTCACCCGTCATTCCAACGCTGGTCACCGTCCCCAAAGTTGTTGGACCATTCGAAACAAACATCGTGCGCACGTCGCTGACGGAGGATACTGCCGTGCTGGTAGTGACCACGGTCGCGATGGGGATGCCGGCGGAAGTAAACCCTGTTGTATTCGACGCCGGCGCGCAGTTGTTTGCAGTGTTCAAATAAACATAGTTCGTCGCGTTGGGAGCAAGCGTGAGTGTACCCCCGGCGTAGGTCTGGACGACATTGCCGCAAACGGCGGTGCCCGCGGCCAGGTTTAAGGTGAGGGTTGGCCCGGCGGTCGGCCAGTATCCGGGACCTACCCCTTGCACGTATTTCGCGTTATACGGGTTGATCTCCTGGCCCGCCTGTGCCTGCGGTTGCTGTGCTAATGCCGCGGACAGTGAACAGGGAAGAGCTAACAGAAGCAAGAAAAGTATCTCTTGTTTGCGTCTCGCTCTGCACTTCCCGCTGCGCACCGTACTATGTACTGTCCATTTCTCACTGTTCACCGTTGTGTTCACCATACTTGCACCTTTGCAGTCACCCCAGCGTCTGAGGCAACGAGATAGAGATTTACGCCGTCCATGTCGATCGGGGACTGCCAGTGGATCGTTCCCGGGCTGGTCATGCGGATATTGGCGCCGATCGGGGTGCGGCCAAGCAGATGCGGCACGGTAAAATCGCCGGGAGTGGTGGGCGCTACCGGGATTTGGCCAAAAAGGCTTGTCGCCTGGGTGACGTTCGTAACCTGGGTCGCATTCGTAACGACGACACCGATAAACGCGTCACCCGGGCTCAGGGCAGCAAGCACATTCCGGTAGTAGTAACTGCTCGGCCAGTTCTCTTGTTGATAGAAAAGGTAGGAGGTGGCACTCGCGGGCGCGGCATTGACTGTGATGCTGGTGGGGGCGTAACGCGATCCGTTCGCGTAGAGAATTCCATTCGTCACGCTTGGGTACAGCGAATTGGAGGTGGCGAGCTGAAAACCGCTGACCAGGCCGTTGAGACCCAAGTCACCGACCAGCGTGTCCGCTACCGACGCGAGATCACTTAGAAACGCCACATTCGCGTCAAGCAGAGAGAGATTGGAGTCCATGTCGGACTCGTATTGAGTAAGCCCGTGCTGTGGCTGGACGAAACCTTTCCGGGGAAGAACCGTTCGAACGATAGCCATAAAAGCCTCGACACTAAAAATGGAAATTGGAAATCGGAAACTGAAAACTGGCTGCAGTTTCTAGTTTCCAGTTTCTAGTTTCTAATCTCCCGCCACGCCGGCTGGCAGGTTGACGCTCAGCCGTTGGCAAATCGCCATGACCTTCGCCGTACCTTGATTTTCCGCGCCACTTGTCGACCAATACGTTTGGATCACGACTTTGCCATTAGCGTCGTTCACGTCGAGTTGATAGGGACAAACCGCCAGGCTGCCCTGACCGGGATCGCTATTGGCCAAAGCCGGCGGCGTGGCTTGCCCTGGAACATAGCCCGCGGCCGGCGAGCGGGAGGAGTAGAGAATCGGAATGAAAAGGCATTCCGCGTAGCTGTAGCTATAACCGTCCACAGGCGAGACAGGAGGCGCTACGGTGTCCCCGGGCCCGTAAAACCCCATGTAGATGATTTCGCAGCGCACCGCCCCGAACTTGGCATTGTGAGAAATCTTCGCCAAGGCGTAGTCGGTGAGCGGCTGCCCGCCGGCAATCGTCGAGTCGGCCAAGTCGAAAAATCCGGGAATCGAACTCATTAGCATCTGACTCATTTTTGCTCTCAGCTTTCAGCTCTCAGCTTTCAGCTAAAGCCCCGGGTGAGGCCTGATAGCTGATAGCTGACGGCTTCAGAAGATTGTGCTTAGCGCTTCCGTGTACACGCCGTTCGTCGACGGAGTGACAAAGAAATACGTTTCCTGCTGTGCTTGCGTCGCTTGCGCATACGGCGGCAGCACCATGGAAGCAGACGGCACGATCAAGTAAGGCGAGGTGGTGTTGGCCCGACGCATATCCAGAAGCGTGAAGCGCACTTGACCGTTGGCATAATCGGGCGAGCGCCCGATGATTTCGCACGGGATATTGGTGACGCCACGCCCGCCGCCGATATAGTCCGGAATTAATGAATGGGTGAGCGAAACCCAGTCTTTCAGTTCGGGCTGAAGCGCCCCGAGTTGCACCACGATCTGATAGATCGGTGTGCCAAAACCGTAGCGCCTGAAAAGTTGGTCGCCCAGCAGGAACGCACGCAAGGTGCCGCCGCGCGCAGTGTGCAGGCCGGTGGCTTCCACCTGGTGGTTGTAGAGATAGCGGAAAAGGTTGTAGCTTGCCTGCTGCAACATGGTTACCGTGGTGTTGTACGTGCGCGCGCTGGTGTTGGTTGTCGAGTCGTCCGCGTCCAAGCGATAGGACAGGGCATTGGTCACCGGCGCAAGGCGTACCGCCGGAATGCCCACGATGTTGCCCTGCGTGAAGCCCAGCACCGGAGTCTGATTGGCCGGGTTCTTCATTGCCTTCAACGTGATTTGGCCGGAGGCCGTGACCACCATGACCAGGCCCAAAGGTTTCAGGATTTGATCTTCCAACCAACTGCGTGCTTGCTGCGGCGAAGTGATCTTGAACTCGAACCAATCTCCAGAGAACATGCCATCGCGCAGTGCCGTGATGCCGGGCACGTCCAGGTAAGGATTGGGATTAATCAGCGTGGAGGGGTTGCCGGATGCAGGAGGAACCCCGGGTCCCGGATTCTCAGTTCCAAAGCCCGGAAGATACTTGGCCCAAAACGGATTGACTGCCGCCATCAATTCGCCCGTGCCGCCTACTTCGACAACAGCGTTCAGCGCCAAGTCCTGGCCCACACCCAATTCGTTTTGCATAGCGGCCAGAAAAATGTCGAGAGGGTTGCCGCTGAGCCACCGCGGATTGTCGTTCGACACGGGATAACTGTTCGCCAGCCACTGTGCGCCGCTGGGTTGCCAGCTATTCTTGTCACCCGGCAGGTATTCTTCGGGTCCCCCGTTGGCCCAAAGGAAAGCGCCCTGCGCATAGCGCTTCAGGTCCCCCACCTTCAGAATCACGCGTCCATCGGTATCGAAACCGATCTCGGAAATTTGCAACACGTGCAGAGGTACGAAGTCTCCCAGCGAACTCCCGGGAAACCCCATGCTGAAGGTCACGATCTGCCCAATTAATTCTTCCTGCGCCGCCAGCGTGTGGAGCACACCGCCGGGATCGATGCAACGAATCTCCATTGCGCCCACGGAACTGGAACCGTTCTTGTCGTCGATGGATTGTTCGGCGCCGACCGGGATGTACATATAGGGGAGCATTTGAGGCACGCCCGCGACGGTCAGCAACAGGCTGGGATTGGTGGCCACCAGCCACATCCACGCGGTAGGGGCAAGGGCGGGCCAGACCTCGAATTCATACGGTAGTCCGCGTGCCGCGAGTGAATAAGCCACTAACGAGCCATTGCCCGTCGCCTGCAAAATCGTCGCCTGGCCGCCAACCAACGTCGTGAGCACCGCGTCGATCGACGTCCCGAGCCCGGTGAAAAAACCGGCAAGGCCCGAAATCGAGTAGAGGTCCAGGAGCATCAGGATCATGCCCCAGGTACCCTCTTGCCACACCGAAAGGGGCGAGCCGGAATAGCCGCCGGGCGAATCGTTGTACGGCTTCATGCCGCTGAAGGGGGTGCTGACCTGATACGCTTCGTTATATGAGTTGGCCGTGTTCGAGAGCGCGATAGTTTGATTGTTCAAAAGGAAATTCTGGTACGCAAATTCCGCGCATTGCAGCGCGACATCGTCGCGCCCCGTAGCGTGCGCCCATAGCGCCGCCCAATGGCCCGAAGCATCGAGCGCCTGGCTCGTGTCCAAACTGCTTCCTGTGACGCCTTGAGCAAAGTGCCCCGGCGTCGAGCCTTGGGGCGCAATGTACAGCGTTCCCAGCAGGTTGGTATCGATGCTGGCGGCCGCAGCGCTGGCCGCGGCAGCGGTGGCATTCAGCGAACTCGCCTGCGCCGAAGTGATTTGTCCTGTCTTGGTCAGGTTCGTGGCCGCCACCGGCAGCGCATTGGCAACGCGCTGGAAAGCAAACCACAAATCGATTTGGTGCTCGGTGGAAACGGTGAGAACTATGCCCGGTATGAATTGGTAGCCCGGATTTTGGTAACTCCCATAACCTTCGTAAAAGAGGCCATGGGTAAGGTCTGAGGCGGTACTTTGCAGCGTAAGCAGGAAGTTAATCATCCCTTGCAAGGGCAGAGCGGGGCTGAAGTCCTGCGAAAGCCTCATGTAGACACAGTAGGCATACACGACCCACGCCATGGCCCCGGCCCGGATATAGGCCTGGTCCACCTGGCCGTTGTACGTGTCGTAGCTGAAGCTCAGCGAATTCGCCGGCTGGAGGGTTCCAACGCTCAAATTGTCGAAATAAAGGTCGGTGTTCGCGGCGGTGAGAGTTATTTTGAATCCGACGATCCTTGCCAGCGTGTCGCCGGCGAGATTGGAAATCTGCGACGCGAGGTCCAGGAGGTTGGTGCGCCACGTGCTCGCCCCCGGACCGATCGGCACGGTGATCACCATGCCGCCCAACGTGGCAGGGCCGGCCGCCGCGCTGGTGATCTGAATATCGGTCACCAATCCCTTGGTTGTGGCCACGCTAACGTCGAACACAAATCCCGCCGCGGGCGCTTCCATGTGTTCGAAGCTCAGTTGATTGTCGGTAGTGTCTGGGAAGCCACTGCCGGTGTAGGTGAAAATGCTACTGGCGGATCCCGAGTGGAAATCCAGAATGTTGCCCGTCCCATAAGGCGGTTCTGGGGGGGATACGGAACTGGCGGCTACGTTGGTGATGGTGGCGCCGCTGCCGTTCGCCGACCACCGTGCGGTCGAGCCGTCCTCAGCGTTTTCAAGCACCGTTGACGCCAGGTATTCCGGCGCCGCCAGAAACGCGTTCAGTTGATTGATGACCTTTTCCGCCGCGGTGAAATTCCCCGCAGACGAATAGGCGAGGATGGCGAGGGCAGAATCATAGATATAACCACGATTCTGCATTGCCGGAATATCCGTGGCGCCAGGGTCAGGAACGTAAAGCGGATCGCTGAGGGGTACGTCAAACGAGCGCGGCAGGTCCGAATACTCCAACTCGGATCCCAAGGAATCAAATACTTCCGTCCAACCGACCGTCGGGTCGTTATACAGAATGTGGACAGTTGGGAGTCCGGATTCCGCATTCAAGGTTACGGAACTACCGGCGCGCGCGTGAAAGCCGTCGCTCTGCACGATGATGGGGATGTTGTCTTCTACAAGGTATTCGAGGTCGGTCTTAACGTAGATCTGCGCCTTGTAGCTGGTCAGCTTCCCGCCCAGCGTGGTACCCGCCTGCGGCGCTTGGCAAACGCCCGTGTTAGTGTGCGCCACCCACCCGGAAGGAATGGCAGAACCGTACCATCCCGTCGCCGGTGGCGCGACGCTGGTGGGATAGAGCGCGGCGAGCAGCAAGCCAGAGCGTACCCCCGCCAGGCTCCAGGTATAAGCTCCGGCATAAGCGCCACCCCCGGCGGGAACCGTGGTCTGTAGCGTCGAGCTGCCTTGGTAGTACCAAACGTCGGTTTGGACAAAAACGTCTACTCGATAGGAACTCTGCGCGTTGAGCAGATTGAACACGTAGCCGGTCGCCACCCAATAAGCGTTCTGATAGCCAAGGGCGATCAACTTCCAGAGTTGTGTGTTGTCGCCGGTCAAGGCGCCGAGCGTGGCCGGCCAATTGGGAGGATTGCCGGTGTTGGCGGTGACGCCGTTGTAGAGCGCCATTTGGACGTTGTTATTCGAGTCTACGACCAGCGAGCCAAACGGATAATTGGCGTTCGCCGTCCATTTGGCAATCACGCCCGCGGTTTGCGGCAGTCCGGGCGTAACCTGGCTGGAATTGGCGTTGTAGAGCAGCGCGCCTATCGATTGCTGCATCGCTGTGGTCACTTCATAGCTGTTCACCAACAGGTTGCCCCAGGGGAGCGCCTGGCCCGATTCATTCACCGGGTAGCCGTCCGGCCCCAGTTGATTATCCGGCCACAGGCCGGGCGGAATCGCCGCGGCGATCGATTCAACTTGCGACATTGCAAACGAAGCTTCCTGCGCGCCGCTCACCGTGAGGCCGGTGAGAAAATTAATCTGCGAGCTGAAGCCGCACTCGACCAAGCCTGACGCTGGCGGTTGCGTCACCGGCGTGCTCGTAGCGCCCTGCGTTAGCAAAGCATTGCCCAGCCAGTTGCCAGCCGGACTCGACTCCCGGCCGTAAAGCCAAGCCAGCGATTGGTTCATCGCCTGCCAGAAATTACCGGGCCAATATTGTGAAATTGAAGGCATAAGCGAAACTCGAAACTAGAAACTCGAAAACCGGGATTCATTGACGATTTCCGAGTTTCGATTTTGAATCTTCGTCATTGCTACCCCGGTTGCACAGAGCGAAGCTCTGCGGCCTGAGCCTCGTATCTCGTCTTCCGTTTCTCACGTTCCCCACCCGCCAATTCCCCACGTCATCACCCCGTAGCCGCTTTGGGTGAGCGATTGAATTTGCGACTGGGTAAAGCTGGCGAGCACGATCCCGAACTGCGGGATCTGCAGAATGTACAAGGGCTGCTTCTGTGGAGCGGTTAGCCCTGCTTGCCAAGTTTGGTTGCCGTTGATCATCGGGATACGGTAGAGGGGATACGGTAGACGGGCGAAAACCCGGATTGCGTCGAGCGCAACGGGCCATATTCCCCGTATACCATATGCCGTCTACTGTTTACCTTTCTCATGTCACTACCTGCCGAAACTTGAGGTGGAAGGCGTATTGTCCAGCCGCCTTATACGCCGCAGTCCAATTCGTGTCTTCCAACCAATAGTTAGTGAAGGTAGGTTGTGAGCTGTCCGGATAATAGGCAAAGACGCCACCCTGAAGCGCATAACTCATGAATTGCGCCCACGCTTGCACGTCACTGCCAGTGCCCACCCACTCAAGATCGAGGTCCAGAAAATTGTCAATGCGTTCCAGCACCGACTCGCGGACGCCGCTGGAGGCGACGTTGTCATGACGCACCGCCGCCGACGAGTAGGCTGGAACCTTGGTGGGCGGCCGCATAAACATGAGGGTCGCCGAGCCAGTGCCGAAGGGATAAACGATGCAAGGATTCGCCATGAATCAGCAGACGGAATACGGTAGACGGGAAACAGGCGAAAGCAACATGCGTTGCGGCCCCGTATGCGGTCTACCGTCTACTGTCTACCTCCTTTCAATGTCCTACCGGTGCGCCACGCATCGAGCTGGTGGCTGTCACACTTACCCCGCGCGCCACCGCCCCGTTCACCGCGGTTGCGACGTAGTTCTCAAATTCTTGGGTGCCGCGAATAATGACCACGCCCGAACCGCTGAACCGGGCGCTCGCTCCGGATGCGCCGGGCGCCAGTTCGGGATTCGGCATTCGGGATCCGTAATCAAGGCCTCCGGCCCCGGGTTCGTTTCCCCGGGACCCGTATCCCGAACCCGCCGCCGCTGCGACGATGACTGCTTGTGCCTGCCAGCAGCGCATATTGCGCGGCTGCTTCAAAATGAAGCCCCGCGGCCATGATGGCGGCAGGGTTGGGTGGCCAAGTTCCTTCTGCCAGCAGGGCAATGCCGCGCGCGGTTTCCCAAATTGCCTCCACACCAGCCTGCGCTTTGCGGCCCGCCACGAGGCCCGCCAGCCCGCTGGTCACCGCCTCGGCCCCGGCCGCCGTCTGCGAGCGAAGGGCTAACGTCGAGCGCTGTACCGCCTTCGTGTGCTGGTCGGTTTGCTCCGTGGTCGCCTGGCTCTGGGTGTGCATTCGGGAATATACCGTCAGCGCCTCTTGTTGCGCCTTCGTCGCCTTCACGACCTCCGCCGTGTGCACGCTCATAGCCCGGGCGCTCTTTTCCAGCCCGGCGGAGGACGCGTCCAGAATTCGCAGGGCCGACTGTGCCTGCTGGGGGCGCTTCCCGAGTTCGAGCAGCAAGCTGAGAATGTTGTTTCCGCCTTGACCCATGGTTAGCTCCAACCTGTCATCGTTCGGCAATCGGTAATCAGCCAGGGGATTGGCTGATTGCTGACCGCGGATGGCTGTCAGCGTTCTTTCACCACTCGATCACGTTTTCCTGAGTCTCGAGTTCTCTTCGTTCGTGGGCGGCTACGGTCTCAGCCGCGGTGCAATCCAGCAGGTAGGCGGGCATCCCGGTGAGTTCCAGAAGTTGGCTCGGGCGGCAGTGGCTGCGTTTCGCTACTTCCGCCACGTATAGCAGTCGTTCCTTGTCGTCCAGGAAATCGGCCGAGGTCTTCGGTGCAGTTGACAGTTGACAGTGCACAGTGGACAGAGCTCTTACTGTTCACTGTTCCCTGTTCACTGTTCACTGCACCAAATTCCTCGCCTCGCAGCCAGCGGAATATGAATTTCAGGTCGTCGATAAGAATGTCGGCCAGCCCGATTTGGTCGGAGTCCGGAGCCGATGCAAAGCGGGGCTCCACGAATAAGCGCGCCAACGTCTCGGTTAACCAGGCTGTGAATGCCTCGATATCTTCAGTCTTGATTTCGTCCGGCTTGGCGTCCGTAATCCGATTCTGCAAGAGCGTGCCTGCCCGGCCCATGGCCAACGCGGCAAAAACCGGCGGCCGGCATAACAGCACGCTCAGGCCACTCGCGGGCAAGACGACCTGCTCGGCGTTCAAGCGCGCAACCGCGCGGCGGAATTCTTCGGGTTTACCAATGTCGGTTTCACTCATAGAGGAGCTTCCTTTGAGCTGTGACCTTTCAGAATCCTGGCAGACAGTCATGGGCTAAAGCTCTAAAAGACCTTTGGAATTGGGGCTCTCCGGGGGACCCGTGCGCCTGTTTCGTCCCCAGCATCAGTACCCATTCCCACTTACACCTGTCGGTACACCTTGCCGCCGCGATCGCCCACGGGCCGGTTCAGATCCGCAATTGCCTGAAAGGTGACCTTGTACGTTGTCTCTTTGCCGCGCTGGAACGGCAGCTTCACCGTTTCCTTTTGATAAGCACGGTAGATCTGGGAGACCACAAATTTGGAAGTCTGGTCCTTGCGTTTGGAGATTAGCAGCACACTGTATTTGGGGACCGGCTTGAGGCCACCGAAGGCAACCTCTTCGTAGGCCTGCGCTCCGGCGGGCAGGGCGGTGTCGGTGCCCGTGGCGTAAGTGCCATGGGGAATCAGAATCTGAAGCTTGGCGCAGTCGGATTCCTTCAGTGTGACCGCAATCGAGTCCACTTCCCCGGTCATCACGGCATCGATAGGCAGGGTTTCCTGATCGGCGGTGGTTTCCTCCACTTTGGCGCCGATATCCAAGTCCGTCACGCCTTCCAATGCGCCGGCAAACAGGTAAGCCGGAGCCAGTGCCACACAGGTCCACACCACGGTGGCGCCGTCGGAAGTCATCGCGCCCACGGTGTTGCCCCATGTACCGGGCGCGTTCACGTAAGTAGTGCCGCCCGTAGTACATTCCTGCACGTTCCCGTTCGCGTCTACGATCATCTGGCCGGGCGTGACGGCTTGTCCGGCCTGCCAGGCTGGCTGCGAGGGCGTGCCGTCCGCGCCGATAAGATGCCTCTTGCCACTGGCCGGCGCGCAAACATTCAAGTAAACCCAACCGGGCCCCTGATGAATCAGTGTTGGTGTTGCAGTACCAAGTGCCATATGTCACCTCCAAGAAGCTAGAAGTTAGGAGTTAGAAGCCGGAAAAACCGAATTGTCTTGGGGGTTCCCTACTTCCTAACCCCTAATCCCTACTCCCTGCTTTTCACGTTTCTTCCAACTCAAACAACACGGCGAGCGTGATGCGCATGACCGGGCCATCGATTCCCGGAAGCGAGACTTGACCGGGAACATGCGACTCAATGAAAACGTCGTTCACGGTCCCGGCCGCGTTCGGCGCGGTCATGCCGCTGGGCACCGTCTCGTGCTGAATGGGCAGAGAAGCAGTCCAGTCGTTGAGCGAGGGCCAGGGGCCGGCGCTCGACGTGATCATGTCGAGCAGGCGCGCATAATCCTGTGCATCCTCCTGCGCCATCTCCTGATCGTATTGACCGGTGTCGAGCGCCAGGTTGATGCGCACCTGGTGGTGCCGCGTCGTTTTGTCCTCGTCGCGCTCGAAGTTCGTGCCGGCAATTTCCAGCGAGAGCCAGGGCCAGCCCGTGCGCGGCCCCGGCCCTTTATGGAATTCCGCGATTGGGACGAGAGGCGGATTTCCATCCGTGGCGCGCACAGCGTTGATAACCGCGAGCGCCGAACTCTGATCGCGCTGAATAATCGCAATCAATTGATTAACGAGCGGCTTGGCGAATTGTGCGTTGTAAGCGCTCTGCCAGGACATCGGTTCATCTTTCCATCGGCCCATCGGCCCATCGTTCCATCGCCCCTAGATGAGCCGATGAACCGATGACCAGATGGCCCGATCCTAAAATTCTCTCCGGTCCCACTTGCGGAAAACATTGCTTGTGCCGCCTGATTCACCCGGGTACTGATCTCCGCCGGCGATGCCGCCCAATTGCGGCCGCGGCGTTTCGACCTTGGCCTGCGGATCGAACAGGTAGTCGTAATCGCCGCCCTGCGCCAGAGGTTTGCCACCTGGGTCGCGAGCGTTGAGCTTGTTGCACAGTTCGCGGAACTCGTCCTCAAAGCCCTTGGCCACGCGGGCGGCCGCGGCGATCCCCGATGTCTCGAACACCTCAGCAAGTTGCGCACAGGCGCCATAGCGGTTGATCTTCTCGAGCAGATTCAACTGGTCGGTGCTGAAGGCTGCCTGCCAGGCCGCGAATCCCACGCTCGCATAGGCTTCCTGGAAGCGGCGCTGCAAGATGGCGTCAATCTCTCCTGCCACGTCATCAATGAAATTCTGGATGAGCGTGTTGGAGGGCCCCTTCGCTCCGTTTTGCGTAAACGTCGGAAACATCCCGGCGACTTGGGTCACACTTGTGTAAGACATGAATAGCCCTCAGTTATCAGCTTTCAGCTCTCAGCGAAAAGCCACCAGCGGTTGGGCTGATAGCTGAAAGCTGAGAGCTGACAGCTAGACGGTGACGTAAACGCTCATCGTCGTCCCGCTTCCGGAATCGACGGTGTAATAAAGGTTGGTCGCGTCCGCCGGTTGCGCGCGGTGCACGGCCACCGTGGAAGTGAGCAGAACCACCTCATCCTTCGGCGTCTGCCCTACTGACTGATTGTTGGGCGCCACGATGCCGTGGGGAATCGTGTTGGCTCCGCTCGCGAGCCCGGTAATGTCCACCCGGATCCGCCGCACAAGCTGCCGACGGTCCAAACGGAACGTGTAAAGCGTGGTGTAAGTTGCTGAAGCTGCCATGGAAACCTCCAGGTCTCGGGTGTCAGGTTTCAGGTGTCAGGGCCGCAAGGCCAGGTTCCCCTGGCACCTGACACCTGGCACCTATTTCTTTTCCCTCTTCGCGGCCTTCGCCGCTTTGAACGCCACGAATTCTTCGTACTCGGCCTTATCGGCGGCGGCTTTGGCGGCGGCGGCCTCCGCCTCTTCCTGGGCTTTCTTTTGGCGAACTTCGGTGCCGCCGATCGGATCGGGTCTGCCCTGGAACAGCGGTACTTGACCGTGCACCAGAACGCCGGCTTCCTCTTCCGTCAGTTCGATTTCGCCGGAAGCGTCCACGGGGATTAACTTCCCGTGACAGGCGCTGGGCAGCGACTTCGCCCCGCCCGCGCCTTTCGCCAAGTACATGACGTTGCTCTTCTCGATCGGTTGGAGAACTTGGTATTTGGGCATTACAAACCTCCGGTAGAAATCGGAAATTGGAAACTAGAAACTGGGAAACTGGAGGCGTACATAATTTCCAGTTTCCAGTTTCCAGTTTCGATCCTTACGCGACGGCGCTCTTGAACACGTACATTGCGCCTGGGACGACGAGCTTCACGCAGTAGTAGGTCTGGTACTCGATCATGTCGCCGCTGCGCTCTTCCACGCGATAGCGCTTCACCAACATGCCGCCGTTCTGGGGCACGCCGTAGAGCCAGCGGAACGTGGTGCCCGGCGTAATCATCAATTGCCCTTGACCGGGCGGCACGTAGGCGAGAATCGCATTCTTGCCCCAGATGTAGTTCAGGTTGTGCGCAATGCCCTGTTGACTTGTGTCATACAGAGCTTTGGCAACAATAAAGTTGTCAACATTAAACAGCCCGGCCAATTGCTGGTCAGTGGGGTAGCCGAGCGGCAGCGCGTGGTTCTTGAACCGATCGAGAATGATGGGGTGCTGGATAAGCTGAAGCCATACCGGATACCCCACCAGCAGCGTGTTGGGCTCCTTGGTGCAGCTCAGCAGAATCGTGGACCGCTGGGCGGTGATGGCGGCCACGGGATCGGAGTTCTGGAAATCGCTCCACTGGCCGGTGCCCGCCAGCGTCGTGCTGGGCACCGACGCCGAGTTCATCACCAGGTTGTAAATCTGGATTTCGCGCTGCTTGTCGATGATGTCCGCCAGTGTCTCCGTGGTGAACACCTCGGGGCCGGTGGAGAAATCCCACTTGGCGCGCAGTTCGTCAGGAATGAGCTGTTTCTGCGCTTTGCCGTCGCAATAGTACTCATCGTTCGACATGCGCCAGCCGGGCATTTCGTTGGCTTCGCTGCCCGGGGCGCGTTCGGTGTTGTAGGCTTTGAAACGCTCGAACCCGAAGATCGGGTAGCGATCGTTTTGTTTCGAAACCGGAAAGTCGGGGAACAAGCGCCCCCCCACAAAATCCTGGTTGCGATAGACGATGGAATAGTTCGTCAAAAACTGGTCGAGATGGGCTAAGGAAACTTCCATGTTTTACCTCGGGATACGGCATACGGGATACGGGATACGGGGAACCCCGTGCAGCGTCCCCACCGTAAGCGCGTGCAGCGCGGTCGTCGTCGCCGATTCCACGCCGGGCGCGTCAAGCCGGGGCCAGCGGGCCGGAATGCGGGACGCCTTTCCCCGTGTCCCGTATCCCGTGTCCCGTGTCCCGGCTCTTCAGACTTTCGTTTGTCGCAGGCTCACCTGAATGCGAATCTTCTGATTTGCCGCCGTGGGCGGGTACTTCGCTTTGCCCACCACATACGCGGTATTACCCGGTGTGACATTACGTATAGACGTAACGCGGCCGTAGGCGTCGGCGATGACCACATCGTCTTCGGCCTGAATGGTTGTGTCCGCCGCGATCACTTCCGCTTCCGGAGCGTTGACGATCAGGCCCCAGGCGCGGCCCTGCGAGACGAACGGCGAGGGCGGCACGGAGCCGTTGATGGGGTTGCCGGTGTTGGGATCGAGCCACAGTTCCGACGTCAGCGGATAGCCCGGCTCCACCACATCCTGGGCCAGCACGCCGGTGGGCACGGTGTTGAAGCCGGACGGCAGCCCAACGTAGAGGTCCGACTCGGTCGAGGGATTATTGACCGGCAAGCTCATCACGGTGCCCCGCAGCGCACGGATGTTCGTGTCAAACTTGGCGGCCGTCAGTCCTTGATTTCCTAGCATGGTTCCTCCTTTGAAAATAGGAAACTGGAAATCTGAAACTGGAAACTAGCAGCCGAGCGAATTTCCAGTTTCCAGTTTCAAGTTTCTGTCCTTACGCGCTCTTCGCATCCGCCCGGTAGTTCTTCAGCAGATCCGGATTTTCCTTCGCCACCAAAGCGCCGGCCTTGCGATGCGCGTCCAACTTGCCCAGGCGCACGTCGGCCTGCATGAGTTGTTGTTTCTTCTCTTCCACCAGGCGCGAAAAGAGCTGGCGGGGCGATTCCCCGGTTTCCGAGCCCGACCCGCCCAGGCCCACCACGGAGTGCGGCCTGACGAGCGCCGGCCGGTCTTCGATAAGCGCTTTGAACGCCGCGCCGTCCGAGAGCGCCAGCCGCAGCGGCGCGCCGGTGGCCATCATGGCAGGTGTGATTTGCCCGCGGCTGAAGGCGTTTTGCACACGTTGCTCGGCGTCCTTGGCGCGCCGCCAGGCGGAGCGGCTGATCTTCCCCGAGTCGTCCAGCGCGTCCAGGCGGCTGTTGTCCAGCTTGCCGTCCGCGCCGATGGCTTCCGCCAGCAGTGTGACTTCCGCCTTCAGCGGATTCAGCGCCAGCGTGACGAGCCCGCGAATTTCTTCCAGGCTGCGGCCTTCCGCGCCCACCGCCACGGCGAACGCGTCGCTTGACTGGCGATTGCCGTGCGTGGACAGTTGGCCGTCCACCGGCAGGGGTGTGCCTTTGGCGGCGTACTTTGCCGCGTATTCGCTCAGATGGTCGTTTTCAATTTCACCGACCTTGCGGTCTCCGTCGTAAGCGTCATGAGTGCCTTCGGCGGAGCACTTAAGAGTCAGCTTTGCCATTTTTCCTCCTTGAGTAGCGCCTGGCAGGTTGCCGGTTAGTTCGTGTGCCGGCGGCGAGCCGGCGCTACGTTCCGCCGAGAGGCGGGGTGAATTCTCGGGATACGGGTTACGGGATAAGGGATTCGGGTTTTCTCGTATCCCGTGTTCCGTGTCCCGTGTCCCGGCGATAGACAGCCATATTTCCGGCAGCTCATCCAGAAACGGTTGATTGGTCAGGGCCACGCTGGTAAGCGTCAGCCCCTGCGGCTCGCCCGTTTTGCGGTCGGGATAGTCCTTGGCAAACGCCGCGGACACGTAGCGATACTCGCGGTTTCGGATCATCTGCCGCGCCCGCGCCGTGGGCTCGTAACGGCCGTAAAGTATCCAGCGGGAATTGGGAGTAGGGAGTAGGGAGTGGGGGTCTTCCCTATTCCCTATTCCCGATTCCCGACTCCCGTCTTTGAATAGCTCCGGCTCGTCCAGCGCCAGGATCCTTCCCGCGCTGGGCGTAGGCTGGCCGGCGGAGCGTTCCAGGTCCTCGCAGGCGTGGTCGTAATCCACGTTCAGGTCGTGATTAGCGAGCTTCTGAAAATTCGCGACGGCGGTGTTCAGTTCCTCGCGCGTGAACGACACTTCCCGCCCGCCCTTCACCCAACTGCCGGTAACGAGAATGGGAAGGCGAGCCAGGCCGTCCGCCGGCACCGCGCTGAGCTGGGAGATAAACTGGAATTGGTTCTTGTCATTAGACATTGTCCTGCTCCTCAAATCATCGAGTCGTGGTAGAAGGTGTCAGGTGCTAAGGCAAGGTGTCAGGTGCCAGGTGTCAGGTGTCAGGAAAGACGTCTCACCTTGCTGCGGAGTCTCACTCAAGCGCAGCCCCCGGTCCTGCGTACGCTTCTGCGAACCTGACACTTGACGGTAAGGCATTGTTTTTTGCCTGACACCTGACACCTGGCACCTATCTCTGTGGCACCTGGCACCTGCTTTTCCGGCACCTATTTATAAATGGCCGTAATCGTCACCGGCGCGCTGGTTCCGTACGCCGTGCAGGCGAACGCGTATTCGGTCAACTGGCCGAAGCCCGCGGCCGCGGTGCTGCTGACGCTGGTGGTGGTGACCCCGGTGGTGACGGGCGCCTGCTGATAGATGTCCCACGCGTTGACGGCGCCGGACGCGGCGCTGACGGCGGCCGCGCTGCCCAGGTTCAGGAAGTTCACGCCGTCGATGCTGGTTTTGGCCTGCACCGTGCACCCGCTGTAGGTCCCTGCAACTGTGCCGAACACCCATGTGACGTGCGCGGTGGCGGCGCCGGTGGTGGAGGTAGGACTGGTGGTGACGCTGGCACCGGCAATAGTCAGGATAGGATTATCCAAGATATAACCGAACGCCGGAAAGCGGTGCGAGCTGTACGCATCCGCCATTACCTGCGGCGGCCGCGCGTTCCAAATCCCGACGAGCCCGACCAACACCACGGCCAAGAGCGAAATCACCAAAGAATTGCGAAGGGTTCTCATATTTTCTCCATTCCAACCTTAAGGTCCGTTCTTGGGCGGCAATCTCCTGCCGCCGGCGCCACCAAACTGCGCGAAGCGCTTTGGAGTGCGGCCGCGAAGCTGCCGCCTTTGCTTTACTGCCCAGTGCCAATCGAAGGCGGCGTCTTTGTCGCCGCGGTTGCTTAAGTCACTATCGCCCATGGAAGGCGGCAGCTTCGCGGCCGCACTCCAAGGCGCTTCGCGCAAACTTATCCTTCCGGCGCGTCGAGCGATGAACCGATGAACCGATGGTCCGATGAGCCGATCGCATCCCGTCGGCCCGATGACCCGATCCTAACCGGCGGGTCCGGTGGGCCGATCTCGATCGGTTCTCCGCCTTTGCCGCTCACTTGACCTCCCGGCGTAGCGATGGTCTCGCCTCGAATGGAAACGATGTCTTCATCGGCGAGGTCGTCGAAGCCCAGTTCATGGCGGGCTTTATTGACGCTCGAGCGGTCAGAGACCCAGGCGCCGGCCTGTGCCAGTTCGTTGATGATGGCGGCCATGGACTCAATCGAGCGTGCCTGCACGTTGGCCGCGACGAGGTGCGGCACCGGGGCGTCCGGGCCGAAGTTCCATTCCACCAGCCGCCGGATGGTGGAGTTGCGGATCTGGTGCGCGATGTAATCCGCGGTATTCTGCGTGGCGAGCATAAAGAAGTCGGTTTGTGATTCGCCCAGGGCGCGCGACCCCGAAGCGGTTTGGCCCAGTTCCATGAACATGGCCAAACACGACGTAGCGATTTGCTGCTTGTGGTACTGGAGCGACGGCAGGATCTCACGGATCCGTCCCTCGATGCCGATCAGTTTGAACTCCGCGCCGTTGGGCAGGGAGAGCCCGGTCTTTTCGTGCGCGGCGAGCTGCGTCACCCAGTTCTGCGCGGTCTGAACGTCCTGCCGTGACGGGTTGGGCGGCAGCATGATCATGGGCACGCCCAGCGAATTGCGTTCGCAGGCGATGGCGTCAATCCGCTCGAGGTGTTTCTTGATGAACCAGTGCGGATACATGGCGCGCGTCAGCGGGATGCCCCAGAAGTTGGCGCCTTCCTGCTCGTGGGTGAAGATGCAGGCCTTGTCCATGGGCAGCAGCACGTAATCAAAGCGGTTGGAACGGTAGCCCCACTGTTCCAGCGCGTAGAGCGTTTCCCCGTCGTCATACACAAAAGGCGGCAGGCTGGGATCCACCACGTGCGGGTCGGTATGCCAGCGATAAAAGGTCAGCGCCTGGCGGTCGCACAAACGGCGCGCGCGGATGCGGTCGCCGTCAATGGCCATGACTTCCTCGTAGCACGCCGCGCCAAAATCCTGCATGCGCAGCGCGTAGCGCACCACGTCCTTCCAGTCCTGCGTGTGCCACGAGCCGCGCGAGTCCTTCCACTCCAGCCCGCTGAACAGGTTGGCGCGGATGAAGTCACTGACCTCCCTGGCCTTGACGGCGGTAACGCGGCCCGCGCCCGTGCTGGAGACAGGATGGGAGTAGGGAGTAGGGAGTGGGGAGTCGGGGCTCTTCCCTATTCCCAATTCCCTATTCCCTATTCCCGCTTCTTCCCCGGGCACAATTTCCCACTGTGCCGAGAGGATGGGCATCTTGCACGCGCGCAGCGTGCCGGCCACCTGGCCGTCGCCGCGGCGCATTTCCTGGTACGTCCAAATGCCGTTGATGCCTTCCAGTTTCGGGTTGTACTCACCGAGGTCGCGAATGAAGCCCGCGGTGATCGGTGTGCCGGGAAGGCCCATGACCGGAACCCAGCCTTGTTCAATCCGAGCAGTGTAGTCCTGCAAGGAGATGGGTTCCGGAGCCGGAGTCATGGGGACGGGATGGAGGGGGGCCACCGGCAGGCCCGACGGCGTGGACATGGTGGGGTTGGGGGGATGGGGGGCGGGGGAACCGAGCATTGATGATTGGCGATTGGCGATTGGCGATTGCCGAGCGAACATTTCCGATTGCCGATTCGCGACTGCCGATTGGCGATCGTCGATTGACGATTGACGATCGAGAACTTCGGATTGCCGATTGTCGATTGACGATTGGCGGCCGAGGATTGTCGATTGCCGATTGTCCATTGCCGATTCACGGGTGGAGAGCGGGTCGGTCGTGACAAATGGGCGGCCATCGGTGGCTGAGCGTCGACTGGAACCCGTCGCGGCTGCCAGAAGTTCGGTTGCCGCTTGCGCATCACTCACACGCGATTGCCTTAAATCGTCAATCGACAACCGCAGATCGGCAATTTCCCGATCGGCAAGCGCAACGGCGCGATCGATTTGCGCCTGCAACGCCTTGGCCCTGGATCTTGAATCCTGAATCTGCGCCTGCTGCGCCCTGACTCTGGATCTTGAATCTTGAATCTGCGCCGGCAACGCCGTGGGGTTCACTTTTGAATGTTGAATCTGCGCCTGCAACGCCTTGGCCCTGGATCTTGAATCCTGAATCTGCGCCTGCTGCGCCCTGACTTTGGATTTTGAGTCCTGGGTCTGCGCCTGCAACGCCCTAGGGTTCACTTTTGAATCCTGAATCTGCGCCTGCCGAGCGCTGGATCTTGAATCTTGAATCTTGAATCTTGAATTCGAAGCCGTTTTCCGTTCGCGAGTAAGTTGTCGCATCTGGCTACCATTTCCCGAACCGTGGCTGTTTGTGTTCTTCATAATTCGCAACTACGCCATGCCCCCATTGGGACGGGCGAGGTCAAGAGTTCCAGCCCGCGAAGCGGGCGTTGGTCATTCAGCCCACGGCGCAGCCGTGGGAAAGAGTGCAACAAGGAACTTTGGAAGGGAGCCCCGGCAGGGGCGGCATCGGGCTGAAGCCGTACCTCGCCAAGGTCCCCGATGCCGCCCCTCACGGGGCTGGTTAATCGGCAGGCCGTCTGTTTACCCACGGCTGCGCCGTGGGCTAAATGACTGTCGCCCGCTTCGCTGGCTCGCTTGGATGGAGACATCACCAGAGCAACATCCGAGTTAATAACACATGCCAAGTCGCACATAATTCAGTCACTCAACACTCAAGCCAAGCAATCACCCATCACAAATCACCAATCACCAATGTTCAAATGATCATGTCCATCAGCCCTGACATGACCGGGCTGCCTGCCAGGAACGCCTGTTCGCTGAAGCTGGGCGCGGGTTCGCTGGCGGCGTTCACCACCAGGGCCAGGGCCCAGAAGCGGTCGGCGTGGCCGCGGTCGGTATGTTCGGCGTCAAAGCGCACGTTGCCCGCGGGAGTCACAAAGCGCTTGACGGAGTTGATGTCCGCGCGCACCTCGCGATTATCGGGAATGCGGATGCTGCGCTCCTCGAACGCCTGCTTCACCATGGGCGCCAGGCGTTCCTTGAGGGCGGCGGTAAACTGCACCGGCTCGACGATGGCGCCGTATTTCTGCACCAGGTGTTCGGCCAGCATCATGCCGAGGCCGGACTGGTCAATGCAGACCCGGCGAACGGAAGGTGTCAGGTGTCGGGTGTCAGGTGTCAGGCTCTGGGATTGCCAATTGGAGGCATCGGAGGCCAGTGCCGGCCCGCGCCTGGCACCTGACACCTGGCACCTGGCACCTCCTTCAATCAGTCCGCAGATCGCCCGCTCCTGTTCATCAAACGACACGCCCTTCAGCGTCATCAGGTGGCGCGACCACAGCACGCCGCCGACTTTCTCAAACAGCCACGCAATGGTCAGGTCGCGCTTGCGGCCAATGTCCACGCCCAGGTAAAGCTCTGGCATACGGCAAACGGTAGACGGCATACGGGGTTTTTCCCCGTCTACCGTGTGCCGTCTACCGTCTACTGTTTCCGGGTTTTCCCTGTCTACCGTGTACCGTCTACCGTCTACTGTTTCCGGCTTTTCCCCGTCTACCGTGTGCCGTCTACCGTCTACCCACTCCGTTGTCGCTTCTTCATGCACGCACGTCGCAATGAGCTCAATCGGAATGTAGTTCTGCGCGTCGGAGAGGAACTGGCAGCAGTATTCCTGAAGCCAGGTTTCTTCGTCGTCGCAGCCGGAGCGCAGCAGCTTGATGTTGGCCGGCAAGCCCTGCCTCACCGCCTCGTAGATATCCACCTTGTGGCCGGACCAGGGGCTTCGAAAATCGGAATTCGAAGATCGAAACTCGGATTCAGGTTTACGCGTTTCGATTTTCGAGTTTCCATTTTCGGTTACCAGTCCCGCTTGCTTCGCAATCTCGTAGAACTTCCCTGCCGTTCCATTGGGCGTTGAAATGACTTCGATTGAATAGCCGCGCGTAATAATCGGAAAGCAGGCGGCATAGATTCGGTGCGCGTCGCCGTGGAAGGCGAACTCGTCCAGCACGATGTTGCCGCTGTAGCCGCGCGCCGTGTCCGGATTGGCCGGCAGTCCGATAATGCGCGAGCGGTTGTGGGGGAAGAAGACTTCCATGGTTTTTTCTTCCGTCTCCAACTCGGCGAATGCGGGCAGCGCCTTCAATCGCTTGAAGTACACGCAGAAGTCTTTGACCTTTTCCATGAAGAGACGCGATTGGCGCTCGCCCTTGGAGAGGATGATGTACTGCGTGCGCCTTTCCATGCACTTCAGCACGGCCCGCAAGGCCGCAGCAAAGCTCTTGCCGCTCTGCCGGCTCCAGACCGCAATCTTCAATTGCGAGTCGTCCATGATCCACCGGTCCTGGTAAGGGAGGACGGGGACCGAATTTTTCGCCAGAGTCCGAAGTGCGGCTTTCGGGGTCAGAGGCTCCCCGTCGTGTAATCCGGTGACCGCTGGATCGGCTGATTCCGATCCGGTAATCGGGAGATCTGGTGACCGGGTAACCGACGAATTTGAACTCTTACGTTTTGCCATTGGCGCTTTGCCTTGTTCTTACCAAGTAGCACCCCGATTCATCGGGGCGGCTTTTCTTGACGAGCCTTAATCTCACATCAAGATGGACTTATCATTTCGGACGAGTCTCAATGCACAACCCAGAATTTCCATCGGCGGTAAGAGCCTCCGTTGACGGCATTACTTCCGCCGGGCCGAGGAGCTTCTGCGCGGGTTGGGCGATTGCCGTTGTCCCGATCCCGAAAATTTCCTTCGCCTGTTCCACCATTCGCCGGGCTGCGTCGAAATCCTCAACGACCTCTACTTTGCCCTTGCCCGCGGAGCTGCGTTCCTTCATCCTCTGGCGGTGCTCCTGAGCGTATAGGGCAAACTGCTTTTTCATCAGCGCCACCTTCTCGCCGTCGTTCAAAACCTTCTTAAAGGCCATCAACTGAGCCGCACTCATGCTTTGCAGTTCTTGCCAAAGCAGGGCATTCACTCCGGCGGTCAGGCCGTCTTCCCCGATAATTTCCGCGATGGCGATCATCGCCGCTTTCTGCTCGCGGACCATATCCTTGAAGGCTTGCCAATGTTTTTTCTTGTAGCTCCTGAGGGCGGTCAAGCCGACGTTTTCGTGGTACGTGCGCTCGATCATCTGGTGGACTTGGAGCGGCGTCGCATATTTATCGAACATCTTGTTCACGACCTGCAGGATGTCCTCGTGCTTGGCGCTGAGAATTTGCAGTTTGCATGCCTGGTCTTTGGCCACTTAGATTCTCCCCTCGCGGAGCAGTTCGTCCCGGGCAACCTCGGCCGCCCGCTTTGCCAGTTCGCGCCGCCGCGCCGCGATCCATTGCCGCTTGTACTTCCAAACGGTGGTGTGGCTGATGCGCTCGCCGTATTCCGACCGGATCATGGTTGTTACAGCCTCGACAGTTTCGAACGCGTCAAACATCGCATCCACCTTGTGCACCAAGCCCGGATGACGAGTGTCAAGAGTGCGCACTTTCGATACCCCAAGTCGTCCCACGATTAACTCCATTCCTGTGTTTGGCTCGAGTCCGAGACTCTGGGCCTTCGCCCCTTGCTTTGCGGAAAGGGCCATTTCAGCACCACCCCGCCCACTTCAGCACCACCCCGCCCGTCTATCGACGGTCTGCCCCTCCTCATCTGAGGAGGGGAGCCCGCCGGCAAAACTCCCCTCCTGATTCAGGAGGGGGCGGAGCGCTAGCGACGGGGGTGGTTACCAGCGCGCTAGCGACGGGGGTGGTTACCGGCGCGGCCCCGCCGTCGGGAGGCAGGTTTACGCGCAGTTGTGGTGAGCCAACCCAATCGAACACGTCAGTGCTCTGCATGACGGGCAGCGTTAGCGCGCGCCCGGACGGTGTTGGCGCGCCCATCATGGCCACTTGGCCGCGTCGTGGGGGCGTCGCGCGGCGCCCTATGAACCGCAGAGGAAAGGCGGTAGCTGGCGCGACCGCAGTCCAAAGGGCTTCGCCCATATGCTGCGTGACCGTGAGCGAAGCTCTCGCCGGCTGGGCCTGGAACGCGGCCAGGGCGGCGGCTGACTGTTTCACCAGCTCGCGCTGCGCCTTCCAGTGATTCTGCCGGTAGCGCTCAATCGAACGCGTGCTGAGGCGCTCGCCGTATTCGCTTTCGATCTCGTCCTTGATCTGTGCCACCGGCCAAAACTGCTCGAACATCGCGTGTACCTTCTCGTTGATCCCGCGGTGCCGTCCTTCCAGGCAGCGAAGCTTGGTGAAATTCATAAAAACCCTTTCATTCGGTCATTGAACCATTGGGCCATTGAACCATCGGTTCATCGGGTCATCGGCCCATCGGTTCATCGAACCATCGGGTCATTGAAACAGTTCGTCATTGGGTCATTGGGCCATTGAACCATCGGGCCATCGGGCCATCGGCTCATCGGTTCATCGAACTATCGGATCATTGAATCATTGGGTCATTGGGCCATTTGTTTCGGTCATCTCAATCATCGGATCACCCAATCGCTCGATGGCTCAATGGCTCGATGAGCCGATGATCCGATGAGCCGATGTCCCGATGAGCCGATGGCCAGATGAACCGGTGACCCGATGAGCCGATGGCCCGATCACCTTGCTTCTCCCAGGGCGGCGCAGCGCCGGTCGTACTCATCCACGCCGTTGGCGGTGATGCGCGTCCAGCGAATCACTTCCGGCGTGCCCGCTTTCTTCTCCACCCCGAGTTCCACCCAGCCGCGGTCGCGCATGTAGCGCAGGTGAAATTCCACTCCCGCCAGGCTTACGGGGCGAAGACAATCGTCCAGGTAGATCAGAATGCTTTTCGGCGTTACCGGCTGAAGCCCGCATTCGTTCAAGTAGCGGAGAATCTCCGTCCGATCGAATTCTTGTTCCGTCTTGGTTTTCACCTTTGCCATATGTTTTGCTCTCCACTTTTCGTAAAAACTGGACTAGGAGTTAGAAGCTAGGAGCTAGTGGACTAGGAGCTAGAAGCTAGGAGCTAGAAGTTAGAAGAAAACATGCTCCCTGCGGTCGCGCTTTCACTCCTCACTTCTAACTTCTCACTCCTCGCTCCTCACTTCTGGCTTCTCGCTCCTTCTTAAAAGCTAGGAGTTAGAAGCTAGGAGCTAGGAGTTAGGAGAAACAAGCTCCCCACGGTCGCGCTGCCCACTACGTCCTCGCTTCTCGCTTCTAGCTTCTCGCTTCTAGCTTCTAGCTCCTTCTTTCTCACTCCTCTTCCCCATACGAACTCACGTGCTCAATCTTCCTCGACATCAGTCTTAGCTCCCGGCCGATTTGCTCGCGCTCGTTGGCGATTTTCTGAATCTCCTCGCGCGTGGCCATCAGCAGGCCTTTCAGCTCTATCACCTGGTCGGTAACCGCATTCTGCGTTTCCACCGCCTGCACCATGCGCTCGAGCGACTCGGCGCCGCGATCCAGGCTGGCCGGCACCCTCAGCACGCCGCGCGTGGCCGCGGAAAACAATCGGTACGCCCCCACGCCCGCCATGCACGTGCCGATAAAACCACCCGAACCGAGCAACAACGCCTGAATGTCATTGGCAGAAAACATTGTTATTGGTCCATTGGCTCATTGGGTCATTGATTCATTGGGTCGTTGGGTCATTGAATTATCGGATCATTGAGCCATTTGTTTTCGTTCACCCGAACAGCGGATCTCCCAATCATCGGATCGACCAATCGCCCAATGACCCAATGATTCAATGACCCGATGATCCGATCTCCCAATGACCCAATGACCAAATGACCCAATGGCCAAATGACCAAATCACCCGATCGCTCGATCTCCCGATCTCGTCGGCACCACCTGCTTCCAGAACCCGTCATACAGCGCGTGCTGGGCGGCGAACTGGAGGACGGCCGGGACGAGGAAGCTCAGCAGGCCGCGCAACAGCGTGGTCGCGTCGGGCCAAGTCACCGTCAGGCTGTGCGGCGTGCGGGCAAACCCTATGCCCATTGACGTCAGCAGCGCCGCCACGCCGCTGGCGAGCATGCACATCTTCGGCCGCGACTGGTCGATCCAACCCAGCCACCGCGCCTGCGATTTCTTGGCAAGCTGGATCACGAGCGGCATCAAGAACGTAATCAGCGCCTGCATTTGAATCGAATTGGCATCCATGTTTCGTCCTCTCACCCTCTCCGGGTTGCGCCGAGCGCAGCTCTGTGTTCCTGCCTTACCAGGGGGCCGAGCGCCGCTCGGCCCTACTTAATCGTGCTCACCATCCCAACCCCAGACGCCGCCGTGCCCAGGGTGGCCGTGGCCTTCTGCGTGCCGGTGGCGGACAACACTTTGTAGCAGGCGATCACATTCATGCCGCCATATTCATAGGTCGCGGCGGTAGGGCACGTCCAACTGCTCGTACCTGTCACCGTCTCAGTCGAGCTGCCGTTGGCGCTGAATAAACCGATGGCCAACTCCGATGCACTCGCGGTGGTGGAGCTGGTGCCACTCACATAGGAAGCGGTGGAGGCGTTGCTCGCCCCGGCCACCGCCACATCCCACCCGCTCGTCGGTGTACCGGAAAAGATCATCACCGCGCAGTCCTGGTAATCTGCCGTGTTGGTTACGGTGCAGGAGAATGCCTCGGAACTGTTGGTGGTGCTCATCGTGGCCCAGCCCAAGCCGCCGATGGCCACGCCGCTATCCAAGTACGTGTCGCTGTCCGTGGTGGATTGCCCGCCGCTGGACGTGGGGTAATGGAACGTGTCGCTGTTGGTGTCCGAGCAGGTCAGTGTGTTGGTCGGGACGCTGGACGATACGATGCCACACACGGCGAACTGCCCGGCGGTCACGGAGAGCGTTACCGTCGCCGTTGCGCTGCCCGTCCCGCCCGTGCCGGCTCGCACATAGGCAGGGCTGAAGCTGCCGCTCGCAACATGCACCGGCCCCGGCCCCGGCCAGCCCATGCCCCACTGCGCAGCAGCGAACAGTGGACTAGAAACAGTGAACAGTGGACAGTGAACCGTGAATAGAAGGTAGAAGATCGAAGTCAGTAACCAGTTCATTGCATCCACCTCATTTTTGGCCTCACCGCACCGCTGGCATCCCTTCGCTCGGCTCAGGGCAGGCCCTGCCCGCGGCCGAGTGCCGGCTGGGAGCCGGCGTCTGGGGTTTCTACATTTCTTGCTCAACACCAACCCGACCGTCTCTTGTTCAAAGCCAACCCGACCGTCTCTCGTTCAACACCACCCGGCGGTCGCTTGTTCAACATCACGCCGACCGTCTTTTGTTCAACACCACCCCGGCCGTGCGTGGACGGCCGGCCCTCCTCATCTGAGGAGGGCAGCCAAACGGCTCCCCTCCTGATTCAGGAGGGGCCGGAGCGTAGCGACGGGGGTGGTTACTCGTCCCAAGGTCCCTTCCTGCGTCAGGGCAGGCTCGACCGCCGCTACAGCACGCCCCGTTACGTTTGGCGCTTACCCGGCGCCAGACACCTGCTCCAGGTCACTCCGCAACGCCGCCATATCCAGGCCCTCGGGTGTCACACCGGCGCCATTCAGCCAGTCGGGGCTGATGAGCGCGTAGAGCTCGTCCACATATTCCTGGAGCCACGGCCAGGTGGCGTCTTTCACCGCGCCCCAGGTGACACAACTCACCCGCTGCGCGTCATACTTGCCGAAGGGAATGCAGTGCCCACCCCACGAACCGGGGACTGGGGACTGGGGGCTGGGGGCTGGGGCCACGCCCCACACGTCCTGGGTCTGCGCGGCTAGAGGGAGCTGCGCCCCGGCGTAAAGGCCGCCGAAAATCTCCAGCGCCACTTCCGCCTCATCCTGATCCTGCGGATTCACCGCCGCGTACGCTCCAAGCTGCACGCCGCAAATCGGATTCTTCCGCCAGTAATTCAACACGTCCAACAGCACGCACCCATCGTCGTCAGGGCTCAGGATCTGGTAAACGCGCAGGATATCGTCTTCAGCGGGAGTGGTCCCGTGCTCCGCAGCGCCCGCTTCTTCACTGGCAGCATGTTTTTCCCTGGCACCTGTTGTTTCTCTGGCACCTGACCCCTGACACCTGACACCTGATTTTCCCCTGACACCTGACCCCTGACACCTAACACCTGTCTTTCCCCTGGCACCTGGCACCTGGCACCTGACACCTGATTTTTCTCCGGCACCTGGCACCTGACACCTGACACCTGTCTTTTGATTTCCCGTCCACACCTGCACCATGTGGCCAATCGCGGCGATGGCGCAGTCCCCGTGCACGTCATTGCCATACATCGGGAAGCTGGGCACCGCCGCCAGCCAGTCCATGGCCGGCTTCGGTTGCAGGGCCGCGCCCAAACGCGCTCCCGCCCGCAAATACCGCCGCAGTTGCAACGTGCGCGCATCGCGGCGCGCGGGCTTTCTGCCGAGTTTCACGTGCGAATGATCAGTCATCTCAGTCCCCAGTCGACAGTTGACAGTTAACAGTAAAGGCCTTCCGTAACGGCAGACTCCGACCGCCGTGGTCACGATGGCCATGACAGATGCGCGGAGCGCTTTGGACTGCGGCCGCAAAGCTGCCGCCTTCCCTAATCCCTAATTCCTAACCCCTGGCCCCTGATCCCTTACTTCAGCGGCTTCAACCGTGGATCGGTCTTGGCAATATTGTTGAAAGCGTGCTTGAAGTCCTTGGCCTTCCAGTGCTTTACTGCTCCGGAATTCGGAATCGGCAATCCGGAATTGCCGGGCGCCATCGCTGCGGCTGCCGGCGCCGGCACCAATGCCGCAATCTCGGTCACTGCTTGCGCCAGCAGCGCCACCACCTGCGTCACCGTGCTGGCCGTCCCCGCGTTCTTGATCTGCGCCGCGCTCTCGAGCTGCGTCACATTCGCGTTCACCGCCGCAAACGCCGATTGCACCGCCTGAAGATTGGTGGCTGTGGGCGACGCCTTGTAGGTGTCCAGCGTCGCCACCAGGGCGTTAAAGCCGTTCTCAATCAATGCCACCGTGGGCGCCAGCGCCGGGTCGATCACATCAATCAGGCCGGCCGCAATGGGCGCCGCCACCTCGGCGTCGCTCTCCGCCGTGTTCACCCACGCTGGCACCGTGCACGCCAGCGTCATCAGAAACATCGCCAACAATCCTGCAAAAAGAGTGATTCGTATTCGCATATCGAGTATCCTTTCATAAGTTATCGGTAACTACGTATCAGTCATCCGCTAAAGCAACTCCGCACCCGCACTGCGGCCTTTGTCAGTCAGCGGGCCCGTTCCCACTGCCGCAAAGACCGGAAACCGGCTACGTTCTTACATGCGAAACAGCCTAAGACCCAACGCGGAAAACGTGAGGAACAAGAAGAATTCAGCTGCGAGGCACGTCAGCACTGCCACCCAACTGCCGTGAGTGACGAGCGACAAGTAACGAGTGAGGAGCAAGAAAACCAACGGCATTTCGAGAAAAAAGGCGCCGACACTAAGATCGGGCATGAATGCTGACTGAAATTCGAGCGCTTGCACGCGCACCGGCTGCCTCATAGTTAGCTCCTGATCGTCACCCCTAATTCCTAATCCCTAACCCCTAATCCGGGGTCTTTCCCCGTCGCGAACCACTGGAGGGCGCGGGGATCGTCCAGCCGGTAGAAGTTAACCAATTTAATAAGCTCGGCGGAGTAGCTGGGGTTTGTGGAATAGCCACAATGCTCCGTATCCAGTGGGGAGGTTTTGGGCCCCAGCCGCTCCGCAAACTGTCTCCAGTCGTCCCGAACTTCGAAGGCGGGACGATACCGCGGGCCGCACAACAATCGCGCGTGCGCCGTAAATGCTGCGCCTAGATTGGGAAAACGCTGAAATTCAGCAGTCACCAATTTCTTCTGCCCATTCTCGATCTCCCACGTCTGCACATCAAAGTGGCCGTAATCGGAGACGGTCGGGGCCGGGGGCTGGGGACTGAAGACTGGGGGCTGCGGGCTCGCGACTGCGGACTCGGTGCACGGGACACAGGGCGCGCCAGATGCGGCACGGAAGGCGTCCCCGGCGGCATCTCCAACCCCTAGCCCCGAGTCCTCACTCCCTAGACCCCAGTCCCCAGCCCCGAGATGGCAGTACTTGATGCCAAACGGGTTGTTTGCCACCCGGAAAAGCACACTGGTGCCCCACCCGAACTGGACCGTGGCACTTTCCAGGATCGCCTGGGCCACCGTGACGCACGCGGGAATCCCGTAAAGCCGCTCGCTATTAATCGCCGCGGGCGCTACCTGCGAAAGAAATCGCAATTGCTGCGGGGCTAAATAGAAATGAGAAACTTCTCCGTGCCGCGAGACGGGTTCGGAATTCGGAATCCGCGATTCGGAATTCAGACTTCCTGCGTTCAGAGTTGCTGCGTCGATCGTTGCTGTCGGCAGCGTTTCCGGCTTCGGTGTTCCTGCGTTTGTGGCGGCTTCAGTCTGCATTGCGGGCAGCGGCAGTGTGTGCACCCACCGCCGCCCTCACTTGTGCTTGATCAGGCACAAGCTAAGTTCACAGCAAAACCCATTACCGTTCAGTCGTCGTTGATTACTTCCAGCTCTTTCATTTGATCCTCGACCCAGCGGTCGAGATCCTGGTCCGTCATTGCGGGCTCTTTCATTTTTATCGCGGTCCGCTGCGCCGGCACGTGGCCCATCGCGCCGGGAGAGGGATCAGCCAGCGGCTGGGACGGAAGGCGGGGCGGTCGCTCCGATTCTCGATCGCAACGCCGCAAAACCCGCGAGATCGTGTCCGGGGTGACGCCGAGCGCAAAGGCAGCGCGAAGCTGCGTGCCGGCCAGTTCCCACGCCTGGCGGAAAATTCTCACCTGCATTTCCCGGTACGATGTGCCTAACGGCACATCAATGCAAATGCGCAGCGGCGCTTGGGGCGCGCTCTGCGCGTCCGCCGCCAGCAGGCGCTCGGGCCGGCTCAGCCGATTCCAACTTGCCGTCAGTGCTGATTCGGTCTGTTTGTCGCCAAACATCCGGCCATCAGCCTTGCCAGCGGGTGAGGTCAAAGTTCGTGCGCCCGGATTGGGGAACATCTCGCTCATTACGGTTACTATTCTATAATACCCCATATACTATTGTCACCTGGATTCTCATCTACTTTCCTACCGGTAGGAAGGAAAGTGAATATTTTCTGATCTCTTTTCCTACCGGTAGGAAAGTGGGTCGGGAAGTGCGCCGAAACATGTGGTTGGCCACCGCGCGAGCGGACATTTTCGCTACTGAAAATGTCTAGACGTGCGAAAGTCCGGACAATTTCATGAGACAAAGGACTCAGCCGGCCGGTTGCACGTGCAGAGAACAATGCCAGGACATCGTTGAGACGCGAGAGGCTGTTCTGCATCGTTTGCATCCGTCTGCTTCTCACGCAGCTTACGGAGCGGTTCCGTGCGCCTTGTAGCGCATCGCCAGAACATTGTTGTGGCGCGAACATTTTCACTGTGTTCTCTGTGCCTAAGGCGTTCTCATGTAAGACGAGGAGGCGTTCCCCGTCGTCTGCACTAATATTGCCGGACTTTTTCGCGCCCGAAAAGTTTCGTGCCACGGGCTCCCAGCCCGTGCAGACCACGACCCGCGCCTGCCCTGAGCTTGCCGAAGGGATGGCGGTGGCGCTTTGGTTGCTCCTCCGCCGCGTTGTACCACTATCCGGGAGTTCCTTCCCGGCGTGCGATCAATTTTCTCACTCGTCACTCGTCACTCCGTACTCGTTTCGTGGCGGCCCGGTGTATTTTCCCGTGCGCGTGTCCTTTCACGCCGCCGCTTTGGCCTCGCGATATCCTTCCCGAGCCACGCCCCCCGCAGGAGATGAAGCCACACCGGGGTTGCTGTCGGAGTTGCTCCCCCACTGGCGGGCGACGCTCGCCCGCCGCGGATCTTCGACATGGAGGTGGCGGGTACGGGCGCAGAGGCGGCGAGGCTCGCCCAACGTAATGATGTTCTCCCGCGTGGTGAACTGGAAATCGCAGGCGGGGTTCGTGCAGTGGCGGTCGCGAAAAATACCCCGCGTTTCCGCCACCCTGGTGCGGGCGCTGCATCGTGGACAGTACATGCTGTCGTTGCTCCTTTCGTGTAGTGCCGACTGAATCATGTCCGTTGTTAGCCTCGGTCGGTCGTCGAAAGTGTGAAAAGTCATCAGCACTGCGTCAATTTACCCAATGTCGTCACGCTCTAGCCTCTGGGCGCACTGGACTTTTTAGCATTCACCCGCCGAGATGCTTCGCCAAGCGCGGCTCCGGCCGTCGGGAAGGGCGCGCGGACCACGGTTCGCCGCCAAGAACACGCTGCTTCCAAACGGTAGTATAACGCTATTAACCAACAGAGTATCAAGGAGATGAAAGCGCCGGACAACACTCCGAGTTTCATGATCAATTATCCTGGGAAAAGGCGCGCGAACTTTCGGCTTCGGGGCTGGGCTATGGCTCCTGGGGAACCAGCACAGCGCCGGAGGGAAATGTGGTCAAAGCGAAGAATCGAGAACATTATGGCCGCCAGAACGATGTAAGGACCTGGCCGTCGCGCTGCCCGTGATGGCTACACTACGAGTTCACGCTGGGCTATGTCGCTCGCCAGTGGTTCAGTCTTGCACGTTGGTCGCCATATCGGGACGAGGGAAGCTAGAAAATCTGTCCGCAGGCTTATACCCTGGCAGGGCTCTGGGCGGGGTTGCGTGTTTCAGCTAACCCGCGATCGCCGCCGGAAGGAAACCAGGAAAATGCCGGCACCGACGCGTGGAGACCACGCAGCTACATGCAGCGTTCAACAAAGGTGCTTTCCTTTCCCCTCCAAGTGCAGTATTTTTTGCTGCCGTCTGTTTCAGATGCAGAGGGGGCGACCAAAATTCACAAGGGGCGAGCGCCCGGTCAGGGGTGAGCGATGCAATGTCCGAAAATTTCAGCCCGAATCGCACTGGCTCTACTCATGTACGTTTTCCTGCACAGCGTTTCTGCGGCGGGCGCCGATCAAGTGGTGTGGCAGATCGGCAAATTCGATCAGTCGCCTAGCGGATTCAACCAACACGCAGACCTTGCTGATCCCCACTACCAACCGGTATTCACGGTAGGCCAGAGCGACCCGGCGCGCGACTGGCCGGCCGTGCAACTTGGTTCCGGGAACGACGACGGGGGACAACGCCCGCATCCCTACACGATCCTATTTAAATTGGAAAATGCGCCTAAAGGTGTTTACCGCCTGACGATTTCGGTTCTATTGAAATCCGGCCGCGTCCCGCATCTGCGGGCTGATATCAACAACCAGTCTGGCTTCTTTTATTTCCATCGCAAGGTGAGCTATTACCCCGGAGACTTTGGTGTCGACTCGCCCATTTACGGCGGTGACCAGCTTGAAATCGAATTGCCCACCGCGGCCCTTCGCGCGGGCGAGAACAAACTGGTGCTGACCGCAGTGGACGATCCCCGCGACGGCCCCACTGATTCCGTAATAACCTATGACGCGCTGAGCCTAACGCAGACGGCCGGGGAAAACAGTGCGGGCGAGCCCAGCGTCGAAGCCGAGCCCACAATCTTTTACGTTCGGCAAGCAGACGGCCCGCGCGAACTCACATTTGTAACGGCGACGCTTCAAGGGAAGGCGCGCCAAGGCAAAGTAACGTTGGCGGTCGGCGGAAAAGATTTCCAGGCCGAACTTTCCGCGGCACCGGATTTCGGTCAGCAGCGATTTGAATTTGCCCTCCCGGCGCTTTCCAGAGTAACTGCTGGGACTGTGGAGGTAAAAGTAAACGGCAAGACTCGCAAAACGGAAATCAGCCTTAAGCCCCAGCGCGAGTGGACGGTCTACCTTGTTCCTCACATCCACCTTGATATCGGTTTTACCGACTACCAAGCTAAGGTAGCGGAAGTTCACAACCGCAATCTGGACAAGCTCCAACATATCATCCGTGAATTTCCGGAAATGCGGTTCAGTATTGACGGCTCTTGGATCGCCCAGCAGTACCTCGCCACCCGTAACACTGACGCGACCGACGGGTTTCTGCGTCTTGCGCGGGAAGGCAAGATCGGTGTGCCGGTGCAGCTTGCGAACGTGCTGACGGGATATCCTACGCTCGAGGAATTGATTCGGTCCACGGACTACACCTACCGATTGCACCAGGAATCTGGCGTGCCGTACGAGTATGCCAACATCACGGATATTCCCAGTTACTCATGGTCGTACCCCTCCGTGCTGCACGCCCTCGGAATTAAATACTTCGCGGCGGCGGCCAACAGCGATCGCGCGCCCGTCCTCCTCTATGGCCGGTGGAACCAGAAAGCGCCATTCTGGTGGCAAGGACCGGATGGCAGCAAGGTGCTGATGGCTTACACCCGGCAATACTTGCAATTCGCGTTTGCCTGCGGAACGCCGGCCAGCGAGGCGACGTGCCGCGACTCCCTGCCCACCATCTTGGAGCCCTTTGAGTCGCCGGACTACAAACCCGATGCAGCTTTGCTCTTCGGCACGCAATCTGAGAACAAGGACCTGGTCCCCGGGTTGCCCGGGTTTGTCAGACAGTGGAACGCCCACTATGCCTACCCGAAAATAATTCTCGCGACGTTTCCGGACTATTTCCATTACATCGACCAGCATTGTGGCTCGTCGCTGGAGACGGTGGTGGGCGATTTCGGTCCCTACTGGGAAGACGGGCTCGGCACGGACAGCCACTACGTGGCGATCGATCGCACGAGTCAGCAGCGCGCGCCTTCGGCGGAAAAAATCGCAACACTGGCAGCCTATGTTCAAAAGGATGTCGCCGGCCCTCAAAAATCTCTGCAGCAGATGTGGGAGGATCTGGTGCTTTATGCGGAGCACACGTTCACATCCTGGGGCGGTTATTCGCGTCCGGAAAGCGATGAGACGGTGCGCCAGCTCGCCACCAAAGACCAGTTCGCGGTGGACGGGAAGGAAAGAATCGATACCATCGTGGACGGATCGCTGAGCCAGATTGCGGACCAGATTCATTTCCCGCCGGCGGGCATGGTGGTGTTCAACCCCCTGAACTGGACTCGCGACGGCTTGGTGGAAACGGATCTCGACGCCCATTCGGTAATTTCCGAGTATCCCGGCCTGGAGGCCGTACCCGTCGAGGTTCTGCATCATTATCAGGGTTATGATCACGTGCGTTTTCTGGCTCGCGATGTGCCATCGCTCGGCTACAAGTGCTACCAGATTGCGGAAGGCGGCGGAGCGGCACCCGTGGGAGATACCGAGCTTCCGCTCGGCAACTCCGTCGAAAACGCTTACTAC
Organism: uncultured Acidobacteriota bacterium; assembly: GCA_963804755.1. Taxonomy (GTDB): domain Bacteria; phylum Acidobacteriota; class Terriglobia; order UBA7540; family UBA7540; genus Bog-366. The sequence goes on from CAWDRP010000006.1 coordinate 190,915, forward strand.
CGCGTCGAAGTGGACGCAAGTGCCGGGGCTGTGCGCAGCATTTTTGACAAGCAACTCGGCCGCGAACTTGTGGATCCAGCCAGCCAATATCGGCTTAACCAGTATTTATATGTCACCGGCGGCGATGAGACCGCCACACAACTTGTTTACCTGAACAAGTCACTTCCGTTGGCGCATCTAACGGTTGGAACTTCCTCAGGTGGCCGCGTCGTCAGCATCAGAAAAACACCCTTCGGGCACGTCCTGAGCTACCAGACCAGCGGGCCGCACGCGCCCACGATCTGGACGGATGTCATGCTCTTCGACCGCGAGAAAAAGATCGAGTTCGTCGATCGCGTGCAGAAAGATCCGGTGGAGAACAAGGAGGCCGTGTATTTTGCCTTTCCCTTTGCCATTGCGAATCCCCGCTTCAGCTACGAAATCCAGAACGGCTGGGTGGATCCGAGCCGGGATGTACTGAAGGGTGGCAACGTGGAATGGTGCACAGTGCAGCACTGGGTAAAGGAAGAGGGCGCCGGCGTGGCCGTTGGACTCACGCCCATCGATGCGCCGCTGGTCACGCTGGGTGACATTGACCGCGGCGCCTGGCCGGAGAAATTCGTCGCCAAAAGCTCTACCATCTTTTCCTGGGTGATGAACAACTATTGGCACACCGATTTCCGGCGTGTGCAATCCGGAGACTACACGTTTCGGTACGTATTCACCAGCGGCGCGAGCCTTTCACCTGAAGGCTTGGACCGGATCGGGCGCGCCGCCATGACTCCGCTCGAATACCAGCAAGTACTCAGCACGGACAAGTACGACAATCCGGAACGGCCATTGTCAACTGCACCAACGAGCTTTCTCCAGGTTGATGCTCCCAACGTGGCGGTCGAAAACTGGAAAGCCGCCAGCGACGGTCATGGAACCGTTCTTCGCCTGGTGGAGGTGGGTGGGAACTCTGCGGAGGTACATTTGAATTTCCCCCTGTTCGATCTGCAGCGAGCCTGGCGGTCCAATGCCGTGGAGAAAAACCTGGAAGAGCTAGCGGTGTCAGGACACTCGATGGAGGTGCAAGTGCGCCCGCACGAGATCGTTACATTACGGCTTGCGGCGACCTTCGCGGACCATTCTTCGGGTCAATAAAGATTTCGGGATGGGAAAGCCAAAGCAAGAACGCGAAGGTGTTATTGCCTTCCTCGCCGGTGAATCATCACTTTTCGAGCCGAGCCTGAATTATTTCGATAGCAGGGCGAATCCGCAACTTGTTTGACACATCGCGCGCGAATTCATAATATCTTTGTTCTTTGTCCCGAACGCCTCTATTTCATTCGGAGGGTGTGTGTCCGTGGCTGCACAAACGGTAAGTCTTGACGTAACGATCGTCGGCGGAGGAATGATCACCTTCGATCTGCTCCTGCCGTCTCTGTACCAACTCCAAAGGACCGGTGTGGTTCGCAAGATCGATATCTGCGCTCTGAATACCGCTCCCCTGAAAGCCCTGGCGGAAAATCCGGAATTCGACGAAGCTTTTCCCGGACACGCTTTCACGCCGCATCCATCACTATCCGCGCCTGCTGACGCGCAGTTTCCCGATCTTTACAAGGACGTGATAGCGCGGATGGCGCCGGGCAACATGGTTGTGGTGGCGATGCCCGACAACCTTCATTATTCGGTGGTGAAGTACGCCCTCGAGCATGACCAGAACGTGCTGTGCGTAAAGCCGTTGGTGCTCCATTATGCGCAAACGGCGGAAATCGAAAAACTGGCGCTCGAAAAGGGCCGTTTCGTGGGCGTGGAATACCACAAGCGTTTCGACCGCCGGTCCTTGGTGGCGCGGCGGGCCTACGCGCTGGGGCAGTTCGGCACATTTGTGATGGGCGAGGCCAAGCTCATTGAGCCGTACTATTACCGCCACTCAAATTTCCAGAATTGGTTTACATGCGATCGTACGGACCCCTTCACTTACATCGGGTGCCATTACGTGGACCTGGTCTACTTCATCACCGGACTCAAACCCGTGGAAGTTTCTCTGCAAGGGGTGAAAGGAAAATTTCCCAACGGCAACGAGGCGTTCCTTTGGTCGCACGGCCGCGTGACGTGGGAAAATGGCGCGCTGCTTTCCGTGATCAATGGCTTGGGCTATCCCGATGCCGCAGCCGGCAGCAACGACCAGGGAATGGTGTTGTACTGCGAGGGCAACGACCAGACGGGATTGCTCTTCCATGATGATCATCAACGCGGCGTGGCCTATTCCTACCTGCAGAATATCGGTCCGGGCGGATCGAAATACAACTATGTCAGCCCCGATTTCTACCGCCTGGTCCCCTGGGAGGGGCCCGGCTTTAAACCCATTGGTTACGGGTACGAATCCGTAGCGGGAATTACCCAGGCGATCCACCGCACGGAAAGTGCGACGCTCGGATTGGCCCCGGATGCCGCACTGGCCAAGCGGCGCGAATTGATCCGCGCTGTGGACGCGCAAGGTCTCATCGCCACGCCCGCCAACAGTTACATCAATGAATTGGTGGTGGAAGCGGCGCGCGCCTCGATCCTGGCGAATGCTGCGCCGGCGCGCATCATTTACGGCGATCAGCCGCACATTGAAATCGGCGATTGAAGATTGTGGGTACCGGAACCGAGTTCGAAGCAACTGCAATTATTGTCAATTGCCAATTGCAAGTTGTGAACCCGCGCGCTGCGATCTGAATGGCAATCGCCAATCGACAACTCTGGAGGGTAAGCAGAACATGGCCGTTTATGATTTAACTCCTATTGATGTTCCGAAAGTGGAAACGAAGTATCGCAGCATCAAAACCAAGCTGCCGGTGCCGGAGTCTTTGCCAATCTTCGCCGCGTTGCAGCGGTCGGAACCCCGCTCGATGATGGGTCAGCCACCGATCGTCTGGGACAAGGCAGAAGACTTTATCGTCAGCGACCGCTGGGGCAACCGATGGATTGATTGGTCCAGCGGCGTGCTCATCGCCAATGCCGGCCACGGGCGCCCGGAGATTCGCGCCGCGCTACGTGAGGTGATTGATCGAGGATTGCTGGCGTCGTATGTGTTCGTTCACGAGGGGCGCGCGCGCCTGGCGGAGATGCTTCGCGCTCTCTCGCCCGATCCGCAGAAATACCGAGTATTCCTGATGAGCACCGGCAGCGAGGCCACCGAGAATTGCATCAAGCTGTCGAAGACCTATGCCCTGGCGAAATACGGCCCGCGAAAGAAGTATTTCGTGACCTTCAATTATGCATTCCACGGCCGCACGATGGGCGCGCAGCTTGCCGGCGGCTCGGAGAAGGCAAAAGAGTGGATGGTCGATCGCGATCGCACTTTCGTCCAGGTGCCTTTCCCGGACGGTTACAAGAACGAAAACATCTCGTTTGATCTATTCGTCGACACGCTGGCTGAAAAGGGCGTAAAGCCCCAGGAAATTGCCGGCGTGATGACTGAAACCTACCAGGGCGGCGGGCCGGATTTTCTGCCGGTTGAGTACGCCCAGAAGCTTGAGGCGCTCTGTCGCGAGCACGACATTGTGATGTGCTACGACGAAGTACAGGCAGGATTCGGGCGCACGGGCACGATGTTTGGTTATCAACAGTATGGCGTGCGTCCGGACCTGATCGCCTGCGGCAAGGGCATCTCCTCCTCACTGCCGATTTCCGCGGTCATTGGACGCGAGGACATCATGGGCCTCTATCCACCGGGGTCAATGACCTCCACGCACTCCGGTTCGCCCCTGCCCGTCACTGCGGCGATTGCCAGCCTGGAGATCATACAAAAAGAGAACCTCGCGGAGCGCGCCGCGCGCTTAGGTGAGATCATGCTCCGGGAACTCAAGCGTATTCGCGAGAAGTACCCCAAGGTGTTGGGGTGTCTCCAGGGCAAGGGTTTGGTGGCCGGGATCCAAGTTGTAAGACCCGGCACGAAGATTCCCGATCCTGATATGGCGTTGCGAATTAATATCGCCTGCTTCCAAAAAGGCGTGTTGATGTTTGCGCCTGTCGCCGCCAGCGGTGAATGTCTGAAAATCGCTCCGCCCCTTACCATCGCGGAAGACGCGCTGCGCGAGTCGTTGCAGGTTTTCGAAGAAGCAGTGGACGAAGTATTAGAGGGTAAAGGTTAAGGCAAACACGATGTGATTTGTTTCCCCGATTGGCAGCGGCCACCGCTGGGCGTCCGGCGAGATGATCATGCCAAAGGATCGAACATCAATTTCCGTGTGGTCAGCATGAATCCTCCTCACCGGGTGCATTCCGCCCTTCAATTTTCGGCCCGCAGTCCCGCGAGATTTTGCGGCACACCCTGACAATCTCAAAACATCTCATCAACGTGAGCCGGGCGACTCCCCAGCATGAGGGGTCGCCCCTCCCAGGTGATCAGAGGCAGCCGTTAGGTGTATGCTATTGCTATAGGGTGGGGTGCGATGACCACGAAAAATAGCAGCGCGGAGACGAGCCTTCTCCTCTGGGGCATTGCCGCCGGTATCTTCCTCTTGAATCCCGGTTTGGCGGTGGCGCAAGCTCCCGCACCCGCAACGAGCGTCCAATCTGTGGTTCCCGCGGAATCGCGCCAACCAACGCCGCTGGAGCTCGTCCAGCAAGGTAATGAGGCGGCGCGTCTGAACAAGTGGGACGACGCGATTGCCGCGTATAAGAAGGCCCTCGCTCTCAAGCCCGATTATGTGGAAGCGCACTACAATCTGGGAAATGCTTACGCGGCAGAGCAACAGACCGACGACGCAGTGAAGGAATATCGCGAAGTGCTGCGCTTGCGGCCGGGTTTTCCCGGGGTCCACACGAACATCGCCGCCGTGGAAGAGGCGGCGGGGCGAATTACCGAGGCGATTGCCGAATATCGCATTGAAGTGAGGGCGCACCCGAACAATGCGGAAGCGCATCTGAACCTTGCCAATGCTCTGTCCATGAACCGCCAATCCGGCGAGGCGGCCGAAGAGTACAAAAAAGCGCAGGCACTTTCCCCGCGCGATTCCGAAGTCTGCGTCGCCCAGGCCAACACCATCTTGCAGTCCGGCGACGCCGCGCGAGCGGGCGCTGAGTTTCGGCGAGCCATCACATTGGATCCCAACAATGCGGACGCTCACGCCGGCCTCGCCAACGCCCTCACCCAAGCCGGAGACTTCGCCGGCGGCATCAACGAGTACCGCACCGCTGCTCGCCTGCGCCCCAATGACCCGGAAATCCACATGAGTCTGGCGGCGGCTCTGCGTGCCACTGAGGATTTGAGTCACGCCATCGAGGAGTACCGGGTGGCGGTGCAATTACGTCCCAACCAAGTGGACTACCACCATGCTTTGGCCTTGACTTTGCGCGAGGCGGAAGATTACGGCGGGGCGGTCAAAGAGTTTCGCCGCGTCATCCATCTGAGGCCTGACTACGTTGCCGCCCACACGGAGCTCGCGGCAACTTACCTTTCCATGGGCGACCACCCAGCGGCCGTCAGCGAATACCACGAGGCCCTGCGGCTGAAACCCGGCGACGCGGCAATACACGAAGCGCTAGGGCTGGTGCTGCGCAAGACCGGCGACTTGGCGGAATCTACCCGGGAACTGCACAAAGCCGTGGATCTGGCTCCCAACGAAGTCGATTATCATCGCAATTTGGCGGAAGCCCTGCAAACGTCCGGCGATGTCGCGGGGTTCATTCAGGAATACCGGGAGGAAGTGCGTTTGCGCCCCACCGACGCGGATGCCCATGCGCATCTTGCCAACGCCTACCAAGCCGAGAAAGACTTCCAGAAATCGCTGGGGGAATATAGGGTGGCATTGGAGCTTCAGCCGCAGAGCCCGGAATTCCGTTTCCGCACCGCTTTGGTCCTGGAAGCGCTCGGGAACCAAAAGGAGGCGCAGGCCCAACTTGAGCAGGCGTTGAAACTGCGGCCCGATTATGCGGAGGCGTTGGTGGCTTTGGGCGATTTGCTCGCGCAGGAGAAGAACTTTGCCTTGGCCGTTGCCACCTACCGCGACGCGCTGCAATTGCGCCCGAATGATCCGACCCTCCATGCCAGCCTGGCCACGGCGTTGCAGGCCAATGGCGACCCGCAGGGCGCCGCCGCCGAAAACCAGGAAGCGGTGCGCCTGAACCCGGCCGACGCCGCGAGTCAACGCGAATTAGGCAACACGCTCTATGGCCGGGGCGATTTCAAGGGCGCCGCCGCCGCGTTTAAGGCCAGCGTTTCGCAGCAAGAAGACCCGGACACAGAGGAGAAACTTGGGCTTGCGCTGGTCCACCTCGGAGATTGGCAAAACGCCGCGCCGGCCTTTCGCGCTGCGCTGAAGGACCGCCCCGAGTGGGGGGAAGCGCACTTGAATCTCGCGAATGCGCTGGCACACCTGAATGACTTTGCGGGATCCGCCGCTGAGGCGCAAACGGTCCTGCGTGTGACTCCCAATCTCCCTGAGGCGCATTTTTATCTGGGTAATGCCTTAGCGCACGATAACAAGCCGGATGACGCCGCTAAGGAATATCAGCAGGCGTTGCTCAACAAACCCGATTACGCGGACGCCCGGCTGGCGCTGGCCAATACGCTGTATCAGCAAGGCAAGCTAGATCAGGCAATTTCCGATTATCGCGATTATGTCGGGGAGCGGCCGCAGGACTTCACCGGACATTGGAGTTTGGCCATTGCTTTGAACGACAAGAAGGACGTGGACGGGGCGGTTCGCGAATATGAAGAGGCCGTTCGTCTTCGCCCGGACTACGCGGACGCCCACTTTAATCTTGCCTTGGCTTTGGAAGCCCAGCGCCAATTCAATCGCTCCCGCCAGGAGTTTGAAGCCTACCTCCAGCTAGCTCCCAATGCGGCGGACGCCGACAAGGTCCGCAAACACCTGAAAGAAGTCGCGGCCCGGCAGCAAAACAGGTGAATCGACGTTATGCCCCGCTTCATCATTGCGAGGGCTGCCTTGCTTTGGATGAGGGGGATCGCCCGCGTCTCGCTGTGTTCGGGAGGTCGAAAAAGGGGCGTCAATCCTTTTTGAAAATACGTTTGAGGCGGCCCAGAAAGCCGGAAGGTTGCTCTTCCGCAACCGGGGCAGGTGGTGGCAGAAGGGGGATGGGGACCGGCATCTCGTCCGGCATGGCTAGCGTTGGCTCCTCAAAGGAGGCCGGCATGGGGGGTGCGACGGCGGGTGGATTGGGAATGGCCGTGGTCGGCGGTTGGGCAGCCGCGGCAGGCTGGGAGGGCGGCGCGGCACCCGCCGGCGGCACGGCGGGAATCGCGGCCGGATCAGAATCCGTTCGCAACGCCCCAGGAGGCGCAGCTTCCGCCACCGGCGCCCCACACTGCTCACAATATTCTTCGTCCAGATGCAGCGGCCATTTGCAGAAGCGGCACACCAACGCGCCCGGCTGATCGGTCTTCCGGACGGATTCCCTCGACGAGCCCTCATCCCATTCGGAGATCAGATCTTCAAGCGTGGACCGTGTAGGCCCGGGAGCCCGGGGAGTTATCACCGGAGCGGGCGAGATCTTCAGTGGGACGGTGGGCATGACCCTATGCGGCGGCGGACCGGGCGTTGCGGCCGGTGCGACAGGTGGTGCGGGTTCCTCCGCCGGCAGATTCACCGGCTGCGAAGGCATCGCACCGTCAAACTCCGAAGACGGTACGCCCCTTGCAGGACCGAGCTCAATTGGGGCACCGCACTGAAGGCAGAAGCGCATACCCTCCGGCACATCCGCATGACAGCTTGAACAGGTCCGCATAGTTTCGCCAGCAACCCCGTCCCTTCTGGGACAAGGCATCCGACGCATCTTATTACACCCGGCGCCACTTCTCAAGCCGCTTGCAGCACCTTGCAGGGTCACGTCAAAGTGGTTCACTCATGGCCTCGATTACTTTCACAAAAAAAGCCCGGGTGTCGCATTGCCCGGGAAAATCCCGCCGGCCGTCGCCAACGATTAAAGAGAATCTCAGCGTAAAGGAGGAGCCAGCACCCGCGGGAGAGGAGAGTCGGGGTACGATTCCATCTTGACAAAGCCCATGGATAGGCTATAATCTTAGTCGATGGTCAGGGGCCAGCGTTTCCAAACCGGCGCTTCGGAACGGCGGGAGGGAGGGAAATTCGATCCGGTCATGGCTAGTCAAAAAGGCGACGGCGCGCAGTTTACGCAGAGACAGAATGTCAACAGTAGGGGCATCCTCCCAAACCTGGCAAGTTACTGAAAACAAAGGATTTCAAGACCGCTTTTTCACCTCCCAAACCTGAGAACATACTGAAAACAAAACGACTTGCGGCAGTTATGAAAAACTAAATACGACATGACATAATGTCATGCATAGCTAGCCGCTAGCCTCCAGACATTCACGATTTGGCACGAGCTTGAGCCGCGCCGAGCATGCCGCGGGCGTTCCATTCCCGCTGCCGGCCGGGCCGCCGGTTAGGGACCGTTGCGCCGGCTTCGAACTCATACACCTTGACAAACACGTGATAATCGAAGAAAAGTCTTGTAATCACTTCTACGGATAGGAGAAATCGGCATGCGAGCATCGGGTCGAGTGGGGTATGCAGTGGTCGGACTTGGGCATTTTGCTGAGTATGCGGTGTTGCCCGGTTTCCGCGATAGCCGGAAAGCTCGATTGGTGGCGCTGGTGAGCGGCGACGAACGCAAGGCGAAGCGCCTGGCGAAGAAGTTTGGCGCCGGCGATTCCTACCACTACAACAACTACAAACAGTGCCTGGATAACCCGCAGGTGGAGGCGGTTTACATTGCCACCAACAACGGCACGCATGCGGAGTTCACCGTTGCAGCGGCGGCCGCCGGCAAACACGTGTTGTGTGAAAAGCCCATGGCGACGAGCGTTGCCGAGTGCCAACAGATGATTGACGCCTGCCGCGCCCACCGCGTGCACTTGATGATCGCTTATCGCAAGTACTTTGAACCGGCCGCGCTCGATCTGAAGAAGTTGGTGCAAAGCGGTAAGCTGGGCCGGTTGAAGATCATCCATTCGGCTTTCTCCATCTATTTGCGTCCGGGACCGCATAGGCCGGCTTGGCACTTCGATCGCGGGCGGGCGGGCGGCGGAGCCCTACCCGACGTCGGCGTATACTGCGTGAACACGGCGCGCTGGGTGACGGGTCAAAACCCGGTCGAGGCAGAGGCTTACCAGTGGACCTTGGATCCCGACATCTTCAAAGAAGTGGATGAGAACGTTGCCTTCCGGCTTAATTTCCCGGGAGGATTAGTGATGCAGGGCACTGCCAGTTGGGGCGGCGCCAAGCAATCGTTCTTGCTCATCGTGGGAGAGAAAGGTTGGGCCATGTTGACTCCCGCCTTCGAGTACGACGAGGAGCGGCGGCTGTACGGACGCATCGGAGAGCGGCAGTTCGACAAGAGCTATAAGATCATCAACGAATTAGCGCTGGAACTCGACGCACTCGCCGATTGCATCCGCCGCAACCGCGAACCGGCGCCCAACGGCGTCGAAGGTCTGCGCGATGTCGCGGTGATGGAGGCAATCTACCAATCCGCGCGCAAAGGAACGCCAGTGAAGATCGGGTGATGGGGTGATTGGGAGAACAGGAAGGGTCTTCGCGTAATTCGACTCTGGTCACCGGGTCACCCGATACAGATCATTCCCCTTCGGTTACCTCGGGTAGTTGTCGCGGGTGTCGCGCACCACGTGACGCAGCGTGGCAACGGTCGCCAATTTATTTTGGCGAGCGATGCGGAAGGGATGGTTTATCTGGATTTGCTCCGCCAGGCGGTGCAACTCCAGGGCGTAGCGGTGATGGGCTATTGCCTGATACGGAAGCAACAGAATGGCCTTGGTCCAGCGCGGCGGCTCACTGTGGAACGGCTGAACCGGACGCGTGTCTGGAAATGGCGACGTGGCGGCAACACTGGAACGAGGCCACTTGGCGTAAATTCCTGGAGGAGGGAGAAGGGGACGACGAGGTGCTGGCGATTCGGCGGTGTACCCACACGGGACGACCGCTGGGATCGACGGAGTTCGTGCAGACGCTTGAACAGTGCAGCGATCGGCGCTTGGCCCCTCAGAAGGGAGGCCGTCGGCGAAAGCCGGTAGCAGATGAACGGCAGGCAGAACTAACCTTCCCGAAAAACCAGTGAACGTCCTGGAGTGAACCCCAAAATTGAGACACGCAAACTTGGGACACATTTGGTTAAATGGAAAGGGGTCCCCAATGTCCGGACAGCGTGTTTTCAGTTGGGAGTTCAAGGAGAGCGTAGCGCGGCGGATGCTCAACGGCGAGAGTGTCAGTGCGCTGCATCACGAATTGCAGATCAAGCGCAGCGTGCTCTACCGCTGGCGCGATGCCTATCGCAAGGAGGGAGTGGCGGGCTTGCAACGGGTCGGAGGCCGGCCGCCGGGCGTGCCGAACCCGCCGCGGCCGGTCGGCGAACCGGGGGCGCAGCCGCTCGTCGGATTGCCGAACTGGAGCGCAAGGTCGGTCAGCAGGCCTTGGATCTGGATTTTTTTCGCAGAGCCTTCAAGCGAGTAAAGGAGTTGCGCCGGAAGCCCGCCGAGCCTGGCGCGACAGCATCTACGCAGAGATCCGGGAAATGATGCCGCTTGAGGGCTTCCAGGCCGATCACGCCTGCCAGATCGCGCAAGTCAGCCGGGCGGGCTTCTACCGCCACTATGCCGAACACGAACCCCGTCAGGCCGACGTCGCGGTGCGCGACCTCATCCAGCGCATTGTGCTGGAGAACCGCTGCTACGGTTACCGCCGCGTGACCGCCGAGCTGGGCCGCCGCGGCGTCGTGGTCAATCACAAGCGCGTGTTGCGGCTCATGCGTCTGGATAACCTGTTGGCGGTACGTAAGCAGCGCTTCGTCTTCACCACCGATTCGCGCCATACCTATGCCGTCTATCCCCACCTGGCGGCGCGCTTGGTGCTCACCGCCGTCAATCAACTCTGGGTGGCGGACATCACCTACGTGCGCTTGCGCGAAACGTTCCTCTATCTGGCGATTGTGCTGGATGCTTATTCGCGCCGGGTGATCGGTTGGGAACTGGGCGAGGATCTGACCGCCGACCTGGCGCTGGGTGCCTTAAACCGCGCCTTGGCGGACCGTTCCCTCGCGCCGGGTATCATGCATCACTCCGACCGCGGAGTGCAGTACTGCAGCCAGGCCTACGTCGAGAAACTCCAGGCGCACGAGTTCATCATCAGCATGAGCCGTACCGGCAATCCCTACGACAACGCCAAGGCGGAATCGTTTATGAAGACTTTGAAATCGGAAGAGGTCTATCTGCGCCAGTACCGCGATCAAACTGACGCTCGCTCCTCCATTCAGCGGTTCCTGGAGGAGGTCTATAACGCCCAGCGGCTGCACTCCGCCCTCGGTTACTTGCCCCCGGCAGAGTTCGAGCGCAGTCCGCGGGCTCAAAACAAAAAGGAGGCCGCTGCGCGGCAGCTTCCCTGATGAGTTTTTCAAGGCATGGGGAAATCTATCATTGCGATGAGGGTCACCGCAGTGAGCACCGGTGGGGTGAGGGCGCGATCCCTCAGGAGCACGCCCTCGCTCATCGCAACGATGAGTTTCCGGCTGGCTATTCCTCGGCGGGTTGCTCTCCAGCAGTGCCCGCCTCCGCTTCACCAGCCGGCGCCATCATGCGAGGTTTGTTTTCCCTTGCCAACATCTTTGCAGCGAATGGTAAACTGTCCCTAATTACTGTGTCTCAGCCACGGGGTTCACTCCATCCTGTCCCCGGTTTCCCCGGATATCGGACGCGGTCAGCCGCTTGGTGTTGGTCACTGATCCCATGGGCCGCAGCACGTCGTATCAATACAGTCCGCTCAATCAAGTAACCAAGGTGGTTGATCCACTGGGCAACGCCACCGAATTCACCTATGATGGCAATGGCAACTTGACCAGCCTCACCGACGCCCTAGGCCACGGGACCACTTACACCTACGACAGCATGGACCGACTCGCTACCCGGACCGATCCCTTGGGGCACAGCGAAAGCTACCGGTATGACCAGAACGGCAACGTGACACAGTTCACTGACCGCCGCGGGATAGTGACCACCAACACCTATGACGCGCTCAACCGTTTGGCCCAGGCGAGCTTCGGCGGCCAGAGTTCCGTCACCTACGCCTACGACGCCGCCGGACGCCTGACGCAGGCCGCCGATTCGATTACGGGAACGATTTCCCGCGGCTACGATGCCCTAGACCGGTTGGTTTCGGAGGTAACGCCGCGCGGCTCGGTGAGCTATGGATACGACAGCGCCGGGCGCCGCACGGGCATGGCGGTTTCGGGACAGGCCGCGACGAGCTATACCTATGACAATGCCAATCGACTGAGCGAGATCGTGCAGGGGGCGAGCGCGGTGTCCATCGGTCACGACGCGGACGGCCGACGCACGGCACTTACTCTGCCCAATGGCGTGGTGAAGAACTATAGCTACGACGTGGCGTCGCAACTGACTGGCATCAACTATCAACTCGGCACAACTGAACTGGGCAGCCTCAGCTACAGCTACGACCTGGCGGGGCGGCGGACGGTGGTGGGCGGCAGTTATGCGCAAACCAACATCCCGCCGGCGCTCAGCAGTGCCAGCTACAATGCTGACAATCAACTCACCGCGTTCGGCTCTTCGAGCCTGACGTACGACTCGAACGGCAACCTGACCAGCGACGGCACGCACACGTACACGTGGGACGCGCGGAACCACCTGGTTTCGATCAGCGGAGCCGTCTCAGCGAGCTTCGCCTACGATCCCTTTGGCCGGCGGGTCAGTAAAACTATCGGCGGCGCCACGACCAACTACCTGTACGACGGCGTAAATCCCGTGCAAGAACTTTCCGGCAGCGCGAGCTCGGCGAATCTGCTGACCGGCCTGAAGGTCGATGAGTACTTTCAGCGCACCGACGTGAACGGCCCCGCGAGTTTCCTGACCGAGGCCCTAGGGAGCACCATTGCCCTTATGGGTGCAACGGGAAACGCGCTGAGCCTCTACGCCTACGACCCATTTGGCAACATGACGATGACGGGTAGTTCGAGCAACACCTATCAATATACCGGCCGTGAGGTCGATGAGTACTTTCAGCGCACCGACGTGAACGGCCCCGCGAGTTTCCTGACCGAGGCCCTAGGGAGCACCATTGCCCTTATGGGTGCAACGGGAAACGCGCTGAGCCTCTACGCCTACGACCCATTTGGCAACATGACGATGACGGGTAGTTCGAGCAACACCTATCAATATACCGGCCGTGAGGGCGATGGCACCGGCTTGTACTATTACCGGGCGAGATATTATTCTCCCGCGCTTCAACGGTTCCTGAGTGAGGACCCGCTCGGCTTTAAAGATGGGGACCCAGACCTATATGCTTACGTGTCCAACAATCCCACGAATTTCCGCGATCCAAGCGGAAGGGCAGCTATTGGTGCCATCATCGGCGGCATAGTTGGCGGCATTGAAGGTGGTATGGGGGCCAGGCTTCAGGGCGGATCGACATCGGACATTGTAGTGTCGTCTGTCCTTGGGGGTCTGCTCGGCGCAGGGGTGGGCGCGCTGGATCCGACGGAAGGAGTACTTACTATGGAAACAATATCGACCATTGGCGGTGGAGCGGCTGTCGTTGGCGACATGACGGGGCAAATAATCAGCAATCTCGGTCGGCCGGGCTACACCTATAGCATTGGCGAGGTCATAGGGGCCGGAATTGGAGGATACGTCGGGGGCGTAATGGGGGGGATGACAGCGGTGGGTGCGGCCTCTGTTCGCGCGGGGGCGGTGAGTCAGGGACTCATGGGAGGTGGGATTAGTGCCGCCCCCTCAACCTTTGGCGGTCCAATCGGGGCAGCAATGGGTCCCACCGTCACTATTAACGCCAGCGGACGCAAGGACGCGTGCCAGCAATGACCGTGCGGGACACGGACTTCATTTCGTCCCCTGCGCAGGCTCGCAGCGGTAGTTTCTTGCGGCAGTAACGATCCGGTAGACTGGAACGACTTATGTCGATGGTCTCATCCCCATATCGTGCGGGGCCACTGCGACGAAGTGCTCCACGACGAGAAGGTGTCGGCAGATGTGGCTATCGGCGCGGAGGGATAAGCTAGTGCCACAGTCATATCTGAGGTTCGCAATGTACGCGCTCGCTCTGCTCTGCTTCGGAACGGCGCTGGCCGCAGGAATGCTATGGCCGAAGCCAGCGGCTGTATTTCTCTGGGGAACGGGCCTGTCGGCCGGCTTTGGCGCTCTTGTACTTCCTTCCCGGGTAGCTGGTCCCGCGTATGCTCGACGTACCCGGCGGATTATTCTTTTGGGTTGCATGTCGTTTGCGCTCGCCTGTGCAACCCTAGCCTGGAAGTACCATGGGACTGCGCCAGCCATTTCGCGTGCGGCGTTTCTGACTTTGCCCCTGACGTGCTTGGCAGGGCTCGTGGCTTCCCTTTTGTCGTTGTCAAATCGGAGGCGCCACTGAAGGGAATGGACGGAATCGGTAGTCAATTCCTATGCTCTTGCCAATCCTGCTTGGGGTGGTATTCGGAAGCTGGGCTTCGGGGGTGTTGGGATATTCCTTCTTGTCCACGCGCCTGCATCGGCAAACCAGGAACACGCTCGTAATCGGTTTGGGTTACATCGTGAAATGCGATGGGTAGAGATTCCAAGGCACACGCCCCTGGCTGCGCCGCATAGCAGTGCCCCGATTAGCGGATAGGGCACCAGAGCCTCGCGTCTCAGAGAGTTTGTGGCTAGCTGGCGCAGAGCCGCCGTGAAGTTCAGTCCGCGTCCGGCGTGCATTGACCAATTCGGAGAGGGGACACCATGTTGAAGCGAACCATAGTCTTGTGCGTCGCCGTTTTGCTGTTGGGCGGCTGCAAGGGCAGGGCAGCAGAGAGCGCTGGCGCCGAGGCGGCGGAGGCCCCAGCTTCGCAGCCGAGCGAGCCGCCCTCACTTGACGTGAAGCTCACGGTGGAGCAGGCCTATGAGGCGATTCCGCATCGGCGGACGGTTTGGGTGGAGAGTGACTCCACGGCTTCCGCCGACGAGAAGGCTTACCTGCAAGTCATCTTCGCCGTGATCGATCAGGGCGTGGCCGTGCGCGTGGCGGGGCTCCAGCACTATTCCGCCCAACAGTTCGACGCCACGGACCCGGTGGGGAACTACGACCGGCTGATCGCCTTCGCGCGCGGCATGCCGGTGCCCAAGGCGCTCGCAGCCTATCACCGGAAAGTTTTGGAAGCGCTCACGGCACAGCGGCAGTTCTTTGCCGATTGGAAGGCGGAACGGGAACAATTCCGGTACGCCCGGCAGATCGGCGACCACGCAGGCGCGCGCCGCGCCTCCGCCGCCCTGCGCGCCGCCTACAACGAGTTGATGTCGCGATACCCGAACGAGAGCGCCACAAATAAAGACGCGTTTTTCGATTACCACTGCGCGCTGGATTTTCTCTAGAACCGGGTACCGAGTTGACCGGAAGCACGGGTAGCAGGGGGCACGGACGTAGGGCCGTTGGCAGCTTGGCGGCGGAGGTAGGCGATTTCCTCTTGCGGCGAGAGTCCCTTGGTCTTCGCGCCTGACACCGTCCTTCCCGCCAGCGACATTTTGTAGCCTCTAATTTTCAATTTTTCCTTGTCAAGCAGTATCTACGTGGTAGATAATCATCTGGTATTGGGAAGTGAGCAACCGACGTGTCGCTGCGCAAGTCGCCCACCCTGACTCCGGCTCTGCTTGCAAAACTCGAAACTGGAAACTCGAAACTCGAAACGTGCACGCGTGTCCGCCCCCTCGTAGTAGGCTGCGCAGACCCGCAAATGGTCGGCGCCGGTGATGTACCGGCGCCCGGCTGCGCCTGGACGAAAGGGAAGGCCCACACCGCGCGGGGCAAGGCCGATGAATGCGCTGCGCACGGGGGATCGCTCGCGCCTCCGCCGGGGCTTGCTGGTGTCTCTGCTGAATGCTCCCCCGGGCGCAGTGGCCCGTTTGGCTCATGCGCTCCTGACGCCGGAAATGTCTCTCTGCCCGCTCTTGCGGCAGACAGCAGGAATCGTCATCCAAGCGGAGCGGGAGGTGGCAGCGAGTTTCCACCAAACCTGTCTCGGGCAAAAGAGGATATACAGGGAGAATCATTTTTTGCACCAACGAAGCCGGAATATTATTGAAAATAAAGAAAGCCATTCGGATGAGTCCTTGCGATGTTACTGAAAATAGGCATGTTATCGCTCCTAATCCACGATGTTTATGAAAATAAAGGTGGTTATTTGAGAATTTGGAGCGAGAAAGGAAAAGGTGTCAGGGAAACCGGGGACGGAACGTATCAGTGTTTTACAAGTTAATATAGTCGATATACACGACGATAAGAAGCCTGAGAACCCAAAACCTGCGGGTTGCGGATGACAGCAACGCTCTGCGGTTCGCCATTAATCCGCGACTTGCTCCAAACGGAGAATTGCGCAACCCAGGTTGCTAGTGGCGAGTGGCCAGTACCAGTTGCGCGCGGCTAGTGGTTAGTGGCTAGTGAAAGGAGAGCTGACGAAGGACAAGTCCAGATTCCGGATTCAAGATTCAAGATTCAAGACGGAGGCCGCGGCGATGCGATTCAACCAAAGTGACATGGTGGAAGACATGCTGGCGCACATTCGGGAACCGGGGGGAGACTTCAGTGAGTGGTGCGTGGGGACGGCGCGGGACCGGGAAGCGCTTCTGGCCCGATCCAAGGCGGCGCAGCCAGTGCCCGATCTGGCCAAGGCGCCAGGGGCAGGCCGAGCGGCACGCGACCGGGGATCTGGGCGAGGGACTGATCTGGCGCGAGGCGTACACGCCGTACGCCGCCGCTGACGTGGCCGAGCGCCTCGCCGACTGCGACCTGCGCCCCAACCGCGCCTCCGTCCCAGCCCCCCGGATACATCGTCTTCGTTTACCGGCGTCCCAGCGGGTGATATCCCTTACCAGGAACGTTCGCCGGTCCATCGCGTCACCATCCGGAACTCAGGGACCAACAGATAGCGCATACGATGTCAAGGCCCGGGAACTTGGCAGCCAGCACACTTTTATACGACTCGCGGTGCAAAGTCCTCGTGCCGCGACGGTCCCGAGGCGTCCCCGAGACGTCGCCCAGACGTACCGCCGCCATCCCTTCGCTTTGCTCAGGGCAGGCCTGGTGGTGCCCGAGCGCCGGCTGGAAGCCGGCGTTACGGCCATTGGGGCTCTACAGACGCGAGTAGGGGGCCCAAAATGTCTGCAAGGCCGGCAAATTCCGAATTTTATCGGAAGATTTTCCTACCGGTAGTAAAGTTGTGGATAATTCATTTGACAGCCCAGCAGCTGCTAGTCTATCCTCCGTGTTTATGATCGCGGTACTCTGCTCCGGGCCTCCGTTCCCTCGTTTAGCTCTGTGCTTATTTCGAACGTCCGCAAACAGACGAAGCAGCAATCTCTATAAAAGGGAGGGGGTGGGCGCATTGTCCCACAAAAAACCAGACATTAGCGGCCGATTGGCGTTTTTCTCCGCTTTTCGTCCCTTGATGCGAGATGGCTTGGCTGCTGCTATCCCACGATGTGTAAGAAAACAAAATGAGTTAGCGAGGAAAGCGAAAACTTGTCCATAAGTATATCTATAAGAAAATGCGACACTTAGCTAGGACGCTGGCGCCGTCCAGGCGAGAAAAGGGGAAATTAATCTTTGCTGGCTTATCCTGCGATATTATTGAAAATAAAGGGTGGAAAAATTTGACTCGCCGCTTATCCTGCGATGTTAATGAAAATAAACCAGTTGTCTTCTTTTATCCCACGATGTTATTGATAACAAGGGTGGTTAATACGTTTTAGGCGGGACTGGTGCTGTCGGACGCCGCCATCATCCGTCTCTTCCCACGCCCAAGGCGTCGGCAACGCGATTGATGTAGTTGAACCAGGCCGCGATCAGAGTGATTTGCAGAATAGCCTTATCGTCAAACCCATTTTGACGCAATCGTTCGTGGTCGAGCGGACTTACTTGGGTAGCATCCTTGGTGACTTTTACCACATAGTCCACCATCACCCGTTCCTGTTCCGTAATGGGCGCCTGGGTGTAGTCGGTCTCGAGCGCGCGTGTTAATGCCTCATCAAGGGTGACTCGACGCAGAAACTCTGCGTGCGCGCCGATTCAATAAACGCACCGGTTTGTTACGGAGACCATCGTCGCGATCATCTCGTGATGGCGGCGGCTCAAGGGCAGGTCCGGCGACATCAATGCCCCGAAGGTCGAAAAAGCGTATTGCAGCGCGTCGGGGATCAGACTATGCGAACCAACAACGCCCGAAAGTTCATCAGCGCCGTCGTTCGCCGGCTGGGTATATTCTTTAGGATACAAGGCTTTTTGCTGCTCGAAGGCACGTCGAAGGCCCTCTTCAGCCTGGGACAACGGAACGGTGCGAATCCAAGTCATGGCGGTCCTGTCTCCTGGTTTATTCCTCACTGTTCACTTCAATGGCGTTTACGCAGGCGTAGTTCCTGGTCGGCACAAAAGTCAGGAGAAGTTTGCCCTGGGGACTGGGCGCGAGATTATGGAAGGTCTTGACCAGCGCCCGATTAGCGCCTCCGGTCTCTTTGAAGATATCCAAATTGTGCGCGATCTGGAGACCATTGCAGTACACATCAAAGATGCGGCTGCCTGCCCCTCCCCCGCCGCGATTTTGTGGGCCGAAATAGGTTTCGGCAAAATAAAGGGTCACGGCGTACTTGCCTTCCGCTGCGGGGATCGCATAGCTGAAGTGTCCAAAACGCTCTCCGCAGTAGAGCCCCGGGTCGGCCGTGTGCTCCACAGGAAGATTATGCAGCACCAACCGGCCTTGGCAGGCGTATCGGTCAGGAACCCAAACGCGGCCGGCATGGTCCGTAAACGAGTTGTTCTGCGCCACGATGAGGAGCGGGAGCATTTTCCCCCGAATCCCTGGCGTGATTTCGAGTGCGTTCAGGATTGGATCATCCTGAGACGGGTTGGGCCCCTCGAATTTGGATAAATGGAGGTGCAAACGCCCATCCGGGGCGGGCGATACATCCTTGAAAACCCGCTCATCCGCTGTGTTGTTGGCGCCGGCGTCAGCTAGCGGATCGAACTCGCTCAGGACTCGGCGGCCGTTCAAATCGACGTTAAAGATCCTGCTGCTTTCGCCCCCTCCAGCCAGCGTGTTGGGGCCATAGGTCGTCTCGGCAAAATACAAGTGAAGTTCGTAGATGCCGGGACCCAGTGGAACGTCATAAGTGAAATCGCCGGATCGACAGTTTTGATACAGCGTAGGATCCGAGGTGCGGTCGATAAACTGGGGCAGCCTGCTGAGTGCCGTTCCGCCCGAATAGAAGCGGTCGGGATCCCAGATGTCTCCCGCACGGTCGATGTAGCGGCTCTTTGAATAGCCGGCGAGAATTCGGGTCTGCCCGGTGGGAATAGTGTTCGCTGCCATCCCTACGCTCTCAAAGCCCGGAACTCGGCTTACCGTGTGACCGAATGGCTTCAACCGGCCGGACCGGCGCGTTAAGGCCAGCGCAGCACACCCGAGAATGACTACCAACGCGGGAATGACTAACCGAATCAGGCCTCGACGAGGCCAGCCAGGTTCCGGCGTGCTAATCCGTTCGGAGGTGGGCGCGATCGGCATCAAGGCATTGACCCGCTCGGGGCTCTCGCTTTCCGTCGAAGCCTCTCTGGCCGTCGGCGCGGAAGGCGTGCCGGTTTCTGAGGGGGGCAGAGTCAGGGTGCCAGCGCGCGCCAGGAAGCGGGGGGTGTATGTGCCCGGCTCAAGGAGGATAACCACTGAATCACTAATGCCCCGCGACCCATAATGCCGCTTCAACTTCTCGCGGAGTCGATACAACTCGACGCGAACAATGGAGTTACTGGTTGGGTCGAAGTTGGGAGAACGTCCAAAAACCTCAACGCCAATGCTGTACTCCTTCATTTCGGAGGCTTGCCCCTCGAAATAACGGGTACAGAGATACCTTAGGAGTCTTGCCAAGCTCTGAGACTTCGCAAACGTCTCGGAGGCCAAGACCCTTTCGAGAGCGGCCTTTTCTTCTTGTCGGCTGACTGCCCCCGTCATGTCGTGTCCCTGTTTATAAACAGCCTACCACAAATCTTAAAAATCGGGCAATATTACCGACATTCTCGTTTAGCTCAAGTGGTAACGGTCGGTAACGCCCAACAAAACAGACAATTTGGCTTAGGTAACGGCGATTTAACGGCTGTAGCCTTGCATTATATGGACTTTTTGACCTACTTTTGGACGTTCACTAATACAAGTCTACTAGGGCAAGTAATGGCAATCTGCTATTGCGGCTTTGTTTTCTCCTTCCAGGGGACTTTCGCGTCGGATTTCTGGGTTTAACCGAATTCACTGAATTGATCTGGCTCAGTGGGGGGTGAACCGTGACCAACGCACGGGATCCCCTCTACACCAGACAGAAAGCTGAGGAAGGTGCCCATGAAACGATCGATGAGAATCCTCCTGGTACTGGCGCTTGTGCTTACGCCGACCGCGCGTTTATCCGCGCAGTCGTTGTTCGCCAGCTTGACAGGCGTTGTAAGTGATCCGTCGGGCGCCGTGGTGCCTGGCGCCACCGTGAGTCTGATCAACGAACAATCGAATTCGGCTCGCGATACGGTTACCGATTCTTCCGGATACTACAGTTTCGCTTCCGTGGCGATCGGCAATTTCACCTACAGGCTGGCGGTTGAGGCCAAGGGTTTTGAAACTTTTGACGCCCCCGGCTTGCAGCTTTTGGGAGGTGAGAAACGCAATGTGAACGTGACCCTGAAGGTGGGCGCGACCACCCAAACCGTGGAAGTGGCTGGGGCCGCGACAAGCATGGTGCCGGTGGACTCGGGCGAGAAATCCGAAACGTTGACCGATAAAGAACTCGACAACTTTATCGAAGTGGGCAGCGACGCGGCCGAGTACATCAAGATCATGCCGGGTTTTGCCATCCAGAATGGCACTTCCAAC
Organism: uncultured Acidobacteriota bacterium; assembly: GCA_963804755.1. GTDB lineage: Bacteria > Acidobacteriota > Terriglobia > UBA7540 > UBA7540 > Bog-366. The sequence goes on from CAWDRP010000006.1 coordinate 211,816, forward strand.
AAGGCCAACTACACCGGCGAAATCATCGGCATCAACGCCAACGGAGGCGCCGGCAGCCAGAGCCCGCTGAATAACGCTTACACTTACAACGGGCTTCCCGGCAACTCCCTGGACATCATGGCGGACGGGGCGCACGTTGCCGACCCGGGTTGCGATTGCGACACGCCTGTCAACCCCAATTCCGAGTTCCTCTCGGAATTCAAAACTCTCACCTCGAATTTCAGCGCCGAGAACCAGAAGGGCCCGATCGTGGTCAGCTCGGTGACGAAGTCAGGGGCGAACCAGTTCCACGGTTCGGCGTTTTTCTCGGCCCGCAATTTCGACTTGAATGCCAACGATGCTCTCAACAACGCGGAGAGTGTGCCCAAACCCCAGGACAAATACTACTATCCGGGCGGCGACATCGGCGGTCCCATCAAGAAGGACAAGCTCTTCTTCTTCACCGGATACGAGTACTTCTTTCAGACTCTGGATACGGGCCTGATCCGTGCAACGGTTCCCACGTCGGCAATGCTGGCGGGCAATTTCTCCCCGGCTTCGCTCGACGCAATTGGCGACGCCAACCTGAAGTACATTACGGCATCCGGTGCGCCGGTGGGCCAGCTCAACGCGGCGACTATCGCCAAGTTTGGAGGTACGACCATCCCGACCACGGCGATGGACCCCAACATGCTCGCCCTGATGAAGCTGTACCCCGCCCCGAACGTGAACCCCAACAGTACCGGCGGATACAACTGGGCCGATGATGTAACCTTCAGCCAGCCCAACCAACAGTGGGACAGCCGAGTGGACTACAACATCAGCGACAACACCAAATTGTTCGTCCGCTACAATCTCCAGCGGGAGACGCAGCTCTTCCCCGTCGGCCTGTGGTGGACCCAGTCCGATCAGGTTCCTTATCCTACCCCGATCGTCGGGAAGAACCGCTCGGACTCCGTATCGGCGTCCCTCACTCACGTCTTCAACCCCACCATGACGAATGAGTTCGTCTTTGGGTACACATACATCGGTTTCCCCAACGTTTTCCAGGACCCCTCGAAGGTGAACCGCGCGAGCGTTGGATACAACTACACGACCATATTCAAGAACGGCATCACGCAAATCCCCTCATTTGGGGGCAGCGGCGGTAACTCCGAGGCCGCGCTGGTCTTCAACCCGTCCGGTTTCGAAGCCGGTGGTCCTTCGGCCGGCCTTTTCGTCGACAAGTGGATGCCCACCGTCAGTGACACCTTTGCCAAGGTCATCAAAACTCACACCATCAAGGCGGGATTCTTCTATGAGTGGATCAAGAACTCTCAACCTGACAACAACAACGGCAACGGGTACATGCAGTATAGGGGTAACCTGGTTACCCCTGCTAACCCAATGACCACAGGAGACAGTTACGCCGACGGCGTTTTGGGGATCCTGAGTTCTTACAATGAAAGTAGTTTTGACCGCCTCAACGACGAATCCTGGAACGACATTGAGTTCTTCGTGCAGGATGATTGGAAGGCGACCAAGCGGTTGACCATCAACTATGGTCTGCGCATGAGCCACCTCCAGCCTTGGATTGACCGAGTCGGGTATGGCTTCTCCATTTTCAACCCAAGCCAATTCAGTCCGAGTTGCGCCGCCGAGTATTGCGGGTTCGAATGGAACAAGAAAGATCCGAGCATTCCCATCGGCGGGTTCCCGACACGCGCCCTGTTCTATGCGCCGCGCGTAGGGGCCGCCTACGACCTGTTTGGGAACGGTAAGACCGTGCTGCGCGGTGGCTATGGCCGTTACTACTTCCACGCCGGCCAAGCCACGACGGGCTTGGACGCGTCGGCCGGGGTGGAGTCGTACAGCTTCGGTCCTAACGTCCCCGTAACCTCGACCACCACGGAGCCCTTGCTCGCCTCGTCACTCGACTCGATCAGCCTGGCGGCCTCCGCCTCCAGTCCGGCGGCAGTCGATGGCTCGGATAACCGGGCGCCCTACACCGACAGCTACAGCTTCACGGTGGCGCGGGAATTGCCGTGGTCGAGTTTGTTGGAAGTCGCTTACGTGGGCAACCGGACTCGCCAAATCGAGAGTACGGGGAATGGCGGCACCGCGGGCTTTGCGACTGAGAACATCAACCTGGTGCCCCTGGGGGCCATGTTAGCGTCAAATAACGGAGGGAAGAACCCCAACAACCTCATCGCCAACAACTTCCGCCCGTACCTGGGTTACTCCGACCTGGATATTGTAACCAACAACGCGTGGGACAATTACAACGGGCTCCAAGTGACGTGGGTGCGGTCCAAAGGCCGCTACACCGTCAATATGAACTACACCTACAGCAAGTCCATGGGGATCGTGAATTTCTACGATCAATTCAACTTGGCAAGTAACTATGGCGTCATGGCCAACAATCGTCCCCAACTCTTCAATGCCGCCTACTCCATCGTGTTGCCCGACCCAACGAAGAACAAATGGGCGGGGGGCTTTGCCAACGGCTGGCAAGTTTCGGGCGTTACCCAACTCGAGAGCGGTCCTAACTTGACCGCTGAGCAAGGCCAGAACTTCGGCATGAACCTCAACGGTGCGATTATCCCGGGCTCCGTCAGCGCCCAGAACCCCAATGGGATCGCCATTAGCAATGTGTCGATTCTGGGGACTCCGGATATTAACCTCAGTCCCATCCTAACGTGTAGTCCCACATCGCATCTCGGGCCGCACCAGTACATCAACGGGAATTGCTTTGCCCCGCCGACGCAAGTTAACCAGAACGGCGGGACCATTCTCCCGCCCGTCTACGGACCGGGCTTCTTCGACTGGGATATGGCGCTCTTTAAGAACTTCAAGATCCACGAGTCGAAGACCTTGCAGTTCCGCGTCGATGGTTACAACTGGCTGAACCATCCTCTGTGGTCGTTCAACGGAGCTAACCTCGGCCTTAGCTTTGATCCGACCACACTTCAGCAGAATGATCCCGTTTTCGGCACCACCACGACCAAGCAAGGCCACCGAATCATCCAGATGGCGGTCAAGTTCACTTTCTGATGATGTTCCATACGCCGCTGACAACGGGAAAAGGGCCGCCTCACAGGGGGCGGCCTTTTTTTTGATGTACCCCGGCAAGAGCCCAGGCTTATACTTCGGCTAGGCAAGCGATGGCACCTGCTTCCGGAAATTGGTTTTGGCGTAAGCAAATAGAATGGCCAGGTCCCCGTGCGGTGGTAGGCATGGTCTTTGTAGTTCTGTTTGGGGGAGGCGTCCTGGCCGGACAAACCGCGAGCGTTCCCAAGACGCCGCCGAGCCCATCGCGCGCAATCCCTGTATGCGCCGACTGTCACCAGGAGGCGAAGTCGCAGCCGGGCACTTCCATGGCCCACGCGCTCGAAACGGCGCAAGAGTGCGCGACTTTATCGCTGCATCCCCTACTGACGTTCGCGACGGGCAAGTATTCGTATCGCATCGAGCGCCAGGGTGCCGAGAGCCTTTCCTCCGTTTCCGATGGTGTTCAAACGCTGACCATGCCGATCCGATGGGCAATGGGCGCCAGTTCCGCCATCGGCCAGACTTACATCCTCGAGTACGACGGCCAATTTTATGAAAGCCGTGTCAGCTTCTTCAGTGAATTAGGCGGTTTGAATATTACGCTTGGCGCGCTGGGTGTTCCGCCCGCCGGCCTCCTGGATGCGGCAGGACGCCGCATGAATCATGCCGCCGAGTTGCAGTGCTTTGGTTGCCATGCGACGAACGCCACTCAGGGCCGGCAGGTGACGCTGGAAAAGATGATCGCCGGCGTGCAGTGCGCGCGGTGTCACGGTCCGGCTGCGGAACATGCGGCAAGCATGCTGCACGGCCCATCACCGGTGATGATGAAGGATCTGTCCAAGCTATCGGCAGAGCAGATGTCTGATTTCTGTGGGCAGTGTCACCGCACGTGGGAGGACGTGGTCGCGCAAGGCAAGTTCGACATCAATGACATCCGGTTCCAGCCGTACCGCCTGGCGGGGAGCGAATGCTACGACCCCGACGATTCGCGCATCAGATGCGTTGCCTGCCACGACCCCCATCGCGAGGTGAACAGCAACGGGCGCGATTATGACTCCAAGTGCGAGGCCTGTCATAGGGGTGGCAAACCTGGAGCCAGGGTGTGCAAGGTAGCCCAAGACCGATGTACGTCCTGCCACATGCCCAAGGTTGAACTGCCTGGAGCACACCACAAGTTCACCGATCACCGAATTCGGATCGTGAAACCGAATGCACCATTTCCGGCTTAGCGCACTGTTTTGCACTGGGCCGAACGCTGAGCTATACTTTTGGTTGATAGGGCGGCAGGGCTTCGTTCCGCAGGGTTCATGACAAACTTTTTGATTCGGCAATGGGTGTGCTCGCTCGTAGTATCTCTGTTTTTGGGCAGCAGTCTGCCTGCGCAGAATCAACCCGATTCCGTTGAGGTTCTGCTGAAGCAGGCGGAGACGCTGCATCGCGCGGGCAAGCTGGATGAGGCCATCAAGGACTACCGCCTGTTTCTTGCGCACCATCCGGATGTGGCGCCGGTTAGGTCCGACCTCGGCGCGGCGCTGGCGGCAGCAGGACGGTACGAGGAGGCCATTGCGGAATACAAGCGCGCGCTCCAGTTGCAGCCGCTTCCCCAGATTCGCCTGAACCTCGCCTTGGCGTATTACAAAGCCAACAAGCTCACTTTGGCCGTGGACGAACTCCAGAAGGTTCGCAGGGAAATGCCGGGCGACCTTCGCGTCGTCATGCTGCTGGCGGACTGCGATCTGCTGCTGGGAGAAAACCAGAAAGTGATTGCGCTGCTCGATCCGTTGGAGGCCACTCACGGTGACGACCTGGCGATCACCTACCTACTGGGTACGGCGCTGGTCCGCGATCGGCAAGTGGCCCGGGGCCAGGTCATGATCGACAAGATCCTGAAAAACGGCGATTCGGCGGAAGCGCGGCTCTTGGTGGGAACCACCAAGTTGCTTATGAATGATGCGACGGGAGCCGTGACCGATTTGCAGAAGGCGGTGGAACTGGATCCGACGTTGCCCTCGGCCCATTCGTATTACGGGCGGGCGTTGCAGAAGGCAGGAAATCCCGACGAAGCCGAGAAGGCGTTTCGCGCCGAACTCGTCATCGATCCCAATGATTTCGACGCCAACTTGTATCTGGGCGCCCTTCTGAAGGAAGAGCATGAATATCAGGAGGCGCTGCCCCTTTTCAGGCACGCCCTGGAAGTGCGCCCCGGCGACGCGGGGGCGCGCTATCAAATTGCCTCCGTTTACCTCGCCGAGCGGAAGTTCGATGATGCCCAGCGGGAACTCGAGTCGCTGGTGAGGGCTTCCCCCGATTTCCTCGAGGCGCATGTCGCGCTGGCGACTCTCTACTACCGAATAAAGCGAAAAGAAGATGGCGACCGGGAGCAGGCGATCGTGGCCAAGTTGACGGCGGAGCGGCAGGCGCGCGATGCGGCACAGGCACGAACCGGTGGTGGCGATAAGTCCGCCGCGCCCTCCCCGGCCAAGCCGCCCAGCTAATGTCCAAGGCCATGCCCATGAAATGGGTATTCTGTTTCATTATAACTATATCGTTGCTGGCCCTCGCGGCGAGTCCCCAGGGGTCCAACGGTGTGGCCGTGACCTTCCGAGAGGCCGATCCCAGGCAGTCCGGGGTCACGTGGGTACACGACAACGCGATGTCGCCGAGCCGTTACCTCCCGGAAACCGAACCGCCCGGCGTGGCCATCTTCGACTACAACAATGACGGAAACATGGACTTGCTGCTCGTGAACACGGGTACGTCGGCCTTCAACCACCCAACGCGGCCTCACCCGCACGCCCTTTACCGCAACAATGGAGATGGAACCTTCACCGACGTCACAGAGCAGGCCGGGATCACCGCCGATCTCTTCGCCATGGGCGTGGCGATTGGAGATTATGACGGGGACGGCTACCCCGACATCTTCATCACCGGCTACGACAAATGCGTTCTTTACCACAACAACGGCAACGGCACCTTTACGGACGTCACCGCGGCAAGCGGCATCACCCCCCCCGGTTGGTCCACCACGGCGCTGTGGTTTGACTACAACAACGACGGCAAGCTGGACCTCTTCGTGGCGCAGTTCGTGGATTACTCCAGCCTGAGAACGTGCGGGCAGGCCGATTCTTACGGCGGCAAGATGGATAATGCTGCCGCCGATCAGCGCTTCTATTGCGCCCCACGAATTTTCCGCCCCATGCCTTCCCACCTTTATCGGAACGACGGCGGCGGCAAGTTCACCGACGTGAGCGAGGAGACGGGCATCTCAAACTCGCCGGGGAAAGGCTGGGGTGCAGTGGCGACCGACATCAACAACGACGGCTTCATGGATATTTTTCAGGCCAACGACATGGCCGCGAATTTCCTCTTTGTGAATCGCGGCGGAAAGCGCTTCGAGGAGATGGGGTTGGCGGCGGGCGTGGGCTATAGCGTGGATGGCGTACCCCGTTCGGGAATGGGCGTGGACGCCGCAGATTTTAGCGATCGGGGATGGGAAGACCTGTTTGTGGCCAATATCGACCAGGAGATGTTTGCTTTTTACCTGAATAACGGTGATGAGAGTTTCAACGACGAGGCATGGAAGACGGGGATCGCGTCCGAAACGCGCATGTACAGTGGTTGGGGTCTCAAATTTTTCGATTACGACAACGACGGATTGATTGACCTGATCAACGCGAACGGCCACCCAGATGACTTCGTGGATGCGCGCAGCCGCGGCGTGACCTATCGCGAGCCGATGATTCTGTTTCACAACGACGGCAACGGAAAGATGCGCAACGTGAGCGCGCAGAGCGGAGAGGTGTTCAGGAAGCACAACTCCGCCCGCGGCCTTGCCGTGGGCGACCTGAACAACGACGGCTACCCTGACGTTCTCGTGGGTGTGAACGGCGGGGCTCCCCTCCTGCTCTACAACAACGCGGAAAGCAAGAACAATTGGCTGGCGCTGAGTTTGCGGGGAACTACGGCCAACCCGGACGCGATTGGCGCCGTTCTCAAGTGGGGCGTGGGCGGGAAGGTCCACCGTCGCCTGAAGAATGCCGGCGGAAGTTTCATGTCCAGTCACGATCCGCGTGAAATTATCGGATTGGGCAAAGCGGAGAAAGTGGATTGGCTGGAGATTCACTGGCCCCGCCCCAGCCAACGCGTCGACCGTTTCACCGAACTTCCCATCAACCTCTATTTGACGGTGGTGGAAGGAAAAGGAATTGTCAAATAAGAAGTGACAAGTGGCCTCAAGTGAAGAGTGAAGAGTGCAGAGTGACCAGTGAAGACTTCACTACAATGCCTCTGGCCTGAAACCAGTGGGGTCCGCAGCGGGAAGCTCTGTGGCCGACCGGGGCGCGCAACCGGCAAGCTCCTTCTTGGCGCGCGAAGAACTTTCTTACTCGTCACTCGTCACTCGTCACTTGTCACCCGTCATTTGCACTTGTCACTCGTCACCGGGACGGCGGCCCTCCTTTTGCTGGCTCACGTTTACCCCACGGCCACGCCTGCACAATCCGCCGATGACGCGATGGAAATCGTCCGGCACGCCGTGCAGATGCAGCAGGCGGGCGACTGTGCGGGCGCCGTGAATGCCTATCGCGCCTATCTTAAGCTTCGCGCGGACGACCCCGCCGCGCATTCCAACCTCGGGGCGTGCCTGGTAAAGCTGGAGCGCTACGAAGAGGCGATTGGCGAGTACCAGAAGGCGATGGAACTGCTTCCCGGCGATCTCCGCATCGGCATGAACCTGGCGCTTGCTTATGAAAAGAGCGGACGAATGGGTGACGCCGCGCAGAAGCTCACCGCGTTGCACGCGCAAGCGCCCCAGGAGAGACAAATAACGTTGTTGCTGGCGGACTGCGATTTGCAGTTGGGCAATTTCGATCGCGTCATTGAGCTGCTCCAGCCGCTCGCGGGCGGGGACTCGGCTGATCTTGCGACGGCTTACATGCTGGGCACAGCCTTTATCCGCACGCACCGCATGGAAGAAGGGCAGGTGCTGCTTGACCGCGTCCTGCGCAACGGAGACAGCGCCGAGGCCCGATTTCTGCTGGGCACGCAGCTCTTTGAGTCCGGTGACTTCCCCGCGGCCGTGAAGGAGCTGGGCAGCGCCATTGAGCTCAATCCCCGGCTGCCCCAACTCCAGTCCTATTACGGCCTGGCCCTATTGAACACCGGAGACCCCGAAGGCGCGGCCGCCGCCTTCCGGCAGGAGCTGGCGGCGAACCCTGATGATTACGCTGCCAATCTAACCCTCGCCCAAATCCTGATCGTCGATAAACGCTACCGTGAAGCCATGCCGTTGGCGCAGGCGGCACTGCGGCGTCATCCCGGCTCGGCCGAGGCAGAGCTGGCCCTGGGCGAATGCCTGAGCGGCGAGGGCAAGCTCACGGAAGCTCGTGCACCACTCGAGTCGGTCATCCGCGCGGTCCCCAACTCGTTGGAGGCTCACCGCGCCTTGCTTTCCGTCGATATGCGGCTGAACCTAGCCCCCGAGGCGGCGCGCGAGCGTGCGGCGGTAAACCGGCTGCAACGCGAGGCAGCGGTACAAGAAGCCGGGCCGCAGATAAACGCCCTGGCCCCCGATTTCAACCTGCCCGAGGTGGGTACCAAACGCCGCGTGCGGCTCAGCGACTTTCGCGGCAAGACACCGGTGGTGTTGGTGTTCGGAAGCTACTCTTGCCCCAATTTCCGCGATTCCGCCGACGCACTGAACGCCTTGTTTCGGCAGTATGGCCGGCAGGCGCCGTTCTTTCTTGTCTATATCCGGGAGGCGTACGCCTCAGGTGATTGGCAGAGCACGCGAAACGCGCGGGAGGGGATCAACGTGTCCCCGGCCTTGATCATGGAGGATAAGGAGAATCACGCCGCCATCTGCGCGCAAAATCTCCACTTGAAGTTTCCCGCCCTGCTGGACGAAATGGATGGGAACGTGGAAGCGGCGTATGCCGCCTGGCCGAGCCGCGCGTTTGTGATTGGCGCCGATGGCCGCGTCCGCTACAGCACTCGATTGACCCAGTTGGATTTTCGCGCTGAAGAGATGGAAGCGGCGCTGCGCGCGGCGTTGCCCCGCCCGTAAGGCGTGACGCTTCCAAACAAATTCGACGGCGGGCGCGCTTTATTTCGAATCGGGCGCTAGCGCGTAGTAGTGGTAGGTGAGATCCCAAGTAAATTCCTGGCCGGGCTCGATGGTCATCGTGATGAAAGGCTCTACGGACAGGACGCTGCGAATCGACCACAAATGCAGGTCCGAAAGCGGACGGTTCCCGCGGATGAGCATCCCCATCCCCACGCGCCGGTTCTCAATGCGAATCTCGTTATCCTTGGCGTTGTCGCCGAAGCCGGACAGGATGGCAAAGACCATGTCCTTGCCGGTGAGCGGTTTCAAAAAGACGAATTGATTCCCGCGAATCTCGACCAGGCTCTGGGAGGTCGAGTGCGGCCAGCCAAGCTGGAAGGGAAAGGTGAGGGCGAAATCCGGGCCCGGGGGCTGGTGATCGAGGACCAGAAAATTGTGATTGTAAACGCTGGTGCGGATGGTGTGCCGGCCGGTATTTTGTAGATGGTGCTCCAACACCATCTCCGGTTTGCCCTCGGCCAGGCGCACGATCTTGCGATAGACATAACCATACCCGGTGGCAGGATCGGTTAACGTGTGCGTGAATTCGACGGAATCGGCATGCGTTTTGATCGTCCATTTACCTGAATCCAAGATCTCATACTGATGTACGAAGTCGTATTTCGCCGCATCCTTGCGCAGCACGCCGACGCCGATCTTGATGAACGTGCCGCCCACTTGTGCCTCAGCGAACCCCAGCGCGCTGCCGTCGGTCTGGAACTCGTCCACCGGTCCCATGATGCCGGAACAGGTGGAAGCGACGATCTCCGCGCCTTCGTACTGGTAATCGTGGACCCGGGAGTCAACACGGCTAAACCAGGGCCCATAGTAGTTATGGCCCCGGTATTCGAGCGCGGCAATCACGCCCGACCAATCGAATCGAGTGCCCTGATAATATCCCCGGCCGGAATCGGGCAGGTAGAGTTTCACGCGCAACTCGCCGTTGCTGATGTCGGCCTGCGGAACGTCCCGGGGAGGCTGCTCCCAACTGCCCGCTACACCCAGCACTGCGGTGGAGCCCAGTACGGCGGATAATCCCAACCAGATGGTGTTTACCATATCAAGCCAGCTTTCGCATGATCCGGGGCGTCAGCCACCACAACAGTTGACCCGGAGATTTGGGGGGAAATTCACTAAACGAGATCAGGCAGCAACCGCCTTTCTTGAGGGGCATGTCGGCATTGCGCCCGGCGCCGATCAGCCGCGCGGCTAGTTTGCCTAGATCCGGTTCGTGGCCCACCACCAGCGTGCGGCGCCGGTCGTCCCGTTTGGCCAGGAAGGCGATTAATGCTTCCGGGTCGGCGCCCGGGCGCAAGGCGTCGCAGAAATCCATGGGTGGGTTGGGGGTCAGCGCCTCCGCGATGAGCTCTGCGGTTTGCACGGCGCGTACCAACGGGCTGGAGACAATCCAATCTACATCCAATCCCGCGCGCACCAGCCCCGACGCGATCGCGCGGGTCTTCTGCTTACCCTCGGGAGTCAGCGGGCGCTTGGCATCGTCGATGACGGTGCTGACGCTGCGGGTGACGGCAGTGCCATGCCGCATGATGTAGAGCTGATACTCCGCCGCTTGCCCACCATGTGTCTCATCCGATTCCTTGTCCGTCATAGGCACCTACGAATCGTCGCGGTCCGCGCCTGACCACAACACCTCAAATTCCTGCTCATAGGCTTGTACCGGCAGCGGGTCCCGAACGATGAGGAGATTCTCGTGGTTTTCGTTTTCAGATTCCAGCGTCCAATTGTAACTCCCGGTGAGAACAGTTTGCTGGTCCAGAATGACGAATTTATGGTGCATCTTGGAACCGCGTCCCTGCCGGCCAAAGCCCAGCCGAAACGGGATGATGGCGCCGGCGAGGAGTTCCTGCGTGGAGCGGCTTTCCCTGTACTTGTTGCCGTCCACCAGCAGGCGGACGCGTAGGCCGCGCCGCACCGCTTCTTCCAGCACCCGCGCCAGGCCGGGATGATTAAAACGATACAGCGCGGCGTTGATGGAGCCGGATGCATCGCGGATCAGACGCGTGATGACGTCGGCAACGGATTCGCTGCGCGCAAACTTGATTTCCATACTCGTTACCTGTCACTCGTCACTTCTGGCGGCCCTGCCGCGCACTATTGCTTGATCCTGAGCAACTCCACGTCAAACGTCAGCGTCGAGTTGGGCGGGATCACGCCCGGGTACCCGCCCGCACCGTAAGCGAGGTTTGGGGGGATGATGAGCCTGCGTTTTCCCCCAACGTGCATGGTGGACAGGCCCTCGTCCCATCCCTTGATGACCTCGCCTCGGCCCAAGTGGAGTTCAAAGGGCTTTTTGCCTGGTCCGACGGAGGTGTCAAATATCTTGCCGCTGGTGAACCGGCCGGTGTAATTCACCACAATGTCGTCGCCGGGCTTGGGTTGCGGCCCTTTGCCAACGATCACGTCACGATATTTCAAGCCCGATCCGGTGGTGACCCATGTCGTTGCGGCCGTTCCCGGCTTGGAAGTTGCTGCGGTAGAAGTTTTGCCCGTGGCGGTCGTGGCGCTTGTGCTGCTCTTTGGCGTTGTTCCGGACGCGGGAGCCTGCGAAGAGCCCGCCTGCGCCACAAGCGTCGCGGCCGAAACAAAAACGCAAACCAGCACGGTGATTGAGTGTTTCATAATCCATCCTTTCAAGGTTATTGAAGGGTTAAGGTATCAAGACTTTGCGGGCAATTCAAGGCTCAGGCGAGCACAGCGCTTCTACCCGCGACTGGCCACTCCGGGGGGCACTTCGCGCAAATTGGGTATAGGACCGAAGGACTCGTGAGATTCTGCATAAACAAAGCGTGTGTCGCGCACGGGCTGGACCGGCACAGTTTGCCTCAGCTTTAAAGTTTTCCCCCAAAAACAAGATATGGAGAAATAGCGTGGCACGTTGACGCCTCCGGTGGGGGGAGGGACAGATCTACGTTGGGTGCTTAGGAACGCCCGGCGCAGGAACGGTCCTGTCCGATGGACCGGGATCGAGTCGTCAACGCGCGACGCCTGCGAGGTCATCCGTGTCCGAGCCGTGGTTGTTTGACCGACAAGTCGGAAAGCTTCTCAGGAAAGGCCTGACGTACCATCGAGCGGGACGCAGAGGACCGGCCGAAGCCTGCTACCGCCAGAGCCTCCGGCTTGCACCACGATGCGCGCCGGCGCTGCACTTGCTCGCCGTACTGGCGCAGCAAGCAGGCCAACATCAGAAATCGATCCAATGGATGAGCGAGTCTCTGGCGCTCCGCCCTGACGAGGACGATCCGGAAACGCTGGAGCGTCTGGCGAGAACTTATTTCGACCGGGGACAATTCGAGGCGGCGCATCGATGTTATCGGCGCTTGGCAGAACTGCTTCCGCATTCGGCACTACCCTATCACTGGCTGGGCACGGCGCTGGAATGGCTGGGCGACTGGGACGCCGCTGCGGGTTGCTACCGGCGCGCGCTCCAGCTTCAGCCGGACTCGCCTGATGTTTACGGCAGCTTGGGAAGGCTTCAGTGCAAGCAGGGGGCGTACCGGGACGCGGTGCAGTCCTGCCGACGCGCTCTGGCCCTGGCTCCTCAGCGGCACGAGATTTATAACTTGTTGGGGCACGCGCTGGTCAACATCGGAGACTATGGTGCGGCGGTGGAAGTCTACCGGCGAGCCCTGGCCCTGAGGCCCGATTCCGCCTACACGGTTTATGGGTTGGGATGCCTCTTCGAACGGCATGGGGACCTCGATTCCGCCGCGGAGTCGTATCGGCTGGTCCTGAAGCTCGAACCCGGTCTGGTGGAGGCGCACCTGCATCTGGGGATAACCCATTTTCTACAGGGCGAATTGGGAAAGGCCACCGAGTGTTTCAATCGTGTGTTGGATTTAGCAGCGGATGATGCCGAAGCCCATACCTTTCTCGGCCACATTCATCTCCTCGAAGGCAATTTCCCTCTGGGTTGGCGTGAGCATGAGTACCGGTGGCGCACGCCTCATTTTGCTCGCGACGGCCGGCGGCTTCCGCAGCCCCTTTGGACGGGTGCATCTCTCGAAGGCGCGCGCATCCTGCTTCACGCCGAACAAGGTTTGGGCGACACGCTTCAGTTCGTGCGGTACGTCTCCCTGGTGGCAGCGCGCGGAGGAGATGTTGTCTTGGAAGTCCAGCCCCGCTTGCACCGTCTGCTGGCGTTCACGCCCGGTGTGGGTGCGGTGATTCGCCGCGGGGACGCTCTACCCGAAATCGACTGGCACTGCCCGCTGTTGAGTTTGCCGCTCGCGTTCGCCACGGATTTGCACTCGGTTCCTGCCCCGGTCCCTTACGTATTTCCAGACCCCGCCCTGGTGGAAACATGGCGGCAGCGGTTGGCGGGGAAATCGCTGGCAATCGGATTGGCGTGGGCAGGCAATCCGGCGTTCCCCTACGAGCGGTGGCGTTCGATCCCACTGGAGATGCTGGCGCCGCTGACCAACCTGCCAGGCGCGACGTTTTACTCCTTGCAGATGGGGAGGCCCGCAAACCAAGTGAAGGCGTTGGGATCGCGCGCGCGCTTGGTCGATCTCCAGCATGAGCAGCAGGACTTTGCCGACACAGCGGCGATCGTGGCTAACTTGAACTTGGTGATTTCCATTGACACGTCAGTGGCCCATCTTGCCGGAGCCATGGGGAAACCCGCATGGATTCTGTTGCACCGCTCGCCCGATTGGCGCTGGCTACTCGATCGCGAGGACAGTCCGTGGTACCCCACGGCCCGGCTGTTTCGACAATCGCGGCTGGGGGATTGGCGAGACGTTCTAAGTCGCGTCGAACGCGAACTGCGTGAGTTGATCGAAAGCACAACGGCCCGCGCTCCCTGATTCGGAATAACATCGTGAGGCGGCGCAAACTTCCGCGCGTGCGGGCGAGCGCTCGCGCGCTTGACATTTCATCGTGAGCTTCCAAGCGCGCTTTTCCGGAACGGTAAAGTGGATATCCCGCTACAGAGCGCTCAACACCAGGAATCTCCGTAACCCATCTCGGTCTTTTTGTCGTTGCGGATTGGCGCCGCCCTTGGCGAGGGGTTCGCAGATGCCTTGGGTCGCGATCGCGGCGCAGAATGGCGTTCGTCGTAGGCCGAGTTCCACTCCCTCGCAGGCGGGAACGCCGTTGGGGGTCGATGAATCGCGAAAGCCGGTCAACCTGCCTTGCGCTGACTCGTGGGGGCGCATCGCAGAGCGAATCACCACAGGTGGTAATAGCCGTCGCGCCGAACCACATCCACGGGGTGGCCAAACAGCTCGCCAAGGCGCTCAGTGGTCAAGAGGTCGTTTTTGGGGCCATCGGCGAAGATGCGGCCGTGGCGCAGCAGCACGACGCGCTCCATTTCCGGCAGAATATCGGGGAGATGATGGGTCACCATCACGATTCCGGTGCCGGCCCGCGCCAGTTTTCGCAAGACATCGCGCAGTTCCAAGGCAGCGCGAAAATCCAGGCTATTGCTCGGCTCATCCAGCAGCAGCGCCAGCGGACGGTGCACCAGGGCGCGGCCGATGAGCAATCGATGCGCCTCGCCCGACGACATCCCGGTGATCTCCCGATCGGCCAGGCGCCGGGCGTCCAGCAGGTCCAGCACCTGGTTGGTTTTCTGGATCATGGCCGTGGTGACTTCGTGATAAGGGTAAATCCCGATGCTGCTGAAGAACCCGGAGAGCACCAGTTCGCGGCCGGTGATTTCCCGCGTGCAGCGCCACATCAATTCGCTCGAAACGATCCCCAGCAGCGGGCGCAGTTCGAACACATCCCACGTATCCTGCCCCAGGATGGTCAGCGACGATCCGGGCTCGGCCAGCGGGTAGAGTTCGCGCGTGATGGTTTTGATCAGTGTGGACTTGCCGCACCCGTTCGGTCCCAGGATGGCCACGTGCTCGCCCGCCCCGATGGTGAGCGAAACGTCATCGAGCACGCGTTTGCAGCCCAGCATGACGGACACGTGGCGGAAATCCAGCAGCGCGGGACTTGGGGCGGGAATCACTGACGGTCTACTCGGCCTCCAACATCATTCCACAGTAATTCCTCCGATTCCTGGGCGGGATAGGGCGGGCACTTGTCAATGTGCAGGATGTCAGCTTCCCGGTCGTACTTAAAGGTTAGTTTCGGTTGCATTCCGTCTTGTTTTGGGTCAGGCCATTCCGCCAGCGCGAATTGCATCTCGCGGGTGTTCTCAACCACCTTGGAAGCGTCCAGAATCTCGAAGCGCACAACACTCCCGTCATACCCGAAATCGGCGATAACGCCGGGACGAACCTCGTCACTCTCCTTGATTCGATCCTCACGGAGGGTGATGGTCAACGTGTCAGATTCCCGGTCGTAAAGCACTCTCATGGGTTTGCCTCTCCCATATATTTGCCGATTTTGGAAGTAATGTAAACCGTGGTTACCACCCGCTCAGTGTCCGTTTCTTTCACCACGACGCGTACAAGCATCTCCTGAGTGAGACGCTCATCGAAGTAACGCCGCATGAAGATTTTTCTGCCTCCGTGTCCCTCGCCGATCGGGACCCGTCGCCGCCAACCGTAGTGCATGACCGCACTGCCCTCTACTCGCGACGGGTGGCACGGCGAACCACGTGCACCTGGTGGTGATCCCCCATTGGGCGCGGCGCGGGGTCGCCTCGGGCACGGTCAACGCGTAATTTGGAGGATTTTCCGAGCCAGTCGTCGGGTGGGTTCATGCGATGTACCGTGGGACGGCGTCCGGCGTTTGTAGGGCCGAACTGCGTTCGGACCGGATGTAGGGCCGAGCAGCGCTCGGCCGGTTGTAGGGCCGAACAGCGTTCGGCCAGATGTGGGGCCGAAGGCTCTTCGGCCCTACGAATACCACGGCACGTCATCTTCGGCATCGGGACCAGCCTCGGGATTTTCGCGATCCAATTTCCAGCGCCGCGGGTTCGAGAGAATGTAATCGCGTATATTCAACAGTTCTTCCTCATCGCGGATAATGCGCTCGAAGTAATCCTCCTGCCAGACCGCAGCGGAAGGATCGTTCCAAAATTTCCGAATTCGGCTGGTAACGGCAGATTTAAACCCGGATGCCCAGGACGCTAGCGAGCGCGGACGCATGGGCGGGATGGCGTTCGCCGGGCCGGTCCCCGGTTGGCCCGCGCCGTGCACGTAGGGCCGAACAGCGTTCGGGCGTCCGTAGGGCCGAACAGCGTTCGGCCCCGGCCCAACACCGTTGGGCCCTACGTGCGCGCCGGGCCCAACACCGTTGGGCCCAACTTGGGGCCGAAGGCTCTTCGGCCCTACGGCGTCTGGTATCACGTAGCCAGTGTTCCTCAGAATATGCTCACCTTTTGGGCCCAGCATCCAAAGGATTCCGTGCAAATGATTGGGCATCACCATGAACGCGTCCAGTTCAATCTGCGGACGAATTCGGACGGTGTCGAACCATTGTTCCCGCACAATTCGGCCGCAGTCGCTGTCGCGCATCTGGTCCCCAACCACACTGCCGAAGATGCACTGCTTGCCGAATGCGCAGATCGTTACAAAATATGCCCCGGGCAGTGAATAGTCGTAGTGAGTTAGGCGGATGGAACGGCGATGATGGATTTTCGCGTCGTAGTTCATCGGCGGGGCCGAATCGCGTTCGGGCGTCCGTAGGGCCGAACGGCGTTCGGCCGGATGTAGGGCCCAACAGCGTTGGGCCAGTTGTAGGGCCCAACAGCGTTGGGGCCAGTTGTAGGGCCCAACAGCGTTGGGGCCAGTTGTAGGGCCCAACAGCGTTGGGGCCAGTTGTAGGGCCCAACAGCGTTGGGCCGGTTGTAGGGCCCAACAGCGTTGGGGCCAGTTGTAGGGCCCAACAGCGTTCGGCCAGTTGTAGGGCCGAACAGCGTTCGGCCGGTTGTAGGGCCCAACAGCGTTGGGGCCAGTTGTAGGGCCCAACAGCGTTGGGGCCAGTTGTAGGGCCGAACAGCGTTGGGGCCGGTTGTAGGGCCCAACAGCGTTGGGCCGGATGTGGGGCCGAACAGCGTTCGGCCGGATGTAGGGCCGAAGGCTCTTCGGCCCTACGTTAGTCGCGGGCGCGATGGCTCCCGCTGTATTCTTCAACTTTGGCGGGGACCACGTCAAAAATCAGTACTCCCGTCGCGGGGAGTATACGCCCCCGCCCGAAAATCTCAAGTGTGCGTTTTAGTACAACACATGCGTTCGCGGGTTCGGGCGGACCTGAAACCAAACCGGAACCAAATCGGGGAAACCAAATCAAATCAATCGGAAACCAAATCAAATCAATCGGGAATCAATCCGGGACAGACAGGAAGTTCCCGGCTTTGGTTCGACAGCCAGGAGGTTTTCTGCTATGGTTTCGCGCCATGGATCGAAGAACGTTCAACAAGTTGGCAGGATTGGGCGCGGTCGATGCTTGGCGAAGCCGCGCACGTGTTAACGATCAGCCGTCTCCATGCGCCGCTGGCAGAAACGCCGATTCACTCACGGAACCGCATGAGCTCGCGAGAATACCGGCTCGGCCGGTGGAATGGCCGTCGCGGACCTACCGCCGGCTTCTGGTGGACACGCATGTGCCCGACTGGGACGATCGGCTTCTGGCCAGCTTCGATCCTGTCGATTATGTCTCGACCATTGCCGGCGCCGGTTTTCAATCGTTGATGCAATACGCGAATTCCCACGTCGGTCTCTGCCTGTGGCGTACCCAGCTCGGACAAATGCATCGCAACATGAACGGCCGCGACTACTTTGGCGAAGTCATGGAGCAGTGCCGGCGCCGCGGGCTTCACCGCATTGCCTATTACAGCCTGATCGTCGATGACTGGGCGTACCGGACCCATCCGGATTGGCGGATTCTGCCTCCGGCCGGCCCCGATCCGGAAAGCCATGATCGCACGGGAGCCGTCTGCATCAATTCGCCCTACACCGGACATGCTCTCGCCACCATCAAGGAGTTAGTGGCCAACTACGATTTCGAGAGCATCTTTTTCGACATGACGTTCTGGCCCACCCTCTGCTATTGCCCCCATTGTATTGCCCGTTACTGGAAGGAGCAGGGCGCGGAGCCACCGCGTATCGTGGACTGGAAAGACCCGCAATGGCGCTCATTCCAAAAGAGCCGGGAGCGTTGGATGCGCGAGTTCGCCCTCTCGGTTACCCAAGCCGCGAAGCAGATTCGCCCCCTCCAGGTCTACCACCAGTTCGGCACGTTCTTTGGCCCCTGGGCGCTGGGCGTTTCACTGGAGCAAAATGATGCCTCCGACTTTTGCGCCGGCGACTTCTACGGCGGCGCGGCGCAATTCTCGATTGTTTGCAAGGCTTATCTGGGCCTGACGCGAAATCGCCCCTTCGAATTCCAGACTTCACGGACGCTCAACCTGAACGACTTTGAGACCACCAAGCCGTTTCAACAGCTCGCCCTTGAATCCATGATCCCCATGATTCACTCATCCGCCTGCATGCTGATCGACGCCCTCAAACCTACGGGCGAGCTCAATCACCAGGCGTACGAATACCTTTCCCAAATCAATTCGCTCCACGACGCGTACGAGCCGTTTCTCGGCGGCGAAATGCTGGCGGATGTCGCCATCTATTACGACCGCAATTCCATGTATGACCCCGATGCTGGCAAGTTAACGGCTGCTGAAGTATCTAAACATATCTGGATTAAGTCGCCGCACCTTGACGCGGCCGTGGGAGCAGCCAGATTCCTTCGCGAATCCCACATCCCTTTCGGCGTCATCACCAATGCATCCCTGGACCAGATCGACAAATACCGTGCCGTGGTCTTGCCCAACGTTATCGAAATGACAGGGGAGCAGGCCGCCGTCTTCCGCGAGTTCGTCGGCAAGGGAGGCATTCTCTATGCCAGCGGCGCCTCTTCCATGAGCGCTCCGGGAGATGGCGCGGAAAAGTTGCTGCTTGGCGATGTGCTGGGCGTGCGGTATGTGGGCAAGACCGGAGGACGGACCACCTATCTTTCCACTCGAGACAAAGCCTTAACCGCCGCAATCTGGCCGCAGGAGAACATCGGCTTCAGCGGGCCGATGGTCAAGGTACAGGCTGAACCTTCAGCAGAAGTGCTGGCCACCGTCACCCTCCCATTTGTGGATCCGGACGCGGGTAACCCCCTTAATACCCGTTTTGCCCAAATCTGGAGCAATCCTCCTGCTCCTGAACCGGGCCAGGATCCGGGCATTGTGATCCATGCGTTCGGAAAGGGAAAGGCCGTTTGGGTAGCGGCGCCGCTGGAATCACGTGGCGATGTCGTCGACGCCAGGATTTTCCAGGTGCTGCTGGAGCGAGTGCTGTCCGGACCTTACAAATTCGAAGCCGATACAAACCGGTCGGTTGAAGTCACTCTCTTCCACCAAGCTGAGAATCGCCGCCTGCTGTTGGGGATGCTCAACCTCCAGGCGCAGGTTCCGACCATCCCCGTGGCTGCGACCATTCGTGTTCAGGTCCCGGAGCGTCATACGGTGCGCAGGGTGTCCCTGCTTCCGGAACGGAAAGAAATGGCCTTCCAGCCGGCGGGTTCGTACATCGGCTTTCAGGTTCCGCCGTTTAATCTTGTGTGCATGGCGCTGGTGGAATATGACTAGGGCCGGGTTCCTTTTCGCCGCAGGAGTGGTATTTTCTTGACTGATTACCGCGCTGCAAACGAGATTGCAGGCGCGCCGTTTGTGTGCGTGAACCCGCAGACTCGAAAGGAGTGATATTTACCCTTGCAGAAAATACTTGTTATCCTCGCGATCGTCATTTTCGCTCTCGATCAACCTTTTCTTCTGCGGGCGCAGCACTCGCCCAGCAGCCATCTGGCCATGACGCCGCCCATGGGTTGGAACAGTTGGAACAAGTTCGCCGACAACATTAAAGACGCGATCATTCGCGCGCAGGCGGACGCTATGGTCACCAGTGGCATGAAGGCCGCAGGATATGAGTACGTCAACATCGATGAAGGTTGGGAGGGAGTTCGAGATACGCAGGGCAACCTCCATCCCAATCCAGGTTTTCCCGACATGAAGGCGCTGGCCGACTACGTTCACAGCAAAGGATTGAAGATTGGCATTTACACCTCGCCCGGACCCAAGGCTTGTGGGGACTTCGAGGGAAGCTACGGGCACGAAGAGCAGGATGCCAAGCTCTTTGCCTCCTGGGGAATGGACTACTTGAAGTACGACTGGTGCACCGCCGGGACCGTATATCAGCGTGGCCAATATCCCGAGGTGTTTCGAAAAATGCGCGAGGCGATCGCCCACGCGGGTCGGCCCATGGTTTACAGCGTCCATGGCCGAGGCGCGGTCTGGGAATATGCCGCCGCCGAGGGCGCGAACCTTTGGCGCACCACGGGCGACATTGACGACAGCTACGCGCGAATGTTGGCCATTGGGTTCGGCCAGCAGGGCCTGGAAGGCTTTGCCGGGCCCGGTCATTGGAACGACCCCGACATGCTGGAAATTGGGAACGGGGGTATGACAGATAATGAATACCGCATGCACATGACGCTATGGTGTCTGCTGGCCGCTCCTCTGATAACCGGAAACGATCTTACGGCCATGACGCCGGAAACGGTTGCGATCTTAACCAATCCGGAAGTCATCGCCGTGGATCAAGATCCCGCGGGAATCCAGGGACGCTGCATCATGGAGCAGGGACCCGTCGAAGTCCTTATGAAGCCGCTGAAGGATGGCAGCAAAGCCGTGGGTTTCTTCAATCGCGAGCAGGGCGTCGTCACGGTCGCAGTGAAGTTTGAGGATATTGGGCTTCCGCAGGATGCTTTTGTACGTGACCTCTGGGAGCGCAAAGACTTGGGAACATTCCACGGCAGCTTTTCCGTTGATGTCCCCGAACATGGAGTGTTTTTCGCCAGGATTCGTAAATAGCGTTGCCGCGGCGCACTGCGGAACCGGAGAACCAGACGCTTGTTTGGAAATGGCCTTGTGGCGTAAGCACTGGTCGGAAGACAGTTGGCGGAAATTTCTCGAGGCGGGGGAGTCAGCCGAGGACCTGTTGGCCCTTCGGCAGTGTACCCACACGGGGCGCCTCTTGGGAGCGGAGGAATTCACGGCGATGATCGAACAGAGCACGCAGCGTCGTTTGCGGCCCCAAAAAGGAGGGCGCCCGCGCAAGCCGACGGCTGATCGGCGTCCGACAACCATTACGTCTAATAACGACCACTAGCTAGAGGCGCAACTTGTGCCCATCGTAACCCCCAGAAAAACCGGGAGAGATCGTGGTGACTGCGGTGGCTCCGAAATTGGAGCCAGGCTCTGTGCACATCCGGATCCCGGCAAAGTAACTGGCCTGCCTCATCGCGCAAGCGGTGAGGTAGTGGCTCTTGTGAGGGGATTCGGGACGTTGCGGAATCGGGCATAGTGGAGGGAAGGCATGAAACGTAGAGAATTCCTGGGCAGTGTGGCCGGGGGGATGGCGGCTTCTCAAGCACTCCCGGCATTATCAAGACGGGTGCGCTTGGCCGCCCCTGTCGAGGAGAGCATCGGACCGCAACCCACGCCGCGTTGGCGCGAGAACTTCAATGCCGGCTGGCTGTTTTGCCGTCAAGAACATGGGGGCGGGGAGCTGGGCTCCTTCGATCGTGACACTTCCGCTGGGGCGGCGATCGAACCAGCTTTCCGCAGCGCTTATGAGGTCGGTTACGATGATTCCTGGTGGGAGTCAGTCGACTTGCCACACACCTGGAACGCTCACGATAGTTGCGATGAGATCCCGGGCTACTTCCGCGGCATCGGATGGTATCGCAAGCATTTCCAACTCGCCGAAGACCTGCGGGGGAAGAGGTTTTTCCTGGAATGCGAAGGCGCCAATCAGGTGTCGGAGTTCTGGCTGAACGGCCGCCGCGTGGGCGAACACAAGGGCGGATACACGAGCTTTGAGTTCGATATCACCGAATTCGAGGAGTTCGGCCCCCAAGTCAATGTGCTTACGGTTAAAGTCGACAACCTCTACAATCCCGACATTTCACCCACCGTGAAGACCGACGTGACATATTACGGAGGGATTTATCGCGACGTCTGGCTGCGAGTCTCGGAGCCCGTTTACGTATCAATGGTCTACTGGGCAACGCCGCGGGTCAGCGAGCAGTCGGCGGATGTTGTGGTTCATTCGACGGTCACCAATACGACCAGTCAATCAAGAAGTCTATCCCTGACCCACGAGGTTATCGACCCTGCCGGCAAACTCGTGGGGGCCGCCACTGCTTCCGTTGCCGTCTCCGGGCACGCAAGCCGGGACGTCACTCAAGAAATCGCGCCGCTGAATAACCCGCAGCTGTGGTCTCCAGACAATCCCCATCTTTACCGGATCCGCACCTACCTTGGGGAAGCGAAACAACCCATCGATTCCATTGAGATTCCACTGGG
This sequence comes from uncultured Acidobacteriota bacterium, assembly GCA_963804755.1. GTDB lineage: Bacteria > Acidobacteriota > Terriglobia > UBA7540 > UBA7540 > Bog-366. The sequence goes on from CAWDRP010000006.1 coordinate 234,258, forward strand.
CTTGCGTTGGTTCCGCTTCGACGCTAAGCAAGGGTTCTTCCTGAATGGAAGGCGGCTGCAGTTGCGGGGAACGACATGGTTTCAATCCTATCCCGGGATGGGAAATGCTCTGCCCAATTCGCGGCACGTTAAAGATATGGAAGTCATCCGTGATATGGGCGCGAACTTCTTCCGGACCAGCCATTACCCGCATGACCCTGCGGTGATGGAGGCCTGCGATCGATTGGGAATCCTGGTGCTGGAGGAATTGTTTATTGGGGAGGAGGTGGCAGACACGCCGCAGTATCTGAGGATTCAGACCAAGTCAGCAGAAGAGATGATCCTCCGCGACCGCAACCACCCGTGCGTTCTCATGTACGGATTCTGCGGCGAGATCGATTCTCCCGATGACGTCGCCACGCGAGTGGTGACGACGGTGATCCGGAAATACCGCGAACTGGATCCCACCCGCATTGTGACCATGCACGATCCACGCGTCGAAGCCATCAAGGAGATGCTTGACGTCGTGGGACTGTACTCCACATGGGAAGACGACGACCGGGACCACCGGCTGCATCCCCAACGGAAGTACATGATCGAGGAATACACCGTCGCGGGTATTGGGCGGGGCATTTATGGAATGGGGCCGGAGAGCGAAGACCTGGGCTGCGTGCTGCATGAGGAATTCTTAAGTCAGCTCAATCCTCGTCCGTGGATCGCCGGAAGCGCTCTATGGCATCAGTTTGACTACGACGGCGAGGAATACGATCCGGTGATTCCGCATCTGGTGACATTCGGCATGGCCGACGCCTGGAGGATACCCAAAGACGTCTTCTACTTCTATCGGAGCCAGTGGAGTTCCAAACCCACGCTCCGCATCTGCGGTCATTGGACATGGCCTGGAGACGAAGGCAAGAGTAAATCTGTGAAGGTGTACAGCAATGCCGCGGAAGTGGAGCTCTTTCTCAACGAGAAATCGTTGGGCGTAAAGAAGGAAGGGGAAGCCCCGGGCCTTCTTCACCCACCCCGAGTGTGGGTCGTGCCCTACCAGCCCGGAACACTGAAGGCGGTTGCGTATTTTCTAGGGGAGCCTCTTACCGATGAGCGCAAAACCGCTGGCCCGCCGGCCCGCATCATTCTGGAGTCAGACGTACCGCAGGTTAATTCCGGCGACCGCGAGAGTCTGGCCTATATCACAGCGAGGGTCGTGGATAAGGATGGCACGCTGGTTCCGAGCGCTTGCAACGCCATCGCGTTCAACTGTTACGGCCCGGGTGAGCTGTTGCCGCAAACCTGGGCGGGGCACGCCACGGGCTTCGAGTGGGAGGCCGTGGCCGGCATGACGCGCATCGCCATGCGTGCAACTTCGCGCGTGGGACGAGCGAGGATCAGTGCTTACTGCCCCGGGCTCGCCTTGGGGCGCGTTGAAGTGCGAGCGGTCGCTAAGGGCAAACGCGACGAGATGGAATATTCGCGGAACGCCACGGTCTACCGATAACCTATTTCGACCGGACCATGACTCGATTCTTAACCTTCAGCTCTTGCTTTTGGAAATCTGGATATCCCCGGTTTCCTGGGCCGGCATCGTCATCATCATGATGCTCCGGAAGCGGGAGACCCTCGTATCGATGCCGGTCCGTTTCGGCTAAATCGGAGGTGGATATGGCTGCCCAGCCGCAAGAAATCGCCACGGGCGTGTATTGGCTTCAGACTTTCTGGGCCAACGTCTACCTCGTGCGATCCGAAGCGTCGTGGGCCTTGATCGATACCGGAATGCCCAAATGTGGCCGGTTGATCCAGGACAGCGCGGTATCGTTATTCGGCGCCGTCCGCCCCGCTTCGATCTTGCTAACGCATTTTCACGAAGATCACCCGGCTCGGCCCTGGTGCTGTCGCGAGAGTGGAGCGTTCCAATTTACGTGCATCGTGACGAGTTACCCTTTGTCACCGGAACGCCAGCTCCGCTGGTTGAACCGCCGAAAAAGCCGGACCCTCCGGTCGGCGGGTTCATGCTCCCGCTCGGGGTCCTGATCATGCTTTCGCAGGATCCGCGGCTGATACGCTTCTTTTCCCGAGTGACCGAGCGGTTCGCCTCAAAGTTCAATCTGGGCGACGCCGCGCGTGGGTATGTCCCGGGCGACGGCGTTCCCGGTCTCCCCGACTGGGAGTGCATTCCCACGCCGGGCCATACACCGGGCCACGTCGCGTTCTTCCGCAAGAGCGACCGTGTGTTGATCACGGGCGACGCCTGCTTGACAGTGGACATCGATTCTTTTTGGGGTCTGCTGAGGAACAAGCAGAGCATAGCTCGACCGCCATCCGTGGCAACGTGGAACTGGCAGGCTGCGAAGGCGTCGGTTGCCGCACTCGCGAGGATCGAGCCGTCGGTATTGGCGTGCGGCCACGGCATCCCGATGATGGGCGCCGAAACTGCGCGCGATTTGGTGGCGTTCGCCGATCACTTTTCCCGTTCCGCCATGAAAAGTACATCGAACTGCGCGCCGTAGCGGCCTCGTAAAGCAGGGGAGGTCTCATGACGCCTTTCGGTGGTGGGGTACTGCTTGATGTCGAACCACGTGCACTTGGTGGTGATCCCCCTTCGGGCGGAGGCTTTGGGCGCGGCGCTGAAAGCGGTGCATGGGCGTTACGCCGCCTATTGGAACGTGGCGCACGCTTCCAGCGGGCATGCATGGCAGGGGCGGTTTTACTCCTGTCCGATGGATGCCGGCCACTTATGGCTGGCCTTGCGCTACACGGAGCGGAACCCGGTGCGGGCCGGGCTGGTGGGGGAGGCCGAGGCGTGGACGTGGTCCAGTGCCGCGGCGCACTGCGGAACCGGAGAACCGGACCCTTGTTTGGAAATGGCCTTGTGGCGTAAGCACTGGTCGGAAGACAGTTGGAGGAAATTTCTGGAGGCGGGGGAGTCAGCCGAGAACCTGTTGGCCCTTCGGCAGTGTACCCACACGGGGCGTCCCTTGGGAGCGGAGGAATTCACGGCGATGATCGAACGGAGCACGCAGCGTCGATTGCGGCCCCAAAAAGTAGGGCGCCCGCGCAAGCCGACGGCTGATAGGCGTCCGACAACCGTTATGCCTAACCACTACCACTAGAAGCGCAACTTGTGCCAACCGTAACCCCCAGAAAAACCGGGAACTTCACGTCCCCGGCTTCCCCAATAAGTATTGCTTTTCGACCTTCGTGATTAAATCAACAATCTTTTCGACCTTAAAGATTGGTTTTCGACCAAAAATCGTGTATATTGGCTTTCGACCAATGAACACAATTATCGATTGGTTTCGACCGAAAAGAGGATTTTTCGACCGTGGCCACTGAAAATCAATCCAATAATAATCATCTCGCCGGAATCTTTCAGGAGAAGGCGGTGCCGGCGCATACAAGGCTGGCAGGCTGGGCGGCCCTTGTCCAGACATTCGAAGTTCAGGCTCCCGTCCGCCGACCGAGCGTCGTATCCGGACAGCACCTCAAGGGGAGCCGCCGGGAGGAGGGAGGCTGGAACGTCTTCGACAAGCGATACTGGCCCGGTGAGTCCTTCGGCGACCAGATGGGATTCGCGCTGCGCCATGAAGGCCTCGACCTGCTCGTCCTGAAACGGCTCTTCCAAGCCGTCCCGCAGGATACCGTCACCGCATTCGTGCGCAGCGCCCCGAACCGGCGCACCCAACCGGCGCGCCTGGTTCCTCTATGAATTCCTCACCGGCCGGACGCTCGACATTCCCGATGCGGCGGAGGCGAGTTTCACCGATCTGCTGGACGACCGCTTTTATTTCACGGCAACGCCGCGGTTGTCCCGTCGTCACAAGGTGCGCGATAACCTGCTCGGCACGCCGGCCTTCTGCCCGGTCATTCGCAGGACGCAGGCGCTCACCGACTTCGGCGCGCGCGCGCTCGGAACCAAGGCGAACGAGGTCATTGGACGCACCGGCTCGAACCTGGTGGCGCGCGCGGCCAGTTTCCTTTTGCTCGCGGACAGTCGCGCCAGCTTCGAGATCGAAGGCGAAAAGCCGCCGCGCAGCCGGCTGGAGAGGTGGGGCCGCGCCGTGCTGCAGGCCGGGAAAAACCCGCTCACGCTTGACGAGATCGTGCGCCTGCACGGGGTGCTGATTGAGGACACGCGCTTCACGCGGGCCGGCCTGCGGCCGGACGGCGTTTTCCTGGGAGAGCGCGACCACGAGGGCGACCCGCTGCCGGAATTCATCGGCGCGCGCCCGCAGGATTTGCCGCCTCTGCTGCAGGGGATGATTGCCGCGAACGAACGCATGCGCGAAGGAGAGCTCGACTCCGTGTTGCAGGCGGCGGCCACCGCATTCGGTTTCGTCTACATCCATCCTTTCCAGGACGGCAACGGGCGTCTGCACCGCTGCCTGATCCATCACGTTCTGGCGGAGCGAAAATTCACGCCGCCCGGCATGGTGTTTCCGGTCTCCACCGTCATGCTGGATCGCATCGACACCTATCGGGAAACGCTGCGCGCGCATTCCGGCCCGCTGATGAACTTCATCGAATGGCGGCCGACGGCCGAGAGAAACGTCGAGGTTCTGAACGATACGGCCGACCTGTATCGTTATTTCGACTGCACGGAGGCGGCGGAGTTCCTTTACGCCTGCGTCGCACGCGCCATCGATAAAGACCTGCCGCAGGAAATCGACTTCCTGCGCCGCAATGACGAGGCGATGCGCCGCATCATGAACACCGTCGAGATGCCGGATCGGCTGGCGGAAAATCTGGTCAGGTTCATCCGCCTGAACGATGGCAAGCTGGGCCGCGAGCGGCGGGAGGGTGAATTTGAAAAACTGACTGACGATGAAGTGACTTCCATCGAGACCATCGTGCGCGAAGCCTTCGAAGGCTTCAAAGACTAGGAGTACGCCCCGTCTGCGCGGTGTGCGGGGGCTGCACAATGGCAAATCTTACCTTCCCCACTTTGTGCGTGCTGGGCGGCCTGCTGTGGCTGCTCATCAATCCGGATTGTTCCCTCGCACCAAACCAAAAGCAAACGCCGCCAATTTAGGTCTCCACACTCTGGCTATTCTGCACAACCGGCGATTTCGAGAAAACGTCGTGCCAGTCCCCGGTTTCCCCCGCCCCGGCGCGGGATTCCTAGGGAATACGCATGCGGTCGGCGAGGCCGGGTGCGATCGACTGGAAATGTTTGAGGTTCAGAGTAAAAATGTTCCGGGCATCGCACTTTGCGGCACAGCGCAGTAGCAGGGCGTCGTAGATGCGGCCTCCGGTCAGGCCCTGTTGCGACGCGTTCTGGATCGCCGCCAAATATTCCCGTTCGCTGAGGGAGATAAGACTGAGCCGCTGCCGGATCTCTTCGACGAATAAGAAGGCTTGTTCGGAAGGAATCATGGGCTTGACCGGCAACGCGCTCATGGAGGCGTATACTTCCGCGAGGGTGTGAATTCCGCAGGCGCACTCTTCCCGGGTGGCGGAAGCGAATAACCGGAGGCTCGATTCGTGCTGGGCATGCCCGCGCCAAAATGCCGCGACGAGAACGGAAGTATCGAAAAAGTCTCTCATCGGGAGAGTATGTCGCGCAGGCGCTCAGCACGTTGCTGGTCAATCAAATCGGGAAGGGAGGCATTGCTGGGTTCGCCTTGATATACCCAGACTCCACGTTCTTTCTGGAGAAGCACCCGCGCGCGAACCGGGCGTAACATAATCCGTTCGCCTTCACTTTCCAGAACCAGCGTGTCCCCGGCGCTGAGCTGCATCTCCTCCCGCAGGGCTTTAGGAAGCACCAGACGTCCGGCTTTGTCGAGAGATATCTTGGCCGTCATGGTGCCATTTTACAATGGTCAAACCCACTTGTAAATGGCAAATCTTACCTCCAGCGCAACCCCCAGTTGGCAGTTGCAAGTGGATATAGATCCGGGGCTTTAGACCAGCTCCGGCGCCTGGAAAACTCTCTTGCTCGTCACTTGTTACTCGTTTGTCACTCGTCACCCTGCATTGCCAGCTTGATTGCCACATGCTATAAGCTATCTCCTTCTTGACACTCGTTGGGAGGTTGCAGGGCATGAAAAGGCGAGCGTTTTTGGAAGTCGCGGTGGCTTCAACCGCAGCACTTTCCCATAACCGGCTGTTACAAGGGATCCCGGCCGCAAGTGAAAGGGTTGCCAGCGGTGATCTGGACGTGGGCGTGGGTGCGGATGGAATTCCAATCCGAATCGAGTCCGGCCCGCCCGGGGCGCGGCGCGTCTGGCTGAGCAACCCTGTCCACGTAAGCGTGCGGAACGAGGTCACCGACGTCAGTGACAGCCTTGCCGCAGGCCGGATCGGCGCGCTCGGCCTCGAATTCGGCTCAAAATGGTCGAAGGGGAAGTCCAGCCTTGCCTGGGACATCACGCTCACGAGCGCCGCGAAGCGTGTGGGACATGAGATAACCATCGATTTGCCTGTATTGTCCCCGGAGTTGAGGATTTTCACTCCCTCCAATGACCCGGAGGTTCAGGTGGGGGAGCGCCCAACCTATCGGCCCGTTGCTTATGCGACCGCCGGTTGGGACAGCGGGGCTGCTTACGTGTTGCCTCTTATTACGGTGATGGATCCCAAGACCGATCAAGCCCTCACTCTGGCGTTGCCACCCAACGTGAACGTCCCACACCTGCAATTTGAGTGGATTGGCGGCCGTGTACTGCGGATGACCCTGGGCCACCGAGGAGTGGGAGACGGCAAGCCCTCAACCTTGCGGGTGCTCTTTTATGCGCACTCCGCCGACTACAAGGGAGCCCTCAATGCCTATAGCCGGGAGTTTCCCGACTACTTTGAACCCCCATTGCCACGCGGGGAGGCGGAGGGAGTGTTCTGGTACCACCACATCCAGGACCATCCTGATTTCACCGAAATGGCCCGGCAGCATGTCCGCTATATGTGGTCAAGCTTCTGGTTCAGGTACCTGGGGGATTACCTGCCGGACGATCCGGAGTGGGCGCCCTACACGTACGCGTGCTGGTGGAAGCTGCGTGAGAAGATGAGCGATGCGAAAATCAACGCCTTCATCGCCGAAATGGCGCAGCACCAAATCGGGATCTACGGGTATTTCAATGTAACCGAGTACGGGGGTGCCGGAGGAGAAGACGGCAGCGCCGATGTCCCCACACGCCTTCTGCATACGAAGTTCGCCGATGCTCTCGTCAGGGATGTGCAGGGACGCGAGATCCCGAGCTGGGAGGACAATCGCGCCGTCAATCCCCGCCTGGACGGTCCCATTTGGCCCGAGCTGAAGGCACAATGCGAGCGCCATTTTTCGAGGCTGCCGGGTATTCAGGGCTTCGTGATCGACCGCCTGGACTGGTCAAGCCACTATGACTACGGCCATGACGATGGCTTCAGCACCATCGGCGATCGCGCCGTCGAAAACCTCGCCCAACCGGTCGCGGCCGCTATACAGGAGATTTGCCGGCTCGCTTACGCCAACGGCAAGCGCGTCTTTGTAAATCAGTTCTATCGCGTCGAGGTGCTGCGGGATGTCGACGGATACTGCCATGAGAATGATTACGTCCCCGCCCTGGCCTATCTGGCGCCGTACCGTCCGGTTTCAGCATGGGAAATGCGCAAGGACTACCAGGGCGATCTGCTGGAATTTGAGAAGCAGATGAAGCTCAGGCTACAGTTCGCGGTTTTCCCCCAGATGATCGCGCATGAGTTTCCCATTTCGCAGCAGAAGCCGAACCCCCGGGCAGCCGATCTGCTGGAACTCTATGCGCCGCTTTTCGATCCGCTGATGGGCAAACGCCAGGTATTATTGCCCCATTGCGTCGCCGCGACCGGGCAGAACGACGTAAACCTCTTCGTTAACGGGGCCGGCGCTTACGTGGTCCCGTTGACCTCACGCCTTCGCCACCGCTCGCGCGGCGCCGACCAATGGGAAGAAGTTACGGTGTCCGTGCAGATTCCCGATGCCGGAGAGATTCGCTCCGTGGAAGTTCGTTCCGCGGACGGCCCGTCTTATCACGCGACCGTTTCCGCCTCAGCCGGAAAGGCGGCGATCCGCGTCGCCAGGCACGGCACCGCATCCGTGTTGGTTGCGAGAAAGTAATTCGCTCGCATCAGCTGGCATGGACGCCGTCCGGTGGTATTATCCTGCGCGCTGGGAGGGATTTGCCAGAATCCACGCCACCCGGAGTGCAATGAAAACCTGCCCAACCTGCTCGCGCACTTACCCTGACGACATGGGGTTCTGTCCGCAAGATGCCACGCGGCTTACGGCGCTCGTGGACGGCACGGCAGCCCAGGTTGCTTCCGGGCTGGCCCGGCGCTTCCGCATCGTCCGGCGTCTGGGCGCGGGGGGCATGGGGACGGTATTTCTAGCCGAGCAGATCGGCGTGGGCAACCGCCCCGTGGCGCTGAAGGTCTTGAACCGCAAGCTGCTGGACGATCCGGAATTCCTGCTGCGCTTTCAAAACGAAGCAGGCTCTACCGGACGCATTCGCCACGCCAACGTGGTGACCATCTACGAATCCAGCCAGGCAGAGGACGGTACCCCCTACATCGCCATGGAGTTTCTGGAAGGCGAGACCTTGCACGACTGCCTCAAACGGCGCGGGGCCTTGCCGGTGGCCGAGTGCGCGGAAATCCTCCGGCAGACCGCCAACGGCCTGAATGCCGCGCACAAGCTGGGCATCATTCATCGCGACCTCAAGCCCGACAACATTTTTCTTACACAGGGCGATGAAGGCGAACGGGTGGTCAAAGTGGTCGACTTCGGCATCGCCAAGCTGCGCGAGTCCTCCACGCACACGCTGACCGGCATGGTGCTGGGTACGCCCGCCTACATGTCCAGCGAGCAAGCCTCCGGCATGCGCAGCGACCGCTTGGACTTGCGGTCCGACCTGTACTCGCTGGGCGTGGTGGTGTACGAAATGCTCACCGGCCGCGTGCCCTTTCACTCCGACACGCCCCTGGGCTACCTGCGCAAGCATATGATGGAGGACCCGCCGCCATTCCGCGCGGTCGCGCCCGGCCTGCCGGTTCCTCCCCAGCTTGAGACCGTGGTGATGAAGGCCCTCGCCAAGGACCGCGAGCAACGGTATGCATCCGCGCTGGAGTTCACCCGCGAGTTCTCTTCCGCAGCCGCGGCCGCAGCCGATGCGCTTTCGCCGACCAAGCTGATCGTGCAGGACCAGACGCAAGCCGAACAGGAGAGGCAGGCCCGCGAAAAGGCCGAAGCAGAGCGGCGATCGAAAGAGAGAGCCGAGGCCGAACGCCTGACGCGCGAGAAGGCAGAGCAGGAGCGATGGGCACGAGAAAGGACGGAAGCGGAACGGCTGGCGAGAGAAAAAGCCGAGGCGGATCGCCTTGCCCGCGAGAAAGCGGAGCAGGAACGCCTGGCACGGGAAAAGGCGGAAACCGAGCGACGCGCAAGAGAGAAAGCGGAGCAGGAACGGCAGGCACGGGAGACGGAAGCCCAGATCCCCGCGAGCCTCGCCCGGCGCTTCCGAATCGTGCAACGTTTGGGCGAAGGCGGCCTGGGCACGGTATTCCTGGCCGAGCAGATCGACCTGGGCGATCGCCGCGTGGCGCTCAAGGTTATGCGCCGCAACCTGGTCGCCGAGCCTGACCTTGTGTCGCGATTCCAGAACGAAGCGAGTCCGTCGGTGCGCCTTCGCCATCCGAACCTGATGACCATTTACGAATCCGCCCAGGCGGACGATGGTACCCCTTACATCGCCATGGAGTATCTGGAAGGCGAGACCTTGCGCGACTGCCTCAATCGGCGCGGCGCCTTGCCGGTGGCCGAGTGCGCGGAAATTCTCCAGCAAGCCGCCAATGGCCTGAACGCCGCGCATGAGCTCGGCATCATTCATCGCGACCTCCAGCCCGTCAATCTCTTCCTGGCGCATGGGGGTGCAGGCAGAGTCGTCGTCAAGCTGATTAACTTCGCGCCCGTCGAGCCGCCCGGATATGGTGACGACCTCGAGTCCGACGGTTTGCTCGTGGGTGTACCCGCCTACATCTCACCCGAGCTAGTCAGGGGCATGCGCAGCGACCAGTTGGACTTGCGCTTAGACCTTTACTCGCTGGGCGTGGTGGTCTACGAAATGCTCACCGGCCGCCTGCCCTTTCAAGCCGATACGCCCCTGGGGTACCTCGTCAAACATTTAAATGAAGCCCCGCCGCCGTTCCGCGCAGTGGCCCCCGGCTTGTCTGTTCCTCCCCAGCTTGAGGCCGTCGTGATGAAGGCCCTCGCCAAGGACCGCGAACAACGATATGCCTCCGCCCTGGAGTTCGCCCGCGAGTTCGCTTCCGCAGCTTCGGCCGCGGCGCAGCCGGATGAGCTTCCACCAACCAAGATAGCGGCGCCGGACGATGCGCAAGCCGAGCGGGAACGGCACGCCAAGGAGCAGGCGGAAGCGAAGCGCCGGGAAAAGGAAACGGTGGAGGCCGAACGCGCGGCTCACCTCACATCGCATGGGGGAGAGCCGCAACCCCCCTCGCGCCGGCCTTGGCGTGTGCTCGCCCGGTACGCCGGAAGATTGGTGGCCATCCTGGTGATCCAGTGCCCGCTTTTTTGGCTCGGTGCGTGGTGGGTGTGTGATCGCCATGCACTGCCGTTAGGGATGTTGGGAAATCGTTGGATGGATGTATGCGCTTATTCCCCGCCGGTCCTGGCAATCCTCTGCGCCAGCCTCTGGGCTGCCGCGAGGTTGCTGGCTCGACGGCGACGCGAGTTGGCGTGGCCCTCAGGATACCGAAGCGGTTCGGCGGGCTTCGGAATGTTGGCCGCAACCTCCGGGGTATTTTCCGTTCCGATTTTTGCTTTTACACATCTGCGGGCTGGCTGGAGAGAATCTCTTCTTGTTTGTTCAGGCCCCCTGGCACTTTCCCTGGCCACAGCGGTTTGGGTCATCATCTGGCAGCTCCGAGCGCGGCGGCAGACGACGCAAGAGGGGTCGCAAGAACTCATGCCCGTAACCACGCCGCGCCGCCGCAGGGCGTATGTGGCGGCGTTAGTTGTGTTCTTCCTGCTGGAGGTGGTGATCGCGTTCTTTGTGTGCCAGGAACTGAACCGGGAGGAGGCGGCTCGTTTCGCTGCGTACGAACAGGCTTTAAAGCAAGAGCGCCTGAACCAATTTCAAGCCGAAAGAAAAGCAACGCTCGCAAAAAGCGGACCCGCAGCTCGCGCAGCGAAGATCAATCCAAAGGATGGCCTCAAGTATGCGTGGATCCCACCGGGGACATTCATGATGGGCTGCTCACCGGACGACGATGCGTGCAGCTACGACGAATATCCTGCGGGCAAGGTGAGAATCGGTAAGGGTTTTTGGTTGGGCCAAACGTCTGTGACGGAAGAGGCATACAGGCGGTTTGAGGAGGCGTCAGGGAAGCAGGTTACTGTCGATCCGGCTCCTGGCATGCCCATGGTCAGCGTGATTTGGAATGACGCCCAGGCCTACTGCCGATGGGCGGGAGGGCGGCTGCCTACGGAAGCGGAGTGGGAGTACGCTGCCCGAGCGGGAAGCACGGAAGCCCGCTACGGGGACATCGCCGAAATCGCCTGGTATGCAGGCAACAGCAGCAAAAAGGTGCACGCCGTCGCTCAGAAGCGTCCCAATGCGTTCGGATTGTATGACATGTTGGGGAATGTGGAACAGTGGGTGAATGACCAGGTGGGAGAGGGCTATGATGGGTATCCGCTAAATCCCACAGAAAAACCACGTCCGTCCTCGCGCGGCATGCGCGGCGGGGCCTTCGACTTTGAGTCCAGCGGCATTCGTGCTTCGCAACGCCAGTGGGAGCAACCCAGCAAAGCATTCAGCAACGTTGGCTTCCGGTGCGTTTGGGAAAGGCCTAGCCCTTGATGTTCACGGGATACAGAATGCGTTAGTTCGTGCGCGCGATGATGCACTTGCGTCCGCGCGGCACCCGATCCGTAGGCTGCACCTGCGGCTACTCATGGTCCCCCCTGGGTTGGTGCGCCGGGGCACGGCGCAGCATTCCAACTCCGCGTCCCCTCTCAGCTTGCCTTCTGCTACAATGCCCGAATCGGTTTGACGCTTCGCCAGCCGGGTCACCGCAATGATTCAGCAAGACCTTCCTCCCGGCGGAGGTGCAGTGTAGTGGACCAGGACCTGGAATTGCTTCAGCGGTGCCTCTCCGGCGAAAACTCCGCGTGGGAAGGCCTGCTCAAAGCTTACACCCGAAAAATCTACAATCTCTGCTATCGGTTTACGGGCCGGGCAGAGGAAGCAGAAGATCTGACGCAAGAGGTCTTCATCAAAGTCTTCCAAACGCTGCGGAGCTTTGACGCGGCGCAGGGTTCCTTCTCCACCTGGCTGCACCGGGTGGCGCGCAACCACCTGGTGGACCATTACCGGCGCACCAAAAAAGACCGGATCACGGACTCCATCGAAGACGACCTGGGCACGGTCGCCGAAAGGCCCAGCCCGGGCGCCGGGCCGACGGGCGCACTCGAGGCACGCGAGCGGAAAGAGCAGCTCCAGCGGGCCCTGGACCGCCTCTCGCCCGATTTGCGGGAAGCGGTGGTGTTGCGTGACCTGCACGATTTGGACTACCTGGAAATCGCCCAGGTGTTGGGGGTTCCCCAAGGTACGGTTAAGTCGCGAATAAATCGCGGCCGATTGGAACTTGCACGGGTCTTAAAGCGTATGGAAGGAATGTAAGGCCGAACGGGGTTCGGCCGTACTTCTCAGCTCCGGCTCCCCTCCCCAGGGGGAGAGGGCCCGGAGACGAGAAAGAGGGAAGTGAGCCATGACGCACCTGGAAATCGAAAACCTGGTGAGCGATTACCTGGAAGGGCTCCTGGATCCCTCCGTCAAAGCGGCGGTGGAAACGCACTTAGCCGATTGCGGGGCCTGCCGCACCCTGGTGGAGGACGTCCGGCAGGCGCTGGAGGTGTGCCGGACGGCGGAGGAGGCGGAGCCCAGCCCCTGGCTTATTTCCAAGATCATGCGGGCCACCGTGGGTGAGCGCAAGCCCACCCTGGCGGAACAGTTGGCAGCCTACTTCCGGCCCATCTTCCAGCCCCGGGTGGCGTATCCCATCGCCATGACGGTGTTCACTTTCTCGGTCCTCGTCAACGCCGCCGGGCTAAACCTGCGAAGTTTGCGATTTGAGGATTTGAACCCCCGCACGTGGATGGGTATGGCCGATCGCCAGGGGCACCTGCTGTACGCGCGCGCCGAGAAGTTCTATTACGATCTGCGCGTGGTGTACGAAATCGAGTCACGCATCCGGCAACTGCGCGGGCAGCCGCAGGTTCAGGAGGAAGAAGCGCCCAAGCCTTCGGCGCCCGGCGGCGGTTCCTCGGAGGGCACGCCGGCTGACCAGACGATGGCCTCCAATCAAGGTACATGGGTCGTGGTAGCTGCCGCAACCGACCAGTCTTTGCCTGCCGTTCGAACCCAGACCCGCTTTACTGGGGCGGGAAGGAGCCTAATCCCATGAAATGCGCCAATCACCCTCTCAACGATGCCTCCGTTTACTGCGGTCAGTGCGGGCGCGCACTCTGTAGCGATTGCAAACGAGACGTGAGCGGGATGGTTTACTGCGAGACCTGCCTGGCGAATCGCTTGCACAGTCCCCTTCCCCCGTGGGGAGGAGTGGGAAACAACCCGAGCCCTGGGGTGGCTTTGGGCCTGGGATTCATTCCCGGCGTGGGAGCCATTTACAACGGCCAGATTGCCAAGGCCATCGTGCAGGTGCTTATCTTCGGCTCCCTCATCGCCCTGGGGGACCGGGTTCGCGACCCCCTGGACACAATCTTCGGGCTCGGCGCAGCCGCGTTTTACTTCTACATGGTCATTGATTCCTTTCAGACGGCCAAGGCGAAGTGCGCGGGAAAGCCGGTGCCCGAATGGTTTGGCCTGGGCGATTTGAAATTCAATGCTCCGCTCGGGGCTGCGCTGCTCATCGGACTCGGCGTTCTGTTCCTGCTGGATAACCTCGGCGTGCCGGTAATCAACCAGATCGGCAAGTACTGGCCCATCCTGTTGATTGTGGCCGGCTTCCTTCTGCTGCAGCGCCGAATGGCCGGGCCCAAGCCGCCAAGCGCGGAGTTGCCGGCTCCCCCGCCGCCCGGGAAACCGTCGGAGGGACCCAGCAACATTCCCGGAGCCAAGGGGCTATAACTGATAAGGAGGAAAGCGATGCTGGCAGCCATCGGAATCATCATCGGGCTTATCGGCGCGGCCATAGGGGTCGTCGCCGGCGCGGTTGGCGCTCTTTTCGGGATTGTCCTGGGTGTAATGGGAGGCTGCCTGGGCTTGTTGCTGCACTTGTTCCCCGTCCTCCTGATTGCTATAGGCATCATCTGGCTGGTGAAGCGGGCGAACTCCAAACAGTCGGCCGGAACTCGGCCGGAATCTGGCAATATCGCTCCGCCGCAGAGCCCATACAGCCCACGGTAAGGTAATTGTCAGCTCATTCTCGAAGTCAGGATCACCTGGAGGCAAAACATGGTCCTTAGTCCATTTGTGGTTCCCTTAGGGGTTTTCGTGATGGTCGTACTCATCGTCGCCATCGCTTCCATGAAGAGGATGCGCGAGAAAGAACTGGAGGCGCATCAACAGCTCCGCCTGCACGAGATGGAACACGAGCGGAAGCTGAAGGAACTGGAAATTGAGAAGGCCAAAATCGAGCTCGAGAAAGCGCGCGCAACCAAGATCGGCTGATCGAGGAAGGTGCGCGGACCGGGGCTCGCCGCGCCGAGGAGGTTCAACCATGACCATCACTCCGGAGATGATCCCCATTGTAGGCACGATTGCCGGCACGTTGATGACGGTGGCGATTGTCGCGATCGTCATGTGGTCAAAAGCGCGCGCCCGGGAATTGCAATTCCACCAGGATCTGCGCGTTCGCGAGATGGAGCACCAGGTGAAGATGAAAGAGCTGGAAGTGGAGCTGGAAAAAGCCAAGGCGCGCTCTACTACCAGTCAATCCGCCTGATCCGCGTACGCGTCCGAGCGGGTGGGCAGGGAGGTGATTGCCAATGTCGCCGTTTCTCATACCTCTTGCGGTGTTCGCGATGGTCGTGTTGATTGTCGCCATCGCTGCGCTCACCCATATTCGCAACCTGGAAATGGAGACGCACCAGAACGTGTACACGCAGGAGATGGAACACCAGCGCAAAATGAGGGAACTGGAGTTGGAACTTGAACGTATAAAGCAGCAGACATAGAACTGCTGCGAATGCTTCAACCGGGAAAAGACCATGGGAACCGCACCACAAAGACCGGCACGCCACCGGGGCGGACTTACACTTCCGATCCTCCTCATCGTGATCGGGATCATGTTTCTGCTGGATCAGCTCGTGCCCGGATGGGGAATCAGCAAGACGTGGCCGGCGCTGTTGGTGGCGATCGGCATTTTGAAACTGGTGAATGTCACTAAGCCGCCGCGCCCGCCGGAGGGACCGCGGGTGGGGTGAGAGGGATTAGGGATCAGGGATTAGGGATCAGGGATTAGGGATTAGGGAGTTAGCAGAAGGCAGTAGGCAGAAGGCAGTAAACAGCAGGCAGTAAACAGAGAGCAGTTCAATTCCCCTCGCTCCGGCGCGGGCTAAGGGCCGTGGCATTGAGCCTTCGACGTCAGGGTGCAGCTTTTCCAAACGCCTTTTGGGGAGTGAGGAGCCGCTAGTTACCGAGCCCTTGCTGGCCGCTGCCTACTGAAAGTTGGCGGGAGACACTCATGAGCGTCTATACCTATCGTCGTGGATCAATTTTCTGGGCGCTGACCCTGATTGGCGTGGGGGTGATCTTCCTTTGGCAGAATTTCAACCCCGCCGTCCATCCGTGGCAGATTATCGCCAAGTTCTGGCCCATCCTGATCATCTTTTGGGGAATCTCCAAGTTGATCGATTACATTCAGGCGCAGGTGCATCCGGAAACCACACCGCCGCCCCTGTTTTCCGGCAGCGAAGTCGTGATGCTGGTCCTTATTCTGATCATGGGCACGATGGTCTCCAAGGTGGTTCTGCATCCGTGGCAGCAGTGGGGTTGGCACATCAACGACGACGAAATCTCCAATATGTTCCTGAATTCCTACACGTATACGCAGAGCTTTTCGCAGCCCGTAACCGGCTCCCCGCACCTGATGCTGCAAGACCAGCGCGGCGATGTGGATATTCAGGGCGTGAACCATCCCGCCATCGATGTGGTGGCCAAGGAAACCATTCGCGCGGATGACGAAAACGCTGCGAAGAAGATGTCAAATGACCTGGGATTGGGGATCGTGGAGGAAGCCGGGCATTACCTGCTGCGCTCCAATCGCCGCACGCTGCCTGACGACGGGCGCCGCGTTACTGTGGACCTGAGCCTGCGCACGCCCGTCGGGACGGCGTGTGACATCAACTCGGAACATGGCGACATCACCGTGGCAGGCCTGGATGGTGACCAGACGCTCGCCACGCTGAAGGGAGATATTCACGCCAACAACATCCAGGGCCTGGTGAAAATCCACAAATCCGGCGGTTCCACCGAATTGCGCGACCTAAAAGGCAGTGTCGAACTGGACGGCCGCGGCGACGACATCGAGATCGCCGGCGTCTCCGACTCGGTCACCGTCCACGGCGAGTTCACCGGCGCCCTTCAGTTCCGCAACATCGCCCAAACCCTGCGGTTCAATTCCTTGCGGACCGACATGACCGCCCAAAAGCTCTCCGGTGATTTGAACATGGAAGTAGGCTCCCTCGAAGTGAATGGCGTCGACGGTCCGCTCGACATTACCACCCGCCAAAAGGACGTCTCGGTGAGCAATTTCAAACACAGCCTGCGCGTCTCAGATAACAACGGCCAAATCAACCTTGAAACCTCCACGCCGCCCACTCACGATATCCAGGTGGACTCGAAGAACGGCGCCGTCGAGTTGACTCTGCCCGCGGCTTCAAACTTCCAGATCGAGGCCAATTCGCGCCACGGCGAAGTGGAGTGCGACTTTTCCGGACCGGGATTGAAGATCATGCGTGAAGGTAATACGCCTTCCATTTCGGGGAGCTACGGGAAGGGCGGGCCCATGATTCGTGTGAACACGGAGTATGGGGCCATCCGCATTTTGCGCGCCGGCTCGGCTCCTGCCACCCCGAGTCACGAGGCCTCCGGCAAAGCTGAGACCACGTGGAACCAATTCGGGCAGCGCCGGGGGCGAGCCAACCGGCGCGTCGCCCGCGCTTCGTATCACGATCGTCCGCTCATGAATTAACGACGCAGGATTGTCATTGTGGCCGCGGCGTAGGGCGAAGCCGCACGCCGTCTACGCCGAGACGCGCTGAAGCGTGTCGAAGAAGTCCGGGAAGGATATCTCCACACAGGAACTGTCCTTGATAACCGTAGCGCCGTCTGCCACCAGAGCGGCGATGGCAAAGGCCATGGCAATGCGGTGGTCCCCGTGCGGGTCGATTTCCGCTCCGCGCAGCTTCTGACGGCCGCCAACACGAAGGCCGTCAGGAAATTCCTCCACCTCGGCTCCCATGCGGCGCAGGTTCTCGGCCACTGCCGCCAGCCGGTCGCTTTCCTTCACACGTAGCTCCGCCGCGCCACGGAACGCCAAGCCGTGCTCGGTTTGCGTGCCCAGGACGGCGAGCACCGGCAGTTCGTCAATCAATCCGGGCACCAACTCGGGTGGAATCTCCCCGCCCGCGAGCTGGCTGGAATCGACGTGGAGATCGCCCAGCAGTTCGCCGTTCAGCATCTCAAGATTTACCACCCTGACGCGCCCTCCCATGGGGACGAGCAGGTCAAGCAGCGCCGTGCGGGTGGGATTCAGACCCACGTTGTGGAGCGTCAAGTTGGAATTTGCCGTCATGAGCCCGGCGGCGATAAAGAACGCGGCCGAGGAGATATCGCCGGGGACATAAAGCTTTTTGCCTTCCAGGCGGACGCGGCCCCGCACGGCGACAGTGCGCTCGTGGCGGCCGATGTCCGCTCCCATGTGCTCGAGGGCGATTTCCGTGTGGTCGCGCGTAAGAAGCTTTTCCACTACCTCCGTTTCGCCCTCGGCAAACAGCCCGGCCAGCAGGATGGCGGACTTCACCTGCGCGCTCGCTACCGGCATTTCATAGCGGATGGGCGTCAGGCGGCCGCCCTCGATCTCCAGGGGCGGGCAGCCCTTTTCGGCTGTTTTGATGCGGGCGCCCATGAGCGTCAGCGGGTCGGCCACGCGCTTCATCGGGCGCTGAGACAGCGAGGCGTCACCCACCAGCACCGAGCGAAACGGCTGCCCGGCCAGAATGCCGGAAAGCATGCGCATGGTTGAACCGGAATTCCCGGCATCAAGCGGCCCCGACGGCGCGCGCAGGCCGTCCAGCCCCGCGCCCGCGATCTTCACCACGTTCTCTTTGCGCTCAATCTGAACGCCCAGCGGCTTCAGGCAGTTGAGCGTGGATTGACAATCGGCGCTGGTGGAAAAGAAGTGGATTTCCGTCGGCCCCTCGGCGATGGCCCCCAGCATCGCATAGCGGTGGGAAATGGATTTGTCGCCCGGAAATTGCACCACCCCTTCCAGTTTCTTCGCAGGCCCCAGCTTCTTTGACTTTGATCCAAATAGACTCATCTGGTTATTTTGGATTTTCGATTTTGTATTTTGGATTCCATTATCGACTGTCAACTGTCGACTGTTGACTATGAACTCTTTCTCTGCGCCGCCTTCTTCCCGTCGGGGTGAGGGATGAAGATGTCCTGCCAGGTCAGGCCGCACTGCTTGACCATGGCGAGGGCGTATTCCATGCGGCCCAGGTTGGGGTCGCCGTTGTTGGTGCCAAAAGAGAACTTCACGCCCGCGTTTTTCGCGCGCTGGATGAACGCCGCGCTGGGAATCCGATATCGGTTGTTGATCTCGATCGCCACGTCATTTGCTTTGGCGGCGTCGATGACCTTCTGCATCCGCTCCGGAGTCCACAATCGATCGTAATCACGAGCGATGGGCTCCGGTAGAAAGGTCGGATTGGCGTGGATATCGATGGGTTCGTGATTCAGGATCCCCACGATGCGGCTTACGAGCAAATCCATGAACTGCTCAGGATTCGAAAGGTCGCCCATCTCTTCGGGAATCCAGAGACGCCGGCGAAAGCCGTGGTCATCGGTAAAGGTCATGCAATCCGTAAAGATATAGTCAAATTTGGCAATAGCATCGCGTGAAAAGAGCGTCACCCACTCACGGCCTTCACCCTGCAGCCCGATGAACGCCGGCGTGCCTTTCATGCTGTCCAGGAAACTCAACACCCCGGCGTCCGTGGTGATGGGGAATTTCAGCCCGCCATTGACGGCGATTCCGTACATGATGCCCAGCCGGCGCGAGCTGGCCAGTGCTTGTTCCAGGGTCAGGCCGCCTTTCAGGTGAACGTGGTAGTCCACCACCGGGTAGCCCGCCAGGTTCATTTGCAGCAATTGCCGGAAAACGTCATCCACCTGCGGCCGTTGCTCGGCAGGCGTGCGCAGGTCATCGGGCAAGGGCTTCACCACGAGGTTGCGGATGCACACCGCGGGCTGGCCGCCACAGCATTCCAGCGCGAACAAACCGTGCCCGAGCACCGGCGCGCCGGGGTCGGCAGGCTGGTCAGGCTCAATGTAATCGACAATCGGTGTTCCATTCAGCCAAACCTGTGCCTGCTTATCGCGCACTTGTACGCGCAGTTGGAACCATCCCTCGTCTCGCACCAGGGCCTTGTAGATGTTGCGGACGCCGTAAAGCGACCCGGTCTTGCGGCGGTCGCCGTCGTCGCCCTCGCCGGCGTAAGCATTATTGATCTGCACCTTGAAGCCGGTCTTGAGCGGTCCGTGCGGTTGAAACTGCGTATGAAAATGAATGCCGGAGCACGCCCCCGGGTGCGTCAGCACTTCCCCGGTGAGGTCGAAGTTCCTGAAATTCCCGTTCTGCGCGCCGCCGGTATAAAACAGGTAGCCGCGCGGTCCGGCAGCCACAATTTTCCCGTCCTCAACACGGAAGGAATGCCGATGCTCGCCCGGCTTCCAACCGTCCAGCGACCGGCCATTGAACAAGGTCGTACCTCCGTCGTCTCCGCCACGTAAAGCGGCGGGCAATACCAATAATGAAGCCAGAAGCTCGCGTCGGGAAATCGAAACCATGGAACTGTCCTTTCATCTGGGTACCTACAAAAGGGACGAAAAGACGGCCCGGAGAAATCCTGCAAGTTGCCGGGCCGTCCTCCACGTCAGATCAGGGGGGTAAGCCGCACCACGCGGTACTGTACCTTGCCGTGGTCGCCTTGAAGCATGATCGGTCCGGGGGCCTTTTCATTTGCGTCGAGCGCGCCGCCGGTTATCCCCGGCACTTCGCCGTTGTTAAGAATATTGACGCCGTTCATGAGCACCGTAACGCGATTGGCGATGAGCGTAATGTCAAACGTTTGCCACTGGCCCGCCGGCTTGTCCGCCTTGACGGTCGGTACCGTGAACCCATAGAGGGCGCCTTGGCTGTGGACGTCCATCGGGCGGTTGTAGCCGTCGAGAACCTGGATCTCATAGCGGCCGCGCAGGTATACGCCGCTGTTGCTATCCGGGTCCACGTTGAACTCGACGTGCAGCTTGAAATCGTTGAATTTCTGCTTCGAGTAGATGTTGCAGGCGTTCTTGCCCTCGTTCATCAGGATGCCGTCTTTCACAAACCAGCCCATCGGGTGGTTGGGGTCCTGGCAGAGCCATCCCGACACATCCTTGCCATTGAACAGGTCGATGGGTTTACCGGGCTTTCGCTTGAGCGGGGTGGTGGGCCAAACGGGCCCGCGCACGCCGGTCCACTTGAGTGTCAGTCCGTCGGTGTCCGCCGTTCCCACCAGCCCTCCGTTCTTCATCGTGCCCTTCCAGACCTGCCGCGTCTGGTTCGGACCGCGCCCTCCGGGATAGGCAAACGTAAGCGTGGCGCCTTCAATCGAAACCTGCGGCAGATCGAACACCGCGCCCCCGCCAGGGTTGAAGCGGCCTTTCAGTACGCCCTGCGGCCGCGTCAGTTCCAGCCAGCAATTCCGCGGCAGGCCTGATTTGGTCCCTGTCGCCGTAATGTCCCAGCGGCCCAGAAAAGTATCGTCGCCCGCCGGGCTCGCGAACAATCCGCTAACCGTACATGCCAATGCTACCAACGCAATCAGCGCAATCATTGCAGATGCACGCGAACGCATAGACATTCCTCCTGTTCCTTGTTCCGCAGTCGTCCCAAAATAAGCCGTTAGATTACACCACAAACTCCCAGAGTGCCATTGCCATGATGCAGTTGCTGAAGGTCGGTCAAAAATCCTAAGATGTGGGCGCATTTACCGGAGAGGGGCAGATATGAGCAGCGTAAAGATTACGATTACCGGCGGCGTGTCGATCATAATCCAGTTCGGGCTGGCAATTGCGGGGTGGGGAGGGTGGCGGGCTTTCTTCTCTCATCCGGCGCTGCAGGGGTTGGCGTGGGTGACGGCCGGGCTCATGCTGTTGGCAGTTCCTTCAGGCGGCGGCCTGAGCTCGGGCGAAAAGGAGGACCGCGCGAATCGCTGGGTGCTGGGAGCCTTCAGCGTGATTGCGCTGCTGATGGCGTATTTTTCGGCTTACACAGATCGCATCGGGTTCTGGACCCTGGATGGCGAGACGGTGCGCTGGGTTGGCGTCGCGGTGTGTGCGGCGGGCGGAGTGCTGCGCATCCTTCCGGTCTTTGTGCTAAGGAACCGGTTCAGCGGATTGGTGGCGATCCAGCATGGGCACAAGTTGGAGACGCGTGGAATGTACGGCGTGATCCGCAACCCAAGTTATCTGGGAATGCTGACGACGTCACTGGGATGGGTGCTGGCGTTTCGCTCCGGAGTGGGCGTGCTGCTTGCGGCCTTGCTGCTGATCCCGTTGGTGGCGCGGATTCGTGCTGAGGAGCGGCTGCTGCGCGAGCACTTTGGCGCGGAATACGACGCATACGTCGCGCGCACGTGGCGATTAGTGCCTGGGATTTATTGAGGCACGGCACCAGATGGTTCCCACCGCACTGCGAGTGGGCAGATTGCCGGGCTGGGACCCGTGCGATGAATTGCTGCCGCCGGTAACGTCTCCCTTCAAGTTCTGACGGGATTCTCCAGCGTGGGGCAAGGAGAAGAATGCAACCGACACAATCGCGATCAGAGAATAGTATTTCATGTGGTCCTCCATCTTGAGGCGTCGGTTTCTTCCTCATCGCGAATTACGTAGCGGTGGGCCTTCGCGTACCCCGCGGCAGGTAGCGCGGCGCGCCATAGCGGTTGGGAGGTGAGCTGTCGGGCATACTAAAATGAGGGCTCGGATCGGCGAAAGGATCGCCAAACTGCTCCATGAGTTCGTATAGTCGCGCCCGCATGTCGTCAGTCACGTCCGTATAGGCAGGTTGAGCGACCACGTTGTGGATCTCCTCCGGGTCAGCCTTGAGATCATAGAGTTCGTCAAGGCCAAAGCCGTTGAACACATATTTGTACCGGTCCGTGATGGCAATCCGCTGCGTGTAGAGGAACTCGCCGCCATAGTACGCGCACAGAATCTGGTCCGGCCAGTCGGCCCGCTCCGGACTCTCCGCCAGCGGCAACAGTGAGCGTCCCTCGTGGTAAGGGAGCGGTCTAGCGCCTGCTACATCAACGTATGTGTAGGCGAGATCATGAATGAGGACCAGCCCGTTGGACCTGAGGCCGGGACGGATGCGTGCCGGCCAGCGCATGATGAGGGGTACCCGATAGCATTCTTCATACGGAATCCACCCCTTGATCCACATCCGGTGGTTTCCCACCATATCACCGTGATCGCTGGTGAAAATGACCAGCGTGTTTTGCTCCTGTCCGGTCTCGTTCAGGGCGCTGAGGATACGCCCGATCTGTGTATCGACCTGCTCGCAAAACGCGTAGTAATGAACGCGCCCCTGCCGATAATCCTCATCGGTGACTTGACCCCACGTTTCCGACTCCCGCTTGTGGAACTCCGGCTTCCCCGTGAAGGTATCGCAAAAGCTCCGCGGGACCCCAACCTTGGAATCCCGGTAACGATCGAGGTACTTTTTGAGCGGCAGATAGGGGTCGTGCGGAGCGACGAATTGAACCTCCAAGTGCCAGGGCCGAGCGGCCGAAGCAAACCGTTTCATCATCCGAATGCCGTTTTCAGCGACCCAGTACTCTTGCGTATCCTCTTCGCGTCCGTCGTAATACCCCCACATGCTGAAGGGTTCGCTTCCTGGCCAACTCATCCAGCGGTCCACATGCTCCTGGAGCGCGGCTGGCGTGGGTTGCGGCACGCGGTCCGGATTCCTATCAATGCCTTTCAGCAGGCGGGAATTGTAACCGAGTGGCGCGGCGATCTCGTTGTAGCCGAATTCGAGCGGGCCCCGCACAAAGCTGGCGTGCCACTTCCCGACATACCCTTGCGTATAACCTGCTTCTTTGAGTCGCTCTGAATACGTGACGACATCCGGGAACATATCACGGTGGACCGAAGGGGATGAGTGGATCTGGTTAAACACCCCATTGTGCCAGTGGTACGCACCCGAACACAGTATGGCGCGCGACGGGCAACAGACCGCCGAAGCCGTATAGGAGCGGTCGAAAAGGATCCCTTGGGCGGCCAGGTGGTTGAGATTTGGAGTCTGGCACAGCGAGCGGTTGGCGATCGCTGACCACTGCATTTGGTCCACTTGCAGGTGAAGAATATTGGGCCTGCCTTCCAGCGCAGCGTTGGGTAGATTCCTGGAACCTACCGCGCCGGCAGTTACAGCCCCCAGAAAGTTTCGTCGATTCATAGACACAGCCGCCCCCTTGTTTGCCTAGGAACTGAGTTTTTCAGCCCCTCGACGAGGAGATTTGCCCAGCCGAGGGGCCCGACAATCATTTTACACATCGCTTGCGAATGGGGTTCCCCAGCTTTATCGCTCCCATCTCCAGGGCTATCTTCAGCACTTGCTCAAACAGCCCCTTCAGCACCTCCAGGTGAATTTTTCTGAAGTAATCGATTTCGCATAACTCTATACGTCTGATTAATATTACTGCCAATGGCAAAATTTCCTCGCGCCAGCGATCTGGATTATCTACACCTACTATTGAGGAAAAACAAAAAATCCTTGACATATCGACGCAGCGGAAGTAGAAATAAGCTGTAAACGATTACGAGAGTTAATGGCCCGTGGACCACGGCATTCCACACGGAGAACTGGGACGCGCCCCGAACTCACGGTTATCGGCTGCCCGCCAAGTGGATCGGCCGTGACGGCCACAGCATGACGCTTATTTTTTCAGGAAGAGGTACTTACAACGCGTTTTGCGTCCGCCAGATGACGCTCGAAGTGCGATGACCTCATTCTGAACTACGGAACGGATTCGCATGTTCGTTACGGTTATGAGAACTTCGTTGCCAATGTGGAGCATGACCCGTATCGGTTTCGGCAGGCAGGTCCCGAGGCACCGCCAATGATGATGCATCGACTACGAGACAAAATCATAGTGGTAACTGGCGCGGGTGGAGGCATCGGACGATGCATTGCAATCCGATTTGCGCGGGAAGGCGCCACCGTGATCGCTGCCGACCTGCATTCAGAAAAGGCCCAGGCAACGGCGTCTGAGATTATTGCCTCGGCAGGGAAGGCTCAGGCCAGGCATATGGACGTCGCTGTCCAGGCTGAAGCGGAGGAATTGGTTACTTCGACGGTTCGGGACTGGAGCAGGGTCGACGTGCTCGTGAACGTAGCCGGGGTGGGATTGACCAAGCTGTTTCTGAGTACCACCCTCGATGAATGGGAACATGTGCTGCGAGTCAACCTGACGGGGTGTTTTCTTTGCTCGCAGGCCGCGGCCCGGGTTATGGCGGCCCAGGGCCGTGGAAAGATCATCAACATCGCTTCGCTGTCGGGCCAGCGCGCCGGAACGGGCCGGGCGGCTTACGGGGCATCCAAGGCCGGGGTCACGATGCTGACGAAAGTCATGGCCGTGGAGCTTGCGCGCTACGGCATCACCGTGAACGAAATCGCACCGGGCCCCGTTAACACCGAAATGACCGCGGTGACGCACGATGACGCTACGCGTGACGCTTATCATCGCCTGATTCCGATGCGCCGCTATGCAGAGAGGGACGAGATTGCCGATGCCGCGATCTTCCTGGCGTCATCAGAGGCCGATTTCATCAACGGTCAGACGCTCAACGTGGATGGCGGGTTCGCGGCGGCGGGTTTAATGTTCGACCTGAAGCAGTGAGCGAGTTCGACCGATCCAAAATACTTGCAAAGTGAGCCCCAAAAACCATGAAACTTGCCAAAGCCTGGGAAGAGCAAGGAGTTCAGATTCCGCCGCCCTACAGCCGTTGTATCAAGGTGTTATTTGCCCCTGATAAGGAAGGCGTCGATGAGCTGACCTTATCGCACGTTATTCTGCCGCCCAACGGCCGCACCGACGCGCACACGCACGACCGCCCTGAACTGATTTACGTGGCAGCGGGGGAAGGCCTCTGCGTTAACGAAGGCAAGGAAACGCGCATCGTGCCGGATATGGCACTATGGGTGCCGGCCGGCGAAAAACATCAGCTCATCAACACGGCCGCCGCTGACCTGAAGATTATTACGGTTTTCGTTCCGGCGTATCATGCCCAGCAGAATTATGCGCGCTGCCTGAATGCGGCCCGGCACAATGTGCCGAATGAAAATCGGGATCAGTTCCTGAAGCTATCCTTGGGCTATTGGCGTGAAAGGCTATTTGCCCGGCCGTCAAGGCGACTCATGTTACCCAGGTGGAGATGGGTCTTCGGTCCAAGTGTCCGCTGGTACGTACTTGCAGCCCCGTCCGCGGATCTAAAAACCACACTCCTCGATGAGTTGTTCGCGCGAACCGCGCGGTAGCACCCTGCCGCAACGTAGTCAAGATAAGGCGTGTTGACACAGACCCATGTCCAGCCGGTCTCTAGGGGCCCCGCGCCCTGGGGTCTTCCGTCCTCTTGCAGTACCCGCCATTCCCTTTGGAGATCGAGAGGAGGCGTCGGTCAGGAGTAGAGTGTCTCTCCAAACGCCGGCTCCGCGAGCAGCGCGTTGGGCATTCCGCGAAAAGCTAGCTGATTTAGAACCACGCTGACATGGTCCCACAAAAAGTGGCGTGGGATGCCATCTGAAAGTGCCTGCTGTTTGCCAAAAGGAGCTGGAGAGAGAAGGAAGGAGGAAAAGGCCGCGTTTTCGTTCTTATCTGCGACGCCATCCGTGACGCCAAATAAGGGCAAGCCGCTAACTGATTGAAAAGCTGGTAGTCCTGGAGGGGTTGCGACCGGTGTTTGGGCTTGGGGGCTTCATTGGACTTACTCGTCGCCTACACGGCGGGCGCCCCTGCAAGCTCCAAGGCGCGTTGCGCACTTTTTTGCGTCGTAGTAAGTCGAAGGCTCATGAGGTCTTCGCTCGAAATGACAGCAGGGCACAGGCGGATTGGGCGTTACTGGCCATCGGGCATCTGGTCCGGCAAGTCCAGATAGGCGCCCGAAAAGACCAAGCCTCTCTGAATGGGTAACGTAACCCTCACTTGGTTTGTCGCCCCGCTCTTCGTTTCGGCGTCCAGACTCGCGAAGTAGCACCGTGTTAATCCGCGCTCCTGGTTTCGCCTGGTCTTGAAAGGGAACAGAACTTTCGGCGCGCCGTTGATCATGGCGGTCAAGGGAAGCGGCTGTGGTGGCGTCGAGAGTTCGCCGGCGGGCGCTGTCGTCTTTTCATTCAACAGGTGATCTGAGACCCACTGGTTATTCTGTTCCACTGTCTCGTCCTTGAGGAACAGCACCAGATAGGCTTTGTCATATGCCCAGGGGTCCAGCGACCAAGCTGTCTGGGGCGTCGAATTCGAGAGATACTCCTTGCCTTTCCGCGGAAATTCAAAACTCGCCCCCAGCGTGGTCAAATCGGAGGTCGAACTTAGCACCGTCCAGTTGCTGATGTAACGCTGTGACTCCGCCACGCGCGCGTCCTCCGGCTGGAAGTTGTGTTGCCCACCTGCCGACTCCGGCGCAATCCACAATATCCGTACTTGCTTGCCCGGTACGGCCACCCGCAACGTGTCGCCCTGGCAGTACGCCCCATCCGCGGGTCCACGCAGACTCATTCCGCCCGGGTACACTTCGTCCACCACAAAACGCGTAGATTGCGGCGCCTCCAAAGCCAGCGTCAGCTCGCCCATCTGCTCCACCGGCCCTGGGTTAATCAGGAAAATAAATCCTCGGTCGCCTCGTATATGCGAATAACCCGTCAGAGACTCCGCATCCCCTTGCAGGATGTCGCCGTAGTGCACCGAGCGCTCAAACAGCTTATCGTTCTGTTTCAGGTAATCCTTGTTGATCCTCGCCCAGGCTTCCCAATGTTGGGTGAATTGAATTTCGCTTTCGGGAACGTCGTCCGGAGCATCATCGAAAGTCAGTTGACCGGCCAGGGCCAGTGAGCTCAGCAGCCCGTACCGATACCCGGCGCGGTCGTGAAGGTGCGATTCCATGCCAAAGTGATTAACGTTATTCAGCACGTGGTACCAGGGCCGCAACAGGTTTTCGTGCGCCAGGCCATATAGGTACGCCCGATTCATATCGGCATACAGCCGGTCGATATGAATGTCCGGTTCGGTGGCCGGATGGGAGTCGTAGCCACCGCCGTGATGGCGACTGTCGGCGTAGCGGCCATACTGCGGATTGTCCAGCCCGCTGTCCGCGCCCAGCATCAGCCCCGGCGCCGCTTCGTGCATTTCCTTCGCAAACTGCACCATCCGCCGACCCTGGGCATAGATCGAGTATTTCCCCGGCAAGTGTCCATGGTTCGGGTTGTCGCACTCCCAGACCGTCCAGAAATCCGCCCAATGGAAGCCGCGCAGGTTGTACTTTCGAACGAATTCGACGATTTGACGGAAGTAGGTTTCCGCTTCCGGCGAAAGCTTGCACAAAGGGCTCTGCCAGTAAGGAGCCATGTACCCCCAACCCTCGCTGGAGCCGAAATCGTTCCACCAGCCGGTGCCGATGTCGTATTTCTTGGCGAGATCGACCCAGCGCTGGGTCAGATCGAGTGGCGCCAGCAGCTCGATGTTCGTCGGTGTGTAACTGTCCATATATTGGACTCCCAGCTTGTGGGCCGTAGCAAAGAATTTCTCCGTCCACCCCGGGTCCTTCTGCAACTCCTCCGTGCCCACCTTCGCGTCCCAGCCTTCCAGATAAATATCCGGAAATTGCTTCTGCACTGGGGTCACCTGGGTGTGATACTCAATTGCCCAGTCCCGCACCCCCCGGTCGAACCCCTCCACCACTTCGCCGCGGTTGCGATAAACCCCCACCACCGCCTTCTCACTCTCGAACGTGCCGCTGGGAGCAACCGTCATCCCCGGATAGTAGGTCATTGTATCGCCCTGGTGATCCCAATACACGGTTTCCAGGCATTCAAAAAATCCGCCCTTCCCCATCCGCGCCACCGGATACGTGAGTTCCGGCCCCGCAAATAAATCCAGCAGTCGTGGGAGCCCCAAGGAAGAAACCGTTACATCCAACACCTGAACATCCGACTCGCCTTTGTTCTCCACCGTGAGCCACTTGTGATAGAAATGGTCCTGCCGCCGGAGCTCGTAATGCACTGCCAAATTCATTGTCGGCGAACTCAAATCCACTCGCAGTTGACTCACTTCCGCACTGGACCCGGAGCTGTCCTCCCCCACCAGCTTGAAGTCCGCCGGCGACAACTCGCCTTTCGAGGTTCGAATCAGGAACGCTTGCGAGTCCGCCGTCGTGGCGTCTTCACCTGTCACCAGGTTCCTCAGTGACAACTCCTTGAGCCCGCCCGCGGTCGACATTTCGAGTTGCATAAACCCGTTCTTGAGAACCGTGGTCCCCTTTCGCGGCTTCTCAACCGCACAGCCCACTTTCGACCACTGGCTCTCGGCGACGATCAGTGTCGGCGAAAGGGTATCCGTCACAATGCGGGTGGGCTTCGGCTCGACCACCAGCGCTCCGGCACGATCGTGATCATTGTCGCTTGACCATTCGTTGTAGTACGGGCCCGGCCATTGGAGGTAGCCCCACTGCCCGCTTTGCCTGACTGGCACCAACCGTGGACCAGGGGTAACCACCGTGTAGGGCGTGTCGCTGTACGCCTCGAACTCACAAACATAAATCCCCAATCGCTCCGGCTTGCGCCGTGACTCCGGATCGGGTGGCTCGGTAAACAGCAGCCTTACCCTCGTCGTCTGCACCGGAGAAAAGCTGTAGCGCACCGAGGATGTCTCCTGCCCAACCACTTGCGCCGGAATATCCTTCCATTTGTCGTGTTGCCAGTACTGAAGGCGCGCCCATTCTTGTGTCCTGGCCATCACCGGCCCACGCACCATGCGTCCGTCGAAATAGCGGACCACCACACTGGAAATTCGCTGAGGTTCACGCCATTCCACACCAATGTCGGCAGGAAGGTCTACAGCGTGCACCGCCCAGTAACTGAGTAGGCTGCCGTCGTTAACCTTGGAAGGCTCATGCTCGGGAACCACCGTGACTCCAGGCTCCCACGAGCGCGCTACACCTCCAGCGCCAGCCAGTGCCAGATTCTTCACGGAGGCACCTTGACCTGCGCAGGGGACGCACAAGGCGCATAATGCAGCCAGCGTCAGTATCCCGCTGCCGATTCGGGTGAGAACACCTGCAGATATTCGGTTTACCATGAGAATCCCTCTCGGTCTTCGCGAGTGGTAGGGGTGGATGGCATCAGCGCTAACGCCCTGAAGATCCCAATCTGGACCGCCCTCATCGACGAGGTGTATTAGCGGGTTACGTCGCGTTTCCGGTCCAGAACATGGGGCCGGGAGGCTCCGATATCAGCGCCTCCCGCAGAAGCGCGATACCCTTGGCGAGACCTTCGGAAGGCGACATCAAGGCATCTTCGTGCTCGAGGGAGATTACATAATCATAACCGACCATGCGTAGCGCACTGACGATGTCCTTCCAAGTCTTCAGGTCATGGCCATAGCCGACGGTGCGGAAGGTCCAGGATCGCCTCAGGACCTGGTCATAGCCCTTGGGGTCGTTGCAGCCATTAACGTCGATGTTGATCGGGTCAACGTAGCAGTCCTTCCCGTGGACGTGGAAGATGCAGTCGCCCAACCGGCGGATGGCGGCCACAACGTCAACGCCATTCCAGAACAGGTGGCTTGGGTCAAAGTTGCATCCAAAGGCCGCACCGGCCGCCTCGCGCATCCGCAGCAAAGTTTCGACATTGTAAACCAACATCCCCGGGTGCATTTCGCAGGCTACTTTTACGCCGTGGTCGGCGGCGAAGCGGGTGGCAGCACGCCAGTACGGGATGGCGACGTGATTCCACTGATAGTCGAGCATGGTGAGGAAGTGTGGAGGCCAGGGGCAGGTGACCCAATTCGGGCTGGAATCTCCCGGCGCGCCCGCCGGCAGGCTGGAAAGCACGTTGACCACCGGCACGCCAAGCAGGCTGGCCAGTTCTACGGTCTGGCGAAACAAACGGTCGGCGACGCCGGCCACGGTGGGGTCCGGGTGCAAAGGCTCATACTGACAGCTTAAGGCGCTCAAGCGCAGGTGACGCCGCGTCAAGGCATCCACATACTCCTGCCGGCGTTCCGAACTTTGGAGCAGGGCCTCCAGCGGGCAGTGATGGTTGCCCGGATATCCCCCCGTCCCAATTTCGACGGCGGAGACGCCGCTCGCCATCGCACGGTCCAAGGCCTGCTCGAAGGGCAAATTCTGAAACAGTACGGTAAAGAGACCAAGCTCCATAATATGGCCTGCCTTCCCCCCAAGTCGCTGGAGTGCGGCTCGCGCCGGAATCCGATTGGAATGGCGGACGCCGGGCGTTTTAGGAATCCCGCTTGCGGGACACGACTTCAGGAGGGGTTGCCTCAGCGAGCCTGACGATCTTATACCCACCGGACCGGCGGTCATTCCACCACACAGCGGCGAATATCACGGCGACCACACAAGGCAAAAGCGCCACGGTGCGCAAAGCCGTCCCGGGACCCCAAAGGTCGTACCCCCGGCCGATGAGCGGCACCACAAAGGCATCGCTCAGCATGCCGACGCTTCCGATCAGCGCCAGCAGGAATGCGCCGCCGGCGGGATGGCGCTCCGAGGTGATGCCATACATCGTCGGCCAGAGGTAGCAGACGCCCAGGGCATACACGGTGGCAGCCGCAAACACCTGCCAGCCTTGCGCCACGGTCCCCAACGCCGCCAATCCCAATGCCGACAACAAGGCTGAGAAGAGCAGCAACGTGGTCGGCGCTATCCAACTCACGAGTCTGCCGGCATAGTGGCGGCCCACAGCCATCAATCCGGTAATCCAAACCAGCACCAGGATACCCGGCAGATGAGCTGTCCTGGACAGGATGCTGGGAATCCATTGGTTCGGCCCCAGTTCTGTGGAAGCCGTCAAGACGATGCAGAATAACAACACAAGAAAGCCCGGGCGCAAGGCCTCAAGGTACATATCGCGCGCGGGCACCAGGCTTTGGGCACGCTCCGTGGGCGGCAGACTGAGTCGCCGGAACATCATTCCATAGATCAACACTGGCACGATCAGGAAAGCCGTCTTGAAGCGCCAACCGCACCCCAGGTGGGTCAGCGCCAAGCTCATCAGCCCCCCCAGCACGATTCCGCCCGGAAACCAGACGTGCAGGGCGTTCAACCGCTCCGTTTTGCGCTCCGGGTAGAGAGTCGCCGCCAGCGGGTTAAGCGCCGCTTCGATCACCCCGTTGGCCATGCCAATCGCGAGCGTCCCGGCATAGAGAGTCCAGAAACGTCCCGCGCACGCGGACATCAAGATGCCGAGCACATGCCCCACGAACCCCAGCGCAATCATCAACCTCATGCCGAGCAGGTCACAAATCTGGCCGCCAACGAACATCGCGATGGTGAAGCCCCAGAATGCCGCTCCGGCAATCCAGCCGATCTGCTCCCGCGAAAACTGGAACATGCCGGCTTGCGCATCCATAACATCAGCGCGCACACCGAAGCACATGGCGGTGGCGATCAGGGCGACACAACTTGCCCGAAACAAATTGGCGGTTTCTTTGGCGGAAAGCATACTCGGGGATGGAGTCCTATGTGTCCTCTCGCGAGAATGGTAGATACTGATGGCATCTCGGCGGCCGGTGACGAAGCCATACCGAAGCGTGCCCTAAGCAGCCGCCTTCTCCGTGTCGCTCGGCTTTCTCACTTCTACTCCCGCCAGCGACTCGAAATACTGCACCAGCCCGCCATGATCGAGGGCCCCTTTGCCAGCCGTCTTAAGGGCGCTCATGACCTCGGTGGCTAGCGAAGTGAACGGTAGCGGCACGCCAGTTTGGTGCGCGGTTTCTAGCGCGTTAAGTAAATCTTTCAGGTGCAGTTCAATACGGAAACCCGGAGTGAATTGCCCGGCCATCATCAGCGGCGCCTTGGCATCGAGCACGGTGCTGCCTGCCAGCCCGCCCCGAATCGCGTTGTAGACCACACCCGGATCAATTCCCGCCTTGGTCACCAGCACCAACGCTTCCGAGACAGCAATGATGTTGAGCCCTACGATGATCTGGTTGGCGAGTTTGGTCAGGTTTCCGCTGCCGATCGGGCCAGTCCACACGATACTCTTGCCCATGGCCCCCAGTATTCCGCGTACACTCTCCAGCGCGGCCTTAGCGCCGCCCACCATGATTGATAGCGTGCCGTCCTTGGCCTTAGGCTCACCGCCGCTGACCGGGGCATCAAGCATGCGCACGCCCTTCGCGGCGCAGCCGGCGCCAACTTCCTGTGCCACGAGGGGCGCGATGGAACTCATGTCAACGACGATCAGATCTTTCCCGGCGCCCTCCAGGACTCCCTCACGACCCAGTACGACCAACTTCACGTCTGGCGAATTCGGCAGCATGGTGATGACGACCTCGGACCGCCGCGCTACCTCGGCCGACGTGCCGGCAGCCGAAGCGCCGGACGCGACCAAATCCGCCACCGGTTCCGGCCGCTGGTCGTGAACGACCAGGGAGTATCCAGCCCGCACCAGGTTCAAAGCCATCGGCTTACCCATCACGCCCAAACCAATAAAACCTATCGTTTTCATTCGCTACCCTCCTCAATCATTTCTGCCCCGACAACGGCTAAGTACCGACTGCGCCGCCTGGACGATAGCTTGCGAAGTGAGCCCGAAGTGCTCCATGAGCTCAGCGTGACTCTCGCCCGAGATCCCAAAGCGGTCGTTAATTCCCACACACTCCATGGGTAACGAACTACGACGCAACGCCATCCCGATGGCCGCGCCGAGCCCCCCAATAACACTGTGTTCCTCGGAGGTTACCACTCCGCGCATGCCGCTCGTCTCCGCAAGAACCGCGTCAGCCGCGAGCGGTTTCAGGGTAGTGATCTCGACAATCCGCGCTGACACACCGCGCGCCAGTAACTCCTCCCCAGCGTCGAGCGCTTTGCTGACCATTGCGCCGGTCGCAAATATAACCACATCGCGGCCGTCGCGCAGCCGGCGAACCCCCTTCAGGTCGAGAGCCGGCAAGCCTTGGTGAATCACCGGCAAATCGGACCGGGTGAGCCGCAGGTACATGGGCCGCCGGTACGCCACGATTAGAGGGAGCACTTGTTCCACATCGAGTGCGTCACTCGGGGAAATAATGGTCATGTTGGGTAATGAGGCCATCAGCGATACGTCCTCAACGCTCTGATGTGTGGCTCCATCCCCAAAGTCCGACAACCCGGCACTGGACCCGACAATCGTTACGCCCAGTTGCCCAAGCGCAATGCCCAGCCGGATCTGATCGTAAGCCCGCCCGCAAGTGAATACGGCAAACGAATTGACAAACGGAATCTTGCCTTCCAGCGCCAGGCCCACGGCCGTGGCCATCATGTTCTGCTCGGCGATTCCCATTTCAATGAAGCGGTCGGGAAAGCGCTGCTCCGCCAGTACGGTCATGGTCGACCGGCACAAATCCGCATCGAGGGCAACGATGCGTTCGTCCTCTTCCATAAGGCGAACCAACGCTTCGCCGTATGCGGCGCGAAGATTCCGTAATTCCTGGCTGGGCATCTCTCAAGCCTCCGCTCGAACACGATTAAGGGCAGCGTCTATTTCCGCGAGAGCTAACTCCATTTGCCCGGCCGTCATAAGTCCATTGTGGAAGGCCGGGTTGTTTTCGGCAAAGCTGAGCCCCCTGCCCTTTACCGTCCGTGCAATAACGACGGCCGGCGAGCCGCGGTGCGCTCGCGCCGACTCCAGCGCGGAAACAACTTGCAACATATCATGTCCGTCGATTTCGGCAGTGCACCAACCGAATGCAGCCCACTTCGCCGAAAGCGGGTCCGTGTTGAGACGCTGCGACGTAGGCCCCATCGCTTGCAGGCCATTGCGATCCACGATGGCGACCAGGTTGTCGAGCTTGCGATGAGCTGCGAACATCGCGGCTTCCCACACCTGCCCCTCGTTGAGTTCGCCATCTCCCATCAGCACCCACACCTTATGTGTCCCGCCATCGAGCCTGGCGGCAAGCGCCATTCCGTTTGCGACCGACAGTCCCTGCCCCAGCGATCCCGTATTTGCCTCGATGCCGGGTGTCCGTAGGCAATCGGGGTGCCCTTGGAGCATGGACCCTAGCTTCTTTACTCCGTCCAACTCCGCGATCGGGAAAAAGCCGCGCTCGGCCAAGGCGGCGTACTGAATCAGCGCAGCGTGCCCTTTGCTTAGCACAAAGCGGTCCCGTGAGCCCATCTTCGGATCGGCCGGATCGAGTCGGAGGATGTGGAAATAGAGCGCGGCCATCAACTCGGCGCTCGAACAGCTCCCGCCAATGTGGCCCGTTTTGCCCACGCCCACCATGCGGACGACATGGCGCCGCAGCCACCAGGCTTTCTCGTTCAATGCTCGGATATTCACAGTGCTCATACCAAACCTCAGATCGCCGCGAGGCGAGATACGACGAAAGCTCGCGTCCGTTAAGCAATCTCTAATGATCTACGCCTTGCGCCGCTCCCAAAGGTGTAAATAGCCTGAATCGGCCCAGCCGTGACTGATGATGGCGGGATCACCCGGTCGCAATTCCTTCCGCCGCACTCGCCGTGGAAACACTCGCTGCGGCCACACTTCCTGCCATGAGTTTCCCGAAGGTGCGCCTGTTCATTTCCAGTTGACTCTATGACCTCCAGAGGCCACAGCCGCGCGACACATCACCAGTTCGCGCGCCTGCCTTTCAATCTCCGCATGATCGATGTGGTAGTGAGCCAGCAGCTTTTTCCAATCCCGGCCTGAGCTGGCGAAAGTGTCCCGTAGGCCGACTCTTCGCACGTGAGTGGGATGGTCCTCGGCTACCACTTCGCAAACTGCGGAGCCGAGGCCGCCAACGATGCTGTGATCCTCCGCCGTGACGATACCGCCGGTTTCGCGAGCTGCACGCAGAATCGCCTCGCGATCGATAGGCTTGATGGTGTGGCAGTCAAGAACGCGCGCCTGAATGCCCTCGCGAGCCAGGTTCTTCGCCGCCACGAGAGCGGCCTCCACCATGTTCCCACAGGACACGATGGCAACGTCATCTCCCGCCCGGAGCTCGATGGCCTTGCCGATCTGGAAGGGCACGTCGTCCGGGTGAAGGACGTTGCGCGTCTGGCGCCCCAGTCGCATGTAACAGGGGCCATAGCGGCGCGCGATTTCCAGGGTGGCTTTGCGCGTGGTCACGGGATCCGAGGGCGCGAGCACCGTCATATTCGGCATGGCCCGCATGATCGCCAGGTCCTCGATACCCTGGTGTGTGGGACCGTCACCCGCGATCTCCACGCCCGCATTGGTCGCTACGATCTTGACGTTGAGCTTGGGGTAGGCGATGGACGTCCGCACGCCCTCGCAGGCCCGCATGCTCGCGAACACCACAAACGTGCTGCAAAACGGAATCAGGCCGGTGGTGGAGGCGCCGGCCGCCATGCAGACCATATTCAGCTCGGCCGTGCCAACCTGAAAAAAACGCTCGGGGAAGCGGTCGCGGAACCGGTAGGTATTGGTGGATTTCGCGATGTCCGCCTCAAAGACGATGAGGCGCGGCTCCGTTTCACCCAGTTCCACCAGGGTCTTACCATACATCTCGCGATTTGGCTGCGCCTCAGTCACGGCGTCACTCCCATCAGAATCTCTTGCGTGTAGGCCGCCAACATTTCTGCGGTCATTGCCCGAGAGTGCCATCCCGGGTTGTCCTCCATCTCGGCCACGCCCTTTCCCTTCACGGTATTCGCAATGATGACGTGGGGCCTGCCGTTTTGCGCCGATGCCCAGTCGAACGCCGCCGCGATCTGGCGGAAATCGTGCCCATCGATGCGCATCGCCTCCCACCCAAAGGCGCGCCACTTGTCCTCAATCGGCTCGATGGTCATGATCTCCGCGATCCAGCCGTCGCTCTGCTGGCGGTTGGAATCTACGATCGCTACCAGGTTGTCGAGCTTATAGTGGGCCGCGGACATCGCGGCTTCCCACACCAAGCCTTCCTCAATTTCGCCGTCCCCAAGCATCGCGTAAACGCGGAACCCCTGGTCTTGAATTTTGCCTCCCAGGGCCATCCCGGTCGCAGCCGAGAAACCCTGTCCGAGGGAGCCGGAGGTCATATCGAGGCCGGGCGCTCCTTTCATGTCCGGATGACCCTGGAGCAAACTTCCGATGTCGCGCAGTGTCCACAGGACTTCTTCCGCGAAGTAGCCGCGCCCCACCAACGCAGCATAAAGCGCGGGCGCGCAATGACCCTTCGACAAAACGAAACGATCGCGTTCCCCCCATTTCGGCTTGGGGGGGTCAACTCGCATGTGCCGGAAATAAAGATACGTGACGATATCGATGGCGGAGAGCGACCCTCCCGGATGCCCCGATCCGGCAACCTGGATCATCCGCAAAATATTCACGCGTAATTTTGCCGCGAGGGTACGCAACTCGCGAATTTCGCCATCCGTCACTGGTAGTCAACCTCCACCCAACGCGAACCCTGCTGCTGACTGCGCACCGCCGCATCCACAATGGCGGCCACACGGTATCCGGTCTCG
This sequence comes from uncultured Acidobacteriota bacterium, assembly GCA_963804755.1. Lineage (GTDB taxonomy): Bacteria > Acidobacteriota > Terriglobia > UBA7540 > UBA7540 > Bog-366. The sequence goes on from CAWDRP010000006.1 coordinate 271,190, forward strand.
AAAGTAGGAAATAGTTCCCCGTCTGCGGAGGCCGGGTCGCGCCCCTCGGCAATGAACGTCAGCACATTGCGCATCAAGTTGCGGAATGCATCCGGCCAGCCCTCGTTGTGTCCGCCCGGCAGCGCCGCGTAGTGGCGAACGGAGGGATCGAGCAAGGCCGGATCTTTGAGGAGTGTCTGGTTGCCCGAGTCGCGGCGGCCGATCCACAACTCGTTCGGCCGCTCCTGCTCCCACGCCAGCGAAGACCGTGCACCGTTGATCTCAATCCGCAGGTCGTTCTTGTGACCGGCGCAAAGCTGGCAGCCGAAGAAGTTGCCCACCGCCCCGTTATCGAAGCGCAGCACCACACTGCTCAAGTCGTCCACGGTAACCGTGAAGTCCTCGGTTTCCCCACTGGAATTCGCTGCGAAGGCCTCTCGCCACTGCCCCACCGGCCGTTTGCGCGTTTTGATGGCAGTGGTCAAATCCGCAAGCACGCTCACCACACGCAAGCCGGTGAGATGCTGAGCCAAGTCGAACCAGTGAGCGCCGGCATCGCCCACCACGCAAGCCGGACCGGCCTTGTCGCGTTCCAGCCGCCACGAGTAGTCCGTCTCATAAAGCAGCCATTCCTGCATGTAATGACCGTGAACGAACCTGACCTGGCCTGTTTCGCCCCGGCGAATCAGCGCCCGCGCATGTTGTACAAGCGGGAAGTACCGGTAATTAAAGGTGACGGCGTTTACAACGTTGGCCTCACGCGCCGCTGCCCGCATCTCACGAGCCTCGAGGGCCGTTGTGGCCATGGGCTTGTCGACCATAACGTGCTTGTGGGCGGCGATCGCGGCCAGGGCAATGCGATGATGAAGCCATGTTGGCGTCGCTATGTCCACGACGTCGATCTCCGGATCAGCAACCAGTTCCTGGTAGGTGCCGTAGGCGCGGGGCACAAATAACTGGGCGGCCTTTTGCCGTGCCAATTCGAGGTTGGCGTCCGCCAGGGCCGCGATTTCGACAAATCCGAGGCGGCGCACCGCCTCAATGTGGTGCGGCCCCACAAACCCTGCCCCGACGATCCCGTACTTCAGGCGCTTCATGCTCGTTCCTCCGGCGTGATCAGAAGCTTCCGGTCACTCAAGTGCATCTACCTCCCCAATCTGCCCGCTGGCGAGCATCACTCGAAGGGTTTTGATTTCGGACGGCCGAAAACTGCCCGTCCACTGTTGCTTCGCCAGCGTCAATTCCAGGGTTGCCGTTGTCGGACGCCCCGCCGTCTCGTAGCACCGCAGGATCAGGTCCTCACCCTCCTCTGCCTTTTTCACTACTGCGACCACCACGTTCGGTACGTCCACGGAGAGAAAGGAAGCGGATTGGGGGCGAGTGCCGGAGTGAATCCCCTGATAAACCACGGGCACCAGACCTGCGAACTCGTCTGTGAGGCGCACTAGGCCTGCGTCCTGCCATGAGCCGCGGTGAGGCGCCAGCCACGTACGGAAAGTCTGAGTACCCTGATCTTGCCAGTGATACTCGCCGTCGGGTTTGAGCTTACCCACCGACAGCTCCTCCCACGCGTACACGACTCCGCGAACAATCGACACCCGCAGGTCGCTCCGTTCGACGCTATAGCCATATTTCGCGTCGTTCACCACCGCCAGCCCGTACTTCTCGCTGCCCCGCGTGCCGGACAAATCTACCCAGCGCTGGCCTGGATCTTCCAACCCTTCTGTCTTCCGAACGATATGTCCGTAAGCGATTTCGTATGTCGCCTGCGGCTCATCCACATCGATGGGGTATGAAAACTTCAGCAATTTATGCCGCTCGTGCCAGTCCAAGGTAACCCGCGTTTCCACCGTGCGGGTTCCGGCATAGAGCAGCCAGTCTGTTTCAAGGGTCGAAGCGCCATAGCGCGTGCGCACTCTGACCTTCGCTCGGACGGGGCCGTTTTCCAGAACCCGGAAGCTAGGTCGATCGAAAGAGCCAATCTCCTTGTTGTAGGCCTGCACCCCATTGCCCCACGTGTCGCTCTGATCCTCCATGACGAGACCGCGTTGTCCACCTTTTTCGGTCTGGAAGACATGTCGGTCCACATCCTTGTCGAGCAGGTCGACGGCGCCATCCTCGAGAAAAACTAGTCGGAAGTGCTCGTTTTCCATTACCGCTGCCGTAGCACTGACTCGTGACCTTCCGGCGGCGCCGCTGGGCGCATGCTGAAGCCGGAATTGCTCATAGCCAAAAGACGGAAGCGGAGCCTTAAACACCAGCTTGTTTCGCTCACCTGTTTTGGGTACATAAGTCCAAGCATCCACAACGGACGCCTGGGTCCATTGGTGTTCAATGCGATCGCCTCGACTGTTCTGGAGTACGGACGGCTCGGGGGGAGTCCAGTCCAGGTCGTATTCCACATCCAACGTCGCCGGCCATGCGTGCGGGTTAAATACCACCAGATAGTTAGAGTCGGGATCCTCAGCGGGAACCTGCCACGCTATTTTGGCCGCCGCACGGTAAAGCGAATAGGTGGCGGTCTCCATAGCGTAACCGTAGGCGTTTCGCGATGTTACATAGTGTTCAGGGCGGGCCGTCCCACTCAGGCTGTCATGAAACTGCATCAACAGAACTTTCTTCCAAGCACTGCTGAATGCCTCGCGGGGATATTCGTAGCCGGCAACGGTCGCAGCCAGAGCGCAGATTCGTTCGCCGGCCATGAGCAGCAGTTCCGCCTGGCGGTTGTTTTTCTTGATTTCGGACATGGCCGTGTAGCAGCCCACAAACGTATGCTGTAGGTCGTCGCGCACAACAGGCAGGTCCAGTTTCTTCTTCGACCGAATTTCGTCAAAATACCGCTCAGGCGTGCTAAAGATGAGGGTTGGAGCTCCAGGCTGCTTTTGCACAGCCTCGACGGACGCGACGTTTTCCCGCGTGGCACCCCCGCCGTGGTCTCCTGCTCCTATGAAATCCATGAGGTCGGTGGTGGGCTCATGGAGTTGTGCGACAAACTGTCTGATGCGCGGCTCAACGGATCCCCAATCCACGTAACTGTCCAGGATGCGGAAAGCCAATACCCGGGTGCCGTCGGGACCTTCCCACCAGAAAAGATCGGCAGGAAGTTGCTTCTCATCGGGATGGGGGCGCCAGAAGACATACGCTTGCATGCGCTGTAAGTTTAGTATTTGCGGCAGCGTAGCGGGGTGTCCAAAGGAATCCGGGTTGTACCCCACCCGCACCGTCCGTCCGAAGAGCCGCTGAAAAATCTGTTGCGCGTAGAGACCTTGCCGGATTAACGCTTCTCCGTTCGGCATGTTCACATCAGGTTCTATCCACCACCCGCCCACGATGCCCCATCGTCCCTCGTCTACGCGTTGGCGGATTTCTTTGAGCATCGCCGGGTCGGTTTCGGCCACCCACTGGTAATACTGCGCGGCACTGGCCGTAAAGGTGAAAGCAGGGGTCCGCCTCATCTCCTCCAGCATCGACCGGAAGGTGCTCATCACCTCCGATGCGCCTTCCTCCCAAGGCCAGAGCCATGCGGCGTCGATGTGGGCATTGGGGATCAAATGTAGCCGAAACTGTTGCGCCTGCGGGGCCCAGGGTGCGGCTGTTTGGGTCGTTGTACTCTCTGCCATCATCGCTGGCTCAGCCGCGGAGGCGTTGGCCGCAACAGCAAAGACGCCGACTGCGGCGGCCTGCATGAACTTCCGCCGATCGAAGATGTTCATCACGGTTTCAGGCTCCGTTCTCAGGAGCGATCAAAACCTTCAGGCCGCGCTTGTTGGCGCAGACATCAAACGCTTGTTCCCATTGCGTAAGGGGCAGCACGTCGGATACTAAGTCGCACAACCGCACTTTGCCATGCGAGAAGATGCTCATTACGCGATCCCAGGTCCGCGGAGTGTAGCCCACCGAACCCAGCAATTCCAATTGCTTGTGAAATAGACGGTCGAGCGGCGCTTCAACGTCTTGACCGTAGATGCCGGCCTGCGTGATGCGCCCCATCGACCGCACGGCCTCCAAGCAGTTGCGAAGTGAAGCCGCGCTGCCGGCCGCTTCGATAGCGATATTGGCTCCCGCCCCGCCCGTCGCTTGCCGCACCACTTCGACCACGTCGTCGCTTTCCACATTCACGGTCTGGACCGCCCCGATTCGCCGGGCACATTCCAAGCGCGATTCGTCCTTCCCCAACCCTGCTACGATCGTTTGAGTTCCCATCGCCACCAAGAGCTTAAGACACATCAAGCCGATCGGCCCGGGCCCGGAAACCAGCACCACATCCCCAGCCTGCGGCCGTGTGATTTCACACACGGCGTGAGTGGCGGCGGCGAAGGGCTCGCTAAGCGCGGCTTCTTCGTAGCTGAACCCCTCCGGAATTTTGTACACCTGGTCTTCGCGCACCACGGCGTAACGGGTAAAGGCCCCGTGTACCCCATGGCCCATGCCGCGCCGAGTGGGACAAAACAGGAAATTTCCAGAGCGGCAGTAGGGACACTTGCCGCAAATGACCGCCGAGGCCGGGAACACCGTAACCCTGTCGCCACGGGATACTCGGGTCACGCCACGCCCAACCTCCACCGCCACGCCCGAAAACTCATGGCCGAGGATAACCGGCGGATAGTTGGGGAACGTGTTGTGGAGCACGTGCAGATCGGTGCCGCAAACCCCGCAGAACCGTACCTCGATTTTTACTCGACCTTCAGTACACGCGGGGTCGGGCATGTCGCCAATCGCGACATTCCCGTCCCCCGGCCGGTATTTAACGAGCGCTCGCATTATTCTACCTCCTGAAATCTAAACCCTAGTTGGCGCGCTTTCGCGCATCCGACGACAAATGATTTCCGCTCCTATTTCCCAATGCCTTGCTCTAGCCTCTAAAGGTGCGCCGAACGGCTTCAAGGTAGCTATAGCCGAACACCGTATCGGGCAAAAGCACATGGTCCTCCGTCCACTCGTTCCACGACGACAGAAAAATGATTTTCGGTTGGGCGGAACTCGCGGCAGAGACGTGTTTTGCTGCCCGGAGCAATCGTTCATACTGGTCCGGCGTGCGCTGCGTGACCATGACGGCCTTACTGCCGTAACGTGCACTGTCGTCCCAACCGACCGGACAATCCGGGTGGAATGGAACGCTGACCTTGGCCGCAGCTTCCTTCCACACCCGAATTGTGCGCAGAGCAGCCTCACCATAAGGAATTCGGCTGCCGGGAACTCCCCCGCCGTACGTCAACCCAAACGTGTGATAGAGGGTCGCACTTTCGAACCCCAGCGTCTTGAGCTCACTTTCGTGCCCTTCATACCCGTGGCTCGCCTGAAGATGGATATCTCCTAGCCCCGCCCGGGCAACGCGTTGCCGCACCTTTTCCAAAGTCCGCTTGAACTGCTCCGGCGGAAGATACTTCAGTAAGAGGCCAAGGTTAAAGATCCCGAGGACGAGCTTTCCCCCGATGCGCCAGTAGTTAGGTTGATGGAAGTAGCGTTCAATGCAGTAGTCCGTCATCCGGAGCATGTCTGCTTCGTCGGTCTTTTGCTTTAGAAGAACTGCCGCATCATCAGGCGAGCGCGCGGGAAAGAGATTTGTCCAATCGTCGAAGGCCCACATGATCGCGAATTTCAGCCGCGAGCGGTTGCGCGCCTTGAGAAAGCCATTTTCAAGCTGTTCGTGAAAGAGCATCGTGCCGTTGAACCAATACCAGTCGATCATCCAGACGTCGATGCCAAAGTCCGCCGCCGTCTGAATCTCGCGTTCGGAGTCTTCCGCTGTGGCTTCGTTGAAGTACCCCCAAAGCGGATATTTGGGAAAGAGATGCCCAGGGTAGAGGGGTTTGGAGTTTTTGAGAACCTCGAATTCCGTCCAACCCTTTTCGAACGCATTATCCATAAAGGGAGTGGAGTGCCAGCCGGGATAGTTATACGCGACAACCTCAAACCGAGCACCTTCTGTGGCGGTAGTGACATCGATGGCCTGCCGCAGTTTTTCTTCCGTAAAGTACGCTCCTGCGTCGCCAGGGAGGACAGCGGGAACATCCGTAAAAGTGGACGGCGCTGGCGAGTTTGCCGGGCCAGACGGAGACGCTAGTGTGCCACTGGCCGCCAGCCCAGCCGAGGTGCCGAGAGTTTGGAGGAATTGACGACGTCGCATATATTCTCCCTTAAGCATCCCTTGATGCCCCGTTATCGCTTTACTGTAATAAGCACTACCCCATGCGGCGGTACCTGGGCGGAAAACTGATCTGCGATCCTGCCAAGCTCCTTATGCGCCCAAAGGTCGCGCACGTGCAGTTTTCCTTGAAGTCCCAGGTCCGACCACGCCACGCCAATTTTTGCTTTGGCATCTCCGCGATTGAAAAGTCCCACGGCCCAAGTCTTGGCTTTGAGCGGGCGCGCAGCGACTACCAGATTCCCGCGCTCGGATATTTTCGTGACGGCCTTGGCCTCAGGGTCCTGGTCGATAGCGATAGCTTCGGTGTTCATCAGAATCGATTTCGTCTCCTCGCTCATCGACCGCAAATCGTTGCTTGCGATCAGTGGCGCGGCCAGCAGTGACCACAGGCTCATCTGAGTGCGGTATTCATCCGCCGTCATCCCGCCGAGGCCCACCTGTAACATGTCAGGATCGTTCCAATGGCCGCGGCGTACGAAGGAAGCGATCGGGAATTGGCTGAAGCCGTTTTTCTCCAAGCTCTGCCAGTTATCACCAATGTCGTCCCCCGTGCGCCAAAGGTTGCCGCCGACTTTGGCGCCCCATTTCCAAACATCAGCCTTCCCGTACTGGCACAGGCTGTAGACAATAGGGCGACCGCAGGAGGCCAGCGCGTCGCCCATTTTCTGGTAAACCGCTTGCATCTCGGAGTCTTGGTAAAATTGGTCGGCGGTGGTCCAGTCGTACTTGAAGTAGTCGAAGCCCCAGGCGGCAAAAGTTTTGGCGTCTTGGACCTCATGGCCGTAGCTGCCGGTATAGCTGCCGGCCGTGGCGGGGCCGGGTCCGGAGTAAATGCCGATCTTCAGTCCCTTGGAGTGAACGTAGTCGGCCAGGGCTTTCATATTAGGGAACTTCCGATTGCCGGTGATGTTTCCCTGCGCGTCACGCGGGCCCGCCCAACAATCGTCGATGTTGATGTAGGTATAGCCGGCGTCGCGCATGCCGCTGGACACCATGGCGTCGGCCATGGCCCGTATGGTGATGTCGTCAACGCGTTCCGTGAATTTGTACCAACTGTTCCAACCCATAGGAGGCGTGCGTGCCAAGCCATTGTCCGGCACGTCGTGCAGATCAGGCAGGGGCAAGCTGGACGGTCGAGCCGCCGCTTCCCGATTGGCCCGCTCCGCAATCCCATGGCCGGGGTAGTTGAATGGCAAACGCACCGTCAACCGAAGTTGATCGCCTTGGAAAGTGCCGTCGAAAAAGCCTCTGCCAGTCTCCCAGAAGGGCCACAATGCGTACTCGAAATGCAATTTGCCGTTACGAAAGCTCCCTGTCTTAATGGGTTGCTTGTCATAATCGTGCCATGCGAAACCGGTGACCTGCTCTCCTGATTGTTTAAGGTCAAAGTAGGTTTGTATGACGTTGCCGTCTTCGGTAGTGATCTTCAGAGACCAGAACCCGGTTACGCCCGTTCCTGCCGTGAGGGGGAGCACACACACCAGGAGTGCCCAGAAAATCAGCAGCGCCCGAACGAAGATAGAGGTTTCCGTTCGTCTAAAATGGGCTGGTTGCGGCTTCAAGTTCTCCTTCTTTCCTTACGACCGAAATTCGAAATTCATCCCTCTCGCCCACGGATCGCCGCCATTTGTACAGCCTTTTTCCATGTTCAAGGGGAGACCTTCAGCAACACCGTACCGTGCGGTGGCACCTCCGCGGCACACGGGCCGCTCAAGCTCCCTTTGTCCTGGTGCCCCCAGAGATCGCGCACCAGCCATTTCCCGGAAATCCCCAGGTCGCTCCAGTTGACCCCAATCTGTCGTGAGGCTGTGTCCCTGTTCAAAAGGGCTACAGCTTTCGATCCGTCCTTCAGGGGCTTGACCCACACCTGGAGCTTACCGTTTTCGTATTGCTTCACCACATCCCCTTGCACCCCCAACGGATCCTGGTCGATCGCGATCACCTCTTTGTTCGTGACAATTTCCCCGGCGTATGGAGGCATGTTGAAAACATCGTTGCCCAGGAAAAGGGGCGAGGCCATGATGGCCCACAGGCTGAACTGGGTCCGTTCTTCGATTTCGTTCAGCCCCCCGGGAACGCCAACCTCCAACATGTCGGCGTAGTTCAGCCCTTCCCCGGTCCCGCGTACCTGGAATCGGGGTGCCGATTCGCGTCCAGGTTTCTTATCAGAGTCTTCCAGTCACCGCCGACGCCGCCGGAATCAATATCGTCGCTTGTCCGCCAAAAGCTGGCCCCGCCTCTCCCCACTCCCAGGGATTCCCTCTCCCCTGACAGCAAATTTCGACGCCAAAGGGGCGATTGGCGTTCCGTATGGCATGCGCGAATTGCACATATTGGGTCTTGGGGTCGAGGTGTTCGTCGTACCCGCCGCACCAATCGATCTTGACCCCGTCAAAACCGAATGCCGCCCAGCTCTTGGCATCGTCCTGGTAGTGACCGCGCGATCCCGTTCCCTCAAAGCAGCAACATTTCCCCTCTCCTGCGTCGGTATAAGCCCGCGCTTTCAATCCCTGCCTGTGAAGGTAATCCGTAATTGACTTGAATCCATTGGGGAATTTGTCTCGGCTAGGTTGAATATGCCCGTTCTGATCGCGGTAATGATCGCCGCATTCGATCGTGAGATATCGGTATCCAAGATCTCGCAATCCGGAGCTGACAAAAAAATCGGCGAGCTTTTTGTAATAGTCCTCATCCCATTGTAATAGTCCTCATCCCATTTAGAACTGGCGCCACAATGATCGATGTTCCACGGCTCCCACCCCATGGGCGGCGTCTGCTTTCCCACGATGGATCCGTCTGGGCTCTGTCCCCAGCCTGAAACGACAAATATTACTGAAAACACAGATGTCAAGATTGCGTACTTTGAGCGTGAACGAATCATGGACTGACACCTTTCTCTGCGTGCATCTCACTTGAGCTGCTGCCCGATGAACTGGAGCCGGTGCTCGGGTCCAATCGCCAGACCCTCAGATATTGAACCAGAAAAGGGTTAGTCGATCTGCCCCCAGTTTGGTCGTTATCCACACTGAGAAACATGTATATCCCGTTTGCCATATTTGTATCGCTGGATCTCAGGGTATACGGCGACCCCAAGGGCGACCCATCCAGATAGAATTGCATAGAACCGTATGGTCCCGAACCATCGTCCCTCCAGTACAAGCCGTAGGTGTGCCAATCCGCGGATAGGTCAGTGAGCGGTGAGGTCCCATAATTGCCACCGTAATCGTGACCGTAGTCGTGGATACCAAAGTAGATCTGGTTGTTAGCGCTCTCGATTTTGGCGTCCCAAGTCGGTCTCTCCCCGACATCAATTTCCGGCAACCACTCAGTAGGACTTCCAACACCCTCCGGGATGGGGTGCATCCAGAAGTCGGAGTGCATGCCCCTGCCCTCGCCATTGGTGCTGTGCGGCACCTTAAAGCGGGCCTCCCAGTAACCAAACTTCTGAATAAATTTAGCATTCTGGACTGTCGTGCCACCGGTTTGTATCGCGGCGCTGGGAAAGCCCGGCGACCGCATCTCCAGACCATTCGTACTAGTGAGAGTTAAGCCATCGTAGTGCTGTCCACATGGGTCGCTGCCTACCCTGAACATGTAGTCACCGCCCGACTTTCCAAATTTTTGAAAGATCAATCTGCACCAGTCGGTGCCGCCAGCGCCTCCGTTCCACTTACTTGTATCGATCGAACGGTCCTCCGTGAATTCATCATCGAACGTCATCGTCCATTGCTTGCCGCTCGGTGGGGGCACGCCCTTAGGGTCGGCGCCGTAGCATATAGAGCCCATGGCGGACAGGAGTAACGTGCAGGCGACACCTGAGAAAAGTATACTTATGAAGGTTGGCCTACACATACAGCCCTCTTTTCCTGTTGAAAAATGGGTTCACGCGATTTTTGGTCCTCAATAAAGCGTGAAGGTGAAACAACGAACTTTGCCGAACATAGAATTGTCGAGCGCGATGGGCTATAGGGGCCCTGGTACTACACCTACGGTTGATACTCTGTCCGCAGGCTGAAACAACGAATATTATTGAAAACACAGAATCCAAGATTGCGCACTTTGAACGTTTTCTGACACTCAACTTTCCTCTCCTGTGTTCATACCTGCTCAGGCTGAAGAGGATGAACCGCGCGTCGCCCTGCCGGTGGCTGGAACCGGTGACAGACAAGGCAGGTGGCGCGGCGTGTCTTTGCACGCCTGCGCCACCCCTGAATGCTACATAGAGCATGGAACGCCGCAGGTTTGCGGCGTTCCCGGTACGTACCGTGTTACCACTCCAAACGAGCTCCGACCTGTCCGTGGCGCTGCCCGTAGACCCCGGTGACGGCGCCGAAATAGGCGGTGTTCGTTGCCCCGACGTTGGGGTCATTCCAGTGGTGGCGATTGAGCAAATCGAAGAATTCAGCTCGGAAGGTAACCTTGATGCGGTTTTCAGGTCCGAAGAAGAAATTCTTCAGGATGCTCGCGTCCTCGTCGTCGTACATCCAGCTTCGGAAAGAGTTGCTGTACAGTTGCTGGTTGCCGAACTGGCCGAACGTGGGATCGGCGAAGGACGACGGACTAATCATGATATTGCTGGGGTCGGCGAGGTTAGTCAGGTCCAGGTGCCCGTTGAAGTGATTGGCAACACTGCCCACCCGGTTGGCGTAAACGGCCGACCAGCCCGGGTAGCTGAAGCTGGGGCTGACCTCATGGAGGGGAAAACCGGTGTAAGCGTTAATCACGCCGCCGAGTTGCCATCCGCCCACCAGGTAGTTGAGAAGGTGTGCATTGGGCAGAAAGCGCCTGCCGGTGCCAACGGGCAGCATGTAAACGAAGTAGCCCTTGAGCTGGCCAATGGGCCAGCCATCCACAATCGTATTTGCATAGGATTTGTACGCGTACGGGTTTTGCCAGGGCGAATATCCGAAATTCTCGACAGCATTGCCGCCCTCGGTATAGTTAGTGGGGTTGTCCGCCACGTTGCCCGTCATTCTCTGCCACGTGTAGTTCACATCGGCGGTGAGGCCGTGCGAGGTCCGCTTCTTGAGTTCAACGACCAACGCGCGATACTGGCTTTGGGCGAGCGAAGTGCCCGCGACTTCGATGGGAGTACCCGTTGCCTCGACTTGTGGATAGGGGTCAATTGCAGCGTAGGCTGAGTAGCCGCCTGGTCCTCCCGTCATGGTGGGCAGGAACGGATACCAGGGCACGCCCGCCGCCTGCGCTCCCGCCTGCGTGGTAATGAAGCTGCCGGCGTTCCCGGATTGCAGGAGCGGGAGGTAGGAGCTCAAAGTGGGGTAGTTGATCGGGTTCGAGCTCTGTTCTTTGATTCCCCGTGTGATGTTAGCAATGTAGCTTACTTCCAGCATGGTATTGGGGGATATTTCGTATTGCAGGTTCGCGTTCCAATTCAAGGTGTGCCCCAGGTGAAGGGTATTGGGGTCGACATAGGTCACGGACCAAGGGTACATGGCATTGGCGTCCGGGTTTCTCGTGGGAGGGGTATAGACCCCGCCATAGACGGTTTGATCCCAATTGAACGCCACCGCATTGGGCTGCGCGGTGGCCAGGCTGGTCCCGACGTAACCGACCTGGTTGTTGTAAGGCGTCGGGTTGGCCGAGCTCATATTCCCCAGGGCGAAGGGCAAATAGGCCACGGAAAAGGAGCTGCGCGCCACCAACCTTTTGCTGATCTTATAAGCACCCCCGATCGAGGGAGCGAACAGCCGATGGTCCTCGTTGGCGTACCAACTCTGGGAAGAGTTGGTAGTCCATTCCATGGCGCCATTGAGCGGGGCCCAGGCGGGATTCTGCGCGTTGATGTCGAAATTTGGCCATTGGCCGTAGGTGTCGTGCTCGCGCCCGTTGTAGTCCCAGCGCCACCCGAGGACGAGAGTCAGTTTGGGCGTAGCTTTAAACGTGTCGCCGCCCGCGAGGCTGGTGGCGTAGAATCCCCCCGAATTGGGAATTCCTTCCCCCTGGCTCGCCGAGCCGACATCGCCCAGCAGGAAATTGGCGAACCCGAAACCCAGGTGCTGGGAAACTTGGGTATTGTTGTACAGGGCGGACGGTATACCCGTCGCACTGCTGTAACTGTAACTCAATCCGCCCCCGCTCCCCGCAATGTAAGCATATTGATGGTGCACATTCCAGCCGAAGTGGAGGGTGTGGCGGCCCTTGATCCACGTGACGTCGTCCTGGAAAACGATCTGCCGAGCTGAGCTAAGGCCATTCGTGGGACCGCCAATTGCGTCTTCGCAAACCGTTTCAACCGTGTTCGCACAGCCGAAGGACATCACCGGCAGAGTTTTCGTCCAAAGACCGAACGTCGGGAAGCCCAGCGCCTGATCGTCCACCGAGCCCAGGCTATACCCTCGGCTCACGAACCAGTTGTCGGCGGCGGCGAAAACATTGAGCAGGGTCGGAGTAATCGAGTATGTATCGATTACACGCGTTTGGTTATAGGTGTAAAAGCCTGCGCCCGAGGTCGAAAGGGGTCCCGGAGTCTGCGTGCCGGCCTCAAAGAGCCCGCCAATACTCCAGTACGGAACTGCATACCGGTCGAAAGACCAGCTCAGGTGGTTCTTCACCGAGAAATTCTCGTCGATTTTGGCATCCCAATTCCCCTGCCATAGAACGGGTTGGGCGCCGGTGCCCAGGCTAGCGTAGTTGTCCACCAGGTTGCTGTTTTCCGGCTTGTAGACGTTGTAAAGACCCAGGAGTTTCTGGGTCTGCGTGCTGATGCGGTTCGAAGGGATCATGTTACCCGTGAACACATTCTGCGTGAGGGGGTCGAAGATCATCCCCTTTTGCAGGGGCACGGTCTGTCCGGCGTCATTCTGAATGGTCATGGGGGTTGCACTACCCATGCACGGCGTGACGGTGCCGTCGGAGCAAAGCTGCGGCCCCAACAGCGCGCTGAAATCGCCATTCAGGAAGGCCGTGGTCGGAGTGGTGTTGGCATCCTGCGTGAAGGCGAAGAATTTCTGGGAGTATTTCTCATACGAGCCAAAGATAAACGTTCGGTTGCGGCCATCGTAGATTTTGGGAAGGTAGATCGGCCCCCCGGCAGTGACACCCCAATCGTGGTAGCGGTCGAGGGGACGCGGGTAGCCATTCTTGGGGCCGCCAAAATAGTTGTTCTCCCAGGTATTCGCGTCCAAGTCTTCGTTGGCGAGAAAGCCGTAGGCGCTACCGTGGAAATAGTTGGTGCCGGATTTCAGCGTCATTACGTACGCGCCGCCCGCGGTCCAGGTGGAATCCGCGCTGATGCCACTGGTCTGAACAGTGAACTCTTGCACGGCGTCCGGGCTCGGCTCATCGCCATTGCCCTGCTGCCCGGCGTCGCTAGTGATGCCATCGACGCTGGTGGAGTGGGCACCGATCATCCCGCCGGCCATGGCGGCGTCCCCCTCCCATCCCATCAGCGAAGGAATGGTCTCCGAAGCAATGTATGAGAGGTAACGTGCACCCGACACGTTCATGGGGAAGACTTCTATATCCGGAGCCTTCACATTCGTCTCGGTGGTTGTTTGCTCCGGGCTGAGCATCGCCGCATTGGCATTGACGGTTACGGTTTGACTCACCGTGCCAACCCCCAGCGTGACGTCGAGCTCCACCACTTGATCGGTCGAAATCGTCACCCCTTCCTGTTGGAACGTCTTGAACCCCTCCCGTTTGAACTCCACGCCATACCTGCCCACGGGAAGGTACAAGACAGAATAAATCCCGACATTGTTGGTGACGCCGGGGTAAACCACTCTCGTATCGAGGTTGGTCACCGTCACCTGCACTTGTGGTATAACGCCACCACTAGGATCGGTGACGCGCCCGGTAATGGTTCCTTGATTGCTTTGCGCGAGCGCCATTAGAACAAACAGTAACATCGTTAAGGGTGTCAAAAAATATATTCGTCGCATTCCCAATCTCCTTTCGTCCTTCATAGATACGTTTTCGTGACTGTTGGGAACCCAAGACCTGACGCAAGTCCAGCCAGTAATCATTACAGAGTCCAACCAAATACTCAGTGCGGAACTGTCGGCGTTAATCAATAGACCCATCCACTTCCCGACTGCTAGTTCGTGTTTCCGGCAAGTTTCCTCATGTATTTAGAGCAGCTAAAGATCACGGCACCGGCCCTTTGGAACCGTAGTCGGTATCGTGCAAATTCGAATTCGTCAAACCGAGTGACTGCGCTACCACTTCGCAGCACAAGACTGAGCCTCAGTGATTACACCCTTCGAATGAGTCTGTCAAGGACATTTTTAATGCCTTTACAATACAGGGCAGTAATCCGGCTTCCGTCCGGAATGCTGGAACTGTGGTTTACGATATAAATTGTGTAACTACTATATGTTATGCGCTATCTCATGTCCTTTTACGCCTGCACGCTGAATTTCAAATGATTCTTATGATCGGTTCAAATAGGCTATAACAATCGGCAGAATCAGATAAGTCTCCTGCAGCCACGACCCCAGCAATTGTGGCTTTACGTAACTTAACAGCACCAGAATAAGAGAGTTATGGTCACAGACAGCATTCTGAACCTCTGAAGGAGGACCTTCTAATCGCTACCTGGCAGGGATTAATCACCTGTTAGGGTAGCGTTCTTGGCTATGGCATGTGAAGGGTTTATAGGGCTTGCAAAAACGGCAATTGGGGTATATTCTGCCTCCGAACTGCCATGGTAAACTTAAAACAAGTCGCGATATTGGCCGGCGTTTCTACCGCCACCGTCTCCAATGTCCTCAATAACAAGCTACGCGTCAGCCCCAAGCTCCGTGAACGAGTGCTGAAGGTGGCGCGGGAGCTTAATTACCAGCCCAACTCACTGGCTCGCAGCCTCGTGACACGCCGTTCGAACGTGGTTGGCATGGTGATCACCGACATCATGAATCCGTTCTACGGCGCAGTCACCCGCGGTGCCGAGGATGTTCTGGGTCGGGCCGGGTACATGCCCCTGGTCGGGAACACCGATGGTAATTGCGAGAAAGAGGAAGCCTATTACCGGACGTTTCTGGCCAAGCGGTTGGATGGGCTCTTACTCATCACCTGCCCGAATGAATATCCCCCTGCTTACCTCTCGCGGCACAACTCCGAGGAAACCCCCATCGTTTTTATGAATCGCGATTATTCGGGTGTCCGCGCGGACTCGGTAATTGCGGACGGCCAGGAGGGCAGTTGCCGGGCGGTAGCTCATTTGCTCGACATGGGGCATCGCCGGGTGGGCATCATTACGGGTCCGGCCCGGCACGTCAGCTCCCAACAGCGTCTCCTCGGGTACACGCGCGCGCTCCACGAGTACCGTCTGCCTGTGGACGAAAAACTCATCCGGGAGGGCCAATTCGACATCAAGACGGGGTACGAGCAAGCACAACAACTGCTCGGGTTGCGCCCCCGGCCCACGGCGCTGTTCGTGTGCAATGTCGCCATGAGCATGGCGGCCTTGCGGGCCATATTTGACGCTGAGTTAAGGTGCCCTGAAGATGTGGCGCTGGTGAGTTTTGACGATACGGCGTGGTTTGACCTGATTCGGCCGCGAGTCAGCGCGGTTGCACAGCCTTCCTATGACCTGGGCGCCGCCGCTGCCCAGATGCTTCTCGACCGGATCGCAGGGCGGCTTCCCGCTTTCCCGCAAAGGACGATTTTGAAAACTGAGTTGATTGTACGGGAGTCAAGTAATTGGCAGCTGCGACTACAAACCCCCGGGGAAGGAGACAAGAATGCGACTCCTGAATAAGACAGTTCTGGTCACCGGTTCCAGCAAGGGTATTGGGCGGGCGCTTGCGGTGGGAATGGGCCGCGAAGGCGCGGACGTAATCGTCAATTACAATACCGACCTCCAGGGCGCTCGTTCCACGGTTGAGGAAATTCATAAACTGGGCCGGAAGTCCATCGCCGTCCCGGCTGATATCGGCGTGGTCGCAGAAATCCAAGCGATGTTCAGGAAAGTGGTGCAAGAGTTCGACAAGCTCGACGTCCTCATCAACAACGCCGGCGTAACGGGATGGACCAGCCTGTTCGAGATCACCGAAGAGAAATGGGACCGCGTTATTGACACAAATTTAAAGGGCACCTTCTTTTGTTCGCTGGAAGCGGCGCGCATTATGAGACAACACGGCGGCGGAAGTATCGTCAACGTGTCGACCAACTGCGCAGCCATGGGCGT
The DNA here is from genome assembly GCA_963804755.1 of uncultured Acidobacteriota bacterium. Taxonomy (GTDB): domain Bacteria; phylum Acidobacteriota; class Terriglobia; order UBA7540; family UBA7540; genus Bog-366. Next base: position 287,467 of record CAWDRP010000006.1, read on the forward strand.
GAAGCACCTGGTTGCTTACGCTTGCAGCAAGGGAGGAATCCACGCCATGACGAAGCAGTTGGCGGTGGAATTGGCGCCGCTCGGAATTCGAGTCAATACATTTGCTCCAGGCCCGACCAACGTCGAAAGGAACCTGCTGGACGATCCCACTTACCGGACAACTTGGGGAAAAATGACTCCTATGGGGCGGACCGCGGAGGCCGAAGAAATGGTTGGGCCAGCGCTGTTCCTGGCCTCGGAAGAATCCAGCTTCATGACCGGTCAGCTTTTTTATGTGGATGGCGGATGGACGGTCTATGGAAGAATTCCCGAGGAGAATGCCGAACGGGCCATGCAGCGAAACAGTTAACCACCGATACCGCCGCTGATGTTCTGCTGGCGAAAAAGCAGGTCAAGTGGGTTACTTTTGGTTCATATCACCGGAGAGATGACGCTCTTATGGTTCCCAGACGAAACTTCCTTACTGGTTTTAGTGCCGGCTTGATCGCGGGCGGCGTAGAGCTTGCAGCAAGTGCATGCGCTGCGAGGCAATCGGCCACCGCTGACGAATTGAGGCGGGGAAGGGTGGAACCGTGCAAGGACACGGCCGCCGACCCCGCTTGGAGACACTTGTCCAGTGCCCACGGGGATTTGCCAGTGCCCCAAACATCCGATAACCAAACCGGCAGCATGTTGGGCGACATTGACGGGGACGGGCGGATCGACTTTGTGATTACCGATCGACACCATCCTGTCGCGGCAATCTGGATGCAGAACACTCCGGGGGGCTGGAAACAGCATGTGATCGATCCAGACCCGCTCAATGTCGAGGCGGGGGGGGTTCTTTTTGACGTGGACGGCGACGGCCACCTCGACATGGTGGCAGGGGGCGACAATTCCACCAACGAAGTGTGGTGGTGGGAGAATCCCCATCCGAATTTTGACCGGCCATGGAAGCGTCGCATCATCAAGCAGTCAGGCAAGACACAGCACCACGACGTCATGATCGGCGACGTGCTGGGTGAAGGCCGGGCCCAGTTGGTTTTCTGGAACCAGGGGGCGTCCGCACTGTTTCTGGCCCGCATTCCTGAGAACCCTCGCGCCCACCAGGGACCTTGGGACATGCAGGTGATGTACCAGGGCGATGCCCCCATGGAAGGCCTCGCCATGGCCGACATTGACGATGACGGTGTGGTTGAAGCGATCGGCGGAGGCCGCTGGTACAAGCACGAAGGCAAAATGAAGTTCACCGCTCATGTCATCGATGAAACGCAGAAATTCTCCCGTTGCGCGGCCGGAAAGCTTCTCCGCAACGGCAAGGGTGTTCAGGTGGTCTTCTGCAATGGCGATGGCTGCGGGCCGCTCAAGTGGTACGAACAACAGAGCGATGGGTCATGGGCCGGCCACGACCTGCTCGGAGAGGACCTTGTTCACGGCCACAGTCTGCGCGTCGGCGACGTAGATGGCGACGGTAATTTGGATATCTTCTGCGCGGAAATGTCAAAGTGGGCGGATTGGACGAAGACGGTAGATTATCCGCGCGCTCACATGTGGGTCTTTTACGGCGATGGCAAGGGCCATTTTGAGAAGATCACGATCGCCAAGGGTGGCTACGGCACACACGAAGCGCGCTTGGCAGACTTTTTCGGAAGCGGTCGGCTTGATATTTTGAGCAAGCCATACATGGCAGGGGCGCCGGGCGTCGATATTTGGGTCAACCCTGGCCGGCGATAACTTGTTCCGACCCACATACCCGTCGTCGGCCAATCAAATATGCAAAAGGGGCCAAAGATGAATCTCTCCCGACGCTCGCTCCTACTGGGATGTAGCGCTGCCTTGTTCGCACGTGTCCCACGAGAATCGGCGCCTCCGTTGGGTTTAGAAATCTACAGCCTGCGGAGAGACCTGGCAAAAGATGTTCCCGGGACATTGGCCCTCGTGCGGAAGTTCGGTTTCGAAGAGATTGAGGTTCCGAATTTTTACGGGCTCACGGCGCGCGCATTTCGAGACCAGATCGACAAGGTGCAACTGCGGTGCACAGCCATGGTTGCCCAACACGAACGAATTAGTGGCGACATAAATGGCGTAATTGCCGACGCCAAAGTGATGGGCGCCCAATACGTCATTTACCCCTGGATCCCCCACCAGAAGGACTTCAGTGCCGAGGATTGCCGCCGAGCGGCTCTGGATATGAACCGCTGGGGCAAAACCTTGGAGCGGGCAGGCTTGGATTTCTGCTATCACCCCCATGGATACGAATTCCGTCCAAGCTCCGAAGGCACTCTGTTTGATCTCATGGTGGCCCAGACGGACCCCGCGTTCGTGAACTTTCAGGCAGACGTCTTCTGGATCGCTTGGCCGGGCCAAGATCCTGTAAAGCTTTTGCGCAAATATCCTACCCGCTTCACCTTGATGCACCTTAAAGACATACGCAAGGGAACCAAGCTGGGCGACTTAAGCGGCCACGCCCCGGAAGAGACTAGCGTTCCGGTGGGGACGGGAATGCTGGATTTCCCTGCCATTCTCCGCGAGGCAAAACGAATTGGAGTAAGGCGTTATTACATTGAAGACGAAGCGCCGGAAGCTGCGGCCAACATTCCGGTAAGCCTTCGCTATCTGAAATCACTGGGGTTTTAGGTCTGCCACGCGAGTGAGTTGCAACCCCGGCAAGCGCCCTAGAACGTACCCTCGAAGTTGTCAGTCGAGAGAAGCGAGAGCCCGTGAAACTCGGAATTTCAACTTGGAGCGTGCCTTGGTCTATTGGTGTGCCGGGTTACCCGCCACCCCCGCAACCGGGCGACGTGATGCGCCTGCTCAATAGAGCAGTCGATCTGAAAGCTGATGTCCTGCAAATTGCTGATAACCTTCCACTAAGCCGCATGACCGAGGGGGAACTCGACCGCTTGCAGGAGGCGGCGTGCTTGCGGGAAGTTACGCTTGAAGCGGGTACGCGCGGGCTGGATTCCCAACATCTCGGACAATATATCCGTATCGCCCACAGAATTGGCGCGCGACTTCTCCGCACTGTCCTTTCCGGGTGCCTCTGCGGACCCGAACAGATGGCCCAGGCCGAAGCTGGAATTCGCGGGGTTCTGCCACTTCTCGAGCGGCAGGATGTCACGTTAGCTCTTGAGAATAATGAAGCTTTCAGTGCGGCCGAATTCGCCGGGCTCATTCGCCGGATCGGCAGCCCCTACGTCGGCATTTGTCTCGACACCGCGAATTCCTTGGGCCGGCCCGAAACGCTGGAAACCGTGGTGGAGCATCTGGCCGAGCATGCGGTGATGCTGCACGCCAAGGATTATGACATTCGGAGAATCGACACACGGATGGGTTTCTCGGTGGTAGGGCGGGCCGTGGGGGATGGCCGCGTAGATTTTGATTACGTGCTTGCCGCACTGCGCCGGCGCGGACGTGACCACATCAGCGTCATCGTGGAGCATTGGCCGCCCTTTGAGGGGACGATTGAGGCCACACTGCAAACCGAATCAGAGTGGCTGGCCCGCAGCGTGCGATTCCTCCGCTCGAAATTGTCACATCCTGATGATAAGGCTATAGGTTAGCGCCGACCGGCGCGGAGGTGAAATATCGGAGGCTTAAGCTTATCGGTGCTGTTCGGACTGGCATTGACTCTCATCTCAGGGACCCTGATGACGTGCGCCATTGTGCCGATGAAATACGCCCGGCGCTGGCGGTGGGAGAATATCTGGCTCGTCTACATCGGGTTTGGCCAGGTCATATTTCCGCTGCTCCTGGTGGGGCTGACGGCGCCCCATGCCTGGGCCGCATATGGATCGGCGCGGCCTCGGGCTCTGGTGGCGGCGGCCTTGTTTGGATTCGGGTGGGGCGTGGGCAATGTTCTGTCCGGGATTGGCTTCACCATGCTCGGGGTCGGGCTGGGGCTAACCATCATCCTAGGGCTGGCGGCCTCGGCCGGATCACTGATTCCGCTCGCCGTGTTATACCCGGAGCGCCTGGCCAGCGCCCCCGCCCTGGGTCTTTATCTGGGCGTTCTCTTGATGCTGGTTGGCCTCGTTCTTTGCCTCCGAGCCGGCAATTTGCGGCAGGCGAAGCGGCCGAAAAAGGAAATCACGGGCGGCGCGGACCTCGCTGCGTTCGGAAAAGGCGAACTGCGCACCGGCGTGATCATCTGCGTGGCGTCGGGAATTCTCTCGAGCATGCTAAATCTCGCCTTTACATTCGGCGACGACATCCGGAAGAGCTCCCTGCGGCAGGGGATGTCACCCCAGGGCGCGGTGAACACCCTGTGGCTGCCAATCTTCCTATTCGGCTTCCTCCCAACGCTGGCCTATTGCATTTACCTTTTCCGGCGTCATCGCTCCTGGGGCACTTTCATACAGTCCGGAACGGGTTCGCACTGGCTATTCGGCATTCTCATGGGATTTCTGTTCGTCACCGGGCTGTCGTTGTACGGGGCCGGCAGTCTCCGCCTTGGTACGATGGGCCCCGTGCTGGGTTTTCCGGTCTACACTTCCGCCATGGTGCTATCGGCCAACATGGCGGGGGTGATGACGGGAGAGTGGCGTGGCTCTCCGCGCGCAGCGTATCTCTATGAGTTCCTGGGATTGCTGCTTCTCATTATCTCCGTCGTCGTCATCGCACTGGGCGACCGTAGAGTGGCTTAAGCTTGCCCCGACGTGTCGCGGTGGCTTTATGCCGGCAGGCCCGCGCTACGACTATTTCCCTTTCGTCACCGGGGTTACACATGAAACATGAAAAAGATAGGAAGGAAGGCAATTGGTCTCGCAGGTCCTTCTTGCGCACGGTAGGCGCCGGCGTCCCCACCCTGAGCTTGATGGCAGGGGAAGTTTGCGTCCAGGGTGGCCCGGGTGCTGAACCCAGTCAGGAGTACGACCAACTCAAGTTCACGCCGCTCGACTTAAGCCGTCATTTCAATTGTTCCTCGACCGATTTCGGGCCCCGCCCGGAAGCCAGCGGCCTCATTCGCACACCGGGAGGGAAACAATTTTTCTGGGGTATCCCATTCCAGCTTGGACCGGACGAGCTGCACGAAAAGCGGTGGTTAGCGCTGAGCACACAGCCCGTTCAGGGGTTCAACCGCACCGTACAGATTCCGATTGAGCAGCGCGCCACATTTCTCTGTTTGGCCGCGTTCTGCGATTGGGACAAGAACGAGAACGCGCCGCAGGATGCAAACGCCGTTGACCTGGTCGGGCAGCGCCTGGGGGAAGTCGTTTTGGTGTACGAAGGTGGAACGGAGAAGCGCCTTCCCCTACGCCGGCGTTTCGAGGTCAGTGCGCCTTGGGTCTGGTGGGGGCACTTGTGTTACTCGGCGGTGGGCAGCCGTCAGGAGGGTCCCACCGGACTGACTGATCCCCTTGCCACAGGCAAAGATTGGGGACGGCTGCAAATGGCGATTACCAGCAATTCAGAATCCGGCCCCTGGATCTGTGCGCTGCCGAATCCTGATCCGGAACGCCAGCTCACCTGCATAAAATTCGAGGCTACATCCGAGGACCCGTTAATGATCTGCGGGCTCACGCTCTTCCACGGAAAATCATCTCCCCTGCGCCACGAACGCTTGAGCGTTTACAGGCTCACGTTGCCGGAGGCTGCGGCGGAACAAAAGGACCGATGGAAAATCAGCGTGGATCTGGGAGTAATTGCCCGGACTTATCCCTGGAACGAGTTTGATCCCACCGCCTGGCTCGATTCCCCGCAAGCCGGGCTCGGGGAACGGTTCGAACCCATCCAGGGAGGAAAATACCTTTACGCCGAGATTGCGGCGAGCCGCGACGCGACGCTCACCTTGTCTGACCGCAAGAGCGGGAAGCAGTACGATTTCGAACTCGCGAAAATTACTCCTGGCTATGAAGTGGAACCGCGGCCGGGAAGCGCTCAAGTTGAAATTCTCGATGCCGAGAAAAGCTGGGTCCACGCCAAAGTCGTGGATGCCGCTACCGGACGTCCCACGCCAGTCCGTTTGGCCTTCCGATCGCACGATGGCCGATACATTCCGCCCTATGGTCATCGTACGGAGATCAACGATGGATTTTTCCAGGATTACGGGGCTGACTTAAAACTGGGGGATGCGTCCTTCGCCTACGTCGACGGGACATTTCAGGTTGAGCTGCCGGTGGGCGAAGTTTACGTGGAAATGACGAAAGGCTACGAGTATCAAGCCGTCCGCAAGAAGCTCGAGATTCGCGCCGGCCAGCGGGAATTGAATCTGGAAATCCCGCGTCTCGTCGATCTCCGTTCCAAAGGCTGGGTGAGCGCCGACACGCACGTGCATTTTCTTACGCCCACCACGGGAATCCTGGAAGGGCAGGCGGAGGGTTTAAACCTGATCAACGTCCTGGCCGCACAATTGGGTGATCTTTTTACCAATGTGGGGGACCTCTCGTACGGGCCGCTGACGTCCAAGGACGGCGAAATGATCGTTTGGGTGGGCACCGAGAACCGGCAGCACATCCTGGGACACATCGGACTGCTGGGCGCTCACGGCCAACCCGTGTTCCCCATGTCGGCGAGCGGGCCGGAGGAGAGCTATCTTGGCGATCCGTTATGGTCCAGCCTTGCCGAGTGGGCTGATCAGTGCCACGAGCGGGAAGGCCTGGCGGTGGGTGTGCATTTCCCCTACCCAACCGGCGAAGCAGCCGCAGACATCATCATGGGCAAGCTCGACGCCGTGGAACTGTGGCCCGACAATGACGGATTTAACACGCTGCGCTGCGTGGACTGGTATCGTTACTTGAATTGCGGCTATCGGCTGCCCTTGGTAGGCGGCACCGATAAAATGGGCGCCAATGAAGCCGCAGGGGCCAATCGTGCCTACGTTCATTTGGGAGATGCGGAGTTCAATTTCGAGAATTGGGCAAAAGCCGTCCGTCGTGGCAACACTTTCATGTCCACCGGCCCGCTCCTGCTGTTCACCGCCGACGGGCACGCACCGGGTGACCAGATCCAATTCCGCTCCGGCGGAGGCAAGGTCGAGGTGGAAGCGCACGCCACGTGTTTCTGTCCGGTCCATCGTCTGGAGGTTGTTTACAACGGCCGCGTGGTGGCTTCACGTGAGCAGCCGGAAGGGGCGCGGGAAATGAACTTGAAAGAGGCCGTGCAAGTGCCCGGCCCCGGGTGGATTGCGGCACGCTGCACATCGCGGTACAGCTCCTACGGTACCGGACAGGTTCCCGTAAAGGCGGCACACACTTCTCCCGTTTATATTGTGGTTCCCGGGCAGGAATTGTTTTCGCCCCCGGCGGCGGCTTATTTTCTCACTCTCATTGACGGCGCCCAGACTTGGGTGGAAAACCTCGCCACCCGGCCGGATGCCGGACGATTCGAGAAGGTTCTGCGGCTCTTTAAGGATGCGCGTGCTGAATTGCACCGCCGGCTGCACCAAGAAGGAGTGGAACATTAAGAACGACACAAGGCAACAAGTCCAACGATAGATGGAGGAGCGTCGAACATGAATCCAATTGAGAAAGCCAGGATTGGCCGGACCCGGGTCACCGTCACTCGCCTCGGGTTCGGGGCAGTTCCGTTGGGGGGATTGTACAAAGACGTTACGGAGGAGGAGGCCGGCGCCACGGTTCGGCGGGCTCTCGAACTCGGCATCAACTACTTCGATACAGCTCCGATCTATGGGTTCGGAAAAGCCGAGCTACGCTTGGGACGAGAGTTGGCCAAGTGCGACCGCGATTCCATTGTGGTGGCTACCAAGGTGGGATATACGCTCGTGCCGGAGGATGGCGGGTGCGATACCAAGGTCTTTCATCGATTCGACAACGTGCCGCCGGTGCGCCCGATTTTCGACTACAGCTACGACGGTATTATGAAGACCTTCGAGGGCAGCTTGCAGCGCCTGAAACTCTCGCGGGTGGATATCTTGAACATACACGACCCGGATTACAACTGGGAAGACGCGATTAAGATCACCTACCCGGCCATTCACAAGCTGCGCGAGGAAGGCGTGGTGCGCGCCATCGGCGTGGGCATGTGCCAGGCAGAAATGCTGGTGCGGTTCGCTCAGGAGGGTGATTTCGACTGCTTCCTTTTGGCGGGCCGGTATACCCTCATCGATCACACGGGGCTGCGCGAGCTGCTGCCCCTTTGCGAGAGCAAAGGCATCAGCATCATCATCGGCGGCCCTTACAACAGCGGCATTCTGGCAACCGGGGCCCGGCCCGGCGCTACTTACGACTACGTGGATGCCAAGCCGGCCGTGCTGGAGAAAGTGTCAGCCATCGAGGCCGTCTGCGCGCGGCACAATGTTCCGCTCAAGGCGGCAGCGTTGCAGTTCCCCATGGCGCATCCCGCGGTTCGTGCGATCATCCCGGGCGCGCGGTCAGTGGCCGAGGTGGAGGAGAACTTTAGCCTGTTGAACCTGGACATCCCTGATGATTTCTGGGACGAACTGCGGCACCTGAATCTTCTTCCGCCGGAAGCGCCCACGCCGCGCCTGGATCCTGCGGCCAAGGCCCGGCCCGAAGAGAAAAATACAACCCCAAAGTCGATTGCGTACAACCCGTGACCCGAAGCGGCGGCGATCGATAACAACCTCGTCGAAAACTCGATCCGACCGAGGGCAGTCGGAAAAAGGCGATGGTTATTAATCGGGTATCCGCACGCCGGGTGGCGGAGTGCGATCATCTACTCGATCATGGTGAGTTGTCGAAGGCTCGGCATTAATCCGCAGGATTACGTGACCGACGTGCTGCGGCGCTTGCCCACAGCAAAGACCGGCGACATCCAGGACCTCATGCCTGCCAATTGGAAATCACCCACTGCCGCCTCTGGTTGAGAACCAGGTTGCAAGGGCAGCGCACACAAAACAGCCCGGAAATCCGTTGAAAACACCGCCGTCTTCTGCGAGACTCCCACTATGCCGAAGGAGATATTTTTCTCATCCTACCGCTGCGACTGCGGCCACCGGATAGACTTTTCTGAAAATACAGTCAGCGAGGTCAAGCAGAAGAGCAAAAGGAAGCGTCAATGGCTGATCGAAACCTGCGATGACCCGACCACGGAACACGTCGTGGTCTTCGACGACGGGGAAATGGTTGATATCCTCTGCTCAGATGGCGGTAGGCGGCAGAAGAAAACCAAGTTCACCAAGAAGCAGGGCCAGTATCTGGCGTTTATCCATCAATACACGACGGTGCATGGCGTTCCCCCGGCGGAACACGAAATGCAGCGGCATTTTGACGTCAGTCCCCCGTCTGTCCATGACATGGTAATCAACCTGGAAAAAAAGGGGCTCATTGAGCGGACTCCGGGCATGGCCCGGTCCATCCGCGTGTTGGTCCCTGCCCGGGACCTGCCGCAGTAAGACTGGAGAAACTGGGACCAACTGAGGACATGAGGCACAGCTGAACATTGTTGCCCGCGCCGGCAGCTTCCCGTTGTGGGGCCAGAAATTTGCCTCGCTTACCGGATACGTTACTCCGGTTCGTCCACCATCGACAACAAAAAGCCGCGGACCTGCAAAACACGTCCGCGCTGCGCTTGCTGAATCAGGATTTAAAGAGGTATTCGGATTTGCGCAACTTCAGTTTCCGTTCTTCGTCCTTCGCGTCCCTTTGCGTGTCACATGGTAGAGTTCGGTATTCGATTGTTCCCAAATGCGCGAGAACATAATCCCGCTTGCCACGATTGTTTCGCGTTCCAGATCCCCACGGCTTCGGCAGAAGCGAGGTCATCCAGTCCGCTACATGAGAACCCGTCCCGTAAAGGATTAATTGCTCGCCGTTTCGAAGCTCATAGCAACCAGGCCCGAACGGAGCGACAAGAACGCCGTATTGGCGAGGATCAGGGAATAGGCGCCACTCTGACCATCTCTGTGGCATGCGATTAAACGTCTTTGGCTGCAACTTCTTTAGAAACCAGTGTCGGCCAACTATACGTGGCAGACCTTACCGCGGTATAGTTCTTGTCCAGCTGCGACTGAAGAAGGCAAATCGCTGCGACACGACGCGCCATATCCCGGAAATAATCGACTTCCTGTGCTGCGATCGCTCGACCCAACATCTCACTCTCGCGATAGCTCAACCACTTCTTCATCACTTGGTATCCGCCGATTGTGTACTCCCACACAAGAGATGGGATATTCTTCCAATAGGCACGGTTATTAAGATACACATCATATGTCTTGTCACCCAACAGGACCATCGCGGTATTCAAGTCAAGACCCTGCATAGCCGCCCCCTTGGCTATTGCGGTCTTCTCATCAGGCTCATAGTCGCGTTCGACGAGCGATCCTTTCCCCGGCATTGTGACGCCTCCCTTGCCGGGATGTCCCCAATTCGCAGTAATTACGAAATCCTTCGAGGGACTGACAGCGCCCCCAGCGGGGGCACAAATATTTCCGATCAATGATAGTTCTGGTCGGATGTCTCCTGCGGTGACAGATTTCACATCAACATCTGTGTTCAAGAGCTGGGAAAGCTCAGAGCCCAAGGCAGCAGAGTCGAGCAACACATCTCTTGCTCGAGGCAGCGGAATACGCGGCCAATCGCTCCGAACTCCATCTGCATTCTCACGCAGGTAAAATGGCGCGTACCCGATCGCCAGCGCATGGAGCCAAATTGAGGAGGCACTCGCCAAATCTTTGTCCGGATCGGGTATCCCGAGATGTTGCAAATATTCTCGACAAGCTTGAGAGAGATTCGCCTTGATCCCGCTCGGTGCGTCTGCCCGGCCAGTGATTTTTCCATGGTGACCATCGTCAGGGCCCAAGTCATAATCCACCCTAAACGGAATCGCAACCGCATTCGGACGTAGAAGGTGATAGTCAGGAAGAACGGTGGACACCGTCATGGGCGCATTCTCGTGTGGCCGCTCGGCAAACATGCGAACAACAAAGAACGTATTACCATGCCATGCCTGCGCAGCCAACGATGGGCGCGGCCGATTCCATAGCAGTGACGCATTGCTGTGATAAGCCCAGCGGACGTCGAATGGGTATAGTGCATAACGAACTATCTTATTCTCGATGAACTTCTCGGCTTTCAGTATTTTCTTCCTAGCTTTCTTTGCGTTGAATGCGCCCCCATTCATCTTGAGCCCACTGCTTTCCACATCAGCAAAATCGATCTCAGCATCCAGATAGTCCTTCATGCGACTTACTAGCGAGTTCTTGTCGATGCCCATCAGCGCTCCCTTCCTCATTTCCTGAAGGCCGCTGACTGGATTCTCACGGCAGAGCTCTACCGCCTTTGGCCACTTCTCATAGTCGGCGGCCACCATAGAAGGACGGAAGGAATAACGGTTCGCCTTAGTTGGCGACGCAATCCGATAATCCGCGTCGGTATCTTTGCTGGTCAGACTGTGGAGCAGATCCGCGCGTTTTGTAGCACCCCAAAAATCCCGATAGCGCACCACGGGATCTGTGACAGGTCCACCATGCTTCACCATCACCGAAACTGCCGTTCCAAGTCGAATACCTTCTCTATTGGCGTCGGTCGAAAACACGCTGGGGTCTGGCCTTCCATCTGGAGTCAGTTTTCCAGTCTCACGACTATCACCATTCATACTGTCGAACCAAAGCCTGTTGAACTCGCTTAGAAATCGCTGGCGCATTACTGTGTAGGAGGGATCACCTAGATATGAGAAGTTTGAGATGTAGCTAACGACTCCTCTTCCAGTTTTCTCGGCAATGCGTCGTTCGGCGAGGCGGAAGAACCGAATGTAAAGATCGTCTAAATTGAACTTCTTAATGCCCCATTCAGTGCTCAGACCTTTCTTGTACGGTTCCACCAAGCCTTCTTCCTCGGCGGGACTGACACCAGCGAAAGCGTTGTAAGGCGGATTCCCGATCACAACGAGGATCTTCGGATGCTGTTTCACCGTCCCGGCTGCATCTCGTTCAGCTTCCATTTCAGGGAAGATCAAATGCTGCTTGGGACCTTTTGGGGGCTCCCATCCCGTCAAAGAATTTGTCAGATATACGGCCACGCGCTCAGTGCCGTCCTCGGCCAGAGGAGCTTCGACGTTTTGCAATAACAGCCCAAGCTGGAGGTGTGAAATAACAAATGGAGCCGGCAAGATTTCGAATCCGAAAACCCTTTCCATGGCTGCCTGCTTGAGATAATAAGCAGCCAGCGCGCCGCCCTTAGCTTTCAACGTAGCTAGGATAGTTTTGAGAACTTCAACCAAGTAAGTTCCGGTTCCGCAAGCTGCATCTAGAACGTAAACATTCTTGTCTGCAAGGCCATCCGCGACTCCAAGCTCCTGCCGCAGGGCCGCATCCGCTCGGGCGACCATGTACTGGACTACTTCGAGAGGCGTGTACCACACACCAAGCGCTTTTCGAAGATCGGGATCGAATGCTTCAAGGAATGGTTCATAAAAATACTGAACCGCTGTTTGCTCTTGAAACGCGGCAAAAAAGCTTGCGCGGTCTACTCGATTTAGAGTCGCAGCTGTCCAATCAAGCACCTCAACAAGGCCGAGCGGGCCAAGCTTGCCTGGTGTGGCGAGCTGCTCGAAGAGAGCGCGAATCATTGGCACTCGAAGAGACCACTGCGCCAATTTCCATTCAAATTTGTCTTTGCTTGTCGGCAGATGCTGCTTGCTCCACAATACCCACGCCGAAAATACACCATAGAACAGCGTCTGCACGAGAGTTGATCGAAAGAAATGCTCACCCTTCGCACCTTCAAACTTGATGCCCAATGCTTGCTCAAGCGCCTCACGGAGTGTCGATAACCCGCTCAAGCCTGGCTGAGCTTCCACCCTGAACTTGGCTTCTCGTGCGTAGTACGCTAGCACCCAAGCGACGTCCTTTGGCGCGGATAAGATGGCAGGCGAGAGCATCACCAGTTTTAGAAATTCGCCAAATCGTTCCCCGACTTCGCGAGCTACCTTCTGGGGATGTCCAGTGGCCTTCCAAAATGTCTTCTCGTCAGGGGTAATTCGATACGACGCCAACTTGACTGGGTTGCCTTCGGAGTCGCGACCGAGAAGTAGGAAATCGCGATAATTCGTGATTAGAACCTGTCCGTACTGCTTCCAGTACTTGCTCACCTGCCCGCTATCGGCGGTCACCCAAGCATCATCGCTAGTCGGCTTTACCTCGATTGCGCCGCGACTCGGCTTCTGACCGGCAAGCGGTTCTTGGTCGGAGAGCTTCTGAAATTGATCAGGCGTGTACAAACCGCCGTCCGGATGTCCGGCACCACGATTCTTAAGCTGCAGAACACAACGGACGGGTGGCTTCAACTCCTTACCGATTTCATCAAATAGATTATTTAGAGGGGTGTAATACGAAGTCTCATCCGTCGCGTCACCAGACGCGCGGATGTCATGCAGGTGTTTAAGATACTTTTCAACGGAGTCCATTATTGGCCTCTGGAGCCCTTCCATGGAGCACTAACCTGAAATTAACCTTCTTGGCATACTCGACGGCCAAAAGTGTACTTGACGACCCGCCAAATTCCAATGATTTTTTGGAGGCTGGCTGGCGCAAAGCCCCGTTGTTGGGGCGCTGCGATTCCCCGAAGGGACTTGGGGGGAACAAAAGCGGCTGGCGCAGGGCGAGCGCAGCCCTGCGTTTCGAAAATTGACCAACGCAGAGGGGGCGGAAATGAAGTCCGCCGATGGGCAGAAAGAATGCCTCCGCGCACGCAGCGACGATCGCGAGTCGCATGGCTGTGCTCGCCATGCGCCAGCCTGCCGACGGATGTTCCCCACATGCCCACCTCATTGCACCTCATTGCCGCGCGCTTGCTCTGCTGACATATCGGCAGCAAACTCCACCCGGACTGACCGAGTGGGCTGTTCAAGGCGGATTTCGTGATACCCGCTCATTCCACTAACCACTGCGCAGACGGTTGCTCTAACACTGCCAATCGGCACCTGGTATCCCGTCTACGATTGGAATGCCGACAATGGGTTTAACAACTTCTCGACCTGGGTCAAGTGACGACCCCGACGGGCCAGGGTCCCGTCAAAGTTGTTAAGGGACAGGGAGAGAGGAACGGGCAGCCGGTCGAGGAGAAGCAAAGACCTGGGCCTGCGGCGTGCCTGGCGCTCCTCCCGGCAGCGAACTACTGGAGGCTAGATGCTAGCCATGTAGGACATTGTGTCATGCTGCCTTCTGTTTTCCATAATGCACGTAACTGATTTGTTCTCAGTATGTTCTCAGGTTCGGCAGGTGAGAAGGCTGGTTTTCTACCCTTTGTTTTCAATAACTTATCAGGTTTGGGAAGACGCGCCCAGGGCGGACATCCTGTCTCCTTGTGTGTAGCGCGTCGTTGGCCTTTTGACTAGCCATAGCCGGACCGGATTTCCCTGCCGTCGGCAGTATCGAAGCGCCGGTCTGGAAACGCCGAGCCCTGGCCATCGACTAAAACTATAGCCTATCAATTGGCTTTGTCAAGATGGAAACGTGCCCCGGGATGTGCCGCGAAAATAGCCGGCACCCATCCGCTCCCCACGTTTTGTGTCATTCGACTTTGACGGAGCCCTGCCCGACGGGCCACGTGGAGGTCTTCTCGCAGGGGCGACAATAACATCGGCTCGCAATGTTTGGTGCTGAAGATCAGGTGAACGTAGAGTTGCGAAAGCGATTGCGGCATGGGGGAATATCTGTCTCGCCCTTTCAGGGCTGGCGGCGAAATCGGGGAGAATCTTAACCCAGGCCGGGGCTTCGTTATTTCGCCCCTTGGGGGCTAAATCAACGGCCCTCCTCCAAATTCCTTTTCGGCCCTCGCCGCTGCGCCAAGCTTAACCGCCGGCATGGCCCAGAAATGTAGAAACTCGAGTCGCATGGCTGTCGCCATGGGCTGAATGATCGCGCCCGCTCGTGGGCAAAAATCCCCCCGGCTATTACACGTGCCCCCTGGCAGGGACAGAAGATGAAGACGAGGCTTCCAGCCCGTAAAAGCGGGCGGCGTCGCCGCCGAATACCGCGTCCAGCGCGCGTGCTCCGAGGCAGTTGGTTACCAAGGTGCGCGTGACGGAGTACACCTGTTCGTAGCTGGCCGCCAGCAGGCACACCGGCCAGTCACTCCCGAAAATGACTCGCCCTTCTCCGAACTGCTCCATGACGTGATCGGCGTAAGGCCGGAGTTGGTCCACGTTCCAGTTCTGGTAATCTGCCTCCGTCACCAGTCCCGAGAGCTTGCAATAGACGTTGGGATGGAGGGCAACCTCGCTCATCAGATCCTGCCACGGCTGCATACTGCCTGCCTTGATATCGGGCTTGGAGAGATGGTCGATGACCGCGCGCAGGTGAGGAACCCGTTCCAACACTTTTGACACGGCAGGGAGGTGACGAGTGAAAGTCAGGAACTCAAACTTCACTCCGGACTGGGCAATCAGGGCCAATGAATCCATAACGCGCGGCCGCAAGATCCAGTCATCGTCAGGCAGGCATTCCAACATGGGCCGCACCGCGAGGAAGTAACGGTTGCGGCGGTACCGTTCGAGGCTCTGGGGAAAATCCGGAGATTCGAGATCGAGCCAGCCGACTACACCGCCGATGAAGCCGGATGCTTCCGCCAGATCCAGCAGAAAGTCTGTTTCCGCAACGGTGGGCGAAGTCTGCACCACAATAGATTTCTCGATTCCCTGCGCCTTCAAGACGGGTTCGAGATCCACCGGAAGGTAGTCTCGCGACAATATCGGCTCAGGACGAGAGAACCAACCCTTGCTCCATTGCCAGAAATGCTGATGACCATCAATGCTCATCATTTGCCTCCGCAGGGGGAACCTGGGTTTCACAACCGCCCGCTACGAACGGGTTTCGCTATCATAAAGGACCTCTTTCTTGTCCTCTGCCGGTCCGGCAGGTTCGCCGTTGGTCAAGCGCTCCGGCGGGCGCATCGTGGAATTGCGCACCACTAGTTCCGTCTCGATCTGGTATTCGGCGCCTTGCCGGCGCTTGCGCCTGAGCAATTTCTCGAGCGCTTGATATGCCGTCCTGCCGAGCTGCTCGCGGGGGATGCGTATCGTCGTCAGAGCGGGACGTGCCAAAAACGCGAAGAAAACATCATCAATGCCAATGACGGAGATCTCTTCCGGGACCTTCGCTCCTGCCTGCTCCAGCGCACTCATGGCTCCCAGCGCAATGAGGTCATTTCCGCAAAAGATCACCGTGGGAGGATCAGCGGCAGTCAGCACCGCATGCACGGCCGGCCCGGCTGCCTCTACGCGCCAATCGCAATGCACGACGGGGGACGGATCAAGCTTCCGTTCTTTCAGCCCCGCTTCCAGCGCCCGCCTGACCATCACGGCCGTGCGGTGGTTCTCAGGGCCGGCGACAATTGCCGCGCGCCGATGGCCAAGTCCCAGCACGTGGTCAATGGCCTGCGAGATTCCGCGCTGGTAGTTGATGGAAACGTTGCTGACCAGTTTGCCCGTGGGGCTGAGATCCAGAAAAACGAGGCCAATGCCTGCGTCAATGAGCTCGCCAACCATGCTGCGATCCACTGACGCGGTCATGACGGCGACGCCGCGCACATCGTTCTCAATGAGCTTTTTGATAACCAGCTCGACCCGCGCCGCGCTGTACTCGGTATTGCAAAGCAAGACGTCGAAGCCTCCGTCCCAAGCGGCCGCCTGAAATCCTCTGATCAGTTCCGGAAAGTATGGATTGGTGATCTCCGAGATCACGAGCCCGAGAATATTGCTCTGGCCGGTTGCCAGCCTCCGGGCATGCACGTTTTTGCGGTATTGAAGCTCGCTTACAACATCCAAGACGCGCCGCGAGGTCTCCGCCGAGATATCACGCCGCTTATTGAGCACGCGGGAGACAGTGGCGGCGGACACGCCAGCCCGTTTCGCTACCTCCCGCATTGTATAAATCACGGTCTCTCCTCAAATGCCAAGCCCGCCGGGACACGCTCACCCCAAGGCGCATGTTGGGATGCTGCGACCAGCTCCGCAGGTGCGGGCGGGATTGCTGAAACCGGTTTCGGAAACCGCTTTCTTCCGGTCCGTAACGATACCACGGTTCGCCCGAGATGAATATCAAAGTTCAATCCTTCGGCGCCGGCGGGACGAAGAGAACCTGCCGACACCGGGTTGGCGGATTTCGAAAGAACTTTTGATATCACCTGCTCAGAATACTTGACAGCTTGCGGAACGTGAGCGAATCTTCCGGCGAAGGCTCACCCTTGGAGGCAGCCAGCTTGGTTGCACAATCGGGAGCCCGGAGGAGATTAGATGCGATTGATAGGCTTGGCGCTGGTAATGTGTGCCGCACTGGGGTGCGTAATGGCACAAATCAACGATCAACCCGTGCCCCCCGGAGCCACGTTGCCGGATGGGACACCGTTTCCGGCCTGGGATGATCAAACCCACTACACGCGAACGTACCACGTAAGCCAGAATTACCCGTACGGCTCGGATGAAAACCCCGGGACCGAGGCACAGCCGTTCCGCACCATCAACCATGCCGCCAGTATCGTGAAACCTGGCGAACGGGTAATTGTCCATGCCGGCGTCTATCGCGAACTAGTACGCCCGCGTTTGGGCGGCGAGGGCCCGGATCGGATGATCGCTTACAAAGCCGCTCCGGGCGAACAGGTCATCATTAAGGGCTCAAGAATTCTCCAGACATCGTGGGAGCGCTCGATCGATCCGCACAATCAAAACGGCCGGGGCATCTATTCCAAGAAGCTTTGGATGACCGTCCTTCCCGATAGCCTGTTCGAGAACGGCTACTTCCCCTTCCGAACCCCCAACGCCAGCAACGAGGACCTGGATCTGATGGACTGGGCAGTGCGATGGAAGGGGCGCATTCCTTACTGCCTGCCTCGCGGTCTTCTGTTCCAGGATGGGCAGCGGATGGTGCAATTGGCCACTTACGAAGACCTGGTGCGCCTTCCGGGCTCTTACTGGGTCGCGCCCGATGGCAAAACGGTTCACATTCACGCATTCGGCAGTGGCGATCCCAATGGCAAGCTGTTTGAGGTTGCCGTTTATCCGCATATTTTCCAGCCGCTGAGTCCGGGATTGGGTTTCATCCGGGTGAGCGGGTTCATTATGGAACAGTGCGCCAACGGCATCCCGCGCGTGGGGGTGGGCGCGCTGTTCACGATGGGTGGGCACCATTGGATTATCGAACGGAACACGGTGAGGCACGTGAACTCGGTCGGGATCGAAATGGGCTACCGGACGTTCGAGGAGGGCGACAAACGCTTCGCTCCTCGCACCGATCCGGAAATCGGCTACAACATCGTGCGCCGGAATCGTGTTTACGACTGCGGCACAGCCGGGATTCGCGGATTGAACGTGTCCCACGCTCTGGTAGAGGAAAACGACGTCACCGACTGCGGCTGGCAGGATGCGGAATTTCACTGGGAAGTGGCGGCAATCAAACTGTTGGTAAATCGCGGCACGCTGGTGCGGCATAATCACATCGCGCGGGTTCAGGCCGGGGGCGGGATCTGGCTAGATTGGGATAATAAGAATTCACGCGTTACCGGCAACATCATTCATGATATCAGCACGGCCCAAGGGGCCATCTTCGTCGAGGCCTCTCAGCACCCCAACCTGGTGGACCGCAACGTGATCTGGAATATTGACGGACAGGGTGTCCGCGCCGCCGACACGGATAACCTCGTCGTGGTGCATAACCTTCTGGGTCGGATCACCGAAGAACCGGTGTACGCTGAAGTCGCCACCGATCGATCGCTGAATGGTAGAAAACTCACATCGACGGGCAATACGGTGACGCACAACATCTTCATCGATGTGCAAAAGCCGATTGTGTTCGGGGACCCCAGCAACGTAGCCGACTACAACGTCTACGTGTCCACGCCGAACGCGGTCCGGGCAGCCGTGCAAGACCACGGCCCGCACACCAGCGCCATCGAGGGTGAGGTCGAGTTCACCGCATGCGAGCTTCTGCTGAAGTCGAACACGGCGCAATCGCTCTCCTATGTGACACTCCTGAAGGGCGCTGACCAAGACTTGTTTGGGGGACAATGCTCGTCTGAGTTCAACAGGCCGGGTCCATTTCTGGACCTTTCTCTCCCCGAGACCCGACAAATAACGATTCCTCGATGAATCAGCAATTTGTACGGCGAAGCACAAAAAGCACAAAAGGAGCATGCCAATGGCCCACAGTGAGTCAGCGTTTCCGGGCCGCCGCGCCATGGCCAAGAGCACTTTGCTCGGTGGCGCCTCATTGCTCTTGGGCGCGCAGATCCCCGCGCCAGCGGCAAACGCCAGCACCGGGAATGAGCACATCAGCGTGCGCGACTTCGGCGCGAAAGGCGGTGATGGAGTAAACCTGAGGCGTGCATGGGTTTTTTCCATACGCCACTCGATGTTGGGCTGGAATCCAGGGGATGGGTTGAGGTTTCGAGGTTGGGATGGATTTATCATGGACAACTGGTTTTCGGTAAACCAAGGCGCCGGGGTGGCGGCGCACGACGAAAATGCTTCCGTCACCTTTACGGCGAATCGCGTTGAATGGAATGAGCAGGAAAATATACTGATTACGGAGCCCTTCCTATGGAATCGTGTGCAAGAACGCGCAAAACTGCGTCATCGCGAACAATGTTTTGGACGGCGGCGCCCTGCGGCAACTCATTTTGGATCAGGACAGCACCGAACGTGTGGTGCTGAAAGACAATCCAGGAACTCTGTTTAAAGCCTCTACATAGAGGGAGACCGCCAGGCGAGCGGCGCTCCGCGGCGACAGAAAGTCTACGTTAGACACCTCGATAAAAGCCTTAAAAAACCCCTTGACAAGCGCCGGCAATAAGAATACCGTCTCTGCAACCGATTTCCGTAATCGGTTGCACGTCCGCCCGCGGTGAAGAGGAGATCAGTCGAATCGAGGAGTACGGGCACGAGATGACTCGTAACAAGCCAGATTTCAGCAGACTCCGACGCGTGCTTTTGCGGCAAGGGGAGCCTGACCGGCTTCCCTTCTACGAGCTTTTTGCGGACCGGGTGGTGATCGAAAAATACACGGGGAAGGCCCTTAGCGCGGAATCCACCGTCGAGTTTTATTGGAGATTGGGTTTCGATTATGTGACGTTAGAAACTTCCGGTTTCTGGTACGACCTGAAATGGCGAGAGACTGAAGATACGGCGGCGCTCACCAAGGGCAAGCGGAACTATGTGGACAACAACCACGGGGTCATCCAGAACCGCCGGGACTTTGACGCTTATCGCTGGCCTGCTATCAATGCCGGTTGTGCGCGGGACTTCGTCGAAGTACAGGGGTATTTGCCAGACGGGATGAAACTGATCTACATGGTCGGCGGCGTACTCGAGAATGTAACTCAGTTGATGGGGTTCATACCTTTTTCTTATGCCCTGGCAGAAGAGCCGGGACTGGTGTCCGATATGTTTGAGAAGACCGGCCGCGACCTTTTAAATCTGGTCCGGACAGTTCTGGACAATGTGGACCGTGGCAAGATGGGCGCCGTGGTGTTGGGCGACGATATGGGCGATAGTCACAGCACGCTCATTTCTCCCGAGTTGCTTCGCAAGTTCGTTTTTCCCTGGGGCAAAAAACTGGGTGAACTCATACACAGTTACGACCTTCCCTTTATCCTTCACTCGTGCGGAAATCTCGCGGCCGTAATGGATGATCTCATCGATGACGTAAAGATTGATGCCAAGCACTCCTTTGAAGACAAGATCCTGCCGGTGACCGAAGCCAAAAAGCGCTATGGTGATCGAATCGCCATTCTGGGCGGGGTGGACATGAACTTCCTCTGTACGGCCAGCCCCGAAGATATTCGGCGCTACGTCCGGAACGTGATCGTAACGTGCGGACCGGGCGGCGGTTATGCACTGGGAACGGGCAACAGCGTGGCCAACTATGTCCCGCTGGACAATTTCCTCACCATGCTGGATGAAGGCCGGCGTAACGGGACTTACCCGTTGCAAGTCTGAGAATGATCGGTTTCTTGTGCCAATGAAACATCTGACCATGCGCGTTCGCGGTGTGTTAATTGACTTGTTTGGGTGCGTCGAGGCCTATCCGGTACGGGGGCTCTTCTTATTTACTTGGGCCGGGTTGTGCATCACTGGAAATTTTTTTCTCGTCACGCTCCGGCACGAAGGATTCACAGGGAAGCAGATGGCCTTCATTGCGAGCGCGAGCCCGCTGATCGGCTTTCTGGCGCAACCCCTCTGGGGCGCTCTTGCCGATCGCTTTGGCCGACGGCTCTGTCTGCAAACCGCGACCCTGGTGACCGCCGCTGTCTATTTCCGCATGTACTGGGTCCACGGTTTCTGGGCGTTTTTGTGGATCGCCCCGGTGCTGGCGCTTTTCGCCGGCCCCTTGCCGCCACTCATGGATGCGGTGGCGCTGGATTTTGTGGAAGCGACGGGAAAGCTCTCCTATGGCATGTTCCGAATCTGGGGCGCGGTAGCTGCGGGCGTTGGTACGGCGGCGGCAGGATACCTCGTCGAGGGGCACGCTACACGTACCGCCTTTCTCTGGGGAGCGGGCATGTTGGTAGCTGCGGTAGTCTTCGGCTTGACCGGAAAGAGAGGCGCTGCAAAACACGCACTGGAAAAGCTTACGCTTAAGGCTTTCGGCACGGTCATTCGTAACTTACCGTTGTTGGGATTTTTGCTGATCGTCTTCTTCGTGGGCCTGTCTTCGTCGGCGTTTTGGAACTTCTATGGGGTATATTTCACCGATATCGGGGGATCTTCCACCCTTTTTGGTCTGGCTATTGCCATGAGCGCGGTGGGCGAGATCCCCTTGTACTTTCTCGCCGCGCCTATTTTCAAGCGTTTCGGAATTCAAAGAGCCCTGCTTTTCACGTTCGTGTCCTCGACCCTCCGGGTTTTCGCTTACGCTTTTGTCAGCAATCCACGGATCGCCATCTGGATCGAGCTCAGCAACGGCATCTCGTGGACGCTCTTCTGGATTGGCGCCGTGGAGTATGTTAACCAGCTTGTAAAGCCGGAATGGCGGGGCACGGGACAGACTCTGCTCTATGGCTCCTGCTTCGGCGCCGGAACCATCATAGGAAACCTGTTGTGCGGCTTCTTTCTGGATTACTCCAAGTACCACTTTGCCAACCCTTGGGTACTCCTGCCGGTACAAAAGCTTTGCTTTGCCAGCGGAATTCTGTTTACCGGCGTGACCCTGGCGAGTGCCATCTATTTCAAGAGCGTGCGGCAACCGGTAGCAAGCGTGGCCGGGGGGGTTCCCGGCGGCGTGGAGGACGCGGCATGACGAAGGAACTGGATGTTCCGCCGCGTAGTCGTTGGCGTTTTGAAAAGGGGGGGCTGATGGAAGACTTTTCCGCGCACAACGACGAGGCACAACGCGTGTGGTCCGCCTACCGGGCGGGGCGGCCCCTGCGTGCGCCCGTCACCCTGTGTGCGGATACGCGCTTCTTCATACTGAATGATGAGCTCAACCCCAATGAGCGTATGAGCTTTCAGCAATATTCGGAAGATCCGGTGGCGATGATGGATTTCCAGTTGCGCTCTGCGGAATGGCGCGCGCTGCATATTGCCCCTCATTGCGACGACGTGGCCGGCCTGCCCGACAAGTTCGCGGTCACGGTGGATCTTCAGCGTTACTTTGACGCGGCTTTCTTCGGGGCTACAGTTGAATACCGCTCGGGCCAAACGCCTGATGCGCGACCGATTCTCGCCGGTGATCACAAAAATATGCTTTTTGACCTGGGGCAGCCCGACCCGCTCACAGGGGGCATTTTTGCCCGAGCGCATCGCTTCCACGAGGCCATGTCCCAGCGCATCCAGGCCGGCTTCACCTACCTGGGGCGCCCGGTGGAATTTGATCCTGCTGCCCCTCTCTCGTCATTCTTGGGTACGGATGGGCCGTTGACGGTAGCCACGAATCTGCGTGGGACTGAGTTGTATGCGGATTTTTATTCCGATCCCGGTTACGTTCACCAATTGCTAGACTTCATTACTGAAGGTACGACGGCGCGTATCCGTGCCCAACGGCGCTTCTTTGGCCTGCCGGAAAAATCCGCCGCCTGGGGTTACGCGGACGACGCGGTCCAGATGCTCTCCACGGACATGGTCCGCGAATTCGTGCTGCCGACTCACCGCAAGCTGAAGCGGGCGTTGACTACGGCTGACCGAATCTCCATTCACCTCTGCGGTAACTCCAGCCGTCATTTCAAGCTGTTACGAGACGAGCTGGGCGCTTATAGCTTCGATACAGGTTTCCCCATCGATTTTAGCTGGTTGCGGCGGGAGTTGGGTCCGGAAGTCGAAATCCTCGGCGGGCCGCGATCCACCCTGCTGAAAGATGGTTCGCCGGACCAAGTTCGGGCGGAGACACAGCGCATCCTCGGTTCGGGGATCGCGGAAGGCGGCCGCTTCATCCTGCGCGAAGCCAACGACCTGGCTCCCGGCACGCCGCTCGAGAATCTGGCAGCCATGTACGAAACCGCCCGCGCCCACGGGCGCGAGCCAAGTTGCAAGCTCATACCGCAGTCGTTTCCGAGTGAATCTCCGCCGATTATTTAGTTCCGGAGTGCTGGTTTTTCTTGAGAAAAAATCCAGGCCGAGGCGAATGGGAGATTGAACAAAGGCCATGAAAACATTGGGTGCGATGGCGAACATTTTCACGCTGCTTGGTGCTTTAGTGCTTCTTGCCACGGCTGCGCCGGGTCTTGCTCAGGACGGTTTTTTCCGTGTCGAAAACCGCAATGGGATCTGGTGGTTTGTCGACCCGCATGGAAAGCTCACGCTGTCGCAGGGCGTCGATATTGTCTCCTACTATAGTGTCTCATACCAAATTAAGGGCACCGGCGCGTGCCCCTATGGCGAGACGATAAGTAAGCTTTATCCCGATCACAACGCCTGGGCGCTGGCATCACTGGCGCGAATTCGGCAGTGGGGTTTCAATACGATCGGGGGGTACTCGGCGCCGGAAGTATGGACTCACGGTGTTCTCTATACGGTGAGCCTGGACATAGGAGCTGACCCATTACACGATTGGCAGTACGGAGATTACTTCGCTCCAACCTTCGAAGAAAATGCCAAAGACATAGCGGGAAAGGTATGCCGGCCGCGCAGCCTTGATCACATGCTCGTGGGGTATTTCAGCGACAACGAACTGCGCTGGGGCTCGGACTGGCGCGGCAAGGAGACGATGCTGGAATTGTACCTGAAGCTGCCGCCTGACGCGCCGGGACGCGCCAGGGCAGGCCAATATCTGCGTGAACGGTACGGGAATGATATCGGTAGATTGAATGGAGCTTGGGGGGTGAAGGCGGCAAGCTTTGACCAACTGCGGGTACCGGGCGCTACCGAAGCTTTCATTGCCGATGCTGCACAATTCCTGGAGATTGTAGCGGCCCGATATTTCAGAGTCTGCGCAGAGTCCATTCCCGCCGCCGACCCCAATCACCTTTACCTTGGCGCGCGGTTTGCCGGCGTACCTCCCGAGCCTGTTCTGCGAGCGGCTCGTGGCGTTGACGTGCTTTCAATCGACCCCTACGAATTTGACCCCCGCTCGTCCATAGACGGCGTCTTCAAGCCGTCAGGCCGACCGGTGCTGGCCAGTGAATTTTGGTTCCGCGCGGAGGATTGCGGATAGCCCAATACACATGGCGCAGGACCGAAAGTCCCCAACCAGGCTGCACGCGCGAAAGCCTATGCCGATTACGTGACAAAGCTCGAAAGCCTTCCGGAGGCGGTTGGATATCACTGGTTCCAATTTGTCGATGAACCCAAACAGGGCCGCTTCGACGGGGAGGACTCAAATTATGGATTGGTGGACGTGCAGGACCATCCGTATCAGGAATTCGTTGATGCTGTCACGAAGATAAATTCGGCTGCAATCGAAGTTCACCAAAGAGCTGGAAGGCAATGAGTATGAAGGAAGCGCCTGAGCAGAAACTTTAACGTGACGTCGTGATGGGCGACGGTGGTCATTTGCTGGAACTGGAGCGACGCGGGTACGTCGACAGTGGCTCAGGCCGCGAGAAAGGAAGAACCGAACGTTCAGGCTGTTTTCAGGAAAAGGAGGAATAGTGAAATATGGGCAACGAACTTACTACTGATCGCCGTGGGTTTTTGAAGACGGTTGCGGCCGCGGGCGCGATGGCGGAAACGCGGTTCGCCGGGAGCGCTCTCGCTGCCGCAGGCGGGAAGATCAGGGTCGGGCACATTGGTTGCGGGAATGTGGCCATGCACGCTTATCTTCCCAATATGGCCGCGTGCCCGTACATCGAGCTCGTGAGCACGTGCGATATCATTGCGTCGCGCGCTGATTACATCGCCAAGAAGCACAACATTCCCAATTGCTATTACAACATCGATTCCATGCTGGCGGGCGCTCCTTTCGACCTGCTGGTCAATACCACTTCCATGCCGGCCCACTTCGAGGTAAACCTCGCAGCCTTGGAAGCAGGACGCAATGTGTGGGGCGAAAAACCCTGCGCCCTGCGGCTTTCTGAATACAAGCAATTGCTCGAGATGGCAAAGCGCAAAGGGGTACAAATCTGGCCCTCGCCCACGGTGGTGACGAGCCCGCAGTTCAAGTTCATGGCGGAGACCCTCGCCAGCGGCAAGCTGGGCAAGATCTACAGCGCCCATGCCACTTACGGCCACGAAGGCAAGCTCTGGTCACGCTGGTTCTTTCAAAAGGGCGGAGGGGCCCTCTACGACCTGGGGGTTTACAACGTGGCAACCCTTACCGGCTTGCTGGGGCCTGCGAAGTCCGTGGTCGGAATGTATGCCGTGTCAAAGCCGATGCGGACCGTGCATCCACACGACGGTCCTCCGGGTGATGTCTACGTCACTTCCGACGACAACACCATGCTGATTATGGAGCACGACAACGCAGTCTTCTCGCATATCCAAACGGGGTACACCTATTTCGAGGACCGCGACGACAAAGACATCTCCGCGAAAGATTACACAATTGATCTGACCGGCACGGAAGGCATCATGCACCTGGTCGGATACGATTGGGCGCCGCACGGGGTGGACATTACCTTCCGTGGCCACGATCTGAAGATGGAACGTTTCTGCGAGGACCCGGGCAACTACTCCTGGCAATATGGCGCCTCCTACACGGCGGAGTGCATGGCGACCGGCAAGCACAGCTTGATCACCGCCGAGCACGGGCTGCATGTTCTGGAGGTGATGAACGCCGCCCTGGAATCCCAGGATACCGGCCGCCGCGTCAAGATCGAGTCGACTTTTAAGTGGCCGATTATCGGTTGAGAATCCATGCAACCACTTCATAGTTTCGTCGAGGTGCTTTCTCCGGCGGAACTCGAATACATCCATCAGAGCAGCCTGCGCATCCTGGAGCGCGTCGGCGTACGCGTGCCGCATCAAGAGTGCCTCGCGCGGTGCCGGCGCGCGGGTGCCAATGTTGACGAAGCTACCGGCACGGTCCGCATTCCGACCGACGTTATGGAAGATGTCCTGAATCACTTCCGAGCAACGCCGGCACAGGAGCGATCTCTGGCCTGTCCCGCTAAGCTCCAGGGGGTGATTTCGACCCAGACCTACATCGTGGACTATGCCTCCGGCAGCAGGCGTCCAGGTCTTACGCAAGATGTGCGCAGGGGAATTGCATTAGTCCAACATCTGCGGAACTTCCCCACCTGCAATGCTGTGGTGACTCCCTCTGACTTGCCCGCAGAAATCGCCGACCTCGCGTGCTTTCAGATGATCTACGCTTACTCGCGCAAGCCCGGGGGCACGTATGCGCTTACACCCTTCTCGGCCAGGCATATCGTAAGAATGGCTGAGGTTACCGGCCGTCCGGCGTGGTTCCTGCTGGATCCTGTAAGTCCGCTGCAATTTCGAAAGGAGAGCCTTGAGATCGCGCTGATTTTCGCCGGCGCGGGCCAACCTCTGTATGTCGGATCCATGGTGATGGCGGGAGCCACGGGTCCCGCGACGTTGGCCGGAACCGTCACCCTGCACAACGCTGAGCTGTTAGCAAGCTTGTTTGTGGTTTTTGCGCTCACGCAAGGCTACCGGTACAGTATTTACAACTCCGGGCCTCACAGCATTGATCCCCAAACGATGGCTTGCTCGTTTGGCTCACCCAATCAGGCGCTGCTCGGCATTTGCATGGCTCAGCTTGGGCGCAGGTACGGCTTGCGGCGCGTCGCCAACGTGGGTCTCACAGATGCTTTGCGCCCCGACTTCCAGGCGGGCTTTGAGAAGGCTGCCACTTCGGTCTTTAGCGTCCTGGCGGGAATCGAGGCGATCGGCTGCCAGGGGTTGGTGGGGGCGGATCAGGGCTTTAGTTTTGAGCAGCTTGTGCTCGATAACGAGTGGATGGAGTACTGCAATTACGTCTCGAATGGCGTGGCAGTAACACCGGAAGCCATCGCCGCCGACCTGATAGAAACCGTGGGTATCGGCGGGAGCTTTATCGCCGAGGAGCACACGGCGCGGCATTTCCGCGAGAACTCCTTCTTTTCCAAGCTCCTCAACCGCCAAGGGTGGGAAGCCTGGCAGGCAGAAGGCAGTAAGGATGCCTTCGCGCGAGCTCACGACTTTGTGCAGGCGACGATTGGTGATCAACCCACTCTGGAACCTGTCTGCACGCCCGAACAATTTCGAATGCTGAACCAGATCATGCAAGAAGCTAGTACGGAACTGGGAAACCCTTTGACAAGGATTGGACACCATTTATGAAGCCATTAACTTCTCGGGAACGAATGTTGCGAACAATAAATCGTGAGGATTGCGATTATGTCCCCTGCTGCTTTATGAGTTTTACAGCTCTGCGCAAGCAGGTGAACGAAGATATGTTTGCCTTGGTCGAAGCCGAACAGGCTATGGGTTTGGATTCAATGCTCTTTATTCCGGTAGCTTCGCGGCCGCAGCGGCCGGAGCATCCGGATTTGCGCGGTTTGCCGGTGCGGTTTGGCCCCGGCGTCCAGTGCCGCTCCTGGCAGGAGCGGGCAGCGGATGGAGCGCGAATCTTACACCGGGAATTCCAAACCCCGGACGGCACCCTAGCTACCAGCGTCCAGATCAGCGAGGACTGGCTCTATGGCGACCGGATTCCATTCATTTCCGACCACTGCGTTCCGCGCGGCATCCAGCGGCTGGTGACGAGCCCCGCCGACCTGCCAGCCTTGCGGCATCTTCTTGTTCCGCCCACGACCGACGAGATGTCCGCCTTCCAAAAGGAGGCAGAGCGCGCTCGCGCGTTCGCGCGCAGTCGGGGCGTGTTACTGGCCGGCGGCTGGGGAGCCGGCGCCGACATGGTGAACTGGCTGTGTGGTATGGAGCCATTGATGATCCTCACCCAAACGAACCCCGGGTTCGTTGCCGACCTGTACGAGATGGTCCACCAATGGAACCAAGGGAGGATGGAAGTGGTGATCTCAGGCGGTGTTGACCTGTACATCCGCCGCGCCTGGTATGAAGGCTGCGATTTCATTCCGCGTAAGTTCTTTCACGATGTCGTGCTTCCCAAACTAAAAGCGGAGGTGGATCTGGCGCACGAGAAAGGCGCCAAATTTGGTTACATCTGCAGCAGCGGCCTGCTACCGATGATCGAGTATCAAGTCGAAGCCGGTATCGATGTCCTGATCGGCCTCGATCCCGTCCAGGGCACCAGCACGGATCTGGAAGAAATCAAACGAAAAACAGGAAATCGGATGTGTTTGTGGGGCGGCGTTTCGGGCGCCATTACGGTGGAAATGGGAACCGAGGACGAGGTGCGCTCGGCGGTGCGGCAAGCCCTGCAGGCCCTGGGTCCACAGGGATTTATTCTGTCGCCGGTCGACAACATCACCGTGGATGCACCGAAGACCTGGAGTAATCTGGAGGTCTTGGGCGACGAATGGCGGCTACATCGCGACACTTCTCGGTCGGGTGGGGCTCACGAGTAGATGTCGCACGCCTTCGGAGAAGGTGGCACGCGTATGACACATTTTTTGGCTGACATTCTCCGCCAGCCGCAGGAATTGGAAAGAACCCTCGAATTCCTGTGCGGTGGCGGGCATCCGTTGCTCATGGAGGGAGCAACTGCCATCCGGCGGGTCCGCCACGTGTACCTGACTGGAATCGGCAGTAGTTGGCACGCGGCACTGAACGCCGGGTCGTTATTCCACCGGGCCGGCTTTCCCGTACAGATGCGCGACGCCGCTGAGTTGCTCCACTGGGATACCGTTCCCCAGCAATCCGCGATTATCGCCATTTCCCGTAGCGGCCGCAGTGCGGAGATCGTCAAGTTACTTTCCAAAGCGCGCCGGAATGGAGTGATTGTCATCGGCGTAACCGCTGTTGGAGACGGCCCGCTGGCCCAACACGCGCAAGTCCCGATTGTGGTCCCCGTGGGTTTGGACCACGCGATCTCTGTTAATACGTACTCGGTCCTTTCCGCCGCCGCGAGCGCCCTGGCAGGGATGACGGTGGGTTCCTTTGATGATAAGGTAGCGGCTTCGCTGGTGCGCGCGGCCGGCGAAACCGGGAAGTGTTTGGCAAGCTGGCAGGAACTGGTGCGCAATTCGCCTTGGCTCGCGCCCCGTTCCACCTGTTACTTCCTCGCCCGCACAACCAGCTTGGGAAGTTGCAATGAGGCAAGGCTGTTGTGGGAGGAAGCTGTCAAATCGCCAGCCACGGCGTTGGGGACAGGTAGCTTTCGGCATGGTCCGCAGGAGGTGATCGCCGAAAACGTGCGTTTCGGGCTATGGATCGATGGCCAGACCCTGCGCGAGCAGGATTTGGACGTAGCCCGTGACTTGAGGAAATTGGGGGCGTCGGTGATGCTCATCGGCCAGGATCTCCCTGAACGCGACGGAAACTTGGTATTCCAGATCCCGCGCATTCCCCCGGAGTGGCAGTTCCTGACGGACATCATCCCGGCTCAGCTTGTGGCGGAGCGCCTGGCGGAGCTTTGCGGGGTGAATTGCGATGTGTTTCGTTTATGTCCTTACATTATTGAAGACGAGGGCGGGCTGCTGCCCGGCGCGGAGTAATTGCCGGGCGGGAAAGCAGAGAGATCAAACCAAGACCTGAAGTAAAACAGGATGCTGCACGAGAGGTAAACGATGGTCATACCTGTGGAATTGAAAGCCAAATGGTTGTGGTACTCCATACTTTGTGTTCTGTGTTGGGGAGCCTGGGTCCTGTTTTCAAAGCTGGGCTCGAACGAAATTTCCGCCAGCGCGATGCAGTTTCTGTTCGCCTTCGGATTCGTCCCCGTGGCGGTGCTCGTGTTAATCCTGAAGCCTGGCAAGTTTGAAAAGAGCCTCAAGGGCATTGGTTACAGCCTGGGCAATGGAGTACTGGCGGGAATCGGCGGCTTGGCTCTATTTGCCGCTTACCGGAGTGGAGGTAGCACTCCGGTGATTACTGCCGCCACGGCGCTCTACCCACTCATCACCGTGGTTCTGGCGATCCTGATTCTGCGTGAACGGCTGACCTGGCTGCAAGTAGTAGGCCTGGGATTTGCGGTAGTGGCTATTGTCATCTTCTCGCTTTGAGGTTGAACGTTATGCATCTGCCTCCCTGGTTCTGGTTTGGTTTGATTACCCTGCTTTCCTGGGGGATTGTCGGCTTGTTGCAGAAACTCTCCACCAACTATCTGTCCGCCGAGTGGGCGCTGGTTTGGGTGTCAGTCGGATTTTTCATTCTGGAGCCGTGGCTTTACCCGGGGAAGGTATTGTTCACGTATTCGGGCCGGGCGTTGGGGTGGGCCCTTCTCGCCGGCGTCTTCAACGCTTTGGGGGCGTGGGCCTTGTTGGCGGCCATGAAGACAGGCGGGAAGGCCTCAATTGTAGCGCCTTTCACGGCGCTTTATCCGCTCCCCGTGGTCTTCTTCGCCCCGCTCATTCTGCATGAATCAATTACCGCTCTTCAGGGTGTCGGAATCGTCTGCGCCTTGGTTGCGGTGGTTCTGTTATCAACGGAAAGCCCCACAGCCTGAGATCGCGGCGTGGGCAAGCGATGAAAGCATAGGAGAGCAGGCTTCCTCGCCTACGTCGCGGGCGAGCCTGCCCCATGATGACGGCAGTACGATTTTAGGTTCCACGGAGGTAAGGATATGTCGAATAAGCTAGTTAGGTTGTCGATGCTGCTTTCTGTTCTCTTGTTATCTGGCTTGGTATATGCCGGGGCAGACGGTGCGACTGACAGCGCCTCTGCCGCTCTCAAGCCCTTTCTGGGGCGTTGGGACTTAAGCCTGAAGGCTCCCAAGAGGGAACTTCCTTCCTGGATCGCGGTATCGGACGATCAGGGCCGTCTCAAGATCGTCATGGTGGGGCTCACCGATCATGCCACGGAATTAGAGAAGGTGGATTTCAAAGATGGCGAGATCCAGTTTCTTTCTCCCAAGTCGGAGGAAGGGTTCAGCGCCGACACGCTATTTAAAGGGAAGTTCGTCGGAGGACAGCTTGTGGGCACGGCGAGCGGCCCGGATGGTACTTCCTGGCCTTGGACCGGCCATCGGGCGCCGGCCATGAAGCCCAATGCCGCACCGAAGTGGGGCAAGCCCATCACGCTGTTTAATGGTAAAGACTTCACCGGATGGAGGTTCAGCGATCCCGCCCACGCGAAGAGTTGGACCATCGAGAGCGGCACCCTGGTCAGCAACGGACATGGCGCGGAGATTATCACCATCTCCAAGTTTCAGGACTTCAAATTGCACCTGGAATTTGAATGCGGACCCAAATCCAACAGTGGTGTGTATCTGCGCGGCCGGTACGAGGTCCAGGTGGAGACGGATTCGGCGGACGAACCGCCCAGTCACCACACGGGCGGCGTATACGGCTTTCTTGACCCGACGCCGGAGCAACCGCGCCAGCCTGGAGTGTGGCAGAGCTTTGAGATTACCCTGCTGGGACGGACCGTCACTATTGTGCAGAACGGCAAGACCATCATCGATCACAAGGAAATTCCCGGCATTACCGGTGGCGCCCTGGACAGCCACGAGGGACTGCCTGGCCCCCTCTATCTTCAAGGCAGCGAGGAAGGGCGAGTGGCTTTTCGCAACATCGTTATCACTCCGGCTGAATAAACCAGCGTCTGGCTTGGGTCTGCGGCTAACCGCTCCAGGTCCTCAACCCGGCGCCTGCCTATGCACGAGGTGCCTGAACCGCGGCATACATCGTCAAATCGCAAAGGAGAACGCATCCATGAACTCATCAAATCCTCTATCACGAAGAAGCTTTCTTAAAACTACGACGCTGGGCGGCGCGGCGCTGGCGGCCGGCCCGGCGTGGGGACGCATCCTGGGAGCGAACGACCGTATCAACGTGGCCTGCATCGGATTGGGTGCGCGTGGCTCCGAGCATTTGAGTCTTGTGCTCCAGCATCGGGCCAATAAAGCGGACGTGGAAGTGGTGGCCCTTTGTGATGTCTACCAGAAACGGCTCAGCATGGCGGCAGCGAAAGTACCGTCGGCGAAGACTTACGTCCACCATCAGGAGGTGTTGCAACGCTCCGATGTGGATGCGGTTTTCATTGCTACCCCCGACCATTGGCACGCGCCCATCACGCTCGCAGCAATGGAGAGCGGCAAAGACGTGTACGTCGAGAAACCCATGACGCACACGGTCGAGGAGAGCAAGGTGGTCGCCCACAAAGCCAAGGAACTCAAGCGGGTGGTGCAAGTGGGAGTGCAGGGACTCTCGTGGAACCGCTGGCATAAAATTCACGAGATCATTCAGTCGGGAATGATCGGCCAGGTGGTGGCCGTGGAGGGCACGTACAGTCGCAACGCGCCGGACGGCGACTGGAATACGGGCGAATGGTGGTCCATCGATCCCGCCGCCGGTGCTGATGCCACGGGTGACAACCACATCGATTGGAAGCAGTGGCTCGGGCCTGCTTCCCAGATGCCCTTCAACGCCGACCGCTTTTTCCGTTTCCGCAAGTACTGGGACTATTCCGGCGGCATCGCCACGGACCTGCATTATCACATCGTGGCTCCCTTCCACATCGCCGTCGCTAACGATTTTCCCATGCGCGTCGCCGGCATGGGCGGGCTTTGGGTTTATAACGACGGCCGCGAGGTGCCTGACACGTTCCTGACTGCCGCCGATTATCCAGGCAAGTACTCCATGACCGTCCAGTCTTCTCAGGTCAACGAGAACGGCCCCATGACGAGAATCCGCGGAACCCATGCGACCATCCATCTGAGCGACGAGTGGGAAGGCCCCCCCTCCCGGCAGTACGACTACGCCGATATCTTTCCCGAATCACCCTTCGCCGCAGAATTCGTCAAGAAATACGGCAATGACCAGGTTCGGGTGGATGGGGTCGGAAACGAAGGCGACCTCAAACACGTGGACAATTTCCTGGAATGCATGCGATCTCGCCGGCAGCCGAATTGCCATGCCGATCTTGGCTATAAGGTGTCCGTGGCCACCGATCTGTCCGTACGCTCCTATCGCAATGGCAAGATTTATTACTTTGATGCGTCCCGGGAAGAGGTCGTGACCAAGGGATGAACATCGGAGCGGAAGCTCACGGAGAGAGAATACCGGCGTCCCGGGAAACCGGTGATGGGAGTTTGCCAACGTTACCTTGACGCTTGGGTGGAAGATCCTTGGCCAGCAGCCGCTCACGGTGAGAGCTCAGTGGGAAAAAGGATTTGCTCCTTCCTCGCCAAACCAGTCGAAGGCCGTGACCTTACCTCCCAGGCGCCAGCGCTTCGGAAACATCGTTTCCATCCAGTCGAGTGGCTCCGCTTCAGGCTGAACGCGGGCGGCGGCAGCGAGCGCGGGCTTGAGAATCCGTTTTTCTTCCGCCGTGATGGTCGACGGATCGGCTGAGATGAACAGTGGCGTGCCGCTTCCTGTAACCAGTTCCAGCCACTGGCGTGTCATACCCAGCGGCACGTCCTTGGTGAAAGGAACGCAGTCCGGATCGGCCAGGAAGAATGCTCGATGCTGTGGCAGGCGGAACCCCAGTGAATTCACGCCCATCTTGCGCGTTCGATTCCAGTCGCGCCCGCTGGTGTCGTCACCGATCCGCTGCACATCAAAGATACCCGCCCCAAGGTGCCCCACTGTGTTGCAACCGATAAGGATGGTGTTCCCCACCGCCTCACGAATGGCGCGATAGAATTGCACCATGATTTCCGCTGTCGTCTTGCTTCGGTCGGCAAAGTGCCAGCCGCCGCGGGTCACCTCCGCTCCCATCTCGAAGCCCGCGAGGTCAAGAAGGTCGAAGTTGGAAAAATCCTGCTTGACCAGTTCATATCCCCAACCCACCACACCGCGCAGGCCTTCCTGGATGTGCGCCAGCGCCTCCGGCACGCTGGGGTCGAGCACGAGGAACGGGGGCTTGTAATAGTCGCCGGAGCGAGTCACCTTCAACTGCCATTTGTCCGGGAGCGGCTCGACCGTGAAAAGGGGTCTCACCCAGATGCCCGGCCGCACGCCGCGCTTTCTGATCTCGGCGGCGGTTGCCCGGCATGTCCAGACGGGAATTGTCCGCAGTCCAGGGCCCCGCGCCCTCCTTCGCTTTCCCCCAACCCATGTCGACTACCATAAACGGCGCGTTGTCGCCCGCAGGCGAAAGCGCCGCGAGCTGGTCGACGTCTCGCAGGACGATCTCAGCGGTCATGTTCTCGCCGTACAGGTAATACCAGTTGTTTGAGCCAAAGATGGGCTTGTCCGGCAAGCGAGGGTGCGGGCAGAGTTTTCGGCAGAAGGACCGCGCCGCTTGAAACGCTGTGTCGTCCTCGCGGCCCTCGACCGCGACCACTTCCACCGCCGCCAGCTCACGCCCGCCCAGTTGCACGCCGCTGCCTCCATTGCGCACGTCGAGCCACAGCGAGATTCCCGCCGGGTCCACCTGCCAGAAGCAGAACGCGGCCGCACCCGTCTTGACTCCGTAACCGTGCGTCACTTTCCCGTTCGAGGCGAGGAAGTACCAGGGCATCACTCGCTCCCCGGCAAAGCCGCGCCACTCCAGATCGCCGTAAGCCCTTTCCCACTGATCGCCCAGAAACCGAAAGTCCTCCGGGAGCGAACCCATCCATCGCAAATGCACGCGCGCAAGCGACGTTTGTGGGGAGGATATCTTGACGGACAACCCTCTGCCTTCACCCCCCTGTTTGGCCTCGGTGCCGACCTCAACGTCCCGCCCGCGCCAACGCTCACCGGAACGCTGAAGCTGAATTGGCGCTCCGCCGTCGGGGAACGCGGTGACGTGATCGGGTGGGCGTACGATGTCAACGAACGTGGAAGGGCTACCCCGTCTGCCGCACTGTAGGGAACCGGCAGCCGCCACCGCCGCTCCGTAACCTAAAAACCTCCTGCGAGAACTGTTCATAGTTGCTCCATTCTGCCTGCCGGTTGCCGCGCTGTCGCGAACATGCGACCAGTTACCTCGCTAAGGCGAAGAGAACGTTCTTTTAGTTTCAGCAATATACCCGGATGCACCTTCATTTTCGCGAGTTGGTTATCGGTGTTCAGTCTGTTCCCGGGAATTGATGTGCATTCTCTCCCCGGGACGATACATTCACACAGTAGGCTAGTACGCTGATGCCATAGTCGCCTTTCTACTCACCGAAGGGGTTGCCAATGCTCAGGCACTCAGACTTCACAGGCCATCGCCAGCGGGCTTTTCGCGTTGATGCTAGCGAACGT
Organism: uncultured Acidobacteriota bacterium; assembly: GCA_963804755.1. Lineage (GTDB taxonomy): Bacteria > Acidobacteriota > Terriglobia > UBA7540 > UBA7540 > Bog-366. The sequence continues at coordinate 322,935 of CAWDRP010000006.1, forward strand.
GCTCAAGTAATTGTCCTTGAATCCCTCCTCGCGCACCCAGGCTGGCCACAGCACAGCGATGCGCCAGCTCGAGACACGCTTCCAACTTTCGGCCCAAGAGCCAGCCGCGAATGAAGCCTGCATCGAAATTGTCCCCTGCGCCGATGGCATCAATAACCTCAACGGGCTGACCATGGAAATCCTCGGGCCGCACTTCCTGAACCTCCCCATCTTTCATTGCCATGGCTCCCTTCTCTCCCCGCTTGATGACCACCAGAGGGCACAGGCCGCCCAGCCGTTCCCCGGCTTCCCTAACGCTAACCCGTCCGGTCAGGCGAAGTGCCTCTGCCTCGTTCGGCAGAAATACATCAACCATGGGTAACAACTCCAAGACGCCCTCCCAACGGTCTTCGGGATCCCAGTTGGTGTCAAGGGAGATGGTTAGCCCCGCTTGTTTGCACCGGCGAATCCATTGCTTCCAAAAGGGGCGCAAGGTAGGAAGCAGGAAATAACTCGCGATGTGCCAATGATGGCTTATTCCTGCGGGATCTTCGGGCAGGTCTTCCCCTTGGGAAGCATCAATGGTTCCCAAGTAAGTTAGGATTGCCCGGTCATCGGGCTCGGTGAGTGCCACGCCGAGACCTGTTTTCAAGGTTGGATGGGTCTTCACACGGGAAATATCCACTCCGAGCGATCGAAGTTTCTCAATGACAAACGGGCCGAAGATATCCCTGCCCACCCATCCGATCACACCCACGCGCGCCCCCAGTTTAGCCATCTGGGTGATGAAAATGTTCGCCGACCCCCCGAGCTCCACAAAGTAATCTCCCATAATCTGCTCGACTTGGTGGAACTGCGGACGGATGTTGCCCGTCAAGATGAAGTCCACGCACATGTCGGCCACGCTGAGCACATCCAATGGTTTCTTGTTGGTCTCCATTTCCGTCAACCAGGAGTGATCGCCCGGAAGCGTCGTAAGCAAAGCTGGGCGATCACAAATCCTCCGATGTTGATTTCCATTCGATCCGGCATGCAACGGTCCGATCGCCGATCAGTCACCTGCCAAGCCCGCGTCAACCGCTTTTGCAATGATCCTGCGAAGTTCCCTTTCTTCTTCGGCTGTAATCTGGCTTTCGGGGCTGAACCTCTTCTCGAACTTTTCAAAGAGCTCCTTTGCGTAGTCGACGTCGGTTCTTTTCCCTGAATCGAGCCAACCGCTCACCGACTGCCAGGACCACGTCTGGGGCTGGTATAGCTCGGTCCGAAAAAGCTGAGCCGTCAGATTGGTGCCGAGGAAATTCCCTCCTGCGCCAGACGCCAGAATCTCATCAAATGCGCACTCCACTTCAGTCACCATGGGCTCGGCCAAAAGGACACGCAAACTTCCGGCAAGGTCGTGATCGAGAATCATCTGAATCGGAGAACAAACTTCATCGGTGGCCAAAAGACCGGCTTCGACGTTGCCGCAGCCAACTGCTAATGCCGTGATCAAGGCCCCCACCGCTTTCTGGGCTCCCGCTTCAAAGGAAGGCACCTTGGCATCCGAAAGCCCCGTGTGCCCGTAGCAAGGACAGCCATAAAAGCGAGCGATATCTGCAAAAGCTACGTTAATCCGCTGCTGCTCCGGCCGTCCATAACACGAAGTGGCGTTGCGCATGTCCATCGTCATCACATCCCCGCCGATACTAAAAGCGACATCCTCCCAAAACGCCCGCTGCAACAGGAACAAGAAGATCTGTTCCGCCAGGGCAAGAGTTATCGCACCCGCGAGGGTGATCGGGGCCGATCCTCCCTGGCTGGGTAAGTGCCCAATGGCCATCCTCAACCCGCGCTTCGAAAAGAACAACCACTGCTCGCATTCGGGACGGGCCAGCCTCAGCGGCGATATCAGGTAGCCGACGGCAACAACGACATCCTCCAGCCGTTTCCCCGACATTGACGCGTGGCAAGAGAACATCTCAAGGAGATACTCGCACAGGGCTGTGTGCTGGATAGTCCCATCGGGGAGCGCACCGTATTTCCAGGCATAGAGTTTTTCTGCAAGCGGTAGGAAGGGGGCAGGGATGTCAGCGGGCACGTAAGGCAAGCCGAGCAGGTTGAGTCTTTCAATCAATGGCAGACTTCGGGCCAGACCGATATACTTCGCCAGTTTCTCTTCATCGAAAGGCAAGAGTCCGTTTGAACCTGGATCGAGGTAATAAGACTGATAGACGCCGCATCCGACTCGAATCGTAGGAGATCCTGCCCTTGGTATGTCCTTGTGGCTTGCAAGAACGTAGTTTTCCACCGTTTGAGGTGAGAAACGCACGACCATCGAAGCTTTATCGCATTGGCCACCGATGCCGGCGAGGCGGTCTCTTACCTCTTGGTGCTCAACCTGAACCCCAATCTCTGCCAGCACGCGAAGCGCATTTCGGTGAATCGTTTCCACCTGCTCCGTCGTCAGGAAATTAGTCAGCATCATAGCGTCCCCTGATAGGTCTGGTTGGTACCGCCGGAAGGGTGTGGTGTCCAATTACGGCCTCGGATCAAGCGGGTACTTTCCGAACTCCGCCGCGGCACGGAAAGAAGCAACCACATTTTCCGGAGGGGCCTCCGGCGGGATATTATGAATAGTGGCAAAAAGATAGCCCCCGCCACGGCCGAGCGTGGTAACCTGGCGCCGTACATCAGACTCCACTTGCTCGACTGACCCGAAGCTGAGTATCTCGTTGTCGATGCCGCCGCCAAAGAATCCCAGATGGTTTCCGAACTCGCGCTTCAGGCGGTCTGCGGTCATCCTTTTGGCGGTGTATTGGACCGGATTCAGGCCGTCTATTCCCGCCGCGATGAAATCCGGAATGATCTCGGAAATGGCTCCATCCGAATGGATGTAAACCCTGGCGTCCGCCAGCGTCTTGATGTGCTCGACCAGGCGGCGCAGGCGAGGCAGGTAGATTCGGCGGAAGATGTTTGGGGAAAAGAGCAGGCCTTCCTGGCTGCCGTAATCATCACTGATTATCACCAATTGCACCCAGGCGCCGACCTCCTTCAGCAGCAGCGTATAGAAGGGTATCAGGTGCTCCTCCAGAACCCGCTCGGCGAGCGCTTCGACATAGCCGGGATCAGCAGCCATATCCAGGAAGAGTTCTGCCGTCCCGCGGAGGCTGCTGGAGACCTCATAAATTCCCCAAGCGCCGTCCGCCACCAATCCGAACCCTTGTTCATATAGTCGCCGGGCCTTATCGGCCAACCCGCCCACGCGATTATGCTGGGACACGTCCGGGAACTTGTACGCGGCCAGCTCCTCCGTCGTTCCCTGTAGCAAAGGATGATCAGCTTGGTTATAGAAACCTCCAGCCAGCCGGAACCGCCGGCCAAATTCGTCGAGGTAGGTGTCACCCGCTCGTTCCCACACCACTGGCGCTTCGCGCGGCACAAGAAACAGGGCATCCACATCAAAATGAGATTGGAGCCGCATATCGGGCTCCACGATTTGGAGGATGTTGTCGATGATAGGAGCGGAACTTCTTGCTTCGTAATGCAAATAGCTCAGTAAGTTCTGGTGGGCCTGTTGGTGAATAGAACACTCCGGGCCCCCAAAAAGGATCGGAACCCGGTCCGGCTCCCGGTGTTGGAGCGCCGCAACCAGTCTTTCCCGTCGTATTGGGTGTTGCCACGGCTGAGTCATGCTGTTAGATCTCCTTATTGCGGGGTTCTCTTGCCAAAACGCACTTCCCAATTCACAGCTTCTTGCTGTCCTAGGAAGGTTACCTGGAGCGAATTCCCGTTCAGAGCGTGATGGGCAGGAACCACGGCGTTACCCTTGGTTTGGGCGCGCACTTGCGAGACACCCACGCCGTTCGGAACATAGAACCACAGCGTATAGTCATCCCCCGGCACGGTATCGGATACGCCGCGCAGCCGGTTCTGCGAGCCATCCCACGCCACCTCCCGGATCGAATAAGCGCCCGTGATGTGTCGCGAGGTTCCGACAAGTTGAGGCCGGTTTGCAAGCTGATGGATGAGTAACACTCGCGTGTCATGGGGCTCAATCGTCACGTTCATCCTGCCTTTGAACACTCCCAGGAGCTTACGCCCCCAGAAATCAAAGACCACATACGAAGCATCCGGATTCAGACCCAGCTTGTCTGCAAACGAAAGCTCCCGCGTCGTGGACCAACTGCGCCAGTTCGTTAATCCCACAACGTCGTAGACGCCGGACTGCGCGTTGACCTTCAGATCCAGGATCTCCGGGTAGTTGTGGATATAGTCGTCAGCCGTTGTGTGCTTGAACTTGTCCCACTTCGACTCAGTCCCCCGGCTGAAGAGGTCGATGGGGAGAATGGGCATCGTCGGCAACGTGTCCTTAAGGAGTTGTACCCTTTCCGGCGGAAGCTCGGACATTATGCTGGCCATGGGATAAACCACGCCCGTCAGTGAAACGTAGCTGACCACCGTGTGAGCCTCGGCAAGAGTCGTCCCGAATCCCGTCATGGGATCCTCACGCGTCCGAACCGTCTGGACTACGGCCGGCGTTCTCTGCTTGTTTGCTTCCTCGACTGTCATCCGAGGCAACAATTCCATGCCCTCTCCGGGCATTACGTAAACCACCAGGTGGTTGAGAAAGGCGTTGTCATTGATCGAGCTGAACAGATTGTGCATGCCCTGCCAGTTGTTGTACACATCATCGCCATTGAAGTACGAATTGACGAAGCCGATTCCATTCAGCGGTGTGCCGGAGGGACAACCTTCAATGAAGCGGTGCGGACCCAGAGTTTCCCGGATCACTTTCAGGCGATTCCGATAAGCCACGATGGGATCCACGGACTTATCCGCAATCCTATCGCCGTCCACGCCCGGGATGTACTTTCGAAAGTCATGTTCGCCGTCGAACTTGTAGTAATCGAACCCCCAATCGTCCAGCGTGATGAACTCCTTTTTCACAAAGTCGAGTACCTGGGGATTCGTGGAATCCAGGGTGGGAGTGCGGTAGTCCTGGACGATCCTTCCGTCTTTGTACCGCAAGTACCAATCCGGGTGCTCCTTCACGGCTGCGGCAGACGCATTGGGGACAATCCAAATCCCAGCCCGCAGTCCCTTGGATTTGATGTAGTCGGTCAGCCACTTCGCCCCGTGAGGGAATTTTGCCTGATCCCAATTGAGCCAGGTATGGTCTCTCCCGATGGAAGTTCCGGCATTATCCTCGCCATCGTAGCCCCCATCGAGTTCGACATATTCAAAACCATAAGGCTTGAGATTGGCTGCAATCCAATCCGCGTTTCGGACAATGTCCTCTTCTTTCACCTCGATGTAGTAACTGGTCCAACTGCTCCATACGGCCGGGGGCGTCATGAAATACGAATCGTCAAAAGGCACGTAGAAAGGAAGCCCCAGCGTTTTGGTGAAGTAGTCCGGTATGACCTGTACCAGTGTGTTCCCCGGCACCGGAACCGCTACCTCCAGCAGGTCTGGGTTACTCCGACTGCGTTGCATCACGGTCTGCTCCGGGAAATCGATCCCCGTGTCCGTCTTGCGGTCAAACAGGCTGTGCAGATTGGAACTGGTCACCTGTCCCAGCGAAAAGTACATAACGTCCGGATTCCTCCGGGGCAGAAAGGAGGGGCTCTGGGCTACACCAGCGCCGTAATCGTTCTTAATTTCATCCGTTCCTGACCATGTCACCGGCACGCCTTGCGGGTCGAGCAACCGCGCGACAATCCTGTCGGCCGAGGCCGGCGCTTCCGCTGTCAGCACGCCTTCTGCGGTAGTGGTGGAGATCCTCAGCGCTTGGTCGTCGAGTTCGAACACCCACCGGGTGCGAGGGGCCGAAGTGCGAATGCTGAGTCCGTTCTCTCCCTTCTTTTCCACCGACCAGCCCTTCAGCCCTTCTAGCCCGCGCTCGCCCTGGAGATTCAGCCGGACGCCCTGCAACACCTTCCCCAGGCCCTCCCGTCCGACGCTCAGCACCCCCTGCTCTCCATCGGCGGTGACCGTCCACCCCGCGCTGGTGACTGTAACCAAGTTAGCTGCTTTCACCGCCCCGGCTGCGACGGTCAAACCAATCGAGATCATTAAGAAGAAGATTCTGCGCATTTGTTCCTCCTTATGCTTTGCGTTGATGCCTGCCCCATGCAGGCAGGTGGGCCTCAGGATGTGTTGCCTTCAGGGCCCGGCATTCTCAACGGAAAAGCCCCGACGACGGAGGCCCACTCTTGAATTACCGAACGTTTCCTACCCCCGCCAAGCGCACGGTCACGATCTCAAACGGCTTGACAGCAAAACTGAAGCCGTGCGTCGTGGTGGCGAGATCTGACTGGTTTCTTTCCAGCGCGTCCGTGCGGCGAGCCGCTTGGACATTGAAGTACGGTACCTGCACCTCCACCGTGTTCGTCTGGCCGCCCGTTTCCAGGAAGCGCATAATCGTTCCGTTTTCATCTTCGGCCATTTTCCAGGTCACCAGAACCACGTTAGGTTGGTTTACCTGGACAAGGCTTCCCTGTCCGGCAGGGAGAGGCTGCGGAGCATTGATGGCCTTGTCATCTTCCGTGATCTGGTCGATTTCTGCAGGCGTCATCTCGTCCCATCCCAGGCGGCTGAGGGAAGCGGGCGTCAACTGGTCGCCGCTGGTCAAGACGTACCGGAAAGTGAACTCTCCGCCTTGTGCCGCGGCATAGTTGGTGCCCCAATAATTGTTCATCGCGTAAGAGAAAATAGTGCCCGCGCGCCGGCCAAAGTCCTTTGGCCAGGTGGCGCGGAAAATATCGCCCAGGCACACGAGCGAAGAGTCGATGGGCACCAGCGCCACGGAAACTCCGCCTTCGTCCGCCGCCGCCCAGTGCTGCACGGAAAACCATTCCTTTCCCGCGCCGGGCATCTGATCGCGGCTGGGATCGACAAAGCCGTTTTGCGTTTCATAGCGGAATCGCGGATGCTCCATGGCGAAGGGGAAGGCAAAGTAGACGGATTCCTTCGCGTATACGAGGTCTTTCTGCACACGATTGATGAATTCTATTTTTTTCTCGTTGTCGAAGAGGATAACCTCAGTCGCGATCTTGGGGGTATTCACTCCCTGGCTCTCCAGGCGCGCCACCACTCCAAAAGGCTGATGAGTCACAGAGATCAGGCGTCCGTTATCGGCGCCGTGGATCCTGAAGTCTGGAAGGGGGAAGGCAGGGCTGGACCGGGTTGAAGTGTTCGGCTGCTTGTCTCCTCCGGTCACATAGAGGTACTGATTGAAGCGATAGGGACTGGAGGGGTTGACGAGTTCTTTATTCAGTTCCTTATCAAAAATGCTCTTCAACGCTCCGCTTTGGGGATCCAGGACCACGCGATAGTACCGGTTCTCGATCACTTCCTCCCAGGTTGCAGGCGCGTCGGCGGGTGATTCGGAGGTGGATTTGATCGCATACGCTTTGTAGCCGACCGAGGGCACGTCCTGCGCCAGGAAGCGGACGTGATCGTAGTCGTTCCCTGAGGAGAGGACCTCGCAAGAAACCGGCCGGTTAGCGGCCAAATCAACCAGCGCATGTCCCTTTTCCAAATCGATTTCCACCAGGCTGGAACGCTGCCAGTTTAGCGGATTGAAGACCAGCAGCGTGTCGGGAGGAGCAGAAATCGTGTTCGCCATGGCCGCCAGGTTGCGCCGCAGCAAGTCGTCCAATTGCCGGGTGGCGTCATTGGCGAAGGCCTCCTTGGTACCCAACTGCTGCTCGGCTTGCTGGCTGTACGGATCCGCCTCGGCGCGCCAGTCTCCCCACGTGTGCTCGTCGTACATCACCATGTTATGCCAGAGAGCTTTCAAGGCCGTGGTGTCAGGATGCAAGCGCGGGTCCACCAGGCTACTGAGCGTCGAGAATTTCTCCGCCGCCAGGGCGCGCTGCTCGTTCTGGCGCTCGAGCGCCGCCGAACGGGCCGTCGAGGCGATGCCGTCCTCCCAGTAGGGGCCGCCGTCCCCCCGCACGACCGGAATCGAGTCGCCGAATTGCCCGGCAATGTGAGCCATCGCCTCGGCAAAACCTGAGTACTTCAGCCTGGGGTAGGCGTAAGTTTGGTTCCACTCGTTGGCGAAGCTAGCCTGTTGCGGGAAGAGGTCGCTGTTCTCAGCCTGCGTGCCGTAGAGGATGATGGAATTCGATTTGTAACTGGGGCGATTATAAATCTGCGTGAAAAGTGGCAACGAACCACGGCCGGCCGCGACCGAGGGGGGCAATGTGAACAGAAACCACATCTGGTGATAATGGCGCGAATACCACATCAACACTCGCGCCCCATCGGGGCCTTCCCACCAGAAGGGCGATTTCTCGTGCAAATGGCCCTGAAGTAATATGGGCGCGCGATCGTTGTTGGAGGCGGCGGCGAAGTACTTCACGCCCGCAGCCGCCAGCACGGACGCATACGACCACGAGTAACTGGGCACGTCCGTAATGCTGGCGTAATTCGGGTCGCCGCCAGACCGTTGGATAAATTCAACGGCTGGGTACATCGAGCGGATCAGCGTCTCGAGTGCGGGGAAACCCGTGAGCAAATTCGCTTCCGCGGCGGGCACGAAGATTCGTTTATCCTTCACCGCCTGGAACAGAAGCTGCTCCTGTTCATTCGAGCGCTCTTCCAAAAACTTCCGCACGCTCCAAAAAGCGTCGACGCTGTAACGAAAATCCGGATGGTCGTGGGTCAATTGTATGGCTTCGTCCAGAATACGGCTCTGCACCTCGGCGGTCTTCGCCTGGTAATCAGTGTAGCCGACATCGAGATGAACGTTGGGGACAAGGAAGAGATTCCATTTCCTGGCGGGATCGAGTTCGACCGGCAAACGCCTCGCGCGGCCCCCCAGGTGAACGGTCACTTCGCCCTTTGTGCCGGCGGGGAAGTCCGGTATGGCAAACTCCACCATCTGCTCGCCAAATTCCCAACGGGATGAAAGCTGGGCATTGTATTTCGTGCCGTCGATTGAGAGCGCAACTTCTCCTCCGAAAGGCGAGTTGTGGCGAACATAGACATCCACCAGCTCCTTCAGGACATTATCTTTCTGCACATAAAAAATCGTCGGCTGCGCATCCACGGTAAGCTCGTTGGCCGCATAGTTGGCTTGCGGGTCTTGTTCGAGTGCCAAAGCGTCGTAGTAGATCCCAGGTGCGAGTGCCAAATCCTCGTGATAGGTCTCGGACTCTGAAACGCTGGGAGCGGGAAGCTCGTCAGTAGCTGTCAGCACCAACTCGTTAGTTCCCTGGCGTAGAAATTTAGTCGGCAATGCGGCGTCGATCGTGTCAACGGAGTAGTTTGCCATCCAAAAGCCCTCGTCATCGCCCCGAGTGTAGTCGAGGATGGGGTGTTGGAAGTACAGCGCACGATGGCCGTTGATCTCGACCTGGACGCGTTCTACGTAAGGTGTTTTCACGATCAAGGCTAACTTCAGCGTGTATAAGCCGCTTGGGTTGGAGGGTAAATCAAATTGGATGGCGTAAGGATGCGGCCGATGGCCTGCTGACCTATTTGATGACCCCGGCTGAAAACGGGGCCAGTCCTCCGTGTGGCTCTTGCCCACGATGTAAACCAGGTCATACGGATTTTCGGGCTTCACGGTCCAGGGAGCTTGGCCGGAGAATTCCATGGAAGACTTGTTAAATTTGCCGATCTGCCAAACCACCTGGGAGGCGGCGTGAGCAGAAGAACACCCTGCCATTATGAATCCTATCAGCACTAGTAAATGCCAGGTGCTTTCGGTCTTGTTCATCCCATCCTCTCTTTCCATGTGAAGCTCGCGTTGCGTATCGTGCTTCCTGGGGCGCAGTTACGGCTGGTGGTCAAGGGCGCGAACCATGGCGCGGCGACCGAAATGTGCGGTAGAGCCCGGCGATGTGCAATTTTCAGGGACTTCCGTCCGCCATTTTCATTCCCGTCGGCGCACCGGGCTCGCATTGTTTTATACCCCGCACCGAGTGTTGTCAAGCGCAGATTAACGCCTTAAATACACAAATTACCGCATTCCTCGATTGTACAAACTCGACGCCCGGACGCGGCATGTTGAAGCCGTGCAGCAGATATTGGCGGGATGCCGTTTAAAGAGTTAATCGATTGACGAAAGTCGTTGCTTGGAAAGCGGCAACTCCCTGATCCTTTTGCCGGTAGCGGCAAAGATGGCATTGCAAAGAGCCGGGGCAATCACCGATACTCCCGGCTCGCCGACTCCTGCCGGGGGAGCATCACTCTCAACGATGTAGACATTTGTCTGGTAGGGCGCTTCGTCGATGCGAGCTACGGGGTAATTGTAGAAGTTCGACTGGTCGATGATACCGTTGGTTGCGGTGATCTCACCAAATCGGGCGATACTGGTTCCAAAAACAGCCGCTCCCTCGAACTGCGCCTTTATGTTAGCGGGATTGACCGCCGTGCCGGCATCCACCGCCGTATCCACGCGGGGAATCCGGACCGCGCCTTTGTCGGTGACTTCCACTTCCACTACGGAGGCGATGTAGGTAAAAGCATAACGCTGGGCTGCGATCCCGAGGCCCCTCCCCTTGCTGAGTTTGCGCTTGCCCCATCCCGCCTTTTCCGCGGCCATCTCGGCGACCCGGCGCAGCCGTCCGATGTCGAGAGGATAACCAGGTTCGGGAGGGTAGTGGGGAATATTGAGGTTGAGAAGGCGCGGCGGGCCGAAGAGCTCCAGCAGGTAATCGAGAGAATCCCGGCCGGCGTGGTGCGCCAATTCATCAATGAAGGATTGGACGGCATACGTATGGTAATTGCTTGCCACAGCGCGCAACCATCCGAGGCGCACGTGCGCCTGGGCCGCGCCATTTTCGATTCGAAGGTTGGGTACGTCATAGGGCGCCTCGATCCAATTTCCTTTCAGTTCCCAACCGCCGTGGCGCGCCGCGGCGTCGAACGTGGAATTGATGGGAGGGAAGGCCGACCTTTGCAGCCAGGCGGTGGGTTTGCCCCGCCAGTCCAGCGCGGCTTTTAGGTACACGGCGGCGACCGGCAGATAGTAATCAAACTTAATATCGTCCTCGCGGCTCCAAACCACCTTGACGGGCCGGCCCACCTTCTGCGAGAGGATGGCAGCCTCAGCGGCAAAATCGCCAAACGATTTGCGGCCGAAGCCATCGCCCAGCAGCGTCACGTGGCACGTGACATCTTCCTTAGGAATCCCCAGCAGCCGGGCGATGTTCTCCTGGATGCCCTGGGGATTCTGGGTGGGCGCCCAGACCGTTACTTTTCCATCGTGACAATCCGCCAGCGCGACCGGTGGTTCCATGGTGGCGTGGGCAAGATGCGGAACGTAGTACTCGGCGTCAAAGGTCGGTCCGCCCTTAGCAAACTCAGCATCGACGTCTCCTTCATTGCGTATCACCAGGCCCGGCTGGCGCACCGTCTGCTGGAGTTCCGTCTTGAATTGATCAGAGCTATACGCAGCGTTCGGGCCGTGCTCCCATTCCACACCCAATTTCCTGCGGCCTTGAAAAGCCGCCCAGGTGTTGTCGGCGATCACGGCCACGCCACCCAGGGGCTGAACGCCATGGGGAGGCTGGAAGGGGTCGATCAGTACAGTCTGCCGCACACCCGGCACTCGCAGAGCTTCCTGATCCTGATACGTTTTGACTCTGCCTCCCAACACCGGCGGATGCTCGATGCTCGCATAAACCATCCCCTTCAGACGTGCGTCCATTCCGTATTGGGCTTTCCCCGTGCAGATTTCCTTAAGATCGTAAAGACTTGCATCCTTGCCGATATAGCGCCACGCTGCCCGCGACTTGAACTGCAACTCTTCCTTCCTGGGGACGGGCAGCTTCGAGGCGGCGACCGCGAGTTCTCCATACCCGAATTGGCGGCCGCTCGGCAAGTGTCGAATTACGTGGAGTCCGGATTCACATTCCGCGACCGGAACCGACCACTGCGCCGCGGCGGCCTGGATCAACATCAGCCGCGCGCTGGCCCCGGCTTCGCGCATGACCGCGAAGAACGCGAAGATGGAGCGCGAGGCGTCAGTGTCCTGCGATCCGTACCGAGGGTCCCCGACGGCCTGAACGATCTTCACGCGGTTCCAGTCCGCATCCAGTTCGTCCGCCAGGACGCGGGGTAAAGCCGTACGGCTGCCGTTGCCCATTTCCGAACGGTGCGCCACGAGATAGACCGTACCATCAGTCTCAATGCCAACGAATACGTTCGGATGAAAGGCGGCGCGATCAACGGGAGTGTCTGCCACCGCGGCTGCGCACACGATGTCCGGGGCAAACGAAACACCGAGAACGAAGGCGCCTCCTGAAACTACGCCTTGAAGGAATCCTCTCCGGCTGACATTCTGAATCCGGCTCATGATGACACCTTCGCCCGGGCGGCGGCTTTGATGGCCGCGCGAATTCGCTGATACGTGCCGCAACGGCAGATGTTGCCGGCCATCAGTTCATCGATATCCTTATCGGTGGGGCTCGGTTTCTTCTTCAGCAGCGCTATCGCCTGCATGATCTGTCCAGCCTGGCAATAGCCGCATTGCGGCACATTAAGCTCGATCCAGGCTTTCTGGACGAGATGCAAGCCGTTCTCCGCGATGCCTTCTATCGTCGTGATTTCCGCCCCGGCCACGGCGCGGACGGGAACAACACATGACCGGATCGCCTCTCCATTTTTGTGCACAGTGCAGGCTCCGCACAGGGCTACCCCGCAGCCGAATTTCGTTCCCGTCAGGCCCAGAATGTCGCGTAGATACCAGAGCAACGGCATCTCAGGGTCACCGTCAAACGAGCGTTCAACGCCATTCACCCCGAACCGGATCAACGCGTCACCTCCGTCGACACCTCTGAAAACGGTGCTGGTGAGTCACCGTGTCACGCCGTTTGCAGCCAGGAGGTATAGGCATTCATTTTTTCGTGCTCTGGATAAACCATGAACTGGATTTGCTGACCCGCATGGGATTGTTCGAACATCTCAATTGAGGCTTTGTACAGGGATGCCACTTCCGATTCTGCGAGCGTTTTGCCTTGTGCGTCGGCTGCGTTAAGAAACCAGCACGATCGTGGAGCCAGCGAGCCAACCAGCTCCGGTGTATCGAAGTGCTTTAAAATGCCGTACAGGAACCAAGATATGTCAAGTGAGTACGCTTCGGATTCGACCACTGACCGGTAAGGGGCGAGTGGGCTATCAAGCATTATCGAGTGCAGACGGTCGTCGAGCACTCCGGACAGCAGGACCGCCAGCGCGGCGCCCTTTTCTCCAAGTCCGTAGATCCTACTCTGATCCACTTCGCGCCTCGATTGGAGGTAATCAAGGCACCGCAGAAAGTCCCACACCCTCTGTCCTAATGCGGGATTGCCGAGAGTGAAACAGGCCCAAGAATAGCGTTGCCAACGGTCCCCCTGATAGTAGATTGGCCCGGCTGCGGGATAACGAGGAATGGAGAGACCAAGCCCGCGAAGGTCAATCGCGCACAGAGCAAAGCCCTTGCGCACAAGACCACTCATCTCCGACGGCTCGTGGGCGATTTCATTTCGATTCCCCTCGGAAACATGAACGATGGTAGGGAAGGGCGAATCGCCTTTTGCCGGCCGCAGAAACCAGCCGGTTACCCGCACGAAAGGCTCTGACTCCAGCGTGAATTCGTCGATCGCGATGTCGTTCTGCCAAATGTTCGACGAAAGTATTCGCGAGTTGAGAGGCAATTTCTGATGGGGGAAGGCAAGCAGCTCCCGGAGGGTTCCCTGAGCGCGTCGGCGGAAGGCTTTGACATCGGCCGGTCCGGCGCCAGGGGAACTCACTGGCGCAAGTGCTCGCAGACGGCTGCTATTCAACGTGACGACGGACCGTCCTCCGAGCGAGGTCAGGACTTGACCGGTGCTCGTACAGTTCAGCTCTCCGGGAGCGGATTTATCAAACTCCGCTTCCCCAGTCCCCCATTCCTCGCGCCCCAGCCAGCGATTAAACCACCGGTAGGCTTCCCGCCGATTAAAGAACCCGTAATTGTGCGGCAGCGGTGAACCAAACAGGCTCACCTTCTCGCTCGCGCCCATCAGCTTGTAGGCGGCCTGAACCTCTTGGTAAATTTCCTCGGTTCCTTTTACGTAGGCCGGCGAGTAAGTCAGGCCGGCGTCAAGGCGCGAATATAAAATGAGCAGCGGCTTCGGGGCGAAGGCTAAAAGCAAGTCGCCGCGGTCGATGCCTTCGGGAAGGCTGCCCACCATATTCTGTTCAGCGTCATCGACCGCGCCGGGAGCATCATAGGACGGGCCGGCCACATTCTCGGAGTTTCCGTCGGATTCCACGGCGACTTTGATGCGTGGCTCCAAGGCCGCCAAGTACATCGTCATCGTTCCTCCGCCCGATTGGCCTGTACAGCCGATCCGCTCGGGATCCACCTCTGGGCGGGAGAGGAGATAATCGAGGGCGCGAATGCCATCCCAGACTCGGTACTGCGAAAACTGGGCGCCAAACAGTAACATGGGACGCCCCGCCTGATCGTGTTCCCCGGTCGGTCCGTAGAGGCTCTGGCCAGTGTGCGGGTCGAGATATTGTTGCCTTTCGCCCTGCCCGAAAGGGTCGAAAACCAGCACCATGTACCCTTTTCTAGCGAGTGCTTGAGATACGTATTGATAGGTGTACATTGCCTTGCCATTTTCAGCATGCCCGAGCGTGTGAAGAATTCCTGGATAGGACGGCTGATGTTGGTTGGGTATATAGAGGTTGGCGGTAACAAAGACCTCGGGCTGGCTTTCGAAAATGACTTTCTCAATTCGATATGCGCCCCGCTCGATAGTTCCCACGATTCTCGGTTTTAGAGGAGTCTTCTCGAGCGGGCCGCCGATAAGCTGCCACACCGTGGAGCGGATCTTCTCGATGCGGGAGCGAACCGCAGCTTCGGTTTGCATCGCCGCCAACTCGGCGAGACGCCGGGCGCGAGCCTCGTTCATGCGGGCCGCAATATAACGTGGCCAGTCGTTCCAGTAGTCGCGTTCCTGTTCGTCTGGCGACGGGTTGTCTTCCGTGGCGGACGGGCGAACGCCGGCAAAACCGGCGCGCCCAGCCAGTGACAACCCTAACCCCAAAATATTACTTTGCATGAAACGGCGACGCGAGGGCATGATGTATCCGTATTGTGACATTATCATTGACTGATCCCTTTTGAGCTGCTGCTCGATGAGCTCGATCCGGTGCTCGGGTCCAACCGCCAGACCCTCACATATTGAACCAGAAAAGGGTTAGTAGAGCTGCCCCCAGTTTTGTCGTTATCCAAACTGAGAAAGATGTATATCCCGTTTGCCATATTTGTTGCTTTGGAGCTCAGGGTATACGGCGACCCCAATGGCACCCCATCCAGATAGAATTGCATAGAACCGTAGGGCCCGGAACCATCGTCCCTCCAGTACAATGCGTAGGTGTGCCAATCCGCGGATAGATCAGTGAGCGGTGAGGTCCCATAGTAGCCATTGTAGTCGTGACCGTAGTCGTGGATACCAAAGTACAGCTTGTTGTTGGCGCTCTCGAGGTTGGCGTCCCAGGTCGGTCTCTCCCCGACATCAATTTCCGGCAACCACTCAGTAGGACTCCCAACACCCTCCGGGATGGGGTGCATCCAGAAGTCGGAGTGAATGCCCCTACCCTCGCCATTGGTGCTGTGCGGCACCTTAAAGCGGGCCTCCCAGTACCCAAACTTCTGAATAAACTTGGCATTCTGGACTGTCGTGCCGCCGGTTTGAATCGCGGGGCTGGGAGAGCCCGTTCCCCGCATCTCCAAGCCATTCGCACTACTTAGAATAATGCCATCGTAGTGCTGTCCACATGGGTCGCCACAGTCACTGAACATGTAGCAGCCCTCCGACTTTCCCTTAAAGTTCAGGTTGGCGCCAGGGTCGGTCTGGTTGGGCCGCCAAGTCAAGCTGCACCAGTCGGTTCCGCCAGCGCCACCGTTCCACTTGCGCGTATTGGTCGAACCGTCCTGCGTGAATTCATCATCGAACGTCACGGTCCATTGCTTGCCGCTCGGTGGGGATACGCCGTAAGGGTCGGCGCCGTAGCTTATAGAGCCCGCGGCGGACAGGAGTAAGGCACAGGCGACACCTGAGAGAAGTCTGCTTATGAAGGTTGGTTTACACATGCAATCCTCTTTGCCTGTTAGAAAAATGGCTTCACGCGATCTCTAAAAAACGCTCCAAGGCCTGAATCACTTTTCATTTCGACTTGCAGTCAAAAACACCGCATAGTCCGTGGGATCGCTGCTGGCGTGGAGTTCAACGTGTTCACCGGGCCGGCAGGTTTTCTTGAAGACTTCATAGTCCACCAGGTATGTTGAATCGTTACGCCGTTCGGGTTCTGGCGGGAGGCAGTGCCGCTGCCCGCCAAGCTGCGAGAAACGTTAACCGGCAAGATTTCAGTAACCACCTTTGTTTTCATAAACATCGTGGGTTCGTACCCATAACTGGCTTGTTTTCATAAACATCGTGGGATCATCCCGAACCCCTTACTCTCGGCCTTTTGTTTTCAAGAACATCGTGGGATCATCCACCATTTTTATTTCCCCTTTTTCTCGTCTGGGCGCCGGGGCCTGATGTCCAAGTAACTTGTATTCAATAACATAACGACATTGACATTGTGCCTGTTTTACGGTTAACTACCCGGATTTGCTATGACATCGTGGGTTCCGAAGCCCTTCCGCGCGCAGCGCGAGAGCCGACTCCTTCGGCAGGCGGCAAGAACCCTCCCTTCGCGAAGTCGGTCAGCCAGCGGACCCTGCCCGCCATGCACGCAAGGCGTGAAAGGAAGGTGTCAGGTGTCAGGTGTCAGGTGCCAGGCGTCAGGTGCCCCCCGTGCGCGCCGGCGGGAAGGGCGAGGTAAACGTGGTTTTCCCGCCGGCGGTTCCAAGCCCTGTCGTAGATCATCCCCTGCCATCGAATCACCTCCGGCAGGCCACGGTCGTCCAGCCCGGCGCCGCGCCTGCGCTACGCTAGTTTAACACAGCTATCTAGCTTGTCAAGTGCGAGGGATCAGCGGC
>CAWDRP010000007.1:0-181266 GCA_963804755.1 uncultured Acidobacteriota bacterium
GTGCGCCTTTGCCGCGCAGGCGCAGTTTTTGCCCGCTCTGTGTGCCGGGTGGAATCTTGATGGTGCTCAGGCCATCAATGGTGGGCACTTCAACCTTGGCGCCCAATGCCGCCTCCGTAATGGTAACGGGCAGCTTGACGTAAAGGTTATCGCCCTTGCGCTCGAAGACAGGATTCGGCTCCACTTCCGTCACGATGTAGAGGTCGCCCGGCGGTCCGCCCTGAATTCCGGCATTGCCCTTGCCCGGAACTCGCACGCGCGAACCCGTGTCCACACCAGGCGGAATCCGCACGTTCAACGTCTCGGACGTCTGAATGGAACCGGTGCCGTGGCATTTGGGGCAGGGTCGGCGCTGCTTGCCGGTACCGCCGCATTGGGCGCACGTCATGTCAAAGCGCATGGCGCCCACCTGCCGCGTGGTTTTCCCTGTGCCGCCGCAGGCTGTGCAGGTCACCGCGGGTCCGGGCGTCGTGCCGGTACCTTTACACGCGCTGCACGCATCCTCGCGCGCCACCGTGATCCGCACCTGCGCGCCGCGAATGGCGTCCCAAAAACTCAGGTGCATCCGATATTCAATGTCCGAACCTTTCTCGGGTTCCTCGCTCGCCGCTTCGCGTTCGCCGCGCGAGAAAATCTGCGAGAAGATGTCGCGGAAGCCCAACCCGAAACCGCCCGGGTGCGCGCCGGCGCCGCCGCGCCTTCCGGGTTCAGCACCAGCGTCCTCAAAATTGGAAAAGTCAAAACCGGAAAAATCCACGCCGGGCGGCGGCGCATAGCCCGTTCCGGAGGGACCCGCGCCGGGGGGATAGCCACCGGGAGGGAGGTTGTCAGAATAGAATCCGTACTGGTCGTAGATCTTGCGCTTCTTCTCGTCGCTCAGAACTTCGTACGCTTCCGAAATCTGCTTGAACTTTTCCTCGGCGGCTTTGTTGCCCGGATTCACGTCCGGGTGATGCTTGCGCGCCAGGTGGCGGTAGGCCTTGCGAAGCTCCTCCGGCTTGGCATCACGACTGACTCCGAGAGTCCCGTAATAGTCTTTTTGTGTTCCAACAGCCATGGTGCGATCCAGGGGTACTCAGTTTTCAGTTGTCAGTCATCAGTCCGTGATACTTTCTCGATCAGTGATACTGACAACTGACGACATCCTTCCTCTTAATTCTTGCTCATCTGCAAAATAGGGCCGAGGTGGTCGGGGCAGCGTGACGCAATCCACGCTTCCAGGTGCTTGCGGATCTCAGCCCCGGCCGCCTGGTCAAAATCCTCGACATGAATTTCCAGAAAGTGCCGCCAATTGCAAATCGGGCATTGGACGGGCACTTGCGCGCGGTGCTCTACCCGACGTTCGGCATAATGTTCCATAAAATCCAGTTGACAGTGGACTGTGGACGGTTGACAGTCAAAGCTGCCAACCATCCACGACCCGGCATTCCGGTTCTCCTGTCTCTTGACTCCTTTCGAGTTGACAGTTCCGTGTGAACGGGCAGACATTCTGGTCACCGTTCACTGTCCACTCGCCTTATTGTCCACTCGTTTCATTGCTTCTTCTTGTCGTCGTCCACCACCTCGGCGTCGATAACCTCCCCATCGCCCCTGGGTGTGCCTTGTGCCGCGCCTTCAGCGGGACCTTGCTGGGCTCCGGCCGCACCAGCGTCAGCCGGGGCTTTCGCGGAAGCTGCCTGCTGGTACATGGCTTCAGCGAGCTTGTGGGAGGCCGAGGTCAGCTTCTCCATTGTGGAGTTGATCCTCGCTGCATCCCCCGCTTGAATTGCCTTTTTCGCGTCGTCCAAGGCAGCCTCAATACTCTTGGCGTCCGCCTCGGAAATCTTCTCGCGATTTTCTTTCAGTAGCTTCTCAACGGAATACACCATGGAGTCAGCCTTGTTCTTGACCTCCACCTCGTCCTTGTACCGCCGGTCTTCGTCCGCGTGGAGTTCGCCTTCCTTGGTCATGCGCTCCACTTCGTCTTTGCTCAGGCCGCTGGAAGACGTAATGGTGATCTTCTGCTCCTTGCCGGTTCCCAGATCTTTGGCGGAGACGTTCAGAATGCCGTTGGCATCAATATCGAACGTTACTTCGATCTGCGGAATGCCACGCGGAGCGGGAGGAATGCCCACCAGGTGGAATTTGCCCAGCGTGCGATTGTCCTTTGCCATGGGCCGCTCGCCCTGGAGAACGTGGATCTCCACCGACGTCTGGTTGTCCGCCGCCGTGGAAAAGGTCTCGGTCTTGCGCGTGGGAATGGTCGTGTTGCGCTGGATGAGCGAGGTCATCACGCCGCCCAGCGTCTCCACGCCCAGCGTCAACGGGGTCACGTCCAGGAGCAACAGGTCCTTCACCTCGCCGCCCAAAACGCCGGCCTGAACCGCGGCGCCCACCGCTACGACTTCATCCGGGTTGACGCCCTTGTGGGGCTCCTTGCCCTGGAACAAATCCTTCACGATCTGTTGCACGCGGGGGATGCGGATCGAGCCGCCTACCAGCACGACTTCATCAATCTTATCGGGCGTCAGGTTGGCATCCTTCAGTGCCTGCTTCACCGGGCCCACCGAGCGCTGGAAGATGTCCTCGCACATCTGCTCGAACCGCCCGCGCGTCAGCTTCATCGCCAGGTGCTTGGGACCGGAAGCGTCCGCCGTGATAAAGGGCAGGTTGACTTCCGTTTCGAGCACCGTCGAAAGTTCCATCTTCGCCTTCTCGGCGGCTTCCTTCAACCGCTGCAGGGCCATGCGGTCCTTCGCGAGATCAATGCCCTGGTCCCGGCGGAATTCATCCACGATCCAGTCCATCACACGCTTGTCGATGTCGTCGCCGCCCAGGTGGGTGTCGCCGTTGGTCGACTTCACTTCCACGACGCCTTCGCCCACTTCCAGGATGGAAATATCAAAGGTGCCGCCACCGAAGTCGTACACGGCGATCGTCTCGTCCTTTTTCTTGTCGAGTCCGTAGGCAAGTGCCGCCGCAGTGGGCTCATTCACGATGCGCAGGACTTCCAACCCCGCAATCCTGCCGGCATCTTTGGTGGCCTGGCGCTGTGCGTCATTGAAATACGCGGGCACGGTAATCACCGCCTGGGTAATCTTCTCGCCCAGGTGCTGCTCCGCCGCATCCTTCATCTTTTGCAGGATTATGGCGGAGATTTCCGGGGGGGAGTATTCTTTGCCCAGCGCCACTATCCGCACGTCACCGTTGCTGGTCGCCGTCACCTTGTAGGGCACGGTCTTGATCTCGTTTTGAACCTCGTTGAAGCGGCGGCCCATAAACCGCTTGATGGAATAAATGGTGTTCTCCGGGTTGGTGATCGCTTGACGCTTCGCCACTTGGCCTACCAACCGCTCCCCGGATTTCGTAAACGCCACCACCGATGGGGTCGTGCGGCCACCTTCGGGATTCGTGATCACCGTCGGGTCACTGCCCTCCATAACCGCCACAACCGAATTGGTTGTGCCAAGGTCGATTCCTATAATCTTGGCCATAAATCCATTACCTCCTCAATCCTTCGGGCGACCGCCCGTCTTGGGTTTTCAAGCTCTCTGGCTCTCTGGAATTCATTTGATGCCACACAGGCTCATCAAGCTCCATTAGCCAGTGCGTAGAATATATCTTGAGTGTTCAATTGTCAATATAAATTTTCATTGCGATAACATGACTAGAACGAACCCGCTGGCGCGGGGGACGCTGGTCGCGTGCGTCAGCTTTAAAACCTTCCCTGTAACCAGGAGTAGTGTTGAGTCATAAGGAGGTCCTTATGACCCGACTACGTCGAATGATGCTGGAGGAACTCCAGCGTCGGAATTACTCCGAGCAGACGAGCCGCTACTACCTGCAGGCAGTGGCGGCCTTTGCTCGCCATTTTGGCAGGTCACCGGACAAGTTAGGACGGAACGAGCTTCGAAGCTATCAGGCGTACCTGTTGCGCGATCGCAAGCTGGCGGTCGGGACGGTGGTGGGCCTGGTGGCCGCGCTACGGTTTTTCTTTAACAGGACTTTGAAGCGCCACTTACCACCGACCGATATCCCCTATCCCAAACATCCACGCCGGCTGCCCGCGGTCTTGACCGTGGAGGAGGTCGCCCGGCTGATCGATTCCGCTCGCAACCTGCTGGACCGCACCCTCCTCATGGTCCTCTACTCGACCGGCATGCGGAACTTCGAACTGCGCGGTCTGCAAGTCAAGGACATCGATAGCAAGTCCATGCTCATCCACATTCAGCGCGGCAAAGGCGGGCGTGACCGCTATGTTCCTCTCAGTCCCAAGCTGCTCGAGACCTTACGGGAGTACTGGCGGTGGATGAAACCGAAGACCTGGCTATTTCCAGGTACGGTCCACAACTGGCGCGCCGATAAACCCATCACTCCCAAGGTGGTCTGGGATGCCTGTCAGTTCGCGGCCCGACGTGCCGGCATCAAAAAACGCGTCTACGCTCACCTTCTGAGACATTCCTACGCGACGCATCTATTGGAAGCGGGAGCCGACCTGCGCACCATTCAGCTCCTGCTCGGCCATGTCCGACTCGAACACACGGCGGTTTATCTGCACCTTTCGCGCCGGCACCTCCAGGCGTTTCCCAGCCCCCTGGACACCCTGCAGGTTTCCAGTCTGGAGACCGTTCACCGCTCGCGCCGTCTACATAAAAAATGAATCGACCCGCCGTGGAGGTGGCCGACATCCTCCGCGTGCAGGGCCAGCGTTTTCTTGACCGGTATCGAGCCAGCTTCGATTTCCAGCAGCTCAAGGCCTTCCGCGCCCTACTGAACTGCCGCACTGCTGCGCTCGGAGGTCATCTCGATGCCTGCCCGCAATGCGGATTTCAGGCCATCTCCTATAATTCGTGTCGTAATCGGCATTGCCCCAAGTGCCAGGCCCAGGCGCGTGAACGCTGGCTCGCCAAACGGGAACAAGAACTGCTGGCCACGGATTACTTTCACGTGGTCTTCACCGTCCCTCACGAGTTCAACCTCCTGGCGCAAGATAATTCCCGGCAGTTCTACCATCTCTTGTTCACCGCCAGCGCCGCCACCCTGCTGGAAATCGCGGCGGACCCCAAGCACCTGGGCGCCGAGATCGGCATCCTCAGCATTCTCCACACCTGGGGCCAGAACTTGCTCGCTCATCCGCATATCCACTGCGTCATCCCGGCGGGAGGCCTCTCGCACGATCACACCCGTTGGGTGCCTCCTCGCTACCCCGGCTTTTTTCTCCCCGTGAAGGTTCTCAGCCGGGTGTTTCGCGGCAAGTTCCTCGCCGGCCTCAAACGCCTTTACCGCCGCAAGCAATTACGCTGCGCGGGACCCTCCGCCGCACTGGCTGACGAGAAGCAGTTCCGCCAACTGCTGCGCCGCCTCCATCGGCAGGACTGGGTGGTCTATGCCAAGCCGGCTTTCGGCGGCCCGCGGCAGGTGCTCCGCTACTTGGGCCGTTACACCCACCGCGTGGCCATTTCCAATCATCGACTCGTGTCCTTCGATGGCGAGCGAGTCACCTTTCGCTGGAAAGATTACGCCCACGGCAGCAAGACACGCCCGATGACCCTCACGGCCACGGAATTCTTACACCGCTTTTTCCTGCATGTCTTGCCCAAAGGCTTCGTGCGCATCCGTCACTTCGGCTTCTTGGGCAATCGTTTCCGTGCGACGCGGGTCAAGCTCTGTCGGCAATTGCTGGCGCAGGCTCCCTTGCCGCCCGCCCCCGCGCAAGTTCCCCACACCGACGCTGCCATCTGGCATTGCCCTCACTGTGGCGCGGCGATGATCATCCTCCACCGAGTCGCCAGCAGAGAATCACTTTCACGGTGCACTTACTTTGATTCTTCCTGAAACTGCGTCCCAAAACCGGACCCCTGACGTGCATCCCGCACGCCCCCGCGGGAGTGTCCTTGGAGTCTCTTCGTCCCTATATCCGGAGGTCCGCACTAGCTCTCAACCCTCCTCCCGCCTTCTCTCCACCGCCCCGCCGCCCAACCCTTCCACCCTCTCCGCCCGTTTCCAGATCCACCCAACCCCCAAACCAAAGCAAAAACCTTTCAATCTCCATAGTTGGTCGTGCGCGCCAGCGGGTCCGTTCTAGTCCCCTTATCGGGAGTGCCTCGGCCCGTCATGATTCTGCTTTCGCCAAAGCCCCGCGCTCGGGCCGAGGCACTCCCGATCAAGGCTAGCGACTTTTTATTAGCAACTTACGAGGAAAGTCATCGCTTCATGGACTGCATGTCAGACTTTGCTTTTTTCGCTGGGCGAAGGGAGGACGAACGACGACGTGCGAAACGGGGAAAGGCATCGATGCAAGAGGCGGGGTGTTCGGATGACTGGGCTTGGCCGTAGGGCGTTGGCTGCCGCGGGTTCGATCATCTTTTGCTACGACAGAATCTACGGCGAACCCCCGATTTAGGGCTGAGCCGCTGACGGCAGCGCAAGGAGGGTGTTGCCTGCGAGGCGTTATGGGCGGCGAATAAAACTCGTCTCAAAGGCGCTCCAAGCCGGCTGGCCGAGTTCGCCGAGGCAGCCGAACGCGGGAAGTCCTCCATCCGCGCTGGTCATGCCGAAGGCAACGTCGGGCGAGAATTGCAGGACAAAATCGCGAAACAGCGCAAATTCGTCCTCCAGCCAACGAGTGGCTTGCTCGCCGAAATGCGCGCGCGGGGCGGCGCCCTCCACTCGGGTGGGGTTAAGGTAACAGATCCAGCCGCTTCCGTACGGGTCAGAGGTCAACAACTCAGGTTCATTCTCTAGACGCGTGTTTACAGCCATGACGCGGCCCGTTAAGGCCGACGGAATCATAAGGCTGCGGCCGTTCCGCTCCAAGCGGAAGAGCGGTTGTCCGGCGCTTACTTGCTGGCCCACTGTAGGCAGCACGATCCGGCCTGCGGCGCCGACTGCGCGCACGAGGAAAGCGTCGGCACCAATTTCCAGGCCGCCCGTTGGGTCGGGCTTGATCCAAGTATGCTGGTCAACGATGTGAACGCCTTCTGGAACTTGGCGCCAGGCCTCAGCCCTGTCTCCAACCGCAACCGGACTAACAGCTTGTACGGCACACGCCGCCCGCCACTCCCGCCATTTCGTTACCGCCAGGTCCGTCAGCACCAAACTTACGAACATGAATGCTACAAAGATTGCAACCATAGTAGTTTCCTAATTAGTATACTGGTGTAAGATCCTAAGCACCCACTGTTCCGGCCATCAGCGTCGGGAACGGCGGATTCACTCATTCGGTATACTGCCGGGCAAGGACCCGTCTTTAACCGAGTAGCATCTCTCGCACAAACGCTTCCCATTGGAATTCGGGAACCAGGCTCAGTACATCCCCAATAGCCTGACCGCCATCTTGCAGACGTGCTTCTGACCCTGGGCTGAGGCGTGTATGAAGCCCTTCCACCGATTCTTCCATCCAGCGCTGCGCCAGCCGGCCGTGCAGGAGGTTCTTCAGGTTGCCTTCCACGGCTGGGGCATTCACGGCCATCAGCCAGCCTGTGCCGTACGGATCCTGATGAGCCAGCGAAGGATCGCGGAGGACCTCGGGGTTGACTTCAACCACTTCACCCTCGATGGGTGAAAGCATCTCGAATCGGTGACTGCCGCGGGCAACCGTCCACCCGCGCTCGCCTTGCCGCAACCATCGCCCTCGGGCCGGTAAGTCGATCCGATCAATCTGACCGACCACCCGCGCGGCGAAATCATCCAGACCGATCCGCACGAGGCGGTGCGATTCCTTCATTGCCCACGCGTGTCCGGGGTGATACGCCAGATTGGCAGGCGCCCTGAACCCTCCCACCATGCTCATCGGGAAGCCCGGAACTTGTTCCCCGGCTTCCGGCGCCAGAGTCTTCACTTTCGCCCGACGCGCCAACCGCCACTGCAAAAACCCGTCGTGCGCCACCAGAAGGATAAAAGTCAGCAAAACCAACGTAGGTACCATGTGCCGCTCCCCAGTGCTCGGCGATTGCGATGTGGCCCAAGCACTTGAAACCGTCCTTGAACTAGGCAAGCCAGCAGCCATAGCTCAATTCTGTATAGAAAATTCGAAAGATTAGTAACTGACGCTGCTTGTTAGGGATAGCGTCAGAAGTGGATATTCTGAAATTCTCCACCTATCGTTGTCAATCGTAGATGTGTTGATTTTATCAACACACCTTTTGGCCGAGCGGTAGGTCATGAACGGCAACGGCTTGAGTTTCAATGAGAAGCGCTGGTGTTGATAAATGCAACGTCGGCTGTAACAAAGTTCAGCAGCCTGCGGACGTGACCGTTACCTGAGGTGTGGCCTCAGATGTTATTGGCCGTGCTGAATGACGTCGCTAGGAAGTTGGGACGAAAAGTCTTCGAGGCATTGGCAGGCTTCCGTTCAAGGGCAGCTCCATGCTGGCAGACCAGGGGGCAATATATACCACGCCTGCACCTGCATGCCAGTGGGAGTACCGCGCCTATGCTAAAATCGAGTCTCCCCTGCGGGGGAAATCCACGGCATTTTCACGCACACTATGGAAAAGTTCTTCCGCAGCGCCATTCGCCGCTACTACGACGTAGAATTGCCAACCGGCCACGCCCGGCGCAAGCGCTGGCCGTTGTTGATTGCCCTGCACGGGTACGAAGGAGGCAAGGAATCAATGATGCGGGTGGCCCGGCGCATTGCGGACGGGAATCTGGTGGTGGTATCGCTCCAAGGGCCCTACCAGTTTTTTCGCCGCTTCGGCAGAAATCCGCGGAATTTCCGCGTGGGCTTTGGCTGGATCACCACACAGAAGACGGAGGACTCCATCGCCCTGCATCACCGGGACCTAGAAACGGTAATCCGGCACGCGATAAAAGAGCATGGCGCCGATCCGAGGCGCGTATTTCTCTTGGCTTTCTCGCAAGCCTGTTCTTTGAATTACCGCTATGTGTTCACGCATCCGCGGGCGATCCGCGGCGCCATCGGCGTGTGCGGCGGTGTCCCCGGCGATTGGGCGGAGAGTCCCCGGTACCGGCCCGCAGCCACACACGTGCTCCATATCGCCGCTACGCAAGATCAATGGTACTCGCGTGAGCGAAATCTGGAATTCCGCCGCCGATTGGAGCAACGCGCCGCCACACTGGACTTTCGCTTCTACGATTCGCCGCATAAATTTCCGCCACGGTCGCTACCCCACATTCGGCGGTGGATCCAAGACCATCTGTGAACCCAGGCTGCGCTTTTTGTGGCCTGTGCACTTCTAATGCTTCGCCGGATGTTTCCCGTTGCCTTTGATATCTACGGACGCCACCTTCACGGTGGTGCTATTTTCCAGCGTACCTTCCACTTTTGCCTTCACCTTTTTGCCGGGTTCCACGGAAGCCTGCTTCAGGGATTCACTGGCCTTGCTGTTGCCATCCGGATCGAACTGCATCACCTGCCCGTTGCCCAGTGCCAGTTCAAAAGACTGGGTTGCGGGTGTGGCGGCGCATTGTTTGGCAGCATTATCCACCCGGTTTTCCTGGGCTATCCGGGCTTGCTCTTGTGGGTTTGTCGCAGTGTCCGTCGGGTAACCCGTCGGAGGCGCGTTGACGTCCCTCCCGCCCGGCGTCACGTTTGTCCCAGCCCCGCCCCCGCCGGCGGGTGCCTGTGCCCCCTGCATTTGGCCGGCAGGACCCATGAAGTGGGGCACACCGGATTCAGGGGAAGCGGCGGGGGTCGCAGGCGCCGTCGCAGCTCCGAGCGCCTTGGCCATGCAGCCTGCATCCACGAGGCTACCAGCCCAGTGCTTCTCCTTCGGCGTCGTTCGGGACTTCGATGCAGGCGGGTCGGCGCTGGAATTTTGCGCTTGGCCGGCCTGGACAGGCTGTGCCCAGGTCACGCACCAGAGAAACGCGGCCGCCAGTAACGCTTGCACGGGCAATTGCTGTAGTTTCATTGGAGATATACCTCCTCCCTCCCAACTTCAGACAAATTGTCGGCACGCCGCGTTCCAAAGTCTCCCACGCGGCTCGATTTCGCAAGCTATTGCCGCTCAAAGGACTGAAGGCATGCGCAATCCTGGCGACCGCCGAACCGGAGAGATTTGCCACGGCTGGTGTAGATTTTATATGCCGCCGAGGCGGCGCGAGTAACACCCACCCTTGCGTAGGTAGCACTCACCCTTACGCGAATAGCACTCATCTGGCGGCAATCACACGCGCCAAGGCAGCCATCCCCAAACTCCCCAATCACGTGCTAAGACACAGTGCTAAGACCCAGTTGCCCATCCGTCCGTTGCATGGTACATTGCATCAGCGCAAAGCCGGAGGTGGCCCGTGAGCACGATTCAGGAAGTTGCAAGTGTATCCGTCCCAGTTCAATCTGCCCCGCGTGTGGCCGTGGCCCGCAATGTGGCGGTGGACGCCTATCGCGGATTTGTGATGCTTTTGATGATGGCGGAGGTGCTGCGTTTTGCGCAAGTGGCGCACGCTTTCCCCACCAGTTGGTTCTGGCACATCCTGGCCTGGAATCAAACGCACACGGAATGGGCGGGATGCTCACTCCATGACATGATTCAACCCTCGTTTTCATTTCTCGTCGGCGTGGCGCTGCCTTACTCGATCGCCAGCCGCATCGCCAAGGGCGGCACGTTCTGGAAGTTGTTTGCCCACGCCTTGTGGCGATCCTTCGCCCTGGCCGCCTTGGGTGTGTTCCTGCGCTCGATGGACCACCAGCGGACGTATTTCACCATGGAAGACACGCTCACCCAGATCGGCTTTGGCTACCCTTTCTTATTCCTGCTTGGCTTTCGGCCGCCGCGTTGGGCTTGGGCCGCGTTGGGGGTGATCCTGACGGGTTATTGGCTGGCGTGGGCGCTTTATCCGGTGGCCCCGGCGAACTTCGACTGGCAATCGGTGGGAGTGCCGGCCGCCTGGAACGCGCAGCACAACTACACGGGCTTTGCCGCGCATTGGAACAAGAACTACAATTTGGGAACGGCGTTTGACCAGTGGTTCTTGAATCTCTTCCCGCGCGAAGAGCGGTGGGTTTACAACTCTGGCGGATACCTGACGCTGAGCTTCATTCCCACCCTCGGCACCATGATCCTGGGATTGATCGGCGGGCGCTGGCTGCGCGCCGCGGCGCCACGCATCCCCATGATGAAGCTGCTGGCGGCCGGAGTGGCCGGCATCGCCCTCGGCCTCTTCTTCCACTTCACCCACATCTGCCCCGTCGTGAAGCGCATCTGGACGCCCAGTTGGACGCTGTTCAGTGGCGGCGCGTGCTTCCTGCTCCTCGCCGCATTTTGCTGGGTTATCGAAGTGAAGCAGCAGAAAGGGTGGGCCTTCCCCCTCGTCGTGATCGGGATGAACTCCATCGCCGCGTATTGCATCGCGCATTTTATGGAGCAATTCCTGTTCAGCACGTTTCGCATTCACCTGGGCCCGCACTTCTTCGAGTTTCTCGGAACCGGGCTCCAGCCCCTGATGGAAGGCATCGCGGTGCTGCTCAGCTACTGGCTAGTCCTCTTGTGGATGTACCGGCGGAAACTGTTCCTGAAAATCTAGGAAGTCGGGAGCAGGTCCGGCGGCGTTCACTCTGTAGAATGGACCGAATCGACGGTAAACAAAGTAAAGTCGCAGCCGAAGCTACCTCCGGCGCACACCAGGACGCCACGACGCACCAGCTTGACGGGCGAATCGTCGGGAAGCGGAGCCTTGAACGTGAGCGTCCTCAGGACGTTCCCCAACGAACGAATATGCTCCGCGCCACTGATGAACTTTACATCTTCCACCTTGCCTCCCGAAACCAGCAAAACGAAGAATTCTGCGCTGCCCTGCTTGGTGGACAACGTGCCGAGCTTGGTACGGCGCATTTCTGACAGTTCTTCCACCGGCGCCACAGATTTGGGCCCAGACGCAGCGGTTGGAGAGGTACCGTCGCGGTGGCGCAACGCCGGCGGCCCTCCGAAACCCGAATCCGACCAACCCTTGGCCAAGACGTGCTGATGATCGGCCAACCCTTTCTTCCCTTGCTTCTCATACACCTGTGCCAGGTGATCGCCAATGTCTTCAGTTTGATCGAGATTCCAGGCTGCTTCCAGATACTTTTGCGCCTTCGTCAAATCTCCCTGCCGAAAATAGACCCATCCTAGGGTGTCCCAGAAATTGGCGAGTCGCGTCATACGATCCAGGTCGGGCCGATCGAGCTTGTCCAGCCGCATGTTGGCCGCATCGTCTTCGACGGACCTCACCGCCTTCTCGGCGTACCGCTGCGCGTCCAGAAGTTCCAGATTGTTATCGGCGAGATAATACGCAGCATTGTTCCAATCGACCAGATTCAGAGACGCTTCACCCGCTTTCTTCAGGAGGGGCACGGCCTTGTCGGGAGTCCCAGCGCCAATGTAGGCTCTGCCTAAGGCGATTTCGAGCGGCGCGCTCGGTTTGTTCAGCGCCACGGCAGCTTCGAGCTCCGGCACCGCTTCACCATACCGCTTGAGGTTCAACAGTACGTTCCCGAGATTGGCGTGCGCGTCCGCGTCATCGGGATCTTGCTTCAAGAGATCGCGCCACACGGGAATCGCGTCCTCCTGGCGGCGCATGTGCATGTAAGCAAAGCCGAGCACCTTGTAGGTGCGAGTATCTTTGGGATCGACTTCGATGGCCTTGCGCAGGGCGGAAAATCCTTCATCGTTTCGGCCTTGCATCAGTCGTACCGAGCCAAGCAACTGCCAGGCGTCCTTGTATTGTGCATCCACCTTAACGGCGCGTTGCAACGCGTCGGCCGCGGCTGCCAGGTCATGCTGCCGCGCGGCCTGCCGTGCCTCCTGAACGAGGTCCGCCGCCTCTTTGTTGGGGGACGGGGATAAAGCCGACAGGGCTGCCGAGCCTTGGACCAGTTCAGTGTACTGATCACGGTCATCGCTGATCGCCTTCTGGAACGACTGGTAATCTTTCAGGGAAGAGAGCGCCACCTCCGTCTGCTTGATGAGCACCCGAACCTCGGCGGTAAAAACACCGTCTTTGAAGGTGTAGCGGGAGTGGTACTCGGCGAAGTCGCGCACCAGATCGACGCCCGGCAGCAACCGTGGAGCATAGCCTTTTGGCAACTCGACCCGGGCGATGTCCATGATCTCTCCGCATCCCCCGAGCAGAATCGGTTGCGTATGTTCCTCCTCGTCCTTGACCGCGGGGAAACCAAGAATGCCCAGCGGCGGCGTGATGCGGCGATTGGCCCAGTCGGGATAATCCTTCCGGGTATATTTGTTGGAGAATTCGAAAGGTCTGCTGGTGTCCTCGGGTGAGCCCGCCTCAACTTCACTCACGTCTCCTGCGTATCCCATCCCCTGGGCAATACCCTGCGCCAAGTCTTTCCACTGTGACTGGGGAACCTGGCGAAACAACCCGCGCACGATTAATTCCGAGTCGCCGCGATAACTGCGCCGCATCTTGCCTTCCAGGACGCCCGTTTCACTCAATTTGGCGTCAATTTCCAGGCGCCGGAAGCTCGGGAATGGCGGGTCGGCCGGCGTCGTCATCAGCGTGGCCGGCGACGAAGTGGGAATTACCAGCGCCTGCTTATTTCGCAAATTAAAAATCAGATAGCCGTAGGGGGCTACTTCCGCAGTCGTATCCAGCCAGTCGAACCGGCCTCCGTTCGGAGCCTCGGGCACCGCGGTGATGACGTGATCGAACTGGCCGGGAGACGGCACATCAGGATCGATGTGGCGCGACGAGTTCATCAAGACCGGGTAGGCCTCAATACCCACCGCTTGCAGCAGCGAGGCGAGCAGGGTGTGCTTGTCCTTACAGTCGCCGTATTCGTTGTTCAGGACGTCCAGTGCGGCGTGGGGTTGATATCGCCCGATGCCGAACGAAATGCCGATGTAGCGAAAGCGCGTAGAGACGTAGTTGTAGATGGCATGCACCTTCTCTTCCCGCGTAGTCGCGTTGCGCGTCAGTTCCGCTGCTTTGGCGCGGATTTCGGCCGTCGGGGAGATGCGCTCCAGATCGAGCCCGTTCCACCAGCGGCCCAGATCGTCCCAGCTCTTGAACGTGCTCAACAGGATCTCCGGCGCGGGAAATTCACGCCGCACCTCCTCCTTTTGTTCTTTGTAGTTGGCGGCCTTCCATGTACAGATGGTCCGATTGCCTGACTCCGTAATCGCTGGTTTCAGATCAGGACTCTTCACCTTGATCTCGCGGCTCTTTGGCAGATCGACTTCCACCTCTTCGTCCAGTACGATGGCGGTCTTCTCGAAATCGTAAGCGAACCAGAATTGGCCAGGGATGAGCGGCGTGTGCAGGCGCACAGTAATCTGGTATTCCAGCACGTCGCCCACGCCCAGTCCTTTCACCGCCACGTGCTTTTCGTGGTAGTCGCTATACATGGGTGCGGCGCGCATAATCTCCGACGTCACATCCTGCGTGTTCTCGGGCGGCGTCTCGACCACCCTGCCGTCCGTTTTGCGCACGCGCACGTAATCGATGCTCACCTGCTCATTTGTGCTGCTATAGCCGCCCGATAGCACGCCCCAATGTTGGACGCCGGCCTCGGATTGCACGCGTACCACGCCCGTGGTGGCGCGCACAGAGGTGCCATCGTTCTCAAACGTGGCCAAGGTGTGGAGTTTCTGAATTACGAAGGCTTCCTGGGAGTAGTCCGAGCCGGCCTTGGCGCCGCCTGCCGGCAAATTCTGCCCAAGCGCGCCGGTGTGGGCCAAAACGATAATAAGCGCCAGCACCGGCAAAGATGGGCGGATTCTAATGAGGGTCCGTTTATGACTGTTGCCTGTCGAGTGTTGATTGCCGCGCATACGCGTTGCGCCTGCCAAAAAGTGATTAAAGTCAAGCCGGAAGGTCCGATTCTGTATTCGGGCCGACCGGGACGATACACCTCAACACCGCTCAAAGCAATAGAGTAACCACCCTTGACTGGCCTGCGTATCTCCGTGACGTCGGCGCGAAACCGTCGCCCGGATTGTCCGCCATAATCGGCGGCGGCCGTGGCGCCCGCGCTTCACCATGCGGTTACCCACGTGGGCTATCATGTGCGAGCCGTCGGCGGGCGGCGCGATATCTTTGCTTCAGGGTTCCGTAAAGGACAGGGCCCCAGTGCAGGCCAGGCAGAATTCTGCTTGTTTCAGGTCAATGCGTTCGACCGCGTTTGAAGCGCTCATCACGCAGGTGTAATCCGGGCAATGGCGCAGGCCGTAGGTGTGGCCCAGTTCGTGGAGGGCTTCTTTCAGCAGGCGCTCGCGGAGCAGTTCGGGGTTAGCCGGCAAGCCATAGAACTCCTGGCGCAGCCGATGCGAGGAGACCACGGCGCCGCCGTGGGCGAGGTGCGCCTCCCCAAATACAAAAGTAAGGATGGGAATGTAGAGGTCGATTTCCGTCACCCCCAGCACCTTCCAATCGGCGCCCGGGGGCCTCTGGAGAATCGTCTTGAGGATCTCCGTGGAATGGTACTGCCGGCGCAGCGGGTTGAAGGCGAACTCGGGCTCGAGCCCATCGGGCTGAATGGAGCAAGCCACGCGTAGCCGCTGCGTCAGCCCCTCCGCCAGAGGTGCCAGCAGGGCCCGGTCAACGCGTCCAACCGGCATTAAAGAGATGATCTTCATGACGCAACCGCGTTTGCCTTCCGGAATCCGTATTTCTTAATCTTGTTGTAGAGCGTCACCCGATCGATGCCGAGCGCCTTGGCCGCGCGCGTCTGGTTCCAATCGCACGCTTCCAGCACGTGCTGGATGTGTACGCGCTCCACGTCTTCCAGCGCCAGGCTGCCCTCGGGCGGAGGAGGCGGCGACGAAAGCTGGAGCGGAAAATCCGATGCCTGGATTTCCGGCTCGCGTCCGATCACCATGGCGCGCTCGATGGCGTTTTCCAACTCGCGCACGTTGCCGGGCCATTCGTAATTCATCAGCACCTCGAGCGCTGAACGCGCAATGCCCGTGAACCGCTTGTTCATGGCGCGCGAATACTTCTGGAGGAAGTGGTCCACCAGCAGCGCGATATCTTCCTTGCGCTCGCGCAACGGCGGCAGGATGATGCGGAACACGTCCAGCCGATAGTAAAGATCGGGGCGGAACGTTCCCTCTTTGACGAGCGTGGGCAAATCCTTGTTGGTGGCGGCGATAGCGCGGAAGTCCACCTTCACGGTTTGGTTGCCGCCCACACGCGTGACTTCCTTTTCCTGAAGCACGCGCAGCAGGTCGGTTTGAGTCTTCAGG
The DNA here is from genome assembly GCA_963804755.1 of uncultured Acidobacteriota bacterium. Classification (GTDB taxonomy): domain Bacteria; phylum Acidobacteriota; class Terriglobia; order UBA7540; family UBA7540; genus Bog-366. Next base: position 16,131 of record CAWDRP010000007.1, read on the forward strand.
CTGATGTCGGAAATCTCATCCAGAAACACCGTCCCGCCTTCAGCAACCTCAAACTTGCCCTTCTTGCGGTATTGGGCGCCGGTGAAGGCGCCCTTCTCATGCCCAAAGAGCTCACTTTCCAGCAGCGACTCGGTGAGCGCTCCGCAGTGGATGGTGACCAGGGGCATGAAGCGCCGGGGGCTCAAGTTATGGATGGCGCGCGCCACCAACTCCTTGCCCGTGCCGCTTTCACCCTGAATGAGCACCGTGGTGTCATTGGGTGCAACCGTGCGAATACTTTCCAGCACCTGCTGCATGGGCTGGCTTTGCCCGACCAGATCCACGGCCTGCGCTGCCTCCAGGGACTCGCGCAGGCGCAGATTCTCTTCCCGGGTGCGGCGGTGCTCCAGGGCCTTGGCGACCGTGTGGGACAGATCGTCGGGATCAAAGGGCTTCATGATGTAGTCGTAGGCGCCATCCTTGAGCGCCTGCACCGCCGTCTCCACCGAGGCGAAGCCCGTCATGATGATCACGATGATGTCCGGATCCACCTCGCGAATCTTGCGGTGCAGCTCAAGGCCGTCCATGCCCGGCATTTTGATGTCCACCAGGGCCAGGTCCCAGCGCTGCCGCGGCAGCTTCATCAGCGCCTCGCGCGCGCTGTTGGCCGTGTCCACACTGTAACCTTCTTCGACGAACCATTTCCCCAGCGAGTCGCGCACGACGTTCTCGTCATCAACGATCAAAAGACTGGCGGTGGGATTCATAGAAAGACTCCTTAATTGCCGATTGACGATTGCCGATTGACGATTGGCACAAACGCTTTTGTGCGACCCTGCAGTTCTCTTGGAGTCATAGACCCTCTGACGGTCGATTGAACTCCGTCCTTCTCAATCGGCAATCGGCAATCGTCAATCGGCAATCGTCAATCGGCAATTCTCAATCGGCCATCGGCAATCCTTGCCGCAGGCGGTTCTTCCGGCAGCAACACCGTAAATACCGCTCCCTGTTGCGCATTCGAGGCGACCTCGATATTACCACCGTGTTGTTGCACGATGCCCAGGGCGATGGCCAGACCCAATCCCGTTCCTTTACCCTCTTCTTTGGTCGTAAAGAAAGGCTCGAAAATGTGGGACAGAGTCTCCGGCGGAATGCCCGGTCCCTCATCGGTCACGGTCACGCGGCCGGTGCGGCTGCCGGCATCATAGGCACTCTCGACGCCGAGCCGGCCCCCGTGCGGCATCGCTTCCACCGCATTCATCAGGATCACCAGCAGCGCCTGTTGCACTTGCCCGGCATCGCAAAAAAGCGGCGGCATCCGGGAGTCCAACTTCTTCTGTAGCTCGATGGCCTGAAGCTCCATCTGATGTCTGATCAGCAGCAGGCAACGCTCGATGATAGCATCCAAATCGTTTTTCTGCGGATTGATGGGCGTCTGGCGCGCGAAGGTGAGCAGGTTCTGGACAATGCTGCCGCACCGCCGGCTTTCGCCCTCGATAATGTGCAGATAGCTTGTGGCTTCGCCCAAACGCTGGTTATTATTGAATCCCTTATCCGCCATGCGCGAAATCAGCTTGCTGTAGGTCAGGATGCCGGCCAGAGGGTTATTGATTTCATGCGCCACCACGGCCGCCAGCTTGCCCAGCGACGCCATCTTTTCCGATTGGGTCAGGCTGCGATAAGCCGATTCCAGTTCACCGGTCTTCTGCCTTACGCGCGCTTCCAGCGTCTGGGTCCACTCGCGGTTTTCCGCCTGCGCTTTCTTGAGTTCCCGGGTCATTTGGTTGAACGAGATGGCCAGGCTGCCGATCTCGTCGCGGCCCGTTTCCGGCAGCACGTAATCCAAGTCGCCCTGGGCCACGGCGCGGGTGCCCTCGGTGAGCTGCCGCACCGGCTTATGCACAGTCAGCCAGATCAGCCAGGCGCTGAACAGGCTCACCACCAGTAACGACGCGGCCGTGAAGAGGGCGGCCCGGCGCTGGTGCTGAGCTATGGCCCTGTCCATCGCCGCCAGCGAGAGGTTTGTGTCCAGCACGCCCAGCACCTGCTTGTCGCCGGCGTGGGCGTGGCAGGCGGCATTCGAGCACTCCGCTTCGTTTTCAATAGGCCGAATCAGCCCCAGCACGCGCGTCCCGTCGCGCGCCACATAAATCCGCATTCGGTCCGGCCGGTCGAGCTTGGTCAAGGGTTGCGCCTGCGCGTGACACGCGTAACAGGCCTCCGCATTCTTGTCCACCAACTGGCCCACTTCCCTGTCGTCCGTGGAGAAACTGATTTGCCCTTCCTTGTTGAAAATTCGGATGCGGCTGATCCCGTTTTCGTGCCCGATGGTGTTGATGATGTGGAACACTTCCTCGCGCTGGTTGCGCAGCATCGAATAGCGAATGCTGCGGCGAATCGTGTCGCTGATGCGGTCGGCGCTTTGGAAGATGATCTCCTGCTGCGACTGCCGCCAGAGGCGCAGGTTCCAAAATCCGTAAAGCGAAAACAGCATCGCCATGCCGCCGACCACGCAGGCCGTCAATTTGATCGCGAGACTGTGAGTAAAACGTGACATCGCACAACCTGAAGAATCGAAAATCGAAACTCGAAAGTCGGACGCTACGCCACGAGTTTCGAGTTTCCAGTTTCCAGTTTCGACTCTGGCGCCTGACACCTGACACCTGGCACCTGTGTTTCAAACACATTTAAATACCGTACCGCCAGGCCGAAGAGCAGAAATCCGACGCCCACAATGGACAGGGTCACGGCCACTTCCGTCCAGCGGGGGAAGTAATGCACACCGGACGCAGCCTCGAGCCCGGTAATCGAAACGTTCAAACGGTTCAAAATGAAGCCGGTGATCACCAGTACGGCAGCCCCGAAAAGGCCATCGCGATCTTCGCGAATCTTGCGGAAAAGGAGCATCGGCAACGGAATCAGCAGGCCCAACGTAATCTCCAGGCCGAACAAAACGGTCTCCGTTGAAGGTATCCGCAAGTAGGCCAGCGCCCCGCGTCCCCAGAGGTCCTCGAATCTCAACACGCCATAGAGCGCCAGGACCACCGCCATCGCGCGGCCCAGGACTTCCAACAGAGGCATCTCGATTTCCCGGCCGAAGGCGCGCGCACTGAGGTTGGACTCGAAGATCACCATCGCCAGGCCCACTCCCACCGCGGAAACGAAAAAGAACACCGGCAGCAGCGGCGAATACCAATAGGGATGCAGCTTGGTCGGCACGATCAGGAACAGGCTGCCGAGCGATGACTGGTGCAAGGTGGAGAGCAAGACGCCCACGATCACCAGGGGGATGGTGGCGGCTTTCACGAGGCGCAGCGGCGTGTGCAGATGGAGGCGCTCGAGCACCACGGGCGAGAATTCCAGCGCCAGCACCGTGAGGTAAAGCATCACGCACCAGGCAACCTCGAACATCACGGAGTGCGGGTTCCACATGACCAGCGGGTGCCAGATGTTGTAAGGCTTGCCGAGATCAAAGAGCAGCGCCACCGCCACCAGCGCATAGCCCAGGAACGCGGTGAGGATCGAGGGCCGGAGCACGGCGTGGAAGCGCTCGAGGTGGAAGACGTAAACGACCGCGGCCAGCGTGAAGCCGCCCGCCGCCAGACCCACGCCGCAGAGCACGTCGAAGCCAATCCAGATGCCCCACGGAAACTGGTCCGATAGATTGGTGGCCGCGCCCAATCCGCGGGCAAAACGCAGCACCGTGGCATAAAACCCCGCGGCAAGAATCAATACCAACACCACACGCCAAAAGGTTGGCTTGGGTAATTTATATCGCACTGCTCGACTCCTCGAAATTTAGCAGGTGGGCAGATAGGCAGCCGGGCTGAAGGGAAGAAGCTTCTCTTTCAACCTTGATTCAGCCACGCGCCCACCCGCCATCTCTTCCCTGTCACCAATTCCCTGTTCCCCGTCACCTGTTCCCTGTTCCCTGCTCTTCCGCTTTTTCCACTTCTTCCCGCCGCTTGGTGATCCACCAGATGCCGCCCAGCAGCAACCCGCCCAGGGGGACCAGGCTCGGAATCTTGGAAAGCACCCGGAACGTCAGCAGCGGCATAGGTTCCAAGGGCAGATTGGCGGGTAAGCCCAACTGCGCAAAAGGCACTGCCGCCAGATATAGGACGGACGTGCCACCCACTTCTTCCTTGCCGTAAATGTGCTGAAAGTACTTGGTGGGCTCATCGCGCAGACGCTTTTCCGCCTCTCTCAGCAGGTCGGCGCGCTCGCCGAAAATGCCGGCCTGTACGGGGCAGACCACCGTGCAGGCGGGTTGCTGGCCCTTGGCCAGGCGCGGCGCACACATGATGCATTTCTTTACCTTGGGGAAAGCCGACTTCCACTCGTACCGCGGGATCCCAAACGGGCACGCCATCATGCAATAGCGGCATCCCATGCACTTGCCGGCATCGTAGACCACCGGCCCCGCCGCCGTTTTGTGCAGCGCACCCACCGGGCAGACCGAGGCGCACGTGGGCTCCTGGCAATGCATGCAGAATCGCCGCACTGAGATGCTGCCATGCGTCTGGACCACGTTCAGGGTGCCGGCGCTCAACTTGCCGTCCACCTCACCATGGCTTTGGGCGAACGTAACCAGGTCGTCCTCGCTTAACCCATTTGGCAGCAATGCTTTGGCAGCGCTTGGGTCATCCAGCGGAAGCTTGTTTACAATTTTGCAGGCGGCTGCGCAGGCGCCGCATCCGATGCATTTGGTCGTGTCAACCAGTATAGACTTGCTCATATTGTGACAACTCCGACGGGCCAAGGGGTGAACATGTTCTGCGACATTATTCCACCCCGTTTGTACTATTAGCACGCCATGTGCCGAGAAATTCATCAGTTCGACCTTATAAAGGGCATTATTGTCCGGTCCGCCCGCTCCTTATCAGAATTTGCGGTCAATTTTTGTGAAATTACGCAACAATGCCGGTGAGGACACGTGCAAAAGCGCACTATTTCGGTTTATTCTGAGTGCTTTGGAGGCAACGATGCCACGCAAGGTCCACAAGCGCGAGTACACCATCCAGCACGCCCGGGGAGGCGTGAAGGCCAAACTACCCGATATCGAAACGTGGGAAAACCAATATCGCGGATACGAGATCACCATCGCCATACCCGAATTCACCTGCATCTGCCCCAAAACCGGCCTGCCCGATTTCGGCACCATCACGGTCCATTATCTCCCTGACAAGCAGTGCCTGGAGTTGAAGTCACTCAAGGCTTACATTGTGTCTTTCAGGAACCTCGGCATCTTCAATGAAAACGCCGTCAATCGCATCCTGGATGACGTGGTGCGCGCGTGCCAACCGGAATGGGCCGTAGTGACAGGCGAGTTCGCAGCCCGGGGCGGCATGCATACGCTGATCGAAGCTCGTTACCCGCGAAAGAATTAGCCGCAACTGAATCCTGCCGAAGTCCGCGCCCAACCGGTACCTCCGTCTATTGCGCGCGCCCCCGCTTGTGATACCCTACGCGATTTCGGGTTGGCGTTTTACCGACTTGCAGGAGGACTTGAAAAAAGCCAACCTGCCCTGAACTCGAGATGTGGTACCCTAGGCGCGCTGCGCCCTAAGACATCCAACCCATGAGAACGTGCCCGCAATGTCATGCGACGTACCCCGATGCTGATGCGGCCTGCCCCACCGACGGCGCGGCCCTGGAGGAATCCGCCATTTGGCCGGAAGGCACGCTGGTGGCGGGCAAATACCGTGTTGTGGCCAAGATCGGCCGCGACGTGGTCTGCACGGTCTATAAAGCAATCGATCTCAAGTCCGGGCAATTCCGCAGCTTGAAGGTGATGAGCCAGGAGTTGGCCGACGACCCCGCCTTCGTCGAACTGTTTGAGCAAGACGCCCAGCGGCGCAGAAAACTGCGGCACGCGAACGTCTCGCGCGTCGAGGCCATCGACGAATCAGCCGACGGGCTGCCCTTTATCGTCATGGAGTACGTGGCGGGCCAGAGCCTGAAGAAATATCTTGAACTGGAAGCACCGTTCGCGCCGCTGCGCGCGTGCGGCATCGCCAAGCAAGTGGCTGCCGGGCTGGAGGCGGCCCACGCGCTGGGCATGGTCCATCGCGACATCAAGCCCGACAGCATCTATCTGCTCGATAGTTCCGGCGGCACCGTCGTCAAGCTGCTGGGCTTGGGCGTTGCCAGCCTTCAGGAGGCTCTCCTGGGGGATCGCTTCCGCTACGCGCCCGAAGCCGTGATCGGCACGTTCGAGTACCTGTCGCCGGAGCAAGCGCTGGGGAAGCTGGGCAGCGAACTGGATGGCCGCGCCGATTTGTATTCCCTGGGCGTGGTCATGTACCAGATGCTTACCGGCCACCTGCCCTTCCGGGCAACCAGCCCCGCCGATTGGATGACCTCTCATATTCAGCTAATGCCCATCGCGATTCGCGTCGCCTACCCGGATTTGGGCATACCAGACGTGCTTACCGACCTCGTGATGCAGTGCCTGCAAAAAAACGTCCGGTTGCGTCCCGCCAGCGCGCGGCAGTTGATCCTGGAAATCGAGCAGGCGGAAAAAGCAATCGGCCAATTGAGTAAAGAGAAAGAAGCCGCACCCCGGCGGCGACCCACCCGGCACAAGCCCTCCGGCTGGAAATTCTGGTAACGCTAGACCCCTCGGCGATCATTCTCATTTAGGCCGCGCATCGGAAATAACACCTTTATTTTCATAAACATCGTGGGTTAGCAGCGGTAACATCCCTGTTTTCAACAACATCGTGGGTTAGCCGGTTTCTCAGCCCCAAATCTTCGAATAACCACCTTTATTTTCATCAACATCGTGGGTTACTAGCGGTAACATACCTGTTTTCAGTAACATCGCAGGACTCATCCGAATGGCTTCCTTTATTTTCAATAACATTCCGGCTTCGTTGGTGCAAAAAATGATTTCCCCTGCGTGCGGCTTTTTTTGCCCCAGATTAGGTCTGGTGGAAAACTCGCTGCCACCTCCCGCTCCGCCTGGATGACGACTTCTGCTGTCTGCCGCAAGAGCGGGCAGAGAGACATTTCCGGCGTCAGGAGCGCATGCGCCAAACGGGCCACTCCGGCCGGGGGAGCATTCAGCAGGGACACCAGCAAGCCCCGGCGGAGGCGCGAGCGATCCCCCGTGCGCAACGCATTCATCGGCCTTGCCCCGCGCGGTGCGGGTCTTCCCTTTCATCCAGGCGCAGCCGGGCGCCGGTACATCACCGGCGCCGACGATTTGCAGGTCTGCGCAGCCTACTACGAGGGGGCGGGCACGCGTACAAGCTTCGACTTTCGAGTTTCCAGTTTCGAGTTTTGCAAGCGGAGCCGGAGTCAGGGTGGGCGACTTGCGCAGCGACACGTCGGTTGCTCACTTCCCAATACCAGATGATTATCTACCATATAGATATTGATTGTCAAGGAAAAAATCGCAAATCGGAGGCTACGAAATGTCGCTAGCGGGAAGGACGGTGTCAGGCGCGAAGACCAAGGACTCTCGCCGCAAGAGCAAATCGCCTACTTCCACCGCCAAGCTGCCGCCGGCCCTCTGGGCAAATACTGGCAGACCCTCGAACGTCGCGCCAAGGCGGAGGCGGGGTCGGAAGCTTCGCCCGCGACGACTGCGCAGCCTCGACTCACCGTAAACGCCCGAAAAAGGCTCCTGACACGTTTTTTCCCGACACCTCTTTTCCCTGCACCTTTTTTCCTCTGGCGTATATCTCCGTCTCGCGCGGGCGCTTCGATGCGCAGATTTACACCAATGACGCGGAAAAATTGGGCGAACAGTTGAGCCGCGACGTTTCGAAGCAGTCAGCAATCGAAACCGGGCACGAAATGGGTGGCCGGGACCGAGGCCACGCGACTGAAAATGCCGAGCACCATTCAGTCCGCGAATCCACGAGCACGGGCTAAGGAAATAGCATGCAGCATTCAGAACTCATGCTTATGCGGTTGTTTCAGGAGGCCGATGCCAGATATTCTCTATTTCTTGTCTCCATGTAAGCCATCAATATCAGCATACACATTAAGTTTGATGGGCTTCGTCAAGGTTCTACCAATAGCTTCGAATCCCAACTCACCGTTCAACAACAAATAAAAGTTATCCGCTCTGTGATGGCCAACGATCTTCGCAGTCGAACTAGGAAGGTCAAGAGTTATCGCGCAGTCGTCATCGAAGTGTCCTTTCAGTGTCTTATTCATTATTTTCGTGAAGTTGTTTATGAGGGTGTAGCCATCTGACTGCACGTCCCCCTTGAGAGAATGAAGTTGAATCGACGAGGCGAGGTAATTCCGAATCTCCAGCGTCATTCGCACAAGGGGGATTTGTGGGGGGATGCAAACAGATGCGCCTTTTAGAGAAATACGAACGCGCTCCATGATTTTATTGTCGGGGAACAGTCGCCGTGAAATAGAAGTTAGCATATGCGAGAGCGCCCATTCCGCAGCTTTCCAAAATATCTCATTGCCCATAATCGAATTGTCGCATCTCTAATTACTTGACTCAAGCTAACCCACCGCTGTCAGACCTCTGCCAACCGTAGTGGCTTCCCGCTGCCCTAGCACTCAATGAGATTCGCGGCGGACAGCGCACTCACCACCCTCGAAAAGTTGGTTCCGGAAGGACCATGCTCAATCGGCTTGACTACTTCAAAAACTTGGTCTCTCTCAACAATAAGGAGCCCGATTCCACTCCCGGTAATTTTTCGTTCCAGGGCAGTCGCATCCCAGTGTTTAACGAAGCCTTCGTTCCGGTCAAGGTAGTCTGCTGCGAAGGCAGGGGTGCAAGCGATGTATACGCGGTTTGCGTATTCCGCAAAAGTGCTGGCTTGGTTGAGCAGTCGTTTGAACTGCCCGTAATCGTTCTTCAATTCAATGGCTGTAAGACTCGCCGAACCGGAAAGGCATGTTTTCATGTAACCTAGAACATCAACTCTTCCAGACCCCATCGGAATTTCCATGTAGGGCTCATAGCCAAGCGACTTAAGCCACCTCGCCACAGGAATTGTTAGGTCAGCCTCATCAGAGACACCGCAAAACCATCCACGCCGGACCAATTTCTTCGTGAGGAGTTTTTTATCTCTGTAATATTCGTCATCCTGTGCGCGCCACAGCGAGGCGGCAAGAACTTCCAATGTGGGCACTCCATACCAGACGGAAGTTGGGGTTCGCCTGAAGTGGTCAATCTGTGCTCCGATAGATTCCATTTTTTGCTGTGGCGTCAGTTGCCTGTGCACCGCTGCTTCGCCGGGAACTTGTAGCTGTTCGACCAGCACGTCAAGCACCGGGGCCTCCGTCAGAAGTTGCCGAAGTTTACCGACCCGAAGATAGCAGTATCGTTCTTCATTCGCGTCAGCAGACTGCGTAGCTTCGCCACCGAGAGGCACAGAGGGAGCCTTGTCATGATTAGCAAGATTCCCAAGCGTACCGCTCTTAAGACCGCCTTGTCCGGGAAAAGACATTTCAGCGGCCACGGGCGATCTTAACTTCGCCCGCAGCGCAGATACCACGGCGCTCCCGCCGTCTGTGCCGACACAGAGCCGCTTTTTCGTTTTCCCGTCAGAAAGTGTGATCTCGACATGCGGTGACTGGTAATTCACACTACTGACGTGGCGGTAGTAGACTTCATCACCTTGCGGGGGGCAATGAACGGTGAAATTGTAAAGATTGAAAATTGCACCTTGGTAAACCGCGAAAAACTGCTCGCAAATATAGATGACTGAAATCTCGTACTGGGGATGCCAAGAGGCACCCAAGGGACGATTGCCGAGTGCGATAAGCGAGACGTTGCAAAGTGCAGTATCCAGCCGAATCCCAAGTTTGTTAGCACCCTCCCCTTTAATGTGCGACTTTGCTTCGTCGACGTAGCCCGGCCCGTTCTTGTTGATGAGAGTTACAGCCTTCCACCGGGGCACCCCCGCTAACAAACCCAGGAACAGACCAGCCGGATGCCGGAAAACAACCCACCCCAATAGAGCCAGGGAGCCGAGTAAAATGTATATCGGGGTGGGATTCCATCCGAGCCACCACATGATTCTCGTGCCGCCATTCATCCCGACATTTAGCTTCCCGCGTTCAACGAGCTCCATGCATCTGCCCCTAGGTTTGCGCATCTCCCAGGCGGAACCGACAGCTTCCGCGCCAATATCAACTTGGAAGATTTTAGCGATGCTGTTTGCCAGCTAGCAGTGCGGAAGGGTGAAAGTCTTGGTTGCCTTATTCTCCAAAACTCGTCGATATCACCGAGAGGCTCTTCTGGTGTACGCCTTCACCTTGACGCCGCTCTTTCTCTTGTACTTAGAAACCGCCTGTTTCTTCGTGTCCTTCTTGGTTGCCCTACCTACGACGGCAGCGGCCAGAATCGGCAGTAGTGGAATTGGCATATCGACTACCCCCTTTCGCGCCGATCATATCATATTCTATCCACCCTCCATGGGCAGAGGCATTCCCGTGAAGATCGTTCTCGACAATACCATCCTGGTTCGGGCCCATGAACGCGCGCACGGTCTTGGCCGCGCGTTGCTGAGGAGCCTCGTGGAAAGCAGACAGCCATCGCTCAATATTTGCACATCTACGGAATCACCGTGCTCGACGACATCGCGCTCATGCAACGGTTGCGTTCTTGACGCACTCCATCTCATGGCGCCAACCGGTTTCCCAGGCCCCTATCTTCTGCAATGGGTTGAAAAAAGGTTCCTGGAGTTGAAAAAAACCTGACACCTTTTGCTTCCCGCGCAGAAGCCCGTGTATCACGTTGCCCAAACGGGTCAACCCGCTGTAAAGTTACGCCATACCACTTCGCGAGAACGAGTGAATCTGGCAGTAGACCATCAGGAAGATGCCGATCGCGGCGGGACGAGGGAACGATGAGCAGACTCTGCGGGAAAGATTGCCATTGTCACCGGGGGCGCAGGGCCCGGCATCGGTCACGGAATTTCGAAGGTGCTGGCGCAGGAGGGCGCTTTTGTTGCCATCCTGGAAATCGATCTGGAGTCCGCTGAGATTGTGCGCAGCCGGATTGAAAAGGCGGGCGGCCAAGCCGCGGTGATCCGCTGTGACGTCAGCCGGCCCACGGAGGTTCGCTCGGCCATCGAGCGGGTCGTGCAAGCCCACGGGCGTATCGACGTGTTGGTGAACAGCGCCGGCATCGGCATGATCCGGCCGGTTGCCGAGGCCAGTGAGGAAGATTTCGACCGCGTGGCCGGAATCGACTTGCGCGGCATGTGGCTCTGCTGCAAGTTCACCATTCCCCATTTTCAGAAACAGAAAAGCGGCTCCATCATCAACATCGCGTCCGTGCACAGCCGCTGCACGCTGCCGCTGTTCGGCCTCTACGCGGCGATGAAGGCGGGCGTGCTGGGGCTGACGCGGGGCATCGCCGTCCAGTATGGCCCGGACAACATTCGTGCCAACGCGATTTGCCCCGGGCTGGTGGATGGCATCCAGACCCGCGAGATCGTGGCCAAGCTTGCCCCGGACGTGGATGGCTGGCTGGACGACTACGTTTCCCGCCGCCAGGCTATCCCGCAATTGATTCAGCCGGAAGATATCGGATACCTGGCCGCCTTCCTGGCCAGTGACGAGTCGCGGTACATCACGGGCGCCGACATCCCCATCGATGCGGGCACCTGGGCGCAGCTTACCAGCCGCGATTGAGGAACCATAACGCTGCTTTGTGCAATCAACGCCCACCACGCCCCGCAACTGGATCAATTCGAAGCCGGCCGATGCCTAGTACGCCTGAGCTATTGGCAAAGGTCCAGGCAGTCTTTAGAGTAGAGATCAACCATCAAGGACCGGCAGCGAAGTGGAAGGACAAGGGGTGGCCGCATGAAACTTCTGCGCAGCGTGTGCGACTGGATCGGAGGACAGTTGGTTGGCGAGGTTCCTGACGAAGATTTTATTTGTGAGTTCGATTGCCGCGAGCCACAGTGCCACCGAGCGAAATGGGAAAGCTGTCCGCGCCGGTTGACCCACGCGGCGGGGGAACTGCTTCCTGCCGAGCGACCCGCCTATGCTATTCGTCGCGCCCCATTTCTTCCTTTCCGCTTACGCCAAGAAATTTGACGATAGCCACTAGAGTTTCCGCTGTAGCCGAACAAGCCGTCATGAGCTATGTTCCCTGCAAAAAGCCGGCAGATGAGCACCTTTCAACTCAGCAACCGCTGTTCACGTCAATACACAATTAGGAGGGCGCCGGGCGCCGAGATGATTCGATGGTGCTATGATTACAACTTCCACCCTGGCCGCAGGATTATTTCCGCCAGGCCGGACATCTGCTGCGTACGCCGTGATGCGCTACACCGAGCCGCGCGCGACGAAGGACTTGGATCTCTGGATCGATCATCACGTCTCATATTCCAACTCCTGCCGCCTTTCCCGGACTTCGCTTCAATCAATTGCCACTTGAGTCCGACCCCGCTCAGCGTATAATCGGCGCGAGAATTTTGGGGAAGGCCGTTGGACCCCGGCCGCGGCAGATGATTGTACGGCCGAACGCCGTTCGGCCCTACGGCCGGAGCGTATAAATCGGTACGGGAAGCTTAGGTTGAGGAGGGGTTTGCCGATGAGGCTAACCGTTACGTTAATCGCAGTGTTATCGGCTTCACTTCTTGCCAGCACCGTATTCGCGCAGGCGCCCGCGGCGCAGAAGCCTTTGAACAAGGATCAGATCATGACCCTGGTGACGGCAGGCATGGACAACGTGCAGTTGGCCAAAAGAATTGAAGAAAGGGGCATCGATTTTGAGCCGACGGACGATGATATCGAGGCCTTGCGCAAGGCCGGGGCGCAGGACGTGCTAATCCGCGCGCTGCGTCCTGCCAAGGCGGAACCCATGAACCGGCAGCAGGTGGTGCAACTCGTGGCAGGAGGCGTGCCCAGCGAACGCGCCACGGCGTTGGTGAAGCAGCGAGGAATCGATTTCGTGCCGGACGATACGTACCTGGAAACCCTCCGCGTGGCCGGGGCCAATGAAGCCCTGGTCGCCGCGGTGCGCGAAGCGGGCGGAGGTATTCCCGGGAAGCTGGAAGTGGCTACCACACCGAACGCCGCGGTCTACCTGGACGGGGCGCTCGCGGGCCGCGCCGATAGTGCGGGCAGCCTGGGGTTCGACAAGGTGAAGTCCGGGCCGCATACGCTGCGCGTCACCCTGGCCGACCGCAAAGATTTTGAAGAGTCCGTCACCATCGAACCCGGAGCTGTTAAGCACGTTTCCGCGGTGCTGATTGGCTTGCCGGGCAGAATTATGGTGACTTCATCCCCCGGCGCGGAAGTCTACCTGGACAACGCGAGCCGGGGGAAAACCGGCGCCGGCGGAAACCTGGTGCTTGAGGATGTGACCGCAGGCGCCCATACGCTCCGGGTGACGGCGCCGGGCAGGAAGGATTATCAGCAAAGCGTGGCCGTCTCATCCGGCCAGGAAGCATCGGTTCCAGCTTTCGGCGAGCCGCTGCCGGGAAGCGTGCGCGTGCGGGCCACACCGGGAGCGGAGCTTTTCTGGGATAACGATCGCATTCCCATGCCGGTGCACGCCTGCGGCGACTACAGCGCCCATCTGCCCGCCGGTCCGCACACCATCCGGCTGGTGACGCGGGGCCAAGCAGAATACCGGGGCAACGTGACCGTGGCGCCAGGGCAGGAATCCGTCATCGATGCGCCACAAGTCAACCTGCCAGCCGCTTCCCCGGGGAAGCATATCGACCAGTTCTATCGGTCGGTCGCTCCCGTGAATGGTCTGTGGTTTTACATCCGATTTTTCCCGGATGGCTCCGTTACCTACAATGGCTCACAGAAACCGGCGGCTGAAGTCGAAAAGGAATTTGAGGCGGATAAACTGAACGGCTGCGCCAACACCTACGTCTATTACATGCAAGGTTCAACCATACAATTCCCAGGCGAGGCGATGTTGGGGATTATAGATTACACAGGCACCCTGAGGGGAAGTACGCTGACCGTCATCAGCGTCGAAAGAAATACCGGGTACCGGAACCAGTTTGTTTATCGAAGCGTCGGCATTGAATCCGCGCATCACTCGAGGCGCTAATGAGGATGCCGTGTGTCCAGCCGTGGCGCCTGGCTCCGTGGGAGACTACGCGGGACCAGGGCTGAGGTCCGCGGGTCAGAAATTTCAGAGGTTAGCACAGGATTTAAGAACGCCAAGGTCTTGGTAAGCCCGCGGCTCGCAGGTTCACTTGAATCACCCGGCAGGTCGCATTACACTCACAGAGGTACGCTGAGGAATCCGAGGTTTCGCAAACACCCCCATGAAAAACCATCTGTCTGTTTCGAGCCATAGTGCGCTGACGGCGGCGCTTGACCGCAGGGAGTTTCTGCAATCTGCCATAGGAGCTGGCCTGGCCCTCACGGCAACGAGCACCGCCCAGGCCAAGCGCCCGATTGCGCACGACGCGGTGATCCGCGTTGGACTCATCGGCCGCGATGGCCATCCCTACATCCTGACGAGCAGTATGCCCATGCTCGCCAACGTCCAATGGGCCGCCTATGCCAAAGGCGATCCTGCGGAAGATACCGCCTGGGTGCAAAAGGCACGCCCGGGCAGCAGCCAAACGCGGGTGTACGAGAATTACCAGGCGATGTTGGCCAACGAGCAACTTGACGTGGTAGGCGTGTGCCTGCCCTTCTACCAGAATGCGGAAGCCTCCATCCAGGCAGCGCGCAAGGGTATCCACGTGCTTTCGGAAAAGCCCGCGGCGCTTACGTTGGCGGACCTTGCGCGCTTGGAGCAGGCAGTGCGTGCGGCCGGTGTGCGTTACAGCATCATGTTGGACATGCGCTCGCTGCCACTCTTCCGTGCCGCCCGCGAGGCTGTGCAGCGGGGAGATATCGGCGAGCCGGTTCTGCTTTCCAGCCAGAAGTCCTATCAATTCGGCACCGATCGCCCTTGGTATTACAAGGAGAGGAAAACCTACGGAGGTACGATCCCCTGGGTGGGGATTCATGCCATCGATTTCATGCGCTGGGTTTCCGGGCAGGAATACACCCACGTGGCTGCCTTCGAGGGCAACAAGGCCCACCCGCAAACCCCCGGCTGCGAGGACCACGCCGGATTGCTCTTCCGCTTGGCCAACGGCGGCACGGCCACATGCCACCTCGACTTCCTGCGTCCGCAAACCGCGCCCACCCACGGAGACGATCGCTTGCGCATCGCCGGATCCGAGGGGGTGCTTGAAGTCTTAGATGTAGAGAATCGCGCGAGGTTGATCAGCGCCAAAGGCAACGTGGGCGACCTCCCGCTTCCGCCTGCCGTGGATTTCTTCGGAACGTTTATCGCTGCCCTGCGCGGTGAGGGTGAAGCCCTGGTTTCCGCCGAGGACGCCTTCACCATTACGCGGGTTTGCTTGCGGGCGCGCGACGCCGCCGATACGGGAACCTGGGTAAAACTCTAGCCACGCTCACCCGCTTGCCGCCGATACTTTGACCTGAATCCGCAGATTTCGCGGATTGCACGGATTCACTGGGCAAGCTCGCCCGGACCCACGAGGGGCGGCAGCGCGTGCTGCTCGTAGATTCTCTGGCTGCGGCTGATTCGGTTGGAGAAGTTCTCCCAGCGTCGCGTTTCCTGGTCGTAGCGGGCCAGAATATTTCCCAGGTAATAAGGCCGGTTTTCTCCCAGCCAGAGCTTCTGATACAAGTCGCGCAACATGGAGTCTTGCGCCAGCATGTCACGAGTCAGGCCATTGCTTTCGCCCAGGTTGTGGTGGACGGCACGGCGGTCAGACGTCTGCGCTTGCGACTGCCCATAGAGGTCGGCGATGTACTTTACGTAAATGGCCTTTTGGCCGAGGAAGTCGAAGCGCCGCGCGGCAAACTCCGTATAATCGAGCATGTCTTTATTTCGGCGTGCCAAGTGAACATTGGTCACCACGTCCGCGATGACATCTTCGGCGGTCAGCCGAATCTGGTGCGCGGCGGGCTCCAACCGAGCGTAGAAACTCTGTCCATCCGGCGTCCCAGGGTCGTACCACGTTAAATAATCCTGGCCATCCGTGTGAACCGCGTTGCGCAACATGTCATGAATCGCGGAAAGGTTTTTGACCTCGCTCATAAAATGGTGATCGTCCGCGCGGTAAAACGTCCAGTCCCAACTGTCGTTAAACTGTTCGTCGTCCACCGTTTTCTGCCAACTGTGCGCCGCACCGTAAGCCAAGCCGTACCAGGTGAAATTCACCAAGCCTTCGCCGTCGTCCATCCAGACCGTATTCAGCACGCCGGTGGCGCCGAGCGTTTTCCCATCGGTCACGAACTGCCGGATGTTGGCGACCGCCGTGTTGAAATCGGGGTAAATGCGGCTCCAGTTGTTCACACCGGGCGCCACCCACGTTTCCAGGTTCACATCGCGGAAAGGCTTGATGAGATTCACAAACGACGGCCGGGCGTCGTAGTCCCAGGCTACCGCCACCATATCATGCGGCAGATCTTTGAGGTGTTCGGGATGCTGAACGCCCATGTCGCCCCAGAAGAGAATTTTGCGATGGTAAGGGCTCAGGGTCGCGTCAATTTTGCTGAGGTAATCGATGTAGACCTTGCCATAGCCCTCTTCGTCGACTTCCGATTTGGTGCGGCCTTCGCCCAATTCCTGCGTTTCATCCGCGCCAATGTGAAAGAAGGGACCGGGAAAGACCTGCGCCAGGTCTCCGAACATCTTGCCGATAAACGTCAACGATCCGGGCGCGGTAGGCGTGAGCACCGTGCCATAAGGCACCTCAACCAGGTCTTGGAACCGCTCATTCTGCAGCGCCAGGTGCAGGTGCCCAAAGGACTCCTGCTCCGGAATCATGGTCACGTGATACTGGGCCGCGTACGCCACCAGTTCCCGCGCTTCCTCCGGAGTGATCGCCCCACCCGGAATCGGGACGTTCGGGAGGCTGGGGTAAGCATACGTATTCTCCATGTAAGGCGAAACGGCGTTGATCTTGTATTCGGCCAGCAAGGCAATCTCGCGTTTAAACGAGGCCATGGTGGGAATGGGGCCGCGGCTGATGTCAATGCTCACGCCGCGCCAGCGCATGGCCGGCCAGTCGACAATCTTCACTTCCGGCGATTCCGCTCCGCCGCCGCTTACCGGGTGGAGCAATTGCCGCAATGTCTGCACGCCGTAGAAAATGCCCGCTGCCGTCTTGCTCACGATGGAGGCTTCACGGGTGGTGACCACCAGGACGTAGCCTTCTTCGTCGGCCTGCGATGGAAGCTGCAATCCCGACTTTTGCAGGATGTCCCTGCCTGCCGCGCTGTCGGCGCGCGCCAGGACAATGCGCGATCCTTTACCTACAGTCACGCCATCCAGCGAATTGAGGTCGGCGGACAGGAGCGACGCGGCAAACCGGTCCTCCTCGGTCTTACTGGTGACCTCAATGCTCGCGTGCGGCCCCACTTTGAACGCTCCCTGGCCGAGTTCAACTTGGTTGGGATATGGAGTAAGCGGCAAACTGGCCGGAAAAACGCGTGGGCCGAAGAGTAAAGCACAGAAGAGCACTGCCAAAAGCTTGTTGGACATGGTGAACACCCTCTCCGATGGGCTGAGCAAGATCATGAGGACTTCGATCATGGCGCTCGAAAAGATCAATTGCGCTCGCTCTGACGCGGCTCAAAAACCGTTTATCTTACCACCTCAGAGCGCCATCCAACCGCCGTCCACGATCAGGATCGTGCCATTCACATAGTCAGAGGCTGGGGACGCCAGATAAACAACCGCGCCTTGCAAATCCTCCGGACGCCCCCAGCGGCCAACGGGAATGCGGGTCAGGATAGCGGGGTTTCTTTCGGGGTCGATCTGCAAGGCCACATTCAGTTCCGTCGCGATGTAGCCGGGCGCGATGGCATTCACCTGCACGCCCTTGCCCGCCCATTCATTGGACAGCGCCTTGGTGAGCTGAGCGATGCCGCCCTTGCTTGCGGCATACCCGGGAACCAGGATTCCGCCCTGAAACGAGAGCAGCGAAGCAATAAAGATGATCTTGCCGGCGCCGCGCTCCACCATGCGCTTGCCCAAATCACGGCTGAGGACGAATTGGGAATTCAGATTAACCTCAATGACTTCGTCCCAGTACGCGTCGGGGTGCTCGGCCGCTGGCTTACGCTGGATTGTGCCGGCGTTGGCAACGAGAATGTCGATGGCGGGGAAATCCGCCAATAGACGGGCAGTGAACGCGTGGACGGATTGGCGCCGGCGAAAGTCGCACTGATATGCCCGAAAGCGGCGGCCGGTTTGTATGACCGCTTTTTCCACCTCGCTGCCGGATAGTTCCAGCGATCGGCTGACGCCCACGATGTCGGCGCCGGCTTCGGCCAAGGCAATGGCCAGCGCTTTGCCGATGCCGCGCCGGCATCCGGTGACGAGCGCCACCTTACCGTCTAACTTGAAGCGATCGAGTATTGGCACGTTATCTCACCTGCTCTGGGCCACACTGGCCATGTTCTCTAAGCGCGCCACGAACGCCGCCAGTTCTTCCGGCAAGGGCGCTTCCAACTGAAGCGGCGCGCCGGTGATGGGATGTGCGAAGGCCAGCTTCGCCGCGTGCAGAAAGGTGCGCGCCAGTGTCGGCTCTTCCCTTCCCTCCAGGCGCAGCTTGGCGGGCGCGCCGTAAGTGGTGTCGCCCACCACCGGGTGCCCCACGCTGGCCAGATGCACGCGGATCTGGTGGGTGCGCCCGGTTCGCGGCATGGCTTGCAGCAGCGTGAATGGGCCGATGCGCCGCAACACACGATACTTCGTCAAAGCTTCGCGTGGCGCAATGCCGCCGGCCTTCATGCGCGTGCGCCGGTGCGGGTCGCGGCCCACTGGCTTCGCGATTTCTCCGCTGTCCGCCGCCACGCGCCCGTGCACCAGCGCCACATAAGTCTTATGTACGTCCCGTGATTTGAACTGCTCGCTGAGCCGGCGATGGGCAATGTCGTTCTTGGCCACCACTACAAGGCCGGACGTCATTTTATCCAACCGATGCACGATGCCCGGCCGCAGCGCGCCTCCGGCGGAAGATAGACCTGCACTGTGGGCCAACAAGGCGTTGACCAGCGTGCCTGAACTGATGCCCGCGCCAACGTGCACCACCATCCCGGCAGCTTTGTTGACCACCAGAATATCGGCATCCTCGTAGACGATGGCCAGCGGCAACGCTTCCGGCTTGGCGCGCAGTTCCTCATGCTCGGCGCAAACGCTGATTGGCGTTCCGGCTTCGATCGCCTCTCCCGACTTCCTGGCGGGAGAGGAGCCGACCGTCACCCGGCCGTCGCGAATAAGGCGTTGAATCTGGCTGCGGCTCCAATCCGGCATCTGCCGCGCCAGGAACACGTCCAAGCGGTCGCCGGCCGACTCCGCTGGAACCACGAACTGCCGCATCTGGGGCATCGGCGAAACCCGGAATCTGAAAATGGAAATCAGAAACTCGAAATTAGAAACTGGATACTTGCAGGTCTGCGCAGCTTACTACAAGGGGGTTGGGCACACGTGCGAGTCTCGAGTTTCGAGTTTCCAGTTTCGAGGTGCGTACTTTCCCGGCGCCCGGCCCCCATGGGCGTTAAGATAAGCCGCATCATAACATCTGCGGCTGGCCGCCATGGTTCTTAGCCCGCGGAGCGGGCGTCGTCATGCAGCCCACGGCGAAGAAGCTGTGAAAAAATCAAAACAGTCTCTCGCAAAGGCGCCAAGTCGCAAAGGCCGTGAAGCACAAGTCTCCTGTTTTCTTTGCGACCTTTGCGACTTGGCGACTTTGCGAGAACATGTTTTCGCACTTCGGAAGATTCTTTCACAGCTTCGAAGCCGTGGGAAACCGATCACGCCAACCGATCCGTCAGCCCGGTACGGCGGTGTCAGGTGACACGGAATTCAACCCCGGCACTGTCAACGCCCAGATGTCGCCCTTCGGGGCTGAGATTCCCATCGCTACGTTCATCCCACGGCTTCGCCGTGGGCTACATGACGACGCCTGCTTCGCAGGCTCGCAAGCTGACCGTTGCCGTATTTTAACCCTTATGCCCCCGGCCCCTACCTTTCAAACAGCACCTGGGCAACGATGAGCGCCGTGCCGACCACGATGGCGCTGTCCGCCAGGTTGAACGTAGCCCAGTGATAACCCCGAAAATAGAAATCAAGAAAGTCCTCCACCAGGCCCGCGCGGATGCGGTCGTACAGATTGGAGAGCGCGCCACCCAGAATCAGGGACAAGCCGATGCTGGATTCCCACCGCAGGTATTGGGTTCTGACCACCAGCACCACCACCGCCACCAGCAGCACAACGGAAATGGCAATCAGCAGGGGCGTCTTCCACCAGACCGGGGACTCGGAGAATAGTCCAAACACCGCGCCGGAGTTTTTGGTGTTGGTCAAGTTAAAGAATCCCGCGATGACGGGAACGACAGCGCGGTCGCGGATATGGCTTTCCACCAGCGCCTTAGTCTTTTGGTCAGTCACAAAAACGCCGACAGCAATGAGGGTCATGAGGACGCGCGAAATGACCTTGGCCCGCAACGCGGGTGGAGACGGCGTCTCGCTTTTGGATTTTAGATTTTGGATTTTGGATTGTCCCATTCTAGCCACTAACCACCGATTTCCTTCAGCGCCGCCGAGCATCGTTCGCACACCGTGGGATAGCGCTCGTCCTTTCCGACCTGTTCGGAATAATTCCAGCAACGGTCGCATTTCTGGCCGCGGGCCTTCTCGATTTTCACGCTCACGCCCGGCAATGCCGTGGCGGTTGCGCCCTCCACCGCTTGCTGGGTAATCTCAACCTGCGACACGATGAACAGGTAGCGGAGGAACTCGCGATACTCTTCCACCAGGGGCTGAAGGTCGCCCGTAACCGACAGCAGCACGCGCGCCTCCAGCGATCCGCCAATGAATTTCTCCTGCCGCGCCACTTCCAGGGCCTTCAGCACCTCTTCGCGCAAGGCAATAAGGCGCGGCCAGTTTTCCATCCGCTGCCGGTGGTCCTTTGTGAGCCCCGCGCGCAGGCTGGCAGGGGACACGTACCGCGCCAGGTGAACGCTCTTCTCGCGCAGGTGCGGCGCGGGAAGGTGCTTCCAGACCTCATCGGCGGTAAAGCTGAGCAGCGGCGCCACCACGAGCACCAGGGCGTCCGCAATACGGTACAGCGCGGTTTGCGCCGCGCGCCGGCGAACGGAGCGCGCCGGCGCAGTGTACAGCCGGTCCTTCAGGATGTCGAAATAAAACGCGCTCAAGTCCACCGTGGCAAAGTCATACACGCCGCGGTAGACCTTGTGAAACGCATATTCGCCGTACGCCGCCTGCACGCGCTCCAGCAAATCCGCGGTTCGCTCCAGCGCCCAGGTATCGATCTCCTCCAGTGCGAACCCGTCCACGCAGTCCTTCGCCGGGTCGAAATCGTAGAGATTACCCAGGCAATAGCGGAAGGTATTGCGCAACTTGCGATACGCTTCGGAAAGCCGGGTGAGCATCTCCGGCCCGATGGAGACGTCCTCGCCAAACTCCACCGAGGCGGCCCATAACCGCAGCACCTCCGCGCCGTGCGTCTTGATGACCTCCTGCGGATCAATCACGTTGCCGATGGACTTCGACATCGCCCGCCCTTGCGCGTCGAGCACCCAGCCGTGTGTCAGCACCTGGCGATAGGGCGCCGCGCCCTGGTTTCCCAGCGCCACCAGCAATGAACTGTGGAACCAGCCGCGATATTGGTCGCCGGCTTCGAGATAAATATCGGAAGGCCAGGGCAAGTCCGGCCGGTGCCCGAGCACCGCATAGTGGCTGGAGCCCGAGTCAAACCAGACGTCGAGAATATCCGTCTCGCGGCGCAGGTTCGTGCCGCCGCACACCGGGCACCGGGCGCCGGGCGGAAGCAGTTCCGAGACCGGATGCGCATACCAGGCGTCTGCGCCTTCTTTGCGGAAAAGCTCCAGCGCGTGCTGCGCCAGGTCCGCGTCCATGATCGGCTTGTGGCAATCCTCGCAGTGGAACACGGTGATCGGCACGCCCCAAACGCGTTGCCGCGAGATGCACCAGTCCGGGCGTTCGGCGATCATATTGGAAATGCGCTCTTCGCCCCATGCCGGAACCCAGCGCACCTTCTTGATCTCGTCCAGCGCGCGCTGCCGCAGCTTCTGGTGGTCCATCGCGATAAACCACTGCTCCGCCGCCCGGAAAATGATGGGATTGTGGCAGCGCCAGCAGTGTGGATACGAGTGGTCCAGCCAGCCCGCCGGCCCCATCAGCACGCCGCGCGCTTTCAACAACTCGACAATGGGCTCATTCGCATCGAAGACGCGTTTGCCCACGTATTCCGGCGGTCCCTCGTAGATCCTGCCCGACTCGTCCACCGGACAATAAATGTCAATGCCGTATTGAACCCCCGTCTGGTAGTCCTCGCGTCCGTGACCGGGAGCGGTGTGCACGGCGCCCGTGCCGTCCTCGGCGGTCACATAGGTGGCCAGTACGCCCATGATCTTGCGATCGAGGAACGGGTGCTGAATTTCGAGATGCTCCAGCTTTTTCCCGGGGATGCGTGCCAGGATATTGGGCACGTTGAGTCCCGTCGCTTCCTCCACGGGCCCCTGCCGCCGGCTTTCGATGATGTAGGCATCGCCGTGCGGATCGTTATCGCCAACCACCACGTATTCAAAATCCGGGTGAAACGCCACGGCCATGCTGGCGGGCAACGTCCAGGGCGTGGTGGTCCAGATGATCACCCACAGCTTGCGCCCGGCCAGCGCCGGGTCGAGCGTCGCCGGATCGGTTATCACCGAGTACCGGACGTAGATCGACCGGCTGCGGTGGTTCTCATACTCCACCTCGGCTTCCGCCAGCGCCGTCTTGCAGGAAATGCACCAGTACACGGCTTTGCGCCCGCGATAAACATAGCCGCCGCGCAGAAAGGCCAGAAAGGCCTCGGCGATGCGCGCTTCGTATTCATGACCCATCGTCAGGTACGGCTTGTCCCACTCGCCGAAAACGCCCAGCCGCATAAAGTCCTGGCGCTGCAAATCCACAAACTTCTCGGCGTACTTGCGGCAGGCGCGCCGCACCTGCACGGTGGTCATCTGGGCTTTGCGCGGGCCGAGTTCCTTGTCCACATTGATCTCAATCGGCAAGCCGTGGCAGTCCCAGCCCGGAAGGTACGGCGTGTTGTAGCCTTCCAGCGTCTTCATCTTCACGATGAAGTCCTTCAAGATTTTGTTCAGCGCCGTGCCCAGATGGATGCGCCCGTTGGCGTAAGGCGGCCCATCGTGCAGCGTGAAAATGGGCGCGTCCTTACGCGATTCGCGAATTTGCCCGTAAAGATTCTCCTTCGCCCATTGCGCCAGCCACTTGGGCTCGTTCTGCGGCAGGTTGGCTTTCATGGAAAACGAAGTTTTGGGAAGGTTAATGGTTTTCTTCAGGTCCAGACTATCTTGCATGCGTCCTCCGTCGTGAGGATAAACAAGCATTATAGAGAAGGGGGAGAGAATGTGTCTAGAAATGAAAGAATGAAAGGTGTCAGGTGCCAGGTGTCAGGTTCTGGGGGCTGGGGACTCGGGGTTGGGGACTCCGTGCGGGCGCTGGAATTTGAACAAGCGAGTCGTTGAGATTTCTCCCCACGCCCCCTTTGAGCGGGCCGCAAAACCGGTGAATCACGGTGGCCACAGCTACGGTCGACTTATGCGGTCTGTCAGTTACCGTCCAGCTACTCGCTTGACAGGTTTCATTGTGGGCGAGAGGATTCCCTGTGCGCTGCGCAGCTTCTTGGCAAAGCTGGAGCGCAACGTGTACAACCCCGACAGGAGTCAAGAACTCCATGGATATCAACGCAATCCTTACGCGACTTGAGCATGATGACCGCCACTATCCCAAGGAAGCCATTCGTGAGGCCATCGCCCACCGTGACGAGATCATCCCATCGCTTCTCGATATCCTTAAGACAGTAGCGCATGATCCCCAGGGTTTCGCCGACGACCCAAAACGCATGAGCCACATCTATGCCATGTACCTGCTGGCGCAGTTCCGGGAAACACGGGCCTACCCACTTCTGGTCGAGATTTTTTCGACGCCCGGTGAAACGCCCATGGACCTGGCGGGCGACGTCGTAACCGAGGACCTGGGGCGTATTGTTGCGTCCGTTTCGGACGGCGACATGAGCGGCATAACCCAACTCGTCGAAAACAAAGAGGCCAACGAATTCGTGCGTTCAGCCGCCCTGACAGGCATGGTGACGTTGGTGGCGTGCGGGAAGCGCAGCCGCGATGAAGTGACGGATTATTTCCGCCGCCTGTTCCGCACAATGGACCGTACTCCGAATCTCGCATGGTCTAGTCTGGCTAGTAGATGCAAGGAGTTGTGCCCGGAAGAAGTGAAAGACGACCTCCGCCTGGCCTTTAGAGACGGACTAATTGAATCTTTCCATATCCGGTGGGAAAACATTGAGCGCGCACTTAGAGCCGGTAAGGAAGCCGCGATGAAAGAGATCAAGGAGCGTTACCGGCTGATTGATGATGTGGAAGAGGAGATCAGTTGGTGGGCATGCTTCGAAGAGAATAAACGGAAATGGGATTCAGCCGAGCTGCACTTGCCGCGGTCGCCGGCTGCGAAGCCTAAAGTGAAAGTGGGACGCAACGAGCCGTGCCCGTGTGGCAGTGGGAAGAAATTCAAAAGATGCTGCGGGCGATAGCTGAAATCGTCGGCCATCCGACATTCAAGATCAAATTCATGGACCGCGCAGAGCCAATTCACGGGCAACGCAGCGCGCGCTCGAATCCGGGCAGGCTGCGTTCTATGGCGCCGCGCGGGATGGTGAGTGACAGGCGAATGTAACCGCCGCGCCCAAAGCCCGTGCCCGGCACCGCCAGGACGCCCTCGTCCATCAGGCGGCGCACGAACGCCAGGTCATCCGCGATGGGCGCCTTGGGAAACATGTAGAACGTGCCTTGCGGTTTGGTGACCTCGTACCCCATGCGCGTCAGGGCGTTCCACAGCAGGTCGCGTTTCTCCTGGTAGCCGCGCGGATCAACCTGGAGGCCGGCGACTTCCACCATCACCCATTGCCACAGGGCGGGCGCGTTGATGAACCCCAGGATGCGGTTCGCGAAGGTGCACGCGTCGCGGATTGGGCCCAGTTCCGGCAACTGCGGCGATAGAGCCAGATAGCCAATCCGCTCGCCGGGAATCGCCAGCGCCTTGGACCAGGAATAGCTCACGGCGGTGTTGCGGACCAGCTTCGGAACGACCGGCAGCGTGAGCCCGTCAAACAGTATCGCCTTGTAGGGCTCATCGGCAATCACCGTGACGGTATGGTCGAGGCTCGCAAGCAACGTGTCCAATTCCCGCAGGAATTCGGCGGAGTAGACCGCGCCCGTGGGATTATTGGGCGAATTCAGGATGATGGCCTTGGTGCGCGGCGTGATGGCGGCGGCGATGCGGTCCACCCGGGGCTGGAACGCGTCATCGGTCTCCACCAGCACCATGCGCCCGGCGTGGTTCTCAACATAGAACTGGTACTCGGGAAAAAAGGGGACCTGAAGGATCACCTCGTCGCCGGGATCGAGCAGCGACTTGAGCAGCACGTTGATGGCGCCCGCCGCGCCTACCGTCATCAGGATGTGGTCGGCCGTGTAGGGCAGCCCCGTTTGCGCGGCGAGTTGCCGGGCAATAACTTCCCGCACCGGCGTGAATCCCGCGTTGGGCATGTAGGCGTGGCTGCGCGGCCGATTGGCGTCAACCACCCGTCGCAGCACCGCGATGACTTCTTCCGGGGGTTCGCCGTCGGGATTACCCAAGGTGAAATCAAAAACGTTCTCTTCCCCACGCTCTCGCTTCATCCGGGCGCCAATTTCAAACATGCGCCGGATCCACGAGGCGTGCTCCATCTGCTCCGCTATGGTTTTTCCGATGCTCATCCATTCTCCGGGTTGTGCATTTTCCGGGCTGCGCAGAAGCTCTGGGTTTCCGATATACGCCGAACTATTGAGGAACTGAGGCAAAGGCGGCAGCTTCGCGGCCGCAGTCCAAGGCGCTTCGCGCTCATCTTTCAATGCGCCGGTACACTTCCGAACTCCCCAGCACATTCACGCCGGTGGATTGCAGTTGCGCAATGGCCGCGTCCGTGTTGTTGAACCGGAAAATCATGACTGCCGTGTCTCCGTGACCGAAGGTGAAGGCATACATGTACTCGATGTTGGTATCGGTGTTTTCGAACGCCCCCAGCAGGTCCGCCAAACCGCCGGGCCGGTCCGGCACTTCCACGGCCACCACTTCCGTCACGTTGACCACGTAACCCGCGTCTTCCAGAATCCGCGCACCCTTTTCCCAGTCGGAGACGATGAGGCGGAGAATGCCAAATTGCTCCGTGTCGGCCAGAGTCAGGGTGCGAATGTCTATGCCGGCGTCGGCCAGCCGGCGGCAGGGCTCCGTCAACTGGCTCGGCTTGTTCTCGAGAAAGAGCGAAAGTTGGTGAATCTTCATCGTGCCTCCGCTTGCCCCCGTCTTGGACTGCGGCCGCGAAGCTGCCGCTTTCCTCCCTTCGGTGCCGGATAAGGGGAATAGCCAATCACAGGGAAGCAAGGCGGCAGCTTCGCGGCCGCACGCATTATGAAGGGGTGCCCCTTTTGGGTTAGGTTAATTCCAGGAGAATGGAAAGAAACCAATCCAAGGAGGAACACCCCATGAAGCTTGTCAAGGATATCGTAAATCGGGTCGTTCGGTACATCGGCATGGACGTACACAAGGACAGCACGACGGCGGTGGTACTGGATGCGCAAGGCAATTTGGTGATGCAGGTGACGCTGCGCACCGAAGGCACCGTGCTGGTGGACTTCGTGCGCGGTCTCAGCGGCAGGTTGCATCTGACCTTCGAAGAAGGCACGTACTCGGCCTGGCTCCACGCGCTGCTCTCGCCCTGGGTGGAGAAACTGATCGTCTGCAACCCGCGCCAGAACGCGCTGCTCAAGCAGGGCAACAAGAGCGATCCCATCGACGCGCGGAAGCTGGCGGAGTTGCTGCGTCTGGGTTCGCTGAGCGCGGTTTATCACGGGGCGCCGGAAATGCGCACGCTGAAAGAACTCGCCGCCAGCTATGCCACCTTGGTGCAGGACGGCACGCGGGTGATGAACCGGCTGAAAAGTTTGTACCGCGGCCGGGGGATCCCTTGTGGGGGAACGCAGGTTTACTCGCCGCGGCATCGCGCCCGCTGGTTGGAACAGTTGGTAGAACCAGGCGCTCGCCAGCGGGCGAAGTTGCTCTACCAGGAGCTGGATCTGCTGCTCCAGCTCCGTCCCCAGGCGCGGCGCGCGTTGCTCGCTCAAAGCCGCCAGCACCCGGCGCAGAAAATTCTGCGCACCATTCCCGGCCTGGGACCGGTGCGCGTGGCGCTGCTGCTGGCTTGGCTGCAAACGCCTCACCGCTTCCGCAACAAGCGCAAGTTGTGCGGTTACGGAGGCCTGGGCTTGCTCACCCGGGGCAGCGCGCAGTATCGGCTGGAGAAAGGCGAACTGGTGGTTTCCCCCAAAGGGGTGATGGTGCGGGGACTCAATCCCGCCCACAACACGCACCTGAAAGACATCTTTAAAGGCGCGGCCCTGGCCGCCTGCCAGCGTCCCGGTCCTCTCCGCGAGGCCTACCAACGACTGCTGCGGGAAGGAACGCAGGAGCACTTGGCGCGCCTCACCCTCGCGCGCAAGATCGCGACCTTGGTTTTGACTCTGTGGAAGAGAGGAGAACGTTTCGACGCACAGCGACTGAGAAGAGAACAAGCAGCCTAGCCTCACGATGTGGGCACGGCTCCGCGCCCGGGTTCTCCCCGGCCGGGGTCCGCCGCAGCGCGAGGCCCGAGGGTTGAGGGTGAGTCTCAACTTGGAGTTTAGGCAGCGGCCACCACGGCGCCAGTCTCCTCCGCACGCTAGGCCCCCTCGCACCACCCGACAAAGCTGTAGGCCATGAGTCTCTGATAGAACCATCGTGGGCATCTTTGACCCCAGGTTAGCTTGTCGCGTCTCCCGTCGCGGCGGACGTTCCCTCGACTGAATCATGAACCCGGTAGGACCTGTAAACTTCGTTGGCTGCCATAGTCACAAGGGGCGGGACGTCGAAGAGAACTTCCTCTGCCCGTCAGCGGGCAGAAATTTCTCTTGACATCCCCCTTCATAGAACTCCAAGACGCTACACGAGTCTCCAAGACACTGCGCGAGTCTTCACTGCTCCATATTTCTTCGGTCAATCAGCCGCTGCGCTTTGCCCTCGCTGCGCTTTAAGCTTTGCGGCGCCACCAGCCGGACGTCCACGCGCAGCCCGAGCGTCTGGTACAAGGATTGGGCCAGCTTGCTGTGCAGTTTTTCAATTGCGCCCACCTTGTCGCTGAACAGCGCGGGCGTCACCTCCACGTGAACCTCCATCTGGTCCAACCCCTCGCGGCGCGTCAGGATGATCTGGTAATGCGGCAGCGTACCCTCCACCGCCAGCAGGGCGGATTCCACCTGCGACGGGAACACGTTGACGCCGCGGATGATCACCATGTCGTCGCTGCGCCGGCCGATGCGCTTGATGCGGCGCAGGGTGCGGCCGCACGCGCAGGCGCCGGGCAGGAAGGAGGTGATGTCGCGGGTGCGATAACGCAGCATGGGCATGGCGCGCTTGCTCAGCGTGGTGATCACCAGTTCCCCTTCCTCGCCGTCGGGCACCGGGCGTTCGGAAGCGGGATCGATGATCTCGGGATAAAAGTGGTCTTCAAAAATGTGCAGACCGGCCTGGCAGCGGCATTCACTGCCCACGCCGGGGCCAGTGATCTCGGAAAGTCCGTAAATGTCGTAGGCCTTGATCCCGCCGGCGGTTTCAATGCACTCGCGCATCGAATCGCTCCAGGGCTCGGCGCCGAACACCCCCACCCGCAGGGGCAGTTCGCGGATCTCCACGCCCATTTCGGCAGCGCGATCGAGCAGGTGCAGGAAGTAGGTGGGCGTGCAGCAGATCGCTGTCACCTTAAAATCTTTCATCACCATAATCTGCCGGTCGGTATTGCCGCCGGAAATGGGAATCACCGTCGCGCCCAGCGCCTCGGCTCCGTAGTGCGCCCCCAAGCCCCCCGTGAACAGGCCATAACCATAGGCGTTCTGAATGATATCGCCCCGGCCGAGGCCGCACGCCGCCAGCGTCCGCAACATGGCGTCCGTCCAGACGGCCAGGTCCTGCTGCGTGTAGGCAACAACGATGGGCTTGCCGGTGGTTCCGCTCGAGGCGTGCAACCGCACCACCTCCTGCAAGGGGCTGGCAAAAAGGCCGAAAGGATAGCTGTCGCGCAAGTCCGTCTTCACCGTGAAGGGCAAGCGGGCCACGTCCTCCAGCGACTTGATGTCTTCCGGCGCGGCATTTCGCTCATCCATGCGGCGGCGGTAAAGCTCGACGTGCTCGTAAGCCCGGCGAACGGTGGCGCGGAGCCGGCCCAACTGAAGACCTTGCATCTGCGCCACCGGCAGGTAATCCGGGGCGCTGGCAGGGAGAATTTCCTGTGACAATTCATCAATCATGCTCATGAGTGTGGTGCGATTGTTGATTTTTTGGCCGCGGCGCGTCCAATCGCGAACGCCTGTAGGTTGGCCGCATGCAACTTCGGCGCCAGGTTCTGGCGGATGGCCTCTTCCCAAGCCGATGCGTCGAAGCTGAGCGATACGCTCAGAAGGCCGAGCAGCGCCACATTGTAAGACCGTTTATCGCGGATGGCGCCCTCGGGAATGGCGTCCGGCGTAATCAAGGCGCCGCCCTCCCGCAACTGCCAGCGGTTGGGTTCCACCTGATCCGCCGACAAGACCACGAGGTAATCGGCCTCGCCGGGCGGCACCATGGGGCTGTAGACCTTCTCGCCAAAGCGCACATCGCTGGTCACTGAGCCGCCGCGCTGGCTCATGCCGTGGATCTCGCTCTTCTTCACGTCCAGTCCGGCCCGGAACGCCACATCGGCGACAATGTCCGACGCCTTCAGCACGCCCTGCCCGCCCAGCCCGGCAAGCACGATGTTGGTCACCTTAGTCCTGTTGCTCAATGCAATTCTCCGAAATCTGGTCGCGGGCCTTGGCGCGCTCATACTCCCTGATTTTGCCGGCGGCCAGCAGGCAGTTGCGCCGGGCCACGATGACGGTAAGGTCGCCCCGGGCAAGGCTCTCCGCCACGAGCGTCTGAAAGGCGGCAGGATTAAGCGTCGGATCGCTCACGTACACGCTCTTGATGCCGAGCGAGCGCGCCAGGTCTTCAATCACCACTTTGCCCGTAGGCTCGTGTTCCAGCGTCCGGCCCGTGCCCGGATGCTCCTGCAAGCCCGTCATCGCCGTGGTTCCGTTGTCCAGAATGATGACCACATGGCCGGTTTTCGGGGGGTTGTAGACCATTTCCACCAGGCCGGTGATCCCGCTATGGATGAAGGTGCTGTCGCCGATGGTGCTCACCACGCGGCAGGCCTGCTCGGGAGGCAACGCGTGCCTTAAACCAAGCCCGACGCCGATGCTCGCGCCCATGCAAACGCACGTGTCAACCGCCTCAAAAGGCGGCAGCACCGCGAGCGTGTAACAGCCAATGTCGCTGGCCACGATGCAGTCCAGGTCACGCAACGCCGCGAAAACCGAACGATGCGGGCAGCCGTGGCACAACTCGGGCGGCTTGCCCCGCGGCGGCACCGGCTCCGGCGATGCGTCCCCGGCGAGAATGCGCTTCACCCGGTCCACGTTCAATTCACCGAAACGAAACGCTTCCTGCTTCCCTTCCACCTTCATGCCGGCCGCGCGAATGGCCTCCAGCAGGTAGGGATCGCCTTCTTCGATCACCACGCAGCGGGCGACGCTCCCCACGAAGCGGCGAATGGTCTCAATCGGGAGGGGATACGCCATCCCCAGTTTCAGCACCGCCGCTTCGGGCGCTGCCTCGCGGGCGTGCATGAAGGAGATTCCCGACGTAACGATCCCCAGCGCGCGGCCGCCATCCGTTTCCCGATTAGGCCCCTCGGTTTCATTCCATTCCAGGATGCGCGCGAGCTTCTCTCGCAGCCGGTGATGGGCGGGACGCGCATTCGCAGGGATCATCACCCGCGCCTTGAGGTCCCGGACGAACGTGGCCGGGCCAGGCGATGCCGCCGAAGCGCCCGCCGGATGAACGACGGTCTTGGAATGGCAGACGCGAGTCGTGAGGCGCAGCAGCACCGGAATGCCCCAGCGCTCTGAAATGCGAAGGGCCAGCAGGGTGAAGTCGTAGGCTTCCTGGGAATCCGCCGGCTCCAGCATCGGCGCGCCCGCCGCCACGGCATAGCGGCGATTGTCCTGCTCATTCTGGCTGGAGGCCATGCCCGGATCGTCCGCCGAAACCACCACCAGCCCGCCGGTAACGCCGGTGTAAGTCGCAGTAAAAAGCGGATCGGCGGCCACGTTCAGCCCGACGTGCTTCATGGTCACCAGCGCGCGGGCGTTGGTGTAAGCCACCCCCAGAGCTACCTCCAGCGCAACCTTCTCGTTCGACGCCCACTGCGCCCGGCCGCCCAAGCGGGAAAAACTCTCCAGGATCTCGGTGGAGGGCGTGCCGGGATACCCCGTGCCCAAGGTGACGCCACCGTCGCGGGCAGCCAGCGCCACCGCCTCATCCCCGCTCAATAATAGCCGGCCTTCTGCACTCATCTACAACCTCGCCATCGCCTTTCGGTAACGTACACCAGGGGAACATTCGGGCGCCCCGCTGTCCCGTGCGCCCGAAGAAGCCGTCGCCTCTGCTGCGGCACCATGGAAGGCCAACGATTCTAACCTTGGTTGGGAGGTTAAGCAATATGGCGATACGTGACGCGGGCGTGGGCGCCGCATTGGAGTGCGTTTCGTTCTCCCTATGTGACGAAGACGGCCGAGGTACGCGGCCAGGTGAGATTCTTTTATGTGGTTTGGACCTACCACAAGTGTGGTAAGATTTAACCCTATGCTGGATCTGCGGTCGCAAGCGCGCCGACGGTTGCTCGCCTTCTATTTTACCAACCCTGCGGCCCGCCTTCACGTGCGGGACTTGGCGGGGCGGCTCAGCGTTGACCCGTCCAATCTGTCTCGTGAACTGCGGCGTCTGGAACGAGAGGGGCTTTTCCGCTCGGAAGTGAGTGGCCGCCAAAAGTACTTTTGCCTGAACCGCGAGTATCCGCTATTCCCCGAGGTCCGGAGCATCGTGGGGAAAACCCTCGGGGTGGCGCCTCTGATTGGTCGAGTTCTTGAAAGCGTGGGGCACGTCGAAGAAGCGTATCTCTACGGGTCATTCGCGCGCAACCAGCAGGATGTGGCTAGCGACGTTGATGTGTTGGTAATTGGCAATCCGCCCGCCGAACCGTTGGCAGAAGCGGTGCGTAAGCTGGAGCGCCAACTCGCACGGGAAATTAACTACACTGTGATGTCACGAAGGGAATTCGAGCATCGCCGGGAGCAAAACGATGCACTCCTGGAAAGCATCTGGCACCACAAGCGTGTCTCGCTGCTGAGCAGAGGTGAAGAACCTCAAACCGCAGATCACTGACTGGGCGCAAATCGAACGCTTTCTCGCCAGCGCTGACCGCAAGTTGGCATCGGCGTACAAGATTCTGGCGTTCGACGACGAGGCGTCCCTGCAGCAAGCCTATGAAGCGATGCTGCGGGCCGCATTGGGATTTATGTTCAGCTATGGTGTCCGCGCCAGAAGCCAGCCCGGCCATCATATCGCCATCATCGAATTCGTGCGGTCGCGAATTGACGCCCAATACTCTGGCTTGTTATCCGTCTTCGACCGCCTGCGCCGAAAGCGTAATTTGGCCCTGTATGACGACACTGGATTCGTCTCGCGCCACGAAGCCGAGGAATCTCTCGAAGCCGCCGCCCGTTTCATTAAGGTGATTCGCGCCGATATCGCTGCAAGAAAACCCTGATCCGCTACCTGCCCACCCTGCGAAATTGTAATCCTCCCCAAACGTAGTCATTCCGAGCCCCGCTCTTTGGGCGAAGAATCTGCATTGGCTTTTCCTGCCTTTGCCTTTCCCCGCGCATTTGCAAAACAAAATGCAGATCCTTCGCCCCGATAAAAGACATCGGCGCTCAGGATGACGAGATTTGCCAATGGTTCTGGAGGTTCGCAACCGCATTTTAAAATGTGCGCAGCACCTTGGAGTGCGGCCGCGAAGCTGCCGCTTTTGTTTCCCGTTCGTGTGCTCTTTCCCCTTCTTCGGTACGGGGAGAGGAAAGGCGGCAGCTTCGCGGCCGCACGCATTATGAAGGGGTGCCCCTTTTGGGTTAGGTTAATTCCAGGAGAATGGAAAGAAACCAATCCAAGGAGGAACACCCCATGAAGCTTGTCAAGGATATCGTAAATCGGGTCGTTCGGTACATCGGCATGGACGTTCACAAAGACAGTACGACGGCGGTGGTTCTGGATGCGCAAGGCAACCTGGTGATGCAGGTGACGCTGCGCACCGAGGGCACCGTGCTGGTCGACTTTCTGCGCGGCCTCAGCGGCAGCTTGCATCTGACCTTGGAAGAAGGCACCTACTCGGCCTGGCTCTACGCGCTGCTCTCGCCCTGGGTGGAGAAACTGATCGTCTGCAACCCGCGCCAGAACGCTCTGCTCAAGCAGGGCAACAAGAGCGATCCCATCGACGCGCGGAAGCTGGCGGAGTTGCTGCGTCTGGGTTCGCTGAGCGCGGTTTATCACGGGGCGCCGGAAATGCGCACGCTGAAAGAACTCGCCGCCAGCTATGCCACCTTGGTGCAGGACGGCACCCGGGTGATGAACCGGCTGAAAAGTTTGTACCGCGGCCGGGGGATCTCTTGTGGGGGAACGCAGGTTTACTCGCCGCGGCATCGCGCCCGCTGGTTGGAACAGTTGGTAGAACCGGGCGCTCGCCAGCGGGCGAAGTTGCTCTACCAGGAGCTGGATCTGCTGCTCCAGCTCCGTCCCCAGGCGCGGCGCGCGTTGCTCGCTCAAAGCCGCCAGCACCCGGCGCAGAAAATTCTGCGCACCATTCCCGGCCTGGGACCGGTGCGCGTGGCGCTGCTGCTGGCTTGGCTGCAAACGCCTCACCGCTTCCGCAACAAGCGCAAGTTGTGCGGTTACGGAGGCCTGGGCTTGCTCACCCGGGGCAGCGCGCAGTATCGGCTGGAGAAAGGCGAACTGGTGGTTTCCCCCAAAGGGGTGATGGTGCGGGGACTCAATCCCGCCCACAACACGCACCTGAAAGACATCTTTAAAGGCGCGGCCCTGGCCGCCTGCCAGCGTCCCGGTCCTCTGCGCGAGGCCTACCAACGACTGCTGCGGGAAGGAACGCAGGAGCACTTGGCGCGCCTCACCCTCGCGCGCAAGATCGCGACCTTGGTTTTGACTCTGTGGAAGAGAGGAGAACGTTTCGACGCACAGCGACTGAGAAGAGAACAAGCAGCCTAGCCTCACGATGTGGGCACGGCTCCGCGCCCGGGTTCTCCCCGGCCGGGGTCCGCCGCAGCGCGAGGCCCGAGGGTTGAGGGTGAGTCTCAACTTGGAGTTTAGGCAGCGGCCACCACGGCGCCAGTCTCCTCCGCACGCTAGGCCCCCTCGCACCACCCGACAAAGCTGTAGGCCATGAGTCTCTGATAGAACCATCGTGGGCATCTTTGACCCCAGGTTAGCTTGTCGCGTCTCCCGTCGCGGCGGACGTTCCCTCGACTGAATCATGAACCCGGTAGGACCTGTAAACTTCGTTGGCTGCCCTAGTCACAAGGGGCGGGACGTCGAAGAGAACTTCCTCTGCCCGTCAGCGGGCA
The DNA here is from genome assembly GCA_963804755.1 of uncultured Acidobacteriota bacterium. Taxonomy (GTDB): domain Bacteria; phylum Acidobacteriota; class Terriglobia; order UBA7540; family UBA7540; genus Bog-366. The sequence continues at coordinate 50,799 of CAWDRP010000007.1, forward strand.
GAAATTTCTCTTGACATCCCCCTTCATAGAACTCCAAGGTGCTGCGCAAAGCCAAGGCCAGCGTTTGTGACCAGCCCATCGGCTACGGCCTAGCTGATTTTACTTGACAAGACCAGGTATCATCTGTTTAATAATGCGGCGGTACCCGGAGGTGTCTCGTACTCGGGACAGCTTGTTCGCCCGGGCGAGCGTCTGACCCTCCGCGTTGCCGCGGCAAACGAATGCTCTTACTGATTCCCGTATCGCTTATCCGTATCCCCTATCCCGTGTCCCGTGTTCCCTACCGTGTCCCGTATCCCTTATCCCGTGTCCCGTGTTCCGAATCCCGAACCCGAAGGAGTTTTATATGGCACTCGTCGAGCAAACGATGACTGAGAAAAACCTAGAGGCGCACCGGCGCAACGGGCGGCAGTCGCACGGCGCCGCCACCCCCGAAGGCAAGGAGCGCGCCCGCGCCGCCAACCTGCGCCACGGCTACTATTCCGACGTGCGCGATGAAGCGCTGGTGGCGCTGGGCGAGGACCCCGCCGACCTGGCCGCGCTGGTGGAGGGCGTGCGCCAGCAGTTTCGGCCCGCCAACGGCTGCCAGGAATGGATCACCAGCCGCCTGGCCAGCCTGCAGTTCCGCATGCAGCGTGCCGAGCGCCAGCAGGAGAGCAAGATGGCCAACCACATCCGCCAGTTCGAAGCCAGACGCCGGGAAGCCGCCCGCCAACTGCGCGCGGAGGTCCGGGGCTTCCTGGGCGAACTCCAGCACGCCGTGGCCCGCCCCGATTTCTACACGCCCAACGGGTGCTTCGAGCAGTGCCAGGACGTCCTGCAGCAGTACCCGAGTGCGAGCCTGGAACCCATCCTCGAGCTTCTGCACCGTTTGCGTAAGCCGGACCGCTTCACCGACCCACCTCCCCCGCCCCTGCCTGAGGCCATGCGCGACCAGGAATGGCAGGGCATTCTGAATGCAGATGAGGCGGACGAGTCGTCCATTCCCGCGTCCGAAGTCCCCGTGGCGGAAGGCCAGGACCGCGATCCGCTGCGCGAGCAGTTGTGGCGCCTGGCGGCCAAAGAGCTGCGTCTCGCCACGGAGCAGTGGCAAAAAGCCGTGGCCGCGCAGGAGGCGCCCCTTTCGACGCGCTCCCGCAACCTCCTCGCCCTCGAGGTGAGCAAGGAACTGGAGTTGATGCGGCGCGAAGAGCGCTCGTGCTTCCGGGAGTTCGCCCGGCTCATCCGTGACCTGATGAAGCTGCAAAAAGAGTCCCAGGTCCGGCGTGCGAAGTCCGAAGGCAAGCCGCAGGGAGAGTCCGAGATCCAGGGTCGGAAGTCCGAAGTCGCAGACCACCATCCGCGACCCCCGGTTCCGCGCCCAGCTACCCACGATGCGGTAATCGGAGAAACGGCAGCCGTCGCACCGGCCATGGCGGCGGTTCAAGCTCAGAACACAGGCGCCGAAGATGGCACAGAGAAAAATGTACGCAAAAATGAAGGTGCATCCGGCTATGTTGAAGAAAACACAGGAAAGCCTAACAGTGATGGCACGACCGCAAGTGCCCTGCCCACCGGAGATGCGGCGGCGGAAGCGCATTCTTTGCCCGACAATCTGACTGAACCGAGTCCCGTAGCGCCTGCGCCAGCGACCCCAGGCGACCTCCTGGCCCACGCGCCGCGCAGCATCGACGCTAAAGTGGCCGCCGCCTGACCAGGAGTGGGAGCAGAACCGACGTTTCATGGCGGGCTTGCCGGCGGAGCCGCAACCAAAAGGTTCTCTCCGTGGCCTCTGTAATGCAATAACGCAAATTCTTGTTTTGTTAGCAAACATTTTGCGCGTCTCGTAGGGGCACCCCTCGTGGGTGCCCACCACAAGGGCACCCACGAGGGGTGCCCCTACGAGACCGGTTTGGTAGCGGCCCAAGGCCGCTCTGAGAGAACCCGGTGTTTCACACAGAGGTCGCAGCACGGCGCCGCCACGCTGTCGCCTTCACCTTGCGCCCACTGTCACCGGCACCTGCCATGCCGAATCAAAAAGTCGTTAGAATGGCACGTCCGACAATCCCGATTGTTGTCCACGACCACCCCGCATCTCTCATCGTTTCAGGCAAATACTACAGATCTCCCTCAAGTTCGCCGCGCCTTTTGCCGATAACACAGCCTTGGAGAACGCCGTGCACACCTCTACGGCAGGAGGCGAACGGCAGTGCGGTCAATCGCCTGGAAACAGTTGCTTTTGTCTTCGGGAATCGTCGCCATCGTTTTGTGGCGGGTCCCGCTGGGGGGCTTGCGGGCAGCATTTCGCGGCCTGGAAACCGGCAGCCTGCTTTTGTCGCTCGTTTGTCTGGGGGCCTGGTTTGCGCTGCGCGCGTACAAGTGGCACCACTTAATGGCGGTGGCCGGCAACGCCCGAATAAGCTACTCGTTACGCAATCTCCTGGGAGGTTTTGCCCTGGGGTTGGTCACGCCGGGGCGGCTGGGAGAATTGGGCCGCTGCGTTTTCGTGCGCCAGCCCGAACGCGCGCAGGTGGCGCTGCTGACGGTATTCGACCGCGCCCTGGATTTTTGGGCGCTGCTCACCTCGATGGGGGCCGGCCTATTCCTGGTGGTTTCCCGCCCGGCCGCGATTTTCGGAGTGGCGGTGTGGCTGGCCCTGCTCCCCCTCGTAATGGGCTTCCCTGCCCTGATTGGCGAGGTCGCGAAGCTGGCGCGCACGTCACGGTATTTCCGCGGCCACGTTTTGCAAGCCGCCGCGGGTATCTCACAAATCCCCACGCCGCGCTTCGCCCTGCTGGCGGTGGGGGCGATGGCGGCAGAACTGGTGGCCTTCTTCTTTCTTCTGCGCGCCTTTTCTCCCACCGGGTTCGCCACCACCCTGGCCACCTATCCTTATATCGTGCTGGCGGCAGACCTGCCTGTCTCCTTCAGCGGCGTGGGCGTGCGCGAAGGCGTGGCCGCCCTGCTGCTCTCGCCGTACGCCGTTCCGCGTGGCGCCGCAGTGGGCGCCTGCCTGCTATGGTTTGTCTTCACCATCCTGCTGCCGGCCATCTTCGGCGCGGTCTGGCTGCTCGCCGACCGCCTCAGGGCGCGGATGCGCGCTGGCGACGCCGTGGCCATCGAAACCGGTTCTGCCTACTTCCCCAACGCGTCGAGCAATTCCCTTTCCAGCGCGCGGAATTTCTCGGGGTCGCGAACGTAGTCCGTGAGTCCCGCCACGGCTTCCTGAGCTATCCTGCTGGCCTCTGGTGGGTCCTTGGCCTGCAGCGCCGTCAGCAGCTCATAATCCTCAATCCCTTGCAGCATGGTTTCAAGCCGCAGGGAGGAATACACGGTGAGCCGCGCCTTATCCGGGTAGACGATGAACGCATCTCCCGAAGGGAGCAACTCGGTGTTGGCATCGATGACCGGCTGGGTGTCAAGCGTCGGTTCCGGGGTCCAGTAACTCCAGCCCCAATGGAGGAAGCCGGTAAATCCATAGCGGAAATCCAGCCATTGCAGGAGGCGCGTCTTGAGCAGGGGGTAATCCATCAGCCGGTTCATGTAGCGCCCGTTGGGGAAAAGGCAGGTGTAGATCCAAACGGCATGGCCGCTCGCTATGCGTTGCTGAAGCATGTCCATCTGCCCATCGAACCGGCCGAGTTGGGGAACCCAGATGTCGCAATTCTTCTGCAACTCCTCCGGCAGATGCGAAGCATCAATGGCGTCCAGGGTGGGAACGCCGGGAAGGTAGCGATGCGCCAGTTCCGCAAACCGCGCGTAGTACGGTGGCTCGGGACCATGGGCTTCATCCAAAATATGCTGGTAATAGATCGACTTCCAGCCCTTCGCTTCCAGATGGGTATTGAGCGCGGAGAGGAACCCGCTCATGAAGGACTCCACGCGCGGATCATCGGGCGGCAGACTTTGTCTTTTCACTGCGCCGTTTTCGAATTGAAACGTGCTGACGATCAGGCCGGCTTCATAGCCCCCCGCGCGATCCAGCAGGTGCGAGCCTTCGATGTACCCGATGGCGCCGGCATGCTGGAACGTCTCCACCCAACGGTCGAAGTTGCTGAAGTCGTAAGCCAGGCGACCGTCTTCCACGCGGGGCTGGATCAGATCCATCAAAGGCGTGATGACCACGTTCTGCCGGTGCTCGGCCATTACCCCGGCAATATTGGCCACGAGCTTCCACCAGCCTGGCGAGAACCGCGCAACGCCGTAAAACTGCTCCGAGCGCCCGTCGCTCAATCCGAACCAGTTGGTAACTTTCAAGGTGCGCGCCTGGGGCACCACGGCGGGCAACACGTGCAAACGGATCTCCCGGCGCGCCACCTGCCGGCCTCCCACGCGTACCACCACTGTGCCGCGATAATCGCCGGGTTGGGCATCGCCCGGCACGGCCGCCTGAATCCACAGCGCTTGCGTGCGCTTGGCCGAAAGCGTCATTGGGAAATCCAGCAGCGGGTCGGGAAACCACCCCGGCGCTTCGCCCACGAGTTCCTCGGGCGGCGTGTTCCGGGTGTGCGAGCCCACCACCACGTAGCCCTCCGGACGCACGGTGACGCTGGCCAGGGTGGCGCCGGCGGCATCTTTGAACGGGCCGGCCTCGGCCGTTACGCCTTCCAGCGCGCGCGTCGAGCGCAGGGCAAGCTGCACGCTGACGTGCTGGCCGCGCGCTGCCGCGAGCTCCGGCCGAACCAGACGGTGACTGCCCACGGCGTCGGTGGGAAATACCTTGATGAGCGAGTCCACAAACCACACACGCGGGCTGCCCTGCTCCGCTGCCTGCGCGGACACGGTAACGAGAACGCAGAAAGACCACAGAACCCAAACGGTAAAGCGCGTCATCGGCAATTCCCCTCGGAAGATTACATCGGGCGGAAATGGTCTCATGGAGACGTGCGGCTGGCAAGGGGAATGCCGTAAACGCCGGCAACGCTTACTGCTGGAAAATCAGGAAATACGGGTAGGGGAGGAAACTGCTCGTCAGCGCACGTACTCGACGCCATAGAACCGGCCCAAGGTGCCTTCGGCCACCCAGACAACTTTGCCCCGGGTTTCCGTCGGTGGCTGATTCTGCGCATGGGGCAAGGTAATATAGATTTCATCGCTGGGTGAAAAGCGCAGCCTGCTGACAAAACAGAGGCCCGACTTGCAGACGTCGTGGGTTTGGGCAATATCGACCACTCCCAAGGCGTTACGCACGCGAAGTTGCATGGTAAGCTTCAGGCGTCGCACTCGGCGCCGGTCCGACTTAACGTCGCCTTCGGACCTGCTCGGGCGGACCAGCATCTGCGCGCGCATAATCTGGTCGCTGGGCTCCCAGCGCGTGGTGGCATTGCAGTGGTCGCAATGCCGCGAGATCCGCCGAATGGCCAGCAGCACATCGTACTCGACGCTGGATAGCGTGGTTTGCGCGGCCGTCTTGCAAGCCTCGCATTGAATCAGCACCTTGGGCAACGCGCTATCGTCGTGGACGGCAAACTCCACGCCCCAGATGGTGCTCCGGGGGTTGATGGCTTCCACGCCCCATTCGCGCCGGCTTCCGACGGCCTGTTGATAGGCCCCGACCACGCGGAATTCCGCCTCGAGGCCATTCTCGAGGTTCCTGACCAGCACAACCCCGTCGGGCGACACTGCTTGGGGCAGACTAATGCGTGCCCCTTCTTGACTGAAACTGACGGTCACCGTATTTTCGTCGAACAAGACACCCGAACGGTCGTTCCCGGTCACCCGAATGCGAACGGGCGCCAGGATGCGTTCAGTGCGGCGTCGGCCTAAGGTTCTCATGAGAGCACAGTTTGAAAAGGCCTGTCACTTGGCGCGGTTACCGCTCTACTGCCCATCGCGCCAGACTTCAGTTTCCTAACCGCCGAGATACACGAAAACCGCGTCTTTGCACGCCCCCGGCGGACGTGAGATTGAAAAATAAACCCAATCCGTCACCGTGTCAATCTATCCGATGTGTTTAGAGCGCACGAGGCGATCTGTCCTTTTCAGCCGAGTCTGGGCCGGAATTTAGGAGGGGGGCGCCTTGCGGGCAGCTAATTGCAGTCGCAGGTATAGACGCCGCAGGGTTTCACGATCGGGGGGTGTCATGGAGAGGAATTCGACGGCGAACCCGCCGGGAATCCGTGTGCGTACGGCGGCGGCAGCTCGGAAGTAGTCGGCGCCGACGCGGATCCCCAGGCGATAGATCGTTCCCTTATTAACCGCGCGTGAAGTCTGTACGGAGAGGCCGAATGGGCTGAACGCAACGAGGGGCGCCCCGAATCTCTCGTCGGTCCCGACAAACGCCACTTCCGTCGGCACATCTGGCCGAACCCGAACAGCCCGCCGCTCTGCCATGGTGTGTCCCCGTAGCCAGTCCCGTTTATAATCCGGCTTCTACTGGAAACTCGACCTTACACACCGGAGATAGTACAGCCTCTGCGTCAAGCCGTCAATGCCTCTGTTCTCGGGTTCCCCGCGCCCGCCGCACATATTGGGAATCGCAATACTTATGCTTCCGCCGCCGGTCCGGCACGCCTCTTCCGCTTGGGATGGCTTGTGTCAGATTCAGCAGTAGGTTCCGCGATCGACTGCGGCTGATTCAGCAGGGCCATCGCCTCAGCCTGATTTCCGGCGAGCACAAAGAACTGCGTCAGCTTGACGTCCTCCATGATTCGGCGGACATGGACGTTCATCCCGGCCAGAACCATTCGCGCTCCGGCGTTCTGAACGGTTACGCGCGCCCCCGCCAGGAATCCCAAGCCCGTTGAATCGATGTAAGGAACGTCCTCAAAATCGATGATGAATTTGCGGGTTCCGGCATCCACCAAGTCCTTTAGTTTCTGGCGCAGAAACGGTCCGTCGCTGCCCGCCAGGAATTTCCCGCTCAAGGCCAGGATCGCCACCTCATCTTCCAACTGCACTGCCATTCGCACAATCTCACCTCGCCGCTGGCCGAAGTCCATCGTACAGGTTGGGCTCGTCTCCCTCGAGACTCATGATCGATGATACAAGGATTGGTGCGCCCAACCTCAATGATAACCCGCTGGGAAAACGGCATCAAATGTGAGATTCAATTCGATTTACCACCGTTTTCAGAGCCTTGATACGCGCCCACCATTTCCAGTTGCCTTCAATGATGGTCCAGGGTGCGTTTTCCGTATCCGTCTTCTCGAACATCTCTTCCAGGGCTTCGATGTAGGGGTCCCATTTTTCGCGGTTGCGCCAATCTTCGTCAGTTAGCTTCCAGTTCTTCCAGGGGTCCTTCTCCCGCTTCTTGAAACGATCGAGTTGTTCTTTCTTGGAAATGTGAATCCAGAATTTGACCAGCACCAAGCCGTCGTCCGTCAGCGTTTTTTCAAACTCATTGATCTCCTGGTAGGCACGCTGCCATTCTTCCTTCTTGGCGAATTTCTCCACGCGCTCCACCAGCACCCGTCCATACCAGGTACGGTCAAAGATGCCGATGCGGCCGCGAGGCGGCAGGCGCAGCCAGAACCGGCGCAGCCAATGCGTGGCTTTCTCCCCTGGCGTCGGCGCGCCGATGGGATGCACCTCGTAGCCGCGGGGGTCAAGCGCTTCGGTAACGCGTTTGATGTTACCCCCCTTGCCCGCCGCGTCGCACCCCTCATAAGCCACCGCCACGGCGACCCCGTTCTCGATGATCTTGCGTTGCAACTTCAACAGCTTGAACTGATATTCCTCCAAAAGCTCTTCGTATTCCTCTTTTGATTCCAGCTTCTTGTCCAAATCAAGTTTATCGAGGTACCCCATCGATTTACCTCCTGAAGGTCAACGCATTTTGTAATGACAACAAACGTACATCACAGCCGGGCAATCAACTGCGTACCTGAGCTATGTCTGGTGCCAAAGCACTTACGCCATCTGGGCGCGGATTCTACCAGAACCGGCCAGCCCTGCAAAGTCAAAACAAAAGCGCCGGCCCCGCATCGCGGAACCGGCGCCAATCTAGCACTAGTTGTCGAAACAATAATTGAGGTCAGTGCTTGCCGTGCGAGGGATGGTGCTCCGGTCGCGCGGCTTGTTCGCCGTCGGCAGGCTCCGGTTTGACGCCGGCCTTGGCGCGCTGGTCGCGCAGCACGGCTTTGCGGCTCAGGCGAACCTTATTACCCTCAATGGAAATGACTTTAACCAGGAGTTGATCGCCCAGCTTCAGCTCGTCGCGGACGTCCCGAATGCGATGTTCCGCCACTTCGCTGATGTGGAGCAGACCGTCGGTGCCGGGGAAAATCTCGACGAAAGCCCCAAAATCCGCCAGTCGCACCACTTTTCCGAGATACGTCTTACCGATCTCCGCTTCGGCCAGCAGGTCGCGGATCATCTTCAAGGCCTTGGAGGCCGAGGGTTCGTCGGTAGCAGCCACGTTCACGCTGCCGTCATCCTCGACGTCAATCTTGACGCCCGTTTGATCAATGATGCCGCGAATCACCTTGCCCCCCGGCCCGATCAGTTCGCCGATCTTGGCGGGATTGATCTTCATCGCGTAGATGCGCGGAGCGTATGCCGAAATGCTGGTGCGCGGCTCGGCGAGCGTCTCGAGCATCTTGCCGAGAACGTGCAAACGCGCCTCCTTGGCCTGCATCAAGGCTTCCGACATGATCTGCGGCGTGATCCCCGTGGTCTTGATGTCCATCTGCAGCGCCGTGATCCCGTCCTTGGTTCCGGCCACCTTGAAATCCATGTCGCCATAATGATCTTCGACGCCTGCGATGTCCGTGAGGATGGCATACTGATCGCCTTCCTTGACCAGGCCCATGGCAATGCCCGCGACTGGAGCCCGCACCGGGACACCCGCATCCATCAAGGCTAGCGTTCCGCCACACACCGTGGCCATGGACGATGAACCGTTCGATTCCAGGATGTCTGAGACCACACGCACCGTGTACGGGAAGTCTTTCTCGTCTGGTAGCACGTTGAGCAACGCGCGCTCAGCCAATGCGCCGTGCCCGATCTCCCTCCTGCCCGGCCCCCGCAGGAATCCAACCTCTCCCACGCTGAACGGGGGAAAATTGTAGTGGAGCATAAACCGCTTGAAGGCCTCGCCCTCCAGCACATCCATGCGCTGCTGATCCTCGGCGGTGCCGAGCGTTGCCGTAACCAGCGCTTGCGTCTCACCGCGCGTGAACAGCGCCGAACCGTGGGTTCGCGGCAGGAATCCCACCTCCGCAGTTATCGGGCGCACCTGATCGAAAGCCCGCTTGTCAGGTCGCTGGCGCTTCCGCACCACGTCGTCGCGGAACAGGCGTTCTTCCAGTTCGTCAACATAATGCGCCACGAGCCTGCGCTTGGCCTCGTCGTCCGCGGGATAACTTTCCACCAGCGCCTCGCGCAGTTCGGCAATCTTGCGATGGCTTTCCTGTTTGATGTACTTGGAAGTGTCCATCGCCTCGTGCATTGCTTCCTCGATTTTGCCGCGCACTTCGGCGTAGAGCGCTTCGTCACGCGCGGGCGGGCTGAAACTGCGCTTCTTCAAGCCGAGCTTATTGAAAAGCTCTTTCTGCGCAGCCGTAATCTTGCGGACCTCGCCGTGGGCATACTGAATGGCATCGATGACGGTGGCTTCAGACACTTCCTTCGCCTCCGCCTCCACCATCACAATGGCATCTTCCGTGCCAGCCACCACCAGGCTTAGCAGGCTGTTCTTGATTTCACTGTAGGTGGGATTTGTGACCAGGCGCCCATCCACCAGTCCAACCCGCACAGCGCCCACCGGTGCAAAAAACGGGATGTCAGAAAGATAAAGCGCCGTCGCGCCCGCCACCAACCCGATAACATCCGGATTATTGTCGGTATCCGCGGAAAGCACCAACGCGATCACTTGTGTTTCGTCCTTGAAACCTTCGGGAAAGAGCGGCCGGATGGGCCGATCGATCAGGCGGCTGCTGAGAATCTCTTTCTCGGTTGGCCGCCCTTCGCGCTTGAAAAACCCGCCGGGAATTCTTCCCGCGGCGTAGGTATACTCGCGATAGTCTACTGTTAAGGGAAAGAAATCAATTCCTTCACGCGGGTCGGTTGAACACGCCGTGGCCAGGACCACCGTGTCACCGTAACGCACGTAGGCGGAGCCATTGGCTTGCTTGGCGACCCGCCCGCACTCAATCGAAAGGGTATTTGAACCCAGGGTAATACTCGTTTGTTCCATTTATTTCCTCCAACAACTTACGCCGGGCGCCACACAGGAGCCACATAGCGTTTTCTTGCATGCTGGTTAACGAAAGGGGTCAGAAACTTCACCCCGCCGTTAGGCATGCAGGTTATTCCGGGAGCTGTGAATCGAGGGGGATGCTGAACGGATGGGAACTCCAAGCCCGGTGTAAAGGCACCCCATAAACAAAAGCGATCCGCACCGGCAAACCGGGGGATCGCTTTGACAAGCTAAGTTGTTCTGTCAAGAATCTCGAACCGATCTCTATGTGCACCGGGCTACTTGCGGATGCCCAACTTCTCGATGACCTGCTTGTACGCCTCAGGATCACGACGCTTCAGGTACTCCAAGTGCCTCTTGCGCCTGCCCACCATGTTCAGCAGCCCACGCCGCGAAGCATGGTCCTTACGATGGGCACGAAAATGCTCGTTCAGGTAGCTAATCCGCTCACTGAGCAGCGCAATCTGAACTTCCGCTGAGCCCGTATCCTTCGGATGGACTCGAAATCGTTCTATCGTACTGGCTTTGGACTCACGGGCTAACGGCATCCGCCTCTCTCCTCGCTTCTCATCTCTTCTTTATGTACGGCAAAAGGTTAGCATGGAACCGCCCAGCCTGGCAAAGAAATTCTGCATTTTCCCGGTAAAAGGTCGTAAATGGAAATTCGCCTTAGCTGGCGTGGTATGCGCGGACCCCCAGCCGTTCCGCGGTGGGCCACCTACTGCGCTTCCCCGCCTACCGCGCCGCCGGCCGGCATTAAGACAATCTCCTCCGCTGTTGCCCGCCGGGGCTGCACCAACGCGCTCAGTACGGCGGCAGCCACATCCTCCGGTTGCAGCAGATCTTCGCTCGACACAGGAAAATCAAACTCGTCTTTCATGCGGGTTTCCGTCATGCCGGGCAAGACGCCCATCACCCGGATCCCCTCCGAGCGCAACTCGCGGCGCAGCACTCCCGTCAATCCCAAGGCCCCGAATTTCGCCGCGCAATACGCCGCACACTTGGGAAAAGCGACACGGCTAGAGATCGAAAGGATGTTCACCACGTCGCCCTGGCTGCGCTTGAGCAACGGCAGCGCCGACTGCGTCGTCAGGAAAATGGAAGTGAGGTTGGTCTCAAGATTACGCCGCCAGTCATCCAATGTGGTTTTGGCAAAGGGTTTGAAAGTGAACACTCCGGCATTGTTGATCAAAATATCGAGCCGGCGAATCCGCTTCTGCACCGCCACCATGAGCCGCCTTACGTCAGCCGGCCGGGTAACGTCAGCGCAAACGCTCATCACGGAGCCCGCAATCTGGGTCTCAGCCCGCGACAGCGGCGCACGATTCCGGGACACGAGAACAAGTTTCGCGCCCTCGCGGTCCAGAGCGCGAGCGATGGCTAACCCAATCCCCCGGCTCGCACCCGTGATCAGAGCGACTTTACCTTCAAGTTGACCCATGTGAATCGGGAAGACCGAAAGAAGAAGCTGGAGACTCGAAACTCGAATTTCGTCTTCACGCTCTTTCCCGCACCAGCCGCAGGAATTCCGAGCGCGTAACGTCGCAATCGCGAAACGCGCCGAGCATGTGCGACGTCACCGCAATGGAATTTTGCTTCTCGACGCCGCGCATGATCATGCAGAGGTGGCGGGCCTCGACGATGACGCCGACCCCCTGCGGTTTGATTTTATCCATCAGGGTCTCGGCGATTTGCACCGTCAGACGCTCCTGCACCTGGAGCCGCCGCGCGAAAACGTCAACAATGCGCGGAATCTTGCTGAGGCCGATGACCTTCCCATTGGGAACGTACGCCACGTGGCAGCGCCCGAAAAACGGGAGCAAGTGATGTTCGCAAAGGCTGAACACCTCAATATCTTTTACAATCACCATCTCGTCATACGCCACCGAATAAAGCGCCCCGTTCAATAACCGGTCCACGTCTTGGTGGTAGCCGCTCGTCAGAAAGCGCAGGGACTTCGCCATGCGCGCCGGAGTCTTCCGCACGCCCTCGCGGTCCGGATCCTCCCCAATTTCCGCAAGCAAGCTACGAACCGCCCTTGCGATTGGGTCAGCGGCGTCAGCCGCAGCAACGTCATCGAGATGTTCCAACTCGTCAGCTTTCATTATTGTTTCTCACCGTCTCCTTCCCGTTCGTAATTTCCTTGCTTCGCTACCACCCGACGTAGCACCGTGAACCGCCGAGACCGCGCGAATTTGAGCCCAACCAATACAAACTCCAGCAACCGGGCGGGTCGTCTATCTCACTCTGTGCCCCGCGCGGTCCGGCACATATTCAAACGAATTCAAGCTCGTCTCTTCCAAACGGACGCGGTCCAATTGTAATCCGCGCTCTGCGCCGGCTATTTCCAGCGGTGGTTGCAGCAGTTTATAGATTTCGATGCAGAGATTCTCGGTCGTGGGAACCTGCGTGCGAAAGTTCTCCGTGTCCAGGTTGAGATTCTTGTGATCGAATCTCTCGAGCACACGGTCAGCGACGATGCGGTCCAAAGCAACCAAGTCAAACACCATCCCCGTAGGCTGATCAACCGCGCCCGCTACCGTGACTTCCAGAACATAGTTGTGCCCATGCGCATGCGGATTGTTGCACTTCCCGTATACGCGCCGATTCTCCTCCGCGCTCAGGGCGTCGCTATGCAGGCGGTGCCCGGCGCAAAATCGGTAGCGTCGCGTGAGGTAACCTGTCATTTTCCGTAGTAATCCACAAATAAATCCGGGGTTTCGTACACTCTGATTCGATGCAGTGTGCCGTGCGTAAGTTTCGGCGCCATCAGGTTCCAGATCTCCACCGCAATGTTCTCCGTGGTCGGATTCTTTTCCGCGAAGGCGGGAACTTCTTTGTTCAGGAATTTGTGATCCATAACCTGGATCACTTCCTGCTCCAGCAGCACCTTCAATTCCTTCAGGTCCATCACCATGCCTGTCGTGCTGTCGATCTCTCCAGCCACCGTCGCCTCCACCGTATAGTTGTGACCGTGGCCGAGCGGATTATTGCACTTGCCGAAGATCCGCCGGTTCTCGTCGGGGCTGAATTGGGGATTGTGGTAATAATGCGAGGCGGAAAACTCGGCGCGACGGGTGACGTAGATCATTCCTTTCCCTTCGTGGCGTAATGACGCCCTTTCCATTCGATGCTCCCCCCGGCGCGGTAAGCACGCAAGGAGGACAGCAGCAAGGCTCCGAGCAGCGCGGCGCCGATCGGCAGATAGCTCGCCATGGACGGATCAAATCCCAACTGCGCCAGCCCGCGCTCGTAACTCCGACGGCGCGCCCACGCCAGAACGAATAATCCTACAACCAGCAACAGGGCCGCGGCGCTGCCGGGAACCCTGTTGATCCACAAGCCTGCCGCAAAGAGAGCAAGCACCGGCAACAAGTCCATAAACCACAGTGAGGCGACCTCAGCAAGCATTTTGCCAGCATTCGCTTCATAAAGCAGATAAACGTTCTTCCTCCAACCCTGCCACATCTGGCCAAACGCGCGGTACATACGGGTGCGGACCCACTGTGCACCGGGCAGGAACACCAATTTACCTCCCCGGGCCTTAATTCTCCGCGCCAGCTCGACATCATCCAGAATTTCTCGCTTCACCGCCTCGTGCCCGCCGCTGCGCTCGTAAGCATCCCTCCGCACCAGCAGGTATTGCCCATTCGCAGCCGCCGCAGGCGAGTTCGGATTGGAGACGTCCGCAAAGCGATACAGGCTAGCCAGCTTCACATAGACGAGGGGAATAACGGATTTCTCCCACCACGTCGGCGTCTCCTGCCCGGGCGAAACGGACAGCAGGTCGGCGCCTTCGGCCTCCGCCCGCTGTAGAAGTCCGGCCAAGCTCCCCGCCAAGTGTTCCGTATCCGCGTCGGTAAACAGCAACCACTCGCCGGTCGCCCCGCGAACTCCCTGTGCCAGCGCGTGCGTTTTGCCCAACCACCCGTCAGGAACCGACTCTACCCGCATTATCCGCAGCAGGGGCACTTCGCGTTCCAGGGTAACCAGAGTCTCCCCCGTGCGGTCCATCGACTGGTCATCAACCACTACGATTTCGCGAAGATCTTGTTGATTCGCCAGTGACCTCACTACGCGCGCGATGTTAGCCTCTTCGTTGCGCGCGGGGATGATGGCCGAAACGCGTCCCTGTGGAGTCGGAGACATTGGGCGGAAAAGCGAGAAACCAAAAGTCAGAAGCAAGGAGCGAGGAGTGAGAAGCGAGAATTTAGAACTTCGGTTACACCTTCCTGCTCCTCACCAGTGACTCCCTGGCAACCTGCTCACTTCGATCACTCAGCGCTCGGGGGGGCACGCCCTATTCATTCCGGCTGCGCCCGGGGCGAAGCTGACTCCTCACTTCTCACTCCTAGCTTCTAGCTCCTAGCTTCTAACTTCTACCTTTTGCAAACGTTTATTATAATAAACCCTTCTGGCATGAGCAAAGCTAACGTCGTCAAAGCCGCTGTGCTGTTGCTGATGGTGGGCGGAGCCGCGTACTTCGCGCTGCGCCAGCGCCCCACGCGTCCGCTGGCGGTGGGCGATCGTGCACTGGAGTTTTCGGTTCCCGCGCTTCCCTCCGGTTCATTGGACCTGAAGAACTATCGTGGCCAGATTGTGGTGTTGAACTTTTGGGCTACGTGGTGCCCGCCGTGCGTGGAAGAAACCCCCAGCCTGGAACAATTCGCCGAAAGAATGCGAGAGCATGGCGTGACAGTGCTCAGCGTCAGCGTTGACGACAACAAAAAGGCGCTTCAGGATTTCATTCAGAAATATCACATTTCATATCCCGTAGGGTGCGATCCCGACCGCTCGCTCGCTGCCCGCTACGGCACGGTTCTCTTTCCGGAGACGTATATCCTGGACCGGAGTGGGCGTGTGGCGGAAAAAATAGCTGAGGGCATCGACTGGAACGACCCTCGGATCCAGACCTTTGTCCTCGACCTCGCCGGCAGGTCAATTAATTAAGTCCGGAAGCCCGCTTCCGGGACGGAAAGCGGGAACAAGCCCGCCCATCCCTGCGGGCGCTGCTTTGCTGTGACTTTGCAGTAGCCTCGTGCTTGACAAGCTAGATAGCTGTGTTAAACTAGCGTAGCACAGGCGCGGCGCCGGGCTGGACGGCCGTGGCCGGGAGGGGGCGACTCATTGGCACGGGATGATCCACGGCAGGGGTTGGAACCGGTGGCGGGAAAACCTGGTTTATCTCACGCTCCACGCCTTGCGTGCATAGGGGTTGAGGGTCCGTCCGCTGACCAACCTCGCGAAGGGAGGGTTCTTGCCGCCTGCCCAAAGGCACCGGCTCTCGCGCTGCGCGCGGCGGGAAGGGCTTCAGAACCCACGATGTTATAGCAAATACGGGCAGTTAGCTGTAATTCAGGCACAATGTCAATGTCGTTATGTTATTGAATTGAAGTTACTTGCACTTGAGGCCACCGGCGCGCGGGACGAGAAAAAGGGAAAATAAAAATGACGGATGATCCCACGATGTTATTGAAAACAAAAGGCCGAGAGAACCGGGTTCGGGATGATCCCACGATGTTTATGAAAACAAGCAAGTTATGGGTATGAACCCACGATGTTGATGAAAACACAGGATGTTACTTAAATTTTGCAGATTAATTGGACGTTTCTCGCAGCTTGGCGGGCGGCGGCACGGCCTCCCGCCAGAATCCTACCCGGTGCAAGGGTGCGATTCCTGGCGTCGGAAAGCGAGAGCGAGCGCCAGGACGGTGAGACCTCGAGGTGAACCTGGAGGACAGGGCGTTGCGATTGTCCGTGTTCTCTCTTCTAGCGTACTATTTAACTGGGCATAATCACATGATCGATCCTGTCTGCGGAATGGAAGTCGCCCCCGAAGAGGCTGCGGGCTCGTATACCTACCAGGGCAAGCAATACCTTTTTTGCAATGAATCGTGCTTGGAGCAATTTCAGGCGAATCCCCAAGCCTTTCTCGCGCCCCCTTCTGAACGCGTGGCAGAACGTCGCGTAGATTCCGGCGCCATTTACACGTGCCCGATGCATCCGGAGGTGCGGCAAGTCGGCCCGGGCGCATGTCCCAAGTGCGGGATGGCGCTCGAACCGCTTACCGTGACCACAGAAGAGGAAGTCAACCCTGAACTGCGGCGGATGGCGCGCCGATTCTGGATCAGCCTGGCGCTCACGGCGCCGCTGATCGTCCTGGCCATGTCCGCCATGCTGCGCGCGGAATCGATTGGACGCGTCCCTGGCCTGCGGGCGCCGGGATGGATCGAGTTGTTCCTTGCCACGCCGGTAGTCCTCTGGGGTGGCTGGCCTTTCTTCCAGCGCGGTTGGGCCTCGATCGTCAATCGCAGGCTCAACATGTTCACGCTCATCGCCATGGGCACGGGTTCAGCCTATCTCTACAGCGTTCTCGCCGCGGTGCTGCCCCGAATTTTCCCACCGTCATTTCGGCTCGCATCCGGCGAAGTCCCGGTGTATTTCGAAGCTGCCGCTGCTATTACCACACTGGTTCTGCTGGGGCAAGTGCTGGAACTCCGGGCACGCAGCCGCACCAGCAGCGCGCTGAAAGCCCTCTTGGGACTGGCGCCCAAGACGGCCCGCCGCCTGACCGCGGACGGAGGCGAAGCGGATGTTCCTCTTGACCAGGTGAATCGCGGCGACCGATTGCGCGTTCGTCCCGGCGAAAAGATCCCTGTCGACGGGACCGTGATGGAAGGCACGAGTTCGGTGGATGAATCCATGGTGACAGGCGAATCCATTCCCGTCGAAAAGAGCGTCAGCGACCGCGTCACGGGCGGCACCGTGAACGGCACGGGGAGCTTGGTGATGCGGGCCGAGCGCGTGGGCAGTGAAACCCTGCTGGCGCAAATCGTGGACATGGTCGGCGCCGCCCAGCGCAGCCGCGCGCTCATCCAGCGGCTGGCGGATGTTGTGGCCTCTTATTTCGTTCCGGTGGTGGTGGGCATCGCGGCGGTCACGTTTTTCGTCTGGGCGATTTTCGGCCCGCAGCCGCGGCTGGCGCACGCGCTCATCAATGCCGTGGCCGTACTCATCATCGCGTGCCCTTGCGCGTTGGGACTGGCCACCCCCATGTCCATCATGGTGGGCACTGGTCGAGGGGCACGCGCAGGCGTACTGATTCGTAACGCCGAGGCCCTCGAAATTCTGTCGAAAGTCGATACGGTGGTCGTGGACAAAACCGGAACGCTGACGGAAGGCAAGCCGCGCCTTGCCGCCATCAAGCCCCAACCGGATTGGTCGGAATCCGACGTGCTGCGCCTCGCCGCGAGCCTGGAGCGCGGCAGCGAGCATCCCCTAGCTGGCGCTATCGTCGCCGCCGCAGAACAGCGCTCTCCAGCTAACTCGCACGGACTCATGCCCGTCACCGACTTCCATTCGTTCCCTGGCCAGGGTGTGACCGGCACGGTGGAAGATAAGTTCGTAGCGCTCGGGAACGCTGCCCTGTTTGAATCGCTCGGTATCGTGCCCGGCAGCTTGTTGCACGAGGCCGAGGAACTCCGTCGGGAAGGCGCCACCGCCATTTTCCTCGCGGTTGACGGCCGGCCCGCGGCAGTACTCGCCGTAAAGGACCCCATCCGGGTTTCGACGCCGGAAGCCATCCGTCTTCTCCACCAGGAAGGCTTGCGATTGATGATGCTCACGGGAGACGGCCGCAGCACGGCAGAAGCCGTAGCACGCCAACTCGGCATTGACGCGCTCGAGGCGGAGGTCCAGCCCGCGCGCAAGGGCGAGATCGTGAAGAGACTTCAGTCGGAGGGCCACATCGTGGCCATGGCCGGCGACGGCGTCAATGACGCGCCGGCGCTCGCCCAGGCCGACGTCGGCATCGCCATGGGAACCGGCACGGACATCGCTATGGAAAGCGCCGGTATCACCCTGGTCAAAGGCGATCTGCGGGGCATCGCCCGGGCGCGCCGCCTGAGCCGGAGCACGTTGCGTAACATCCGGCAAAACCTGTTCTTCGCGTTCGTTTATAATATGGTGACGGTGCCGGTGGCGGCAGGTGTGCTTTATCCGCTGCTCGGCTGGCTCCTGAGCCCGATGCTCGCGGCGGCCGCTATGACCTTCAGTTCGGTATCGGTCATCACGAACGCGCTGCGGCTGCGAAACGTACAAATCTGAACATGGGTGATTGGCGATTGATGATTAGCGATTGAAGCAGCACCTGACGAGAGTAAGTGGAGCAACTGGTGGATCAATCCAAAATTCAAATCTGAAGTCCAACGAGGTGCGGACCGTGACATTCCTGAAAACCTGTTATGTGCTGAACGGGGATCCGACGCCCACTCAACTTGCGCGGCTCTCCGACTTGTCCACGTTTTACGGAATCCGGGGCTTCAGCTTCGAAGACCACGACTTAGTTGTTGAATATGACGCTTCGCGCATTCATGAAGCAGAAGTACTGGCGCGCGTCCGCAGCACAGGACTACCCGTCGAACCTTTGCAACCCATTGCCCCGGGGGCATTCAACTACACGGGTGATTTCCGCGACTACGCCTGGCCGATCCAGGGGCTTTCACCGGCCAATCAAAGGATGAAATAATGAGGCGCTACAGCGTTCCCGCAGCATGATTTCGACGTTAGGAGGTACACCGTGGCCGTGGCAAAGCAGCTTTCCGTGATGGTGGATAACCAGCGTGGGGCCTTGGCAGCCCTCTGCTCCAAGCTGGCGGAGAAGGCCGTGAACATTGTGGGTTTGATGGTCCCAGAACAGGCGGGAGTGGCGCCGGTTCGACTGGTGGTGGAGAATGGCGACGCCGCCCGCAAAGTGCTGGAGACGATGGGGCTGAAGTTTACGGAGGAAGATGTCCTGACCGTACAGGTCTCGAATCGTCCCGGCGCGCTGGGGAAACTGACGCGCAAGCTTGCCGATCGCAACGTGGATATAAAGTATGCCTATGCCACCATCGCCAAAGGCACAGACAAGGGTACAGTGATTCTGGCTCTATCCGATCCCGCCGCGGCGGCCAAGCTTGTATAACCGGGGACATGGTCAATTGTTGCCGCTGCGTCAGCAAGGGCCGTTCCTCGAAAAGCTCAGACTTGCGAATAATGGGGGGTTCCATGAAGGCGAACGCGGCAACCACGTTTCAAGGCTTCACGCCGGAGTCGTTTCTCTTTTTTGAAGAACTGGCCCGCAACAACCAGAAATCGTGGTTCGACGCGAATCGTGCCCGCTACGACCAGCACGTCGTGGGCTGCTTTCGCGGCCTGTTGCAAACGCTCACACCGGCCCTCTTGAAGCTGAACCCGCATTTCGAGGTGGGAGGCAAGACCAACGGCAGCTTTTCCCGCATCAATCGCGACATCCGCTTCAGCAAAGACAAGAGCCCATACAAATCGAATTTCTATTTGTACGTGTATGACGGCCGCCGCGACCGGGATCACGCAGGGCGCTTGTACGTGGGCCTTTGCGCGGATTGCCTGACGGCGGGCTTTTCCATCTACGGTAGTTGGCGCGGCCCCAAGGGCGCTTTGGAAACGCTCTTTCGAAAGCGCGTTGCGGCGCACCGGGAGACGTTTGAAAATCTTCTCGCCCACATCGTTCGAGCCCGCCGATACGAAACCTATTGGCACCGCCAGGAAAAGGGCGAGTGGACGCAGCACCCCGGCTTGCCTCGCCGCGATGAAGAATGGCAAACGCTTCAGGCCTGGATCGTGCGAAAGGTTTTCCTGCCCACCGCGCGGGGTCTCGGGACCCCGGACTTTGCAAAGACAGTTGAGCGCATCTTTGCGGAGCTTTACCCGCTCTTCGTTTTCACTTCCGTGACAAGTCCCCAATGGGAAACGGAAATTAAGGAAGCGCTCGAAACTGCCGCAGTAACGTTACCGGCCAGGCGGTGACGCGGTTTGGTCCTGGCGGCCTGCGGAATCGTCTACGATTGCTTTCTGCACGTCGCCCAGGAACAGGTTGCGGTCGTTGACGATTGCGCCTGCCTTCGGCCCGATGTAAATCGCCACCGGCTGCACGACAACCCCATCGATCCGGTGGGACTGAAAGGTGTTGGACACAAACTTGAGGTCGGTGGTCTCACCCTCGATGCGGACACCGTAACCCGGCTCGCCGGGGCGGCCATTGTCCTCCATGGTGTTCCCTTCGAAGGTGTTACGGCTGGCCGCGTTGGGGGCCACCTCATCGCGAAAGTAAATGCCGGCACGGGCATTCCCGCTGCATATATTGCCGATGAATACGTTATCCGTGTCTCTGTGCCCCAACGAAATGCCGGAGCCCCCGTTGTTCCAGGACTGGTTCCGTTCGTACCGGGCCTGGCGCACGCGCCAGCAGAGAAACAGGCCATCCTGGCCGTTATCGTGGGCACGGCAGTCGCGCACCACGCCACGCAATGCGCCCGTGCCCAGATGAATACCCAGGTAAGCGTTGCCTTCAGCTTCGCAGTTTTCCACCACCGGGTTTTCCACGAACTGGAGGCTGATGCCATCTCCCGGATAGTTGCGCGCTACGCAATTGCGAACGATCATACGAACGGAATGGAAGAAGTAGATGCCGCCCGTCTGGCAGCCGTCCAGGATACCGCTGCCGTCGCGGCTGCCATCTACCGTCAGATCCTCAACTTCCACATCCTCCACGTTGTACCCCGCAATTAGAGGAAACGTGTTGAACACCTGGCCTTGGTTCGCAACGGAGTAATCCATTTGCAGATAGCGATCGAATTGAAGGATGTTTCCGTCAATGCTGACAATGGTTCGAACGCTGGGGGTCCAACTGGACGCGCTAACCTTGTCGAGAATGGTAACGCCCATCCCGGGCGCAAATCCTTTCGCGTCCTCCACGGTGGCGATCAATTCCCCGTAGTCAGCATCGAGTTTCAGCTTGCTCTGCACCCCCGGCACTTTCTTCAGCACCGTTTTCTGGGGCCCCTCACCGCGCAGCCGGATGTGGCTGGCCACGCGCACAGAATTGGCAAGCAGATACGTCCCCGCCTTGATCACCACGGTGCCGCCGCCCGCTGCCGCGGCCAGATCGATGGCCTTCTGGATGGCAATGTTGTCCGTACCAATCACGTCAGCGTCGGCCGGTCCCACCGTGACCGTCATGCTTCTCCCCGCGCTTCGCGCGGCGCGCGGCATAAGCAGCACGGCGGCCAAGCCAAGGGCGAGCCAAAGGCTTCCCGGAACAACCGAAAGTATCCCCAATTTCCGTCGCATCGCGATATTCCTGACTGGCAAGATTTAGCGTCCATGACGAACCTGATTCTAGCAGGTAATTCCGCCGACGGCACGCAAGACCGCCACACTTCTTTCCACGGACTTAATGGCCGCGTGCGCTTCTCCATCACTGGCCGCCCTTGTTCGTCAACTGCGCTTACGATAAAATCCCCACGAATCGAGTGAGATATGTCCCACGCCCTCAACAACCATACGTGCAGTACTGACCGCAAACCAAAACTAGCGACTTGGTGCTGGCTCCTGCTCGCGCTGGCAGCTCTGGCTTTGGCCGGACTGACCGCCGCGCAAAAGGGGAAGCCGCTGGCCGCTAAAGACATAACGGACCTGCTGGAAGGCAACGTGCCCAGTTCGGAAATCGCCCAGGTAGTCGCCGAGAATGGCATCAGCTTCCGCATGTCCGACGAACTGGAGAGCCAGTTCCGCAAGGCCGGCGCCACAGACGAACTGGTCGAGGCCTTGAAGAAAGCGTCGAAACCTCAGGATGCGCCGCCATCCGCGCCGTCCACCGGTACGCTCAAGATCCAGTCGCAGCCGGGCGAAGCGCAGGTGGATGTCAACGACGTGCCCAGAGGCATGACGAGTCCCGAAGGAGAACTGCGCCTGGCGGGACTGGCGCCCGGCAGTTACCGGCTGCGGGTTGCCCGGACAGGTTACAAGACCTGGGAGAACACGATAACCGTGACGGCGGGCGAAACCGTAACGCCGTTCGTGACGCTGGAAAAGGAAAATCTTACGCCTACCGTTACCCTGGATACGGACCGCAGTTCGATCGAGAGTGGGCAATCGGTGTACCTGAGATGGACCTCGGTCAACGCCACGGATGTGGATATCGAACCGAACGTGGGCAAGGTGACATTGTCCGGGGCCACCAGTGTTTCCCCGCGCGATTCGACCACCTACACGCTCACCGCCATTGGTCCGGGAGGCATCAAGACCGCCACGACCTACGTGAGTGTTACTGCCCCACCGCCCGTGGTCCGGCCGGTAGTCGGCAACCTGCCTGGCTTTCCGATACCGGGAGCGAGCTTCAAGGAGATCAAGTTTTTCGAATCGGGCTATACACCCCCGGACTTGGGAGCACGCACTTACCAGGTGCAGTTCAGTCATCGCAGCAGCCGCTTTATCAATTGGGAGCTCCACATCACGTGTCCCCCACCAACTACACGGGTCAACTTTACGGTGTACGCCACCTGGTATGATCCAAGTGGAATAGTGTTCGCCAACCAAACCGTACCCGCGCAGGCGGACCCCGGCCGGAGCGAGCCAGTCTGCAATTCGGGCCGCGGCTGGCAGCGGGCCGGGATGTGGCGGAAAGGAATGTATCGCGTCGATTTGTACGTGAACGGAAGTCACATCGGGTCCGGTACCTTCAGCGTCTATTGAACTCGCATTCGCATTCTTCTGGGCACGAAAGGACGAGCTTGGACTCGCGGAACAAATCCGTCTCAGTGCCGAGGCTCAGCGCTCTGCTGGCGGGCCTCTACCTTGTCTTTTCGCCAGCGTGCCACGGCCCAAAAGAACCGGCGCAGCCCGCGGATTATGGAGCGGAGGCCAAGCTCCTCTATCGCGTTGTAGCCTGCAGCGGCAACGCCGTATTGCCCCCTCATCTGGACCCTCAAGTGGTCGCCCGGCATTGCCAATCACTGCAACCGCGTATGGCGCGGTACCGTCGTGTGTATATGGCGCGGGCCACACCGTTCCTGGCGTCCTTGCGCCCGGGCGGCCTGCCGGATACCGTGGTCTACCCGTTTGGCGGCGGCGACCTGCTGGCCGCCTTGACCACTTACCCTGACGCGCGCCGGATTGTCACGCTCTCCCTGGAACTCTCCGGCGATCCCCGCCGCATCACCAGCCTGGATAATGCGAGGCTCAATCAGAGTCTCGATATCGTCGACCACAACATTGGCAGGCTGTTGGCCGCCAATGACAGCACCAGCGAAACTTTGATGGGCACGCAACAAGGCGACCTGCCGGGGCAATTGTCATATTTCCTCGTCGCGCTGGCAGTGCATGGCTATGAGCCGGTAGCCTTGCGCTATTTCCGAGTTGAAGCGGATGGCTCGCTGCACTATTACTCTCGGGAGGAAGTCCGCGCGATGGAACCCCGCATGGCGCGGGCACGCCATGGGATGTGGACCTTGCCCGATTTCTCCGAGGCGTTTGCCAACTCGGAACTGATTTTCCGCCCGGTCGGCGGTGGTCCCTTGCGCGTCCATCGCCACATCGGCGCGAACCTGCGGAATGCGTCGCTGAAAAGGAATCCGGGCATACTTCGCTGTCTTCAACGGTTGGGCCGCGTCAGCGCAATGACCAAGGCCGCCAGTTATTGCTTGTGGAATCCCGCGTTTTCCCGCATCCGGAATTACCTGCTCGCAAACATGGACTTCATGATTTCCGATAGCTCGGGGATTCCGCCCGAGTTCGCCCAGAAGGCAGGGCTGGTGCAGGAAACCTACGGGAGCTTCCACGGCGCCATGTGCTTTGACGATTGCCCTAACGGCGAGTACAGCGAACAGTTGGTCGACTTGTGGGCCAGCCAACCGCACCACAAAATGGACTTTCGTTACGGTTATGTGGATGCGAAACACGCCGATAATCTGCTGGTCACCAAACGTCCCCCGTGACTATTCATCCTAAGCAAAAATGGGAGACACCGTAAGGAGGCCTTTGATGGGAGAGTTGGCACGATTTGGGGTTTCTCTGGAAGCTGATCTTCTCCGGCAGTTTGATGAAGTCATCACCAAGAAGGGCTATGACAATCGTTCGGAGGCGATCCGTGACCTGATACGCGATCGGTTGGTGGGAGAGCAGGCCGACCGCAACAGCATTGTGGTCGGAACTCTGACGATCGTTTACGAGCACCACCGCCCGAATCTGACGGAGAAATTAATCGAAGCGCAGCACCGAGCCGGGCAGCAAAGTCCTCGCCGCCACGCACGTGCACTTGGACCATCACCATTGTCTGGAAGTCGTCGTCTTGAAGGGGCGCAGCGGCGAGGTACAAGAGCTGGCCGATGGAATCCTGAGTCTTCGCGGGGTTAATCACGGCCAATTAGTAGTGACCGGTACGGGAAAGAATATGAAATGAGATTTGAAAATGCAGGTGGAAGGCAGCGCCGAAAAAGAACAGCTCCTGACTAGCGGGCTGCGATCCGTGTAATCGCAGCAGTTGGCAGTGTTTCCCTCCTGGCCGTTTTTCGAAAAGCCATCCCCATCCGAAATTCAGTCCGAAATTCAGTCGTGACACACTTTTATAACTCGTGTTACCATCGAACATCGATAACACGTTTCTACAATTAGTAGCACCGGACAAAGGAAACGGATAAGCGTGAAACCGCTGGTTGCCATGTTGCTGCTTATTGCCGCAGGGTCGTGCGCCTGGGCAACCAATGGTCGCGTTTCGGGCTGGCTGACGGATACCCAAGGCAAACCAGTGGCCCGGGCCAAACTTCGGCTGGCGGCGACGGCCGGCGAGCGCATAACCGAGGCGACCAGCGGTCCGGATGGCAGGTTCGTTTTTCCTTCTGTGCCGCCCGGAGATTACAAAATCAGCGGCGCGGCGCCGGGTTTCGCCGAAGTGGAGAAGCCTTTGCGCCTTCGCGATAACCAGGCGCTCATTGTGGACCTTCAGTTCGCTCGCCTGGCAGCGCACACTGATGCGGTTACCGTAACCGCTGACGTTAGAGATATCGACGTCCAGTCTCCCGACCCGGCCGTGAAGGTTTTCGTCAGCGAGGACTTGCTGGATGCCAATCCGGGACGTCCGGGCGCACCGATCTCGATTCCGGGCTACCCGATTGAGACGGCGTCGAGCGGTATCAAGGCGCCACAGTACTTTGCGCCGGGCGTGGCCGGTGACCATGGCGAGCCCATGGCGCAATTCATCCAGGTGGGCAGTTTTCTGGTTCCCAACAACCTCTCGGCGAATGCGCACGGCAATGGATACACCGACCCGAACATTTATGTTGCCAACGTGATTGAAAGCGTCGAGGTGGATGGCGGCGCCTTCAACGTGCGTGAGGGCAATCACGCCTTGAACTTGGCCACCACCTATTCCCTGCGTTCGCATCTCGACCCGTTCATCACCTTGACAGGAGACGACCGGGACATTACCGGCGCAGCGGGGTTCAGCCCTTCCGCGAATTCGTGGGTCGCCTTTGAGGGCTCTTACGGCAACGGGTTCCTGGACCGGCTCGAGCACCGCAAACAAATTAAGATCAATGGCGGCGAGGTCTTCCAAGCGGGAAGTCACACGCTGATGTTGTTCGGAATCGGATACCTCGGCTTTTCCTACGTGGCGGGACTGCGCCCGATGTTTGGCTTTAATTCTGTCGATGCGGCCGATGGCTGGACGGAGTACCCGGATACGGTAGACCCGCGGCAGAAGGACCAGACCCACACGGCCCTCATGGCGCTTAACGATGTATGGAACCTGGGCGGAAATGGGCAGATTCAGCTCTCCGGCTTCTTGCGCACCTACAATCTCTCGCTGTTTTCCGACTTCGGAGACGGATTGATCCGGCAGAGCGAGTTCCGCACGGTGGCGGGCGCCAGCGCGGCTTATGAGAAGACTTTCGCCAAGCAATTTACGTTGCTGGCCGGGACCGACTACGAACGCGAAGCGCCACGGCGCGACGATCTGGACCATTACGACTTCTATAATCCCGCCGACCCTTCATACTACGGACCCTTCATCAAGGTGGACGGCAACAACGTGACCATTGCCCCGGTAGCCCCCTACGTGGCCGGCGAGGGCGCGTTGAGCAGATACTTTCGCTACTACCTGGGTTGGCGGCGCGATGAGATCAGCATTGACAACCAGGACTTGGTGACTCCGGCAAACTCCTGGAGCAAGCTGGTGGGGCTCAATTCGCCGAAAGCGACAGTAACGTTCTTCCCGCAGGATTCCTGGTACGTGCCCCAAGTCGCATTCAGCTACGGCAAGTCGTTCTTCACAGAAGATCCTCGAACGGGATCGGCGACGGGGCAGAACACCTCGACCGGAGCTCCGGCAGCCGTTGACCCCGTGGAAACCGCACAATCGTATCAGTTGGTCGCGAGCAAGACCTTCCACAAGACGGACCTAAAGCTGACACTGGGACACGAGACGCAAACCGCCGAGTACGGCAAGATCGATCCGGACACCGGGTTACAGTTCGACCTGGGACCGGGCCGAATCCGCTACCTGGCGGCCACGCTACGTCAGGGCTTCCGCTACGGAGCCCTCCAGGCCACTTTCGAGCAAGCCGATGCGCGCGACCCGGACACCGGACAAATCACGCCCGAGGCGCCACGAGTGATCGGCGATCTGTCCTGGACATACCAAAAGCTCCCGTTTCACTTGCAAGCCAAGGGTGAATTTGAGTACGTGGGAAAGAAAGTGGTTGGGAATGGATGCAACCCAAGCAACCCCAACGACCTAACCTCCTACTGCGTTGGCGTACCGAATAGGGAGTTCCGCCTGGCATTGGCGCGGCCATTTCTTGAGGGAAAGATCAACGTCGGCATAAATATGATGGTTGCCAGCGGCTATACGGGGCAGACCACGGAGAACTTCGCCAGCGACTATAAGCCAGGATATGTGGGGCCTTTACCGGTTCCCGACGACCCAATAGCGGAGGTCGTGGGCGTGCGCATACCCTCCTATGCGAGCGTGAACTTCACCTATAGGATTGGTCACTAAGTTGGCGTTACTATAGCTCCAAGTGCTGCCGTCCTCCGTGCAGCGCCACTCGTTTACCACCCCAGTAGAACCATCCGCTGAGTTTTTCGGGCAGCACAACATCGGCGCTCAGGCTTTGGTTATGGCGATGATATGCCACGATGATCTCTCCCTGCGGGTGCGGCAGCGTGGCCTTAAGTTCGTGGAGCGAGCCAAGGTGAGGAAGAATCTCGACTCGGCTAAACTCCGCCGCGGCGGGCTCAATGCCGGCTACGGTGGCCAGCAGATCGAAATTGGGATGCGCGCTCCAGGCGTGGCAATCGGAGCGGGTGGGCTCCGGCTTCTCGGCCCATGTCGTTAGCCCCAACGCCAGCATTTGCCGCCAGGGGCCCAACTGCTGGAGGTACTCATCGCCGAAGCCGGCCTTCTTCATGGCACGGAAAAGATAGAACCGAAAGTAGTACGTCGCCTGGGTGAGCGAATGGTCGGTCAGCACGGTCTTCATCAGCGCCGCTTGATCGGCGCGCGGCACGGCATCCTGCAAAATGGCCAGAATATTGGCGTGCTGCGAAAACTGCTTGCGCGCCGGCGTGTCCGCAATCAGATGCCGCGCCGGATCCCAGCACGTTTTGTAAACCGCCGCAGCGATACGAGCGGCCAGGGCGCGATCGTGCTCGGCCTGTTGGGCGCTGCCGAAAGCCGTTTCCAAATCGGCCTCGGCCCGCAATGCCGCGACAAACTGAAGGCTCAGGATGGAAGACTGGCCGTCCCGCTCCATGGGCGGATCGCCGTCTTCAAACGTGTCGGACCAGTCGACGAAGTTCCACCACTCCGCGCGGCCCAGCAAGCCGGAAGGCGCCAGGCGGTTCTCAAACCACACCAGCACGTTCCGCGCGCCCGGCAGATACCCGCGCAGGAATTCCGCATCGCCGTGATACCACCACAGGTCATGCATCATTCCAATCCAGAAGAGCGAAAAGGGCGGGATGTACTGCGGCAGCCACGAGGGATATCGGCTCTGGGTAAGCCCCTCAGGCGTGCGCGATTCATCCAGCGACTCAATGGCGTTCTTCACCAGGCGATCGTCCCCGGTCATGTAAAGCGAAATCAGCGCCTGGATGCGCGTATCGCCTCCGTATTGCAACTGCTCGTAATACGGGCAATCCATATAGGTTTCGTGGGCACACAGCCGCGCCGTACGCCAGCCGACTTCCCACATCCGGGCGAGTTCCGGGTCGTCACTTTCGAACTGCGCGCGTTTGGCGAAGGGGTAGGCGGTGAAAGCGCCGCGCAAATCTTCAATCACCAGGGGCTCGGACCCGGTGGCAACATCTATCTGAAGATAGCGATAAGTCCGCCACCAGAGGGAACGAAACATGCGGTGGGCGCCGCCGTCGGGAATAAACTCGTCGTGGTATCCGAAGATCTCCCGGCCCTCGGTTTCGTTGCGATTTCCCTTCTCATGGTTTTTGAACAGGGCCTCTGCATACGTCAGCTTTACTTCCGAGCCGCGGCCGCCGCCCACCAGAAGTTCCGGATAGGCCGTGGTCAGGTGCGCCTGATCAAACAGCACGGTGGCGTGCGAATTGGCGGGAACGGTCATCGGCGCGTGTCCCGCCACAAAATCGGCAGACGGTTCCACGCCTTGAGAGCGCACGAGGCGGGCGAGCCGCTCCGGGGTTTCCTCCATAAGTGGAATGTTGCGTGGAATCAGAAACCAGCGCGAAGGCGAGTCCTGTGCTCCCCGCGGCGCCGCCGGTGCAATCACCTGCGCCGGGAGCCATGCCGAATCGTCGTAGTCGGGCTGTTCCCACCCCCATGGGTAGCGAGAAGCGTCCACGCGCTCACCGGGGCCAACAACAAAGTAACCAAGCATGCCCCGCGAGTCGTAAGGGATGGCCTCGACGCCGGCGTCTTTAAGCGCTTTCCAGGAGGCGTCGGTGTTCACCAGCGATTCATCCGCACCGTCGCCTTGCAGCAAAAATCCGGTTTCATTCATCATCTGCGCCATGGGAGCAACCTCGGCATAGTTCCACACCACGGCCGCCAGCACGTTCTTGCCCGCCTGGAGCTGCGGCGCAATGTCGAGCGTCTCATAACGCCAATGTTTCAAATCGCCGCGCGCCGGCCCCGTAGCCATGCGCCGGCCATTCACAAAAAGCTCGTAACGGTTATCGCCGCTCACATGAACAACAAACTTGCGCGGCGCCGCCGGCAGCGTGAACGTTTTCCGGAAATGGAAAACGCCATATTCGCGGTCGGGGCCGTCGGGATGCCGGATCCAGTTCGCTTTCCAACGCTCCGTCGGCAATTCGGCATTGATGGTCTGGGAGTGCGAAATGCTGTCCGGAAGTGCCTGGAACAGTACGATGAAAGCGCACGCAAATACCAATGGGCGAGAGAGCATAGGGATGGATTTCACCTCATGAAAATGGACCCGCCAGTCGTCAGGCGAATCAGGCAGAGGAACTGTATTATCACGCGCCTGCATATTGTTCAAGAGAGGCTAACCAGGGTCACGTCAAAGTCGCGGCGGTTCGGACTGTGGGAACGCTAAACATCGGTAAGTCGGAAATGGCCCGTCGCCCTCTTCCCGCTCAATTCGAACGTAGGGGCGGTTCGCGAACCGCCCCTGCGTTCGAATGGGAAATGCTGCATGGCCACGCCAAAATGTCACCACGTTAGACCAAAATGTCCGACACTTAAACCAAAATGTCCGCTTTTTCTCGGTCAATTTGTTCTGCGATCCTTTGTTTTCAATAACTTGGTGGCTTCGTTCGTAAATTTTTTTTCTTCCGTCCATCTTCCCTGACCTTGGCCGGAGTATAAATTGCCGATTGGCGCGGCCCGCACTTCCAGTTTCGAATTTCCAGTTTCCAGTTTCGAATTTCGAGTTTCCACGGCCCCGGTTGGCCGCCCAGCGGGCCGGCGTCATGCGAGTTTTGGGTTGAGGCCATGGGGAAAGGCACGTGGCGGGGCCGCCGCCGAGCGCGTTAGAGGCAGCGAGGAGCCTCG
Organism: uncultured Acidobacteriota bacterium; assembly: GCA_963804755.1. Taxonomy (GTDB): domain Bacteria; phylum Acidobacteriota; class Terriglobia; order UBA7540; family UBA7540; genus Bog-366. The sequence continues at coordinate 80,768 of CAWDRP010000007.1, forward strand.
CGAGCCTACCCGGCTGCGCGATCCCGAGCAGAAGACACCCCTCCATCCGGCACAACTAGCAATTCTTATGCCAGTATCTTATGCATTAGCTACCAAGAGATAAAAGGAGGCATGCATTGTGATCTCAGTAAAAGCGACCTTGACGAAGCCCTGGGGGGCTAACAAACGGGACTGCCTGGGGAAAGCCTTCGGTCTCATTGAACGTCTTCGGCAGGGATAACCGGCAGTTGAATCGACTGCTGACTTTTTTGCTCGATGTGCACGGGCGTACCGCGGTCCTCGTAATCCTTCAAGAAATCGGGATCGTTGTAAGTCACGCCTTCACGCTGTTCCCAGGCAAACAGTTTGAATTCCCCGGGCGGAAGCCCCAGCAGCGAGAACCTGCCCAGTGGGTCAGTGGTCTTAAAGCTGTACAGCTCGTCGCGCTTGCGGTTGGGCGGGTTAGGAACAAGGACCACGATGGCGCCGGAGACCGGCTGCTGATCCCTGAGCACCACACCATCCACGCGGCCACCGTCTGCGGAGAGGACAAGGTCGAAGCTGCCCCCCGCATCCGACTGGCCGACGGTCAGGCCCGACGTCAGGACATCGCTGCCGCCGAGGCGCGCCGATTCCAGGTAGAACTCCTCGGGAAACCCACCAACATTGATGCGATAGGTTCCATCGGAGATATTTTCCAGCACGAACGTCCCGTCGGCCGCCACCTGAGCGCCTGCGCCACTCATGTAGTTGTCATCAGGCCGCAGGGAAACGCCGAGGCGGCTGAGATCGAGCGTCGAATCGGGCGACAGGCGGACGCGCCCCCGCAGGGTCAGGCCGGAACCGACCACAACGGTCACGCCATCCACATTGGCGTCCGCCGCTTCCACGGGAGTATGACCGGAATAGAAATGGCCATTGTCGTTCACATTGGCAAACAAGATGTAAGACCCCGGCGGAACGTCGCGAATCTCGAAATTCCCGGCTTCGTCCATCACGGCCCCGCCGTAACTGCCGCCCATGTAGCCTCGGAACGATTCGCGCCGCGTAAGACTTACGTACAGACCCCGCAAGTTCCTGGCGGGAAACTCCGTCACGACCCGACCACGAACGGTTACGCTACGACTGGGCACCAAGTCCACATCGATTCCGGAAACTTCATCGCCTGGCGAAACTTCAACGGACATCGCCTGGTCCGCACTCGGGCTGGAGGGGTGATAGGTCGGCAGGTAAACGTCCTGCGCCGGCACATTCAGCGGGTTCTGACGCTGAAAATTGGCGCCGACGATGTATTGGCCCGGTTCAAGGCCGAAGATCCGGTACTGGCCAAGATCGTTGGTCTGCGCAAAACCGCCGGGAAGGGCTTGGCGACGCTCTCCGTTGCGGACCAACCGAAGTGCTTGCACTTGCCCACCGACCACCGGGTCACCTTCCTCATCCCGCACCGTACCTGTAATCACACCAGGCGGCGTCAGCCGAATAATCACGCTCTTTTCGTTCGTGCCAGGAGTAAGGACAAGGACCTTCGGGCCGGAGCGGCCCCGCTGATATCCAAACGTCTGCTGGGGATATCCGTTGCCGCCCGCAGCCAAGCCGTAGCGGCCCGGCTCCAGCCCGGTAAACGTGAACCGGCCGCTGGTGTCCGTGAGAGACGTAATGCTTTGATGCTCCCCCTGCATTGACATGAGATTAACGGCAATTTTCTTCAAACCCTCCCCGGTAGTGGCCTTAACGACAACACCTTCTATGCTGCACAAATCGTTGGGGTTAGACTTGGAAGGGTCGGAAGAAAGGGTTTGCTGCCCGGCGGTCGCCGACGCAATTATGAGTAGCCCCAAGACTGCTGCTGCCCAGCGCACGGGACTTCCCCCTTTCCGTAATCGATGCGGACGTCGCCGCGGAGGTTGTGAATGCAAGTGAGTTAGACACCGCCGTATCGTTGATTGTTCCGATTGGCGGGGTCGTCGCTCCCGTAATGTCAATCAACATCAGCCGATGGCAAGCGGGCAGGATCGGGCGGCGCAATGCCGGCTTTGGCAAGGAGGTTTCCCCCCTTCCCGAAGCTGCCACGTCCTATGACATAGCACAGAGAAAAAATGCGCGCCTGTCATGCGTTGAATTTCGCATCAGACCGAAGCCAAGTTTCAGCCTGTGGGCTTTTCGCTTCGAGCGCCGGTTTCATGGAACTGACAAATATCAATAAAACTGGCAAGTACACTATTAATCTCCTGTTTAGGTCGAGTCTGCCCGTATGGTTGGGAATCTAACAAGTTCTGGCAGAGCGATTGCCTTGCTTTTCAAGAGGGACGAGTCGTAATTCGTTTTGAAGGAGGGTAAAATGCCCATACCCCAACGGATCCGCGACTACTTGGACTCCCAAAATGTCCCCTACGAGGTGGTTCATCACTCCCAAGCCTTTACTGCACAGGAGGTTGCGCATTCCCTCCATGTCTCTGGGAAGAAGTGTGTCAAAGCAGTGGTGGCGGAAGGGGACAACAAGACCGTTATTCTAGTCATGCCAGCGTCATACCGGCTGAACTTGCAAGAACTCAAGACAGCCTTGAAGGCAAAATACGTAGAGATGCTTGTAGAAAGTGAACTGACAGCTTTGTTTCCGGACTGCGAGGTTGGTGCTATACCACCCTTCGGCAATTTGTACGGGATTGACGTGTGGGTGGACCGCACGGTGGCAAGCACGGAGAAGATCTTGTTCTGTGCGGGGACTCACGAAGATTGTGTCCGCATGCGTTACGCGGATTTCGCAAAGTTGACGCGGCCGTTTGTGGGTCAATTTTGCGAATTGGGAATAGCCCAAGCGGCCTGATTTGATTTCCAGCTTGGGCCAAGCGACTGGTTGGACCTCCCTGCGTGCCCGAAATGGACACCCAGAGTGAGGTCTTGCCTTGTAATGTGGTCGTGAACGAAGTGCTTGACGTTTTACGCTCGGAAGATTAATAAGAAACGCCAGCGGCCCGCATGGCCGCTCCAAGCCGGCGAGCGGGAGGGGCAACGAGCCTCCCCAGATTAGGAATTGTCGGCTGAGAAAATGCCAAGAGGAGAGTGTTATGGGGCCCGGATGTTCCAACTGTCCCGTCTTGAAGACGTCGCTGTTTCGCAGCCTCTCAAGCGAAGAGATTCAAACGTTAGGTTGCGTGTTTCGACCGGCGCGCTATCGCCGCAATCAAATCCTGTTCTTCGAGGGAGGTAGCGCTCAGCATCTGTTCGCTCTGCACACGGGTTTGGTAAAAGTGGTGAAGTCGCTGGAGAACGGCAAGGACCGCATTACCGGCGTGCTCTTTCCGGGGGAGTTGTTCGGCCTCGAAGCACTCACGGAAGTGTCCTACCCGCTGACCGCCGTGGCTCTCCGCGACTGCGAAATATGCGCCGCGCCCCGCGATGATTTCTCCAACTATCTTCGGATTAATCCGAAAATTGCCGTCGGCATGGTGCGGTTCTTAGTGGGGGAACTCGATCGCGTCCGGAAGCAGATGACCGATATGAGCTTCAAGGATGCCCGCATGAAGCTGGCCACCTTCGTGCTGTCGCTCATCAACAACGATACCCCTGTTTCCAACGGGACAGTGACTTTGACGCTGCCGCTCTCGCGCATGGAAATCAGCGAAGTGCTTGAGCTCTCACCGGAAACAATCAGCCGCACGCTCAGTTCTTTCCGCCGGGAGGAGTTGGTGACGGCTCGGGGACGCCACATGGTGATTCACAACCGTGCCGGGCTCGAAGCGGTAGCGCACCGTTAAAGCACTGGGGCGAAGTCGAAGAAACACAAGGTAACGCTCCACCGCGGACTGGTAGGCTCTCAGGTCAATTGAATTTTCAAAACCATTGATTCAATGGTTTTGATTCCGCGTGCGTGCGGAAAACCCTGCGCTCCGTGGCATGGGTAAGTAGAGCCGCGTTCCTCAACGCCCAATGCGGGTTCATCGCCGGAACACAACGGCACTCCCAGAATTAAATCAGGTATCAGGACAATTGGATTGCCTTCCGCGCCCCGGGCGGCGTATCCTGCCGCGCTCGATCGTCTGATTTTGCCGGGTTATTGAGCACCCGCCGAGGTTTGTTGCACTGCAAGCGAATGCCGGTTAGTCCAGTTCATGCCAGAATGCTGTGGGACTTGGCTAACTAGACGAAACTCTTAATTTCGCGCAACTCCGTGGGATTTTGATGTATTTTGAGTCGGAAGCACTTGGAGGTCAACCGCCGTAAGCGTGCGTTAGGCATGCCGGCTATGAGCTATGCAACAAGGGCGCGACCTTTCATTTCAGTCTGGGTAACACGCCCAACAAGGAGTGGGGAACGAAATAAGCCGTCAGGTTGTTACGCAATTGCCAGACACGCGGCCCAGACTTCGCGCTTCTGTTTCCTGGATGAATCAGACTGATCGGATATTCAAATCAATCATTAAGCGGAGATGTCAAATTGCCCAATACCGTGGAAACGCTCAATCCCAACGCCTCGGCCCGGAACGCCCGAGTAGGCCTGTTTGATTTTGACGGCACCATTTCCCTGATCCGCTCGGGATGGGTGGAGATTATGGTGCCGATGATGGTGGAAATCCTGCTGGAGCTTCACACGGGCGAGAGCGAAACCGAATTGCGCACGCTGGTGGACGAGTTCGTGGCGCGCCTTACCGGCGAGCAGACGATCTACCAGATGATCGAGTTGGCGCGCCAGGTGGAACGGCGCGGCGGCAAGCCCCTGGATCCCCTCGTTTACAAAAGGATGTATCACGATCGACTGATGGCAGCCATCGAGTACCGGCGTGCCGACCTGCGCCGCGGCGTCGTTTCGCCGGACCAGTATCTGGTGCCCGGCGCGCGCGCCTTTCTGGAATCCCTGTGCCAGCGCGGCCTGAAGTTGTACTGCGCCAGCGGCACCGACGAAATCTACACGCTGGAAGAAGCCGGCCTGCCTCGAGGTTCGGTCCTACTTCCAGGGCGGCATTTTCGGCGCGCAAGACGACTACAAAAGCTTTTCCAAAGAGATCCTGATTCGACGCATGATTTCCGGCCTCGAGTGCCAGGGTGACGAATTGCTGGGATTGGGCGACGGCTTCGTGGAGATCAAGAACGTGAAGGACGTGGGGGGAACCGCCGTGGGGCTGGCCACCGCCGAACCGGAGTGCCAGGTGGTGGATGAGTGGAAACGCCGGCGGCTGGTGAGCGTGGGCGCCGATTTCATCGTCCCCAATTTCCTTCCGCGCGAGGAGCTGTTGGGGAAGTTGTTTGCAAACTGAAGTCGTCAGTCATCAGTCTTCAGTTCTCAGTTTTCAGTTATCAGTAGAAGCTTTGACTGAGAACTGACAACTGTTCACTGAAGAATGTTTCCGAACTGAAGTTTTCAGTCTTCAGTTTTCAGTTCTCAGTTACCACTGGAGGTTTTTACTGAGAACTTACAACTGAGCACTGACAACTGTTCACTGAAAACTGATTCATGGGGCCTTTATGCCATCCAAATACGCATCCTTCGACCGCTCGCAACTGCTGGTCAAGCCGTTGGCGGAGCGGAAGCACGACATGGATCTGGATTACATTTTGAAGCTTGAGGGGCCGGCGCCGGAATTTTCCTCGCCGCAGTTGCCGGCGGTGGCGCAACGGCTGCTGACGGCCCGGGACAAGGGCGCGGCCCGCATCCTGATGATGGGCGCGCACGTCATCAAGGCCGGCGCCAGCCGCTACGTGATTGACCTGATCGAGCGCGGCTACCTCACTCACGTCGCCCTGAACGGGGCGGGCTCGATTCACGATTACGAGCTGGCGCGCATCGGCGCTTCCACGGAAAGCGTGGCGCGATACATCCGCAGCGGTGAATTTGGCCTCTGGCGGGAGACGGGCGATTTGAACGATATCATTCGCGAAGCCGCCGAACTCTCGCTGGGGCTGGGCGAAAACGTGGGCCGGCGGATTGCGGAAAGCACGTTTCCGCACAAGGACGTCAGCATTTTCGCCGCGGCCTATCGCCACTCCGTGCCCTCCACCGTACACGTGGGGATTGGCTATGACATCATTCACGAGCACCCCAACTGCGACGGCGCGGCCCTCGGCGCCGCCAGCTACCGCGACTTCCTGATCTTCACCAAGACCATGGAAAAGCTGGAGGGCGGCGTCATGCTGAACTTCGGGTCCGCCATCATGGGACCCGAGGTTTATTTGAAGGCGCTTTCCATGGTGCGCAACGTGGCCCACCAGCGGGGACGGTCAATCAAGAATTTCACCACCGCCGTGTTCGATCTGGTACCCATTCAAGGCGACATCCACCACGAGTTGCCCAAGACCGACCCGGGCTATTATTTCCGTCCGCACAAAACCATTCTGGTGAGGACGGTGGCGGACGGGGGAGAGAGTTTCTATTTTTGTGGAGATCACCGCGCGACCGTAGCGGCTTTGCGGCGCGCGCTACTGGAGATCGATCATGACGGTCACTGAGATTCTGGAAGGCATCAAACAGCAGCGTGCGCTGGTGGTGGGCGACATTTGCCTGGACCGCTGGTGCACCTACGACCCCGCCACCGCGGAGCCCTCGGCGGAAACCGGCATCCCGCGCCTGGGCATCGTGGCGTCGGAGGTCACGCCCGGCGGGGGCGGGACGGTGGCCAACAATCTGGCGGCGCTGAAGCCCGCCAAGGTCGCGGTACTCGGCGTTCGCGGCGACGACGGGTTCGGTTTCGAACTGGACCGCGCGCTGACCGAACGCGGCATCGACGCCAGCCTGATGGTGCGCGTCCGCAACTGGCAGACGTTCACCTATACGAAGCTCCTGAACAGCCGCAACGGGGTCGAGGACCAGCCGCGGGTGGACTTTATCAACACCCAGCCGCTGCCCGTGGACGCCGAACGAGCCATCCTGGCCAACCTGTCCACCGCCGTTGACCAGTTTGACGCCGTGCTGGTGGCCGACCAGGCGGAGACATCGGCCGGCGGCGTCGTCACGCCGGCGGTGCGCGAGTCGCTGATCGCGCTGGCGGAAAAGCATCCGGAAAAGGTGTTCCTGGCGGATTCGCGCCGGCGCGTCCACCTGTTCCGCAGAATCATGATCAAGCCCAATCACAGTGAGGCGGAGGCGGCGTGCAAAGCGCTGTTGGGAACAGTGGATTTCAAGCGGCTGCGCGAATCTCTGCAAGCGCCGGCACTCTTCTTGACCCACGGTCCCCAAGGGGCACTGGTCCTGGAAGCGGGGAAGGAAACCTGGTCCCAAGCCCGGCCCGTGGAAAAACCCGTGGATATCTGCGGCGCCGGCGATAGCTTTGCCGCGGGCACCGCGCTCACCATGGCCGTCACCCACGACCCCGTTGAGGCCGCGAGCTTCGGCAACCTCGTGGCCTCGATTACCGTCACGAAAAAAGGCACCGGCACCGCTTCACCCGGGGAAATCCTGACTGCGGTGGCCAACGATTAACGATCCGCCGGCAACGTTTAGGCGCAGCGCATTGCAGCGCGCTGCGCATTCTCATCAGCGGCGCCCCACGTCGCAACAGGGCTAGCCAATGAATCGACGAGATTTCATCAAAACTCCGGTGCAAGGTGCACTGGCCGCCAGCTTGTTGCAGACCCAGGCGGCCGGAACACCAGAAACAACCAAGACGTCGCCGCCGAACATTCTATTCATCATGGCCGATCAGGTGACCCCGTTCATGCTGGGCCCCTACGGCCAGAAGGTTGCCCACACGCCCAACCTCTATGATCTGGCACGCACTGGAACCGTTTTCGATTCCGCCTATTGCGCCAGTCCGCTGTGCGTGCCCAGCCGAATCAGCCTGTTCACGGGCCGGCTACCCCACAAGGTGGAAGCCTACGACAATGCCTCGGAATTCGCCGCCCATCTTCCCACGTTCGTTCATTATCTCAAGCGCGCCGGATACCAAACGGCAGTGGCGGGCAAGTGCCACTTCGTCGGACCCGAGCAAAAGCATGGATTCGACGAGCGGCTTACCCCTGACATCTTCCCCGCAGGGTTCTCGATGCTCCCCGATTGGCGGCGAGGACCCATCTTTAACCCAGGCACCTCCGTCGGAGCCCAACTTAAGATGTTGGGACCCTCAAAATGGACGCCGCAACTCGGCTATGACCAGATGACGTTTGACCGCGCATTGGCGTGGCTCCGCGAGTATTCGCTGCGCCCCCAACCGCGCCAACCCTTCTTGCTCAATGTTTCCTTCACTCAACCGCATGACCCGTTTACCAGCACGCAGGAATTCCTGGACCTTTACAAGGCCGCGGATATTCCCTTGCCCCAAGACTATGGCGATATCCGCCGGCTCAGCCCCACGTATGAATGGTTCGAGATCCACCACGGGACGCGGGTGAAGCTTACGCCAGAACGGATCCGGGAAGCGCGGCGGAATTACCTGGGCATGATCTCCTGGGTTGACAATCGGTTGGGAAAACTTGTTGCCGAACTGCGACGCTTGCAATTGGACCAAAACCTGGTGCTGATCTTCACCAGCGACCACGGCGAGATGCTGGGAGAACACCACCAATGGTCCAAACGTCTGATGCTCGAGTGGTCAAGCCGCGTGCCCCTGATCGTCAGCGCGCCCGGACTGTTGCCGGAAGGAAAACGCGTGGGTGCCCCGGTATCGACCCTCGATCTATTCCCCACCTTCGCCGAGCTGGCCGGCGCCAACGTGGATACGCAAATCGACGGTCACAGCCTGGTGCCCCTGCTCAGCGGGCGCGGCGAAGACGATCAGCGCACGGTGATTGCCGAGTACCTTGGTGAGGGCACCATCGAGCCCATCCGCATGGTGCGGCGGCATCAATACAAATACATCATCGTGAACGGATATCCGCCGCAGCTCTTTGACCTGCAGACGGATCCTAACGAAACCGTGAACGCGGCCGGAGACGCTCGGTATTCGCGGGTGGAGGTTGAACTCCAAGCCTTGGCTGCACAGGGTTGGGACGGACCGGCGCTTAAGAGAACGGTCATGCAGAATCAGCAGGACCGTTTGATCATCCATTCTGTCAAGAGCGACGGGGTCGCGCCGGATTGGAATTACCAACCGGTTGAAACGGGCCCGTATGACCCGTTGTCGGATTTCAGCAAAAGATAACGGCAAGAGCGAGCGACGGCTGGAGCGGAAAGTCGGGCAAAGTTCCGTCTTGACAAAGCAAATTAATAGGCTATAGTGTTAGTCGATATGGTGTTCCGGCTATTCAAGCCCGCCACGTCTATATTGCACGGGGCAAGGAAATCAGATTCGGTCATGGCTAGTGAAAAGGCCGACATCGCGCAACACGTACAGGGACACAATGTCCGTCGCAGACGCAATTCCCCAAACCTGAGAAGTTATTGAAAATAAAAGGTCGCAAAACCGCTTTTTGACCCCTCGAACCTGAGAACATGCTGAAAACAAATCCACTTGTTCGAAATATGGAAAACTGAAAACGGTATGACAATGTGCCGCTACCAACTAGGCTCTCAAGAATGGAAACCCGGCACGGGGCTGAGCCGCACGCCGGCATGCCGCGGCGTTCCCTCCCCGCCGTCGGCCGAGCTGCCATGTGGGGCCGTTGCGTCCCCCGGCGCGGCCGGCCCCTAGCCGCCAAAGAGTTCCATTTCCGTAATCTGGGAAATGATGTGGCCGATCAAAATGTGGGATTCCTGAATGCGCGGAGTCGCGTCCGAGGGCACGCAAAGGCAGTGGCGCGAAACCTCATGCATCTTGCTTCCGAAACTGCCGGTCAAGGCTACAGTGACCAACCCTTTAGCCTTGGCGACCGCCAGCCCGTTCAGGACATTGGGGGACTTTCCGCTCGTCGAGATTCCCACGGCCACGTCGCCCGCGACACCCAGCGCTTCAATCTGCCGTGAAAACACGTTTTCGTAAGCGTAGTCATTGCCGATGCCGGTAAGGGCGGATGTGTTTACGGTCAGTGCCAGCGCGGGCAGCGGCGTGCGCTCCATCTGGAATCGTCCCACGAACTCCGCCGCAATGTGTTGCGCGTCGGCGGCGCTACCCCCATTGCCGAACAAGAGGATCTTATGCCCGGACCTCAGCGCCGAGACGAATTCCTTGACCACGTCGGCAATCTGGTCCAAAAGACGTTTGTCCTCGAGCAGAGCTTGCTTCACCCGGATGCTTTCCTGGATGGATGAAACGATGAGGGCGCCTGCTTCTGAACCCATGTTGTAGCCTCCGATACCATGAAATAAAACCCGTGCTGCTCGAATGAAAGCGTGAATCGATCCCTTACAGCCTTGCGGCGTTCTGTAGAATCTCGAAGAGCAATGTTATCACATGACGCATCGCCGGGCAGAAGCACCCTCGCGACAAAATCGATAATTGCATGTAAAGGCGTTCAGTCGTACATTATCGGGCGGCGGAGGAAGGGATCTCCGCGCCATCGTTTCTACATCCTCCTTCCACGAGTTCCGCAAGGGGCTCGGGGAAGGGCGCTCGACTCGAATGGAGGCCTCTGTGTTCAGGTTCCGATCATACGGTTACGTGCTTTTGATTGCCGGAGTCCTGGTGGGCTTGACGGTAAGCATGGCCGGCCAAAGCAAGCCACAAGGTGAAATTGATTTGGTGGGTTACGCCCACACGGATCTTTCGTGGCTTTGGCCGCGAAGTGAGACCATTCACGAGGTTCTTCCCCTAACCATTGAAAGCGTCTTCAAAATGATGCAAGAACACCCGGGCATGGTCTACGCCATGAGTGCGGCCCAGGCGTATAAGTGGACGGAACGGTACTATCCCGATCTTTTCGCGCAAATCTCGAAAAAGATCGCCTCGGGACAATGGGAGGTGGTAGGCGGGTCGTGGACTGAACACAGTACTAACATCCCGAGCGGCGAGTCACTGGTGCGGCAACATCTTTATGCCAAGCGCTATTTCAAAGAGAAGTTCGGCGTGGACGTCAAGATTGGCTGGCTGCCGGATTCCTTCGGCTTCAATTGGAATTTGCCCCAAATCTACCACAAGAGCGGCATCGATTATTTCGTAACGCACAAATTGAAGTGGCAGATCGAGCGCAATAACCCGCCCGTTCCCTTCCCTTACCACCTTTTCTGGTGGCAGGGACCGGACGGCTCCCGGGTTCTGGCCTTTCACACCGTGGGCGACTATTCGCAGCCCGTCATGCCCGACCAGATGCTGGGTTACCTGCACACCCTTGAGACCGAGCAAAATGTGGACAAGCTCCTGATCCTGTACGGCAAGGGCGACCACGGGGGCGGGCCCATGCCCGATATGATGGACCGCGCCGCGACGCTGATGCACGACCCCGACTTTCCCACCGTACGCTTCAGCACGGCATTGGATTACTTCCACCAAATTCAGGCGCTGCCGCAGGCCAAGGATTTGCCCACCGTGGATGATGAACTCTACGTCAAGACCCACCGCGGCACCTTCACCACCGACTCACAGGTGAAGCGCGACAATCGGCGGTGCGAAGTGCTGCTGATGAACGCCGAGAAATTCTCGCTCCTCGCCTCTCAGTTCGGCCAGGCTTATCCCCAGGAAAGCCTGCAGAAACTATGGGAGAAAGTCCTGTTCGGCCAGGTCCACGACAACATTGACGGCTCCGCGGCGCCTGAGGTCTATCGCGATGCGGCCACGGATTATGGCGACATCAAACACGACGGCGGCAAGATTCTGGATTCCGCCCTCTCCACCATTTCCAAACGTGTCAACACGCAGGGCGAGGGGCGCTCCGTTCTGATCTTCAATCCGTTGCCGTGGGAGAGAACCGATATTGTTTCGTTGGGCCCAAGCTACTTTGCCGGGCTCGAACACTTCAAGATTGTCGACGCGGCCGGGCGCACCGTGCCTTATCAACTCGACGCTCAGGCGGGAACGGCGAAGGCGTTGTTCCTCGCCGAGAAGGTTCCGGGAATAGGCTACAAGGAGTATCGCGTGGTGCCGAGCGCCGAACAGCCCACGTTCGCCACGGACCTCATCGTCTCCGGCCTCACCCTGACCAACAGCCAACTCGAGGCGGTCATCGATCCCGAGTCCGGCAACTTGAAATCTCTGAAAAAGAAAGGTATGGATACAAACTTCCTGCGTGAGGACAATTCGGGCGCGGCGCTGGAAGTTTGGGAAGACAAACCGCCCAAGGCTCCGGGCGGCGAGCCGGGCTTGGAACATCTACCTTGGTGCGGACAATAAGCTGGACAAAGCCGAAAGCGTAAAGGTGGTGGAAACCGGCCCCATCCGCGCCGTCGTGCAAGTGAAGAAATCGTTCGGCGATTCCACGTTCGTCGAGAACATCGTGCTTTACAGCCATGCGGACCGCGTGGATTTTGAGCTGAGCGTCGACTGGCATGAGAAGTACCGGTTCGCCAAGGTGGCGTTTCCAGTCGACTTCAAGAACGTTTACGCGACCTACGAAATTCCCTACGCAGCCATTCAACGATTTGATTACACGCTGACAGAAGACCCGGGAATCCGGTTGTCCGTGCCTCCTCGCAAGTGGGAAATCGCCGATCGCACCAAGTTTGAGGTGGCGGGGCAACGCTGGGCGGACATCAGCAATCAAGCTGGGGATTTGGGACTTACCTTGCTCAACGACTGCAAGTATGGGTATTCGTACGAGCAGAATACGCTGCGTATGAGCCTGATCCGTGGTCCGCGCCGTGGTTACCCGTCGATGCCGGACACTTGGTCCGACCAATCGGACGATCCGATCGTGGGCATCCACCACATCAAGTACGCACTTATTCCTCACCGCGGTTCCTGGCAGGAGGCCAACGCCACGCGTCGCGGAGCCGAGTTCAACGAGCCGCTGCTGGCCAGATCTGAACCCTCTCACGCCGGATCGTTGGCCGCGACTTTCAGCGTTCTTGACGTGGCTCCTTCGAACGTCACCGCGGAATCCGTTAAGAAAGCCGAGGACTCGAACGATTACATCGTCCGGTTGTATGAAACGGCCGACAAAGCCTCTACTGCCGTGCTCAACTTCGCGCGCACGCCGCGCACCGCGCGAGAAACCGACATGATGGAATGGGATAAGTTCGTACCCGCAAGGGCCTTTGCCATCAAGGGAACCAAGGTCATCGTTCCCGTGAAGCCCTTCGAAATCAAAACCATTCGTGTGGGGTTCTGATCCAGGGCACCAGAGTCGGCTACAGCCGGCCCCGGCAAGCTTCGTTCATTCCAGCGGCCCCATCGTCGCGGTGGCACCGTTTGTTCCCGGCCTCCCGAACTGCCTTCGCCGAAGTTGCTTGTGAAAAGGAGTCAACTATGAATCCAGCAGTATCCCGCCGACAGGTCTTGAAAACAGTAGGTGCGGCCGCCTTGCTAAGCCCTACGTCGCGCGGGCCAGTTCTACCGATGTTGCACGACGAAGGTCCCGAAACGCCGAAGATTTGTCTGCAGATAGAGAGTCACCTCGCAGCGGGCGGTCCGGATGAAGCCCGCATGCGCCGCATAAAACAACTGGGAGTAAACCACGTGGCGACGGGCTTGCCGGGAATACCGTGGGAGGAAAATCAAATCCGTTCCCTTGTGGATCGCCTTAAGTCAGGAGGTCTGACCCTGGGCAACATCATGATTTCGGGGTTCAGGAACACTCTCTACGGAAGGCCCGGCCGCGATGCTGAGATTCAGAAGGTGCAGCAATCTATTCGCGCCGCTGGGGCGGCGGGAGTGCCAGTGATCGAGTACAACTTCTATGCCCACCGGCTGGAGGAAGGATATTACGCTCAAGTCGGCAGGGCGGGCGCAGGATTGACGGCATTCGATTATGAACGGGCGAAGGATTTGCCGCCGCTACCCAATGAGGGAGCCCACAGCCTGGAGGAGATGTGGAATAACATCACCTATTTTCTGAAGGCGGTCGTGCCCGTAGCCGAGCAATCGGGAGTGCGGCTTGCCCTGCATCCCAATGATCCGCCGGCGCCGCTCAGTCGCGGATCGGAACAAATCATGGGCACTCTGGCGGGTTGGAAGCACCTGATTGAAATCGTGCGCAGCAAATCGAACGGGATCACGTTTGACTGCGGCGTGACGCGCGAACTGGGGGAGGACCCAGTGGAGGTTTGCCGCTATTTCGGCAGTCGCGACCGGATCAACCATGTACACTTTCGCAACGTTCGCGTGCAAACGCCGCGCGAGAAATACACGGAGGTCTTTCTGGACGAAGGCCAAGTGGATATGTTTGCAGTAATGAAGGAGCTTCTCCGGCAGAAGTATCCTCGCTTGATCTATCCCGAGCATCCCCGTGGGCTCGATGCGGACCGGGAAATCTCCGGGTTCAAGTCACAGTACCCCGGCGGGGGCTCATACATCGGTTACGCTTACAACGTGGGCTATACCCGGGCGATGCTGCAAGCGGCCATGGAGTGCTAAAGGCGTCCAACTGGCGGCTGCATAGGTTGGAAAACCTCAAGGCACCGAGCCTCGCCGACGCCAAGGAAATAGCTGCGGAATGTGCAGACAAATTGTCCGCATCCGGGGCCATTTATGCCGCCATCCGTCGCGCTGGCATGGTTCATAATGCGCTGAAGCAGATTGACTTGCAGCAAGATGCTTGAAAATTCAGCAGTCGGACTGTAAACTGGCCTTTTGTGTGTTTGGGCAAGATCTCTTACAGGCGGGCTAGGTTGGGGCGCCGATTGAAGGGAGCTTCCAGAGCGCAAAATCCTGAGTACGGTCATCGTTGCCGAAGGTAAAGGCTTGTCTGCCGCCAATGAGAGGGGCCTCCTACGGCTTCAGCGGAGAGGGAGAAGAACTTAGGCACTTCATGAAACCACGACAACAAAGCGATCCGCAGATGAGCCCGGAGCCTCAGAGGCTCACGTACGCGGAACGCCGATTCGACGACAATATCCAGGAGGCCATCCAGCGAGCCGTAGACCGCCTCCTCTCTTTACAAGCCCCGGAAGGCTACTGGGTAGGAGAACTTGAAGCCGACACGACGCTGGAGTCGGATTACATCTTCTTCCTTCATGTTCTGGGAAAGCTGGACAGCCACCGGCGCGTCAAGCTGGCCAATTACATTCGTCGCCGGCAACTCCCGGACGGTGGATGGAACATTTACGCCGGAGGTCCGGCAGAACTCAACGCCACAGTTAAGGCCTACGTCGCCCTTAAACTGGCCGGGGACTCCCCGGACGCACCTCATATGGCGCGTGCCCGCTGCCAGATTCATGATTTGGGTGGAGTTGAGGCGACCAATTCGTACACCCGCCTGTATCTAGCCTTGGGCAGTGTGCTGCCGTGGTCGTTTGTACCCGCGATACCACCCGAGCTTATACTTCTGCCCTCCTGGTTCTTTCTGAACATTTATTCCATGTCGTCATGGACACGCGCCATCGTGGTGCCCTTGATGCTTGTTTTCGCACGAAAACCCCATTGGGATTTACCTCCCAATGTTGGGGTGGCGGAACTCTTTCGGGATTCTTCCGGATGTATTCCCGCGTTCGAATGGGACCGGCGTATCGTAAGCTGGCGCAACTTCTTCCTGCTTCTCGATCGTCTCTTCCGGCTGCACGAGAAGTTCCCGTGGAAACCCCTCCGCAAACGAGCGCTCCGCCGAGCCAAGGATTGGCTGTTCGAGCACTTGGAGCGGACTGAGGGGCTGGGTGCCATCTACCCTGCCATGGTGAACTCGGTATTCGCCTTGCGCGCGTTGGGCTACTCGGCCGACGATCCCCTCACGGCCCGGGAAATCGGCCATCTCGCCCAGTTTGAAATAGAAGATGGGGATACGCTGCGCGTGCAACCGTGTGTATCCCCGATTTGGGATACGGCGGTGACGATGTTTTCCCTGGAGGAGGCCGGCTTGCCACCCGACCACCCGGCGTTGGTCAAAGCCGCCGGTTGGCTGCTCGACCGCCAAGTTCTGGGAGGCGGTGATTGGCAGATCAATAACCCGGGCGTGGACCCCGGAGGATGGGCGTTCGAGTTTCGCAATGACTTCTATCCCGACGTGGATGACACCGGCTTTGTCCTGATGGCGCTGCAGCGCGTCGCCTACCCGGATTCCGCCCGGATGGAGCAAGCACTGCGCCGCGGCACCGCCTGGGTCCTCAGTATGCAGAATCGTGACGGCGGTTGGGGAGCATTTGACCGCGACAACGATTCCACCTTCCTCACCCGGGTCCCTTTCGCTGACCACAACGCCATGATTGACCCCTCCACCGGAGATGTGACGGGCCGGGTACTGGAATACTTGGGTCGTCTAAAATGGCCGGCGTCCGATCCGAGAATTCAGCGTGCGGTGCGTTTTCTCCAGCGAGACCAGTGCACGGAAGGGCCCTGGTACGGGCGTTGGGGCGTTAACTACATCTACGGAACGAGCGGAGCATTGCGTGCGCTGGAAACCGTCGGCTTAAATCAGGAACCGGAATCCCAGCGGGCCGTCGCCTGGCTTCGGCGGGTACAGAACCCCGACGGTGGCTATGGCGAATCCTGCGCGTCATACGACGACCCTGAACTGAAGGCCCAAGGCCAGAGCACGCCTTCGCAAAGCGCGTGGGCACTCATTGGCTTGCTCGCGGCCGGGGATGTCTCCGAACCGGCGGTCAACCAGGCCGTCGGCTATCTTTTGGATCAACAGAGAGAGAACGGCGCGTGGCCGGAGTCTGCATGTACGGGGACGGGTTTTCCACGCGTTTTCTACCTCAAGTACCATCTGTACCGGAATGTGTTCCCTCTCTATGCATTAGCGCGGTACCGGAACCTGCTTTACGGCGCAAGCGAGTATGCAGCTCGGCTCTTCTCTCCGCAGGAGTTCCCCCCGCCGAATGGAAATGGAAACGGGAGGCATGGATGAGATTTCCGCTGAGCATGACCGCCAGTATGGGCAAGTACATTGCTTCGAACCGGATTCGCCGGGTTCGGATGTTCCCCCTCGTGATGATGTTGGAGCCTCTGCATGCCTGCAATCTGACGTGCACGGGCTGCGGCCGCATCCGCGAATACAAGGACACCATCAAAGACCAGATCCCGGCGGAGCAGTGCCTGAAGGCGGTGGATGAATGCGGGTCCCCCATTGTCGCCATCTGCGGTGGCGAACCGATGATCTATCGGCCGCTGCAACGCCTGGTGACAGAGATCCTGGATCGCGGTAAGCATATCTACCTTTGCACCAATGGCATGTTTATCAGGAAGCGTTTGAAGGAGTTCAAACCCTCCTCCCACTTCTTTTTCAACGTTCACCTGGACGGCATGGAGGCGACCCACGATCTTTGCGTCGAGCGCAAGGGCGTTTTCCGGCAAGCTATCGACGGCATCCGGGCCGCCAAGGATGCCGGTTTCCTGGTTTGCACGAACACGACGATCTACAAGCAAACGGACCTGAAGGAAATTGCGGCACTGTTTGAGTACCTCAAGGACTTCGGCGTGGATGGCCACACCATCGCCCCCAGCTACTCCTATGCCGCCGTTCAGCAGAAAGATATCTTCATGTCCCGGCAGGAGATTCAGGAGAAGTTCCGCCAAGCCACCAGTATTCTTGAGAATTACGCCTTGATGACCTCTCCGATCTACCTCGACTACTTGCGCGGCGAGCGTGAGGATTTGATGTGCACAGCCTGGGGAAACCCCACATACAACCCAAAAGGTTGGAAGGCGCCGTGTTACCTCATCACTGACGGCCATTACGCCACGTTCAAGGACTTTATTGAGAAAACCGACTGGGACAAGTACGGCCGCGGGCGCGATCCTCGCTGCGAACATTGCATGGTGCACGTGGGATACGAGGCCTCTGCCGTGTTGGGCGGCAATCGACGGCTCCGGGATACCTGGAGACTGCTCAGGTGGCAGATTTCCGGAAGCAACGGCCACCGGGCAAATGGCCGCGATACAGACAAATGCTCTCCCTTGTTACCGGCGCGAACGGATTCATCGGAAACCACGTAGCTCGCTTTTTGGTCCAGCAGGGCGACCAAGTTCGGGTATTGGTTCGCCCCAAGCGTGACCTGCGTGCGCTGGAA
Organism: uncultured Acidobacteriota bacterium; assembly: GCA_963804755.1. Classification (GTDB taxonomy): domain Bacteria; phylum Acidobacteriota; class Terriglobia; order UBA7540; family UBA7540; genus Bog-366. Next base: position 98,645 of record CAWDRP010000007.1, read on the forward strand.
GGCCTGTCCGTAGAGATTGCTTACGCCGATTTGCGCGATGTCGCTTCCCTCCCCTCCGCTCTGCGCGGTGTAAACCGCGTTTATCACGTCGCTGCCGATTACCGGCTGTGGTCGCCCAATCCCCAGGAAATTTATGACAGCAATGTTACCGGCACACGCAACCTCCTTGCTGCCGCCCGGCAAGCCGGAATCGACCGTTTTATTCATACGAGCAGCGTCGGGACCCTGGTTCCTCACCACCCGCGGGAAATGCCTGATGAACAAACGAGCCTGCGGTTAAGCGACATGATCGGGCACTACAAACGGTCAAAATACCTGGCCGAACAAGAGGCTTTGGAAGCGGCGCGAAGTGGCCAACCGGTGGTTATCGTCAACCCGACGACGCCCGTAGGACCTGGCGATTGGAAGCCCACGCCCACCGGCCGCATCATTCTCGACTTTCTCAACGGCCTGATGCCCGCTTACGTCGACACCGGACTGAACTTCATCGCCGTCGAGGACGTGGCTAAGGGACACTGGCTGGCTGCCGAACGGGGGCGGATTGGGGAACGATACATCCTGGGCGACCGCAATCTGACGCTCAAACAATTGCTCGAAATCCTTTCCGCACTGAGCGGCCGCCCCGTGCCCCGCGTGCGCCTGCCCCATTGGGTGCCTTTATTAGCATCGCTGGCCGACTCGTTAGCCGCCCGCGTCTTCCGGCGCCCGCCACGCATTCCGCTGGAAGGGGTGCGCATGGCCCGGCACAAAATGTTTGTTGACTGCTCAAAGGCCACGCGCGAGTTGGGATTTCAACCCGGCCCGCTGGAAGGCGCCTTGGAGCGCGCCATTCGCTGGTACAGTGATAATGGTTACCTGCGTCAACCTCTTCGGAACCATGCCGCCCGCGAACACGCAGTCTGACAACAAGATGATGAGAGCCCTGGTCGCCTTTGCGCTGAAGGAAGAATTCGCTCCCTGGCGGCGCAAGCATCGTTTTCGCCGGGTGGCAAATTCGTCTTACTCCGTCTCAGTCGCGTCTTTGGGCTCGATCGAAGTACACGTGGCCCTGGTCGGAGCGGGCGCGCACAACGCTGACCACGTGCACGATTTGACCGCCAGATTGCAGCCGTCGGTGGGCGTGGTAACGGGAGTTGCCGCTGGTCTTAAACCCGAGTGGCGGTCGGGAGACATCGTGGTGGCGCATTCGGTGTGTGGTTCCTCAGGAGACGCGAAACTCAGCAGTGACCCAACGCTCATCGATCTTGCCGTCCAATGCGGGGCTAAGCCAGCGCCGTCTCTCATCACGTTGCCGCGCATCGCTCGTACGATCGATGAGAAGGTGAATCTGGCAACGGTCGCCGACATAGCCGACATGGAAAGCTTAACGGTCATGAAGCAATGGTCAGCCTGCGGCATTCCTGCCCTCGCCCTGCGCGTGGTCCTCGACCCAGTCGATATGCCCATGACCTGCGACTTTGAAGCGGCGATGGGTGCTGACGGGCAGATGCGGATTGGGCGGCTGCTCGGCCAATTGGCGCGCCGGCCCCAACTTCTCCCTGACTTCCTCCGGTTCGCGCGGCAGAGCCGGCGGGCGCTGGCAATTTTGGCCTGCTTCCTGGATCGGTTTTTCGACCGCTTGGAACGCCATCGTCGCTCCTACATGAGTTTGGGTCCTCACACCCAGCGTAATGTTGTGCAAGAATAAAGGCCAAGCGTGTTCAGATGGATCAACAAAGCTTCAAACGCTGGCTCGACACCTACGGGCACGCGTGGATGTCCCGCGACCCCGACGCCGCAACCGCTCTTTACACGGACGATGCCATTTACCAAGTGACCCCGTTCGATAAACGCCCACAAGGGCGTGCGGCGATCCACGAATACTGGAACGGCGTCGCAAAAACCCAGGAGAACATCCAGTTTAGTTACGAAGTTCTCGCGGTCACCAGTGAACATGGTCTAGCGAGGTGGCAGGCATCGTTCGTCCGCGTGCCCTCTGGCCTTATAACTAAACTGGACGGAATCTTCTTGATCGCATTAGATTCAGATGGCCGCTGCCACTCTCTTCGTGAGTGGTGGCATAAGTTACAGTAGGACCAACGCTGCGCCATCGGCTTTAAACGGCGGCTGCGGATTCCGAGGGATGACAATCATGGTTCATCAACAGCAGATTTCACTTCGCACTTCAGGGCAAGGCGACATGCACGACCTCACGCCTCAGGTGGCCGCTGCCGTCGCCGCATCGAACATCAAAACCGGCACCGTGAACGTGTTCAATGTGGGCAGCACGGCGGCCATTGGCACCATCGAGTTCGAACCCGGCTTGGAGCGTGATCTGCCGGCCCTCCTCGACAAGCTCATTCCTCCCAGCCGCACTTACGGTCACGAGCAGGCGTGGCACGACGGCAACGGCCATTCGCATTTGCAGGCGACCCTCCTCGGCCCCTCCTTGACCGTACCCATTGCCGGTGGAGAAATGCTGCTCGGAACGTGGCAGCAGATTTTCCACCTCGAGTGCGACGCCCGCGGGCGCCAACGCACAATAGTAGTGACTGTAGCGGGCGCTTCGTAGGCCAGTTGTCCTTCCGTTCATCCCAAGAATTCCGCTGTTCCGAGGCAGCCTTTCGGTTGTTCGATCCAACCCTACGCCGTTCCAATCCGGAATCGTGGTATCTCGGCGCGCACGACGGCAGGAAGCCGGTTCCCACCTGCGCCGCAATCCGCTATGATGCAGACCATGGACGTCGCGATGAGCTGCCGGGGCCTGCGCAAGACGTACGACGGCAACGTCGAGGCTGTGCGCGGGCTCGACTTGGAAATACAAGTGGGCGAGTGCTTCGGCCTGCTGGGCCCCAATGGCGCGGGCAAGACGACCACCATCGAGATCCTGGAAGGACTGCTGGAGCCCTCGTCCGGCACGGTTGAGATTCTGGGCCACAATTGGCAGACGAGCGATCGCGAACTCCGCGAGCTACTGGGTATCTCGCTCCAGGAAACGCGTCTTGCCGAAAAGCTCACGGTACGCGAGACCTTGGAGCTGTTCGCCAGTTTTTATCGCCGTCCGCGCGCGGTCGAAGACGTGATGGCGGAGTTGGCGCTCACCGAGAAAGCAAATGCCTGGGTAGGTAAACTCTCGGGCGGGCAGAAGCAGCGCTTGGCCGTGGCCACGGCCCTGGTCGCGAACCCCAGGATCCTGTTTCTGGACGAACCCACCACCGGACTCGATCCCCAAAGCCGGCGGCAGCTTTGGGAGGTAATTCGCCAGTTCCAGCAGCGGGGCGGCACCGTCCTGCTGACGACGCACTACATGGACGAAGCCGAACGCCTTTGCGACCGCATCGCGATTGTGGATCATGGGCTCACCATCGCTTCCGGAACGCCTTCCGAATTGATCGAGCGCCTGGGCGGGCACCACCGGGTGGAATTCGACGCCACGGGCATTGCCACCGGCGAACTCGACGCGTGGCGCTCGCTGCCGGGGGTCGAAGCGGTCCACCGCGAGGACGGTCTCGTGGTGCTGAGTGTACGCGAGCCGCATGAGACTATTCCCGCCCTGTTAGCCGCCATCCAAAGCTGCCACGAGCACTTGCTGCACTTGACGACGCGCCACGCCAGCCTGGAGGACGTCTTCGTGAACCTCACTGGACGGCGTCTGAGAGAAGAATGAATTCTATCTGGAGATCGGGAGATCGGGTGATCGGGAGATTGAAAAACAGAAATCGGGTGAGCGGATGAACGAAAAACAAGAATCGGGTGTTCGGAGAAGCGATACGCGGGACCTGAACACTTCTACGGCTGTTCCGACCACCGGATCGCCTGATCACCAAATCTCCCAATCCGATCCTCCAATCTCCCGATCTCCCGATCGCTCGATGGCCCAATCACCCGATCTCCAAATGTCCCCATCTCCCGATGGCCCGGTCACAGGCCGCTGGAAAAGCTACCAACTCTTGCTCCTGGCCCGCCTAAAAGAGATGTACCGCGAGCCGGAGGTCATCTTCTGGGTGTTCATTTTCCCTGTTCTGCTGGCCCTGGGGCTGGGGATTGCTTTCCGCAACAAGCCCGCCGATGTGTGCCGCGTAGCCGTGATCTCAGGCCCCGAAGCCGGGCACGTGATGGGCCTGCTCCACGCGGCGTCTGCGGCAGGCAAAGTGCGTGCGGAAGCAATGCCGGCCTCGGAGGCCTTTAGCCAGTTCCGATTGGGTAAATACGACCTGATCGTGATGCCGCGCGCAGACGGCTTTGACTACTTCTACGACCCGGCTCGAACGGAAAGTGTGCTCGCGCGCAGTATCACCGATGATAGCTTGCAAGCCGCCGCGGGAAGAAAGAACAGCATTGCTACGGCCACCTACGTATCGCGCGAACCGGGTGCGCGCTACATCGATTTCCTGATTCCCGGATTGTTGGGCATGAACCTGATGAACTCCGGCATGTGGGGGATTGGCTTTGCCCTGGTGGATCTGCGTCAACGCAAGCTGCTCAAGCGGTATGTCGCCAGCCCCATGCGCCGCAGTGACTTCCTCCTGGCGCTGGCGAGCAGCCGCCTGGTGCTCATGCTGCTCGAACTGGCCATGCTGCTGGGGTTCGGTATGCTGGTGTTTCACATGCGGGTGGTCGGTTCATGGGTTTCCATCGTGCTCATCAGCGCAATGGGGGCGCTCTGTTTTGGCGGCGTAGGGCTGCTCACCGCCAGCCGCGCCCAGAAAATCGAAACCGTCAGCGGGCTGATTAATCTCGTCATGATGCCCATGTGGATTCTGTCCGGCGTTTTTTTCTCTTATGAGCGCTTCCCTGCCATTCTCCATCCCTTCATTAAGGCGCTGCCGCTTACGGCCCTGAACGATGCTCTTCGCGCCGCGATTCTGGAAGGCACGCCGCTGCTTCATCAAACCGCACGCTTGCTGGTGCTTGGCCTCTGGGGAGTCCTCACCTATCTGTTGGCATTGCGCTGGTTTCGCTGGACATAGCCCGATTTGGGATTCACTACCCCGGGGAGGAATCGATGCGCCACCGCTCACGCTGTCTTGCAGCTCCATTTCTATCGCTGACTTTTGTCATTCTGGTATTCAGCGCGGCTGGCTGGACACAGGATAGCCGTCCGCCAGAGCCAAAGGCCGACTTGCTGTTGTTGCATGGCCGGGTCTACACCGCCAACACTGCCCGACCGTGGGCGCAGGCCATCGCCATCCGTGGCAGCAGAATTCTGGCGGTGGGTGCAGACAAAGATCTGGACTCCTACCGTCGCGGCGCCCAGGTGATCGACTTGGCGGGCCGCATGGCCATGCCTGGCGTTATCGACAGTCATTTACATTTTCTGGAAGGGAGCTTGGCCCTGCAACAATTTGCGCTGGACGATCTCTACACGGTCGCGGGCATCAAGCAGCGCATTAAGGAATTTGCCGCGTCTCATCCCGAGGAACCGTGGCTGCTCGGCCGGGGATGGCTTTACGATGCGTTTAAGCCTTCCGGCTTGCCCGATAAGAGAATCCTCGATGACATCGTGCCGGATCGCCCCGTGGTGGTGGACTGCTACGACGGACACAGCATCTGGGTAAACTCGAAAGCCCTTGCGCTTGCACACATTACGCGCGACACACCCGACATCAAAGAGGGTAGGGAGGTGGTAGGCATCATCGTACGCGACCCCGCCACCGGCGAGCCGACGGGCGTCTTAAAAGAGCAAGCTGCGCATCTGGTCCGGGACGTGATCCCGGCGTCCACGCGTGACGAGAAGTTGCAAGCGTTGTGCGCCGGCTTGAAGGAAGCGAACAGCCACGGCGTCACGAGCGTAGTGAACGCCAGCGGCAGCCTGGAAGAGATGGAGTTGTACTCCGAGCTCCGCCGCCGTGGCGAATTGACCGTGCGCATGAAGACGGCACTGATGATGACGCCTCAGCTCAACCCGGCGACGCTTGCCGAGTTCGAAAAAGGCCGGCGCCGCTTCCATGACGAGTGGCTCTCCGCCGGAGTCATCAAGGCCTTTATGGACGGGGTGGTGGAATCCCACACGGCGGCTATGCTCCAGCCCTACACCGATGATCCCCACCTATCGGGCGCACTGAATTACACGCCCGAGCAGTTCCGCACCAACGTATTGGAACTCGACCGGCGGCATTTTCAGGTAATGACCCACGCCATCGGCGACCGGGCTGTCCGCACCGCCCTGGACGCTTACGAGGCCGCCGAGCGGGCAAACGGAACGCAGGACCGCCGGTTTCGCATCGAGCACATTGAGACCATCAACCCTGCCGACATTTCACGTTTCGGGCGGCTTCACGTGATTGCCGGTATGCAGCCGTACCATTGCTATCCGGAGCCCAATCTCTTCAATGTTTGGGCACGAAATATCGGTCCCGCGCGCCTTCCCTATTCTTTCGTGTGGCACGACCTTGCCGCCTCGGGCGCGACGCTGGCGTTTGGGAGTGACTGGCCGGTGGTCTCGCTCGATCCCTTCATCGGCATTCAGAACGCCGTCACCCGCGAGGATGACAACGGCAATCCTCCGGGCGGCTGGGTGGGAGAGCAAAAGGTGACACTCGATCAGTCGCTTGCCGCTTACACGCGAGGCGCGGCGTATGCAGAGTTCGAGGAGAGCACCCGGGGATCACTCGAACCGGGAAAGCTGGCTGACGTGATCGTGTTGTCGCAGGATTTGTTCAATGTCGCCCCGCTGGCCATTCACAAAACCCATGTGCAAATGACCATTGTCGGGGGCCGGGTGGTTTATAGCGGACGGTAGCGTGTTCACTTCACCTGAACGCGACGCTACTTACCCATCGCATTATCGATGGCGGTCAGGACTGTATCCGGGGGCTGATACTGGCCTTGTTGGTTGAGAGCGACGAAATTAAAGTTCGTGTTTTTCTTCGTCCTGATATGAAACGCCCCGATTTGGGACAGGTAGACATTGTTCCGCTTAGCCTCTCGGACGGTGCTTAACGGGATTTCAAAATTATGAACTCCGTTGGTGCCTTTCTGGCCTTGATAAGAAATCATGCCGTTACCAATGGACATTGTTCCAACGCAGTAGTTGTTGCCGCCCTGCCCGTTCGGTCCGTGGTCGTGCCCAACGTAAAATGACGCCATGCCGTTGTGCGGGAATTGGTTCAGTGACGGGCGCGGACTGGGGGTCGGCGTGGGAACGGGATTCGGCTGCACCTGATTTTGGCCCCCAGATTGGCCTCCTCCCGCAGGTGTCGCAGCCAGCCGGATTGGCCGTGTGACCGTGGTCGAACCGTTATTCCAGGTGACCTGCACCACTTCTCCAGCCTGATGACCCGCCACGGCCTGCCGCAACGCCACTGGTGTAGTCACCTGCTGCCCATTTACGGCCAGGATCGTATCGTAGGTTTTCAGTCCGGCCTGGTCAGCCGGGCTGCCCGGTTGCGCGCCGGACAGGACCACCCCCTGTGCGCCGGCGGGTTGTTGCTGCAAGGCGAGAACACCCAGCCATCCGGGTTGGCCCGAACTTACCTGAGGCTCCGGTTGCGGGTTGGGCGGCGGAGGTGCTATCTGCTTCACTGCCGCCTGCTGGAGTTGCGCGGGAACAGTGGAAGTTTGTCCCGCGGAAAGCGTCACCGTCTGTTCGTAATCCTGGTATCCGCTCAGCGACACGCGTACGCTGTGTTCGCCCGCGGAAATCCGCGTCAGTTTCAGCCGCCCCTGCTGGCTGGTGGAACCTACGGGTTCGTCGTCAACATACACCTCGCACTGGCCGGGCGTGGACTGAATCAGCAAAACCGGCGCAGCCGCCGCGGGCGTGGGGTGCGGCGTGGGCGTAGGTGCGGGCGCCGGTGCACGTGGTGCCAGTGATTTGAGCACGCGAACCAGTTCGTCCGTTCCGCCGGCCGCGCGAATGTCCTTCTCCGCCGTGGCGGTAACCTGAAAGGAAATGCCGTCCTTCCGCGCCTCGGTCGCCACATCGGCGCTGGACACATCCCCTGTCAGCAGGTCGATGACATTCTGTTCGCTGAGCTTCTTGGATGCTTTCTGCGCATTGCCAACGGCGGAAGTCAGGGCAATGGCCGCTGCGAACGCCAGCATGATTGCCAGCGCCTTGGGACTGCACTTACCCCTGGAATATAAATCCATACGTGTGGCCTCTGGGACGGAACTTGCTCATCTTATACCGCTATCAGCCGTACGCGTCAAGGCCGCCCCGGACGGGAAGCTGGTTTTGCGGTCCTTGCTGCATCCGTTCGCCGACGGTTATACTGGTCCGAGTGATTATCGGGAAAGCGAGGTCACAAAGACGGCCCTATGCCTTGCCTTCTGCTCATCCTCTTTCTGATCTTTCCTCGAATCACCCTCGGGGTCATTTTTCTGACATCGAATTATCTGGAACGGGCCTATCACGGGCTGCTTCTGCCCGCGCTGGGCTTTATCTTCGTGCCGCTCGCAACGTTGGCCTACGCGTGGATGGCGAATACGCACCAGCCTATTCAGGGTATTAACCTGCTGATCCTGGTTCTGGCGATCTTGATCGACTTGGGCGGCCTGAGCGGCGGCGAGTACCACCGGCGTAGGCGATGGTAGGAAAAGGCAGTGACAAGTGACGAGTGACAGGTGGCAAGTGAGGGATTCTTTGCCGTTCCCTCGTCATTTTTCACTCGTCACTCGTCACTGCTCTTCTCACTTGTCACTGCTCTTCCCGCGAGTGATGTCTCCTCGTCGCACCCTGGCGCGCCCTGCATTCCCGGCATGACGCAGCCTTCATCCGAAATCCGGAATCCGAAATGCATCTGCGCCTCCTATGCCCGCAGACCCACGTCCCCGAGTCCCGGACTCCAGCCCCGGACACTTCGCCCCGATCTGTAGGCGCTACACAACTTCGGGTCCCAAAAGACAAGTCCCAGACTCCGGACCCCGCCCAAATGCCGTTACTTCACCATAAACTTGGCCACGTCTTCCATCGTTCCCCACTGGATGGTAAGCATCCCGCCGTTACCTGCTTTGCGAAGGGTCAAGGTTACCATCTCCGCCGGCGTAGCCGACTTGCTTTCCGTCAGCGGCACGGTCGCGATGTCCTGCGCAGTGTCGTGTTGAGTGCCCCACTGGCCGTGCTGCTTGTTGAAGACCAGTTTCCAGGAATTATCAGCTTCCTTCTGCATCCAGATGCTGTATTCACCGGCGGGAACAGCGACGCCGCCAAAATCCAAATCGACATCGGTCTTAAACGTTGTCGACTTGTTGGAGCCCATACGCCAAAAGCCCCCTGCCGGCAATTGGCCGAGCAACTCATCGGTACCTCGGCCTCGCAGCGACGGCCGGCCGTACTCAACCGATATGTTTTTCCCCTGCACGGTTATGCTCGATGTCCCCCGTGGGCCGGCCTGCGCACAAGCCGCAGCGGCAAAACAGACCAACACCAGCGCGCTCAGCATTCCGATAACAAATTGCTTCATGTCTCCTCCTCTCAGTCGATCCTCTTAGTTTTGCCTGGAATTCCTTTAAGCAAGCGAATGACGACGCCCGCGCCTGGGCAGCGTCGCTACAGACTTATCGATTCTCCTAACATTCCCCCGAACAACTTTCGAGAAGCGATTATACCGCCGCGCAAAGCCTTCCGCCAGAGGACAAATGGCGAGTAACGAGTGACAAGTGACCTTTGACAAACAAAAAAACTTCGAGCGCTGGGAAAAAACCGGCCGAAGCGGGGGCTTTACGGGGCGTGGCGCCTCGTGACAACATAGACAAACCGTGCCCGAACTTCCCGACATTGTCGTTTACCTTGAAGCCCTCGAACCCCGTATCCTGAACCAAACGCTGGAGCGTGTCCGCGTGGCAAGCCCGTTCCTGCTCCGCACGGTCACACCGCCGGTGCAGGCTGTGGAAGGCAAAACCGTCCGCGAACTGCGCCGCGTGGGTAAGCGCATTGCCCTCGGCCTGGAAAACGATCTCTGGCTGGTATTGCACCTGATGATTGCGGGCCGCCTACACTGGAGTCAGCGGGGCGTGAGGGTCAGCCCCAAACGCGCGTTGGCGGCCATGGACTTCCCCCACGGCAGCCTGTTGCTAACCGAAGCGGGTTCCCAGCGCCGCGCTTCGCTGCACGTGGTCCGGGGCGAGGAGGGCTTGAGCCAGCTTGATCCCGGAGGCCTCGAAGTTCTGACCGCTGATTTCGAATCCTTCGCTGCCCGCCTGACCTCCGCCAACCACACGCTCAAACGAGCGTTGACGGATCCCCACTGGTTCAGCGGGATTGGCAATGCTTACTCCGATGAGATTCTTCACCACGCTCAGCTTTCGCCCGTGGCGTTGACGCAACGATTGGAGAGGAATGAGATTGAGCGCCTGCACGCCGCCACACAAGCCGTCCTCATCGAGTGGACTGATCGGCTGCGCACCGAGGCCCGTGGCAGCTTCCCCGAAAACGTCACGGCCTTCCGCGAGGGCATGGCCGTTCACGGCCGGTATGGCAAGCCGTGTCCACGTTGCGGCGCCAAAGTACAGCGCATTCGCTACGCCAGCAATGAAACCAACTACTGCCCTCAGTGCCAGACGGGCGGCAGGCTGCTTGCCGACCGCGCCCTTTCACGCCTGCTGAAGCAGGACTGGCCACGCACGCTGGAAGAATTGGAAACATTGATCCGCAAGAACTCCTAGCCTAAGGTGGATTCATGTTTGCTGAAATCCGGCTGGGCGCCGCCGGCACGTTCTTGACACAATGTGATGATGTATAGGAAATTGCTAGGTTCGGAAATGTGAGCTTACCTCGAGAGGAATTTGAAATAGTGGCGAGTTTGCCTCGCCACATGGCGGCGTAACGCCGCCCCTACACCACTGAAAGAGGAAATGGGGGCACCATCATGCAGCTGGAAGGAAACATTCCCGGGGTTGGGTGCGCAAAAATCGAAATCGCCGGCGAACGCATTGGGTCGGTCGCAGTTACGGGCGCCGAGCGCGCGGAATTGCCATTTATCAGCCCGGGACTAGTCGACATTCAGGTGAATGGGTTTGCGGGCGTCGATTTCTGCGGGCCGGACCTAGACGTGGAGAAGGCCATTGGCGTCCTGCCGGCCATTTGGAGGACGGGCGTCACTTCCTTTTGCCCAACCCTGGTTACGAATTCGCTGTCGGAACTGGCCCGGAATTTCGGGATCCTCGAGCAGGCCCGGCGTGCGAGCGCGGACTTTTATCATACGGTCCCGTGTTATCACCTCGAGGGGCCGTATATTTCTCCGCACGGGTCGCATGGCGCGCACGACCCCAAATGGATGCATCCGCCAAATTGGGAAGAATTCAAGGAATTGCAACGGGCCGCGGGCGGGCGCATTGGAATTGTCACCCTGGCTCCGGAACTGCCGGGGGCGGAGGATTTTATCCGCAAGGCCCGCAGTGCCGGCGTGGTGGTGGCGGTCGGCCATACCGACGGCGGCGCCGATGACGTCCATTGCGCGGCGGCCGCCGGGGCTACGCTCAACACCCATCTGGGAAATGGCTGCCCGGAGCGCATGCATCGGCACAAGGCTCCTCTGTGGGCGCAACTCGCCGACGAACGGTTGCACGCCAGCATCATCTGTGACGGTTTTCACCTGCCGTCCGACGTCGTCAAAGTAATCGTGGACGTGAAGGGGATTGAGAAGACTATCCTGATTACGGACGCGGTCCACGTGGCCAAAATGCCGCCGGGCAGATATTCATTGGTGGGAACACCCATTGAACTGCTGCCTTCCGGGCAGGTGGTGAGAGCCGATCGCGTTTCCATGGCCGGTTCCGCCCTGACCATGAATCGCGGCGTGGCCGTCTTCATCCAGTTTGCCCAGTGCACGCTGGCCTCGGCGATTCAGGCGGCTACAGCGAACCCAGCGAATCTGCTGGGGCGTGGGTCGGTCTGCACGCAAGTGGCCCAGGGCCAGCCGGCAAACCTCATCGTCTTTCGGCAGGAGCCCGACGAGTTGAAAATCGAACGCGTGATTTCGCGAGGCCGGTGTGTTTACTCCATTTGAATTCGTTTAATGGTGTGTCCACGCGGACGTTCAATCAGGCCGCTAAAGTCGCATTAGCGAAGAAGGAGAATGCAGTATTAAGACCTTATGTCCCCGCAAGTTTTAACATATGCAGTAATGAGCGAATAACCGAGAAATCCCTTGTTTTTTCGCGCGCCTCGTGGTTCTATTGTCAGCATCAACAGGCTGTGCCCGCGCAGGGCATGGAAGTCCGTATGTCAACGCGGTCGGCAAGAGGCATTTGCCAACTTCGGTGTGATCGCCCGAACCTGATTCCTTGGAAAGGCGAAGGGAAGTCCCTTTACTCAAGCTCTCTTGGTGTATACTCAAGGGGCAGGGCTGGTAGCACCGGAATCGCCGACAATTCAAACACTAGCGGCTCAATTGGCGAAGCGAGATCGCGACGCCTGATACCAAGGCCAATGGTGGCTGCGGTCTCAGGACGCTCGATTCCTCCCCGGCGCAGGCTACTCCTGGACTATAAGTTGACGTCAGGCTTGGGAGGGATTCCAGTATGCGACGTTCTTATCGCCCGTGGGCAGTTCCGATAACAACACTTCTGCTGGCCTTCTCGCCAACACTCCGGCCATCGTGGGCCGCGGCGCAGCCACCCGGCGCCGCTTCGGAAGGAGCGGATCGGACGGACGTAAGCGCCCCGCTGCCGCCATCTCCGACGTTCGCAATTCCGGGTCCATTGCAACCTTTCTTGCGCCTGGCGGCGGTCAGCCGTAAGGTGACGCCGGAAGAAGTGTTGCCCTTGCTTTCCCACCAGGTTGTGTTGGACGGATATGGGGGCTCAGGGCGCGGAGCATCGCCCACCGAGTATCTGATCCTCGTCAGACGCTATGTGGAACAGGCTCGGGAATTGACGGCGGTAGCGGGCTCCGACGGCAATATTCGCGTATCCAACTGCGACAGCGCACAGCGTCTCCTGGCGGTGATTGGCTACCGACTCCGGGAACCGTGCGGGCCGAAGGCCACCCTTGAGGTGGCCAATGCCAAGCGGGCCTTCACCACGGTCGATTCCGGGTTCCCCTTGGCCGACCTGGAAAAAGCCCTTCAGGACGGCAAGCCCTTTGTCTACCCGTTTGGCAACACTCAACTGCCGGTACTGTTCGGTGAAAAGGTCTGGATGCAAAGCGAGCGGAACAAAAACCGCAAGGATTTGCTGGACACCCTCCTGAGTGATCCGCAAATGGCCCGCCTTTACTGGGCGATGGCCCAAATTGACGACGAGACGCGATCCTATTTGCGCGAATCTCCGGGCATCGAGAAACTCCTGCCCTTCGCGGCGCTGCTGGATTTTTACGGGGAACAGCTTCGCATTCGGTCAGGAAAGGTCATGGTTCCCGGGGGACCGCCGGCGGAAGCGGCATGGCAGCGTCTGGTGGGAGCCAGTCCCCATTCGCCGGGCCAGTTTGTCCTGGGGCTCCTCGGCAAGGATGACGGTTGGGTAGCTCCCTACTACGATGCCCTGGCCCGACTGAGCGGGCCGCAGGAGGCGTACTTTACCGAGGGCGATCGCCTGATCCGTTTCTATCAAGCCATGCGAGGGCGGGACATCACTCCTGGGCCGGCCCGGTCGGTTTTTCGCCCCGACCCCGGCTTGCTGCTTCTGGTCACCCGGACGCCGCTCGATCCCGACGGCCAGCCGCACGTCCCCGGAAATCTGGATGTCTGGCGTGACATTATCCGCAGCACTGCTGATTCCAAGTTTGCCAAAGACTGGTCCAAGAAAACCGGTCACTTGAACTCACCCGAGCAGTTGATCGAGGTCCTAATGGGGCTTTCCCGCTCGTACACGCCGCGCGGACCCTTGCAAGCCTATCTGGCGCTGAGTGAGATTGACCGCGCGCGCGCCGACCGGAAACCTTTGAGCCCCCAGACGGTCCTCCTGCTGGCCGGACGGTTCGGACAATTCAGAGACCAGTACCTGGCATTTGCCGAATTCGCCACCCTAAATGACACCTCCATAACCGCGTTCCTAAACACCGCCGACGCCATCGACCGGATGCAGGATTCCACGCTAAGGGCGGAAGCCACAGGGATCGTTCAGGCCCAGAGCGGGTTGTGGCAAATCCTGGCGCGCCAGGGAGAAATCCCCGAGGGAACTCAAAATAGTTCCTGGCAGCGAGTTTTCCATCCCTTCACGAATATCCGCTCTGCCCCCGAGCTCTACGATGCAACGCGAACCTCACTTACTGAACTGTCGCGCTCGGTAACGGGGAAGACCCATGTCTCCCAGGACGAGATGATCGACTTGGTAGCTGGACCGCGTCCCACCTCTCCCAGCCGGGCGCAGGTGAAGGACGATATCGCCAATCGCATACGGGCAGTCCTGGAAGCGCAGCGCCTTGTATCACTCGACACGTTATTGGCGCTGGGCGACGGTCTGCCCTTGGTGGCCGAGGGTAAAGTCAAGCCGGAGAAGTTGTTCCCGCTGGCCGAAGAGTTGCGCGAATTTGAAATGCCCAAGCCCATCTTTTCCACCGGCGAGCGTATCGAGTGGACGGAGGGCCGATTTGGAGATGCGCACACCCAGTCGGAGATGGACACCAACATCGAGGAAGCCCTTCGCACGCCGGGAGCGTCGCGGGAACTATCAAATGCGCGGGGCCGGCTGGTGCCTTTCCTCCGCGATTTCCTGGTCGGCCTGAACTACGCCTACTACGAGCCCCCCGGGGCCCAGATGCTTCACAACAACCCGCTTTTCGTGCGCCGGCATGACTTCTCGGGTGACTTGTCTCGAGGATCCGAACCGCCCTGGTCCACCCCACGCATGGTCGGGCGGGGAGACACCTCCGGCGGCGGTGTGCGTCTGACGGGAGGACTTTGCGACCTTCCTTACGTCCTGGCGGGCGTTGAACAGGAATTCATCGTGCCCAAGAACGTCCAGTCCCTGGTTTGGGAGGATCTGGTTCCATCCCTGATGACCACCGCGGTCCTGCCGCGTTGGTGGCAGGTGACTCCCAATGAGCTTCGTGCGGTCGCCTTGTATCAACAGTTTGGTGAAGATCTATTGAGGAATGCGGGCGCTGACGCAACTTTGCGCGAGCGCGTGCTGAATATTATGGCCAGCCGCATGCTTTCGCAGAGGCTAAGCCGCTTGGAGAACTCGCTCCAATCCGGCTATGCAGAAGACGTCATTTCCGGCATTACGCCGGCGGAGACCTTCTACCTGGCGCTGGAATTCCAGCACCAATGCCCCAACGAGATGACCCGCTGGGGCCAGGCCGGACAGGAAATCCAGACTCTCACGCAAGAGGACCCCCAAAACGTCAATGACCGAAAACTGGCGGAGGATTTTGGCGTGCCGCACCCTTCGCTGGCGCAGACCACCGCCCGGGAGCTTCTCAATCTGCGGCCGTTCCCGACATTCCTCGGTTACTCAAGCTACCTGCTGGCGGAGTCCTGGGAATCCAACAATCTTTACTGGGCCCGTTTGGCCTATGAAAAGGGCATGCCCCCGGAGAGCCTCAATCGGTTGGTGCCCACCCTGACGCGCCGCATGGTCGAGAACATTTTCGCCACCCATCTGGATGACTGGCCTGCCCTGCTGCGCGCGCTGCGGGAGACCGGAGTTGAATTCCGTGAAGGCAAGCTGCCACCCTCCGCCACGCCCACGGCCGCGTCTGCGGCATCTGGCGGGGCGGGGCGATGAAGGAGGGAGAGTTTATGGCAAAACGAATCGTTTTGGGTGCCATTTTGTGCCTATGTACCTTCACCGGTGCCAAAATCTCGGGCGCGGCACAACAGGAAAAGCCCGACACCGTCTTTCGAGTCAACGTCAACATGGTGCAGTTGGAAGTGGCGGTGACCGATAAGAAGGGGAATTACGTCACCGGCCTTACGCCGTGGGACTTTACCATTTACGAGGACGGGATCACCGAAAAGCTCGCCACCTTCGGCGAGGAAAATGAGGCTCCCCGTTCGCTGGAGGATTATCCCCGGCCGGATACCGAGGCCATTCGCATGGAACCTCCTTCCAAAACGGGAAAGCCACGCCGCAACGGCGCCGAGCCCATCGTGCGAGAGGAATCGCCCGAGCGAGTGGCCTCCCTGGTGGCGGGGGCCAGTGTGTTCATACTATTCGATACCAGCAATTACATGTACCGCGGCTTTGTGTACGCGCAGGACGCCATCTCGGAGTTCGTCCGGTCGCTAGAGCATCCCTACCGGGTGGCATTCTATTCCTACAGCCGCAACTTTGCCCGCATGTGCACGCTCACGCCGGATCGCACGGTGGCGCTACGGGCGGTGCGGCAAACCGTGGCCGGGGATGACGCCGCGCTGTATGACGCCCTCTTGATGACCCTGAAGGACGCGTCTCAGTATTCAGGCAGGAGAGTCATCGTGGCGTTCTCTAACGGGCCCGACAACGCCAGCATGGTGGCGCCGGAAGACGTGCGCGAGCTGGCGCAAACCGAAGGCGTCCCCATCTACATGATCAGCACCCAACTGGCGCGGCTCGATCCCGTTTCCACCGCGGTCTTCGGCCGCATGTCCGGCAGCACGGGCGGCAAGTCCTACTTTGCCAAGGACTGGCAGGATCAGGCCAGGGCCTTTGGTGCTATTCGCGACGACTTGGCCCATCTTTATACCCTTACCTATTACCCCCAGCCGAATCCGAATTACGGATGGAGAAGCATCACCGTAAAGCTTATGGGCCAGACCTATAAGGATTACCACGTTCGCGCCCGCAGCGGTTACCGGCCCATCAGCAACCGGCACTTCGTCCCGGCTTCGGCCACACCGTAGGGCCGAGCGGCGCTCGGCCCCACTCTGCCGCAGGCCTGCGCGCCCCGCCGCGCGCGCATTTTGCTTCCCAAAATTCGAGGGCGTCCTTACCCCGTTCCCGGTTGCGCAAGGTTGTCTACCAGCGGGCCAGGTACGGCTAGCCGAACTTTCGCAGTTGACGGCATATTGCAGTCGTAAGTGTTTTCTTTTCATCAAATCGATTGCCCGGGTCGGCACTACATTTTCAGTCTCCGCGGCAAGGTCTGCGCAGCCTCCTGCGGGGCCTTGATGCGGGGCGGCGGCTGTGCAGGCAAGGACAGATTGAGCTGGTGCAGCAGCAGCGACTGGTCAGGTTCCGGCTGGGTATAACGGGGCATGATCAGCCAGCGTCCGTCGGTCGTGGGCAGGCAGACATCGAGCATCTGAATCGTGGCCAGTTTTTCCAGCACGGCACGGGGCGTCAGACCCGGCGCTAAGGCGACCAGCCGCTGCTTGAGGGTCACCGAGAGGGCATAAGTCAGGAAGGCCACGAAGATGTGGGCTTCCACGCGCTTCTCTACCTGGTGATAAATCGGACGCAGCCCCAACTCGCTCTTCAAGGTGCGGAAGGCGGCTTCGATCTGCGTCAGGAGGATATAACATTCCCACAGTACCGAGGGATTTTCGCCCACGAGGTTCGAGCGCAGCAGATAGTGCCCGTCGCGCAGCTCCGCCTTCTGCAACTTCTCTTTGTTCAACTGAAAAGAGAACGTCTGGCGGGTGACGGCTTCTCCCTCTTGGGGCAACCGCATCGGCACGAACGCGAAGGCCCGCCCCGCTTCCTTCTTGGCCGCTCCGATGCGCAGCAGCAATTGATCGCGCGCCGGAGCGCTCCGGCGCAGCTTGCGCAACGTCTTCAGCAAACGGGCTAACTTGCGCCGGCGGATGGCTCGTTCCTTGGCTCGCCGCCCTGCACTCTTGGCCAGCACATAGAGTTCGCCCTCCTCCGCGAACAACTTCACCTCCACCGACTCGCGCACCTTCTGCCAGGGCAGTTCCAACCACCGCTTTTCGTACTGCTGAATTTTGCCCCGTGGCGTACCCACCAGATAGAACCTCTCCCGCCCCGGCTGGCGCATCTCTTCCAGCACCTCGTCGCTGGGAATGCCCCGGTCCATCACCCACACCCGCCGCGCCTGCCCATACTGCGCTTCGATCTTGGCCAGAAATCCTCGCAGCGTGGTGCGGTCCGAGGTGTTACCCGCCAGCACTTCGTAAGCCAGCGGCAATCCTTCCGGCGTCACCACCAGCGCGATCACCACCTGCCGGGCAATCGAAACGGTGATCCCGGCTGTAGCCGTACTTTGCCTTGGGAATCTCCTCGCCTTCGCCTTCGATATAGGTGCTCGTCAGGTCGTACAGCAGTACGTCGAAGCGGGCCTGAAACAAGTCCTGCCAGCGTTGTCGCAGGTGGTCGAACAACGCTGTCTTGTGCTCCCCCAAGCGGTCCAGACAGCGATACAAACGGTCCTTTTCCGCCACGGCAAAGCCCGTGCCCAACAGATCGCCCAGGGCACTCTGGTCAAACCCTTGCCGATGCAAACGGAACTCGCTGCCCGGCGCCACCAACCGGCTCACCACCAGCAACTCCAGCACCTTCCCCCACGGCACTTCTTCTCGCCCTCGTCCCAGTTGCTCCTCCCAAAATTCGCTCAACCCCAACTGCCGCCACAGCTCGCACCCCAGCCAGTAGTTGCCCAACGCCCGCGGCCGCCGCAACTCCATCTCCTTGAGCTTCACCTGCACGCCATCCAGTGCGTCGGCCGGAATTGCACGATCCTCTGGAAACAAGCTCAGCGTCCGCGCCCGCTGCTCGGCTTCATCAAAGACTTCCAAGGTCTGCCGCCACGCTCCCTGCTGGCGGTCATTGATCTCTCCCAAAAACAAGACCTGCCGCTGCACCACCCGCCCCGCACGCACGCGCCGGTTCTCCACCACGCTCCAATAGCGGTGCTCCTTGCCGTCTTTGACTCGCCTCTTGCTGCGCAGAAACATCGTCAGCGCGCATCCTGACAGCTTCCTGGAGGGCTTGTAAAGAGGGTAGGTCGGCACTACACCGCCCTTCAGAAAACGCAGCACTGACTGATAAGGGATTAGCCCGAATGACAGATCAACTATCCCGCAAAAAAGTGCGCATCTGCGAAGGTTGGGCTAGACGCTCATAATTGGACATTGTGTCGCGTTTAGTCGGTCCGCAGTCGTCAGTTCTCAGTGGTCAGCGCTCAGCCGTCAGCTACCGCCGGTTGGCAGCCAGGTGTAGGCTGTCAGATATCGTTAAGCTTCACCCCGGGTTGAATCGCGAACCACGCGCTCATAAAGAACGCGACAAGATGTCCCAATCCTGTCGCGGCGCGTAAAGGCTCGCGCAGGCCGTCGAGTACCGCGACAACGCCAGATCAGTTGGGGTTGTTCCAGAGCTAGGGTGGGGCGAGCCACGCCCGGAAATGATTGGGCGTTATGCGCTCAAAAAGAGACTGTGTTACCATGAAGATAGAGCGATAGGTGACCTTTTTGACCCTTGACGCGTCAAAGACGTAACGTGGCCCGCCCGCAAAGCGTGCTGGAGGGTAAAGATTGCTGTGCCAAAATGTAATCACGGAGATTGCTGAACTGATGATTAACCGATACCCCTGGGCGCGCGGATATTTCCTGGGCATCCTGTTCACCTGTATTCTTGGGTTATCTCATCAACTGCTGGCCCAACAGGTGGAGCAGACTCCCCCTCCGGCGGCACCGCAGACCCAAACCAAACCCGCAACTGAGCCCGGGGCCGTCACAGGCAAACCTGCTCCAGCCTCCCAGCCTCCAAAGGATGACCGTATCTTCTTTGCGCTGCCCAACCTTTTGACCGTGGAAAATGCCTCCTCGCTACCTCCGCTCACGACCGGGCAAAAGTTCAAGACGGTGGCTGAGGGGTGCTTTGACCCGGTTGAAGTCGTGTTCATAGGCATCCAAGCTGGCATTGGCCAAGCCGACGACACGAACCCCACCTATGGCCAAGGAATGATTGGTTATTCCAAACGCTTCGGCACGGCGTATGCCGACGCCATCATCGGAAACTTCGGGACGGGCGCCATCTTCCCCACTTTGTTACGGCAAGACCCGCGCTACTACCAGATGGGAAAGGGAAATTTCTTCCGCCGTGCCGGGTACGCCGCTATGCGGATTGTAATCACGCGCTCGGACCCCTCGGGAAAAAAGCAGTTCAACTTCTCCGAATTCCTCGGTAATGGCATGGCCGCGGGCCTCTCCAATACGTACCATCCGGGCCCCCATACAGTCGTAGGCAGCACCAACGTTTTGGAAACACAAATTGTAATGGACACCCTCGGTTACGAGTTGAAAGAGTTTTGGCCGGACATTCATCGTTTTCTTCTGCGCGCCAAGCACAAGACGTAATCCTCAGCGGCAATCCCAAGTTCTGGGCGAGCGACGGCGCAGCGCTGAGACGGAATTCCTTACTTGGAGTGAACCCCAAAATTGAGACACGGAAACTAGGGACACTTTTGGTTAAATGGAAAGGGGTCCCGAATGACGGAACAGCGTGTTTTCAGTTGGGAGTTCAAGGAACGGGTGGCGCGGCGCATGCTCAACGGCGAGAGTGTCAGTGCGCTGCATCACGAATTGCAGATCAAGCGCAGCGTGCTGTACCGCTGGCGCGACGCCTACCGCAAGGAGGGAGTGGCGGGCTTGCAACGGGTCGGAGGCCGGCCGCCGGGAGTGCCCAATCCACCGCGGTCGACTGGCGAACCGGGGGCAGCGGCGGCTCGCCGGATGGCAGAACTGGAGCGGAAGATCGGTCAGCAGGCCCTGGATCTGGATTTTTTTCGCAGAGCCTTCAAGCGAGTAAAGGAGTTGCGCCGGAAGGACGCCGAGCCTGGCGCGACAGCATCTACGCCGAGATCCGGGGAATGATGCCGCTTGAGGGCTTCCAGGCCGATCACGCCTGCCAGATCGCGCAAGTCAGCCGGGCGGGCTTCTACCGCCACTATGCCGAACACGAACCCCGTCAGGCCGACGTCGCGGTGCGCGACCTCATCCAGCGCATTGTGCTGGAGAACCGCTGCTACGGTTACCGCCGCGTGACCGCCGAGCTGGACCGCCGCGGCGTCGTGGTCAATCACAAGCGCGTGTTGCGGCTCATGCGTATGGATAACCTGTTGGCAGTACGTAAGCAGCGCTTCGTCTTTACCACCGATGCGCGCCATACCTATGCCGTCTATCCCCACCTGGCGGCGCGCTTGGTGCTCACCGCCGTCAATCAACTCTGGGTGGCGGACATCACCTACGTGCGCTTGCGCGAAACGTTCCTCTATCTGGCGATTGTGCTGGATGCTTATTCGCGCCGGGTGATCGGTTGGGAACTGGGCGAGGATCTGAGCGCCGACCTGGCGCTGGGTGCCTTAAACCGCGCCTTGGCGGACCGTTCCCTCGCGCCGGGTATCATGCATCACTCCGACCGCGGAGTGCAGTACTGCAGCCAGGCCTACGTCGAGAAACTCCAGGCGCACGAGTTCATCATCAGCATGAGCCGTACCGGCAATCCCTACGACAACGCCAAGGCGGAATCGTTTATGAAGACTTTGAAATCGGAAGAGGTCTATCTGCGCCAGTACCGCGATCAAACTGACGCTCGCTCCTCCATTCAGCGGTTCCTGGAGGAGGTCTATAACGCCCAGCGGCTGCACTCCGCCCTCGGTTACTTGCCCCCGGCAGAGTTCGAGCGCAGTCCGCGGGCTCAAAACAAAAAGGAGGCCGCTGCGCGGCAGCTTCCCTGATGAGTTTTTCAAGGCATGGGGAAATCTATCATTGCGATGAGGGTCACCGCAGTGAGCACCGGTGGGGTGAGGGCGCGATCCCTCAGGAGCACGCCCTCGCTCATCGCAACGATGAGTTTCCGGCTGGCTATTCCTCGGCGGGTTGCTCTCCAGCAGTGCCCGCCTCCGCTTCACCAGCCGGCGCCATCATCCTAGAATTGGCTCCTCTTGCCAAGGATTTTGCAGCGAATGGTAAACTGTCCCTAATTACTGTGTCTCAACCACGGGGTTCACTCCAACTTGTCCCCGATTTCGTCGTCCGGTTGGGCGATCAGGGAGTAGAGCGTGGGGAGAAGGATGACGCTGAGGAAAAGGTCGGTGGTGAGGCCTCCCACGATGACGATGGCAAAGGGCCGCTGGGAATCCGAGCCGATGTCGTGAGAGAGGGCGGCGGGCAGTAGTCCCAGGGTGGCGACGAGCATTACCATCAACGTCGGCCGCAGGCTGCGGACGGCTCCTTCCACGATTGCCTTCAGGATATCGGGCTCCGCCACACGCGCGTGATTAATATACTGGATCATAATCAAGCCAACCTGCACAGACACGCCGAAAAGAGCGAGCATGCCGATACCCGACGAGACGCTGAAGTGTGTGCCGGTAACCAGCAGGGCCAGCATGCCTCCAATCGGCGCCGTGGCCAGGGTCGCCATGATGAGGAGCGACCAATTGAAGGAATCGAAGGCGGCAAAGACGAGCAGCAGGATGAGTAGGACGGTAATCGGAACAATGAGCGCCAGCCGCGCATTGGCGCGCTGCTGGCTGGCGTATTCGCCCGCCCACTGCAAGCTGTAACCGGTGGGCAGCTTCACTTTCTGGCCGACGTCGTGGATGGCATCTCTTACCGTGCTACCCAAGTCGCGCCCGCGTACGCTGTACTTGATGGCAATATAGCGCGAGTTGCTTTCGCGGTAAATCATGGAGGCGCCGTCTTCAATGTGGATGTCGCAGAGTTGCCCCAGCGAGACGTGCTCCCCGGAAGGCGCCAGGATGCGAATATTGGCAATGTCGTCCACCGTGGTCCGGTAGGGCGCCTGGTAGCGGACCACCAGGTCGTAATGCTCCTCCCCAATCAAAACCGCGCTGACCGCTTTCCCCCCCACGGCGGTTTCAATGGCATCCTGAATATCGGCGACATTGATGGCGTAGCGATCGGCCTTGGCGCGGTCCACAATCAAGTTCAGGTTGGGCTGGCCGAGAACGCGGAAGACGCCCAAGTCGGCGATGCCCGGAATCGGCTGCATCACCTTCACGATTTCGTCGGCCTTGGTCTCCAGCGTCTTCAGGTCATCGCCGATAATCTTGACGGCCAGTTCGCCTTTTACCCCGCTTACCGCTTCTTCCATATTGTCGGAAATGGGTTGGGAGAAGTTCCAATTCACGCCCGGAATTTTTTCTACCTCGTTGTCCAGGGCGCCGATCAGCAGTTCCTTGTCTTGGTGGAATTGTTTCCGCCATTGGTCGTGATGCTTTAAATCGATGAAGTATTCGGTGTTGAAAAACCCCGTAGCATCGGTGCCATCATCCGGCCTACCGACCTGCGAGACCACTTGCGTGATCTCGGGAAACCGGGCGAAGGCGAGGCGCGCCTGGTTCATGATGCGGATGCCCTCGCTCGGTCCCGTGCTGGGGGCCAGTGTGCCGCGCGCCCAGATGGCGCCTTCGTCGAGGTGAGGGAGAAACTCGGAGCCGATCAGCCCGCTCGCCACCAAAGCAAATGTCGCCAGTACCACCGCCACGCCGCCCGCCAAGGTAATCGCGCTGTGATGCAGAGTCCATTCGACGGTCCTTCGGTAAACCCTGGTGACGAATGGCAAAACAGGATTGCGCCATTCGTGCGTTTCCCTCCGGAAAAAATAGCTGGCCAGGACCGGGGCAAGAAGAATAGCGAAAACAATCGCGCCCAGCAGCGCAAAAGCTACGGTCCAGGCCATGGGGTGAAACAGCCGTCCCTCAACATGCTGCAGAGTGAAAATGGGAAGGTAGGCAGTGATAATAATGGCGATGGCATAGAAGACGGGGCGTTGCACCTCGTGGGCGGCCTCGCGAATGGTCTCCCCCAGACTTTTTCCCCCGTCGTGGCACTCGCTGAGGTGGCGCAAGATGTTTTCCACCATGACCACCGAGCCATCCACCACCATGCCGAAATCCAGCGCGCCGAGGGAAAGGAGGTTAGCGGGGATGTGGCGAAGGTCGAGCAGGATCGAGGCAAAGAGAAGCGAGAAGGGAATGGTGAGTGCCACGATGAGCGCACTGCGAATGTTACCGAGGAACAGGAAAAGCACAACGACGACCAGGATGATTCCCGCGCCCAGGTTGTGCAGAACGGTATGCGTGGTGTAAGTGACCAGGTCGCTGCGGTCAAGGTACGGGACGATCTTCACCCCCGGCGGCAGCACGTAGCGATTCACAAAATCCACCTTTCGGTGCAGGTCCGCCAGAGTCTTTTCGGCATCGGCTCCTTTGCGCAGCAGCACGATGCCTTCGACCACGTCATCGTCATCCACCACTTTGCTGTCCTGGCGAGGCAGCGCCTTGCCGAGTTTCCCCAGCCGGATTTTGGCGTCTTGCGTTACCACGGCGATATCGCGCGTCCGCACGGGTGTGCCATTCTGCGCCTTGAGCACGGTCGATCCCACGTCGTCTGCCGTTTGCATCAGGCCCAATACGCGAACGTTGAAGGCCTGCTGGCCTCTCTCCACAAAGCTTCCACCCGCGTTCACGTTATTCGCCGCCAGAGCCTGTTCCACTTGGGCGATGTTTAAGCCATAATCAATCAACTTATTGGGGTCTACCTGCACCTGATATTCGCGCGTGATTCCTCCGAAGATGTCCACGTCGGCGACATCCGGAACGGACTTCAGTTGCTTGAGCACCACCCAATCCTGGAGAGACTTCAGAGCCATGATGTCGTAACGCGGGTCGGTACTTTGCAGCGTGTAGAAGTAGATCTGGCCCACCGGACTGTAATCCGGCCCGATCTGGGGGCTGAGATTCGCGGGCAAATTTACCAGGGAAAGACGCTCCAGTACTTGCTGCCGGTTTTCAAAATCGTTGGAATCATCGTCAAAGATGACGGTCACCGAGGAAATTCCAAACAGAGAAACGGAGCGCAGGTGTGTGAGGTGGGGTAGTCCATTCATCTGCAATTCAAGGGGAACGGTAACCTGGCGCTCCACCTCCTCAGCGGCGCGGCCCGGCCATTGGGTAATAACATTCACGTAATTGTCGGCAACGTCCGGATAGGCCTCGACCGGCAAACGGTGAAACGAGATGAATCCCCAGATGAGCAGCACGATACCGAGGCTCAAGACCAGGAATTTCTCACGCAGCGCGAAATCGATGAGGTAGCGGATCATAGGTATTGGGTCATTGATTCATCGGGCGACCGGGTCATTGAATGGAGGTCTTTAAATGACTCAATGACCCGATGGCTCAATGAATCAATCTCTTCATTCCATCCCCGCGGCACTCGAGAATTGCAAAGCGTTGGCAACCACTTTTCCGCCTACCGTGAGGCCGCTCAAGACGACCTGATTTCCGCCGGACACGACCGGGCCCGTTTGCACTTCCAGGCGGCGAAAGTGGGGTCCTCCAAGCGGCACGAAGACCCAATCCTTATCGTGCAGACGCATAATCGCCGTGGTGGGAATGGTGGGCTGCAGTTGCTCCCTCCGCGAGCGGAAAGTTGCCGTGGCAAACATCCCGATGCGCATCAAGCCGCCCGGGTTGGCAAGTTCCAAGCGGACTTTTGCCGTGCGTAACGACGGGTCGAGCACAGTGCTGATGTTCCCCACGCGCCCAGTGAAGACGCGGTCGGGGAAGGCATTCAGCCGCACCTCAGCGGGGTCGCCCAGGCGCACGCGGTGCAGGTCATTCTCATAAACATCGCAGAGCACCCAGACCTGGGAAAGGTCGGCAATGATGAAAAGGTTTGGGGAATTGTCCATGGAGCGAACGCCCGTACCGCTGGTAACGTTCTGTTCCACAATCGACCCGGAAATCGGCGCCCGAACGGAAACCAGGGCAGAAGGGTTGTTGAGGTCGGCCCCCAAGACAGCGGTATGTTGCTGGGCGGTGCGGACATCGACTTGCGTCTTCTGCTCGGTATTCTTTGCGGCCTCCAGCGCTTGCTGGGCAATGGCACCCTTGTCGTAAAGTTCCTGCGCGCGCGCCAGTTGCTGCCGGGCAAAAGCCTCGTCGGCTTGAGCTTTCTGGTAATCGGAAAATGCCTGGGAAATCTCCGGGCTGTTGATAACCAACAAGATCTGACCTTTGGTGACTTGATCGCCCAGCTTGGCGCGGATGTCCACCGCGCGCCCGCCGGCTAATGAAAGCACCGGAACGGAGCGATTCACGTTAGGCGTGACCGCTCCGGTCACGTGAAGTTCATCCACCACGGGACGCTTTTCCACCGTGGCCAGGAGGAATTGCTCGGGATGGTCGATCCGCACCGCTCCGTCGCCGTGGATTTCCTCCACCTTCACATCTCCCGGACCCGCCCCTCCCGCGTCGGCGGTTGTCTGGCGATTACAACCCGCCAGGGAAAAAAGGGGAATGACCATTACAGCAAGGATGAGAGGAAACGGTTGTCGTCGATTCAGCATGAAGCTTTCTCCGCCTTAATTCCCCGCAGGGGATCGACAAGCTGTCGTTGCGAAACCTTAGATAAACCCTCTGCCGTACCGACCTGGCCGCCTTTCAGAATCCCCGCGTCTTTCAATGCAGTTGACCTGACTGAGATTTTGCACCAGTCCAAGTGAGAGAGTCTACATCATGGCTCGGGGCTGTGAAACTGGATTTGGTGAAACCCGGGGACGCCGGAACCAGTTTGGTGAGAAACACCTATCCTGGCGCATGCGGGTGGCACAACAGGTTATGGCGAAGGTTTGCTGGGAGGGGCAGACTCGAGCGCGGGGTAGTAGCCATGGCGGGCGAAAATCCTGTAGGGGTGTTTTGAATCCTGGGCGCGGTCGGAGAGGCGGACGTCGATCGTGCGGAAGGCACGATCACGGCGGGGGTTAGAACTCTGGTAGCCGAGTGTATAGCGCTGTTTCAGCCGCGCGATGACGGCGGCCATCGCCTTTTGTGCCGATCCCACGGCAGCCATATCGATGATCTCGCCGCCCGTCTCGAGCATGATCTTGTTGACCCAACGCGCGCCCGGAATCCAGCCCGGCTCGTCCAGTGTACCTCCCAGAACGCCACGTCCGAACCTGACGCTGTAAACGATCGTCTGGGTCTCGAGCGCCAGCCGAATCACGTCGCCGCCGTTGAACTCTCCTTTGAACGTAGGCTGGTTGTCCGAGATCATGATGACCGCGTGGCGCCGATCACGGGCCTCCTGCCCCAGATAGTCGATCGCCTCGTGGAGGGCATCGGCGATGTTGGTGCCGCCCGCGGAACCGATGCCCATGATGCTATCGGCAATTGCTTTGCGGTCAGTCGTCAGATCGACGAGCCGCTCGGGGTGCGCGGCGAAGGCATACAAGGCGACTTGATCCTCTGGCTTGAGCTGCGAGAGGGTGTCGTAGGCGGCGTGGTGCAGTTCAGGCAGCACGGGCGATATGCTGCTGCTGCCGTCCACCACCAGGGCCACGGCCAAAGGCAACTCGTCACGTGAGAAATATATGATTTGCTGCTCCACGCCATCCTCAAACACGCGGAAATCCTCCCGCTTAAGATCATTGGCAATCCTGCCCTTGTCGTCTCGAACTGTAGCCTCTACCAGGACCAGGTTAACGTCCGCTTTTAGCGTGAATCCGCCCGTTTCAGGCGGCAGTTGGTTCCCGGGCGCAGCAGGGCCTTGCGCCCTAAGTTCTACACCGAGCGCGAACGCCCAGAAAGCAAGAGTGCAAGCTGCTAGCGCCCGTTTCATAGCTCACCGCCGGGATTCCCTCGATAGCTCCCCCTCGGGGCGCGCCCTGATACCACCCAGCGCCAAAGTCGAGACATAGCGCCCAGTATATTCCCCAAATCCGTCACCGCAACACGTCGTTTCAGTATGAGTTCAATCCCCCAGGGCGTACCACAGAGTAATTTTTCTCGAAGAAAAATAACTCTGTATTGCAATAACGTAAATTCTTGTTTTGTTAGCAAACATTTTGCGCGTCTCGTAGGGGCACCCCTCGTGGGTGCCCACCACAAGGGCCCCCACGAGGGGTGCCCCTACGAGACCGGTTTGGTTGCGGCCAAAGGCCGCTCTGAGCCACGCCGCTGAGAAGAAAAGGACACCTGACCTTTCTGACCGCCAGAACCCAGAATCCCAATCCTTCACGCCTCGCACCTCATGCCTGCTTCAAACCTTTCGAGGTTTGGGACATCTTACGAATAGATGCGAGGGCTGTGCAGGCAGAAGGCCCCCTGGAGGGTCGCCAGCGTGCAAGAGGAGGTTGCGATGAAGGCGTTTCTTGCTTTATGCGTGGTGACGGCATGCGCGAGTTTGTTCCGGTTCGCGCTCGGTCCCGCAACACTGGCCCAGGATTCGGGTTTGGTGCCGATGCATATCCTGGCGCCGGAGTTTCCGCCTGCGTCGGGCGAGGCCGCGGCCATGGCCGGCCCCGGTGGGAACTCGCGGGAAGGCGGTCCGGCAGTCGGGCCAACCCTGCCGAACTCTCCCGTCGCCGCGAGCGGGACGGCGCCCGGCTCACCACCGTCCAGAGTCCAGTCGCCGACTGCGCAGGCTCCTTTCCCTCCCGAGGCAGCGGGCGGCGTCACCTGGATCAACAGCCCGCCCCTTTCCATGCGCGGGTTGCGGGGCAAAGTGGTGATGATCGACTTCTGGGATTACACCTGCATCAATTGCATTCGGACGTTTCCGGAGAACAAGAAGCTGTGGGACCGCTACCGCAACGGCGGCTTTGTGCTGATCGGAGTGGATGACGCCGAGTTCAGCTCCGCCGCGCCGGTGGAGCGCGTGCGTGAGGCCGTCAAGCGCTTTGAGCTGCCGTACCCGGTCGTGGTCGATCACAACTATCAGATTTGGCAGGCTTACCATAACAGCGTCTGGCCCAATATTTTCCTGATCGACGCTCAAGGCTACGTCCGCTACAACCACGAGGGGGAAGGTGACGACCTTGAAATCGAACGCGCCATTCAAGGCCTGCTGAAGGAGGCGCACCCCGGCATCACTTTTCCGGAGAGCGACACGATTGCCGCCGACGTCAATGTCTCCCTACCCGCCTGCGGCGGCGATCCTACACCCGAAATGTACGTGGGCGACTGGCAGGGGCGCGGCGTTCTGGCGAATCCGGAAGGCTACCACGACGGCAAGACTCTGAATTATGCGCCGCAGAATTCCGTCGAGGACGGCCACGTGGCGCTCACGGGGCGCTGGGAAACCGAAAAGAGCGGCATGGTCGATCGCGCCAAGCACGCGGACGACGAACCGGGCCAGGACCACGCCACCCTGCACTATCATGCGCGCGAGCTTTATTCCGTGATGAGCCTGGCGCGCGGGCACGAAGCGCGGCTGTATATCATGCAGGACGGCAAATATCTGACCGCCGCCAACCAGGGCGCCGACGTCAAAATCGATTCCCAGGGGCGCTCGTATATCGTGGTCCGGGAGCCGCGCCTCTATTACCTGGTGCAGAATCCCCAATTCGGCAGCCACACGGTGGACCTGTTCCCCGCCGCCGACGGCCTGAGGATCAATTCGTTTACCTTCGGCAATAACTGCCAGACCGATTTCGCTCACCGCTAGAGTGGCGCAGTTCCACTCGACCCGAGGCAACAAAATAGCACAGCAGGGAAGTAATGGGAGCGGCGCAGCGCATCAGAGTTATTTTTCTCCGAGAAAAATTATTCTGCGGTACGCCGCTGATCCGCTCGGCAAGCCTTCCGCCAGTGCGTCTGCGGCCACGACCGTGTTCAATTTCCAACACTAAATACTACCGCGTCACTCGCGATCACTCCCCGGCGAGCGGAGGCCGTCACGTACTTCCTCGAGGGGACTTCGAGAAAAGCATGGAGCAAGCAGGGCCATGCAGGAGGTCGGTTCTGCCTTGGGGAGAGTCCCTTCGGTATTGCCGTCCAGGCCACAACGTTATACAGTTTCTCTTGCGCCGTGGCCGTCAAGGTGTGCGGCTGGCTCGGGATGCCCGACCGCAGCGCAATCGCGAGGCTGTGCGATCTCGGGCGAGCTGCCACATCGGTTTGGGCGGAGCAGCCCAAACAAAAGTTGTGCGGAAGCGGAAAAGGGTAGAAAGAGGATGAAGGTCATGTATAAGATCAAAGGTTCGGCCCTTGCCGGGCAAGACGGCTGGAAGGCAATAAGGGTGGTTGAGGCCCTCTACCGATCCGCCCAGAGCGGCCGGAGTGTGCAACTATGAGCAAGGTGAAAGTGGTCGTTACGGATTACATCGAGCCCGACCTCGCGTGGGAAGCCGAGGAATTGTCCCGGCGCGGCGTTGAGTTCCAAACCCATCAGCTCAAGTTCGCACCCTCCACGGAGGTGGTGGCGGCCACGCGCGATGCTGACCTCGTACTCGTCAACATGGTGCCGATCAACACCGAGATTGTTTCGCAGTGGGAAAAGTGCCGGCTGGTCATCCGCCACGGAGTAGGCTACGACAATGTGGATCTGACGGCGCTTGCCGAAGCCGGGATCCCGCTCTGTTACATTCCCGATTACTGCCAGGAAGAGGTGGCGGAGCAGGCCATCGCGCTATTGTTGGCGTGCGGCCGGAGGATCGTCAGCAGCCGCCGCGTGCTCGATGATTCTTCCGCGCGCGGCGCTTGGGATTTTGCCGACGTCGTCCCCATGTTCCAGATGGCCGGGCAGACGCTGGGCATCATTGGATGTGGCCGCATCGGTTCACGGGTCTACCGCAAATTGCAATCCTTCGGCTTTAAATTCCTGATCTGCGACCCCTATCTTAGCGAGGAACGGAAGCGCGAACTGGGCATCGAGGTCGTGGATCAGGAGACGGTGTTCCGTAACTCCGACTTCATCACCATCCACACGCCCCTGACCTCTGAGACACGACATCTCGTAAACGCCCGCACGCTGGGGATGATGAAACCCACGGCCTACATCGTGAACACGGCGCGCGGGCCGATGGTGGACGCTCCGGCTCTGGCCGAGGCGCTGAAAAACCATGTCATTGCCGGGGCCGGAATTGACGTCTACGATGTTGAACCACCGCGGCCCGACTACCCGCTCTTCGGCCTGCCCAACGCCATCTTGACGCCGCACCTGTCCTGGTATTCTGAGAATGCGGCCCGCCACATCCGGGAGCTGATTGTGCTGGAGATCGACCGCTTCCTGGCCGGACAGCCCCCGCGCTATATCGCCAAGCCGGCGGCTTGAGAGGAAGAAGATGACCACCAAAGTTACATCCGTAAAGGGGCCGTTGCCCGGCCCTCGATCCAAGGACCTGTTCGCACGCTGGGCGCGCGTGGAAGCGCAATGCGCCGGGTATCAGGCGAAGGTGGCGTGGGATCACGCCTCCGGCGTGGTGGTGACCGACGTTGATGGCAACAAGTTCATCGACTGGACCTCCGGCGTTCTGGTGACCAATGTCGGGCACTGCCATCCGGATCTGGTCAAGGCCGTGCAGGAAGTGGCCGCGAAGCTTCTGAACAACTACGAGTGCCTGCATCCCTGGCGCGTGGAAGCGGCGGAGAAGCTGATTTCCGTCCTGCCGCCGCACCTGGACAAGTGTTTCTTCCTCACCACGGGAAGCGAGGTGACGGAGGCGCCATCCGCATCATGAAGCGGAAGACCGGCAAGTTCGAAATCATCAGTTTTTACGGCGGCTTCCACGGGCGCACCTCTGCCGCCGCGACTGCGGGCGGACTGTCCGGGCCCGAAGAAGGGCTATGGGCCCACGCTGCCCGGGGCGATTCGCGTGCCCTTCCCGTACTGTTACCGCTGCCCGTTCAAGGCCGATCCGGCCACCTGCGACATGCTTTGCCTCGATTACATTGAAGACGCCGTGCGCGCCAACAGCACGGGCAGCCTGGCGGGCTGATCGTCGAACCCTACCTGGGGGCCGCGGGCTTCATCTTTCCCCCGCAGGGATGGTTGAAGCGGCTGGAGCAATGGCTGCGTGGACGCGGACTGCTGTTCACCCTGGACGAAGTGCAGTCCTGATACGGCCGCACCGGGAAGTTCTGGGCGATGGAGTGGGAGGAGCTGACTCCCGATCTGGTGACGCATCGGCAAAGGCATTGGCAGCGGGGTTCCGGCCTCGGCGATGGCGGCTCGCGGCGAAGTCATTGGACGTCCTGGGGCAGGGCGAAATGAGCAGCACCATGGGCGGCAATCCGCTGGCCAGCGCCGCGGTGGCCGTGGTGGTGGACATCATGAAGCGCGAGCATCTGGTAGAAAACGCTCTGCGTATGGGCAAGCTGATGATGTCGCGCCTGCGGGAAATCAAGGAGAAGTCGCCCTACGTGGGCGACGTCCGGGGCATGGGGTTGGTTATGGGCGTCGAGCTGGTGAAGGACAAGAAGACCAAGGAGCCCGCGCCCGATCTCACACGCAAACTGATCGACGTGGCGGCTGAAAACGGCCTGCTGATCGGTTCGGTCGGGACATTTGGCAACGTGATTCGCGTGGCGCCGCCGCTGGTGATTACCGAAGCCGAGGCCCACGAGAGTCTGGATATCTTCGAAAAGGCGCTTTCCCTCCTATGACCCAGATTTCTGTATCGGAAATTCGCGGTGCGGTGCAGGCCGTGCAGCGCGAGACGGAGCAGTTTCTCTGCGAATTGATTCGCTTTCCCTCGTCTGCCCGGCCAGGAGAAGGAAGCGGTGGATTGCGCCGCCGCGCGCTTCGCGGACGTGGGCCAGGTGGAGCGCATTCCCCTATCGAATTCACTTTGTGAGGATGAGGATTATTCCAGCCCGGTTGCCGGGATCGAATACGACGGGCGTTCGAACCTGCGCGTGCGCGTGGCCGGAACGGGGGGCGGGCGATCGCTGCTTTTCAACTCCCATCTGGACGTGGTGCCGCCTTCGCAAGGACAGGTTCGCCCCTTTGACCCGCGCGTGGAAGCCGGACGTGTGTTTGGACGCGGCGCCTGTGACGCCAAGGGTCAGGTGGCGACGATTTACACCGCTCTCCTGGCCGCGAAGCGGCTGGGGCTCAAACTGCGGGGCGACGTTCTGGCGCATCTGGTGGTGGAAGAAGAGGTGGGGGGCAACGGCACACTGGCCATGGCGCGGCGGGGTGAGCGGGCGGACGCCTGCGTGGTGATGGAGCCCACCGAGCTGCGCATCCTGCCGTCGGTTCGTGGCGCGGTTTGGTTCCGGGTGATCTGCACCGGACGGCCCGGCCACAGCGGCCGCGCCGGCGATACGGTGAGCGCGCTGAAAATGGCCGTTCGCGCCATGGAAATCCTCGAACAATACCACGCCCGCCTGCTGGCGGCGTCGCGCGGCATCCCGCTCTTCGACCCGTTCCCGAACCCCATGCCGATCACTTTCGGAAAACTCGCCGCGGGTGACTGGCCGGCCACGGCGCCGGCTCGCGCCGTAGTGGAAGGCGTGCTCGGCCTGCTCCCCAACAAGACCCGGTACCAGGTGATGGAAGAGATGCGCCAGGCGTTAATCGAAGGTGGAGACGCCTGGCTGCGCGAACATTTCCATCTCGAATTCATGTACCGGCACGACGCCCATGTGCTTGACCCGGCGCACCCGCTGGTGACAGGTCTGCAAGCGTCCTGCCGCGAAGTCCGGCACGCAGGGGGAAGTGACGGCCATGACGGCTTCCTGCGATTCGTGGTACTACAACAATCAGCTCCACATTCCGACAGTGGTGTTCGGACCGGGCAGCCTGCGTTTTGCCCACACGAATGAAGAGCAAATCGGCTTGGACGAAATCGCCGAGGGCGCAGCCATCTTGGTTCGCTTCCTCGGTGAGTGGTGCGGGTAAAAAGAAGGTGTCAGGCGTCGGATGCCAGGTGCCGGCGATCAACCTTGCAGTCCTCCTCGCCCCTTGGAGGGAGAGGAACTGCCGCGCGCGTTTTTATCAGCCGGGGCGGGACGTGTGAGGGGGGCTGGCAGAGGACAACGACAACGGCAAATTGAGAACTGCAACCTTGCCGGTCTCGCCTCCGCGGAAAAGGGGAACCACCAAGCTGTGAGCTGTCAGCTCGGAAGGAGTCACGTGCGATGCAAGCACTAATAAAAACGCAGAAAGGCCCTGGCTTCCTGGAACTGCGCGAGGTTCCGGAACCCACTCCGGGTCCCGATGAAGTGCTGATCGCGGTCAAATCCTGCGGGATCTGTGGCACCGACATCCATGTTTGGAACGACAAGTTTCCGTACTGGCCTCCCGTGATTTTGGGTCACGAATTCTCCGGTGAAATCGTCGCGGTGGGCGCGGCAACCAGCCTCTTCAAAGTGGGTGAGCGGGTTGTGGGGGAGCCCCACACGCAAGCCTGCGGCCATTGCTACTTGTGCCGGACGGGTAACATCCAGATTTGCCCAATGAAGCGCTCGCCGGGCTGGGGCATCGACGGCGCGATGACGAAGTACCTGAAAATGCCCGAACGGCTCTTGCACCGGATTCCGGACTCCATGAGCTATGACCTGGCGGCGCTGGTGGAGCCCACCGCCAACGTGGTGCACGACGTGGTGGAGCGTGCCCGCATTGATGCTGGCGATTTCGTGGTAGTGCTCGGACCTGGTCCCATCGGCTTGCTGGCCGCGCTGACGGCCCGCGCCGCGGGCGCCCGGCACGTGGTGATCGTGGGAACTCCCGCCGACGAAGAGATTCGGCTGGCCAAAGCCCGGGAGTTAGGCTTTGAAACCGTCCTCAACGCGGCCGAGGTGAATCCCGTGGAGGCGGTCCGCGATCTCACCGGAGGGCTGGGAGCCGACCTGGTAGTCGAGTGCAGCGGTGCGCCCCCGGCTATTGCCTCCACCGTCGACCTCATCCGCAAAAAGGGCCGCATTTGCGTGATCGGTTTGACGGGCAAAGACTCCATCCCGTTCCCCTGGGACAAGGCAGCTTTCAAAGTCTGCGACGTGGTCTTTAACCTGTCGACCAGCTACACGAGCTGGGACCGGACCATTCATTTGATTGCGAGTGGCCGCCTGCCCGCGGGCCAGGTGATCACGCATCGGCTGCCTTTGAGCGAATGGAAAAGCGGTTTCGAGGGACTCGAAGCACAGAAGGAATTGAAGGTACTCTTGATTCCCCAGTGAGGAAACGATGACCAACGATTTACGCCTGGGTTTTGGACTGCTGGGGACCGGACTGATTGCTCCGTTCCACGCCAAGGCGATCCGCGCAGCAAGCGGGGCGCGCCTGGTGGCCGTGGCGGATACGGACGCCGCTCGCCTGGCAAAGTTCACCGCCGAGTTTAAAATCCCCGGATACTCCACGCTGGAGGAGATGCTTGCCGACCCCGCGGTTCAAGTGGTGAATATTCTCACCCCCAACCACCTGCACACGGAGGCCGTGGTGCAAGCGGCCCGGGCGGGCAAGCACATCCTGGTGGAAAAGCCCCCGACGATGTCGTTGCGCGAACTGGATACCATGGCAGCCACATGCTCCGCGGCGAGCGTCAAGATCGGTGTGGTGCTGCAATGCCGGACGCGCCGGTCCGTGCAGGCCATTCGGACGGCCCTTCAGCAGGGACGGTTTGGCAAGATCCATCATGCGGACGCCTTCATGAAATGGTTCCGCTCCGCGGATTACTACCGACAGGATGCCTGGCGCACTTCGCGACGCTCCGGCGCCGGCGTGACCATTCAGCAGGCATTCCACTACCTGGATCTGCTGCAATACCTGGTCGGCCCGGTGAAACGCGTGCAGGCCCAAATGACCAACCTCGCTCATCCCGGCATCGCCCTGGAAGACACGGCCTTGGCATTTGTGACTTACGAGAACAACGCGCAAGGCGTGGTCGAGGCTTCCACGGCCCTTTGGCCGGGAACGGATGTCCGCATCGAGGTGAACGGTGAAAACGGCACGGCGATTGTGGCCGGCGAACGCATGGACACGTGGAAATTCAAGGACGACCGGCCGGAGGATGAGGAAATCCGCCATCTGGGAAGTGCTGCCGTCGCCACGGGCGCAACCGGCGCGGCCGACCTGGGATTCCTCGATCACCAAGCCGTTATCGAAGACATGGTCCGCGCCATCGCCGCGGGTCGCGAACCCCTGATCACCCTCGCGAGTGTTCGCCCCACACTCGAGTGGGCCCTCGCCATGTACCAATCCGCCAAGCAAGGCAGGCCCGTGCAGTTACCGATCCTGGACGAGGACGCCGTGTGGTGACTTAGAACACGAACACCCCCTTGATGAAATCGCTCGCGGTGGTCTGCTCATCCGAGAATGCGCGGCGGTAGTCGTCCAGCCGAAAACGGTGGGTGATCATGCCTTCCGTCGCGAGGACGCCGTCGCCCACGGCCAGGGCCGCCGGTCCCACAAAACCCGCATTGTTTCCGGCGCCCAGCACGCGGATGTTGGGCGTCATCACCGAGTCCGGCACAAACGGCAGGGCCTCGTGCTTGCAGAAACCCGCCAGGACCAGCGTGCCGCCAAAGCGCGTCAGGCTGACCCCCAGCGGGACCAGGGGCGCGTACCCGGTGGCCTCAATCACGATGTCGGTGCCTTCCGGGTGCAGCGTTCTGGCGAGGGGCTGGAGGCGCTCGGGATCGTCACTCACCTCGCAGGCGCCCCAGGATTTGGCCAGGGCCAGGCGCCGGGGCCGCTTATCCAGGCAGATAATCCGCCGCGCGCCCGACGCTTTCAGCACCGCCAGGCAATTCAAACCGATCGGGCCGGCGCCCAGGATGATGGCGGTAACGCCCAGGCGCGCGTCCGCCATCGAACCAACGGCCATGCCCACGCCCAGCGGTTCGATCAGCGCGCCCTGCTCGAAGGAAACCGAATCCTTTAGAGCGTGCAAATTGGGGACCGGCACCATTACGTATTCGGCGTAACCGCCGGGCGGCCCAAAGCCAATCTGCCGGTATTCCGGGCAGCGCCGCCATTCTCCCCGCCGGCAAAACACGCACTTCAGGCACGTGATCTCGTTGTCCGCCACCACCTTCCGCCCCACCCACGCCTGGTCAGCGGGCGAACCAACGCGGTCGACTACTCCACAATACTCGTGCCCGGGAATAACCGGATAGGTCACGGTGTGCCGCCCGCGCAATAGCTCCAAGTCAGTCATGCAAAGCGCCGCAACCTTAACGCGAATGCGCGCATGCCCGGCCATCGGCTCCGGATCGGGGAGGTCCACCAGGCTCACACTGCCCGGCCGTTCAAACCGAATCGCCTTCATGAGAATTTGCCTCCTGTCGAGACTTGCCAGTTCACGAAAATCGAAAATGGAAAATGGAAACTCGAAAATGGAACTCGAAATTCGAAACTGGAAACTCGAAAATAGAAACTCGGGTAAAAGCCAAGCATCTTGGGAATCGAAGCCCAGGCGCCGAGGGCGGATTTCGAGTTTCCAGTTTCCAGTTTCGACTCCCACCGTACGCGCAAGATATCCCATTGCGGAGCCAAGGGCAAGTCACACTTAATGATTGCGTGCTTGAACAATTCTTGCATTTTCACACGGCGCTATTCGGTCCGATCTACATAGCTGGTCCGATACCCACTTGACCCGCGGCACGCCAAGCCGTACAGTCATTCGTCCGGGGGCACCATGATTCGTCGGTCGAGCCGGCCGCTCTCGGGCTGGCGCCTAACGTGGGTTCACGGTTTCGAGGGCGACTTCGGGGGACTTAAATATGAGACTTACTTCGACAATTTATAATCGGCGAGAATTCTTGCGAGACGCTCTGACGGGTATTGGCGCAACCCTTATCCCAGCCGCTTTGGCCTGGGGCTCAACGAACAAAGCTGCGGGTGGATATGCTCCCAAGATGTCCGTGGAAGCTTACATCTGGACCCAGTATTTTTCGGCAAACAAGCTAACGCTCGCTGAGGGCGAGGAAGAAGCGTTACGGGAAACGCATCAAGCGGGCTACCCACGCATCGAGCTTTCGTCAGATTTCTTTGCGCCGGCCGTGCGCGAGCAGACGCGCGATCTGCTCGCCAAATTCGCCTTGAAACCGGAAAGCGTTTATGCCGGTACAACACTGCACGAGCCGCGCGCGGCCGAGGAATCCCTTCGCGCGGTTTTGGACCTGGCACGATTCCTGAAACCCCTGGGAACGCGCGTTATCATTACCAATCCCAGCCTCAAGCCAAAGCAGGAGCGCAAATCCGACCTTGAGCTGAAAATCCAGGCCCACTACATCAATGAACTAGGATCAGCCTTGCGGCACCAGGGAATGAGGCTGCTGCTTCACCATCACACGCCCGAGCTCCGCGATAACGCGCGGGAGTGGTGGTACGAGTTGCAGCATACAAGCGCCAAGTCGGCCGGTTGTTGCGTTGACGTTCATTGGGCTTATCGCGGCGGACAGGATGTGATGCCGTTCTTGCAACGCGTGGGCGCGCGCCTGGAGAGCCTGCACCTGCGGAACTCTCAACACGGTGTGTGGATGGAAGACTTTGGTCCGGGCGACGTAGATTACTCTCCCATTGCGGCCTATTTACACCAGATCAATTACCAAGGCTTCCTCGTGGTAGAACTGGCCTATGAAAAAGGAACGCCTATGACGCGCGGGCTGGAAGAAGACCTGCGACGCAGCCGCGTCTATACGGAAAAGATCTTCGGCCTGCAATCTGCATAATAGCCACAGCCCAGCGGACGCTAGTGCGGAATACCGTGCTGATGCAGGCGGCGATGCAATTCGGCGCGTGCGTCGGTATACACCTTGCGAACCCGGGCAAACGTTTCGGGGTCGGGCCGCGTCGCCAGCTTTTCAACGTACATCTGCGCGCCATCGATGAGGTTCAGGAAGTATGCTGCGGCTTCCGGCGAGAATAGATCCTTCCCCGGAACTTGCGCGTAAACCGGCGAGGTGTGCGCGGCGATCTTAAATCGCCACGTCGTTGTTGGACCGCAGGAAGAAGAGCATCGCGCTGCGAGCCACCCCGGGCCCGGAACTTTGATCTTATCGGTAAGGTGAATGGCGCGTGCTCCCGCCGGCGCGTCTTGCGATGCCACCACTTTGCCGTTGAAGATGATTTCCAAGCGATGAATGGGCACAAAGCACTGTGCGTCAGCGGTGACTTCGATCGTACCGCCACCCGCTCCAAGCGTAATTTCCGCGCCCGGCGGATGGCCATCCGCGTGGAACATCAACAGCGGGCCGGAGGTGGCAAACGTATTCCCCGCCCGCACGGCCTTGGCGAAGTTGGGATAATTGAATTCCTGCTGGCCGAGGTAGGCATAGACGCGATTGGTCCCGGCGGGCATATAAGCCCCCATTTTATCGGTTCCCGCCACCGTCGGCAGCCGGTACCCGCAATTTAAGTAATGGTACCAATCCCGATAGCGCAGACTATCAAACTGTTCGACGACGCTGGGACGGGCTTTCGGGTCGTCTTGCGGCCAAATCTCCACCGCGTCGATTTTGCCCAGCACAATATCGGCAGCCACTTCGCCATTGGGATAGGGGAAATGTACGGACACCGCCAAGCCTTGGCGCTGGCGGCAGACGTCCGCCCACTCCGCCATGCTGGTCCAGACCGGATCGCCCAGGTAGGCTTCACTGGGCCCGTCCGCCGACAAGGGGAAAACCGCTTGACCGTGCACGCCCTCCAAGCCGATGTGACCCAGAACGTGCTGCCGATTCTCCGTTCCCACCCACACCATCGAATCGCGATCGGCCGAAACCACCGGCCCATGCGAAAGATCACCCACATTGGTAAACAGGTCTCCCCACATGGCCGCCAGCAGGTTGATGAGGTTCAGTCCCTCGGCCTGCGCTTCCAACAATGCCGTAGTCGGCGACAAGAAATGCGTGTGGGTATCGGCGGTCACCCATCCTTGGGAGCGCAAGTTGGTGAAGCGGGGGATTTCAAGCGTGAGCTCACGCTGCCCTGGCTGGATTTCTATCTTTTGCCGCACCGCCTCATGTTCGAAACCCTTGGTCATTTCCAGGTACACTTCTCCCACCGGTAGCTC
This sequence comes from uncultured Acidobacteriota bacterium, assembly GCA_963804755.1. Classification (GTDB taxonomy): domain Bacteria; phylum Acidobacteriota; class Terriglobia; order UBA7540; family UBA7540; genus Bog-366. The sequence continues at coordinate 138,161 of CAWDRP010000007.1, forward strand.
CACCTGAAACGTGCCGTCGACGTAGGCAAAAGAGGTGTCCATCAACTTGATGTCGGCGCCGTAATCCTGGAACCACGCGTCGTTGATTTCCGTCCGGTGACCGTAGGGAGGAATGTAGCGGCCTTCTTTCGATCGCAGCGCCAAGCGCACCGGAGTGGGCTGCTTGGTTCCAGAATCGAGGACGCGGCAGTGGACCCAATGGCGGTCGTGCTCAACAATCTCAATGGTGCTGCTTCCTTCGGCCGCTTGCAACTCAGTACCCGGAGCAATTTTGGAGAGCTCAAATCGGTACTGTTGGTTTTTCTTGGAATCAGTGAGAATCAAGGCGGAGCCGGGGTTTGCGATGACCTCAGCATAGAGGTAGCGGGTGCCCGGGCCAAGGGTGCCATGCTCGCCCAATCCCTTCGCAGGCGCCGCCAGCCACGCTTCCGGCTGAAAATCGGGTAGAGCGAATGTGCGGCCGATAGTGCCAAGATCCACTGCCACCTGCCAGCGGCTTACGTCTTCCGCCGCAGCCTCGGGCAACGTAATTCGGTACAAAGCGCGAGGCTCAGTGCGCAAGGGGTTTTCCGGCCGGTGATAAAGCGTCAATCCGCAGACCACCAGTCGATCCTCGCCAGCCGCTTCCATCCGCACGGCACGAATGTTGCGGTCCGGTTCAGGGTTTTCCAGCGGACACACCCAAACCATGCCCAAGGCGGAACCTTCGGCGCTGTTGCCCGTGATGGAGGTTTGTAGGTTTCCCCACCCCGTACCCTGTCGGAGTGGATCAGTCAGCTTCGAGGCTCGCATTTTACCCGGCGGCAACGCAGCAAAACTGACGATACCCCAAGCCTCCACTACGGCATTGGTCTCAAAACGGCGCCGGATGGGCAGCACGTGCGTCCCGTTGTCCTCATAGATAAGGGTGACGTTGGCAAGACGCTGACCCACCTGTTGAAACACGTCCTGGTCCGGCGCCGGGTCCTCGTTCGGATCAAAGTCGCTGAAGGACACGAGGCAGAGGTAATGTGCCTTTTGTCCCACAGGAATGTCCACTCGAGCGGAAGCGGTTGACCCGGAGTTTGTGCTCAAGACAATCCAGCCTTTGCTTTGCACATTTGCAGGACCCAGGAGAAAGGGAATGCCCTGCATATCCCGTTTGCCGCCGGGGACGCGGATCAGAGAATCCTTGGCGGACTCCCCGCCGATTAGCATGGCTTTCTCGCGAGTGCCGAACTCCTGCGAGGAAGCGTTGAAATAAGCACTGAGATCAATGGGAGTGAACTTCCTGTCGACATCACCCGCTTGCGGCTGCGGGACCGGCCGGAGCGCACCACTGGGTTCGCCTTCCATCAGACTGATGGTGGGAGCCGCGCCAACTGTTAGAAGAAATTCACGCCGCGAAAATCCCACCACGGCCGTTTCAGGTTTCTTGGGGCCCATGCTTTTGACCCTCCTTTATGGCGTTTCCTTTCCAGGTCATTGTTGAGCCGCGAAAACTTCCTTTGTTAACGCCCTATTCCAACATGCTCGCGTGCTGCAAAGAAATACAATCGAACGTCAGTCAACGTGGAACACTTCCCGCATGTTTGCCCACCGCTCGCCTTCGCTCCGGGTCGGGATCGGCTGCTGCATTGGGTCCATGATGGCCCACCACTCCTGCGTCACAGGATCGGCGGCCATCTTTGCCATGTCGGCGGCAAAATCATCGCCGATGTATTCGAAATACGCAAAGAGCAGGTTATCCTTGAAAAAGATGGTGTAATTACGAATATTGCAATCATAAATCGTATTCAAGACCCCGGGCCATACGCTCGCGTGGTATTCGACGTATTTCTTGTAGGCTTCCGGTTTCAATCCGATCAGTTGACCGTACCGCTTCAGTGTTTGCGCCATAGGAATTGCTCCTCCACTCAGGTTTCTTAACTGTCAATGAACGGGGGCGGAAGGTGTGCGTGGTTCTCCGCCGAAGATTTAACCGCCAACTCCGTAACCCAATCCGTCCAGAGTGAACTCTCACCGCTCGCTAGCAGGGGAGCGCCATCCAGCACCGCCCCCACGTAATTCTGAATGCAGAAATAATGCAAGTTCGGGTGGGTAGGCAACTGCTCACGGCCGCCGGGGTAAACCAGGTCCGGGCCGCTGAGCGGCGTCAACTCCATCTGCCCATCAGAGCCAAGGATGCGAAACTCATCCCGCGCCACATGCGTGTTCCAACGCACATCCACGAGGGCGCGAACCTTGTTCGCGTATTCGATCATCACCGTCGCGCAATCCTCCACCGGCGTGGAGTGAATCACGTTGGACAACTGTGCCGCCACACGCTGCGGTTCACCGAAGAGAAAGTTCAGCACGTCGATGCGATGCGAACCGATATCAAATAATGGACCCCCGCCCGCCAATGCCGGATCAAACTGCCATGTGCGCTGAACCTCGGTGGGCAAGCGCCATTCGTAGCAGGTGATGTACGCGAGCAGAGGCTGCCCAATTACCCCCTGCCGCAGCAATTCTTTAGCCCGGGCCACCTTAGGATACGTCCGGCGATAGTATGCAACGCCCAGCGTTTTGCCCGCCGCGCGCGCCGCCTCCACCATCGAGCGCGCCTCCGCATAGTTCATCGCCATGGGCTTCTCGCACAAAACGTTCTTTCCAGCGGCCAGTGACGCATGCGTGTGCGGTGCGTGGAGAAACACAGGCGATGCCACGTATACGGCGTCCGCTCCGTCGGCATGGAGTGCCGCGCCGAGATCGGTGAACACCCGGGCTCCATACGGGGCAGCCTTCGCTGGGTCGCGCGTCACGATTCCCCACAACTCGCTTCGCTTCTCTTCGAGCAAAGCGGGGATCACGCGCTTCGTGGTGATGTCCCCAATACCAATGACCAGCCATTTCAGCATGTTCACCTTCACACCAGGACTCGACAACTGCCCATAGGGCGCATACCTCGAGATCGGCGTTTGCCCATCCCAAAGGCCCGCCACGCTTAACGTCTTCGAAGCCTAGTAAATGCACTCCCTCGCCGCGTCCGCCATAACTTGGATGTTCTCAGGCGGCGTGTCAAAGAAATGATCGGACGGGGAGCAGATATAGCCACCGTCCGACCCTACCGCCTCGAACAGCGTGCGCACCGCCTCCCGAATCTGGGTGGGAGTCCCCGAAGTCAGCACGTTGAACTGATCGATACCACCAATCAGGGCGAGCCGGCCAGCCAGTTTGCGCTTCAGTTCCCACGGTTCCTGATTCCCGCCGATGCTCTGTGGGGCCAGTGTTTCCGAGGCATCGGCGTGGTTCGCAACAATCAGTTCCTCAATGCCCCGCGTCCCGCCACAGGTGTGGTAAACCACCGTGAAACCCAAGTCGTGAAGGGCGTCGTGCATCTTTGCGTCGTATGGCGTGCAGAATTCCCGGTGCAAGGAGGGCGAGATCACCGTGGAAGAAGCCGCACCGCCTCCGGTCTCCACAAGATCAAATTTCGCTCCCTTCATGGATTCGATGAATCCCAGTTTTTTGCCAAGAAGAATCGTCAGCAGCCTGTGAACCCAATCCGGCTTATCGACGCAACGCATGATGAGCTCAGTCACATCCATCAAACAGCAGGCGTGCTGCCAACAACCGGCTTGGTCGCCCCAAACGAACCCGCGAACGATACCCTTGTCTCCGACCTCGTCATAAACGGCCTTCACAGCCGGCAGGTCAAGTTTTCCTACCGGCATGTACTTGTCCAGGAGTTCAATATCTTCGTCGCGCTTAATGATGTACTCGGTAATCCAGGTGGTCTTGCGGTCGCCGCAGGTCTTATAGGTGAGGGCGCCGCCGGGGGTGTGGATAACGTGGTGCGTCACGCGATGGTCCGGATCAGTACTTACGCGCGTCACATCGTCACGCCATTGAGGAGTACTGTGTTTGGCGAAGTCGCAGTCCACCAGGGCTGTCTGCCCGACATCACCGAAATATTGAATCTGAGCGTCCATCCCGAATTTCTGGAAGGCTTCCAGCGCAGAGATTCCGTTAAGGTAGTTATCAAGGTGAAACGCCTGCCACTGATGCACGGAAATGGGCAGGCGATCTGGTTTTTCCTTGTGGAGCGCCATCATAAGCCGTTCTTTGGAGACCATGTCAGTGTCCTTTTCACCAACCCGATTTAATAGTACGACCCCTCATTCACCATCGCAATTCAGGCGGAGAGCTGTGAGTGCGCGCTTCCGAATTACCAGAGCTTAGGGGCTTCGGTGCGAACCCTCCCCTGCGTTGGCACGGTCCAAGCGTCGCTCCGGAAGGGTGGCGCAGGTAATCCCACTTTGTTATAGAGATTGCAAGTGGGATCGTTGGCCCAGGCGTAACGCGCTGCCACCGGCCGGGACACGCGCGAACTGGATAACACCACCTCTGATCCGACGATTTTCGCCTCCGCGGGGAAGAACTGTTGGTCTTGACCGGCGACCTCAAATCCCACGAGACGCGGGCCGCGGACCAGCAATCCTCCCGCCAGATGGGCGAATTGCACACGCAACGTCTCCTTGTCCCCGCGCACGGACTTGAACGTCGGCCCCCGGTACTCGACGTGGCGCCCATAGGCAACCCCTTCCGCCGCCAGAGCCAGACGCCGCCCCACTTCCTGCTTGTTCTTCGGATGGACATCGTAGGACTCGCCGATATCGATCGCCACGGCCATTCCCGTCTTCGGCAGTGCCAGGGCTTTTTCCTGGGATTCCCTCAGAACGGGCCACGTGTCAGACCCCTGACCACCCGCTATAAAGCTGGCGAGTTGCACGAACAGAAAGGGAAAGTCTCCCTCACCCCATGAGGTTCGCCATTGTTGAATCATGGTCGAAAAAACCTTCCGGTACTGGTACCCATGATCAGCATTCGATTCGCCCTGGTACCAAATGACTCCGGCAATCGCAAAAGGTGTGAGGGGCGCCACCATCCCGTTCCACAGTCCGCCGTCTCGCCACGAATAGCTGCGCGGGTCCTTGGGGGCGTCAGGGAATGGCAGCGCCACTTTTCCGCTTGCCTCCACCTCTTCCGCAGATTTTTCCCATTCTCCCAGTTTCTGCTCGTATAGTTCAAGCGCGTGAGGGAAATCAGCAATCCTCTGCTGCCATGAATCCGCCTGGATTTTCAACTCGGGGTCCGCCTGCAAAGCTTCCTCGCTCGTCCAAGCCTCAGCCTCGGTGCCACCCCACGACGTATCAATCAACCCCACGGGAAATTTCATCGCTTGGTACAGGTCCCGGCCGAAGAAGTAGCCGACAGCGGAAAAACTCCCAACGGTCTGCGGGCTTGCCACCACCCACTGGCCCTGTACATCCGATTGGGGCTTTCCCGCCACGGCCTTCTTCACAATGAAGAGCCGCAGCAGAGGATAATTGGCTTTTGCGACCTCCTGTTCCGCATTCTTCGCGCCGCCGAACACCCCGTGGTTCCATACGGCGAACTCCATATTCGATTGACCCGAGCACACCCAAACTTCACCCACAAGTACGTTGTGAACGGTCACGGTGTTCTTGCCTGCCACCGTCATCTCAAAAGGCCCGCCCTTGGCTAGCAGTGCCAACTCTACTTTCCAGTTCCCAGCAGAGTCTGCAGTGGTTGTCTGCTTTTGCTCACCCAGCGTCACCGTGACCTGCTCGCCCGCATCCGCGGTTCCCCAAATCGCCGCGTGCCGGCCTTGCTGCAAAATCATGTTGTCGCTGATCAGCGCGGGCAGCTTGACAACAGCGGCTGCGATGGCGGCGCCCATCAATATCGTAAGCACGAGCATGTGAAACCGCCACAAGACTCTCCAGACATGCGCCTCTCCGCCCCCAACGTTCTGTGTACTCTTCAAACCCTTTCCCATGATGACCTCTTTCGAAGCAGTTGAGTTTATATTAACCGTCGGAATCGCGAGGCAGATACTAACACCGGTTTTCCTTCCAAGCCACAAGTTCCATTGAGATCGACCAGCGCAGGTAACTTTGGAACGTCGTTTGCACTGCAAAGAAAGTTCTGATCTTTCGTTGGTTTATTTTTTGGAGGTTGGATTCAATCCATGGTTATCATTGCCTTGTTCGGTGGTCTCGTTGCTGGTGGAGCGCTTTTTGCCATTCTTAAAAACAGCGGTGGCAAAGCGAAGGAAAACAAGTATACGAAATTGGATATTGGATAGTCGCGGGGGACCAGCCGGGCCGTTAAGTTCCCAAGTATTCAAAACCCTTTCCAATCTGCGAAGAAAGACGAAATTGGTGTGGGAACGGAGGCGTGGTGTCACCCAGTGGTGTGGTGCCACCCACTAAGGTGGCGACGTTATGTCCGCCTGAGTTCTCGAAACGCTCTGCGAATTTGCGCAGCACATCTCACGGAAGCTGATGGAGTCCGTGCTAATACAACCGGATCTCATCGATATCGAGTTTGAACGTTCCAGGCGGGCCGTCGGCGCGCAACTCCAACACGCAGGTATTCCCGTGAGGTGAGGGGTCGAGGTTAGCCAACCACGCAGTCGGCAACCGAATGCTCTGCCATTCGGAGTCCGGCACAAAGGAGAGCGCGGGTGCGGGCAGTGTGGAATCGGGTGGCGTGAGCTTAACCTCAAAAAGGCGACGGTCGCCGCGTACTTCAAATTGCACGCCGCGTAATCTCGCCGTGTCTGCAGGAAGCTTAAAAGGGTAGCGGGCGGCAACCGCCCCCTGCTTGGAAGCGGGGGCAGGCTCGACGCGCCCTGCAAAACGCAACGCATGCGCGGTGCCATCGGCGCCGGGCGAGATCACATCAAGTTCACCCACCGAGCGGCCTGTGCTGTCCACATTCGTTGAAACTTGCCAAACCTTCAACAGTTCTTCGGATTCCTCCGGGCTCTCGAAGTCGTTCAGCAGCACGCCGCCGAACCCGGTGGCGTGTTGACCCGCCGAGAACGGTTGGCGGCTCATCAGCGAGAAAGTCTCTTTCGATGTCGCAGTCAGGTTTCCGCGTTCGTTCATCCAGATCCCCATGACGACAAAAGGCACGATAAACGTTATGGCGATAAGTTTGGAGCGCCTGGAAATTTTCTCTTCCTTTTCCCAACGAAACAGCTTCCAGGCGAAGAGCAGACCGAACGTACCGGAGATCAAAAGGATCAGCATTTCCGCCCGATGCTGCAAAAGCGACTGGCCACTCACCATAACGGCTTGAAAAGAGCTAACCAGATACGTGGCTGGCAGAAAAGCAGCGAAGTGCTGGACCCAGTGGGGCAGCATCGGCAACGGCACAGTGACCCCTGAAAGGAAGAGCAGGGTGAACCAGACGACGTTGTTATAAATCTGAGCCTCTTGCATGGTGTTGGCGATGCTGGCAATGGTGAGTCCAAATCCAGCGAATGCGAAAGTACCGACGGTAACCAAGATGAGCAGAACGAGCACGTGGATCCTGAGCGGCATGTGGAAGAACAGCATGGCGCATAAGACAAGTGACGCAACGGTGGGAAGCTCAAGCAGATAGTTCGCCAGCAAGCTGCTGAACACCATGGATCCCGGTCCGACAGGCGCCAGACGATATCGTCGAAGACTGCCGCGCTCACGCTGCATCACCGATTGCAATCCCAGTCCAAAGAAGCTGCTCCCTATAATGTTCAAAGTCACTACCGGCCCAAACAAGTAAGCCACTTCTTCAGGCTTGCCGTGCGCAAACAACTCCGAGTAAATGAAAAGAAAAATCAGCGGGAAAAAAAATGTGAAGAACAGCGCTGCCTTGGTGCGCATTACCAGCTTGATGGACATCAGGGCAATTCGAATTGAGGCAAGCATTTTCATCGGGCTATTCCTCTTCCATTTTCCGCCCGGTCATTTCCACGAACACGTCTTCAAGCGTCGGCTGCGCAATGTGGAGGTCTAGCAGAGAGTTCCCTTCCCTTTCCAGAAACCGCACGAGGGCCGCAACCGCAATGGCAGATGGCTGTGCGTGGAGAACATACCGGCCATCCAGTTCAAGGCAATCCGTCACCGCGTCGAGCTGTTTCAAACGGTCAGGCGAAACCGGCTTGGCAAGGGATACCTCTAGACGCGTGCCCTTGCCGGATTGGAGCACCAGTTCCCGCGGCGTGCCCAGCGCAATCACCTGGCCGTGATCGATGATGGCGACGCGGTCACAAAGGCGTTCAGCTTCCTCGATATAGTGGGTGGTCAGCAAGGTGGTGCGGCGCTCCTCCTGAAATCGCCCGATCAGTGCATAGATTTCGCGCCGCACTTGCGCGTCAAGGCCCGCCGTCGGTTCATCCAACAACACCAGCTCGGGGTTGTTCACCATGGCCAACGCCAACGCCAGGCGCTGTTTCTGTCCGCCCGAGAGCTTTTCAAAGAATTCCCGCCGCTTTTCCTCCAACCCAAACTGTTCCAGCAGCATTTCCACGGGAGCCGCCCGTTGGTAAAAACTGGCAAACAACACGAGCGCTTCTTCCACGCGAATCTTGTCGGGCAGGACGGTAGCCTGAAGCTGCCCGCCGATGCGCTCCTTGAGGGCAGATTGTTCGCGCCCCGGATCCATGCCGCAAACCATCACCGTGCCAGCGTCCGGCCTCCGCAGACCTTCCAGGATTTCAATGGTGGTCGTTTTCCCCGCACCGTTCGGCCCGAGCAAACCAAAAACCTCGCCCACGCCGATTTCAAAGGTAATCCCCCGAAGGGCCTCGAGACCTCCATAGTGCTTGCGTAGACCCTCCACGCGGACGACCACCGAATTGGCATCTTCTGACATGATGAGAGGACTTTATGATATCGGACAGACGCCAGTGGGGCAATCCGCAAACTCAAGCCGACTTTTTGGCGTCGACTTTGGCCCTCCGTTTGTTGAAAAGAAATGAAAGTGTTATATTGCGCTGTCATCATATACAACTATTTCAGCCGTTCGAGAGGGATATAACGTCCGCGTAAGGCCTAATCAAGCGGCCAATGCGCTCTGGGGGAGCAATGAAGATCTTAGTTCTAAATTGTGGAAGTTCGTCCATCAAGTTCCAGCTTATTGAGACCGACGCCGAAATGATCGAATCTAACACCGACCGCTGTATTGCCAAGGGAAGCGTGGAACGCATAGGGACTGACGAAGCGGGCTTGAAGGTAACCGTTCCGCCCAATCCGACTAGATCGACGACGGAAGAGATTCTCGATCACCAGACGGCGCTTAGCCGGGCCATTGCGGCGCTGAAGGAATGCCATGCAGTAGCCGATATCTCACAGATCCAGGCGGTGGGACATCGGGTGGTGCACGGGGGCGAGCGCTTCGCGGCGTCGGTGGTTTTTGACGAAAAGGTGGAAGAGGAAATCCAACACTGCGTGGAGTTGGCGCCACTTCATAATCCTCACAATTTGAGGGGGTACTTTGTGGCTCGTAAGGTGATGCCGCAAGTACCGCAGGTGGCAGTGTTTGATACAGCGTTCCACCAATCCATGCCGCCGTACGCCTACCTGTACGGCTTGCCGTATTCCTACTACCGCCGGTACCACATCCGGCGTTACGGATTTCACGGCACTTCACACCGGTACGTGGCGTTTCGGTACCGGAAGATTTTCGACAAGGCACGGGAAGAGGCCAACCTGATTACCGCGCACTTGGGCAACGGCTGCTCGATGACGGCCATTAAGCAAGGCCACTCGATCGATACATCGATGGGATTCACGCCGCAGGAAGGGTTGCTGATGGGTACGCGCTGCGGCGACATCGACCCGGCCGCGCTCTTTTACATCATGTCCAAAGACGAGCTGACCCTGCACGACATGTCCACGCTGCTCAACAAATTTTGCGGACTGTACGGAATCTCAGGCGAGTCAAACGATATGCGCGAGTTAATGGCCGCGTCCGCCAAGGGCGACGAGCAAGCGAGGCTGGCCATCGAGGTTTTCTGCTACCGCATAAAAAAGTATATCGGCGCGTATAGCGCTGCCATGGGACACGTGGACGGATTGGTGTTTACCGGCGGGATTGGCGAGAATTCGCCCGCCATCCGCGCGCTGTCCTGCGAAGGGCTAAGCGAGTTGGGCATTGAGATTGACCCGGCGCGGAACGCGGCGCTGGTGGGCAAAGAAGGCGAGATTTCAACCCAGGGCAGCCGTGTGCGAGTTATGGTGATTCCCACCAACGAAGAGTTGTTGATTGCCCGCGATACCTTCCGTGCGGTGCGGGGAATTCCAAATCCGCACTGAGAAACAAGGTGTCAGGTTTCAGGTGCCAGGTGTCAGGTTGCAAGTGTAGCATGGTTTTCCTGAAGGCCGAGACCGAGCGCCCCGCCTGTTACTCCATGGAACTAATGTAAAGCAGTCGGCGGTCCGAGGAGTCACGCGCTGTTCAGTCCGACTAAACCGGCGGCGGTCTGACACCTGGCACCTGAAACCTGACACCACGTTTTTCTCACCTTGCGTACTTTACCGAACAGCCATACGGACGAGTGGCCGGCGTGCTGACCGGTTTTCCCGCCATGGCTTCTTCTAGTGCTTCCGAGACATAGTTGTGGGCTGAGGCGATGTCATCGGTATCGGTGGTCGGTTTGTCGTCAATGGCGCCGTCATAGATCAGCACCCCTTGCGGATCAATGACGAACATGTGCGGTGTGCTCTTGGCGCCGTAGAGATGCCCCAACTGGCCCGCCGGGTCCAGCAGCACCGCCGTGGGCGCGGCGTTGACTTGTTGGACGTATGCGTTTTCCTGGTCGGCGGTCATGTAGCCTTGTTGCCCGGGCGCTGAGGAAATCACGGTAAACCACACGACGCCCTTACCCGTCCACTCCCGCTGAAGGCGTTGCATGTTGCCGCTCGCGTAATGTTTGTGCGTAAATGGACACTCCCGGTTGTGCCATTCCAGAACTACGTACTTCCCCTTGTACCGGGCCAGCGTATGGGTCTGGCCGTGGGTGTCTTGCGCGGTGAAGTCCGGCGCGGGACTGCCCGGCTGGATAGCCCCAGCCCTTGCCGCTATGAGCCCAACCAAAGCTGCGAGGCCAAAACGAACCATTCGGAGATTCATCATTCAACCCTCCCCACCTAGGGATTCAATGAGTCCGATGTCTACTTCGAAACGATCACGGGAGCGTCGGTTACATAGCCCTGGCCTGATGCTAAGACTAACACACCTTTCAAGTGCGCAGGCGTTTTGAGCAATTGATCCGACTTTTGCAATTCAATCGATATTCCGCGAGCCAGGGGATGAGTCGTTTGCGGAGCCGCATTTTCAATCTGGTTCGGTTCGAGAGGGAAGAAATTCGCGGATATCTCCCGGCCACCCGTAATGACGTTGAGAACAAACCGGTGTTGGTCCAGTTTCGCGGCCTCCCTCCAGGATTTGGGCGGCGTTCGCGGCAAATGGGCGTCGGCTTGAGAAAAGATTGGATTTTCAGGGGCCGGCGTTCCCGGACTGACGCGCACGGTCAAGCTCAAGTCCGCGTGTTCCGGAAGACACACATCACGGCACACTAACCACTTCACGGTGGCGCCTATCCGCAACTGGGGGTTTCTGCTCTGTCCCGCCGGCGGCCTGATTTCCACGGGCAGCAGCACTTGGTTTTGGTAACCATAGTCGACCAACGAATGATCCTCGATCCGGCTTGGGAAAGGCCACTGCAACGGTCCCGCCCGAAAACCAGGCGGAAGTTTCCAATTCACCTGGGGCGGTTCACCCGAGTCCCCCGGATTGATCCAGTAAATATGCCAGCCGGGTTCAAGCTGAAAATGTAATCCCAGCCAGAATGGCTGCCCCGGCTGCGCCGTGGCCCGCGCCGCGACCAGTTCCACGCTTCCATGTTGTCCGGTATCAGCCGTGAGGCCGTAAGGACTCGCAAGTGAGGTTAAGAGCAACATGAGCAAAAGACCGCCGTTCGCCTGAGTATGTTGATTCGCCTTTAAGCCCCGGTCCGGAAGCTCTTCAACTGACATGATGCTGTTTAGATGCGTTGGCACGGTGCTCGGTTATATCCTTTACGTTCGAGGGCCGCCCGGTGTATGTTTCCCTCCGTCCGCCAACGGTGGTTCAAGTTGCGAACAAGTCAGTGAACCGGGGGAAGGTGACTTGAGACAAGGTCGACAAGATTTTCATTATCTGTTCGCGAGACGCCCCGACAGGGTTGTCATTATCTTGTCTACAATAGTGCTGACAGCGAGTCTGGGAAACAGCCAAACGCCGGACCAACCGGTGCGGGCTGTCCCTGATCCCGGGGTCGTAACTACACGGCAAGCTATCACGCCGGCCGGCGTGCAAAGCGTTTTCAACGGGCGTGTTCGAGGGGTGTCATTTGGAAGCTTAAGCGACACCCTTTATGTTGCCCTCAACTCGGGGACAATCTATGAAATCAATTGGCGAGGTAATCAGGTTCTGAACCTGATCCGGGGTACAGCAACCCCGGGCATGCAGGGCATAGTCCTGGATACTGTCACCCGCGCGCCCCTCATGAGTGCGGTGTTGCCCGCGTCCAGCCTGCTAATGCGCATCTCGGGACAGCAGGAAGTAGTTGTTGCGGATCATCTGGGAACCTACGCGCTGGGCGGGCTCTCTGCTGCCGCTCAGCAGAACGCGGCGGGCGAGCGCGACGCCGCCATTGCTCTTACTTTCAACGATGCTCTGGCGGTAATTGATCTTACGTCCGGCAGACTTAAGGGAACCGTGAGGACCGGCATTGCTCCGTTCGCTGTAGCCGTGAATAAGGGGAGTACGGCAGCGTATGTGAGTAATTGGGGTGGCCGTTTTCCCCGACCGAACGATTCGACCTCCCCCACGGGGAACAAACCGGGGGCGGATTTAGTGGTCGTGGACAAGCGCGGCATCGCCTCCACCGGCACCGTTGCGCGCGTGGACCTCGTGACCATGAACGTGACCAACGAAATCGCGGTGGGTTTGCATCCGACCGCATTGCAATGGGATGAACCCCGTGCGCGTTTGTACGTCGCGAACAGTAACTCGGACTCGATTTCGGTCGTCAATACACAAACGAATGTGGTGGCACAAACCATATCCATCCAGACCTTCGGAAGGAAAGGAGCTGGAATTGCGCCTAACGCGCTCGCCGTCAGCGGAGACGGGAAAACCCTCTACGTCGCGTGCGGTGGAATCAACGCCATCGCTGTAATCCGCACGGCTGACGCACGCTTGGCGGGATTCATTCCAACCGCCTGGTATCCCATCGATCTCCGGCTCAGTCCCGACGGCAAGTACCTGGCAGTCGCGAATCTGATGGGTGTCGGTCCGGGAGGAAACGCTTCGGATATTGAACACTGGGCCAAGCTATCCCACCTGAACGTCCAGCCCGGGCCCACACGGCGTTACGTGCATTCCAATCGGTCTTCCGTGCAGGTCATACGCGTTCCGGACGCCGTGCAACTGAGCGGTTACACCACTGCCGTGATCGAGAATAATAGGATGCTCGGCGGCGGTCTCAACCCGGTGGCCGCACCCAGTGTTCGTGACGGCTTGACGCCGCAGCCGGTGCCGTTGCACGCGGGCGACCCGTCGCTGATCGACCACGTGGTTTTCGTCATCAAGGAAAATCGGACGTATGACCAAGTTCTCGGCGACCTGTCACAAGCTAACGGTGATCCTACATTGTTAGTTTACGGACGTGCCGTGACGCCCAATCATCATCGCCTGGCGGAACAGTTCGTCATACTCGACAATTTCTATGCCACCGGCGGGAATAGCGCCGACGGGCATCAGTGGCTCACCCAAGCCGCAGAAACGGACTACTGTTATTGGCCGGGCTACACCGGGCGCAGCTATCCATATGACGGCTTTGATCCGATCGCCCCGGCCAGCACCGGATTCATTTGGGATGCGGCACTCGGCCGGCACCAAACCGTTGAGGATTTTGGCGAGTACGTGGGCGTCCCGGCCAGCCACTTGGCCGGGGGCGACGTGCGGGCAGGCCTGATGGGCGAGTGGAAAAAAGGCGCCGGTTTTGCGGGCCGATTTCACGTGGTGGCCCCGCTGGCGCCTTTGAATAAGATCCTGGCTGAAGATTATCCTTATTGGACGCTTGGCGTTCCAGACGTAGTACGGGCCCGGATTTTCCTGAACCACTTGAAGACCTGGGAAAAGACCGGCGCCATGCCCAACTTGGTGCTTATACAATTACCCAACGATCACACTGCGGGCACGGACCCCGGCATGCCAGTACCGGAGGCGTTAGTTGCTGATAACGATCTAGCCCTCGGCCAAATTGTCGATGGGCTTTCCCATTCGCGATTCTGGAAAAGCATGGCCATCTTTGTAGTGGAAGACGATGCCCAATCCGGACTCGACCATGTTGACGGCCATCGCACGGTAGCCTTGGCGGTCAGCCCGTATACATGCCGTGGGTCTGTGGATTCGACGTTTTACTCGCACACCAGCATGCTGAAGACCATGGAGTTGATGTTGGGTTTGCCCACGCTTTCGCTGTTTGACCTGATTGCCAACGATATGCGCAACAGCTTTCAGTCAAAGCCCGATTTTACGCCGTATGAGGCGGTAACACCCCAGCAGTCTCTGGAGGAGTTGAACCCGCCCATCGCATCGCTGACGGGGCGCGCGCGCCAGGCGGCCATGGCCTCAATGAAGATGAACTTCGACTTGCCGGACGCGGCGCCCACAAACAAGCTCAATCACATATTGTGGGGGAAAGCGCGCGGCTGGCGCACTCCGTACCCCCGCACCCGCCAGGCCGTATTCGCTCCGTATTCTGTTGACTTGGACGACCGGGAGAAAGAAGAGAGATGAACATAGATGAATCGATGTTGCCGGATCAAGCGAAGCCTTTGGCTGGCGCCTGCCATCATGAGTGGCAGAATCAGCAAGGGCGTTACGCGGTATCGCAGGTTTGCGGGCTTTGCAAGCTCTACCGTTACAAGAGCAGCGCCACGGCAGATTGGGAATACCGCGCGCCCATTCCTTTTGTGCACACAACGGCAGAATGAGGCGGTGCAAAATAGACATTCGGCACTGCGAATTCCGCAAGACTCTGAGTTTGAATCGATATTGAAAGCTTTGAAGGCCCGGTTTAGTGCTTGCCTGCCGTTTGCTCTCGAAGTAAACTTCGTGTCGCGGTAGGTTCGTCGACCCGATCGGCGAACATCAAAGGAAATTCATCAGCCTAATAGATTTGCGCCTTGGACGGCACGGGCCAGTGGCTCATAAGCTACACCCACTCCCAAGGAGCAGTGGGCGGGTGTTCCTCTTGCCGCCTCGTGTTATACTTTGGCAAACTCAGCCTCAACGGGAGCGCCATGAAGACCTGTCCAACATGCCGAGAAAGCTACCCCAACAACTATCAAGTGTGCCCGGCAGATGGCAGTCCGCTGAAGGAAGGTGGACTCTGGACCGAGGGGAGCATCATCCGGGATAAGTACGAGATTCTAGCCAAAGTGGGGCAAGGCGGCATGGGTTCCGTCTTTAAGGCGCGGCATACCTCGTTTAACGAACTGCGCGCACTCAAAGTGATTGCCCCGGAACTCCTCGCCGACGAGCTTTTCGTCAAGCGTTTCAAGCATGAAGCCGTCATTACCCGCCGACTCCAGCACGTCAACGCGGTGCGTGTGGACGATATCGATACGGCTGAAGACGGCCGCCCGTTTATCGTGATGGAGTTCATCGAAGGCAAAAGCCTCAAAAAGCTCATCCGCGAGGAAGGGCCTTTACCGGTCGGGCGGGTGTTATCGATCATTAAGCAAGTGGCCGCGGCGCTGGACGCAGCCAGTATGTTGGGTATGGTTCACCGGGACATCAAGCCCGACAACATAGCACTTATCGACACGCCCGATGGCGAGCGGGTGAAGGTTCTCGATTTCGGCATCGCCAAAATCAAAGAGGCGAAGATGGGCGATGCCGCCGGCATGACTTTAACGGGTGCGGGCGTGGTGATCGGTACACCGCAGTACATGTCTCCCGAACAGGCCATGGGGAAGCGTGGCGATGAGCTTGACGGCCGCGCGGACCTTTATTCCCTCGGCGTCGTGATGTACCAGATGCTGACGGCTGATCTGCCCTTCAAAGCCGATACCACGATGGAAATGCTGTTGGCTCACATGCAAAAGCCGCCCGCACCCATTCAGGAGGCCCATGCGGAGTTGCAGGTGCCGGAGAGTGTGGCCGCTCTCACGATGCGACTTCTGGAAAAGAACCGCGACTTGCGTCCGGCCGGTGCCCGCGTGCTAATCCAGGAGATTGAGAACGCGGAAAAGGGATTGGCTAGCCCCGTTACGACGCGGATCGTGCGGCCGGGGGAGTTGGCTCGCACGGGGGAAGTCCGCCGGACGGTCGGTGATCGTGGTGCGACGGGTGTTACTACTTCAACCTCTCGGACGTCCACCCCTCTACCGGGTCACGTTGGGCCTTCCAAGCCCCAGCCGGTTCCTGATTTCTGGCCCGAGAAGCCCCCGCCGCAGCACGTGGAGCCGCCACCGCCCCAGCCCCCTGAATCGCGTTGGGGAATGTGGGCGGCATTAATTGTATTATTGATCGGCATCGGTGGGGGAGCGGTGTATATTGCCACGCACACGGACAAGAGGAGTAGTACTAACCCTCCATCACCATCCCCATCTCCATCCCTTGGAGTTGTAACTGCGACTCTGACGTCAGAACCGACGGCGATTCACAAGGGCCAGCCCGTAACGTTGCACTGGTCATCACAGAACGCAACGGGCTTGGATTTGGAACCCAACGTGGGTAGGGTGGACGCAAAGGGTTCTACCACCGTTTACCCTGACGAAACCACCACGTATACCCTGACCGCGGTCGGCCCGGGAGGGCAGCAGAGTCCCTCCACTCTCGTAACGGTGACTGAGCGCGGATCTCCGGCGCCTCCGCCGGCCCCCGTTGCAACGCTTTCGGCAGAACCGACGACAATCGAAAAGGGCCAGTCTGCCAAATTGCGCTGGACTTCACGGAATGCCAGCAGCCTGATCTTGGAACCCGGAGTAGGTGAGGTCGACGCGCAGGGCGCGACAACAGTTACCCCCGAGAGAACCACGACGTACACCCTTGTCGCCAGAGGTCCGGGCGGAACATTGAAGCCCACGGCTTCGGTCACGGTCAACGCCCCGAAAGTGGACACAAGGCAGGTCAACGGACAGATCACCCTGGGCGAGTTCCACCTCAAGCGTGGCGAATACGATGAGGCCATCGCCGCTTATCAGAAGGGCTTGGAATACGATCCCTCCAACGCCGAACTTCACAAACTCCTGGACCAAGCCATCAGCACCTGCAAGAAGGAGAATGCGGTCCTGAACGAAGGCCTGAAGTGCGGGGGGCCTTAACGCGAATCTCCAACGACCAGTGTGCGGTGGAAGGAAACTGCGCCACGGCGACAATATTTCTTGCCAAAATTCTCTCCCTCATTTACGGTACCTATGGTTCCCCCGTGGGTGTTGGGCCGGGGCCACGGGCGGCGAATCGCTGCACTCTCGCCCATTAGGAAATGAAGCATCGGGGTGACGGTCGCAAATCGTTAGCCACCGAGGAGAAACCATGCTGCGTTATTTATCACTTGTCGCAAGAAATCTGTTCATGCCGGCGATGTTTGTGCTTTTGCTTCCGCTGAGCGGAGTGTCGCAGACCGAATCGAGTGCGCCGATCAAAGTTGGAATAATCGGTTTGGACACATCGCACGTCATCGCTTTCACCAAGGCCTTCAATGATCCTTCTGACAAGGACCACGTTGCGGGCTTCCGAGTGGTTGCGGCCTACAAGGGAGGCAGCCCCGACGTGGAAGAGAGTTGGAAGCGGGTGGACCAATTCACTGCGGAACTGCGCGACAAGTGGAACGTCGAGATTGTGCCTGACATTCCCACGCTGTGCGCCAAGGTTGATGTGGTGATGCTGGAGAGTGTGGACGGGCGCCCGCACTTGGAGCAGGTGAAACCGGTCTTTGCCGCGCACAAGCCGGTGTTCATCGATAAACCGTTGGCAGGCAGTTATAAGGACGGAAAGGAAATTGCCGAGCTGGGCAAAGCAGCAGGCGTGCCGTGGTTCACCGCGTCAAGCCTGCGTTTTTGGAGCGAAACGGAGCGTTTAAAGAACCCGCAGGGGATCGGGCACGTTCTGGCTTATGACGTCCTGGGTCCCACAAGTCGAGAACCGCATGAGCCCTCGATGTTCAATTACGGCGTCCACGCCGTCGAAATGCTTTACCAGCTTATGGGACCCGGATGCGACACCGTCAGCATGCAGACCTCCGGAAACCAGGACGTGCTGGTGGGGAAGTGGAAGGACGGCCGTCTGGGCGTAATGCGAGGCTTCAGCAGCGGGCTGTATGCGTTCTCGATCACCGTGTACGGCGACAAGAGCTTGGCGCACTCGGAAGACAAACCCGAGGGCTACGGTCCGCTACTGGTGCAGATCGGCCGGTTCTTCCAGACCCATGTCCCGCCCGTTGACCCCAACGAGTCTTTAGAGGTTCTGGCGTTCATGGAGTCGGCTGATCGAAGCGTGGAGCGCGGCGGAGTCGCCGTCCCACTCAGTGAGATTATGAGGTAAGTGCTCATGAAAATAGCGGACGTGACCGCCCAATCGAAGTTCCCCGTAGTCTACCTCGAGACACTTAACCCAAATTGGACACAAAAGGGCCGACTCGCAGCAGCGCCTTCTACAAGACCGAACGTTATTAGAGGAAAGACAGATTGCTGGTCCCATCGCCCCGTGGCGAGGCAGGGTTGGGGCAGAAACTCAAATTTGGTGTTGGCCGTCAGCCTTTTGGCCCTTGGACTTGCCTGCTTGGCGCAGGTTGGCTGCCAGCGAAGCGCCCGACAAGCGCAGCCGGCCAATCCCTCTCCCTCCAGCGAGGGACGTCTGGCGGCAACCATCTATGATTCCGGTTTCCCGCTCGCGCATGATAGTTACAACGGCATTAGTTCCGCCAGCGACGGCAAGATTTACTACGTGCTTTCATCGCAGGACATCGATACGGGCGCCCAGATCTACTCGTTCGATCCCGCCACGGAAAAGGTCCGGCACGTCGGCGACCTGACGGAAATTTGCGGAGAAAAAGGGCTGAAGGCCATTCCGCAGAACAAGTCGCACGTACGGTTTTGGGAATCAAACGGAAAGTTATACTTTGCATCTCACATCGGCTACTACACGATCAAGAATGGCATGGAGACCATGGGCGTGCCGCCGCCTGGCTACAAGCCGTACCCTGGGGGCCACTTTCTTTCCTACGATCTGGCGACAGACAAATTTGAGAACCTGGCCTTGGCGCCGCACGGCGAGGGCATTATCGCGATGACCATGGACCCTGCGCGCGGGCGCCTTTACGGCATCACCTGGCCGACGGGGCATTTCATCCGTTACGATCTACGCACGAAGGAGATCAAGGACCTGGGCGCGCATTCCGACTTGGGCAAGAGCGTCCGAGGACCGCACTATCGCACCATTTGCCGCTCGCTGGCAGTCGACCCGCGCGATGGGTCAGTCTATTTCACTACCGCCGACGGGGCCATCCTGCGCTATTGCTACGATCGGGACGCCATCGAAACGGTTGCGGGCGAAGACCTGCGCAAAGATTATTTTGGCGTATATGACCCAACGTCCTCGGGAACCATGGGGTATAATTGGAGGCAAGTAGCATGGTATGGGCCCGAGAACATGGTTTACGGCGTCCACGGGAACTCGGGGTACTTGTTCCGTTTTGACCCACGAGGGCCTCGCGTCGAGGTGCTGGACCGCATCACCTCTGTGCCATCGCAACGCAGCGGCATGTACGATGAGTTCAGCTATGGCTACCTCGGGTTCATTCTCGGGCCGGACGGGAACACGCTCTACTATCTAACCGGTGGGCCCATCTATCGCGAGGGTCGGCGCGTCGCGGGAAAGAGCGTGGCGGAGAAAGGCGAGTCACGCGGCGAAGAAGATCTGCACTTGATCACCTATTACATTCCGGCCCGCAAGTACATGGATCATGGCGCAATCTACTTCCCGGACGGCCAGCGGCCCCACGAAGTTAATTCGATCGCCGTAGGGAGCGATGGCTCCGTCTACGCCCTTGCCGCCGTCACCCAGAACGGGAAGAATCGGACCGATTTAATGCGGGTCCGAGGCCCCTTCTTGAGTCAGTAGTGCTGATTCTTTCCCATATCTTCGGCTGGACACCCGGGTGCGCGCCCGTCCAAGCCCGCGAAGCGGGCGGGGTCTTGTAGCCCATGGCGAACAGCCGTGGGGGAAAGGCAAGCAAAAGGGGATTTTTTAAGCCCCGGAAGGGGCGACATCCGCAGGGCGCCCGGATTCACCACCCAACCCCGGCCATGCGGATGCCGCCCCTTCCGAGGCTGGTAAAAGAGTACTCCCACGGCTCATTCCCACGGCTGTTCGCCGTGGGCTACAAGACCCCGCCCGCTTCGCGGGCTGGCGTTTTCCAGCTTCGATTTTCAACTTTCGAGTTTCGAGTTTCGGATTTCCAGTTTGTTGGAGGTACATTATGAAAAGCAAAGATCAAAAACCCAATGGTGACCGCAGGGATTTTCTTCAGGCCGGAAGCATGGCGCTGCTGGGTCTCGCGATGCCCAAGACGATCGCGGCCGCACCTGGTGCTGCCGAACCGTTGAGGGCGCCGCGTGCAACCGAGTCATTGGCCATGTTAGGGGGCGCCAAGACCGTCTCCGTCTCCGACGAAAAGGTGAAACAAGTCACGTACTGGCCGCGTTATGGTCAAAAGGAAAAGGACAATTTGCACCGCCTGATCGACACGGACCAGTTCTACGAGGAGCTGACGCTGTTCGAAAAGGAGTGGCAGGAATACACCGGCATACCGTTCCTTCGCGCGCACATGAACGGCTCCAGCGCCATCCACAGCATGCTGTTTGCGATCGATCTGGAACCGGGCAGCGAAATCATGGTTCCCTCTTACGATTTCCCGACGGACAGCCTGGCCATGCGGTTTTTCGGGTATGTTCCCATCTTCATCGATATTCAGCCCGGAACCGCGACGTTTGACATGGAGGATGCCCGCCGCAAGTTCACCAGCCGCACGCGCGCGGTGTTTCCCATGCATTCGTGGGGACTGCCCTGCGAAATGGACCACATCCGTGACTTCGCCAAGGAGAAAGATTTGATTGTGCTGGAGGACGCCGCGCATTCCCATGGCGCTTCCATGCAAGGCAAGAAGACCGGAACGCTGGGCGACCTGGCCATTTTCAGCTTCCAGGCCAGCAAACCCCTGCCGACCGTCGAGGGCGGCATGGGTATGTACCACACGCGCTTGCATTATGAGCGCGCCACGGCGTTCGGCGAATATACCGCCCCGGAGAAGTTCCCGGAAGATAGCC
The DNA here is from genome assembly GCA_963804755.1 of uncultured Acidobacteriota bacterium. Taxonomy (GTDB): domain Bacteria; phylum Acidobacteriota; class Terriglobia; order UBA7540; family UBA7540; genus Bog-366. The sequence goes on from CAWDRP010000007.1 coordinate 159,364, forward strand.
CCGTGCATGCGTACAAGGGCACGGGATTCGGCCATAAGCTGCGCATGCACCCCTTCTCTGCCGCGGTCGGACGCATGCAACTTCGCAATCTCGACACCATGAACGCGCTCGTAAAAAGGAATGCCCGTCGGCTGAATGATTCTCTGGTCCAATTGGAAGGACTGTCGGAACCCCGTTGCCGCCCCGATCAGGAGCGCGTCTACTATTACGCCAATATGTTGCTGCTGGACCCGGCGAAGGCGGGCTTTTCGCGCGATACGCTGGTGAAGGCCCTCCACGCCGAGGGCGTCAAGGTGAGCACCTGGGTATACCCCGAGCAGCATAAGCTGACCATTTATTCGGAAGCCAAATGGTGGCACCATCCGCCCGTCATCCCCACGTCCATGCCGGGGGATGATTACATCAACGGCAATCACATTTTCATGCCGCTGATCTACGCCGAGGCAGACGATATCATCGATCAGTACATCCAGGCGTTCCAGAAGATCTGGGCGCACCGCTCGCAACTTTCGTAGCCGGAGATGGGTCGCTAATCGATATATTGGGCTGTACACCGCGCGGCCGTGCCGCACGCCGAAGTGTCAGTTTTGTTGCGAAACCACTTCTGAGGTCAAAGGACCGGTGAGGCTTCTCAGACGGGGGGCCAGCCTCCGTAAAGTCCCGGGACATTGCGGAGGAACCATTACTGGACTAACCTGTTCAGTGCCGCGACTAATCCCACAAGACCTAAGGCATAGAGGCAGGCAAGCACTGCCAGCCTAACCGCCAAAGTTGGACTGTTGTGCTCTTCCATAAAGCGAAAATGTTCCCATCGGAGTTCCGACGCAATGGTACGTCGGTACTACGCTGCGACCACGGACTTATAGCATTTGGGCGAGTTGTGCCGAGGTGCTTCAGCGCACCTCCGCGTGAACGCCTGACGTTTTTTCGATCGCGTCGCCGAATTTCAGGCGCAGGCGGTCCCATTCGTCGGCATCGTGCACCCACATCCCCGGCGCGCCGATTGCCTCACCTTTGGCCGTGACCGAGTCGTGCAGAATCTTCATGCCGTCGTTCAGCATTTCCCTACCGCCTCTGAGCTGGGAGAGTAGCCAGAAGTATTCGTAATCCTGGCTCCCGCGGCGCATCATCTTCAGGCGAATACTGGCGGCCGGTTCGTCCAGGCCCATCGTTTCGCCGCGATAGACCAGCATCCCGGCCCCGTTCATCGTGGTGTAGGTCTGGGGGTATTGCCAGGCACGGAGCGAATTGAAATCCATTTCCCAGATATTCCATGTGTCCACGCCCAGCTTCCAAACGATCCAGCTCAGCGCACGGCATTTCAGCCCATCGCCGTCGATGATGGAGGCGTCGTTTTCGTAAAACCACGTGTCGATTCCATGTTTCTTGTTTTCCTCTACCGTGGCGGGAACGCAATCCTCCACGCCCAGGTTGGCCACTTTCAGGATCTTCTCCAAGTGCCCCACGGTATCCTTGGGATACGAACCATCCACCCGGTATTCCAGCCGTGGCGTGCCGGCTTCCTTGAGCAGCTCCCCAAAATAAAGCATGCGATCGCGCGAGAGATCGTCATAGGATTCATCAAGACTCAGGAAATAGACTATCAACCGTGTCTTGTTCCAGGCGGGATGCTGGTCGAAATGGGCCTGGTAAGCCTGAAAGGCATTCTTCCAGATGGCGCGATATTCGGGCGTAGGACCCTCACGGGGCATGGCGGCCGGCCAGGGAGCGTAAAACTTGAACTCTTTTCCGCTCAACTGAATGCCGCGCGGTATCTTATAGAGGTTCCAGGGATACGCGTCGAAGGGGAGAAGAAGATATTCGATCGGCACACCGTAGCCGGGGCCGCTATATCCGTATCGGCCGGTGAAGGCGCTTCCGTCCAGATATTTGGCTAGGCGCGCGTCGTATTGGCTCCAGTCGATCTCCACCTGGCTGCCGGAGACCTTCAAGCCTGGCGCATAGCCCAGCAAGTTCATCGATAACCGGTGTTTGCGCAGGAGCTGATAATACTTCAGTTCCATCGCGTCGGGAAATGTGTTGATCTCCGTATCGGTGTAGATGTTGGGCTTCAGATGGCTCTCCTCGGGGAGCGCGAAGTCCCACACCTGAAGCTCCAGCGTCAACTGCGTTTCCCCTTGATCGCTGGAAATCGTGATGGGCGCGCTGTACTTGCCCGGGGGCGCGTCCTGGCGCGATTTCGGGACGTAGACGTCAATCCAGATGGCCTGGCTCTTCTGCTCCTGGCCGACATTGTTTAGTGGATCCGGCAAGTCGAACGGCATCACAAAGGTATGCGGGTAGAGGTTGCCGCTCCAGTGCAGGCAGGGCAGCAGGCCATCGGGGTACCAACCCGCACCCAGCGAGTAACGCCGCGTCGATGGGGCTTTGACATGGACGTACCATTCCCGAAACATCTCAAGGTTTTCCAGCGGGATCTTAGCCCCCTCCGGCCCGGTCAGTCCGGCCGGCGTCACCTTCACGGTGGTCAGCTTCGCTCCGGTGCGCTCGATCACGATCTGAAACGCCACCGTCTCGTTCCGCGCGGCCGTCAACGCAATGCGCCGCGCCGTTCCATCCCAAATCAGATTCGACGCTTTGTAACCCGGGCGGATGCCGTCAGGGAATAGGCTCGGATTATCTTCGAAGGGCTGGTTGCGAATAGGGTCCACACGTACGGAGTCATTGATAGCCCATACTCTCATGCCTGAATCGGCGCCCACGGCAATTTGCGCCGAGACAAGCCAAACGCAGAGCAAAACCACGCTGATATAGAACTTAAGTCCCGGCTCTCCGGCGCATCTCGCCCGGATTGAGATTCCGGTAATGTTCAAGTCATCCATGGGTGGAAGCCTCCTCACGTTGGCCGATGATATCACGAGAATCGCCGCCTTGCGGGAAGAGAACGCAGGATTCAACCCGGCCTTGCATCTTTCGCTTCGACTGCTGAAGACTGAGGGGCAGACTGGGAAGTGCGGCAGCGTGGTACCGCTTCAGCGCCCACGCGTTTGTTCGCGCAGGAATCGGAGAGCTTCGGCGGTGATAGCTCCGGCTGCACTCCGGGATTATTGTCCGTTAATCGAAACATAGCGAAGTTGTTGCTTCACCATGTCGCGCGGGTACAGGATTCTCACGTCGCCGGGCTCGCCGCTGTCACCGGGCACGAGATCAGGGTTGATGCCGCACCAGAACGTAGGCAGGTCCAGACTGTTGTAGCGCCGCACCACTTGGTCACGCCAGGCAGTATTGAACTGGATGCCATATTTGGTAATGAGCATCTTGGCGGCCTCGTAATCGCCCTCCGCCTTAATGCGCATCAGTTCAGCCAATAGCATGCCAACCCCGTTGCGCATCTGGTCGTAATCCTTCACCACCAGATAAACCTTGCCACCGCGCTCGACGGGTTGGATGGCTCCGGTCTTTTCCCGGATGAAGTTCACAATCAGTTGCGTGCCGCGCCGGTGATCTTCCTCGATGGCGTCGCCGGTGGGAAACTCGTGAAGCTGCACCAAGGCGGCGCGCGCCTGGGTATCGTACGCGGCCTTGGCGACTTCCACGTTGGGGATAGCGCCCATGTCCAGCAACTTGGGATCAAAGAAGTTCCACAACGCCACCAGGTCGGCGCGCGCTTCCTCCAAGGTCGAGTAATACTCCTTCAAATAAACCGCCGGCTCTTCTGTGAGCCTGGGGTCCATCTTCCCGGACCCATGCCCCAACACCTCGTGCATCGCCACCTCAAGGTCATTGGCCAGCGCCTGGTACTTCTCTGCGCGGGAACGCTCTTCATCGGTATAGGCAAACTCGTTGCTCACCTTCGCACCGCGAGCCGCCGTCAACGCGCGCATCGAACCGGAAAAGATAAAGCTTTTGCTTCCATACTTGTCGTGGATCTCCGATTCATTCGGCAGGTTCTCCCCGATCGTGGACACGTCGAAATCGGCAGTCATAATAACCGCCTCTACCGTGTTCACGATCGGCGGATGAGGCGCTTCCAGCTTGTACTTGTCGGCCCAGGGCGCCCGCTGTTCGAAGTACGCGGCATTGGCGGCGAATTCCTTCATCAGCTTGTTCATCTTCTCGTCCACGACGGTCACGTACGCCTGCATAGCGCCTTTCAGACCGCGCGGATCCTTGTAAACCTCAATAAAGCCATTCGTAAAGTCCACCGGAGTGTCATCACGAACCCAATCAATGTTGAATTGCCGCCAGTCCGCCGGATCGCCTGTTTGATAGTAGCGGATCAAATCTTTGATTACGGTTTTCGTGGGTGTATTGGCATAGGGGAGGGCCAAGGTGAGATACCGAATCGCCCGGTTCAAATACTCCGCGCCCAAGCCGGCGGGAGGTTTGCCATTCGGTCCGCCGGCACGGTAGACCTCCTCGACCAGCTTTCCCTCTTTCCTCACCAGGCGTGAGTTAAGTGAGTATCTGTCATGGAAGCCTTTCAGGTCGGCCATTGTCACGCCTTCATACAAATTGTTGCCGCTCGCCGTAATGGGGTCCTCACCGTTCTTCGGATTCTTCACCGTCAAGGACGGCTGGTAATCGGGATCAAAGATTGGCCCTCGTAAATCCTCTAGTTGCTTCAGGAGCTTTGCCTGAGAACCCAAAGCGGCGCGATTCCGCAAGGCCTGTAAAGCGGCAGAGCGTAACTCCTCCGGGGTGAACTCCGGCAGGAACTTCTGGGACGTAAAAGAATTGTGGTTCCCGTGGTTCGCCCAAAAGAGCTTGGTATAGTCGGTTATTTTCTTGAGTACGGTGGGATCAATTCCGCGTGAATGCGTCAAGATCTGTTCCAGCAAGCGCTTGAGATCCATTCCATAAAATGAGTTCTGCTCGTAGGCGATGGGATTCACGGCGATGGCGGCCATCGAAAGCCAAAACGCCAACGCTTTCTGCTGGGGCGGCAGATCCTTAAAACTTTCTGCTTCCAATTGCAAGAAGCCAGTCTGTCCTACGCGGTCCACGAGGGGGGAAGCCGCAGGGCTGTGCTGCGCCATCACGGTCTCTCCAGCTAGGAGGATAAATGCCAGACAAACGATTTGCCTCAACAAAGTAATGCTCCCTGTTCCCGGTCAAATGCTGCAAGAGCGTTTTATACCAGATTAGGAATGCCGAAAGCCAGCACTGCTTCCCTCCCCTACCGGAGCCCTTTTCGCCGACATCCTGCCATCAGACCCAATGGAATCGCCTTGCGGCCCCGGTCGCACCTGTTGCCTTTTGCCGAAGGAGTCTGGTTCTGCACCTCTTTTCGACGAGCGCTACGCGCCAAAAGTCCAGAAACTTACAAATTCCTCCTCGAGAAGTACTTAAACCCAAGATATGGTGCAGAATTTGCCGCCCTACCCAATTCTTCGTATAGCCCGGTAAAATGTTGAGCACTAAGATAGTACCCTCGTACTATATGCCCCTGTTTGACACGATGATATTCAAACATGTGCCGCTTCGCTGCCCGTCCCGCGTTATTACGCCTGACCGAGCGTGCCAGAGGTACTCACATGTGCAACCCAATACCGCCGAACTCGCTTTCTTGGCACGCAAAAGGAGAAATAGGTGGTGAACACGCCACACGCGGTCTTCCATATGCTACGCGGAAAAACGCGATCTCTTCTTGCAACCCGCGGATTAACTGCTTCTTAGTTCTTTCAGTTTTCCAATCTTGTCGCTGCCTGAAGAAGTTTTCTCCAATTCGGAAGAGGGTCTCCGCCGACAGGCAAGATAACCGTTGGTTTAGCTCTTAGATGACGCCCACATGCATATTTGCAAAAGGATGGACAACAGAAGATCGGGCCGGGGATGCCAACAAGTCATCGCAAAAGCTCAACCGGAATTTGGTAGCACGAATGCTTCGGAGTCGTCCGACATGAACACGCGGGCGTCACATCATCGACGCGGTCGGGCAATTACTCTTGCAGCCGCCTGCGTCGTGATGGCGTGCGGATTCGTATCCTGCGGAGGTAGCGCAGGCGACCCGCCGGCTGATCCCGTTTCGGCGCCCGGCGTCTCGATCAGTTCCACTTCGGTAGTCTTCAACAGTCAGGCCATCGGTACAACCAGCGCCCCTCAATCCGCCACATTGACGAACGTGGGCAATGCCAGCCTAACCCTTTCCAGCGTTCAGGTGACTGGCCCCAACGCCGCGGACTTTAGTTTGAGCAATGGTTGTGGCTCGTCGCTCGCGCCTTCGATTCAATGCACGGTGAGCCTTACGTTTACACCCAGTGCCGCCGGAACGCGTACTGCGTCAGTCGCGTTTAACGACAACGCCAACGGCAGTCCCCAGACGATTAGCCTGACGGGTACGGGTGCCTCTGCCGGGGTGGGACTTTCCGCCACTACGTTGACCTTTGGCAGTCAACTGGTCGAAACGAGCGCAGCAGCCCAGACGGTCACGCTGACAAACAATGGAAATGCCGCCTTGAGCATTACCGGCATTGCAGTGGCGGGCGCAAACCCTGGCGATTTCCCCGAAACCAATACGTGCGGCACGTCGATAGCGGCCGGGGGGGCTGCTCGATCGCGGTGACATTTACGCCTTCCGCTGCCGGGAACCGCACAGGCACACTGACCATCTCTGATAATGCTGCCGGCAGCCCGCAGACCGTGAGCCTTTCCGGAACCGGCACCAGCGCTGCGGTCAGCCTGGGTGCGAATAGCTTGGTCTTTGGCAACCAAAACCTCGGCACGACAAGCGCTGCTCAGTCTGTGGCGGTGAATAATACAGGTAACTCCGCGCTCAGCATTGCTGGTATCGTTTTGACGGGCGCCAATCCCGGTGACTTTGCCTCCACCAATACCTGCGGCGTTTCGGTGGCCGTTGGGAGCAATTGTTCAATCTCTGTCACGTTCACGCCCGGCGGCGGCGGGCAATCGCACCGCCTCCATATCGATTACCGATAATGTTAGCAGCAGCCCGCAGATGATATCGCTGGCGGGCGTAGGTGTAGGAAATTCTCCCGTCGCCAACCTGTCGACCACGAGCCTGACCTTTGGCAGCCAATCGGTGGGCACGGCCAGCGCGGTTATGACGGCCGTCCTCAGCAACTCCGGTAACGCGAGCCTGACCACCGCCATCGCCGTGACCGGTGCAAATGCCGGCGATTTTGCCGAAACCGACAATTGCAACGGCGCGGTGGCGGCAGGAAGCAATTGCACGATCAGCGTGACGTTCAAACCTTCCGTTGAGGGCGCTGAAAATGCCGCCGTGACTGTCACGGACAACGCGGCAAATAGTCCTCAAACGATTAGCCTTTCGGGCACCGGCACTTGTTCGATCGTCAGCCTTTCCACCTCGAGTCTGACCTTCACGACTCAAACCGTCGGTACGACAAGCGTCGCGCAAACAGCCACACTGAGCAACACGGGGAACGTAACCTTAAGCATCACCAGCTTTACTTTGACGGGAACCAACCCAGGCGACTTTACCCAAACCAACACGTGCGGCAACTCCGTCGCAGCCGGAGCCAACTGCGCAATCAACGTGACGTTCACTCCCTCAGCTCCCGGCACGCGAAGCGCCGTATTGACGATTACTGACAATGCCGCACGCAGCCCGCAGAGCTTGAATCTCACCGGCACGGGCAGCGGTCCGGCAGTCAATCTTACTGTCACCAATCTGATCTTTGAAAGCCAAACCCTGGGAACCACCAGTGGTGTACAGCCGGTTACGCTCACGAACACGGGCAACGCGGCCCTGAGCATCAGCAGTGTGGCCTTGACAGGTGCGAACACAGGTGACTTTAACCAAGTCAACACCTGCGGAACCTCGGTCGCAACAGGAGCCAACTGCACCCTTAGCGTGACCTTTGCGCCCACGGCGCCCGGCACCCGCACCGCCTCAGTCACGATTACGGATAATGCTTCCGGCAGCCCGCAAACCGTGGGCCTGACCGGCACGGGCACTGGACCTGTAGTAGGGTTATCGGCTTCCTCCCTCACTTACAGCAACCAGGCTGTGGGGTCAACGAGCGCACCCCAAACCGTGACTCTAAATAACTCGGGCAACGCGACTTTGACCATCTCAGCCAGTCAGCTCACGGGGGCCAATGCCGGTGATTTCTCAGCCAGTAGTACGTGCGGCAGTTCGGTGGGAGCGGGAGGGAATTGCACCCTCAGCGTGACGTTTGCACCCACCGCGCCGGGAACACGCACCGCTTCATTGACGGTCACGGATAATGCTCTCACCAGCCCTCAGACCGTGAACCTGACCGGGACGAGCACGGCTCCGACGGCAAGTCTCTCCGTAGCCAGTATGACTTTCAACAGCCAAAACATCGGTACGACGAGCGCGGCCCAGACCGTTACGCTGAACAATACGGGGGATGCCTCCCTGTCAATCAGCAGCATTGGCTTTACGGGCGCCAATGCCGCTGACTTTGCCGAAACCAGCACCTGTAGCTCAACCTTAGCAGCCGGCAGCGCCTGCTCGATCAACGTCACATTCAAGCCTGCCGCCGCGGGAAGCCGGGCAGCCTCTCTCACCATCACGGATAATAACAACAATCAAACGGGCAGCCAACAAACCGTGAGTCTGGCGGGAACGGGCACGGGTCCCGCCGTCAGTCTCAGTCCCACGACGTTGTCTTTCGGAAGCGAAACCGAGGGCAGCACCAGTACGGCTCAAACCATCACGCTGAGTAACACGGGAAGCGCAAGTTTGATCATCACGAGCATTGCGGTCACCGGCACCAATAACACCGACTTTGCCCAAACCAACACGTGCGGAAGCACAGTGGCCGCAAACGCCAACTGCACAATTCATGTCACGTTCACTCCCCAAGCTTCCGGAGGGAGAACGGCCGCGCTGACTTTCACGGACAATGCTCCTGACAGTCCCGAGTCGGTGACTCTGACGGGCACGGGGCTTTCGGGTCACGTCAGCCTTTCTCCCTCGAGTCTGACCTTCGCGACGCAGACGGTTGGCACCACCAGTACCGCCCAGAGCGTTACGATGACGAATACGGGCAACGCGACCTTTTCCATAAATAGTGTCAGTATCGTGGGGGCCAACCCCGGCGACTTTTCTGAAACAAATGGCTGCGGCAGTTCGTTGGCGCAAAACGCCAGTTGCGCGATCGTCGTGCAGTTTGCACCGGCTGCCTCCGGCACCCGTACGGCGACGGTCAGCATTACGGATAGTCTCCAGAGCAGCCCGGAGGCAATCGCCCTGACGGGAACCGGCAGTGCTCCGGTTGTCAGTCTCTCCACCGCATCACTCAGCTTCGGCACGCAGAACCTTGTCACCACGAGTGCGGCACAATCCGTGACCCTTACGAATAACGGAAATGCAGCTTTAACCATTACGAGCATCGGTGCAACCGGCGCCGATCCGGGCGATTTTGCCGTGACCAACAACTGTAGCAGCTCCGTGCCCGCGAATGGCAACTGCACCATCAAGGCCACGTTCACGCCGGCTGCCGTCGGGAGCCGCACGGCGGCGGTGAGCATCGCGGACAGCGCCACTGGCAGCCCCCAAACCGTGAATCTTACGGGCACCGGCAGCGGTCCCATCGCAAGCACCACCGTCTCCAGCCTGACGTTTGCCAGTCAGAGCCTGGGGACCATGAGCGCGGTCCAAAGCTTTACGCTGAACAACACGGGAAATGCAACTTTGTCCGTTACCAGCATCGGCCTCTCAGGATCCAATCCTGGGGACTTTGCTGAGACCACCACCTGCGCCAGTTCGCTGGCGGCCAATGCCGGGTGCACAATCAGCGTCACCTTTACGCCCCCCGCCTCCGGCAGCCGGACAGCAACGCTGACGATTACTGACAACAGCAACGACGTGGCGGGCAGCACGCAATCCGTCACGCTGACCGGAACCGGCACGGGTGCGGCCGTCACGCTTAATCCCACAAGTTTATCCTTCGGGACTCAGACCGAGGGCACGGCCAGCGCGGCCAAGAGCATCACCCTGACCAACGCCGGGAACACCAGCCTAAGCATCACGAGTATTTCTGTGGGTGGCACTAATTCGGGCGATTTTGCGGAGACCAATACATGCGGGAGCACGGTGGCAGCGAACGGAACCTGCACGATCAGTGTGACGTTCGACCCCACGGCCATCCTAAGCCGCACCGCCTCCATCAGTGTCACAGACAATGCACCTGGCAGCCCGCAATCCGTGACCTTGACAGGAACAGGCACAGCTTCCGTGGTTAGCCTTTCAGCCGCGACGCTGAACTTCAACAGCCAGACCGTGCTTACGACCAGCCCGTCCCAGGCTGTTACGCTCACGAATACGGGTAACGTGAGCTTGACGATTAACAGCGTTTCTATTGTGGGCAGCAATGCCGCGGATTTTGCCGAGACCACTAACTGCCCCAGCAGTGTGGCAGCCAACGGGTCCTGCACCATCACGGTGACGTTTACGCCCTCCGCATCCGGGAGCCGTACAGCCTCAGTGAGTATCGCCGACAGCGCAACCGCCGGAAGCCCGCAGGCCGTGAGCCTGATTGGCACGGGCGTGTTGGGATCGGTTGGTCTCTCCGCGACCGCTCTAACCTTCGGCAGCCAGTCCGTAGGAACAAGCAGCTCGGCCCAGACGGTCACGCTGACGAACGGCGGCACTTCCACCCTGACCATTAACAGCATTCAAACGACCGGCAACAACCCCGGCGATTTTGCAAAGACCACTACGTGCGGCACTTCGCTGGCGGTCAATGCGAGTTGCACCGTCAGCGTGACGTTCACACCCTCCACGGCGGGAACCCGCTCGGCCACGCTGACGTTCTCGGACAGTGGTGCGAACAGCCCTCAGACGGTAAGCTTGACAGGCACGGGCACCGCTCCGGAAGCCACCCTCTCGCCGGCTAGCTCTACCTTTGCGAGCCAGCCTGCCGCCACCAGCAGTTCGTCTCAGACGTTTACTCTGAGCAACACGGGCACGGGGACGTTGACGATCGCGAGCATTGCATTTGCGGGCGCGAATCCCGATGATTTCAGCCAGAACACGACGTGCGGCGCCACTCTGGCGGCAAACTCGAGTTGCAACATTGCAGTGACCTTCACCCCCGCTGCCGCCGGCAGCCGCAGCGGAACGTTGGTGGTCACGGACAATAACAATAACGTTGCCGGCTCCACTCAGTCCGCGACTCTGGCCGGCACGGGTCTTCACGATGTGATACTAGACTGGCTGCCCAGTTCGACTTCGGGCGTAGAGGGTTATGACGTCTATCGCGGCTCCACTTCGGGAGGCGAAGGTACGACGCCCTATGCCACCCTGGTCGCCGCGGGGTGCACAACATCATCCACTTGCACATATATGGATACCGCGGTCGTTGCCGGGACCTCATACTATTACACGGTTACAGCAGTTGGCTCGAATGGGTCCACCCAGAGTTCATGTTCCAACGAAGTCGCGGCCACTGTGCCCTCACCCTGAGATGGCGGCGCGCATTGCCCCCATGCTGGCGCTGAGGCACGAATAACCCACGCTTTGCGATTGCCCGGGACAGTGGGCAGCACTCCACCCCTTCCCTGAACAAACTTTTCAAACCGATGGGAGGCTGGTGTATCCTATCAGGTCGCTGGAATCGCACCTACCTGGGATCAAAGTGGGAATCCAGAGCAAACAACCTCGTTCATCGAAGGAGATCAAACGTTATGCCTCTTGTTTCAATGCGTCAGTTGCTCGACGAAGCCGCCAAGGGTGGCTACGGCGTCGGTGCATTCAATGTTAATGATATGGAACAGATTCAAGCCATCATGGAAGCTGCCCGGGAAACCAAGTCGCCGGTGGTCATTCAGGCCAGCCGCGGCGCCCGCGCCTATGCCCAGGACAGATATCTTTATCACCTCATGTTGGCGGCCGCAGAATTGTATCCGGAAATTCCTCTCGTACTTCACCTCGACCACGGCAATAGCGTGGAGACGTGCAAATCGGCAATCGAGATGGGCTTCACCAGCGTCATGATGGATGGCTCGCTGATGCCCGATGGCAAGACGCCCTCCACGTTTGAATATAACGTGAAGGCCACGCGGGAAGTGGTGGAGATGGCCCACGCGAAGGGAATCACGGTGGAAGGTGAAATCGGCTGCCTGGGCGGCATCGAAGACGGCCACGGCGCGGGACTCGACGGCCTCAGCCATCTTACCGACCCCCATCAAGCTGCCGAATTCGTAAAGCTCACCGGACTCGATGCATTGGCCATCGCCATCGGCACCAGCCACGGCGCGTACAAGTTCAGCAAGAAGCCCACGGGCGAAACGCTGAAAATGGACCGCCTGATTGAGATCCACAAGCGCCTGCCTAACACCCACCTGGTGATGCACGGATCGTCGAGCGTGCCCAAGGACCTTCAGGACATCATCAATCAATACGGCGGAAAGCTGAGGCCGACGTGGGGCGTGCCGGTGGAAGAAATCCAACTCGGCATCAAGAACGGCGTACGCAAGATCAACGTCGACACGGACAACCGCCTGGCAATCACGGGCGCCATCCGCAAGGTCTTCGCCGAGAAGCCCGAAGAGTTCGATCCGCGTAGTTACCTGAAGCCCGCCCGCGAAGCCATGAAGAAAGTTGTGGCGCTGCGCATGACGCAATTCGGTCAAGCGGGGCATGCTGGCGACTACAAGCCGATGTCGATGCAAGAGATGGCGGCGCGGTACGCGGAAAAGAAGGCTGCCTAAAGTTAGCGGCACCATGTTTTTGTGCCGGGCGAGACGCTTGCCGCGTAGGCGTCTCGCCCTGCATGCGACACTGAAGACCTGAACGATCTCTCGCAGGCGCACAAGGCCGCTAAGAACGCAGAGGAGCAGTCTCGCCGTTAGCCGCCGCCCTACGCGTCGTGGTGACTTTGCTGGAGACTGTCTCTCGCTTTATCTATTCTTCCCACCTGCCCACGGGAAGCTTCCATTCCCAGGCTTCCAACCTGATTCAACCGCTGCGGCGCGACGATTACGGCCGTCTCCCGGATGCAGGTAATGCCGGGTTAAATCAGGATGCCGCGAGTGCACGGTCATCGGGGCGATGAGGACAATGTGTCTGTTGCAGAATCAGGCAATATGTCAATGCACTTTCGCCTTTCGCCTAATTCCATTAAGTATCTATGTTTTCACTAAGTTCTCAGGTTCGGGCGGGAAAAAATTGGACCTTCGGCCATTTGTTTTCAATAGCTTCTCAGGTTTGGGAGACATCTCCACTTCATGACATCTTGTCGCAGCTCGATTCGTACATTTTGCCAATGCCTATCCTCATAGCCGATATCTACTATACCGTATATTATCGAATGTGTCAAGTCAAAAGTGTAGGCCACAGAGGAAAATTCAAACCTATGGACGTCCTTTGCCGGGGGGTCGATTTGGCGATTCGTCAGCCGCGTTCGCCTCAGTGGGTATCAATTCGAAGAGTAGTTTAGTTGGATGGCGTACGGTGGCGCACGGTGGCGTTAGGTAAGATGCGCCCTAAATACAAGGAGTTACGGGCTAGGGCGGCGGGCGCGGCGGAAGTGGCGCGGGGAGAATAGTTTAGAAGTAAGCGGGTATTTGTCCTCTATCTCTATCTGTAAGTTATTGATTCTTCGTTCGGCTGTCCTCTAATTTCGGCGAAAATAGAGGACATACTCCGAAATCCTCCTAAGCGAATGAAAATAGGGCAGAAAATTAGAGGACAGCACAATAATTGTGCAATTTTGGCGGGCGGAATAGAGGACAATTAGAGGACAGCATTTCTGAAAGTGGCGGGGGAAGCATCGAAACGGATGCGCAAAACGAGAGAGCTGATAGCTACCGCAAAAGGGATAATCGTGAGAAACACGAAAACGGCAATACTAACGTGATGTGAAAGGAACATCCTGATAATGCGCCAAAGGAGCAAACTGGTAAGAAGTAAGGAGAATGAACTGACAAGGCGAGAAAATGAAAAGGGGCGGAGGCCGGGCCGGGTGTCCGGCCTCCCGAGATTAAGTTAGTACCAACGTGGGTCGAGTGGCCTTCCCGCGGAGATCCACTTCGCTACCTGGATATCTTCCTGAACGATTCGCATGACCATCGCCAGAGCGTCCAGCGATGTCTCGCTCTCCGGTTGACCCATAGCCATGTCTTCCACGATCTGGCACAGCCCAAGGGCTCTTCGGTGCATGTCAAAAACAACGTCATGCTCTCCGTCAAGACTTAGGCGGGCCTCGGCCAAAGCAACGATCACTTTTTGCCAGCCCGCGAGTTCGTCTTTTCTTTCCTCGTTAGATGGCGCGGGCACTTGAGCCGGGGGTTGTTTCGATAGCTCGACTTTAAGAGATTCGAGCCGTTTGCCTTTTTTTGATATATTCTGCTTAACCTTCATGGTGCACCTCCATGCACTTTGTGGGCTAGGTGCTGCCTGCCGCCGATGGCGGCGGGCAGTCACCGATTTACAAACTTATGTCGCTTTTCGATGCTCGCGCCGGTAATCCCGCATCGCGTTGAACATCCGCCGCAGGTTGACATACTTCCGTTGCGTCCCGTCCTCTTCGGGTAGCGGGTCGGTGTCGATTGAGCGCTTTATCAAGAATTCAATTTGCCGATCGGAGAGCGAGGTTCCAAGTTCCTGCCGGGCGATTTCGCGGGCTTCGGCTTCACTGGGGCCATACACGCGCAACCGCCGCTGTTCGACACGCGAGCGCCATTGGCCCATAGACGTGCGCCGCCGCGCCTCAAACAGGTTCACTACCTGCTCGTTTCCCGCGATGATCACTCCCACCAGGCCGCGCGCCAAGTCACCCAGTCGCCGCAAGCACTCCAGTGTGTCAATCATCGGGTAGAGCAGTTGCGCCTCATCAATCGCTACCACCAGCGGCGCTTCCCGCCGCCGCAGCTCGCCCAGGATGGCATCACGCAGCGCCGTGGCGTATTGCGCGTAAGGCGCGGCGATGGCGCGGGCGATGGCTGCCAGCAACATGCGCGGGCTCATGCGTTCCACTGCTTCCACCAGGGCAAACCATGGCGTGGACTCGCGCGCCGACTCGGCAAAGACCGTTTCAAATAGGAAGGTTTTCTGCGCGCCATACGGGGCGTAACACGTTCCCCAGATCCCCTCTTTGGCGTCCGCAATCAGCTCGCGCATGGCGCGCGTGCCCTCAGTCTCGTAAATCCGCCCGGGGAAGGCGGGCAGATTGGGAGGGTTCTCGGCCATCCATGCGGCCAATGTCTGCGCCGTCTTGCCCGCCTCGGCGGACGTACCGAACTTGGCGCGTGACAAAAACTGGTGAAGCGTCGGAGGCGCGAAGCCCGCGCGCTCTGCAATGTCATGCTGACTCAGTCCGGTGGCCGACATGTAGACGCGCAGACCGGCGCGCACTTGTTCACGAGTTTGGAACATCTTGCTTCTCCATGCGGGTCATTTCGCGTGCCACTTCTTCAGAGGTCAGAGATCGGGACAAACCGGCGCGCTTGTGCCGCGTGGCCATATATTCCACGCTGCCCATTTCGGGGTGCTGGGGCTCAATCACCGGGGCGTCGAAAAACTTTTGTGGCCCGATAATGTCTTTCGCGGGGAGCGCCTTTTGCTGTTCTAACAGCGCTACCGGATTCACCGCCGCTAGAGCGATCTTCGACGCCTTGACGCCTTGCCGGATGGCGCGATGAACTGCGGCCTTGCAGCGCATCGCGGCGCGGAGTTCATCGCGGCTGTCAGGCAGCCATGCGAGTTGAGGCTTCAGCGTGGCCACACAGGAAGCGGTTCCTCCGGTGATGGGATAGATCACTGTAACCTGACGGAAGGTGCGGCGGCTGATGATGGCTTCGCACTCTTCGTCTTGGTGAAGGAAAAGCTCGGGGGCGATGTACTCCACCAGTTGGCCGAAGAACGTCAGGTTTACTTGGCCGCCCCGCGCAATCTTCACAAAGCGGTGTTCGGCGCTGTGGTGGTCAAGCTCTTCCACGGTAATCGTGCGGAAGCCATCGGCGGGCCGCTTGGCGTTGTACGCTTCATTAGGAGTCATGCCGCGCCGCATCTTGCCATGTCCGCGCGCCTGAGCATTCCAAGTGTTTTCCACCCAGTTAATATAGGCATGGATGTATTGACTGACTGTGACCAGCGGGGTGTGTGGCGCTTTGCCTTCCTTGTCGGCAAGCCACGCGAGATGCTGCGCTTCCTCTGTGGCGAGCTTCTCCGGCCGCGTGTCCGGGCTGGAACCGCAGTAACCGGGGAAATTACGGTCAAACGCGGGAAGGTTGGCGTGCCAGCGTTCGATGGTCTTTGATTGCGGGTTGCGCCCGATGGCTTTTACGATTTCCACGGTGAGTGAGTTCCACAGTCCCGAAGCTTCCCGGTAAAGCGTCTCACCGGAGAACCGGCGCACCTTGCCATTGAACGCCTCACAGATGAATTCCTTTCCGAGGTCCATGTGGACAGCCTGAGGAACGCCGAAACGTTCAATCGCCATGCACGCGGCCATCATTACCATGTCCGACGAGAGCACGGGGCCGAAGGCGAAGCCTAAAACCTTGTCGCTGGCGACATCAAGGAAGTTAACCATCCAGATACGGCCAAGATGTTCGCCGCCGTCACGCAGCCGGACATCCACTTCCTTCTGGTCGGTAACCCACAGGTCATTGGCGCGCAACGTGTCTGGGTTGCGGGAGATGTACATGGCGCATTGATCGTTGAACGCCTTCTCGCCTTGGCGCGCCAGAACGCGCACGGGCTTGGAAATTCTCTTGAGCGCCGTCCGGCACTGGTCAAGGGTGGGCCGGTCGTAAATGTGGCCGATGCCCCACGCCCTTTGCTTGCCCGCGATTTCTGCGAGCAGGACGCCATGCGCCGCGTGGATGGAATGCTTCGCTTGATTCAAATAGAAATCCCGCAACTTGCCGAGCATCCATTCGTTTCCCGGTTGGTCAAAGAACGTGTGCCCGCTCCGCCCTGGCCTCGGCCTCGGCACTAGGGCTTCGGCGAATACCTTCCAATCCTTGCCCACAGAACGGAAGAGTTGAAGCTTGCCGTTGACGAAACTGTAGGAAACCCCGTGAACCTTCGCCAGCCCATGACGGAAGTCATCATTGTTCCTGACGAGCACTCCGCCAAAGATCAAGCCTTGTACCTTCTTCCAAGTACCATTCACACACTCGGAAACGAGTCCCAATGTTTTCTCGACTTGAGGGCGAAACCTTTGCGGGATGGCCGCGACAGCCTCCTGGCGGGCTTCGTAACTGGGGGAAACATCAAATGGTAGAACAGGCTGAAGGGACTTAGACACGGCAAGGCCAACGCTGGGAACTTCGGGCGGTATCTCATGCGGGGATTTCTGCTCGGTGGCCCACCGGGCGAGTTCGGACCCGGTAAGGACGGCGGCTGGGTCGTACAAGTTCCGCCGCGTGTCGCTGGGGTCTTTCTCAAAGGCGACACAGCCGCGTCGCAAGCGCTTCTGCACGGTATTCAGGTTCTCGCCCTTCAGTCGCGCAATGTCGTCAGCCGTGATTTTCACTGAGGCTCTGCCTTCGCTCATTGCTCACCTGAGTTTTCGGGACATGGCCGCCGTGCCGAGTTTCCCGATAGCGAGAGCGCGGCGGCACTCGTCGCAAAGGGCATATTGTTCTAGTTCGTGGCTGCCGGTGATTTTCGCCAGAGCGGGAAGCCAATCCATTGGGAAAAGTTTCTTC
Source organism: uncultured Acidobacteriota bacterium (assembly GCA_963804755.1). GTDB lineage: Bacteria > Acidobacteriota > Terriglobia > UBA7540 > UBA7540 > Bog-366. The sequence continues at coordinate 176,941 of CAWDRP010000007.1, forward strand.
GTGCCTCTGTCTAGCCGTCGAGCGCGCGTGAATTCGTGGAGCATTGACTCGCTGATTGGCTGTTCGACCTCATCAGACAATTCATGGGCGACTTGCGCCCAACCCTTCTTACAGCCTTTTATTGCCTTGCTGATGAGCGCCCTCACTTTGTTTTCGGCCGCATTCATGGTCGCCTTCCCTTGTGTGATAGATTCTTAGGGAATTTTGGGGTTTCTAAGAATCTTTAGTCAGGCTAATATTAGTCCGACTAAAGATGATTGTCAAGTAGGAAGGAATAGAAAATGCCAAAAGATTTGAGCGATGCCGCCCTTGTCAGAAAGGTTCGCGGAGACATGTCGCAAGTCGCATTTGCGAAGGAACTAGGCGTGGCTCAATCCATGCTTTCAGACTGGGAGCGGGGCGCTGTTAAGCCTAGAAGTGAGACCTGGATGGTGATAGGTAACTTCGCGGGCGCTCCTTTCAATGTGGACTGCTGGGAGCGTGGAGGTATGCCGAAGCAGATCGTCAATTTTTTGCGCAGTGAGCTGGGAAGACATGCTTACGAGAAATCTTTTGAATATGAAGAAATGAGGAAGTATCTCGCGAGACATGAAATTAGCCCGGAGCCGGTGACGGAGCCACTGGGCGATGAGCCCGTGGGTGGCGAGCCCAGAGCCCTAAAAGGCTTGAGCAAAACCGTCGAGGAATTTGCCGCTCGCCATAGTGTGCGCCCTCCTGTCAAGCTGGAACAGGCAGATTTGGACGGAGTAAAGGCGCGAGCCCGCGAGGTAGATCAGGAATGGCGTCGTTACTGCGGGCTTCCTCCTGCCGAGCCGGTAATCGGGGAAGCCAAACCCCCAACGCCAGCCAAAAAGGCGAAGCGGCAACGCCGTCAGAGGAAATGAGCGATGAAGTGCGTGTGCGCATGCGCTAGAGAATTCGAGCCGAAGAGGAAGAACCAAATCTATTTTGAGCCCGCTTGTCGGATGAAAGATAAAAACCGGAGATGGCCGCGAATCAGAGCTTCTGCCCTTCGGGAGCTTTCAGGAATGGCCTCAGGAAGCGCACAGCAAGCAGTGCTACCGGGTGTCCGACCACTTCTAGGTATCCCAGGGCTGCAATCTCCCGACTCGCCTCAATTTTTAACTCCTGGCGACGTTGTCGAACATTTGAGGATTGGCATGCGAACCCTCGAACGCTGGAGGCAGAACCGGACCGGGCCTCCGTTTGTGAGGTGTTCGAAGAGTATGGTTAGGTACTCGTGGGCCGGACTGGCAGCGTGGCTGGGCGCGCGAACAGAAACATAATGGAGTTGGACAGGAGGAATGCAATGGCAGGTTCCAGAGTCGTGACAGCTAATCTCGCAAGTTTGGTAGAGGAAAAGAAAAAGGAACTGATGGCGCGGGATTCGGCGCTTTCTATGCTGGAGGCTCACCGCCGGGCGATAGACGCCGTGGTGAACAAAAACCCCGATGTCGTCAAACTCTACCGTGCGGACGCGGGAAGGTAGGCCAACATGAAACGGCGCAAACCAGCCGAGAGCATTTGGAGTCCGCGAAGCCAGAAGTCGATGCTTCGCCAGCTTGAGCTTGAGGCGGCGCAGGAGAAATGCCGCAATCAAATCGCCTTTGCCGAAAAGCGCATCGCACAACAAAAAGAAGTCGCGGAGCGGCAAACGGCGACGGTGGCCGATAACAATAACTTCAACATCCGTCAGGCTCTCAACCAAACACTGGCGGACATCGAAGAGCGGGAGCGGGAAGTCCTGGCCTTCCGCAAGCGGGAAGCGGCGTTGCAGTCCGAAATGCGGGCGTTGGCGCTCGGTCCCGCGCGGGCTGCGCAACGGGCGAAGCTGCAATCGGCGCTGGCGGCGGAAATCATTGAGCGGTTCGCGAAAGATGCGGCGATTGACGGTTTGCTGCAAAAGCTGCGCAAGACACTCCAGGAGCGGGCGACGCTAACCACCAAGATCGTACAAACCGCCTTGACGCTCGACTTCGCGGCCACTACCGATTTTGACGCGGCGCGTTTCGCGGCGCTACTGGATTCACTACCGGCTGAGTTGGAGCCGCAAAGTCGTGCTTGGGTGAATCGGTTTCTCGGGCAGACGGATAAGAAGGAACCGCACACTATCGGCAGTAAGAGTGTGGTGCTGACGGAGACGCTGGCGAGTCCGGGAGTGTTCCGTCCTGGCGAGTGCGTTTTTCTCACTCAGGAAGAGGCTGCCAAGCTGCCTTCGGACGAACCGCCGAAGCCGTTGCCCGGTCCTGTCGAGATGGAAACGCAAGCCGGAAACATTCTCACCCTGACAGAGCATCAGCCTGCGGAAGTGGACACGTTTCCGGTGAGTGGTTTTCCAGTGAGATAGTTCTATTTTGTGAAAGGGTTGCGTTGGACACGCTATCTAAAGTTCTCCCTAGTTGGTCGGAGAAATTGGTCATGGGGATGCCTTTGCCGGGCATCCCCGTTTTTTCCCTTTTCTCCGGCCCGCGCCGGGTTTGGAACCGCTTTCCCCAAGCGGCCACCAGGCTCCGCGCGTTGATGAAGGTTTTCCATGGCGGAAGTTTCAACTGCACATTTGGATCAATTTTTGACGAACTACAGCATCGTCTACCGCAATCAGGAGTTTGTGGGCGGTAGGCTCTTCCCTGATTTTCCCGTAACCAAGCAAAACGGCCGCTATCCCATTTTCGGATTCGAGCGCTTCAAGGCTTATAACACGGAGCGCGCGCCCGGTTTCGAAGCCAACGAAATGCCCGCATGGCGCATGTCGAACGACGAATATTACTGCGACGGAAAAGCGCAAAAGCAACTAATCGCGGATGAGTTACGCGCGCAGTGGGATTTATCGGTCGGTCCTGAAGTGTTCACGACGGAGACGCTGGCGGACATCATCGACAAGCAGCGCGAGATCATGATTTACGACCTTATCATGAACTCCACGGTGATTCCGAAGATTGACCTATCCGAACCCCCGAATGTCCAATGGAGCGATTTTCAAAACTCCGACCCGGTGGCCGCTATCACCAACATCCGTTCGACAATCCTTTTGGCTTGCACCAAAGAGCCTAATACGCTTGTGGTCGGATACCCGGTCTGGTTGCAACTCATCCAGCATCCCATCATCATTGACCGTTTCAAGAATCATGCGTTGCCGCTCGGCTACCCGACTGACCAACAGCTAAGCGGCCTCTTCAATGTCGATAACTTCATTGTGGCCAAGTCGCTCTATGACACCACACAGCAGGGCATTGCCCACAACCTCAACTATATTTGGGGCAAGAACGTGATTCTCTGCTACGTGCCACCCGCTCAAGGCCAAATGATGGTTACCCTTGGAACCACCTTCCGTTGGCTCTATGGGGTGCCTCAGAATGGCGGAATGCTGGTGAAGCGGTACCGCGTGGAAGAGCGCAGCGGCGACATGATCGAATACCAGACCTACTATTGCTGCAAGCTCACCGTGCCGGGCGCTGCCTACATTTTCAAAAACGCCGTGCAGTGAGGCGCGGGGATTGGGGCCTATAAGCGCCACCCGGTTTAACCCCGTGTGATGCGCGCGGGAACTGGCTGCCATTTGTCCAGACCTCCTTTGCCGGGCGGCGCTTATAGCCCTTTCCCAAAAGAACCGATGCGAGCGAGTCTATCAAGCCTTCGCCGGAGCTGGCGCAAGAGAGCGGCGCACAGCAACGCCAACGCTCTTCGGGCGCGCGGGGCCACTCCTCCCCAACCGTTAGCAGTTCCGGCGCAGGCTTGATGGGCTCTGCGCGCAGCGCCGATTTTTAGATAGATTGGCTGGTGTAATTGGAGGACCGCATGGGAAGCGATAGTATTTTGGGGTTGCTGTTCCAAATTTCCGCCGACCCCTCGCAGGCGCAGGCCGCCATTGACCAATTCGAGCGGTCCACCGGCGCGGCGTTGCAGCGCACCACCGGGCAATTCCAGAGCATGGGCAGCGCGATCTCACCGCTGCGCTATTCCGGCCGCGACCTCACCGGCGAGCTTACCAGGGCCTGCTGAGTAATCGCGAATCCGTCCGGCTGCTTTCCGAAGAGTTGGGCGTCCACATGCCGCGCGCCGTGTCTGGCGCGATTGCCGAGGTCATGCCTGCGATCGGCGGTATGGGCACGGCTTTGCTGGGCGTTTTCGCGGTTGAAGAGATCGTGAAATTCACTTAGAGCGATGCACGATCTTGATGATGAAGCGAGCGGGGTGGCAGCGGCGGAAAAGCTGATGGCGGGGTACATCCGTGATAACAATGCGCTGCTGGAAGAGCAGGCGAAACAGAGTTCTAAAGTCGCCGTGGCGCAGGCGCGCAGCCTGCAGATGCAGGCTGGGGCATGAGTG
>CAWDRP010000008.1:0-411841 GCA_963804755.1 uncultured Acidobacteriota bacterium
CGGCAAGGGTTTAGTAATCGCCGGGGTCCCGCAACGCCGGGCACCTCGACAGACTATTCGTAGAAGTGCAACCCCTGACTCCTCGGAAGTCTTAGTGCTGTATCGGAAGCGCGCCGGCGGGACCAGCCTCCGGAGTGGGAGAGACGCTGCGCGGCGCGCTTTCGATACAGCGACTTGAACGGAGCCGCCCGTGTTTGCGGCGGACGCGGGCAAATTATGGGTTTTGAATGGGGTTCAGCGGACCCGCCGTGGGATGGAGGGAAAGGTGGAATGGCTGTCTGCGGGCGAGAACGCGCGTGTTACCGGTCAACCCGAGATCTGTTGGAGATAGTGTGAAGGGAGAGGGTGAGGAGGGAGGGATTGCCCGCTTGTGACCAAGCACACGAGAGCGCGGGCGTAGCGGGCGGACGCGGTGTGATGGTATCGGAATGGGGTATTTCATGACAGCCTCGGGAGAATGGGCGGTGGAGAACGCAGGCGCATTTCCGCCGCGCTTAGTCGCTCCAGAATAATCATGGGGCCGCCGCACTGGGGGCAGGACCACGTAGAAGTGGGAGGCTGTCGGGTCGAGCCGCCTTCTTCCTCCCCGGGTTGTGGTTCTGGTGCGGGTGGCAAATCGATCGGTCGTCCCAGGAACTGGAAGCAAAGCGGCAAGAGAGCGGCGCGCCGTCGGTGAGCCAGAAAGCCGAAGTGGCGGATGCGCACGAAGCCGGGGGGAAGCACGTGGAGCAGGAAGCGGCGCAAGCACTCCTCGACGGCCAGGGTCATCAGGCGCTGCTGGTTGCCGTGGGCGGAGTCTCTCCAGCGGAACGTGACTTGGTTGTTCTCCAGGGCGACTAAGCGGTGATTGGAGATCGCCACGCGATGGGTGTAGCGGCCGAGATAATGGAGAACATGTTGGGGACCCCCGAAGGGCGGCTTGCAGTAGACGACCCAGTCCTGCCGGAACAGTGGGCGGAGGAAGGAGGAGAACGTCTTCGCTTTCGCGAGAAGCTTGAGGTCCCCGTAGAAGCCCAGTTGGCCGTCGTCGAAGGCCCGTCGGAGAGCGGCGACAAACTTGCCGCGGAAGACTCGCCCCAGCACCTTGACGGGCAGAAAGAAGCGATCGCGCGAGGGGATCCAGCGCTGGTGGTCGGGGGAAAGGCCGCCGGCCGGGACCACGCAATGGACATGGGGATGATGCTCCAATTTCTGATTCCAACTATGGAGCACGCCGAAGAAGCCGATTTCGCCGCCCAGATGGCGGGGATCACGCGCCACTTCGAGCAGCGTTTCGGCACAGGTGTGGAACAAGAGATCGTAGATGACCTTCTTGTTCTGCAGGGCCAGAGGGGCGAGCCGGCGAGGAACAGTGAAGATGACATGGGCGTAGGGGGTGGGCAAAAGTTCGCGGCGGCGCGCTCGCAGCCAACGGTCGCGAGCTTGGGCCTGACACTTGGGACAGTGTCGATTCCGGCAGGAATTGTACGAGATGGCGCGATACCCGCAGCGGGCACATCGATCGCGATGCCCGCCCAAGGCAGCGGTACGACAGCGCTCGATGGCCGCCAACACTTTCAGATGTTGGCCGGTGATCCAGCGACGACTCGCTTCGACGAATTTCTGTCCCGCCACCCGGATGAGATCGGCCACCTCCAGCGGCGGCCGACTCATTTATTTGTCTCCGGGCGGCTCGTCTTTCTTCACCGTCGACGCCAGCGCCAAGGCGTCCAGGGGACTGGCGGTGGCGCTGAGATGGCGGTGGGAAAGGTGCAAGTAGACCGTGGTCTCTTCCAAATCGTGGTGACCGAGGAGCATCTGGATGGTGCGCAGGTCCGCACCCGCTTCGAGCAGATGAGTGGCAAAGCAATGCCGCAGCGTGTGCGGGTGTACACGTTTGTCGAGACCCGCGCGTAAGGCCGCCTGGTGGCAGGCGTGCCAGATCACCTTGGAAGTAATGGGACACGGGGCCGTGTGCGCACGACTACCGGGGAAGAGCCAAGTCTTGGGCTTCAGTCGGCGCCAGTACTCGCGCAAGGCTTCCAGCAGGACGGGACTGAGCATGACGTCCCGATCCTTCCGGCCCTTGCCGCCCTGGATGTGGACGACCATCCTTTGACTATCGATGTCGCTAACTTTCAAGCGTGCCAGTTCGTTGCGGCGCGCTCCGGTAGCGTAGAGGGTCATTAACAGGATGCGGTAGAAGGGAGAGGGCGCGGCGTTGATGAGCTGGGAGACTTCTTCCTGGCTCAGTACCGAGGGCAGGTGCTGCACTTTCTTGGGATAGGGCGTCTCCGCCACGCTCCAAGATCTCTTCAAAGTTTTAATGAAGAGGAAACGCAGAGCGGCCAGCCGTTGGGTAACGCTGCTGGGAGCCAGCTTTCGCTGGCGGAACAAATAGGCTTGGTACTCGCGGATGTGCTGAGGACCCAAGCGGTCCGGAGGGCAGTGGAAGTAACGGGCAAAATCCTCCACCTCGTGGATGTAACACTCGATCGTCCTCGGTGAGTAATTTCGACGCTCGAGTTCTTCGAGCATCATTTGGCGTAAACGGGTCATAGGGAACCTCCTTATGACCCGACGATACCTTGATTAAGGCAGTCCGCTGGGCATCACGCACGCGTAGCGTCCGCCGCACGGGCGGCTTCGTTCAAGTCCGCATCTGGGAACTTACCGTACCTGCTTGCGATCACTCGGCTGTGTCGCCATACCGTGCCTATGGTGAGTGGAGGTGTTTCTGGGGGACCTGTGCGCGGAAGGCCCCCATCGAAAATGCAGAACGGCGGACGAGGACCGCCGCGGCAGAGCAAATCTGGAAAGTCAAGAGGGCGCTACAACCGAACGCGCCTTGCTTGCCGTGAGGATAACGGGTCACTCCACCCTCCTCACCCCGAGGCACGGCGCACGGAACGGTCACACGGTTGCGGCCTCCCCGCCAGAGGCAGGGGCTCTCCCAACGGAATGGGCTCCCCCGAGACGGGCCGTTTGGAGTATTATGGCCCGCCGGAGTTGGTTGAGTCCGGCGTTCCCCAAACTGAGGTCCGCATCATGAGACGACCGCTGTATTTGTTGACTGCGCTTACCCCCTTTGCCCTGGTCGCGGTTGCCGCGATTGCCCCTTCGCTTTGCCGCCCGGGCTTTATCAAGCTCCCCGGAATGATCGCTTCAAACTTATCCGTGAGGTCCGTTATGGCAGCATCGACACCATCATATTTCGCGAAACTCGAAAAGACGCAATACAACGGTTGGAACGTTTACAAGCTCACCAATGGCCTGGTGTCTTTATACATTGCCCCCGACATCGGCGGCCGTGCCATCCAGCTTCAGCTTGGCGATCAGGAATACTTCTTTGTGAACAAAGACCTGGCGGGCAAAGTGCTGCCCGAGTCGCAGAACAACCTCAAGGCGGGCTGGGCGAATTACGGCGGCGACAAGGCGTGGCCCGGACCGGAAGGCTGGATGAACGATAATGAGTGGGCGAGCGTGCCCTACTACATCCTGGACGGCACCCGCTACCAGGCGGAAGTGGCCGCCGATTCACCCGCGGAAGCGGCCGTCCGCGTGACCAGCCCCAAGGACCCCCGCACCGGCACCCAGTTCACTCGCACCTTTCATGTGTACGCGGACACCACGCGCATCAAAGTGGACCAGGTGATGCGCAACATCAGCCGCCGCCAGATTCGCTGGGGCCTCTGGCACCTGATTCAGAATGACGCCGCCGACGCGAACGATCCCTCCAAGCCCAATCCCGATCTTTACATGTATATTCCCCTGAACCCGAACAGTAAATACCCGGAGGGATATTACAAACCTTATGGCGACGCCAAGCACCCCAGCTACCAGGTGCTGCACGATGGCCGAATGCTGCGGGTGCATTACCTCTATTGGGTGTGCAAGGCCGCTGCCGATGCGAGCGCCGGCTGGTACGCCGTCGTAAATGGGCAGAGGAACATCGGCCTGGTCGAGAACTTCAAATACTTTCCCGGCCAGGAATATCCCGATGGCGCTTCGGTGGAAACGTGGAACGACGGGCCCGGCACCATTTCCCGCGGTCCCTTCAACCAGGTGCTGCCCGATGATCCCGGGAAGACGCCGTATTTTCTCGAATCGGAAGGCATGAGCCCCTACGCTACACTGGAGCCGGGAGAGGAATACTCCTACCCGATTTACTGGTCGGTGGCGCGCGTGCCCGATCCCATCGGCGGCGATCCCACCTCGGGCGGCATCGTCAGCCAGCCGCTGAGCGCGGAACTCGACGGAGCCAATGTGAGGCTGAAAGGCGTCTTCGGGGTCTTCGCGCCGGGCACGCTCCAAGCGGACTTCTTCAGCGTCATGGGCGAAGAACTGGGCCACGTTACACTACAGGCGGTTGATCCCCGCGAAGTGGTAAGGCTGGACAAGACAGTTCCCTGCCCCGCCCATGCGTTCCGCGTCAGCCTGAGCGCCCGTGACCGCGACGGCGAGAACCGGGGATTCCTGGGCAACTTCGTCCTGCGGCCGCGGCAGTCATAGCAGCCACCAAGGCCGTCCGTCGGCCGCGACAAAATGTCGGAAGTCGTGCCGCTCGCATTCGGGGATGGCGGCATAGGTACGGGGTTTTGTGGGATATCCACTTTGCGCCTCGGCCTGCTGTTTTCCCGAATTCCACTAAATCAAAGTTTGCGCTTCCGCTCACTACCGCTGAGTTTCGCGGCCGCTACGCGTTGTCATCTGCAAGGAAGCGAAGATCGTCCCTTTACACGCGAGCATCGCGGGCGTATGTTAGCATCATTCTCTTGCAGCGTAAGTGAGGAGGAATTGCCCATGGCCAGAGTCAAACAGATTACCGCCTGGGTTGATAGCAAGCCAGGTGAGCTTGGCCGCATCGCGTCAGCACTAGGCAGAGCGAAGGTCAACATTTCGGCGATCACCTGCTGGAGCACCGGCACCGAAAGCCCTATTCACCTCCAAGTCAGCAGCCCTGCCAAGGCGAAAAAGGTGCTCCAGGATCTTGGCGTCCGCGTCACGGAGGAGGAAGTCCTGCGCGTGGCTTTGCCCGACACTCCGGGGGCGCTGGGCGACCTGAGCACGCGTCTGGGGGCGGGAAACATCAACATCGAGTATGCGTACGCCAGCGTTTCGAGCGGCGGCAAGGAAGCGGACGTTATCTTGTCGGTCTCGGATCTGGTTGGAGCCACCAAGGCCCTGGCTAGCAAAGGGAAGCCCAAGTGACGACGTTGAGTGATAGGCGGCGAAGTCGCATAGGGGCCGACGTGTAGGTTGCAGGTAGCAGGCGGCATGCGGGCCACACCTTGGGACAAAGCCACTGTTCTTCCAAATTCTTCGCCTCCCATCTGCCACTGCCACCTGCTGCTGCCTACGGCCTGCCGCTTACTCTCCCCTACGTTTTCCGTTGACAACCGCAAGCCAGTCATTATATGAGACAAGCGAAGAAAGACGGAGTTCATCCGAAAGCAGACCACAGGTAACCATGCTTAATGAAGAGCGACGCCGGAAAATACTGGAAATCATAAACGAAGAAGGCCGCGGCTTGGTCAAGGACCTTGCGGCGCGGCTTTCCACTTCGCAAGTGACCATTCGCAAAGACCTGGAAAGCCTTCACAGCGAAGGCCTGCTCCAACGCTCCCACGGCGGGGCTTTGCCGGTGCGGGCCGGCGCCCTGCTCGATCCCAGCCTGCGGGAAAAGGAGAAGCAGCACCGCAAGGAGAAGCAACGCATCGGCGAGGCGGCTGCGGCGCTGGTGAACGAGGGCGAGTGCGTGATCCTGGACTCCGGAACCACCACCACCGCCGTCGCCAGGGCATTGCGCAACCGCGGGCGGCTCACGGTGATCACCAACGCGGTCAATATTGCCGCTGAGCTTGCCGGCACATCCATCGAGGTGATACTGACGGGCGGCATTCTGCGCGAGAACTCGTTTTCCCTCGTGGGGCCGCTGGCGGAGGAAACCCTGGGCAGGCTGAGTGCCGACGTCTTCTTCCTGGCCGTCGATGGCTTTGACGTTCACTATGGCCCCACCACACCGAATCTGCTGGAAGCCAAAGTGAATCGCGAGATGATCAAGATCTCGCGGCGGACCGTGTGCGTATGCGATTCCAGCAAGTTTGGGCGCCGAAGCCTTTCTCAAATCGCCGCGCCTGCGTTCATTCATCAGGTGATTACGGACAACAAGATTTCCAAGGGCGATCTGAAGGAACTTACCGACGCAGGGATTAAAGTCACCACCGTCTAGACATCGCTCAGGCGCCGGCACTTTTCTGTTCCCTTCACTGCCGGTTCCCTGAGGGGTAGGGGCCCGGATGCTCGCCGCGTTTTCTACTCGCTCACAGGCTCTCCGGAAGCAGAGACGCCGAATCCACATCGAGATAAACGGCCGCTGCGGGATGAGTGCGCGCCAGGGAACTGGGGCACGCCTCAGACACCGGTCCGGTGAGGGCATTCCTGACAGCCTCAGCCTTACGCTGTTCGGGCACCGTGCAGATCCAGTGCTCGGCCCTGAACAGTTCAGGACACGAGAGGGTCAACGCTTCCTTGGGCATGGCTTCGAGGTTGGGGAAGTGTCCTTCGCCCACCTGTTGCTGGCGGCATCGTTCATCCATGGTCACACGTTTGACCGCCTCGGGATCATGGAAGTCAGCGACACCGGGATCGTTGAATGCGATGTGGCCGTTCTCTCCAAACCCGATAAAGCAGATGTCGATGGGAGCCGAGTGGAGCAGCGCCGCGTAACGCTCGCATTCGTGGTGCAAGTCCGCGGCGTTCCCGCTCATAAAATTGACCTTGCCCGGATGCACGATATCCACCAGGTTCGTCTTCAGCCACCGTTGAAAGCTGGCGGGATGCACGGGTGACATCCCCACGTATTCGTCCATGTGAAACACTTCCACGGGGCTCCAGTTCAAGTCGGGCGCATGCACGAGCGCCCGAACCATGTCCACCTGGGAATTCCCGGTTCCGACAATGATGCGCGCCGACCCACGTGCAGCCAGCGCCCGCCGCAGCACGGATGCTGCTTCCTGCGCGGCTGCCTGGCTCGCGTCCTGCTTGGATCGAAAGACGTACACCCGCGCCTGGTCAACCTGGAAACTGCGTAACGGAGATTGCTGCATCATGTCACCTCAATCTGACGCGATTTTAGCGGCGCTCTCTGAGCGCCAACGTGTGGCGTCGGTTTGTGACCGAGTTGGTCGCCTACGACCAATTGAGCTTGAGCAGAGGTTCGTAGGAGTTTCGACAATCAACGGCTGCCGGAGGCCGCAGAGTTCGGCTGGATTTGAGTGGCGCCCAAATCGTACCATCCGTCTGGCTGCCGTCCTTCGATGGCCAACTTGATGGCCGGCCGCTCGGTGCGTGGGTCGAGCAAGGCTACCCGGAAGTGATACTCGCCCGCCGGGAGTGTTTCCGGAACATAGAGTGTCCCGTCAAAGACCGCATCGCCCGGCAGCCAGGTACGCACATCGGCCGGCGTCTTAATGACGGCGTCGCCGTTCGATGAGGCCAGTTGCACGGCCAGGATGTAGTTCTGGTAGACCCGAGCAACACCGGCGTTGAGAAACCACATGTGGACAGGCATCATGTCGCCCGCCCGCACTTCCCGCGGATATTCCAGACGCCGAAGAATGAACCGGTAACCCATCTTTTTCTCGAATTCCTCGAACTGTGGTCTCCATTGCTCCGGGATCGAAGAGGACTTGATATTCACCGAACTCACGTGCCAGCGCAGCGCCTGGTCAAGGATATAGTTCACGTCAAACCCATTCTTCAGCCAGGAGCCGGCCACTCCACAGCTTTCCAGTGACACGGGACTACGCTGCCAAACATTCTGGATGCCGGCGCGCACGATCTGCTCGGGGTACATATCGATCATTTCCGACCACCATGGCTTTCCCATATCACCCCAGCAGTCCAGCCGCCAGCCCGCACCGTGAGCCGTCCCGTAAGTCAGCGCTTCTTGCTGATCGAAGTTCATTAGCACCGGCGTACGCTTGAAAGCGTCGAGGTAGATATCAATCAGGGCCTTCTGGTATTTGAACGCGGGCATGTAATGACTCCACCCTTCTCCCCAGTAGCCGACGGAGGAGATGTCGACCATTTCCAAGTTGGGATTACCGTCGTAGCGCGCCCCGGCCGCCGCCACCAATTCTCCCCAGTATTTGAGATACAACGGATCACTGAAGTCCGGCTGCCAGATTTCTCCGTCAGGGTCGCTGGGCTTATTGGCGCGATGCGTCCCGGAATTGCGGTACCACTCCGGCAGGGGATGTTTTTCGTCATATGGCATCATACGGATGGCTAGCGTCTGGTGATGCGCGGACGCTTCCTTCAGCGCCATATCAATAATTCCCCAGTTGAATTGTCCCTGCTCGGGCTCCAGCACGTTCCAAAACCACCGGCAGTAGGAAATGGAGCTGGCGGGAAAATCCGGTTTCTCCGCTCCAGAATTGACGGCCGTGGTGGGGCCGGCCTCAGACCACCTCAGTCCCGCGTTAAGGGGATCGCCGTTGAACCTTTGGAACGTCTCGACTCCGATGCCGGGATTCACCAGCACGGTGTCAATCTCTTGGGGGCGGACCACCACATCGTTATCATCGTGCTGAGCAAACGCCAGCGAAGCGGAAACCAGCAGCACCGTCGTAATGGCGTAAATCTTTGATCGCATAAATTGTTTACCTCCTGAAAAATATTCGGAAAGAATACGCCGCCGGGGCAACAAACGGCACGTGATGAAGAACCAATGGTCCGACACCACCAGACGGCGCAGCCGTGACATGCGCGTAGTATAACCCCCCACGTCAAAACGGGCGTACCGCAGACTCATTTCTGAGAAGCGAAATGAGTCTGCGGTACGTCCGTGCCTCCTGCTATCGCTGCTTCCGGTCAACGCGGTACCCGGTTTCAAAATTACTCTTTGGTGCGCTCTATGAAAGTCAATATCGTTCCTACTTTCGCCCGACTTTGCGGTACCCGCTGGGCAGAACCATTGGTGGGAAAAGGGCGTGTCAGGGGGAAACGACAGACGTCGAACCCGCGAGGCGAATAATCGCTGATTAAGCGCCATGGGGCAACCGATGACTGACGACTGAGAACTGAAAACTGTTGCCTGAGAGCTGAGAGCTGAAAGCTGATAGCTGAAAGCTGAGGCATCCCCACCCTTAAGCGACAGCGGTTTCCACCGCGCGAACCGAGGCAAAATCCCGATCGGGGAGGAATCGATAAATCAGCGCAATGGCCAACGGATGCATCAGGCCGGCCAGGAGAAAAATGGGCTGAAACGAAAAGCGCGTCACCACGTACCCGGTGAAAAGCGCCGCAACGATGCCGCTAATGGCGCCGCCCATGCCGGACAGTCCAGAGCCGGTGGCGACCTCGTTGGGCCGGAATAGATCCGCCGGTAGCGTCAGCATATTAGCGCCCCACAGGGAGTGACCCATCATTACGAAGCATACGGCAGCGATGGCCAATCCGGCATTGGGAGCGCGGGGCGCGAGCATGGCAGCCGGCACCAGGCTGGCGCCCACCAGCATTACGGCTTTGCGCGCCCGCGGCAGGCTCCATCCCGCGCGCATCAGACGTCCCGAAAACCATCCGCCGACAAGGTAGGCGATGCCGCCAAAGAAAAAGGGTACCCACGCGTACTTGCCCACCATGGCGACATCGAATCCCCTGCTTCTCTCCAAATAGCGCGGGAGCCAGAACAGGATGAAGTATACGACGGGGTCCGTCAGGAAACGCGCAAGGATCAGCATCAAGCAAGGGCGCGATCGCAGCAGCCGCAGCAGGTTGGGCTTGCCGCCAACCGCATCCGCAGCGATCGGTATGCCCGTGGAATCGTCAAGGGGGCTTTCCTTGCGGGCTGCCAGCCAGCGCCGTGAACCCGGCGAAGGACAGATGATCAGCCACAAGGCAACCCAGACAAATCCCAAGACGCCGGTAAAAACGAACGCCGCGCGCCAACCATAACGAAGTGTGAAGAAGGCCGCCAGCGGTGCGCCGCAGGCCGCGCCCAGCGATGACCCGGCGTTCGACAAACCTACTGCCGTCGCACGCCGCTGGGGAGGAAACCACTCGTGGACGGTTTTTAGTCCGGCGGGAAAATTGCCGGGTTCGGCCAGCCCCAGGCCAACCTGGCACATCGCCAGCGACCACTTGCCCACCACCAACCCGGTCAACGCCTGGGTGGCCGACCACAGCGACACAAACAGCGTAAACCCGCGGCGCGTCCCCAGGCGGTCCACCACGTAGCCCGACCCTGCATACATCACCGCATACGCCGCCATGAAGAGGCTGACAATCTGCGCGTAGTCCCTCTCGGTCATGGAGAATTCGCGCAGCACGTTTCCGACGACCACGGAAAGGGTCAGGCGGGCGGTGTAATTGATCAGCGTGGCAAAGAACAGCAGCCCGGCGATCACCCATGGCAGCTTGGGAAGTTTGAACATTCGCAACGAAGCCTTCGGTTCTCAGCTTTCAGTTGTCAGTTCTCAGCCGTCGATTCAGGCACTCATCAATTGCACAATCAGGATGGCCCCGCGCGGCAAATGGAAAGGATCTTTCACCGGAAGCGCCACGACATCCGAACTCGGCTTGCCCTCGCGGGTGAGGCGTTGGTACCACTCGCCACCGCTGGGCATGGGGAAATGACTCCATGCCCAATCGGCTACTTTCCGGTACCATTCCCAGCACCACGCCTGGCCCGTCAGTTGATACGCCAGAAGCGTCGCATACAAGGCCTCGACATGCGGCCACCAGAGCTTTTTTTGCGAGTGAGGGAGAAACGGCACACCTCCGGCGACGTCGCGCGACAGGAACAAGCCCCCGAACTCGTCATCCCAGGCGTATTCAAGATGCCAGCGCATCACTTCCGCGGCACGTTGGATCAACGCCTGGTCACCGCGATGCCGGGCGACATGCATGATGAACCACATCGACTCGATGGCATGCCCCGGCATGACGAATGTCCCGGCAGGCGGGGGAAGCTCCTGGTAATCGCGCGTCAGGAATTCCAAAAGGACCTTGCGCTCCGGGCGCACGAAATGCGTCATGACGCGGTTGGCGTATTGGCACGCCAGGTCTTCCAGCTTATCGTCATCCAGCGTTCGCGCCAGCTCGTGAGCCACTTCCGTCATGATCATGGGTACGCCGTGATTTCGCCATTCCGGGGGCATCGGGTAGGGCATGGTTTCATGGAAGTCCGGCTCGTCGATGCGGCGCACCACACGGTCCAGCGATTGGCGCGCCACTGCCAGCACGGCCTCATCGCGCGTAGCACGGTAGTATTCGCTGAACCCGTAGATGGCAAAGCAATCGGCATAGATGCTGGTAGCGCCTTCCATCACGCGGCCTTCGCGGTCGGTGCGGTAGACCCAGCGGCCGCGATCGTCGCGCCCGTGCGCCAGCAGAAAACGGACCGAATTCCGCGCCGTCTCAAGAAACTCCGGCCGTGGTTCGATGCGGTTATAAAGCGCCGAGAACGTCCACACCGATCGGGCCTGCGACCAGATGAATTTGTCGCCGCTCAGCACCTGGCCGTCCTCGCTCATGCAGGAGAGCACGCCTCCGTGCTCGCGATCAATGCCGCGTTCCAGCCAGAACGGCACCACGCCGTCCAGCAGAAGGCTTCGGTACTGATCGTAAAGTCTTTTCTTGTCTTGGACTGGTAATCCCATGTAACTACCTATTCTCGTGTCAGAAGCAATTCGCGGGCTCCTCCGAAGGCGGTCCTCGGGGCCGTGTGTGGAACTTGTAGATTCAAGACTACCTTACCATTTGGAGTCCACGTCCGGCGATATGATGTCAGCCAGGGTTCGGCCGGTGAGGCTGGTGGCGGTGTTGAAGGCGGCGGCCTTCTCTCCGCCCACTGCGCCGCGATTCAGTAATCCAAATGACTTGGCCTTGTCGGAATCCAGGATGAACGCGTCAAATCGCTGCACGGCGCTGGCAATGCGCGGGTCGTGGTTCACCCGTTCATAGTACCAGACCAAGTAGTCGATTACGCCCGGCGAACGCGTCCGGTCCCAACTGGTCTGTGCCAGCTTCGACCAGGTACCATCCGGGAGCTGTGTTCTCAGAAGGAACTCGATGTTGGGCTGCACGGCTTTCTCAATCCAAGCGCGCCATTGCGGCTGGTCACAGTGAAGGTCGAAAGCCAGAATGCCCTCACCCACGTATCCCGCCGTTCCGTAGGTCATGGTCTGCCAAAGTTCGGCGTCGTTCTTCGGATCGCCGCGCTTGTCCCAGTCGGCATGCTCCTCGGCGAGAATATAGGGAATGTTGCCATCCTCGCGCATCGTGCCGAGCACCCATTTCAGGGCGTGGTAAGCGGTTTCACGGTACTCGTCTTTGCCTGTCGCGTGATATAACCACGTGAAGATCTCGCCGCCCGTCAGGGCTGACGACAGCGTGTACTGGTCGGGAATCGGTTGGGTCATCGTGTCGCCTTCCACGTGTCCCCAGCCGGTCCCAAACGCCCCGTTGGGATGAATCATGCCCTTGTTCTGGATTGAGTTCGCGTAGCGCAGCACGGCATCCAGGAATTTCTTTTGGCGCTCCGCGCCCGCGTGCTTGTAAAGGGCGATGAAGAGCCCGAGCGCGCTTCCTGTATCCGCGAGGTAGACCGACCCGTACCCGGTAGGCCAGAATCCATTGGGCATTTGTTTGCCCATCAGGTAATCGCTATAGGCAAGCGCCGTGTCCAGGTAGCGCTGATCGCCCAGAATCTGGTACCCATCCACGAGGGTCCGCATGTAATAGCCGCCCACATAAATCGTGGTCAGCATGGCCTTATTCGCTAGGATGTAGTCGCAGGTTTGCTTCAGCAATGCCCGGGTCTGCACACACCCGGCATCACTGCAAAACGGGCTCCCCTGCGGTGCGCGCGCCGCCCCAACTTGGGGGTACAACACGAGCATCGCACCCACAAACATGGCACGTCCAAGCCATCGATTGAACATAGTGCTCCTCAAACCCAAGTAATCTTCAGTGGGGTAAGGTATCACATCACAGGGTCGTAATGTCCCATTAAATTTCGGCCCCCAATCAGGCAGCGTGCTTCCGGGAGTGCTGCGGAATTGCATTGGTTCACGGTTCGGATGTAGACTGCCGCCCGGAGATTGCCTATGACCACCCGTCGCCTGATTTGTTTATTCTGCCTCGTTGTCGCCCCGGCTTGCGTGTCGTGCCAACACGCTGCGAAGCCGGACCTGATTGTCCATCACGGAAAAATCGTCACCGTCGACGCCAATTTCACCGTCGCAGAGGCGATGGCCATCGCAGGTGACCGCATTGTAGCCGTCGGATCGAATGACGCTATTCTTGCACTGGCCGGACCCTCAACCCAGCGGATCGACCTCCAGGGCAAAACGGTGCTTCCGGGACTGATAGATTCCCACCTGCACGCCGTGCAATCCGCCATGTACGAGTTCGACCACCCCGTCCCTGACATGGAAACCATTGCCGATGTTCTCCATTACCTCAAAGGGCGCGCCGCCGTCGTGCAACCAGGCCAGTGGGTGACGTTGTCGCAGGTCTTCATCACTCGAATGCGGGAACAGCGCTACCCAACGCGCCAGGAACTGGATCAGGTCGCCCCGAAGAACCCGGTGGCCTTCAATACCGGTCCGGACACCGTACTGAACACGCTGGGCCTGAAACTAAACGGGATCGACAAGAATTACAAAGTTCCTGAAGGCGTACCCTGCCGGGTGGAGCGCGACGCGCACACCGGCGAACCAACGGGTATCCTGCGCAATTGCCAAAAAGTTCTAAAGATTCCTTCCCCCGACAAACCGCCCAAGCCGGAAGATTTTCTCCAGCGCACCCGGATGATCCTGGCCGATTATAATTCCGTGGGCCTCACCAGCGTTGTTGACGGAGACACGCAGGACGACGAAGTGGAAATCTTCCGCCAGCTCAAGCAACGCGGCCAGTTGACCTGTCGATCCTTCCTTGTGTTGCACGTGGAGGCCAATGACCCCTTCGACAAAATCGAAGCGAGGATTCACCGCGCGGCGCAGGACCCGCTTCATACTTACAACAACATGCTCTGGTTGCGCGGAATCAAGACCTACCTGGACGGGGGCATGCTGACCGGCAGCGCCTATATGCTGCAACCCTGGGGCGTGAGCAAAGTCTATTCCATTACCGATCCCACTTATCACGGAATGCGCTTCATCGATCCTGAGCGCTTATACCAGTTGGCGCGGCTGGCACTTGCAAACGGCTTCCAGTTTACTGCTCATTCGGTGGGTGATGGCGCAGTCTCTGCCATCGTCGAAGCATATGAACGGGTGAATATGGATTTCCCCGTTCATGACAAACGCCCGTGCATCACCCATGCCAATTTTATGACCGCCGATACAATTCGCAAGATGAAGGAGTTGGGGATTGTGGCCAACTTACAACCGGATTGGCTGTATCTGGACGGGGCCACCCTGAGCAAGCAATTTGGGGACGAGCGCATGACCTATTTCCAACCGTACAAAACCCTTTTCGAAAACGGCGTAATCGTGGGAGGTGGATCGGACCACATGCAGAAGATCGGAAGCTTCCGCTCCATCAACCCATACAATCCATTTCTGGGTATGTGGATTACCGTTACGCGCCAACCGCGTTGGACCGACCAACCTCTCCACCCTGAACAGCGGATAAGCCGTGAACAGGCGATTCGGCTGTACACCATCAACAACGCCTACCTCACGTTCGAGGAAAACCAGAAGGGCTCCCTGGAAAAAGGCAAACTGGCTGATTTCATTGTGTTGGATAGGGACATCCTTACGTGTCCTCCAGACTCGGTGAAGGACATTCAGGTTGAGCAGACGTACCTGGGCGGAAGAATGATCTACGCACAAACCGAGCAGGCCCCCGCCCACTGAGCTGTGCCAAGATCGAGCACGTGTTTACAGGGCTGGCCGGGCGCCCGGGTGCGGTGTGAAACTACACCCCAGCCCGGACGTAACCGCCATTTTGACCGGGATGCTGCGTTTTGTTCGGAAGCTTTTTGAATTCTTTCCTTTGACACTCGAACTGAAATGTAGTAAAAGGAAATATAACGAAGGACCGCTGGAACGGGTCCTTGGATTTTTGTTAGGGTGGTTATGGAGAACCTCTTATGAGCGTTGTCGAAAAAGCATTTGGCGCAAATAC
The DNA here is from genome assembly GCA_963804755.1 of uncultured Acidobacteriota bacterium. Taxonomy (GTDB): domain Bacteria; phylum Acidobacteriota; class Terriglobia; order UBA7540; family UBA7540; genus Bog-366. The sequence goes on from CAWDRP010000008.1 coordinate 15,121, forward strand.
ACGCGATGAAATCTTTTCGGAGCCGAATTGCTGGAAAGCGTGTTTCCAGGAATTGGAACAAAACAAACAGGTCGAGAAACTTGCCAGGAAACTTCCGCAAGGCGCAGAACCGCTTTTTATTGGCTGCGGATCAAGCTATTACGTTTCGCAAGCGGCGGCAGCGAGCTGGCAACTGATCACCGGAAACCCGGGACGCGCCGTCCCGGCTTCCGAGTTGCTCCTCTTCCCGGATCTCGTCTTGAAGGGTCATCCCAAGTGCCAGCCCATTCTAATTTCACGGTCCGGGAAGTCTTCGGAAATGGTAAGGGTGGCCGAATACCTGGAACGGCAAAGGGACATCCCAACGTTGGCAATTAGCTGCGCACAACATCAGCCGATGGATGAAATCGCGAGCGATACGCTCTACCTCCTGCCCGCGGACGAGAAGAGCGTGGTGATGACGCGCTCCTTTTCCTCCATGCTGCTCGGCGCGCAAGCTCTGGCAGCAGAGGTAGCACACTGTAAGGAAGTCGCCGAAGGCCTCCATAGGATTCCCGATCGTGTCCGGGTGGTTCTGGACTCCGTTCACACCCGGCTTCAGCAGTTCGTACAAAGCTTTACGTTTGCCGATTACGTTTTCCTGGCGCAAGGGCCGCTGTTCGGTATCGCATCGGAAGGCCAGCTCAAAGTAAAGGAAATGTCGTGCTCCTACGCGCAGGTTTACCACACGCTGGAATTCCGCCACGGGCCCAAGGCGATAGCGGCGCCGGAGACACTAATAACGTTTCTCCTCTCCGAAAGCGGATACGAGGAAGAAAGCAAGGTCTTGGAGGAGATGAAAGATCTGGGCGCCACCACGTTAGTGGTTGCCAATGAGGCCGATGACACTGCCAGGAAGAACGCCGATTTCCTGGTCGAGCTTAACCTGGACGCTCCCGAGTGTGTCCGGCAAGTCGGATACCTTGTCCCCTGCCAACTCTTGGGTCTTTACACCGGCCTCAAAAAAGGGTACGACATTGATAGTCCCCGTAATTTGACGCGAGCGGTGATTTTCGACTGCCTATAAGACGCCTCTGTTATGCCCCATTTTGATGTCACTGTTGTCGGCGAGTTGAATCTTGACCTGATCCTGTACGGCCTGCCGCCGGAACTCGAACCCGAGCGCGAGTTGATGGCCGACGGTTTGGCGCTTACCTTGGGCAGTTCTTCTGCCATCTTCGCGCACAATCTGGCAGCGCTAGGCAGCAAGGTGGGATTCATTTCCCGCATCGGAGTCGATCCCCTGGGCGAAATCGCACTCGCTCGCTTGGCGGCGGGTGGCGTGGATATTTCACAGGTGAGGAAGGTTCCCGGGTCCACCAGCACAGGCCTCACCGTGATCCTGCCCCGGACGGGCTGCCGCAATATCCTGACTTATCCCGGGACCATGCTGGAAATGTGTTTCGAAGATTTGAACCTGGAGTACCTCGCAACCGCAAAGCACTTTCATTTGTCCTCTTTTTTTCTTCACCGTGCCTTGCGGCCGCGCATCCCGGAGTTGTTCCGGTTGATGAAGCAGCGAGGGCTTTCCACCTCGCTCGACACCAACGACGACCCCGAGGATCGATGGGGCGAAGATTTGTTCGAAGTCCTGAAGGTGGTTGACGTCTTCCTGCCCAACGAACGCGAGGTCAAGAAGATTGCGCGCACGGACGACTTGAACGAGGCCGTCGCCATGCTGCGGGAGCACGTGCCGGTGCTGGCAGTGAAGCTGGGGGCTGAGGGAGCCATGGCCTGCGACCGGTCTGCCACTGTTCGCTGCCCCGCCCGGGCGGTAGAGGCGGTCGATCCCGTTGGCGCGGGCGACAGCTTTGACGCGGGCTTCATTCACGCTTATCTACGCGGCGCAGATTTGGCAGAATGCTTAAAATTGGCCAACGCCTCCGGTGCCTTCTCGACCACCCGTCCCGGCGGCACCGAGGCTTTTCGCGACCGCACGCGCGTTGCGCAGTTTTTTGCCGTCAAGGAGTAGGGGCAAACCGCTATGATCGATTTCCATACCCACCCGGTTCTGATCCGAGAGTTTGCAGAGAAATATCCTGATTACACCCGCATGGCACGCGAGGTGTTCCAGATTGGGAACAACCTTCAACCGCTTGAGACCTTCTTCCTGCAAATGGATGTGGCGGGAATTCAGAAGGCCGTCCTGCTGCCCATCGCCTGCGCGCGGGCACGCGGTTTGGCGGTGTCCAGCCACGAACAGGTGGCGGAATTGTGCAGCCTGTCGAAGCGCTTCATCGGGTTTGCCAGCGTCGATCCGTTGCAGCCCGGCGCCGCGAAGGAGCTGGAAGCTGCCATCACCGGCATGGGACTGAAAGGCCTGAAGCTGGACCCGGCGCTCCAGGACTTCGACCTGAACGACCCGCGGGCATTTGAGATTTACGAAGCGGCCGCGATGCTGGGTATACCGGTGCTGATCCATACGGGCATGAGCTGGGCCCCGGGAACGCCACTGGCGCAGGCGCAACCTCTGTTGCTGGAACCGGCTATTCGGCGTTTCCCCAGACTGAACTTCGTGCTGGCGCACTGGGGATGGCCCTGGGTGTGGGACGCCAATGCGCTCGCCCTGAAGTACCCCAACGTGTATTTAGACACATCCTGCTTTTACTACGACGGCCCGACGGAGTTCTTCCAGTTCCACTTTCGCCAGCAGATGCCCATTACGCTGCTGGAACGGAGCCTGCGCAACCAAATCGTTTTCGGCTCCAATTATCCGCGCGTGGAAATCAAGAACATGGTGAAGGCCGTCAAATCATTGGGATTAACGGAGGCGTGCCTGGACAAGGTACTGCGCACCAATGCGGAGAAATTGCTGGGAATCCAGTCCGGGGCCGCGTTGGATTGATTCTTCCATCCGCCAGAGGGATAGTGCTTATGATCATCAAGCTCGAGAAAATTCGGGTGCAAAGCCGGAAAGCCGAGGAGGCCATCAATATCACGGCTCAAGTGGATGAACAGGTGGCGAAGAGCGGCGTGAAGAACGGATTGGTGAACGTGATGACCTGTCACACATCCTCCGGCTTGCTGGTAACCGAAGGACTTCCCTGCCTCGAGGAAGACATTCTCACTCATTTCGCGCGCCTGCTGCCCGAGGATGAAAACTACCATCATCGGCGCTACCTCGACTTCGACGGCCGCGTCGGCTTCAACGCCGAGACCCACCTGAAGAGCATACTAGGCGGAATTCAATGCTCGTTCCCCATCGAGAACGGCAAAGTGGTGCGCGGCTCCCGCCAGACGATCTACTTTATGGAATACGACGGGCCCCTCGAACGGACCTACATGGTGCAGGTGCTGGGCGAATGAACGATCTGTCCCGGACGCCTGCGGGTTGATTGTGAATATCGAGCCACAGCCGGAATCAGCCAAGGCACGTTGTCTTTACTCGGATTATTTACATTCTCGCGGTCCGGCCACATATTTCGACCCGTTAACCAGCAACGAGTGTCTGTGCCTTCTGCCTTCTGCCTTCTGCCTTCTGCCTTCTGCCTTCTGCCTTCTGCCTTCTGCCTTCTGCCTATCTTCGTCCGGCGGAACTTACGGTCAGCGGTAGTTTCACCGTATCTTGTTTTCCTGTCCGTTTATCCGTCACCTTGACCTCTAATTCATATTTCCCGGCGGCGTTTGCGGGCAGGTAACCGGCGAGCACTCCGGTGTCTGCGCTCATCGTCAGGCCTTGCGGCGCTCCACTCACCTCGAACAACAGATCGTCAGCGTTGCGGAAACGAATGTTATACGGCTGGCCATTGGGGAAATCGATCGAAACCAAATCGCCGATCGACGCCGAGACATCGATGTGCGCCTGGTAATACGTCGTGGCCTTCGCTGCCGGTAGCGTTTGGGCGACGATGAGCGGATGTATGAGGTCGCCCTGCCCGGAGGATCCGCTTTCACGCCCCTCGGAATCAATGGCCACCACCCGGTAGTAAGGCCGCCATAGCTCTGGGGGAACCGTCCAGGAGCACGCCGCGTCTCGCGTTTCGACCAACAGATTGGGGAGCGCGTGCTTGATGCCTTCAGCGCCCGCGTCAAATACGTAGGGCGTATCATGCGGAGTGAACCCGCGTTCGTCGCTTCCATAGACGCGATACCGCACGGGCTGCGAGCCGCCGCTGCCTGTCTCCCAGGTCAAGACCACCGTGCGCTTAGCAGTGTCGAAGCTTGCTCTTGCGTTCAATGGGACGGCGGGCGCTACCGGGACAAAAGAAGACACCTTAGACCATGGCCCCCACACGCCTTCCTCGCTGCGCGCGCGGACACGCCAGTAGTAGGTCTGGCCCGGGTTCAACAACCCGGTGCCGGGAAGTTGATAGCTCGTTGTTCCCCGATTGTCGGTGCGACTGATCAGTTTTTCGAAGTTGGAGGAGAGCACATACCGAAGGTCAGGGAACTCACTCAGTTGGAACTCATAGTCCGCAGCGGGTGCGCCGATTGCAGGAGGTTGCCAGCGAAAAGTAACGCGCGTCCCAGTTGGTTGCGCGTGGTTGTCCGGGCCCATGGCAAGGGCGGGTGGACCGGGAACCAAGGGCGCATCGCACTCCGCCCAGGCATGGGTGATCTTCACTTTGCGGTCCGGCGAGCTCTGATCGGTATAGACGAACATATTGTCGCCCAAGCTCAATCCAGGCATGGCCAGTCGTGCCATTTGAAGGGTTGACTGCAGGTAGAACCGCTTCAGGCAGACGTCCGGTTGCGGGCCCAGGCTGGTGAGGTCAAAGCGCAGCAGGTAGTTGTATCGCGCCGGTCCGGTGCGAGGGAATAACTCGTTTAAATCGATGTACATGCGCGCGTAATCGCCCATGGCCGAAGTCCAGACCTCCTGCCATGACCCGCCCTCGTCGAAGCTGATGGACACTTTGACCTGCCCGCCTTGGGGTGAGCGGCGACCCAGGTCCACGTCCAGACGACCGCCCACGACCGGGTAGGCGGTCTTCATCGGAACGATCACGGAACCCTTTCCTCCGACGGGGTACAAGCCGCGCCCCAAGGGACCGTCGGCGCGGACTTCCACGCCCTGAGTCTGGAAGTATTTGAGGGTAGAGGGCTGGGTGAAATCCGCCGCGTAGGTCCATTCCCCATCCATGACATCAGCCATCAAACGCCAACGTTTGTTCCAAAGCTCGGCGTTGACGCCTTCAAACAGCTTGCCGTGGTAGCGATTGCCGGCGTTCCAGGCCCACGTGATCGCCTCGCCGGGACGTAGCGTGAAATCCATCTGGTGGGAGGTCTCGCTGGGGTGTTCGCCTTGGCGCACTCCTTCGTAACAGAATAGAGCGGCGGAGCCCTCATCCCGCATGGGATCGTCATCGTGCAGCGGCCCGTAAATGTGAGTGCGCTTCATCAGCCAGTGGTCCTCGACGATCTGTTCTTCGGAAGCGACGGTCTTATTGTCCGGCAGCAGGCAGATGGCGCTCTCGTCCGAGTCATAGAAGTGCCAGGCGCCGTTGTAGAAAACCTCGGCGGTGCTGTGTCCGTTGGGATAGCCCTGCCTGACCTTCAAGCCCGCGGTGCGCCACAAATCGCTCAGAATAACGCTCTCGTTGTAGCAGAGCGTATAGCCGTAGCAGTTGAACCGCTTGACCACGTCGTTCACCTCATCGTCCTGGGTGGTGGCGTGGAAGCGGTTATGAATCTCAAACGCCCACAGCCGGTGAGCCTTTTCCTCGTCGCTCATGGAGGGCTGCACGACAAAATTGACGATGGATTGCAGGCTGCGCGTGTCCGGGCGGTCCGCGCGCCGCAGCCAGGGATTCACCACCGGCACGTCGCCCACGTTCTCCATGCGGACGTATAGATTGGGTTCCCAGAACTGGTCGTATCCCCAATAGCCGACCGGGTCGCGGGTCATGTCGCCATCCAAGCAGCCGCCCATGTGGATCGTATAGGTCTGGTTTCCGGACGTGATGGTCTGCGTTTGCGATTTGGGGTTATCGCCACAAGCCGTCCGCAGGTCCGAAGCGCCCAACCGCGGGGCCACGCTGAACACAAGGGAAAGGATAAGTAAGAGTTTGGTGGTTTTCATAAGTTCCTCGCACCGAAAACTACCACGGTTCGGGTCAGCGAGCAAGAAACTGTGAAGCTGGCAGGAACGGGTGAAAGCCCATCGTGCCGGGCTCAAGCGAGCGCGACCGCTCGCCCTCGCCGCACCAAAGGCGACCAGGCCTCCTCGGCGCGCCTCCACCCGCGCCCAGACGATGGCCAGCCGCGCGCAACGGCCAGAACCGGCACCCCTCGCCTGCTCCGCGTCTGGGTCCAACTTGCATTGATCCAAATGTAAAACTCGATTGCGTTTAGTTTAACTATATGCAAGTACACCTGCACATGGTTAGCCGTCGAGTGTAAGTGGTCGGCGGACAACTTCGCACCGGGGAACCTGCGCGCCTTCCGGCATCATCACCCCGAGGGTGAAAACGTCGTCGTCGCCCACGACGTGGATCGAGCTTTCACCCGTACCTTTGGCACCGTGCGAGTCCGGTTCGAAAGCCTCCAGGCGTTCGCCACGGAAGCGGCGGCAGAAACACCGTAGGGCCGAGCGGCGCTCGGCCCCAATTTATCGGCCGAACAGTGTTCGGCCCCGACACATAAAACCGAGCGCCGCTCGGCCCACGGTGAAACCTCCCAATCAGCCGCGGATGAACACGCACCAACACGGATCAAGCACCCGTTTTTCATCCGCGCACATCCGCGTCAATCCGCGGCCGCTGATTGTTTTTGTCACGACGCGCGGGGACGCCCGAAGCACGGCCGAATGCCATTCGGCCCTACGCTGGCCGGACCACATCCGGCCGAATGCGGGGCCGAACACCGTTCGGCCCTACATCGCCGGTCCATGGCCGCCCGAACCCGCGCACGCATCTGTTATATTAAAACGCACACTTGAAATTTTCGGGCGGGGGCGTATACTCCCCCCCGACGGGAGCGCGGATGTTTCAGGAGATCAAGGCTTCTCTGCAAGAACTCTATCTGCAAGACGAACGGCCCTGGCTGGTGGGCTTCAGCGGCGGCAAGGCCTGCCCTGAGCGAAGCGAAGGGACGGCACCATGCCGACCGCTCTGATTTTTGACGTGGTCCTCGCCATCCCCGCCGAGCGGCAAGAAGGAAAAAGTCTGCACCGGTAAGGGCGTACGGCGGTTAGGCCAATTAAGCAAGGCCAGTAACCCAACGCAAAGAGGCTTGGATCATGGTCTCATTCCTTTCCAAAGTACCGCTACTCATCCTGATTGGCTCCGGCATTCTTTTTATTTGGGCCATCTACATGTGGCTCCGGATGAAGTTGGAAGCGAAGCGGCTGCTGGACCATTTCGATCGTCTGTCTGCGGCGTGGACAAAAGTAAAGCCGCTCGATCGGGATGAGCGTGCATTCGGCCTGGACAATCGAACAATCGACGGGATTCGCCTCCAATTTGGCGCCCTCAAGGGTGTGGCTGCACAATGGTGGAGCAAGATCGAAGAGTCTATTGAGCGGTACACAAGCCCTGAAGAAAGGGATGGCTGGTTTATCACCAAGCCTATTCGCGAGATTCTGACCGAAGAGGAACTTGTCGCGAGTAACTATCACGGGCATCTGTACGGATCATTTCCCGGTATCCTTACTGGTGTCGGACTGATGCTCACCTTTCTCGCCATTTTGCTGGCGCTGAAGGATGTAAGTTACGACACTGCTAATGTGACAGAACCGATCAGGGGCATACCCCAGCTGATTAATGGTCTATCGGGAAAATTTCTCAGCTCAATCGTGGCGCTTGCGCTAAGCGTCCTATTCACGCTCTTTGAGAAGAAGCAAACTCGAAAACTGAGACGGCGTTATGATCTCTTAATAACTGAAGGGGCGGTAAGATTTCCATACCTTTCACAATCACGAATCCTTCTCGACATCCAAAGGTTCGCTAGCAAGCAAACTGTATCCGTAAGTCATATCAGCAGCGAAGTCGTCGACCGCTTCGTCGGCGCGTTCAGAAACGATATCTCTCCTGCGCTGGCCGAGGGCGTAAGCACGGGAATGGCTGGCAAACTTCAGGATGAGTTTCGACCCACGATGGAGAGGATGAACGTGACGCTTGAACAGCTCAGCGCAGCGATCGTGCGGTTGGAGGCACAGAAGCAGGAATCAGTCACGGTTGAGTTGACAGGTTTGTTGCAATCACTCGAGGCCTCTCTTGTAGAGGCTCTCGGCAAAATGGGGTCCGAGTTCCGAACGGCGCTTTCGGGGTCTGCCAAAGAGGAATTCAGCAATGTTCAAGGAACCCTTGAGGCGACACGGAGCATGCTCTCCGATATGAACGGCCAATTCACAGCAATGCAGGCAGCGTTTTCCACGATCATCCAAAAGGCCGAGCAATCCACGAGCGATCAGATGGTCTCGGGTCAACAGCAGATCGAGAAGCAATCGGCGCTGATAGAGGGCCTGATGGTGAGACTCAGCGAAACTGCTGAACAGAATGTAAGCGGTATTCGGAATCAGCTCGGCGTGGTTGTTAGTGACCTGGCCCAAAAAGTTGGAGACATCTCCAAGGAACTGATGTTATCCGCGCAGAAGGTGGCACAACAGTCGCAAGCATCAGCAAACGATGTCGTTGAAAAGGCCGGCGGTTGGTCCGAGGCGACGGCGCGACGATTGGATTCGCTTATGGAATCTATCGAAGCGCGTAGCGCGGAGTTCACTAGGGCTGGACAAGAGCTTCGCCAGTTCCAAGAGTCCCTCAAGGTAACCATCGGTGAAAACCAGAGGGCTCTTACCCAGATGGCAGAGGCAAGTAAGAACGTGAAAATGTACAGTGAGGGGCTCGCGGGACAAATGGGAGGCCTCAAGACTCTTAGCGAGAACCAAACTCGGGTGACCGTTCTGCTAAAGGAAGCCTCAGCAAACATGGACACCACATTCCAGAAGCACAGCCAGTTCTTGCAACAATACCAGAAGCTCTTTATGAGTTACGAGGGTACGTTTGAAAACCTCGACTCAAGAATTGCCAAGATTATGGGCAGTGTCAACCAGGGCATGCAGCAATACACCCAGCAAGTGGAGCGCAATTTTAGGGAGATTGTAAAGACGGCAAATGAAATGTTGCCTGATATTGTCAAGAAGCTCGACGCCCAAACCGAAGGAGTCGCCGAACAACTCGAAGAACTTGGCGACGTTATTGCCAAAGGGTTGGAGAAGCTGAATGGCGGAAAACGGTAATCAGGATCACTTAAGCAGTTCGCTCACCGATTTGATGACCTCCCTGATGGTCATTTTCGTGCTCCTGCTCCTATCATTTCTAAGCCGGACAGCGGGGAAAAACGCGGCTGTAACCGACGCGCTGCTAAAGGTTTTGAAGCGGGAGCTTGTCCCTCAGGGTTTCAGAGAACAGGATATCGTGCAGGACAAGAAGGATCGTAATGCGATATTGGTGGTCGTGCCGGATCAATTAATGAACTTCGAGATTGGAGAATTTCGGCTTCGCCCGGAGGGTGAGACCTTTCTTCAAAACCATATTCCGACGATGGCCAAGGTTCTGTGCGGGAAGGACTACCGCAGTAGCATCGAGTCCGTTATCGTGGAAGGGCATACCGATACAAACCGTTACATCGGCCACACGCCGGAAGAGAGTGAGAATCTGAACCTGAAGCTCAGTCAGGATCGGTCGATGGAAGTGGTCAAAAGCTCGTTGGCAATTCTCAGCGCACAGCCCGAAGAGCGTGGGTGCTTTCTTGAAATGCTGTCAGCAAGTGGCCGCGGAGAGCAAGACCAACAAGAGACTGCCGCCGATAGTCGAAGGGTAATTTTCAAGATTCGAGTCAGGGCTGATCAAGCCAAGGACCTTCAAGCCACGGTGGGACCATGATTAGGAGTCTAGAAGCCCTAACAGCGCTTTCGGCGCTTGCCGACGGTATGCTTCGGGGCCCTATTGTCGGTCCCATTGACGGATCAAAAGAGTGTCGTCGCTTACGGGACATCCGAAACGAGTTCCGGGCGACAGGATTTGCTCCTAAGAATCTCCGGCCACCTCTTGATCCAAAGAGGGTTTGGGAGTATTGGCGCGGGCAAGCATACAATCTTCCATCCTTGAATTCTCGAGAGGTCCGAACCCTCTGCACTTCGCCAGAGACCGCGATTACGCCTGAGTTAGTCAACGCACTCCAAAGGAGTCCAGCCATTCTGGCAAAGACAAGCTGTTTACTCGGTGTTGTTAATTCCTATTTTTCAAAGTGGGGCCAAATTGAACAACAGTCGAAAATGGAAAACGTGATAGTCGCCGCCCTGACAGATTACAAAGGACGGTATCCCATGCTGGAGCGATGCCGCGAGCATCGTCTACTCGTTTTTTCGGATTTAGGGGCAAAGAACCTGGGAAGGACGGTGGTCGATAAGCAATACAGGCCCAAAGCCTTGCTAGACCACTTTGGAATCGGCGTGACGTCAAACCTTGGAAAGGCTGCTATAAGCGAATCGATTGAAGTTTTCGTTTCCAACCTCGTGAAAGAACGACTCACAGCAACATTTGAGAAACAATTGGACTACGCCGTTTCAAAGCTCTTAGGGAGCGATGTACCACCAGACGCATTTTATCTCGGAGTGTCGGAACTCATTCTTCATCCGAGCGCAGGAGAAGGAGGACCGCAACACAAACTTCGAGAGTATGTAATGAAGAATGAACGTCTTGGGGATCCGCGAGAGAACCGCGCTAACTGGGCTATGATGAAGCAAGAGGCGAAGGACCGATTTCTAGCCTGGATAGCCGCAGAATTTATCGTCTTCTTCTTCAACCATGTTCTTCCAGATAACAATACGAATCGACGAAGAAAAGACTTTTGGCTTAGGTTCGTGCGTCAGCTTGTTGATTTCCAAGTGGCCCTTTCCGCCCGGGATCAAAGGCGCCTCATCGCCAAATCTGTCAATAGGGAAATTCCACTGTCGGCCCGTGTGGACAAAGATACAACCAGCGCTTTTCTCATGCGATTTCGTGGCCCGTGGGGGAACGATATCATTGTCGTCGAATTTAGCGAAACGGGAAACGCGGCACACAAATTCGGCGCCAAACAGTTTGAATCTGAAGCTGGCACTCTCCGAAGCAAATGGTTTCGGTTCTCAAATCTAAAGCACGAGACTGATGAAAACCGTATCTTGCATATAGGTGATCGCTGGGAGAGAACGGCTTACGACAAAATGGCCGAGTGGGGGGTCAGATGTTGACTCTATCTTTGCATCAATTCCCCATTCTTGAGATTGTGGCCGATGCCTCTGGCCTGAGGATTACCTCCTCACGCGTGGGCGTCCGTCCTGAACGTCGAGAGACCTGGCCCGCCGAAGCCCTTCAAGCGGCCCGCGGTTGGAAGACTGCCATCGAAATAGAGCAACTCGTGGAACTCGGGTTGGCAGAATCAGAGCCGGGCGCTGTTTCTATTCCGTACCGCAACTTTGACGAAATCGATAGCATTCAAAACGGCATTACCTCCGCCTGGACCGTCCCCAGTCCCTTCCTCTTGAAAATTGATCGGCGTAGCGACCTTGGGCGCGTTGACTTCCTCTATAAGTACAATTTCCTGTCAGGTGGTAGCCCCATTTGGGTTGAGCGTCTGGGTTATTATCTCCGGCGCGAGGCAGAGAATCGCGTTTTTCGACTTGACCAGCAGACCTACGCCTTAGTAGAGGCCATGGATCGCTTCAATTCATTGCCTCTGGACCAAAAGACTGCGCACGAGAGTTGGCTAACCTTTGCAAAGGTGAAAGAGTGCGCATCTGGACTTGGGGCGGATCTCGATTCAGTTCTAAGAGCAAACGACGTGATTGTTCCGTCCTCGATTGGACTCGACATTTACGAAGACGAAGACGGCAGGCTTACCTTTTTGCCACGCTGCCCAGAGCTTGCCAGTGAAGACTTCCGAAATGTCTTTGAGCGCAATCGGGAGGCGCAGGGCCTCTATTCCTTGGACCGCCCTGGCTTGGGTCGTGTCCGAATCGTCCTAAGCGACGCGCAGCAGGAAGTCCTGCGGCGGATGAAGAAGGTCCGGGAGATGACTGGGCCGATGAAAGAGTCCGTGCGCCAGAATCCAGTCCAAGTCTTTGACGGGGTTTTGGACAGCGTCGAGTTACCTTACAGTGATCGTGTGATTGGCATCGGAGACTTCCAATTCGTGCCTGTGCCGCGGTCCGCTGACGACAGCGGGAATATGGCGGGACTTTGGAAGAACTCCCTTGGACCTGCCACTGACAAAATGGAAAGCGATGATCCTCAGTCAAAAGCCAAGACGGAAGAAAACACCCCTTCCACGGTGACCGCCCACGGACCATTGCCCTCAGACCACGGCGCTCATCCTGGCGGGATTGAATCTGAAACGGCCATTTCTGCTGGCGAAAACCCAGCCCAGCCAACTGACGATACAACCCAAAGCCGTCGAAAGTTCCTTCTGATCAAAACCAATGAGGAGCAGGTAGAATCGGAAGCGATAGCAGAAGCGGAACGGGCGGCCGCGCGATTCCAAGAAGCCCCTTTTCAAAAACCCTCATCGCTGGATTCATCTGTCGTTTTGCAGCGGCATCAGGTTGACGGGGTTAGATGGCTTCAGACTTGTTGCAAGATTGGGGAAAGGCGAGGAGTGCTTCTTGCGGACGATATGGGTCTTGGCAAGACTCTTCAGGTGCTGACATTCCTTGCTTGGGGCATCGAATCAGGGCAGTTTCCTGATTTGAGCTCACCAACACCACCTTACCGCCCAATCTTGATCATCGTTCCGTTGATTCTGCTTGAAGACCGGACTTGGGAATCCACGATGGAGAGGTTCTTCGACCAAAGCGGGTCGGTGTTCCGACGGTTCATCACTTTGCATAGTAAAGAGTTGAAGTCTTTGCGGAGTCTTGAAGCTGAAGGCCGCGAGACGGAGATTGGCAAACCGATTCTTGAGATGGAAAGGCTAAGGAAATATCGCGTCGTCATAACAAATTATGAAACGATTACCAATTATCAGCACAGCTTCGCCTACATGCCGAAGGGAATATCCCAGTGGTCCGCCATTGTAACGGACGAAGCACAAGGGTATAAGACTCCAAATACACGAATTTCACACGCCATAAAAGCACTCAAGGCAGAGTTTCACGTTGCAAGCACCGGCACACCAGTAGAGAATCGCCTTCTCGACCTCTGGAATTTATTCGATGCGTTACAGCAGGGCTTATTGGGCTCTGCACATGAGTTCCGCCGAACTTACGAAGATCAACTCGGAACTAATTCGCGCGGCCAGATTCTTGATGAGCTGAAGCGGAAGTTATTGTTCCAACGTCCGCATGCATTCGTTTTGCGAAGAGAAAAATCTGAGATTGCGGATTTGCCTCCTAAACACACCGAAAAAATGCTTTCCCCGATGTCGGAAGGTGAAATCGGGCGCCACAGAGCGCTGATTCAGGAACTGCGGGGAGATTCGCACGGCGCACACCACCTCACGGTACTACATAGACTTGCACTCCTTTATCAACATCCTGCACTCGAACAGGGTGATGCCGAAGATCTCGACCCTGTTGACCTAATCCAAGGCTCTTCGAAGTTGCGTGCGGTGATACAGTTACTGCATGAGATTCGAAGGGCGGACGAAAAGGCCATAATTTTTGCCAGGCACCGCCCTATGCAATCCATCCTGGCAAAGGTGACCGAATTTGAATTTCGGATGCCCGTTCGGATCATTAACGGTCTGACGCAACGGACCACTGGATCGGGACAGCGAGGGAAGAACACCCGCGCGGCGATATTGGATGAGTTCCGCAAACAACCCGGGTTTGGCATCTTAATTCTCTCGCCCTTCGTTGCCGGTGTTGGCCTGACAATTACGGAAGCAAACCACGTAATTCATTACGGTCGCTGGTGGAACCCTGCGGTCGAATCGCAGGCGACTGATCGGACCTATCGGATAGGTCAAACCAAGCCGGTATATGTTTACCTCCCGATTCTCCACGACCCGAGCGGTGTAATACCAACGACCTTCGATCAACGACTGGACGCACTTATGGAGAGGCGGTATCGCCTCGCTGAAGACTTCCTGCGGCCGCTTCCGGACGAGGATAGGTTGGGTCAGGAACTCGTGTCGGAATTGAATGACGAGGCCCGAGCCGACCTAGGGGATTCAAAGGAGTAAGTAGTTTTACGCCGCCATAGGCCTTCAGGAGGGCTACAGAGGGCGACCGACAGACCGGTCAGGCGGCAGCCCTTTGGACGTGGCGGGAGAACATTCCGGGTTGACCTTAGGGCGAGTCCCATTCCCGGTGGGCTCGTGCTACACTCAATCCAGGCGTGAGTCCGTTGGCGCGCGCGGGGAGGGCCTCCTATGCAGGTCGTGAAGACTAAAGGTGAAGTTGGAACGGACGGGCGGTTGCGGCTGGATGTGCCCGTGGAACTTCCGGCGGTCGCCGTGGAACTCGTCCTGGTGGTGGGCAGCACGCCACAGCCAAACGGGCAAAAATACGATTTCGCTGACGTGGTAGGAAAGCTGCAATCACAGGGCGACGCCCTGGAAGAGCAGAGAAAGCTGCGCGATGAGTGGTGAGCGCTATTTGTTGGATATCGACTGAAGCTTCCCGATGCGATCATCGCTGCTACCGCCATTGAACGCGCCGCCATTTTGATTACCGAGGACCGGCAACTTCAGAAGCTCCCGGCCGTTAAAACCTCAGGAACAACAGGCCCCACGCCTTGAGCGCCCTCTTCGTTACGGCGTAACGACTCCCATGAGCCGGGCCGCGTCCAGGCTGTCCTCAGCTTTTGCCAACAAGTCGCCCTGTTCGGGCTTCATACCGGAACCCCTTCTCGACGCACGTGGAAAAGCGCTCGAAAGCCCGCGGAGCGGGCGTCGTCATGTAGCCCACGGCGAAGCCGTAGGATAAGGTAACGATGAAAATCGCAGCCCCGGCAGGGGCGGCGCCTGGGTGCCGGGAAGGTTTTAGATTGGGCCACGCGTGACCTGACGCCGCCCCTGCCGGGGTTAACAAGTGGGTTGGCGTCCCCGGTGTCCCACGGCTTCGCCGTGGGCTACATGACGACGCCCGCTCCGCGCGCTGAAATCAAGGCATCGAGCCCTTAACCGGACGCGGCGGCTTAGCTTAACGTCCATGCCGGATGGGCGGGGGGGCCCTCGGATAATGATGGTCGGATAATGATGGTTGAGAAATCCACCCGCTTCGGGTTAGACTCTCGCCCGCCAAGGATTCGAGGAGGAATAGTAAAAACATGAACCGAATCACACGACGAGACTTTATACGCCGCGCCGGAGCCGCTACGGCGTTGACCTATGGCCATGGAATGGGAGCGAACGCTCTGCCCACGAACCAGCCGCCGGCTGCGTCCGAGGATGCCGGCACAACCAAGCCGGCGTGGAGAAAGGAAGGCGACCTCTGGATTGGCGCCAACTCCTCACTCGAAGTCGCCATCAGCACGCGAACCGGCACCATCCAACGCCTCATCGACAAGGTGAGCGGCGAGGACTACTGTCACCAGGCCACGGAGGGCGCCCATTGGCCCAGCGCGCTGGATGCGCCGTATGCGGTGCAGCCGCGCATCGGGGGCCTGATTCTACTCGACGAATTGCGCAACCAGCGGTTTTCGGATTTCGAGAGCGATTGCGCCATCGAGGCGCCCGAAATCAAAACCACTCCGGCCAGTGCGGCGCTCACCTTCCGGAAGAAATACCCGCACGCAGAGTTTACCGTGTGGCAAACCTTCCGTCTCGCCGCCGATCACTTGCGCTGGGACGTGCGAATCGCGAAGGACGCCGGGCCGGACCGCACGGTGCGCGTCATTCAAACCGCCCCGCTGCCGCTGCGCGACTACCAGGGATGGGCGCCGATCGCCGAAGCGCCATTCACGGTGAAGCCGTATCTTCCTTTTGCCATCGAATACGGGCAATCCATCGGGGGAGCCGTGGGCGAACCGGAATGGCGCACCAACATTCCCATGACGGTATTCTATTCGCCCGAAAAGAAGCGGGCCATTTGCTTTACCGCTCCCATCGAAGTTCCCACCGTGCGCATCCGCTTTCTTAACAACACCGGCGCCGAGGCGGATTTCCACTGGAATTCGCGCGAATACCCGCAGCGCGAGCGGCCGTATTTCCAGGTGAGCCACGAGTACCTGGGCATTCGCAACCACCGGGAGGTGGAAGTTGGGTTGCTGATCACGGTCCACCCGGCGGATTGGCGGCCGGCTTTAGGATGGGTTTACTCGCAGTACCGGGAATACTTTGACCCGCAGGCCACGTTTGATGCCTGGGACGGCGTATACGCTTCCGGCAACGAGTGGATGAAGGACTCCTTGACGGAGGCACAGGTTAATGAAGCTTACGCGGGGCTACGTGAGCGCGGCAATCGCTGGGAAGAACTGCACGGCCATTTTCCCCGTTACGGATTGATGATCCCTGAACCTTCCGTGAAGAGCTGGGTGTGTGAATCACATCCTAATCCCGGCACCACGCTGACGCGGGAGAAGATCGCGCATCACGCGCAGCTCGCGCGGCAGTACGGCGTGGGAACCTTCATCTACTACAACACCACCGAGGCCGAGTACTGGTACGCAGAGCAGGCGTTTCCACAGAGCATTGCGCGCTCCGAATCGGGCAAACCCCTCGGGGCCTTTCGCGCTACGGAATACCCCGACCACCGCGCCTGTTTCCTGATGAATTCCGATCCCACCACCCCATTCGGCAAGCACATGATGCAGCAGGCCGAGGCCATGGTTGAGGCTTACCCGGCAATCGCCGGTTTCTTCTGGGACGTCTACGGCCGCAGCTATCTGTTTGATTTTGCCCACGATGATGGGATCACGATGGTGGACAACAAGCACGCCTATTATCCGGAATTCATGTATCAGCGAATGATGCGGCAGCACGTCGCGCCGCTGCTGCATAGCAAAGAGATGTGCGTGACCGCCAACAAGCCCGTCACCGTGGCCAGTTGCTGGGGAGTGGACGGCATCATGTCCAGCGAAGACGTCACCGAAGAAGAAAACCCCGCCTGGATCGCCGCCCAAAGTTTCCTGGGACTAAACCGGCACGTGATGATTCTTTCGGGCGGCGGCGCGCGCGACCCCGAACTGCTCTTCCTCCACTGCCTGCACTATGGCATGTTCTATTCGGACGTCGTCACGATCAGTCCCAATCGCGAAGCACCGAGCGCCGAGCAGATGGCACACACGGCGGACCTGGTGCGAAAATACCATCCCTTCATTGACCGCCTGCGCGGCAAGCAGTGGATCTTTCACCCCGAAGCGCTCGAACTGCCTCCCTACACGGAGGGAAACATCTTCCGCTTGAAGGACGGCTCCGTGATGATCACGATGGTCTCCGCCTGGCGGCACCTGCGTAAAGTGGATAACGCGGATGCGAACCTGGAAGTTACCTGCCGGTTGCCGGACGCCAACCGGATGAAAAACATTCGCGCTACCGCCATCGACCTTGACCAAAGCTGGCCGCTCCAGTCCAACCGCAATGGCGACACGCTCACCCTGGTCGTCCCCCGGCATAGCAGGGCGACCGTGATTCTGCTCTCGTCATAACCCATCGCCGCCGTACAGGGTGCGATGGTTGCCTATATCTTTGGCCGGACACCGGGGGTGGTGGACACTCGCGTCAAGGTACCAACTCACGAAGCCGGTGCCGGAGTGAAAATGCGCCAAGGCGCTTTCGCGCAACGATCTGTACGACCGCAACAGCGAACGCTGGTCCGCAACAGCGGCGCGACTATTTGCCGTGGTCATCCGAGATCGCAACGCTCTTCGGCATCATGCGGTTTCGGGACCTTCGACTTCGGCAACCGTCACCGCGGGGCACACCACCACTTATAACCTCAGCATCACTCCGCTGGGAGCCAAGTCGGGAACGGTAAGCTTCATCTGCACGGCACCGGCAGACCGCCACCTCCAAGTTGGTACGCGCCGATGTCGATGACGCCGACCGTAAAGCGCGGCTGCTCGCATTCAACAGGACCGCTGAGGAAGAACTCCTGGAAATATTGCCATACAGGAACCAGGGAGAACCCCTCTGAACTGGTGCCCGGCTCCGAACCGGCGTTGAGGGGAGGCGAGCCGGCGAATAGAGTGAGCCGATAGTCGTAGTGGTGAAGGTCGACGAACATGAACGGACGCGAGAGGATTGAAAAGTTGTCGACCAGATTGGCGCTTGTATCGTTGGTGACCGTGCCGGGGCCGTAAAAGATGTTATTTTGCAGTAACACCGGGTACGCGGGCGAGGCCGCATAGACGAACTGTAATGATGAACCAGTATCCTGCTGCACGAAGGTGTTGTTCACCACGTAAAGATCGTACCCTGGATTGTCCCCATTGGTCCCTTCCTCCAGGTAACTCAGAATCGTCTCGTTTCCCGCATTGGGGGCTTTTTGGATCTCATTGCCGACCACGTAGGAGGTTCCTCCGTTCGGCAGGTCAATCTCGTAGCTGGCTCCTGTGTTGCTATTGTTATCGACGCCGGCGGCTTCCATCGTGATGCGATTGTAGAGGATGTAGTTCACCGCCGCGCGCGACTTCAACAAATGACCGACGTTGGCGTCGTGGGTATAGTTATACTCGAACACCAGCGAGGCGCAATGCCCGATATAGAGGTTGTGCGTCTCCCCGTAGCCCTGGTCGAGTGCCGGGTTAGCAACTCCATTGAGAAAGAACTCCGAATTTTTAATCACAATATTGCTTCCGGTGGTGTTGCCCGTCCAGGAGTCCCTCCTGATTGTCGTGGAAATAGCAATTCAGCAGCGTCAAATTCGTGCCCTGCATCCGAATGCCGGCGCCATTCGCCCCATCATCATTGGTAACCATCGCATTCTCGAATTCGATGTTCTTAATCACCGTGTTGTTTCCCGAAATAACCCAGATCCCTTTGTGACCCGAGATATGCCCTGTCGTCCGAGTCAGTCAGCCCCGCACAGTTGAGAACCGGCCGGGCGCCCAGGAGGCTGAGCACGCCGATCAGGGTCAGGTTGTTGGTGGTCCAATTGCAGGTGTCGTCATAGTAGCCGATACCGGGACCCGTGGATGGAGAATAAGCGATGATGATCATGTCGCCATCCGCCAGAACACCGGCGTTATTCAATTGGCAAGGCGTTGTGTAAGTCCGGGTCGGCCCGACATACCAGGTTGTGGCGCTGGCGCTAACGGCCAAAGTCGCAGAACCTAAGAGGGCCCACAAGCACAGCAGTGCGCCCTTTCGTATCATGTTCATATTCATTTCTCCCTCCTGTATTTGCTCATAATCCGGAATATCCGGTTCCACTTTCCGGTCGGTTAAAGGTTTGACCTACCGCACCCCGTGAACACCCCCATCAGACCCCTATTGGTGGTTACGGCGATCAGAAGATTCAGAGATCGAGTTCAAAGCGGAAATGCGGATTAGACCGTTGCCGCGCTCGGCGGCGCCCGAAACGCGAAGAGAGCAATCAGTCCCAAACACGGACAGAGAAGGTTCCGTTTCTTGGCCACGACTTTTCCTCCATCCAAAGATTTTAGAGTGAGACGTGCCTGAGATTCGGGAAATGGGGGGAGTCGGCGCCCACACTCGACAAGACGCCTCAACTCCCCTCAGCTTAATGGCCCATTGTCAGTGCGTGGCCGCGCGCAACGCCGAGCTACGACGCGGGAATACCCTACATCCTTCAGGTAGGGGGTCGGTGGATTTGGAGAGGGCTCTCCGTTTCCACGCGATCAGGCAAATAGCTGATTGTCCAAAAAATGACCCCATACCCACTGTGCAAGACGCAAAGCACGCTACCACCATTTGCGGTGATTTTCAAGGCGTTTGTAAGCGAACGAAAACTATTTTTTTGACATTCGAAACAAGACATAGTAGAAGGATAGCGAAAAAAAATGAAGCTTGACTGACCTTTTGGGGGGAGCATGGACAAAAACCACTTTTCGTCGCGTCGAAACTTCCTGCGCACGGCGCTGGCGGCGCCGGTGGCGGGCGCCATGGTGGGCGGCTATTCGCCTGCTGCGGCGCAGGACAAACCTGCGGGCGTGGCGTCGTCCGTGGTGGCGAGCGTCACCTTGGACAAGGAACTTTATGGCGCCGGCACGGTAGTGAACGGCGAGGTGTACTTCCGCCTTCCTGCCGCGGGCCCTGTGGTGGTTCGCTGGGTGGATAGCTTTGGGCGCGTCGTTGGTGAGAACCAACTGCCGACGTCGAAGTCCGGTGTGGCGCGACAGAGCTTCGAATTCCCGCTCGATGCGGCCTTGACGTACCGGAACTGGATTCGCGTCTCGGTGAACGGGGTCGAGCAAACAACCGGCGCGGAATTTATGTTCTCGCCCGCGCCCAAGCCCTGGGACGACTTCCATGTCATCAGTTGGGCCCACTACCCCGACGGCTTCTTTGATCTGCTGCGGCAGGTTGGCGTGGATGGGACCATCGCGTACAAAGAGGCCACTAACCCCGTACTCGATAACAATTTCAACTTTTACGTCGAGCAGCTCATGTGGGAAGTCTTCGCGATCTACCACAAGGATCAACCGCTGTGGCGGGGCCTGTTGCACCAGGTCGAACTGGACCGCAACAACATGGACCTCTGGGTGCGCAAGCCTTGCATCAACGATCCCAAGACCGATGAATACGTGAACGATCATCTGACCCGCTACGTGCGCATGCACCGCGCTTTCCGGCCGCTGTTTTACAACATCGCGGATGAGCTGGGGCAGGGCGACCAGATTCGTCCCAATGATTTTTGCCACTCGACGTTCTGCACCATCAAGTTCGCCCAGTACCTGCGGCAGATGTACGGGCACGTAGGCGCCATGTCCGAGGAATGGGAAGTAGGAGAGCCGACGCACTTCGACGACGAGAGCCTGCGCAACGGATCGGATTGGGCCAAGCGCGACTTACTGATCGATTACACCACCACCGACCGCGCCTTTGATAGCGTGGCGGTGGCGGCGCTTCAGGTGAAGTACGGCGGCCTGGCAGGAGTAAACAAGGCTTGGGGAACCAACTTCCCTTCCCCCCGGCGCGGTTCGTCCGAACGGGAACAATGGGAACCGCTGCTGGCGATGATCCGGGAGACACGCTCGTTCCCGGAGAGCACGGGAGAAGCGCTAGGCGCCCGACTGGGTCCCATCGAAAAGGCCAATGAGCGATGGGGCACGCATACGGGCTGGGGAGCCGAGCAACACCCCGCCGGCTTCAAATCCTGGGCTGAAGTTGCCACGGTGGTCACCCGGTATTACGAAGAGTTATCCCAAGTGCGCTCCACCGAAGGCTGGAACGTCGCGCCCTGGTGCGACTTTCGCAATTTCATGGACCAGACGTTTGCCGACGCCATCGGACGTGCCCGCGCCAAGTGCCAGGCGGAAGACCCGCACGCGCGCTGTGCCACGGAGGGCGGGCAATGTCCATTTCCGTTCGGCTGGTACAATTATGAAAACGTGGTCAAAGTAGTGGACGTGATTGAACCGTACAATGGTGGCAACAATGTGGAAGTCATCCGCTCGCTCGGCCCCCAGGTCATTATGGTTTCCACCCACGGATTCAGTCACAAGCCCGGAACGCCCCTGAGTGAGGAGGACCGCCGCTACCAAAAGCGCGCGCCGCAACCGATCTGGTGGGGCCTTTTCCATAACCATCAAGGATCCCTGATTTGGGACGATAACCTCCCCGAATACGAATTTGTGAATCAGCAAACGCGCGAGATCACACCCGCGGCGGACACTTTCGCCGACACGTTCCGGGAACTGCACAAAGGAATCGGCAAGCTCTTTATCAACAGCCGCCGGCTGCATGATGGCGTTGCCATCCACTTCTCGCAGGCCTCGATGCAGGTCCACTGGCTGGTTGACAATGTTGGGGACGCCAAAAGATGGCCCCTTCACAGCGGCGGAGATCATGACGACCAGTTCATCGCCGTATGCAATAGCTGGACCAAATTGCTTGAGGACCTGGGGTTGCAGTACGAGTTTGTAGCGCGCGGCCAGGTTGAAAATGGAAAGCTGGGGAACGGAGAATACCGGGCTCTTATTCTGCCGCAATCGATGGCCATGAGCGCGCGGGAAGCGGAGCAGATTCGACAATTTGTCAAGGACGGCGGCCTGTTAGTGGCCGACTGTCGTGCCGCCACCATGAATGAACACGGCCGCGACCTGCGCCACGGCCAACTGGACGATGTGTTCGGCATCGCTCATGCCAAAGGGCAAACGAAGGGTGCGAGCGTGAACGGCATCGAAGACATGGGTCCCATCCAAGTTAAGGGACAGAAACTTAACCTGCTGGTGGGCGACCCAACCGTAACCGTTACCGGCGGGAAGGCGCTGGCGCAGAGCGGTCAGGTGCCGCTTCTGGTGGTAAACGACTTCGGCGCGGGAAAGGCGCTGTTCCTGAATGTTGATACCAGCCGTTATCCCTACGACCGTCTGCAACCGAACGCGGCTACCAGCCTCCCGAGCGTCATAGAACAAATCCTGGCCCTGGTGCATATCGAACCGCAGGTCCAGGTTCTGGACGCCGCCGGCAAGCGGCTGCCCGGGACGGAAGTGGTTCGCTTTGCCAATGGCGCGCTCGAGCACGTGGCCGTCTTTCGCAACCCCCAGTTTGACGATTGCGGCTGGGGAAGCCTGCCTATGATGACGGAGCGCGAGTGGGCCGGAAGCATCGACAACTCGAATCTCGAAAAAGATGCGCAGGTCAGCATCTGCTGGTCCTCGGCCCTTCCTACTTACGACATTCGCGGCAAACGCGACCTGGGCGCCACGGCCAAAGCACAGTTGCTCCTCGACGCCTGGAGTCCCCTGGTGCTCACGCGCGCGCCCGCGGCTGTGCCGGCTCTGCGCGTGGAAGTTCCGGAGCAAATACATGCCGGCCATCCCGCAATCGTCACCCTTGAGAGCGATGGTGTCCCGCCGGAAGGCGCATTCCGGGTTGTCCACTTCGAGTTCACCACGCCCAGCGGTGAGCCTCACGACCTGTATGCGCGCAACGCGCGGGTGGATTCCGCAACGCACCACGAGCGGTTTGATTTCGCCTATAACGATCCCCAGGGGCAGTGGAAATTGACGGCGCACGACCTCGCCACCGGGCAGGTCATAACGGCGGCATTCGAGTTCCGGGGGTAAGCAGACGATCAAACAGCATTGAAATCGATGTGAAGGTGAGATTGGGACAACTTGTCCGATTTTTCCCTTGACTTTCCTGCTCGTTGGGCATATCTACATGGGGCGGTTGTCAAGCCTCTACTGAACAACCGATGAAACCGTGCGACCTCCGAACCCTTCGGTTGATGGGGACGGAGGACCGGCATCATTGCCAGATGGAGCTGGGCACGGACTGCACTTTTTCGCGCGTCGGACCTGGGTCGAACCATAAAGAAAAGAGAGGATGGTGGCGTGGTATTTATGAGTATGCATCGGTATGTATCGTCGCACGACAGGTCAGCTTGGGTTAGGCTTGCGACACTTCTCCCCCTGTACCTGGCTGGGTTGCTTCTTTCCGTTCCCATGCTGTTTGCTCAAAGCGGACAGGGAACAGTTACGGGAACAATCACAGATTTAAGCAATGCGATCGTTCCTAATGCCAACGTGACCCTCACCAACATGGCGACGGGAGTTGCGAGCAAGACACAAAGTTCAAGTGTAGGAAGCTACTTTTTCGGCGCGGTGCCCATCGGCCAGTACAAAATCGAAGTCGAGAAAACAGGCTTTGAGAAGTGGGAGGGAACCTTCACCCTTGACGTCGGCCAGAATGCAGTGGTTAATGGCGCGCTGAAGGTAGGGACCACGACCACAACCGTCGAAGTGAACGGAGCGGCGGCGCCCATTGAAACACAGAGCGGGGCGGTCGCCGACCTGAAAGATTCCAACCAAATCCGCGATTTGCCACTAAACGGGAGGCAAATCGGTTTGCTGTTCAACCTGACCCCCGGCGTGGAGAGCGGTTCGGGCGGCGCACGTGTGAACGGCATGAAAGTGGGCGCGCTGGACATCAACATGGACGGCGCGACCATGGTGAACCGGTTCGGCGGCGGCTTCGTCACCGTGGAACCGGGAATTGAGACCATTCAGGAATTTCGCGTTGAAACCGTCGGTTCCACGGCTCGGTTTGACCAGCCCGCGACGGTGCTGATGGCCAGCCGCAGCGGCACCAACCAAATCCACGGCGCCGCCTACGAGTATCTCCGCGATAACACGGTGCTGGGCGCCACCCGCCTGCGGACAGACCCCACGGTAGGATTCACAGAACCCGAGCTCATCCGCAACGAGTTTGGCGGTTACGCAAGCGGTCCTGTCTACATCCCCCACGTATATAACGGCCGGGATAAGTCGTTCTGGTTTGTTGACTACGAAGCCTTGCGCAGTCGCCAGCGGTACTCGCCGCTGTTCCCTTCAGTACCCACCGCCGCCATGTGGCAGGGCGACCTGAGCAACGCGGTAGACCCCAACAACCCGTGCACGGTGAGCCCGAGTTGCCCAACGGGGAACACACCGATTACCATTTACAATCCCGCATCCACGAACCCTACGACATTCCAGCGCACCCCGTTCCCCAACAATCAGATCCCCGGACCGTTGAGCGTGACGGCGGCGGAGTTGAAATCCCTGACGGCCTTGCCGTCCAATAGCACCAATCCCTACATCGGACCGAACTTTACGAACACGTACCCTGATGTGCAGAGCAACGGCACGCCCACGTTCAAATTCGACCAGAACATCTCGGATAAAGACCGGCTCTCGGTTCGCTACACGCGCGCCAGTGAGACGGCTGAGATCGAGGGCGGCTACTACGCCAACCCCATCAGTCCCACGACCGGGGTGGGGACCAGCGTTCGCAACTACGGCACCACCAGCGTGGCAGTGAACTACAACCGGACCATCTCCCCCAATTGGCTGAACGAACTGTTGATCGGGGTTCTGCGCGAACCGAATCACTCCGGAACGACGGCCGATTTTGTCAATTGGAACTCGAAGTTGGGTACGCCGAACCCATTCGGTGTACCGGGATGGCCCACCCTGTACGCCACTGAGGCTAGCGGCAGTTACTTTGGGTGGGACTCGGATAACAATAAACAGCAGCACATGACCAGCGAAACGATTGAGGACAACGTGACTTGGACCCACGGCAAGCACACCATGCAGTTTGGCTTCCGTGGCCGCAAGGAACAGAACAACATCGAGGAACTGCAGCAGGCGCAAGGCTCCCATGGCTGGTCACCGGCTTACACCACGGATTGGTCACCGACCGCCTTCGGCGGAGCACCGGACACCGGCAGCGGATTCGCCGAACTAATGCTGGGACTTCCGGACTACCTGTCCGACCAGTACAACCGCGGGTTCTTCTACTTCCGCCAGACGATGATGGGCCTTTACATCAACGACAAGTACAGGCTCAGTTCCCGTCTGACGCTGAACTTTGGACTGCGGTGAGATTACTTTACGCCCTACACGGAAGCGAGAGACCGCATCGTGTTGCCCTATGCGCCCGACTCGCAGTTCTCCGTGATGACGCCCGGCAACCTCAGCATCAATCAGCTCGGCGCCCCGGCATCGGATATCGCCGCCTGGTCAGCTATCGGCTTGACTTATGTCACGGCTGCTTCGAAAGGGTATCCCTCAGACCTGTTCAGCACGGTCCGTCACGACTTTGGCCCACGGCTGGGGTTGGCGTACCAGCTCAATCACAATACGGTGCTCCGGGGGTCTTACGGCATCTACTACGTGCCAGAGCCGCTGAACCTGCTGCTCCAATCGGCCCGCAGCACTCCGCCGTTGAACCTACGGTACACGACCCAGCCGTTCCTGAACGCGAACGTCCCGGCCGACAGCCAAGGAAACACCGGGATCAACAGTGCGTATTACGGGGATTACCCGCTGCTGGTGGCGCCCGCCTCCACCGATTACATGCCGCCGCTCACGGTAAGCGCGTCCGCCGCCGCGCAGGCGCCCACGGAAGGCAACAACGCTCAGACGTGGGATGCCCTCCACTGGAACGATTCCCGCGATCAGACGTGGAATGTGACGGTGGAGCACGAACTCCCCAAGAGCACGGGATTGCGCTTCAGTTACATCGGAACCTACGGCGGCAATCTGTTGCAGAACTACGACATCAATGATGCGGAGCCCGGATATAACTATTCCGTACGCACCGGCCTGATTCCTCCCAGCGACACCAACAAGCTGCGGGGTGTTCTGAACTGGACAGTGTTCGGCGCCAACCATACCGGCTACTCGCGCGACCACTCCTTCCAGGCGGAAGTGCACCGGACGTTCGCCGGCGGCGTCGCGTTCCAGGCCTTCTACACCTTCACGCGACAACTCAACACCGAGGACCCGGCCGGCGCCGGCCTTTCGAGCAACTCATTCAACGGCGGCAGCGGCAGCGGGCAGTTGGGCGGCAGTGGCGGCGCTTCCGTACCGCAGTCTTTCGAAATCCAGGGTGAGCCCAAACTCAGCTATCAGCAACTTGAACGGCTCATTTACTTCAACAGCATCACTATTCCGCCGCACAATATCACCTTCAACGGCATTTACGACCTGCCCTTCGGCAAAGGCAAATATTTCGGGCGCAATACCTCTACCGCGCTCAATTATTTGATCGGAGGCTGGCAGGTGGCTACCATCGGCGTTTGGCATAGCGGGCTGTGGATGGGCGCCAGTACCAGCTTGGTCCAGCCCGGCAATCCTCGTATTGGCGGCGCCAACCGGGCCACGCTCAGTATCCCCGGCAGCAACGACCGTTACCGGCAGTGGTTCGCTGGTAACTTCAACATCTCTACTGCCACCAACGTGAATGGCGCATTGGTCCCGGCACAGATGCGTCAGGCTGGTCCGAACTGCTCGGGTGCCTACATAGGACAGCTTGCCGTAACCCTGGCAGATGGGACGTGCTACAACGCCGGCTTTGGCTTCTACAATCCGGCCCCGCGGAACAACATCATCGGCCCGGGCGCGTGGAACGACGATTTCTCCCTCTACAAACACTTCAAGATCGCAGAAAAACTCGACATGCGCTTCTCCGCCGACGCGTTCAACTTCACCAACCATCCGAACGATCCCCCACCCAATGCCAACACGGGATTGCAGGATATCTCGCAACAATCACAAGCACTGAACAGCCCGCGGGTCATTCAACTCTCACTGCGGCTGGAATTCTAACCCTGGCTGCCCTCACCGACGGAGGTCGTGCTTCGGCACGGCCTCCGTCTTAACCTTGCCTTCCCCACACTGTCGAGATGATGTTCCTGGAAGCGGATCTTAATATCCAGCGGTAAGCTTGACAAATTATACGCGCAATACGGAGGTGGGGACATTTTTCCTGATATTGACCTACCTTTTCTCCATTCCCGCTTTCTTTTGGTTTCCTTCTTTTCCCTTGACTTTCCCTAGCATCTGATGTATTCAGGAAAAGGGTATATCAGAAAAATTGAATATTGACGGAGCCGTGCAGACTCCTGATTCCCAATTTCTCGGGACAGGGGTGACCAGCATCATCGCCAGATGGAGCTGGGCACCGAGTGCGCTTCTTTGGCGTCGGGTCAAACGTGGGTCGAACCATATAAGGAGGAGGGTGGCATGGAATCCATGAACATGCTTCGACATGAATCGTCTCACGGCAGGTCAGGTTGGCGCAAGCCGGCGGCACATCTCAGCCTGTGTGTGGCTGCGTTGCTTCTTTCCGTTCCGATGCTGTTAGCTCAAAGCGGACAGGGAACAGTTACGGGAACAATCACAGATTTAAGCAAGGCGATCGTTCCTGATGCGACTGTGACCCTTACGAACATGGCGACGGGCGTTACCAGCAAAACACAAAGTTCAAGTGTAGGAAGCTACTTTTTCGGCGCGGTGCCCATCGGGCAGTACAAAATCGAAGTCGAGAAAAAAGGCTTTGAGCAGTGGGAGGGGACCTTTACCCTCGACGTCGGCCAGAATGCACTGGTTAACACCGCGCTGAAGGTCGGGACCACGACCACGATCGTCGAAGTGAACGGAGCCGCATCGCCCATTGAAACCCAAAGCGGCACCGTTTCAGACATTAAGGAGTCTGATCAAATTCGTGATTTGCCCCTGAACGGTCGGCAGGTCGGCTTGCTATTTGATTTGACCCCCGGCGTGGAGAGCGGCTCGGGGGGCGCCCGGGTGAACGGCATGAAGGTCGGCTCACTCGATATCAATATGGATGGCGCCACCATGGTCGACCGCTTCGGCGGCGGCATGACCCGCGTGCAGCCCGGCATCGAAACCATCCAGGAATTCCGCGTTGAAACCGTGGGTTCGGATGCCAGCTTCGACCAACCCGCCACCGTGGTCATGGCCACCCGCAGCGGCTCGAACCAACTCCACGGCGCCGCGTACGAGTATCTCCGCGACAACACGGTGCTGGGTGAAACGCGGCTCCGGACGGACCCGACGGGATCGGCCTTTCAATTACCCGAGCTCATTCGCAATGAGTTTGGGGGTTACATCAGCGGTCCCGTAGTGATTCCGCACATCTACAACGGCAAGGATAAGGCTTTTTGGTTCTTCGACGATGAAGGTCTGCGGAATCGCGCGCGGTCCCAGGTGCAGCAACCCTGGGTCCCCACGGCTGCAATGTGGCAAGGCGATTTGAGCAACGCGGTTGACCCCAGCCGCAACAACGCTCCTGTGATCGTCTACGATCCCACCACCACCAACCCTGTGACCTTTGCGCGGACGCCGTTCCCCAACAACGCCATCCCAGGGCCTTACGAGCAGACGGCGTTGGTGTTGAAGTCGCTGACGGCACTTCCCTCCAACGCCACCAATCCCTACATTGGGCCCAATTTCACGAACACGTATCCGGCCATTACCAGCAACGAATCCTACACCGGCAAGTGGGACCAGAACATTTCCGATAAGGACCGTCTTTCCGTGCGCTATACGCGGTCCACAAGCAACCAGGTCGTCGAAGGCGGTTACTATGCCAACCCCGCCAGCACGCAACTGAACACCATGGGAACGAGTGCGGACAATTATCAGACCACCAATGTGTCGGTGAATTACAACCGCACCATCTCCCCGTCCTGGTTAAACGAATTGCTGGTGGGAGTCCTGCGCCAGCCGAACCACTACGGGACGCTGGGGGATTTCGTCGATTGGAACGCGAAGCTGGGGACTCCCAACCCCTTCGGCGTAACCGGATGGCCCACCATGTACGCAACCGAATCGCAAGGCAGTTACTTTGGGTGGGATTCCGACAACAATCACCTGCAACATTTGACCAGCGAATCGATCGAAGACAACGTCACCTGGACCCACAACAAACACACCGTCCAGTTTGGATTCCGGGGCCGCAAAGAACAGAACGATGTCGCGGAATTGCAGCAGGCCCAGGGCTCCCACTCCTGGAGCCCCGATTATACGGCGCTTTTCAACACCTCAAACCTCCAGCGGTATCCCGACACCGGCAGTGGATTTGCCCAACTGCTCTTGGGTCTCCCGTCCTACCTCTCGAACCAATACAACCGAGGATACTTCTACTTCCGGCAGACGCAAGTTGCCGCCTACTTTCAGGACAAAATCAAGGTCAGCCCGCACCTGACGCTCAGCCTGGGACTGCGGTGGGACCGTTGGACGCCTTACAGCGAAGCGCGCAACCGGCTCGACGTGCCTTATAACCCGGAGTCGGCGTTCGAGGTGATCACCCCCGGCAGCATCAATATCAATTCGCTCGGAACTCCGCCTACCGCGGTCTCGGCTTGGACAGAGGACGGACTGACGTACAACACCGCAAATGCTGTCGGCTACCCCTCCGCACTATTTCGCTCGGTTAACGGTGACTTCGCGCCGCGATTGGGAGTGGCCTACCAATTAAATCACAACACCGTGGTGCGCGGCTCCTACGGCATTTATTATGTGGGCATGCCGCTTTCTCTGATTCTCCAGTCCACGCGCGACAATCCGCCGCTGAATCTGCGGTTCCAAAACAACCCCTACATCAATCCCAACGTGCCGGGAGGGGTAAACGGCCCGTACTTCAATTTGTACCCCTTCCTGGTCGTACCCGCAACCACCGACTACCTTCCGACGGCCACGGTAAATATCAACAGCGTACAGAATACGTTGTCACCTTACGGCAACGGCGCGACATGGTGGGATGGCCCCAACTGGAACGATGAACGCGAGCAAACGTGGAATTTCACGGTCGAGCACGAACTTCCCAGGAAAATAGGAATGCGGCTAAGCTATATCGGAACCTGGGGCGGCAACCTGGAGCAGCAGGTGGGGATCGACGACCAGGAACCGCTCTACAACTACGCGGTGCGCACGGGCCTTCTGCCGCCGGGCAATACGGCCCTTTTGCAACCGGTTCCGCAGTGGAGCCTGCTTGGCCTCAACCACACCGGCTATTCGCGTGACAATTCAGCCCAGGTGGAACTCCATCGAACGTTCTCCGGCGGCGTGGCGTTCCAGGCCTTCTATACCTTCACCCGCCAACTCACGACCACCGACCCGAGTGGCTTCAATGACGGCAATACCTCGGTCAATGGCGGCGCGGGAAGCGGGTCCCGGAACAGCGCCGGGGGCGGGGCGACCGTGCCGGAGTACTTTGAAATCCTCGGGGAGCCCAAACTCAGCTATCAACAACGGTTGAGACTCACCTACTTCAACAGCACCACGATTCCTCCCCAACACTTCACCTTGAATGGGATCTATGATCTGCCTTTCGGCAAGGGCAAATATTTCGGCCGCAATGTCTCCACGCCCGTCAACTACCTGATTGGCGGTTGGCAGATCGCCACGATCTACGTTTGGAATAGCGGCTTGTGGATGGGCGCCGCCAACAATTTGGTCCAGCCTGGCCCGATCCGCATCCCGAAAGCCACTCGTGCAACGCTTACGCTTCAAGGCAGTACCGACAACTATCGGCAGTGGTTTGCCGGTGACTTCGCCACCTCGAGCGTAGCGAGTGTCAACGGCACTCTGGTAACGGCGAACGCAGCGCGCTTGGCCGGCCCCGGCTGCCCTGGCGACGCGGTCCCGTACAACGGGTTCCTCGCCGTAAACCTTGCTGATGGAACCTGCTACGATGCTCCCTTTAGTGGATTTTACAATCCCGCTCCCCGGGACAACATCATCGGCCCCGGCGCCTGGAACGATGACTTCTCCCTCTACAAGCACTTCAAGCTTGGAGAGAAATTCGACCTGCGCTTTTCCGCTGATGCCTTTAATTTAATGAATCACCCCAACGATGTTCCTCCCAATGCCACCACGGGATTGCAAGATCTTTCGCAGCAAGCAACAGACTTCAACTCGCCACGTCAAATTCAGCTCTCGCTGCGCTTGCAATTCTAGCGCAGACCACCGTAACGGACGGAGGCCGTGCTTCGGCACGGCCTCCGCAGGGTCCCGTCAAAGTTGTTGAAGGACAGGGAGAGAAGAACGGGCAGCCGGTCGTGGAGAAGCAAAGGCCGGGGCCCGCGGCGCGCCCGGCGCTCGTGCCAGGCAGCGAATTACCGGAGGCTAGATGCTAGCCGTGCATGACATTGTGTCATGCCGCCTTCCGTTTTCCATAATGCACGTAACTGGATTTGTTTTCAGTATGTTCTCAGGTTCGGCAGGTGAGAAAGCTGGTTTTCTACCCTTTGTTTTCAATAACTTCTCAGGTTTGGGACGATGCGTCTAGGGCGGACATCCTGTCTCCGTGTGTGTAGCGCGTCGTTGGTCTTTTGGCTAGCCATGGCCGGATCGGATTTCCCTGCCGTCGGCAGTACCGAAGCGCCGGTTTGGAAACGCCGAACCCTGACCATCGACTAAAATTATAGCCTATCAATGGGCTTTGTCAAGATGGAAACGCTCCCCGAGATGTGCCGCGAAATAGCCGGCACCCCGCTGCTCCCCACGTTTTGTGTCATTCGACTTTGACGGAGCCCTGACGGCCTCCGTCCTAACCTTACCCTCCCCACATTGTCGAGATGATGTTCTTGGAAGTGCTTCTCGCCTCTCCGAAAGGCGTTTTCGTCGTCACCAGCCTGCGACGCACAATACGATAAGAAAGCAGAACGAAAGTAAAAAATAGACATAAAAAGGTATTGACAAGGCCTTGGAGTGATGATAGAACCGCTCCAGAAGTAAGTTAAGTTTCCTAACACACATATGAAGATTTTCGGCCCGCGCGGTTCGCATAGCATCCAGCCCCCGGCGATGAAGCACATCAATCAGCTTAGCCTGCTCGCGTTGGTCATGGAGCACGGCCCAATTTCGCGGACAGGTCTGGCCAAGTTGAGCCAACTGAGCAAGCCCACGGTATCCGCCCAGATTGAGACACTGATTCACAGGGGCTTGGTGGTGGAAACCGGTGCTGGCCTTTCGGGAAAGCGCGGCGGAAAGAAACCCACCCAACTGGAGTTCAACGCGAACTACGGTTGTTTGGGAGCGGTGGAGATTGACCCCCTCGAGATCCGACTGGCAATAACCGATTTGAAGGGATCGGTGATCGCCCAGACGCAGCTTGAGACTGAAGCACGCGAGGATGCGCGCAGCGTCCTCGAAAGACTTACGCAGGGTCTCCGTGAACTCCTCCAGCGTTCCGGACGCGCGGAGCGCTTGCGCCAAATTGCCGTGGCCGCGCCGGGCCTGGTGGACGTTCGTCATGGGGTCGTTTTGCAGGCGGGGAATATTTTCAATTGGGAAAACGTCCCCATCGCTGATTTCCTGTCCGCCGCGTTCAGAACGCCGGCGCTGGTGGACAACGACTTGAACTTGGCGGCGCTCGCCGAGATGAACTACGGCGCGGCCCAAGGAGTGGAGGATTTCGTTCTCGTCTGCCATCACACCGGCATCGGCTGCGGCGTCGTGATGGGAGGCCAAATTCATCGCGGCGCGAACTGGGCGGCTGGCGAGATCGCCCATCTGCTTCTGGATTTGGACAAAGCCGGGGAAAACTGGAATCCGCGTGGTTATTTGGAACTACAGGTGAGCGCCGACCGAATCGCGGAGAGAATCCATCAGAGGCCAGCGTTGCGCAAGGCGGTGGCCCGATTTAACAACGGGAAAGGTGATCTGCCCGCCCTCATCGGTGCTTGCAAACACGGCGACGCAGCCGCCTGCGAGGTCGTCAGGGATGTTCTCGTTCATCTCGCGGTGGCCATCGCGCACGTCGCGGCTACGTACGATCCTCCCCTGATTGTGCTCAAAGGCGAGATTTTTCCACCGTTCTTGCACGACGTCGAGCGGATCGTCGCAAGGATTATTCCCTGGCACCCGAGACTGGTGGAGTCCGCTTTGGGGAAGGATGCAGCCTTGCGGGGAGCCGTCGTGGCGGCGCGGACAAAAGCGCTGGAGGCCATAGCCCGGGCGCTGCGCCACGACGCCTCGCACACGGACCACACTAAAGGTGCAGAACGCGCAGTAGATGAGTTGCCCGGTTCCTGGCCACACATCGCCGCCTAGCCAAGAACCGAAATCGGCGGGCTCGTGTTTCACGAGCATTGTGGAATTACGTTACGGTCGAAAGCCCTGTTCCCCGAGGGGAGGAGGGCGAATATCCCAGTACTACTGTTGCACCACAAAACTGGCGTCATAGACTTTGCACTTGGGTCGAACCACACAAAAAGGAAGGACGGTGGCATTAAATCATGAACATGCATCAATACGAATCGCCTCACGGCAGTTCAGTCATAGTCAGGCTTGCAGCACTTCTCGGTTTGTTTCTGGCTGGGTTGTTGCTTTCCGTTCCCCTCTTGGCCCAAACCGGGCAGGGAACAGTAACCGGAACAGTTGCGGATTTGAGCCAAGCCATAATTCCCCACGCCCATGTGACCCTCACCAATATCGCCACAGGCGTAACGACGAAAGGACAGAGCTCCGAGGTGGGAATTTATTACTTCGGCGCGGTGCCCATCGGCTCATACAAAATCACCGTTGAAAAGGAAGGGTTCCAGCAGTGGGAAGGAACCTTCACGCTTGACGTCGGCCAGAACGCGGTAGTGAATCCCACGCTGAAAGTGGGGACTACCACAACGGTGGTGGAAGTGAACAGCGTCGCGGCGCCCATCGAAACCCAAAGTGGCGCTGTCGGCGACATTAAAGAGTCCAGCCAAATCCGTGATCTCCCCCTGAACGGGCGTGCGGTGAGTAGTTTGTTCGACCTCACCGCCGGCGTCGAGAGCAGCGGCACGCGCGTGAATGGCATGAAAGTCGGCTCCCTCGACATCAACATGGATGGCGCGACGATGGTGAACCGCTTTGGCGGCGGCATTACCAGCGTGCAGCCCAGCGTGGAATCCATTCAGGAATTTCGCATCGAGACCGTCGGCTCGGATGCCCGCTTCGATCAGCCCGCTACGGTGATCATGGCCACCCGCAGCGGCAGCAACCAGCTTCACGGCGCGGGTTACGAGTATCTCCGGGATAACTCCGTGGTTGGCGCCGCCCGGCTGCGGACCGATCCGGTCGGCTCAGGTTTCCAATTACCTCTGCTGATTCGCAATGAGTTCGGCGGCTGGCTGAGCGGTCCCGTCGATATACCGCACGTGTACAACGGCAAGGACAAGGCTTTCTGGTTCTTTGATTGGGAAGGCTTGCGCACCAAACAGCGTGCTACGCCCCTTATCAATGATGTCCCTACCGCCGCCATGTGGCAAGGTGATCTCAGCAACGCCATCGACGCGGGAACCAACCTGCCGATCACCATTTACGACCCGACGACCACCGACCCCACCACCTTCCAGCGGACCCCGTTCCTCAACAATGCGATCACGTCGCCGATTAGCCACATCGCAACTACTTTGCAATCCCTCACGGCGCCTCCGACGAATTCGGCCAATCCCTTTCTCGAACCGAATTTCACCGCCACGTACCCTCAGGTAACCACCACGAACAGACTCACGGCGAAATGGGACGAGAACCTTACCGACAAGGACCGGCTCTCGGTGCGCTTTACGCGGTACACGACGAATGCCGAAACCGAGGGAGGCTACTTTGCCGACCCCATCTCTCCCCAAACGGGCATGGGGACCAGTGTAAGCAACAACCAGACTACCAACATCGCCGTGAATTACAACCGGACGATTTCGCCAAACTGGCTGAACGAATTGCTGGTGGGAGTTCTCCGGGAGCCTAACCACCAAGGGACCGTGGCTGACTTCGTGCCTTGGGACTCCAAACTGGGCACGCCGAATCCCTTCAATGTGACCGGATGGCCAACTCTCTACGTGCAGGACCTTTCGCCAAACATTTACCTGGATTGGGATTCGGATAACAACAAGCAGCAACACATGACCAGCGAAACGATTGAGGACAACGTCACCTGGACCCACAGCAAGCACACCGTCCAGTTCGGCTTCCGTGGCCGAAAGGAACAAAACAACATTGAGGAACTGCAACAAGCCCAAGGTTTTCTGCAATTTGGGCCAGCGGCATACACCTCCCTCTTCGACGCGCCCGACCTGACGGCCTACCCCGACACGGGCGATGGCTTCGCGGATCTCCTGCTGGGCCTTCCCAATCAACTCGCCAACCAATATAACCGCGGATTCTTTTACTTTCGGCAGACGGAAATTGGGCTGTACGCCAGCGACAAAATCAAGCTCACCCCGCGCCTGACGCTGAACCTGGGCCTGCGTTGGGATTACTTTACACCATACAGTGAAGCCCGGAATCGCATGTCGTTACCGTACGACCCCGAGCACAGTTTTGCCGTGCTGACCCCCGGCAATGCCAGCGCGAATTCTCTGGGCGTTCCGCCCTCGGCACTGGCTGCTTGGTCGGCGGTTGGGTTGACGTGGGCGACGGCGGATTCGGCCGGCTATCCTTCCAACCTCTTCAACACTATTCACCATGACTGGGGACCGCGCCTGGGCGTGGCTTACCAACTCAGGCACAACACGGTGATCCGCGGATCGTACGGCATTTACTATGTCCCGGAGCCGCTGAACCTTTTGCTGCAATCGATGCGCAGGAATCCGCCTATAAATCTTAATTACCAAAACCTCCGCTTTTTGAACCCAACGTCCCCGGCGGGGCAAGTGGACCATATTTCGGCCAGTATCCGTACATGGTGGTGCCGGCATCCACAGATTATTTGCCCGGCGCCACCGTGAACATTACTGCGGGGGCGCAGGCACCCAGCGAGGGCAACGTCGTAACCGCCTGGGATCCCAAGCACTGGAACGATTCGCGTGATCAGACTTGGAACATCACTATCGAGCACGAACTCCCCAAGCACACGGGGCTGCGCTTGAGCTATATCGGAACTTATGGCGGCAACCTGGAGATGAATTACGACGTCAACGATCCGGTACCCAATTACAACTATGCCCTGAGCACCGGACTTGTGCCTCCCAGTGATAGCAACCAGTTGCGGGGCGTCCCGAATTGGTCAGTGTACGGCAACAACCACACCGGGTATTCCCGCGACCATTCATTCCAGGCGGAAGTGCGCCGGACGTTCGCCAACGGCCTCTCCTTCCAGACCTTCTACACCTTCACCCGGCAACTTAACACCAATGACCCCTCAGGCTCCAGCCTTTCCAGCACCTCCATCAACGGCGGCAACGGGAGCGGCTCCTTAGGCGGCAACGGTGGGGCCCCCGTGCCCGAGAGTTTCGAGATCCAGGGTAACCCCAACCTGACTTACGCGCAACGGGAGAAGCTGGTCTACTTTAATAGCATCACCATTCCTCCCCACAACGTTACCTTCGATGCCGTCTACGATCTTCCTTTCGGGAAAGGCAAGCACTTCGCGCGAAATGCTTCCACCCCGCTCAACTATCTGATCGGGGGGTGGCAACTCGCGACCATTGGCGTGTGGCATAGCGGCTTGTGGATGGGCGCCAGTCCCAGCTTGGTTCAGCCGGGATCGATCCGCATTCCTGCCAGTCAACGTGCCACCGTGCACGACAGCAACTATACCTACAAGCAGTGGTTTGCCGGCATTACCCCTGCGTCGGTATCCCTAGTCAACGGCTCCCTCGTCGCGCCCGTAGCGCGGCAGGCGGGGCCCAACTGCGGCGGTAAGTACAACGGACAACTCGCCGTAACTTTGGCTGATGGCACCTGCTACAACGCCCCCTTCAGCACACTTTATAACCCCGCCCCGCGGGATAACCTAATTGGCCCCGGCGCCTGGGACGACGACCTCTCCCTGTACAAGCACATCAAGATCGGAGAGAGACTCGATATGCGTTTATCCGCCGATGCCTTTAACTCACTCAACCACCCCAACAACGCTGCTCCCAACGCCACGACGGGGCTACAGAACCTCAGCTTGCAAAACACGTCACTCACCGGCCCGCGCCAAATCCAGCTCTCGGTGCGCTTGGAATTCTAACCCTGGCTGCCCTCACCGACGGAGGTCGTGCTTCGGCACGGCCTCCGTCCTAACCTTGCCCTACCCCCGCCGTCGCGCTAATATTCTTCTCGGACGTGTAGTTCGCCAGTGAGACTCAGAAACACTGAGTAAGAAGCGAGAATCGGAAAAGCACATAGGATGGAACGCCAAAGTGCTGGGCTTATCTGTTAAGGATCTTCAGCCGTTTTATCTGTTTTTTGTCTCTCTGTGTCTGTGTGCCTCGGTGGTGAACCCCGTCTTGGCGGGGCAGTCCGGCTCAACCCCATTCGACGGCTTGCTGGCCCAAGGCATCAATTTGCTGAGCACAGGGCGCTTTGACGAAGCTGAGCAAGCATTCAATCGCGCCAAGCAAGCTGCTCCCCAGGACGCCCGCCCTTATTTTTACTGCGGCATGACCCTGTCCCAGGCCGGGCAGACGGAAGATGCTGCCTCCGAACTGGTCGAAGCCGTCCACCTCGCACCCGATCGGCTGGAGTACCGCGTTTTCGAAGCCCACATCTTCGAGCTGCTGAAGCAGACGGATGCCGCTGACACGGCGCTGGCAATCTTCAAAGATGCCAACGTGCTTCAGCATCTCTCCCCAGCCTGGCTGCGGCTCCTTGCCGATGACTTCTATCGATTAGAGGAAAGCGACATGGCTCTTCGCGTGCTCGACCTGTGGGAGAAGAGCGATCCAAACAATGCCGGCATCGACCTTGATCGCGGCCAACTTTACCTCCAGAAAATGCAGACCGATTTGGCCTTTAAATCTTTTCAGCGAAGCGTGCAAAAATCGGCACAGAATCCCCAGGCCTATTTTGAAATGGGAAAAATCCTGTACGGTAAAAACCAGCTTCTTCCCGCCAGAGACGCACTCCTCAACGCCGTTCGGGATGACGCGAATAATCCTCAGTATGCTTCGAAGCTCGCGTCTGTCTACCTGGCGATGGGCGACTCCGACGCGGCGATCGAGTGCCTGAGACCTGTGGAGTCGGCAGCTCCCGACCTACCGATGATTTACTACATCCTGGGCCGATCTTACCGCAAGAAGGGAGATGCGGCGCGGAGCGCAGAATATTTTGAAAAGTTCCAGCAGGCAACTGCTGCCGAGCGCGATCGCACGGAACGTACCTTGCAGGTCGACCGGCCCATCGCCCAGGCGCAGAGGCAACTCGATCAAGGCCATACGGCCGAGGCGCGCGCGCTCTTTGAGAAAGCTGTGCGAATTGATCCGAACCGCTGGAAACCGAACGCTAATTTGGCGGAAATGGACCTGAACGCCGGCGACTTCAAATCGGCCTACCCGTATCTCGAAAAGCTTCAGCAAATCAACCCGCACTCCGCCGTGGGCAATTTTCTGATGGCACGCTACTGGTTCGAGGAGAAGAATTACACGCAGGCGCGCGTCTACGCAGAAAGGGTAAAAACAATCCGTCCTGATAACTCCGAGTTGCGCGCCCTGTTGGGCGATATTTACTCGCAGTTCGGGGAAAAGCAGAAGGCGATGCAGGAGTACGAGGAGGCCATCCGTCTGGCGCCCGACCGCCACGACCTGCGCCAACGCCTGGCGAAGCTGAGGGGCGGAGAGGGTCAATGAAACACGAGAGAGGCCGTGGGTACGGAGAAAATAGGCTTTCATTTCAACCGCTGCATCGCGGCGCGATTTTGGGGCTTAACGCTTGAGGCCACTCAGCCATTTCATTCTTGTTCTAACTGTGTGCCTCTGTGCCGCAGGGGTGAGCCTCGGCTTCGCGGGGCAGTCCGGCGCGACCCCATTCGACGGCTTACTGGCCCAAGGCATCAATTTGCTGAGCGCAGGGCGCTTTGACGAAGCTGAGCAAGCGTTCAATCGCGCCAAGCAGGATGCTCACCAGGACGCGCGGCCCTACTTCTATTGCGGCATGGCGCTGGCGCAGGCAGGACGCCTGCCGGACGCCGCCTCCGAGTTGGTCGAAGCCGTCCACCTTGCGCCCGACCGGCTGGAGTATCGCGTCTTTCAGGCCCATGTATTCGAGCAGCTTGTCCAAACCTATGCTGCCGAAAATACGCTGAAGGTATTCCGGGACGACCGCGCGGTTCGCCAACTTCCCCCATCGTGGCTGCGATTGCTCGTCGACGTATATTCTCGGCTCGGAAAGAGCGACGATGCACTACGGGTGCTGGACGTGTGGGCGCAGAGCGACCCGCACGATGCCAGTATTGACTTGTTTCGGGGGCAGGTTTATGTCATCAAAAGCGAGCCGGACGTTGCCTTCAAGTTCTTTCAGACCAGCATCGCCGAATCCGGCCAAAACCCCCAGGCCTATTTCGAACTGGGGAAGATCCTGTACCAGCGGCGTGATTTAACCGGGGCGAAGGAGGCGCTACAGAAGGCCGTTCAGCAGGATGGCCAGAATCCCGAATACCGCTCCAAGCTGGCATCCGTTTACGTCGCTTTGAACGACCCTGACGCCGCCATCGCCTGCCTGGAAGCTGTGGAAACTGCCGGTGAGAAGTTCCCCACCATTTACTATGATCTAGGCCGGGCATATCGAAGCAAGGGCGATGCGGCGCGCGGCGCTGAGTACATGAAGAAATTCCAGGAGATCACGGCCGCCGAGCGGGAGGCGGCGGACCGGCGAATCGCGATCGAAAATCCCATCGGTCTGGCCCAGCGTCAACTGGACCAGGGCCACCCTGAAGCGGCCCGGGAACTCTTTGAAAAGGTGTTGAAACTTGATCCAAATCGCTGGGAGCCGAACGCCTATTTGGC
The DNA here is from genome assembly GCA_963804755.1 of uncultured Acidobacteriota bacterium. Lineage (GTDB taxonomy): Bacteria > Acidobacteriota > Terriglobia > UBA7540 > UBA7540 > Bog-366. The sequence goes on from CAWDRP010000008.1 coordinate 55,115, forward strand.
GGAGATGGATCTGAATGCCGGCGATCTGAAGGGGGCCTACCCCCACCTGCAAAAGCTGGAGCAGATCAACCCTAAATCCCCCATCGGTAATTTCCTGCTGGCGCGTTATTGGTTCGCGCAGCAGGATTATTCGCGTGCAAGGGTGTATGCCGAGAAGGTGAAAACGACCCGGCCGGATAACTCCGAACTGCGCGCATTGTTGGGAGATATTTACTCCAAGCTCGGCGAAAAGGAGAAGGCGACACAGGAGTACGAGGAAGCCATACGGCTGGCGCCCGATCGCCAGGATTTGCGCGACCGCCTGGCGAAGATAACCGGCAATAGGCAGTAAGCAGAGTTACTGAATGGTTGGAGTTCTTGGCGCCAGTTGGAGTGCGGCCCGCGTAACGTAATCCCTGAGTCTCGGGCTCATAGCGCCGCGCTTGAGGGCGGACAATGCCGGGCTCAAGCCCGGCGCTACGCCTATTCCCGAGACCCAAACGGAGGAATTACTCTGTAGCCTCGTGCCGCTTGACAAGCTACATAGCTGTGTTAAACTAGCGTAGCGCAGACGCGGCGCCGGGCTGGACGGCGGTGGCGGGCCGGGGGTGATTGATGGCACGGGATGTCCACGGCAGTGGTTGGAACCGGCAGCGGGAAAAACCCACGATGTTATAGCAAATACGGGTACTTAGCTGGAAGTCTGGCACAATGTCCATTCCGTTATGTCGCTGAATACAAACTACTTGGACTTCTGGCTGTAGCGCGCGGTCGAGAAAAAGGGGAAATAAAAAATGGCGGATGATCCCACGATGTTATTGAAAAGAAAAGGCCGACGGAAAGGGATTCGGGATGATCCCACGTTGTTTATGAAAACAAGCCAGTTATGGGTACGAACCCACGATGTTGATGAAAACACAGGATGTTAGTCAACGATGGTGTATCGATGCAATCCGGTTTTTGGAAGGTTTCTTGTGCATAGTTTGATTTACCTTGCAGCCCCCATTCGGCGAATTCTCGGTCAGGTTGTCGGTCGCGATAGCCGCCTGACTGCCGCCATGAGAAACCTCTCACACTGGGCCGTTTACGTATGTCTTGGGCTTGCTCTGGCAACGCCCGCGCGGTCCGCCCAACCGAATGTGGTTCTGATCACCATTGATACGGTCCGTGCCGACCACATCGGTTGCTACGGCGACCGCCAGGCGCGCACGCCCACGCTGGACGCCCTGGCGCGCGAGAGTGTTCTGTTCCGGACGGCAGTTGCGCAGGTTCCCCTCACGCTTCCTTCGCACTGCTCGATCATGACCGGAACCTACCCCACATTCCATGGCGTGCATGACAACCTTGGATATACCCTGGGCAGCGACCCTCCGACGCTGGCCACGCTCCTCAGGCAGAAAGGCTATGTCACGGCGGCCTTCGTAGGCGCGGAGGTCCTGGACCCCGCGCGGGGGCTGAACCAGGGCTTTGATACCTACTCCAGCCCCTTCCGGCGCAAACCGACGCGGAATAATCCTCTGGTCTTCAATCTCCAGGACCTGCGGCGTCCCGGGGGAGCGGTGATCCAGGATGCCTTGGGTTGGCTCGACTCGCCGGCGCGGGATCACGGCAAACCCTTCTTCATCTGGGTTCACCTGTACGACGCTCACTCGCCTTACAACCCTCCCGAGCCCTTTCGCTCGCAGTTGCGCACGCGCTACGATGGGGCTATTGCTTACGCCGATGATGTCATCGGAAAGTTCCTGTCCGACTTAAAGGAGCACGGTTTGTACAATCCAAGCCTGATCCTCACGGTGGCCGATCACGGGGAGAGCTTTGAGGAGCACGGCGAACAAACCCACGGGTATTTCATTTACGACACGACGTTGCTTGTGCCGCTCATTATCAAACCGCCGGCTGGCTCCGGGATTGCCCCTCGCCGCGTCGATACGCCTGTGCGGACCATTGATATCGCCCCAACCGTGCTTCAATTCCTGGGAGCCGCTCCGGCCCGGAGCATGCAGGGCAGCGGATTGCTTTCCCTGATGTTGGGGAAAGCCAGCAGTGCGGCGACCAGTGTCTCCTATTGCGAGACATACTACCCAAGCGAGTTCGGCTGGAGTGCGCTGCGTGCCGTTCGCACGGCACGTTACAAATACATCGACGCTCCCAAGCCCGAACTCTACGACCTTACATCTGATCCCAAAGAACTCCACAACCTCTACGCGGGCAGGCACGACGTTGCGCTGGAGCTTAAGTCACAATTCGACAGCATGGTTGCCCGGATCACGCCCAAGACACCTTCACGACGGACACCCGTGTCCCCGGCAGACGCCGAGATGCTCGCCTCGCTCGGCTACGTAGGTTTGTCGAATGCCCCGGGGGCGGGCGGACCCGGCCAGGCGGGCCGAAACTCGCTCCCCTTTTTCCCTTCCACTTACATGCCCCCATACGGCGCGGGGACCAGCGGCCGGCCATTGCCGGACCCAAAGGATCAGGTGGCGGCCTACCGGCTGCTCTTCGCATCTACCCAACTCGCCAGCGAGGGGGAGTGTGTCCGTGCCATCCCTATGTTAACTCGCCTGACCCAGATGGACCCTTCGCTGTTTCTCGGGCAACTCACCCGGGGCAAATGCGGCCTTGCTTTGGGCAAATACCCGGAAGCCGAGGCGACCTTGAAAACTGCCCTGCATCTACGTCCGGAGAGTTTTGAAGCAAAGTTCTACCTGGGCATCTGCCAGTTCCAAGAAGGCCGTTTCAAAGATGCGCAGGACAATCTTCAGCCGCTCGCCAAGGCGCTTCCCAATGAACCCTATCTTCACTTTTATCTGGGTGGGATCTATGAAAATGAGGGCCAGCCGGCAGAGGCGATGGACGAATACCAAAAATGCGTTGCCCTCGACCCAAACTTCGAAGTGGCTGTTTACAAAGTGGGATATTTCCTGGCCAAGAGCGGCAAATTCACCGCAGCGGCGGCTGAATTCAAGAGGGTGACCCAGATGGATCCCAGTAATGCCTCAGCCCACTACAATCTGGCGCTGGCTTATCAAAAAGCCGGGAATGAGGCAGCCGCCGCACCCGAGTTTGAAACCGCCTGTAAGCTCGACCAAGCCGCATGCCCTTCGCCACATCAGTAGTAAAGTGCAATGCTTCGAGCCCGCCTCCGCACCGTCGGCTTCCAGCCGGCGCCCGAGCACGAAGCCGCCAGGATGGCGGCGTTACGAAAAGGAGCATGCGATGACCCTTCATCAACTCCGTCCCACCCGTGTTATGGCACTCACAATTCTGGTCGCGGCCTGTACGCTCTCGGCCATTGCCCAGACCTCCAAGCCCAAGAAGGTTTTCATGATTACCGACATGGAGGGAGTGAGCGGAATATTCGATAGCGACATGCAGTGCCTTCCATACAAGAGCCCGCGCTGGGAGGAGTCGCACAAGTTGCTTACGGGCGAGATAAATGCCGCAGTCGATGGTCTGCTCGCCGGGGGAGCCACGGATGTGGTGGTCTGGGACGGCCACGACTCCAGCCAATCGCTCTCGGTGCTCGACATTCACCCCAAGGCGCGGCTCCTGACCGGCGAGCCCATTTCGCCCACCCTCGAACTTGATCCTTCCTATAGCGCCGTGATTTTCATCGGTCAGCACGCTATGGCAGGGGCGCGCAACGCCATCCTCAGCCACTCCTACAGCTCTCTGGGCGTTCAGAATATGTGGCTGAATGGAAAGCCGATTGGCGAAATCGGCGCCCGCGTGATGCTGGCGGGACATTTCGGGATTCCTGTGATCATGCTCTCGGGCGACACCGCAGCGTGCGAGGAACTCCATAGCTATGTTCCGCAAGCCGAGTGTGCCGCGGTAAAGTCCGGCGTCAGCCGCACCGCGGGTTACATGCTCTCGCACCAGACGGCGTGCGCTCTGATCCGCCAGAAGGCACAGAACGCCATGGATCGCCTGGGGGAGTTCCAGCCTTATCGAACCTCGGGCCCTATGGAACTGAAAGTGGAGTTCACCACGCGAGGCGAACAGGCCTTCCGGCCGCGGGAGGGCGTGGAGCGCTTGGACGAGCGCACCTGGGTTTTCCGCGGCAAGGATATCGTCGACGCCTGGCTGAAGTATGGCAGCATGTGAGTAAAGCAGTGACAAGTGTGAAGTGACGAGTGACGAGTCGAAATGCTCTAGAGCAATTGGGCATGACCCGTCGAGGGGAGTTTCCCATGCGTTGGTTTAGCATTCTGATTGCCGCCGTTTCACTGGCGTCCGCGGCTGAGGTGCCGCGCCAGCCCTTCATCGATTGCACTTATACGTCGAAGGTCTTCGGCGAGGAACGCCATTACCGCATCTTTCTTCCCGCTGATTACAACACCAGCAGCAGGAACTATCCCGTTATCTATTATTTTCACGGCCACAGCGACCGCTACACGCTGGAAGATTACGACAACGGGAAGGACACGGTTCCGAAGATCGCCGCGTTCGTGGCGACTCATCCGGTGATGGTGGTGGCGGTGGATGGCTACGTGGCCCGTGATTATCAGGGCTTTTACGGCGGAACTCCGTGGGATGTGATGAAGCCCGGCGGTGACTACGATTTTGGCCCTTATTTCCGGGAGCTGGTGACCTACATTGACAGCACCTACCGCACCCTGACGTCGCGACGATATCGCGGCACCTCCGGGCTGAGCATGGGCGGCTTCATGAGCCTCTACCTGAGCGCGCGCTACCCGGAGCTGATTGGCAGCGCGTCATCGTTTAATCCCGGGCCGGAATTTTTCGTGGGCGACAAAGGCCGGCGCGTGCTGTGGCGCCCCAAGGACCACGTCCTGAATCACACTCATACGATGGTCCGGCTGATCCGCGCCAGCGGGGATTACATCAGCCAATACACGGAGGAAACTCGCGACGCTTATGCGCGGGCTGAGAACGTGGACTTTGAATTTCGCAGGGATGAATATCATCGTCACTGGGCCACCTCGATCGGCGAGACCTTCGATTTTCACATGCGCGCCTTCGCCCAGTCCAACCTGGATAACGTGCCGGAGACGTGGGACCACGACGACGCCTACTCGGACTTCACCGTGTGGGGGTATCACGTGAAGTCGGAAGGCGACCGGCCTGCCATCACGTACCTGGAGGATGTAAGCCAGGGCGGCTTCCGCGTTACCACGCGCCAATGGGCGCCGGACGGGCCGAGCGCGGCGCGCCGGCTTACCATTACTACCGCTCCGCTCTACCAGCCCGGCGCATCCTACCTGCTTTCCGACTATAGCTTCTCCACGGGACACAGTTCGAAAACCAAGCTCATCGCCGGGCACGATGGCCGCCTGATAATCACAACCGACGGCGCGGGCCATCAGTTCAGCTTCGGAGGTCCAGGCGCGGCCAGCCAGCCACCGGTAATCTTGCCGCTGACAAGCAAGGACATGCTGCGGGTTCCGCCCGATCAGGACGTGGCCTTGCCGGTTAAGATCTACAACCCACGGAAGGAACCAATGACTGACGTTAAGGTGGCGCTCTCAAGCGAATACGCCACCGTTCAAGTGCTAAAAGGCGACGTCTCCATTCCTGAGATTGCCGCCGGCGGCTTCTCCGACGTCTCTTCCGGCCTGCACGTTCGCTTCACGGCGGGGGAAGGCTATTTTGCGCGAACGCGCCTTAAGCTCGAAATGACTTACGACGTTTGGCATACGGTGACCAAGGACTTCGACGTCATGGCGATTCCTGACAGCATTCCGCCGCCAATGGAAGTCATGATCTTCGACGGCAAAACCGCAACCCTGGGCGTGTTTCGGCAGAAGGGAAACCAGGGGGGCGGCGGCTCCGTTACCCGGAAGGTGACAGAAGGCACCGGCAATGCAAACGGCGTGCTGGAACCGGGCGAGGAGGCAACCATTTGGGTGCATCTGCGCCAAGGGATGGACCCGTTCGATAAGAACAACTGGTACCGCGCCAAAGTCTATTCTGATTCACCCTGGATTGAGGAAGTCGGCGATATCGAGGAACAGAAGCAACTGGAATGGACCAGCGGCATGGAACGCACCAGCGTCATCCGGCTCTCACCCGACACTCCGCGTGGCACCCACATCCCCTTGCTGCTTGATAACGAGTCGTGGAGTTTCTGGTGGACACCCGACGTGCGCTACGGGGTGGAAAGACTCTATCAAGCTCGTCAATTCCACACACACCATCTGCACAGGTATGAGCTGGTGGTGCCGTGAAAAAACAGGTGTCAGCTGCCAGGTGTCAGGTGCCAGTCCCGAGGCCGGCGTAGCGCCTATGATCCGCGGATCCTCCAGTTCGCGCTCAAGTATGTGTTTTAAGGGATGTTGCTGGGATATGTTGGACTGATCCTCTTGGGGAGGCTTCATGTCAACCCAACTCAGACGGCGGGAGTTCTTGAAGCTGGCTGGCGCCGTAGGAATAGCGGGGTCCCTCGCCGGCGCCGAGAAGCCCGTGCGAATCGGTTTTGTAGGAGTGGGGAACCGCGGGACGGAGCTGGTAAGGCTTCTCCTCTTGCTGCCGGGGGTCCAGATACCCGCGATTTGCGACATCGACGAGGAGCATTTACATGGAGCTCAAGCTCTCGTCGAGAAGGCCGGCCAAAAACGCCCGGAAGGATATTCGCGCGGTCCGGAAGACTATCTGCGTTTAGTCGGCCGTGACGACCTCGATGCCGTTATGACCGCCACTCCCTGGGAGCTGCATACCCCGATCGGCGTGGCGACCATGAAAGCGGGCAAGTACGCGGCCACCGAGGTTCCGGCGGCCATCACCATCGAACAATGCTGGGAACTAGTGAACACGCACGAGCAAACCGGCATGCCTTTCATGATGCTAGAGAACGACTGTTTTGGCCGCGGCGCCCTGATGGCGCTGAACTTGGTCGAGCAGGGAGTGCTGGGAGAACTGGTCCACTGTGAGGGTGGCTATGAGCACGATATACGCGCCGGGCTCATGCGGCTCCAGCCAGACGGCAAGCTGCGGTGGCGCGCGATGCAAAATGCGCTGCATAACGGAGACCTTTATCCCACGCATCCCATCGGCCCGATTGCGTGGTGGTTCGGCATCAACCGCGGGGACCGCTTCACGCATCTGGTCTCGATGAGCAGCAAGGCTCGCGGGCTGAACGCTTACGCGGCGAAGCACTTCGGCCCTGACAGCACCTACGCCAAGCGCCCCTTCGCCGATGGCGATGTCACCTCCACCCTCATCATGACTGAAAAAAAGGCGACCGTCACGCTGAACCACTGCGTGTCATTGCCACGACCATATTCGTCGTCCGGCAGTACGAAAATACCCCTGATGACTCAGGGCCTACAGGGTACCAAGGGAATCTTCTGGGGGGCTATGGAAAAAATCTACATCGAAGACCGCAGCCCGGTGCTGGACCAGTGGGAGGATACGGGCCCGTATTACGAGCAGTACGAGCACTTGCTCTGGAAGGCGCTGGGCGAGGCCGCGAGAAGCTCAAGTCACGGCGGCGAGGACTACGTTGAGCTGCACCAGTTCGTTCGGGCGGTCCGCAATAAGATCGAGACACCGGAGGACGTTTACGACGCGGCCACTTGGAGTGTGATCGTTCCCTTGAGCGAGCAATCCGTGGCTTCCAAGAGCGCCGCCGTCGAATTCCCGGACTTCACCCGAGGGAAATGGAAGGACCCGCGGCCGCTCAATCTGGGTCTTTGATCGCACCGGGATTAAGTCTGGTTCGGGAGCAACCGCAGCCGCCCACGGCGTATTACAAATCCTCAGCCGCCAGTGGGCGTCAAGCGGTGACGGCCTTCCAGTTGGAGCGCTCGCGCAGGCCGGTGATATGGGCCAGGTGATGTTTCCCGTGCCAGGCCTCCATCGCCACCTTATTTCAGGTCTTTAAACATTCCGGCCTCCAGCCAAGCCATGGATTGCCGTGCGTACAGATAAGACTGATCGATCTCCAGAGCCTTCTGAAAATCCTCGCGTGCCGCGCCGTCATCGCCTTGCATTGCAGCGTAGATGCCCGCCAAGTCATAGGCATGAAGGCGAATACTGACGGCGCTGTCCGTCTTGCGTTGCCCGTTGACGACCGCAAAGTCTTTGAACCACGCCTCCGCCTTCTGGACCTGACCGATCTTGTAAAGGGCGATGGCTCGGAACAGGCCCTCGCCCTCGATGTCGTCGTCCAGCGTCTGAGCTGCAGCTTGCCAATCTGCCTGGGCCGCCGCGGCGTTGCCAGCCGCCTGTTGCAGCAGGGCGTCATACATCAGGAGGCGCGAGCTCTTCAAGTGGGAGAAATCGTCCACCCCGAGGCTGAAAGGAGGATTGGCGGCCGACGCCACGTCTGCCAGCGCGTTTGGGAACTGGGATTTCTGTGCCGCGTCGAGCGCCAGCATCAACCGCACACCTCGGTAAAGGTGGAGCAAGGAGTAGGAGAGGTGGGTGGCCTGGAACCGGTGGTCATTCATGATCTCCAGCGCCCGCGGGTCGTCTCCCATCTGGGCTTCGAGCGAGGCCAGCTTTTGCAGGACTTGGTCGCTATCCGGCTGAACCTTTAGAAGCCGTTCAAAGGCCTGCCGGGCCTGCTCCGTATGACCCAGGCTCGCGCTAACATTGGCCACGAGTATCGAGGTATCGGCGTTGCTGGGGCGCGCCTCGGAGGCGCGGGTCAATGACGCAAGCCCCTCTTCCTGCTTCCCTGCCGCGAGGTTCGCCATGCCCAAGTCGCGCAGCGCTGAATAGTTATTCGGGCCAGCTTGAACGGCCGTGCCCCATAGTTGCATTGCTTCTTCCTCGCGGTTGCGGCTGTAAAGCAGGTCGCCCAGCAAGGTGGGGGCATTGGCGTCATTGGGATTCAGTTGCATCGCCGTCTTCAGGACTGCCACGTCTTCCGCCCGGAACGGAAAGATGACGATCTTCAGGTCTTGCTTGCTTGCGTTTTCCGCAAACTCCCGGGCAAGCTGCTGGTTTCCCGATTGCGCCACGGCATAGGCACGGTAGTAGAGGAGCAGAGGATATGGCGCCTGATCCTTCTGGGCAGTCGCCTGAACGCCACGATCCAGAACCTGGGCTGCTTCGGGCCAGGCCGAAAGCCGGAAATACTCGGTCGCCAATTCGAGATATCCTTGGGGATGATGCGCGCAGTCGCGATCAAGCAGGTCCGCAACCTCGGCGCCCGATGTCGCATGCACCCCAGATGGAATCCAGCCCTCCGCCTCGGCGAAGGCATTGGTCGGGTCAAGTTCCAGAATTGCCTTCCTCTCCTTCTCCGCGTCCGCCTCACGTCCTTCTTTGCGGAGCAGATAGGCATTCGCCTCACGAATAGCAACGTTCTCGGGGTTGAGTGCCGCCGCTGCCGAGAGCTTCTGCGAAGCCTCGCCTAAGTTACCCTCGTTGAGAGCTAGCAGGGCCAAGCCGTAATCGCGAAGGTTATACTTATCGGAATTAGGGAGAATGCGATAGTAGTTCCGTCGCGCATCCAGATGTTTCCCCAGTTCGGCGTACGACACCCCGAGGAAGTAATGAGCATCACCGTTGCTCGGATCTCGCTCCAGGACCTTTTCAAAATGCTCAACCGCTTGTTCCACCTGGAAGCGATCGAGTGCCAGCAAGCCCAGACGAAGGTGCGCCGGTGAGAAGAGGGGATCCTTCGCCAAAGCGGCGTTATAAGCGCGCTCCGCATCGGCTATTTGACCAAACTTCTCGTTGCTCAGGCCCTTCTGGTAAGCCTCTTCGACATTCAGGCTTTCTAAGGCCCCCCACTTCCGCGGGATCGAGTCGCTGGCATAAGACGCGTCAGGCCGCTCGCCGTTGGGGTAAAACTTGTGATCCAAGAGAACTACTTTCTGATCGGAGAGGATCTTCAGTTCCAGCACCTTTCCGGCGGTCTCTGCACCCAGCGGAATTGCAACATGAAAAGCCTGGCCGTAAGTCAAATCCGCAGTTTGACTCCAAACTTTCTGGTCGCCAGCGTAAAGTTCATGGATTGCTCCCGGCCACGCGCCCGTCGGCGATACAGCGAGCTTTGCCGTGCCCGGGCGCTCGGGTGGGATCTCAAAGTTAATAGCCACGTCTTTCGTCGCCGTGGTTAGTCCCCCGAGTTTGTTGGCGCCAAACCAATACTCAGTCCAACCGTCGCTCATGCCCGGATCGATAAATTCGTAATTGCCGTCCCAGATGAAGCGGCCGCTTTGCGTCTCCATGTAGATGCCGTCTTTATCCGTGTAGTTCTCAGCCTGGCGATAGGCCGTGAGCCCCGAACCAAAGGTCCACGTCTTCTCGCCGCGCGCCAGCATTCGATTGGTATAGCAGACGGTTCCAAAATCGTTCCCAGAGTCGTAAATCGACATGAAGTTGTCATCGATATCGAGCCCAAAAACGCCTAGCATATTCTTGTTGTTTTTATTCCAACTCAGGTCAACGCCATCAATGATGGGCCATTCGCGGATCGCCGAGCTCACGTGGCCAATCGTTTTGGTCATGGGGTAAATAAACCGGCTGTTCTCGTAGGCTTTAACGCCCGCGTTGGTCCAAATCAAATAACGATTGGGCAGCAGGTTCTTGTTGTAGAGATGCGTGGTGAGTTCCAAATACGCTTTCCCAGGATGCAAGGTGACTTCCAAGCTGATCTTATCGCGGAAGAAGTGATCGATGTGCGTCAGGATCACGGTGGCGCTGCCATCAGGATGCCGGACCAGTGACCACGGCCACGGCTCGCCGGGCCATGTGATCATGTGGCTGTCATAGGGGCCGTACAGTTCCAGGTTGCCCACGGGCCAGTTATTGCGGGCGTTATATCGGCCGGGCTTGATCACCGTGGGGTGGTAAAAGAGCTCGCGTTTCGCGACCTTGTCGTATGCGGACCAGATGCGTCCGCCCAACTCGGGGAGGAATTCCAGGCGCAGGTACTCGTTCTCCAGAACGAGCGAGTCGTACGTCACGGAAGAAGGTTTCTCCGACCGCGATTCCCAGTCGAATGCCGTGTAGGGATAGAAGCCCGCATTGTCGACGGACTTGAACAAGGGCGCCTCCGCGAGTTCGCGGCTGTATATGTATGTGGGCCACACGCGCGTGCCGTGGGTGAATTTCACCGGTTGACTATTTGCCGCAAACGCGAGGCTGGCCGCCAGCAGTATTGTGGATAAACCAATACAGCCCATCGCCAGGCCGCACAAGAGCGAAACAACAGCGTTCGGTATTTTTGTCCGTGCATCAGATTTCCGTAACAATGGAGACATTTTCCTGCACCCCTCTCGTATTATTGCAATGTAAAACATCTTTCAGGAAACGTTATTTCACATTTTCGTGCGGGTCTAGTTCGGTGCGGCTGACTGCCTCGACCAGGCCCACGATATCACCCAGGCTGTTGTAAACCGGCGCGAGAACCGAGATCCACCCCGGCCGGTCGGTCACGGTCACGCGTTGGCCGGTCTTGAGCACGGTGGCCATTTCGGGAGTCATGTCCTGGTAAATATCTCCCCAGTGCCAGAACTGGCTCATTTCATTCTTATTGCGAATCACCATCTGGATTTTTCCCGGGTGCCCGTCAATGGGCATCCACAGGTTGACGTCGGAGGGGAACGCCGTGAGGTGCGAGAGGCGAATCAACGTCTTCTTGGTCGCGTTGAAAGCAACGTCATCCACATCATAGTTGTCGCCGGCCAGCCAGGGATCTTTCGGATCGACCTTGAACATATACTCCTTCGCCAGCGGCGTAACAATTTTCTGGCAGATATCGCCGTCCACCATCACGCTGCCCACGCGGGCGACGGTTTCCAGTTCCTCGCGAATCGTTGCCGGCGCAGTGTTATCTCGTGCCACTCCCCATATCGCCGCCATCATAAGGGCTGAAACAAGAAGGTAAGCGGATTTCATTTCCCCTCCCCTGCGAGCTGAAGCGCGTATTGATGGACGTTGTACCACGCGGTAACCCCGGGATGCGCCAGCGATTTGTTGGTATGTTCCATAGCTGCGTCGATGGCGCTGCCCTGCCACTGGTCGGACGGAACATCCGCCAGCGCGGGGCGAGGATTCCACCAATCGTCCAGAACGGAGTTGTTAAAGCGGTGCGCCGCCTCGCTGCGCAGCGATTCGAGCGAGTGCTGGTTCTTGAAGCTATCCAGCACCGCGATATCCTGAAGGCAGTTGCGTTGGATCTTCAGCCGGATGCTGGGAATCGGTTCGGCAAGCCCAAAGCGGTCGCCGGAATATACGAGCACGGTGCCGCCCCCATCCGAGTGGAACCACGGATCTTCCCCGGGCGACACCGTCAGCCAGTGGACGAATCCGTTCACGCCCCACAGCCAGGCGCGCAGCGGGAATTCGGTGATGGCCGCGGCATTCTGGTCGAGGGTGGGCGGGCCGCCGTAATACCACACCACGTCGCCGCGGTCGCGCAGCATCTTGGGCGCGTCCCGGTAGAAGCTCAGAATGCCCCCGCTGCTGCACCAAAGCGTCACCACGCCTTTGAGCAGGTTGAATTCCTGTTCCATGTCCCAACTGACGTCCGCCCGCATCACGAAGTGCACGGGGCTGCCGGGCGGCAAAGCTTCCTTCATCAGCCGCCCAAATTCCTGGAAATACTGGATGTCTTTCGGGAAGCGCACCTCGTCGCCATCCCAGGGAAAGCCCATGTAGCGTTTCTTGTGGTTAAAGAACACCTCAAAATCGGTGTGGGTCCAACTTTTTTCGCGGAAGTGCTGCTCCATCTCCCGCAGGACATTCACAAACTCCGCCTCGTAGCCCGGCTCGCCCCAGAACTCGTAGGATGCGGGCCACTCCGGATTGATCGGCAGGTAGACGAACGGGATGGGACGCGGCCCGCGCCGGCTGGACGCGAACGCAGTTCCATCCAGCAGCGGTCCGTAATGCCGGTCAAAGAGTCTCCAGTCGACGATGTGTTTGGTGCGCCCTGAACCCGTCAGCACCGGTGCGAACTCCGGGTCCACCTTCCCGGCATGCCCGTATCCAAGCTGGTGCATAATCCCACGGTGCTCGTAGAGAATCCGGTGATACGCGTGGATGAGATGGAAAAACTGGTCGCTCTCATACCAGTTTCCGGAATAATGATCATAAGCCGATGGATATTGCTCGGCGAGGAAAGAGGTTCCGTAGGAGTTGTGATCGATCGTCAACACATCCTCGGCCGGAATGGTGCGGTCGAGCACGGTGAGCCGAATCGGCAGACGGATCAGGCTCCCGCCGCATTTGAGCTGCGCCGTGCCGGCAAAGACCCCAGCCCTGGTGTCCGGAGGAACATAGACATCCACCCAGAAGGCCTGCGCGGTCTGCTGCGCAATTTTGTTATCCGGCTCCGGAAGCTTCGAATTGTAAGTCCCTCGGACAGGCACCAGCGCGTCGGGATAATAATGCTTGTCGGCATCGGCGAAGTGGAACCACTCTCGGAACAAGTCCGTTTTAATCTTGTGCGCCGGGTCGATTATGGAAACCGCCAGCGTGTAGGCCGCCGGCCCGGGCGACTTGGCCAACAGTTGGAACGATACGTATCCGCCCCGCCAACCTTTCAGCGCCACTCGATGCTTCGCGTCGTACAAGCTTCCGCGCAGCTTCGCGCCGCCCTGGTCGGGCGCGACGATTTCGCCAAACGGGTCGGGCCGAAGGAATTGCGGCAACGCCTCCAAGCTGGCCGCCGCCCGGCAGCGTCCCGGCGGAAGCATGAGAAAAACAAGCAAAATTGACCAGAGAAATCGGGGCATAGAATGAATCCTTCGAGTCGGAGACTTTCGATGGGGCGGTCGGGTCCCACTCGGGGCGAGGCTCGTGACTGCCATTGGTACGGCGCAGCCCACGCTACGATGAAGTTCCATGTGACGGCAGCGGCGAACAGGTTGAAACCCAGAGGGAGACAGAAATCCACCCCAGCAGAAACCAGAAATCCGCCCTTGGCTTTGTATGCCATGTGCGAAAGGTTGTCAAGGAGTTCTTTGAGTCTTTTCGCTTCGCTTCGTTTCAGTGCGAGCAGGTGAAGGCCATACGTACCGCCGGCTTCCACCCGGCGCTCGGGCGCCGCCAGGCCGCCCTGAGCAAAGCGAAGGGATGGCGGCGCTACGGCACTGGGCAGCCGACTTATCGTCAAGCGGCGCCGCCATGCCCTTCGCGTCGTGATTTTTCAGGCTGAAATTTGCGGGGCGGGAGGCCACGGGGTTCGGTGTCAGCGTTTTCGGTAATTCTAACTTGGATAATCTCACCACTATAAATCAATGCCGACTCGCAGACTCCCAACCCGGGAGTCTGCACCTGCCCCCAGATCGCAGACAGGGGAAAACATGTTGTGCGCCATCCCCGACAGCATTTTGAACTGAGCGCAGCACCTTGGAGTGCCGGCCGCGAAGCTGCCGCCTTCCGTTTCGTTATGGCGCGGCTATCGCGAAGGAGTCGAACGGGAAGAGCAAACCCATGCCAAGCCAAGGCGGCAGCTTCGCGGCCGGCACTCCAAGGTGCTGCGCACAGCGATGCGGTTTCGCAGGGCAACACGCGCAATTCAACTCGCGTTTGCCTTCCACCCGCTCCACCTCTCCCCCACTCCGTCATTCTGAGCCCCGCTCTTGGGCGAAGAATCTGCATTTGACTTTCCCCCTCAGTCGCAAACCAAAATGCAGGTCCTTCGCCCCGATCAAAGGCATCGGTGCTCCGTGGAAAATCGTCTCTCATATCCCGGCAGATGCGGGGGTTAGCGTGGAAGCGGTAGGACACGCGAAAAATTGAAATTAGGCACCGTGACGCGCTTACCACCGTTCCACGTCGGGAAGGTGGCGTCGCAAAGTTGGGTTCAAGCGCGCGTCCCAGACCACACTCAGGAACGGCTTCGACAAATCCAGAGCCCCGACGGCCTTCACCGTTCCACGCCGCCCCTAGTGTACGCGCACTCGAGCCGATTTTCATCTATATGGGTGGGCCGACAGGCCCATCCCCACTCAGGATGACGAGTTTTGCCAAGGGTTCTGCCCATCGGATACCACGGAGTTGGCCGAAAGCGCGGCTACCGACGTAGTCGGTAAGCCGGCTCTTGGCGTGCTGACCAGGCCGTCGCACCCAATCCAGCCCGGATGTTTCAATCCCTCTTCCGGCCTTACGGAGACCTCCGTTTCGAGTCCGTGACCACGTGTAAACACCGGGGCGCAGACGACCGTGGGGAAACGGGAATCCACGAGGGCCTGGCGCCTGACCACGGTCATCAACCCGTCCAGCTCGTCGGCAAAGCGGTTGATTTTCTCCGCGTCGCGAGCGTTGGCGGCGGCGCGTTGAAGGGCGCGCACCTCCTCGCTACCTGTTAACATGTGTCACGCTTGATCTTGCTGCTCACCGGAGACTACAATACTGCGTTATAAATAGCCAACGGCTCCAGCGCATTACGGTGGAAGAAGGTAAGTGCGGAGGCCGCCCCTGCATACGCGGATTCCGAATCCGTGTGACAGATATTCTGGAATTGCTGGCTGCCGAAGCCTCCTTTGAAGAAATCCTTGCCGACTATCCTTTTCTTGAGAAGGAAGATATTCTTGCCGCCATCGAATACGCCGCCCGACAGGCCGATCATCCGGTCTTACAATCCTCGTGAAATTCATCGTTGATAACCAATTGCCGGCTGCTCTTTGCCATTTCATAAATGCAAAGGGCCTGCAAGGTAGCCGTGACAAAGCTGCGAGGGGGGCGTAAGATAGGACAATAATCCCGAGAAGGGAGCTGTTGGCATGGGCCTGGACATCTCACCTCAAACCGAAGCGCGAATCCGGCAGGAAGCGCAACGGCAAGGCGTATCGGTTGATGCGTTGCTGGAGCGCCTCATGAACGACCAGGCCGCCGACACTGCCGTCCGGGCTTACCGAGCACCCGAGTTGCCAGTCCTCCATCTTGGTTCCATGGGGCCTCTCCATCGCCGCGACATCTACGATGACGTCCGTTGAACCGGGAGTTCTCGATGCCAACGTTCTGGCGTATGCCATAAACGCCGACGCGGCTCAGCATGTGGCCGCCCGTACCCTCCTGGAAGCGGCACGTGATCCTTCAACTATCTCTACGGACGGATCACGAACGAAATGCCAGCGCCTCCGCACCGCCCGTTGCGATACAATGGGTTTCGAGGTTTCCATGACCATCCGCCAAGAACAATTTGTAGTCGATAAAGAGGGCAACCGCATCGGCGTCGTACTGAACATCGAGGATTACCAGAAACTGCTGGCCGATGTGGAGGAGTTGGAATCCATTCGCGCCTTCGACGAAGCCAAGGCTTCGGGAGAGAAACCCATCCCTTTTGAGCGAGCCGTTGCCGAGATCGAAGCCCGCCAGAAATGAACTACTCCCTTTTCATCTTGCCGCGCGCTCAGAAGGAGCTTGCCCAACTGAGCGCTGGCGCCTTCGCGCGCGTTCGCGACGCGATTCGCGAATTGGCCAATGACCCGCGACCACCTGGTTGCCTGAAGTTGACGGGGCGCGACGGATGGCGTCTCAGGGTGGGAGAGTTTCGAGTCATCTACGAGATTGATGATGAGCACCGGCTGGTCACGGTGCTGAACGTTGGCCATCGTCGAGACGTGTACCTTTAGCGCAACTCTTCCGAGAAAAAACCGGGGAACGTTCTGTCCCCATCCCCGAGGAGCCCCAATGCCCGTTACCAAACGTAAAATCCCGAACTGCAATTCCTGCGGCGGGAAGGTCTGGAAGCGCCGGCTGGCGCATCAGACTCCCGCCGTCTGGAGTCTGCGTCCCTCGTGCATCGGCCAATTGAAAAGCACCTCTGCCCGGCCACCGAGGGTTGAGGGGGAAACGCAGACACAAACGGCGTGTCTGGTGCGCCAGCCGGCCGCAACTTTGATCCGGCGGCTGACGGGCGCTACACCACAACCGTTTGAAACATCATCGCGAGAGAAAAGACGCGGACCGCAAAGGCGGGGGTCTGATGCGCTACGCCCTTCGAGGTCCTTGACGGTGGTGGCGAACGGGAAATCATGGGCGGACCTCTCGACGCCTCCTTGTCAGGGACGTGGAGGGAGGTGGCGAGATCCGTCGTGGGTGATGTGGAAGCGGTCCAGCATCCGCAGCGCGAAGGTATATTCCGGGGCATCGCGGTCTATCGGGGTCCTGATTTTCACCACACCGTTGGAGAACTTCAGGCGCAGTTCGCGATTGAACGCCCCTCGAATGAGGATGCCGACCACCTCCATTCGCACCGCCTGGAAGCTTCGGCACTCGCTCCACAGATAGCGCTTGGCGCGGCGGAACGGTAAACTGCGCATCCACACGCCTTCCGTATCCACGCGCCGCGGGAGCGGCAGGAGGGCGAAGTAGGCGATCACGTTCATCATGAAGGGCGGGAACGGGAGCCAACCGAGCAGGGCCACGGACCACACCAGGCCCTTATTACCGAGGGCGCTGGCATCCACGCCTCTCGTTTCGCGGAGATCCGGATCCTCCTGCGGCCTGGCGTGCCGCATCAGCGTGTAGAGCAGACAAGGAATGATCGTGAGCGGCGTAAAGCCGAAGATCACCAGGTTCTCCGACAGCCCGCGGCGAATCACTTCGCGATACAGCAGCCAGTAAAGCAGACCAAACGCACCGATGACCAGCATCGAAGTGAAAGAGATCTTTGGCCCCAGCGCGATTCCCAATGCGATGAGGCAGGCCGCCGCCAGCGCAGCAGCAAAAACGGTCAGGAATCTGGCTCGCTTCCGACCCGCCAAGGCCACATCTGGGGTGATCCGCAGGAACTCCAAGTCCGACCGCAAGAGCTGCCTGTCTGGTTCAGTCATGGGGGATTCGAATCCTCATGGTGCTGCACTTTACCTTTAGGAGAGTGAAACGGTTCAGAAACCGTTTTCTCCCCAAAGCTGAATGTTAAGAACCGGCGGAGCAGTGCCGTCACGGTTCGTACGGTTTCCCCAGCCAGCGCAATAATACATCAAAAACTTTGGCAAAAGCTGGAAGAGCTCCGAGGTGATGGAGCAGGGTAGCGCAAAGGTGCGCGTATTCTGCGCTCCTTGGCGGCCGTTCCCCAATTCCCTGCGGGTTCATGCGGGCGTGCCCGGGTGGTGATTGGCATTTCCGTTTGAAAAACCGCGGAGGAGCGCTGAAGGGCGCGCACCTCCTCGCTACCTGCTTTTTCCCTCCCGACACCTTTTTTCCCTGCTCTACGCTCAGGGAAGCCGCGGGGATTTTACCTTTTCTTTACACTCCGCCGGAAGCCTACCCTGCTATTATCTGTTGGTCAAAATGTGTGTCCAGATCTGAACCTGCATGGAAGCCTTGGAAGAATGGGCGGGCTTAGGATCGTTGCCCTTGCCCGCGGGGCAGAGTCGTTAACCAGCAGGAGAGAATTTAGAAGAGCAGTCTGGGGGGAAGGACAAATGTTCGAGAAATGGCACGGGAAACAAGTCAAGGTGACGGGTGACGCCGAGCGGAAGGCACCCATTCGGCTGCCAGATGCCGCGCTGTCGTCGGGTGCGGGAGATTGCGGTCGCGAACAAGCCCGTAGGATGTTTACCGTGGTAGTTCGGGAGAGCACACTGGAAATCCCGGCTAAGTTCGCGCTTTGGACGATTCTCACGCTAATGGTGGGTTTACTCACCGGGTGTAGGGGTCCGGGGGACCCTGCGGCTATGGAACTGGTGCTCACACCGAGGGCGACGGCAGTGGCTGTAGGACAGGCGGTCCAGTTTAATGCCAGTTCGGCAGCAGGCGGAAGCGCGTCGGTATCCTGGTCCGTAAGTGGCGTTCCCAATGGCAACTCCACGGCCGGGCTAATCTCCTCTACCGGCCTCTTCACTCCTCCCATTGTTTCCACACCAACCACATTCACCATCCAAGCAGTCAGTACGGCCAACTCTGCTGCGGCGGCTTCCGCGACGGTTTATGTTTTTGTTCCCGGCACGGTTGCCGCAACGGCAAACCGGCTGGTCGCCCAGTATTCAATTCTGACGTTTCCGGGCAGCACCGTGACAGTACAGTTCGGCCCAACCCAGAGCTACGGCCTGAATACCTGGGCGGTGCCGGCCGCCTCGAGTGGGCCGACCAACGTTCTGGTGGCCGGGATGAAGGGCTCGTCAACCTACCACTTGCAAGGCCTTGTGCAGTTGGCGGACGGGACCCAATTTACGGACGCGGATAACACGTTTACAACCGCCGCCCTGAATGCTGGGCTCGCTCCAGACGTCACGGCTACTGCAACGCCGGGGGCCACCCCGGAGGGCGGGGTTGAACTGCTCGCATTGACTGGCGGTACCGCGGTAAACGTGTCGGCAACCGATCTACAGGGGAATTTGGTCTGGTACTACAGTGGAGGTATTCCCGGGGAGATCCCCAATCCCGTAAAGTTGCTGCCCAATGGGCACATGCTCATCAACTACGAGAACGGCGAATACGACGGCCTCGACTCCGTCCTGCAAGAGATCGACTTAGCGGGCAATCTCATTTGGCAAATGACCGCCGCTGACTTGAACCAGGCCCTCGCCACTGCCGGCTATAACCTTACCGTGGTCGGGACGCACCACGACTTTGCCGTGCTTCCCAATGGGCACTTGATCCTTATTGCCAGCATGTTCCAGACTTATACCGACTTGGTGGGATACCCGGGTTCCACCAACGTGTTGGGAGACGTGTTGATTGATCTCGACCAGAACCACATCCCGGTATGGACCTGGTCAAGCTTCGATTATTTGGATATTAACCGGCATTTACTCAATTTCCCTCCCGACTGGACGCACACCAACGCCATCCTTTACTCGCCGAGCGATGGTGATCTCGTGATTTCCATGCGTCACCAGTCGTGGCTTATCAAAATCGATTACGCGAATGGCACGGGAACCGGCAACATCGTATGGAAGCTCGGCTGGCAGGGGGATTTCACGCTTTTAGGCGGGACGGACCCCATCGATTGGTTCTACGCCGAGCATGGCCCTTACTTTGCGACTCCCGACACTACCAGCGGGGAATATGAGCTGGGTCTCTTCGATAATGGCGATAACGCGCCCAACGCGGACGGCACAAATTGCGGGACGGCGCCTACAGCGCCCTGCCAGAGCCGAGTCCAGCTTTTCCAAATTGACGAGTCGGCCCAGACAGCGACGATCGCCTGGCAGGATGAACTCCCCATATACTCTTTCTGGGGAGGAGATGCGGACGGTCTGTCCAACGGTGATATCGAATTTGATGAATGCACCCTCAATGCCGCCACCAACTCGGCAGTCTATGAGGTGACTCCTGTGAGCAATCCGCAAACGGTTTGGCGGATGCAGATTGCGGGGCAGAGCGCTTATCGCGCCTTCCGAATTCCTAGCCTGTACCCCGGCGTGCAGTGGTAAAAGCCCGTGGAAAGAAAAGAACGAACGCCGAAGGGATTCCGCTTCGACGCGAAAGGTCCGCTATCGATCTTGTACAAGAGAATCATGGACCCAATAATCGGGCGTTACGGGGTGGACTGCACCGATCTGGCGCGAGGCGTATACCCCGTACGCCGCCGACGTGGCCGAGCGCCTGGCCGACTGCGGCCTCCGCCCCAACCGCGCCTCCGTCCCAACCCCCAGGTACATCGTCTTCGTTTACCGGCCGAACGCTGCAACCCCAGCCGCCACACCCTCCGGCCCGGAGCGCCGCAGCGCGGCATGAGGCCAGTGGACGGGGCTACCCCAGAACCTCGCTCCTGCCCCATGCTTCTGAGCCCAACCCCGCCCTGTCATTCTGAGCCCCGCTTTTTGGGGCGAAGAATCTGCATTTGCTCTTTCTGCATTTGCTCATCCTGCATTTGTCTTTCCCCGCGCCTGCGCAAACCCAAATGCAGGTCCTTCGCCCCGATAAAAGGCATCGGCGCTCAGGAGGACGGGTTTTGCCAGTGGTTCTGCCCATCGGATACCACGGAGTTGGCCGAAAGTGCGGCTACCGTCGAAGTCGGTAAGCCGGCTCTTGGGGATGCTGACCAGGCCGTCGCACCCAATCCCGCTCGGATGTTTCAATCCATCTTCGGGCCCTACGGAGACCCATCCGCTGTTTGCTCTAACGGTCAAGATGGGTGTGGAAGAAGGCGGCGATGCGGCGGCGGGCGTCCATGGTGGCGGGGTCGTTGTAGCCCATGCCGGTGTAGCGGAGAAGCTTGAGAAAGAACCACCCGTAGTTGTTCATGAAGGCGTGGCCGGCATCGGGGTATTCCTTTACGTCGTGGGGGACGAGGGCGCGTTGCAAGGCCTGTTCCAGCCGCTCGGCAACGCCTTCTTCCATCTTGCTTTTGCCGCCGTAACTGCCAATGACGGGGCAGGCGGTTGCGAGGAAAGCCTCGAAATCATCAGGGAGCTTGCCGCCGTAGTTGACGCTGGCAGCGGAGAAGCCGTGGCCGGAGGCGAGCATCAGGGCGAATCTTCCGCCCATGCAGAAGCCAATGACGCCGGCCTTGCCGTTCGAGTGCGGTTGAGCCAGAAGCCAGGAGCGCGCGGCTTCGACATCGTCAAAGGCGGGTCCCGAGCCGGCCATGATTTCGCGCATGACGGAGCGCACGCAGCGCAGCATGCCACCCTGGTAGTAGAGATCCACGGCGAGGCTCTCGAAGCCGGCCTCGGCAAGCCACTTGGCCTGGTTGCGGTGGTCCCGGGTCATACCGAAGATGTCATGAAGGACGACGACGCCGGGAACAGGGCCGGAGTTGGACGGGACGGCGAGCCAAGCGGGCATCTGGCCGCGCGGAGTAGGTATGAAGACGTCAGGCATGAAGATTCTCTCTGGATGAGTAGCGGTCGAGCTGCCGAAAAGACGATTATACAATCGGGAGGGGGTGGGTGTGTGACAGAGAAGTGGGAGTTCAGCGGCGGCAGCGGTGTGACCGTTCTCCCCGCGCGAAGCGCGGACCGCCGCCTTTGCGGTCCGCGCTTCAAACTTGACGTTCCGAGCCTTGCTGTATATCATGGTATATATCCTCGGGGAGGAGGGATTGTTCGTGCGACAAAAGGCTAAAGTATTTACCAATGGCCGCAGCCAGGCGGTGCGCCTGCCGGCCGCGTTTCGCTTCGACACCAAGGAAGTTTTCATCGACCGTAACCCGCGCACCGGAGACGTGATTCTGTCCCGCAAGCCAGCGAACTGGAGCGAAGTGTTCGCCGCGCTCGACCGGGCCGGCGTGCCCGAGGACCTTCTCGCCGACCGCGACCGGAGCCTGCCCCAGGACCGGGAGACGGTATGATCTACCTGCTCGACACGAACACCGTGAGCTACATCGTCAAGGGCCAGTCCCGGCACGCCCGCCGCAAACTCGAACGGGTGAGCGCGGATCACGACGTCTGTATCTCGGTGATGACCGAGGCGGAGATCCGTTTCGGCCTCGCCCGAGGGAAGCTCTCGGCGGCAACGGAGGCTGCCGTTGAGCTGTTCCTGTCTAAGATTGACATCCTGCCCTGGGACTCCGCCGCGGCGCGGACCTACGCGAAGGCCCGCGCCACGCTGGAACGAATCGGCAAGCCGCTGGCGAACATGGACCTGCTGATTGCCGCCCATGCTGCCGCCGTGGGAGCCGTGCTGGTGACCAACGACCATACCCTGCGAGAGTGCTCGAAGCATTTCGATGTGAGGCAGACAGCCAATTGGGCCGACGATGTGGGGGTGAAACCCTGACTCCCCATCGACTGATCGTTTTCGCCGCGAAGCGTCGGTAGAGCCGGCCTTAGGAGTTAACGGCCAGGGCCAAGCTGGCATTGGCGCCCGCCATCATTTGACTTTGAGAATATGGTAGAACTTGTCGTCAACAGGAAGTTTGTCATAAAGCTGTCCCCGGGCCAGAGGGTCCAAATGGTTGTTTATGGCGATCGGATTGAGATGATCCCTCTGAGAAAAATCTCCGAGATGAAGGGCTTTCTGAAGGGGATTGACACGGACGTGGAAAGGGAACCTGACCGGATATGAATGTTATCGATTCCTCGGGCTGGCTTGAGTACTTCGCCTGGTCAGCGAACAAAGATCGCCTTCGGCAACATGGCATGGACTCCTTTCTTGCCATCCACCAGTTGAGTGATCCGCAGGTCAACAGCGTCGCTGGCAAGAATATACGCCGTATCGCGATCGAGGTGCTTTTCGTGGACGAGAAAATCGAGCATCTCTTCGACTGCGATGTGCGCGGCCTCCTCCAAGTTCTCGTGAAAACCCATGGTGATGAAGTGGGTGGAAGTCTCGGCGCGAGGCCAGCGCAGCCGCATGTCCTTTCGCACCCAGAATTGCAAAGTCCCTCGCAGCGCTGTTTCCATGGCCGTGAGACAGACTTCACCGTCTCCCTGGCCCACGTGGCCGTCCCCCACTGAAAACAAAGCGCCGGTAACGTGAACGGGCATATAGAGTGTCGTTCCCGCCACTAAATCCTTGTTGTCCATGTTCCCGGCATGAATCCACGGCGGGCCGCTGCTGATGCGGCCGGTGGCGGCGGGTGGAGCAACGCCCATGACGCCGAAGAAGGGCCGCAGAGGAATCTCGATTCCATCGGAGAATAGCGCTACTTTCCGGGTCAAATCGAGGCGGGTCAGCTTGAAATGCGCGTGCGGGAAGTCATCAGGAAGGAAGCCTTGCCCTGGCAGGATTTCGTTCCAAGCGTAGGGTACGGAGGGCTCGATGGAGAGGATCTTCACTTCCAACGCGTCCCCTGGTTCCGCACCTTCGATCCAAATCGGACCCGTGAGAATGTGCGGGACTTCCCCACGGTCCTTGACCTCCCGTTCGACCTCCAAAAGGGCAGGCTGCATCTGATCCCGAGGCAATCCGGCCGCCTCCAATGCCTGACTTCCACCAGCCGGCAGTGTCTCGACATCTACAGTATCCCCCGAGTGGACTCGAAGCACGGGCGGTGTAGAAGGGTCAAAGTATCCCCATGTCACGGTTTTGGGTGATGGAGCCAGGTGGTAATTGGCAGGCACTAGCCCCCCTACCGAAGTTCCGATGAGAGCAAGGACGAATAGTCCTCCGAGAACCAATCGTTTCATGTCGCCTCCCACGTGGGTCGTTGATATTCTACTAAAAGAACCGTCGGATAGATTGCTCGTTCTACGAGTTATTTTGTCCCACACCTCGGAGCGTCCCATCATGGCACTAAAGTATTACGAGAACTCACCCATTTGGGTCATTGCTGAAACTCTGTGTCAGGATTAAGATCATCATAAAAATAGCAGTTCTATATAGGGTTGAAGTTGTCCAACGTGTCCAACGAGCGAACGGTCGATTCCCGTTGCGGAGATAGTCGATTGTCCGAATTACTGTTTAGCGTTGTAATCGTCTGTTACAACCATGAAGATTTCATCAGGGAGGCCGTTGAATCTGCCTTGTCCCAAGCGTATCCGGGCAAGGAAATCATCGTTGTCGATGATGGCTCGCGAGACCGCACACCGGACATCTTAGATAGTTTCGGCGACTCCATCATTTTGGCGAAACTCCCCCAAAATATCGGAGCCCTCGCGGCGCGCAACCATGGCGCATCTCTGGCAAGTGGACAGTACCTGGTTTTCCTGGATGGTGACGACGCCTTGATGTCCCGGGCACTGGAGGTCTATGGCCGCCTCATAACTGCCCGCGGTCCCAAGCTTATCCTTGCTCGATCGGCCAAGTGTTATGGAAAGGTCCCCGAGGCGCACAAGACCGATCTTCCGTGCGAGATTCAGTTCGCCGAGTACACGAACTTCCTGGCCAAGGACAGGCCTTGGGTATACAACACGAGTTCTCTGGTGGTTGAGCGTGCCACATTCTGGTCCGCAGACGGTTGGTCAGCGGGCATTTTCTATCAGGATATCCAGGACCTGTTAAACAAGCTGGGGGTGTCGGGGAAGACGATCCTTGTCCTTGCTCCGGACACCGTGTGGTACAGAATGCATTTGACGAATGCCGTACGTAAGGTTTCACCTTTCATTGCTGGGATTTATGTGTTATTAGCAAAGGCGAGAGCCGGTTTGTATCCCGGCGGACGGGCGAACTCCCTGAAGAGGGCAGCTTGGTTTGGGGGGCTGATCTTTTATTGGATGAAGGAAGCAATCCGTACCGGGCTCTATCGGGAGGGCTTGACTCTGCTAGCCTCCGAGTGGTGGATGATTCTTTTGGCGGTCATGCGGAGGGGCACGGCCTGGGTCGTGGGAAGAAAACCCGTAGAAATCTTACCCTTGGAGCATACTTAGGTGGCAAAGGCGTCGACGGAAATCTCGGGCAGG
The DNA here is from genome assembly GCA_963804755.1 of uncultured Acidobacteriota bacterium. GTDB lineage: Bacteria > Acidobacteriota > Terriglobia > UBA7540 > UBA7540 > Bog-366. The sequence continues at coordinate 80,203 of CAWDRP010000008.1, forward strand.
GGCAACGCCGCCGGGCAGTTCGACGGAGAGCCCCCGGCAGAACATTCAGATATAAACACCATTCAGTGGCTCTCGCCGGACGAGCAGGGCGAGTGGGATGCGTTTGTCAGTGCGCATCCGCTGGGACTCGTCTATCACCTCTCGGCGTGGCAGAGGGTGCTCGAAAGCGCATTTGGGCACATCCGCGGCCGGGTCCTCGTTTTGAGGGACGCGGACGGACAGATACGGGCAGGTCTGCCGATATACCAGGTAAAGAGTTGGTTACTAAAAAACAGAACCGTCAGCGTGCCGTTTGCCACAATGTGCGACCCGCTCGTCTCGACCAGGGAAGAGTTCGACTTGCTGTGGCCGGCAATCGAGGAAGCGGCCGGGAGAAATAACAGCCAGAGGATCGAGATTCGTACCCGACGCATCAACACCGACTGCATCCCGCCTCTCCTCACGGCTGGCGCGAGATACAAACACCACGATCTCCCGCTCGCAGCGAGTGCCGAAACACTGTTCCGCGGTTTCCACGAGTCTTGCGTGTGTCGCCGAGTGAAGAAAGCCAAACGTACGGGCATCGTCATCGAAGAGCGGCAGGATGAGCAAAGCCTGCGAGCCTTCCATGCCATAATGGCAGCCACGCGTCGGCGGCTTTCACTTCCTCCGATGCCGTTGGCATTCTTTCAGGCCATGCACCGCTTCCTGAGTCCGAATCATGTCGCACTGTACCTCGCAATGCACGCGGGCGAACCGGTAGGGGGACTCCTGGCCTTGAAGTTCAGGGACCTGTGGACCGCAGAGTATTCAGGCGATGCGGACAATGCGCCCCCAGGCACCAATCAACTTCTCTATTGGCAGACGATCCAGTGGGCCAAGAGTAGTGGAGCCGGGCGTTTCAGCTTCGGCCGCACGTCGCTGGAGAACACGGGTTTGCTTGAGTACAAGAGGCGCTGGGCTACCGTCGAGGAGGACTTGACTGACTTCATTTATTACCCGGGTTCCGCGCCAACGCAAGTCAAGGAATCCCCTAAGACGGTTAATCCGGCCTTTTACGCGGCGGCTCGACTGCTGCGATACACTCCGACCGCAGTTCAGAGAGCGTTCGGCGATTTCTGCTACCGTCATCTCGGTTGACGGCAATCAGCGCGGGGAGTGGCGAAGGCACCTTATGGAGACGGCGAGTTATACAGGCTCTCACTTCTCCCGGGCTCTAACCTCCTCTCGGTGACGCCTGCCCGTGTGCAATTCTCCGCTTGCGAATGCACCGTTGTTTGGTTAATGTACCCAAGCTATTCCTTTGCAGTAACATGCGAGGTTCTGTATATCCTGTTCACTCCGGGGGAACGATGCGAATCGGATTTATAGGTTGTGGGTTTACGGCCGACCACTATATCCCCAGTGTAAGACGATTCCCGCAGTTGGAGTTGGTCGCGGCGACCGACGCGGATCAGAAGCGTGCTAAGGAATATTGTGCCTACCATTCGATAAAACTCTGTCCGAGTTTAGAAGCAATGTTGGCCGACCCCAGTATCGAGATGGTCGTGAATCTAACCAGCTCGAGTAGTCATTATGAAGTGTCGAAGGCGTGTTTAGAAGCCGGAAAGCATTTGTATTCCGAAAAGCCGTTGGCGACGGATTTTTCGCAGGCCAAGGCATTAGTGGAGTTGGCGAATGCCAAAGGCCTCTACTTGTCGGCAGCCCCGTGTAGCTTGTTGAGTGAAACGGCTCAAACGCTGTGGAGGGCTTTGCGCAGCAATGCGATCGGAACGGTTCGCGTGGTATGTGCGGAGATCGATGATGGTCCACTGCATTTGGGGGAGCCTCATCTGTGGCACTCTCCCTCGGGTGCTCCCTACGACTACCGGGAGGAGTTCGAAGTCGGCGTCTCGATAGAACATGCGGCATATTATCTGACTTGGTTTACGGCCTTCTTTGGGCCGGCCAAAACGGTCAGGGCTTTTTCGGCTTGTTTATGGCCTAACAAACAAGTGGTGCCCGAAGAACCCCTGACGGTGACGACTCCTGACTTCTCAGTTGCGTGCATCACCTTCGAATCGGGAGTGGTCGCTCGATTGACATGCAGTCTCGTAGCCCCTTACGACCACGTCATGAGGATCGTGGGAGAAACGGGAGTCTTGAGGGTTGACGAATGCTGGAGCTATACCGCCCCGGTGTATCTCGATCGGTATTCCAGCCTGAGGTTCCGGGCTGAGAGGTATCCGATCACCAAGGCTTTTCCGTTTATCGCGCGCTGGTTGGGTCCCCGTCCCAGGACATATCCGCCCGTAAGGAAGTTCAACCTGAGAAAGCGATATTCCCGGTATCGCCCGGATTTTGCCCGCGGGATTGCAGAATTGGCGCGGGCCATTACCGAACAACGTCCGCCTCGGCTGCCGGCTGATTACTGTCTGCATGTGAATGAACTATTAGTGGCCATCCGGGATGCCACTGGGACACCTTACGAGGTGACGACCACTTTTAAGCCTTTACAGCCGTTGGACGACGCTGCCCTGAAGGAAGTCCTCCCAGCAAAAAAGTGGTAGTTGCCCCCTAATCGCCAATTGCCTCTGTCCGCAGAAACTGTGGGGGTTGCCGGTGCCGGGTGGCTTGCTCGAAGGCGTAGGCAAGCTTGATGAGCACCGGTTCACTCCAGGCGCGGCCGAAAAATGAGATGCCCACCGGCAGGCCGAAGACGAATCCCATCGGGACGGTGATGTGGGGGTACCCGGCAATGGCGGCGGGCGTGGAACTGCCGCCCACATCGTGGTCGCCGTCGACGTGGTCGGTGAGGAACGCCGGGCCTCCGGTGGGCGCCACCAGGGCGTCCAACTTGAATTGCTCCATCACCGCGTCGATCCCTTGCCCGCGCATCAGATCCTTGCTTCGGTCGAGCGCGTCCAGGTATTCCTTGCGGTAGAGCGATCCCTCACCCTGGGCTTTAATAAACAAGTCCTGGCCGAAAAAGGGCATTTCTTCCTTCGCGTGCTGCTCGTTGAACGCGATGACCTCCTCCAGCGTGTGCACCGGGGCGGCGTCGCCGAGCAGCGCGAGATACGCGTTGAGGTCCGTCTTCAACTCGTAGAGCAGCACGGTTAATTCCGTGCCCTCGAGTTGATCAAGGGTGGGGATATCGGCCGGATCGACGACTGTCGCGCCCTGCCGCTTCATCTCGTACAGCGCTTCATTCATCAGTCTGTCCACGGCCTCATTGAAGCCGCCCAGCTTGCGGACAACGCCCAGGCGCGCGCCGGCCAAACCCTTGGGATCGAGGAAGGCAGTGTAGTCGGTGGGGGCACGCCAGGGCGCGCCCGTGGATCGTGCGGCATGGGGCGGCGCCGCCGGCGATGGCGTGGCCCTTCCCTCGCTTGCCATGGTGGCGGGATCGTCACCGTCCACGCCTGCCAGCGCAGCCAGCAAAATGGCAGCGTCGGCAACGCTGCGGGCCATCGGTCCGGCCGTATCCTGGCTGTGGGCAATCGGAACAATGCCCGCGCGGCTCACGAGACCTAACGTAGGCTTGATCCCGACAATGCCGTTGGCGTTCGCCGGGCACACAACGGAACCGTCGGTTTCTGTCCCGACCGCCGCAACGCAGAAGTTGGCAGCCACGGCAGCGCCGGAACCGGAACTGGAACCGCACGGGTTGCGGTCCAGGGCGTAGGGATTGCGCGTCTGGCCGCCGCGACCGCTCCACCCGCTGGTCGAGTTCGACGAGCGGATGTTCGCCCACTCGCTCAGGTTGGTCTTGCCCAGAATCACGGCGCCGGCCTCGCGCAGCTTGCCGGCCACAAAGGCATCCTTGCGGGGAACCGATCCCACCAGCGCCAGCGAGCCGGCCGTGGTTTGCATCTTGTCGTGCGTGGCGATATTGTCTTTGATCAGAACCGGAACGCCGTGCAGGGGTCCGCGCGGACCTTGCGCCCGCCGCTCCCGATCGAGCGCCTCCGCAATCGACAAGGCATCGGGGTTGATCTCAATCACCGAGTTCACTTCCGGGCCGTGCTGGTCGAGCGCTTTGATCCGCTCCAGGTAGCTTTCAGCGAGGAAACGGGCCGTGAGCTTTCCGGAAGCTATTTCCTTGCTCAACGCAGCGATGCTGACCTCCTCGAATTCAAACGAGGGAACAGGCTGCATACCGTCCGGGCCGGGCGGCTGTTGCCCGAGCAAGGGCGCAGCGGCCGCGGCAGCCCCACTAAGCATTCCGGCTCGCAGGAAACGCCGGCGATTCAGCACGGAAATGCGGGAAGATTTCAGCATGGGAGTTAGCCTCCGGCGAGATTCGAAAATCGTTCATCCCAACCACGGAAGACGGCGAACGGGAGAGGACAATATACCAAGATTCGGCATAGTCTGCTGAACGTACAACATTGTATGTTGCCGCCGCATCTGGACAAAGTGCGGGTTCAAGGCGCGGGAAGGCGGCGGCACGGGTCGGCCAGACGCCGGCGGTACATCACATCCACCATGAGCTACGCGGTTAAGGTTGGCAGCGTCGCAATTCTGTTGCTCACTTTATGTTCTCCGTTGGCGGCGCAATCCTCAGCGCCCCCTGTCCACAAAACCCCGGCAACACCCCAAAATGTGCCGACGTTTAAAGTAGACGTCGACCTGGCGCTGGTGGAGGTAGGCGTACACGATGAACATGGGCGGGCAGTCGGCAATCTGACGCAAGACGATTTTCGCGTGTTCGAAAACGGGAAGGAACAGCAGATTGTCGCCTTCTCCCATGAGGAATTGCCGCTGGCCGTAGCGTTGGTGGTCGACAACAGCAGCAGCATTATGGCGGCGCTGCACGAATTGCGTTCCGGGGCGCTGGACACCCTGGCGCTGCTCAAGCCGGATGATCAGGTGGCCATTTTCAGCTTCGGGGAAAAGCCGGAAATGGTGGAGGGCCTGACTTCAGACCACCAGGCGCTCTCCGAGGATCTCTGGGCTCTCAGTCCCTACGGCGGCACCGCCATCAACGATGCGCTGTACGAGGCCGCGCTCTATCTGGGCCGCGAGGCGCGCGAACGCCGCCGCGCCGTGATTCTGGTCTCAGACAACGAGCCTTCCGATGAGACCCGCGATGCCCCCGAGGTGGTGCGCGCCGCCGAACAAGCCGGAACGCCCGTTTACAGCGTGAAGGTCGGGTATCTGCAACACTCCAGGAGCTTCTTCCTGTCGCACTCCGAAGCTCGGCTGCACGATGTGGAGAAAATCTGCCACCAGACTGGCGGAGAGATGATCGATACGCGGAATGGCATCTCCGTGACCTCCGCCATGGAGACCATCCTGACCTGGCTCAAACAGGGTTACACGCTGGGATACTCGCCCACCAACAAAAGCCGCGACGGCCAATACCGCACCATCGAAGTGCGCCTGAACGAGCGCGGCGCCACGCACGGGCATAAGTACGCCATCTACGCGCGGCAGGGTTATTACGCGCCCACTGGCCCATAGACCCCACTTGAAAACGACGCGATTCCGGCATGCTGCCGACTTGGGCCGCCACGACAGCGGTGGAATAATGTCGAAGCCTGTACTTAGCCGCCGATATTTGCTTGTTGTACTCGGATTTTTCCAAGGTACAATAGGCCGCCGAATGGCCCACGACGCCATTGCGCTCGGCGTCCCAGCGTTTCCGTAATGGGGCGTAGTTCGAGTAAGGAGATTCAGCCTATGCACCGTCCTCTGAAGGCCCTGTCTTGGATCGTAGGCACGGCGCTCCTGATGGCTGCCGGATTATGGGCAGGCGGAGGCGCGCCGGGGCGGGCCGCTACTCCCGCTCCGGCCGGCGGCCTCGCGCCCACCCCGCCCATGGGCTGGAACAGCTATGACGCCTACTGCGGGGATGTGACCGAACAGGAAGTCAAGGCGAACGCGGATTACTTGGCGCGGCGCATGGCGCGCTATGGCTGGCAGTACGTAGTGATTGATTATTACTGGTATTTTTCCCACACGCAGCCTAATCGCGAGCAGGAGAAATGGGAATACAACCTGGACGCTTACGGTCGATTGGTTCCCGCTCCCAATCGCTTTCCGTCCGCTGCCGGCGGGCAGGGGTTCAAACCACTCGCGGATTATGTCCACAGCAAAGGCCTGAAATTCGGGATTCATATCATGCGAGGAATCCCGCGCGCGGCGGTAGCCAAGAACCTGCCGATTCTCGGTACTTCCGCGCACGCCCGGGACGCGGCGGACAGAGGCAATGCGTGCGCGTGGTCAACTGCGATGTACGGAGTGGACGTCAGCAAGCCGGCGGGACAGGCTTACTACGATTCCATTGTAGCCCTCTACGCAAAGTGGGGCGTTGACTATATCAAGGCGGACGACATGAGCTGGGCAGACCCGCCGGCGCGCGAGCATTATCACGGCGCGGAAATCGCCGCCCTGCATCGCGCCATCGTGAAGTCCGGACGCCTCATCGTACTCAGCCTCTCGCCGGGTCCGACGCCGCTCGACGAGGCCGCGGATCTGGAGAAGAACGCCAACCTGTGGCGCATCTCGGGTGATTTCTGGGACAACTGGAAATCCCTGAAGGAGCAGTTTGCGCTGTGCCGCGCCTGGGCGCCGTACATCCGCCCGAACCACTGGCCCGACGCGGATATGTTGCCTCTCGGTCGCGTGCGTATTCGTGGATACGCGGAACCCGAGCGGCAGGCGCGCTTCACTCCCGCAGAACAGAAGACCCACCTTACGTTGTGGGCGATTTTTCGCTCGCCGCTGATGATGGGAGGCGATCTCCCGACCTTGAATGCGGCCACGCTGGCGCTGCTGACCAACCCTGAGGTGTTGGCCGTAGACCAACATAGCACCCACAACCGCGAGTTGTTCGCACACGGGAACCACGTGGCCTGGACAGCGGATGTTCCCGGCTCCCGCGACAAATACCTGGCAGTTTTCAATCTCGACGACCACGCACCGGCGGAAGTCAGCGTGACCTGGAACGAGTTGGGTGTGGGCGCCAAGTGCGCGGTGCGCGACCTTTGGCAACGAAAAGATGTGGGGATTGTCGATACCCAATTCGCGCCAAAGATTGAGCCACACGGCGCGGCGTTGTACCGCTTAACGCCGAAAAGCTAGGTGCGAAGTGCGGGGCGCCAGAAAGGTGCAGGGGTAAGGGTAACGGTGAGGCGAAAGCGTGAAGCCTTAGCCTTCAACCTTTACACTTTAGTCTTATCTTTGGCGTATGATTTCGCTGATCATTCCCACATATAACGAGGCAGGGGTCATCGAGCAAACGCTGCGGCGGGCGGCGGGCACACTGCGGAGCACGGGTGAGAACTTCGAACTCATCGTGGTGGATGACGCGAGCGCGGATGGAACGGCGCGGCGGGCGGAATCCCTTGCCTCTGAACTTCCGGTTCGGGTGCTGCGGCGTCCGGGCCGGCTGGGATTGGCGACCGCGGTGCTGGACGGTTGGGCAGCGGCGCGAGGCGATGTTTTGGGCGTAATGGACGCCGATTTACAGCACCCGCCCGAAACGCTCGCGCCCTTGGCGGCCGCAATGCGTCAGGGAGCCGACCTGGCCATCGCCAGCCGTTACGTCCCGGGCGGCGGCACGTCCGATTGGACGAGGATTCGCCGTTTGATATCACGGACGGCGACGCATATGGCGGCCACGGTTCTGCCGCTTAAGCTAGCGGTGGTGGGCGACCCCATGTCCGGCATGTTCATGGTACGCGCCTCCGCCCTGTGCGATGCCCACCTGAACCCCCTCGGCTACAAGATTCTGCTTGAGGTCATCGCCAAGGCGCATTATCAAAAGCTGATGGAGGTGCCGTACATTTTCCAGGAACGGGAGCACGGCGCTTCCAAGTTGGGCGCGCGGCAGTATGTGGAATACCTTCAGCACCTGGTCCGGTTAGCGGCGGGCACGGGCCAACTCCTCGGTTGGATCCGCTACAGCCTGGTGGCGCTGGGTGGCGGCTTGATTGACGTCGGCCTGTGCTACGCGCTGATAGCGAAAAGAGCGTGGCCGACAGCGGCAGCGGTGCCGGTGGCGATCGAGGTCGCGTTGCTGAGTAACTTCCTTTGCAGCGAGATCTTCACCTTTCGCGCTGCCGCCGCGCCCCCGTTTCATGCCGGAGCATGGAGCAGACTGGCGCGGTACGAACGGATTTGCCTTCCCGGCGCAATCGTCAATTTCCTGGTCACTGCTTCGTTGATGGCGTTAGGTGGCAAGATTCTGAGTGCCGCGGCCGTCGGGGTCGTGGCGGGCGGCGCGTTGAACTTGCTGATGAACATCCCTGCCATTTGGAGAACGTGGGCCAACCATCTTCCGGGCCAGGCGCCGGCGCCAGGCTTGGCTTACGCACCGGAACAGGCGCAGCGGGATCCACGATGACGCGAAAGACCGTGCCGCTCAGCGCGATCAAGCTTTCCATTGTGGTCACGGTGTACTCCGAGACGTTTTCTATCGACGAGACGATTAAGACCCTGCTCAGCCTCGATCGCGGGTACATTGCAGAAATTCTCCTCGTCGTCTCGCCCCGCGCTTCCGACGAAACCTTTGCGATTTGCCGAAAGTGGGCAGCCCAGGAACCTCGCGTCAAAGTTCTGGTGCAGAAAAACAATCCCGGCATCGGCTGGGCGTATCGCGAGGGGATGCAAGCGGCGAAGGGAAACTACGTGGCGCTGATGGCCGCGGACCTGGAAACCGAACCGGCCGCCGTCGACCGCATGGTGCAAAAAGTGGTGGAAACCGGCGCCGACGAGGTCATCGCCAACCGCTGGCTCCCCGGCGGAGGATTCACGAATTACGATCCCGTGAAGCTCGCGCTCAACTGGATATTTCAAAAGATGTTCCGGCTGTTGTTCTGGACGCGCATTGGCGACTTCACGTTCGGACTGAAGCTGCTTAGCAAAGAAGTGGCGGAAACCGTGCCATGGGAGGGCACGATGCACGAAATCTGCATTGAGACCACGGTCAAGCCCCTCAAGCAAGGCTACCATCTGGAGCAGGTTCCGACGGTCTGGGTGGGCCGGAAGGAGGGTCGCAGCGTCAACACGTTTTTCAAGAACTTCCGCTACGTGAAGATGGGACTGAAGACGTTTTTTGGATAAGCTTTTAGCTATCAGCTGTCAGCTATCAGCTCTTAGCTTTCAGTCGTCAGTTTTCAGTTCTCAGTCCCCTAGAGTTCGAATTCGGCAACTCATGACTGACGGCTGAAAACTGACAACTGATGGCTGAAAACTAACTGCCATGCCAAAACCTTGCCATATTGTATTCACCACGATTCACGAGCCGGCCATTCTGCGCGACCTGCATGCGAACATCGAGCGCCACGGCCACTTGGACGAGGTGAAGGTCTGGGTGGTGGGCGACCGCAGGACGCCAGCCAGCGCCGTGGCGTTGGCGGCGGAGGTTTCCGCGCGCGGCCTGGAGACCGTTTATTTTGATATCAAGCAGCAGGACGAGTGGGGCCGCCGACTCGCCCTTTACCCACTAATCCCTTACAACACCGACGGCAGGCGAGTTTTCGGCTACTTGCGCGCGCTGGAGGACGGCTGCGAGTTGCTCATCTCCATGGACGACGATAACTTCCCCACGGCCGACGACTTTGTAGGCTATCACCGCAGGACCGGGCAGCGATGGCGGCAGCCCGTCCTCAAGGAAGAGAAACGATTCCACAACATCTGTGAATACCTGGTGTTCCAGCCACCGCGTTTGGTCTTTCCGCGGGGGTTTCCGTTCCAGCTCCGTGGGCATGTCAATCAGCCGCAGGAAGTGCCGTGCGCTGAGGACGCCCTGATCGGCGTCACGGAGGGATTGTGGCTGGATGAGCCCGACGTTGACGCCACCACGTGGCTGAACGGCAGGGTACAAGGGGTGGACTACCGGGGTCCGGAGGCGTTCGTGCTCGACCCTTGCACATGGTCTCCGATTAACACCCAGAACACCAGTGTGGTCCGGGAACTGATTCCCGCTTTTGTGTTTGTCACCATGGCGTGGCCGGTTCCCGGCGGTAAGCTGGATCGCTACGGCGATATCTGGGGCGGCTACTTTCTGCTGGCCCTGATGCAGGGTACTCGATATCACGCAGCGTTTGGACGGCCGCTGGTGGAGCATCGGCGCAACCCCCACAACTACGTTGACGACCTCCGTTATGAGTTCTGGGGAATGATCCTGACGGACTGGCTGCTGGAGCTTTTGCGCAGTTCGTTCAAGCCGGTCGGCCGTTGCATGACCGACCGGGTTCTGGAACTGGCGGAGTTCCTGCGGTGCAATGCCGCCACCCACCTGCCCGCGTGGTGTCCGGCGGAGATCGTCAACTTCCTGCACTCCACCGCTCAAAACCTATGCGAGTGGTCAGCAGCATGCCGGGCAAGTGGGAGCGTAGGAAGGCGAAGGCGGCAGCGGCGCGGCCGCATTCCAAGTGGCTGCGCGAGAGTTCAAGCTGACCAGCCCTCAATGGCACGGGCCATTGGCACGCGCCAGAACGTAAGGCCCTTCCGGGATGATGGCCACTCGGGCGTTTCTCCCCAGTTTGCCAACGAGCGCGCAAATGGCTTCCGCAGCAGTCGCATAGGACCTTCCCCAGAGAGCCGGGTGGAATTCCAGCGGCAGGCCCGGCACGTGGTAAAGCACCTCGGCGCGGTTGGTGACCAGGGCGAGCTTCTCAAGCTGCCACTGGTCCACGGTAACGGGCGCACCCTCGAGCTTCTTGAGAAACACATGATCGGGAGAACCCTCGGCCAGCATCCGAGCGAACTCCGGCCCGCCCACGCCCTCCTCGCAGGCCGCGAGCAGTAGGATTTTCCCGCCCCGCTTCACAATGTGTGAAGCAGCCGTAATTCCCTTCACGGCTTGATAAAACGTCAGATCGAGAGGGTAGCCGGCGCCGGTGGTAATGACGGCATCCACGGGCGAGTCGAGTGTCTCCAGCATGACGCGCGAGACAAACTCCACACCTTGCCGGTGCGCACGAACGGGATCGCCGGCGAAAACTGCGGCGATGGGGCGGCGCGGAGTGCCGCGGCCCAGCGCCACGTCCACCAGGAAATCGTGACGCGCCATGCGCGCAATTTCCAGGAGCTCCCGGTGCAGAGGATTGTCGTCAATCGAGCCCTCCACCGCCCGCGGATCGCGCATAAAGCGTGGGTTGTGCAGCACCTTGATGGTCTCTTGCGCGGCGAGGCCAGGTGCGATGAGCTTGCGTCCGCCGGAATAACCCAGCATCAAGTGCGGCTCGACGAATCCCAACGTGATGTGGAGGTCGGCGGAGACAAAGCGGTCGTCGATATAAACCGGCGTTCCGGCGACGGTGGACCCGAGGGCACGATGCTCGGGGAGTTCGCGGGCGCGGTGGTTGACCACGCGGTAGCGCGCCGCCGTCTCCTCGCCGCAGATTTCGCGAAATTCGTCCTCGGTGGCCGGCCGGTGCAGGCCGGTGGCGATTAAGATGGTAATGCCTTCACGGGGAATGCCGGTGGCCTCCAGCCGGGCCAGCAGCGGCGGCAGCACCTCGCGGTTGGGCGCCGGACGCGTGATGTCACAAACGGAGATTGCCGCCGAGCGCTTGCCGCGGGCCATCTGCATAATCGGCGGACAGCCAATAGGAGCATCGAGCGCCTGCGCGACGGCCGTGGCAGGATCTTCCAGGGGCACGGCCGACCGCGCTTCCAGCACGCGATATTCAAAGTCCTCGGGGAGTTCAAGGGTCAATCCGGATCGGCCAAAAGCACAGTTTATCTGCATCTCGACATTGTAACGCGAACGCGGACGGGTGTGCTGCCCCGGGGGTGCTTTCCCAGGGCTTCGAACGTGTGAAAAAGTCCCGAACGAGCAAATTCATTTCGCGCAGAGACGCTGAGACGCAGAGGTTCGAAACAAGCAACTGCTTTCCTTTGTTTCTGACCTCTGCGTCTCAGCGTCTCTGCGCGAGTTTGTTTATTTTTTCACGCCTTCTTCGTCAAAGGTCGCTTTTAGTGAGATCACAATGCATGCCTCCTTTTATCTCTTGGTAGGTAATCCATAAGATAACGGCATAAAAATTGCAAGCCATACCGCATGGAGGTGTGTCTTCTGCTCGGAATGGCGCAGACGGGTAGGCTCGCGAGGCTCCTGGCCGCTCCTGACGCGCTCGGCCGCGGCTCCGCCACGTGCCTTTCCCCATGGCCTCAGCAAAAAACTCGCCTGCCGCCGGCCCGCTGGGCGGCCCGCCGGCGACGGAGGATAAATTGACGATTTTCGATTGCCGATTGCCGATTGGCACGTCCCGCACGTCCAGTTTCGAATTTCCAGTTTCGAATTTCGAGTTTCCAAAGTCAGGGAAGATGGACGGAAGAAAAAAAATTTACGAACAAAGCCACCAAGTCAGACACCCCCCGCGGAGCGGGTGGCTTGATGAGTGGGGCCGCCTCAAAGGCGGTCACCCGATAGTTTAGGCGTCGCGCGGAAGCGCGCCTTGGTTATGGATTCAGAACTGTCCGCCGTTTCCATCCGCTTCTTCCTGTTCGCGGATGTATTGGCGGACTTGCTCCAACTCGAACCCGACCGTGGATACGGCGTAGCCACGGGCCCAGAAATGCTCGCCCGTGAAATTTCGCTCTTTGCCACACATTCGGGCTACGGCGATCGCGCTCTTCCCTTTCAGAAACCCGATCACCGAAGCGACCGGATGCTTGGGCGGAATCGCGATACACATATGGACGTGGTCCGGCATCAGATGTCCATCCAAAATCTGGCATTCTTTCTGCCGGGCCAAAGCGTGGAAAATTTCTCCCAAGTGTCGCCGCGTCTTTCCAAAGAGTACTTTGCGCCGTCGCTTGGGAACGAACACCACATGGTATTTGCAGTCCCATCGTGAATGGGATAGGCTCTGGTAAAGGTCTGACATGACATCCTCCTTTGGGATGGGTTCTCATCAAGCCACCTTGGAGGAGGATGTTACTCTGTTCAACGGTCAAACCTCTTCGAGTCTCACTGGTCGAACCAGTGGCTTACCTCAAGGACAGTTATTGAAAACAAAGGATCGCAGAACAAAATGACCGAGAAAAAGCGGACATTTTGGTTTAAGTATCGGACATTTTGGTTCAACGTGGTGACATTTTGGCGTGGCCATGCAGCATTTTTCGGACACTTCGGTATGACGTGGTGACGTCTTGGGTGCCAACACGGAAGAACGGGATCGGAAGAGGGGGACGGGCCATTTCCGACTTACCGATGTTTAGCGCTCCCACAGTCTGAAACGCCGCGACTTTGACGTAACCCTGGGTGCTTTCCGGCACGACTGCCATCGCCAGGCTTGCGGCCTTCGGCAGCACGGTTGCGCAGAAAAGGTGCAGCACAAAGGTGCAGCACAAAGTAGTTGACCTCCAGGCACAGAGAGGATAAGAGTATAGGGCTGACCTGCCCTCGCCAGGTATAGGCTGCAAGTGCAGGACTCCTGCCGTCGTTTCTATTCATTCGCATGGAGGACGAAAACAATGCCATCATTTAATAGACGTGAATTTATGCGCCGGAGCACCGTGGGCGCGGCGAGCTTGGGATTGCTGCTGAATGGGAAAGCAGTTCCCCTGGAGGCCACTCCCCTTCCCCCACCGGCGGGCCCCAACGACCGCGTTAATGTGGCTTTCATCGGATTCGGCATTCGCGGCAACATCCTGATGGAAGCCATCAAAAAGACCGGGCAAGCCAATCTGGTGGCCGTCAGCGATTGTTACCAGGGGCATTTGACGCGCGCCAAGGAACGCACGGACGGCAAGATTGATACCAATTTTGCCCAGTACAAAGCGTTGCTCGATCGCAAGGACATCGACGCTGTCATTCTGGCGCCGCCCGACCACCAGCACCTTCCGATGGTTTTGGACGCGCTCTCCGCCGGGCAAGGACGTCTACATTGAAAAGCCCATGACGCATCGCGTGGAAGACGGGCCGAAAATGATTGAGGCGGTGCGGCGATACAACCGCGTCCTTCAGGCGGGCAGTCAGGGGCGATCTTCCTTCCTGCAAAAGAAAGCGCGTGAAATCGTGGTGTCGGGGCAACTCGGAAAAGTCTCCAAGGTGATTGCCTCGTACAACCGCAACAGCTCGAATGGCGCGTGGAACTATCCCATTCCGCCCGACCTGAAAGAAGGCGTGAACTTCAACTGGCACGAGTGGCTGGGAAATGCGCCGAAGTGCCCCTATGACCCGGAACGGGTGTTCCGTTATCGCAAGTACTGGGAATACTCCGGCGGCATTTCCACCGACCTGTTTGTTCACCTTATTACGTCCATCCACTTCATTATGGACGCCGAGGTGCCGTCCAGCGTCGTGGCCTCGGGCGGAATATTGGTTCGGAAAGACGGCCGTGAGGTTCCTGACACGCTCGATGCGCTATTTGTTTATCCCGAGGGATTCAATGTCAACATGGGGGCCACCTTCAACAACGCCAGCGTGCCCGACCAAGGCATGACGTTCCTGGGCACCAAGGGATCACTGACGCTGCTCGGAAGCAGCTTCACCGTGGCCGCGGAGAATCCCAAAGAAGGCTATGGTTACGCCATCGATTCCTGGCCGAAGAGTCTTCAGGACGAATTCATGAATGTGGGCGACCACCGCGAGGAGGCCAACCCGCCGATCGTCGAAGATGGGACGGTGATCTACAAGGACCAGGGCACGGATTCCGTCGTGCTACACACCTTGGAGTTTCTGGATTGCGTCCGCTCGCGCAAAGAATGCAGCGAGAACGCGGTGATCGGCCACCATGCTGCCGCCGCGGGGCACATGGTGAACCTCTCCTATTTGTCCGGCAATAAGATGGTGTGGAACGCCGCCACGGACACGGCACGGGAATCATAAGAGAACGGTCGGCAAAAGGCAGTAGGCAAAAGGCAGTACGCAGAAAGCAGTAGGCAGTAGGCCTAGCCCTTTCGTAGCACTCTGGGGTTGTGGATTGCACAAAGCGCAAGCCTGCGGCTGCCGAAACGATGCGGTGCGCTGCGTCCGAGCATCGTTTTCACTGGTGTTTTCTGCGCCGCGCGTTCTGCTTTCTGCCTACTGCCTTCGCGACTGTCATAGGGCGGGGTGCTGGAATCCGCCTGGCGCACGCTCCAAGTACTCGGCAAGCGCCAGCGCCACATCTTCCCGCCATGGCGCCGCCACAATCTGTACCCCGATCGGCAATCCGTTTTGAGTGGTCCCGCCACGAACCACTGCCGCGGGCCAGCCAGTCAGGTTTGAAGTCATCGTGTAGCTGAAGCTGGACAGCACGTCATAAGTTGAGCCGTGCGTCATTCCCGCGAAGGAGCAGACCGGACACAACAGGGCGTCGTACTTTGACATAAAGGCGAGCATGCCGCGCCGAAAGTCATCCCAGCGGCCGACTAAGCCACCGAATTCCGCCACGGACTTGCCTCCCTGGCGTTGTAAGTCGAGCACGCGCTGCATGAGTGGATGGACACGCTTTGTCCCCGCGTCCTTCAGCACTGACTCGATGCCTGAGCCTCCATCGGCGGTAAACAGGCCGACATAGATCTCGTACGTCTGGTCGATGCCCGACGGCCGTGCTTCTTCAACGGCGATATTCTCGGCGGCCAGCGACTGAGCAGCGTTCCTTACGGCCGCGGCAATATCCGCCCCAGGTGATACGATTCCGTTGTCGGTGTGGAACGCGACCCGTAGCCGCCGTAGATCGACGGCCTGAGGATCGCGAAGCGGCACGGGCGCGATGGCGGCGTCCTGGCCGTCCACGCCCGAAATCACCGGCAACACCAGTGCCAAGTCCTCGACGTATCTCGCGAGTGGCCCGATTTGCCAGATCGAATCCAGCAATCCTCCAGGCCCGGGAAAATGCCCGGTGCGCGGGACTCGCCCGGAGGTTGGCTTAATGCTTGCGATGCCCGTGCAGTTAGCCGGAAATCGCACGCTTCCGCCAGCGTCGCTGCCCAGGCCGAACACCGACCCGCCCGCGGCGATAATGGCGGATTCGCCGCCGCTGCTCCCGCCGGGAGAGAGACTCAGGTCATAAGGATTGTTCGTGCGGCCATAGATGAGGTTATCGGCTTCCCACGCCCACCCCAACTCCGGGCAATTGGTCTTTCCCAGCAGAATTGCTCCGGCGTCGCGCAAGCGCTTCGCCACCACCGCGTCTTTTGCAGGAACGTAGTGCGCGCGGCCCTCGGTTCCGCCGGTGCAAATCACTCCCGCAGTTTCAATGGCGTCTTTTAGCGTGAAGGGCACTCCGTGCAGCGGGCCGAGGATTTCTCCACGCGCGAGCGCTTCGTCGGCCTTGCGTGCATCCGCCAGAGCTTGCGCGGCGCAGATTTGCACCACGGCGTTCAGGCGCGGATTCACCTCTTCGATGCGCCCCAGGAGTACGCTTACGAGTTCGCGGGCGGAAATTTCCTTTTTTCGTATTGCCGCCGCCATGGCGGTAGCGGAGTCATAGATCAATTCACGCATGTGTCGACCGAAGCAGAGAGGATGTTGGTACGGTCAGTACGGCAATCGGGTCATTCAGCAGTAATGGCGGGTCATCGAGCAACTGGTGTGCAGCGCGCAGATAAGCGGTGGCTAGGGCGGTGCGGCTGGCGGTTTCGTGTTGCATAGAGCGAAGGTGGTGAGCCGGCTGGGATTCGAACTATCGGCATTATTGGTATATATGTAAATACCTGATTCGATTGGATGCCAAAACGCTAGAATCGCCAGAATTAGAACCCGCGCACACAAAACACACACAGAAAGAAAACTTCTAACAAGTATATCACCGGAGCGTATCAGGCAGCCTGTCGGCTGGAAAAGCATAAAGAAGGTACAAGTGTACCATAGACGGGAAGGCGGCGCCCCTGTCATCATGGCTCTTGAAATAATCTTTCACAAATTGACATCCGTCATTGTGTACGGGCATATACAGGTATATACAGGCATACATGAAACGTACAAGCCTGTTTCTTAGGACGGGTCAGATTAAGAAACTCAAAATGATTGCCAAGCGGACCGGCGCGCCCGTCGCTGAGCTTATCCGCCGGGCAGTTGATGAGCTTATCGAGCGGCAGATAGCCGCAGAAAAAGGGGAAAAAGGTGAGAACAACGACAGTGATGCGCACTCCTAAAACGATAGATGAAGCTCTCGAAATGGGTTTCAAGGTTAACGGTGGGCCGGTCGACGTGAGCGATGACGAAAGGCAGCAGTCTGGTACTTGCGAAATGACTCACCTTGACGGAAGGTGCTTAGACGTTCCATTTACCGCTGTCTGCACGTTTGGCAAGCCGAAATTGAATCGCCAGTCCACCGCGGCAACACGAAAGCGGATGAAACATCCCGAGAGTGATCCAAGTGATAGGTCGCCTATCTTTGTATTGCATCCGGGTGGCCTGCGGATACTAGTCCCAGGAAAGGTCATCGATGTTCGGCAGGATGGCCAAGTAGTGGAGTCGGGTCGGCATCAACTGCCGGCCGCGTAGTGGGGAAAGACCGTTGCTGTAACCACACCGACGAGGGCCGCTTTTGGGCGGCCCTACTTTTTACGGGCGCCCTTTCTTGCAGCCAACTCTAACGCCCTGGCGTTGCGCCGCGCCTGATCGGCCCTGTACTTGCGCATATAAGTACGGCGCCATGCACGCCCCCGTTGTCCGTTCCAGTAAAACGCTTCCTGGCACTTCCGGCTGCAAAACCGTTTTCGCTGGGGATGCGCGTAGAAGAACTTTTTGCAGTTCGGGCACTCCTTTACCCTTTTCCAGTGTTCAAGGGCATCAGATATGGCAAGCGCCGCGCCAAACACTTCTGTGAGGCCCTGCGAGTAGAGCTGGCGCTCTGAGGCGGGGAAGATGTTTTTATCTACAAGCTCGGGAAAGTAGCGCTTCAATAGATCGGGCGAGGCATTGATTATGCGGTGAGGGATAGTGAACCCGTCCGGGCGGAGGATAACAAGGCGTATATCCGCCCTGTAGTAGCTTTTCCCTTGGTGATTTGAATTCAGCCATGCGGCCAGCGTTTCCCCGCACTTTCTAATCTCCGTAGGTAGTAACACATGATGCGTTGTTTGTTTCATGTTTACGATTGTAACAGACACACAAAAAAAATCAAGCAACAATATGAAGTGTAGTTGAAGCACCTAAAAACCCACTGTAAGACTCCACAAGCGGGTTCGGGCGCGCGCCACAAAGCGCCCGCAAGGAGGTAAGGCTAGAATGTCACCGTCAAGATACCGCTTCCTAAAAAGGCAGCGAGCGCGGATAGAGACTAGCATCCGTTCCGCGCAGGACCAAATGTTAGACGTGGTGGCAAATGGTCATGGTCCGCACCAGGAGAACTGGCGCGTGGCGCAGACCATAGGCGAGCGCCACATCATTGACGCGTATGTAAAGAAGATCCCTTTTCAGGCGCGTCGTATCGAAGCATTCCGACCCGACCCCGCTTAATTTCAATTGCGGCGGTCACTTTTTTTATGGCCACGACTGAAGCAATTTTTTCCTTCAAGGAGGATGACAAGTGAGATACCCGAATCTCAAGGTTGCAATGGCAGAGAAGCGTATTTCTCAATACATGATGGCGGCCGTCATACACACATCAGAAGCCACTTTCAGCCGGAAACTTAGTGGCCGTTCTGTATTCCTGCCCCACGAGAAACAGCGGATAAGTGAATTTTTTCGCATCGACCCAGATTGGCTCTTCATCGAGGTCCGCGTTCCCGCGGCGGCTCGCTTCCGGCCGTACACGGAAAACGCGATGCTGATCCCTGCGATGGAAGCGCGCTGACACCAGCACAAACCAGTTTTCGTTTTGCGCCCGCGCGTGCGGGCGCGCGTAGTCGTGCGCTTTCCGCAAGCCGGCGGTTCCGGCACACTCTCCACGAGAGAGATTGGAGATACCGTGAAAGAACGCTTAATCACTCAGGACACCGTTTTATCAGAAGCACGGCTTATACTTTCCCGGCCCCGCTTTACCCGTGAGGACGCCTCGCGCGTCTCTGGGCTGCTAGGCCTGGCTGAACAACTCCGCGAACCCATAGAGGGCTCTGCGGCCGACAGCCCCGAAGCGCGCGCACTGGACAATTACCTGAGACGGACAACCCGTGATTTGGGTATCGGAAGTCCCACGCAAAGCACATCGACAAACGTCGAGGTGCAGCAGGCGTTCTACAAGCGCATGGCCACCGTACTAAAAGCCTACAATCGGCTTTTCGATAAAGACGTAAGTACGATCGTCGAAACTCCGACAGGGGCACCACAGATTTTCCCTCAGTTGGATGACACCGCACAGTCCGCGGCCGTGGTGAGCGAGGGAGAGCAGGATAGCAGTGCGAATTCCTCGCCAACCGGTGATCCGATGACAGCGGCCAAACTTTCCACGCCTTCAACTTTCAGGACCGGCGTTATTACATGCTCCATAGAGCTTGCGCAGGATAGCGCTTTTCCCATTACCGACCTCCTTGCTCAATGCTTCGCTATTCGAATCGCCCGCGGCGCTGGGCCTGGTCTGGTAAGCGCCTTGCTTTCGGGTGCCCTGGTGGGGTGTACCGCGTCGGGCTCAAGCGCAAACACCGGGGGCGCGGAAACCGGCGCCTCATCTGTAGGCACAACTGACTTAGTTGCGCTTATTGAGTCGGTTAATAGTGCGTATCGGTCCGGCCCCCGCGTAGGCTGGTTGATGTCGGATTTGACATTGTTAAAATTGGATTCGATCGTCGGCAAAAACGGCCATCCGATCATTCACCCGACGTACACCGCCGAA
The DNA here is from genome assembly GCA_963804755.1 of uncultured Acidobacteriota bacterium. Lineage (GTDB taxonomy): Bacteria > Acidobacteriota > Terriglobia > UBA7540 > UBA7540 > Bog-366. The sequence continues at coordinate 99,831 of CAWDRP010000008.1, forward strand.
GGCCAGCGCTTACTTTACGGCTTCCCGGTCTGGCTCTGCCCTGACTTCCCCAGTATCGGGGCGAGCAACAAGCCCATTGCTTTTGGGTGTATGCGTTATTTCGTCGTTCGGGCGGTGTCAGAGGCTACAAATATCACTGTCCTCCGTGAGCGCTTCGCCGAACTCGGGCAGATCGGCTATCGCGCACAAATGCGTGTCAACGGCTTGCTGTTGGCCGTGACATCGACAGACAGTCCCGTAAAAGTCTTGCAAAACGCGGCTGCGTAGAGTTGCCTCCGTTAACCGGGCCGGAGGTAGGCTGAGCCGGCCCGTTTTTTTGAATAATTCCAAAAAGAGAGGAATCAATATGGACGAGCGCAGATTTCTAACCGGCGGCGAGCTCCGGGCCAAGCCAAACGGTACGATCGAGGGTTACACCGCGGTATTTAATTCGCCAAGCCTAGACCTTGGCGGGTTCACCGAGGATATCGCTCCTGGCGCCTTTTCGCGGGCCATCAGGGAACGGCAGGATGTTCTCTGCCTTTATAACCATGACAACAACTTTGTATTGGGCCGAACCACAAGCGGCACTCTGCGCTTGACCGAGGACTCCCGCGGCCTGCAATTCGTGTGCGACATCGGGAACTCGCAGCGCGCCCGGGACGTTTACGAGTCGATCCAGCGGGGAGACTTAAACGCCTGCAGTTTCGGATTTGTCCCTGTCGCGGACAAGTGGAGCTCCTCGAATCGGCGGACCCTCCTTGACGTGGATCTCCTGGACGTCGGGCCGGTCAATCATCCGGCATACCCAACGACAAACGTTGCCGCCCGGTCCGCGCAAAACATCCAGGCGCGCTCTAGTGTCACATACGAATTCCGCAGGGCGAGCGGTTCAAGTATCTACGTTCCGGAGCTAGATCCGGAAATGGAAACTGAACGCCGGCGCGCCATGGGGCGCTTGGTCGCGATTGAACTTGATCTGTAAGTTTCCCTGTTGGCTGGCGAGTCAGCAGGGTAAAACCGGGGCCGCGGTCAACTACTGTGGCCCCAGTCAACAAAATCTAAATAGCGGAGGGATTATGGAAGGACAATTTCAACGTTACGGCAGCCAAGTCGCGGGATTGACCCCGCGCCAGGCAGCCGACGTAATAAACCGCTTTGGTTTGGAGTTCGAGACGTGCTCGGACTGCCAGAAAAAAATCTATGTCGGCGAATTTCGCCAGCACCAGGCCGACAAAGTGTTTTGCTGGCCATGCTGGCAGAAAGTGTGCGCCCGTGCCAGTGCCGTGCCAAAACCGTAGTGGCACAGTGGCACGGCGACCCGTTACACTGTTACGCAGCTAAAGAATCAATAAGATACGGGCTGTTTTTCGATTTTCGGCATGCTCCACCGTAACACTTCGAAAAGATAGATAAGTCTTTTATATTCAACAACATAATCAAAAAACGTGCCACCGTAACACCCTGTACGGGGGGTAAGGGGAGTAGGGATGGTTGCAAAAAAACGACGCGCACATAGTAACCTATTTAAAGTCAACCACTTACAGACGGCGTGGTAGTTTCTTGCAACCTAGTACACGCCAAACAGCGCGGGGCTAGCCAATGTCATGGAAAACACACGAGCTTGGTTCCCCGTTCGCTTCGATTTGATCGAGCAGACGGCGTTCCGAGCGCTCAAATACACCGAAGTGGTCTTGCTCTTGGACATCAACTACGCAATGAGCCAATACCTAAGCTTGCTCGAAAAGGGCATCTGGCAGGGCGGAGACTTTAAGCGACCGGATAGCCTGGGCGCCAACAGACTCCACATGAGCCTGAGATGCTATCGCGGCGCCCGCGCGAAGCTGGGCAAACTAGGATGGATCAATTATCAAAAGGGCTGTAAGTCCGACTCAGGGAAAATGTTCCCCACGAAGTTTTATGGCGCCTGCTACAGCCGGCCAAAACAAGGCGTCCGATGCGCGATTGTCTACCGCGATGTCTGGCAGCGCATGATCACGGCGCTATATCACGGGCAGATCAAGCACCAGGATCTTACCGCGTTTGTTTATTTGGCATACACATGGGAACTGTGCGCGGGCGTTCGCACCGGCCGGATTTCATTACGCCGATCGGATGTCGAAAGTTTGACCGGGATGGCGCCGCGCGCGTTCGTGGTGGCCCTCAAACGATTACGCCAGTTTGACCCGTGCATCCTGTCGTTTGAGCTTGCGGCCGGCGGCGGTGTGATCGAGGTGGTGGGTATGCAGTTTCCAAGGCAAGAAACGACGAAAATTGAGTCGAATGCCACCACCGAGCAACGTAACACAGTAACGGCAGTTTCTTGCAACCAAATGCAATATTTATAAGGTTGCATGATTCTGCCGCGTGACCGCGGACTTTACTCCAAGGGTAGGGGATAGGGGGTTGATTTTAGAGTTAAAGGTTTTTTCTAGACCGTGTGTGTAACCGCGCGCGTTTACTCGCGAAATTAAGGTTACCCCCTAACGGGGGTTTGGGTCGGGCCGACCCTTTCAATGGAGTTGGCCCCCAGAAAAGGAAAAAACATGACATTAGCCGAACTTATCATTCGACTCAGCGCCGATTCAGCCAGTTTAAAGATTGACTTCGATAAGGCGACGAAAATCGCCAAACAGGCGTCTGACGATATCGCGTCCGTTATCGCCCCGCTCAAGACTATCTTTGCGGGGGTGACGGCGGGATTCTCTTTGGCGGCGGTCAGTGACGAGCTTAAGAACCTGGTTACCGACACCGCGTCAGTCGGCGAGCAGATCTACAAAATGGAGAACATTACCGGCCTGGGCGCTGAGGCATTATCCGGGCTGCGCGTGGAAGCCACCGAGAGCGGTGAGAGTTTTGAGAGCTTATCGGGCACACTGTCACGCCTGGGCAAAAACATTGAGACGGCGTTCACCAATCCCAAGAGCGAGCCGGGCAAGGTACTCGAAGCGCTGTTCGGTAAGGCCGACCTCGAAAGCCTCAAGCTGGAACCTGTCCAGAAGCGCATCGAAGACGTTACCAAAAAGATTTTCGGCCTCACTGACGCACAAGAGCGCGATTTTGCCGCATCCACCCTAGTCGGCCGCGGATGGACCGAAAACGCCGAGGCGCTGCGGAAACTGGCAGACGATGGCTTCGCTGGCGCCGAGAACAAGGCGCGCGCGCTAGGGTTGCTGATGGGTGAGGACGATGTGCAAGCCGGCCATAAATTGACCGAAGTATTAGAGGATGTTAAGTTGATGATGATAGGTGTCGGAGAAGGTATTGCTGAAGTGTTAATCCCTAATCTGACCGCGGTGCTTTCCCCTGTAAATGAGGCGCAGGCAAAACTCGACAATCTTAAAAAGTACGGCTTCGAGCCGGCCCAGAACTTACCGGGCGCCGCACCCACGCCCGACGACATGCTGAGCGCACTGCCTATCTGGGCGCGGCAACTGAGCGTCCAAAAAGCGCCCAGCCCGCTGGATGCGCTAATGCATCCCGCCAAAACCAAGACCGCTAAGGCCGGCCAGCCCGACGCTTGGCAGGATATTGAAAACGACCTTCCAGAAGACATCGACACCCAAACCCAGAAGAGCATGGCGACGTACATGGACACCGTGCGCAACTTTGCGCGCGAGATGAATGCCGCCCTCGATCCGCTCTCCGAGTACATCAAGCAGACCGGGCAGCTCCACGAGGCGTTTGATGCGGGCCTGGTCTCTGCCGACGATTACGAACACGTCATGGATAAAATCTGGGGCGATTTCAAAAACAAGCCCGACGAGGATTACGACAAGGCGATTGCGCGGCTGAATGAGGACCTTAAGCAAGGGGTTATCGATGGCGGGGAATACGCCGAGATGCGCGCGGAACTGAACAAAATAGAAATGCAGCGCGCTCCCGCCGAACTACCCCTTGGCCAGAGCGGCCCCACCCACCAGCAGTTAAATGAACTTGCGCCCCAGGGGGCCGCGGACAAGTTCAAGACGCTGGACGCCAACGCCAAACAACTCGGGCAGGATATGTCGAGCGCGTTCACCCAAATGATTGTGTATGGGAAGAATTTCGAGCAGGAAATTAAGGGCATGATTACGCTCTTTGCGGAATTCATCCTCAAGACGTATGCCTTTAAGGAAATCGCTAGCGCGCTGGGAGGATCGAGCTCCGGCGGCGTGGCAGGGCTCTTTTCCAGTTTCTTTTCCGGACTGGTGGGCGGCAAGGCGGCCGGCGGCCCGGTTACCGCGGGCGATCTTTACATGGTGGGCGAGCAAGGACCGGAACTGTTTGCGCCTGGCGCCAGTGGCCAGATTATCCCCAACGACGCCTTGACCGGCGGCGGCAACCAAACCACTAATTACATTGACGCTCGCGGCGCCCAACCCGGCGTGGAACACCAGATCGTGCGGGCCATACAAGCCATTCAAAAGCAGATAAGCGCGCAATCGCTCGCCAGCACGTATGAATACCACATGCGAGGAGGATCCCTTTAGCCATGGAACACGGTGTCACGGTAGCAGACCTGGACTCGATACTCAGTAAGTTTCGCCGGGCCATCGACACGCGCGAAAATTTGATGGTTGCTGTACGCGACTTTTCGGCGCGCATTCGGCCGGGCGACATACTGCAATGCGGTATGTCTGACAGGATCGGCAAATTAACCAAACTATCGCGCGAAGCGCACGAGCAAGACCAGCGTTTCGCGCGGACCTTCAGGAGATGCGCCGACGCCGCAGACCTTCGCTGTGTCAATTGAGTTTTACGGCCCACGTGGTGGGGCCACCGGGGCCGGTCAACTTCATACGGCCGGCCGCGGTTTTCAGGTTCGGCCTTGACTTTCCAGCCCGTTGCTCTCAGAATTCGATCAATTCGCGAGGTCTAAGACATGCTCAACATTTTCCGGCGCCATCGACGGACCTGTAAGGGATGGAAGCGGGGCCGGCGCTGGTGGAAGTGTAACTGCCCAATCAGTGCCGAAGGCTCACTTGAGGGCCAATTTATCCGCAGAACCCTGGGAACAAACAATTGGGATCGAGCCCAAGAGATCATAGCCGGCTGGACGCGCTCGGGGCCGGAAGGTATTACCGATCCGCACCAGCGGACCATGACGGTGAAGCGCGCTTGTGTTGAGTATATGGCTGAGCTCCGCGCGCGCGGGCTGGCGGCCAGCACGACGCGCAAGTATGATTCTCTGTGCAACCTGATCGAATCCTATGCGCAGGCGAACAATCTCACAGACCTGGCGCGTTGGGACCTGGAGGCGACGGCGCGCCTTCGGCGTTCCTGGCGCGACGGCAATCTCTCAGCGCTGAAGAAACTTGAGCGCCTGCGCCAGTGGTTTGCATTCTGCGTTGACCGCGCCTGGATACGCGAGAACTACGCGAAGCGGCTCGAAAATCCTCAAGTCCGAATGACGCCAACAATGCCATTCTCACACGACGAGATCACAGCAATGCTGACCGCATGCGACGGCGCTGAGCACGTGGACGGCATGCGCCTGAGAGCGCTGGTCATGCTCTTGCGCTATTCCGGCCTGCGTATTCAAGACGCGATGACCCTCGCACGCGAACATGTGACCGATGGCAAGCTGTTTCTCTATACCGCAAAAACGGGTACGCCGGTGCATTTACCTCTTCCCCCGGATTTATGCCGACTACTGGACGTTACGGCCGCCGGGCAGAGGTATTTCTTTTGGAGTGGCGATTCAGTCCCTACCGCGGCGGCGCGCCTGGGCTGCAAGTGGCTGCACTACGTTTTCCGCGACGCGAAGATTCGGAACGGCCACACTCACCGATTCCGCGATACCTTCGCCGTTGAGCTGCTACTGGCGGGCGTTCCGATCGAGCAAGTCTCGGTCCTTCTGGGCCATTCGAGCGTGCGCATTACGGAGAAGCACTATGCGCCATGGGTACGCGCGCGACAGGAACAACTTGAGGCGAATGTACGCCGGACATGGGAAACCAGCGAAGCCGAACAGACTACGGGGCGAGCAAATTAGTTTTTCGCGCAATATACACACACACTTTTCGGCTTGTCGCTAACTCATTGAAATTACAGCACTAAAAGTGGTGAGCCGGCTGGGATTCGAACCCAGAACCCCTGCCTTAAAAGGGCAGTGCTCTACCATTGAGCTACCGGCCCGGCTAAGCACGGGATTCGCCATTCGAGACCAGGGACCCAGTAAATCGTCGGCAAACCCCAGCGCGCATTGCGTATCCCTGAAATGCGACGACGCTGAACCACCCCGCCGCACGTTCTAACGAGCTGACCGCAGGAGAATCAATCTCTCCTTACCAAGCTACATCAGTCCAGCCGGTTTCGTAAATACCCATTTCTCACCCCAGCTTTGCCACCAGGCTCTCCAGATACACTTTCTCCTTCTTGATGTCCTCGATCTGCCGCGGCCCGGAAATTTCCCGCTCGATGGTCAACGGCCCGGAATACCCCAACTGGTTCAAGCGCGGAATCAGCTTGGGAAAATTCGCCTTGCCCTGGCCGATGGGCACCTCCTTGCCGAGTTCCCGCGGATTCGTGGGGAATAGCCCATCTTTGGCGTGCGTACCGCGCACCAAGTGGCCCACCACGTCCAGCGCGTCCACAGGATTGCCCTTGCCATAAAGAATCAGGTTGGCGCAATCGAGGTTCACAAACAGGTTCCCGGTGCCGGCGTCGGTGATGGCGCGGAGCATGGTGATGGGCGTTTCCTGCCCGGTCTCCATGAGCACGATCTGGCCGTTATCCTTAACGTGCCTGCCTACCTCACGCAGCGCTGCGACGACGCCCTGGTAATTCGGGTCATTAGGATCTTCGGGAATAAACCCGAAATGCGAGTGGAGAGCCGGCACGCCCAGCCGCTTGGCAAAATCGGACGCGCGCTTGTAATTGTCAATCCGCTGTTGACGGTACTTGGGAGGCACCACGCCAATGGTCAATGGACCCTCGTAAAACGTGTATTCGTTGGGTGGTCCCCCGGAACTATTGATGGCCGTAATCTCAATACCGTATTTCGCGGCGCCCGCCTTGAGCCCATTGCAAACCCGGTCCGAAAAATCATCCGTGCTGGCCTGGCACGTCGGAACGCCAAAATCATGAACCCGCTGCATGGCTGCCTCGGGATCCTGCGAAACACCAATGATGATCCCGAGGCGGAACGGTCTGCCCGGAGCGGCGGCCCGCGCTGCCGAAACGTTCGACACCAGCCCCGCGCCCGCAACCGCCGAAACTTGCAAAAAACGACGACGATTAAGATTTTCCATTTAGGTCTCCTTCGGTCTCCAGCTTTCAGCTATCAGCTTTCAGCCGTCAGTAGGAACTACCACCGCAGCCCGGACCGGTAGCCACTGAGAGCTGACAACTGACGACTGATAACACCTTCACGCATTGACAACCTTTTGCGCTACAGCATAGTATCCAATTTCTGGCAGAATTTCTTGGGAGAGTTAACAAAAAAGTGGAGAACGCAATTGCAGCGGTGCGGCAGTGCCTCAAAAACGGACGGATTGTGGCTTTCACCGGGGCCGGTATTTCAGCCGAGAGCCAGGTCCCAACGTTTCGCGGGACGGATGGACTATGGAGAAACCAAGCTCCGGAAAAACTCGCCACCGCCGAGGCTTTCGCCAGCGATCCGCGGCTGGTGTGGGAATGGTACGACTGGCTGCGGGCCCTTATCCATAAGGCGAAGCCCAATCCCGGCCACCTCGCTCTGACCAAATTGCAGCGAAGAGCCAAGGGCAGGTTCACTCTGGTAACTCAAAACATGGATGGCCTTCACGAAAGGGCGGGCAGCCACGACGTGATTAAGTTGCACGGTGACATCTGGCTGCTGCGATGCACGAAGTGTGGGCAGGAAGGTCGGAACGAGCAGGTCCCCATGGATCCCTTGCCTCCCGTCTGCGGCTGTGGCGGCATCCTGCGCCCGGCGATTGTCTGGTTTGGCGAGATGCTCCCGGAGGATGAATGGGAGCGCGCCATGGACGCCGCACGAACGGCAGATCTCTTTCTATCGATTGGCACTTCTGCAATCGTCTATCCTGCCGCAGGACTGGTGCAGGTGGCATGCCATTCAGGCGCCCGGGTGGCGATTGTGAATCCCGATCCCACGCCCACTGATGAGCTTGCGGAATGGATCCTGCGCGGCCCAGCCGGAGAAGTTCTACCGAGGTTACTATGAAGCAAGCCTACCTGGACTGTTCATCCGGCATCAGCGGCGACATGTTTCTGGCAACGCTCCTCGACGCCGGTCTCCCGTTCGAGCGCTTGTTCGGGGAATTGAAAAAACTGCCGCTGGGCTTTTATGAATTCAAGCGGATGCGCGTGCTCCGCAGCGGTTTGTTGGGCACGCGGATCGAGATTCGTGTTCGTGGTGATCAGCCTCACCGCAAGCTCGCGGATATCGAAGTCTTGCTGGAAACAGCGAAGTTGCCGGAAAAGGCCCTGCGTCGCGCGCTCAAGGCTTTCCAGCGCCTCGCCGAGGTGGAAGGGAAGCTTCACAACCTTCCTCCGGAGGAAATTCACTTCCATGAGGTCGGTGCGGTGGACGCGGTGCTCGACATTGTCGGCGCCTGTGTTGGGCTGGAATTGCTTGAAATTTCCGACCTCGTCTGTTCGCCCTTGAACGTGGGGAGCGGACGGGTAGACGCCGCGCACGGAAGCCTACCGGTTCCGGCCCCCGCTACGGCGGAATTGCTAAAGAATATTCCCGTTTATTCCTCGGGCGTGGAAGGCGAGCTGGTCACGCCCACCGGCGCCGTTCTGGTTTCCACGCTGGCTTCCGGCTTCGGCCCCTTGCCCTCCATGAAAATCGCGAGAATCGGCTATGGTGCGGGAGAAAATGAGTACCACGGTCACCCCAACCTTGCCCGCCTGTTTGTCGGCGAGCCGGCTGACGTAGTTGCCGCACAGCCCGGACTGCCTGGCGACGAAATGGTCTCCGTGATTGAAGCCACGGTGCAAAACATGGATTCCCAAGCCTACGGGCAATTTGTGGAACAAGCCGTAGCCGCGGGTGCAGTGGACGTGACGTGCAGCTTGGCGCACACGAAAAAGAATCGGCCGGGCCTGACGATCAGCGTTCTCTGTGAGCCGGCAAAGACTGATGCACTGTCCCAATTGCTATTCCAGCACACGCCTGCCTCGGGCGTCCGCATCTTTGACGCGCGGCGGAAATCGCGCGTAGGCGAACAGGGGATCGAGGAAGTGCCAACCGGCGACGAGGCGGTTGGAAAAGGTGGCATCCTTTCGCAACTGCTCCTCGAACCGGCCGCCGCCACGGGCGCGCCCAGTGAAGGCGCTCGGTCAAGCATCCAGATCGGCGAGCGCGACACTCCTGAAGCGCCTGCCGGTTCCGAGGCCGTCTGCGTAATCGAAGCTACCGTCTATGATCCTGGCGCGCAACGCTATGCACAGTTCCTGCAAAAGGCTCTGGCCGCCGGTGCGCTTGACGTCACGCGCAGCTCGGCGCAGATGAAACAAAACCGGGCGGGCCTCACAATTAGCATGGTGTCCGCACCGGACAAAGCCGAAGACCTTTCCCGGTTGCTTTTCGAGCAGACCGCCGCAACGGGTATACGCGTCCATCCTGCCTGGCAGAAAGTGCAGAAGCGCGAGCCGGAAGCCGAAGAGCCCTCAAGCGGCGACGAGATCATCTCGGTGATCGAAGCCAACGTGGATGACATGAGCCCGCAGCTCTACGGTTACTTCCTGGAACAGGCCCTGGCCGCAGGCGCGCTCGACGTGACGTGCAGCTCGGCGCAGATGAAGAAGAACCGGCCCGGCCTCACCATCACGCTGCTTTGTGAACCCGGCAAAAGCGATGCGCTCTGCCAGTTACTTTTCGAGCAGACCACCACCATCGGCGTGCGCATCTACGAGGCGCGACGAAAGGTCCTGGCGCGCGAGCACGTTACGGTAATAACCCCTTACGGCGCGGTGAAGGTTAAAGTGGCGCGCCGCGAAGGGAAGGTGGTGAACGCGGCCCCCGAGTTTGACGACTGCCAGCGCCTCGCCGCAGCAAAATCGGTGCCGCTCAAAAAAGTGATCGCCGCTGCCGAAGCCGCCTACCTCGAGCAACGTGGAAAGGCCGATGCCGCATGAACAAGACGTTCTTCCTGACCACCCCCATTTACTACCCCAACGCCCGGCCGCACGTGGGCTCCGCCTATACCACCATCGTCTGCGACGTGCTGGCGCGCTATAAGCGGATGTGCGGCTACGACGTGGCCTTCCTCACCGGCACCGACGAGCATGGAGAGAAGCTCGAACGCGCTGCCGCCGCGGCGGGCGTTACCCCCCAGGAATTTGTCGACGAGAAACGCAAGCTCTTTGTCGAGCTTTGGGAAAAATTGGGGATACCCGTCAGCGTCTACCCTGATGGGAAGCCGGATTCGCTTCGCTTTATTTACACGTCGCACCCCGACCACGAGAAGTCGGTGCAGCGAATGCTGCTGCGGGCGAAAAACTACCCGCTGCGCTACTGTCGCGAATGCGATGCTTACCTGCACGGCGCCGAGCCATCCCGCTGCCCCAAATGCGGCGGCTCGCTGGAATCGCGGCCGGTCCTCTACAAACGGCAATATCAGGGGCGTTATTGCGTCTCCGACGAACGCTACATTTCGGACGGCACCGATCCGGTCAATTGTGATATCTGCGGACGGCCGGCGGAGCTGATCAGCGAGGAGAATTACTTTTTCCGGCTTTCGGCCTTTCAGGAGCCTTTGCTCAAGCTTTACGACCAGCCGCAATTTGTTCAGCCGGACTTTCGCCGCAACGAAGTCTTGAGCTTCGTGAAAAGCGGGCTGCGTGATATTTCCGTGAGCCGCAAGCGCATTAAGTGGGGGATCCCGTGGCCCGGCGATCCCGAACAGGTGTTTTACGTCTGGTACGACGCGCTCACCAGCTATATGACGGGCATCGGCTACGCCCAGGGCGAGGACGGCAGCGCCGAATTTCAAAAGTATTGGCGCAACAAGCCCGGCGAATCCGAACTGGTCCATATGATCGGCAAGGACATCCTGCGCTTCCATGCCGTCTACTGGCCGGCTTTCATCATGGCGGCGTACCCTGACCAGCCGGAGATGCTGCCCACGACGGTCTTTGCCCACGGCTGGATTTATTACGAGCAAGACAAGATGTCGAAATCGAAGGGCAATGTCGTTTACCCGGAGCCCATCGTCGATGCGTGGAACTCGTTCGGCGCGCCCGGCAATGACGCCCTGCGCTATTACCTGCTGCGCGAGGCGCCGTTCGGACAGGATACGAGCTTTTCGTACGAAGGGCTGATTCAGCGATATAACTCGGATTTGGCTAATGGCCTCGGCAATTTGGCGAAGCGGACGCTTACAATGCTACATCAGTTTTGCGAGGGGAGTGTACCTTCGCCGCCCCCAGAAGACCGAAGCCTCGCGATATGGGATGCGGACTCGCTTACCGATTACGTAACCCAAGACGGCTTCAACCAATTTGATTTCTCCTCAGCCCTAAGCGCGCTATCGATGTATGTGTCGCAAGCTGACATTTTGATTTCCAAGAACAAGCCTTGGGAGCTGGCAAAGTCCAATTTACCAGTCGATCAAGGAAGTTTGAAGGGAACCCTTTACAGAGCGACACAGGCTCTACAAACTGCTTGCGCGCTCCTTTATCCAGTCGTGCCCGATAGCGCCGAGCGACTTTGGAAGCAACTTGGACACGACGAAAGCGTCTCGCATGAGGGCGTCAGATATGTCGATGGGAAACTCCGCACGCCCATAATCGAACCCGGCAGCAAGATTGGCAAAGCCGAACCCATTTTCCCGCGCCTCGACAAGGTAAAAACCTTGGCGAAGCTCGATGAATTCTCGCAGCGTGATCGCGAGCGCGACAGATCATACGTAGGGGCGCTTCGCGAAGCGCCCCTACAAGCCAATCTCGCTACGGTTAACCGCGAGCACGATAAACCCAAGGAGGCATTGAAACCCGTGGAAACAGACAAGAATAAGGAGTCAGAGGTTAGGAGTCAGGAGCCAGAAGGTGCCACGGGCTTACAGCCCGCGAAAGCAGACACGGCCGGGTCGACCGTGCCACAAGCTCCGACTCGCGAATCCCCAGCCCCCAGTCCCCAGCCGCCAACCCCGTCCGATAGGATTTCCATCGAGGACTTCGCCAAAGTCGAAATGCGCACCGGCGAAATCAAGACCGCGGAAGCAATCCCGGGAGCGAAAAAGCTGCTGAAGCTGACGGTGGACATCGGCTCGGAAGTGCGCCAGGTCTGCGCGGGCATCGCCGAGTACTACGCGCCGGAAAAACTGATCGGCATGAAGGTGGTCGTCGTGACGAACCTCCAACCGCGCAAACTGCGTGGCGTGGAGTCGAACGGCATGATCGTCGCGGCGTCCGTTGGCGACCAGGGCCGCCCCGTCCTCGTTACGTTCAATGAAGATGTGCCGAACGGCGCCCGGCTTAGATAATCGGGAGATCCGGTGATCGGGTGATCGGGTGAACAAAACATCGGGAGACCGGGTGAACAAGGATATCGGGAGATCGGGTCATCGGGTGATTGAGTGATCGAATGAATACGAACCCATTGAGTAGCCCAGAGGGCTCGACGACGACCGGATTTTCAAATCACCCGATCACCCGATCACCCGATCGCCCGATTACCCAACCACCCAATCACCCGATCACCCGATCGCCCGATCACGCGATTTCCGGGTCTCCCAATCTCCCTATCTTCATCGATTCCCACGCCCACTTGGACGATTCGGAGTTCGATTCCGACCGGGAGGCGGTAATTGAACGTGCCCGCGCCGCCGGCGTTCGTTACATCCTCGTAGCAGGCGGAGGGACGGGCGCGGACGGGCTCACCACGGCGCTTGAGCTCGCGGAGAATCACCCCGATTTGTACGCCTCGGCTGGCGTGCATCCTCATGACGCCCGGCACTTCGGGGATGCTCACGCGCAGAGAATCCTGCAACTCGCGCAGCGCCCGAAACTCGCGGCGATAGGCGAGATCGGCCTCGACTACTACTACGATCACTCGCCGCGGGATATTCAGAAACAGGTCCTAATTCGACAAATGGAACTCGCTCGCGAACTCAGGCTTCCCATCATCATCCACTGCCGCAATGCATGGTCAGACCTGCGGGACATCGCCGCATCGCATTGGAAACCGGCGGGCTTGGGGGGAATCCTGCACTGCTTTACGGGGAGCATTGAGGACGCCCATACGTTCCTGGACTGGGGTTTTCTGATCTCCTTCGCAGGAAATCTGACGTTCAAAAAAGCTGAGAGCATCCGGGAAGCGGCGCGGATGGTTCCCGCAGATCGTCTCCTGACCGAAACAGATTCCCCCTATCTCGCTCCAGTCCCACACCGCGGCAAGCGCAACGAGCCGGCATATGTGCGTTCCATAACGCAGGAACTCGCGCACCTCCGCAATCTGCCCGAAGAAGATCTTGCCCAGCAGGTGCTTGAGAATTTCAAGACTTTCCTAAAAGTGTCCAGGTAAGTGGATCTTGGACCTTGGTACGCCAGGGTCACGCCAAAGTGGCTGACTTGTGGCCTCGATTCCCGTTATGAAAAAAGCACTGGCGCCGCATCGCCCGAGAAAATCTCGCCTGCCGTTGCCAACGATAAGAGAGAATGTCAACCGAGGACAAAAGGTAAGAGCGAGTGCCCTCGGGCGAGGAAAGTCGAGGCGAATTTCGATCTTGACAAAACCAATTAGATAGGCTACAATTTTATTCGATAGTCAGGGCTCGGCATTTCAAAACCGGCGCATTTGTACTGCCGGGCAGCAGGAGATCAGATCCGGTCATGGCTAGTCTGAAAGCCAACAACGCGCGAACCACACAGAGACACAATGTCCTTGACGGGCGCATCCTCCCAAACCTAAGAAATTATTGAAAACAAAGGGTCGGAGAACCGTTTCCTCTCCTCCCAAACCTGAGAACATACTGAAAACAAAACCAGTTACGTGATTTATAGAAAACTGAAGACCACATGACACAATGTCATGCATGGCTATCGTCTAGCCTCCAGGCATTCACCATCCGGCACGAGTTTGAGCCGCGCCGGGCGTGCTGCGGGCGTTCCGCTCCCGCGGTCGGCCGGGCTGCCGGTTGGGTAGTGTCCTAATCTGGGCGCGCCGCCGCCATCCCTTCGCTTTGCTCAGAGCAGGCTTGGCAGATCCAATGCCGGCTGGAAGCCGGCGCTACAGCCCAAATCAGGACACTACCGCCGGTTGGGGTCCGTTGCGTCGCGCCGCGTCGGCCCTACCCGCCGCCCCCCCGGACCCTCCGCGCCACGCTTCCCCCACCGAAACCTCTGCGCGGTGTTTTTCCATTCCCCGCTTAGTCCTCCCCGCCTGATTCCATAAGTCCATCTCCCTCCATGCGACCCGGTCTTTGCTTCCCCTCAACCGCCTGCTCGTTCTTCTCTCCCGTCCTTCAACTTTGACGGGACCCTGCCCCCTGGGACAGCCCCTTTTGGCATGGCATCCGGCACGCTATACTGGCGCGAGCATTCTGTGCCACGGGCAGCCTGCCTGTGCCCGTGCATGGCCAGAGCCTGCCCTGAGTCTGCCGAAGGAATGGCCATAGCGCGGGTTGATTGCAGCTCCGCCGTGCTGCCTGACTCTACCCGCAATTTGCGGTCAGGCCTGAGTTCGAACCTACGGGAGGAGGCGGCGGGATTGACAAGTCCGCCCCGTCTGTATCGGCCCGATGGGCGGCCCATTTTTCCAACGCGGTTTGGAGGCGCTGGAGTTCATATTGGAGAACGTCCATTGCCTCAACGACTTCCCCTAGCTCCCCGGACTGCGCGATCTTCTCCAATCGGGAGGCTGCCTCGAAGGCCGGCTTCGCTGCGAAGTTTCCCACCGAACCCTTCAGTCGGTGGGCGAGCCGCTCCACCTCATGGGTCTCCCCGTCTTTGATGGCACGCTGGAGGGCGTCCATCTGCGGAGGAAGGTCTTGCAGGAACAACTGGGCTAACTCGCTCAGCAGACTGCGGTCCCCTTCCAGATTCGCCCAAGCGGTCTGCCAGTCGATGCAGTCAGCCCCGGTATTTGTCGGCATATTCGACGAATTGGGCTCGGAAGCACGGGAAAACCGTTCGATCTCCGCAAGCAGTTCGGCGGGAGTAATCGGTTTGGCGATGTATCCGTCCATTCCGGCCGCCAAGCACCGTTCCCGGTCACCTTTCATGGCGTGCGCGGTCATGGCGATGATGGGAATATGCTTGTGGGTGAGTGCTTCCTTCTCGCGGATGACGCGGGTGGCATCGTAACCATCCATCTGTGGCATCTGCACATCCATCAGCACTAATCCAAATTCCTGCTCTTGTAACATCGCGACGGCATCGCGCCCGTTCGACACCACCGTTACCGTGTATCCCATCTTTTCCAGCAGGCGGACGGCTACCATCTGGTTCACCGGGTTATCTTCCGCCAGGAGGATGCGTATGCGCCGCCGATCCTCACGCAATGAGTGGCGAGTAACGAGCGTATGGCACCGACCGGGCGCTTCAGCCTTGTGGCCCAGAACCGTAAGGATGGCTTCCAGAAGCTCCGCTTGTTGGATGGGCTTGACCAGGTACGCGGAAATCCGCAGGTCGCGGCAACGCGATGCATCGCCTCGACGGCCTCCGGACGTCAGCATCATAATGATGGCGCCTCTGAAACGGGGATCGCTTTTGACATGCTTCGCGAACGTGAAACCATCCATGTCCGGCATATAACTATCAAGCAGAATGAGGGGAAAAGCCCCACCCGAGGCGCTGGTCCGTTCCAGCAATTCCATCCCGCGCTTACCATCTTCCGCCAACGCAGGCTTCATTCCCCAGTGGCAGAGAAGCTCGCTCAGGATCTGACGGTTCGTAAGGTTATCATCCACCACCAGCACAGGCACATCCTGCAGAAAAGCCGGCTTGAGGGGGACACCGGCGGCGGTGTCCCGCTTTCCCAGTACGAACTCGAGGGTAAAGTGAAACGTGCTTCCCTGCCCCACTTCGCTTACCACCCACATCCGCCCGCCCATGGTGGACACCAGCTTTGACGAGATCGTCAACCCAAGGCCTGTACCTCCGTAGCGGCGGACGGTGGAGCTGTCAGCTTGCGCAAAAGGCTCGAAGATCACGCACCTTTTCTCCGGCGGGATGCCGATTCCAGTATCGGCGACAGCAAAGTGCAAGGTGGTCTTGTCCGCTGCGTTCGATTCAGCATTGACCTCGACCGAGACTTCGCCCTTCTCGGTGAATTTAATGGCATTTCCCACGAGATTGAAGACGATCTGCCGAAGGCGAGTGGGGTCACCGATGAGGTTGTCCGGGATCTCGGGATGTACACACAGAGCGATTTCCAGCCCTTTTTCGTGCGCGCGCAGGGCAAGCGTCTTCAGAGCCTCCCCCAGGCAGTCGCGCAGACTGAATTGTGTCTGGTCGATATCCAACTTTCCCGCTTCGATTTTGGATACATCTAAAATGTCATTGATGACCGTCAGGAGCGACTCGGCCGAGGACTTCACAAGTCCCAGGTATTCCCGGCGCGTGGGATCAAGGTCGCTGTCGAGCGTGAGTTCCGTCATTCCCATGATGGCGTTCATGGGAGTCCGGATTTCGTGGCTCATGTTGGCCAAAAACTCGCTTTGCGCGCGACAGGCGGCTTCCGCCTCTTTCTTTGCGGAGGCGAGATGGGTGTTTTGTGCCTGCAATTCAGCCGTTCGCGCCGCAATCTGCGACTCGGTATTTTCCTGAAGCTTCGTTAGTTGTTCGCGGCTTTCCTCAACCTGGGAACACAAGGTCTTGATGCTGTCGCCTACCAGGGCGAGTTCGTCCCGGCACCCCGCGCCGGCAGAGGGAGGAGCTTTGTTTATCCCTGTGGCTGCTTCGCAGATCTGTACCAATGCCAGAATAGGACCGGCGATAGCCCCCCGCAGCCGCAACGAAACCAGCAGCGCAGCACCCAGCGAGGCCAGCATAACGACCAAGGCAATCATCGCCTCGCGCCATAGGCCGCCGTACGGTACCTGGGATTCCAAATACAGGGTTCCCACCACACGTCCACTTCGGGTGATCGGGTAGAAGTGGCCCAGGCGCTGTCGGCTGGAAGTCCCCTGATCCGCCAGCGAGACCGTGGAAGGTAACCGGCTGGAGACAGTGCCGCGATAATACGCCGCGATTAGCTTGCCTTCCGGCGAGTACGCGCCTGCGGACGCGATATCGGGTCTAGCGCGAAGCGTGCAGAGGGCTTGCGCGGCAGCGTTCGCGTCACCCGGCGTAAATGCGGAGGCGCTATTCTGGCCGACAATCTCGGCCAACGTTGCCAGATCGCGCATCTGTGCGGTGCGAATCGTGAACGCCCGATAAACCCCAAAAGCCACGCAGGCCACCACCAGTCCCGCGCTGGTGGTCAGCATAAGCATCCACATCAATTTGCAGCAAATGGCTGATTCGCGAATTGCGCGCACTTAGATTCTCTCCGTATTTCCACATTTGAGCCCCCGCGGGACGCACAGGTGCTCTGCGCGATCGGCGAACCTTCAGCACACAGTGGTTCTCCCGCAGGGTGTTCCAGCAGGGACCTCCACGGCCTCAACGAGCCCCCGGCGTAGCTTGGGAAAGGGACACACGCCCAGCCCCAATGAGTTCGCTCACCCTTATCTTCGGCTGATCGGCAGCTTAACTTGAGGGAAAAGCGCCGCAGCCCTACACGAACCCGCGCCATTCTGTTAGCATAGTGCCGATGTCCGACGAAACCGCGGCTGTCATTGAGAACCGATCGCTCAGCGGGGGCCATTTCCTTTTGAGTTTGGATGCTCCCCGGCAGGCGCCGGGGGTGCGGCCGGGCCAGTTCGTCATGTTGCGCGTTCTGGGAAGGTCTGACGTCCTGCTCCGTCGCCCCATGAGCGTCTTTGATGTCCAAACCAACGGTGGCCAACCCAGCGCTTCCGGCCATACGCTGCGGGTTATCCAACTTCTCTACAAAGTAGTGGGCCGAGGCACCCGCCTGATGGCGGAACTCAAGCCGGGGGACAAGGTGGGGCTGCTGGCGCCACTAGGCCACGGCTTTTTCGAGGAGGAGTATCTGCCGCAGGCGCACGAATGCGACGAAATTCTGCTCGTCGCAGGCGGCATTGGCATCGCGGCTTTGTTGCTGCCGGCGAAACACCTGGCCGAGGCGGGATTCAAGCAGCGGCTGTTTTTCGGCGCCCGAACGAAAGACGACTTGGTGGGCGTAAAGCAGTTCAAGCCACTGGTCCGCGCTATGCTGCTGGCCACCGAGAACGGTTCGGCGGGATATCGCGGCTTCGTAACCCGGCCGCTCGAGGAATACTTGAGAAAGCACAGCGGTCGAAAATTCCTGCTGATGGTCTGTGGCCCCTGGGCGATGCTGCGGGCCACGGTGGAACTGGCCAAACGGTTTCGCCATCCCTGCCTGGTTTCGATGGAAAATCGGATGGGCTGCGGGCTGGGCGTGTGCCTGGGCTGTTCGATCCGCGTCCATGGCGAAGGCCACGAGGCCTACCAGCGCGTCTGCACCGAGGGTCCGGTGTTTTGGGCGGACAAGGTTGTCTGGGACACGGATAAGAGACTCGGGGTCAAGGAATTTTGATGGGAACCAAAGTGCAACCTAAATTTCCCGCGGAGCATACGCCCGAGACCGTTGCCGCTCCACTCGCAGGGGGGGCTGCTAAGCAGGCGGACCCGGCGCCGGAATTCAGACCCCAGATGGAAATCGAGATTGCCGGGGTGCGATTCCAAAACCCGGTATGGACGGCCAGCGGCACGTTTGGCTACGGCAAGGAATTCGCCCACCTGATTGACCTCAATCAGCTTGGCGCAATCTGCGTGAAAGGCATTTCCCCGAAGCCCATGGAAGGCAATCCCCCGCCGCGCATTTACGAGACGGACTCGGGCATGCTGAACGCCATTGGCCTTCAGAACGTGGGCGCCAAGCGGTTCCTAACGGAAAAGCTGCCTTTTCTGCGCACGCTGAAAGCCCGTACCGTGGTGAACGTGTTTGCTTACTCCACGGAAGATTACGTGCGCTGCATTGAAACGCTGAACGAGGGCGAGGGCATTGCGGCGTACGAGCTGAATATTTCCTGCCCCAACACGCGCTGCGGCGGAATCGTGTACGGCAGCGACCCGCGCCTGACGGAGGAAGTGGTGGCCGCGTCGAAGAAAGCCGCGCGCTATCCGCTGTTCGTCAAGCTCTCGCCCAACGTCACGGACATCGCGCTGTTCGCGCGCGTGGCCGAAGGCGCAGGGGCGGACGCCCTCTCACTGGTGAACACCTTTGTGGGTATGGCCATTGATATTGAGACCCGCACGCCGCGCATCTCCAACGTCACCGCGGGACTCTCCGGACCCGGCATTAAACCGGTGGCATTGCGAATGGTCTACCAAGCCGCGCGCGCCGTGAAGGTGCCCATCATCGGGATTGGCGGCATCGCTCGCGCCGAGGACGCGCTGGAGTTCATCATCGCCGGAGCGCGTGCCGTGCAAGTGGGCACCGCGAATTTCTACGATCCGGGTACTTCATTGCGCATCGTCGAAGGCATACGCGACTATTGCCGGCGCAAGCGGCTGCACCTGGCGGACCTCACCGGGTCACTGAAGATCGGGTGATCAAATGATCGGGTGATCGAGTGAACTGGTCCGCAGAATACGCTCTCCGTCTGAAAATGACTCATCCAACAATGGCGGTCTCGATGTCATTTGCTCAATTCTAATCCCACCGATCAGGGTCCAACCCCGAAAGTGGATATCCCGCTACAGGCCAGTGGACTTAGCAACTGCGACGAGCGGTAGTGCCAGTGTTCAGACTTTGTGTCGCCCTTCATCCTCATCGCCAAAATGTCCTCCGTATCATCCCACGAACCTCTCGGCGTCACCTTTAGTTTGCATCCCAAATTGAAAAAGAGTATAAGCAGGTCACTTCTGCTGCTGGCCCGAGCGAATCTCTGAGGCTAAGCGACATGAATAAGTCCCTTGCCGCACGTCGATCATACGATCAGAGGTTTTGGGGGGTGAACACCTTATGCGTGTAACGGGCATATTCGTCACGGTCATCCTATACGTTGCGATTGTTTTCTCGGCCGTAGTGTTCCTCGTAGCGGTTCAACTTCGGTCGGAAGGCGGAGAGAATTTCGACCTCTGGAGGCTGAACTGCAATGAAAACCGGCGGTTGCTGGGAGAGCAAGAGAAGGCGCTGACATCCAGGCAGCAGGAGCAGGGGCAGAACAATGAGCAGCGCCTCTTTGTGGAAACCTGCCTGCGCCTCTTCGACGGTAAGGGGATTCTGCGCAGTGAGCTGATTGACGCCGAAACGGCGCGGAATGCCCGCAAAGCCGCAGTGGACAGGACCCCGCTTGACCGCCTCACCGGGCCTGTTTATTGTCTCGTCCGAGGCTATCCTAACCTGCAATTTGACCAGAGCATGGACGACATGCACGACAAAGGCTACTCCCTTCAGATCGACGGGCTCCAGAAATCTTTGGACTCCACCCAGCAGCAGTATGCCGAGTTGATCAAAGGACGGGAGGATTTCGTTGCGCTGGCGAGCCTGGCGAACGTATGGTACGAGAAGCCGTTGCTGGTTTGTCCTTATGACCTGGTCGTGTTGCTGCTGGTGTGATGACGATGGGCGCATTCGGAGGAGTCTTGCGAGTGCTTCGCGACTACGGCTCCCCGCTTCACCCCAACCCCAGCGCCGCCGACTACCTCTTCATTCCCCTCATCGGGTCCGTGGTGGCGATCGGCGGATACGTGCTGGCGAAGACGGGCCTGGTGGTACTGTCATCGGCCAAAGGCGACACCCTGCTGAGCCCGTACATGATCAGCCTCGTCGGGATCATCTCCGGGCTCCTCGCCAAAGAAGTGGTCGAAACGATCTCCACGCGCGGACGCAAAATCCTGCTGGGGGCCACGCAGCCTGCACCCCAGGACGGCGGCGGAACAACGGTTGACGCCAAGCCACCGGCTTCAGCAGGTAGCAACAGTAGTGGGCCGCCGGGAACCACCTGAGGAAACCCGCTGGCACAAGTCAGACACCCCCCGCAGAGCGTGTGGCTTAATGAATAGGGCCACCTCAAAGGCGGTCATCCGCGTGGTGTGATTTCTCCCCTCCGCGTTGGCTGGCAGAACCCCGCCAGGGGTTCGCCGTGAGTGCACCGGCGGCCAGCGATGGATGTCCGTCCCTACCGCGACCCTTTCCCTTGACTTATTGGCACCTTTACGCTGAGGACCCGGTTGGAGCACTCGCTCACTCGGGACCGGTGGCTACCCAAGATCAAA
Organism: uncultured Acidobacteriota bacterium; assembly: GCA_963804755.1. Classification (GTDB taxonomy): domain Bacteria; phylum Acidobacteriota; class Terriglobia; order UBA7540; family UBA7540; genus Bog-366. Next base: position 121,059 of record CAWDRP010000008.1, read on the forward strand.
TGCAAGGAATTGCGATCACCAATACCAGTGAAATTCTTCCTCGTCTTCGGTTGTTGGCCGCTCGATAGGAACGACCGTCTTCGTATCATTCCAATCCAACCTGTGATTGCGAGTCGGCAAATGGTTTGCCTGGGCGTAAAGATTTCTGGCCGTGCACGTCTGCTCTGCCCATTCTCCCAGCGGAAACAGGAGTTCTCGAAGCACAAGGTAGCTCATGTCAGTGGTCCGATCCGGCAGGCTGTCCTTCGCATCGTCCAGAGTGTCCAAGTGCCGCCGCCCGTTCGCTTCAGCAACCCTCGGAAGCCACGTTTCGTACCAAACGGACGTGGCATTCTGAAGTGCAGCATTGCGTTGGTACCAAACCTCTGCCGCAATATCCAGGGCCGTGTCGATGGCACTAACGGCCTGCGGCGCCTGCCCCCCCTGCCGCGTGCCCTTCTGCAGACTTCAGCAGTGTGTTGATGCGGCCCAGGTCGAGCAGCATCTCGAGATTTTGGCGGTAGAGCCGGGCAACCGAAAGGAATACTTCGAGGTTGTAGCGATTGAACTCGACCCGATGCAGATTCATGTGGAGAAGGTCCATCAGTTCATCATCGTCGACGAGAAATTTCGCGGCAAGTTGCAGCCGTGTGCGATTTCCCTGACTCCAGTCAGAACCCACCCGCAAGCCTTGCGGAGACGGAACCGGCAGAAAGGGGAGGGTTTGATCGTGGGCAGGCCGTGGAGGCTTGAAGATGCCGTAGGAGTCGCCGAATAATGGTTTCCTGGCACTTGAGGCCGCCGTTTCCCAACTGTCTTCCCAGAACTGCGCCTGCTCACTCATCAGTTGGTAAGCGCGGCCCATGTTGGTGACGCTGGGCCCATAGAACAGCGGGTAGAAGCTACTCATGATTTCTTGCGGATCGGGCGAGCCGGGGTGCCAGGCAGGCGCGAGACCCGTAGCGTACCCAAGCCAGAACGTCTCTGGATGGACACCTGCATCGCGCCACCCCGCGACCACCGCCCCGATCAGATCCGTCTGCTGGCGTGCCGAAGTGAACGAGATGTGCTCGAACATGCGGGTGACATTCCCGATTGCTGAATAACTGGGATGAAGACGTTCGGTAGCGAGGAGAGGATAATACGTGGGAAACAGGGGTTCCGCCCCTCCTGCCCAAGTGTAAATCCCTTGTTTTATTCCCTGCGCCTTGAAAGCGGGATCAAATTCCGGGCCATAAACTTCCCCGTTGACCAGGTATTTGGGGAGTGACGGAATATCGCCTGGCTTCAGCGGATACTCTCCCCAGAAGATCACGGTGCGCCCCTGGGCATGAAGACCATCTGCCAGCTTGGTTACGAACTCCGCCAGCAACTTGCCCACGCTACCGAGCTCCTTAGCCCGGTCCATTTCGTTGCATTGTGAGTTCTTCGACATTCCGACATAGTAGGGCTCGTCCGTGGAGAACAGGATGTATTTCCCGCCCCGATTGGCATTCAGCAAATCCTGAAACATGGACGAAAACAGCTTGTAGGTTTCAGGATTGGTTACGCAGAACTCGTAGTTGCTCTCCGGAAAGGCGCGTAGCCCCGCGTACTCCGGGTGCTTAAGGATGAACGCGTCATGGGCAGGCGCGTCCAAATACGGAATGAGCTGGACGTAGTATCGTAGGGCGTAGTCGGTGAGTTCCTGATACTCGGCAGGACCGAGAGCATAAGGCTCAACCACCGCAGGGGCGCTCGCGTATTGAAAATGGCCATCGAGCTTTAGGGTGAATCCGTTAATCTTATAAAAAGCTGCTTGGCGGATCGCGGCCTTGAGCACGTTTAGGTGCTCAAGATGGAACGCGTCGTCCCAGAGAAGATATCGAAGCTGAAGGTCCGGCCAGTCGATGATCTGGCCCTCGGGGAGCCACAACTTTCCTCGCTCAGACTTGACTAACTGCACCAGGGTATCAACACCGTAAAACAACCCGGTAGGCGTGTTGGCAGTGAGGCGGATCCCATCACTCGCCAATTCCAGCTTGTACGCTTGCTCGGCGATGGCCGCTTGGTTCTTATCCGTGGCCTCGCCAATCTCCACGGAACCTGCCTGAATCGTGAGTTGCAGGGCTTTGCCGATTGTGCGTACGCCGGTCTTCAGTGTGATTCCGTACCGGTTGGATAGTTCCTCTTGCAAGCTCTGCACGGCGACATCGCCAGCCTTCACGTTTGTACCAAGTTCCAACAGCCACCCGCCATCAAATAGGAAGTCTCCTGCCTTCAATTGTATCTTTTGGGGTTCGGGAATCACGGTGTAGCCGCGGGTGTATAGAGAGGAACTTGCTGCGGCCGGCGTACCTGCAAGGCCTAGAACAGATACTGCTAGAAGAAAGATGATGCGGCTAGACATGTAGATAATCCCTGGTAATCGCATAAACCTCTCCGTTCTCTTGGCTGGAATCCGGCCAAATTACAAACGTGCATCAGCCCGAACCGCCAGTTGGCTAAATGTATGTAATGTCAAACGAGCTTGTCCCAGCCGCGCGGGCTGAACTGTACCCGAAGCCAGCACCGCGCCAGCTTACCACTTCATTTTGAGGGCAAATTGGATGACCCTGCCAGAGTTCGCTCCTAGAATGGCGCCGAAAACTCCGGGCCCGTCTTCGACGTAACTATCGGGGTTCTGGAGGCTAACCTGATTAAAGGCATTAAACAGCTCCATGCGAAACTGCAACGCGTAACGTTCCTTGAATGTGAAGTCCCTGAAAGCCCCCAAATCAGTGTTACTAAGTCCAGGCCCGCTGAGAATTCCCCGCCCTGATTGACCGTACCGGCCCAGCAGTGAGTACTGGATTCCAAAAGGCGTGCAATTTTGCTGCTCAATTGTTTGGTCTGGATTAAAACCACACGTTGGACTAGTAAACGCGTTGGCATTGAAGAATTGGGAGACCATGGCCGCCCGCGACGGATGGCTTACCCCAATTTTCTGGCCGGTTAAGAACGCATGCTGGTCGGCGGAGCCCGTCCCATCTAACGCCACGTCATCATAATAGTAGGCGGTCACCGGGCTTCCACTCTGGAGAGTAGTGATTCCCGTGATACTCCAGCCTCCAAGTAATTTGTTCTTCCAGGCGTTGTTAGTATTGAGAGTTGGCGACCAGACCCAGGATGCTACAAAGGCGTGCCGCCGGTCCCAATCTGAACGGCCGCGCTCCGTCCGGAGGTTGAACGGATCGGAAACCACAGCGCCCAGATTATCTGTGGAACTCGAATCAATTGATTTCGACAACGTGTACGACGCCACGACTTGCACCCCATGACTCATGCGTTTGGTTAGCTGCGTTTCCCAGGCGTGATACCAGCTTCGGAAGTCATTCCCTAGCATATAAGCTTCGGGAGAGAGGATGCCTGGCTCATAAAGCACGCGGTCGTTGTCATTGGCAGGATTCGAAACAGTGTTCTCCAGCCCGGTCGTCGGGTCAGTAGTCGTTCCAGGTATAAAGCGCGCAGGGTTGTAGGTCCGCAATGCTTCGACTTTGGTTCCGATCTTCCCCACGTAGGCCGACTCGAGGATAATACTGGGCGTCAATTGGCGCTGAATGCTGAGGTTCCAGGCTTGGATGTAAGGGTTGGAAAAGTTCGGCTCCATAAAAAATCCACCCACGGGTAACGGGAACAGGGCGCACGAGATGCCAGGATAAGAAGAGATTTTCGTACAGCCGAACTGCCCAGAGGGTGAGACGGGCGGCGCCGTTTGACCTGCAGAGGCAAAGGGGTTGTCCAGCAACCCGTCGTAATACGTAAGGTCACCCTCAAAAGGAGGATTCTCCTGCGCGAGCGAATCCGCATTGATGGACTCGTAGAAGATTCCGTATGCACCCCGTACACTGGTCCTCCCATTGCCAAACACATCCCAGGCAAAACCAAAACGTGGCGCGAAGTGCGCCTTATTTCCTGGTGTAATTCCCCGTGCTATCCCGGGATCTCCTGGAAAGAGCACGCCCGGAGGCGCATCCGGTACTTTGACCGATTGAGCGCCGATCACCACAGTATCGAGCCTATTCGTTCTATTTATCCAGGGCAGAAATGGTTCCCACCGGATGCCGTAGTCGAGTGTCAACCGAGGAGTAACTCTGAACGCATCCTGAAGGAATAAGCTGGGAGCCGTCTGATAGGTGTCATGATATCGTATACCGAAGTCCACGCTCATGTTTGCATAGGCACCAAGCAAGAAGTCTGCCATGGGATCCCCCGAGCGCGATCCGCCAAACGCAAAACCGGGCAAGCCGTTGACAACCTCCCAGTCGGCAAGGCGAAGCAGTTCACCCCCGAACTTGAAATTGTGTCTCCCCTTCATCAAGTTGAGGATGTCCCGGATCTGCCAAGTGTTGTCAATTTCGCGGTCCGCATACCCAGACCCGAGAGTGAATCCACCGGCAACTTGTATGCTTACTGCTCCGTTCGGCAAGTACTGCGGCATATTGATTCCGTCTTGCGATGGGGCAATCGTCGGCGTCTGCAGAGGATGGTAACTTGAACGAAAATAGGATACGGTCGCGAGATTAACTAAGCTCGCGTTCAGAGTGTAGGTATCGTTCAATGTAGCCGAATCAGCTTCTTCCGCTTCGTCTGTAGCGACGTACCCGGCGATATCGCCGTTCCCGGCAAACGGATTGGTTCGGGTATTGTGATTAAGGTAGAAGTGGGCCGACAGGCTGTGTTTCGAGCTTTGATTCCAGTCCATCCGCGCGAGAAATTGATTCCCGTTGCTTGGACTGCTTGCGAGGGACACCAAACTCCCGGTCGGCGACTGCGGCACGAACTTCAACAGGTTTTCGGCGGCTGGGCTGATGCAGTTTGGGTTAATGATATTGGCCGTGACGCACGAAACACCGGAAGAATCGGCCCAGGGGCGCCCTGTCAAAGGGTCGATAGGATCCGTCAGCACCGTGGTCGGCAACTGGCTCGTGAAGTCTCCCGATCGTTCCGCCGCCGAAGGAACGAACGCAACCTGAGGTACCGCTTGGGGTCGTATTCGTAGTGCCTCATATTCACCAAAGAGGAAAATCTTGTCCTTTTTGATGGGCCCACCCGCCGTTGCACCAAATTGGTTTTCCTTTAAGGCGGGCACGGTCGGTGCGAAGAAGTTTCGAGCGTTCAAGGCGTCATTGCGCACGAACTCCCAGCCGTCGCCATGGAACTGGTTAGTTCCGGCCTTGGAGATCACCAAGATCTCGGAACCGGGGTTGTGACCGTACTCAGCCGAGAAATTCTGCGCCTCAATGCGAAATTCCTGGATGGCATCAGGAGGTGGAAAGATCATGCCGGTGTTGCGCCTCGGGTTGTTGAAATAACCGCCATCCAGCATGAAGAGATTCATGTTGTCACGCCCGCCGTTGACGTTCATTGTCATGCCCTGAATGGTTGCAAAAACCTGCTGGGGCGCAGATACCGCCAATACTCCAGGCACAGTTTCCGCAAGGCTTATGACGTTCCGGCCATTCAGAGGAAGGTCGACAATGCGGCGGTCATCTACCAGCCCGGAAATTGTCGCCGACCGGGTATCTACCGATGTCGGTGCGCCAGTCACAGTGACTTGTTGCGTGATGGTGCCTAAGATCAGCTTGAAATCTACTCGCAGATTTTGGCCCACCGTTAACACGACTTCAGACCGAACAGATTGCTGGAATCCCGATCGTTCCGCCGTCAGCGTGTAAACTCCGGGCGGGACCGCCGAAAGGTTGTAAAACCCCTCTGAATCAGCCTGACTGGTTTGGATAAACCCCTGTGCAACAGATGTGGCTGAAACTCGAGTCCCCGTTACAGCAGAGCTACTGGGATCAGTCACGTAGCCGCTGATCGTACCGGTAACTTGCGCATGTATCTTAAGCGGCGCCAGGAATAATGCAACCAGGAGAAATGTTCCGATCCTCCGGAGAGAATTCGGACGAAAACTCGCGATCCGCATGGCATCGTCCTCCCAAAACGAAAAAGGTAGGATCGTAGGATCAAAGTCTGTTGAGTTTGTCTAATAGCCCCGTGGCCTGGAGGACATATAGCACGTCCTCAGAGAGCTGTCAACGCCTAGTTTTCTTCGATGACTGCCCCTTGACTTTATGCACGATTTGGCCTAAACGACTGCTGTCGAGCTTGCGGAGCCACTCGCCCGTCGGCGTGGCTCAGCTTGGGATCGTTAGGACACGTTGATAGCAGGACGCGCAGCACCATCGAAACAATGTGATGCCCACCACAACATCATTAGTATTTGGCTGGATCATTGTCTTTCTGCCTCCAACATTGATAAGCGAGTAGCGCGGACTTCGGTTGTTTGCCGCCAGCACGCCACACTCCTCGCGAAAAGCCACCACCGTCGTGCATCGCGGAGAGGAGGACGTAGCTCAGAGCGGCCTTTGGCCGCGACCAAACCGGTCTCGTAGGGGCACCCCTCGTGGGTGCCCACCACAAGGGCACCCACGAGGGGTGCCCCTACGAGACGCGCAAAATGTTTGCTAACAAAAGAAGAATTTACGGTATTGCAATGCAGAGTCATTTCGCCTCAGATCACTTGGCCCCATCGTTTGAGTCCAATACCAAATCCGTAACGTCCTCGGATGATATGAGCCGGCCACGGGTTGCGCGCGCCCTCGTCACCGTTGCGCCGGCGCCGTTATGAAGCCATATCGCGGGTGTCCCATCACTTGGACCAGCCCCGGCGAATCCATCAATGGTGGCGTCGCGGAATCCCGCGATTTCGATTCCGGCGCGGAAAAAGGTGGGCACCGCAGAATTCCAACGGAGACTAAAATCACGCAGGGTAAGGCCATCCACGTTCTGCGTCTTCATCGCGGCTACATCGTACCGGACGATTCCGCGCTCGGGAGGAGAAGTTGGCCGAAGATCCAAGTTGCCGCCAAACAGCGAAGTTAAGGGGCCGGATGAGATATTCAGGTTAAAATCATCGAACGACACATCACGGATCAGGCCGGGGCGCTCGGCATAGAGGAGTACCGGCCCTTGGCTGGTTGCCGTAACATTAACAAAGCGCAGGTTGGATACCGAACCCAACTCTTTGGGTGCATTCCATGGCACCACGGAGACGTGCACCGGTTCGGCCATGCCCCACCAGCCCCCGTCGATCAAGCGCGTCTCGATGATGATGTTCGACATCAGAATGGTCTCGATCTTTTCTTTGCCCCGAACGAAAATCGCGATGCCTCGATTGCTGTCGCGAATGATGATATTTGAGAAGACCAAATTCCGAATGTCATTGCTGGACCAGCCTATCCGTATGCCCGCTGACCGGCTGACGATTACGGCGTTTGAAACCGTTATATTCTCCGCCGTTTGCGAGCAATAGCCGATAGCGCACGGGCTGATCGCAATGCCGTCGTCCCCAGCCTCGAGATAAACGTCGGAAATGTGGACATCCTGGCTGTTCGCCAGATCGATGGCGTCGGCGTTGGGAACCAGGAGACTATTTCGCACATTCAACCCGCTGATGAAAGCATGTCGGCAGCAGGCGAGGTGAATACACCAATTGGGTGCGTCGACAACATTGAATCCGTGAAGATCGACATTCTCACATTCGATAAAGAGCGCCAGGACACCGGGGCGCGGCAGCATCGCAGCCGGTCCTTCGCGGTTTTCTTCGTATCGCGAAAACGCCTCTGCGCCCTGGCGTGTGAGCTTCGGATCGTAGAACGGTCTACCGCTGTGCGGCTTCCCGGAGATGTATGCCCGCCCGTTGCCATCGATCACGCCTGCGCCGGTTATACCGATGTTGCGAGCGTCAATCGCCCAAATCAGGGCCGTTGATCGGTGCTCAGCGGCGCGGCCGATAGAAGTGTACTGTCTCACATCGCCGCTGCCGAGCAGGCGAGCGCCTTGGTCAAGCTGCAGGGTGATATTACTCACGAGCTGAATAGAGCCGGAAAGGTAGGTCCCCGGTCCAAAGCGGACGATCCCTCCGCCTTGATCCGCACATGCTCGGATTGCACTTTGAATGGCCATGGTGTCAACGTGCGCACTGTCTCCCTTGGCCCCGAACTCCCGGACGTCACACGTATTCGAACTCTTAACCTCGTGTCGAACCTTGTCAGGGCTGACCACAACCCCAGCGTTCTCCTGGCGCGCTTTCACGCTGCCCACCAGCTTGCTGGAGAGGAGAAGGTGGCCTGCCTCGGCTGCCACCAAGGTGGTTTTGGCATCCGCCTTCTGATTCCAAGGTGTGATCCCGGGAGTCATAAACGCAAACAAGGCTATTAGTACGGTAGCGGTAGCCCCAAGCCCCTTGCATTGCTTTGACATTTACTCTTCCTCCCATCGGTCTGAAGGGATTTTTGTTCTAACCGCAATGGCAATCGGTATCCCAGCTAACCAGCCGGTCGCGCTACCCCGAGGAATCGGTAGCGAGAAGCAACGCCAGAAATGCCGTGCTGTTCAACAATGAGATTCTTCGGTGCAACATGTGCGTCTGTTCATTCAGCCTCGAAGAGGCGAACTAACTCAGCCCAGGCCAACGGCCTGGGATTGGAATCGCAAACGTAACGCCAGCCCTGAAGGGGCGTCATAAAGCAACGCGACTCCGGTGCGGCCACTCCCCCACGCCTGCAATGAACCTGTAATCCGTATGTCGCTCCTTCAGGGCTTCATCAAAAATAACCTGATCTTGATCGCGTCCCAGGCCGTTGGCCTGGGCTGAGATAGCACGCCCCTACGGGGCTGATTCTGTTTGCGGCGAGGATGAACGCCAGAGCTGCGCAAGCTATCAACCCGAGTTGCAAGCTGATGACGGGAGATTCCGTAGACATTGGTATGTTCGCCTCCTCAAATCCGTTAACATCGGCTAATCCGCTTCCTCCGACGAGCGTGAGGGCGGTGAGGTTGCCCGATCATCCGGACCGGCGCAGACACGCGGTCCGTATCTGCGTCCCCCCCGGTGAACATCCAATACATAAAGCGTATCATTTCGCACCTTCACGGAACCTTCAGGGGTGCAGCTACTGAACCGATGTGTCCGCTCAGATCGTCGCGAACTACGAAGCGAACCGTATATTCACCGGGCGCCAGTTCCAGCGACCCGTTGAGGCTAATCCCGCTGCCCTCGATTTGCGCGGCGTTTTCCGCGGTCAGATGCGTATCAATCTTCCTGCCCAGGGCATGGCCGGCCGCCGCGCCGTCGGGCATTTTTGCCTGCGCGAAGAATTCGAGCGCCACATGGTTGCTGTCGGTTCCGTCGATCAAGGCCGGGCCCGCCGCGAGATGGATCTGATAATTCACCCGCCTCTTACCCGCCGCATCCGCGGCGCCGATGCCGTTCCACCGCGCGGAGAGCAACAGCGCGGTGTAATCCAAAGGCGACCACAAGGCCAGCATGGCCTCATCCTGGCGGCCGGCGTTGGTGAGGGCCTCGGCGGTGACAAAGAAGCCGCTGCGCGCGCGCACTTCCACGTGACTACGGTCCACTTTCACCGCCAGTTTACGCCATCCGGATTTGGGGCTGGAACGGTCAAGATAGTAGCCCAGCAGGTAGTACTCGGCGGAATCGCGCACGGCATCGCGAAAGCCTTTTGCCAGATCGTTGGAATCGAAATAGGCGCGGCCTCCGGTCATGGATGCAAACGTCTGGAAGGTGGACTGGGTATCCATCTGCCGCACCCTCATGTTGCGGCCATAATTCCTGCCCGGGTTGCCCACGGCGGCGCTGGGCACGCCTACCACCTGCAACCCTTTCACGTCCAGCGGGTAGAGGGCAATCTGCGCTGCGTTCAGCAATTGCCAGGTGTGTTCGTACAGGGGCAGGACATCGGTAAGGGTGATGCGGCCGATGGGAGCAAGCTGCCGGGTGGTGTCGCTCACGCTGAAGGGGAATCCGCCGCCGGCCCAGATCAGCGATTTCCGGCCCGGAATGCCTGCCAACGCCTGCGCGAACTGCTGCATGCCTTCCAACGTATCGATAATCGCCAGGCGCTGCTCGTACGACTGAATGTTTAGTTCCACATCCTCCATCATCGTCTGGAGCTTCTGGGCGTCGGTCTGCACGGCGCCGGGATCGACGCCCGCGCTGCCGTCGGGACTTGGCCGTACCGGTTTGGCGTTCCATATCTTCTTCGGTATCGACAATATGAGACGTGTCGCCATTCACCCGGTGCAGAGCGGCTGCCAGAACGCGCGGATCGGTGGTGAAGTCATGAATCACGTGAATGCCGCTGCGCGTCAGCGTGTACAAGGCGGTGGGCTCGTACTGGTCCACCGAGTGCGCCAGATACTTCAACAATTCGCTGCGCGCGCTTGCCTGGTCCGCAAAGCGGGTGTTAATGAAGTCGAGCACAATAAGCGTTATGCGGCCTGGCGACGAACCGGCTTGATAGGAATTGGTGAATTCGTTCGGGTCCCCGGAACGCGCCCAGCGCTCCGGGGCGGTGGTGATTTCCTGGAATAACGCGATCTTCTGCGCCGCGCCGTTTTCCAGCACCGTGAAGTCTTCCTGCTTCAGCCCGCGCACGTGTACGCCGGACTTGTCAGTGACCAGCGTGGGGACCAACACCAATTCCGCGCGTGACGTGAAATGGGCCTCGGACTTGCCGGGTTTGTCCCCGGTGCCGGCAGAAATAAATGCGGAACACGCTAAAACAGCGACAATCAGCGCAGACCGGGTACCGCAGTGGCCCGCACGCCACAACGCGGAGGCCCGCCATACAGAGAGTCTGGAAATCCTGACCGCACCATCGGTTTGGCGCGACGCGATCGTTCCAATACCGCCGGCGCTTTGCATATTTCCTCCGTTTCGGATTTGTGCATAGCCGCCGCCCCACTTGTGTAACAGGGTCACCCGAAGGGGTTAGGCGGGTGCGCGGGCCGGCAGTCAAGACGTGGCACTTCCACCTGTCAGGCCATTAACCTTAGTTCGGCGGTGGGACGATGTCCCGAGTGATTCTGGCGCCCTTGGGCACCTCGAACAAGCGCGGATCGGGTTCTCCCAGTTTCAACTGGTCGAGCAGGAAGATCTGGGTACCCGTGCGGGGATCAAAACGCTTGAGGGTTATATTCATGCCCAGTTGCTCTGAGTACCAATACTCCGCGGCGAGGGTTATCGGGCGATTGGTGGATGCCTGTTCGGCAGGGATGATCGTGAAGTCCCTGCTGCCGACAGTTTGCACGCCACTGACATTGGAGACGCCCAGGGGCACATGCGTGGTGTGGCCGTTTCCTCCCATGTAGTTGCTCAAGCGTTGCGGCGCGAATGGGTGGTAAGTAGAAACACGGCAAACCCGGCCTCCAGGGTCGCAGGCGTAGCGTTCATGCGAGACAGGATTGATGAATAGGATTCGCGTGAGGGGGCTTTGATGCTCGTCGTCATCGTGAGTCAGCAGGCGCATCTCCCTGAAAACGCGCCCACTGCTATCGCGGGCCACCAAACAGTGGTTCTTTCGAGTGATCGTGCTGCCATCTTCAAGCCTTCTGACGAATACGATCCTCGCGGTGGCGGTGAACGGCGCATTGGGAGTGGCCGGGATCACGTCAGGCGCGAGGGTCAAAGCATAGTCGCTGCCTTCGGGTGCGTGGTCGACCTCTTCCGGCTCTTGCGCAGGCAGGTTTAAAGGAAGAAGGGTGAGAAGGCCAGCTAACAACGCCAGCAAAGTGATTCTCTTCATGGCAAGCCCCCCCCGCTGGGGCGTTGTGCACGCGTCAACCGTACTACCCTGTTAAGGTTCGTCCGGCGGATGGACGGTATCGCGCACGATGGTGGCGCCTGCGGGCACCTCGAACAAGCTGGGATTGGGTTCTCCAACGATCAGATTGTCGACCAAAAAATTCTGGGAACCCACGCGCGGATCATAGCGCTTGAGCACGATATCGATGCCCAGTTCCCGGGAGTACCAGAACTCCCTGGTGGTAGTAATCGGGCGATCAGTTGCCGCCTCATCGGCAGAAACGATTGTCGACTCCTTGCTGCCTACAGTTTCAACGCCACTGATCAGGGAGTTGCCAAGCGACACGCGAGTCACGCGGTCGTTGTTTCGCTGGAGAGAAACCACAACTTCGGGAGGCGGCTCGTAGTAAGGAGAAAGACGGCACGTCCGGCCTTGCGGGCCACAAGTGTACATCTCATGCGTGGCCGGATTGCAGTACTTGAGCATGTACAAAGGGGTTTCGCGCGTATCGCCGTCACTGGCGAACTTCCGGAATTCCCGAAAGGTGCGCCCATTGCTATCGCGGGCCACCAATTCATGGCTCTTCCACAGTAGAAGGCTGCCATCTTCAAGCTTCCTGACCCATTCTACCCTCAGCGTGGCGGTGAAGGGTGCATTGGGAATGGTCGGGATCGAGAGCGTCGGGATAACGATCTTCGAGGCGCCGCGGGGCGCCTGCGTGTTTTGCCCGGCTGCTTGCACGAGTAGGTTCAAAGAGAGAAGGGTAAGAAGACCAAGCAAGAAGCTGAGGAAACTGGCTCTCTTCATGGCGAACCCCCGGTTCCATTGAGCACTTATCAGAGTAGGTCTACTTCCGGGTAGCCTCTTTGTCAAGGAGACAACCCACAGTTTGTAAAATGTATTGATAATTTTACAAAAGTTCGGACCAATTGTCGGAAGAGGGGGCAGCGTTGGTTGGAGTGGGAGTGATTCCTGCGGGATCGCAGACCGCCAAGAGCAAAGTCTAGGCCAGTTAAAATGCCCTACACGCCGCGTTATCGCTCGAAAATCCGGACGCTCACTCAACTGAAACCACGCCAGGACGGCCCCAGCCTGACGAAAGCGCCACGCAGTGTGTTACCATTCACGTGTATGGCTCACAGCGAGAGCAGACTTCGGTTGTTTGCCGCTAGCACGGCACACTCCTCGCGAAAAGCCACCACCGTCGTGCATCGCGGAGAGGAGGACGTAGCTCAGAGCGGCCTTGGGCCGCAACCAAACCGGTCTCATAGGGGCACCCCTCGTGGGTGCCCTTGTCGTGGGCACCCACGAGGGGTGCCCCTACGAGACGCGCAAAATGTTTGCTAACAAAAGAAGAATTTACGTTATTGCAATGCAGAGTCATTTCGCCTTTCAGAAATTACTCTGCGGCTCGTCCTCCCGCGCACCGCGTGGCGGTCAGGTTGTTCTTTCCCTCGCCAAGACGCAAGGCGCGATCGAAAAACCGCGGCTGCCACAGCAACCCGCATTCCCGCCGCGCGCGCTTGATGCGCTTCGTCGCGCCCACGTTGGTGCACTCTATGAAAGTCGATATCGTTCCTACTTTCGCCCGACTTCGCGGTACCCGCTTGGCAGAACCCTTGGCAAAACTCGTTATCCTCCCCGTTCCTTGAGGCGAAGGACAAAACTCGTCATCCTGAAGCCCCGTTCTTTGGGGCGAAGGATCTGCATTTGTCTTTGCTGCCGCGGCGGAAAAGCGAAATGCAGATTCTTCGCCCAAACTGCGGCCTCAGAATGACGTGGCGGGGGAGGGGTCGAGCGCCTACGCCCGCCGGTACGGAAACGAAAGACAGAAGACGCTAGGCCCCTGGCCGAGGGCCGAGCCGCGCCCTTACCGGAGTGCCTTAACCCATCGCCAAAGAAGGAAGAAATTGAAAATATCCGGTATGCTATAAATATGCTATAAAGAAGAGCCGGCCGTATGGTTCGGAGAATTGGGTGTGAAGAGCCGTTGCGAGTTTCGGACTGGAAAGCATGCTGCGGGACCGCGGTCGCCCGAAAAAAGGTTCCTGACATCTTTTTACCTTTCCCTGACACCTTTTCACCTTCCCCCCCGAAATCTGTCGAAGCGACAATGAAGGATCACATTCCGAGGCAGGCTTAGATTACTGGCGACTATTCGCGTGAGTTGCCTGGGTCTCCCAAGTGACTTGAGCGATTCGGGAGGTAAACAGTGGCAAAAGTCATATTAGTCAATCCCGCGATGACCACCGTGGGTTACAGCGTGATCACTCCGCGCTGGCTCTTTGTGCTTGCGCAGGCAACGCCTATCGAACTCGTGGGTGATCCTGTTGTCGTGGACGAAACCATCCAAGAACTCGATCCCCAAAGCGTCCATCCGGGAGACATTGTAGGCATCGGCATCAGCACCGGCAATTGCCTCAAGGGTTACAAAATCCTGGAAAAAGTCAAATCCCGCGGCGGCACCGTGATCATGGGCGGCATTCACGCCACGATCTTCCCCGACGAGCCAGTGGAAATGGGAGCCGATGCCGTGGTCACCGGCAACGGAGACGTTGTCTGGGGGCAGGCCATAAAGGATGCCTTGGAGGGGAGGCTGAAGAGACAATACGCCGGCGGGCGCGTATCCGGCGACGCCTTGCTGAAGGCCCGATGGGACCTTTTGGACCCTCGACTGTATATGTTTCCCACCGTCCAGACCGTGGCCGGCTGCCCCGAGAATTGCAGCTTTTGTTCGGTGTGGGTGACAGAAGGACGGCAACCGCGCCAGCGGCTCAGCGAGAAAATCATCGAGGAAGCAAACCAGCTTTATAACTTGGGGGCTCGGTACATTATTTTTGCTGACGATAATTTTAACCCGGCGACCTTAGGCCGTATCGCCCGCGAGCCGAGCCCGCAGAAAAGAAAACAGCTCGAGCAAATCCGTGAAGAGCGATTGAAATTCTTCGATGAGTACCATCGGTCCGTTCCCCCCAATCTTTATGCGTTCACTCAGATGACCACGGAAGTGACGAGCGACGAAGAGTACCTCTCCGCGATGTACCACAAGATGGGGATCAGGGCGGCGTTAGTGGGGATCGAGTCGTTTTCGGAGGAAGGCCTCAAGAGTGCCAACAAGCTCTGGAACCCCAGCGGGCGGAAAATGGTGGAGACCATCGAAAGGATTCAGGATGCCGGGATCGTGGTGCTGAGTTCAATTATCTGTGGTCTGGAGTCGGATACCGCGCAGACACTTCGCACCATGCGCGAATTTGCCCTGGAGTCTGGTTCCATCCTGGCGCAATTTACCATTTACCATCCCTATCCCGGAACCAAAGACTTCTACGAGATGATCAGCGATAACCGGGGCCGCCCAAAAACGGATTTTGTTCCTAAGCATAAGAGCCAACTTCGGGAGCAGAGATTCTGGTTGAAGCCGATGAACGAGGTCGACGTCATCAGTCACCCGCGCATCAGCCGGGACGACCTGCTCGCGGAAAACCAGAAGTGTTGGGACGCCTTCTACTCGATGCGAGAGGCGATGGGACGTGTGAGGAAGGGGCGCCCGGGAACATGGTCTTTAACTTCCAAGCTGGTCTATTTGCTTTTCTGCATTGCATTCAAGCGAGTTTACGGTGGGCAGGGTATGGCGGCGGACGGCGTCCGAAAGCGCAGCATGGGAGCCGTGACGCGGGCGATCATCCACATCGGAATTACTATCTTCAACCACCATTCCCGAAAGCGATTGGGTGCCCGAGTGGGCCGCGCGTGGGCACGTCGATGGCGCAGACATGGCTTCTAATGTCTGCGCTTCCGATTTGGCCCATGCGGCAGGTCGCCACCATCAGCGCTTTCCTGACCGTTGGCGATACCCGCCGGATGATGTTATATCGGGATATAACCGAAAGGAGCGGGATGCACACCACGCATCTGCGAAGGGTTGGTGGCTCGGTCATGTTGGCGGTACCACGACGGGACCTGACACCCTTGTTTCCCCCCTTTTTTCACTCCTGACACCTTTTTTCACTCCCTTTTTTCCCTCCCCGCCTTGCTGCTTGCGCGCTCGTCTCTCTGCGCTCGCCTAACCTGCCTTTCTGCCTATTGCCCATAAACCAAAATAGATGTATACCCTCACCCAGCGTTATGCCGGCACCCTGCCGGACCGCGGCGTTGCTGCCGGGACGGCGCTAGTTAAACGGCTGGTCACGTTGCGCAATCCTGAAAGGCGTTTATGAAGCTGAGGATGCTGGTTGTTACCATTGTGTTGCTCGCTGCTCTTGGACAGGTTGCCCTCCTGCAGCAGGGCGCCAAGCCCCTGACGAAAGATCAGATCATGACCGTCGTCACCGCCGGGATGGACAATGCCGATTTGGCCAAGCAAATTGAGGCCCGCGGCATCGATTTCGATCTTACCGACGATTATCTCCAGGCCCTGCGCAAGGCGGGCGCGCAGGAGGTAGTGATCACGGCGCTGCGGACGGTTAAGCCTAGCCCCAGCCCCATGAGTCGCGATCAACTGCTTCTGCTTGTAGCCGGTGGCGTGCCCAGCGAGCGCGCGGCGGCGCTGGTGAAGCAGCGCGGCCTGAATTTCATTCCGGATGAGGAGTATCTTCAAAGCTTGCGCACCGCCGGAGCTGACGATGCACTGATCGCCGTGGTGCGCGGATCCAAGCCGCCGGAAGTTCAAAAGCATCTGGCGCGCGCGGCGGAATGCGAGCAACACCACGCGTGGGCGGAAGCGGAGAAAGAGTACCGCGCGGCACTCGCCCTGGCCCCTGGCAATAACGAGATTCTGCAAAAGGCCGAGTTCGCCTCGCGGCGCCAGAAGCCGCCACAGTACAAATTGGTCAGGAGCCTCGATGCCGGGCAGCACTTGAATGGCTCAGTGGTCTTCAGCTCCGATGCTCGCTGGATAGCCAATGGGGACCCGATCACTGGCGTAGACATCGTGGAGGTGGCCACGGGACGAAGGGTGACCTTACCATCAGAATCCAAGGCGCACGCGCCGATCGCATTCAGCCCCGATGGGCGCTGGCTGGCTACAGCCAGGTGGGGCGACGGAATCGACTTGTGGGACGTAGCATCCGGGAGCTTAGCCCGCACCCTCACCGGGCCCTCCGACGCCGTGTTTTCGCTCGTTTTTAGACCGGATGGCCGTATGTTGGCTGTAGGATCGGGAGCGGGCAAGGAGACCCTCACGCTTTTAGAATTGGCCTCCGGGAAACCGTTGTATGCGGTCGAAGTGGCGCAGGCCCGCGCCGCAGGCAAGACTTCAGATGCAGTAATACGCCACTTGGCCTTCAGTCCCGACGGACGACGGATCGCTTCGGGCAGCGACGACCAAACAGTTCAGCTCCGGGATGCCTCCACGGGGCAGGAACTGCGCACGTTCGCCGGCGACTCGACGGATTTCTGCCCTAACATCGAAGTCGATTTCAGCCCGGATGGGCGCTGGCTGGTCTCAGCCACGGGTAGTCTCAAGATTTGGGATTTGGCTAGCGGGAACGAAATCCGACCTGCGGATGTTGGAAAAACTGGGTACGCTTGGCACCTTGCTTTTAGCCCCGATGGAGATTGGCTGCTTACGTCTGACGCCATGGTCAACACGTGGTGGGAAGTGGCCACCGGCCGCAAAGTGAGCCAGTTTTACGACCGGGATACCAAGCACCAGGGCACAAGCGGTGCGGCGGAATTGCGTTTCAGCGCGGATGGGAAATGGCTGGCTATACACCCTCCGAATTTTCCCATCACCCTGTGGGAGCGGCAGGATTAAAGCTTCGTGCGGCGGTCAAACCGGGCACGCGGATGGCGCAGACATGGCTTCTAATGTCTGCGCTTCCGATTTGGCCAATGCAGCAGGGCGCCACCATCAGCGCTTTCCTGACCGTTGGCGATACCCGCCGGATGATGTTATATTGAGATATAACCGAAAGGAGCGGGATGCACACCACGAATCTGCGCAGGGTAGGTGGCTCGGTCATGTTGGCGGTACCACGCGCCGTGCTGGAGGTCCTGCGCCTGCGGGCGGGAACCAAGGTCGGCCTGGTCGTGGAGCGCGACCGCCTGGTGGTGGCGCCGCAGAAACGGCCGCACTACACTCTGAATGAACTGCTCGCCCAATGCCATCCCAAGGCCCACCGCAGCAAGGAAGAACGCGAATGGGTGAAGGGCAAGCCCGTGGGTCGTGAGCTGATCTGATGAAACGCGGCGAAATCTGGCTGGTGGGACTTGATCCCGCGGCGAGCCACGAGCAAAAGGGCCGCCGCCCCGTTTTAATCGTGTCGCCGGATGCCTTCAACCGGGTCACCAAGGTGCCGGTGGTTCTCCCCATCACCGGTGGAGGGAGCTTCGCGCGCACCGCGGGATTCGCGGTTTCCCTCAGCGGCGCCGCCACCGCCACCACCGGCGTGATTCGCTGCGATCAACCCCGCGCGCTGGACCTCGGCGCGCGTCAAGGGAGAAGGCTGGAGACCGTCCCCGCCGCCGTCCTGGACGAAGTTCTCGCCAAGCTCGCGACGATTCTCGAATGAGCGGGTGGCGCGGGCATAGCTTTCGGGTCCCGATCCGAAAAACGGTACCTGACACCGTTGTTTCCCGGATCTGCGCGGGGGGGCGGCCAGCCATGTCCGTCGCTACCGCCATGCAAAAATGGCACTCGTGACGGCCTTTCCTGACACCTCGGAGAAAGGTAAGTCTCCTGGGATCCCGCAAACCCGCGATTTTCCTGCGAATCAGGCCTTGGCTCGCCTGGCAACTTGATTGCGTTTTCCTCCGGCAGCGACCAGATCCTCAATCGAATTTCGAAAGCGAATTTTGGGCGCTCAGCTCAACTTAATCCGGGAGAGGACGACGATCCCGAGATATTTCATCCCAGGAGGCTTATATGTTCTGTCTCAGACCATTGCCAAGGCGGTCTTTACGAGTAGCTTTCTGGCGGTACGGTGGTTCCCTGACGCTGGCGCTGGCGGTCATGTCCCAGCCCGGCTGGGCACGGACAAACACCAGCGACTGGGACAACTTGAGAGCATTGGACGCAGGCTCGGGCATCTGGGTTCGCACCAAGGAGGGGAAAAAGTACCACGGCGAGTTCGTCTACGTAACAGAGGACATGCTGTGGTTTAACTCCGATGAAGCACATTTTCCGGGCCGAAGGTGGATTCAGCGCCGGGTCCCGCGGGAAAACGTGAAGGAGGTTCGGCACTTCTCGCAGGGGGCGGCGGCGGCGGTGAGCGCGGCGATTGGACTGGCCATCGGGGTGGGCATTGGCGCGGCGATCGATGCGAGGGCGCCTGTACCGAATGATGATCCCCACCTCGGCGTCGCGATTTTTGGCATGCTCGGTGGTATATTCGGGACGGCTGTAGGCTCCAGCAGTACGCTCATCAAGCGAAGAACGATTTATCGAGCTTCGTAAAGGGAGGCCGAAAGCCCCCCTTTTCGTCCGGGAAATATGGGAAATATGGGGACAGGAAATATGGACGGAAATATGGCGACAGCGAGTAGCGCGACTTCGGTTGTTTGCCGCCAGCAGGCTACACTCCTCGCGAAAACCGGGTACCGTCAGAGTCGGCCGGAAGCAGGACGTCGGACGTAGGGCAGAGTCATTTCGTTTCTCAGAAATTACTCTGCCCTACATCCGATTTGACCGGGGGGATTATACTACGCGCATGTCACGGCTGCGCCGTCTGGTGGTGTCGGACCATGGGTTCTTTATCACGTGCCGCTGGTTGCCCCGGCGGCGTATTCTTTCCGAATCGGAATTCGATTGTCTCGCCCAAATGATCCGTGTCCGCAAAGCAGGTCACCCTCATGCCGGTGTTGTGCATGTCGTTTGGGATCGCCCGAGGGTACGTGATGTGCGCCCGCACGTAGGGGCGGTTCGCGAACCGCCCCTACGTTCGGAATGGGTCGTCGCGAAGGACCCCAGGGGTACGGCTAGAAGGTCGCGTACATCCATTTGAACCCGGTGCGCGCCGGGCTGGTGGAGCGCCCTGAACACTGGCCGTGGTCGAGCGTGCACGACTACGCGGGTACCGTGAACCAGGCCCCGATGACCCCGACCGGATTGCGGGTGGACCGCATCTTGCTTCCCACTGACCCGCGCACGCGCTGGTGAGGTTGAAACGAGGAATGGCGCCTCACCACAAGGCGGCGGCACGGGAGAAGGAGCCACCGCGTTGCGGTCAGGACAGTGCGGAAAGAACCCGCCACCGGGGCAACAGGCGGCACGCCATCGAGAACCAAGGGTCCGACACCCTAATTCCCGGGTCAAACCGGACGTAGCGCACTAATTTCTGAGAAGCGAAATGAGTCTGCGCTACGTCCTAATTCTGCCAACTCAGCGGTACCCGGTGGAAAACGGGCCCCGCGCTACTTCGCTAGGCCGATTGCGCCTGCGCCTGCTTTCTCATATGGGCTTCCGCGCGCTTCTTCATCTCTTCTGGCGCAACGTCTTCCACGTGCGTACCGATCCACCAAAAGTTTCCGGCGGGATCCTGAACGCCAGCGTTTCGGTCACCATAAAACTGATTCGCAGGCTCCATCACCGATGTGGCCCCCGATTGCAGCGCGCGCTTGTAGGTCGCGTCCGTGTCGTTTACGTAAAGATAAAGGGCTGAGGTTGTGGCCTTCCATCGGCCGCTCGCATCGGCCAGCATCACCACCGAGTCGCCAATCCGCACCTCGGCATGGCCAATCTTGCCGTCCGGCCCGTCCATACGATCGGTCACCTTAGCGTCGAACGCCTGCTGCAGAAAGTCCAGAAGTTTCCCCGCACCTTGCGCTACCAGGTAAGGGGTCACCGTATGAAATCCCTCAGGAATGGGTTTTACCGCCATGGCCGCCCTCCTTCAGTGGCATTATTGAGTTTTTCTGTTGGGTCCCTGCCCAGCCTTAAGTATACACCCAAAATTGTTCTCGACTTTCCAGCGGCTGTGCCCCAGTTGCCGGACCAGAGGGCCGGAGAAGACCTGCGGGTCCAGCGTATCCAGCCAAATCCATTGGTGCTCGGTAGTCTTGGCTTGCAGGCTGCCGCGCCGGTAGTGCGGTTGGGTAACGCGCTCCTCCGACCGCAGGACCCGGACCGGTTGGGGATAATCGTGGGTGAAGGGCAAATCCTCAGCCTGCCAGAGTCGCACTTCCGTCTTGGTTCCCGCCTGCTGTTCACAGAACTGGTGGTGGGGAGGGCAGCCTTGGAACAAGCCCTGGGCGTCCTGGTAAAGGTCGCGCTTCTCCTGCTTCAAGCTAATGACCACGTCCCCGCCGAGGCGCCGGGCCAGCTTCAGCAGCGGCGCCTGCGCATAGAGGGAATCCAGCAGCAAGATGTCGAAGAAGCGGCTGCCGTAGAGTTCCGGCAGGCGCTCCAGCAAGCGCAGGGCGGCGGTGTCTTCGCCTTCGCCGGGATGCACTCACTCCAGGGCCAGGAAGGGTTTGACCGGGCTATGGATCATCTGGCAGCCGACCAGCCGATGATAATACTGCAGGCGTTCCTGGGGCGGGCCGCCGTGGGGATCGGGGATCGAGACGCGCCGCTGCAGACAGTCGTCGCAACAACGGCTGTAGCTGGCGAGCACTTCCGTCCCGTCCAAGGCGGCCACCCTCCGGCCTTGCACCCGGTCGGCATCGAAGGCTTTGTTGCGCTTCCGTCGGCGGTTGATTCCCACCAGCATCTGCTCCAGAGGTTCCACGGCAAAGCTCGACAAGCTGTAGCGCAGCACGTCGTCGCCGAAGGGGCGGTCGGCTCCGATCGCTTGCTGCAGGGCCGGTTCCCGCAGTTCGGCTTGCAGCGCTTGGAAGCTGCGCAGGCGGAACAGGAATCCGTGGAAGGCCGCCAGGAACACGCAGCGGGGGGAGATATCGGGGGCTTGGCGTGCGTCGCGCAGAGCGGCGAGAGCGCGGGGAAAAGCGAAGACCTGATGAAGGTAGCGGGGGAAGGACGGGAGCCGGTGGTGGGGGATACCTTGCATTATTTTACATGTAAGAAAAACCACACACAAAAGCCCTGGGGCGGATCTCTTCCAGTTACGGCCGGGCTTTCCGCTTGCGCTCGCGCTGCAGCAATTCGCGATTGATCTCGGAAATTTTCTCCAGATCGTTCTTCACCCGGCGGTAATTGGCGATCCAACGGCGCACCCGCTCCGCCTGCTCGGGCGGCACCACGGCGCTCGTGGTCCGGCTCGGTCCCAAGGTCACCGTGAGATACCAAACGGGGCCGTGCCGTTCTCCCCGCGCGCACTTGCAGCCGGGATGTCCACAGGTGACATAGCGCTTCACCAGCGATCCCCGCAGCGTCTCCTCGGTCGGCGGCAGCAGCTTCGCCAGTCCCCGTCGGCGCTGCTGCAGTGCCAACGTGGAAATCTTTGCCAATCTTCTTCTTTCTCTCATATAAGCCGTGCGACAGGTTGCCTCCGCCGAACACCAGAACCGGGCCGACATCGCTGCTTACTTGGCGCTCAGCACGTCACAGGAGAAAGTGGCAAAGACGGTGGTAGACGAAAGCCAATCCCGCTTCTGCGACGGCAACTTCGTCGAGGGGAACTGGGTGCGCAGCGAACCTACCTGCGCGGACCGGATCAGTTACAAAACGATCAGCGTCCCCTCTGACTACATCACGGTGAGGCTTGACCCGACGGCATCACACCGAGCCGCCACCGGCGTTGCCTCGCCCGCCCTGCAGGTTACGAGACGGTGAGGGGAATCCCGTGCAAAACGGGGGCTAACCTACCGAACCCGCCGGGTCACGCCGCTATGGTTCCAGTGGTGAGCCCCTGGGCAGTTTGTTTTACCAGTTCCGCGGGTTCCTCGTCGCCTGATTCCTTTGCGGATTCTTCCGGGGTTCCTTTGTTCCCGGGTTCTCCCAACCTGCCTCGCCAGCCACTACATTTCCTACCAACAAAGCGTGGAGAACAGTACAATGTGGGGCCGCTGGCCCCCTTTTCTCTATTCGCGGGTAGTGGGTTCGGACCCTGGGAGTAACGATGCATTCACACTTCTCGGTTTTTGACTGGTTCCTCGTCGTTGGCTTCCTTATTTTCTACGGTTGGTTAGGCCTGAGCGCCAAGAAGCGAGCCGGCACGCTCGACGATTTTCTGGTGATGGGGCGGAAGTTGGGACCCGTCTGGGGCGTCGCGGCATGTCTGACGACTCTGGTGGGGGGAATCTACTGGAAGCGAGCCAGCGTGACCGGAGCGTATCTTGCGTTCGCGGCTTCGGCCGTCTTTCCCGCCATTGGCCTGGCGCGGCCGAGTTTCTCGCCGACGCTGGCGGGGTTGCTCAGCTTTGTGCTCGCGCCTCTGGGAATGATCGTAGGTTCGCTGCTATGGCCCAGCAGCGGTAAGGGACTCCTGGCGCGCGATCAGGGCGCCAAGGAGCTGGCGAATTGGGCGTAAAACACTCTGAAAGGATGAACCGATGAAAACGCAACGAGTGCGAGTGGGCGTGGTTGGCACCGGCATCTGGGGAAGGATGCACATTCGCGCCTATCTCCAACACGCATCGGTCGACTTGGTTGGTATTTGCGATTGCAATGAGCAGCGTGCCGCCGATGCCGCGAAAGAGTTCGGGATCGCCCGATATTTCTCCACGGTCGACGATCTGCTGGCCGAGGGCCTGGACGGCATTTCGGTTGCGACCCCGGACGCCGCTCATGCGGCGATCGTCATCCAGGCGGCGTCGCGAGGAGTACATGTCCTGGTGGAGAAGCCTCTGGCCACCTCGATCGCGGAATGCGAGCGCATGATCGCCGCCGCGCGCGCTGGCGGCGTTTACCTGATGGTCGATTGGCACAACCGCTGGAACCCGCCTTGCTACGCCGCGTGGCGCGCCGTCCGCAACGGTGAGC
The DNA here is from genome assembly GCA_963804755.1 of uncultured Acidobacteriota bacterium. Classification (GTDB taxonomy): domain Bacteria; phylum Acidobacteriota; class Terriglobia; order UBA7540; family UBA7540; genus Bog-366. Next base: position 144,489 of record CAWDRP010000008.1, read on the forward strand.
TGGGCGAGATCACCTACGTCTATTACCGCCTCAGCGACACCATCTACGTGCCGACCAAGATGCTGCCTTGGGCGGGCGAGTCCTCGGTGATGCAGTTTCTCGGCAGCCACTCGCTCGACACCACTTGCTGGTTCGTCGGGTCAAAGCCGCAGCGTATCTTCTGCCGGCGCAAGGAAGGCATTCTCACTGCCCAGGGAATTCCGACCGCCGACATGTACCTCACCATCGTGGATTTCGCGAACGGCGCGACGGCTGTCATTGAGAACAGTTGGGTGCTGCCGCAATCATCGCCCAGCTTGATTGACCACAAGTGCGAGATCCTCGGAACCCAGGGCGCCATTTACCTCGATTTGACCCACGGCCAGACGCTGGCCAAGTACACGGCCAAAACTCCTGCCGGCTTCCCCGACGCCTCGTTGCCCGACGTCTTCATTACTCCGGAAGTTCACGGCCGTCAGTTGGGCTTCAGCGTGGAGACCATGTACCATTTCGTCGAGTGCCTGCGGGATGGGAAAGCGCCGTTGACAAGCGGGGAAGACGGCTTGCTCAATACGCGGCTCATTCTGGCCGCGGAGCAATCCGCGCAAAAGGGCGTGCCGGTGGAGCTGCCCGGCAGCTAGGGAGGACAGCACATGGATGAATCACTGCGAGCCGTATTCGACCTCTCGGGAAAGACCGCGATCGTAACCGGAGTCTCACGCGGCTTGGGCGTCAGCTTTGCGCGCGGACTGGCGAAGGCCGGCTGCGACTTGATGATCGCGGCTCGCAGCCTTGAAGAACTGCGCCGAGTCGCTCTTGCGCTCGAGCCATTTGGGCACAAAGTAGTTCCGATGCGCGCCGATGTTTCCCAGGCGGACGATGTCGCCGCCATGATCGATGAGGCCGTTGCTGCCCTGGGTCACATCGATATTGTGGTGAATAATGCCGGGATCTCAGCGGTGGCGGATGCCGAAAACCTGACGCTGGAGCAATGGCAAAACGTGATTGCCACGAACCTGACCGGCGTCTTTCTCTGCGCGCAAGCTGCGGGCCGCCAGATGTTGAAACAGGGTCACGGCAAAAACATCAACATTGCGTCGATGTATGGCATCAGCGCCGCAAGTTACGTCCCGCAGGTGTCTTACGTCGCAAGCAAATCGGGCGTGCTGGGCTTGACGCGCCAACTGGCCGTGGAATGGGCTCCCCGCGGTTTGCAGGTTGTCGCGCTGGTTCCAGGCTTCTTTGCCTCGGAGCAAACCAGTTGGGCCTTCCAACCCGGCAACGAACTCGGGGAGAAGCTTTTGGCCAAGGTCCCGATGGGGCGAATGGGGAAGCTGGAAGAACTGGAATCGACCATCGTCTATCTTGCTTCGCCCGCCGCGGACTACATGAACGGCCAGGCGCTCATCCTCGACGGCGGATTCCTGGCGTTGTGACCTTTGGCCGGTATAAAAGGGACACGTGCCAGCCCCCACGGCGGCACGGGAGAAGCAGCCACCGCGTTGCGGTCAGGACCGTGCGGAAAGAACCCGCCACCAGGGCAACAGGCGGCACGCCATCGAGAACCAAGGGTCCGACACCCTAATTCCCGGGTCAAATCGGACGTACCGCAGACTAATTTCTGAGAAGCGAAATGAGTCTGCGCTACGTCCTAATTCTGCCAACTCGGCGGTACCCGGTATGAGCCGCCATTCTAAATACATGGAGGTGACGAAGCAGGCGGTCCTGGTGGAGCTTGAACGCCTTCGCCAGGGCCGATGACCCGCCACGCGTCAAAGCAGGAAGCTGAGTAGGGCGCGAGTCTAGCAAGTTTTTCGGGTGCGGGAGCGCCGAAAATCGGCAACACGGCCAAGCCGAGTGACGTTCTTCCAGCTCGCACTACGAATTCTCTGCGATTCATCTCTGCTGCCTCATCTCTCGAATTGCAGCCCGGACTCTAGGCAGCAAAGTCGCGTACTGTTGCGGAGAGGCCGTTTGCACAAACAATTCAAGGTAACGAAGGGCTTGTTGCCTGTCGCCGGTTTTCTGATAAAACACCCCCAGATTGAGGACTGGCTCCAGGTCCGCCGGGTCCACTTCCATTGCTTTTAGAAAATCCCGCTTGGCAGTTTCCGCATCGCCGCGCGTGACGGCGATCAATCCGAGACCATTATAGGCGGGACCAGACCGGTCAGATTGAGCTATGACGGCTTCGAATGCCCTTGCCGCATCGTCGATACGCCCAAGCTGGAGATAAGCGTTCCCCAACCGGCATAGGTTATCCAAGTCAGTCGGATTCATCTCGGCGGCGCGGGCCATCGCCCGGGCGGCTTCATTCAGTTGGTTGAGATGCAGATAGTCTTTACCCAACCGTGAATAGATTTCGTCGCTTTCGATTTTCATGCTGACGGCATGCTGGTAGACGCGGATGGCGCCCTGGTATTCTCCTGTCAGCTCGAGCGCTGTCCCCAGATAAAGGTGGACGGCAGGGTTAGTGGGATCGCGCCGGAGAGCCTTCTCCATAACACTCGCGGCCCGAGAGTATGAACCCTCGTCCAACCATTCTTCGGCCTGCTCGACCATGCTTAGGACGTCGATGTAGTCTTTCGGATCAGGCGCTTTTGTTCCCAGAGGAATTACGCCAAGCAGGCCGCCGTTGACATAGCCCAGCGATTCAAGTTCGGCCCGCTCGGCAGGATTGAGCGGGACCGTGGAGACTTGGGTGTCTTTATTCGGCCCACCCGCCACTCCCCAAATGTCGTTTTCCAGTGCTTGGGCCTGCACCGGGTTGCGCGCCACGACGTTCGTAGTTTCCGCGGGGTCCGCCTGGAGGTCGTAGAGCTCGGGATGTGAGGCCGAAATGAATTCCCATTTTGCGGTGTGCATCGCCCGCAGTTCGGACCAGCCCATAAAGATGCGAGGGTACAACGTCTCGCAATAGGCGTAATGCGTCTGCACCGGCGTTTGGTGCAGGATCAGCGGCCACAGGCTAACGCCTTGAGCTTCGGCGCCGGGCGGGAGGAGGAGGAACGCCATAACCGTGGGCATAAGGTCGATGGACCGCACTTGCTGTTGTATCACTCGTCCGGCCGGCACGGCCGGGCCCGCCATAATCAATGGCACGTGAACCGTGGAATCATAAAGAAAAACTCCGTGGTACCTTTCGCCGTGCTCGCCAAGGCCCTCCCCGTGGTCCGCAATGGCCACCACCAGCGTCCGGGAATCCAGCCCGTGCTGGTTCATCCAACTAAGCAGGCGACCTATTTCCTGATCCATGTATGCAATTTCCCCGGAGTAAGGGTCCTTCGCGCAGAGGCGTTTGAAAGGCTCGGGGGGATCGTAGGGGAAATGAGGATCATAGTAATGAACCCAGAGAAAAAACCGGGTTGTGTAATGCTGCTGGAGCCACTGAATGGCATGATCCGTAACCACCGACGCAGGACGCTTCGAATAGAACCCTGCCAGCTTCGCTATGCGATGCTCAGCAATTTGATCGTCGTAGGTTTGAAAGCCGTGGTTGAGCCCGCAAACACGGTTCAGCACTCCTGAGCCTACAACCGCTGCTGTCGCGTAGCCAGCCGCTTGGGGAAGAGTGGCGATGGTTGGAATGGATTTGGACAGAACGAATCCACCCATGCCTCGCACGTGATTAAACGTGGGATACGTTCCGGTCAGGATGCAGGTGTGTGAAGGGATGGTTAGAGGCACTTGGGCGATGGCGTGGGCGAAAAGAACACCCCGAGCAGCGAGTGCGTCGAGGTTAGGTGTATCTGCAAACTGCGCGGTCGGGGTGGATTCCGCTGCCGGGTCACGTGCACCATCGCTGGCACGTCCTCGCAGGCGGGCATAGCAACTCAGGTGATCGGCGCGAGTGGTATCGAGGGTAATCAGCAGGACGCTGGCATTGTGAGGCGCAACCTCAGGAGAAGCTTTCTTCTGGCTAGGGCGGCAACCGAAAAGAATAGCGATCACCAACGCCAACGTAAATACCGCCAGACAATGCCACGACCGCTGACTGCGCAAAAGCTGGTTGCCGTTTCCCTGCATTGCCGGAATCCGCTCAAGTGCCTGGTGAAGCTTTGCCACAGACCAACAGCGCCTTTCCTCCGCTCGTTCGAGGCGGGGCACTAGCCCAAGACGTGATTCACTTCGTACAAATTCGCCACGCCTAGAACTCTACCACCTCCTTCGATGGTTGAGTTATTTCCGAGCATTGACAGCCTTCGGCTGCCCTTGATGAACAGAAAGAAGACTCGTACCGTGCGCCGAACCGTTTCTCTGAAAATAAAGGACTTACGAGTCTTCTTTCTGCAGAGACACAACTCATCGTCTCACCAGTTAAGTTGCAGTTGGAGCTGGATAGTACGCGGCCCATTCTGCACATCCGTGATTGTCCCAAACAACGGGCTGTCAATATTGGTGTTCGGATCGGCCAAGCCAGTCCGGTTAAACAAGTTGAAGAAGTCGCCGCGAAGCGTAAAGTACCAACGCTCGTCGAGGTAGAACCTCTTGAAGAGGCTGGCACTCTCACCATAATGAGCGTCGCCGCGAATATTCGGCAGATATGGCGACAGGGTTCCAAAAGCCTCGGCAAAGCCGTTGATGGCGGTCACGGGCGGGTCTTTGAAGGCGGCAGGGTTCAAATATTCATTTCCGGTCACGTTATTGAGCGGGCCTTTATACGGCACTGTCTCCGGAACTCCAAGCACCTGGTCCGGGTAAATTGAGCCTCCTGTGAGAGGGCTATATTGATTGGTACTAAGTGACAGCGGGTCGCCCGAATAGTAGCTTTGAAGTGCAGAAACCGTCCATCCGCCCAGGAGCTTGTCCTTGACCCCTTTAGCGTGGAGCCAGTGCTTCCCGGTGCCGAACGGCAACTCATAGACCCAGGTAATTTTGAGCGTCTGAGGATAATTGAAGGACGCAACGGCTTTTTGCGCTTTCTGGTTGTAATAATCTGCTGCCCCGGCGCCATACGAAAGGCTCGTGTCGGTAAGGTTCTTTGCCCAATTGTAAGCAATGATATAGCTCAGGCCGTTGCCAACACGCTTGGTTAACTGAACCTGAAGTGTGTGATAGGTGGAGTTGCCGAAGTATGGGTAATCGTTGCTGACGCCGTAAATTTGAGGCCATGGAAGAACGCCCTGAGAGACGGGGCCGCTGAAGCTGGAGTAAGGCAACTGCGTGACGCCGTACTGAGCCAGGACGGCGGCAGTTGTTGGATTCGCCAAGTCCGTCCCCATATCATCGCCAAGGATGTCGCCCAGCCCCATGTATTTGAGTAAACCGGATTGGACAAGACCACCAAAGCCCGGGGATTGGAGGTGAGTCCCTTTCTGGCCAAGGTAATCAACGGCCAGCAGCATGTTGAAAGGCAATTGATACTGAATGCCAAAGTTCCAGTTTTGTACTTGAGGCCCTTTCAGAGAGCCCGGAGGAATGTAATCCACACCTTGGCCTTCGCTTATCGACGGGCTGATATCCGGCACATGACCTGTGAAGGGCAGGAAGCCCACATGCGCGTAAGAAGGCAACGACGCGCCGGACAGCCCAGTCCAGTAGAGAGCCGGATTCAAGGCCGGGAAAGGATTGGGAATAAGCGACGTATTCATACCAACCCCGCTGTTATACCCCAGCAGCGTCTCGTAACCGGTCCCATTCTGAATATCCGGCATGTAATCGATTCCATACGAGCCGCGAATGACGAGGTTCTTGGTGGGGTTATAGGCGAAGCCGAAGCGGGGCGCCAACATTCCCCAGTACATATTCTCGAAACTGTCCTTGCCTGTGCAGCCGCTGCAGTTCCCAAGAAACTGCATGGCGCCCGGAGCGCCAATTGCCGGATCGATTTCCGTAAAGTTGAAGTTTGACATCCGGTTGAACGCTTCCTTCTTCGGGGTGGGAATATCCCAACGCAAGCCGTAATTGAGCGTCAGCTTTCGAGTGACTCTCCACGAATCCTGCGCGTAAGGTTCGAATTCGTCTTGCCTGTAGCCGGGATTATTAACGTACTCAGGGTAGCTGGCGTTACGCACCGCGCCCATCAGGAAGCTTGCAAACTGGTCGCCGGTTTGGGTCTCGAACCCGGGTGAGGCAGTTTGAAGGCTGTTGAACGAAACCGATACAGACTGCGGAAGTGTGTAATTATTGTAATGGAAACGGACAGCTTGGCCTCCGAATTTGAGCGTGTGCTTGCCCACCAAGTCTGTAAACTCATCTGTCAAGATGTAGGATTCGGTAACATCATTCTCAGCTCCCTGGAATCCCATCGTACTGTCGAACGGAATGTTCCCGGAAAAGCTCATCGACGGGACCGTGAGATTATCCGCCACGGGCGCAAGCCCTAAGTTGTTCGGGAGCAAAGGGCTGGTGTTGCCGAGGGGCACGACTTCGTAAGTACTCAGGCGGTTATACCCTAGGCCAAAATGATTCACCATGTGGTTGTTAATGGACCAGTCTTCCGAAAAGCGCGCCATCTCGGCCATGAAATCCCCCGAGCCGACACCCTCGATGGGGCTCGTTATGGGCAAGAACTGCGGCCCGCGGTGGCGGTCAATTTCATCCTCCCAATCGTTATCGAATAAGGCGGAAATCCGGTGTTGGTCGTTGATGATGTGATCGACTTTGACGCTCCAAAGGTCCGTGTGGTAGTAAGGCCATGCGCCTGAGACTTCGGGCGTGTTGTTATATATACTGTTGTAGGTAGTCTGCGCCGGAAAATAGGGAAGAAACTTCTTGGAAGCCGTGCTGAAGTATTGAGGTGGTATCGCGTTAGCGGAGAAGGAGTCGCGAACGGTCCCGGTGGTGTTCGCCACGAGGCCCGTCGTCGGATCAACTGTCCCCGCCGTCACGTTGCGCGTGGTTGTGGGATTGAAGATTTCGTTTTGGTAAACGGCCCGGCCCAGGTCGTCCGTGCCAATCTCCGAACCCAACAATTGGCTGAAGTCGCCTTGCAACATCTGAGCCGTCGGCAACGTCGTGGTCCCGCTGAAGTTCGTGTCTACGTCCCGGTCGCCGTCGTAAGTAACGTAGAAGAAGCTTTTGTTTCTGCCGTCGTAGATGTGGGGAATCACGATCGGCCCGCCCAAGTCTACTCCGAAGTTGTTGTCATTAAATCTGGGCCGTGTTATTCCGGGGTGGGGCGTGGGAATGGCGTTGTAATCAAAACCATTCGCTGACAATACCTCGTTGTTCTGGAACTCCCAGGCGTCGCCATGCAGTTTGTTGGTACCCGACTTCATTTGAAAATTGATGATCCCGCCCGCGCTATCGCCGTACGACGCCGAATATCCTGACTCCTGTACGGTGACTTCTTGGAAAGCATTGAACCCCGGGCGGTAGAAGAGCAACGTGCCTCCCTGCCGCTGATAGTCGAGGACGGAAATGCCGTCAACCACAACGTCGGTGCTGAAATATTGGCCGCCGCTCACCGAGCCTGTCCACGAGCCACCGTTGGCTTGAGTACCCGCCAGACTCGAAAAGATAAAAGACTCGGGGTCTCGCCCGCCGCCCGCCGCGCCGGTGGGTAATGAGGCCATCTCTTCAATGGTGACGGTTCCGCCCACTTGCCCCGACGTGGTGTCGAGCTCGGGAGGCTTCGCGCTGACCACCACCGTTTGCTTCACGTTCCCGACCTCCAGTTTCACGTTGACCGTCACCTGCTGGGAGGGGTCGACAATCACGCGGGTCCATACCGCCGTCTGAAAGCCCGTCTTGCTTGCTTCCAACCGGTAGGTGCCGGGCGGAACGGGCGCGGTATAGATGCCTGCAGTCGTCGTCGTGGCCTTCGTGGTCACGTTGGTGTTAATTTCGGTGAGCATGACCGTCGCGCCGGGAACAATCGCTCCGGAGGCATCTGTGACGAGTCCCGTCACTGTCCCTAGAACCCCCTGCGCCCTAAGCGGCCTTGGAATTAGCAGCAATAGAAAGCCCAAACCCAGAAGCAAGCACTCAGTGACTCTTCGCATGGTTAACACCTCCATCGGAGGATTCAAAATTTAAGGCCGGATGAAGTTGGAAGAATTGGCCCTGATAGGCCCAGATCCTGAGCACCGTTGTCGCGGAGCACCGCGTTCGATTAAGGCGATCATCTATACTACCCGTATACTACCCGCCCCGGATGTTGTTCGCATCGTTCACGAAGATCAGGCGCGTTCTAATTAAGGCGATCATCTATGCTACCCGCCGAATGGCACCTTTATAAGCGTCATTCTGCGAAAAGTCAAGAAATTGTTTTATGGTTGTTTAGTACCTCACGAAAGGTCCGAATTCTTAGCCTATTTTGTCCTCTATTTGTAAGGAATTCAGAAGTAGCCGCAACCCAGGTGGCTTGATGAAAAAGGCTGTGTATCCTCCGACAGCAGCTTCGACCTAGTGTGGTGTCCCAGTTAATTCTTTACAACGGCGCACCTTGTCGAGGATCACGTCCGCGGTGGCTCGCCAGACGAAGGGTTTGGGTTGGTTATTCCAAGTTGCCAACCACTGGTAGATGGCGCTTTCCAGTTCGGGGACGCTGTGAAAGGTTCCTCGGCGGATCATCCGTTCCGTGATCAGTCCGAACCAGCGCTCCACCTGATTAAGCCAGGAACTGCTGGTGGGGGTAAAGTGAACGTGGAATCGAAGGCGCTTTTTAGGTTTGAGCCAACGTACCACTTCAGCGCCCTTGTGAGTGCTGTAGTTGTCCACAATGAGGTGAATCTGCAAATCCGGCGGCACTTCCTTTTCCAGTTGCGAGAGGAACTTCACAAACTCGCGGCCACGATGGCGGGGCAGGCAGCACCCCATTACCTTGCCGTTCAGGATGTTGAAAGCCGCAAACAGGGTGGTGGTCCCGTGCCGTTTATAGTCGTGAGTTTGGCGTTCCGGCAAACCTGGACGCAGGGGCAAGATGGGAGCCGTGCGATCCAGCGCCTGAATTTGGCTCTTCTCATCGACGCACAGAACCAAGGCTCGGTCCGGGGGATGAAGATAGAGTCCCACCACATCGCGGACCTTCTCTTCGAACTGGGGATCGTTGGAAATCTTAAACTTCTCCACCCGGTGAGGCTGCAGGTCGTAGCGTTGCCAGACCCGATGCACCATCATGCGGGAAACGCGCAATTGCCGAGCCAGTTCGCGCACACTCCAGTGGGTGGCGTCGGGCGGTCGCGTTTTCAGCGTGGTCTCCAGAATTTGCTGCTCCAACTCCGCGCTGAGGAGCCGTCGCGACCGCTGGCGTTTCTGGGCGTGGCGGAGGGCCTCGCAGCCGCCGCGCGCGAAAGCCGCGCGGGTGGCCAGAACCGTCGGCCGCGACAGCCCGGTTTGTTGCGCGATGGAGTGATTGGATATCCCTTGGCCCGCCAGCAAAATCGCCTGACACTTGCGCGCCACTTTCTGTGGGGTGGTGCCGGCCCGCGCCCAGGACTCCAACTGTCGTCTTTGAGTTTCATCGAGCATAAGAGCAGCGGCGCGGGTGAACATGCGCCCATTAGAACACAATATCGCCCCATTGTAAATAATTAAATGGGACGGGACACTAGAATATCAATACTGGCGATGCCCCGGCTGCCCACGGCGACGGCGATCCGCTTGCCGCGCAGTGAGTCGGAACTCAGTGCGAGACCGTCCAGAACCCGCTTCATTTCCTGGGACAAGTCCGCAAGACCCGGCGCACCAGGAGTCACCCTTTCCAGGATTCGCGGCACACTGAGACGAAAAGAATCATTATTTGACATGGCGAAATCATACTCGGAATTGCGCCGTGTCAGCATACATGATTTAATCTCCCTTCTTCGGGAGGGCACATGTTTCGTCATAGTGCTGCCGGCTTCGACGATTTCCCTACGAACCGAAGTAATCGGCGCAGGTTTTCCGTATGAGCAGCACTAAAAGGCGGTAGCTGCTGCTACCGCACTCCCAAGGCGGTTCGCGCAGAATATTGCTGACGGAGGTTTTGTGAAAACACTACTGCATCTCGGGTTATTTGTATCGATGATTTCGCTTTTCACCTCATTTCTTTTTTCTCAGCAGTCGAACACCAAGGCGGCGGATCTGGCGCTGTCACAGGAGACCCCGACGTTTCCGCTGTGGCCGAATGGCGCTCCCGGCGCCTTGGGCCACGCCGACGAGGATATTCCGACATTGACGTACTATCCGGCGCGGGGCGGAGTTCCCACGGCGGTCATCGTGGCGCCGGGCGGCGGCTATCGCATCCTGGCCATGAACCATGAGGGACGGCAGGCGGCCAACTGGTTGAACGCGGTGGGCATAACGGCGTTTGTGCTGAAGTACCGGCTGGGGCCTCGCTACCACCATCCCATCGAATTGGGTGATGCACAACGCGCCATCCGCCTGGTGCGCGCGCATGCAGCGGAGTACGGAATCAGCCCGGATCGCATTGGCCTGATGGGTTTTTCAGACCGGCGGCCATTTGACCTCTACCGCCGAAACCCACTTTGACAGCGGGAACGCGAATGCTCCCGATCCCATTGATCGTGTGAGTTCGCGGCCGGATTTCGCCGTGCTCGGGTACCCGGTGATTTCGTTTACGGCGCCCTACACGCATCACGGCTCAGCCGAAGCACTGTTGGGAGATTCGCCTGATCCCAAACTGCTCGAGAACTTGTCCAATGAAACCCAAGTCACGCCGCAGACGCCACCGACATTCTTGTTCAGCACCAGTGAGGACACGGGAGTTCCGGCCGAAAACAGTGTGGCTTTCTATCTCGCCTTACACAAGGCCCATGTGCCGGCCGAACTGCACATCTTTCAACGCGGTCCCCACGGCGTGGGGTTGGACCTGGGTGATCCCGCTTTAAGCGAATGGCCTACGCTGCTCATCCATTGGCTGCGCGGCCTGGGACTGCTGAACAAGTAAGTATTACTTTGCCGGCATGGACCAGGCTCCAGAAGCATGCCTCACGTTGGTGCCCTCGTGCAGCGCCATATGCGGGTGCCAGCAGGAGCCCGGCGGTACGGCACTCAGTTCAACGTCAACGCACAGCACGCCAACCGTTCCAAGACTCTTACTGGAGCCTTCTCTGCCAGCACGAGGGAGCGGACGGGAACGATCAGGGTCTGCTCGAGGGCAAATTGGCCGGACAACACCGCATGGCTCACCGCGTCCGTGAACACCAGCCACGTGGACAAGGGAGGGAACTCCCACCGGGCGCGCGGGGTGGTGCTTTGAAAATCCCCGTTGGCTTTAAGGAAATGATGAAAGCGCAGCATCCACTGGTCATACGGTGAGCGCGTCAGGCTGCTGAGGCCGAGAGCGCGGGCCAGTTCGGCGGTCGTCCGGCGCGGGCCCGTGAGGCCCCGTGGCATCGTCATACCCCCGCTGCCGGCAAAGCGCGGCGCGAGCGCCTCAAAGGTCTCGGAGGTAATCCAGACGCGCGGCTCGCCGGGATTGAGGTTGGTAAAAATGCGCAGCAGCCGATCGCCATTGGAAGGCCGCGTGGGAAACGAGTCAAAGTGGAGAAGGTCATTCCGAGCGTGCAAGCGAGCCTGCCGTCCTTTTTCCTGATATGGGCGATAGCTCGCAAAATCCATCCGCCAATCTTCGGCGTAGGGCGCCAACAATTCCGAAGCGAAACGGATGGCATTCCGGGAATACCGCCGCATGACGCTGCGGAATTGTGCCACTTGGCCGGCGTCGCCACCGGCGCACCCGGTCACCCGGTTCTGGGAGGGCCGATACGCAATGTTCTTGTGGTGGCGGGCGTCGCTCTGTCTCTGCGCAAGAAGAAATCGCGCATCTTCCTCAGGAATTTCAAAAGGTACGTGCGGAAAGAAGAGGATGTTCCCTGCTTCGAGCTGCGCGCAGCACCATCTTGCATACTGCTCGGGGCCGGAAATGCTTTCCGGGCGACCGCGCGGCAATTCCACGAGTGTTGTCATGAATGTCTCTCGGAAAAAGGTTTCGAGTACCCAGGAAATTCGATGAATAATCTGCCCATTTTAGCTGCACGCTAATAGACGCCCAGCCGTGAGAATGAGAGCGCGAGCGACGCTGCCGAGGATAGCCGGGGCACGTTTCCACCTTGACAAAACCGACTAAATAGGCTATACTCTTAGTCGATGGTCAGGATTCGGCGTCTCAAAACGGGCACTTCGGTACGGCCGGCAGGAGGGAAATTCGATCCCGTCAGGGCTAGTCAAAAGGGCAACTACGGGCAGCACCCCACAGAGACATGATGTCCGCCACAGGCGCATCCTCCCAAACCTGAGAAGTTATTGAAAACAAAAGGTTGGGAAGCCGCTGTTGTACTTCCCAAACCTGAGAACATACTGAAAACAAATCCCGTTACCGCAATTGTGGAAAATCGGAAACAGCATGACACATTGTCATACATGGCTAGCCGATAGCCTCCAGAAGCTCCCCGCCGGCACGGCGCTGCGCCGGCGCCGGGCAGGCCGCGGGCGGGCCACTGCCGCGGTCGGCCGGGCTGCGGGTTGGGGTCCGTTACGCCGCGCCTCCCGGCAACCCGGTCTTTGCTTCTCCTCGACGGCCTGCCCGTTCTTCTCTCCCCTTCCCTGAACAACTTTGACGGGGCCCTTCCCATCACGGATTTGTAATTGACACCACTCAGGCGGATAAATATTCTGAACAGGTTATGAATTTCAAAACACTGGCTATTCATGCCGGACACGATCCGAAGGAACATCTGGGCGCGGTGATGCCGCCCATTTACCAAACATCGACGTTTGCCTTTCGTGCGGTGGGAGAACCGGGGCCATTTGACTACTCGCGGAGCGGCAATCCCACGCGGAAGGCGCTGGAATCCTGCCTGGCCCAATTGGAAAGCGGCACGGCGGGATTTGCTTTTGCCACGGGAATGGCGGCGGAAACGACGTTCCTCATGATGTTCTCGTCGGGCGATACCATCATCTTGCACGACGACCTTTATGGCGGCACCTACCGTTTGTTCGAGTCAATCTTTCCCAGCAAGCAGATTTGCGCCCGATACGTTGATCTGCGTAATCTGGACAAACTTCGCGCGGCGCTGGCGGGCGGGGCAAAGGCGGTTTGGGTGGAGTCGCCTACCAATCCCCTGATGAACCTCGTGGACATCCGCGCGGTTTCCGACCTGGCGCATCAGTACGGGGTGCTGGTGATCTGTGACAACACCTTCCTTTCGCCCTATTTTCAACGCCCGCTCGAATTGGGCGCGGATGTCGTGATGCATTCTACCACCAAGTACATCAACGGCCATTCCGACGTCGTAGGGGGAGCGCTGGTGGTCAAAGACGCCGGTCTGGCCGAGAAGATGGGCTTCCTCCAGAATGCCCTGGGTACGTGCGCCGGCCCCCAGGATTGCTTCCTGGTTCTGCGTGGGATTAAGACCTTGGCCCTCCGCATGGAAGAACATAACCGCAACGCGCTTGCCGTCGCGCGCTGGCTGGAAAAGCATCCCAAGGTGGCGGCGGTGCTGCATCCCGGCCTCGAAAGCCATCCCCAGCACGCATTGGCTCTGCGCCAGACGCGGGGATCAGGCGGGACATTTTCATTTCGCCTGCACGGTGGCGAGGCAGCGGTAAACCAGCTTCTGGCCAGTTGCCGCCTGTTTACGCTGGCCGAGTCATTGGGCGGGGTGGAATCGCTGATCGAGCACCCCACAACCATGACGCACGCCTCCGTGCCGCGTGAGGTTCAGCTGAAAATGGGGATCACGCCGGACCTTGTTCGCATTTCCGTGGGCCTGGAGGATGTCACGGACTTGATCGCGGATTTGGAGCGTGCCCTCGCCGCGTGAGTGGTGCGCCCGGCCGCCATGCCATGCTAAAGGCCGGTGCTGCCGTGCGATCTCTTTCGCGCCGTGACGATCACCGTGCCGCCCGGCAGATACTCGGGGCGGACGTCGCGAAGCCCCAATGATTCGAGTTCCGTGCGTAGATGGTCAACCGACCAGTTTCCGGCGGGCCGGCACGTGAGGTGGCGCCCCAAGGCTCCCAGCACTACTTCGGGAGGCAGGGCACCGTTGGGTAGAAAGGCGTCGTGCAGCGCCAGCACGCCCCCGTTCTTCAGGGCCGCGGCGGAGACCTCCAGGATTCGTTTCTCCTCCTGCTCCGACCGGGCGATCATGCCTGACAACAAAACGGCTCCAAAGGTATCACTCTGCGGGTCACGCATCGGACGCGAGTCCGCCAATGAATTCCTGACTTCCAGAACCAGATCGGGCCAACGCTGGGCGAGGGCCCTCCGGTAGGCATCGCCTCCCCAGCCCAGCAGAAGGACAGGGCTTTTGCCGGCCAAGTCGATTCTCTTTGCCACTAAAGGCGCGGAAAAGGCGGCCAGGCATTCGCAGCAATCGAAGTCCGACGTTCCCTCAGCGGGTAGCCCCAGGCCGGCTTGGCCATTGCGTGCATAAGCTGCCACTGCGTCCCAGGGGCTGAACGTGGCCAGTTGGTGCAAGAGGAAAGGCGTCAAAGTCTGTGGCGCGTCGGTTCGCAAATAGACCGATGCCAACTCGAGGTTTTGATAACCTTCCGCGCCGCGCTCCAGCAGTCCCAAGGCGACCAGGCTGTCGAGAATCTCCGCGGTGGCGCCGACGTGCAGATTAAATCGGCGGGCAATTAAGTCAGCCGGTTGCCACTGCTCGAGATAGTCAAATAATCCCAGTGAGAGGGCAAAGCCCAGTGTCTGAGCACCCAGTCCCTGCGTTGCCATCCTGAGGAGTTGATCCGGCATCGGCGCCGATCCCGTACGTAGGCCGGCATGGGACGTTAGGAGGTCACGCTGTGAGTTCCTCAGTTTTTCGCGCAGGCGCACGACTTCGCCCACCACCAGGGTCGCGGGGGGCCCGATCCCGGCCCGCTCCACGTCCGCCGCAATGCTGCTCAGCGTCCCGGTGACCACCTTTTCTTCCGGCCAAAAAGCCGTCTGAATCATGGCGGCGGGAGTGGCGGGCTTCAGTCCGTGGGCAATGAGTTCCTGGGCGATCCGCCCCAGGTTATTCACGCCCATCAGGAAAACCAGAGTATCCAGTTTGGAGAGGGCTGCCCAATCCACACGGCTGGTGTTCTTTGTGGCTTCATGGCCGGTGACAATCGCCACCGAGGAAGCGGCGTCGCGGTGGGTGACGGCGATGCCCGCCCCCAGCGGCGCCGCCAGAGCCGAAGAGACGCCCGGAATGATCTCGAAAGGAATGCCGTGCTCCGCGAGGAACTCAGCCTCTTCTCCTCCTCGCCCGAAGAGAAAGGGGTCACCGCCTTTCAGCCGAACCACCATCTTGCCTTCGCGCGCCTTGCGGGCCAGAAGTTCGTGAATTTCGTCCTGGCGCGAACCGTGCTTCCCCACCGGCTTGCCCATATAGATCCGCTCGGCGCAAACCTTGGCCAGGGCCAGGACTTCTTCCTGAATCAGGCGATCGTAGACGATCACGTCAGCCGCCTTCAGAAGCTCAGCGGCTTTAAGGGTCAGCAGTTCGGGGTGGCCCGGACCGGCGCCCACCAGATAGACTTTTCCGGGTTGCATCAAACAAATTCCCCCACGGCGCCGCCGTTACAATGGCCCAAACATGATATCACGCCAGATTGGCTGGCCTTGCGCCGGAAAGTGCAAGCGTCGCTGGGTGTGTGAGAGCTCCATGCCCTGACATGACCGTGTCCGCATGGATGAATTCGGCCGAAATGTAGTTCAGATCAGTACAGAATATCGAGTGAGAGGTCGTAGAAGCGATGCAGGAACCCGGCGTAGTGGCCGAAGTAGGGAGAGGTAATGGTGTTGTAAACGTCCCGGAAATTGCCATGGTCGGTGACATTGAAAACGCGGATGGAACCGCGGAAACTGTGCTTGCGCAGCCACGGGATAAAGAAAATGCTAAAGTCTTTGGACGCTTGCAGGTCGAGGGAGAGGAAGGACGGCAAGCGCCGGCTATCGGGCGGTCCCACGTAATTCTGCAGATCGTCAACGGTGGAAAAAGGGAACCCCGAATGCCAGTCCAGCACGGGGCTGACGGTTACCTTCCGCGGGAATGCGAAACGTCCCCACGTCACCACGCGATCAGGGATGCTGGTGGGCAGCGTGCCAAAGAGGTTGGGATGGATCACCGGCTCCTCGTAGGGAACGAACACCGCGGCCATGGTATTCAGGTCGCCGCGCGCCTGGCTGTTCACGTAAGAAATATTGAAATCGGCCTTGCCATTCGGACGATAGCGCAGCGTGGATTCAAACTCGTGATATCGCGAGGATCCCAGGTTGGTGAGCAGCAGGACGCCATCCGTCGGGGAAAGCGCTTCCGGATTCACGGAGAACTCGCTGTAGGTGCGGCTGGCCAGAAAGCTCGCCCGCGCGATCAGGTGCGGCCGGATCTCCTGGTCGAGTTCCATGTTCCAGGTGACGTTGTAGGGCGTGCTCCCCAAATTCTGGCCGGAGACAACAATTTGCTGCCCATTCTCCTTAAACCCCTCGTACGTATTCTGGTACACCAGAGGCGGGCCGAGCGGAAGCCCGTTGGTTCCAAAAAGCGTCAGTTCGCGGCTGGGGTTCTGGGTGAAATCTCCGGCGAGCAGGGGAAGCCGGTCGTAAAACACGCCAACGCCGCCGCGCACAATTGTCTGGCCTTGTTTGAAGGGCGAGAGCACAAATCCCCCACGCGGGGAGAAGGCCGAGTGGGCGCCGAGCGTCTGGCTGGAAAACCGCAGCCCATAATCGACGGAAATGTAGTCGTTGAGTATCCAGTGATCCCCGGCAAACCCGGCGATCTCGGTGTCTGACGTGGCCAGGATGCCGGAAGGCGTGAAATCAATCTCGCCGGCCAGGGAGTTGTCTGCGTGTAGTAACTGCACCGGATGGGAGACGCTGGTTCCGTTATACGCACTGTGGACAAAGTCAGATCCGACTTTGACGTCGTGGTGGCCCTTCCATTGCTTTCGTGGGAAGAAATAGCTTTCCTGCAACTCCTGCTGGGTGCTGGCGCGGGTCCAGCGATTGAAGAAATTGCCCTCCCAGCCGGTGGGGGTAATCATCAAGTCCTGCGATCCCTGCCCGTGCGAGTAGCTGTCAAAATCGGTAAATTGGGCGAGCGTGGTCAATATTCCCCCGCCTTTGAACAGGTAGTGATCGTGCGCGCCGATCGAATACCCACTTTGGCCGTAGTCAGCGGACGCTAACTGGGGTATCAGAGTGTCGATGTTGTCGAATTGACGCCGGATCGGAAAGAACTTCACGTCGGCGCTGAGCAGATGTTGGGAACTCGCGGTGTAGCTGAAGTCGGTGAACGACGTCCACCCCTCCTGACGCTTCTGGTTATTCGGCCACGCCAACCCGCGTACGGGTTCGGAGGAGTAGTCGTAGGTGAAGGCTTCCGAAATAGCGAGTTTATCCTTCAGCAAGGGCCCTGAGAAGTAAAGCCGCGGGTCATCATCTTGAATGCCGACCAAGTGTCCAGCCTCGAAGCGCGGCGTGGGCACAAAATCATTCAACTGATAATTCCATTTGGTTGACGGGGCCTTGGTTTGGATGGTCGTAAGCCCTCCGGAAAAGCGCCCGTACTCCACCTCATAGTCGCCCTTGAAAACGTCCACGGATTCGATCGCGTCGAGGGGAACGTCAATCGAGAAACTGCCGGTTACCGGATCCACCGTTTCGGCGGAGTCTACCAGCAGCGTTCCCGTATTCTCCGTCACGCCCTTGATGGCGAGTCGGCCATCCGGCGTGCGAATGACGCCGGGAATCAGCGGCAGTGCGGCCTTGAACTTTTGCACGACCAGGGGCAGGGATTTAATTTCTTGATTGGTTAGAACTGCGGGGCGGGCGGGCGCTTGCTCTGTAGCCTTCGGCGCCTCGCCGGTCACTTCCACCTTTTGGCGCACGACCTCGGGCGAAAGTACTATATCGACGGCGGGAGGAACCTCGGTTTGGCTGACGTTGATATCTCCCTTGGAAACCGGTTCGAACCCCAGCGCCGCGCAGGTCAGGCGGTAGGCGCCGGGAATCAGCCCGGTAAATTGGAAGGTTCCCGTGTCCCCAGTGGTTACGGGCAGTCCCTGCTCCGGCAGCGTCCGGCCTCGCAAGGTACACACCGCCCCCCCGATCGGAGCATAGCTCTGATCTACAACTTTCCCTCGAAGTGTCTGAGTGTCAGGAAGGGCCCCTTGAGCCTTTAATGGGATGACCAGAAAAAACACCAGGGCCAAGCCGACACGTTCTAAGCGCGGCCAATCGTAAGACATTTAGTCTGGATGCGCGGAAGTCGGTGCACCACCCATTATACTGTGAAGCGCTGCCGGGAAACCACTGCGAATCCGTGTGAGGTGCTGTCCTAATTTGGGCGTACCGCAGCCATCCCTTCGCTTTGCTCAGGGCAGGCTTGGCGGCCCCAGTGCGGGCTGGAGGCCGGCGTTACAGCCCAAATTAGGGCAATTATATACTTGAAGTACCGAACGTTACGACGTCTATTCTCTGATATTTGGTAATCCGTAATTTTAACTGAGAGGAATACCATGCCAGAGATACGTTCAATCAGACCTGCTGACCTCTTGCTTGACCTCAAGAATCCTCGTGTCCCATACAAAGATGCTGGCCAGCGGGAAGCGCTTCACAGGCTCGCGAAACACCAAGGCGGACAGCTCTTGTCGCTGGCTACTCACATCATTGAACATCGTGGTTTGAGTCCAGCCGACCTCCCGATAGCGATTGCGTCAGAGGAGGAGATCGGCAGGTACATTTTACTGGACGGCAACCGAAGATTGACGGCTATTAGAGCGCTGGAATCTCCAGACTCGCTTGGTGACTCTCTCGAACAGGCGATTATGGAGAAGATTCGCAGGCTGAGCCTCAAGTATCAGCAAGCTCCAATTGAGACTATGCAGTGTGTCATCGTGGCGGATCGGGATGAGGCGCAACCTTGGATTGATCTACGCCATCAAGGGCCGCTGGGCGGAGCCGGGACTGTTCATTGGAGTCCGGATGGCAAGGCCAGATCAATCGCGCAAGCCGGAGGCAAGCTGGAGTTGCATACCCGGTTGCTGAACTTCCTTCAGGACGATGGGCACCTGACCATCGAAAAGCGCGAGACGATTCCAGTAACAACCCTTAAACGACTACTTGGCACCCCGGCAGTTCGCGAGAGAATCGGTATAGAAGTCGAAAAAGGCGGAGGACTACGGTTCCATCCGGATGAGCAAGCAGTGATAAAAGGGTTGCTGTACATCATTGACGATATTACGGCCGGACCTCACCCGAAGAACGTGAACGATGTTCGCCACGTCGAAGACCGGATTGAATACGCTAAGAAACTGCCCCTTGACAAGGTACCTCAGCCCACGTTCCAAGGCGGGGTCGCTGTTGGAAGCACCACGCCAGCCGGACCCCCAAAACCTGCGAAACAGGCACCACTCCTGCGAGGACGAAAAGAGCGCGCGACACTGATACCGGCAGATTGCCGTCTGAGAATCACCGAGCGCAGAATC
Organism: uncultured Acidobacteriota bacterium; assembly: GCA_963804755.1. GTDB lineage: Bacteria > Acidobacteriota > Terriglobia > UBA7540 > UBA7540 > Bog-366. Next base: position 163,839 of record CAWDRP010000008.1, read on the forward strand.
GAGCGCATTGCGATAGAGCTTCGGAAGCTCGCCCTAGTGGACTATCCGAACGCGATTGCAGTTCTGTGTCGCGTTTTCATTGAACATAGCGCCGACTATTACCTTGTGAACTCCATGCACCGCACTAAGGCTTCTCTGCTGGGTCAAGGGATGACGTTGTCTCGAAAACTCACCGACATTGTTACTAACCTCGAACAAAACAACATTCTGTCCCGGCAAGAAGCCGCGCCTGTCAAATCGTACTGCCAGAAAAATTCGTTCCTTGCTCCATCCGTTTTGACGATGAACGATTACGTTCACAACTTCCACCTGAATCCGACGCCGACCGATCTCCGCGCCGCTTGGGACGGCTTTGAAATATTTCTGAAAAAGATTTGGGCCTGAAAAAGTGCTGGCCATTTCCAGAGCAATTCCTTATACTTTGTTGCGGCCATGCCCTATCACAGCCCATTACGATACCCTGGCGGCAAGCGCCGCCTTGCATCTGTAATGGGCTGCCTGCTCGAAGAAAACGGCATGAAAGACGTGCAGTACGCCGAACCGTATGCTGGCGGGGCTTCCCTTGGCCTGTCGATGCTATTCGGTGAATACGCCTCTGTTATCCACTTGAACGATCTCAGCAGGCCCGTCTTTGCATTCTGGCATGAAGCATTGAACAACACCTCAGAATTTTGCCGGAAGATCGAACACGTCCGGATCACGATGAGTGAATGGAATCGCCAACACGAAATCTACGAGAAACGAGATGCGGCAGAACTAAGTGAGCTTGGATTCGCAACTTTTTTTCTGAACCGGACGAACCGTTCAGGAATCATCGGCGGCGGCGTAATTGGCGGCAAAAAGCAACTAGGCGAGTGGGGAATTAATGCGCGCTTCAATAAAGAAGAACTGACACGAAGAATCCGGCACATTTCCAGATTCAGCAGTCGAATTAAGCTGTACCAGCGAGACGCCATCGACTTTATCGACGAAGTGTTGATCAATCTTGGGCGCAACACCATTGCCTTCTTCGATCCTCCGTACATCGAAAACGGCCAAGACCTTTACCTAAATGATTACGAGTTAGGGGACCACCGCAGGTTGGAAGCGCGAATCGTTAAGTTGAAACAACCATGGGTCGTGTCATACGACTATGCCGCCGTCAATCATCGCCTCTATCAGTTGCATCCGCGTATTTCATATGACCTGAATTACAGTGCACAAAGCCGGTACGCTGGCAAAGAAGTCATGTTCCTGTCGCACCGCCTGAAGATTCCAGTATGGTGGGCAGGAACAGAACCGTTTCCCTTAACTCCCCCGTGCAGCGGGCATCCAGTGTATGGCATAATAGAAGGCATGAAACCTCACCCCGAAATGGAAGAAGGCCCACAAGCCAACAAGCGATTTATTGATGCCCTCAAGACTGTTCTCTCTGTCCCGAAAACCGCAATCCAAAGCCCATTCAATACCCCCAAACACAAAAGAAAAAGGCCAACCGCCCGAAAGAGCTAATTGGCCTTTCGTTTGCCCCTGTTCTGCCGTTTCAGTTTACCAGTGAGGGGGGGACCTCCGCATCTTTTCCAGTCAAATGCCGATAGGTAAGCCGCTTGCCGACGATCTGCGATGCCGCCAATTTGAAACGATCACCATCATTAACATCCTGACGGTTGTTAAAACGGAACGCTTGCTCATCGAGGTAGCGGAAAAGATGGAAGGGTTCGACGCTGACATAGGTTCCCTTAATGGTGCGCTTCAAAAGGCTCCAGTAGTTTTCGAGGCCGTTGGTGTGGACGTTCTCGACTGCGTAGGCTTTGGCATGGTCAATGATCTGATGAACGTATTCAGCATTCAATCCGGTATAGGCAACCCATGCGTCTGTGAAAAGCTGAGCGCCGGGAGCCACATTATCCAAGACACGACCGCGAAGGGTTTGCCGAGTCACATCGGGAACAACCGAAGTACGGACCTTGCCTTTACGCTTCAGGATTCCAAGGACTGGCACTTTATCGTGCCCACCAGTACCCATGATCTTAGCGCGGCGCTTGCTGGCGTGCATGTTGCGCGACAGACCGCCGATGAAAGTCTCGTCAACTTCAACTTCCCCGCCCAACTTCCCGCCCTCTTTATCCTGCAAGGCAAGCCGAATTCGGTGCATCATGAACCATGCCGATTTCTGAGTCACAGATAGGTCGCGTGCGACTTCGCAAGAGCTTATACCATTCTTGCAGTTCACAACGAGCCATAGGGCACAGAGCCACTTGTCCAGGCCCAGCGGTGAGTCCTCAAAAATCGTTCCCGTCTTTAGTGAAAACGTCGGCTTCTTGTGTCCACCGTAGCATTTCCAGACGCGAGTCTTCGCCAAATATGTTACCTTCACAGAGCCGCAGTGCGGACACTTCACGATGCCGTCTGGCCAGCGAAGTTCGATCATGAGTTTTCGGCAATTCTCAAAATCGCTGAAGTGAATGATGGCTTCTTGGAGTGTGTTTACGTTTTTCATGCTTCAAGAGTAGCACTTTTATCTTGGTACGTCAAGTATATAATTGCCCAAATTAGGACAGTACCCCGTGTGACGAAGAAAAGACATTCGGGGATCGGCGGGTATATACTGCGTCGTTTCGTATCGATCCCTTATCTTCGCGGAGGGCAGCTCGCTATAATCGCTAATTTCACTTTGAATAGCGTACGCCTACGGAGGAACCATGAAGCACCGACGTTTGCTGACCGTTCTAGTACTTTTCTTCGCACCCTGGTTGCGGGCCCAGAGCACGCCGGGTCAGTTAAAGCCGATTTTGGATAGAGTGCTGCAATCCCCTGATGTCGTGCGGTTTCAACTGCAGCAGTTCTTGATGAAGCAGGCCCCAAAGCTCCCGCCCATTACCACGCCGGAAAACTGGACAAGTGAGGGGGAACGCATTCGGAAGCGGGTGCTTGATGACGTCGCCTTTCACGGATGGCCGAGTGAGTGGGTCAATTCTGTTCCGCGATTCGAGGATTTGGGAACCATTCCTTCCGGGAAAGGATATCGGCTGCGGAAGCTGCGCTACGAAATTGTGCCGGGATTCTATTCCACCGCGCTCCTTTATGAGCCGGAGAACCTGCAGGACAAGGTTCCGGCCGTGCTGAACGTGATGGGACACTTTTCCACCACCGGCAAGTCCGAGCCCTTTGAACAAAAGCTCTGCATCAATCAAGCATTGCGCGGCATGATGGCGTTGAACCTCGAATGGATAGGAATGGGTGAACTCTTTAACAAGGAAAACACTCACTGGTTTGGCGCACACCTGGATTTGACGGGCGCGAACGCCCTGGGCCTGTTTTACCTGGCCATGCGTCGCGGGCTTGACTATTTGGCACAGAACCCTAATGTGGATCAGAAACGCATCGCGGTGACGGGCCTCTCCGGCGGCGGTTGGCAGACCATTATCTTGAGTTCGCTAGATGAGAGAGTGAATGTATCCATTCCTGTGGCGGGGTATACCACACTGGAAGGACGGTTGGCGCTCGCACCGGTTACGGAGGCCGGTGACATTGAGCAGAACGCAACAGATCTGGTAGCTGGGCAGGACTACTCGACCCTGACGGCCATCCGTGCCCCTCGACCGACGCTCGAGATCAACAATGCCGAGGACAACTGCTGCTTTCGCGCCCCCTTGGTAAAACCCTATATTTTCGACGCTGTGCGCCCCTACTACCGCTTGTACGGGGCGGAGGATGCTTTGCAGTTTTACCAGAACACCACGATTGCCGCCCACAATTATGAGCTCGATGACCGCCGGCAAGCCTATCGTTTTCTGGCCCAGCATTTCGGCTTGTCTGCCAGCGAACAGGAGATTGACGTCGGAGCGGACATCAAAAGTTATAGCGAGCTGGCCGTGGGAGTGCCACCGAATAACCTGACCATCCTCGGTTTGGCCAGGAAATTCGCGGCAGAGATTGCCCGCCCACCCATGCCTTCGGATTCCGCCGGCAAGGCCGCCTGGGCGGAAGGAGAGCGGAGCAAACTTAAGGAAGTCGTACGCTATCATCCGGTGACGGTGCAGCAATTTTGGGCAGTCGTCAACACGAACCACAACGCGGTTGACTCCATTTCTTACCGCTTCCTGCTGAGTAATGGCCTGAGCGCCACGGGCGTATGGTTGAAAAACACCCCCACGCCGGAAGGAGCGCCTTTAACCATTGTGATCAATGATCAAGGGAAGAAAGGTGCGGCTGCGGAGATATGGGATCGCCTGCCGGAAGTCGCCGAGCGGATGGAAATGAATGAGCAAGTGCTGGTGCTGGACCTGCTATTCACGGGCGACGCTGCTCCGGATGGCCCTTTGTTCCTCTTCCCAGAGATGTTGGCGGCCGCCGGAAATCGCTCCCTGGGGCTGGAAGCGGCGCAATTGATTGCTCTTGGCAACTGGGCGCGGGAGAAATGGCACGCCCCATCGGTCCGCGTCGAGAGCACCGGCATCCGCAGCCAAGTCGAAACGTTGCTGGCTTCGGCGCTTGCGCCCCACCTGTTTTCGGAAGCCTCGGTGCAAGGCGGCATGCATAGCCTGAGTTATTTGTTGGATAAGCCCGTCAGCTATGACGATTACGCCGACCTGTTTTGCCTCGATTTGTTTAAGGACTTCGATTTGGACCGGATCATTGCAATCGCCGAACCGACCAGAGTTTCCGAACACAATTTTGTAGAGGAAGCGACAAAACCAGAATAGAGTTGTAAGGAGAGGTATTGATGGGGCGAAGGAGGCGCACCTCATGGGTGCGCAGTGGACTGCAACAATCGGCCGCATTCACGCGCTGGGCGGGGCTTCTGGCCGTGTGCATCTTCGGGTTGACGGCTTGGACCCGCGCCGCATCCATTGCCTCCAATCCTCCGGGTCCCGACGGTTTGGGATTGAACATTCATTTTACCGATCCCCTGCCGGGGGAAATGCAGATGCTCACGGACACCGGCGTGCGATGGATCAGGATGGATTTCATCTGGGCGGAAACAGAGAAAAGTCCTGGACGATATGATTTCACCAAGTACGACCCCCTGATTGCGGCGCTCAACCAGTACCACCTCCACGCAATCCTTATTCTCGATTACGGCAACAATCTATACGACGATGGCCTGGCGCCGCACACAGATCGGGGGCGGCAGGCCTTTGCGCAGTGGGCAGCGGCGGGCGTACGCCGTTTTCGCGGCGCCCCCGTTCTTTGGGAAATGTGGAAGGAGCCAAACGGCGGCTTTTGGCGCCCGAGGGCGAATGTTGAGAACTACATCCGTTTGGCTCAGGAGGTCGGTGAGGCAATTAAGCAAGCCGATCCGCAGGCGCTCTACATCGGACCGGCATCCGCGGGCATCGCCCAGCGTGACACGCACGTCCCCAATTCTTTTCTGGAGGACTGCCTGAAGGCCGGAATGCTTCGTTATTGGTCGGCAGTGTCTGTCCATCCCTACCGGACAGGTGATCCTGAAACTGTTGCGGCCGATTACCAGGGGCTGCGCGAGATGATTGCGCAGTACGCGCCGAGCGGCAGACAGATCCCGATCCTCTGTGGGGAGTGGGGCTATTCCAGCGCCTCGAAGCGAACCGGCGAGGACCGCCAGGCGAAGTTGCTGGCGCGCCTGTGGCTGACTAACCTAGCCAATGATATTCCGATTTCCATCTGGTATGACTGGCACGATGATGGGCCGCGAGCGCTCGATTTGGAACATCATTTCGGCATCGTATCCTTCCCGTACGAAGCCGGCCATTCACCCGTTTATGCTCCCAAGCCCGCGTTTTTCGCGGCTCGGACGCTCACTCATGTTTTGAATGGCTACACCTTTCAAAAGCGTCTTGCGGTGGGCGGCGCGAACGATTATGTGCTCGTGTTTGAAAAAGACGGGGCGGAGCGCCTGGTTGCATGGACGACCGATCGCACTCCCCACACCCTGCGCGTTCCCACTGTTCACCCGCAATGGTCGGTAATCGGCTGCGAAGGCAATGACCTCGCGCCGATTACTGCCATGAACGGGACCGTTGAGGTGTCAGTCGGTGATGCGCCGGTATACCTGGTCCCCCGGGACTGAGAAGTTCACGGGTTCGCCCCAGTCAGACTCAGACACACCGAACGCCGGCGCTCCGACGGCCTAAGGCAAAGCGAACATTGACTTCTGGCCTCGGATTGGTCATTCTCACTTGTCCTGGTTTTCCAGGACCAAACAGAACTATGAAAAAGATCCAAATCTACGACACGACTCTCCGGGACGGTACACAGGGTGAGAACATCTCGTTCTCTTTGGAAGACAAACTCCACATCGCGCGGAAGCTCGACCAGTTGGGGATTGACTATATTGAGGGCGGCTGGCCCGGTTCCAACGCCAAGGACGTCGCCTTCTTTCAGCGCGCGCAGGAACTGAAGTTGAAACACGCGAAGATTGCCGCATTCGGCAGCACGTGCCACCCCCGCCACGCCGTGGCCCAGGACCGGAACTTGCAGGCGCTGATCGAAGCCGGCACCTCCGTCGTGACCATCTTCGGCAAATCCTGGGATCTGCACGTGAAGGTAGCTTTGGGCGTTTCGCTGAAGGAAAACCTGGATCTGATTCGCAATTCCGTGGCTTTTCTAAAATCCCATGGCCGGGAAGTGATCTATGATGCCGAGCACTTTTTTGACGGCTACAAAGCCGACCCGGCCTATGCCCTCGCGACGCTCAAGGTGGCGGAAGAAACGGGCGCGGACGTCCTGGTGCTGTGCGACACCAATGGCGGCACGCTGACCGCTGACGTCGCCGAGCGTTTCCAAGCAGCAGCCAGGCAGGTGAAGGCGCCACTCGGGATTCACACCCATAACGATTGTGATATGGCTGTGGCCAATGCCATTGCCGCGGTGCAGTTGGGAGCCGTGCAAGTGCAAGGAACAATTAATGGTTACGGCGAACGGTGCGGCAACGCCAATCTCTGTTCGGTGATTGCCAATCTCGAGCTCAAGATGGGCCTGCGTTCGATTGGCAAGGAGAACCTGAAGAACCTCACGGAAGTTTCGCACTACGTGAGCGAGTTGGCCAACCTGCCGCGCCGCCAGGACCTGCCCTACGTCGGCAAAAGCGCATTTGCCCACAAGGGTGGCATTCATGTGAGCGCGGTCATGAAGGAAACGTCGGCTTATGAACACGTGGATCCATCGCAGGTGGGCAACGAGCGCCGCGTGCTGGTTTCGGAACTGTCGGGCAAGAGCAATGTGATCTACAAGGCGCTGGAACGCGGTCTGCGAATCGATCAATCGTCCCCCGCCGCGAAGTTGGTGGTGGATAAGCTCAAGCAGATGGAACACGATGGCTACCAGTTTGAGGGCGCGGAAGCGTCGTTTGAAATGCTCTTTGACAAACTGCTTCACCGTGCCAAAGCTTTCTTCGAGCTGGATGGATTTCGATTGATTACCGAAAAGAAGGGATCGGGCGAGCCCGATTCGGAAGCGGTCATCAAGCTTCGTGTGGACGGCAAAGAAGAACACACGGCAGCGGAAGGCGTTGGCCCCGTCAGCGCCTTGGACCGCGCGCTCAGGAAATCGTTAACCACGTTCTTTCCCTGCATTAAGGACATCCGTTTGACCGATTATAAGGTGCGGGTCTTGGACCCCAAGAGCGCCACGGACGCCAAGGTTCGCGTGCTGATCGAATCGAGCGATGGCCGTGATACCTGGGGAACGGTGGGCGTGTCCGAGAATCTCATCGAGGCTAGTTGGCAGGCCTTGGTTGATAGCATCACCTACAAGCTCAAAAAGGAGTACGGTTACAAGCGAAAAGAAAAAGAATAGGTGTCAGGTGCCAGGTGTCAGGACCGAGACTGGAGATTGGGCACTGGCAAATTGGAAACTGACACCTGGAACCTGACACCTGACACCTTACTTCATATAGCCGAGAAAGGCGCCGATCGTGAAAGCACTTGTTAAGAGTAAGAAAGAACCCGGACTTTGGATGGAGGACGTTCCGAAACCGACGATCGGGATTAACGACGTTCTCATCCGCGTGCATCGCACGGGGATTTGTGGTACCGATTTGCACATTTATCAATGGGACGAGTGGGCCCAAAAGACCATCCCAACGCCCCTGATCATTGGGCACGAGTTTGTGGGCGAAATCGTGGAAGTCGGTTCGAATGTCGCCGATTATTTCCCGGGCGACATCGTGAGCGGGGAAGGGCATGTGACGTGTGGCCGTTGCCGCAACTGCCTCGCCGGGCGCCGCCACCTGTGCGCGCACTCGAAGGGGCTGGGGGTCAATCGGCCAGGGTCATTCGCGGAATATGTCGCCATCCCCATGACTAATATCTGGCGGCACCATCGCTTGATCGACCAGGATGTGGCGGCGATCTTCGATCCGTTTGGAAACGCCGTCCACACAGCGCTGTCATTCCCTGTCGTGGGCGAGGACGTACTTATTACCGGGTGCGGCCCCATCGGCCTGATGGGCGCAGCGGTGGCGCGGTTCGCGGGCGCGCGGCACATCGTGATCACCGATGTCAATCCGTTTCGCCTCAGTCTGGCGAAGAAGATGGGTGTGACCTTGCCCGTGAACATTCGGGAAACCAACCTTCGCGATGTGCAAAAGCAACTGGGCATGATCGAGGGCTTTGACGTGGGGCTCGAGATGTCAGGCAATGGCGACGCCCTGCGCGAGATGCTTGCCAATATGAGTCACGGCGCCAAGATCGCCCTGCTCGGAATTCCCAAGCAGCCAACCGTGGTGGACTGGAACCCCGTAATCTTCAAGCTGTTGACGATCAAGGGAATTTACGGCCGCGAGATGTTTGAGACTTGGTACAAGATGACCATGATGCTGCAATGCGGACTGGACATCAGCCCTGTCATCACGCATCGCTTCCCCTGCGACGAGTTCCTCAAAGGGTTCGAAGCGATGGACTCCGGCGAATGCGCCAAGGTCATTCTGAACTGGATGTAATACGGATCGCAGCGATGCCAACGCCCCGCCTCACTCCTCCGTCCTGATGATTGCGCTCGCCAGACGTGCCTCAGAGCGGCCTTTGGCCGCAACCAAACCGGTCTCGTAGGGGCACCCCTCGTGGGTGCCCTTGTGGTGGGCACCCACGAGGGGTGCCCCTACGAGACGCGCAAAATGTTTGCTAACAAAACAAGAATTTACGTTATTGCAATACAGAGCCTTTACCTCATCAATAAGGTTGACCGAAAGGGTGTAACGGTGACATCCTTTTGGGCGTTTTTTGGGGTAGCCCATCGGGAGGGACAGGTTCATGGAAAAGATCAGCCGACGCCAACTCTTGCAGCGGGCGAGTGCCGGCGCGGCGCTGGTTACGCTTGGAACCAACGTCAGTTACACCGCTACTTCGGCTGCGCGCGAGGTTGCGCCGGCATTTAAGCCGTCATTCGATTGGATCCGGTCGGTTCGGCTGATGATTGCTGAGGGATACGTTCCTCCTTTTTATCCTTCGCTGGATTATGACCCGGAGAAAGCGCTCGCGCTCGCGCGCCGACTGAACTGCAACGCCTTCCGTTATCCGACCTTTTCCTACGTGTCATTCTTCCCCACCAAGACGAAATTGCCGCATCATCCCGAACTGGGTGAGAGCGATCCTTTTCGCCGCACTATCGACCTGTTTCATGCGGCCGGGTTGAAGGTGGTGGCATACAACCCGCTCAATCATCCCTTCATGGACGTGCACGCGGATAACCCGCTGTACCGCGACTGGATGCGGTATGACGTGGAGGGCCGCCCCTACGTGACCACGCACATGGGTTTCACTGATTTCTACGAAGGGTGCCTGAACAGCCCGTTGCGTGAACAGGTGAAGGAAAGGGTGCGCGAGGTGGTGGCCAATTATCCCGTGGACCTGATGTACTTCGACGGTCCCTACCAGGGCATGGACATGCGGTTGCACTACTGTCATTGCCCGTATTGCAAGGCCGCCTACCGCGAGGCGCGCGGGAAGGACATCCCGTTGCAGAACGCCTCCACGACGTGGGAGGAGGACTTCGAGTATCGGCAATGGCTGACCCACGTGGTTGAGAATTTTATGCGGGAGACCTGCGAGATGGTGCGGCAGGTGCGCGATGTCCCCATCGTATACAACGATACCGGACTGCTGGGCGCTGACTGGCGTTCTCGGGCCTACCAGTACGTGGATGGCTTCATGTTTGAGGCGGCGGATTCGCCGGAGCAGAAGCTGTTCAACTTGCGGATCGGCCAATCCACCGGCAAGGTCATCTGGACTTATATCAGCTCGCACACCGAATACAACTGCCAGCACCTGAAGGACAAATCGGTTCGCGGGTGGTACAGCGCATCCGTGGAAGGAGAGCGCCTGCGCCTTGATGCGGCAGTGGCGACAACCGGTAACGCCGGCTACTGCTATTGGGGGCTGAATCGCGTGTTTTACGAGCCCAAGGAAGTTCTGGATGGCCCGATGATTGGGGGCGTGAAGGAGGTGTTCGAATTCGCCGCCAAACACGAGGCCTTGCTGGAATCGGTTTCTCCCCAACCGCAGGGGGGAATCCTGACGGGAGCGCAGACGATTGCATGGTACAAAGGGGAGAAATTCGTTCCTGAGAATTATCGCAACTATTATTACGGTGCTTACCAGCTTGTCAAAGACCTGAATTACGATGCCGAACCGTTTCTGGATTTTGAAATGTCGCCCGAGCGTTTGTCCAAGTACCGGTTGGTTTATGTCCCGAATGCGCCGTGCCTGAGCGACGCGCAGTGCTCGATGCTGGCGCAATACGTCGAGGCCGGCGGGATTCTCATCGCGACCCACCTGACGTCCGTTGCTGATGAGTATGGGCATCGGCGCGCAAATTACGGCCTCGCGGATCTGCTCGGCGCCACACTCAGCTCTGCCGAACCGGTGGAAACGCCCGATCTATACTTGCGCGTTTCATCCTCCCGCCGCCTGATTCCACAGGACCCGCAAGTGATGTTGTTTCAGGCCGGGGGCGCAGAGGTCCTGGCCGAGACCTACGATCGCGGGCATCGCCGGACCCTGGGCCCCGCGGTGATTAGCCGCCGCCACGGGATGGGCAACGTCATCTACATCGGATCGGGGCTGGAAGCGGTTTACGACGAAACCCTGAATGCGTCAGTCAGAGCGTATTTTGATTCGCTGCTTGCTCCTCGGCTGCGGGCCACTCAAACCTACCAGCTTGAGCACCGTCCGGGCCTATCCTGCCAGTATGCCGCTTCGCGAGATACGTTGTTGCTGCATCTGTTTGCCAATACCGGAAACATCTGGAAGAAACCTCTGGTGCAGGAGTCGCTCCTGCCGGTCACGAATGTGCGTGTGCGGTTGCGGCTGCCGCAAGGCCGGACCGCCAAGTCGGCGTCCCTGCTATGGAGCGGCGTTGTGGCCCCAATCAAGGTCAGGGACGGTTGGGCGGAATTGAATGTCCCCCAGGTGCATCCTTACGAAGTTGTCCGCATGGATCTTCAATCATGAAGCGCTCCAACCCTAACTTACGCTGGCTCATGGTCGGACTCGCGTTCGCGGCGACGACCCTCAATTATCTGGACCGGCAAACGCTTTCGGTAACCGCGCCCGTCCTGATGGATCAATTTCGGATGGACCATCAGGGCTACTCGCGCGTGGTGTTTCTGTTCATGCTGGCTTACACGATCAGCAATGGGATTTGCGGCCCGATCCTGGACCGGTTGGGAACACGCGTGGGATTTGCCTTGACCATGGCATGGTGGTCGGCGGCCGGCATGCTCAACGGACTGGCGCGCGGACCATGGTCGCTGGGCATCTTTCAGTTCCTGCTGGGATCGGGCGAAGCGGGGAACTGGCCAGCCAGCGTCAAGGTGGTAGCGGAGTGGTTCCCCACGGAAGAGCGCGCCCTTGCCTCGGGAATTTTCAACAGCGGTTCCGCCATCGGGGCGATCCTGGCGCCGCCGGTGGTAGTTTGGCTTCTGCTTCACTACGGTTGGCGGCAGGCCTTTGTTGCGGCGGGCGTGCTCGGATATATCTGGATTATCATCTGGTCCCTGCTCTACCACACCCCGGAGGGGATGAAAGCTGCCGTCAAGCCGCCCAAGGTACCCATCGGCAGGCTCTTCCGCACCCGGTTTGTCTGGAGTTTCACGCTGTCCAAAGTGCTGCTTGACCCGGTCTGGTACTTCTACATTTTTCTGGTTCCCGGAATATCTGAAGCACGCGCACCATTTCAGCATGGCGTCGATCGGCAAGTATGCCTGGATTCCTTTCGGCGTGGCCGGGCTGGGCAACTTTTTGGGCGGTTGGATGTCTGGCTGGATGTTGCGGCGCGGCGCATCATTGACCCTTGCACGCAAGGGGGGAGTAACCCTGTTCGCGATGCTCATGACCAGCGCCATTCCCGCGGTCCTGGTGGCGGACGTTCGCGCGTCCATGGCGTTGGTGTCTCTCGCCATGCTGGGGTACACGGGGTGTTGTTCGATTATGCTCGCTTACCCGGCCGATGTTTTTCCGCCGAACCTGGTGGGATCAATTTGGGGCCTTGCGAGTATGGGGTTGGGTCTGGGCGGGATGATCTTCGCCCTCCTGACGGGTTGGGTGCTGGACCACTTTTCATTCGTACCGGTTTTTGTGGGCTTCGGACTGATGCCGCTGATCTCGGCGGCGCTGATCTGGACGCTGCTGGGGCCGATTGTCCCAACGCCGTTGAAACTCGATGACACCGAGGCTCCCCTAGCGTCAGCCACCTAGTATTACTATGTTAAGTAGTTCTTGAAATTCTCCTTCGAATGACTTAGCATGGGCCCATGAAGCCCATGCGCTGGAATGGCAAGCTTTGGAAAGAAAGCGTGGCACAATTCCTTGAGTTTTTGAATCCGCTGATTGCCGGGCTGGGCCGAAGTGAGCGGCGCGTGGCGGCCACACGCTACGTGGAAGGGCTGTTGATGCCGGGGCAGCGCAAATCGATCATCCCCATGGCCGAGCGCCTGGGTGTGGACTCGCAAAGTCTGCAGCAGTTTGTTACCGACAGTCCCTGGAGCGAGGAAGAGTTGTGGCGCGCGATCCGGCAGGAGATCATTCCGCACTTGGAGCCGCTGGAGGCCTGGGTGGTGGATGAAACCGGCTGGGTCAAACAGGGCTCGCACTCGGTGGGAGTTTCGCATCAATATTGTGGGGCGGTGGGCAAGCAGGCCAACTGTCAAGTGAGCGTGGAAGTGGTGGTGAGCGACGGATGGATTGCCGCGCCGGTGGGCGGGCGGCTGTATCTGCCCGAGCGCTGGACCGCCGACCGGGAACGCTGCCAGGCCGCCGGAGTCCCGCCGGAAGTGAGGTTTGCCACCAAGCCGGAGCTGGCGCTGGGGATCCTGCGCCAAGCGCGGCACGACGGAGTTCCTCCGGCACCGGTCTTGGGGGATAGCGCCTACGGCAACAACGCGGATTTTCGCGCCGGGGTGCGGGCGTTGGACATGGAGTTTTTTCTGCAAGTCGACGGGCAGGCGCTCAAGGGATGGGACCGCGAAGTGCGGACCGAGGTCAAGCGGGTGCGCCGTTACGTCTGTGACGGGGAACCTCCCGCCACCACCTTGGCGGAGTTGACCGGCCGCATCCCGGAGAACGAATGGAAGAAGTGTTCTTGGGTAACGGCGGGCGGCCAAACCCAGCGCACGCGGCTGGCTTGGCGAGAGGTTTTTCTGCAACACGACTTGCGCCACGCGGGGGGCGAACTGGAAAAAGTCTGGCTGGTGGTGGACTGGCCGGCAGGGGACCCTGCGCCCTATCATTATTACTTGGCCCATCTCCACGCTCCTCCCACCAAGGCCCGTTGCTTGAAACTGAGCCGTTCCCGCTGGCACATCGAACAATACTTCCAGCGCTCCAAGGATGACTTGGGGTTGGACCATTTCGAAGGCCGCTCGTGGCGAGGCTTTCATCATCACTTGGTGCTTTCCGCCGTGGCTTATCTCTTTATCCTGACCGTCTACTTACGGCGTAAAAAAAACTTCTGGTGCGACGTGGGAACAGATTCTCCGCACGATCCAGCCCTGGCTGGTGAGATGGAGCGGACTCTGTCCCTTCTGCGGAACGAAGTTTGAACAAATTTTTGAGGATACGACTTAACATAGTAATACTAGGTGCATCGCGTTTAGAAAATGCAGCCAGTAGAGCTGCCCTTGAGGGCGGCTCGTAGGGGCACGCCACAGCGTGCCCCTACCGCCGGGCTCACGCCCGGCACAACGATACTGACGTCTACATACTCAATCGAATTACCCGACGCAACACTTTCGTCAGCGAAGACTACGGTACGGTGGCGGAAGCCTCATTTGAAACCGGGCTTTGCGTATCCCCAGTCGAACTAACCGCTGTCACGTAGTAGTAATACGTCTGCCCCGCCTGGACACTTTCATCGGTGAACGTGGCGCTCGCGACGGGAGTCGAATTCAAGGGTGTGGAACTTTCCCCACCTGAGGTTGTGCCCCTGTATACATTGTAGCCAAGGATGCCGGAGCCGGTATCGCTCCAGGACAGCATCACATCGTGCGTGCCGGTGCCGGAGAGGCTCACCGACTGTGGGCTGCCGCTCGCATTATCGGCGAACGCCAGCGATGCCGAGCGGCTGCCGGACGCCGACGGCGTAAACAGTATGGCAATCGTGCAGTTGCTTCCCGCCGCCAGGGAGGAACCGCACGTGCTGACTTCCGAGAAATCGGCGGGATCGGAGCCCGTCAAACTGGTGCTCGTGATGTTCAACGTCGCGTTCCCGGTATTCGTCAGCGTCACAACCAGAGACGAACTGGGCAAGGCGACAGGCTCGTTCCCAAAGCTCAGGCTGGAGGGGGAAACGCTGGCCACCGCCGCGCCCGATGCGTTGACGGTGAGCGCCAGTGTGGCGTTGGCGGCGCCGCCGCTGTTGGTGGCGCTCAGTATGACGGAGGCGGTTCCCGTCGCAGTGGGCGTCCCGGAGATCAATCCGGTGGCGCTGTTCACGGTCAAACCCCCGGGCAAGGAAGTTGCACCGTAGCTGGTGGGCGAATTGGTGGCGGTGATCTGAAAGGAGAAGGTGGTACCCGCGGTCGCTGTGGCGGTAGCTGCGCTCGTGATCTCCGGTGCGGGTACGTTGATCGTGAGCGCTAACGTGGCGTTCGCCGTTCCGCCGCTGTTGGTAGCGCTGAGTGTAACCGAAGCCGTTCCCGCCGCAGTGGGCGTCCCGGAGATCAGTCCGGTGGCGCCGTTTACGGTCAAGCCGGCGGGCAGGGACGTTGCGCCATAGCTGGTGGGGGAATTGGTGGCCGAGATTTGGTAGGAGAAGGCACTGCCCACCTTCCCGGCGGCCGTCGTCGCACTGGTGATCACGGGCGCGGGCACGCTGACGCTGAGCGCCAGTGCGGCGTTGGCGGTGCCACCGCTATTGGCTGCGCTCAGTGTGACGGAAGCCGCTCCCGCCGCAGTGGGCGTCCCGGAGATCAGTCCGGTGGCGCTGCTTATGGTCAAGCCGGCGGGCAGGGACGCCGCGCCGTAGCTGGTGGGCGAATTCTTAGCGGTGATCTGGTACGAGAAGGCGCTTCCCACCTGGCCGGTGGCGCTCAGGGCGCTGGTAATCACCGGCGCGGCGGCGGCGATGCTGATGGCCAGGGTTGCGCTTCCTGTTCCGCGGCGATTCGTAGCGCTCAACGTTACCTTCGATGTTCCTGCCGTTGTGGGCGTGCCATGGATCAAGCCGGTTTTGCTGTTCACCGTCAACCCAGCCGGCAATCCTGTTACTTTGTAGCTGGTGGGCGAATTGGTGGCGGTGGTCTGATATGAAAAGGCAGTACCCACGGCGCCACCGGCGGTGGCGGGGCTGGTGATCACTGGAGCCGACAGGGCGTTAGCATTGAGGCTGACACAGAAGAAAAGGACGAAAGAAAAGGCCAGGATGGACTTATTCCGTTGGAGTGCACGCATTGGGGTTTTCATAGGATTTTCCGCTCGAACTGGATTGAACACACTTCTCCTCCCGGGCTCCGCCGTGGCTCCGGGCCGGGAGGAGGCTTGCAGAATCCTCCCGGCTCAAAGAGCGGCGAGCCTACTTGTATATCGCGCGGCGCGAGACAAAGCGCCGCCTGGTCGAGATATGTGAGGGGCTCGTTTCGCAACGCGGAACGCGTTGCTGATTGGGGCCAGGACCGCGTTCATCGAATCGCCGAGCGCGAGCGCGAAGGTCCTGGTGTTCCTCTACTGGCTGCGCTGGGTGCGAGTCAGTGCTGCCAGTTCCTGATGCCTGACGAAGGTGCACCCAGTCTGCCGGGCCGATTGACCAAAGGTACTAATCCCGTTGCTTACTGGCACACCCTGGTGCTCATACCAAAGTCCAACGGGGCTAACTGATTCATATGGAGGGGATTATGGACTGAGCACCGAAGCCGGGGGAGAACGCGCAGGCTGGAGAAGTTGGTGGCGTTCTGCCGGATTTAGTCACGGGAGTTTAGCAGGCCGCAGAGGGGGATTAGAAATCCGTCATTATCAGCTCGTTGGGCGTTTTTGATTCGCGTATTGCCACATTTTCGCCGCCCTGAGGTGGGGCTTTTCCCTCACGCCCGGTGCATTTGCGCCTTTTGCTTATACATCACTGCGTCGGCACGCGCCAGGACCTCTTTGAACGTCTCGCCGGACCGCCACTCGACTAGCCCGAGGGCGGCGTTCAAATCCACCTTCGGGCCGTGCGCGCCGAGCTGAAGGGTGTAGCCGCCGAACACCCATTTTTGCAGTCGTTCCACGTGCGATTGGGCTTCCGCCAGCCTGCCATCCACCACCACCACGAACTCGTCGCCTCCCCAGCGGCCCACTACGTCCGTGACGCGCGAGGCGGAGCGCAATTCAGCGGAGAATTGCTTCAGCAGATCGTCGCCCGCCTGGTGCCCGTACGTGTCGTTGACTTGCTTGAACCCGTTGAGGTCCAGCATCACGACGCAGAACGGCTGCCCGGCGGCGATGCGGCGCTGCCCCTTGGTTTCCACGCCCTGCCGATTGTCCAGTCCCGTCAGCGAGTCGCGGCAGGCGCGCCGCTCGGCCTCTTCCAGCTTCGCCTGGTAGGTGGAAACCTGCGTCCGCAGCGCCGCCACTGATTCCTGGCCGTCTTGCTCCATTTTATCGACGCAGGTTTTCAGCTCCTTGGCTCCGCGCTCCACCGCGGCCCGGAGCTGGGGCAGGTCTTCCAGCTTGGCGAGCGCCTGGAGGCGCTTGGTGAAACTACTGAACTGCGCAACATGCCGCTGGTCGCGCTCTGCCACCGATTCCGCCGCGCGCGCCAGTACCATGAGGATTTCCTTAACATCGCCGGCCCGCTGTTGGAAGTAATCGGCCGTCTGCTCGCCCCAGGATTGGAGTTGCTGCTCCACCTGCGCTTCCGTATCGTTAATCCCCGTGAGGGTGATCGCCTTGGTCAGGCCGGCGGCCAGCAGCATCAGGCCGCGTTGCAGGTCCGGGCCCATTACCGGGCAGGCCTGCACGCCGCTGTTTCCCATGGCTCCGAGCGCCGCCCGGTAGGCCCCCAGGACCGCTGTCAGAAGGTCCTCCGCGCTCGGCGGACGATACCGGTCCAGTTCGCTTGCGTCCAGGTCAAGATACCTCTTTATCGAGATCACCGCGCACCCAGCCTCCGGCAATTCTAATCGGCACTCAAGGGCCAATACTTGAGCCGCGCAGGGGATGAACATGGATGAGCAGGATACACGCAAATCTTGTGCATTCTAGGGGCGTGCGCGATGATAGAGCTTGCGGAGGAACCCATCGACCGATCTGACCTGCTCTGGAATGACATTACCCGCATTCGTGCCGAGGCGCCCCTCGTGCACAACATCACGAACTTTGTCGTGATGAACACCACCGCGAACGCCCTGCTGGCTCTGGGGGCCTCACCTGTGATGGCCCACGCCGCTGAAGAAGTTGAGGAAATGGCGGCACTGGCCCGGGCTCTGGTTGTCAACATTGGGACGCTTAGCACGGCATGGGTTGAGTCCATGCGGCAAGCGATGCGCGCCGCAGCCGCCAACGGGCGACCCATTGTATTCGACCCGGTGGGCGCCGGCGCCACTCGGTTTCGTACGGAAACTTGTCGCCGGCTACTGGCAGAAGTGCCGCCATCGATTGTGCGCGGTAATGCGTCGGAGATCCTCGCTCTCGCCGGTGCGAGCGCTGCAACGAAGGGAGTGGATAGCACTGAAACGTCCGACGCCGCTGTTGCCGCTGCCCGCACCCTAGCAAGCCGCTACGGCTGCGTGGTGTCCGTGAGCGGCGCAGCCGACCTCATCGTCAGCTCCGATCGTATGGTGCGTGTGGCGAACGGGCATCCGATGATGCCGCGGGTTACCGGCCTCGGTTGCACGGCCACGGCGCTGACGGGCGCTTTCGCGGCTGTCAATCCGTCGCGCTTGGATGCTGCGGCCCACGCGATGGCGGTCATGGGCATCGCCGGCGAAATGGCGGCGGCGCAATCCCCCGGCCCCGGCACGTTTCAAGTGCGGTTTCTTGACGCGCTCTATGGTCTCCAGGAATCCGATATCCGCAGCCGGCTGAAGCTGGAGGCGGCATGAGGCGTCCTCGCGACTGGAGTCTCTACCTCGTTACCGACCGCGGTCTCACCGGTTCCCGCCCGCTCGCCGGCGTCGTCGCGGCCGCCGTCCGCGGCGGGGTAACGGCTGTGCAGCTTCGCGAAAAACACTGCGGCACGCGCGAGTTCGTCGAGTTGGCCCGTTGTTTGAAAGCGCTCCTGGCGCCCTGCGGCGTACCCCTGATTGTCAACGACCGCGTTGACGTTGCTCTCGCGACGGACGCCGACGGGGTGCACGTGGGCCAATCGGACCTGGATTGCCGCGACGCACGCCGCCTGCTTGGTCCTGACGCCGTCGTCGGTCTCTCCGTTGAAACCATGGAGCAGGCCGAACGGGCCGCCGAGCTCGATGTCGATTACCTGGGAGTCAGCCCGATCTTCTCGACGCCCACCAAGACGGACACCGCAGCGGCATGGGGAGTCGCCGGCCTGGCGGCGCTGCGCCAGGTCTCGAAGCATGTATTGGTTGCCATCGGTGGCATTAACCTGGGGAACGCGGCGGAGGTCATCGGCGCCGGCGCCGAAGGCATTGCGGTCGTTTCGGCGATCTGCGCGGCGCCCGATCCGGAAGCCGCCGCCCGCGCGCTGTGCCGGGCCATCGATCAAGCCCGGCGCTAATGTTGCACAGAACCGTTTGCAAACCTCGTCATCCTGAACCCCGATGCATTTTATCAGGGCGAAGGACCTGCATTTCGTTCTTGGATTGCGGGTACCTTCCGCACCGCAGCAGCGTTTATGACGGCAAGCGGATATCGGCGCCTGGAACTGGAATCGGAGTGAGACCCTCCGCCTGACGGAAACCACAAGCAGTGTGTTACCATTCTAAGGTATGGCTCACAGCGCTGCTGGAGAGGGTGGCCCCGGCAGGTTCGCCGCTTATGCCTGGTTGGTGCTGGGGTATAACCTGCTGGTGATTTTGTGGGGAGCTGTCGTGCGCGCCACGGGATCCGGCGCAGGTTGTGGCGAGCACTGGCCGTTCTGCCAGGGCCGCGTATTCCCACATGCCCAGCAGATTGCTACGCTGATCGAATTCGCCCACCGCGCCACCAGCGGCATTGATGTGCTCCTGGTGGTCGGACTGCTGGTGCTGGCCTTCCGGCGTTACGCACGCGGCCATGCCGTCCGGCGTTACGCTGCGGCAACAGGCTTTTTTACGCTGACCGAAGGTTTGGTGGGAGCGGCGTTGGTGCTCTATGGCGCCGTGGGCACGAACGTTTCCGCGGGCCGCGTCGCAATCCTTTCGGTGCACCTCATCAACACCTTCTTGCTGATTGCTTCCCTGACGCTCACCGCCTGGGCCGCCGACCGCCGGGTTTCACCGGTTGCGCCGCCCGCGCCCGGCGCCAGGTCTTACCTGATTTACGGCGCGGCGCTGCTGGGACTGGTGGTGATCGGCATCACCGGCACCATCGCGGCGCTCGCCGACGTGCTGTTCCCCGCCCGTTCGCTGGCGGAAGCCCTGCGCTGGGATTTCTCTGGCACCGCCGCCCCCATTCTGCACCTGCGCATCGTCCATCCCATGATGGCCGTGGTTGCGGGTGGTTACCTGCTGGCGGTGGCCGGTCTCGCCCGGCACGTGGCTGGCCCCGCGGTCCGCAAGCTGGCCGGATGGCTGATCGGGCTGGTGATTTTCCAGTTCTGCCTGGGTGCGGTGAATATGCTGCTGCTCGCCCCGGTGCCGCTCCAGGTTCTCCATCTGCTCGCGGCCGACCTCGTCTGGATCACCCTGGTGCTGCTCTCGGCGGAAGCCTACCGCGGGGGCGCGGAAGCCGTGGCCTCGTCCCTAAGCCCGTCGCCTGCCCCTCTCCCCACCGCGTGAAACGGCCAGAGTCTACAAGCCGTGCTCGTACTGGCTTTCGCGCTCCATAAATTCCCGGGGATGTTGCTGCAGTTCCGCGCGGACGGCCGGGTAGTCAGACAGGAACTGGCGCAAGTCGGGATGGTGGTTCAGGTAATCGGGCTTGTCAATGAGTTCGGGCTTTTTCACCAAATCGTGTCGAACATTGGGGTGGGAATCCAGAAACCAGTCGAAGCGCGCGAGTTCGCTGCGGCGGCCCGGGCCGGCGTCAAGGTCCCGCCCGTAAATCTGTAAATGCCGTTCGCGCTCCATGAATCCCGCCGGCTCTTCGTGAAACTCCCTCGCCGCGGCGGGATGGTCTTCCAGCCACTGCTTCAGTTCTTTGTTCCCATTCAGGAATCCCGGGTCATTCACGCGGTCGGGTTTCTCCCAGAGTTTTTTGGCGGTTTTGGAGTGCTCGCTCAAGAACATGTCGAAGCTGCGAAATTGCTGCGCCGTTCCGAAGCTGTTCCAGTCCCAACGCTGGGCTTGGGCGTTTCGCGCGACGCCCAGAAGCAAGGGGATAAGCAAAAACGCAAAAAATATGTGGACGTGTTTCATAAAACCTCGGCTCCAATGAATCGGTAAGTTTGTCTTGGTGCGTATAATGTCATTTCATCCGGACTGCCGCACTGTTCGTTGCGCGCCAGTCCGCGCCTATTTAAACTGAAGTTGCGTGCAACGTGCGCACGGCAAAGCGCAGCAGAATATTCAAACCCAATTTCGCGGGGAAAGTTGCTCAGGTGACAGGTGTCAGTTGTCGTCCGTCTCCTTGCGCAATTCCTCTATGCGTTGGCGAAGTTCCCTGGCAAGCCCGGCGCGCGCGGGGTCATAGTAGAGATTGTGAAGTTCTCCGGGGTCCTCCTGCAAATCGTACAATTCGAACTCCTCCGGGGCCTCATAATAGTGTATAAATTTGTAACGCTCGGTGCGGACGCCCCGGTTTTTCCTCACATTGTGCGGGCCCGGATACTCGTAATACTCATACAGCCAGTCCTTCCGCCACGGCGTGGATTCTTCCCCTTTCAGCAACGGGACCAGACTCTGCCCCTGCATCCACGGGGGAACATTGATCCCGGCAAGATCGAGGAAGGTGGGAGCAACATCCGTAATCAGGGCCATTTCCCTGGAAGTTGAACCGGGGTGGACCATCCTGGGGTATCGAATGAGCATGGGGATGCGAATCGAGGGCTCATGCATGAAACGCTTGTCGTACATGCGCCATTCGCCCAGGAAGAATCCATGGTCGGAAGTGAAGAGAATCACCGTGTCATCAAGTTGGCCCAAGCCGGTGAGCGCCTGGAAGACTTTGCCCACGTTGTCATCCGTGTCCACGACACCCGCGTAATAGTCCTTGGCGACTTCTTCGAGCGACCGCGCGCAGTTGTCACCCGTTTCGCTGTGCTTAACGTAAGGGCCGCCGATTTTATTATCCGCGTTGGCGAAGGCGCGCGGTTTTCCGGGATATCCCTTCAGGTCATCGTCAAACGTGGAGGGCTTGGGTATCGGGACGCCGTCGTATAAATCCAGATAACGCCGGGGCCGGAAGAACGGGGAATGGGGCGCCTGGAACCAGAGGCAAAGACAAAAGGGTTTGTCGCGCTTCTGCTTCAACCACGCCAAGGCGCGATCCGTAACCAGATCGTCGACGTAACCCTCAAAGGTCTGCGGAGGCTTTACGTTGCCATTCGCGCCTTCGTCAATGACGGGCCAGAAATAATCCGTGGCCGCGTCGGGAAAACCGAAATAGTAGTTCCAATTGCGCTCGCCGAGCTTTTCCACGTGCGCCTTCCCGAACAAGGCAACGTCATAGCCGGCGTTCCGCAGCGTCTCCGTGAACAGCGGGACTTCTTTCGGAATCACCCGCCCTTTGTTGTCCACACATCCGGTGCTGTGCGTATAAAGGCCGGTGAGCGCGGCAGAACGCGCCGGAAGACAAAGCGCGTTGATCGTGAACGAGTTTGAGAACTGCATCCCCTCGCGGCCGAGGCGGTCGAAGTTCGGCGTGCGAACAATGGAATTGCCGTTGAGGCTCAGCGCGTCACTCCGATGGCCCTCGCCGAGCAGGAAAACAAAATTCGGTCTGGGGGGGGCAGGGCACGCTCCTGCCGCCGTAAATGGGGCAGAACCCACGCTCATTGCACTCACCATTCCCATACCGGCCTTCAGAAATAATCGCCGCGATGCCTTGTCAGCTTTGTTTTCCATGTGTCTCCTCGGGTATGTCTCCTTACGTCCTCCGTTAGCGCCTCGCTATCTCCCGGTGCATTATAATTACGAGGCGTCAAGAAGTGGCCGGGAATTTTTCTGAAGTCATCAATTTGTTGTCGGTCGTCAGTCATCAGTCTTCAGTTCTCAGTTGTCAGTTCTCAGTAAAACAAGTTCTAAGTCCGCACTTCCCAGTCATACGCCGGGCCCTGTGACTGAGACCTAACAACTGAGGAATAAGAGCTGAAACCTGAAAGTTGAGAACTGAAAACTGACAACTACTCCAGTATTGCCAAGCCTCTCCGAACCCAGCTACAATAACTTTGATCTGACTGAAGCACCTGTAAACTCAGGCAAATTCTGCTGACAACTTGGGAGGAGACGTATGAAGCGTGCTGCGCTGATCGTTTCTCTATTGTTGTTGTACGTATCCGGCTGTAGTTCGAAAGCTCCTATGGCCGGCCCGACACCCGCGCCCGCCGGGGGTTCCGGGACGGCGGCTGGAATTTCCTGGACCCAGTTTGAAGATCCCGCCGAGCAGGCCTTTACCATGCAAGTGCCTCGCGGCTGGAAAGTAGTGGGAGGAGCGTACCGCTTTGGCCCGCTGGACCCGCGCGCCATGGTGAACATGACTTCGCCCGACGGAAAGACAAACCTGCGTTTCGGTGATGCCAATGTGCCGCCGTTCGCTACCCTGACTTCCACCATGCGTGCGCTGGGGTGGCAGGAAGGCCGGGAGTACAGCCCGCGCGGCGTGGCCAGGGAAGTGGTGGCGAATTATCGTCCCGGATGGGTTTTCGCCGATCTATATGGACAGTCACGCTTCTCCCATAGTTGTCAGAACCTGAAGCTGAAGCAGATGAAAGAAGTGGATCCCATCCATCCGAATCCCCAGGAGCGGGTCACGGCGGGGGAGGTGCTGTACACGTGCGAGACGTCCACGGGGCCTAAAGCCGCTTATGTGTTTGCCGAAACCAGCCTGACCCAGATGGGCATGGCCGGAGCGTGGCTGGTAACGTGGCTCTACAGCTTCATCACGCCCATCGATCAGGCGCCGGAAGCCATGAGGACCATCCTCCACTCGCTCGCCACGTTTGAGATCAATCCACAGTGGGAAGCGCAACAACTCCGCCTGAATGGGCAGGAGGGGCAAGGGGCCTACACCCAGTATCAACAAACGATGGCACAGGAACATGCGCGGTTCGAGCGGCAATCCGCTCAGTTCCAACACCAGACGGATGAGATGTCGCGCGCGTTACGGGGAGTAGACCTCACGGTGGACAGCGTGGATGGCACGCAACGCGAAGTGTGGGTGGGCACGGGCGGCACCCACTGGATGACTCCGATGGGCGACATTGTCAATTCTCCGACTTCGCCCACGCCAGGGTCGCACGTGTTGAGGACCGTGCAGTAAAAGAGCAGGGGTTAGGGGTTAGGGAAAAAGATCAGCGTACCGCCAGTCCCCTACCCCTTATCCCTTATCCCTTGTCCCTGATCGCCACTCTCTTCAAGCTCGCGGATCAGAGCATCTGCCACCTCTTCCGCCGAGCCCTCCCGTTCCATCGTAGGTGCCCACTGCCACTGGCTGAGGTACCCGTTAGTGCCTGCGAGACCCAGCGCCATCGCAGTGCGGGTAATTTCTTTTTGAAATCGCTCGGGCAGTTGACGCGATACGGGCCGTTTGCCTTCCTCAAAAACCTTGACCTGCGAGGGCAGGTGCTTCCAGTAAAGAACTTGATATTTGACCATGTGCTCCTGGTACCTTATGACGATTTGCAATTCACCTCGGCAGCGGTCGCGGTTAACGTGGCCGCGAACTGCCGCAGCCTGTAGTAATCTCTAGTCCGGAGCAACGAGGAAAAGAGGTTCGCCCCGTTTTGGAAGTATAGTGGAAGTTAATACGTGCGGACAATCACTTCGGGCGCGTAAGCCGTAAGAGCGTTCGGTTAGCGCCCCGCGCCGGTCATGGCCTCCGGGCCGTTCAGTCTTCCAGCACGAACTGGCCACCGGTTGTGTGCTCCAGCAGGGGCGCCAGCTTTCGGCGCGCATCGGTATAGAGCGAAGAATACGCAAACTCCGCAAGCTGGCTTGGGCGGCTCTGGCCCTCTTTGTAGGAGTACTCCACCTGGCTGGCGGATTGCGCGGCGAAGCGGAAAGATCCGGCAACCTTAACGCTTTCCATGTCAACGACGAACGCTTCGATGTCCGCCGTTCCCGGCTTGTACGTGCTTTCGTTCACGGCTACCGGAGCAACGAAGTTTGCAGGGCGCAGCACCACAAGGTAACGAAGGGCCAGCGCTTTCTTCAACGTGTGCTCCATATCGCCCGCTCGCTCGTCGAGCGTAGTTGCGGACATCGGATTGTTCGGCCCCGTCCACTTCATGCACGTTAACAGATCACCCGACAAGAGCAGATCGAGTCGGCTGTGGTCTTCCGACTGAATATCCGGATCAAGCAACTGGTCGTACATCACTATCTCGGTGTTGTATGACTTGCTCTTCGCATCGTAGACGGGCGCAGGAGACAAGTCCGCCACGATGGCTGCCTTCACACTTCCGGATGGGGGCAGCGTCTGGGCGATTTGCTGGAACTGCTGGCGTTTTTGGGCGAATTGGGGCTCATAGCGTTTGAAAACCTCGCGGTTCGTTTCGCCGCACGCTATGCACGTCACGATCAATGCCAATAGGCATGCGCGCAGTGTTATCCGCGCCACACTTTCCGGAGACAATCGCCGTCGCGAGAACTCAGGGCGGGTCTTCATGGGGTCCTCCTTGTTGGCCGACGACCGGCGTCGATAATGGGTTGTTGATGTTCGCCAGTCAGCATGATCTGGCAATTCAGGAAAGCGTATTGCGGGGCCATCATACCACCGTTTGCGCAAATGCGATCATGGCCTGGTCCGGTCGATCTGGGTCCCCCAACGTCCTCCTCATCGAAGGGTGTCCCGTTTGGACGCCGACTTTCGAAGGTAGACAGCCGAGTGTCTGTTACAATCCTTCCCATGCTGAACATCCGAAAAGGCACAATTGCGGACATTCCCCTGATCCTGGAACTCATTCGCGAGCTGGCCGAATATGAGCGCGAACCGCAGCAGGCGGTGGCGACGGCGGAAGATCTGCGGCGTGACGGCTTCTCCGCCGAGCCCCGCTTCCACGTGGAAATCGCCGAATGGGACGGTGAGCCGGCGGGTTTTGCACTCTGGTTTTTCAATTACTCCACCTGGCAAGGCAAGCCCGGGCTTTATCTTGAAGACCTCTTTGTGCGGCCGCGATTTCGCAAGAAAGGAATCGGCAAAGCGCTGCTGGCTTACCTGGCAAAGGTGGCTCTGGAGAACGGCTGCGGGCGCTACCAATGGCAGGTATTGGATTGGAATACGCCGGCCATCCAATTCTACGAGTCCCTGGGAGCCACCGCGATGAAGGAATGGTTGACCATGCGCGTGACCGGCGAAGCGCTGGCGAAAATGGCGGGGGCAAGGAATTAGGGATAAGGGGTTAGAGATACTTCGTCTGACTTAGTGCCTTTGTGCCTTGGTGGTCATAGTCTGCATTCTTCTTCAGTCTTAGTGCGTTGGCGCCTTGGTGGATATAGTCTTTTCGAGTTGTGTGCTGACCAGTTGCGTGGAAAAGTGGACGAAGGTGAACGTCTCGGGGATATGCGAGTCATAGTGGCCGTGTCGATTCCACGTCCACCCCGCGGCAGGGTGCAGAGGCTTGCCATCCGGTCCAGCCTGTTCAAAGCGCGAGCAGTCAATGCGCCAGACATCGCCATCGCGTGGCGGAAGTGAGCGGCCATCGGCCAGCACTTCCAGGCCTTCCCACGGGAAGGCGAGTTCGGCGGACCATCCTTTATCCGCGCCGGCGCCCTTATTCAGCAGGCCATCGACGTGTACCACGTGGCGCAGGCCGGGAAAGTCCCAATCAAGAAATCCCCACCGCTCGCCTCGCGGATGCACATGCCCGCCGATGCCGGAGATCTCGAGCGTGGAGTGGGCGGCAGGATTGAACTCCGGCCGTCCTGCGTAGCGGTGGCCAGGACGGAAGATGTCCTTCCATATCCAGAACACTTCGTAGATGGTGTTCAGGGCATTGATTTCGAACTCGTAGTACCCGTCCTGCCCCGCGATGAATACTTCCAGGTCATTGTCCTCGTAAATTTTGGAATCGCGCTTTGTGAGGGAGGCGCGAACGTTGTTTTCCTCCGCCTTAAAACCGAAGTAGAGGCACTCGTCATCCCAGAGAATCGCCACGCGCGTGTCAAACCACGCCGGAGTGCCGGCGACGATGTCCACAAACGGCGTGGATCGCGGCGCCAGTAGCCACGACAGCTCATCCAGCTTGCCGTCAATTGAGAGAGGACCCGCCGTGCGGTAACAGGTATAGTGAACAATTTCCCTGGGTGCAGGCCATGTCATAGGGAGCCACGGCAGTTGACAGCTTCGCGCAGCGTTTTGGAGTGCGGCCGCGAAGCTGCCGCCTTTCTTTCGTCAAGAGTAAATAAGTGTCATCAACAACGATGCATGCAATTCGTCAAAAGCGATCTTCCAGCGGCCCAGCTTATCTCAACTTCCGATCACTGGGGGGCAAACGCATTATGGGGTTCTTCGAAAGTTTCCGCCGGAACTTTCGGTTTCCCGATCTTTTCTGAAGCCTCGACGTCGAAGATTTTGAATTCGGAATACTCGTGCCGATTCCGCAGCAGTTTGCCGTTCCAATCCAGGTTCACGGTGACGTTTTCGGGCAGCCACAGGGCCTCTTTCCGGTGGGAGAAGTGGACCTCATTGAAGTCGATGTCCAGCGTCTCCTTCTCGAGCTGAAGTTCAGGCAGGGGCGCCAGGAGGTCGGTGCGCATGCGGATAATCCGGTAATTGTCCGCATCGATCCACGCCAAGCCCTGGGAAAAGGTTGGGACCGTGGTCTGGCCCCGCTTGAAGTTCCCGTAGAGATGGGCTTTTTGCGGGATTTGAGCAAATGCCACCACAAACGTATTGCGCCCGTTCACGCGCTGGCGTCCGAGCAGGCAAAAAGTGCTCTCGGTACGGTATGCAGGATGAAAGAACAGTTCCGCCGAGGTGAACCCCTCGGTGAGCATGAATCCTTCGGCCAATCCTCTGGGCGTGACTTCATTTCCGGCAAAATCGGCGCGATATTCCAGGAAGCTTGGCCCCCACGCCTCATGTGGCACCAGGCAGAGGTAGCGAAACTTCTGGTCCTGACTCTCGCGGACTTTTCCTTTGCGGCCAAGTTTTTCCTGGTGGATGGCTTCCAGAGAACTTGTATTGGGAAAATCCGCAATCAGTTCCAGAATCTTAGCTCCCGTCCGATCAAGGACTGGGTTCAGGGCATCCTGATCCTTGGCAGGTTCGAGATTATGGAGTAAGTCCGCCGGAGGACGCCGCAGGAAGTCGACGTGCTCCTGGCCCTTCGGCGTCTTGTCCTTGGCATAGGTGGCCTGGATTTTTTCGCGATCCTGGAGGCTTGCCCACAGTTGGCGAACCCGGACCGGCATGTCCTTGGCGTCGCGGCCGTTTAGGTACTGCTTCATTTCGGCGTTGCCCTCATCGAAATGGCCAATGTCGATGCAGGACTGAATATAGAGCAGTCGCGCCTCCGGGCCGGCGCCCGCCGCCAGCGCGTCCCTCAGCGCGTTGTTGGCAAGCTGCGGACGCTGCAACAACTGCAACGCGCGGCCACGCTCCTGGAGGGCCAAAGCGTCCTTGGGCGCGAACTTGAGCGCTTCCGCGAAAAAGGGTTCCGCCCGGTCCGGCTGATGCTGCCAGTTCAGCCACGTTCCGTACGCCACCATGCACTCGGGCCGCCCCTTTTGCGGATCGCGCAGCGTTGCGTTCACGCTTTCTCTCAGCGTCCGGTTGGCTCCGTCCCAATCGCCCCAGCTCATCTGCGCCAGGCCCAGGAAGGTGCGGCAGCCGATACAGGAAGGATTGTTGGCCGCCACTTTACTCAGCAGGATAACCGCCCGCTCGGGGTTGTTCTGCTCGAGAAAATCCGCTACGGCGCGCCCGTAATCTTTTTCGCTGTTCGCCGCAAGGCCCTGCGCCGGCCCCAGTTGCTTCAAACGGGGCGCCAAGCCGCTAATCAAATCCGCTAGCGAAAGCTGGGCGCCATCTTCCTCCAACCCACGCAAAGTCAGTGGAATCTGCCAGCTCTTGCCCGACGTGAGGAAGTCGGCATATGCATGAGCGGTTTGGTAACCTTTCTTTTTGACTGTCAGGACGAAAGCGAAATCATTCACCGTCTGCACGTTCAAGTCGTATTCCGTACTGAACGCGCCCTGCGCATCGGTAAAGACTACGCGGGAACCGGCGGCGTGGAGGGGAGAAACCATGACCGGGATCCCCCGCACGGAATCCCCCTGGGCGGTTTTCACCGTGCCCACCACAAGCCAGTTGGTGTGGTGCAGATCGTACATGCGATTGTCGGAATTAGGCGCGCCCGGCACGAACTGCGACCGCCCAGGCACAGCTATTAGAACCGCCAGGACAGAAACGAGAATCGTTCGATAGCAGGCTTTCATGGTAGGACGTTCCACCAAGGCCCGTCATTATCTCACCTTGTGCCCATATCTTACTCGCGACGGCTACGCTCGACAAGTCGGATTGTCCCCGCTATACCTGCTTACGCCCTCACCCACCGCACACACCCTCACCCACCGCCTTGCGGTCCCCCCTCTCCCGTTGGGAGAGGGAAAAAAACTTTAAACCCTCTCCCGCAGGGAGAGGGGGGACCGCAAGGCGGTGGGTGAGGGTGTGTGGACCATATGCGCTGAGCGAGGGCGTTTGAGCCGCAAGGCACTGCGTTAACGCTTCTCGAACCTTCTTTTTAAATCCTTCAGGGTAATCCAGCACCAGCCCGTTCGGCACGCGGAGCACGTGAAGGCCCTGCTTTCTGAAAAACGCGTCCTTCGCCGCGTCCTTTCGCAATTGGCTCGGCTGCGAATGAATGCTTCCGTCAAGCTCGATCACCAGCCCCGTCTCAAAGCAATAAAAGTCCGCCACGTATTTCCCAATCGGGCACTGGCGGCGGAATTTATTGCCGTCCAGTTGGCGGTTTCGCAGGATATACCAGGCAGCCTTCTCCGCGTCGGTCGGCGACCCTCGAAAGCGGCTGCCGTTTTGAAGCATCGTGTCACCTCACTCGC
This sequence comes from uncultured Acidobacteriota bacterium, assembly GCA_963804755.1. Lineage (GTDB taxonomy): Bacteria > Acidobacteriota > Terriglobia > UBA7540 > UBA7540 > Bog-366. Next base: position 193,534 of record CAWDRP010000008.1, read on the forward strand.
TAGTGTGTTCGCCACAGCCTTGCGCCGTCACCCACCGCATCGCGGTCCCCCCTCTCCCTGCGGGAGAGGGTAAAGGATTTTATATCAGGCCCTCTCCCAACAGGAGAGCGGAGACCGCGATGCGGTGGGTGAGGGTGCTTAGGCCGCAATGCCGCGCCTCAGTCAGTCACCACGCGGCGTCGCGTCAAGGAACTCGTACCTCGCCCGATGCTCGTCCGGCGCCGGGTGCGGGCTGGCGCTGAGGTGCATTACCTCGTAATGGTCCCGGCTGCTGTACTCGGGCCAGTGTGGCAATCCCGGCCCGTTCGGGTCTCCGGTTTTGGCGAAATTCGTCCAGTAGGAAGACATCAAGTCCGAGGTTTGCTCGTCCTCTGGCCTCCAAGGCAGCTTCTTCGAGGCGAGCGCCTGAAATACAAATTCAATTTCCGCCGAATGGTAAGCGCCGCGCGACGATTGTGCGTCATCCTTGGCCGCTGGCGGAGCGTCGTCAAATTCATAGCGAAAGACGCGGGAATGTCCCGTTGTCGCCTGCAAGTCAATCCACTTCCAAGTCGAGAAGGCGATGAACCGATCGCCGTCCAAGTCCTGCGCCGAACGCCTGGCCTGCTCGTCCGTGGCGGCGGGATATAGCCTCAGGAATTCGTCCGCCCGGTCGCCGAACCGCGTGTGGGCGCGCGCCACAAAATTCGCCGCGGTCGGTTCTGCTCCGGCAAAGAATGACTTGAAATCTCCCTCATCGGCATTCCACCCGGCCAGCAGTGGCACCTGGCTTTGCCGGCCGCTCTCGAAGATCGAACGTACGTAGTCGGGAAGAAAGTAGCCGTCGACACACGGCTTGAATGTCGTCGTGCCCGGTTTCCCGGCCGCGGCCAGAAGTACGTCCGCCGGCTGTGCCCGGAGCGCGTCGAGGGAATGCCAACCCTCCGACTCGGCAAATTTCCGGTCGGCCGCTTCTGCCAGGGCGAGCGGCTGCTGGCGGAGCGTGTCGCCGAAGAAGGCGCCGCTCTCCCCGATTGCCCGCTGGAATAGACCCGTCGCCAGCGGCGAGGCCATCAGCGCGCTGACGGAGAACGACCCGGCTGACTCGCCGAAAATCGTCACGTTCTCCGGGTCGCCGCCGAAATCGAGCACGTTACGCTGAACCCATTGCAGGGCGGCAACCTGATCCAGCAGCCCGTAGTTGCCGGATGCGTTGTGGCTGGATTCCTTCGTCAGCTCAGGATGGCAGAAAAATCCAAACACGCCCAAGCGGTAATTGAAGCTGACCACCACCACTCCCTTTTTCGCCAGGTCCTCGCCGTCCTGGCGCGGTTCGGAAGCGGAGCCAGCCTCAAAACCTCCGCCATAGATCCACACCATCACCGGCAGACGCGCGCGCGAAGAAACGGACGGCGTCCAGACGTTTAGGTACAAACAGTCTTCGCTGGGGCCGCTGTCGCGAAAAACCATGTCACTGTAAACGCGAGCTTGCATGCAGCGCGGCCCGAACTCGGTCGCCTTGCGAATGCCTTCCCACGGGGCGACCGGCTCGGGCGCTTTCCAGCGCAGAGCACCCATTGGTGGCGCCGCGAACGGAATGCCTTTAAAGACGTGAACCTTCGCATCGGCGCTCACGGTTCCCTCAACCCTGCCGGCGTCCGTGATAACCGTTTGCGCTATCGCCGAGCTCGAAAACAGGCACGCTGCGATGAATAAAACAGATCTGTGGAAGTAAGTTGTCATGCGCAAAGACTAGCACCGAACGCAGATTACGGAAAGCAGTGGAAAATCGTAAGTGGCGAGTGACAGGTGACGGGAAGAGACGGCGCACGACATCAAAGTGGGAATCGCGCAGCAGGAAGATACGTTTTCAATTGCGATGCCGCCGTCTTGTGATAGTATCTATGGGAAAGTTTGCGCGTTGCGCGAAAATCGGCGTAATTCGCGAGTTTTTTCACGTTCGACTACTGAATTACTGATTTCGGTTGCGGCCCCGTTGTTGTGCGAAGCGTTTCGAAATTCTTGTCTCACGTTCGAGATTTCGCCCGCGCTCAGTCACGACTGACAATTGATCCGCAAAACTCTTTCCTCTGCGGCCGCATCCAAAAACAGACGGAGGTCTTATACTTTCGATGACACGATTCGTAACGGACTATCTGGTGCATGAGCATCAGGAGTTATCTATTTTGCTAAATGAACTGCAGGAGCAACTCGGTGTGCTTTGCCTGGCACGAGACCGGCGCAAAACGACGGAGCGCTTGACCGGCCTGCAGCGGAAAATTTCAACGGCCCTTCATACTCATGTTGTGGAAGAAGAAAAGATCCTCTATCCCGCCCTTCAAGATCATCTGCAAGGGCTGACGTTCACCCTCGACCGGATGCGGCACGAACACGATGCCGGCGAACAGACCGAGAAGAGCTTCCAACAAAGTCTCGATCACATGCTCCAGGGAATAGGGAATCCCCACGAAGTAGTGCAAAATGGCCGGAAGTATATCGTGTGGCTTCGCAATCACCTTTTGGATGAGAACGGGCGATTGTTCCCGATGGTTGAGCGTGGGCTTGATCCCACTACGCAAAAGGACGTGCGGCGCGCCATGGAGGAATTGAGACAGGAATCCTCGGCGCGCATTGCGGAAGGTCAGACCTACATCGCGCAAGCGTAGTTGACGCGGTGAATATGCTGCCTGCCACCGGGTGCTGAAGCCCGGGCTTGGTGGTGTCGATGCCGGCAGCCATATCGGGTGCGCGCGCTGATTCCCGCTTCTGACGATACGCCGGCGCGTTCTTCCCTGCCCTTACCGTGCGAATTCGTGGCGGCCCGCGACGTCATTCTGAACCGGTTTTTTGGGCGAAGAATCTGCATTTGTTTTTCCCTTTTGCCCAACTTGCCCCAGCGACGACATTCCGAGCCCGCCCCCGCCACGTCATTCTGAAGCCCGTTTTATGGGCGAAGAATCTGCATTTGTTTTTCCGCCCACCTCCCCTTCCACGTCTTTCTGAGCCCGCATTCTGGGCGAAGAATCTGCATTTCCTTTTCCCTCCCAAAGTCAAAATAAAATGCAGGTCCTCCGCCCCGACAAAATGCGTCGAAGCTCAGGATGGCGAGGTTTGCAAATCTGGAGTTTTCGTCTTTATTTTCTTACGGTTGGAAGTGGAGGCGCGGGTGAGAATCGAACTCACGCATAAAGGTTTTGCAGACCTCTCCCTTACCACTTGGGTACCGCGCCGGAAGAAAAGCAGTGGTTAGTGGCTCGTGGTTAGTCCAAGACCCAAACACCAGAAGCTGCCCGCCACTCACCACTACCGCTAATCACCGCCAGAGCCTGCTAGCCACCTGAAACGCAGTGGTTAGTGACTAGTGGTTCGTGCAAAACCTAGAGCCTTCGAGCAGCTAACCACTAGCCACTAACCACTGATCTTTGCTAGCCACTAACCACTGAAGTTATGGAGCGGGAAATGGGATTCGAACCCACGACTTCGACCTTGGCAAGGTCGCACTCTACCACTGAGTTATTCCCGCTCTCCTGTGCGAAGCTTATCCAGTCTACTACATCCGAATTATAGGAACGACAGTCTTAACTGTCAAGTTGCACGCGCGGCGTTGTGTCACACAAGCAGGAGCGGCGGGGAAGAGCAAATGCAGGTTCTTCGCCCAAGAAACGCTTCAGAATGACGGGGAGATCTGAATGACGTCGCCGGGGGAAGTCGGGCGAGAGCGAAGAGCAAATGCAGCTTCTTCGCCCATAAAACGGGCTTCAGAATGACGTCGAGAGGAGGTCAGGTGAGGACCTTACACCGCTGCATGTCACGGAATTTTAATGAAACCATAGACTCGGAGGCGCATCTACTTAACGATCAAAGGAGGCGTTCTGCGGGAGGCAAGGGGCTTCGGCACGAAGCCTATATAGATAATAAGAACTTGTCGCGGCTTGGCAAAATCCAGATTCTCAAGGAGGTTGTATGGGCGGTCTTCAAACTGAGACCAAGCTGGGGGCGACGAACCCCGAATTCAGGCTGGATGTTCAACTGCATGAGCTGCTTACCGGAAAGACTGAACGGCCCAAAGTTCCACCCAAACCCACCGGCGCGGAAACCCTTCCGACGCCGGTATTCCCGCAGCGCCCGGAGCTCATTCGCGACCACGCGGCCGTGCTGGCGGAGCCCCACATTCCGGCGGCCCGGCGTTATTGGTCGCCGCGGTTGGTTTACCGGGCCATCCGCGGATGGGGCGTGCCTTATTTTCAATCGCGCCTGATGCGCGGCGAGTTCCACCCCATCATCGCCTACCTCTTTACCGAGTGGAAGTGCAACCTCGATTGCCACTACTGTTGGGCGTTTGACAACAGCGTGAAAGGCATGAGCGAGGACGTGGCCAAGCGATCCATCGACTGGCTCCACTCCACCACCTGCCGCGTGCTGGCGCTGATGGGTGGCGAGCCCTTGCTGCGCCCACAGTTCGTGCACAAGGTGGTGAATTACGCCGCGCAAAAAGGATTCTGGGTTTACATCCCCACCAACGGCCGCCTGCTGCGCCCGCTGGTGATCGACTGGCTGGGCGACGCCGGCGCGGCCATCTTCAACCTGGCGGTCGACGCTGTGGATGAAAAAGAAGGCTTGCCCAAAGCCCTCAATCCCATCCGCCAGCATTTCGATTACCTTGTCCGCCGGCAATGCGATTACGGGTACTCTGTGTTTTTCAACATCAACATCTGCCGGAACAATCTGGAGGACGTGAAAGAACTCACCGAGATCGCCCACGCCAACGGGCTGGCCACCGACTACCACATCAATGAATCGCCCATGATTCACCAGCCTCAGTTCCAGCACAATGACGAGAGCAACGCCACGTTCATCCGGCGGGAAGATTTCCCGCAGGTAGATCGCCTGATTGACTGGATTATCGAGAAGAACCAGTCGGGTTACAAGATGGTGAACTCCGTACAGCGGTTGAACGACATGCGGGAGTTCATGCACGGCAAATTGCAGGAGTGGAACTGCCGCGCCGGGCAGAACAATGTGATCGTGCGCGTGGATGGCACGCTGGGCCCGTGCTTCCCCATGTACTCCGCCACCCACGATTGGGGCACCATCGAAAACCCACACTTCGACGGTCAGCAACTGAAAACCATGAAAAAAGAATGCCAGCCGCACTGCTTCTCCACGCTGAACCATAACCTGGCGTTCTGCTACAACGATGAGCGCGCCGTGCGGTGGATCCTGAAGCAAGCCGTCCGCGGGTTTCAGGGCGTCACCGGGAGCTTCTCGTAAGACAGTGGTCAGTGGCTAGTGGCCAGATCAGTGGCTAGTGGGTAGCAGCGGCCAGCCAGCGCAACTGCCGAGCGGTTAGCAAGCAGTCGTGGGTGCAGATTTGCGCGGCACGCGATGAGGCGTTTTGCTCATCCTTCGTCGCTGATCACTGGCATCCCTCACTGGACACTGTCATTCGCCACTCCTCACTAGCCACTAACCACTGGGCATTTCTTTTTCACTGCTGGAGTTTGTCGCACAGTCTCCCCAGCGTCAGCAGGGCGCGGTCAATGTCGTCGGACCAGGGGTAGCCGCAACTGATCCGGATGTGATTTTGGAAGCGCCCGGAAGCAGAGAAGACGGTCCCGGGCAAGACCGTAATGTTTTCGGAGAGCGCCTGTCGAAACAGCTTCACACCATTCACTGATTTGGGCAACTCAACCCACAGCAAATAACCTCCCTGGGGCCGGGTCAACCGGGTTCCCGCCGGAAAATACTTCGCAATTGCCTTGCTCACAGCTTGTACCTGTTCGCTGAAGGCCAGGCGCAATCGCCGCAAATATCGATCGTAGCCGCCCGACTCGAGAAAATCCGCCACCACAAGCTGTGGCAAGGAGGGCGTGGCGATGTTCGAGAGAAATTTCAGCCGCTCGACTTCGTCCCGAAACCGGCCCGCCTCCACCCAGCCGACGCGGAAACCCGGCGCCAGCACCTTGGAAAACGAAGAACAGAGCAGCACCATCCCGGTGCGGTCAAAGGCTTTCGCCACCTTGGGCCGTGGCAAGCTGAAGGTAAGGTCTCCGTAGAGATCGTCCTCGATTAAGGGAAGCTGGTATTTCGCCAAGACCTCCAGCAAAGCTTTCTTCCTGTCATCCTCAATCACGTAGCCAAGCGGGTTATGACAGTTCGTCATGGCGATACACGCCTTCACGCGATGCTTCCTGATGAGACCGTCCAGCACGTCCAGGTTCATGCCGGTCCGCGGATGCGTGGGCACCTCCAGGGCGCGCATATCCAGCGATTCAATAGCCAGGAGTACGCCGAAGTACGTGGGACTTTCGATGGCAATCACGTCGCCGGGCTTGGCGACCGCACGCAGGCACAAATTCAGCGCTTCCAGGGCGCCGCAGGTGATGAGCACATCGTGCGCGGAGAAACTGCAGCCGAACGCAAGCGACCGCCGGGCGATCTGCCGGCGCAGCGCCTCCGAGCCCGGCGGCACCTGATAGTAACTGCTGTGGAATGGGTGGTCCTGAACAACTTTCCGACTGATTCGGTTCAGCTTGTGATAGGGCAGGAGAGCCGGACTGGGACACGCCGCGCCCAGCGGAACCTTGCTGCGGTCACTCACGGAGCGCATGATCTTCGTCAGGACCTCGCCCACGCCCACCTCTGCCGGCGCAGGCTCCGCGCTCTGAAATTTGGGCTCCGGCGCCAGTTCCGCGGCGGGAACGCGAACGTAAAAGCCGGACTTGTTTCGCGCCTCCACCAAGCCGCGGTTCTCCAGCCAGAAATATGCCTGGAGCGCCGTCGACACGCTCACGTTCTGCGAGCGACTGAAGGCGCGGATAGAGGGGATCCGGTCACCCACCCGCAACCCACCACCCCGGATCTGATCTTCAATCAAGTGCGCAACTTTCAGGTAGAGCGGCGCATCTGAAGTGCCAACCCGTTCCATCGAAACACCCCTGCTGGAATTATAACAGATTCCACTTTTGAATCTGTACTCGTCATAGTTTATATTTTCTGTATCTGTTATCCACCAGTTCGACGCGCCTAAAATGAGTGTGTTTGGACCCGGCGCAAGATGGTCGTCGGGCACTCTCTCCCGATGGGAGAGGGCTGCAACCGCCGCGGTGAGCGGTGCATAAACGGAGGCATCTATGAAACGACCCTGGAGCATCCTGGTCGCGCTTGTGCTATCCAGCCCGGTTAGCGCGGGCGGAAACAAGCAGATGACTCTCAGCTTCGACGTATGGTTCGGAATGCCCGTCATCACGATCCAAACCTCACAGGGCGAAAAACGTTTCGTGCTGGATACCGGGTCCGCCATATCGTCAATGGATATAAAACGAGACAAGGAACTAAACGTTAGCGTGGCAGGCAAGCAGTTCACCGTGCGGTTTCGCCCGACTCAGACCAAAGTCTTTTATGAATTTGAGGCGCTGCTGCCACCCAGCAAGCACGTGGACGGCATTTTGGGCTCCGACTTCATGCGCCACTTTCGCCACGTTGACTTCAATTTCAAAGATTGCGTGGTCACATTTGACTGAACGCTCCACGCCGGGCAACCCGCGCGACGCAGCGAGGCCGGCGGAGATAGTCGCGCCGGCCGACGTCTCCTCTGCAGATCCTGCATGGTCCCATCCGAAAAAAGACTGTTAATCCCGCAACAATATCTTTCTTCCTGTGTTTATGCTTGCGAACGGCAGCGTAATCTGACTAAGATATCTGCCACGATATTCGGGGTAGGTAGTACAAAACCTCTAATTACGGAGGAAAAATGAAACGGACGATTATCACTTTGACCGTCGTACTTGCCGCTTTGGTGCTGGCGATTCTGTTTGGGACGCCCAGGTCCCAAACGTTCAACTCATCCGCAGCCGTGGCTGCCCCCGCCCCCGCACCGATGGCCGTGCCGATGCCGGCGCGTTGCCCGAGGATCCATGAGGCCCTGGAGTCTCTCCGCTCGTCAGAACAGGAGCTGAAGTCGGCCGGACACGATTTTTGCGGCCACAAAGCTGACGCGATGAGGGCGGTACACGACGCCATCGAGCAGTTGAGAATGGCAGAGAACTGCGACAGGTGCCGGTGAACGGGAACCTGACAATACCGGATTAAGTCTCGCTTGATTATTGGAAGCCCGTGAGGGGCATTGCTGCTCGGTCTCCTGAAGCGGGGTGCCCCTCTTTGTTTTTGCGTTTCCCCTTGACATGGGGCGAAGAAAAAGCGAAACTATGCAGAGCGCCGCCATTTGGGGTCTGCATGGGTTGCACTTCGCTTCAGGGGATTACGAACAAATCGCCGCTGGTGGGCATCGCCCGCCTGGCCGCCCAAAGCCCTTTGGTGCGCGAACGGGCGGAAGTGGAATACTACCGCCTGGAGTCGCGCTCGACCCTCAACCGGGAATCCAGCGGGCGCATGCCTTTTGCCTGGACCATCAATCCGTACCGCGGCTGCGAGTTCGGCTGCCAATATTGTTATGCGCGTTACACCCATGAATTCATGGAAATGTGGGACAGCCGTGACTTTGAGCGGAAGATCTACGCCAAGACCGACGCGCCGGAACGCCTGCGGGCGGAATTACGCCAGGGACGCGACAAAGGGCTGCCCATCGCCTTGGGCACGGCGACCGATCCCTATCAGCCCGCCGAGCGGCAGTTTGAGATTACCCGGCGCATGCTCGAGGTCTTCGTGGATTTCCAGGGGCTGGACCTATCCATTACCACAAAGTCGGTCCTGATTCTGCGCGACCTCGACCTGCTGCAATCGCTCGCGGCTCGTCACCGGTTCAGCGTCCACATCACCGTGACCACGCACAACGAGCGTTTGGCCCGCCTGCTGGAGCCCAAGGCGCCCACCCCGTTGCAGCGCCTCCAAGCGGTTCGCAAGCTGGCCCAGACCGGAATCGCCGTGGGCGTGAACGCCATGCCCGTCCTGCCCGGAATAAACGATGCGCCGCCGATGTTGAATGCCCTGGCGGCGCAGGCAGCCCAAGCCGGCGCGCGCTTTCTCTATGCCAACGTCCTGTTCTTGCCGCCGTCTGCCATGAAGCATTTCATGCCGTTCCTGGAACGCGAGTTCCCTCACCTTCTCAAACGATACCAAAAGCTTTACGCGCGCTCGGCCTATCTCCGGGGCGAGTACCCCGACAAAATCGCCAAGCTGGTGGCGGAATTGCGAACGCGCTACGGGCTGGACGGCAATCGTGGCGAAGTGCCGCCCGCCGCGCGGCATCCGCAGATGTCGCTGCCGTTTGGCGACGGCCTCGAGCCCCGAGCGAACGGGATTACTTGCGGTTGAGCCAGCGCCGGCAAGCCACGCAGGCTATTTGCCGGGCCAACACGCTTTTCGTTTTCCCAGGAACGCCGCCATGCCTTCCTGGGCATCGGCCGCCAAGGAGTTCATGCTCATCACCTCTTTGGCATAGGCATACGCTTTAGGCTGATCCAAGTCCACTTGGGCATAGAATGCCTGTTTGCCCAGCGCCACCGTCAGGCTGCTGGCGGACGCGATCTGTGTCGCCAGCGTTCTCGCCGTTTGCGCCAGTTCAGCATCCGCGACAACCCGGTTGATGAGGCCCCAATCGGCTGCGGTTGTAGCATTGATGGGTTCACCCGTCAGCAGCATCTGGAGAGCCCGCTTGCGGCCCACCGCCCGGCTCAGCGCCACCATCGGGGTGGTGCAGAACAGCCCGATCTTCACGCCGGGCGTAGCGAACGAAGCATGGTCCGACGCCACCGCCAAGTCGCAGGTCGCCACCAACTGGCATCCGGCGGCGGTAGCCATTCCCTGCACCTGGGCGATCACCGGCTGCCGTATGGACTGGACTTTCGTCATCAATTCGGTACACACATCGAAGATGCGCCGGTACTCGTTGATATCGCGCCCCACCATCTGGCTCAGGTCATGGCCGGAGCAAAACACGTTGCCCGCCGCCGCCAGAATGACGGCGCGCAGCGTCGGTTCGTCGCCAATCCGGCCCAGACAATCGATCAGCTCCAGCATCATCTCAAGCGACAGAGCATTCCGGCGATTGGGCCGGTTCAACGTAACCACCGCCAACTGTCCCTCGGTGTCGAACCGAATGTTCTCATATGGCATGGGCTACCCCCGAAAGAGAGATCGATCAACTGACGCATCACGGGTCCGCCGGTTTCACCCCCAGCTTTCACGAAACTAAATCAATAGGTCAACCGGTACGTGGAAGAACGCTGCGAGTTTCTTGACGTGAGCTTTGCTGATGGCGCGCTTACCGCTAAGGATCTCCGAGACCCGGCTCTTGGAGCCTAATACCGGCCAGAGGTTGTGCGGTTCAAGGCCCCTCTGTTCGAGCAGAAAGGCCAGCATCTTGTGGGGTTGAGCAGGCGAGAGCGGATAGTGCTTTCGGTCGTAATCCTCAATGAGAATCGACAACATTTCGAGGAGCGAGGTTTCTTCAGTCGAGAGGCGATCATCTCCGCGCTTCATCAGCCGTCCGACCTCCGCAGTTAGACGGTCATATTCGCGATCGTCCTTGATCGGATGAGGCTGCACCTTGGCTAATAGCTCGCCGTAAGCAACAGGATTCAATGTCTGAGTGCTCATGGTTACTTCCACTTCCCTTCCGCATACTCCTGGTGGGTAAGGATGTGCCGGACTGTCAACTGCGTACTTCATCCTTCAAAAACGACACCTCATCCAATTCCATGAATTCCCGCACCATGGGCACGGCGGACCGGTCCATTTCCGGGATGCTGCCAAAGAACGCCACCCGGCCGTCCACCAGGAACACGGCGCGGTCAGCCAGCTTGCGCGCCAGCTTCATATCGTGGGTAACCACGACGGCGGTGAGGCCGGTCTGGCGTTTGACCTTCAGGACCAGGTCGCTGAGGACCTGCGCCATCAGCGGATCCACCATGGTCGTCGGCTCATCGTAGAGGATGCACTCGGGTTCGGCGGCCAGCGCGCGCGCCATGGCCACGGCGCGTTTCATGCCGGTGCTCAAATCGGAAGGCATCAGGTCGCGCATGCCTTCCAGCTCCACGCGCCCCAGCAGCGTGTCAACCCGTTGCTGAATTTCCTCCTCGCTCATTTCCAGGCCGCGTTCGGCGCGCTCGCGCAAAGGGTAGGCAACATTTTCGCCCACGGTGAGGGAATCAAACAGCGCACCCGATTGAAACACCATGGTCGTCCGGCGGCGAATGTCCATCAGTTCTTCTTCGCCCAGGATTGAAACTTCGCGCCCGGCCACAAACACTTCCCCCGCATCCGGCCTCAGAAATCCCAGGATGTGCTTCAGCGTGACGCTCTTGCCCACCCCGCTACGGCCCAGTACCGCCACCATCTCGCCCCGGCGCACGTCAAAGGTCACGTCCTCCAACACGGGTTGCCCGTTGAAGGACTTGAAGACATGACGGAAATCGATGTACGGATGCTCGGCAGCGCCGGACCTGGGATCATTGAACATGCAAGACAATTATGGATGATCAACTCAAAATTATGAAGCACAACGTAAAATCTGCCCGTGGCTCCGCTTTACCGTGTAATATTTTCGGAAGCTCCCCGCAAACGTCGCCGCGCAACTGGGTGCAAATATGGGGCGTTTCAGGGCTGGCAGAGTACGTGCTCACGCCTACATGGGAAGGGCGTGGTACCAATCTCAAGAATGTGCGTGTCCGAATGTCTTAAGTAACCGCTGAACTTCAGGTTGCGTCAGTATACGTTCCGACGGATATCAGATTGCGCAGAACCTTAAGTTGGGTTCAAAGAAGAGCCATCCGGGTAGCTTGAACAAAATGCGGACAGCTACTTCTTTATTCAGCATTTCCGTTTAGCTCCAGTCATTGAACAAAATGAATGCCGCCAAAGGCATCACTTCCGTAAAAAGTCTACGGGACGTGATTCCCAATATTGACGTCCTCTGGTCGAGTGGCACGATGTGGCACGGCATAAGGGCGGAAGTATGCCACCTGGAAAAGGTGGAGACAGCTCCCTTCCAGAGTGTTGACCACTGCGTGGTGATGCACTTGTCGGATCCCGCTATGGTCGAATTGAACGCCGATGGCCAACAAGATACGCGCCGGCGCACGTCCGGCGACCTTTGCATCGTACCGGCCACGGCAGTTCTCCAGGTGCGTTCTGGAGATGCTCACAACGTGCTTGTACTCAGTATCTCGCAGGAAATGCTGGCCCGTACGGCATTAGAGGCGGGTGACGCGACTGCCTGTGAACTGGTCGCTCGCCCGTATTACCGGAACGCGCAGTTGGAACATATCTGCCGGGCGCTCAAAGCGGAAGCTGAAGCGAATTACATTTCCGGCCCATTGTATGGCGAATCCCTGGCGCTTGCGGTATGCGTTCACCTGCTTAGGGAGCGCTTCGGGAACGATTTCACTGTGGCGAAAAAGGGCGGAATCGCGCCACGCGCGCTGCGTCGCGTGTTTGACTACATCGACTCCAATCTCGACAGTCCCCTGCGCATGCCAACTTTGGCGGAAGTATCCGGGCTGAGCCAATATCGTTTCGCCCATAACTTCAAGTCGGCGACCGGTGTACCGCCATATCACTACGTGATTCGGACGCGACTTGACCGGGCTAAGCAGATGTTGCGTCAGACCGATCTGTCAGTATTGGAAATCGCCTATGCGGTCGGTTGCCAAAGCATCGGCCGATTTAACGCTCTATTCCGGCGAGAACTCGGAACGACTCCCACCAGTTATCGTGCTTACTTCCGCTAAGGTGCAGCGCGTCTCAGGCGCTCATCCATATCCTCAGTAAGAAGCTATCGGCTTCTTCCCACTATGTATTGGTCGGCATCGCCCCGGCCGATCCTTCAAGCTCATCAATGGCAAAAATTGAATAGCTACGCCAAGAACCGACAAGACGACAAAATGGCCGCCCACTATCATCACTGGCATCCGTTCGGCAAGTGTACGTAAAGCGCGCCCGTTCGATCTCTCGTTTAGAGAACGCCCGGGGATACGTGTCTGTTAAGCAATGGGACGCGATCCCCTGCTTGGGAGGAGACTTATCCGATGGGAGTACACAAGGGAATGACTAAGTTATTGGTTTATGCAGGAATTTCGGCCTTTACAGGGCTACTGCTATCGAACCGTATGACAACCTCAGGGCAGGATGCCGCCGCAAATGCCGCCGCTGTCCAGGATCCCGGGGTTCAAAGTGGCAATCGCGGCGCCGGCGCGACCCTCATTGATCCGGCTAATGACCCAAACGGCCTCACCGCTTTTTTCCAAGACGGGCTCAATCGCTTTCAGGAAGTCGAGACGGTGTCCGGATCCGCTAACGTCGGCCTGGGGCCGCGGTTTAATGCCAATCAGTGCAGTTCGTGCCACGCCCAACCAGCAGTTGGCGGTTCAGGCCCGGCCGCCAATCCACAATTCAAGTTCGTCGACGACGGGACCGCACCGGAAAGCACGATGCCCTCTTTCATTACCCCCGATGGCCCGGTCCGTGAAGTCCGGTTCCCGTTCTACGTGAATTCGGATGGCACGGTCGAGACCAACAGTCCCAATGGAGGCGTGGAAGACCTGTTTACCGTCACAGGCCGCTCCGACGCCGGCGCCTGCAGCCTTTCCCAACCCAACTTCGCCGCCGCCCAGGCAGCCAACGACATCATCTATCGCATTCCCACACCGCTCTTTGGCGCCGGCCTCATCGAGAACCTCGACGATTCAACCCTGATGAGAAACCAGGCGAGAAACCTCAACAACAATTTCGGGATCGCCGGCGCGTTCAACCGCAACGGCAACGACGGCACCATTTCGCGTTTCGGCTGGAAGGCACAGAACAAGTCGCTGCACCTGTTTGCAGCCGAGGCTTACAACGTGGAGATGGGCATAACCAACGAAGTCTTTCCACAGGATCGTCCCCTGCCGGAGGAAGAACTGGACGGAACGGGGCTACCGTCGGAGTGCCTGAACCTCTCCGGCAACGGATATCCGGAAGACACTTCCAACCCCAACGTGACGTCGAACGCCGCCGTTCTCGATGACGTCTCGGCGTTCGCCAATTTTATGCGGTTCCTGGCTGCCCCGTCGACCGGCGGAGTTGTGCTCAAGGGACATCCGGTTTCCGCACGGTCAATCTCGAACGGCAGTTCCCTGTTTACCTCGATTGGCTGTGCGACCTGCCACAATCCCGACCCGGGCACAACGCAAGCGTCGAGCTTCGTTCCGGCGCTGAGCAATGCGGCGGTGCCGGCCTTCTCGGATATTGAAATCCATCACATGGGCACGGGATTGGCGGACAACGTTTCGCAAGGCACCGCCGGTGGCGACCAGTTCCGCACGGCTCCTTTGTGGGGCCTCGGGCAGCGGATATTCCTGCTGCATGATGGGCGCACGACGAACCTGGTGGCCGCAATCCAGGCACACGCAAGCCAGGGCAGTGAGGCCACCACCGTGGTGAATAATTTCTTGAACCTCAGCCCCTGGCAGCAGCAGGCTCTCTTGAACTTTCTGCGTTCGCTATAGCTGTTTTCTACGCATTGGCTGGCGGGATGCAAAAGCATCTCGCCAGCCCCCTCCCCGTCAAAAATGATTGGCGAATAACAGTCCCGGTCCACCTGCCCAAAGTTGTCTTGGTGAGTAAGGAAGCGAAATGCGTTTGCGATTCTTTTGTTCTGTGCTCGTCGCCTTATCGATATCCTCTCCGGCCCATTCCCAAAGCCCCGCGCGCCAGAGTTTGCCCCGGAGCGGCGATGACGTTTCCAACAACATGGGGCCGCTGTTGAAAGTCCCGACGGGAGTCCTCCTCGTAAAGGGCGCGTGGTCGAGCGCCAGTGATTCCGTCACGCCTCTGCCCGAGGGCGGAAGCGTCGTCAATCATGTCTTCCGGGATGCGTACTTTGGAATGACGTATGTTCTGCCGGCCGATTGGACCGAGCGATACAAAGGTCCGCCTCCTTCGGATAGTGGCCGTTACGTGCTGGCGCAAATCAGCCCGGCGGACACCTTCCAAGGCCGTGCCCGAGGGAGCATCTTGATCATTGCCCAGGACATGTTCTTCACACCGGCGCCCGCGAAGAACACGTGGGAACTGGTCAATTACATGAAAGATAATCTGCAAGCTGATTACAAGGTGGAAATCTCGCCCAAGCAGACCCGGGTCGCAGGCCGGTCCTTCATATTCTTCGCATATTGGTCTCCCGCGGCACAGTTGCATTGGTACGTTCTGGCCACCCAAATCCGGTGCCACGCCCTGGAAATAGTCTTGAGCAGCCGAGACACCCACCTGCTGAAGAACCTGGTCGCGGAAATGAACACGATGGAATTACCTGCGGAAGCCAGTCCCACGTTAGGAACCGGAGGCGGCCCCGTTCCTGTGTGCGTCGAGGATTACGCTCGCGGCCCCAACGTGATCGAACGGGTAAACCCCGTGCTTACCGAGCACAGGTTTAACCCAGTTCCGGCCCGAATCATCATCGACACCCACGGCAAGGTAAAACATATTCACTTTCTTAGCGCTTTCACCGATCAAGCCAGGGCGATCACCGATGCATTGGACCAATGGAAGTTCAGGCCGTATCAGCAAAACGGCCGGCCGCTCGAGGTAGAAACCGGGCTCCTGTTTGGGCAGGCGCCGCACCGTTGCGCTACCGGCGCGCCGTGCGGCGGAAGGGGCCCTTCTCCGGCGCGCTGATCTCGCCTACAGCCGGTGCAACCGTGACAGGCGCGTAGTATAATCCCCCGGATCAAATCGGACGTACGGCAGACTAATTTCAGAAGCGAAATGAGTCTGATTGAGTAACGGCGTCGGCTCCGATGCCGTTATAGCGGAGGTGGTTTTCAGGCACCGGGTACCGCGAAAGTAGGAACGCAAAGAACATGATCCCATTCCGCTACTGGCAACTAGTACTCGCGGCGCTGGCAGGCGCGGCCCTTGCGCATGCTGAAAGCACCTGCATTATTGATGTCTCAAAGCCGGGCGCCGCTGTCGCCGACATTTGCCGGGGGCAGCAACTGGAAGAGTTCAATTACCAGTTTGAAGGAGGGCTGTACGCGCAGCTTCTACGCAATCCTTCCTTCGAGGAGCTGAAGGATCCCCTCACGGCTTGGTATTTGATTAAACCAGGTTCCTCCGATGCCAAGCTGTATCCTCAAACGTCTGCCGACACGCAGATGCTTAATAGCCGCCAAGTGCACTGCGTTAAGCTCGCGGTTACTTCCGTGAAGTCGGGCAGCGTAGGTTTGGCCAATGGCGGCTATTGGGGAATCGCTATAAGGAATGGCACCACCTACAGGGTCTCGTTTTGGGCGAAGAGAGGAAACAACTTTAGAGGCACCATCAGGGCCAGGGTCGAAAGCAACGGCGGCGCCGTCTACACCGAATCGGGCGAGTTTCGGCCCACCGCAGAGTGGCAGTATTTCACATGCAATGTAACTGCCCATGGGGTGTCGAAGGTCTCGGGGGATAACCGGTTTGTGCTGTACGCCTCATCGCCGGGAGACGTCTATTTCGACGTGGTTACAGTCATGCCCCCTACATGGAAGAACCGGCCAAACGGCCTGCGCCTGGACTTGGCGGAAAAGCTTGCGGCCCTGAAGCTGAAGTACATACAGTTCCCGGGAGGTTGCACGGCTGAGTCGTGCAACATGCAGGTCTGCTGGAACTGGAAGACCTCGATCGGTCCGATTGAACAACGGCCGGGCTCCACCAGAAACAGATGGGGATACAAGAACGACTTGTACTTTGGCCTGGACGAGTACCTTCAGCTTTGCGAAGACTTGGGAGCCGAACCCGTCTACGTTACCTCGTCCGGCATAAGCGAGAACAAGAACGACAAGGAATGGTTTGGTATCTGCCCGCTGGATAAAATGCAGCTCATCATCAACGACATCCTTGACTTGCTGGAGTACTGCAAAGGACCGGTTTCAAGCGCCTGGGGAGCGAAGCGCGCCGCCCATGGCCATCCGGCTCCCTACAAACTCAAGTACATTGAGATTGGCAATGAGAATGGCTGGGAAACGGCGGATGACTACAGGCCGCGTTACGCCATGATCCACGACGCGCTGCTGGCGAAGTATCCTGACCTGAAGATCATGTTCAACGGCTTTCGCCAGGAGGATAAATCCACGCCGGTCGCGGGCATTTCACTGGACTTTGTTGACGAGCACTTTTACCTGAAAGATCTCTCCGTCTTGTACCACAAGTATGACAGCATTGATGCCGCCTCCAAGAAAATCTGCGTCGCCGAGTATGCGTCTTCCATCGCCGGTAATGGTGGGGATGTGATCGGCAATTTCGGGGATGCGCTTGGGGATGCCGCCTTCCTGTTGGGATGTGAACGAAATTCAGAACGAATCTGGTGGACGGGATATGGCAATTATGCTGGACTCGTCGGTCATGGTAACTTCGGCCCCTGCCTCGTGTGGAACGATGCTGTGTCAAACTTCGCAACCCCCTCGTACTACATGCAGAAGATGTTGTTCGCCGATAATGAGGGGACGCGGGTTTTGCCGTTTACGCAGAACTCCGCGCATTGCTTCTGGTCTGCGTCGCTCGACACCGCGGGCGGCAAGAACGATGTCCTGCTCAAGGCAGCGAATAATTCCAATGTCGCTGAGACAGTAGACATTACTCTTAAAGGCGCCCGCAAGGTTGACCGCATGGGCCATTCCAGCACCTTAACCGGCGCGCCTGCTGACGAGAATTCACTCGCGAATCCTACGAAGGTGATCCCGTCAGCGGGCACATTCACAGCGGGGGGCAGCTTCAAGTATCGCTTTCCTGCCTATGCGGTGACCGTTTTGAGAATCCGCCTTTCCAGATAGGGTCAAGGTGGACCGGGTACCGCAGACGTTGGTAGCTCAGCGCGGCATGGCCGCAACCAAAGAGCATCACCACAGAGGTCACAGAGATCGCGGAGACAAAACACCTGTCGACGTTTTTCTCTGTGGACTCTGTGTGCTCTGTGGTGAAGCTTGGTCTTTCCGCTGGGTCGCTCACCTAAAACGTCTATGTGACCAAAGCCAATATTCATGCGCCCGCCGCGCTCCGACTTGGGAAATTCTTGCCAAACAAACAAGAATTTACGAGCTTGCAATGCAGAGGTTATTTTGCCTTCCAAAATTACTCTGCGGGTCTTCCTCCCGCGCACCGCATTCACGCGCCTTGGTTCGCGGTAGCCGCGCTTGCGGCCAACTCCGTGGTATCCGATGGGCAGAACCCTTGGCAAAACTCGTCATCCTGAGTGCCGATGCCTTTTATCGGGACGAAGGACCTGCATTTGGATTTGCGCAGGCGCGGAGAAAGGCAAATGCAGGAAGAGCAAATGCAGATTCTTCGCCCAAAAGCGGGGCTCCAGAATGACGGGGTTGGGGGAGAGGTCGAGCGGGGGGAGGCAAACGCGAGCTGAATCGCGGCGTGTTGCCCAGCGAAACCCGCAGGGCTGTGCGCAGCACCTTGGAGTGCCGGCCGCGAAGCTGCCGCCTTGGCTTCGCATGGGTTTACTCTTCCCGTTCGACTCCTTCGCCATAGCCGCGCCATATCGAAACGGAAGGCGGCAGCTTCGCGGCCGGCACTCCAAGGTGCTGCGCACAGTTCAAAATGTTGTCGGGGCTGGAGCGGAACATGCTTTCCCATGGGCGATCTGGGGGCAGGTGCAGACTCCCGGGTCAAGTTTCCATCTTGACAAAGCCAAATGACTAGGCTATAATCTTCACGATGGTCAAGGCCCGGCGTTTAAAAACCGGCGTTTTGGTGCTGCCGATGGCAGGGAAATCAGATTCGACCACGGCTAGTCAGAAAGCCAATATCGCACAACAGACACAGAGACATAATGTCATCCACGCCCGCACCCTCCCAAACCTGAGAACATACTAAAAACAAACCCACTTGCTTGAATTATGAAAAATTGAAAACAGCACGACACAATGTCATGCATGGCTAGCAGCTAGCCTCTAGAAATTCGCCAGCCGGTACGGGGTGGGGCCGCGCCATTCAGGCCGCGGGCGTTCCGCTCCCGCGGCCAGCCGGGCTGCCGGTGGAACCCATGGCGCGACAGCACCAGCCGGCGCATCCGTGACAGGCGCGTACCGGGTACCGCGTCGGGAGCAGGACGTAGCGAAGAGTTATTTCGTCTTTTAAAATCACTCTGCGGCTCGTCCTCCGGCGCCACCGCGTTGCGGTCAGTTGTTCTTTCTCGCGCAAGCTCACGGGCGCGTCCGCGGATCGGCGGGCAGCAACACGGAATCCACCGCCAACCCCGTCGGAATCACGGGCGCCTGGTTCGCATAGTAATTTCTGAAGAGCGAAATGACTGTGCCCTACGTCCGACGTCTCGAACCAACTCGGGATCCTCATTTTCCTCTGGGGCTTGAACGACGAGTGCTACCCGGCACCCCGTCAGCGCGCCACCCTTTCCTGGAATCTTATCAAACGGAGCCCTTTGGGCGGCGGTTAGGCGACGGGATGACCCTCCCAAGCCCGAAAGCGCCAGGGAATGAGGCCACCCGGCACACCGTGCCACGTAGCCGCCGTTCCCGAAGCGACGGCGAAAAGCCAATGGCGTGGCTCCCACCAGCTTCCGGAACATCATCCCGAAATAACTCTGGTTACAGAACGCTACGGCCTGGCTGATGCTGGATATAGGTTCATCTGTCGAGGCGAGCAGGTCCTGGGCTTTGGCGATGCGAAAGTGAGTGAGGTAAGAGCGGAACGATTGGCCAGTTGTCCGTTTGAAGAAGTACATGAAATGCGATTTGCTCATAGCGCACAGGCGGGCTGCCTGGTTGACCGACATGGGCGACTCGACGTTCTTTTCCAGAGAGTCAAACAGCGGCCGCAGGCGATCGAGGTCCGCATGCTTGCGATTGATATCTTCCTGTGTCCCGATGTAAGCGGCGTAGTGCTTCACGAGAAGCATCAAAATCATCTTCAGATAGGTCCGGACGGCAAGGCGGGCCTGCGCAGTGGTGGCGGGGAGTTCGGCATGGATCCGATGCATCAGGTCCAGAACCTCGCGGGGAACCCCGGTGCTGCCGCGAACCACATGCGGAAAGTCCTCCTTCTGCACGAGGAAGGGCATCAGGTACTGCATTTCCTCTTTCGTTCCGCCGTTCGCTCGGATCACCTCCGGATCGAAGAACAACACCACGTTGCGCCAGTGATTATCCGGTGGGTCTACGGTGCGATGATACAGATCACTTCCAATCACCACCAAGTCGTTTTCTCCGACCGCGAACAAGCGATCTTGCACCTGGAGAGTGGTCTCGCCGGAGATGACGTAGTAAATCTCAAAGTAGCGATGGCGATTCAACCGAATGCCATCGCGGCCGGTAAGCGTAAAGAAGCGGACATCGACAGGTAAGTAAGGACTAAACGGATAGTCGTGGGTGCCTTCCGTATCAATCTGGGGGTCGATTACGCGAAAGGCGTTTTCCCACAGGGGGGCCATGACGCTCATTTTCACCTCGCCAAAGGACTAGTCGCCGTGCTGCTAGGCTTTTCGCAGCCAGTTTCTCGTAATCAGCTAACTCTAAAGGGAAAACTTCAATTATCCAGTCGCCCAGTTAGGCTCCCGCTCGGTGGTGGGACACCACGGGCGGCGGGCCGCAACGTTACCCTTGATGGCACCGCTGCAAGCTCACAATGGCTACGGCCTGGAAGAGGCTGGAACGACCGTCTTGGCCGCATCTCGCCTCGCCCGAACCACGACACAACGTCAGAATTTTATGAGCCCTGAAGAAAGCCGGCCAATATGTCTACTACTATACTGCCGGTTTATGAAGCGGTCAAGCCGCTCGCCTGCCCCGCCCTCCCCCCACAGGGCTTCGTCAAGGTTGCTTTTAGTGAGATCACAATGCACGCCTCCTGTTATCTCTTGGTAGGTAATCCATAAGATAACGGCATAAAAATTGCTAGCCGTACCGCCTGGAGGTGTGGCTTCTGCTCGGAATGGCGCAGCCGGGTAGGCTCGCGAGGCTCCTGGCCGCCCCTGACGCGCTCGGCCGCGGCTCCGCCACGTGCCTATGCCCATGGCCTCAGCAAAAAACTCGCATGACGCCGGACCGCTGGGCTGCCCGCCAGCGACGGAGTATAAATTGCCGTTTTTCGATTGCCGATTGGCACGTCCCGCACTTCCAGTTTCGAATTTCCAGTTTCCAGTTTCGAGTTTCCAAGGTCTAGGGAAGGGGGACGGAAGAAAAAAAATTTACGAACGAAGCCACCAAGTTGTTGAAAAAAAAGGATAGCAGAACAAATTGACCGAGAAAAAGCGGACATTTTGGTTTAAGTATCGGACATTTTGGTTCAACGTGGTGACATTTTGGCGTGGCCAAGCAGCATTTTTCGGACACTTCGGTATGCCGTGGTGACGTCTTGGGTGCCAACACGGAAGAACGGGACCGGAAGAGGGGGGACGGGCCATTTCCGACTTACCGATGTTTAGCGCTCCCACAGTCCGAACCGCCGCGACTTTGACGGGACCCTGCCCCCCCAAAAACCCGCCGCATCACTTCTAAGGCGCACGCCCGCGTCCCACTTTTCCCTACCAAAGACGCAGGAAGGTTATTCCTCCCCATCGGCATCCGGTGATGACGAGGATGGGGTGTAACGCGTTAAACGAAACGGCCCTGCGCGCGAGCATCGCCGCCAGAATGGTCCCGCGCCCAGTGAGTGCAAGCGTAAGGCGATGATCGTAGTTTCATGACAAAAAATTGTGCTGTGCCCGATAGACATTTTGTCGGCTGGTTTCTAAACTCGTGACATCAGCTAACTGACAGGAAGTGCAAGTGACAGGGCGGCGCTTCCAACTTTCCAGACTATGAGAAGGAGGATACCCGAATGTCGAAGTGCGAGTTTTTTGCGTTTCGTCACGTTGGACGGGTGACACTGGCTCTCGGTTTCGCAGTGGTGCTTCTCGCTTACTGCTCATTGCCACTCCTCAGCCAGAACCTGGAGTCAACCGCCTCTCTTTCAGGAACCGTTACTGACCCTCAGGGCGCTCGAGTCGCCGGGGCGACGGTCCTCGTTACCAGTCCTGACCGTGGCATTACTCGGACCTTTACGAGCGACAATTCGGGGACATTTTCCTTCACCTTGCTGCCCCCCGGAATCTACACTTTGAACGTCCAGGCGCCTGGCTTCCGGAAATTCGCGCAAGATCAAATAACTCTCGAAGTCGGCCAAGCCGCGACCCTTAACGTGTCTCTCACGCTCGGAAACGTGCAGGAGACGGTGCAGGTCACCGGAGAAGCGCCACTCCTCAACACCGACAATGCCAATATTGCGTCGGAGATTTCGCAAAAACAAATCCTCGATTTGCCTCTGAACCAGCGCAACCCGTTTTTCCTTACCTTCCTTGACTCTTCAGTCAAGAACATCGACGAAGGTTACATGGGCGCGGGGCTGGATAACAACGATCAGGCAGTTGCGTTCCTGAATTTTTCCGGGCAGTTCCTGGGGTGGACGGCCTTCGTGCTCGACGGAGGGTGGGATACGGAGATGACCGACGGCCTGGTTGCTTACGTTCCCTCTGTGGATGACGTGCAGGAATTCAAGGTTCAAACCAACTCCTTCACCGCCCAGTATGGACTGAGCGCCGGTAACGTCATCAACGTCATCACCAAGAGCGGCACCAGCCACTTCCATGGCGATGTGTTCGAGTTTTTGCGTAATTCCGCGCTGGACGCCAACTACTTTTTCAATAACTACAACGGAGTGCCGAAATCAAACCTCCATCTGAGCCAATTTGGCGCCAGCGGCGGTGGCCCGCTTTACATTCCAAGGGTTTATACGCGGAAAGATCGCACGTTTTTCTTTGTGCTCTACGAAGGTTACCGCTCGAAGGGCACGTCCCCTGACTCGTTAACAACGCCAGACTCGGCCTTCAAAACCGGCGATCTTTCGGGGCTGCTGGGCGCACAAATCGGCACCGACGCGCTCTGCCGTCCGATCTACTCGGGCCAAATCTACAACCCCCAGGCGTATCAAACTACTGCCACCTGCGGTCCTCAAATCGGCAAAATGGTCGAGATTCGTGACCCCATTGCGAACAATAATCTCACCAGCATGATTAATTCGGTGTCGAAGAATTTCCTGCCGTTCTTCCCGGCCCCGACGAATAGCAATCTGTTCAACAATTTCTATGCTGTCCAGGCGGTGCCGATAACCTCCGACGAATTTACAACTCGCATTGACCATAACTTTACGCAGAATAGCCGCCTGTATGGCAGGTTTTCGCGTAAATGGGAAAGCCAGACAAGCGTAGGCGAACTTTACGGCGCCAACGACCCCGGCGGGCCTGGACAAGTCTCTCCGAATAACCGCTATAGCATCGCCCTGGGTTACAACCAGGTGATCAGTCCTTCGTTCACTGCGAGCGTGAACGGGGGATTTCAACGGTGGATCTCGGGGTCCGTTGCCCAAGGCTATCCGTACAAGCCTTCCTCACTCGGGCTGCCGGGTGAGTTAGATGCGATCTCTCCCATTTTCCCGAGCATCAATTTTTCTGCCGACGTGAACCCACTTCTGGCGAACCTTACGTCGGCGTATGCGCCGCTGGGATCTCCGAGTCAAGGCCTGACCCCCGATGAAATCGGCACCCTCAGCGCCGATTTAAGCAAAGTGCACGGTGCCCATACCTTTTCTTTCGGGTATATGGGTACCTTGAGGCGGATTATCGCTTCCAATGTAAGTAAAACCAGCTTTTCGTTCACGCAGGCCTTTACGAGCGGCCCCGATCCGACCAACCCCACGTCCGGAACAGGCGACGCCTTCGCGTCGTTCCTGCTGGGGGCGGCCGAGGCCGGCTCGACGGGCATTGTCATCAGTCCGTCGCAAACCCAAATTAGTCACGGATGGTATTTCCAGGACAACTGGAAGGCGACGAAGAAATTAACCCTCAATCTTGGCTTGCGTTACGACATTCAGCTTGCACCAACGGAGAAATATAACCGGCAGGCCTATTTTAGTCCGACCGCGGTCAATCCGATCAGCTCGCTGGTGGGCCAAACCTACCTGGGAGAGCTGGTGTATAACAGCGCGAGTGCTCGGGGGAACTTCCAACAACACTTTGACAACTTTGCTCCCCGTTTCGGCTTCGCCTACGGGCTTACGAAGAACCTGGTCGCACGCGGCGGATACGCTGTTTTCTACCCCACCGATTTCTGGAATCTTGCCGCCGACCCGGGTTACTCACAGGGCACCAGCTATGTTGCTTCCCTGAATGGCGGAGTGAATCCCGCTTCCTCGCTGAGTAACCCTTTCCCGAGTGGGATTCTGCCTGCGATCGGAAACTCACACGGTGGCCTGACCGACGTGGGTCAGTCGATCGGAGGGACGTTGGTTTATCAGCGTCGCTCTCAATATGTGGAACAATGGAGTTTCGGGTTTCAATACTCGCCCACGACCAGGGATGTTTTTGAAGCCTCGTACACCGGCAACCACGCCGTCCACATCATGGTCGGAAATGGGCTGAACATCAATGAGCTTGCTCCCCAGTATCTCGCGCTGGGCAACACTGCGCTCACGGCTCCGGTCGCCAATCCCTTCTTTGGCCAAGCGGCTATGGCCGGCAGCAGTTGCGGTCTTAACCTGGCCACCGTACCGGCATACCAGCTCATGTTACCAATGCCCCAATATTGTGACAGTGTTGGAAGCAGCATGCCGACGTTGGGGTTTTCGATGTATGACGGGATGGAATTGAAATATACGCACCGCTCACGGAATCTCACGATGATGGCCAACTATACGCTTGCCAAGTGGCTCGACGATGCGACGCCCAACCCCGGCTGGAACGACATCTTCTTTACGTCCGTCACGCGCAACAGCTATGACCTGGCCGCAGAGAAATCCGAAGACGAATGGGATATCCCTAACGCGGCCGTCGTGAGCTTCATCTACCAGCTTCCTGTCGGCAGGGGACAGAAGTTTGGTTCAAACTTCAGCAAGGTCGTAAATGGTCTGTTGGGTGGCTGGCAGGTTTCAGCCATCAACACCTTTAAGCAGGGCACGCCCACCGCACCGCAAGGAAATGTGTATGGCGCAAGTCTGTTTGGCGGAAGCCAGCATGTGAATGTCGTTGGCAACCCCAACGTAGCCGGCAGCTTTGCCGATAATCCCGGGTGTGTGGGTCCCGCCCAAGTGCACACCGTGCAACACTGGTTCAATCCTTGTGCATTCGCAGCGGCAGATCCAGGCACCTTTGGTGACGCCGCACGGTACCTATCTAACGTGCGTACTCCCGGCTATGCTTTTACGGACTTGGCTATCGAGAAGTGGTTCAATTACAAAGAACGTATACGGGCGCAGTTCCGCACCGAAATGTTCAACGCGCTCAACCATCCGATCCTGGGCGAACCGTTTGCGACGCTTGGAGCCGGCAATTTCGGAACTCTCGCCTATGCGGACATTTCCAGGCAGATACAGTTGGCTCTCAAGATCTACTGGTAAGATCGTTGCGAAGGGTTTTCGAGTCTGCACCGGCTGTCGGCCAGTCGTGCCCACGCACTGGCCGACAGTCGCATTTTCCTGCGGCTCTTAACCTGCTGAAGAAAAGCATCGAGGCGGCTGCATCGCACGATGAGGAGCAACCGGTGAGCCGACACATCCGTGCCGCAGTGCCCCACGATGTATTCACCTTGACAGCCATCGCATGTATATCCGTACTTGCCGCCGTCGTGCTTTCAGGCGCGCAGAAAACCGGTGTGAGCACCGATCGGCCGGCTTTTCCCGACCTCAGTAGCGTTCCCACCGATCTTACGGTACCGCCCATGACCTTGGGCGAACCTGCGCCCGGTTGCCGGGTGAAGCAGGTCAACCCGGACTATCAAGGCAAGGACGTCTATCACGCCCTCTACCTTCCCGTGGATTGGAAAAAGGGCAAGCTATATCCCGTGATCGTCGAATACGCCGGCAACGGCCCGGGCCGCAACGAGTATGGGGACTTCTGCTCGGGCCAAGTCGAGGGCTCGAAGCTTGGCTACGGCATCTCGGGCGGCAAGGGCTTCATCTGGGTCTGTATGCCCTTCGTTAACTCAAAAACTGGCCAGAATCAAACGTGGTGGTGGGGGGATCCCGAGGCCACCGTTCAGTACTGCAAGACGACGGTGCGGCGGATCTGCGAAGAATATGGTGGTGACCCCTCCCGCGTTATCCTCGCGGGATTCTCTCGTGGCGCTATCGCGTGCAATTATATCGGCCTACGCGACGACTCAATTGCGGATATGTGGTTGGCGTTCATTGCTTACAGCCATTACGATGGCGTCCGCAAATGGGATTATGCGGACAGTGACCGGAGGTCCGCGCTGGATCGGCTAAAACGGCTGAAGGGAAGAGCCGTGTTTTCCTGCCAGGAGCGTACGGTGGACGACATTCGCCAGTACGTCGGGTCCACGGGAATCATCGCTCCCTTCACGTTCCTGACCATCCCCTTCCGGAACCACAACGACGCATGGGTCCTTCGCGATCTTCCGGCGCGCGCGACCCTGCGCTCCTGGCTCGCGGAGGTGCTCAAAACGCGGCCCGGCACTCACACTGTTGAGGGTCGCGTTAAAGGGAGTGACGGCCGGGCTCTTTCTGGAGTTTGCATCGAGAGTGGACCCTCGCATTTTACTTATACTGACCGCAAGGGCCGGTTCATCTTGTCGGGTCTGATCGATTCCCAACATAATCTCGCTGTCACGGAGAAAGGGCGGACGTTTACGCCGCTTCCCGCAACGGTCGATATTCAGGGTGAAGATGTTCGCGGCCTCACCGTTACGGCTGCTCGCTAGCGGTGATTAATCGCTGCCAGCGGCGATACGTTTTTAGGTACGGGTCACGTTCGCCCATCAGGCCTCGCCTCACTTGCCTTCGGCCATCCTGGCGCTGAAATTGCGCCAAGCCGCCATCGACCGAGT
Source organism: uncultured Acidobacteriota bacterium (assembly GCA_963804755.1). Lineage (GTDB taxonomy): Bacteria > Acidobacteriota > Terriglobia > UBA7540 > UBA7540 > Bog-366. The sequence goes on from CAWDRP010000008.1 coordinate 220,326, forward strand.
AAGATTCACTTCTCGATCACCTGGCACCTTATAGCATTGGAGCGCAATGGGAGCGTGGTAACCCAAGGCCACGAGTTTCTTGAGAAGGCCGTAAACGTCGTATTCCCCCTGGTCAAGGGGCTGAATCAACTGGTTCCAACCCCCCTCGCGATCCGCTCCATTGATGCTTACCAGCCACAGGTGTGGCATGGCTTCCCGTAGCGTTTCGTCGAGGTATGTCTCATCTTCTTTCATTCCCAAGTAATGTGCCAGATTGAAGGTGATTCCCACATTGGGGCGGTCCACACTTTTCACCACCCGCAAGGCATCGACAACGCGTGCGACATAAAACCCCATGTGAGGGTAAAGAGCCACGCGCAGCCCCGCTGCCGCGGCCATGTCCGCGATCTCCCGGACGACCGCCGTGGTACGCGCGTCGCCATCCGGGGCAAGACCGTTCACGCTAAGCCAGATGGTGGTGCCGTGTCCCTGCAATTGCCGGATGGCTTGGGGCAGGCTGGGATCGTAGCTGGGCCCATCCGAGTCGATCCGCGCAACCACGAACATGGTAAACATCTTCAGGCCACGGGACTCGAGCGCCTGCAACATTTCCGGGATGTGTTGAGTACCGCTGTACCCCAGCCCTGCGTAACCCGTGCGCTTAACCAGCTCTGCCTGGTCGTCGGGCGATACGTGTTGGTCCTGACCGGTGCCGTTATCCAGGACGAAAAACGCATTGTCGAGCGGGGAAGCCCCCAGCAACGGCATCACTGCCCACGCAAGGGTAGCGAACAGAAGCGATAATCGTTTCATGCGGACTCTCCTAAGAGCAGTTGCTCTAGCCGGTCAATGACAGGAATCACGCTCAGGCTGCGCCCTCCTGCTTCCGCCATCACGGGGATGCATCCGGGGCGGGTGCTGCGCCCCCAGCGCGTTTGACCTTTTCAATGGCGTCCTTCATGCCGCTTTCCCACTTTTCCGTAGGATCGTAGCCTTGGGCCTTCAGGCGCACCACGCCATTTCCATCCACAATCCAGGTCGCCGGCACATACACGTTGAGTGTTTCCACGTAGTTGTATGCCGGGATGACGACGAACGAGAGCGTATGTTCTTTGACAAAAGGTTGGACGAGTCCCGGGTCCGCATCCGAGTTGAAGCTGATGAACTGAACGTCGGCACGATCCTTATACTGCTCGATGAGTTTTTGAATGCGCGGAAACTCCGCGCTGCATACCCCTCACCAAGTCGACCAAAAGGTCAGGTAAACGATTTTGCCTTTCAGCGCAGCCAGGTTCCAAGTCTTGCCACTGAGGTCGGCGAGTTCGAAGGCGGGCAAGGATTCACGAGTATCCTGCCACGTTAGGGTGGCTTGGCTCTGCAACTCGTTGGCGGGGCGTCCATACCAGAGCTGCCAGCCTTCTTCCGTCCCCCCGAGGTCTTTCCAGAGTTGGTGGGCACTGTCGGCCAGCTCGTCCTTACGGCCAGTTTCGGGCTTCTGCTGGGCCGTGAGGCGCGCCAGCAAGGCGTTTTGGTAAAACGCCATCGCGTCCTGCTTGCGGCCCTGGAACTCCGCCGCCCGCGCCCTCAGCTCCCAATAGTACACATACAGGCGGGCATCGGTCCTGGCGGGATCTTTTTTGCCCCCCAGTAACTTGAAATCCTGGAGCCACCGGTCCATCTGCTCCAGTTGCGCCTGCGCCTTGTCTGCCTGCTTTAATTGCAAATATCCCTCGATCTCGTACCCCAACAAGCGAAGGCGGTTTTCAGCTCGATTCGTGGCGTAGGTGTCCTGCTCGGGGTTGAGATCGTAAAGGGGCGCCTTTGACTCAATTTCCCATTGGACAAGGCCTTTCTGTGCCCACTCGACCACGCGCTGGGGGTCCAGATGCTTTTTTGAGAGGGTTTCGGCGGCCCGGGAGTAAGTTCCGGAAGGAAAACCTTCCGGCCCGATGTTGCGTGCCGTCGCTTCAAGCATCTGGTCGACATCCGCCTTCACCTGGGCGGCGGGGATGTCATCGAGGTTCTCGATGCCATAGAACCGGTACGCCCAAAACATGAGGCAGTTGGGGCGCTCCTGGAGCCACTGGCCGCTCTGCTCATACAGAGCGCTGTAAAAGGCATGTTTCTTGTCAGGGGGTGAATCGGCGCCCGGGAACATGCGGTCGTCAAAGAACTTACTTGATGCCACCGTTGCGCAAAACTGTGGAATGCGCGTCAGGAACTGGTCATCGGCCCACTCGACCTGTTTCTTATCGCCCACCAGATCGTAACCCCTTTCGAGGGTTTGGTACCACTGGGGCTTGTCTTTCAGCGGGAGCTGCCTGAGGCGCGCCAGGTCCTGACCGACCTGCCGGCGCAGAGCTTCGTATTCGGATGCCGGATGTGTCTTGAACTCCAGCGCCCACAGGGTCCCGTAAGCGCCCACCGCATCCGCGTCGCCGCGGTTCTCCACCAAAGTTCGCAGCTTCACTGCGTAAGGACGCAGAAACTCCTTGTCCGCAACCCCGGTGAGCGCCCCGTAGCCTTCCAAGGAGGCCGGACACGCATCGAGATATGCCTGCAAATGCTGCATGCTTTGCGCCTTGTCCGAAAAAACCCGGGAATTGTAAATGGTTACGAGCTGTAGGTGCGGCAAGGCGAACGCGCGATCCTGCTCCAGCGCGGCCTTGAAGAGCTTGATGGCCTCGGGCGTCTGGCGTCCCACCAGCGTCAGGCCGTAAAGGTAAGTTAGTTGCGCGCTCGCCGGGTTCTGCTCATGGCGCGATTTGTACTCCGCAATTACCTTCTCTTTTTCGGACGCGGTACCCACAGAGTGAATGTAAGCTTGCTGTATGAACACGTCATTCGGGTATTGGCGCAGTAAGGCTTGGCGGGCAGCAAGGCGCTGCTCGCGATACTGCCAATCCGTGTCCGCAGGCTTTTGCTGGGGGAATTGGTCGAGCGCCGCCTTCACCGCCGGCGCCGGCCCACAGGCTTCATAGCCTTGCGCCCGAACTCCAGCCGGCATGAAGCCGATCAGCAAGGCTGCCAGAACACACCACCGCCCAGAATCTCTCAGGGAAGTATATTTCACTGACATGCCACCCTCCAGGAAGAAGCAGGAAGAAGACGGAGAAAAGAAAGCAAGCGTAGCGTGGGCCCGTTCTGTAGGTCCGCGGCTCTTAGCCTCAAATTTTCACCTTCTCATCGGCACGCAAATGCAGTCGGTCAAGTTCGCGGTCGCCAAGATGTAACGGTCATAAAGGAAAGGAACGGACGCCGCAACCTGGACTTGCGATCAATCTACGCTCAATGCCGTGCGGAGGCAATAGTCAACCGAGCCAACGTGCGCTGGCGGCCACCAAAGCCGGGTACCGCGTCGCCGGGAGCAGGACGTAGTGAAGAGTTATTTTGCCTTCCAAAATTACTCTGCGGCTCGTCCTCCCGCGCACCGCATTCACGCGGCTTGGTTCGCGGTAGCCACGCTTTCGGCCAACTCCGTGGTATCCGATGGGCAGAACCATTGGCAAAACCCGTCATCCTGAGCGCCGATGCATTTTATCGGGGCGAAGCACCTGCATTTGGGTCTGCGCAGGCGCGGCGAAAGCCAAATGCAGGAAGAGCAAATGCAGATTCTTCGCCCAAAGGCGGGGCTCCAGAATGACGGGGTTGGGGGAGAGGTCGAGCGGGGGGGGAGGCAAACACGAGCTGAATCGCGGCGTGTTGCTCTGCGAAACCCGCAGGGCTGTGCGCAGCACCTTGGAGGGCTGTGCGCAGCACCTTGGAGTGCCGGCCGCGAAGCTGCCGCCTTGGCTTGACATGGGTTTGCCCTTGCCGTTCGACTCATTCGCGATAGCCGCGCCATAACGAAACGGCAGGCGGCAGCTTCGCGGCCGGCACTCCAAGGTGCTGCGCACAGTTCAAAATGTTGTCGGGACTGGAGCAGAACATGCCTTCCCATGTGCGATCTGGGGGCAGGTGCAAACTCCCGGATCGAGTTTCCATCTTGACAAAGCCAAATGACTAGGCTATAGTCTTCACGATGGTCAAGGCACGGCGTTTTAGAACCGGCGTTTTGGTGCTGCCGATGGCAGGGAAATCAGATCCGATCACGGCTAGTCAGAAAGCCAACATCGCACAACAGACACCGAGACATAATGTCACCCACACCCGCACCCTCCCAAACCTGAGAAGTTGTTGAAAACACAAGGTTGGAAACCCGCTTTCTAACCTCCCAAACCTGAGAACATACTGAAAATAAACCCACTTATTTGAATTATGAAAAATTGAAAACAGCATGACACAATGTCATGCATGGCTAGCAGCTAGCCTCCAGAAATTCGCCAGCCGGCACGGGGTGGGGCCGTGCCATTCATGCCGCGGGCGTTCCGCTCCCGCGGCCAGCCGGGCTGCCGGGCGGAACCCATGGCGCGACAGCACCATCCGGCGCAACCGTGACAGGCGCGTAGTATCGCCCCCTGGGCGCTGTGGACACGCTGCATTAGAAAAAAATAATCTCATTTCGACTAAAGTGCCATTGCGGCGGCACCTTAGGGCGGTCTAATCTATGAGGGCTTTATAACTGTCAAAAAGCCCTAACCTTTTCCGAGGCCCTGATGTCGTGCAGAACGCCGGCGGCGCTGATCCTATTGGTGCTCACTTCGGCGGTCGTCTCCAAGTCACAGACGGCAGCCAGCCTCCCAATCCCCAGTGATCCGCTTACGGCTTACCCGGTCGATAGGGTCCTGGAGCAAATTGATGACACGCAACGGGTGCCCCTCTCCCGCCATGTGCACCCCTTCGCGACACCGGAGAACCTGGTGGGAACCGTATCGCCGGACGAGCCCATGGGGAAAATGGTGCTCGTGCTCCGCCCCGACCGCTTTCAGGAAGAGGCCCTGGAAGAGTTAATCCGCGCGCAGCAGGACCCGGCTTCACCCTACTACCATCAATGGCTTACACCCGAGGTATTCGGCGAGCATTTCGGGGTTTCATCGAACGATTTGACCCAGATTGCGAACTGGCTGGAGACGCAGGGGATGAAAGTGGACGAAGTTCCGTCGTCGCGTCGCTGCATCGTTTTCAGCGGCACGGCGGGCCAAGTGGAAGCTGCGTTTCACACGCCGATGCGGCAATACTCCGTCAACGGGCAAGTCCACTTTGCCAACGCCGCCGACCCCGAAATTCCCCGGGCGCTGGCAGATGTGGTGGCGGGAATCGTTTCCCTGAACGATTTTCGCAGCCGGCCCGCAGGAACCACGGCGGTTCCGGCTTACACCAGCGCCAGTGGAGGCCACCTTCTGGCGCCGGCGGACTGGGCCACCATCTACGACGTCGCCCCGCTTTACAGCCAGGGGCTGGATGGGAATGGAGAAAGCATCGCCGTGGTGGGGCGCGCGGACATCAGCCTGGCCGACGTGCGGACGTTCCGCACCAACGCGGGACTGCCTGCCAACGACCCCGTGGTGACGGTAGCGGGCGGCGAGGACCCCGGATGGCCGAATTCGGCCGATGAGCAGGAAGCGGCCCTCGACGTGGAGTGGGCGGGCGCGATCGCCAACCGGGCAACCGTCAAATTCGTCACGGCAGCCTCAGGCGCGACCGACGGCGTGATTCTGGCAGCCCAATACGCCGTTTACCACAACGTCGCGCCCATCGTAACGGTCAGCTATGTCCACTGCGAAAACGAACTCTCCGGGGGCGGCCAAAGCCTGTGGGGCAGCCTGTGGTCCCAAGCCGCCGCCCAGGGGCAATCGGTGTTGGTGGCCTCGGGTGATACGGGCGCGGCCGGCTGCGACGCGGTGACCCAGCACACCGCAACGCACGGCGCGGCCGTCAACGCCATCTGCTCGAGCCCGAACAGCACCTGCGTGGGCGGCACGGAGTTCAATGACGCGCTGAACCCGGGTGCCTATTGGTCGGCCACCAATGGGGCGGGCCAGGCTTCGGCGCTCAGCTACATCCCGGAAGCGGCATGGAATGAAACGGCATCGTCCGGCACGATCGGTGCGGCTTCGGGCGGGGGCATCAGCGCCGTGTACCCGAGGCCAAGCTGGCAGACCGCACCGGGCGTTCCCCAAGGTAACAAGCGCTGTGTGCCCGATATTGCGGCAGCGGCTGGGCTGGATACTCCCTACTTGGTGCAATTCAAGGGTGCCAGCTTTATTGGTGGCGGAACGTCCGCCGCCACGCCTTCGCTCGCCAGCCTGATGGCCCTCGTGCTCCAGAACACCGGGGAGGGCCCCTTGGGAAACCTGAACCCAGCCCTGTACACGCTGGCCACTCAGCAAGCCGCCGGCGGGCCAAGCGTGTTCCACGACATTGTCCTCGGGAACAACAGCGTGCCCGGGCTCACGGGCTACAGCGCGGGGCCGGGCTACGACTTGACCACCGGACTGGGTTCCGTAGATGCGTTCCTGCTGGTCAATAACTGGAAGACGAGCACCACTTCGAGCTTTGCGCTGGCGGCAGATTCTGCCAGCCTAAGCGTGACACCCGGTAACTCGGTCAGCACGACTCTCACGATGAGCGCGCAGGGTGGATTCAGCTCGCCAGTCGCGCTGTCCGCCGCCGGGCTCCCTGCGGGCGTCACCGCGCGTTTCTCGTCAATCAGCCTCACGCCTGCGGCTCCGGTGACCATGACCCTCAGTGCCGCCGCCAACGCACCGGCAACAACGTCGGGCGCGATGGTCGTTACCGGGACCGCGGGGGGCTTCACCCGAACGGTAGGTTTCTCGCTGACGGTGGCCGGCGCACCACTGCCCTCTGGAGTGGTGGCGGGCGGCCCCACCCTGTCCGTTACCGGTGCGAACCCCAGTGCCATGTCAACGGAAAGCGCCCCCGCGGTCACCACTCCCACCTACGCGCTGTCAACCGGCGCGGCCACCATCACCGTAGTGGCAGGCAGTTCCGCAACCTTGTCAGTCACAACCTCGGCGGGAAGCGGTTTTAACGCAGCGGTGTACTTGTCAGTCGGTAGTCTTCCTGCCGGGGTTACGGCTGGTTTCAGCAAGACCATGATTCCGGCGCCCGGCAGCGGTAGCACCGTGTTGACGCTATCAGCGGCATCCACGACGCCCGCCGGTGTTTCCACCTTCACCATCGGCGCGGAAGGGGTAGGAATGGCAAGGTCAGTGGGCGTAACTCTGACCGTCCTGCCGGCCGCCACTTATTCACTTGCCTCCAGCGTGGCCAGCGCGAGTGTGCCACCGGGGGGTTCAGTCCCGATCACCGTCACCACCACGCCAGCCAACGGGTTTGACTCAGGGATTGAGCTTGCGGTCAGCGGTGTGCCCGCAGGTGTGTCAGCTACCTTTGCGCCGTCTCGCATCGCTGCACCGGGGGCGGGCAGCACTATTTTGACGCTAGCGGCAGCTCCCACGGCAGCGCCCGGCATTTCAATCATCACCGTAACTGCTCAAGGCGGGGGTACGGTTAAGAATGAGGCAGTTATTCTGACTATTCTGCCCGCTTCATCGGCGTTCCCGAAGTAGTGCAAGTGTTCTCCTGCATCAATATCGCCATAGAAAGTAAATCGTCATGCCGGTGCCTACGGCGATCACCGTGGCGCGCACCCAGCGAGGATCGATTTTCTGGGCGTAGTGGGCGCCTGCGTACCCTCCGGCCACGGCGCCGATGATCATCAGGATGCCCTGCGGCCACTCCACTTGCCTCGCGATGATGAAGGTCACGACGGCCGCGCCGTTAATCGCCGTGCCCAGCAGCGCCTTCAGCCCATTCATGGCATGGATATCTTCGATGTGAATCATCTCGAGCATGGCCAACATGAGGATGCCCATGCCGCCGCCGAAGAAACCTCCATAAAGGGCAATGAAAAACTGAGCCAGCGTGAGTCCGGCAAGCGAAGTCCAGGAAACAGACCCCGTATGTTTCACCACCTGACCCAGTTTGCTGGTCAGGCGCTTGCCAAATGCAAAGAGCAAGGTGGCAATGCCAAACAGGTACGGCACCAATCGCATGAAGGTGGCTTGCGGCGTGTGCAGCAGCACGATCGCACCCAGCGTGCCGCCAATCAGGCTGATGGTGATCAGCGGCGCCATGACGCGCGCCGATTTCGGGAGCCGTTTTCGATAGGAGGCAACGCTGGCCAACGATCCGGGCCACACCGCCACGGTATTGGTGGCGTTGGCGGGTATGGGCAGAACGCCGGTAAATATGAGGGCGGGAAAGGAGAAGAAACTGCCGCCGCCGGCGACGGAATTCATGGCGCCGGCCAGTACCGCAGCCACAAAGAGAAGAACCGCATGCGAGAGGGTCATATTATGTGGATGTCCGGAGTTCCGGTAATCGGGTGACGGAAGAACCAGGTATGTCTAACTCGACTCGGCTTTCGGTTCACTCGGTCAACCGATCTCCCGATCACCTGGTTCAACGTTCAGATGCCTCCTGGGAGCGGGTTAGGCCGGTCAGAAGATATTTGCCATCGCTGGAAAAAACCGGGTGGTAAACGTATCGCGCATCCGGCTTCGACCAGATAAACAAATGCTGATCCGGGGAACCTGCCGCCGGCTCCGGTGCTTCGAACACTGCATCCTGAAGAAACTCCGGCCAATGGTTCTGGATGAAAGTGCGGAACGCGTCCAGAGTGGGCGAGCCGGCGTTCAGGAACTCCGCCGGAACCACCAACGCGTACGCGGAGCGGTAATCGTGCAGGTGCAGCGCCGAAATGAACCGATAGAGGGTATAATCCGGGTCAGGGACGTAGTCAGTCTTCGCCGGAACGAAAGCCTTGCTGTCCCAGCGGTAAACCAAGCGCGCCTGAAAGCCCCGCCGCCCTTTTGGGCTCAACCTTAGCAGGCCTGGGTCAGCGCGGCCGGTTTCGATCATTTCCGCAGGCGCACCCGCACGTTCCTGAAAACTCACGCGGCTTTGGAGGAGTGGCTCATATCGGCTCTCATCAGCCTGAGCGTCCCACAGCAGCGTGGCGACGTGGTCTTTCAATTGAAAGATCGCCGGATAAGCGGCTTGGGATTCGCCAATTTGGACCACCACGGCCAAGCCGCGTCCCACCGGCGGACCCAAGCTGACCACAAGATAGGTGAAGTCCTCCGCCGCCGCCAACAGGCGCGAGGTCTTCCGGTGTGCGCCATCCCAGGAGAGCAGGTAGACACTCCAGAGGGATCCTGAGTCGGGCGCCAGTGCTGTTCCCTCCCCTGCACCCGGTTCGGGAATGGCCCACTTCAAGAGGACTTCTGGAACACCGTCGCCATCCAGATCGCCGAGCGGCGCAAGTGAGTTGTCTGGGCGCCCAGGTGACGCGCCTTCCAACCCATTGCCCGCGTGCAGAGCCTTGGCCAACGCCGCGACGTCCGGTGTTGTCACGCCCTGCAATGCCGGAGAAATCCGGGGCAACAGGGTGTCGGGCGACGCTGGGACGGCAGCCGGTTCAGCCGTGGGCGGTTCTTCGCCTTCCTGCGCAAAACCAGCGGGCGCAAGCAGGACCACGTTCATGAGCAAGGCCAACGCCCCAAGCCATAGGCCGCGACAAAACCGAACCGACCCTGGGCGCTGCTGCCCCATGGGTATTTCATGTTCACAGAGCATTACGCAGTGATTATACGAGCTTTCTCTTGCTGGGGACAATTCTCATTCTGAAATTGAAATTAGCACTCCAACAGCCCCAAAACCGCATTGTGGATAGACCAAGACAAACCCATCCACGTCACTCAAGGCAAGAACAGGGGAAAATCAAGTCGGCCAAAAAGACAGTTGGCACTCGACAGGCTAGAGTGCCAATTCCTTGATTTCAGGCAATTTTTTCTTCTTGACAGCCGCGCGCACAAATTATACATTAGCACTCGCAATGTGGGAGTGCCAAACGCAGCAAAAATGACCGAAGCGGCGCCGCGCTCTCATTTGCAGCAAAGCTTATCTTGAACGGGCCCGAGGGGGGCCTCTGGCGACGGGTCTGGTAATTGCCCTACGCCGGGGATTCGGTCTCGGGAGAATCTGCGTAGGAAAGGAGACTCTATCATGACGGTAAGACCTCTTCATGACAGACTGATCGTCAAACGAGTGGAAGAGAAAGAAACCATTAAGGGCGGGATCATTATCCCCGATTCGGCGAAGGAGAAGCCGCAGGAGGGCGAGGTGATTGCTGCCGGGAACGGCAAGAAGACGGAAGAAGGAAAGGTTATTCCCCTGGATGTAAAGGCGGGTGACCGCATCCTGTTTGGCAAGTATTCAGGCACTGAAATCAAGGTGGATGACCAGGAGTACTTGATCCTGCGCGAAGACGAAGTGCTGGGCGTCATCGAAGGTGCGAAAGCGGCGGCGACCACGAAGTAACGCGCAGTCGTGCGGTGAATGCGGCAGACGGCGCCGCGCGGGCGTCCTGTCGCGAGAGTAAATCCGAATTCATGTATGAATCCACCATCCCGAGGCACTGAGTCGGGAGGGGGAGGAAAGGAATTGGAGGGAGCAAGATGGCAAACGCAAAACAGATTGTACACGGCGAGGACAGCCGCCAGGCAATTCTTCGCGGTGTGAATAAGCTGGCGGACGCCGTAAAGGTGACGTTGGGTCCCAAGGGCCGCAACGTAGTGTTAGACAAGAAGTTCGGCTCGCCCCTGATCACCAAGGACGGCGTCACGGTGGCCAAGGAAATTGAGCTGAAGGACCCCATGGAGAACATGGGCGCGCAGATGGTGCGCGAAGTGGCGTCCAAGACTTCCGACGTGGCCGGTGACGGCACCACCACGGCGACGGTGCTGGCGCAGTCCATTTACCGCGAGGGTTGCAAGACGGTGGCGGCGGGCGCCAATCCGATGGCCATCAAGCGGGGCATTGAGATGGCGGTGCGCGCCGTTTGTGGTTACGACGAAGTTCAGAAGGACGGCTCCAAGAAGCACGTGAAGGGCGAACTCGAGAAGCTCTCCAAGCCGGTCGAGGGCGCCATGATCGCGCAGGTCGGCTCGGTTTCCGCCAACAACGATTCCACCATTGGAACCATCATTGCCGAAGCCATGAAGAAAGTCGGCAAGGACGGCGTCATTACAGTTGAGGAATCGAAAACCATGGAGACCGCGCTGGAAGTGGTCGAAGGCATGCAGTTCGACCGCGGCTACCTGTCTCCTTACTTCGTCACTGATCCCGAGCGCATGGAGTGCGTGCTGGAAAACGTACTTGTACTGATCCATGAGAAGAAGATCAGTTCCATGAAGGACCTGCTTCCCTTGCTCGAGCAGATCGCGAAGTCAGGCAAACCGCTCTTGATCATCGCGGAGGAAGTCGAGGGCGAAGCCCTGGCGACCCTGGTGGTGAACAAGTTGCGCGGAACGCTCCAGTGCGCCGCAGTGAAGGCGCCGGGCTTCGGCGATCGCCGCAAAGCCATGCTGGAAGATATTGCTATTCTTACCGGCGGCAAGGCGATCACGGAAGACCTGGGCATCAAGCTGGAGAACGTGAAGCTGGAAGACCTCGGCCGTGCCAAGAAGATCACCATTGACAAGGACAACACCACAATCGTCGAGGGCGAAGGCCGGCACACCGCTATCGAAGGCCGGGTGAAGCAAATTCGTACCCAGATCGATGACACCACGTCCGACTACGACCGCGAGAAGCTCCAGGAACGGCTCGCGAAATTGGTCGGCGGCGTCGCTCAGATCAAGGTGGGTGCGGCGACCGAAACCGAGATGAAGGAAAAGAAAGCGCGCGTCGAGGACGCGATGCACGCCACCAAGGCGGCCGTCGAGGAAGGCATTGTAACCGGCGGCGGCGTGGCCCTGGTGCGCTCCATTCCTGCACTCGACAAGCTGAAGGCCGAGGGCGATGAGCAGATCGGCATCGACATCGTCAAGCGGGCGCTGGAAGAGCCGATCCGTCTGATCGCTTCCAACGCCGGCCACGAAGGCGCGGTGGTGGTGGAGAAGGTTCGGAACAACACCAACGCCCACTTCGGCTTCGATGCGCAAACCGAGACGTACGGCGATCTGGTCGAGGCCGGCGTCATCGATCCGACCAAGGTTACCCGCACCGCGCTGCAAAACGCTGCTTCCATCGCCTCCCTCATGCTCACTACTGAGGCGCTGGTCAGCGAATTCCCGGAAAAGGAAGACAAGCACGCCATGCCTCAGGGTGGACCCGGAGGGATGGGCGGAGGAATGTACTAAGAACAGGAGTCAGGAGCCAGGTTGAATCTTGGATCTTGGATCTTGTGCCTGGAATCCTGAATAAGAACAGGAGTCAGGAGATAGGAGACAGGAGTCAGGAGCCAGGAGACAGGTTGAATCTTGAATCTTGGATCTTGAATTTTGAATTTACGATTTGGGATCGATGAGTCGAAGCGATCTTGAATCTTGGATCTTGAATCGTGAATCGTGAATTTACGATTTGGGATCGACGAGGGCGGGGAGAACGCTTCCCCGCCCCTTTTGTTTTTGGAGTTTTCCCAGGGCGTTGCCCTGGGCTGAGATAGCTGGCCCCGTTGGGGCTTTCACGCGCCACCAGTCCTTCCAGCCCTCGCCCCACCAGTCCTTCCAGCCCCGAAGGGGCGCTCTAACCCAGCCCAGGGCAACGCCCTGGGACACGCAAACCCACGTCGAATTCCAGCCGGTTTCCCACCGGCAAGCCCTGCAAGGGCGCGATACGTCGGACTTTAATTCTGCGCGGTCACGCTTTGCCCGGGCGGCCGGTTCGGTAGCTCGCCCTTTCAGGGCTGGGGCCCGATGACGTTCTGTTGTCTTCGTCGTGGGAAAGTTCCGTTTTCCCAGGGCGTTGCCCTGGGCTGAGGTATCTCGCCCCGTTGGGGCTTACACGCGCCACCAGTCCTTCCAGCCCCAAAGGGGCGCACTAACCCAGCCCAGGGCAACGGAGCTGTGAAAAAATCGAAAAAGTGCTTGACTAGCGCTATAGCTATGATACACTCTTTCCTTCCTATCGGGGAAGGAGGTTCGAGATGGGTTACGAGTCCACCGTGCAGGTGATCCAGCGAGGCGGCAAGAACCGCCAGTGGTATTTGATCTGCCCGGCGCCGTTGGCGCAAGCCTTGGAGATCGAAAAGGGCGAAGTGATCGAATGGGTGGTGGAGGACCAGCGCACGCTGGTGTTGAGGCGCACTCCCCGGCGTGGGGAAGCAGCGTCGGCGCGGAGGCGGCAGCATGAGTAACGCCAGCGAGCAGCCGCAGTCCGTAATGTGGGCGGAGAGCGAACGGCCTCCCCGCACCTCGGAGCCGAGGGAGAGCGCGGCCGCGCCCCAGGCCCCGCCGCGCTTCCAGCCGGTGAACCGCCAGCAGATGATGTGGCGGGCGGTGGACGTGGAGCGCTTGGTGGAGCCTGACCACCTGGTGCGGGCGATATGGGAAATGAGCGGGCGCCTGGACCTGACCGCCTACACCGCCGTGGTGCGCGCGGTGGAAGGGGAGGCGGGGCGTCCGCCGATTGATCCGCGCCTGCTGATCTGTTTGTGGATTTACGCCTACAGCGAGAAGGTGAGTTCGGCGCGGGAAGTGACGCGGCGCTGCGCCTACCATCCGGCTTATCAGTGGCTGACGGGGTGCGAGATCATCAACTATCACACGCTGTCGGACTTCCGCGTTGACTACCAGGAGGCGCTGGACAAGTTGTTCGCGCAACTGTTGGCGGTCCTGAGTAGCGAGGGTCTGATCAGCCTGGAGCAGGTGGTGCACGATGGGACGAAGGTGAAAGCGGCGGCCAGTGGCAAGTCGTTTCACCGGGAGAAGACCTTGCGGGTGCATCTGCAAGCGGCGCAGGAGCGAGTGCGGGCGATGGGCGATCCGCGGCAAGACGCTCCGGGGCCCGGGGCGGAGAGAGCGCGCGAGCGGGCAGCGCGCGAGAAAGTGGCGAAGCTGGAACAGGCGCTGGAAGAGCTGAAGAAGGTGCAAGCCGCGCCCCAGGCGCAGACGGAGAAGTCGGAGCGGCGCGTGAGTGAGACCGACCCGGAAGCGCGCGTCATGAAACAAGGCGACGGCGGCCACGCTCCCAGCCACAACGTGCAGATCTCCACCGATGTGGCTCACTCCATTATCGTCGGGGCCACCGTGACGCAGGAGTGCAGCGATCAGGGGCAGATGGTGCCGGCGCTGAACGAAACGCAACGGCAGACGGGGCGCCTGCCCGGCCAGATGATCGTTGATGAGGGCTATACCACGCGCGAGAATATCCTGGCGGCGGACGACCGGGGCGTGGACCTGATCGGGGGAATGATGCAAGGCGATGCCGAAGCGACGGCGCGGCGCCTGGAAAAGCGCGGCGTCGATCCCGCCTTTTATCCCCAAAATTTCATCTACCATCCCGAGACCAACACTTACACCTGTCCAGCGGGAAAGGTTCTTTCTTATCGCACCACCAAACACGATCGGGTGGGAGTCGAGCGCCAGGTTTACCAGGCGCGCGCGGCGGACTGCCGGACTTGTGCGCTGCGCCCAGCCTGCCAGCCGGGGAAACAGGGGCGCATGCTCGTGCGTACGGAGAATGTCCCTACGGTGGCGGCGTACGTCGCCAAGATGCAGACGGAGGCGGCGCGCGCCGCTTATCGCTGGCGCGCTCCCGTGGCAGAATTTAGCAACGCGTGGCTGAAGGCCAAACTCGGACTCCGGCAGTTCTGCGTGCGCGGTTTGAAGAAAGCACGCTGTGAGGTGCTGTGGGCTTGCCTCACTTACAATATTCAACAATGGTTCCGCCTGCGGTGGAGAGTACGTCAGGCCGCAGTTTCCGCCTGAGGCGCCCGCAGAAACGCCTGGGCACAAGGCCCCAGAGTCAGGCAGAAAGGCCTGGCGAAGAGAAAGGTCATCGAATGAAGCCGACATAATCATGGTCTGCCGTTGACGCTCAGAACGTTCTTAAGGCGTCAAAGAAACTCACACGATCAATGCCCCAGGCGATTCTTTCACAGCTTCAACGCCCTGGGACACGCAAATCCACGCCGAATTCGAGCCGGTTTCCCAGTGGCTAGCCCTGCAAGGGCGCCATACGCCGGATTTTGACTCTGCTCGGTCACGCTTTGCCCGGGCGGCCGGTTCAGTAGCTCGCCCTTTCAGGGCTGGGGCCCGATGACGTTCTGTTGTCTTCGTCGTGGGAACGTCCCGTTTTCCCAGGGCGTTGCCCTGGGCTGAGATAGCTCGCCCCGTTGGGGCTTACACGCGATGGGGAGCACGTAGCGCGAATCGCCGATTTTGCGGTTCGCGTCTCTTCCGTGCCGGGCGTCGTCCTCTGCCGTCGAATAGCGAAAACCCGCAGACCGCTGTGAGCACCGGCCTGAAAGGGAGCCATTTTCGCCGAAACAAAAAATCCTTTTCCTTCTCCCGGGGGAGAAGGTAGACCGCGACAGGCGCTCTCACCAGCCGTCGCCGACCGGATGAGGGGTCACTTCCGCACGAGCGCGCGCGGAAGTCGCGACGGTTTCCCGACTGCAAACGTGCCTTCGGCAGATCGCAGACGTTTAAAGACGGCGCCTGCGCCAGCCCGCCCGAGATCCTATCGGCCGGGGACCCGTCGTAACGCCGACCTTGAGAGCCTGCCCTGAGCGCGGCGAAGGGGCGGCATGGGTTGTAGGGCCGAACAGCGTTCGGCCCCGGCCCAGCACTGCTGGGCCCTACAAGTGCTGACCTCAACGTCAGCGCTACGAGGCTTCGCCGCCTTCCGTCGGCAAAAGCATAACCTGAAACCGGCACCTCGGTGATCTTCCGGAGAGGAACATCAAACGACAAGAAGAATTGAAGTGGTCAGTTTGGATGATCACCCCGGCGGTCGGTAAACACTGCGTCATTTACTCGCGATCAATCCCAGCGATTGCCGACCGCCGCAAACTTCCTCGAAGCGGACTCGGGGGAGTCAGAGGTCGCACTTCGGCGTTAGGCCGTTTTGCGCCCAAGTGGCGTCCAGGACGGGATGGCGACTTTTCATTCCTAATCCGATTGTAATCCGCCACCACGCTGGTGGCTGCGTGAAGACGAAGCATCCCCATTCTCTCCTCCCTGAAGTCAAGTGGACGGCTCCGCTACTTCATGTTGGTGGTGAAACGATGAGGGTATGCGGCAAACTCGGCAGCTTGGCGAGCGCTTCGTCCACCCCTCCCAGTTTGGTTAATTGAAAACATCCGAGTGACTTGATCTTGGGCTGAACACTTACATCCCGAAATCTCGTCGGTGTTCTTCCGTGCAGCTTGACAACGCTCTCAATGGGGGTATACTCCCGAGGAAAAGATTTGCTTCAACCGCTTGGGAGGTGCTGGTGCACTGCACGCAAGACGCTCCCGGCAGGCGTCGAACCCCTTTAGTGCGACACACAGCCGTGTGTTTTCTTTTCGTGTTTTTATTCAGTCTTCCCGCTTTGGGTGCAAACCCGGTCCCCATGCTCTACCAACCTCTGGTGCCTGGCGCCACACTTCCCGCCGGGCCGCAATTCACGCTCACGGTCAATGGCTTTGGATTCGTTTCAAGCTCCATTGTGTATTGGAATGCCGACGCCCTGACTACCACCTATGTGAGTAGTTCGCAATTGACCGCCATCGTTCCTGCCGCCGAAACCGCATTGCGCGGCACCGCTTCGGTAACCGTGGTCAACCCTCCCCCTGGCGGTGGAACCTCCAACAATGTGTTATTCTCGGTCACTGTCCCCGCGTATCCCTTCCCCTTCCAGCCCACAACGTTCACCGGCACTCAGCCACCCTTAGAAAGTCAAAATACGGGCACGGCTGACTTTAACGGGGATGGAATACTTGATTCGGTTACTGCGGGGCCTGTGTGCACGATTGCTGTGCAGCTTGGAGGGACGTCCCCGCCCCCGACCTATTACTCTTTTTGTAACCCGACCTATTTTCCCGAACCCGCGTGGAGTATTGTGGTCGCGGATTTCAACGGTGATGGCAAGCTTGATATAGCCGTTGGATGGAAGGAGGGCGCGGGGGCTGGCATCGTTACTGTATTCCTTGGGAATGGCGATGGAACCTTCAACGAAGGCGGTAGCGCGGGGTCCGTTGACTTGGTGCCAAAGTCGATGGTCGCCGCCGATTTTAACGGCGATGGCATACTTGACTTGGCTGTGGCCGGCGATGATGGAGGTGCTGGGCCGGGGGGAGTTGAAATCTTCATTGGGAACGGGGATGGGACCTTCTCGGGCCCGACACTTGTAGATACCCAAGAAGTTGCCGTTTCCGCGGCGGGAGATTTCTATGGCGATGGCAGGATGGACCTGCTGGGTGCTTATCTCTACGTGCAGTCTGCCCCGGTAGAGGTTAGCATCCAGCAACCAAGCAGTTTTGGCACCCTCTCGGTTGGCACTTCCAGCACTGCTCAGGCACTGCAAGTCCAGAACACTGGCGTGGCATTGCTCACCTTCACGAGCATTCAAGCCAGCGCGAACTTCGCCGAGTCCGATAATTGTCAGGAGACTCCGCTGGCCCTTAATGCGTCATGCACCATCAGCGTGACCTTTATTCCTACCACCGGTGGCCTCCTTACGGGGACACTCACGCTGACGGACAACTCCGCCAGTAGCCCTCAGACTGTGCAACTGAGCGGCACGGGAGTCCTGCCCGCTCCTAATATTTCCCCTCTGAGCCTGAGCTTCAGCAACCAACTCGTCGGGACCACGAGTGCTTCGCAACCGGTGAGCGTCACGAATAACGGCACTGTAGCCATGAACATCACCAACCTGGCGATCTCAAGCGACTGGACGCAGAGCAATAATTGTCTACCTTCCGTCGCTCCGAGCGGCAGTTGCACGATCAACGTCAGCTTCGCGCCTACAGCAAGCGGAGCCCGGAACGGATCAATCACCATTACCGACACCGGTGTAAATAGTCCTCAAACCGTGAATCTGAGTGGTACAGGGCTCGCGCCTGTGGTTAGCCTCTCAACAACGAGCCTGACCTTCCCCGGGCAATTAGTTTCAACTACTAGCACGGCGCAGCCCATCACCCTAACCAATACAGGCACTGGTCCGCTGACCTCCCTCATGATCACAACGAGTGGTGACTTCGCACAGACCAATAACTGTGCTGGCTCGGTCGCTGTCAACTCCAGTTGCACAATCAATGTCACCTTCACGCCCACAGTTGGGGGGAGCCGAGCGGGCACCCTCACACTGACCGACAACGCCCTGAACAGCCCGCAAACGCTAACCCTAAGCGGCACGGGCTTGGCCCCCGTCGTCGGCTTCTCGCAACCCAGCCTGAGTTTTGGCAACCAAAATGTCGGTACCCCGAGTGTCTCCCAGCAGGTGACCCTAAGCAACACCGGCAACGCCCCGCTGACCATTTCCAGCATTGCGACTACACAGAGCGGTTTCTCGCAAACCAACAGTTGCGGTCCGGGTCTCGCTGCCGGGGCCAGTTGCCAAATCAACGTGACGTTCACACCTTCGTCGCCCGGAACCGTCAATGCATCATTGACCGTTATGGACAATGCCAGCGACAGCCCGGAAAGCGTTTCGCTGACGGGCACTGGCTTGGGCCCCATCGTGACCTTGTCGCAACCCGGCCTGAGTTTTGGCAATCAGCTTTTGGGGACGCCGAGTGCCGCCCAGCAGTTGACCCTGAGCAACACCGGCAACGCCCCGCTGACCATTTCCAGTATTGCGACCACGCAGGGCAGCTTCTCGCAAACAAACAACTGCGGCACGGCCCTCGCTGCCAGCTTCAATTGCACTATGAACGTGACGTTCACACCTTCGTCGCTTGGAACCGTCAATGCATCGCTCACTATTACAGACAACGCCAGCGGTAGTCCGCAGACGGGGGGCCTCTCAGGAACGGGGATCGCACCCGCCGTTTCGCTTTCCGGTTCCAGTTTGAGCTTCGGCAATCAGCTTGTCAGCACTCCGAGCGGAGCGCAGACGGAAACCGTGACCAACACTGGCACGGCCAACCTCACCATCTCGACGGTCACCGTGGGCGGTACGAATGCCAGTGACTTTGCCAAGAGCGGCGACAGCTGCACGGGAGCCACGGTGATCCCCAATGGCACCTGCACGGTGAGCGTGGCGTTCACGCCGTCCGCAACGGGGAGCCGTAGCGCCTCACTGAATTTCACCGACAACGCTGTCAACAGCCCTCAGACGGTGGGTTTGAGCGGCACCGGGGCGGCCCCCGGCGTGAGCCTGAGCATCACGAGTGTAAGCTTTGGTAATCAACCGGTGGGGACGACCAGCGCGGCCAGCGCGGTGACGGTGACCAACAGCGGCACGGCATCCCTGACCTTCACGAGCATTGCGGCGACGGGAGACTTTGCGATAGCAGCCAGCGGCACCACCTGTAGCACCAGTGCGCCGGTTGCTGCCGGCAGCAATTGCGTGATTAATGTGACGTTCACGCCCACGGCCACGGGTACTCGATCCGGTAGCCTCTCGCTCACCGACAACGCGCCCGGCAGCCCCCAAACCGTCAGCTTGAGTGGAACTGGGACGGGGCCTGTGGTTAGCCTGTCCTCGCCGCTGACCTTCTCGGCCCAATTGATAGGAACCACCAGCAGTTCCCAGAGTGTCACTCTGACCAATACGGGTACCGGTAGCCTCACGTTCGCTGGGATTGCGGTCTCTGGCCCCTATGCCATCGCTACCTCAGGTACCACCTGCTCGACTTCGAATCCCGTCGCGGCCGCAGCGACCTGCACGGTCGCGGTCACATTCGCACCGACGGCCGCAGGGACGGCGTCGGGCAGTCTCTCGTTCAGCGATAATGCCCCCAGCAGCCCTCAGACCCTGGCACTGAGTGGGACGGGCCAGGACTTCTCGTTTGCCCCACCCTCCGGTTCTTCCACTTCGGCCACGGCCGCGCCCGGGTCACCCGCAACTTACACCTTAAGCGTGGACGGTAAAGAGGGATTGACGGGAACGGTGAGCTTTACCTGTACGGGAGCGCCCTCCGAAGCCACCTGCACGGTTTCGCCCAACCCGGTAACGGCGGGGAGTACTCCCACCAACATCACGGTAAACGTGACCACGACCGCGCCTTCGGTCGGCACACCCCGCTCCCGACCGCTTCCCCCCGTCCCACCCCTATCGACGGGCCTGAGAGGTTTGCTGATCCTCGCCTTGGTTCTGGCGGCAATGGCCTGTGCGGTCAGACGTAGGAACCAGAACCAGCCCGGAATGAGCCGATGGCAATTTACAATGGTCCCGCTCGCCGCCGGATTGTTGCTGATACTGGCGATCGCCGGATGCGGCGGCGGAGGGAGCGGCGGGGGCGGTGGAGGCACAACGTCTAACCCCGGAACACCCGCCGGCACCTACACGCTGACGGTAACGGGCACCACAGGTTCGGGATCGTCTGCTTTGAGCCATAACGTGACGCTCACGCTGATCGTGAGTTAGTAGAAGCAGGTGTGTGGGCACCGCCCAAAAGCGGCAGCTTCGCGCAAGTTCATGCATCACGACGAGCCGCAGGCTCATAGCCATCTGCGGCGAATTTTTCTCTCATATTCATTACCGCTATACTAAGCACATGCTTCGATGCCCCGTCCGCGGCTGCCACCTGCCGCTTGCACGCGAAAATCGCCGATTGTTTTGTGTGCAAGGACATTCGTTCGATGTCGCCCGGAGCGGGTACAGCAATCTGCTGCAGCCGCAGGAGCGGCGATCCCAGCGGCCGGGAGACACCGCGGCTGCCCTTGCCGGACGTCGGCGATTGCATGATCTCGGTGTGACCGCTCCACTACTTCATGGGATTGCCGAGATTTTGGCCGCATCGCCCCACGAGATCGTGCTCGATGCCGGCTGCGGGGACGGTTTTTACCTCGGCAGTCTCGCCCGCGAGACCGGATTCGACGCTCACGGCGTGGATATTTCGATCCCCGCCATAGATGCCGCGGCACGGCGCTATCCCCAATGCGAGTGGGTGGTGGCCAACGCCGATCGCGTTGTGCCTTACGCCGACCGCTCGTTCACGGTCGTCCTCTCGATCACGGGGCGGATGAACGCCCCCGAATTCCGGCGCGTCCTGCGCCCCAACGGCCGCCTTCTGGTTGCCATCCCCGCTGCCGATGATCTGATGGAAATCCGCGGCAAAGGCCGCGACCGCGTGGCGAGAACCCTTGAGACGTTCGCGCGCGATTTCACCCTCACGCAGCAAAACCGCATCTCGACCACCGCCGATCTCGACGCCTCCGCCGTTCAAGACCTCCTGCACTCGATTTACCGGCCAATGCGGTCGCAACCCGCCGAAGCCATGCGGGTGACGTTCAGCCTGGATTTGCTTCTGTTTCGGATAAGGCCAGAGGTTGGGTAAATCTATGGCGGCGACGCTCGATTCGTGGCTGGCGCATCAGACTCCGTGCTTGTGAGAGTCTGCGTTCTTCCAAAGTGGCGACATCAGGGCCGCAGACATGGAAAGGCAAGTCTGCGCCAGCCGCCGGAAGGTGAGCATGTTTGGTGCTACAATGATGAAAGGAAGCCCTGGGCCATCAGGAAGCCACTTGGCCCAGGGGTTCCAGAGACGAATCCATGACGATCACGGCAAAATATGAAGATGGCGTGTTCAAGCCCTTGGAGAACGTGCGCATCATCGAAGGGACGATAGTTGAAGTCCGCGTGCCCTCCGACGCTGGCCGTCCCGAGAGCAAGGCGCAGTCGGTAGGGGATTTCGCCTTCTACGGCATGTGGAAGGACCGGACCGACATCGGCGACAGCGTGGAATACATCCGCAATCTCCGTCGTAATCTTCGGGGGTGAAAGCTTCTTTCCAACCTTCCATGCCTTACTTGATAGACAGCGATGTCCTGATTGACATATCACGCGGCAAACAAGGGGCACGCGAGTACGTGGACGCGCTCGCCGACGGGTGGGCGATCTCACAAGTCTCTGCGCTGGAACTCATTGTCGGCGCGCGGGATCAGCGGGAACTGGCCCACATCGATGCTTTTCTATCGGCATATTTGATTGCGCCCCTTCGGGACTCCACCGGAAAGCGGGCTTACCAGCTGCTGAAGCTTTACGCAAAATCTCACGGCCTGCACGTTTTTGATTCCCTCATCGCAGCCACCGCCATGGAAGAGGGACTTACCTTGGTGACCAAAAACCGCAAACATTTCAGCGCCATCACGGGATTGCGCCTGGAGATTCCTGGTTACTAACGCGCCCAGACTTTCAGCTAAGCCGCGCCGCGAATTCCAAGCGATCCACCTGGACCTGGCTCCCCTCGGACTGATGATTTCGGCGCCCTTTTATCCCGGTGCTGACACTTTTGGCGTCCGCTACCGTCCGAAGCGGGTTTGCCTGCCAGACTTAGGCTGGAGCCGACCGGGGTCCTCCCTTCGGTTTTCCGCACGGGATCGGTTTCCGTTGGCGTTTCTCCTTAGAACCAATCGTGCACCACATTCCGGCTGGGGGAAAGTGCACTCGGTATTATCGGAAGGGACGTCCGAAGCGGCGTGCCTGCTGAGCGCGGGGAGCTGATCGCCAGGGAACTGAAGCCGGACAAAAAGTTACCAGCAAGAGAATCGAAACCGGAGCTCGGAAGGACCCAATAGGATTAAAATCAGAATAACGCTTGCCGCACCGAATACAACGTGGGCATTGCTCGTCGAGCACGAGGAGGCTAAGGGTGGAAAACGCACTTGGTTTAGTAGTGACAGGTGGGGGTGCTCGCGGTGCTTATCAAGCCGGGGTTCTGAAACGCATTGGCGAGATAAAACGGGTTCAAACGCACGGCAATCCTTTTCCTATAATAGGAGGCTCTTCCGCCGGAGCGATTAATGGCACTGCTTTAGCCGCGGGCAGTGAGGATTTTGCCTTGGCGACCAAAGTTACCGCACAGCTTTGGGCGGATCTCAGACCTTCCGACGT
This sequence comes from uncultured Acidobacteriota bacterium, assembly GCA_963804755.1. GTDB lineage: Bacteria > Acidobacteriota > Terriglobia > UBA7540 > UBA7540 > Bog-366. Next base: position 243,042 of record CAWDRP010000008.1, read on the forward strand.
CTTTCACTGTGATGTTTTATCACAGGCCAATAATTCTCTTACGTGGATCCTCGATCTTTCCTTGGGAGGAATTCTCGGAGGAGGTAACGCCCGATCTTTGTTAGACGCGACTCCCTTGAGGCGCTATCTCAATGCTCACCTCCAGTGCGACCGAATCCAGGACAATATCAAGCGTGGGGACCTCTACGCGCTCGCGATTTCCGCGACGAACTATAACTCAGGGAAAAGCTATCTCTTCATTCAGGGAATGAAAGGCCACCCGATGTGGAATCGAACCCGGCGAGTGACACTGGCGACAAAAATTACGGTCGACCACGTTTGCGCGTCGGCTGCTATTCCTTTGGTGTTTCAGCCGGTACGACTTAAGACAGCCCGAGGATCGGCTTTTTTCGGCGATGGCTGTGTGCGCCTTTTTCAGCCTCTCAGCCCGGTCATACGGCTGGGGGCCAAAAGGGTTTTCGCGATTGGAGTCCGGTGCGAAAACCTCGAACATCAAGAAGAAAGCTCCGATAAGAGAGATCCTTCGCTCGCGCAAGTCTTGGGACTCGTCCTTAATACTATGTTTTTGGATCACCTGGCTACGGACATCGAGCACCTGGAGCGGTTGAATGAGTTGCTCGTCAACGGTCAGATCGACTCGCCTGGTACGGAGGGGTGTGAAAGAATGCGGCCCCTGTCCGCATTTCTCATTACGCCTTCGGTGGATTTATCAGAACTGGCGGAACACCACCGAAAAGACATGCCTTATCTCATCCAATACTTCGTAAACAGCCTGGGACGAGATGCGGCTTCGTGTGCGGATCTGATGAGTTACTTGCTGTTCACATCGAAGTACACGAGCGCCCTCATCGACATTGGCTACCATGACGCCAGCCAGCGCATCGATGAGATCGAAAGCTTTCTCTATTCGTCTAATGGAAATAAGTAGGCTAGTGAAGGCAGTAGGCAGTAAGACTAACGGCGGGGAGAACGCTTCCCCGCCCTTTTTGTTTGCGGTTTCGAAGGCGTCACCGGCGAGCGCGCCGCGCCGTAGGGCCGAGCGGCGCTCGGCCCGGGGGGCTGAGATTGGCGTTCGGGTAAACTCTATTTCCTTCGCTGGGCGTGGCGGCACAAGAAGAGCTGAATGAGATCTGAGGATCATTCACTTTTATGAACGCGGTGTGGCATGGTAAGGGGTAAAATCGTCAGTCACGGTGAGCCGTCTTGGTATATTCGCAAGAAGTAAACGCTGTCGTCCAATGCTTTCTGCTCATGCTCAAATCCAAAATCGAAAGGAACCACTATGCCCTTTACTCTTCCTCCTCTTCCTTACTCTTCCGATGCGTTGGAACCCTACATGGATAAGCTGACCGTTGAGATCCACCATGGCAAACATCACGCCGCCTATGTAAACAACCTTAACAAGGCTCTGGAGCAAGCGCCCGAACTGGCGGGCAAGACTCTCGAAGAGCTGTTGGCCGGCTATTGCAGTGCTGTTCCGGAGGCCATCCGCACCGCCGTGCGCAACAACGGCGGCGGCCACTTCAGCCACAGCCTGTACTGGCAAGTCATGGCGCCGGGCGCCGGCGGCGAGCCCACGGGAAAACTCGTTGCCGCTATCGATAAGACTTTCGGGGGCTTCGGCGCGTTCAAAGACAAGTTCTCCGCCGCCGCTCTCGGGCGTTTCGGATCCGGCTGGGCGTGGCTGCAAGCCGATGACAACAGCCATCTGGAAGTAACGTCCACGCCGCTGCATGACAACCCGGTGAACGAGGGCAAGCACGCCCTGCTGGTCATCGACGTGTGGGAGCACGCCTATTACCTCAAATACCAGAACCGGCGCAACGAATTCATCGCCGCCTGGTGGAACCTGGTGAATTGGAAGGAAGTCAGCCGGCGGTTCGAGAGCGTTAGCCGGTAAGGCGGCAGCTTCGCGGCGCTGCGCGTACGACGTAGAGCCGCCCTTGAGGGCGGCATGGGGGGCGCGATCGCGCCCCATATCCGTGCCGGAATCAAGCCCGGCCCTGGAGTTTCTACATTTCTGGCTCATGTCGGCAATCAGGGCCTTACACGCCAACTTGGCCTCTCTGTCCAAGTTCCGTGGCTGGCGCGACTCCGTGCTTGTGAGAGTCTGCCTTCTTCCAAAGTGGCGACATCAGGGCCGCAGATATTGAAAGGCATGTCTGATGCGCCAGCCGCGTGAGGCAATTTGCGACACCTCCCTAAGTGGGCGGAAGGCGGTAGGCAGTAGGCAGAAGGCAAAAGGCACAAGACAGAAGGCAGTAGGCAGCAAGACTAAGGGCGGGGAGAACGCTTCCCCGCCCTTTTTGTTTGCGGTTTCGAAGGGGCCACTGCGCGGCGCGTTGCGCCGGGTGGGGCGAGGGGTTGGCGGGTTTACTCCGCCAGCAGCGAGCAGGCTGTATGCTGTATGCTGTATGCTGTATGCCGTCTACCGTATGCCGTTCTGCGTCTGCCGTATGCCGTTTGCCGTCTACCGTCTGTGTGCTTTTCTTATTGTTTTGAGGCGGGATAAGGCGTACATTTCCCCCCGATGTCTAATTCCTAAATATAGAGCGGAGGTCACGATGGCGCTTAACCCATTTGTCGAAGATGGAATCAAAGGGGCTGAGGAACTCGGCAAGGGTGCGGGCGCGGCAATTCGTACCTGGGCGAACGCCAACCTGTCGAAGTTGCCGCCCAACACCGCCTTGACCATACCCGCTCCGATTACGGACGCGGCGGTGATCAGGCGCCTTCGCGGGGTGTTGTTGGCATACCAGGCGTTCGGAAGACACCCCAATTCCGTGGTTCCTACCTTTCGGGAGATCATCAAGACCTGGGCGGCAGCCGAACTCACGGCGGAACTAAAGGCCTACTATGAATTCTCTACTGCACCGAAAAAGGGTGTGCTGCTGATGCCCAGCTTTCGTCACGCGACCTCCGGGAATCGAGAGAACGCCAAGTCCACGCTGACGGCGGCCAGTGTAGCCATGATGAAGGCCTATCTGGCAGCCTATACGGGAAAACAGGGAGCGGGCCCCGAACGCACTCGCATGGAGACGTGGTTCGGGGCCTTCGACGGCACCCGCTACGGCACGGTAGTTGCCAATCTAAAGAAACTAAGCGACGTCCTCGGCAGCAAGCCGATTTGTGTGTACTATCGCGGCACCAACCTCAAGGGTCCGTCCGACGAGGCCGGTGAAAACAAAGCCGCACCGAAGGAGACGGCGTTTGCCGCGGCGTGGCGAACCGAAGATATGCCAGCCGATCTGAAGCGGGCCTTTTCCACCACCTTTTCCCACGTCGTATTGGGCGAAAAGTTCTTCAATTACAAGGGAAAGCGAACCGGGGTTGCATCGAACATTGCGGCGCGCGTCGCCATGTTTGGCCCCGTCCGAACGGGCTTGACGCGGCCAACGGAAACCTACGCGTCCACGACCGGCTCAGACAGCGTCGCTGGCGTGCTGGTGCACGAGTTGTCCCATAATATCTGCAATACGGACGACGTTGAACTGCCGTCCCCCAGCCCAAATGCCGGCGAGGACTGCTACGGCCAGGAGAACTGTAAGTGGCTTGCCCAGCACGTGCCTGCCGGTGCCATCAAGAACGCGGACACCTACGAGTATTACTTTGAAGAGTTCCAGTGACGGGCCCGAGTAACGATCGACCACGACGGATGTGACCCATGCCGTCATAGAGAAGCTCGCCCGACCTTACCAGACGCCCGGAACCAGTCGGTAGCGGGTCCGCGTGCAGTACTCCTTGTAGCCCGGCAATTTTCGGCGCAGGGCGCCGTCTTCCAGCACGGTACGCACAATGAAGGTGGCCATCAGCATCGTGAGCGGCGCAAAACTCCATGCCGAGCCGAGAACCAGTGCGCACCCCGGCAGCAACAGCATCAGCCCGGAATACATGGGGTGACGCACCACGCGATACGGTCCGGTGGTAATGACGTGATGGCCAAGCTCGCTCTGAATGCGGACCTGCCTTTCGAGGAAGGGATTCTCGGCGATCGCCAGGAAAATGGGTACGAAACCCAGGATCTCCAGCGCGATGCCAGGCCATACCCAGGCCGCACTGAGCTGCGACCAGCCGTAGCGGGCGTCGAGGCCGGCCACCGCGAAAAAGCTGAGGAAGCCAACAATCATCGCGGCGAGCACGAATCTGTCGAATCCCTTGACGCCCGGTTGCGGCTCCATCCGCCGGCGCATCAGGTCGGGGTTCTTGCGCCTCACTACGGCGAAGCTCACCCCGGCGATGAGCAGCAATGAGCCGACGAAAAGCCAGCCGCGCCACCAATCCAGGCGGCCCGCGAAAACAAATGGCAGCAGGAAAGTGAGCGCGCGGAAGATGGCCCGGATTGCCAGCTTCCAACTTGGGGTCTGTGCCGACATTGAAGAGCCTGCCTTGATTGGAGTATTCCAAACGTCAGACTTTTTTCACGGCAGTCACCCACCAGTTGTGAGGAAAGTCGGGAGTCTTCGTCGGAAATACGGGGAGTTTCCAGCGTCCGTGGTTGGCTTCAGGCTGACCGGCCTGCGTCAGTGCGGCTATCCAGCCGCGCGAAGACAGGAAAGACTCGGGGTCGTCCATGGTCCCGATCCACGGAGCTCCCGATTGCACCTGCATTTCCACCCACGCCTTGGTGTAAGGCGAAGTCAGCACTGTGCTGTTCATGACGTCGAAGCCCAACCGCGTCCCGGGCGCGGATAGCAGCGTAACCGAATCGAAAATCTCCGTCGCCGCTTCGTTTGAGACGTAGAACAGAAAGCCTTCCAGCAGAAAGCACGAAGGCCGGGCTGGGTCGAACCCAGCTTCCACCAGCGCTTCTTTCCAGCTTCCCGTGAGGTCCTTGCGAATGATCCGGCGTTCGCAGACGGCCGTTGCGCCCAGCGACTGCAGCACAGTCTCTTTGTAATCCATAACCGAAGGCTGATCCATCTCGAAAACGCAAACCGCAGCCGGCCATTTGAGCCGGAACGCGCGTGTGTCGAATCCGGCAGCGAGGAATACAACCTGGCGGATTTTATCAAGGCTGGAGATTTGTTCCAGGAAATCATCAAAGTAGCGGGTGCGCAGTGCCATGGTAATCGTGCTGTCTTCGGGACGTTGTGCTATCCAGGACGCCCCCTGCTCGCCCGCCAGCGCTTCCGCCCAGGGATCGTGGAATAAACGATCCTCCCGACGGCTCTCCCTGGCGCGTACCGCCGCGGTCCAGCAAGCAGTTGCTGCCAACCTTGAGTTTGAGCCTCCGCATTCAGTCATTGCAACTACCTCCAGGATTTGAAATGGCCCTCAGCAACCCGGAAGTAATCCATAGGAGCGCTAAGCTGGCTAATTACCCGGTAAGACTTCAACAAATGCAGAAACTCCCGTGCCGGGCTCAAGCCCGGCCTTACACCAGATCAGTCCTCGATCTCCGAGGGGCGGAATTGTTCTGCGCCGGGCAGGAGTCCAACCAGGTCGCTGGGACGGTGGACCATGACCGGGAAGTGCTGGGGGCATATCCAATACGTCGCGCCGCGATAATCGAACGGGAATAACGGTATTTCAGCCGAGTTCCTGTGACACGCGATGCATTCTTTTTTCGGAATCGCTTCCGGCATAGGGATATCTCCTTCAACTCAATTAAGCAGGCGACGCACTCCGCTGTCAAGCTCACGAAAGCCCGCACAGCTTGCATGTTGGGGGAACCGCGTTCTCCGGGGGCGGCAACCTGACAGAGGGTCATGCGGTCCCGCGATTCGAGCATGAAGTCCCGCCCTGCCCATTTGTCTCAACGGTGACCATAGTCAACGCGCGCTATCAGGCCCAATTCGCCAGCATAAGGGAAGCCGATACGCGGAGGAACAGTTTTTTCATTTGCGTTTTACGGCGCGGTAGCTTTACGCTGTCTCGCATTCCAGATTCGAGTACAGGAGAATATCTGTGCAATATCTCAATGCGGGAGATGACGCAGAATTCGATGCCGGCGCCGTGGCAGCGATCCTCCATCCTGGTCGGGTTTTGACCTGTTTCTTGACGATGCTGTGTCTCTTCGGGCGCCTGCCCATTGCGGCGGGGCAAACGGCCGCGCCCAAGTATCCCGATTATCCCAGCGAAACGCCCGCCCACTTCGAGCCCGTCACCACCCGTTTCGATTACGTCACGCGCGATGTGATGATTCCCATGCGCGACGGCGTAAAGCTGCACACCATCATCGTGGTCCCGAAGGGGGCACGGCATGCGCCCATCCTTTTCACGCGCACGCCCTACAACGCGGAGCACATGGTGAGCTACGCCGAAAGCTCTCACCTTGGCCCCATCCTGGAGGGCTATGACAATCTCACGGACATCATTGTGGGGAGCGGCTACATCCGCGCCATCCAGGACATACGCGGCAAGTACGGCTCCGAGGGCGACTACGTCATGAACCGCCCGCTGCACGGGCCGCTGAATCCAACACCGGTGGACGAGGCCACGGACACCTACGACACCATCGATTGGCTGGTGAAGAACGTCGCGGAAACGAACGGCAACGTCGGCATTATCGGCGTGTCCTACGACGGATTCCTGCCTTTAATGGCGGTGGTGAATCCCCATCCGGCGCTCAAGGTTTCTGTCCCTATGAATCCCATGGTGGACGGGTGGATGGGCGACGACTGGTTTCATTATGGCGCTTTCCGCCAGCAGAATTTGACCTACATTTATGACCAGGAGGCCACGCGCTCGTCCGAAGTGAAGTGGTGGACCGACTGCTACGACGATTATGAACTCTATCTGGAGGCCGGATCGGCGGGCGAACTCGCGCGCCGGCACGGGATGGAACAACTCGGCTTCTGGCGCAAGATCGTGGAGCATCCCAGCTACGATTCCTTCTGGCGCGACCAGGCTATGGACAGGGTGCTGGCGGACCAACCCCTGAAAGTGCCGATGATGCTGGTAGGCAGCCTCTGGGACCAGGAGGATATTTACGGCGCCACGGCCGTTTACAAGGCGATCAAGCCCAAGGACACCCACAATGACATGGTGTACCTGGTGCTGGGACCCTGGAACCACGGCGGCGAGTCCGAGGATGGCACTACCCTCGGCCCGTTGCGGTTCGGGAGTGATACCGCACTCTACTTCCGCCAGGTGATCCTCCGGCCGTTCCTCGATTACTACCTCAAGGATGGCGCGCCGAAGCCCAACACCCCAACGGCCGCAATCTTCGAAACGGGAACGAACGCGTGGCGGGCCCTGCCCGGATGGCCGGCCGGGTGCGCGAGCGGCTGCACCATTCGCCCCACCCCCCTCTACCTCCACGCCGGCCCGGCGCTGCGGTTTGCGCCGCCCAGTGCGGGCGAGGCAGCGTTTGACGAATACGTCTCCGACCCGGCCAAGCCGGTGCCTTACGTGCCCCGGCCCGTCAAGCCGATGGGCTACGGCACGGATGACCCTTGGCCCCACTGGCTGGTGGAGGACCAACGGGAGTCCGCCAGCCGCCCTGATGTAGTGTCCTTCGTATCTGACGTTTTCACCGCGCTCTTGAAGATCAGCGGGCAGCCCATGGTCAGCCTGGAGGCCTCCACCAGCGGCACTGACTCCGATTGGGTGGTCAAGCTGATCGACGTCTACCCCGGTGAGGTGGCGGATGAGCCGCAGATGGGCGGCTACCAACTGATGGTCGCGGCCGATATCTTTCGCGGCCGCTATCGCGAAAGCCTGGAGACACCGCAGCCCCTGGCGGCCAATTCTCCCCTGCTCTTCCGCTTCGCGCTGCCCAATGCCAACCACGTGTTCCTGCCGGGACATCGCATCATGGTGCAGATCCAGTCGAGCTGGTTCCCGCTTTACGACCGCAATCCCCAGACGTTCGTGCCCAATATCCTCCTGGCCAAGCCGGGCGACTACCAAAAAGCCGCGCAGCGGATATACCACACGCCCGACCACGCCAGCTTCATTGAGTTGCCGCGCGTGACGACGCCGTGAGGGCGGTGCAATTGGAGACGTACTGCAACGTGCTGCACACAAACCGCCTCAGCATCTCAGCTCAGAGCGGCCTTTGGCTGCAACCAAACCGGTCTCGTAGGGGCACCCCTCGTGGGTGCCCTTGTGGTGGGCACCCACGAGGGGTGCCCCTACGAGACGCGCAAAATGTTTGCTAACAAAACAAGAATTTACGTTATTGCAATGTAGTGTCACTGCAATCGGGCAACAGGCTAGCGTCCTGTCCCGGCTAACGATTTACAATGGCGGTCGCGACCGGTCGTCGTCTCGGTTGTCAACAATTACGCGGGACACCACACTAGCAGGCGGCAACGCTACAAGAATCTCTAACTGGCATGCCGCTGACGCCCATCGTAGATCCCCGCGTTCGCCGAAAGGCGGACACTTTGTCTCTTTCAGTGATATGACGCCGTAAAATTTGTAAAAATCACACCAGTAGCGCAACTTTTTGCCGCTTTGCGGTTTTCATACGCGAAGGATAAGTGTATATTTTCCAGGAAGCACTCGCGCGAGTTGCTTTAAACCATCCTTTGTCAATAATGAGCTGTGTCCCCGGGGCCAAAGTGCTGTTGTGCTGTTAGGTGTTAGGACGGAGATGTCCCAAGCGCCTGCAGGTTTGCAAACTATCTTCGCTGCAACGGAGGCAAAGATGCGGAAAGTAATTGGGGCCCTATCAATTCTGGCTGTCCTCTTATTTATGGCGGGATGCGGAAGCCAATCCTCGGTAACCACGCTCTCCACCACCAACTCCACCAGTCAAACTGCCCCCGTGGGGATCACGCTGACCGACACGCCGCCTGCCGGAGTGACGGTTTTGTTCTTTCAATTGAGCCTCACCGGCGCCACGCTGACACCGGCTTCGACGACGGCCCAACCCGTTTCGCTGGTGAGCAGCACCAATCCGATTCCCATTAACATTTCTCAGCTTCAGACCGACGTGGCCTTTCTCGGAAATCAGAATGTGGCCGCGGGAGATTACACCAGCCTGAGTCTGACCTTCGCCAATCCCCAGCTCACGATCTTTAACGCCTCAGACACCAGCATCAGCTCGACGTGCGCCGTGGGCTCGGTCTGCCAGCTCACGCCGCCCGCGAGTGGCTCGAACGCGCTAACGCTGACCTTCTCTTCTTCACCTTTCCCCATTACGCTGTCGGCGAACTCGCCTCTGGCGTTCAAGGTCGATGTCCACATGGACACCGTGATTCAGTCTGACCTCAGCCTGAATTTGGGCGCCACGAACGGCGTTACGGTTTCGGAGGTAAAGCCGCATCAGCCAGGTGGCCCGATCGCCGCCATCGGCAAGTTGATCGGGACGGTCGGCACGCCCGGAAACAACCAGTTCCCGCTCACCACGATTGAGGGACGCAGCTTCACGATCAACGTGAACGACAATACGACCTACAGCAATTTCCCCAGCAGCGTCTGCTCGACGGAGGGATTTTCGTGCTTGGCGTCGGGACAGGCGGTTAAAGTAACGGTCACGCTGCAAACCGATGGCACCTTGCTGGCCACCGCCGTGGACTTTATACAGCTCCCGACGCAACAGACCGTGGAAGGCACCCTCATTGGCCTGAACACGTCAAACGGCAATACTGTGATGGACCTCATCGTGCAGCAGCAGCCGAACGCGGGCAATACGAACGTGCTTCCGGTTGGCCGCCACGCCCGCGTGATCGTGCCCGCTACCGGAGTTACCTATACGATTGATTGGGGCACCTTCACAGCGCCGACCGGGGTAACCTTGAACTTCGCTGCCGCCACGGATCTGCAAGTTGGCCAGGAATTACAAGTGGTCGTGCAGGGAAACATAACCACCCCATCGTCCTCAGGCGACACGAGCATGAATGGCCCGACCCCGTTCGGATCTGCCTCGGTCAGTTTCACAGCCAGCAGCATCAGCCTTGAACCCAGCCAGATCACCGGCAGCGTGGCCTCTCTTCCCGCTCAGGGCTCGCTGAGCTTCACGATGGCCACTATGCCCTGCTTCTTTGTGCCGCCTGCGGCAACCTGGGGCGCTGTTCCCAGACCCTCCCCCTATATATTCACCGTACAAGCCACGGGCAGCACCACCTTCACCAATTTCACCACCGACAGCCTTGCGGGGGTGGCTGTGAACGACGTCATTTCCGTGCACGGCTGGATTTTCGCCACACCGACCGGCGCCACACCGGTGACCATGGCGGCGGATACGGTGCTCTATCGCACGGCGTCACTGTTTTAGGCCCGATTAATGGGGCGCACATCTCGGCATCAAGGGGGGACTGAAAACCTGGTCCCCCTTTTTTTGTCGGCGTGATTCCATCGGCAGGTGATCCTGCGTCTGCCCAACAGTTATCGCGCGCCTGACCAACAGGAGGTGCGCGTCTGCCGCCCATTGAACGGGGAAACAATCACTCAAATTGCTGTTTGAAATCCGTAAACTGTTGTTGCAGGTCGGCGAGTTGCTGCTTCACTTCGGCGAGTTCGGCTTCGAGGCGCGGAATACGGTCATCATACACCGGGGCGGTTAACGCCTCGGGCTCGGCCGACATTGCCGTCCACTCCGCCTTTTCACCGGCAAGCAATTGCGCGTATCGAGGTTCTTTGGTGCCGGGCAGGCGCGGCAGTTTTTTCGCCAGCGGCGGCTGGCGGTCAATGAGCTTCTGGAGAGTGGATTCCAGCGCGGACATATCGTCAAAACGGTACATGCGCTCGGCGTGGGCGCGCAGCTCGCCCAGCGTCTGGGGACCGCGCAGCATAAGTTCGCACAAGATGGCCGTCTGGCGGCGATCGAAGTTGAAAACCTCTTGGGCGCGATGCTCGAACTTGGTCACGCGGCTATCCGCGCCGGAGGCCCGTGCCGCCAGCCATTTGCGGTCAAGCGAGTCGAGTGCGGAGTGCACTGTCCCCTCGTCCAGCGTCATCACCGGATTCCGGTTCGATTTCTGATTGCAGGCGTTGGTCAAAGCGTTCAGCGACAATGGATAATAATCCGGTGTGGTGATTTCCTTCTCGATCAGCGCCCCAAGCACACGTACTTCCACATCCGACAACAGTAAGTCCACGGTGACACCCTCTCGCGAGTGGGGCTGTAGGGGCGAGGTTGCCTCGCTGATCCAATTCGTGGCGAGCTCCGCCCGCCATAACCCCGACCTCAACCGCACCTCGACCGGCTTTTCTTCACGTGCCCAATACTCCCTGCCCATCCGCGAACGGGAACGGGCCACACATTATAGAGCGTCTTGGGGAAGTTGTGACAATTTCCGCAAAATGCTACACTGCGCCTCGCATTCCGGAATCCAATCAGCACAAAAGTCCCAATTCACTCCTGAGGGAGGGCATCCATGGAAGCGTTCATGACTATTCTGACGGTACTGCTTATCCTGTTTGGAATCGGCACGTTTTTCTCGGGGCTGTTCACCGTCCCCACGGCCAAGGCGGCGGTGGTACAACGGTTCGGCAGGTTTGTGCGCGTCGCCGGCGCCGGCTTGAACTTCAAATTACCCTGGATCGAGAAGGTCGTGGCCAAAGTCGACCTGCGCGTTCAGCAGCTTGATGTGCGGATGGAAACTAAGACCAGGGACAACGTCTTTGTCGCCATTCCTGTCTCGGTGCAGTATCACGTTTTGCCGGACCGCGTGTTTGAGGCCTACTACAAGCTCTCCGATCCAAAGGAGCAGATCGGATCGTATGTGTTCAACGTGATCCTCGGCCATGTTCCGAAGATGAACCTGGATGAAGCCTTCGAGCAGCAGAATGCTATCGCTACAGCCGTCAAGCAGGAGTTGGACGGCGTGATGGCGGGCTTTGGTTATGGAATCGTCAAAGCGCTCGTGACCGATATCATCCCTGATCCCAAGGTTAAGGCTGCCATGAATGACATCAACGCCGCGCGGCGCGAACAGGAAGCCGCCAACGCGCGGGGCGAAGCGGAAAAAATCTTGAAAGTGAAGCAGGCGGAGGCCGAAGCGCAAAGCAAGCAGCTCCAGGGGCAAGGCATTGCCAACCAACGCAAGGCCATCATTGACGGCCTGCGCGAATCGGTCGAAATGTTCAAGGCGGGCGTCGAGGGCACGTCGGCCAAGGACGTGATGACGCTGGTGCTGTTGACGCAGTACTTCGACACCCTGAAGGAGATCGGCGCGTCGTCCCACTCCAACACGATCCTGATGTCCCACAGCCCCGGAGCATTGGTGGATGTGTTTGAACAAATTCGGAATGCGGTGGTCCTGGGTGACGTGGTGGGCGGAGCGCAGAAAGACATCGCCGTGCTGGCCAAACCAGCTACGGCCGCGTAAACGCCGAATCGCCGCTATTTCCGCATAAGGTCCAGCACGGCGCTGGTCATGGACTTCACGCCGGTACGCAATGCCGGGTCCGGAACCGGCGCCCACAAGCTGGAGTGCAGCCCGGGCACGGGTACGCCGGTGCGCCGGCTCTCGGCCAGCTTCGCCGGCTCCACCGCGCCCAACGTAAACTGGCAAATGGGGATTTGGTGATTCTCCAGGCCGAAGCGGCAGAAGTCCTCGCTGCCCATCACCGGCGCGACTTCCACCACGTTGTCCGGCCCCAAGGCGTCCTTGAAAACGCGCGCCAGACGCATCGTCAATTGCGGGTCGTTATAGGTCGAAGGAGTATATTCGCTTTCGCTGGCGGTCACGATGGGAGCGCGCGCGGGGGGAACGCCGTCAGCAGCGGCTATGCCCTGCGCGATGCGGGCCAGGGCCGCCAGAATACGTTGCCGCACTTCTTCCTTGTACGTGCGGATGGTGAGCTGCAAATGCACTTCGTCGGGAATAATGTTGTAGCGCGTGCCCGCCTGAATCGAACCCACCGTCACCACCGCCGGATCGAACGGTGAATTCTCCCGGCTCACGATGGTCTGGATGGCCATGATGAACTCCGCTGCTTCCACAATGGGGTCCTTGGTCGCTTGCGGCATTGATCCGTGCCCGCCGATGCCGCGCATCGTTACGTCAACGGAAGTCGAACTCGCCAGGGCGTAACCCGGCGTGTATCCCACCTTGCCGGCCTCAACCGAAGCGGCATCGTGCAGCGCCAGAACGTAATCAGGGCGTGGGAAGCGCTTGTAGAGGCCATCGTCCAGCATGGCCTTGGCCCCGTTGATAGCCTCCTCCGCGGGCTGTGCCAGCATCACCAGGGTGCCGCGCCACTGGCCTTTCAATTCCACCAGCATCTTCGCCGTACCCAGAAACGAGGTCATATGAATGTCGTGCCCGCAGGCATGCATCACGCCCACTTCGCGGCCGGCGTCATCTTTCGCACGGACTTTGCTGGCGTACGGCAGTCCCGTCTGCTCCTCTACGGGAAGCGCATCCAGTTCCGTACGCACGTAGACCGTTGGCCCATCGCCATTCTTCAGGATGCCGACCACGCCGTAGCCGGTCCACTCCGGGTGTCCGGCATAGGTGCCGATGCGATCCGTTACCGTGAATCCCAACGCACGCAACTCTCCCGCAACAAACGCCGAGGTTTTTTCCTCGTGATGAGAAAGTTCCGGCGCGGCATGCAGCGATTTGTAGGTGGAAAGAAGCCGCGGCATTTCGCGATCAAGCAATTCGTCCAGCTTGGCCTGCTGGCTGCGCGCGGCAGCAGTAGTAATGAAGATACAGAAAAATACGACCCAATAAGTAACAGCCCAGCGGCCCATGAAATCCTCTCGGATGACAGATTTGCCTCTCGCTGCGGCTTTGCGAGAAGAACCAGCACGCGAGGTTCTCTCGGCACTCGGTACTGTAGCACGCTTTGGAAATTCGGACGTCGTTGACACAAAGTGGTAGGATACTGCGCGCGACAACGGCGTACGGCTGAAATGAAGTTCGGCACGGGTTTACTTCAGCACTTCGGCCTAAAGGTCGGCGCCCGCGGACACAATTACCCGGAGGAGGATTTTCCAACATGTCACGATTTTGCTCGACCTGGCTGGCCATCATTCTATGCGTCGGATCGCTCGTTGCGCAGGCTCCGCCGAACGCGCCAAACCTGCCCAAGATCAAGGTCCTCATTCTGACGGGAGTGAACAATCACAACTGGATTGCCACCACGCCCGTGCTGCGCGAGGTCCTGGAGCAGACAGGACGATTTCAAGTTCGCGTGAACGAAGAAGTGCGCGGCAACGGCCCGGAAACTTTTGCGCCTTACGACGTGCTGCTGCTCAATTATAACGACCTGAAACATACGGCCGGCCCCTGGTGGGACGACCGCGCGCGACAGGCAATGCTGGACTTTGTTCGCAACGGCAAGGGACTGGTGAGCTACCACGCCGCGAACAATGCCTTCTGGGGATGGGATGAGTTCGACAAGATGGTGGGTGGCACCTGGCGCGAGACCGCCGGCCATGCGCCCTATCATACTTACACGGTCAAAATCGTGGACCGGGAAGACCCCATCACCCAAGGCATGCCCGCGAGCTTCGCGGAGACGGACGAACTTTATCACGGCCTCTCGATGCAACCGGGTATCCACCTTCTGGCGACGGCCTACGACGATCCGAACAACTGTGGAAGGAACGGCCAGGGGTGCGGCACGGGAAAAGATGAGCCCCTCATCTGGACGCTCAAGTACGGCTCGGGACGCGTGTTCCAAACTGCGCTGGGCCACGATGTCAACTCCTTGCAGGGCTCCGGCATCCGCCTGACGCTCGCCCGCGGCACGGAGTGGGCGGCTACGGGACAGGTGACGATTCCTGTCGCGGCATTCAGCGAGGGTTCATCGCTCGCCCCGGCTCCCCCCAAGCCCTCGCAGCCTTCTGGCCTCCCTGCGGCGCCGCCTCTCCCCAAAGTGAAGGTCCTGATTCTGACCGGCATCAGCAATCATAAATGGGCCCTCACCACGCCGGTGCTGCGCGAAGTTCTGGAGCAGACCGGGCGGTTTGACGTCCGCGTGAACGAAGAAGTGCGCGGCAATGGGCCGGAAACCTTTGCGCCCTACGACGTGCTGCTGCTCAACTACAACGACGCTCGCCATACCGCCGGGCCCTGGTGGGACGACCGCGCGCGCGAGGCCATGCTCGACTTCGTTCGGAACGGCAAGGGATTTGTGTGCTACCACCACTCGGACAACGCCTTCTGGGGGTGGGATGAATTCGATAAACTGGTGGGTGGCACCTGGCGCGAGACCGGCGGCCATGCCGCTCTTCATCCCTTTACCGCCAAAATCGCAGACGCAGAAAATCCCATCACTCAAGGCATGCCCGCGACCTTTGCGGAGGCGGACGAACTCTATCACGGGCTTACGCTGCAACCGAATATTCAGATTTTGGCGACAGCCTACGATGATCCCCACAACTGTGCCAAGAATGGCAAGAATTGTGGCACGGGAAAAGATGAACCGCTGATGTGGACTCTCAAATACGGTTCGGGACGAGTGTTTCAAACCACCCTCGGCCACGATGTGCAGGCCATGGACAGTCCGGGCTTCCGCCTGACTCTCGTGCGCGGCACGGAATGGGCCGCCACCGGACAAGTGACCATTCCCGTGCCGGCCGACCTCCATTGATGCCGATGATCTCGGATAGAATAGATCGATGACGAATCTTCGGCCGCTCATCTTGGTCGCCGTCCTGGTTTCGGATTGCGCTCTGGCGCAAACGAAGCTTGTGGTAGCCCAGCATGTTTATCGCTCGCCCGACGGTAAACTGATTGCCCAAGTCACATCCGTCAATAAGGCGCACGAGAGCCGCGTGGAAGTACACAGATCAAACGGCAAGCTGCTCCTGGTGCAGGATTATTCCTCCGCCGATATGGAGCACGGACAAGTGGTTTGCAAGGCTGCGTGGTCTCCTGACTCCAGTTTTTTTGTCTTCGCCACGTCGAACACGGGCGGCCATTCCCCCCAGGCGCGGCCCACGTTTTCTTATAGCCGGGAGCAGAATCGCATTTACGATCTTGACCGATTTCTAGGCTATATCACGGACTGCGATTTCACACTCAGAGCTCCGAACCGGATTATCACCAAAAGTAACGGGGAAACCGTGCAAGCTGCACTCGGCTCGGTGATCAAGTAGAGCGAAAATCCATAACTGGAACGCGGGATCCCGGAGGAGTACCAGTAAGCAATAATATCCGCTATGGCACGATGTCCTTGTGCCAACGGGGTTGAGATCAAGGATAATTAAGCCCGTCGGCCCTTGCCAATGTGAATATTCCCTCGCAAAAGATTGAACAATCGGAGCTTGAAGCGGCGCGCCAGTCGGTGTATGCTCTCGCCCACGAAGTCCAAACCTGATATGCAATATGAGCAGTGGAGCGTGGACCTGACGGTCCAACCGAGGGGAAAAGGGGGTTCGAGTACGATGTCCTCAGAACCGAAGCGTAGAGTCGAGGCGGAAGAGTTTGTGATGTGCGACGGTACCGGGTCGCCGCGAGCGGCGTTGAAGATGACCATGGATGGTCCAGGTTTATTTCTGTATGACCAGAGCGGAAAGCTGCGGGCGGGTCTGGTAGCCGAGAAAGATGCGCCCGGGTTGGCCCTTTTTGACAGTCTGGGAAGGCCGCGCGTATCCCTGGCCCTGGCCTCCGACGAGTCCACGCTGGTGTTGCGGGATTCCCGAGGAATCCCGCGTGTGGCCATGGTCGTGGAAGACACCGGCCCGCGGTTGATCCTCGCCGACGCCAACCCCGGACCCCGTGTCAAGTTCGCCCAAGGTGGTGAAGCCAGCTTGGTGTTTGCCGACCCGAATGGAAAAGCCGGCATCGTCTTGAGCATCCTGGGGGGAGTCCCCGGTCTGACTTTCAGAGATTCCCGGGGGCGCCGCCGCGCCAAGTTGGAAGTTACGGAGGAGACATCCACCTTCGAGCTTTTTGACGCGGACGGCAAGAGCAAGTCGACCTACACAGGTGCTGAGTCCCGCCCGAGCGAGCCCAATGTGGAAGCCAAGTTGGCCGCGGAGGCCGCGGCGCGCAAGCAACTGGAGGAGGCGTTGCGCTCTCTAGAGAAGCGCTACACCGCCCTGACGGCCGCCACGGCCCAGTTGGTGTGGACCACGAACGCAACCGGAGAGATCATCGACGACACCACTGCCTGGAGGTTGTTTACGGGCCAGAGTGAGGAAGAGCTCAAAGGGTCCGGGTGGATGCAGGCCCTTCACCCCGACGACCGGGAGCGCCTCTCGCTTGTCTCAAAACAAGCCCGGGAAACACACAGTCCCTATGAGACGGAGTGCCGAGTGCGGCGCCACGATGGAGAATATCGGCAGTTCGCCGTGCGAGCCGTGCCGGTTTTGCAGGATAGCGAGACGGTCTATGAATGGGTACTGACCGCCGCGGACCTCTCCGAACGTAAGCGCCTGGAGGAAGCCCTACGGGAGACCGAAGAGCTACAACGGGTGCTGGCGACTGCCAACGCGCAGCTCCAAGAGTCCTTGCAAGCGAATGAGGCGGCGCAAGCGGAAGAACGTAAGCGGCTGGAGGAAACGTTGCTAGCGCGCGAGGAAGGCATCGCCGCGTTGACTTCCGCCAAGGCAGAGATGGACGAAGCTTTGCGGTCGGGCGAAGAACGGGAGCAAGCGTTGGCAGCCGAGGTCGCTCAGCTTCAGGAATCGGTACAGGCAAGCGAGACCGCGCAGGTGGAACAACAAAACCGGCTACAGGAGGTTTTGCAGGCCAGTGAGAAACACGTCACGGCGCTGACTGCGGCCAAAGCCGAGTTGGAAGAAGCGCTGCGGGTCCGCGAGGAACGGATCAACGCGTTAATCGCGGCCAAAGGGGATCTGGAGCAGTCGCTGCGGGTCAGCGAGGAGCGGCAGCAGACGCTCACCGCCACCGCCGCCCAGTTGCAGGAGTTGTTGCAGGCAAGTGAGGCAGCGTACCTGGAGGAACACAAGCGCCTGGAGGAAGCGCTGCACGCGAGCCAAGAACAGGTCGGAGCGTTGGCTGCCGCCAAAGCAGACGCGGAGGAATCGCTCCTGGCAAGTCAGGAACAGGTCAGTTTACTGGCGGCCGGCAAAGCGGAGCTCGAACAGGCGCTGCGGGCGAGCGAAGAATCCGTCAGTGCGTTGACCGCCGCCAAAGCGGAGTTGGAACAGATGCTGGGAGCAAGTCAGGAACAGGTCAGTTCACTGGCGGCCGGCAAAGCGGAACTCGAACAGGCGCTGCGCGCGAGCGAAGAATCCGCCAGTATGTTGACCGCCGCCAAAGCGGAGCTGGAGAAAACGCTGGGGGCCAGCGAGGGGCAGATCAAGTCTTTGATGGCCGGCAAAGCGGAAATCGAGCAGGCGCTACGCGCGAGCGAGGAGCAGCAGCAGACGCTCACCGCTGCCGGCGCGCAGTTGCAGCAATCGATGCAGGCAAGCGAGGCATCCCACGTTGCTGAACGCAAGCGCCTGGAGGAAACGCTGCGGGCGAGCCAGGAGCGCTTGACGGTGGCCAGCATTCAGATGCAGGACAGGTTATCGGAAAGCGAAGCGTCGCACACGGCCGAGCGCACGAAGTTGGAGGAGGCACTGCACGCCAGTGAGGAACACCTGAGCGCATTGACGGCTGCGACGGCGCAACTGGAAGAAGCGCTGCGGACCAGCGAAGAGCGCCAAGACGTTTTGATGGCGACCAGCGCAAAAATGGAGGAAGCATTCGAGGCGAGTGAGGAGTCGCATGCAGGCGAACGGAAACGTCTGGAAGAAGCGCTGCAGGCAAGTGAGGAGCGCCTTTCCGCCCTTACGACCACTGCGGCGCAATTGGAAGAGGCATTACGCACGAGCGAGAAGCGTCTTAGCGCTCTGATTGCCGCCCAAGAAGAGCTCGAGCAGAAACAGCGCAGCAAGGAAGAGGAATTCCAAGCCGAACGCACGCGGCTGGAGGAAACGCTCCGGGCGAATGACGGGCGCATCAGCACCTTGACCGCCTCCCAGGAGGAGCTCAAAGAGAAGTACAAGAGCACCGAGGAAGCGTATGCCGCGGAACGCGCGCGTCTGGAGGAAGGTCTCCGGGCGAGTGAGGAGCGCGTCAGCGCCTTGACCGCCGCGCAAGCGGAACTCGAGGAGAAGCACAGAGTCAGTGAAGAGGGGTACGCTGCGGAACAAACCCGCTTGGAAGACACGCTTCGTGAACTGAGCGAGATCGTTTACCGCCGGAAGTCAGATGCCGCGAAAACACGACCCCCACTTCCTTCGGCGGGAAGTCTGCTCTGAGGACTGCTAAAACTATGCGGGAGTGTACTTAACCTCACGGCATTCACTCCAGGTGTTTAGATTGCAGGAACGCGCGTGCTACGGCCTGCGGGTCCTCATGACGGCCGTCTACGGCGTAGTTCATCTGCCGCATCTCCTGGTCGGAGATTTGGCCGGCGAGATCCGCCAGGGCTGCGGCAATCGCGGGGTAGCGGGACAGGGTCTGGTCACGCACAATGGGAACCGCCTGGTAGGGAGGGAAGCAGTGGCGATCGTCCTCCAGCACGGTCAGATCGCGCGCGGCAATCAAGCCATCGGTGGAATTGCCTGCCACCACATCCACCTGTTTTGCGAGGAGGGACCGGTAGAGCAGGCCCAGGTCCATGATGCGCGGCGGCGCGGCGAACCGCAGCCCGTACGTGCGCTCAAGGCTCTGGTAACCGTCCGGCCGGTCCATAAACTCATAGCCGAATCCGGCGCGCCACTGCGGCGTGTAAGGCGCGGCCTGCGAGATGGTCCGGAGGCGAAGCTGCCGTGCCTCCCCTCCCCGCACGATCAGGGCGAACGTGTTGTTGAACCCCAGGGGGTCCGCCACCATAAGATGAAAGCGCTGCGCATAGGCCCGCTTCACGCGCTCGTAAACCGCGTGGGGATCGTCCGAGGGCGGTTCCTTCAGGATGGCGCTGAGCGCGGTGCCCGTGTATTCAACGTATAGGTCGATGCGCCCGGCGAGAATCGCCTGCTGGCAGAAATAGGTTCCGGCCAGGTAGAAGCGCCGCTCGACGTGCACGTGCGTCCGGGTTTCAAGCTTTTGGGCAATCAGTTCGCCCAGCACGACCTGCTCGGTGAAGTTCTTCGAGCCGACCACGATGCGGTTTTCCCGAGTGGCCCCGCAACTCACCAGAACGGCGCAGCACAAGTACAGAAGAAGGATGCGAACCATACAAGCACAGCGCAGCGGAGCCGCAATCAGACTACCGTGAGTGACGAGTGACAACTGACGAGTGACGGGCAAGAAAGTCCTTAGCGCACCGAGAAGAAAGCCGAACATAGCGGTACAGAGCGGCGAAGCCGCAACCAACAAGTCTTCTCCGTGGCCTCTGTGATGTTTTTCTCGGTGGCCTCTGTGAGAACCCGGGTGTTTCACAGAGGACACGGAGAAAGAGAAAATCTACGCAGGAGAAAAAGTTACACGTAACGAAACCGGTGCTCCAGGCGGCCCAGCAGGAAATTCGCCAGCAGAGCCATCAGCGCCGCGGGGATAGCGCCCGCCAGGATCACGCGATTGTCCACCATCGCCAAGCCGCGAAAAATGAACTCACCCAGGCCGCCTGCACCCACGGCAGCGGCAATTGTGGCCACACCCACCGTAAGCACCGTCGCCACGCGCACGCCGGCCAGGATCACTCCCATCGCCAGCGGCAGTTCCACCTGAAACAGAAGCTGCAAATCCGTCATGCCCATGCCGCGCGCCGCCTCCCGAACGTTGCTATCGACGCCCTCAATCCCCGTGTAGGTATTTTGGATAATGGGAAGCAGCGCGTAGAGTGTCAGGGCTATGATGGCCAGGCGGTCCGCGCGCTGCCCCAGCCACGGGGCCGGCAACAGGAATCCGAACAAGGCGAGCGACGGGATGGTCTGCACCACGGCGGCGCCACCCAGAATCGGCTTGCGAAACGTGGGCCGGCGCGTTAACAGGATGCCCAAAGGCAACCCGGCCGCAACCGCCAAGAGCATGGAAACCCCCACCAGCCACAGGTGCTCGAGGGTGAGGTCGTAGATCTGGGATTGGTTCTTCCAGAAGAATTGAAGAATGCTCATTCGCCTCCTCTAGTGGGCCAGCTCAGATGGGCTGGGCAGAGTCAAAGGCCCGGCGATATGCGCTGACCGCGGGGTCGGTCGACGTGCGAAACTCCGTGGGAGTGTATACGCCCGCCAGCTTGCCGCTCTCCAGCAAAGCCACCCGCGTGGCCAGCAGCAGCGCTTCCCGCAAATCGTGGGTCACCAGAACCACGGTCTTGTGGAGCCACTGCTGAAGCGTTTGGAATTCCCGCTGCAGATCGCTGCGCGTGAGGGGGTCCAGCGCTCCGAACGGCTCATCCATCAGGAGTAAGGGAGGATCGGCCGCCAGCGCCCGCGCCACGCCCACCCGCTGCCGCTGGCCGCCTGAAAGCTCCCGGGGATATCGATGGGCAAAGCGCTCCGGCTGAAGTCCCACCAACTCCAGGATTGCGTTCACCCTCTGCTGCACGCGCTCCTCCGGCCAACTTTCGAGGCGAGGCACCACCGCAACGTTCCGCGCCACAGTGAAATTAGGAAAGAGCCCGCCTTCCTGGATCACGTAGCCCGTGTGGCGGCGCAAGTGAATGGGATCCCAACTGGTGGTGGCGCGGCCCTCCACTACAACCTGGCCCTGCGTGGGCTCCAGGAGCCGGTTGACGAGCTTCAACGTAGTGGTCTTGCCCGAACCGCTCCGCCCCAGCAGCACCAGCGTTTCGCCGCGCCCCACACGTAACCGCAGGTCCGAAACCAGCATGCGCCCGTTAAGGCCGTACGACACGGATTGAAATTCGATCGCGCAGTCGCTTGGTTGTTCCATGCTGACCTGGCCCCGAAATGTGCCAGTCCCTATGTTATCAGAGACGCTGCCGGCCGGCCCAATTCATGTGGCCGACACACGATCTCTGAGGCATGAAACCGGCCCGGGGAGCGTCGAGGAGGACTACCGGGGGACTTAGACTGAGGACCGGACCACGCGAAATATCCCACATTATTTTGAACCTCAAGCGTCCGCCGAACCATCCAATGACCCAGTGAACAAGGGGGCACAAATGCAGACACAACAAGCTGAGACAAGCACAGGGCGGGAGCTTGTACATTCTCTGGTGGAAGCTCGTGCGATGACGGACGAACTTTTCCGGTTGGTGCGCCCCGAAGCGCTATATGACCGGCCAATCCCCGAGCGGCACCGCATTGTGTTTTACGTCGGGCACCTGGAAGCGTTCGACTGGAACCTGATCGGGCGCAACATCCTGGCGTACGACTCCTTTCACAAGGAATTCGACGAGCTTTTTGCTTTCGGCATCGATCCGGTCGGCGGAGGCTTGCCCACCGATCAACCATCGGACTGGCCCCGCGAGGCGGAAGTGGAAGGATACGTCAAGCGCGCCCGGCAGATGCTTGACACGGCTTTAGAGAAAATCTCATTTTCCGATCCTGCCCTGCCGCTGCTACGCGATGGCTATGCGTTGCACGTGGCGCTGGAACACCGCTTGATGCACGCGGAAACCTTTGCCTACATGCTGCACCAGTTGCCGGACAAAAGCAAAATCCCTCAACCGCAAGTCTCCCCGCCGGCCGCGCGTCCCGCATTGGCTCAAATGGTGAATATCCCCGCCGGCATCGCCACGCTGGGCATGCCGAGAACAGAAACTGCGGAGTTCGGGTGGGACAACGAGTTCGAGACGCAACAAGTCAACGTCCCGGAATTCTCGATCGATGTTTACAACGTCACGAACGGCCAGTTCCTGGAATTCCTCCGGGCCGGCGGCTATCAAGATCGCAGCCTCTGGACGGACTCGGCCTGGGAGTGGAAAACCCAGCAGGGCGTGGAACTTCCGCTTTTCTGGATCTCCCGTGGCGACCAGTGGTTCTACCGCGCCATGTTTCATGATGTTCCGCTGCCGATCGATCGTCCGGTTTATGTGAGCCACGCCGAGGCGTCTGCCTACACACGCTGGCTCGGGAAAACACTTCCCACCGAGGCCCAATTCCACCGCGCCGCCCTGGGGACGCCGGGCGGGACGGAACAAGACTACCCGTGGGGAAACAGTTTCCCCAACCACGGCCTCGGGAACTTCCATTTCCAGCGCTGGGATCCCGCGCCGGTGGGCGCCTACCCGGCCGGGAATAGCGCCTTCGGAGTCGCCGACATGCTGGGCAATGGTTGGGAATGGACCTCCACCGTATTTGCGCCGCTGCCCGGCTTCAAACCCTTCCCCTTTTATCCCGGCTATTCCGCCAATTTCTTTGATGGAAAACATTTCGTGATTAAGGGAGCTTCGCCGCGGACCGCGGCGGCATTCCTGCGGCGATCGTTCCGCAACTGGTTTCAGCCCCACTACCCGTATGTGTACGCCACGTTTCGCTGTGTAACGAGCGCATCTTGATTCGCGGTGTGAATCTATGTTGACGTCAACGGCCGTTGCTCCCGCTGTATCCGGGATTGTTAAGGACGTCCGGGCCGGACTCACGAAGCCCGGTCAAAAGGAATTGCCTTCCCGGTATTTCTACGACGAGATGGGTTCGGCGCTCTTTGAAGCCATCACGCTGCTTCCTGAATATGGCCTTTCGCGTGCCGGCGACCGCCTGCTTCGCAAGCACGCGGCGGATATCGCCTCCCGCGCGCCCACGCTCACGATGGTGGCGGAATTGGGTTGCGGCAGCGGCCGGAAAACACGCTGGCTTCTCCAAGCCCTCAGCCACCGCCGCCCCGTGACCTACTGTCCCATCGAGATCTCACGCGCAGCCCTGGCAAGCTGTGAGCGGGAGCTGGATGATATCGATTCCGTCAGCATTGTCGGTTTTGAGCGCGAGTACCTGGACGGCTTGCAGGAAGCCTGCGCGCGCCGCACGAATGGGCATCTTCTAGTTCTGTTTCTCGGCAGCACGATAGGGAATTTCGACCGTCCTCAAGGAATGGATTTCCTTAGGCAGGTTCGGCAAAAGTTGGTTGCCGGCGATTCCCTTCTTCTCGCCACGGACCTGGAGAAGCCCGTCCCCCAATTGATTCTGGCATACGACGATCCCCTCGGCGTTACGGCGGCATTCAACCTTAACCTGTTGGCCCGGCTCAATCGAGAACTGGATGCGAACTTTCGCCTCCACGAGTTTCGCCACCTCGCCCGCTACAACTACGCGGAGCGCCGGATTGAAATGCACCTCCAGCCCATCTCGCGTCAAACCGTCACGATTGCGGCGGCGGACCTCACGGTAACACTCAATCAAGGCGAAACCATCTGGACCGAGAGCAGCCACAAATATAACCTGCCGGAAATTCGTGAAATGGCATGGCAAAGCGGGTTTCGCTGCGACTCGCAGTGGCTGGACGAAGAGTGGCCGTTTGCCCACAGCCTTTTTATCGCGGAATGATTAAGCCATCCTGGTTTCGCATCGAGTGTGGCGAGGCTAGGCGCCCCTCACACAGACATTATGTCGCCCTATTTCCATTTTTTGGAATTTTGATTAAGTGGCTTGCTGTCAGCATGTTCTCAGGTTCGGGAGGTAAAAAACACCGCTTCCGATGCTTTGTTTTCAATAACTTCTCAGGTTTGGGAACTTTCCCTTACGTCGGACTGTTTGTCTCCACGCAAGAGTGCGATCTGGGGCCCATGGAGAGCGTTTAACCCACTGGCACCTCCGGATCCGCCTCCTGCCTCCAATCGCCCCACCCCATCCGGCACGAATTTCCACACACCATATCGTAGCCTATACGTGTTGATTTGTCAAGCGGACAGGGTGGCCGCACACGGACGAATCCGTGCCCCAATTTGATTACCAGATCGTCATGCCGTCTGCTTCAGCGTGCGGTAGCGGCGAATCAGGTTATTCGTTGAAGAATCGTGCGCCAGTGCCGGCTCCGGTGCGCTTTCGAGTTCCGGCACGATTCGCTGGGCCAGGACCTTGCCCAGTTCCACGCCCCACTGGTCAAACGAGTTAATCTGCCAGATAACTCCCTGGGTGAACACGAGGTGCTCGTACAGGGCCACGAGCTTGCCCAGCGCTTCCGGCGTGAGCCGGTCGGCGAGGATCGTGTTGGACGGGCGATTGCCCTCGAACACCCGATGCGGCACCAGCCAATCCGGCGTACCCTCCGCCTGGACTTGCTCGGGCGTCTTCCCGAACGCCAGCGCCTCGCTCTGCGCGAAGACGTTGGCCAGCAGAAGATCGTGGTGGTGAGTCAGGGGATTGAGGGCGTGTCCAAACGCGATGAAGTCACAAGGGATCAGCCGCGTCCCCTGATGGATCAACTGGTAAAACGAGTGCTGGCCATTCGTGCCCGGTTCGCCCCAGTAAACCGGACCCGTAGGATAGGTCACCGCGGCGCCATCGATGGTGACGTGCTTCCCGTTGCTCTCCATGGTTAACTGCTGGAGGTACGCGGGGAACCGTTTCAGGTACTGTTCATAAGGCAGCACGGCCACGGTCTGGGCGCCGAAGAAATCGGCGTACCAGATGCCGAGCAGGCCCATGAGCACGGGCAGGTTCCGCTCAAATGGCGTGGTGCGAAAGTGCTCATCGATCTGGTGGAAGCCGTCGAGCACGGAGCGAAACTGATCCGGCCCAATAGCCACCATGGTGGAAAGTCCAATCGCCGAGTCCATGGAATAGCGGCCGCCTACCCAATCCCAGAAGCCGAACATGTTGGCGGTGTCGATTCCAAACTTCGCCACCTCCGCGGCGTTGGTGGACACCGCCACGAAATGCCTGGCCACTGACTTCTCATCGCCCCCGAGCCTTTCCATTGACCACGCACGCGCTGTGTGGGCGTTCGTCATGGTCTCAAGCGTGGTAAAGGTTTTCGAGGAAACAATAAAGAGAGTCTCGGACGCGTCAAGGTCATGGATCGCTTCCGTAAAATCCGTGCCATCGACGTTGGAAACGAACCGGAAGGTCAGATCGCGGCCACTGTAATGCTTCAGCGCCTCGTAAGCCATCACGGGCCCAAGGTCCGAGCCGCCGATGCCGATATTGATGATGTTGCGGATGCGCTGGCCGGTGTGGCCTTTCCATTCGCCGCTGCGGACGCGCTGCGAAAAATCCGCCATCTTCCGGAGCACGGCGTGGACCTGGGGCACCACATTCTCACCGTCCACGAGGATCGAGGCGCCCTCCGGCGCGCGCAGGGCCACGTGCAAAACCGCGCGTTTCTCCGTGACGTTGGTTTTGTCTCCGCGGAACATGGCGTCAATGCGTGATTGCAAATCCGATTCCTCGGCCAGCCGGAGGAGGAGTTTCAGAGTTTCGTCGGTGATGCGGTTCTTCGAATAGTCAAGGAACAGGCCGGCCGCTTCAGCCGTCATCCGCTCGCCACGCTGCGGGTCGTCTGCGAACAGGTTGCGCAAATGTAACTCGCGAACCTGTTTATAGTGATTTTGGAGGTCCTTCCAGGCCTTGAGTTTGGCCAGACGTTTGGGAGGCTGCTTCTTGCTAAGGGCCGTCGCCGTACGTGCTGCCATAGATACACTCCTTTCTTTTTGACGGTGCCCTCGATGTCTTCGCGGTTAACTGTTCTTTAACCACCCGCGGCCTTCTTGAGCGTGCTGCTCTTTGAAGCTATCACGTCCAAGAGTTCGTTCCAGGATTTCACGAATGATTTTGTCCCCTCCTCCTGGAGTTGAGCGGCCAACGCGTTAACGTCGATACCGGCCTTGGCAAACTCCGCCAGGACCTCTTCGCAGTCGCCGCCGTCCGCCGGGCAGGATCGTAGCCAACTCGCCGTGGTCGGCAAGCGCCCTCAGCGTGGCGTCAGGCATGGTGTTCACAGTGAAGGGCGCCGCAAGGGCCTTGACATACAGGACATCGGACGCTTTGGGATCCTTGGTTCCCGTGCTGGCCCAGAGGAGCCGTTGCGGCCGGGCCCCGGCATTGAAGATGCGCTGCCACCGGGAGGAATCCAACAGGCTGCGGTACGCTTTGTACGTGCGCTTGGCAATGGCGATACCAAGCTCATCGCGCAGCGACTCCGGAATCTTGTTCATCACGGCGACGTCCCATCGGCTGACAAACAGCGAAGCGACGGAGCCGATGTCGGGATTCAGGCCGGCGTCGATGCGTCTTTCGATACCCCGCAGAAACGCTTCCGCGGCGGCAAGATAGTGTTCGCGTGAGAACAACAGGGTGACGTTGATGGGTACGCCGGCAAAGATCGCCTCCTCGATGGCCGGCAAACCCTCCCTGGTTCCGGGAATCTTGATGAACAGGTTCGGCTGCCCCGCCCGCGCATACAGTTCCTTGGCCACCTGCAAGCTCCGGGCGGTGTCGTAAGCCAGCAAGGGCGAGACCTCGAGTGACACTTTCCCGTCCACGCCGTCGGTACGGTCATAGATCGGCCGGAACAATGTGGCGGCCCGGGAAATGTCCTCCAACGCCAGCTCAAAGAAAAGACCTTCGCCCGATTCACCCTTGTTCAGTTTCTCGCGAATACCGGCGTCATAAGAGGAGCTGTTCTCGATGGCATGGTTGAAGATCGTCGGATTGGAGGTTAGCCCGGTCACCGACAGATCGTCGATGTAACGCTTCAACGTGCCGTTGTCCAGTATCTCGCGCGTGATATTGTCCAACCAAATGCTCTGGCCCAGGTTGTGAAGTAATTCCGTTGCTTTCACGATCTCACCTCCATTTTCTTGCCCGTCAACTAGACGGGCGGATTAGGGAAGAGCGGCGGCCCGGCATTCATGGTTGCCTTCCCGGTTGCCGTTCCGATCGCAGCCAGGCGGTTCGAGGCTTGTGTCAGGTCGCGGAGCCGCTCGAAAGCCGCGTCTGACAGCATCTCCGGGGTTGCGCGCCAATGCCAATTGCCCTCCGGACAGCCGGGGACGTTCATCCGAGCTTCCCTGCCCAGGTTTAACACGTCCTGGAGGGGAGCGATGGCCAGCGCCGCCGCCGAGGACCAGGCCATTTCCAGTAAGGCCCAGGCCGCTTCGTTTGAACCCACCGGCCGGTTGAGATATTTCCAGAGGTTCTGTCGCTGGTCCTCGGGCAAATCCTCAAACCAACTTCGAGTTGGGGTATTGTCATGGGTGCCGGTATAGACGACCGTGTTGGTCACGTAGTTGTGAGGGAGATATGGGTTGTCCGCATGTCCGTCGAAGGCGAACTGAAGGACCCGCGATCCGGGCAGGTGGAACAGATCGCGAAGCGCGTACACGTCGGGGGTGATCATTCCCAAGTCTTCGGCGATGAACGGCAGTGCGCCCAAGTCTTTCTCGACCGCCCGAAAGAGCTCGGTCCCTGGACCTGGCATCCACTTGCCGGATTGTGCGGTGGGTGCGTCCGCCGGTACATGCCAGGCTGCCACAAAACCGCGAAAGTGATCCAGGCGAATCATGTCAACGTGGGTCAACGAGGAACGCAGGCGGGATATGTACCACGCAAAGCCGGACCGGCGCAGAGCATCCCAGTCGTACACGGGGTTGCCCCAAAGCTGGCCCTGGACACTAAAGTAGTCGGGGGGCACCCCGGCAACGAAGCGCGGCCGGCGTTGCTCGTCCAGCAGAAAGATCTGCGGATCTGCCCACACGTCGCTCGAGTCGGGAGAAACATAGAAGGGCAGATCGCCAATTAACCCAACGCCCTTCCGGTGGGCGTATGCCTTCATCCGCTGGGTTTGGCGAAACAACAGAAACTGCGCGAAGGAGGCTTCGCTGATCTGGTCCGCCAATTCGGCGCGCGCCGTATCGATTGCCGCCGGCTCGCGGCGAACTAATTCTAGCGGCCATTCGAGATAATAGGCGCTGTTGAACTTGCTGCGCAGGGCCCGGAAAAGCGCGTAGTCCGCCAGCCAGTGCGCCTGTTCATGGCAGAATTGCTCGAACGCCTGCCGCAGGTCAGCACGTTCCCCTGCCTTGAACTTAGCCCACGCTGTTTTGGAGATGCGTCGTTTGAAGGGAATAACAGTGTCGTAGTCAACCTCGGCTGGAGGGAAGGAATGGGGCTGACAGTCACTTGCCCGCAGGAGTCCCTCCTCCATCAGCCAGTCAGGGCTGATGAGCTGCCGGTTAACCGCAAACGAGGATAAGGGTTGGTACGGTGAGTTGCCGTAACCCGTAGGACCGAGCGGCAGCATCTGCCACCAGCGTTGCCCCGCCTGTGCAAGCCGGTCGATCCACGCCAGCGCCGCCGGTCCCACATCACCAATGCCGTAGGGAGAAGGCAGCGACGTAACGTGCAGTAACAGGCCCGAGGCTCGATATTCCTTGGGGAACGGCGGCACACTAAAGCCTTCGCGATTCATCCTTCTTGTCCCTCCGAGAAATTGAACGATTGAGGGTGGACAACAATGTCACTGATTGTAATCATTCGCGTTCGCCCATTCCCCATACACCATCATAATATAGAACTGCCAGAATATTGGATGCCCGCGTGTTGCAGGCCGGTGCGCTTTCATGAAATCTCTGCGTTTGTAGTTGGCGATGTTGGCGGGAACGGCATCCAAACTTTGGTTTGAACACGGCTGAGCGACATTGGCTTGCCTACAGAATGCAGCACAATAAAACAGCTTGCAGAAACCTTTTTCGGCGTAGACAATGAGAACGTAGTGGATGCGGCTCGGCGCGAGTGCAGCGGGTTGACGACCGAGGCTCCCATTCGCGCTAAACAGAGATTCTGAATCCGCGCCTGTAGCTCAGTTGGATAGAGCGGCAGACTTCGAATCTGTAGGTCGGGTGTTCGAGCCACCCCAGGCGCGCCACTTCATTCCGAAGTACTTATCCATTTCCCGGCTTTCTGACCGACCGCTGTGGCATCAATTGTGGCATCACTGTGGCATCAGTTTTCGTAAAACGACCATGCCGGGGAGCACGGTGGCCCACTCCCGGTGTATTCCCCCTAGCCCCCCTTCGCGATGCATACATCCGCTTGCTCAACTCCAAGATCCAAGTCTTCCGGGTCTCTTCGTTGACGTGCGCGTAATATTTGTACGTCGTTCGAATGTCCCGGTGCCCCAAGATGGCCTGCAACGTCACGGGATCAACGCCGGCCGCGACCGCTGCCGTGGCAAAGCAGTGCCGCAGCAGCTTCCAGGTAATCCCTTCAACATCCAACTCCCTGCAGATTTTCTTCAGATGCCGGCGGAGCAGATTGCTGTAGTTCACCGGCTTATTAGATCCTTCCCGGCTGCGCGCCGGAAAGAGCCAATCGTCGGGATTATGAAGGTTGTTACTCGAGATCCAGTCCCGCAACCGCTCTGCGAGCTGGGGTGTTATATCGACACGCCGGGTCGTCTGGTTCTTCGTGGCCTGACCGAGGACACCATCCCGGATGTGCTGGACGATGTCGATCGTGCAGGCATCGAGGTCAACGTGCTCCAATTGCAACGCAGTTACTTCACCTGGCCGCGCGCCAAAGGTCCGCAGGCAGTCGAAGATGATAGAGCTGGCAGTGGGCAGACGCTTAGAAACGTTGTCTAGGACCGCTTCAGCCGGCAGCTTAGGTTTGAGCGGTTGGAACTTCGGAGGCAGATCGACGTGCTGGAGCGGATTGTGCTCGAGCCCCGGCACTAGGCGCTTTTCAATGAAGTGAGAGAACAGTCCGCTGAGATAGTTGCGAACTTTGTGGACGTTCGTTACTCCGCGGCCCTTCGCTTTAGCATCCGTAAGCATCTTGTTGAAATTGGCCTGGAGATCGTCGCGCGTAATGGCGGTTATCGGCCGATCGCCAAGAGCAGGGAAGACGTGCTTGTCGAATGCAATCTGCTTATCGCGCAACGTGCCGGGCACCTGCTTTTGATTCCCCTCCAGTTCCTCCTTCCAGGCTTTCCAGCAATCCCGCAGGGTCATACCTGCAGGACCTGGAACTGCCGGTTCAGCCGTTTGTGACATCACCGTGACATCAGTTTCTTGCACGACCGGCGAGTGGTCAGCTTGAACTGGCTGAGCGTTCAGTCCTTGTTCGATCTCCCGCGCCAGACACTCGGCTTGCACTATCGTGATTCGATTCTTGCCATCAATCGGACCAAGGAGCTGGGCCCGCTGATGGCGTTCCCCATCCTGATACACGTACCAAAACGCCGAAAACCATCGCCGCCCCTGTCGATCGAGGCGGGTACGAACTTTCACCTTCGTGAAGCGTGGTGCCATGACTATCCTCCCGGCACCCGCCTCGGAACCACAGGCATTATCCTTCCCTCGGTTCAGGCTGGCAACGACATTATCGAAATCAAACAGGATTTTCCGTCCGATCCGGACGTGGGGAAAAGACTGATTGGAGCCGCTATTTACACGGCGGTAGACAGTCGCAGGACTAACACCAAGCCGGGATGCAAGCCCGGCCACTGACAGCAGGCCCTCGGTTGACAACCATGGGACCCCGCGCTTTAGCGGCGATCTCGCCGCAGGAACAAGCGCTACCCAGGCCCCTGTCGGGGCAAGCCCGAAAACCCCTACGCCCCCTCACAACGGGCTGCTCAAAACAGCCCCCCGGGCGGCGGAAGGATCGACACATCCCGGCAGAGTCACTACGTTTCGGGCACGCCACTCCGCCCCGCCGAGGCCGGCCCAACACCCACTAGACCGACAAGTGCATTATAACATGGCTGTCAAGGCATCAATTCGACACGTGCGCACGATACTGTTGTGCTACCTCTTGCGACCTCTTTTCTAGCCTTTATCTGCACCTGATGATAAACGAGGTGGTCATTGTCCCAATCTCCGCAGGACTCGCTTGCCGGGAAACGTTTCCAAGCTCGGTGATTTTCGGACCGGTTCCATCACCGGCGTGGTGGGAGGCTGCGGCAAGCCGAACTGCCACTGTGCTGGGCCCCAAGACGCTTGCCGCAGTCCTGGTTTTGCGATCACCTATCCCAACCTTCGCAGATGCGCACTTTTTTGCGGGAAAGTTGATCTGTCATTCGGGCTAATCCCTTATCAGTCAGTGCTGCGTTTTCTGAAGGGCGGTGTAGTGCCGACCTACCCTCTTTACAAGCCCTCCAGGAAGCTGTCAGGATGCGCGCTGACGATGTTTCTGCGCAGCAAAAGGCGAGTCAAAGACGGCAAGGAGCACCGCTATTGGAGCGTGGTGGAGAACCGGCGCGTGCGTGCGGGGCGGGTGGTGCAGCGGCAGGTCTTGTTTTTGGGAGAGATCAATGACCGCCAGCAGGGAGCGTGGCGGCAGACCTTGGAAGTCTTTGATGAAGCCGAGCAGCGGGCGCGGACGCTGAGCTTGTTTCCAGAGGATCGTGCAATTCCGGCCGACGCACTGGATGGCGTGCAGGTGAAGCTCAAGGAGATGGAGTTGCGGCGGCCGCGGGCGTTGGGCAACTACTGGCTGGGGTGCGAGCTGTGGCGGCAGTTGGGGTTGAGCGAATTTTGGGAGGAGCAACTGGGACGAGGGCGAGAAGAAGTGCCGTGGGGGAAGGTGCTGGAGTTGCTGGTGGTGAGCCGGTTGGTGGCGCCGGGCAGCGAGTTCCGTTTGCATCGGCAAGGGTTTGACCAGAGTGCCCTGGGCGATCTGTTGGGCACGGGCTTTGCCGTGGCGGAAAAGGACCGTTTGTATCGCTGTCTGGACCGCTTGGGGGAGCACAAGACAGCGTTGTTCGATCACCTGCGGCAACGCTGGCAGGACTTGTTTCAGGTCCGCTTCGACGTACTGCTGTACGACCTGACGAGCACCTATATCGAAGGCGAAGGCGAGGAGATTCCCCAGGCCAAGTATGGCTACAGCCGGGATCACCGTTTCGACGGTCGGCAGGTAGTGATCGCGCTGGTGGTGACGCCGGAAGGATTGCCGCTGGCTTACGAAGTGCTGGCGGGTAACACCTCGGACCGCACCACGCTGCGAGGATTTCTGGCCAAGATCGAAGCGCAGTATGGGCAGGCGCGGCGGGTGTGGGTGATGGACCGGGGCATTCCCAGCGACGAGGTGCTGGAAGAGATGCGCCAGCCGGGGCGGGAGAGGTTCTATCTGGTGGGTACGCCACGGGGCAAGATTCAGCAGTACGAAAAGCGGTGGTTGGAACTGCCCTGGCAGAAGGTGCGCGAGTCGGTGGAGGTGAAGTTGTTCGCGGAGGAGGGCGAACTCTATGTGCTGGCCAAGAGTGCAGGGCGGCGAGCCAAGGAACGAGCCATCCGCCGGCGCAAGTTAGCCCGTTTGCTGAAGACGTTGCGCAAGCTGCGCCGGAGCGCTCCGGCGCGCGATCAATTGCTGCTGCGCATCGGAGCGGCCAAGAAGGAAGCGGGGCGGGCCTTCGCGTTCGTGCCGATGCGGTTGCCCCAAGAGGGAGAAGCCGTCACCCGCCAGACGTTCTCTTTTCAGTTGAACAAAGAGAAGTTGCAGAAGGCGGAGCTGCGCGACGGGCACTATCTGCTGCGCTCGAACCTCGTGGGCGAAAATCCCTCGGTACTGTGGGAATGTTATATCCTCCTGACGCAGATCGAAGCCGCCTTCCGCACCTTGAAGAGCGAGTTGGGGCTGCGTCCGATTTATCACCAGGTAGAGAAGCGCGTGGAAGCCCACATCTTCGTGGCCTTCCTGGCTTATGCCCTCTCGGTGACCCTCAAGCAGCGGCTGGTCGCCTTAGCGCCGGGTCTGACGCCCCGTGCCGTGCTGGAAAAACTGGCCACGATTCAGATGCTCGATGTCTGCCTGCCCACGACCGACGGACGCTGGCTGATCATGCCCCGTTATACCCAGCCGGAACCTGACCAGTCGCTGCTGCTGCACCAGCTCAATCTGTCCTTGCCTGCACAGCCGCCGCCCCGCATCAAGGCCCCGCAGGAGGCTGCGCAGACCTTGCCGCGGAGACTGAAAATGTAGTGCCGACCCGGGCAATCGATTTGATGAAAAGAAAACACTTACGACTGCAATATGCCGTCAACTGCGAAAGTTCGGCTATAAGCTCAACGGCAAGAAACGGGCCGAGTCGTTGCCAATACGGGCGGTTCTTCACAAAACCGAACTCAAGTTGGCCGAGTCTCGTAGGTTCCGGCAACACGCGGGCAGCCCTGACCAGCAACCTTTTGTCGCGCACCCATTTATTCTCGCCTTTATTTGGAGTAGTGTATTTCGGTGACTTGGTTGTGAAGGGTCGCAGGGTTTAGCCAGTGGAATCCATAATAAACTGAAGCATAAGGAAAGGAAGCACAGCGATGGCTCGAAGTAGCAAAACGTCAGGTGGACAGCACCTCGTTAGGAGCAAGAAGTCGGCCAGCAAGTCTGAAAGTGGATCTGTAGGTGGCGGACCCCAACCAAGGCTGACAGCACTCGTTAACGATTGGCCGCACATCTCCACCTTGGAACAGGCACGACGACTAAAGGAACTTGTTACTGCGGGTCAATCGAAGCGCAGTCTTGCCCGGGCCCTCGGGGTAAGTGATGCGTTAATCCGCAAACGCATGGATTTGGCTGTGCTCCCAACTGACGAATGGCAGGCTGTGCAGACTGGCAAGGTAAGTATGAGGAGAGCGTCAAAAAAGGTCCGTCAGCAACGAGTTGCCATCAGGGCACACAAGTTCCTTGCCGAGACGCACTCCAAGAAGAACGCTTTCGACGATGCATACCAGACCATCAAGGAGTGGCTCTCCGCCGAAACGCTGCTGCCCTGTGATAGCGTAATGGTTCTCAACGAGCTAAGAAGGCAAGCGTGGATTGAGCAGCAAGCCAAGCCCAAACGACCCCGGCAGCGACCTCTGCCCCGGTTGAGGAACGAGGTGAAAGCAGTGATTCAGGGGTGCCGCCCGGCGAGGAAGGATTCCCTACTGATTACCGATGTGATTAACCACCTTATTGCGTGGTTTTCCTGCTGGGGGCCGCAATTGATCCCGGACCCCAATGTCCGTGACGAGGCCATGGGGCGCTTAATTCGCGAGTTCGAAAAACGGGCCTGACGTGCGCGATGTACCACATAGCGCAGGCAGGCCCGCGCGAGGTGATTCTAGTGCGCACCCGGGTTCGCAAAGCAAGCGGCGTGGGTACGCACCCCAGGCTCAGAAAGTGGGCGCCCGGCGGTGCTCAGTTTCCGGCCGCGCGACCCAAGGCCCTGGTGATCAACTCCTGTCCCAACTCCAATCTCTCGGTTACAAGTACACCCTATCCGGTAAAGCCCTAAACGCCGTCTTCACCATTATGAAAAGCGTCCTGGCCAGAAAACAATCAGCCGAAGCTCCCGGCGGGGTGGATCGTGGTGCGGCGAGCCAAGCAAGCGTGCTGCTTACGGCTGGGCCGGGTCGTGGATGTTGCCAGGGGTCGCTGGCGAATCACCCCGCGGAGGAGACTCACCCGGGCCCGGCCCCGCGCGAAGGTCGAGCCCCAAGGACAAGAGCCTGTTCTCCCTCCGCCGCGTCCTCCAGCTCAAATTGCCTTCGTCGCCCTAAGAAGGTTCAATGTCCCTTCACGCACCCCATTAAAACCTCGCTGGGACCGCTGAAGGCCCAAGCGATTGTTTCTGGGGCGGCAAGAAAGGGCCCACCGTCGGTCGTCCCCTTCACTGCCGGAACCTGTCATAAGGTCTATCTCCCATCCTTGTCAGACCATGCCGATGACGGCCGATTCGTGCGGGCAGAGGGACACCGCGACACTCACGACCTACCTCAAAAAGCGGTCTCAGGGGAGGGTTCGTCAGATGATGCTGAGGGGACAGTGCGTGTCTGCAAGGGGGGTAACAGGCGAGGGCGGGTCGGCGAATGTGGACGTGGATACCAGGTAGTTCCCACAATCAGGTCAGCACTTCGCCAGCGGTCCAAGCACATTTTGGGGACCGTCATAATAGTATGACGCCTTTCACGAAAACTATAAGGTTTGGCCAAGTCACGTTCCGCCAGCATGAAGACCTTCGGCGTGGAGATCCTGAACGAAGGCTGGCGGCCGCGCCGTATTCGTTGGTGCCGGCCAGGGTGATGTCGAAGGGCAGGATCTGGTCAGAGGCCCAGGGAGTGGCCAGGGCTTTGAAGCCGGAGGCGGAAGAGAGGGGCGTGTCGGCACTCTGTTCGATGGTGGCGCTGGCCGGCGTGCCATTGGCGTTGGTGATGGTGGAGTCGAAGGTCACTGTCTGGCAGATGAAGTTCGATTCGGTGACGGTGTATTGGGGGCGGATGTCGTCAACGTTGGCGACGAAGGTTCCACCCTGCTGGTTGATGAGGGCCAGTAGGGCGTGACGATCGAAGTTGATCCAGACGAGTGAGCCGGCGATGCCGCGCTTGTTGCGGGAGAAGGCCCGGGGATCGGGGGAGCCCATGGTGTAGATGGGCGCCTTCTCGCGGGTGATGGAGTAGGAAATGGCTTGGATCTCGGCGAAAGTGAGGTTGCCGATGACGGCGCGAATGTCGGTGCCGGACAGGGAATTATAAGACCGGCTGACTTCACTAACCACAGAACCGGAAAACGCACCCATGGATGTTTACTCCTTCGTTTGTCAGGAAGAACTACAGCACACAGCAAGGGAAGCTGGTCAGGAGTGGATTTTTTCGGGGGGCCGGCCGGGATGCCGGGCCAGTGCTTCTGACGGTGGAATGTATCTCGGATATCTGAATCGACGAACGATCAAGGTAAGGACTTTTTCTGCGGGGCCGGCCAGACAAACGGCTGGGGCTGGGGGGGATTGTCCGCTAGATAACTTCGAACGACTTGTTCCACCGCCGCGGTGCCCGGCAAACCCTCGCGATCAGCCTGCTTCCGGGTCAACTCCCTGAGCCGGCATGCCACCCAATCTAACCACGTGCTGCCGGCCGGCGCGGGATGGACCTGCAACCGGGGCCGGTGTTTGAACCAAGCCTGGGCGAAGTCCTGGGCGTGCGTGCCTTCATGGTCCGTCACGAAATGGAGCGGTGTCTCACCCGGGACCTCGCGCTCCAGTCTGCGCAGGAAGCCCAAAAATGCCTGCTGCCGGGGCCGCCAGCGGCTGTCTCCCACGACGCGCGATTCCAAATCCTGCAGGGCTTCGAACACGCTTGCCGTGCCGGCCAGCAAGTTCTCATTGAGCAGCGCAGGAAGGGCAGGCTTTTTCCTGATGAGCCGGGCGGGCAGGCGTTCCAGTGCGAAGGCCAGGAGCTTATCGGGGGGATTCAGGTAAAGACCAACGATGCCCCGGGCACTTCCCGCCTCTTTCGACTTGGGGCGGCCGGCCAGGTGCGGCTTAACCCCGTATTCATCGAGAATCCGTTGCACCGTCCCGTGGCTCACTCCCAGTTCCCTCGCCAGGCTGCGCACGCTCCAGCGCTTGCTTCCCGACGGCGGAGCCTTGCCAGCCGCCTGCACGATCTGCCGGATCTTCTGTCGGGAGATACGTCGTCGCGGTCCTCGCCCCGGCGTCAGCTCAAGCAGCGCCTCCGTGCCTCCTTGGATAAACCGCTTCCGCCACAACAGCACAGTCACCAAGGTAGTCGGCAAGGCCCGGGCGATGGCCCGGTTGGAAGCTCCGGCCGCCGCCAACAAGATGATCTGCGCGCGCAGAGCCACTTGCCGAGGCGTCTGGGGAGCCGCCTGCCAGGTCTCCAGGACGCGGCGTTGCTCGGGGGTCAGGAGAAGGGGTGGGGCCGGGCGTGTCATCAGGCGCGAGGATAGCACGGATTAGGCGGAGGAAGGCAGAGGGGGGAAGAAAAAGAAAAGCTGGCGTGGTATACTTACATGTGGTACGATTCCAATGACATCATCCGATACGGAGGAAATTGTGGTTATGACTCAACCCCTGACCTTTGGCGCTTTCCTGGCGGCCTGCCGGGAAGCATCCGGAAAAACCCAAGCCCAGGTCGCCCAGGCCTGTGCCATCACCCCGGAAGCGATCTGCCAGATCGAGCGGGGGCGCCGCAAGCCCGTTTTCGATCTCGTCCTGGCCTTGGCCGACGCCTTACAGATCGACCGCGGCCTGCTGAGCCGCTTTGCCCTGCAGAGCCGCGCCTCTCAGTTTTACACCACCTTGGGCCTGGAGCCCGTCGGTGAGGAAGCCCTCCTGGCGGCCTGCCCCCACTTGGCGGTCTTCCATCCCCTCTTCGACAACCCGCAGGAGAAAGGCCAGCAAGCCACCCCCTGCGCGCAACCCGCCGAAGCTCCCCTGCAGTCCGCTCTGGGCGTGCCGGCTGAATCTGCCCCGCCGGCTTGCTAGCGAGCCGAAGTTCGCCGGGTGGTCCTGGGCTCGCCTACCAGCACGTCAATGGGCAGGCGGGTATTGGGACCACCCGGGCGAACCCCTCTATGCCTCCTTGCGGCAAAAGGAACAGCGGAATATGGCGGCCGATGGGGAAGCCATCCCAAGGCAGTACCAGCACCTGCAGTTGCTCTGGGAAGAAGCTTTGTTCAGCGGGCGCCCGAATTGGAAACAACTCCAGCGCTGGCACGAGGAACTCTGCGGCTGGGAGGCGCTCCTCGCCGGCCTGGAATTGGAGGACCTGCTGTGAGTCAACGCGCGGTAATTTATGCCCGGACTTCGACCGTCGACCAGCACACCGAAAACCAGGTCTATGATCTGGAACAACTGGCCCGGCAACGCGGTCTCGAAATCATAAAGATTTATGAGGATCAGGTTTCAGGTACCCGGGCCCGCCGGCCAAGTCTGGATCAACTGCTCGCCGATGCCCGAAAAGGAAAGTTCGACGTGCTGCTGGTGTGGGCGTGCGACCGGCTGGCACGGTCGGTGTCCCACTTTCTCCAGGTCCTGGATGAGTTGGGCCATCTGAACATTGAGTTCATTTCGTATCGCGAGCAGCTCGATACGACCGGTCCCCTGGGTCGCGCCGTGGTGGTGATCATCAGCGCCATCGCGGAGCTCGAACGGTCACTGATTGTGGAGCGGGTGCGCGCCGGCCTGCGCCGGGCGAAACTGGAAGGCCGCCGACTAGGCCGGCCACCCCTGCTCGTGGATCGTGAGGCCGTCCGGCGCGACCGGCAGCAAGGGTTAAGCATCAGCCAGTTAGCCAAGCAGCACGGCATCGCCGAAACCAGCGTGCGCCGCCTCCTCCGCCAACCCGAATCCACCCCGCCAAAAACCCCTCTTCCGCCGCCCTCGCAAGTGATTGATAACACGCCGCCGCTTTCAGCCGTTTAAGGTCCGCCAAAAACAGTAGGTTTGGGGCAGGATGGGGTCGTTTTGTTTGGCCGCACGGCCACTGATTCGCCCATCAGCTTACGACGTTCCGCCCACTTTGCCTTTCCTTGTCCCGGCCGCGGAAACGGAGAGCATTTGTGTACAGCTTGTGTGCAGTGTTGGTGCGGTTCAAGCTGCATAGAGTACGGGGTGCCAGAATAAGTTCGGGGTTCGTTCGTCTGTGGCACTTCGGTGCTAACTCGAATCGCTGTTACCGTCGTGAAGTACTCAGGCTTGCCGTAACTTACTGAAACGACGCGATGCGGATAGCTACCGAATACACGATCAGTAAGGTTTGGGAACGCTAAGTTGGCCAAAACTGGACCATAAATGGACCATGAGATTTCTGACCGTCCTTCCAGAAGATTCTAATACCTGGAGGCGCCGGTGTGATCCATCGAACACCCATCAATATCCCCGCGTCCATCCGCAAAATGCTCTTGAATGGGTTTATCTATCGGCCATTTGGCTGAGTTTTGCTGAGCAATACTCGGCACCAATGGACTTGGATTTGGTTTATTGGCATTCCATTTTTCTTAGCATGGCTAAGCGATTTAATCTAAAACTACACTACCTGGAACATCGCCTGCATGTGGGGGTCCTCGTGGACGCGGCTTGGCTGAGCAAGCACGGCTATTCGCCCTCCCCGCGCAGTCAGTATGCGCCGCCCGTTGGCTGTTACAACCCGAACGCCAAGTCGACCAGCGGCCGAGGGATTCCCTGTCCGCAGGCACTCACTGTTCTCGGTGATGAAGGCCTTCTTGCCAGGGAACCTTTTCTCAATCAGGCATTCCACATCGATGCCTCCAGTGTTGTGTTCATCGCCCCTTCCAGCTCCAAACCCACCCAACGCAACGGTGCTTAAGTTCTGTTTCTTGAATTCCGCACGTTCTCCATTTTGGTCCCCAATCGGTGGTTTGCCATGGACATGGGCATTTTAAGGTCGCCGGATCCGGCTTTATTGCCCTGCCGAATTCCGATCTGACGCGTGAACGACCCTCATGCCCCTCCCTAGAGGAGATGAGATTCCCGAGATAAGTCGCCTTTCCCACAGACCGCGATGAGTTAAGTGCCTTCGCGGCTGAAATGAAAGCCATGCGCGACCCGCATGCCACACCTGCGGTTTGGCGACTGGACCGTCGATCAAGAGTATCGCGCAGATCACGGATACTAATACAACCGCTAATGCCGAACGAGGCGGATCAACCGAGCCGTTTTCGCGGTATGGTCGCCGCTGGGATTTATTGCGATTACCATCCCGTGTCGTTGCGGTTATGCTGCCCTACTTCCGCTATTGCAAGATATGCATCTTTATCAGATTTGCACTTGCGGCTCCAAGGGTATATTCACCCGACCAATTGTTTATCCCAAGCAGCGCATTTCCGACTCTGTCAGAATCCACCGTTCGGAACATTGACGATCACATGGTCAACTGGAAAGTCTTTGGGCTGATCAACGGTGTGACGGAACACAGTTTTGTCAGACGCGTTGTGGCATTATGGACGGGCTTATTTCTTGCTGGGGGCATCCCCATCGGGCGCTGACGTTGGATTGCCGGTTCTGGGACGGCCGGCTGCTTCCACGCCGCCCCCACCGGCGCCGCCAACGATTGCTTCAAATTCTCGACTTCTACAGGAGCCCCAAGCCATCCATGGCGACATTCAACCTGAAAGACCATCCCCACCGGCGTTTCAATCCTTTGACGCGGGAGTGGGTTTTAGTGTCTCCCCATCGTACGCAGCGGCCTTGGCAGGGCCAGGTGGAAAAACTCTCCCCTGAGTCTCAGCCGAGTTACGACCCAAGCTGCTACATGTGTCCCGGCAATCGTCGAGCAACCGGATCCAGCACTCCGGCTTACACGGGGACGTTCGTCTTTGACAATGATTATCCCGCCCTGCTGCCCAACACTTTTGAGGCCGAAATGCCTAAAGCTGGCAAGGCCGGGGAAATCCCGCACTCCGATGAGAAGGGTCTACTGGTGGCGCAGCGCGAGAGGGGGATCTGCCGCGTCGTTTGCTTTTCACCACGCCACGACCTGACCGTCGCCAAGATGAAGCGGGCTGACCTGCGGCAGGTCGTCGATGTTTGGACGGAGCAATACCACGAACTCGCCGCGCTGCCCTTTATCAATCACGTCCAGATATTCGAGAATCGCGGGGCCATGATGGGGTGTAGCAATCCTCACCCGCATTGCCAGATCTGGGCCAACGCCACCGTTCCGAATGAACCGGCGAAGGAGACATCCGCGCTCGGCGCCTACCACGCGGCACGGGCCTCTTGCCTGCTTTGCGATTATTTAGAGCTCGAGCGCGCGCGGGGCGAAAGGTTGGTCACGGAGAATAACTACTTCTCTGTCCTTGTGCCCTTTTGGGCCATCTGGCCGTTTGAGACCATCCTGATCGGCCGAAGGCACGTCGCGGCGATCGACGAGCTGACGGAGGATGAAAGGGGCGGGCTTGCCGACATCCTAAAGCGCCTGACCACCCGGTATAACCACCTGTTTGAGGTTTCGTTTCCTTATTCGATGGGCTTCCACCAGCGTCCCACGGATGGCGCACCGCATCCCGAATGGCATCTGCATGCGCACTTCTACCCGCCCCTGCTGCGCTCGGCAACGGTGCGAAAATTCATGGTAGGTTACGAGATGTTAGACACACCGCAGCGCGACCTCACCCCGGAATCCGCGGCACAGCGACTCCATGAGATGAAAGAAGAAGATTAATCCCCGGGGCGAGGACTAACGTGCCCCGAACAGACCAGGCTCCTGAAACTGGAGGGCGTAGATATCGGCCGTCGATGACCGGATCTGCAAGATCGGAGAATCGTTTGGGCCGAGGCCCAGAAACGAAAAACCCACAACGTTGGGCCAGCGGGTATCTCGGAACGACACAATGCGCTCAACCTTCTTGTCGCTCACGCGCAGCCGATACACGGGCTGGCCTGGTTCCTTGAACGCACGGAAGTAAATATACTTGCCGTCGCCCGACCATGCGGGGTCGCTCACGCTGCCAAATGCCATGTCGTCCCACTTCCTAGATTTCCAATCGAAAATCATCAGCTTATTCTGATTCAAAGGCATCGCAGCAATGTAGCGGCCATCAGGCGACCAGTGAGGTGAAAATAATCCTTCTGAACCGGGCAGTTTCGAAATCGCGGTTGATCTCAAGTCATATATCTGGATGGCCTTGGCGCTACCGGGCTCTGCCATGTACTCAGGAGGGCGTCCGTAGGCAAGCAGGTGCCCGTCCGGCGACCAACTGGGGTCGGCTTCGTTGTGCTCATCCTCCAAGAGTTGCTTCGGATTTCCACCGCCGGACGGAATAACGTACAGTCCCCAAGGCTTTCCGGTGGTTCTTCCCATCAGCGCCAGGTATTTGGCGTCCGGGGACCAACTCATTGTAAACACCTGCATCGGCGCTGAAGTGAGCTGAAGCCGGTCGCTACCGTCAACCCGACTACGCCATAGTGAGGAGTCGTTGGGTGTAATGTAGCTGATCCACAATCTGTCCCTGGAAAGCGCCACATAAGTTGCTGCCCCGATGTCCGCCAGATAGGGTGAGAACTCCTGCCTTTCAGGATCGTATGCCAGCAGGTCGGTCCGGCTGTGCATGCCGATCGCGTAAATCGTTTTGCCGTCTTTGCTGGGCGCGGGCGCGAGAAAATTGAGCGGGCCGGCAGTCAGGTGAACGGGGTTAGCGTGCCGGAATGGAAAGGGGCCGCTGTCACTAATTGCCCAGAGGTCGGTCATTCTGTCGTGAGCGGATTGGAAAACGAAGTACTTGCCGTCCGGAGTCCAATTCCCACAGCACTCGCTCGGTGGATTACTCCAACCTGGAAGGACCGGTTGAATGTTCTTTCCATCCGATAATGTCTGCCAGATCTCGCTGGTGTGGCGGCGGGTGTCCAGAACAGTAAAACGCAGTTTCCGGCCATCGGGCGAGGTCCGCAGCCAAAAGGCGCGGCCCGGAACACTGATCAGCTTTCGGGAGTCACTACCGTCAGTGCGAGCAATCATCAAATCGTTTCCACTGGCGTAGATGACGGATTGTCCATCTGGCGACCATGTGGCATCGTGGCCGAGCAGGTTCCCCAACCGGCGAGCCACCCCTCCCACCGTCGGGATTAACCAGAGGGGCTCTTCATTTTCCGAAATCAAGTGACCCCGGATCAAAAGCTCGGACCCGTCCGGCGATAAGTCAGCTACGGCGGGTTCCGAGATCTCCTGGGGTGTCACGATGGCGCGAGTGCCGCCTTCCCCTACGGAGACCTGTGCAAGGTCGATTCTGCCGCCACGCATGAGCGGAAAGTATATTTGAGTTCCATCGGTTACCAAGCTGGGCAGGTTCTCGAAATTAGGGTCTCCCGGGGATACGCTGCCCGCATCGGTGATCGGCAATGAACGAAAAATCCGCGGCCCCGGCGAAATTGTCCGCCAGGCAAGCACCAGGAGCCCAAGCAGGCAACAAGCGACGGCAACTCCCACTAGCCAGATCAATCTGAAAGTCGGGAGTTTCCCGTGGAGCGGAAGCGCCGGAGCCGGTTGCTCCTCAATCACCTCATGGCTGTTCGCGGCAATGGCGTTGATTTGACCGATAAAGCGATAGCCTCGACGTTGAAGCGTTTCGACAAAGCGTGGATTGTCCGCCGAGTCGCCTAAGGCATCGCGTATCTTATTGATCGCTCGAGGCACGCTGTGCTCGAAGTCCACGGCGACCGCCACGCCCCAAAGTTGCTTGCGAATGTCCTCGTGGGTGACAAGCCGGCCGGAGTTTTCCACCAGCATCGTCAAAATTTTGAAGGGTTGGCCCTGGAGCTTGATCTTCACTCCCGCCTTGCGGAGTTCCCCGGTGCGGAGATCCATCTCAAATACGCCGAATCGTATGAGTCCTTGCTTCTCGGGCGGCTGAATGATCGGTGCGCCACTCATGGGACAACCGGGCGACAAGTCTGTCTTGAGCGTTTTGCTTCAGCAAGTTCCCCGGGGAACAGCTTTTAATACCCCGGAGAACAACTCTCCATTGACATGCTGCGCTAATTGTACAGAATAAGCCACCTAATGCGCAATGACCTGAAGTTCTCAGCGCGGATTATTAATTTAATGATGAAAGCCGCGGGGTCCCAAGATGCGAAGAACGATTTTTCTGAATCCTGACGTACCTTGCGTAGGGTCACTAGGGTCTCTCGAAAGGAGGCAGTTGATGCAACGAAAGGGTATGTTCCTATGGTTTTTGGCACTCCTTATGTTATGGGCTGGGCCACTGTGCGGGCAAAATTCCAATGCCATCATTACGGGTACGGTAACCGATCAAAGCGCCGGGGCAATTCCCAATGCCCAATTGACGCTTATCCAAGCGACCGGCGGTGCGGCCAGGCACGCCACCTCCGGCCCGGATGGCAATTACTCCTTCCCCAACCTGTCCAGCGGGACCTACCGATTGCAGTGTTCCGCGCCCGGATTTCAATCCTTCATTCAGCAAGGGATCATTCTTCACCTCAATGAATCCGCAAGTGTTCCGATTCAACTCAAGGTGGGGTCCACAAACCAAACTGTCGAGGTCTCAGCCAACGCCTCGCCGCTCAATTTCCAGAACGCCGCGGTAGAGCAAGGGATATCCACGGAAGCAATCTCCGCCCTTCCGCTGGAGGTTGCCGGGGCCCAGCGCTGCGCCATAAATTTCGAGACCATCATGCCAGGGGTCACCGCTACGGATTATACCGACGTTGGCTATGCGATGTTCAACGGCGGGCAGTGGGATGCCGATGAAGGGATTCTCGACGGCGTCAGCATGGTCGAGGGGATGGTCAGCCAGAGTGGAACCGTCTCAATGCAGGGCGACTACCCCATTTCTCCGGAAGCTATAGGGGAGGTCAGCCTGTTGACTTCCAATTATGATCCCCAGTACGGCT
Source organism: uncultured Acidobacteriota bacterium (assembly GCA_963804755.1). Lineage (GTDB taxonomy): Bacteria > Acidobacteriota > Terriglobia > UBA7540 > UBA7540 > Bog-366. The sequence continues at coordinate 287,789 of CAWDRP010000008.1, forward strand.
CGACCAATTCCGCCGTCACCGTGGCCAGCACCAAGTCCGGAACCGACCAGTTTCACGGGGGTGGATACGAATTCAATCGCAACACGGATTTCAACGCGCGCCAATTCGGCGTTGCCGAGCGCCCCATCGATATTGAGAATGATGCGGGGGCCTTCATCGGGGGACCTTTCCGCGCGCCGTTGTTCTGGTCCGGGCGCAAGAAGACCTATTTCTTTGTAAACTTTGAGGCCTATCGTTCACGAGGCGCCACAACCAAGCCGATCCTGACCGTCCCCACGGCCCTGGAGAGGGAGGGTGATTTCAGCGAATGGCCCTACCCCATCTACGATCCCGACACCACCACGGTTAACCCCAATTACGACCCCAATGGGCCAGCTTCGGCCACAAATATCCCATACCTACGCCAGCAGTTCATGGGATGCGATGGCAGCCAGCCCAATGTCATCTGCCCGACCGACCCTCGCCTGGCGAACTCCTTGGCCTCGGGATGGATCAAGTATGTCCCCCCGCCGAACCGGCCCGGGCTGGTCAGCAACTATGAAGCCCCCAAAGCTCTCGCCAACTCCGGCAACTCCAATACCGATCAGTGGGATGTGCGCGTTGACCAGAATATTGGCGACAAGGACCACCTGTTTGTGACGTGGCATTATCGCGGCGGACTTCCCTTTACCCAGTCTGCCCTACCGCCACAGATCGACACGAACAACACGCGAATTCCCAACTATGGCGAGTTGGGCCGGCTCAACTACGATCACACCTTCAGCCCGACGCTCCTGAACCACTTCGCGATCGGCTACCTTGATCTGAAAACTGGGTTGTACAACTCGTCCGACTGCTGTGTGAGTCAGGTTCCTCAAATTGAGGGGGTCTATGATCACTATCATGAATCAGCCCTGAACTTCGAGGATGGTTTCTCTCCCTACGGAGGGAATCAGGATGGTTGGAGCACCCGGCCGACTTGGGTCGCGAACGATATGGTTACGTGGTTAAAGGGCAAGCACATGTTCGAGTTCGGAGGGGAGTATCGAGACCTAGCTCTTCCGCTTCATGGCACATCGAACGGTTCGGGAACTTTTAATTTTAGCGACGCTAACACCGGCCTCCTGGATTTTCCAAGCCCCACCGGCAACTCTTACGCAAGTTTCCTGCTCGGCTACGTCGGTTCAGCCTCGGTCTCCTATTATTCTCTCAGCGCTTGGCGGTCGCAGGCCAAAGCAATTGGTTTCTTTGCCGGCGATACGTGGAAGCCCATTCACAAGCTGAGCGTCAACTACGGGATTCGTTGGGACCTGTATCAGCCCTCGGAGGAAGCAAAGGATCAGGCCTCTTTCTTTGATCCCACGAAGCCCAATCCCGGGGCTGGGAACCTTCCCGGCGCCCTGGTGTTTGCAGGCAACAAGTGGGGTTCCGCCAGCTTCGGAAAGCCTTACCCCGAGCAGTTGTACCACCGGGCCTTCGGTCCACGCATTGGTGTGGCTTACGGCATCACGAACAAGACCGTCGCTCGTGCCGGTTTTGGCGTCTTCTATATGCAAGCCTTCTATCCCGGCTGGGGTGGCGGAATCGCCACCGATGGCTTCAACGAGACGGTGGCCTTCAACAGCGCCCTGGGTGGTATTCAACCCGCATTTCTGCTCCAGGATGGCGTGCCTCAAAATTTCCAAAAGCCGCCATTCATCAACTCGAGCTACCTGAACGGAGAGAATGCTCCCAACTACCGGCCGTTTGATGCCAACCAGCTACCGCATGCCTACCAGTGGAACGTGTCCGCGCAGCACCAGTTCACGGATAACTTCCACGTGAACGTCGCCTACGTTGCCAATCACGGCTCCCGGCTGATGTCGCAACTTGACCCCGCCAATGCCCTGAATCCCTCGCTCTTATCCATGGGAGGATCATTGTTTGATCAGTTCGCTCCCGATCAAGCCACACTCGATGGGGTAAACCAGCCGTATGCGGGATGGGCGGGACAGATGCAGGCCTGTGCGCCGAGCGTGGCGCAGGCGCTTGTGCCGTTCCCTCAGTACTGCGGCAACATCTTCGGATTGAATGAGAATCACGGATGGTCGAACTACCAGGCCTTGCAACTATCAGCAGAGCACCGCTTATCACATGGCCTTTGGCTGCTCGCCGATTACACTTTCTCGAAGACACTGACCACAAGCGACTTCGTTCAGGCTAGCAGTATGCCCACCGACATTTCTCCCTTCCAGAAACAGCGGAACTACGGACTGGCAGAGTTCGACATTCCGCAAATACTGAATCTTTCTTTCGCCTACGATCTACCCTTCGGGAAGGGCCACCATTGGCTGAACCAATCCGGGGTGGTCAACCGATTGGTCGGCGGATGGCAGGTCAGCACCGTTTTACGCTTGCAGAGTGGCCAGCCATTCCAATTCTACTCTTCGACTTGCAATGTCCCGTCGCAGTTTGCGGCCGGCTGTGTTCCCGGAATGCTGCCGGGAGCCAACCCCTACGCGACAGGCAAGAGCGGGTTCGATCCCAATTCGGGACTAAACCCTCTCTTGAGCGCGACGGCCTTTCAACCCGTCAGTACATTTAACTTCAACCTCGGCGAGGGAACGCGCGTTTCCAATGTCCGGGGCTTCGGATACCACAGCGAAGACATCGCACTGACGGACAATATCCCCCTCACCGAGCGCTTCCGGGCTCAGATCCGAGCCGAATTCTTTGACGCGTGGAACTGGCATAGTTTCCTTGGCACTCCATTTGTCAACGACATCGCCAGCCCAAGCTTCGGTGATTGGAACGGGGGAGTCTCCTCGCCCCGTAATATCCAACTTGGAGTCAGGTTCTCCTTTTAGCCGAAGTACCGCAGTTTTGGGGAGAAGTCTGGGCTGCGGCAGGAGGGCCGGACCGCCCTCCTGTGCGCAGCCACTTTAGGAATACGGATAGGGACAGTACCATGAATACCCCTGAACGGCCTTACGGTTCGGGCGTAATACCGGGGCGAAGGCACTTTCTCACTCGAACGCTTGGCGCACTCGGCTGTCTGCAGGTTGGCAGCGACCGCAGAACATTCGGGGAAACGCCATGCCCCAGTGTCGAGGTCACACCCCAACCTCTGAGGCGCGGCACCCTTAGCAAGCAGGGCAAGGCTTTTCTTGGTGAATACCGTCCCAAGCTTTCAACGCGCGACTTCCAATTACTCTCCCTCAGTGTTGAGACCCTTGAAAGCAACATCCTAACGCCTACCGACGAGCATCCGGGACCCTTGCCGTGGTACCCCAAGCGTGGCATCTGTCCCTCGCCCTTCCGCTATCGCGGTGTGTGGTCGTGGGACGCCGCGTTCCATGCGGTGGGAGCGGTACGATTCGATCCCGTTCTCGCTCGTGAGCAACTGTCGATCCTGCTCGACCACCAACTGCCCTCGGGCGCCCTCTGCGACGTGATCTTTGAGGACGGGAGTAAGGTCACGTCTTTCGGCAAACCGCCCGTGTTGCCTTGGGCAGCGGAGATTGTGGACCGCGCCGCTCCGGACGATGCCTTCCTGCGTGTACTCTATCCGAAGTGCGTCATGCACGAAACCCACTGGTGCAGCAATCGCCGCGACAACACTGAAAAATTGTTTCACTTCGATAGCGGCAACCCTGATCCCGAGCGGAGGCGCTCCGAAGCGCGGATGGAGGCGGGATGGGATAATTCGGTCCGCTGGGATGAGGCGAGCAACGATTGGTGGGCAATCGACTTGAATTGCAACATGGTCATGCTTTACCGGTCCCTTGCCTACATGGCCGCCCGGCTGGGAAATCATGAGGATCAGCAACGGTGGGTGGGCCGCGCGGAGGCGCTGGGAGCTGAAATCAACCGGGTTCTGTACGATGAGGCCACGGGGGCGTACCTGGACCGCCATCGTCACACGGGAAAGTTCGGGCGGGCGTTGACGCCGGCTTCGTTTCTCCCGCTCTACGTCCGGATCGCCTCACCGGAGCAGGCGAAACGGCTTGCCGCCCTGGCCGCCGATCCGGGAAAGTTTTATCCCACGGTCCCCAGCGTGTCCTACGATCATCCGGAGTTCAATCCCCTGGATTATTGGCGAGGGCCGTCCTGGCTCAATATTGCGTATTTCATGCTGAAGGGATTGCAGTTTTACGGATACCGCGACACCGCCGACCGATGCCGCGAGTGGCTTCTCAACGCCTGCTCGGGATACTCGCTTTGGGAATACTACCGTTCGCGCGGGCCCAGCGCCGGCACCGGATTGGGAGCACCGCAGTATGGGTGGACCGCCGTCTTCGTGATGGAGTTTCTACTCAATTGGAGCCCGGAGAGCCAGCACTAATCGTCTTTCGGCCATGAACACAGGAAAGACACCATGAGGAGTTTTCACCCGCCGCCTCCAGGCTCCGATGGATTAAGCGGCGCAAGCGACCACTATCGATTGGAGGAAAATATGAAGCGCGCAATTGTTGCACGGCTTGCATCAAAGGGGCAGCAGACCTATTGCCTCATATTGGCGGCTTTTTTCATACTCTTCCTTGGCACCACCCCCGCAGCTTCCCAAAGTTCTCGCCCGGTGACGGATCCTCCCGCCCGGCTGCCCCTGCCGGAGCTTCACGCCGTGCCCGAGAGCGGCCTGGCCCGCACTCCTCCGATGGGCTGGAACAGTTGGAACAAGTTCGCCGAAGCCATCGACGACGCGACCGTGCGCGCCATCGCGGACGCCATGGTCTCGAGCGGCATGAAGGAGGCAGGCTACACCTACATCAACATCGACGACACTTGGGAAGGCTCGCGGGACGCGCAGGGCAACATCACCGGCAATCGGAAGTTTCCCGACATGAAAGCCCTTGCCGATTACGTCCATTCCAAAGGCTTGAAGATTGGTCTTTACTCCTCTCCCGGCCCGCGGACCTGCGCGGGTTATGAGGGCAGCTACGGCCATGAGGGTCAGGATGCGAAGACCTACGCCGTGTGGGGGTTCGACTACCTGAAATACGATTGGTGCAGCGCCGGCAAGATTTACCAGCCGTCCGAGATGCAGGCGGTCTATCAGAAAATGGGCGACGCGCTGCGGGCCTCCGGCCGCCCCATCGTTTTCAGCCTATGCCAGTATGGACTCGACGACGTCTGGAAGTGGGGGGCGCAAGTGGACGGAAACCTTTGGCGCACGACCGACGACATTACCGATCGTTGGGAGCGGATGCAGGAAATCGGCTTCCAGCAATTCGCCATCGCTTCCTATGCGCAGGTGGGCCACTGGAACGACCCCGACATGCTGGAAATCGGCAACGGCGGAATGACCGCGGATGAGTATCGGACCCACATGAGCCTGTGGTCGCTGCTGGCCGCACCGTTGCTGGCCGGAAACGATCTGCGCGCGATGACGGATGAGACCAGGTCCATTTTGATGAATACGGAAGTCATCGCCATCGATCAGGATCCCGAGGGCAGGCCCGTTAAGAGGCTTTCTGAGAATGGCGCCTTGGTCGTCGCCGCCCGGCCGCTCGTGAACGATGCCTGGGCCGTGGGACTTTTCAATCGGGGAGGCGCCGCGGCGAATATGACCGTGACTTGGAGCCAACTCGGCTTGCACGGAAAGCTACAGGTCCGCGACTTGTGGGCGCACGACGACCTGGGTAGAATCGCGAATCAATTCTCCGCCCCAGTGCCCGGGCATGGTGTGGTGCTGATTACGGTGAAGCCTTAAGGTTCAACTCGGATGCCGCGCAGGAATTCTCGAGCCCTCTGCGCCCGCTCTTCCTTGACCTGTTCAAACCGTTTCGCCTGTTCCTCCGCTTTGGGACTTCCGATTCTCTGGTACAGAATCAAAAGATTGAGGTTTGCGGTGTAACTATCGGCACGAAGTTTGAGGGCTTTCTGCAAAGCCTCCTCGGCCTGAGGATATTGCTTCTGCTTCAGATGAATCGATCCCAGTTCGGCGTAGGCGTCGGCATAATCCGGGTAAGCCTTCAGGGCTATTCGCAGGTGGCGAACCGCTTCCGCATAGTCCCCTTGGCGATTAGCGATTCTGCCGAGATAGTAATGGGCGCCGGCGGCGGTTTCCGGATCGTCGATGACGGTGTCAAGTACCTTCGCGGCTTTTTCGCTGTCAAAGCTGTTGAAATAGGCAGCGCCCAGGGCCAGCCGCCCCCGCCGGTCGTGCGGCTTTAACTCGCAATACTTCTGGAAATAGGGAATGGATTCTCTGGCATCGTCGCGTTGCATGGCAACCGCGCCCACGGCGTAATTGTAATAGGCATTCTGGGGGTCAAGGCTCGCAGCTTTTTTGAGGGCCTGGTAGGCTTCTTCCGCAAGGTTCTCCTGCACGCAGGTCATTCCCCACAAGAAATGGACAGCGGCATTGCCGGGCTCGAGCGCGCGCGCGTGGGCCAGGTATCCTAATGCCCCCCTGTAATCCTTTTGATCGTCTGCCACTCGCGCAAGGTCGAGCAGGTTGGGGACCGAGTCAGGTTCGAGCTGCGCTGCCGCTTCCAGGGCCTCGCGAGCCTCTGCCAGCCGCCCCGTGCCCCTATACAGGAGCCCCAAGCTACGCAGAGAATCAAAGGATGCGAATTGCCTCACCGCGAGGCCCTGCAAGAGATCAAGAGCGATGGTCGTTTCTTTTCGGGACGCCAGGATGGGTAGGATACTCGTTACGTCCGCCTCGGCCAGGCCCGTGCCGTGTAGCATCAGCTCCGCCGCATGTTGAGCTTTGTCATGTTGGCCCAGTCCGGCATAGTCCCCACACCGGACGGAAAGGGCTTGAGAATGGCTTTGTGCCGTGGCGGGGAGCCTGGCTAGGTGCTGAAGCGACGCCGTATAGAGCCCCTTCTGCATCAGAAGCGCAGCGATCTGGTAGTTGGCCTCCAGATGGCCGGGGGCAAAGCCAAGGAGCGCGGCATAGACTCCGACGGCTTTCTCTCGCGCTCCCGAATCCTTTGCGACATGTTCCTGGTAGAGGCGGCCCAGGTTCAGATAGGCGCCCTCCAGGTGCGGCTCCAGCTCAATGGCCTTTCGGAAACTTGCTTCAGCGGAGGCGAAGTCACCCTCTTGCGCCTTGAGTACACCCTGGAGGTTATAAAGCCCGCCACCGTTCGGAGACTCGCGCAGCGCCTGCGAAAGCAAGGCTTGGGCGGAAGCGCTATCCCCCGCTTCGAGCAGTTGCTGGATCTTCTGAACGGAATCCGCAGATTGCGCCCCAGGAGATAGAGTCGCGATTGCCATCCCTATGGCCAGAAAGGCGAGAAGGAAGAGCGCTCGGTGGGCTCGAATTGCTTCCTGATCTTGTCCGATGCCACTTGCAGCTTTGCTCATCACATAGACGCTGGCCGTTCATCGCAAATCTTATCCCTACGGCCACAATGTGCAAGACCTATTTCATACCACGGACAGTGACCTTCAGGCTCTTCCGGCACGACTGCCCTCATCTGCCAATCAACGACGTGGCCTGTTCCGGCACGCGAGCCGCATGAAGCCGAAATCGGCCTGATGCTCCCGTAATGAGGATGTTGTCCTTATAGACCGAATCTAGGGAACCCTGATCGCCACTCAGGACTTTGGAGGGCATGACAGGTGCGATTTCTGGAGATTCCAAGAGTCTGGCTTCTTTTACCATCGACTTGCTTTCTCAGCCATAAACCACCTCCTACCTAGAAGCCGGCACACAATTCGCCCACACGTGTGGCGAGGATCAGGATTTATTCGGGGTATAGAGGGATGCTGCTGAGGGTGAAGCCAGTATCACTTCCTCCCAAACCTACTGTTTTTGGCGGACCTTAAACGGCTGAAAGCGGCGGCGTGTTATCAATCACTTGCGAGGGCGGCGGAAGAGGGGTTTTTGGCGGGGTGGATTCGGGTTGGCGGAGGAGGCGGCGCACGCTGGTTTCGGCGATGCCGTGCTGCTTGGCTAACTGGCTGATGCTTAACCCTTGCTGCCGGTCGCGCCGGACGGCCTCACGATCCACGAGCAGGGGTGGCCGGCCTAGTCGGCGGCCTTCCAGTTTCGCCCGGCGCAGGCCGGCGCGCACCCGCTCCACAATCAGTGACCGTTCGAGCTCCGCGATGGCGCTGATGATCACCACCACGGCGCGACCCAGGGGACCGGTCGTATCGAGCTGCTCGCGATACGAAATGAACTCAATGTTCAGATGGCCCAACTCATCCAGGACCTGGAGAAAGTGGGACACCGACCGTGCCAGCCGGTCGCACGCCCACACCAGCAGCACGTCGAACTTTCCTTTTCGGGCATCGGCGAGCAGTTGATCCAGACTTGGCCGGCGGGCCCGGGTACCTGAAACCTGATCCTCATAAATCTTTATGATTTCGAGACCGCGTTGCCGGGCCAGTTGTTCCAGATCATAGACCTGGTTTTCGGTGTGCTGGTCGACGGTCGAAGTCCGGGCATAAATTACCGCGCGTTGACTCACAGCAGGTCCTCCAATTCCAGGCCGGCGAGGAGCGCCTCCCAGCCGCAGAGTTCCTCGTGCCAGCGCTGGAGTTGTTTCCAATTCGGGCGCCCGCTGAACAAAGCTTCTTCCCAGAGCAACTGCAGGTGCTGGTACTGCCTTGGGATGGCTTCCCCATCGGCCGCCATATTCCGCTGTTCCTTTTGCCGCAAGGAGGCATAGAGGGGTTCGCCCGGGTGGTCCCAATACCCGCCTGCCCATTGACGTGCTGGTAGGCGAGCCCAGGACCACCCGGCGAACTTCGGCTCGCTAGCAAGCCGGCGGGGCAGATTCGAGCCGGCACGCCCAGAGCGGACTGCAGGGGAGCTTCGGCGGGTTGCGCGCAGGGGGTGGCTTGCTGGCCTTTCTCCTGCGGGTTGTCGAAGAGGGGATGGAAGACCGCCAAAGTGGGGGCAGGCCGCCAGGAGGGCTTCCTCACCGACGGGCTCCAGGCCCAAGGTGGTGTAAAACTGAGAGGCGCGGCTCTGCAGGGCAAAGCGGCTCAGCAGGCCGCGGTCGATCTGTAAGGCGTCGGCCAAGGCCAGGACGAGATCGAAAACGGGCTTGCGGCGCCCCCGCTCGATCTGGCAGATCGCTTCCGGGGTGATGGCACAGGCCTGGGCGACCTGGGCTTGGGTTTTTCCGGATGCTTCCCGGCAGGCCGCCAGGAAAGCGCCAAAGGTCAGGGGTTGAGTCATAACCACAATTTCCTCCGTATCGGATGATGTCATTGGAATCGTACCACATGTAAGTATACCACGCCAGCTTTTCTTTTTCTTCCCCCCTCTGCCTTCCTCCGCCTAATCCGTGCTATCCTCGCGCCTGATGACACGCCCGGCCCCACCCCTTCTCCTGACCCCCGAGCAACGCCGCGTCCTGGAGACCTGGCAGGCGGCTCCCCAGACGCCTCGGCAAGTGGCTCTGCGCGCGCAGATCATCTTGTTGGCGGCGGCCGGAGCTTCCAACCGGGCCATCGCCCGGGCCTTGCCGACTACCTTGGTGACTGTGCTGTTGTGGCGGAAGCGGTTTATCCAAGGAGGCACGGAGGCGCTGCTTGAGCTGACGCCGGGGCGAGGACCGCGACGACGTATCTCCCGACAGAAGATCCGGCAGATCGTGCAGGCGGCTGGCAAGGCTCCGCCGTCGGGAAGCAAGCGCTGGAGCGTGCGCAGCCTGGCGAGGGAACTGGGAGTGAGCCACGGGACGGTGCAACGGATTCTCGATGAATACGGGGTTAAGCCGCACCTGGCCGGCCGCCCCAAGTCGAAAGCGGCGGGAAGTGCCCGGGGCATCGTTGGTCTTTACCTGAATCCCCCCGATAAGCTCCTGGCCTTCGCACTGGAACGCCTGCCCGCCCGGCTCATCAGGAAAAAGCCTGCCCTTCCTGCGCTGCTCAATGAGAACTTGCTGGCCGGCACGGCAAGCGTGTTCGAAGCCCTGCAGGATTTGGAATCGCGCGTCGTGGGAGACAGCCGCTGGCGGCCCCGGCAGCAGGCATTTTTGGGCTTCCTGCGCAGACTGGAGCGCGAGGTCCCGGGTGAGACACCGCTCCATTTCGTGACGGACCATGAAGGCACGCACGCCCAGGACTTCGCCCAGGCTTGGTTCAAACACCGGCCCCGGTTGCAGGTCCATCCCGCGCCGGCCGGCAGCACGTGGTTAGATTGGGTGGCATGCCCGGCTCAGGGAGTTGACCCGGAAGCAGGCTGATCGCGAGGGTTTGCCGGGCACCGCGGCGGTGGAACAAGTCGTTCGAAGTTATCTAGCGGACAATCCCCCCCAGCCCCAGCCGTTTGTCTGGCCGGCCCCGCAGAAAAAGTCCTTACCTTGATCGTTCGTCGATTCAGATATCCGAGATACATTCCACCGTCAGAAGCACTGGCCCGGCATCCCGGCCGGCCCCCCGAAAAAATCCACTCCTGACCAGCTTCCCCTGCTGTGTGCTGTAGTTCTTCCTGACCAAAGAAGGAGTAAACATCCATGGGTGCATTTTCCGGTTCTGTGGTTAGTGAAGTCAGCCGGTCTTATAATTCCCTGTCCGGCACCGACATTCGCGCCGTCATCGGCAACCTCACTTTCGCCGAGATCCAAGCCATTTCCTACTCCATCACCCGCGAGAAGGCGCCCATCTACACCATGGGCTCCCCCGATCCCCGCGCCTTCTCCCGCAACAAGCGCGGCATCGCCGGCTCTCTGGTCTGGATCAACTTCGATCGTCATGCTCTACTGGCCATCATCAATCAACAGGGTGGAACCTTCGTCGCCAACGTCGACGACATCCGCCCCCAATACACCGTTACCGAATCGAACTTCATCGGCCAGACGGTCACCTTCGACTCCACCATCACCAACGCCAATGGCACGCCGGCCAGCGCCACCATCGAACAGAGTGCCGACACGCCCCTCTCTTCCGCCTCCGGCTTCAAAGCCCTGGCCACTCCCTGGGCCTCCGACCAGATCCTGCCCTTCGACATCACCCTGGCCGGGTGCAATGAATACGGCGCAGCCGCCAGCATGAAGATCTTCGGCGTGGAGATCCTGAATGAGGGCTGGGGAACTTCAGTAGACGACGCCGTGAATGAGATGCAGACGACGTTTATTGCACGGTTGGTGGGACGTGACTAAGAGGAGAACTTCATACTTTTTCCAAAACGCGTCATACTATTATGACGGCCCTCAAAATATGCCTACAGCGCTGGCGAAGTGCCGACCTGATCGTGGGTACTTCCTGGTTTCTCTCTCCACATTCACCGAGCCGCCCTCGCCCGTTACACCCCCCTTCAGACACCCTCAGCACCATCTGACGAACCCTCCCCTGACCGATTTTTGAGGTAAGTCGTGAGTGTATCGCGGTGTCCCTCTGCCCGCACGAATCGGCCGTCATCGGCATGGTCTGACAAGGATGGGAGATGGATCTTATGGCGGGTTCCGGCTGTGAAGGGGACGACCGACGGTGGGCCATTCCATGCCGCCCCAGAAACAATCGCTGGGGCCTTCAGCGGTTCCAGCGAGGTTTTAATGGGGTGCGTGAAGGGACATTGAACCTTCTTGGGACGACGAAGGCAATTTGAGCTGGAGGACGCGGCGGAGGTGGGAGAACAGGCTCTTGGGCTTGGGACTCGACCTTCGCGCGGGGCCGGACCTGGGTGCGCTTCTTCCGCAGGATGATTCGCCAGCGGCCCTTGGGAACATCCACGATCCGGGCCGCCCCGTGCGTAGACCCTGCGTAGCTCTATGCACCCTAAGTACGTAGAGCCGATTTTTCTGGCCGAGCTCGCGCGCTCGCAGGAAATGTGCCTGCGTACAGCCCCCGCAGGGCGCTGCACTAGTGATCGCCTTCACCACGGCCGCAAATTTGGGCGGAATGACGAGAACTTCGCCCGATCGGGACTGGAACACTGGCATGACCGACCCTCGCTGGTCCGCGTGCTCTTTCACCAAGTCCAGCTCGAAGTAGCCCTCATGTCCACGGAGTAAAGCCGTGCTTTCAAGTGCCGGACGCTTTCCGTTGTCAGAACCTCCAGGCGCACGGCGCGTGATCAGAAGATCATAGGTGCAACGCGGGGGAGGTCGCCAGCCTGAAGAAGTGGCATTGGTCGATTAGAAAATCGAACTCTGACGGGCTGTACCCGCCGTAGTTCTGGTCGTTGAAACCGACCCAAAGCCAAACACCCTTTTTCCGGTCGTAGACATAGACCGCTCCGGTATCTGGGGAGTCAGCGTGGGCGAAAAAAACTACCAGGGCCGTGGAGAACTGGAAGCACCGAAAGATCTTGGGGTACTCGGCGATTTCCAACAGCTTGGCAACGGCTTCGTCTACCGTATCCAACCTTCTCATTTCAAACATCTTGGTGACACCCCATTTTCCAAACACCTGATTCTTCAGTAAAGAGACCCTACGGCGGCTGCACCCCAAGCTCCCGCAAGAGCGTGCGCGAGTGGGAAGACAGGCGGTCCACTGTGCCTTGCAGGTTTTCCGGTGGAACGATACGAGGAGTGTAGGCGGGCGCGAAAAACCGCGGATCTACGGGACGTATCCGCACTACGCTTGCTTTTCAAGAAAGTGGGGCGATGAGTTTCTCGGCCCTACGGACTTCCGGGGGCAGGCAGGTTCGCGCTCACGTCGTCGATGACCAGGAGCCAATCATTGGAATCGGGCGGTGTAAAATTTCGCGTCCCAGAATTAGCATAACTTCCGATCAAGGTCGCGTCTCCCGAGGACGGGTTGAACCACCAGCATGTAGCTTGATGGGTGGCGCTGGAGACCTTGGTCATGTCCACCGTCAGCGTCGTGGCGTTACCGTTGGGAACATAGGCAATAATCGTCTGGCCGTCACGGGTTCGTGAAGTTACCGTCAGGGTCGCTCCTGAGCCGTAACCGGCCGTCGCGACCTCATGGTTACGATCGGCGACCAGCTTCCAGTGCTCGCGGCTGCGGAAGAGTTGGCCAAGCCGCTGCTGATCGAACGACGAGGGGTGCTCCATATTGGCCTGCCACGATTGTCCGTACTGGCAGCAACCGGCGCCGAACGGCCACACACCCGAACTGCCGAAGAGTCGGCCCAGGATCGCGCCGCTCAAAATCTCCGTATAACCCTCTTGCCGAAGTTGCTGATCGTTGTAAGGGGCGGAGAACGGCTCATATTCGTACGGGTCTTCCATGCTGAAGTATGGAACGAAGGGCGCGGCACCGGTTTCGGTTATGTTTTGAGAGACGATATGAGCGATCTCGTTTGAGAAAGTGGTGGCTGGCAGGCCCTTCGGATAGATGGTGCCCAGCGTAAGCCAGCCGCTGGGATTGTTGGCGCCGTAAGTATACAAGGACCAGTTGGTAGCGCTCGCCTCACCCCACACATTATTGGTGGCCTCGACAGTCATTAAGTGTGCGGTGTCGGTAGAAAGAATACCCCGGGCAATGTCGTCCACCTTCTTCGCCAAGTCGCTGCCACAAAGGTCGACGTTGGCATCGCCGCCTTGCAGCCAGATGATGTTGGGGTAAGATTTGTAACGGTTGCCCAGGAATGCGCCATAGGCCGTCATAGTGGCGTCGGAAGTTGTCGCCATGTTGCCGTAGTAAGGAAATTTGCAACTGTCGAATGCTCCTGTGAAGGCCGTTCCGGCGAGAACCGTGATGCCATGAGCCGCCGCCCTTTGAAGCACATAGTCCACGTGATCCCAATATGCGGTGGCGCTGCTCATCCCGGTAAAGTCGGCCCCACCGTTCCAGGGGTTGTTGCCAAAGCCGTCGTTTTCGGTATGCCCAACGTTGTGGCTACCCGGGCCGTGATCGGTAGCATCCACCAGGCCCACCCAGATCAGGTTAATCCCTTTGGCCTGTCGGTCTGACAGGTAGGCTTCGATATCCGCAGGGGAAGAAAGCTGAACGGCAAGATCGTAAGCTGTATCCCCCGTTATGAACACCGGCTTGTTGGTAAATGTGTTTACCAGGTGAGTTCTATCCGCGCTCAACGCCATGAACTGGCCCGTCCCGGTTAGGTGGTTCCTTTCCCGCGGGGTCACGACATGTAAGTACAAAACCGCGTCACCGCTGAATGCCGGGTTAAACGAGTGATGGCCGTCAGAAACCGAAAAAGCTCCGGAAGAGCTGATCGTGTTCGTGGAGGGATCAAACCATTCATACTGGTATGTTCCCGCCACAAGGTTCACCGTAAAGGGCTCTGAGGAGGGCTGGTACACCAAATACTCAACACCTGGATTTGCCAGACAATAACCTGTGCTGGAGAGAGAGCCTTGCGGTGTCATAGCGACCAGGTTCATCCGATTCGCGTACGTCAAGGTGCTGCCCATGGCGTTGCGAATAACATCCCAATGCTTGTCCGGCCGGACGCCAACCTCCGGGTCGACGGTCGATCCCTCCGGATTGTTCCGTCCCGGCCATTTCGTAAGGTACGGGTCCATGAATGCCACGTTGTTGCCAGCCGGTGAAGTTTTCCCAGACCCAGGCGCGCTGGCCGGTCGATCCATCATGTTTCAGGTCGCCGACGCCATACGAGTGGTCCGTGTCATTGATGATGACCTTGGAGCCATCGAAAGTCGGAAAACGGCTTCCTGGCGAAATCCAATCGGCGGGGCTTTTGTACAGGGTTAAATCTGATCCGCCCTTCCATTGGAACGTCATTCCCACGGGATGCTGCTTGGGCTTGGTTGCCTCATATTGCTTCACATAGTTGATGACTCGAACTTGCCAAGAGTCCGAATAGGGCGATCCGGCCTCGTTCGATACCTCATAGAGCACATTATCGAGGTCGTTCACCCTATCCACAACCTCTCGAAGATACGCCGCTTCGATGCTCCATATCTCGTCTGACATCTGTGAGGTGTCAGTCGGGCAGGTTTCCGGACAATTAATGTGATTAATGTTGTTAGTGCCCACAAAGGGATCGCCGTCTTTGGGATTAGTGTCAAATTGCCATTCGAAGCCATTGAAAAGCATGATGGATACATAGATACCGTTTTTGCCGGCGGTAATAGTCCTCGCCCGCACCCGGTCAAAGTAGCTCTGGTCGAGTTGGGTGAGGTCGAATTTCAAACCGCCGTCGGTCGCGTAGCCGGGACCTGCCCGGCGCCACTTCCAGGGAAGACCCACAAAGTTTCCTTCCGAATAGTCAGGGCCCGGGCCGGCATCTGGCAGTTCGGCGGTCCAGAGCCGCATAAAGTTAAAGTTGTAACCCACCATCCATTTCATATATTCAGCGTAATCAAAAGCCACACCGGGCGGATTCAGTTGGCCACGGTCAAGGAGGTTTGCCCAGGTATGAGAGCCCGCTAGGTATATGGCTTTTCCGGTGCCGTCCGTGAAGTAACGAGGGTTCGCGGGATTCGCGCGCAGGGGCCCGGTGGCGGTTTGGGTACGAACTTGAGCTAGCGGCTTCCCGGCATCTTGGCCGTAGGCAAGCGCACAAAGGGTAAGACACAGAATCAAGAGTCCTGCGGCAAATCGGGCGGGGACCGGCAGGCGATTCTTCGCACCCCGCTCTGCATATATCCGCACGTGGTAGAGCGAAAAGCATCGCTCGATGGATGGTTTGGGGAAGCGGTCGACGTGTGAAAGCGTTGATTGCATGCCAGCCTCCAACTTAATCAGGCCACAATAGACGCGAGCCTTTGCTGCGCATCAATTCGGCTCTTGCAGAACCGTACCTGAACGTCTCCGCTCATACGGCTCGCGCCAGGGAACCCTGCCGCACGCCCCATGGGCCAGTGCACCCACAGCTTCGGGTCACGCCGAGAAATGCGCGCCACCGCGTCTGGAGCCGTAACCCCGTTCCCGGGAAGCCGCGGGGGTCACGAAGAGCTGGCGTTTCCCAACCTGTCCACTGCCACCACCGCGTAGCCACCTGAGCGGTAATGGCCGATCCCGGAGTCGATAAATTCACTCGCTACGGTTGAGCCGATCCGGACGCCGTGGTGGTAAACGCGGTAGTAGCACACGTCCGGCTCGGTATTGGGGGTCCAGCGCAGGCGAGTGGCATCAAAGGTTCCGCCGAGATTGCGGGTATCGCGAAGGCGCGTCGCTTCCAGGCCGCGCACGGCTGCCGGGGGAGTATCGTCATAGGCGGTAGTATATACGGCCAGGCAGCCAGCTTCGACCGCGTCCGCCAACACGCCATCTCGCAGTGGGATCTTGGCGGCGGGCTCTTGCAGGTCGCCATCCACGGTCACGGGAACGTGTTTCGGGTCGTACACGTATTTGCGGAAAACCGCGGGCTGGTTCGCGCCCGGAAGCATGAGCTTGACCGGTGCCTCTTGCGTTTGGCGATTGATGACCGCGATCGACCAGGTTTTGTCCTCGTCGTGCTGGACGGCGGCTACGCGCAGCATCTCCTCCGGCGCTTTAACTTGGTAGACCGTGGCGGGGCCGCGGAAGAACTTGGTGAGGAGACCGAAGGAGTAATACGGGGCACGCGCGGCAGCGCCGTTGGTGAGCCACTTGAAGACTCCCCATTGGTTGATGTACGTCTCGCCCTTTTCATCCGGGTAATCGTTAAAGGTCCAATAGCTCATGGCGTAAACGCCAGCATTGATAGCGGCGAGAGCCGCTTCCGCTAGCTGCAAGCCGGCCAAGGGCTCCAACGGAGTGTCGAAATACCGGCAAGAATCCCAGCGCACACCATATTTCAAACCATGGTATTGCGCAGGTCCAAATTCACCGAGTATGAAATCCTTTCCTTTGGCACGGGCAAGATTCGCTGCCCACCCGCAGCGCTCCTTAAACCAGGAGTAGAAATCCAGGTTGTCGGGTTCGTGCTTGTTGATGTAATGATGGCCGCCGTAGATTCCTGTAATGTCGTCCATGTGTGCGGCGGCCCACTCGAGGCTGGGCCAGTTTTCCTCGGGCGATGCATCCGTGGCTAGGAGTTTGATTCCCAGGCCGCGCTGCTTGATTTCGGCGAAAATGCTCTGCTGATAGCTCTGGTATTTGGGCAGGTCATTGCGCATATCGCCCCATTGGTGCAACGAGAGTTCGTTGGTGCAGCAATAATACTTCAGGTTGGTGGCGCCCCGGTTGACGAGATATTCGAGATCATCCACCACCGCGCTGGCGTAATCGCGGCGGTCTTCGTCGCTGGTGGCGTCTTTCATCTCGCCGGTTGTGATGTAGATTTCCGTCCCGGCGGCTTCTTTCATGAAAACCAACTGCCGCGCCATTGCCTCCAGTACTTTCGTATCGCGGACGCCGGGCTTGTCATCCTGCCAGTTGTGGATGAGCCGGGCGAAACGCGGATTCAGCTCGCGCCAACGCTTGGCCAGAACCTGCTCGAAGAAGTCCTGGGTGCTTACATCCAGGAACATCTCAGCTTGAAACCCCACACCACCGAAACGCTCACGGACCGGGGTGGCGGTCACCACGATTTCGGTGGGATGGGGCGCGACCGTTTGGGGCCCGCGCGCCGGACGGGGAAGCATGGGCCGCCCGGACGCCGCACTTGCCGCCTCCTTCCCCGGCGCCAGCAGACCCAGGCCGGCGGCGCCCTCCATACCCCGGCGGATGAAATCACGACGTGTGTAAGAAGCCATAGAAACCCCCTTAGGGAGGATCGGAGGATTACGAGTAGCTCATTCGGAAAGCATTCCCCCGTTAGATCCATCCAGGTACGCGTGGAAGCGAACTAGAGGTCCAGGAATTGCTCAAAGACTCTTTTGTCGCCAAAGTACCAACCGGAATTTCCTTTTTGGCCCTCCGGCCGTGGAGAGTATACACCGGCTTGTCTCGAGCCGAGCCGTTCGAACACAGTTTTTCCCTGGGTCGTCCCCGCGGCTTGGCACCACGCTTCTGCGGGTACTGAAAAGCCGATACCGGCGCTTCCGCAACCGGATTCCTTAGACCCCGCCGCTTGCCGGGCGGGGGCCCCTTATAACCCATGTCAGAATTATGTGTCACAAAAGCGGGGGCTCGATTGTCATTAGTATTAGGAGGGCCCGGGGAACGGCGCGGGCTGTGGCGGAAGCAGGCCACGCGGGAAACTGGGCGGAGATCGAGGCTGCCCGCGCTAAGAGATAAACCTCTCGGCGCGCAGGGTGAGAAACGTGCGACAGAACTAACCTAACATATGGCATTAGTCGTGCGCTGAGTGCTTGCTTTGCTTCATTACACTCTTTGTAATATATGCCCCTTTGATTTCAATGACTTATAAATACACAACCGAAATCCAGTCAATAGGCGTCCCGATTCATCACGAGCTTCCCCCCGGTTCTCAGAAGCTTGCGCAGAGGCAAGGAGCGGTGAGGCCGACGGAATGACCGACTTAATGGGAGAGACATCCGGTAGTCGCAGGAGCAGCGGAACGCGTGGCGAGCCTTTCAAGCGTCATGCACCTGTTGCATCGACAAGAGCCGCCGGGTAAATGGAACAATGCTGGAGGCTGACTCCGTCAGAAACGCGTGATGTTCGACCGGAAGCGGATCGATGCGGCGCCAACGCGATGGGGTGGTAGAGTTTCGCCCGTTCTCGCGGGAATGCCTGTGGGTAGCATGAGTCTGGAGATAGCCATTGCTCCACGATCGGGCATAGCGTCCGATCCGGCCTCTGAACCCTCCACCCTTCGGCAGGTAGAGACCTTGGACCAACAGGTGACGCAGGTCTTCAAGCAATTTCGAGACTCGGTCTACAGGTACCTTATGGCCGTTACGAACAACCCTTCGACCGCGGAAGAAATCACTCAGGAAGCATTCCTGCGTCTCTACGGCTGCCTTCGCAAGGGGCAGGCCATCATCAGTGTTCGCTCGTGGATCTTCCGGGTGGCTCGCAACTTGGCCCTGAACGAAAACGCGACCTCGCAGCGTCTGGAAATCGAGGATTCCGTCACCCTGGACAGACTCTGCGCCCGGAGTGCGTGTACACTAGTCGACCCTGAGCCATCCTTCCTTCGGCGTGAGTGCATTCATATCGCCATGCGGGAACTCTCCCAGCTCCAACGCGAGTGTTTGTCTCTGCGGGCGGAAGGTTTTCGTAACCGGGAGATCGCGCAGATCCTTGGGATAAATCTTTCCACCGTGGCCCAATCGTTGCACCGTGCCATCAAGAAGCTGGCAAAGGAACTCTCATGAGCCAGATCGCGCGCACAAATTGGCCAAGGAACGAAGACGGGCACGTTCCCGAAGATGCCTTGTTGCCATTCGTGGATGGAGAGCAACCGGCCAAAGTGGAGGCCAAGATTCGAAAGCATCTGGAGGCCTGCTGGACCTGCCGGCGGAGAGTGGAGAAGGTCCAACAAACCATTTCCGCCTACGTCGAGTATTACAGCGATGCTTACGTTGATCATGTGGAACCTCCGCCCCACGGGTGGAGTAATTTCGAAACCAGCCTTCGTCGTGTGGTGGCAGAAACCGGGGGGCGTTCCGCTCGTTCGTATGGGCTTCTCGCTCGATTTGGAAAGCTATTTAGCCTGCCGGCGATCGCGAGGGCAGCCGCAGGGTTGACGGTGGCGGCGCTCGGCTTGGTGGCGATTCTTTTCCTCTTCCGGAGTCCACGGGTTTCAGCCAGTGAGTTGGTTCAGAAGGCGGTAGAGGCCAGGAGCCGATGCGTAACTAAGGTGATCCACCCGCTTGTTTATCAAAAGTTGCGCTTGCAGGCGAACACCTCGAATGCCGGTGCGTTAACCTGGGAAATTTGGAACGATGAAAGGACCTCCCGCGCGAGTCAGCGGCTCTATGATTCCGCCGGTCGGGCGTTGCGCCTGACGCGGCTCGAGAATGTCACCCCTGTATCCAACCTCAGTACGGGCGGGGCAGATTCGAGGCTGCGGGGCACCCTGTGGTCGAGTTCTTCCTCTGCAAACTCTCGTCCCAGCCTTCCCCCCGTGCTGCGGGACTTACAGCGTGTCTGCAAAGCGAACCACATGGAGTGGCGAAGCCCCCTCTCTCCCGCCAATTACGTTTCCTGGCGGAACTCGTTAGCCGGAGCGTCGGAAGAAGTGCAGGAAACGCGGCTCACGAACGGGGAGCCTGCTTACAAGTTGACCACCACCGCAGTCGGTCCCCTTGCTGTGGATGCCATTGCCAAGTCTGAACTGACGGTTCGATCGAGCGACTGGCACCCTATGGAGCAGTATCTGGAATTCGAGGACGGCGCCGTCCTGCGGAGTCTCGATCTAAAGGAACTTTCCTTCGCCGTCTTCTCGACGGACACTTACCGGTTGCCGTGGATTACGGAAGAACCATCTCCTGTCCGTCCCAAGCGGACCCCCCCGGTAAAACCTCTTGTCCTTCCACCGGCGCCTCCTTCCGAGATCGAACTGATAGAGGCAGAAACCCAGGCCCGTTACGCCTTACATCGTATGGGCGCTTGCACGGGGGAGCCTGTACAGGTGAGTCGAGAACCCGGTGGCGGTGTCATCGTAAGCGGGCTGGTGGAAACAAGCGAACGTAAAGAGGAACTTGAGGCGGCGCTGAGGAACATCGCGCTTGTGGAGGTCAAGATCCAGGCAGCGGAGGAGGCACTGGAAGGGAGTAGCGCGCTGGCCAGCCCCTCGGCGGGATCCATACAGCCGGAGGAATCGCCTCCACTCCACATCGGCCGGACCCAGGCGGGCAAGACCGACAACATCCCCATCGAACCTCAGTTGCGCGCCTACTTCGACCGCCAGGGGAGCAACTCCCCTCTTAGCGGGCAACACTCGGAGACTACTTCGGCGGAGACCGACGAGGCGATCACCGTGCTTGCCAACCAGAGTGTCTCCCTGTCGGAGGCTGCGTTGATGGAAGCATGGGCTCTGCGGCGCTTGGCGGAGGCTTACCCACGCGGGAGGGCTGAGCAACTCAGCCCGGGCGGCAAGCTCTTGCTCGAAACGATGCTTACCGAGCACTTGGCGGCGTTTCAGCTCCACGTCGCCCAATATGGCGCTCTGATGAAGCCGGTTTTGTCGTCGATCGCGGGAGATAACACACCGCGAGCGGCAGAAGATAAAACCCGAGAGTTGGATGTCGACGGCTCCGGCGAATCGACATGGAACACCGCGATCCTGCACCTCTTCGCCACGACTCTCGAGGTGCGAGGGTTAACGACGTACTTTTTCGCAGGCGCGAGTTGTCCTGAAACCAAAGCGAGCCCCATCCAGCAGCTTGTGGATGACGCGGACAGGATCGAGGTCGACTTGCACAACAGCCAAGAACGCGTCGCTGGGAGCTTCTTGGGGCACTTTGATCTGGCTCGCCAACCCCAGCCCTAGAACGGCCCCGCGCATCGCTCGCAGGTTCGCGCATGCAGCGAAGTCGCGGAGCAGAACGACTGTCCCCCCGCGCACAAGAGCCACTTCGTGCAGGGGGATTCTCACCGGGGTGGTTCGGCCCCGGTGAGATTTTATCTTGCGTCATGGGTCGGGTCATATCTTGAATCATAGTAGGAGGTGTTATGACAGAAAAATGCATTTCGGGCCTGTTTCCTCTTTCATCATTTCGTCAGCACCGCGGAATCCTGGGGAGAATCGGGTTTTTAGTTCTGCTGACCGCGAGCTTCTTACCAACCGTTGCCCGCGCCCAACTTTATGTAGGGTCGTTGACGGGGGTTGTTACAGACCCCTCCGGAAGCGTGGTGCCCGGCGCCACTATTACTCTCACTGATGTCGCCAAGGGGTTGATCTACAAGGCCGCCACGGATTCTACGGGACGTTACGTGCTGCGCCTTCTTCCTCCCGCCAACTATGAACTGACCGTAGAAGCAAAAGGCTTCCGCACGACCGTGCGGACGGGCATCGTGCTGGATATCAATTCGAACGCGACTATCGATGCTACCCTGCAAATCACTACCACAAAGCAGGCCGTCGAGGTCAATGCCACGGCTCCGCTGCTGTCGACCCAGGATGCTACCACCGGCCAAGAAGTGAACCGCGCCTTCATGAACGACTTGCCGCTGATTGGCCGCGGCGCCCTGGACCTTGAAATGCTTGCGCCGGGAGCCAATCCCGCCGCCGGATGGGCTTACGGCTCCACCAATTATTCATTAACTTATACCAACTTCGTCTCGAACGGCGGGCGCGCTGACACCGCTGATGTGCTGGTGGATGGGGTGAGTGCAACGAGTCCCGAGGGTCATCCCGGCATCCAGGTTGCCCTCTATGTACCTTCGATAGATGACGTGCAGGAATTCAAAATCGAGCAGAACAACTTCGGCGCCGACAAAGGTTTCAGTGGCAACACCTTGCTCAATGTCGTGACGCGCTCTGGGACCAATCAGTTTCACGGAAGTGCCTACGAATTTTTCCAAAATCAATACCTGGATGCCGCCTCGTTCTTCATGGACCAATACGGCGAGACTAAATCCCCCTCTGTGTCCCACGATTTTGGCGCAACGCTAGGCGGCCCCCTCCAGAAAGATAAGACATTCTTCTTCGTGGACTACGAAGGCACAAGGGGATGGGGTGCAGATGGACCTTACCTGACAGGCGTCCCCAGCGGCGCGGAACGAGCCGGTGACTTTGGCGAGCTGTGCGGATACGCGGGCGGCACGTTCGATTCCACCGGCATGTGCAGCGCTGCCGGCGGCCAGATCTGGGATCCCTATTCGGGTGTCTATTCGGCGTCAGCGGGAGGGGCGGTTCGTTCCGCGTTCATCCCTTTCAACAACATGGCCACTTACCAGAGTCCGGGCAATCCGAATCTGAATGGGACGGCCATGCAGCTTCCCGCGCAGCCGGGCAACCTGATAGATCCAGTGGCCTCCAAAATGATGTCCTACTACCCGCTGCCCAACTACAACGTCGGCAACGCGAGCTACAATCCATATGGGAACTGGACAGGTAACTCGAACGGCACGGGTTGGACGAACGCCCTTGACGCGCGGATTGATCGGCGTTTTGGTGAGCGGGACACCCTCAGCGGGCGCTTTTCGTTCGATAACCAGTGGAGCGGAGGAGGGATATGCTACAACAATTTCATGGATCCCTGCTCTTTTGGCCCGACCCTCAATAATCAAAGAGCCGTTGCCTTGAACGAGGTACACACTTTCAGTCCCAACACTGTCCTCACCGCGGCTCTCGGCTTTGCCCGCCAGTTTCAATACCGGGAAGGTGCAGGCGCGAATTTCCCGGGTGTTAACATAGTCTCAACGCTGGGATTCCCGAGTTACATGGCGGATTCAGGAGTCAGGGCTTCACCGATGATCGTTGTCGGCAGTCCGTATTACTCAAACGGAGCGACCTCAATTGGGTCAACTAATTCGCAGATTCTGTACTACGCGCTTCAAACTTACCACGCGATGGCCGCCCTCGACCACATGCGGGGGCACCACGAGTTCAAGTTCGGCGTAGAGATGCGAATCCACCAGGACAACGAAACTCAACCCGGATATCCCGGCGGGGAGTTCAGTTTCTTATTCAACTCGACTTCCGAATACCCGTATTCCGGCGGCGGTGACCCTATGGCCGGGTTCCTGACGGGCACCAGCACGACGGGATCGGGTGTGTACTCAATCTCCCCCTTCACCTCCACGCAGAATTACGATTGGGCTGGGTACTTCCAGGATAACTATCGCGCGACCGACAAGCTCACCTTGAACCTGGGACTCCGTTACGAACTGATAATTCCTCGAACGGAGCGCCACAATCGGCAGGCTTATTTCGACCCGACGATGCCGTCACCTTTGGGGACTGTCGACATTTTGGGTGTAGAGACACCGCTCATGGGTGGAATTGTTTACGACACTCCAGCGCACAGGCACAATGTTGACACGAATTTCAGAGGGGTCGCCCCACGGTTCGGCCTGGCCTATCGCCTCACGCCCAAAACAGTCCTGCGCGGGGGGTACGGCATCTACTACAATCCCAGCCAGTTTGCGGCGGCAGCCGCGTCGGGAGCCTCTGGCGGCATGGATGGCTACTCCGCTTCCACGTCGATGATCGAGACGCAGAATAGTGATGGGGCAACGCCATGGGGGCGGACGAGCAATCCCTACCCGAACGGCATCATCCTCCCGACGGGAAACACCCTCGGCGCCTTGACGCAGCTTGGCTTGGGCATTTCGGAGTACTTCCCCGGCAATAACGCAATGCCGTACACTCAAACCTGGAGCGCGGGATTCCAGCACTCATTACCGGGCAATGTGGTCATCACTGCGAATTATGTGGGAACCAAGGGGACGCACCTCTACGCCACAGGCTTCCAGAATGTAGATCATAATGGCAAAGCTGAGGAGTCGGAACCCGCCAGCGAGGTTGCCGCCATTGTACCCAACCCCTTCCAGGGGCTCATTACCAATCCCGCATCCCCTTATTACGGACCCAACATTTCCCGGGTGCATCTTGGCGACACTTGGCCTCAATATCAATACTTGGATAGTCAGTACCCACCCTCGTCTAATTCCATTTACCATGCCTTCCAATTGACTCTGGAGAAGCGTTTATCCTCCGGCCTGCAACTGCTGCTGAATTACACCAACTCGAAAACCTTTGACGACACTGATCTTAGCGTCGGCACCACCTGGGACGGCGGCATAAGCAGCGAGGCCGATCCCAACGACTTGCAGAATGAGTATTCCGTCTCCGGGTATGATATTCCCCAGGTTCTCAACATCGCCTACATTTATCAGCTACCCTTCGGAAGCGGGAAAAACTGGGGAAGAAGCTGGAATCGCTGGGTTAACGGCTTCCTGGGTGGGTGGCAAACCAACGGCATGTGGCGTTTCGACGATGGCCAGCCGATCCACCTGTCGGAGTCAGGCGGACAATCTCTCCCCGGTTACACCCAGCGGCCCAATTTGATTGGACAGCTTAAGATCAACCCGCGTTCCAAATGGTTCTGCTCCGATCCCGGATGCGGCTACTTTTCGAACCAGGGATCAACAGTCGAATCCACGGACGTCGCGGTGAAGGCGCCGAAATACGCTATCGGCACTGCTCCAAGGTATCTACCCAACGTGCGGGCGCCGGGAACCAGCACGGCGGCCCTCTCCGTCTTCAAGGAAATTCCCCTGAACAAGCTTCGTGAGGGTTCGCACTTGGAGTTCCGTTTTGAATGCTTTAACGCTTTTAACCATCCACAGTTCGCCGCACCCAACACGGTGGTGAACGGTGGAACCTTTGGCCAAATTACCTCTCAAGCCAACTCGTCGCGAGAGGCGCAGATCGCTTTGAAGTTGTACTGGTAAGATTTGCCATTCCGAAAAGGGAGGAGGCTCCCCCTCCTCCCTTCCAAATGACCAAAACTCGCTGCTGGCCTGTTGGTAGGGATCCATGGGGGCTCAGGCCTTGCCTCTGATCCGAAGAGCATTAGGACCTAATGCTGGGAAGAGGCTCTCTTCCGCGTTGCAGACGATGGACAAAAGCGGCGCCATGATCTCAGCAACCTGCTCGGCGAATTCCTGCTCCAAGTAAGCCGATCTGGATCTCCCCCCCGCACAATCCGTTGCGAGCTTATCACGGCTTGCCAGTCGTGCTGCCATCGCTTTCTGGGCACAGGAACTGGATATCGGCCGCATACTTTCCGACTTCGACGGAAGGAGCATGGTTCCCTACGCACCGGCCGTACCTCGTCACATTCTCAAAGCGGATGCCCTCCACCACATGACTTGCGTCCGCACCCGAAACATAGATGACTCCCGGAGCCTTTGCCGCGGTACTGCCGGTCAAGAACACATTTTTGAAAAGGACGCTCTTCACATATTTGCCCGGTCGTTCTCCGTTCCAACCCCAGCCTCTCCGAATCATTGGCTGGATCTTAATTAAGTTGGGCGCCCCGTCGTGGTTGTCGATGCGGATGTTTTCGAATTCCATACCCTCCATAGGTGTTTCATCACAAGGCTGGATGTACCAAACCCAAGCGGACCAATACTCCCCGCTGGCGCCCGTTCCAGGATAATGCAGCACATCCAGGTTCCGGCCTTGGATGGACCGCATGCTGCCTGCCGCTTCGGATTCGAAACCGATGCGAAAGACATTGGCCCGATCGGTCCACAGCGTGGAATCTTCCACCGACAGCCTCTCGCTGGGAAGTGCTCGGTCCAGCCCTTTGACGGCAATGCAGTCGTCGTCGGTGCGGATGAAACACCGGCGGATCACCACGTCCACACTGTTGCAGACATCGATCCCGTCGTCATTTTCGACTCGAGAACCGCAGATACGCACATGATCGATGCTGACTGACCGGCAGCCCATGAGAACGACGGTCCATCCCCACGATCCTTGCAGAATTACATCGCGCATGGCCACGTTGTGGCACCTTTCAAGGCCAGCCATATTGTCGGCCGGTCCCTTTTGCCAGGGCCAATCGTCTCCCCACAAAATGCCTCGCCCGCCAATGGTGATGTCGACTCCATGAGCCTCAATCGCCCCTTTGACGACGCTCCCTCCGGCCAGATAGAGCGTCTGGTGGCTGGCCAATTTGATTGTTCCAGCCTGGTGAATGCCAGGGCCAAAATAGATCACGTTCGGATCTCCCGGGTTCGGCACGTCCTTTTCCGGAGGATTGGTGAAGAGCAACAAAGGGCTGTTGGGTCCGTTCGGTTCAATCGATAGATCCTGAGGCTTGTCCAGCGTAAATTCCAGCGAATCGCCCGTGACCCGCGAAACGACCCCGGAAGAAAGCGGCAGGACACGGCAGTTGGTGAAGGGGAACTTCGACTTGATCGAAACGGTCACGGAGCCCGAAAAATCGAAATAGGCATAGGAATATTTGCCGTCCCGCAAATGGGTGGTAGCCGCATAGACATCGATTGGCAAACCGTCGGCCAGGATGGTGTAGTCGCTGGACAGTCGAATGGGCGCTGGAGCCGGATAGCGCGTGACTGCAGAGAACGCGGCAGAACCCAAACAGAAGCCCAGCAAGCTCGCCAGGACACCTGCCCGCAGAATTTGCTTCTGCATTTTTCTCTCCTTATAAAGACGAAGCTCCCGCGAACTTCGCGACGCTCTACTCGTCTTCGTATTTACGGACGAGCATGGCCGGTTGCGTACAGCTTCCCAATCCCCTTTCAGCAATTCAGACATCGAACACAAGAGTGAACACATTCACCGGCCGAATTCTCTAATTCCGCAGGATTGCCCCTGATTCTGTCTAACGCAGAACCCTCTGCTTTCAAAACCATTGGGCTTACGATGGTGACGATATGTCAGCTCGAACAATCCGCCACCAGCGCGGATAGAGTAGCACAGCGCAGGTCAATGGTTGGTGTAGTTCCCACGTTCGCCTGCTGATTCCTCTTGGATAATACACTCGGAAACCAGGATGATTGGGTACTTCCACAGATCTGGCCCGATAAACGCCCATCCCGCGCCGGAATCGGGTCAAACGCCGGAATAGTCGATGGGAAGGCGACTTCCCAGGCCTAATCACAAGCACCGCCTGGACCATGTGAGCGGTAGCAACTTGCAGTGAGACGAGCGAAAGATCCTTTTGCGAACAACTGGAGAGTAACGCCGGGGTGTGGCTCTTGGTCCTAGAACTCTCCGCGCAGGCAGTGATCAGGTGCATCGGGGGATGAAATAATAGGATTGATGACCAAGATCGTCGATTCTTACCGCTTCCTCGGTGGCATCTCCAAACTCATGATGAAGCATTGGGCGACACTCAGCGCACCGCGGCATATCCCGTGGACTCCCTTGGCCAAACCAATATCACAATGCACGGTCTCGGTCGTGAGTTAATCCCTCAATGGAGCCAAGGCCCAACTCTTGGGCGGTAATTAGGCGATAGAGCAAGCGGCCCTTGGCATACCGATTCATTCGACTTGCCTTTTTTATCAGTCATACTGATCTGCTCAAGCAGTCCGGGCGTCGCCAGGGCCTTTTCTAGGATCGCCTTCAGCGTGAGGTGACAATGCGCGAAGGCATACACGAGCATGGCACGCTTGTGCCGGCTGGGATTATGGATCTTGAAGCGGGATGTCGTGAACATGGCGCTCTCCTGGGATCGCGAGCGGCCAGGCTCGTTCGGCGCACGAACAGGCGATGGTCTGGGGTTGGGATCATAACTCCAGAGTCAAGTGACGGGGGAACTGGGCAGGTTGGAGCCATCCAGTTGATTCACCCGCGCCTCGAGATTGTAGAAGTCTTGATCCTGAATCATAGATCCTCCTTTATAACAAGGGCATGGCCACCAAAACCCTACTGACCATCGAGCAGTAGATCGCACGCGGGGAAGATCCTCCGGGTGTGCGCTATGCACTGAGTAACGGAGAACTGATCTTGACCCCTTCCCCAAATTATTCTCACAACCGTACATGCCGTCGATTTAATACCAAGCTGGAAGACTACCTGGAAACACATCCCCTTGGCATAATTGCTGGCGAGACCGACGTGAAGCTTGGTGAGACCACCGTGCGCCGGCCCGATGTGGCATTAATTCGTAACGAGCGCCTGGAGGGAGTGGATGTAAACCACGTCCCGATGCTTGCAGTGCCTAATCTGGTAATCGGGATTGTCTCTCCTACCGATCGCAATGCAGACCTGATGAAGAAGGTCTCTGAGTATCTCAAGGCTGGAGTACAGGCCGTCTGGCTTTTCTACCCTGGCCTCCTCCGTGCCTAGCGTTACAACAACGAGCAAACGCAGTGTCTACCCTCAGATATTGAGTTTTCCGAGCCTGAATTGCTGCCAGGGTTCACACTGAAAATCTTCGAGATTTTCAGGTGGGGCGTCAGATCATGAATGCATCAGGGCGGCTTCCTTCCCAAGATATTGACGCGCGTTGAGCAGACTGCCGGCCATTTCTTCTGCTGCCCACTGGCGCACGGTCCCGGCGATCTCGGCGTCGTGGTAATCGGCCCGGCTACTCTATATAAGCTATTCGTGGCATCATTGTGGCATCACTTTTCGTCAAATGAGCCAAATTCTGACAAAATGGTTCCGAGGCGGAGTGCCTAAAATCAATGATTTAGCCAAGTTACGGCTTTCTGACTCAGACTTCGAATCTGTAGGTTGGGTGTTCGAGCCACCCCAGGCGCGCCATAAGCCCTTGAATAAAAGCTGGCTTCGCAATTTGAACTCTTCGAAACAGCAGCGGCCAATTTGCTCTGACCACCCTCTCTGACTACTTTTTGGAGATTGCCCATTTCCCCGAACGCTTGCTCGATGGCGTCTGCCTGGGATGTACGTAGCGCATAGTTTGATGAATTGAGGAATGTCCAGCGATTTTGGCCAGCGCGAACGTATCGCGACACCCTGCCGCCAAGTTGGTCAGTGCGGTGTGGCGGAGGCAGTACGGTTCAAAGGGCTTGACTTGCGGACAATCCTCTGGCTCGTTACTACGAACGTTCGCCAAAGCCGCCGGTGCCTTCGCGTGAAAATCACACATTCCTTTGAACTTAGTGTTGTCCGTCTCGAACTGCACCGTGAACGGATCGTGAGTGGTAAAAAGGTAGAAGCGTCCGTTCCACTCGCGGCAGGTGGGATCCGAATTAAACTGATAACCGGGCGTGATGAGCTTCTGCGCGCGAGCGTTCGCAGCCGAGAGCAGAAGATCGAGCAGCAACAGGATGCCTGCTGTGTACACCTGACATATCCTTGTCGCGTTGGGATTCATGTGGCCTCTTTGGTTCTCAGATTCTCAGCATGGCGGTTGCCTTTTGGGACATGAAGCCCTCGACCAGACATCCCCGCAGGTCAAGCCATCACGAGCTGCCCGGGTTCAATGTTTTTCAAGAACCAGGACCCAGTCCGCAGCACCCGCGCTATTCGCACGCGGCGTGGTGAAGGTGTGCGAACCTGAGTTCGCGAGCGTGTCGATGTCGGTGAACTCCCCGTTCGTGGGATCGTACCAGCGCGCCAGCGACTTACCCGCCCCGCCGCCCATCTTCGCCATGTTGATGGTCAGATGTGTGCTTCTGCCGCTTTCGCCGGGGTAGTAACAGACGCCCAGGGAGCCATCCGTGGTAAGCGCCGCGGAAACGTAAGTGAAATCGTCCTTCCCCGGAGTTCCCGATTGGCTCGACAGAAATGTGTGTGTCCAGTCGGGCATGAGTTCGTACCAGCGCCGCGAGTCAAAGAAGGTGGTACAGAACTCGGCTTGGTTTACACCCGGGGTTTTGCCCAGCCAGCGCATGGGATCCTCGGTGCAGTCGGGCGCACCGAGAATGCCGAAGCCGGACCCGCCATTCAGCACCGTCCCCCAAACCTGTTCCCTCATCTTTTGGGGCGGGGTGGGGATGTGCTGCGGATCGCCGGCCGCCATGCCCTCGTAGAGAGTCTCGAAAATACACGTCGGCATCACCGGGTTCACATTGTGGTAGTGATACCATGTGGCCCATTGCGGGGCGTGGTATTCATACCAGGCATCGAGATTCACCCAGCGATGACCGCCATCGTAGAAGCAGTGAGGGCCCGTCCCATCGCTGGTCCAACCCGGCGGCCCGTTTTCCCAGTCGGTGGTCACCAGCCGGTTGGGCATGTACTTCTCGAGTCCACTCACCACGCTATCCACCTGCGGCCAAACCAGCCGGTCATTTCCCAACGCGAAATTGATGTGAGAATAGTTCTTGTAGCGGTTGCCCCAAAACTCACCCCAGCGACGCATCTCCTCCGGCGAATGCTTGGCCGGATCGAAGTCCCCCGGGCCCGGGTTGTAGCCAGAGCTGAAGGGATCGAGGAAAAGGTAAATGCCGTGCCCTGCCGCCGACTTCACTATGGCGTCAACTGCCGCGACGTAGGCGGGATTCAAGTTCTTCGGGTCCCAGCTCGTACCATGCAGCAGCATGGAATCCCCGCGCGCATCGGTAGGATTATTCAACAAGGTTTTTCCCGCTGAGGCCCAGACATTCACCACGACCCAGGCGAAATTGAAATGCCGCTTCTCCCGGTCGGCAAAGTAAGCGTTCATCTGCGCGGGAGTGCTCCAGTGAATCATGCCCTGCGGACAGACTCCCGCCATGAAGAACGGCTTGCCGTTTTCGTCTTCGATCAGATGGCGATTGCTCGCGCGAATTCGCAGCTTAGGCATGCTGGCCGCCGCATCACCCGAGTTGGCGAATGAGGCCGCCAATTTTAGTGGTGTTCCCATCTCAATTCGGGGCCACGTGTTGGGCTTGCCCATCCCGATCGCGACTAACCACCCCAGTACACTTACGAAACCTACAGTTGTCCATCCAGCGACTTGATGTTTTTTTGGCATGAGTCCTCCCTTGTTCTCCATTCGCTGAGCTGAATCGAATTCCGTACCTGCCTGGCACGCTTCCGTTGCAGATGGTCTTGTCCACTTGTGTCGCGAGCGCGGAGTCCCTCGATCGAGCAACTTCGGCTCCTGCGTCCCTGATTCAACGACCTGGCGGGGGCAGCGAAAGTATTTTCTTCGGTTCTTGCCCTTCAGTAATTTCATAGATTTCGTCCGCCGCGACGTTGTGGAACGCCTGCTCCAGTCCGCTGGGCCATTGGATTTTCACTTTGTCGATCACGGCGTCGCGGCCCAATCCAAAGTGCAGCCGGACGTCAATCGTTGAGTTGTGGCTTCCGCCTCCGCGGACTTCGTCAATCTGAGTCATTCGGGATGTGGAGATGGTGACGCGCGCGCCGACCGCAGCACGGTTGCTCTTGACGCCGACAAGACGAAACAGGACGCGATGATTGCCGTTGCGCGTTTCGTTGATGAATAACAAAGGGGGACCGGTGGACATCGTGCGTGCCGCGGGGCGGGAGCCCATTTTCATCATGAACGCCTGGTCGGAAGCTTCCAAGTTTGCGCAGGAGGGGTTTCTTCACATTCCGGAAGGGGTGGGTCTCGTCTGGCCTGATAACGGCCAAGGGCTCATTCAAGATGGGAGCAGGATAAGCCAAGGTCTAGGGGGTGTACTACCACACCGCCATGTGGAACGGCCGAGCCAACCACTTCACTGAAGGCGTGCCGTTGGAACGTATTGAGCGCGAGCTGGGGCGCGCCGCAAGAGCCGGCGCGACCAACTACCTGTTGGATAACACCTCGAACGTGCGTCCGGTTGTCATGACCACCCGCGCGCTCATGGAGCTGGCCTGGCAAGCTAATCCCTGGACCGCACGGACGGACGAGAGCTCAGTCTACTTGGTAAAGTGGTGCAAGGAAGAATTCGGTGTGGCCGCCGCCCCCGCCCTGCAAGAATACTATCGCGCCTATTTCGCCGCGCCGGCCAGATTTGGCCAGCAGGAAGTTGCCGTCGCGGGAGACCACTATTACCAAACCGTTGCTCTCCGCCTGTTGCAAGCCCTCATCGCGGGGGACAACACCTCGCCTATTGAGAGCGTTTCGGGCAATCCGCGGTTCGCCAATTTGAAGGAAATGGGTACATTCCTGGCCAAAATCACAGGGGAGGCCGACCCGCGCTGGAGCAAGGCGCGGCTCCTGGCAGAGAAGGCCAAGCCCTTGGTGCCGCTCGAACGGCGGAACTTCCTTCAGGCTCACGTGCTCAGCCAGGTTGATTATCATCTCCATGCCAATCGAATGTTATTACACCTTGCCCAAGCTGCCGCGGGCGCCAGTCAGGGGCCGGAAATTCTTGCTGCCATTGCGGAAGGCGAAAAACTTCAGGGCGCTCTGCGCGCAGCGGATTACGGTAAATGGCAGGGCTACTATACCGACGGAGATTGGGTTGTTCAGGTTCCTTTGACAATCCGTTTGATGAAGGCTTATCAGGGCAAATTGGAGGGGAAGGAAATACCTGAAGACCTGCTCGTCCGGGCGAAGGACCTTGCTTTTGCCTACTCCATGATGAAGGCCTATCAAGGCGGGCAACGCGATCAATTCTGACGTGGAAGGCTCTTACAGCGCCGCCGCGCGAGGGCGCTGCGCTCCAGACGCACCCGTGTTGCCGCCCTCTTCATGCATCAGGGTCCCGTCAAAATTGTTGAAGGACAGGGAGAAAAGAACGGGCAGCGGGTCGTGGAGAACCAACGACCTGTCCCCGCGGCATGCTCGGCGCTCGTGCCGGGCAGCCAATTACTGGAGGCTAGATGCTAGCCATGCGTGACATTGTGTCATACTGCCTTCCGTTTTCCATAATGCACGTAACTGGATTTGTTTTCAGTATGTTCTCAGGTTCAGAAGGTGAAAAGGCTGGTTTTCTACCCTTTGTTTTCAATAACTTCTCAGGTTTGGGAAGATGCGCCCAAGGCGGACATCATGTCTTCGCGTGTATAGCGCGTCGTTGGCCTCTTGACTAGCCATGGCCGGATCGGATTTCCCCGCTGTCGGCAATACGAAGTGCCGTTTTGGAATCGCCGAGCCCTGGCCATCGACTAAAATTATAGCCTATCAATGGGCTTTGTCAAGATGGAAATGTGCCCCGAGGTGTACCGCGAAATAGCCGGACCCATCCGCTCCCCACGTTTTGTGTCATTCGACTTTGACGGACCCCTGCTTCCTGCATACTGTCAATTTAATGGATGATTCGAGCGTCAGGCTCCAAACAAGGATGAGGAGGTAAATACGATGAGAAAAAAACAGGCATTCTTCGGGCACATCGTTTTATTAGTGCGTTATATTATTCTTGCTCCGACGCGGTCGACGCTTTCCCGGATGTGTGGCTTGATACTCTTTGGTAGCCTCGACAAGAAATACGATAAGACCTACTAGGAATACCAGACCCGGGGGCACGTATCACGAGCCGGAGACAATTCGATTAGCCAGGAGCCCGATGCATGAAGTCATCCGTAGCTTTTTGCCGCAGCATAATTGCCGTTGCGGTTCTATTCCTTGGCGGGGCGGTCCACGCGCGTGCGGCCACTGCAGCCTACGCGACGAAGATCTACATTGGACAGGACGTTGAAATTTCGCTCTACTCTCCCACCATGTTCCGCTTTCGCATTTCTCAAGCGCAGCCGGAGCGGTTCCCTGCGAAATACGAGATCCCATTTGTCATGGGGCGCCTGGCGCCATGGCCAGAGGTCAAATACCAGCGGTGGACGGCGGGAGAGTTCGAATGGATTGAAACTTCCGGTCTGCGAATTCGTGTCGATAAAGCGTGCAAAAAGTGGACGGTGTGGAGTGCCGATGGCGCCAAGCGTATCTATCCTTCTGACGGGCCGATGCGTGGGATGTTTCGCGACGGCTACACCGTATTCGACGCCGCCAGCGCTTTTGACGAGCGTAATCTGAACAGCCGCTACGCCCATTGGTTCTACAACGTCCAGACCCAGCGCTATGTCGACACTTTTCTGGCGGGTGATGTGATTCTGGACAAGTTTTTTATTTATGGTCCGGGTTACGACCTCCTGTTCCGCCAGCTTAACGACCTGGTCGGACCAGAGCCCTTGCTCCCCAAGAAGGCTTACGGTTTTTTCCAAACCGAGGAGAATGATTGCCGAGGCAGCCAAACCAAGCTCCTGGACCTGGCCCGGAAGCTCCGCGACCACGACATTCCGGTTGATACGCTCATTTTAGACTTTGAATGGGGGGACGGATGCCCCGGAGGGCAGCCGGCAGATTGGGGCCGCCTCGATTGGGACCCAGCTTATTCCCGGCCACTGTCTCTCAGTGTGATGCTCGCCCAGCTTCACGCCATGCACTATGACCTGATGCTGATCCATCATAACGCCCCCAATTTTCCCCATCGTGCCGAGTTTACTGCTGCCCGACCGGGCAATTGGACTCAACGGGTCTACGATGAGGGGCTTTGGTGGGACAAGATTCGCGGTGAACTGGGCATCGGAGTAGACGGCCTTTGGCAGGACACGCGGCAGAACGACGTTACGGACAGCGTGATTTGGGATGGAGTTCAGGACTACTGGGGCCATTCGCGCCGCGTGCTGTTTATGGGGAATCGCGATGTTACTAAAATGAATCCCTGGTCCCAGGATGTCGACCACACGGTAGGGAACGCATCACTACTCGCCTCGCGGCGCTATCCGTTTCGTTGGACCGGCGACATCAGCACCACCTGGAGCGAGTTGCAGTTCCAAATCAACGCCATCGCCAACTCGCAAGCGTCCATGAAGGGGATCAGCTACCTCACGGCCGACGCTTTCGCACAAAACTGGCAGCAGCAGGCTCGCTGGAATCAGTTTTTGGCATTTTCTCCGGTCGCGCATTCGCACACCATGAAGCCCTGGGACGCTCACCTGGACGTCCGGTCCCTTGAAAAAATCATGAACTTCAACCCGGACAATATCCGGGATGCGCAGGAATATGCCGGCGAACCTTTTGAACAGGCGGAGGCGGAATGGGTTGCGAAGAACGAACCAAACATCAAGACCGCCGAAAACAGCATCCGCAAATATTTGAAGCTGCGCTATCGTCTGCTTCCGTACATCTATTCACTGGCGTTCGATCACTATTTGACGGGTATGCCCATGTCCCGTCCCATGGACGTGGCCTTTCCCAACGATGTTGGATGTCAGCAGAACCGCTGGCCCTACCAGTACATGTTTGGTGACGCATTTCTGGTCGCTCCAGTCTCTGCCGACTTGCACTCGATGGAGATCTACCTGCCGAAGGGGAATCAATGGATTGATTATTGGAACGACCAGGTCTACAAAGGCGGGCAGATCATCGATTACGACACCTCAGATGCCGAAAAGCTGCCGCTGTTTGTTCGCGCAGGAAGCATCATCCCCATGCGGGCGGAGGCGGATTGGATTGACCCTGCCGTTCCCGATGCTCCTCTTTACCTTCGTGTCTATCCAGCCAATCAAAAGGATTCCTTTTCTCTCTATGAAGACGATGGGATGACAACGGAATATCAGTCGGGACGATTCGCGAAAACCGTCCTGTCAGTCCGAACGGAGCCGCACGGAAACGTGACCCTCTCGATTGGACGAGCGCAGGGCAAGTATAAAGGCCAGCCCCTGAAGCGCCAGTGGGAGATTACTGTGCAATGGCCGGGGAAAGCTCCCGTCGCGGTGCTGAAAAATGGGGCGCCGCTGATGGGTTTGACAGCACGCGAGGCATTGCAGACAGCTTCGGAGAGTTGGATGTACGACGGGCCGACGCACACGGTGGTGGTGAAAGAGACCCAACCTCCGGAATCTGACTTAGGGACGGTTATAGTGTGTGAAAAATGACATCGCTGCTGGCGTTTTCCGGTGCTCGCGAAGCGTTGGCCGGTGAGGCTGAAGCATCTTCGAGTGAGCGCGTGCCAGGCAGGTAAGGAATTCGATTCAGCCCACCATGCAGAAGAAGCATCAGGTCGCTGGATGGACAGCTGTAGGCTTAGTGAGCGTACCGGGTGGTTAGTCACGATCGGGATGGGCAAGCCCAACGCGTGGCCTCACCGGCTACGCCCTCTCCGACATTCTGGTTCCGGGGATTTCCTCGCAATGGTAACTGAGTTACGACCGTACCGGCATAAATCCAAGAACAGGAGATCGATAATGACTGCCTCAGTCCGACCAAGGTCCGTTAAAGCTCATATTCTGCGTAATACCAAGTTGAAAGGCTGGGACGAACGCACACATACCATTTGATCGATGTCCCTGTGCCTCACCAAACAACTCGTCCGGTCATGTTATCAGTAAGCGTCTGCTGTAGGCCGAGTGGACAAGGGTGGGTTTACGCGTCCACAAGGGCGTCAAGTGGACACTTCCGGCGATGGACT
Source organism: uncultured Acidobacteriota bacterium (assembly GCA_963804755.1). Lineage (GTDB taxonomy): Bacteria > Acidobacteriota > Terriglobia > UBA7540 > UBA7540 > Bog-366. The sequence goes on from CAWDRP010000008.1 coordinate 324,137, forward strand.
AGTGGATGGCCTCGGTGGTAACGAGCCATCCGCTCCTTGAGAATTCTCCATATCGTTAGGCTGGACTAAATGGCGGTTTGTCCCCCGTCGACCATGTAGATCCCCCCCACGCAGTAGTCGGCATCCTCGCTGGCAAGGAACAGGGCCACTCCCGCAACGTCGGCGCCTACCCCCAGCCGTCCTGCCGGAGCCGCCGCGGCCCACTTCTCCCGGGCTCCGGGAACCAGAAACTCTTCGGCGTTCATGGGAGTATCAATGGTGCCCGGAACTATCGCGTTCACCCGGATGTGGTTCGGAGCGTAGTCCACGGCCATCGCGCGCATCAGGCCAAAAACCCCGCCCTTGCTGGTGCTGTATGCAGTGATGCCTGCAAACCCCAGCATCCCCGTGGGAGAGGCCATCAGGATGATGCACCCGCGGCCTTGCGCAAGCATCGAAGGGATCACATATTTTGAGCATTGCCAATAGCCGCGCAGGTTCACACTCATGGTGCGATCCCAGGCCTCGTTGGTCAGTTCATGGGCGCGCGCCTCTTTCTTGGTAATAAGTATTCCAGCGTTGTTCACCAGGATGTCAATACGTCCGTGCCGGGCGAGCGTCGCCTCAACCATCGCCTTGATTTGGTCCTCCGAACCCATGTCGGTCTGAACGAACATTGCCTCGCCTCCGGTTTTGCGGATCGCATCCTCGGTTCCTTTCCCCGTTACCGGATCGATCTCGGCAATCGTAACGCGGGCGCCTTCGCGCGCATAACGCTCAGCAATGGCCTGCCCGATGCCGGCCCCTGCACCTGTAACGATAGCTACCTTATCCTTTAAACGCATGATTTGAACCTCCTCGGAAATACTTTCGAGACACTTCACTCGCCGGGCTAGCGCCGACGGGCAGACCTATTGGTTCCCACCCGGAGGCAGGCGCCGCTTGGAAGCGTCGTCCAGCACCAGAACCCAATCACCCTCCGCAGGCGGAGTCAGTTCCTTTGCGCCGCTGGTGGGGAAGGTGCCCGCCGTAGTGGCTTGACCGTTGCGAGGATCGAACCACCACCCCACCGCTTGTGAGCCTGACACCTTGCTCATATCCACCGTAATCGTCCGTTTGGTCGGCATATAGGCGATCACCGTGCTGCCGTCAGCGGTGCGCCCCGCCGCCAGATAGTCAAGGCCTCGGAACTCGCCCAGCCCGCCGGTTACAACCTCGTGTTTCTGATCCGGAATCAAGTCGTACCAGGCGCGCGAGTGGAAGAGTTTTCCCCAATACATCATGCCGATGGAGCCCGGAAGGTCCAAAGACTGCTCCCATGTCAGCTTGCTTGGATATTGCCAGAGGCCGTCGAAGTGCCAGATGGGGTTGTTTCCCATGACGTGACCGAATCCACCGCAAAGGACCGCCCAATACGCTTGCCGGCGGATCTGGACCTCTGAGGAATTATGTTCGCCTTCGTAGGAGGATTCGATGAGGAAGAAGGGAAACGTAATTTTCCGGTTATAATCCTCCAGCAGTTTGGCATGCACGATGTTGTAAGTGTAAGTGGAGTTGATGTTCAACCACTTTCCCCCGCTATATTGGTCAACTGCGGAGTTCTCGGGGTGGCAGTGGGCAGTGAACAAGTGGCGCTTGTCGTATTCCCGGATTCCCAGAGCAATCAAGTCGACCTTCTCCAATGCGTCCCCAGGATTGCGGTCACCACCTATCACCCAAATGATATTGTCAAAGTCCTTGTACCGTTTTCCCAGATACCGGCCATAGGCAAGGCACTTTTCCGGTTCGAGCTTCAGGATCTCCTCGATCCACCCCTCATCGGTACCGATGTACCCCAGGTAGATCGGAGCCAGGAGCACTTGGATGCCATTTTCCGCGGCTTCGTGGATGACCCAATCGGCGTGTGCGAAATACTTTTCGTTGGGGGTGGAAAAATCTCCCGGCGTAGTGAAGGGTGCGTCACCCGCTCTATCCAGCGGAGGATGTTTACAAAACTTGTGCTCAATCAATTCCACGAGGACGGTATTAAACCCTTTCTGGCGCCGGTCCTTCAGATACCGCTCCTCTTCCGCATCGCTTAACCCGACGATCAACGACCAGGCGGCATCACCTTGCATCAGGAAAGGTCTGTCATTCTGGTCAACAAGGTATCGCTTGTTGGCGCTGGGAGTGAGTTGCGTCACCGCATTCGGAGATTGCGCTTTTCCCACCACCGTCCCCAGGAGAAAACCTATCACGCAGACTGCAAACAGAATTCCTCGACCGCCTGGCACTCTGTCACTACTCCGATTTTGCATGCCACCCCCGTTTCGCCAGTTCGTGCTGGCGAGTTGAATCGTGCTTCGGACACATCGGTCTGCGACTGACCCGAAAATCTATTCCCTGCTACCTGGAGGCGGCCGTCGCTTGGAAGCGTCGTCCAGCACCAGAACCCAATCACCCTCCGCAGGCGGAGTCAGTTCCTTTGTGCCGCTGGTGGGGAAGGTGCCCGCCGCAGTGGCTTGACCGTTGCGAGGATTGAACCACCAGCCCTCCGCTTGAGAGCCTGACACCTTGCTCATGTCCACCGTAATCGTCCTTCTGCTCGGCATATAGGCGATCACCGTGCTGCCGTCGGTGGTGCGGCCGGCCGTAAGAAGGTCAAGCCCTCGGAACTCGCCCAGCCCGCCGGTTACGACCTCGTGATTTTGATCGGGAACCAAGTCATACCAGGCGCGCGAGCGGAAGAGCCTGCCCCAATACATCATCCCTACGGAACCGGGAAGATCCATCGCCTGCTGCCAGGATCCGCTGGCCGGATACAGCGTGGGGCCCTCGAAGTGCCATATGGGATTGTTGCCCATGACATGGCCAAATCCGCCACAGAGAACTGCCCAGTATGCTTGCCGCCTGATCTGCACTTCAGAGGCGTTATGTTCACCCTCGTAAGTGGTCTCAATCAGAAAAAAGGGCATCAGCGGCGCACGGTTATAATCTTCAAACAATTTCTCGTAAGGAAGCTCGTGGGCATAGGTTGCGTTGACGGTTAACCACCCGCCCCCACCAAAGTCTTCAACCGCCGAGTAGTCGTGTGCGCTATGGGCGGTGAAGAGGTGCCGCTGGTCGAATTCCCGGATGCCCAACGCAACGAGATCGATCTTCTCGATGACTTCGCCTGGCCTTCGGTCTCCACCCATAACCCAAATGATGTTGTCAAAATCTTTGTAGCGTTTTCCCAAATACCGCCCGTAAGCGAGGCACTTTTCAGGCTCGAGCTTCCGGAGCTCTTCAACCCAGCCCTCATCCGTTCCTTTGGCTCCCAGGTAAATCGGCGCGAGCAGGATTTGGATCCCATTTTCCCCAGCCTTCTGGATTACCCAATCGGCGTGGGCGAAATACTTTTCATTCGGCGTGGATAAGTCTCCCGGCGTGGTGAAGGGTGCGTCACCCGCTTCGTTCAGTGGAGGGTTCTTGGAGAACTTATGTTCGAGCAGATTCACCAGGATGGTATTGAAGCCCTTTTGGCGCCGGTTCTGCATGTACTGTTCGACTTCCGCGTCCGACGTCGCCACGATCAGCGACCAGGCTGCGTCGCCTTGCAAGAAAAAAGGGTTGCCCTTTTGGTCAACAAGATATCTCTGGTTGGCGCTGGGAGTGAGTTGCGTCACCGCGCCGGGCAATTGGGCCTTTGCCGTCACCGTCGCCAGCAGAAAACCCATCAACGACACTGCAACCAGAGTTCTCCAATCAGTGCGAACACTGTACCCAACCCGGTCTTCCATACTACCTCCAAGTGATGGAGCTTGGCCAGATAGCAAGAGTCCTTGTCGATATGGATTGCGTGCTACCCCCGTCACGGGTATGTGCGGCTCGGGCGAAGTGAGTCCAGATCGCCAGTCCATACTTCGACGATCATCGGCTTCGAATCCAAGAAGTAAAAATAGACCTGATCGATCCAGGCACTCATCAACACCGGTGTCCCACGGGCCTTATAGGATTCTTTGATACGTTCCGCCTCCTCCATGGTCTTGGCCCAATAGCCAATGTGATTGAGTCCTTCGCCCTGTCGATCCAGGAACTCGCGCCAAATACTCGGCCCCTCCAAAGGCTGGAGGAGTTCGATATAGGTTGAGCCGACGGGCGTTTCGGCTCCGATCCAGGTGAATTCTTGGGGGACGCCCCGTACAAAGACGTCGTGAAGACGCGGCGCCTTATACTCATAGATATTCCAAGGTCCCCAGCCCATAGTTTCGGTGTACATCCGCATCGAACTTTCCATGTCATTTACCACCAGCGCGACTTGGGAGATGGGGACGGGGAGACTGATGTCGGCCACGTAAAACCTCCTATTTACAAAGAAATCTCCCCTTATCCTGGGGTACCTTGCTCTGGGGCCGTAAGCGCCGCTAGCCGGGAGTTATAGGGAGCGAGCGCGTCGCAAAGCGGCAGGTATACTTCTGAGTAAACTCGCTGGTAAAAATCCTTGCGGCGGGGGTCCGGCGCGACCACGGTTACGGGTCGCTCAAAATGCCCGAGGGCTTCGCGGAAGTCGCTGAACACTCCGATACCTACACCGGCAATCATGGCGACGCCCCGCGGTGTCACGTCAGGCGTTGTCACCACTTCCAGTGAGCGCCCGAGAATGTCGGCTTTGTTTTGCACCCAGAAGCGGTTTCTCACACCACCACCCATCGCCACGACGCGACCCGGAGGCCGGCCAATTCCTTCGACCAGCGCTTCGACCGCATGCCGGGTCTGGAAGTTCAGCCCCTCAAACAGCGCGCGGGTCAGTTCCTGCTGCCGACTAGTGCCCGTGAGGCCGATGAAAGCACCCCGCGCCAGCGGATCATGACGCGGCCCATAACTGCCGAACACGTGGGACATGAAGATTACACCACCGCACCCTGGGGCAGCCGCTTCCGCGTATCCGATCAGACGCTCCCACACCATTTCCGAGTCTTCCAACTCGCCATCGGCAAATGCACTGATTTTCTTCCGGTACCACTCAGTCACATCACCCGACAGATTCTCGATGCGTATTGACCATCGATTGGGGGCCACGTGGGCGTCGCAAATGGCTCCGCATTGCCCTAGGCCCGCATCAAGTTCCGGCCGATCCGAGCAGACGATAACGTTCTCCCACGTGCCCGTGAGGATTGCCACATCTCCCGCATCAAGGAATCCTGCCCCGTAAGCGCCACAGACAAAGTCAGCCCCACCCAGAACAACAGGGAGGCCGGCGGGGAGGCCGGTTTCTAGCGCTACTTCGGAGGGAACCCGGCCGAGCACGGTTCCAGCCGGGCGCGGCGCGGGGAAAATCTTCTCATCCAACCCGAAAGCGCGCAGCAAATCGGGGCGCAAGGTCAAACTCCGCTGGTCAAACACGGTGGTCTGCGAGGCCATCGAGTAATCGAGGGCCATCTCGCCGCACATTCGGTACGCAAGATAGTCCCCGACATTCAGCCATCGCGTCATCCCCTGAGCGTATGAAGGCACAGATTCTGACATCCAGGTGATCCAGGCAGGGGGATAAATGGGGCTCAAATGATTGCCGGTATTGCTGAAAACCGCCGCATCATCAAGGCCGCAATTCCGAAACGCCGAGGAGGGTGTCGCCGCAGCATCAATCCAAGTCACACCGGCATAGAGAGGGTTCCCAGAGTTGTCTACCGGGTAGCCAACCAGGCCCAATTCGCCAATCGCCAAGGCATGGAGGGTGCGATCCGGCAACTGGCTAACCGCCTCGCGGATCAGATGGCAGAATGCCTCCCAAAGTTTCTCGGGACGCCAGATCGTCACCCGGTAGCCCTTAACCGTGAGCTCCTCGTCGGGTGGCGATATTCGGGAACTCGCCAGCGTATTGCCGCGTTCGTCGTAAATCACGGCCTTGAAGGAAGTGGTTCCGAGATCAATGCCCACTAAACGAGTCATTTACTCTTGCAACCTCTCCCGGGCCTAGCCCGCGGCGTCGATCCTTACCACGCTGTAAGGGCACAACGTGAGGGCTAGCGTCGAATCCGCAAGCCGAAGGTCTTGACGTGGTGCCGCCGAACGGAACTTCAGGGGATAAGCCATCGCCAACGGCGCGCTGTCTGCGTCCAGCGAACGCATCTTGACCATGCCTTCTCCCAGGGGCCCAACGCTGCAATCCTGCGATTCCGCAGTAAGGTTGGCCACCAGAATGTGGAGACCTCCTTCCGTGCGTACCCCAAGCCCCTGGACCTTGAGGGGGTCTGACGAGTCGCAGGCAGTCAACTCCCCCTCCTTAAGTTCGGCTAAGTCGACGAACACATGGTAGAGCGGAAAAGCCATTCCGGGGAACGAAGCAAATGCCCCCGGTAGCTCACACCCTTGCTCGAATTCCTTGACTCCGCGCCAGCCGATGGTCTCGTAATAGGTTACGGAGGCAACGCCTGCTTCCGCGAGCTGCTTGGCACTTCCTACGGTCCACGCCGCAGCGAACAGCGACATCTGGCGGGGATCCACGGCACTCGGAAGTTGTCCAGGCGCGGGAGGGGGCTCGGGGCCGATAGCGTCAGGATTGAATCACGGCTTAAGGGTGACCGGGCTGACGATCACGGGCCGATCTCCACAAAAGGAGCACGCCGTCACCACCGTATCGGCCTGCCCCTCAAGGTTCTCGACCAGCGACCTTTCGTCAAAGGCGTGCACCTGCGGGTTGATGGAATAGGTGACACCCTCGAGCGCGGAGACGTCCGGACGCACCCGATTCAGGTCCGCGAAATTGAGGTTCGTGCCCCCGCAGACCGGGACGCCGGCAAGTCGGGGAGCCAGCCTGACTCGTGCACACTCGACCCATCGGGCCGAAGTGACCGGCTCTTTCTCGTGGAATATAAGTACGCTCGAAATGGCAACCGAGGGGGGTAAGAGGGGCGTGAGGCTCGAAATCTCCTGTTCCGCATTTTCGGTGACGAATAACGCGAGCTCAAGGCCACAATGCAAGAGACGGCACTGGCGTTCGGCTTTCACCAGAGCCTGACTGGCACCGGCTTCGCTCAGGTGCAGGTCGACGCGCAAATGATCGAGATGCAGCCTGTCGAGCAGGTCCGCGTCGCGCGGCGTGAGATCCCCGTCCTGTGATGCCACGCCCAGTCCGATGCGCGGCAACCGCTGGCGAAGCGAAGGGCCGAGATGAAGTTGAACCTTGGAATCACGAGTAATTCCGTGGGCGGGAGGATGTTCCACGGCAAAGGTTACGCGCTGCGTGAACGCTTGGCCGGCGCGCGCCTTGAATGGATATCGAAGAGAGAGCGGAGTGCAGTAGGTCTTAAAGGAGCCATCGGACCAGTTGCGTTGATCCTCGGTCTCGAACAAGTCTCCCTCAAAGGCGAACCGTATGTCGGTACCGCTCTTCAGTGAGACGGTCAACTCCGAAACAGATGGAAACAGGGGGATGTATAAGCCGCCCTCGAAGGGCTGGGGGGCGATCAAAGCCGGCAGGTTCCCCGAGATCGGCCCAGCCGGCCCTAGTCCGCGGTAGGGTTGACCGCAGTACTCCGCCAGGGGATGCAGCACGCAAAAGCCGATCCGGCAGTACGAGAACTCTTGCAGGGCGTGGCCATCCATCGTGTAAGTGATGGTCCCATCCGGCTCGCCAGCAATGGTTGCGCGCCAACGGAAATGGACATTACGAGCCCTATGCTCCGCCTCATAGGAGATTATGAATCGATCGTCACCGACGTTGGTCGAAACATCCCGGATTTCTGCCGGGATCGTGTCCCAGTTCTCGTCCCGAACGGCAACGTAGATGCGGCGCACCAACTCCGTTTCCCCCAGCCGGACGTCCCGCAAGTCGCCTTCTTGCAATATCGCTCTTACCAACCCGGCATGCAGCACGGTACCCTGCGGGGGAGGTTCATCGCGTCCGTACCACAGCTCATACTTTGTCAGTTTTCGCGGTTCACTCGCGGAGATACTCATAGCCTTCTCGATTCTATTCCATGGGGTGCTTCTATGCCACCGCGGCCCGGCCCGGACCTCGCGCCTGGATTGGCCAGACGTCAACCACTCGGTCGTTTTCAACGACGTAGTAAACATCGTTCAGGTTAACCGTGCCGCCACAGTAGCCCACGATCATCTCCACGGGCTCGCCAACGTGCAACCGTGTGCTGTCGACGACATCCAGCAGGGTGTGCTCCTCGTGCATCGCCCGGAGCGTGGCGCACGGATCCACCAAGGCGGGCGGACCCAGGTCCATGGCCATGACCTTCGTGCCGATATCCAGAAGCGCGGTTTGCTCGTTGCGACTGATGACCGTTCCCAGCATGCTGAGGGCAGGCTTGAATACCGGAGTAAGGGGCCCATAAGTGGCGTCCATAAAGACGTAGGAGCCCGCCTGAAGTTCCGTCACGCGGGGATGGGCGCCGGTCATGTCGTAGGTGTTGGTTCCGCCCGCGGAGACGATCTCGATGGCAAAACCCGCCCGCTCGAGGACTTCCACGCCGGCGATCAGCACGTCAATAGCCTCGGCAGCTCTGCGAGCGCGCACTGCCCGGTCGGGTTCCTCCACTACGTGCCCCTCGTAGCCCATCACGCCGCGGAACACCAATCCCGGCAGGCGGGAAACTGCGGCGACAACGGCACAGGCCGCCTCATGGCTGCGCACCCCCCCACGACGTAGTCCCACGTCCAGCTCGACCAAAACTCCGAACTTCGCCCCCTCCGCCACGGCGGCACGGGAGAGAGCTTCACCCCCGGCCACGCTATCGACACCAACGATAATCGTGGTTTCGCGAGCCGCTTCCGCGAGCCGGGCGAGCTTCTCTTCCCCCATCACTTCGTTCGCAATCAAAATATTGTCCAACCCCGCATGCGCCATCAGGATCGCTTCCCAGGCCGTCGCCGTCGTGATGCCCACTGCTCCAGCGGCAATCTGCAGGCGAGCGATCTCCACACACTTGTGGATCTTGGCATGAGGGCGGATCTTGGCATGCTCTTGGTTCCATGCCGCCATGGTCGCAATGTTGCGCCGCAGGATATCAAGATCAAGAATCAGCGCGGGGGTTGTCAACGCCTGCCGCTGCCGGCCAATCGCTTGGCGATAGGCGTCGAGGGAACGCTCATGGTTAACAACCTTGGAGGACATCGTCATTGACTGCCCCCTTCCTTGCGAAGATAAAGTTCCCCATCACGGGGGCCCGGAGCGGCGAAGGTGGGGGGGTCACGGTTCGAGCGGCGTCGGGACCGGCGCCCCGGATTTCCCCTCCATGCTTAAGGCCAGACCCGCCATAAGCGCCAGCGCAATCGCGGCAATCTTGATCAGATCGAAATGCTCTTTCAAGAAGAGCCCCGCCAGCACCACGGTCACCAGGGGGTAGAGGGCGACGAGAGGTGTCACGACCGAGGCCTTGCCCCAGCGGTAGGCGATGAAGAGGGTCAAAGTCGCCGAGGCCATCAGGAGGCCCACCAGAATTCCCAGAGACCACGCCTTCTTCGACAAATGCCATTCGGTGGACCTTGCAGCGATGATGACGGCGGCAATCAAAATGTAACCGAGGGTGTAGAAAATCGTCGAAAGCTCGTCGGAAATGTGGTGGGTTGCGAATTTCATGCAGATGGAAGAAAGGCCAAAAAGGACCAAGGCGGTCAGGGAGTACACCATCCATGCGGAGAACAGGCTTCTCCAGTTCGCCGCCGCCCCCAAGCTCTCTCGAGGGCTGAAAAGGTAGATGGCGGCCAGGGCCAGCCCGAACCCTGCGGTTTGGATCCGGTTCAACCTTTCCTTGAGAAGGAACGTCGCCAGGGCAACAGTGACCAGGGGGTACATCCCCGTGAGCGGCACAACTGCCGAGCCTTCGCCGCCCAACTGCAGGGCTTTGTACATGGCGATGTTTCCACCTCCTCCCAGAACTCCGGTGGCCGTGGCGAACAGGATACCCTTGCCGAAGTTGCTGCCCTTGTAAAGGTTCTTCGAAAAGGCCAGAACCAACGCCACGGGGAGAAGCCCAATAGTAGAGAGGACTTGCACCGTGAGGGGCGCGACATCCCGTGTGACGACGGTCGAAACAAAGCCCCAAAAACCGAACAGAACAATCGTAATCAAACTGTAAATCAACCACCGGTGCATATTGATCCTCCTGAGTCGCGACCGTGGCCGTCCCATTCCCTGCCTGGTAAAACTTAAAAGCTATTCTAGTCGGCTTCCTTCAGGGAACGATAAAGTTCGTGGGCCTTTGCCGGTGTCTCACCTTTGTGAACTACTGCCCGAATCGCCTGGACCATAGCGGCGGGAGCTTCAGCTTGGAAGATATTGCGTCCCATGTCTACCCCCGCGGCGCCCTCCTGAAGGGCGCGGTGGGCCAATTTCAAAGCGTCCAATTCTGAGACTTTCCCACCACCTGCGATCACCACCGGAACCGGGCAGGATGCCGTCACTGTCTCAAAATCCTTCGCCACATGATAAGTCTTAATGAAATGCGCACCGAGCTCCGCACAAATCCTACAAGCCATCCGGAAGTACTTGGCATCGCGAGGCGCTTCATCCTCAGTTGCCGTGACCGCCAAAACCGGTATTCCGTATTGGCTCCCCAAGTCCACCAAGCGGGTCAGGTTTTGAACGGTCTGCGTTTCAAAGTCTGTCCCGATAAAGACCCCAACCGCAAGTGCTAATGCCCCCAGGCGCACCGCATCTTGAATGTCGACGACAAGCTGCTCGTTGGATAGCGCTTTCAAAATGCTGGGACCACCGCTAACTCGCAGCACGATCCCTCGATTGAACTCAGGAGGTACGCAGGTTCTCAGTATCCCCCGGGTCAGCATGAGCGCGTCAACATAAGGGAGCGCTGGTACGATGCTCGACTCGACTTGTTCCAAACCTGTGATCGGACCCTCGAAATACCCGTGGTCGATCGCCATCATCAGTGTTTTTCGACTCTTAGGATTGAAGATTCTCGCCAACCGATTCTTCATTCCCCAATCCAGAGATTCGGCTCCCTTGATGAAAAATCCCGGCTTTCCCGGGGAAACGTCCGCCTTGAAATTTTCAGCTTCGTTTGCTTGAAGTGCTTCTGCCATTCGTACTCCCCTTTCTGTCCGGAGCGGCGGCGCATCCGGACCGTGCTTAAGGTTTATATCGCCGTGGACTCCAGCGTCTATCACAACCGCATAATACTTTGTCAAAAAGACATCCGGTAATCCGAATTCGCCGATTTCCAACGGGTGAGTCCGCGACTTTATATGAGATCGTGGCTTGGTCCAAACACGGCCTTAATGCGAAAAATTCGTGTCATATTGAACAGGGGCCGAAGGTCGTGGTAAGTTTTAGACATCGGGCCACGAAGTGCAGCATAGAAGTGAGGCAGGGCCGTGTACATACGTCGGTCGCTATGGAAGCCCGCCGAACAATTCGCCCCGCCGATAATCAATTCGGAGGGGGTTCACCCCTGTCATTTTGACCTCTCATTTCCCATCGAGATTGGTTTCGATATTCACGATGTCGATCACAACGTCCGAATGAACCGGCACGATTCTCTTGAAGTATTATATGTCTACGACGGGGAAGGCCTCATTCAAGTCAGTCAGCGCCGTTTTCCGATGAGGAAAGGTAGCCTGGTGGTCCTGGGGCCGAATCTTTACCACCAGATCTTCAATAGTCCGAAGGGGAAACTCAGGCTTGCTTTTTTGCATTTCCAGTCCGGAATCCTCCTGGGTAACGGCAGCGGAGAAGATGAGAAGTTGCTGACTCCCTTCCTTTGCCAGGACGCGCGGTTCCCACACGTGGTCGCTCCCTCTTCCCCCGTGCCTGACCAGGCGCTGGAACTGATTTTGAAAATTCATCAGGAACTTCCTCCCGCGAACGACGTGGCTCGCCTGGCGGTCAAAACCTACCTTCGGGTGCTGCTCCTGCTCCTGTTTCGGCATTACAACAACTACGTAGCGACACGCGAGGCACTTGAAGGCAGGCAGGAGGACTTGCAGCGCCTCGATCCCCTATTTCGGTTCATTGACCATAGGTTTGGTCAGCCAATTCACATCGCCGATGCGGCCCGCATATGCGCCATGAGCACTGTTAACTTTATGCGATTTTTCAAGAAGGTCACCGGCCAATCATTTCTCAACTATCTGACGCGCTACCGGATTGCCAGGGCGCAGTCCTTACTCTCGACAACTGGTACACCCATCGCAGAGATAAGCACCCACTTGGGATTTTGCAGTCAAAGCCATTTTGGTAGGACCTTCAAGATGATGGCGGGGTTAACGCCCCTTGCCTACCGGTATCGCTTCGGCAAGAATCCCGAACGTGAAGCTGGAAAGCCTCAGTAGATCGTACCCCCCGCGGGGAACGACGGTCGTGACCCAGTGGCTCAAAAACGATAATCAAAGATACCGGTCGAATGATCGACTGTGTCGCTCTACGGTCCCGAGCGTGTTTTTATCTTGAGATACAGAACCGCATCCCCAGGGAAGGAAGCGGCAAAAGATTTGCGTCCACCTTCGGTGGTAAACGAGCCTTCGCCAGTCTTACTCCCTGCAACTGGGTTGAACCACTCGTAGCTATACGTGCCGGGGGTCAAATCCACGGTAAACTCCCCCGTATTGGGCTGGTAGACAAGGTACTCTGTACCGACATTCGCAAGGCAATAACCCGTTGACGATATATCCAGGCGCGGTGTCATGGCAGCCAAATCCATTTTTGTAGCGTACGTCCGCGTGTACCCCAGGTTACGGCGGACTTCTTCAATGTCGGGGAGCAGCCGTTCCCAAATCGGTGGGTCTTCATAGGGATCCATGTAGAGCGGGTTCAATCCACGTAGAAAGCTCTTCCATGCCCACTGCCTGTTACCACCATTGCCCCAAAGATGATCGGTGTCGGATAGTACGACCTTCCTCCCATCTCCCGGTGGAGGGTTGTCGCGGTAGTTGTAGGCTCCGGTGCGGCTGTCCGAATTGGGCGAGACCCAGTCGGCTGGGCTGTTAAACAAAGTACTGTTACTGCCGCCCGGATATTGAAAGGACATACCCACCGGATGCTGTTTTAGCTTGCCGGCTTCATAGGACTTGATGTACTCGATCATGTCATATTGCCAGTCCGTGGAGTATGGTCCGCTCTCATTCGAGATTTCATAGAGAACGTTATCCAGGTCGTTGACCGTGTCAATGACCTTGCGCACATAAGCTTTTTCAATCTTCTCCACACCCGCGGGAAGAGGCCAACTCTCAAGCTCCGTACCGCGCCCGTCTTTATCCGGGTCCCCGTCGATCCCGTTGATATTGTTTTGCGCGTTGAAGGGATGGCCAACCCAATTTGAGAACTGGAGTTCCCACCCGTTAAAAAGCATGACTGAAACATAGATGCCCCGGTCGCGCGCCAATTCAACGCGCGTCCGCATTCGCGCAAAGTACTCCTCATTAAGTGCGTTGAGGTCAAACTTCGGCTTCCCGTCCCAGGCCAATCCGGGACCCGTTCGCATCCAGGGATGGGGGGTGCTATACCTGACAATCCCATCTTTCTCGATGTCTTTCGGAGTCTCCCAACGCCATAGCCGGATGTAGTTGTAATTGTGGTCCGCAATGAATTTTAAATATTGCTCGAAATCAAAGGCAGGAGGAGGATCTGTAAGCCCAATGTCGGGTAGGTTGGTCCAGGTGTGCGCAGCAGTTAAGTAGATCGCCTTCCCGGAGCCGTCCGTAAAATAGCGGGGATTACTGGCGAGGACGCGCAACGGCCCTTTCCCGACACCCTGAGCCATTCCCGAAACAGGCCCGATTGAAATCAAGGCTCCGAACCCAAGAGCGAGCATGCCAAGTCGTCTCATTTTCACGCCCATCCTGCGCCGGGTTTCCCGGTCGCAGCCGGAATACACACTGAACCTTGCCCTTACCCATCCCCATACTGAAAACCGGCGGGTGGGTCTACTGGCCGGTGTACTTAATCCACATCGGCGAGACCCAAACAATTTGGCCATCATCCTGTTCACCCCGTACGTAGTAATAACTCGTCTTATCTTTTTGCGGCTGGTTGTCCCGCCAGGAGAATTCCACCTCCTGTGTGTTGGGGGAAGTCGAGTATACATACTTGCCGTCGCGAACGATGGTGACTTTGGCGAGTTTGGAAGTGCCACGGAGTTTGATCTTAAGCTCTGGGGGATCCGAAGTGGAGAATTCATCACCCATCATGTGCGTTCCGCTCTCGACGTCAGCGAGAATCTCATCGGTGGAGGCGTATACATGGCGCAGCTTAAGTGCTTCCAGGACCGACCGGCGGGTCACATCTTTGACGTAGAGATTCGCATAGCTGAGATGGGTCGAGATGTGATCCGAGCTCGCCTCGAACCCCAGCTTAATACCCTTCAACAGAGCCGCGTTTACGAAACCCTTCGGCCGCCAGCCTCCGATGGCATCCGCCTGGCTGATGGCGCGAGGAGCGCCGGGCATTTCGTAATCCTGGCGAAGTCCCTGGTAGATTTCAACGACGGGCTCGGCATTGGGATCGTTGTCCCGCCAATCCGTGCCCATTCCCGTAGCGCTGCTATGCGACCCCACGATGCCGTCGAATTGCTTCAGGTAGGCGTAGAGCATTTGGGTGTCGGGGGTATGGTCATAGTGGTTTGCTTCCCAGGCCGTTCCCAGTTGCGCCGGCTCCAGGCGCGGAAGGATATGGATGCCGCGCTGGGCGAAGATCACATTGCGGTGGCCATCCGGATAAGGCACGCTGCGTTCGTAGGAAAACATGGGAGCGAATTTGCCGGGCGCATAGAAAATATCCGTAAGCTTCTGGTTGATCCACCAGGGGTATTCCCTCCCATCGCCACTATCGTGGTCACAGCAGCCCACCCAGTCCATTGCCGCAGCATCCAGGATGTAGCGGAATTGATCCAAAAGCGTACCGTCACCCTCCCCGTCAAAATCGATATCACTATGGCGATGGAATTCACCCCGGGCAATGCGCAGATTCCTTTGCGGTCCGCCCCGATATTCACGGAATGCCTGCATCGCCGCGGTGTGGGCGGCGGCAATGGTCGTTGCGGGGGCTGCCGTGGGGCGGGCTGCTATAACCGGAATGGTCTGGGTGCCCGGGCCCAGATCAACTTCGCGACTCCAAAGGTCGTTGTTGTAAGGATCCTCGAGAGTCCTCGGAATAAGGCCCGGCGCGACTGAGGTGTTGGCGGGGCCGTAGGCGCGGCGGTCGTCCGAAGAATTCACCATCAGCAGCTTGCCCTGCGCCACCGACACCAAAGCTGGCCGGTTGTCCAAAAGATTGTCGGTATGATCCAGAAAAATAGGTCGCGTCCAACCCTTGCCGTCAAATGACACCAGGTACTCCTCCCAGACGAGTCCGTTGGTGCTGCACCAGTAAGGATGGGGCGTGCGGAAGGCAAGCCATATTCTCCCCGAACCATCAATGGCCAAGCGCGGCAATGAGTTCTGCGCAAGCTCAACGTAATCAAATTCATCCTCTTCAGCCGGACGCCGATGCAAGGCGATGTCCGGATTAGGATCCAAAGACCCTGAATCGGCCTGACTCCCCAGGCGATCCGCGCGCATATTCGGAACACCCGCTAACACCGAATCCAAGGAGGCATCCAGGTCAACGAAACTCCCGTCGGGCTCAAGCCCGCGCAACTTGATCACGCGGCCCTGATACAGGGCAACGCCGGTAGTCACGTAGGCGCCAAAGTCTTTGCCCCAACCGCGGCCCCCCTCCTCATAGGCAATCCATAACCGCCCCGTCCCATCATAGGCGATGGAAGGATAAGCTTCATACCGCGCGGTGGCGGCGACGGGAATCTCGTCGCCCCAGCCATTGGCCGAATAAGTTCGTGCGTAGACATCGTAGTTGCCATTCCGATAGGAATCCCACGCCACGGCCACGCGACCCGACTTGTCCGCGGCGATGGCGGGGTCCCATTCGTTGGCGTTGGAATTCGAAACCTTTACCGGCGGAGAGAAGCCCTTGCCCTCCTGATGCACGGCGTAGATGGCCGCCACGCCATTCCGCCAGCCCTGCCAGGCGATCCACACCTTGCCACCCGCGTCAGTGGTGGCAACGGCATCAATGTCGGAACCCGGCTCGTTGGAAATCCGCACTTGTTCGCCGGCTCCAGAAGCATCCACGGCCCGCGCGAAAATGTCGAAATTCCCCGATTGGTTCTCCGACCAGATCACCCAGGCCCGCCCGCTGCCATCCACGGCGACCGCCGCCTTGTAGCCATCCTTGCCGGCGGAAGTCACGGCGATGCTTTCGCCCCAGCTTCCGCCCGAGTATCTCCTCGCCCAAATCTGGTCGCCCCCGGTGGGTTCGGCATAGATGTTGAAGTCGGTGGGCATCCGGGGTGGATTGGCGCGAATCTTGCCGGCGTCAGGACTGTGGTGGAACTGCACGTAAGCCAGCCAGACGTCGCCGTTTGCGCCGGCCGCGAGCGCGGGATAGTCTTCTTCTTCCGGCGTCTCCGTCAGCCGCGTGCTCACCGGCACCCGGTCCACATAAACTCGCCCGCCCAGCTTGTAGATTCCCTTCCCGTAGGGAACTTCGGAGGCGCGAAAACTAAAGTCACCCTGGGCGGTAGTGAAGGAAAATTCGCTATTGTCACCCACCGATGTAGCGGTAATGATGAAGCCATTGGCCACCGGAAGATCAGCATGCGCCGGCGCGTCGTAGAATCTTCCGGGGCGGGTAGAGAGATGAAAGAGCTCACCTTCGATTTTATCCGGTCCTCCAAATCGCCAAGGTTCCAGGCTGTATCGGCCTGCCTGCATGACCTTCAACGAGCCGTCCCAACGGGTTTCACTGGCATCGTTAACGCCGAACAGAACTCGAAAAGCCGCCGCGGTTTGCGCTTGCGCATTGCTGCCGAGCACGAGCAGGGTTGTCAGAATGAGACCAACGTTGATTCGCCGCATCGCCAGATCCTTTTCTGAGGGAAAGGTTTGGCCAAACCTTATGCAGGGGTCATCAGCCGCGCATACCAGGCGTATCGGTCTTGGTGCCGGTGATAACGAACTTCTTGACCGTGGGGCCCGGGCAGGCCCCCACGGCTGTGACATTTTCAAGTTTCTCTGGCTGACCACAAAACTTTATCCGAGTCAATTCCTTGCCCAATCACCAGTAGAACTTCAACGCGAGCTGGATCTCGCGAGGATCATTGGGAGTATCGCGGGTCTGCGTGATCTGCGTGAACTGGGGTGCCTGAAAATCAAGCTGGGAATACGGCACGGAGAAGTTCGGGTGATTCGTAAGATTGAAGACCTCCGCCCGGAATTCGAAGTGGGTCGAATCCGACGTTTGAAACTGCTTGAAGAGCGAAAAATCTAGACGATGGAATCCCGGTCCGATGCCCTGGGTGGGCGCACCTCCAAGCGGCGCGAGATTAGACTGGCCAACAGCCGTGGCGAGGGGCGGATTCGTAAATGCTGCGGGATTTAGCCACTGATTCACGTTGTGCGGACCTCCGATCGGGTTCTGCCCAGGGACCAGCAGGGCATCGCATCCCGTTCCCGCCGCCGTCCCAATATCGCAATAGATGGTGAACGGCTGACCGTCCTGAAAAGAGAGTATTCCATGAACAGACCAATCGCCGGCCAGGAAGTTCGCTACCCTGCCGGGATTTGTCAAAAATCGCTTCCCCTTGCCGAAGGGAAGATCGTAGCCAAATGCGCCGTGGACGATCTGACGCACGTCGGCCTCGCACAGACCGTAGTCACCTTCGATTCCGAACCCGGGAATGTCGGTTGCCCGGTACCCATTGATTTGGGCTGAAGGACTATCAAAGGATATAGCATCGCTCCGGCATTTTGAGTAGGTATAGTTGGCAAGCAGGATCAAGCCGTTGCTGATTCGCCGGTTGTAGGAGAATTGCAGGGAGTGATAATAAGAACTCCCATTATAAGTCACATAGCTTGCACCCTCAGCAAAGTCCGGGAAGGGAATATAGGAATTTGGGTTCAACAGGGGCGGCAAAATCTCAGTGGGATTATTCAAATTCTGGGGCAGGTAGAGATGCCGCCCGAAGGTCCCAACATATCCCATCTGGACGGACTGGTTCGGCGTCACTTGGTATTGAACCATCAGGTTCGCACCCTGCGTGTAGGGCTCGGAGGGTCGGAACTGGTACCCAGAGGCGACGAACCCACTCGTCGCGGTGACGGAAGAAGGGGTGAGGGAAACGTTGGAGAGGCCATTTTCAAGTCCCCCAATGGAATTGTCGGGAGTAATAGGTTCGGCGGAATTCGGCGCGAAGTACTGCAAACCGATCAGATACGGCGCGTTGGTTGCGCCGATATAGGCCAAAGCGCCTATGTTTTCAAAGCCTCCAAAGAATATCCCGTATCCCCCCCGCAAAACTATATTTTGCCCAAGGCGATACGCGATGCCGACGCGCGGAGCAAAGTCGTGCTTGGGGCCAATCCCGCTGACATTGCTGGTTGGGGTAAAGGCGACTCCATCCTTCTGCAACGCTGCCAGGAACGTCGCGGGCGGCAACTCCGTATTGCTCTTCGGGTAAAGGTACTCCGCACCCGAAAAAGGTGCGCCCGGAACGAAGTCTGCTTGCTGTTGGAATAGACCCCGGATTGGGCTGCCAAACTCGTAGCGCAGGCCGAGGTTCAAGGTTAGTTTCGAGTTCACCCTGAAGTCGTCTTGGAAGTAGCCTGCCAGGTAATTGCGTGTGTAAGTGCTGTTAACGGTGCCAGTTCCATTCAGTGTGTTCATGCCGCCAACATTATTGATTCCTCCTGGAACGGTCGCCGCAGTGGGAGTCAGAACGAACTGGGCGATGGCCGTGTCTCCGACATTAGCGGTGGGAATCGAAGTGTAAGCACCCGTGAAGCTGAACAACCCGCGCGAGCGCTGGGCCACAATGTAGGGGACATAGTTCAACATACCTTCGAATCCGGCCTTCATGCTGTGGGCGCCATGGACCTTGGTCAGGTTCTCCCGGAGGTCCCACACATCGCTGATTTTTCCAAGGGGTGTGAAGGTCGCGGCCCCCAGTTGGTTAAGGCCGCTAATATTCATGGCAGGCAGGCCCCCATTCTCCTTTGACTGGGGAATGCCTTGAATTCCAAATTGCTGGGGTAATCCCAGGATGCCATTGTCAGGGTCGGTATTAAGATTGTCATGCCGGATGAAGGCAATGCGAAACTCGTTAATGGTGGTCGGCGAAAAGGCGTGAGTTTCACCCAGAACCGAGCTGGTGGCAGTAATCCCAATGGTTCCCGCGCCATAGGCGCCGGCGCCGTCTCCGGGTCCGGGAAACAACGGGGGCAAATATGATGGGCTGTGGTCGTAGGTGACGGTCGCGAATATTTGATCCGTGTTTCCCACATTCTGATCAACCCGGGCAACACCCACATTATCGTTGCTTTGCGCGGGTACATCCGAGAAGAAGTTATTGAACAGACCCGCGCGGGTAGGAGGGGAATAGAGGTCAAGGAGGCGAACAGCATTGGAATCAATACGGGTGCCTGGGATGACATTCCCCGCGAAAGGGTCGCGAACGTAGCCGGTGTGAGTGGCTACCAAGGTCGTGACCGGGTCGACCGCGCCTTGCGTGACTGGCCGGGTGGTTGCGGGGTCGAAGATCTGCCCCAAAGGAAATGTCCGGCCCAGGTCGTCAGCAGGCGTACTGCCGTGTTCGTTCGCGAGCAGATCCGAGAAGTTCGTGTAACCACTGCTCCGCTCTAAGGCGGTGGGCACAGAAGCCGTTTGGGGATTGGCATGACGAATCCGCGTACCTTCATAACTCAGGAAAAAGAAGGCCTTGTTATTTGCTCCCCACAGCCCAGGGACATGAAGAGGCCCCCCTAAAGTTCCCCCAAACTGGTTTTGACGGAATTCGCCTTTTTGCGTGCCGGTAGCGTTTTCGAAAAAGTCGGCGGCATCAAGCTTGTCATTGCGGACGAATTCCCAGAGGTCTCCGTGAAGCTTGTTGGTTCCAGACTTAACCACGACATTCATAACGGCACCCGCGGCGCGGCCCATCTCCGCACTATAATCAAGGGTCTGGACCTTGAACTCATCGAGTGCATCGATCGGCGGCAAAACGGCGAACCACCAGCCGCTTTGAGCATCCGGCTGGGTGTTATTGTTGTCTACCCCGTTCAGCATAAAGTTGTTTTGTTCAGAGATTACGCCGTTAGCGGAAAAAGCTCCCCAGGAATTGAAGGCGGCGTCGCCTTGTCCGGGTATATTATCCTGCTGCGCGAAAGTAACTCCCGCCGACAGTTGCGCCAAAAAGACATAATTTCGGCCGTTGAGGGGCAAATCGTTAATCTGTTTTGCACCCACGAGCTGGCCGACAGAAGCATCGGCCGTCTGGAGGAGGGGAGCCGCGGCGGTCACCTCAACACTCTGCGTGGTTGAGCCTGGAACCAGCGTGAAATCCACAAGCACGTGATCCTGGACATTCACAACGATGTGAGGCCGGATCTCTTTCTTGAACCCTTGAAACTCCGCCGTGACGGTGTAGGTGCCAATCTTCACGGGCGTGAAAGTATAAGCGCCATCCGGTCCCGCCGTTGTATTGTCAGAAAGACTGGTGCCCTCGTTCGTCAACGTCACCTTTGCGCCTGGCACCACCGCTCCCGACGAGTCTTTGATTGTGCCAAGGACGGCGCCCGTATCCACTTGCGCCCATGCCACCTTTCCGACGGTCATAACCACGAGGAAGAGTAAACACAGTTGAACTGGACGTTGAATTCTCGCCCTGTCTATGCGGCCAACGGATGGCTGCCAATTTTGGAAAAGCCCACGCGTCGCACTGATCTCCATAGTAATGCCCTCCTCTAAATTGGCTCCCCACTTGAGCCCGAATTAAGAGTCTCAATATCTGCGACCCATCTACGTGATGTCAGGACAAAGCCCAGAGACTCGACGCAAGTGATCAATTGAAGGGTAACAATTCTTGCATTGGGTGTTCGCTGGCCAACCGCCCACTATGTATTATGCGCAGTTCGACACGATAGTCTATAAAGTTCAAACATTTCTTTGTCATAAAACGATCGCGCTGGGGGAGATATCGCGCCTCGGAGAGAGTGTGAACGCGCAAGTGTTTATGTGCCAGGCCGCCGCGCAGCGACAGGCGGAGGGCCACCTCCGTTGTCAGTTCCCGGTATACCTAATCCAGAGGGGAGAAACCCAAACCAACTCCCCGTTGTCCTGCTCTGCTCGCACATAATAATAACTGGTCTTATCCTTATTGGGCTGGTTATCCCGCCAGGAGAATTCCACCTCCGGAGTATTGGGCGAGGTCGTGTATACATACTTGGCGTCTTTCACGATCACCACTTTGGCAAATTTGGACGTGCCCCTCAGCTTCACCTTCAATAGAGGAAGTTCGGAGGTTGAGAACTCGTCTCCCATCATGTGCCGGCCACTTTCCACGTCCGCGAGAATGTCATCGGTGGCGGCGTAAACGTGTCGCTGGCGGAGGGCATCAAGGAGCGACTCTCGAGTCAGATCCTTCACATAGACATTACTGTAGCTGAGGTGCGTGGAGAAGTGATCCGAACTCGCCTCAAATCCCAGCCGATAACCCTTGTTCAGGGCGTTAACTACAAACCCCTTGGGCCGCCAGCCTATGATCGCGTCCTTCTCGCTGGGGGAACGAGGCGCCCCGGGCATCTCGTAGTTTTGGCGCAACCCCTGGTAAATCTCCACCAGGGGCTCGACGCTCGGGTCATTATCCCGCCAGTCCGTTCCCATCGTCGTGGCGCTGGTGTGCGACGCCGCAATCCCGTTGAATTGCTTCAGATAGGCGTAAAGCATTTGGGTGTCGGGAGCGGGGCCGGGATGATCTTCCAGGCTCCGCGGAAGCCGGGGCAGCGGCCTTATCCCACGTTGGGCAAAAATCACATTACGATGACCCTCCGGGTAATCCACGCTGCGTTCGTAGGAGAACATGGGGATGAACCTACCCGGTGCGTAAAATACATCGGTAAGCTTTTGCTCCGTCCACCACGCGTATTCACGCCCGTCGCCATTGTCGTGATCGCAGCAGCCCACCCAGTCCAAATCAGCGGCATCGAGCACGTAACGCCATTGATCGAGTAGGGTCCCGTCGAAGTCGCCATCGGAAGAAACCTCGCTGTGGCGATGAAATTCGCCGCGCACAATGCGCAGGTCCCCGTTGGGACCGCCGCGATAGCCGCGCATCGCTTTGATACCGGCGACGTTGGCGCTGTCAAAGGTCGGGGGCTCCGGCTTGGCGTCCGAACCTGCCGAAACCACAGGGATCGCCCCGTTTGCCGGCCCCAAATCAATCTCGTGCATCCAAAGGTCGTTTTCGTAGGGGTCAACCAACGGGTTTAAGGTCAAACCATATTGATCTGGGTTTGTCTCGCTGGGCTTAAGGTCTCGCCGGCCATCGGACGAATTCACGATCAGCAGCTTGCCATTCGCAACCGTCACCACGGCCGGCCGGTTATCCAAGAGGTTGTCGGTATGGTTCAGGAAAATTGGTTTCGTCCAGCCCTTGCCATCGAAGGACACCAGGTACTCGGTCCAGACGGGTCCAACCGGGCCCCACCAGATCGGATGCTTCGTGCGGAAGGCTAGCCAGATCCGGCCTGAACCGTCCACGAGCAGGCGCGGCAGGCTGTTCCTGGCGGCCCGACTCAATAGGTGGTCCCAATCGGGGGACCAATCGGGCTGGCGGTGCAGGGCCTGGTTAGGGTCGGGGTCCAACGACGCGGATTCGCTTTGACTGCCCGTGCGGTCGGCGCGGAGACTGGGTATGCCCACCAAGGCGGAGTCGAGAGAGGCATCGAGCTCCACCAGCCGACCACCCGGGTCAAGTCCGCGCAACTTGATCAGCCGCCCCAGATAGACAGACACGCCCGTGCTTGAATAAGTACCGTAGTCTTTGCCCCAGCCCCGACCGCCTTCCTCATAGGCGATCCAAAGGCGCCCGCTGGGATCAAAGGCGATGGATGGGTACGCTTCGTAGCGAGACGTCGCCGCAATAGGAACCTCGTTCCCCCATGATTTCGAATCCCAGATGCGCGCGTAGACGTCATAGTTGCCGTTGCGATAGGAATCCCACGCCACGGCCACCCGGCCCGTTCTGTCGGCAGCGATGGCCGGGTGCCATTCATCCTTGCTCGAGTTGGAAACCTTGGCGGGCGGGGAAAAGCCGTGGCCCTCCTGATGGGCCGCATAGATGGCGGCCACTCCGCTGCGCCAGCCCTGCCAGGCTACCCACACTTGGCCGCTCGGCGTCGTTGCCGCCACCGGGTCGATATCGGAGCCGGCGTCCTTGGAAAGTTGGATTTGCTCCTTCGGTCCGGAATTGTCAATGGCGCGGGCGAAGATGTCGAAGTTGCCTCCGTGATTCTCTGACCAAAAAATCCAGGCGCGCCCGCTCCCATCGACAGCCACCGCCGTGCGGTAGAGGTCACCCCCCGGCCCCGTCACGGCGATCGGTTCTCCCCAAGTTCCTCCGGAGTACCTCCTCACCCAGATTTGGTCCCCGCCGGTGGGCTCTTGATACGGTTTAAAGTCCTGGGGAGCTTGCTTCGGACTCTCGCGAAGCTTGACGTAGTCAGGACTGTGATGGAACTGCACGTAGGCCAGCCAAATGTCGCCGTCGGGGCCGGAGGCGGTCGAGGGGTAGTCCTCTTCATCCTGAGTATCGGTTAGCCGCACCGCGTGGGGCACTCGGTCCACATAGACTCGACCCCCCAGCTTGTAGATGCCGGCGGCATAGGGTATCTCAGAGGCCCGAAAGCTGAAATCACCTCGGGCAGTCGTGATGGCAAACTCAGTGCTCTCGCTTACGGCGTCTGCATTGATGATGAAGCCGTTGGCCACAGCTCCACACGGCAGCTCGGGAATATCATTCAAGCGGGGCGGGTGTGTCGCGATGCGAAAGGAGTTCCCCTCGATCTTATCGAGCCCGAGCTGTTCATCCAGATCAAAGCGCCAGCCCTCGAGGGTGTATTTCGCCGCCGGTGTAACACTCACTGTTCCGTCCCACCGGGTCGGGTCCTGGTCGGTTACGCCTAATAAGATACGGAACGATTGGGGGGTCTGCGCCCGTGAAAATGCTGCGAATGCGAACAATGTCAGTCCGCTCAGGATAATACCCGTCCGTCTCACCGTCAGCTCCTTTTCCCGCTCTCTGATCTTGGGGCTAGCCGCATCTGAAAGGTGTATCGATCCTGATGCCGCCTATGACAAACTTCTTGAGCGTAGGGACCGGGCAGGCCCCTACGCCGGGGACCATTTCAAGCTTCTCTCGCCGACCGCGATACCTTGTCTGCAAAAATTCGTTGCCCAATCACCAATAGAACTTCAACGCAAGCTGAATCTGACGAGGATCATTGGGAGAATCACGCGTCATGGTGATTTGCCCGAAGTTAGGACTTTGGAAGTCTACCGCGGACGAATAGGGGACCGGCATCGAGAAATTGGGAGTATTGGTAAGATTGAAGAACTCCGCCCGGAATTCGAGATGGGTCGTTTCCGAAATCTGAAACTGTTTAAATAGCGATAGATCCAGGCGATGGGTTCCCGGTCCGAACACTTGGGTGGGTGCCCCACCCAGAGGCGCCAGATTGGACTGGCCTATGGCGGCTGCCACGGGCGGATTTGTAAAGGCGCTCGGATTCATCCACTGATTCACGTTGTGCGGGCCTCCAATAGGGTTCTGCCCCGGCACGAGAAGAGCGTTAGCCCCTACTCCCGCCGCTGTCGCAATATCGGAATATATGGTAAAGGGCTGGCCATCCTGCAGAGTCAGGATCCAATTAAGGGACCACCCGCCTACCAGGCCGTTAGCCAGCCGCCCGGAATTTGACGCGAACTTGTTTCCCTTACCTAAAGGGAGTTGGTAACTACCACCCACGTGCACGATTTGGCGCGTGTCCGTGTTGCAAGCTCCGTAATCGCCTTGGATCCCGAATCCAGGAATGGCCGCCGCTCTGTACTGGTTGGCCTCGGCATCTTCGGTACCCGGGTCCTCCGCGTCGGTTCGGCATTTCGACCAGGTGTAATCGGCGAGAAAATTCAAGCCTTGACTGAATCTCCGCTCGAATGTCGCTTGCAAGGAATGGTAGTAACCGTTCCCATTAGCAGTCATATAGGTGAAGCCTCGTGCAAAATCCGGATAAGGAACGTACAGTTGCGCATTCAGCGAGGGTGGGAGAATTTCGGAAACATTATTTGCATTCGACCACACTAAGAGATGCCGCGTGAATGTCCCAACATAACCGATCTGGAAGGATTGGTTCGGCGAAACTTGGTACTGAACCATCAGGTTTGCGTCCTGCGTGTAGGGCTGGGGGAACCTGTACTGTGTGGCAGAAAGCCTAAACCCGTCCGAGCTTGTGACGCTAGCAGGCGTGAGGGGAACGTTTACGAGTCCATTTTCAAGCCCGCCGATTGAATTGTCGGCGGTGATGGGGTGACCGATATCCGGAGGATAAAAGTACAGGTTGTAGAGGAATGGAAAGCTGAATGCGCCCGTTTGGGACACGCCGCCGTTATTTGCCCAACCACCGTAGAACAACCCGTAAGCTGCCCGCAAAACTAGACTGGGCGCGAATTGGTAGGCAAGGCCGAAGCGGGGCGCAAAGTCATCCTTGGGAGAAATTCCGGCTACATTACTTGTCGGAACAAACGCTATCCCATCCGTCTGCAAGGATTGGAGGAACGCTGCGGGTAGTGTGCCTTGGCTCTTCGGGTAAAGGTACTCCGCCCCGCCTGACGGTGTGCCCGGAATGACGTTTGCCATCGTATCGTATCGACTTTCATAAGGGCTGTAATACTCGTAGCGCACGCCAAGGTTCAGAGTCAGTTTCGCGTTCACCTTCAGCTCGTCCTGGAAGAATCCGCCTACGTATTTACGGATAAATGTACTGTGGGCGGAGTTGGTGGCCGCCAGGCCGTCCATACCTCCCACATTGTCAATTCCATTCGGTACCGTGGCGGCTGTGGGGGCCAAGAGGAATTGAGCAATACCTGTGTCTCCGACATTGGCACCTGGAATCGAGGCGTAGGACCCCGAAAAGCCGAATTGCCCGCGCGAGAATGGGGGTACCAGGTAAGGAATGAAATTATAGTCGTATTGCACCCCGACCTTGGTATTGTGCCGGCCGTGGACCTTCGTCACGTTGTCATGTATGTCCCACATGTTGCCGATTTTCCAAATTGGTAGGAAATTCCCCACCCCCAGTTGACTAAGGCCGCCGATAAGCATGGTGGGCAGGCCACCATTCCCCGCATACTGGGGAATGCCCTGAACTCCAAATGACGCGGGTATCCCCAGCGTGTTCTCGCCATCTTGTGCTTGTGTATTGTCATGACGCTGGAAGCCAATGCGGAACTCATTGATCGTCGTTGGGGAAAAAGTGTGAGTCTCGCTCCAGACAGAGCTGGAGCCTGTGATATTGTCGGTTCCCGCAAAACCCTGCGCCCCTCCATTTGCCAAACCCGGAAACGGCGCGGGAAGGTGTTCCCCCCGATGATTGTAGCTAAAGCGCAGAAAGGTTGCGTCCCTCGATCCGATGTTCTCGTCAATCCGGGCGTCCCCGGAATTGCTATTGCTCACGATCGGAATGTCCGAAAAATAGTTATTGTATAGACCCGCGCTTGTCGGGAGCGGGAAGAGGTCGAGAAGATTAGCGGCATTTGGATCGAGACGCGTGGCCGGGATGAGATTCCCGGCGAAAGGTTCGCGAACGTAGCCGGTGGACGCAGCTACCAAGTTCGTGACCGGGTCGGTCATACCTGCCGTAACTGGCCGGGTGGTGGCGGAATCGAAGATCTGCCCTAAAGGGAAGGTCCGGCCGAGGTCGTCAGCCGGCGTAGTTCCGGGCTCCAGCGCTAACATGTCAGAAAAGTCGGTGTAGCCACTGCTCCTTTCGACGGCCGTCGGCACTGTTCCCGTTTGGGGATCGCCCTGGCGAATGCGGATGCCTTCATAATCAATGAAGAAGAACGCTTTATTTTTCGCGCTCCACAGCACCGGGACATGGAGCGGTCCCCCTAAGGTTCCGCCGAACTGGTTCTGACGGTATTCGCCCTTTTGGGTGCCGGAAGCATCTTCAAAGAAGTCCGCTGCGTCAAACTTGTCATTGCGGACAAATTCCCAAAGGTCACCGTGAAACTTGTTGGTTCCGGATTTGGTTACGGCGTTCAGCACCGCGCCGCCGGCGCGGCCCAGCTCAGCACTGTAATTGCTGGTCGTAATCTTGAATTCCGCGAGAGCGTCGATGGGCGGCAGCACGGTGTAATACCAGCCGCTCTGCGTATCAGGCTGAGTGTTGTTGTTGTCTATTCCATCGAGCATGAAATTGCTTTGCGCCACGCGTGTTCCATTAGCGGAAAAAGCCCCAGCGGCTGTTTGTCCGGATGCACCGGACGTTGGCAAGTTGTCTTGCTGTGTGTACGTCACCCCGGGAGATAGTTGCGCCAGAAAGACATAGATGCGGCCGTTTAGGGGCAAATCGTTAATCTCTTTTTCACCCACAACCTGGCCAACTGAAGCACTCTGTGTCTGGAGAAGTGGAGCCGCGGACTTCACCTCAACCGACTGTGTGGTTGCGCCCGGAGTTAGTGTGAAATCCACAACCAGGTGATCCTGGACATTCAAGGCGATGTGAGGCCGGATCTCCTTCTTGAACCCTTGAAACTCCGCTGTGACCGTGTAGGTGCCAATCTTCACGGGCGTGAAAATATAAGACCCATCCGGTCCTGCCGTTTTCGCGTCGGAAAGACCTGTGCCTTCGTTCGTCAACGTGACCTTTGTACCGGGCACCACCGCTCCGCTTGAGTCCTTGACTGTGCCAAGGACGGCGCCCGTATCCACTTGCGCCCATGCCACCTTTCCGGCGACTAAAACCATGAGGAAGAGCAAGCAAAGGTGAATTCGCCATTGAATTTCCACCCTGCCTCTGCGAGCATTTGATGGCCGCCAATCTTGGAAAAGCCCACGCGTCGCACTGATCTCCATAATAATGCCCTCCTCTAAATTGGCTCCCCATTTGAGCCCGAATTAGGAGTTTCAATACCTCAAAACCGTCGATGTGATGTCAGGACAAAACCCAGAGACGCGACGCAGGAAATTAAAAAAATAACCAGTCTTGCTTTCGGTGTTCGTGACGAACCACCCACGGTTCCTCAAGGGTCGGAGGCCAGATAATGCCCCTCACTTGCTCAGTTGATTTATCGCCGACTCGACCTATCGCCTATTATGAGCAGTTCAACGCGAGGGTCTATAACGTTCGCACAATTCTTTGGCACAAAACTATGGCGTTTGGGGTGGCAGTCATGCCTAGAAGAACGGGCAGCCGGTCGAGGAGAAGCAAAGACCTGGGCCCGCGGCGCTGCCCGGCGCTCGTGCCGGGCAGCGAATTACTGGAGGCTAGATGCTAGCCACGCGTGACATTGTGTCATGCTGCTTTCCGTTTTCCATAATGCACGCAACTGGATTTGTTTTCAGTATGTTCTCAGGTTCGGCAGGCGAGAAGGCTGGTTTCCGACCCTTTGTTTTCAATGACTTCTCAGGTTTGGGGCGATGCGCCTAGGACGGACATCCTGTCTCTGTGTGAGTAGCTTGTCGATGGCCTTTTGACTAGCCATGACCGGATCGGATTTCCCTGCCGTCGGCAGTACCGAAGCGCCGGTTTGGGAACCCCGAGCCCTGGCCATCGACTAAAATTATAGCCTATCAATCGGCTTTGTCAAGATGGAAACGCGCCTCGAGATTTTCCGCGAAATAACCGGTACTCATCCGCTCCCCACGTTTTGTGTCATTCGACTTTGACGGAGCCCTGTCCCGGAGGGGCACTCAATTGACGCCCCGCTTTATTGACGTTAAACTTTGGTTCTGCGGTCTGACATTTGAAATCCCCGATTGTGTGGCTTACT
This sequence comes from uncultured Acidobacteriota bacterium, assembly GCA_963804755.1. Classification (GTDB taxonomy): domain Bacteria; phylum Acidobacteriota; class Terriglobia; order UBA7540; family UBA7540; genus Bog-366. The sequence goes on from CAWDRP010000008.1 coordinate 352,923, forward strand.
CACTGGGCCCCAGAGGAGACTCTGACATGACCTACAATAGGCTTCCCTGGAAGAAGGCCTACCAGGTTGTGGAACCGGAGATCAATCCCGAGGGGGTCCAAACCTACCCATTCGATCCTGCCTTCCCGATTGACGTTGCGTTCTTTGTCCATGCCGGACGCCACAGCGTGCGCATGAACCGGCACGATTCTATCGAAGTGCTCTATGTTTATGGGGGCCGGACGGACATTCAGATTCTCAACCGCTTCTTCCATGTGAAGGAAGGCTCCCTCGTGGTTGTAGGTCCCGATCTCTACCATCGCATCCTGAACCGGCCCCGTACGGACGTCAAACTGATCTCTTTGAACTTTCAGCCGGAGATCATTCGCGGAAGCGAGGCGAGCGCCGAGGAAGAGCAATACTTGATGCCTTTCCTCTGCCAGGATTTGCAGTTCCCGCATGTGATCTCACCCTCGACAGGCGTGCCCAATAAAGGCCTGGAATTGATTCTGAAAATTCACTCCGCGCTTCCCGCCAAGACCAGCCTGGCCCGCTTGGCGGTCAGAACCTATGTGAAGATGTTGCTGTTGCTTCTTGTTAATCATTACACAAATTTCCTTGGGACTCGCGAGGCATTCGACAAGAAACAGCGCGATATTGCGAGGCTGGAACCAGTGTTTAACTTTCTCGAGGAGAACTACGGCCAGCGTGTTCGGGTATCCAACGCAGCCCGCGTTTGCGCCATGAGCTGTTCGCACTTCATGAGTTTCTTCAAATCGGTAACAGGGCAGTCCTTTCTGGCTTACCTGAGCAGCTTCCGGATCGCCAAAGCCCAGGCTCTCCTTTCCACCACGGATAAACCCATCGCAGAGATCAGCGAATTGCTCGGCTTCTGCAGTCAGAGTTACTTTGGGAAGGTCTTTCACTCTTTGGTGGGTTTGACACCGAGGGCTTACCAGCGCTGGTACGGCAAGAGTCATGGGGCGACCAGTCATTCGGACACGGGCCCGGTCCTTCAGCGTCTGGAAGACACAGGCTCAAGGCCTCAGAAATCCACACCTTGGGAAGTTGGGTTACCTGTCGCCGCGATGGATCGGTCATCTGCTGGGTTAGTTAGCCTGATAAAAAGCGGGTTGAGATCTAAGCAAGTCGTCCGCCATCGATGAACAGCAGAACTCCATTAACGTAGTCGGCGTCGTGAGACGCCAAGAAAGTAGCCGGCCCCGCGACATCTTCCGGAACGCCAATCCGGCCCAGGGGAATGAAGCTCTGGTAACGGGCAATGTACTCGGGATTCTCAAAAAACAGCTCCGTGAGCCTGGTCCGAATGAAGCCTGGGCCAATCGCGTTGGATCGAATGCCATAGGAACCAAACTCGCGCGCCAGAGTCTTGGCCAGCAGGAATACTCCCGCCTTGGAAACATTGTAGTGGGCCAACTCTGCTTCCGCGTCCCAACAGTTCGTGGAAGCCATGAAGACCAGTCTGCCGCTGCGCCGCTTCACCATGTTCGGGAGCACCGCGCTCGCCAGGAGAAAGGCGCCTTTCAGATTGATATCCATGTGGCGGTCCCAGGCCTTTTCATCCATCTTCAAGAATGGGATAGGGTCCGCGATGCCTGCCACCTGCATCACCACGTCGATCTTGCCTTGCCATTGCAGCGCTTTGGCCACGGTCCGCTCCACCTGCACACGCTTGCTGAGATCACAGATCGCGGTGCGAACGCTGCAACCCTTCCCCTTGATTTCATCCGCGGTGCGTGACAACATCGCTCGATCGATGTCGGCGATAAAGACGTCCGCACCCTCAAGTGCCAAGCGCGTTGCAATGGCCTTGCCGATTCCCTGCGCGCCGCCTGCTACGAATGCCACCTCACCCCGAAAGCGCTCGGGGATAAACCGAACAGGTTCCTCACTTCGTTTGTTCATACCACCTCACTGCGCCGTGGGGATCATTTGTGCACAAATTCACCTCGCTCCCGTCGGGGCGCTCGCTCGATGCGTTGAAACTCGCGCCTTTTCAACTTCCTGTTGGATAAACGCCGTCGTTTCCTCACAGAGATCGAGCATTTTCCTGAAGTCCGCGGCCGGCGTGGTGAGTGGCGGCTTGAACTTCAAAACGTTCCCGCTGATGCCGCCGAACTGGGTGATCAGGCCGTGGTCAAGCGCGTACTCCCAAGCCAACACGCAGGCGGCCGTAGCGGGTGCTTTGGTCTCCCGGTCCTCGACGTAGTCCACGCCTATGAACAGACCGGGGCCCCGGACGTCGCCGATCACGTCGTAGCGCTCCGCCATCTTCTGGAAGCGCGCCGTGGCTTCGGCACCCAGATCGCGGGCACGGTTCACCAAGTGCTCCTCCTCCACGATATCGAGCACCGCCAGGCCCGCTGCCGCCGATAGCGGCTGGTTCATAAAGGTGAGCATGTGCCAGGGTTCGGATTCCATGCCTTCGGGGATGAGGTCCTTTCTGGTAATCATTACACCAATCGGCACGCCACCTCCCAGAGCCTTGCCCGCCACGATGATATCCGGGACGACGTCAAATAAGTCGCAAGCCCACATGGCGCCGCAACGCGCCAAACCGGTCTGGACTTCGTCCACGATCAGTAGGACATTCCGCTCGCGGCACACGCGTTGCACTTCCCGGTAGTACTCCCGCGGAAAGACCGTGTGGCCGTTCGGCCCCTGCACAACTTCCATGAGGAGTGCCGCCACCTGCCCGTAGCCCTCACCGCCGATGGTTGTTTCAAGGGCGTGAATGGCCGAGCGCCAGATATCAGCGCCTTCTCCGCCCAGGGGTGGCCGGTAAGCATCAGCGGAAGGAACCTGCCGGAAGGTCGGCCACCTCATGCCGCCGGGGAACCACTTACGCAGGGCCGGCATTCCGCCCAAGCTGAGCGTTGCCAGTGACATTCCATGATATGCGCCCGTCAGGGAAATTACCTCGTTGCAGCCCGTCACACGGATCGCAAATTTGACGGCCGCTTCGACAGCATCACCACCGCCAGGACAGAGAAATGTCTTGGTCAGACCGCGGGGAGCAATGGCCGCAAGCCGTTTAGCAAACTCGATCATCGGCACGCTGTCGTGCAAAATGTTGTTCGAAGGGAGTTTTGCCATTTGCCGCGCCACGGCCTGCGCCACCTTGGGGTTCGCATGGCCGACCATTGCCGGGCCTGCCGAGCCAGACATCGTATCCAAAAACTCCTTACCGTGGATATCCCACAGCTTGGCATTCTCCGCATGGTCAAATATGATGGCCTTGTTCCTCCGTACAGCGTGAAGGATGTACTCACAGGCGTCATGTTCCAAATCAAGAGCGTTCATCGGTCCTCCCAGTCTCACATTCTGAATTGTTTGTTCCCCTCACCCCGGCTAGGGAGAAGGGTCTTCTCATTCTTACACAAGTTTATCGGATTCCTGGAAGAAGCCTCATCGGCCCCTAAAGTCCTCGAGGCGAACTTCCCGCCCTGCGCTCTGTCCAGCATGGATCGCGAAATCGATCGAGTCTCAAAGGGTCCTCATCGAGCCGTGTAGCTCACATACTTATAATTCAGAAACCACGGGCCTAGATATAACGAAACAATGTTTTTTTGGCATAAACCTATTCGTCTGTCCGGGGCAAGGCGACTGCCAAAGGCACGCGGCCAAAAGGGTAAGACGAGTTATTACTACGTTCGGGGTGAACAAGATAACGGTGAAATCGTTTGGGTCTCGCCGATGTGGATTAAATACACCGGGAATTGAGAATTGGAAAAGTTGAACGAAGCCTGGCGCCCATTACTATTTCGACATTCCCGTGAGGTCGAATTCCTGCTCCCCAGCCTCGACCATAAACGTCCTTTGTGCGCCCTGAAAGTGCGTCTGGAGCTCAAATGACGAGTCCGACTGAACATGGATGATCTCCCCCGTTGATCCATCGGTTGGGGGGTCCGCAATCAAAGAAACCACGTGCCCGTTAAAGCGGAAGCGCTCGCAACCGCGGCGGCCCCCAGGCTCGATTCGCCAGACCAGCCGGTTGTGCGCAGCATCAGGCCGGAGTCCGATGGCATACTCCAAAAGGTACACGATCGGCCCAATTCCACTCATGCCCACGAAATCGGGCCTTGCCGAGTTACCATGCTGGGCGTGATCTGGGGAATAGTTCTCCCATATCGTGTCCGTTTTCTCATAAACCTGGGCGACAAGCTCCAGGTGATTCAAGGCGATCCGACGAGCGAGGTCGCAATAGCCATACTTCTCCAAGCCCTGAATGACCATGGTAACCATCGCCGCCCAAACGGATCCCCGCCAGTATCCGCCCAGAGGATCGTACCCCGCTTGATTAGCCGCCAAGGTGGGTACCGGGTTGGGTCGTCCAAAGGTCTGGGGATTCTTCAGCTCTGCTACTAGACCCGCGGCCTGGTCAGGGGAAGCTACCCCGGCGAGTAATGTCCAATACGCGGCGATCGTCATCACGGGAGCCCGCTCGCCGTCTAACATTAAGTCGAAATAAAATTTCCGCTTCTCGTCCCACATCCTCTGGTTGATAGTCGCGGCCAGTTGATCAGCTTCGGCAGAGTACGCGTGTGCCTCGATATCCTTGCCAAGGATCAGTCCGATTGCACTTAGTTGCCGCGCGAAGAGCACCATTTCTGATGAGATATCAATTCCCGTACCTCCATTCTTCAGATAAGTATTACGCGGAGAGTTGTCCATGCTTGCCCAGTCGGTGATGTAAAGCCCGTTCCCTTGCTTCAGATAGAGCTGAAGCGCCGCATAATAGTGGACAAGCGGCTGCCAAACCTTACCCAAACGGTCCTTATTCCCCGTGACCCTGTAGTGTTCCAGTTCCGCCCACGCCAGTATCGGGTGATTCAACGCATCGAGCGTCAGCTTCGGATTGGGAGAAGGGATAGTCCTGCCCCTGTAGACGACTGGGACGTTTCGGTCAGCCTTGACAGGTTCATCGTAATTAGGCCAGCCCCAACGGCTAAAAAGCGGTTTGTCCTCATGGTTCACCCACTCGTCGAAATCCGTTCCCGCATCCCTCGCGATCTCTCGGCAAATCTCCCCATCCTCGTGCTGCTTCGCGTAGAAGTTGTCGAGGGACGAGATGCCGGGTGCAAGAGAATACGCATAGTTACAGAACATGGTCATGAAGCAGCTATCCCAGAGGAAAATGTTCTTGTTAAAAGCGGCGTCAATGAACTGGGAGACGAACCCGCTCTGCGGGGCCGGTTCGTTGAAGTTGCGGAACGCCAATTCCCAGGCTTTCCAGTACAACCGCACGAGAAGGCGGTCGTCATCATAGATCGGCGAAGGCAACCGGGATCGCAACTCTCCGAACTTCGCGAGGGGTTTGGGTTCGTACGCCTTTTGGGCAAAATAGATTCCGACCTTCTCTTGTGCCGCTACTGTCTCGGCGGAAAAGAGAACACCCCGCTGGCAGGCGACCATCGCCATCGTGAGAATCATTAATCGCAGTCCGAAATGATTGCGACTTGTTTCCATAAGGCGCTCCCGTTTCCGGTATTCTGCCGATCGTTGTTTCCAGGGACAAACTCAATGATTTGTCGTCTTTTGCGATCCCACGCGAGCGCACGAGATATCGATTGAGGACCTGGAAAAACATGGCAAACGGGTACAAATTCAGATCAAAAATCTTCGCGGCGTCGCGCTTGTCTATCGTCCGCAATGTGGAAAAGAGAGCTTCTTCCCAGCACTCGGTCGTAATGCTCTTTGGACCAGAGGTACAGCCTGGCGCTTCGAAGACTCGGCTCGCGGGCGCGGCTGCGGAAGATTGCGCTTCACACTTTACAAATCAGTGCTCCCGGGAGCGGCCAAATTCGCGTCCGCGGCATCGATCACCAAGACCCAATCGTTGGAATTGGGCGGCGTAAAATCGTGTCCCCCGGTATTCGCATAGGTTCCAATCAGCGTCGTTGAGCCGTCACTGGGGTTAAACCACCAGCACTTCGCTTGACTGCTCACGCTCGTGATCTTGTGCATGTCCACGGTCAAGGTTGTACTATTCCCGTTCGGGACATACGCGATGATTGTCTGGCCGTCCTCGGTTCGCGCGGTTGTCGTCAGCGTAGAGCCCGAACCAAAGCCTGCCGTGACCACCGTGTGGTTAATGTCGGGCGCCAGCTTCCAGTGCTCGCGCGACCGGAAAAGCTTCCCGAACCATGACTGCCCCACCGACCCCGGCGAACCCAACTGGCTTTGCCAGGTCCTCGCATTCTCGCAAGGCACCGCCGAAGCCGGGTTGGTCTCATTGAAACACCAGATGGGATTGTTGCCGAAGAAGCTTCCCAGATAGGCGCCGCTCAGTACACTCCAATATTGCCGAGTCCGCAGGAGGAGCGGAGTGGTCTCGTGCTCGCCCTCGTACCAATCTTCCCCTTGGAAAAAAGGCAGGAAATCGGGACGGGAGTATTCCGCATTGAGCTTTCTGACATTCGATCCACCGTACAAATCGCTGATGTCCAGCCAGGGGTACCCGGAAAACACGTCCAGAGAAGATTGTAGGCCGGCGTTGTCGGCCGCCATCAGATGGCCGGAATCGACAGACTTGATCCCCATCGCCACAGCATTGAGCTTCCCTACTAGAGGAGGAGAGCAACTGCGTGGATCAGCGTCACAACCCATGAGATAGATGATGTTCGGGAAACCTTTGTAGCGATTACCGACATAGGCGCCCCATGCCCTCAGAACAGCGTCAGAGGCGCTTTCCATGTCAGTTCCCCAGCCCTCGTCCTTAAAGTTGCATTCGCCGGTGCCGTATCCAAGATACGCCGGAAACAGAAACACCGTGATGCCGTGCACTGCGGCGCGGCGTATCACCTGATCGGCATGCGCGAAATAGGCTTCGTTGGGAGTGGAAAAAACGGCTCCGCTGAATGGCGCATCCCCATGTCGATCCGCCGGGGCATGATCGGCGTACTGATGCTCGATCAAATTCACGATGATGGCGTTGAACCCTCGCGCGGCTCGGTCCGCGAGATAGGTTTCAACTTCCGCGTCAGAGGGTTGAACGATCACGGACCATGCCGCCTCCCCCGTGATGAATACCGGCTTGTTCTTAATGGAGTTTATCAGGTGAGTTTTGTCCGGGCTGAGCGCCATAAACTGGCCCGCTCCGGCTTGAGCCAGACTCGAGGGGGCGAGCGCCAGGCCGATCAGGCAGACCGCCAGCGCGACGGCAAACACCCTATAGAGGCCAATCGTCAAAGTGCTCTTTGACGTTTCACCTTTCATTGATTCCTCCAACCGGTGACGCACAGGAGTCGTACGACCACCGCGTTATCCCTCGACCCTACCAATGGCCGGCAACAAGCTTGGGTCATTCAAGTTCGACCAGTGTCCCCGATATTCCTCAACTTTCTTTGAAAGCCATGGGTGAGGCGAATCAGATAGACCAGACCCAAAATCGTCCACACTAAGCCGACCTTCATGGCAAGTGGGGAGACACTCAACCAGATCCACAGGCAAATTAGAAAGCCGATGATGGGGGAGGTGAGGTTAATCCAGGCGTAGATGTATCCTCGTTGTCCTAGACGGAAAAAGTAGTGTCCGATCACTGAGAGATTCACCACCATGAAACCCGCGCAGGCGCCAAAGTTTACGAGTTCTGCGGCTTTGTCCAGGTCCAGCAGGAGCGCCCCCACCAGAGCAATGCCGCCCATCAGCATCATGCTGTAAATCGGCGTGCGCCGTTTGGGATGAACGTAGCCAAAAACAGGGTGCGGAAGTTTTCCGTCCCGTGCCATTCCAAAGAGCAGCCGTGAGGCGCTCGCTTGGCTGGTGATGCCGCTGGCCCAGGCTTGGGCAACCACGAGGAAGGCGATCAGGTAGAAGAGGCCGGGCCCGCCGATCAGCCTGCCGATGTCGCTGAACGCGGTCTCTATGGGAGAGAAAGTAGTGTAATCGGGCCAGAGCAATTGGCCGAAGTAAGTTTGCAGGATGAAAAGGCCGCCGGCAATGAAGCAGACCAGCACGGTGGCGCGCCCGACGTCCTTCTGCGGGTTCTTGGCGTCCTCCGCCAGCGTGGAGATCCCGTCAAAGCCCAGAAAGGAGAGCACCGCTACGGGCGTCGCGGCCATCACTGCTTTCAGGGAAAAGGCCGCGGGGTTGTAGAACGGTCCCAAGGAAACCAAAGTCCCCCGCCCCACGCCATGCAGCAAAGCGCGGATGGCTGCGGCAAAGAACCAAACGACCGACACCGAGAGAATCACGGTAAACACGATGGTGGCCCGCATGGTCATCTCGATGCCGCTCAGGTTGATGGTGGTAATGGCGCAAGCGGCAAAGATAACCCAGACCGAATAGGGCACGGCAGGAAGAAGCTTGTTGGAGGTCACGCCGATGATAATGACGCAAAGCATCGGCATCAGGATGTAGTCGAGAATCATGACCCATCCCGCCAGGTAACCTACGACCGGATGAATCGCCTTGGAGGCGTAGGCGTAAGTGGAGCCCGCTTCCGGGAAGGCCGTCGCCATACGCCCGTAGCTGACGGCCGTGAAACTGACGGCTACCATGGCGATCAAGTAAACCAGCGAGAAGTGCCCGCGGGATTGCACCGAGCCCACACCGAAGAATGTGTAGGGGGCCGTGGGGCCCACAAACGCCAACCCGAAGAGGACCAGCGCCCAGAGAGAAAGGACCGGCTTGAAGCGCCCTTGCTTTCCGGGGCCCGTCCCTGTCGTCGAAGACGCTAGGGTGGCCCCTGCCGAATCCTGCGGATCATGATTCACAATCTTCTCCGTTGAGCCGGCGGCAAGCTTGCACCATGTCGGGCGGGGGTTTCCCTTGCCCCAACGCCGTCACCCCGCTTGTAAATGGGTCAAGCCCTCCACACCAAGGTCGGATCGAGGACGGGCTGGAACGCTCAGCCAGTGCAGCCAAAATCCGAGGGGCGCTCGAATGGCCCCTTTACTTATAAATCATAAAGCACGATCTGACATATAACAAAACGATGTTTTTTTGACACGAACCTATTGCGCCGTTCGGAGCTGGGCGATGGTCGGAGGCATGCGGAGAGCACGTTTCACTTGCCTTGCAGCGCAACAGAGGAGATCGCCCACGCCCCAATTCATTGTCCACCCTTTGCCGCGCCGGCGTGCGGCCATGTTGACTGAAAGATTGTAAGCCCGTATATTTTGCATATCCTTGACCTAAACTCTGGAGGCCGGTTCATGCCTGAGATCAACATCGCCCTAATCGGGCACAAGTTCATGGGCAAAGCCCATTCCAACGCCTACCGTCAAGTCCGGAGATTCTTTCCCGGAAAGTTAGTCCCCCGCATGAAAGTAATATGCGGAAAAGCCTGCACCGAAGAACTCGATGCCGCCGCACGCCAGTTTGGATGGGAAGAATCGAATTGCGACTGGCGAAGCGTGGTGGAGCGCAATGATATCGACGTCGTGGACATCTGTACGCCTGGTCATCTTCATCATCCCATGGCCCTCGCCGCTGCCGCCGCCGGTAAACACATTATCTGCGAGAAGCCTCTCGCCAATAGCTTCAAGGAAGCCAAGGATATGGTCCGGGCGGTGGAAAAAGCGGGCGTGAAACACATGGTGAACTTCAGCTACCGGCGTGTTCCCGCCATTGCCTGGGCAAGGAAGGTGATCCACGATGGCAGGCTGGGCAGGATTTATCATTATTACGGCGCCTATCTTCAGGACTGGATCATGGATCCCAAGTTTCCACTGGTCTGGCGGCTGCAGAAAAAATACGCAGGCAGTGGCGCCCTCTCGGATATCGGCTCGCACGCCACGGATCTCGCTCTTTACCTGAACGGCGAGATTGAATCCGTAGTGGGCCAAACGACCACCTTTATCAAACAGCGCCCGGTCGTTGCGCAAATGGTGGGCGGCGGATTTAAGGCCATTGGGGGAAAACGCAAAGGACGCGTCACGGTGGACGACGACGCCAATTTTCTAGCGCAATTCAAGAATGGCAGTGTGGGGGTGTTTCAAACTTCGAGGTTTGCGGGTGGACGCAGGAACTGCAATACATTTCACATTTATGGAAGCAAAGGCAGCTTGGCCTTCAATCTCGAAAACATGAACGAGCTGGAACTTTACGACCAGGCCAGCGATGCCGGAGACCAGGGTTTCAGAAAGATCATCGTCAGCGAGGACATCCATCCATACTGCGGAGCCTGGTGGCCGCCTGGGCACTTCCTTGGCTACGAGCACACCTTCATCCACTCCATTCAGGAATTCCTCACCAGCCTCGAGAAGGATCGCATGCCCGAGCCCGACTTCCGCGAAGGACTAAAAACGCAGGCCGTCCTTGACGCGGTGGAGCGCTCAGCGCAATCGAGGACGTGGGAGCAACCCAAAGCCTAGGGATCTTCCCAAGGACGGCGCTTGTCCGGTGCAATGGAATTCCGAGAGTCTGTCGGAGGATTTTAATAGAAAGTTCCCTTCCTCCAGCAGGGCGGAGGAAACTTGCCGGTCTCGACTCTACCGCGCGACGGAACCGTACTACTGAGAACTGAAGACTGAAAACTGCTTTCACGCCCCTACACGTGTTCCGGCACGACGTATGGCTTGCGATAACCCCGGTCTCCGTCGCGGAGCAGGGTGGAAGCTTCCGCGTCACCGATAATCTCCATCTTCTCCGGATCGTAGTGCAGGGTGCGGCCCACGCGATAGGCGGCGTTGCCCAGGTGCAGCAGCGTGCAGGAGATCAGGCCTTCCTCGATGGGCGCGTTCAGGTTCTCCTTCTTGCGGCTGCGCACGCACTCAATGAAATTGGCCCAGTTGTTGCCACCCGCCTGGGCGTGGATTCCGGGTTCCTGCTCCGGGCCCATCCACGTCTTGTAGCTGTCGTAGCCGTTCATGGCCAGATAGCCGTTGGAACCATAGAAGATGTTGCCAACGGTATTCTGCGGCCCTTTCTTCGCCTTGGTTTCAGCAGCGTTGCCCAGCGCGGCGGGAACCCCGCCTCCGCCGAACTCCGGCGTGCCGATCTCCGCCTCGTGGTTCGTGCACCAGTGGCGCACTTCAAACTCCAACAGCCGCTTCTTGCCTTCCGGCATGTCGAACTCGTAGGCCACATTGAGCACGTTGGGCGTGGTCTGGTCATCGTCAAACATCACGTGCGCGCCGATGGCCGCGATTCGATTCGGGTATTTCACGCCCAAACCCCAGCGCGCCACGTCGAGCTCATGGATGCCCTGGTTGCCGAAGTCGCCGTTGCCGGTGTCCCACACCCAGTGCCAATTGTAATGGTAACGGTTCTTGGTGAAGGGCTTCATCTGCGCGGGGCCGGTCCAAAGATCGAAGTGGAAACCCGCAGGCACCGGCTCCTCCGGCGCGTGGCCGATCGACTTGCGCCACTTGTAGCACAGGCCGCGCGAAAGATAGACATCGCCAACCACTCCGTCCTTCATCTTTTGCACGCCCTCGATAATGGCTGCCCCGGAGCGGCTGTTGGTGCCGTGTTGGACGATCCGGTTGTATTTTTGCGCCGCGCGCACCAACTGGCGGCCTTCCCAGGCGTTATGGCACATCGGCTTCTCAACGTACACGTCCTTGCCGGCCTGGCAGCCCCAGATGGCTTGCAGCGAGTGCCAGTGGTTGGGCGTAGCAATGGAAATGGCGTCAATGGACTTGTCTTCCAGAAGTTTGCGCAAATCGACAAACGTGGCAGGCTTTTTGACGCCCATCTTCTCCATTTGATCGAGGCGCTCGGCCGTGATGTTCTCATCCACGTCGCACACGGCGGCTATTTCCACGTCGGGCATCGCGCAATATTGCTCGACGTGCTCCCAGCCCTGCCCGTGCAGACCAACCACGGCAATGCGCACGCGATCGTTGGCGCCGAGAATTCGTTCCGGCTTGGTGAAAAAACGGATTCCTCCGAGAGCCGCTAAACCAGCCCCCGTTCGTGCAGTAGACTTGATGAAATCCCGGCGGTTAATTTCAGAATCGTTAGACATTCAAGAACACTCCTCTCTTGGTTTGACCGGCATTATACCTTCGCCGCGCTCTAAACCAAAGGAAGAAAGGACACTTGTAATTTGCGATTGGTGATTGGTGATTTGCGATTTGAGATTCGAGATTCAATCGACAATCGTCAACCCTTAATCGTCAATTGGGAGCCGTCAATCACCAACCGCCAATCATCAATCGCCAATCGGCAATTTACCGCCGGTGGCGCTGAGTGAAATCGATTAGCGCTCGGAGCTTGGCCAGCGCGGCGCCGGAATCCAGCGCCTCGGCGGCTCGCTCGGCGCCCTCCGCAAAGTTCTGAGCTTTTCCGGCCAGGGTGAAAGCGGCCGCGGCGTTGGCCACCACCACGTCACGATAGGGGCCGCGATGGCCTTCCAATACGCCCAGCAACAATCGCGCATTGGTGCGGGCGTCGCCGCCTCGGAGCTGCTCAAGGGTGGCGCGCGGCAGGCAAAACTCTTCCGGGTGGACGTCACGCGTCTGTACGCGCTCGCCGTTCGTGGCGGAAACCCGGGTGGGACCCGTCGTGGTGATTTCATCCATGCCGTCTGAACCGGTCACCACGTAGGCCCGCCGGGTGCCCACGGCGTGCAGCGTCTCAGCCATCATTTCGGTGCGGGCGGCGTCAAACACTCCCACCAGTTGGATGGTCGCCCCCAAGGGATTCGTGAGCGGACCCAGTAGATTGAAAACCGTCTTGGTCTTCAAGCTGCGGCGCGCATTCATGACGTGCTTCATCGCCAGGTGCAGGCGCGGCGCGAAAAGAAACACCATTCCCACTTCTTCAAGACAGGCGGGAATGCGGTGGAGTGGCAGATCGATGGCGACGCCCAGCGCCTCCAGCACATCGGCGCTGCCGCAACGGCTGGAAATGGACCGGTTGCCGTGCTTGGCCACCTGCACTCCCCCGGCCGCCGCCACCAGCGCTGCTGCCGTCGAGACGTTGAACGTTCCGTGACCATCACCGCCGGTGCCGCAGGTGTCAAGCAAAGGCTCCCCTTGCGCGAGGGCCGCCACGTCTACGCCGGCCGCACGCAGGGTTTCAGCGGCGTGGGCGCGCATGACCGTTGCAAACCCCGCCAGTTCATGGGCCTGCTCGCCCTTCTCGCGTAAGGCCGTGAGGAACGTCACAATATCTTCGTCCGGCACGGACCCCGACAGCAGTTGCTGCATCACGGCGCGCGCTTCGTCACGCGCGAGGTGCGATTGGGCTTTGATGGTCGCGATGGACTTTCGAATTGTCATCGAATTTGGGGCGGCTTGACGCCGCCCTGGGCACGGTAAACTCGCCACGACGACTTCAGACTAAAACAACCGCCACATGGCGACGTAAACTCGCTACTGCGCTTCGGCCCACTGTCTCCATTCATTGCAATTCTCGCATGGATTCTCTATACTTTTGTGTTTCCGGGCACGCGAGTTGAACATTCTAGTGTAAGCCGCTTGGGGCACTTTGCCAAAGCTTGATTTCACATCGGGTGTGAGACCGGCGGTCGCCTTGAAATCCCGCGCAGCGGGCGCCATCATCTAACCCACGGCGAAGCCATGGGATAAAGGTAACGATCAAAATCTCAGCCCCGGCAGGGGCGATATCTGGCCGCCGGCAGCACCGAGATTCAATCACGCGTGACCTGACGCCGCCCCTCCGGGGCTGGCAAACTTTTTTGGCGTGATCGCTGTCCCACGGCTTCGCCGTGGGCTAAATCTAAAATGGCACAGAACACCAGGAGATCGAGCGTCGTCCGCTGAGAGCCGGCGGATGACGGCTGCCAACTTCTTCGAACCATGAAAATCCACGAATATCAAGCGAAACAGATTCTGGCGAAGTTTGGAGTCGCCGTGCCGCGGGGCGAGTTGATTACCAGACGTGAGGACGCGCGCGGCGTGGCGGAGCGGTTGGGCCGCGGAACCGTGGTGGTGAAGGCCCAGATTCATGCAGGCGGGCGCGGCAAAGCCGGAGGCGTCAAACTGGCTCACGATCCTTTGGATGCCGAGGCCCTGACCGGCCAAATGCTCGGCATGACGTTGGTTACGCACCAGACCGGGCCGGAGGGCCGCGTGGTCCGACGGGTGTTGATCGAGGAAGGTCTGGACGTAGCGCGCGAACTCTACCTGGGCATCGTCATCGACCGCGCCTCGGGCAGGCCCGTGTTCATGGCCTCAAGCGAAGGCGGCGTGGAAATCGAAGTGGTGGCCGCGGAACGCCCGGAACACATCCTGAAGGAATTTATTGATCCGAGCGTCGGGTTCCAGTCGTTCCAGGCCCGCAAGCTGGCCTTCGGCCTGGGGCTGGAAGGCAAACTCGTGAACGAAGCGGCGCACCTGTTCCAGAACCTGTATCGGGCGTTTGAGACGACGGACGCTTCGCTGGTGGAAATCAATCCGTTTGTCATCACCCGCGAGGGCCGGCCCGTGGCCCTCGACGCCAAAATGAACTTTGATGATAATGCGCTCTTCCGCCACCCCGAAATCCGCGATCTGCACGATCTGGACGAAGAGGACCCGCTGGAAGTCAAGGCGTCGAACTACGGCCTCAACTACATTCGCCTGGACGGGAATGTGGGCTGCATGGTGAATGGAGCGGGCCTGGCCATGGCCACCATGGACATCATCCAGTATGCGGGCAGCCGCCCCGCCAATTTCCTGGATGTCGGCGGCGGCGCCAATGAAGAGCAGGTGCGCCACGGGTTCGAGATCATCCTGAGCGACAAGCATGTGCGCGCCGTCCTGATCAACATCTTCGGCGGCATCATGCGGTGCGACATCGTGGCCAACGGCGTGGTGGCCGCCGCGCGAACCCTGGGGATCAAAGTGCCCGTGGTCGTACGGTTGAAGGGAACCAACGTCGAACTGGGGCAGAAGATCTTGAGGGAGTCGGGACTGAACTTCGAGGTGGCGAACGACATGAAAGAAGCGGCGGAAAAAGTGGTCGCGCTGGCGCGTACCTCGGCGGCGTGACCCTCAGCCGGAATGCATGCACCGATAATTCACTGAACAAAAACCTATGGCTATCCTGATCGATGAGACAACGAGACTTCTGGTGCAGGGCCTCACGGGCCGCGAAGGCGGATTCCATGCCGAGCAGGCGATCGAATACGGCACGCACGTCGTGGCCGGCGTGACGCCCGGCAAGGGGGGCGCAACCTGGACGACGAGGAACGGAGCACATGCCGTGCCCGTGTTCAATACCGTTCAGGAGGCCGTCAAAAGCACGGGCGCGAATGCATCCGTTATTTTCGTTCCGCCGCCACTGGCCGCCGACGCTATTATGGAAGCGGCGGACGCGGGAATTGCGCTGGTCGTGGCCATCACCGAGGGCATTCCCACCCTCGACATGGTGCGGGTGGCGTGTTATCTGGCGGGCAGAAAAACTCGCCTGATCGGACCCAACTGTCCGGGCATTATTTCTCCTGGTAAATGCAAGATAGGCATTATGCCAGGGCATATCCACTTGCAGGGGCATGTGGGCGTGGTATCCCGCAGTGGGACGTTAACCTACGAGGCGGTGGGACAGCTCACGGCGCTGGGCATCGGGCAATCCACCTGCATCGGGATCGGCGGCGATCCCATTATCGGCACGACGTTTGTGGATGTCCTGCGGCTGTTCAAAGACGATCCCGATACGCACGGCATCGTGATGATCGGCGAGATTGGCGGGACGGCGGAGGAAGAGACTGCCGCCTTTATCCAGGCGCACATCACCAAGCCGGTGGTGGGGTTTATCGCGGGACGCACGGCGCCGCCCGGACGGCGCATGGGCCATGCGGGAGCCATCATTTCCGGCGGCAAGGGAACCGCGGCTGACAAAATCGTGGCACTCAAGGCCGCGGGTATTGCCGTGGCGGAAAGCCCGGCCCTGATCGGCCAGACCATGGCGGCTGCCCTTGGTCAGTTGTAAATCACCCATCACATTTAAGGAGAAACATGTCAACCGAACGAACTCTTACCATCATCAAGCCCGACGCTGTCGCGGCAGGCCACATCGGCGACATCATTAAGGTCTTCGAGGCCAATCAACTGAAGATTGTGGCGGCCCGGCTGGTGCGGCTCAGCAAGAAGGAAGCGGAGGGCTTCTACGCCGTTCACCGAGGCAAAGGCTTCTTTGAAAGCCTGACGAATTTTATGAGCTCAGGCAGGGCGCTGGTGATGGTATTGGAAGGTGAGAACGCCATCGCCCGCTTACGTGAATTGATGGGCGCCACCAACCCGGCCAACGCGGCCCCCGGCACCCTTCGCAAACTTTACGCCGCCAGCATCGAAAGCAATGCTGTCCACGGATCCGACGCTCCGGAAACCGCCGCCTACGAAATAGGTTATTTCTTTCCCGGCATCGCGCTGGTTTAGTCCCGGTTCAAACCAACCCTGCGCTTGCTGATCTAAGCAGCTTTGGGAGGGGCCTCAGCGCTTTCCTTGGCAACGGCGGGTTTGGCTGATTCCCGAAGCAGACGATTGGTCTCCTGCTGTGCTTTCAGGATTCCCTTGATCCAGAACCCGACGATGAACGCCCATAGAACCAGTACTACTTCGACAGCCCACGCGAACTTTCCAAACGCCTCTATCATTTTACGCCCCTTACGTTATGAATTTGCCATACCGTTTTGGGTAGGTCACGGCTTCCGATAGCCACGCCAAGTTTAATATCTCAGGGGCAAATGTCAAGGCGTGATTTGCGATGCGATAGCGAGGGCGCCGATCGCGAAACGGGCGTTCGTAACTAAATGTGACCTTCTGTACCTTGTCGGGTTAGCAGGCGGGCTGATTGACCATGGCGTTCAGTGGAACAGGCGCCGTGCCCGGACATCCTGGTCCGCGACCTTGACAACGGTTCGTTGGGCGGCGACGATGGAAAGGGATGGATCGCACCATGGCCTTCCAAATGGGAAGATTCCTGGTTATCGCCGGCATCATGCTGGTGATCGTGGGATTGATCTTCATGTCCGGCGGGAGATGGCACTTCTTCGGACTCGGCCGGCTTCCCGGGGACATTAATTATCGCGGAAGAAACGTTCATATCTATTTTCCCCTTGTGACTTGCATCATCGCGAGCTTGGCCGTGACCCTGCTTCTGTGGGTGGTGTCGTTCTTCACGAGAAAGTAAGACGTTGCTGCTTGCCGTCCGCGCCCAACCGCCGCGTACGGCAAATAAGCCTGATCGATTGGCACAACCAACGGTATTTCGTGACCCAACCCTCCTTAAATTTCGGACCGGTACGCAGGATCTACAGCGTGGCGGAGCTGAGCCTGGAGCTGCGCAATCTCCTGGAGCGGGAATTCCCCGACGTCTGGGTGACGGGGGAGGTTTCAAATCTTCGCGCCGCCGGGTCCGGCCATCTCTACTTCACGCTCAAGGACGAGTCGGCGCAGCTTCGCGCGGTGTGCTTTCGCAGCCAGGCGCGCTACTTGAAATTCAAGCCGCAGGATGGCCTGGCGGTGATCGTGCGTGGGCGCCTTACCGTTTATGAAGCGCGCGGCGAATATCAAATCTCCGTGGAATTTCTGGAGCCGGCGGGGCTGGGCGCCCTGCAGCTTGCCTTCGAGCAATTGAAGCAGAAGCTTGCGGCGGAGGGCCTGTTTGACGCGGCGCGCAAGAAGCCGCTGCCCATTCTGCCGCGGGTGATCGGCGTGGTGACTTCCCCCACGGGGGCTGTGATTCGCGACATCCTGCGCATTCTCCGGCGGCGTTTCCGCAACATCAGCGTGTTGCTCTATCCGGTGAGGGTTCAGGGCGAAGGCGCGGCCCAGGAGATCGCGCAAGGCATCGAATACTTCAACCGCAAGACATCCATTGACGTCATGATCGTCGCGCGCGGGGGAGGCTCCCTGGAAGACCTCTGGGCGTTCAACGAGGAACAGGTGGCGCGCGCGATTGCCGCGTCCCGGATTCCGGTGATTTCCGCGGTCGGCCACGAAACGGATTTCACCATCGCGGATTTTGTGGCGGACCTGCGCGCCCCCACGCCGTCGGCCGCGGCAGAGATGGTGGTGCGCCGCAAACAGGATTGGGCGTCCGAGATCCACGACCGCGCACGCCACATGGCCCAGAGCATTCGGCTGAGAATTTCGGAGGCTCGGCAGTTGTTGACGGAACTTCGGATGCACCGCGTGTTCCACGCGCTCGCGACACGCATCGCGGAGCGCGCCCAACGCGTGGATGATGCCGTGGGCGTGATGGAAGGCTTGATGCGCTCCCGCCTGCACGCCGCCCGGCAGGAATGGATGCGCGCGTCGGCGGGCGTGGTCCGGTATGATTTTACGCGGCACCTGCGGCTCAAGCGCGCGGCGCTCGAACAACGCGAGAAGCGGTTTGAAAGCGATTTCCGCCGCTTTCTCGCCGAGCGCCGGCATCGCCTGGCGCAACTGGAAGCGGTGCTCAACGAGCGCAACCCGCGCACCATCCTGCAGCGCGGCTATTCCATCACGCGGGATGCGCAGGGACACGTCATTCGCGATGCTGCGCTCACTGCGCTGGGCGCGGAGGTGTCCATCCTGCTGGCGAAGGGAGAACTGGCGGCGGTGGTGCGGGGCCGGAAAGAATCGTAATTCTGCAATGGGTGATTGGCAATGGGCAATTGGTGATTGGTGATTTGTGATTGGCGATTGAAGAACGTGAATAAGGCAGGGGGAACAATCGCAAATCACCAATCGCAAATCACCAATCATCAATGACTCAATTGGCTTGCCGCCGGTCCGCCGCTGCCAACTGCGTCACCACGCGGCGGGCGTCGGCAAAGCGTGTGAGCTTGCCATAAGCATCCAGGAAGACCATGATCAGCGAGCGGCCATCCGCATTGACCACCATCACCAGGCACCGGCCTGCTTCATTCGTAAACCCGGTCTTTTGCACCTCGATGTCCCAGTCGGACCGGCCCACCAACCGGTTCGAGTTGATATACATGAGAAGGTTTCGGCCGATCCGAACATTGTAGTGGGGATCCGTGGAAAACTGCCGGATCAAGGGATACTGGGCGGCAGCGCGGACGAGTTTGACCAAATCAAAGGCGGTCGAAACATTTTCGTTCGTCAAGCCGTTGGGGCTGATGAAGTGCGTGTGGGTCATGCCCAGTTCCACGGCCTTCTCGTTCATGGCTTTGATAAAAGCGGGCCGCCCACCCTGGTAGTAACGGCTGAGGGCGGCGGCAGCACGGTTCTCCGAAGACATCAACGCCAGGTGCAGCATATCTTCGCGGCTAAGCGCCCAACCGACTCGCAACCGGGAGCCTGAGGCCATCACCAAATCGCGGTCGTCGTCGCTGATCTTCAGCATTTCATTCAGCGGCAGCTTGGCATCGAGGACCACCATCGCGGTCATCAACTTGCTGATGGAAGCGATGGGCACAACCCGGTCCGCGTTCTTCTCCAACAGTGTGCCAGACGTCTTGGCGTCAACCACCATCGCGATCTTCGACCTTACCGTTAGCCGCGATCGTGAAGCCGCCGGAGGTCTTGTGGAAGTGTGCCTTGAGCCGGCCGTGGGCGCATGAGTCGTCGTCCCTGTAGTTGTGGGGGCGTCATCTCCGTACGCCACGCCAAAAACAACCCCTGCACCGGCAGGGTCACGGGACAAAAGAGAAGGACTGAGGAGAATGACGATAAGCGCGGCAAAAGCGAACCATCTGCCTGGGGAACACTCCTGAGTCGCGCGTAATAATGTTGTTTTCATCCTGATCAACTTAAGCCCGCACGCCGTTTCGCGGCCCGCCATCTGGCTGCTCAGGCCCGGGCGCATACGGTTCGGCAACTTGATGAGCAGCCGTCGGCCCCAACGCTAACGCTCCGCTCATCGCGGCGCCCCATCCTGAGCATGGCTTGGGAAAGTGCCAAGTCGTCTTGGTAAGCGTACAAATCGTTCGGCTATAGTTTATACCCTATTTTTCGCAGAAATTCTTTACGAATTTTGATATCGGCATCCGTCTCAATGGCGCGGGTTTTCACGCCGTCGATCACGCCCAGAATCCCGCGCCCTTGTTCCGATTCAGCGACAATCACTTCCACGGGGTTGGCAGTGGCGCAAAACACCTGGCAGACCTCGGGCACGCTCTTCACGGTGTTCAGGATGTTAACGGGGAATCCGCCTTCCATGAAGATGATGAAGGCATGACCGCAGGAGAGGGCCAGAGCATTCTTCTGCGCAAGTTTGATCAGCCGATCGTCGTTCCCCGCGAAGCGCACCAGCGCCGGGCCGGAGGACTCGCAAAACCCGATTCCGAATTTCATGTGCGGTGCAGTCTGCACAATGGCTTCGTAAAGGTCCTCCACGGTCTTGATAAAGTGCGATTGGCCCAGAATAAAGTTCATATCCGCGGGTTTTTCGATGCTGACGGTTTTGAGTTCCATGGATCACTCCGATATATCAGTTTGGAGTTTTCACTCCTCGGAAACCCTGAGCACAGCCAGGAACGCTTCCTGGGGAATATCGACGCGACCCACGCGCTTCATCCGCTTCTTCCCTTCCTTCTGTTTTTCCAGCAGCTTGCGCTTGCGCGAAACGTCGCCGCCGTAGCACTTGGCGAGCACGTTCTTGCGAATGGCCGCAACGTTTTCCCGCGCGATTACGCGTGAGCCGATGGAAGCCTGGAGGGAAACCTCAAACATCTGCCGGGGAATCAGCTTGCGCATACGCGTGCAGAGGCCACGGCCCCGTGCGAAAGCCGCGTCGCGGTGGCAGATAAAGCTCAGCGCATCCACGGGTTCGCCCGCGACCAGGAAATCCACCTTCACCAAGTCAGAGACCCAGTAGCCCGCAAAATGATAATCCAGGGAGGCGTAGCCGCGCGAAACCGATTTAAGCCGGTCGTAGAAGTCGAGAACGATTTCGTTCAGCGGCAACTCATACGTCAGCAGCACGCGCTTTCCCGAGACGTATTCAAAACCTTTCTGCACGCCACGTTTTTCTTCAAGCAGCGCCAGGATGCCACCCAGGTGTTCATCCTGGGTGAAAATCTGGGCTCGGATGATGGGCTCCTCGACCTTTTCAATGTCGCCCGCGGGCGGAAACTTGGTGGGCGTGTGGACCTCCAGCACCTCTCCCGTTTTAGTCGTAATGCGGTAACGGACGCTGGGCGCAGTGGTGATCAGGTCAATGCCGAATTCGCGTTCCAGCCGCTCCTGGACGATCTCCATGTGGAGCAACCCGAGAAACCCGCAGCGGAACCCGAAACCGAGCGCTTCCGAATTTTCCGGCTCCGGAATCAGCGAAGCGTCATTGAGTTTCAGCTTGTCGATCGCATCGCGCAGGTTCTCGTAGGCGCTGGTGTCAACCGGGTAGAGGCCGGCGAAGACCATCGACTTGATTTCCTCGAATCCCGGCAGGGGGCCGGAAGCGGGGCGCGCATCGTCCGTAATCGTGTCGCCGATGCGCGATTCCGAAATGCGCTTGATATTGGCGATGACGAAGCCGACTTCGCCCGCCGCCAGTTGGTCTACGCGTACCGGTTTGGGCGTCAGCACCCCCAACTCCTCCACGTTGTAAACCTGGTTATTCGACCAGAGCCTGATGCGCATGCCGGTGGAGAGTACACCCTGGACCACCCGGGCCAGAACTACTACGCCCCGGTAGGGATCGAACCAGGAATCGAAAATCAGCGCCTGGAGCGGCGCCTCCGGGGACCCCGCCGGCGGAGGAATGCGCGCAACGATCGCCTCCAGCACTTCCGGCACCCCGGAGCCTGCTTTGGCACTGATGAGCAGCGCTTCATTCGGGTCCAGGGCGAGCGCATGTTCAATCTGCTGCCGGGTGGCTTCGATGTCGGCGCCCGGAAGATCAATTTTGTTGATCACGGGCACGATGGTCAGGCGGTTGTTCATCGCCAGTTGGGCGTTGGCCAGCGTCTGGGCTTCCACGCCCTGCGACGCGTCGATCACCAACACGGCGCCTTCACACGCCGAGAGGCTGCGCGAAACCTCGTAGGAAAAATCCACGTGTCCGGGCGTGTCAATAATGTTGAGCTGGTATTCCTGGCCGTCGCGGGCCAGGTAGCGGAGGCGCACGGCATGCGCCTTGATCGTGATGCCGCGCTCGCGTTCCAGGTCCATCGAGTCCAGCACCTGCTCCGACATTTCGCGTTTCGAGAGCGCGCCCGTAATCTCCAGCAACCGGTCGGCCAGCGTGGACTTGCCGTGGTCGATGTGGGCTACAATCGAAAAGTTGCGGATGAAGCGAGCGTCAGTCATGAAACCTTCATTTTGCCAGTTCCGCGCAGATTGCGAACCAAGGAGAGTGTCGCCGCGTGGCGCGAGTGGTGGGAGCAGGCCTTGCCAAACGCGAGACCTTTTCTAGCCCTCTGAAAATCTAACAGCTTCAAAAAGCCAAGTCAATGATTCTGCCACTCTTCAGCGGGCTCGATGATAACGCCACAGAGAAAAATCGAACCTGTGACCGGTTCCAGTCGAAAGGACAGAAATCCCGCATGAATGCTGACGGAAAGGCTGATTGACAAGACACGATCCTTGCCCCCTGCGTGGCGCACAACGTCGATTCGCTTTGTAATGTCGATCGCCCCTTCCGATTCGGACAGAACCAAGTCAAAAATACTGTTACCTTGCGGCTCGGAGGACGGACACACGAATGAGAATTGCACGTTATAAGTGCCCGGTAGCAGATCCTGGTCGGCAATCGTTCTCAGACGCAGAGCAATCCTGCGGCTGCTCTGTAGTCCCGTTTGACAAGCTTCGCGCAAAACCTCCTGGTCGGCGGATGGTGCGAAAGGTAACCGGAAGGTTGGATACTGGGTCTCCTGCTGGCCCAGGCACTTCCAGAGTTTCCCCTCCGAGTCGAAGTAGAAGGTGTACTGGCCCGCTCCCTGCGCCAGCGCCTCATGCTCGGTAGGCTCGAAATGGTAGCGAATCGCATCCAGGCCGACGGCCTGCCTTTGCGAAACGATGTAAGGTAGCCATTTGAGATTCATGGCAATGAGCACGCCCATCTCTCCGTGTGTCGCTCCGCCACGGGATGCCGCCCGGCCATACCACTCCAAGACCGAACGGGGATCACAAACTGCCAACGCCTGCCGCGCGCTCTGGACATCTCCCCGGGTCAAGAAATCCACGGAGCGCTCCCATGCCGAATGGCTTTCATAAAAGGCCGCGATGAAGTTTTCAATATCCCGGTAGTAATTCAATTGTTCCCCTGCCGCCGGGGTGAGCGAATCGGCCGAAATGCTGTTCAGCAGAGCCAGTCTGCCTCGACATTCCGTGATGACGCGTTGCGGTTCCACCAGTGGGTGGTCCAAGAATCGGTCCGTGGTCTCACGCCCAAACATGGGAGCCTCGGTGATCCAGCGAATCAAATACTGCTTTCCCAATTCGCTCGCCGTCTCCCCGAAGGTCCGCGCCGCCATCTGTTTGCAGGTTACCTCCAGGGGTTGGTCCCGGGTTTGATCCCACACTTGTTCTGCCAGGCTTTTGAAGTACAAATCCAAGGGCCGGGTGGTCCAGTGTATGATCCCGAACCCTGCGTTTCCGGATTGAGCGAGGAGCGAGGTAAAAGACGCGAAAGGAGTATACGGACGGCCTACATAGGCGCGATCATCATGGTGCGCCCATACGATAGGGACCACCGCGCGAATCTTGGATACCGCTTTGATCGGGGCTTGCGCTTCGTCGGTGCCGATCCCCACCCACGAGTCCAAGGGAAGAAACATGACGTCCGGGGGGACGAAGGCGTCAGCCGATTGCAGCCAGGAATAGTTCCAGCTCCCGAGCGCAAGCGCAACGTGGCCCTTTCCCAAATCGCCGAGTGCTTTGCGATAGGCTTTCACGATCTTGCTGATGGCAAACATGCTCGGAGCCTCGGGATCGGTTTGCAGGCCCGGATCTCTCTTCGCCAGGGCGCCGTCGTACTCCGTGCGCCAGGCTGGGGGAAAATCCCCGGCCTTAAGACTGCGCCACGGCGTCGTCCTTCCGGCTCGCATCCAAACGGCGATGCGGCTCACATTTGGATACTTACCCATTAATGACTTGACCTGGCTCTTGTAATACTCAAAACCGGCCGGAGCGTCGGGGTTGGCGAGGCGGAATCCGTTTACCTCGAAGGTTGCGTTTGCAGGGAGCGTCTCAACGACGTTCTGGGGATTGCTGGTTTCCGTATCCACGTCGAGAGCGAAAATGGTCTTGAGCCCGTGTTTCTCTGCCAGGTCAAAGACCTGCTGCATCATGGAGCAGGTGGCTTCAACTCGCGAGTCATTCGGCACTTGAGCGACCTTCGCGCCAAACACCGGAGCGCTAAACATCCTGTCTCCGCCCACAATTCTGCGCACATCATTCACATGTTCGGTTCCCCAGTCGCGACCCAGTGCCGAGGTGGTTAGATAACCCACCGGCTTGCTCTCTCCGTTGTGGGTAAAGGTGAACATCGGATTGTTACCGTAGGCGTGCACCATCATGGAGTTGAATCTCATTCGCGACAATTGGATGATCCAACGTTCCCAGTCAGCCAAATCCCAGGTCGAACAACTACTCAGAAAATTGTGCCAAGTGAAAACGATTCTCTCCGGCGCGAGCGGGTGATCGCTCAGTCTCCAATCGTCGAACCGGATGGACCGATCGGAGGGCCGTGGAGCAGCGTTATAGGAAAGATAATACCCGTAACCGATCTTTTCCAGCAGTGCGTAAACCGCAAAGAGGGTCGCTTGTGCATCGGATCCCGCTACGATTCCTTCCTGCAATCCTCCGTGGTTTTGATTTGAGACAACGTAGCTGCCGGGGCGAGCCAGTAGGTCTTTTGAAACGCGATTCCGAAGCTGGGGCAGCGACTCCAAAGTGCCCAATAGAATGCGGCTTCCATGGTCGGGCACGGTTTCCTGAATGGGAAAGGAGTTCGAGCGATAGAGCCGCTGGAGATGCTGGGATAATTCACTAGCGGCCAACTTCTCCAGTTGGGACGCTTGCTTGCCGACGACAATCGGAATCTCGTTATCCTTCGGCCCCACGACAGAAGGAATGGCTAGGCATGCATAGACCCCTGTTTTCAGAAATTCCCGCCGGCCCGTCAAAAGCTCCTCTCGCATGGCACCTCCTTCTGTTTTGTCAGGAATGGCCGTATTCGCGCCAGGCGTCGCGGAAGTGCACGATTTTCTCCCAGGGCGCCGTGTAGGGTGTGTTGCAACTGGCGGAGAAGATAAACCGGTGCGCATAGGGGTGCATCCGTGCGAAGAGATTCCTGACATACGCGAAGATCTCTTCCCGCGTGTGCAGATTTTGGAATTCCATCGCGCTGATGCCGCCCGTAATGATGAAGCGGTCGCCGGCCAGTCCCAGAGCTTCGTCCAACTCCACGTCGCCCAAAGGCGGAAAAGCCACTCCCTCCAGACCATCGACCCCGAGAGAGGCCACCAGCTTCAGGTTGCGGCGCTGCTGCCCGCAGGCGTGGATGAACAGCAAGCTGCCGTATGGGTGGCACAAGGCCGCTGCCTTTTCATAATACGAGGCGCAATACCGCTCGATGTACCGCGGAGGTTGGAAGGCCGTGTCGAGGTTATCCATCGACATCACCACCGGGACCCCTGCCTCCGCCATCTGCTTGACAAGCTCCAACATGGCCGCCTCATGCAGCGCCATCAGTTCAGCCGCGCGGTCCGGATAGTCCTCCAGCAAATAGGTCGTGTTCTCGGGGCCCAGGACGAAGTGGAACATCTTAAGGGGACTGTGCAACTCGCCCGCCACCACGCAACCGTCCAGGCCCGCCCGATCCTGCCAGGCACGATAGCGTTCCGGCACGAATCGCCAACGCCGCGCGCGCAGGAAGGCTTCCATCGCGTCGAGTTGCGTTTTGTAATCGTCGACCAGGAATTTCTCCTGGACCAGCGTCGACTCGGCGAAAACGTAACGGAGACGCTCCGTCAGCACGCCGGCGCGCGTGCGGTAGACCCGATTGATGATGCGGTCGCGCCCCTCGTACGATTCCCGCGTCTCACAGACCACATCGGGAGTCCACACGACTTCCGCCAGGCCGCCGAACCAGCCTCGCTGCTCGTCGCAATAGATATTGCGGCTGAAAACGTCAAGCCCCAGCCGGCGGATCAGTTCGAGCTGCGACCCGCAGTCAGCGATTTCCTGCGGCAAAGTGCCCTGGTTGCGATGGTGCGCAAACCACTGCCAGTAATTCGGCGCATAAGCGATTCGTGCGGGCCGCCGCCGCGCCAAAACTGCCGATATTTCATTGCTCATACCATCACCCGTTGTGCCCGCCTGGTTTGATTGGGTTCGCGCCCTTTGAAAATCCGGCAAAACGGGCTATCCTTTCGCATTGGGAGTCGGCGTGGTATTCCACCCACGGCGTAGAGCCCTTGCAGAAGACAATGCCGGACCTAGACAAGCTTTACGAAAAAGCTGACAAGTACCTACAGCGGAAGAAGTTTGATTCCGCCATCGAGACGTATCGGGAGATTCTCCGCTATGAGCCCGATGACGAAGTATCGCTGGTCAACCTCGGCGACCTCAGTCTGAAACTCAATCGCACCGCCGACGGACTTCGCTATCAGCGGCAACTGGCGGAGCATTATATCAAGCGGAACGAAACCGCCAAGGCCATCGTCACCTACCGGAAGCTGTTGAAGCTGTCGCCCCAGGACGTAACGGTGCTGGCCAGACTGGCGGAACTCCTGGAAAGAGCTCAGAAGACCGCCGAGGCGCTGGAAGTACATTGCGAAGCCCTGGCATGTTACCGCAAAGCCCGCCTGAACGAACAGATGCTCGCCTGCCTGCTGCGCATCGTCAAGCTGGATCCGGGCAAGATCGAGGAACACCTGGAACTGGCCGAGCTGGCCGGCGGCGCGCGCCAAACCAACGTGGCGATGGCGGCGCTCCTCCGGGCCGTGGAACTGGCCCGCCCCGCCGGCGATGAAAGCCTGTGGGAAAAACTCGTCGATCGGGCGCATGCGCTCGATCCGGCCGATGAGAAGGCCGCCGTGCTCGCCGCCGAACTCTATCTGAAACGCGGCAACGCGGCCCAAGCGACGAAACTGGTGGAACCGCTCCTGGCGGCCAGGCCCGATGATCTGCACGTGCTGGAGTTGGCCTGCCAGGGTCTTCTCGAGATTGGCGATTACCCGCGCGCGCAGCCGCTCTGTTTGAGGCTTTATCAGGCCAATCCAAGGCGCGTTGACTTTGTCCTGAAGCTCCTGCGGGGCCTGGTCCGGACGGGGCACGTTCCGCAAGTGCTGGAAACGGCCAGCAACCTGAAGGTCCGCCTTTTCCAGGAGGGCAAGCGCGACGACTTCCTGAAAATCATGGAAAAGGTGTACGAATCAGACGAGTCAAATCTGGAAATCCTCGAAACCCTCTCGGGTCTCTACAACGAAATGAATAAGGAGGACGGCCTGCGGCGTTCCCTCTCGCGTCTTTTCAACCTCTACCTGGCGGGCGAGAACTACTGCCGGGCCGGCGAAACGCTGGAGCGAATGCTGGACGTCGATCCCTATGCCGCGGGCCATTATGACCGGCTGCTGAACTTGGAAGGGCACCTTGACCCGGTCTGGTACCAGAGTATCCTCGCGCGCACGCGGCCCCCTTCCACCGCTCCGGTGTCGCCGGCCAGGACCGCCAAAGAATCCGAAACGGAAGAGAGCTTGGACGACCTCGTCGTCGAAGCTGAGATGTACAGTCAATATCAACTTTCCTCCAAGCTCAAGCAAACGCTGGAAAGAATCGACCGTCTCTTCCCCGGTGCGGGGGAGCAAAATCAAAAACTGCGTGACCTCTGCGAGACCGCGGGATACACGCCCAAGTTTAAGGCGCCCGCAACCTTGGCGAAGGGCTCCCAGCGAAGTGCCGGTTCGCCGGAGAGCGCGCCACTCCAATCCCTGGAAGATGTGCGGAAGATCTCCGAAATCACCGCCGACATTTATCGAGAGTCAACCCTGCAAGGGGTGCTCCACGTAGCCGTGACCGGGATTGGGCGCGCCCTGAACGCCAGCCGGTGCTGGGGCGCGGCAGGTGCGCCGGACCGCGGTCCAGTGCTCACGGCCGAGTGTTGTTTGCCGCCGGTTTCGCCCTCCCACCCGGACGCCGCGCTGAAGCTCTTTGCGTTTTTAATGTCAGAGGCCGCGTTCAACGCCGAAGGGTGGTCCATTGAAAACGTTAGCCAGGCTCCTTCCCTGGCCGCGGTCAGCGCGCAACTTCACCTTCTGGGAATTCGCTCGCTGCTGGCGCGGCCCCTTATTGACAAAGACGCACCGGTGGGATTGCTCCTTCTGGAACAATGCGACGCGGCGCGGACCTGGTCACCGGCTGAAGCTCTGCTGCTGCAAGCGATCTGCACGCAAGTGGCGGTCGCCGTGAATAACACCAGATTGAGGCGGCTCGAGCATTCGCTGGCCGGCACCGATCCGGAAACCGGATTGCTTCCGCGTAGCGCATATCTGGAGTGCCTGCTCTCCGAGGCGCGGCGCGCCAAGGACCAGTCGCAACCTCTTTCGGTGTGTCTGCTGGAACCGGACAAACCCCGGGCATTGATCAGGGCATTGGGCGATGCGGACGTGCACCGGTTCATGCTGGAACTGAGCAAAGTCCTTACGCCGACGGTCCGCCAGAGCGACATTTCCATTCGTTACGGCCCGCTGACCATCGCGGTGGTATTTCCGGATTCCGGCCTGTCACAGGCCGGGGAGGCCGCGGAGAAGGTCCGCCGTGCCCTTTCCCAAGTCCGGGCGAAAGGCCTCAAGCCGACCGAGTTCTGTGCCGCGGTTTGCGACGTCCCGCTGGAGCCCGGCTTCGACGCGGTAGACGGGGTGACCGAGGCGATCAACCGGCTGGAAACCTCCCTGGACCGCGCGCACCGGGAAGGCGCTAAAGCTGCTCTGATTTCCCGGTTCTTCGCTTGAAATGGTGCAGGCATCATGGCCGCCAAAATCGTAGTCGCCGCGGAAAAAGCGGAGCCCCGCGGGCAAGGGCCGATCAGGGAAGTTCAAGCGCTCCACCATCTCCAACCCGGAGTTTGACGATGACTTACCAAACCCTGCTGTGCGAACGCCGTAACGCCGTCGGCTACGTCACGATCAACCGGCCGGAAAAGCTGAATGCGCTGAACCGTACCGTGATGCAGGAATTGTTCGACTGCTTTCAGTCGCTTCAGAAAGATGAAGAAGTACGCGTGGTGATTCTCACCGGGAGCGGTGAGAGAGCCTTTGTGGCGGGCGCCGACATCAACGAGTTGGCGCAGCAAACTCCCACGCAGGGCAAGGAGACCGCCGAATTCGGGCAGCGGGTGTGTGAATTTATCGAAAACCTCGGCAAACCCGTCATTGCCGCCATCAACGGCTTTGCGCTGGGCGGCGGTTGCGAATTGGCGATGGCCTGCACGTTGCGCATCGCCGCGGAAAACGCTCGCCTGGGGCAGCCGGAGGTGAAGCTGGGAGTGATTCCGGGCTACGCCGGGTCGCAGCGCCTGCCGCGCCTGGTGGGAAAGTGCCGCGCGCTGGAGATGATTCTGACGGGCGAGCCCATAACCGCGTCCGAAGCTCACCGCATCGGCCTGGTGAATCAGGTCGTGCCGGCGGCGGAGTTGATATCCGCGGCGGAGAAATTGGCCCATAAGATCATCGGCAACGCGCCGGTCGCCGTGAAGCTCGCCCTGGAGGCCGTCAATCACGGGATGGAAATGACGGCGGCAGAAGGACAGCGCCTGGAAGCCAGCTTGTTCGCGTTATGCTGCGCCACCACCGACATGCAAGAAGGAACCTGCGCCTTCCTGGAAAAAAGGCCGGCCAAATTCACCGGTCGGTAGTCCTCTGTCATCTGCGACTTGTCGTTTATGTGTCACTTGCCATTTGTAACTTGTTCCTTGTCGCGCCCCTCCCCGTGCGGTCTCGAAGGGACTGAACGTCCTTAGCCGTAGGTGACACCTCATAAGCGCTAAGATAACGAATTATGCGTGCCTCGACGCTCATCGGCCGGTTGCCCAGCCCGCGAAGCGGGTGGCGTCGTATAGCCCACGGCGAGCCAGCCGTGGGATAACGGCAGGCCCGCAACCCATTCGCCGGCTTGATCTTCCCACGGCTTCGCCGTGGGCTACATGACCGCGCCCGCTTCGCGGGCTGTGAGGTGACCAGCGAGCTTATCTTAGCGCTTATGAGGTGACACCTAGGTTTCACCTACGGCTACTCACGGTCTCCCGCTTCGCGGGAGGTCGTAGAGCCAGGCTTGAGCCCGGCATTTCTCTCGCTTCGCGGGAGCCTGGAGTTTCTAGATTTCTACCGGGGTTTCCTACGGACCGGGCCCAAGAACATCCCACCGTGGGCCAGAGAAGCGGTAAGGCGATACGTCAAAGTGGATTGTTTCCGAGTGGACTCTTTGGGATTTATCCTTGTTCGGCGGCGGTCTGGTTGCTTCCCTGAGCCTGTATAACGCGCGTACAATAAAAGAGCTCTAGGCCGTTACGTGCTGCCAGTTGCAATGGGAGAACCGTGCTCGTATCCTGCATCATGCCGACCTGCAATCGTCAGGGCCTGATCCTTGTCGCCTTGAAGTGCTTCTTATCACAGGATTGGCCCGACAAAGAACTCCTGGTGATCGATGACGGCGCTGTGAAAGTAGGAGGGTTAGTGAAGCAATTGGTTCCCGATGCGGTTTATATCTACCTCGCAGAAAAGCAGATAATCGGAGTCAAACGGAATCTGGCCTGCGAAGCCGCAGGGGGCGAGGTTATCTGTCATTTCGATGATGATGACTGGTCAGCAGTCGGCAGAGTCAGCGACCAGGTGAACCGCCTCCTTCAATCTGGCAAGCAGATGACCGGATATCACTCCATAACCTATTGGAACGGTATAAGAGCATACCGCTATGTGTCCCCAGTTCCGCAGTACGCGGTGGGAACCACAATGTGTTACCAGAAAAGCTTTTGGCATACACACCGCTTTCCTGCCAAGGAATATGCAGAGGACAATGACCTAGTCTATAAAGCCCGCGACGAGGGACAGTTAATTGCCGTGGACGCAAGGCAGATGATGATTGTGAGGTCCCATGCGTTGTGCACAAGCAGCCCGGAGCGATTGAGGCAGGACACATGGCCAGAAGTGCCGCGTGAGACCTTGCCCCGAGAATTCTTTGAAGCAATTACGTAGGAGGCGCACGGAAAGATTTGCGCAGCACGCGGAAACGTAGCATTCACTTGCGGGCGGTCTGTCCAAAACCTTCCGGCCGTTCTGGGCTCGTTAGCGTAAAATCCGAATAAACCCACACTCCGGCATCGTCATAAAGCTTCTTAAGTTCACCTCGCGGCCGACCGGTTTTCTTTTCCCACGGCCAAAGGTCCGAATCGGTCCCGCAAAAGCTGACATCGGTTTCGCCGCCGTCGCGCAAACTCGGGCCCTTGGTCAGTACCGTCGCTAGAACGGCTCGATCAAACTCAGTTAGGTCGACTTCCTTAAAGTGCAACTCGAGTGACATGCCTAACGCGGGATCATCCAAAGGCAAGACCTCGACCCCTGCGGCTTTGGTTATGCCAAGAAGGGTGTCGTTTAGCTTGGCGAGCCCGGACCTAACGAGCCCCTCAAACCTCGATAGCATCATCATCGCAGATTCCGCAGTCTCGTGATTAAGGTGATTCTTTTCAGAGGCCCATTGAACAAAGCTTCGTAGCCTGTCGGCTTCTTTCGGCTGAAATTTTTGTCGAATGGTTTTCTTGGCTTCACTAATGCAGCAGGCCGGAAGATAAATTCGAATACGTCCGTCCGCAGCCGAATCCCACAATTCAAGTGCGTCAGGACGTGGATTACTAGCGGGAGCAGCAAGCGCAACAAGCCAATTGGTCTCGACAAATACGTTTCGCACCTGGTTAGCTTTCCCGCATTATGGGGTGAGCAATACTCACGCGACCGCCACTTACTGCGGGAAGTATGTGCTCATTTATGGCCGATTTTAGGCGCGGATCACTCACCGCCACTTGCCCTGTGTGCGCAAGTTCATCTAACCATCCAAACAGACTAGACTCAACTGCTGATTCTGACCCGGCCACTGGTACACGCGCTTCCAAGAGCTCACCGGATGGGAAATCGCCGACCAGCTCAATGGAATCTTGGGTTCGCCCAAGGAATCGATATCTGTAAATGCGAAGAACTTGTGGCGTGAAGATGATCCCAACCGGGCACCCGATCCGGAGCATGTATTCCTTCAACTGAAGTGCCGCCTCGCCTAGGTTAGCCGTAGCGCCTTTTGCTTCCCCTACCAAAGCGATAGTGCCGGGTGAGTAGTCCGTAGTCACGATCACGTCAGGGCTGAACGTCATACGAGAAGCTTATCACTGTTCACTGGCAAGGACCAGACTGAATCCCCTGTACGCGGCTTGTGTCGGCCACCCAAATCTCAGAGGTGTTGATTCAACTGCCGAAAAACGGCCTTGTCGCGCAGTGGCAAATGGCTCCTGCTAAGCAGCTCTGCGGCACAAAAATGTAGAAACTCGAGTCTCCCGCTTCGCGGCAGCGCCGCCTCGCCGGTCATGGCCTAAGAACCACACAAGGACGGGCGCAAGAAATTGAGCACCCGATGTCGCGCACCCGCGGGTAATTTCCCGGATTTCACGAGAAGCGCTGGTCCTGCTACAATGGCCGATTGCAGAAAACTGAGCACGGACGACTGACAACTACATCGGACCACGGACAACTGACAAAGGACAAATGGCTTCACGACGTAAATCGCGCGAATATGCCATGCAAATGCTCTACCAGCGGGAACTGGGGGGTAACACACCGGAACAAGTGGCCGCTTCGTTTTTTCTCGAACGCAAGGCGGCGAGCGAAGTGGAAAGCTTCGCCCGCGAACTCTTTCACGGGGCGGTGAACGATATCACCCAGCTCGATGGCCTGATCCGCGAGCACGCGGAACACTGGCGGCTGGAACGCATGGCGGCCGTCGATCGAAGCATCCTGCGCGTGGCGGTTTACGAGCTGGTGCACTGCCCCGAAACCCCGCCCCACGCCGTGATCGATGAGGCCCTGGAGATCGCGCGCCGGTTCTCCGGCGAGGGCTCGGTGGAGTTCGTGAACGGCGTTCTAGATTCCATCCTGAAGGCCCTGCCTGCGCGCCCGACCAAAGGCTGAAGTCACGCTCGGTGCGCCGATTCTCCGCCGTTTCGGACCTCAGTGTCTCCGTGGTTCATGCACGCTTCACCTGCAGGAACAGTGTCGACGAGATACAAGAAATTGCGATCCGTCATAATATTTCTGCGGGTTTCTTCCTACCGGTAGGAAATTCTAGAATAATATACTTGACATATACCTAATCGGTACGTCAAGATCTGCATTTATGATCGCCGCACGCTGTACCGGCCCTTCCCACCGTACATTCCTCATCCCCTTCGTACGCTATCGCAGCTGTCAAGGCACGTTGTGGAGTGTGTGTCCGCCACCTTGGTGGAGCTTTCCGCCACTATGGGCCTTCCCAGAGTTGGGCCGATCGCCAAGCAAGACGGGAGGCCGGCACCGGTAGGGGCACGCCGTCGTGTACCCGTATCGAAGGCACAGGCAGGAGGAACGTGTGAAAAAATAAAGAATCTCTCGCAAAGGCGCTAAGACGCAAAGGCCGCAAAGTGTAACTGCCTTGTTTTCTTTGCGCGCTCTGCGACTTGGCGCCTTTGCGTGAAATGCTTTTGTCCTTTCAAGGATTTCTTCACAGCTTCGGAGTGTCTGTGCCACCCCGCCATAGGTACTATCTGCCCGGTGGATTTTTCAGAGGCTTGGGCCTGGGATTCTGTTACACGAAAATGAAGGTGCATCCGGCGATGTTGATGAAAACAAAGGAGAGGAAAAAAGACCAGAGCATGAGGCGCCGGGTTTCAGGTCGGCAGGCTCTCGATTACCCCTGCGGCTGCAACAACCCGGGGGTAGGAAATTCGCTATGACTTTCTGTCCGATGCGACGCCGTGCTCCCAAACCTGAGAAGTTATTGAAAACAAAGCATTGCGAATGACGAATTCTCGTTCTCGAACCTGAGAAGTTTATGAAAAGAAATCTACTTCCCGTTTATATTGAAAATCATAATCACTATGACACTCTGTCTGCCGAAACCGACGAATTTCACGCCGCCGGCGCAAAGGCCTGGGTCCGCCGGGTCCACGAAGCCAGCGG
Organism: uncultured Acidobacteriota bacterium; assembly: GCA_963804755.1. Taxonomy (GTDB): domain Bacteria; phylum Acidobacteriota; class Terriglobia; order UBA7540; family UBA7540; genus Bog-366. The sequence goes on from CAWDRP010000008.1 coordinate 386,908, forward strand.
ATTCCCACTCGTGGGCAACGGGTGGTACCGCTTATTTCGGAATCCTGCTCGCAAATATGAAGGTGCATCCGGCGATATTCATGAAAACAAAGGAGAGGCGAAAAAAGCAGAGTGTGAAGCACCCCGGATCTCAGATCTGTACGACCTGGATTGTCGCCGCGGCTGTGCCGTGCTCAAGCCTAGAACGTGTGACATGACTTTCTGTCTGCACAGGCGCGATACTCCCAAACCTGAGAACTTATTGAAAACAAAGGACAGGAAGTGCCGAATTTTCCCTCTCAAACCTGAGAACTTTATGAAAACAAATGTACTTATCGATTATATGGAAAACCATAACCATGATGACAATATGTCCACTTAAAGCCTGCCGACTGCCGCCCGTGCTGGTTCCCTTCCTGCCACACGTGCTGCCTACTGCCGGTTGTTCTCCTCTTCGTCGGGCACGCCGATCTTGGCAAGCCTGTAGCGTAGTGCGTTGCGGGAGAGTCCCAGCAGCCGGGCGGCCTGGCTCTTGTTGCCGTTGGCGCGGCGCAGGGCCTCGCGAATGATATCGTCCTCGAATTGTTCCAGGGTCATGCCGGCGGGCGGGAAGGCCGCTGAGCCGCTCGCCGCCAGGGCAGGAGGGGTGGTGGGGGAAACATCCAGCCGAATATCCGGAACGTCGATCACCGTCCCGGAGGAAAGAGCCACCGCGCGCTCAATGATGTTCTCGAGTTCGCGCACATTGCCCGGCCAGTGGAAATCCGTCAGAAGCCTGAGCGCGGCGGGAGTGATGCCGGCGAGCGACTTGCCGGCGTCCTGGGAAAAGCGGGCAATGAAGTGGTCGACAAGGTAGGGAATCTCCTCCTTGCGTTCGCGCAGCGGCGGGATGCTGATGGGAACCACATTCAGCCGATAGTAAAGGTCCTGGCGAAACGTTCCCTCCTCCAGCGCCGCGCGCAGGTCCTGGTTCGTAGCGGCAAGGACGCGGACATCCACCTTGAGGGTCTTGGTGCCGCCCAGCCGTTCGAACTGGCGGTCCTGAAGGACGTGCAGCAGCTTCACCTGGATGGTCCCCGGGACGTCGCCGATCTCGTCCAGGAAGATCGTGCCCTTGTCGGCGAGTTCGAAACGGCCGGGCTTGGTGGTGTTGGCGCCCGTGAACGCGCCCTTCTCGTATCCGAAGAGTTCGCTTTCCAGCAGGTTTTCCGGTATCGCTGTGCAGTTGACCTTGATGAAGGCTTCGGACGCGCGCCGCGAGTGCTCGTGGATGGCGCGCGCGATCAGGTCCTTGCCCACGCCGCTTTCGCCGCCCAGCAGCACGGTGGAATTGGTGGGGGCCACGCGCTCCACGATGGCCAGCACGTCCTGCATCTTGGGGCTGTAGGCGATGATGTTTCGAAACTGGTAACGCTGGCCCAGCGCCTCGCGCAGCGAGCGGTTCTCTTCGCGCAGGCGGTGAACGTCCAGCTCCTTGCGAAGGATAAGCTTGATCTCCTCCATGCCGAAGGGCTTCAGCAGGTAATCGCTGGCGCCCGCCTTCATAGCCTCCACCGCGGTCTCGACGGTGCCGAACGCGGTCATCACTACCACGGGCAAGGTGGCATTGGTGCGCTTGATGGCCTGGAGGAATTCCAACCCGTTCATGCCGGGCAGCTTGAGGTCGGTCACCACCAGGTCGATCTTCTCCTGCCGCAGGTTGTTCAGGCCGGCTTCGGCGTCAGCAGCCGTGTGGACGGTGTAGCCCTCTTCGGCAAGGTTCAGCTCGAGCAGACGCCGCATCTTGGCTTCGTCTTCAACAATCAGAATGGTAGGCATAGGATTCGTTGGGGCTGGGGGCTAGGGGCTGGGGACTCGGGTTTATCGGTCGCCAGGGCTTGAGCCATCACACACCTGCTTCAGTCGCCCTAGTCCCAAGTCCCCAGCCCCCAGCCCCGATATTAAGCTAGTTCACCTGCATAAATCTTCATGATGGTCTCCAGGAACTTCAAGGCATGTTCCCTGGGACGCTGGAAGGAGTTGCGGCCGATGATTGAACCGAAGCCGCCGCCATCGCGGATGCCACGGGCTTCACCGAACACAACGTCGTCGCTATCAACCTTGGGGCCGCCGGAGAAGATCACGATGCGGTGGCCGTCAAACGCGGCTTGCACCACATGCCGGACGCGTTCGGCCATGGTGGCGCGCGGCACGTTGGCCTTTTCGTAAGTCTTCTTGGCCTCGGGCTGCTCGATAAACTCCGTCGGCAATTTGACCTTGATGACGTGCGCGCCCAACTCCGCCGCAATGTGCGCGGCATAGGCGGAAACGTCCAGCGCCGTCTCGCCTTCCTTCGAGAGGCTGGAGCCGCGCGGGTACGACCATACCACCACGGCCAGCCCGCACGCCTTGGCTTCTTCCGCGGCCTCGCGGAGTTCCTGGTACATCTCCGGCTCGTGCGCGGAGCCCGGATAGATGGTAAACCCGATGGCCACGCAGCCCAAGCGCAGGGCGTCCGCCACACTGGCCGTGACGGCGGGAAGGGGATCCTTGTCTGCATGCAGCAGATCGTGGTTGTTCATTTTCAGGATCAGAGGGATTTCTCCGGCGTGCCGGGCGGCGGCCGATTCAAGAAGGCCCAGGGGGGCGGCAAAGGCATTGCAGCCGGCCGCCAGGGCCAGTTCGAAGTGATAGTTGGGATCGTACGCGGGTGGGTTCACGGCAAAGCTCCGCGCCGGCCCATGCTCAAAGCCCTGGTCCACAGGCAGAATCACAAACTTTCCTGTACCCGCCAGCCTGCCGGCATTAAGCAAGCGCGCCAAGCTGGTCTTGACGCCCGGATTGTCACTTTCATACCAGCTCAAAATCTCCTTAACCCGGCTGGTGTTGCCGATTGCGTGTCCAGTTGTGGCCGCGACAGTTGTCCCCGCTGCCATCGCTCACCTCCATGTGTTAATTGCTATTCCAATGCCCAAGCTTCAATTATGGGTTCGGACCAAGAGCGGCGCAAGGAGAAATTCCACCGGAGTGTGCGGCACCGCAGTTGGGACAAACATCTACAGTCGGAGGAAGTTTCCCAGCAGTTGCTTGCCGGCGTCGGTCAAGACCGACTCGGGATGAAACTGCACCCCTTCCACTTTCATCTGTTTATGACGCAACCCCATGATGAGCCCGCCGGAGGTGCTCGCAGAGACTTCCAGGCAATCGGGCAGGGTCTCGCGTTCCACGATCAACGAGTGATAGCGCGTTGCGGAAAAGGGATTGGGGAGCCCCTCAAAGATGGTCTTGCCGTCGTGCCGGATTTCACTGGTCTTGCCGTGCATCAGTTCCGGCGCCCGAATGACCTTTCCGCCGAACGCCTGCCCGATTGCTTGATGGCCGAGGCAAACTCCCAGGATCGGGATCCGCCCGGAGAAAGCGGTGATGACGTCGAGGCAGATTCCGGCTTCCGAAGGAGTCTTGGGACCGGGCGAGATCACGATTCGCTCCGGCGCCTGCTTTTCAATGGCCTCCACGGTGGTTTGGTCATTTCGAACGACCACCGGATCGGCGCCCAACTCTCCCAGATATTGGACAAGGTTGTAGGTAAACGAATCGTAGTTATCGATGACCAGGATCATGACTGTCCCTTTCGGTGGAATCCCGCCGGCACGTTATCGAAGATCCAATATCGCGCTCTCCGAAACCTGAGCATGTTGGCGTTCATCATCAGCCGTAACTCGCAGCCTGTAGCTACCCGGCTTAATGCCCTTAAGGTCGAACACGGCCTCCGCCAGGAGGTCTCCGATTCCATAGCCGGAGCCGGCGCGAAGCTGGAGAGGTTTGAGCGGCGTCGCCACGTTCCCCTGCTCCAAGGTGAACGACAACCGCAGATTGGGCTTCTGCTGGCTATCGAGGTTCAATCCCAACACGCTGCAATATGCCAGAAGGCGGTTGGCGAGAGCGAACTGGGGGCGCGCCGGCAGAACGATGCGCGTATTATTCAGACAGAGCGGGTCCATCGGATCGGTGCTGCAGTCGGCGGCCTTCTCCTCGTCGGCAAGCACCAGGCTCGTCACTCTCAGGTGCGATGCCGGCGGCGCGGGAACAATTTCGGTCCTGGCGCTCATGCCCAGCGTCCCATCCATGAACTGGACGATGGCCTGGACGCTGACGGGCTGAAGGTCGGGAACCCCGACGTGGCCTTGAAGGTTAAAGGTGCGGGTGGAAAACTGTTCTCGTTCGGCGCGCGTCAGCCGCACATGTCCGTAACGCTCCTGCACGCCCAAAATATGCCCGCCGGCATCGCGCGCTATCAGCAGCGTGTTCACATCGGCCACGAATTCATCTTTGGTTTTTTCAAAACGGACCAAGCTGCCGGGCATGGATACCGCGACCGCAATCCCGTAGTGTCCATCCGGAGCAGGGACGAGGCTGGCATTCACTGCCGGGGTAAATGAGAACTTATGGTCCCCCGATTCCGTAGAAGCGAGCAGTTGTGCGCCCCCCGGCGTCATCATAATTTCACGGCCAGGCGGAAGCGCCCAATATCCCTGGCGATAGCGCAAATGCTCGCCACCTTCGGCGAGCTCAACCCTGATTCTGCGGAATGCTCCGTCGTAGTCGGGGTTCAAGGGGTAGTACATCAAGGTATAAAATTCGCTGGCGTCGTCCAGCACGCGGTCGATCGCCTGGCCGAAATCATTAACGTTTCGCACCAGGAAACCTCCCGTGTCGTGGGCAAGGTTCCCCAGGTCGTGGTCCGGATCCGAAGCCAGCGTCTGCATCCAATCGAACTGATTCAGCCCAGCCGCTTGCCGGCCCTGTCCGAGGACGGAATAGTCTGTTGTGGATCGTGTTTGCAGGCCCATGTCCATGGTGCTTACTTCGGGGCGCATGCCCGTGTCCAAGCCGGCCGCGTCAATGACGTAGATGGCCACATTGGCCCGCTGGGCGGCGTCCACCACCCCTTGCATCTCCGTAGCGGCGCTCGGCGAGTGCAGAAAGCCCTCGGAAAAAACCATCACAGTCTTGCGTCCAGGAAGACTGCGATAGCTGACCGCGAGCGCGCGCAAGGCCACAAAGACAGCGCGCGCTTGCAGTGAACTGGCAATGGTGAGCCAGCTCCTCAGCACATTCATTTCTTGAAGCATCATTTGCTGGTGAGCAAGGGCTATTTCCTCGTCGTCTGAAGGTTTTTGTTTTCCTGAGCCCTTGGTAACTATGCCCGTTCCCAGAGGGGCGGGCGGCGCCCCCTGTAGCGTCTGGGGATAGACTTGAGTGAAGAGGTCGTCGATCTCGTTTTCGGTACTTCGTCGATCGTAGGCGGTCAGGCGCCCGGAGGGTGTGCGGCGGCTCAATTTGTCCAGGGCATCGCGCAGTTGTTGCGGCTCGCGGGTGAACGGCGACGCCAAATGCAGTCGCGTGTCCACCCAATAGACCGCAACCAGGTCCCCCCTCGCTCCGGCCTTTCCCGCAAAGGTCGATGCTTCCTCGCAGGCTTGCTTGAGATTTTCCTGATGGATGTCTCCCAGGTCGATCAGGAGGGTAATGAGTTGGGGCGTTTGGGCTTCGGTTGGGGAAAGGGGGAGTGCGCCGCCAGCCGCCGGGGGATGGACCGCGTTGCTTTCGCCCCGTAGCGCCGGCGGCGTGAATAACGCGATAGTCTGCAGCTTGCTATCCTCGTAAACCCGGAAATCGCCGGCCGTGAGCCCACGCACATGATGGCCTTTGCGGTCTGTGACGATCACGTCCACCTCAACACCCGCTGTCTCGCTGTGGATGGTGGCAACGGGCTGTTGTGCCAATGCTCCGTCGAACCCGCAGAACAGCAGAAGCACGGAGATGCCTAGTGCCAACCGATGGGGGAAGAAAAGCCGGCAAGCTCGTTTCGGCCGTCGCTTGCACCGCACGATGGCGGCAAAGTCACGTCGCTCATCGCGGTGTTCTTCCTCAAGCTGCCGGGCACCGTGTTGTGTCCGCTCCATGTTTGTGTGCACGTTCGACCTCATGCAACGCAACTTCGTGAGACTAACATTGCCCGGTACCCTTGTATGATATTGCCAACGGCGCCTGACCTGAGATAAATATTTGGGCTTTGCGGTTGACGGCGACGCCGTGAAAACCCCCGATGGTCCACCGCGCGCCGGGATGACGTGTGGAATCGGGATGTAAGAGACTTGTCCATTCGTCCGTTTTATATCGCAGGCTTATATCGCCGGGAGTAGAATAGCCGTCGGCTATCACGCGTCGAGCCACTCACGCGCAGGCCACACAGGAATGAGGTACAGGAGGGTTTAATATGCTTAAATCCAGACGCAGGGATTTCTTGAAGACAGGGGCTCTGTCTGCGGCGAGCTTGGGCGCTCTCGAAATATTGGACGGCAGCGCACGATCGGCGAAAGCTGGAGAGGTTCCGCCAATTGACGCCCCGCCTTCGCCACCGCCCTTCAAATTGGGACTGGTTACCTACAATCTGGCGAATGACTGGGACATCGAGACGATTATTCAGAACTGCGAAGGGACCGGCTTTGAAGGCGTCGAGCTGCGCACCACGCACAAACACGGCGTGGAGATCTCGCTGGGCAAGGCCCAACGCACCCAGGTGAAGCAACGTTTCGCCGCGTCCCGTGTGCGCCTGATGAGCCTGGGCACGACCTGTGAATATGAGTCGCCGGACCCCGCCGTGGTTGAGAAGAACATCGAAGAAACGCGACGCTGGTGCGAGCTGGCGCAGGACCTCGGCTGCGTGGGCGTGAAGGTGCGTCCCAACGGATTCCCCAAGGATGTTCCCGAGGAGAAGACGCTCGACCAGATTGGCCACGCGCTCGCCAGATGTGGAGATATTGCCCGCGATCACGGGGTGGAAATCTGGTTGGAGGTCCACGGTCCCGGCACCATGCTTCCTGCCAACACTCATCATATTCTCAGCGTGGCGAACCATCCCTTGGTGGGCGCGTGCTGGAATTCCAATGACACCGACGTGGTGGATGGCTCCGTGAAGCCGTCTTTCGAACTGCTGAAACCCTGGATCCGCAGTTGCCACATCAATGAACTGTCGCGCACGTTGTCCCCCTGGGGGAGTGGGCTCACCATTTCGCCCTCTGTCAAGCCCGGCTTTCCCCAATGGCAGACGCCTTACCCTTGGCATGAATTCTTCACTCTGCTCCGCGGTATCGGGTTTGACCGATACACCTATGCGGAGGTCCCGGAAAGCTGCGAGCCCATACGATTCATGCACTATTATCGCGCCCTGTGGCAGTACCATGCGGCGGGCTGATGGCTGATTCAAGGACTTCGATCGTTTCAGAAACAATCGTCAATCGACAATCGGCAATCAGGTGTATCGCAGCCAACGGAACACTTCAACCAGTGACGGCCGTTTGCCGTACATCAGGATACCCACGCGATAGATCCTTGCGGACACCTTGACCACGCCCACCGTTGTCGCCAGGCAAATGCCTAAGGAAAGGAGGATCTGCCAAACGGGAGGAGTTTGCACCGTGATTCGGAATACCATGAGGATGGGACTGGTAAAAGGAAACATCGTCAGGATGATCGCCAGCGGCGAGTTGGGAGCGCGCTGAATGACGGGGTAGAGAACAAAGCTGGCAACCAGCACCATGGTGACCGGCATTTGCACGTGCTGTAAATCCGCGTCGCTGGAGACGATGGAACCTAATGCCGCATAAAGCGAAGCGTAGAGTAAATAGCCCACGAGAAAATAGATGATGGGGTAAACCAGATACGCAGTAGGTACGTGCAGATTCGGCAAGGTTGTTCCGGGGCGGAACGCCGAACCCACGGCGACCCCGTAACCGGACACAAGCCCGGCAGTACACATCCAGATGAGGTACTGCGTCAATCCGATCGCCGCCACGCCCAGAATCTTCCCGGTTAGCAGGTGGAAAGGCTTGATGGATGATGCCAGGATCTCAATAATCCGGCTGGTCTTCTCCTCCAACACCGATCGCATCGTCATCACGCCGTAAACCAGTAGTGTGATATAGAGGATCATCACAATCGAGAGTTGAACCAGAAGGCTCTGGCCGTTCTCCTGCGATTCGCCGGACTTGGTGACTTTCACTACCGTAAGGTCCACACCGCTCATCATATCGCTGAGGTCGTCAATGTGGACTCCTCGGTCGCTGAGACGTCGCGCCAGGACGGCCCTGTCAATAGCGCGGCCAACAGCCCGCGTGGTTGAAAAATCGCCAGCGCTGCGGGTACGCAAGATCGCTTCTTTCCCGCTCAGGATGTCCTCTGGCACCTCCACATACGCGTCCAGTTGGGCATCGCGAATCTCCTGGCTTAACGCCGCGCGAGCGTTTGATTGATTGGCGGGGCGGTCCCAAACACGGACGATCTCGAATCGAGGCTCTCCGTCCGGCAGTTTTCCCTTGAGTTCGGCCACGATTTGCGGCGCGAAACCACCCAGATTATCCAGAATCGCAATTCGAAGAGGGTGATCGGCCGAGCGGGACGCAAGCGCCAAGCTGATGGCAAAGATCCCCACAGTGCCCAGCGGAACGCCGACCGTGCTGAGAATGAAGCTTCTGGTGCGAACGCGCGTCAAGTACTCGCGTTTGATGACCAGCCAGATTTTACGCATGCGTCTCCGAAACCTTCTCGACAAAGATGTCGTGCAAGGGCGGCTCGACCAATTCAAAACGTGTCAGGCGAACCCCGCGCGCCACGGCTGCTTTGAGAATATCCTGTGGGTCCGCGCCGGGCCGCAGTTTGGCTTCCACTACCCGGCCAAAGTGATTCAAGCTCTCCACCAAGTCAGGCAGGTCCATAAAATTGCCATCACCCTCATACTCGATACGCACCGTGTTCTTGCCATACGACTTCTTGATTGCGCGCAAGTCACCCGCCAGCACGCTGCGCCCGCGATTGATCAGACAAATCGCATCGCACATCATTTCCACCTGTTCCATCCGGTGAGTGGAAAGGATGATCGTGGAACCTTTCTCACGGAGCTCAAGCATAATGTCTTTGATTTGCGTGGCGTTGACAGGGTCGAGGCCGGTAAAAGGCTCGTCGAGGATCAACAGTGAGGGCTGGTGAGCAATCGCCGCAATGAACTGGACTTTCTGCTGCATACCCTTGGAAAGATCGTTGATCTTCTTTTCCGACCATTGGGCCAGATCCAGCCGCTCGAGCCATCCGCAAACCCGCCGCCCCGCTTCCGCCTCGGTCAAACCCTTCAGCTCCGCCAGGAAAACCAGAACCTCGCGAACTTTCATGCGGGCGTAGAGACCCCGGTCTTCGGGAAGATAGCCGATCAGGTCCTGCGTCCGGTCGCTGACGGGCTGGCCGAGGACTCGGATGGAGCCTTCATCAGGAGCCAGGATGTGCATAATCATGCGCAGGGTGGTGGTCTTGCCGGCGCCATTGGGGCCGAGCAATCCAAACACCGCGCCTTCCTCGATGTACAGATCAAGGTCGGAGACCGCCACGATCGAGTCAAAGCGTTTGGTGACGTGTTCGAGTGCGATGGCTTCCATGATTTTCGATTGATGATGGTCGGATGACGATTGAATAATCCTCACCACTATCCTTTGCACCGGGTTCAAGCGACTGACGAGCCTGGGTGAACGTCGGTTATTCCTGTTCCTCTCGTTCTTCTTCCCGATGCCGCCTACCGCAAAATTTGGCTCATCCGGAGATGGGTGAGAAACGGAGGCTCATTTGTAGCATCAAATGGGAATGAGAAGCAACCGTACAAACGCCCGCGCGCTTCCCGCGATCACGAATTGACGATCATAGTTTTCCGGCTGCAAAATTAGCTGAACTGCAGGTTGCTGGACGGAACAGCGGGTATCAGGTAACATAGGCACTCTTCAGATGGAATTTGCCAATTTTGGGGATTGGCAATACTCGTTCATCATCTGTGCCCCGTCGTCAATCAATGATTTACGGGCGGAGATCTCAACCACTATGCGCGACGTTGTGATTATTGGATCGGGATGCGCGGGCTTAACCGCGGCTATTTATGCGGCGCGCGCCAATTTAAAGCCACTGGTCATTCGCGGAGTAGAAGCGGGCGGGCAGTTGACCCTGACGACGCTGGTGGAGAACTTCCCGGGATTTCCCAAAGGATTGCAAGGGCCGGAACTGATCGATCTCATGCAAAAGCAGGCCGCAGAGTTCGGCGCGGAGTTCATGGAAGGCGACGTGGCCAAGGCGGACCTTTCCCGGAAACCTTTCGTGCTGGAGGTGGCCCAGGAGAGGCTGGAGACAAAGACGCTCATCATTGCCTCCGGAGCCTCAGCGAAACTCCTGGGCCTTGAGTCCGAACGCAAGCTCCTGGGACACGGAGTATCCACCTGCGCCACTTGCGATGGCTACTTCTTTCGGGGGAAGGAAGTGGTTGTGGTAGGGGGCGGCGACACAGCGGCGGAAGATGCGCTCTTTCTAACTCGCTACGCTAAGGAGGTTAACATCGTCCACCGCCGCGATCAGTTGCGCGCATCCAAAATCATGCAGGACCGCCTTCGCCGGAACGAAAAGGTCAAATTCATCTGGAACTCCAAGGTATTGGATATTCTGGATCCCGACAAGCGCGAGGTTTCCGGCGTAAAGCTCCGCAATGTCAGGACCGAAGAAGAAACCACCAAGTCTGTAGACGGCGTCTTCATCGGTATCGGGCATGAGCCCAACACCAGTCTGTTTCGCGGGCAACTGGAACTCGACGAACTTGGATATATCATCACCCGCGAAGGGTCAAAAACCAATGTTCCAGGTGTCTTTGCCGCTGGGGACGTTAAGGACCGCGTTTACCGGCAGGCCATCACGGCCTCAGGTTCCGGTTGCATGGCCGCGATGGACGCAGAGAAGTTCCTGGAAGCAGAGCACTGACACCTGGCACCTGGTATCTTCATAATGCTCCGTTCCCTTCTCCTCTACCTTTCCGAGTGCGAAGCTCCCAAGACACTTCTCGTAAGCAATTCCATCGGTCGGCGGCTCGCCGCAAGATTTATCGCGGGAGAAGAAGTCGAAGATGCGCTGAGGGTGATTCGGCGGCTGAACAATGAAGGTTTTATGGTTACCCTCGATTACCTGGGTGAAAGCGTGCACGAAACTGCTGCCGCCGAAGCCGCCTGCCAAAATTACCTCCAGCTTCTTGACAGGCTCGCCACGGAGAGACTGGACTCGCACATCTCCGTGAAGCTTACCCAACTGGGGTTGGTCATTGACGAAGCGCTGGCGAGGCGTAATTTAGCGCGAATCGCCGAGAGAGCGGCGCTCCACAACACCTTCGTGCGGGTCGACATGGAAGGCTCTGCGTTTACGGAGTCCACTATGCGGGTGTTCTGCTCGGTAGGCGCGCCCCGCAATGTGTTGGGAATCGCCCTCCAGGCTTACCTTTACCGCACCGAAGCGGACGTGGAAGAGCTTCTAGAACGGGGGGTGCGCATTCGACTGGTCAAGGGCGCTTACAACGAACCGGCGGAAATCGCTTTTGTCCACAAGCGTGACGTGGATCGGAATTACCAGCAACTCACGGAGAAACTCCTCGCCAACGGGGCATATCACGCCATCGCCACGCATGACGAGCGCCTGATTGCAGCCACGGAATGCTTCGCCCTCACGCACAGGCTTCCGCCCGAACGCTTTGAGTTCCAATTGCTCTACGGCATCCGCCGCCAACTCCAACGGACGCTGCGCCGGCAAGGGTGGAGGGTGCGCCTGTATGTTCCCTACGGGCGGGAGTGGTATGCTTATTTTATGCGCCGGCTTGCGGAGCGGCCCGCCAACCTGCTTTTCCTGATGCGCAATCTCTTCAGGACGTGAACTCTGACGCAACGTAACGGAAACTGGCGAGCGTCCACTGGCGAGCAGGCCCCCAATAAATCGTCGGGTTGACCAGTAGTTACCCTCGTCACATTTTACGGAGTCTATGAATTATCCGGCGGCGGTAGGCGAATTCGCTCGGTACGTAGCGCGGCCCGTGCAGGACGTCCGCCTGGACATGGCGGCTCTACTGCTGGCGCGCACGGAATATCCGTCACTCGATGTGCCGGCACAACTCGCACGCTTGGATGCGCTGGCCGCGCGCGCGCAGTGCGATCCCGGATTGTCACCCCACGCGAACATTCTCAGCCTGAACCGCCTCCTTTTCGACGAGGAGAAATTCTCCGGGAATGAAGCCGAGTATGAGGATCCTCGCAACAGCTATTTGAACGATGTGATGGATCGTAAGCTGGGCATTCCCATCACGTTGTCGCTCGTTTATCGGGAGGTGGCGCGCCGACGCGGCTTGCCCATTGTGGGCGTGGGATTTCCCGGGCACTTCCTGGTTAAGTACGTCACCGCCTCCGGGGAGATTCTGTTGGACCCCTACCGTAGTGGCGCCATTCTGAGCTTGCAGGATTGCGAAGAGAAGTTGAAGTCCCAATTTGGCGAAGAAGCGGAGTTCCGGCCGGCGTACCTCGCGGAATCGTCGGCCAAGCAAACCCTCTCGCGCATGCTGAACAATCTGAAAGCTTCTTATTTTCGCCGGAAGGATTTCGTCAAAGTGCTGACGATGATTGAAATGGCTCAGGCAGTCGAACCGTCGTCTCGCCAGGAAATCCACGACCGCGGCATGATTTACTTTCTCCTGCGGCGTTATGCGGAGGCCATGGCGGACCTTCGCACCTACCTCAAGGCTTCTACGGCTGATGACCCGCAAGCCCGGGATGCGCGGATCATGATGCACCGAATTCGGGCGCTACACAACTGAGCACAGGTGCGCACGATTGGGTCGGGCTAGAGCATTGTCCAATAAGTGGAGATACGCTGGCCGAGTGGGATCCATCAGACACTAATCGGAGTCAAGGCAGATCAGATCCTCGCCGTGGACGAACCCCAGCGATGATTTCCTGCACTACGCCTTGCCTCGCTTCCCAATGTGCACACATCCTGATAGCCTCTTCGACCACACCCCGCCCTCGAAAAGCCTCCTTGGATCGTCGCACTAGTCCGCCGTGATTCCCGGTTCGGCGTTCATTAGCTTGTACGTCGTATAGACCGTGATACTCGTCGGTGGCAACTGATCATCGAGGGACGGCTTCGCTTCGGTGACGTCAAAACTGCCGAGAGGGTTCAATTCAAAATCCGGGTTTTTGAGGGCGGATTCCGTCACCTGGTATTTGTAAAGAACGCGCGGGGATTTGAGGTTCGCAAAGACCAGATTCAGGACAGCGTTTGCCTCACACTTGTTCTCGACAAACACCGTCAGATTCCCTTTCGGACTGAGAACGGCAGCCACAGGCAGCTCGTTGGTGCTGTTCTCGGTTTGAAGAACGGCAGAGTGTTTCGCCAGGAACCGAGTGAGTATTCCGTAGGAGAAATACGGAACTGGTTCCGGAACCACGCGCTTGAAATATTGCCAACTGTTCGTATCAAAGGTCCGTACGAGCTGCCACTCGCCGTCCAGGTCGCCACGGTTGGTGAAACTCCAACGGCTGAACCCGTCTACGCCGGCATTCATTCCCTCGATTACTTTCTCGGCGTTGACCATTTGATTCGCATAACTCTTGGGGGTTGATGTCGTTCCGTGAGTAAATGGGTCGTCGCCGGCAAAGTCGCCGAACTCCGATTGGAAAAAGGGAAGGCCTCGCGCGTGGGCTTTGTCAGCCCACCGTTTTTGAAGGTTAGTGTTGGCGAAGAATCCGTAGTTATGCGCATCCAAAGCGGCAATCACATTATCGTTGAAGTCAAAGTCCGGTGTGTCCTGCCCCAGGCTGCACCAGTCGGGTCCTGAAAGGCCGACAGCCACACCCCGCTTATCCAGTTCGGCCCGCACGGCGTGCAGCGCGGGCATGACACTGACGGGCTTGCCGTCAGGCCCTTGCCACCAGCTCCAATTGCCCCCAGGCTCGTTCACAATGCACAACCAGTGGATGCAAGTGTAGTGCTTTGTATTGACCAGGTACTCCATCAAGGTTGCCAGCCCGTGTGCGAAGTCCTCGACCGACTTGGGGGCACTTTCGAGCCGGCCTGTGCTTTCAAAAGCGTTCCAGTCCACATCCGCCCACATTTGGGTCAGGAAAACATCTACCTGGTTTTCCTGGCAAAAGTCCAGGATGCGGTAAAGCGTCTGCATCTCAGTGTTCTGCCAGTCGAATTTGCCGCGCTCGGGTTCATACATCTGCATATCGATTTCGACGCGGACAAAATCGAGCCCCAGCCATCGAGCATGAGTCTTTAGATCACTCCACGCCTCTTGATATTCGAGCGGCGGGTTGCCGCCCCAGCCACTGCCGCGTGAATTTCGATTCAACCTTCCCGGGAGGTTCTTGTACCAGTAAGCGGTCGGGCCCATGGCGTGCCAGGATGCCCCTGCTCCGCCTGCCATCCAATGTTTCACGTTCGAGAGATCGATTCGTATATGCGCAGGCTCACAAAACGACCCTCCCAAACCCTGCGCTTTCACATTGGGGACCAAACCCCACGCAAGAAGGGCCAGGACCACGCACATCAGGCTTGCCTTAAAACGATGAAGATTATGAGATTGGTTGCGCATATTCCTCTTCTTTACACAGAAGAATGCCAGATAGACTAAAGCTGCTCCGACTAGCGAATTTTTTCGCGCTGGCTTAGTGTCTGCACTCCCTGGCCTTTTCGAGTTAGCTTGACCGTTATTGATAGGGCCCATCCCGTGGATGTGCGGCTTTCAAAGCAGTGTACCGGTCCAGTTCTATTCTTGCCTTCTCCCCCTGCCCCTCTTTCCGGTATAACTGACCCAGTAGGTAGTGCAGGCGCGGAAGCTCAGGAGCCAGGTTGATTGCTTTTTCGATCTCCGATTGTCCAAGTTGAAGCTGATCCATGGCGATGTACGCCCTCCCCAACTGTTCATGTGCTTCGGCGTTCTCCGGCAATAGCTTCACGACAGTTCGGAGATAGGGTAGAGCCTCTTGTGGCTTGTCCTCCTTCAAAAGCACGCGGCCGAGGTTGAAACTAGGCGTAGGATCCGGTGTCGTCTTCTTCGATTGCCAGGCGATGGCATTTCTGAAGGCGCCGACGGCTTCGTCGAAATGGCCAAGGTTCTCATATGAAACTCCCAGAGCATTGGCCGCATATGAATTTCTGGGATCGAGAGTAAGGCATTGGTGAAGGACATCGACGGCCTCGTCGAGGCGCAGCCGTAGTTCCTTGATTTCGCCTAGCCGGATACAACCCTGGAGATCGCTTGGGTTCCATGCCAGTGAAGTGGTCAGCCACTTGTCAGCGTTCTGGAGATCGCCCAGCGTGGCGTAATTCAAAGCCACAATCTTCAACTCAAACGCGCTCGGCTTCCGGTACTTCGCCGCCACGGTGTACTCGTGCAAGGACTCTGGGGCTCTGCCTTCTTTGAACAAAACCCACCCCAGCAAGGCATGTGGTTCGGAAGAATCAGGGTGGGTTTTCAGATACTGGCGAAGCGCGTTTTCTCCATCCTTCCACTTTTCCTGCCTGACAAGCTCTTCTGCCGTCAGCCATTCGGGGTCAGCCGGAGTCGACGTTTCATGTTTCGTCTCCTGACTCGGAGCACCTTTGCGGAGTCCTTGACTGGCGGTCTGCGGGGCATCGCTTACCGTCCCACTTACTGGAACCTGGCAGCACAAACCCAGGCGGGGAGAAAACGCGATTTTAGTAACCGCCAAGCCCACGAGAATCACAGCAGTCCGTCTCTTCGCCTCGGAAAACAGGTGAACCCACACGTTGTGGAGTCCGAAGCGTGCTCGGATAGTGGCGAACGAGTTCACCGCGGTTCCTCCACAACGAGGAACTGATCCGCCTTGACTCCGGTCAGGGTCTGACGAATGCCGCTCGGCCAGCGTATCTCCACCTTCGGTACGTGGGTATCCGGGCCGAGGCCGAAGTGCACCCGCTTATCGCCGGCAGAAAGATAACTGCTGGTGGTGGTTACGGTGGCGCACTGAATGCCCTGGGGCGTGACGATCTTCACTTCCGCGCCGATGGCGTCGCGATTGCTCTTGTGCCCGATCAGCGTCAACGTCAGCCAATGGTTCTGCGTGCGAGTCTGGTTCAGGATCACGTGCGCCGGGCCTTCGCTGGTCGAAACGACGGCGTCAATGCGGCCATCATTATTGATGTCCCCCACGGCCAGTCCCCGGCCGGCCCATGCCTGGTGGAAGACATCGCCCGACACCGCCGAGACATCCACGAAACCTTTGCCGGTATTGCGGGCCAAGAGCATCGGCTCGCGGTAGTGAAGGTTGGGGTTCGTCAGGTCCACCGTGTCCACCACGTGTCCTTGGGAGACGAGTAAATCCTTCCAGCCGTCGTTGTCGTAATCGATGAAGCGGAGGCCCATGCCAGAGTGCTGCATGGTGATGTTTCCGAGCCCGCTTGCCTCCGTGGCCCATTGAAAGAACCCGTGTCCCACGTTCTTATAAAGGGCATACGTCTGGAGCGCTAAGTCGCAGACGGCCAGGTCGGGCAGTCCATCATTGTTGTAGTCGGCAAAGTCCGTTCCCATGCCCGCATAGGTACGCCCGTTTTCCGTCACCCCCACGCCCGCCTCCAGCGCCACCTCTTCAAATGTGCCATTCCCCTTGTTGTGGTACAGGTATCCGGGCATGGAGTCATTAGCCACATAGAAATCGATATGCCCGTCGCGGTCGTAGTCGGCGATGGCAATTCCCAGACCCTTGCCGGGCTTGGAGACTCCGATCTGGCGCGACACCTCAGTAAACGTCCCATCCCCGTTGTTGTGGTACACCAGCGGCGCGATGGGCTGGAAAGTGTCAGGGTGACAGTAGGCACGGATCGTGTGGTTCACCATGCAAGGCACGTCATTGAAGTCCCACTGAACATAGCGAAGCACCACCAGGTCCAGTAGGCCGTCATTGTCCAAGTCCAGCCAAGCCGCCGCGCTGGACCAGCCGCTGCCCCCCACCCCCGCTTTCTCCGTGACATCGGTAAACGTTCCGTCCCCGTTGTTGTGGTACAGCCGGTTGCCCCCGTATTCGGTGACAAACAAGTCCTCGTAGCCGTCGTTATCATAGTCGCCAACGGCCACGCCGAAGCCGTAGCCCACCCCCTGCACTCCGGCTCTCGCGGTCACATCTTCAAACTTGCCGTCAGCTTTCTGGTGGTATAGTCGGTGCCAATACTTGGGGTCAGTCTTGCGCGGAATAGTGCCCAGCGGAGTCGGATCGCTGATGGGCGCTCCATTCACCAGGAATATGTCCAGACGCCCGTCATTGTCATAGTCGAACAGAGCGACGCCGGAGCCCATAATCTCCACCATATATTTCTTTGCGGTTTGAGAAGCGTAGTGATGGAAATTGACACCGCTCGCAGCCGTCACATCCACGAAGTTGCCCGGCACGACATCCGGCGGCGTCGGGTCCGGACTCGCCAGCGTGGTTAGAAGCCACAGCCCAAGTACAGTGAACGCGGCGGTGACGGCGGCGTGCCGGAAGGTCATATCACCTTGGATCCACGTCCGGAGTCGAACCCGTCCCCACCTGAGAAGCGTACAGATCGAGCTCAGCTTTCGCCTTCTCCATCAGCCCAGCCCTCCGATATACTTGCCCCAGCATAAAATGGAACCGTGAAACCTTCGGAGCGAGCTGCACGGCCTTTTCCATCTCTTTTTGCGCAAGCGGAAGCTGATTCGTCACAGAGTACGCTTCCCCCAGGTCTTCATGCGCCTGGGCCAATGCGGGACCCAGCACCACCGCCTGCCGGAGATAGGGAATAGCCTGTACCGGCCGGCCCTGTTTAAGGAGCACACGCCCCATCCCATGGAACGGCGTGGGATCGCGCGGCTTCGGCGCTTCCCAGCCGATCGCCGTTTTGTAGGCCGCCTTGGCGTCCTCCAACCGACTCAGTGCTTCTAGCGACAGCCCCATGCCGGTTTCGGCGGACACGACGTGCGGGCTGATCACCAGAGATCTTTGAAACGCCTGGATGGCCTCTTCGTGGCGTTGCTCGGAGAACTTGATATGCCCCAGCGCCTCCCAGCCCTTGGCATCCTGGGGGTTCATCTCCAGGGACCGGGTGAGCCACTTATCGGCATCACGGGCCAAGTGCAACTCACCGCAATCGAGCGCGAACGTCTTGAGCTCCCAGGCCGTGAGATCGCGGTCCTCGGAGGCCTTGACATACTCCGCCATCGACTCCTTCCATTTTTCCCGGTTGAAGAGAATGAGTCCAAGCAGGGCATGACCGTCACCGGATTCCGCGTTGCTCTGAAGGTAGCGCCGGGCCAGCGCCTCCGCCCGGGTCCAATGCTGACCCTTGGCCTGCTCCTCTGCCTGGGACAGCAGTGAGTCATCAAGCTGCGGATTGTCGGCCGCCACCGGCGAGACCCCGATGAGGAAAACAAGTCCGAAAGCAAGCACCGGCCGCTGCACAGTAAAGGTTCGGAACATCGCGACGAATTATTCTACAAGGGCAGCGCCGGAGCAAGTCACTACTCAGCGGGGGTAGTGGTTCAGCTTGGTTTCAGTAGCTGCGGTCGGCGCCTGCCCGGTCAAACCGGGAACCGCCCATTTGTACCCCAGATCTCCGATCGACGGTCCGGCGGTCACAGCCCGTCGCTACAGCAAGGATTTCTTCGCAGCTTTGCAGGGTGGAACTGCCGCCCATCGTAAAAATCCCTCACCGCCCCGACGGGATGGGAGCGGGTGAGAGTCCATGGGGGGGGCGCTACATGTTTTTGCATGGATGCGCCACCCGGGTTATTAAGGGCAGCCGGTAACGCCGCTGACGTAGCGGCGTTACCGTCCCTTAGCGGTTAGGTTACCATTCGAAGCGAGCACCAACCTGGCCGTTGCGGTGATACGGAGCAACACCGCCCACCATGCCGAGGGTACTGCTGCCCACGTTGCCCTCGTTCGGGTCGTTCAACTGGTGTCGGTTGAAGACGTCGAACATCTCCAAGCGCAATGAAACCCGATAGCGGTTGTCCGCGCCGAACCCGAAAGTCTTGAGCAGGCTGGCGTCTTCATTGTAGTGGGCAAAGCCGGTGAAGGCATAGCTATATTCCTGCTGGTTGCCGAACTGCCCCAATGCCGGGTTAGTGAATAGATTGGGGCTGTACATGAGGTTGCTCGGATCGGTAGGATTGGCCAGATCCAAGCGCTGGAAGGTATTCGGAAGGGCGCCGTTGGCACGGACGGCGTAGATGGGAGACCAGCCGGGATACCCAAATTGGGAATCGACAGCATGAATGGGCAAGCCGCTAGTGTAATGGACCATGAATCCAAGCTGCCAACCACCCAAGGCGTAATTCGCGGCGCGTCCATTGGATAGGAATCTCTTGCCCTTGCCGATTGGGAGATTATAGACCATGTAGCCCTTGACCTCGTGTTGCGGTATACCCTGCATGGCGTTGGCCCGGTCGGTGGCCGAATTATACGCGTACGGGTCCTGGAACGACGAGGAGTTGACCCAGCCCTCGTACATGTTGCCGCCGTTCTGGTTCGTTATCGTCGAATCGGTGTTGGTGGTGGCGTCCTGATACGTGTAATTCAGGTCCGCGGTCAAGCCGTGGCTGGTCCGCTTCTTGAATTCCACGATCAGTGCCCGGTAAGCGCTCGAGCCCAGGGGCGAGCCGGCGATACAAAGCGGGGCGTCCCCAATGCCCATAAACTGGGGGTACGGAGCGACCGCGCCGGCGGCAGTGTACCCGCCGTAAGCTCCCGTCTCCGTGGTAATGAACGGGTACCATGGCACTCCCGCTGCCTGCGCCTGCGCCTGGGTGGTGATCCAGTCGCCGGCGTGGCCGGACATCAACAACGGGTAGTAATTGGCCCACGTCGCGTAGTTCACGGGATCGAGACCTCCATTGTTCAGGTGGGTCCCCTGGTTGCCGACGTAATTGATGTCCAACATGGCGTCCTTGCCCAGTTCGTACTGAACGCCCATCGTCCAGTTGTAGATTCTGCCCAGGTGAAGAACGTTCGGATCGATGGTGACCGTGTTGTAAGGATAGATCCGATTCTGGGTGGGATCATGCGACGCGGGGATTTTGTCGCCGGGGTAAATGTTTTGATCCCACTGGAAGGCGACCGCGTTGGGCGCCCCACTCACAATGTTGTTGGTGCCCCCATAGCCTGCCTGCGCCTGGGCGTTGGTGTTGTAAGGAATACCGCCCCACTGATTGAGCCCCAGCGGCTCGTTCATCAACCCAAAGGAGGCGCGAACCACCAATTTGGGCTTCATCTGGTAGGCAACGCCGGCATAAGGCTGAAAGTTGGTGTAATTCTCGTTGGTTTCCCAACTGTCCTGACCGCTCGAAGCGTACTCATAGGCGCCCGGGAGCCCTGGCCAGCTTGGGTTGGAACCGTTGAGGTTGAAGTTGGTCCAAATACCCTGCGTCTCGTGCAGGCGGCCGTAGTAATCCCACCGCATGCCGACGTTCAACGTCAGTTTCGGGGCGAGCTTGATGGAATCGCTAAAGGTAAAGCTAACGCCGGTTCTGCGGGCGGGCGCCCCGAAGCCACCCGGGTTGGGCTGCTGGCCACTGGCGACGTCTCCCAGCTCAAAGTTGGCGAATCCGAATCCCAACTGCTGGGCGATCGAACCATTGTTTTCCAAAGCGGTAGGCACTCCAGTGGCGCTGGTGAAGTTGTAAAGGTAGTATTCCGACCCCGGGCCGTTCTCGGGGCGGTACGCAATGAACTCGCCTCCGAACTTCACGCTGTGCCGCCCCTTCAGCCAGGACACATTATCCCGAATATGCGTTTGCGAGTACCCGTACGTTGAGCCGAATTCGTCGCCGATACCGGCCTCCCAGCCCCATCCTCCATTTACGGCGGTGGTTTGCACGGAGCCGAACTGAATATAGGGCAAGTTGTTCTTGGCCGGTCCGCCCGGCACCGGGAAACCCAGCGCCTGATTATTCACCGGAGCGCCGGTTACCGTGCTCTCGCGATAGTTGTTGTAAGCATACGATAGAGTGTTGAACAGGGTGGGCGTGAAAATGTGGTTGTCGATGACGCGGATGCTCTTCTGGGTAACGTTCGAAATCGCGCTCTGATCCGACAGCGGCCCGGGATTCGAAGAACCGTTCTTCCACAAACCCCAGCACGGGCCCGTGCTGGTGAGAACCCCTCCACAATCCGTCACCGGGTTATGGAATATGTCGATCGAGCCGCTGAGATGGTTCTTTTCCCCGAAGTTCTGATCCACTTTGATGTCAGTCGTCGTCCTGATAGTAATCGGTACGCTGTCAGCAATAATGCTATAGTTGGAGGCTGTATTGCTATTCATCGGAGCGTAATCGCTTTGCCACAGAGACATGAGCTTCTGGGACTGCTTGCTGATCATGTTCGACGGGATAATGTTGCCCGTGAAGACATTCTGAGTGGCGGGATCGAAGATCATCCCCTGTTGCAAGGGCACGGTCGCTCCCGCGTCATTCTGAATGGTCAGCGGGGTTGCACCATTTGTGCACGGCCCGGGGTTGCCATCGGAGCAAATCGGCGAGCCCAATAGTGCGCTGAAATTGCCCTGGAGCATGTCGGGCGTGGGGACGGTATTTTGGTTATCCAAGAACGCCAGGTTCGTCTGGTTATAACGCTCGTAGGCGCCGAACACGAACGTCTTGTTCTTGCCGTTGTAAAGCTTGGGAATATAAACCGGCCCGCCCAAGCTGAAGCCCCAGTCACTGAACCGATCGCGCGGGCGCGCGATGCCAAGATTGTTGTTGTCCCAGTTGTTGGCGTTCAGAACTTCATTCTCCAGGAACCCGAAGGCGCTACCATGGAATTGGTTGGTTCCCGATTTCAGGGTGTACATGAACGCCCCGCCGCCGGTGGCCTGCGCGTCTGCCCCCACCACGGTCTGGACCTCGAACTGTTGAATGGCCTCCATGCCGGGCGGGTGTTGCGTGCCCATCATGCCACCATCGTCACTCACTCCATCCACGGAAATAGCCTTGGATAGCGTCTGTGAGCCGGCGATGCTGCTGGCCCAGTCGTTGCCGGCGACGGTCGGAACCACGGTGAAGGCGAAAGTGGATATATCGCGCCCGCCGGCGATCGACAGGGGCAGGGTCTCCATATCACTGGCCTTCATATTCGTGCCCACCGTCGCCTGCTCCGTCTGGAGGATCACGGCATTGGCGTTGACGGTGACGGTTTGGGTCACGGCGCCAACACTGAGAGCGACGTCCAGCCTGACCACTTGGCCGATGGAAATCGTCACGCCTTCCTGTTTGTACGTTTTGAATCCTTCCCGTTTCATCTCCACGGCGTAACTTCCGATGGGAAGTTCGCCGACGGAATAAAGGCCGAGTTGGTTTGAAGTGCCGGGGTAGACCACCTTCGTATCAAGGTTGGTCACCGTTACCTGCACCTGGGGTATGACTCCGCCGCTCGCGTCAGTGATGCGACCCGTGATAGTTCCGCGATCGGTTTGCGCCGACGCCGTGAACGCCACCAGCAGAATCGTAAAGAGAATGAGAAGATAACGTACCTTCATTGCGATACTCTCCTCTCTTCCAAGGAATTCCCACTTACCGACGCAAAAATACATGCCACGTATTGGGCGTGGCTCAAATTGAAATAAGAACGAATGGCCGGAAACCATGTGCTTCACGAGGGAGCAAATGGTTTCCTTTTCATCTCACTTCCAAAATCGACCACGACGCTGGAGACGCTGGAGGAGTTCTTGCCAGAGGTCATCAGGGATGAGCTGACTACCTACAGTCTAACTTTACAATCGCCTGAGCCCCACCTGGCATCCGAAGGGCCAAAGGCCTTAACCTACACATGTAATAAACGTAGCGGGGGATGGAAACTGCGCTTACAACTCGCAATAGTCCCCTTCCGTGGAAACATGTGACTCGACTGGATTCATAAGGTCAAAGTACTTTTCCGCGGCGCACCCCGTAACTGGTGATCTCGCCGTATTACCTCTCCTGTCAGGCGCCATATGCTCTGAATGCGCTCGTGGCGTCAAGGTTCTTCACGGTTTTGAACCCCTGAAGGCTGAGCTTTCGAAGTTGTTTTTCCCGGCGCCGCCGGCCTTCAAGCCAGCACTTGCCTGGCTAAAGCCCGGCGCTACAATCGATTGATGCATGCCGCAGGAGGAATCATATTTACCGCCCCTAAAACAGCGATTCCGCATTCGTGCTTTCCTTCCTGCTTCAACCCTTTGAAATTGCAATTGCTTTGCCCAGTCCCCGCTGATCGAGCAGATTCGCATTCGTTTTTGACTTGACAGCACCGATTCTGTCTGATATAGTAGCAATATATCAGATGAAAAACCCTCCGATATCCCGCTCCAGTCTTCCGGTAGGCGAGCGCAAACGCCGCTCGCGCCTGACGCAGATCGTCTCGGGCCAGCGCTTTCTCCGCGGGACGTTGGCGCCTCGTTTGCGCCGCTGCGGGAAACCGAACTGCCGCTGTGCCCACGGCGAACTGCACGCGTCGCTGTACCTCGTGCAGAGCCAGGGGGGCAAGCCGCGCCAGGTGTTCGTGCCCAAGGAGTGGGAAGAGCGCATCCGCCAGAGCGTTCAGGGCTATCAAGAAATCCAGCAACTGCTGGAGGAACTCTCGGAGGTCGAGTGGCAGCGGCTGCTCGATCGCAAGGAGTGATCCCGTTCTCCGCCGCCTGATCCGGTATGGCGAGACTGTCTACGGTCTTTCGGAACGGATCGTCGCGGCGGTCCAGGATCCCCGACGACAACCCCGTATCCCGGCGGCCGTTCTCCTGAAAGCCAGCTTGGTGATGTTCTGGTCCCGCTTGGGCAGCTTGAACGCGCTGGAAGAGCACCGCCTCTCGCGGTTCTGGAAACAGTGGCTGGGGTGTTCGCCCGGAAGTAGCGACACCCTGGGGCGCGTGCACGCCGGCCTCGTCGCCCACGAACTGCGCGAGGGGCTGCATCACGTCTACTCCCGCCTGAAGCGGAACAAAGCCTTGCCGGACATCGGTGGACTGGGCGTGGCGGTTCTCGACGGTCACGAGACCCACGCCAGCTATCGCCGTCGCTGCTCGGGATGCTTGCAGCGGACGATGCACACCGAGCAAGGCGAGAGGATTCAGTACTACCATCGGAACGTCACGCTGCAGTTGTTGACGGGTTCGGAGTTGCGGATCCTGCTCGATCTGGAACCCCAGCGGCCCGGCGAAGACGAGGTGACCACGGCCCGGCGCTTGCTGGATCGCGTCCTGGCCCGTTACCCCCGCGCGTTTCAGTTGCTGTTGGCCGATGGTCTCTATGCCCAGGCCCCCTTCTTCAATCTCCTGCTGGCCCACGGTAAGCACGCGCTGGTGGTCCTCAAGGACGAGCGGCGCGACCTCTACCAGGATGCCTGCGGTTTGTTTGGGGTGACGCCGCCCGAAGAGGGAAAGTATCGGTCGCGTCACTGCCAGTGGTGGGACGTGTCGGACCTCACCACTTGGCCTCAAGTGAACGCCCCCGTGCGGGTCATCCGTTCGCGAGAAACCTATCAGGTGCGCCGTCAAACGACGAAGCAGGTCGAGTCGATTATGACCGAGTGGGTTTGGGCCACGACGCTACCGGTGACGCAGGCAGCGACCGAACAAGCCGTCGGCTTGGGGCATCGTCGCTGGGATATTGAGAACTATGGATTCAACGAGCTGGCCAACGAGTGGCACTCCGACCATGTGTATAAACACCACCCCCCGGCCATCGAGTCCTTTCTGCTCGTCGCCTTCCTGGCCTACAACCTCTTTCATGCTTTCTGGGTTCTCAATCTGAAACCGGCCGTCCGTCGCGGCCGAACGCAACGCTACTGGGCACGCCTCATAGCCCGCGAACTCTGTCAGGACCCCTGCTTCCCCGAGGGCTCATCCCCCTAAGAGTCTTCTCCTCCCCTCCCGGAGTTCCGCCCCGCGCTTCGGCCGAACCTTCGTGCCGCGTGCGGCGACTTGCGCCCCTCTCGCCGTAGTGCCGACCTCACCGGGTGTATTTTCCCGCCCTGCCCCGCCGACAAAGCCTATGCGAATCTGCCTAACCGCCTCCGGCGCGCCCGGACTAACTATTTCGCGCACCTCCAACCTCGGATGCGGAATCGCT
>CAWDRP010000009.1:0-88436 GCA_963804755.1 uncultured Acidobacteriota bacterium
ACCAACGTTCTGACGAAAGACACTTCCAACCCGGAGGGGAACTATATGGTCCAGTTCCTGGGGGCGGGAGACTACAACGTAACTGTGGAAAAATCCGGATTCAAGCAACTCGTGCGGCCGGGAATCCCCGTGTCCCTGGATTCACGTGTGACCCTTGATTTCCAACTGGAGCTGGGCGCAGTCAACCAATCGGTTACGATCACGGGTGCGGCGCCCCTGCTGAACATGGCCACCGCAGAGTCCGGACAGGTGGTCGAGAACCAGTACGTGAACACAGTCGATTTCAGCTTCAACCGCAATGTCCAAGCTTTGGCGTTCCTGGCCCCTGGCGTCACGATCAGTGGTGAGCCGGGTGGGACGTACACCGCCGGTTCGACGTCCGAACTCTGGGTCGGCGGCGGCATGGGCGGTATGATTGGAACGTACGGAGGCGTGGCGTTTTTGGTGGATGGTTTCCCTGCTACCACCCGCGACGATCAACCCAGTTTTTATCCAACGTTGGACGAAACCCAAGAAGTCAAGGTCACCACGGGTTTGTTCGACGCCTCACTGGGCGCTACCAATGGCGGCGTGGTCAACATCACCACGAAGAGCGGCACCAACACTCCCCACGGCACGGTCTTTTTCAACAACAACCCCGTCGATTTGCAAGCGAACGGATGGGATAACAACAAGTACGGTGCCCCCCGGCTGCCGTACGGCTTTTGGCAATGGGGATTTCAGTTGGGCGGGCCGGTGGTTATACCGAAACTGTACAATGGTAAAAACCGAACGTTCTTCACCTTTTCGGGGGAACAGGACCACGATCCGCGCGGCCTCACACCGACAATGCGGGTCCCGACCGCCTTGGAGCGTCAGGGCAACTTTTCGCAAACGCTCTCCAGCTCCGGAACTCCGGTAGTCATTTACGACCCCGCGACCACGGTCGTAAACAGCGATGGATCAGTCACGCGGCAGCCGTTCCTCAACAGTATCATCCCGGCCTCGCGTATCGATAATACGGGTCAAGCCGTGCTGAACCTGTATCCGCAGCCCAACCAAAATGTGGCTCCGCAAATCGGGGTGGTGAACTGGGCCCCCCACCATGGGCAGTATATCGTTGCTCAGAAGGATTATAGCGGCCGCTTCGATGAGTACAATACTGAGCGTAACCGCTTATTCACCCGCCTGGGATTCATGGGGCGGCAGTCGAACTCGGTAGACGCCGATTTCTACCCCGGCTACACCGGGAGGGATATAGCCCACGCCGACGAACATTGGTGGAATTGGGGCTTAGACGATGTCGAGACCTTTTCACCCTCGATGGTCGGCACCTTTCGTGTGGGCGTGCAGGAGCTTGAGGTTCCGAGTTATGCCGGGGGCGCACACATAAGCCCCGCCCTGATCGACACTCCAAGCCAGATTCTCGGTCACCAATATTCTCCAGGATTTCCCACGTTCAGCGACTCGTCGGATGGTTTGGGGACCGTGGGAAGCGCCCAATCCTTCACTCGGGAGTATGCGTACATTGTGAATGCAGACTTTTCCAAGATCCATGGGAACCACGACACCCGGTGGGGTGCCGATTACCGGATCGATCGCCATGATGGTTGGTCCGCCTCCGCCGCCTCCTACGGATCTTTCGCATTCGACTCGACGTTCACGGAGGCCGACCCGTACCTTCCCGCCACCGGCACATACTCGGGAGCCGGCATGGCCGATCTCCTGCTGGGCCTGCCGACTTCGGGCAGCTTGGCCATCCCGGTTGGCCACGATTGGCAAAACTGGGTCGCTGATGGTTGGGTCCAGGACGACTGGAGGGTGAAGCCAAAGTTAACCCTGAACTTTGGTTTGCGTTACGACCTGGAAGCGCCCACCACCGAGCGCCACAACGAACAGGTTTACGGCTTTAACCCCAACGCCACTTTGCCGGTTCAAGTTCCTGGTCTGACCCTCAAGGGGGGACTGCTGTTGGCGGGTATCGACGGCAACCCGCGAACGGGTGGCAATTGGGACAAGAACAACCTCGGTCCCCGTTTCGGTTTCGCCTATCATGCCCTGAAGAACACGGTGGTCCGCGGCGGATTTGGCATGTTCTATGGCTTGCAGGAGTACAACGCGGAGCAGTATAACTACGGTATCGACCCCGGAACGTGGGCCTCCAGCACACCTTTTGTGGGGACGACCGACAATGGCGCCACTCCTTTTAACACGCTCGGCAATCCCTTCCCCACGGGACTAACCCTCCCGCTCGGCAATACGCAGGGGTTGATGACGAACGTTGGGAACAGTATAAGCTTCTGGTCACCGCAGCACCTGAACCCCTATACCGAACAGTGGGAGCTGAGCGTCCAGCAGCAGTTACCGTCCAGCACCGTGGTCCAAGTGTCGTATCACGGGGAACACAGCCTGAAAGAATCAGAGAGCTTCAATCTGAACGAGTTGCCTGACCAATATCTGGCGCTAGGGTCGGCGGTGAATGACAAGGTTACGAATCCTTTCCTGGGGTATTTACCCACTACCAGCACCCTTGGACAAGGCGCCACCATCAGCCAGAAACAATTGTTGCTGGCCTATCCTCAG
This sequence comes from uncultured Acidobacteriota bacterium, assembly GCA_963804755.1. Classification (GTDB taxonomy): domain Bacteria; phylum Acidobacteriota; class Terriglobia; order UBA7540; family UBA7540; genus Bog-366. The sequence goes on from CAWDRP010000009.1 coordinate 2,563, forward strand.
TTCGGCACGGTCACGGAGGAGGGTGTGCCCACGGGCATGACGGACTACAACTCGATGAGCGCCCAAGTGGAAAAACGGTTGACGCACGGCTTCACTAGCCTGACCGTGTTCACGTGGTCGAAAATGATGCAGAACAACACCACGAGCCTCGTCAACGTGAGGCACTATCGGTGTATTTCTGCCTACGACCAGCCGGACTTCTTCCGCGAGGTCATCACCTACAAGTTACCGACCTCTTATTTTCCGAACCTTAGTCAAGCGCCTCGACGGTTGATGCAAACGGTAGCTAGCAGGTGGCAAATCGCCAGTTATTGGATGGCTAAAAGCGGAGAGCCGCTGAGCGTCACGCAGGCGAACGGCCGGCCTCTGCGCATCGCCCCGGTAGCGTATCACGGACCTATTTCGGATCGTCTGGGGGAAACTGTCGTAAACGGGCAGATCGTCGATCCCTACTTCAATATCCATGCTTTCCAGGCCTTGCCGTCCCCGTACGTGGTCTCGCCGGAGCCGCCCGAATTGTCCGAATTGCGGGCGCCTGCCTGGAGAGACCTGAACGTTTCCATCTACAAGTACTTCCCCATCACTGAAAAGGCGCAGTTGCAGTTCAGCCTCGAATTCGACCAGGCAACCAATGCTCCATTGTTCTTGGCGCCCGGAACCAACATGTCCAGCCCATCTACCTTCGGCGAAATCCAGGATGACGAGGGCGGTCGGGGCGGAAAAATGTATCTGAAGTTCGTGTGGTAATGCGAATGCGTATGCGAACCCTGGCTCTTTTCGCAGCCTTGTCGCCCGCACTGTTCGGTGCGGTCCTTGTAGGGGCACGCCATGGCGTGCCCCTGCAAACGGCGCCGGCCCATCTCGGGCCGGGCGACGAGATTTGCTTCCCGCAGTCCACCCCGGAACAGGAAGGCTTCAGCCGAGCCAAGTTAGACGCGCTGAAGGACCGGGTGGCGGCTCGGAGTACGACGTCCCTGTTGATCATTCGTCACGACAAAATCGTTTACGAATGGTACGCACCGGGCTGGGGACCCTCTCGACCCCACGGCACCGCCTCTCTCGCCAAACAACTCGTGGGCGGCATGTCGTTGCTCGTCGCGCTGAACGACGGACGCGTCGCCGTGGACGATCTTGCTTCGAAGTACATTCCGGCCTGGAAGCAGGATCCGCAGAAATGCCAGATCACGATTCGCCAACTGGCTAGCCACTCCTCAGGTATCGAAGACGCGGAGGAGGGTGGCAAGGATCACATGCAATTGCCGGGCTGGAAAGGCGCATTCTGGAAACGCACGCCCGACCCGTTCTCGATTGCCATCCATGATGCGCCTGTAATCTTTACGCCGGGGACCAGTTTCGCTTACAGCAACCCGGGCATGGCGGCTCTGGCCTACGCCGTCACCGCGAGCCTCAGGAACGCTCCTCAAACCGACATCCGTACTTTGCTGGAGGAGCGCATCATGGATCCTCTCGGGATCCCGGAGAGCGACTGGTCCATCGGCTACGGACAGCCGTATGAGGTGGATGGGCTCAATCTTTACGCCGATTGGGGCGGCGCCCAATTCACGCCACGGGCGGCTGCTCGCCTAGGACAGCTCATGCTGCACGAGGGCCACTGGCAAGACCGGCAGGTGGTGGGCCCCGAGTGGGTAAAGAAGATGGTCACGGGACTTGGTCCAACATCCCGGATCGGTCTCTGCTGGTGGATCAATACCACGGGTGTATGGCCCAAAGTGCCGCGCGACGCCTTCCTGGGCTCCGGCGCTGGCGATCAGTTGCTCTTTGTTGTCCCGAGTTTGGATCTCATCGTCGTTCGCAACGGCGCCTGGCTCGAACAAACCAATGAAAACGCCAGGGCCGAATACGTTTTCACCCCCGTGGTCGAGGCATTGATTCCTCAGCCTCCGCCCTATGCGCCGAGCCGGCTCATCAGCTCCGTCTCCTTCGACTGGAACACTCATCTCCGCCGGGCCCCGGGGAGCGACAACTGGCCACTGACGTGGGCCGATGACGACAACCTCTATGGCGCTTGGGGTGACGGGGGTGGATTTGGCGGCACCGACGCGCTCGGCCGCGTGAGCCTGGGTGTGGCACGGATTGAGGGACCCTGGAACGGTTATCACGGGTTTAACGTGTGGGGTGGAAAGTCTGCCGAGCACCCCGCCACCTTTCGCGGCAAGAGCTACGGCGTGATCTGCGTGGATGGAACGCTCTACATGTGGGTGCTACAACAGCTTGAGGGGGACGGGAAGCCCCGTTACAAAGCGGAGTCCCGCTTGTTCCAATCCAAAGACCACGGCGCCACGTGGACTCCAGCGAGTTGGAGCTTTACCCGTGCGGAGGAACTGGACAACGCGCCCACCATTTGCCAATTCGGCCGGGACTACGCCGGGGCGCGCGACGAATACGTGTACCACTACTTCGTTCGGCCGCGGTTACCGCAAGGCTTCGCGGCGCAGAAGCCCGGCGCCATTGATCTTGCTCGTGTGCCGAAGGCTCGGTTGATGGATCGCTCCGCCTATGAGTTCTTCGCGGGCTTGGATGGCGAACAGCGTCCCCTCTGGACTCGCGATGTAACAGCCAAGAAGCCCGTGTTCCAAGATCCCAACGGCGCCGGCTTCAGCGTCAGCGTGAACTACAATGCCGGACTTCAGCATTACATCCTGATGACCGGCCACACCGAGGTCCCGAGGGGAAACCTGGGCATTTTTGAAGGCGCCGAGCCTTGGGGCCCGTGGAGGACGGTGCTGTATCTGAACGACACCGAAGGCACGCAGTTTGGCGCCGGCCTTGTAGAGCCCAATACGTTCTACTGGAATATGCCCCCCAAGTGGGAAAGTCCAGACGGTACGGAGTTCACGCTGGTGTTCACGGGAGGCTACGTCGGCCGCCGCAGCACTAACGACAGCTTCAATACGGTGCGGGGACGGTTCGAGTTGGCACGTTAGCCGGCCTCGAGAATCCATGATCTGCGGCTGCGCGCAGCCAGTAAAGAGGCAGGCTTACAGTGCGGCATATCAGCAGCAACCGGGCAAAGACTTCACTACCGAGGACACTGGCGAGGGCCTATCTTAGCATACTGATTCTGGCCGCTTTCACACTGTTGCCCTATACTCGGGACCTGCGCGCACAAACCGGTAGTGGCCCGGTGCCACGGCCTCTTGGCGCCCAGAACAAGGCCCCCTACGGGCCCAGTCCCGTCATTCGAGGCGCCGCGTGGGATTTTGAGCACCTCATTCGACTGGCTAACACTCCGGGCAAAGGTGGGAGTGATCTTTGGCCCACCGCGTGGGCGGCGGACGGGAACATCTATACGAGCTTTGGCGATGGAGGGGGCTTCCGCGGGGCAAGCGACGCCACCGGGCGCGTGAGCATTGGTTTTGCGCGAATTCTGGGTTTCCCGCCGCTCGTGAAAGGCGTCGACATTTGGGGATCCGCACCGAAATATGCCGAGCATCCCGCCACGTTCTGCGGCAAGTCCGACAGCATGCTTGCGGTGGACGGCATCCTGTACGCCTGGGTCGCTAGCTGGTACAACCCTTCCAAGTCTGATTTCGCCCCTTGTGGTCCGAACCCCGCACGGCCTCAGGAGCGCCTCGCCTGGTCGCGCGATCTCGGTGCAACGTGGTCGCTCTCACCGTGGAAGGTCGGAGCGACGCCCCGCCGAGTGAATCTGTCCGGCTCGTTCCTGAATTTTGGCGAGAACTACGCCGGGGCAAGAGACCAGTACGTCTATGAATATGCGGCAGCCGGCGAGGGAGGGGATGGCACCTACCTGTTTCGAGTGCTGGCCGCGAATCTCCAAAAGGATCCGAGCATCCCGGGAGTCTATGAATACTACGCGGGGCCGGGACCGGTGTGGTCGGCTGAGCGCGCGAAGGCGCTCCCCGTTTTTGACGACGCCAGTGGCCGCACCATCACGCACGTCGTTTATAACTCCGGACTCAAGCGGTATATCGCATCGGTTCAGGGCCGCGGGGTGGGCGAAACCGGGTTATTCGACGCGCCGGAGCCCTGGGGACCTTGGACAACCATCGCGTATTACCAAAACTGGGGAGGTTTTGCGGGTCATGGTTCTCTCGGCGTGGACTTTCCTACGAAATGGATCAGCCGGGACGGGAAGACGATGTGGGCAGTGTTTTCAGGCGGAAGGCTTAAGGGAAGCAGCGACAATGTTCTGGATTCGTTCAATTTGGTGAAGCTGACGTTGAACGTCAGGCACCCCTAAGCGGGCCGGGAGCCGTAATGATTCAGAGAAACCTCAAAAAGTTCTTCTCGTTCGGGTTGTTAATCTTCCTGCTGGGTGTCCCCGTGGCCCTTTCTCAAGACCGATCGGCTTACGCCCGGCCTGGCACTGACCCGAAGAGTTGGGCCATCGGCAATGACCTGGTGGAGCGCGTCATTCGCTTTGATCCCAACACGGGATTACGCACCACAAGCTGGCGGAACAAGCAGACCGGCACCGAGTTTATGAACCACGTTCCGCAGGTTGCGGCCACCGGCGGGGAATTTGCTTTTGCCGCCGGCGGTAAGCAGTACGTCGGGGGCGCCCACGGCACTTTTGACTTCGTGTCGGACAGCATTGTGGATGCGGCGCCGCGGGGAAAAGAGCTGCGCATCCTGCTGCGCTCTCACGACCAGCGCCTTACGGTGACGGTGCATTACGTGGTCTACGAAGGCCACCCGGTGATTCGCAAGTGGATCGAAATCAAGAACGAATCGAGTGGGCCAATAGCCTTGTCGCACATGGCGTTTGAGGCGGTGAACCTGGCGCCCGCGGCTCCCGCCGATTTGCAGGTCTCGGCGTATTACGGCCTCGAACCGCGCGAGCTTTTCTTTACCGGCCGCGTGGACGATCCCGCCATTACCGTCCGCAATTCGCGTTCAGGTGAGGGCTATATCGTAATGAATGAGGCCCCCGGCTACCTGAAGCGTACCGAAGTTGGACCATGGTTTGGCGAAGGCGTGCACGTGATGTACGACACGGATTTATTTCCTTTCAAGCGCACCCTCGCGCCGCAGGAAACCTTCCATAGCGCCAAGAGTTCAGTGGCGTTCTTTCGCGACGGCGCCGGCATGGCAGATCCGCACTGGGTCATGCCTTCTTACACGTCCAAGGTGCTGATGAAAAAGGGAAGCGCTTATCAGCCACCCTGGATCTTCAATACGTGGGAGCCCTTCGAACGCGGCATTGACCTGAATAAGGTAAAAGAGCTGATACCGATTGCCAGTCGTATGGGATTGGACATCTTCACGATTGATGATGGTTGGCAAGCGGAATACGGCGAGAATGCGGTGAATACCACGGCCTTTCCCGGCGGTTTGGACGAAGTGGTGCAACTCGCCGAACGCAACCATATGCGCCTTGGACTCTGGGCGCCACTGGCAGCGATCAGCACGAAATCGGCGGTTTATCGTGAGCATCCCGAGTGGGTCGCGCGCGAAGCTGACGGTCAGCCTAAGTTCACCAGCACCGCCTCCGGGCAATGCGCGGTCATGTGCCTGGCGTCGCCGTACCGCAGGCTTGCTGCGCGGCGCATCAGTGACCTGATTAGCCGCTATCATCTGCAATACGTCAAGATCGACCTGACCACCGTGTTCAATACCTATGGGGAATCGCCTGGTTGCCACGCGTCAGGACACGATCACGCCACTTGGGAAGAATCTCTCGATGGCATCTACGAGGGCATTCAGGAAGTGACGGACACGATCTATCGTGAGCATCCCGACGTCCTGCTCGACCTCACCTTTGAACTGTGGGGACAAAAGCACCTGATCGATTATGGTTTGCTGGCGGCGGGGGACTTGGATTGGTTGAGCAACGTTGACGATCATACACCCCAATCCGCCGGCCCCCGGCAGGCCCGGACGCTGCTTTATCACCGCTCCCTGGCCATTCCCGTAGAGACGATGTTAATTGGGAACCTCCACGCGAATACTGCGCCCATCGAGGAACGCCTGGCGACCATGATGGGTTCCGGACCGATGTGCCTGGGAGACTTGCGGCTGTTGACTCCCGAACAACAGGATTGGTACGGGGAACGTATTCGCTGGTTCAAGAGCTTTCGCAAGACTGCCTCGTTCAACGAGAGTTTCTTCCCACTGGGGAATTGGGCCCAACCGGGCGGCGCCCACCTGGACGGCTTCGCGCGCCTGAGCCGTCAAGGCCAGGGTGTGATTGTAGTGTTCAGGAATGATTCGCCGGAGGGCAAGCTCAAGGTGGAAATTCCCACCTTCCCTGACGGCGCTTACTGTGTCAGGTCCGAAATGACAGGAAAATCATTGGGTAACTTCTCCGGCGAGCAGATACGAAGAGGATTGGAGGTTCAAGTCCCGGCCGGGCATAAGGTGGAAGTGCTGGAGATTAGCAAGTAGTGCGCGGACATAGGCGTCTGTTGGCAGGAGCAGTGGGGGGGAATCGAAAGCACACCCTTTCCAGTATGTTTAGGTTGTCACCAGGAGAAAAGAAAAAAGATGAGTTCGAATATGAAGGTGTCGGCCATTATCGCAGTACTCTTCTGCTTGCTCTCCACGTCAACGTGTATGGCCCAGAGCGGCGTGATCCGGTGGGAGAAGGCGTCGCCGGAGGAGCTTGGCTTTAGCTCTTCCAAGTTGGACGCCGTGAGGGATGATCTGGCGAAGCGGAATACCACGTCGTTGGTCATTGTGCGGCACGACAAGGTGGTCTACGAGTGGTACGCCCCAGGATGGGGGCCCGACAAGCCCCACGGCACGGCTTCCCTGGCCAAGGCGCTCGTGGGGGGATTATCACTTCTCGTCGCCATGAACGATGGCCGAATCGCCCCCGAGGACCTCGCCTGCAAATATATCCCGCTCTGGAAGGATGATCCCCTGAAATCGCGCATCACCATCCGCGAGTTGGCCACCCACACCTCCGGCATCGAAGATGCGGAACAAGACGACATACCGCACATGGAGCTCCCCGGTTGGAAAGGCGCCTTCTGGCGGCGCGATCCGAATCCCTTCGTGATAGCCATCCGAGAGGCGCCGGTGATTTTCGAGCCGGGCACCGACAATGCCTATAGCAATTGTGGCATGGCAGCACTCGCCTACGCCGTAACGGCGAGCCTGCGGGGAGCGCCGCAGCGGGACATCAAAGCGCTCCTGAAAGAACGGATCATGCGCCCCCTGGGGATTCAGGACTCCGAGTGGGTCATCGGATACGGGCGGGCTTATGAGACTGACGGGCTGAATGTCTATGCCAATTGGGGCGGAGCGGAATTCACTCCGCGCGCTGCGGCGAAGTTAGGGGTTTTGATGCTGCACCGCGGTGAATGGGAACATAAGCAATTGGTCTCGCGGCAGTGGGCAGAGCGGGTTGTCGCCAACGCCGGGTTACCCCTGCCACACGGACCATTGGAGCCTGATCCTACTGCTTCCGGTCTCGGTTGGTGGACCAACAATAAGGGGGGATGGACAGGTGTTCCAAAGGATGCCTTCGGCGGGGCGGGTTCGGGACACCAGTTCCTGATGGTTGTTCCCAGCCTGGATTTGGTCGTGGTCAGGAACGGGCAACCGATAAACCCGGAGGGCCATGTGGGGGTGCCGTTCTGGCCCCCGTTGGTCGATCATGTGGCGCGCCCCGTGGTGGAAGCTATCACCGAGAAGGCCGCCTATCCGCCCAGTCCGGTAATCAGCAGCATCCATTTTTCCGAGACTTCCACCATCGTGCGCAAGGCCATCGACAGTGACAACTGGCCGATGACCTGGGCCAATGACAATGCCCAGTACACTTCGTATGGCGATGGCGAAGGATTTGAGCCCTTTGTTCCCCTAAAACTGAGCATGGGGTTCGCGCGCGTCGATGGTTCAGCCAAGCAATTCCGCGGCATCAATATCCGTACCGAAACGGGGGAACGCACCGGCAACGGCGCAAAAGGCCTGAAGGCGAGCGGCATTTTGATGGTCAACGGCGTTCTGTATCTCTGGGTGCGCAATGCTCACAATGCGCAACTGGCCTGGTCGCGAGACCACGGCAAGACGTGGGAGTGGGGCTTCCGGTTCGAGTCCAGCTTTGGTTCGCCCGCCTTCCTTAATTTCGGCCGGAATTACAAAGGTGCGCGCGACGAATATGTGTACACGTATTCGCAGGACGGCGGGACTGCCTACGAGGCCGACGACTATCTGCTGCTGGCCAGGGTTAAAAAAGACAAGCTGCGGGACCGCGATGCATGGGAGTTCTTCGCGCGTCTAGACGAGCACGGCGTGCCTGTGTGGACCACCGATATCGAGCGCCGCGGCGAGGTTTTTCGCTACCCTCGCCACTGCGAGCGTGTTGACGCCGTGTATGATCCGGTTCTGAAACGCTATCTGCTGGCGCTCGGCTACAACCACGAAGGCGGCTGGGGCATCTACGACGCACCCGAGCCCTGGGGGCCCTGGTTCACCGCGTTTCACACCGAGAAATGGGACGTCCCCCACACACACGGTTACCGCCTGCCCGCGAAATGGATCGAGAAAGATGGGCACAGCATGACGTTGGTGTTTTCAGGCTTGTCGCCGAATGACGCTTTCTGCGTGCGCCAGATGACGATCGAAACGCGCCAGTAAGGAGGAGCAAGAATGCGAAATGCCGTGGCCATCTGGAGAACCATACTGGCAATTTGTATCATTGCCAGTATCGGCGTTGCCAAGCAGGCCTCGACTTCGCTTCAGCCCCTATCCCTGGCCGGCCAATGGCGGTTCTCACTTGATCCCAACCACGAGGGCGTGCGCAAACAGTATTTCAACCGGGAACTGCCCGGGCGGATATCCCTGCCAGGCTCCACCGACGAAGCCAAAATGGGCATGCCTAACCCCGACAAGCCGACCTTGGATGGTCTTTACCGCCTCTATGTGTATGAGGGGCCGGCATGGTACCAGCGGGACATCGAGATTCCCGCGGCGTGGCGGGGGAAACAAATCTCTCTCTTCCTGGAGCGCACGCACTGGGTTTCGGCCGTTTGGATTGACGACAAATTAGTGGGTTCGCAGGACAGCTTGATTGCTCCCCACGTATACGGCCTGGGAATGAGCCTGGCGCCGGGCCGGCATCGGCTGACTATCTGCGTCGACAACACGCTAAAGATCAACCTCGGCCGCTTCGTCTCCATTAACTATTCCGGAACACAGACCAACTGGAACGGGATCATCGGAAGGCTGGAACTGCGCGCGCAAGACCCTGTCTCGATCGCGGATGTTGAGGTGTACCCCGACGTCGACCGTAAGTTGGCAAAAGTCAACGTCGTCGTCGCCAACGTCACGGGCCAGCCAGCAAGTGGCAGACTTACTCTGCAAGCCTCCGGTGCACCCGGAGTCGACAAGATCCCAGCGTGCACAGTGAGTTTCACCACCGCAAAGTCTCGGATGGTGGTGACCGCCGAACTGCCCATGGGCAAGAACGTGCGCTTATGGGATGAGTTTTCTCCAGCCCTCTACGAACTCACGGTGTCGATGACCGCGAAATCGGCAAACCAGACATTTACCGACCGTCAAAGAGTGACATTCGGGATGCGGACGTTTGCCACGCGCGGCACGCAATTCACCATCAACGGCCGGACGGTATTCCTGCGGGGAACTCTGGAGTGTGCCATCTTTCCGCTTACGGGCTATCCGCCTACTGACGTCCCCTCATGGCAACGCATCTTTCGCATCATCAAGTCATACGGCCTTAACCTCATGCGCTTCCATTCCTGGTGCCCACCGGACGCTGCCTTCACCGCGGCTGACCTTGAGGGGGTGATGCTTCAGGCCGAAGGGCCACAGGCCAATATCCCTGCCGGCGTGGACAAACAGCGCGATGCGTTCACGGGAGAAGAGTTATTGCGGATCGTTCGCACTTACGGAAATCATCCGTCGTTCTGCCTGATGACGCTGGGGAATGAATATGGCGGTGATGACGCGGTGCTTTCGCATTGGGTGGACATGCTCATTAAGGAAGATCCCCGGCATCTTTACTCCTCCGCATCGTCAGCACAGGTCACCGCCAACCGGCAATTTACCGAAAGCGGCCGGCCGCGTGGCGTTAGGGGGCCGGGCACCGACATCGATTTCCGTAGCGCCATTACCCAGGAGGACCGGCCTCATATTGGGCATGAGATCGGCCAGTGGACGTTCTACCCAAACCTCGACGAGGCCAAGAAATACACGGGCGTTCTCGCCGCCAAAAACTTTGATTTGGTGCAGGACGATTTGGCGGCAAAGCACCTGCTGGACCTGGCGCCCCGATTCGTCCAAGCAACCGGCCAGCATGCGGCGTTGCTTTACAAGGAGGAGATCGAAATCCTCATGCGTACCCCGGGTCTCGCCGGGTTCTCGCTGCTGGATTTGCACGACTATCCCGGTCAAGGCACCGCCCTCATCGGTTTGCTCGATCCGTTTTGGGATTCCAAAGGCATCGTCTCGCCGGAAGCGCACTCGCGATACTGCGGCGCTACGGTGCCCCTACTGCGCATGAAGAAGCGGACGTTTACGACAAGCGAGACTTTTACGGCCGACGCTGAGGTTGCTCATTTTGGACCCACGGATCTGGAGAACGCGCAGCCCGTGTGGTCGATCCGCAATGAAAAGGGCAGGGAAATTGCCTCGGGGTCTTTGCGGCCGCTCACGATTCCCACAGGCAAGCTGGTGTCGCTGGGCGCTTTCAGTATCTCTCTTGCGAACGTTCCGGCCCCCGCCAAGCTGAAGGTGACGGTCTCGCTGAGAGGGACGGAGTTCGCCAATAATTGGAATATTTGGGTCTATCCCTCCGGCGCTTCGGCAACACCGCCTGGCGATGTGGTGATAACACGAAACTGGGACGACGCCAAATCGGCGCTTGCCAACGGCAAGAAGGTACTGCTTTTCCCCAGCGTGGTAAACCCCACGCAATCATTGCGGGGCAGTTTTCTGCCGGTTTTCTGGAGCCCCATTTGGTTCCCCCAGCAGCAGCCGAATACGATGGGAATTCTTTGCGACCCCAAGCATCCGGCCTTGGCGCAGTTCCCAACCGATTTCTATAGCAATTGGCAATGGTACGATCTGCTTCAGAATTCACGCACGGTCAACCTGAACGACACACCGGCATCATTCCGCCCGATCGTCGAGGTCATTGACAATTTTGCTCGCAACGGCAAGCTGGGCAATCTGTTCGAGGCGCGGGTAGGAGAAGGAAGTCTGTTGGTGTGCACCATGGATCTTCCGGGCATGGCGGAGCGCAGCCCAGCGGCAATGCAGTTGTTGAGAAGTCTTTACGACTATGCGGGTTCTACATCCTTCGCCCCCGCTGAAGAATTGGGAACGCCGTTGCTCGACAAGCTGTTGTCGTCGAATGGTCGGTGAACATGTACGGGCGGCCCTATGCCGCCATTGTGTAATGTGGAGCGGCTATACACTTCCATTCCCGAATGGGCCTGGCTCGGAGGATGGCGGGGTGAACGCGCCGCTACCTCACCTTGAGGAGTCCATAAACCTATGAAACTTGTCAAAGCGTGGGAAGAAACGGGAGTCCAGATTCCGCCGCCGTTCAGTCGTCGGATCAAAGTATTATTTGCCCCCGACAAGGAAGGGGTGGAGGAGCTGACCTTATCGCACGTCATTCTGCCGCCCAATGGCCGCACCGACGCCCACACGCACGACCGCCCCGAACTGATCTACGTGGCAGCGGGGGAAGGAGTGTGCGTCAACGAAGGCGAGGAGACGCGCATTGTGCCGGATATGGCCCTGTGGGTCCCGGCCGGCGAAAAACATCAGCTCATCAACCCAACCGCCGCCGACTTGAAGATTATTACGGTTTTCGTTCCTGCCTACCCTGCCCAGCAGAATTATGCGCGCTGCCTGAATGCGGCCCAGCACAACGGTGCCGAATGAAAGTCGGAATCAGTTCCTGGACCTATCCCTGGGCGGTTGGGGTAGATGGCCAATGCCCCAGCCGGCGGGTGGACGCCCTGCGCCTGCTGGAGCGCGCCGGCGCGATGGGCGCGCAGGTGGTGCAGATTGCAGATAATCTGCCGCTGGACGGTTCGCTTGTGGGGCCCCTGCACCGGGCCGCGGCCGACATCGAAATTGAACTCGGCACCCGCGGCACTGAAGCGGGAACCCTCCTGCGTTATCTCGAATACGCGGTTGCGCTGGGGTCGCGCTTGATCCGCACCCTGCCGAGCGAGGGATGTACTGCGGACACCCTGCGGGCGGTGCTGCCGGAATTCGAACGGGAGCGCGTGGTGCTGGCCATCGAGAATTATGAGTGCCTGCCCTCGGTCGAACTCGCGGCGATCGTCGCACGTCTCGACAGCCCGTGGGTGGGTATCTGTCTGGACACGGTCAACTCGCTGGGGGCGCTGGAAATGCCGGAGTTCACCGTCAAAACCCTGGCGCCGTATACCGTCAACTTGCACGTCAAAGACTTCGCGATTGTGCGCGTCCCGCATCGGATGGGTTTTGAGATTGCGGGCCGCCCCGCCGGCCAGGGACGGCTCGATCTACCATGGCTGATCGATCAAGTGCGGTCCTGCGGTCGGGAGCCGAACTTAGTCCTTGAGCAATGGCCGCCGTTCACGGGTTCGCTGGAGGAGACGATGGCGGGGGAAGCAGCCTGGGCGGAAGCGGGGATGAATTACCTCAAGCGCGTTGCGGCGCAGTCGTCAAGACCGTAAGCAAGAAAGGCAAGCCAAAAGGCAAAGCGCAAAGGGCCAGATGAGCGCCGGCCCTGAGCTTTGAGCGTTGGGAGAATGCTTCGCACTGACCGCCTAAACTCACAGCCGGTTTTGACTTTTGTCCTTGGCGCTTTGACTTTTGACTTGTATTTTGTGTTCGTGGCGAATAAGGCGGCCGGTCGAGGAACAAGCTTCATCATCTTTAAGGTGCGCCGATAGCCGCCCTCCAGCCGAAACTCGCCGCATTGCACATACCCTTCCGCCACCGGCAGACCGGCAACTCCCATAGCATTGCGACCTGCTGATCAAGTCACTGAACACTCGCGCTTAACTTGTTGCCAAAAGCGAAGTTGCCAATATATCTTTGCTGGGTGGCGACGCGAAACTTGCGCGGCAACACGATTCAGAGGGACTCAGAATAAGCCTGCCCCCCGGAAAGCCTGGGTCGTTCGCCTACGTTTTCAAAATGTTGCTGAATTGAAACCGCCGGAGCTCCAGGAGACCACAAAATGAAAGGTCACATTTTCAAGCACTGGCCACAAAAAGCATTGATGTTACGTACGGCTTCACTCTTATCATTTGTATTAATATTGGGATTCAGTCTGAATGCAAGGGCGCAAGTGGCCAGCGGCCCTGTTCAGGGGCCCTCGGAAATCCGCATCGACACTACCGTGGTGAAACATACAATGGTGGGCGGCGCAGGAGCATCGTGGCACGCAATGGGACCCACGGCTTATTGGTACAAGAACTTGGGACGGGACAATCGAAATTCCCGGGGTAGTGGGTGGGGGGCCAACCCACCGCTGGAGTACACGAAAGCTTGGGACGACTTGCGTTATCACGCGCGATGGTTGGGATTGGACTTCGTGCGAGTCGAAATCGATATGCGGATGTATGAGCCGGAACGCGGCAAGTTCGATTGGACAAACGATGAAATGCAGACTTTGTACCGCATCCTAGATTTCTGCCAGGCAAACAACGTCGATGTCTTCCTCACTCAAATGTGGTCGGATGTGGAATGGAATGCTTTCGATGGCATCAGCCGTCTCCGCAGCGCGCCGAAATCCGTTGAGGGTTTCGCACAGGGTGTCGCTACCCTTATGGACTACTTGGTCAGAACCAAGCACTACGATTGCATTCACTGGTTGTGCATCTCGAACGAGCCCGGAGCGGATTGGAGCTGGTGGTTGGGTCCCGGCGGCAAGCCTGCAAGCTTGATGCCTGCTCTCCACGCGGTGCGCTCGGAACTCGACAAACACGGCATAGCCGTGGGCCTTTCCGGACCGGACTGGGGCATGGCCCAGAACACGCCGGACTTTGATTTTAACGACGGGGTGGTGGCCGCCCTGGACGCTCACAACTACGGATATTTTCCGAATGCAAACCTGCAAAAGCTTTGGGCGGAAAAAGCCCACGCACGCCGCATTCCCTTCTTCCTGTCGGAATTTGGCGACTGGGCCGGCGACGATCCCTTTGCCAATCGAACCACCTCCACACCGAAAAGTTACGCCAATCAAATCGTTAACGCCGAGAAGGTGATCCAGGGCCTGAATGTGGGCGTTGACGGTTTCAATCGGTGGAGCTTCACCAATCGTGGCGATTTGGATGGACAGTGGCAACTGGTTCGCACCTTTGATACCAATAGCTGGCAATACTTCCAGCGAGTTGTTCCGGAGCCGGTTCCCTATTTTTCGTACGGCATATTAACTCGCTTTATGGCGAAGCACTCTGCGGTTCTCCAAACCGAAAATAGAAACAGCGATCTGGTGGTGGCCGCCCTCCGCAGCCAAAAGGGAAACTTGACGGTCTACGTTCTTAACAAGGCCGACGCAAATTCGAACATTAAATTGGCGCTTTCCAATCTGAAGTCGGGACGGATTCTGTACAAGTATCAGGTGACCGAATCCGAAGTGAGAGGTGCACATTTTGAGATGAACCCCCTCCGGCAGTTCGAAATCGACGTTGCTGAACGGGTGGTAGAGGATGACCTTCCGCCGGTGAGCATAACGGTTTATTCGACCTACCGGCTGATGAATGCGGACCCGGGAATCATATCGGACTAGACGAGCAACAGGTACGTAGGCATTGGCCCGTGCGCGACGAAGGAGACACCCACAACGACCCAGGACTTCGTCCCGACTTGGTTCAAATACCAGTCCCGCCTGCACCTCCATCCCCCGCCTGCCAACGGCGCGTGGACAAATTGCGTGGGCCACTGGCTCAGGAAGTTGACCCGGAAGCGTACTGAGCGCGAGACTTTGCCGGGAGCCGCGACGGCGAAACAAGCGCGATCAAAGCCGACCTTCTGAGCTACAGGCCCATACTGCAGGCAAATTAGCCCTTATAGAGTATCGTACCTCCGCACCCCGATGGCACGCCAAGGCCGTCCGCGCGAGCGCAGAGTTTTTTGGCCCTTGAACGCAGCCCCAATCTCCCCTCATAATTGAACAGACTGAACAGGCCCATGAAGAAGCGGCACAAAAATTCGGCCAAAGGCTTGACGGCTTTTCACGTTATGGCCAAGCCGGTGGGCCCCATTTGCAATCTGGACTGCCGTTACTGCTTTTACCTCGAAAAAGAAAACCTGTACGGCAAGAAGCGAGATTGGGCCATGCCCGATCCCGTTCTGGAATCGTACATTTCGCAGTTCATTGCGGCGCAAGATGCGGCGGCGATTTCGTTCGCCTGGCAGGGCGGCGAACCCACGTTGCTCGGAGTGGATTTCTTCCGCAAGGTCGTCTCCATCCAGAAACAGTACGCCAACGGCAAGAAGATCGAGAACGCTTTCCAAACCAACGGCGTTCTGTTGGACGATGACTGGGGCGAGTTCTTGGCCGAGAACCATTTTCTGGTCGGGCTTTCGATTGACGGACCGGCGGAACTTCACGACTTCTATCGTGTCGATAAAGGCGGCGCGCCGACGTTCAATCGCGTGATGCGCGGGTTAGGCTTCCTCAAGAAGCACCAGGTGGAGTTCAACGCCCTGACGGTGGTGCATCGGCAGAATTCCCAGCATCCGTTGCGGGTGTATCGGTTCCTGAAAGGCATTGGCTGCCAGTTCATGCAGTTTATCCCAATCGTGGAGCGGGTGGCCAAGACGGCGGCGCCGCACGGGCTGGTCCTGATTGCACCACGCGACCCGCACGCCGCCGACGTCTCGGCGTGGTCCGTCGAGCCGCGCCAATACGGCATTTTCCTGACCACGGTATTCGACGAATGGGTGCGCAAGGACGTGGGGACCTCCTACGTCCAACTGTTTGACGTCACCCTTGAGAGCTGGCTGGGACTGGAACCGAGCTTATGCGTTTTCCGCCCCACCTGCGGCGCCGCGATGGCGCTCGAGCATAATGGCGATCTTTACTCCTGCGACCATTACGTTTATCCCGAGCACAAGCTGGGAAATATCCTCGAGCAGCCTTTGAAAGCGCTGGTGAACTCCGCCCAGCAGCGCGCCTTCGGCCTCGACAAGCGCGACTCTCTGCCGGACTATTGCCGTGAATGCGATGTGCGGTTTGCCTGCAATGGCGAGTGCCCCAAGCACCGCTTTATTTCCACTCCCGACGGGGAACCGGGACTGAACTACCTCTGCGCCGGCTACAAGCTCTTCTTCCACCACGTCGATCCCTACATGAAATTCATGGCCAACGAACTCCGTCACCAGCGCCCTCCCGCCAATGTCATGACGTGGATTCGCCAACAGGAGCGGTCGACCGCGCTCGTCACCGACCCTTCCTGATCCGACGACGGGCAAATCACCTGCGTAGACTTTCTACATTTCGCCACGCGAGCCCTACGAAGGCACTTGGGACGAGTAACCACCCCCGTCGCTCCGCTCCGGCCCCTTCCTTCACTGCGTTCAGGACAGGCTCTGAATCAGGAGGGGAGTCTTTTGGCTGCCCTCCTCAGATGAGGAGGGCCGGCCGTGCACTGACGGCCGGGGTGGTGTTGAACAAGAAATGTAGAAACTCCAGAGGGCGGACGCCGTCCGCCCCTACGAACCGGGCGCTTGCAGTAGCCGGAAGCCTTGAAACGTGGTAAATAGTCTATGATGTTAATCTGCCTTAGGGTGGCAAGATGAGGCTACTTACGCTGTGTTGGGTTTTATTGCTGGGGGCATCGGCAGCCGCCCAGCAGCCCCAAGTGCCGGACGTGTGGGAGCCGTACAGATTCCTGCTCGGAGCGTGGACAGCCGAGGGTCACGGCCAGCCCGGCCAGGGGAAGGGTTCGTTTTCGTTTGGATTCGAGTTGCAAGGGAAGATCCTGGTGCGAAGGAACAGCCTGCAATTCCCCGCCACGCCGCAACGGCCGGCCTTCGCCCATGACGATCTGCTGGTTATCTATCGCGAAGGGGACGCCACCCCCAGCCGGGCCGTTTATTTCGATAGCGAGGGGTTTGTTATTCACTATGCCGTCGTTTTCAGTGACAATGGGAAGATGCTGAGTTTTGTAAGCGAGCCAATGCCAAAAGCGCCGCGGCAACGGCTGACGTATCTTCAGAACGCAGATGGAACGCTGTACGTGAAATTCGAACTCGCTCCTGCCGACAAGCCGGATGCCTTTGTGACTCACGTGGAAGGAGTAGCGCGCCGCGTGGAGAAAGGGGCAGCGATTGGGCACTAAGCCGGGCCAACCCGCCAAGGTCGTGCTGCTTTCCCTGGATGGTGTGCGTCCGGACGTCTATCGCGCGCCGGAATGGCGGCATCGCTACCCGAATCTCTGCGCGCTGGAGAGGGCAGGGGCAAGCGCGGAAGCCGTGGAGAGCATATATCCCACTACCACCTACCCGGCGCACGCCACCCTGGTGACCGGTGTTCCGCCGCGCTTGCACGGCATTTACAGCCACTTGGCTTCACTCGATCCCACAGAAAAAGAGCGGCCCTGGTGCTGGTTCGCCTCACCGCTGCGGGCGCCGGCGCTGTGGGACGTGGCACGCGCCAGCGGCTGCAAAATCGCCGCCCTCAGTTGGCCGGTTAGCGTCGGCGCGGCCATTCACTGCAACGTGCCGGAGATCTGGAACCCCGCTGCGCCAGATCCGCATCGCGATTTTGAGACCCCGGCGCGATACTCGACGCCTGGGCTCTTTGCGGAAATCGCCCAAGTCGTGATGCCGATGCTGGGCCGGGCAGATCCGGACCAAATTCGCGGCGAAGCGGCATTGTACTTGTGGAACCACTATCGGCCCGATTTACTGCTGGTGCATTTTGTTTGGTACGACGCGCAGGCCCATACTTTTGGCCCCACCTCACCGCAGGCGCTTGGCGCGCTGGAGTCAGCCGACCAGGCGATTGGGAAAATTCGCGATGCGATGTCCTCCGAGCCGGCAGCCACGCTGGCGGCGGTCTCCGATCACGGCTTCGCGCCCGTCGACAAGGAAGCCGCGCCCCTGGCGCTTTTGGCGGAGCACGGCTTGTTTGCTCGCGGCGCCGATGGTTCGCTGGCGTTGCGCCGGCTGGGAGCGGTAAGCGCTGGGGGTTCGCTGGCGGTTTACTGGTTGGAGGCCCCGTCCCCCGAAGACCGGCGGCGTTTGTCTGCGGCTCTGGATGAGCTTCGCGGCACCGGCGCCGTGCAGGAGATTATCGACCGGCAGGAGCTAGAAAAACTGCAATCTGATCCCGATGCCGAGTTGATGATTGAGGCGGCGCCCGGTTATAAGTTTTCCGACCGCTTGGTGGGGCCGGTGGTGAGCAACTCGCCCAAAGACCACGGCACGCACGGGTACCTTCCAGGCCGCCCCGGCATGGAAGCCATGTTCGTCGCGGCCGGACCCGCCATCGCCCCCGGCAAAAACCTCGGCCGTATCTCGCTTCAGCAGATTGCGCCGACCCTGGCGCACATCATGTGTCTGCCCGCCGACATACTGGCGGCAAAACAGGCGCCTCTCCCCCTGGAATGAGAGGAAAATGGAGATCGCTGTACTTCAGGACGAGAGGATTGAGCCAAATGGCGGCGTCGAACCGCTAAAAACGTCAAGCCGAGGCGCCAGAGAATACAAAGGGGTATGCGTCCCAGCTTGGTGTATAATAGCGCGTTGAACGTAAGCGGCTCACATCGGGGGTGGAATCGCCTGTTCCTGGCCGTTAGTTTACCGTTCGTTAGCTCTAAACTACTAACGGCGCTGGAGAAACAGATCGAGTCGGCCGAGTCGGACTCGAAATTGCTCATAAATCGAGGGTGAGGCATTTTCCAGGCTGAATTGACTCTATGCACCAACTCTTACTTGCGATTCTGGTAGCGCCCACCAACCCCCTAGTCAAGTCGATTGGCGGATATCTTGCCAAGGTTTTTCACAAAGACCCGTTCCGCGGCATTTATCAACCCAATGCGTTCGACCTTTCCATCCTGATACCGTATTTCACCATCCTCATCATCCTTTCGATCTACGGCATTCATCGATATTGCCTGGTTTATCTGTACGTGAAGAATCGCCGCAAGGCGCCGAAGCCGCAGGGACATTTTGAGGCATTGCCGCGCGTCACCGTGCAGCTTCCCATTTACAATGAGCGTTATGTTGTGGAGCGGCTGCTCGAAACCGTTACGCGCATCGAATACCCGCGCGAATCGCTGGAAATTCAGGTGCTGGACGACTCGACTGACGAGACCCGTATCGTCTGCTCGCGCCTGGTCAGCGAATACGCCGCCGCCGGATATCCCATTACCTATCATCATCGCACCAATCGCTCCGGATTCAAGGCGGGCGCTCTCGCCGAGGGTCTAAAAATCGCGAAGGGCGAATTTGTCGCTATCTTTGACGCTGACTTTGCCCCGCCACCCGGAATTATCCACCAGATGATTCACTACTTTACCGATCCCAAGGTGGCCGTGGTGCAGGGCCGTTGGACGTGGATCAACCGCCATTATTCGACCTTGGCGGAAATCGAAGCTATCCTGCTTGACGGCCATTTTGTCATCGAGCATGGGGGGCGAAATTTCTCAGGCCGGTTCTTCAACTTCAACGGCACGGTGGGCATGTGGCGCCGTGCGGCCATCGATGATGCTGGTGGATGGCAGCACGACACCCTGACCGAAGACACCGATTTGAGCTATCGCGCCCAACTCCGGGGCTGGAAATTCGTTTACGCTCCCAATATCGTCTGCCCGTCAGAACTGCCGGTGGAAATGAATTCCTTCAAGACCCAGCAGGCGCGGTGGGCCAAGGGACTCATCCAAGTGGCAAAGAAGATTCTGCCCAAGGTGTGGCATAGCGATGAGCCATTGAAAATAAAGCTCGAAGCGACCTTTCACCTGACGGCTAACATCGCCTATCCGTTGATGATCGTGTTTTCAGTGATCCTGCTGCCAGCCATGATCGTGCGTTTCTATCAAGGCTGGTTTCAAATGCTGTACCTGGATCTGCCGCTGTTCCTTGCTTCCACGTGTTCGGTTTCCAGTTTCTACATGATTGCGCAGCGCGAACTCTACCCCGGCGAGTGGCGCCGGCGGATCATATTCGTTCCGTTTCTGATGGCTGCGGGCATAGGCTTGGCGGTGACGAACTCCAAAGCTGTAATTGAAGCCATCATTGGCAAGGAAACAGAATTCGTGCGTACGCCGAAATACCACCTGGAAGCGCGCGAGGAGGCGTGGGTGGGCAAGAAGTACGTCCGCCACCGGGCTGGTTGGATCCCCATCATTGAGCTTTGTCTCGCCGGCTATTTCCTTTTCACGACCGTTTATTCCCTTACCATGGAGAACTACCTGACCACGCCATTCCTGCTGCTATTCTTCATGGGCTACGCCTACATGGGAACCATGTCGCTTTTCCAGACACCCATGCGGCGCCTGGTGAACGCGCTGCCCGCACTCGTCCGGCCGCGAACCGTGGAGCATGTTACCTAGGCGGTTGGCGCTGGTTCCCCCTGCCTTTTGGCCGTTGGGTGAGTGAGTATCTGATATAAATCGCTCCCGAAAAGACGTGGCCCTTCAGTCGCTCGCCGCTCCATCGTGCACCCACTCATTGACACGCATTGTTTGCCCGGGGCAAAATGGGCCTATGGCAACTTGTGCCAAGCTTGCATCCATCTTGATGCTGGGCGTGGCTGTGGCTGCGCCCATGGGCCGCGCGCAGGTGCAAGAGAAACTCCCGTCCCCAACCATAAACCACGATTGGACTTACACCAGCCCCGGCCCGGCGAAGTGCGTCGAGATTGGGAATGTCTACCTGCATAGGGGTAACCTGAAGGGGGCCTTGAGCCGCTTTGAAGAGGCCATACAAGACGATGAGCATTACGCGCCGGCCTACCTTGGTCTGGGAAAGGTGTACGAGCGAATGAAAGATAAGCCGGAAGCCCTGTATGCCTATCAGCATTATCTCGATGAGCTTCCTTCCGCGAAACAAGCCGATGACGCCAAGTACGCGCGCCGTGCCGTAGAGCGATTGCAGAAGGAACTTGGGCCGGACAACCCAAAAGCAGTGACGACAAACAAGTAACGGGGCGCAAAGCCCGGATGTGAAGTACCAAGCCTCAAGGGGCGCTACGCGCCTTCGGCGGAATCTGCTTGCTCCGGGGGCAAGGTTGCCTCCGCGTCGAGGTATTGTTGCAGGATAAGTTCCGCCCGGGCGGCGTCCTCCTCGCGCACGAACAGAGGAACGTCCAGAACGGGCAGGACTTCGGCAGACGTCTCGCCTTGCAGCAGGGAAGGTATGCCCTGCGACTGGAGGATGTTCCGCGCCAGGTCGGCGTCCATCTGTGCGGTGCCGCCGCTAAAGACTCGCACCGGGACCAGCTTCACGTCTTTCTCATCGTGTAGATCGGCAGTTGGCCGCGCCTTGGGCGGCGAACCGGGTTGCAACTCAGCGCCACAGTCCTCGCAACGGACAGTGCCCTCCACGTACTCGACCAAGCATTGTGCACAATATGGCATGACGGAACCTCGCCCTTTCGCCTCTAGTATAGTCCTATCACCGAGCGGGATGTCCAGACTTTCTGCCGCATCTTTGTCAGCCCATCGCAGGATCCCCGGCGCAACCGGCGATGAGACGCTCGTACACCGCGGCTGGCAACAGATTCACTGGGTTGCCCGGAAGATCACCGCTGCCCCACCGCCGGGCGCCAAGTGAATCGGCAGCCTATCACCGGCTTCAACGCTCTTCCTGGTGATTGCCACGCTGGTAGCGACCTTATCGGCATCGGCGCCATCCGCGAATATCTGCGCCTCGAATTCGCCCGCGCCCAGGAAATCGAGAGGAACCTCAAGGTCGCGCGGGTCCCAATTCGTCATGGCGCCCAAGTACCAATCAGCCCCATGGCGGCGCGCGATGGTAACGTACTGTGAAGGCTCGCCGCTTACGACCTTGGTTTCATCCCACACGGTGGGAACCTTGTCGAGGAATTCCATACCAGGGTTCTGGTCGTAGATTTCGGGATAGTCCGAGAGCATCACCAGCGGGCTCAAGAAAACCACGTACATGGCCAATTGATGAGCGCGCGTTCCCTGGCACATCGGATCGATGTTGCGCGGCTTGAATTCCGCGCGAATGGCGTTGTTGAAGCAGCCGGGCGTGTAATCCATGGGACCGGCGAGCATGCGCGTAAAGGGAATGGTGACGTCGTGCTCGGGCGTGACGCGGGTGCTCCACTTGTTGTACTCAAGGCCCATCACGCCTTCCCGGGTGAGAAGATTGGGATAGGCGCGGCGCAGGCCTGTGGGCTTGTAGGCCCCGTGGTAATCCAGCACCAGGTGGTGCTCTGCCGTCTTGCGGGCAAGGCGCTCGTAGAAGTTCACCATTTCCTGGTCATCGCGATTCATGAAATCGACCTTAATCCCGGCGGCGCCCCACTTACTGTAGAGGTCCAGCGCCGCATCCATCTGCTTGTCAATCGCGCCCCAGTAGACCCACAGCAGCACTTTCACGCCTTTCTGCATGCCATGAGCGATAATCTCCGGGACGTTGACTTCAGGGACGTAGGTCAGAATATTCCCTATGTCGGTGTAGTTCTGTGCCGGGTACCAGCCCGCATCCACCAGCATGTATTCAAGATGATGCTCGGCGGCAAAGTCGATGTAGTGTTCCATGGTGGCGGTATTCATTCCCGGCTTGAAGTCCACGTTCTGGTCAAAGTCGCCTGACCACCAATCCCATGCTGCTTTTCCGGGCGTGATCCATGAGGTGTCGCCGACGGCCGACGGCTGGCTGAGGTCCAAAATGAGGTAGTCGGATTCAATCAGGCCGCCGGGTCGATCATTGATCAGCAGCACCCGCCAAGGCGTTGCTTTGGGCGTGGACCCGATGACCACTTGATCCATACGCTCGGGACCGGGTGAAAGCCTGCTGACGAGGGCATGGTCGAATCCCGGAACCCCGCCCACGCACATTCCGGCGTAGTCCGTCAAGTCGGCTTCGAGCAACGCCACCCAAGGGCCGCCGGGCATCTCGACGAGCAGCGGCAAGTTTATGATGGAAGCAGGCTTGATCGTATTCAGGTTGATCTTGCGGTACTCGCCCTCGTTGTCAGTGTTGAACCGGCCCTTGTTCAGGGCGAATGCGGAAGCCTCACGCGCGAAATTAAAGCCCGTGTTCTCCGCCATCAGCGTGAATTTTTGCTGCGGAGATTGCTGCGGCAGGAAGTAGCGGAAGGCGGCGCCTTCGTTGTAGGCGCGGAAGATGATGTCCACCCGGCGTCCGGGCGCCTGCTTTTCACGCAACGATACGCGCAGTTGATTGTAATGGTCGGGCACACTTCGCAGCGCGCCAAAGGAGTCGGTCCATGATTCGTTGTGCGAATGGCGGTCGGAACCCGTGATCTCAAAGTCGTGGTCCAGCGGCGCAGCTCCCTCGAAGTCAAGCCCAAGCGGAGAGTCTGTTAACACCGGTGCGCCACGGTAGCTCACGCGGTAATACGCGCGCGCCCCGGGAGGGTAAGGCTGAGGATTGGACTTGAGGGCGAAGGAGACCACCACATTGCCATCCGGTGACGAGACGGAGAGACTATCCGCAGCGAGGACGCAGCGACCGGAGATGAAACCGAGAAGCAACGCAGCAGTTGCGACGGCGAGGCAAGCGAGACGGCGGGGCATGGGATTGACTCCTTCAAGGGGATTCGGAGCGGGAGGTCAGGCGCACAAGTGCTTGATTTGCCGGGCAGGCTAGTTCGTATTGGGGGAATTTCTTCTCCGCCTCGCGAAACGCCCGCGAGTGGATCAGTCTGCGCTGGCCGCGCCGTTCCACCGGAAACCGAGTGTGCAGCATCTCGTGATAAACCACGTATTCTACCAAATAGCGTGGGACGGAAGGGGAGTCGAGCTTGCGGCTGATGATAATCGTCCGGTGTCCTGAATCGTAATGGCCCAGGATCCGGCGAGAGTTGTGACGGCTCCAGCCGAGACGTAGGAGTGGGATTTGGCCTTGGAAGAAGCGGCGATTGAGGTTATGGAAGATCTCTTCCAGATCGTGCTGGTGGCCGCGCGGCGGCAATAGCCGCTTGGAGCCGCGTTCGCGGCGTGCCGCGTCAATGCGAACGCGAATGGCGGGACGAAAGGTGTAAGCGAGATAACACTCCCGCGCCTCGCGGGAAGGGCGCCGCCGAAAAATCCGGGCGACCAGGATTTCCGCCAGCGCCTCGAGCACCACCGGTGAAGCCTCCGCCAGCACGTCTGAGACACGCGCTTTCAGCGTCCCGCCGCGCACCGCGATGGTGCTGCGCAAGCCGGCGAACGGATGAAACCGCGCGTCAATACTGGTGATGGGCGACTTAATCCGCAGCCGGGAAAAGACCCGCCGGAAGACTTCCGTCAGGTCGGGCGGCGCAAGCGGCAAGAGGAGTTGTTCAGGTTCCATAGAGGCAGTGAACAGTGGACAGTGAACAGTGAACAGTGGACCGTAAATAGTGGCTAGTCGATTTCGGCCATGGCAAAATTTATGCGGCCTGATGCCGGTTCCCCAACCACTACTCTTCAGTCTTCGTCCTTGTCGGTGGGAGGGCCCTTTTCATGCTCTTTCTTCCGCAACTTGCTTTCGTCCTTGGTGCGGTGCTTCTCTTCCTTCTCGCGATCCTTGATCGTCTGGGCGTCTGCCTGTTGTTCGCGTTTCAGCTCGCCGAACGTTTTCGATTGTTCGGATAGGGCTTTGGTGGCGCCATCCAGCGCGTCGCTGAAATCATCAATGGCATCGCTGAGCGACTTGCGGTAACCGGCAGTGTAGGGGTCCGGTGATTGTTCAATATGCCGCAATTGATCGAGCTGGTGGGAGCCCATTTCCAGCATTTTTTTCAAACCGGCGCGCATGTCGTCATGATTGTCGAAGCGATCTTCAATCCAGTCCTTCAGCACATCCGTGATGCGAATATACTGGTCGAGTTGAGTCGCGAGATAACCGGGCACATCATAATCCGGGTTGGGGGGGCGGCTACGGAAATCGTCGAACCGCTCCACGCGAACTTGGGCAAAGTCCAGATACTTCTCGATGCGCTCGGAAGCCCCCTGCGCTTCGCGCAATTCGTCCACCTCATCATCAGTTAAGTAATCGGGTTGTTGGGTGGCTCTCGCCACGCCCAGCGCCATCGTCACCGCAATGACTGAAGCCATCAAGATGCGCATAGAGTCACCGCACTCCTGGAGGGCTCTCCAAGCTTGTAGTCGTCTGCGAGGCAGGCCGGTTCTTGGGATTACGGTTTTTCTCCTCGGGAAACAAGGCGTGGATAACTTCGTCCCGCATCTGGTCCAATTCCTTTGCGGCATTGTCGAGCGGGGCGCGATCGAAGTAACTCACGGTTCGCCCCAAATCTTGCAGGGAGCGCACATTTTCGCGAAGCGATATGTCCAGCTCTCGGAAGCCCTGAGGCTGTTTCGAAGCCTGGCGCCCGGAATCACGCAGAAACTTCCAGGAACTTTTCAGTTCGTCGACCAATGTGCCTACAAGTTTTGCGCCTGCCTCGATGTGCCCTTTCGAGTAAGCATCCTGAATCTCGGCGAGTTTCAATTGGGCCAGCTTGATTTCATCTTTTGCCTTTTTGACAGGATTCTGCTCGCTCTGGATACGATGCAGCAGTTGCTCTTCTGTGTCGCGGCCCAGTGCAAGCGGGCCAGGCAATACCAGGATTACAAGAAATATCCCGCTAGCGAGAATGAACCTCCAACCTGGCCCTCGCATACTCATAATTATAGCTACTTCCCGAGCATTCGACGGAGAAGCTTTATGCGTTGCTGCGCTTGCCACTCCTGATCCGGCGCTTGCCCCTTCGAAAGTTCGAGAAAGCGTTCATAGTTCGCGAGCGCTTCTTTACGGGCGCGGAGCTGGTCGTAAGATGTGGCGAGGAAGAAGAAAACGGCCGGGGGCGCGTCGGGGGTACGCGACAACTGTTCAAATAACGGAATGGCCTCCGAGTATCGCTGTTCGAAATAGAAACAGGTCGCCAGCCCGGAGGCAGCTTCGCGATTGTGCGAGTCCATTCGCAGCGCGGTGCGAAACTCGCCTTCAGCATCCGGGTATTTCTGCTCTTTTAGCAAGACTTCCCCGAGAGCGCGATGCAGGTCCACTACGGCGGGCTGCGCACTCACCGCTAGACGATAGTACTTTTCCGATTCGGGCAGCTTTTCCAGGCGGGCGTTAACGTCACCCAAGGCGGCGGTCAGGCCGGCCAGATCCGGCTTGACCCGATAGACACTCTCCAGTGCGTCCCGGGCTTTCTCATTTTGCTTTTGCACCAGATAAAGCCTCGCCAGGTGGAACTGTGTCTCCACGTCGTCGGGCCGCGCGGCTAGATACTTTTCAAAATGCGCCACCGCCTGCGTATTGTCGTTCAAATCCTCGGAAGCCAACGCTGCGCCCAGTTCCGCTTGGGCAAGTTTGGGATCCAGCAGAAGGGCCTGTTGAAACGCAGCGAGCGCCTCCGGCGGGTGCTTCTGCTGCAACTGAAGCGTCCCAAGTTCGAACTCTGCGGTGGCCAGGTGCGGGTCGAGGCGGGTAACCTCCTGAAATTCCTTCACGGCGGCATCGGCCTGTCCGCTTTGAGCGAGTGCGCGTGCGTAATACAAGTGCGCACGGACGTTCTCGCGTTTGAGGGCTGCGGCTTTTTGCAGATGTTCGAGCGCCGCTTGCGGCTGCTTCTGTTCCATCAGCAAAATGCCCAGATTGAGCCGGGCGGCAAACAGCTCCGGCGCTAGTTCGAGGGTTTTCTGATACGCCTTCACCGCTTGCTCCGGCTGGTGCAGACCCGTGTAAGCATAACCGAGGTTGAACCACGCCTCCGGCATGCCCGGTTGCTCCGTGACGACGGCGTTCAGCACCTTCACCGCTTGGGCGAAGTCCTGGCGCGTTAGCGCGTCCTGTGCTGTACGTAGGAGTGCGGAAACATCGCTCGAGGCTGCTGGGGCTGGCGCGTGCGCGGCGCCTTCGTTGCCCAATCGCTTCAACAACTGGATGAGGCCCTCCGTTGCTCCCACTTTGCGCAGCTCGCGTTCCAACTCGGGAGTTACCTTGAAGTCGACGCCATCTTTGCGGGCAAACGCCTCAATCTGCCGGGAGGGGACTCCGGCCTGAAGCATCTTGAGGGCTTGTTCCTGTGAAAGTGGCGCTTCCCTCTCCTCGCTCTGTGGAGGCGCACAAGAAGGAACGCCGACCGCGAACCAGGGCGGGTGGGCAGACGGGAAAACCGCCCGTTCCGCTGCCTTCGCTAATCCCGCGGAGGCGACGATCACCGCAACCAGAACGAAATGGTAAAAGAGGCGCATGGCGATGAGCCGGAGCGAATTATCAGCTCGGAAATGTATTCTACGATTCCTGCCGGCATTGCACCAGCGTTGATCCCGCCCGCATGGGGCGCGTTGAAGTCGGGGCGGTTCGGACTGTAGGAGCGCTAAACGTCGGTAAGCTGGAAATGGCCCTCCCTCCTTTTCCGGTCCCGTTCTTCCGTGTTGACACCCACGACGTCACCTTGTTATACCAAAGTGTCCGAAAAATGCTGCATGGCCACGTCAAAATGTCACCACGTTAAACCAAAATGTCCGATACTTAAACTAAAATGTCCGTTTTTTCTCGGTCAATTTGTTCTTCTTTCTTTTATTTTCAACAACTTAGTGGCTTCGTTCGTAATATTTTTTTCTTCCGCCCATCTTCGCTGACTTTGGACCGAGTATCGGTCCTCTGGTGTGTCCGGGGCAAAGTGTGCACTCCATCCTTTCATACAAATCGTTGCCTCGTCCGTTTGCGGATGTTCGAAATAAGATCAAAAATAAACGAGGGAGCGAAGGGCCGGTGCAGAGTACCGCGATCATCACCACGCAGCATAGACTAGCAGCTAGCCGTTGTCAAATAAATTATCTGCAACTTTCCTACCGGTAGGAGAATCTTCTGACAAATTCGAAATTTGTCCGGTTTTGCGGACATTTGCGAATCACCATACTGGTGTATAATGGTGCTATGCCTGCCCCCAACAAAGTCGTTCGCCAGAGTGTGAGTCTTCCGGCCGCCACGGCGCGCCAGATCCGCAGCTTGGCGAAACAACGACGCTTGAGCGCCAACCGGATCATAGTCGAACTCGTGGAACAGGGCATGGAAGTCCAAAAACGCAAACAGAAGGAATTCTTCGGTCTTGCCGAGCACTACCGCGCGGCTACCGATCCTAAAGAAGTGGCCCGCCTTGGCGACGAGCTGGGCCGCATGGTTTTTGGCGACTGATGCCCCAACTCGAAACTTGGAAAAATTTCCCCCCTGCTGTCCGCCAACACCTGATGGAGAGAATGCGCGACCGCCGCATCAGCCTCGCTGACCTGGATAAGCTGCGCATTTGGGTTGAATCCCACCCGCTCGTTCCCGAGGGCAAGTGGTACAAGGATTTTGGGTCTTTCAAGATTTGCGGTCAGGGATCGTATCCGAAGACCTTTCTGCTTCCCGGTCAGCCTGCGGAGGGCGAGAGCCTGTAAGCAAGCGAGAAAGGGTACCTACACCTCTGACACCCCACCCTCTAACACCCTCTATCAGCCGGTGACACCAAGCGAAAGGCTGCCGGCAATTCGCCACATTCCGTCGGCAGGGTCAGAAACCGGCGCCACCGTGATTTTCCGCGGATGATGATCGAACGGCAGGAAGCATCGTCGCGGGTCAGTTGGTGTGCTGTGTCGGATGATTAGCCTGACGGTCAGCAAACACGCCGTCAAGCGTGGGCGGTAGCTCTTGACGGTCTGCTGTCTCCTCACTTGCGCGCGAAGGCACTTCGGCGGGTTGGGCGTTTTTACGACCAAGTGAAATGTCTTGGAGGGGGCGTGAGCTAACCGGAGCCGTGCTCGTTAAGGTCGCGACCCGACCTCTGGTCCAGCGTAGCGACTGTGCCTCTACTTGACTTTACAAAGGATTGCGGGATTATTACGGCCATGCACGCTCTCAAAGAATGGATAATGAACAACTGGAGATGGCTGGCATCCTCCGGATTAATCGCAGCCATAGGCACCTTCATTCTAAAAGGCCCCGAGGTATTAGACAAGTGGGGTCGAATCTTTCGTAAGATTCGGGGTCTGCCCGAGACACCCTACCCCGTTTCAGAAGAGGCTTTTGAGACGGATTTCATTTTAAGATTTGGTTTTAAGTTTTGCGCCCCAAAGGGATGGGACCGAACCGACCCTTACAACTCGGATGGCGCGATTTATACTCACCCTTCGTATGATTCAGTTAGCATACGCGGTTTTGGTTGCAATGTGGTGATCGAACCAACGACCTTGGAAGGTTGGGTTGATAGCTTTGTAAAAGCTCCTCAAACCAAGTTGCTGTGGATCGGTGAATCTGGAACTTATTTGCGTGACCGGCACGGCCGCCACAAAGTGCGCGGCATGAGGGTCGTGTACGAAAAGCGGGACGGCAGGGAGACTTACAAAAGTATGGCGCGGTTTGTCCAAGAAGAGGCGCGAGCTTGCGTACTTTGCAGCGCCCCCAAGCGTCTCTTCGGGAGTTTTGAAGAGGCGTTCTTGCACGCTTGTAATAGCTTGGAACTATCTGAACCCTATTGGCTAAACGCCCTACAAAGCGCCATACTCGAGATGACGAGGAAGACACGGCCAACTGCGCCAGTTAAGAGCGCAGAGGTATACGCATGGCTATCACGTATCCACCCGGAATTGGTCTTGGGAACCACGCAACGGGAACTTGAAAGTGAGCTACTTGGACTGGAGAAGATGGGAGTGCTGTGTTACGACCCCGTGGGCAAAGGATGGAAAACGTTCGAGCAAAGTGCGTAACTGGTAGCCGCGGTCACTGCACTTGCGACCTGGGTTACCCGCTCTAGACACAACAAATGCCCACATGCTTACTAACATTCGCGAGCAAAAAACCGCGTAGTACCCCCACTCGGAGCGGGATAATTCCGCGCTCCTACCGCGCAAAGCCTCGCCTGGGAACCAGTAGGTATTCCCATGAGTTGTAGAATAACCTGATGGACAAACGTGACATGCGCATTTCAAAGGCGCTTCAGATTAGGCGGAGGCTTGTCGCCCTGATCACTAAACGACAAATCTACCCGCGGACAAATACATGGCAAGACTCAGTCTGCCTGGCCCTTTTCGCACGAATGGCGGAGCTTCACAGGTCCGTTTGCACATTGGCTCGGCGAGGCATGAGGCGAGATGCCGCGATTCTGGGCAGAACAATTTGTGAAGTGGCGATCTGGTTATACTGGCTGACCAATAGCGAAAATGAAGACCGGTTCGAGAGATATGTGCAGTTCGGAGGAAAGGTCTATAGCGAATTTAATCAGCGCTTTGACAAATATCTTGGTTACAAGCACGTGCCCGTAAACCCAGTCGAAATCGATCTAATTTCCACTTCGAAAAAGCTATTCAAAGACCGCGACTTTCAGTGGAATGACAGGAGTATATGGCAGATGGCGAACGAGCCCGACATCCGGGATAACAGACTAGGAGGAGTGGCCAATCTCGCCCCGCAGAGTGGCATTTTCTATTTTTGGTTTTCCTTACACTCGCACCCGACAATCTGGGCAATTCAAAGCTTTTTGCCCCACTGGAGAGAGGAATTCAGGCGATCTCGGGCGTCCCATGCATTTAAGGACATTCCTGAGATTTCCATCGTATTCCTTTCGACGACGTGGCTTTTCTTCATAACTTGGAGAATCAATGCGGCTCTGCACCTGAGACGGGATAAGGAACTGGATCGTATCTTCAAAGCAATAAAGTGAACGGATGAGCATGCAGCCGGGGCGCGGAGCCAGGGTCACTGCACCTTGTGACCGTGCGCTCCTCTTTCGACGACAAAATCCATTCCAATGACGAATAGGCCGTGGCGGAGCTTCAGCGGTTTCGCCTTGCGCAATGCTGTGGAAGCGGGGGGCTCGATTTGTGTTGATTATGGCGATTGGAATTAGAGCATCGCGTATGAGAAAGGCCCACGGTCAGAACAATTCTGACCCCGATCTGCTCTAAGGCCACATGCTTTTCACAGCCGCAGCGTCCGCAAAATTTCGGCCAAATGCTTCGTCTAGGAGACAGTTTTTCACTGTGACCCGCAAAAGCGATTCGAGCTTATCGTATAGCAAGCGCGGAGTTGTGTGCATTCTACGCTACTCCGCGGGTCTGAATCCGGCGAGCTTCGCGACGTCGTCTATGCGAAAGAAACGCCGCAGACTAACGCAAACTACGCGTAAGTCTGCGCTACCCTGCTCCCCTACAGTTTCTCCTAAACCCGTTTTGGGTTAATCCTACCTTAGGTTTTATACTTCCCTCCCACTGGAGCGGTCGTATGCGGAGTGAGGCGCAAAAGAGATTTCGCGAACTTCTCGTGTCGGCGCGCAAGAAAGCGGATCTCACCCAGGCCGAACTGTCTTCGCGCCTCAATCGGCCACAGTCATTCGTCTCAAAGTATGAGCGAGGAGAGCGCCGACTCGATGTGATCGAGTTCCGTGAGGTAGCGTGTGCGCTCGGTGTTAACCCCGTTCAGTTCCTCGCACAACTGTACCGGGAGATCAAATGAAAATCGTTCACGTTGAGACAGTGGTAAGTTGCGGCCCGTATGCAAAATCCAAGCACTGGAGGGATACGCGCAGGTCACTCCACGCCTCCGTCAAGAAGTGTGCTTGGCCCCCCGGTAGCAAGATCTTTACTATCCACCCACAGAGCGGAAAGAAGCGCGGTGAAGGTAACGGGGTCGGTCCAATCAGATTGGAATTCATAAAGGAACTGAGAAAGCATGGTTGGACCATCGAGGGCGCCGCAAAAAACCAACTGGGGCAAGAACTCGGCGATTTCGATGCGGTCCTCCTAGGTCCAGAGGGTCCGATTGTCGCCGAGTGGGAGACCGGCAACATTTCATCAAGCCACCGGTCGATGAACAAGCTCACGATGCTCGTGTCGGACGGAGTGATCGCGGGAGGGAACTAGTGCTCTCACCCGTTGGTGCTAGAAGGTGCCCCCCGCCTGCCAATAAGGTGTGATCGCGTGGCCAATCCCTACAAGTCACGGGTAATTGAATCTCTGTCTGAACGTTTCGGACAGATACGGAAATTAAAGGGTAGTGAATCTCTTTTTGTTGTCGGCAATGAAGCTGCGCGTATCTATTTTCGGTACTCAAAGGTATATCCTGGCGGGGGAACCTTTTTCGGGCTACGCGAGGTAGACCTTAGAGAACTGGAAGGCCATAATTCATACTTGTGCTTTCTGGTCGACGACGGTTCGCTCCCCCTCTTCATTCCGTACTCGGACTTCGAAGAGGTGTTCCATAATGCGGAAACGGCCAAGGACGGTCAGTACAAGGTGCAACTCTACAGGGAGGAAGCGCTGGAACTGTACATTGCTCGCAAAGGTCGGTTCAATGTTGAGGGATACGTCGGGTTACAAACACTTGAAGCAAATATGGACGCTGCGCGCCTGCTTAAAGCCCGTAGCCTCTCACATTCGCAGGTGCAGACTCTTCTGGCGGGCATCGGTCATTCGAAGGGTTATGACGTGTGGGTACCTGATAGCGATGTAGGGAGACTCGATTGGTCTTTGACAGTGAAATTTCCGCTCCGTCCAGCTATCCCTGCCGGTTTCGAGCAAGTTCGCGCCATTCTGGCCGAAATAGATGTACTGTGGGTCGCTAGCGGGCGCAACACGGTAGAAGGTCTGTATGAGATTGAGCATTCCACACCGGTTTACTCCGGCCTCTTACGGTTTAACGATATCCTGCTAACCGACCCAAAGGTTTCACGGTTCTCTATCGTGTCTAATGACACAAGACGAGACCTGTTCGCGCGGCAGTTGTTCCGTCCAACGTTTAAGAAAAGCGGACTGGCTGAAATTTGCAGCTTCCTCGAATATGCTAACGTTTTTGAATGGCACCAGCGATTTTGTGGGGCGAGTGGGTGATCAAACCAGGGAGCTAACTAGCTCCCGGCCGAGGGCTCTCAAGGCAAGCATCGGAACCACTGATCTTCGCATTTCGAAAGGATCAAAATATGACCCGCTGGCTTGTTGTTGTTGAGGATGACGTTGAGCCGCGCCTTGAAGGTCCGTTCAAGAGCGACCAACGGAGGGTCGTCGCCGCTCAAGAGCATCGTAGGAAGGACTTTGGGAAACGAGACGGTCTTTTCCGGCTGGATATCACCACTTCGGGTTCACCGCGGATTCACAGCTTCGTCAGCCATGAGGTCAGTTCGCCAACTGATCTACGCTGAGTTCTATTACGCCACTAGCTCGGCAGACCCCAGTCGGTTTCAGCCCGGTGCAATTCTCGCCCTATTCCGTTCTGGGGCTGGTATCGAATACACCGTACTTGATCTGCGGCAAGACATCCATGCAGTCCCCGGCAAACAAGGCTCCAAGGGCGGACGTATAAACAGGCTCCACGGTTGCGCCATCCTTCAGCCAGGGCCTAACATTGAAAAGCTGTTCGTCTAACTTTAATGCACCCTGTCCATGCACCGGGTGAGTACCTCCTGGCAATCAAAATAACCCAAGATGGGTTTTGAGGCAAGGACAAAATTATCCTGTCAGTTTTTAGTCCTCCCACCCTCAGTGATCACCCAAAACCGGCCATATATGATCACCTGAAAACCGGCCATATGGAGACCTACTCCGGGACATTGACTGCGGCATGAGGCGTTATAGCCTCAGCCGCTATGGCCAATGTCTTGAGTGATGAAAAGAAACAGCAAGTTATAGCTTTAGGGCGGCTCGGGTGGACGCTGCGGCGCATCCAGGGAGCCACCGGTGTGCGCCGGGAAACGGCGGCGGGATATTTGAAAGCCGCGGGAATCCCGGTGCGACCTCCGGGCTGGGAGCGAAGAGCGGGTTCAAAACCGGCCATAGAGGTGATCACCGACTTTGGCGCGGGAAAACCGGCCTCTGGGGTTTCCTCCGATCCGGCATCGATACAGCCTCATCTGCCACCGCCTTCCGGGCTGGACACGGCAAAACCGGCCACCGAGGTGACCACCGACTTTGGCGGGGAAAGACAACGCCCTCCGGCGGCAGTCGATCTCATTCGGCACGAACCCACCCCAGAATCAACCGTTGAACCGGGCGCGGCAAAACCGGCCAACGGGGTGATCACCGACGCGGAGTTGCCCCAACCCCCAGCGGAAGCGACCGGTCTGTTGGGTCAAGCGCCCGCCGCCGAGGTGATGGTCCCCGGCGCGGGCGCGGAGCCCGCGCCCGCGCCGGGGCCTCCCTCGCGCAGTCCCTCCGCCAGTGCCTGTGAACCCTATCGCGAGCTGATCGAACTCGCTCTCGCCCGTGGCCGCAACGCCATGGCCATCTGGCAAGATCTGGTCTCAGAGACCGGCTTCACCAGCGGCTACCAGAGCGTGCGGCGCTTTGTCGGCAAGCTCCGCGGCGTACAGATTCCGCAGGCTCATCCCGTCATCGACACCGCTCCCGGCGAAGAAGCCCAAGTCGATTACGGCACCGGTCCCATGGTCCGCGATTCTCAGACCGGCACGTACCGGCGCACCCGCCTCTTCGTGATGACTCTGGGTTACAGCCGCAAGTCGGTCCGTCTGCTGGTTTTCCAATCGAGTTCCCGCACCTGGGCGGAACTGCATGAGAAGGCCTTTCGCCGGCTGGGCGGGGTGGTTCGACTCATCGTGCTCGACAACTTACGCGAGGGCGTGCTGGTCCCCGACATCTACGATCCCACGCTCAATCCCCTCTACCGCAATGTGCTCGCTCACTACGGCGCCGTGGGCATGCCGTGCCGAGTTCAGCATCCCGATCGCAAAGGCAAAGTCGAAGCGGGAGTCGGACATGCGCAAAAGACACCG
This sequence comes from uncultured Acidobacteriota bacterium, assembly GCA_963804755.1. Lineage (GTDB taxonomy): Bacteria > Acidobacteriota > Terriglobia > UBA7540 > UBA7540 > Bog-366. Next base: position 37,367 of record CAWDRP010000009.1, read on the forward strand.
CTTAAAGGGCTGCGCTTCGAGAGTCTGGAGCAAGCCCAAACCTACCTGGATCGTTGGGAGACGCACTGGGCGGACACGCGCATTCACGGCACCACCAAGCGCCAGGTGGCCGCCATGTTCGCGGAAGAAAAACCGGCACTGCAACCGCTGCCACTTGAACCCTTCCGTTATTACCAGTACGGGCAGCGCACTGTGCATCTGGACGGCTGCGTGGAAGTTGAAGCCGCCTACTACGGCGCGCCACCGGGATGGATCGGGCGCTTGGTCAACGTGCAGTGGGATGACCTTTACGTGCGCCTGCTCGATCCGCGCACCGGTCAACTGCTGCGCGAGCATGTCCGCCAGAAGCGCGGCCGGTTCCGCATCAAGCCGGAGGATTACCCGAAGCGCGCGCCGCTCGGCACCCTGCAGTTGCTGGCGCGAGCGGAACGCGCCGGAACTCACATCGGCGCTTTCTGCCAAGCGATCCATCGCCAAGAAGGAGAACTGGGCGTGCGCCGCATTCTGGGTGTGCTGGCCTTGGCCAAGAAGTTCGGACTGGCGGCGGTCGAGGAAGCGTGCGCCGCCGCGCTCGAACTGCAAGTGCACGAATATCGCTTTGTGCGCCGCTATCTGGAACGACGCCCCCAAGCCCCCCTGAGCTTACAGCAAGTTGATCCCCTGATCCGCGAACTGGTGCACTACCGCGATCTCATCCAGCAACGGATGCAGCAACAAGAACAACAGCGGTCGCTCTTTGAGATGGTCCCGGAAGCGCCGCCACGGACTTCCCCGGAGGTGCACGAATGATGATGCGCAGACCTGCCCGCAGCCCTCCGCACAAGGCGCCGCCCCGCTGCGCGCGGCGGAGAGGATGGTCTTTCACGAAGTGCACCGACATCGTCAGGAAGAGAGGAAACGCAATGAATCTGATCGAACTGAATCGCGCTTTACGGCAGTTACGCCTGGGAGGGATGGCGGCGGTGCTGGAGACCCGCCTGCGTCAGGCCCAAGCCGAATCCATGGCACCCTTAGATCTGATCTCCTGCCTGGTCACCGACGAACTCACGCGCCGCGCCGACCGCATGCTGGAACGCCGGCGCAAGCAGGCCGAGTTCCGCGACCCGCTCAGGACCCTCGACAACTTCGACTTCACCTTCAACAAAAAGATGAATCGCAGTCTGGTCTTCGAGCTGGCCACCGGCACCTTCATCGCCCGGCATGAAGACGCCCTTTTTCTCGGCCCGCCCGGGAGCGGCAAAAGTCACTTGGCGCAGGCCATTGGCCAGGCCGTCATCCAACAGGGGTATCGCGTCTTCTACCGCGAAACTCACGCCCTGCTCGAAGAGATCGCCGACGCCACCCTTGACGGCACCCGCAAGGAATGTCTAGAGTCGCTGACCACCGTGCCGCTGCTCATCATCGACGACTTCGGCATGCGCAAGCTGCCCTTGACCGCTGCCGAGGAACTGCTCGAACTCATTATGCGTCGCTACGAACGCGCCAGTACGCTGGTGACTTCCAATCGACCGGTGGAAGACTGGGGCAAGTTGCTGGGGGATGCCGCGGCCGTCAGCGCCATGCTCGACCGCCTCCTGCACCACGGACATCTGCTGAAGTGCGGCCCGCGAAGCTGGCGAACGAAAACCGACTTGCCAGCAGAGCCGGCGGCAGGGTAAAAAAGGTTAGTCCCGGACGGCCCCACATGGCCGGTTTTGACCCGATCATGCATGGCCGCTTTTGAGGTGATCACCGAGGCTCCCACCCTTATCGACCATTCAACGCGCAATCTTGAGTGAAAGTTCGACCGAGCCACCACGAGTCGGCTAACCGCAGATTTGCGGCGCGGAGACACTCGTGTAACGGCGTGAGATTTACATGTCACCGGCCAGTATGCCGTTAAGTCGCCTTGCCGGAAGCTGGCCGCCGCCGGGCAGACGTGCCACCCAAGCATGTCCGCGTTACAGATTGCCCGCTCCTCGCGAGGGCTGAGTTGGATGCTGAATCGACAAGCAGGCCGGGTCAGCCCAGGAGGCGATCGCACTCGGCGTGCGAGCCAATCCAGAACCACACCACGGTTGACGCTTCCATCACTCCTAGCGCGCGATAGCCCAGTCCGACTCGCACGGAGTAAATATTGCCTTCCTCATCCACTTTCTTGAAACGCAGACTGGGGTGGCGGGGGTCGCGGCGGAAGAGCCGATACGCACGTTGCGCCTGCCGACGGACGTCGTTGGGAAGTGAAGCGAAGGCCTCGCGGAAGGCGCGCGTGGTGCGCGACGGGATCACAGAAGCTCGTCCAGCGGGCGAGTGGTGCCGCGGCGATGCTCGTCCAGCGCCTCGGCGGCCAACTTGCGCAACTTGGCAGGGTTCTTGCGCAGCGTCTTGGCCCACGCTGCTTCATCTTCGATCGTGGCAAGAATCTGGGAGGCGATCGCGTCCTGCTCGTCTTCAGGGAGCTCGCCAACCTTCCGCAGCGCATCCTCAAGTAATTGCGTCATGCGTTCACCTTACCAAACGTTAACCATGGACGCAAGCCCGCCAAACATCTCCGGTGTGCGATTCAGTTCGGAGTGACCGGGAAGAATCTGTAGAGTCTGCTTTGACCACCAGCCAGTTCAGTCATGGGCGCCGGGGTGCGACGGCTTGGAATGGGGAAGATATTTCGCCAGATACTTTCCGGTCAACGAAAGTTTATTTGACGCCAGGCTTTCGGGTGGGCCTGCGGCAACTAGATATCCTCCGGCATCGCCGCCATCCGGACCCAGATCGATGATCCAGTCCGCGGCCTTCAAAACGTCCATATTGTGCTCGATGATCAGGACGGTAGCGCCCGCTTCAATCAGGCGGCGAAAAGCCATTAGCAACTTGCTGATATCGTCAAAGTGGAGGCCGGTGGTCGGCTCGTCGAAAATGAAGAGGGCATTTTCGCTGGCGCGATGGGCAAGGTGGGCGGCCAGGCGCACGCGTTGGGCCTCGCCCCCGGACAGGGTGGTGGCGGATTGCCCCAGCCGCAGATACCCCAGTCCAACTTCCTCCAGCACGCGGATCTTGCTGGTCAACTTGGGAATATGGGAGAAAAAGGCCAAGGCCTCCTTCACCGTCATCTGCAACACGTCGTAGATGTTCTTCCCTTTGTACTGGATTTCCAAAACGCTGGGCTTAAAACGTTGGCCACGGCACTCCTCGCAGACCAGCTCGACATCGGCGAGAAATTGCATTTCCATGGTCACCGTGCCGTCGCCCTGGCACGTCTCGCAGCGTCCCCCCGGAATATTGAAAGAGAAATATCCCGGTGTGTATCCCCGCTTGCGCGCCTGGAGAGTAGAGGCGAAGACCTCGCGGATGGAGTCAAAGGCTTTGATATAGGTGACGGGATTGGACCGCGGCGTGCGCCCCAGTGGGGACTGATCGACAAGCACGATTTCCGCGAGTTGCTGGTCGCCTTCAATCGCTTCGCATTCGGCGCGTGGCGCGGGCAGTCCGCGGTGTGAGATGAGTGCGTTATAAAGTACATCGTGGACCAGCGTGGACTTCCCCGAGCCGGAGACCCCGCTGACGCACACCATGAGGCCAAGGGGAATCTCCACATCAATGGATTTCAAATTGTGCTGGCGCGCACCTCGAATGCGCAGCCGCGCCTTGCCCGGTTTGCGCCGTTCCTTGGGAACGGGTACTTCCAGCTCGCCGGAGAGATACCGGCCCGTCAAGGAGTGGGGGTCGGCCCGCAGCCCTTTCATGTCCCCCGCGTAAATGATGCGACCGCCGTGCTCCCCGGCGCCTGGACCAAGATCCATCAACTTGTCGGCTTCATTCATGATTTCGGGATCGTGCTCGACCACCAGCACGGTATTCCCCAGATCGCGGAGGGACTTCAAAATTTCAATCAATCGGCTGGTATCCCGTGGGTGCAAGCCAATCGAGGGCTCATCCAGGACATAAAGGGCCCCCACCAGATTTGAGCCCAGCGCCGTGGCCAACTGGATGCGCTGCGATTCGCCGCCGGAGAGCGTCGAGGCCAGCCGGTCAAGGGTCAGGTATTCCAGGCCGACACGATAGAGATACTTCAATCGTGAACGGACTTCCTCCAGAATTGGATCGGCAATCGTCTGCTGCTGCGGCGAAAGGCGGAGCTGATTGAAGAAATGATAGGCGTCCTGGATGGAAAAGCGGCAGACTTCGGTAATGTTCTTCTGCTGGATACGCACGTGCAGAGTTTCGCGGCGCAACCGTCCCCCCTGGCATTCCGGGCACAGCGTGTAGCCGCGATACCGGCTGAGAAACACGCGCACATGTAGCTTGTACTTCTTCCTCTCCAGGTACTCAAAAAATCCACGAATGCCATCGAAATCGTCATCGCCTTCCAGCACCCAGCGGCGTTGGTCGGCGTCGAGCTTGTAATAAGGCACGTCCAACGGAATGCCCCGGGTGCGCGCGGCGCGGCGCATATCGTTTTGCAATTCGCGGTACCGGGGCTTGGTCCAAGGTTCTACCGCGCCTTCAGCTAACGTCTTGTTTTTGTCCGGAATAACCAAATCGAGATCGAAATCAATGGTATTCCCGAACCCCTGGCAGCGCGGGCAGGCGCCGTAGGGATTATTGAATGAGAAGAGGCTCGGCTCAGGGTCCTGATAAGTGATTTTGCAGTTTTTGCACTCGAAGCGCTCATTGAAGACCCAGCGCTCAGGAGGGGCGGAAGGAATAGACGAAACAAACTCCAGAATCGCTTCGCCGGACTCGCGATAGCAGAGTTCCACCGAGTCAATGACCCGCTGGCGAATGTCCGCGGCCACGGCCAGGCGGTCCACCAGAATGTAAACAGGTTGCGAGAAATCGACGTCGAGCAGGGACTCCGGCGTGGAGAATTCAAAGACCCGGCCCTGCTGGTACAACCGGTTGTAACCGCGCTGGCGAAGCGCGAACAGCCGGGGCTTCAATTCATCACTGGGCGGCGCGGGCCCGCCCGTTGGCGGCGATGCCGCCGTTTCGTCGGCCGCCGGCCGTTTGCGCTTGGCGGATGTCGCGACGCTCTTCGGCGCTGCCTCGGCGGCGCCTAGGTTCGATTTGCCCGGATTCACCTGAAACAGCACGTAAAACCGGCGGCCCTGTTCCTGCGCCAGAACCTTTTCTGCAATCGCGTCCACATGATCCCGTTGCACCACCTGGCCGCAGCGATAGCACGTGGTAATGCCGATGCGCGCGAACAGCAGGCGCAGGTAGTCATAAATCTCAGTCGCCGTTGCCACCGTCGACCGCGGATTGCGCGTGGTGTTTTTCTGGCGAATAGCTACGGGCGGCGCGATGCCGGATATCTCGTCGACATCCGGCTTCTCCATGCGCTCCAGGAATTGCCGCGCGTAGGCCGAGAGCGATTCCACATATCGGCGCTGGCCTTCGGCATAGAGCGTATCAAACGCCAGACTGGATTTGCCTGATCCGGAAAGCCCCGTGACCACGGTGATTTTGTTATGGGGAATCGTGCAGTTAATATTCTTCAGATTGTGGACGCGCGCCCCACGGACAACAATCTCGTCACCGAGCGAACTTGCCGATTCCACACTTGGAACGTGTGCTCCAGGCGCGGCGTTGGCCGTCGGCGCCGGCAGGGCCGGCGGGCGTTCGGTCGCGGCAGCAGTTTCAAGCGTCGCGTGCAAGTTGATGAATTGATTTTCGCCCGTGCTCAAGGCTCTCCTGCTCTCCGGCCGGGAACCTCCGGCCTGAGGGCTTCGACGACATAGCCGGGTTCACACGGTGAGCGCCGGCCCCGAAACCCAAACAATCAATTATATCAGTCTTCCATCACCGGTTCTCAGCCAGCCTTGAGGTCAGCGCCTGCGGAATGTAAACTGGTTGACCGGATTGGGACTGCGCTCACCCGGAACCGAAGCACTGCGCCAGGCGCGGTTCCGGGTAAGCGGATGAGCCAGACTTTTGATAAGCTTGCTGACATCATTCTCTTAAGGAGGCTGTATGCACAGACGCAAGTTTCTCAGTTTAGGATTGAACGCTGCCGCGACCCCCGCACTACTTGGTGCTGCAGTCGCCCCGCTGCACGCTTCGCCGCGTCCAGGACAAACGGGAGGGTCGACGAGCCCCGTGTCCCGGCGCGCCGACATCTTTCTTTCGCATCGGATCGGCACCGATCACGCCGAAGCACTTTCTGTTCTCGACATGAACGGCGATGGGCGGTTGGACATTGTTAGCGGCGCCTATTGGTACGAGAATCCCGGCGCGCTGGGCGTTGCATGGAAGCGCCACCAATGGCGCGACATAAGCGTTTGGCCGTTTGGCATTACCGGGATCGACAAGATCGAGTTTGTGGCGGATTGCGCGCAGTTCGTGGTGGATGTGAACCATGATGGCACGCCGGACATTGTCACCGCATCGTGGCAGACCGATGGCGTATGGTGGTTCGAAAACCCCAAGAGCTCCACGGCTCGCTGGAAGCCTCACTTTATCTGCCATTCCAAAGCGACAGAAGGTGGAGCTTATGCCGACGTCAACGGCGACGGCGTGCCCGACGTCATCCTGAGCCATTACGATCCTTCTAATCTCATCTGGATCAATTTTGCCGGTGCTCAACCTGTCGTGCACTACATCGGCGGCAAAGCGGCAGACGGTCACGGCGTGGGTGTGGCAGACATCACGGGCAATGGCAAGCCGGACGTCCTCTCCGTTCACGGGTGGCTGGAAAACGTGGATGCGGACCACGACAAGTGGACGTGGCGCCAGGATTGGGACTTGGGCGAGGCTGGCTTTCCCATTCTGGGCTACGACGTGAACGGCGACGGCAAGATAGACCTGATTTATGGCCATGGCCACAGCTATGGCCTGTACTGGCTTGAGCAGAAGGCGAGCGGCGGACGGCGCACGTGGGAGCGACACACGATTGACGAGTCCTATTCAGAAGCGCACGCACTGACACTGGCCGACATCGATGACGATGGGGAATTGGAGTTGATCACGGGCAAGCGTTATCGGGGCGATCCCGACCCCGGACTGTATGATCCGCTTTGTATTTTCTACTACAAGCTTGACCGCCGGACCGCCACGTTCACGCGCTTTCCAATCAGCTACAACGGCACGGCCGAGATCGGCACCCAGATCATTGTGACTGATATCGACGGCGACGGAGACAAAGACATTCTTGTCGCGGGCAAAACGGGCGTCCACTGGCTGGAGAACCTGCGCGTGGATAAAGTCCCGCCAAAGGTCCGCGAACAGGAACTGTGGCTGAATGTAAATTGGCCATTTGCAGGCGAATCCGGCCCAAATAGCCCGGCGGGACACGAGCTTGATAGCGGCTCCATCGTGAAATGTGAATAATTTCTTGCCGCGGGCCGTCTTCCTCGCTTCGTCCATGCCCTCGACGTGACAGGAGCGAATCTCTATGCCAAGATGTAAATAGCAGGGGAATTCACTCGTCCAAACTACGGGGTTTGCGTTGAAGCATCCGCCGGACATCTGTGCGGACATCGTCGTCGTAGGAGCCGGATTGGCGGGCGCGACGGCCGCGGCCGTGCTGGGCCGGCAAGGTCATCGGGTAATCCTGGTGGACCCGCGTCCAAGCTACCCGCGCGTGTTCAAGGCGGAAAAACTGGAGCCGAACCAAGCCGAACTGCTGCGTAAATTCGGCCTGCTCGAGCACATTCTTCCCTACGCCGGAGAAGTGCGCGAGATCCGCGTGGCTTACGATGGCCGCATTTTCAAGACTTTCCCAATTGAACAATATGGCGTGATCTATTCGGATATGGTGAACGCCATCCGTGCGCGCTTGCCGGGAAATGTTGAATTCTGGCTGGGCCGGGCCGAAGCCACGGCGAATCGTGGTGAATTCCAAACGCTCAAGCTCAGCGACGGGCAGGAACTTGCCGCGCGCGTGATCGTTCTGGCTTCCGGGGTCAACAATGGCTTTCACGGCAGTCTCCGGCTTCGACGCCGTGTTTTGCGCCGAGACCAGTCGCAGGCTTTTGGGTTTACCATCGCCGGTCGTGATACTCAGCCGTTCGATTTCGACTCCGTTACGTATTACTCCATCGACCCTTCCAGTTGCATCGATTATCTCTCGCTGTTTAAGGTTCGCCAGACGATGCGCGCGAACCTGTTTGTGTTTCGCACGCCCGGCGATCCCTGGGTCCGCACGTTCGTCCAGGAACCCGACCGAATGCTGCGGCAGCACCTACCGAAGCTGGAACGGGTGATTGGGAAATATCAAATTGTCAGCAAGATCGAGTTCGGTCGAGCAGACCTCTATAGGCTGGACGGCGATCCGCCGCCGGGCGTCGTCTTGATTGGCGACTCTTTCCAGAGCGTCTGCCCCTCGACAGGAACCGGGATTGACAAGGTGCTGACGGACGTGGACGTTCTCGCGGAATGCGTCCCGCGCTGGTTGGAAACCCCGGGACTAGGTTCCGACAAACTCTGCGGCCTTCTATCAACATCCACGCAAGCTCGCCATCGATGCTCGATCGCTGTGGAGCGCCAACCACCATTGGCACGCGGCCATGGATCGCTCCGTGCGCTGGCGCATTTTCCGGTTCCTGTTGCACCGCAAATGGCGGCTGCAAAGCGCCGCTGAGATTCTGCGGCGCATGGGCAGGTAAGTGCTTTCACTGCACCGTGTGCCGCTTGCGCGCGGCGGCCCAGAGCGCCTGCAACGATTGCTGCGCCCGAATCAGAGGGAGCCGCAATCGGTCGGTTCCACCCACTACTAACCGGCTCGGCCAAGCCTCGCACGCTTCAAACTCGCCAACATAATCTACCGTGCGTCCCAGTTTCCCGCAGAGCCCCAGTTTGAAGTGGGTCGTGCCGGCGTGACCGACCTCATCGATGCCCTGTAGGTCGTAAATGCGGACGCCTTGCGATTTGAGCTTCTGAATTGCGCGCCACTGTAAAAGAAAGGAGGCCCTGACTTCCCGCCCCACCTCGCCGGTTGCTCCCAGCCACATAAAGGCTTTGGCCCCGAGGGCGGACACGACCAGCCCCGAAACGGCCTCCCCTCGGTAGCGGCATATGGAGATATGAGCCTTCATGACCGGGGGCATTTCCCGCTGGACCTGGTGAAAGTAGGGAATCAGGGGAATCCAAGCGTCCGCTTTGAGCGCCCGCATCTGGCTGTACAACTCCGCAAACTCGCCGGCCAGGCTGTCCGATGTGCCATCGACGATTTCCAGATTGTGGGCCTCCGCCCGCCTCAAATCGTACCGCCAGTGCTTGGTGAGACTCATTCGCAGTTCGTCCATGGAAAACGTCAGATCCAGAACGGCAGTGCGGTGGTGGAAGCGGGGATTGGGATGGAAGCCTTCCTCCCGGGGGACACGCTGAAGTGCAATGTCGGCGTACTCCCAGGGAACTACGCGCAACAGGAACCCGCGTTGGTGCGAGTACTCTTGCCGGAGCGCGCGCAATAAGTGTTGGAACACATTGCGATGGGGTTCGCGGTTCTGCGCCCTCCACAGCGGACCCCATTTGACATAAGCCAAGCCCCCTCGCAGGAGCGGCAGCTTGACCAAGATTACCTGGGCGGCTCCTACCACGCCCAGGCCGTCTCTCAACACCAAATGGCTTAGGTTCTTGCCGCCCCAGCGAGCCGCGGCATAAGACCAGCTCTGGTACAGGTTGGCGTCATCGAACTTTTTAAGGACGAGGTCCCATTCTTCCTTGTTAAGCGGCCGGCACTCCGCTGTTAATTCCACTTGTTCATGCAAACCTGGCGACGAACCATCCGGCGAAATGACCCCAGCTTGAAACCCAGCGGCGGAAGCGGTGGCGACCGTGGAGGAGATCGCTCCAGCAGGGTGGTCGTAAGCCTTCACATTCCTGGTGGCAGGTTCTGCCTTCGGTGGGCAGATGGAAACGTCGATCTTCGGCCGGATGTCCATGAATGTTCCCTCCCTGCTTAAGCATTCAGTGGGACGTGGTCTTATTCCTTAGATCTGACGCCGTCGTTTAGAAAGCCCTACTCTCATCATACCACGTCAGGCTTGGCGTGTGTCGCAGCACAGCGCAAAGACGGTTCGCCATCAAGCGCCGACTTGACCAACGTTAACCAGCGATGGTATCCTTGTCATTATCATCACAGGGCGAAGATCAAATCACAGGGCTGCGGCAGGCTGCTTGGCGGATGAGAGTGTGGCTCAGCCATGCCTCAAGAAGGGCCTAGCGTTCGGAGATCTTGGGCGCTGCGGCTTGTGAAAGGACAAGAATCGAGGGCAAAATCAGATAAAAAGCGTTGACATCAGCGGCCCGTTCTTTGTAAAATCGCGCTGTACAATTGAATATCTGATTCAGTAACCCTGAATCTCATCTAGAGTGGCCGAGGGACGGGCCCGATGACGCCACGACAACCGCCCCGACTTAGTCGGGGGTCAGGTGCCAATTCCTACCCGGTGCGGGGGAGATGAGAGGGGGCCATCAAGGTACTCCAAAAAGCCTCTTCTTACTCAGAAGAGGTTTTTTAGTTTCTGCCTCTTTTGAGCTAGTTCTCAATCCCCCAAGACATTACCCAGCCACTCAGATGAAAAGCGGGAAGGAGAATCTGTGACTTACGCAGTTCATCTGAAATGCCGTGAATGTGATCGCACCTATCCGCTGGCGCCCATCGCCGCCTGTGAAGAATGTTGGGCACCGCTGGAAATCGTGTACGACTACGGAAGGCTCTGGGCAGACTTGCGGCGGGAAGACCTCGCCCCGCGTCCACCCAACATGTGGCGCTATCGGGAGTTGCTGCCGCTCGAGCGCGATCCCTACGTGGGCCATCAGACCGGCTACACGCCGCTGGTGCCCGCACCGCGGCTGGCGAAAGCGCTGGGCGTTCGCGAGCTCTATGTGAAGAATGATTCCGTGAACCATCCCACGCTTTCGTTCAAGGACCGCGTGGTGGCGGTGGCGCTCTCCAAGGCGCACGAATTTGGATTCGACACGGTCGGCTGCTCGTCCACGGGAAATCTGGCCAACGCCGTGGCTGCGCAGGCGGCGGCCGGCGGCTTCAAGGCCTTCATCTTTGTGCCGGCTGAGCTCGAACGGGAGAAGATCATTGCCACTCAGGTCTACGGCGCCACGCTGGTGCGCGTTCAGGGCAATTATGACCAGGTGAACCGCCTTTGTATGGAAGTGGCCCAAAAGCATACCTGGGGCGTCGTGAATGTGAATTTGCGCTCCTATTATTCCGAGGGATCGAAGACCGTCGGCTACGAAATCGCCGAGCAGTTTGGCTGGCGCCTTCCGCAGAATATTGTGATCCCCATGGCGGGCGGGTCACTGATCACCAAAGTGTACAAGGCGTTTGACGAGTTGAGAACGCTTGCCTGGGTTGAGCCAATTCAGACCCGGTTTTATGGCGCACAGGCGACGGGCTGCTCACCCATTACGACCGCGGTCAAGCGCGGAAACTCGCAGATCGACCCGCAGAAGCCCCACACGATTGCCAAATCGCTGGCCATCGGGAGCCCTTCCGACGGCATGTATGCCGCCCGAACCATCTTGGAAACCGGCGGCATGGGTGAGGATGTCACCGATGAAGAGATCGTGGAGGGCATCCGCTTACTGGGGGAAACGGAGGGGATTTTTACTGAAACTGCCGGCGGCGTAACCGTGGCCGTGGCCCGCAAACTGGTTCGTCAAGGTTGCCTGAATCCTGATGAACGCACTGTTTTGGTCATCACCGGCAATGGATTGAAAACTACTAGCGTGTTACACGATCGGATCGCCGAGAGCGTTTTGATTCCGCCCAAGCTGGAGGAATTTGAGGAGCAGTTTCTCGACGCGGCAGCCGCAGTTTAGATTTCAGCTTTCACGTTACTCCGGGACCACGATTTAGCTACTAGCTTCCGGGTCTCAGCTTTCAGCTAGATCCCGTCCAGCGTGCACTCACCGATTACGCGCCTTTTGCCTTGTCACGCGAAGCCTAAGGACAACCGCAGGGCGCTGCCCGTGAGCGAGTATTCAAAAACTGATAGCTGAGGGCTGAAAGCTGATTAATTATCGCTGCTCACCACAAAAGGAGGCAATTTGGAAAGAAAACTCGGATTTGATTCACTCGCTCTGCACGGCGGCCAGAAGCCGGACCCAACCACTGGCGCGCGCGCCGTTCCCATCTATCAAACCACTTCTTTTGTCTTCAAGGATACAACTCATGCCGCCAATCTGTTTGCGCTGAAAGAATTTGGCAACATCTATACGCGCATCATGAATCCCACGTGGGACGTCCTGGAGCAGCGGGTTGCGGCCCTCGAGGGGGAGTGGCGGCTCTGGTCACCGCTTCCGGCCAGGCGGCGGAGACGCTGGCGGTTCTGAACATCACCAAGTCGGGCGACCAAATCGTGTCGTCCGCGAGCCTCTATGGCGGCACCTACAACCTTTTCCATTACACCCTGTCGAAGCTTGGGATTGAGACCGCGTTTGTGGACCCGAGCGATCCCGAGAATTTCAAGCGCGCCATTACCCCCAAGACGCGCCTGCTATACGCCGAGACGCTGGGCAATCCCAAGAATGACATGCTCGACATCGAGGCCGTGGCCAGGATCGCGCATGATGCGGGCGTGCCCCTCATCATCGACAATACGGTGACCACTCCCTACCTGTGCCGCCCGATGGAGTGGGGCGCGGATATCGTCGTCCACTCCCTGACGAAATTCCTGGGCGGCCATGGAAATTCGATCGGCGGCATCATTGTCGATTCGGGAAAGTTCAACTGGGCGAACGGGAAGTTTCCTGAACTGGTCGATCCCGACCCGAGTTACCACAACATGAAGTTCGTGGAGGCGTTTGGGCCGCTCGCCTACATCATCAAAGTACGCGTGCAACTCCTGCGCGATCTGGGCGCCGCCTTGAGCCCCTTCAACGCTTTTCTGATCCTGCAAGGTGTTGAAACCCTCTCCTTGCGGGTTCAGCGGCACTGCGAGAACGCGCTGAAGGTGGCCCAATTCCTGGAGTCACACCGGGCGGTGAGTTGGGTGAACTACCCCGGCCTCCGCAGTCATCCTACCCACGCACTGGCCAAAAGGTACTTGAAGCACGGCTTTGGGGCAATTCTCGGCTTCGGCATCAAGGGGGGTTTGCAAGCCGGAATCAAGTTTATCAATGCGGTCCGGCTGCTTTCGCACCTGGCCAACCTGGGCGATGCAAAATCGCTGGTCATTCACCCGGCCAGCACCACGCACCAGCAACTCGCACCCGAGGAGCAGGTAGCGACGGGCGTGACGGAAGACTTCATCCGGCTCTCCGTCGGCATCGAGACCGTTGACGATATTATTGCCGACATTGATCAGGCGCTGGCGGCGTCGCAGTTATGACGAAGGTGTCAGGTGCCAGGTGACAGGACACTAATTTGATACTCAGGAGACGAGTTGGGCGATGCGTGACGGGAAGATTGGTTGGTCATCGTGTCGCCCGATCACCGGATCGCCCAACGATCCGATGACCCGATAACCCGATCACGCGATATGAGCGACTCCGGTTCGGTAGGAATTGTCAAAACGCAATGCTTCACTTTCGCACAGCCGCCTGACGAGATGCCTCTGGAATGTGGACGGAGTTTCGGCCCCATCACGTTGGCTTACGAAACTTACGGAGATTTGAACCCGGCCAAGGACAACGCAATCCTTATACTTCACGCGCTATCCGGAGACGCCCACGCGGCCGGTTTCAACAATCCTCACGACCGCCAGCCCGGCTGGTGGGATATTATGATTGGGCCGGGCAAAGGATTCGACACCCGAAAATACTTCGTGATTTGCTCTAACGTTATCGGCGGGTGTAAGGGTTCGACGGGCCCCAACTCCATTGATCCCCGAACGGGGCGGCCCTATGCGCTGAGCTTTCCCATGGTGACCATACCTGACATGGTGAATGCCCAGCGGGCACTGATGGACCACCTGGGAATAGACCAGTTGCTCTGTGTCGTAGGCGGCTCGATGGGTGGAATGCAGGTGCTCCAGTGGGCGGTCAGCTACCCGGAGCGCGTCCGGTTGGCCATCCCCGTCGCCACCACCAGCAAGCTCTCTGCGCAAGGAATTGCGTTCAACGAAGTCGGCCGCCAAGCCATCCAGTCTGACCCGCAATGGAAGGATGGCGACTATTACGGCAAGTCGATCCCACGGCGGGGCCTGGCGATTGCACGGATGATCGGCCATATCACGTATCTTTCCGAAAAGTCCATGCATCACAAATTCGGCCGCAAGCTTCAAGGCAAGACGGAGTACGGGTATGACTTTAAGACAGATTTCCAGGTGGAGAGCTACTTGCGGTACAAGGGCGACCACTTCGTCAACCGCTTCGACGCGAATTCGTATCTCTACATTTCGAAAGCCATGGATTACTTTGATCTCGCGCAGCCCTATGGCGGCCTTGAGCAAGCTTTTGCCAACGTCAAGGCACGATTCCTGGTCATTTCGTTTACGTCGGACTGGCTGTTTCCGTCACACCAGTCAAAAGAGATCGTCAGCGCCTGCCGGCGCGTGGGCGTGGAAACCATCTACACCGAAATTCAGTCCGATTATGGGCACGACGCTTTTTTGTTGGAGTCGGAACAGTTGACCTCGCTCATCACCAACTTCCTGGCCCACGGAATGCATGAACCGTCAGCATACGAGAGCGCAGGGATTGGGAAATAATCCATCGGGAGATCGGGAAGAGGCAATACTGCTTATGACAGATCGGGAGAACGGTTTTTTGCTCACCCCATAACCCGATGACCCAATGTTCCAATGACCCAATGATTCATTCTTCCGATTCTGAGGATGGAAATGGCTAGTGTGGGGCAAGAACTCAAGCTGGATGATCAGGGAACGGTGGTGCACCTTTTGCCGGAGCACCGCGTTATTATGGACCTCATCGCAGAGGGATCGCGCGTTTTGGACCTCGGCTGCGGCGACGGCGATTTGCTGCTGGCGCTGAAGGTGACGAAGAAGGTTCGGGCCGAGGGAATCGAACTGTCCGAGGCTTGCGTCCAATCGTGTGTCGCCAAGGGCTTATTCAATGTTCACCAGGGCGACTTGGATGAAGGGTTGGCGGATTATCCCGACAAGTCCATTGATGACGTGATCCTGACCAACACCATCCAGGTTCTGCATCGCCCGCTGCTGCTGATCCAGGAAATGGCTCGCGTGGGGAAGCGCTGCATTGTGAGCTTCCCGAATTTTGCGCACTGGCCGGTTCGCTGGCAGCTTTTCTGGCGAGGCCGCATGCCCAAAACCGGGAAATTGCCTCACGAATGGTATGAAACCCTGAACATCCACCTGACCACGATTGCCGATTTTCGGGGGTTTTGCCAGAAGGCTGGGCTGAACATTCTTCAGGAAATTCCGCTGCGCTCGTCCGCTCCCGGGCGGCGCAGCGTGGTCCACTTTGCGCCCAACCTGCGGGCGGACTCGGCCATTTTTGTGTTGGAAGGCCCCGCATCGGCTGACGGCATTACACGCTGACGAGCCCCCACCCCATTTCTCCCCATTTCGCCCGTTGCCGATTGTTCCCCACGTCGCTTATGATGGTTAATCCCCGCGAGGTCAGACTTTGCCAATGTGTGAGCGTGTTTCAGTTCGGGTACCAGCCACCGGCGCCAATCTCGGATGTCTCTTTGATTGCGGCGCGATTGCCCTGAGCCTTTACCTGGATATCCGTGTTACGCCGCGCGCCGACGGTGATGTCGTGGTGCGCTACAAGGGCGTTAACGCCGATCGCGTGGCGGCGGGCGCGGACAATTTAATTGCGCGGATTATGTGCGAAACCCTGCGTGGTTGGGGGCACACGGGTGGATTCGAGCTGGACATAGACAACCAGATTCCGGTGGGCGCCGGAGTGGGTTCGAGCGCCGCGGCGATTGTGGGCGCTCTTGCCGCCAGCCATCTCCTTGCCGGCCGAACGCTGAGTGACGAAGAGATCGTATCTCTAGCCACCCGGCGCGAAGGCCATCCCGATAATGTGGCCGCCGCCTGGCATGGGGGGTTTTGCGTGGCGGTGGAAACCAATGGCCGCGTCCTCAGCTATTCGTGTCCCGTGCCGGAATCGCTGGGGTTGGTTCTGGTGGAGCCCGACTACGCCATGCCCACCCAGGAAGCGCGCAAGGTGCTGCCCGACCAATACTCTCGCGCTGATGCTGTTCATAATTTGCAGCGCGCCGTAATGCTGACGGCACAACTCTTTTCGGGTACGGTGGAATTACGCCGCTGCTTCTTCGACGACCGGTGGCACCAGTCCTTCCGGGCTCACCTGATGCCCGGCTTAGAAGAGGTGCTGGACCTCAAGCACCCTTGTTTGCTGGGTGTGTGGTTGAGCGGCGCGGGGCCCTCCCTGCTGGCCTTTACGTGCAGTGACGCGGCCACCGTGGGTGAGTTGATACGAAACACGCTTGCTGCGAAACACGTCAAGGCCCGGGTCTACCTGGTGCCCGCTGACAACCGAGGCGCCAAGGGGTGGATGCAAGCGGAATCGTGATGCCCCAAGAACAGGCCTTTCCTTCTCCTCTGGGGAGGCAGGTGGCGCCCCAGCGAGAAACTGTTTTCCTTCGCCCGTAGGGAGACGGTGGTGCGCCAGCAGTGAACTTCTTCGGGCCTGGGCGCCCCAGGAACACAGCTTCAACGTGCGTCTCCCACATTGATGTCGCAGCTCCTCCTGCCAACGTCGAAGTAGCCTTCCCGCCTCATTTTGGCTAAAATAACTGCCTATGGATGAGCGAGACTTTTTTGACGAGAGCGAAACCAAGAAGCCTGCCAATCTCTGCTGCTTGCACTGCCGGCAGTCAGACACCTACGAAATTCGCTGGCTGGTGCGCACGAAAAAGAAAGCGTTGCGTGGAAACGCGGACGAACGCGACCGAGCGAAGTTTGCCAAGGCGCAGTCGTATATGGTGCGCCGCGACGACATGATGCAGTGCAAGAACCCGCGCTGCCGAAAGCGGTTTGAGATTACGGGATTGCAGTCGGTCGTCTATACCTAAGTTTTCGCTTCGATGCCCACACCGACCTGACTGCGTCGCTGAAGACCAGCCCGCCCGTCGCTCGCGTCAGGGCTTCCTGCCTAAGGTGCGTGTGAATAATGCGGTCACCCGGAATTCGTTGGTAACGTCAGCAGGAATGGGAACTACCGTTGCGCCAGGCGCCGCAAACTCCCGCGTAGCTTGATTCAGGTTTTCTACTCCCCGGGCCGCGATCACGATCTTGGCGCCTGCGGCAGCCAGGCCGCGGGCGAGGGCTTTGCCAATTCCGCGACTGCCGCCGGTTACGATTGCCATTTTTCTTCGAGTTTTCCCCATTCTTTCCCCCGGCTCGCCTTGATGGTACGAACACCTCGAACCTGCGCCACCAGCTTCTTCAGGGGTTGGGGCTGAGCAGAGTTGTAAGACCTTGCGGGGACCGGTCAATTGCTTGGGGCCAGCTAGCGCCAAGCCCGCCAAATGAACTTGGCAGATCCGCCCCGGCACCACTAGAAGATGGCGATGGGGTTAAAAAGTGAACCTGTCCCGCCGGGGAGCCGCAAGGGAGCGGCCACGACCATGAACTCCCATCGTTTTTCTTTCGTGCATTCTGCGATCAGTTCCTCAAGCTGCAGGTTGTCCGCGCACGCCATTCCCATCGCGGCGATCTGGAGTGCGTGGATGGGGGATCCGACGCCCTCAACATGGCCAGGAACTGCCTCACCGTCACCGTCGGGCAGAAAAGCGGCGACCTTACGTTCGTGAAGCAGAAGCATGGCG
Organism: uncultured Acidobacteriota bacterium; assembly: GCA_963804755.1. Lineage (GTDB taxonomy): Bacteria > Acidobacteriota > Terriglobia > UBA7540 > UBA7540 > Bog-366. The sequence goes on from CAWDRP010000009.1 coordinate 55,035, forward strand.
GTGGCGTGGAGGCCCGCTCTCCCTTCGCCCTCATAACCACTGTCCCAGGGACCGAACTCCAGCCGCCGCCGGTGATGTCCGGTCCTGAAAAGGAAGATGTCTCCCTCCTGCAAAGATACCCCCTGCGCTCTTTCGCTCGCTTCGAGCTCTTCGCGGGTTACCGCCTCGCCAGGTTCCAGCCATTTGACCCCGCGCAGACGAGGAATATCCAGCAGCACACCTCGTCCCACAATGCCGTGCGCGTAGCTCGTAATGTCGAGAATTGTTGCTCCCTGCGAAGTAACGGAATCCGTGGGCTTCCCGTTGTACAGTTTTCCCTTGTAGGCATTATGACAAAGGGCATCCAAGTGGGTTTTGCAGTTTCCATGCACCTCGCTGCCCAGGAAATCGGTGGCGGATTGCGTTGCCCCCCGTGGTGACGGAATATCGAAAGTCCGCACCATGTAGTGGACGGCAGGGCGAGGATTGTCAGGCCCGGCGACCGTATTAACGGGTAAAGAGAGCGACACCGTGCGGCCCAAGCGGACAAGGGCCGCAGCGGCGCGCACGTGCTCAGGAGTAAGATAGTTCAATGTCCCACGTTCGTCGTGCGGGCCCCAACGGCCCCAGTTGCACACTTTCGCGAAGAGGTCGTCGAACTGCCGCTCGCTAAGATTGGACGGCGCATTTTTATTAGGTGTTAAGATCGGTGCTCACCCTCCCCTGAGAATTATAAGCGAACCGACTATTCTACCGGCTTTTGGTGCCCCGCGGATCATGGCTTCACCCCAGGATTTTCAAGTAGAGCACCCCGGGGCCGCCGAAGGGCGTGGGAAATGTTCTGACTCCCCCGCCCTTGACGGGCTCGCCCTGCACGGTCGCCCCCGTGCTCGCGTTCAACCACTCCACGGCAAAGGTTCCGGGGGATTCACTGAGGTTGAGCGCAAACTCTCCTTTATTCCCCGGCTGGAAGGCCAAATACTCTCGTCCGGCGTTGGCGAGGCAGTAGCGGGTCTCCGACAAGTTATCGACGGGCACCATTTGCGCCAGGTTGATTCTTTCGGAAAACCTCCGCACCTGCCCCATGGCATCCCGGGCGGAATCCTGCCAGGTCGGCGAGGGGCTCAGGTCTTCCATGAACAACACGTTCAGGCCATGATAGAAGCATTTCCACACCCAAAGGGTGTCGCCACAAGTGTGTCCGCAAAGGTGGTCCGTGTCATCCACAATCACTTTGCCGTGGTAGTTGGAAGAAGGCTCGGTGAGGTAACTTTCCTGAGAGTCTCCCGGGTTAGGTGATATCCAATCCGCAGGACTGCGGTAAAGATCGTCATTCGTCCCGCCCTTCCACTGAAAGGTCATCCCGACAGGATGCTGTTTGTCTTTCCCTGATTCGTACTCTTTCACATAATTTATCACATGATATTGCCAGTCGGTTGAATACTTCCCGGCTTCGTTACAAGCCTCATAGAGGACATTGTCCAGATCGTTGACGGAATCAATGACTTTGCGGAGGTAAGCCTCCTGTAATTCCAAAACGCGCCTGCCCATGGGAGCCGGTTGGAGGGTGTTATAACTCAATCCTTTGCCCACGTACCCCGCCCCGCCATAATGCGCAGCGTTCAGGCCTTCGATGTCCTCCCCCGCCGAGGCCGGAGGGCGGGTTACTTCCGCCGGCAATCGACTCACCCCGTCCGGCTCAGGATCGATGCCATTCACGTTATTCGGCAGGTTAAATGGATGAAAAACCCAGGAATCCGTGGATTGTAACTCCCAGCCTTCAAAAAGCATAATGGAGACGTAAATGCCCCGATCGCGAGCTGCGGTGATGCGCGTCCGCATTCTCGCAAAATACTCCGGGTTGTATCGGGTCAAGTCAAACTTGGGTTTGCCGTCTCTCGCCAGGCCGGGGCCGCTTCGTACCCACGGATGGGGTTGGCAATATTTGATGGCCCCCGAAGGTTGATCATCTCTCCACTTCGGGGCCTCCCACCTCCACAGGCGGAAGAAATTGTGATGATGCGCCACCAGGAAATCCAGATAAGCGTTGAAATCGAAACCCGGAGGCGGATCCTGGCCTTCCGCGCTGATCTGTCTGTGCCCGTTGTCCTGGAAATTCCACCAGGTATGGGAACCCGCCAGGAAAATGGCCTTGCCGGATCCATCCGTGAAATACCGTGGATTGGAGTCCAGAAGGCGCAGTGGCCCTTTGGCCACCGTGGACGGAAGTCCATTCTGGGAACTCCGCGGGGGTGAGAGTCCGGCCATGGCCCAAGAGGAACGGGACGCAAGAGTCGAGATGGCGGCAACTCCTCCCCGGCGAACACCTTCCGCGAGAAATCTTCGACGATTCATGCTTACCCTCTCTCTTTACAAGGTGCGTTTTGATTCTGCTGGTGGTTGAGAGATTCCCCTTGATGGTTCCGGCTTGAATTGCACGTACGGAGACCCACGCAGTCAAAACGCGAACCTATCCCGTTATCACGGACTTCAAGTAAAGTGCTGCCGGCCCACCGAACGGCGTGGGAAAGGTTCTAACCCCTCCTCCCTTGAGGGGTTTTCCAGTCACCGTTGTTCCCTTGTTTACGCTGAACCACTCGACAGTGAAGTTGGCGGGATCTGCGCTGAGGTTAACCGCGAACTCCCCTTTATTCCCAGGCTGAAAAATCAGATATTCCGTGCCGGGATTGGCAAGGCAATATCGGGTCTCGGACAGGGTATCGTCGGGCACCATTTGTGCCAGGTTGATTCTCTCGGAAAACCTCCGCACCTGCCCCATGGCATCCCGCGAGGAGTCTTGCCATGTCGGGGAGGTACTTAGGGTGTCATTCAAGAGTACGTTTACTCCATGACAGAAGCTTTTCCATACCCAGACGGCGTCGCCACAGGTGTGCCCACAGAGGTGATCCGTGTCACTTACTATCACCTTACCGCGAAAGACGGAAGAAGGCTCGGCGAGGTAGCTTTCCTCGGAGTTGCCCTGGCCCGGTGATATCCAATCCGCCGGGCTGTGGTAAAGAACCTCGTTGCTCACCCTGAGCGGGTAGGTCATCCCTACAGGATGCTGCTTGTCTTTCCCGGATTCGTACTCTTTCACATAATTGATCATGTGATATTGCCAGTAGGTTGATCCCTCCCCGGCTTCATTACTGATCTCGTAGAGGACATTGTCCAGATCGTGGATGGAATCAATGACCTCGCGAACGTAAGCCTCCTGTAAAGCCAAAACGCGTTTGCCCATGGGCGTCTGTTGGAGGGTGCTAAAATTCAATCCTTTGCCCACGAACATCGCCCCGCCAAAATGCGCGGTCTTCAAACCTTCGATGTCCTCTCCCGCTGAGGACGGCAGGTGCAAGTCGTCCTGGGCTATTTCGTCGCAACCCACGCAAGGGTCCGGATCAATGCCGTTGACGTTGTTGGCGCCCTCAAAGGGGTGGTAAGGCCAAGACGTATAGTTCACCAGCTCATGACCTTCGAAAAGCATGATAGAGGCGTAAATGCCGCGGTCGCCAGCGGCCTTGACACGAGCGCGCATCCGCGCGAAGTACTCGGGATTGAAGCGAGTCAAGTCAAACTTGGGCTTCCCATCTCTTGCCAAGCCGGGCCCACTGCGTACCCAGGGATGAGGTTGGCAATATTTGATAGCTCCTCGGGGTTGATCCTCCCCCCACTTGGGAGCTTCCCACCTCCACAAGCGGAAGAAGTTATGATCGTGCGCCTGCAAGAAATCCAGGTAACCGTTGTAATCAAACGCCGGCGGAGGGTCCTGGTCGCGAGCGCTGAGCAGCCGGTGTCCGCTGTCTTGAAGGGTCCACCAGCAACTGGAGCCTGCCAGGTAAATCGCCTTCCCTGAACCCGTCGGTAAAGTATCGTGGGTTGGCCTTCAAGACGCGCAACGGCCCCTTGGCCGGTGTTGGCGGAGGGTTCCTACTGAAATCTTGTGGCGCGGCGAATATCGAACCTTCCCGAGCTGATGGGGGGCCCAGAACCGAGACGGCCGCAAACCCACCTAGTACATCGTTCGATTAATGTTTTATATTATTCCTCCGCGGCTGTCGGCGTTTGCGTTTGGGCGGATGCTCGGCTTGGTACTGCTGGGTTGCTTCGATGATCCGCTGGAGTTTTTCCGGTCCCTTCGTCCAGGTGAACGGCTGGCAGGAATCGTTGTAGTGAGTAAGGAATTTCAGTAGAAAGTCCTTAAGCTGCTGTTTCGAGTGATGAACACTTTGCGCCAAACCGCGCTTGCTGAGAATGCTGAAGAAGCATTCCACCAGATTCACCCAGGAGGCGTGGGTAGGCGTATGGTGGAAGTGCACGCGCGGGTGGCGTTCCAACCATCGCTGCGCGGCATCATTTTTGTGAATGTTCAAATTATCCAGGACGACGTGAACGTCGCGGTCAGGAAAAGCGGCAGCCACCTCGTCCATAAAGCGCAGGAAGTTCACCGAGGTCCGGCGTTGCTTAACATGGGCCATGACCTTGCCGGTAGCAATCTCCAGTGCCGCCAAGAGCGCCTGGGTGCCATGGCGGACGTATTCGTTGGTCCAACTCCGCGGCTTCTTGGCGCTGAGCGCCAGCAGGGGCTGGGTGCGGTCGAGGGCTTGGATTCCTGTTTTTTCGTCAACGCACAGGACTAGGGCGTTTTCGGGAGGGTTCAAATACAGTCCTACAATATCCAGCAGCTTGGCTTCGAAGTCGGGGTCGGGGCTGAACGTGAACGTCCGGATGCGATGCGGCTGCAGCCTGGAGGCCGTCAGAATTTCGTGCACCGTCGTGCTGGGCAGGTGCAGGTCTTTCGCCAGCGTCCGCACGCTCCAGCGGCTCTGAAACTCCGGCTGCTGGCAGACGCGGGTTTGAACCCGTTGCCAGGTTTCACGGTCGTGTTGGCGGGGGCGACCGGTCCGCGGGGCGTCCTGCAACCCGTCCCAACCCCTTTCCGCAAAGGAGCGCCGCCACTTTCCAACCGTGACTTGGGGCATTCCCAGAGCGATGGCAATCTCCTGGTTAGACTGCTGCGAAGCCGCCCCCAGCACAATGCGGGCACGGAAGGCCAAGCCCTGCGGCGTGGAAGGAGATCGAACCAAGTGTTGCAATGCGGACTCCGTCACAGAATTCAAGGTGATCGTGGGTGCGACTCTCGGCATGCCCATGACTCTAACATATCGCCGAGAATATTACAAAGAACTTTACGAACGATGTGCTAGACCGGTGCTCTTTATGACAAATTGCCTGCGATTCATAGTAGCCCTCCAAATGCGATAGCGCTCTCTTTGACGGCAGAGGCGCGCTTTCGCTATGGGCTGACAATTCGTTACCAGGAAATCCCCGTGCCGGGCGCGCGGCCCACATTACAGACAAAATCGCCCCGATGGTTTGGCGTCCGCCATCCGAGCCCCGCTCAACCCTCCAGGCGAAAGGTTTCCTCCACCTGCCCGTCGCGGACTCCCCAGATCCGGTCGTGGAGATTGACTGTGGCATCGGAGTAATGCACCCAGATTTCGATTTTGTCTCCAACGTCGACTGGCGCCGCCGGATCCTTTAAGTCAATGATTCCATGCTCTGCCGTCAACCTGCGAATGGAAAGTCCCGGCATGTCCTTTGCCATCGGGATGCCATGTTCACAGCTTAGGCTTTTCAACCCGGCATCCATCACAATGCGTTCCCCCTGGGTCTTGCTCAATACCGACGTGAGCACCGTAAGGGTTAGATCAAAGTCCGTGCAGCACTTCCGATAATCAGTGTCCATGAGCAAATAGGACCCTGCCTGGATCTCTGTCACCCCAGGAAACCGCCCGGAGATTGAGTAGGTGCCCGTTCCGCCGCCGCTCAAGATTTCTGCCGTAATACCTTCTTGCCGAAGCGATGCGGCGGTCCCGACCAGGGCGCGCATCGCCGCTGCCGCCGCTTGTTCTCTCTCGAGACTCGGGAGCTTGCGGATAACCCCGCCTTCGTAACCCATCAGGCCACGAAAGCGAAGGCCCTTCTGGACCGCAGCCCGAGCCATGCGCACCGCAGCTTCTCCCGGCGGCACTCCGCAGCGGTGCGCGCCTACATCCACATCGACAAGCACACTAAGCTGCGTCTGGCGATTCGCCGCTGTACGAGCAAGCTCATCCACAATCTTTTCATTGTCTACACAGACGATCACCTCTGCCCGGCGGGCAAGATCCACAAGCTGGCGCATCTTGGAACCGTCCGTAATTTCGTTTGCCAACAACACGCTGCGTACACCATGGTGCACCAGGCACTCGGCCTCTCGCAGTGTCGCGCAGGTCATGCCGATCGCCCCTGCCTCGAGTTGCCGCGCGGCAAGGTCCGGGCACTTGTGGTTCTTGAAATGAGGGCGGAGCTTGGCGGGCACGTCGCGAAAAAAAGAGGCCATCCTCTCAAGGTTGGCCTCCATGCGAGATAAATCGACGAGGAGCGCTGGGGTTTCCAATTCCTGTTTTGTCATCGTATCCTGTCGGAGGGTTTCGTTTGGTGCTCGCTGAAAGAGGAGAGTGCCTCACTTTTTGCTATCGTCGATAGCGGCAACGACCATCTCCAGCGCCCGTAAAGCTGATGCATCCTCGTCCACAGTTCGCTTCCACCCGGCACGCGAACCGTCGTACGGCTTCAGCTCCGGCAGTCCGGTGTTTTTCTCGTCGTACTGATCATCGCGACCGCCCATCTTCCAGATCACCAAGTCTCGCGAGGGCACAACGAACACCGCGAACCCTCCAGCTCCGCGCTTCCAATACGCGTCGCGTGGTGCTGCCGGAGCTGCGCCATCGGTGTTCAGCTCGAACTGCAAGCTAAAGGCATAATGAGGATTGTACGGCGAGGGCGTCGTGGCTTTGTGGACGTAGTCACCGGGCACAATCTGTCGGTCCGTCCAACGGCCGTCATGCAACAGGAGGTAACCAAACCGCAGCATATCCGTAGAATGCAAGGCGATTCCTCCTCCTCCGGATGTGTGAGTTCTCCCCGGATGACCGAGGTAAGCATAGCTCCAGCGCCCCCACCCCAGGGGCTCCGCCAAGCGGGTCTCGAGGTAATTCTGCAGCTCCATGCCGGTTATATGCCGAATGATTATGGAGACAAGGTGGGGACCCACCGAGGCATAGCTATATCCCTCCCCGGGTTTGCACCAAAGGCCCTCCGAGAATGCATTGGCGTCCACCCCCGATTGCCAGCCATCAAATCCCTCGGGATTGATCGTGACCGGTTTCCCATGCACATACCCTGGACTGTTTCCCCTTAAACCGGCAGTCATGGCAAGAAGTTGTCCCAATTTGATTTCCCCTTTGACCGGATCGTTGAGAGGAAATGCTTCCGGGGGAAGGTAGCGCGGCGTGTAAACCTTCTGATCAAGCCCATCGGGAAAGAGTTCCGGGCGCTCATGCATAAGAATGCCCATGGCAACGCTCGTGAACGATTTCCCGCAAGAGGCTTCGTTCGGGTTGGCCTCGCGGTGGGCCCGGCCGAAGTATCGCTCGTACACGAGCCAGCCATGACGGACCACCAGAAGCCCACCGTGTTGGCTCGACCCCTGAATGTATTCAAAAACCCGGTCAAGCTTGTTGACGTCGAGACCGGTCTTTGCCTGAACCTCCTTTGGGTTCGTGAGCGTGCGCCATCCACCCGCACTGTCAGGAGGCGGGAAGTATTGGGCGGATGATGTTGCCGCACTGGCCAGGATGAGAACAAATACGCCGGCGAGGGCTTTTAGGTGGTAGAGACGGATCATGATTTCCTCCCTCATTAGATCTTCATCGCGAGCTGCCCACATGCAGTTTTACGACCTCAGATGCCCACAACCGGGGTCCCTCGTTGTCCGGCACGCGGCTGTTCTTGATTACATCCCATTTCCCGTCATCAGAGACACGGCCCATGCTCAATACCGCCACGATGTCAAGACTGGGGATGACGAGCAGGTTGGTGGCCCGCTTGGGCTCACCGTTGCCGATCACATAAAATGCATCTTCGGGAACACCGGGGAGTAATACCTGTTTGTCGTTCACGAACCACCAGTAGCCGTAGTGGCCGAAATATCCGAATTCCGTGTTGCCGGTATTCGGTGACCAGTCCGTCACGGCCTCCCGGTAGTAATCTTCTCCGAAGATTCGGGCATCTTTCCATCGGCCGCGATTCAACCACAAGTAGCCTAACTTCGCCAATTCGTAAACGCTGCTGTCGAATTCCAACTGAGGCCCCGAATCGCCCGGCTTGGAATTGAAATCCGCTTCCCAAATCCATAGGTCCCAGTTCGCGCCGATTTTCTCTGCTACTTCCTTCCTAGCCACTTCGGCTATTCCCTCGGGACGAGGCCCGCGCACGTCACGGAACAATCCAGCAATGCACGCCCCGGCTGCGGTCGCACCCCCATTGTTGTAGTGAAACGTTCCCGCAGGCGCCGCCTCATTCCAACGGTCGTGATATTGGGCGAACTGGCGGAAGGTAATCAAGCGGTCCTTGGGGTACGGGGTTACATAGGGGTCCTTCCAGTACGGCATAGCATTTTCGTCGAGGCTCTTGAGTTTTCCTTGATAGAGGGCAGCGCCCAGGACGGTGGATTGGAGCGCTTTCCTAATGCTTCCGCAATGGTTTTTTTGCCAGATTGTACAGCGCGCACCCCGGCCCCCGTAGATGAGATAACCCTTCATAATGACCACGGCTGCCCAAGCGAGTCCGCCATGATCGCGGAGCCAAGCGTCGTAGGCATCCAACCGATCTTGCGAGGTCCCAACAGACTTCCAGTCTGTCGTACTCGCCCATTCGGGGCTGGGAAAACGAGAGTCCCTGTCGCCTGCTTCCAGGACCAGTGCCGCAACCGGAATAACGATGGCGACGATACTGCACACCAGGACCTTACGAGTGTTGATCATAGGGCAATTACCTCATTCTCGATATCCGGCACGCGGGTGCGCATACCCACCGACCAAGGCACCCGTGAGAAATACATTAGTCCGTTTGGCGTCGTGGCAGCACCCAGAGCAAGCAGAGCTATCAGAAGGCCGCTGTGAGTGACCTGGACTGATGGCAAGCCGTCCGAGGCCGGGTTGATACGTAAAGAGGGAATGTTTCGAGGCATGGGATGAGAACCTCACTTTTTGTTATCGTCGATAGCAGCAACGATCATCTCCAGTGCCCGAAACGCCGACGCACCCTCGTCCACAGTTCGCTTCCACCCGTCCCGCGAACCGTTGTACGGCTTCAGTTCCGGCAGTCCGGTGTTTTTCTCGTCGTACTGGTCGTCGCGGCCGCCCATCTTCCACACCACCAAGTCTCGCGAGGGCACAACGAACACGGCGAACCCTCCGGCTCCACCCTTCCAATACGCGTCTCGTGGCGCTGCTGGAGCTTGGCCATCGGTATTCAGCTCGAACTGCAAGCTAAAAGCATGGTGAGGATTGTAGGGCGAGGGCGTCGTGGCTTTTTGGACGTAGTCAGCCGGTACAATCTGCCGATCCGCCCAACGGCCGTCATGCAACAGGAGGTAACCAAACCGCAGCATATCCGTGGAACGCAAGGCAATTCCTCTCCCTCCCCAATTGGGAGCGGTCTCCGGATGATTGCGCCAACCGTAGCCCCAGCGCCCCCACCCCAGGGGCTCCGCCAGGCGGGTCTCGGCATAATCCTGGAATTGCCTGCCGGTTATATGTCGGATGATTATGGAGACGAGGTGAGGACCGACCGAGGCATAGCTGTACCCCTCACCCGGCTTGCACCAAAGGTCCGCCGAAAATGCATTGGCGTCCACCCCCGCTTGCCAGCCATCAAATCCCTCGGGATTGATCGTGACCGGTTTCCCATGTACGTACCCTGGGCTGTTTCCCCGTATACCGGCGGTCATGGCAAGAAGTTGTCCCAATTTGATTTCGCCTTTGAGCGGGTCGTTGAGAGGGAAGGCTTCAGGTGGTAGGTAGCGCGGCGTGTACACCTTCTGATCAAGCCCCTCGGGGAAGAGTTCCGGGCGCTCATGCATAAGAATGCCCATGGCAATGCTCGTGAACGATTTCCCGCAAGAGGCTTCGTTCGGGTTGGCCTCGCGGTTGGCCCGGCCGAAATATCGCTCGTACACGAGCCAACCATGACGGACCACCAGAAGCCCACCATTTTGGCTGGACCCCTGAATGTACTCAAAAACCTGGTCAAGCTTGTTGACGTCGAGACCGGTCTTTGCCTGAACCTCCTTCGGGTTCGTGAGCGTGCGCCATCCACCCGCTCTGTCGGGAGGCGGGAAGTACTGGGCGGACGACGTTACCCCGCAGGCCAGGATGAGAACAGATACGCTGGCGAGGGCTCTTAGGTGGCAGGGACGGGTCATGGTTACATCCCTCATTATCAGTCGATTAACAATAGCTGGTCACGAGAACTGTTCTCATGGCAATGGCTAACCCTTCTCGCCATGCTGAGGCCTGGTAATCTTCGTCCTCGCTCATCTGACGAATAGCCCCTGCCGAGGACCGGTGGACCTTGCCATTTCCTCAGTGTGACCCGGGTCGTGACACACCTCGGGCCGGTGGCCCCGCGAGAGGACTCGTTTCGGTCGCCGGCCCAGGTGCCTCGTCATCTTTCGCAACACGGACTAAACATCAAGCGAAGACCAAAGTCAATCTGGCGCGAGTCTGGCTCGCTAAGCATGGGGCTGATACCACTGCTGCTGACGCCTACCGTAGTTGTAGCACTGATATTCGCGGCCGGAGCCGAAAAGTTGTAATGATTCAAAGCATCGACCATCAGCATGTGGAAGCGAAGCGAGTAGCGCTCGCTGACTTTAAACTCCTTGGCGAGGTCAAAGTCAAGATTGCGGACTGGCGGCGCCTCCAGATAATTCCAACCCGATGTGCCGAACCTTGCCGGGGCTACGAAATCCTTGAGTTTACGAATGTCCTTAACTTTCCTTCGCCTTCCCCAGAGGGGGATGGCGCGGTCAGCCGACCAACTCCTTCATACTCACTAGTCTTTTCCGATAGACGGCCTCGCGGACAAGAAGGCATAGCAGAAGAGCATCGCGGCCGTGCTCCAGGTTGGCCACCGGGGGCTTGCGCGTTCGTACCGAATCGAGAAACGCTTGCACGGAGGCGGTGTCCCTTTCCTCATTCGTGGCGGAGACGCCGGGGCGGTCGGGAAGGTTGAGGTCGCGGCGGTAACTGAAGGTCCCGGAGTTTATGTCCACGCCGCCGCGGGTGCCGATTAGACGCGTGTATTCCTCATTGAAGCGGTCCGGAGCAGCCCAGCTATGCACGATACTAACGATCACACCGTTTTCGAATTGCACCGCGCCAGAGTAGTAATCAGTGATGTCGCGGTCTGGTTGGACGGCCTTGATCTTGCAAAGCGTGTCGACAACGACGGGCTCTCCACGGAAGAGGTCGGAGCGGCCCAGACCGATCGCGGAGACCGGGCGGGAGCGGACCGCCCAATTGATGACATCCCAGTTATGGACAGCCTGCTCGACCATCCAGTCGCCGGACCGGCGCCGCAGGCCGAACCATCCCCCCAGAGGTCCGTAGGCATTAGACCAGAGGATACGTCCTTCGACGATCTCGCCAATCTCGCCTTCCCGTATGCGACCGATGGTGGCGATGATTTTCGGGTCGGCGCGGCGCTGGAAACCGATCTGGACGATTCGGTCGGTTTTTCCAGCGGCGGCGAGCACGGCATCGCAATCGGCCGGAGTGAGCGCGACAGGCTTCTCGGCGTAGAGGTCCTTGCCGGCGGCAATAACATCAAGGTAGAGCGCGGCGTGGAGATCAATGGGTAGGGCGGCCACGACAGCATCGATGTCTCGGCGCTCCAGGAGTCTCTTCCACTCCGTGTAGCCTTCAGGCTTCGGTTGGCCAGCTCCGACAACCCGGGACTGGGCAAGCTCCAGGTGCTTGGGGTCAATATCACAAATCGCGCCGATGGCGACGCCCGGTAATCTCAGGATCGTTTCGACATGCGAGTGTCCACGGTTGCCGACGCCGATGCAGCCAATGCGGATTGGGGGGCGATCGGATTGTGCCAGCGCGAAAGGCGCGAGAAGGGCGGGTGCTGCAGCAAGAAAATCTCTGCGTTTCATATGGGTGTTTTCCTCCTCAAATAGTGCTGCCATGTCTTAGGCGAGCGTGTAACGGCGGACGGCCCGGAAGCACCGCGCGGCCACCTGCTTCGGATCTCCGTCATGAAATTGCGCTCCGAAGAGTTCGACGCTAAGCGGCCCCCGGTACTCTATCCGCCGCAAAGCGGCCGTGATGCGGTCCAGCCGAAGACGCCCCTCCCCCGGGGGAAGACGATCGGCGTCCACCAGCCTTTCGCGGGGTATCGCCGCGGGCACATCATGGAAATGAACGTGGGCAATATTGCCCGGCCGCAAATCGTCGAGATCTTCGGTCTTGCTCGAGCCGACGAAAAAATGGAAGGTATCCAGGCACACGCCCACGTTGGTATGGCCGGCCGCACGCAGAACTCCAAGCGTGGTTGGCAGGCAGCCCAGCAGATTTGACCCGGCGAAGAACTCGAGCGCGAGCCGGATGTGGTAGCGCTCCGCCATTTCGGCAACCCGCGCCAGACGCCCGGCCGCCAGCTTGTGATCTTCCGCCCCGGGCCGCGCTACGCTTTGCGAGTATATGACGTAGCTTCGGAGCCCCAACTCCTGACCGTATTCGAGCCATTTCCGCATTTCGGAAAGGCCCTGGCTGAATTCGCCTTCCGTTGCGGTCAGCCTGGCATCCGAAGAGCACGCGCAAACAGGGGTGAGACCGCGTTTCCGCAACACGGAGGAAGCCGTATCCGCCGGGATTCCCGCCTGGCTCAGCTTCGGAAACCACAACTCCACGCGCTTGAACCCTGCTGCGGCCCAGGCCTCGCACGCGGCTTCGAAAGGCGTACTCAGCATGGTCTGTTGGTTGATGCAGGGTTCAAACTCGGTCGCGGAAGCGGCGGCAAGACCCGCAGCCGCCAAGGCCCCCGAAAGCAGATCGCGTCTTCTCATGGTTCACCGGCACCTCTGGCCATCCGCTGTGAATGCTCTCCGCGTCATTACCAGTCCCTCACGTTCAAATGCTCTGGACATCGGCCATGAAAATGTTGTCGCGGTCGCCGATTCGCGAATTGAACAGCACCCAGCGGTCATCGAGGCTGAACACAGGATGGCCGTGGCTTTGCTCGGTTTCCCCGGGCCGGCGGCGGCACAGGCGCCGAACGTTGGCCACCCCGTTTGAGTTCGTCATCAAGGACATGTAGTTTTGGCCATCCCGGTCGCCGGGGCCCAGGTACCCGCAGTCACCCACAACCAGGGTGTTGGCGGAGTTGGATTGAATGTGTGCCGGTCGGAGACCGGGCAGCAGGTACTGCCTGATCCAGGTACCATCCGGCCGCACGCAGCAGTTATAAGGCTCCCTGTGTCCTGCACGTTCCACTTCGTATTGGAAACCCACGTCGCCGGTGTGCGTCCAATACTCGTGGACGCACCACTCGTTCGGTTTCTGAGGATAGAGCGGTTCGGCCTTGCGTGCACGTTCCACCGCCAGATTCACGGTCCACATCCTTTGCCGGACCATGCTGCCGCCCTCATGACAGAAAAGGATGAGATCCGGCTGGTGAGGATGGATCAGAACGTGGCTGATCCACATACGCTCTCCCCATGCCGCCACGGGTTGGCCGTCACTCGCCTTGATGCGCATAATGACGCAGGCAGGGTGCTGGTAGTATTCCTCGAACAGGGACGAGTAGATGCGACCATTCTCGGTGCTGACCCGGGGGACCTCGCCGTAGGCAAAGGCCACATACTCGCCGTTGGCCGTACAGGTGGCCAAATCCGCTTCGTATCCCTGTGGAACCCGGTACAACTCCCGGCTTTCTTGCGTCTCGACGTTGACGGAATACAGCACCGGACCATCGAAATAGAACAGTCGTCCTACCGGCGCCAGGCACGCTCGCTCGGCGCCGTTAATGCTGCTGGCATCGGTGAGCTGGACCAGCCGCCGTTCACGAATTTCCAGCAAGTAATACTGGAACCGTCCAGAACGGTTGGAGCCGAACACTACCCGCTCCGCGCCCCCGGCAAGGAAGGACTCCGAGGTGAAATAGAGATGAACGTTGTCCGAACCGTCGCCCGTCAACTGCATCACCCGAGCGCCGGTTTCCGGGTCGCGGTATTCCTTGACTTCGCCGCCGACGCGTTGCGTTTTGCCAATCGCACACGACTTGGCCCCTCCGCTCGGGGTCTTCGGCTGTGGTCCCGGCGTCGCAGCTTGTTGAGCCGCTGGCATCCCGGCGTGTGCGAGCCCGGCGGCAACCGGAACACCCGCTAATTGACCCAGGAAAGAGCGGCGGGGTATGCCCAACCCGTCAGTCGCTTTCTGCTGGTCAATAGGCTCTTCTGTGTTTCTCGACATAGCGTTCTCCTTTAAGCGAGACCTTCCTCAAATCCTTTGTGAGCCTTGGCTGCTGTGATTTTAGTGCCGACGTAACACGGTTCCTGGGGTCGTTACTGTGCCTGGCAATTATGGACAAGCCCTTAGCCGCGGACATAGTGTGACACAAAGAGGCCGAAGACCAAAAGGACGCTTTAATGTAATATGCATCTCCTTTTACGACTGCTTATCTTCAAGACTGGCGACGCCATATGAATGGAAAGGTTCTCTCATCTTGCTAGTCCCGGCAGAGGGCTCATCCCTCACATACTGTAATGTTACTGCGCGCTGGTATAACACTGCGAAATTGCTCTGTCAAGCTTTTTTTAGTCGAAATCTCTGTTCTACCCGTGTCCTTTCGGCCTTTGCGGGACCCTCCGGGAGGAAGAATGGAAGGATTGGGCACTCTAAAAAAGCTGCCTGCGTTTTCAATTGACATTACATTGACTTCTATGCTAAGCCTGTTGTCTGAAGCCAATGTCGCGCACCAAGGTACGTACCTCAACTCGGGCGAACTTGTCAGAGCAAGCCTATCTGGCCATAAGGGATCGGATTCTCCATGGTCAACTCACCATGGGCTCTGTCTTATCGCGGCGCCGACTCGCAACCGATCTGGGCATGAGTATGCTGCCCGTTTGCGCTGCCATCCAGCGCCTGGAGAATGAGGGTCTTGTGGAGAGCAAGCCCCGCGTGGGCACGCGGGTGCGCGTACCCACCGAGCAAGACGTCCGCGAGCAATACATTATCCGCGAGGCGCTGGAGTGTCAGGCGGCCGGCTGGTAGTGGAGAGGGCCACGATGCAGCAGCGTCAGGAACTGGTTCGCATGGCCGATCAGTTGGATGCTCTCTATCGTCGGACCGCCTCGGATCATGCCCCCGAGTTTCTTTTCGCCAAGCACGGTTACCATATGCAACTCCATATGAGAATTGCCGAGTTTTCGGGCGTCTCCGCGCTGCGCGAGCTGATTGAAAAGAACAGCGTCCTGGTATGGAACTGGCTCTATGACTTGGTCGCTCCCCAATCGGCCCACCCCTCACGATTCCATGCGGATCTCATCGATGCGGTCACGGGGACAGACGTAGAGGCTGCCGAGCAGGCCATGCGCAAGCACATAGAGTTTGGAGAAGAGGATACGATTAGGGTCGTCGCGCGTGGCAGGACCAACCCTGAGAGCCGCTGGCGCACGCGCGGCTCGCCCGTGGAAGAGCAAGCTCCCGTGCCGGTTAGTATAGAGACTCATCCCTAGTCCTTCCGCCGGACTCCCCCACCGCAACCTTTACAGTTTGTGCTTCCCTTCGGAAATGACCAGTTCCGCGTGTACCCCGCAGGGCGATGAATTTCGGCGGAGGCCTGTCCCTCGAGGTCCGTGGCTGGTGGTCAGTTCCACATCGCGTTCTTCCTCGCAGCAACTTGGGGGAATCCCACTCGCCCCTTGGCCAGGACCCCGATCACGGCCGAGAGGTTAGATGCAGCAATGAGTTGCGTATCGGCGCCATCCCCAAAGAGAGTTGTAATATTACAATCATCTGACCGGCATTAGAGGCCGTGGCTCAAACAGCCACAGTTGAATGGGAATAAAAGAAAATAACGCTTGACATGTTACGTTGATTTCCTCTATGAATGTCACTAACTGACATGACAGATATCGGCAGAGATACGGTGTGGAAAGGACCTTCAGGCGCCGGGATGATCACCCGGGCTCCGAGTAAAACCCCCGTAGTCTCGCGCGCGGCGATCGGAATGATCTGTTCATCGAGTTGTCTCAGAACCAATTCCGGACACACTCCGAATCTCCTGGCGGGATTCCAGAGTGCAGTCCTTATCACCGGGTTTTTGGCTTCATTGCCCATCGCGTGCGTTACCAAACCTTTGCACACTAACCGGGGTGTCGGCCATGCGTAGCTTCTGGACCAAGTGGGGACTCTGCTTCTTGCTGTTCTTGGCGACCGTTCTCAACTACCTGAATCGTCAGACGCTCAGCATTCTCGCCCCCACCCTGCAGCACCAGATGCATATGGATAACGAGGCCCTGGGGTGGCTCTTCGCAATCTTCTACTATTCTTATACGGTGTTTCAGTTCGCCGTGGGGCCGGTGCTGGATCGATTCAATGTGCGCTGGTGTTTTGCCCTCGCGGTGTTTGCCTGGTCGCTCGTCTCCGGGATGACGGGGCTGGCTACGGGGTTCGCCGGGCTATTGGTCTTTCGCCTCCTGCTGGGCGTGATGGAATCTGCCAACTGGCCGGCCTCGTTGCGGATCGTAGCGCGAGTCTTCCCGCCGGAAGAGCGCACGTTAGCGAGCGGCATTTTTACGAGCGGTACGAGCGTGGGCTCGCTTATCGCGCCGGGGTTGGTTCTTTCCATCTTCGCCGTGGCCGACTGGCGATGGACATTCGCGGCGGTGGGCGCCTTGGGACTTCTCTGGGTTCCCTTATGGCTTTTCTCTACCCGCCGACCGGAAGTCTCTGCCGGTCTGGTCCGACACCTCGATGGAACGGCAGAGAGCGCAAAAGCAGGGTGGCATTTACGGCCGGATGGTGCGCAGCAGGCAATTCTGGTATGTGCTGGTGGTGGCGGTCTTGGTGAACCCCTGCCTCTATTACAGTGTGAACTGGCTGCCCACCTACTTCGCGCAGGCGCGCGGCCTCGAACCGGGCCGCCAATTGGGATGGATCCTGACCCTCACCTACCTCGCCCTGGGTTTGGGTAACATTACGTGCGGGGCAATGGCTCTGTGGTTGACGCGCCTAAGTTGTTCGATCGAAGCGGCACGCCGCATCGTTTTTCTGGCGGCCACGGTGTTCGCAGGTGCGTGCGCTCTGGTCCCCTTTGTCAGAGCGACTTCGAGCGCGGTGCTGGTCTTGGTCATGGTGAACTTTGGTATAGGTATGTGGATCGCCATGTATTTGACCATGGCCCAGGAAGTTTCTCGTACTAATATTTCGACTGCTGCGGGCACGCTCAGCGGTTTCGGCTCGCTGGTGGGCGCTCTGGCGATGTGGGCGGTGGGCAGAATAACCCAACGCACCGGCAGTTTCACGATTCCCATGGTGAGCGTCGCGGTCGCGGTGGTAGTGTCCGCAATTGCCGGATGGGCTGCCAGTCGCAGGATCCCCGAATCTGTGCCGCAAGTAAGGGGATAACTCGAAGACGAAGCGGACTTTGGGTTCTGGCATAACGGGTAGTGCGAATTCAGACTTATTGATTCGCCGGAAGGGGCTGCACAAATGACGGACCTACAATTTGCGGTCTTTGGAGCGGGCTTCTGGGCTCCTTTCCAAATTGCCGGGTGGCAAGAGGTGAAGGGTGCGAAATGTATAGCCATATATAACCGCACGGTTTCGAAGGCAGAGAAGGTAGCACAGGCTTTCGGCATCCCGAGGGTGTACGGAGATCCGGAAGACCTGCTCAACCGGGAGAAACTCGATTTCCTTGATGTGATTACGGATGGCTCCACCCACTGCAAGCACGTGCAGATGGCTGCCCGGCACAAGTTGCCCGTGATTTGTCAGAAGCCGATGGCGAATAACCTCGCCGAGGCAGAAGACATGGTGCGGGTCTGCCGGGAAGCAAGAGTTCCTTTCTTAATCCACGAGAATTGGCGCTGGCAAGCGCAGATCCGGGAACTTAAGAAGGTGCTTGACTCCGGCGAAATTGGAGTTCCGTTTCGGGCACGGGTTTTTCAGGTATCAGGTTATCCCATATTCAACACCGAGCCGAGTTTGAAAGATCTGAAGGAATATATCCTCAAAGATATGGGGACGCATCTCCTGGACGTAGCTCGCTTCCTCTTCGGTGAGGCGGACAGGCTCTACTGCCAGACTCATCAGGTCCATAAAGACATCAAGGGGGAGGACGTGGCCACCGTAATGATGCACATGGGGGGAAGGACTTCGGTGACCTGCTACATGGGCTTTCCCGGGAATTTTCTGGAGAATGACGTGTTCACTCAAACGTTGATTCTCGTGGAAGGCGACAAGGGTTCAGCGGAGCTCGACAGGCACTATTGCGTTCGCGTCACTACAGCGAGCGGCACGCGTTCCAACCGCTATCCGCCCGCCTACCGGCCCTGGATGCTGCCTGACTATGTGGCGTCGCATTCCAGCATTGCTCGTTGCAATGCCCACCTTCTCCAAGCTTTGCGCGGGGAGGGAAAGGCAGAGACCACAGGGGAAGACAACCTGGAAACCATGCGGCTAACCTTTGCGGCCTACGAATCAGCTCGCACGGGCAACGTGATACGATTCTGTAGGGATGAAGCGGCGAAGGAGCCGTCTGGTCAGCCTGTCCGAAGGCTTTCTTTAAACCATGTAACATGACACCTCAGAGGGGGCACTGAGGGAGGGGATTGAGCAAAACTCCGCCGGCGGCCTAGTTGCTGTCACGAAATCAGCTCTCCCCCTCGTGAGAGGAGGGCGTTGGAGGTGGCCAGCCAAGGATTGGCCTCAATGATCAACCACTCTTCGGCCTTCTCTTCATGGAAAAAGGGGGAATCGCAGGGAGTAATCTCATCGTACTCGGCGGGCTGGCCATGAGCGGGGCCGCATCTCATCTGCCTTCGAGCGATTTGGGGTAAGCGGTCGCGGTTACTATCATTACAGAGAAAAGGCTACCCGCTTTAATACCCCTCTGAGTCGTCGAAATCTATTTGTGTCAAAATGCAATTTAATTGGTTTTTTCCGCTCTCCGGAGCGCAAGAACCAGCAGATTGCCCGTTAAGAGGATACACATGTTGCATCTACGCTGGAGGCTTGCTCTCCTCCCTTTCGTGTTCTTATCGATCGTTCAGTACGCGCAGGCTCAAACCAATGCCCAAATTGCTGGGCCGCTCGTGGCCTCTGCTAATTCCCACTACTTCCAGGACGCTAACGGGGCCCCCCTCATCTTGAATGGGTCGCAAAGTTGGAACACGCTTCAGGATTTTGGCACCGAGGGGACACCGCAGGCCTTGGATTTCGACGCTTTCGTCAAGTTCCTCACCCGGCACGGACACAATTTTACTTTGTTGTGGGCCGTGGAAATGCCCAAATTCTGCAATCATCCCAACACGGTGGGGCCTCCTCCGGCGTACACCGTTAGCCCTCTTCCCTGGCAGAGGACGGGCCCCGGGAAGGCAACCGACGGCGGATTGAAGTTCGATCTTACGAAGTTTGACCAAACCTTTTTCCGCCGCTTGCGCGCGCGGACGCAGGCTCTCAATGACGCCGGTATTTACGCGGGCGTCTACTTATTTACGGGTGAGTATCTCCTCAAATACCGCTGCGCCTGCGACGGTTACCCGTTAACAGGAGCGAACAACATCAATGGCGTTGACGACGGCTACAAAGGCGGACCGGGTGTTTCATCGCTTCCGCGCGAGCAGCAGGGGGGGATCGGCGCGGTTACAATGACGGCGCCCAATGCCATTACCCGGATTCAGGACGCGTACGTGGAAAAGGTCATCGACACTCTTAACGATATGCCGAATGTGCTCTGGATCGTTTCCGAGGAGGCCCCCGCCAACTCCATATGGTGGAATAACCACCAGATTTCGCACATTAGAGCGTATGAATCCGCAAAGGCGCATCAGCATCCGATCGGATATGCAGCGCTGACCCGAGCTCCAGACACCACACTTTACAACTCGGATGCGGACTGGGTTGCACCGCAAGTTAGAGTCTCGCCGACCTTGTCCTGCGGCAGCGGAAAGCCCAATTGTAAAGTCAACATCAATGACAGCGATCATTCCTACTATAAGATGTGGAACGACACGCCGCAGCAGAACCGCAACTGGGCATGGGAAAACTTCATGAATGGCAATCAGGTGTTGTTCATGGACCCCTACTTGGTCTATTACCCACGCGAGAACCGCAACATGTGCGCCTCGCCATCAAAGGGAGTTTGCGCCGCACCAGACAATCGCTGGGACAACCTTAGAGATAATCTTGGGTACATCTTAAGATATTCCCGCAAATTGAATCTTGCCCAGATAACTCCACACGGGGCGTGCCCCACATCCCGATGCGATTCTCTCTGCTCGACAGGCTATTGCCTTGCGAAAACGTCACCTGCTGGCGCCGAGTACTTGATTTACGCTCCGGTCGGCGGTTCGTTTACGGTCAATCTCTCGGCGATGTCGAGTGCAAGGACATTGGCGGTAGAGTGGTTCAACCCATCGACGGGGGCGGTGATCGCCGAAAAACCGATTCCGTCCGGATCATCCTCTCAAGTGTTCACTCCCCCGTTCAGCGGAGATGCGGCGCTCTATCTCGTCGACACGAATGGAAACGCATCGTCGGGTAGACACTGACCAAAGGGTTGATCTAGGAGCCACGTACCACCATGAAGCACGTTTCTCTGAGAGAGAGCGAGATGGCATTCAGTAGACGCTGTCTTGAGAATCGGGGTGTGCCTTGTGCGGAAACCCCTTCACCGCCTGTCCCTTCGCCTGCGGATCGACCTCCACTGGCGCCAGAAAAAATACTGTCAAGCCGTGTAGCCCAAGCGTGGGCAATTTTGGGGGGTTGGCTCTTCGACAAATGGCCGGTCCGCTCCAAATGTGAGTGTGCTGGTTGGTGGACGGTCAGGAATTCGCCCTGCTTTTAGCCAAAGCATAGGAAGGGGTATGATCGGCGGGCATCTCCGACGCGTTGTCATGTGTTCCCAGACGACGGATACCCGGATCTTTGCCGCTACGTTGCCGACGGGACGGGCGGTGAGCGCGTCTGGATTCTGAGACCGGCAGAGGGAGTCCCTTAATAGAAAGTACCTCAAGGAAAGGAGTGGAGACCCTATTGAAGATGACAAGAAGAGAGATGATACAGGGGACGCTCTGGGCAGTACCGGCAGTGGGAATAATGGGCCCAGCGCTCCCTCTGGATGCAGAGGCAGAAACGGCGTTGGCCGCTGGCGCGGTGTTGTTGCAGGATGATTTTTCGAAGCTGCCGGCGCGCTGGCTGACTTATCCGATGGCGACGCAGAACGCGGCAATCCAGGAAAACAATTGGATCGACGCGCGCGCACATAAGTTCGGCATATGGAGCAACGGGGTGGCCGATCAGGATGCGTGGCTGGTTTCGATGGAATTGGCGGCCGGCGAGCCTTACATGATGCAGCAGTGGTGGCATCCGCCTTCCGGAGTGAGGGCGGTTCTCATTGCGGGCGAGAATGAGTGGGCAGACTACACCTACCAGGCTCGGGTCAAGCCGCTAGCATTCGACGGCGTGGCGGGCATCGCCTTCCGGTATCAGAACAATCTGCAATATTACGTGCTGGGTTTGACGGGCGGAGATACCGTGCAGATCGATGTGCAGCATCTGCTCACGGACAAGATGTATCAGCCGAAATGGGAGACCGTGGCGATCGCGCCCTTCAACTACGACACGAAGCAGTATTACCTGCTGAAGGTGGAGAACCAGGGGCCGATTATCCGGGCCTATATCAATGGGAACAGGGTGTTGGAGGTGTCGGACGCCAAGTATGCCGCCGGCAAGATCGGCCTAAGCGCCAACATTCCCGCCCGTTTTCAGGACGTGCGGGTGGAGGCTTCGCCGGCGGTGAAGCAGGATATATCGAAGCGCATTTACCAGCGGAACGGCCAGCTTGCGAAGCTCCAGGCCGAGAATCCGAAGCCGCGGTTGTGGCGGAAGTTTTCTGTGGATGGTTTTGGCGCCGCAAGCAATTGCCGATTCGGTGATCTGGATGGTGACGGCGAGATGGAGATGCTGATTGCTCAGAATATCCAGACAGTTTCGCGAGATGCCTTCGATATGATTAGTTGTCTGACGGCGGTAAAACTTGATGGCAAGGTTCTGTGGCAGGTGGGAAAGCCGAATCCTGCCAACGCGCTGCTGACGAACGACAACCCCTTCCAAATTCATGACGTCGATGGCGACGGTCATAACGAAGTTGTGACAGTTCGGGACTTTCAGTTACAGATTCTGGATGGCCGCACCGGGAAGGTCAAGAAGTGGACGTGGATGCCGCAAGCACCGGAGTTGCCGGAGAAGCATCCTGAGAGGGTCATGCGTCCATATGAGCTTGAGCTGGGGGATTCGCTCTTCTTCGTCAACGTTTCCGGAAATCGGAATCGGCAGGAGATTTTGGTAAAGGATCGGTATCAGTACTTCTGGACTTACAATAGCCAACTGGAGTTGTTGTGGAAAGGCGAGGGGCAGACCAGACACTGTCCGTATCCGTTCGACGTGGATGGATATGATCGCATCATGGTGGGATACTCGATGTGGGATCACGCGGGCACGAAGCTGTGGTCGCATGATACGGACCTGCATGATCACGCTGACTCGATTGCGGTGGCGAACCTCACTGGGAATGCAAATGAGCATCCGCGGGTTTATTCGACGGGCAGCGATGAAGGCTTCCTGATGTTCAGCAACGACGGCCAGATCATGAAGCACCTGCTGTTGGGGCATGCGCAGTGTTCGAGTATAGGCAAGTACAGAATGGACCTCCCCGGCCTTCAGTTTATGATGATAACCTTTCATTCGAATGTTGGGGTGATGGCTCTGTTTGACTGGGAAGGCAATATTCTTCAGACGGCGGAGCTGATTCATAACGGGAGTAAGCTTGTGCCGGTGAACTGGCGGGGCGATGGCGAGGAGTTCGTTCTTTTGTCGACCGACGCGAAGTACGGCGGGATGATCAACGGCCGCTTCGAGAGAACGGTCATGTTTCCCGATGACGGTCATCCGGATCTTACGGCGTTTGCACTCGATCTTACCGGCGACGGCCGTGACGAGGTGGTGACGTGGGATGAGAAGAGCGTTTGGATCTACACGCAGGACGGTCCACCTAAGGGATCGAAGATGTATGGAGTGCCAGGGAAAGACTGGCTGATCTTGTAAGCTGAAAGGAGCTTACCCTGTAATTGCCCATTCAACAGGTAGCTGAGCCCGCGTGGGGCGGAGCAATCCGTGACACGAAGCCGGGCGAGGCGAACCTATGAGCCGTAGCGCAAGCGAACCCGATTCGGCCTCGTTATGAAAACTGAGAGCGGCCAAGCTGCCATACGTGACGAAGCCTGCCACCGCTGGTGAAGCAATGGGTGCAAGCAGCCAGCGGACTCTCCGGGGTGGTTGGGGACGGCGCGTGGGGACAGATCAGTCGAGGAACCTGGGAGACCCGGCCGGGTGGTCGGCGCAAGCTGGCTAACGCCCGAGGGGAATGCATAACCCTGGGGCGGCTCGGTCGGGAGTCGGACCGGCCCATATTAGCGAAGAAGCGGGTAATGACCGGGGAGCGAAGGGGCCGGAGCAGAGACAGGCGGAGTCAGAGGAGGGGAGAGCCGCTTGGATGAAAATCCCACTACGGGAAAACCACAGGAGACGGGAAGGCGGCCGGAAACGGAGCCGGAACGGAGCCTGCCGGAGAAACTCTCTCAACTGAGACAGAAGCTGGGCCAAAAAGCCAAGCAGGAGCCGAAGTTCCGGTTCTATGCGTTGTACGACCGGATCTATCGGCGGGACACGCTGGAAGCCGCTTGGGAGCGGGTGCGCGCCAACAAGGGTGCACCAGGGGTCGACGGGGTGACGATCGCAAAGATCGAAAGTTCCGGCGGCGGGGTGAAAGGATTTCTGGACGAACTTCAGGAGTCGCTGCGCACCCACACCTATCGCCCACAGGCGGTACGACGCGTCTACATCCCCAAGGCGAACGGGAAACTGCGACCCTTGGGCATTCCGACGGTGCGAGACCGAGTGGCGCAGATGGCCACCTTGCTGATCCTGGAGCCGATCTTCGAAGCCGATTTCGAGGATTGTTCTTATGGATTTCGGCCGGGACGCTCGGCGCATCAGGCGCTGGAGGAGATACGCGGGCACTTGAAAGCCGGGTATCAGGCGGTGTATGACGCGGACCTGAAGGGATATTTGGATCCTGCTTCATACTGCCCCCTGATTCATGAAAGTTGTTCGAATAGCGCGGGCTGGTGGTCCACCACTTTGATTCGCAAGCCCTTACGTCGGCCCTGCCTTACCAGGACGGCCTGCAACTCACCCCGCTTTACACGCTGCAACACAGTTTGTCGCGAAACGCCGAGTTTCAGTGTGGTTTCCAACATGGGCAGATACTCCGGCGGCGCCTGCGGCACGATGCGCGCGCGCAACTCCTCGGTGATGCGAATCTGCCAGGGAGCGCCGGGGGTGACTTGCTCGCCGGCAATGAAGCCATCGGCCAGCCAGCGGTGAATGCTGGAGGTATTCATGCCGAGAATTTGCGCGGCCTTGCGGATGGTGACCAATTCCCCAGAGGGCGGCTCAGCCGGCGGTTGGAAGCGAGGAATATTCCGATAGCGGCGCAGACTGCCCACTTGGTTGGCGGTGAAGCGTTCCCCCATCGCGGTCTTGCGGCCCTGACGATTCAGGATTCCTGCGATGACTTCATCCGGATACAGCGCGGCCAGACGGCGCAACAGCGAGACGGTATCTTCGTCGGTGCGCGGCCCCATCGGCCGGAAGCGCGGCACGGGGACATCGAGCGTGGTGATCGCGCCTCCGCGCCAGCGCAGAGTCAGATGCGCCTGGCCTTGGGCGCGCTTCACGTCCAACATCACTTCTTCCAAGAGAGTGCGGAGCAGCTCTTTGCGATCGCGGTCGGTGGTGGTGGCGGCGTTCCATACTTCGCGCAGATCGGCGCCGAGCGCGCGGAGGCGCCGAAGTTGTGCGGGGCCAATCGAAGTCGGTTGCTGCTGTTCCCGGCGACGGAGTTCCGCCTCCGCTGCCGCGAGGTCACGAAGATGCTTTTCCCATTCCGCTTCCAGTCCGCGCGCGACGAGTCGATTTTCCGGGTCCACGGTTCGGTAGCGGCGCTCGGCCCGTTCCGCCTCATACCGCAAGCGTTCGATCTCCAGCCGCCACTGAGCGAGCGCCGCGTCATGGTGGCTCTGAAGTTGTTGGAGCGTGAGCAAGGTGGCTTCGACCGCGGCCGGGGTCACGGCGGTGAGAAAAGCGTCGGCCACGGCCCGGTCAATGGCCAGACCTCCGAGGTTGAAACAGTACACCCCACGTCCGTTGACGATGTCCTTGCCGGCGCAGTGATAGCCGGGAGTGGAGTTTCGACCGCGATAATGAGTGTGGAGCCGTCGCCCGCAATGACCGCAGGTGGCCAGGCCCTGGAGCAGCGCGGAGCCTTCTCTCAACGCGCCTCCCCCTTGGTGCGGCCGCGGACGAGTGTTGCTATCGAGCCGCGCTTGGTTGGCCTGGAAGGTCTCCCAAGCGATGAAGCCGGGATGGTGGTTGGGGATGAGGACCGCCCACTGTTCGAGAGGAAGATGACGCATCCGTTTTTTGACGGCACCCTGTGCATCGAGGTAGCGCTCCGTGCGAGTCTTGCCATAGGTGTAAGCGCCAGCATACACCGGATTGGTGAGGATGTGGTGGAGGGCGGTGTAGGTGGGAGCGACCCAGCGAATTTGCCCTTGCGGTCCATCTTGCAGAGGGAACGACAAAGCTTCGGAGCGAAACCAGAGCCAGACGCGGCGGGCCGAGCCGAACTCGGTGAAGCGCTCGAAGACGGTGCGAATCGCGCCGATGACGGCCGCATCAGGATGGAAGAGAACTTCTCCGTCGGCTTCCCCCCAGACAAAACCAACGGGCAAGCCGCGGCGCAGTTCCCCGCGCGCCGCCTTGTTGCGGATGCCTCCGTCCAGCCGGGCGCGGATGATGTGCAACTCCGCTTCGCTCATGGTGCCCTTGAGGCCGAGGAGCAGCCGGTCATTGAACAGAGCGGGATGATAAACCCCATCGTTGTCACCGATGAGGGTGTCGGTCAGGCCGCAGAGTTCCAGCAGACGATACCAGTCGGCATTGTTTCTGGCCAGCCGCGAGACCTCCAGACCCAGGATGATTCCCACGTGGCCCAGGGCCACTTCACTGGTCATGCGCGTGAATCCAGAACGCTGGTCGGTGCTGCTGCCGGACAGGCCGAGGTCTTCATCGATGATGACGACCTGCTCGCGGGGCCAGCCCAATTGGCAGGCTCGATCCGCCAAGGCGTACTGGCGAGCAGTGGATTCGCGGTTGTGCTCGACCTGTGTGGGGGTGGACTGGCGAACATAGATGCAGGCGGCTCGCTGGGTATGGGTCGGTTGGATTTTGGCGAGATCAGTCATGGCTCTGCTCCTGGGGTTCGTGGGCTCGGGTTGCTTGGGTCATGAGGCGTGCGAGAGTCTCGACTACGAGGCGCTTGCGCTCGTCGTCGATCTGCTCCCACAAGCACGTCTCGGGACGGGGAAGGTCGTCGAGGAACTTCAGCGGTAGTTGCGGCATGGCTCTCCTGGGGTGCGACGGATGGGGCCGACACGACAGTTCGGCCGAGGAGAGCATCGACGATGGAGCGAAGGTGAAGCAAGTCTTCCAGAGAGCCCACAAGAGGGTGATCGCCCAAGGGAGGCGCGGCGGAGTCAACGTCGGTCCAGGCCCCGGGAATCAAGGATTTACTCCCGTCCGGTAAGATCAGAACAAAATACAAATGCCCTTGTCGGTGGGAGCGCCGGAGAACGGACAAAGACTGGCCTTCAAACGGATGATGGGGTTGGGTGATCGTCACCCTCTCGGGAAGGTTCCGAGGGTGGGTAGTGTGTGGCGGTGTCCTTCGATTCGATCCCGCACGACAAACTGCAAGCCTGTTTGCGGATGCGGATCGCGGACCGAAGCGTCTTGAAGCTGATCCGGCAATGGCTGGAAGCAGCGGTGGTGGAACCGCCCGAGGAATCGGGAGGTCCGCCTCGAATCAGTCGACAGAAAAAGGGAACCCCGCAAGGCGGAGTGATTTCGCCCTTGCTGGCCAACCTGTATCTGCACTGGTTCGACAAGGTGTTTCACCGGGCCAGCGGTCCGGCCCACTGGGCCAAGGCCAAGCTGGTGCGCTACGCCGACGATTTGTGGTGCTGGCGCAGCAGCAGACGCCGCGACTGGTGGGATGGATCGAGGAGAAGCTGGAATCCTGGATGGGGCTGGAGATTAACCGGGAGAAGACGCGGACCATCAAGCTGAAGCAGCAAGGAGCGAGTCTGGACTTTCTGGGATTCACGTTTCGGTACGACCGGTCGCGCCCCGAGTGGGGGCGGCATCGCTACTTGAATGTGATTCCGTCCAAAAAAGCCTTGGCTCGGGAACGGGCGAAGTTGCGCGAGATGACGAACGCGCAGCAGAATGGCGTCCCGATCCCCCAGTTGATCGGGGAGCTCAATCGTAACCTGCGAGGCTGGGGTCACTACTTCCATTTCGGCTATCCGCGGCACGCCTTCAACCAGATCAACAGCTACGTGCACTGGCGCCTGTGGAAACATCTGCGGCGCCGCAGCCAGCGACCTTATCGGCCCCCCAAAGGCATGACGGTCTACGCCCACATGAAACAATTGGGCCTGATCGCCTTATAACCGATGGGGGAACGACCTGTGCATGCTCGCGGCGAGAGTCTCTGCGAGAGCCGGATGCGGGAAACCTGCACGTCCGGTTCGACGAGGGGAGAGGTACGAGGTATTGAATCGCTTCCTCTCCTACTCTACCGCCGGTCAGGAATCCGCTCTACAACATGTCGAATTACTCGTGCATCGTCTCCCAGCCGGGCTGGAAGTGATCTCCACCGCACTAGCCGAACTTTCGCAGTTGACGGCATATTGCAGTCGTAAGTGTTTTCTTTTCATCAAATCGATTGCCCGGGTCGGCACTACATTTTCAGTCTCCGCGGCAAGGTCTGCGCAGCCTCCTGCGGGGCCTTGATGCGGGGCGGCGGCTGTGCAGGCAAGGACAGATTGAGCTGGTGCAGCAGCAGCGACTGGTCAGGTTCCGGCTGGGTATAACGGGGCATGATCAGCCAGCGTCCGTCGGTCGTGGGCAGGCAGACATCGAGCATCTGAATCGTGGCCAGTTTTTCCAGCACGGCACGGGGCGTCAGACCCGGCGCTAAGGCGACCAGCCGCTGCTTGAGGGTCACCGAGAGGGCATAAGTCAGGAAGGCCACGAAGATGTGGGCTTCCACGCGCTTCTCTACCTGGTGATAAATCGGACGCAGCCCCAACTCGCTCTTCAAGGTGCGGAAGGCGGCTTCGATCTGCGTCAGGAGGATATAACATTCCCACAGTACCGAGGGATTTTCGCCCACGAGGTTCGAGCGCAGCAGATAGTGCCCGTCGCGCAGCTCCGCCTTCTGCAACTTCTCTTTGTTCAACTGAAAAGAGAACGTCTGGCGGGTGACGGCTTCTCCCTCTTGGGGCAACCGCATCGGCACGAACGCGAAGGCCCGCCCCGCTTCCTTCTTGGCCGCTCCGATGCGCAGCAGCAATTGATCGCGCGCCGGAGCGCTCCGGCGCAGCTTGCGCAACGTCTTCAGCAAACGGGCTAACTTGCGCCGGCGGATGGCTCGTTCCTTGGCTCGCCGCCCTGCACTCTTGGCCAGCACATAGAGTTCGCCCTCCTCCGCGAACAACTTCACCTCCACCGACTCGCGCACCTTCTGCCAGGGCAGTTCCAACCACCGCTTTTCGTACTGCTGAATTTTGCCCCGTGGCGTACCCACCAGATAGAACCTCTCCCGCCCCGGCTGGCGCATCTCTTCCAGCACCTCGTCGCTGGGAATGCCCCGGTCCATCACCCACACCCGCCGCGCCTGCCCATACTGCGCTTCGATCTTGGCCAGAAATCCTCGCAGCGTGGTGCGGTCCGAGGTGTTACCCGCCAGCACTTCGTAAGCCAGCGGCAATCCTTCCGGCGTCACCACCAGCGCGATCACTACCTGCCGACCGTCGAAACGGTGATCCCGGCTGTAGCCATACTTGGCCTGGGGAATCTCCTCGCCTTCGCCTTCGATATAGGTGCTCGTCAGGTCGTACAGCAGTACGTCGAAGCGGGCCTGAAACAAGTCCTGCCAGCGTTGCCGCAGGTGATCGAACAACGCTGTCTTGTGCTCCCCCAAGCGGTCCAGACAGCGATACAAACGGTCCTTTTCCGCCACGGCAAAGCCCGTGCCCAACAGATCGCCCAGGGCACTCTGGTCAAACCCTTGCCGATGCAAACGGAACTCGCTGCCCGGCGCCACCAACCGGCTCACCACCAGCAACTCCAGCACCTTCGCCCACGGCACTTCTTCTCGCCCTCGTCCCAGTTGCTCCTCCCAAAATTCGCTCAACCCCAACTGCCGCCACAGCTCGCACCCCAGCCAGTAGTTGCCCAACGCCCGCGGCCGCCGCAACTCCATCTCCTTGAGCTTCACCTGCACGCCATCCAGTGCGTCGGCCGGAATTGCACGATCCTCTGGAAACAAGCTCAGCGTCCGCGCCCGCTGCTCGGCTTCATCAAAGACTTCCAAGGTCTGCCGCCACGCTCCCTGCTGGCGGTCATTGATCTCTCCCAAAAACAAGACCTGCCGCTGCACCACCCGCCCCGCACGCACGCGCCGGTTCTCCACCACGCTCCAATAGCGGTGCTCCTTGCCGTCTTTGACTCGCCTTTTGCTGCGCAGAAACATCGTCAGCGCGCATCCTGACAGCTTCCTGGAGGGCTTGTAAAGAGGGTAGGTCGGCACTACACCGCCCTTCAGAAAACGCAGCACTGACTGATAAGGGATTAGCCCGAATGACAGATCAACTTTCCCGCAAAAAAGTGCGCATCTGCGAAGGTTGGGCTAGCAACACGGGTGCAGGGTCAGCCCCTTCGGTTGTCAAGCCTCCTCAAGCATTCGCCCAGGCTACCTCAACTCCCGCCGCCACAGAGGGGGTGAATGTCAACAGCTTCGGAGCCCAGCGCGATGGTCGAACCATCGTTACGCCGGCCATCAACAACGCCATCTAGGCTGCCGCCGCGGCGGGGAACCGAAGCGCGTGGGGTTTGCAGATGCCGACCTTCTACAGAGGTGTTCGGCAAGGCTGCGTTAATTGAGGCGCTGACGGCAGGAGGCCAAAGGAGCAGTAGCGCCGAGTCTGGCGAGTGAGCCGGGGCGGTAGCTATGACGGTGAGCGGTGGGCGGTTGCTGTCTTTCGAACCGAGCGGAACTTCTTTTGCAGTTGTTGGTTCACGGCGGTGAGTGAGAACGCCTCAGGGTCAAAAGGACCTTGCCATTGCAGCACGTTCTCATGTTCTTCGTGCCCAGGGTCGGCCATCGCCTCCAAGTAGTCTTCATAACCGGGCGACCCGCCCACGTCCTCGGGAGGCGCGCTGCGTTCCCCGGCGAGACAGCGGGGATAAGATGCTTCCGGATCCGGCAGGATGATGGCTTCCAACCGCAGGTCGTGCCGCCAGCTATCGCCGAAGTCGTACAAGTACTCGAAACGGGTTCCGACCCGCAGCACAACTTCCTTCAGCCGCACACGGCTTTCGTCAATAACTTCCCGCTCGTACAGATCGTCGTCCGGGTCGGGGACGCTATAGATGCGACGGCCAATGGAGAACTCGTGGAGGTGATAATCTTCCCAGCCCATGACGATCTGCAGGGTGCGGTGCAGTTGCGCCAGCGTCGCATCCTCCCAGATCTGGATGCGCCGCCAGACGGGTGGATGGATCTCCTGCAGCGTGACCTTGAGTTGATACAAGGCCCGGTTGTTCTTTCTCGCCATCACGATGCCTTTTTCGTCTTCAATATGCGCCGCACCGAGGTACGGCCAATCTGCAACCGGCGGGCGATTTCGGCTTTGCTGATGCCTGCCCGGTGGAGCTTGCGAACTTGGTCAGCGTGAAGGGCCGCTGTGACTGGCCGTTCTGGCGGGCGTGCGCCAAACCGGCACGGACTCGTTCCCGCAGAATCTCCCTTTCGAACTCCTCGAACACGGCTAAAAGGCCGGCCATGGCGCGACCGACCGGCGTCGTCAGATCCAGTGCCTCGGTCAATGAAACGAAGCCGACGCCCAGATGCTCCAGTTCCTGGAGGGTCGCCAGCAGATCCGTTACGGAGCGGCCCCAACGATCCAGCCGCCACACCAGTACGACGTCGATCTGCCGGCGACGCGCCGCTTCCAGCAGTTGCTCCCGCCGCTCCCGCTGAGAAGCGCCCGAGCCGATTTCTTTGACCTGTAAAGCGATCCTCCAGCCCCGGCGGGTGGCGTATTCCCGCATGGCCCGAATCTGCAAGGGAATGGTCTGTTGGTCCTGGGTAGAAACACGGGCGTAAAGACCCACGCGAGGCACCGCTCGGGGCTGTTTCGAGGGGTGGCCAAAAACCCTTAGCGATTTGGCAGGGCGGGAGGCCCGTTTCCCGGCCTTTTTCAAGTGCCGCTCCGGCCTGGCCGAAGAGGATCGTTTTCGGCCAGGCAGAAACCTATTCTACTGCCAAGGGATTTAAGCGGAAGGCTGACTTGTACCAGCCTGCTGCAGGGTCTCCGGTAGTTCCAAGGCATCCAGGCCGTCGGGTTTTTCACCAGTTCCGCGGCGTGTTTCTGTAATTCGGTGAGGTAGTCGAAGGGATTGGCACCGTTCAGTTCACAGGTATGAATGAGGCTCATGTAAAGATCGCCCACGTGGGCGCCGTTCTCGGTCTTATAAAACAGACTGTTCTTGCGATGCAAAATGGCCTTCTTCAGGGCTCGCTTACAAAGGTTGTTATCGAGTGGGGCGCCCGCTTTGCGCAAGAACAACGTCAGCGGGTCCCAGTGCTTTAACAGGTAGGTGATGGCCTCGCCCAGGCCGGAGTTCGGTTCCACCTTCTTCTCCGCGAACTGCGCCCGCAGCCACGCTTGCAACCCCGCCATCACCGGCCCGCTGTGCTCTTGATGAAAGTGCAGCCGCGCTTCCGGGGACATCCCTTGCTCGCGGGCTTGGGCATCGTAACCGTAAACCTCGCCCAAGGTTTCCAGCACGTGCCGGCATTCCTCAGGGAAGTTGGCGACCACCTCGACAAAGCGCCGCCGCGCATGGGCCAGGCAATGGCTCACGATCACTTCCAGCTTCGCCGGCAGCTTGGGCAGGTTGCGGGTTAGCGCGTCGCACATCTGAATGGGCGGCGCTAACTCTTGCGCCCGGCGCGCCAGCACGGAGGCCAGGTTTTCTCCCGCATGCCGGTGGCCGGTGAAAAACAACGCCACACGCCGTCCCGCCTGCGTCGCCACAATGCCGGAAGTGAAGACGCCTTTGCGTTCCGGCGGGTCGCGTGCTTCTCGGTCTCCCTCTTGCTCCAGACCCAGCACCGGTATCGGAGTATCATCGTTGTGCTGCACTTCCCCTCGCGCTGCCTGGCGGATGAACTCCTCCAGCGCCGGCTGAATTACCGCCGAAGCTGCCGCCGCTACTTCCCACTGCGTCGAGGCCGGCAAAGGGATCTCCAAGCTCGCCTGCAGATTCTCCAGCCGGTAGAAGGGCAACCCACTGCCATATTTCAACAGTGCCAGCATACTGGAGGCGGTGGCGTCATACTTCTCCGTTCCCACTCCCGGCGGCGCCTCGGCCGTGAAGACTTCTCCGCACAAGTTGCAGCGCAGATTCTCCAAGTGATAGACGGTGGCCGCTAGCGGTGCTTGTCCCGCGACCCGGGGCGGAATCCTGAATGCGCTGCCAGAGAAGTCCATCCGGATCCAACAGGAGCGAGGCCCGGTCGAGTTCTACGCCTGGGACATTGCGAAGTTCAAGGGCAGAGATGTCAGCCAGTTGCCCTATGACAGCGGCGTGAACTCTATGAAGCCGTGATCGAGGAGATCCGGCTATTCAACAGACATCTCCATGTTGTTCCCGCCATGCCCGAAGATGGCGATCCCGTGGAGTTCTATCGCACCATCATCCACGACTCTCGGGGCTTGCCCTGGAGCGAAGGCGTGGTGGTGAAGTACCGGGACTCCGCGGGCCTATGGTTCAAGGTGAAGGCGAATGACACCCTCGATGTAAAAGTCACCCGCTGCATTGAAGGCGCGGGCAAGTTCGTCGGTAGCCTGGGAGCCATGGTTGTGGAAGGACCTACCGGTATAGAGAGCGAGATTGGTTCCTTCCAGTTGGCGGATGACCAGCGGCGGTGGATTTGGGAGCATCGTGAGGTGCTGACGGGGCAAATGGCCGAGGTGAGAGCTTTGACGGTCAATGAAAGCGGAGCAATCCGGGCAGGAGTGTTCGTGCGGTTTCACCCAAGTAA
>CAWDRP010000010.1:0-232395 GCA_963804755.1 uncultured Acidobacteriota bacterium
TCGGCGGCGCTGGCAATCGGCGCACATCGTGGCCTTCACTTCCTGAAGCGCTTGCCGCAGGATTTCCAGATAAGCGGCGCGGCACTTGGGACAACCCACTGAGTTGATAAGGAGTTGATACTCGCGAATGCCCACGCGCTCGAGGAACAGCGCCAGCATCTCAACGACTTCCACATCAACCAGCGGGTTCTCCGAGCCCAGGATCTCCGCGCCGATCTGGTAGAACTGGCGATAGCGTCCTTTCTGCGGCCGCTCGCGGCGAAACATGGGCCCCATGTAATACAGCTTCTGGATGCCGCCCTGGTTGTAAAGGCTGTGCTCGATGTAGGCGCGCACCACGGAAGCCGTCGCTTCCGGGCGCAGCGTTAGCGATTCCTCGTCGCGATCAAGGAAGGTGTACATCTCCTTCATCACGATGTCGGTCTCGGCTCCCACGCCGCGGGCAAACAGCGCTGTCTGCTCCAAAATGGGTGTCCGGATTTCGCCGTAGTTGTAGGCAGCAAAGACGCGACGCGCTTCTGCTTCGACGCGTTGCCATAGATGGGTGTTAGGCGGCAGCAGGTCGCGCGTCCCCTTCACAGAACGAATTGGTTCAACTCGATTCGACAAAGAATTTCCTTTCTAAAGTTTTGTGACCACCGAGGCGTAGCGGCACCAGAATTAATGGTTACGCTTCCTTGGGCAATTCGGCTAAATACTTGTCCTTGTATTGGACGTAATGCTCGGCATGCATTCTGATGAATGCTTGCTCCTCTTCGGTTACCGCGCGCCGGAGCTTGGCGGGAACCCCCATATACAAGCTGCGCGGCGGAATGACGGTGTTTTCCGCCACGACGGCACCGGCCGCGATAATCGAACCCTCACCCACCCTCACGTTATTGAGCAGGACCGCCCCCATTCCAATCAAGCAATGGTCCTCAATTGTACAGCCGTGCAGCACTACACGATGCCCCACGGTGACCCAATCACCCACCAGGGTCGGAGCGCCCGTCATGGTGTGAACGATGGACCCATCCTGGATATTCGTATTCGCTCCGATGCGGATGGGTTCAATGTCTCCCCGCAGGACGCATTGGAACCATACACTCGAGTGCTCGCCCAGTTCGACGCATCCGATAATGTCGGCGCTGGCGGCGACGTAGGCCGACGCGGCGATTCGAGGAGCCCGCCCCGCCAGGGTGAGAACCATCGTTGACCCCTCCCGGCCGAAGATTCTTCGAAAAACTCAAAACTAGGACGTTAACACAGAGGTGAGAAAAGCCGCAAGTTAGCACGGTCTGGCGGCAGAGGATCGAGCCACACAGCAGAATAGAACAAATCCTCTTCATTATTCTCGCTTCCTAATTCATAATGCGTCAGAATTGGTAAGAAGGACGGCACATTTTGAGCAAAGCGGCCTTACGCCACCCCATCGCGAAACAAACTCCCGGCGTGGCGAGACAAGCTTGCCCGTGCAGGGCGAGGTAAACGTGCCGCCAGGCCGAAACCATATAGGCGGGCCACAGACTTCTACATGAAAAAGAAAGCTGCCGCGAAAAAACGCACCAAACACTTTGTACTCATCACGGGCCTGAGCGGCTCCGGGAAGGCTTCTGCGCTGAAGGCCTTTGAGGACCTCGGCTACCGTTGCGTGGATAATCTCCCGTTCGACCTGATTCTGAAGTTTGCCGAGATGTGTCAGCAGCCGGACAGCCGCATCGATCGCGCTGCCGCGGTGGTGGACATCCGCGGCGGGCAGGCGCTGAACCAACTCACCACCCACTATCGCGATCTCGCGCGCAACAAGCTCCTGCGGCCGTCGCTGCTGTTCCTCGAAGCTTCGGAGAAGGCGCTGATCCGCCGCTTCGAAGAAACGCGCCGCCCGCACCCGCTGAGCCGCGACTTGCCCGTGCGCGAGGGCATACGCCTGGAGCGCACGCTGCTGAAACCCATGCGCCAGCTTGCCAGCATGGTGATTGATACCACGCGGCTGAACGTCCACGAATTGCGCGACTTGATTCAAACCCGTTTCGGGGGCATCGCGGCGCGCCGATCGATGCTGATTTCCACGCTCTCATTCGGTTACCGTTTCGGCATCCCGCCGGACGCCGATCTGGTGTTTGATGTGCGCTTCCTCCCCAATCCGAATTTTGTGGAGCGCCTGAAAAACAAGACCGGTCGCGATGTGAGTGTGCGCCGCTTCATGGATTCCTATCCACAGACACACGAGTTCACGAGCCGGTTGATGAGCCTGCTCATTTACCTGCTGCCGCAATTTGTGCGGGAGGGAAAGAGCTATCTCACGATAGCCATTGGCTGCACGGGCGGCCGTCACCGTTCCGTCTTCTTGGCCGAGTCACTGGCGGAAGCCTTGGCGCGCGAAGGCTATAAAACCAAGGTTTCGCACAGAGATATTGGAAGATAGACGCCAGGTGGCAGGCGCCAAGGCCGAAACTCGAAACTGGAAATTCGAGACTCGATCGTCCGCAGTCGATTTTCGAGTTTCGAATTTCGAGCTTCGAACTGACACTTGGCGGTTGACACCTAGTCGCCGCATCTGCACCTAAACACGCTGGAGTTCTCATGCACAACGTTCTCGCGGTGGACATCGGCGGCACGCATTTTCGCTCCGGCCTTTTTGACGAGCAGGGGCAGCGCCTGAGCCTAGTCGAGGGTGATACCGATCGTGAGGCGGGCCGCGATTGGATGCTCAACCAGCTTGCGGCCCGTTGCCGAGACTTGATGGCTAAGTCCGGAGCGCCGGTGACGAGCTGCGGCCTGAGTTTCGGGGGGCCGGTGGATTTCCGGCGGAAGACGGTGACTTCCGTGCACTCGTCGGGATGGCACGATTTCGAACTGGGAAAATGGATGGAACAAACCCTGGGCCTCGCCTGCTGTCTTGACAACGACGCCAATGCCGGCGCGTTGGGGGAATACCACTACGGGGCGGGACGGGGCGCGAAATCGATGGTCTACATCACCATCAGCACGGGCATCGGCAGCGGCATCGTCGACGACGGCAAGCTGGTGAGGGGCAAGGATTGCATGGCGGGAGAGCTTGGCCACATTCCGATCTCGGACTCTGGCCCGCGCTGCTCCTGCGGCGGCCGCGGCTGCCTGGAATCGTTCAGCTCCGGCCGCGCCATTGAAACCCGCGCGCGGGAATGGGCGGAGCGCCGCCCGGAGCAGATAAAGCGCATGTTGGAGCTTAGCGGCAATGCCAGCATCACTGCCAAAGGAGTCATGCAGGCTGCCGCGGAAGGTCATCAGGCCGCCACCCACATCATCCGCGAGACCTGCCGCTGGCTCGCCCGCGGCTTGTTGATCATCATCCGCATCCTGAATCCCGACGTCATCGTTCTGGGCGGAGGCGTGGCGCAATCTGGGGCTATGCTGCTTGATACGTTGCATACTTATCTGGACCAATTCGCCTCACCCAGCATTGCCTACTCGACGGAAGTCGTTACGGCGGCATTGGGGAATTACTCCCCCTTGTATGGCGCGGCGGCCATGGCGCTTGAGAATCGTGATGGCCGAATGTAAAGAAACGCAACATATGCAGTGGAAATGATCTGCGGTTCCCAGCGCGCATTGTGGATAAGCCAATACAACCCGCAGAGCGGGGCTACTCTCAAGCAGAGTAGTAGTGATTTTGTTGGACACTTTGTCTGGTGCGCCCTGTCCGCCGAATTCACGTCCGATGTGGAACGTGAAATGCTCCCCTTCGGAGTGGAATGTGACGTGTGGAAAGTGACGAGTGGCGGGTGACGAGTGACGAGCAGGAATAGTCCTCACCGGCCGATTGCTCGTCACGATGCAGCGTGATGCAAGCAGGTAGGCACGGAAGCTAGGCAGCGACAAATTCGCCGGCGCCTGCGCAACTTTGTATACTACTTAGTAACTATACTGCCCCACATCGAAATTTGGTGATAACGCATTGCAAACAAAAGACATCTTTTTGCTGTTCGCCTGCCCTCCGGCGCCGCTCGATGCTATTTTCTTGACGAAAGCCCCTCATGCTCACTAACATGCCAAGATTGTAGCGTTTAGGAAAAATTTCCCGCCTCCTGGGGACGGCGGACGTAATGAGTCAAGTTCAACGCCTGCTTGGGTTCGTTCGACCTTACAGTTTCCGCTTGTTTTTGGCGGTCTGCCTGATGGTAGTGGTTGGAGCCTCGGAAGGGGTCACCGCCCTCCTTATCAAGCCGATCGTGGATGTTGTTCTGTCGCCCAATGCTCAGGCATCAAAGATCATCCTGATCCAAAAGAAGACTTATTTCCCCTACACCATTTGCCTTCAGGACATACTTCCCCACTGGATCCACAACGTCTGGACCGTGGTGGCTTTCATCATTATTGGCGTAGCGCTGGCCAAGGGGATTTCAGAATTCCTGGCCACCTATTTCATCAACTACACCGGCCACTCGGTGGTTCGCGACCTGCGCAATCTTCTCTATTCCAAGCTAATCGAGCAGTCCATCTCGTTTTTCCGCAAGAACTCCACCGGCCGATTGATGTCGGCCATCACCAGCGACGTCGAACGCATTCAGTTTGCGGTTTCGCAAACGGCCGCCGACACGATGAAGCAATCCTTCACGCTCGTGTTCTTGTTGGGCGTGCTCTTTTATTACGACTGGAAACTGGCCCTTATTTCCATGGTCCTTATCCCGCTGGTGGTTGTGCCGTCGGCGAAGTTGGGGCGTTATATTCGCGCCTCCAGCCGCAGCAGCCAGGACAAAATGGCGGATTTGAACAATGTCTTGCAGGAGACCTTTTCGGGCATCCGCATTGTCAAAGCGTTCGCCATGGAAGCCTTTGAAGTGGAAAAATTCAAGTCCACCACGCGGCGCCTGCTGCGGGTCAGCTTGCGCTGGGTCAGGGCCCAGGCCGTATCGTCGCCGCTCATGGAAGTGCTCGGCGCCATCACCATCGCCGGCCTGCTCTTCTACGAGCGCCAGTTGATCCTGCACCACATGCAGACCACCGGAGGCTTTATCGGCTTCCTTTACGTGCTGCTGAAATCTTACGAACCCGTGAAGCGCCTGACGGGTGTCAGCAACGCCTATCAGCAGGCGATTGGTGCCTCCGAGCAGGTCTTTCAATACCTGGATTCCCGGCCGGAGATGGTGGACAAGCCCGGCGCCGTCACCCTGCCTCCCTTCCAGCATGAAATCGTCTTCGACCAGGTGGAATTCGACTACGAGGATGGAATTCCCCTGTTGCGCGATATCAACCTGCGCATCCCCAAAGGCGAGGTGGTAGCCATTGTGGGTACCAGCGGGGCCGGCAAGACCACGCTGGCGAACCTGATTCCGCGCTTCTTTGACGTCACCAGCGGCAGCATCACCCTGGACGGCCACGACGTGCGCGACGTCAAGACCAATTCGCTGCGCGCCCAGATCGGCATTGTCACCCAGGAGACGATTCTCTTTAACGACACGGTGTACAACAACATCTGCTATGGCAGCCGATTGCCGACGCACGCGCAGGTGCGGGCCGCGGCGAACGCCGCGCTGGCCGAAGATTTTATCCAGGAAATGGGACAGGGTTACGACACGATGATCGGCGAGCGCGGGCAGCGGCTGTCCGGCGGGCAGCGCCAACGCATTGCCATTGCGCGAGCGTTGCTCAAGAATCCGCCCATCCTGATTTTGGACGAGGCGACCTCCGAGCTCGATACCGAGTCCGAGTTGCTCGTGCAGCGCGCGCTGGCCAACCTCATGGTGGGCCGCACGGTGGTAGTCATCGCGCACCGGCTCTCCACCGTGCGCCGAGCGGAGCGCATCGTGGTGATCGATCACGGCACGATCTGTGAAATGGGGACGCACGACGCTCTGGTGAGCCGGGGCGGCGTTTACCAGCGCTTGCACGACTTGCAGTTTGTGGATGTAGAACCCTGACAACTAGGAACCAACATGGTCCGTAGCATGACCGGCTATAGCCGGGTGGAAGTGGAAGAAGCCGGATTGGCTTTTACCGTAAGCATCCGAGGCACCAACCATCGCTTTTTGGACGTGCAATTACGGCTGCCCGCGAGCCTCGATCCGCTGGTACCTGCCCTCCGCCGCTTGGTGAAGGAGCACGTCTTCCGCGGGCACGTGGAAATCACCGTCGGAGTGACGGGCGCGGCCGGCGCCGAGCTGGAAATCGATCGAAAGCTTCTGGCGGCCTATGTGAAGGGTTACCAAACGCTGAAGCAGGAGTTCGGTTCGGCGGCGGAGCCCGACGTGATGGGATTGCTGCGCGTGCCCGGCCTGGCGGAAACCGGCGGCGGTGAAATAGCGCCGGAAAAACTCGAAGCCGTCCAGCCCGCGTTGGAGCGGGCCATGGCGCACGCGCTGAACCAATTGAACGTGATGCGCGAGCGGGAAGGAGAGTCGCTGGGAAAGGACCTGCTGTCACGCTTGACGCGCCTGGGATCTTTACGCAGTGCCGTTTCCCGCCTTGCCGAAAAGGCGCCCCAGTATTACAAGCAACGGCTGGAAGGCCGCATTCGCGATCTCGCCGGCAGCGTGGAAATTGACCACGGCCGCATGGCTCAGGAGGTGGCATACCTCGCCTCGCGCAGCGACATCGCGGAAGAATTGACGCGCTTCCAAAGCCACTTGCAACAGGCGCAGCAGCTCTTGACGGATAATTCGGAAGCAGGCAAGAAGCTCGATTTTCTGCTACAGGAGATGAACCGCGAGGCCAACACCCTGCTCTCCAAGACGACGGACGTCCCGGAAGTGGGCCTGGAGATCACCCGACAGGCAATCGAGATGAAGACGGAAATCGAAAAATTGCGGGAGCAGGCGCAGAACATTGAATGATTGACGATTGCCGATTGAAGGAATTTGCAGATCTAGAACAATTTGGAAACCTCGTCATCCTGAGACGAATGATGGTCGATTGCCGATTGAAGGGATTGACGATGGTCGATTGCCGATTGAAGGAATTTGCAGATCTAGAACAATTTGCAAACCTCGTCATCCTGAGCTCCGATGCCTTTGATCGGGGCGAAGGACCTGCATTTCGTTTTTGAGCGGTGCGGAAAGAAAAGCAATGCAGATTCTTCGCCCCAAAAGCGGGCTCAGAATGACGGGGTAGGAGAGAGGTCGCAATCCGGAATCGGCAAAAGGATCTGCATTTCGCTTTTGGATGGCGGGGAAAGAACCCATGCAGGTTCTTCTTGACGATGGTCGATTGCCGATTGAAGGAATTTGCAGATTAAGAACAATGTGCAAACCTCGTCATCCTGACCTCCGATGCCTTTGATCGGGGCGAAGGACCTGGATTTCGTTTTTAAGCGGTGCGGGAAGAAAAGCAATGCAGATTCTTCGCCCAAAAAGCGGGCTCAGAATGACGGGGCAGGAGAGAGGTCGCAATCGGGAATCAGTAATCGACCATCGGCAATCGGCAATCGGCAATCGAGTCAATCGTCAATTAATAAAGAGGACCTGCATTTCGTTTTTAAGCGGTGCGGAAAGAAAAGCAATGCAGATTCTTCGCCCAAGAAGCGGGCTCAGAATGACGGGGTAGGAGAGAGCAATCGAGTCAATCGTCAATCGACAATCGTCAATTGGCAATCGGCAATCGGCAATTAACAGAACGTGGCAAAAAAGAAAAAGGTTGCTCCAGTACGCGGCAGCATCTTCGTGATTTCGGCCCCTTCGGGCGCGGGGAAATCGACATTAATTAAGCGCCTGATGGCCGCATCCAAGGGCCTGCGCTTCTCGATCTCTTACACCACGCGCGCGCCCCGCGCGGCGGAGAAGCACGGCCGCGATTACTTTTTCGTGTCGCGTCGGGTGTTCGAAGGCATGGTCAAGCGCGGCGAGTTTGTGGAGTGGGCGGACGTTTACGGGCACCTCTACGGCACCGCGCGCCAACAGTTGCAAGCCGCGCAGGAAGCGGGACAGGACATCCTGCTCGATATCGACGTGCAGGGACATCAACAGGTTCGGCTGCGGCTGCCGGAAGCCGTGAGCGTGTTCATCCTGCCGCCGTCCTTCCGCGAGTTGTCGCGCCGCTTGCGCCACCGCCACTCCGACGCGCCGCAGGAGATTGCTCGCCGGTTGCATACCGCGCGCGGGGAAATCCGGCACTGGGCTGAGTACGATTACCTGGTGGTGAACGACGATTTGAAGAATGCGACTCGCGCATTACGGGCGGTTGTCCAGGCGGCGCGTTTCCGCCGTGCCTGCCAGGCGGGACAGGCAGAAAAAATTCTTGCGACATTTGGAGGATAATGGCGAATGGAAATACCTGAGAACGTGGATAGCAAATTTCGTTTGATCTTGGTCGCCGCCAGGCGGGCGAGGCAACTGCAATCGGGCGCCAAGCCCTTGATTCAGACGGCCACGAAAAGAGCGACCCGGATCGCGCAGCAGGAGGTCAGCGCGGGGCTGGTGCCCATTGAAGTCCTGGCGCCGGTGGGCGAGGAGAAGAAGAAGAAAAACAAGTGACGAGCCGGGAAATCGAAGATCGAAAATCGAAACTGGAAACTGGAAACTGGAAACTCGAAACTCGAAAATCGAAGATCGTCACCTGACAGTTCCGGTGAAGAGTGAAACTGGAAACTGGAAACTGGAAAGTCCCGGTGAAGATCGAAACTGGCAACTCGAAAATCGAAGATTGACACTCGAAAATCGAGACCATTATCGAGTCTCGCGGTCTTCGGAGTCGGCACGGTTCGGAACATCGACTTTCGATTTCCGCCCTCCAGGTTACGCGTTCGAACCGGCTGCGATTTTCCAGTTTCCAGTTTCGATTTTCGAGATGCGATTTTCGAGTTTCGATTTTCCAGTTTCCAGTTTCGATTTTCGATTTTCGTGTTTCGGTTTTCCAGTTTCCAGTTTCGATTTTCGATCTTCGATTTTCGAGTTTCGTGTTTTCAGGCACTTGTCACCGTTCTTATGCGCATTGCACTGGGCATCTCGGGCGGTATTGCCGCTTATAAAGCGGCGGAAGTGGTGCGCCTGCTCCAGGACAAGGGGTTGGACGTGCAAGTGGTGATGACTCGCAACGCGCGGGAGTTCATCACGCCGCTCACCTTTGCCGCGCTCACCGGGCACAAGGTGATCACGGAGATGTTCGGCGAACCCGGGGCCGCAAGCAACGTGGAGAGCGCCATTGAGCACATCGCAGTGGCCCAATCGATTGACGCCTTCGTGATTGCACCCGCCACGGCGAATGTGCTGGCCAAGATGGCGCACGGCATCGCCGACGATTTCCTCACTACGCTGTGCCTGGCCACGAAAGCGCCGCTGATCGTCGCCCCGGCCATGAACGTCAATATGTGGGAGCACGCGGCCACCCAGGAGAACCTGGAGGCGCTGCGCCGCCGTGGTGTGCGGGTGGTGAATCCCGACGAAGGCTACCTGGCGTGCGGGATGACGGGCGCCGGACGTCTGGCCTCGCCGGAGTGCATCGCGCAAGCGGTGCTCGATACCCTCGGCCTGCGCGAGGATCTGGCGGGCGAAGTGTTTGTGGTCACGGCGGGGCCCACGGAAGAGCCGCTGGACCCGGTTCGCTACATCAGCAACCGTTCGAGCGGGAAAATGGGATACGCCTTTGCCGAGGCGGCGCGCCGCCGCGGCGCGCGGGTGGTGCTGGTCTCCGGCCCCACGCGCATTGAGGCCCCGGCGGTTGAAGCCTGCGAGAGGGTCCGCACGGCCGCGGAAATGGCGGAAGCGGTGTTCCGGCACGCCGCTGCGGCCACCGTGGTGGTGATGGCCGCCGCCGTCGCCGACTTCCGTCCGGCAGAGGCGCGCCCAGGGAAAATGAAGAAGCACGAGGGCGCTCCCGCAGTGCAGCTTGAGCCGACCATTGATATCCTGGCCGAGGTTTCGCGCCGCCGCCGCGATGGCCAGATCGTTATCGGCTTTGCGGCTGAAACCGAAGATTTGGTCGAAAACGCTGCCGCCAAGCTGCGCGCCAAACACCTGGACCTGGTGGTGGCCAATGACGTCAGCCAGGACGGCGCGGGCTTCGACGCTGATACCAATATTGTCACCCTGATTTTCCCCGACGGGCGCGTGACAGCCCTGGAAAAACTCAGCAAGCTCGACGTGGCGAACCGGGTGCTGGACGAAGTAGTGGGCCTACGTCACACACATGGATGAACAAACCCGTAAAGATTTAAAGGCGTGGCTGGAGTTCTATCAGGAACTCGGTATTGAGGGTTTTTATCGCCGCGAACCAGGAACGGTGGTAAGGCCGCCCAGTCTTGAGGCAGCCCGCCCTGTGCAGCCGGCAGCGGCGCAGCCCGCGGCAACACCCTCACCGAAACCAGTTCTCTCGCCCGCGCCATCCCGCGTGGCCACAGCTCCTGCGCCTCCCAAGCCAATTGCGGCCGCCAAGCCCGTTGCGCCCGCAGCTTCCCCGCCCCTCGTCATTCGACCACCGGCTCCCTCCTTCAATCTGTTTGAGGCAGCGCCGACGCCGCGTTCGGGCCCCGAGACGCTGGCGCAGATTCGCGCGGACCTCGGTGATTGCCGGCGCTGCAAGCTGGCGCCCACGCGCAAGACCATTGTGTTTGGCGAAGGGAATCCGCACGCTGAACTGGTATTCATTGGCGAAGGCCCAGGCGCCGACGAAGACGAGCAAGGCCTGCCGTTTGTGGGCCGCGCCGGCAAACTGCTGAATCGCATGATGCAAAGCGTGGGCCTGAAGCGCGAAGACGTTTACATCTGCAATGTCGTCAAGTGCCGGCCGCCGGGGAATCGCACGCCGGAAAAGGACGAGGTGGATGCCTGCTCGCCTTTTCTCTATCGCCAGATTGAAGCCATCAAGCCCCGCCTGATTTGCTGTTTGGGCACCCCCGCGGTCCGCACGGTGCTGGGCATCAAGGAAGGCATCACCAAAATCCGCGGCCAGTTCTACGATTTCGGCTCCGGCAAAGCCCTCGCCACCGTGCACCCTG
Source organism: uncultured Acidobacteriota bacterium (assembly GCA_963804755.1). Taxonomy (GTDB): domain Bacteria; phylum Acidobacteriota; class Terriglobia; order UBA7540; family UBA7540; genus Bog-366. The sequence continues at coordinate 10,886 of CAWDRP010000010.1, forward strand.
CCTACGTCCTGCGCAACCCCCGGGAAGAGAAGATTCTGCGCGAGGATTTTGAGAAAATCCGTGACTTCCTGAAAGGTGGATAGCCAGCACCGAGAGGGCAATGAAGAACCTCCTGATCGCGATAGCTCCTGTCGCATTTTTGTCCTTGAGTCATTGCGTAGCGGGCCAAGCCGGCCCCGGCCGCCTTGACGCTGCGCTCCTCACCGCCGCCACGACGGACGACGCCCCCACCGTTCAACGGTTGCTGGCACAGGGCGCGAACGTGAACGCCCGGGACCGGTTCGGCAATACGCCCCTGATGGTGGCGGCCTTCACGGGGGGTATCGACGTTATGCAGTTGGTGCTGAAAAAGGGCGCCAATATCGAAGCCAAGGATGAGGACGGTGAGACGGCGCTGCTGCTGGCCGCCAACTGGGACAAACCTAACGCGGTGAAGCTGCTGTTGGATAAGGACGCCAAGATTGAGGCCAAGGACAACGATGGCGACACGGCATTGCTCCGCGCGGCGCGACTGGGTTGGACCGAAGTGGTCAAGGTACTGCTGGATCACGGAGCCAGGGACGGGGTGAAAGACAACGACGGCAAGACGGCGCTGGATTTGGCGACGGCGGCGGGCCACGCCGACGTCGCGAAGTTGCTGCGGGCGAAAGCCACCCGCTGAAACGCGTTGGAAACGGCCCTGAAAGGGCCGCTCCGTGAGTAGCCGTAGGTGAAACCCATAGGCGCTAAGATAACGAATTATACGTGCCTCGACGCTCATCGGCCGGTTGCCCAGCCCGCGAAGCGGGCGGCGTCGTATAGCCCACGGCGAGCCAGCCGTGGGATAACGGCAGGCCCGCAACCCATTCGCCGTGAGCCCCGGAGGGGCGGCGTCAGGGCACTCCTGGTCGATTCTCGACCCTCCCTGTGGCCCGACGTCGCCCCTCCGGGGCTCACGGCGTCGCCGGCTCGATCTTCCCACGGCTTCGAAGCTGTGAAAGAATCTTCCGAAGTGCGAAAACATGTTCTCGCAAAGGCGCCAAGTCGCAAAGGTCGCAAAGAAAACAGGAGACTTGTGCTTCACGGCCTTTGCGACTTGGCGCCTTTGCGAGAGACTGTTTTGATTTTTTCACAGCTTCTTCGCCGTGGGCTACATGACCGCGCCCGCTTCGCGGGCTGTGAGGCGACCAGCGAGCTTATCTTAGCGCTTTTGAGGTTTCACCTGCGGCTACTCACGGTTTCCCGCCTCGCGGGAGCGCTTGCCGTGGGTTGTTTCCCTAGCTCGTGCAATCAGCGAAATCTGTGTAATCTGCGGATAATTCCCCATGGGCTTTCAAGAACCGCTTTTGCATCCGGCCGTTCCGATGACGCTGTTTGAGGTGGTTCCCCCCGCCGCGGCGAAGCCCGAGGCCTTGGAATCCTCCCTGAACGAACTCGGCCAGTTGCGCGGCCGCGTGGACGCCATCAACATTCCCGAAATTCACGACGAGGACCGCCCCGGCGAGCGCACCAGCAAGTTTATCGCGCGGGTTGAGCCCCGGCTGTTGGGCTCGCGCATCAAGCGTGAACTCGGCATCGAGGTGGTCATCAATCGCGTCACCGTTCATGATGCCGCGCCCGAGCGTTGGTTCCGCGAAACCTGCGGGTCATGGGACATCTGCAACTGGGTTCTTGTCGGCGGCGAGTCGAAGCAAGTACGTTATCCCGGGCCTGGTCCCGGCGAGGCAGCCAGCCTGGTGAAATCCCTGGGCCTGCCGGTTTCGCTGGGTGGCATCACGATTCCCAGCCGGGATGCCGAACCGGACCGCATCCGCCGGAAACAGGCCCAGGGACTGGAGTTTTTCACTTCGCAGGTGATGTTTGACTCCAACGATTTGGTGTGGCTCATCCAGCGGCTGAATGGCGTGGACGCACGCATCTTCATCAGCTTCGCGCCGGTCACCAACCGCCGTGATTTGGAGTTCCTGCGCTGGTTGGGCGTGGATGTGCCGCGCGATCTTGACCGCTTCCTGCTGGGTTCCGAGACCGGAGACACCGCTCCCGCCGAAACCTGCCTCGAACGTTCCATCAACCTGGCACAACGCATTTTGATGGACGTGCTCGACAACCTGCCTCCCGATCCGCCTCCCATCGGGTTGAATATCGAGCACATTACGCGCCGGAATTTCGCGCCCGCGCTGGCCATGCTGGACCGTATCGGGAATCTGTACGCGAGTTTGGTGCATAAGAATTTTGGATTTTAGATTTTGGATTTTGGATTGAACGACCATTTTGGGCGTGCAGTCCGAAGGTACCGGCGGAGGCACATTTTGGATTTTAGATTTGGGATTACATCTTGCGGAGCTGCGGCGCCGTCATCCTGAGGGCCGGTTCTTTCGGCCCGAAGGACCTGCATTTGTACTGGCACTTCCGAGCGGCCATGCAGATCCTTCGCCCCGATAAAAGGCATCGGGGCTCAGGATGACGGGGTAGCTGGGGCATCGGAGCTCAGGATGACGGGGTAAATCGGACCCATCCAAAATCCAATATCTAAAATCCAAAATCGGACCGATCCAAAATCCAAAATTCAAAATCCAAAATCGGGCCAATCCAAAATCAAAAATCTAAAATCCAAAATCCAAGATGGGACCAATCCAAAATCCAAAATCTAAAATCCAAAATCGAAAATCGGCATAGAATTGCCGTGTGGATCCCCAACCCACCGACGCCCAAAATCCTCACCGCCACAAGGATGCGAACCTCGTGGAAGTCGCCGTGATAGCGGCGATTCGCAATACCCTCACGTACCTGGTTCCCGATTCTATCGCCGTTCGGCCGGGGCAGCGCGTGCAGGTGCCGCTGGCTACGCGCAAAGCGACCGGAATTGTGATGGGCGCGGCCGGCTCTCTGCCCCCCGGCATTGAAGCGCGCCCCATCCTGCGCGTGCTCGATAGCGAACCCGTTCTCATTCCCGAGTTGCTGGAATTGGGACTGTGGATTGCCGATTACTACGTCGCCCCGATCGGCGAGGTGTTTCGCGCCATGCTTCCGCTGCGCTCCGCCACGCGACGGGTTCAGTTGGTCCGCCTGAGCGAGCGCGGCCAGCAGAAGCTCCGGGAAATCAGCCAGTCAGAGGATGAGCCGCCCGGCCCCGGGTTCGACTTGCTCAGCTATCTTTCCACGCGCGGCAGCGCTTCCATACCAGCGCTTCGCCAAAAATTTCCGGAACCCTTCCTGAAGGCGCTGAAGGAAAAATGGGTGCGTATCGAGGAGGTCGAGCGCGAGCGCGGGCAGCGACAGGTGTACGCGGTGCGCCTGAGCGGTCCCGTGCCCGAGAAACCGCTGCACCTCTCGCCCGTGGCCAGGAGAATCATCGAGGTGCTGAGCGCTGAAGGGACGGTGAGCGACCATCGCCAACTGCTCCAGACCGCGCGCGGTGACCTTGCTGTGCTGAAGCGGCTGAGCGCTTCCGGCGTGGTCGAGCTCGAGCCCGCAAAGACAGAACGCGCTTCCGCAAATGGCCAAACGGCATCAGACCAGGCTGAACCATGGGCGGCTGGCGATCCACAACAACCAATGCCTTCCCTTATCCTCACGACGGCGCAGAAGGCGGCCCTCGACGACCTGGAGCAACAACTGGGGTCCGCGCAATTTCAGACGGTGCTGCTGCACGGGATAACGGGGAGCGGCAAGACGGAGATCTATCTGCGCCTGATTGCGCGCTGCCTGGAACTGGGCCGCACCGCGTTGATGCTGGTGCCTGAAATCGCCCTCACGCCCTCCGCTCAGGAGCAGTTCCTGGCCCGTTTCGGCTCGAAGATAGCCCTTCTGCACAGCGCCTTATCGGAAAACGACCGTCACCAGGAATGGTGGCGCATTCGCCGCGGCGAGGCCCGCGTGGCGATAGGAACACGCTCGGCCATCTTCGCTCCGCTCTCGCAATTGGGCGTGGTGATTGTGGATGAGGAACACGACACGAGCTATAAGCAGGAGGAGACGCCGCGCTACCAGGGGCGCGATGTGGCCGTGGTGCGCGCGCGGCTGGCCGGAGCGCTCGCCGTGCTGGGTTCGGCCACGCCTTCGCTTGAGTCGTATTGGAACGCGCGCGAGGGCAAATACCGCCTGCTGGTCCTGCCGGAACGCGTGCAGGGGCGAAAGCTGGCGCCGGTGGAAATCATCGACATGCGCCAGGAGTTTCGCGAAACCCACACCCAGGTGCCAGTCTCGCGCCGCCTGCACCAAGAGATTGAGCAGCAACTCGCGAACGGGCAGCAAACCATGATTCTCCTGAATCGGCGGGGCTATTCCTGGTTTTTGCTGTGCCGCAGTTGCGGCCAGACGCAGCGCTGCGAGAACTGTTCAATATCTCTAACCTATCATCGCCGCGAGCATCGCCTGATTTGCCATTACTGCGGGTATTCCGCGCCCGTGCCCAATCGTTGCCCGCATTGCGAGAGCCAGCATCTTTACTACGTAGGCGAAGGAACGGAAAAGGTGGAAAAGAAGTTTGCGGAGCTTTTTCCGCAGGCCCGCGTGGCCCGCCTGGACCGCGACGTGGCACGCCGCCAGGGCCAGTTCCAACGCGTTCTCCAGGAATTCCGGCGGGGGAACGTCGACGTGCTGGTGGGCACTCAAATGATCGCCAAAGGGCACGACTTCCCCGGCGTGACGCTGGTGGGAGTGGTGAGCGCGGATATCGGCCTGGGGCTGCCGGATTTTCGTTCGGCGGAGCGGACGTTTCAATTGCTCACCCAGGCCGCGGGGCGCGCCGGACGCGGGGAAAGTCCGGGCCGCGTGCTGGTCCAAACCTTTTATCCCGATCACTACGCCATCCTGCTGGCCGCGGAACAGAATTACGAAGCGTTCTTCCAGAAGGAAATGCGTTTTCGCCGCATGATGCACTATCCGCCGCTCACCGCACTGGGGAATGTCATTGCGCAAGGCTCGAAGCTGGAGCAAGCCGCGCAGGTGGCCAAACACGTGGGCGATTTCCTGATTCCGCTGGAGAAAAGCACGGAAGGATTGAAGATCCTGGGCCCTACACCGGCGCCACTGGCAAAATTGGAGGGGCGCTTCCGCATCCAGTTTCTGATCAAATCTACCTCGCGAGCCCGCCTCAGCACCCTGCTGCGCCGCCTTGCTGACTACGCCAGCCAGCAAGGCGTCCCCCAGCGTTCACTGCTGATTGATATGGACCCGGTGAACATCATGTAGAAGGCGGTAGACGGCATACGGTAGGCGGGGCGCACACGATCGTATGAACACGATCGCCGTACCCTGTATACCGTTTGCCGAATGCCGTCTACCGCACTTTGAACGGTGTGGGAAGAAACGTGAGGATGAGGATCGACGCCGCAACCAGGGCGAGAATCTGGCGTTCGCGGCCGAGAGGTGATACCGGTTCGATCACTCGGGGGTGGCGAAGACCGAGGAAGAACAGGATCACGGCCCACGCCAGCCAGCCATACCAGCAGAAGTACCCGAGCGGCAGCAACACCAGGACAAAACCGCGCGAGATGTTCCGGCATTTATCACCCAGAACGGCGTAAAGAATATGCCCGCCGTCGAGTTGCCCCACGGGGAGCAGGTTCAGGGCCGTGGCGAAGAGCCCCACCCACGCGGCGCACCCCACCGGATGCAGAATGACCCCTGCCGGACTTACGCCATGCCGTAACAGCTTGGCCAGAAGAATGACCGCCAGCGGATTCCCCAGTGAAATCGAATCCGGCGAAATGACCGGCGCGGCGCCATGGCTAAGAAAGATCGCCGAAATCAAAGCAGGGATGGCAATGACAAATCCGGCGATCGGTCCCGAAATGCCCACGTCAAAGAGTTCGCGGCGATTCACGATGGGCGACTTGATGCGAATGAATGCGCCCAGCGTGCCGATCAGCGTTGGCGCAGGAATGAAGTAGGGATACGTGGCCTGAATACCGTAGCGGCGGCAGGTAACGTAATGGCCCAGCTCATGCGCCAGCAGAATGCCGAGAAGCGTGAAGGAGAACGGCACGCCGAGCACCAGCATCTCCGGGTGGCGCCATAGTTCGCGAAAGTAGGCGAACGACAAGTCCCAATCAAATGCCGGCACATTCTGGGCATAGTTCAGGGCAATGTGGGTGCCCACGATCAGAGTCGTCAAAATCGTAAGCGCGAAAAGCGCCACGTGAAAGGGAAGGGAATTGCGCCACCGCGTGCGTGGTGGCGGCGCATAGCGGGCCGTCATCCACTGGGGAGTGGCCCAAGGCAGTTCGCTGACCGGCGGCTGGCCGATACGCCCGAATTGGGATCCGTCGCCCATGTGCAAAGGGGGAGAATCCCCATTGTCGCCTGCTCCTGCCCGCCTGTAAATAGGTTCCAGGTGTCAGGCGCCAGGTGTCAGCATGCGAAGTGGCAATCTGAGATTGCGCGCTTCGCATGCTGCGCTCTCCTGACACTTGAAACCCGGCACCTGACACCTGGTTCTAGGAGAGAGATTGCAGTTCCTTGCCGGGCTTGAAGCGCACGGCTTTGCCGGGGGGGATGCTGACTTCCGCCCCCGTACGGGGGTTCCGACCGATTCCGGTCTTACGAGGTTTCACATTGAAAACACCAAAGCCACGCAATTCAATGCGGTCGCCCTGCCTCAGCGCCTTCTTCATGGAATCAAACACGGTTTCCACGGCCATCTCAGCTTTTGTCTTGGTGATGCTGGTCCGATTGACGACCTCATTGATGATATCAAGCTTTATCACGCAAACCTCCTGAAAATACAGGCTTTAATCCTAAGAATACAGAGAAGCGTTGTCAAGAATTTTCTCCTCGACTATCATTCTCTTCTTTTTGCCTCACAAACGGGAAGCGCGCGTGGCTTCGCGCACGGCCGCGCACCCGCACTTGACTCCAGGAGACGCTCGATGCCCGTCAAAAATGATCGCTGGATTCGCAAGATGGCCACAGAACACGAAATGATCAGCCCGTTCGAAGAGAAGCAGGTTCGCGAAGGCGTTATTTCCTACGGGCTGTCGTCTTACGGATACGACGTGCGCGTTGCCGATGAATTCAAAATTTTCACCAACGTCAACTCGACCATTGTCGATCCGAAACAGTTTGATGCACGGTCTTTTGTCGAATTCCGGGGGCCGGCGTGCATCGTACCGCCCAACTCGTTCGCCCTCGCCCGCTCGGTGGAGTATTTCAAGATCCCGCGCGATGTTTTGACAATATGTGTCGGCAAAAGTACATATGCCCGATGTGGTATTATTGTTAATGTGACACCACTTGAACCGGAATGGGAAGGGTTCGTGACGCTCGAAATCTCCAACACCACCCCCCTGCCGGCGCGCGTCTATTCCAATGAAGGCCTGTGCCAGATCATCTTTCTCCAATCGGATGAGCTGTGCGAGACCTCGTACAAGGACAAGAAGGGCAAGTACCAGGCGCAGCAAGGCATTGTGCTGCCAAAGGTGTGAAAGGAACTAGCCACTAACCACTGTTTTTATGAGACGCTTCGCTTTACTCGCGTTCGGTTTTTGTCTGCTGGTTGCCTCTGCGGCTACCGCGAGAAACGCCCGCGCGGACAACTCACCGGCCCGCCCGGCCCAAGCTCCCCAAGCCGGCGCTCAGGCGCAAAGGAGTTCGCCTGCACCCACTACCTATACTCTCACGCCGGAACGCCGCGCCAAGGCGATTGCCTATTCGCGCGCTCTCTATATTCTCTACTTTGTTGGAACGCTGGTTTCGATCGGCATTTACCTTCTCCTGTGGCGGGCCCGCATTGCGGTGACGTTCCGTAATTGGGCGCGCCGAGCGTCGCGGCGGCGATTCGTCCAGTGTTTGATTTTTGTACCGTTGTTCGCGGCGGCGGCCACGCTGCTGAATCTTCCTATCGATTTCTACACTAGTTACGTTCTTGAGCATCGTTTCGGACTCGCGACGCAAGGGCTCGCGTCCTGGTTCGGCGATTGGGGGAAAAGCCTGGGCATCGTCGCCGTGGGTGGAATCATTGTAGCCTGGGTGTTCTACACCGCGGTTGGCCGCAGTCCGCGCCGGTGGTGGTTCTATTTCTGGATGGCCTCGATTCCTCTCCTGCTCGGCTGCATGCTGGTTGAACCCTACATCATCGAACCATTGTTCTATAAGTTCACACCGCTCGAGAAAACGCAACCAGTGCTCGTCGGACGGATTGAAGCGATGCTGAAACACGCCGGCCTTTCGATACCGCCCACCCGCATTTTTGAAATGAATGCCAGCTCCCGGACCAAAGCCCTTGACGCCTATGTCTCGGGCCTGGGTTTGAGCAAACACGTGGTCGTGTTTGATACAACCCTGAAGGTCATGACCCCCGACGAGTTGTTGCTGGTTCTTGGACACGAAAGCGGGCATTACGTTCTCCATCACATTCCCAAGGAATTTGCTCTCGACGAGGGCGTGGCGTTGCTCGTTTTCTTCCTGGGATTTTTCGCGGTGAACCGGTTCGTGGCCAAGGTCGGCCCGCCATCCGGAGTTGAGGGAGTGGGTGATCTGGCCGCGCTGCCACTTGTGCTCGTAGTGGTGACGCTGCTGGTGTTTTTTTCGGACCCGCTGGTAAACGGCATATCGCGCCATTACGAACACCAGGCGGATCAGTTTGGCTTGGAAGTGGCGTACGGTATTGTTCCGAATCCCAACGCCGCCGAGGCGACTGCTCTGCAAGTCCTGGGCGAAGACGACTTGGCCGATCCCGATCCCAATCCTTTCATCAAGTTCTGGCTCTATACTCATCCGCCGCTCGACGATCGCATTCGTTTTGCAGCCGCGTACAAGCCGTGGGCGGAAGGGAAACCACTGAAGCTGTTGCCGAGGCCGCGCTGAATGTTGTGCTTGACAACGCTCAGGCTGCGGCCAATCTCTCACTTTTCTGCCGTACATCCGGTCCCATGTCTTGGATTGGAAGCATTGTGGGTTTCGACTATAATGGCTGCCGGTCCCGGTGGCCCGTCCTGCCACATGCTGTGGACTCGAGAGCGTGGATTCCAATCTGTCCTGCCGCGCAATGCCTGAATTTGGATGGTGACGAATGGCTGACCCGACAACCGTCTCTGCGACTGAAGGCCGCGTCGTATACAATGTCACGGAGATCATGAAGATTCTCCCTCACCGCTATCCTTTCCTGCTGGTGGACCGCATCGTGGAGATCGAACCACCTGTGCGCATCGTGGGAATCAAGAACGTCACCATCAACGAGGAGTTCTTCCAGGGGCATTTCCCGGGCGCTCCGGTGATGCCGGGAGTGCTCATTCTGGAAGCCATGGCGCAGGTGGCGGGCGTTCTCTTGTACCGTGACATGCCCGACGAGGACAAGTGCAGGAAGCTCATTTACTTTACCGGAGTCGAGAGCGCCAAGTTCCGCCGGCCCGTATTCCCAGGCGACCAGTTGCGCATGGAAGTGGAGGTGACGCATCGCCGCAATAGTTTCGGCAAGGTGGCGGCGCGCGCTCTGGTGGACGGCAAGTTGGTGGCGGAAGCCACGGAGGTGTTTGCGATCTCCGATCGTCCAGGTCAATCAACCGCATGAATATCCATCCCACGGCCATAATTCATCCCGGGGCCAAGGTTGCTTGCAACGTGACCATTGGCCCTTATTCCATCATTGGCGAGAACGTCGAACTCGGAGAAGGCAGTGAAGTCATGTCTCACGTGGTCATCGACGGCCACACTCGCATCGGCAAGAACAACCGCATTTTCCCCTTCACCACCGTGGGCTTGCCGCCCCAGGATTTGAAGTACCGCGGCGAACCTACGGCGGTCGAAATCGGCGATGGGAACACCATTCGCGAATGCGTCACCATCCATCGCGGTACCACCGAAGGGGATGGCGTAACGCGCATCGGCAGCCATAACCTGCTGATGGCCTACGTCCACATTGCCCATGATTGCAAATTGGGCAGCTACATCATCATGGCCAACGGTGCGTCGCTAGCTGGGCACATCGAAATCCAGGACTATGCCACGGTGGGCCCCTTCTGCGGTATTCATCAGTTCACCCGCATCGGCACTTATAGTTTCCTGGGGGCTTTTACCACTGCGAACCAGGACATTCTTCCGTATTCCAAGACGACGTCGCCGCGCCCAGTGGGAGTGTATGGCGCGAACCGGCTCGGCCTGGAGCGCCGAGGTCTGGCAAAGGAAGACCTTAAGGATTTGGAAGGCGCATTCCGCCTGCTCTGCCGCTCGAAGCTCAACACGACACAAGCGTTGGAAGCCATTGCCGCCAAGGGCTTCCAGTCTCCACACGTCAAGACGCTGGTGGAGTTCATCAAGTCTTCGGAGCGCGGAGTCGCGAAATGACATCGGCCCATCGGCTCATCGGATCCATCGGGCCATTGGCTCATCGGATCATCGGGTCATTGGAGAACTGTCCGCGGTCCGTCGTCCGTCCTCCGTCGCAAGTTCTCAGTGCACATGGAGACCACGAAGCTGTAAAACGAACAACGGTGAAAGGACCAAGGACAAAGGTCAGCTTTTCAATGACCCGATGATCCGATGGACCGATGACCCGATCACTCGATGGCCCGATGAACCGATGGTCCGATGAGCCGATGTGCCGATGAACCGATGACCCATTCTCCCAATTCGCTGGATCACCCGATCACTTCTTCTCCCGATAAGTACGCCATTATCGCAGGCAATGGGCGGTTTCCTTTTCTCGTTCTGGACGCGGCACGCGACCAGGGTCTGGAACCATTGGTCGTGGCCATTAAAGAGGAGACCGCACCCGAGCTTGCCGAAAAGACACGTTACATCTATTGGCTCAGCCTGGGCGAAGTGGCTAAGTGCCTGGAACTGTTGGTGGCCGAAAAGGTGACCAAGGTGGTGCTGGCGGGGCAAGTGAAGCACGCGCAACTGTTCAGCGCCATCCAGCCCGATGGCATGATGAGCCGCATGCTGCAAGGGCTTTCCCGGCGAAACACCGACATGCTGATTGGCGCCTTCGTGCGCATGATCGAAGGGCGTGGGATCACCGTGGTGGACTCCACACTTCTCCTTAAACCGCTGCTGCCCGAAGCCGGGACTCTCACCGAGCGCGCTCCTGACGCGGATGAGGCGGCTGATATTGCGTATGGCCGCGAGATTGCTCTGAAGATCGCTGGGTTGGATCTTGGCCAGACCATCGTGGTGGCTGACCGCGCCTGCGTGGCCGTGGAAGCCATGGAGGGCACGGACGCGGCCATCCAGCGCGCCGCCAGCTTGAGTAACGGCCGTCGGCTGGTGGTCGTCAAAGTAAGTAAGCCCGGCCAGGACATGCGTTTTGACGTTCCGGTGGTCGGAAGAAGGACTATCCACGTCATGCAACAGTCGAACGCCACGGTATTGGCAGTGGATGCAGACAAGACGCTGCTGTTTGACCGGCAGAACCTGATCGCGGATGCCAACGCGGCGGCAATAGCCATTGTGGGAATGTAAACAAGGTGTCAGGGGTCAGGTGCCAGGACCCATGTGCGGGGTCTTTCTGTTACACCTGACCTGAGAGGAAGGTGCGAGGTGGTAGGTACCGAGCCGGTGCTGAAGGGGTCCCTCTCGCATCTGAGCCCGGCCGTTTTTCCTGAAACCTGACACCTGGCACCTGACACCTTCTTCGTTGAGGAAAAATATTGACCGGGGGAATTCCAATTGCGGTCCTTGGCGTTGGCGAGCATGGCAAGAAGCATGCGCGCGAGCTGAAGCAAGTCCAGGGGGCGGAACTGGTGGGCGTGTACGATGTGCGTCTGGAGCGCGCTCAGGAAATGGCTGCTGAACTGGGGGTGCGGGCCTTCGCCAGTCTGGACGAGGCGCTCAGCGCCGCACGTGCGGTAAGCGTGGTGATCCCGACCACCCACCACGCCGTCGTGGCGCGTCAAGCCTTTGCGCGCGGTGTGGATGTGCTGCTGGAAAAGCCCATTACCCGAACGGTGGAGGAAGCCACAGAGCTGATTGACTTGGCCGAGCGGAGCGGCCGGATCCTTCAAGTGGGACACTTGGAGCGCTTCAATCCCGGCGTGGTCGCCGCTCGGGCTGCTACCACACGCCCCATGTTCTTTGAAATCCATCGCTTGGGCGTCTTCAGCCCTCGCAGCCTTGACGTGGACGTAGTGTTTGACTTGATGATTCACGACCTCGATCTGGTGCTCTGGATGGTGGAGAGCCCGTGGCGCGATGTGCGGGCGGTGGGTTTGCCTGTGCTTTCGGACAAAGTGGACATCGCTAACGCCCGAGTGGAGTTCCAGAGCGGCGCCGTGGCCAACCTGACCGCCAGCCGCGTGAGCACCGAGAAAGTGCGTAAATTCAGATACTTCCAGCCGAATGAGTATTTTTCCATTGATTTCACGCGCCGGGATGCGACACTGATTCGGGTGGAGCATGACGGTCCTACTCCGCGCATGTCGTTCCAGAAGCTGACTGCCAACCCGCAGGAACCTCTACGGGCTGAGTTGGAGGCCTTTGTCGAATCAGTGATGACAAGAAGTCGCCCTTTGGTGAGCGGCAAAGAAGGAAAACTGGCTCTGGCATTGGCCGAAAAGGTCATGGATGGCATCGAACAACATGCGGCCCTTGTCAATGTGCCCCTGCGACGTTCGGTGGGGCAGAGCGGCGAAAGCTAGCACCTTTGATTTGGCGACTGGTGATTTGTGATTGGCACAAGCCCGCCCGCCTCACTGTGATTCAGCGCGTTTTCCAAACGCCTTGCCGGGAGTTAGAATAGAACCTGACCTTGGCGGTCAAGGCATGGCGGTTCGGCGACGAGAAATCGCAAATCAGTAACCGCCCATTAGCCATTCTGAAGTATGCCATGAGCACGCAAACCCCAATCGATCTCTGGCGCGCAAGGCAGTCGGTGACCACGGCCGCCCCGATTCCGGTTCCCGAAGTCCATCTGCTATTGGACCTCGAGCCGGACTTAGAGCTGGCCCGCTGGCGCCGTCGTTCTCTGTTTTTGACCTCGGTCTTCCTGCACATCTTTCTGCTTCTGTTCATCATCTACGCTCCGTCACTGGTCCGTCGTGGAAAGCTGATGATGGGGATTCGCGTGACGCCGCAGCCGCAAGTGACCACCTTATTTATTCCCCCGGACTTGCTGAAGTCACTGCGGGAGCCGCCTCCGGAAGCGCGGCTGTCGGACAAGAATCGGCGTGCCCAGGGACGCTCGCCTGTAATCGATCCGAATGGCGTGCACATGCCCTATTCGCGTGGCAACACGCCTGAGCCCGAGATCTCCCGTGGGGCGCCGCCTCCTCCGCCTCCGGCCGCAGCCGCTCCTACTCCGCCCCCCGGCGGTCCCCCGGCGCAACCAGCCGCTCCCAAGTCGGCAGAGCCGCAAGCCGAGGCGCGCTTGCGCCTGGAAGATGTAACTCCCCCATCCGCGGGTGGGGGGCGGTTCCATATGCCGTCGCTGACCCCGGGACAGGCCATTCAGCAATCGGTGCAAGGCGCCGCACGAGGTGGGTATCATCCCGAGATTGGAGGAGGCGGCGGGGGCGGGGATTCGGACATGGAGTTTAATAACCTGCACCCGAATTTCTCCACAGAAGCGCCTACCATTCTTTCAGACACGCGGGGCGTGGACTTCGGCCCCTACCTCGCCCGGGTGGTCTACATTGTTCGCCGCAACTGGTATGCCGTCATCCCGGAATCCGCGCGCTTGGGCGAGAAAGGGCGCGTCGGTGTAATCTTTGAAATCCTCAAGGATGGTTCCGTGCCGCAATTGCGCCTGGTGGCTTCCTCCGGTTCTGATCCTCTCGATCGCGCTGCGGTGAACAGCATTCATGCCTCGATTCCATTTCCTCCCTTGCCCCCGGAGTTCACGGGCGAACACCTGGTACTCCAGTTCATCTTCCTGTACAACCTCCAGGCCCAGTAGCTGTTACTGCCAACAGCGATCTCGTGGCAAGGACAATACCGCGGCTCTGCACAACGCGGTGGAAGTGAATTGTCGGCGCGAATATCACCTTTCAGGATTCATCGGACACTCGCATCAGATTCGCCGCCGGAGTGCCGTTCGCAGCCGGACGGGCCCGACCAATCCCGAGACGAGAAGCGGCGAATCCGTGTCAAAGTGCTTCCAGGTCGCAAAAGTAATTCGCTTCCCCGGCTTGGGTTTGCCCTGGAGATACCATTCCGGTATGACCTTGATGTTGCCTTGCGGTGCGTACTCGTTTTCAGGAGGTAAGTGCTCGTCGCCGATCAGGCGATTTATCCAATTGTTAGTGACGAGGACTTGCACGTTATTCGCGCCCGGATGGACGGCATTGGTAATGTCCACGCGGAACGGGGGCTTCCAGAGCATGCCGAGATCGCGCCCATTCACGCGAACCTGCGCCACCGCGTGTACCCAGCCCAAATCGAGATACATCCGGCGGTCACCGCCCGTAGCTCCATTGGCGACGTCGAACTGTTTGCTGTAGGTTGCTGTCCCGGAGAAATACTTCACGCCGTCGTCCTGGTGCTGATGCAATGAGATCAGTTCCGGCAGCGTAATCTCCGCCGGGGCGCCCAGGCGGGGCGGGAAGCTAACCCGCCAGGGTCCCCGCATCTCCACGGGCTCGGCGATGCCTGAGACCTTCAGCGTTGATTGGCCAGCTCCGCCTTGCAGCGTGTAATCGCCGTCTTGCCAAACGAGCAGTTCAGAATTTGGCCCGCCGGCCCACCCGATTTCGGGCGGCGCCACGGGGCTGGGGGTGCCCGCGGCCGCCAACTGCTGAATGCGATCCTCGCCCAGCACTTCCGTAAAGAGTTCGGGATCGCTCATGTCGCCATCGAAGTATTCGGCGCCGCCGCGTTCGGTTACATCATTGAGCCCCGGATGCACGATCTTCCCGGAGCCTTCAGCCTGTCCTACCGACTTGCCATTTACGTATAGCGACGGAGCGCCTGCTTTGTAGACCAGCGCAACGTGTACCCAACCCGATATCGGCATGGGCACGGAGAGCACGGCGTGCCAGTCTCCACGCACGCGCTCGAGAACCGCGAGCCCGTTGCGGCCGGCCGTGAAGCCGCCGGACGCATGGCCCGCCCCATACAAGGCGTCGCCTTCCGATGGGGAAATTACGATGCTTCTTGTCGGCACGTACGAGGCATGGCTGCCCTGTGGGGGAAGGCTGGCGTCCAGATCCGGCTTTATCCAAACGCTCAGCGTGAAGTCGTTGGTCACGTCGCGTTGGTGCCCCGGTTGAAATGCAGGGAACGGCTCGGTGCTCGCGATCGTCTTTTCCGCCTTGGTGATGGCGCGGACGTGCCGGGCCGGCGCCGCGGATCGAAACACCACAAACACCGCTCCCGCCGGGTCGAGTTGCAGCGGCACCCGCACGCCTGCGTCGGTCTGTTCGTAAAGGTTGAGATGGGTGATTTCGCCGGTCTCCGGATTCCAGAGTTCGGGCTGCTTCCCTTTCACGCGGAAGGTGCAGACCAGCTCTTCCGGGTGACGGCGACGGTTGGCAACAAAATACACCTCCGCGTCACCAACGCGCCGATGGATAAAGTTGATGGGAGCGTCGCCCGATCGCGAAGTGACGTCGCAATCGGGTTTGATGTTGAGCTTGTCGAGAACCGCCGGCAAGGGCTGCCCCCAGAAGACCCGGCCCTTGCCATATGTCCGTTCGGTATTCGTCGCGCCGTCGAGGTCGCCCCAAACCTCCTCGGCAATCTGGTTCAATTCCGAATCGTTATTGGGATAGTCCGTAAGACCGGGATTGGCTTCCGGCTTGGGACCCACCAACGTGATGCCTGCTTTGACCAAATCGCGCACCTTGCGCAGCACATCCAGGCCGATGCGCTGGTCCTCGGGAAGGATGAGGACCTGATAGCTGAGGCCGTCAGGAAACATGATGCGGCCATTTTCCGCCTTCATGCGCGTCAGGATGGCTTGCTCGTTGGCCACATCGTAGTAGTAGCCTTCGGGCGGCGTAGGGTGCAACTGATCCGGAAATACCGGCGTATCCACGGGAACCGCGACGCCGGCGTAGTAGATCAAATCAGCCACCAGCGTCCCCTGGCGCAACATATTCTGGGCGCGGGCAGCATACTGGTACCAGCCGGCCAAGCTTCCGTACAGTGAGTTGGTCCGATCGTTTTCCCATCCCCACGGCCCCATGGACATGCCCGGTACGGCGGTGGGGTGAGGCTGCATGGCGTTGCGATGAAAGATGTACTGATTCAGCCCCTGCGTGTACATCAAATCGCCTTGGCCTTTCATCTGATACGGGTAGTTTTGCCACTTGGCGAAAATTTGATCGCCGGTGAAGGATTCGCAGCCGACCACAGGTTTGCCAAAGATGTGTCCAATGCAACCGTTCAGCTTCACACTGTAATTGCCGTTCCCGTCACCGACCCAGAACTCGCCCATGGGCACGTCGAGGTGCGAGCCGCTCTGGAGCTCCTCGAATGGCCCGCCGCTGTAAGGCTCGGCGTAGGCCTTCATCTTGTATTGGTGGCATCGTTCTGCGAAGCGGCCGTAGTAATAGTCACCCATCAGGTCGGCGCAGGTGCGGCGAATATCCCATAGGAAGCGTTCCGATACGCCAACGCTTTTCACGACGCGGCCCGTCATCGCCGGCAGATACTGGCGCAGATCGTACCCGCGCCGCTTCTCGAATTCCTGTGGGAATTCCAGAGTCCAGTTCTGCATCCCTGTTTCGTAGCTGTCAATCAGTCCGCCGGCCAATCCCCGGGCTGCCAGCGGACCCAGCGCGGCCAATAAGTCCTTAAAAAAATGATCGAAATGAAAATCGTAAGCGGCGCGGCTGAACTTGTCGCATTCCAGCCCCAACCCGCCGTCCGGCGCGGGATGGTTCATCACGCCGGTGGTGGTCTGGCCGATGCGCAGAACGGTCCACGTGCCCTCCGGCGCATCCCAGGTCAGGCGACCGATCTCGTCCATGTGCTGGGTGAGATCAACGACTTTAGCGGGATCGATGACCGACCCGGCGGGCACTGCGGAAGTAGCTTCTCTGCCAAATCCGGGGTTTCGAGTGAAGTTCGCCTGCCGCGTCCAATGGGGAACGCGCGCCGCGCCGCTCAGTCGGACATCTTTGATCTTCAGAGCGTGCAGGGAGACGAGACGATAGAACTTGGCCTGCACCGCGGGGAAGCTAGCCGTGCCGGGATATTCCACCTCTTCCGTTCCGCTGCCCCACCCATCGAGATCGCAGATTTTCCGGAACTGAACGCCATCATCCGACGCTTCGAGCCAGTCAGGCGCTTCGCTGCGCGAAGGCCGGTGCGCCTCAGGCAGGGGACTGGCGTTGTACGTCAATGAGCGTGCCTCAAAGGGCTCAGAAAATTCGAGCTGAAGAAACGCCTGCTGGTCGGGCCCGGAGGGGTGAATTTCGACACCCCCGCGCTCATCGACGCTCAGGAGCGCAGACGTGTCAGCGGGACCCGTGTTGGTGCGGACGCCCGCGAGCGTTTGCTGCCACGGCCGGGTCTCACCCTCCAGCGCCGGAAATGCCAGTACAAAGGCATCGTGATAGTAGCCGAGCTTGGTAAACGGCTGGGGCAGCGTGACGGCCACTTGCTGCCCTCCTCCTTGAACTAACGTTTCGCTCCAGGTGAACTGCTTCATGGAATATTCGGGAGTAATCCAGGGGCCGCCGCTGGATGACCAACCGGGGCAGTTCATGATGTCGAATTCCATGCCCAGCCGCTCAGCTTCCTTGGCGGCGTGCTGGAGCAACCGCGCGTGTTCGGTGCTGCTGTAGTCCACCGGGCCCTTGGGGATGCCGGTGCCCACCTGGAAAATCTGGAAACCGCGAATCCCCACGCGCTTCATGGCTTCCATATCGAGCGTTATTCCCTCGGCCGTCACGTTGCCGTTCATCCAATGCCACCAGGTTTTGCAATGAGCGGCGGCGGGGGGTTGGCGGAACGCGGTTTCCAGCGCGCCTGCGCCCTCCGCGCCAAGATCCATCTGCGGCTTGAAACCGACCAATGTCACTGCCCCCGCTGCGACGCTCTGCATGAATGTTCTTCGTTTCATCTGAATCCTCCCCGTCGGGATATCGAGTTCCCGACGCCGCCCGCACCGAATAAGATCCTGAGCCGAAAAAATTACTCTCCTTCTGGGAGAAAAGAAAGTACTTTTGCGAACACTGAGGGCGTACGGTGGAGTTCCGAGCGCAAGCGCTTTTGGCCCCGCCTGCCGATCGCCCTCTGGCTTGCCGCCGTCACAAGCTTTGTTTGACAAACTCTGCCCCGAACCGCAGAATGAAAGTTCGGCGCATTTTCCATCGAGTTCCAGGGAGACCACGGATGAGTAGCTCAATCGGCCCGCAAGACGTATTGAACGCCCTCAGAACAGTGAAGGATCCCGACTTGGGACGCGACATCGTCACGCTGGGGTTTGTCAAGGATTTGGAAGTTGGCGATAACCGGGTTTCGTTTGCGCTGCAATTGACCACGCCGGCCTGCCCGATTCGGGACCAATTGCTGGCGCAGGCGCGCGCGGCAGTGATGGCTCTGGGGGTCGCTGACGTGGAGGTGCGAATGACGGCGCAGGCTCCGGTGCGTCATCAGGGTAGCTCACTGATTCCCGAGGTGAAATACACCGTGGCGGTGGCAAGTGGCAAGGGTGGGGTAGGGAAGTCGACCGTGGCGGCAAACCTGGCCGTGGCTCTCCACAATGCGGGCGCCAAGGTGGGCTTGATGGACACTGACGTTTACGGCCCCAGCGTACCCGTCCTCATGGGCGGGAGCGATGCGCCCTACGTCGTGGAAGGCAAGATCGAGCCTCCCGTTGAGTTCGGCGTCAAGATCATGTCGATGGCGTATTTCCTGCCCAAAGATGAAGCTGTAATTTGGCGCGGGCCGATGCTCCACAAAACCATCCAGCAATTTCTCGGGGACGTGCGTTGGGGAGAACTCGACTATCTCATCATGGATATGCCGCCGGGCACGGGAGACATCCAATTGAGTCTTTCGCAGACCATTCCGCTTACGGGCGCAGTGATTGTCTCCACACCCCAGGATCTGGCCCTGAGCGTTGCCTCCAAGGCGATCGTGATGTTCCAAAAACTGAACGTGCCAATCCTGGGGATCGTGGAGAACATGAGCTATTACCTGTGCCCGAAATGCGGCCACCGCGACGAAATTTTCGGCCACGGCGGCGCGCGCGAAGCTGCGAAAAAACTCAACGTTGCTTTCCTGGGCGAAATTCCACTCGACTTGTCGATTCGGGAGCAAAGCGACGCCGGCAAGCCCGTTGCACTTGGAAATTCGACAACCGGTGGCAAGGCGTTCGAGAAAATCGCCGGCGCGCTGGCGGCGCAAATCAGTATTGGGAGTTTTAAAACTGCCGAGGATATTAGTATTGAGTAAGCAGTTTTCTGCTATGCCTCCCATCCCCACGAAGATCAAGCTCGCTGCCGGTAACAACACCTTGTCGATTCGCTGGTCCGACGGCCACGAGAGCATCTATCCTTATCGATACCTGCGCAGCAAGTGTCCCTGTGCGACCTGTGAGGAAGCCCCTCCCGCACCGGCGGAGGCGGTGGGCGGGTTGCCGATTCTCGGTCAGAAGCCGTTGCGTCCCGAGCGCGCCGAGTTGGTGGGCCGCTATGCACTGCAAATCTACTGGAGCGATGGCCACTCCACTGGGATTTACGCTTTTACGCACCTCCGCGCCCTTTGCCCGTGCCCGGAATGCGCGCGTCTTCGGGAAGTTGCTGGCTCTGGTAATTGAAGTCGCGCCAACAATGACATAAAATATTCTCCTGCCACAGACACAAGGGCGCTAACAATCTATGACACCGGAGGGCATCCCATGGAGAATTGGATTTTTCGCCTTCTACTTGCCGCTGGAGCATTCCTGGTTGCGGCGATGTGTGCCGCCGCGCAAAGTGATCCCGTGCCGTCACGCGGGCTGCTGCTGGTTGCTAACAAAGGCGAACACACGCTGGGTATTATCGATCCTGTGGAGGGCCGGCAGATTGCTACGGTGGACGAAGGGGGAATCACCGGCCATGAGGTGGCGGCCTCACCCGATGGCCGGCGCGCCTTTGTTCCCATCTATGGAAATTCCGGCGTCGGGGCGCCCGGCACCGACGGGAGTACGGTGGCGGTGATCGACCTTGCGACGCACAAACGGATCGACACTATCAATTTGGGAAAACCGCTGCGTCCCCATTGCGCGGTATTTGGGCCCCGGAACGGATTGCTTTACGTCACCACCGAGCTCGCCGACTCGGTCACGATTATCGATCCTGAAAGCCTGCGCGTTATCGGCACGGTGCCCACGGGACAAGCGGAATCCCACATGCTGGCCATCACCCGCGACGGCAGCCGGGGGTACACGTCGAACGTCCATGTGGGAACCGTCAGCGCGCTGGACCTCGCGGCGCGCCGGACAATTACGGTGATTCACGTATCGCCGCACGCCCAGCGGATTGCGCTCTCCGCTGATGACCGCTGGGTGTTTACCGCCGACCAGACTCAGCCGCAACTCGCCGTCATTGACACCTCGACGAACGAGGTTATGAAATGGATTCCGTTGGAGGGCATGGCTTACGGCACCGGCGCGACGTTGGACGGCAAGTGGCTGCTCGTCACGCTCCCGAAACAGGGCAAGGTGGCGGTGGTGGATCTCAGCTCGATGACGGTAGTGCGTTCCATCGACGTTCCCAAGGCACCGCAGGAGGTGCTGGTCCGGCCTGACAACCAGGTGGCCTATATCTCCTGTGACGTGAGCAAGAAGGTGGCCGCCATCAATCTACGAACCTGGAAAGTCGATCAACTGATAGACGCCGGACGCAACGCGGACGGACTGGCATGGGCCCCGATTCATTGAACCATCAGGTCATTGAGCCATTGAAAACCTGCGATGCTTCGCTTGCGGTTTTTCAATGAGCCGATGACTCGATGAAACAATGATGCGATGCCTCAAACGATTTCCACCTGACAATGCTTCACCAGGCTCTTGAACTTGGTGGCGTCGTTGTCGCTTCCGACGATGGCCGCATAATGCATGGGCACGGCGATCTTGGGATGGATAGCCAAGGCGGCTTGCGCGGCCTCTTCCGCCGTCATCACGTACGTACCCGAAACGGGAAGCAGCGCGATGTCCACCGCGATGTTCTTCATCTCCGGAATGAAGTCCGTGTCGCCGGCGTAATACACCCGTGTGCCATCCATCGTGAACACAAAACCTAAGCCCTTTTGCGCCTTGGGATGAAAGGCCTTCCCCGGCTCGCGGAACTTGTTCACGTTGTAAGCAGGGACAGCTTCGATTTCGACCTTGCCTACCGTGACCTTCCCCCCAGGGTCGAGAAATCGAACCTGCTTTACCTGTAAACCCTTGAGTCCGTCCTTGCACAGCGGACTGGCGACGATTGTTGTGCCCGGGAAAATCACCTTGTTCAGGTCCTCCAGGCTGAGGTGATCGAAGTGCTCGTGGCTGAGCAATACGATGTCCGCTTCATCACGTTGCGTTACTTTGAAGGGATCGGTGTAGATTACGCTGGAACCCTTGATTTTGAAGGTGTCATGAGCGATGCGGGTAAACTCGAGGTTCAGAAGTTTCATGATGCCCCTCCCATTCGGTTTTCTGCTGCGCGCCGCACAAATCGGGCCACGCCCATCTAGGATATCACTGGGTTGAGGCGAAGACGAGAGGAGGGGAACGGGTGGTGGGTGGTCCCCCGGCCACCAGCGACCGCGCCCGAACGCGAGGCGAATCGCGAATTGTGATTTGACGATCCTGAGCATCTGGCCCCGCGTTGCTGCCGTCTCTGCTCCGCCGCGTTTTCACACTACGCGCCTAACCCGAACGCTGCACGATGATCCCGAATTGATACGTGCCAACGGTGTGCCCAGCGCTGCCTGTCTGACGCGCGTAAGGCAAAACCTGTGGTACGAGTGACGTAAAATCTTCCGAGCGTTCCGCAAATTGTGTTAGAATTCCTCGTTGTTTCCGTCAGATGGGCCGTTAGCTCAATTGGTAGAGCAACTGACTCTTAATCAGTAGGTTGGGGGTTCGATTCCCTCACGGCTCACCATCTAAGCCCTTACCTTTCAATGACTTTCCCATCGTGCCCATTTCGCTCATGTTCTGACTGTGGGGACTTTTGTGGGGACCCCGACTGCTTCGGCTCGTGCTCACCGTTGAATTAGTCGAGTTTTCGAACTGCCTCTTGTTTGTGCTCGGGTGTTGGGTGAACATACCGCATCGTGATCGAGATGTTGGAATGCCCCATGAGTTCCTTTAAAGTCGCGAGGTCTACCCCGGCCATTGCCGACCGTGAGCCGAACGTGTGCCGAAAATCATAAATGCGGAATCGCGGCTTAATCTTGCAATCCCTTAATGCTTCCTCATGTGCCTTCTGTACCGTCTTCATGGGCACATGAGGATCTCTGCGATTTGGGAATAGCCAATGGTGCCTCGCCTTACGCATCCTCCGCTTCAATACACTCAGGGCCGTGTCCGTGAGCGGAGTATTGCGACGGGCAAAGCGTGTTTTGCCATTGGGGACGAACAGATACTGCTGGTCGATGTGGACGTTCTCCTTGCGAATCGTGAAGACCTCTTCCGGGCGCATTCCTGTCTCGACGATGACAGTCGCGACAGCACGCAGCAAGGGCCTTGCTTTATCGAGATATCGCTTCTGCTCTTCGTGCGAAATTACTCGCATGGAGCCAGGACCTTCTGGCAGGAACTTAACACCTTTTACGGGATTCCGGGTAAGGTGTCCTTGCCGGATCGCGAAGTTGCACATATATCGAAGGGCCGCCGAGTCCCGATTTGTCGATGCGGGCGAAACCCCGTCGGCCCGGATGATCTTGAATTCCTCCACCAGCGCGGTGGAAATGCCATCAAGAGGGAGCTTCCCGTAGAAAGCAATCAGAGGTTTGGAGCTCACACCATAGTGCTGATGTGTGCGTGGGTGAGCTTCGTGTTGTTTTTTCGACCAGGGCATGAAATCGTTTGTCACGAAGTCCTCGAATTTCGGAGAGGGACCGCAATGCACGATCCCTGCCCTGCCTTCTGCCAGTTCGGCTCTGCGAATGGCCTCTGCATCCGTGGCCGCCGTCTTGTTGCGGAGCCCAGTGGAGTCACGGTAGCGAATTCCTCGAACCCAAAAATCGTACCAGTAAACACCGCCTCGTTTGTAAATGCTCAATTCCGTCTCCTTTCCATTGGATTGGAGACAGAAACCCTGCAACGCTCCAAGTAGGCTTTTATGTCAACGGGATCATATCGCACCGCCCGTCCCATCTTCAAATAAGGAATGCCGCGTTTCTGAGAGCGCCACTGAGCTAGAGTGTCCAACGAGAGGCCTGTTATCTCGGACACCCGCTCTGGCGTCAACATGTCGGGCATCGCTGCAGTACACATTGTGTATCACGCATCCTGTTTCAGGCCCAAGCAACGCGGATACTGTCGCTGGCGAGCGTTCACGGGGTGATTGCTTCCGGGTTCCGCGGTTCGCGTAGGGCCGATAAGGTTCCGGATAGCTCCCAGCAAGTAGGTATGGGCTGTTTGAATACCAGGAATGCCTACCAGGAGCCAAATCCCGGGAATGAGTAAAAGCAAAATGCTACTTCCCCATTCATTCCTGGTTAGTATAGGAGATTTCAAGAGAGCGCCAATTATGCATTGCCTACGCGTACTAAACGCCGTATTTGCAGGGGGTTACAGCGAGATCATTGTGGCGGCCACATGGGAAATTATGGGTTACACAGTAACCTTAGGCGCTCTAAGAATCGTTTCTTGAAGAGAAGTCCTGGAGCTCGGGATTTTGCCCCTGATGGGAAGGCTAGGAAACCTTCCAACTCACGCATACCTACGGCTGCAGATGTGATTTGGATGACAGCATGTTCTGGGTCGAAACCGGCCTAAAATGCGGCTCAAATGCATGTGCGGTGGACGGAGGGCGGGGTTTCCGGATAAACGACGCTAAGCAGCTATGGAGCTGAACCACCAAGAATGCGTACCAGGAATCCAAGTCCGGGGATGAGTAAGCGCAGAATGTTACTTCGCCATTGTTTGTGATTTCGCCGGAGCCAGGGTTAGCTTCCGTATTTTCTCGACCAAAGTCTGAGCCTTCTGATTTCCCCTTCCCAGTGGCTGTTGGTTTTCTTTTTTGAAGCCCCCCGTGCATCCCCCTTTTCAAGATCCTCAGAGAGCACCTTGTTATTATTTATCCTCCCTGCGGAAACCCCTGTACCCAGGCATGCAGTCCGTGTATCCCGGGCAGATCGGGGCGTGTGTCCCCCCTGTTGCCATGTATCTCGGGGGGGGGGCGGGGAGGGCGCGGGTAGGACTAGGAAGCTGTGGTCTTCCGCTTTGTGCTGATCTGTTCCAATCCCAAGCCCACAGTGTCTCGCGACCAGTGCCGCCCCGGCCCAACATAGCTCTGAACTTGCCGTTTCTTGGCTACCTGCCGTCTTTTTTCTCCAAACCCATAGGATCCAAGGCGAAACATCTGAGCAAGCTGTGTTCAAGGCCGGGGTTCGATGTAAATAGAGTTAGGAGAGCGCGGGGAGCCCGTCCGGCCCCAAGACACTTTCTTTTCAGTTCTACGTATCCCTTCGATGGTCTCCGGAACCGTGTATCCCCCCTTTCTCCAGGGCGGCCCCCCTCAGAATTAACACCCTTCTTCCTCCATGGCCTCATCTCTCTGGCTTGGATATCCCCAACCGTTTACCCAGGGCAACTCCCCGAACGGTCATTCCATGGACGCCTGTTCCCTGCGCCATCGCTGCATCAGCTCCTGGCAGGGGGCGACCCCCCAATCACATCAAACGAGAACAACACCATCCCCGACCCGGCGTTGCAGGCCATCCCTGCCCTCTCTACACGCCTGCCGGTTTTCCGACCCGGGGTATCCGCTCTTCTGCTGGTAGACGGACAGTTCGGCCGGCATTCTTTCGTGCGTCTCCCGCCAGCCGCAGTTCAGCCACCCCGGGAGCCTGCCGAAAGCCGCTGTCGATGTGGCCCGGAGGGAGTTGGGAAGATCTCAGACGGCAGCAAAACGGCAAGGTGACAAATGGCCCGCGTGGAGAGGGGCACCCCGTTCGGAGAGCTCAAGGCACGAAATCGTGTATCCCGGGTACACACCAACCGTGCAATAAACGTCGTCTGCATCTCATTCACGGCGTCGTCTACTGAAGTTCCCCAGCCCTCATTCAGGATCTCCACGCCGAAGATCTTCATGCTGGCGGCTGCGCCGTATTCATTCGTACCGGCCAGGGTGATGTCGAAGGGCAGGATCTGGTCGGAGGCCCAGGAAGTGGCCAGGGCTTTGAAGCCGGAGGCGGAAGAGAGGGGCGTGTCGGCACTCTGTTCGATGGTGGCGCTGGCCGGCGTGCCATTGGCGTTGGTGATGGTGGAGTCGAAGGTGACCGTCTGGCCGATGAAGTTCGATTCGGTAACGGTGTATTGGGGGCGGATGTGGTCAACGTTGGCGACGAAGGTTCCACCCTGCTGGTTGATGAGGGCCAGTAGGGCGTGACGATCGAAGTTGATCCAGACGAGTGAGCCGGCGATGCCGCGCTTGTTACGGGAGAAGGCGCGGGGGTCGGGGGAGCCCATGGTATAGATGGGCGCCTTCTCGCGGGTGATGGAGTAGGAAATGGCTTGTATCTCGGCGAAGGTGAGGTTGCCGATGACGGCGCGAATGTCGGTGCCGGACAGGGAATTATAAGACCGGCTGACTTCACTAACCACCGAACCGTTGGTGAAAGCGCTGGCCACACCACTCAAAGTGTTTAGAAGACCACCCATGGATTTACTCCTTCGTTTTTCCGGCATTCGAATGAACCAGCACGGGCACTCAGGGTAGGAGATCATTTTATCCGGGGGCCGGCCGGGATGCAGGGCACGTGCTTCTCCTGAAGAATGTATCTCGGATATCTGAATCGATGAACAATTAAGGTAAGGACTTTTTCTTCGCGGCCGGCCAGGCAAAGGGTTGCGGCTGGGCAGGGTTGTCCGCTAAATAACTTCGAACGGCTTGTTCCACCGCTGCGGTACCCGGCAAACCCTCGCGATCAGCGTGCTTGCGGGTCAACTCCCTGAGCCACCATGCCACCCAATCTAACCACGTGCTGCCAGCCGGCGCGGGATGGACCTGCAACCGGGGCCGGTGTTTGAACCAAGCCTGGGCGAAGTCCTGGGCGTGAGTACCTTCACGATCCACCACTAAATGAATCGGTGTCTCGGCTGGGACCTCGCGTTCCAGTCTGCGCAGGAAGCCTAAAAATGCCTGCTGCCGGGGCCGCCGGCGGCTGTCTCCCACGACGCGCGATTCCAAATCCTGCAGGGCTTCGAACACGCTTGCCGTGCCGACCGGCAAGTTCTCATTGAGCAACGCAGGAAGGGCAGGGTTTTTCCTGATGAGCCGGGCGGGCAGGCGTTCCAGTGCGAAGGCCAGGAGCTTATCGGGGGGATTCAGGTAAAGACCGACGATGCCCCGGGCACTTCCCGCCTCTTTCGACTTGGGGCGGCCGGCCAGGTGCGGCTTAACCCCGTATTCATCGAGAATCCGTTGCGCCGTTCCCTGACTGACTCCCTGTACCCGCGCCAGGCTGCGCACGCTCCAGCGCTTGCTTCCCGGCGGCGGAGCCTTGGCAGCCGCCTGCACGATCTGCCGGATCTTCAGTCGGGAGATACATCGTCGCGGTCCTCGCCCCGGCGTGAGCTCAAGCAGCGCCTCGGTGCCTCCCTCCCGAAAACGCTTCCGCCACAACAACACGGTCACCAAGGTGGTCGGCAAGGCCCGGGCGATGGCGCGATTGGAAGCTCCGGCCGCCGCGAACAAGATGATCTGCGCGCGCAGAGCCACTTGGCGAGGCGTCTCGGAAGCCGCCCGCCAGGTCTCCAAGACGCGGCGTTGCTCGGGGGTCAGGACAAGGGGTGGGGCCGGGCGTGCCATCAGGCGCGAGGATAGCACGGATTAGGCGGAGGAAGGCAGAGGGGAAGGAAAAGAAAAGCTGGTATAATATACTTACATGTGGTACGATTCCAATTACATCATTCTATACGGAGGAAATTGTGGTTATGACTCAACCCCTGACCTTGGGCGCTTTCCTGGCGGCCTGCCGGGAAGCCTCCGGAAAAACCCAAGCCCAGGTCGCCGCGGCCTGCGCCATTACGCCCGGAAGCGATCTGTCAAATCGAACGGGGGCGCCGCAAGCCCGCTTTCGATCTCGTCCTCGCCTTGGCCGATGCCCTACAGATTGACCGCAGACTGCTCGGCCGCTTCGCCCTGCAGACCCGCGCCTCTCAGTTTTACACCATTTTGGGCCTGGAGCCCGTCGGGGAGGAAGCCCTCCTGGCGGCCTGCCCCCACTTGGTGGTCTTCCATCCCCTCTTTGACAACCCGCAGGAGGAAGGCCAGCAAGCCACCCACTGCGCGCAACCCGCCGAAGCTCCTCTGCCGTCCGCCCTGGGCGTGCCGGCTGAACCTGCCCCGCCGGCTTGCTAGCGAGCCGCAGTTCGCCGGGTGGTCCTGGGCTCGCCTACCAGCACGTCAATGGGCAGGCGGGTATTGGGACCACCCGGGCGAACCGACCTACACACGATTGTGGCAAAAGGAACACCGGAAAATGACGGCCGATGGGGAAGCCATCCCAAGGCAGTACCAGCACCTGCAGTTGCTCTGGGAAGAAGCTTTGTTCAGCGGGCGCCCGAATTGGAAACAACTCCAGCGCTGGCACGAGGAACTCTGCGGCTGGGAGGCGCTCCTCGCCGGCCTGGAATGGGAGGATCTAGGGTGAGTCAACGCGCCGTAATTTATGCCCGGACTTCCACCGTAGACCAGCATACCGAGAACCAAGTCTATGATCTGGAACAACTGGCCCGTCAGCGAGGTCTCGAAATCATCAAGATTTATCAGGACCAGGTTTCAGGTACCCGGGCCCGCCGGCCAGGGCTCGATCAACTGCTGAGTGATGCCCGCCAGGGGAAGTTTGACGTGGTGCTGGTGTGGGCCTGCGACCGGCTGGCACGGTCGGTGTCGCACTTTCTCCTGGTCCTGGATGAGCTGGGCCATCTGAACATTGAGTTCATTTCGTATCGCGAGCAGCTCGATACGACCGGTCCCCTCGGTCGCGCCGTGGTGGTGATCATCTCGGCGATTGCGGAACTGGAACGATCCTTGATTGTGGAGCGGGTGCGCGCCGGCCTGCGCCGGGCGAAGCTGGAAGGCCGACGGTTGGGCCGTCCACCGCTTACGGTTGATCGCGAAGCCGTCCTCCGCGACCGAGAGCAAGGGATGAGCATCAGCCAGTTAGCCAAGCAGCACGGCATCGCCGAAACCAGCGTGCGCCGCCTCCTCCGCCCATCCGAATCCACCCCGCCAAAAACCCCCGTTCCACCGCCGCCGCAAGTCATTGATAACGCGCCACGGCTTTCAGCCATTTAAGGTCCGCCAAAAACAGTAGGTTTGGGAGGAATTGGTACTGACTTCCCCGATCAATGGTGCCGCCTCAAAACCCGCATCAACGCTGATCCTCGACCGTGCCTATGTGCACCTTGTGTGCGGCGTTGATCCATAACGGCAGCCGTTCGTGGCTTTCATCCCCAAAGAAAGGATGGGGAACGCCACCAGCTTGCTTAACATGATGCGGAACATCGGTGTGGAAGTGGGTATTTCGTTAGTGGGCACCATATTGACCCGCTTGGGGCAGGAGCTCACCAACTTACTGGTCGGCAAAATTACGCCCTACTCTCCCTTGGCACAGAGACTGATCGGCGGCCTGAAGAATTCGAGCTGGCTCATCCCGTGTTAAAATCGAGACATCAGCGCTCCTGGAGAATCACACCGCAATACGGGAGAGCCCCAGGATCCTCCTCATCTACCGCCGTCGCTTTGCGTGGAATCGCAGTATAAGTTGCCCTTCACGGCGCTTCGTTCTTCTGACCCACTGGATCGCCTCCAATTCGCGGAGTTAGGGACCAACGCCTCCGAGAGCATCAGCTAAAAGAGCATCCGCTCGCGCCTATTAGCAGGCCTGCCGGGGACACCGTTACCGTTATTCACTGGGCCTGGGAATTTGTGATTTTGCCTGGGCGGCAACCCCATCTATGCCGGCGCAAGCATCTGCTGGCGTGTGCATACACTGAAGTGCATGGGGCCGGATGGCAAAGTAGTAAGGCCGGAGGCCTTCACCGCCGAGCGTATCTGCTTCGAACCGCTGTGAGTATTTCGGTACGCAGGAGAAGATCTCCGGAAAGTTATTGTGGATAAGCCTGTAATCCCCCCCAATCATCAAGCCAAGCGTAGAACGTCGTCACCGACGGCCTACGGGACGGGGTGGGCCGGCGCATCCGCGCTGTCTACTTTTTCTTACAAATTCACCAGGTCCTGGGACCTTCGAAGTTGCGCAAAGTGCCCCGTAGGATGGTGAGCCAAGGTTACGAGGGAAGGGGTCACCCCACCAATCGCGTAGGCAATGCCTTCCGGATGGCCGCGCAATCGCTGTTACGGAGTGACGGTTACCCGCGGGCCCGCTTTCGCTGCCTGCGGGCCAAATTGGGAAGGGCTAAAAGCCATGCCGCGCCACCTAGCCTGATTGTTCCACCGGCTTTGACCAAGGGAAAGGCGTGGACGATTTGCTGGCCGACGACTACGTATCAGACGACGGAAGTCGCTGGCCTCGTCCCACTGGCTGCTTCATCCGCGCCGACGTCTGGGGCGGCAGGTATTTCGACGGTGCTTTTGCGAGCCACTAGCATCGCATTGAGATTCTCCCGTGTGACCAGCACGTGGTCGGTATAAACCACGGGAGGGATCGCTTCCCCGTTCAGGCAACGTGTCACGATAGAAAGGACCTCGCGGCCATATTTTTCGGGAAACCAAGCGACGGAGCCAATCAACGGGCTCTCTGGTTTGCGCATCTCCTTGACGAAAGAGGGGTAGGCGTCAAAGCCCATACCCATAACCGCCGTGAACCGCTGTCGACCGGCTTCGCGCACGGCACGTAAAGCGCCCCACGCTCCGTCATCATTGAGGCTCATGATGCCCAGACAGTCCCGGCCCGAAAACGAGCGCAGGATTTTCCGCGTGGCTTGGTGGGCACCGTCCGTATTGTCCTTGGCGTCGAGGTACGTCACCTGCTCACGGTCGAAGGCCGGCAAGACCATCTGAATCCCCTTCAGCGCTCCGACGAACCTGGACTGGACTTTGTGTCCTACAAAGGGGCAGTTCAGAAAAATGACGTGATCGAAGCGCCTGCGCCAGTGCGCGGTGGCGGGCCGAGCCAGGGCCTCGCCGCCCAGTAGGCCAGCCCCGTAGTTGTTAGCCCCAAAATAGATCGCTCCCGGTTGAGGAACTCCTAACGCCATGGTGCGGATATCAGCCTTGGCGAAGATCTGGGCGATTACGGGTGCCACCTCATCGTGCACCTGGAACTCGATCGCGAAGTCCACCTCGTGTTGAGCGCGGTAGCGTGCGTTGTTCACCGTTTCGTCCGGGCCCCAGCGATTGTCCACCACCAGCAACTCGATGCCGAGGTTCTGGGCTTCCTTGGTCAGGCTCTGAGTAACCATGACCCCGAAGTGATGGCCCGCCATAGGTTGAGCGTAGCCCACGCGCCCGTTTTTCTTGACAGCAACTTGTGCGCGTGATACTTCTCCCGTCGATCGTTACTCGCACTGTGCCAGTCTTCTCACTCAAATGGCACGAGGCCGGAGACGACATGGGTATCGCTCGGCCGCCAAACCATTGATGCGATGTCAGTGAAGTACATTGATCTTTGATTACGAAAATGCATGGCGACCAGGTCAGCACCGGCCTGCTGCCGAGTCACAGGAACAGTGCCCTATGCGCCGAACATTCACGCGCCGTACCTTTCTGAAAACAACCGGAGCAGCAACCGCAGCGCTCGCGGCGGCCCGGACCCTGCCCGCCCAACAGGCCTTCGCACCTACCTGGGATTCCTTGACGAAGCACGCGGCTCCGGCTTGGTTCGAAGACGCCAAGTTCGGCATTTACTTTCATTGGGGACCCTACTCCGTGCCGGCGTTCCAAAACGAGTGGTATTCCCGCAACCTGTACATCGAGGGTCAGCGCGCCAACAAATATCACAACCTTGTATACGGACCTCCTTCCAAATTCGGCTACAAGGACTTTATCCCGTTGTTTCGGGCGGAGAAGTTCAACCCGGAGGAATGGGCCGAGTTGTTTCGCAAGGCCGGAGCGAAGTTTGCCGGGCCGGTGACGGAGCATGCCGACGGATTCTCCATGTGGGACTCGCACGTGAACAGGTGGAATGCCGCGAAGATGGGGCCGTGTCGCGACGTAGTGGGGGAAATGAGCCGGGCCATTCGTAATGAGGGCATGCGATTCATATCGACTTTCCACCACCAGTGGCTTTGGGGATGGTATCCGACGATGGACCGATCGGTCGATGCTTCCGACCCGAAGTACGCGGGTCTTTACGGGCCGCCGGCGCCGGGAAGTCCATTTGATTTCGGAAAGCCATGGTCCACGCTGGCGCCTCCAACGCCGGAATTTCAGGACACCTGGGCTGCGAAGGTGAAGGAGGTAGTGGACACGTACCATCCCAGCCTTATCTATTTCGACAGCCGGCTGAACATCATCAATGAGCGTCGCCTGGCAGAGGTCATCGCTCACTATTACAACCGGGCCGAGGGGCGGGGTGAGGAGGTCAGCGTAACGTATAAGGAAAAGGAACTGCCGTTGGGCGTTGGGCTGCTGGACATCGAGCGCGGCCGATTGGGCGAAATGCCGTCCTATAAGTGGCTCACCGACGACGCCATTGATTGGAATTCCTGGTGCCACGTCCAGAATCCCCGCTACAAATCCGCGCGCCGCATTGTGGGCGAATTGGTGGATATCGTCAGCAAGAATGGAAATCTGCTACTCGATATCACCCCGACCGCAGAAGGGGTGATGCCCGCTGCGGTGGTAGAACGCTTGCTCGCCATTGGTCATTGGTTGGATGTGAATGGCGAAGCGATTTATGGCACGCGGCCCTGGAAAACCTTCGGCGAAGGTCCCACTCCGGTGAAGGGTGGAATGTTCGGGGAGGAGAAGGTCCCTGACTTTACGGCGCAGGACATTCGCTTCACGAGCCGATGGAAGACTCTTTACGCCGTCGCCCTTGACCGGCCGAGTGCGCCCGACGTGCTGATCAAATCGCTGGGCACCAGGAACCGGCTTATCGGCAAAGGTGAAATTGCCCATATATCTCTGTTGGGCAGCGACGCAAAGCTCTCCTGGCAGCATGACGACGAGGGGCTCAGGATAAGTCTGCCTCCAGAAAATCCTGGGGCGTTTGCGTACGCTTTCAAAATATTGCTGAACTAAAGAAAGTGGGACACCGCTGATGATCGGCCAGAAATTCGTTAATGAAGTCAGTCCGCGACCAAGTAGCTCGCTCTATGGACCTTCGGGTGAACGCATTTGGGCGTGTCTGCATGTCCTGATCTTCATGGTTCTGTCGTTTGCAGCGCTGGCTTCCGGCGCAGAACAAAATTCCGACTCGCAGGGAACCCTGGGAAGAACCGAGTTGTTACTCAGCGGCGGCGAGTGGAAGCTCGGATCGTTTCCAAGGAGGACATCAATCTGTTGAACACCAGCAAAGACGTTCGCGTATTTGCGGAAGGCTGGACGGACGCCGGATTAAAGCAGACAGGCATCAAGAACTTCAATGAAGTGGAAGCCAAGGAAGGCAGCGAGGTCATCATGAAATTCGGCGACTGGCCCCTGGTGGTGGCCGGCCGCTACGGCCAAGGCCGCACCGTGGCGTTCATGGGCTACACGCCCGCCGAAAGCACCTTAAGCGCCTCCTGGCTGAGCCTGTACGGCCAGATGCTGGTCGAAGCGTTGGGCGAAAACCCGGAGTACCGCTATTCCGCCGTGACGGGCGGCGACACGCCATTGATGCAGTTGCTCAAGCAGCAGCCCTTGGCGACCGTGAAGGCTACACCCGCCGCCCTGGCAGCAACACTGAAAGATCACGTGGGCGGCTTTACGGTAGAACTCGCAAATAACCATGGCTTCGCACGGCTCGTTCGACTGCGCATCGAGTGCGAAGATCCTGCTCAGCAGTCGCAGTTGCTGGCGCTGTACGGCGACAATTATTTTGACCTTTTCCCCGGCGAGAAGAAAACCGTTGCCGTGGAAGTGCGGACTTCGCCCGCCTTAGCTGGAACCATCAAGGGAACTGTGATTATTCAGGGGAGCAACGTACGGGAGGTTCGCATTCCTGTTCGGTTGGCGGAAGGGCAATAGCACTGGGCGAATTCAATTCACCCCATAAGGAGCACGGTTATGGCGTGTTTAAGGCATGAGACTGTTGAGGAGGAACCGGATGCGTCCTAAAGACCGTTTTCTATCAGCGTTGAGGCGACAGCCCGTTGACCGGATTCCACTTTTTGACTTCCTTTTCCAGAGACCACTTTTCACCGAATTGATCGGTCGGACTCCTGACGTTTACAATGCGCGCGATGCGATGGATTTGACAGTGGCGATGGGGTTTGATGGCGTCTGGATTCCGTATGGTTGTTTTTCCGGCTGGAGCCCACCGAAAATCTCGGACAACGTGTACAAGGACGAATGGGGAACAACTTTTCAACAGGATGACTCAGCTTGGCCCATCGATGCCCCCATCGCCTTCCCGCTGAAGGCTCGTGAGGATTTGCGCGGTTACGTACCTCCTGACCCCATGGCGGATGGCCGTCTGGACGAAATCACGACGGCGGTGGCCATCAACCATGAACTGGGTGATAAGGCAGTGGCCATTCTGGGTGGCGTGATCGGACCATTGACCTTGACGTGGTTCCTGATCGGGTACGAGAACCTTTGTATTAGCCTCTATGACGATCCCGGCTTCCTGGCCGAGCTGGTTGAGATCGCCGTGGACTTCGCCGTGAAGGCGATCGACCGTATGGCAAAGGCGGGAGTTGACGCGATGGCCCTTTCCGATGACTACGGCGCAAGTGCGCAAGGTCTGCTTCGACCCCAGCAGTTCAGGGCAATCTACAAGCCGGGCCTCAAGAAGATCATCGACTCCATCAAGGCGAACAACTTGCCGGTGTTTCTGCACTGCTGCGGTCGTGTCTACGATTATCTCGATGATCTGGTGGAGATCGGCATTGATGCCTACCACCCTTTGCAGCGGACGGCCGGCATGGATCTTGCCACGGTTAAAAAGAGGTATGGAGACAGAATCTGCCTGGTGGGAAACATCGATTCCTCTCGGACGCTGCCATTCGGCAGCCTTGAGGAAATTGAAACGGAGACGCACGAGGCGCTACGTATCGCCGGACCTGGGTATGGCTATATCCTCGCGTCCGACCATTCACTCCACGACGGCATTCCGGCAGCGAACATTATTCATATGTTCCAGGTCGCTAGGAAATACGGCACTTATTCGAATCTGCTCCAGGAGACGTGAAGGCGCGGTGCACCTGTAAGGGAGCGGCGGCGCGGACAAGTGGGCGGAATAGAAGTTATCTGTGCTACTTACCCCAAGGCCCGCTTATGCAATTAATTGCCTTGGACGCTGGGGTGACGGCGGTTTCCAGATTTTCGTTGAGGCAGAGGAGGAATTTCGCGACATCCTGGAAGCCGTCGGGCGCTCCCACGACGTAGCGGCATGCATCGCAGTGCAAAGTCCCGCCGAAGTTCTGATGCTGCCAGGGGTATTCTTCACGGAACTCGTTAATGACGAAGGCTTTGATCGATACACTCGCCACGTCCTGGACGTCATGCGGTCCTAGCAGCGATATGTGCTGGGTGTGGCGGATCAGGTTCCGCCCGATGGCTTGGAGCGCCGCGTCCGGCGCGTGCGAGAGCTCGTAGACGAATATGGAGCGTATTCGTAGTGAAACATCGTTGGTAGTGAAGGTTACCTCTGAAGTTGAGGCGGGACTTTATAGGTCGAATCTTGCGTCGGCTTTAGCGAGGATTTAAGCCATGACTCCTAAACAAACGAATGTTGGCTGCGCTGGCGCGCCGCGAGGCCGATCGTCTACCCGTGACCACACATCACCTGATGCAGTATTACCTCGATAAATATGAGGGTGGCATATCTAGCCAGGAATTCTTCGATCACTACGGGCTGGACCGGATTACGTGGCAGGTCTTCCACAAGCCGGCTCCTGGCAGTGGCGATTACTTCGATCCCTTGCAAGGCGAGCCAGGCTTTCTGGAGGCACGCCGCATATCATCTGACAAGTGGCGGGTGAAGTGGGAGGATATTCCGAGTACAGCCTACAAGACGCGGCGCTATCGTTTTATAACGCCTCAAGGCGCTCTCACCATGGTGACGGAATCAAACGACCAGACCACGTGGGTGAGAGAATACCTCGTCAAGAACAAGCGCGACATTGACCTGATCGGTGAATTCGTCACGGCGCCCTGGTGCGACATGGAGGCGACAAATCGCGTGGTGGAGGAATACGGCGAGCGCGGCCTGGTACGCAGTCACATCCCCTGTTTTGATGTATTCGGCCAGCCGGGGACGTGGCAGGATGCCTGTTGCCTCTATCCCGCCGAGCAACTGATCCTGGCCACCTACGACGATCCGGCGTGGGTGCATGAGTTCTTGCGTGCCTTGCACCGGCGTAAGAAGGTTTACATCCAGTCGATGAAAAGCGCCAAGATCGATCTTGTCGAGCTGGGCGGTGGCGCCGCATCCTCCACGGTCATCTCACCTAAGATCTTCCACGAGTTTGTCGCCCCCTATGACGCGGAATTGATTGCACTCGCGCACCAATCGGGCCAGCGGATCGTTTACCACACCTGCGGCGGCATGATGCCATTCCTGGAAAGAATTGCCGACATGAAGCCGGATGCCATGGAAACCTTCACGCCTGCGGCCATGGGGGGCGACGTCAACCTGGCGGAGGCGAAGCGCCGCATTGGTGATCGCGTCTGCATCATCGGGGGCTTCGACCAATTTCACTTCTTGATCGATTGTCGACCCGAGGTGACCTGGGCGGCGGTGCGGGAATGTTTTGAAGCCGCGGGTGGGGGCGGCGGGTTCATCCTCTCGCCCTCTGATCACTTTTTCGATGCAGATCCAGGCTTGGTTCGAGCTTACGCCGACGAGGGCCGCCAGTGCGTGTATTCCGGCCTTCATGAAGGGGATTGCCTGTAACATTTTGGTCAATGTGGCCATCTTGCTTGGCTTGGCGGCAAAGACTGTGAGCGGTAAATTCCTGGGAATTTGGTTCCCGATCATGGCCTTTGTCGCCTCTGGATTTGAACACAGTGTGGCAAATATGTACTTTATTCGAATGGGAATGATGCTAGGTGCGAAAGTGACTTGGACCCAATTCCTGTTTTGGAATCTGACACCTGTCACCTTGGGAAACGTGATAGGCGGCCTGGTCCTTGTGGCAGCCACTTACTCGTATTGATTCAAACTGGAGGTCCCCTCCGGTTCTCTCGCCGTCCCTTTCGTGGTAAGCAGAAAGGCAAGCTAGAAGCAACAGTCGGGTATGCAATCCTAAACACCAATCGTGAGTGGCCGCATGGTCTCTTGTTTTCCAAGGGCTTGGCGGGGACCTCCGCTTGGGTTTGCGGGTCGAGCCAATTGCGCATTCAGGAAGCCGCTCGTTTGATTCAAATTTGAGTGGAATCACTGGCATGTCCGGTACAGTGCAGCCCCCGTCTGTCGACGCCCGAGCGAGTTCTTGCGATGCCGTCCCGTCTGTCCGGGGGTGCCCACCCTCTTACGACGCACATATTGTGCACACAAATGGTCGTGAACCATGCTGAAAGCTAAACAAAATACTGAGTCGGCAACGCACGTTCACCTGATCCGCGAATCAGTGTCCGTTTGGCCAAACCAAACGACCTCGTCCTGCCCCAAACCTACTGTTTTTGGCGGACCTTAAACGGCCGAAAGCGGGTGCGTGTTTTCAGTAACTTGCGAAGGCGGTGGAGCGAGGGTTTTTGGCGGGGTGGAATCGGACTGGCGCAGGAGTCGGCGGACACTGGTTTCGGCGATGCCGTGCTGCTTGGCTAACTGGCTGATGCTCATCCCTTGCTCTCGGTCGCGGAGGACGGCTTCGCGATCAACCGTAAGCGGTGGGCGGCCCAACCGTCGGCCTTCCAGTTTCGCCCGGCGCAGTCCGGCGCGCACCCGCTCCACAATCAAGGATCGTTCCAGTTCCGCAATCGCCGAGATGATTACTACCACGGCGCGACCCAGGGGACCGGTGGTATCGAGCTGCTCGCGATACGAAATGAACTCAATGTTCAGATGGCCCAACTCATCCAGGACCTGGAGAAAGTGTGCCCCCGACCGTGCCAGTCGGTCGCAGGCCCACACCAGCACCACGTCAAACTTCCCCTGGCGGGCATCACTCAGCAGTTGATCGAGCCCTGGCCGGCGGGCCCGGGTACCTGAAACCTGGTCCTGATAAATCTTGATGATTTCGAGACCTCGCTGACGGGCCAGTTGTTCCAGATCATAGACCTGGTTTTCGGTGTGCTGGTCCACGGTGGAAGTCCGGGCATAAATCACGGCGCGTTGACTCACAGCAGGTCCTCCAATTCCAGGCCGGCGAGGAGCGCCTCCCAGCCGCAGAGTTCCTCGTGCCAGCGCTGGAGTCTTTTCCAATGCGGGCGCCCGCTGAACAAGGCTTCTTCCTACAGCAACTGCAGGTGCTGGTACTGCCTTGGGATGGCTTCCCCATCGGCCGTCATTTTCCGGTGTTCCTTTTGCCGCAATCGTGTGTAGGTCGGTTCGCCCAGGTGGTTCCAATACCCGCCTGCCCATTGACGTGCTGGTAGGCGAGCCCAGGACCACCCGGCGAACTGCGGCTCGCTAGCAAGCCGGCGGGGCAGGTTCAGCCGGCACGCCCAGAGCGGACGGCAGGGGAGCTTCAGCGGGTTGCGCGCAGTGGGTGGCTAGCTGGCCTTCCTCCTGCGGGTTGTCGAAGAGGGGATGGAAGACCGCCAAGTGGGGGCAGGCCGCCAGGAGGGCTTCCTCCCCGACGGGTTCCAGGCCCAAAATGGTGTAAAACTGAGAGGCGCGGGTCTGCAGGGCGAAGCGGCCGAGCAGTCTGCGGTCAATCTGTAGGGCATCGGCCAAGGCGAGGACGAGATCGAAAGCGGGCTTGCGGCGCCCCCGTTCGATTTGACAGATCGCTTCCGGGGTAATGGCGCAGGCCGCGGCGATCTGCGCCTGGGTTTTGCCGGATGCTTCCCGGCAGGCCGCCAGGAAAGCGCCAAAGGTTAGGGGTTGAGTCATAACCACAATTTCCTCCGTATCGGATGATGTCATTGGGATAGTACCACATGTAAGTATATCATACCAGCTTTTCTTTTCCTTCCCCTCTGCCTTCCTCCGCCTCATCCGTGCTATCCTCGCGCCTGATGGCACGCCCGGCCCCACCCCTTCTCCTGACCCCCGAGCAACGCCGCGTCTTGGAGACCTGGCGGGCGGCTTCCGAGACGCCTCGTCAAGTGGCTCTGCGGTCCCAGATCATCCTGTTGGCGGCGGCCGGAGCCTCCAATCGCGCCATCGCCCGGGCCTTGCCGACCACCTTGGTGACCGTGTTGTTGTGGCGGAAGCGTTTTAGGGAGGGAGGTCCCGAGGCGCTGCTCGAGTTGGCTCCCGGACGAGGACCGCAGCGACGTATCTCCCGGCGGCAGATCCGGCAGATCGTGCAGGCGACGGCCAAGGTTCCCCCGGCAGGAAGCAAGCGTTGGAGCGTGCGCAGCCTGGCGCGGGCGCAGGGAATCAGTCATGGAACGATGCAGCGGATTCTGGATGAATACGCCGTTAAGCCGCACCTGGCCGGCCGCCCCAAGTCGAAAGCGGCGGGAAGTGCCCGGGGCATCGTCGGTCTTTACTTGAATCCCCCCGATAAGCTCCTGGCCTTCGCACTGGAACGCCTGCCCGCCCGGCTCATCAGGAAAAAGCCTGCCCTTCCTGCGTTGCTCAATGAGAACTTGCCGGTCGGCACGGCAAGCGTGTTCGAAGCCCTGCAGGATTTGGAATCGCGCGTCGTGGGAGACAGCCGCTGGCGGCCCCGCCAGCAGGCATTTTTAGGCTTTATCCGTAGATTGGAGCGCGAGGTCCCAGGTGAGACACCGATCCATTTAGTGACGGACCATGAAGGCACGCACGCCCAGGACTTCGCCCAGGCTTGGTTCAAACACCGGCCCCGGTTGCAGGTCCATCCCGCGCCGGCCGGCAGCACGTGGTTAGATTGGGTGGCATGCCGGCTCAGGGAGTTGACCCGGAAGCAGGCTGATCGCGAGGGTTTGCCGGGCACCGCGGCGGTGGAACAAGCCGTTCGAAGTTATCTAGCGGACAATCCCCCCCAGCCCCAGCCGTTTGTCTGGCCGGCCCCGCAGAAAAAGTCCTTACCTTAATTGTTCATCGATTCAGATATCCGAGGTACATTCTTCAGGTGAAGTACTGGCCCGACATCCCGGCCGGCCCCCGAAAAAATCCACTCCTGACCAGCTTCCCCTGCTGTGTGCTGTAGTTCTTCCTGACCAAAGAAGGAGTAAACATCCATGGGTGCATTTTCCGGTTCTGTGGTTAGTGAAGTCAGCCGGTCTTATAATTCCCTGTCCGGCACCGACATTCGCGCCGTCATCGGCAACCTCACCTTCGCCGAGATACAAGCCATTTCCTACTCCATCACCCGCGAGAAGGCGCCCATCTATACCATGGGCTCCCCCGACCCCCGCGCCTTCTCCCGTAACAAGCGCGGCATCGCCGGCTCACTCGTCTGGATCAACTTCGATCGTCACGCCCTACTGGCCCTCATCAACCAGCAGGGTGGAACCTTCGTCGCCAACGTTGACCACATCCGCCCCCAATACACCGTTACCGAATCGAACTTCATCGGCCAGACGGTCACCTTCGACTCCACCATCACCAACGCCAATGGCACGCCGGCCAGCGCCACCATCGAACAGAGTGCCGACACGCCCCTCTCTTCCGCCTCCGGCTTCAAAGCCCTGGCCACCCCCTGGGCTTCCGACCAGATCCTCCCCTTCGACATCACCCTGGCCGGTACGAATGAATACGGCGCAGCCGCCAGCATGAAGATCTTCGGCGTGGAGATCCTGAATGAGGGCTGGGGAACTTCAGTAGACGACGCCGTGAATGAGATGCAGACGACGTTTATTGCACGGTTGGTGTGTACCCGGGATACACGATTTCGTGCCTTGAGCTCTCCGAACGGGGTGCCCCTCTCCACGCGGGCCATTTGTCACCTTGCCGTTTTGCTGCCGTCTGAGATCTTCCCAACTCCCTCCGGGCCACATCGACAGCGGCTTTCGGCAGGCTCCCGGGGTGGCTGAACTGCGGCTGGCGGGAGACGCACGAAAGAATGCCGGCCGAACTGTCCGTCTACCAGCAGAAGAGCGGATACCCCGGGTCGGAAAACCGGCAGGCGTGTAGAGAGGGCAGGGATGGCCTGCAACGCCGGGTCGGGGATGGTGTTGTTCTCGTTTGATGTGATTGGGGGGTCGCCCCCTGCCAGGAGCTGATGCAGCGATGGCGCAGGGAACAGGCGTCCATGGAATGACCGTTCGGGGAGTTGCCCTGGGTAAACGGTTGGGGATATCCAAGCCAGAGAGATGAGGCCATGGAGGAAGAAGGGTGTTAATTCTGAGGGGGGCCGCCCTGGAGAAAGGGGGGATACACGGTTCCGGAGACCATCGAAGGGGTTGGAAACGGGTAGGGAGAAGTGAGGGGAAGGGTCTTGGGACTGAGGCCGGCTCCCCGGCTAGCCCGGTGCTCCATTCAGGTCCGTGGTCCTGCACGGGGATTCGTCAACTTTCCAGCCCGGATGATCGGGTTTAGATGACCAAGACGGCGGGCGCAAAAAGCGGCAGTGCGGAGCCCATACTGGGCCGGGCGGCAATTCGCCGGGACACTCTCTGTTGGAGATTGGACCCCGATTAGGCAGAACCGGAATATCACACCTCCTATCCGCGCGCCCGCTCCGGTTTCCTGCAAGGGGATACACGACCCGGTCCGCCTGGGATACACGGATTGCATGCCTGGGGTACACGGGTGTCCGGACGAGGGCTACATAGCCATATGGTTTCCTCGAAGGATCATTGGATAATGCGGAGGCCCTGGGGACGCCAGAGCCCTTCGGAAGGGGACATCCGCACTCTTACATAGCGTCGGGCAGTAATTGGTTCGGAAGGCAGTCTGGTTGAGCTTGCCACCCTCCAGCCACTGGATGGCCTTGGGTTCGCTTGGGACCAGTGCGCCGATTTTGGGAGTACGGAAGCCCCAAGATAGCTCCGGCGCGATCACAAGCAAGCAATGGGCAAGTAACATTGTACTCTTACTCATTCTGGGACTTGGATTCCTGGTAGGCATTCTCGGTAATCCAGCATCTCATAGCAATTATCTGCATTTATCCGATAAACCCGCCGTCCGCCGATCTCATATGCGTTTGGGGCCGCATTTTAGCGGGGTCCGAGGCCAACAGATGCTGTCATTCAAATCACAGCCGCAGCCGCAAGTAAGTGTGAGATGTTGGATTTCCTGGCATTCCCATCAGGAGCAAAATTCCGGACTCCAGGGATTTCCCTCAAACAATAGCTCTTATAGCATCTAATGTCGCTGTGTAACCCATAATTTCCCATGTGGTCGCCACAATGTTCTCGCTGTAACCCCCTGCAAAAAGGAGTGGCGCAAATGCTGACGATCTATCGAAGGCACATGAAGTCCTGCCCGCATCGTTCGGAAGGAAGGAAATACCGCCGATGCCGATGTCCGATCTGGGTTGACGGATTGATTGGCAATCAAGAGATTCGGGAATCCTTGCACGTTAACAACTGGGCAGAAGCAGAGGAGCAGAAGCTCCCGCAAGTGAAAGCTAGGTATTCGCGGAATTCGGAGCAAATCCCGCCTGAGCCAATCGCTGTCAAAGATGCGACGCAGGCATACCTCCGTGATGCAGAGGCCCGAGGACTGCGTGAGCCAACCCTGTATAAATACCGACTGACTGCTATTTCGTCAGATGGAAGATTTTGCACTCGCTCAGGGCATGCGGTTCCTGCGCGAACTGGATGTGTCTATGCTGCGAAAGTTTCGCGCCGAATGGCCCAATCATAACTTGTCCGCCCTGAAGAAACTGGAAAACCTCCGTGCTTTTTTCCGTTTTGCTTGTGAAATCCATTGGGTGGACGAAAATCCGGCGAAGAACATTTCCAATCCGAAAATAGCTGACCGTCCGACATTGCCGTTTACGCGCGAGGAGATGATTAAAATTCTCGGGGCCTGTGACCGTTACGGCGACAACTATGGTCGAACGGGTCAAGCCAATGCGCGGCGCCTGCGGGCTCTGGTTCTTTTGCTCCGTTATAGTGGAATGAGGATTGGCGACACGGTAAGGCTCGCCCGCGACCGCATCAACCGAAACAAGCTACTGCTATATACGGCCAAAGCAGGGACTCCCGTTTACAACGTTTTGCCTGAGTTTGTGGTTCGTGCGTTAGAGGCTGCTTCGTATTCAAACTCGCGGCATTTCTTTTGGAGCGTGGAGTCAAAACCGAAAAGTGCCGTGGGAGATTGGCAACGGAGTCTCGCCAAGCTGTTCCGGCTGGCCAGCGTGAAGAACGGGCACGCGCACCGTTTCCGAGACACATTCGCCGTCGAGTTGCTGTTAGCCGGAGTTCCTTTAGAGCGCGTGTCCATGTTGCTCGGGTACCAGAGTGTCAAGATCACCGAACGGCATTACACGCCCTGGGTACGTGCCCGACAGGCCCAATTAGAGGCCGACGTGAAGCGCGCCTGGGCTGAGGATCCGATAGTGATTGCCGAGACGAAGGGTACACCTGAGGTACACGGAAAAGAGCGTCGTCCCAACTGAATGAAAAACAAGGCCTTATGGTGGTGGAGGCGGGGGAAGTCGAACATTCCGCCTTGTTGAAAACACGTAACTTATTGATTTTCCCAGGCGCTCAATCCGCCGATTCCAGCAAGAACGCGCGCAACTGGAGCATAACTGGAACATCGCCTTTTGTTCTGTCGATCGCGCGGGTGAGGCGAATACAGATGGCAAAGGCCGCCCGTGCTGTCAAGGTCAGAAAGCGTTTTTCCGAGATCGGTGTATCCAATTCTGT
This sequence comes from uncultured Acidobacteriota bacterium, assembly GCA_963804755.1. Classification (GTDB taxonomy): domain Bacteria; phylum Acidobacteriota; class Terriglobia; order UBA7540; family UBA7540; genus Bog-366. Next base: position 53,860 of record CAWDRP010000010.1, read on the forward strand.
TTGCGGACATTCGAGTTTGCGGATCTTGAAGGAAAGCCATCGCGAAGCTAGAATATTGTCGAACCTCACCCATGCCGATTCAAAGTGAAAGCTGGTGTTTACGTCCAAAGAAGGAAGGACTAGGAAAGAAATATTCTTGGCCAGCGTTCCACCAGTCCGGAAGGTCTAGGCCGGAAAGGTCGAGGCCAGAAGTCGTGATGCTCGATTCAGTAAGCCCGGCCGTGGCGTCACCCCATGCGCGGCCCGTACGATGGGTCCCCTTCGATTTGCGTTAGCACACCAAATCCCATCGCGTCCAGTTGCGAGTCGTCGTTGGGGGAATTACCAGTCGGGCCCGGCCATAGGCACTCGGCCAAAGAAATCTCGGAATTATATACTTGACAAACCCAGCAAAAATCCTTAAGTGACAAACTTGTTGGCTGTGTGCTAGGTTAGGCCAAAGTGGTACGCTTTAGCTTACAAGTCGAATGGCCGAATAGGACGCAAACTATGGCTGACGATTGGGTCGATAAATACCTAGCCTCACAAAGCGAGAAATCCCAAGATCACGAGGTTTCATTACGCCGATCACTGCTGGTAGACTCGGGGGCCTCTCCGTTTTTCGATGGCCTATATCGGAGGGTGCTGAAGGATTTTGGAACCTACCAATCCGTCGCCAAAGACCTGCATCTTGCGATTCTACGCCAAGAGAACAGGTTTTCAATAGCTCGGAACGCTTACCCAATGCCGAAGCTAGAAGTCTGGTTGAATAGTCCGACTATCTATTACACCTTTTCGTGCCGAGTTGATAGATCACAAGAAGATTTCCCAGAGGGCGATACGAGGCAGATTGCGCTGGTCTCCGACCTCAGTGGGAATATCCAAGCCAGAGGAAACGGGAAACTGTTTAAGGACTTTCCCGAAATATCCGAATTTCTCCTCACCCCTGTCTTTGACTGTATCCGAATACACCTAGCATGAATCCAAGCTAAGTCTTACTTTTACCGCGTGGCCTTCCACCCCTCCGGTTTTTCCGTAGTGACTGAAGCCAATCAAAATGCTTCGGGCCGTACTTGGCCAATACAGCTTCGCCGCCTTTACGCCCAAGTTCAACCGCTGCTGGGTCTCCGCCTTCGCTTTTCATGTGTAAAGTATACTACGGGCGCTCGTAGTTTTGAGAGACTCTCAGTGATCACCCAAAACCGGCCATATATGATCACCTGAAAACCGGCCATATGGAGACCTACTCCGGGACATTGACTGCGGCATGAGGCGTTATAGCCTCAGCCGCTATGGCCAATGTCTTGAGTGATGAAAAGAAACAGCAAGTTATAGCTTTAGGGCGGCTCGGGTGGACGCTGCGGCGCATCCAGGGAGCCACCGGTGTGCGCCGGGAAACGGCGGCGGGATATTTGAAAGCCGCGGGAATCCCGGTGCGACCTCCGGGCTGGGAGCGAAGAGCGGGTTCAAAACCGGCCATAGAGGTGATCACCGACTTTGGCGCGGGAAAACCGGCCTCTGGGGTTTCCTCCGATCCGGCATCGATACAGCCTCATCTGCCACCGCCTTCCGGGCTGGACACGGCAAAACCGGCCACCGAGGTGACCACCGACTTTGGCGGGGAAAGACAACGCCCTCCGGCGGCAGTCGATCTCATTCGGCACGAACCCACCCCAGAATCAACCGTTGAACCGGGCGCGGCAAAACCGGCCAACGGGGTGATCACCGACGCGGAGTTGCCCCAACCCCCAGCGGAAGCGACCGGTCTGTTGGGTCAAGCGCCCGCCGCCGAGGTGATGGTCCCCGGCGCGGGCGCGGAGCCCGCGCCCGCGCCGGGGCCTCCCTCGCGCAGTCCCTCCGCCAGTGCCTGTGAACCCTATCGCGAGCTGATCGAACTCGCTCTCGCCCGTGGCCGCAACGCCATGGCCATCTGGCAAGATCTGGTCTCAGAGACCGGCTTCACCAGCGGCTACCAGAGCGTGCGGCGCTTTGTCGGCAAGCTCCGCGGCGTACAGATTCCGCAGGCTCATCCCGTCATCGACACCGCTCCCGGCGAAGAAGCCCAAGTCGATTACGGCACCGGTCCCATGGTCCGCGATTCTCAGACCGGCACGTACCGGCGCACCCGCCTCTTCGTGATGACTCTGGGTTACAGCCGCAAGTCGGTCCGTCTGCTGGTTTTCCAATCGAGTTCCCGCACCTGGGCGGAACTGCATGAGAAGGCCTTTCGCCGGCTGGGCGGGGTGGTTCGACTCATCGTGCTCGACAACTTACGCGAGGGCGTGCTGGTCCCCGACATCTACGATCCCACGCTCAATCCCCTCTACCGCGATGTGCTCGCTCACTACGGCGCCGTGGGCATGCCGTGCCGAGTTCAGCATCCCGATCGCAAAGGCAAAGTCGAAGCGGGAGTCGGACATGCGCAAAAGACACCGCTTAAAGGGCTGCGCTTCGAGAGTCTGGAGCAAGCCCAAACCTACCTGGATCGTTGGGAGACGCACTGGGCGGACACGCGCATTCACGGCACCACCAAGCGCCAGGTGGCCGCCATGTTCGCGGAAGAAAAACCGGCACTGCAACCGCTGCCACTTGAACCCTTCCGTTATTACCAGTACGGGCAGCGCACTGTGCATCTGGACGGCTGCGTGGAAGTTGAAGCCGCCTACTACGGCGCGCCACCGGGATGGATCGGGCGCTTGGTCAACGTGCAGTGGGATGACCTTTACGTGCGCCTGCTCGATCCGCGCACCGGTCAACTGCTGCGCGAGCATGTCCGCCAGAAGCGCGGCCGGTTCCGCATCAAGCCGGAGGATTACCCGAAGCGCGCGCCGCTCGGCACCCTGCAGTTGCTGGCGCGAGCGGAACGCGCCGGAACTCACATCGGCGCTTTCTGCCAAGCGATCCATCGCCAAGAAGGAGAACTGGGCGTGCGCCGCATTCTGGGTGTGCTGGCCTTGGCCAAGAAGTTCGGACTGGCGGCGGTCGAGGAAGCGTGCGCCGCCGCGCTCGAACTGCAAGTGCACGAATATCGCTTTGTGCGCCGCTATCTGGAACGACGCCCCCAAGCCCCCCTGAGCTTACAGCAAGTTGATCCCCTGATCCGCGAACTGGTGCACTACCGCGATCTCATCCAGCAACGGATGCAGCAACAAGAACAACAGCGGTCGCTCTTTGAGATGGTCCCGGAAGCGCCGCCACGGACTTCCCCGGAGGTGCACGAATGATGATGCGCAGACCTGCCCGCAGCCCTCCGCACAAGGCGCCGCCCCGCTGCGCGCGGCGGAGAGGATGGTCTTTCACGAAGTGCACCGACATCGTCAGGAAGAGAGGAAACGCAATGAATCTGATCGAACTGAATCGCGCTTTACGGCAGTTACGCCTGGGAGGGATGGCGGCGGTGCTGGAGACCCGCCTGCGTCAGGCCCAAGCCGAATCCATGGCACCCTTAGATCTGATCTCCTGCCTGGTCACCGACGAACTCACGCGCCGCGCCGACCGCATGCTGGAACGCCGGCGCAAGCAGGCCGAGTTCCGCGACCCGCTCAGGACCCTCGACAACTTCGACTTCACCTTCAACAAAAAGATGAATCGCAGTCTGGTCTTCGAGCTGGCCACCGGCACCTTCATCGCCCGGCATGAAGACGCCCTTTTTCTCGGCCCGCCCGGGAGCGGCAAAAGTCACTTGGCGCAGGCCATTGGCCAGGCCGTCATCCAACAGGGGTATCGCGTCTTCTACCGCGAAACTCACGCCCTGCTCGAAGAGATCGCCGACGCCACCCTTGACGGCACCCGCAAGGAATGTCTAGAGTCGCTGACCACCGTGCCGCTGCTCATCATCGACGACTTCGGCATGCGCAAGCTGCCCTTGACCGCTGCCGAGGAACTGCTCGAACTCATTATGCGTCGCTACGAACGCGCCAGTACGCTGGTGACTTCCAATCGACCGGTGGAAGACTGGGGCAAGTTGCTGGGGGATGCCGCGGCCGTCAGCGCCATGCTCGACCGCCTCCTGCACCACGGACATCTGCTGAAGTGCGGCCCGCGAAGCTGGCGAACGAAAACCGACTTGCCAGCAGAGCCGGCGGCAGGGTAAAAAAGGTTAGTCCCGGACGGCCCCACATGGCCGGTTTTGACCCGATCATGCATGGCCGCTTTTGAGGTGATCACCGAGGGAGAGACCGACACGCAAGTTAACCGTGCTATCATAGGGTCATGAAAACCCCAAAGCGGCACTATGAGTCGAAGCTCACCCTGTATCCGATGAAGTTTGAGGATGCGGTGAAGGCGATTGCGAAGGCCAAGCCGGAGCCGAAAAAGCAGACCGCGAAACGCGAATCACATTAGAAGTCAGTGGCTACTCGGTGCATGAAACTCTGCGCGCTTGCCATTATTACCTTGGCCATTCTCTCGCTGATCTCTCCAGAAAGAAACGTTACCTTATTTGCAGCGTGACTAATTTTGTTGCGCCACGAGTTTTCCATTGAGTGCATGAGCGGGCGAATCTGTTCCAATGCGGGCCGGTATTTCTTCTCGATGGCGGTCAATTGAGGGTAAGGAGTGGAAACAATGCGGTCCACCAGCTTCAATACGCTATTCCACCCTGGTTTTGGGTCTGGGTCTCCAAGAACCTTTCCAACTTCCAATAATCCAGTCTCGATCATCAAGAGGATGTGAAAAATCGCTCCGCCGTAACGGTCACATGCGAAGCAGCGCGACGCTTCCTCAATGTCAGTTATTGTTGATGGAAATCTTTTTACTACCTCTTCCCATCCTGCCTGCGGGACCAGATACCATTTTTGCTTGTCTTGTTGAATATACAGGAATAAATGATCTCTCATCTCATAAGACAGTATCTCTAAAGCTTTTTTGATTTCAAACTTTGCCCAAGTGTTTGTGAATTTTAGGGAGTCGTCAGAAACGCCACGAACAACGGTAAGCGCATTCGCGGCGGATACTGAGAGTCCTATAGTCTCGCAGCGCGAGGCTAATACCTGGAATCCCCTAATGAGACTTTCTCGGTCTTCATTTTCGAGAAACCATTCGGATTGCGGAGACGATGAATCACCAACCCTTAGAATGCCGACGAGCCTACTCGCGCTGAATTTGGTACGCTGAGATTCAAGCAGGAAAGCTATTTCAACATATTCTTCTGCGCTGAACTTTTCCATATCCCACCAGCTAACGACTTGTCTAGAGTTAATCCACCAAGGCGGATACACTGTCCTATGTGAAGTCTTCTGCTCAAGGCTTTCATTCAACTCTTGACTGTGGCACACCACTGCGCTACCCTCATTTCTAGAGGGTGCGCAGACACTTTCTATGAGCCTTAGAGCGATGGCCGTCGCGTCTAAGGCTTTTTAGTTTTAGCTACTAAGTCTCGTTCGATACATTAACCTCTTGCCTCTGACACTTTGGAGCGCCCGTTCGGTGCGCTCTCCGTCCGAGACATCCCGCGCATTATAACGGAAATCGAACTCACTCAGATAGCGGTGCAAGTGCTTCTTGCTGAGGTGATGGAAGGTTCCATACACGCCGCGCTTCAATAAAGAGAAGAAACCTTCAACGGTGTTAGTGTGGATGCTCTTTCCATCCTCATGCCGAACGTACTCACCCTTGCTGTGGCACACTACATCGTGTGATGCCACGTGATTTTTGAGCACGAAAGGATACACGGTGGCATCGTCAGTCATAACGTTAGACCAGCCGTGGACACCCTCCTTGATGATCGGCTTGAGGTTCGCGGCGGTGACGTGTTCCATGTGGAATGAGTGGGCTTCCCCGTTGCGCTCTACCAAGGTGACCACGGGAGCCTTGTTGTCTCTCCCGGCCTTAACTCCATGGCCTTTGACCTTCCCGCCCACATAGGTTTCGTCGATCTCGATGGTGCCTTGAAGTTTGTCACAGTCTACCGGTTTCATGGCGTGCCTAATCCGGTGAGTCATGAACCATGCGCTCTTATAGGTGATCCCGGCCATGCGGTGGATTTGGTGAGAACTCATGCCCTTCTTGCTTGAGCAAAGCAGGTGGATTACCATGAGCCATTTATGAAGCGGTATGTGCGAGTCCTCGAAAATGGTTCCCACTTTGACGGTGAATTGCTTGCGGCAAGCTCCGCACTTCCACACGCCAGGGCGCACACCGTTCTTGCTTTCAGACTTAGCGGTGAGGCGGTAGGACTCGCCCAGTACGCCGCAGTGCGGACAAATTGCGCCATCGGGCCACAAAATCTTCTCAAGGAACTCTCGCGCTGCATCTTCGGTGCTGAATTGTTGCGATATGTCGCTGAGATTCATATAGTTACCTCATCAGAACCCCAGCGTATCATAAGAAAATGGGTTTGTCAAGTATATAATTCCGAGAAATCTTGACCCATGCACGCAATCCACGTACGGTGGAGAGTGTTTTCTGGTTGCGGTACTCACGTGGTAAAGCAAAAAAGGGCGTTCCCCGTCATAACTCCGGGGGAGTATCAGGCTACTGAGGCACGGGAATAAATTTGGCTATCGAGAATTCATTAGCGGTTATTCTATTTCAGCTTGGAGGCCCAGATTCGCTCGGAGCAGTGGCCCCTTTCTTGCGTAACCTTTTTTCAGACCCCGATATCGTTGATTTCCCTTTCGCGAGACAGGCCCGGCCGGTGCTTGCGCGCTTGGTGGCCACGAGACGAGCAAGCAAAGTCCAAGAACACTACGCTCGCATCGGGGGAAAGTCACCGATCCGTGAACTCACGGAGTTACAGGCCCAAGCATTGGAGCAGGAGTTGCGCCGCAGTCTCGACGTCCGGGTTTTTGTCGCCATGCGGTACTGGCACCCATTTACCGAGGAGGCCTTGCAGCGGGTTTCGGCCGGCCATTTTAATCAGGTGGTGTTGTTGCCTTTATATCCTCAGTTTTCCAAAACCACGACCGGCAGCAGCCTGAACGAATGGTACCGGAAGCAGACCGTTTTGCCCAGACCAATACCCACAACAATTGTTCGAGAATTCTACGATCACCCGTCCTACCTGGATGCAGTGGTGGAGCGGATTAACAACGGACTTGATCGGATGGCCGGAGCAGTAGGTCCTACCGCGCCCGACCGCGACCCGCTCCAGCCTAGCCTCGATAGGGCCCATCTGGTCTTTAGCGCACACGGTTTGCCAGTGCGCGTTATCGAGGGCGGCGATCCCTACCAGGCTCAGGTGGAAGCGACCACGAAATTGGTAATGATGCGCGGCGGCTGGACCAATCCCCACACACTTTGCTACCAAAGCCGGGTTTCGCTCGGTCGTTGGTTACAACCGTCACTCGAATCAACCCTCGAGCACCTAGCCGCCGAGGGCACCCGAAAGGTGCTGGTGGTTCCCATTTCTTTTGTCACGGACCACGTGGAAACGCTATACGAAATTGACATTGAGGCTCGGAAACACGCGGCGCAGGCGGGGATCACAAATTTCGAACTCATGCCCGCATTGAACGATTCACCCAAGTTCATCCGGGCCCTCGCCGAACTTGTCAGGGCACGCTCCGCCCTTCCTCAGCATACTGGTCACGGGATGGCCCCTGAATAATACGAGTATTTAAGTGACGATAACAAGGTTATGTAGCCAAAGGGTTGCGTGAAGGCGTCTCTTCATCAAGTTCATTCGTAACCGAACCCTGGGGTCTATTGACTTGGGTGCTTCTGTCTGTCAAAATTTCGGTAATCTCAGGGATGGAGCGAACAATTTGGCAACTTACTACATACCCGTGGGTGAGGTCGTCAAGAGCGAGCCCAAATCAGTGGGGATCAACACGCCTCGAAAAAAGAAACCCAAGGAACTCGCCATCATCACGGAATGTTGCACCGGGTGTGCGGGATCACCGGCTTGCGTTCCCTATTGTCCGGTCGAGGACTGCATGTATTGGGTTCCCGACGAGGAACATCCGCCCTTCGGCCGCATTGAAGTCGATCCGCAACTCTGCATAGGTTGTAAGAAATGCACCAGCAAAGGGCCTGACGGTTCGTTCCTGGATGGCTGCCCTTGGGACGCCATTGAAATGGTTCCCCTGGAGGAAGTGGAAGCAATTCTGGGTACCAAATTCAAGCTATGAGAATTGTTCCGGGAGCAAGTTGTCCGGGCTGAGTCGTCCCGACCGTGGCCGCGTGTTTGGGCAATCAAGAATGAATTCGCTGAGAGGCCACGCGTTTGTGAATAGCTTGAGCAGTCAACTCAGCTTGGTGTTTCACTCGAAGCGAGATGCCCTGGCCGCCCCGTGCGTACGCCTGCACGGCTTCAACGTCCTGTTCTCCCCCCACTAAGTAGAGGCCGCGTAGCGCTTCCCAGACTTGGTCCTCGCTGGGTGAAACGCGTGCCAACGGCTGGCCGGCTGAGACGGCGGCGCCGTCAGGAACGACCCATGCCTGGAATTCTCCATCCACGGGCGAGCGCACCTCAAAGGACAAGCCGGCGCTGGTTCTGATATGTGCCACGACAGTTCCAGCCCGAAAGGCGCCCCCGGGCTTCAGCTTGAATTGTAGGACGCCCGATTGGGGGGCCTTCAGGGTGGAGGCACCCAGCATCATCCGCAACTGGGGATCTCCAGATGCGTCCCCAAAACGCACCAGCGCCAACGCAGCATTCCACTGAACGCGGGCGTCTGGGTCGCGTAACAACCCAACCAGCGTTTGGTGGAATTCTTCACAGCCATTATCTTGTCCCATCACCCAGGCTGCCGTGAGACGAAGCAGCGGTTCTCTGTTACGGGCGAGGGCCAGCACTTGCGGATACCAGCGCCGCACCTTCGCATCACCGCGTGACATGCGGTCTGCCATTTGGGAGAGCGCGTGCTGCGTTTTGTGCGGCACGGAAGTGTCGGTCAGGGACTGCTGCATTTCCTGGGGGGATAACTGCCGACCGAACCAGGTCTGATACCAGAACAGAAAAGTGACAATGACGAACAGGCAGGGGACGACGAGAATCGTAATGTTAGGACGGTGTTGAGGCGCAGGTGGGCGAGTAACAAATGGAGTGGCTTGGGACACAAATACGTCCTATCTTTGGATTCCAACCATCGGCACAAACGGTGTCTGCGGGATCGTCAGCCGCAGGCCGCTCAAAATGAGTCCTGGCTGGAAAGGGCAAATAAACAATCGGCGAGAGTCCGGACTAATCCTTCTCACTGTCCACCTTTCGGACCTCCACGAGATGTTTAAAAATATTCTGGGCCTCTCCCTTGTGAAACGACCAGGCTACCACGCCACCAAAAACCAGGACGAAGAGCAGTGCTATGGCCGTCAATAGCATCCCGTCAAGGCTTAGCAGCCTGCCGGCCGCCACGACCCAGGATGCAACGGCTAGTCCTGCCACCGCGATGACCGAGCAAAAACCCAGGAGGAAGGCATCCTCCCAAAACTCTCTTTTCTTCCCATTCATAGGGCTCCCGTTTGTTTCGCTCCCGGAACTCTGGCCCCGCCCGGAAATCTGGAGGGATGTGGTCCTTCACTTTGTCTTGATTATGAGCATTCCCGACATCGCGTACGTTCCGCCGCCTGTCGCCAACCTGCCCCCACTTCAAATTCCATCCCTCGTCCCCGGCCTGTGTTACACTGATGGCCTCGGGAGAACGGTAATCCGAATCTCACTACGCAAACAAGGGGGGCAAAGTCATGGCCGACCTTAATGAGATTCTTCAGGAACTTAAGCTGCAACGCAGTATCCTCCAGGACGGCGGTTACGGGCGCTCGGTCCGAACGCCATGGAAGCCGACCCAACTGCTTCGCGATTCCTTAACTTGCCTGAACTTCGATGAAGAGCTCAAGAAGCATCCGTGCGAAGAATGCCTGCTGTGGGAGTGGGTCCCCGAAGAACATCGTGACCAAGACATCCCTTGCCATTTCATCCCACTGACCTCGGAAGGCGATTCGATCGCGTCGCTCGAGGGCGAACACGAACGTGAGAAAGCCGAAAAAGCTCTCCTGGAATGGCTCAACTCCACGATCAGTAAATTGGAGGAAAGGCTCGCGAAGGACCAGGCCATAGGCTTCTGACACTACTACTGGCGACTGCGTTTGCGGGGCCCCATCACGCCTTGTCAACCATCAGCAAAACCAGAAGCGCTGGCAAGTAAGTTATGGACGCCAGAACCATGTCCCGAGCCAGCGAGTTCGACCGTACCACAGCGAGACGGATACCCGCGTACACCAACCCCAAGCCCAGCACAGAGGCCCCGGCCAGATAAGCCAATCCTACCCGGCCCATGAACGCTGGAACCAAGCTGACCGGGACCAAAGCCACAGAATAGCCGAGAATGCGGCGCATCGTGGACGTTCCTTGGGGATCGTTCGCAGGCAACATCTTCAATCCAGCGCGGCCGTAGTCTTCCCGGTACATCCAGGCAATGGCCAGGAAGTGAGGGAACTGCCACAAGAATAAGATGGCATAGAGGACCCATGCCTCCCGATCGAAACCGTTGCCGGCAGCTGCCCACCCGATGAGCGGAGGCATGGCACCCGGAAATGCCCCCACCAGCGTGCAAAGCGCGGTTCGTTTCTTGAGTGGGGTGTAGACCAGCAGGTACGTGGCTAGCGTAGTTAAAGCGAGGAGGCTGGCCAGGGGGTTTGCCCCCCGCCAGAGCTCCACACCCCCTATTGCCGCGAGGGACATCCCGAAACCCAAGGCTTCTCCGGCCAGAAGTTTCCCGGCCGGCAGTGGTCGGCGCGCGGTGCGGCGCATTAATGCATCCGAGTCACGCTCGAGGTATTGGTTCAGCGTGGCCGTCCCACTTGCCACCAGCAGCGTTCCCAGCAGCGTGTGTATCAGCTTGCCCACATGGAGCGACCCTCGGGAGGCCAATTGGAAACCAACCAGCGTGGTTACAAGAACGAGAAGATTCACTTCGGGTTTGGTGAGTGTCCAGTAGTCAGCGGCGCGGTGCAATAAGCTGACGTGTCCTTCAGGTAGAATTTGCATTGCATGCCGGTTGCGCAGATTCATCGAGTGGCTCTGTCCAGCCTCTGGGTGAACGCTTACCATCGTTCAGGGCCTGCGGCGAAATCCGAACCATTCCCCGCTGCTGAATCGATCATGGACCATGGACCGCCGACCCCCGATCACTCTCGGGTCGTTCCTTGCTGCGAAACACTAATGCGAAAATTCCGATGAACATCAGGGTGGGGGGAATAAGCAGGACCAGTATGCCGCTTCGAAGGGCCTGAATCGCACCGGGTTTGGCCGCTGAAGCTGTGTTGTAGCACATGGCGCAGGTCTGCCCGAAGGCCATGGTGCAATGCGCCATGATGGTGAGGGTGCCTGCAATCCGCGGCACCTGTCCCCAAATCCAGCCCGCAGTTCTTTTAATCCGTTGCTTCGGAGCCTCTGAAATCATGCGTGAACTCTACACCCGTTTTACCGAATCCCCAGTTGTAGCAGTCTCAGGCTATCAGGGAATACGGCGAACATCATCGCGATAACAAAAACCAAGGCCGGCATCAAGGTCATCGCGAGGCTACGCCTCTCGTACCGCAAATGCATGAAATAGGAGATGATGAGGGAGGCCTTGACCACGGACAGGCCCATCAGGATCACCAGCATAGTTTTCAAATTCAACTGCTGGTAGGCAAGGAGAACCTCGAACACGGTAAGGGCCAGCAAGTAGCCCCATACATAGAGAAAGATCCGTTTCCCCTGCACGTGCTCTCCAGTTTGATGGGTGATCATCGGTTTATTCACCTTCGCTGCAAAATGATTGCTCCTTCGATTTCACGGACGACTGAGCCGCCGGTAGTGCCTAAGCAAACTTCGCCGACATCAGATAGACCAAGGGGAAGATAAACATCCAGACAAGATCGACGAAGTGCCAATACAACCCGCTCACTTCTACGTCCTCGGAGGTGAACTTGGAGCGGTGAACGCCCAACGCGATGACGCCCAGGTAAATCACTCCCAAGGTCACGTGCGTCATGTGCAGGCCCGTCAGTCCGAAAAAGGTGGCTCCAAACAGCGGCGTACCCCAGGGGTTTCGGAAAAGCCGCACGCCTTCTTCAATCAACCCCAGCCACTCCCGGATATGAAGCACATCAAACATCACGCCGCCGAGCATGGTGGCGAGAATCCATTTCACCGTCTGTGAGCGCTGGCCCAACTTGGCAGCGCGGACCGCCAAAACCATGCTGACGCTGCTGGAGAGCAGTACAAAGGTCATCACCGTGGCGTTGGCGATGCTGGAGGCGCCGAAAGGCCGGGGCCACAGGGGACTGCCCACGCGCACGTAACTATAGGCTATGAGCAGAGCCGCAAACGTGATCGCGTCCGAAAGGATGAAGAGCCACATGCCGAGCTTTTTCGAGCCCATGGCATAAGGTGACGCGCCACCATTCCAAACGGACTCTCCGGTTATGGCTCCTTGCATGTTGCCCACAGCATCATGGCTTGCCATCTTATAACCTCGCCATCAGCAGAAATAGGATGTAAACCCAGAGGGCGTCCATAAAGTGCCAATAGATCGCGGTGACGTCCATGCTGGTGCGGCGGCCCGGGCCCGCCAGAAGTCTCTGCGTCCGAAACACGAGATAGGAAAGGGCTGCGGTACCGCCGAGCAGGTGAATGCCATGTGCCGCCGTCAGCACATAGAAGAATGAACTGCTGGGGTTGGTCGCCAAATACACGCCCCGTGCAGCAAGCTCACGCCATGCCACCAATTGGCCGGCCACGAAGGCCACCCCAAGGCCCAGCGTCACGTACAACCAAAGAACGAACTTTTTCGCTGCCTCCCGGGTAAGAGATCTTCTGGATAGCTCCAGGGTCAGGCTACTTCCCAGGAGGAGGATCGTGTTCAAGTAGATGATGCCCGGGAGACGTGTGGAAACCCAATCGCTCGAGATCCCTTTACGGACAACCATCGCACTCGTGAAAGCTGCAAACAGCATGACGATGGCAGCCAACGCCATCCACATGCCGGTGCGGTACACCTGGGCAGGAAGTTCGCGCCCTCTCGCGCCGGACCCGTGGCCTCCGGGTCCACCGTGGAATCCGTGGTCATCGTGCCCAGAGCCGCCACCCACGACCGACTTCACGGGTTTGGGGGGAACCAGGGTTGTCGCCATAAGATCTCTCACCAAACTCGAATGGGCCGCACCAAACGGGCAGCCCTAAAACCGCCCCGCATTCTTGGAGTTACTCCAACTTCTCAGGGGAATCCTGCATCACGTAGTCCTGCGCCGCGCCGGGCACACCGAACTCATAGGCTCCGTGATAAACCACCGGATGTTTTCCGCCAAAATTATCGAAGGGTGGCGGAGAGGGTACGGTCCACTCCAGGGTCGTGGCTTCCCAAGGATTCTGGCTCGCCTTCTCGCCTTTGAACATGCTCCAGAACAAATTGAAGAAGAAGATCAGTTGGGCCGCGCCGGTCACGAATGCCGCAATCGACATGAACCTGTGCACTGGAATCAGGGGAATCAGAAAGTTGTCGGTAAAGGTCGAGTAACGGCGGACGTTACCTTCCACGCCCAGAAAATGCATCGGCATGAAGATGCAGTAAGCACCAATGAAAGTAAACCAGAAGTGGACCTTCCCCCAGAACTCGTTCAGCATGCGGCCGAACATCTTGGGAAACCAGAAGTAGGTTCCGGCAAACATCCCAAAAATGGCCGCCACTCCCATCACCAGGTGAAAGTGACCAACCACGAAGTATGTCGCGTGCAGGTAAACATCCACGGGGGGCTGGGCCAGGAAAAGGCCGCTCAGGCCGCCGGTGACAAAAAGCGAAACGAAGCCGATGGCGAAGAGCATCGCGGTGGTAAATCGGATTCTCCCCCCCAAGAGCGTTCCCAGCCAGTTGAAGGTCTTGATGGCGGACGGCACCCCGATTGCCATGGTCAGGATGGAAAACGCAAAGCCCGAGTAGGGGCTCATACCGCTCACAAACATATGGTGTCCCCAAACCATGAATCCCAAAAACCCGATCGCCATCATGGCCATGACCATGGCGCGGTAACCAAAAATCGGCTTGCGCGCAAAAGTTGAAAGGATGTGGGAGGTAAGGCCCATTCCGGGAAGGATGGCAATGTAGACTTCCGGATGACCGAAGAACCAGAAAAGGTGCTGCCACAGGAGTGGCGAGCCTCCCGAGTGATTAACGATGATTTTATCGCTCACGATGAGCCCGCCCGGGATGTAGAAACTTGTCCCCCCGACACGATCCAGCAGCAACAGGATACCGGCCGCCAAGAGGACCGCGAAGGAGAGCAGCATAAGCACCGAGGTGATGAGCCATGACCAGCAGGTGAGAGGCAGGCGGCCGAGCGACATCCCGCGGGCCCGCAGGTCGAGAGTTGTGGTGATGAAATTCAGGGCTCCCAGTAGCGAGCCCACACAGAAAATGGCGATGGAAATGATCCATAGCGTTTGGCCCAAGGCCAGGCCCGGTCCGGCCGCTGAACCCACGGCGCTCAACGGCGGGTACGCGGTCCACCCGGAAATCGGAGGGCCGTCGCCAATGAAAAACGTTGCCAGCAGAACAAGCATTCCCACGAATGTTACCCAGAAGGAGAGCATGTTCAGCGTTGGAAACGCCATGTCCTCAGCGCCGATTTGAATCGGAAGGATGTAGTTGCCAAAACCGCCTTGCGGAGCCGTCGTGAGGACGAAGAACACCATCAGCGTCCCGTGCAGCGTCAGGAGGGAGAGATAATACTCGGGCGTCATCACCCCGCCCGGAGCGCCCAGAGGAGAAAGCCTATCCAGCAGGGGAATGTGGGCGTTTGGCCAAACCAGGTGCAATCGCATCAGGACGGAAAGGACCGTTCCCACGAATACCGAGAACAAAGCCAGGAAGTAGTACTGCTTGCCGATCACTTTATGATCGAGACTGAAAATGTACTTCCGGATGAACCCGGTCGGGGCGGCGTGTGCGTGAACCGCTTCTAAGTGGGCTTCCGACATATCTTTCTCTCCGTCTTCTGGAGTTCTGAAGCTACTGTCCCGAAGCTTGTTCTTGTAACCACTTATCGAAGTCCTCTTGCGTCATTACCTGGAGGAACGCGCGCATCTTGTAATGCCCGAGGCCGCACAATTGCGTACATACGATCTCGTACCTGCCACCATTGTGTTTCAGCGCCTCGTCAGTCGCCGTGAAATGAACAGGAATTGCAAGGCCCGGCAGCATATCCTGTTGGAGCCGAAGTTCGCGAACGTAAAACGAGTGGCCAACATCCTTGGCACGAAGGATCAGCTCAATCTCGCGGTTCACGGGGACGCCCAAGGTCGCCGTAACGATATCGTCCTTCGCAGTCGTGTCATGTTCCCGGTCCAAGCCGAAGAAGTTTCCGGTTGCGTCATCGACCCGATCCAGGTGGATGCGGCCGAATTGGCCATCCGCGCCCGGGTAGCGAAAGTAATACGCGAATTGTTGCCCCTGCACTTCGACTTGCAGAGCACCCGGGGCTACTCCGGTAAAGTGCATGTTGGCCCAGACCTTGTAACCCATGAGGTTCAGGCCGGTAAACAAGATCATAGCCGCCACGGTCCACGTGACTTCCAGGCGGTTGTTGCCGTGCGAATAAACCACGGGTCGCTTATCGCGGCGGTCGCGATATTTGAGCACCACGTAAGCAAGCCCAAGCTGAGCAAGAACAAAAACCACACCGCAAATGATCAGGGTCAGCTTGAACTGATGATCCACGGCGGCGCCGTGCGTCGAGATATTCACCGGAAGCCACCAAATGTGCGCCCAGAAGATGTACACGGACACGATAGTAATCAGCGTTACGGCCACCGCGATCGCGAGTGCCATAGAATCTCTGCTCCTGCTGTGAGTCCTCCGCTTAAGCCCCGAGACGTTTAGCGTTTCGCTGCACGCCCTCTCAACATGCTAATCTGAGCGACCTCAACGGGCGGGGAACCTGCAGATCTCTTGCCCCATCGATTCAACCGCAGGTCCCTCGCGACGTTTCAATTGACTGCCGGTGTCGGCACCCGGCGCCGTCGGCCTACGACGCTTTGAAAACAAAGTCGGCCGTTTTGGTTTCCTTGGCGCCGAGCGTAACCTTCTGGTCCTGAGTTTGGCCCGCACCACCGCCGACAGACGTCCAAGCCTCAATCTCATAATCGCCGGGAGGAAGGCCCTTGATGCTGAATTTTCCATCACTGCCCGTAACCGCGAAAAATGGGTTCTTGGTAACGCCGATATAAGCGCGCATCCAGGGATGCTGGTTGCACTTCACCGGGACCATGATTTCTGGCCGCGCAAACTTCCGTTCGATAGGTGCGGCGCCCGGTGGCTGAGACATATTCCACTCCATGTTGTTCTTGGGCATGGGGTGGATGTTGTGCGTGGTGGGATCGCTGGAAACAATCTTCAACGTCTGGCCTGCCATGATGCCCAGCACATGAGGCTGATACGTGCACCCGTTCTGATCAAGGACAACCGGATCCGCGGGAATGGCAAACGTGTACTTTTCCGCTCCTGACTTTACGTAGACAAAAACGTTCGGTAAAGTGCCGTCTGCGTTGACCTGATTATCTTCGGCAAAGACCGGGCTAGTGTGTTTCTGAACGCAAACCGGGTCCTGATCCATCATGATCTTCTGGAGTTTCGGCTTGGTGCCCTCAAAGGTAATCTTGCCGGTCACCTCACCCACTGTCGATTGGTCGATAGGAGTCGGTGCGGTGGCCGTCGTGGTCTCGGCGGGCTGCTCGGAGGTCTCCTCTGTCTTCTTCGAACAGCCGCTCAGCGCCAGAACCATCAGCGCTGTAAGAAGCCAAATCCAATTTTCTTTGTTCATGCCTCTAACCTTTCCCCAGAGTTGAAGTTACGCACATTAGTCATGCGCTCTTGCGAGAGGACTCGTCAGATTGATGTTGCCGCGGTGCGCCGAAGCCGGAGCTCTGGTGCGTCTGACGGAGCCGCTTCCAAACCCGGAGCGGTTTTCGGAGGTTCTCAACATGCTGGCGCTCATCCCCACGAGGCGCCGTTGCTCTTCGGGTGTGATCTCAAACATGTAACGGGTCAGCAATTCCGGTTGATCTCCATCGTAGCCCTTGAAAATGTCAGGTGTCGGGCCGGCGAAAATATAGTGATCCCCTAGCGGTTTGAACAGGCCCGAGGGCATGGCCGTCCCCGGGCTGATCATCGCTGGGTCAAGCATCCACCGCCGCGCCCAGCCGGGCTTTAGCCGGTCGCGCGCCAGGAGGAAGTTTGGCGCGGTGGCAAACTTGTCGTGCGTGGGGTCCCCCGTGGCGTGACACTTCAGGCAAGGCGCGCCTTTGCTGGTGAACAGCGCCCGCGCCATGGCGATTTCCCGGTCGCTCAGGGGTTCGAGCTTGGGCGGTATGTAGGGCACGGGTTGGCCCGCCAGCGCCTGGAAAAATAGGACGAGCTTGCGGATCTCGATGGGCGAGAAGTAGAAGGTCGGCATCCGAACTTTCAGGTAAGGCCGTACGCCGTTGCGATCTGTGTCCTTAGGGTCCATTGCCGGGTTGGCCAGGAACTTCAGCATCCAGTCGGGATTGGCGCGCGCACCCTCGCCCATGAGTTTGGGCGGCAACTGGTCCTTCCACTCCGGCGTTTGATAGCGCGCCAAAGTCATCAGGTGGCTCGACTGACCCACCACAAATTGATGACAACCCATACAGTTGTATTTCTTGACCACCCACCAGCCTTCCTGGATGTCGCGTAGCTGGTCTTCCGGCGCGTCCCAATAACGCGCGGGGACTTGCGATTCCACCGCACCCATCAAGAACGTGGTGAGGGCGGAGATTTCCTGAGGATGCAAATCGAAGTTCGGCATGCGCAGGCGGTCGTTGGGATCGCGGTCTTTCCAATCGCGGCCGATGTCATAGATGTTGGGTCCGTTGAGCTTGTGTTCGAAGAATCCTTTGTGGTTGTACCAGCCTTTTTTGCGCGCCTCAGGCGTGAGCAGAGCAAAATCAATCTGCTCGATCGGCTTGGAGCCTTCCTTGGTCAGTTCGGTGCCGATGCGACCCTCATCCTCCATTCCGGCGATTTCGTGGCAGCCGGCGCAGCCGTAGCGCTGCACCAAGGCATGGCCCTGCTCCTTGAGGCGAGGATCGTTCAAGTAATCGGCGTGCGCGTAGGACGACGGCTCCTGCTTCTTCAGGGTCATCAGGTAACTGGCGATATCGCGCGCCTCGTCCAGCGTAAGGCGCAGGTTGGGCATGATGGTTTCCTGCTCCACCTGGAGTTCGTGGCCGTCATTGGGGCACTTGCTGTGGTCAAGGTCGAAGACGAACGGCAAGCCGTGGCGCTTGTAATCTTCTTCCGTCAGGTCGCGCTTCTCCAACGGGCAGTAAGGGCGCGTGCGCTCGCGGGGATTGTGAATCCAGCGCACCAGGTAGTCGTAGTTGTCCTTTTCTCCCACGCGCGAGAGGTTGGAGGCAAAACCGGGGTTGGATTCATCGAGGGAGTGGCAGCCCATGCAACCGCGAGTTTCAAAGCTTTCCTTGCCCTTCACCGGGTCGCCCGGCTGCTGCGGGGCCAGCCTGGCGTCAATCCCGTTTTGCCAAATGAAGGCGGCAATCGCCTTGACTTCATTGTCTTCCAGGCGGAAGCGCGGCATACGCGTGCCAGGTCGCCAGGCATGAGGATTGGAGATCCAGACCGGGATCCAGTCGGGGTGGATCTTCACGCGCACTTCCTTAAGGTCCGGCCCCACTTTCTTCACGTCGCGCAGCAAATCCTTGGAGCGCCGGTCGAGCTGCTCCAGGCGGCCGTCGATGTCACTAATCGACACCCGCGCCTTGTCAGCCTGGGTGTAGTACCCTCGCGCCGTGTCGTTGTCGGCAGCCGAGTCGCCCAACTGGATGTCGCGCCCGATGTCGCGTTGCGTGTCGTGGCGCTGAGTTTCCAGTAGCAGGACCTGCTGCTGCACGGACATAATCTCTTCCGGCTCGCGATCGTAGTTCTGGAAGCGGTGGCAGCCTACACAGCCGCGATACTGGAAGAGCTCCTTGCCGTAACTCAGCACCGGGGCGTGATCCACGACCATGTCCATGGCGTGGCATTGCTGGCAGCCCGCCTCAACATTTTCCAGGGGGTGGAGAGGCCACAGCCAGTGTTCGTAATTGCCGTGCGCCCTCTCCACGCTTTCCAGAGCCATGCCGTTGCCGCCGTGGCAGGGCGAGCAGCCGAATTTTTCCGGATCGTGGAGTGCTAGCAGTTCAGGTTCAGGGTGGCTGACAAAGGCCACTTTTCCACCCATGTCTTTAGCCGTGATGACCACCGGTTCGCGAATGCCGGCGTGGCAGGACTCGCAGCGATCGACAATGCCGGCGTCGGGATTATTGATCTGCCGGATTTCCACCGCGGAACTCTCAACCTTGTTGAGCAGTCCGTGCAACTGCTCGGTGGTCAGGCCGTCGAGTTGATCGGTGAGGTACGAGTCACGCTTCTTGCGCAACTCGGAAACCGGGCGCAGCACGGCCGACTTCTCTTCCAGCAATTTTGCTTTGTCGAGCTGCACATTATTGAACTCCTCTTCCAATTGCTGAAAAGTGTATGTGCCTTTCACCAGACGCCCATCGGGAAGCGAAGGCAGGGCCAACTCAAAAGGCCCAGCTTCATATTTGGCCAGTTTGTTTTGCAATGAGGGTTTTCCGTCCAGCGACGTATGCTCGATCTGGTAGACCTGGGTAGCCACATAGGCACGCGCAGTAGTGAATGTGTCCGTGAGGGTGGAGAAACGAGCGTCCAATATTGCGATTTGTTTGTCAGCCTCCTCCCCCTTTTGGGCCACCTGGGCTTCCTGGGCCTTGAGTTGTTGGTCGAGTTGCTGATAGTCCGCCGACTCCAGGATTTCCCTTTCCGCCGCCTTCTGCCTCGGGATCTCCTTCAATAGGAAAGACCGATAACGGCGGTTGAATTCACGTTGGTAACTCTTCCACGGGCGCAGGCCGAAGAACTCGTTGTAAAGCGCCCAAACCAGGGTCACTATCAGGAACACCGACACGATTACAAAGAACGTGGCGTATGAATGTGCGGTGACGGGATCTTTTTCGGGAGTGTCAGGCAACCGAGACCTCCGAAATTCGAAACTCGAAACCGGAAACTCGAAAACCAAACGTCGCCCCGAGTTTCGAGATTCCAGTTTCGAATTTCGCCTTTATGTTTTTCAAAGGTTGAACCAAGGTGTTACCCAGATATACTTAATTCTAAACAAATGCCGAATAAGTATTTTGATCGGCAGCAACATCATAATCGTATAGAAAGTTTGCATGGTCATGTATTGTAAGAAGGTCATTCTCTGGTAAATCTTCTTATTGAAATCGGTCAACGTGATGAGTTTGTGAACCGCTCCACCGGCGACGGCAAAGTAAAGGCCCATGACCAACGCCCCGAAAACGGTTTTCCCCCAAGCCGAAGTAATGGAGAAAATGTCGGGTAAATCGCGATTCACCTCGAACACCTGGCGGTTGGGGTCCCAGGTTTGACCCGGCCAGAACCACATCCAACCTGGGCCCCGGATGAAAGTGCCGATCACCACCATCAGCAACCACAGGAGCATGAAGCCGAAACAGAACGTACCAATGGCTATTCGCCGCTGCCTCCAAGTGTAGTAGCCCGTGCCCAACGGATTGGCGTCAATGTAAGGGATCACCATCAGGCCCACGATGATCAGTGTAGGCATTACCACCCCCGCCATCCACGGATCGAAGTAGACCAGCATCTCCTGGAGGCCAAGGAAGTACCACGGGGCCTTTGCCGGGTTCATAGTCAGGTTTGGATTGGCCAATTCCTCGAGCGGCGCATTCAGGGTGATAGACCACACCATCAGGATGACGGTTACGACTATGGCAGCGAGAAACTCAATTCGCAGCAGAAAAGGCCAGACGGGAACCTCCTTAATCCAACCGGGCTTCCATGGCAACGTTTTGCGGTGATGAGTCTTGGCGAGCTGGGGATCGGCTTCCAACTGCACGATCAACCGGTCATTGGCGAGCGCTTGCCGGATTCCATACCACGTGTAAAACGGCACCAAGAGAATCAACGCCACGATGGGAACGTTGTCGGGCGCGGAAGTGATTTCCCAGAGCTGATGCCAATCCATATTTGAACCCTAGTGTCCTGTCCCGGCTAACGATTTACAATATCGGTCGCGACCGGTCGTCGTCTCGGTTGTCAACAATTACGCGGGACACCACACTAGTGACAACTTACGAGTGACAAGTGAGAGGCAAACCGCTTCTTGCGCGAACTCGCCACTTGCCACCCCTCACCGTTCTTCGGTATGCTGCGGTACCACGTAGGGCAGTGTCTTCATCTTCAGGGCTTCCTGCTCCAACATGACGGGAGCAGGGCCGGAAATTCCTCCGTCCTTTCGGACCCGCCAGAAATGCACCACCATAAAGGCTCCGGCAATAATAGGAATCGCAATACAGTGCCAGATATAGGCGCGCAGCAAGGCGTTGGCGTCCACAATGGAACCCCCCAGTAGCGCAAAGCGCACGTCGTTATAAGGGGTCATTCCGAGCTGCGGGCCAAATGGACCTTCGTGGCCGAGTAGCGGAGTGGCACGCGCCATGTTCGTGCCCACGGTTACCGCCCAGAAACCCAATTGATCGTCCGGCAGCAAGTAGCCCGTGAAGCTGAGGAGCATCGTGAATACCAAGAGGATGACTCCCACACACCAGTTGAACTCCCGCGGCTTTTTGTACGACCCCGTCAGGAAGACCCGAAACATGTGCAGCCAAACGGTGATGATCATTAGGTGAGCCGCCCAGCGGTGCATGTTACGCAGCAGCGAGCCGAAGGGCACATCGCTCATCAGGTAAACGATGTCGCGATATGCCTGCCCCTTCGTGGGATGGTAGTAGAACATTAGCAGCACACCAGTGAGGGTCAGTACGAGGAACAGGTAAAAGGAAATGCCCCCCATGCCCCACGTGTAACTGTAGCGGACCGCGTCACGATTGATCTTAGCGGGGTGGAGGTGGAGGAAAACGTTGGAAAGTACGCTCAGAGCACGATTGCGGGAATTCTCGTCGTGCTTGACGCGGAAGATGGATTTGAAAAGCGCCGTCTTTTCCGGCCGCTTCAGGCTTTCGAGATCCTCCTTCGCCTTGGTTTTTAGGATCTCGGTGGTCTCGCGCACTTCATCCAGAACGGCGCTGAACCCCTTCTTGGAGGGAGTTTCGGTCGGCGTTTCCTTAAGAGGAGTTCCGCTGTGCTCGTCAGCCATAAATCTCTCCGGTTAGAGCTGCCAACTTTCAACGGTCAGCCATCAGCTAAGGCGTTGACCAATTGCTGAGCACTATTGCTAAACGCTATTTCCTCTTACCGCTAAACGTTAACAAAAGAACCGGGATCGTTGAAATGATCCACCCCGCCTTTGGGCCAGGAATAGAGGCGACTGGTGTCAACAACGATCTGCCCCGTGGCGTCCAGTTCCACGTGCGCGCGGTCCATCGGCCGTGGCGCCGGTCCTTCAAAGTTAATTCCTTCCGGCGTGTATCCGCTGCCATGACAAGGGCACTTGAACTTGTGCTCCCCTGGTTTCCAGTCCGGGGTGCAGCCCAAGTGGGTGCAGCGCGCGAAGATTACGAACATACGGTCCGCTTCGCGGACCACCCAGATGCGTTCCTGTGCCTTGAACCGCTCATCCACCCCCGATTGAAAATCCGATGGGTATCCGATTTTGAAAACCGTGCTGGGCTCGAAAAGTGCGCGAGGAAAGAAAAAACGAAGGAACATTAAAAGATTTGCGCCCAGAAAACCCCAAACACAACTCCAAACGATGCGCCGTCGCATTGTGCCCGAGGTCGAAACCTTCCCCACGTTAGTCTTTGTTTCGGCGGCTGGAGTGGTTCTGGGTACGGGCTTTGCAGGAGCCTCCACGACATCCCGTGAGGAAGTAATAGGAGAGACTGCGTCGCCCGCATTGGCCATGGCCGAAACCTCGATGTGGGGGTTTCCACGACATTAAGTTATGAAGAAATCCTGCAAGCCCCGGAAACCTCAATATACGTGAAGGCCCGCAACTCTGTCAACAACCATAATCGCCCAATCACAGGAAGATACCAGCGTCGGAAGTGTCCGAGAAAATCAATTGGCCGAGTGTCGGTTTCGGATTTCGGGACTCGCGTCAGGGCAGGCGGTAAACTGTTTGGAGCCGCTCGGCTCTGCACTCGGGGAGGATTGCGTCTGAATGGCTCGAAGGGAGGTAACGTGGTGTTTTCGCTCGCCACGATTCTGTCCAGGTTTGAAATCAGCAACTCGTGAGCGGGAACGAAAATTCGATGTGCGATAAACCTTCTTTTTCTGCTCCCCTATTCCCGCATTGGTTCGGAAGCCGTCCACGAACCGCGCCAAGTGGCCTTCGGGCAGCCAACCGTACAGCGAGGGCGCCAGCAAAAGCATCTGATCCAGATTGCAGTCGCGAAATCGTTTGCTCATGCGCCCATTTTACAAAACTTTCTCAGGCTGTCCACTGAAAAGATAACATCGCGCATAAGAATTATAGATTCTCTTATTGCCCAACCCTGTCGGAGATAGATTTTCGGAGACCTAACTTTGACGCCTGCCCCTCCCTGAGGGGCGCTTCTGGACAGAATTCTGGTAATCTATCCCCGACAGACTCCTAGACCGCGTCCTTCGTTACCGAGGCACGGCCCAGGCCTCGCGGACAAGTGCTGCTTCGGCACGGCCAAGGGCTTCCTTCATGAGCTCCCTGTCAGGAACCACTATTTGAATCCAGCGCGCCAACCAGTCCAAATGCATATTGATAACGTCGGGCATAGAGACGGCGCTTCCGAAATGAGGCTTGCAGCGTTTGATCACTTTGACAGGATCCTGACCAGGTCTGATTTCGTTGCTACGGGGAGCATTTTCAGAAAGCAACCAGCGGAAAGGACCATACAACACGAGAATGACCTGCCTGAAGAATGGCTCCCAGTTGCAGGGAGCTAAATTGGTTGAATGAACCCAGTCCACGACCAGCGTGGCGTACTTCGCAATCTCACCCCGGCGCGCGCTCTTGTCCATGACCGGACGAGTGCCCTGTAGCGACTGCAGTTGCACTCGGCTGCCGAGTACCTGGGTTGCTTCAACGGGTTTCTTCCGGTCCCGCGCTAGCGCCAATACCTTTTTTCGGCCAAGCTTGCCTTGCATATAAGGTTTTTCCAGATCTTCCGGCAAGCTCGCCAGCATTATGAAGTCCCGGACAAGGCTCTTGGAGCAAGCAAACTTTTGAGCCAGCGTGGCCAATGATTCTCCCTCGTCGGCGAGCACCTTCCATTGCCGTCCCCGCTCGGCTGAGAGAAGTGGTGGTGACGACGTCGGCGGATGCAACTTAGCGGATGTCGCGCTACCAGTAGAACTGGAGAGCACTGGGGCATGCTCAACATCTCGCGTCGGCGTAATGGCAGCCTGCGCGGTTTCCAGTGATCGCTCCGGCGCTGTATCTAAGCAGCGTCGGGTTGATTCTTGTGGACCGCCGTTGCGCTTCTGATGGAGCTTAGCGACGCGTGCCGACTCCGGTCCTTGACACATTGGTTTTCGTATATGGTGACGATCACTCCTGCCGGACACGTTTCTCCGATCAGGCTTAGATCTTTTGATGGATTTCAACGATATTTTCTTCATGTAGGTTAACTCCTCCGATTAGGTTCTCCAAACTCCTTGAGCGGGCACCTAGAACTCCGCACGTTCTGGTAACTCGCAGCGCTTCAAAACGAACATTCGTATCCGCTCATGTAAAGCCTCGTTGTTCTCGTGGGCCCACTTCCGCCCGTAGGCACGGATGAGCCGCCGGCCCACACGGACGGCCCGCCTGACCAAGCCACGCAACTCAGGCTCCGGCGGCACCTTCAATAATCCCAGAGCGGGAAGCTCATCGTTAAAGTACGCGATCCACTCCTCCTGCAGGAGCCTTCGACAGGCTCCAGCCGCCAAGGGCCACGGGCGGTTACAGGTGCAAAAGAGGAAAAACGCGCGCACAAACCGGGCGTGCTGTTGCCAGCCATGGCTCGCCTCCGCAAAAGCCCTCGGCCCGTGAATACGGATATAGGCGCGCTTCGCCCTTTTCCGAAGTCGTTCTAGTTTCTTCAGAAGTCTGACGGTGCGCACTTCGCAGTTGGGCGGGCAAGGCTTAAAGTGACCATGGCGGGATGCCAACTCGCCAACTCGGGCACCCAGAATGCAAGCGGCGATTTCGAAGGCATCAAGTCCCAGCCTACGGGATCGGGCTGTAAAGGCATTGGTCGCCACCGCCGCAGTGTGAAGAATGGTGCCCTGGTACGCCGGGCTATAGCTGCCCTCATCGGCTCGGGCTGCGTAACCGCAAAACGTCGCCGGCGAGACCCCCGAAGCTCCGTCTCTCTTCCAGTGCTTGTGCTTGATTACCACCCACATGAGGCCGGCGCGGATTAGCCGGGCCTCATCGTGCAAAATCCTGAAAGAGATTTTCGTCTTGGCTGGTTTTGACATGAAAGCCTCCTGGCAATTGGACAACGTGATTTATCCAGGGGCTCGGTTCTGGCGTTCGACATTGGCCCTCGGCGGAAGACAGGTTTGTGTCCGATATATGGAAGTGCTTTAGTTCGGCCGTACTACATTAGCGCGAAGCCACGGGAGTCTTGCAGAGAATCCCGGAGTGTGGGGACTTTTGTGGGGACCCCACAGACATTTCCACGAATCCAGTTCAGCTCTAAACAATTCGGCACAAGTCGAGAACTCATCGATGTAACAGGGGTTGCAGGGATTTCTGTCTTCCAATTGCGGCTCGTAATTCGCTTTAATGTATTCCTCGGGTGTGAGACGGCTCCCCTCAGAAGGGTTCTGTGCTAATGCCGGCATATTTCCTCCTCACGAAGGTAAAGCGGAGTGAAGTCGTACCGGTCGGCCTCCGGGTCGTAACGCTTGAACTTCGGCCCGCCATGCGGGTGGTGTGGTATTGTTGCTGCGGCGGAAATCCCAATGGGGAGTCGATAAACGTCGAAGAGTAGGTGCCACCCTTTGCGCGTACCAAGACCCGGCCGTAATGGCTTGGGTTAAATCGGCATCTCAATTCCGCTTGGTAATGCAGTGGCGGCAGTTTCTCGTCTCTCCCCGCTGTGGCTTTAGCGTTGCTTTTTCAATAGATTTCCGGCTGCTACTACTGGTCTCCGGCTACAAGTAAGCTTTACAAGGCTTCTACAAGGTGGTCAGCTATCGTATTGGGTGGTAAGGATATTAGAGCCAAACGCGGACCCAAAATAACGCTCCGGCGGACCTAAGATAACGTGGCCGCGGACCTAAAATAACGTGGATTTCTCGGGTAAGAGAATGAAGACGCACGTGCGCCCACCGGACCCAAAATAACTTGAATTATTCCGCACCAAACCCTATTGATTCACAGCTTGTTGCCACAACCCCCAAACGGGTTGGCCAAGCTGAAATTGTATGGTGGAAGCGGGTCAGAGGCTAAACTTCCTCCTGACTTCCGCTTTTGAATGCTCGGGCAGCCGCCGAAAGCCCGTCAAGAGCTTTGAGCTGTTCCCCGGAGGTGCAAGGTGACCAGTATCAGCCCGCGCTAATGTGATGCCGACTTCGACTGGGTCGTCGCGTTCGTCAAATCAAAAACCCGTCTAATGCTAACGGGACCCTGGAGGGAGGCCGCTTCCAATCGCGATATGACATAAAGCTGTTTGGCGTCCTCGCTCACGGGGAAGGTTTGCGTCAGTTTGGTCGAGTGGCTTAGGTTGGTCTCAGCAACAAGAACGTCTCCTTGCCATTCGCTTTTGGTTGATACCTTCTTGCCGCTAGCATCCGTGTCCTCGTGCTTTTTTCCGTCAGGGTAGAAGGTCTGGGCGCGGTCCGAGTCGTCGATAACCACCACTTGGTCAGACCGTTGGTCGATGTGGAGGGACTTTGGGGTCTCGGCCAGCCGGTCCCAGTCCTCGCTACTCACGCTTCCCGCGTGATTTCCCGTACCGCCACTGCGGCCCATACCACCTCCACCTATCGGCCAGCCGATTCCGCCCATCGGCCAGCCCATTCCGATCCGAGGCGAGCCGGTTCCAGGGTACCCACCAGCGTTGTTTCCCTTGTCGTTGCTATTCTGCTGGGCGTCGCTAATTTTCTGCTGCGCATCATCGCTTTGGTCTGCGTTGAACTCCCATCGCCCGGTCAGTTGCGGTGGTTTGTCACCAGCACGCGCCACTCCCGGCAGGACCGCTGCCAGAAAACAGACTGCAACCGGAATCGCTGTCTTTGCAGTGAACCCAAGGAAATTGGCCTTCATACCCCCTCCTGTGTGTTCTTCGATTGCATCCTGCGGGTGAGAGGTTGTACGAGGGGGCAGCCAAGAGTGGGGAGCATAATTTGTACGAGTCTGTTTTTTCTGGAAATGGCGATAGGTGGCTAGGTTCCTGAAAGGCTTGGTGGACCTGGAGGTGTCCGAGCCCTGGACCTCATGACTGCCAGTCGGGTTGGTGGAGCGAGAGGAGTATGGCAGGGGGAGTCTGAACCAGAAGGATGTTTGGCTGTGCCATCAGATTTGGGAAGTGCTTCTATCCTGAGCGGACCGGAGCCATAGCTTCGCGAAATTCCTTGGGGTTGGGGATGGTAATGCTTCCACCACTAACACGGACGACTCCCCGTTGCTTCCAATCGCTAAGGATACGGCTTACGCTTTCGCGGGAGGCCCCGATGTTGCGCGCGATTTCCTCATGGGTCATGTGCAGTGTGATGCGCAGACCTTCCGTCGTAACTTGGCCGTGTTTATCTGCCCATTCGAATAGGAATTGAGTGAGTTTGGCGTGCGTATCCGGGGCCAGCGCCAGCATGCGCGTCTGCTGCCACGCCTTATTGATTTCCATGCTGAGATGCTTAGCCACACGCAGGGAAACGTCCGGGTGAGCACGCATCAACTGAAGAAAGGACAGACGAGGGAGGAAGCCCACCTGGCTGGGACACAACGTTTCAGCCGTGACCGGGTAGGGTTCATCGGCAATCAGCGAGCTCAGACAGAGTACTTCACCCGGTTCCACGATCCGCAGCGTGAGGCTCTGTCCCTCGGCGGAATTCACATACAGCTTCGCTTGCCCGGAGCAGATGAGGAAGAGCCCGCGAGTCGGCTGCCCCTCAACAAACAGCAATGCGCCTTTGGGGTAGAAAGAAGTTTGGCGGAGAGTATTAAGCGTGGTCAGCGCAGCGTGGGGGAGTTGACAAAATAGCCCTTCGTCTTTTGTCACGCACCCAAAACAGTTTTCGATGACCTTCAAATTGTAGGGGCCGCGTGGTTCATCATCGGGCATGTCGTCATCCTACCAATGCTAGTATGTCCCAAGCCACAATGTCAATCCAAGCGAAATAATCAACATAATGCGGATTTTGGGCGGCAATTAAGTCAGAAAAGTTCCCAATATCGGGCTTTCTGTCCATTTTAGTCGGTCGACTGTGACGCGCGTCACAACGCCCATGGTTGCCAATCACTGACCCAACCCCTTGCCTCCCTTTATCCTCCGCCTGTTGTTCAGTTGCTGCTTGAGGCAAAAGGCTGCCGGTGTCCCGTGATTTTGAGGGTATTGGGAGAGCCGCCAGTATCTTGAATTTGAGGTGAAAACATGAAGAAAAATCTACACCAGGTTATCGCAGTTAGCTTCGTCTTGTTCA
The DNA here is from genome assembly GCA_963804755.1 of uncultured Acidobacteriota bacterium. GTDB lineage: Bacteria > Acidobacteriota > Terriglobia > UBA7540 > UBA7540 > Bog-366. The sequence continues at coordinate 82,407 of CAWDRP010000010.1, forward strand.
GCTTCGGCGCTCTGAGCTTTGCCGGGGAAATCAAGGGCAAAGTCGAAGCCCATGGCATGCGGTCGGCGCAAGACATCGCGGTCTATGTCGACGCTATTCCTGGCAAGACGTTCACTCCGCCCACGAGCGCCCCGGTGGAGGATCAGAAGCACATGACGTTCGTGCCTCACGTGCTCGTCGTTCTGAAAGGCAGCACCGTGCAATTCTTAAACAGCGACCCAGTGGGGCACAACGTTTACTGGCCTTCGATCGACCGCAACAAAAAGCTTGCTCACAACATGGGCACCTGGCCACAGGGTCAGCAGAAGTCGTTCACCTTTAATGATCTCGGCGTCGCCCCGCTGCTCTGCAACGTGCACCCGGAGATGTCCGGATATGTGGTGGTCGTTCCCACCCCCTATTTTGCCGTGACCGACAAAGATGGAAATTTTGCCATCAAGGATGTTCCCGACGGCAGCTACACGCTGAAGACCTGGAGCGAGGCGGGCAAGCCGGCATCGCAATCCGTTTCGGTCACGGGTGGATCGGCCACCGTCAACCTTATTGTGACGAAGTGATCCCGATATAGCGACGTGTTTTGCAGGTCCGCAGTTCGTTTCCACCGCGCAAGGGAAAGCTGTTTGGGCTAAAAAAACCCGCGGACCTACGGAACAGGTTGCGCAACACGAATCAAGCGGAGCACCAACTTGAGTGAGCAGCGGACAAAATTCGTTGACCTGGACTGGCTGGAATCGAATTTCCCTTGCATGCAGGCCTGCCCTGTCCACACCCAAGCCGGCCGCTATGTGGGGTTGATTGCGGAAGGCCGGTACGAGGAAGCCTACCGCTACGCCCGCGGTCCGAACCCTCTCGCCTCGATTTGCGGGCGGGTTTGCGGCCATCCCTGTGAAACCGCCTGCCGCCGGGGTAAGTTCGATACTCCGATCTCCATCCGCGCTCTCAAGCGCTTCGTGACGGAGCGTCACGGGCCGGAATCCCGCAATCCCGTAGAAGTTCACACAGAGAAACCCCGCACGACTCGCTCGGAGCGCGTAGCGGTGATCGGTTCCGGACCTGCGGGCCTTGCCGCCGCCCATGACCTCGCCCTGCGGGGTTACCCCGTCACAATCTTTGACGCCGCCCCGGTGCCCGGTGGAATGTTGCACCTGGGAATTCCGGAATACCGGTTGCCGCGCGACGTGGTGCAGGCGCAGGTTCGCGAGATCCTCGCCTTGGGGCCGGACTTGCGCCTCAACAGCCGCCTCGGTGACTTTTCCCTAGAAGACCTGCGCACGGAAGGGTTCAAGGCCATTCTGTTGGCCATCGGACTCCACCGCAGCCGGGAACTGATGCTTCCTGGCCGCGATCTCGACGGCGTCATCACCGGCACGGACTTCCTGCTCAATGCGAACCTCGGCTACCGCTTCTCCATAGGCAGCAGCGTGGTGGTGATCGGCGGAGGCAACGTGGCGATTGACGTGGCGCGCACGGCGCTCCGCCAGCAGCAATCCCAGACGCTTGATGCCCTCAGCAAATCCCTGCTCCCCGACCGGCTCTCAGACTCGGAACGCGATGTGGCCATGAAGGAGTTGATGGATGTCACCCGCACCGCCCTGCGTTTGGGCGCGCGGGAAGTTCACATGGTGTGCCTCGAGTCGCGCGCCGAAATGCCGGCCTTCGAGGAAGAGATTGAGGAGGCCCTCGACGAAGGCCTGAAAATTCACCCTTCGCGCGGTCCCCGGGGGTTTATCGGCAAGAACGGAAAGCTGACAGGGCTTGAGACAATTCACTGCACTTCGGTATTCGACGCCGAGCATCGCTTTAATCCCGCTTTCGAGGCCGGAACAGAGAGCGTTCTCGATGTCGATACCGCGATACTGGCCATCGGACAAACCTCCGATCTCTCGTTCCTGAAGCCGCAGGACGGAGTAGAAACCACACGGCAGGGAACAGTGAAGATCGATCCCGACACGCTCAAAACCACGGCGCCCGGCGTTTTCGCCGCAGGTGATATCGCCTTTGGCCCCCGCCTCATCATCAGCGCCGTTGCCGACGGTAAGAAGGCCGCGGAGGAAATCCACCGTTACTTGCAGGGCGGCGACTGGAAGCCCCAACCTCGCTACGTGCAGATCACCGTACTCGACCATCACCAGATGGCCGACGACTACGACGAGTATTCGCGGCTCGCGGTGCCCACGATTTCGCTTGACCGTCGCACTGGCGTGGCGGAGGTGGAAACCGGCTACACCGAGGAACAGGCTCGCGCGGAGGCCTCTCGCTGCCTCAAGTGCTGGATCAATACGATCTTCGACGGCAGCGAAACCAAAGGCTCGGAGTGCATCCTTTGCGGCGGCTGCGTGGACGTCTGCCCGGAGAATTGCCTGCAACTCGTGCCGCTTAGCCAACTGAGCATTGTGGATAAGCCGCTAATCCCCGAGCATGTCCGAAAAGATCCCATCACCTTCCAGCACCTGACGTTCGACGAACTTCCCGCCCCGGAAGGCTCCGTGATGGTGAAAGACGAGACCATCTGCATCCGGTGCGGACTTTGCGCTGAACGCTGCCCGGCGCACACGATCACCATGGAAAGTTTTGAGGTCTTTGACCATGACCCTGAAGGGGCACAGGAAGAAACCGGGGAGAGTCAATATGTCCGATGAGCCAAAGGCTCCAGGAAAGCCCGAAGAAAAAACCGCGGTAACTCGGCGCGATTTCTTCAATGAAATCGCCGGTGGGGCACTGACCCTCGCTGGGCTAGGCGCGTCCGTGGTCACGGTGAAGTTCGCTTCGCCGAATGTCTTGTTTGAGCCGCCCACCACCTTTCGCGCCGGCTCGCCGGATGACTACCCGGTGAATTCCGTCACCTACCTACAGGATCAGCAGGTTTACATCGTCCGGACGGATAAGGGGATGTGGGCGTTGTCCGCGGTGTGCACGCATCTCGGCTGCATTACGCAATGGAAGCCGGAATCCGATCAGATCGCCTGCCCGTGCCACGGGAGCAAATTTCAGAGAACGGGAACCGTGCAAGCCGGGCCCGCTCCCCGGCCGCTTCCACATTTTTCCCTGGCGCTAGGTGAGGACGGTTCCCTGGTTGTCGACAAGCTCGAAGTTGTGAAGGAAACAGAGATTTTGAAAGTCTGAGGACGCATGGCCACAACCGCCTGGACCCATCAACGGCTCGAACAGCTTCGGCAAACCCGTGTCTGGCGCTCGATCTTTCGGCGTGGTCCGGCGCGCACCAATCGCACCCGCAGCCTGGCGATATTCGGCAACCTTGGGCTGCACATGATGCCCGTAAAGGTGCGCGAGAAGTCCCTGAGCGTTCGGGCCACCTACTATCTCGGGTCGATTTCATTCTTCCTCTTCGTCGTGCTGGCCATTACCGGCGTACTGCTGATGTTCTATTACCATCCCGCCGTTCCCGACGCCTACCGCGACATGAAAGACCTGATTTACGTGGTGTCGAACGGAGTCTTTCTCCGCAATCTTCACCGCCTCGCGGCCCAGGCAATGGTGCTAGCCGTGTTCTGGCACATGTTCCATGTGTTCTATCGCGGCGGGTACAAGCCTCCACACGAGTTCAACTGGGTGATCGGCGTGGGCTTGCTGCTGGTCACACTTTTCTTGAGCTACACCGGCTACTTGCTTCCCTGGGACCAACTGGCTTTCTGGGCGATCACGGTGGGGACGAACATCATCAGCTACGTTCCGGTGCTGGGCCGCCCCATCCGTTTCCTGTTGCTCGGCGGCCACATCATCGGGCAGAACGCACTGCTGCGTTTCTACGTGCTTCATTGCGTGATCCTGCCGCTGGCGGCGGTCGGTCTGATCGGGATTCATTTCTGGAGAATTCAAAAGGACGGCGGCCTTACGGTGCGAGACGACCATGAGTGAGAAGAATATTTATGAAGTGGGATTAGGGTCCGACGCGGTGCGAGAACCTCGGCGCATTGTTTTCATCACGCGCAAAACGTCTGCCAAAGTGAAAGGGGAACCTGGCCCGCAGCTCATGTCTTTCCCGCACGTCATTCTGCGGGAAGCCATTGCGTTTCAATTACTTGCAATCGCCCTGGTGGTTTTGGCGCTTTTCTGGGACGCGCCGCTGGAGCAGTTGGCCAACCCGCTGCTGACCCCCAACCCCGCCAAGGCGCCCTGGTATTTTCTCGGCCTTCAAGAGCTGCTCCACTACTTTCCCCCACTGGTCGCCGGAGTTCTGCTTCCGACGTTGGTGGTCCTGGGGCTCGTCGTCATCCCGTACTTCGACGTCAACATCGAAGGCGAGCCGCTCTGGGGGCGCCGCAGTGTACGGCGGTTGCAAATCTATGTTGGCGTCTTCGTATTGCTTTTTGTTTTGCTTGTGCTCTACGACGCCTGGACCGTGCTGGTTCCCACCGTTCTGGTGGGAGCGCTCGGCATCATTCCCTATTTCAACCCCGCTGGCGAATCGCGATTCCAGAGGTTCCTGGGGTCGCGGCCGCTGCCGTGGTGGGTGATGACCTGGTTCATCGTCGTCGCCCTGACGCTCACGACGGTCGGGACTTTTTTCCGGGGGCCGGGTTGGTCATGGGTCTGGCCCTGGAGATGAAATGCCTGCTGAAGAGATGGGAAAAGTCACAAAACGCCTGCGTTTGATCTTCGCGGTTTCGAGCCTGGTATTCCTTATCGTCCTGGCCATCTCGCCGGTTCGAGACTATCTGAGCGCCTGGAGACGCTACGAGAGGGATTACGTCCGCTTTGCCGAGACGCGACCCGACACCAAGCGCCTGCTGGCGGACTTTCGTCCGGAGATCGACCAAATCTGGATTCCGCAAATGCAGGTGGTTGACCGCTGCACGACGTGCCATCAAGGAATTACGCGGCCCAGTCTCGCGGACGCTTCCGTACCGCAACCCTTCCGCGCGCACCCACCCATTCCCCACCGGGCGCGGGAATGGGGATGCGTGGTTTGCCACCGTGGCCAGGGCCTTGCCACTAGCGTTCGCGACGCGCATGAGACCACCCTGGCCTGGGAACAACCGGTTCTATCGGTCCGTTACATTCAGGCTTCCTGCGGAACCTGCCATCGCGCGGAATTGCCCGAGACTCCGCGCCTCGATCGAGGCCGCAAGCTTCTCCTCACCCTCAATTGCATCGGCTGTCATCGTCTGCAAGGAGTGGAGCGCCCGCGCATGCTGGGGCCTGATCTCACGAACATCGGAACCAAGGTCAGCCGCGCCTGGATTTATAAGTGGCTGAAGGATCCCCGCACCCTTATCGCGAGCGACGGCAGCGTGCTGGTCAATGGTTACGTAAGTGAAGACGAGCCGCGGATGCCCAAGTTCCGGCTGAACGATAAGGAACTACAGGCTCTATCCGGCTATTTGAGCACGCTCGCTAGCGAACCCATTCCTGCCTACAAGTTCGATGCGAAGACCGTGGCCGCGTGGGAAAAGCGGCCCGACCTGGTCGATCAAGGCGAAACGCGCTTCCGCCAGATGTTCTGCACCACCTGCCATTCGCTGGCGGTCACCCGGGCGGGGGAAACCAAGTTGATCGGCGGCGACATTGGGCCGGAACTCACCAAAGTGGGAAGCAAGGTGAATCCCGATTGGCTGACCGCCTGGTTGCGCAATCCGCAATCGTATTTGCCCCACTCCCAGATGCCGCGCTATCAATGGACCGACCAGGACCTCTATCTCATTTCGCAGTACATCCAGTCGAAGCTTACGGACCCCAGCCTGCTCAGCGATGCACCGAAGTTGGAGGCGCCGAAGTCCGATGAGATTCAACTCGGGCGGCGGTTATTCTCAGAAAAGGGCTGTTCCAGTTGCCATGTCATCAAGGGGCTTGCGCCGCAGACGGACTTCGGCCCCGACCTTGCCAGCCTGGGCGGCAAAACCGTATCGCAACTGGAATTCGGCAACTCGAAGATCGCACGCACACCGGTCGCCTATATCGAAGCCAAGATCACCAATCCGGTTTCGGTGAACGTGGCGGCACGCATGCCGCAGTACTCGCTCGCCCCCGGCGATCTGGACGCACTCACCACGGCGCTGTTGAGCATGACGGGAAAATCCTCCACGGCAGGCTTGGAGAGCCTGATCCTCCCTACGCCCCAGCCACAGTTTCGCCCCGCCGGAGAGTTCGGCAAACTCTTCGAGCGCTACAAATGCTACGTCTGCCATCGGTTTAACGGTTACGGCGGAACGCTGGCGCCCGATCTGACCAACGAAGGCAGCCGCGCGCAGAAGAAGTGGATTGCCGAGTTCCTGAAGAATCCGCAGACCCTCCGCCCCACTCTTACTTTCCGTATGCCGCAGTTCAACATGACCGATGAGGAGGTTTCAGTCCTGGCGGATTACCTCGCCATGGTCATGCAGACACCCACGGTGAATCTGGCCGGCGTCGATTCCAAACAATTCATTCCGCAAATGGCAAGCCTGGGTAAGCAACTCTACGAGGTGAAGTATCAGTGCCAGTCTTGCCACACCATCGGGTCGGCGGGTGGCTACGTCGGCCCCAACCTGACGAACGCCGGCAACTGGATCAACGCTGCGTGGGCGGAGGAATGGCTGAAGAATCCGCAGTCTTTACAGCCTGACGCCATTGAGCCGCATCGAGATTTCACTGACGAGGAGCGCACCGCCTTGACCGCTTATCTGATGACGCTCAAACAGAGCAGCCCCGCTCATGGTGGCGGCGGATCGGGGAAGGGACAATGAAAACGAACTTCAGCGGGACCTTGTGGCATGGCCATCCTGGCCATGACTTGACACGGGCAGGATGCCCGTGCCACACGTTTCGGCATGGCCACAAGTTCGTCATCGTGCTCCTCCTCGCCCTCGCAGCGGGTTTGGCCACTTCTTGCCGCCAGAACCGCGCCGCGGTCGCGCCCGACCCCCTGGCGCAAGCTTACGACAGCGAGGCGGATTGGAACGATGCTTCCAAGATGATCCCGCTCAATTATCAGCAGGCGCAAGGCAAGCGGGTGTTTTACCAATACTGCGTGTGGTGCCACGCAGACGCCACGCCCGCCGGCCCCTCGAACCGCTCGAACCTGAATCCCAATCCTCCGCTGGCCAATGATGGCGCCACGCTGAACGCTCTTAGCGACGACTTCATGCAAAACGTCATTACGATGGGGGGAGCCGCCACGGGGAAGTCAGCTTCCATGCCACCCTGGGGAAAGACCCTCAGTCAAGACGACATCGAGGCGGTCATCGCCTTTTACCGCGCCATTGCCCAACCTCCTTACCAAGTTCCGGCGCGGCCCGGGCCCAAGTATTCGGTGAGGTAGAACGTACGATGCCGGCAAAGGTCAAAGCTCGGCGGGAGCGGTCGAACCCTTCGAGGCGCGATCAGGCGTAGGGGCGGTTCGCGAACCGCCCCTACCACCCAAACGAGGAGAGTAGAGATTGGTGCTTTTCCTGGCGCAACGGGGACGAACCGCGGACCTACAAAACAGGTCTGCGCTCTGCTGATTTTTTGGTTTTGGGGTGACGACCCAAACAAGGAGAGTGTTATGAAAAAAGGGATGATTTATTTGCTGGCGATGGTTCCCGCGCTTTCTGTCGCCTTTCTTGCCACACTGAATCCGACCAGCGTGCGGGCGGTTCCGAGCTATGCGCGCCAGACCGGCTTGCCGTGCAGCGGCTGCCACTACACTCCCCCGGAACTCAATCCCGCGGGACGGAAGTTCAAGCTGCTCGGTTACGTTGATAAAGATAAAGATAAGCCTGGAGCGGAAATCAAGGACGATTCAAAATCACATCATGCAGGGCTTGATCTTCTCTCCTCACTGCCACTTTCCGCGATGTTCGAAACCTCCCTGACCTCAACTAAAACCCCTCAGCCGGGGACCCAGAATGGCAGCTTTGAATTTCCCCAGGACGTGTCGGTGTTTCTTGCGGGGGCGTGGGCAGACCACGTCGGCAGTTTTCTGCAAGTAACTTATAACGCCCAAGATGATCATTTCAGCATCGATAACACCGATATCCGCTACGCGAACAAGAGGAAGGTGGGCGGCAAGGATCTCGTTTACGGTGTGAACCTCAATAACAATCCCGGCGTCGAGGACCTTTGGAATTCTACCCCGGCATGGGGTTTCCCCTGGATCGCGAGCGATTCCGCACCCACTCCTACTGCCGCTCCCATCATTGCCGGCCCTCTGGCGCAGGACGTCGCCGGAATCGGCGGCTACGCCATGTGGGACGATCATCTGTATGTGGACGGAGCTATCTATCGCTCCGACCACGTGGGCAATCCTCAACCGAATTCCGGAAGCGGTCTTGGTTACAACATCCGAGGGGTTGCGCCCTATTGGCGTGTCGCGTGGCAGCAATTGACACCGAAGACCCAGTATGAACTCGGCGGCTATGGAATGCACATGGAGTCCACCCCCGGCGCGGTCGTCGGTCTCAAGGATGGGTACACGGACTATGCCGTGGACTTCCAGGTCGATCGAACGTTATTCAGGAAAGACGTGCTGTCGCTGCGCGGCACGTACATCCGCGAAAATTCAACTTTGGCCGCAACCTACGCTGCCAAGGGGGCACAAGTGAGCAACCACCACTTGGACACAATTTTCACCAATGCCGAATACCATTACGGCAATCGCCTTTCTGGAACAGTAGGTTGGTTCGATACCGGGGGGACGGTCGACCCCTTGCTGTATGCGCAGAGTGCCGTGACCGGCAGCGCCAATGGCAATCCCCGAGGCGCCGGGTATATCGCCAATTTCTCGTTTTTTCCCATGCAGAACATCCAGCTTGGCGTCCAATACACCGGATATACCCGTTTCAACGGCGCCGCGATTAACTATGATGCTGCGGGTCGCAACGCCAGCGGAAACAATACCTGGTATCTGCTGGCTCGATTCATTTTCTGAAACGCACCTCAGCGAGTGTTCTGGTATTCGGAGGGAAGCTTTGGAGTGCGGCAGCTAGCTGCCGCTTTGTCTCGAGCGAGCTTGCTGGCGGGGAACTTTGCTCCAAGTCGAAATTCCCGCGAGCGAGCTCGCGGGGAGGAAAGCGGCAGCAAGCTGCCGTACTCCAAAGCTTGGCGCGCCTGCACAGGCTGCGGAAAAACTCGTCGATTTTCCAAGCCGGAGAATGCGCCGACTGAGATGTCATTTCCATCCACGAGCCTCCAGAACGGCGATCGGGTTGCCATCGTCGGCGGCGGGCCTGCCGGTTCGTTCTTCGCCATCACTCTGCTTCGGGAAGCCCGGCGTCTCAATCGACACCTGGACGTGGTCATCGTCGAGAAACGTGGCCCAGCCGACCAGGGCTCGGATGACTTTCAATGCAAGGGATGCAACTTTTGCGCGGGCCTTATCTCCCCGAGGTTGAATCAGATACTCGGCGCGCAAGGTCTCGTCCTTCCCGATGAAATCATTCAGGGACACATCGACTACGTCTGGATTCACGGGCAGTGGAAGAACTTTCGGCTGCGAGTTCCGCAACACGCGCATATGTACTCGGTATTCAGGGGCTCGTTACCGGGCAGGAGATTGGGCCGGCCAGCGGGCTTCGATGGGTTTCTGCTAGGCGAGGCGGTGAAGGAAGGCGCGCGCATCCAGTATGGCGAGGTTCGGGCAATTACCTATGCCAGGTTAGGGATGCCCAACCTGACCGTGCGTGCGCCGTCTGGAGAGACAGTCGCGCTCGATGCCAGCTTCGTGAGTATCGCGACCGGAATCAATGCGCATTGTGGCTTAGAGTATCGCGACGAGGGGCTTGTTGCCTCTATCCGGCGCTTAAACCCGGCATTCGTCCCCGGCAAGTCCCGAAAGACCCTCATCTTCGAACTCGACGTGGGTGAGGATAATCTCCGGCGCAATATGAACCGGGAGATATACTTCATCGAGAGTGGCTCAAAACACCTGGCGCTTGAACATACGGCCCTCATTCCCAAGGGCAGATTTTTGACCGTCGCCATGATCGGAAAATGTATCGACGCGGCGGTCTTGCCACACGACACTCACCAGATCGTCCGCGATTTTCTTACGCTGCCGCAGGTTGACCGCATCTTGCCAGGCATTGCGGCAGCTCCACTTGCCTGCGCGTGCGCTCCCCGAATGGCCGTGACCACGGCAACATTTCCCTTCGGCGACCGGTTTGCCATCATCGGCGACGCGGTCGGGTCGCGGTTAAACAAAGATGGTCTGTACTCCACCCACGTAACTGCCAGCCGGCTGGCCGAGACCGTGCTCCATGAGGGAATCGATCAGCAGGCTCTCGCCCGGGGATACCGGAAGACCGTCAAATGGCTGGCGGCAGATAATCGCTTCGGACGGATGGTGTTTGCCGCGAGCCGGGTGGCGTTCACCATGCCTGTGGTGAGCCGCATTGTGTACCAGGCGTTTGCCACGGAGTGCAAGGTTCGCGACGAGCGGAGCCGGCCTCTGACGGGTGTGCTGTGGAAGATCGCAAGCGGCACGGCCGACTATGGGGAAGTGCTCCGGGAGATGTGCGGCTACGCCGTGCTGCGATCCTTTCTCAGCGGTGCTGTGGTAACGCTCAGGAACGTGGCGTTCGAGCTGCTCTTCGGCCTGAAATGGGGGGAGTACGGACGGTACCCGACCGTGGTGCTGAAGGAGAAGCGTGCGGTCCTCAAGGACCAGCTTGCGTCAGGCCTGGGAATGGAGCTGGCCAACTCGCCTGACTTCGAGCGGATGTACGCGATCAAGATCCGAGGTTCGGAGGAAGAGATCATGGAGGAGTTGGCCAAGTTTGGCCAGCCCCATGCGAGGTTCGTCAAGCTGCGGTTCATCAACATTCGACAAGTCCACGGGGAGCCCAACGAGGCCGGATCAGTGATTGGATATAGAATACCTTTCGTCAGATTGGGCGCGCAAATGCGGCTAACCAAAAGAGTCGGGCTCGAAACTTTGCTCTATCAGGCCGACGAGCGGCTTGTGGACCATGCGAAACTCATCTTCAACGTGACGCCCACCAAGGACGGAAACCGTCGGCTCTCCATTTACACGGAGTTCGACTACAAGAGAGGCAAGGGCTTGGCGAGCCGGATGATGTGGAAGAGTGCCAGAATATTGTTCCCCGAGTTCGCACACGACGTCGTGTGGAACCATGCCCTGTGCACTATCAAGGAAGAGGTCGAGCGGAAGCACGACTACGCCCGGTAGGGTTGGGATTTGCCACACTACACGTTCCTGCACGCTTCACGACAACGATTCTATATCAGCGGGGGTCGGCTCTTAGATCAGCCGGCCAGTTTTTAACTCGGCGATTGGAAGGGCGCCCGGCCGTCACCAAGGATCTGGGCGCGATTTCGGCTCTGCGCATAATTCGACGTGTTTGCAGAGATCCCTTCGCTTTGGTGGGAGACGCGTCCGGCTCTGTGGACTCGCTCACCGGCGAGGGGCTGGGGCTGGCATTCCAGCAGGCAAATGCTTTGGCCGAGGCGCTGGCCAACGGTGACCTTACTGAATACGAGGTGGCGCACCGGCGCATCAATCGCCCGCCGGAAATGATGTCCAGATTACTGCTCGCCATGGAGAATCGCGCCTGGCTCCGGCGCCGGGGACTCGCTGCGCTCGCGAAGGAGCCTCACTTATTTGAGCGGTTCCTGGCGGTTCATGCCGGAATCTTTTCTCCTCTGACTTTTGCTGGACAGCGCTCGGTTGGCGGCCGAATTCATCGGGGCGGAGCGAGTAGCGGATCGTTCCAGCCCGCACTATGGTTTGATATTTGCCTTCGAAGATTTTGGTGACAAGGTGAGCACGTCGGCCGTTCTTGAAGCAGTGGATGGTCTGTGGCTGCTTGCCGACGCCACGGGTGACAGGCGTTACGCCGAATGGGCAAACGCGGCAGCGCTGTCCTGTTATGGGAAGAGCTTTGGCAAGAAACTCATGAGCAACAGTGGATCGAATCGATTCGCAGCGGCCTGAATTTTTGCTTGAACATGCAGCTTCACAATGTGCATGATCCCAATCTAAAGGGTGCGGTCATCGAGGCAGTCGGGGCGCCCTGTGGTTCGGACGCGTCCCCTTACTACTTGCGGGATATAAGTACCATCTTTTTCGTTCAGGCGGCGTCCAGCCTGTTCCTGCGACAAATTCCTGCATAGGTGACGCCTAAGCGGCAACCGAAGAGAGAAGCGCGGAAGGACGGCTGAAGCTTTACCCATAAGTAATGCCCGCCAGTTCATGGCGGAGAAAGGCCAAGCTGTCCCGGCCATCCTGCTGCAACGAGCCTTTGCCTTCAATCGATAGGCCGCCCCGAAACCGGGTTTTCTTGAGCAGTTCAAAGAAGTGCGGGTATCCAGGATCTTCCTGCGGGGACTTGGGCCAACGGCGGCCTTGGGGATTCGCGAAATGGAAGTGAACGATCTCGTTCCGCGCGCGATTGATGACCTCGGGGTCCTCATTCTCGACTCGAAGATGGTAATAATCGACGATCATTTTGACGTTCGGATGGCTTACCTCACGCACCAGGCGCAGCGCCTCGGCAGCCGTGTTGATGATATTTGACTCCGGGTGGCTTAGGGGTTCAACAGCAATGACAAGTCCACTGCCACGGGCCGAGTCGCCGGCGAGACGCAGAAACTGAACGATCTGTGCCCATGCGCGATCACGGGGATATCCATCGGGCACATTGCGGGAACTGGCGCTGCCCCACACCACGATTTCGCCTCCGAGTTGACGACAACGCAGGAGAGAGGTATCGAGGTAGGTTTTGAGGGCCTGATACGACACCCCGCTCCCTACCACCCGGAGCGCGCGGATAAAGCTATTGAAGCTGCGGCATCGTAAACGCGAGGCGAGAACGCGAGCTCTGAAGGCCCCAAACCGGATTTCGCTCATAGCGGCGATCTCGGCTACGGGCGGTTCAAGATAATCAAATCCCAAGCACTCGACCAGCTCAAGATCTGACGGAGGAGCGCAAACGCCAACTTGAACGCGGCAGTTGGAGCTGAGAGTGTTGGCCGCGCCTGCCGTCATCACCGAACCGGCAAGGGCACGGAGAAATGTACGGCGTGAGGGCATGATCGTCGGTTGCCCCTGTCACAATGACTCGGAGCCATCGCCCTAGCGTGCTTTAGTTAGAATTCCCTCTGATGCTGGATCTGATGCGACGCCGTCGGACGCCAAGCGCTCAAGCGAGGCAGTCGATGCCACGGCTGCAGCGCCTAACACTCCTGCCGAATATCCCAGGGTCGAGACTTGTACTGCCAGACGGCGTTGTGGCCACACCGTGACCCGATTGGCCAGCTCTTCTGATAGATCTTCCAGAAGATAACGATTGTTCTGTGCGAGCCCGCCTCCCAGAATCAGCATGTCCGGGTCAAGAATATTTACGATGGAAGCGCACCCCATCGCCAGGTGTTTGGCAAGCGTCCGGACAGCACACCGGGCATTCGAATCTCCCGCGTTGGCAGCAGCAATGACGTCTTCACATGACCGAAAGTTTCCGTGAGCGGCGTAGCGCATGAGGGCGGAGGCATTCGCATACGATTCCAAGCACCCGGATTTGCCGCATGTACAGTGTCGCCCTCCCGGAACAATTGGAATGTGACCCAGTGCGTTGGCGAAGAAATGGGAACCCCGATTGAGTCGGCCGCCGATGTAGCAGCCACCTCCCACGCCGGTGCCCAAAGTGACACAAACAAAATCGAAGGCGTTCTTTGCCGCCCCAAACTGCTTTTCCGCCACGGCCAAGGCGTTGGCATCATTCTCGACCGCAACGGGCAGACCGAACGTCTCCCTAAGGTACAAACCCGGGTTTGTCCCCGTCCATTCAGGAAGATTCTCCGTGGCATAGACAACTTCGCCGGAATTCGGATCAACCCAGCCCGCGGTGGCCAAGCCAATCGCATCCGGTTGCAGCCCCCGTACTTGAGCCTCGTCGCGGCAGACGTCGACACAGTGCGCCAAATGCTTCAGCAGCGCGTCGCGTCCTTGATCCCAGGGAGTCGGTATTACCGATTGTGAGACCAACTCTCCGTGGTTGGTAACGAGGCCGGATTTTGTGTTCGTTGCACCCAAGTCGATACCGATGAAGATGCGTTTTGGGTCCTTGAGCCGGCGCCACTCCTCGAGGGCAGAAACGAACGTTCGGGTGATCAATTCCGGCCGCGTGATCGCTGAGCCCACAACGATGGCGTAAGCGCCAGCATCAAGCGCAGCGCGCACCTCCTCCGGTCTCTGAATATGTCCTTCGGCGAGAACAGGCACGTCCACTGCCGGGACAAGCTGAGCAATGAAGGATGGTTCGAACGCCCGGACGTGTTCGGTTTCCGGCGTGTAGCCGCGCATCGTGGAAAGAACCGCATCGGCCCCGGCTTGTGCCGCCTGAACGGCCTCCTCGACCGTTGCGATATCGGCAAGAACGGGAACTCCCAATTCCTGTTTAATGTGTTGCAGCCGGTCGAGCGCTCCGTATCTCTGACCGCGGAAGGTGCAATCAACAGCTACGAGCGTCGCGCCCGCTTCAACGAGTTTTTGCGCGGCTTCGAAGGAGGGTGTAATAAGGATCTTTCCGTCGTCCTGCTCCGCCTTCCAAATCCCGATGATGGGAACATCCACCGCTTGGCGGATCGCCCGAATATCCTCAGGGCCGTTAGCGCGAATTCCGGCTGCCCCACCCTCTACGGCGGCCTGGGCAAAACGGGCCATGCAATCGGGGTGCCGGAACGGACTGCCGTCGAATGCCTGGCACGACACAATGAGTTTGTCGCGAAGATTCACGGGCAACTTAGTTGAACACTTCATAAAACCCCCACACCTTTTGGGAGAATGCGCATGATGGAACACCATCGCGACCCTGCACCAGGGTCTGAATCGTACACGAAGTTCTCCTCGAGGCACCTCCTAACTGTTTAGATGCGCTCCTTCTTTTACTGCGAGCCGCGGTTCGTAAAAGCTGTCGTTTAGCAGATACAAAGCGATGGCAATGTCGATGATGGCGTTGCACCAGCCGGTTTCCAAGCAGTATGCCGTCCACGACTGATCTGCGTTCGAGCCGTAATATTCCCAGAGCGCGTAGTCAAACCCGCGCATCCAACCGCCATTGATCGTGCGGTCGCTACTTTCTATTTGGATGCGCACCAGATAATCCGCCACCCGGAAAAAGTTGTCGCGGTAGAGGGCGTCACCGGTGGCCTTGTAGGCAATCCAGAAATTCATGGCGGCAAAACTGGTGGTGTAAAGCTGGTCGCTGATGGGTTCCGAGCTATCGTGAATGAGATTCAGGTCGCCGCCTTGCACCTTGCTTCCCATGTTGATGCCCGCTTCCTGGATGGCGCCGCAGGGAGCCATGCGCGACGCCAGGTAATCGGCTTGCTCGCGCAAGGCTCGCGAAAATGCAGGGTCGGTCGAGTACGCACAAGCTAATGCCAGCGGCAGTAAGAACCGCGAAGCTTCCGAGGTATGCGAGGGCACACGACTGGCGATTGCGGGGAATGATTCGATTAGTTCGTGCAGCGCCGGCAGGGCCAAGTCAAGGAACGTGCGGTCGCCGAAAGCCCCGTAGGCATAAAGCCAGGCAGCGATCATCTGGCCGCGATCGCTGGGTCGGGGATGGGCCGGATCGGCCGCTTCCGCGGCGGCAGGGGCGCCCGTGGCGAAGATTTTTGCGGCGGTGTCCGCTGCCAAGCGGCCGCGATGCAGTAAGATGGGAAGCTGGGTGTAGCGGTAGCCCGCCAAGGAAGCCATCACGGCCCAGGCTTCGTCATCCTGAAAGATCGGCCCTTCGCGGCCCCGCGTGTACCAGAGGCCATAATAGGTCTCGTTGGCATTCAGCCGCTGAAAATCCATGATGTTGAAAAGCATATTGCGGCCGATGCTCCGGTGCCGCTGACTCGCCGTCACCTCGCCGTACAGCCAAAACGCCAGCGCGGATTCGAACACGCAGTCGGCGCGCTCGGGCGAGAATCCCTGCCGCTTGCCGAACGGAATGCGGCGACCCTCAATGTCGGGCTCGGAAATCCACTCCGCCACGCCCAGAGTTCCGTCCGGCTGAAGTAAGACGCCAGATTGCTCGAACCATCGCAGATTGTTGTCCAGCGCGCGCCGGTATGCCGCCCTGCGGTCTTCCACCCGGAGTTGAACGGTCGTGGAGCGCGCTGCCCGGCCACGGGCCGCACGTACCTCGTACCGCTGTTCGCCGGCGTGGGGCGCGGGCAGATTGGATTCGTAATGTCCTGAAGCCGTTTCCTCCCAAGCCGGTTGGCTCGGGGCGATGCAACTCAGGGTCGCGCCCGACACGGTTTCCGCCACCATTCGGACCGGCGCGCCGGGCGCCGCCCATCGGCGCGGTTCCGTATAGGCCTGCAAAGGAAGATATCTCGCCAGCACGTATTCGCGGTCTGCGTCCGGCAGCAACGTGAGCACCACGTCGCGCAGGAGGCGACGCCAACGCGCCTGGGGAGCGTACTGCCGCCGGGCGAACTCGGAGATACTGGTGGCCGCCACCGCAAACCGTCCGCGGCCGCGCTCACCCACAAGTACCCCGGGGATCAGGTTCTTGGGCGGTATGCTGACGTCGATCCGGTCGACGCCGGCGATCTTGGCGATATTCACAATGGCGCGGGCTGGGGCGCTTACCTCAAGGGGCAAGTAAACGGCATCGTGGGGGTCCAGAATAGCGCCCGCCGGCAAGGCATCCAGGTATGGTGCCGGTTCGGCCACGAACAGGCGGGCCACGTCAGCCGTGCAGATTTCTCCGGCTTGGTTCGCGCCTGGGAAATTTGCGGCAAACTCAAGGAGAACTCCCTTGCCCGCCGCAAGAAACGCCTCGCTGGTCTTTAAATCAGCGGGCGATAGCTGCATAGGGTCAGGGTAATCGGCGGCGACCATCCACAGCAGCGCATACTGAGCAGGTGCGAGGTTCGCGACCGCTGATTCCGGCAGGATGTCAGCGGCCAGGCCCACTTCCTCAAACACGTCAGCGATATCGAGACGATGGGGGCGGTCACCGGTGACCAACGCCACCCTGGGTGCCGGTGAAACGTCCGCGCCGGCAATATCGTAACGAGGAATGGCGGCCACCGCGGCTGCCACTCCTGTGGATATGAATGTCCGGCGGGTCACCTTCATTGAATTAATCCCTCCGGCCTCTGCGAAATCCCGTTACCGGGCGCCGTGAGGCGAAACTCCCCCGCAAGTTTGATGCGAGCCGGAGCGTTAGGCAAGTTCAGGTCGAGGATGGAGTACTGCGTGAGTTGTCCCATGGTAAGCCCCGAGCCCTGGCCACCCGCTGGATTCGAATGGCCAGGGCTAAGGCTGATCGGTGTAAAGGGCTAGAACGAATTCATTGCGCTGCCGTCTTCATCATCGTTCTACATCAGAAGGCAAGTCGAAGTGAGAACTGAACGACTCGCGTGGGTCCTGATGCCCACGTAATCGTTCCCGCGCTCGGTTGGCTGATGTCATTGTTCGGATTCGCAAAGTTAGGATGGTTCAAAACATTCATGAGATCCGATCTGAACGTCAGCTTGAATCTCTCGGTGAGCGAGAATCTTTTGAAGGCCCCCATGTCCCAGTCGAAATAACGCGGGCCGAAAAGAGAATGGGGAGCTGCATTACCATAGGTATATTCTGCCGGTACGGCAAACGCCGCTGGATTGAACCACTCCGCAAGTGACGGATTGCTCACCTGAGGATTGCCAATTTTGTCGGGATAATTGCTGCTGTTAGGCCCAGTCTGCCATCCCGGGAGGGAAGTGTCAAAAGTTAACGAGTAAGGAAGACCGCTCCCGATCGTGATGATCCCGCTGGTTTCCCATCCGCCAGCAATTGCATCGAGCGCACGACTGGCGGACCCCAGGAAGCGCCGCCCCTTGCCAAACGGCAATTCATACGTGTAGTTCCCCACAAAGAACAAGGGACGGACGTACGGGTCATTGCCGCGATCGAGACGGATATTGCGGTTGTCCGTCGGCCAGGAACCCTCGGGGTATGACCCGTCGTCGAGCATCTTGGTCCAGCTAAACTCGCCCTCGAACGAAAGTCCTGTTGCAAAGCGGCGACGCGCCGAGACTTGCAGTTGCTGGGTGTTGGTTGTCGAGCCATTCGACCAAAGGGTGATCTCGGCAAAAGGTTGATAGGGCCGAAGCTGCTGCCACGTGCCCCCTTCCGGAATTGCCTGCATAGCAGGGTCTTTCAGGTTGTACTGTTGCGTGACATGTTCCGACTCGCTTCCCAGGTAGCTGATGCGCACGGACGAATTGGGCGTAAGCTGGGATTCGGCCGTGAAGTTCCATTGATGAGTCGCGGGATACCTATAGTTCGTCGGCAGAGCATTGGCGCTGGGATTGCCGGCGGCTAGGTTAGTTCCTTCACCGCTCGGGAACGGGTTGGAAAAGGTGAGCGTGGGCGTTAAACCTGCCGCAGGCGCGAACTGCTCCTCTGCCGTGAAGGGTGCATTGCGCACCATCTGGTACGAGCCCCAAACCCACGGTATGGAGACATAATAGAGGCCGTACCCTCCCCGCAAAACCAGGCGGCTACTTCGGAACGGACGGTAGGCAAGCCCCAAGCGCGGAGAAAACATCGTGTGATCGGTTCCGATATAGTTACCGGCGTTAAGACCAACGCTTGACCCGGAAACGATCGGTATGCCAGAGAACAAGTCTGGCCTGCCTGTGCCCTTGAGGACAGCCAATTCATCCAGGTTGGGATAGAAGTTGGACATGTTCCCCGGTGAATTCTGATAGAGCGTGGGGAGGTCATAACGCAGTCCCATGTTCAAGGTTAACTTGGACGTCGGCTTCCAATCGTCGGTGATAAAGAAGCCAAAACGGTTGTTGACGGGAGTGGCTGACACGGGCAGAACGGCGTACTGCGACGCGGACAAATCGCCGAGAAGGTAGTCGGCAAACGCGTCGTAGTTCGGCGCGGTGGAATTGCCGCCACTCGAGTAATATCCATCAAAGGTGAAAGCGCCGTTGTCATCAAGCCCGTAGTTGGTGAATTTCCAATGCATATAGGAGAAGCCGGCCTCGACAAGGTGCTTTCCCTTCGCCCAAGTCAGAGTATCGGTGAACTCATAAGTCTGCTCATTGTCTCCACCGCCTGCGGACTCATAGAGTCCGGCGAACCCGGGAATGGTAATGGCGGGAAGTCCACCCGTCCCGGCCAGGGGTTGCGGCATCTGCGGAATTATACTGTGCATATCAACCTGGCCTGCTGTTTGCCCGACACCCTGGTCCCAAACGCAATGGAATCCGAAGGTGGCCAGGTTCGTGAGGTTGGGTTTGAGGG
The DNA here is from genome assembly GCA_963804755.1 of uncultured Acidobacteriota bacterium. Lineage (GTDB taxonomy): Bacteria > Acidobacteriota > Terriglobia > UBA7540 > UBA7540 > Bog-366. Next base: position 101,593 of record CAWDRP010000010.1, read on the forward strand.
TGCTGGTGAGGTTGAGGCCAACGTTCTGATAAGTAGCGGGGTTGATAAAGGCACCAAATTTGGGGCTATATCCAGCGTAATCCCGGGGGACATAGCGCGCATCGAACCACATCGCCGACAATTGGTTCTTGCTACTGATGTTGTAATCGCCCCGTCCTTCATACCTGAATTCGTCCTGTTTAGTGCGCAGACTGGCGATAAAGTTTATTCCCAAACCCCCGGGCGCGGTGGAGGGCAAGTTCGGCGTGTCAAACCACTTAAAGAAATCCTGCGACACAGAATTGAATCGGGTCGTGGGAATTTGGTTCCCCTGAAACGGCTGGCCTGTCGAGGGATCTATGATCGCTGGCAGCCCGGAGAAATTCCCCTCGAGGAGCGCCGCCGTTGGCATGGCGGATTCGCTGACGTTTGGGGACCGGGAGGTGAGGCCCTCAAAACTGCCAAAGAAAAATAGTTTGTCCTTTTTGATGGGCCCTCCAAAGGTTCCACCAAATTCATTCCGAACGTACTGGGACTTGGGTTGACTCGTGGCGAAGAAGTTTTGGGCCGTGAGCTTATTGATTTGATTGTACTCAAAAGCCGTGCCGTGGAACTGGTTGGTTCCCGACTTCGTGACCATGATCACGGACGCAGAGCCGTTCCCGTATTTTGCCGATCCCATGCTATCAATGACTTTGAATTCCGCGATCGCGTCCAGGGATGGGTCGCCAATCCCGATGTACTCGTTCTCGCTTTCCGACGAGTCCACGCCATCGATCCTTACGTTATAGCTTCCTTCCTGATTGGCGCCGCCCAATTTTGGAGTGTACATGCCCCAGGCCCCGCCCTGCACGCCAGGGGCAAGGGCAATCAAACCAAAGACGTTAGTTCGGCCGTTAAGGGGCATGGTTTCAATCTGTTTCGAGTCGATGACGCCTTCCACCGAGGAAGTGTCCGTTTGCACCAGCGGCGTGGTCGCCGTGACATTAACCTTGGTGGTCGTCGCGCCCACGGTGAGTTGGGCATCCTCACGGACAGTCTGGCTGACAGACAGTTCGATATGACTGACGGTAAACAGTTCGAAGCCTTGCTCCGTTACCGTAACTTCATAGACGCCCGGGGTCAAATTGGGGAACACATATTCTCCGGCCCCGTTAGCTTGGGTCACACTTGAGACGTTTGTGGCTTCGTTGCGCGAAGTGACGGTCGCCCCGGGCACCACCGCGCCAGAGTTGTCCGTCACCCTGCCTAGGATCGTACCGAAACCAGTTTGACCGCGCAGGGTAACCGGAGCAAGAACAGACAGTAGAAGCGCCGCTCCGAGCCAGACGCTTACCAAATCTCTGCGGAATCGAAATAAAGGGTTCTTTCTCATAGCTCCTCCTCATGGCTTATCTTTGTAGTTTCGACTGGGGCAAAGAATGCTGGCCAAACGCCCGCAGCCGGCGCTCGTTCCTGAGATCGAGGACGGCTGACAACATAGCTAGATAAGCAATTTGGTATCCATTTATGGAGGATTTTGGCGGATGGCTAACTGATTGAAAAATAAGAACACCGCCCGACATCAACCGAGAACATGGCTACAGATTTCAGAACATATATAGTTTTCTATATACATTAAATTGTAGATCTGAGTTTTTGAAGTTGATCAGATGTTCGCCCCGCGCGTGCCCTTGACCTGCGGAAGGCCCCCCATCTCCCCCGCCCGCCGCCTGCTGCCCCGCTCCCGCGGACGCGAAAGAGCCAACGCCCACTCCATGGCATCTACATGACGGGTTCATTACACTCGCAGGAAGATTTTTTGCCGGTAAAGATAATAGAGGAACATCCAGCCGACGATCACCGATCCCAGTTCCAGGGTGAACGGTTTCCACGCGCCCAAGTAGTTGATGAACCCATGCGTGAAGATCAGCCCCATGTCACGGAAGTTGATAAAGTGGCGGGCCAGGTAGATGGTGATGGAGTTGGCGCCGATAACCGTAAAGACGAACGCCCACTTGCGATACCCCCGCACATCGATGATCCAGTAAAACAGCGCCAGCAGCAACAGGCTCCACCCGCCCGCAAACAGGACGAACGAACTGGACCAGATATTCTTGACAATAGGAAAGGCCAGGCTCCAGAGGAGGCCCACGCCCAGGCCGACGATGCCGCCCGCTGCGAGTCCCAGCAATTTGCGCTTCTGGGAATGCGATGTGCGGAGCCAATGCCCGGCCAGAACACCCAGCATGCAGGAGGCAATGGCCGGGATGTTCGAGATGATGCCCTCGTTGTCGCCATAGTCGTAGCAGCAGAAGGGACGCGGCAAGAAGCGCTGATCGATGTACGCCGCTAAATTGCCCTGCATCGTATAATTCCCCCGCCCGAAGCCCGGCACCGGAATCCAGGCCATCATGGCCCAGTAACCCAACAAGATCAGTCCGGTTGCCAGAACCTGACCGCGCACGCCAGAACTCATAACCAGCAGCGTGGCAAAGAAATAGGCGATCGCGATTCGTTGGAGAACGCCCAGGATACGAAGTTCGGGGAAATTGAGGTCCAGGAGACCGTTGGCGAGCAGACCGAAAAAGAACAGCAAAAACAGCCGGCGACAGGCATGCTGATACAACTCTCGGCGATTGGCCCCCGCCTCCAATCGGCGCGTAAGCGAAAACGGCAGGACCAGACCGACGATGAAGATGAAGAGCGGAAAGATGAGGTCATAAAAATGAAAGCCCTCCCACTCGACGTGCTGGAATTGCCGGGCGAGCATGATCGCCAGGGGAAGGGGAGCGGCCTTGGAAAAATGATAGACAAGCGCATCGCCACCGGTGATCCAGAACATATCGAATCCCCGTAGCGCGTCGATCGAAGCGATCCGATTGGAACTGGGGGAGGGTATCTTCACCTCGGTTACGGCCTCTAACTCGACAGTGGCAGTTTGCGCCATAAGATCTCCACGGAGAGAATCCAGCCCACGGCGACAAGGGTTTATCAAGCCTATCTAGCCAGCTAGTTGACTGTTGCGGTATACTTGGACGGTGTATGAGAACACAAGCAGATTTCGCGGGGCGGGGACCGTTTCTCATTAGCCCCGAAAATTATCCAGCGGCAGAACGAGGACATAAATGCTTCGCGAAACTAACCCCGGCGGCAAGTTACTGACGCATCTGCTGGGAATCACAGTTCTTTCTCTCCTTTTCTTAGTGGGACTGATTGGGTTCGCCCCCGCGCGGCGCGTCGAGAGCGACGGGGTCTCACCTTATCGCAACCCGTCCTTGCCGATCGGGGAGCGGGTAGACGACTTGGTTTCGCGCATGACTTTGGAAGAGAAGATGTCGCAGCTCGTTTACAATTCCCCGGCCATCGACCGGCTGGGAATTCCTGCCTATCAATGGGGAAGCGAGTGCCTGCACGGCGTCGCCTATGCGGGTGTGGCGACGGTCTTTCCTCAATCGATCGGGCTGGGAGCTTCGTGGGACCCTGACCTGATTCACCGCATGGCGAATGCGATCTCCGATGAAGGGAGGGCTAAGTACCACGAGGCGCTGCGGCAGAACCGGCAGCGCAAATACTATGGCCTGACTTTCTTTGCGCCCAACGTGAACATCTTTCGCGATCCCCGCTGGGGGCGTGGCCAGGAGACTTACGGAGAGGATCCTTATCTGACGGCCCGGCTGGGAGTCGCCTACGTTCAGGGTTTGCAGGGCGATGATCCCACCTATCTCAAGGTCATCGCCACACCCAAGCATTTTGCTGCTCACAGCGGGCCCGAGCCCGAGCGGCACCGCTTCAGCGCCCAAGTGGATGAGCGCGACTTGCGCGAGACGTACCTGCCAGCTTTTGAGGCGTGTTTGCGGGAGGGTGGAGCGTTCTCGGTGATGGGCGCCTACTCGCGGTTGAATGGAGAACCTGACTGCGCCAGCCACCGCTTGCTGGACCAGATCCTGCGCCGGGAGTGGGGTTTTCGCGGTTATGTGGTCTCCGACTGCTATGGCATCAAGGACATTTTTGAGAACCAGCACCTCGCCGGCAGCCTGGAACAGGCGTCCGCGATGGCGCTCCGGGCCGGATGCGATCTCAATTGCGGCAATGAATATCTTTCCCTGCCCACGGCGCTGAGGCGGGGACTTATCACCGAAGCCGATCTCGATACCGCTGTAAAACGGCTGCTGGAGGCGAGATTCCGACTCGGCATGTTCGACCCTCCGGAACGAGTTCCCTACGCACAAATCCCCTTGTCGGTTGTGGACAGCCGCAAGCATCGCGAGTTGAGCCTGCGGGCGGCGAGGGAATCCATCGTTCTGCTCAAAAACGCCAATCATCTCTTGCCGTTGAGCAAGACATTGAAATCCATTGCTGTCGTCGGTCCCAATGCCAACGAAGTGAAAGCCCTTCTCGGCAACTATTATGGGACGCCGTCGGTGGCGGTCACTCCGCTGGTAGGCATTCGACAGAAGGTGTCACCCGCAACGAAGGTCACTTACGCCAAAGGCTGCGAAGCCGTTGAGCCACCCACCATCGCGGGTTCGTTGGATGAAGCGGTGGGCGCCGCCAAATCTGCCGATGTGGTGATCGCAGCGCTGGGATTGTCGGGAGACCTGGAAAACGAACAATTCGAAATCGATGAGGATGGATTCTACTGGGGCGATCGTACAAGTCTCGATCTTCCCCGCGCGCAGGAGCGCTTACTGGAAGCCATCGCGGCCACCGGCAAGCCCACCATCCTCTTGCTTCTGAATGGCGGCCCCATCACCACCACTTGGGCCAGCGCTCATGCCGGCGCCATCGTGGAGGCCTGGTATCCGGGCGAGGAAGGCGGCGCGGCAATAGCCGATGTCCTGTTCGGCGACTACAATCCGGGCGGGAAATTACCGGTCACCGTATACCAGTCCCTCGATCAACTGCCTCCGTTCACAGAGTACAAGATGGCGGGCAGGACCTATCGCTACTTCTCCGGCCAGCCTCTCTACCCATTTGGCTACGGGCTTAGCTTTACCCATTTCACGTACGGCCATTTGGATATGAGCCCCGAACCGATCCGTACCGGCCAGATTGTGCATGTCGCCGTGGAGGTAAAGAATGCGGGCGACTTGGCCGGAGATGAAGTTGTGGAACTATATATCAGCCGCCTCAAGGCCCCTGTGCCGGTGCCCATTCGTTCTCTCGTGGGCTTCCGCCGCATTCATTTGCGACCGGGCGAGGCCAGGCTCGTGACTTTTGCGATCACGCCCCGGGCAATGTCCGTTATCGACAATCGGGGAAAACGGGTTGTTCTTCCAGGCAGGCTTAGAATCGATGTCGGAGGCAAGCAACCGGGATTCCAGGGAAGCGCCGACGCAATCACCACCGAAGCGCTGTCGACAGAGTTTGCGGTTGCGGGCCCCGCGGTTTTCGTGGAATGATCCCTCGTGCTCCCTTTGCGTCTCCGCCAGTATTTGGAAGTACGGGAACCGCGTCAATGGATGCGTGGTCGACTAATGGGGAACCCCATGTTCGTGCAGGCGACGATGCAGTTCAGTGCGCGCGTCCGTGTAAACCTTGCGGATGCGGGCAAGAGTCTTCGCATCCGGCCGTGTGGCCAGGGTGTCAACGTACAACTGGGCCCCGTCGATGAGTTGAAGGAAGTAAGCTGCAGCCTCGGGTGAAAACAATTCCTTGCCGTGCGCCTGCACGTAAACAGGCGAGGTATGCGCGGCAACCTTGAATTGCCATGAACTTGTGGGACCACATGGGGAAGAACATCGCGCCGCCATCCACCCCGGCCCCGGCACGCGGATCTTCTCCGCCAGGCGAATCGTCTGCGTCCCTCCCCGCTCCTCGTGCGCGGCAACCACTTTTCCGTTGAAAATCACCTCCAAGCGATGGAGGGGCAGAAAGCACTGCGCGTCAGCCGTAACTTCAATGTCGCCACCTCCTGTCCCCAGCGTGATCTCCCCGCCGGGCGATCGGCCATCGGCTTGAAACATCAAAAGGGGGCCGGAACTAGCAAAGGTATTTCCCGCCCGCACCGCCTTGGCAAAGTTGGGATAGTTGAACTCTTCCTGCCCGAGGTGGGCGTAAACACGATTTGCGCCAGCGTTAATGTAAGCTCCCATCTTATCCGTTCCCGCCACTGCCGGCAGACGGTAACCACAGTTCAAGTAGTGGTACCAGTCGCGATAGCGCAGGCTGTCGAATTCTTCCAGCACCGTGGGGTGGATCTTCGGGTCGTCTTGCGGCCAGATTTCCACCGCGTCGATTTTGCCCAGCACGATGTCCGCAGCAATTTCACCGGTGGGATACGGGAAGTGCGGCGCCACGGAAATCCCCTGACGCTCGCGGCAGGCGTCCGACCAATCAGCAAGGCTGGTCCACAGCGTGTCGCCCAAATACGACTCGTGCGGAGCGTCCGTCGACAAGGGGAAAATGGGCTTCCCGCGCGCGCCTTCCAGGCTGATGTGGCCAAGAATATGGTGGCGATTCTCCGTTCCCACCCAAACCATGGAATCGCGATCCGCGGAAATCAGCGGTCCGTAATCGAGGTCGCCCACGTTAGTGTAGAGGGCTCCCCATTGGGCAGCAAGCAGGTTAATCAGGTTCAGGCCCTCCGCCTGGGCTTCCAAAAGGGCGGTGGTAGGCGAGAGGAAATGGGTGTGGGTATCGGCAGTCACCCAGCCCTGCCGGCGCAGATTCGCGAAGCGCGGAATTTCCAGCGTCAATTCCTCCTGCCCCGGCTGGATGTTGATCTTCTGCCGCACTGCCTGGAATTCGAACCCCTTGGTCATTTCGAGGTAAACATCTCCCGGAGGCAGTTCCACTTGAAACGTGCCATCCACATAGGCAAAGGAGGTGTCCATCAATTTAACGTCGGCCCCATAATCCTGGAACCAGGCGTCGTTGATGTCCGCGCGGTGCCCGTAAGGAGGAATATAACGGCCCTCCTTCGAGCGCAGGGCGAGGCGTACCGGAGTGGGCCGCTTAGTTTCCGAATCGAGGATCTGGCAATGAACCCATTGGCGGCTGCGCTCGACCACCTCGATGCCGGCGGAGCCTTCGGTGGCTGCCAGTTCGGCCCCGGCGACAACTTGCGAAAGTTCGAAGGAATAGTGTCTTCCCGTCCTGGCGTCACCAAGGGTCACCGTGGCATCGTTGTTGGCGATGACCTCGGCATAGAGGAAGCGACTGCCGGGCGCCACCTTGGCTTCTTCTCCCAAGCCCTTGCCCGGCGCCGCCAGCCACGTTTCGGGATCAAAACCCGGCAGGACAAATGTGCGACCAATTTCGCCCAGGTCGACGTCCACCTGCCAGCGGTCTTCCTCTTCCGCCGCGGGTTCTGGCAAACGAATGCGATAGATACAGCGCGGGTCGAAGCGCAGAGGATGTGAGGGCCGGTGGTACAACGTCAAGCCGCAGATCACCAAGGTGTCGTGACTGGTGGTTTCCAGGCGCACGGCGCGAAGGATCCGGTGAGGCGCCGGGTTCTCCAGAGCGCAGACCCAAACAATTCCCGTGCCAGGACTGCCCGATGTGCTCCCACCAATGGATCTCTGGAGAAAGCCCCATTCGGTGGCATCGCCGAGGGCATCGGTGAGTTTCGTCGCGCGCAACTTGCCTTGAGGCCGGGCGGCGAAACTGAGATGGCCCCAGAACTCCACTGGGGCGTTGGTTTCAAACCGGCGGCGAATAGGCAGTACACAGGTTTCACCGTCATCGAAAATCAGGGTGACATCCGCCAATTGTTGGCCCACCTTTTGGAACAAATCCTCGCCGGGTGCCGGCGCCTCGTTGTTGTCAAAATCACTGAACGAAGCGAGGCAGAGAAAGTGGGCCTTCTGCGCCAGAGGAATTTCCACGCGCGCAGTGGCGCCAGGTCCGGATTCGGTTCTGAGCACCAGCCAGGCTTTGTTCTGCAAGTCTTCCGGCCCCAGAATGAACGGGATGCCGTGCAAGTCGCGCTTGCCCCCGGGGACGCGGATCAGGGAGTCACGCGCAGACTCGCCACCGATCAGCGCGGCCTGCTCGCGCGTCCCGAATTCACGTGAAGAGCAGTTGAAATAGGCGCCGAGATTAACAGGAGTGAACTTGCCATTCAGTTTCCCCGCCAATTGTCTCGAATCAACTGTGGTGGAGCCACTTGGCTGGCCTTCCAACAGGGAGAGGGTCGGAGCCGTGGCGGCAGCCGTGAAAAGAAATTGCCGGCGTGAAAACTCCGGTGCCGAGGTATTCGATTTTCTTCCTCGCATCATGATAAATCTCCCGGGACCTCATTGCGTTGGTGGGGTAATGGGAATTTCCTTTTCGACGGCTTCCCGTTCGGCGGCCTTGGCCTTCTGGATGGCATCATACTGCTTCAGCTCCTCCGCACCCCCCATGAAGGCGGCATCCATAACTTGACAGGCAGCATCGAACTGGTATTATACGCTAGCTGTCTAGAGAGGATTCCCATGCAATCGCCACTTTCCACTCCTGTTGCCGACGACGCCGGAATGCCGGAGTTGAGCCTGGAACGGACCAGTTACGTTCCGTACTACCGCCAGATTCGTGATCAGCTCGAATCCATGATTAAGAGCGGATCGCTTCGTCCCGGCCAAACCATCTGCTCTGAGGGTACGTGTGCGACGCAACTGGGCATCAGTAAGATGACGGTCAGGCAGGCCTTCCAGGCTCTCCGGTCGGAAGGTTTGCTGGTCATCGAAAAGGGCAAACGTCCCGTCGTGGGTACCGGCCGGTTGCAGAAGGACTTCCACCGGCTGCGCGGCTTTACGGAGGAGATGTCGAGGCGCGGGCTCAAACCGTCGTCGAAAGTCCTCCAAATTGAAAAGGCACTTCCCGACCCCGCCACCGCGAACCTGCTTCGGTTGCTGCACAACGAGGAAGTCTACCGCATCCGGCGTTTGCGCTACGCCGACCGGGACGTGGTGGGGCTTGAAACCGCCGTCCTCCCCGCCCGCTTGTGCCCGGACCTGGAAAAACAGGACCTGGAAACCCAATCGCTTTACGCGTTGATGGAGACCCGGTACAACATCGGGGTCGAGTGGTCTGAAGAACAACTCGAAGCGCTTCCCGCCCAGAAGGAGGAAGCCAAGCTCCTGCAAGTTACGGTCGGGTTCCCGCTGTTTTCGATGCGCCGCATCGCCTACGCCAAGGACGACGCTCCCGTGGAATTCACCCACTCGTTGTTCCGGAGTGATCGCTACAGCGCCAAAATTGTCTCCCGCCGCGAACCCTGATATCCGTCCGACAAGAGAAAGCGGCCGTGTGTCACCACGCAGCTTCCGGCCCGTGCCCGAGCACGGCCAGGATGTCCCCACGATCTCGCAATCGGCACGCAGAAAAGGAACACGTGAGCCCATTCCCAAATCTCACCTGCCCGATGTCCGAATCCTGAAATCACCCCCCGATGTTCTGAATGCGCAAGTCGAACCAACGGACATTTTGTAACGGCGAGAAGCGGTGAATCATCCAACGAGTCGGCGTCTGCTCGCACCCTCGGGTGACATTTACTGACGAAGAGTGCCTACGCCACAACGGAATGGGAATATGGCCGCACCAGCGGAATCGAGGTCGCGAGCCAGCCTGAGCGATTACCTGGCGGCGGAGCGAACTCTGCTGGCCTGGATTCGCACCGGCTTGGCGCTGATGGGTTTCGGGTTCGTCGTCGCTCGTTTCGGACTCTTCCTGCAACAAATCCAGGCCATCCAACATTCGTCATTAGCGCAGCCCTACGGACTGTCTCTCTGGTTCGGCACCGCGCTGATCGCCGTTGGAGTTGTCGTGAATGTCTTTGCCGGCTGGCACCACACTCGTTTGGTACGGCAATTAGATGGTGGGGATACGGCATACTCTCACCCGTCGGCCGTAACTGTAACGATTGCTTTCTTTCTGGCGCTTGTCGGGCTCGTTATGGCGGTCTACCTGATTTCGGTCCGAAGTCACGCGGGTTCCAAATCTCAAACTCTGAAGGAGGTATCGATGACGCCCAATATCGACAACGGAATCGTGAGCATTCCCAGCCGCCAGTCGGTGGACCAAGCCGTGGAGAAGCTTCAAACGATGCTGCGGGCGAAAGGCGTCGCCGTGTTCGCGCTGATCGATCACAGCGGCGAGGCGGCAAAGGTCGGAATGAAGATGCCGCCTACAAAGGTGCTAATCTTCGGCAACCCGAAGGCGGGAACCCCTCTGATGCTGGCGGCCCCGAGCCTTGCTATCGATCTTCCCCTTAAGATTCTGGTCTGGGAGGACACCCAGAACAAGGTTTGGATTTCCTACAACGCTCCTGAATACCTGCAGAAGCGGCATGGCGTGCCGGAGGAGCTAATGCAAAATATCGCTGTGGTGGAAACGCTGGCTGCCAAAGCTGCGGAATAGCCGCTGCTGGAAAGGCAGGTTCGTCCGACGAGTCCCTGCGCCCACATTCTTCTTGACAGAACTGCTACTATACTATAGAGTTAATATGTTATAGTGGAAGTAGGAAGGACGAACTGTCATCATCGTGCTAAGACAATATGTCCAAAGCAAGAGAAATCTCCCAAACCTGAGAACTTACTGAAAACAAAGGGCGTCGAACCCGGATTTTCCCCTCCCGAACCTGAGAAGTTACTGAAACAAAACACACTTATTGCTCGTCCGCGAAATGCAAAATCGCAATGACATATTGCCCGAGCGCGGCAGCGCCACAATGTCATTCAGCGGATGGTGAAGCCGACTGTCCAGCGGTCGGAATTGTTCGTGGCTCCTCCGAACACCACACCTTCCCCGGCAGGCGTGCGGTCGGCGCGCCCACCGAGGAAGTGTATTTCACGAGCAGAAGACCCAAGACCGACGCGTGAAAAGTAGACTTGACAAAAGGAACACACCCATATATACACATCTAGCTATGTGGTGTCAAGAGGAATCTGCGGTCTTGACGCTTCTGCCGGTTGCTCGCGTTTATCTACTTTGATCTGGAGACGACCGCATGAAGGCACTGACGGCTCGGACGTTGCTCGCGACATGGATTCTTTGTACCTTGGCGCTTGCGGCGGGGAGGACAGGCGCGCAAACCGCGCGTCCTTCCGAAGTGCAGGCGTGGCCACCGCAAGCCTCTCAGTACCGGTTCCACATGATCGGGAACTCCCATATTGACGCGGTGTGGTTGTGGACCTGGCCTGAGGGGATGGCCGCGGTGGTCAGCGCCTTCCGCTCCGCCCTGGAGCGGATGAAAGAGGACCCGGAATTCACGTTTACGGCTAGTTCCGCACAGTTCTACGAGTGGGTGGCGGAAACGGACCCGGCGCTGATGCGCGAGATTCGTGCGCGCGTGGAAGAAGGCCGGTGGGCCGTGGTGGGAGGCTGGTGGGTGGAGCCGGATGTGAACTTGCCCAACGGGGAATCACTCGTGCGGCAGGGACTCTACGGCCAGAGATTATTCCAACAACTCTTCGGCCGCACCGCGGAGATAGGCTGGAACCCGGACTCCTTTGGCCATCCCGGCACGCTGCCGCAGATCCTAAAGCTCCAGGGGCTGAAGGCGTACGTGTTCATGCGGCCGCAGCCGAAGGAAAAGACGCTACCCTCCGACCTCTTCGAGTGGGAGGGCGCCGACGGAACGCGCATTCTCGCTTACCACATCCCCATTGCCTACGGCGATTACGACGGTCCCATCGTAAACCGCGTCCACCGCATCGTTTCCGATCTGCCGGAAGACGTGAAAGACCTGATGGCATTCTACGGGGCGGGCGATCATGGCGGCGGACCGACGAGCATGAACATCCGATCCATCCGCGACGCCCGGAATGAACCCGGAGCGCCGCAGATGGTCTTCAGCACACCTTACAGGTATTTCGATGAGGTAAGAAACCTGCCCAACCGTCCTCTTCTGGCCGATGATCTTCAGCACCACTCGGTAGGTTGCTACACGGCCGTATCGGAAGTGAAGAAGAACAACCGCACTGCCGAAATAGCGCTTGCCACCGCAGAGAAAATCTCGACACTGGGCGCAGTCGTGGCGGGCTTTGATTACCCGAAGGACGCATTTACGGCGGCGTGGAAGAAAGTTCTATTCTTACAATTTCATGACAGCCTGGCCGGCAGCGCCCTTCCCGCGCACTATGAAATGGCGCGCCAGGGGCATGGGTACGCCATGGAAGTGGCCACCCAAGCAATGTATCGTGCAGCGGAGAATATGGCGTGGCGGATTCCGACGGAAGATCCGGCTTCTGAGTATCTGGCCGTCTTCAATCCGCATACCTGGGATACCCATCTGAACGTTGAATACGAACTGGGTTGGGAGTGGACTGCGGGAGCCACGCCCGAATCAATCCAGCAGAATTCCGTCCTGGAAGATGATCGTGGCAATCCGGTGCCGCACCAGTGGACACAAGCCTCCGTGCTTATTGATGACCGGAACACGCTGGCCTTCCGCGCGCCGGTCCCCGCATTCGGTTACCGGCAATTCCGCCTCCGCAAGGTGCGCCCCGGGGCGACCATGGAATCGCCCGTTCACGCGCGCGGCAACGTTCTTGAGAATGAACATCTGCGGGTTAAGATCGCGGAGGATGGCACGCTGGCCATTTATGACAAGGACGCGAGAACCGAAGTGTTCCGCGGGGCTCAAGGAGGCGCGCGGGCGGTAGTGCTGGACGATCCCAGTGATACGTGGAGCCATGACGTGAAGGCTTACACCAAGGTAGTGGGTGCGTTCGGCGATGCTCAATTCCATGTACTTGAGAACGGGCCACTCCGCGCGACCATCCGAGTGCGAACGCGCTACGGTGCATCCGCCCTCCAAATTGACTGGATGCTCTACGCGGGTGAACGAACCGTGGAGGCGAAAGTGGCGCTGGATTGGCACGAGCACTCAAAGATCATGAAGTTCTCTTTCCCGGTCAACGTGGAAGGGCCTGAGGCCACCTACGAGATTCCGTACGGTTACAAAGTGCGCAAGGTCCAGGGTGAGGAAGATCCGGGCCAGCGGTGGATCGACGTTACAGGCCGGCGCGGTGAAACGCGCTACGGTCTTGCGGTAATTAATGACGCCAAATACGGCTACAGCGTGCTGGGCAGCGATCTACGAGTTTCCGTTGTCAGAAGCCCGATCTACGCCCAATTCGAGCGCGAAATGAAGCCGGGAGGCGAGTATCTCTGGCAGGACCAGGGGCGCCAGACCTTCCGTATGTGGCTCGCTCCACACAATGGCGATTGGCGGGACGCGGGCGTGGTGCGAATGGCTGAAGAGTTTACGTCACCCGTTCCGTTGCTGTATCAGGGAATCCATCCGGGAAACCAGCCCACGGCCGCTTCCTTCCTTTCCGTTGACGCACCCAATGTCGTGGTCTCGGTGTTGAAGAAGGCCGAAGACGGAGACGACCTCATTGTGCGGTGCTACGAGACTGCGGGGCGAGCGACGACCGCTACGCTGAACCTCGCTCTCGTGAACCGCCGGTGGACAGGAACCTTCCATCCGCTGGAGATCAAGACCCTCCGGATTCCACGTTTGGGAGGCGATATCCGTGAAGTCAACGTGCTGGAACGATGAGGCCGGGCCGTGTTGCGCCGGTGAGGAGTCGTTGGTCTTCCACACCGGTCTGGGTACGCGCACTTTGGACTTGACAACCTATCTAGACATGTATATATGTTAGGTACCATATGGTACTGCGCAGCGTCATGCGCAGCCGCAACCATTAAAACCGCTGCTCGAAGGAGGCTGAAATGTCCAATCGTCGCCAATTCATGCATGGAGTATTAGGCGCCACGGCTAGCGTGGCGGCTTCGGGGCTGGTTTCATCGCGCCGCGTCCTGGGAGCCAATGACCGAATTCGAATCGGGTTGATTGGGGCCGGAGCACGAGGCAAGTATGATTTCCAAGAGGCCATCAAGTGCCCCAACGTGGAACCGGTGGCGGTGGCTGACGTATACACGCGCCATCTGGAAGAAGTGCAGGCTATCGTTCCCGGTATCAAGACTTACCAGGATTTCCGCAGGCTGCTGGACGACAAGAGTATCGATGCGGTCATCGTCGTTACGCCGCAGCACCAACACGCGCTGAGCTTTGTTCCTGCTATCCAGGCCGGGAAAGACGTCTATCAGGAAAAAACCATGGCGTTCAATCCCGAGCATGCCCGGCGCATGCGCACGGCCTTTGAAGCCTCCGGACGCGTAGTCCAAATCGGAATGCAAATGCAGAGCGGCCCCGGTTACCAGAAGGTTCGGGAGCTCGCCACGCCCGAGCGCATAGGGACCGTGACTCTCATCGAGACCCACCATTTCCGCAATTCGCCTTACGGGGGCTGGATCCGCAATGAAATCCCATCCGACTGCGACGCCCAGCACATCAATTGGGCGCTGTTCGAAGGCGAAGCCAAACACTACCCGTTTGACTCCGACCGGTATCTGAACTGGCGCTTTTATTGGGATTATTCCGGCGGGAACATGTTTGAAAACATGGTGCACCAGATTGGATTCTGGTACCAACTGCTGGACCTGCCGATCCCCGAAACGGTATCCATGCTGGGCGGGAATTTTTTGAGCCCCAAGATGCACATGCCCGACGTGATGGCCGTCTCCTTTAAGCTACCCAACAAGATTCTGATGACCTGGAGTTCGACGTTTTCCAACGACTTTTACGGGGAACAACAGGGCTGCCTGTTTGGCACGAAGTGCACGATCATGCACACGCAAAGCAACAAGGTTTATTGCCTGCCGCAGGGGCAAGCAACGGGCGAAGGATCCTCGGACAAGCCGATTGAGAATCCGGAGTATGTGGACAACACCGACGTCCACATGCAGAACTGGTTTGACTGCATTCGCAGCCGCAAAGCACCCAACTGTCCGTTCGAGGTGGGCTACCGCACCGCATTGGCCTGCCAGATGGCAGTGGCTTCCTACCGTCGAGGCGTGCCGGTGCATTGGGATCCTGAAACCGAAGACATTGTGTGACTCCTCCGGTGTGCGACGTCAGTAGCAACACTCTATCCAATTCGCCAGAAAGGAATTTGACAATGAATCGACGTGGATTCTTCAGAAATGCCGGAGTGCTCGCCGGCGCGGCTCTTCTCGCAGAGCATCCCGCACGCATCAGTTGGGGCGCCGCCTCGCCGCCCAAGCAGTTCAAGGTGGCGGTTATTAGTGATGGCCTTTCGCCGGACTTTGAGACCGCGCTCCAAGTCCTGAAAACTTACAATGTGCGATGGGTAGAGATTCGGTCTGTCTGGGGCAAGTACAACACCGAAGCCAGTCCTGAGCAAATCCGCCGGCTCAAAGAGCTACTGAGCCAGTATGAAATCAGATGTTCTCAGGTGGACACGGCGCTGTTCAAGTGTCCCCTCCCTGGAACGAAGACACTAGGCGCGGGTACGCCTGTTTATCCGTACTCTGAACAGATGGATTTGCTGAAACGGGCGATCGAGCGCGCTCATGCCTGGGGGACCGATCGTATACGAATCTTCACGTTCTGGCGCGTGGCGGAACCTGAAAGAATCTTCCCCCGCATCACCGAGGAGGTTCAGAAGGCGGCAGAAGTAGCAAACTCCGCCGGGATTCGGTTGGTGATCGAGAATGAAGACGCCACCAATGTGGGAACGGTGCATGAGTTGGCGAAAATCCTGGCAACCCTCCCCTCCAATGTGGGCGCCAACTACGACATCGGCAACGGACTCTGGCTTGGAGAAGTACCTTTCCCCGACGGATACCGCACCCTCGAACCGAAAAGGATTTGGAATTTGCACCTGAAGGGAGCGCAGTGCGGCCCCAATTTCCAGAACTGCCACGAGACCTTTGCGGATCAGGGTCAGATCGATTTGAAGGGGCAGTTGCAAGCCTTGCTGCGCGACGGCTGCGAGGCAACCATGTCGCTGGAATGTGAGTTCGAAGCGGCCGGCCTCAGCCACACTGAAACTACCAGGCGTTCGCTGGAGGGGTTGCTAAGAGTGATGTCAGCAGCCGTCGCATAACAGGCTTCATCGCGCCCGACACCGACCGGCGCGACGTCGCGACACATCGGCTGACCCGCGCATCAGATGGCCACCCGGAACCTTCTGTTCATAATGTTGGCGCTGCCCGCATTCGTTCCAGCCGGGCAGCAACCCCCGTCCGCGGATCCCCGCACAGTTTTCGCGCGTGCTCAGACCGCAACTCGCACGCCAACCAAAGTCCGGTCGGCCCACCTCCGACGACCACCACATCCACTTCCCTGTTGGAGGGAATGTTCATGTTGACATCCTCCGGCGATTTTTGTTTGCTCAATCTGATCCGATGATCCGACGGCGGTGTTCTTACCAGCGGTGGTACTCGTTCCGCTGGAGGACGCCAACTCCAAACCAACCCCAGTACACGCAGTGCCTCTGGATCAGACCTTCGTCATTTTGCTCTTGAGCTCGGTAACGGAAGCCATGTTTCGCTTGGTTTTACGTGATCTCTCGTAAGCCACGTTAAACCGGGAAAACAACATACGCGTCGCTTTCCCGATGCAAGCATATCGCACGCCTTCTCGATCCGGCGCGTGCGCGTTTCCGGTTGCTTTGCTGTAGTTATCCAGAGAATCCAGTTCTGGCGCGCCATGGCCGTGATATCCGCCCACGATGCCTGCGCCCGAGGGGCAACTCTCAGGGCTTTGCTCAGCTCCATGGGCATCCTGGTCTCCGGTTCTTCTCCAGCCCGCGTAATCTCCACCGCTACCGTGTCTCCCGTATCCGCGCCTGCAGCATCGCGCAGGGCTTCGTTCAACTTGAGCCAGTGACCTCCATTGCCGATTGGTTCGAGAGCGGCCCGAAAAGGAAAGCTATTGATAGTTCCCTCAACCATCGTCGTACTTCGTGATGGAAGTTTCGCACTTGCGTTCTCGGGTAGAGTGAGAAGTGCCCACGATCCAATCTTTTCGGTTTCCTTAGGTCGAAACAACTTGGCCGTGAAGCGAATCGTGATTTGGTTTTTTGGCAACTTAACCAGTTTCATATTCGCATCTCAGCGCGATTTCCATGCCGTGTTACCCAACCTTCGGCGCTTTCAGCCGGTGCCGAGGTCGCCGGAGCGCCCGGCTTCAAGGCGGGACCATTGGCCGATGGGCCGTCCGTCGATGCGATAAGGGTGCGGGTGCTCGCTGTTGACGCCCCAGCGTTGCGGCCAACCCGCGGGCGAGTCTTCCCACGTCTCCTGCCGTCCATACACGGTCAGATCCATCAGCCCATAGGTGTTGTCCATCGCCTCGACTCCGCGGCCGGTCGTCCAGTAAGTCTCGAACACTCGGTTGCCGTCGCGCAGGTAGCAAACCAAGTGGAACTTGCCGATCTTGCGCCCGGTCAGCAGCCTGTCGAGCGATGCTTGGGCTGAGTACCAGGGCATGTCCCAGCCCATGAAGTCGCGGTAGCGCACGCTCTCCTCGTACGGGCCCTGGCAGAGAGTGGCGTAGGTGATGTCGCGAGAATGGAGGTGAGAGAGCTCCCGGACCTGGGTGGTGTAGAACGTGCAGCCCTCGCACTGCTCCGGCGCAGGGTGGCCGGTGTGCCACATGAAGTAGTAGGCGATGAGCTGTCGACGGCCCTCGAACACGTCGAGAAGCGTCACCGGGCCGTGCGGGCCCATCAGTGTGATGGCGGAGTCCACCTCCACCATCGGCAGCCGCCGGCGGGCTGCCGCAATCGCGTCACCCTCACGCGTGTGTGCCTTCTCCCGAACCCGTAGCGCATCCAATTCGGCCTGAAAGGTGGACCGGTCGACCACCGCCGGCAGCGCCGCGGCGTCGGTGCCGCCGGTCCTCGATGACCTCACGTTCCTCGACCCTTCCTTCGTATTCATCGATTGGCTCTCCTTTCGCTGTTTTCACTTCATGCGCAGCGTCATCCGAAGTTCGTCACGCATTTTGGGGATTCACCAAGACGGCCACTGCAATGTTCGTGGCGTTCTCCGCTTTAGCTGGCGTCGGCTGATCGCTCGCTCCTTGTACCAGGCGCGATTCCGTGGTCCTGGCGAACCGCGTCCGCGGGCCAGTAAGGCAGATTTGCGTCGGCCAACTTGCCACTGTCGTAGCGATCATGGTGGCGGAGCCATGACATGGTGAAGGCGAGGCCATCTTCATCGCGGCCCTTGGGAACGTAGTCGAGAAAGTTGTAAGTGTTCATCGTCGTCTCGGTGCCGCGCCCGTAGGCGGAATACGTGTGGAAGATGTTGCCGTCTTTGTCCTTGTAGAAGACGCTGATTCCAGGAGCTTCCGCGACGGGGAATTGCGTGAGCTCATAGTTGTACTCAACCTTGCCTTTGGCCATTTGTTCTGGAGTGAAGGAGACGTGATAGTCGCAGTTGAAATCGCTCCCGTACGATGAAACCCAGTTAAACTTCCAACCCATCCGCTTCTTGAAGGCTTCGATTTTGGAAATGGGTGCGCGCGAAACTGCCGCAAACGAAACGTCGCGCTGCGCAAGGTG
The DNA here is from genome assembly GCA_963804755.1 of uncultured Acidobacteriota bacterium. Lineage (GTDB taxonomy): Bacteria > Acidobacteriota > Terriglobia > UBA7540 > UBA7540 > Bog-366. The sequence goes on from CAWDRP010000010.1 coordinate 119,928, forward strand.
CACCAGCGCCGGGTCCGTGTGATCCATGTTGAAGGAGCAGCTGGGGCAGGCTTCCTGCCACTCCGGACCGAACATGAGGTGATAAACGATGAGCTGGCTTTTGCCGTCGAAGAGTTCGGCAAGCGATTTGTTGCCGGCGGGGGAATCGAAGACGTAGTTCTTTTCGACCTTGACCCAGGGCAATTGGCGCCGCTCTGCCGCGACGGCATCACGCTCGCGCGTAAGCTGCTTTTCACGGGCCAGCAGTTTCTTGCGGGCCACGAGCCATTCCTCTCGCGAAACGATTTTCGGGTTATCGACTGTTCTGGTTGACATCTTCGTTGCTCCTTTCGTTTGAGTTTGAGTTGGGGATTTCTTTTACGCCGTTCTTCTTGCGAGACAATTTCACGGCCAATACCGCCAGTCCTCCCGCGGAAGTCGCGCTGGCCACGATCAGCCCCATGCTTGCTAAGCAGAATGGACACATTGCATCACCTCTCGGTTCGGGCGGCGAAGCGTGACCGCTAAGCCGCTTCTACTTGGATGACGAGCAGGGGCGGGTGATTTCTACATCGCGGCGTACGTTCTGCTTGTTCGTTCCGCAGAAGGGGATCGAGGTTTATAGCCTGCTGATAAACAAAGGCTTGCGTTCGGTGTTGAACCTTGCGAACAACCGGGGCCTCGAATACGAGAGGCGAAAGGAGCCCCTATGGCAAATACCCTGATGCTGGCAATGGCTCTCCTGGTGCCGGGCGCTCGGCTGGCGGCCCAATCTCAAACGAAGCCGCATACGCGCACGCGTGCTAAAGCCAAGATTATCGTTCAGAGCTCTGAAGCTATGCCCTACGACCAAACCACGGGCCCGGCATTAATGGAGGTTCGTTTAAGCGAAAGGTTCACCGGAGATATCGATGGCGAATCACAAGTTCGGGCTTTAGAGGTGCGACGCGACGATCATTCTGCCAGCCTCGTCAGCGTGCAACGATTTCTCGGAAAACTAGGCGAACGCCTGGGCACTTTCGTGCTTCAAGGTTCGGAAATCGTCCACAACGGCACGATCAAGGGGACATGGTTTGTCGTCCCCGGATCGGGCACCGACGATCTTTCCGGACTGCTCGGCGAGGGTGGCTTTGAAGGCGACTTTGGAAAAGGGTCCGACGGAACGCTGGATTATTGGTTCGAATGATGTAGCGAGGTTTCGTCCGAGTACGTAGGCTAAAACAATCCTGCGGCATTTAACTATATCTATTAAACTGTCCCAGAAAAGCCAGATTAGGCTTGACAGGAAGAGTTAAGTACAGTATCTTAGTTGAGCAGATGAGCCCAGCCACTCTCACCTTTCGGGCTGCCTGAATCAAGTCAGGCAATCTGCACTCGGGCCTCCCAGACGAGAACTACGTAGGTGCTCATGTCAGCTCGAAGTGTTTACTTACATGAAATCCCAAGCCTGTGGCGAGTCCCTCCAGTGTCCACGAAATTCATGAAATGGCTTTGAATAATGGCGTTGCTTGTTGGAGTGTCGTTCGTCAGCCGGCTACCAACTCATTCTGAATCTGGTAGTTTGTGTGGCGGCGTTCATGGTGCTCGCTCAGTAATGGCGCAGAATACGTAATTCCGGGTGCGCTGCAAACAAAAGTATATTTCTGTTTCACCCGGCGTCCCCTAGGGAAGGGGATCAGGGTGGGTTCGCTGCGACCTGAACTCAAGCGGAGAATTCGCAAAGGAGATGATTAATGTCGGCGAGAAACGGTGACAAAGCCAGATTTGGCCGATTGCGAAGACAGAAGATCCTCCTGCGCAAGCGCATCCGGGAAATGCGGGAGGCGATGGAAAAGAAAGCGCCAAGGTCAGCGATTGTCGCGCCCCAGTAAGACCGCACAATTCCGTTGACGCTCGAACCAATGATCTCAACTCGGGGAGGGTGGGATTCGAGAGCTCGAACCTAACTTGCAATCGTTAAGCCTCAGGTCTTCGGAGAGAAGGATTCGCGTGACCAACGCTCGCAGATTGGTAGTCTCTGTTTTATGGGCCGTGCTGTTGGCACCGCCGTTGATTCGCCCGCAAGGTATGAATGCGCCTAAGGCAAACGCCTTGGTAAAACGACCGATGCCGATTCAAGCGCTGGGGATTGAGCCTCGTGGGGCTCCTGGTGGAGTGATGCGCGCAGCCACTATTTCGGCGCCAGCACTGGGCGCACCCGATCTTTCCAATTACCGGGGCTTTCAGTTTGGGGAGACACTGCCGGCAGTCGCGAAACAGGCGGGCCTTGAGGTTTCTGAGGCTAAGTTGATCCACAATCGCCCCGCGTTCATTCAAGAACTGACATGGGCGATCTGGCTTGCGAGCAGTTCTTCTTCGCCGCAAATGAATCCGGCCCAGACTATGCTGTTTAGCTTTTATAACGGAGAGCTTTTTCGGATCGTGGTGAGTTACGATCAAGGTGAAACCCAAGGGCTGACCTTAGATGACATGATCGAAGCGATTTCGGCCAAATATGGAACTGCCACCAGGCCTGCACGCACCATGATCACCTTCTCTTCAACTCAAGTTTACAACGACAGCGAATCCGTCATCGCTCGTTGGGAGGACGCACAGTACTCGTTCAACCTCTTTCGTTCCTCCTATCAGCCGACTTTTGGAATGATCGCATTCTCGAAAAAACTGGATGCTCTGGCCCGCACAGCGACGGCAGAAGCCATCCGGTTGGATGCGCTAGAGGCTCCGCAGTTGGAGATCCAGCGTCAGAACAAGGAAGACGAAACAAATCGAGAAACGCGAGAAAAAGCCCGGCAGGCAAACAAGCTCAACTGCAGCCTTTAGCCTTCAGTGCCCGCTCAAAGGATCAGCACTGGCGGCAGCGGAAAAACCGGGTACCGGTCCACGGACCCCGAAGGAGTTCTAATGAAGGAAGAAGTTTCGGCGCTGCTGTTGCACCAACCGACTGAATCGCAGCGCTTGCTGAAACAGGCCCTAGAAGGCCGGTCAATCAAGGTCAACTGGCAGAGAAACTGCCAAGACGCCTTGCCGCTGCTCACAGAGGCCAATCCACCGCATCTAGTTTTCACGGAAGCGCTGCTTCCTGACGGCAACTGGGCGGACGTCGTTAAGCTGGCGCGTGGGGCTCTCAAGCCCGTCAAGGTCATCGTGGTGTCGCGCCTCATCGACATCGAGCTCTATGTGGACGCGATGGCCGGCGGGGCGTTTGACTTCATTGTGCCTCCCATGGCGAGCGAGGAATTCGCTCACGTCGTAGCATGTGCAAGTGAAAGCGTTTTGAACCTGCGGCGAACGCAGCCCATGACGGCATAGTGTGCGGCATTCATCGAATTCACAAGGACCCGTCAGCGCCCGCAGGGATCCAGCAAGGGGCGAGGTTGTAGTCTCAGGTATAAGTTAAGATTGATTTCATAGGAGGGTTTTATGCACGTGCTACCGGAAGGCCAGTTTGTGAAGCACTTTCAGTATGGTCTCGGTGTCGTCACCCAATCGGACACCGAACGCACCTCCATCGATTTCCACCTTCACGGCCCGAAGAAATTTGCCACCCGGATCATGACGGTCGAACTCACTGACGAAGCCCCTCCCCCTAAACCCCACTCTCTCCGTCGCAAGAGAGGAGCAACCAAGGTTCCCCCCGTCACGATATCGGTAATTGGGAAGTGAGTGGGGCGGAACGGCAACCAAGGGACGGAGGAGGCTGCGCCAGACCTATGGGATCAATTTTCTGGCGCTGGCTCGCGGGGCGGCGCGACGCTGGTCATCGAGGTTTCGCTGCCGGCAGGGGTAGGGCTTTCGCCTGGAAGCTCCTCTGGCCGGCGGTTAGCGAGTTTTCTCTGCGCTCGACGTTCGGCCTTTTCGCGTTGCTTTTCTAACCTCTTCATTTCTTTCTGACGCTTCAGGAAGGTAGTGGCCATGGGGTCTCCTTGGAATCTGAATGCACGCTGACAATATCCCCAACACATCGTTGGAGATTACCAGCGAGGTTCACGCGGCTGGCGGGCGGCTTCACGGTAATCCTCGTTTGAGAATCTGCCTTGTTTTTGCCCCCCGCCCCGATTGCGTTGCGCGGGGGGGCGGTCTGCCTTGGGACGGGCTTCGATTACCTTCAAGGCCCGCCCACCCACCTCTTTCCCATTAAGGCCCGCAATCGCTTTGGCCGCTTCTTCATCATTCGGCATTTCGACGAAAGCAAACCCGCGGGCTCGGCCCGTCTCACGATCCATCGCAACGTGGACTCGTGTGACCTCTCCGATCCCTTTGAACAGCGCGGTCAGTTCGCTTTCCGTTGTCTGGAAGCTCATATTACCAACAAACAGATTTTTCATTCTTCTCCTTTGTCTAAAATACATTTCCGCAGGTGCACCGTTTTGAGCGCCGGCGCGGCCTCTGGACGGTCTTACCAAGTGCCTTGGATGAAGGACCGGAACTGGCCCGACCGCAACGGATGGCGAAGTTTTCGCAGCACCTTCGCTTCGATCTGGCGGATGCGCTCGCGCGTAACGGCGAAGGTCCGGCCGACTTCCTCAAGCGTGCGCTCCGTGCCATCGTCCAGGCCAAAACGCATCCGGATAATGGCTTCCTCGCGGGCGGTGAGCGTCTTCAGCATGACCGCCATCCGCTCCTTCAAGTTGAGCTTCATGACGGCGTCTGACGGCGAAGCCACCGTCTTGTCCTCGATCAAGTCGCCCAGGTCCGAATCTCCGTCATTCCCAATGGGCGTCTGCAAGGACAGGGTCGGCTGAGACACCCTCTTCGTGCTGCGCACTTTTTCGACGCTGACCTCCAAGCGCCGGGCGATCTCCTCGCAGGTGGGCTCGCGGCCTAGTTCCTGAACGAGTTGTTGCCGGGTGCGATTCTGCTTTACGATCAACGCGGACATGTGCACAGGCACCCGAATGGTGCGCGCTTTATCGGCGATCGCGCGCGAGACCGCCTGGCGAATCCACCAAGTGGCATAGGTGGAGAATTTGTATCCGCGACGCCACTCGAATTTGTCGGCCCCCCTCATCAGGCCAATGTTCCCCTCTTGGATCAAGTCAAGAAACTCCAGGCCCCGGTTGGCATACTTTTTGGCGATGGAGACAACCAACCGAAGGTTTGCCTCGGTCAGCTCTTTCTTCGCCCGCTCGGCTTCGGCTTCACCGCGCAGGATCAGAGCGTGCGAGCGCTTCAAGGCGGGGAGCCCGATCTCGCTTGATTCCGCGATTTCTTTCAACTGGGAGCGGCAGGAACGCCGATCCTGGCGCAACGCGGCAGCCTTTCCCGGAGCGGCGCCGCCGCACCGCGCGAGGCTCTCTCTCTCGCTCTCTAAATGCTGAACCCTCTCGACCTCGTGCCGCAACTTCTCAATCAGGCGCTGCCTTTCGACCGCGTGTAGCCCCAGCGAGCGAACCAGCCGCGACATCTCGATCCGAGTCCGCGACAATTGGTATCGCGCCCGCAAATGGGCGCGGCCCTGTGATTTCGGAATATTGCCCAAGCGAGCCGCCTGTTTGATGCCCACACCGTAGAGCCGCCTGATCTTATCGATGACCCGAAACGTCTCGCGACTCTTCTCTGCGATTTGTTCTGCCGTCAACTCTTCCTCGTCGAAATGGACGACCTCTCTAATTGAACGTGTACCGTTGCGCAGTTCCCTGCCAATTTCGATGACCTCCTTGAGCACGAGCGGAGAGCGAGAAAAGGCCTTAAGCACCAGCCCTCGGCCGCGCTCCATGCGCTTGGCGAGGGCCACTTCCTGTTCCCGTTTGAGCAGTCGCACCGTTCCCATCTCCCGCAGATACAGCCGGACGGGATCATTAGTTTTGTCCGGAACCGCTACCGATTCGCTGAGGTCAATCTCTTCGACGTGGACGGAATCTTCCCAGAACTCGCTCTCCGTATGTTCAGCAACCGTCTGCGAACCGTCGGTAGGTATCGCGATGGGAGCGTCCTCGCGGATATGGATGTTGTGGCCCTCGAAGGCGGAAAACAGCCGGTCGAACTGCGCGGCTGTGGGCGTCGCGCCGGGCAGGATTTCACTTACCTCCTCCAGCAGGACATAGCCCCGTTCCTTGCCTAGGTCGATGAGGCTGCGGAGCCGGTCATCCTGTTCTTGTTCCTGAAGCACAAACGACAAAGGTTTCCCTCCTGAGGGGACGGGTCAAATCAGACTTCCGTTTCTTGAGACTGGCAATCACCGAGCAGGATCATCATTCTCTGCCTGCTCTCCTGGAATGGCGGCAGCGCCGCCCCTTGGAGTCTTGCCCGGAGCGCAGTGCGGAGGCATGTGCCGGGCTAAAGGCCGCCGCCACGATGCCTACGACGCGAGCGGAGTCTTGAAACCGCTCGCAGGTTCCGGCACGATGGACGCCTCCGTCGTGCGCGGTACTTGCACTACTGGATCTCGAAAATGCAAGGGATCGCGAAGATTCTGCAATTCACGATAGTAGTAGAGCGGAGTGAAACGTCTTCCCTTAAATCTTAGAGCCTTCAAGAACTCGATTTCTTCCTCGGTAGCCCCGCCGCTCAGGGAAGCATCTCGAAGGAATTCCTTTAGCCCCGGTTCCTCGACTCCCGCACTTTCGGGCTGTTCAACGAACGCAAACTTCTTAACATGCCCAGGGGACATCCGTCGGTTCAGAACAATTTCGAGACTGAAGGTTGCCAGGTCAATGTCCCAGGATTCAATCAAGGGATCCAGGAAGGAGATGCAATGCTCAATCGTCACGTTGAATACGTCGATATCCAGGAATTCCAGGATCGCAACCCGCATCTCCTCATAGCTTCGTTTATTGAGACTGCTGACCAAGCGGAGCCAGTTCTCGCTTTCCAGTTCCTGTTTGGCGACGCGCTTGACCACATCCAGAAGCTTTTGGGTGACCAGAAGTTCGAATTCACCGAAAGGCTCTCTTTCGAAAATGGACCTGACTTGCTTCTGTTTCTCAGGTTTGCATTTGCCAAGGACTAACTCGCGAACTTCGTTGAACAAAGGCACGGGTGGATATGCCAGTTTCCGCTTCAACTCGTCCTGGCGCTGCAACTCAACGAGCTTAGTGATCTCTCCACGTCGGAACTTCAAGAATTCTTCGATCTTGCCATAGATATCTGTCCGCTCCGGGGCGGGAGGCACTTTTTTCCTGGTAAGTAGCTGAGAAATATAGGACTCCGTAACTCGTGCTGCTCCAGCCAAATCTCTCTGCTCATATCCTAATTGGTCGAGCCGCTGCCGGATGATCGTAGGAAAATCCATGGAAGCAGTCCCTTGGGTTAACTCTATGCAGTTTATTTTGCACAGCAACGTCTAGCATCCCATATTGTCCTTGACAAGTAAAGTTAATTCACTTATCGTGGTTAACGAGAACCGCCTGTCTTAGCCATCGCACTATTGCTCCCTAAACTAAGTCTGGTTATCTCAAGTTGTGTCTTTGGTCGGCGAGCGCTCCTAAGGTGCCTTTTGGTCCAGCGCAGATGATCGACATGTCACAGCCAAACCCTTGGTCGTTTCGTTATCACTCGGGACGAACACCGGCGGGCACTTCAAGGAGTCAGGGCATGTACATTCAGTATGTGGGTTTCGAAACCGGATCCAACACACGCGTTTATGGTTTTCACGTCATCAATGCCCCTGAGGCAGCACGCGATTTCACCGTAACAGTTCAATCGCATGCGTTTCGTCCGGGCGGCCTGAAGCTGCAGGACGGCCCGGGCATCTGCTTCGCGCGGTTAGACCAGGAACTGCAGCGTCACGCGCAAGAATCTCCTGCTGGGTGCGATTTGATTATCGGAGAGGGCGACATCAAGGACTATCTGGGGAAACACGATGCGCCGAAGTCACAGGGAAAGAAGGAAGTAATATAACCGAAAGTGTAACGTATCCGGAGCAGGCCGCTAGGGCCGCTTCAACTTGGAGGAATAGAGGAATATATGGCAGCTAAACTGTTCGTAGGTAATTTGCCCCACAGCGCGACCGACGCGACGCTGGGAGAATTTGTAACCAATGCCGGGTTTCAAGTGGCCTCGGCACTGGTGGTTCGCGACAAGATGACAGGAACTCCGCGCGGCTTCGGCTTTGTCGAGTTGGGGGATGGCGAAGACATTCAACGGGCAATCGCAGGCTTAAATGGCCAGTCTCTCGATGGCCGTCCCCTAACGGTCAACGAGGCTCGGCCTCAACGTACCGATTTCTCGTCGCGCCCCCGCGGCGGTGGCGGCGGCGGGCGAAGCGACTTCCGGCGCCGGCGAGATTATTAAAGCCCTGGGAGCTTCCCGTAAATGCGGCGCGCGGGCTCCTGCAAAACCATTGACTGCGGATCCCTCCGGCGGAAAACTGTCCGGACGTTGATCCCGGGCGAACCCGTCCGAGTCTGCAGGGTGAGAAACTGCAAGCTTGGTGTCTGTAACAAAACCGGACTCGCGCTCTTGGTGTTCGGCCGGCCACGCTTTGCCGGGGCGCAACCTTGATACCGCTCCCAACCCCTCATATCTCGATTTTACGGGCGTCACCAATTTAGGGTGAGCGAGTTGTTGAGGGTCATGGGGCGGAGGCAGCAAACCTGCTCGATCCCGTCGCCTGTCCGCGCAGTGCTTCCTGCGTACCCCTCTCCCACCGCACCTTCCCTCGTTTCAGACGTAGATACCCGAGATTGGGAGCCGTACCTAAAATCGTGCTGACTTTATCCGGGCGTTGATTTACCATAATGGGCCTGTGAGACTCGTGTTGGTGAACGCAACCCGCCAGGCAATACTTGGACGCCGTCAGTCATCGCGTAATTCTTGATTTGCCTCGCCTGCCGGGGCGGGAACAAGGAGGGCCGCTATGGCGCGGGAGAAAAGCCAGCCATCGGGTTGGGAGTTCCTGCTGGCCCAGGTGCCGCACGGAAAGACGGTTACCGAAACCGAGAGAAGACGCCACATCTTCAGGCAAGGAGATCCTGCTGACGCTGTGTTCTTCCTTCAGCGCGGCAAGGTGAAGCTGGCGGTTACCTCCAAACAAGGCAAGGAAGCGATCGTGGCCACCCTGGACGCCGGTGACTTCTTCGGCGAGGGTTGTCTTGCCGGACAACCTTTGCGTATGGCGACGGCCACCGCGATGACGGATTGTACGCTGGTCAGGATAGAGAAGCGCGCCATGACACGGCTGCTTCACGAAAAGCACGACATTTCCGAACTGTTCGTCACCCACTTACTCTCGCGCAACATCCGTTACGAAGAAGATCTTGTCGATCAGCTTTTTAACTCGAGCGAAAAGCGACTGGCTCGAATTCTCCTGCTGCTATCGCACTTTGGCAAGGAAAGCCGCGCCGAACCAGTCTTACCCAAAATCAATCAGGAGAGCTTGGCGCAGATGGTTGGCACTACCCGGTCGCGAGTCAGCCATTTCATGAACAAGTTCAAAAAGCATGGCTTCATCGATTACAACGGGGGGCTCATCGTCAACAGCGGTCTTCTCAGCATCATCCTGCACGACTGAGAAGCCCCTTGCGAAAATTCCAAATGTGAGCAAAAGTAAACAGCCTGCCGCTACGGCTGCGGGTAGCCTTTTTCCGTGCGCTCAAGGCTGGCCTGGCTGCGATACGGCGGACTGCCGAATAACTCCGCACGGCAGGCTGGGTAGGCGGCCACCTCAGTGTGCCCAGAGCCAAGCCTGTAGCGCGAACCGGGCGGAGTCGACTGGAGGGTACCCACGTGTCTCAGTGGGCCGAGTATCAGAAGCTTGTCAAACCTGTCGCCACGGCTGAAACGAGCGGGGAAAGGAGCTTTGTTCCGCTCGGATCGGAGCTGAAAGTCCTCCTGGTATGGCCGCGATTCCCCTCTTCTTTCTGGAGTATGGATGGCATACTCGACCTTGTTCCCATCAAAACCGACCAGCCGCCGCTGGGCTTACTTACGATAGCGGCGCTCTGCCCGAAGACTTGGACGCTCCGGTTGATCGACCGAAGCTTCCAGGAGTTGCGGGATTCCGACATCCTGTGGGCTGACCTCGTCATGGTCAGCGGCATGCGCGTGCAGAAGGATGACATTCGCGAAACCCTGTCGCGAGCCCGCACCCTGGGCCGGCGCACCATCATCGGTGGCCCCTTCGCAAGCAGTGAACCCGAACTCTTTCTTCGGCTCGCCGACCATGTCGTGGTGGGCGAGCCTGATGAGGTCTTTCCTGGGATTGCAGCCGATCTGGAGCGCGGGACGGCCAAACGGCTGTACGTCATCGAGGACAAGCCGGATGTCAGCAAGTCACCCCTTCCACGCTTTGACCTGCTTGACCTTGGGAAATATGCCTCCATGGCGGTGCAGTTCTCTCGGGGCTGCCCCTTCCAATGCGAATTCTGCGACATCATCACCATCTACGGAAGGAAGCCGCGAACCAAGCCCCCCAGCCAGTTGCTGGCGGAACTCGACGCGCTGTATAAGCTCGGGTGGCGCGAGCAGGTTTTCATCGTTGACGACAACTTCATCGGGAACCACAAACGCGCGCTGGAGCTTTCCCTGGCACTGGCAGAGTGGCAGCAGTCTCGGGGCTATCCCATGTTGTTTTACACGGAGGCTTCCATCGATCTCGCCCAAAAGCCCAACCTGATCGAGGCGATGGTGAAGGCCAACTTTTTCTATGTCTTCATCGGGATCGAGAGCCCTTCCCCCGAATCCCTGACGGAAGCGAAGAAATATCAAAACCTCCGGCGGGACCCCCTGGAAAGCATTCACTTTATTCAGAGCCAAGGCCTTTGGGTGACTGCCGGGTTCATTATTGGTTTCGATTCGGACACCGAGAAGGTCTTCGAACAGCAGCGCGAATTCATCGAGCGCGCCGCCATCCCTTGGGCGATGGCCGGGTTCTTGCAGGCGCCCCCCACGACGCCGCTTTTTGAGCGGATGCTGAAAGAAGACCGCATACTGATGGAAAGCACCGCCACCAGCAATTTCGATCCGCCCAACTTCCGAACCCGCCTGCCGTTGCCGCTTCTACTGGAGGGGTACCGAGGGCTGCTGCTTTCCCTGTACGACGCCTCCACATTTTACGATCGGTGTTATCGTTCGCTTCTGCAATGGCAGCCCCGCCCGCCGCAAAAGTCGCCGGAGATCCCGCTCTGGCCCAAGATCACGATCCTGCTGCAGTCGTTGATCCGCCAAGGCCTTTTCTCCTCCTATCGAAAGGCTTACTGGAAGTTCCTGTTTCGTCTTCATGCCCACTGGCTCTTCGATTCCGCCAAGCTTAGCCTGGGGTTCGGCATGTTGCTTTCAGGACACCATTTCATCCGCTATGCACGAACTGTGGCAGCACAAGTTGATGGTGAGCTCGATCGACTTGGAAGGGAGACGGGAACGCCAGAGTATAGCCGCGCGGCCGATGCTGCCGAGATGCAAGTTTGAACGTCGATCTCCGCAGCCTTTCGATGATCGATTCCTTTCCCCTGGGGAGTGTCCACACCGGCAAGCGAAGCAGGAAGCGAACCCCTCGCCCGCCTTCGTACCGCAGCCGCCCTCGCCCCAAGGGAGAGGGCAACAAAACGTTAAATGTGAGCAAGAGTGAACAGTATCGCCGTCGTGCCCTGTGGCAACCTGTTTATCGAGCGCCTGAATGGTTTATTGCCAGTCTCGGGCCGGGCGGCAGGTCCTTGTTTCATTCGATTGATTGGCCACGTTGAATGGGGCAGGGGCGATGCCTGGCTAGGTTCGCCGCCCGCAATTTGATTTGTCGGAGTACTTTGGAATGAACATATTGCTTTACAATCCGGACAACGAAATCACCAACAATTTCATGCCGCATCTCTGGATGTTTCTCCTGCGGTCGCTAACTCCTCCGGGCCATCAAGTCTTCCTCGTGGACGGGAACGCGCAACACATGAGCCCCGGCGAGTTAGCCCACTACGTAACCGAGAGACGCATCGGGCTGGTCGGAATCGGCGCGATGACGCGCATGATTCGCAAAGCGTACCTCATGGCTGATGCGGTGCGCGCGGTGGGAGTGCCCGTCGTCATGGGGGGCCCGCACGTTACCGAGGTTCCTGGCGAGGCGCTGGGACGCGACGGGGTACCGCGCCACGCGGATGCCGTGGCTCTGGGCGAAGCCGATTACATCTGGCCGCGAATTGTGGCGGATGCCGAACGTGGGGCGTTGCAAGAGATTTATGCCCCGGTCGATGAAGCGGGCAAGGAGGTAAAGCCGTCTCTCGCGGACTATCCTGAGATTCCGTGGGATCAGATGGATTTGGACCAGTTTAATCTGGTGGGGCACATTCCCAAATGGGCCCGCCGGATGCTCTCGTTCGCGGGGATGACGTGGCAGAGCTTCCACATGGTCCCGATTGAATCCGGACGTGGCTGCCCGTATGGTTGTGAATTCTGCACGGTCACGGGTTTCTTCGGAGATTCTATCCGCTTTCGTTCGAACGCGAGCGTGGTGGACGAGCTTCTGAAACTCAAGCAACTGGAAAAACGGCAGAAGGGGAAAATTGCCGTCTTCTTCATTGACGATAACTTCGCCATCAATCCCCGGCGCACCAAGTCGCTGCTGCGGGAAATCATCGCGCGGGATGCCCAGGTGCCCTGGGTGGCGCAGATCAGCATGAATCTCTTGCGCGACGAAGAACTGGTTTCCCTGATCGCCGAGAGTGGTGGCAAATGGATCTTCATGGGGCTCGAGTCCATTGACCCGGAGAACCTGAAGAGCGTGCGCAAGGGATTCAACAAGCCGCACGAGTACAAAGCGATACTGGAATGCCTGGAGCGTTATGGGCTTTACGCGATTACCTCCTTCATCTTCGGCATGGATAGCGACTCCCCGGGAGTGGCACAGCGCACCCTGGAGGTCGTCCGCACCTGGCCGCCCGGCCTCCCTGTTTTTGGGGTTCTGACGCCTTACCCCTCGACGCCGCTCTACGACAAGCTCGCGGCCGTGGGCCGCCTTACCTACCCCAAACACTGGTTGGAATTCAAGCCCTTTACGATGGATTTCTCGCCGCTGGGGATCTCTCCGGAGCAAGTGGCGGAAGAAATCCGGCAAGCCTGGGAGTCATCCTATAACCCGACGACGAATAGCGCGGCCCTTTACAGGTTGAAATCGAGAGCGCTCGCGGATCGACTTATTCATCTGATCGGCCGTCTGGCCTTCCGCGGGATTTACTTTCCGCAAATGACGCGGAGAGAATGGACAAGGGTACTTTTCCAGAATCGACGTTCCATCCTGCGGGTTGTCTGGGAGGCGTTCAGGTACCGGTATAAACCTCAGCCCAAAGAACCGTTCTCGATCGATGTGCCGGAAACTGCCGAGCCGTCTGCTTGATGGGAAGCGTTGCTTCACGATTCAGCGAGGAACTGCGCTCTACCTTGACAGTGGCCGCGCCCAGGACCTACTTGTCGCACCCAAAGTCCGTTTGGCCCGCGACGTATCCACCTTCGCGAGCCCACCGTTCCGCTGTCTCCGGCCAGGCAGGCCACATGAATTCGTAGAATGGCGCACGGTCCACCTTTTCGTATCCCATCGTTCCCCGAAAGCGTTCCAGATCGTTCATCTCCCCTACCTCGTCCACTCTCGCCGATCGCGAACCACCAGCCACCTTCCAGGCGCTCTCCGCCACCCGATCATACACCCTTAAGGGTCGGCAGGCATTGGCCTTGGGTGTGGTTCGGGCCGCACGGTGGAGCGAAACATTTATTTCAATCGCGGTAACAACGTTGGCCAGAACGGAAGCGCCGACATTGAAAGGCATGTCGCCAGCCACGGAGATTGCGGAATCCACCTGAACCTGCATTGGTGGGGACCGCCAGTTTTTCAGTCTCCCTGCTGGCGGGAAAAGGGGCGTCAGAACATGCATCGTTCCCTATCGTTCGTGGCCATGGCCTGGATAGCGCTGGTAATGCAGTATTCTGTATCGTCATTCCTGTATAGTGGTTCAGTAACCTGGAGCAGCGCAGAGAGCGCCGCGGAACTACCGAAGTATGGAATCGATTCTCGAAAGGAGTGGCACAACTTATGGAATATCGATTGCTTGGACATTCCGGACTTAGGGTTCCGGTGCTGAGTTTTGGAACGGGGACGTTCGGCGGAGGCGACGAGTTCTTCCGCGCTTGGGGGCAGACCGACGTGCATGAAGCCAAACGGCTGGTGGACATCTGCCTGGAGGCAGGGGCGAATCTGTTCGATGCAGCAGATGTGTATTCGCACGGTCTGGCGGAGGAGATTCTGGGCAAAGCCATCGAGGGCAGAAGGCACGACCTACTCATTTCCACGAAGTGCGCGGATCGAGTCGGCAATGGAGCGAACGACGTGGGCTGCTCCCGTTATCACATTTTACGCGCGTGTGAAGACAGTCTGCGGCGGCTGGGCACGGACTATATTGATATCTACCACATGCATGCTTTCGACGCGCTGACCCCGGTGGACGAGACCATGGAAACCTTGGACTTGCTCGTGAAGAGCGGCAAGGTGTGCTACGTCGCCTGCTCCAACTTTTCCGGCTGGCATCTGATGAAGTCCATTGCGGTATCGGAGAAATACGGATGGGCTCGTTACGTGGCGCACCAAGTGTACTACTCGCTTCTGAATCGCGAATACGAATGGGAACTGATGCCCCTGGGCATTGACCAAAACGTGGGCGCACTGATCTGGAGCCCGCTCGGCTGGGCACGCTTGACCGGGAAGATTCGCAGGGGCCAGCCGCTGCCGGCGCAAAGCCGCCTGCACACCACAGCGGAACTGGGACCACCCCTGGCGGACGAGCATGTATACAAAGTAGTGGATGCCATCGACGCCATTGCGCGGGAGACCGGCAAAACCGTTGCCCAGATCGCGCTCAATTGGTTGCTCCAGCGGCCCACGGTTTCGAGTGTGATTATCGGCGCCCGTAATGAGCAACAGTTGCGGGACAACCTTGGCGCCGCCGGATGGCAACTCACTCGGGAGCAAGTCGCAGCGCTCGATGCCGCCAGCCAAATACCGCTTGTGTATCCGTACTGGCATCAACGCCAGTCTATCGAACGAATCCCCTTGGTCGTTCCGTCCTAAGCGGCCGGGAGTTTCGCATGGGTCAGCTTGATCGCGGCTGGCGCAGACATGCCTTTCAATGTCTGCGTTTCGGGGATGAACTTGCCGGAGCTTGGCAGTCAGCGCAGCCGATCCATGCGAAGGAGGGAAGCATCCTGCAAATAGTAAAACCTCCAACTCGACCAGGGCCAGTCCCCGGGCGCGCTAACCAGTCCGCGTTTGACCGGATGGTTGTGCAGGTAGTTCAGTTTCTCCTGAATTTTCTCTTCGCTGAAGACGTTAAACGGGGAGGCAGGAATGGTTCCTGGAGGTAGGAATGGTTCTGGAACCATTTACGCTGTCGCGCGGCGATAGGTGCTGGTAGTGACGAATTGCAGTTGCCCGGGACTGTAGACGCGTTTGTAAACGGCCATGGCGGCGGGAGTATACTCTGTTGGCGCTGAGAGGGAAGGAAAATCCGTAGGCAAGCTTAGGGGAAACGCAGACACAAAAGGCGTCTCTGATGCGCCAGCCGGCGGACGGCTCCAGTTCGTTCGGGGCATCCGGTCGCGCTAACTCGCAGCCTTAAAAGCGCGATTGAAATCGAAGTTAAGGTAGACGCCCGGGTCGTTTGACAGTCCCGCCTTGATCTGGCGTGTCAGTTCGTCCGCTAGCACCTCTTCGCGGCCGGCTTCGAGCGCAGTAAGCACTTGCCGAACCACCTCTGCCGGCGTCGACTTCGGGGCGCTAACCTGTCTGGTCATGTCCGTATCAACATAAGCGACGTGCACGCCTAAGACCTGGGTGCCTTGGCCACGTAATTCCGTACGCAAGCCGTTGGTGAGGGCCCAGGCAGCGGCTTTCGAGGCGCTGTACGTGCCGCTTGCCGGGAGTGTCACCCAACTTAATGCGGACAGAACATCGACGATAGCACCTCCCCCGTTTCTCGCCAGTACCGGAGCGAACGCGCGGCTGACCGCGAGTGGTCCGAAATAGTTGGTCTCCATCACGGAGCGAGCGGCATCCAGGCCTTCTGCGCCGAGAAAACTCGACCTGAGCGTAATCCCCGCGTTATTGATAAGCAGGCTGACCTCGCCACAATCCCGAGCAGCCGCAGCGACCTCGTCTGGCTTCGTTACGTCCAGGCGAACCGGATACACACCGGCGAACTTGACGGTTTCAGGGTTTCGGGCAGCCGCGTACACCTTTTTCGCACCTTCCGCGAGCAACGCTTGGGCAAACGCCAGGCCAATGCCGCGATTTGCGCCTGTGATGAATGCTACTGAATCATGGATTTTCATGGTTTAAGCTCCTCTATTCGATGGCGCCAGGCGCCTCTTCGACTTCGATGCGATATGAGACCATTCGGTTTCAGTTGATTCCGCTCCCGGGTCAACGCCCTTTGGCACCCTCTCCTCGCAGAGCCAGACAACCTTGAGCCAACAGCTCGCAACTTGGGCAGGCTGGCGACACGCCGTAGGTGTCGGCGTTTCCCCCAGTTCGGCCGGTGAACATCCAATTCAAGAAGCGCGGAGCTAGCATAGCCCAGCTTCCTCCGCAGTTCGTAACATGACAACAACGATTCACGACATTCACAAAGATGTTAACGCCCGAGGGAAGAGCCGCAGAGGAAGCCAACCTGCAGCTACGTCTGCGCTACCCTGCCATGGTGACGGCATCCGAACCATCCTCACGGGTTCTAGCCCTGGTCCACCGCCTGAGCCGCCTCCGAACTTACAACTGGAACTGCTGCTGGCTTGGGAGTCATAGAAAAAATGAGGAAAGTCCTGAAACCGAAATCCCTTGACACTCCTGTGCAAAGAGGCGTAAGTTTCGTGCTATATCAACAATTGAATAGCTTTCGTTCGGTTCTGTTTGCTTGTTTTTTTTGCGTCTTTACCCACCGTCGGGTCCAACCTTTCTCGAGGAGATCCCATGCGAGGGAAAATCCTCCCGCAGCCGTTTCCAGGGCGTTCGAGCGATTGGGATCTGCACAACACGATTGTCAATAGTTTCGAGAGCGTTTTAGAGGAGGGGAGACGATTATGACTAAGCAAACTCTCAGGCACGGATGGCTTTGGACTGCTCTATTTTTGTTTGTTCCTAGCCTGCTGCAGGCCCAGGCTG
This sequence comes from uncultured Acidobacteriota bacterium, assembly GCA_963804755.1. Classification (GTDB taxonomy): domain Bacteria; phylum Acidobacteriota; class Terriglobia; order UBA7540; family UBA7540; genus Bog-366. The sequence goes on from CAWDRP010000010.1 coordinate 136,972, forward strand.
TCGGCCGGATCTGGGGAACCGTGAGCGACCAGAGTGGCGCAGTCGTTCCGCGCGCCAATATTACGGTCGTCGAGCAAAGCACCGGATTAAAATACTCCACGCTCACGACGGATGCCGGTAACTATTCATTGACCCCTCTTCCTATCGGCACCTATACGCTAACCGGAGAAGCCTCTGGATTCAAGGTCGCGACGATTACTGGAGTTACTTTACAGGTGAGTCAGCAGAGGGAAGTTAATTTCACTCTGGCCTTGGCAGCAAGCACACAAAGGGTGACCATTTCTGCGGCTCCCCCGTTGCTCGACACAAGCAACGCCACGTTGGGAGGAGTCATTAACGGCCAGCAGGTACAGACGCTTCCGTTAAATGGCCGCGACATAACCCTCTTGATCCAGCTCGAGCCGGGAACGGTAGCAGACCCGAACGGGGCCGCCATCCTTAACGTGACAGGTAGCTCAGGCTTCGTATCGAGCAATGGCACGCGCGGTCAGAGTTCGATAACGTACCTGGACGGCAGCGACGTCTCCGATCACGAATATGGCGGCTCACTGATGACCAATTTCAATCTCGACGCCGTCTCCGAGTTCAGAGTACTCCAAAACGATTATTCTGCCCAGTACGGCAGCGGGGGAGGCTCGATTGTTCTGCTTGCCAGCAAAGCGGGCACGAACCAATTCCACGGGAGCGCGTTCGAATACGTGCGCAATTCAGATTTCGACGCCCGCAGTTTCTTCGCGACAACAGTTCCCCCTTTGCAAAGGAACGAGTTTGGAGGTGCCATTGGCGGTCCAATCGTCAAAAACAATACCTTTTTCTTTTTCGACTACGCCGGGTTCCGGCAAGAGTCGGGAAACCCGAATTTTTACCTATTCCCATCGGCCGCAAACCGCAATGGAGTGGTTGACATTACCGGGGCGAATGGGGAGCCCGATCAACTCATGGTTCCGGTGACTGCCGCGGCCCAAACGGTGCTCAACGGATATCCGGTACCTAACGATCCCACCGGTCCTTATGGTCCAAACAGTTATCTTTCTGCGCTGAAGACGCCCCTCAACAGTGACCAATACTCCGGGCGCATCGACCATCGATTCTCGGATAAAGACTCGATGTATGGACGGTTCACCTACGATAACATCGTCGAACCTCTAGCCAACCTGGAGGAGGCGACCATCAGTCCTTCCTGGTCAACGGGATATCCTTATGGTTCGCGAAATCTGGCGGTTTCCGAGGTGCATATCTTTACGCCGACGCTAACCAACACGCTAGGTCTGACCTGGATGCGGGTACTCAATGAAAACACACCGGCAACTGCGCGTAATCTTACGTCTTTGGAGACAAACGACGGCAGCCTGGCGGACTGGGGACCTCTGGTGGGCGGATGGACCGGCAATCCCGACACCGGCATGCTGAACGATACGATTAACTGGGTGAAAGGGCGCAATATGATAAACACGGGATTCGAAATCCGTGACACCCATGCCCCCCAAACCGGTTTTTCCATTGGCGCGGCCAACGGCGAGTATACATTCGGGGCAGGAACTCCTCTCCCCGTTAGCATTCCCTCGGCAAGCGGGCTCAATAATTTAGCGGCTGGCAGCGCCAGCCCTAGCGGCCTTGTAAGCCTGATGGTGGGCGCTCCAGTGTCCTATCTGCAAGCCCTTGCCTTCCCAGGATTAGGTGGGCTGTTAAATGGCTTAGGAGCTGTCTACCAACTACGGTATATGAATTACGCGGGTTGGCTCCAAGATGATATCAAGGTTACGTCCAAACTCACGCTGAATCTCGGTTTAAGATGGGAATACAATTCGGTCCCAACCGAGGAGCACGGCAAATTGACTGCCGTCGTGGACGATTCGCACCTTGACGGCGGTAATATCTACCGGGACTTAGTCCTACACCCCAGCCCACTCTGGCAGCCGGATTATGGTGCTGAGGACTTTGGCCCGCGTTTCGGCTTGGCTTACCGGGTTACTGACAAGATGGTGCTTCGTGGCGGCTTTGGCACCTTTACGAACCTTCCTATCGCGCAGCAGTCCCAACAAACCGGAGCCATTTTCCCTTGGGCCGCTTCTACCGCTGTGCAAACCTCCACATTTTCGGTCAAGCCCCAAACCCTTGTTACTCCTCCCGCCCTGGTATCGCTCTCGGGTGTTACCATACCTCCGAACGGCAACACCAATTTGATCCCTTCCAACACGCCCCTAAACCTGGCGCCGGACCTGGCGTTTTTTGGCGCACCGATTGTGCTCAACGCAGTATCCATGAGCTTCAGGAACGGTTATATCATTAACGGAAACGTGACTTTGGAGTGGCAGCTACCTGGCGACATGGCCTTGTCGATCACCTACGTTGCCAGCAACGGGGTGGCGCTTCAAGGGTCAAGCTACCCTAATGCTTACTCAGGCGCGTTACCTCAGTACACACCTTACACAGACGCCAATCCCGGGCTGGGCGAGTTCCAATTAATAGACAACCACAGTCACTCGACCTACAACGCCCTCGAAGTGGAGCTTCGAAAAACCTCGCCTCGATACGGCTTAACTTATCAAGCATCTTACACTTATTCAAAACTGTTGGACGATAGTGACAATAGCGGCATCAATGGGAACACATCCAATGGGGGAGCACAACAGGATCCGTTCTGCTGGAGTTGCGACAAGGGTCAAGGGAACATCGATACTCCCCAACGTTTCGTCATGGATGCCATCTATAGCCTCCCGCTTGCGAAGTGGCAGGCGCTTTCCCATTTGCCGACCCGGCTGACCCAGGGATGGGAAGTCTCTGGGATTGAAACCTCCCAGTCCGGCCCACCCTTCACCGTCTTTAGCCCATATCCCGTCGCTGGGTATGGCACGGAAACGTATTATTCCCTCATCACGACCCGGCCCGTCATGGTCGGGAACGCAGCTTTGAACAGCCCATCAAACTACAACAGCACGTTAATGTACTTTACGCCTGCCGTGGTTCAAGATGGGACGACGCTAGGCCAGCAGGTTTTCGCCACTCCCGGCGGGAAAGCCACGGGCTTCCAAAGCCAGCCGGGAAACTTGGGACGGAACACTTTCTTTGCCCCCTTCGAAAACGATCTCGATTTTTCGGTCCATAAGGACACCAACATTACGGAATCGAAAACGCTTCAGTTTCGCGCTGAATTCTTTAACATCTTTAACCTACACGCATTCAACGCACCCGGCGCAGCCCTGGGCGTGCCCGGGTTTGGCTTGTTCAACAGTTCCACCCCCGGGCGAATAATTCAATTCGGCCTCAGGTTCACTTTCTGACGGTCGAACCCGCAAGCCATGGTGTGCCTTGCCATCGGGTAGCGCGCCCAGCGTGAGGTTGGGATCGCGACCAGCAGGGTTTATGACCCACGAGAGATTCGGTTCGCACTCCGGCTGATCCTCTAATCGAGGCGGCTGGCGCGGTATGTGTCTGCGGTTCGTGAGGGTGCGTGGAAGGGGGGTAGCCGGCGTCTCTGGGGGTATAACCCGGTATTCCCAAGGTGGGCATTGACAAACGGAATAAACGCAGACATTGAAATCCATGTCTGTGCCAGCCAGCGAGACTTATAAAGTGTTCGCACCTCGCGCTCACCCACCCCCCGTGTCCAGCCGAAGATATGGGGCCTGTTAAGCCCAATATGCTCCCAGTATGGACAATTTCTTCGTATTCGGTGTGGTTGTGGTGGAACCGGATAATTCTCTTGTTCCGCCCTTCCCTGTGTGTAGTATAGTGGCGCGCTACGAATCGAAGATTCTGCGATGAAAAGTTGCCCCAGGTGTCAGTCCATTTACCCCGACAGTTATGCGATCTGTCCGCGTGATAGCGCCACTCTGGTCGATTTTGGCGTGTGGACCGAAGGAACGATCATTCGCGGCAAGTATCGCATCGTCCGCAAAATTGGCCAGGGCGGTATGGGCACGGTCTATGAAGCGCTGCATCTGCGCTTCAATGAGCGGCGCGCCCTGAAGGTGATGAGTCCGGACGTCGTGAGCGATCCCGAATTCGTCAAACGCTTCGAGCGGGAAGCCGTCCTGACGCGCCGCCTCCAGCACCCTAACGCCGTGCACGTGGACGACATCGAAGAAGCCGAAGATGGCCGGCCCTACATCGTGATGGAGTTTGTGGAAGGGCAGAGCCTGAAGCGGTTGATTCAGGAGTCGGGGCCGCTGCCCGTGCCGCGCGTCTGCGCCATCATCAAGCAAGTCGCATCGGCGCTGGAAGCCGCCCACCAACTCGGCATGGTGCATCGGGACATCAAGCCGGACAATGTCGTTCTGCTTCCGACGCCCACCGGCGAGCAACCCAAGGTGCTCGATTTCGGAATCGCCAAGCTGAAAGAATCGCGCTTGGGGGAAACGAATATCACGGCCACCGGAGTGGTCATAGGCACGCCGCAATACATGTCACCGGAGCAGGCCCTGGGCAAGCGCGGCGACGAATTAGACGGACGCTCCGACCTGTATTCGCTCGGTTGCGTGATGTATGAGATGCTGACCGGCGCCCTGCCTTTTGCCGCGGACACCACACTGGCCTTGCTTCAAGCCCATGCCTTCCAGCCACCCCGCTTGATCGGCGAAGTGCGTCCGGATTTGAAACTTCCCGAACCTATCACTGATTTGGTGATGCGTTGTTTGGCGAAGAAACGCGAAGACCGCCCCCCTAGCGCCCGGGCGTTGATCGACGAACTGGAGCGGGCGGAACGGCAGGTTGGAAGTGTGGCGTCGCCTGTTCCTACACGCAATTTTGAGAAGCCTGCGACCGCTGTCCATGTCGCCCCGTCATCGCCGGCGCGTGCTGCTGAAAACTGGATGGGGCGCTGGTCGCGCGGCTGGCGGTTTGGGTTGGTGGTGGGCTCCTACCTCATACTCGTGGCCATCATCGGAGTGCTGGCGGGAGGGGGATGGGCGGCTATCAGCAAAATAGGCGCAATCTTCGGCAGCATCGCGGCAGCTAGTTGGTACCTCGCCGCGCGCAAGCACGTATTATTGCGATCGATCGGGTTCGTCGGCCTTGCCGCAGTCGTAATTCTGACCGCGATGATTTCGCGCGAAGCCGCAAGGGAATTCCGCCATCGCACGGACGCGGAGAAGTCCTCCACCAACGAAGTTTCATTGATCCCTATTCAAACACCCACGGTCCGCACCCTGCATGGGCATACGGACGAAGTGGATTCCGTTGCCTTCTCGCCCGATGGGAAACTGCTGGCGAGCGCCAGTAGCGACAAAACCGTGAAACTCTGGGACGTCGAAACCGGAGAATTGAAGCGTACCTTTGTCGGACATAAGTTTATTGTCGGCGCCGTCGTCTTCACACCGGATGGCCGGACTCTTGTGAGCGGCGATTGGGACAACATCATCCGGTTCTGGGACGTGGACACCGGCAAGCTGAAGACCACTATCCAAACTACATGCGCGGTCTTTGCCCTGGCGATATCCCCAGACGGTAAACTGCTGGCCTCCGGCGGCAGAAACAACGATCATCCTGAAAACAACCTCGAGCTGTGGGAATTGCCCAACGGAGAACCACGAGGGCTGCTGAAGGGACACACCGATGCTGTCTTTTCCCTGGCCTTCTCGCCCAATAGCTTAGTCCTTGCCAGCGGAGGCGGAGACTACACTGTAAGGGTGTGGGATCCGCAGAATGGCGTGCTGAAGCAAACCCTTCAGGGTGAGGCCCCGGTCACTGGCCAGGTACCGCGATTGGCATTTTTCCCCCGAGGACTGCAGCTCGCGATTGTCGGTTTGTTTAACGACCCAGACATCTGTCTGCTGGACATTCCTTCCGGCGCCACACGAAAAGTGTTCGCTGAATTCACGCATTACGTTGCCATTTCGCCTGACGGCACAACCCTGGCCGTCGGCAGCGGTGGCGACGACACTCCGGGAGAAGTTGAATTGCTGGATGCGGTGAGTGGTAACCCAAAGCGAATCCTTAAAGGGCCAGAAGGCCACGCTGGCTCACTCACCTTCTCGCCGGACAGCAAGATGCTGGCCACCGGCAGCGTCACCTACACGGATGCTCAGGGCCACCACCAGAAACATTCCCAGCTTGGAGTCGTCTACTTGTGGCCGCTGGAGTAGAGCGACGGTCTGGATCTTCATCGGCGAATCTTTCTGGTCGCCAGATGGCTGGGAAAACTCCTCAGTAACCACCGCACGTGACGTGTAGTATAGCGGCGCGTTAAGAATCGAAGATTCTGCGATGAAAAGTTGTCCCAGGTGTCAGTCCATTTACACCGACAGTTATGCGATCTGTCCGCGTGATAGCGCCACTCTGGTCGATTTTGGCGTGTGGATCGAAGGTACGATCATTCGCGGCAAGTATCGCATCGTCGGCAAAATTGGCCAGGGCGGTATGGAGGAATAACAACGGTGTCGGAATAACGACGGTGTCAGGAACCATTTTATTGCTGGGGAAGAAGGGATAGTATCAGGTTATGGGGAGAGCGAGAGGCAGGAACGGTTCCTGGAACCATTTCTACGCGCGGGGGCCACGAGAATATCAGGGCACCCCGACTCAGCAAGAGAAAATGGCCTAGCGAACTGGACGCCGCATCACAGCTGGAATCACAAAATCTTTTACTAGCGCGTAATGTTCCGGATACTCAGGTTGACGCCAGTCTGAGGTGCAGAGAACGACCAAATCGAGGTCGGGCGCAACCAGCAAATACTGCCCCCCAAAGCCCTTCGCGTGGTAAGTGGGATGGCCGGAGATATCATCCGTGAACCACAAGTACCCGTAGCTGATGCGAGTCCCAAAGAAATCTCCGGTGAGATGAGCCTGGCCCGATTCCACGACAAACCACTCGGGGATCAGTTGCGCCCCATTCCAGCGTCCCTTATCCAAGTAAAGCTGGCCAAATTTCAGAAGGTCCGTCGCCTTCCACAATGAACTTCCGCACGCGAGCTCCATCCCACTTTTGTCCTTGTACCAAACGACCTTAGAAATCCCCAGCGGATGGAAGAGGCTGGCATCCGCGAGATCCCCAAAGGGCCGGTGAGTGGCTCGGCTGACGACAGTGGCCAAGATGTGGCTCGCATAGCCCGAGTAATTGAAGTGGACGCCCGGGTCGGCATCGAGCAACTGCATGAGTGCAGACCGGGCTGGGCTGTCATCCGTCTTGTCCCATTGCGCCGGCCCCTCGCGAATCCCCGACGACATGGTGAGCAGGTGCCGGACTGTTATGGCACGAACTCTGGGATCGCGCGGCGAGTTGATTTCCGGGAAGAAGCCGAGGACCTTCTGGTCCAGTTTGAGGTAGCCTTCCTTGATGGCGATGCCAACGAGTGCGCTCGTCACGCTCTTGGTCATGGATTGGATATTCTGCAATTCGTCGGAGCTGCCACCGTTGTAATACTTTTCAAAGACAAGGCAGCCGTGTCGGGCAATAAGAATGCTTCGAACATGCGGCAGCGCGGCCTGGGCGTGGGCGTCCATCTTTGCAAGCGTCCCCTCATCCATTCCCTTCTCTGACGGAGCAGAAGATTTCCAATCGCTGGCAATCGCCGCGGCGCCAGCAAAAGCCAAAGTCGCTACGGCCAGTATTGCGCTGCATCGAATGCGTCTGCGCACGTTGCATCTCCATCGTCAGTTGAATAGCAGGGTCCCATGCAGTCATTGTACACCCCCAGGAAGACCACTCGCATTTTGCTAAGTCCTGGCTAGTCGGCAGTCCGGAGGAATGACAACGGTGGGAATAACAACGGTGTCAGGAATAACAACGGTGTCAGGGGAATAACAACGGTGTCAGGTTCGCGTCTGCCGAAACGGCTTTGTCAAATTCGATGATCTCGTCCATCAGCGCGCTGCCGTCGGGCGGCGGCAGCAGCAGCCATTTCTGGGCTTCTTGCCGACAGTCGGGAACTCCCTTCACAGAGGCTTAGGTGGAGCGAGAACCGGAGGCCGGGCGACGCGGAACCATTTCTACGCCCTTTCAACCGCCATAGAGACCAAGGAGCTGCTGGCATATCTGCGTGGTCGGGGATGGCAAATCAACTTCTGCTGGATCCCGCGAGAACAGAATGAGGAGTGCGACGCATTGTCGAAGAAGAAGAGCAGACAGGCCGGAATCAATCCAGATGTGGCGGGTTACGCAACCTCGTTCGCATTTGCCGCGGTTGGAACCCACATAAGGCAGCCTCCCCTCATTCGTGCGCACCGTGTTTGCGCAGCAGTTCCACCATATCCGTGCGCTCGCGTTGGGTCGCGATGCTGAGGGGCGTGCTCTGGTTTTGGTCCCGAACGTTTACCCAGGCGCCGTGCGCCAGCAGTACTTCCGCGACGTCCACGGCGCCTTCCTGAGCCGCTGAGAAGAGGGGCGTCTGGCCGTCGTTGGCCTTCACGTTGACGTCGGCATGGTGAGCAAGGAGTAGTTCCACCATTTTCTTGTGCCTGGAACTCGCCGTGTGCAAAGGGGTGGCTCCCATTTCGTTTGCAGCGCTTACGTTGGCCCCATGTGACAACAGCACTTCCGCAGCTTCATTGCGCCCCTGCATCGCCGCGTCGTACAGAGGCGTATTGCCATACTTGTCGCGAGCCTCGATGGCTGCCTTGTGGGCCAGCAGCAATTCCACCAGATCGGCGTGGCCGAAATTCGCGGCACGGTGCAGTGGCGTTTCGCCGGTATCGTCCCGGGCCATAACGTCGGCATGGTTGGCCACCAGTAACTCCGCCACTTCCTTGTGCCCCTCCTGCGCCGCCCGGGCAAGAGGCGTCATGTCGAACGTATCCCGCGCGTCGACGGCCGCGTGATGCGCCATCAGCAACTGTGCGACATCGGCATTCGCGGCCGCGTGCAAGGGGGTCATGCCATCGGCGTCCCTGGCGGTGACGTCCGCCTTGTGGGCCAGCAGCAATTCCACCACCTCTTTGTGGCCCTCGGAACAGCCCCAGTGCAGAGGCGTCCGGCGCTGATTATCCCTGGCATACACCTCGGCGCCGTGGGCGAGCAGCAGTTCTACCACTTCTTTGTGGCCGGCGGAAGCGCCCCAGTGCAAAGGCGTCCAGCCGTGACCATCCCTGACATTCACGTCGGCGCGGTGGTTGAGCAGCAATTCGGCAACGTCGCGGTGGCCCATGGCAGCGGCCGCATGCAAAGGCGTTCGGCCCTGATCATCCTTGGCGCCGACGGCCGCTTTGCGAGCCAGCAGCAAATCCGCGATGTCTTTGTGGCCGTTATGCGCCGCCCACGCCAAAGCGGTCCAGCCGTTATCATCTCGGCTGTAAACCAGGTTTGAGTGGGCGTTGAGCAGCGCCTTGACCTTTGCCAGGTTGCCGTCGCGTGCCGCGTCTTGAATCTCATTGCCTGCGGCGAAGCCTGCCGGGGCCAGCACGAGTAACGTCAGGATCACTGCTGCGCAGAACTGCCAAATTGAAAGATTGAACAACGGGCGGAGAAAGAGGCGGACGTTCATCCTAGCGACCAGGACAGGTGAGATTTGTCTAGCAAAGCGTGCGAACGCAGCTTAAATCGCGCTCGCCTTAAGCGCTCAAACCGGAATTTCCTTTTTTTGATTCTTGACCGCCCGTTAGTGTACGCTTGACCGCCACTTGGTGCAATGGCCAGTCGGCTTTTCGAACCTCGGTGTCCCCTGAGACCGCCGGAGGCACAGGTTCTCCCTCTCTCCGAGTCGCACAAGTGCTGTGTGCTTTAAATGCCAAGATCTTTACAGCGAATGGTAAACTGTCACCAATTTCATTGTCTCAACTCAGGGGCGCAGTCTAGTTTCCTGACACCTTTTTTCACCCCACTGAGGAGGGGGACATACCGTTCTAGGGTACGGCCTTCGTTTTAGTGTCCATTTACTACCTCGTAGTTCTTTCCTTCATTGTGATCATATGAAGAGCAGCGGGAGAGGAGAATCTCCCCTTTCCCTGGCTCTGTCTTGTTGCGTTTCGGTGAGGCGCCTGGAAGGAAGCCCCGTGACACCTGTACGTTGCCCTATCGACCTCCCAGCACCCCGTTTCGGGACAACGACCCGCCGCCGTAGACCACGCAAAGCTTGCTTCCCGGCGGCGTCCACCGCCGCGGATCACTCACAAAAACTTCTTGGGTTGACATTTCACCCAAAGTATGGATACTTGGGTTATATGTCTACCCAAAAGGAAAAAGAACGGCTGGAACTCTTGCAAGGCACATTGGATCTCCTGATTCTGCGGACTCTGATTTTCGGCCCGCAGCACGGGCAGGGCATCGGGCGGGCCATTCAACAGACGTCCGACGACGAACTTCTGGTCGAGCACGGGGCCCTTTATCCCGCGCTCCAGCGCCTGGAAGAGCGGGGTTGGATCGCGGCCGAGTGGGGGACCTCCGCCAACAACCGAAAGGCGCGCTTCTACACGCTCACGCGACAGGGCCGCAAACAGCTTGTCAAAGAGACCAGCAAGTGGCGGCGCCTGGCAGCAGCCATCGGGCGGGTTCTGGGGCCCGAGACCGGGAAGGGTTAAGGCCGTGTAGCGCGGACCCGTTTGGTGGGTCCGCGGCTTTGGTTTGACCATTGGGGGCGAGCCGCGGACCTACAGAACAGCTCCTCGCTACTTCCTAGGGGGAGGGTTAAGGCGATGTTTTGGCGAAAGCGCAAATCGAGCGATTTCCGAGCGGAGATCGAAGCTCATCTCAATCTCGAGACCGAACGCTGGAAGGAGCAGGGCTTGAGCGAAGAAGAGGCGCGCCTGGCAGCGCGGCGTTCGTTCGGCAACGTCACCCGGGCCGAGGAGCGCTTTTACGAATCCGGTCGCTGGCTCTGGTGGGACCACCTCGTGCAAGACCTCCGCTTCGGCCTGCGCGTGTTGCACAAGAGTCCCGGCTTCACGGCCGTCGCGGTGATTTCTCTAGCTCTCGGGATTGGCGTTAACACTACCTTTTTCAGCATGGTGGATGGTTTCTTCCTACGTCCGCTGCCGATCAAAGATGCCCGGCACTTGGTCATGATCAGGTCAGCGCCTTTTGGTCCTTCCTCCTTTGCTGATTACCAAGATATTTGCCGCCAGGCAGCAGTGTTCAAGGGCATCGTGGCCATCTCCCGGCACGTGGCCTTTCTTACTGTGGACGACATCGCCGAGATGCTCAGGGTTGACGATGTCTCGGAAAACTTCTTCTCGGTTCTCGAGGTCTCCCCCGTGCTGGGCCACACTTTTGAGATCGAGAGCGCGAGAAAGGATTCCACCGCCGTAATCAGCTACGGGCTGTGGCAGAGGCGCTTTGGCGGCAAAGCCGATGCCCTCGGCAAAGCGGTTAAGTTCGATGGCAGAAACGTGACCATCGTCGGAGTCGCTCCCCAGTGGTTCAGGGGCCTGCAAAAAGGCGACACTACGGACGTGTATTTTCCCGCTGATCGCTGGGTGTGGAAAGATGAACTGGCGCAGCGAGATAACCGCGATTACGACTTGATCGCCCGTCTGCGACCGGGCGATACCATGGCCCAGGCTCGGGCCGAATTTGCCACCATTGCCCGCCCGGCTTTCCGCGTCCTTCCCAGCGACAGACAAAGGATTGAATCTCGAGCTCACGTCGGAAGCAGAGCAGTTTCCAGAAGTGTTCCGACTGAGCGCCGAGCTGCTGGCGGCGGTGGGTTTAGTTCTGGTGATCTGCTGTGCGAACGTGGCGGGTATGGCCCTTGCGAAGGGGGAGGCCCGCCGACGGGAATTGGCCATGCGCAAAGCACTGGGCGCGGACCGAGGCAGGCTTCTGCGTCAACTGCTTACGGAGAGTCTGGTTCTTGCAGCAATCGGAGGAGGGGTCGGCCTGGTCTTGACCAGATGGCTGGTCTCACTTCAGCCCGCGTTGATACCGCCAAATCCTTTCCCCATTCACTTCGATTTTCGGGTTGACCACCGGGCGCTAGCGTATTGTTTTTTGGCGTCCCTGATAGCCGCGGTGATCTCGGGACTGGCTCCCGCTTGGCACGGTTCTAAGACGGACCTTGTCTCAACGCTTAAGGGTGGAGAAGAAGGCGCGGCCGGGGAGAAACGCAGACTTATCGGTCGCAACCTGCTCGTCGTTGGACAAATGGCGCTGTCAGTGGTCCTTTTGGTTGCCGCGGGACTGTTACTAAAAAGCCTCACACTCGCTGCCAGGACGAATCCGGGGTTTGACTCGGGAAAGAATCTGCTGACCGTCGATCTGGCGGCCTCGTATGGCGGAGAAAAGGGCGTGAGGAGCTTCTGGAAACCCGTCGTGGAGAGGATCAAGGGTCTTCTCGGAGTGAAGCAGGCAAGTTATGCCCTGCGCATCCCGCTCAGTGGGTCGGGCAGCGGGGTGCAGGCAAAAGTCACTCTTCCGGGAGTTGAGTTTCCGGCCGGGCATGACTTCCTCATGCTCCACTACAATTCGGTGGGGCTCAATTACTTTCGCACGGTAGGCGCGCGCATCCTGCGAGGCCGGGACTTCACCGCGGAGGATGAAGCCACCCATCATCGAACGATCCTCATTAATGAAACCATGGCGCGCCGTTTCTGGCCCAGTGAAAATCCCATCGGACATCTGGTGAGGGTTCAAGGTGGATTTGTAGCCAAGGGGGATTACGAGATTATCGGCGTGGTCGAAGATGGGAGGAACGCATACATTCATGAGCCTCCCGCACCCTACGGATACTTCCTCTACGCCCAAGTGCCTTATGGAGAGGGAACCCTTCTCATCGAGACCACGGGCGACCCTCGGATGATCATCGCTCCCGTAAAGCGCGAAATCCACGCCCTGGACAACGGAGCACTTATTCTTGAGGCCATATCGCTCAAACAGCTCATGCATGCCGCTCTTTGGCAAGATGAAATGTCGGCTCTGCTGATCGGGATTCTCGCCGCGCTCGGGATGTTCCTGGCCACCGTCGGCTTATATGGGGTCGCCGCCTTTGTGGTGAACAGCCGCACGCACGAAATTGGCATCCGCATGGCACTAGGCGCGGAACGGCGCAAAGTACTGGAATTCATACTGGTAGCCAGCGCCAGGCTCGCCGGGGCAGGGATTGTGATTGGTCTGGCGGCTGCCTGGGCGACTACCCGGCTGATGGCGAACTATCTGTACGGCGTACAACCTCGGGACCCGGTGGTGTTCACTCTATGCAGTCTCGCTAGTCTGATCGTGGCTTTGCTCGCTGCATACATTCCGGCCCGCCGGGCGACCAAGGTCGATCCAATGGTGGCGTTGCGGTGCGAATAAACCATCGGATTGGGAAGCAGGTGTAGCGCCTGTTTGGTAGGTCCGCGGCTCGTCCGCGATGGGCAAGAAAAGCTGCGGACCTAGACAACAGGTCTGCTACGCCTCTTTGGGGGAACGAAATGGTGTCAGGAACCATTTTCCACGAACCATTTTCTGTGGGTGGACCGAAGAATGGTTCCTGACACCATTTTTCCGTCGAAGCCGCCGCAGCCGGCTTCTACCAGGCCAAGGAATTCCCCGGCTGCTACCCCCGAGTGCAGATCCTCACCATCGCCGAGCTTCTCGAAGGCAAGAAAATCCTCTACCTGGAGCACCGAGTCGAAACGTTCGCCAAAGCCGAAAGGAAGACCAAAGCCCAGCAGGACGGCCTTTTTTAGATGACGCGGCGAGGCCCGCCCCGAGCCATTGGACTCACAAGCCGGGTTAGTTTAATATTCTCAGGCAGTGCTGACGCACACCGCTGGATCTTCGGCGCGTCTGGAGAGAGGAAATATGAACTCCCAAGTTCCTTCCTGTCCACCCCCACCTGCAGATCAAAGGGACACCTTCTACAAATGGCTGTTGGATAATCTCTTTGATCCTGTTTACTTCACGGATCGAGAACGTCGAATCACCTATTGGAACCACGCCGCAGAAGAACTTACCGGGTACAGCGCCGCAGAGGTTTTAGGCAAACGCTGCGCGGATAACATCTTGATGCACGTCGACGAGTCCGGCCGACTTCTCTGTGTGGGGGACTGCCCGCTTAGCCGTTCGATGGCTGATGGCTCTCCGCGCCGGGCGGAGGTATATCTTCGCCATAAGCAGGGCCACAGAATCCCCGTTGAAGTCCGTGTGCGCCCGGTTCCGGGCGGCGATGGCGGAATCGTCGGCGCGGTTGAAATCTTCACAGACAACTCGCGCCAGAAAGCCATACGGGAGAAGGCCAGAGAACTCGCCATATGGGCATTTCTCGACGCGGCATCCCAGGTCGCAAACCGCCGATTCTTGGAGCAGCAGCTCGCTCATCATTTCAATCAACATTCCCTGTGGCACACCCCGTTCGGAACCGTTCTGGTGGACTTGGATGAGTTTAAGAAAATCAATGATACTTACGGGCACGCGGCCGGGGACGTAGCGCTGCTCACGGTGGCGAAGACCCTGTCCGGTTGCCTGCGCGCATCAGATGTGGTGGGCCGCTGGGGAGGCGATGAGTTCTTGATCGTCCTGCCCTCCGCGACCAATGACCTCTTGGCAGATACGGCAGAAAGATGCCGCGCACTGGTCGCTCGATCTGCCGTGCCCGCTGAGGGCTCGCAATTCCAGCTCACAATCTCCGTAGGTGCAGCTTTGGTTGCCCCTGGCGATTCGCCGGAATCCCTCCTAATGAGAGCAGATCAAAATCTGTACAGCAGCAAGCGCGCGGGCCGCAACCGCGTAACCTTGTGAACCTCGCGCGGGTTCGCCCCGGGATTTCCTCAGCGCCTCGATGCCTCAGTGGTTCAAACTGCCAGCGCCGCGAAAGTGCGCGCAGAATAACGCCAGTGAATACCTGCCAGCGTCAAAAAGCCCCCGCAAGAAGAAGTCACTGGGCGGCATTGTTAGGCTGGCTCGGCGACGTCGGTAGTCACCATCAACGCTGGCTTGACCCTGGATCTTTGTTGCCAGGGTTGTGACCGTCGCGGGTGGCGCGATTGGGGAAAACAACCTGATGATCGTCCGGGCGTCGAACGAGCAATCCACGATAGCGGTGACCGTGGATCCCCGATCTGTCTAAAACCTGAGCCTGACGTTGAGGTCTTTTTCGGCCTTGAGGGGCTGAGCTTTCGACCCGGAATGGTACGCGAGCGTCGCAATGATAGCAGGCGGCGGTCCCCTCCACCTCGACGGGCGCAACCTCGGCCCTGAAAGTCCGCAGGCAATCTGGGCAGGTCAGAATGGTGTGGTCGGCGAAGCCGGGCTTTGCCCGAACGGGGACACTGACCACTTGCCGAGAGTCGACATAATCGGGCGCTTTTCGAGCCAGTTCATCCACAATCCGCACGACGTCGGGCAGCATCGCCACATCCTTCTGGATCCAGCGGTCAGGCATCATGTCCTCGGGGAGCTCTCGCGGGGGTAATCCCGAGAGGAGGATCACCGGTATGGTCGGGAACCGCTGGCGCACAACTCCGATGAACTCGACTCCTGACATGCGGGGCATCTGCAGGTCGGACACAATCACTTTGGGAAGCATGTCTCGGAGTACGGCAAGTCCCTCGATCCCGTCCGCGGCATGGAGTACTTCGAAGCCCGCCCTCGCGAAATGCCTTGCAAGAAGGGCACGAAGTGACTCGTCGTCGTCCACGATCAAGACGCAGGTCGTGCAAACTCTCGGCATGAAACCCGCCCGAAGCCCGAATCCCTACCTTGGCCATCAGATGCCGGAGCAAACAAAAGGATTCTACGTAACTGCTTGCCTTTGCACCAGTCACGTCAACCTCGGGAAAAATATGGTAGGGTTATCTCTGCGGTCATAGGGCGGAGGCGTGAAGGTTGGCCCCCTCCCTTACGGGGCGCTTCTGCTGAGGTCGTGCGCCTTCATGCCACTGTATCATCCCTTTCCGTTCGCACTTTCACCTCATGGACCAGCCGTTCGAAATCAAGCGGCTTTGGCAGACATACCTCGCCACCCGACGCATCGCCGTAATGTTCGGAATAGCCGGTCATGAACAGCACGGGCAGGGACGGCTGCAAGCTGCGAAGGCGCTTGGCCAGTTCGTAGCCGGAAATGCCGGCCATCACAACGTCGGTTACCACGCACGCGACACTTCTGCGTTCACGATGAAAAATCTCCAGTGCCTCCTCGCCCGAGGCCGCGTCGAGAACCGAAAAACCACTGCGTTCGAGATATCTCCTCACCACCCTGCGAACGCTGGGTTCGTCGTCCACGACCAAAATGCTTCCTTGGCGAGAGATCATTCTCAATCCCGCTTAATCCCGAACTTCAACTGCCAGAGGCGGGAGATCCCCCTGCCCGTCCTCCACGAGACAACGTTCCGTGCGAGTTGGAAAGAAGAGATCTGGACGCAGTTCACGGGAGGAGGTCAGTTGGCGCGTATCGGGAACTGCTGTCAACCAAAACCATGGTGGTGCAATGCACTCGCCTTGCGGCTCGCTTTGGCGCTTGCCGACTGCGCGTGGCTCCGCGGCTGGAAGCAAAATCTGAACATGCGTTCCGTGTCCAGCCACGCTTTCAACCGTTATGTGTCCGTCGAGAGATCGAACAATACCGTCAACGGCCGCCAGCCCCAGTCCATCATGCCCCTTTAACTTCGTGGTGAAGAACGGATCAAAAATCCGCTTGCGCGTTTCCGCGTCCATTCCACAGCCAGTGTCGGATACCGTTAGGCAAATAAAGCGCGTGCAAGGCCGGGTGCTTACGAACACCGTTCCAGACGGGTCCTCACCAATTGCCTCAATCGCGTTCATGACGAGGTTCCTGAGAATGAGTTCCAGTTGTCGGGAATCCATGATCACAGGACGCAAGTTCGAGGCCAGGTCGGTCTTGATCTCGATATTCTGCGGTACTCCGGCACGCAGCGGCCGCAGCGTGTCATGGGCCGCCTCCGATATCGAAACCGCGGACCGACGAAATGCGCCTTTGCCCGAGTAAGCCAGCAGGTGCCGTGTCAGGCGAGCCGCCCGGTCTACGCATTCGACCGCGCTTTTCAGGTACTCCGCGGTGTCCCACCCCGGACCAGAATCATCCATGGCCAGATCCAGATTGCCTCTGACGGTAGTTAGGATGTTGTTGAACTTGTGCGCTATGCCACCCGCCAGCAGGCCAATGCTTTCCATCTTCCGGGCGTTATGTTGTCGCACCTCATTCGCGCGCAATGTCTGGGCGCCTCGATGGCGCCCCAGAGCGAAACGAATCGACCGTCCGAGCACGCCAGGCGGAAAAGGCCCCTTCACTAAATAATCCTGCGCGCCCATCTCGATGGCCTTGAGACCCATGGCATCGATCTCCAGTCCCGTAAGCACGATCACGGGAGCTTCCGGCAGAAAGCAGCCTAATCGGGCGAGTGTGTTTGGCGGATCCGAATCGGGCAAGTTCAAATCAAGGAATACCAGATCGAACCGAGTCTGCTCCAATCGGGGCAACGCATCTGCCAGTCGCTCCACCCACGTCGTCTCGAAAACTGCGCCGGGAATCTCCGCGAGTGCTTCTTTCAGTAGCAGAGCATCGGTGGGATTGTCCTCCACCACTAGCGTACGAATCTTAGCCAAGCCTGTCACAGAACCTCCTTTACAGCACTTCGTTCCGGCAAAACCGAGGGGGAGTAACAACTGGAGAGCCGTTATCGAAGTACGGCTCCTGGCTGTGAGTAAGGGCACGTTCTCTGCCAAAATGTCGCTTTGGGGGGACGTCCATATCTCCTTCAATTCGTGGACATTGTGACCCTATTCTTCAGGCACGTTGGTCTCGACTGAGGGATAACTCCCACAGGAACCGTCTTGCGCGTGCCGAGTAACTCGCTTCTGCTCAGTGTCTGAGCGCCTCAGTGGTTCAAACTGACAGTGCCTCCCCAGCGCGCGCGGAATAACGCCAGTGAATACCTGCCAGTGACAGAAAGTCACCAAGAGAAAAGGTCACTAAGCGTTCTACCCCGGTAGCTCTACAAACCGACAAACCTATCAGCCGACCGCCGCCCGAAGCGAAGGCCGAAAATTGCGCAAGATCTGTTGACAAGTGACCGAAGACTGGAAACCAGGGGACGGAAACCAGGGGCCATACGGAACGTTTCACTGGTTTTCGGTGTCCGTTAATACGAATGCCTCCATGACTTTCGTCGGCAGCCGGTTGGCGCGGACGGCCCCCCTTCTGGGGACCAAGCGGCGCTGCGTTCGCCGCTCCAGGGCTTGAACGAACTCCGCCGGTCCCAGCGGTCGTCCCGTGTCAAAACCCAGTACGAGGCATAACGCCCATGCACCCCTTGAACGCCTCGGCCAAGACCTCCGTCCGGCGCGGGATCGCCGCCCGATGCACTTAGTTCGACATCAGACAATATCCCACCACCGCGACGCCCTGAAGTCGCACCGCGGGTAGTGGGCCAGTTTGATGTAGAGGCGGCTTTACGCCGCCATTTGGCGAGGTAAACTCGCCGCTACAATTTCAAACAGACCCACCACCGCACCGCGTACCGCGGGCTGGTGCAGAGCGAGCCCAGGTCAGCGATTTAGCGGGAATCAAGCAAGGCGGTCATCATCAGAGAAGAGGGGCCGATTTCGGCCACTAGGGGCAGGAACGGTTCCTGGGGCAGGAACGGTTCCTGGAACCATTTCTACGGCCGCTTAAATCTCTTTGAAGTAGAATAGGTTCTGCCTGGGCGAAAACAATAGACTAAAGCCAAGTTGATCTACCCCTTCGAAATTAGCCAAAAGCGCATGCTGGCGAGAATAAAATCGGGGAGGGTTTTTGGCCATCCCTCGAAACCGGCGCCAACGAACCTTCGGGTGGGTCTCTACGCCCGCGTGGTTTCTCCATGGTTAGCAAGTCTGCGCGGTTCAGTGGGGTTGACATCGACTCGGACATTCTGTAGCATAATTTCAAGCTAGGGCGCGCGACGAAATCCAGGCGACAAAGGGAATTTGAGGGTGACTCATGACGATCAGACGTCACGTGAGGTTTCTCTCCTATCTGGCCTTGTCCGTGGCGCTACTGTTCGGAATTCGGGAACTCCCAGAGCTGATGTCGCTGGCGGACGATGTCTCGAATGACGGCGAGGTCATTGAGTTCGCTGCTCCCGACGAATCCTCGGTTCAGACCTCAGAAAGTCACCGTGGGGAGTTTTCGGCTCATGCCATTCGATCAAGAGAGGTCGCTCGGTCGTGGCTTTGCCTTCTCCCCCGCACCCTCCCGCTTCGCTCGGGTAAAAGTCTGCTGCAATTGCTTTCCCTGCTCAGGGTCTGACCGGCGCACCCCGCGCGTGCACACCATTTCCGGCGCGTAGAATACTACTCAACCACACCAAAACTCTCATAAGGAGGACAAATATGGGCCAACCATCTCTGGACCAATTTCGCGCCAGCTTACGAGGGGAGCTTATCCAGTCCGGTGACCCGGGTTACCAGGACGCCCGCAAAGTCTACAACGCGATGATCGACAAGCACCCACGCCTCATAGTGCGGTGTGTGGACACCGCCGACGTGATCTATTCGGTTAACTTTGCGCGCGAGAATGGCCTGCTGACAGCCATTCGCGGTGGCGGTCACAACGGCGCAGGACTTGGAATCTGCGATGACGGACTGGTGATCGACCTCTCAAGGATGAAAGGCGTCCTTGTGGACCCGGCCGCAGGCGAGGCACGCGTTCAGGGCGGCTGCGTGTGGGGTGAGGTAGACCACGCCACGCATGCCTTCGGCGCGGCCGTTCCCTGCGGATTCGTTTCCACCACCGGTGTCGGGGGACTGACCTTGGGGGGCGGCATCGGTTACTTGACGCGGACCTACGGTTTGACGATCGACAATCTGCTGGCCGCGGACGTCGTATTGGCTGACGGACGATTCGTAAAGGCGAGCCCTAAAGAGAATCCTGACCTCTTCTGGGCTTTGCGCGGAGGAGGCGGCAATTTCGGAGTGGTCACTTCGTTCCTGTTCCGTCTTCAGCCGGTGAAGACCGTCTTCGCCGGGCCGACGTTCTGGCCGTTGGAGCAGGCTGGGGACGTGCTGCGCGCTTATCGCCAATATATTGTCCAGGCGCCCGAAGACATCAACGGTTTCTTTGCTTTCCTGGTGGTTCCCCCGGCGCCCATGTTCCCCGAGAATTTACACAACAAGAAAATGTGCGGGATTGTCTGGTGCTGCACCGCGCCGCCTGAGAAGGCTGAAACGGCTCTGAAGCCCATGCGGAGTTTCGGCAAGCCGGCTTTCGACCACGTCGGCCCAGTCCCTTTCCCGATCCTCCAGAGCTTGTTCGATGCGCTCTACCCGCCCGGCCTGCAGTGGTACTGGCGAGCGGACTTCGTGAAGGAGATCAGCGATGAGGCGGTGGCGCTCCATGTGGAGCACGGCTCCCGGATCCCGACCATGTTCTCCACGATGCACCTTTACCCTATCGATGGCGCGGCCCGCCGCGTGGGCAAGAACGAGACAGCATTCAGCTACCGGGACGCCACGTTCGCAGAAGTGATCGTGGGCGTTGATCCGGATCCGGCCAACAAGGACAAGATCACCAACTGGTGCAAGGAGTATTTCGATGCGCTGCATCCCCACTCGGCGGGCGGCGCCTATGTGAATTTCATGATGGACGAGGGTCAAGACCGCGTCAAGGCCGCGTTTCGCGACAACTACGCCCGGCTGGCGCAAATAAAGAAGAAGTACGATCCCGGCAACTTCTTCCGCGTCAACCAGAATATCCAGCCCGGAGGCTAGAGAGTCGAAGCCGTCACCTGACGCACCATAATCACAACCCGGTCGGACGGACCTATTACCCGGCTTCCACCATGATCTGTACGCCCGCGTCCCTGGCCCGGGAGGTGGGCGCAGCGTTGGGCGCGCAGGCGGGCGAAAAGCAAATTCGCAAGGTAACTTCAAATGCGGGGGTCACGGACTTCCGTCGCGCCGCCGAGACCCCGTTTAACCTGGTGTTCGAGGCGCGTCCTTAACGAAGAAGTAGTGGCGGCTTTACGCCGCCATTTGGCGAGGTAAACGCCGCTACGAATCCAACCGAGATAGAAAGGAGGAGACAATGCTTGGGGATAAAATCGGCGAAGAGATGGGGAAGGTAACGGTGCGGCGAGTGCTTCCATGCCAGGGCTCAGGCTCTATGATGGAAACTTCCTTCCAGGCGGAAGGCTCGATTCTGGGAGTAGGCCACAGGACTACGGGCACGTATACGTCGACCATGCGGCCGGACGGCAGCCTGATCGGCAGCGGGCAGGGTGTGGTCATGAACGTGGAGGGTGGCACCGCAAGCTGGGTGGGTCAAGGCGTGGGCTTGATCGGGAAAGATGGATCGGTCCGTTATCGCGGAGCCATCTTTTACCAGACCGCGTTTCCCAAGTGGACGCGGCTGAATAGCGTGGCAGCCGTGTTCGAGTACGACGTCGATCCGCAGGGGGACACGAAGGCGCAGATTTCTGAGTGGAAGTAGCGAGTCGCGCGGGCCAGAGGGGCAGGAACGGTTCCTGGAACATGTGAAAAAATTGATTCTGCCGATTTCAGCACCACGCATTTTCAATGCTTTACACAGTTGATAACAGGTCCAAATTCAATTTCTTCACATGTTCCTGGAACCATTTCTACGCCAAAGGAGCAGGAACAATGCCAACTGAAAATACACACGACTTGCGAGCCCGGCGAGAAGCGGTGGTGAAGGCGCATATCGAGGCGGAGGCAGTGACGCATGACGTCGCTGCCGCGCTCGCCACCTTTTACCACCCGCGATACGAAGTTCCGGCCGTGGGCGCCATTGCGGATGGAGGTGAAGCGGTGGAGGGTCTGCTTACTTTACTGCTTGGGGCGTTCCCCGATTTCTGGCTTCAAAGGCTGGCAACCTATCACGCCGATGACGCAGTCATCGTCGAATGCAAGTTCGGAGGCACGCACCGCGGCACGTGGGCCGGTGTCGCTCCCACGGGAAATCAGATGGAGGTGCAAAGTGCGCTGATCTTTGTATTTGAAGGCGAGAATCTGGTTTGCGAAAAAGTGTATTTCGATCATGCCACGATCCTGCGCCAGCTATCGCCAACCGTTTGAATACTATTCAGCCGTGATCTCCCACCCCGGCTAGTGTGCATGAACATCTGGCTGCGAGGGAGCAAATCCTTGCGGAGGGGGCAGGAACGGTTCCTGGGGGCAGGAACGGCCGGCTGGCGCATGGCGAGCACAGCCATGCGACTCGCGATCCTCGCCTCGCGGCTGGCGCAGACACGCCGTAGGTGTCTGCGTTTCGTGAGGGGTGCGTGGAACTGGGGTAGCCGGCGGCTCTGGACATATAACTCGGTACTCCCAAGGTGGGCATTGACAAAGGGGGGGAATGGTGTCAGGGGAAAAGCGATAGTATTAGGTTATGGGGAGAGCGAGGCGAGTGGATGTTGGCGGTATGATTTATCATGTTCTGAACCGCGCGAACTTCCGTTCCCGGCTGTTCCGAGAAGCGGCCCATTATGAGGACTTTCTCGGCATCGTGGAAGAGGGTTTGAATTTTGTGCCCATGCGCATTCTGGCTTACTGCCTGATGCCGAATCATTGGCACCTGGTGCTTTATCCCCGAGCGGACGGCGATCTCTCGCAATTCCTGCGACGCATCACCCTGACCCACACGCAGCGTTATCACGCGCGCACCCGGACGGCTGGGTATGGCCACGTTTATCAAGGCCGCTATAAGTCGCTGGTGGTAGAAACCGACCGCCATTTCCTGGTGTTGGTGCGCTACGTGGAAAGGAACGCCAGGCGCGCCGGGTTGGTAAAGAAGGCTGAGGACTGGCCGTGGTCCAGCGCGCACGCCCGCCTATACGGAAACGAAGAGCAAAAGAGGATCCTCAGCCCGTGGCCCATGGCAGAACCGCGCCATTACCGGGAGTGGCTGAACCAATCGCAAGGGAAGGAAGAAGTTGAGAATATCCGAGATGCGGTAAATAAGAGCCGACCGTATGGTTCGGAGAAATGGGTTGCGAAGACGGTGGCGCAATTCGGACTGGAAAACACAATGCGAAATCCCGGGCGCCCGAAGAAAGGTTCCTGACACCATTTCCAACCCTGACACCATTTCCAACCCACCATTTCCAACCGACACCATTTCCAACCCCAGGTGACCTTGTTAATAAGGAACACTACCCCAATCCGCCGATAAGCGGGGAGCGTTTGGGATTTTGGAGAAGGCAACGGGAAGTCTGGGGCGAGAAAACTTCCTTCCATGGAATGCGTCGTGCAATCACGGTTCAAGGGGAAGGCTGGAGGTCACCGCAGGTTGTGCAGTGCGAAAGAGGAAGACACTCCGCACCGAGTTTCGAAAAGGTGGTCTGCTAATCCGCTGATAACGACGACATTTTGGTGCGGGTAGGTTCAAGTGATGACCGGCAGCAACCGCAGGCCCTCCCCGTAGGCGGCCGTCCACTTGCCCACGGCGGCCACTCGCAGGATCAGTCTTCGGGCATGGTGAACCAGTCGCCCCGGCAGGTTGAAGAGCAGGAAGCGCAAGCGCTTGGGGCGCGCCGCCAGCAGTTCCGGGGGCAACGCCAGCCGCTTCAGCGCCACGAGCACATTGTGCGCGATCACCGCCAAGCGCAGCCAAGCGGCGTTGGCGCCAAAGTATTTCGAGGGCAGCACGCCGCCGCCCAAGTCGTTTTTGATCACGTCATGGACGAACTCAATGGTGCCGGCCTTTTCGCGGTGCCACTCAATCAAGCGTGCCGCCTTCAACTCCCACCGGTTCGACAACACCGCGAAATGGCGCACGGCGCTCCCATCCTCAAACAATTCCCCTTGTTTGTGGCGAATGCGGATGGCCACGTAGCGCAGCGGTTGCGAATCCTTCTTCTCCACTTTCTCGCTGGGCACGAACGGGACGTCGGCGCACTCGCGGATTTCGGCCGGATGCGACTCGCCGTAGGTCTCCCAGGCAGCTTCCGGAAGGGCCTTAATGGCGGCGTGCAAGGGCTCGCTCATCCGCGCACTGATCGCAAACCCGATGCGCCCGCGCGGTCCGCTGGACCGCTGTTCATCCCGCAACCAATTCACCAAGCCGCTTTCATGACACGCCGAATCGCCGCGATAGTAATACTCCCCTACCGTGCCCGGCAGGGCGGCAAAGGCCCGCTGCGCCACTGGCAGCGGCTCCATGTGCGCGGGCACGTTGCCATCGCGAAATTCATCGGCCAGCACCAGGCCGGTCTCCGCCCATGCCGCCAGCATGGGCTGATAGCCTCGCACCCCTTCATAAGTGGTCAAGGCCTGCTGCTTATGGCTCTCAATGATCGTCGCGTCCTGATCCACCGTGGCGATGCGCTGGTCGGGCGTGCGCTCCCCGAAGTGCCGCACCAGATCGCCGTTCACTCTTCCCAACCCTTCCTGCGCGGGCGTCTCGTCAGGGATGTAGGCGATCTGCTCCGGTAAGCGTTGTTGCTTGGCTTCCTCGATCTTCTCCTCCTGGTGAAATGCCTGCAAGAACTCCAGCGCCGCGCGCGGCGACGGCAACCCGTGCCCGATCATCTCCGCCAGCCCGGGGTCTTGCCGCAGGCGCTCAAAATCTTCCACACATTCGCCCCCTGCGGCATTGAGAATCACGAAGCTCTCCACGAACGTCGCTTCGTCGTAACCGCGCTGCCGCTGTTTCACCCGCACGTGCTCCTGGATACTCTGGGGCAGCCCGAGAGAACGGAAGGTCTGCACCACCAGCGGGATTCCTCCCAGCGCGGTCAGGGTCTCTTGCAGAGGCCCGGGATCAAGTTCGAACAACAAGGGCGAGACGGTGGGCGAAGGCTTGGTGAGTTTGCGCATAGGGGAAAGAGCCCAGCAATTCTCGCACCCAGCGGGTGACGAATCTTAAAACATTCCGGCACTTTCCACCACCTTCCGCCGCGCATGTCTACCGGCCGCGCCCACACTGCGCCGCCGCTCGGCCGGCACAAGCCGTCCCTTATCGGCGGATCGGGGACACTACTTCTTGCATTGCCAATTATCGACACGGGTGCTACTATGTCCGCACACGCGATACGCTTGGAAGGTGAGCCGTGAAACTAGCGTTTGCGTTGTTCGCTTTCAGATGCTCCACCGTTGCGTGGAGTCAAAACCACACTCTACAGTTATTTCGTCGGCCCAGACCGGGTCAAGCGCCGAAGACACATGCCCCTGTCCGAGCGCCGAGCTAGGAGGCTAAATATGGCAAGCCCTGGAGATCGCCGTACGAGTCCCAATATTGATTACAAGACCAGTCTAAACCAGCTATGGAGCGCGACTTGGGTAGGAGATCAATTCCACCACGTGCCGAAGGACCCTGCCTTTGGTTTGCCCCACGACGATATTTGGATGAATTACAAAACTTGGAATAATTCTAATTGGTGGGCCAAATGGAACCCTGCCACAAAGCACTTTGTCCACGTCGCAGCCGCAGGGGCGGATGGCGGGCCGACTGGCGCATCACATGAAGACATAATCTTGAACTACGTAACTTGGGATGGCAGCAAATGGACTGCACTTCGTGATGGAAATAATTTTGTGCATATTTGTGTGGCAGGCTCAGATGACACCAGCTCTAGCATCTTTGGACAGGTCCTACACGGTATATCGGTTATGGGCAACGTCATAGATGTAATAGTCGAAGCAGCGCCAATGGTTAAGGGGACCTAGCTCGAAATCAGATAACGGTTGGCTGTGGCGAGCGCGGGTCATGAGCTTCGGGTGATACTCGCTCAGCCGCTCGCAATTGCTTTAGCTGGGGTATCGGCAGCATCCAATGCACTATCCGGGCGCTAGCAACTGAGTGAAAAAATGGGCTTTGTTCGTTCTTAGAGTGAAAACGCAGACTTGCTGCCGGTACCCCACCAGGCCCACCTTGCGGGAGAGCGTCGAGCCCTTGGGCAGGAATGGTTCCTGGAACCATTTCTGCGGTTTTCTTCCACACCTTTTTCTTCCGCGAAGAAAGGTTCCTGACACCTTTTTCTTCCACCTGACACCTTTTTCTTCCGCACCTTTTTCTTCCGAGGTATCAGTGGACAGGGTATGGAGCTGCGAAAAACGGTGGATCGCGTTCTGCTGCCCACCGATCCGCGCACGCGCCTGCAAGGTGGCAGCGAGGAGAACAACCTGGCCGCAACGCGGTGGCGCGGGAGGACGAACCGGTAGAGTAATCTTGAAAGACGAAATGACCCTTTGCTTCGTCCTGGTTGCGGCGAACTCCGGGGTACCCGGTCCTCTTGAATCAATCAGCGGATGGGATTAGACTCTTCGCTCAAATCTGGTCAACAACAGGAGCCGACTCTTGCCCGCGTCCATCGACACTTTTCTCTCGGACCTTGAAAAGCTCATTCACAAGTTCGAGGCCGACCAGCCGCACTATTCTTCGAAGAACTATCTTGAGGCCCAGGCACGCATGGACCTTATCACGCCGTTTTTCAAGGCGTTGGGATGGGATGTGGAGAACGAGGCCGGCCTTTTGCATCACGAGCGCGAAGTGTTAGTGGAAAGGGGCGACATGGAAGCCACCGGGCGCCCCGACTATAACTTCCGCATCGGCGGACAGACCAAGTTTTATGTCGAAGCCAAATCGCCTTCCGAGCCGCTCGACACTCCGCGCCACATTTTGCAAGCCAAGGGTTACGTTTGGAACACCAAGAGCGTTTACTTTGTCATCCTGACGAATTTTGAGGAATTCCGTTTCTACGACGCCTCCCTCCAGCCCGACCCCAAGCGACCTGACGAGGGCTTGCTGCTCGGCCTGCGCTATTCCGATTATCCGGCGAATGCACAAAAGCTCTGGGAATTCTCCCGTGAGCGCGTGGCGGCGGGATCGCTCGAAGCTTTGCTCCCGAAAATCCGAAGGGCGCCGCGGCTGCGCAAACAGGTTGACGACGTTTTCCTCGATGAGATGACGGGCTGGCGCGAAGACCTTGCCAAGAACATTCACAAGAACAATCCCGAACTCACCGCCCGGCAGTTGAACGAAGTGGTGCAGCGCCTGCTCGACCGGATTGTCTTCATTCGCATCGCGGAAGACCGCAAGGTGCTGGAGTACGGCCAGTTGCGAAGGGTTTTGGAAGACTGGGAAATTCATGGCGGCAAGTTCCACATTTTCGACTGGCTCAACGACCTGTTCCACAAAGTCAATGACGACTTCAACGGCGAAATCTTCAAGCCGCATCTTTCCGAAACCATCAAGATTGATTCCGAGCTGCTGGCGCACATCATCAAGCGGTTGTATCCGCCCGAAAGCCCCTACCGGTTTGACGTGATCGGCGTGGAGCTACTGGGCTCGATTTACGAGCGCTACCTTGGGAACACCATCCGCCTTACGCCCAAGCAAGTGAAAGTGGAAGAAAAGCCGGAGGTGCGCAAGGCGGGCGGAGTCTATTACACGCCGCGCTATATCGTGGATTACATTGTCCGCGAGACGGTGGGCAAGGCCATCGAAGGCAAACCACCCAAGCAGATTGAGAAGATTCGGATTCTCGATCCGGCCTGTGGCTCAGGGTCGTTCCTGATTGGCGCGTTCCAATACCTGATTGACTACCACATCAAGTGGTATCTCGCCCACCCCGAGCAGGAAGTTCGGCACGCCCACCCGTCGCTCGACTTCATGCGCGAAGTCCACACCGACCCGGATGGCGCGAAGCGCCTCTCCGTCTATCGCAAGGCCAAGATTCTGCGCCATAACCTGTTCGGCGTGGATATCGACCCGCAGGCCGTCGAGATCACCATGATGAGCCTGTACCTCAAGGCGTTGGAGGGCGAGAAATCACAGTTGCCGCCCAAGCAACACATTTTGCCGGAATTGAAATACAACATCATGTGCGGGAATTCCCTGATCGGCCCGGATATTTACGACCAGGGCATGTTGTTTGCGGAAGATGAACGCGACCGCATCAACGCGTTTGATTGGAATTTCGTGCCCATGGGAGCGGGCCTCGTGCACGCCGGCGATGAAGAATTCGTAAGGGCAGGCCTCGTGCCTGCCCTCCCGGCGGCGTTGCCGGCTTCCGGGTACCCACAAGGGGCACCCCTACGACCTCGTGGGGGCGGTTCGCGAACCGCCCCTACACCAGGCAACGGTTTGCCTTCTATCGGCCAAGTCATGCGCTCGGGCGGGTTTGATTGTGTGATTGGGAACCCGCCATACGTCCGGCAGGAATCCATATCCGAGTTTAAGGAGTACTTCGAGCAGCATTACGACGCGTTCCATGGCGTGGCCGACCTGTACACCTATTTCATGGAAAAGGGCTTGCGCCTATTGCGCGAGGGTGGGTATTACAGCGTCATCGTGTCCAGCAGCTTTTTGCGCACGAACTTTGCCGAACCCCTCCGAGCTTTTCTCAAGAAGGCTGCCGCAACCCTCAGGATCGTTGACTTCGGGGGATTGGCCGTCTTCGAGAATGCGAAAGACACATATGTCTGCGTTCCACTTCTCGCCAAGCGGAAGCAGCCTGAGAGGATAGAGATTGCTAGAATCCCATCGCTCGATTTCGAAGATATGGGGGCCTATCTCCGGCACAGGCTCTACACAATTCCTCACCAACGCCTGACCCCTGAAGCATGGTCCCTGAAGAGCGACGAAGAAACCTCCGTGTTTGACAAGATTGGTAGGATGGGAACACCCTTGGCAAACTATGTGGAAGGCCGAATCTTCTATGGCATCAAGACGGGCTTAAATGAAGCATTCATAATTGATAACAAAACGCGGATGGCCCTGATAGCGAAAGACAAGCGTAGCGCCGAATTGATTAAACCTTTGGTCGGGGGAGAGGATATACGCCGCTGGATTTTTCACAACAAAGACCTTTGGCTGATATTTACGAGGCGCGGGATTGAAATTGAAAAGTATCCCGCCATCAAGGAACACCTGTCGAAGTGGAAAGCGGAGCTAACCCCTAAGAAGAATTCATCGGACAAGGTTGGTAGAAAACCGGGTCGTTACAAATGGTTCGAAATCCAGGATGACGTGGCCTATTACCAAGCCTTTGAATCTCCGAAAATAATCTTCCCCGATATTGCAAAGGGCCCTCGATTCTGCCTCGACACGAAGGGAAATTATCTTGCCAATACTGCGTACTGCCTCGGTACTGATGATAAATACTTACTCGGCATCCTCAACAGCCGCCTGTTTTGGTTTGCAATCAGCAACATCAGCATCCCTTTTGGCATTCGCGCCGGCGAATATCGCTACCGGCTGATCTATCAATACATGGAAAAGGTTCCCATCCGCCCCATTAACCTCTCCGACCCCGCCGACAAGGCCCGACACGTCAAGGTAGTGGAATTCGTTGACCGGATGCTGGAATTGAACAAGCAAAAGCATTCCGGCAAGCTCGCCCCCTCCCAAGTTGAACGCATCGACCGCGAAATCGCCGCCACCGACGCCGAAATTGACGACCTGGTTTATGAACTATACGGGATTACGGGCGAAGAGCGCGAGATTATCGGGGGTAAAAACACGTAGCGAATCGAAAAGCATACATCCGAGAACTCGGCGGTGTCGGCCGGAGAAGACCTACGACGGATACTCATATTGCCAGAGGGTCGACCATGCGGGATCGCCTTCCGCCAGAACGACAGATGCAGATCGAATCGACACTTCTACGTTTTCCCAAATGGGCTCTCTTGCGGGTGGTCGGTCAGTTTGAACCCACAGGCCAATCTAGACCGCCGCCTCGACCAGAGTGCTCATCAATGGGCCGCCATTTGCCCATTCACCTCTGTCGTCCCCATATTACTGTTGGTGCGTAGGAGCCCGGGGATAGTACTTAATTGTCAATCCGTCTTGTGGCGTATCTGTGTTCGCGGGGAATTGCACCTTTCGTCCTTCGAAATGATATTCCTGTTCGGGCATTAGCAGGACTCCCTCGAACACCTCAACACTTCCGGGAATCGGCTCCTGCTCCAATATCACTTCCAAGATCACACCATCCCCAGACTTGCCGACCCTTCGGACCCGATCCCAATTTTTCCGGTTGAATACCTCGATTCGCTTGCTCTTAAAGAACACCTCCATCTGGTCTGAAAGTGTTTCTACCTTTTGTTGCAGTTCCCTAACCGTGGCCCTCACACCTGCGATCTCGAAGGATTCAATGTGCAGGTCGAGCTGAGCCCAAGCGAAGAATCCGACCGCCGCAAGTACCAACAGGATGTAAGCCTGTCGTGTAGCATCATTGAAATCGCGAACAAAGGGGAAACGGCGTTCAAGGACGGTCCGGAGCACTCCCACAAATACGATGAGGAATAGAACCAGTGAAAACCATAGACCAGCTGTCTTCATATTTGTCCCCCCGAGCGATGGGCTACTCGGAAACTGAAAGCCGGAGACCTCAACGACGGAGATGTGTGCTACGCTTGCTTACTTGCGCAATTCATCCAAGCGGACCCAATCGCCCGGGGCGCGCTCGTATTTCCAGAACCACCAGCCGTCAACAGGGTACTTGGTAACGGCCATAGCGGCTGCGGTGGGCGAAGCATACACCTTTCTCTGAAGGCGAATGGAGCCGTCATTTCTTACGGAGGCATGGAAGGTCTTGCCCTTTGACCGTCCACGGAGTTTGAAAACCTTTTTGACGTAGGGACAGAGCGGCGGCATCCGACCCGGTAGGGCTACTTGCACTATCTCTTTACTCCTGCCGACGTTATAGTCGAGTTTCTCCCGATCCCGCTGTCGAATGTCCTTGGTAAGGCGGGAAAGTAGATTTTCTGAACGTGCAAACTTACCCCGCTTGGAGTTACCCTTCGGCATCGGCTTGACGACTCGGAGTATGAGAGTCTCGATCTCTCTCGGATGTTCGTCGCCAATGGTCAGATACACGCTGAAGCGGTTCCAATGCCCCTTGTGCTTGTCTCTGAGGTGGGTCTTTAAGCGCCAACTCAGATTACTTGCCAAGCCAACGTAGTAGAGGTCATCGTCATCGTAAAGAGCATAAACCCCGTGACGGCGGGACACGTAATCACGAATAATGTCTTGGTAATCCTCTAAAACATCGCCGCTGATGTTCTCAAGATGCTGGCAAACGAGTTGAGGGGTCTTCGGCATATCGTTGTGCTCATGCGCCGCTAGAGGGCGGGAAGGGCTTTAGTCGCTTGTGACAGTTGCCTTGACGGCCAAAAAGGTATTATCCAGCTTCACCGGCTTGGATGAGGGACAACCGCGTTTTTCCCAAACTCTCTCTCAATGTAGTCTTTGGCATCCCTTGCATGGAATTCCCGAACTTTAACCCCAGTCGCAATGGAAACAACTTTCTTCACGGGATACAATTGCTTCGCATATCGAATTGCGTGGTGGTGCGCCTTGTTCTGCTCCCAGTTGGCCCATGGTCTTGTGTGGCGAAGGGAGCGGTCAAACTCCTTCATGGCAGCTAACAGTACGTTACGAGAAACATCGGGTAGTTTCGGCATTCGCTTCTCCTCACCTGACGGTAGTGTCCTCCGACGAATCTGGGCCTCCGGGGTCTGCTACGGGACTCGTTAGCAAAGGAGGGAGGGATTTTACGAGCCTGACGGTCTGAAGGCTTGCACGAACGACTTGACCCACGAGGCGCACGATGTATTCGGGGTCGTCGGCGCGGTTGGGGTCGGAGCGGATGCCGCTGTGCTTATCTTCCGTCACCTGGTATTGGTCAATCACCCATTCGAGAGCGCTGCGATTGCCCAGGCGGTATTCAAAGGTTTCGGGTGGGATGCCGCCCAGCGTCAAGGAATCGTTCACTTTGAGCGAGTTGTGGTCTTTCGCGAGGCGCATTTTATCCTCGACGCGATAGGAGAGCGGAATTGTAGCGCCGACCTTGAGGTCGGCATTCTGTAGGGCCGAGCGGCGCTCGGCCTTTTGTAGAGGCGGCTTTACGCCGCCATGGCGAGGTAAACTCGCCGCTACGTCCGGCCCCAAAATGCCTGAACAGGCCTCAATGAATTTCAGCGGGTACGGTTCCAGTTTTTCGTAATCGATGTGCAGGTTCGCCAGTTCCTTTCCCGCCTTCGAAAAGCCCCAGAAGTCTTTCGCCAAAGGAATGCGCGGCAGTTCGCGCTTCAGATTTTCGGCAAATTTCGCGCGGTATTCGGGATGGTGCAGAACCCCGTAGACGTAATAGAAGATATCCCACTTGGTGATTTGCTTGTCACCGCAATGGTTGCGGAAACGCTCCAACGCCCAGTCGGTAATATTGTCTCGCCGGTTTGTGCCGTCTTTGTCGTAGACATAAAAGGGGAAGCATTGGCCGGGACGGCCGCCGGGTGCATGGCTGGGAAGCAGGTCTGTAGCGATCGCGGAAAAGGGCATCTGCGAATCGATTGTGCAGCAAATTAGTAGGTTTTCCGCCTCTGTCTCAGGGGTCGGAAATATGTGCGGCATGACATAAACTTCTTCGTTGAGAATGCGGTCGAAGAAGAGGAAACGCTTAGAGAAAGCACGGCACAAGGATCTCCGTATCTTACCCTCCTCGAAGGTCGCAGAGTTGCCCCGCTGAAGATCGAGCTTGAGGTCCCGACTCCATTTGATCTTGTCGTACACGACAAAGTCATCGACAGATTTCGTGTGCTTGGAGCGGTTGTAACGGTCGAGTTCGGCGTTGTAATCCTCGATGAATCGCCTTACCCGCTCCTCAAGGGCGCTGGAGTGAAAATCGTAGACCACGTCGTCGCGGTTAGTTTTTACGCCAACGGAGAACGCCTTAAATATTGTGTCGGCCGCAGCCAGTTTGAAGCCTTTTGCCGACTTGTTCGCCATCGGGATGAAACTGGCGAACTCATCTGTGTGTTCCGGTTCTATCCAAGAGCCGTTGTTGCCGGTTATCCGATTCGACCATTCCACCGAGTGGGTGCCGCCATGGCGGGCTAGCCAACCGAGCTTTTCCTCTTTTCGCCAGCCTTCGGGGACACGGTAGTAACGCAGACCAGTTCCGCCCTGGCCGGTCTTGCACTTAGCAGATGCCTCCGGAATGCACAGCGGCGCACCCTGCCGTCGAATCGCCACGGTGATTCCGACCCCGACCTGAATGCCGAAGACATTATGGGTTGTTCCGCTCAACTTCGGGTTGCGGCGTACGTTTCCGTGCAAATCAACGTGATAAACCGTCGTGAAATCCTGTAGAAGCAACTTACGCATTCCGTCAAAAGCGTGCTGATCCACAAAACTATTATTTGACACGAAGCACACAACACCGTCACGTTCCTGCAGGCGGTCTGTAGCCCAGCGGAAAAACTTTACGTATGGGTCGGAGAGGGCGGTTTTGTTGCTTGCTGTTGATTCCTTGGCGTAGGTTGCAGCCACACGTTTGTCGATTACGCCGTACTTCCGATTTTTATTGTTGTCGTTCTCATTCTGCTGATTCATGTTGTATGGCGGATTACCAATCACCACCGTGATGGGCGCGCGGCGCTGGCGTTCGACGCGCTCCGCGTTTTTCTGCGTCATGAAGCCAAGCTGATGCTGGCTGCCCTCGGCGAGGTCGAGCGTGTCCACGAAGCACAGCCCTTCGAAGGGCTCATATGTACCAGTCAGTTCGTAGTAGGCGTGTTCAACGTTGAGTGCAGCGATGTAATACGGCAGCAGCATCACTTCATTAGCGAAAAGCTGTTCGCGGTATACACGGGGCAAGTCGCGGCCGGGCATACGGCGCAACAGGTTCACAACGAAGTTCCCCGTGCCGGTACACGGGTCGATAATGTATACATCGGGGCTGGAAAGGCTCTTGCCAAATTCCTTTTCCAAAACCTCGGCCACACTCGCGCACATGAAGTTGACGATTTCCTGTGGCGTGTAGACAATGCCGTGTGTATCCGCGAGCTTCACCGAATAACCCTGGAAGAAGCGTTCGTAAACGGTGTTCAGGAAGTGCTGCTTTTCGCTGAAGTCGGGCAGCAGGCGCGCGGCGCTTTCAATGGCCCTGTAAAAAGGGTCCAGGTTCTTCAGGTACTCCATTCGGTCAAAGCTCTTGCTCACCAGCGCGTCGATGACGTTCTCCACTTCCGCGGCAATGGCGTTATGCCTTACGAAGTCCGGGTTGTTGAAGATGGTGCGGAACAACCGCTCGGTCAGCAGGTGCTGCACCAGCATCTCATCCACGGCCTCAACGCGGATGTTGGGATTCAGCGCGGTGCGGCAAAGCTCAAAGAACTTCTCGAAGGCTGCCTGAAAGCGGGAATTATCCTTATGCGCCTGCTGGATTCTTTCCACCAAGCCGCGCGCCAGGTCGGGCACGCGCTCTTTAAACTCGTCGACTGCTTCCTCGAAACCTTCAATGTCCGGCTCGGTATGGGCGAAGAACTGGTTGAGCAGCGCGGCCAGTTCCTTGGGATTGCCGAGATTGAACTGCCCATTGATCTGCTGCTTGTTCTGGTAGAGGACGCCGGTTTGGGTGTCCTCAAAAATGATGTTGGAAAGCGGATAGCCGCGCGCGATCTTTTTCTTTATTTCACTGGGGAAATTGTCCTGGGTGTCCTTGGCCTCCCAGTAGCCGCGCGGCAGGCTGTTGCGGTCGCGCAGGGTGCCGTCCGGACGGATCAGCGCCCCGCCCGACTTCCCGGAAAGCTCGGGGATGAACGTCCAGCCTTTCAGCTTGGCCGTGTCCGCCAGCAGGAACTCGAACGCCGAACGCACGCTCATTTCATTCAGCACGCGCTGGTCATGCAGTGCGGCGACTTGCTCGTAATACTTGCGTATCGCGCGATGGGTGGGCGCAACAAGTCCATGGGCCGTCATAAGGTGGGCCGAATATTAGCACTTCAAGTACGGCGAGCCAAGCAGGAACTAAGGGGGGCAGGAACGGTTCCTGGAACCATCTCTACGCTTGGAACCATTTCTACGCTCCCCAATATCAACATCCGCCCAGACCGCGAGGCCGTTCTTACCGAGTTGGGTCGTGTTGCACGCGACGAGTTCCACGGCCGCGTGACCCGCAACATGGTCACGAGCCTGTACGTTGCGCGACGTCGGTCTTAATCCCGCACCTGTCAGCGATTCAATTAGCGCGAGGTTGCCGCGCCTGAATTCTGTCGGCCCAGATCTCCTCTCCACACGGTTGCCGAAGCGACACCGTATACGGACCCGTACGTACGGTGGTGTGACGGGGAAAGCGGCTGACCGCTTACCGATGTCGATTTTGGCGCGGCGCGCGCGTCATTAATCCCGGTCAAAAAAGCGGAGTTGGCCCCGGCCGTCCGACCACCGTTTCTGCCGCGATCTCCGGATAGACGCTGGTGACGGTGACGCGCTGCCCGAAGGGCATGGCATTGGTTCCCGAGGTGGGCGGCCCTTGCTGAACGATTAAATCCATGAGCGTGTTTCCGCCGGAGGTGCTCAGGCGGATGACATTGCCTTCCACCACCATCTGCCCAGCCGCTTGCAAATATTCAACGATGGACGCGAGCAAGGTCCCGCCGCTCTGGAGGCTCAGCTCGACTTTGACGATTTGCTGCGGAGCCAGACAGGAAAAAGTTTCCGTCGAGCAGGCGGAGCTGGGGAAATTACTATAGGTCGTGTTGCTGCCCACCTCGATGGTGAAGGTCCAGCCATCGCCGGTTTGGAGGATGAACTCGTTTGGGATGGCGGTGGAGCTGACGGCTTGGACTGTCCCGATCATGTGGCCGAGGGCCGAGACGGGCGCCCCCGACGGAGGCGTGGGCAACTCGGCGATCGTCAAATCTCGGGAACCAATGCGTCCATCTGGCCTTTCTCCTGAGTACCCATCAATTACGCAGGCTCACCGAAAACTCACATCCGTAATTGATCCGCATCCTTGTTATTTAGTCGATCGGGACGATGCGGTGGCCATGACATAATGTCCGATTCGTGCGCGCGTAACCGTGCCTCGCCCTCCGGAAAGCGACTGGGCGCAACTTCGAAGGCCCCGGGACCTCGTAAATTCGTAAAATAAAACGCGGAGTGCGGATGCAGGCGCAAACCCGGTCGTGCGGGCCGTGGGTGACGACGTTTTACGTAGGCTTGGCGGTTGGGGGGAATTAGTGGGTTATCCACAATGATTTTCCGGATACCCGGTCTTGAGCATGTTACCTACTCAATGGAATAGCATCTTTTGCGAACTCGTGACGGCATTCGTGAATTTTGGCGATCGCACCAACGATATCGTTCATATCTTCCTTTTCCGCAAGTAGCAGGCGGTGTTCCAGCCATATTGCTTCGCGGCAGGCGCGCTCGGCGTTCGGGCATAGTGCTTCGAATTCCGAGAAATCAACAGCGCCCTGATAATGCCCGCAGCTCAAGGGGCAATCATGGGCGTAGAAGTCCCGATTTAGAAACAGCGGATTTTTGTAAAGAGGATATCCGTATCCTGGCGAACAAGGGATACCCTCTGCCTGCAACGCGGCCAAGAATCTCGCCCGTGGTACTCCAAATTCCTCCTCGTTCAGGCGAAACATGTATAGATGATAGGAATGCTTGATGGGGTAGGTGGTAACAGGCATGGTTTGAATACCGGGGATGCCGGATAGCTGCGCGGATAGGTACGCCGCGTTTTCCCGCCGCTTGGCGTTCTGCGCCTCCAGCCGCTTCAGTTGCTGGAGTAGAATGGCGCCCTGAAACTCCGTCATGCGATAGTTCCAGCCCAGGCGAAAGTGCTCGTACCACGGGGCCTGCGCTTCCCGGCCAAGGGAGGTATAGGATTCACAGAGGGCGGCGCACGCTTCGTCGCTGGTAATGATCATTCCGCCCTCGCCCGAGGTCATGTTCTTGGAGGCTTGGAAACTGAACGTACCGGCATCTCCGATGCTTCCCAGCCCTCGCCCTTTCCACGCTCCACCGTGACCGTGGGCGGCGTCCTCAATGACACGCAGGCCGTGCTGCTTGGCGATGGGGAGGAGCGCGTCCATATCCGCGGCTTGCCCCGCAAAGTGCACCGGTATCATTGCCTTGGTCCGGGGCGTAATCGCCCGCTCGACGCTGGCGGGTTCAAGCGTGAAGGCATCATAATCGATGTCCGCGAATATCGGGACGGCATTGACCATCAGGACAGAGGTCGCCGTAGCCACAAAAGTGTACGCGGGTACTATCACTTCGTCGCCAGGACCAACTCCCAACGCCTTCAACGCCACTTCCAGAGCCGCCGTGCCGTTCGCGCAGGCGATACCAAATCTGGCTCCCTGACAACGGGCAAAGGTCTGCTGGAATTCGGCGACTCTGGAGCCGGCGCCGGGATGGTCTTCGGAATCGGCATAGGCATACCTCCACCACTTCCCGCTGTGGAGAACCTCCAAGAGCGCCGATTCTTCAGCTCGATTAAAAACCGGCCAGGCAGGAAACGGCTTGGTGCGAACCGGAGTGCTGCCAAACATTGCCAATCGACTCATACCATCGTCCTCCTTCTGGGACCACCTGGGATATTGCCGACGCGGCAATCAGAATTGGGTCTCTCCCGGCGCCCGCTGCAATTGTCCCAGCAATTCATACGCGCGTACCAGTGCGTGGTCCACCATCTGTTCGCCCGCGCCCACCTGAAGCCAGGTGGTTGCGCCCGAGGCGCCGTATCCTCCGCGCGCCGCAGCACGAATGGTCGGGAGGTATCCATAGTAGCCATTCGTATACCCCATGAACAAGCTGTCGGCTACAGGGCAGCGGTTTCGCCAATCGATCTGGAAATTCACAAATGGTTCACCCGGCATCGTCATCAGGGCGATGCGCTTATTAATGAGGAGAGTCGAGACCGGTAGCTCGAACTCCTGCTCCGTGCGCGGAGCGAAAACCTCCGCGCTGCCGGGGCCGAAAATCTTGATGAGCGCCTGACGGAATCGCTCGGGATCCCAGCGCAAGGAGAATCGCAGATGGTCTTCGGCATAATCCAATTGCCCGTCTGGTTCCTGATGGGTCACGATGCTCTTCGCCACCCGGCTGGCCTCCTCGCCCAAACGCTGTCCGGTGAGGTCGCGCCAGCGCAGGGCGTCCTCTTTTAGCGAGGTCGTCGCATGGTAAGGATTAATGTCACCGCTCGCGCCTTGCAGGAACAAGCAGAGAGGGTGGCCATCCAGATTCTCTTCCACCGTCTTCCGCATCGCGGCCGGGTAGTCGGCCGAGTATTGGACGTTATCCGCCGCGAAAATCACCGGATGACATGCATAATTAACCAGAACCGCCAGCGGGCTCCCATCCTGCCGGTCCACCCGAACCACCGCCACAGTGGGGTCCAGCGGAGAAGTGGGAACCTCCGTGGGATTCGTTCCGAACCATTTCACCGTGCCGTCAGGTTTTACCACGAGCCGGTTGTAGCCGATGTAACACACCCCATAACCGACGCCGATGCGGGCGGCGGTGAGTCCTGCCGCGGCCTGCGCGACGGCCTGGGCAATCTTTTCGAGCGCGGTCTTTTCCCAGGCCGGTGGCCCGTCAAGGTACGAATCCAATATCACGGGGCCCGAATGGGTATGGGAGGCTCCCACGAGTAAAGTGGATATCCCGCTACTCTCCCGAACTGAGTGTACAAGCTCAGAAAGCGCGGCAGGGCCGAAACATCGCCCCAGGTCCAGCGCTACGATGCCGATGCGGGTATGGCCGTCATCCAGCACCAGAACGCGTGCTTCCAAAGGGTCCAGGGTGCCGGTGGACGGGCTCTTGCGGCCGGCGTAGCCCCACATCTTGATGCCCGGCGGGGGCGTAATGTCCGCCTTGGCCACACCCGCGCGGAGCTGCGCCGCGGGTGCGACAGCCATCCCACCCACAAGTGCGACAAGAAGTCCTAAAATACAGGGGATAAACTGACCGTTTCTGCTCATCTTTGTCTCCCGTCTGTTGACCTATCCAACTCAGGCCACCTGGCTTCCTTTGGAACTGCCGCTCGCCGCTGAACTGGCACTCACCGATGGACTGGCGCCAGCCGGCGTCAATTGCACGGGTTCGATCATGAATCGTGGGGGGCTAAGTGCCGGAATCTCGAAATGTCTATCCAACACCAGGAGCCCGATGCCCAGCAGTCCGGGTTCATTTTCTACGGTGCCGAACGTTACCGAGAGCCCCTCGACGGCGTTACTCAGCGCCTGTTGTTTCACCACTTGCAGAATCTGGTCGCGCAGAAGGTCGCCGGCCAGTTCCAGCCGCTTGTCGAGGATCACCATGCCGGGGTTAAACAGGTTCACCAGGTTGGCAATCCCCAGGCCCAGGTAGTGGGCCAGTTCC
This sequence comes from uncultured Acidobacteriota bacterium, assembly GCA_963804755.1. Taxonomy (GTDB): domain Bacteria; phylum Acidobacteriota; class Terriglobia; order UBA7540; family UBA7540; genus Bog-366. Next base: position 175,902 of record CAWDRP010000010.1, read on the forward strand.
GTGACGATGTGGCTACAAATCTTGTCGCCCGCCTTCGCGGCCTTCAGGACCATCCCCGCAGTGAGATTTCTTGGATCTCCGTTCGCCATGGCCAGCACCTGCGAATGGGCGCCCTCGGCGAGCGCTTGCCGGATTTTCGCCAGCACGGCCCGGGTTCCGACCACCGCCTCCAGGCAACCGGTGCTGCCACACTGGCAAGCGGGTCCGTCCTCGGTGACGTGCGTGTGCCCGAATTCGCCGACCGCACAGCCCTGTCCATAAAGGAGGCGTCCGTCGACGACAATGCCGGCACCGATGCCCACGCCGTAGTCGATATAGGCCAGGTTCTCCAGCTTGTTTCCGGCTCCCAGCATTCTCTCCGCTACGGTCTTCGCGCGCGTCTTGCTTTCCACCAGCACCGGTACCTTGAATTCTGCCTCGAAGGCCCGTTTGAGGGGCACTTGCTTCCAGAACTCAATCGTCGAGGAAAAGGCGGTAATGCCGCGGCGACTGTCCACGAGTCCCGGATCGGCAATGCCCATGCCCACCACCTGCTTTGGGGCGAGCTTCGACTTCGCCATCACCTTGCGGGCGCAGGCCTTGAGTTGATTTAGCAGACCCTCCTGGCCTCGGTCGAGGTTGGTGGGTTCGGTCAGGACTTCGCGCACGCGAAGCTGAACGTCCAGTACCCCGGCGACGACTGCCTCCTCGTCGAATTCCAGCGCGACGACAAAGCCGTGATCGGTATTCAGCCGCAGCAGGGTCTGCTTTCGCCCCGTCGGATTGGCGGCGGGTCCGGCTTCCACCAGCTTGCCCTCGCGCAACAACTGGCGAACCAGATTGGTGATGGTGGTGGGACGCAAGTGCGTCAGTTGGTGGATCTGCACGCGCGACACCGGCCCGAAGCGGCGCACAATCGCTTCAATAACTTGTTTGTCCCGCTCTGCCTTGCTGGTGACATGCTTCATTGAGAACTGCCCCCTGTAAACGAATATCATTCATTTCATATCACAAACATAGGTTCGCGGTAAGCGGAGAGCGCGCGAGCCGTCGGGCCAAATATCATCGCGCATCGGAGAATTTCTCATGCGCCTTATCCTGCGCTCGTTGCGTGCAGTCGCGAATATTAACGTGAGCATGTTGGCGAGTCAAGCATAAAATAACATCAAAGTTACTTTTATGGCGTGTCTATGCCTGTGATTCCTATAATTAAGATCACTTCTGATAAAAAAGTGCTTGACAAGCCAAATTCCCTCTGGTAGCCTGCGCAGCCATTGATGATCTCGAGGGAAGTGATGGTAGTCGTCGAACCTTCAATGCGAGCCGTAACCGGCCGCTGTTGGCAGCCGAGGGGAGGCCTTCCTTCGTTTGGGCGGCGATACAGAAACACCTCAAGATTGCGTCTTTGCAGGTTTCGGGTCCGGGTCAACAACCATCAGCAGCGCAACATGGGGGAGACCTTCCCCACAAGGAGGATGTATGCGGAATGAATCGTTTTTGCGACTCAGGATGTTGCCTTTCGCCGTCCTTTTGTTCTTCACGGCATTCGCGGGGCTGGGATTCGCTCAGCGCTCCACGACATCATTGAGTGGCGTAGTCACAGACTCTTCGGGCGCTCTAGTCCCTAATGCGAAAGTTAAGATTATCTCGGTGGCTGAGGGATTTGCCCGAACGGACAACACGAATAGTGCAGGAGAATACCTGTTTTCTGACCTCACTCCGGGTGCCTATGACATCTCGGTGGAGGTTCAGGGGTTCAAGAAGGCATTGGTTAGTGGGATCAACCTATACGTCGGCCAGCCGGTCACCCAGGACTTCCACCTGGAGGTCGGCACCATCGCGCAGTCGGTGACGGTGGCGGGCACCCCACCCTTGCTCAACCAGACCACGGCCGTTGTGGGAACGGTTATCGAGAGCGCTCTCATCACCGCCCTTCCCCTTAATGGCCGCAACTTTATGGAACTTCCTCGCCTGTCGCCAGGCGCGAGTTGGGATGTGAACCGAAATACCTTTGACTCCGTCCAGATCAATCCCACGGCGCAGAGCTTCAATGTGAACGGTCAAAGAGGCGACTATAATCTCTTGACTCTGGATGACACGGTGATCACAGAGTGGCAACACGGCAGCAACACTTTTTCACCGAGCGTGGACGCGGTGCAAGAATTTCAAGTGTCCACCAGCAACTATTCCGCCGCCGAGGGAACCGAGTCGGCGGCACATGTGAACCTGGTCACCAAGTCGGGAACCAATTCCTTGCACGGCGATGCCTATGAGTTCCTTCGCAACGGCGCGCTGGACTCCCGATACTGGTACGCGCCGACCCTCCCACCTTTTCGCAGGAACCAGTTTGGAGGAACGGTCGGGGGACCTTTGGATATTCCGAAAATCTATGACGGCAAGGATAAGACGTTTTTCTTTGCCTCATACGAAGGGTTTCGCCAGTGGCAGGGGATTCCAGTTACTGGTCTGTTCCCCACGGCCGCCCAGCTTGCCGGTGACCTTTCCACGGTAGCCACACCCGACAACCCGGTGATCGACCCCACAACAGGAGCGGCCTTCTCGGGGAACCTGGTCCCGCAGAATCGTATGCCGGCTCATTTGCTGAATTTTCTCCAAAATGGAATTGGCAAGGGTCCGTGGCTTCCCCTGCCCAACACATCAACGCCATCGGGGGCGTATGACTACCAGGCTTCAAGCCCCGATCTGTTCAACAACGACCAGTTCATGACGAGGATTGACCAGAGAGTTGGCAACAAGACTTTCTTGTACGGACGATATGCATTCAATAATGCCGCCCTGACAAATCCGAATCTGAATCCCAACTGGCAGTACATTCAGACAAACCGGACAAATTCAGTCGCATTCCACGAGTCCACACAGCTCAAGCCAAATCTCTTGTGGGATATTACGTTCGGTTGGTCAAGATTTCACCAGAATGAGTACTACACAACCGCCTATAAAGATAACGTCGTCAGCGAACTGGGAATTCAGGGCCTGTCGACGCTGGGGGCCGCCTGGGGAGCTCCGAGTTGGGGCGTGACGGGCTATAGCAGTTTTGGGGAAGTCGGCTCTGCGCCGCGCGGATGGAAGCCCAACGTTATCGAGTTCCACCCCGGATTCAGTTGGATCGCGGGCAAACACTCTATAAAATATGGGATGGATTTCTACCGCGTTCTGCACACCTTCCCCGAAGCTCTCGTTCCCGACGGATCGTTTGGGTTCAACGGGCAGTTCACCAATTATCCTCTAGCGGACTTTCTTTTGGGCCTCCCTGTCTCTGTCGATGTCTCCACCACGCCGTTCGATGGCCAATACCGCTATTCCATGCTGAACGGGTATTTCAACGATGATTGGAAGGTAACTCCCCATCTCGTCCTTAACCTGGGGTTGCGTTATGAGTGGAAGGGCACACCTTATTCGGCCAATCACAGTGACTCAAACCTCTATTTGGGACCGAATAATGCCCCTCCGCAGCTTTATACTTCCCAAAATTTCGGACCGATCACCTTCGATGGGGTAAAACAGGCCCTTCTCCCGGGAGTGTCCTCTGTAACCGCCGAGAGCCTGGGATTACCGGACTCTCTGATCCGTCGCGACGATAGGAACGTTGGTCCGCGGGTCGGTTTCGCGTACTCCCTTCCCAAGCTCTCAAACACGGTACTCCGCGGCGGATATGGGTACTTCTTCCAGCGGGACACCGACAATGCTTACGTTGATCTGGATCTGAATCCGCCTTTTATTTACAGCGCCATCTACTCATTGAATTCGTCGAACATCAATCAGTTTAACTGGTTCAATCCAACCAACGGGGCGTCCTTGAATTTGCTTGGCTATTATTGTTTGAATCCCGATTACAGAACTCCCCGGACCCAGCAGTGGAACCTGGCCATGGAGCATACACAATGGGGCTCGCTCTTCTCGTTGGCGTATGTCGGTAATGTCTCTGAGCACCTGCCTTCCTTTGAGGAGCCGAACCAGGCCATGCCGGGACCAGGGTCCTTCGCGTCGCGTGAACGGTGGCCTAACTCACCCTTCTTTTTCTGGCAAAGCTGGAACGGAATTTCCAATTACAATGGACTCCAGACGAAGTTCCAGAAAACCTTCGCGCATGGATTTACCTTGCTTTCAGGATTTACCTGGAGCAGGGCGCTGGACAATACCGATGGAACCTTCGTGGGCGAAGGCGCCGGAGGGAGCGCCTCCATCCAGGACAGTTACGATTCGGCCATGAATTATGGCTTGTCGACCCAGGACGCGCCGAAACGGTTCTTTGTCTCTTATCTTTACCAGTTGCCGGCGGGTCGCGGGAAACATTTCCTGAATCAGGGGGGTGCTGCCGCCGCAGTGCTGGGAGGTTGGCAGGTCGACGGCATCACCACCGCTCAATCGGGAAATCCCGTCTATGTTCAACAGGCCTGCAATCGCGCCAACACCAATGGGGGATCGCTGAGGCCGGACCTGTTGCACAATCCTAATGACTTGGGTGGGGGGCGGTCACGTGCCGCGGAAGAGAACGAATGGTTTGACACTTCTGCGTTTGTGAACGTCTGTCCCGGAGCCAATGGTCCATTCAGTTGGGGGAATGCCGGGCGAAACATCGTGCGCGGCCCCGGAATCCAGGATTGGGACTTTGGATTGACGAAGAACATACCCCTCGGAGCAGAATCACGGTACCTCGAGTTCCGGGCCGAGTTCTTCAACGCTCTTAACCACACCAGCCTTAGCCAACCCGGCGGGGTGGCAGGCACGTCATCATTCGGGGTCATCTATGGCACGGTAGTAGACCCCCGGCAGATTCAGTTTGCCTTGAAGCTGTACTTCTAGGCGACAGTTGGCAAGCGCAACCAACTCCCTTCATCCAGGCCCGTCGGGAGGTCCCGGTTACCAGGACCTCCCGGCGGCGCCCGGATGCCAGCCCTCACGATCTGATACCATAGGGAACCAATATGACAAAACAATTGCCGGTGATTGCCTGCCTGGCTTGTTTTTTCGGAATATCTGCGGCCTTTTGTCAAGACAAGATGATGCCGGGAGAATTCGGCCCGAAGGTCGAGCGGGCGTTAAGATCCAATACCGACGTGCTCGGAGCGGAGGTGCTAGCCTCCGGGGAACCGTCCTTTAGCCGTGTCGATCATTACTTCCCGGCCATGAAACGGCCGCGCGCCATCGTCGGCGTGAAGGGCCACCCCGATTTTATCGGTATCGCCTGGGACGGGACGCTGGAGCTTGGCCAAGGTCCACCGGGAACATTTAGTAGGATACAGATTTCCTTTCACCTGGGGGATCCGCCCTCGCCCTACGGCGTTAAGGGTGCGGTCACCCGATCATTGCTCGGAGGCTATCTGCCCGTGGTTCAAGCCCGCTGGCAGTTTGATGGCCTGCTGTATGAAGAGACTGTTTTGGGCCATTCGCATAACCTGAGCCCTGATGAACCTCTCTGGGCTTACGTCAGGCTCCGGGTGAACAATCCTCGTGAGCACGAGTCCGGCGTTCGCATCACGGTTTACTCCACGCCGGCCCTCGGGGGGCCGGTCCCCTCATATTCAGCACGAATCCCGGCCCACCAGCAGCATGATTTCTATTTCAATACGCCTAACACCGTGGACCCGCAGCACCTTGTTTTCCCCATCGGCGCGGCGGAGTTCAACCAAGCCCTTAGCGAAACCGCCGCCTTCTGGAAGAAGCTGCTCAACCAGAACATGGTTATTCGCACCCCCGAAACGCGGGTCAACGATGCGTATCGCGCCTGGTTGATGTACAACTTCCTGAACGTCCCCAAGATCAAGGGGCAGTTTATGGTTTACGATGGAAGGCCATTTTACGAACAGGTGTACGGTTACAGTGCCGCGCTGTTTTGCGACGCCCTTTCTCAATATGGCTATGGGGAGGAAGCCGAAAAATACCTGGAGAGTCTGTTCCGCACCCAGCGGCCGGACGGCGAGTATCTCACGATTTATGGCACGCCCGATAATGGAGCCATGCTCTTCGCGCTCGCTCAGCACTACGCATTGAGCCACGACCTCGGCTGGTTCAAAACGGTTGTACCCAAAATGATCAAATCCTGCGAGTGGATCAGGCGCAGCCGCGCGACGACGCGGGTGATGCAGGGTGGAAGCAAGCCGCTAACTTATGGATTGCTTCCGGCCGGCCCGGCTTATTGCGATTACCAGATCCCGGTCTACTCCTATGTCTCCGATTCCTACAATTGGTTGGGAATGCACGCGGCGGCCGCGGCTTTCCAGGGAGCGGGGATGACGGTGGAGGGCGAGCAATGGCAGCGGGAGGCCAATGACTACCGGGATGACATCCTGACTTCGATGCAGGCAGCTCTGGTCGACGTGGGTGGCTTCAAAGCGCTGCCCGTCGAGCCCCTCACCCAGAGACTCCTCAAGCAGGGCGGGGGAGACTATTACGGGTTGATCGCGCCCGGAATCCTGGAGACCGGAATCTTCGGCCCAAATGACGCGCGCACCTCCTGGATCACGAGGTATATGGAGGAAAGAGGCGGTTTGCTGCTCGGACTTGATCGGTATGCGGATGGTGTGGACCACGCTTACACCTACGGCTATGCCTTGACTCAGCTTCGCAATGGGAACGTTGACAAGTTTCTCCTTACGTTCTACGCGATGCTGGCGTACGGCATGTCGCGTGATACCTACTCGGCCGTAGAGGTCACCCACGTGCCGCTGGGCATCAATGAGCTGACCCTGCCGCATACCTACTCAAACACGCAGCAGCTCCGTATGCTGCGGATGATGCTGGTGAGGGAGGAGGGCAACGATCTCCTGCTGGCTTCCGGCACGCCCCGCGCCTGGCTGAATGCAGGCGAGGGGATTTCGGTGCAGCGAGCCCCAACACCGTATGGCTTGCTGAGCTACAACCTCGCCGCCGGCGCCGCAGGCAATCAGTCCCGGGCGATCATCGAGCCGTTATCGGCTGGAACCGGCAGCTATCCCGAGCACGTCAAACTCTGGCTGCGAACTCCGAAGGCGGGCGAAAAGCCGAAGGAAGTCACTCTGAACGGAAAGCCCTGGAGTTCGTTCCATGACGATGTTGTTGATCTGCCTGGCAATATGCTGCGCGAGAAATTGGAAATCGTGGTGAAGAGCGGCAGGTGACGAACGACGGGAGTGACGAGTGACAAGTGACGGGCGGAATGACGGACGTTTTCGCTTGTCACTCGTCACTTGTCACTGGTCACTGATTTCACTCGTCACTTGTCACTCCTCTGCTCACTCGTCACTGCACGCCCGTTACTCGCAAGGGGATCGCATTGGCTGAAGTGCCCTTAAACGCTGCCGTAACTATCGCATCCGCACCACCTCGGTTGCGCCGTGTCCTTTCGCTTTGGGACCTCATCCTGTACGGCATTGTCCTCATTATGCCGATCGCCCCGGTGCCGCTGTTTGGGATCGTGCAGAAACTTTCGCTGGGGCACGCGGTGACCACCATCTTGATTGGCATGGTCGCCATGATGCTGACGGCGTTCAGCTACGGCCGAATGGCGGCGCTCTATCCTTCCGCCGGCTCCGCTTATACCTATGTCGGGCGCGGTTTGAATCCGCATCTGGGCTTTCTGGCAGGTTGGGCCATGTTTCTCGATTACCTCCTGGTACCACTGATCTGCACCATTTACGGCGCGCTCACCGTGCAGCGGCTGTTGCCCCAGGTTCCGTACATCGTGTGGGCTGCCCTGTTTGCGGGCACGATGACTCTGGTGAACCTGCGGGGCATTCGCACCACGGCGCGCACCAACCTGGTGCTGTGCGTGGTCATGTGTGCCGTGGTCGTGTGGTTCGTGTTTGTGGCCGTGCGGTTCCTCTTTGGGCATCAGGGTTGGCACGGGCTGCTGGCGGTGCAGCCCTTCTACAGTCCCGGCACGTTTCATTTTTCGGCTATTGCCACCGCCACCGCCGTAGCGGCGCTGACGTATGGCGGGTTCGATGGAGTCACCACGCTGGCAGAAGACGTCAAGAATCCTTGCCGCAATGTCCTGCTGGCCACGGTGTTGGTGTGCCTGTTTACCGGCGTCTTCGGAGGCTTACAGATTTACCTGGCGCAACGTGTCTGGCCGGACTACCGAACGTTTCCCAACCTCGAGACGGCGTTCATGGACGTCTGCCGGGTGGTGGGAGGCGCCTTCCTGTTCCATGCGATGGCCGGCATTCTGATTGTTGCCAATCTCGGCTCCGGGCTCACGGCCCAGGCGGGAGTCTCGCGGCTGCTCTTTGGAATGGGGCGCGACGGGGTGTTGCCGCGCCGCATCTTCGCCTATCTGCACCCGAAATCGAACACGCCGACACTCAACATTCTGCTGGTGGGGGTATTGGCGTTCCTCGGAGCCCTGGTGCTGAATTACGAGCGCGCGGCGGAACTGATCAACTTTGGGGCGTTCCTGGCGTTCATGGGTGTCAACGCGGCGGCCGTGCGTCAATTCTACTTCGGGCGAGCCGACGGCCGCAGCCCAAGATTCTTCCAGGACGCGCTGGTCCCGGCTGCGGGCTTCATCTTCTGCTTCATGATCTGGTTGAACCTGGCGACCCCGGCCAAGATCGCCGGCGTAGCTTGGTTCGTGGTGGGAATGAGCTACGACGCCGTCATCACGCGGGGCTTCCGAGTGCAACCCGTCTCGATAGACTTTAATGAACCCTGAGAACCGGGGGGGCCAATAGTTATTTCTAAACCGTCGGTGGCGGTATCCAGCGACCGACCGGATGATCTCCGCGAAAACAAGGGAATTCAGCCCCCGAACAACTCTGTGACATCGCTGTGGATCAGAACGAGGAAGACTGCTCCTTGAAAGTCGAAGCGCGCGCTCTGGAGCAGGAACCATCGCTTCTGGGTGGAAGTGTTGGCACGGTACCTTATTTGCAAACTCTGACGTGCGCCTCTCAGCAGTTCTGTGATGCCTTCAGTGGAGGTTGGAGTCGGGCCGGCTTTCGCCTGGGAAAGTGATTTACACAGGTCCACGTAGTTTTTGCCCACCCCACAGTACGCGCTACGAGCGGTATGTCCCTGGACTCTTTTTTCCCACGCCTGGTTGATGGCGACAATGATGCCACTTTCGTTCAGCACAGCAATACATGCGTTCCAGCCGTCTATTATTGTTTGTAGTAGGTGTAGAGCGGGTAGGCTCAATCCGCCTTCGCTAGTCGATGCCGCTCGTATACCTTGTTCTCTCAACCACGCCGAAAGTTCGCTGCGAAGGGCATACGCTATGCTCCGTCCCGTGGACTTCAGTCGCCGAACCGGCAGACCGATCGCCTTTTCCCGTCGCTGAACGGTCCGAACACTTCGGCCGAGGAAAGCAGCAATTTCTTTCCAGCCTGCGAGCACATCACGATGAGCGTTGACGTTTGGATCCCCATCAGGCTGCGATTCGGATGTGAGATGCAGAGGAAGGGAAGGGTATTCCTCCTGCTCCTTGACCCACTGTGCCAGTTCATTGCGGTAGGCGTGCACGCGGGAGCGCCGCTCCTTGAAAAAGCGGCGGACTGGCAGTGCTGCGTCCTTTTCCCAACGTCGGACGGTCCGGATCCCCCGGCCAAGGAATGACGCAATTTCTTCCCAGCCATCCAGACGAGTTTCGTCTCGAGGTAGCGATTTCCCGGCTTCCTTCTTAACTGCAAAATCATCTGGCAAGGTTCCACGCGATCTGGTGATGTGTCCGGGCCCTCACGGCCAAGGCAGGCAGGATGGGCTCCGCGCGTGCCGTCGACTACTTTCTTCAAGGCCGAATAAGGTTCAGGAAACGCTCCATTCTACTCTCCTGACGAGTTCAATGTTGCTTTTTCCGGAATTTCCTAAGCGAAGCCAACTCCCCAGGCGGCGGGCAGATGGCAGGGTTGATGGTGGAGCGCCGCGGTCCCAGTCAATCGGCCACGATGGGCCATTATCGCGCCATCTGACGCCAAGGCCTCATCCTGAATCTCGGCATACCGATTAGTACAAAAGTAACGTAGGAAGTTTTCGATGCGCAGCGTTTTGGCGTGAAGTAAAGCCGCCTTATGAAGTGGTTGTTTTTGGTTCACCAGCAATTGATACGCCTGGGGGTGGGTCCGAATTGTCGGATTACGCTCACGGCGCCGGCAAGTTCTTCGGACACGACCTTCAGCCTCGGCAAATGCCAGGCGAGCCATAATCGAGAGGAGAAATCATCATGGGAGCGTTAGCGACACCTCCAGTAAAAACATCAGGTTTTGTGAATAAGCCGAACGGGGGAGTTGATGCGGATCATTCGCCACAACTTCATCAACCTACAACAAGGGAAGCGGGCCCCACTGCGCCCGCCGAGTCGAAACGTGCGAGCAAGAACCTTGCGGACCAGAGAGCGAAGGCAAGGACAAGCGCCAAGCGCCAGCAGGCGGCGGAGCGGATTGCCGCGTCTACCGAACAGTTGGCGAGCGGTGTGGCCGAATCCAAAGGGGCGGCGGAACAGCTCGCACTGGCCATGGAGCAAATCGCTTCCGGCGCCACGCAAGCCAGTTCCGGGGCGGAGCAGAGCCAACAGGCGGCGGTGGAAATTTCCAAGAGCAGCCAGAGTAATGCCGCTGCGGTTGCCCAGTCTTTGAGAAAGGTTGACGTACTGCAAGTACTGGTGCGGACGACTTCCGAAGACATCATTAAAATCGCCGATTCCGTGAACAACGCCTCGGAAAAGAACGTGCAGTCGGCCAAAATTATTGGAGAACTTGAGCGTCAGGCGGAGGAGATCGGCCAGGTGGTGAAGACCGTTGCGGGAATTGCCGACCAGACGAACCTTCTTGCCCTGAACGCGGCGATCGAAGCCGCTCGCGCGGGCGAGCACGGCCGTGGGTTTGCGGTGGTGGCCGATGAGGTACGGAACTTGGCGGAGGGCGCGGAGAAATCGGCGCGCGAGATTCGGGAACTGATCGGTAACATCCAGGGGGATGTTAAGGCAGTTGCCCAGGACACGGAGAAAGCCGGCACTACCGCCAAAGAAGAGGTAAAGCGCGGCCAAGCCATTGTCAACCAATTGTTGGAGATCGAAACTGACATGAAAGGAGTTCAGGAGGGGGCGAAGGTCATCAACGACCAAAGCGCCGAACTCGGAGCCGCCGCCGAGCAGTTTCACAAAGGAACGCAGGCCGTTGCCGCTGGCGCCGAGGAGGCAGCCGCCGCATCCACCGAAGCCCGCAACACGACCCAAGAGCAGACCAAGGCGCTGGAGCAGATTGACCAGGCAACCGCCGATCTCGCCCAACTCGCCGAGACTCTGAAGACCAACACGGACTCTGAAAAGGGTGGCGAGGAGGTGGCCGCATCGGCGGAAGAGCTTTCGGCCACGATCACCGAAGCGAACAACGCGTCCCAACAGGTCCTGAAGGCCATCGACCAGATTTCGAAGGCCGCCGAGCAGCAGTCGAGCGCCACTACCGAATCCGCCAGTGCCATCCAGCAAATCGTCAAAAACCTGGAAAACATTCGCGGCAAGGCTTCGGCGTCCCTGGAGAAGGTAGGGGCCCTGCAAAAGCTGGTGGGTGACAGTAAAACGGGGGTTGACAAGCTGATTTCAGGCGTCAGCGAAGCGGCAAACGCCAGCAAGGTATCGGCGGAGAATGTGTCGAAGCTCGAGCAGCGGATCAAGCAAATCGATCGCATCGTGGATGCCATCTCCAACGTCGCCATGAAGACCGACATGCTGGCGATCAGCGGCGGAATCGAGGCCGGCCGGGCGGGTGAGTACGGCAAGGGATTCGCCGTCGTGGCATCTGACATCCGCTCGCTGGCAGCCGACTCCGCTGACAACGCGCAAAAAATCAAGGACCTGGTAAGGAACATCCAGGAGAAAATCACCGTCGTTGCCAAGGACATCCTCCAGGTCGGTTTGGAGGCGGAGAAGGAAGTCCAGAACGCCAAGAAATCGACGACCAATTTGCAGACCATCGAGACGGACATGGTGGAAGTGCAGAAGGGTGTGGCCGGCGTCAACACAAACTCTGAGGCGGCCGCGGCCGCGGCCGAACAAGCCAAGAAGGGTGTCGACGTGATTGCTGCCGCAGCGCAGCAGTCCTCGCGCGCTGCGGAAGAAGCGGCAGCATCGGCCCAACAACAATCCCGGGGCATTCAGGAGCTGACCCAGGCCGTGGAAGAGATCGCGGCGATGGCTGACGACCTTCAGCACTAGCCCGTAGGGACTTGCTGGATGATGCTGGGAGAGTGATTTTGGGGAAGCGAGGAATCTGTCTTTCCTCCCTGTCAGGGCGCCGCGTTCATCAAGAAAGTACGCGGCGCCCTCCCCCAAGGTGGGTAGGTAAACGAAACCGTTCATTCAAGGGAGATGCATATGGCCGTCACAGGACAAGAAGTTGCAGGCACCGAGCAGTTAGTTGTCTTCAAACTCGCGCAGGAGGAACTGGCGGTCCCGATCCAGGTGGTACAGGAGATTGTGCGTACGCCGGAATTGACCGAGGTTCCGAACGCCCCGTGCTACATGGAAGGAATTGGCAATCTTCGGGGCAATATTCTGCCGGTGGCGAATCTGAGAAGGCGATTGGGAATGAGTGCGAAAGAGAAAGACGAGAACACGCGAGTTGTGGTCCTTAACGCGGGCGGCTCCACCACCGGGCTCGTGGTTGATAGCGTCTCCGGGGTTATTTCCGTGGAACACGGCGCGTTGGAACCACCCCCTTCGACGACATCGGGGGTCAACGGACAATTCCTCAAGGCGATTGCCAAGCTCAACGAGGGCAAGAGACTCGTATTGATCTTGGAGGACGGAAAGATCCTGCCCACCCACGAGACGGGCAGGTCCCAGACCGCAAACACGCAAAAAACGGCTGGGGACTCCGGCGGTCATGAAGCGTCGCAGGCCGGCGCTAAGGAAGAAGAAGAGCAACTGGTGACCTTCCGCGTCGGACAGGCGGAGTTTGCCATCGAGATCGAGCGTGTGCAGGAAATCATTCGGACAACCGAGATTACACCCGTTCCCCAAGCGCCCAGCTACGTGTTGGGGGTGCTCTCGTTGCGCAACCACTTGCTACCCATTATTGATTTGCGCGCCCGCTTCGGCTTGGCAGAATCCCAACAGAGGCGGGAGCAGGCCGACGGCAGCAAATCTGCCACGAACGGCGCCGCTTCTGACTCAAAAATCGTCGTGGTCAACCTGGATCACGTAGTAACCGGCATCCGGGTTGACTCAGTCTCCGAGGTACTGCGGGTTCCCAAGAGTAAGGTGGAACCACCCCCGAGGATGGTGGACTCCAGTGATGCCGGCTGGCTGAAAGGTGTCGGCAAGCTGAACGACGGTAAACGCCTGATCATGCTGGTGGACCTCGGCAAGCTGCTTTCTGCCGAAGAGAGGGACCAGATTTCGGAGGCTACGGGAAACAAAATGGAAGAGAGTAACCGCGCTGCCAAGGCACAAGATGAGGAGGAGCAACTCGTCTGTTTTCGACTCGCCCAGGAAGAGTATGCCATCAGTATCATGAAGGTACAGGAAATCATTCGCGTTGGCCAAATTACGGCACTACCCAACGCGCCGGTCCACGTCAGCGGCATCATCAATCTCCGCGGCAGGGTTTTACCGGTGATTGACATGCGAGTGCTGTTCAGCATGGCCACCAGCGAGAGAACCGAGCAAAACCGAATCGTGGTGGTGGACATCGCCGGTAAGACGACCGGCTTGATAGTAGATTCGGTCAGCGAAGTACTCCGGGTGGCAAAGAGCCAGATTGAACCTCCTCCTACGCTGATCGCGGACTCGGAGACGCACTATATCGACGGTGTGGCCAAGCTCCAGGACGGAAAGCGTCTCATCACCCTCATTCATGCTGATTCCATCCTAAGCAGCGCCCAAGACGTCGCGCTGCCGGAAGGAATCGCACCGTCGTCTGCGGCGTAGCGCGTCGCTGCTAGAAATGTTGGGACGTGCCTCGGAATGGCGCAGTTTCAGAGGATGGGTGATACGAGGGGAGCCTTACCGCTGGCACCCTTCACCCCTTGCTCCTCTTCGGAGGGGTGAGGGATGTATTGATGGGGAATTGGATTCGCGGCCCCGAACGGCAGCGCTGAGTTCATTTACAACTTTCGCCGTTCTTGGGGAAGAGGGTAGCGCCCCCAATGGTGGGTGAGGCGCCCGGTCATTTCCCAACTCCCCATGGGAGATGGACATGCTATGAGCAAGAAGATTCGCGTCTTATTGGCAGACGACTCGGCGTTAATGCGCCGGGAATTGAAAAGGCTCATCGAGGGTGATCCCAGGCTCGAGGTCGTGGCCAGCGCTCGGGATGGCGTCGAGGCGGTGGAGCAAACCAAGGCCTTGGACCCCGACGTGGTCGCGCTGGATGTCAATATGCCCCGCATGGACGGGATGACTGCTTTACAACACATTATGGCGGAGGCTCCCCACCCGGTGGTGATGGTCAGCTCGCTGACACAGAAAGGGGCCCTGGCCGCCTACGAGGCACTCGAGCTGGGGGCGGTTGATTTTGTCGGCAAGCCCGACGGGACCGTCTCAAAGTTGCTGGATCAGATCACTTTCGACTTGCGTACCAAACTCTACAACGCGAGCGCAGCCAATCGGGGGAACCTGGTCCGGGTTAGCCGCACGCCGCGGCCAGCCAGACCACCAAAAACAGATTACGGAACTCCAGCTCCGGACAGCCGCACCAGGCCGCGCTTCGGGGCTCGGCAAGATCGTGGTGATCGGGCAATCGACGGGGGGGCCCGCCACGATCACCGATATCATCTCCAAATTCCCGGCGGACCTCGGCGTTCCGGTGGTTATTGTTCAACACATGCCGGGCACGTTCACCCCGTCCTTCGCGCAGCGGCTCAACTCGAACTGCAATTTACCCTTCTGTGAAGTAAAGACGGGTCAATTGATTGAGTGTGGCCGTGGGTATCTTGCGCCAGGAGATTTTCATCTCGCGCTCGGATCCCGGCTGGGCGATCGAGGATTTCTCGCGCACGTCAGTACCAACCCTCGGGAGGCGCAATACGTCCCCTCCGTTGACGTCACCATGGAATCGGTGCTTTCCCGTTATGGCTCCAAAACCATTGCTGTGCTTCTGACCGGCATGGGCGACGACGGAGCCCGAGCTATGGCAGCGATTCGAGCTTCTGGTGGGCACACCATTGCCGAGTCGGAAGAGACCGCCATCGTGTTCGGAATGCCGAAAGCGGCTATCGAATTGGGCGGAGCCGAGTTCATTCTTCCCGCTTATGCCATCGGGTCAAAGATTGTTGCACTGGTCCGAAATTGAAACGATGGGCGGAAGCGAATTCACAGTGAGGCGTAAGGAACTGGTGACATGACCGACCGGCACGATCTTTTGATCGAACAGCTTGCCAGCCTCGACCCGGCGACTCGCCGCTATGCGGCAGAAGACCTGGGAGATCTACACGACGCCCAGGCAGTGCCCGCCCTCGTGGAGGCGGCAAGAGATCTGGAAGTGGCGGTACGCGAGGCGGCTGTCGAGGCCCTGGTGGTTATCGGTGGACAGTCTGTCTGCGAACACGTTGCGCCACTCTTGGAAACGGAAGACGCGGAGCTTCGGAACTACGCCATCGAAATACTGGAACGAGTTGGCCCGGAGTCGATTGACGTTCTGGTTGCTGCTTGTAACTCCGCCTCGCCTGATGTGAGGAAATTTGCTCTCGACATCCTGGGCAAGGTGGCTCGGGGATTTGCCGGCAAGTGCCTGGAGCGTGTTGCGGCACTTCTTGGCGATGCCAATCCTAATGTCGCGGGCTCCGCCGCCGAAGCCCTGGGTCACCTGGGTGATTCACGCGCAACTCCGTATTTGGCGAAGCATCTTGGCGGTCCTCCCTGGATGCAAGTGTGTGTATTCTCCGCCCTTTCGCAAATCGGCGGGGAAGCGGCACTAAAGACTCTCAGGGCGGCTGATGTCAGCCAAATGTCGCCTTTTACCAAGCACTTCTACGAAACCGCACTGAAGGTCGCTATGGTCTCAGTGAGAAGGCCCGGCCAACCCTATGCTGATGAATGACGAAGAGGTCATGGGCCGGATCAGGGGCCTTATCGAACTGAACACCGGTATCTACCTGAGTCCGAAGAAGGATCTCATGTTATCCCATCGGCTAGAAAGGAGAATGGCAGCATCCGGGGCCCTCAGCTTGAAGGAGTATTACTTCCGCCTGATAGAGAAAGACCGGTATGAACTGAGCAATCTAATCGACGAAATCACTGTCAATGAAACCTATCTGTTCAGAGACTTTCCTCAACTTCAGGGATTCGCGGAGAAGGTTTTGCCACCTTACCTGGACGCGAAGCGGCTCAAACGGGATTATCGCCTGCAGTTATGGTCCGCCGCTTGCTCAACCGGAGAAGAGCCCTACACGCTCGCCATTATCCTTCACGAAATGGTCAGGGACTATCCCATGTGGGATGTGGGCATCGATGCCACCGACATCGATCGGGGCGTCTTGGCGACTTGTCGCGAAGGAGTTTTTTGTGACCGCTCGATGAAAGATACTCCCGTTCCTTATCGAATAAAGTACTTCTCCAAAATAGAATCGGGCTGGCAGGTCGAGCCTACGCTTGCTCGCTCCATCACGTTCGCGCGGGCCAATTTGATGGATCGCGGCGACATGCGGCTGCGGCGAGACTACGACTTCATATTTTGTCGCAACGTACTCATCTACTTTAATGAAGATTCCCAACGCAAAGTGGTGAATGGTTTCTATGATGCCCTTGTTCCGGGCGGATACCTGTTCCTTGGTCACTCGGAATCGGTAGGCCGATTGACCGCAGCGTTCTCTCTGGAACGGATGGATAAGTTCCTGGCATACCGGAAACCTTTGTGAGTTATACCATGTCGAAACGAATTTTGATCGTTGACGATTCCCTCGTTGTTTTGGCCTTGCACAAATATGCCTTGGAAACAGCCGGCTACCAATGCGCAACGGCCCAGAATGGCTACTCGGCTTTGGAGCGGTTGTTCGAGGAATCCTTCGCACTTGTTGTCGCGGACGTAAACATGCCTCGCATGGACGGCTACGAACTGGCCAAAAACATTAGGAAGACCCAAGGCTATGAGTTCGTCCCCATCATTCTCATCTCGTCCGGGGAGGGATCACAAGACAGAGCAAAGGGGATCGCGGCAGGCGCCAACCTTTACATGTGCAAGCCGGTTGAGCCAGCCACGCTGATCGCCAACGTTAACATGTTGTCGGGGCAGATGGGGTAGGCGTCATGAATCTGGCTATTAAAGAAGACGGAAATCATCTAACGCTTTCGGGTTTGTTGACCATCGAGCATGGGCACAAGCTGCGAGAAGTGCTAAGCGGGATCATCGCGCATAGCAACCAGGTTTTCGTTTCGCTGGCCGAGGTGGAAGATGTGGACATCGCCAGCCTCCAAATCCTCTATGCGGCCCGGACAGACGCACTCCGCGCTAAGAAGGAATTCATTTGGACGGAAATCTCGGCTGCTTGTGGCGACAATGCCGCGCTTGCGGGCATGAGTCGCTTTCTGGGTTTCCCGGAACCAACCGAATTTTCGCTTCCGGAGTAACGGCTGTAAAGGCGAGCGTCGTCTTACCTTGGCACATTAAGCAGGAACATTTTTATGGCTCCTTCCGGCGAACACGCGGCTTCATATCGTCAAGAGGCGCTTGACCTGCTCGGCGACATCGATATTGCTACCCTTGAACTCGAAAAGGACGAAACCAACCAAGAGTTGGTTAATCGACTTTTTCGGGCCTTCCATACCATCAAGGGCTCCGGCGCGATGTTCGGATTTGACGAGGTGGCTCGCTTCGCCCATCACGTTGAAACCACCCTGGACTGTGTGCGTAACGGCCGCGTGCGAGTAACGAATGAGCTCATCGATTTGATTCTCGCCGCCCGAGACGCGATCGGAATTCTGCTGGTGAAGTCGGAGGCTGAGCAAAACGCCACCTCGGGGGATCGCGACCAGATTGTAAAAGATCTGGGCAGGCTGCAAGGCGTTACTCCCGCGGCCCACGAGGCAACTCAATCTGAGCCACAACCCAGCCGGCAACCGGCCGCTCGCACAACGCCCAACGCCCCGAGGACGTATCGAGTTCACTTCGCGCCCGGTCGCGACGTTATGAAGAGAGGTACTGATCCACTGGCCCTGCTTAAAGAACTCACGAGGCTTGGAAAAGCAGCCATCACGGCTCAGGTGGACCATGTTCCCAGTTTGGACGAGTTGGTTCCCGAGGAATCTTATCTTGCATGGGATATTACTCTAACTGCCGCCGTGTCCATTTCAGCGGTTCGCGACGTGTTTGTTTTTGTTCAAGACGAGTGCGAGCTCGAAATAACGGAATGCAAAGACGGCAATGAGCTTGAACCCCCACCCGGTGGTGACGAGGTCCCGACGGGCGAAATCGGCGACGCTGGCGGGCAACTGCTTCGCGAGTTTCAACTGGAAGCGTCTGAACACATCGAGTCATGCGACCGGGCGTTGGTCGACTTGGACCGGCAACGCCAGGATCGAGAAGCCATTGGCGTTCTCCTGCGTGGCATCCATTCGATTAAGGGTACGTCATCTTATTTGGGGCTTACCACGATCTCGCGGCTGAGCCATGCATTTGAGAGTCTTCTCGAAACGGTTCGCGAAGAGGAGCGGAAGCAAGTCACTGACGAGCAGCTCGATCTGTTTTCGTCTGTCCTAGACACTCTAAAGGTCCTAGTAGCCGATCCAAGACCAAAGCCTGAAGCCGGCACCTGCGAGCCGCTGCTCGCTCGCTTGTCGATTGAGAATGCCAGACTGGAGCAACGAAACGACAGTTGCGAGTGCGCCCCGTCACCGGTTAGGTCCGGCGCTTCCGACAACCATGTTTTCGTCGATTCTGCAAAGCAATACATCGAATCAATGGGAGTTTTGCTGCGGGACCTGTCTGAGCAGGGGAATCTCGTTGAACCCAACTTGGGCGCACTGACGCGGTTGTGCCGATCGCTCCGGAGCAGCGCAAGCTATATGGGGTACGCCGAATTGGCCAAGCGCTGCGAGGAAATCGAAGGCGAACTGGAGCTTGTTCGCACCCAAGCGTCGGCCCCGCCCCCAATTATCGAGCGCTTTAAGTGCCTATTGGAGGGCATCAAGGCGTCCTGTGCGGAGGTAGAAGTTGCTCGTAATGCTGTCGGCCAGATGGCCAGCGTAGATGTTGGGGCCGCGAGCGAGGCCGAAAGCGTGAAGCCAGGCACCCCAAGGGACCGCCGGTCCACGGGAGACCGCCGGTCCGGAGGGGAGCGCCGGTCCTCAGGGGAAGCCGCTGCCGTCAAGACCATGCGGATCGACCAGTCAATGCTTGACGTGTTCATGGACCTGGTCGGGGAATTGATTGTTACGCGCAACACCTTTCACCACATCGCTAAGGAGTTGGAGGACAGCCATTCAAAACAGACGAACACTTTGAAGGAACTCCATGAGGCGTCGCAGGCGCTGGATCGCATTTCTGGAGGACTACAGCGCAAGGTGATGGAAATGCGCATGGTTCCCGTGCGCGACCTCTTCAAGAGATTCCCCCGCCTCGTACGGGATATCACACGGAAGAACGGCAAACGGGTGAATTTGGTGCTCGAAGGAGAGGATACTGAGATTGATAAGGGGGTCGCGGAAGACCTTGTCGATCCCTTGGTGCACATTGTGCGTAATTCCCTCGACCACGGTATAGAAAAGCCTTCGGTCCGACAGGCGAGCAAGAAGGCAGAAACCGGAACCCTTCTCCTTAAAGCCGGTCAGGAAGGCAATGCTGTGTTCATCGAGGTTGTTGATGACGGTGGGGGTATCAATCCGGAACGAGTGCTTAGCAAGGCAATCGAAAAGGGCCTGGTTTCGTCCGAAAAAGCGAAAACATTGAGTCTGGAAGAGATCAACAACTTCATTTTCCTACCGGGCTTTAGTACAGCAAAGGAGGTGACGGACATATCTGGCCGGGGCGTCGGAATGGATGTTGTACAGACCAACCTCCGCAAGCTGAAGGGAAATGTCCGGCTCACATCGGAGAGCGGGAAGGGAACCAAGGTCCGGCTGGAAGTGCCTTTGACTCTCGCTATCCTTGACGTCCTGCTCGTGGGTGTGGAGAGTAACACTTACGCCATCCCACTCCACGCGGTGACGGAGGTCGTCGAAGGAGGCGTCCGGCGGCTGCAGTCACTTGTCGGCAGAAAAGCTATCACGCTCCGGGGCGAGGTAGTTCCAGTCGAGATGTTGTCCGACCTGCTAAACCTCCGTGGGCGCAACTCCGTGCGGCGGGAGCTAATAGATTTCGCAATCCTGGTGATGCAGGTGGGGAATCAGCGGCATGGCATTGGGGTGGACGCCCTCTATAAGCGGCAGGAAATTGTGATTAAGCCTTTGGCCGACTACTTGTCCGCGTTGCCCGGAATTGCCGGCGCCACCATCCTCGGCGATGGCCGCCCGGTGCTCATTCTCGATCCCATGACCATGATTAAGAGGTCGGGCGTCTTTTCGCAGAAATGCTCACCATCTGACAGGACAAGTCGTGATGAGTGTTGAAACTAGGACGGAAGCTGTCCGCACGCTTGAGAAGGCAAAGGACGAGCTTCAAGCGTTGTCTCGCGCTTCCGAGACCGAGATTGCGTCGGTGGCGAGGACGTTTGAGGGCCTTGCGGGCCATGCTGACACGATCTTGAATCTGGCGGCAGCGATTGTCCAGTGCGTCGAAAATGAAAATGTCAGCTCCGTTTTACCGAAGGTGCAAGCCCTGGGCGCTACAGCGAGAGGCTTCATTGCGGCCCGGCTTCAGGCAACGACCGGGATACTAGAGTCGGTCACGCGGAAGTGAAGCTGCTGCGTCAACTATCTCTGTCAACTCGCGACCAGGCGGCGATTGCTTTTGAGACCAAGGCGCTGAGCGTACTGACGAATATCGAGGTGGCTCGCCTTGGTGCGGTGGGTGAAGGCTTCCAATACCTCGCCCACGAGTTGGCCGACTTCTCGAAGTCAGTGGCCGAGGATGCTAACCAGCTTATGAGCCACACCGACAGCCGCAGGGCTGCGATCAATGAGACGAGGCGTGTGCTGGCTGCCGAAATGCCACGACTGCGGGAGGAGTTGGCTCGCATTGAAGCTGATCTGGGTAACGCCCTGGCAGGAGTGGACTCCAGCCTAACCCAACTCGCCCGGACGCCCGTGCAATTCAGGAGATGCCTGGAGGACGTCGCCCAGCAGATTGCCGGAGTGGTGGCCGCCATCCAAGCTCACGACATCACCCGTCAGCAAATCGACCATGTACAACAGACGTTTGTGATCATTTTCACGGCAATTCGCGGTGATGGGAACTCAGCCGCAGAGGAACTGTCTCGGGCTTACGCCGGACTTACGATCCAGATATATCAACTGAGATCTATCAAGGAAACCACAGCCACCTGGGTATCTCAAATCCGAACGTGCATGGACGGTATCCTGAGAGTAAGTGCATCGGAAGTGGTCGGGATCGGCCCCGTGGTCCTCGATCAGGAGCGGGAACTGTCATCCCAGCTTGCCCACATCGAAGGGCTCGAACGCGAGAGTCAGGCTTACAGCGAGAGAATCCAGAGTACTTTCGGAGGGCTTACAAACCTGATGCAATTGGTCGCAGAGCATTTGCAAAGGTCAAAGTCTGTTCGCGGTCGCCTCCAGATGCTCTCCTTCAACTCCATCATTGAGGCCAGCCATTTGGGCACGCGAGCCGCGGCGATATTGGCAATCGCGAACAGTATCAAGGGAATCTCAGCGGAGTGGAGCCGGATTACTGACCAATCCGGACAGGCCATGCAAGAGGTCGTGAACCTGGTTAAGCAGACGAACGAGCTGATGGGGGCCTTCTCCGAAGTCAGTAATGAAAGGCTGGGTGAGGCGCAAACGCAAACGAGAGCCGGCCTTGACAACTTACGGACCGCCGCCGAATTTGCCGTCGGGCAGGCTCAGGAAATGAAAGTTGCCACGGATCAAATGCAGGCGAAGACCACGGAAGTCGGCAACATCGTCGATGTCCTCGATTCCTGCTTCGGTCGTATCGATGCGGTGCTTGCCGAACTTGAAGCGGTGAGGAGCCAATTGGAGAGCGATCGGCCGGAGGTGAAGGACCGGTACGACGCAGCAGAAGTTGAACAACTGTTCTCGGCGTCTTACACCACGGAAGTGGAGCGCGACGTTCTCCGTGCAGCGCTCCGCGGGACGGAACTACCCGTGGCGCAACAAACGTTCGCGGGGAACGACGTTGAACTGTTTTGAGTTTGACCTGGGGCTCGGAGAGTGAGGGAACTCTCATACTCAGCGGCATAGGGACCAGCGATGAGACGAATCTTAACGGTGGATGATTCAGCCAGCGTTCGGCAGATGATTGGTTTTACTTTACGAAAGGCCGGTTATGAAGTAACCGAGGCGGTCGATGGTCAAGACGGCCTCAACAAGGTCAGCAGCGAGAAGTTCGACATGATCATCACCGACCTCAACATGCCTAATGTGGACGGCATTCAACTGATCGCTGCAGTGCGCAAGCTGGCGGGCTGCTCATTCGTTCCCATCCTTATGTTGACCACAGAGTCTCAGGCTGAAAAGAAGGATGCCGGGCGCAAAGCGGGCGCCACGGGCTGGATTGTGAAGCCTTTCAATGCCGATCAACTAATCTCTGTGGTCAAGAAGTTGGTCAAGTAGGCACGCTGATAGTTACCACGAAAGAGGTGGTGGCTTCAATCCTCCGGGCAATGCTGGGCCGGCCTCGCGAGACCGACGGAGGGTTTGAAGGAGTTCGCTGATGTCTAGTGCACCCTCTTCGAACCAGACGTCGGGTTCAGCTGCCTCCGGAAGATCATTGGGGATTGACCCCGACAGGACGATTACCGGTATGACAAGGGAATCGCCGCCGCACCACTGAAACAAACTCAATTCCCGTCATACGGGGCATCTGAATGTCAGAGATTATGACTTTGGGGAGTTCACTTCGGAGTTTCACCAGCCCATCAATTCCGTCCTCAGCTTCGTGTGTTTCGAAGCCCGCACCTTTTAGATGCTGCGACAGAACGGTCCGCACGGAAGGGTCGTCGTCCACCAGCAAGACACTATTTGGGGAAACCTCGCGCATGACATTCTCCTGGATGAGCGTCGGGCGCTATCCTGGCTCCCAAGTATTTTGTATACCAAGGCTGACTCGCTGTCTGTATAGAATTGATCACTTTTCTCGTCATAACGAATTCACCACCAGAGCATGACATGGATAGGTCGGCAGGAAGTGTGATCCCCTCGTCTTCCGAAGCGGAAGCGGTCCGCCTACGCGCTGGTTTCCCGGAATCTCTCCCGCTTGCAGGCGGAGGGAACGCTGAAAATCGACGGGCGCAACATCCTAATTTGCAACTTGAAAGCTCTCGAAGACGAAAACCTCGCCAACGAATAATTTCAAGCCCTCCCGAAGCGGGTAATGTCCATCCCCGTGACTAAAGTCATCGGCACGTTTCGGCTGCTTCCCTAAGATCGATACATCAAGCGCGGCCATACGGCATCGACCCCTGGCCCGCGAGGAGGAAGCTATGAGCGTGACGATGGAAAAAACGGTACGGGAATTGGCCCTGGAACAACCGGGCGCGGCGAGAGTTTTTGAAGGATTGGGTATCGATTACTGCTGTGGCGGCAAACAGACTCTGGAGCAAGCCTGCCGCGCGGCAAGCGTGCCGATCGACAAGGTGATCGACGCGCTGGAAGCGGCGCATCATACCGGGACGGCAACGACCAGCCAAACCAATTGGCAAGCGCTTCCATTGGCTGACGTCATCATCCATATCAAGAACACCCACCATCAGTACACCCGTCAGGAGCTTGCCCGTCTCGGGCCACTCTTCGACAAGGTTTGTTCTGTCCACGGGAAAAATCATCCTGAGCTTTTGCAGCTTCGCGAAATCTTTCAAGGCTTGGCGCAAGAACTGACCACCCACCTAATGAAAGAGGAGATGGTGCTATTTCCTTACATTGAAAGGATGGAGGAATCAGTTCTCCAGCGAGAGCCTATCCTGCCCCCGCCGTTCGGCACGGTGCAGAATCCCGTCTCCATGATGGAGCACGAACATGATTCCGCCGGCAACGCTTTGCGCACCCTGCGGGCATCCAGCAATGGCTATACGGCTCCACCTGATGGATGCGTGAGCTTTCAGACCCTCTACAAGACTCTGGCGGAGTTGGAGGCGGATCTCCACCAGCACATCCACCTGGAAAACAACATTCTGTTTCCTCGGGCCATTGCGATGGAAAAGGGAAACTGAGGAGAGATTGAAACTATGACCGCAACCCTGATCGAATCCGGGGAGCAGGTCCGAAGCCCGCTGACACCGGCCGAGGTCTTCAAGATTACCGCCGCGCGCGAGATCACCATGGCGCGCATGTTGATGCTCTACATCAGCACCGGCCTCTTCTTCATGCTGCTGCCGGGAACATTCCTGGGGGTCTGGAACCTGGTGGCGATCAGCAGCAGCCGGGCGGCGAACTCGATATTGCCAACATGGATCCAGGCGCACGGTCATGCCCAGATTTTCGGTTGGATTGGAACATTTATCCTGGGGATCGGATTCTACTCGCTTCCCAAGTTGCGCCGCGCCCAGCCTTTCGCCATGTCGGTGACATGGATCACCTGGGGACTTTGGACTTCCGGCGTTTCCGTGCGGTGGCTGGCCAACGTTTATCTGTGGCACTGGCGCGCGCTGTTGCCGGCCTCCGCCGCACTCGAACTTGGCGCCTTCGCGATCTTTTTTCACACCATTTCCGGACACCGCCCCCAGGACTCCGGCAAGGAGAAGCTGGAAGAGTGGATATTCGTGGTGATCGCCGGGTCAATCGGTCTGTTGCTGGCGCTTCTGGTCAACTTCGGCGCTACGATTATCCTCGCCTTCTCGGGGAGGTCACCGGAACTGCCGGCCGGCTTCGACCAAAGCTTTCTGGTCCTGCAAACGTGGGGGTTCCTGGTGCCGTTTGTTTGGGGGTTCAGCGCCAAATGGCTTCCCGTCTTTCTCGGATTGCGTCCGGTGAGGGGGAGGGGGCTGCTGCTGGCCGTGGCGCTCAATTCCTTGGGCGTGCTGGCGGCGTTCCTAAGCCGACCACGGACCGCCGCGCTCTTCCTCACTGCCGGCATCGTGCTGGCGGTCTACGCTCTCCGGTTGTTTGAAGCACCGGCGCGGCCCGCCAAGGTGAGAGGCGCGCACAGGAGCTTCCCGAGCTTTGTGCGGATTGCCTACGTCTGGGCGTTGGTGGCCGCGGGGTTGGGAATCTGGGCTGCCTCGGTGATCGCGCCACAAGGGATTTGGGGGGCTTCACGTCATGCGTTGACGGCAGGTTTCCTCGCGACCATGGTGTTCGCCATTGGCCAGCGAGTTCTTCCGTCCTTTGCCGGGAGGACGCTGTTTAGCACCAGACTGATGTTTCTGGCAATGATGCTTTTGAGCGCGGGGTGCCTGCTGCGCGTCAGTTCCGAGATTCTGGCTTATCAGGGCTTCCTGCATTCCGCATGGTCGTGGCTTCCCCTCTCGGCGGTTACGGAGATGACCGCCGTGACGGTGTTTGCGATAAATATATTCCTCAGTTTTGCAAGGCGCCCGCCTTCACCACGGGTATAGTTTATCGCGTTACGACATACGTGGGCGGCGACCGGAACGAAACACTGTTTTTGAAAAGATGGGCTACCCGAAAGTATGGATCGCTCTGGGCCTCGTGCTGGTAATTTCCTTCGCGGTTTTGGACGGAGTGGGAGTGAATGGCTTGACGAGTGCTCCACCCATCCCCGAAAGCCCTGGCGCCGCTGGAAGAGGAATACTTTAAAGAACTAACTCTACAATTTACTCGAGATCGAAAATGGTAATTCTGGCTGAGAATTATATGGAGGCATAAATGGCAGACCCATCCGGTAGTGCCGGAGATCTTTCTCCGTGGTGGCGACACTCGGCGATTCTCGTCATGATCGCGGGCTTCTCGGTTCTAACTTTCGTAACCGTCTTGACTTACACGAACGCCCCTCCCATTCCCGAGAGGGCTGTGGATGCGGCTGGAAATGTGGTGTTCACAGGCGCCGATATCCAAAAAGGCCAGGAGGTATTCTTTAAATACGGACTCATGGAACACGGGAGCCTTTGGGGTCACGGGGCTTATCTGGGTCCTGACTACAGCGCCGAGTATCTCCACAGACTCAGCGAGGTGACTCGGGATACCATCGCGGTCGAGAAATACGGCAGGCCCTTCACTCAGCTCTCGCCGGAGGAGCAAATCGTTGCATCTGCGCAGGTGCGGAGGGTCCTTAAGGAGAACCGGTACGACCCGGCCTCGCGGACGCTCCTCCTCTCATCCGGCGAAGTCGCAGCATCCCGCAGCCAGTCGGCCGAATGGAGCGATTACTTCACGAAGCAGGGCGCCGCACCGGGACTGCCCGCCGGTTATATTAGGAATCCCGCCGAGCTCCAAGCGCTGAGTTCCTTTTTCGCGTGGGCCGCCTGGGCGGCGTCGGCGAACCGGCCGGGCAAGGATTATTCCTACACGAACAACTGGCCTTATGAACCCTTGGTAGGCAACCATCCCTCCACTGAGGCTTATGTTTGGAGCGCCATGAGCCTCATCACCCTCCTGGGGGGTCTGGGCCTGATCCTCTTCATGGTCGGCAAGTTTGACTACCTGGGCTGGAAGGGTGAGGGCGATACCGTCCACGCCACGCACTCCGCTCCCTCGGCTCTGAAACTGACGCCCGGTCAATGGGCCACCGGGTGGTACTTTGCCGTGGTGGCGATCCTGTTCCTGGCGCAATCGTTCCTGGGAGGCGCGCTTGCCCACTACCGCGTGGAGCCAGGAGGCTTTTACGGCTTCGACCTCGCTCGGTACGTGCCCTATACTCTGGCGCGAACCTGGCACCTCCAACTTGCTATCTTCTGGATCGCAACGGCCTGGGTAGGCGGCGGCCTTTTCCTGGCACCCTGGGTGGGGGGCGAGGAGCCCAAAGGCCAAAGAGCGGGCGTCTATGCTCTCCTCGGTGCACTCGCATTGGTGGTTTTCGGCAGCCTTTTCGGAGAGTACCTGGGCATCAACGACAAGCTCGGGCGCTTCTGGTTCTGGTTCGGGCATCAGGGTTCGGAATACCTGGATCTCGGGCGGTTCTGGCAGCTCCTGCTAGCGGCGGGCCTCGTCTTTTGGCTTTTTCTGATGTACCGGGCCTTGAAACCCGCCATCAAGAGCCCTGCCAAGCGTGAGCTATCCGCACTCTTTCTCTACGCCGCGGTGGCCATTCCCGTCTTTTACCTACCCGCGCTTTTCTACGGCCCTCACAGCAACTTCGCGGTCATCGATAACTGGCGTTTCTGGATCATCCATCTTTGGGTTGAAGGATTCTTCGAACTCTTCGCCACGGTCCTGGTCGCCATCATGTTCCACCAGATGGGCGTGGTCAGCACCAAGACCGCCACGCGCCTGATCTACCTCGACGCTATCTTGTACCTCGCCGGCGGGATCATTGGTACGGGCCATCACTGGTATTTCACCGGTCAGGGGACGCTCAACATGGGCCTGGCAGCGTGCTTCTCCGCCTTAGAAGTTGTGCCCTTGACGCTTCTAACCCTGGACGCCTGGGACTTCATCAAGCTGAAGAACCAGCAGTGCTCCGCATGCGGTCGCGAGTTCGCCACCGGCCAAAAGTGGGCCATCTACTTCCTTATGGCAGTTGGTGTCTGGAACTTTGTCGGCGCAGGGATCTTCGGCTTCCTGATCAACCTGCCGATAGTGTCTTACTTCGAAGTGGGCACCACACTTACCCCCAACCACGGACACGCCGCCCTGTTTGGCGTCTTCGGGATGTTGGCACTGGCAGTCGTGGTCTTTTGCTTGCGGACCATGCAGTCCGACGCCCTCTGGAAGGGGACAGAGAAGTTCATCCGGGTAGGTTTCTGGGGCGCTAACGCAGGCCTTGCCCTGATGATCCTCCTGGACCTGTTTCCCGGAGGCGTTCTCCAACTCTGGGACTCCATCGCCAATGGTTACTGGCACGCGCGTCGGCTGACATTCCTGATGGGCGGCCTGTACCACAAATTGGAATGGGTGCGCATGGCGGGGGACATGATCTTCATCCTTGCCGGTGCTGCACCCATCGTGATCGGCGTGCTGCGCAGCGTGTGGAAGCGGGACATGGCTCCCTCGGTGTAAAGGCCTTTTGCCTGCGCGCTTTGCGCCCCGGCAGGCCCTGGAAAAACGCCCCGCTGTGGTTCTCTTTCTGGGCCATCAACATCGGGTTGGCGCTGATGGTACTGATCAGCGTGCTGCCCATCGGACTGATGCAGGCATGGGCCTCAGTTGAGTATGGCACCTGGTATGCTCGCTCCGCGGAGTTGCTCCACTCGCCCGGAAGGAATCAACTTCGCTGGCGCCGAATGATCGGCGACAGTATCTTTGCCCTCGGCGCGGTGGTCCTGGATTGGTTGATCCTTGGATTTATGACAAGCAAGGTTGCGCGGCGGAAGGCGAATGGGAAGTGCGCCCGCTAGCGGTGGAGGCACGTCGGTAAAGCGCACGGCAGGGGCGCAGATCCATGCGCCCCTATCCAATTACTCGCGTCCCTGAAGGAATGCACACAGGGCGACCGCTTGATTGTGCCGCTCATCTCGGGCCGAAAAGGCCAGTGTCAAAGTGCCGTGCTGCTTCTCTAACTGCTTCAGTTGGTTTGCCAGTCCAATTTCTTTCTGCAACTCTTCGCCGTAGCGTTTCTGAAATTCCTCCCAACGTTCAGGGTCGTGCCCAAACCATCTTCGGAGTGCATCAGACGGCGCGATTTGCTTCATCCAGAGGTCGATCCGTGCTTTCTTTTTGGAAACGCCGCGCGGCCAAATCCTGTCCACCAAAACGCGATAACCATCGGACGCCTCAGACACCTCGTAAACCCGTTTCAATTTGTACATCGCTATTCCTCCGAGTGCCGGCGATCGAGGTCGGCGGGCAAGCCACGACTCTATTTAGCACATTGCCCCGTGCCCGCGCGGACGAATTCGGAAATGCCCCAATACTACATCCCCACCGACGTTGTTGATAACGTCTCCGAACCGAGCCTCTCGGACGGAAGGGTTAACGTGCCCCCAATGGCAGCGGGGCGCGAAGCAGTTGGGCGCGATGAGTATGGGAGAGATTCAGGGTGTGCCACAGTTCCACTCCCCACCATGCCAGCGCCGCCACCTCGATGAATCCCGTCACTCCGACCAGCGGAAAAGCCACGCGAGGAATGAAGTCAGTAAGGATTTGCAGCACCACGCGCCCGCCGCATCCAACGTTAAGAAGGATGAAGGGTCCCCAGAGCGAGCTGAGGCGACTGGAATCCACGCCCGCCAGGATCGGCACCACGCGCGAAGCGACCCCTAGAATCATGAAGCTGACAAAGCCCACCGTGTAGGCATGACGGTACGAACCCAGAAAAGCGTGGGAGAAGCCCTGGTGGGTGAGCACCCCGTAGACCAGGAAGAATGGAAGCATGGCCATGGAAAAGAGGAGCCAAGTGTAGGCGGCTCGGATGAACTTCAGGCTGCGGTCAGATTGCGAAGTCTTGGCAAAGACGCGAATCTGCACTACCAGCAACACCGCCCATATCGCCATCAGAATGAGCGCCAGCTCAAGTCCGATGGAGTAATAGAGATTGCCGGTGGAAAAGAACAGTTCGCAGCTCGCAATGTCGAGAATCAATGAGCCATTGATGAGCCAGAAGATCAGCGATTGGCGGTCGTGCCGCGGCTTGCCCAGACCATAGACCGCCGGAACAAACCGCTGGCTGACTCCGGCGATGATCAGCGCGCCAAAGCCCAGCAATTGGATATCGCGCAGCGGGCCGTCAATCAGCGCAATGCGCATCACCACCTGGTCGACCCCGACGGCTGTCACTTTGGCGAAAAAGAGCAGGTCGCTCACGATGGCCTGAACGAAAAACCAGAAGAAAGCCCCGAAGATGAATTTCTCATAAATCTGGTGCGGTTCCACGGATTGCCATGCGGTTTTGAGGATGATGACGATGAACATCGTGATGGCCGCAAGCTCCGTTCCCGCCGCCAGAATTCCCAGGCCCACTCCCACCGGCATGGGTTGCAACAATTCCGCACCCACGCGCGAGGCGATGCCGATCAGCATCAGGTAGAGCGTCATGTTGGCCAGGTCCGGCCGCCACAACGAAACATACTTGAAGCGTGGGAACGATTGGTAGGCAAAGCCCATCACGAACAGTCCCATCCACCCGAAAATCATGGCATGGGCGTGCGCTTGGATGGCGGGCACCAGGCGAACTTGCAGAAAGGTTCCACCCAGGGCAATTTGCAACAGATTGGTGGCGCCCCACAGAGCGCCCACGGAAAGAACGATGACGATTGCCGCCTTGAAGAATCGTCGGTAGATAAAATCTCCCAGCGATTCCTGGTACACGTACTCGTCTTTACTGGGGCTGCGCATTTCGGCGTTCAGTGCCCCCACCAACGCATCGACGTCAACATTGTGGACGGCGGCAAAGAACTCCAGCGTTTCGGTGGGACCGCGCTCCCCCCCACAACCTTTCAGGCCGTATTTGTCAAAGACGCAACGCGCCGTGGGGCAAGCATTGACAATGTCGGCGACGGTCATAAGTTTGGTGATTTCCGTCATGATGATTTCTCCGTTCGAATCGTGATGATGCGTTACAGCTTGGGAAGTGCCGCCGTACCCACTGCCGCATTTAGCTCTGCCAGGAATGTGTCCAGATCGAACCCATGCTTGCCGGCGGCAAAGGCGACGGAATGTGTTCCCCCGCATTGCAAATTAAGGCCGTGGCTGCGGAAGACTTGCATCGTCTGCGGCCAGTTCCTGACGATTTCTCCAACTTTCATTTCGGACGTGATGACTGCCATGAATGCGTCTCCTCATGTGAATGCTCGGTCACAGGATAATGTGCCCCGGAACTGGGGGCGATGACTTCTGTCGCAGGGCAGGCGACGATCAAGAATCCCGTGACTTCTGTCATCGCCACCTTGCCGTTGCTCGTGTGAAATGGGTAGCGAGGAGGAGCCATGCGAGACGCAGCCCGAAACAAGCACGAAGTGGATTTTAACGAGCGGCCCTTTATCGCCATCTGGGAGGCGACCCAGGCATGTGACTTGGCGTGCGTGCATTGCCGAGCGAGCGCGCAACCGCTGCGGTCAACGTTTGAACTATCGACGGTGGAAGCGCAGCTTCTGATCGAGCAGATTGCCGCAATGCAGGTTCCGGTGTTCGTCATCACGGGCGGCGACCCGCTCAAGCGGCCTGATATCTTTGACTTAGTGGAATACGCCACCGCGCTTGGGGTGCGGACGTCGTTGACTCCCAGCGCCACGCCTCTTCTGACCCGCGACGCGATAGCCGAGCTCCGGCGGCGGCGACTGTCGCGTTTGGCGGTAAGCCTGGATGGCTCGACGGCGGAAATTCACGATGCCTTTCGGCGCGTGCCGGGTTCGTATGAGCGAACGCTCCGCGCCATTCGCTGGGCCCGCGAATTGGGCCTCCCCGTTCAGATCAATACTACGATTACACGCCGCAATCTGGCAGATCTTGACGCTATGGTGCGACTGCTGGAAACGCTTGATATCGCCATGTGGAGTGTTTTCTTTCTGGTGCCCACTGGACGTGGACAACTGGACGACCTGGTTTCCGCGGAGGAGTTTGAGGCGGTCTTCGCAAAGCTTTACCAGGTCGCCCGGCGAGTGCCATTCGATATCAAGACTACCGAGGCGCAGCACTATCGCCGGTACGTCTTACAGATGCGTGCGGCGGCACGCAGAAACCGGGAATCTTCCAACGACTCCGTGGCCTCACCCACGCGAGGAACGCTTAATGAAATCGCGATGGAGAAAGACACGGACGGCATTGGCCGAGCGCCCCGGGGCTTGAACGACGGCAAGGGTTTCATCTTCATCTCTCACTTGGGCGAGGTCTTTCCCAGCGGGTTCCTGCCCATGTCCGCGGGCAACGTGCGCAGGCAAACACTGGCGGAAATCTACCGGCACTCACCGCTGTTTGTTTCCTTGCGCGATACATCCCTCGTGCAAGGAAAGTGCGGCGTCTGCGAATTCCGCAACGTGTGCGGAGGTTCGCGGGCTCGTGCCTTTGCCCTAACCGGCGATCCCTTTGCTGAAGAGCCTCGTTGTATTTATGAGCCGAATAACGCAGCGGTGTACTACCCATAGCCATTGAAATCGACGGTTCCATTTCCTCATTCTCTCCAAGTTGCTGCCACTCACATGGTTCTAGCATCACTCAGGATTCGGCGTGAGATCAACGGCAGAACCGATGGTGCACTCGTCAACGTCCCAAAGATGAACTCCACGAATTCAGATTCGCTGAAATGCAATACGCTGTCGCCCAGCCTGGCGCACAGAGCCAGCACGTTTACTGACACACCGACGAATTTCCACCGTGTCTATGACTCGCAAGCCTCTGATAAGAGGACTCATTTCGCAAATGAAACCTCTACCCAGCCGGGGTAGAGGTCTCAGGTCTGTAAGTTATTGATTTGGTAGGCCCGTGGGGACTCGAACCCCAGACCTCTACCGTGTCAACGCTGCGATCTTAGGTTTTACAACAACTTACAAGACCGCGGGGACTGCCAAAGTACGCGGAAGTCGTACAAGACATCGAATTTTGTGGGTTGGATTGTGGGTTGGAAATCACCCTTAGGGCGAGGTGTCTCTAATCGCTGTGTTAAGTTTTTCTGCAACAAAACTTGACGTGTCAGGCCTCTTATGTGACTCGATCGCTTCCCTACACATAGTTGCTTGCCCCCTTTTCGTACTTACCTGTATCACCGCCATCCCCGGTGGGCTCGTTCATCCGGACCCGGATTTTAGGTGTAGGTTGGATGAACAGAGCTCCCATTTCCCCCCTTCGGTCCGCCCAAGGGTCCATGAGGTGTCCCATCAACCTGCGCAGCGCATTGCGGCCGGCTGGATTCTGGCAGTGAAGGGCGTTTCGGGCACAATCCCGTTTGGCTGGTGTGGAAGGCCGATTCCGCTGTCGGCAAAAACAAAATCTGCCTCTTACCCGTGGTTTTCCGTGGCACGCGAGGAGCGGCAATCGCAACCACGGCTGACTACCGAGCGGCAGAATCACAAGTCCCATGCAGGTGGGCGAGGCGATGCGAACAGGGGGGGATCTCTGCCCTGAATCCTACAAGCTTTCTTGGGCATGAATCACATTCCGCAAAACATCCAGATGGCTATCCCACGCTCGACGCGCTTACGGCTCCTTTTCCTGCATAGTGTGCGCCGCCACTAACCAGAAGCTCTGCGACTTGATCACATCATATGTGTCGACCTGTAAAATGTAGGGATACGCTCTTCATCGGCAAGCAGGATTCCTTCCGCAAATCGCCAAGACACTTGCACTACGGCGATATCCGGTCGAAGAAACAGAATACGGCCAATTGTGACTGTTGGTGGTGGGGTATTCCCCGGGAATTCCAAACCATCGCCTGAACGTTTCGAAGATATCGTCACTTCGCGGCGATGACGTTCCGGCAAGACCGAGCGTTGTTCAGGGGGCGTTCTGACTGAAAGGAACACCCCTGTGTTGCCGTCTTTCAACGCCTGGAGGGATGCTACTGACGGACCCGGAGCAACAACAAAGTCTGGTCATCCTTCTGCGCACCGTGCTGCCATACCTCCGCCATAACCAATTCCCAAATCTGCGACAGCGGCTGTCCTGCGTTTTTGCTCAGCAGTTGCTCTAGTCGTGCCAGACCAAACTCCTCGTCAGCATGGTTGACCACTTCCGTGATGCCATCGGTGAGCAACAAGAACATGTCCCCCGGTGAATAGTTCACGCGTTTACTGGCATAATCGCCGCCGGGAAACAAACCCACGGGGAATTGTTCCATAGAAAGCCGCGTCGTATCGCCCCTGCAATGGCGATAATGCAGGATAGGCAGATGCCCGGCTATCGCGTACTCGGCTTGCGACGAGCCGTTGAACTGGAGCAGGGCCACAGTGGCGTACATGTCTTCATCCTTGACGGCAGGCAGCACGCGGTCTGCACTTTCGAGCAAAGCGGCTGGCTTTTGATGGAACTGAAGAGAGACCCGCAGTGCTGCCTTTAGCATTCCCATAAGCTGGCCAGCGGCTAGTCCATGTCCTGAAATATCGGCGACATACGCGAGCAGACCTCCATGGTCGCTCTCGATGAGGTCGATCAAATCGCCGCCCATCGCCGTACTAGGAATTGATTTGCCGTAGACCTCGAAGCGCGAAGTCTGGAGGGAAATGTCTGGTACCAGTCGGGCTTGAATCCCGTGCGCAAGGGATAGCTCAGTCTGCATGCGAACATTCGCCAACCCCTCGTCAGTCACAAACAATAACAGAAGTCGAAAACCGAGAACTCCACAGATCCAGATACCGATCGAATCAAACAGAACTCGTGCCTTCATTGCTTGCGGGATCGGCCAAGGTGAGAAGATAAGCGAAATGGAATAAGTCAACAAGTCTAGCCGACTCCAGCCAAGACCCGACAACCCGGCTGCGATCCAGATAGCCCCGCACGTCGCAAACGCGACGATGACGGCCAGAAAGATCGGGCGAACTCTTTTGATTTTCGCAACAAGAATGCCTACTGCCGCCGAGCCAAATAAAGCCGGCCAGAAAAAACCTCGGCCCAGGGACTGAAAATTGAGTTGCAGAAGATCGGCAGCGAAACCGACTACGGCGCTAATGAAGAATGTCCCCACGAGCAGGCTTTTCATGCGGCTTATCGGTAGAGCCCGCCAATAAGGATTCGAGGCACTGGGAAATGCGGAAGCTAGAAGAACCTTCCATTTTTGAAGTCTTTTATTCATAGGTGGACTTTATTTAGCAAATTTATCTCTTTTGCTCCTGCACATTGTGCGCAGCGACTAACCAAACGCCTTGCGACTTGATCACAAAAAAAGTATCGATCTGGGAAAATGGAGGGATTCGGTCCCCATCGACGAGCAAGATTCCTTCCGTAAATCGCCACGATACCTGCACCACGGCGACATCTGGCCGAAGAAACCGAATACGGTCAATCGTGACTGTTGGTAGCAGGGCATTTCTGGAAACAATCTCGAAGGCATCTGACCAGAGCTTTTCGTTCTCATTTCGGCCCGATGGTTAGGTGCAGCTTGCCGAAGCGGTCCACGATTTCCACGTCCGGTGTTTCAAGCGCGGCTAGTCGCTTTGCGTCGAGATCCTGATATGCCTCGACCCACCGTGAAATCAGCGTACGAATCGCGTCTTGTTCGCTCGCCGTCGAAGAGGGCCGATGATACCTGGCAAAAACCAAGGAGGCTAAGAACAGCGCACAGGCAATTCCGGGCCAGATAAGATTGAAGGACGTCTTAGGCATTGCTTATCCTCACTGTGTACCTCCCTGATGGTTCGGACCACCTCGGAATTGGTCGAATACTCGCGGCAGGAACACATCCCCACCTTTCTTGAACGTACGCTCTTGCTCGGGTCGGCCCAGTCCATCAATCCGCGATTGGCGTCAGGCGCCCCATTTCTCCCGTGCGGTGACGCCCAACGGCAGCCTCGATCTGCGACCGCTCGTTCATAATGAAGGGCCCGTCGGCGACGATCGGCTCGCGGATCTCGGCGCCGGAAAGAATGAGGAAGTGCGAGGGGTCAATGGCTTCGAAGGTCACCTGTCCGCCAGTGCCATAGAACGTCAAGGCGTGTTCACCTGCGATTTTCTGCTCGCGACCGTCGGCACAAACGCGGACGATGCCTCCGAGGACATAGACGAGCGCGTTGTGAGCACTCTCGAGACTAAAAAAGAGCTCTCGTCGCAGTTCGACGTCGAGCAAGTTGAACGGCTCAGCAGGGAGGAGCGGCGATGAGATCGCTTCGAACGATCCAACCACGACACGCACACGGTCACCGGCGTCGCTCCGCCATTCCGGCACCTCGCTCGTTTCGAGACGAAAGACCTGAGGCGCTGCGAGCTTGTTCTTCGAGCTCAGATTGACGAAGACCTGAAGGCCGTGCAGTTCACGGTCGGGATCCGCCGGGGTTTCCTCGTGCATTAGGCCGCTTCCTGCCTGCGTCCAGACGATTCCGCCCGGGCCTGTAACCAAGTCGTGACCAAGCGAGTCGCGGGTTCGAAGGGCTCCCTGCGAGTCCTCAAACACGTACGTGACCGCGGAGAAGCCCGCGTGCGGGTGCGGCGTGAACGGCCGGCCGCGCACTCGGAAATTGTGCAGGACGGTGATGGGGGAAGCCCGCTCGCCCAGTTCGTGGAGGTCGATGCTCTGAATGGAAAACGCGTCACCATTTCCGTCCGGTCGTGCGGCGATCACCCGTGAGAATTGAACGGACATGCTGATACCTCCTGTCGTTTATGGCCACGCCTCTTGCGAATTCTCTCCTCGGACGAGAAGACCACCTCAGACGGCTGCGGCGATTTCGCCCAAATAGGGAGCTAGAAACTCCTCCGCGGAGACTCGGCCTTTCATGACAGCACCCGTGCCCCCGGCTTGCATAACGTGCACATCGGTGATGCCCATGAAACCGAAGATGAAACGCAAATAGGGAACCTCGTGATCCAGAGCGCTCATTCCCGAGCGTTCGTCGTAGCTGCCTCCGCTGGCGACGATTACGAGCATTTTCTTGCCGGCTAACAAGCCTTCGGGTGTGCCGTCAGCCCGGTACCGGAAGGTCTTCCCGGCCCGCACGATGTGGTCAATCCACGCCTTGAGCGCCGCAGGAATCGAAAAGTTGTACATTGGGGTTCCGAGAATGATTTCGTCGGCTTCGAGAACTTCGGAAACCAGTTCATCCGAGAGCGCGAGTGCTTTCTTATGGCTTTCAGTGTGGTATTCGGGCGGAGAAAAGGCACCTGCGATCCAGTCGAGATTAACAAACGTAAGTGGGGTCTTGGCCAAATCGCGCTCAATGACGCGGCCTTCGGGATTGCTATCCTTCCACGCCTCGACTGCGGCATCACTGAGTCGGCGGGAGATCGATTGATTTCCGCGCGGGCTGACGTTGATATGAAGTAAAGTTGGCATATCCAAACCTCCTCAATTGAATGTCACGATGTTGCTTCCTAAACCTGCGTGCGTGCTCTGCGGGCAAGTTGCCGCAACACCTGTCGCGTGAACACACCACAGCAGCGGAACTTGATTCCCTCGTTCATCAGCGTAACCAGCAGGTTTTCACCCTCCGGGCTGATGACTGTCAGGTTCCTCAAATCGACGACGAGTTCACGGCCCTTCAGGTTCTCCCTGGCCTTTTCGCATGCGCTTCTGAGTTCGGTCGTCCAGGGGGTGATGAGCTTGCCTTCCAAAACCAGCCGTCGCTCGTTATGTGCCTCCTTGGTCGAAATCCTTAGCATGGCTGTTCGCTCGCACTTAACAGAATGCAACGCACGTGCCAAACTCACGAGTGTGCAAGTGATGAGTTTTCAATGCGGGATCGGAAGAGGATGTGTTGACAGTCAATTATGTCAAAACACGATTGACAGCTCGTTAAGGAGAGGGATTCGGGAGTGGGTTGCTGGGTGCGCTCAGCAGAGGATCATTTGGCACGCCGTAGTCTGAGCGCGAAGAGGCAGGCGGTTTCAGGCATACTGTCGGGGGTCTATTCCGAACTTCTTCATTCGCGCCAGTAAGGTCGTGCGATTGATGCCCATTCGTGCCGCAGCTCCATCTGCACCACCAACCCTCCCCTTGCTTTCCGTAAGTGTGCGCACGATTTCTTCGCGCTGCTTCCTGGCAAATTCGTCGGCACGATCTTTCTTGCCGTTTAGTGCACTGATTGTTTCTTTGACGATTCGGGCAATGTCGTCTCCCGCCGGGTGTGCGGCAGTCGCAGGCAGCGTGTCTGCGATCGGCCTGCGCAGCTCTGAAAGCGGCGCCTCCAGCGACTTGCCGCGCGTAAGGATCACCGCGCGCTCAATGAAGTTCTCCAGTTCGCGGATGTTGCCCGGCCATTCCCAAGCCGTTAGTCCCTTCATTACGGCAACCGGGATGGCGTCGATTCTCTTCTGCATTTGTTGGGCAAACTTCTGGACGAAGTAACTCACCAGCAGGGGAATATCTTCACGGCGGTCCCGTAGCCGCGGAATACGAATCGGAAACACGTTCAACCGATAGAACAGATCGCTCCGGAATTCACGGTTGGCGACCATCTTCTCCAGATCGCGGTTCGTTGCCGCGATGAGGCGGATGTTCACTTTGCGGGTATGAGTGCTGCCCAGCCGTTCAAATTCCCGCTCCTGCAGCGCACGCAGCAGCTTCGGCTGGATTTCGGTGGGAATGTCTCCTACTTCATCCAGGAAGAGGGTGCCCTGGTCCGCCAATTCCATCCGCCCCGTCTTCTGGCTGATCGCACCCGTGAACGCGCCCTTTTCATGCCCAAACAGCTCGCTTTCGAGCAGGCCTGTCGGTATGGCGGCGCAATTCAGCTTCACAAAGGTTCGCTCCTTGCGCCGGCTGCGGTCGTGGATGGCGCGCGCAATCAATTCCTTTCCTGTTCCGGTTTCGCCCAAAAGTAACACCGTGGAATCGTTAGGTGCTACGGTCTCGACCAGTTGCAGGACGTGCTTCAGCTCCGGGCTGCTCCCGACGATCTGCTCGAAGTTCATCTCGCTGCGAATTTCTTCTTCGAGATACAGCTTCTCTTGCGCGAGCTTGGCTTTCAGTTCGGAGATTTCGCGGTACGCAAGCGCGTTTTCGATGGCGATTTGGCCCGCAGCTTGGCTGAGGAATTCGACATCTTCTTGTGTGAACGTGTCCTCCGTCGTACGTGCAAGCACAAGATTCCCGACCGCGTGGCCGCGATTCACAAGCGGTATAAAGCAGATGGTCTGGATGCCTTCAGTTGCGGCTATTTTGCGACCGAAGCTCCCGGGGGGAGCGTTACCAAGGCTCCACATCACCGGTTTCAACGTCTCAAAAGCCAGCCTGGCTGGACTGTCCTCGGTCTCAGTGACGAGCAGTTCTTCCTTGGCGAATCCTTTCATGCCCGGAAAGTCGAGAGCAAAGACGCGAAAAGTTCCCGGTTCCGAGCCGGGCAGCGAGATGTTCGCCGCGTCGCAGCGCATCACCTCGCGAACGTTCGCGGCGATCGCCCGCAACACATCCTTCAGTTCCAGGTTCGCGGTAATGCTCTTCGTCAGCTTCAGGAGCAACTGTAGCCGATCATTTTGCTGTTGTAAGCCTTGAGCGGCTTGCGCGCCCCGGAGATTGAGGCCGTTATCCATGGCGAACGCCACCTCACGTTTTGCCGGCAAACAGCAGTTTACCATCCAACCGCAGGTCAAAACATCTGTTCCCAACTGTCAACGAGTAATTGACACTTTTAACCTTCAACACCACTTCGCGGATCGACACCCCCGATCATCCCTTGAATTTCACGAACTTAGCGGGCGCCCTTGTTTGGCAGGGCAGTTGCCGTTTCAGGAGATCGAAATGGGCGATGGTGCTTGAGGGACGCGGCCACGCGGCAGAAAAGAGAAGCACCCAGGAGAAAACAGCAATGAGTGAACTTCAAAATGAATGGTATCGGCTTTACCGTCCGAGACGCAGAAGAAGGCTCCGGACGCAGTTTCGGCAGCGCCTCGGCGCAAATGGCTGCGTTGGCTGATTTGGTTTCTGGTGCTGCACGTACCCATCGCCGTGGGGCGGATATCTGGTCTATCGATTCTACTTCGCGCACCCTGCCGCGCCGAAAGTCGTGGCCTTGTCGGGCCGCATTGAAGGTGACGACTCGGCCGTCGCACCCAAAGTGACCGGAAGGATTCTGGAGATCCGGTTCCGCGAAGGCGATTCGGTCAAAGCGGGCGAGGTGATCGCGATACTCGATGATCCGCAGGTGCATGCGCGGGAGCAACAGGCGCGCGACCAGGCAATGGCGACCGAAGCGCAGTTGTCGTCGGCGCAGCAGCAGATCGCCGTGCTGAACGATCAGCTCAAGCAGACAGAGCTGCAGACCAACCAGGCTACCACCGACGCCGAAGGGCGGGTCAGCCAAGCGGAGGCGGAGCTTTCGCACGCAGAGGCGCAGCTCGCCCAACAGGAAGCGTCGCTCAAGCTCGCGCTATTCGACCGCGACGCATACACGAAGCTTGCGGCAGACGGCGCAGTATCGGAGCGCCAAGGCAAGTCGGCACAGACCACGGCGGAAACACAGCAAGCGTTGGTGGCGGCGGCGCGGCGGGAGGTGGAATCGGCGCAGGCGTCGCTCAATGTGGCGAAGGCGAACCTGGCGAATCCGGCAATCCGCTTCGCGCAGCAGGCCCAGATCCGAAAGCAGATGGCGCAGCAGCAGGCGACGATCGCCAGTTCGCGCGCCGATGCGAACCGCGCCCGCTCGCAGCTCAAAGAAGCGCAGGAGAACATTCACGATCTCACCGTTGTGGCCCCGTTTGACGGCACCATCGCGACCCGCACCGCCGAACCGGGCGAAGTCATTCAGGCAGGGACGGCGATCGTAACACTGATCGATCTCACCAAGGTTTATCTGCGCGGATTCATTCCCGAAGGCGAGATCGGGCGCGTGCGGGTGGGCCAGCGGGCGCGCGTGTTTCTGGATTCCGACCGGAACAAGCCGCTGGAGGCAGTGGTTTCGCGCATCGATCCGCAAGCGACGTTTACGCCTGAGAACACGTACTTCCGCGACGATCGCGTGAAGCAGGTCGTCGGGGTAAAGCTGCACCTGAACACCGGCATCGGCTATGCCAAACCGGGCATGCCGGCCGATGGAGAGATTGAGGTGGACGCCCGATGAGCGCCATTGCAGTTGAGGGTCTGACAAAACGGTACGGGGCGGTGGAGGCCGTTCGCGGCATCGGCTTCGAGGTGCGGGATGGCGAAATCTTCGGGCTGATCGGGCCGGACGGCGCGGGGAAGACGTCGACGTTCCAGATTCTGGCAGGCGTCATGGAAGCCACCGGCGGCAAGGCCCAGGTGTTCGGCGCGCCGGCGCGCGATGCGCGTTCCGAGACCGGTTATCTGACGCAGTCGTTCAGCCTGTATCCGGATCTGACGGTGGAAGAGAACATCCGCTATATCGGCGATCTGCGCCACGTGCCGCCGCGGGAGATCGAAGAGCGTGGGCATCGTTATCTCTCGATGTTCGACATGGACCGTTTCACCGAGCGGCGGGCCGATCGGCTCTCCGGCGGGATGAAGCAGAAGCTGGCGCTGGCGTGCGCGCTGGTGGCGCAACCGAAGGTGCTGCTGCTGGATGAACCGACGACCGGCGTGGATCCGGTTTCGCGGCGCGAATTCTGGGACACGCTGGCGCACCTGGCGATGGACGGGCTGACCATTCTCGTGGCCACGCCCTATCTCGACGAAGCCGAGCGCTGCCATCGCGTGGCGCTGATGCATCTGGGCGAGATCCGGGATATCGGCACGCCCTCGGAGCTGCGCGGGAAGGCGGGCACCAAGCGGCTCGAGGTCCACACCAGCGATCTGAGCAAGGCGGAGCAGATTCTGCTGGAGGAATCGCAGCAGCACCCGGAGATCGTCGATGTGCAGCGGTTCGGCGACCGACTGGACGTGATCGCGCTGGACGCCGAGCGTGGCAAGCAGCGGGTCGAAGCGGCGCTCGGTGCGGCGAATCTGGACGCGGAGGTTTTTCGCATCGATCAGCCGACCCTGGAGAACACTTTCGTGGCGACGCTGCGGAGTTTTGGCGATCGCGAAAATGCGCCAGCGTATCCGGGCCGGCGCGATCACCGAAACCTGAAAGGGCAGATCGCGATCGGGGCAAAAGACCTCACCAAGCGCTTCGGAGCGTTCACGGCCGTGAAGGACGTAAATGTTGAGGTGCGCAACGGCGAGATTTACGGCCTGCTGGGTGCGAATGGCGCGGGCAAGACGACCACGATCCGCATGTTGTGCGGCCTGCTTGCGCCGACCACCGGCTCCATGGAATTAGCGGGCGAGCACGGCAGCCTGCGGTCGCGCGAGGTGCGGCGCTCGATCGGCTACATGTCCCAGAAGTTTTCCCTGTATGACGATCTTTCGATCGACGAGAACCTGAATTTCTTCGCCGGCGTGTATGGTGTGCCGGAGGAGGAGATCGAAGACAAGAAACGCTGGGTGCTGGAATTTTCGGGGCTGGAGGGGAAGCAGCACCTGATTACGGGGAGCCTGCCCGGCGGGTGGAAACAGCGCGTCGCCTTTGGCGCTTCGATTCTGCATGAACCGAGCGTGCTGTTCCTGGATGAGCCGACCTCGGGCGTGGATCCACTGGCGCGGCGGGCCTTCTGGCGCATGATCAACAGCCTGGCCGATCGCGGCACGGCGATTCTCGTGACCACTCATTACCTCGAAGAGGCTGAGCAGTGCAATCGGCTGGGCTTGATGGTGGCGGGCGAGTTGGTGGCCGAAGGCACGCCTCGGGGGGTGAAGCAGGCGCAGGGCGGACATCTGCTCGAATTCCTGGTGGATAAGCCGCAAAAGGCGGCGGATCTTCTGCGCCAGAAAGTAGACCGCTGGCGCGTTTCGCTGTTTGGCGATCGGCTGCACGTGATCATCGACGAAGACGCGGAAACGGGCAAGCGCGACACCATCGCGAAGCTCGCGGCGGCCGGCATCCGGGTGGACGCTGCCTACGAACAACCGTACTCGCTCGAGGACGTATTCATCGTGGTCGTTGAAAAAGCCCGCAAGCTGGGCAAGGTAACGGAGGAGGCGTGACATGCGACGAGTGTTCGCTCAAATGCGAAAAGAGCTGACCCAGATCGGGCGCGATCGGCTGGCGCTGGTTCTAGCGCTGGTATTGCCGCTGTGTCTGCTGATGCTGCTCGGTAGTGCCGTCTCGCTGACGGTCACCGGTCTGCCGGTCGTGGTGCAGGATCTCGACGATACCCCGGCCTCCCGTGATTTCATCGACGCGTTTCGCGCTTCGCTGACGTTTCACATTGTCGCATGGCCGTCCGGGCGGCAGCCGGCGGATGCCTTTCTGACGAATACAGCCCGAGCGGCGCTGGTGATTCCCGAACATTTCGGCCGCGACATGGCGCGCGGGACGAACACCGAG
Organism: uncultured Acidobacteriota bacterium; assembly: GCA_963804755.1. GTDB lineage: Bacteria > Acidobacteriota > Terriglobia > UBA7540 > UBA7540 > Bog-366. Next base: position 218,835 of record CAWDRP010000010.1, read on the forward strand.
GTGCAGCTTCTGGTGGACGCGACGGACGCCAACACGGCGAAGCTCGTGCTGGGCTATGCAAGCCAGGTGGTGTCGAATTACCGGCCCGCCGCTGCGCCCGTAAAGGCCGATGTCCGGCTGTGGTTCAACCCGGGGCGCGACGCGAAGAAGTTTTACGCACCCGGATCTTTCGTCATGGGACTTTCGATGTTCCCGGCACTGCTCGCCGCGCTCGCCATGTCCAAAGAAGGCGAGCAGAAGACGATCCTGCAGGTCTATGTTTCGAGCATCTCGGCGCACGAATTTCTGCTGGGCAAGATCCTGGCCTTCGCTTTGATCGCAATGGCGGAATGGTTCCTGTCCCTCATTCTGTTGTTTACCTACTTCGGGCTTCATTTCGCAGGCGACCCTTCCGATGTTCATCGTGGCCACGATTCTCTACGCGTTCTGCGTGGCCGCCTTCGGCACGCTGGTCGGAGCGGCCATTCCGAGCCAGGCGGCGGCGATTCAGGTGATCGCGCTGGGCGGTTTTCTGCTGACCTTTCTGCTCTCCGGCCTGATCTTTCCGGTCGAGAACATTCCGGCGAGCCTGCGCTGGATCTCGGGGCTGGTGTGGAGCCGGTATTACATCGAGATCGTCCGCGATGCCCTGTTGCAGGGCGGCGGATGGCCGGCCATGTGGTTCAACGTCGTCATGATCGCGCTGATTGGCGGGGTCTTTTACGCGCTGGGCTGGAAAAAGCTACGGAGGATGCAACTAAGCATATGAGTCGACTTATCGCACTGATTAAAAAGGAATTCGGGCAGATCCGGCGGGATAAGCGCTTGCTGATATCGCTCGTCGTGCCGCCCACAGTCCAACTGCTGCTGTTTGGCTTCGCGCTGAACGCCACCGTCGATCACCTGAAGATGGGCGTGCTCGATCTCGATCACTCGCCCCAGAGCCGCGATCTGATCGCCAACATGACCGAGAGCGGCGCGTTTCGCCTGGCCAACACGTACTTTTCGGAGGATCAACTCGGAGAGGCGCTGGCGCGCGGCGACCTCGACGCGGGCTATGGTGATCCCCTACCACTTTTCGCGCGACATGGAGCGCGGCCGGCAGCCCGACGTTCAGATACTGCTGAACGCGATGAACGCCAACACGGCTGCCATTGCGCAGGGGTATGCGGCGCGCGTACTCCAGAGTTGGAACCAGGTTTACTCGCAGCAGGGTGGAGTGCACGCTCAGTATCGGCCCATAGCGGCCAATGAGGTGAGCCGGAAGGGGCATGTCCTGATGCATCCGGCGTTTCTGTTCAACCCGGGGCTCGTGACGTCGTGGTTCATCGTGACCGGGGCGTTGGGCGTGCTGCTGGTGCTGAACGGCTCGATCATTGCGTCGGCCGCGTTGGTAAAAGAGCGCGAAGCCGGCACGATCGAGCAGCTTCTGATGACGCCGGCGGGCACGGGGGAAATCATCGTGGCGAAGATCACGCCGGTCTTTCTGCTGCTCTGCATCACGATTCTGTTCGCGACCGCGCTGATCAAAGTGGTCTTCGGCGTGCCGTTCCGCGGCAGCTTCGTGCTGGTACTGGTGGGCTCGATGCTGTGCGTGCTGTCGGGCATCGGCATCGGTACGTTCATCGCGACGTTCACAAAGTCATCGCAGCAGGCGCAGTTGATGGCCTTCTTCGTCAACCCGCCGCTGGCTTCGCTCTCGGGCGCGCTGACGCCCGTCGAGGCGATGCCGCAGTGGATGCAACCGCTGACGGTACTCAATCCGATCCGGCACTTCGGCATTATCACGCGGTCGGTGCTGATGAAAGGCAGCAGCTTCACCGCCGTCTGGCCACACATGCTCGCGCTGGCTGCTTTCGCGGCGGTGCTACTGACGCTCAGCGTCATGCGGTTCCGGAAACAACTCGGGTAATTGAGATGCGGCATAAAGGTGAGTGCATGCCCGGCAAACCTTTTGGTCACGGGAGGATCTGAAATGCGAAGGAAAAGCACCTGGGGCGGGGTACGCCTTATGTTTCTGATTACGATTCTTGCGCCGGAGATGGCCCTGGCGCAGTTGGGGGCGCGGGCGCCTGCGTCTACGTCCGTTGCTACGCAGCTTTCGCTTTCCGGGCGGAGCCCGAATTCGGGGTCGGTGGCGACAAATCAAACGCCCATTCCGGGCGCGACCACGAGCGTCAATACGATCAACACCACAGTTCAAGTCAGCGGGCCGTTTGCAGGCAGCTCGCCGAGCAATACCCCGTTCAGCGGCAAACTTTCATTCAACGAGGCGATTCAGCGCGGGCTAGCGGTCAACCTCGGGGCGACGGGGCAGGACACGACAGTGCAGCAGGCGCGTGGGCAAGCGAAGGTGGCGCGCAGCAATCTGTTGCCGAATCTGACCGGTGCGTTCAGCGAGCATTACCTGACCACGGATCTGGCCACCACCGGCATTCAGAGCGCGATCTCCAGTTCGTTCGGCAGTTCGTTTGGCGGCCGCGCCCCGGTTCTGCCCAGCGTCGTGGGGCCGATCAACTACTACGATTGCGTGTGACTCTGACGCAGAATTTCCTGGACCTGACTTTGCTGAACAATTATCGCTCTTCCCGGGATGTGGTGCGGGCGAACGAGGCGTTGATGCAGGACGCGCGCGACACGGTGGTGCTGGCGGTGGGCGCTTCGTATCTGCAAGTGATTGCCGCGAAGGCGCGCGTGGCTTCCGAACGCGCGCAACTCGCGACGGCGGAGGCGGTTTACAAACAGACCGCCGAGCGGCGCGCCACGGGCCTGGCGGCGCAGTTGGACGCGAATCAGGATCTGGTGCGCGCGCAGACCGAGCGGCAGCGTCTGGCGACGATGGAGAACGATTTGGCGCGGCAGAAAATCAATCTGGCGCGGCTCGTCGGCCTGCCACCAAATGACCAATATGATATTTCGGACGATTTCGATTATTCTCCGGCGCCCACCCTCTCGGCGGATGAGGCGGTACAACAGGCGCTCGCGGCGCGTGCGGATTTGCAGGCCGCGGAAGCGCAGTTGAAAGCGGCGGAGAGAACACGCGCGGCGGCGCGCTCCGAGCGCTTGCCCTCACTTTCAGCATCGGCGGATTTCGGCGAAATCGGAACCCATTTTAACCAGGGTCGGGATACCTACACGGTTACCGGCACTCTGAATATCCCGATCTGGCAGGGCGGGCGCGTGGCTGGCGACATCGCACAGGCGGAGGCGGCGCTTCGTCAGCGTCGCGCGGAGCTGGCCGACATGCGCGGGCGGATCGAGAGCGATGTTCGGAACGCATATCTGGATTTGGAAGCGGCGGCGAGCCAGGTCGAGTTGTCAAAGAACAATCAGCAGGTGGCGCAGGAGAATCTGCGGCTGACGCAGGAGAAGTTCGAAAAGGGGGTGTCGGATTCGGTCGAGGTGAGCCAGGCGCGGCAAGCGGTGGCTTCGGCCGATCTGGATTACATTACGGCGCTCTCTGCGCATAATCTTGCGAAATTGAACCTGGCGCGCGCGCTCGGCGGGGCAGAAGGGCGTTTGGGAGCGTATTTGCAAGCGAAGTAGTCCCCGCAATTGCGCGTCACCCGATTTTGGGCTCCCACGAGTTTCACCCCGCACCCGTTGTTTTCCAGTCGGGCGTGATTTGAACCAAAGCACCGGCCGGAGATTTTGATAAGAAGCGCCTCGTTCCAGGCGCATATAAAAAGGAGGAAGACTAACGCCGCAGACGCGGTGTTGGTGTGACGGTGAGGCGGCTTTTGGGGGGAATAGGGAGTTATGATCTGCGACATTCACGGGCAGCACGAGGAATTTCCGGGGCTTAATGCAGCCATTTGGAGCCTCGCCGGACGACCTGAACAGGGGTAAGTTATTGAAGAATATGGTAGGCCCGTGGGGACTCGAACCCCAGACCTCTACCGTGTCAATCGATATGTCAAGTTTTATTGCATAAAAACTTGACGAATTTTCCAAAAAATCCTATATTTGGAGTATGACGACCCTTAGTCCAACACATGCCAGCTCACGTCCCATCACCAGCCTGGTCAGCCAGCGCATCAAACGAAGCGGCGAACGGCTATGGCGGCTCGAAGACTTCCGGGACCTTCCCTTTGCCGCCGTGGCGCAGGCGCTGTCGCGCCTAACCCGCCAAGGGACACTCGAACGACTGAGCAAGGGGATCTATTACTGCACCCGCGAGACTGCCTTTGGCAAGAGCCGACCAAATCCTGCAGCAATCCAACGGCTCGCCTCACGCCGCAAAACCGTCTTTCCGTCAGGCATTGCCGCTGCCAATCTTCTGGGATTCACCACGCAGAGCGCAACGCAAAGCGAGGTTGCCACCAGTGCCTTGAGCCTGCTCCGAAAACTCGTTGGCGACGACACGATCATCCACACACGCAGGCCAGAGGCGTGGGCGAGTCTTTCCCAGACCGATGCGGCCCTGCTCGATTTCCTGAGACGAGGGGGTAAGACGAGCGAGTTGCCGCCGAAAGAAACTATCCGTAGAATCCTGACGCTACTGTCCGAGAAAGGCCGCTTTGAGCGACTCCTCAGGGTTGCCCACTCCGAGCCGCCGCGAGTGCGCGCGATGCTTGGCGCCATGGGCGAACAGCTTGGAAAGAACCGCGTTACGCTTCAGCACCTACGCTCTTCCCTGAATCCGTTCTCCCGATTCGACTTTGGACTGCTCGCTGGGCTGCCGCACGCCCGGAGTTGGCAGGTGAAGGAGCGCCGCTCACATGAAGTTGTTTGAGCATCCTGATTTCGAGCAGGCGATACTGCGGGCGGCAGAGCATTTTCGCGAGCGACGATTGCGCCCAGCCATCATCGAGAAGGACTACTACGTCACGGAAGCCCTGCGGGTTATCGCCGCCAGCACTGGTGACAGGGTGATCTTCAAAGGCGGCACCAGCCTGGCGAAAGGCTGGAACCTGATCCAGCGGTTTTCGGAGGACATCGACATCTTCCTTGACCCACTCGCTTTTCAGCCAAGGTTGGGGAAAAGAGCCATCGATCGCGAACTCAAGAAACTCCGTGACAGCGTCGGTGCCCACCCTGCCCTGACGTTTGTTGCCAGGGAGAGTCAGACCATAGGTGGATTCGGGCGCAGCGACCGATTCTCCTACGCGCAGCGCTTCGGTGGGCCAGGCGAAGTCGCCCCCCGCGTGTTTCTTGAAGCGGGAACCGCCAGCGGTCGCGAACCCACCGCCACCGTCGAGTTGCGGTCCTACCTCAGTCAGTCCCTGCAGGACAATGGCCTGTCAGTGGGCGCAGAGGACGAGGGATCGTTTCCAATGCGCCTGCTCCACTTTCGACGAACCTTCGTCGAAAAGATGTTCGCCATCCACAGCAAGGTGGAGTTGCTCAAACGCGACGGACAGGCGCTGGGGACCTACGCGAGGCACTACTACGACCTGTTTCAACTGGCGGCGCAGGCAGAAGTAATCGCATGCTGAATTCTGCCGAGTATACGACCATCAAGGTGGATTACGACCAGATCAGCCGCAATCATTTTCCCAGGAGTTACTTCCATCCCGACGACATGCGCTTTGCCAAAAGCGACGCGCTGTTTCCGCCCGCAAACTTGGTGGACATCATCACTGCCGAATACGACGCGCAATGCCGGATGCTATGCTTTGGCCCGTACCCCTCCTAGGCCGAGGTTCAGGCCCGACTTCTTGAGCTGCGAGAACTGTTGTAACCGGGGCGCACTTAAATGTGCCTGTGCTCCGCAATAATTCGATCCCGAAGGATCCCGCGCTTAACAGGGGGACCGGAGCGGCTACCCAGGATGGATTCAGGGGAAAACCCCGCCCTGTGCCTCAATCCGGCAGTGCCAATGCCCTCCATGCCGGATACCGCAGCAACATGCCTTCACAGACGTTGCCGACATAGCGACCTTTGCAGCGAAACTGCATGATTCTCTCTCCCGCTTGGGCTAAGGCGGCCCACCGCGAGCTCGTAGCGGGATTCTGTTCAATGCCGATGATGCGCAGATCGCCGTAACTGAACTCTACGCTCCGAAGTTTTTTTGCGCGGAACACCGTGACCGGGTAAGATTCCTCTCCCAGATCAACTTCTTCCTGGCCATCGGCAAGCGACTGTTGCCAGACCGAAATTAGCGTCTCTCCCAGCGTCATAGATAAGTCCGCGGACCCATGTTGATGGGGATTTTGAGCCTGCGGAGCGGTTTCCTTGCCTCCGGCCTTTTCGTGTGCCAGAGTGGGTCAGCATCCTGGAGGTTAACATGGATAAAACAGGCGAGGCCATACGGGTTCTCATCACGGACCCAGTTCTGCAGAAACGACTAGCAAAGTACCTCGCGCATCGGTGCTTTCCCAATTCCGTTTTCGAGGACTTGCATGCAGGTATAGCGCCCGATTCCAAGGCTGGAGATTACTCAGATGTATTGGTAACTACACCCTTCGGGGAAATTCCCTGGCCCAAACTCTCGCGATTCGATGACGAGGAGATCAAGACGCTCATGATCGATGTCGTCCAGAAAACATACGAGTTCATTCAGGAGCTGTTCGACGAAGAGAACGGCGGTGAGCTCCTTCTTCGATTGGCCGCGCACGACCCGCTACCGCGGTGGGAAGACCCGAGATAGGATTCGAAGAGGCGGTCTGCCTCAAATAAACCACGCGACCTCTTCAGTGCCCGACAGCTGGTAGCGAACGCACATAGCCATAATCCCACTGGAACGGCAACCAACGCGGAAGCGAAATCTCCTTGCAATGGGGTTGAGGCTCCTTTCCGCAACTGCCTTGACAGCCATCCGCGCGTTACGTACAGTGGGGGCTGAACAACGATTCAAACATCGCAGTCCTTACAATCCAACGAAGAGAGGAAGAGCAGAAGAAATGATGACAAAATCTCAGATCGTCGCGCATTTGGCCGAGAAGGTGGGGATCCCCAAGAAGACTGCCGCCGCGATTCTCGTAGAACTCGTCACGGTGGCCACGAAGGAAGCCAAGAGCAGCGGGCAGTTTGTGGTTCCCGGGCTGGGTAAGGCGGTGAAGGCAAGTCGCAAGGCTCGAATGGGTCGTAATCCTCAGACTGGCGAGGCCATCAAGATTCCGGCCAAGACGGTGGTGAAATTCCGCCTGGCGAAGGCGTTCAAAGAAGCGGTGGTACCTCCCAAAAAGAAGTAGACCCCATCGAGGCCAACTTTCCTCAAGGGGCGGAAGTCATAGAAGCCCGGTTTTCCGCCCGCAACACGTGTGTGAATCTGGCGATCGGCAGGCATGGACATGGAGATCCTCAAGGGCTATTGCGCGAAGGTTCGCAGCCGGCAGAAATGGCAAGATGCCGAATTGCAGGATGAACTGTTTGCCTTGTTCAAATTTGCCTGGCTGGAGAACGCGAGGCTCCTGGCCAGAAGAGAGGGCCAGAATTACTACTTTCTGGCATCCTTCCTCAGCGAAGTGGAAGCCGCTCGCTTCACGGAGAACTTCGCCTGCCGTAAGCCGACTGTCCCCTGGCTAAGACCTTTTGAGGCAGCGGACGAAAGAGGATTTGTTCCGTGGGGTCAGGTCGTCCCGAAGGACGTTGGAGTCTGCCTGACGGCTCGGCTCGCTGCCGATGAAGATTTAGAGGATGCGAGTATCGCTTCCATAATGGAGCGCGACAGCGAAGATCCTGATGGAGATTATCTTTTCACCCTCCCCGAGAAAACCAAGGAAAGTTGGCTGGAGCGAAAGCAACAGGAGGAAAAGAAGAAGCTGTAGAGGCGAGTACGCTTGTAAGGCGACCAGATCAGATAACTGCGCTGCCATCCCTGGGGGGTTGCTGGAAAGTGAACTTTTTGGCCACGAACGCGGGGCCTTCACTGGTGCGATCACTCAGAAGACGGGCCGGCTGGAGCTCGCCGACCACGGCACGCTGTTTCTCGATGAAATTGGTGATATCCCGTTGGAGCTACAACCGAAACTCCTACGTGTTTTGCAGGAGCGGGAATTCGAGCGCTTGGGTAATACCCGGACGCAGAAAGTTGACGTTCGGATTGTGGCCGCTACCCATCGTGCCCTGGAAGAGATGATCGTGGAGAAGCAGTTTCGCTTGGATCTCTACTACCGGCTGAATGTTTTCCCGATTTCCATTCCTCCCTTGCGCGAACGCCCGGAAGACATTCCGCTGCTCGCACGGCATTTCGCCCAGCAATTCGCGCTGCGCATGCATAAGACCATTGAGGCGTTTTCTGCCGAGACCATTCAGGCGCTGATTCGATATCCGTGGCCCGGAGACATTCGGGAACTGCAAAATGTTATCGAGCGGGCTGTAGTGGTTTATGAAAGAGGGAACCACTCGGTCCCGAGAAGTTGGCTCGCTCGCCAATGCTTCCCAACCGAACGAGCAACGCACCCGCTTTTCCGAAGGTCGGCGATAGAGGAGCGGGAAATGATTGGCGCGGCCTTAGCCGAAACGCGCGGCCGAGTGTCGGGGCGGTTGGGCGCGGCGGCCAAGCTCGGTCTTCCGCCCTCCACCCTGGAATCGAAGATTCGAGCGATGAATATCAACAAGTATTGCTTCCCCGCCGTTTAGCATTGTCCGTCAGAGGTATTGGTATTTGTAGCGCCGGGCTTCGAAGCGTGGTTTGAGCCCAGTCGTTTCACTCCGGGTAAATTCGTCCGAGGATTGGCACGTGCTGTGCTGATGGTCTTTGAAGTTATAAAATCTTGATTCTTTCCCTGCCCCAACCCTCCAAGCAACCGCTCACCCGGTCCCCCAACTTGGGGGACCACCCTGCGCTGTGAGAGGGAAGGTGATTTCTCCTTCAAACAGGCCCAGCGCGAGCCGGTTAGGTAGGTCGGCAGCTCGCTCCCAATGGCCATGGAAAAGCCGCGGACCTACAATACTGGTCGGCGCTACACTTCTTCTAACCGAGACGCTCTCCCCTCCATACTCCAACATTGGCATTCGCGAGGTTCGCGAATTCGCGAAAGTTTTGTGCCGCCGGGTGTTGCGAGCCCGAGTGTTTTGAACCGCTTACCTATTGGCACGTGCCTTGCAGTCATGGGGGCGGAGAATTGCAGAAAGGAGCAAGGCCTTGACGACCATCGAATCCACCGCGACTCCCGGCTTAAGTATCAGCGTGACCGATAGCGAGGGAGGCCCTGTCGTTTGTTTGAGCGGCCGTATCTCCGTCGACTCTTCGCCCGACCTACGCGAAAGGCTCCACGCGGTACTCAAACGGCAGCCCCTGCCAGAGCTCACGATTGACTTGGCGGAGTTGACTTACATCGACTGCTCCGGAATTGCAACGCTGATCGAAGCCCTCCGGGTCGCGCATAAGCGCAAGACCCTATTGCAGTTGAGGGGATTGCACGGTGGGCCTCGTCATTTGCTGGAGGTCACGGGCTTAGTTCGCCTCTTCCAAGCAGATGAGCGGACAAACGGTTTGTCCGTCTCCGAGGTTTCCTGATGGCAACTATTACCGAACGAGTCGGAAAATCAACCCTCGAGCATCTCGACTACGTCGGAGGGTTAAGTATTCAGTTGTGGGCATCCATCCGCGCACTGGGCGTCGCGTTGCCCGTCACTGGAAATCGCTATCGCTGGAAGGCGTCCATCGTTCAGATGTTCCAGATCGGCGTGCAAGCGATCCCCATGGTGGGCCTCATGGCGTTGTGTTCCGGCTTTATCCTCGCCATGCAAGGGGCGTCAGAGTTACGGCGCGTCGGAGCCCTGGGGCTGGTTATCGATCTCGTCGCCATCGCCTTCACACGGGAGTTGGGGCCGTTGCTCACCGCCATCGCCGTGAGCGGCCGGTCGGCGTCCGCCTTCTCGGCCGAGATCGGAACGATGATGGTAACCGAAGAGGTCGACGCACTGCGCGTCATGGCCTTCGAACCGGTCGAATTCGTGCTGGCGCCAAAGTTCCTTGCCGCGCTGATCGTGGTGCCCTGCCTCGTCGTCCTCTGCAACGTCTGCGGCATTGCTGCCGGCGGGATCTTCATGTTTTTCAGCACCCATCTTGGTCCCGGGCAATATGTGCACGGGGTGATGACCTCGATTCACCTGCGCGATGTGATCACCGGGTTCATCAAAAGCGTGGCGTTCGCCGTCATCATTGTGCAGGTGGGTTGCCTGGAAGGATTCCGCGTGCGCGGAGGGCCGGAAGCCGTAGGCCGCTCCACTACGGCCGCGGTGGTCAAGTCAACTTTCCTGGTCATTGTCGCCGATGCGGTTTTCACCGCCATTTTTTACTTCACCGGGGGACACTGATGGCGATCATTTCGATTCGCGATCTGGTGGTCGAGTACGGCGGACGCCGGGTGCTGGACGGGCTAAGCCTGGACATCGAACCGGGGGAGACGATGGTGTTGCTGGGCGGCAGCGGCTCGGGAAAGAGCACTTTGATGCGGCACATCATCGCCCTGGAACGCCCGAAGTCGGGCAGCATCTCGGTGAAAGGGGTTGATATTACTCGCTGTTCCCAGGCGGACCTCAAGCGGGTCAGGCGCTCCATGGGGGTGGCATTTCAGGATGGAGCCTTGTTCAACTCCCTCTCGGTAGAGGACAACGTCGCCCTGCCACTGCGCGAGCACACCTCGCTGGCCCCCTCGATCATCAACCTGGCAGTTTGGATGAACTTGGCCGCCGTGGGTCTGGCCGATTTTGGAAAGCTACTTCCGCAGGAGCTGTCGGGCGGCATGAAGAAGCGCGCGGCGGTAGCGCGTGCCCTCGCCCTCGATCCCGAAATCCTGATATTTGACGAACCGTCGTCGGGCCTCGATCCGATTGTTGCGGCGGAGCTGGACGAACTCATTCTGTTTCTGAAGCAGGCATTCCAGATGACCGTCATTGTGGTGACCCATGAGCTGCTGAGCGCCTTCCGCATCGCCGACCGCATCGCCATGCTCTATAACGGTTCGTTCATCGCGGTAGGGACGAAGGAGGAGATCAAGGGGAATCAAAATCCCCACATCCGGCAGTTTCTTGATCGCATACCTGATAACAGCGCCCCCGCCCGCGCGATTGAAGCTTACTTCGAGAAATACGTGCAGTCCCCGGAGGTAAAGCCGTGACTACGGAAGCAAAGGTCGGAGCCTTCGTCATCGCATGTCTCACCGTCCTGACCGGTACCGTCATCTATCTGTTCAACGCCGGGTCGCATGGTGGGGGCGTACCTTATCGGACCTATCTGCGCTACGCCGGCGGGCTTGATTCCGGTTGCGATGTTCTGTTCGGAGGCATCGAGGCCGGCAAAATTACGGCGGTGAGACCCTGGGCGGCGGACCCGACGCGTATCGAGGTTCTGTTCAAACTCAAAGAGGGAATACCGGTGAATGAAAAGTCCGTGGCCAAGCTGGGCGCGACAAGCACGATGAGCGATACGGCCCTTGAGCTCAGCACCGGCAGCAGCGCTGCCCGCCGCCTCGCGCCCGGCGCCACGATCCCTTCGGAAGAGGCGCCCAGCCTGGACGATATCTCCGCCGAGGTGGCCGCCGTCGCCACCAACGCCAACGGCCTGATCACGGAGGCGCGGGGGGAACTGGGCGGGATCAGCACCGACACGCGAACACTCCTCGCCAATCTCAACACCGTGACCGGCCCCACTAACCAAAAGCAGATCGAAACCTTATTGAAGCAAACGAACGGACTGTTGGCCGACGAGCGACCGAAGATCGACCACATTGCGGATCAAGTACTGGCGCTGAGCCAGCACGCGGATGCGGTGATGGGAAAGGCCGGCCCCGTGGTCGATCATGCCGATGGCGCCATTCAGAATGTGAACGCCACGCTGGGCGATCTGCACGAGCCCATGCACAAGGACCTGGTGGAACTTCAGAAGACCTTAACCGAGGCCAGGAGCCTGCTGGCGAACATGCAGGTTATGGTAAAGGCCAATGATAATAAGATCGGCGACACGATTGAAAATCTGCGTATTGCCACCGACAACCTGGATCAGTTGACGGACTCGCTGAAGCAGCGTCCGTGGAGCCTGGTCCGCATTAGACAAACGAAGGACCGCAAAATTCCGCGGTAGGGAGAAGCGAATTATGAGGAATCGTCTGACCGCAATTTTTATCACGCTCACAATTTCAACCTCTCTGATCGGCTGCGTGAATAGAGTCACGTATCCATCCTATTACACTCTCCATCTGCCGGCGTCCATGGATCCGCCCATGGCGGCTAGGGGCAAGGCCTCCGTTGCGGTGTGCGAGTTCCGATCACCGGCTTACCTCAGGCAGGGTGCCATTGTCTACCGCGCGTCGCCCGAGGAGGTCGGGTTTTATAACTACCAGCGCTGGGCAGTTGACCCGCGCGAATTTTTGGCCGACGCGATCGCGGATCGGCTCCGTGCACGCGGCAGATTCGCCGAAGTAAAGATGTATGATGGGCGTCCAGACGTCGATTTCATCCTGAGCGGACGCTTGGAAAAGCTAGAGGAAGTGGATTACGAAGGCGGGGTGAGGGTCGAAGTGGCGCTCTCCGCGCAGATGATAGAGCTTCGTTCCGGTAAAACGGTTTGGGCCAACGTCGCGTCCGAGACCGACGAGGTGAACAAGCGAACCATACCTGCCATGGTGGGCGAAATGAGTCACGCGATGGATGGCGCGATCGGCAAACTCCTGGCAACACTTCCTGTTTCTACCACAACGAGCCTCGAATCGCACACGGACCTACCCTAGATTTTAGGCTTGCTTCCATACCAGAGATAGAAGGTTCGACCCATCCCTGACGCCGACGATCAGATCAAGAAAAAACGAGTATCGCTTCAACGCAATCCAGCCGAACTGCGGTCCCCTCAAGAATCCAACGGAGGTTTTCACGAACTTCGCGTATTCGCGAAGATATTGCGACTCCGTGACGCGCAAGTCCAAGCGTTTTGAAGGGCTGACCAATGGCGCTTGCATTGCAATAACAAAGCCGAAGGACTGCTACGACGAGAGAACATCATGAAAAGGAGCAAGGCCATGGACAGAATGCTGGTGGTGGTTTTCGATACGGAACCCAAAGCGTATGAAGGAAAGAAGGCACTGAACCAATTGGAAAACGAGGGCAGCATTGTCGTGTACGCCTACGCCGTGGTGGGGAGGAATGCAGACGGCACCACAACAGTGAGGCAAAGCGATGACCCGGGACCCCTCGGGACGTTGGTGGGAACCTCGGTGGGAGCCCTCATCGGTCTGCTCGGCGGGCCGGTCGGCGCCGCGATCGGCGCGGCTGCGGGGTTAGCTATCGGCGGCACGGTGGACATCAATGACGCCAGGATTGGTTATGACTTCATTGACGACGTGAAACAGCAACTGCAAACGAACAAGTTCGCCGTGGTGGCGGAGATTCAAGAAGACTGGACGACCCCGGTGGACAACCGCATGGAAGCGATCGGTGGAAAGGTATTCCGGCGTGCACTGTCCGAAGTGAAGGATACGGTTGACGAAGAGGACGTCGCGGCCATGAAAGCCGACTTGGCGCAAATGAAGGCTGAGCATGCCAAGGCTCACGCCGACCGGAAAATCAAGCTCCTGGAAAAGATCAACCAGCTTGACTCCAAAATACAGGCACAGTTGGAAAAGTCCAAGCAGAAGCGCCAGGCGGCGGAGGCCCAGGCAAAGGCCAAGGTCGAGGTCCTTAAAGCCAAGGCCGCGGC
>CAWDRP010000011.1:0-94827 GCA_963804755.1 uncultured Acidobacteriota bacterium
CACAACAGGCAACCGACCCGCTTGCCCCCAAAAGGCCCAGGCAAGCACCGATTGCCACGTTCATAGGAATTGATAATTCGAACTTTTTTTTCTGTCAAATGAGGGTGACAGGACTCACCGTGCAACTCGAAAGGTTGATGTCGACCAGCCTAACTGAGGGACTCTAATCAACGTGTTATCTGTCACTTAGCGCTATGTTAGCAAGTAAACCTTTGGGATCTGGTTCACGCCAAGGCCCCTACAGTGGGAGAGAGTTTCGGGCATTGCGCCCTTCGAAGCCGGTAGTTGAGGCAGGGCGCCAATTGCAATCGAAGCAACGTGCCGCCTTATGTCTCGCAGACGAGTTCATGAGGCGGCAGCCCGAATACGGGAATCGTAGCAAGATATTATTCACACCTAGTTCCATCCCCAAATCTCGCACCAGCGAGGCAGGAGGGTATCGAAATGCCCTACTGCGGACTGCCCTTCATTTGACAGAAAAGATTCTTGGCCGCAGCCTCCGCAATATGGCCCCACCCACAGAGGGCGGGACCAAGGAGGTGCCCATTGAAAAGTTTCTTTCGCCGCTTGTTCCGTTTTGTTCATGACCCCCGCTATGGGCTCTGCTATTCGCCATCAGCGGAAGAGTGCAAGAAGGCTTGGGAGTCTGTCATCGGAGATTCTTTCACACGCCCATTTTCTCTGGAAGCCCCGAAGCCTGAAACCGGGCCGTCTTTCATCGCGGCGTACCGCGATCTGGACCCGCCTTTGGAGTGGCCCGACTTTCTCGGCAACGGCTTGTTTGTAGTTTTCTGCACGTGGGTCCTCTACCGCGCTTTGCTGTCGCCGGAGGGCTTTTGGGTTCTCTTGCTCGTCTTGCTGGTTCTAGCCGTGGGCCTGGTGCAGCTTGTTGTTGCACTTTGCCGGCTGGCTTGGCGCGCCCGCTTTTCGCGCCACAGGGGGCGCTGAGCAGCTTCGCCGGCGTCTGCGGCGCTTCGCGCCGGGTGAGCTTTGACACGTCACCCCCCGCAGGGTGCTGTATAGCAACCCCGGTTGCCGTATGGGAACGTTCTTGAAAATGCACAGCCTAACGACGAATCGCTCCGCCAAGAGGCTCTCGGCAGCAGTCACAGGTTCCCCTATGGGAACCACTTGATTTCATGGGTGGATTCAGTGGCGACACTTCGAACGAAATCCGTCAGCACGAAAGTCACCGAGGAGGAGTACGCCAGGTTCGAAGCCTTGGCGGGGGAGCGGACGATCAGCGAGTGGGCACGCGATGTTCTGTCCAGAGCAGCCAGCCCGCATACGTGCGAGCAGACCATCCTCGCCGAGGTGCTGGCGTTGCGTACAGCTTTGCTCAACCTGTTTTTCAAGTTGGCCAGCGGCGAGCGCATCACCGCCGACGAGATGCAGCAACTCATTGAGCGGGCGGACGCCGACAAACTGAAGAAGGCACTTTCGAGAATCCAGGAAACCGAGAAATTCCTGATTCAAGGAGGCACGAAATGAATTCCGTGTGGGGAAGGAGAGAGAGCAGAGGATGGCCGAGCAGTGCACCTGTTCATACGATTACGGCACTGATGATTGCTTTGGCGAGCGCGATTCTCGCGGGTTACTGCCGATACTACTTCGTCTGGACGCCGCTCGAAAGGCACTATCTGCGGGAGTACTTCCTCACCGGCTTGATGCCGAGATTAGGTGCTAAGACCGACCGATATGACGTACTAACCGTGATGACCGGCAAGAACTACCGGTTGGCCATAGACGAGGACGTGGCACCCTTCAAGACGCCTTCCGGCGTAACCACGTTCACGCTTTCGAAAGACGCCGCGAGGAGGGGCGGCCTTCGTCTCACCTGGTTGAGGAAGCAGTACAACAACGTGGAACTCCACGCTTTGCTTGGCACATGGATTTACCACGGCCAGACACTTGCGGATTTGGCAGCGCGGTCTCTGTGGGTAGGACTCGGCGTGTTCTTGGTGGGCTTGCCCTTTGCGGCCCCCAAGGATGCCGCCCGCTTGCGGGAACTGCGCTACGGGCGACTCCTGAAGGGACCCGAACTCGTCACGGGCGGCACCTTTAACAGCCGCAACCGCTCACGCGGCATTGGGTTCTCAAACTATGAGCGGACCCCCACAGAGAAAATCTTCGGATGGAATCGCCGGGTGAGAGTCCCCCAGGCCCGCGAGTCGAGCCACTTTCTGATTATGGGTGACACGGGAGCAGGCAAGAGCGCCTTGATTCGCGAAATGCTCCTCCAAATCCAAGACCGGGGAGAAACCGCCATTGTCTATGACCCCGAACGGGAATACACCCCGCAGTTCTTTGACCCCTCCCGTGGCGATGTCATCCTGAATCCGCTGGACGCCCGTGCCCCTTACTGGACTCCGGGCGACGAGGCCCGCAACGAGCCGGAAGCGCTCACTCTTGCCGCATCCCTCTTCCCCGACCGGCCCAACGAGCAGCGCTTCTTCACGCACGGGCCCAGGGAAATCTTCGCCCACATGCTTACCTTCAAGCCGACTCCCCATGAGTTAGCGGAGTGGATGTCGCACGATGAAGAGATCGACCGCAGGGTACGCGGTACGGAACTGGCTTCGCTCATTGCGGAGACGGCCCCAGCGCAACGCGAGGGCGTTATGGCCGAACTGAAAATGGTCGCCAAGGCGTTGAAGCTCCTGCCCAGGGAAAACGAAACCAAGAGACGATGGAGCACCGTGCAATGGTCGAGCCAGCGCCAGGGATGGATCTTCCTAACGAGCACGAAGACGACGCGGGAACGCCTTTTGCCACTCACCAGTTTGTGGCTTGACCTACTGGTCTTACGCCTCATGGATGAAGCAATGATTATTGACCAAGCCACCCTCAAAACGGTTTGGTTCATCCTGGACGAACTCGCCTCATTACAAAAACTGCCTCAGTTGCACGCCGCCATTACGCAAAACCGGAAGTCGAATAACCCCGTGGTTTTGGGCTTCCAGGGGCGCAGCCAACTTGAAGTGCTTTACGGGCACGAGGCGGAGGCGATGCTCTCGCAACCGGCCACGAAAATATTTCTCCGCACCAGCGAGCCCCGCGCCGCCCGGTGGATTAGCGAGGCCATCGGCGAGGTGGAGATTGAGCAGATGCGCGAGAGCCACGGCGAGCGAGCAATTCCCCCGCGATCACAAATCGAAGAACCACCAGTTGGAGCGCCGAGTCGAGCCCTTGGTGATGGCTTCAGAGATCATGGGCTTGCCCGATCAGTGTGGCTTCATGAAATCGGGGAATCTAGTGGTACAGCTAAGCTTTCCCTATCTCAAACTGCCCAAGATACAACCGGCTTTTGTAGAGCGAAGCATCGACTGGCAACCGAGCCTTGAACTCCCTGTACCGCAAAGCGAGCGGACCGGCGAGCAGTGGCGGGCCCGCTCAGAAACTCACCCCGCACGAGCAAAAGCAAGGTCAGGAACAAGCCAAGCGAACGCCAAAGCGCGGCATAGGTCGTTTCTTCGAGTGAACAGCCATGATGACAATTTCCAAACCCCTAAGTGCAGGTCAGGCGCAGGCATACCATCGCGATGAGTTCGGGAACGCCCAGCAAAACTACTACACGGAAGACGACCGGATACGCGGCACTTGGCACGGCAAGCTCGCCGAGGCATACGGACTTCGCGGCGAGGTTCGGGAGGAGCACTTCCAGCGCTTGAGCGAGGGGCAACACCCCATCACCGGCGAGCAGTTGGTGCAGCACCAAGTAGCACGCGAATACTCAAACGAACAGTGGTGACAAGGTGACCACGATGGAACACCGCGCCGGATGGGACGCCACGTTTAGCGCGCCCAAGAGCGTTTCACTGACGGCGCTGGTCGGCGGGGACGAGCGGGTGAGAGACGCGCACCGTGAGAGCGTGCAGGTTGCGCTTGACGAGTTGGAACATTACGTACAGGCGCGCATAGGCCGCAACCATCCTGCCGAAACCACCGGCCAATGGGTTGCGGCCAAGTTCGAGCACGACAGCGCAAGGCCGGTAGGAGGGCTACGCAGCCCCGCAGCTTCACACGCACACCGTATTCTTTAACCTCACCGAAACTGAAGACGGAAAGGCCCACGCGATTCAACCCCAGGAACTTTACAAGAGCCAGCAGTACGCAACGGCAATTTACCGCTCCGAATTGGCCCACCGCCTTCAGGAACTCGGTTACGAAATCGAGCAGGGGAAAAGCGGCCAGCCGGAAATCAAGGGTTACAGTCAGGAATACTTGGACGCCAGCAGCCCGCGCCGCCAGCAAATCAAAGAGCACCTTGAGGAGCAGGGCTTGCGCGGCGCTGGTGCGGCGCAGATCGCCGCGCACCAGACACGCGAGGAGAAGCTGTCGGCACTTTCGCACGAGGAGATGCGCGCCCGGCACCAGGAGCTTGCGGCAGCCTTTGGTAACCAGGCGCAGCGGTTAGTGCAAGAGGCGCAGGCCCGAGGCGCGCAGGAGCACCACGGTACCCAGGAGAGAGAAACGCGCGCGCGGGAGGCCGTCACCTATGCCCGCGACAAGAACATCGAGCGTGAGGCGGTAGTGGATGAACGCCAATTGATCCGCGATGCGCTTCGCCGCTCCATGGGTGAGTCCACTTTCCGGGAAATCCGCCAAAACATTGAACACCGTCTCCGGTCAGGGGAATTCATCGAAGTGGGCCGAGAGCGCACCGCAGGTGTAGACCGAACCCTCACCACCCGCGAAATGCTTGACTACGAGCGAGACAACGTTACCCGCATGAAAGCCGGGCAAGGAAGGCACGACCTGATGGTTTCGGAACAAGCCCGCCAGGAGTTATCCGGGAAGTTCGATCACCTTTCCAATAGTCAGCGCCGGGCGGTGGAAGAAATCCTTAGCAGCCGAGATCAAGTGGTGGGGTTGGAAGGTGTCGCAGGGGCGGGAAAGACCACTTCCCTTTCCGCCATCCGGGAGGCCGCCGAGCGTCAGGGTTACCAAGTTGAAGGCTTAGCGCCCACTTCCCGCGCCGCCCACCAGCTTGAAGAAGCGGGCATCCATTCGGTTACTTTGCAGCGCCATCTCACCCAATCATGCCATGGCGACGGCGAGCGCCACCTGTACATTGTGGATGAATCGAGCCTCACGAGCACACGGCAGATTAACGAATTCGTACATAAGCTGCAAGAACAGGACCGGGTAATCTTTGTGGGCGACACGCGCCAACACCAGGGAGTGGAGGCAGGCCGACCGTTCCAGCAGCTTCAGGAAGCGGGAATGCACACGGCGCACCTCGACGAAATCATTCGCCAGAAAGACCCAGCATTGAAGCAAGCCGTCGAGCAGCTTGCCCACGGTTATGTGCACGAGGCGATTGACAATCTCAGGCAGCAGAGCCGTGTGCATGAAATCCCCAACCGGGAAGAACGCATGGAGGCAATCGCCAAGGCTTACGCCGAGCGGCCTGACGATACACTGGTGGTATCACCGGACAACCGATCCCGCCAGGAGATCAACGAGCGAATTCACCGCGAGCTGCAATCAAGCGGTCGGGTCGAAGACCGGGAACACCGGATTACCGTGCTGGTCCCTCGCCAGGAAATGACCGGGGCCGACCGGCAGTGGGCCGCGCAGTACGAACCCGGTGACATCGTGCGCTACACGCGAGGCAGCCAAGCGGTGGGCGTCAAATCGGGAGAATACGTCCGTGTCACTGGCATTGACCGGGAACAAAACTTACTCACTGTCGAGCGGCAGAACGGCCAGCATCTCACGTACGACCCACACCGGCTGCACGGCGTGAGCGTGTACCGGGAAGCGGAACGCGACTTCTCAGCCGGTGACCGCGTGCAGTTCACCGCGCCTTACCGCGACGAACACATTGCCAACCGCCAACTCGGAACTGTCCAACAGATCGACGCCAAAGGAAACCTTCAAGTCCGAATGGATTCCGGCCAGGATGTGCAGATCAACATTCGGGAGCACCCGCATGTTGATTACGGGTATGCCGTCACCAGCCACAGCAGCCAGGGAGCCACCGCCGATCGGGTGCTGGTGCACGTGGATACCGAACAAGCCCACGACCACCTCGTCAATTCGCGGCTGGCGTATGTCTCCGTCTCACGCGGGCGGTACGATGCGCAGATTTACACGAATGACGCGCAGAAATTGAGTGAAGAGTTGAGCCGTGATGTTTCGAAGCAGTCCGCATTGGAAACGCGGCATGAATTGGGTGGCCAAGACCAAGGCCCCACGACTGAAAGCGCTGAGCACCATTCAGCGAGCGAGTCGCATGACCACGGACAAGGCTACGGCATGGAGCATTGACTGCGGACATAGCGCGCGTCCTCAGCCATTCGCCAAAAGCCCAGACTGCCATCGGGGCCTTTCCCTCTGCAATCCTAAACACCCACTTCAAGTTACGAGTGTCACTTCTCCCGACCCAACTGAAGCTTCATTTGCGCGGACTCGGAGAGGACGACTCTCAAGCACCCGCGATAGTACAAACAGTGCTAGAATCGCGCACGTCTGGGTACCCTTACCCGCTTGTCACATCTGCGCGTCAAGAGAGGGGATTGACCAATGGCGACGGTTAAGAAGCTTGCCAATCTTGTAGGAATCGGGGTTGCTTTGGGGTGTTTGCTGGCGTGGATCGCTTTTCCCCCGAAGCAAGCCGTGATCTTATCTGCCATCTTTTTCATCATTGGCTTCGGCATTGGCTATGTACTTAATTATAGCAAAACCCTCAAAGCTGCGCAGCGCCAGCAATCTTTTCTTCCCTACAATGTTTTGGTTCAACCGAACTGGCCCAACCTGCTACTCGACTTCAAACTCATCAAGGATGCTGAGAAATTTCGGGAGCTTTACAAAAAGGGCCTGGAAGACGCGCCCATCCGTTTCACGGTTCTACGCCCATGGCTCGACGTTAAGCGGCCTGGACTGATTTATTGGGACAGCCGAAAATGCTTTGTGACCAAGATGGACTTCTACGAACGCATTGAGGGAATCGAGTTTGAAATCCCTGGGCTAGAAGCATTCGGAAGCAAGTGGTCGCCGGGGGTGTACTTCGAATTCGGGGGAGTCGGCTACGATATGGGGCTCACGGTGGACAAAGACTGGTGGGACCAGATTTGCGCGAGGAGTGACACTGGGGAAGTTTCCAAAACTAAAGCTGATACCGACCCCCGGACTGGGAGGACGCGGCTGATGGTCGCGACACTCCCCGATTCGGAGTTTGAGGACTACCACGACTTCGAACGCGACAATAAGCGCCGTCAGGAGCGGTATGAACTGAGAGACAAGCAACTTTCACTGAATGGATGGAAGCGCGAGGCCGGAGACCCCGAGGACATGTTCATTGGCCAGAAAATTGAGCACAAATACTTCACCATCACGCACAGCAACGTTTAAGGCTGTTCTGCTAAGGCTATGGCGCGGGCATACTCTCCAGCAGCGTGTCGACCCACAAGCGGACTGAGGTAAGCCGTCAGCCACCACAAGCCCTTTCGGGAACTCGCCGACCCAACGGAACAGGGGTCCGCCCCAGTCAGCCACCGCCCGATGCCTTCACTATCAAAGGAAGAACCCAGTCAGAAGAACGCTGACCGTGGTAGCTACCTTCTGCGTTTAATGGATGGACCTAACCCGGACCTGTGTTTGCCGCAGTGACGTCCCCCTTGGTTAACCGATCCTTGTAGTACTTCACGTCGTCGCCGGCGCGCACAGTACTGGATGACCACCAGCATGGTTGGCAGTAGAACATATCTGGCGAGTTCGGATCTGGCTCGCCATCCCGCGGTAGGACGTGACGAACAACAGCCCTGCGACCGCAACGACTGCAGATGCCGTATTGAGGATTCTGCTCTTGCGCGATATGGAACAATTCATGGTCAAGCGATTGTAGAAGGCCAGTGGCTCGGTGAATTTCCGAACGGATTCCGCTGAGTTGATATGCGACGACGATAGCAATTACCGCAACGAAGACCACCGCGATATCCATAATTGACATTGATCTCACCTTTTGTTCGCCGCCCGACTCGCCCCGCCATATATCGAGTTGCCAGCCCAACGGGATGCGTTTCAGCCGCTGCTACTCATTATCGCGCCAGCCGCTGTCGGCTGCAAAACGCTTGTTAGGCTGTCTTTCACGGTTGTACCTTGCTCCTAAGAGCCGTCGCCAGCGCTTTGAACCGCTCTTCCTCTTCCGGTGACGCAGTGCCACACGAACGCTTTTCTATGAGCAGTTCCAGTATCACCGCGACTACGCCGAGGTACTTGCATTCTTCCATTTGGCGGTCGACGGCTTCGCGCGAAACAAACTCCTCAACCTCCCTTCCGTCTTTGAAGTACTTGAGCGTGACCCCGGTCGCCTCTTCTACCGCCGGCGGATCATTCGGCAAAACGACTTGCGAGTGCGCAAACTTGTTCCGCAATGCTCTTAGGCGATGCAGCGCACTTGCCATATAGCCGAACGCATCTTTCAGGTCAGGATACGCGTTCTTGAGAAGCTTCCGGAGCACTTGAATTTTCGCCGAGAACCCGATCTCGCCCTCGCGGAACACCAGAGAAAAGAGTAAGCCGTGCTTCGCCTCATCCGAACAGAAATGCCACGCAATGATCTTGTCCAGACGGCCCTCAAGTTCAATTGCCTCATACAGGAGGTGTGATCGGAACAGCCGGTCGTATTCGAGGATGATCTGGATATGCTTCGGAACGTCAACCATAATGAGATTGGCCTTCGATTCGGGCGCTCGGGCGCGGTCGGTTTTGGCCGTTGCCAGGAGCGCCGAGTTAGCCGCGCACGGCCCATCCATCCCTTAGCATTTGGTCGGGGGTGACCTTGAAACACTCATCGCACCCGTTGCGCAAGCGCTGTGGAGCCTCGGCGCAGATCGCAAGGACACCGGTTCGGCAGCCGAGGTCCTCCGCTCTTCGTAACGTACAGACGAAGTCCTTGAGTTCATCCACGATGCGTTCCAACCAGATTTCGCCAGCATATATTTGCCACGTGTCCGAAGACAAGAAGACATCAGCCTTACACGGTAGCACTTTGCTGATAAACGTCTGGATTGCTTCCGCAATCTCTTGCTCCTCGTGGATAAAGCTAATGAACACGTCTGCCATACCGCCGCCGACTTTACGACAAATGCAAGTTCCCGCGCTGATCGCTAGCGCCGTCGCCTTTTGGCACGGGCTTCTTCCCGCTCCCGCCAAAAGGCCTCGGTGTTCTCACGACGGACGTGGAAACCCGATGGCACCGCACTGAAGATGCCCGAGCCCATACGGTCGTAATACCCTGCTGGCACGGGCGCAAAACCCGGATGAGCATTGCTTTCTTGGAACCAAACAAAGCCACAGTGGGAACAACGCCAAATCTGGGACAAGGGTGGTCTGGCAGATCGAATATCTGGCGGGAGTTTCACATCAGCGGGGTCGCCGACCCAGTACATTTGGTTCGTAACACTGCCACAGCTAGCAGGACAGCGGGGTTCGTACTCTTTTCTTCTACCCATGGGCTGAGTATAGCACTGACGGCGGGTGGCGAATCATGGGTCGCGATTTTGCGATGCAAACGAAGAACCGTTTGAAAGGCACAAACTCTGCGGTATGTGCTTCTCTCTACCCCCCAACGAAGTCCAAGAAACCGTTGTTGTGCTTGGCCAGGTTCACACTGCCGAAGAGCTGGCGCACGTCTTCAAAGTATTCTTCCCCGGCGTCTTTGTTAACTGCGGTCACTTGCGATATCGGCCTATCGCGCTGCGCGATTGCCTGCGCAATTAAGAGCCTCTGGTCTTCATCGCTTCTTGGGATGCTCCAACCAAGTACGTAGACCTCGTCCGCCTCCTCAATTGCCTTCCGCTCCATGCAGCGCGTGCGCTCGATAAAGCCAAGAGTCACACGCTTGGCGGGGTCTGTCGGTGGGATGATGCAAACCGCCATGCTCTCCGAATAGTTATTTGAAAAAAGGATAGCCTTAGATTCTACCCATTCACAGTACCTAAGCTCACCCTTTTCCCCTAATGGTAGCAAAGCGGGGCCGTCTGTTAGGAGGTACCCCATATCGCCGGTCTTTCCCGACCTGTCCTGGGGGACAAGCCAGTTCAGCGAGCCGTGAGGTTTGAGAATGTAAATGCCATCACATGGGATCGGCTCCACCGGAATGTTGCTGGGCTTCTCATTCCCTTTTTCCATGTACCAACGAATCTTGAACCCATAACCCGTGAACGGATTCCAGTGGTCACCAGCCAATTTCTGAACACACCGGTCCAGAACCAGATCATAATTAAAGCTCACGAATGTATGCACGTTTCCCTGCAACGGATGGCGACGAAATTGGTCAAGCAAGAATCTCTCGATGGGGTCCCAATTTAGCTTCCAGTTGAGGAGTGAAAAGAATCTGTTGATTGCATAATTGAATCTGATTACGAGTGCCGTCCCTGAGGGACCGTCTGCACGCGGGTCTCTCGCGAGAGCCTTCGCAAGGAGTCGCTCGATTGATTCAGAAGGTCGCTTCATCATTGCTGTTTTGAAAGCACTCTTGACCTCGGGCGACCGGGTCTGGTTTTTACCCACAACCCGCCGCGCCAACTCAGCGGCCTCGGGGCAATTAGACTCGAAAACTCCCGCCTTTTCCAATTCGGCTAGGGTTGTCAGTATTACGTCGTCGGAGTCCGCATATTCCGCCATGACGCTGATGAAATCATTCATCAACGGAATTGGTTTGCCCGGCTTTTCAAGAGCCTTTGTCAATCCCGCTCCAACGAAATAAACAATCTTTCTCATTCGGATAAATCCAACAATTGCCCGGAAATTCCACATGTGCGCCGACATTGACCGGAAATTCGAGATTCGCTAGGTCAAGTTGACTGAGGGGAGCTAGGGCGCGCGCCAAACGACTCTACCGTCCTTGTCTAACAGGTGCAGAGAGGCGGCGGATGTCCAACGTTGCCCGCTGGTCTTCGAGCTTTGGACATCGACGGTGCCGAGGTTCGCCGAACAGCCGTCCCGGTCGTACAGGACTAGGACAGGCCCCTCGTCACGCACAGCAAGTGCGGCGCGTGGCTTTTCGTCAGTGGAGCCCAAGCTGAGGCGCGGCCCGGCGGCATCGATGGCGAGGGCGACGCACGACCCACCGCGTGCATCGCGGAGGTCGAGGACGGGGCCAAGGCTGAACACGCCAAGTGCCGCGCCGGGCTTTCCAGCAGCATCGAAAAGGTTAAGGACCGTTACGTCGCCGAGCGCGCTAAGAGTGGCGCGCGATTTTCCGTTACCGTCGCGTAGCGTGAGAAACGGCCCGTCACTGACCAGAGCAACCTCTGCCCGCCGGACTCCGTTGGCATCGTTCAGGCCGAAACAGGGACCATCGCCAACCATACTAAGCTCGGCACGCACTCGGCCCTGCTTGTCCTTCAAGACAAAACGCTGGGCCTCGATAACCTCGTTGGGTGGAACTGCTTCCTGCGGCATCACCATTTCCTCCTGTGCGCTGGATGGCTTGTAATCAGCCTATCAGTCTCTTTGCTATTGTATCCTGCCCACACAAACATCCCAGTCACCTTTTCTGGCACCGATTTCTCGCGGGCACGGCGAGATGGGAAAGCCGCCTGCGCGCTGGCGGCACGGCGGGCTTCTGCTTTGTCCGTCCGTGGACGGACACCCTCCGGGTTTGCGGTTCCCCCAAGAAACAATACGAACTGCGAAGTTTCTTGGCTCCCCCGCAAAAAGACAGCCCTTGGCACTTGCGAGCAGGCCCCACTCGCCCTTTTCGTGCCCCGCGAGAAACGGGCGCAGAAAAGGAGAAAAAACAAATGATCGAGCAAATCAAACAGACCAATCGAGGTCAATTCAATGTTGAGGGTTCGATGCAGGTTCGCACAGGGGATGCGCCGACGGGCGCAGAGAGAAAGCCTATGGTTTCGTGGGCGGCGCTCTTGGATGAGGCCGTGAAAAAGCCCGGCTTCATTCATGAAGCCTACAGCCGCTTTCACAACTACTCACTCGGAAATCAACTCTTGGCTTTGTTCCAGTGCTTCATGCGCGGAATCCAGCCGGGGCCGCTGGCAACCTTCCCGAAGTGGAAAGAGCTTGGCCGATTTGTGAAGAAGGGCCAGAAGGCGCTGACTCTGTGTATGCCGCTGACTTGCACGCGCACCAAGACGGTTAAGAAAGACGACGGCACCGACCAGGAAGAGGAATTCTCTTTTACCCATTTCACGTACAAGGCCCATTGGTTCGTTCTTGCGCAGACCGAAGGGGCGCAGTACCAGCCCCCCGCCGTCCCCGAATGGAACGAAGAGAGAGCCCTTGCCGCGCTGGATATCCAGCGTATACCGTTCGAGGACCTGGACGGCAACACCCAAGGTTACGCGAAACGTGGCCGGAAGATCGCGGTCAGCCCGATTGCCGCTCTCCCGGTAAAGACCCTTTTCCATGAAGTTGGCCACGTTATGCTTGGCCACATCGACGAAGGCGACCTTGCGGACACCGAACGCACGCCACGGGATATCCGGGAAATGGAAGCCGAGGCCGTTTCCTTGTTGTGCTGTGAGTCCCTTGGTCTGCCGGGAGCCGAGTACAGCCGTGGTTACATCCAATCATGGGGCCAAGGCCAGACGTTCACCGAGCGTTCCGCCCAACGCATCTTCCGCGCCGCCGACCAAATCCTTCGCGCTGGCTATCCCGGTGAGTGATGCCAACTCAAAAACGGCGGCTGGCTGACCAACGGTCAGCCAGCCGCCCTACCAGCCCCGCCCGGCCAAGCTGGCAACAATAGCCCCCTCATCGTGTGGCGGTCGGTGCTGACATTTCTCGACCGGCAAAAAATACTTGGCAAGCGCCATGCTTCAGCCCGTTCCGACAGGACGGTGCTCACATTTGTCGACCGGTGAAAAATAGTTGGCAATTGCAGTGCTCGGCTTCACTCCGTTTCGTCACTCCCGCCGACGCGGAAACGCGGTTCTCCAGTTTGTCGACCGGTGAAAAATAGTTGGCACGCGGCGTGCGGGAGTCACGCTTCACTTGGACGCCCCCCCATTTTGACAATTCAACCTCATGTCACGAGATCACGTTTTTGGGGTGAACCCCGCTGAAACTCGGTTGTCAAGTTTGTCGACCGGTGAAAAATAGTTGGCAGCTAACGTGCCCTGTCCGGTGAGAGGAGCCACCGACCCCCGAAAGGCCCGACCCGCCACGCTGGACGAGGCGCAGGCAGCGGTGTATGCTTATCTGGCGGATGAACAGAACCGACCTGCAATTACTGGCTGAGGACCGATTAGCGGACGCGGAAGTTCTCCTGGCCAACGGAAGATTTGGCGCTGCTTACTACCTCGCAGGGTATGCCGTGGAATGCGCGTTGAAGGCATGCATTGCCAAGCTCACCAAGGCCGAGGACTTCCCAATCAAGAATTCGACGAATACGGTCTATATACACGACTTGAAGAAGCTAGCTGCCGTGGCGGCAGTGGATATCGCGATTACGCAACTTACGAAGCAAGACCCGGCCTTCCAGGATAACTGGGAGATTGTCACCGAATGGTCAGAAGAGAGCCGCTACGACCGGGCTGTTGACCAAAGGCTTGCCGAACTCATGATGAATGCAGTGGCTAATGCTCGGACTGGAGTTTTGCAATGTATAAGACAATACTGGTAAAAGAACTCATCGAGGACGGGGAGAAACTACTGCAAGAGCTAGACCGCGAGCATTTCCCGATCACGGCGGCCTTCTGGTACGACTCCCCGGAACGCCTTGAGTGGAACCTGTATATTGTCACAGAGAAGGCTTATGAGCCCGGCCCGCTCGGTGCCTACACGCGCGTTCGGGAGGCTTTGGCAACCCTAAATGGAGTGTCTTTGTCCATGGACGACATTGTAATCTTGAGTCCGCAGAGAATGCAGTTCCGGGACCTGCGCAAGACAATCGAGGGCGTCAGCCAAATGTCCGTTACTGGCGAGAGAGTGAACCTGGAAAGAGTACCAATGCAGGACGCGTACATCTACCTCTGGTCTTATGACTAAGTTGGTTGCGTTCGAGATTGCGGGACTTCTGCTCGCCCCGCAGATCACCAAAACGAGTACAAGATAGGTACAACTTGAGCGTTCCAAGGGTGTTTTTGCGTGCTTTTTGGTTGCCAACCGTGCCGCTAAGTGCTAGATTTAGTTGCTTGGGTACTGCCTTACAAGCAGAAGGTCATCCGTTCGAGCCGGATACCGCCCACCAGGAAGACAGTGGTTAGTGGTTAGTGCTGGGTGGTGGGAAATTCGCTACCATTAGGCACTACTTGCGGTTTGCCAATCTGGGGACGTAGTTCAGCTGGTTAGAACGCATGCCTGTCACGCATGAGGTCGCGGGTTCGAGTCCCGTCGTCCCCGCCAGCTAATTCAGTAACTTACGATCAGCCTCACTTTGGTGCATCTTTATTTGGTTACCATTTTGGTGCACGTGTCTTCTAGAAATGGACGTTTTTCTACTGGCAGGGAGCTCCGGCCGGGGTGTAGCTATTGCATCTAAAGCGACCCGCTTGGCAGCAATGCGAATGTGGGAATAATGCTCCAACATGGCTCTACTCACGTGACCCGCGATACTCATAATGGTCTGGTCCGAAGCTTGGGATTCGGCCAATTTGGCGATTGCAGCATGCCGCAGATGGTGGAATCTTAAGCCCGCTAGTGGACCCTTGACATCGTGGATATCAGCTCTGCACTCCGGATTCTGGCAGACGTCGTTCGGGCGCCGGAACAATTCGCATTTCGGGCATTCCACAGCGCGTGTCACAGTGCGCCAAGCTGTTCGCCAGCCCTTGGTGGCCTTTGCGGGGTCTGCCCGCCGCGATTCGCACCAAGGGAAAACGTAGTGGTCAGGCTTGTGGCGCGGAAATCGGTTGCCCCAATCGGCCAGGGCTTTCCGAGCCGCAGGATTCAAGGGAATGACCCTCCCTGTGCCGGTATCTGTCTTGGACTTCCCCACGGTCAGGACGCCTCCGAACAAGTCCACTTGATTCCACCGGAGCTTCCGAAGCTCATCCTTGCGCATGGTGGTATTCAGTGCTGGCACCGTAACTGTGTAGCACGCAGAATCCGCCCTGGCACACCTTGCCAGCAACAGGGTTTCCTCTTCCGGCGCTAGGCGCGCCCAATGCTCTTCCGTTCCTTAAGGAAATAAATCTCCCCTTCAAGTTGTTGCCAGCATTTGTTGGCTCTCAGGACTTGGCGGAGTAATTGGACCTCGATGTTTACGGTTCTGCCTTGTGCGCCCTCCCGTAGGCGCGTTTTCTGGTAGATGGCCACGTCGTTCGGTGTGATGTCGCAGAGAGGTTTAGAGCCAAAGGGAGGAAGCACATGCTTGAGCGCAAGCGGCTCGACTCGTGGATGATGCGCCCGCCAAACCGGAATCGGTACCACCAAGCTCCGCCCTCAGGGCGTCTGCCGCACTTGCTGCAGGTTTTATTGCGCCCCTTCGTGTTGCAGGAGCCTCCTTGGGGACACGTCACTCGTCTGTACAGGCTCATCGGTTCATCTCTTTAGCTTACGCTAGCCCGAAGGCCGCCAAGTTCGCCTAATTCCGTCTAGTTTACCCTAAGCCCGAAATCATACAGTCCGCCGTCGTGGGAGCGTCATCTTGAGAAGTTGGGCGGCATCCTACAGGAGGGATTCCGGCACCAATGGCTACTGGTCTAGATCCTCATGCGAAAGGCACCCGCATGTCCACTTCTCCTGAGCGATTGGATGAGTACCTTAGACGGCTCGCTCCCCTGATGCAATCCCGAAAGCTGGCCTCAGACTTGGAATCCCCACCAATGTATGATTCTCTCGAATTCGCGTGCGTAGCGGCAAGGTGCGGCAGCGAATGGATCCTTGTCTTTGCAAGAGCTAATTCTCAGAACATGCAAGGGTAAACCAAAGTTGGGGATAAAAAAGGTGGCAGCCCTTCATGATATCGTTGCCTTTCGGGGGCGAAAGCCGGTTGCGGACTTCACGGAGCTGTTGGGTGACCTTAGGGATTCGTGGGTCCTGGGGCACGATAACGTGCGGCTGACCGCGAATGGATCAGGTGGTTTTAGTTGGAGGTTGCCTTATTTCATCAGGAAATGGAATTGCCATTGGAATAAAGAACCGCACATGAAGCCTCGTCTGTCAATTAAGAACAGTTCGAGTTTCCAGAAAGGCTCCGAGGCGCGCCCGATTGGAGTTAGAATCGGGTGCCGAGAGGCCTCCAGTCCGGCATGTTGAGTTAAACGGAACCACATTTGAATTTCAGATGGTCAAAATTGGAGTCAGACCGCGAATGCCGTGAGCCTAATTCTCACAACTGAGCCCATTATCTCGGGGCGTGAATTTCGCGAGTTCGCCAAGCTTGGCAAACTTAGGCTGGGTGGCGCAGAATCTGCATTGGCCACACGTCATTACCAACAGTGGTATGCCGACCTCAGGAGGGAGAGCAATTGTGGAAGAGTCCAAGCCTAGTTCGTTAGCCGGGCAAACGAAATCGTCCCGCTATGACATCAAGGTGCTCTTTAAGGCATTGAAGATCACGGATGCGTTGAGGCAGGAGAGGGCGGGGCTACGCCTCGTAGATATTGCGGAAGCGCTTCAAATGAGTAAGACCACCGCCCTGCGCATCCTTTTCACTTTGCAGCGTACTGGATCGGTGTACCGGGACCCGCGAACCAAAAGGTTCAAGATGTCTCTCGGCTATCATACCTACAAGGTTGGTTACGCTCAATTGTGGGCGGGTCAGCCTTTCTCTGATGCCGTTACGCATGGGCTAGTAGAAGAGGCCAAACGGTCATATGTCGACCTTGTTATTGCCGACAACGGGTATAGCGAGGAAAAAGCCTTGCGGAACGTAGAATGGATGATTGAACAGAGAGTGGATTTCGCGATTGAATATCAAATCCATTACAAGCTGGCGCCCGTTATTGCCCACCACTTTTCCAAAGCCAAGATTCCAACTCTTGCGATCGATATTCCCCAGCCGGGCGCTGTCTATTTTGGTGTCAATAATTACGCAGCGGGATTAACGGGGGGGGGAGGCATTGGGGCGTTGGGCTCGGAATCACTGGCGAGCACATCA
The DNA here is from genome assembly GCA_963804755.1 of uncultured Acidobacteriota bacterium. Lineage (GTDB taxonomy): Bacteria > Acidobacteriota > Terriglobia > UBA7540 > UBA7540 > Bog-366. The sequence continues at coordinate 17,018 of CAWDRP010000011.1, forward strand.
AATCCGAGTACTCATCCTAGAGGCATCTGCGGCTGGGCCCACCCCTCACGCAAGAATGAGTGGAACTCTTCGTGGCATCAAAAACAGTCTTCACCCGCGCGCACTTAACAGCCTGCTTGTAATCCGTCGTGACGCTAAAGGGGTAGGAACTGAAACCGGCGCGTATCAAGCCACCAGCAAAATCTTGCGGCAATTATCGCCACACGAGCGTCTGCTGATCGGCGCCATCAATGACGCATCGGCCCTCGGGGCCCTACAAGCGGTCCGTGAGACAGGTCGCGAGCAATTTACCGCAATTGTCAGCCAGGACTTCAGTCCGGACCCGCGAATTGCCGCGGAAATTTCAGACAGGGGTAGCCCCCTGATCGGGTCAGTCGCATTTTTCCCGGAGAGATACGGTTCGAATATAATACCTGCGGTTTTGCGCTGGCTCGACAAAGAACAGCCCCCTCCCACCCTCTAGACGGACCACGTTATGGTCACGAAGGAGAATATCGATGGTTTCAAATCCTAGAGGGAGCGTTCGCAGCAATCAAAGCTTATTCATACATTAGCGTTTCCGCATCAAACCAATAGTTAACAAGAAAGAGTCCCGTCGCTGCGCTGCAGGTGCGCACTACGACAGGTTGGGAATCCAAGCCGGTAGCCAGACACCGCGGCACAGTGGAAGGCTCCTGAAACCCCTTCCGGGAAGTTTCACAATGCGGAACTAACATTCCATTGACAAGGCTTTTGCGTTAGGAGCACAACCCCTGTCGGAATGAGCGCGGATGTCATGGATCATTGAGACCTTGCCGCTTTGAGCGTCTTGACAAAGGACGTTGAAGTGGTTCACAGCCTAGCTAATCTGCCCACACTCAATGTTGGTCTGAAACCCGTCCAATTCCGACTCCCAACTGCGCACGATCCCCGGACCGCGCATTGAAGGATGAGGTGCGGTTAATCACAGCAGTTCAAGTACTGCACAGCGAGGGGCATTGCGCGTGTTAAATGAGTGCTCTGCTTGCCGAGAGGTGTATGGCCAAATGATGTCGTGATTATGGGTCCACAGATTTCAGTGGATGAGGTATTGCTAAACGCCAGCATTTTTACGGAGTAAGGTTCTGGAGGATTCTTATGAAGCATAGAGATTTTGGCCCAGCAGTGCGATGCGCCGTGGCGATTTTTTTGCTGATGATGGCCGTCCTGCTGTCAAGCCGCCCTGTTTTTCCACAAGCGGCATCGGGTACCATTACGGGTACAATCATTGATTCTTCCGGTGGAGTGGTCACCGGGGTTGAGGTAATCATCACCAGCGCGGAGCGTGGGGAGGATTACAAAACCCAAACCTCGAGCAGTGGATCCTATGTAGTCCCTTTTCTTCCCCCGGGCCAGTATTCGGCCACGGCCGAGGCCAGCGGGTTCAAGAAGGCTGTCAAGACTGGGCTTGTATTGGTGGTCGCACAAACGATGGGTGTGGATTTTAAGTTGGAAGTGGGCGCGCTCGTGCAAGAGGTGCAAGTGCGGGACGACGTGACCCAAATGCTGAAGTCTGAGACTTCAGAAGTCGGCCAGGTAATTAGTGCCAGACAAGTGGAAGATTTGCCGCTCAATGGACGCAATTTTAAAGACTTGATCACTTTGAGCGCCGGCGTGACCAGCGGCATGCAAGACCAGAGCAACTCCGGGTTTAACCTCAACGGTTCGCGCAGCGACGAGAACATGTTCCTGATCGAAGGGGTGGACAATATTGATATGAACGGCAACCTGTTGCTGAGCCCTTCGATCGATGCGATTGAGGAATTCCAGATTCAGACGGGCAACTTTTCCGCCGAATTTGGACGTACCGGGGGAGGGGTTGTGCAAGTACAACTCCGCTCGGGTACGAACAAATTTCACGGTTCGGTGTTCGAGTTCTTACGGAACGACGACCTTGATGCCAACGGTTTCTTTAATGACATGGCCCCGCCGTTGCCGGGCCAGACGGGTGCTCCTAAACAACCTCTGCAACGGAACCAATTTGGGTTCTCATTGGGCGGCCCGATAAAGAAGGATAAAGTATTCTTTTTGGGGGACTTTCAGGGCAGCCGGCAACGACAGGGGAGTTCGGCGTTGTTCAGCGTGCCCACGGCGCTGGAGCGCACCGGCGACTTCAGCAAAACCTTGGCACCCAACACGCCGATCGACGAGAACTGGATTTGGACCCTTCTGGGCCAACCGGCGACGTTCTATCCGGGCTGCAACCTCAGCCAGTTCACGCCGGGGTCCTGTCAAGTGATCCCACAGTCCGCGATCGATCCAGCAGCGGCTTAAATTGCCGCCCTCTATCCGCTCCCCAATGTGCAAGGTGTTTTCGTACAAGGGTCGGGTACTTACAACAACTACTTTGCCGCTGGCTCATCTTTGGCCGACGCGAACAATGCCGACGTGAAGTTGGACTACCGGCCGCGTGAAAAAGATTCGTTCTCCGTTCGGTATTCCTATGCTGGATCGAGTGGGGTTGTACCGGCGGCGTGGGATGGAGGACTATTTGGTCCGTGCATCGATTGCGGTTCCGTGGACGATTTGTTGGCAGGTGACACCGGTGGCCGCACCCAGAATGCCGGCGTAAATTACATTCACACTTTTAACCCCACGACGGTGAACGAATTTCGGGCCGGGCTCAGCCGTTACTTCGTTTCCTACGCTAGTTCTGACCACGGAAAGAACCTGACAGACGAATACGGCATCAGTAACGTCAACGTCAACAAAGAAACTACCGGCCTGCCCTGGCTGGACTTCTATGCGACTTCGCCGAGCTGGACAGGGACTTCAGCGGCCGAGCCGTACCTTACCGGTTACACGGTGTACCAGTTCGCCGATAATCTCTCTCATGTCCAGGGTAAACACAGTATCAAGGTGGGAGCAGACATTCGCCGGCGGATGAACAACGGAGTCTCAAATTACTTTGGAAAGGGCGTGTACTTCTTCGAACCTGTTTTCACAACAAATGCTTTCGGAAACTTTCTGACCGGCCGCGCCCTCAACATTCAACAGTACTTAACTCCCGGCACGGTAGGGTACCGCGCTCTCGATTATGGGTTCTACGTGCAGGACGATATCAAGATAACGCCACGGCTTACCCTAAACGTGGGTATGCGTTATGAGCTATTCCCAGGCTACGTGGAAGCGCACAACCGAATGTCAAACCTGGATCCCGCTACGGGGATCGTAGAATTGGCTGGAGTGAACGGGGCGCCGCGCCACTTCGTGCCCAACGACTATCGCGACTTCTCCCCCCGCTTCGGCTTTGCCTGGATGCCTTTTGCTAACGGCAAGACGGTTGTTCGAGGTGGGTATGGTATCTCGTACTTCAACTCGGGCAACTTCACCAGTCTGTCCGGATTAAATCCACCCTATACAGAAGCGTTCACCGTACCTCTCAATGCCTGCGTGAGCGCGTCGTGTCCATACGGTTTTCTGGACGCGCAGTATAAGTTGAGTGACGGCCTACCCGTCCAGCTTCGCGCGACGCCGGCGACGTTTAATATCAAGGATCCGATTGGAACTTGGCGACAGCAAGATCCACGAGAACGTACTCCGTATACGCAGTACTGGAGTTTCGGAATTCAACGGGCGCTGTTTTGGGATACGGTGTTGGATGTTTCCTATGTCGGCGAACGGGGCGTGAAGTTGCCGGGTAAAAATGAAGGCAACCCCACTCCGGCGGGTGACCCGAGCACCACGACGCAGCGCGAACTGCATTATGCGACCATTCCCAATGTGAGCTCCATTACCCTGTATCAGAATATTTACAACTCCATCTACCACTCGTTACAGGTGAAGGCGACAAAGCGTTTCTCACATGGAATGCAGTTCCTTGGAACGTACACCTATGGCAGGTCGATCGACGACAAGAGCGGAAGTGCCACGACGGGCGGTGGAGATTCGAACCCCTCTTCGAAACCAGAGGATCCATTCGACATTATGGAGGATCGTGGCCGCTCTTCGTTTGACCAGACCCAGCGCTTCACTTTGGCCTACAACTACGATTTACCCCTCGGGCGCGGCAGAAAGCTTGGCAGTAACTGGCGTCCGGCGCTTGATGCCTTCCTTGGTGGTTGGCAGGTCAACGGTATCTTTACCTTCGCTACCGGGCTGCCTTTCTCGGTATTCGCAACTGCCAGCTCAGGAGCGCAACTCGGGGGTACCGTCGGCGAACAGCGGGCCAACCGCATATTGAAGAACGCCAACCTGCCTAAGGCCCAACGAAGCATCAATGGGTGGTTTAACAAAGCGGCATTTGCTGACCCCCTGCCGACGATTGTTTCAAATGGACAGGTTGTGCAGTTGGGCCAGTATGGGAATTCGGGCCGGAACATGATTGACGGGCCTGGTATGAAGAATGCGGACTTCTCCTTGTTCAAGAAATTCGACATTCGGGAAAAGCTCCAGCTCCAGGTCAGGGGCGAGTTCTTCAACATCGCCAATAACGTGAACTTTTACTATCCCACCAGTGTGGCCAACGCTACTGATACTACGGGCGGCCTGATTACCCAGGCACACCCGCCCCGAATCACCCAGTTGGCCCTGAAGCTCGTGTTTTGATGGAACGGAATTGGGCGAGCATGGGGTGATTACAAAGGCGTGGGTTGGGCCTCAAGATCAACTGAGAAGAGAGTTTCCACCTACCTGCCCGAGCCGTTTACGCAAAACCGCGTGAACGGACCGGGCAGGTAACCGGGGGCACTCACTTCGATGGGTGGAAGAGGAGCAAACGCGCGCACGTGACGGGACGTTCTTAACTGGTTTACCCGATGCCCCTAGCAGGAGAGCCCTTCCTGACCGTTTCTCGGTTGCGGACTACTTGCTTCACTTGTGGTACTCGCCATTCTATATAAACGAGAGATTGACGAAGATGGTCCCCATATCGAATGGCGACGGCCCTCGCTCCTTCATCGTCGGGTCACCCTGTCCAGTTAATCGACGTGATGAAAGAAAATAGCAAAAGTCGCGGGAGAGGCAAGATGAGAAATCCGTCTTTCAGACACGCCCTGTCGGCCGCCATGATTCTTCTTCCCTTGAATCTCTTCCCGGCAGGAAACGAGGGCCAGGAAAAAGGGAAACACGCTTATGTGTTCGCATCCAGCCACCTTGACCTTTTCTTTACCGGCGCCCCTCCCGTCTCATATTCGCGTGATTATCGGATGTTCGATTCGGCTCTCGCGTTAACGTATGCAAGCCCCAACTTCCGGTACGTTATAGAAAATGAATATCCGCTCTCAAAATACCTTGCCAGTCATCCCGAGAAACGCGAAACGATAACCGCCGCGCTGAAGCAGGGAAAGCTGGAGTTAGCGGGGCAGTGGTGCCTCATGCTACAAAACACCCCCACGGGTGAGGATCTTGTCCGGAACATTTTGTTGGCAACAGAGTTCGCGCAGCGCAATTTTGGGGTGATGCCTCTCATGCAGAACCTCAGCGATGTTCCGGGGCAAACGCCACAGGCGCCGCAGATACTTTCGCAGTCTGGCTTGCAGGGAATGATTATTACCGATGGAGGGCCGCTCGCCCCCGAATTGTTCAACTGGAAGGGCCTGGACGGTTCCATTATTCATGTTGCCTCGATGCCCCTGGGATACGCAGGTGGGTACTTAATGGGGCTCGGGGGGTCGCTGGTATCGATGGAGGGCAAGACACTCGAGGAATTCAATTTAACTGACATCACCGGCGATGGCATGCCGCACTTACTAAAGCAGGTGGGAGGGCTTGCCAGCGTGGTTTCTTCTGCTTACACCCGCCCTTCCGATCCGGTTCTCCTCGAGGTTTCCTGGGACAACATGATGCCACCCACGGAATTGGGTTCCAATATCGAAGCCTGGAACCACCGGCATGGCAACGAACTGAAGTTGGTTCCTATTCTGCCCGGAGAGTTCTTTCAATCGCATTTCCCGGCGGTCGTTTCAGTGAAGACAGGCGAGATTCCCAGCATCTGGGCTGATCCGCGCCGCACTCTATTTGGGGGCGGATATCCACAGCAGATCCGAACTTCGTTCGCTCTTTTGCAGGCCGAAAAGTGGGCGAGCATTGCCCAACTGTTGGTTGGTAGCGGGTACCCTTCAAAAGACATCGAGCAGGCTTGGTAGGACCACTTGATCACTTTGGACCACGAGGGTTCTGGGATGACACACCAGCAAGATTCTTCTGAGCAGCTTGCTCGCAATGTTTTGGAGGATTCCTACATGGCCATCGCGAGCCATATCCGCATTCCAAACCAAAGGGATATTGCGCTGGTGGTCTTTAACTCGATGAACTGGAAACGCAGTGAAACTATAACCAAAGAGGTCCCCCTGGTTGGTGATCCCTTTGCGTTTGATGCCCGTCCCTATGCCAAGCTCAAGCTTGTGGATTCAGAAGCGCACTCCGTCCCTTTCGAGATTACGCGCAAGCAGTCATGGATCATTGGAGCTATTACGATCCGTTTCCGAGCTCAGGACGTGCCGGCTTTGGGCTGGAGCACTTACTACTTGTGTCCTGCGGAAAAGGACGAGGCGAAGACATTTCCGCCAGCCAACCCAGCCATGGGTGACGTTTCCGTCGAGAACGACTCTTACCGCCTTAGATTCGTCCAGAGGGCCGGGTCGTTCCAGATTTCCAGAAAAGATTCCGCGGAAACGGTAATCGTCCGTTATTACCATCAACCGCAGGAGGCATCGAAGGTTCCGGGAATCGACCAGTTGTTCGCCAAGTCACAGGATTTCGCTGCTCCGGTCCTCCCCAACTGGACAAAGATTTCTCTAGGAACAAATCTAATTGGGCCTTTTGTTGAGGCAGAAGGGGAGGTGCAGGGCGCGACGTTGAAAATAAACTTCCAGCTCGGTAGCAATAGTCCGGTCGAGATTACTGAGAATGTTCATTGGCCAGGAGGAAAAGTAGTCAAGTTGGTTCGGGAAACCGAATTTCCAGAAGGAGGAAAGTTTGTTTACGGTGTGCCCTATGGAATTCAGGCTTTCGACAACGTGATGCCCGAGTCCGGCCCGCCCGAGCAATTGTCCCCGTTCGATCAAGTTAATCGCGAGCAATGGTACAGGAACCGCGAGATGAATGGTTGGATCGCATGGCGCGGCAATGGGAAGGAAATAACGGTAGCGAGCGAGGCAAGAGGGGGAACGTTCGATGGTCGAGCGTTTAGAGTTGCACTCGTGCTTTCAAACGGCGGGCCGCAACTGCCAGACATGGGGTCTCACCCTGTTCCCAACGAGTTTGCGACGCGCGCTTTGGTGAGAATCGGTCCGGTCACAGAATCATCTGCAATACTCGGCTGGGAATTCTACAACCCACTTGCTACGATGATCTCGGTTGACAAACCATCTGGCGACTTGCCGGCTGTTTTCACCGGTTGCAAGGACGGCGATGGAGTGATCCTAACCACCTTAAAGAAGGCAGAGGACGGCAAAGGATGGATCGCGCGAGGCTATGCACTGGAGCAAGGCGGGGAGTTTCCGAACGTTTTACCCGAGAAGAAATGGGACCTCCAACCCGTGAATCTCGTTGAAGTGGATCAATCTGGTTCCAAGGGCGATTCCCACATGCGTGCTTTTCAGATTCGCAGCTTGCGTATGGAGCAGGCCGGCCGGTAATCCCCGCGCAACGACGACGATGCAACCGGTTCTTAATAGAGGGAAGCTGCCATGAAGAGATTGGGGATTGTTTCGTTATCTACGCTCCTACTCGCGGCTGGTGCTTACATGACAGTCATGGCGGCACCCGCAGAACGGGTCACAGTGAAGGCAGACTGGGAAAAGGTGACGGATTTTTCCAAGGCGGACGCCACCCTGCAAGTGGTTGTGAGTCCCTTGCTGAACCGCAATGCATCGACCCACGAAAGGGTCTTCGGAGCTTTGCAGGACCTCCAATGCAATTATGTCCGTTTTGTCCCCTGGCTGCCCTACCCTAAGCTCGCCGTGGCAGAACTTGAGCCGCCTGAAGACGGTAGAACTTCCTGGGATTTCTCGCTGATAGATCCGCTCGTGGAGGATTTTGCTCGGGCTACCCAGGGACATTCGACGATCTGGAATTTCAGCACGATTCCTGAGTGGATGTTCCGGACGGATAAGCGTGTGCCGTACCCGGCCGACCCGAACCACGCCGTTTGGGACTACGAACAGGGGACCGAACTGCGGGATCCGGGCTTTAAGGAAGTGGCCGATTATTATGCCCGGCTGGTGAGCTGGTACACGCAAGGGGGCTTCACGGACGAGTTCGGCAAGCGCCATGAATCCGGCCATCACTACAAGATCGACTATTGGGAGGTGCTCAACGAAGCTGACCTTGAACACCACATGTCTCCACAGTTTTATACTGCCCTATACGATTCCGTTGTGGCGGCAATCCGCGAGGTCGATCCAAGAATCAAATTCGTGGGCATGGCATTGGCGGCCCCTTCGACCGAACCGGGATTCCTGGAGTATTTCTTGAACCCTAAGAACCACATGTCAGGCATACCGCTCGATATGGTTTCCTACCATTTCTACGCGGCACCGGTTCCTGATCAAAAACTCGAGGAATGGCCGGAGACGTTGTTTGCCCAAGCTCAAGGTTTCTTGAACGTCGTCCGCTATATTCAGGCTATACGGGAAAGACTCTCACCGGAAACGCAGACTGCCATTGATGAACTTGGCGTAATTGATCCTCATGACCTTCAACAGGGTGAGCCGGGGTACGTGCCCCAGCCGATTCCCAACGCCTATTGGAACCTCTGCGGTGCTTTATATGCCTATTTATATATGGAGTTATCCCGATTAGGCGTGCATGGGGTCGGTGAGTCTGCCTTGGCGCAACTTCCAACATTTTTCCCAAGTGTCACCATGGTCGACTGGAAAACGGGGCAGCCTAACGCTCGTTATTGGGTCCTGAAGCAGATTCATAACAACTTCGGCCCGGGAGACAAGCTGGTGAACACCGCAATTTCAAGCCCCTACGTCTACGCCCAGGGTCTCATTACTCACGACGGCAGCCGCAAGCTGTTGCTGATTAACAAACGTAACAGGAGTTTCGATGTCTCGATCGCCGGCGGACACGGGGCCGAGGTCTCGTATGTTGACCAAATGTCCGGGCTCCAGCCACCTACTGTGTCATACCTGAATGCGGACCGGGTTACATTGCGTGGATTTTCGGTGGCCGTCGTTACACTTCCAAGGTGATTCACTGGAGGTGCGGTTATGCAGCTAAGGCCTGCTGCTTGCACGTGCGCTGTACCAAAAGGGCTGCGCTACCAGCTTTTGTAAGACGAGCGTTTGCCCCGTAATGCGAAGGGGGGAGCCTGTGGCGAGATATGCCTTTAAGGCGAGAGTCATAGCCGACGCAATCGAGGAGTATGAACGGGCCCACGCGAATGTTTGGCCGGAGTTGCAGGATAAGATCAAAGTGGTCGGGATTTCGAAGTACTCGATCTTCCGGCGTGGGCAGGAACTCTTCCTTTATATGGATGTCGAACAATTTGACCGCGCTTGGGATGAACTGGCGAAGGATCCTGTCAACCAACGTTGGCAGAAGGAAATGGGCCATTTGTTCGAACCTGTCCCGGACCAAAAACCAGGAGAGCGCTTTGCCATGATGAAGGAGGCCTATTATCTGGAGTGAAATCGGGACTCGGGTTGAATGTTCGTGCCCAGCTCCCTGCCACCAAGGCCAACATTGGCCAAAACTGGAGAAGTATGCGCAAACTTCCTAAAGATCAAATGACAGCGCGACAGCGCATTGGGTGCACTTTACAGGGGCATCTTCCCGATCGGGTGCCGATATTTGATTTGATCCATCACATTCCCTTGATCGAGCACGTAACCGGGAAAAAGCTGAATCTAAAGAACGGGCTGGACCTGCTGTGCAAGACAATTGGGGACCGGCTTGATATCACGCGCGGAATTGCCCCACCGATGGAGGAGGCCATCCTCCGCAAAGACGATGGGTTTGTTTACCAGCAAGAGTGCTGGACCAGCTTGGCTGATCGAGCGGCCCTTTAGCGATGTTGCTGGGCTGCTGGATTATATCCCCCGGAACGTTGAGGAGATTCGCAATCGCCAGTTTGGCGACATGTTCACTTTTGCGGGAAAGAGTAACGTTTGGGGTGTTTCTTCCAAGTCGCCCAGTGAGCAGTTTTGGGAATTACAGGAGACGGTCGGGGAGAATACTGTCATTTTTCCCAACGAAAGCCCGGTAGGAGTGGATACGATGCATGTGCGGGCAGGCTTGGAGCTGCTGTCGTATGCTTACGCCGAAAATCCGGGCCTGGCATCGGACTGGCTCGAAGCGCTGACGTGGGCGGAGATTCAACGCGTCCATGAGACGGCTGATCCAACGCTATCGCCGGTGGCTCTGGTTTATTCCGACATGGCCAGTACCCAGCAGCTTATGTTTTCGCCGGCTTTCTTACGCAAGGAGTTCTTCCCACGCCTCAGGAGGTTAGTCGAGGCGTGGCACCAGCATGGAATCAAAGTCATCTACCATTCGGACGGTAATCTCTGGGCCGTTCTCAGCGACTTTTGCAGCGCCGGCATCGACGGGATCAATCCCCTGGAACCGCTCTCAAATATGTATGCGGGAGACATCCATAAAGCGTATCCACAGTGGATTCTGATGGGAGGGATTGACGTTTCCCAATTGCTTCCTTTTGGCACCGAGTCGGAGGTTCGAGCTGCGGTGCGCAGAACGATTGACGAGGCTGGGATTTCCGGCCGCCTCTGGATCGGCTCCACGACCGAGATTCATCCCGCCGCCAAGCTCGAAAACGTTCTCGCCATGTGGGATGAAATCGAAAAGCACGGTTACTACGATCAGCATCTGGAGGGAGTACTCTGCCCTCCTGTTCTCCGCGTCCAGCGAAACGCACGATGAAACGAACCGATAGGACACGGAATGCCAAGAGGGCTCCCCCACCCCTTGGAGAAGAAAAGGACACGATGAAATGGCTTCTACTGCGGTCCATTCCCGTGGTGGTTATGCCCCGTGAGAACTTCACTTTTCCTGACCGACTCCTTCACAACAAAGGGTGATTCAAAGGAGAGACGGGGCGGCGAGGTACGGAACAGACAGGTTGGCTTTTTGGCGCGCCCCCACATGGTCATGTTTGTGTGCGAGTCTTGCCGGACTAAGCTTTGTTGCTTGTGGCAGTTTGACTCAGCTCTGTGTCCGGCATCAGCTACGAAAGTATCACCGGGGTGAACCATTTCGATGCTTCGACCGCGGAATCATAAATCGTCACGACAACCGGGACCGTGGAGGTGGGTTCAGGGACCCTGAACTTAAACCTACAGCCCCAATCGGTCACGCTCTTTCGAATAAAGATTTCTTGAAGAAGCTTGATTTGTCGCGACGGACTGGAGCGTATGAACGATCTTGACCGCTTTCGTGGAACATTGGAATACAAAAAGGTGGACCGGGCGCCGCTATATGAATTTATGTGGCCCGCGTGGCCAGAGACCGCCTCCCGTTGGGCCGCGGAAGGTGGGTACGTCGAGGGCAAGACCGATTTCGGGTGCGATAAGTGGGTGGTGGAGTTTTCCTGGTTCTGGCCCCAGCCGCCTTTCGAGCGGGAAATCCTTTCCGAGGATGAAGAGTACGTCACCTTTGTAGACCCGCAAGGCATCGTGATGAGGGAATTCAAGCAGAATCCCCTGAGTTCAATGCCTCAATTCATTCGTTATCCCGTCCAGTCCCGGGAAGATTTCCGCAAGTACTGGCGTGAACGGATGCAGCCGGACCTCAGCCAACGAATCGGACCGGGCTGGCGTGAAAAGCTGCGCCAGTACCGCAATCGTGACTTCCCTTTCGTGGTCATTGCCGACCGGTGGGGTGGCTTCTTCGGGCCCATTCGCAATCTGGTGGGGGTCGAGAACCTTTGCACCCTGTTTTATGACGACCCCGCATTTCTGGAGGAGATGCTCGAAGCCGATGCTGACTTTCTGATCGGCATGCTATCCCAGATGCTCGAGGAGACGGACATCGACGTGTTTGCGTTTTGGGAAGACATGGCCTACCATACGGCACCCCTCATCTCGCCTCAATTGGCCCGAAAGTTCATGCTGCCACGATATCGCAAGGTGGTCGATTTCGGCCGAAACCATGGCGTTCGCCTGTTTGCCTTGGATAGTGACGGCAACATCGATCCTCTCATTCCTGTTTGGATGGATTCCGGCATCGACATTCTCTACCCTTTCGAGGTCCAGGCCGGAATGGACGTTCTTGCGGTCCGGAAGAAGTACGGACGGAACCTTCGCATCTGGGGCGGGATCGACAAGAGACTTTTGACCGTTGGACCGGGGGCGATCGATGAGGAACTTGAACGCATCAAGCCCCTCCTCTTCGACGGGGGATATCTGCCGATGCTCGACCACAGCGCAACTCCGGATACTCCCTATGAGAACTATCGCTATTTCCTGGAACAGCTCAAAAAGACCTTGTGAACCAGAATCCAGCGCGGGTTAGCGTGTCTGCGGGGAGTGTTGACCTTGTCGGATGCGTTCCCTTTGCGACAGACGGCAAACCGGGGATAACACCAGAAGGATGATTATGGATCGAAGAACTTTTTTGGGGTCAATACCCCTCACTGCGGCCGCCATGAATCTCTCGGCCCCGAGCGGAACGCCGGCCGGCACAGCAGGCTCCACGCCAACGGACGTTGCTTGGCCCCTCGTGCCCCCCGGCGTCTCTTACTTCACGTATGAAAAAATGGCAGGCCTCGTCGATACGTCTGTCCCCTTCAAGGGCACGCCGTTTGAGGTGGTTGTTTACAACTTCCCCAGTTGGCATCCCAGTCCTGCCATGGAGAAGTATTTCGGAAAAGGTTGGACTGAATTTGAGGCAGTACGGCACGCCAAACCCTGGTTTGAGGAAGAAATTCAACCTAAGCAACCCCTCTGGAGGATGTATGACGAATCCGTTCCTGGCTCATTTGACAAGTCGAGCCCAGAATCGGCAGCGCGTGAGATCGAGTTGGCCTCAAGCTCAGGGATCAACGCTTTTATGATTGATTGGTACTGGCATATGGGGACCATGTTCTACCACGAGCAAGTGGAACGCGGTTTTCTGAAGGCGCCCAACCGGAGCAAGATGAAGTTCGCATTGATGTGGGCGAATCATGACTGGCCGAATAACTACCCTGCGCCAATCAAGGGACGGGAGGCCATCCTCCTCCCGCAAACCTACAGCGAAACTGACATGGACCGGTTGACAGAGTACTTGCTGGAGCACTCTGACGAAGCCACCGTGATAACGAACCGTACCGGAACAACCGCGCCAGCAAGGCCAAGGCGTGTTGGGCGAGGGTTGAGTTGATAAATGGCTCTTGTCATTCCAGGCCAGCTGCGGCGCTACAAGCCTGACGCGGCGTCATTGTCTAGAGTCGGGTCGACCATCTCAGAAAATAACTCCCCCGCGGTTCGGAGTCGCAGCCTCGACCTTCGATTGTGCTCTTGAGGGGCTCACCGGATCATCTTCAAGCCTAATCGTCACGCCTTGAGCTTCAGGCGGCTCTTGTTTGCTTCCAGGAAAGCACGAAGGTCTTCTCCGGCATCGAGGAGCCTACTCCACTGCTCGTAGTAAAGGGTCGTGGGGAAACGGCCTAACCCGTAGACGCTGACGGCGCCTTTCTCGCTTACCTTGAATTCCAGCTTGCCGGACTTCTTTGATGCCGCTTGTTTCTCAAGTTCGGCGATCCGGGCCATCAGTTCTTCCTTCGTTGGCTCTGCCATTGGGACCTTCCTCCTGTGGGCGCCTTAGCGGCGTCGTGTGCTTGTTCATTCTTCGGGTTCGCTTCCAGCTCTGCGGGTCAATTCTCAGCGCAGACGTCGCCCCCGATACCAAGTTGATGAAGCCCCCATGATAGCTGATTTGCCCGTAACGGAACAGGCGGGCCACTAAGGCCAGGGCGTGTTGCGCGAGGGTTGAGTTGATAAAGGGTTCTTGTCTTTCCAGGGCAGCCGCGGCTAGGGCACGCAACCAACCTTCCCGCATTCCTCGCTCCTCTTCCTCCGGTAAGGGGCGGCTGGCAGCTACCGGCTACCAGCCCTGAAGCAAGGGAAAGCCGAGTTACGTCTCATGCCTGGTAGGTATAGGATTTCCACGACACTTTCCGCTTTTAGCAGAGAGGCATATTCTGCTGGTTTGACGGGTTGCTTTTCGCCTGGGGGGAGCCGCTGCCAGCAGGTCTCGATCCGGCCCATGAACCGGAGAGGGGGATTGGACCCTTCCCGGTCGTTCGAATGAAAGCGGGGGACGGAGTCACATTTCCAGCGGGCTGACTATTGCGGCGTGCCCATCCCGGTTGATGATGTGCAGTTGTCGTTGGTTTATGGGGTAGGAGAAAACGCCTATGGTCAGAACCACGCCGGCGGCGGCCGTTGCCCAAGGGCTTTGCCGGCTCAGAGTTTGACATGATGTACCGACGGGACGGTGATGAATGCTCGCCCCGAAGGGTAGCAGGCATTGGCGGGGGGTATGACCGCTATCCTCGTGTGCCGCGCGCGCAGCAAAGAACCTGAATGATTACGAGCCGGCGCGGATGTTAACCCAGACGTGGACATGTGGTGCACCTCGGAAATACCACACCATCGTCGGGCTCTCCAGTTGCCACACATCCCACACGCCATCGTTCCCAATGTCCATGTTCTTATAGAATGACATGGCAAGGGAGTTCACACCCCCGTTCGCCGTGATGTCCAGCATGGCGCGCCCACGGTCTTCTTGACGGAAAGGTAGCAGGAGGTCATGCAAGACTTGCGTTACTAATTCGCGCTGATCAGGGGTCATTTCAGAAACCGGCAGACCCGCCAATGATTCACCGGGTTTCTTCAGATCGACGGTGCTCGTTCCCTTTTCCTCACGGGGGTCACCTAGCAGTGCGATCTGGCGCTGCTTTCCGTCCAGTGCTTGAAAGACCTCGTTGGCCCTCTTCGCCTGATACCAATACACATTCTTGGGGTGATCAGGCTTCTCATTGAAACTCTGCGAGGCGTGGCCGTAAAAGATAGGCCCACCGAACGCCGCTCCCGCCACCGTGTCACCATCACAACGCACCGTACAGTGGCGTCCGGTCAATACAAACTCGAAACCACCCTTGCCGGGCTCGCCGAAGAGCGCAACGGAGTATTTCTCGAGGCCGCCACCATCTTCGTCAATGTGATAAAAGACCTTATCCACGAATTCTGGATTGTGCAGGTCGCGGAAGATCTCCCTGATCATGGCTCGCTGATCGGGGGTAAACATCTCGGCGATGGTCACCGGGGTGATCTGCCAGTTGTTGTCGACTTTCGCTTGCAGCGGATGGCCGAAGGGAAAAGTCACTTGGTGCCGCTGCTCCGGGGTAAGACTCTTGTAGAGCGTGCTGACCAGGGTTTCAGATGTTTCGACTGGCGCTGTGGCGCCGAGCACCCGTGCGGCGTTCGAAAGTCGCGGGGCAGCGATCGTCGTGGCGACAGTAGCGCTGCCAATCGCCACGGTTTTGAGAAAGTCGCGTCGGCCGATACCACCGCAATCGGGACATCGCATAGTTTTCTCCTTCAGTTCCCTGAGTAGGTCCTTTATCTCACTCCTTCTCTCTGAAATCAAGAGGGGAGACAAAGAGCGGTTCGGGGCTGGGGATTCGAGTCTCGGAGTTTACTGTCGGCTATCAGCCATGATCCTGCCCTCCCTCTATTACGGGTGACCGAGAACTGAAGACTTGCGGTGGTCGAGGTACAACAATCTGGTCTTCCGTAAAGTGATGGTGCAGTTCGACGCAGCATTGCCGTACCTAGGTTATTCCGCCTGAATCAGAGTTGGAGTAGAGTTAAAAAAGGGCGTGATTTCCAAGGTGCGGACGCAAGGGGAGGTCAGAAATGAGGCGAGACGGTCGAGGTCTGGCCCTATCGATGTTGGTGTTGGCGGCAACCATTAGGTGCGCTTCGGCCTCGGGATCAAACGGGAGCATGAAACTTTATGTGAGCAACAGCCTGAGTGACGATATTACGGTGATCAGCCTGGGAACGCTCCAAGTGACGGGCGACATCAGCGTCGGGAAGCAGGTTCATGGCGTGTGCGCGCCGGCAAACGGCCGCCAGTTGTTCACCACCATCGAGTCCGAAAAGAACCTCAAGGTGATTGACACGGCCACGAACAAGGTTACGGACACCATCCCCCTCACCGGTAGGCCGAACCAGTGTGCCGCTACGCCCGACGGAAGATTTGTGGGAGTTCCCATCCGAGATGGCAACAGTGTGGATATTATCGACATGGCCGAAAAACGGGTGGTGAAAGTCCTCCCTGTCAAGGTTCCGCACAACTGCTACAACGCCGGCAGTAATGAAGACCTGTTCGTCTCCTCCATGGCCAGTCATGAAATTGACGAGATTGATTTGAAGAAGCTGGAATATATCAGGAAGATTCCTGTGGGCGGCATCCCGCGTCCGTATGCAGTCACGAGAGATGGAAAAACCTTGTACGTGGCCTTGACCGATTTGCACGGGTTTGTGGTCGCCAGCATCCCGGAGCGGAAGGTGATTTCATCGGGTCGATCTTCCTCCCGCGCCGCCGTCAATGTGCCCACTCGAGCCACGCACGCCAACCCACGGCCTTGAGCTTTCTCCTGATGGCAGAGAGCTTTGGGTCACCAGCCTTGCCGATGGCGGCGTCTATGTTTACGACATCGCAACCAAGAAACTCTCGCAGGAGATTCACACCGGGGCATGCCCGAATTGGATCACTTTCTCACCCGACGGCCGATACTGTTGCGTCAGCAATAGCGGCAGTGACGATTGTTCGATCTTTGACACACGGAGCCGGCAGGAGGTTGCGCGCGTTAAAGTTGGCAAGGGACCCAAGCGGTTGCTGGTTGTTAATGTGCGGTGAGCAGGCTGGCTGGCGCAAACCCTGTTCTTGAGGGCCTGCGATTTCCCGAAGGGACCGTTGGGAAATAATGCTCATCCGATTAGGTCCATTTTGAGGAAGTTACGAGTTGCTGAGGGATCCATGCCAGAAGGGCTCGATCCGGGCCAAGGCAAGCCCCCCAGGGAGGTCAAGCCGCGACTTCGGAATTCACGGCCTGAATCAGGGCTCCGATATAGCCGTATCCGAACGCGTAGGACTGAAGACTTCCGGGATCATCGGGATGATGCGGCATATGATCGGGACAGATCGAACCCGCGAATTGCGTGTCCCGAAGAATCCGCATGACCTGGAGAAAGTCCATCTCGCCCTCATCGGGATAAACCTCGGCGAAGTTGTGAAGCCCGCCGCGAATGTTGCGCATGTGGATCTGGTAGATCTTCTTTTGCTCCCCTAGGTATCGAACGATGGGCAGGACTTCTCTCTTGGGGTCTTGCAACCCCTCGGCGGTGGTTCCCAAGCACAGTTGAAACCCATTGTACGGACTGTCCACGATGGATTCGTAGCGTTTAAGGGCTGCGAAGATTGAAGGGGAATCCCAATTGTCAGCGCCCTGATAGCCGAAGGGCAATCCTGGTGGATCGTAGGGATGGCAGGCCATTCTGACATCCGCCTGTTTGGCCACCGGGATCACTTTCTCCAGAAAATAGCTGATGCGTTCCCAGTAATCTTCCGAACTGACCTTGCCGGAACCACCCAGTGGCAAATCCCTCCAGTTGTCTTCGAGCTTGAAGGCTGCATAGGTGGAGCCGCCCCGTCCCGGGGTGCGGGTATTTCGCCGGATGGGGATAACCGTCCAGTGGTACGTAATGATCTTGACGCCGGTCTCCGATGCCTTTTGAATGTTCCCCAGAATGGCGTCCAGCGTCCGATCCCGTTTCGGGCCTTTCGGTAGGATGATGTAGTCAGGGCTCATTCTTATGGCTTCAAGCTGCACGCCGAAATGAGCGCAATCGTCTTTCATTCGCTTTAATTCATCCAGATCCCATGCACCCTCCGGGGAGGTCTTGGAGAGCGTTAGGGTGAGGTGTTTAACCCCATAGCGCAAGTTGTACTGGAGGTTCTCCCGGGAGGTGATGCCGGAACCCGCAACGCTGTGGTAGTCGCCGCCCACATGCATCAAGGTATTCCGCTGCGGGTTACCCGTCACCTGCGCCGAAGCCGCCCCTTCTGCGAAGGAACCACTCAAGCCTGCTCCCATGGTACTGATCACGATCTTCCGACCGAACTCTCTTCGCTTCATCATCAAAGTTATCCTGGTGCGTGCGCTCGGCAGGCGGCGATAGGTGTTTGGAACCGCCAGCTTCGCGGCTACGCTAAAGTTATTGCCGAAGGGAAGCCAATTCTATGTGGCACCAGCCGGGGTGTCAATCTCCCGCTCGCCCTACCATCCCCCTGGCAGCCAGTCAAAATGGAACTTGATCCCCGGTCTGGATGCCTTCCTCGTCAAAAGGATTGTCGCTATCGTCGACAGGTTCCGCATGCTTCGAGGATTCAGCCGCCCTTGCACCGTTTCGGTTCTTAGGTGCCCGATCCAGAATCTGCAACTGGTTGGCTACGACTTCGATTACCGTGCGCTTTTCGCCTTCCGGCCCAGCCCATTTCCGAGTCTGCAACCGGCCTCCCAGATAAACGTGCCTGCCCTTATTGAGGTATTCACCGCACACCTCAGCCAACCGGCCGAAGCAAACAATCTTAAACCACTCCACGCGTTCCCGCGGAGCGCCATCTGCATCTTTCCACCTTTCGTTGACGGCAAGGCTGAATGTACCGATGGTCAGGCGCTGCCAGTAATACCATGATGCGGCCGGTGGCCTTGAATAAATCTCGCAGGTCCCAGATCCCCTGCATCACTCCAGGATCATTTCAGAAGCGGTGTGCGTTCGAGTAAAGCAGCAGCCCGTCCTCGCAAAGCTGCTGGGCCAAGAACAAGGCAATGACCGGCCCAATCGTCGCAGCCTGACGTTCGCCCAACACGCGTGCCAGTTCGTCGCCACTGTCCCTGCCGACCGCATATAGGCCGCGGACAATATCCCAACCGAGCACGGGTGGAAGCTGGCGGCCTTGCTTGAGAGCGTCGGTGATGAAATGTGTGGTGCTAGCGGGGTCCGCCGTGCGTACGGCGACCAGCGGCGTTGAGACACAACGTGCAGCCTGGAACGCCGACGTAAACTCCTGCATAGACCGAATCATATGCGTGCTCCTTTTACTTAATCGTTCGAAGAGAGTAATAATCAGAGATGATCAGGATGGCGCGACCGTAAAGTGCCCCTCATGTTAAATATCGCGCTGTTCTTCTCAGGAGGCGGCAATGGATCTTCAACGTTGCTATAACGCGAGTGAAGATACATTTCCTCTACCGCAGGGCATCAAAGAGCGCTATGGCCCGTTTGGCTTTCCAGAGCCTCGTGACCCCCATCGTCCGTACATAAGCTCCAACTTCGTGATGGGGCTCGATGGCAGGGCATCGTTCCGGGAGCTGAAAGGCCGTGCTAGTGGCAGGCAGGTTTCAAAAAGCGGAGAAGATCGTTGGCTGATGGATTTCCTGCGAGCGCATCACGATGGACTGTTAATGGGTGCAAATACGCTTCGTGAGGAGCCAGGCCCGGACGGACTCGGTGCGGACTTCGGCATTGATGACGAGCAACTGCGGGCGTACCGAGAGGAAACTTTAGGTCTTGCCAAGCAGAAGATTATCGTCCTCACCGGTTCCGGGAATGTCGATTTGACTCTTCGTGTATTCGATTCGCCGCGGGTTGAGCCTTGGATATTTACCACAACGGAAGGGGAAAGGAGCCTCCGATCACAGCTCAAGCTGTTTGGACGGAAGGGGACCATCAATATTATTTCTGCGGGTGCCGGCCAGGGGGTTGATCTTGCCACCGCAGCGCAACGCTTACGGCAAGAATATGGCATCCGGACGCTGCTTTGTGAAGGCGGCCCAACACTGTATGGCCAGCTCCTAAGAGAACAGCTAATTGATGAGGACTTTCGAACGATTTCCCTCCAAGTCTTAGGTGAGACTACCAAGCCGGGGATCGACCGGCCGACGACGTACGGTAACGTGAGTTATACACCTGAAAGTGCACCGTGGTTTAGATTGATAAGCATTCACTACGCTCTGCCTTACCACGCTTTCTTCCGTCTTCGGTACGAGGGTCCGAGAAAGTTTCAGGACTGACCAGGCATGCTCCCTTCCCGGTAAACTCCGCTTCACGACTTGCAAGATCCAGATCCCAAAACTCCTGAAGACCCGAGACATACGCCGGTCGAACCCGGTAGGAAAAGCTAATGAAGCAAGCGGAGAAAAGGCTTACCAAGGCAGGCCCAGGGTGGGGAATCCCGTGACTTGCGCTCGACCACCTTCGGGAACGCCGACGTCGGTCAACTCTTCACTGAAGTCGGCTGGGATACACCAGTCGTTGATTAGCCGCAGGAAGTGAGGGCATCCAACTGAGCGATGTTGCGTGAGAGGTCGGTGGTGATACGACTGCGGCGAACGTGCGGCAGTGCGTAACGCTCGAGCATCTCGATGGTCCTGGGGTGAGAGACTTCCCCGGTGATCACCAGGACACGCCCCACCAGGCTGGGTCGCAGGTTCGAGATGGCGCAGACCATTTGATCCGGCGGAAGCTGGCTGGAACGAAGGTCGAGCAGAACGGCGTCAAATTCACCTCGGCGAATCATCGAGAGCCCCTGATAAGCGTCGGAGGCAGCGTCACCATCGTAACCGAGCCCTGCCAATAGCGCGTACAAAACACGCCGAATCGAGGGTTCATCCTCGATGATCAGAACCTTTCTGCGCGGAGGGGTTGGGGCCATAGCGATCTCAATCGGTGCGGGCTTCTGATCGTACGATGCTCTTTATACCCAATTCCAAAACGAGCGTCCATAGAACGAACGTACTTGGCAAGTTTCAGAGGATGCGGCGCGTCGGTTCGCGGAATGGCGCGGAATTCAGCGGCTTCGGCAAATGCTGTCGCCCAGCACAGACACCAAGTCTCCCCTGCACAGCAGAAAGCCATTGAGATGACTTTGATTAAGAGGGAAAGAGACGAGGAGAACGGTGATGGCAGTTTTCATGATGCAATTGCCTCCTTGGGATTGAGTTGGGTTCGGGGATAGAAATCCGGGGGACAATCAGAGACTTTCGAGTTTTGACAGCCGGCACCAGATGGGCACGATGAACATAATCATGAAGGCGTTCACCAGTGTTCCGCCCAGGGCGAACGTGACGCCCAGCGGACTGGAAATGCCGTGTACCGAATAGTTGACAGCTTCGGTGAGGGTGATGGTGACAACCTTGTGCGCATTAATCCAGCGCAGCACGGTCTGCCGCGGATTGGCTCGCTTGAAGCCCACGAAATGGGCCAACTCATTGAGCTTGCCGAGCGTGGCCCAAATCATTCCCCATAAGACCGCGCCGGCCGAGAAGCTACTCGTTGCCGATGGAGTGAACGTCATCCTTTGCCTCCTCCTCGGTGGACTGCTGGTTAACCTTGGCTGTCTCCGCTTTGGCGTTCTTCGTCTCTCGATTGCTTGAGCGAAGCTTCTTCACCACAGCCCAGGCACCCAGGGCCACCAGTCCGCCGGGAATCACGGTAATAGCGGTAATGCGAAGAACCTTCTTCCAGTTCATGTCAGCCTCCTTTGACGGCGGAGCTTGCGACGCAGCGGAGAATTGGGCAAAGCCAGCGCCCGCAGAAGCTGGCGGAAGGCATCAAACATTACCAGATATCTCGATTTGTTTGTCAGAATCTCAGGAAGCTGAACTACTGCGGCCGTATTTGGCATACGCTCATCCTTTCCCGGGTCCTTGCCCGGAGATGAGAGTTGAGATTTGGCACCAAGGGTTGATCAACACTTCGACGCGACCAAGTACTTCATAAAGGCTGGCTGATTGCGCCGTAGGATCGCTAAGGGTGGCGGGCGTATACTGACAGGACCCGGAAGTCCAAAATGGATATTCCCGAGAAGAAGGAAATTCCGGGCGAGGGGTGAATCAACATGAAAAGTGGATTTCTTTTGACCTTGTGGGTAGCCATCTGCACCTGGGGACTTCTGTTGACCGGCAAGGCGCAACAGCCTTCCCTGCCCAATACCACTACGGTAGGGGACCATTGGACCATCGGTATCTATAGCGGCCCGTCCCCCTTGCAGCTTTCACCCCTGGCGCATGTCAGGAACCCGGTGTTGACAGGAGCAGATGTCAATGACCTGAATGTTGATACCCTTGCCCATCCATTCATGGTCGTTGACCGCTCACGGTATTACATGTTCTTTACGGCCAAGGACCTGAAGACTGACCAGGGCGCTATCGGAATGGCGGAAAGCGACAACGGCCTGGAGTGGCGCTACCGGCACATTGTCATCCACGAACCGTTTGTCCTCGCTCATCCGTACGTGTTCGAGTGGCAGAATGATTACTACATGATTCCGGAAGCCCATACGGAGACGTCCGTCCGGCTTTACAAAGCGACGGCATTCCCCGACAAGTGGGAGTACCAGAAAGATCTGCTCACGGGTGACCATTTCATCAGCCCGACGTTGGTACGGTACAAGGGCATGTGGTGGATGTTCATCTGCGTAGAAGGAAACGACACCTTGCGCCTGTTTTACGCGTCGGATTTCAAGGGGCCGTGGACCGAACATCCTCTAAGCCCGGTCATTAAGAAGGACCTGCATACCGCACGGCCTGCCGGCAGGCCATTCTTATTCGAGGGAAGGCTTTATCGGCTGGGTCAGGACTGTCTCCCGGTGTATGGATACCAAGTGCATGCTTTTCAGATTACGGACATCAGCACCAAAACTTACGCGGAAAAGATGATCGACGCTCCCGTGGTGAAAGCGTCTTCGAAGGGCTGGAATGCCCAGGCCATGCATCATGTCGACGCTCACCAGATTGGTAGGAACCGGTGGATAGCGGCCGTCGATGCGCTCGGCAAGTAATCCCCCCGATTGCTATTGTTCCAGAGGTTAGACCCCACAACCCAGGGCAATCTTCGCCTCGGAGTTGCGTCCCGTGGGAATATCACCCCAGCAGGTGGTGTTCTCCACGGATCTGACCTTGCCACTTCAGCCCATCTTCGGGGCGGGGACTTCGCACCGTGAAATCCCGCCCGAGTGGCATGTGGTGGATCATGGCAATCACGCCAATAGAGGCTTGCCTCTTCCCAATAGAATTGGCCGTTCACTAATGCGAACGGCTTGAACTAACTGGTGCAGTTCTGCATATATCCTCTCGGCCCCGGGGCAATCGAAAATGTCGAGCCCAGGAGCACCGCCGTTTGCCCAGTCAACGGACTTGCCGTTCATCTTGATGGAGTCGATGATCTCCTCCAGACGTGCGGCCACCATCGGCATCCGGCTCTTGGGCAGTTCGTGCCGCATCCAGCGGATGGCGTCGGCGACCTGGGTGCTTGGTGGCAGCGCCCGCAACTCGGACACGATGCTCTCCCGATGGAGCCAGAGCAGGTTGAACCAGGTGATGGCATTGACCACGTACCCGATGCCGGTCTGACCGCGCCTTGCGTCGTGGAGCATGCAGCATACGTAATCGTGGTCGTAATGCCTGACACGGGGATGCCGTTGGAACAGGCCATAGCCGTCATCGATGATCTTGATCTCGGTGGGCGTGCCAACGACCAACGGATAAGCAGGCAGGGAGTTCCAGTGCTTCACGATTTCTGGATCGAGCAGCGCCAATACCGAATCGTCGAAGTCTGCACCACTGAAGCTCTTGGCCATGCCTGGCGTGCCGTCCGGGCTGGCCGCAAAGCCCACATGCACGAACATCGCGGCGCCACGGTCGAGCTCAGCAAAACGCTGAAGCTGTCGACCCCGCAGCTTGCCCGATTCCTTATGCGAGGCATTGGGATTCCGTAGCAAGATGAACTCGCCATCGAATCCGCCAAGATAGACGGAGTTGACATCTGCAAGCGTAGACCGGTCTCAGTGTGGGTAGCGGATAGTTAAATCCGATCGCTTCCCGTTAGCGGGTTCGCCAATTAGCTACATTGATCATTAATCAATCCAAATGGTCGACCACGCGGTGTGCGAGCTATGTGCCGTCAGCGCGAGTACCCCAATCGAATGCTCGAGCCGGAAGGCACGCAGTTGGCGCGGAGACCTCATCCTATGGTGCAGTTGGCGGGGCGAGCCAAATGTTGCCGGAAGTATCGCCGATATCCAGTACGAGCTTATCGCCGGCGACGGAGAGCTCCAATCCGTAGGCAGTATCCAAGGAGCTGCTGCTGGTGTGAAAGTGCATCAACGCGTTCGGAGCACCGACACGATGCTTGGTGAGTGGGTCCAGGTGGTCCACCCAAATACAATCGAAGCCATCGCGGTCAGAAATGTAATAGAGGAGATTACCGTTTGGAGACCAGCGAGGCTTGTCCACCCAGATGCCCGCTTCTGTGATGAATATCCAGTCCTGCTTGCGGGCGGCCGTGCCGTCATGCAACGGGACAACGGCGATTCGGTGGTCATTGGGGGGAGTGCGAACGATCACGGCCAACCAGTTGCCGTCTCGCGAGACGGAGGGGGAGAAGAGCGCACTTTGCGAGGACTGGAGGACTGGGACTGCGTGGCCCGACCGGTCCAACCGGCCAATGAGAGATTCACCTTGTGCGATTTTTTGAAACAGCAAGCCCGATCCATTCGGGAGCCAGGCGCGCGGCTCGCCGCAGTCTTCACACAGTTGTTTCCTGGGGCCACCACCGAACGGAACCAGCCAGATGGATTCCCGCAGAGGCGGCGCATATCCGTACGCCACCTCGGAACCGTCCGGCGAAACGAGCGGCGAGGCCTCATCCTGGGCAGTTGCCGTCAATGCCGTTTCACCGCCCGTTTTCAAATCCCTGACCCAAACATCCTTATTTCCGCTGCGATCGGAAAGGAATGCCAGATGTTCGCCGCGCTGGTCAATTGTCGGCCTCGAACAATTTCCTTCACCCGAGGTCAGCCGGGCGAGCACTCCTTTAGTTTGAGCGGTGTTCGCGTCAACCGGCAATTCCCATGCGTCAGACTTATGGGCCAGTACCGAAAAAACGATCGTGCCTTGGGCCGACGAACTGGGATGGTCCTCGCGTCCGGCCCCGAAGCTGAGTTGTTCGGCCGGCCCGCTGATTTGCAGGGTCTTGGGTGAGACGCGCAGTCTCCAAATGTTGGTTTGGTCGCCCCGTCGCGCGGAACAGAGGAGGAAGCCGGAACTCGTCCAATCGTCGGGAACAATTCGATGGTGTGATGTCCCCGTCTCAGGCGGCACCAAACCTTGGCGCGCAAAAACCGGATTGGCGAGAAGTCTCGTCGCAGGACCCCCCGCCACCGGCGCAATCCACCAGTCCCACTCGTCGCTGTTGGCTTCCTCTCTCAGCGTCTGACTTTGGTTTCCGACGAAGGCAATGTAGCGCCCGTCGGGTGACCAGATCGGATATGCGGCATAGGGGAATTCTGGAACGAAGGGTACAGGGTTACCGCCCGACGCCGTCACGATATAGATTTTGGCCGCCCTGAACATCCGCTCGCCCGTCCAGTAAGCGATGCGGGTGCCGTCCGGTGAGAACCGAGGGCGATACCCGCCGCGTACGAGCAGCGTTCGGTTACCGCCGAGCGCGGGCACCAGGAAAATTCCGTCCTCCACACCTTCCGCTCGATAGGCAACCGTCGCGCCATTGGGCGAGAAGGTCGGATCGACATCGTCCGCAGGATTGTCGGTAAGACGTACGGGAGTTCCCCCCGAAACCTGCTGGACCCAGATATCGAGATCCCCTCGGCCACTCCGGTCGGACGAATACGCAACTAACTTGCCATTGCGAGAAATCGCCGGCCGGAACGTCAGCCCCACGTCGGCAGTGAGTCTTTGTACGGACACGGCCGGGTTGCGGGCATGGGGGTGCATCCAAAGGGTCAGCGCGACCAGGGCCAGCGCACAAACGCAACCGGCCACGATCAGTGTTTTGACGGGGAACTGCCGAGACGGCGCGGAAGCCACAGCCTCTGACGCCCGCTCATCGGCGGACTCCGTCACGGCCTGGAATCTGAACGTGGGAACGTAGCCGCCTTTAGGAAGTTCGATGATGACGGGGTTGGCTTGGCCCTCAGAAGCGTAATACGCGGCGAGCTTGTCACGCAGGCGGCGCGCTTCCACGCGAACAATCGAGTCGACTCGGGAATCGTAAGCCGCGTCTCGATCGAATATCTCCATTGCCAGTACGGATTCCTTGATCTGGTCGGTGTTACCGGACAACTGCTTGTCGATGACGAATCTGAGGAAGCGTCGCAGTCTTTCCGAATAGCGGAAGCTGGGGCTTTGAAGGACGCGCTCCAACTCTGCGCGAGCCGCATCGCTCGGCACGAGGCCCTCTTGTGCGGTTCGAAAAAACGTGTCGGGTTCGCTCGATGACTTTTCCGTACTGTACTCCGTGCGCCTATTTTTCGGTCAGGCGTCAACCGAACTATAACGCGGCGCAGTCAGGTTGTGTCAAAAATTAGTCAAAGGCCCACCTAGGCATTATGGATAGTCCAGAAATCCCCCGGCACCCCTGTAAAAGTCCAACCAAGGTGGCGGGACGCGCTTAGAAATTTAGGGCAAAATGTCACAAGTTCCCGATCCCGAACGTTGCACAGGTAAATCGCTAGAGATTGCCAATCGTCAAGTTTGTCTCTCTTCGCTCGGGCAAAAACACCCTACCCTTGCGTTAAAGAGCGTACTTGGGAACGTTACCTCGACGTTACATGGGCTTCCGATGGGACTAAATGTCCTTGTGCGGATGGCCGGATCGCCTGCTCACGCGTTAGGTCACGTCAAATACGTCGCCCATCCGTCCGCGCGGAGACCCATGATTTGACTGGGAAATCGCCATTCACATCCCTAAACTGTTCCCGTTACAAGGACAAAACGTCATTCTCGTCCCTCCGCGCGGTTGAAAAATTGCACGCGCAACAGCAGGGGGAAGGAGAAAAAGAGTGAACAAGAAAGCATCATTCGAATGCAACACTGTTCGTAGAGCCGCAGTGCTAATCGCGGTTCTTCTTACATTATCTACTCTAAGTGCAACGTCCCTGATGGGACAGATGTTCTTGGGTTCTGTCGTAGGTTTGATCACGGACTCGAGCGGGGCAGTTGTCCCTGGCGCCAAAGTCGTGCTGACCAACACCCAGACCCTCGTGCATCGCGAGACCGTTACCAACAATACGGGGAACTACACCTTTGACGACGTTCCCACCGGAACCTACAAGGTGAGCGTCAAGCAGACAGGGTTCACGGAAGTGATCAGTTCTGAGATGACGGTGGGCACCCAGGCCACCGTTCGCTTTGACGCTGCCCTGCCGGTCGGCCACGTATCATCAAGCGTTGAGGTGAGCGCTGCGGCGCCCGCGCTCAATACTGAAAATGCCGAAATCGGATCGGTGGTCACGCAAAGTCAAATCGCAGACCTGCCCATGGAAAAGAGCATGCCAAATTTTCGGTATCTTGACTCATCGAACCAGGACGGCGGCTACTTGGCCGGGCAACGCGCCAGTTTCGGAACCTATACGGTAGATGGCGTCAGCGCCATGGCCCCGGCCTGGGGTGCCTGGAGCGGTCCGATGCTGGGCATGTCCCTGGATTCAATTCAAGATATCACCATGGTGAGTTCCACGCCGTCGGCGGAATACGGCGACGTCGCTCACGTTGAAGTCTCAACGCGCTCCGGCACCAACGCTTTTCACGGCAGCGCCTACTGGGACACGAACAACTATGCCCTGGATTCCAGCGACTATTTTAGTCACACGAAAGGCCATGGTCCGTATCGCCAATACCTTGGCGGCACGATTGGCGGCCCTTTGACTATTCCCCACCTTTACAACGGAAAAGACCGGACGTTCTTTTTCTTCGAATGGGAGTCGTTCCTTCAACCCGGTGGATATGTCTCCCAGGGGTCCGTTCCCACAGCGGCCTTCCGCGAGGGCGACTTCTCTCAGCTACTAACCCTGGCGAATCCACAGATCATTTACGATCCCACAACCTACAACCCGGCAACCCAGAGTTTCAGTCCTTTTCCCAAGAATCAGATTCCCTCGAACCGGATCAATGCGGTATCGGCAGCGATCCAGGGGTCGAAGTATATTCCCCTGCCCAATTTCACCTCCACATCCGGGCTTTTCTATCAGAATAATTATGTGACCTCTCTTCCCAATGCCTACCCGGACTATTACCCCACCCTCCGTATTGATCATAACCTTCGCAGTGGCAAAGACGCCATCACCGGGCGCTGGCAGTTCCGTCACCAGAATGAAAACGGCAACTACAACGGTCTGGGACCGGAATACGCCACAACCCAGAACCGAGACACCACCAACGCCTACATCTCGGAGACACATTCTTTCTCACCGCATGTAACCAATCAGGCTCGGATCGGTTTCGCCCGTGATGAGTCAGCGTACTTCTCGAACACCGATGGCTCTTCCATCGCTCAGGATTGGGGGCTCCAAGTCCCCACTGCGAACCTCCTGAATGGCAGGAAGGGATTTCCGGGAATTAATTTCGCGAACTTCAACAACCTCGGAGGCAATTCGCTATCAGGTTGGGCACAAAACACCACGGAGTATTTGGACAACGTCACCTACACGCACGGCAAGCATGTGATCAAGACGGGGTTTATGGGCCGGCATTACCTGGTCAATGAAACCGTTAACCAAACCAACGAATATTGGGGCGTGGCGGGCTTCGGCAACTTTGGCACGCAAAGCATTCTCCCCAATGTACCCAACACTACACCCCAAGGAGGTTTTGATTATGCCAGCTTTCTGCTGGGCATTCCTGCCTCCGCGAATATCGACATGCCCGGGCCGAACAGTGTCGTCCACTACGACAATTACGCTGCGTACATCCAGGATGATTGGCGGGCCACTTCCAAGCTGACCGTCAATATCGGCCTGCGGTGGGACCACACTTCGGCTCCCGTCGACCAGAACGATATGCGTTATAGCTTCAACCCTGCCAATGGGGACCTTGTGGTGCCGTCACCAATGGCCCTCACGCACGTGAGCCCGCTGTGGCCCGCAAGCATGCCGATCGAAACGTCAGCTCAAGCAGGATGGTCTACGGGGCGATCTTTGCTCTCGCTTGACCAGGACTTTGGTCCGCGGCTCGGCCTGGCCTATCGGTTGCCCCACAAGATGGTGGTTAGGGCCGGTGGCGGATTGTTTTACACGCCCATGGAAAGCTACGGCGTGATCAACAGTTATCAAGGCGGCCCGTTTGCGTGGGCGCAAGGCTTTACCAACGTGCTGTCTGCTCCGGTTACCGGCAGCACCGCCACGCCAACCTTTGGCTTCCCGAATCCTTATTCAGGGGTGAACAACCCAACTCTCGCTTCCGGCGTAGCTTCTGGGGGCTTTAACATTAGCACCAACAAGAATTCCCTCAACTCACCCCGAACTCAGCAATACAACCTCACGATCGAGAAGCAATTCGGGAACGACACGGTGGCAACGGTCGACTATCAAGGCCATCACACTACTCAGCTCGTCTATTACCCCGACCTGAACCAACCGACGATCAGCAACAACCCCAATCTCCTTTGGAGTCAGCTAAATTACCAACAGTACTGGCAGGTACAATATGGGGTGAATGGCGGCTCGGAATTCGGGAACCTCATTGATCTTAAACTTGAACGAAGATACGGAAAAGGGCTGAGCTTCAGTCTCGGCTATACTCATACCCTGATTGAAGAAGATGTTCGGACGGCGGATTGGACGGGTGCGAGCGACATTTGGAATTGGCCCACATACTCCTGGAACCGGAACTACGACCGTGGCCCGGATGTTGGACTCGTGCGTGATCGGTTTGTCGGTAGCGGCGTTTGGAACCTGCCGTTTGGCAAAGGTCAACGATTCGGTTCCAGCCTTGCCAAACCGCTCGAGCACGTTGTGGGTGGCTGGCAGGCTTCCTTTATCCTGACCATGCGGAGCGGATATCTAAACGACGTAAACTGCAGCGCCTGCAACGATCCCTCCAACTCGCGCACTTGGGGACGACTTGACCTGAACCAGCTCAAGAATTCGAGCATCGGCAATCCCACCGCTAATATGTGGTTCAATTCTCAAGCGTACGCTCCGGATACAACCGAGGGCACCCTCGGCGACGCCTCACCGGGTTCCATCGTAGGCCCTGGACTGGTCAATCTGAATTTCGGGTTGGGCAAGACCTTCTCCATCCACGAGAACGCGAAATTGAAGTTCCAGATGATGGCGATGAATTCGCTCAATCACCCGAATCTTGGCGGACCCAACACCGACCTTAGTTCGCCCAGCGTCGGCACGATCACCTACCTCGATAATACCGGCGGACTGGGATCAGATAGCAGCAACAGCACCATGAGACAGATCATGCTTTCCGTACACCTCGATTTTTGAGAGTATGGTTATCGGTTCGACCAACGGCGGCGGACCTCGGTCCGCCGCCTGGAGTTTCTACATTTCAGGTGAAGCTTTTCGTCCATCGTGGAAGATTTCTGCGTGTCTGCTGCTTCCGATTGCCTGAGAATCACCACACCGCATGCAGCGCTTTGGAGTGCGGCCGCGAAGCTGCCGCTTTCCATGGTTTTCGTGGGCCATTGCGCAAGGAACAAGAAAGCGGCAGCTTCGCGGCCGCACTCCAAAGCGCTGCGCGAGTTTTCACGAGTTGCTCCCCCGGGCGATGGGTCCGCTACCACCTCAAATGTAGAAACTCCAGGCGGCGGACCTCGGTCCGCCGCTGCTGTTTAGGGAGGGTATTTTATGAAACATCTCCTGCAACTCACCTTGGCTTTCCTGGTTTCTTCCTCGTGCATGTTCGCACAGGCGCCGCGCCAGACGGTAAGTCTCAACGAAGACTGGCGATTTGAGCGCCAGGTAAATCCGGGGTCCGCGATTGAATGGCAGTTCCGCGACGCCTGGAAGCCGGGCTATGACGATTCGGAGTGGTCCACCGTTTTTCTTCCTCATTCCTGGGATCAGACGGCCCACCTGCCATTTGTGGCCCTAAGCCATTGGCGCGGGATTGGATGGTACCGCAAGCTGTTCAACGTTCCCACGCTGTCCGGCGGGCAACGCGTGTTTCTGGAATTCGAAGGCGCCATGCAGGTAGCGAAAGTGTGGGTGAACGGCCGCCCGGCCGGCGAGCACGTGGGCGGCTATACGGGATTCGTCTTTGATGTCACCGATCTCGTCAGACCGGGGGAACAAAACCTCGTCGCGATCAGGCTGGATGACACCAACAGTCCGGATATTCCGCCGGCGAATGAGACCAACATCGCCATCTACGGCGGCTTGTACCGCGACGTCTGGATGCACGTCACCGGCCCGGTGCTGATTCCGGACGGTGGCCTTTCCATTACGACGCCGCAGGCAGGCAAGGCAGAATCCACCGCGCGCGTCACCACCGAGGTCAGGAACGCACTGAGTTCGCCCACAAAGATCAAGGTCACTTCCGAGGTGATTGCGCAAAACGGTACGGTGTTGGCCACTGCCGAACAAGAGCAGGAGATTGCGGCCAATTTCACGGCTCAATTCCCGCCGGCGGCGCTGGCGGTGGCTGGCGCGGAACTGTGGAGCCCCAACCATCCTCGTCTTTATACGCTCCGCAGCCGCGTGTACCGCGACGGCCTGCTGGCGGACGAACTTTCCACCCGCTTTGGCTTCCGGGTTATGGGCTACGTGCCGGGCAAAGGGTACACCCTCAACGGCGAGTTTATTAACATTCACGGCGTCGATCGCCGCCAGGACTTCGGATATCTGGGCGATGCGCTGCCCGATGCGGTCAGCCGCCGCGATATGGAAATCATTAAGCAACTCGGCGCCAACATGATCCGGACGGCACACTACATCCAGGACAAGAGCATTGTAGAAGCGGCGGACCAACTGGGCCTCCTGGTGTGGGAAGAAATCCCCAACATCAAGATCTATGACTACCAGCCTTCGCCCATGACGGAACTCGGCGACTCGCGGTACACGCGCGCCTACATCGACAATTGCCTGGCAGCGATGGGGGAGATGATCCGCAGAGATCGCAACCACCCCTCCATCATCATTTGGGGCATCGCCGACGACAATACCGGATACCCCTACATCCAGGACCAGCGGGAGATGGTGGAGAAAGCGCATCAACTGGATCCCACGCGCTGGGTGGCCGGGCGGGTGAATCCCACGCTCACCGATGTGCGCGACCCCACCAACAGCGGGTATTACGATTTCCAGAGACTTTCAGTACAGCACCCGGACTGGATGTGGCTGTGGAACGAATGGGGCGCGTTCAAAAACGAACGCGGGCTCATCATTGAGCCGGAGGGGAATGACCGTCCCGAAAACGGCGTGGGCATTGTCTCCGAGTATCGGCGCAGCACGAATCCCTCCGAGTTGCTCGGCGGCATCGCCCAGGAGGCAAGCTGGATCAAGTTTGAGGCCATGCCCTGGATGGCGTCTGCCAAGTGGGAAATGTTCGATGCCGGGTGCGCCGCCTGCACCGGGACCAAAGGCATTTTCAATTACTATGGGCCGCCCGAATTGCGGCCCTGGGGAACGCGCTTCGACGGCGGGGATTATCGTGGGTTGAGCGACCTGTGGCGCATCCCCAAGTCCAGTTACTGGTTTGTGAAGGCCCAGTGGACAGAAGATCCCTTCGTGTACATCGTGGGCCATTGGACCTGGCCGGGCCAGGAAGGGAAAGCGAAATCGATTCGCGTCTACTCCACCTGCGACGAGGTGGAACTGTTTTTGAACGGCAAATCCCTGGGCAGGCACAAGCCGGAAACGACGGAGAGCCTGGTGGCCGAGTGGAAACGCGAAGGCGTGTGGGAGCAATGGCCCAGCCTGCCGCCCGGCACCCACCTGCGGCACGGCCCGTTCGTCTGGAAAGACGTCCCCTATACCTCCGGGACCTTGCGTGCCGTTGGCGTGAAGAATGGCAAGGAATACGTCGACGAGCGCCGAACCGCGGGCGATCCGTACCAGATTGTTCTCCAGCCGGACCGCGAACAAATCGCGCCGGACGGCCGCGACACAGTGCGCGTGGTGGCGGTGATTACGGACAAAGACGGCGTCCCCGTGCCCAGCGCCATGCCCTGGCTGAAGTTCCAGACGCAAGGGCCGGGAAGACTGCTGGGCACGCCGGTCCTGGATGCCGTGTGGGGTATGGCCGCGATTAACGTGATGTCGAAACCCGCTCCAGGAGAGATCACGGTAACGGTGACCTCACCGGGTTTGAAAGACGGCACGTGTACGCTTCACGCCAGTAACTCGAAATAATGATGTGCGGAGCACCTTGGAGTGCAGCCGCGAAGCTGCCGCCTTTGGTTTCCATTGATTCAGTATTGGTAAAAGGAAGGCGGCAGCTTCGCGGCTGCACTCCAAGGTGCTCCGCACAGAGGTGAATGTTCATGAGTGCAACAAGATACGCCGTGCTGGCCCTCGTGCTGTTCGCAACGACGGCGGCCGGGCAGGAGGGCATCAAGGAATCCTCCGTAGTCATCGACCGCGCCGATAGCGAATACACGATCAACGTGGGCGGCTCGCGCGACCCCGAGAATATCGAAATCACCATCGAGAACCTGGGCGACTCTCCAGTGGTCAATCCTCGCGTCTCGGTGAACGGACTCTACGATTGGTACGACGTGAAATCGCTGGTGGCTGAGATTACGCGTGGCTGCACTACCGACGAAGAGAAGGCGCTCGCCATCTGGTGGTGGATTCGTTACCGAACGTACCAGCGTTCGCCGGAAGGCGACGAGTCTGCGCTGAGCCCCGTCAGAGCGCTGAACGGGTACGGGTATGGAATCTGCGGGCATGTGGCGGCGTGGATGAAATGCATGTGGATCGCGGCGGGTCTGAAGGCACGGGTGCAGGAACTTCCGGCCACACCGTCTCCGAGGCCTATTACAACGGCGCGTGGCACGAACTGGATGGCAACGTCAAAGTCTTCTACCTCGATCGGGACAACCGCACCGTCGCCAGCCTGGACACCGTGGAGCATGACAAGTGGCTGATCCAGCGCACCATTCATCCGCGCGAGATGGAGCCCTGGTACATCGGCCCGGATACCCCGGAACGCAATGCGGAGTTCGTCCAGTACATCACGTCGTACAAAGACAACTACGAAGAGCGCAGCTACGACGCAGAGATTGCCAAGAACTTCACCATGGCCATGACGCTGAAGCCGGGCGAGAAGCTGGTGCGCTGGTGGACCCCCAAGCTGGGCAAATTCGAGGGGCGCGATGTGCGGGCGGAGATGCCGCAAACCTACGCCAACGGCCAACTGATCTGGCAGCCGGACTTGAGCCGCGTTGATATTTCGCCCTACCTCTGGATACCCGAGCATCCGTTTCCGAACATCGCTACCCGTGCGCAGGACGGGAAGAGCCCGGCGATTCACGTCGGCGATCTTCAAAATGACGTGTACCCGAACCCGGCCCGCTTTGGCATTCCGATTCAGAGCCCGTACCCGATCGTGGGCGGCCGCTTCATGTGCACGGTCGTGAAGGGCGGTTCAAATTTTGATACGGCGAACATCTTCTTCGGGGAGCCCAGTTGGGGCGCCGGTAATTTGTACGAATACCGATGGGGCAGTGGCGCCCGCGAGGTCGGGCTGGATCTCGATTCCAAACTGCTGCGGTCCCACTCACGCTACGGCTATATGATGGGGTTCGGCATCGGCGCCAATGCGGACGCCAAACCCGAAACCCAAACCGGGCTGGATGCCTTCCGTTCCGAAACCGATCTCCAGGTCGCGCCGGAAAGCCTGCCCGCGCTCTCGGTGGGAAAGAACGTCATCCGTTTTCGGCAGCAGTCAAACGCCAAGGTGCGCATCACCTACCGATGGCGGGAGGTCAATGGTCCGCGCCCGCCGGGCACCGTCCAGATGGCGGTAAATCCAGCCAACGATGGCGCAGTTTCATCGCTCGAGCCGGTGCTGCGTTGGGCTCCCGTGAAAGAAACCGACGATTCGGATAAAGTGGTGGATTACCAGGTGATGGTGAGCCTGCGTCCTGATTGCCGCTGGCCTCTTTCCACCACCCTGCACCAGAACGTGGGATCGGCCAAAACGGAATGGAAGGTGTCGGCCAGCTTCCTGAACCCGGGGACGACCTATTACTGGAAGGTGCGCGCCCGCAACGACCACGGGGACATCGGGGAGTGGGGACCGGTTTTTCACTTCCAGACAGCGGCTGACGCTCGTTAGCCCGGCATTAGTAACGCCAGGCAGGCACGTGCCCATCTCCAGCTCAACGGCTAGGGCGGGACGAGAGTCGCCGCCGAGCAAGGCAACGAAATTATGAACAAACGGATTGCCCGAAGAGAATTCCTGAAAGTCGGGGCCGTGTCGGCATTGGGAACCGAAGCCCTTGCAGGCGGCGCCGGCAAAGCGAGGGCCGCGGTGGGCCACCCGGCGCTTCGCGATCCCGCGCAGGCAACCAACACGCTCACCCAACGCCCCGTCAATCCAGAGGCCTTTTTGATGGAGGGCTTCAGCACGCCCCCCGGCGGTTCTGCGCTTGTCAAATCACTAGGCGATGCAGCCGAGTACGTGTTGCGATGGCAGCCGCCCGCGAGCGCGGAAGAGTGGACAAAGCGCCGGCCGGTTGTGGAGGCGGCGTTTCGGAAGGCCATCGGGCTTCAGGATATCCCCCAGCGCACGCCGCTGAACGCCAGGGTGGTGGGCCGGCATGACCTCGGCGATTACCAGATTGAAAATGTCTTGTTCGAGAGCCGCCCGGGATTCCCGGTATCGGCGAATCTCTACCGCTCCAAGGCGAGCTCCACGCACAAAGGCCCGGCCATCCTCTGCCCAATTGGACACTATCTCTCCGCGGGGAAAGCGGCTGCGGACGTTCAGGCCCGGTGCATCGCGCTGGCGCGCATGGGATTTGTCGTTCTGACCTACGATGCCCTCGGCCAGGGAGAACGGTTAATCCCCGGAAACAACCATCACGATGCGGGCTACGCGTTGTTACCGCTGGGTGAGACGATCGCCGGTTGGATGGTTTGGGACAGCATGCGGGCCATTGATTACCTGCTCACGCTTGAAGACGTCGATGCCGATCGGATCGGCGTGACCGGCAACTCCGGCGGGGGACTCAATACGTTATTTACCTCCGCGCTTGACCCGCGGGTCCGCGCTGCCGTGGTCGTGGGCTTCACGTTCGAGTTCAACAACTGGCTGAAGTATGCGGGCACGCACTGCACGTGTACGCACCTGCCCGCCATGTTCCGCGGTTTCGAGTGGTTTGAAGTGGCGGGACTTATCGCTCCCCGGGCGCTGCTGATGATGCAAGGCGACCACGACGGGATCTTCCCTATCAGCGGCGCAAGGCGATCGGCGCACAAAACGGCTGCGGTGTATGCGGCGGTGGGAAAATCCGATCAGGTTGGTTTCCGTGAGCTCGCCGGCCAGCCACACGCGTATTCGCGCCCCTATCGAGAGCAGATGTACGGATGGATGGCGTGGCGGCTGCTGGGGGAGAGAAGCGGAGAGCCGGTCGCGGAAGGACCCCTGCAAACGCTGAGCGAGAACGATCCGCGGCTGCTTTGTGACCGCGACGGCTCAATCTTCTCCGCCGCTCCATCAGTGGTCGATCTCGCGCGCAGGAAGGCACAGACCGCCATCTCGGGCCTGGGGGGAGGGAGCTCAGACGGTTCCAGTCCATCCGTCCGGCAGTGGGTGAGCGAACTGGCCGCTCCTCCGGAGGCGCAGCCGCAGTTCCTCGATCCCGATTCGGGAAAACCGATTTCAGCTCAAGGTGGAAGGCTCGAGAGATTTTCGTTTTCCAGCGAGGATGGGCAGTACATCCCGGGTTGGCGCTGGACGGCTGAGGGCAATGGCGCTGCTGCCAGGACCATCATCATTTTGGACGATCGGGGCAAGGCAGCCGTCGCGGAATCTGGACTCGTGCCGCCGTTGCTCGCCGCGGGATTTGCCGTGGTGTCGGTTGACCTGCGCGGGAGGGGCGAAACCCTGGGGCTCTTCGGCCCGCGCTGGAACACCAACTTCCGCCTCTTGGCCTGTCAGGTGGACTTAGGACAGCCGCTGGCCGGCAGGCGTGCTTTCGACTTGGGGCGCGCCGTGGATCATCTCGAGTCGAAACAGAAATTGAACGGTCTGACCGTCGTGGGACTCGGCGACGATGCTCTGCCGACGCTGCTTACCGCTTCCGTTGATGAACGAATCGAGCGCGTGGCGATGGCCGGGTATTTTCATAGCTTCGTCTCGCCAATGAGGGCCAGAACACCGGGGCCAAGGAACGAGATGTCGAAGTCCTGGAATGACCCGCAGGTCACCGGGCGTCTGAATGTCGGCGACTACGAAGTGGATTTGGGATCGGTCATCCCCGGTTCGCTGGCGATTGCCGATGTGGCGGACATCGCTGCCCTGGTTGCGCCGCGCAAACTGCTGTTCTGTCAGGCGCGCGACAACCGCGCCACGGGAATGGAAGTGGCCGCCTCCCGGTTCAAGCGCCTGGCGGAATCGGCGGGGAAGGGTTGGTTCAGGTATGAACCGGCCCGGTCGCTCGATGCCAACCTGCTTCTGGAATGGATAAAACATGAATCGTAGAGATTTTAGGGGAAGCGTGATCGCAGGGGCAGCAGCCAGGCAATTCGCCGGGCCGGGGAAAACGACTGTTGCCGGCGTGGCCGGTGCTTTGCCTCGCCCACAATGGCTCGAGAATGGCTTGATTGACGCATGGGGCAGTCGCGAGCGGAAATGCCACGGCGCGACCCGCGTCACCACCCCCCAAAACCTATAACGATCCGTTCAAGATCTGCTCGAGAATCGCTAAATCAATATGCTCGCGAATCAGCGTGGCCAGTGAATCCAGTCCCGTAGCGGATTGTGTAGTGCTGCTGGGCGGAAGTGGCCCCCAGCGATGACGTACACGCAGATCATTAAGGATGCGACGTCGGAAGGCTGGTGCGTCAAATGCTCCATGCAAGTAAGTTCCCCACACCGAACCATCGGCCGACACTGCACCATCAAAGCGGTCCGTGGGCTTTCCGCCTTCGCGGGTGATCCTGAACCGAGGTTGAGTGGGGGAAGTGCATTGAGTTTGCCCCATGTGAATCTCATAGCCAACAATTTCTTCCTCCTGATCAAGGCTCCGCGCGCGGACTTGTTTGGTGGTTTTTTCAGGCTCAAAAATGGTTTTAGTTTGGAGGAGACCCAAACCTTCCATGGAGCGCGTACTCGATTCAACCTCCATGGGGTCGAGCAACTCCAGCCCCAGCATTTGATAACCACCGCAAATTCCCACGACGGACGCGCCGGATTCGTGGCAATCACAGATGTAATCAGCAAGCCCCGACGATCGTAGGTAGGCAAGGTCAGCCATGGTGCTTTTGGACCCTGGAATGATGAGCAGGTCGGGAACCGGTTCGCCGGGCGGCGGCGTCTCGGCGAGGTAGCGCAGACCCACGTCGGGCTCAAGTTCCAGGCTTTCAAAGTCCGTGGAGTTCGAAATATGCGGCAGAAGAATCACCCGGATCTGAAGTTTTGTGGGGTCCTGGACCCACGGCCCCTTCCATTTTGAATCCTGGATGCCGTCCTCCTCCGCCACGGCGAGATCTTTAACGTAAGGCAACACGCCCAGGACTTTCTTGCCGGTCATGTTTTCGAGAAGCTCCAGACCTCCGTACAACAGCGAGAGATCTCCGCGAAATTTGTTAATGATGAATCCCTTGACCAGCGTGCGCTCCTCGACGGTGAGCAGTTCGAGTGTTCCCACCAGCCAGGCGAACACGCCTCCGAGGTTGATGTCACCCACAATCACCACTGGGGCGCAGGCCATGCGAGCCGTGGCCATGTTGACGATGTCGAATGGCCGGAGATTGATCTCGGCAGGGCTTCCGGCTCCTTCGATGACCACGATGTCGTTTTCCTGTGAAAGCCTCTGGAAAGATTCCCGAATGACCCGAAGAAGTTGAGGCTGATACTGGTGATACTCACGCGCGCTCATCACCTTGACGGCCTTTCCCAATACCACAACTTGAGCGCCGGTTTCGCTGCTGGGCTTGAGCAGGATTGGATTCATGTCCACTCGCGGCTCGATGCCGCACGCCTGGGCTTGGAACGCCGAAGAGCGTCCTATTTCGCCACCTTCGGATGTTACGAACGAGTTGTTGGACATGTTCTGCGATTTAAAAGGAGCAACTCGAAGGCCCTCTTGCCGGAAGTATCGGCAAAGGGCAGCCGTCACTACACTCTTTCCTACGTACGAGCCCGTCCCCTGAATCATGATCGTGCGTGCGGCCACTTCGAGATCCTCCCTAATTCCATGCAGATCACCCGCGGACGCGAGGCAACGTGTGAGGCCATCTCGGTGACCTTATTGATCCGCTCCTGGAGTGAGCGCGTCACGGCGTTTGCCCGCGCTTCTTGTCCCGCCACTTCACCGACGGTCAGAATATTGTCGAGAATCTGGCGGAGATTGTTCGGTTCGAGAGAAACAATGCGGCAGGGTCCGGCCAAAATCCTAGTTGACTCACGCACTTGCGCAACAGGAATCGCACATACGGTGCAAAGCTCCTGGGTAAGGATCACCTCGGGATCGATCTGCCGAAGCAATTCCTCGTCGATGCGGTACAGGCTGTGGGCCGGATGACGATGGGCGCTAACCACGCCGTGGATCTCCGTGCTGCGCAGTGTGGAGGGAAGGTCGCTCGTCGAAACCATAGGCTTGGTCTTAACTTCGGGAGGATAATCGCACTCATGGGAAACTCCCACCAGATTGTCTTCGAGGCCCAAAGCGTACACGATCTCAGTTGCGCGCGGAAGGAGGGATAGAATTCGCATGGTGGTCTCCTCGTTGTAAGAATCTCAGATTTGAAATCTGAAATTTGAAAATTGAAATCTCAGATGCCCCTTTCGTCTCATTGCTCTTTCTTGAAGTCGCGAAGCCGGGAAGCTGGAAGGACGACGGGGGGGCAGCCATTACCGGTCCGTACAATCTCCACAGGCCCGCCGTAAGCCTCTTCCACAATGTCAGCGCGCAGCACGGCTTCGGGCGTACCTTCTGCCAGCACGGCCCCTCGATGCAGGATAACCAAACGATTAAAGTAGCGCCCGGCCAAATTCAGATCATGGATGGCGGCCACGACGGTGAGACCGCGACTACAATTTAGGTCGGCGATCAGATCGAGGATTTCCGCCTGACGGGTAATATCGAGCAGGTGCGTCGGTTCATCGAGAAGCAGGATTTCCGGCTCCTGCGCAAGCGCCATGGCGATGATGACCCGTTGGCGCTCCCCACCACTCAGCTCATTGATGATCCGGTCGCTGAGGTCAATCGTATCCGTCGAGTGCATCGCCCGCTCGACCGCGCGCCGGTCGCCCGTTCGAAAACCTCGCAGCAAGCCTAAATGCGGCGTGCGTCCAAGCTCAACGATTTCTCGCGCCGTGAAGGCAAACGGAATGGCCAAATCCTGGGGCACGACGGCAATCTTGCGCGCCGACTCTTGCCGGGGCACGCTGTGGAGGTCGCTTCCGTCCAGGAGAATAGAACCTCTGGTTGGAGAGCGTGCCCCACTCAAGAGTCTCAAGAGCGTTGTTTTTCCCACCCCATTGGGACCAAGGATTGCGACCCGCTCGCCGGCGCCTATGTTCAGGCAAATGCCCCTGAGGACCGGCTGGCCATCGTACTCGAAGCACACTTGAGAAGCGCAAATAGTGGCCATACCTAAAACCTGTACTCCCGCTTGGTCCGGCGCAAAAGGAGCAGGAATGCCGGGCCGCCCACGAGGGCCGTCAGAATTCCGACCGGCACCTCATTGGGCGGCATCACGATGCGCGCGAGCAGGTCGGTTATCACCAGGAACGCCGCCCCCCCGAGAGCCGCGAGGGGAAGCAATCGGACATGGTTGGGCCCAAACAGCAGCCGCAGAAAGTGGGGCACGATGAGGCCCACAAACCCGATTAGGCCGCCCGCCGATACTGCCGCGGCAGTTAGGAGCGACCCCACGACGATCACGGCAGCCTTCTGGCGTTCCACCGCGATGCCGAGATATTCGGCACATTCCTCACCGAGGGCAAGGCCATTCAAACTCCGCGTCAGCGTGAACGCGGCCGCGGTGCCGGCGAGGACGATGAGGGCGATGAGTCCGAGCTGACTCCAGTGTTCAATCCAAATTCCGCCCAGGAGCCATGCGTAAATCAGGCGCGTGTTCAACTCGAATCGTTCATTGACGATGAGCAGGAAGGAGACGCTGTAGCCAAGAATGACGCTAACCGCGAACCCCACCAGCAACAGTGTGACCACCGGCGTGCGTCCCCCGACACGGGAGAAACGGAAGACGAGCACCATGGTTCCCAAGGCTCCGAGAAATGCCAGCGTGGGAATGGCCCCGAATCCCAGAATGGAAATATGGGAAAAGAGCACCACTCCCAGGCTGGCGCCAAATGCCGCGCCCCCGGAGGTGCCAATCACGTACGGATCCGCCAGGGGATTGCGAAAAAGGCCTTGAAAAAGGACTCCTGCCACGGAGAGCGCCGCTCCCACCAACGCCGCCGCCAGAACCCGCGGCAGCCGTATCTGGAAAATAATAATTTCGTCACTGTGCGGCCAAGTTTGGTTCAAGTGGACAAGACCCGTGTGATTGAGAAGCATACTGACAATTTCTTTCGCAGGAACATGCACGGCGCCAATGCCGGAGGCAAGTACAACACTGGCGGCAACCAGTACGACGAGCATGCCCACACCAGCGCGAAAGCGCAAGTTGGAAGACACATCTGCCGTGTGGGTGCGCTTCACCCTATCTCCGGTCTCTGGTGGCGACTCCTGTGTTGCCGTTGCCATTTCGGCTTTTCTCCGTCCCTTCAAGGTGGGATCCATATCGTTACTTGCGCTTCCATCCCTCTCCGCCAATAGTTAATTTAATCCCGGCGCGGAAATTAAAGGGCAGGGAGGGGTATCCGGACCCCCCTTGATAATGCTCGTCCAGAACGTTGC
Source organism: uncultured Acidobacteriota bacterium (assembly GCA_963804755.1). Taxonomy (GTDB): domain Bacteria; phylum Acidobacteriota; class Terriglobia; order UBA7540; family UBA7540; genus Bog-366. The sequence continues at coordinate 58,852 of CAWDRP010000011.1, forward strand.
TAACGCTGGTGTAGAGCGTAACGCCGCGATGAGCGTCAAACCAGCCGCTCCAGTCGATCAGTTGATAGGCGTTGAGCAGGTCCCGGTTGGGCAACAGCAGCGTGTTGCCATAGTACTCATCCGTAAGAAAGGTGCTGTCATCGGACCGGCTGACGAAATACCCTGTGGCGGACAATCCGAATCGCCGCTTGGAATAGATGAGCGCCATGCTCCCGGAATTCGGTGGCACTCCAAAAGGCCTGCCCCCGATGAGAGGAGTATAGGCCCCGATCGGAATGGTGGGGAAAGATGGGTTAAAAGACGGCGCCTGGGCGCTGCTGGCGAACGACTGGGTCACAACGGCGTCCGTGTAGGTGTACTCCGCCTTCAGCCGGAGATTCCGGCGGAGCTTGGCCTCCAATTCCACCTCCGCTCCCAGACTGCGATAGGAGTCCGAATTGACGGTCGCACCATAGGGTAGGGCGTTGGCCACCGGACCCGGGACGCCAAGTTCCGGAAGAAGGTTTTTGTCCACAAAGGCGATCAAATTAAAGAAACTCTCGCGAAAGCCAGTAACCGCCAGGCGGGCTCGTCCGCCCCACAGCAATTGCTCAATTCCCCAGTCGAAGTCCCGGCTTCTCTCCGGCCCAATGGGAGAAACACGGTACTGCGAAATCAGCGCCAGCCCGTTCGGCAGCGTCGAAAGCAGATTGAATAATGATTCCCCTTGATTGAGGATGCTGGGCTCGTCAATCCCCGTGCCGAAATTGAATCTCAGTTTCGTACCGTCGAAAAACGATCCGGAAGACGGCCGGCGCACATAATACGCCATGGAAACACGGGGCGTGGCCGCGAACCCATAGACGGCGTAATCTTCAAGCCCCAATCCCGCCGTCGCAAAGGCCCGGTGGTCAAGGCTGCCGTGAGCTTCCATGAAATACTCATAGTTGTTGCGGCTGGTCGGAGACAGAGTACCGGCCGAGTTGGTGTAGCCGCTTTCGTGGTCGTATCGAAAGCCGGCGCTCGCGCTGAGGTCCGATTTAATGTCGTAATTCGATAGGGCATCGAGGGACTGCTCGGCGGTATGGGAATTATAAAGGTCCGGATAGGCGCCACCGCCATAGTCGAGGATCGCCTGGCCACTCGAGCAGAATCCGTTGGCGCCGCAGAGGGTGACCGGCTCGCCGAGATAATCGCCGTTGGCATCGAGTATTCCCGCCGGCTCAGGTTCGTCGTAGTTGTACCGAAGCTGGGTGGACGTCAGTTGGAGCGAATTCCGCCACTGTGACGTGGTCTGGTTCTGCACCTTGATTCCCATATAGGTGTCTTGCTCCCGCTGGAAGGCATCGTCCGGGAGACCGTAAAAGGCCAGTGTATTGGCAACACCCAGACCGGTCGCGGTATGGCGAAGGGTGAAACGAACGTCGGTGCTTGGGGTAGCCTGCCATCCAACGTTTCCGGAAAACGTCCCGTTATGAAAGGTGCTATTGGGAAGGCTGTTTTGAGTTTGGAGGTCCATGAAATCCGTGAAGTAATCGAACTGGTGAAAAACACCCCCCAGCGAAGCTTCCTGGTGCAAAGTGTAAAAATTTCCCCCGTCTGCCGAGTAAGTGAACTCCGGAAGCGTAGAAGAGCCTCGGCGAGTCGTGACCTGGATCACGCTTCCCAGCGCGTCGGCTCCGTACAAGACGCTGTTGGCGCCTCGAAACACCTCCACCTGGCTCGCGCCGCTGGCGGAAAGATTGGCGAACTCGAACTCTCCCCCGATGTCGTTGGCGGGAATACCGTCGATCAGCACCTTATTGAAGTCACTCGTGCCGCCGCGGGGGAAAATCGAAGTCGTTGCACCTCGTTCGCCGGTTTGGACGACGGAGAGTCCGGGCACCTGACGAAGCGAGTCGAGCAGATCGAGTTTATTGAAGGCATCCAGCTCCGATTGATCGAGAACGGTCACTGAGGCGCCCACCTGCGATTCCGGCAAATCGCTGCCGGTATCCGACACTACGATTTCCTGCCGGAGGGTCCCTACCGGGAGCATCACTTCGATGCTGACCGGACGGTCTGGCGCAAGGTTCACGGGTTGGCTTTCCTGCGGTGCGAATCCGGGTGCTGCGACTCGGACGAGGTATTGGCCAACATCAATCCCCGAGAATACAAAGTTTCCTTCCTGGTCCGTCTTGGTGACGCCGACGACTTTCCCATTCTGGAGCAAGCTTACGTCCGCATGGGGGACAACTGCCCCGAGCGGATCGACTACCTTGCCCTCAACGGCACCCGTCGCGCTGGCCCTCGCGACGGACGCGAAAACGGTAATGAAAAGTGTCAACAGCAGAAGGGTGGTGCCTGAGCGGAATTTCGACATACACATCATGTCCTCCTTTTCCCTCGAAAGAGTGGACTTTGAACAACGCCGGCGAGACCGGTCTCCTGACTCGCGACGCGTTCCCCATCGCCTGTGCCTTCCCACCCATGCTGGCAGTGGCTCGTAACAGGCTTCTACGGTCGCTTACAGTTGCGGGGCAGTGGCGGATTTTCACCGCGCTTCCCGTTCATCTCACCATGAGTTATCTGTCAACTTTTCCTTTCGATCTAAAACTCGATTCCTTTTTGAGCCACGATACCCTCGTTAAAAGGGTGTTTGATCTCGCGCATTTCCGTGACCATGTCGGCAATTTCGATGATCTCGGGCTTGGCATTGCGCCCGGTCAGGATCACGTGGAGCATCTCAGGTTTCTTCTTCAAGAAGTCGACCACGTCTTGCAAGGGCAAGTAGCCATAATGGAGCGCGTAGTTGATCTCATCCAGGATGACCAAATCATATTTTCCGGACAGAATCTCGGCGCTGGCCTCCTGCCACGCTTCGCGCACCATGCGCTTATCAACTTCAATATCCTTGCTTTCCCAGGTGAAACCGTGTCCCATCGGGCGAATCTCGAAGGTCCCGAGCTTGGGGGCGCTCCGCAGTTCGCCGTACTTCCATTTTCCTTTGAAGAACTGAAGCATGCTTACCTTCATCCCGTACCCGCAGGCCCGCAGCGCGACACCCAGTGCGGCGGTGGTCTTGCCCTTGCCATTTCCGGTGTTGACGATGATCAATCCCTTTTTCCTCTTCGCCGTGGCTCCGGCCCGCTCTATACCCACCTTCATGGTTCATCACTCCTGGCTTAGAAAACTTCGGGATGAAGCTTTTTCGCAAGCTGCTCCAACGCATCAAAAACCACGGGGCTCGGGCGAAAGAACTGCTCGCCCATGTAAATCACGTGGTTGTCCCGGACCGCTTCGAGCTGATCCCATCCGGCGTGAGCCTTGAGGTCTTCCTCCGTGATCCCCCCATGGGCGCCTCTGACCAGCAGGACGCGTTCAGGTGACCGGCGCAGCACTTCCTCCATGCTGATCTGGGGCCACGCCTGGGCCATGTCGGCGGTAATCGACTCTGCTCCGGCAGCCACGACAACATCAGTAATGAACGATTTGCCGCCCGCCGTGATCACCGGGTCATACCAGATCACGACGAGAACCTTAAGTCGCGGGAGCCCCTTCACACGGGTGGTCACGGCCGCACGCCGTTCTTCCAGGCGCTTCAACAACCCCCGAGCATCACTGCTCCGGTTGAGTGCGTCGCCAACGTGTTGGATCGATGCCATGATCCCCTGCAAGCCTTGGGGATCCACCACGTAGACCGGTATTCCCAGATGTCCCAGCTCATCAACAGTCTCTTCCCTGTTGATTTCAGCCAAGCTGAGGACTAAGTCGGGATGAAGCGAGACGATTTTCTCCACTGAGGCATCGTTTAAGCCCCCCACACTCGGCTTTGTCTGCGCCTCCGGGGGGTAATCCGTAAAATCGGTCACGCCCACCACCACCGCTCCGAGACCCAGCGCATAAACCGTTTCCGTGAGGCTCGGCGCCAAACAGACAATACGATGTGGGTTATTGGGCAAAGTTACGCGCCGGCCCAGTTCATCCTTAAGTTCTCGGGAAGCCATGGCCGGGGCGCAGATCGAGAGACAAAAAGCGATCAAAACGGTAACTCGCTTGAAAAGGCTCCGCATTAATCTGCCACCTTCGAAAACTTCTTCGGTTTCGCCCGCTGCACGTTTTCAACAAAAGTTGCCGCGAGCGCCGGACAGGACAGGAAGTGGAGATGAATGTAGCTCGCGAGAACGTTTTTAATGTGGAAGCCTTCAGCTTCTTCGCGCCGGGCCAGCGTGTAACTGACACGGTACGATTGATCCATCGGTCCGGAGTCTGTAATCGTTGAACAATGGAAACTATGGCCGCGCGCATGGGTGCCGGCAGCTCCCCATAGAGAATCCGCCGTCAAGCAGACTTCCGCATAGCCGAAGTTCACCAAGCGATCGGTCATCTGCACACTTAGGGGCAGAATCCCTGCCATTGGAAACCCTTTGCCGTCACGGGTCAGGATTTTATTGGCGAGGAACATCAGGCCTCCGCACTCGGCGTAGATGGCTCCCCCTTCATCCGCAAAATGCTTTACCGCGGCAATCATTTCTTCATTCGCGCTGAGCTGTTCGGCGTAGAGTTCGGGATACCCGCCGCCGAAGTACAGGGCGTTGAGACTCACGGGCAGTGCGGCGTCCTTCATAGGACTGAATTCCACGATTTCCGCTCCTGCCGCCCGAAGCGCATCCAGGTTGTCTTCATAATAGAAGCAAAAAGCGCGATCACGAGCGACCCCTACGCGCACACGGGCATTTGTCAGCGCTGATTCCCCGGCAGTGGATTGCACATCGAAACGAGCGGCAGATCCAAGTAGCTTTTCCAAGTCGATATGCTCTTCCGCTATTCCGGCGAGCAAGGCCAAACTCGAGTCAGGGAGGAGGTCTTCGCCGGCAGTAAACAACCCGAGGTACCGTTCTGGTATTTGGATCCGCTGGTCTCGCGGCAGGTACCCCAGGGGAGCAGCGCCGCACGCGCTTTCAACCGCATCGCGGAGCAAAGCATAGTGGGTGGGCCCCGCGACTTTATTGAAGATCACACCGAGTACTTTCACTCCAGCGTCGAAGGTCTCAAATCCGTGGACCAGGGCAGCCACGCTCCGCGCCACGGAGGAGGCATCAACCACTAGAACAACTGGAAGGCCCAGCAGCTTTGCCATTTCTGCCGTGCTACCCACGTCGGATTTTCCGCTCGCGCCGTCGAAGAGCCCCATGACTCCTTCCACGATGCAAACGTCAGCGCCCACTGCACTGCGACAAAAGATGTCGCGATTTTTGTCGGAAGAGAGCATCCATCCGTCCAGGTTGCGCGATGCGCGGCCACAGGCGCGTGTGTGATGTCCCGCGTCGATGAAGTCCGGCCCGCATTTGAAAGGCTGGACCTGCATTCCGCGCTTCCGGAGCGCCGCCATCAGGGCCAGCGTCACGGTTGTTTTGCCAACTCCGCTTGCCGGCCCTGCAACCACGAATCCTTTGATCATTTCAGCCATTGATGCACCGCACGACTGCTCCCTTTTCCAGGTAGTCGATGACGTTAACCGCGCAAGAATCCTGTACCAGTCGAAACAGGTTTCCAGCGGGCAAGCCCAGGGCTTTTCCCAAAGTGAAGCGAATAACCCCGGCGTGGGTGACGATAAGGGCGCATTGCCCCTGATTCGCTCCGACGATCTCTCGTATCCCCGCGGCTATACGCTTCTTGAACTGGCTGATGGGTTCGCCGCCGGGGATCGCCTGGCGTGGAAACCGCTCGATCCATAAAGCAGCCAGCTTGGGAAAGCGCCTGGCGATTTGATCCCAGGAGAGTCCCTCCCACTGGCCGAAGTTTATCTCCCGCAACTCCGACCTAACATCTACATCGAGCCCGAAATTACGGGCGATGGCGCCTGCGGTCTGGCGCGCACGCCGGAGATCGCTCGAATAGACGGCTCGAACCGGATATCGGGTGCATTTCTCACAGAGGAATCGCAGTTCCCGCCGCCCGGCACTCGACAGGGAAACATCCAAATGACCCTGAAAGCGCCCATTGCCCTCCGCGGTCGCGTGCCTGACCAGGAGTAGCCGGCAAGTTGTTGCGGCGAGGCCCCAGTTACTCCAAAGTTTTCTTTCCCCAGCTCTCATAAAAAATCAGTTCTTCCAAAGGAAGGCGCGCCAGCCAGCCCGCGCTTTCCAATTCCGGCCGCGGCGCAAATTCCGAAACATATCCGACACAAAGGTACGCCACCGGGATGACGTGAGAGGGTATCCCCAAAACCTGACGAAGCTTGGCGGGCTCAAAAACACTCACCCAACCCACGCCGATGCCCTCGGCCCGTGCCGCCAGCCAGAAGTTCTGCACGGCGCAACACGTACTGTAAACATCGGTTTCAGGAATAGTGTGCCGTCCGAGCACATGCGGCCCATTACGAGTAGGATCGCACGTGATGCAGACGTTCACCGGCGAATCCAGAATTCCCTCCAGCTTCAGGCGTGAGTAAATTTCGCGTTTCTCGCCTTCAAACACTTTGCGGGCCGCCTCGTTCGCTTCCTGGAAGATATCTCTCACCTGCCTCTTAATCTGCTCGCTGCGAATGATGATGAACGACCACGGCTGCATGAATCCCACCGAGCCGCTGTGATGTGCCGCATCCAGCAATTTGTGGAGGAGGGCGTCCGGAACCGGGTCGGCAAGGAACTGTCCCCGCACGTCGCGACGTTTGTAAATGGCGTCATAAACCCCTTGTTTTTCACTCGGGCCAAATTCATGCGAAGGATTTCGAATGTTATCCTCCCTCATCGCAGGACGACTCCGGCGAAATAGATTGCCACTTCCGCGATCTGATTCGTTGCCCCCAGGCAGTCGCCGGTGATGCCCCCGATTCTGTGGCGGTAATAAGCTCCGGTCGCTGCCGTAACCACGACCGCTGCCAACATCACCCACAACGCCTTCACCCCAAGAACAACCCCCACGATCGCGACGGTCAAGAGAGTTCCCGTTACCAGGGTGAAAGTCGTAATCTTCCCGGCCACCCGCGCCCCTTGCCCGCTTTCTTCTCGAGCCGAGGGCAAAAAGTAAGCAAGCGGTAGGGCGGTCCAACGGCAGGTCACCTGGCCCGCCGCCAGATAGCCGTCAAACCTATTGGGCGGGATGTTGCCAAGAAAAACAAAGCGGGCCAGCAAGGCGAGCGCGATCGCCAGGGCCCCGAAACTTCCCACCCGGCTGTCCCGCATGATATTGAGAATCTGATCCTTTCCCCAGCCACCGCCGAACCCATCGGCAGCGTCTGCTAGCGCATCTTCATGGAACCCGCCCGTGATGGCAACAAGGAAGACGAGAATGATAACGATCACAACATCGTGGGCGACAAACCGGGAGAAAACATGAGTCAGGATGATGGCTCCGGCGCTTACCAGTAATCCCACCAGAGGAAAAAACACGGCCGCACTCGAAAGGGCATCGGGCCCACATTGCATTTTCTGGGGCACCGGCAGCCTCGTCATAAAAGCGACTGCCCCCAGGAAGAGACTTACGATCCGCTTCATGCCGAAGCCTCACTGACCCCGGCCGTCGAAAAGGTTGCCATCTCGTCGAATATCTTCGCCGCCGCCTCGATCAGCGTCATGGCCAAGGCTGCGCCCGTTCCTTCACCGAGCCTCATTTGCAAATCCAACAGGGGTGGGTCTCCGATGAACTCCAGCAGCGCGGCGTGCCCGGGTTCCGACGACCGGTGGCCGGCAAAGAGAAACTGCCTCACCTTGGCTTCCAGGGCGCAGGCGACGGCAGCTGCGGAGGTTGAGATAAAGCCATCGATGACCACTGGAATTCGCCGGGATGCCGCCCCGATAATCAAGCCGGTGAGTCCAGCAATTTCCAGCCCTCCCACCTTTCTCAACAGGTCGAGAGGATCGGATGGGTCGGGCCGATTTACCGCCAAGGCTCGCTCGATGACCTCGATCTTCCGTTTCAGCCCGGGCTCATCCAAACCCGTGCCACGTCCTGTTACCTGCGCCACCGGTCGTCCCGTCAGGACGGAGGTGATGGCGCTGGCGGCTGTGGTATTGCCGATCCCCATTTCGCCCGTTCCGATGAGGGTGTTGCCCTCTTTTTCGGCCATCACCGCCAGCTCAATGCCGATTCCCAGCGCCGAATGTAGCTCGGCTTCATTCATCGCAGGCTCCTGGGCCATATTCCGGGTTCCGCGACGGACCTTCGCACGAACAAGATTGCTGACTTCACCGAACTCACCATCGACACCGATGTCCACGACCACCACCTCAATCCCACCATGCCGCGAGAGAACATTGATCGCCGCCCCTCCGGCAAGGAAATTGAGCACCATCTGACTTGTCACCGCTTTGGGATAAGCGCTGACTCCCTCGTCCGTAACTCCGTGATCGGCAGCCAGGGTGAAGATCACCTTTTTGGTGCATCGAGGGCGATCCTCCTCGCGAATCGCCACCAGGCGGGCTGCAATTTCTTCCAGACGGCCCAGACTCCCCAGCGGCTTGGTTAGACTGTTCAACCGGGCCACGGCCCGCGCTCTCCATTCCGGCTTGAGCGAGGGCACAGACCCAAGACTGTCGCGAAATGTCTTCCCGTCTTTGCTGTATTCAATGAGTGTCATCTTCCTACCCCTTGGAGCAATCCTTGACGGTCAGCGGCAAGCCCGCAACCATCAGGACCACTCGGTCGGCTACTTTGGCGATTTGTTGGTTGAATTCCCCGAGATAGTCCCGGTAATCGCGTCCACTCCGGTACGGTGGAACGACGCCGCAACCTACCTCGTTCGACACGATGACCACGGAAGCCTCGGCCTCGCGCACGGCCTCGCAGAGAAGTTGGATGTGATCTCGAACCTTGCTGCGCCCGCCCCTTTTGCGGCCCATGATGTTTGCCGTATAAAGGGTCAGGCAATCAATGAGCAGCAAATCAGCCTGTGGGCCTTCCTCCCGGAGAGCACGGTCGAGGTCCGTTGAAACTTCGCGAGTCTTCCAGGTGGAAGGCCGGTCGCGACGGTGGTGGGCAATCTTGGCTCGCATTTCCGCGTCATCGCGTTGTGCCGTGGCGATATAGACGACTCGCTCGAAGGCGGAGGCCAGTTCCTGGGCGTAGCGACTCTTTCCGCTGCGCGCCCCGCCCAGTACGAGCGTCACCGTCTTCCGCAAGGTGGCTTTTTTCAAATGCTGTTGTCCTTCACCTTAAAGAGAAGAGATATTGATCAGCGTCTCCGTGCCTTTGTCCCAGCCGTCCCAAAGATAAGCATCCTGGCGTCCATCGGCAATGGCGCGCAATGCGTAGCGGACCTGTTCCTCGTAGAGCCCACAGAAGGCGCCGGGCTGGTCCATGCCGCCGTTCATCTCGTGGGCCTCAGCCGGACACGGAGAGCCGCAGAAGTGGCGAATCGCGCAACGCTTGCAGGGATCAATATTCTCCACCCGGCGGCTCGTTACTTTTTTGAACGGCTCCGACGAAAGCGCGGCTTCGACGCTGCCTGTGAAGAGATTTCCGCCACAAAAATCCTGCACGCCTACGAACTCACTGCACGGGAACAGATCCCCAGAAGCCGACACGGCGAAGAAGCAGCGCCCACCTCCGCAGGGCGAGATGTCGCACATCAGCCGGCGGGCAGAGGGAGCCATGATGCTGACCAACGCATTGGCAAAATTCGCCACCACCAGCTTGCGCCCGGTCTTCTGGAACAGTTCATAGGTGCGGTTCAAAGCTCGGAGGTAATAGCGGGCAATCTCATGATCGGCCGGCCGGATGTCCCGCGCCCCCTGCCGGGTACAACGCACCGGATTCAACATACAGACGGCGACGCCATGCTCATGGAAGAAATCGACAAGCGCGTTCAGACAGCGCATGTTCTCGCGCGTCACCGTCGCGATCACGTTAAAGCTCGGGTAATCGCGCAGTTTCCTCATCACAGCGACTACCGAATCGAAGGCGCTCGAACCGTCCCAGCGGCGGCGCGTGCGCGTGGCAATGCGGTCCACGTGGGCGTCCAGCGACAACCCGATACCGACTCCGCGCGAAGTAAGGAATTCGATCGCCTCATTATCCAGCAGCGTGCCGTTGGTCTGCACGCCAAACTGGAAGTCGTTCGCGAATGTCTCAATGCCGGCAAATACGGCTTCGCGGGCCACCATCGGTTCGGCCCCATGGAATACGATTTGCGGCTTCGTCCCCTCGGGAAGCCTGCGCGTAAAGTGCTCCTTGAGAATCCCCAGCGCCTCAACCAGTTGTTGGGGCGTCATGCTCACTCCGCTTTTGCGCATGGTCTCCGGAATGTAGCAATACGAACAGTTCAGATTGCAACGGTCCGTCGGGTTGAAATAAACGGCGGATGGCGCAAGTCCCGAGCGCAGAGTTTCCATCTCCGCCAGGAACTTGCTGCGGCCGCGTCGAAACGTTTTCATGAACGCTCCGCCGCTCGCTAGCGCTTCGTCAAGTTTGTCTTTCGCCACCAGGGACCAGAAGGCGGCGTCTGGATCCATAAGCCCGAAGAATGCTGCGTGCCCAATGTCGACGGGCAACATTGCCGGACCGTTGCCGGTGTTGAAATGGGCGCCGGGCGACGACGCTTTCGTACCGAAACTCGAAACGTGTTTCATTGCGGGTTGTGTCCGTCAGCGGATCTCCGTGGGGGCGTCCGGCAGAATTGCGGGCACCCACCACGGCGACCGGGGCCGGCGACTACTTCTCCTTTCCGGCCATAAGAATGTAATGAGATAGTCCTGTTCCTTTTGCCTTGCAGACTTTACGGAATGCAATCACCGTTTTCTTCTGGTGCTTCATGCCGATCACCTCCTTTCCGAGGCGTTACACAACTTGCGGAGTGCGTGCAATACCGAGTCTTCGCGGCCTGCCGTGACGATGTCGACAACCCGCAGGAGGGCAGAAACGAGTTCTTCCGCGCAGCGAATCTTTCCGCTATTCGCTCCGCCAGGTAAAGACCTCACTATCTTGGGTGGGCCCGATCGCAAGCGCAAAATAGACCTGGCATTCTGACGGGAAAAACCGTTAGAGCTTCTTGGCCGGAAATGTCAAATTGGTTGACTGCCGGAGAATGCTCATCGACCCTCCCATCGAAGTCGAATCAAGCTATCGTGAGGGCCTGGTCGGTCTCCTGACTCGCGCATCATCGACCGGGAGCAGCCTTCCCAGAGTTTCTTACCCCAGTGGCTTTCGTTGCTCCGTCTCTCCGCGCTTACAGTGGCGTGGGCCGTGCCGGGATCGCGCCGGCTTCCCAGATAAACCAGACAGGCAGATTTATATTCCAGAGCACCGGAAGGAGTCAAGCCAAAGTTTTGCCAAACTCTTGTCGAACGCATCAGGTAGGTCTTCCAATGCGGGTGCCGCAAGGAACAATAAGGCCGACCCGCCTTATCGCGTTCGTGAGGATTTGTTGGCGTTCGCCGGGCTGGGTGCGGGCACTTTAGGCTTGAAAATCTATCGAGACATGTATATATGCTAGGCGCAGCGTCATGCACAGCCGTAACCGATTAAAAGCGTGACTCCGATGTGCGACGTCAGTACCAAACTCTATGCAATTCGCCAGAAAGGGATTTGACAATGAATCGACGCGGATTCTTCAGAAACGCCGGAATGCTCGCCGGCGCGGCTCTTCTCGCAGAGCATCCCGCGCGCCTTTGTTCGGGCGCCGTCTCGCCGCCGAAGCAGTTCAAGGTGGCGGTCATCAGTGATGGCCTCTCGCCGGACTTTGAAACCGCGCTCAAAGTCCTGAAAACTTACAATGTACGATGGGTAGAGATTCGGTCTGTCTGGGGCAAGTACAACACCGAAGCCAGTCCTGAGCAAATCCGCCGGCTCAAAGAGCTACTGAGCCAGTATGAAATCAGATGTTCTCAGGTGGACACGGCGCTGTTCAAGTGTACCCTCCCTGGAACGAAGACGCTAGGCGCGGGTACGCCTGTTTATCCGTACTCTGAACAGATGGATTTGCTGAAACGGGCGATCGATCGCGCTCATGCCTGGGGGACCGATCGTATACGAATCTTCACGTTCTGGCGCGTGGCGGAACCTGAAAGAATCTTCCCCCGCATCACCGAGGAGGTTCAGAAGGCGGCAGAAGTAGCAAACTCCGCCGGGATTCGGTTGGTGATCGAGAATGAAGACGCCACCAATGTGGGAACGGTGCATGAGTTGGCGAAAATCCTGGCAACCCTCCCCTCCAATGTGGGCGCCAACTACGACATCGGCAACGGACTCTGGCTTGGAGAAGTACCTTTCCCCGACGGATACCGCACCCTCGAACCGAAAAGGATTTGGAATTTGCACCTGAAGGGAGCGCAGTGCGGCCCCAATTTCCAGAACTGCCACGAGACCTTTGCGGATCAGGGTCAGATCGATTTGAAGGGGCAGTTGCAAGCCTTGCTGCGCGACGGCTGCGAGGCAACCATGTCGCTGGAATGTGAGTTCGAAGCGGCCGGCCTCAGCCACACTGAAACCACGAAGCGTTCGCTGGAGGGGCTGCTAAGAGTCATGTCAGCAGCGGTCGCATAACATGCCACGCACCCGCGTGACGACTGAATCAAAGCTCGCGCAATCGACGGGCGAGCATTGCGAAAATTCAAGTGGAAAAGCGAAGGCGGGGAAATGCGACGGTCTGAAATATTGGTGACGGTGTTTGCTGTTGCTGTAATCATCCTGTCGGCAGCGCCAGGGTGTTCCGGGCGTGCAAGTGCCGGCATGAAGGGTCACGGTGTGGAACCTCAATCGGCCTACCCGATCCCGGGGGACCGCTGGATGGAAATTGATCTCTACTGGTTCGCGCAAAACGACATCGCCGGATCCGTAAAAGCGTTCTGGGACCGTTTCCAGCCCTTGTATTCGGGGGTGAAGGGATATCGCGGCGTCATCCTCAACGTGGGCTGGACGGTTTCATGCGTCATGGAGTGGTCAGGAGACCTCCACCAGAGGATCACGTTGCCTCACGGCTCCGGACAGCAACACTGGGTCGAGGAGAGAGGGCCGTTGCGCGGCACGACCGAGGAACGCAAGGCACAGGCGCAAGCCCGTTTCGCGAGGCAACAGAGCTTCCCGCACCGGGGCTATGATCCGTGGACCTATGGCGACCTCAAGAAACTCGCTAATGCGCTGCGTGAAGAGGCAGCAAAGCGCGGCATTGCAGAATTCAAAGTGGGAATGCTGAACTACGCCTGGACGAACGCTTACGGTGAAGTCCCGGCTTGGGTACATCATCACCCTGAGGCCTTTACCGCCTGGCCATCTTTGCCCTCCGGCGGATCGCCCTTTTCTCCTGATTTCGATCCCGGCGCCGGGCTCCACGCCGATTCGGCAAGACTGGGTGGTTTCCCGAATGGCATATCCGAGGGCATGCCGGTTCACCGAGCTTACGCGGCACAATGGGGAAGCTTGTCGAAAACCGTGGGGCTTGATGCCATTATGCTGCGCGATTCCTTCGGCTTTCCGGTTCCCTACCGGCGGCGGGGTCCGTGGGGCCCTCTCGTCCCTTCGCCGGAGGTGAGCCGGCACGCTACGGCCACAGTGGCCGCGCTGGTGCGTGAAATCAAGACGGCAAATCGCGAGGCGCTGGTCATGATGTATTCGAATGGGGCGAGCGCGGTGGCCGATTGGCGCGCGAACGGACTGGATCTCGAAGCGGTGGCCAAGGAGGGTTACCTTGACATCTTTGTCGATCAGACTTGGGCCGGCGCCTGGAACGAGGTCGGTCTGCGCGAAACGGACTTCTGGAACAATCCCCTGCTGGGGTGGACGTATCAACTTGCCTATACTCTCCTCCACGCCGCTACCCTCGCTGACACCAAGGTTCGCCATTATCCTCTCGTTGAGACGTTTGACGCCTGGGAGGACTGGGACGTGATTCACACCGCGCCGGAACGCCTGCGCTGGGGAATCTGGGCGTATTCCCACGCCGCCGTCAAGACTCCCAGGGGATTGAAATTGCCCGCGGGGTCGTATATCTCATGGGCCAACCAAGGCAAGCGACTGTTGGACTCTAACGATGTCCGTTTCCTTACCGATAATCTCAACTCCGCGATTGCGGATGCCCGACAGACGCGGGAAGTTCTTGGCCCTACGCTGGTGTATTCGCGCGAATCGATGCAGTGGCAGGCTGACCATGCCACCCCCCAACACGACATCAAGGAGTGGATCGATGAACAGGCAGGGTCAGTGATGAAATGGCCGGTTCCGGTCCTGTCCGTGACACGCGTGGAATGGCTGCCACAAGTTAAATCCGATCTTTTCGTTCTCCAGACTCCATCCCACCTGGCGCCGCAACATGTGGCCGAGATCGCCGAACTGATCTCCCATGGACACCCGATCGCGATCTTCGGGTCGCCGGCGGGGGGAGTTGATTCCACGCTTGCCCAGTTGGGCGGGCTTGGCGCAACGGGCGGTCCGAGTGAGAATCAGGCGACAATACATTTGGCAAAGGTGACAGGTGGCTCCCCGGCGCTGCTGCAGGAGGCCCCTGAATCGTTTAAGACGTACTACCGGCTCACCAGAAATCAGGCGTCACCGGGCGTCCGTGTGTTGTGTTCGATAGATGGAAATCCGGTTCTCACGCTGAACACCGCCGGCGGAAAGCGCATCGTCATGTGGGATCCGACCGACATCGTCCAAAAGTACAGCGTTCCCCTTGCCGAACTCTTTGGCGGCAGCGGAGGTCTGTACGCCCTGGTTGCGGGCGCGCTAAATTCGCTGTTGTCAAGCAGCGAGGTTCTTCACGCCAAGCGAATCGACCTGGAACAGACCCTGAACTACACGGCGTGGCGGGCCGCAGACGGAACCATTCGAGTTATGGCTGCCAACCTCGAAGAGGGACTGCGTAACGACGCTGATTTGACGCGGCGCGCGGCAATCGTCCTCCCATCATCCTGGAAGCTCGCCCAATGGACAGATGCTTGGACCAGGCGTAAGTTCGAGACAAAGGAAGGAGAAATGCAGCTCGACTTACCGCAGGCATCTTCGGTTCTGCTGGAAGGGCGGCTTGCCACTGGCACTCCACTGAAATAGCGAACCAGGATTTTGAGCCGCCAGATTGGAACGAGCAATCCTCTTGCGGTTCCCACTGCAAGGAGAGGGGCAGATCACCTTGTTAGCGTCTCAGCACTTCTGGGCTGATTTGCTCATTTCTGCCGGGGCTTTGGGTTGATAAGCGCAGGGAACACGCGGAAATGCGTCGTGAACTTCGGCGGCGGAACTGTCCAGGCTCACGGCCAGCCGCGCCAAACCCCTCCGTTGCAGCTCAGCAATCGCCTCGCGCGTCAAAAGAGGCGTGGCACTCTCAACGATCAACTATCGACTGTCCTCCTGTGACTTCAGTCATCGCCACCACGGGTGTTGCCGTTTACGCTGGAGCTTACGCTGAAGAAAAGGAGAAGCGCTGATGACGGAAATTACGAAGCTGACCACCGTGGCGGAGGTCGTTAAGACCTGCCCAGCGGCGCGCAGGATTTTCGACAAGCACGGACTGAAGGGCTGCGGAGGCGCAAACGGACCCACCGAATCGCTGGCCTTCTTTGCCGCAGTTCACCAAGTTGACGTGGAGCCGCTGGTTCGCGAACTCAACGCGGAGATGCGGAATCCCTCTCCGCAAGAGTACGTTTACCAGGAATCGCTGGGCGATTACATCTACCGGCGATTCTTCAAAGCAGGCATTGCGATTGTCCTTTCCATCGGCGCTCTGTGGGGCGCAGTGAATTTGTGGCAGATCGCCCAGGGAGGGACATTCCTGCAAGTCCGCCTGGTGCCCGCCATCCAGGCTCACGCGCACGCCATGATCTTCGGCTGGGTGGGGCTGTTCGTGATGGGCTTCGCCTACCAGTCGTTTCCGCGTTTCAAATACGTCACGCTCTGGCGACCGGACCTTGCTAACCTGACGCTCTACTTGATGGTGATCGGCATCGTCTCCCGGGTTGCGGCGGAGATGCTCCAGCCGATGCCGGTGGGCATTGGCCTGGGCATCCTCGCCGCCGGCACGGAGCTTGCGGCCATCCTGCTGTTCATCACGATCATTCTCAAGACCGCCCGTCAATCGGTCGAGCCGCGCAATCCCTATGAGAAGTTCATCTTTGGCGCGCTCTTCTGGTTCTTCGCGCAAGCCGTCTTCAGTGACGTGTTCTTCTTTGCCAAGGTGACCGCCGCGACCCAGGATCAGTTGGTGATGCGCATCGCGCTGCTGGATGGTCCGCTCCGCGACATTCAGTTGTTCGGTTTTGCGGCGCTCATTATTGCCGGTGTCAGCCAGCGCTTCGTACCCACCGTTTACGGCTTGGGGAAGTCCCTGCACGACCGGCAAACTCTCATCTTCTATCTCATCAATGGCGCCCTGGTTCTGGACGTTGCCAGCTACGTCCTGTTCTTCTCCACCGGCAATGTCTACTTCACCGCTGGCCTGGAAGTCTCCTACATCCTCATGGTGGCTTGGGCGGTCATGCTGGTTCGTCAGCTTCGCGTGTTTGCACCCACCGCACAACCCGACCGCAGCCTGAAGTTCATTCGCGCCGCATATGCCTGGCTGGTATTCGCCATGGCCATGTTACCTTTCCTGATCGTTTACGGCATCCTCACCCATCAGGGATTCTCGCACACCTTCATGGGCTCCCACCGCCACGCCTACACGGTGGGATTCGTCAGCATGATGATCCTGGGAGTGGCTTCGCGCGTCGTGCCGATCCTGGCCGGCGTGGACTCGAAACGCGTCAGCCGGCTATGGGGTCCTTTCATTCTGCTGAATTTGGGCTGCGCCGGTCGCGTCCTGCTGCAAGTACTCACTGACTTTCTCCCCGCCACGGCATTTCCGCTGGTGGGTCTGACGGGATTCATTGAAGTGGTGGCGCTGGGGTGGTGGGGCGTGGAATTGTGGCGCACCATGAATCTGGCTCGCACGCAACGACCCAAACTGCTGGGAGCATCGGCGCCAGTGATAGCCGGCTGAGCACGGTATTGCCCGAACGGCTTGCCGCGGCTGGTTTCACGGAAGTGGCGGTTGAAACAAGGGGCGCAAGGTTCCGATTTCGCGCCCGGCGTCCCTCCGGTAGCGACTCCAGCGCGTGATGTCCGCATCCTTATTATTAGGGAGGACAAGTCATGTTCAAAGTGAAACGCATCTATGAACCCCCGGAGGCGTCTGACGGTTACCGCGTCCTGGTGGACAGGCTTTGGCCGCGCGGCATTTCCAAGGAGAAAGCACATATCGATCTCTGGATGAAAGAAGTCGGGCCATCGGATGCGCTGCGCAAATGGTTTGGCCACGACCCTGTACGCTGGGACGACTTTCAGCGGCGCTACCATGACGAGTTACAAAAGCAAGCAGGACTCACCAAAGAACTCCAGCAACTGGAAAAGCAGCATGGCACGGTGACGCTGGTCTTCTCAGCCCGCGATGAGACTCATAACCAGGCGGTGGCATTGCGCGCCTTTCTCCAGAAGCGGGAGTAGTTGTTCGCAGACCTGCACTACTTCGCGCTGGCAACCGGTTTCCGTGCAAGGCTCAGCGATAGATTCACGGCGAAGGCGGTGACGGCGGTCATCTCCGTGACGGCTGATACCGGCAGCCATGACCAGGCGGAGACGAGAAACCCCTGATACGCGATAATCTCCGCGCCGACCCGCAGTGCACATCCCACCCCCAGGAGCAGCAGGGCCAGGAACATCAGCTTGGTGCTGAAGAGCGTGTGGGCGCCGGCGAAAGCGGGCAGCACGCGCTGTCCAATGGCGAACACCATGGTCGCCAGAAAACCGACTGTCAACGCGTGGCGCGATGCTCCCCAGATGCCCTGCGCGTTTCCCGCGGAAGCAGCCCATACGCCCAGTCCGGCCGCGATGAGGGCCCACCCATACGCCATGCGCACGAAGCTCGGGAAACTGGCGTGTACGCCCTTGATTTTAGCGGGATGAACGCGCGGTTCGAACAGGCCCAGCGCGCCAGCGGCCAGCGCCATGCCCGCGAGGAGAAGGATGGCGGCCGCAAACATCAGGTGCAGGAAAGCCGCCACCACCCCCAGTGAGTTCAGCGCCACGGCCAGCAGCAACACCCTTCCGCGCGTGGGCCGCAAACCGGCAGCCACTTGGCGCTGAATCCCCACACAAAGCGCACCAGGAAACCCCATGCCTGGAGGACCAGAAATCTCTGGTCGAAATCCGCCGCGAGCGCCGGGGACGTGCCGCGGAGGGCGAGATGTGCGGCAACCCCAAGGTTGACCAGCAGCGTGATCAACAGGCCGATTGTTCCCGCAATCACAACGAAAACCCACTCACCGATTGTCTGCTGGCCCGAGTCCTGAGGCCGGTGGCCGGAAACGGTGCGGAAGAAAATCCCGAAAGCAGCGAGCTCAAGGAACGCCGAAAACGGAAGCAGGGCGCGCCAGTGCCAGGCATAAACATCGGCCAGCCAGCGCAGGGCGACCCCGGAGGTCCATAACACCCAGGCGATGCCCACGACGGACAATCCGAACGCATGCGCGCGCCGCAACTTGGGAAGCGAATAGAAACCGATCCCCAGGATGAAGCTTCCGATCCAACCGAAAATCTGGGCGTGACCGTGCGCCTGGATCCACGCTGCGGAAATCGAGCCTGCGGCGCGGTGGCTGCTGATGGCCAGCAGGTTCCAAACCCCCAGGAAGGTTCCGGGAAGCAGCATGAAGAACAAGCCGCTGCCGATGTAGAGCAGCAGGAGACGCGAAAGCGCTGCTTCCCGGGTGGCGTTGATCCTGAAGATTTCTTCGGCCGCGGCGTCCCGTGTACCCTCTTCATCGATTATCTTATAGAGTATTGCCATAGTTAGCAATTCCCTTTTGGGAGAGTATTTGCCTGAAGCGACACCGTACTGCTGGCAAACTTGTGGCCCTTCCATACTGGTTTCATCTTAGGTAAGAGGGGAAGGCGTGCCGATGACTTTTGTCACGATGTCGTTCGCATGGCGGATAAATGTGGCTACGCGTCCTGAGGCCTCTGCAGCAGGGCGATTATCTTGTCCGGGTCGTAGACGCAACCGCCCCAAACCCCTCCGCTGGCCTGAACCAGCGCCGCCCAGAGCCGCGTGTCGTCCGGCAGTGACGGGTGCGGGTGCAAGTCCGGACGCGGCCGGCGCTGCGCCAGTCTTCGCGAGCCTTCTTCGGCGCCGAAGCGTTCGTGCGCGTCGCCCACCAGGTCAACCGAGCCGCTGAGGTGTTTGCGGTCGATGATAATCTCGATCTGGTCTCCTTCCCGGATCTTTCCAATGGCTCCGCCGGCCAGCGCTTCCGGGGAGATATGGCCGATGCAAGCGCCCGTCGAGACGCCACTGAACCGCGCGTCCGTAAGTACGGCCACGTGCTTGCAATGCGGTAGCTGTTTTAGCGCCGACGTAATCTGGTAGATCTCGTGCGTCCCGGCGCCGGCCGGCCCGCCGCAGATCAGCACGATCACATCGCCTTGCGCCACCGCTCCGTTCTTGATGGCCTGAATGGCGGCGGCTTCCGTGGTGAACACCTTGGCCGGACCGGCGTGCCGGTACACGTCGTTCGCGTCAATGAGCGAAGGATCGATGGCCGTGCTCTTGATGACGGAGCCCTCGGGCGCCAGGTTTCCCGTGGGAAAACACACGGTGGAACCAATCCCCTTCGAGCGGGCGCGGTCGGGCGTCATGATCACATCGTCCGGGTCGATGCCGTCCTGCGCTTGCAGGCGGCGCCGCAGTTCGTGACGCCGCGCGCTCTCCTGCCACCAGTCGAGGCACGTGTCCAGCGTTTCTCCGGTAACCGTCTTCACGCGGGTGTCAAGCAGCCCGGCCCGCCGCAGATGCAGCATTACTTCCGGCGCGCCGCCCGCGAGGAACACTTGCACCGTGGCGAAGTTGCGCGGTCCATTCGGCAACGCATCCACCAGCCGCGGCACCTGGCGATTCACCTCCGCCCAGTCGCCGGCAGAAGGTCTGCGCAATTTCGCGGCGAACGCGATGGCCGGCACGTGCAGCAGAAGGTTGGTGGAGCCGCCGAACGCCGCGTGGACCACCATGGCGTTCTGAATGGCCGCCTGCGTCAAGACGTGCGACACGCCGATTCGCAGTTGATACAGGCGCAGGATCGCCCGCGCCGACCGGCAAGCCGCGTCAAGCCAAATCGGCTGCCCCGAAGGCGCCAGCGCGGTGTGGGGCAGCGCCAGCCCCAACGCCTCCGCCACCACCTGAGACGTTGCGGCAGTTCCCAGGAATTGGCAGCCGCCCCCCGGCGAAGCGCAGGCGCGGCAGCCTACGTCGGCCGCGTATTCCAGCGTGATCTGGTCCTGGGCGAAGCGCGCGCCTAACGTCTGGACCTTCGCCGTGTCCTCGCCTGATTCCGGCAGAAGGGTCACGCCGCCTGGGACGAGAATAGCCGGAGTATCACCTGAAGATGCCAGGGCCATCATCATGGCGGGCAAGCCCTTGTCGCAGGTGGCGATGCCGATAACGCCCTTACCCGTGGGCAGAGAGCGGATGAGCCGCCGCAGCACGATGGCGGCGTCGTTGCGATACGGCAGCGAGTCCAGCATGCCGGTAGTGCCCTGGGTACGGCCGTCGCAAGGGTCGGTGCAGGCGCCCGCAAACGGAATGGCGCGCATCTGCTTCAGTTCCCGCGCCGCTTCCGCCACCAAAAGCCCCACTTCCCAGTGACCCGTGTGTAGGCCCAGCGCGATCGCCTGCCCGTTCTCCGCGCGCAAGCCGCCGTGCGTGCTGAGAATCAGAAACTCGGGATCACGTAGCCGGGCCGGCTCCCAGCCCATGCCCGCGCTTTGGGTTAACCCGAAGATGTTTCCCGAGGGCTCGGTGATCAGCATTTCCGGGGTGAGAGGCAATACGCCGGCAGGGCCCGGCGCATGCGTGGGCACACGATACAGATGGGGATCGACGGTTTCCAAAACGGACGTGAGTGATATCGGTTCGATGGCCAGACTCGCTTTCCGTCGAGACATGGCGGGATCAACCTGCCGCCACGTCCCGAACCTTCCGCAGCCTGCTAAGCCGCAAGCTGCTCTAGTCGAAATTGCCGTGCTTTGTTTTCAATAACCCGTCACCACGTCATACCAAAGTATCCGAAAAATGCTGCATGGCCACGCCAAAATGTCACCACGTTAAACCAAAATGTCCGATACTTAAACCAAAATGTCCGCTTTTTCTCGGTCAATTTGTTCTTCTACCCTTTGTTTTCAATAACTTGGTGGCTTCGTTCGTAAAATTTTTTTCTTCCGCCCACCTTCCCTGACCTTGGCGTTAGGGTTAGGGGAAATGCGAAACTTGAAACTGGAAACTCGAAACTCAAGGCCGTGTCCAGTTTCCAGTTTCCAGTTTCGAGTTTCCACGGCCCCCGGTGGGCCGCCCCGCGGGCCGGCATCCTGCGAGTTTCTTGCTGAGGCCATGGGCATAGGCACGTGCCGGGGCCGCTGCCGAGCGCGTGAGGGGCGGCCAGGAGCCTCGCGAGCCTACCCGGCTGCGCCATTCCGAGCAGAAGACACATCGCCATGCGGTGTAGCTAGCAATTTTTATGCCGTTATCTTATGGATCATCTACCAAGAGATAAATAAAAGGAGGCATGCATTGTGATCTCACTAAAAGCGACCTTGACGAAGCCCTGGCCTGAACGCCTGTGTTCCGCTCCCGTCCCGCTAAGCTTCGCCCGCCAGCCGCATTTTCATCCGTTCCAGTCCCTGTGGTCCGGCGATCAGCAGGCATACGGCGGCCAGCGCCGGACAGACGCCGGCGACCAGAATGGCCGGCCCGAAATGCTTCTGTGGGCCCAGCAGGTACCCGGTAATGACGGGCGCCGCGCCGCCTGCCGCCACGGAGATAGTATTCAGGAATCCAATCGTCCGGCCCACCATATTCTTCGGCGGGACATGCTGCGAGATCGCCCAAAAGCTCGAATTCCCAATGCCGGTGGCGCACATGGCAAAAGTGAGAATGGGCAGCGCCGAGGAGCGGCTGGGTGCTACAAGCAGCAGCAGGATGGCCGCCGTCCCGGCCCATCCGAGCGCTGCGAACCACAAGCGGGCCGGGAAGACGCCGATCCGGGCCGCCACTCGGTCCGCCGCCAAACCCCCGATCACGTTCGCAACGGCCATGGTGAATAACGCGATCGAAACTACCCGCCCCATTTCGCGGACGGAGAACCCCCGGGAGAGGATCAGATAACTTGGCACCCAGGTCAGCACGAAATACCAAAAATAGGATGAGAGCATGATGGCCAGCGACATTGCCCAAACAGTCCGGCTGCTCAGGAGCATGCGCCAGGACCAGCGTCGGGGCGCCGCCAGATCGTCGGCGGCCTTCTCCGCCTGGCGCGTCGCGCGTGTACCGTCAGGCGGAACGGCGGCCCACCAGCCGGGCAGCCAAAAGAGCGCCCCTAATCCGGTAATGGCAAACATCATGCGCCATCCCCATCGATCCAGCAGGATGGCTCCTACCAACGCTCCCACGGCGGGTCCGATACTCTGGCCCGCGATATAAATCGACGTCGGCAACCCCTGATCTTTCCCGGCGAAATTGTTCCGGATAAACGAAATGCTCGCCAGGGGAGCAAGCGCTTCGGCCAGGCCCAGCATCAAGCGCAAGCCGATGATATCGCCCGCCCCACGACTGAGGGCGATGGCAGCCGACGCCAGGGACCAGACGAGAAAGCCGCCCGCATACGCGCGGCGGATGCCGACCCAATCCACCAGCGCGCCGGCTGGAATCTGAAATATGGCGTAGGTCCAGAAAAAAGCCGACAGCAGTACGCCCATGGTGGCGGGCGCCAAGCGGAAGTCCCGCATGATGGAGGGGGCCGCAATACTCAGGTTGCCGCGATCAATATAGTTGATCAGGATGCCGAGAAAGACCAGCGCGAGGATAAGCCACCGTCGGTTCATATGATGCGACGTAAGGACTGCCATCGTTTTCACTTGGCGAGCGTGACGGAGGCAACCGCGTATCCACCCAGGCTAATTTGGTTACCCGCCAGGGTGCTGGAGGCCGGCGGCTGGAACCCCGTGGTCTGGTCCACAAGCTGCACCTGCGCGCCCTCAGCTCCGGGCAGCGTCACGTCGAATGGACGGTTGCGCTTGTTTACCAACAGTATCTTATGTTGGCCCTGCGGTGTTACAAAAGCCTGGACGTAAACATAGGGAAGATTCGCATGCGTCTCCACCAGCTTATCGCCCGGCCCAAAGTTGTCGCGTAATACCTTGAGCACCCAAAAGCGCGCATTGGGCTGGCCTGTTTCCCAATCGACCATGGACACACTCGGGAATTGGGTGGGATAGCCCACCATCTGGGATTCGCCCTCCACCTCGACGCCGCGCTTGGCGAGTTCGACGTAAAGGTAGGCGTACATAGCGCCGCAGAGGTTCCAGAACGAGTTGGGGATGGGCTTAATCACGTGTCCCGGCTTGCCCTGTTGGGTATCTTCTGCGGAAATCGAGCCCAGTTCGTCAGCATCCGTCTTGGTTTCCGGCGACAGCCGCGCGCGGATGGCCTGGATATAACCGACCACGGCCAGAAAACGGTCCGCCTTGTCCCAATAGGTGTGCTCCATGATTTCGGAAGTCTCGTCCGCGCTCGGCACCGCGTAGAAATGGTAGGAAATCATCGCAATGGGGATGCCGGGCTTGTGGTTCTTGTGGTCCAGGAAGTAATCAAAATAATCGTGGGGCTCGCCGGCCAGCGCCAGCGCCACGCACGTGATCTTCGGATCGACGCGGTGAATGGCTTGCACAATGGCATCGTAAACGCGGGTATAGGTCTGGGGCGTCATGCTGTGCTCCCCATCGACCTCGTTGAGGACTTCCCAATAGTCGATCTTGTAATGGTGACCCGACTCATGCCGCTTGCCATATTCATCCGTGAATCCGCCCTGCACGTACCAACTCACCAGCCGGGCATAGTAGTCCGCCACCTCCTTCAACGTGGGGTCACGGAACTCCGTTCCCTGCTCGTAGTTCCAGGCCACCTGGTCCGGATCGCTCGGGTACGGCACCGGTTTATCCGTCTTGAACATCCACTGCGGAATGGTGCTGAAATTAATCATCACCGAGTGCCCCGTTTGGGCGTTCATAAAGTCTTCCATCATGGGATCGACCAGCGAAAAGTCCCATGAGGTTTTCCCGTCCGCGGGCGGCTCAAGCTCAGCCACGGCCAACTTGGGATAGGGCAGCCATGGCACGTAACGAACGTAGTCAGCACCCAAGTCGTGCAGAGCCTGAAACACACGGTCGTGAATCTTTGAACCGCGGCGCAAGGACGGATTGACCACCACTTGCAGCGTGGGCGTGGCATTTGAAACCAACTCGACCTTGTCCCAGTTGACAGTTACCGCACCCTTCTCCGGCGCGGCGGACGGCGACACCGCTTCCTTCCGCGCACAAGAGGTCAACACCATAATTCCGGCCACCACCAGGAGAGCAATTACCCGAACGGTTCCCAGCGTTCTCATGAAGATCCTCCGATTAAAGGACTCAGCGTCAACACACCTGGACACATTACCTCAGAAGAATTTCACAGACAAGTGCATGAATGCATTTCAAACCATTGCGGGCGTTGGGCGAGGCGTGGTAGTTGTAGAACAGAGCGGGAAACTTGTGTCCTGTCCCATCTATGGCTTTGACAATCGATAGCGAAGACCCGTCACTACCGACGCCGGGGGTCGTAAGGGGCCTTCATCTGCTGTCAACTGTTAGGCGGCACAGGAGACTAGTTCACGGGCGATTCGCTCCTTCGCACAAGTACGTCTAGCTCTTGTTTGGGAGGGATACGGTGAGATTACCGTCAAAGCCGAAGGTGGGACTCTTTGGGATCGGCCTGGGGGCTTACTGGCCGCAGTTTCAGGGCCTCAAAGAGCGGCTCGAAGGGTATCAACGCAAGGTGGAAGAACGGATCGGCGCATGGGCGTCCGTGGTCAGCGCCGGTATGGTGGACGATGCGCAAAAAGCCCGCGCGGCCGGCGCCACGTTTCGGGAAGCCGGTGTCGATTTGCTCTTCTGCTACGTGGGAACCTACGCCACATCGTCGCAAGTGCTGCCGGTAATCCAGGAATCAAGGGCTCCTGTGGTGGTGCTCAATCTGCAGCCCGTGGCGGCGCTGGACTATGCGCACACGGGCACAGGCGAGTGGCTGGCGAACTGTTCGGCCTGCTGTGTTCCGGAGATCGCCTGCGCGCTGGCCCGCTCGGCCATTCCCTTCCGGCAAGTCACCGGCATGCTTGACCCGGAGCCGGATGTCCGCGAACCGAGCGAGTCAGCTTGGGCGGAGATCAGCGAATGGTGCGTGGCCGCCAAGGTAGTTCACAATTTGCGCCAGGCGCGCATTGGATTCCTGGGGCACCCCTATCCCGGCATGCTGGATATGTACAGCGACTTCACGCAGCACCAGGCGCAACTGGGAACGCATATCGAGGTGCTGGAGATGTGTGACCTGGAGGCGCGGGTGGCCGCCGCGACTGATGGGGAGATCGCGCGCAAGGGGGAAGAAACCCGCCGGATCTTCGATGTCAGCGAGGACAGTCCCTCAGACCCGCTGGCGAAGAAGCCCACCCCGGAGCAGATGGATTGGGCGTGCCGCGTCGCCGTGGGGCTCGATCACCTGGTGGAGGGCTTTGATCTTGATGGTTTGGCCTACTATTACCGCGGCGTCGGAGGAAACCTTTATGAGCGGCTCGGAGCCGGGATGATCCTGGGCTGTTCGCTGCTGACGGCCCGCGGAATTCCATGCTCGGGGGAAGCCGACCTGAAAAACTGCCAGGCCATGAAAATCATGGACCTGCTGGGCGCAGGCGGCAGCTACACCGAACTGTACGCGATGGATTTCCGCGATCGATTCATCTTGATGGGGCACGACGGTCCCTTCCACCTCGGTATCTCCGATGGCCGGCCAATTCTGCGCGGGCTGGGCCTGTACCATGGCAAAGCCGGATTCGGGGTTAGCGTAGAGGCCAGCGTCCGCAAGGGACCCATCACCATACTCGGCGTCACCCAAACGCACGACGGCCGGCTGAAGCTCCTGGCGGCGGAGGGTGAATGCTTGCCGGGCACGCGCCTCAATATCGGCAATACCAACAGCCGCCTGCGATTCACGCTTGAGCCCGCCCCTTTCATCAACGCGCTGTGCAGCGAGGGCCCCACACACCATTGCGCGCTCGGCGTGGGGCACATCCTCGGCAAAATCGAGAAAGTTTCCTGGCTTACCGGGCTTGAATTGAAGGTCATTGGCACCAGGTCCGGCTAGTCGTGCGGGGTGGCAGGACAAGACGCAAAGGAATCCCAGAAGAAAAAGAAATTCTTGACACGCCATCTGTATTATTGTATTAATACAGCGTGCTTCTGCATCTGAATCCCTCGTCCGGCGTCCCGATTTATCTCCAGATCGAGAACCAGGTGAAGCACTACATTGCCGCTGCGGCCCTGGCCCCGGGAGACGCATTGCCCTCAGTGCGCAAGGTGGCGGCTGACATGCGCATCAATCCCAACACGGTCGCCCGTGCTTACCAGAACCTGGAGAGGGACGGCTTGCTGCGAACCGTTCCGGGCGGGCACACCTATGTGGCGGAGAGCTCGGCCGGCCTGCTGAAGTCGGAAAAAATCCGCCGCCTGCGGCCTTATGCCCGGCAGATTGCAGTGGAGGGCACCCAACTGCGGCTGGATCCGCACGACGTCATCAACCTGGTACAGCAGGAACTGGATGCACTGGAGGTGGTACATGGCCGAACCGGCAATCAGGACCGATAAGCTGGTCAAGGTTTATTCCAAGTTAAGGGCGGTGGATCAACTCAGCATCAATGTTCCACGGGGCTGCATTTACGGATTCCTGGGCCGCAACGGCGCGGGCAAATCCACAACCATCCGCATCTTGCTTGGGTTGGCGCGGCCCACCGCGGGCGACGCCAACGTGCTGGGGTTTTCGATCCGCCGGGATCCCGTGGCGATTCTCCAGCGCACCGCGTACGTGAGCGAGAGCAAGGTTCTATACGGCAACATAACCGGGCACGAGCTGGTGCGGTTTACGCGCGGGTTCTACCCGCACTGGTCAGACGAAGCCGTGAACAAGTACGCACGGGCGTTTGAGGTCCCCATGGACCGGCCCTTTGCCGAGCTCTCCCTGGGAAATCGAACGAAGGTCTGCCTGCTGCTGGCGTTGGCACAAAACGCTGACTTGCTGATCCTCGATGAGCCCACCTCCGGGCTCGACCCGGTGGGGGTCGATGAGTTCCAGCGCGTCGTCGTGGCAGACCTCGCCAGCGAGGGCCGCACCGTGCTGATCTCCTCCCACCAGCTCTCCGATATCGAACGCATTGCCGATCACGTCGGCGTGATCGACCAAGGCCGGCTGTTGCTGGAAGCACGCCTGGACGACATCAAGGACCAATTTCGCCTGATCACTGCCACCGGCGCGGCCCTGCCCCAAGGCAAGTCTGACGAGATCGTTTCCGTGAATCGCGACGGGGACTTTTGCCGGTACGTGGTCCGCCGCAACGCGGAAGCCTTTGCCGCCGACCTGCGCAGCCAGGGCGCCACCGTGGCGGATGTTTCCCCGCTCGGCCTGCGGGAAATTTTTCTCGAACTGGTTCGAAAGGAGCAGTCATGTACTTCTGGAAATGCTGGCGAGATAACCGCGTCCGTTTCATCGGCTCCCTCATAGTCCTCCCGGCGCTTTGTGCTTTGTTCACGTTCGTCGTGGCCCGGCACGGTGATCCCGATGCCATGCGGCGAGGAATTCATCCTTCGCCGATGGGAGCGTGGTCGACGACCACTGAGTTCGTTCTTGGCGGCTGGACGGCCTTCTTCATCCTTATATGGGGATTGCTCTTGGGCGCGACGAGTGTGGGCGAGGAGTTCCAACAAGGTACCGCGGCCTTCCTGCTGTCGCGTCCACGCCCGCGGAGGTACTGGGTGTGGGTGGGTTGGTCGGCGGGCGTGTGCGAGCTGGCCGCCATGTTGATTTTGACGATTGCGGCTACCCTCGGAACACTCACCTACCTTACGGGCCGAATCTATTCGTGGTGGCCGCTCGCGACACTCCTACCGTTACTCTTGGGCGGGGTGGTGGTGTATGGATTAACCTGCCTGATGGCTCTCGTTGCGCGAAGCGGGCGGCAGGGAATGAGTTATGGTATCGGGATCCTGTTTATCGACACCCTGTTGCCTCCCGCGGCCCGCTACTACTGGGATGTCCATATTCCGTCCCTGCTGGGCTTCATGATCGACGCGTGCAAATGGTTCGCGCGCACGTCCAGCACTTTCCCCATTGGCGAGCTTTTCTTGTGGATTGCCCTGGCGTTGGCATTTCCCGCCGCCATACAGTTGGTGCTGCAACGCGCGGAGGTGTGAAGGAGACTTAACCGCGACGACCTTATTCTGAGCCCATTTCCCGCCCCGTCATTCTGAGACCCGTTTTTTGGGGCGAAGAATCTGCATTGGCTTTTGCCCAGCAGCTCTAAAAGAAAATGCAGGTCCTTCGCCCCAAAAGGCGGGTCTCCGTGGAAAATCGTCTCTCATATCCCGGCAGATGCGGGGGTTAGCGTGGAAGCGGTAGGACACGCGAAAAATTGAAATTAGGCACCGTGACGCGCTTACCACCGTTCCACGTCGGGAAGGTGGCGTCGCAAAGTTGGGTTCAAGCGCGCGTCCCAGACCACACTCAGGAACGGCTTCGACAAATCCAGAGCCCCGACGGCCTTCACCGTTCCACGCCGCCCCTAGTGTACGCGCACTCGAGCCGATTTTCATCTATATGGGTGGGCCGACAGGCCCATCCCCACTCAGGATGACGAGATTTGCAGATTGTTTTGCCATCCACGAGCGGCACCTGGCGGGCGCAGGACGACGAGGTATGCCAGCGCTTGCGATCGTTCGCAGGTTCTTAAGCGGCGAACTTGTAACCTTGCCCATGCACGGTGACGATATACTTGGGCTGTTTGGGATCGCTCTCCAACTTCTGCCGCAGCCAGGCCACGTGAACGTCCACCGTCCGCGTAGAAGGCGCGGAAGAGTATCCCCAGACGTCTTTCAAGAGGTCGTCGCGGCTGATGGTCCTGCCGCGATGTTCGATGAGGTATCGAAGCAGTTGAAACTCCTTGGTCGAGAGTCCGGCGGGCGAGCCGTCGCGAAACACTTCGGAACGCCGCATATCGATCCGGAGCGGTCCAAAGTCATAGAAGTCCGGCCCCTCATTGCCAGGCCGGCTGCCGCGGCGGAGCAGGGCTTCGACGCGGGCCAGCAATTCGGGCATTTCAAAAGGCTTGGTCAGGTAGTCGTCGGCGCCGATCTTCAAACCCTTTACTTTGTCCGCCATCTGAGTGCGCGCGGTGAGCATCAGGATGGGCGTGGAAAAGCCGCGCTGCCTCAGCTCCTGGCACACCTCCAATCCGCTCTTGCCGGGCAACATAATATCCAGAATTATAAGTCCGAAGTGGTTGCGGGCGGCCCGTTCCAGGGCCTCTTCACCATTGTCCAGCGCCTCCACCTCGTAACCCTCGTTGCGCAGGCGATCGCCCAGCGTGAGCACCAGCCCGGGTTCATCTTCGACCAACAAAATGTGAGAATTCATGATTCGTCCTTCACTTGGCTACAGGGAAATGCAGCGTGAACGCGCTCCCTTCGCCAACCTGGCTTGTCACCGTCAACCTTCCCCCCATGGCTTCCGCAGCTTCCTTCGTCAGGCTTAAGCCCAAGCCGGCGCCGTGTTTCTGCGATGCCCGGGCGGCTTTTCCGCGATAGAAAGGCTCGAAGATGCGGGAAATTTCCGCAGCCTCAATGCCCTGCCCCCGATCCTGCACGGTAATCAAAACCTTTCCTTCCTCCGGCCCCTTGCCGGCTTGAGCGCGAATGCCCATCCATCGTCCGCCCGCCCCATATTTCAATGCGTTCGTCATCAGGTTTTGCAAACACCGGCCGAGCGCCTTGGGATCCGCCATAATGGGAGGCAGGCCGGGCGCCACTTCCTTCTCAATCGTGAATCCATTGGACTTCGTGAGATGAGCCAGATCCGCCACCACAGAATCGATGGTCTCCGCCACGGCTACCGGTCGGGGCTCGTAACTGGCCTTATCGCGCCGGGTGGCGGCGAAGAGCAGCACCTGCTCGATCATCGTGGCCAGCCGTTGGGCCTCACCGCGGATCGCCGCACCGTACTGTTTCACCTGGGGTTTTGACTCCACAATACCGTCGGCCAGATTCTCCGCCGCCGAGGAGATGACACTCACAGGCGTGCGCAGCTCGTGCGATACGCTGGTGACGAAGTCCATCTGCAATTTCGCCAGCCGCTTGATCCTCTGCGCCCATACCAGGACCAGAGCCATGCTGGCGGCAAGCACCAGCAGCACGCCGAATCCCAGCAGCAGGTCCTGCGTCCAGCTTGCAGCCACAGCGTCCGCCAGCGAGCTCCCGCGGTGACGCACCACCAGTCGCCATGCCGCAGCGGAGGCGTCCGCCAGAATCGGCCCACCCGATAAGGCCCTTCCCCGGGGAAACTCGCGCTCGCGCCCGCCCCCCGGAAAAGGACGCGGCGCCGGAAGCGCCTCGCGCCTGCCCATGCTGCCCGGCTCGCGGGGGCCGCCCATCCGTGATTCAAAGGACCGGCCGCGACGCCCGCTGAACAAGTTCAACGTCTCATCCGGAGACTTTACGAGATCCGGTGATGGGTGTGCCTCCGAGGCGTAAATGAATTGGGGCGGATTGGCCTGGTCGACAATTGCCACCTCATAGTCCAACCCTTCCGACCCGCTAAAATACCGTTGGGCAAGCTCGGGAAGAAATCGCTTCACAAAAACGTCGCGATTTAATTCAATCACCATGAATCCGGCCGGCGAGCAATCCGGCGGACAGCCGCTGCGAATCCTTCCGAAGCGCCAGCCCGGTTCGGGCATGGGACGCACCATCGTCATCGATGCCCCCTGAACTCGCCACCGCAGTCCCACCGGCCCGAACTCCCCACCACGGGACGCCAGCGCATCCAGCAGGTTGGAAGTGTCGCAGAGAGCGCCCAGCCGAGACGGGCACGCCGTTGCCGGAAAAGTGTCATCCTCCGGATCGAACTGCAGGAACGAATAATCGCCGGACTTTTCCCGCTCCCAAAGGTAATAGTTGGCCACCAAGTCGCGGTGATCGGAGGACCGCGCCCAATCACCACAGTCCTGTGCGTAAACGTCCTCGATCGCCGGGGCCCGCTCCAGCGAGCGGTAGGCGAAACTGGTGCAGATTCCGGCCAACTCGCGATGCAGGTCCTCGCGAAATCCGTTCATGCCGGCGTCCAGGGCCGCCTGCTTCCGTTGCAGCTCCGCCGTTCGGATCTGGTCGCTCCATCGGAATTGCAGATACCCCAGCAGCACCAGCAAAGCGCTGAGGCCGACAATTATTCCGTATGCGCCCAGGGACTGCTTGAGTTTGGCGGTCACAAAGTTATTATACGTTTCCCGCCCTTGTCAGGCTACAATCTCAACGGCCTGGTAGCGGCGAGCTTACCTCGCCACGTGGCGGTGTGAGGCCGCCTGCAGACCCACGCTTAAACGAAAGGTGCTTAAGAAGGCTATGACCAGTCGCGAACGTATTTTGGTGGCGTTACGCCGGGCGCCGGTGGACCGGACGCCCGTTTGCAACCCTACCTCGGTTGCCACGGTACGGCTCATGACGCTCGCCCAGGCGCCGTTTCCGCAGGCCCACCGCGACCCGGAGGTAATGGCTCGCCTGGCAGCGACGGGGTACACCGAACTCGGATTCGACACCATCATGCCGGTCTTCTCCGTCGTCCAGGAGTCCTCTGCCCTGGGCTGCACGATCGACTGGGGAGACGAAGAGAATTGGCCTATGGTCAACCGGTGCGAGCCCATTTTCGGCGATCCCGAGGACATCAGGATCCCCTCCGACTTCCTGATGCACCCGGACATTCGGTGCGTGCTCGAGGCGATCAAAATCCTGAAAAAGCAGTACGGCGACGAAGTGGCCATCATCGGCAAGGCGATGGGGCCCTGGACCCAGTCGTATCACTGCTTCGGGCTGGAGAATTTTCTGATCATGTCGGTGGAAGACCCCGGCAAGACCAGGAAGTGCCTCGACCGGCTTAAAGAAGCGACCCTCCAATTCGGCTTGGCCCAAATCGAAGCAGGGGCGGATGCCCTTAGCCTGCCGGATCACGCGACCGGCGACCTGGTGAGTGCCGAATGCTACAAAACGTACCTCCGCGACCTTCACGCCGAACTGGCGGAGCGGCTGCCGGCGCCGGTAATCCTCCATATCTGTGGAAGCACCCTGGACCGCATGGAGTACATCGCCCAAACGGGAATGGCCGCCTTCCACTTCGACTCCAAGAACGACCCCGGCAAATCCGTACGAATTATAAAGGATCGTATGGCATTAGTCGGCAACGTCAATAATCCGGTAACCCTCTTTTCGAAAGGCCCGGCGGAGGTGCGTAACGAAGTTTTCAAGATCATCGAAGCCGGCGTGCCGATTCTGGGGCCGGAGTGCGCCGTCCCACTAACGACCCCGGTGGAAAACCTCAAGGAGATCCCCAGGGCCGTAACGGCCTGGCATCGCGCTCACGCCGCATAAAATCGCGCAGTGGCTCGTCGCGCGGCGCCATGGAGTGCGGCCGCGTGGCTGCCGGCTTTGCTTATCGTCTGAGACTGTCTGCACGTTTCCCGCCTCGTGTATAATAATGAAGTCGATCGAGGGCTCTTGCGCTGTGCCCCGATCCCGGGCATCTCTTCCAGGTCATTCTCAAACCTAACACGGGGTGGAACCGTGAGTTCAGTTGGTATTGCGGGCACGTCGATGACGCCTGAGGTCTTCAATCAGGCCCCTCCCCTGGTGGGGTACAACCTCTATATCACCGATCGGCACCTGACCGAAGCAGTCCAACGAGAAGGCGCCGCCTGGGCCGATGGGCAGTTGCGCGAACTCGGCGCGTTCCTGGGAACCGAGGACGCCCAACGGTGGGGATTCGAAGCCAATGAGAACGAACCGGTGCTCCACACCCATGACCGTTTCGGCAATCGCCGGGACGAAGTGGTGTTCCACCCTTCCTGGCATCATCTGATGCGGACTTCCATCGAGCATAGGATTCACAGCCTGCCCTGGATCGAGAGTCGCGAAGGCGCTAATGTCGCACGCGCCGCTCTGTTGATGCTGACGGCGCAGAACGAACTGGGCCACACCTGCCCCATCTCGATGACCTTCTCGGCGGTCGCGGCCCTCCGCGCCGACCCGGAACTGGCCCGCCAGTGGGAACCGCGAATTTTGGCGGCGAGCTACGATCCGCGATTTCTGCCGGCGACGGAAAAGACCGGCATCCTGGTCGGAATGGGGATGACGGAAAAACAAGGCGGGTCCGACGTCAGGTCCAACATCACCCGTGCCGAACGTCTCGGCGATTCCCGCGAGTATCTGATCACAGGGCACAAGTGGTTTTGCTCAGCGCCTATGTCCGATGCTTTCCTGATTCTTGCCCAAGCGCCGGGAGGATTATCCTGTTTTTTCCTCCCGCGATGGACGCCCACAGGGGAGCGCAGCCGATTTCATATACAGCGTCTTAAGCGCAAGATGGGAAACCGCTCCAATGCCTCCAGTGAGGTGGAATTTGAGGGCGCCTGGGCGTGCCTCGTCGGCGAGGAAGGGCGCGGCGTCCAGACCATTATTGACATGGTGCAATGCACGCGCCTGGATTGTGTAATCGCCTCAGCAGCACTGATGCGCCAGTCAGTCGTCCAGGCCGTTCATCATTCCAGCCATCGCCGGGCATTTGGAAACCTGCTGATTGATCAGCCGCTCATGCGAAATGTTCTGGCCGACCTGGCGCTCGAATCACACGCCGCCACATTGTTGATGGCTCGGCTGGCACGGGCTTTTGACCGGCGCCACACCGACGAGCAGGAGCGGGGCTTCGCCCGCATCGCTACCGCCATCTCCAAATACTGGCTGTGCAAGCGCGCTCCCATCCAGGTCGGGGAGGCCCTGGAGTGCCTGGGCGGAAACGGGTACGTGGAGGAGTCCCTCATGCCCAGGCTTTACCGGGAAGCGCCGCTTTATTCGATCTGGGAGGGCTCCGGAAACGTGATCTGCCTCGACGTCCTGCGCGCTCTCGCCAGAGAGCCGAAGGCCCTTGAGGCCATCCTTCACGAAATCAGGCAGGCGGCTGGTTCTGACCTGCATCTGGACAGGTACATCGCAAGCGTGGAATCCGACTTAAGCAAACTGGCCCATCAACGGACGCCGGACGGCAGCCCGGGTTCGGAGGGGCAGGCACGAAGGCTTGCCGAAAAGCTGGCCCTGGCCCTCCAGGCATCTCTTGTCGTCCGCTACGGTTCCGCCGCCGAGGCGAGTGCATTTATTTCATCCCGCATTGCCGGGGATAGCGGTTACACCTTTGGAACGCTCCCCGCTGAGGTGGACGCCAGATCCATTGTCGCAGCCGTCTCCGACAACCTGCGCAATTCGTGATCGGGAACTGGAAAGCGACACGCACACCCTCCACCCTTTACCCTTTAGCCTTTACCCATTATCCTTGTAGTCTGATGCCCAACCTCCCTTCCCTTCTCCAGCCGCTTTTGAACCATACCAGTGTGCGTGCTGCCATGACGGCGTTGGCAGAACCGCCAATCGGCACTGGCGCTGCTGCCGTGGCGATTTCCGGGCTCACCCCGACGGCCAAGTGCCTGGTGGTAGCAGCGATCGAGCACGAGATCAAACGGCCCATCGTCGTTTTGACCCAGGACAACGAGACCGCCCAGAATTACCGGCAAACGACGGCGACGTTTTTGGATTGGCTAGAGCCGGAGGCGGGTTCGTCTGTCCAGGTTCTGCCGGCGCTGGACTGCACGCCTTATGACGGCCGCTCGCCGCATGCGGAAATCCAGGAGCAGCGGGCCGTAACGTTGTGGCGGTTGGCGCGCGGCGGCGTGCGCGTGGTTTTTGCTCCCGTGGCCGCAGCCCTGGGGCGTTTCCGCGAAGCCGCTTATTATTCGTCGCTGGCGCTCGAACTCAAGGTGGGCGACGAACTGGCCCTGGACGATCTGGTGGAGCACCTGCGCAGCGTTGGGTACGAGCCCGGGGAGCCGGTAACCGCGGTGGGTCAATACTCGGTGCGCGGTGGTATCGCCGACGTCTTCCCGCCCGAGGCCGAATGGCCCTTCCGCCTGGAATTCTTCGGCGAGCAACTCGATTCCGTGCGGGAATTCGACCCATCGTCGCAACGCTCGCGTAAGCCGGTTCCGCGTGCGCTACTGCTGCCGCTTTCGGAGGCGCAGCGATCTGGCAAATTCTTTGAACGGCTGCTGCGTATGCTCATTCTCCGGGCGTGCGAGCAGGCGCAGGCCCGGGGAACGCCTCCGCCGAGCGCCGATCCCGACTGGGCCGCCGAGCACTCTAACGTTTTCCCCGGGTGGGAGTTTTTCGTTCCACTCGTCGAACCGCATCCCTCGTCACTGTTTACACTGCTTGAGCGCCCCGTGCTGATCTGGGACGAACGCCTGGATCGCCGCGTTCAGATTTCGGCCACGCTGGAGAGTCTCGCGGCAAGCTTCGAAGAGCTCCGCGACGTCGTTATTAAACGCTTAAATTTTTTCCTATTTGGTGCAATCGTATTTTTTTATTCTTTTGTTTTTTATAGCATTATTAAAAAAACCTGTTCAAGTATTTTGGGCAAAATTTTCAAAATTTTTCCATATTGAAGCTACGATGGATTTTTGGGGACGGATTTTTGACGCGGTTTGTGCTTTAAAACATATACGAATATACGTAGGTTCCCCTGGTCAGTGCGTCGTTGGTGAAAAAGCGCGCCAGAAGGGGTCGACTACCGGATGCGCCAGTCGGCCGGGCCTGCCCTCTTTGACCAGTATCATCCACGCGAAGGCTCTGTCAGCTCGCCCGCGATCGAAGCCTGATAATTCTTTATTCAGGGCCTTTACAACATCCTCTGCTTTTATGAGGGCGGCAGGCGATGATCAGGGTGCCTTCGCTTATTGGCACGCGTAAGGGTCGATGCCCGGAATCACCCGCATATTTCTTTGACGCAATCCTCAACAACTATATTTTCTTTCTCTACGGTAACGCCCAGCCCGGCTGCCTGGGCAATTT
>CAWDRP010000012.1:0-472739 GCA_963804755.1 uncultured Acidobacteriota bacterium
TACTGACGTTAGTCGCTGTGATCGTGGCCCCAGCCACCGCTGCGCCGCTGGGGTCGGTGATGCGGCCCTGGATGGTGCCACGAAACACCTGCGCGCTGAGCATCGAGGGCAACAAAAGCACCGATGCCGCGAATATGAAACAAACAAAAGCACGCTTAAACCTGAACCTGTCCATAAGACTCGCCTCCTTCGATGAAGTGTTCCAAGACCCGACGCTATTGCAAGGTTGCGTAGTAATAGTGTGCAATGCCGATCCGCTCGTAAATTGTCGGTCGTTCCCCAGCCTCAAGAAAGCACCATAGGCTGAAAGCACGCTCGGCGGAGTAATCGTTTTCAGCGCCACAATCTATAATCTAGTAAATCCGCCTTGTCAAGCAAAATTTTTTCAAGAATCTCAACGGGCGCTGCCCGACACAGCAGCTACCTTTCCTGCTATCTGTATATGCCTTTCCTGAGGACTTTGTTTTCTTCAGAACATTGGCGGATAGGGGCCAGTCGCACGCAAGGCTCGCGCGCTAAGTTTTAATCTATGATAGAATGAATATCGGAAAGAAAGCTGACGGCCTTACGAGGAGGCTCGGCAATGTTAACATCCGAAGAACCCGTAACCCAGGGATTGAAGCAGATTACTGTCAGATCGGCCGTGCAGGTCGCCACCGACGCGCTCCGGAGTGCCATCATAGACGGTACGCTCAAACCAGGAGAGCGTCTGGTCGAGCAGAAACTTGCTTCGAAACTTGGGATTGGCCAGCCGACCTTGCGAGAGGCCCTCAAGCAGCTTGAGTACGAAGGTTTCGTCAGGAAAACCGCCCAGAAGGGAACCTATGTTACCGAGCTCACCAAGGATGACTACCGTAAGATCCTTGAGGTTCGAGTGGCTTTGGAAAGCCTCGCTGTCGCCTCAGCCGCTCGGACCATGAGTTCTGAAAGTCTGTCGGAACTCGAACGCCTGGTGAATGATATGCGAAGCAGCACGGCCTCCGGCGATTTGGCAAAATTCCACAATTTGGACTTGAAGTTTCATCGCAAGATTTGGGAAGCGGCTGGCAATGAATATTTGATCAGGGCGCTGGATACCGTGACTTCGCAATTATTCGCGTTTGCCCTGTCGGACCTCGGATCGGACCTCGCCCGAACGCGCCCTCAAGCCGTAGCGCAGCACGCCACGATACTGGAGGGCCTCCGGACTCGCGATCCCGAAATAGCTCGCCGGCGTTTCGTGAGCTGCACCCTGGAGTATTGGGCCAACATTCATCATGTGACGCTCAACCAGGAAGCGTTTATTCCGGCGTCCTCAGCCTTCCGGATCGCTACCTCGTCGGAATAAAAACGTTGGGCGCGTTGCCAAAATTGGGGTAAAACATTCTCTCGTCAGTATCTGCGCGGAGTCAGCGTGCGCCATTTCGCGATAACGATTACAGTACTAACATTGAGAAGACTGGCGATCGCCCATGAATGACGAAGCAACTTTAAACCCTGGATGCGTGGTCACGATCAAGGAAGTTGCCCAGCGCGCGGGGGTCTCCACGGCCACGGTGTCGCGGGTGCTCTCGGGCTCGGCCGGCGTTCGGGACGCTCTGCGAGCCCGGGTGCTGGAGGCAACGCAGTCGCTCGCTTATCGGCCCAACCGCGCGGCGCGCAACCTGCGTGTGGGGTCCAGCCGCGCGGTGGGGGTGCTGATTCCGGACGTGGAGAATCCGTTCTACACCAGCGTCGTTTGCGGGATTGAGGAGGTTCTCAAGGAGACCGATTACTCGCTGATTCTGGCCAATTACAACGAAAATCCCGAGCAAGAGGCGCGGCGGCTGGATCTGTTTCGCGCCGAGGCGGTGCGGGGCCTGATTTTCTCGGCCAGCCGCTCCCCGGGGGCGCGGTATGCGGAATTCCAGCGCGCCGGCCTGGCCATGGTGGCCGTATCCCGTCTGCAACGCGGCCTACAGATCGATCAGGTGATGGTCGCCAACCGTGAGGGCGCTTACACCGCTACCCTGCACCTCATCCAGCATGGCCACCAGCGCATCGGCTTCATCAACGGGCCGCTGGTGTTCACCACGGCGCGGGATCGCCAGTCTGGGTATGACGATGCGCTGCGCGAGGCCAATCTGCCGATGGACGGCAACCTGGTGATCCACTGCGATTTCCGGCAGGAGGCCGGCCGCGCCGCCCTGAACCAGCTTCTGGGCATGGCCGACGCCCCCAAAGCGGTGTTTACCGCCAGCAACCTGCTCACACTCGGCGCCCTTCAGGCCATTCACGAACGCAACCTTGATATTCCCAGCCAGATCGCCATCGTAGGCTTCGATGAGATGCCCTGGGCCATGTCCTTGCGCCCGCCCCTGACGACGGTGGAACAACCGGCCTTTGAGGTGGGGCGTACGGCCGCCCAATTGTTGATGGAGCGGATCAACCGGCCTTCCCTGCCGCCGCGCCGAGTGGTGCTGGGCACGCGGCTCATCGTTCGTTCCTCATGCGGCGCGGAAAGGGAAGCATCGGCAGCCTGACGCTGCTTCAATCGAAAATCGCAAGTCATAAATCACAAATGCCTATGACCCATCGTGAACGTGTTCTTTCTGCTCTAGCCCACCGCGCCCCGGACCGGGTGCCGATTGATCTGGGCGCGACGTTCAGCACCAGCATCAACGTCCATGCATATGCGGCGTTGCGTGCCTGGCTGGGATTGCCGCCCGAGCCCTCCCCGGCTTTTCTTCTGGCACGCGCTGGCACGATTATTCCCGGCGAAGACATCCTTTCACATTTCGACCTGGACGCGCGGCCCATGGTGATGGGTGCGCCCGATCAAACGCCGGGGAGCAACCTTTCGGAAGAGACGTACGTGGACGAATGGGGCGTCACCTGGACCAAACCCGACCAGGGCCACTTCATCAATACCGACGGCCCGTTTTGCCGGCTGGAGACGCCCACGGAAAAGGATCTGGAGGGCTTCGCCTGGCCCGATCCTGACGATCCGGGCCGATACCGCGGCCTCCGTGCGCGCGCGAAGTTTCTTCACGACAACACCGATCAGGCCGTAGTTCTCAACCTATGGGTGGGACTTGTCCACGTGGCCGAATTCGTGCGGGGCTTCTCCCAGTGGCTGGAGGATCTGCTGGTGAATCCGGCCTTCGCCGAGGCCCTGATGGACCGGATTATGGATTTCTGGGTCCGCGGCACGGAGCGCGCCCTCACGGAAGCCGGCGAATTCATCGATGTCGTGGCCATCGTGGAGGATTTGGGCATGCAACAAGGCCCGCTGCTGCGGCCGGAGGTCTACCGCCGGATGATCAAGCCGCGCCACCGCCGCATGATGGGTGCGGTGAAGAAGCATGGCAAGCGGCTGTTCCTGCACTCCTGTGGCGCGGTCACCGCATTTATTCCCGATTTTATCGAGATGGGCGTGGATGCCCTGAATCCGGTGCAGGTCTCCGCCCACGATATGGACACGAAACGATTGAAGCGCGAGTTCGGGCGCGACATCTCCTTCTGGGGCGCGGTGGACACCGGCCAGGTGCTTCCCCACGGGACGCCGGCAGACGTGCGCGAGGAAGTGAAACGCCGGATCGACGATCTGGCCGCCGCCGGCGGTTACATCCTCGCCGCCGTCCACAATATCCAGGCGGACGTGCCACCCCAGAACGTCGCCGCCATGTACGAAGCGGCCCTGGAATTCGGGGGCGCGTGAGTGCGATTTGACCATCGATAACCGTGACGCGCGGTGGACACCAACCCGCCCGCTCTCGTGGTCTGGCTACAAATCTCCACTTCCATGTCGCGCCCCCCACTTCTATGTCGCGCCCCCCTCGCTGAAAACTGCACGCTGAAAACTGCATTTCACGGTTTCGTTCGCATGCGCTAAAATAGGTCGCCTCTTCAAGGGTGAACCGCCGATTGAATGAGGGGCGGTAATTTTGTCCCCCACCCGCTCTGCCTCGGGCTGAACTGACTAATTCCGCGGCGATGATGGGCAGTGGCGGGGCTTTCTGGGCTGTTGTGGACTATCCACTTTAGTTCTGGGCGAAGGAGGGAAAATCACGATGAAAATTGTAAATTATGAATCCGCAAAACAATCCCGCCTGGGTGTGGTGCACGGCGAGTCTGTGGTGGATGTGGCCGCCGCGTATGCGCTGATTGCCAAAGGGCGCATCGCTGACGCCAAGGTGGCCGCAGCGGCGCAGGTGCTCCGCAAGTTGGGCCGGGCGCCACAGGACATGATGGAATTACTGGGCCTGGGTGAACGCTACCTCAAGTCGCTGGGGGCGCTGATCGCTTACGCCGGCGCCCTGGGCAAGAAAGGCTCCAAGGGCCTGGTCGTCCCGTTGCGCAGCGCCAGGCTGCGCGCGCCCATCGCCCACCCCAACAAGATCACGTGCATCGGACTCAACTACGCCGATCATGCGCGCGAAGGAGGCCAGGAGCCGCCGCCGGCGCCGATCTTCTTCCTCAAATCGCACAATACCATCTGCGGGCCCGGCGATCCCATCAAACTGCCTCCCAATTCCACGCAGGTGGATTACGAGGCGGAGTTCGCCGTCGTGCTGGGCAAGCGTGGCCGCCGCATTCCGGAAAGCGAGGCCCGCAAATTCATCGCAGGCTATACCATCCTCAACGACGTGAGCGCGCGCGACATGCAGTTCGCCGACAAGCAGTGGTACCGCGGCAAGAGCTGCGACACCTTTGCACCGATGGGACCGTGGATCGTGACGCCCGACGAAATTCCGGATCCCCACAACCTGCGGATCTCCCTGACACTCAATGGCGAAACCATGCAGGATTCCAATACGAGCAACCTGATCTTTAAGGTTCCCTTCCTGATCAGCTATCTCTCGCAGTCGGCCACCTGGGAGGTGGGAGATGTGATTTCCACCGGCACGCCCCCCGGCGTTGGCTTTGCGCGCAAGCCGCCGGTGTTCCTGAAACCCGGCGATACGGTGAGCGTAACGGTGGAGGGAATCGGCACGCTTACCAATGCCGTCGTGCAGGCGTAATACGCTCCATCGCAGCTTGCGCCGCGCGAGCGACAGTCGGCAATGTCGGTTGCGCGAATCTGAAGGAGGCCTATGGCAGCAGGTGCCCGGCAGCGCCGGACGGTGATGCTCCTCACCCTCTCGTTGCTTGCGGTATTCCTGCTCTTGACGCCATTCGTATCGTTTGCGCAGGAGGTGCCCGGAGGCGAAGCGGTAGCCGCGTATTTCGTGCTCCTTCTGGTCGTACTCTCTGTTCCGTACTATGTGTACTGGGCGCTCGCGACGCAGGTTATTGCCAGGAAGACTCACACCCGATACGGCTGGCTGGCCTGGGTCCCGGTTGCGAATTTGATTCTTTGGGCAAAGATCGCCCGGAAGCCGATTTGGTGGGGGCTCCTGTGTCTCGGTCGCTATGCGTGGGTCCCGCTTATCAATTCACCCGCGTGGGCCAATAACAACAGGCCGGTCTGGTGGGGTCTCTTCGGCATGGTGTCCATCGTCAGCATGGTATTCACGCTCCTGGTGTGGATAGCCATCGCCAAGGCGCGCAATAAGCCGGCTTGGTGGGGGATCCTGGCGATCGTCCCAGCGATAGAGCTGATTGTTCCCGGCTACCTGGCCTGGTCGCGGTAACACCATTTACTGTTAACCGTTTGACATATACCAGCCGCCGAAGTATCTTGACCGCACGCTGCCAGGAGTAGAAGATCGATGGTTGAAGCGATGCCTGTGATGCTGAGGTTCGGCGCCGGCGAAACCTGGAGACAATCTTATGCAACTCCCCGATTTCAAGAACGAGCCCTTGAGCGACTTCAAAAACAATCCTGCCCATCGCCGTCGGATGGAGTACGCGCTGGAAGAAATCCGCGAGGAGCTAGGCCGCGACTACCCTCTGGTGATCGGTGGCGAGCGCATCAACACGAAGCAAAAGCTCTACTCCTATAATCCCAGCCATCCGGACCAGGTGGTGGGCGTGTTCTCCCAGGCGGATGCCGCATTGGCGAACCGCGCGGTGCTGAAGGCCGATGAAGCATTCAAAAGCTGGAGCCGTACGCCGGTGCAGAAGCGGGTCGACCTGCTGCTGAAGACCTCCAAGATCTTATTGGACCGCAAATACTACTACGAAGCCCGCATGGTGTACGAGGTCGGCAAGACCTGGCCGGAAGCGGATGCGGACGTGGCGGAGGCGATCGACTTCATTGAGTTTTACGCGCGGTCGGTGGGGCGTATATCCGGCCTCCAGCCGCTCACCCCTGTGTCCGGCGAGAAAAATCACCTGAGATACCTGCCCCTGGGTGCGGGCATTGTGATCCCACCCTGGAATTTTCCGCTGGCGATTCTGGTGGGGATGACGGTGGCGGCGGTCGTCACCGGCAATACCGTGGTGATGAAGCCTTCCAGCGACTCCCCGGCCATCGCTTACAAGTTCTTTGAAGCCCTGGAAGAAGCGGGGATGCCTCCCGGGGTGGTGAATTTCCTGCCCTGCCCGGGCGGCGTCGTGGGCGATGTGCTGGTCGGCCACCCCCGCACACGCTTCGTGGCGTTCACGGGCTCAAAAGAGGTCGGCCTCCATATTAACGAATTGGGGGCGAAGACCGCACCGGGACAAATCTGGGTGAAACGTGTGATCGCCGAGATGGGCGGGAAGGATTCGATCATCGTCGACAGCGATGCGGACCTGGACGACGCCGTGGAAGGCGTGGTGGTCTCGGCGTTCGGGTATCAAGGCCAGAAGTGCTCCGCCTGCTCGCGCGCGATTGTCGTGGCGCCGGTCTATGACGCTTTCCTGCAAAAACTCGCGCAACGCGTGGGACAGATCACGGTGGGCCCGGCGGAACGCCCGGAAAACTACATGGGACCCGTTATCAACGCCAAAGCCAAGCAATCCATCTTGCAGTACATCGAGCTCGGAAAGACGGAGGGGCGCTTAGTTACCGGCGGAAGCGAGGCTGCCGGCCCCGGGCATTTCATTCAGCCAACGGTGATCGCCGACGTTCCCCCCGACGCCCGTATCGCCCAGGAAGAGATTTTCGGTCCCGTGCTGGCCGTGATTCGGGCCGGGAACTTTGAGGAGGCCCTCCGCATTGCCAATAACACGCAGTACGGCTTAACCGGTTCCGTCTACAGCAACGACCGGCGCAGGCTGGAAAAAGCCGTGGAAGAGTTCTTCGTGGGCAATCTCTATCTGAACCGGAAATGCACCGGCGCGCTGGTGGGCGGGCATCCGTTTGGCGGCTTTAACATGTCCGGCACCGACTCCAAGGCAGGCGGCAATGATTACCTGTTGCTGTTTACGCAGGCCAAAGCGGTTTCTGAAAAGATAATCCATTGAGCCCATTTTGATCGCGGATATTGTCAGCAAGTGGCCACTGATTGCAAGTATTAACAACCATCCTGTTACTTCCCTCCCCTTGCATTTCTATATTCTTGACGTATAATTAAACTTCAGGGGAATAGTACACCATTCTATTCATGGTTTTTCCAATGCCCTTCGATTCAGACGGGAGAGCATGGATAGGCGTTTGAATATCGAACACGTCGGCCCGCAGGCCCGAATTCAGGCAGAACTCGTGCGGCTCGAATCGCAGAAGAGGGAATTCTGGTTCCTGATCATCTTCGCGGGCGCGGTTCTGATCCT
The DNA here is from genome assembly GCA_963804755.1 of uncultured Acidobacteriota bacterium. Classification (GTDB taxonomy): domain Bacteria; phylum Acidobacteriota; class Terriglobia; order UBA7540; family UBA7540; genus Bog-366. The sequence continues at coordinate 7,600 of CAWDRP010000012.1, forward strand.
GGGAATTCTATCCTTCTTTTTCCCTCGATACTTCTGGTATAACGGCCGCTTGAACCTCAGCCTGTCTCCGCAGGTTCTGTTTGTCGTCATGGTGGTAACGGTCCTGGTCTTCCTAGCCTATATCCGGCGTGACCTCGAAGTGCGGGCCCTGCGGCTGGCCAACATTCAACAATACATTGCTTCCCAGGAAACCCAGGCCGCCAGCATGGTGGACGCCGTGACCAACGTGTTCACCCGCGGCTTTCTGCAGGATCTGCTGACCAGCGAAATCTCCCGCGCCGAGCGCACCAACCGCTCACTGGCGCTCCTGATGTGCGACATCAACGATTTCAAGCGAATCAACGACCAGTATGGTCACCTGATGGGGGATTACGTGCTCTCGCAGATTGCGGCCATCTTGAAGTCCTGCGTGCGGGGCTCCGATTATGTGGTCCGATATGGCGGTGATGAGTTTCTGCTTCTGCTCCCCGAGACGGACAACGAGGGTGGGGAGACGGTGCGCCAGCGCCTTCACGCCAAAATTGCCGAATGGCAGGCCAGCAACGGGCTGGTGGACGTGCCGATCTCAGTCAGCTTGGGCTTGTATTTCCATGTGACCGGGCAATCACCGGAAAAGGACGTCGCGGAAGCCGACGCCCGCATGTACGCCGAAAAGCAAGCCACCAAGGGCTCCGCCGACACCGACAAGCCGCGATGACCCACCAAACCTCAAGATCTCTGATTTGAGATTTCAAATCAGATTCGAGACCAGACTTGAAATTTCAAGTTTCCCCAATTACCCAACGGCCCAAACCCGATCCCCAGGCTCACTTCGCCACTTCCCATTTCTCGTACCCGAAGTCCCACACGTCCAGGCTGAGCTTGTCTTCAATGACCTCGCCCAATGCGTACTCCCCTGCCTCCAGGGGCGAGAGAGGCTTGAGGACGTACACATTGGCGGCTAACTGCTTGCGATCCACCGACACCATGGAGCGGTCTTCGCTCGCCTTGGCATTCTTCCCCCGGCCGGTTTCCACATCCTCAACAATACGCGACTGCTTTCCAGGCTTCAGTTGCACCAGTTCGAGTTTCGCGCCCAGGCCGTCGGCGGATTGAACGTAAAACACCGGCAGCGGGTCGTTCAATCGAATAGTGGCTTTTGCGCCGTCCAGCACCACCAGCGAACGCGTTTTCACCACCGGCAGCGGAACGGCCAGCACCATGGCCGCCCGCCTCTTGTCGGTGACGATTTCACCCGACGATTGCACCAGGCGCACCAGGCGCTTGCTGTCCACGGTAAAGATGCCGTCGTCCCCCGGCAGTCGAATGCCCGGCGCCACCTCCAGGCCCTGGTTCGGCGCTTTGTAAAAGCGTTCCTTGTCGATGGCGCTGGCTTCTTCCAGCCGCTTCTTGTCGGCAGCTTTGGTTTCTTCCTGGGCGCGCTTGGTGGCGTCAAAATCCACCAGGGAGGCCGGCACCTCTTCCCAGTCCGAGCGCTCCACGCTGAAATAACGCACGCGGTCGCCCTGAACTTCATAGCTGGAGACCACCTGGTAGCTGCCGTCCTTCATAAAGAGCTTAAAGCTCGCCCAGGCCACCGGAGGCGCCGCCAGCACGCAGAAGAGCAGCACGACCAACCAACCATACCTTGACGATAATGAACCTAACATAGCTGTCCTCACGCACGGTTGGATGCCGCGGAAGGATACGCCGGTTACTCCTCGTCCGCTCTTTTCCACAGCACGGCATGACTGCACTCCTGGATAAGTACTCAAGCCTCACGCCGTTGGAAAATCTCGATGAAGCAATTCACCAGGGAAACGGCCGCGGGGGTAATGCCGGGAATGCGGGACGCTTGGCCGAGTGTAATGGGGCGCACGCGGGTGAGCTTCTCCACCACTTCGCGGGAAAGGCCGGAAACGCGGTGGTAATCAAACCAATCCGGGATGCGCCGGGATTCGGCGCGCTTCATCCGTTCCATCTGCCGTTCCTGCTGCTGCAAGTAGCCTTCATACTTGAGTTCGGTTTCCACCCGCCGGGCTTCCTCGCGGGACAGGGTGAACGGTTCATGAACGACCGCGGTCGTCGCATTGGCCCCATCGGCAGGGGCGGCTCGCGAACCGTCGTTTCCACGCAACGCTTGTACGCCCTCACGGATCCATGCCATCAGATCGTCAATGGTCAGTTCCGGCCGCTTCAGCAACTGTGCGCCGGTTAGAGGCGAGGGGGCGGTCAGGTGGCCGTTGTCCATCAATCCCAACCTGGCATAGATTTCCTGGCCCGCCGGCGAGCGGGGGTCCAGGCGCGTCTCCAGCAGGAACTTGGCGGCCGCACTGATGAGCAGCTTCTTTTCCAGAAACTCCTCGTAGTCTTTCTGCCGGATCGTGCCCACGTGGTACCCCAGCGGCGTCAGGCGTTCGTCGGCGTTGTCGATCCGCAGGTGCAGGCGAAACTCGGCGCGCGAGGTGAACATGCGATAGGGCTCATCCACGCCCTTGCTCACCAGGTCGTCAATCATGATCCCCACATAGCCCTGCGTGCGGTCGATAATGACAGGGGACTTCCCTTGCACGCGCAGTCCGGCGTTGATCCCCGCCATCATGCCCTGGGCGCCCGCTTCTTCATAGCCCGTGGTCCCGTTGATCTGCCCGGCGAGAAAGAGGTTGTGGATCTTTTTCGTCTCCAGCCACGGGTAGAGCTCGGTGGGCTGCACCATGTCGTACTCAATCGCGTAGCCGGGACGAATCATGTCCGCGTTTTCGAGGCCGGGAATCGACTTCACCATCGCCATCTGCACGTCAATGGGCATCGACGTTGACATGCCGTTCACGTAGATCTCATTCGTGTCCAGGCCCTCGGGCTCGAGAAAAATCTGGTGCTGCGGCTTGTCCGGGAACTTCACGATCTTGTCTTCAATCGACGGGCAGTAGCGCGGCCCGATCCCCTTGATCTGGCCGGAATAGAGCGGGGCGCGATGCACGTTCTCGCGAATCAAACGGTGTGTCTCGGCGTTCGTGTAGGTGATCCAGCAAACCGTCTGCGGCTGGGTGATGGCCCGGGTGCGGAAGCTGAAAGGCGTCGGCACCGGATCGCCGGGCTGCACCTGGAACCGGGAGAAATCGATGGTGCGCGCGTCCAGCCGCGGCGGCGTGCCGGTCTTGAGCCGGCCCACTTCAAATCCCAGCCGGCGCAGCACTTCGCCCAACAACACTGAGGGCGGCTCGCCCGAGCGTCCGGCGGGATATTTGTTTTCTCCGCAGTGAATCAAGCCGTTCAGAAAAGTCCCCGTCGTGACGATCACCGCGCCCGCTTCCACCACTCGCCCGTCCAGCAGCCGCACGCCACGCACCCGTACCGTCGGCATCCTGGCGGCGTCTCGGTCCTGATATGCGGGGACACTGCCGTTACCGGACTCCAGCACCAGGTCGACCACTTCCGCCTGCTTGATCCGCAGGTTGGGCTCTGACTCCAGCACTTGCCGCATTCTGGCCCGGTAAAGCTTCTTGTCCGCCTGGGCGCGCGGCGACCACACCGCCGGGCCCCGGCTGGTGTTGAGCAGGCGAAACTGGATTCCCACCGTATCAATAACCTCGCCCATCACGCCGCCCAGCGCATCAATTTCGCGCACCAGGTGGCCCTTGGCAATTCCCCCTACCGCGGGATTGCAGGACATCTGCGCAATCAGGTCGAGATTGATCGTGTAAAGGGCAGTCTTCAGGCCCATGCGCGCCGCTGCCATCGCCGCTTCGCAGCCGGCATGCCCGGCGCCCACTACCACCACGTCGTATTTTTCCGAAAAACTTGAAGCCATCGATACGAGTTCCGCCCCGGGAGCAAAAGACTATTCTAGCAATGTGCGAAACTTCGTGCACTCCTGCTGTGTTCGCGCGCACGGGCGTACGTCAGGGTAAATTGAAAGTCCTCGTTGCATCCTTGAGGCGAAGAATGATCTGGCGCGGCCCGGACCACATCACTTGCATGGCGCTGCCGTCATTACTGAGACTGATATCCGTCAGCGGGAAGCGTACAACCGCACCTGAATCAGAAACGATCGCCAGCGAGCAGTGACGGTTAGACTCTGTTCCATCCCCAGCCGACCGTGCCAGGTAGCTGTTTGCTGTCCAGTCGTAGGTACAGTCAATGAATGCAATGTGCTCGGAGTCGGGTGACCAGGACAATCTCGATGCAAACTGATGAATGCCCGAATAGGTCAGCCCATGTTGCTGTACTACCTTTGGCGGGAATGACCCGTTATTCTGTTCGACAGGTCTCATCCCTCGCGGCAGCGGGTAAACCGTGGTGCGATCAATCTGCAAATACCAGCTTCCAAAAGGGGGCAGCGAAAAGTGGGGCATCCACCCGATGTGCGCCACATGCGTGTTGTCAGGGGAAGGGACAAAGTCAAAGCCCAGAAGATCGCGGGTCACTTGTCGGGTTGAGAGGTCCGTCTCCACATATTCACTGGAAGAGGGGCTGATGTGGCATTCTGCTCCCACGGCGTTCTCGCCGGCCCATACGATGGAGAGAATGCTTGCGCAGGGCTCAGGTGGGGGCAGGGCTTGAAGCGTAGGCTGAAAAGAGAGCAGGCGGCTCCCGTTGAGATCGAGGATTACGACCATGGGCATGCAGTGTTCTGCTTCCGGACATTCTTCATAGTACGCGATACGGTCCTTCGCGGGGGAAAGAATCGCCTGTATCTTGGCCTTTCTGTCGTGGGTCAGTTGGCTCGCTGTCCCGTCGCGAATGAGCCAAACCTCCGATTTGCGCACTTCCACATGGAGTTGGGCAGGAGAGACGACGCTCAACACCAGAAGCCAGCAGAGCCCCCACATACCTTTAGACTCCTGGCCGATCGAACAGGGCATGACTTGCTAAAACCGCCCACGAAAATCGAAGAGTTCAGAGAGTGGCAGTTGCCATGCAGGAAAGAGACTGGAAACGAGAACTTGGTCGCCGGCGAGCGCCTCAACGAAGTACTTTTTTCCCTGGAGCTTCAACACCTCCACCACCTTGGCCCGTGGGTCGATGAACCAAACCTCGGGCACCACTGCTTCCGCGTAGATGCGTAGCTTGGTGGCCCGATCATGCGCGGCCGTCGAGGGAGACAGGATTTCGACCGCAAGATCGGGCGCCCCCGCAATCCAATCCTCCTGAATGATTCCAGCATTAGCATTGGAAATGAAAATCAAGTCCGGTTGCAATGAAACATCTTCGCCCAGACGCACATCCAGGGGCGCGGTGTAGACTTCGCCGAGGCAATTCTTGATGACATAAGCCCACAAATTTCCTGAGAGGTTCTGAAGGACGGCCTGGTGCCGCGTCGCCGGCGCTGGAGTCACATGTACCTCACCGTGTACCAGTTCGTATCGCTTCCCGTCATTGGGAAGCTCACGGAATTGCTCGAAAGTTAGCTTGGGGATGATCTCAGTACCCATGGCTTGATTATACCCTCACCAGTCGCCGGCAATCCAAACGTATCTCCCCCCGAGAGCGGACTGCGATGCACGGCGGCATCATTGAGGCATAAACGCCCCTTTGCTGACCTGCGGAACCGCCGTGCTCCAGCCTTTGGCGTCGTGCCAGAGGATGGCGTTCAGAATCTGCGTCGGCACATCGTCGGGCTCGCGGAAATTCATATGCATGCAGGCCATCGCAGCTTCGCGGGCACGTCCCTGGAGCGAAGATAACGGCGGATTCACTTCATAAATCGACTGCTGCGGTTGAATTGCGGCGTACGGCGTCAAGTCGGGCTGGGATTGGAAGCTGTTGCGCATATCGTTCGCGATCAGGTCGAAGAGGGACATCGTGGGCAGCCCCAGGATCAACTCAATGGTTTTCACCATACTGCATTGCGAATAGAACGTGGAGTCGATGGAGCCGCGGCGGATGTAAGGGCTTACGGCCAGCGCCACGGTGCGGTGCCCATCCACGTGGTCGAGTCCGCTCTGCGCGTCGTCCTCGACAATGAAGATCAGCGACGACGCCCAGAAGCGGGAGTGCGAAATGCCTTCCACGATCTCGCCCACCGCCAGGTCGTTATCGGCAAAACAGGCCTTAGGAGTGGAGAACCCGGGAGTAGTCCCCGCCGTATGGTCCGACGGCAACTGGAGCAGCACCAGGTCAGGCATCGTGCCCGCGGCTTCCCATTGTTTCAGGTGTTCCAGGAAGATGCGCGCCCGCAGCACGTCAGGCACTGACAAACTGTAGGCGGGGTAATCTTTCACCACGAACCGGTTGAGGGGGGCAATGGGAGCGACGGTGTGAAAGCGCCCCTGGAAGTTGCTGCCGGCCTGATACTCCTGTAGCAGCTTGATCCGATCCATGTTAGGGAGAATGCCGACAAACTCGCCAAAATCCGCGATGGTCTTCTTCGCCTGATGGGCGTTGTCCCAGATAAAACCGCTATCGGCAAACGCCACCGGATCGTCGCCGTTTTTCGGATAGCTGCGGCCTTCGTAGCCGGGCCAGAGGGTGTAGTCAGTCTCGCTGGCTTGGGTCACCCACTGGTGCCCGTCGGCGCTGTTGCCGCCGCTCGCATAGAAGTTGTCGAGCAAAACAAAATGGCGCGCCAGTTCGCGCGTATTCGGCACCACGTCATCGCCATAGGCCTGGAGGGTGGGGTCGCCGTTGCCTTTCCCGATCCCCCCAAAATACTGGTCGTAGGACCGATTCTCCTTGATGATGTAGAAAATGTGCTGAATGGGTGAAGGTTCGCCGGGCATGCACGGGAACCGGGAGCGGCGCGGCAGGCTGTAGGGGCGGTTCGCGAACCGCCCCTACAGCACCGCGCCAGCGCAGGTGATTGTTCTCCGCCACGGCGGTGGTATACGCAGAAAGCTGGTTGGCGTCCGGGACGGGAATCACCTGCACGGTTCCGCGATCGGAGTGGACATAGCGTCGGGTGGGTCCGGGCTCCAACTCCAGTCCCATATCGTTGGCAAAGCTGGAAATCGGCGCCGTTTTCCATCCCGAGCCCACACCCAGCAGCGTTGACACGGCCAGATAAGCGCCGTCCGGGCTGAGGGCGATATGGTCGGGATACCAACTGGTGGGAATCAAGCCCAGGATTCTGGACCGCGCGTGCTGCCCGTCGCCCACGCCGATTACGGCGATGGCGTTGATGCCGCCACAAGCGGCATAGAGTCGCCGCCCGTCAGGCGAAACCACCACCGCCTCCGGAGCCACGCCCGCCACCTTGCGTTCAAAAGGCTGCACGGGAATAGTTTCAATCACCTTGTTTTGCGTCGTATCGATGACGGAAATCGCATCGCTGTTGCTATTCGAGACAAAGAGGCGGTGGCGAGCTTCTTCCCACGCCAGCGAGGTGGGGTGCAGTCCAACCTCTATATTGTCGGTCACTGCACCGCTCGTGGTGTCAATCCGGCTCACCGTGCCGCTGGCCGCGATTCCGCGCCGATCGACCACGGCAAGGTCCGCGCCCTTGTCGGAACCGGTGGCGGCCGTCAGATCGTGCGGCCGCGGAAACCGCCCGCCCCAGTTGCTGACGTATGCCACGGTGCTGGCGGCGTTAATGACTGCACCGAACGGCGCCACACCCGTCTTCACCGAATATTTCAGCGCGCCCGTGTTTAAGTCCACGATGGCGGCCGCATCGTCGAAGGTCAAAGGAATGACACCGTAACGCGCCGACGAGCTTTCCTTGGTGGTGGCTGGCACGGCCACGCCGCCGACGGCCGTCGAGCCCAGTCCGTGCGCGATCAACTGCTCGGCGCCATTGGACACGGAAATCAGGCGGACCGAACTCCTGATCGTTCCTGCAACCTTTTCGGAACCAACTTCCGTTACTACGGGCGCGCCGGTGGCGTGGTCAAAAGCAATACCTTGCTTGCCGGGCGTTCCCGGCGAATGAACCTCTTCCAGGACTTTATTCGTCTGCCAGTCCATTTTGTAAATGATAAGACCATGGTGCGGCGCCGCGAGCACGTATACCTCGGAACGGCTAGCGCCAAACGTGACGCCGAAGATTCGGCTTTCGAAGATGGCCTGTATGCCCGCCGGGCGTAAGGTTCTGCCGGCTGGGGATCACGCCCGGGTCAAATACACTTCGCACCGGCGCTTCTTCAGCCTCTAACGCGTGGGCAGGGGAGGTGCCGCCTCGTTTTTGCATGCGGGCGCCGCTTTTCACCGCTGGGGGTGTATATGGGCCAGCCGGAGGTAAAGCCGTTTGCGCACAAGCGAAAGTCGCTGCTGCCAACAGGATAAGCGGAAAGGTAAGACCCTGACGCCGTGTCATAGATGAGTTCAAACTTGCCTCCGGCCCAAGTAGCGGTGCACTGGGGATTGAATAATCTGAAAGGAAGAGACTGCGGGCACGCAATTCGACACCGTATGCTCAATCCCAAAGGGAAAGCGCAGTATATCACGCCTGCCCTTGAAAGCCCGCGCCGCGGGCGCCGTCAGCTATCCCACGGCGAGAGCGGGGTTGGTTCACCGCCTGCGCTCACGCGTTCCGTAGGTTTCACCTCATAAGCGCTAAGATAGGGCTTGATCAATGGCCCTGAGAGGGCCAACCGTGAGTAGCCGCAGGTTTTAACCTGCGGTAACCTGCGGATCAGGGAAGTTCCCGAGTGCGAGATCAACCCCAGCAGGGTTGACCCCTGAACGGTCGGCCCCTCCAGGGCCGCACCGGTCATCTCCTTTCGTATCCGTAGGTTTCACCTCATAGGCGCTAAGATAACGAATTATACGTGCCTCGATGCTCATCGGTCGGTTGCCCAGCCCGCGAAGCGGGCGGGGTCGTATAGCCCACGGCGAGCCAGCCGTGGGATAACGGCAGGCCCGCAACCCACTCGCCGTGAGCCCTGGAGGGGCGGCGTCAGGGCACTCCTGGTCGATTCTCGACCCTCCCTGTGGCCCGACGTCGCCCCTCCGGGGCTCACGGCGTCGCCGGCTCGATCTTCCTACGGCTTCGCTGTGGGCTACATGACCGCGCCCGCTTCGCGGGCTGTGAGGCGACCAGCGAGCTTATCTTAGCGCTTATGAGGTTTCACCTACGGCTATTCACGGTATCCCGCTTCGCGGGAAGTAAAACGTAGAGCTAAAATGGCACGCGCCGCGATCAACTGGTTCCCCTGTGCAGGTTTGCCGGTTCCAAGACGAGCGGCAAGGCTCCTGACGGAAGATAGACGCGAAGGCTCTGCGCTTTCCAACTACTGCTCTCGTTTGGTTTTCCCCCAAAGGTGGCGGAAGCGGACGGCCGCACCCATACCGCCGGCATCCTACAGGCGCCTGGAGTTTCTACATTTGTCGAAGTCTTGCCCTTTTAAACCCGTCGAATTCGACGGGTTTAGAAAGCAGGCAGGCCTCAACAGTTTTACGTTAACCCCCAAGCAATGCTTGAAGATAGAACATTATCTCGCGCAGAGGCCCTGAAGCGCAGAGATGATGAATAAGAGAACCACCGCGTCTCTGCGCCTCTGCGCGAGCTAGTTCTTGGCCGGCTGGCGCAGAGCACAGCCCTGCGACTCATGCGCGTCGCTCCCCAATATCGCAGAGTTTCACTCTGATTGCGCCAGCCTGCGGTGGTCTCTTGACCGACGCCCTCATTCGGACTCTTGATTCTTAGGAGTTAAGATTCGACGAAGATAGCCGTTAGTGGCTCACGACAAGGCCAGTGCGACGCAGGCGGCGCGCGGCGGCAAGGCGGACGGCGCGACAATGGTACTGACATTCTGTCGGCCCGCCGCAGACTGGAATCGGCATGACAAACGGTCGCGCGATAAGGCGCAGGCACGCACGGTTGAAATTGAAGTCATCGATAGATACCTCTGTGGGGGGCGCGGTGCATTTTGTCTGATCTCACTGGAGGTTTTTTCCCTCATCGTTAGTAAGGCTTACCTGACACTGTGTCACACGCCGCATCGTAGCACTGGATAGTGCTATCAGCACGCCTTGTAGGTCAGGCGTTTACCATCAAACGCAGTAAACGGACTGATTGGCATCTCAGGTGCACACACCAAGGCAACACCAGTTAGACTGAAGCTCTCGCGCAGTTAGCAAGGGTCGCCCGGGTTCTGTACCGTCAACTTCGTCCAAAGTTGCGACCGGGATCAAATCATAAAACGGATCACCCGCGGCACGGCGGTTCGCCCCGCATCGTGGGTATCTACGGCTCAGAGGTCATGGGCCAGGAGGACATGGGAGTCAATCCATGGGTTAAGTGTATCAGTCTGGCAGAGGATGCAAAACCGAGATCTGAGAATGTATCGTAACCAGCCCGCAGCGGCAGCAGATAAAAAGAATTTGTGGATCAACAGAGCGAATATGGGATGGTGATCGTGCTCTTACGCGGTTTCAGGTGGCCTCGTTACATAAAATAATAAGCAATAGTTATTCTCTCTTTCGAGCGCCCACCACGAATTCTCAGACCAATAAAGCATTCTCCTGACAACTAGACCTGGACCTGTGAAGGATCGAGGTTCCCGTGTAAGTGTGCCTACTCGCGTCGGCGATCGCGCCGGGCGTGTACCTGCCTCTTGGCGATTTTGCACTGTTGCTGAGTCCAGGAGGAGAAGCATGTCTTATTTACGTCAGCTAGAGGTTTGCCCGAAGCACGCCAGCGCCGGACGCTGGATCCAGCAGGGATTCTGTTTGTGCTCTCTTATCGTTGCCGTTAGTCTTTTGGGAAGCGGAACGCTGTTTGCCGCAAGCGCAACGGCCCGCTTTTCCGCAACCAGCCTCGCATTCCCCACGGAACCCCTCGGCAAGGCCGCGCCGGTTCAGAGCATTACGCTGAGCAACACGGGCAGCGCAACCATGACCATCTCCAGCATCGGGATAACCGGGGTGAGCATCCATGATTTTAAGGAGACCAATAATTGCGGAAGTTCACTCGCGGCAGGAAGCTCCTGCACCATCACGGCAACCTTTTCGCCCACCGCCAGCGGATCGCGGTACGCTGATGTCACAGTCACCGACAACGCGGCCGGCAGCCCGCAAAGCGTGAGCCTGACGGGAACAGGTGAGACAATCCCGGGCGCGGCCCTTTCTCCCGGCAGCCTGGCTTTCCCCACGGAACCCCTCGGCAATGCCGCTCCCACTCAGAGCGTGACATTGAAAAACACCGGTAGCGCGGCCTTAAGCATCTCCAGGATCGCCATCACCGGGGTAAGCATCAACGATTTCAAGCAGACCAACACCTGTGGAAGCTCGCTGGCGAACGGAGCCACTTGCACCATCACCGTGACTTTCTCGCCCACCGCCAGCGGATCGCGGTATGCAGACGTTACCGTCACTGACAACGCGGCCGGCAGCACTCAAAGCGTTACCCTTACTGGGACTGGGACGACAACCGTTGGCTTGGTGATTTCGCCCAGCAGCCTCGCTTTCCCCAGTGAGTCCATTGGCAAACCCGCTCCCAGTCAAGCCCTTACGCTTCTGAACTCCGGCAGCTCGGCCTTGAGCATCTCCCGCATCGCCATCACCGGGGTGAGCATCAATGATTTCAAGGAAACCAACACGTGCGGAAGCTCGCTGGCGAAAGGCGCCACTTGCACGATCGCCGTAGTCTTCTCCCCCACCGCCGCCGGATCGCGATACGCCGACGTTACCGTCACCGATAGCGCGACGGGCAGCCCCCAAAGTGTGGCCCTCACCGGCACCGGGGGATCTTCCAGCGGCAGCGGCAGTGTGAGCCTTTCTACTACCAGCTTGTCATTCGGGAGTGATCCGGTAGGCGAGACCAGCTCATCGCAAACTGTCAAGGTGACCAACACGGGCAGCGCGGCCTTGAGCATTACCAGCATTTCACTCAGCGGCACCAACGCTGCGGATTTCACCGAAGCCAACACGTGCGGCTCTTCGCTCGCGGCGGGAAGCAGTTGCAACATCGCGGTATTAATGACCCCGTCCGGCTGTGAGACCCGCTCGGCCACTCTGAAGATCGCGGATAATGCTACCGGCAGCCCACAATCAGTAGCACTGTCGGGAACCGGAATACACGACGTAGTTCTTTCCTGGAGCGCCAGTTCGTCCTCCGTCACCGGATATAATGTTTACCGCGGCACTAAGTCGGGTGGGGAAAGCGCCACTCCGCTGAATTCTTCTCCTGTTACCGGCTCGACCTTCACGGATACGAGTGTTGCAGCCGGGCAGACGTACTACTATGTCGTGACCGCCGTGGATGGAAGCACCCAAAGCTCGGACTCGAACCAAGCTTCGGCCACGGTGCCCACTACTTAGCGCTAATCGTTAGCTTCCAGTCTCGCGGGTGACGCGAACGTTCATTGCAACGTGCGCGGCGCCCGCAGATTGGCGCGTCTTCAATCGTGTTCGACGGCAGCGCCACTGCGCGTGAAACTGATTTGCCAACTCAACCTAAGTTGACCATTTTCCTGACTTCTGAACACGACATTTTCGCGCGTAGATTCTGCTCGCCACAGGTAAGGTTTACACCTGACAGAGGCCAAGTGACGGGTACAATTCAGCCGCCGCGCTCTTAGAATCAACCTCGTACAAAGTTCACAAATCAGTGAACGGTTGGTCAATCGTGTGCAGTACAAAGACGAAGCTTGCGCTACGGCCCGAACGGTGCCGTGGCGTTCAGCTTCAGCCGAATCTCTCGCGCAGTTAAAGAACGATACGCCCCCGGCTTACCAACAAGACCTTCGTCCGGCTTGTCGCCGGGGAATCTCAACTTCAAAAGCTGCGAACAGTCGCGCGGCGCTTTTGCGCTGTGCGCTGGCGCATGAGTGGCTCGCCGAGTGACGAGCCGGGAGGACGCGACGATTCGATCCACAGGTTAAACATGTCGAAATAGCGGGAATACTGACCAACCTTCTGAGAGGATTGTGCGACCCGTCCGCTGGGGAGAGCGGACAAAGAAAGTTGCATTAAAACCACACGGGATCAATCGTACTCATACGCTGTTAGGTTGACCCCATTAATATAATAATACGTAATAATTCTTTCTCTCTTTCGAGCCCCTCTCGCAAATCCTCAGAACAACAACGCATTCCCCAAGACAACTAGACCTGGTCCAGAAGAGGATCGAGGTTCGCGCGTAAGTGTGCCTGCTTGTCTCGGCGAATCGGCCGAGGCCTGAGGCGCCACCCTCTTGGCGATTCAAATCCGTTGCGGAGCCCAGGAGGATAAGTATGCCCTTTTTACGTCATCAAGACACTTCCCAAAGATTTATCGGCGATGGGCGCTGTGTTCCACACCTCGTCGCTGTGCTCCTTCTCGTGCTGGGCTTCAGCCTTTATCTAAGCAACTCGGCTTATGCCGCGACAGCTTCCACCCGGTTGAGCCCCAGTTCCCTGACGTTTGCCAGCCAGGCAATTGGCACGGCCTCCGCAGCACAGACCATCACCCTGCGGAATGAAGGATGGACAACGCTGAAAATCTCCAGCATCGCGATCACGGGGGCGAACGTCAACGACTTTAAGGAGACCAGTGCGTGCGGAAGCTCGCTCGGGTGGTTACGTAGCTGCACCATCAGCGTTACCTTCACTCCCACGGCCAGTGGTGCGCGATCCGCAGACGTTACCGTTACTGATAATGCCTCGGGCAGCTCTCAGAGCGTAACTCTGACCGGCACCGGGGCGGGCACGGCCAGCGCGTCTCTTTCCCCCGGCAGCCTTAGCTTCCCGAGTGAACCCATTGGCAGTCCTGCTCCCACCCAGACCGTGACGCTGTCCAACTCCGGCAGCGCCGCGCTGAGCCTGTCCAGCATTTCTATAAGTGGGACGAATAGCAGTGAGTTTTCGGAGAGCAATACGTGTGGCAGCTCCCTCGCAGCCGGAGGCTCCTGTACCATTACCGTGAAGTTCACACCTAGCGCCAGTGGAACGCAGACAGGAGATCTCAGCCTGGCAGACAACGCGGCCGGCAGCCCACAGAACGTAACCCTCACCGGCACGGGCGCCGCGAGTTCCGGCACTGCCACCGCCACGCTTTCTACTACCAGCCTCGCGTTCGGAAACGAACCGGTGGATGAGACCAGTTCATCTCAAACTGTTACGTTGAGCAACGCGGGAACGGCGGCCTTGAGCATAACCGGCATTTCACTCGGCAGCACCAACGCCGCCGATTTCAGCGAAGCCAACACTTGCGGCTCTTCGCTGGCAGCGGGGAGCAGTTGCAACATCGCCGTCCTGATGACGCCCGCGGCCTCGGGCGGCATCACAGCCACCTTGACCATCGCTGACAACGCCAGCGGTAGCCCGCAGTCGGTATCGCTGTCGGGAACCGGAACCCACGACGTGACTCTCTCTTGGACTGGCAGCGCAACCTCGGGGGTCACTGGCTATAACATCTTCCGTGGCACCACCTCCGGTGGGGAAGGCACCACTCCGCTGAATTCCTCGCCTATTACCGGCACCACCTTCACGGATACAAACGTCCAAGCCGGACAGACGTACTATTATGTCGTGACCGCCGTGGATGGAAGCACCCAAAGCTCCGACTCGAATCAAGCGTCGGCAGTAGTGCCATAATGACGGTTCGCGGTCTCTCAACCATGCGCGGGTGACGGATACGTCAATGTCGTAATGTCGGCACCCGCGCACCAACATAAGCGAGTCGGACAAGAATGCATAGTTTATTGGGCTTGATGACGCATCGGTCGAGCCATCACGCACGCATTGGGTGATTTTTCGGGTTTTGCACAAAGATTCGTTAGCGAGACCCCCGAGTAGATTTTTCCGGCACCGTGTAAGGCTTACACCGGACGCTGCCGCGCTGCCTTTCAGCCTACGTCATCAAACGAAGAATCAACCGCTTACACTTACGTGCTCGGTTGGCCAATTGTGTGCAAGACTAAAGGTCAGGCTGACGACATGTACTACAGGCATGTCTCGTTAGCAAATCCGAAGTTCTCGCATGTATAGAAGTCAGGTACGTTCCGGATCCTGCATTACACAACCTCGTCCGGGTTGTTCCGGGATCTAAAAATTTTCAAATTGCGAACGGTCGGCGTTTTCGCCGTGAGCCGTCGCGTATCAGTAGCTCAACAGCTTTCGAGCCAACAGGACATAGGGATTATTCGCATTTTTGCGTAGTTATTTTAACCGTAGCAGGTGCAGAACCCCTGGCGGAACTATGCATTCTGCTCACCTCTTGACCTGAAGCAAAGAGGACTTCAAGTCCCCTTGCACGTGTGAGAGTGTGCTTCAGCTATTACGCTGAGGCATAGAACACACCTCCTGGCAACTTGATACCGCTGCTGAGTCCAGGAGGAGAGGTATGTTTTGTCCACTTCATTTACCAATTTCCCAGAACTCTGCCGGCGCGGGGCGCCGAGTCCCATGGGTTTCCTTAGCCATCCTGCTTGTCGTGACCTTCGGTCTTTACGGATGTAGCTCCAAGTTTGCCGCGATCCCTGCTACGACTTCCTCCTCTAGCGCGAACCCGGCTACATCGAGCTCTTCGTCATCGAGTTCTCCCTCGGCAACCTCTTCCTCATCGAATTCGTCTTCATCAAACTCTTCTTCGACGACGTCTAGCTCTTCTTCATCGACGCCTTCCTCAACAAGCTCTTCTTCGTCCACCCCTTCTTCAACAAGCTCTTCTTCGTCGACGCCTTCTTCAACAAGCTCTTCTTCGTCCACCCCTTCTTCAACAAGCTCTTCTTCGTCGACGCCTTCGTCAACAGGCTCATCCTCGTCAAACTCCTCCTCCACCACCGGTACTTCCTCCTCGGGATCTTCTTCCAGCACCAGCTCTTCATCAAGCTCTACTCCCGCGGGCTCTCCGACTGTGAGCCTTTCTCCCAGCAGCCTCGCTTTTCCGAGTGAGCCCATTGGTACTCCCGCTCCCACTCAAACCCTTACGCTGTCGAACCCCGGCAGCGCAGCGCTGAGCATCTCCAGCATCGCCGTCACCGGGGTGAGCATCAATGATTTTAAGGAGAGCAATAACTGCGGAGGTTCTCTCGCAGCAGGAAGCTCCTGCGGCATCACGATAACCTTTTCGCCCACCGCCAGCGGATCGCGGTACGCCGACGTTACCGTCACCGATAATGCGGCGGCCAGCCCTCAAAGCGTGGCCGTCACCGGCACCGGAGGCAGCGCCAGTGCGAGCCT
Organism: uncultured Acidobacteriota bacterium; assembly: GCA_963804755.1. Classification (GTDB taxonomy): domain Bacteria; phylum Acidobacteriota; class Terriglobia; order UBA7540; family UBA7540; genus Bog-366. The sequence goes on from CAWDRP010000012.1 coordinate 23,622, forward strand.
TTCTACCACTAGCCTGTCATTTGGGAGTGTCCCAGTGGATCAGACCAGTTCATCTCAAACGGTCACGCTGAGCAACACGGGCAGCGCGGCCTTGAGCATTACCGGTGTTTCACTCAGCGGCACGAACGCCTCGGATTTCACTGAAGCCAACACGTGCGGCTCTTCGCTCGCAGCGGGAAGCAGCTGCAAGATTGCCGTCTTAATGACGCCCTCCGATTCTGAAACGTGTACCGCCTCCCTGAGCATCGCGGATAATGCCAGCGGCAGCCCGCAGTCGGTAGCACTGTCGGGAACCGGAACCCACGATGTGGTTCTCTCCTGGACGGCCAGCACCGCCTCTGGAGTGACCGGATATAATGTCTATCGCGGATCCACTTCGGGTGGGGAAAGCAGCACACCCTTGAATTCCTCTCCTATTACCGGCACCAGCTACACTGACACCAGCGTTCAAGCCGGACAGACGTACTACTATGTCGTGACCGCCATAGATGGAAGCACCCAAAGCTCCGATTCGAACCAGGCGACAGCCACCGTACCGACGTCTTAAAAGGTGTGAAATCACAATTTGTGACTTCAAGTTGGGGCGGCGCGCGCCGTGCGACTCCTTACGCTTTCACCGAGCAGGGCGTGGCTATGCTTTCCAGCGTGTTGCACAGCGAGCGGGCCGTGCAGGTCAACATTGCCATCATGCGCGCCTTTGTTAAGCTCCGAGAATTGCTGGCCTCGCACCGAAGTTTCGCACGTCGCCTGGACGAGATGGAGAAGAAATACGACGCCCAATTCAGGGTGGTCTTCGACGCCATTCGCCAAATGATGAATCCGCCGGCCAAACCCTCCCGCAAAATCGGCTTTTGTTCCCCCGGCTGGACTTGACGCGCAAATTCCTGCCCCTCGGGCTCCGGACTTTCTTTCGCGCCACTCACCGCTTGCCACTAACCGCTGTCCACTGCTCGTGTGACCCCGGACCCCGGAATTCGGACTGTCTTTCCCGCCACTGTTCTTCTGAGTTCGAAATGCCGCGGACCACGCACCGCAGAGGCCGCGCTACGAGTCCTTTCGAACGGAAAACGGTTCAAGCAACAGTTGCGGGGTGGACGGGGGAGATTTTGGGGTAGCGAGCGAAGTCCTGCACATTGGTCGATCAGGATCGCCATTTATTGGCCGCGTGTGCCGTAGATCGATTCGCGATTGATGGCCTCATCAGAAAGCAGAGCAGTTGTTGTCGGGTGGCTGTGAACCCAGGCGTGAAATTCCTCAAGCCATTGCTCCGCACTCGGGGAGTTCACCGGTGCGCGCCGTTCTTCCAAACGTCGCTGGATGGTTTCAACTCCCACTCCCACGACATCGTCAGCAGTTCTAATCAGACCCGCTTCGATGGCATGGCCAATCACTTGCTCCTGCTCTGGCGTAAGCTCAATCGTCATAATCGCGTCCTTCTGGCTGCTGTCGCAACTCTGTTCAGAATAAGACGCTGGCCCAAGGGAATCAACCTGTATTGACGGACACCAAACGTAGCGGCGAGGGAATTCATCCCGACTTCATCGGGACCCCGCCAGTCTTGAATCTTGAATCTGCCATCTTGAATCCCCCATCCCGAACCCCGTGTCCCGTCGCCCGCGTTTCTCGCCACTAACCACTGGCCACTAACCACTGTCCTTATGACTTCGGACTCCGGACAATTCTTTGTGTCACTCTTCACTCATGGCCGTTCTCATGGAGCGTCCGGCTTGCAGTTGCTGTACACTAGAGATTGAGATGGCTGGATCAATGCTCGTGGTCACACGAATCGAGTCACGGAATTTGAATGGGATGTAAAGACGAAATGCGACCTGAGTACGACTTCTCACACGGCGTTCGTGGGAAACATTATGAGGCTTACCGCGCCGGTACGAATGTGGTGTTTCTCGATCCCGACGTGGCCAAAGCGTTCGCCGATTCAGCTTCGGTCAATCAAGCCTTGCGCCTGCTCTTGCAGCTTGCCCGCACGAACATTCCTTTAGAAATGCAGCCTGGCAAAGCGGTGCAACCGACCAGTCGTGCCCCGCGCCGCGCCAAGAAGCCCAAGCCTGTTCGCAGCACTCGCGGCTAAGCGCAACCCGCAGCTTTGAATCTTGAAACTGCCATCTTCCGCCCCGTACCCCGTGTCCCGTCGCCCACGTTTCTCTCCACTCGCCACTAACCACTAGCCACTGTTGTTGTGAGCCCGGACTTTTTCGTGTCACTTGCGATTGGTCTTGACTTGCGCTACTCGACGTGCAGCCGTGATTTCATCAGTATGACAACATAGGGATTCCACGTAGACAGCACGTAGTAGATGCTTAGCTCGGAACCTTGCACTTTGGTCCATCGCTCTATGACATACGGCGCATAGGCGCCACCATGAACGGCCCGCGGATTCGCCTGACCCTTTCCGATCACCGGTCCTGCAAGCCCATCATCTGGAATTGCCTGGGGATTGTGAATGAATTTGCCAACGGCGCCATCACGGACTGCGTTGAAAATGATTTGCGGCCCGCTCCACGGTCCCCACGGCGTGCGGGAACACGAGAACAAGATGCCACGTGGCGCGGGTTCTCGACTGTCGTAAGTCACCAGCCACAAGCCAAGATCCTTGCACCACGTTACGGAAAGATCGCCCATCGTGCCGTTTTGGACGATGGCCCTGGCGTCCGATTCCTCCTCCTTCCAGATCGGAGCACCCCCCACGTCCAACCCTGCGAAATACCGCGTCCCTTTGCCACTTTCAAATTGTGCCGCCGGCACGATGGCGAGATACGCGTCGCTCTTACGATAAGCCCCTGTGCCCCAAACGAGGATGAACGGTCCGCCGGGAGGCAGTCCGGCGATCGTCGCGGGTTCGGCGTGCAACGAGAACTTGACGAAGTGCCCCTCAGGAAGCTGCGAGATCGTCCGCAACGGCTGGAAATTTGCCGGTGGTGTGAATTTCGTGAGCACGGATTGATCCGTCGAACGATCTTCCGAGTGGTTCGTCGAGACAGCCACATACACTCGGCCGCCGAGGCTAATTCCTGCCACCGGCACCTCGAACGCTCCCATGCTGATGCCGGGTGGCTGAATGGTCAAATAATCGCTGCCGGACATGAGGAAGTCCAATCGAACGCCGCCCTCAGGATCGACCGCATCGGTTGTCGCGATCGTGTCGAGTGCGTGGCGCAAACGCCCTACGGTGTCACCGAAGAGAAAATACACTCTTCCTTCGTGCTCAAAGGAATTGCCCAAGTCAGTGCCTTCGATCCCGTATCGTGTGAAGGTTCGGCTGAGCGTCGGTTGATGCAGTTGTTTGTCTTCTTCACCAAGAAGCTGTTGAACCTTAATGGTCGAGCCAGCCACGTAGCGCACCACCGGCTCGCTCGCCGATGGCACGGCACCGAGTGCAGGTTTTGCATCAAACGCCTCAGGAAGAAGCGCGCGTGTGCTGGGTTGAATCTGCATGGAGAGCGTCCACGCGCCCAGAAATAGCCCCAGGACAATTCCCCAGAGGGATTTCATGGCGTAGCCTCCACATATCCCTGAGCTGAATGCGAAACAAAACCCCGGCAAATGCACATTCCTGCTTAGTGGAGAGTTTATCCTGAATCTTCTGGCCTCTCAAGCGTTTCGCAGTTCTTTTATGGAGTTGCGCAAGACTTTCAATGGGCCTGAAAAGTCGGCAATCCAGAAGCAATCCACATGAGCGCATGTGGCTAATCACCTGGTAAAACTTCAAAGAATGTGGAAACTTCAGGCGGCGGCCGGAGACCGCCGCTACAGACCGTGGAGCCTCGCCGCTCACGGCCGCGGTGAACCCAGCCCTATCGCTGAGGAAGATTGTGGTTGCCCGGGCAGGTGTGACTGGTCAGAAAGTGTCGCGTCAGGCGCTGAATGCTCGCCAAAAACCAACGCCGTGAACATAAAGATGTCCGTGCCATCATCCTTCCACGCCTGGCGCGGCAACCCGGCTTTTACGCAGGTTTGCTCGAGGAATTCGTCACGGCCCCAATGTTCTTCCGTCGGGACCTGCGGCAACAGTAATCCCTCTGTCTCTCCCTGCTTCATGATCAGGCCGTGTTTACCGACCTTTATTTGTTTGATATCCAAAACGCGGCGAAGCGGCGACATGACGGAAATCTCATACTCGAGCAGCGGCAGTTCCTGGACGGTGACCGGCGTGAAGCGCGTGTCTTCCAAGGCCGCGTAAGCCGCCACGTCGCGCACCGTTTCCGCCAGCGACTTCATGGGCGTGATGTAGCCAATGCATCCCCGCAGCTCACCATGCTCCTTGAGGGTGACGAACGCGCCGCGGGCTTCTTCCAGGCGCGGGAAATCGGTCGTACCCACAAGGTACATCTTGCGATCGCGCACGGCGGTCTCCACGGAGGACCGCGCGATCTTCATCAAGGCATCCTTCTCGCGCCCGGTCAGCGTGAATTCGGCGCTTTTCCTGGCGTCCGCCGGAGCCTGTGGGGTGATGGCCACCGCGCCGTAACCCACCACGCGCCCCTTCTCGTTTGTCGTATCGCCCGAGTTGCCGTATTTCAGGATCTGCGCGTGGGTTGCACCCAATCCTTCAGCAGCGATCATGCCCGCGACGATCGGGCCCCCGCCGCATGCTTCCCAGGTCTGTACGCCCCGCTCCCACATGGCGAAGTTGCGAGACAAGCTTAGATAATCCCAGTCCTCGATGGCCTGGAGCGTTTGGTGGTCGACATGGTTTGCGTAATCGTAGGTGTGGTAGTGCGAAAGATCGGAACTCACCAGGATCAGCGTCTGGGCACGCGCCTCAGGCGGCTCCGTCAGCAGGGCATTGGCGAGCGCCCGCCCGAGCGCCCGCTCCAAATGGTAATTCTGGTCGCCCATAATAATGGGCACCAGCTTGAACTCGCCGAGGGTACGCTGCAGCCACGGCAGTTGCACTTCCAGGGCGTGCTCGCTCATTATCTGCCCCGATGAAGGCTCGCGCACAGGAGCATGGCCGTGGTCGGAAATCTTGATGTCCGAGCTTAGTTTGGCCAGCTTCGCCCGAAAGTCCTTGTCTACGGGAACCTCACCAAGGGGTGTCGCGTAGGCGTCGCCATCGTAAATGGACGAAAACGGGAAATTCTCAAAGTGAGATGGGGCAATCACCACCACGCGCGTGTACTTCCGGCCCTTGAGCTGGACGAAGCACGCGGCCGCCACCGGCCCCGTAAACATGTAGCCGGCATGCGGACAGATCAGCGCCACCAGCGGGCCTTGAACTTGCTGCACCGCCGATTGTGCCAAAAGACCGTCAATCATCTGCGTGAGTTCCTTGGGATCGGCGGGATAGAAGCCACCCGCCACTCCGGCCGAGCGGACCTTCGGCGTGTCGCTGCGACAGGCGCCTCCCGGCACGAGCGCCAGCACAACAACTGCCGCGATAGGCAGGAAGTGTCTGAATTTCATCATGGCATCACCTGGGACGTACGAAGACAAAGTTAAAACAAAGTCAAAAGGCAAAACGCAAAAGGCAAAGGTCAATAGTTTGGGCAAGGTCTATCTCGGCTTTGCCTTTTGACGTTTGCGCTTTGCCATTTGACTTTCGTCTTAATCACTGCCCGGTTTCGCCACGGTATCACCTGGGACGCACGAAGACAAAGTTAAAACAAAGTCAAAAGGCAAAACGCAAAAGGCAAAGGTCAAAAGTTTGGGCAAGGTCTATCTCGGCTTTGCCTTTTGACTTTTGCATTTTTGCCATTTGACTTTCGTCTTAATCACTGCCCGGCACCGATCCAGCCGCTGCCTGATTGTCTTTCACGTCCACACACCCGGAATCGGCGTATGGCAGAACTGGCACTTGCCGTGGTGGATGTATACGCCATTGATCGTGTACCCGGTGCGGTCCACCACTTTCTTGCGGCAGTGTGGACAGTAGGTGCTCTCCGCCGGGTGCCCGGGAACATTGCCGATGTAGACGTAGTGCAATCCCTCCGCGTCGGCAATCGCCTTGGCGCGCTCCAGCGTCTCGATGGGCGTGGGGGGCAGGTTCTTGAGCAGATACTCAGGATGAAAGCGCGAGAAGTGGAGCGGCACGTCGGGGCCGACTTCCGATTTCACCCAGCGCGCCAGGCCGTGGAACTCTGCGTCGCCGTCATTCAGCGTCGGAACCACGAGATAAACGATCTCATTCCAAACTCCGGCCTTGTGAATCGTCAGGATCGCATCCAGAACCGGTTTAATCTCACCATTCACAATGTCCTTGTAGAACTTTTCCGAATACGCTTTTAAGTCAATCTTGATGGCATCAACCTGCCCGCAGAGTTTCTTGAGCGGCTCGGCCTGAATGTACCCGCCGCTCACCACAGCGCTGCGAACACCCGCCGCGCGCGCCGCCTGGGCGCAATCGAGCACGTATTCCAGGAAAACTACCGGCTCGCTGTAAGTGTAGGCGATCACCGGGCAGCTATTCTGTTGCGCCAGCGCCGCGATCTTCTCCGGCGGCGCATACGTGGCGCGCACCTGCTCCGGGCGCACCTGGGAAATGTCCCAGTTTTGGCACATCTTGCAATTCACGTTGCAGCCCGCCGTGGCAAGAGAGAACGCCTCCGCGCCGGGCATAAAATGGAAAAATGGTTTCTTTTCGATGGGGTCGATGTGCGCCGTCACCACCCGCGAGTGTACCAGGGTGTAGTAAGTGCCGCCGCGATTCTCGCGCACGCCGCAATAGCCACGCTCCTGGTCGTCAATCACGCATTCGCGCGGGCAGAGCTTGCACTTGGTCTTCTTGTAGGGCAGCTTCTCGTAAAACTTGGCTTCTCGAATGAACTGGGAATCTGATTCCTGGGCAGGCGGGGCGGCGAGTAAGGGCGCGCACATCGGCATGCCGATGATTGACGCTCCGCAACCCGCGAGACACGGCAGCGACGCCGCCTTCAGGAAGGCACGCCGGTCGAGCGCGTTCAGAATGGCTGTCGATGGTTTATTCATGACTCTCAATCGTTGTCTGACGTCATTTTGCGTGCTGAACTTCTCAGGCCGCCAGTGGAGGGCAAAACATCGCGGAACGCCGCGTCGGACTCCCATACCAGTTAGCATTGTTCGCTACCGGCGCTGTTTGTTCAAGGGACACAGTGTCCCCACCCAAAACTGCCAGCTTACGAAACCTCCACCTGCTCAATGCGCTTCGGGTCGCAACTTCCCAAGCGATGCTCCGCGTCCGCCGCGGTCAGGATATACGTCGGCTCCCGTTTCACTTCACGGAGCGGCTTCATGCCGGTCTCAGCGCGCTTCTTCTCGATGATCTTCCAGCCCACGTAATCCAGCGCGACGGGATCGGGCGACACCAGCACGCCATTGAATGGCCACATCCACTGCGGCATGTAGGATGGCCCGCCCTCGTACTGTGCATTGAGGCCGTCGCAAATGTGCAGCCGCACCTTCTGGCGGATGGGCGCGAACGAGTTGACATCCGCAACGTAGGGATCGCCGGCATCGGAGTGGTACTTGTTCGGGTTGTGGATTGCGCCAAACATGCTTTTGAGCGCCAGCGTGACGCCGGCGATGCCGTGGTCTTTAAGCACGGGCAGGTTGATGACGGCATCACATACCTGCGTCAGGGTGCGGCACAACAGGCTGCCCGCTTTGCCGAAGGTGGTCAGGTCATCTTCGAAGCCTAATACGTCATTGCCGAAACACCGGAGCCCCGAGCCGCGCTCGGCGATTTTGAAGCGAGCATGCTCCAAATCGGAGTTCTGCCGGTCCCAGATCACAATTTCCGTAATTCCCGCTTGCCGCAGGCGCTCGACAATCACGTCCACCAGCTCGGGGTGCGTGGCGTTGCCCCGGCCTCCCAGGCAATTCACCTTCAGACCAACCACCTCGTTCGGGCGCACCACTTTCTTCCACGCTTCAATGGGCGAGTCGCAGTTAAAACAACTCTGAAGGGCATGGTCGAGCAACTGAGCAAGCCGGTTGGAGTCAAAATTCGTCCCGGCGGTACGAATCTTCGCATCGCGAGCGATGACCACGCGTGACCGGCCCGCTTCGGCCCCGGAGGGAAACGCGAGCGCGCCGGCATGCTCCGGTTGGCAGAGCCCTAAAGTGGTTCCCAGAGCGAAGGTCTGCTTCAAGAAGGAACGGCGGGTTGATGGGAAAAGTGGGGTCTGCACGGGACGCCTCAGAACTGTGCTTGGCGGGTCAGGACCACCGGGATGGAATCGGATAGCAGGAGCTGAGCGAACCCACCCAGAGCCCAACGCAAAACCCGCCCTCTAGTACTCGCAGCACTCCACGTGCCAAGCCGCGACCCGACACAAGTTTGCCTGGACGACAAGATGTTATGGTTAATCATCTGACAGCTCAGCGCTTAGACCCGTATATCATAGCTCGCGCAGAAGGTAGAGGGAGACTAACACGAGTAGCGGAGACGAATAAAAGCCCGGCATCGGCCGGGAGAAGCGAATGGCTTTGAGTGTACGGCCCCAAATTGTTCCTAAAATATGACCAATACCATTTCCCAACATGACAAAACGGACAAAAACCCCGTGGCGGCTTCATCGATCACGTGCCGAGCCAGCGCCACACAGAGCACAATCTATGTCCAGAAGACGTGGGCATGCGGATTGATCGTCAACCTGGCAACGAGCATAACCGGTGTGGAAATATCACTTCAGTTCTGTCACTTCAGTTCTGTGGTTGTCAATCAGGATTAGTGAGACTAAAATGCAGAACGCGGCATTCAAAGGGGCGAACCAATCTGCTCAGATGCAACATCTCAGCAAAGGAAAATTCGGCTTTGCAGCCGTGCCCGAAAATTTCACATCTAACAGATTGACAAACTCAGGTCATTGCGAATAGTGTACGCCAACATATGAAGCTACTTGTACTTGGTTCTGGTGGTCGAGAGCACGCCCTGGCTTGGAAACTGCATGAGAGCCAGGAGATGGAAGAATTGTATTGCGCCCCAGGAAATGCCGGGATTGCGCAGGAAGCGGAGTGCCGTCCGGTGGATCTTTCGCAACCGAAAGCCATCGTGGAACTCGCCAAGCAAGTGCACGCCGACCTTACGGTTGTGGGGCCGGAAGCGCCCCTGGTAGCCGGCGCGGTCGATGAGTTTGAAAAGGAAGGTTTGGCCATCATTGGCCCCTCCAAGGCCGCGGCGCGCTTGGAAGGAAGCAAGATTTTCGCCAAGGAATTCATGCGCCGGCATGGCATTCCGACGGCGCAGTTTGCGATTGCTGAAACATTCGAGCAGGGCGTGGCTGCTCTGGCGCGGTTTTCGCTCCCGGTGGTTGTAAAGGCAGACGGATTGGCAGCGGGTAAAGGGGTTGTGGTTGCCCGCAGCCTGCTCGAAGCGGAACAGGCGATTGATGACTTCATGCGCCGCAAGACCCTGGGCAGCGCCGGCGAGCGGGTAGTGATCGAGGAGTGTCTGACGGGTGAAGAAGCGTCTTTCATCGTCCTCACTGATGGCCGCGGCATTCTTCCCATGCCGCCCACCCAGGATCACAAGGCGCTGCTGGATGGCGACTGCGGTCCCAATACCGGCGGCATGGGCGCCTTCAGTGACGATTCCATTCTCAGCGAACCCTTGCACGACGAAATCCTGCGCACTATCGTTGCTCCCACCTTGGCGGGCATGGAAATGGAAGGGACTCCCTACCGCGGCTTTTTGTATTTCGGGCTGATGATGACGACTTCGGGTCCGATGCTGCTGGAATACAACGTCCGCTTGGGCGATCCTGAGACGCAGCCCATCTTGATGCGACTGCGCTCCGATCTGGTGGAGCTGTTGCTGGCATTGCGCGAGGGCCGCCTGGCGACGGCAGACGTCCATTGGAGTCCCAATCCTGCCGTTTGTGTGGTGCTCACGTCCGGAGGTTATCCGGGAAAGCCGGAAGTGGGCAAGCAGATCACTGGTTACGAAGCGGTGGAAGCCCTGGGAGGCGTTAAAATCTTCCACGCCGGCACACGCGTCTCAGACCATCGATTGCTCACGGCCGGCGGCCGCGTGATGGGTGTGACCGCCATCGCCGAAGATCTGCCCTCCGCGATCCAGCGCGCGTATGCAGGGGTTAACAAGCTTCATTTTGAAGGAATGCACTTCCGGAAAGACATTGGGGCGAAGGCGTTGCGGCGCATCCCCAAGGGTGCGGCGCCCAAGCGAGCCCGCGTGGCGAAGGGAGAGCGCCCATCTTCGCGCAAATAGCGCCGGGTTCCTTAACGGCTCATTCCATTTCACAGGGAGGGAAAAATGGCGGAAAAGCCATTGGTGGGCATCGTTATGGGCAGCGACACGGATCTGCCGGTCATGGCCGAGGCCGCGGCAAGCTTGAAGAAGTTTCATATCCCCTTTGAAATCGAAATCACATCTGCCCATCGCTCGCCGGCGCGCACTTCCGAGTACGCGCGCACGGCGGTACAGCGAGGCTTGAAAGCGATCATCGTGGGCGCGGGAGGGGCCTCGCACCTGGCCGGAGTGATCGCGGCTGAAACCGTCTTGCCGGTGATTGGCGTGCCCATGGCCACCACCACGCTCGCCGGGCTGGATGCCCTGTTGTCCACCGTGCAAATGCCCGCGGGCGTGCCGGTAGCCTGCACGGCGATCGGGAAACCCGGAGCGATCAACGCCGCCATCTTCGCCGCGCAAATCATAGCTACTTCCGACCCCGCAACGGCGCAAAAACTGGTAGAACACAAGGAGCAATTGGCGCGCACCGTGGCTGAGAAATCGGAGAAAATCAAGCGCGAGTTCCAAGTACAGTGAACTCGAAGATCGAAACTCGAAAATCGAAAATCGGGGCGAGTTTCGAATTTCGATCTTCGATTTTCGTCTTCGACTGCCCGTCACTCATCACTAAGGGGCTGCCGTGTTCATAGGTCACTTCGGAGTCGCGCTTGCGGCGAAAAGGATTGCACCGCGCACCTCGTTGGGAACCCTGGTGATGGCGGCGCAGTTCGTTGACCTGATCTGGCCGTTCTTTCTTCTCCTCGGGGTTGAGCGGGTGATCGTTGCCCCCGGTACGACGGCAGTTACACCATTGGATTTTGTCTCCTACCCGATTTCCCACAGCCTTCTCGCCGACATTGGCTGGGCGTTCCTTTTCGCAGGTGTTTATAGGATAGTTAAGCGCGACACACGCGGCGCCGTCTGCCTATGGTTTGTCGTCATCAGTCACTGGTTGCTTGACGCCCTCAGCCACATGCCCGATCTTCCACTTTATCCCGGCAGTTCAACGCAGGTCGGCCTGGGCCTCTGGAATTCACCCGTGTGGACGTTCCTCATTGAAAGTGCAATTTTCATTCTCGGTATCAGAATCTATACAAGGGCCACCCGCCCCCTCGACCGCCTGGGCACCCTCGCCTTCCGAACCTTGGTGGCGTTTCTATTCCTGTTTTACTGCGTCAATTTCTTCGGACCGCCGCCTCCCAACGAAAAAGCCGTAATGTGGGGAGCTTTCGGCATGTGGGTGTTCGTGGCCTGGAGCTACTGGCTGGACCGCCACCGCTTCGTGGCCCCGCCCGCGCCTGTGTCCATTCCGCCTGCTCCTCTTTCCGAGCAGACGCCTGCATCGTGAACGTAGTCTGCGGCCTCAGGTTCGCCCTCAGCGGAGACTGCCGTTCACCGCGTCACCGGGTCACCCGATCGTGCTTTCGTCCGGCTCCCGGGTTTTACAACAGGGATTCCCGCCTGGCACAGGGGGCACTCAGCCGGTTTGTAATTTTGGATTTTCAGGGTGGCAAGGGCGGCTCGGGGCAGGCCCAAGTCCGCTTGGCCACCGCTACGGTCGATCAGGGCGCCCGCGCCGACCACCTTGCCGCCCGCTTGTTCGACGCAGTGAATAGTCTCGCGCGTGGAAAGCCCGGTGGTGATGACGTCCTCCACCACCAGGGCGGGCTCACCGGAATTCAACGCGAACCCCCGTCGCAGCGTCATGGCGCCTTCCTGGCGTTCCGTGAAGAGAGCGCGGACGCCGAGGGCGCGAGCCACTTCGTGGGCCACCAGCACTCCGCCCAGTGCGGGTGCGGCCACCACGGCGGCTCCCACATGGCGCAACTTCTCCGCTAGCTGCGAGCATAGTTGTTCGGCCACGCGCGGGTGTTGCAAGACGAGCGCACATTGTACGTAGCGATCGCTGTGAAGCCCGGAAGATAGAATGAAGTGCCCCTCCAGAAGTGCGGAATACCTGCGAAAAATATCAAGAATCTCGTTTTCAGTCATGACCTGGCCTCTGGGAAATCAGATATCTGGGTGATAAGCGTAGGCTGGACGCCGATCGGCAGACGGCGGCGGAGAAGATCCCCGCGTGCCTACGTGCCTGGGAGCCCACTGCGTACCACCACCGCGCTCTCCATCTCTTCCGCGATAGCATCTGCCGCAGCGGCAGGATCGGACGCACCGGTAATAGGCCGTCCGATGACGAGGTAGTCTGCTCCGGCTCGGATGGCGCTCGCGGGCGTTCCGATGCGCGCCTGGTCATCGGGCACGCCGGCCGCCGGACGGATACCCGGCGTGACAATCAGGAAATTCGGACCGCAGGCCTGCCGGATGATGCCGATTTCGCGCGGCGACGCGACCACCCCGTTGACGCCGGCTGACTGCGCCAAGCCAGCCAGCCGCACCACCACTTCTTCCGGCGAGCCTTGAAATCCCACTTCCGCCAAGTCCTCCGGGCCGAGACTGGTCAAGGCCGTGACCGCAAGCACGCGCGTGGGCTGCGCGGCGCCTCGTTCCTTCGCCGCGGCGCAGGCGCCCTCCACGGCGGCTTCCATCATCTTGCGCCCCCCGGACGCGTGGACCGTCAACAGGCTTGCTCCCAGCATTCCCGCTCGGTGTGCTGCGGCTCGGACCGTGTTGGGAATATCGTGGAACTTGAGGTCGAGAAAGACCTGCTTTCCGGTTGCCACAAGAAACCGGGCTACCACCGGACCGTCAGCCGTGAAAACTTGCGATCCGACCTTGAAGATCCCCACGTGACCGTGGAGCTTTTGCGAAAGCTGCAATGCTGCGTCAGCACTGGGAACGTCCAGCGCCACTATGATTTTTTCTTTCGTAAGCATGGGCGTCATTTTACCGGAATCGCGGCGCAAAGTCGAAAATCGAAATTCGTCCGATTTTCGAGTTTCAATTTTCGATTTTCCAACTCGTCACTTGCCCTGGCCGGCGCTGCTTCCAAAGAGAGTCCGAAATTCGTCAGAATCTTTCCGTAGCTCCAGCCAACTGGCGAACAAGTCCGGCGTCTCCAGCCACACCTGAAACCAACGCGCGATTTCCTGCTTTTCCGTGCGCTTTGCCGCTTGAACGCGCGGATTGGCGCCGAGGGTCTGGGCACGCAGCCGGCCTTTTCTGACGAGCGCGCGCACGAAATTCACGCCCACGCGATCATCGGCGCCGCTGTACTCGCGGTAGAGTTCGTCAAGCTTCTGCAAAGATATCTCGGCAGCCGACAAATCATGAAATTCCAAAACGCCCTTTAAGCGGCCGGCATAAGGCTCAGGCATGACCGGGTCGGAATAACGATCCTCATATCGGACGTCGTACCCGGCCTCGCGCAGAATCGATGCAACATATCCGAACGAGGTTCTGTCACCCGGGCCGAGCTGCCGGCGAAGCTCATTGCACCCGGCACGCAGATCACCGGTTTCGATGGGCCGCTGGCCACGCGCCTGGAAGAAATCCAGAAGGATCTGCTTTTTCGTGGTCTTGGCAGGCATGGTATCCGCGGTAGACAGCATACGGTACACGGCATACGGGGAAAAACAACATCGATAATGCCATTCGGCCCTCAGGCTGAGAGGACTGTGAGTCGCTGGTCGCTAGCGACGCCACCCGTCATCGCCGCTGTGTCCCCGTTCCCCATCGGCCGCGCAGCTTGCGGTTTGCCGTATGCCGTCTACCGTTTACCGTCTGCTGCCTTCTCCCTTCTGAGTTCCCTTCTATAGCGTGCCACGTTGAGTTGATGCTCAGCAAGGGTCTTCGCAAAGATGTGACCACCGTGATTATTGCTGACGAAGTAGAGTTCCGTGCCGTCGGCGGGGTGGAAGGCGGCACGCAACGAGTTTTCCCCGGGACTCGCAATCGGTCCGGGCGGCAAACCGGCGTGGCGGTAAGTATTGAAGAGTGAATCAAAATTCAAGTCGCTGGCGCGGATGGCCCCGACGGGACGGTCGGCCAGGCGCGCCGCATAAATCACCGTGGGATCACACTGCAACAGCATTCCCTTCTCCAGCCGGCGTGTAAAGACACCGGCCACCACGGCTCGCTCGGCGGGATCCGGCGTTTCCTTCTCCACCAGCGAAGCCAAGGTGACCACGGAGTGGAGGTTTGTCGAGTCCTGACTCATTTCCTGACGGAATTTCGTCGACAGCACATGCCGGAAGCGAAGGACCATCGTGATAATGACGGTGGCCGGGCTGACCCGGCGCGGGAATCGATAGGTGTCAGGGAATAGATAACCTTCGAGCGACGGAGCGTTAGGATCCAAGTCGTGAATCAGTGCTGTCTGCTGCGTGTCGCGGAGGAACTCTGCCGGATTGATGGCCGTGTGTTCCGCGAGAATGCGGGCGATGTCAAACCGGTCTGAACCCTCGGGAATGACCACCGGCCGGAGATACACTTCCGCGAGAATCAATTTCCGATAGACATCAATCGGGCGCGCGGGGCGGTCAAAGAAATATTCGCCCGCCTTCAGAGTGTGGTGAGCCCGCCCGATCCAGTAACGGGCCAGGAAAGGCCATCGATGGGCAAGCACACCGTGGGTCACCAGCAGGCCGGCGATGGCCGGAGCGTCAGTGCCGGGCTCAATTTCCACGATCTCGCGGTCCGTGAACCCGCGATACGGTCGATAAAGGTCCCATGCTGTCCACCCCGCGCCAACCAGGCAAAGGGCCATGACCAGCAAAACGAGTTTGCGCCTCATTCCCCTGACTCACTCCTTCGCCGGCGCTCGTTTTCCAGGTAATCGAGATAACTCTGGAGCAACAGTACCGCCGCCACGCGGTCCACAGCGCGCTGCCGCTTGCCGATGCTGAGTCCGGCTTCGCGCAACGTTCGATTCGCTTCGACGCTGGTCAGGCGCTCGTCGCGCAGCTCCACCGGACAAGGTAAGCGCCGGCGTAGTTTTTCCGCAAACTCCGCCACCTGGTGCGACATGGCGGTTTCACCGCCGCCGTGCCCGATCGGGTTCCCCACCAGCACCCGGGCGACTGAATACTCACTCACGAGCGACTCGAGCCGTTCCAGATCATCGGCAATGCGCGTCCGTTCGAGCGTAGGCAAGCCCTGCGCCGTTATCCCGAGCGCATCGGAAACTGCCAAGCCCATGCGCTTGGTTCCGAAATCAATCGCCAAAATGCGTGGATTCACTATGATGCGTGCCCGCCCCCAATGCCGGCCGCTATTCAGAGACGACAGGCCTGAAGTTGATGATACACCATCACGCAATCTTGCCGGGCCAGGAAGAAAGCAGGGTTCCGTCAAAGTTGTTGAGGGGCCGGCGCGGCGCGACGCAACGGACCTCCATCGGCCGCCCGGCCGACGGCGAGATCGGAACGCCCGCGGCCTGTCCGGCGCGGCTCAACCTCGCGCCGAGTCGCGAATGCCTTGGAGGCTAGCCGCTAGCCGTATGGGGCATTATGTCATGCCCCCTTCAGTTTTTCGTAATTGATATAACTGGATTTGTTTTCAGTATGTTCTCAGGTTCGAGGGGTGAGAAAGCGGTTTTCCAACCCTGTGTTTTCAATAACTTCTCAGGTTTGGGAGGGCGCGATCGTAGCGGACATTACGTCTATGTGCGGATTGTGCGACGTTGCCCTTTTGACTAGCCATGACCGGACCTGATTCCGCTGACGCCGGCAGTACCGAAGCAACGCTTTGAAACACCGAGCCCTGGCCATCGACCCAAATTATAGCCTATCAGTCGAGTTTGTCAAGCCGGAAACCGGTCCCGGCTCTGCTCATCCACGGGCGCTCGCTCTGGCCTTTATCCTTTAACGTGAGTCAGCTAGATACTTCCGCAGTTTCACTCGCCGACTCTCCCAGATTCGCCGGGCGGTCAACGAGTTCGAGCGTGACAGCCTTTTCGTTGCAACACGTATAGCGATCGCAGCGCAGGCAATCACGCCAGACCTTGGTGGGAAATCTCTCGCGGGGAACTTCGCGGAATCCGAGCTTTTCAAAGAACAGCGGAGCGATCGTAAGCGCAAATACGGTCTTCAGGCCAAAACTCTCGGCTTCGTCCAGCAGTTCTTCCATGATGTGGCGGCCGATGCCTTTGGCCTTCACCGCTTCGTCTACGCACAGCGAGCGGATTTCGGCAACGTCCTGGTTATAGAGCTTCAACGCGCCGCACCCCACCAGCTTGCCCTCTTCCTCGGCCACCACCGTGAATTCCCACACGTTCTCGTAAAGGTCGGTGAGGGTACGAGGCAGCATGATGCGCTCACCGGCGTAGTGGTTGACTAGTCGATGAATTTCCGGCACATCACTCAGCTTGGCTTTACGGATCGTCAAAGCGTCTCCTGCTCGAGACTCGAAATTTGAAACCCGAAAGTCGACTCGACGGTTGCGAGTTTCGAATTTCTAGTTTCGAGTTTCGCCTTTACCGCACTTCTACTCATGCGCATCCTGCATGAGCGCAAGCATTAGGGCCTTCTGGGCATGCAGCCGATTCTCCGCCTGGTCATAAACAATCGATTGCGGGGAGTCGATAACCTCGTCAGTAACCTCCTGGCCGCGGTGCGCCGGTAGGCAATGCATAAATACGGCCCCGGGATCAGCAAACGCCATCAAATCCTTGGTTACGCGGTAATCCGCAAAGACCTGGTTGCGCAGATGAGCGGCGAATTCCTGGCCCATGCTGGTCCACACATCAGTATAAACCGCATGCGCTCCCGCAACGGCTTGAATCGGGTCGCAGCATGTCTCGATGGTCGAGCCGGCCTCGGCCGCGAGGGCGCTCGCCAGTTCCCGAACCTCCAACTTGGGCTCGTAACCCGGCGGGATGGCAACGTGAACCGACGCACCCAGCTTGGCGCCGAGAATCATAAGCGAATGGCACACATTGTTTCCGTCACCCACAAAGGCGAACTTTAGGCCTTTCATGCTGCCGAATTTCTCGTGGAGGGTGAAGTAATCCGCCAGCGCCTGGCAGGGGTGGTAGAGGTCGGTCAACGCGTTGATCACCGGAATTGAGGCATTGGCGGCCAACTCCAGAACGGAGTCGTGTGCGAACGTCCGCGCCACGATGCCATGTACCCAACGTTCCAGGTTGCGGGCCATATCCTTGATGGCTTCGCGCTCGCCCAAACGGGGTTTGGTGTGCTCCAGGTAGACAGCGAACCCACCCATACTCGTCATCCCAACTTCGAAGGTCGTGCGGGTCCGCAGCGAAGGTTTCTCGAAGATCATCGCCAGTTGCTTGCCACGCAAAGCGTGCGCGTACTTGCCGGGTGTCGCCTTGACTTGCTCGGAAAGGTCGAAGAGCAGCTTCAAGTCATCGCGAGTCAGGTCCGGGTCGCTCAGCAAGTTCCGTACACTCAAGGTATCCGGTTTGTTGATCGTTCTCGTCATCACTGCCATTATACGTTTACCCCCTTCATCGCGGCCGCCGGCTCCAGCGCTGCCAGGACACGCTTTAATATGCCTATCGCTTCGTCTACGTGGTGCTTTTCGATAATCAACGGCGGCAGAAAGCGCAGCACCTTCTCCTGCGTGCAATTCATGACCAAGCCGGCTTCCAGCGCCTCGCGCACCGTGGACTTCCCCGAAGTCGTCAGTTCCATTCCGACCATCAGCCCATCGCCCCGCACTTCCTTGACGATGGAAAGCTGATCACGCAGTTTTTCCAGTTCGTGGCGGAAATAGGCGCCAACCTCGCTCACCTGGGCCAGGAAGCCGGGCCGCTCGAGGATTTCCAAAACCTTCAGAGCCAGCCGGCATTGCAGCGGACCGCCCCCGAAAGTGGTCCCATGCATGCCGGGTGAGAAGGCCTGAGCAACTTCCTCGCGAGCCAGGATAGCGGCCAGCGGCAGGCCGCCTGCCAGCGGCTTGGCCACCAGTACGACGTCGGGCTGCAAACCGAACTTGCTGAACGCAAACATGCGCCCCGTGCGCCCCAACCCACACTGGATTTCATCGCAGATCAGCAACGCCCCCTGCGCCCGGCAAAGCTCAGCCGCGGTCTTTAGAAAATCTTCCCGAATTTCCGCCACGCCGCCTTCGCCTTGAATCACCTCAACGAATACCGCCGCGACGCGCGGTGTGAAGCTTTCGCGCAGGTGGGCCGGGTCGTTCAAACGCACGAAGCGCACCCCCGGCACCAGGGGCTCAAACGGTTCGCGATACTTCTTCGGCCACGTGGCCGAAAGCGCGCCCAGCGTGCGCCCGTGAAAGGAGTTCTCCAGCGCCAGGATCTCAAACCGGTCCGGCGGTCCGTGTTTCCGCGCATACACGCGCGCCAGCTTTATGGCGCCTTCCACGGCTTCTGTGCCGGAGTTGGCGAAAAACGCACGATCCATGCCGGAGAGTCGCGTCAACTTTTCGGCCAGCTTCCCCTGGTACGGGTGATAGATAAGGTTGGAGACGTGCAGAAGGCTTTCCGCGCTGTCGCGCAAAGTAGCCATGATTTCCGGGTGGTTGTAGCCCAGCGAATTCACTGCCAGGCCGCCCAGGAAATCCAGGTACTTCTTCCCGGTCTCGTCATAGAGGTAGCACCCGTCGCCCCGCACGGCGAGCATGGGCAGCCGATCGTAACTCGGAATCAATACGCGTTTTTCGAGTTCAGCAATCTCGTTGCGGTTCATCAGTTTTTCACGATCCGGGTTCCTGGGGTTTTGCCCTGCACGATGGCACGGAGCAGCGCGTTGGGGGACGTGGTGGAGATAATATCCACCTCGCCTACGTTTTTGCGCAGCGTGCGTGCACACGACAGCAGCTTTGGAATCATGCCGTCCCGAACAATCCCTTGCTTAATCAGGCGGCGAATATCGCATGTCCGCACGACGGGGAGCAGGCGCTTTTCGGCATCCCAGACGCCACCGGATTCAGTCAGATAAAGGAGCCTGTCCGCCTGGATAGCAACGGCCAGAGCGGCGGCCAAATCGTCGGCGTTGATATTCAAGAATTCGCCGCGCGCGTTCACGCCCAGGCTGGCTACTACGGGGATCAGGCCACCGCGCATCGCAAGATCCAGCACCGTAGTCTTCACCTTGTGCGGACGGCCGACAAAACCAAGATCCCGCTTGCTTCCACTGCCGGCTAACGTCAGCTTGCGCGCGCGCACCAGGCTGCCATCGCCACCACACAATCCCAGCGCGGGCTGCCGCAGGCTCTCAAGCTCCGCCACCCACTGCTTGTTGATCAAGCCCGCCAGCACCATCATGGCTACGTCGCGGGTGGCAGCATCGGTCACTCGCAACCCTTGGTGAAATTCCGTGGCAATGCCCAGGCGTTCGAGAGTGCGCGTCAGGACCTTGCCGCCGCCATGCACTACCACAACGCTGTGGCCTGCACGGTGGAGCGCCGCAATCTGCCGCGCCAGGTTCTTGCGGCCTTTCGGATCCTCCGCCCCGTGCCCGCCGATTTTGACAACCAACTTCATTTTTGGATCCCGAATCCCCGAACTGAACTCAACTTTAAGATCCCGGAGCGAATCAGAGCAAGCCCGTATCTTGCGGAAAACCGTACATCACGTTCATGTTCTGAACCGCTTGTCCCGCCGCGCCCTTCCCCAGGTTGTCAATTGTGGAAACCAGGATAAGCCGCCCCGTAGCCTGGTCGAGCGCGAAGCCGATGTCGGCAAATTGCGTATTGGCCACGCCCAGAATCTCCGGCAGCATACCCGCGGGATAAATTCGCACCAGAGGCGCCGCCGAGTAGAAATTCTTAAAGAGCGTTTCCACCTCGCCCAATTCGCAATGCGGCGAGAGGCGCGAATAAATCGTAGTCAGGATGCCTCGCGTGATCGGCAAGAGATGAGGAGTAAAGATAAAATCCTTCGGCGAAAGCGCCAGTTCCTGGAGCATCTCCGGCACGTGGCGATGATGGAACACGCCATAAGCGCGCAGGTTTTCGTTGACTTCAGGAAAATGCAGCTTCTCGCTAGGTTTGCGGCCGGCGCCGGTAGCACCGGACTTGGAATCGGCAATAATGCCGGCGTGAACGTTCACCCAGCCCGCTTTGAGGAGTGGAGCAAGCGGCAGAATGACGGAGGTGGGATAGCAACCCGGGTTCGCCACCAGCCGCGCCTTGGCAATGGCTGCGGCCGAGAATTCCGGCATTCCATAAACAGCCTCTGCCAGTGCCGCTGTCGCCTGGTGATCGAAACTGTACCACCGCGCGTACGCAGCCGGATCCTTCAGCCGGAAGGCGCCGCTGAGGTCCACCACGCGCAATCCGCTCTCCAGCAGGTGTGGTACGATTTGGTGCGACGTCTCGTGCGGAGTGGCGAGGAAAACCACATCCGCCCCGGAATTCACGACCTGGTCAACTTCGAGCGGTTCGCAAAGGACGGAAAAACGCCCGCGCAGCTTGGGATGGGATTGTTCGATGGCAAAGGCCTTCTTGCCATCCCGGCCGGACGACATGAGGCAGGTGACGGACACCGAGGGATGGCGGGCCAGGATGGTGAGGAGCTCACACCCGGCGTAACCGGTGGCCCCGATGACGGCAGCGTGAACGACGGCCGGTGAATCAGCGCCGGCCCCCAGCGAAGCTTTTGTCTCCACTACCGTATCCAATGGTTCCGTCTACCCCACATCTCCTCAAAGAATATTTATACAGTCGCTGTATAAATATACCTTTTTATAGCGGATAGCGGACCTGCCTGTCAAGAAAAATCGTGCTTCCTGAGTGCGTTTCACAACGCGTGCGCCCGTGCATTGCTCGATCCTGCTTTCAACTTGGCAGTCCGTTCAGCGCCCGAAGTCTTCTGCGCATCGTTCAGGGAAGCTGCCGCGAGAACCTGCTCAGAGACCAGAATTTCTCTGCCGGCCGATTCGGCCGTGCCATAATACCGTGCTGGCGCGCTCACAATATGCGGTCAATTCGAGTTAATCCCTGGAGGCCCAAAATGGCGGAGAAGAGTACCTTCTGGCGACTGGCACTGGCAGGCGGCACGATCCTGGCATCAATCTCGATGCTCCTCGCGCAAGCCTCCGGCCCCACGCCGGCCTACCTTGACCCGAAGCGGCCGGTTGAGGAACGCGTGGACGACTTGATAAGCCGGATGACGCTCAAGGAAAAAATCGGGCAGCTCAACCTGCCGTGTGTTTACGTTGAGGCGTTGGGAAAAGACATTCCCACGAAGATGGAGGCCTGCAAGAGATTCACGGCCGGAACCTATACGACCGAAATTGGGCCGGGGTGCGGGTTTTTCACGCTCGCTAACGAGATTCTCCATGACGGAGCACGCCAGCAAGCGGAATATTTCAATGAACTGCAAAGAATTGCCCTCACACAGACGCGCCTGAAGCTACCGGTTCTGGAGGACGAAGAAGGTACGCACGGCGTGATGTTCCCGGGTGGCACGGTCTTCCCGGAGGGCCTGGCCGTGGGCAGTTCGTTCGACATGGAACTGGTGAAGGCCATCTACGCAGCGGCGGCGCAGGAGGCGCGGGCGGTTGGAATCCACATGCTGTCCACACTGGTGATGGAAGTGGATCGCGATCCGCGCATGGGACGAAACGAGGAAGCTTACACCGAAGATCCTTACCTTTATATGCGCATTGGCGAGACCATCGTGCGGGGGACGCAGGGCTACGACATCTCAGGCCCTGACAAGGTCATCGCGGTGCTCACGGATTTCCCCACGCAAAGCGAGCCTGCCAGTGGGCTGGAGCGCGGCGCCATCGAGGTGTCAGACCGTTCCCTGCGCGAGAACTTCATGCCGCCTTGGATCGGAGCGATTACCAAGGCCGGAGGGTTGGGGGTGATGGCAGGCTACCCGGAAATCGAGGATGTCCCGGCGCACGCCTCGGTGAAGTGGATGAATGACGTGTTGCGGCAGGAAATTGGCTTCAAAGGTGTCGTCGAGAGCGAAGGCAACGGCTTCTCGACTATGCAGTATGAGTACATCGTTCCCACCCAGAAGGAGGCGGGTCTGCTGGGTCTGCGGGCCGGTGTCGATTTAAACATTACGTATGAGCCTGCCTACATGGGACCGCTCGTCGAGAGCGTGGAAGAAGGTCGAGTTCCGATGGCCTTGGTGGACCGCGCACTGCGCCGCGTGCTGGAGCTGAAGTTTCGCCTGGGCCTCTTCGAGAACCCCTATGTGAACGTGGATCATGCGGTTGAGGTCGTACACTCACGGGAACATCAGGACCTCGCTCTGCGCGCCGGCCGCGAAGGCATTGTCTTGCTGAAGAACAACAACCACCTGCTGCCACTCAAAAAGGACTTGAAATCGGTAGCGGTGATCGGCCCCAACGCGGATGACGTGATGAACCAATTGGGCGACTATTCGCCAAGGAAGGTCTTACAGCACGTGACGACCGTCATCGAGGGAATCACGGCCGTGGTCTCACCCCAGACCAAAGTTACCCACGTGCGCGGCTGCGAGATTACGGGCACGGACACGAGCGGATTTGATGACGCGGTGAAGGCCGCGAAAAATGCCGACGTGGCCATTGTTGTGGTGGGAGAGCGGCAGCACGTTACCAAAGGCGCTGATACACATGGCCAGCCCACTGATGGCGAGGGACACGACGTAGCCAGCCTGGATCTCTCCGGCGTGCAGGAGGACCTGATCCGAGCGGTTTTCGGCACCGGGACTCCTACCGTCGTGGTGCTGATCAACGGCCGCCCGCTTTCGACCCGCTGGACGTCGGAACACGTACCCGCTCTGGTCGAGGCCTGGGAACCCGGCGAACGCGGCGGCGAGGCGGTGGCGGACGTGCTCTTTGGGAATTACAATCCCAGCGGGCGCCTGGCCATCTCGGTGCCCCGACACTCGGGACAGTTGCCGGTTTACTACAACTACAAGCCGTCCAAGGCGTATTGGATCGGCGAAGGCTGGTCCGGCCATAGGGGGTACGTCGATATGCCCGGCACGCCCCTCTATCCTTTTGGATATGGACTGAGCTATACCAAGTTTGAATGCAGCAATCTTCATATTGAACCGGAAGAGATTCATCCCGGAGGTGGTACGCGTGTGAGCTTGGACGTGACAAACGCGGGCGATCGGGCCGGCGTGGAAACCGTGCAGCTTTACATCCATGAGAAATACGCACCCGTTTCGACCCCGGTCAAGCAGCTCCGCGGGTTTGAGCGCGTATCGCTAAATCCCGGAGAAACGAAGCGCGTGACGATTGGGCTCACCCCGGAAGACCTTCAGTTGCTTGACATTGACATGCGCTGGCGCGTCGTTCCGGGCGATTTTGAGATCATGATAGGAAAATCCTCGGCGGACATCGCTCTCAAGGGGATACTAAAGGTAACGCCGTAGCCGAAAGGGCAGCTGGGAGGAGAGTACTACGATGACAGAGGCTTTGGCTCTAAAGCGCATTCGGATGCCGTTAATGGCAACCTTCGTTGCGCTGTTGTTTACATTGCCCATTTCTGGCGCAGATCTTCCCTCGCGCCGCACCTCCGATCAGCCGCCGCGCAAAATCATCGTCGGCACGGTAATGCAGCCGTTCTGGGGTCAGCACCCCGGGTTGCAGAAGCGCCTGGAGCAATTAACGACGATTGTCGATCGCATGCAAGCCGAATCTCAGAAAAAGTACGGCCGCGGTCTGGACCTGGCGGTGCTTCCCGAGGTAGCGCTGACGGGCGAAGGCGATAAAGGGGACCCGGCGAACTGGATTTATCCGCTGGCCGGCGCGGTTCAGGATACGTTCGCGCGGGAGGCGCGCAAGTGCCACTGCTACATCGTCGCGCCCACCTACCTGGAGGAAACTGGGACCGCGCCACGTTGTTCCAACGCTGCCATTTTGTTCGACCGGAGCGGCGGTGTGGTGGGCATCTATCGCAAGGTGCAACTGGTGGTGGATGCGCGTACCGGTTCCTTCGAGCACGGCGCAACACCGGGTACGGAAGAACCGGTGTTCCAGTGCGACTTCGGCAAGGTGGGCATACAGATTTGCTATGACATGGATTTCGATTACGGCTGGAGAGAACTGGCCCGCAAAGGCGCCGAACTGGTTGCCTGGCCCACCCAATCGCCGCAGACCTCTCAGCCCGCCGCGCGCGCCAGGCGGAACCATTACTACATCGTCTCCAGCACCTGGCGCAACAACGCTTCCATCTTCGAACCGACGGGAAAAATCGTCGCGCAGGTAAAATGGCCCGCCAGCGAGAAATCCGTTGAGGCCGGCAACCTCGTTGCCCCCGAAAACAACACCCTGGTTCAGGAACTCGATTTGAGCTACGCGATTCTCCCGTGGAGTTCGGCCCTGAAAAACGGGGAAGGCCTCAAAGAGCTATACGGCGATAAGGTGGGTTACCGGTATTACGAGGACGAGGATTGCGGGATCTTCTGGTCGAATGACCCGCGCATGACCATCCGCCAGATGCTGCGAAGCCTGGGGCTGGAGGAAGTCGATGAGGAATACCGTCGCGCCCAAGAGGCGTATCACGCACTGGGGGTTCCGGGATACTGAAAGAGTGAACAGCGGACAGTGGACAGTGAACAGCGAAAACCAGTGACAAGTGACGTTTTCATCGCCATTTCACACCGCGCCGATGCCCAGACCATTCAAGTGGGACGTGTCCATAGTCCCGTCGGTGATATGGAAGATCCCCGGAAAGCGTTTTTCCCAGCCTTGGTTGGCAACGGGCACGAACTGTCGCGAGTTCGCCTCAATCGCTTTGACGCCGGGCACGTGCGCGGCGAGGCTCGCCGATTGAATCAATGAAGCACCGGGACACGTAAGGTCCTGGACGCACAGGAACATCTTGTTCTTTTCCATTACGGGGACGAGGATCATCATGTTGCTCTGTCCCTTGCAAGCTTTCAGCGCCGCGCCGGTGTATCCCATCTGGCGCGAAAGCATGAGCGCGTGGAGGTCGGTCAAGGATTCGTCAATGACCACCGGCTTCAGCTTTGCCGCCTCGAACATCACGTTCTGCCGGTGCGTATCGAGGTCGCGCGCCGTGGGCTGCTCGACGTATTGAATCCGCGCAAACCCATTCGGGGACTTCTCCTTCACCCGGCGCAGAAAATCAAGGAGGTACTGCACGTTGGGGCAGCGCTCGTTGAAGTCGAGCGAGTAGACATAATCACTCACGCCGCGTTTCTGCTCCGTCTCGGTGACCACACGGTCCACGCCCAGGACACGCTCCGAGTCCCATTTCAAGTCGTCGCCGTCCAACTTGATCTTGAAGTGGGTCAGGCCGTTGTAGTTGATCCATTCGGGCAGCGTTTCCGGCAAGCCGTCGTTGACGCGATGCTTGATATCGGACTCCACCAGCGGATCGATGGCCGAAACCAGGTGGTACATCGGCATGCGCGGCTTGGGTTCCTTCAGAACGTAGTTGGCCGGGTATTCTCCCTTATACTCCGGCCCCAGATAGTACGAGAGGTCGTGGTTCATGAACTCCGGGCCATACGTGTGGTAACAGTTCAAACCGTGGAGTTTGCCGTAGGCATCGTGGACCGCGGCATCAAACGCGCTCGCGGTTACCAAGGTGCAGAGCTTGGGAATAGATTCGGCCAGCTTCTGCTCCTGCGTGACCTGTTCAGCCGCTTTCAGATACTGGGGCTCGAGCGTCCAGTTCAGGTCGATGGGGTGGCCATACTCTTTACAGTCCTTGGTCAGGGAGCAGATGCGCTCGGCCATCATCTTCATCGCGGCCAGTGTTGCGTCATAGGACACGACACGGGAGGGAAACGCCCAGGTATTCGAAAGCGGCATTGAGCCGAAACCTTGGGCCGTCTTGCCACCCGCTGAACGTACATGGCAGGTCACATTCAGCAGGGTGATCTCAGACGACACCAGGCCGCCGAACTT
This sequence comes from uncultured Acidobacteriota bacterium, assembly GCA_963804755.1. Classification (GTDB taxonomy): domain Bacteria; phylum Acidobacteriota; class Terriglobia; order UBA7540; family UBA7540; genus Bog-366. The sequence goes on from CAWDRP010000012.1 coordinate 49,527, forward strand.
GATCGGAACACGATAGGCATAGTGGGCGTATTCAGTGCTCACATCCTCGATGCGAATGTCGGTGTTTCTGGGCACGCTAGCCTTCAGGATGGCGGGACCGCACGCCAAGCCCGCGGTTAAGGACTTGAGAAACGTACGGCGCTGGATCCTTCCCACGGTCACCTCTGTTTTCCGAACGATAGCATGTAGCATGATAAGACGCGGACGGATTGCGCGCAACCCGGCGGACTTCTGAACTCCCATCAGGCGTTCGTCTTTGGTTCAGTGCGGTCAAAATTCGGCAGGTTGGGTGGTTCCGGGCGAGACGGAACGGCCGGCAGGGCCTCTCTCTACGCGGATTGAAAGAGGCCCTGCTCTCGGGCAATCTCCCTGGCTAGAAGAAGAACTTGGCCGCTAACTGTCCGATGCGGGCGGGCCGAACGCTAAAGGCGCCGGCGTCAGCCGAGTTGGTAAGGTGCGCGCATTTGGCGCCGCAGCAGTTTCGCCGCCTCGGTGTCCCCGACGATCTCCATCTTTTCCGGGTCCCACCGGATCTTGCGCCCGGTGAGCATGGCGATCTGCCCGAGCCATCCTGGTGTAGCCGAATGCAGCGCCACGCGTGCCGGTGTCAGCGTTCTTTCGCGCGTGCGGACGCAATCGATGAATTCGCGGTAGTGACCGGGACTGATCTTCAGCTTCGTCTCGCTCTCGCCCATCTGCTCGGCCAGCAGCGACTTGGGCTCAGCGTCGGAGTTGCCGCGGTCGACCCAGATCCAGCCCTTGTCGCCGATCCATTTCGTGCCTCCCTTGATTTCAGGGTAGCCGCCGGCAATGGTCATTGGCGTGCCATCCGGGTAGACGGCGTGCACTTTGTAACGTGTGGCCGCGTTGAAAGGATCAGTGCGCGGCGGGTATTCGCCTACGCCTTCCACTGAAACAGGAGCAATTTCATCCCAACCCATACCCCAATGCGCGATATCGACGTGGTGGCCCACCCAGTCCATCAGCTGGCCACCGCCATAGTTCAGGTTCCAGCGCCAGTTAATGTGGACACAGGCCTCGCGGTAGGGCATATCGGCGGCGGGGCCGAGCCAGCGGTCGTAATGGAGGGTCGGCGGCGGCTCGCTGATTTCAAACTTAGATTTATCCTTCACCTCGTAAAAGCCCGAGGGCAATCCGACCTCAATGGCTGTGACTTTGCCGATGCGGCCATTGCGTACGAGTTCGCAGGCATGGCGAAAATTCTCCACCGAACGTTGCCAACTCCCGGTCTGCCATACCCGGCCCTGGCGCTCGCTCTCCTCGACCATGGCGAGGCCTTCGCGGAAATTATGGGCGAGCGGCTTCTCGCAGTAGATGTCCTTCCTGGCGCGCGCAGCCTGGGTGGCCACGATGCCGTGCCAGTGGTCAGGCAGCGCAATGCTGACTGCATCCACATCGCGCCGCATCAGCACCTCTTCGAAGGCATGGTACGGGGCGCAATCCTGGTCACCGTACTCAGTGTCAACCAGCGCCTTGCCGCGTGTCAGATGACCCTCATCCAGGTCGCACACAGCCACAATGCGCACGTCCTTCAATTTTAGAAATTCCTTCACGTGGCCGTCGTAACCCATCCAGCCCAAACCGATGCAGGCAAGGGAAATCCGATCGCTCGGCGGCGTGGCTCCATCCCGGCCCAGCGCGCGCGCCGGAATAATCAGCGGCGCCGCGATAGCGGCTAATCCAGCATCTCGAATAAATCTACGTCGCGAACTCATCAGCTTCTCCCCCCGCCGCAAGCCTCTTCTGCGACCGGCCATGATATGCCATTCTGCTTCCCGCCACCAGTCCGTAACGCAAGCGCGTTCCTAACATTGGTCAGTATCTTAAGATCTGTTAACCAGGTGATTGCACGCCGGACCTTCCAGAATGATCCGAGGGCGACGAAAGTCTACGATTGACAAACCATTTCCGGATCCTATCTTGATGTCGGCGTTGCTGTGCGCCGGCCACACGGGTACGACACCGGACCCGCTGGCACCTGCATGGGTGTATAATGCTTTGGTTCAGGGCAACGGAACGGAAATTTTCATTTAGGGGTCGCTTGACTCACGGGTGTGGTTTTCTGCCCCGCCGTGAAGCCAAGGCAGCACCCACATATAGAGAGGAGTCCCCGTGCCACTCTCCACCGACGAAAAAGCGTTAGCGCTGAGTCGCAGCGTATTGCAAGCGTTTGACGAAGTTAACGGCGGCGAGCATCCCGGTTTCCGGCCCGCCCATGCCAAGGGAGTTATGCTTACCGGAGTCTTCAAGGCGACTCCCGAAGCAGCTATTCTCACGCGTGCTCCCCACGCCCGCGGTGAAACCTCCATTACCGTGCGCTTCTCCGACTTTACCGGAATTCCCACGGTCACGGACAACTCCGAGTCCGCCAGCCCGCGCGGGTGCGCGATGCGGTTTCACCTCGGTCCCCATGTTCACACGGACATCATCGCCCACTCCTACGACGGTTTCCCCGCCCGTACCGCCGAGGAGTTGGAAGGATTCCTTCGCGCGCTCGCGGCCAGCGACCCCTCCAAACCTCATCCCAATGCGATTGAACAGTTTTTGGGTGCGCATCCCAAGGCGCTTCAGTTCGTCCAGGCGCCCAAGCCGTTTCCCACCAGTTTGGCGCGGGAGTCGTTCTATGCCGTTTCCGCGTTCAAGTTCATCGCTCCGGACGGCGCCAGCCGGTTTGGGCGTTATCGCATCCAGCCGGAAGTGGGGAACGAGTATCTGGATGAGGCCGACGCAGCCGCCAAAGGACCCGACTTCCTGTTCGACGAAATCAAACAGCGCGTCGCAAAAGGCCCTATCAAGTTCCGCATCGTCGTGCAGTTGGCTGAGCAGGGAGACACCGTAGACGACGCCACGGTCCGCTGGCCGGAAAACCGCCGCCAGATTAGATTGGGTGAGCTTGCGCTGAATGCGCTGGTGGCGGAGAACGATGCCGAAAAACGCCGCTATATCTTTGATCCCATTCCGCGCGTCGAGGGAATTGAAGCTTCGGCCGATCCCTTGTTTCAACCGCGCGCCGATGTGTACCTGCTCAGCGGGCGCCGCCGCCGGGCCGCCGATGGACAAAAAACCAGGACGGCGACCGTGTAAGGAAGTGCGTCGATAGGCCACATCGGACAGTTGGGCGGTTTCCGTTACTTGGCCGTCTCCGTCCGACTTCCGAGTGGCCGACTACAATCGGTAAACGCAGGGCGATTAGGAAGGACCGATCTCGCGAACCTGACGGTGCCTCCACCCGCGACGTGGAAAGGCACTCGTGGTGGTCCGCTATCGGAAGTTCTCTACCAGCATGAGATCGCTGTCCGCCTGGTCGGTTTGAGCGTAGAGGATCCAGCGGTGGTCAGGTGATACCGTTGGCCTACCTTACCGCCGTCTCGCCAGCTTATACAGTTCACTGCCCGCCAGCAGGAACGTGCCGGTGACGTACTCGTGGGTACTCTCGCGTGCTGCGGCGTGGGGCTGATCGTCCACGAGTTGCCCCCACAGCACCTTGCCCTCCGGGCTGAGGCTCTCCGTCAGCCCGCGCCATGCCTTTTGGACCGCTGGGAGGTACTGCTGCCGATCCAGCACGCCCTGGTTGATTCCCCACGCCAGTCCATAGCAGAAGAAACCGGAACCGCTGGTCTCAGGATTGGGGAACTCATCCGAATCGTCGAGATTGGCGCGCCACAACCCGTCCGATCCTTGGCGCTTGATCAGTTCCGCCGCCTGCCGCCGGTAGACTGCCAGGTAGTGCTCGCGGCTACGGTCGCCTTGGGGGAGATAATCGAGGATGCGCGGGATCCCGGCGAACAACCAACCGTTCCCGCGTGACCAGAGAATCTTCCTTCCGTTCCTCGTTCGTTGCCCAATGAACGTGGGGTCCCGGTAGAAGAGTCCGGTCTGCTGGTCCAACAGTTCGCCGGTGACGTCGTCAAAAAAAGCTCTCAGGATGTCGAGATACTTCTTGTCCCCGGTGGCCCTGGCGAGCATGGCCAAGGCCGATCCGCCGTAGAGCGAGTCGATGTAGGGGACCGGGGGGCCATCGCCGCGCTCGGCCAGGTACCAGCGTTTCTGCCCTGCCGGCGTGAGCGGATCAGGTGCGTCCAGCCACCGGATCGCGGGCTCGATGATCGTGCGATCGTGCGTGGTGAAATAGATTTCTGTCCATACTTCGACCGGAAATAAGCGGTTGGCGCCCAGTGGTTCGCCGCCCACGCCCCATTGGAGCGCCCGCCCGTACTGGATGGCCTGCTCCAGAAACGCCTGGTCGTGAGTAGCCTTCCAGACGGCCATGACTCCGGTGTACCACGTGGCGCGCGGCCAGGGCCGCTTCTGCTGGGCGTCGGCGCGATTGCGTGCTTCCCACTCATCCACAGACGGATGTTCCAACTGGTACGCGTTCACCTTGCGCAGCAGGGAAAGAATCTGCTCCCTGCCTGGAATTTCATCGCGGGCCGCCGTTCCCGGTTCCTTCGCCGCTGCCGGCGCGGCCAGCAGGAGCAGCAAAATCGCGAGCCTTGTGAACAACGCGCTCTTCCCCGCTCTGCTGAGGTTCTTCCCTGAGGTACCGGGTTCATGTACAGGTTCCATATCGCCTCAACCTCCGGGTACTTCTGTCGCCAATTCTACCGCTGGCGGAGCACTTTTGCGTGCTTGATTGGCTGATTGCCCGGCTGACACTGTAAATGTCTGCGCGCTCCGGTCAGCATAGAATGAAGTTGTCACCGCGGCAATCCGTTACGCTCAGGGATTAAGCAAAGTGTTTTAGCTCAACCACGGGCGGTCGAACCAATTTGCCCGGGAAAAGACGCGTGCGACGCCATAGGTCGCACCGTCCGCAGCAGAAGCAAGAAAGCCGGACTCCTCACCTTCAATCTCGGCAACACGTTCAACTACAACGAGATGGCCAAGCTGATGACGCCGCGCCCGTACATGGTGGAGAGGGGACACGACGACGGCCCGGGAACGGATCCATGGGTGGCCTACGAGTACGCCAAGGTCCGGTACCATTACGACAAGCTGGGATTATCGGAGCGGGCGCGTATCGAGTACTTCAATGGCGGGCACACGATCCACGGGGTGGGAACGTTTGATTTTCTCCATCACTTCCTAGCCTGGGGTGAACCCGGCCATTAACGCCCCTCTGGGGCTGCAACCGGGCACGCAGGCGAAACCCTACGCCCAGTCGCGATCGCGGTTGATTCCGTTCGCCAGCATCTGCTGAACGTGCGCCACATTGTCGCGAATCTGCCAGTCGAACATGCCCACGGCAAGGAAGTCGCCGCCATGCTCGAAGGCCAGCCGGAAGCCTTCCTCGGGTTTCACGCGGCCGGCGCCCAGAACCTTGAAGGCAATCCAGGGCTTCTTGATCGACTGCATGAAGATGCCGACCTCGGCTGCTTCGCTGCAGTAGTAGTTCACGCGGTTGATGGTCACCATGTAAAAGTCGGGATCGATCCTGGCATGGTTGCATGCACGCGCCGTGTCCAGCATGTGGGCGCCAATCCCCGCCATGATTCCGACCTTCTTAAAGCCTTCCACGATCTCGCCGATCTCGTCCACTTTCCCGGCTTTGACAAGCTGATCCGCAACGCCACCATGGAGGTAAACGGCAATGGCGCCGTTGTCGCGCGCCCGCTTGGAGTTCTCCACCGGCGAGCCCTGCTCGGGCGCGGAGGTGGCAATCCACTGTAGCGTCCCGCCGCGCTCCTTCTTGAACATGTTGTAATGACTGATAATGTGATCGTCCGCCCGCATCAGGAGGGTGTTGATTCCGTTCTCTTCTGCCACGGTAAGGGTTTCCAGGATCTTCGGCGTGTTGAAGTACTGCTTCATGAAATCCGCCTGGTATACGAGCTCACCCGCGTGGGCAATACCCGAAACCGGATCCCCACCAATGATCAGCCGGGAAACCTCGTATTTTCCGAACTTTCCCCGCTGCAAGCCCTTTACCGGCTCTTTCTTGACGGCGGCTTCCTGCGGCGGAGCCGCCATATGTGCCATCAACGCCCTGTGCTCATAGCTGATCCCGCCCGCCAAAGCAGCAGATGCTCCCAGGGAACTCTTCAACAGTTCGCGCCGGCCGAATCTCCGCATTTTCACACACTCCTCCCGCCCAGTTCCGAAACAAATAGGCGATAATCCCCAACCTCGGGCGTCCCGGAGCTATCAGGGCAATTTGGATGCCGTTAGCGGCTGCCTCCGCCGGAAGCCCAAAGACCAAGTCGCCTGGAGGGTCGCTGGGCAGTCCTGTCGAGAGTTTCAGGAGGCTAGTATCTAGCCGTCAATGACATTGTGTCACGCTATTTTCAATTTTCCATGGTTACCGTAACCGGCTTTGTTTCCAGTATGTTCTCAGGTTTGGGAGGTGAAAAATCGGCTTTCCAAGCTTTTGTTTTCAACAAGTTCTCAGGTTTGGGAGGTCGCGCTTGTGGTGGACATTATATCTCCGTCTATATTATGCAATATTGACCTCTTGACTAGCCATGACCGGATCTGATTTTCCTGCATTGGCAGTACCGAAGGTCCCGGTTTGGGAGCCAGCCCTGGCCATCAGCTAAGATTATAGCCTACTGATCGGGTTTGTCAAGACGGACTGCACGCTAAACCTTGGGTATGATGTAAGGTTTCCTATGCTCCTTGGTGAGGTAGGCGTTTGCTTCCTTGTCATGCCCGAACGTCTCGGTCTTGGGATCGAAGACCACGTCCCGGCGCAGATGGGTGCAGATGTTTCCCAAATGACAAATGGTGGTCGAGCGCCGGCCGATTTCGACGTCGGCGTGGGGCGTCTGGCGGGTCCGCACGCAATCCAGGAAGTTCTTCTCGTGCAAGCCGCTCTCGCGTTCAATGTTGGCCGGCGAACTCACTTCGGGGCTGCCGTCTTCAAAATAGACGTTCCAGCCTCGGTCGCCGACCACCAGGGTAGCATCGGCGCCGATGAAGGCGATGCCATCGATGTGCCCGTACACCGGATGGCGTTTGGCAAAGCTGCGCAGCTCCCACGTGAGCATGAAGTCGCCGTATTCGTAGGTAAGAACCTGCGTGTCCGGAACCTCCTTGGCATCCTTGAGCCAGTAAATCCCGGAATTGCCGGAGACGCGCGTGGGCAGCGAGTTTTCAATTCCGCCCCGCAGGGTCTGAATGCCCCAGAGCGCCACATCGAGCATGTGCACGCCCTGGTTGCCCAACTCGCTGTTTCCGTAATCCCAGAAGAAGCGCCAGTTATAGTGGAAGTGGTTAATGTTGAAAGGCCGCTTGGGCGCCGGCCCGAGCCACACGTCGTAGTCCACGGTCGCGGGCGGATCGCTGTCGGGCGGGTTCCCAATGCTCGGGCGCACCTGGCACATCCAGGTGTTGATCTCGCAGATTTTCCCCAGCTTCCCGGTTTTCAGGTAATCAATCGCGCTTTGAAAGAACGGCGCGCTCCGGTTCTGCGTGCCGACTTGGGCCACCCGCTTGTGCTTGCGCACCGCATCGCGAACCATTTGACCGTCGTGGATAGTTTGAGTCAGCGGTTTTTCGATGTAAATGTCCTTCCCTGCCTGGCACGCCAATATGCCAATCCGCGCGTGCCAATGGTCAGGCGTCGCAATGATCACGCCATCGATGTCCTTGTCATCGAGCAGCCGCTGGAACTCCTTGGTGGTTCCCGGCGCCTTGCCCTGGGCTTTTTCCAGCGTCGGGTTCACTTGGTCGAGGATCGCCTGATCGATATCGCAAAAGGTTTTGATCTCGGCGCCCTGGGCAATGGCACGCAGCGCGTCACCCTTGCCCTGGTTGCGGCCGCCAATCAAACCCAGCACGACCTTGTCATTGGCCCCGATGGCGCGCGGGTTCCAATTCAACATTGAGCCCGCGGCCAGCGCGGAAGCGGCCCCTATTCTCTTCACAAACGTTCTGCGGGATTCCTCAGCCATCGACTGCCTCCTTGCTACACGATTTCCTCGCGTTCTGCGTCCCAGCCCATCTTTCGGCCTTCATGATAGGACCGGATTGCCATTTGGCACGCGATCGCCGAACGTGAGTCAGGTCACAGTTGCGCCATGCCACCTAAACTTCCGGCAGCACATACGGCGCGCGGTAGTGATAGCTGAGGCGCCGGTTGGCCGCCTCGCTATTCGTGAACCGCTCCGTTTTGCTGTCCCAGTGGAGGTGCGTTTGCGTCTTCAGAGCGACGGCGGCGATGAGCGTGGCTACGGTGCTGCGATGACCGGTTTCGATATCGCAATTGCACCGGTTTCTGCTGCGCACGCAATCGAGAAAGTTCCGGGCGTGCTGGGGCGTGGGGTCCTCTTCCTTCACGATGCGGGGGTCGATCACGGTCTTGTGCGAGTGTTGCCACTGCGCCGAAGCGCGGCCCAGCGGGCTGAGAGCGGGGTAAACCATTCCGGAGATCGCGTCCGGCACAACTTCATAGCCGTTCCAATTCATGTAGAGCGTCCCCTTGGTACCGCGGATTTCCATCGTGCCCTCGTGGGCCGCCGCGGGAGCGCCGTTCGCATTCAGTTGCGTGAACGTTATCAGTGTGTTTCCCGGGTACGACCAGATGACTTCCAAGGTGTCGGGGATATCGCGGTTGTCTTCCATGGTGTACTTGCCTCCCATAGCCGTTACCGCCAGGGGAGCATCGTGCCCCAGGGCCCAGTGGGCGAAGTCGATATAGTGCGCGCCCATGTTCGATAACTGGCCGCCGGAATAGTCGTAAAACCAGCGGAAGCGGTAAAACGTGCGATTCACGTTGTAGGGCACTTTCGGGGCGGGTCCCAGCCATGCTTCCCAGTCGAAGCCATCGGGCGGTTCGCCATTCGGCGGATTGCCAATACCTATGGGCCATTCGTTCTGAATGTGGAAGGTGCGAATGGCGGTGATTTTGCCGATCCCGCCACCCTGCAAATATTCGACGGCCTCTTTCAATTTCGGCCCGGAGCGCCGCATCAGGCCCACCTGCGTGACGCGCTTGTATTGGTGCGCCGCTTGCACCATTCTTCGCCCTTCAGCAACGCACAAGGAGAGCGGTTTTTCCACGTACACGTCTTTCCCGGCCTGACACGCATGAATCATCTGCAATGCATGCCAATGATCCGGCGTAGCCACCACGACCGCGTCAATATCCTTCCGCTCCAGCAGCTTGCAGTAATCCTTGAATTGCTGCGGGCTCGTGCCGATTTTTCTGCACGCGAAGTCGCGATAGGGCTGCCACAAGTCGCAGACGGCCACTACCTCCGCATCCTTTTGCGCCAGGAATCCGTCCAGGACCTGATCGCCGCGATTGCCTACGCCGATAAAACCCACCCGAATGCGATCGTTGGCGCCCAAAATGCGAGTGCCGCTAAGCGCGGCGGCAAAGCCGGCGGCAGCCGTCCGCTTGTAGAATTCCCTTCTGGTTATGTTTCCCATCATTCCTCCTGAACGATTAACGGCAGCGCGCAGCGCCTTGGAGTTCTATGAAGGGGGATGTCAAGAGAAATTTCTGCCCGCTGACGGGCAGAGGAAGTTCTCTTCGACGTCCCGCCCCTTGTGACTAGGGCAGCCAACGAAGTTTACAGGTCCTACCGGGTTCATGATTCAGTCGAGCGAACGTCCGCCGCGACGGGAGACGCGACAAGCTAACCTGGGGTCAAAGATGCCCACGATGGTTCTATCAGAGACTCATGGCCTACAGCTTTGTCGGGTGGTGCGAGGGGGCCTAGCGTGCGGAGGAGACTGGCGCCGTGGTGGCCGCTGCCTAAACTCCAAGTTGAGACTCACCCTCAACCCTCGGGCCTCGCGCTGCGGCGGACCCCGGCCGGGGAGAACCCGGGCGCGGAGCCGTGCCCACATCGTGAGGCTAGGCTGCTTGTTCTCTTCTCAGTCGCTGTGCGTCGAAACGTTCTCCTCTCTTCCACAGAGTCAAAACCAAGGTCGCGATCTTGCGCGCGATGGTGAGGCGCGCCAAGTGCTCCTGCGTTCCTTCCCGCAGCAGTCGTTCGTAGGCCTCGCGGAGAGGACCGGGACGCTGGCAGGCGGCCAGGGCCGCGCCTTTAAAGATGTCTTTCAGGTGCGTGTTGTGGGCGGGATTGAGTCCCCGCACCATCACCCCTTTGGGGGAAACCACCAGTTCGCCTTTCTCCAGCCGATACTGCGCGCTGCCCCGGGTGAGCAAGCCCAGGCCTCCGTAACCGCACAACTTGCGCTTGTTGCGGAAGCGGTGAGGCGTTTGCAGCCAAGCCAGCAGCAGCGCCACGCGCACCGGTCCCAGGCCGGGAATGGTGCGCAGAATTTTCTGCGCCGGGTGCTGGCGGCTTTGAGCGAGCAACGCGCGCCGCGCCTGGGGACGGAGCTGGAGCAGCAGATCCAGCTCCTGGTAGAGCAACTTCGCCCGCTGGCGAGCGCCCGGTTCTACCAACTGTTCCAACCAGCGGGCGCGATGCCGCGGCGAGTAAACCTGCGTTCCCCCACAAGGGATCCCCCGGCCGCGGTACAAACTTTTCAGCCGGTTCATCACCCGCGTGCCGTCCTGCACCAAGGTGGCATAGCTGGCGGCGAGTTCTTTCAGCGTGCGCATTTCCGGCGCCCCGTGATACACCGCGCTCAGCGAACCCAGACGCAGCAACTCCGCCAGCTTCCGCGCGTCGATGGGATCGCTCTTGTTGCCCTGCTTGAGCAGAGCGTTCTGGCGCGGGTTGCAGACGATCAGTTTCTCCGCCCAAGGTGAGAGCAGCGCGTGGAGCCAGGCCGAGTACGTGCCTTCTTCGAAGGTCAGATGCAACCTGCCGCTGAGACCGCGCACGAAGTCCACCAGCACGGTGCCTTCGGTGCGCAGCGTCACCTGCATCACCAAATTGCCTTGCGCATCCAGTACCACCGCCGTCGTGCTGTCCTTGTGTACGTCCATGCCGATGTACCGAACGACCCGATTTACGATATCCTGGACGAGCTTCTTCATGGGGTGTTCCTCCTTGGATTGGTTTCTTTCCATTCTCCTGGAATTAACCTAACCCAAAAGGGGCACCCCTTCATAATGCGTGCGGCCGCGAAGCTGCCGCCTTGAAATATCAGTCGACGGCGAAAGCAAAGGCGGCAGCTTCGCGGCCGCACTCCAAGGCGCTGCGCGCATTCCGATGAGGTGGCATCATCTCAACAATTCCTCAATATACACATTATCCTGGGCGTCGGCGAGGTCCGTGGTATCGCCCAGGAGGTAGCGATACTGAAAGGGTCCGGGAACGTTCACCACCCGGTTCATCCAGTTTGCCGGGTCCGTCCACATCACGGGCCTTGATCCCATGGCCTGGGTGAGATCGTCAAGGTCCCAGTGCAACGCAAAGCCGGGAATCACAGCGTCAAACAAGTCCATGTTCAACGTGTTGTGGAGCGCCGCGCGCAAGCTATAAGGAGTATGGTCTAGCCAAATCTTGCCGATTCGCTGGTCTGCCCCCGCAGCCAGCAGAAGCCATATTCCCTTTACGCCCCGGGCGGCGGCATGGATGTTGTCCGGATCCACGTCACTGCGCGCCGCGAGAAGATCGATTCCACGCAGGATGTCGTGCGCGCGCATGGCCGGCAGATTCAGCCCGATCTGGTCGGCGCGCGAATTGGTTATCCAGTTCCCGACAAAGGGCGCGTTCGTATTCTCTCCCGGAGAGTCACGCGGTTCGAGCGTCAAAACCACGCGGCCTTTCTTGGCGATCCGGCTCGCCAGGGAATCCGTGGCGGCGGCCTGGAAATACGGCCCGGTGTCCGCCACCATCAGCACAGCGGGCTTGCGACCCGCGGGCGACGAGGGGAGGTAGAGGTTTCCTTCAATCTCAACTCCAGGCTCACTCTCAAACTTGATGTGCTGCCGCCGGAATGCCGTCGTGTTCGATTCATCCAGGACCGTCGAATCCGGGGACGCGCCATCCGAAGGAATCTTCAGCCGGCGTAATTCGGCTTGCAACTCGGCCACGGCGCCTTGCCGCATCCTGGCGTGAAAATCGTCGAGAATCAGTTGGTAGACCTTGCGACTACCCGGAAGATCGTTCACGTGACCGGTGGGCGTGACGAGTAACTCGAAATTGTTGTAGAGACGAACGGGCTGCTCGTGAAAATCTCCCTGTCCGTCCTTAAGCCAGCGGATCATCCATTTATAAACGGCTTCGCGGCTTACCAGCGGCGTGCCGTGGGGGCCCGGTCCCACGAAGAAGCCGATTTTGTCCTCAGCGCCGTAAATGCCGTACCAATGCCGCGCCTCTTCGTAAACCATGCGCGCGCCCGCCGGCGCGAAGTAGTCGCCCTCGGTTGCCTGGATCAGCCACGGTGTGGGCGCAGTGACTTCCACCAAATCCGCCACATCCAAGCCACTCGAAAGGAACTGAGGCATCGCCATTTCCGTGTCGGGGTCCGGTCCGGCGAACAGCAACTGATAAGAATTGGGGTAGCACGCGGGGACAACGGCTTTGAGCCGCGGGTCCATGGCGCCAATGAAGGTGGTCAGTGCCCCACCGCCCGAGCAACCTGCGGCACCCAGGCGCGTGGAATCCACGTCCGGCCGGCTGACGAGGTAATCGATGCCGCGCTTTGCATCCCAAATAAAGAAGCGCGCCGCGCTCTCACCGATCAGCAGGCTTTGCGCGCCCGCCTGAATGTGCTCGGGCACCGACCATCCAGCCAAAGCACCCGAGAGTTGCGGATCGTACGACTGCTCCCTTTCACCCTGACCGATGGGATCGGGAGCCAACACCACAAAGCCTTTCAACGCCAGGTTGGCAGCGGCTCGCTGCGGCTCGGGCTTTCCTTCTTGCGTATGACCCGACTGAAACAAGATGGCCGGATAGCGGCCCGGCTTATTGGGCCGATAAAGATCGCCGGTGACGTAGAAATTCGGCAAACTCTGGAACAGGACTTTTTCGATCGTGTACCCGTCAGCCTGAATCTGGCCGGTGATCCGGGCATTCAGCGGCCCCGTGTAATCGGGCAGACTCCCTAAAATCTCGAGCAGTTTCGCGCGAACCGTTTCCTTGCGGCGCTCTGCTTCGGCCACCGTGTGAATCTGGTCGATCACGCGCTGCCGATCCTGAAGTTGACGCTGCGCGATCTGGTTCATCCAGCGGAGCAGGGGGTCCTTAATGGCGACTTCCTGCGCAAGAAGGCCTTGGGCGACCAGAAACGTCGCGCTCAGTATGACGATTCTCGCAAATTTCATAGGTCGTTTCCCCACGCTAGCGTGGCAATGCGATGCCTGCGTGATTCTCGTTGGTGACCAGCCGGATGTTCACACCCGCAATGTCGCAATGCAGCATCCCATCAAAGCTGCCGGCCCAGCCTGGGTCACGTTCCGGCTGCGCAGCTTGGCCACCAGATCCGCGGGCTCATCGCCTGGTAGTCGTCGAAAGGGCCACCGGGAAAGGTATACGTTGGTATCGACGATCATACAAGCTCTTCCTAGTGCCCTATGTTGTGGCACGCATCGCAATTCAACGCTGCCTTGCGCAGCTTGTGACAATTCACGCAAGCGACCATGGACACTTCCTTTTCCCGCCAGAGCTGATCGCGCTGGTCCACCGGACCGTGGCACACCGCGCACGCCACGTTGGCGTTGAGGTGCTTCTGATGGCTGAAATAGACAAAATCGGGAAGCGTGTAGACCGGTTTCCAGGCGATCAGGTCGCCGTCTTTCTGCATGTGGGCGAGCTTCTGGATCGCGGGGCTACCCGTCTTGATGCTCTGATGACAGTTCATGCAGTCGGTGACCCCGGGAATTTCCATTTTGCCGCGGGTTCCGGCGGGCTGGTGGCACACGTCACATTTCAACCCCGCCTGCATGTGCTGCCGGTGGCTGAAGGGAATGGGCTGTGTGATCGGCGTGGCGGGTGCGGGAAGGTCCGGCGGTTCGCGTCCCGGGCTCGCCGAAGTCGTTCGCGGGTACGCTTCGGCTCGCAGTGTTGCGGGTCCTTGCCCTTGCGGGAACAGGGCGTAGGCTGCCACCACGGTCGGCGCCGAGGTGTCCGGATTGAAATACCCTCCCGGCCCTACCGCCACCACCACGATTTGCTTCTTCGTTTTCTTGCCCAGGTACGTCATGGGGGTGGCGTGCGCATTCGATTCAAGTTTGTCCACCCAGAGTTCTTTGCCGGTGCGCGCGTCGAAGGCCCGGAAACGATGGTCCACCGTGCCGCCAATGAAGACCAGCCCGCCCGCGGTGGCAATCGAGCCGCCCAGGTTATACGTGCCGGTTTTGGGAACGCCTTTCGCCTCCAGATCATCCATGACGCCCAGCGGCACCTTCCAGGCGGGTTCCCCGGTCTTCAAATCAATGGCGTTCAGGTCGCCCCACGGGGGCTGCTGGCACGGGTAGTGGTGGTCATCCCAAAAGCGCGCGTAGCTGCCCCACTTGCTGCTGCGCACATACGCTTCCTCCGAGCCCTCCGGTTGCGGCTTCATGATGCCGACGGCGCCCACCTCACTCACATTGACGAACAGATAATCGAGCACCGGGTTGAACGAACTGCCTGACCAGTTGCCGCCGCCCAGGGTTCCGGGGATTTCCAGCGTCATCCGGTTGAACCCCCAGGGCGTGAAGATGCCCGCGGGAAGGGAAGCACCGAAGTTGTCGAGACAGTATTTTCGGGAATCGGGAGTGACCGTGGTGATTTCGCCAAGCGTCACCGAAGTGCGAGCCAGTTGCAGAGATTTGGTGGGAAAGGGCTGCGTTGGCCACGTCTCTTCTCCCGGCACTTCGCTGTGCGCGACGGGCCGCTCTTCCACTGGGAATAGAGGTTTGCCGCTGAGGCGATCGAGAATAAAGACAAAGCCCATTTTGGTAACTTCCGCCACCGCCGGGATGTCCTTCCCGTCATGGTGCACGGTGATGAGGTTGGGAGGGGAACACACATCGTAATCCCAGAGGTCGTGATGAACCATCTGGTAGTACCAGATCAGCTTGCCGGTGGCGGCATCCAGCGCGACGAGCGAATTGCCAAATAGCCCCTGGCCCTTGCGATCCGCGCCATAGAAATCATAGGATGGCGACCCAATGGGCAAAAAGACCATTGCGCGCTGTGCGTCCACGCTCATGATGGACCACACATTGGTTCCCGACCGGTCCTTCCAGGCATCGCCGCGCCACGTATCGTGGCCCACCTCACCCGGTCTGGGAACAGTGTGAAATGTCCAGACCAGCTTGCCGGTCCGCACATCAAACGCACGAATATCGCCACTGGGGCCTTTCGACGGAATTTCCTGTACCTCGGAGCCGGTGATGACCAGATCCTTGTAAATGGTGGGAGGCGATGTGGAATCGTATCTTCCGTTCGGCCATTTGTCCGCTACTCCGATGCGAAGGTCAATGGCACCGCCATCGCCAAAGCTTGGGCACGGTCGGCCGGTGTTGGGATCGAGGGCGTAAAGGTGCGCGTCCGATGTGATGTAGAACAAGCGCTGATCGCTGCCATGGGGTCTATCCGTTCCGCAGGGCTGGGTTGATGGGCCCTCCCAGTAGGCGGCGCCGCGATTGGGCACGGTGCGGCGGTTGCCGCCTTGGCCACGGAAGGGATCGAACACCCAAAGCTCCTTCCCCGTGTCGCCGTCCAACGCGGTGACTCGGCTGGTTTCAGTGGTAAAGTAAAGGGCGCCATCCACCATCAAGGGCGTGCTCTCAAAGGCGTTAATGCCACTGTCCGGCGTGGCGGGAACTTCATAGGTCCAGGCTCTCTGCAGAAGCTGCACGTTGGTCGTGTTGATCTGCTTTAAGGGAGAAAAACGCATGCCACCGGGGTCGTGGCCGTAATTTCGCCACTCCGTATCCGTCTCGGTCGAGACCGGCACACTCTGCGCAAACAAGGCACGCCATGCCAGTAAGAGACATAACAAAAACGACATCCCAGCGACGACTCGACGTGAGTTTACAGACATTGGTTTAGTGTTCGCTATTGCGGACGCAAGCCCGCGGAAGTTTGCGCTGTGTAACCATGTGATCGTCACAATACCGCCCTCCCGATCCGAGCACATGCTACCCCGGAATACTTGTGGCCACAGGCGTTCTGGCTTTGCACGCCACTCGAGGTTGTCATTTACCACGCGCCCTGAAGCAGGAAGGAACCTCATTCAGTCCATTCGCCGTCCCAACCTGGTATCAGAAACATGCGCTCAGGCGCACCGCCAAGTCAGCGCGTCTGCCCTTGGAGATAGCTGACCACCGAACGCGTCACGTCGCCCTCTGCCTGGTCTGTGAACGGAGACGTTTTGGGTTCATAACCCCCAAATGCGAATTCTGCCTTGGTCGGCAGATAACCCAGCCATCCATTCGAATAGCCAAAATAAAATGTGTAGGGGAAAGGTGACAGGTTTCGGACGTGCATGGCGATCTCGCAGAAAAGCTCCACCGGCGCAGACCATATGGCGATGTCGTCATTGATCCGCAGAAACCTGATCGGAAGAAGAACCTTCGCCTGGCCCCCGGTCCCAGTACGAGTATAATTGCCCAGTTCCGGTGTCCAACCCAGCCCGGTCCTACGGGGCGTTTCAACACTCTTTTCCCCCAACGCGAGGTGGACGTCCGACGTGCCAGGGCCCATCAATTGATACGCGGCAAGGATTTTGTCCCCCAGTAGTACCCTGAACTGGCTGAGGTGGCCAGTCTCGAAGTTCGGGTAGACAGTGTAGATTGGGGCAAGATTACCGGCCGCCCCGTTGATGTAAAGCATGGGTGCTCCCAGCTTCTCTTCCACATAATCCGCCACAATTCCAGGGGCATCTCCGCTGATAATGTTGTTCTCTGGCCCTAACACCGTACCGTGCATGGCGTAGTTGGCAATTAGCGCCAGCAGGCTGCCATCCGCTTTCTGGAGCCGTAGCAGCCCGATTTGGCGGTCGGCGGGGCCGTCAGGATTCAGTCCGAGGAAAGCTTCACCCTCCTCATCGCGTGCCCGTCGAT
Organism: uncultured Acidobacteriota bacterium; assembly: GCA_963804755.1. Lineage (GTDB taxonomy): Bacteria > Acidobacteriota > Terriglobia > UBA7540 > UBA7540 > Bog-366. The sequence goes on from CAWDRP010000012.1 coordinate 66,415, forward strand.
TGATGTTCGCCATCGCCATTCCCCAACCGACGCCCAGCCGCGCGGGTTCGAGTTTGGCGCGTGCTTCCTTCACCCCTTCGATCAACTTACTCTCTGCCCAGGCCGAGTACTCCGTGTTATGGTCGTGCTCAAAGCGCTCGCCCAGAAAGACAACCCCAAGGCCCGGAGGACCGACTTCCGGAGCCGCATGCGTGTGGGTTGCCGTCCACCAGATCTGTAGAGGTTTGATTCCCGTCTCTTTTTCAATGCGCTGGGTCACATCGTCGTAAACGGAAGGGGAAAACAGGCAAATATCGGTCGATATCAGGACGAACTGGGTGGTCCCGTCGTCCATTACCACGATCCGGTGATACAGGTGATCGTGCACGCCCGTGGACTGCCGCGGACCGTAACCCAACAGCCACTGTATTTTATCGGGAGTAATGTCGATCTTAACAACCGACGCCCGGAATTGCCCGGCAACGACGACAGAGTTGAACAAAAGGTTGAAAAGAAAAGCCCAAAGCCCCAAATGCAACCCAAAAGGCATAGTTCTGACGTGCCCTGAGGTCATCATGGCTTGCCTCCACTCGTTGATGTCAGATGGCGGATAAGTCATAGGCGGGACCACTGCCCAGTCTTGGACATCCCCTAAGCGCAGCTTTACTATTTGGAAGCCCGATTCAATACAATGCCAGCGAATATCGAGATGGATCAACTCCGCTCATAAGACGAACAATTTTCTACATCTATACTTCGAGTATGTCAAGCCGCACTTGGACAAATCTCAATTGGCATGGCCACAGCGTCCTGGTGGCTATTGCGGCAGGGAAGGACATTGCGATGGCGAAAACACACCATCACCCCGGGCTATGGTATATTCACCCGCGTCGCCCGGCGGCCAACATTACCCTTCCTTTTTCCGCCGGGGCGCTAAACGCCAATGGCCATGAATCCTGAGTTCGTCGCGCTGGGGCTCGTCTGGTATGTTGCGTTTCTCTTCTCTCTAACCTGCCATGAAGCCGCGCACGCGCTCGTGGCGGTATGGGGCGGCGATTTCACCGCGGCGGAAGGCGGGCAAGTGACGCTGAATCCGCTACCCCATATTCGCCGCGAGATTTTCGGCACTACCATCGTCCCCATCCTTTCCTATGCCATGGGTGGATGGATGATCGGCTGGGGCAGCGCTCCATATAATCCGTACTGGCGCGATCGCCATCCACATCGCGCGGCTTGGATGGCCCTGGCCGGACCGGCAGCGAATCTTCTGCTGGTGCTGGCGTCAGTGGTGGCGATTCGCGTTGGGATCCTCGCCGGCGCCTTGGCAGAGCCCCGGTTCGCCCGTTTCACGCGCGTGGTTGCTTCCGCCCGCCCCGGCTCCCTTGAGGGAGTAGCGACGCTTCTGAGCATCATGTTCTCCCTTAATCTAATGCTCGCGCTCTTCAACCTGCTCCCCATTCCTCCCCTCGATGGTCATGGGGCCATCTGCCTGCTCTTCACGCAAGACTTTGCCCGCCGGTTCACTGCCGCCACCCGTAACCCCACACTCGCCATTCTTGGCCTCCTCGCCGGTTGGAAGGTCTTTGGATATCTTTACCATCCCCTATTCACGTGGGCGCTGAACGTTTTGTACCCCGGGGCGGCATATCGGTAGCCAACCCGTAACAGGGGGCAGGCTTGCGTTGCTTACTTGGAGGTGTATACTGCTCCCCGCCAAGGAACGGTTCACACAGAACTCATGGAGGACACAGCACGTGACAAACAACATATCGCGAAGGACTTTTATGGTGGGCGCGGCCACCGCGGCTGCGGCCCTGCGTGTTTGGGGGGCGAACGACCGCATTCGGCTCGGTATTATCGGCTCCGGCCAACGCGGGCAATACTTGATGAAACGGGCGAACGCCGCCGGCAACATGGAATGGGTGGCGATATCCGACATCTATGATGCGCGGCGCGATCAAGCCGAGCAAGTGGCGAAGACCAGCGTGGCCAAGTATGCCGATTACCATCAATTGCTCGACCGCAAGGACATTGACGCCGTGATCGTGGCCACGTTCGATCACGTGCATTCCCAGGTTGCCATCGACGCCTGCAAGGCCGGCAAGGACGTTTACGTGGAAAAGCCCATGACCTCGCTGCCGGAGCAGGGCCCGCCGCTGGTGCGTGCCGTGCGCGAGAACAACCGCATCCTGCAAGTGGGAATGCAGCAGCGCAGCGGCCCCCATTTCGCCGAAGCCAAACAGAAATATTTCGACACCGGCATCATCGGCAAGGTCAACATGGTCCGCACCATCTGGAATGCGAACGCCGGGTACTTGACGCCAGTCCCTGCCGGCATGGAACAGAAGCCGGCAGGACTCGATTGGGACGCCTGCCTGGCCTGGCTGCCCAAAATCCCGTGGGATCCCAAGCGCTATTTCAACCGCTTTGCGTACTGGGACTTTTCCACGGGCGGTCAGACCGGCGGCCTGTTCGTCCACATGGTTGACGTGGTGCACTGGTTCCTGAACCTCACGCGTCCGTTGGCGGCCGTGGCCGGCGGCGGCATTTACCTCTACGACGACGGCCGCGATACACCGGACAATGTGAATTTCATCCTGGAATACCCTGAGAAGCTCAACGTGACTTTTGAAGCCACCATCACGGACATGATCGGCAAGGGCGCTGCGGATATCGTGTTCATGGGCACGGGCGGCAGGCTCTCCATCTTCCGCGACGGCTACCACTTCATCCCGAGCAAATCGAACACGCAGGCGCCGGAGGCCACCGTGGCTGGCGTGAACGATACACACATGGAAAACTGGTTTGACTGCATACGGAGCCGCAAGCAGCCCAACGCCGACGTGGTGGACGGGCACTATTCAGCCATGGCGTGTCACGTCGGCAACATCGCGTACAAGCAGAGATGCCGCGCCACCTGGCAGAAGGAGTGGGACGTATGAGCATCGAAATCGGCGTCAATATGGAATTCATCCGCTCGCAGGACAAGGGGTTTGCTCCCGGCGTCGAGTGCGCGGCGAAGCTGGGCTACAAGTACGTGGAGCCGATGGTCCACAACGGGCGGGAACTGCTGAGCGAAGCGGGGTACTTCCACTCCTTTTCGCTCGATGACGACCCCGGAGAAATGAAAGACATTCTCGATCGGAACGGCGTTAAACCTTCCGGCTTGAGCGCGCATTGCCCGCTGATGCGGCCGGAAATCAGCGTGCCGTATCTGCAAAAGGCGATTCGTTTTGCCGCGGCGATTGGCGCTCCCGTGGTCAACACGGACGAGGGCATCCGCCCCGCCTGGGTGAGCTTGGATGAGGCGTTCCATATCATGAAGTACACGCTGGCCACCGTGCTGCGAACCGCCGAACGCTACAAGATATCCATCGGCATCGAACCCCACCAGAGCATCACTTGCACCACTGAGGGCCTGTTGAAGATCGTGGGGCTGGTGGAATCACCGCTGCTGCGCGTGAACTACGACACCGGCAATATGTACTTGGCGGGCGGCGATCCGTACGAGGGGCTGAAAGCCGTCAGTTCCTTGCTGGTCCACGTCCACGCCAAGGACATTACCGTTGAACACGCGGACGCCGAACGCGGCAAGGTGACCGGGACTCCGGTGGGATGCGCCTGCGGCGACGGCGTCATCGATTGGCGGCGAATTGTTGCGATTTTGCGCGAGGCGAACTTCAGCGGCGTAATGTCCGTCGAGTGCGGCACCGTGCAGCAGGCGGCTCGCAGCTTGGCGCACCTGAAGCAGGTGCTGGGGACTGGGTGCTAGGAACTGGGGACGTTGCTGTCAGCCCGCGGAGCGGGCGCCGTCCTTTAGCCCACGGCGAAGCCGTGGGACACGGATCACGCCAACAGACTCGTCAGTCCCGGCAGGGGCGACGTCAGGTCAAGCGTGGTCCGATTTCGGCTCTCCCGGCGCCCACCGGACGGTCAGCCTGTAACGACGAGGGTAATCCCATGAAAAACAGTAGGCTGTGCGCCAAAACGGTAATAGTTGGCAGCATCGCACTGGCGCTGATTTTACTCGCGGGTCGAACGCTGTTCGGCCCTGCATCGGCGCTTGCCCAAGACACCATTCCTTTCTTCCAACCTGGAAAGATTCGGGTATTGATTTTCTCCGGCCGCAATAATCACGACTGGCGCACCACTACGCCGTTCCTGCACAAGTTATTGGTGGATAGCGGCCGCTTTGACGTGCGGGTGGAAGAAGAGCCCGTTGGAGTCACCGAGGCGACGCTGGCGGCTTACGATGTGCTGGTGCTTGACTACCAGGGCCCGCGCTGGGGAGACGTTACCGAGAAGGCCGTGGAGAACTTCGTCAAAGGCGGCAAGGGACTGGTGGCCGTCCACGCTGCGAATTACGCCTTTTCGGGGCTGGAGGTCCTGGCCGATAACCACAGGCCCTCCGGCCTGACGCAGCCGCCCTGGCCCGAGTACTTCCAGATGATCGGCGGCTGGTGGACGCTCGGGCCGCCCAAGACGGCTCACGCGCCGCGGCATTGCTTTACGGTGAAGTTCGTGGATCGCGACCACCCTGTTACGCACGATCTACCCGAGTCATTTCGTGTCTCTGACGAACTTTACCATAGCCCCCAGATGTCACCCACAGCGCACATTTTGGCAACCGCTTATGACGATCCGGCGAACGGCGGTACGGGCAAAGACGAGCCGATCATCTGGAGCGTCGCCTACGGGCGCGGACGCACGCTCTACACTGCGCTGGGGCACGATGTATCAGCACAGCAGGAAAGCGGGTTTGTGAGTACATTCACTCGCGGGGTGGAGTGGGCCGCCACCGGCGCGGTTACACTCTCTGCCGACGGCACGTTGCCCAGCCAGGCGCCACCGCCCCTGCGCACACTGGTGGTTACGGGCGGACATCCCTATGACACCACGTTCTACAGCGTATTTGAAGGATCAGACGATATTCACTGGGTGCACGCGCTATCAAATCATGAGGCGTACCGCGGCGACCTGCGCGACAAGTACGACGTGCTGGTGCTCTATGATTTCAGCCAGGATATCAGCGACACCGAGAAAACCAACCTGCGCAACTTCGTGGAAGCGGGCAAGGGAATCGTCGTGCTCCACCACGCCATCGCTGATTACCAGGACTGGGAGTGGTGGTACAAGGACGTGGTGGGGGGCAAATACCTGCTCAAACCCGATGGCGCGACGCCCGCATCGACGTACAAAGATAGCCAGGAGGCGTGCGTTCAGCCGGTCCTGCGCCACCCCATCACAGCCCACATTGGGGCCATGCACCTCTGGGATGAGACCTACAAGGGCATGTGGATCTCCCCGGACGTGAAGGTGCTGCTTCAGTCCGATGCTCCCACCAGCGATGGTCCCGTGGCCTGGATCAGCCCGTATGAGAAATCGCGCGTGGTGTATATTCAACTTGGCCACGGCCGGAGCGTGCATCTCTATCCGGCCTACCACCGTCTCGTGCAGGACGCCATCCGCTGGACCGGCGGCCGGTAAACGGATGAGCCTTATCACGCACAATTGCCATACTGCACAAGCTAGGAAGTCGTGACCAGGGCCACTGCGATTCTTTGCCGAAGAACAAGGATCAAAGCGGGTCACCTAAAAGAGCTTATAATATCGGAAGCTACATACGTCTGAGCAGGCCTTCGAATTGGACTTTCAGCGAGAGACGGTTCGACTTGGAGTGCCCTGACCGCTCCGACGCTGCCGAGCGCCTTTCTCTGCAGAACCCAACGAAGACCGAAAATTCTCTCCGTGAGGGGGAGCTCTATGCAACTTCGAAGAGACCCGATTACGCAGAGTTGGGTAATACAACAGGAGGTCGATGATAGCTGGGCCGGAAGCGGAATTTGTCCTCTTTGTCCAGGCCAGGAAGCACTATGTCCGCCGAACCTTTTTGTCTATCCGTTTGGCACGGAGCGTTGGCAAGTACGGGTCATTCCGCACCGGAACCCCATTTACCAAATTGAAGGAGACTCCGCGCGCCAAGCCGAGGGCCTCTACGACAAGATGCGCAACGTCGGCGCGCACGAGGTGGTGATCGAACACCCCGATCACGCCGTGCAGTTTCAGGATCTCCCTGACGACCACGTCGCCCAGGTCCTCCGTGCTTACGTCGCCAGGATATCGGATCTGAAAAAAGACGTGCGATTCCGTTACGTGACCTTGTTCCGGAATGTCGGGCCGGAAGCGGGACAGGACTTGACGCACCCGCATTCTGAGATTACCGCCACCCCTTTCGTTCCGCGGCGAAGCGGGTACGAGCTGCGGGCAGCACTGACGCACTACGACAATAAGGAACGCTGCCTGTTCTGCGATATTGTCAAGCAAGAGTTGGACCAGCAGGCAAGGACCGTAGAGTGGAATGAGTTGTTTCTGGCCTTCTGTCCGTTTGCCTCCCGTGTCCCGTATGAAACGTGGATCCTGCCGATCTATCACCACGCGTCCTTCGAGGAGGACGTGACCGCGTGGGAGAAACAGTTGCAGCTTGCGCGCTTGCTGAAATCCACCTTACGCCGTTTATCACACGTGGCCAAGGCGTACCACCTGGTGCTTCATACGTCGCCGAATGTAAATGCCAAGCCGATGCGGCAAGGCTCGTGGAGAACCCTCGCCGACGATTATCATTGGCATTTTGAAATCCTGCCGATCATTCCCGGGAAATCCCGGTCCTATTCGTTCAAAGAGGTTTACTTCAATTCGCTGCCGCTTCCCGAGGCCGCGGCTAAAGAGCTGCGCGAGCACGGCGCTACGTAGGCCGACTTCTGGGACGTAGCGCAGAGTCATTTCGCCTTTCAGAAATTACTCTGCGGTACGTCCTCCCCCGCCACCGCCTGACGGCCAGGCGGTTAGCCTCCCTCCAACCCTATAGGCGCGCCCGCGGGTCGGTGGGCAGCAAGACGCGATCCACCGCCAATCCGGTTGGGATCACGGGGGCGTGGTTCACCGTACCCGCGTAGTCGTGCACGCTCGACCAAATCCAGTGTTCGGGACGCTCCACCAAGCCGGCGCGCACTGGATTCAAATGGATGTACTCGACCTTCTCGCAGTATTCCTGCACGGTGCGCAGCGCGCGATCGAAAAAGCGCGGCTGCCATAGCAACCCGCATTCCCGTCGCGCCCGGTTGATGCGTTTCGTCGCGCCCACCTTGATGCATTCCATGACCGTCGAAATGGTGAGCGGATGCGCCGGGTAAAAGATGGCATGCCAGTGGTCCGGCATAAACACCCAGGCGGTTAGCAAGAACCCGTGTTCGGCGCGGCGTTCGGCGATCACTTGGGCGAGACAATCGAATTCCGATTCGGAGAGAATCCGCCGCCGGGGCAATAAGCGGCAGGTGACAAAAAACCAATGGTCCGACACCACCAGACGGCGCAAACGCGACATGCGCGTAGTATATTCCCGCGGGTCAAATCGGACGTAGCGCAGAGTGATTTCTGAAAGGCGAAATGACTCTGCGCTACGTCCGATCGCCGGCCAACTCGGCGGTACCCGGTTCTGGGCGAAGAATCTGCATTGGCCTTTCCCCCGCAATTCAAAAACATAATGCAGATCCTTCGCCCCGATAAAAGGCATCGGTGCTCAGGATGACGAGTTTTGCCAATGGTTCTGCCAAACGGGCGCCGGGTACGGTGAACCAGGCTCCCGTGATCCCGACGGGACTTGCAGTGGATCGCGTCCTGCTGCCCACCGATCCGCGAACGCGCCGGTGAGGTTGGCGCCAGTGCAGTTGCCTCGCCGCCACACGGTGGCGCGGAAGGTGGATGCCAAGTGCTGGGGGGTGTCAACCAGTCCCCAGTACCCAACACCCAACACCCAGCACGCTTCGCTACGTCCTGCTGCCGGCGCCCCACGACCGTGGTCGCGCTTCGAAAGGAGTCCAGTAATTCGATGGACGCAACCCGAGGCCGCGCTACTTGCTAACCTCATCCCTAGCACAACGGAACCCGATATCGCTGTTCCCTTCGGTCGGAATGCTCGCGTCTCGATTCGACACACGGACGCTTAGCGGCTTGCTGACCCAGGACCCGCCACGGACAACTCGTTGTAGACCGCTCTCGGGGCCCTGGGGGTCTTGTGACGACCCGCTCGGATAGTATTTCGTTTCATACCAGTCATTGCACCACTGTCGTACGTTCCCGAGCATGTCATAGAGCGCAAAATCATTGGCACGCTTCTGCGCTACTTCGTATGTTTGGTTTCCGCTATTGCCGTCGTACCACGCGACCTCGTCAACTGGTCCGTACCGTGCCTCGGTGCTCTCGCCACGCGCCGCATACTCCCACTCCGCTTCTGTAGGTAGCCGACCACCAACCCATGCGCAGTACGCTTGAGCATCGTCCCAAGTCACCCTGACGATCGGCATGTTTTCATTCGCCCAGCCAAGGTTGAAGGTCGGACTAGAAGGCATCTGCCGGCCCATAGCTCCCGTGAAGCGCTTATACGCACTAACGGTGACAGGCGTCTGGCCGATCAGGAAACCTCGGCTAATTGCCACTTGGTGTGCTGGTTTCTCAGAGTCGGCGCACTCGTCGTCACCGTGTGAACAGCCCATCATGAAAGTGCCCGGCGGTATCCAGACGTATTTCAGACAATCCTTAGGGTTCTCGTTCACGTACAGGGAAAAGCCTTTCAGCTCCGCCTCGATCCGCATCACTCGACGCGCGGCGAGCGTGACGCTCTGCTCGAAATCTTTCCTGCCTCGCAGTGACACCTTCAACGCATACGCACCGGGCGGCGCATTCACAAGCAACTCTCCCCGCGCGTCCGCGTGACCCTGAAGGGCCCCATCCAGGAAAACCTCCGCTTGCGGCGAGGTCGTCACGTGCATTTCTACGATCGCTTCCTTACTCGCCTCGCGAAGTGTGGAAATCAGCGTGTCGTCTGCGCCCGCCACCCGCAGAGTATCGAGATATTTGTCGTCTGCCTGAAAGGCGATGCCATGTTGCTTGACCAGCGCTGCCGCGCGCTCCTGGGGCACGCCTCCAGCTACCAACTTCCCTACTTGCTCCCGAGTCAGCGGTATCGGCCTTACCTGGCGTATTGCGTGAATGACCGGCTCTTTCGCGCCCGCCTTGAGGAGCGCTTCCACATATTCTTCGCTGGGGTCGAAATCAATACCGCGGTCCATAATTTTCTTGGCCAGTTCAGTGCTATCCATCCCGAACTTTACCAGGTCCATCACTTGATCTTTCCCAAGTGGCGCATTGGCTTGTTGCGGCAGACTAGGCTGCGCACAGACCATCAGAAGCATAACTATGATGAGCAAACGAAAGTTCATAAGGCACCTGCAGAGAAGCGGAATATCAGGTGAGGCTGGAAGCGCCGACCTGCCTTTTAAATCTACGGTTCTTCCGATTGGTTGCTGCAGTGACCGGGACGAAAAGGCCGCGGACCTAAAATGCAGGTCTGCTACTCGCTCTGAAAAGCAGACTCTCCGCCCTGCTACCCTCATGCCGCCTGCCGGTAATGCTCGTGAATCTTGGACACCACTGGCCAAAGCTTCTCGTGGGACTGCTCAAGGAAGTCGAGGATAGCCGCGGCTTGGTCGCCGCCCCCCTCCATGAAATGCTTTAGCTGTCGCCGACGAAATAGGGAAACACCGCGGCGATTCTCAGAGTATCCCACCTCAAAGGCCGGGGCGGTAAGACCGCTATTTAGACGCTTTGCCTCGTCAAGCATCAGTTTGTTTACCGTTTCGGGCCGCCAATCATCTATAGAGACAACACACTCAGGCTGGCCCTCTTCGTGAAGAGGCACGAACCAGTCGGAGAAACCAAACCTGAACCCCACGAAATACCAAAACTCACTGTCCCCTGCCGCAGCATAGGCCGGGCCGTAGGGGATGTACCAAAGCAACCCGTCGAAGATGTGCATGCCAACCTTCCCGCCTGAGAACACTCCTTGCCACTTGAATTTCCCGCCCTTCGGCCAATCGGGTTGCCGGATTCTATTCGAAAGTCGATGTAGTATCTTGTCGGTTTTCTCTCTAAATTCGCGCCAAAGCCCTGGCGCTGCCATTTCTTCGATCAGGTACGGTTTGAGTGGTCCCATGTGCTTCGCCTCCATAAATTCGAGAACGCTGTCAACAAGAAACGGGTTTGAGTAGGCCTTCCCTTGGCTCCATCGGTCGGCAATCTCCCACCAAAGAATCTCCCCGAGGAAGTGTGGGTTGTCTTTGAACGCTTTGTCTTCGACAATTTCATTGTGGTCCCTGCTGACTACAACTACGCGCGCGTCCGGGCGCTCGCTGGCGTAATTCAGGTAATTGAGAAGCTGGTCCTTGCCGAGTTCGCTGTCCACTTTGTTCTCGATGATCAGCTCAGATTTGTCGGAATGGAGTACTAGGTCGAGGAACAGGCCGGCCAGCTTGGTGTTCTTACTCTCGGTGGGTTCCTGAGATTCCACCTTCTGAACCCGAAAGTTTTCAGCCTCGTCCCCAAGAACCACTTTCAAGAAATCCCGGCAAGCGGCGGGTTCTTGCTCTAATAGGTATCGCATCAGTTCGGTGAAAAAGTTTTCAATCGGTGCCCGCTCCGCGGTGGTGGCTTATTTTGACAGCCGTACAAACAAGTTATCGGACATCATTCACGCTCCTTTCCAGGCGTATCGTGAGTCTTAGTTACGAATCTTCGATAGACCTTCGCAAGCTTCTCCCCCTCAGCGCCAATTTCCTTCGCAAGTTCAATTGGACTAAGAACGGTGGCCTCCGCGCCAAAACCGACTAGCCAGAACTTGACTTCCCATAAGTCGGCGACCTGGAGCGTCAGGATTATACTCCCTTCGGCCTCGGTATCAATTTGCTGGCTCGGGTGCCAAGTGCGCTCGCGGATGTATGGGGCCTGCGACGCGGAAAAGCGAATCTTTACCTCCTGTGTCTCACCCCAAACCATATCCCGTGTCCCGTTTCCCTTGTGCCTAGCCCACTTCCCGCAGCTTTTCTGATAAATATCACAATTTATTGCTTGACATACAGTTACCACTATGATAACTTAGCTTGGTAGTCTATCATCCGGCTCGGGGAAGCCTGCCAAAGTCCCGGGGCCGGGAAAGCCGATTTGTGTCACGCCCACCATGTTCTAGCCACTTAACACTACTCACCAACCACCGCCTTTAGGAGGTATTCATGTCTCTTAGGAAACCAGCCACGATGACGGAAGAGAAACTGGCCGCCAACCGGAGCAATGGCAAGCTATCCCACGGCCCGGCGACGGCGGCGAGACGGGAGCGCATCGCCGCCGCGCACTTGCGTCATGGACGCTATAGCGAGTCTCAGGACACCGCTTTCCGCTGTTGGGACGAAGACCCGGCCGAGTACGAGGACCTGCTGGAAGGTTTGTGCCAGGACGATAGTCAGTACTCAGTGGTCAGTACTCAGTAGTGGCGAGTCAGCGGGCGATAGACAGGAGAAACTGGTATGTGGGGCGTGATCCTGGGCGTCGGATCTCAGCATCCCGAAGTTCCGCATCTCCAGCCCCCAGGACCCAGCGCCCAGAAGCAAGCTGCGAAGAAATTCCGGAACGAGCAAGAGTACCTCGCGCAGAGACGCAGAGGCGCGGAGTCGATAAAGAAAATAGAGCATTTATTTAATTCAGACCTCTGCGCCTCTGCGTCTCTGCGCGAGATTGTAAATTTTTTCTCACGTTCCCAGCCCCGAGAACCAAGGCCTGCGAAGGTGGAGGGAAGAAAAAAAATTACACACAAAGCCGCCAAGTTATTGAAAACAAATGGAACAATGACACAATTACCGAAAAAAAGCGGACATTTTGGTTTAAGTTTCGGACATTTTGGTTCAATGCGGTGACATTTTGGCATGGTCTTACAGATTTTTTCGGACATCTTGGGCGATTTCAGGCGGTAACAACACCCTGGCCCTGCCTACAGTTCCTCATGCTCGGCTGGAGAGCTGGGCGGCGCACACTCACGCATGCGGTTGCCGCTTCTCGCGAAAATCATTCCCGGAAACTTATTCCGGGCATTATGCTATAGGGCTGTTTCTAAGGGGGAAACCAATGCTACGAAGGTTCGAACACCGGGCGAGTGTTCTCGCAATGTTGACGGTTGTGGCCGTGCTGGCGACCGCGCTTGCGGCGGGGGCTTGGGAGCGGGAACCGCTCTCCGTTTATCACGAGCGGCGTGCGCGCTTGATGCAGGACGCTGGAGGCAATGGCGTCGTCGTGCTGTACGGTTATGGCGAGGAGGAGGTAGCAGCCAGCGTTACGCAATTCCGCCAGAACGAGGAGTTCTATTATCTTACCGGCTGGGACGAGCCGGGGGCTATCATGCTGCTCGTGCCCAAGGCGCGCGCCGCAGGCGAGAACCCAGTGCTGGCGCAGGAGATTTTGTACATCCCGGCGCACAATCGGACGGAAGAGAAATGGACGGGGCCGAAATTAGGCCCGCAGGACGCGGACGCCCCGGCTCGCACCGGCTTTCAATCGGTTCGCGCGGTCTCGCAGTTCCCCAACGACCTTCAGGAAGCGCTCAAGGGCTTTCCCACCCTTTACACCGAGCTTACGCCACAGCCCGAGAGTGGAGAAGACTGCTTCCAAGCGGATAGGGTGAAAAAAATTCATGACATGGCGCCGCAGGCCTCTCTCGCCGATATCCGCCAGAATATCGCCCGGTTGCGCTCAATAAAAAGCGCGGGAGAGATTGCCTTGATCCGCAAGGCCGTGGACGCATCCGTCGAGGCACATTTCGCCGCCCTGAAGGCGGTAAAGCCCGGCGTGTGGGAATTCCAGATTGCCGCACTGATGAAGTACGAATTCGAGCGCCGTGGGTGCGAGTGGCCGTCCTACCCGCCCATTGTCGGGTCGGGCTTCTTCTCCACGGTGCTCCACTATGATGAGGATTCCCACCAAATGCACGACGGTGACGTGGTGGTGATGGACGTGGCCGGCTCGTATAGCGGTTACGCCAGCGACATTACCCGCACGCTGCCCGTGAATGGCCGCTTCACGCCGCGGCAGCGCGAGATATACGAGATTGTTTTCGGTGCGCAGAACGCCGCACTTGCCGCCGCCAAGCCCGGGATGTTCATCGGCCGCCACGGCGCCAAGGGCCTGTTCGAGATTGCCTACGACTACATCGACACGCACGGCAAGGATTTGCACGGTCAGCCGCTGGGACAGTACTTTATTCATGGGCTCAGCCATCCCGTCGGCCTTAATGTTCACGATCCTATGGAATATGATCGGCCGCTCGAACCCGGCATGGTGATCACCGTGGAGCCGGGCGTTTATCTACCGGAAGAGAAGATCGGCGTTCGGATCGAGGACGATATCCTCATCACGCCGGATGGGAACGAACTGCTCAGCCGGCGCCTTCCGCGCGCTCCGGACGAAATCGAGAAGGTGATGACGGAAAGATGAGGAGGCCGTAAACGGCATACGGTAGACGGCATACGGGGAAAGATGGCATACAGTAGACGGCATACGGCAAACGGTAGACGGCATATGGGGGAAGCTTTTCCCCGATTTCCTTCAGGTCTGCTCTCTCGGCCGGCTGTAGGCCCCCGTCTACCGTATGCCGTCTACCGTATGCCGTCTACCGTATGCCGTCTACCGCCTTCCCGCTCGGCGGATTTGCTTTATCCCCGTATGCCGTCTGCCGTTTACCTTCTCTTCGCAAATTGCATTTGCGGGGTGAGGCGGTTAAAATCGCACGTTCTTCGCTTTTTCCGGATTACTTCGAAGGAGCGAAAGGAGATCGCTGCTTCCATGCGCCAAAGTCCACTTTCCTGCATTGCCTTCGTGGGCCTGCTCACGATGGTTCTAGCCGCCGCGTCGGCCCTTAAGGCGCAAGGCCCTACTCCGCCGGCCACGCGCGACAAGCTCATTCGCTACGTTCATGAGCACTTCAACATTCCGGACTCGGTCAAGCTCACGATCACCGATCTGCGCGAAACCGCCTACCCGGATTTCTTTGAAACCACGGTGACAGTGGACGACGGCAAGGACAAGCGATCGCAGCCATTTTTCGTTTCCAAGGACATGCGTTATCTGGTCGAAGGCGGTATCTACAATCTCGGGGGCGACAATCCCGCGGATATCATCCGGCTGATCTCACTGAAGGACCAACCAACGCAGGGCCCCGCGAACGCCCCGGTGACGCTGGTGGAGTACTCCGACCTCGAGTGCCCCATGTGCGCGAAGTTGCAGGACGCATTGGAAACGGACATCGTTCCCAAATACGGAGACAAGCTGCGGGTGGTCTTTAAGGAATTTCCCCTCGTCACCATCCATGATTGGGCCCTCACCGGCGCCATCGCCGCACAATGTGCGTACCAGATCGATCCGTCCCAATACGTGGCTTTTCGGTCCGCGGTCTTCAAGAACCAGGAGAGCATCAGCGCCGATCATGCCCGTGACATGCTTCTGCACTTCGGCGCCGAAGCCGGAATCGATAACATGAAGCTTGCGGCGTGTATCGACGCCAAAGAGTCGCTGCCGCGAGTTGAAGCCAACATGCGTGAAGGGGAGGCGCTCGGAGTCAGTCAAACCCCGAGCAGCTACATCAATGGGAAGCTGGTTGTGGGCGGCCCGCTTTCTGTTGAACTTTACAAGCTTATTGACCAAGCCCTGCACGACTCCAAGTGAATGCTAGGCTCGGAATTCGAATTCCGAGGAATGCTTTGAAATGCGACCCGCCTGATGCTGCTATACGCCTCGCAGGATCAGCACCACTAGCCGACACAATGTCGCAACGGATAAGACAGAGAATCCGTGAAACTTTGCCGCCATGCATGTGTTAACAAGCGTGGAGACATGCCCAGTTGTTAAGTTTGTAAAATTGGTGTGGCGGCATGTTAACTCTTGTAAAAAAACGCTGGTGACGGTCACGCGTGGTAACGAACCCAGTGTATACTGCGTCCAAAAAAGTGATAGGAGGGAATTCGACGATGCGACGAAAAATTGCGATTGGCACATTAGGGCTATTGATTTTGTTGGCGGCAGCGATTGTCGGTTGGGCCCAGCAAGGTGACCCGCAGGGGCCTGGCCCCGGGCAAGGCCAGCACCAGATGTGGGGCGGTGGCGAGCACCAGATGGGGGGTCCTGGCGAGCATCGGTTTGCGGGTGGCGAGCGCGGCCAGTTCGGCAGGCAAGGATGGGGCGGGCCGGGCCGGCACGGCATGGGCATGAGGCACGGTTTTGGCGGCGGCATGGGTCTTCTGCATATGGCGGAAAATCCCCGCGTGCGCCAGTATCTCGGCTTGACCGACGACCAGGTAAAGCGTCTGCACGGCATTGCGGTGGACGCGGAGAAGGCCTCCATCCAGAATCGCGCGGATTTGGAATTGCGCCACTTGGAACTGCGTGAACTGCTGCGGGCGGATAATCCCGACCACGACGCCATCATGCAGAAGCTTGATGAGGCGAACGCGCTGCAAGGGAAAATGGAAAAGCAGCACGTGGAAACCATGCTGTCCGCACGGGGTGTGTTGACGCCCGATCAGATCAAGAAGGTCAAGACCTTTATGGAGAATCGCGGCGCCGCCGGCATGGGACCGCGACCCATGATGCAGCACCGGAGCGGCATGGGACGTCCAGCGGGCCATGCTGGTGCTCCGGGTTCGGCTCCCGGTACTCCTGCACCGAAACCGCAAGAACCGCCGGTGCAGTGACGGTGGTGGGCTTAGATGCCGCTGGTGGTCCTAGCCTCCGGGCCCGCCAGCGGCTTTTTTATCACCTTCCCTGGCCACCGGGTTGGAAGGACCTCCACTCCAGACGGCAATCTGAACATTTCAGGGCTCCATACACGTTGTAGTACGTGCTGTAACCCGTACTCGTATCGCTTTTTGCCATGGTCATCTCATCGTGAATGTGTGCGTGCTGTCGGCACAGGCCTCGCCCACAGGCGGCACATACCCCTTTTGCCTCCTGATCACAGAACCAGCATCGCATCGGCATATTCTCCTTCCTGAAGAGCAAAGGTACTGGCCGCAACTCATACCGCAGGCACAGTACTCTTTCTGTCTCGGCACCTTGCCGGGATTTTTGATTGACTTCTGAATGGTCTGCCCGGGAACTACTGATTGTAAACGTCCAGAACGCGGTCGGCAACATGGTCCCAGGTGAAGCTCGATTCCACCGCGACCCGGCCGTTGTGGCCCATCCATCGGGCCCATTCGAAATTGGTAAACAGTGTGCCCAGTCCCCAGCCTACCGATGCAGGATGAGGGTAGATCTTGAGGCCGTTCACTTCATGCCAGACGAACTCATCGGGACCGCCGTTCTTTGTGACCACCACCGGTTTACCGGCGCTCCACCCCTCCAGCACGACAATTCCAAAAGGCTCGTTACGGCTGGGCACACATACCACATCACAGGTTTTGTACAGTTCGGGCAGTTCATGACCATTCCTGAATCCCAGGAACCGAGTGGCGTGCGACACACCGAGTTGCCACGCCCGGTGCTCCAACGCCGGCCGCATATTCCCATCGCCGGCAAATATGAACTTTGCCTGGGGATAATATCGAAGCAGGCTCGGAATGGCTTCCATCAGGAGGTCGGGACCCTTCTGGTACACCATACGGCCCACGAACAAGACGGTAGGATCCATAGGGCCTATCCCATAACGGGCCTTTACTCCCCCTGGATTCAGCCAACCTTCAAAATGGCGCGGGTCCACCCCGTTGTAAATGATGCGGACCTTCCACTCCGGCACTTCATACATCCACATGATTTCCTTCTTCAAAGCGTGCGAGACGCTGATGACCCGGTCCGCCCAGTAGGTTGCCGCCCGTTCCTGGAAGCGGATGCGAGCACATTGGCCCCCGTAGAAGTTGTTGCCGCAGCGTCCGTACTCCGTGGAATGTATGGTGAAGACGCATTTCCGTCGCCGGCCTTGCTTGATCCATATCATGGCATTGGCGGCCAGCCAATCATGGGCATGCACTATATCGAAAGGGGCTCCGAGGAAGTGTTCCGTTGCGAAGACGTAATGGACGAACGACCGGCACATGCTATTAACTTCTTCGACAAAGTTGGAGTGCAATTGGAACGGGCAGCGGTGGTAATGCACGCCATGGATGAGTTCATAGTGCGATTGGCCGCGGTTCATCCGGGTAAATACGTGGACGTCGTTCCCTTTGCGCTCCAGTGCCGCCGCCAACTCGGTGACATGCGCGGCTACACCTCCCACCGGAATTGAATGCAGAGATTCCCAAGCCAACAGCGCAATACGCATGGTTAACGTCCTCTATATCGAATTACCGACCTTCTGGGCTGATCGAGACCATCCCGGGAGGCCGCTCGCTGCTCGCTCGAAGGTAATACCCCCTGCCGCGGCTCGCCGCCAGGAGCTGCGAAGCGAGTGGAACGCACAGTTGACGCCGGTTTTGCGTGGCTTGTCCGGCGAGCTAGTCGTAGTGAAGGGATCCCGAACGACTTAACGTGTTCTTGTTACCTTGGTCTTCTGGAAATCGTCTTGTGGAACTTCGAGAGAAAACGACGAGATTTCGACCTTGGCGGACGTAGATTCGGAGCGAAACTCTGCCTTGTGCTTAGCACGAGGCGGTCGCTCCAAATGAGTATTTTGGCGCGATCCAGATTTTCGCTTCTTGCCTGCCGTGGCGGGGGGAAACTTCTGCTACAGGTATATGAACTTAAGATGCCGTTTCAGCTCATCTGTGTGCTGACCCGCCGGCTTGCTCCCTCGTTAAAATTGAGACAGACCGTGAGCGAAATCCCCACCCCACTAGCCTGACAAATTGTACCCCACAGATCGTACATCGTATACGGAGCCAAGCAGAAAATCCAGCATTTTCGTAACGAGCCCTCGAGTCGGGATAGCCCGCCCTGAAGATATTTATGTAAGTCCTTGCGTACGTTAATTATACACTGTTTTCAGGTCACCGGCGCTCCCTGCTGTTTTGAGACTCATCACAACATCGTGACATCCCGAGCCAGACTGAATCGGTTGAAGAACCTTGGCGAATCCATCGGCAAAAAGTCCCCACGGTGGATGCACCTTCGTAACGGATGGCGGGTGGATAGAAAATGCGTGAAAGGGTATTATTGTCTGGTTGGAAAATTCAGGGCTTCGACAAGGAGTTTAGGGTTATGCCTGCTTTAGCAGAACGGAAAAAATTGTCTTCGGTTCCCGAGCTGGTCGACGGATTACCGAACATCTCCGGTTGGGAGGGCGAGGTTCTGCCGTTTGTTCGCCGCCAGAACCCCGTCTTTCTGCCGATCACCAACATCGATCAGCGACAGCTCAGCGCCGCATTTGCCATTGCCTTGCACGTGCATCAGCCTATCATCCCGGCCGGGCGCGAGGGGCAGCTTATTAGCAATTTGCAGTATATGTTTGAGCACCCGAACGAGGGGGACAATCACGATGCCGACCCCTTCGCCAACTGTTACAAGCGCATGGGCGACATCATTCCCGAGCAGGTCAATCAGGGGTTAAATCCTCGCGTTATGTTGGACTATTCCGGCACTTTGCTTTGGGGAGTGCGACAAATGGGCCGTGGGGATATTCTGGACAATTTGAAGCGCATCACCTGCGATCCGCGCTACCACCGGAATGTGGAATGGCTCGGCACGATGTGGGGACACGCGGTTGTTCCCTCCACCCCTATTCCGGATGTCAAACTCCATATGCTGGCCTGGCAACAGCATTTCGCGGGAATTTTCGGCTGGGAGGCGCTGGCTCGCGTAAGGGGCTTTTCTCCGCCCGAGATGGCCTTACCTAATCACCCCGACACGCTCTTTGAATACGTCAAAGCGCTCAAGGAATGCGGCTACCGGTGGCTTCTGGTGCAGGAACATTCGGTGGAGACTCCCACGGGCCAGGGCCTCGGTTACAAGCACCTTCCGCACCGGTTGGTGGCGCGCAACTCCCGCGGCGAAACGCTTTCGATCACGGCATTGATCAAGACCCAGGGGTCAGATACTAAACTCGTCGGCCAGATGCAGCCCTACTATGAAGCCAAGACCCTTTCCCGTCAGACCGTCGGGGGCGTTTCCATTCCGCCGCTCGTCACCCAAATCGGAGACGGCGAGAATGGCGGCGTCATGATGAATGAGTTCCCGCCGGCGTTCTGGAAAGCTGAGCAGGAGGTGACGCAGTCGGGCGGTGGCGTGAGGGGGGTGGTGGGACTTACTGGCACTGAGTATCTGGAATTGATCGAGGCGGCCGGCTGTTCTCCTGAGAGTTATCCTGCGTGCCAGCCGATCGGACAACACAAGCTCTGGAGCCGGCTCCCCTCCCAAGGCTCAACCGGCTCAACGCGGGAAGCAGTAGAGCAAACGATTCGTAAATTGAAGCAGGAAGACTCACGCTTCCACATGGAGGGCAGTTCGTGGACGAACGACCGCAGTTGGGTTAAGGGTTACGAGAATGTACTGGACCCGATCAGCCAATTGAGTGCGCTGTTCCATCAAAAGACCGATGGTTTGCTGAAGCAAGAAGGCTTTACCAGGCAGCACCGCTACCGCAACGCCCTGCTCCATAACCTGCTTTTGGAGTCCAGTGATTTTCGATACTGGGGGCAAGGGTCCTGGACCAACTATGCGCGTGAGATCTTCCGTCGCGGGGAGGCTATTCTTCGGGCAGATTTCTAGTTGGATAGAGACCCCCAGGCTTAAGCGTTGCAAACGTCCTGAGGCTTTGAGCGATTTCGTAGGGGTAGGGTTAGCCCTATCCCTACCGGCTTATTTCCCATTCGCTGGCGGCAGATTCCGCGGGGGCGGTGGCACGATGGCCATCGGTAAGCGCGCGAAAGCCGCGCGCTCGATCGCCGGGTCCAAGACATTCACTTGCAACGTGTAGCGCCCGCGGGGAAATTTCTCCAGCGGAATCTGGGCAAAATACGAAGCCTTCTGTTCGGACGACTTCTCGATTTTTCCGGGGAAGGGGCCGGCTTCTGCGAATTTTCTCCCGCCACGGAAGAACACCAATCCCAGAGACGGTGGGGTAGAAGGCCCGGCGGCCGTTACGCCTTTTCCGGCGTAAGACTCCAGATAAACGGTGAGCACTTGGTTCGTGCGAAATACGCGCGTAACGCTGGGCAACACGGTGCGATTCCCGATTTGCAAAGGCGAATCCTTGTCACGGCTGACATGCGCCCGGCTCAAATCATCCGATGACTTAACTTCGTTGGACAGCACAATGGAGCTCAAGCCGAGGCTGGTGTCGGAAATGTCCGGTATCACCAGCGGGGCCTCGAAGGTGCCGATTTTGCCGCTTTCGTTCTCACGCACGACCGCCTTCAGGTTATATTTCCCCGGCGGCAAAGTGACTTCTCCTTCATAAAACAGGTTGCTGCCGATTACCTCGTCGTACGTTTCGTTAGTCATATGTACCGGCAGCGTGTCGCGCAGCCCCCCTGCAACATGGTTCTTGTCGTCCGTAAGCTTCCAGGCAAAGTCGAACTCGGTGTCATGCTTCCCGGATTTCTTCAGGAACGCCACCTGCGAGCCCGGAATCTTCGCCGCCAGTATGACCGTGCATTTCTTGTCCGGGCGAAGGAAGTATGCCGTTTCAACCACAAAGGGTAAGTCAACAAAAGGCTCATCGAGTTCCATCACCTGCTGGAGCTGATTTTCCTTTTCCTGCCGGGTGAACTGCCGGAAGCTCTTGGGAGCAAAGTAGCCGGGACGCGCCTGGACTTTCAAACCTGGCCTTGATACTTCCACGCGAATATGGCGGAAATGACCATCCGAGCGCGGGTTGGCGGGTGAATATCCGAGCAGATAATAACTGGAATTCTCTTTCTGAACTTCCTCGAAGGCAGGAGCGAAATCGTTCAAGTCGTAAAAAGTCCTTCCCCCCGTTTCGGTAGCGAGGGCGGCCAGGGTTTCGCGGCTGCCCTGCAAGGAGGAAATCTGCGAGGCGTGGGCCGAACCGGAATAGAGAGCGGTACCGGAGGGACTGGAAGAACTGGCGTCGCCGCCGGGAGGAAGTGCCAGCAGCCCGCGCGCGTCCATCGTGTAGAGCGAAACATCCGCCTGATTGGCCGCGTCGGTGGCAGCCCGCAACGTCGCCTGGTTTTCCTGGCCGGTGCGGGTAATGCCACTCGAAAAATGAATCACACTCTTCCGGCCCGGCACGCTGCGGAGCATGTTGGCCAACGCCTCGACCGCCTCCAACTTCTCGTCGGTATTGAAAATATTGAATTCGGTCTCATCCGGTGCAAAGGCGTCGGAGACGTCCTGGGTGACGATTTCCATGCCATTGGCATCGGTTCCGCCCGCCTCCCCGATGCTCCCCTGGGTAGCCAGGTTCGAGGATTCCTCGCCCACCAGGATTGCCCGTAGGGCCTTCTTGATGGAGTCACCGTTGTTGGTGAAATCCTGGGTCACCCGCAGGCTGGATGAATAGGTCACCACCGCTATAAGGTCGGCACGCGTCATGCGATTCGTCACGAAGTCGCTGGAAGCCTTCAGCGCGCGCATCAGCTCATCAGGTTGCATCGAGCTGATGTCAAAGAAAAAGACCAACAGCCGATGGTCCTGGAGCACCTGCTCGGCATTGACCTCTGGAGGGAGCTTGGCGAGATCGATAATCTGCGCCTTCTCGACGCCCCCATTGACTTGCGCCAACTTCTCGACGTCTTCCAGGCTGAAGTGGGAGATGGTTTGTTGAACGCCGTCTTCCGTGACGCGAAAATCTGACTGCTTCAAATCCGTAACGGGTTTGCCCGACTTGTCATAGACGCGAACATCCACATCGACTTCATTGGTTGTGGAGCGCAGGATAAAAGCTTGTTGGGGGCTCCTGGATACGGGAGTCGAAGACTTGACCTGGGCAAAAAAAGGAGTGGGCAGGTAGACAGATCGGCAGACGGCCATCATAATCAGCAGGCCGAGAGGTAGATAAACGTATGGCGGGAGCAATTTTCCCTTCCACCTGCCCGCCTGCCCATCTGCCCACCTACCTGCCTTCCTGTTCGCCATCTGTCTACCTGCCTCTTTTTTCCGTAATGTCTAGAAATTAAACCGCAATGCGAACGTAAGGGAACGCATGGCCGACACACCTGTCACCCAGCCAAAATTCTGCGCGTTGATCGTGTTCGCAATGCTGCTGTAGTTCGGGTGATTAAAAATGTTGTTGGCGTTAATGCTGAAGCGTGCCCGAAGGTTCTTTTCCCGCGAGAACGTGAAAAAGCGTCCCAGCGACATATTAAAGGTCACGGAGCCCGGACCCATAATGGTGTTGCGTCCTGCGGTGCCAAGTTCGCCTGACGCAGGAAGAGAGAAGGCCCCGGTGTTAAAGAAGTCCAGAGTGGTCCGGTCCCCGCGCTGCAGCGCGGTGGGAAGGCCGGTGGCATCGGGGCGTTCGGAGGCGAAAACCCCTGAACCATTATTGTTGGACTGGTTGCCGGCCACCTGCGCGGTCACAGGGGAGCCGGTTGCGAGCGTCGTCACCCCGCTGATCTGCCAGTCACCGATGACGTGCTCCAGGGCGCCGCCACGGTTAAGAAACCGGCGTTCCTCCCCAAAGGGGAATTCGTAAGTATCATTGATCGTCAGTTTTTGGGGGAGATCGAAGTTCGAAAGAGCGCGCTCCGCCTTGAGATCGAAGCTGTTCTGCGGCACATTGTGCCCGGTCCCGCCGATGTCGGCCGCGTCGTCGATAGATTTAGACCAGGTGTAGTAGCCCCAGATGGAAAAGCCGCCATGAAATTGCCGCCGGAGGTTGACCTGCAAGCCATTGTAAATCGAATCCGCTCCATCCGTTTCGTAGAGAAACTGTTGGACACCAGGAATGGAGGTCTCCTGCGAGCCGGAAGCGCTGGGGTTCAGACTGTTTGGTGAAAGCAGCAGGTCGAGCTTGCTTCCTTTCGTGCCAATGTAGCCAACCGAAAGGATGACATTGCGGAAGATCTCGTCCTCCATGACGAAATTCCAGGTTTGCGCGTAGGGCCGGCGAAAACTGCTGTCCGCCGCGTAGGTGTTGTGGATGGTGTTCGCGGAGGCGGTTGGAAACCCATCCGCGAAGGTCAGGATCTGCTCGGGGTTGGTGGTCAGTGTGGAGGCCGTCGCGAAAGGCGGTTGGTCCACCATGTTGGCCACCATGCGCGAGTAGATGCTGCCATCATAGAAGATGCCGTAGCCACTGCGGATAACCAGGTGATGCTGAGTCCACGGACGATAGGCAATCCCAATGCGGGGCGAAAAGTTATGCGCGTCACTGTGAATCAGCGAGGAAGGCAGAACATCCGGGTCCAGGCCGGTCACAACCTGCGGCGAGGTAAAACCGGGCGCAAAGGACAAATCGGAGAGATGCCCATACTTTTCTGTGAAGGGCAAATAGTATTCGTAGCGAATTCCTGCGTCGACCGTCCAGTGGGCGCTCGCTCGCCAGTCATCCTGAAGGAATGCAGTAGTAACCCACGTCCGCAGGTAGTTGCTCGCAACGCCGTAACGGACGGAGGTAGTCTGGGGAAGACCCAACAGGAAGTCCGCGAAGTCAAGCCCTGTGCCGGCGACCGGATAGCCGTCGTTGAAGTTGCTCGTGTTGTATCCGGTAAAGCTAAACGTCCCGCTGGCGTTCGGGTCTGTTTCGGTATTCTGGTTTACCCGGCGTATTTCGCCTCCCATTCGAATGTTGTGCTTCCCGTGGTTCCAAATAAGAATGTCATTCGAGCGGATGGTCTGGGGTCGAGACAGTGACGCCAGCGGATCGCTGAGTCCTCCGAAATTCGTGAAGCCGATCGACGGAACCCCCCAATCGAAGGGATTGGTGGAAACGCCCGTAATCCCCAATTGCGCGGCAATGTCTTCTTGGTATGTAAAGGCGTTCAGCAGGGAGGTTCTTTGCCGGTTGAAATTAAAGGTAATGTCGTTGACCAACTGGGAACTAAAAGTATGCGATTCACTCACGGTCACGTTCTGGCCCAAGACAGTCCTTCTCGACGTCAATTCAGGGTAATTGGCCACGGCTTGGCTTCGCCCCGAGCTGAAATAGTACATAACGTTCAGGCTGTCCCTGGCATTTATCTGTTGTCCGATGCGGCCCATCACCCGGTCATTGGAAGTGGGCAAGGACGTCTGCAAGCGAAAGTTCTGGACGAAACCAGGAAGATTAGGCGGCGGGACATATTGCATCAAGCCCAAGGCGGCGGAATTGAGCCGGGCGATGGGAATGGTATTTCCCGCAAACGGTGTGCGCGCGCCCGTGGCGCTGGATAAGGGATCGTAGATGGTGGGAACAGTGCCCGAATATGCTCCCGAACCAATGACGGCGTCGGAAAAATCCCCAGCTCGCTCCGCGGCAGTAGGAACCGTCGAAAAATTCTCAGATCCGGTCTTGCCACGCTGCAAGTTATAGCTTGCAAACCAGCTTGTCTTATTCGCACCGCGATAGACGTGGGGAATTACCAGCGGCCCGCCCAGAGAGAAGCCAAGCGTTTCCTGATAAGAGGGAATCTGGGGCAACGCTGTCACGTTCAACGGGAAAGGGTGAGCGTCAAAGGCGGAGTTGGTGTACTGCTCGACAAAATTGCCTCGAATGCGGTTCACCGCCGCGCGATTGCGGGACCAGCCGCGGGCGCCACCACCCCCGAAGCCTCCGCCACCAAAGCCCCCTCCGCCCGGTCCACCTCCACCTGGGCCGCCTCCCGGACCACCCCCAGCGCCAAACGGACTGCCGGCGGCGCCGCCGGGACCTCCCGGACCTCCGCCGAAGCCGCCCATGCCTCCCATACCGCCACGCCCAAACCGTCCTCTTCCTTCACCGGGGGTGGCCGCCTCGCCGATGCCGCCTCCCAGAAGGAAAGAATTGTTGGCGCTGGTCGAATTGTCGGCCTCCTCCGGTTGCGCTTCCGTCGAACCATTGTTTTCGGCGCCGTTGCCTTCGGTGAGGCGCACAGAGGCAGCAGCCGCTCCGAATCCCCCACCTTCGGTCCCGGCATTTTGGTAATCGCCAATGCTGCGGCCCTGAGTTCGGCCCCCGCCCACCCCACTGGGGCGATTGCCGGCGGGTTGCGCCGCAGCCTGCGTCGAAGCTGCCTCTCCCTGCGGCGATGCCAGCACCAACGCAACATTCACCTTGAGAGGCTTATCGGCAGCCACCGGCAACGGCTGGCGAGAGTCGGCCCGAAAGCCCACCAGCGAAACGTCCAGCCGATAATTCCCAGGCTTCAATCCAGTGAAGATATAGTTCCCGTCTTCATCGGTCCAGGTCTCTTTGCGCTCGCCCGTTTGGGGGTTGGTAAGTTGAACCGTGGCGCCAGGAACGGAAACCCCCCCCGGGCCGCGTACGTGCCCGGTCACGATGCCCATTGCTGTGATAGTTGCCTGGGTGGCAGTTGCTTGGGCAAACGTGAGGTTTGCGCCGACGAGCGCTACAACGACAAGAAAGCACGCACACTTAGGGGACTTTGTAAAAATTGTAAACGCCACTTGTTCTATAACCCCACTGGTTGATTGGGCTTACAAGGATTGAGTACGTTTATCGACACCGCAAGGTTACAGACCCGGGTACACGTAACCCTGTTTGCATTCAAGCCGTCAAAGCTCCCGGAGGAAATCTATGACAAAAAAGCTCCTGTTAAGTATACCAGTGCTATTGACATTGAGTCTTGCCGGCTTCCTGGCCGCTCAACAGAATGCCCCATCGCCCGGTCAAGAGCAAGGACACCGAGGGATGGGCGGTCCGCCACCGGTGATGGGCACGATTACGTCCATAGGTGTTGATCGGTTTGAAATTAAGACGCCCGATGGCGCCACTCAAACGGTGATGGTGAACGATCAAACCCACTACCGCCAGCGGCAGGAAGGGCAGCAACCGCAGGATCTTCAATTGGAAGACCTGAAGGTGGGCGATCACGTGTTTGTACGAGGCACTCCTAACGCTGACAAGCAAGTGGTGGCCGCAGCCGTGAACCGCGTCACGGCGGAACAGTTCCAGAGATTCCAAAGTGGCGGCGGCCCCGGCGGTCCCGGGGGCGGCGGAGCCATGGCAGGTAACCGCGCATTTGGTGAGATCGTGTCTATTGATGGTAACCAAATCAAGGTTCACAACCGCCAAGGCGAAAAGGTCGTCGTCGTTAATGACAAAACCACGTTCATGAAACAGGGTCAGGCCATCACGCTGAAAGACCTCAAAGCGGGCGATCGCATCTTCGCGACGGGCCAGGAAACCAACGGCCAGTTCGTAGCGACCGAGGTCCGAACCGGCTTCGGTGGGCGTGGAGGCCAGGGCCGCGGAGGATCTCAGGGTCCACAGAACTGAGTGCTCGCCCGATTTCGGTGAATCTTTATTACTGGGGATATACGTCCCTTAGATGACCTGCTCCCGCGGCCCCTCCAGAGGAGTCTGGAGACGAGGGGCCGCGGGACGAACTTTTCACGAGTCGGCTAGAACGTAAGCCGCACTTGCAAATCGATCCGGCGGTTGGCGGCGCTGCTGGAGAAGAATCCGCCGGCCATGGCGTAGGCCTTGCCAAAATACGGAGACCCGATTACGCCCATGGGCGAGGCGTAATTGACGTCGTTAAAGATATTGCGGGCGGAAACGCTGAACGTGAGATTAAAGCGACGATTGGTGGAAGTGCCCCCGCCGAACATGCCACCCGTACCCATGCTGCTAAGTCCAGCAGGACCCAGGCCACGTCCATGCCCGCCTCCGCCGCCTGGACCTCCAGGACCGCTGGAGCCACTGCCGCGGACTTCCTTGCCAAATCCGAAGGTCTTGCTGAGCCGCAGGTTCGTGGTGAACTGGCTGAAGCCGGTACCATAATTGTGCGGGATGATGGTCTCTCCCGCTACGGGCACGGTGTCAAAGTTACCCCAACGCGTGCTGACCAGATTGGCGGGACTCGAAAGATTTGACGCGAACGCCGGTCGATCATTAAAAATGGAATCACCGTTTAAGTCCTGGCCCAGAACAATGTTGAAGGGAGGAGCGGAATTGGCCACGATGAAGGGGAAGAGTTGAAATCCTCGCGACAGATTCAAGTTACCGCCCACGAACAACCGGTTTCGCACATCATAGGAAGTGCGCCCGTAATCCTCAGCCACGTCATATTGATTCATGGGGAAGCCGCCGGCAGTGTTGCCGTCCGCGTAGCTCAGAGTATAAAAGCCGAACAGTGAAACCTTGGAACCGCGAATGCTGAAATTCGCGATCATCTGGTTTTGGTTGAAAAGGCCGGCGGACTCGTATTGATACAAGTTCGAGGCCGCGGAGTTGGGTCGAGCCTCGTCGGGATTCGCCGGGTCAGGCGCGTTGATGTTGCGCATCAGCAGTTGATGGACGCCGTGGGTATTGAGATACGTCACGGACACTGTGGCGATCTTCGTAAGTTGGCGCTCAAGGCCAATCCCCGATTGGTTGGTGTAAGAAGTACGCGCATTAGGATCAATCTGATAAATCGTTGGTGCAAGCAAGCTCGCCTGGAGCGACTTTACGGGCGGAATGTCCGGGAAAAAGCCCGGAGACGGGACGATGTATTCCTGCTGGTTAATCCCGTTATAACGCTCCGCGCTGAGGACATCATCTTCGGGGAAGCGGTTGTAAAACATTCCAAAGCCGGTTCGCAGAACCATCTTGGGGGATCTGCCCCTTCCTAACCCCCAGGCGATGCCTAGGCGCGGGGCAAAGTCAGCGTGATCGCGAATGTGATCTTGGGTTTCGAAGCGTAGCCCGCCGCTGATGGTCAAATTGGGCCGCGCTTTCCAGTCGTCCTCGACGTACGTATCAAGGTCATAGTACGCCACCGAGGCTGTCGGCGTTCCAGTGGTGAGCGTGAACTGGCTGGCGCCGCCGCCCCCGGCTTGGATCTGGGCGAAAGGTAAACCCGCGGCCACCCCCTTTTGAGTTATTTGATACGCCGCAAGGGAACTGAAGGCGAAAGCGCCGTTAAAATCGGAAGTAGAAGTTGTGTATTCCGGGTCATCACGAAGGCGGCCGCCAAATTTCAAGAAATTCTTGTTCAGGCTCACGGACGTGTAGTCCTGAACTTCATAGCTCGTTTGAACGTAAGTGCTGGCGCCTCCAGAGTATCCTCCGTCCGTGAAAGCGCCAGACACCGAGATCGTCGGATTTAAACTGGCGGGGTTGGTGTGTTCGGCATCGCGGGAGTAACGGAACCGGAGTTCCGTAACGGCCTTTTCGTTGATGACCTGGGCGTCACTGAACTGAAGGCTCTGGTACCTTTCTCCACTGTTGTACGCTGCGGAAGGCAAGGTGAACTGCCCCACGTTTGAATTCTGCCGGCTGTTATCCCAAAGCTGATAGCGCAACGACAGGGTGTTGTTGTTGCCGATCTGGGTGTCAATTCGGGGGCTGAAGGACGTCTGCGTCTGCGGCGTAGTAAGCGTCTCAACCAGCGTGGTCTGATTAAGATTCGAGTCCAGAAAGGGCGTGTTCACAATGGCGTCGTCTTCAATGTTGCGGCGTTGCGCGTCCAGGTAGAACGAGGTCTTCTTGTTGATTGGCCCGCCGATGTTTCCGTTATACATTTCCGAGTGATAGGGCGGGATGTCGTTAGCGAAAGGGTTCCGCGTGTTGAAATCCGTCTCGTTCCCGCTAACGAAAACCTGGCCATGCAGATTGTCGGTGCCGGGCTTGGTGAGGATTTCAATCCGGCCGTACCCCAATGTGTCATACTGTGCGGAAAAGGGATTCTGGTTCACGCGGATTTCGCGAATGGAAGATTTGGGAGGCAGTTGGCCTCCGGTAAACCCGTCGATATAGATCTGGCCGCCGTTCGGTCCGGCCGAGGGTCCCGCCAAGGCTTCAAGTTCCGATTCCAACTCATCGGGATCGTCGGAGAGCGACTCCAGGTCCTTGCCCTTCATGACCAAAGAGCTGGCATTATCGGTCGGATTTACCGAAATCTTGGTCGTGTTGTCCGTTACTGTAATCTCTTCCTTTGCGACTGCTACGGATAATTGCGCATTGACCACCTGGAGCTGACCGCGGGCAATGACGATGCCCGCCTTCACGAAGTCATTGAATCCTTTCAGCCGAATGGTAAGCGTGTAAGCACCGGGCGCGAGGGTGCGGAAAGCGTAATTGCCTTGGCCGTCGGTCTGCGCAGCCAATTTCATGCCGTTAGGCCCCACCAAAGTGACGGTAATGCCGGGAACAGCCGCGCCTGAGGGGTCAAGCACTTGGCCGCGCAAACTTGGACTCGGGGTCTGAGCGAAAAGTAACGCAGGTAAAATTACACACGCGAGCACGAATGCCACAGGCATTCGAAGAACGTATCGAGACAAGATTTTTTCTCCTTTACAGTGTTCTGCGCAGAATCACCGTAAGAGTGTTCTGTTGCGAGGGAGATACCTAGTTAAACTCTTACCTTGCAAAACTCTTTCCAACGGGCCCTAAGGTCCAGCTTCACCACCCGGAGCGCCGGCGCTGAGCGACCAGCCACCGAGGTTCACCTCACCGCCACCCTTGGGCTGCGCGGCAAGAATGGGCTCAACGCCAGTAAGAATATAAATTGCTGTTATTTCGGACGGATTCGGGCCTTCCGAACTGAATATCACAATGGGCTCGCCACGTTTAAGATCGCTAAGCGATACGAGGGGCATGTTCTCGAGTGCCTGGCTGAGGTTGTTCATGCCGCCGCGTCTCATCCCGCCCTCACCGCCGGGACCGCCAGCCCCCGCTGGGCCACCCGCGTTACCTTCGCCCAAGCCCGCAGGGCGTGAACCGCCAGCCCCAGGTGCGCCGGCCTGCCCCGAACTGAGCCGGGCGATCATTTGGGCAAAGAACGGAGGGAGTTCGTGCATCTTACATTGGTCGCCGGCATGCACGATGATCGGCTGCTTCGTCGTCAGGTTCTTCGCCGTCAGTGTCTTCGCTTGCAGGTCAACGGAAATAACCGTCGCTCCGATGTTATGGAAAGTACCTGAAATGACCTTTTCAGCAGCGTAGTGGCTGCCGTCCTGGCTTAAGGCGCCGAGGGCGCGCAACTGGTCGCCAACTTTGATCCCCGCGATATTGCTGGGCAGGGCATCAGCAAAGTTCACCGAACTCGGCGCGTAACGCAAAAAGGCTGTATGCGGCGTCGTGGTCAGAATAACAGGGTGAGTCAAGTTCCCCGGCGTCGGTGGGTGGTTCGGCGCGGCAATAGTAATTTCCGTCTTGGCCGGATCAATGCTCTTAACCTTCCCTTCAATCCCACGCGTCTGCCATTCGCGAACCTCCGCCTCATGGTAGCTGGTGAGATCGGATTTAGACATCACCACGACGCGGCTAGCTTGGATCGTCTGTTGGTCTTCAGACAAGTGCCCAAGCACCACGGCGCGGTCACCCGGGCTGATATCCGTGACGGCGATAGGTGTCGCCGAAGCCAAATCCTTAGCGCCTGGGGCCACGCGCAGTATCTTGACCCCTTCGGGCAGTTCGACCTGAATTTCGCCTTTTCCTGTGTGTATCGTAAGGTGCCCTGGTTGTACTTGCGTTACGTCACCCGTGGCCCGCGCCGCTTGGGTTGCGGGCGGATTCTGGGTGCGAGGCATCGCGCTCGCGAAGCAACTTGCCCACAATACCCCGACTGACATTATGACAATGTAAGAGCTGGCCTTCTTCACCTCGCTCCTCCCCAAAGCAATCTAGACGTTTTTTCGAAGACTTGCGTTACCCGTCGTTTTACTTTTTTAACAACCTCGATAGACAAAAACGCCATTCCGCTTCGATGCCATATAGTAGTGTCTGGCAATTTGAGAGCCAAGGATATCGAACGACATTTTGACGCCCGAACGTGCATTGTGCGACATTGGGACCGATGTAGATTTCAAGGCGCGGCGCGAGAGACATGGAGCGTTACGGGATCTCGTCGTGGTCACATGGCAACGTACTCTTGAAAGGACATCCCTTATGAATCGTAGAAACTTCCTGGCCAGAACGGGCGTTGCTGCTGCTGCGCTGCGAGGCGGTTCGTCGCACAGCCGTGTAGCGGCCGCGCCAAGCGGCGAAGCGCTACCCGCGCCTACGGTCCGTCGCCCGGTTCTGATGAAGCTGGGATGCCAGAGCGCGCCGACGAATGAAACCCACCTTCAGTTCCTCGCCCGATACGGGGTGCGCAACATCTGTGGGTACCCGGAAATCGGCGGCGGCCGGCTTTACGCCACCGTGGAAGAGTTGAGGCGCATGCAGGACCTGGCGCATAAGAACGGAATTTCGATTGACTGCGTCGCGCCGCCTTTCCTGGAGTCCTCGCACATCGACCACACGGCACATCCGGCTATCATGCTGGCAGACAGTCCCGAGCGTGATCGCGATATCGAGGCGATTCAAAAACTCATTCAGAATTGCGCTGCGGTAGGTATTCCTGCTATCAAGTACAACTTGTCGCTGCTTGGCGTCCTGCGCACGCCGCGCACCCCCGGGCGTGGCGACGCAACGTACAGCACGTGGCGGCTGAAGGATGCGCGTCCCGATCCACCCCTCACGCGCGCCCGCCGCGTGGACGCCGACATGTTCTGGGAGCGGATCACCTATTTTCTGGAGCGTGTGATTCCCGTTGCCGAGGAGTGCAGGATTCGCATGGCCTGCCATCCGCACGATCCGGGTGTGCCGCTGGAAGGGTATCAGGGAGTGGTCCGCGTATTAGGCACAGTGGACGGCTTGAAGCGCTTTATCGCGATCAAGGAGAGCCCCTACCACGGATTGAATTTCTGCCAGGGCACCATTTCCGAAATGTTGAACGACCCCCGGACGGAGATTTTTGACGTCATCCGGTATTTCGGCACGCGCCAGAAGATATTCAACGTCCATTTCCGGAACATCCGTGGCCACCGCGATGATTTTCAGGAGGTGTACCCCGACGAAGGGGACGTAGACTTCGTCGAGGCGCTCCAGGTTTACCTCGAGGTCGGATATCCCTATCTGCTGATGCCAGACCACGTCCCACAGGCGCCCAACGATCCCGGCGGATTGCAGTCATTTGCGTTCTGCTACGGCTACATCCGCGCCCTGCTTCAGGCGGCCGAGCACACGGCATGAGTCCGCAGATTACTCAGATTGCGCAGATCATCTGCTGGAATCTTCCACACCTTCAAATCCGCTGACTTGCCGAAAGTGATGGCAGACCCACGGAATCAGCGAAATCTGTGGATCAGGGTTGCGCACGCCATCGGACCTTTACCTTGAAAATGCGGGGCCATTCAGTTAACCTGTGCTGGTTTTCGTGCAAAGGTAAAGCAGGACCGGAATGGACTCGCTGGCAACAGATCTGGACTCCGCCCCCCCCAAACGCAGCTCCACGCTTTTGGCCGTGGCGGAAACCATGCGCCCGCAGCAGTGGGTGAAGAATGGATTTATCTTTGCCGCCCTCATTTTTTCCCAGAGCCTGACCCGCTGGGACCGCTGCCGGCAGGTTCTACTGGCCGCCCTGGTGTTCTGTCTCGTTTCCAGCGCCGTCTATGCGCTGAACGATGTTCTGGATGCCGCCGAGGACCGCCAGCATCCCACCAAGAAGCTTCGGCCCATCGCCTCCGGCCGGCTGCGACCCGGCATTGCCGTCACGATGGGCGCAATCCTGGCGTGCGCTGGTCTGATCGAGGCGTGGAGGCTTGACACCAGCTTTTTCGGCATCACGGCGGCATACCTCGCGCTCAACGTGCTCTATTCCGCCTTCCTGAAACGCGTGTTTCTGCTCGATGTGTTCATTGTGGCGGCAGGATTTTTGCTGCGTGTGATCGCCGGCGGCCTGGTTATTCACGTGGCTATTTCGCCGTGGTTGATCGTGTGTACTACGCTGCTGGCCCTGTTTATCGCTCTCAGCAAACGCCGCCACGAATTGGTGATGTTGGGCCGGCGAGCCTCTGACCACCGGGCCATCCTGGCGGAGTACTCGCCCTATTACCTGGACCAGCTCATCAGCATTGTCACGGCTTCCACGGTGGTTACCTACGCGCTGTACACGCTTTCGCCGGACGTCCAGAGCAAGTTTCCCGGCAAAAGGCTGGAGATCACCATCCCGTTCGTTTTGTTCGGCATCTTCCGATACCTCCACCTCATCCACCATCACGACCAGGGAGGAAACCCGACGCGCTCGTTGTTCACGGATCCTGTGCTGCTCTCCGTGGTGCTGCTGTGGGCGGCCAGTGTGGTGTTGATTGTTTATTTGTAGCGATCAGCTTGTAGCTATCAGCTTTCAGCTTTCAGGTAAATCCCGTCCTCCGGAGCTGATCTTAAGTCAAGCCTTTGGGGTTTGAGTATTAGGTTAAGGAAGCAGAGTAGTTCTCATCCCTCGGGGGACCGAAGTCCAGCAGACGTGAGCGTGATGCGTGAGTTGTGCCCCCCGCCGGGCCGACTGAACGAAAGTTGAGAGCTGAAAGCTGATAGCTGAGAGCTGATAGCTGATTACTGAGAGCTAAAGTGAATTATTCAACCCAAGCTCTTTCCGGCTGGGGCCGGTTTCCGGTGGAATGGTGCCGCGTTTTTCGACCGGAGAAGCGCAGTGAGGTGGCGTCTGCGTTTGCGTCGGGCGGGCAAACGTCTTACATTGCGCGCGGCTTGGGACGCAGTTATGGCGACGCCGCCCTGAACCAGAACGCCGGCGTGATTTGGCCCATTCGCCTCAATCGCTTTTTATCCTTCGACGACGTTTCCGGCGTGCTGGAATGCGAAGGCGGCGTGAGCCTTGCCGAGATCATTCAATACTTCCTTCCGCGCGGCTGGTTCCTGCCTGTAACTCCCGGAACCAAGTATGTCACCGTGGGCGGAGCGATTGCCGCGGACATTCATGGCAAGAATCATCACCGCGACGGGTCGTTTTCCAATTTCGTCCTGGATCTCAAGCTGCTCGTTCCGAGTGGCGAAATCCTGCTTTGCTCGCCGGATCTGCACTCCGAGATTTTCTGGTCCACGGTGGGAGGCATGGGCCTGACAGGCGTCGTTTTGGGCGCGCGCTTGCGGCTGCGGCGCGTGGATTCAGCGTATGTTTTTGTGGACTACTACAGGGCGTCCAATCTGGAAGATGCGCTGGCAATGATGGATGCTTCCGACGCGGATTATGAGTACTCGGTGGCGTGGATTGATGGCCTCGCTACCGGCAAGACCATGGGCCGTAGCGTGCTGATGCGGGGCAATCATGCCGTGGCCAAGGAGTTGCCCTCCCGGAATTCGAAATTCGCAACCCGGAATCTCGAATCCGGAATCCGGAATCCTCTTGCGGCTGGTCCCCGGTGGAACCTGTTTATCGATTTCCCTTCCGCGACTCTGAACCAGCTTACGGTGAGCGCCTTTAATGCCGCCTTCTACGCCCTTCATCGGACCACCCAGCGCCGGCTGGTAGGTTTTGAAAAATTCTTCTATCCGCTCGACGCCATCGACCAGTGGAACCGGATGTACGGCAAGCGGGGCTTTGTCCAGTACCAGATCGCGCTGCCGCAGGCGAGCGGGCGCGCCGGGCTTTCGGCTATCCTTGACCGCCTGGCGCGCTCCGGCCGCGCCTCGTTCCTCTCCGTACTCAAGCGCTTCGGCGACGCCGGCAACGGCGTGCTTTCGTTCCCCCTGCGCGGGTACACGCTGGCTCTGGACATTCCCGCTGCGCGCGGGCTGGTCCCCTTTCTCCACGAACTCGACCGGATGACCCTCGATTTTGGGGGCCGTGTCTACCTGGCGAAGGACGCCGTGCTGCGCGCCCAGGATTTCACCGCCATGTACCCCAAGCTCGATTCTTTCCGCGCCATCCAGCGCAAAGTGGATCCAAACCGATTGTTGTCATCGTCGATGGCCAGGAGACTTGGCATTGGTGATTTGTGATCGGTGATCTGTGATTGCGGATTTTCGGCGGGGTCGATTTTGGATGGAGGATGGGCGACATTCGATGAGTTCAATCGACGATTGCAAATCAGTCATGAGCAATCACGAGTCACCAATCATCAATCGCCAATCATCAATGGCCAATCACCAATCAATCGTCAATCGACCATCGTCAATCGACCATCGTCAATCGTCAATCGTCAATCCGAAGTTGTCGACTGTTCTGATTGTGGGCGCTAATGCCGGTATCGGGCGCGCCGTGGCAGCGGAATTTGCTTCGCATCGATACAACGTGATTCTGGCGGGGCGCGATCTGGAAGAACTACAGGCCCTCGCGGCCGACGTGAAGTTGCGCCACAGTGTGAGCGCCCAAGCCGAACGAGTGGACGTGCTCGATTTTGACGCGCTGGAACCGGCTCTTCGCGGCATGCCTTGCGGCGGCCGGCGATTCGCTGGAGGGCGTGGTTTTCTGCATTGGTTATATGGGCGATCCCGAAGCCGCCCGCAAGGACTTGAACGAGGCGCGCCGCATTCTGGACACGAACTTTACCGGCTCGGCGCTGGCCCTTGAAATCCTCGCCCGTCATTTTGAACGGAATCACAAGGGATTTATTTGCGCGGTTTCTTCCGTTGCGGGTGATCGCGGCCGCCAAAGCAATTACCTGTACGGATCTGCCAAGGGCGGATTGACCACGTATCTGCAAGGTCTGCGCAACCGGCTTTACCACAGCGGCGTCCGCGTGCTCACCGTGAAACCCGGTTACGTTGACACCCGCATGGCATTTGGAAAAATCGGCGCACGGCAGGAGACGCCCCAGGCGCCCGCTCGGTCCGCCAGAACACGCTCCGGCGCGCCCTTCCTGGTGGCTGCCCCCGCATCCGTGGCGGCCAGGATTTACGATGCTGTGAAAAAACGAAAAAATGTGGTTTATGTTCCCTCGTTCTGGCGGCTCGTCATGTTCATCGTCCGCTCCATTCCCGAGGGGGTATTCAAGAGGCTTAAAACGTAGTTCCCATGGCAGAGCGCATTCCTGACATTTCAGCTCCCGGTTCTGGTTCCGCGACTTCGGCCCCCGGACCTCGGACCTCGAAGCTCCGGTTTCTCGCGTCGGACCGCCGTTTCGATGTTGCCGCCGTTGCGGTGCTGGTGCTGTACCTGGTGGGGATGTTCTGGAAAGTCATCTTCACCTCCGCGATGTTCTTCCATCGCGACATCTACAACTACACGTTCCCCAGCGCGCGCTATATCCACAACATTTGCCGCCACGGCTTTCTTCCCTACTGGAATCCCTATCTGAATTACGGCCAGCCCGTGCTCGCCAACCCCAATCTTCTTTTCTTCTACCCCTTCACGCTGCTCATCGTTCTCCTTCCTGCCGGCGTTGCGTTCACGGTGCACTTTCTGGTGCATTTTGCCTGGGGGGCTATCGGCGTGTACGTGCTGGCGCGGACGTGGGGACAAACCTGGCGCGCAGCTCTTGTTGCCGCCATGTTCTTCATGCTCAGCGGGCCCGTGCTTTCACTCGGCGACCTCTACAATGAGTCGGCCTGCGCGGCCTGGATTCCCTGGGCGCTGCTGGCCACCCACCGCGCGCTCAAACGCCCGCGCATGCGCCGGTGGGTCGCGCTGATCGTTATCTTCTCTTTCCACTGGTTGGCCGGCGAGCCGATGACCATGCTCGCGACCTTCGGCTTGTGCTTCGCCTACGCGTGGTACGCAACGTCAGAAACTGGAAACTGGAAACTAGAATTTCCGGCTGGTTCGAAGGTGGAAGCTGGAGACTCGCAGTTCGAAGCTCGGAAGCTGTCGCGATTCTTGAGTTTCCAGTTTCCAGTTTCCAGTTTCCGTCTTCCAGTTTCCAGTTTCCGTTTCCCCAAATCCCCAGCCGTTCGCGCTTTCGTGCGCGTGCTTGCGATTTTCCTCCTGGTCGGCGTGGGCATGCTGCTGTTGTGTGCGGTGCAATTTCTGCCCGCGTCTGATCTGCTCAGCCAGTCGCGCCGCGGCTTGCAGGGCCTGCGCTTTCGCGAGACCGCGAATTGGGCGGTAAACCCGTTGTCCTTGCCGCAAATGCTCGTACCGGATTTCTTTGGCTCGGGTATTAGCGCGCCCAGCGGCTGGCCCTGGCTGATGTCCGATTCGAATCTTCCTTACTTCCTTTCCGTGTTTATCGGCTTTGTACCCCTATTCTTCGCGCTCGCGGGATGGGCCCTGGGCCGTAACGCCGGCATCCTGCCGGCCCCCGCTGGATGCCGGGCAGGATGCCGGCGTTACGGGGGTGGGGCGAAGCAACTTCGTGGCGGGCGCGGCTGCGGTTTTCCTGCTACTTTCCTTTGGCCACTTTACGCCCGTGTTTGCCCTGGCGTACCTGCTGTTTCCGCCGCTCGCGGTGGTGCGGTATCCCGTGAAGCTTCTGGTGCTCGTTACGTTCCTTGTGGCGATCCTGGCAGGTTGGGGGTTTGACGCCTTGCTCTCGCCTTCTGCGCCGTGGGAGCACCGTGGCCGGTGGCTATTCGCGCCTCTTGTCGCGTTGCTTGCCGCTATCGTGGCGGTCCTGGCGGTGGCCTGGCTCGCGCCCGACCTCATCATTTCGCCTACTCGGTGGGCGTTGCGCCGGGTGGGAGAGACACCATTTGACCTGCGCCAGATGCCGGATTTTCTGGTCACCATCCTTCGTTATCAACTGCCCGGCCTCGCCGGATTCTGTCTGGGCGGAATGGTCCTGGCGTATGGGCTGGAGCAGGGGAAAGCGTGGGCGCGTCCGGGCTTGTATGCGTTCGCGCTGTTGGGGATCGGCCAATTGGTGATGGCGAATTCGGCGGCGGACCCGACTGTGCCCAAAACGTTCTTCAGTTATTGGCCGCCGGTGCTAAGAGAATTCAAGGACCCGCCCGGCACGTACCGAGTCAGTTCCCTCTGGCCGGTGGTTCAGACTCCGGACACCAAGAACCTGCAAACCTACATCAACTTCGATTCGGTGCCCGAGGCGGCCGGCCTTACCCCCGAGGCACAGGCGGCTTTCCAAACGCGTACCCAACTGGCGGCGGGTTCGATGATCAACCAGGTGGAGGGGAGCATCAACCTGGACCTGGAACGCTCGCTGCCGCCCTACCTCTACGACATCGAGATTTACCAGGATCGCCACGCCGCCGAACCGGGGCGCGTGGATTGCCTGCTGGGGCGCACCAACGTGAAATACATCATTCGCCCCTCACCCGCTGATTCGGCCGCCACGCGCGCGCTTGGCAACGTTTTTAATGGCTCGCCCAAGCCCAGCCGCCTGTACGAGGATTTGTGCTTTGTGCCCCGCGCCTACGTGGCGGGCAAAGCACTGTTCACCACCAGTTCCGCCGACACGCTGGACCTCATGGCCTCGCCGGATTTTGGCGCGCACGAGACGGTCATTCTGGCCGCCACCCCGAACCACGCAGAACCCTTGCGCCCGGCACATGATGCCGGCGTAGAGCCGGGCTTGAGCCCGGCACGCCCCGGCCCTGCCGGGCCAACCCGTCAGAGTGCAGTTGGCACGTCCAGTGATTCCGGGCTAAAGCCCGATGCTACCGATGATGCCGGCGCATCCGCCGGTCAGGTGGAAATCGTCCATCGCGATCCCAACTCGGTCACACTTCGGGCGCAACTGGCACGGCCGGGTTACGTGGTTCTGCTGGACCGCTACGATCCCAATTGGCGCGCGACCCTCGATGGCCGCCCCGTGCCCGTCTACCGAGCCAACCAGATCTTCCGGTCCGTGTATGCCGGGGCCGGCCTTCACGAAATCCGTTTTCAGTACCATCAACGCGGGCTGCGGTTGGGAGTCATCATTTCGCTCCTCACGGCGGCAA
Source organism: uncultured Acidobacteriota bacterium (assembly GCA_963804755.1). Taxonomy (GTDB): domain Bacteria; phylum Acidobacteriota; class Terriglobia; order UBA7540; family UBA7540; genus Bog-366. The sequence goes on from CAWDRP010000012.1 coordinate 104,909, forward strand.
CTCTGGCCGTGCTCTGCTGGCAGGGATAATTGCGAAGTGAGAGGTGTTAGCTGCAAGGTGTCAGGTACCGACCGCATCTGTTCGTTATTTCAGGAGGCGTCCGTGAAGGTATTCCTGATTTTATCCGTCTTGATATTGACAGTCCCCGGCCTGGCGCAGAATCCGCCCGCGGCGCGCAAGCCTCTGGACAAGGACCAGGTCATGGCCCTGGTCGCCGCCGGGATGGACAATGCGCAGTTGGCGAAGAAGATTGAAGACCTCGGCATTAACTTCGAGCCGACGGACGAATATCTGGAAGCCCTGCGTAAGGCTGGAGCGCAGGATGTGCTGCTGCATGCCTTGCGTGCCACTAAGCCCGAACCCATGACGGAGCAGCAAGTACTGGCGCTGGTGGCGGGCGGAGTCTCCAGCGAGCGCGCCACCGCACTGGTGAAGCAGCACGGCATCGTTTTCGTCCCGGACGACAAATATCTTGAGACCCTGCGCGTGGCGGGCGCGGACGAAGCGTTGATAACTACCGTCCGTGAGGCGGGCGGAGCGCTGCCCGGCGAGCTGAACCTCAGGACTTCACCCAATGCCGACGTCTACTTGGACGGCGCGCTGGCGGGCCGAGCCGATTACAGCGGCACGCTGGCGGTAAAGAAACTCAAGCCGGGTTCTCACGCGTTGCGCGTCACACTGGCCGCGAAAAAGGACTTCGAGCAGAACGTTACGATCGCGCCTGCTGCGGCCAGCAATGTTGAGGCCACGCTCACCGACTTGCCGGGAAGAGTGGTGATCACTTCGGAACCGGGGGCCGAAGTCTACCTGGATGGAACGAGCCGGGGGAAGACGGATTCGACAGGAAAGCTTGCTCTGGCGGATGTCGCGCCGGGTTCGCACCGTCTGCAGGTGAACGGCCAGACCAAGCATAAGGATTACTCCGGGACCATCGACGTATCCGCCGGTCGAGAAACATCCAGCAACGCCTTTGGGGAAACCTTGCCGGGGGAGATCCGGGTGCGGGCCACGCCGGGGGCGAAGGTGTTTATCGATGACTGGAAGTTCCCGCTGGTTGTGCAGTACAACGGCGAATTGAGCGGTTTCTCGTTTCCTGAGGGTACACACGTGATACGCGTGATGGCAGAGGGCAAACCCGAGTTCCGAGGTTCCGTGTTCGTAGCAGCGGGACAAAAGGCCACTTTCGACGCTCCGCAAGATACTCCCCCGCCACCAGCGAAGCAAATTGACCGGCTTTATCGCGGGTCTGGCTCCGAGGGCAGTTGGGAGTACCTTCGCTTTTTCCCGGACGGGAGCGTTCTGTTTCGAAATATGAAGGGGTCCGTAGCCGACGTTGAACAGAGGGTTGTGCAAGATAAGGGCGCAGCGACTCCGTACCGGACGCAAGGCTCGACGATTCGATGGTCGAACAACATGATGAATGGCCATTTTTGTATCGCTGAACACGATTGGAAGGCAGTAATGAGAGGCAGCACGCTGATTACCGAGGATGCAGACATATGTGACGAAGGAAAGGTTGCGAAGGACACGTACAGGCTCGTCGAGTCCGGGCCATCGGGCGCGCATTGAATCAGGACTCCACATTTAGAAATTATCGGATTGGCGAATCAATCATCACACCACAGTGAAGGTAGAGATTAGCGGCCTTTAGCGCAAGATCGGTTAACACAAGGTCGCTGCGATTGGCAAGGACGATAATCGTCAAGGCATCGGCGGGAAAGCGTTCGATTGCCGTGCGGAAGCCGATGCTCTCGCCTTCGTGCCACATGCGTTGATGGCCGCAATAGGGATTGAGAAACCAGCCGAATCCGTACTTGATGGGTTGATTGTCCGGTCCGGTGGGCAGCCTGGAGGGGTCTCCGGGCAAGGCCACGGGGGTCAGCGCGGGGCGCATCTCCGCTTCGCTCAACGGGGTATGGCGTCGAAGCGCGTCGTCCCATTTGCTCAGATCATCCAGCGAGCTGTAGATTCCTCCGTCGCCGAGGGTCGCGGACGTCGGGCTCTGATCCGTTTCGAGCCACCTGCCCGCATCTTTTGTGTAGCCGTACGCGCGGAGCTTTACCTGGTTTTTGCCGGGTTCGTAGACCACGGTGTTGCGCATACCCAACGGCATGAAGATGCGCCGGCGCAGGAACTCCGCAAAAGGCATACCCGATGCTTTTTCCACTACCATCGCCAGCACACAATATCCCGAATTGCTGTACTCCCACGTTGTGCCCGGCACAAACTTCGTCGCTGTTTGCCGTTCCATCAACTCCAGCACGCCAGCATCACTGATCTGCGGAATCTCCTCCCACGGTTTGCCCGCATACGTCTTATCCATCAGATCTTCATAGGCGACGAGTCCGGAAGTGTGATTCAGCAGGTTGCGGATGGCGATGGCTCTACCGTAAGCGGGGAATTCCGGGAAAACGTCGGTAAGCCTTTCATCCAGACGCAGCTTTCCATCGTGGACAAGCAGCATGACCGCCATGGCGGTGAATTGCTTGGTGAACGAAGCCAGGCGGAAATTGGTGTGGGCATCGATGGGCGCGCCGGAACGCAAATCCCGGCTTCCGTACCCGCGCTCGAACATCGTCCGGCCGTTCAGGCGTACCAGAACTGCGACGCCCGGCTCCTGGCGCGAGGCGAGCGGTGAAAAAATCGCCGCCACTTGCTTGGCGCTCGGGCCTTCGGCAGGCCGGGCCGGCGAAGAAAGGCTGTACGCACCTGCCAATACGATCGCGAAAAAAAACCAACAGCAGCGACCGCGGAGACTATTGTTCGGAATGAAATGGGACATCTGTTATCCCAATCCCGGCGCGTCATATCGAGGGCTGAAATAATGCGCAGCCGTCTTACTCGCCGGGAACACCGGGTAGTGGCGCATCCAAGCGCGCGCTCAGGTGCGCTACCTCGTTCAGTGTGACGATGTGCCACCGTCCCGCTTCCAGTTCGAAGATATTCAGGGCCGCGTTCTCCATGGGGATGCGGCGCCGGTACTCCGAGAGAGGCACGCCCATGATGTGGCAGGCGAGCAGACGGCAAACGGTTTTGTGGCAGACCACGACGACGTTGCCGGAGGGATGCCTTTGCGCCACATCCGACAGGAACGGCATAACACGCTCGATGAGATGCAGTCCGGTCTCGCCACCGGGAGGCGCCAAGTTGGCGGGATCAGCGTCCCAGGCCCGGTAGACAGCGGGCGTGGTGCGCCGGATTTCGTCAAACGTGCTGCCTTCCCACGCGCCATAATCCAACTCGGACAAGCGGCGGTCCACCATGGGCTCGCGCTTGATGACTGCGCCGATCAGCCGAGCAGTTTCCAGCGCGCGCTGCAGAGGGCTTGCATAGAGCGCGTCGAACTCGATGGGTTGCAGGCGCTGAGCAAGCAACTGCGCTTGGGCTCGCCCCACGTCTGATAGCGGAACGTCCGTACTGCCGCACAATCGGCCCTCCGCATTCCACTCGGTTTCGCCGTGCCGAAGGAAGTAGAAAAATCCCATAATTCTCCTGTGTTCCGAGCATCATATTAGCATTACGCGCAGGGTACGACGCGTCCACGGAGATTGTGGGGATGCCTTTACACCGCCGCACGGCGAGGTAAATCCTGGCAACTTTGCATTTCCTTTCGAATACGCCTTAGAATGCTGGAAGCGAGAGGCAAAGGCCGCCCTCGCAGCCATCGCGCCTGACGTACGGCGAGCTTCAGTTGTCCAGCGCATTTCATAAGGGAGTTATTCATGGGGCAAGAGAATTTCTCGATTCTGATCCTGGGTGCGGGCAAGGCCACGCGCTTCAAGTCGGAGCTTCCGAAGCTGCTGCATCCGCTGGCGGGCCGTTGGATGGGTGAGTACGTTTTGCGCACGGCCGCGGCGTCCGGCGCCGAACGCGTTTACATGATCATCGGCCATCAGGCCGACGCCATGCGCCAGGCGTTTGCGCGCCCGGGGCTGGAATTCATCGAGCAGAAAGAGCAGTTGGGCACCGGGCACGCCCTGATTGTTTCCAAACCGGAACTCGAGCGCTGCCCCAGTGACATTGTGGTGGCGCTGGTGGGCGACGCCCCTCTTCTCCGTCCGCAGACCTTACGCGCCCTGGTGTCCGCCCACGTCAAGGAACGCGCCGCCTGCACCATCCTCAGCATGCGCCCGGAGAATCCTACAGGGTACGGACGCATCGTGCGTGCGGCCGGCGCACGCGTGCGCGCCATCGTGGAAGAGAAGATGGCAAGCGCGGCCGAAAAGAAAATCGGAGAAGTGAACACCGGCATTCTGTGTTTTTCGCGCCAACCACTCCTGGCGCACCTGGACGAGCTTTCGCGCGACAATGCTCAAAAGGAGTATCTGCTTACCGACCTCATTGAGATCTTCAATCGCTGTGGTCTGAAGGTTGCGGTCTATGAGGCGCCGGTCGATGAAGTGCAGGGCATCAACGACCGCGTGCAACTGGCGGAGGTGGAGAAAACGCTCCGTTTGCGCAAGACGATCGCTGTGATGAAGGATGGAGTGACCCTGGCTGACCCCGGGGCGACGTACATTGACGAAGACGTGGTGATCGGTCCCGACACCGTTATTGAGCCGGGCGTCAGGCTGCGCGGGCGCACACGTTTGGGAAAGTGCTGCCGGGTGGAAGCTTCTTCGGTCATCACCGATTCCGTCCTCGCTGACGGCGTCACCGTGCGCCCATTCTGCGTGATTACGAATTGTGAAATCGGCGCGGGCGTCAACGTCGGCCCGTTCGCGCACTTACGCGAGGGCGCGGTGGTTCAGGCGGCAGCGCGTATTGGCAACTTCGTGGAAGTGAAGAAATCCACCGTCGGCCAGGGTGCCAAGGCCCTTCATCTAACCTACCTGGGTGATGCCACCGTGGGCGCACGCGTCAACATTGGAGCCGGCACGATCACCTGCAACTACGACGGCCAGAAGAAGAACCCCACCACCATCGAGGACGAAGTATTCATTGGCAGCGGGAACATGCTGGTGGCCCCCGTGCGCATCGGCAAGGGATCGTACACCGCTGCGGGATCAACCATCACCCGGGACGTTCCCCCGGAATCGCTCGCCATCGCGCGCGGTCAGCAGGTTAATAAAGAAGGCTGGGCGCGAGAGCGTAAGAAAAACAAAGCGCGGGAAACCCCGTAAGTTCCCTCCCCCGACTCTGCATTTTTGTCCCGTTGATGGCCGCACTTTTTACTTGGCGCGCGTAAGATATTCGGGCGTGAATTGCTGTCGGTCGATGTAACCCGCTAAGAATCAATGGCTTGAAGGGCGCAGAACTTGGCATGAGGCGTGCTCATTGTCAGGCAGAAGCCGACCGTAGTACGTGCTTCGAAGAAATTGCGAAATGAGGGGAGAAACTAATATGGCAATCGACGATACGCCTGTCCAAGCGGGACCTTCGGTAGAGCCGAGCCCAGGTTCGGGGGGCGGCGTCAAATTCGTTGTGATCTTTCTGGTTCTCGCGGCCCTGGCCGTAGGGGAGTTCTTCACGGTCAATCATATGAACACGCTGCGAAACCAAATGACGGCGCAACAGAACCAGTTGCGGCAAGAACTCACCAGCCAGTTGCGTGACCAGGTTTCGAATCGACTGGCGGCCATGGAGCAGCAGAACGCCCAGGAGTTGGACGCCGTGAAGACGGAGCTTGACGCAGCGGCCAAGCGCGTGGGTGCGCAAGGCGGCGAACTGAAGCGTGCGCGCAACATGGTGTCCGAGCTTCAGAACCAGCAGCGCGCTGAATCGGAGCAATTCAAGCAAGCGCTGGATCAAAAGGCCGATCAACAGCAGCTCGGCGCACTTTCTCAGGATGTAAGCTCAACCAAGAATGATCTCAATACCACCAAGAACAACGTCAGCACCCTGGCGTCTGACCTGGGGATGGCGCGAAGCGAGATGGGTACTCTCATCGCTCGCAACCACGATGACATTGAGTATCTGCGCAAGCTCGGGGACCGTGACTATTTCGAGTTCACGCTGGCCAAGAATCGGCCGGAAAAGGTTGCGGGTGTCAGTCTGACGCTAAAGAAGACGAACCTGAAGCGCCATTGGTATACGCTGGCCACGCTGGTGGATGACATGAACGTAGACAGGAAGGATTGCACCATCAATTCACCGGTTTACTTTTTCGTGAGTGGCTCAAAAAAGCCCTATGAATTAGTAGTGAATCGTGTAGAATCAACTCAAGTGAAGGGGTACATCAGCACCCCGAAGGGTGTCACCCAGGTTGCAGCAGCGAGCTCGGGGGGAGCCCACTGACCAGTCTGCGGGGAGACCCATCACCGTGAGCGGGTCTCCCCTCTCACCTTGAAAGTTCTCAGGATCAACCAAGCTGGACAAAGCGCCAGGGTCCGGCCATGACACGAGCTTCAAAAGGAGGCACCATGGTCAAACGCGCTTTGCTGGCTCTCGTTCTCGCCACCGCAAGTTTCTCATTGACTTACGCTGAAACACTGGTGCAGGCAGACCCCCTTTCCGTTCCTGCCGGGACGCTCATACATTGCCGCATCACGGAGACCCTAACCACCAAGTTGAACCTTCAGGGCGATGCTTTTATCATGAATCTCGCTGAGCCCGTCTCGATTAACGGCGGGGTAGCGCTTCCCGTGGGCTCAACAGTGGCCGGGCACATCACGCGATTGGAGCGCCCAGGCCGCATCAAGGGCGTCGGCCGGATGCACCTGACCGTGGAGCAAATCACGCTTCCGAACGGCAGTAGCTTTCCTCTAAGCGCGACGTTGCTTACGGCCTACGGCGCTGACAACGTCAAGGTGGTCGGGAACGAAGGTCTCGTGAAAGGCCCAAGTTCCCACGTCCCGGATTTGGAAGAAATTGGCGGAGGAACGGCGGGGGGAGCGCTGCTGGGATTAATCCTGGGGCACCCTTTGGTTGGCGCGACCGTGGGAGCCGCCGCGACCACCGTTGATCGCATGCGCCGCCGCGGCAAGGATTTGACCCTTCCCGTGGGAACGCAGCTCAATTATGAACTGACGCGCGAGTTGGCCGTCACGCGCAACGCCTCGCGCATCAGGGCTGCGAACCAGGTACACGTCGTCGCCGACTGAGTTTTTCCGCTCATCGCCGCGAGGATTGGGGGCTATGCGTCTGCGCGCGACCCCTATTGCCGAGTGCTCCCAACGCTCAACCCGGGGGCTTCTCGCAGAACCTGTGCGGAGCGGCGCCCAGGGACGCGCCGCGCCGAATCCAGCGCCATGACTACAAAATTCTCGCGGGATTGCCCGCGAAAATTCATTTACGAATATTCTTCCCAAAGTTAAAGCAGGGACCCACGGAGAACCGGACCACGTTCTCGCCGTTTTTAAGTTGAGTGCTGAACAGGTCAGTGTGGACCAGGTCAGCCTGTACCCGCAGCCCTACGTGCTTGGAAAAAAGATAGTCAACGCCGCCGCCGAACCCATAATAGATGGTCGTATCCGTTTCCTTACCGCTGGGACCCGCCAATTGCGTGACAATAGCTTTGGCAACCACGTCGGTAGCCGCTGGCTGGGGCGTGGCAGCCTCGTGGATCGCCCCGATGGAAGGCCGAATGAACAGCGTGAATTTAGCAAAGTGACGGTACGCCAATTGCGGCCCACCCGTGAATGTTTCGGTAAAAGAATGGGTCGGCAAGCTTAAGGTATAGCTGGCAGGGATTACCCCCTCTGCCACCAGCCCGGCTAGCTCAGCGCCTAATTCCTGCTGCAAGGCGGTGGTCAGCAAGTTGGGTGTCAGCGTCAAACTGCCGCTCGCAACGCTGTAATCGAACCCCAACGAATACCACGTCTTGGGTCTGACTCCCGCCTGAAAATTAAAGCCGCTGTTGGTCAGGCTCAAACTCGGGGCATCGAGAAACGTGTAGCCGCCAAAAATATCGAAGCGGGAAACGTAGCTCTGCTGTCCAAATGCGGACGAGGCCAAAAACAGCAAGGCAAGGGCAAAGAAGGGGAGCGCTTTGACCAGCGGATGCGCCCATGCAACCTTCGTTGGATTTGACATGTTTTCTCCTCTGGAAATGTTCCGTCTGCTCTCCGCCCGATACCACATGGAGGGAGAAGGCTTGATTGTCCTTGATTGGTTTTCTTTCTGGGAATAAGACGATATGCCGTGGCCGCAAAAACCGATGAGCGAAAGCGAATGTGGCTCGCGTGCCGCTTCCACAACCCCTGCGTTCATAGTGGTGGCCCTGGGAGGAGATCATCTGCGGAGCAGATCCGCCCTCAACTACTGGCCGCTACCTATATCACGGAATTGAAATGGTTGCACGACAAAAATGCAGACCGACGATAAAAGTTATTGTCCGTACCACCCTTATTATATCTGTGACGACATGATGCGCCGAAAATGTGCGAAGCACCTTGGACTGCGGCCGCGAAGCTGCCGCCTTGGCTTCGACGTATAGCCAATGAATAGGAAGCAAGCAGGCCACCCTCGCGATTGCACCGCGAGGTCGGTATCTTTACCTCTCGCCGGCGAGCGCCTTAGTCCTTAACCAGATTTTGCGAATACCCCAATTCGATCAGCCGCTGGCCCGCGTCCCACACGTCCGGCGGAATATCCTGCGCAATCTGAAAGCCTTTTGCCGGGTAGAGCCGGATTCTTTGCAAATCTCCCACCATGATGCCGATCATCTCGCGCTTGGAGATTTCCTGATTGGGGTAATCGGCAAACGCAATCTGCGGTGAGGTGACAATCGCTTGCTTCTCCGGCCAGTTCTTTCGAAATGTCGCGAACGCCCGCCTCTCCATGTACGGCTTATGCACCAGGATGAATTTATGCGGATCGAGTCGGCGTTTCGCCAGAAGGGCTTGGGTAAGCCGGACGTTTTCCCCTGTATTCGTCGATTGATTCTCGATCAGGATTTCCTCGCGGCGAACGCCCATGCTCACGGCGACGTCAGCGAATCGCTCCGCCTCCGGGCGGTCCCAAATTCCCCGCGTCAGGTTTCCCAAGCCCCCGGAGAAGATTAGCAGCGGCGCCCAACGCTCCAGGAAAAGTTGTGCACCGCGTTCCGCCACGCGCAGATCGTGGCTGCCCATTACCAGGATCGCGTCGGATTTTTCAAGGCGGTGATTCAGATGGTGGTAATCCCAAACGATTTGCGCGAGCCGATCTACTTCCGCCGTCATGAGTGACTCACCGTTCTTGCCGCCGCCTCAATTCCCGCTTCCGCCGGCGCCGCGGCGCGCCTGGTCGACAGCAGCAGGCCGCCCACTGCGTAGCAGGCTGCGCCCGTGAGCACACACGCACGGATGGAGGTTTCAGTGGAAATAATCATGGCAACGAAACTGGCCAGCACTGACGCGGCGCCGTTCAGCGCCCACATCCAGGGCAGATTCGCCTCCTGCCCCAGTTCCGTGGTCCACCTCATGCCGACCGGAAAGCAGAAGCCCATGATGAAGCCGCACGGCGCCACCAACGCCAGCGACACCACGACGCGCTGCCACAATACGCCGGCGACCGCGCCGTGAATGGCGGGAAGGACCACCAGCGAATAAGCCAGCAAGACGAGAGCGGAAAGCAATGCGGGCACGCGGCTATTGAAGCCGGAGGCCAGTGGCAGCCGGTCCGACGCCAGGCTGCCCAGGCCCGCGAAAAGAATCAGGCCCGCCAGCACCACGGCCAATGAATAGATGGGCTGGCCGAGGAAAATGGAAAGCTGCTGCATCATGCCCATTTCCGCCAGCATGAATCCCAGTCCAATCCCGATGAAGTACAGGATAGCGCCCGCCGGGGCTCGCGCAGCGCCTTGCTGCATGCGCGTCCAGCGGCGTGCCGGCCACACGATGGTCACGATCACCAGAATCAATGCCGCCACCATGAAACTGGTGAGGTACATCAGCGGAGCCAGCGCCTCCATATGTACTCCGGGAATGCGTACGATGGCGGGAATCGCGTGGAAGCGCACAAAATTGAAGAAGTAGGGAGAAGAATCGGTGGGCGGAGAGAGATCGAAGTAATCCCGCGCGCGCAACGCCTCCAGATCTTTCAGGCTGTGCGCCTGCAACACGGGCGTCAATTGCTGCATGCCCAGTGGTTCCCCGGGCAGATAGAGGATCTGGTAATTCAGGTCTCGGGCGGTGGAGCGGATCTTGTCCAAATCCTGCGCGCTGAAGGGTTGATTGCTGGTGAGGAGTGTGGCCAATTCCTCCTGCCGGATCATCGCCATGTGGCTTGCCGGGTCCTTCACGCCTTCACTCAGCAGGGTGGCGTAGCCGAGGGAGAAGAGGCGCGTGGTCTCGTGGAAATCCGGCTTGTGATTCCAGCGGCTGAAAGCGATGACGCCGCCGGGGTCCAGGTGGTCGTAGAAGATCCGCCATCCGTCCAGCGTATAAAGCGAATTTTCCGTCAGGGCCATGGCGCCGGCAGCGGTGGCGGCCCAGGTGTCAACCACCGTGGCCTGAATCATGTCGAACTTTTCATGACTGCGCGTCAAGTAACTGCGGCCTTCATCCCGGTGCAACTCGAAATTCGGGATCTTGTCGAAACCCGAATACCAGGCCATTCGCCGCTGCGTGACATCCACAATGCTGCTGTTGATCTCGATCCCCACGATGCGGTGAAATCCGAACAGCGCACAGGAAATGACGTCCCGGCCGCCGCCCACGCCGATGATGGCGGCGCTCCCCCCCGCCCGCAGCCGCGCCCCCATGGAGTTCACTTCGTAGCGGAGAAAATCCACGTCCTTAAGGTCGCCGTGGAAGCGGTAAATGCCCGTGGCGGCGTCGTTATCGATATCCACGTAGACCACTTCGCTCGAAATGGGCGGAACGTTCGGGCCCACGAATCGCGGTTCCCACTTTGGCTCGACCACTCGAACCCGGGAAATAGGGTTCCACGTCTCATAGAGAATGTCGGTGCGGGGATCGAGCTTGCCTTTGGACCAGATGGGTTGGATGCCATGAATGGTGGATGCATTCAGGCCCGCCAGCACGACCAGAACTGCCGCCCCAAGGTACCCGCGCTTTTGCAGCCGCGGCAACCCGGCGAAATGGGCGTAGGCCGCCGCGCTCAAAAAGACCGCTGCGGAAATAACCAGCACGGCGCTCGGCGCATCGACCAGGTTCAGGAGAATCAGCGAGCCGAAACATCCCGCCGCCGCGCCCATCAAGTCAGCGAAGTAAACCCGCCCGATCGCGGCGGACGCCTTGGTGAGCGACAGGCACACGACCACCCCGGCAAAGAAAAAGGGCGTGGCAATTACCGAGCAGAAGAGCAGGAAACCGAGAATGGTCTGGACAGCCATCGAGATGTCCAGCGGGATGGCGAACATGATGACCAGGACGATGGGCATGGAGACGGCCATCGCCATCGCCGCCTGCGCCAATCGCAGCCGCACCTGGCTGCGGTCAAACAGCGCGGGCCGCAGTTGGACGGCTAACGCCCCCGCCGTCATCCCGAACATCGCCATGGAAACCGAAACGAACGCCAGGTAGTACCAGCACGTCACGCTGAGTAAGCGGGTGAGGGTGATTTCGTACATCAGCGTGCTCGCGCACATCAGACCCAAACCTAGGAAAAAACCTATCATTACCTCTATCTCCTTATGAACTGAACATCTATCTCTTATGACTGACGCCGACGGCTGGAGGCTCATCCCCACTCAGATGCCGATTTTCGACTGGAGCTGCCGAGATTTCTGCTCGCGGGCTTAGGGGCTCACACTATCGGTCGCAGGGGGCTGCCGGAGCGCCGGAAAATGGATGGTTAGTATAACACCGTGGCGGAGTGCGGCGGGGCCGCAACTCAAAGTGCCACGGTTATCCCTTCGGCAGGCTCAGGGCAGGCTATGGCCGTGCTTCGGGTACAGGCTGGAAGTCCGTGGCACAAAACCCGTCGGTAAGCGCATGATTTCACTGCGTTTGAGGGGGGACGAGCATTTCGCGGAAAACGAGCGTCTCGAAGATGGCTAGGACGTGTTTGCGATAATTCAGCACCTGTTCCAACATGCCGTGATACATGGGATCGTGCTGCGCCAGTCGCTGCCAGCGCTCCAGGACGTGCGGAGGCACATCGATGTCCTCGCGCAGTTTTTGCAGCGGATGGCCACGCAGAAACAGACCGTAGAAGAACGCCGCCTCTTGCTGCGGCTCGGCGAATTGGAGGTTCGCAGTTGCCATAACTGAGCAACCAAAAAGTAATTCTACCCGCAAAAAAATCCGTTGCGCCAGCAAAATCCGCTGCCCGCACTGCGTTGCGCAGGCACAACGAGCGCGTCCTTGTCAAGTCCCCCTCAGTGTTCATGACGTTTACGGAGGTCTTGGGTTGGCGCACAGCCAAGCGCGAATCTGCCCCCCTGGATTTGCCGGGCGCCGACGCCGTTTGAACAGGAAGCTTGGTGCGAAAGGGGGGACTCGAACCCCCACCCCTTGCGGGACCAGATCCTAAGTCTGGCGCGTCTGCCAATTCCGCCACTTTCGCACGAAGTTCATTATAGCGCACGGGGAATTGCGACGCAGGAGCGGCATCTGTTCGGTCATCGATCTCCGCGGCCCGGTGCAACTACCAAGAATCACGCCCCTAAGGTACGCGACTCCTGCTACAGTACTTTTCTCATGCGGCTCTCTTCCAAGGCGGTCATCGGATTTCTGACCACGTTTGTCGTGCTGCTCCTGTTGCACGGGCGGCTGCTGCGGCTGCCGTACTTCTGGGACGAAGCGGGCTATTACATTCCGGCGGCCCTGGACTTCTATCACTGGTGGTTACTGATTCCCAAAACCACGCTGCCGGTGGGACACACGCCTCTGGTCATGATCTATCTCGGCCTGGTGTGGCGCGTTTGCGGCTATTCGATTTGGGCCACGCGCGCCGCCATGACGCTGATCGCCGCCGCCACGGTCGCATCGCTTTATGGGTTGGCCCGCCGCGTGGCCAGTCGCGAGATCGCCCTTTGGAGCGCGTTGCTTCTGGCGCTTTCGCCGCTGTTCTTTGCGCAAACCACGCTTGTGCACCTGGATCTTACGGCTGCGCTTTTCACCACCCTGGCCGTTTCTTTTCTGCTCACTGAAAACCTTTGGCTGTTCGCGCTCTGGTCCTCCATGGCCGTTCTCAGCAAAGAGACTGCCGTGGTGACGCTGCCCGTCGCTGGACTTTTTGTTTGGTGGAAGACGCGCCGATCGGGCGCGCAACCGCTTCGATTCTCCATCTGGGCGCCCCTGGTTGTCCCGCTGGTGCCGCTGGCGGCGTGGACGGTTTACTATCGCTACATCACGGGCTACTGGACGGGGAACCGCGAGTACCTTAGCTACAACTTGTATTCCACCCTGTTGCCGGCCCGGATTTTCTGGAGCTTGCTGCGGCGCGCTTATGAGCTTTCCATGGGTGGATTCAACTGGCTGCTCATCGGGGGCGCGCTGGCAGGTTTATGGTGGGGACGGAAGGCAAGTGCGCGAAAATCGAATTTAGAAACTCGAAAATCGAGCAGCGTGGCCGATCCGCAACCTCCAGTTGCGAATTTCGACTTTCGCGTTTCGAACCCCCGGTCTGATGTCCCCCCCTGGCGATCATTTGTTTTTCTGACCGCCGGCCTCATAGCTATCTACCTGCTGCTGTTGAGTGTGGTAGGCGGCGCGATCCTGCCCCGGTATCTCCTCCCGGTGATGCCGTTGTTTTACCTGCTCACGGTAGCCTGGGTGACGCGTTTGCCCCGGGTCCCGGCGCGCTTAATCCTGGCCGTGGTCGCAGCGTGTTTTGTGTGGTCGTGGTTCATTAACCCGCCGTACCCGTTTCCCTTTGAGGACAACCTCGCCTACGCGGATTTCATCCGTCTGCACCAGCAGGCAGCCCGTTTCCTGGAGGCGCAGCCCGGCCGACCGCGCATCCTGACGGCGTGGCCGGCGACGGACGAACTGGCCGAGCCGGTGCTGGGCTACGTGCGCGAACCCTTGCGCGTGGCGCCGGTGCAAGGTTTCGCGCCGCAGGAATTCGCCAGCGTGCCGCCGGAGTCCTTTGACCTGCTCTATCTCTATTCCCGCCGGTGGGAGCCATCGGGCAACTGGCTGACGCGTTTCCCCTCTCTGCTGCGGCTGCAAGGGCAGTACTTCGATTATCGCCCGCAGGTCCCCGTGCAGGACCTGGCGGACCGTTATCACTTGCGGTTGCTATCGGAAATGAACCGCCGCGGCCAGTGGGTGCGAATCTACCGGCGAATTTCCCAATAATCTGCTTAATCTGCGGTCCGGCGTAGTCGGGCGATGTCCGGCATGATTCGGCGCAGCCCTGCAAGGTCCGCCCGGCTCTGCGGTCAGACTTGTACGGTAACGGAGGTATCGGTGCGGGTGACGGGGCGGTAAAGGGTATCGCGCTCGAAGGGTTCGCAGCCCGCCTCGCGAATCAGGCGGACTAACTGCTGGCGGGTCAAGGCTTGCGGCGTGCGGGCGCCGGCGTCGTGATAGATCTTCTCCTCCACCACGGTCCCATCCAGGTCGTCGGCCCCGAACCGCAGCGCCACCTGCGCCACGCGAGGGGTCATCATGATCCAGTACGCCTTGATGTGAGGGAAATTATCGAGCAGCAAGCGCGCCACGGCGACGTTTTTCAGGTCCATAAACCCGCTGGTCTCGTCGTGCTCCACCATTTTGCCCAGTTCGGTGTTGGCGGGATGGAAGGCCAGCGGAATAAAGGTCTGAAATCCGTGCTTCTCATCCTGGAGTTTGCGCAGTTGCAACAGGTGGTCCACGCGGTCCGCGGCAGACTCGATGTGCCCGTACAGCATGGTGGCGTTGGAGTGCATGCCCAGTTGGTGAGCCAGCCGATGGACTTTCAGCCAGGTGTAGGCGCCGATCTTGTGGTCGCAGATGACCCGGCGGATGGCCGGCGCGAAAATCTCCGCGCCCCCGCCCGGCAGAGAATCGAGCCCCGCGTCTTTCATGCGTTTTAGCACTTCCAGGAGGGAGAGGCGCGTGATGTGCGAAAAGTAGCCGATTTCAACCGCCGTGAATCCCTTCAGATGGACGCTCGGGAAGCGCTGCTTCAGCCCGCGCAGCAGATCCAGGTAGTATTCAAAGGGCAAATCGGGGTGCAGCCCGCCTACAATGTGGAATTCGGTAATCGCTTCCGACCAGTTTTCTCCCGCCACCCGGAACGCGTCCTCCAGGGCCATCGTGTAAGCCCCCGGGGCGTCGGGCTTGCGGCCAAAAGCACAGAGTTTGCAGGTCGCCACACAGACGTTGGTCGGATTGATGTGCCGGTTCACGTTGAAATAGGTCCGCGTGCCGTGCATCCGCTCCCGCACATGATGCGCCAGGCAGCCGAGCGCGAGCAAATCCTGGGTGAGATAGAGCGCCACGCCATCGTCAAAGCTCAGCCGTTCGCCCTGAAACACCTTCTCCGCAATCGGCAGCAGAGCGGCATCTTCGGTCTGGAATTCTGCTGGAACCATACTCAAATTTGATTGTACTGGCGCGAGATGAGATTTGCAATTGACGGATGCTGTGCCGAATTCGCGGGGCCAAGGAACCCCCCGGCATGATTTGTGGCTCGTAGTATCAGGCTTTGGCCGGGCGCGGTAGCGACGAATTGCCACGACCGCAAGATAGTGATCGAGGTTATCCGTCAGGTCGCTGGGGAGCTTGTCCCATTCAGCCTTTGGCACTTCACGCGCCAAACCCGCCAGAACCTCCTCGATGGGTGGCGCCGAGTGGTCGTAGGTGTCATCGCCGGCAGGGCCGAGGACGAGTCTCGGGCATTCTTGGGTGAAAAGCCACACAGGAACCCGCCGGCTGACGGATACGCTGTGCGCTAACCGCTTTGTCCAGGCGCTCAACGCGATCGAGGTCGAATTCTACGAGGACGACAAGGTAATCCGGCAATTGCGATCGTCTCCGCCTCATCGAGGGAAAAGGCCACGGTCACAAAAGCAGTGACTGTGCTACCTGCTCCGGACTGAATCGCCCCCAGGTGTTCATGATCGGCCCGAACTGACCGCCCGGGTATTGTCCGAATGACCGACCATACGCCCGGAACCACCAAGCGGCAGTTCCGCGACAAGGGCGTTTAACGACCAAGTGGATTGTGCCGAACTCACCCGCTCAACGAGCAAGACCGGCACGCAGGTTGCATGGTGGACCAGAGGGTGGCGTATCCATGTTCTTCGTCGAAACGGCTTTTAACTGACAGCACCTTGGTGTAACCTAACGTCCAATTATGACGACCGAAACCGGAGAAAGAAGCATAGGCAGACCCTCTGCCTTGGTGGACACGCGAGTAATTTATTGTGGTGATAACCTTGAGCAGTTAAAGAAGCTGCCCGACGCCTGCGTGGACCTGATTTACATCGATCCACCTTTCAATTCCAATCGGAATTACGAAGTCTTTTGGGGCGAGACCAAAGAGAAGCGGGCCTTCGAGGACCGCCACGCCTCAACCCAGGCCTACATTGAATTCATGCGCCCGCGTTGCGTGGAACTGGCGCGGGTACTCAAGAAAACGGGCAGCTTTTATTATCACTGCGACTGGCACGCCAGCCACTATGTGAAAGTGATGCTCGATCAGATTTTCGGAGAGAACAATTTCATCAACGAAATTATTTGGAAACGGCAGTCATCGCATAACGACGCGAAGCAAGGGAGCAAACACTACGGACGGCTTCACGATGTCCTTCTCTTTTACTGCGGCGGAGACGAAGACTACACTTGGGACCATCAATACGCCCCGCTTGATCCGTCGTATATCGAATCCCACTACTCCCAGGTTGACGAGCAAGGGCGTCATTTCCAGTGGGGAGACCTCCGTGCTCCGGGCGGTGCTGCGCCGTCGAAGGGGAATCCTCATTACACCGTTATGGGTGTGAACGGCTATTGGCGATTCACCCAAGAGAAAATGGAGGAGTTCATTCGTGAAGGCCGCGTTGCTATCCCGCCGGGTGGGAAAGTGCCCCGCTATAAGAGATACCTGACCGAATCGAAAGGGCTTCCGGTGGGAAGTGTCTGGGACGACATAAACCCTATCAATTCACAGGCGAAAGAAGCTCTCGGCTATCCTACGCAGAAGCCGTTGCCCCTGCTTGAGCGCATTATAAAGCTTCAAGCAATCCCAACGACATCGTCCTCGATGCTTTCTGCGGATGCGGCACGGCGCTTGTGGCGGCTCAAAACCTCGGACGTCAGTGGATTGGAATTGACATCTCACCCACCGCCTGCCGCGTCATGGCAAAGCGAATGCGCGACGTGTGCAAGCTGCGCGAGGATGAGAACCTACTGGCGCAACGGTAAGGGCTTTGTGGTGCGCGATTTGCCCTGGACGGAGAAACAGTTGCGCGAGATACCGCCCTTCGAGTTCGAGAATTGGGCGGTGATTGCTCTGGGCGGGATTCCGAACAAGACACAGGTCGGCGATATGGGTATTGATGGTCGAATTTATCCGCTAGCCGGCAGTGCCTCACAAAACCGGCAAGGCGGCGGGTGAACTTGACTTCATGGACGACTGGTATCCCATCCAGGTGAAGCAGGGGGATAAGGTGGGCCGCCCGGACGTTGACATGTTCGAAGCCGCCATGATCAGGGCCAAGCGCAAGAAGGGGTTCTTCGTGGGCTTCGATTTCTCTCACGACGCACTGGCCGAAATCGGCGCGTTCTTCAAAGCTCAACACACTGTAATCGTGCCCCTCACCGTGCGTGAAATTCTGGACGAGCAAATCGCGCAGAAACTGTCCTAGCGTCTGCGGAAGAACACGCAACAATAGGTTGCCGGCTGGCTCTAAGTGTTTTCTGCGATTTCGGCCAGCTTTGACGCGGCGTCTTTGAGGAGGTTCGTTGATAGATCACGTATGGAGTAGCCGTACCATTCTTGGCACTTCAGACTAAGAGAGTCGTGCGACCACCCAATATTTCTTGCCTTCGCGTGGAGCTCCCTGATTAGCCTGGTTCTCTCCTCCTCGGACGACTCATCGGAGCGTGCCGCCCACTTCCAGTTGCGAAGAAAGGACATGACGGCTGGGAATTCGGAGGCGGGGAGGTTTCTTAGAGCTGTAAGATGATTCTTTTCCTTGATCCTCTTGAGAATCAGTCCTACCTTGGTTTTACCTTTTGACTCTTTCTCGATTTTGGCAGCTCGGTCGTTTATCTCGCGCAGTTGTGTGTCGGAGATACTCCCGGGCTGCGGGGCAATAACCACACTGGTTCGCCGGGCCTTAGGAGGTATAACGGTCGTACCGTTCCCAGCTATGTTGATAATATGACTCGCGTCTTGGTGACCGATGTTAATGGAGGGAGATGCAGTTGCGCGCCCGTCCAGCCCTCGCGGCGCGAAGCCGGGCTGCTTTGCGCGGAGTGCACCCTTTATTTGAAACAGTTCGTCCTCGGTAATCTCTCTGCGGCCGGCCCTTGAGTGGCAATTCGCACACAGGACAATCATCGCATCGGGGTCATGGCCGCACGCTTGGGCGTACGCGACAATGTGATGGATCGTGAGCGCCTTAACATTCGCCTCTCCGCATTTTGGGCATTTGCTTCCTACCTCTTGATAAAGCGAGCGCTCTAAGTTTCGGGGAACTGCTCTGCGCTGCATCGAACCAACCCCCATTTATGGGTGGATAATACTCACGCCTTGAGTCTATCACGCCACGATGCGCTGCCACACGAATGGCGGAAGTCAGCCACGGCGCGCGCGACCGGTAAAGCTAGTCCTTCGTCACAGCTCGTAGTACGAAAACCTCGTCTAAGAATGGACGATCCCAACCAAAGCCTGCAACGATCTGGCTGCCCCTGACGTAGTGAAGATTCCAGTCTGCCGTCGGTTGGTCCCCGTGCTGGAAGAGGGTCTTTGCCTCATTGACGGTCTTAGCTTCCTTCGCGCCAGCCGGCGTCTTGAAGAACATGCCTTCCAGAAGGACCTTGGCACCTGTCTTTGTGCATAGTTGCAGTTCGCGGAGAGGCATCTCATCCTCAACAATTGGAGTCGCTAAGAATCGGCGTAACGAAGTTTGGAGGGCGGCGCGGCGCTCTTTTCTCGCTGACTTTTCTGCTTGCTCATTTCTCTTTTTGTTTTCGCGTTGAACATCCATCGAGGCCACTTCAAGGCTATTGACCATCTCGCTTGTGCTGGTTATTAGGTTTGAGATGTTCGCCTGGGCCTCGGCGAGTTGGTCCCCCTGGAGAGTAGAAAGGTAGTTCAGCCAAACCCTCCGTTCCCCGAGAATGAGATCGAGTAATTCGTCTTCTGTAGGCATCCGTTATCTAGGTTATCATAATCATGCCATCGCGGTAGGGGGAGGGTTGTCCGCTGTCTGGCGCAGACCATTGCTTTCAGGCACCCTTGCCATCAAGGGAAGTCCATTAATGATCTCATTCTCGTTTTCAATTAAGGTAAGTATTCCCGATTTGGATCGCCACCCAATTGAAGTGGAATGCCCGGTGTGCCAACTTCACACCTGGGTCAAACTCGGTGAAATTCGCCGCAGAGATTTTGTAATCTGCCGAGGCTGTCACGCAAACATTCTCCTTGAGGATCACTTAGGCCAAGTTCATCGATTTGTGCGGAGCTTTGAGCAGATGCTGCAAGGAATGGGAAAATAGCTATGGACCCGCAAGTGATTCAGCGTACCCGGTATATCCTGCGTGCGCGCTTTCGCCGTACCCAGACATGCCCACTCGCGTTGTTCCCTTCAGCTTGCGGGCATCTTTTAATTTGGTTGGAGAACCATCCAGTATTATCCTCGCTCGTCAGGAGGCTCGGGTGCTTATCGACGGAATCGCGGAAACAAATCGAGAAGATAGTTGCCGATGTGTCGGTCGCTGAAAAATATCAGTATTATCAGCCTGGCTTTTACACGGCCACGTCTACTGAAGAACATGCCGCTCTGTGCCTCAATATCGTCCAGGCCATTAGGAGCACAGCGGCGACAGAGCCAAGCCTCAGAGATTTTACCTTTCTCTGCTTTGCCGAATATTTGACGGGGCAACCATTCGAAAGCTCAGAGGAGGCTATCAAGCCTTTACGGGACGTCGCAATCGACGGGGTCTATGAGTACTTGGACGAACAAATAGACACTCGCAATGTCATCTACAGCGTTCTTCTAAAATACAAGCAGCGATCAGAGTGGTTCTACAAGAACAGGCTTCGAGCAATTGCAGATGAAGGTTTGGAAGGGGTTAAAGGCGAACGCGGCCTCGCGCGCGACCTTCAGGAGTATGTTTTCAATCAACATATCGAATTTGTCATCGAGCCTAGCTCATCGAGCGGCGAAGCAGACCTTATACTGCGGGAGCCTGGCGGGCGTTACCTCATCATCGACGCAAAATACGTACCTGAAGATTCCACGCGAAGCACTATTCGCGATCAAATGAATTCCGGGTTTCACCAAGTCGCCCGCTATTGTGAAGACTATCGTGAACCAGAGGGCTTCTTGGTCCCGTTCATCCGAACTTCAAAGAGGATAAGTCTTGACCTTCAGGAGTCAGACGGGCTCAGGTTCCTTAGCCTTGCTGGGAAGACAATCTACTATCTGCCTGTACAGATTTCAGATGAACCCTCTGCGAGCAAATCCGGAAAGGCGGAAGAGGTGGTTATCACAAAGGAAGAGCTTGTATTTCCAGTAACGGAATAACCCGTAGCCCAGACACCGGCATAGTTTGCTTCCAGAGCGTCGCGTTGCGACAAGTCGCGCCCGGTCCTCACGGCGCGGCTTTTCGACGGGTCGCATACACAACAAATCAATGTATCCGCCATCCCATTATGGTTAGATTTCCCCGCAACTTACAACCACCTTGCCGATAAGTCGCCTTGTCGGAAACTGGCAGTCAGCCTTCGTAATCAGCTACAGGTCGAGCTTGGTCGCCCAATGTGGATCGACGATTCCGCCTCCAACCAAACATTCCGGGCCGATCATGCCCTACTCGGAAGTTGGACAGTGCGGTCAAGTTGGCCATAGGCGACCTTGCCCCGGAAGTACCGTACGCCTAAGCCAGTAGGGGGGTCGAAGACTTCATGGGCCATCACCCGCCCCTGACGGCGTGTTTGCTGACCGCCTTGCCAATCGTCCGAGGTAGCATAAATCTGCTTGGTAGGTAATCCATAAGATAACGGCACAAGAATTGCTAGCCGTACCGGATGGAGGTGTATCTTCTGCTTGGAATGGCGCAGCCGGGTAGGCTCGGTAGAAATTCGAAACCGGAAATTGGAAACTGGAAACTGGGCACACGGAACTGGAAATTGGAAATTGGAAACTGGAAACTGGACAGGCCTTGAGTTTCGAGTTTCCAGTTTCAAGTTTCGCTTTTCCTTAACGCCAAGGGCAGGAAAGATGGGCGGAATAAAAAAATTTCACTGCAAAGCCGGCAACCTATTGAAAACAAAGGATCGCAGTACAAATTGACCGAGAAAAGTCGGACATTTTGGTTTAACTTTCGGACATTTTGGTTTAACGTGGTGACATTTTGGCGTGACCATGCAGAATTTTTCGGACACTTCGGCATGACGAGGTGAGTCTTGGGAGCCGGCACGAAAGAACGAGACCGGAAGAGGGGGGGCGGGCCATTTCCGACTTACCGATGTTTAGAGCTCACACAGTCCGAACCACCGCGACTTTGGCGTGACCCTGCTGGTGTGCCGACCCCGATTGACAGGTACAGTTCCACAGGCATAACCTCTCCCGAACTGATAACGCCACTCGAGAGAAGGAAATGATTGCGCGAAGGCACTTCCAACACGCGATCCTCACATCCGTACTTTCAGCGATTGGCATGGGTTCGGGATGGGGACGGAATGCGAAGGAATGTATCGTCGGCAAGCAGGCGGCGCCCATGGGTTGGGAGACTTGCCGAGCTTCGCACGCTCGTTCAAAAAGTAAATCGCGCTTGAGGAGGTTCCAGCACGGTTCCGGAACATTCCCGGAAACCGCTGAGGAGGGAAAGGTATGAACTCAGTTTCGCCTCGCGCATCTTGGCAGAGAAGAGCTTCAAACCATGCCGGAACCAAACCGCCATTTTCACTTCGCACCACCTTGGCTGCGGACCAACTACTGGAAAAGAGAACCAGCCGATTTCTGTTATTGGTATTCGCAAGCCTCGCCATTGTGTTGAGCACCTCGTGCAAGTCTTTCAAACAGTTTGTGGCAGCCGTTCAGCCGCCGGCTCCCATCTACTCGGGAGTCGTCGGCAGTTCGAGCATGGTTCGCTCGGCTCTCCTCAACCCGTCGTCAGGCTTTGACAAAGATAGTTTGGTTTTTTCCGACGATGGGAAGCATTATGCCTACATCTCTGGGGCGTCGGGAGCGCAACGGATTGTCTTGGACGGCGTCCCGGGGCAGGAGTTTTCTCGCTGCTCGACTCCCAAATTCTCTCCTGCGGGCAAGCTGTTCTTCTGGGCCATCAGCGGCGGCAAGATCGTTCTCTCGGCGGCGGGCCAGACGTTCGCCACTCCTCTCAGCGGTGAGGGCTTCCTTGAGTTCAGCAAGGATGGAGCGCATTGGGCCGCTTACGGCGCCGAGCCGGAATCCCAGAACGGCAGCATGATCACGGCCGGGTCAATCATGGTGTATGAAGACGGAGCGGAGGTAGGCCGCTACGACGATATCAGCTTTCCTGAATTCAGCGGGGACGGGAAACACCTGGCGTTTCTTTCCATGCAGAACGGCCGCATGGGGCTGGTGGTGGATGGAAAGGTTTCTGCAACTTTCGACCCACCCAAGGTGAAGAGCACGACGATGTTTCGAGCCTTCGTCAACGGACCCAACATGTTCATGTTTACTTCGGTGCATTACGGGGGCGACACCAGCCTCCTGGTGCTCGCGCAAGATGCCAATGGCTGGACGATCTACAAAGAGGGGCAACCGGTCGCCTCTTATCTCCAGAACGTGTGGGGGGGCGGCGAATATCGACTTATCGTGGCTACCGGCTTCGAACAGGCCGCTTCCCTTCTTGCCTATTCGTTTACCGTCGCCCAAGACGCGCCCACGGCTGCCTGGTGGGAGCGTCCATCGGGCAAAGAAGCGTCGTGGCGAGTGGCGCTCAATGGGAAGCCCGCCGATACCATGAGCTTCCCGAACTTCTGGCCAACCAGCAGACCGGTATTGAGTCATGACGGCAAACATCTGGCCTACGCTGCAGACTCTGCGCCCACCGAGAGCAAGAAGCCTACCGTCTTCGTCGTTTCTGACGGAACCAAGTTCGGGCCTTACGGCAATGTCTGGGGAATCCAATTCACGAATGACGGGAAACACCTGGCCTACGCTGCGTCCGACGGTACGGGCAAGACGGATTGGTCCTATTATCTCGATGCCAAGCCCTTGGGAGGGAAGTTCGACAGTGTTTTCCCCCCGGCTTTTTCTCCCAACGGCAGGCACGTGGCCTGGCACGCAGTCCGTGATAAGAAACACATCCTGGCCGTCGATGGACAGGAGATAACGACCACCGACGACGTGGTCTGGGGGCCGGACGTGTCTGACTCCGGCGCAACCGGTTGGGCCGTTCGGGATGAGTCAAACATCGTGAGGATCGCAACGAAGATTAACTGAGTGCTAACCAACACGCGCATACCTGTAGAAGTCAGCGTGCTCGCGTGCCCCTACAGGCCGCTAAGCGCCAGGGAGCCTGAAATATGAAAAACGGGCCTATCGTTCGATGTTTTTGCTGCGGGCTCCTCCTCGCCGCATTCTGCGCTCAGTCAGTGGGCGGCGATCAACCGAATGTCCAGTTCACCCCCATACACGGCAATATGCCGGCCCAAGACGCGTCCATCGTCAAATACTATCTGGATGAACCCTCTCCCCAGTCGGGGTATGAAACCGGGAGCCTTCACATTGTGTACAGCGACAAGACGGAGATCGTTGAAACGCTGCTTCCCAAGGAAAAGAGCACGGAGAAGAACATCGTATACAACCAGGAAGGCATCACTGACGTGAAAGTGGCGCCGGACAAGCGGACCATCGGCTGGGCGGAGAACTTCGATAATTGCTGTACCTCGTATTCCATCCCCATTGCCCTCGCCATCTACGGGTCGGGCAAGACTGTCTTGCATATCCAACAGGGGCAGATGGTGTGGTACTGGACGTTCCGCGATGGCGGGAAGGACGTTGCGGCGGTGTGGGGGCCGACGCACGGAACCGAAGCGGGTGATTATCAGCTTTACGACGTCAAAACAGGTCATGTCCTTTCCGAAGTCTTCGACGACCCGACAACCCAATCCCTGAGCGCCAATGCCCCGGCGTGGGCAAAAGAGATTGAAAGCCAGAAGTAGCAACAGCAGGGGCATGCTCCCGCTGGCGCATCGAAAATGGAAGCTTCAACGCGGCGGAGTTGCTGGTAAACGTCAGCCATACCTTGCCTTTTGTGTTACACTGCGCGTGCTCGACGTGGTATAGAAGCTGGTATGACCCAAGCCGCCGAAACCAAGCAGAGGCTCCGAGAAATCTGCCGCATCGCCGCGCGTGTGTTCTACGCGAAGAGCTACGACGGCGCCTCGATGCAGGACATCGCGGAGGCGGTCGGCCTTACCAAGGCGGGCCTTTATCACCACGTTGGCAGCAAGGATCGCCTGTTGTATGAAATCCAGAACTACGGCATGGATATCCTGGACGAGACCGTCGTGGTTCCCATCAAGGACATTCCCGATCCGCGCGAAAAACTTCGTCAAACCATTATCGGCCACATCGAGCTGATCGTGCGGGCGCGCGACCAGGAAATAACCGTAATTCTGCATGAAAACCGCTCGCTGAGCGGCCCGCTGCGCAAGAAGTTGAATGCCCGGAAACGCGCCTACATTGATTACCTCGTCGATCTGATAACTCGCGTACAGGAAGAGAGTGTCGAACCACCCCAAGTCTCGCCTCGCCTGGCAGCCTTCGCCCTGCTCGGAATGATCAACTGGCTGTACCAGTGGTATGACCCCGGGGGACGCATCAAGCAGGACGAACTCGCCCGAACCTATACAGACTTTTTCTTCCGCGGATTGCTTGGACTACCTGACTGATTACCCGTGCTCGTAACAGGTAACAGTTCAGGGTGCGCAATGCGGCGTCGTGCCTCAATGTGGCGCCGGGCGTTTCACGCAGCCAGGTGGCGAGGCAGACTCGGCGCCTCGCTTCAAATCCGAGGCAAACTCGCGGCTTTGGGGAATTGCTGGAGGCTATCGACTAGCCATACATGACATTATGTCATGATATGTCCAATTTTTCATATTTGATGTAACTGGATTTGTTTTCAGTATGTTCTCAGGTTCGAGGGGTCAATAAGTGGTTTCCCTGCCTTCTCTTTTCAATAACTTCTCAGGTTTGGGAGGATGCGTCCGTGGCAGACAGTTTGTCTCGGCGTGGGCTGCGCGATCATATTCTTTTGACTGGCCATGACCGAATCTCATTTCCTGGCATCCGCGGTACCGAAGCACCGGTTTGGAAACGTCGAGCCCTGCCCATCGACCAAAATTGTAGCCTACTTCGTTGGTTTTGTCAAGAGGCAATTTTGCCCGAGTTCTCCTCTCCCGCGGGCGCTCGCTCCTGCCTTTATCCTTGGTGACGATTCTCTTACATCGTCGGCGACGGCAGCCGGGATTTCCTCCGGCGATGCCGCGCCAGTGCCTTCTTTCATCAGGGTAAGATCGAGGCCACGCGACCACTATGACGTGACCCTGATCCAGCCGACACGCTGCATTGCGTGCCGGGGCCAATTCACCTATAATGTCGGGAGGTAAAGACATCAGGATTTTCATTATGGCCTCATCTATTGTCCAAAAGCTTCAGGAAGAGATTCAAGCATTGGAACACGAACTGAACCATGAGCTACCGAACGAGCTGAAACGCGCGCGTGCTCTGGGGGACCTGAGTGAGAATGCCGAATATACCATGGCGAAGCAGCGCCAGGATTATGTCGGCGCCCGCCTGGGCCAGCTCAGGCGACGCCTGGCAGACGTTTCGCTCATTAACATGAACAATATCCCCAAGGATCGCATCGCTTTCGGCTCAAGAGTGAAGCTTTACGACGTCGATCGTGACACCGAACTGGAATACCGGTTGGTGACGAGCGAAGAAGCGGATGTCAGCAAGGGGCTGATTTCCACAACTTCGCCGATCGGCCGGGGACTGATGGGAAAGAAGCTGGGTGACACGGTCAAAGTAACCACGCCTAACGGCTCGCGCGAGTTCGAAATCCGCAGTGTCCTGACCTTCCACGATCAGGCCTGAAGTCAGAATCCCGAATTCGGGTTCGACCGGAATCCAGACGAGTGATTTCCAAGCCCCGTAACCGGGGATCCCAACATGGTAACGCGCAAAATCGGCGACACCTTACGCTATGTACTTGACGCCATAGTTCGAGGGTTTGCCGCGAGCGGCATTAATCCCAATTTCCTTACCTTTATCGGGTTCGCCATCAATTGCCTGGCTGCGTACCTGTTCGCTTACGGGTTCTTCCCGTGGGCCGGCCTCACCATCATCCTGGCGGGTATTTTTGATATGACCGATGGCCGGGTGGCGCGTCTTTCCAAGCGGGTGACCGCCTTTGGCGGTTTCTATGACTCGGTCATGGACCGCTACTCGGATCTCTCCCTCCTGATCGGGTTGCTGATTTACTACGGGCGCATCAATCGCTATTCCTATGTCTGTCTTGTAGCCGTCGCCATGATCGGTTCTGTGATGGTCAGTTACACGCGGGCGCGCGCCGAGACCCTGATTCCCACCTGCAAAGTAGGATTCCTGGAACGGCCCGAGCGCGTGGTGCTCATCATAATTGGGGCGCTGTTTGACCGCATGGCGCCGGTCCTGTGGCTGATCGCCGTCCTGTCGAACGTCACGGTGATTCACCGCATTCTTCACACGCGCCAGGAAGCTCGCAAATTGGCAACCCAGCAAAGCACGTCTTAGCGAAGAACTCCGCAAGCTCCCACCAGCACAGCCTAAAAGCCTGGGGCTCGAGAGTATTTCGGACTCCATAAACTTGAAACCCACTATCCATCCCTACACATCGAACATTTTGTGGGCCTGCAACGCCGAAATATAGCTAATGCTCTGGAAGCATACAAACGTAGGCGCAATTTCAGGAAGACGCCCGAGCCTCCCCCACGGTTATCGACTAAGCAGGGTTCTTCCTATGCCATTCAGAAGCATGAAGCGACACGTGAGCATTACGATTTACGGCTAGAACTCGACGGTGTCCTTTTGAGCTGGGCGATAACAAAAGGCCCCAGCCTTAATCCCGCTGACAAGCGACTCGCGGTTCGCACTGAGAACCATCCTTTGTCGTACGGCTCCTTTGAAGGCACAATTCCCCAAGGCCAATATGGCGGTGGAACAGTGATGTTGTGGGACCGCGGATCATGGAAGCCTAAAGCTGATCCGCATGTGGGCTTGAAAAAGGGACATCTCTCTTTCAATCTTGCGGGTGAACGGCTGAAGGGCGGCTGGGATCTGATCCGCATGCGCGGCGATGAAAAGAGAGAAAACTGGTTGCTCATCAAGGAAGCGGATGATTACGCCCTTGACAACGATGGGGCCAGACAATTTCTGGAGCAAGAGCTTTCCAGCGTCGCAACTCGCCGCTCGATGGACGAGATCGCCGTGGGCGCGCCTGATTCCAGAAAGGGAGGCGAGGTTGGTCCAGCCGTCAGGAACCTTATGAAGAAGTATCCTGACGTGCTACTCCCAACCTTGGTCGATACACCTCCTACAGGCGACGGATGGTTGCACGAAATCAAATACGATGGCTATCGCGCGCTGGCTTTCGCTGCGAATGACGAAGTGCGCCTCCGAACCAGAAACGGCAACGACTGGACGCACAAGTTTCCTTCCATATCTGCTTCCGTGGCGAAGCTGAGGGTCAAAAGCATTGTCCTGGATCTGGAGGCCGTCGTAATCGACCGGGAGGGTAAGACCAGCTTCCAGGGCATGCAGCAGGCCCTTGGCGAGTCCGGCAATCCCCAATCCATTTCCGCCTATTCTTTCGATCTGCTTTACCTGGATGGCAAAGATTGGAGTTCCCGTCCGCTTCTCGAACGAAAGAATAAACTCGCTTCCCTCCTCAAGAAGAGTCGACCCGGTAGCTCGCTTCGCTATAGCGAACACGTGATCGGCCATGCGGCAGAAATCATCGCGAAATCGTGCTCGATGGGGCTGGAGGGCATCGTCTCAAAGCGCGTGGATTCCCCTTATCGCTTTGGACGACAAAAGCTTTGGCTGAAATCCAAATGCATGAAACGCCAGGAATTCGTAATAATCGGTTACACCGCCGCGCGCAGGGGTGCGCGGGCCATCGGCGCATTGCATCTGGGATACAACGAGAATGGCGAATTAAAATATGCCGGCAAAGTTGGCACCGGCTTCACTCTAAAATCCGCACAGGAACTTTACCAACGCCTGGTCAAAATCAAAGTGGATAAACCCATAGTTCCAGCACTTCCCGGAAACATCCTGAACAGCGCGACATGGGTCAAACCGCAATTGGTCTGCGAGGTCACTTTCGCGGAATGGACTCAGGATGGGCACCTCCGCCAACCCTCGTTCCAAGGTCTCCGCGAGGACAAAAAGTCACAAGAGGTCGTTAGGGAGGAACCCGCCCATGTAGGCCATCGCGATGGTATAAGGACCGCAACGGGTTACAGGCGAGAAGCTGTTTATCATGAAGCATTTGGTATAAAGATCAGCCATCCGGACCGCGTGGTGTTTCCCGACACGGGGATGACCAAAGCTCAACTGGCCGACTACTACGCGGCAGTATCTTCCCTGGTTCTAAAGGACTTAGCCGGCCATCCCGTCAGCCTTTTGCGCTGCCCGGAGGGAACCGCCGGCGGGTGTTTTTACCAGCGCAGTCCGGGAACAGGGCTTGGACCTGACGTAAAGCCGTTCACTTGGAAGCACGAGGGGAAGTCCTACGAATATCTCTACGTCGAAAGTGAAAAAGGCATCATCGAGTTCATCCAGATGGGCGCGATCGAAATGCATCCCTGGGGGGCCAGGGTCGGGAATATCGACCACCCCGACCGCCTGATTTTTGACCTCGATCCTGCCGAAAACGTGCCGTTTGAAGCGGTTAAATTGGCGGCACGTGATTTGAGGCGGAGGCTCGAGGACCGAGGGCTGACTTCCTACCTGAAGTGCACGGGCGGAAAAGGGCTCCATGTAACCGTGCCGCTGGTCGAACGGAGCACGTGGGCGGAAGTTAAGACCTTTTGCGCCACGATTGCACAAGCGATGGTAAGAGACGTTCCCACGGCCTACGTGGCCACGATGAGTAAGGCCAAACGCAAAGGCAAAATATTTGTTGATTATTTTCGTAATGATTACACGGCGACGTCGATCGCCGATTTTGCCGTCCGCGCCCGCCCCTCGGCTCCCGTGGCGCTTCCTTTGGAATGGGATGAACTGGATGGCCTGCACGCTGCAAACCAGTTTACGACCGCAGATGTTCTGAGGCGGCTGAAACGAGTGCGCACTGATCCTGCGCGGCACGAAAATCGCCAAAAGCTCCCTACCTAAAGCGACAAGCAAGACATGTGGGGCGCTGCTAATACCCCGTTCTATCGACTCGCGCGCTTAGCGGAACGAGTTCGCAGCGTATACGGTCGGCGGGAAGAATGGCCGTGGGAAGCCCTGGCGCGCTTCGGCTTCCGGCCCGAGTGTTTCGGCCTCTGGCCCGAGTGTCCGGCCAAGCTTTGCTTGAGGATCGTCATCAAATCGGGTGCGGGTTCCTTGCGGCTTTCATCGTTGCCGCCGAGTACGACGACATCCTGCTTTTTCTTCTGCTTTTCTTTCACCAGTTCCAGCAATGCGGCCGACGTTTCGTCCCGGAGTTCATTTAGGGATAGCTCAGCGGCTGCGTGCTTTTGAACGATTTGAATGAAATGCCGGGTCCGTTCCTCCGGAGGCTTCACTCTTTCCGGTAAACCAATGTCAGCCGGTGAGCGGATCTCATCCTTGAAACGCATCGTTTCCGCGCGCAGAATCCCGTTCTCAGCCGTAATGGCAATCAGATGCTCTTTGCCCCGCATGACGAACGTTGCAATGCCGGCGCGCTGCGTCTCTTCCAATATCGTGGCAAGCAGCAGGTATGCTCTGGTGGAGTCTCCATCCGGGGCGAGAAAATATCCGCGCTCAAAGTAGGTCGGTGGGATTTCCTTCACCTCGACGAACTGCCGCAGGTCGATGTCGCGGGACTTCTTGGGCGCCAGCCTTTCGAGTTCTTCGTCTGTAACGAGCACGTACCGGTCTTTCTCAGTTTCGTATCCGCGCACCAGTTCCTCGGGAGAAAGCTCCTTATCAGTCTTGGCCGAATAATAGCGGCTGCCCAGCGGGGTGCCATTTGGTCCCATGGCCCGCAGGCTGACCCGGCTTGAACGGTTAGCCGGAAACAGACTCACGGGAATGCTCACCAGACCGAAACTAATGGTCCCGGACCAGAAAGGCGCCGGAGTAAACTGCTCGTCGCCGTCAGGGTTGACTTCGTCAGGCAACTCTTTTCTCCCTTTCGTCTTTAGCCTTTTTGAGGCTGGCTGCCAAGGCGTTGATGAGCGACTTGGATTCCTTCCGCCGGGAAACAATTTGCAGGTGCGGCTTGCGCCCGCTTCCCTTTGCTTCGATGAACTTCATGACGCTTTCACGGTATTCGTCGTGATAATCTTCCGGGCGAAAGTCGCCTTCGAGCGCTCCCACAAGCTGCCTGGCCATCTGCAGTTCTTTCGCATCCGGCGCACGCCCGGCAGGCCGTGGCAACTCCGATGCGGTGAGCACTTCTTCGGCAAACTTCATAGTAATCAGCATGAGGTAGCCTTTTTCTGACCTCAGGGCGCCGACGTAGCGTTTTTCCCGCATGACCCAATGGACAATCCCTTCGCGTTGCTCGTGTTCAAGCGCTTCGGCCAAAGCAAAATAAGACTGATCATCTGCATCGTCGGGGCCTAAGTAGTAGGGCCGGTCATACCATTGCTGAAGGACGTGAGCGGAGGGGACGAAGCGCATGATGGTAATATGGCGGGACTCTTCCGGCAAAGTTTTTTCGATCTCCTCGGGCGTCAAGAGCACATACACGCCGGGTTCGGCTCTATAGCCCTTTCGCATAAGGTCGCTCGGAACTGCTTCGTTCGTTTCAGGATTCACCATGTGCTGTTTGATTCGCATCGTGGTTGACTTCTCAAGAACGTGAAAGTGGATCGAGCGATCTTCCACTCCGGAATAGAGTTTGACCGGAAGGCTTTCCGCATCAATCACCAGCAAGCCTTTCCAGATTGCCCGGGTCGCCATCCCTTAGCACTCCACACACCAGAATTCACCGTTGCGATCCTCGATGCAGAACGCGCACACTGCCGCGTCGCAGCCGGAGCAGCGATAGCCCGTCCCGTAGGCGTACCCTTGCCCGCAAACGGTGCAAATCTCAATATCCGCAGTTATCCACCACGCCCCCTGCGCATTACGTGGGGGACTAGTTCTCCTCTTTCTTAGCGGGCGCTGGGGGCCCCGCGATAGTGGTGCAATGGTCTTTCTTCGAGCGGCTCTCGACATGGGTATTTCACCTTACGATCCAGCGATTCGAGCATTGCCCAAGAGGTCTTGGATCTTAGTGGCCAATCGCACCACCCCGCGTTTTGGATAGCCGACAATCTGGCCGCGGGTGCATAATTCTCCGGCGAGGAAAAAGAGAACTGCCTTGACCATCAACTAAGCGTGCCTATTGCTTGCAGGGGGGCGGAAAAACCTATATTCTAACCTCCGCTGAATTTTCCCGCAGGCATTGCCAATCTTCGCCGGCCTCGGACCGAGAAGTCACCGCATGAAGCGAGTTCTGATTCTTCACTACCATGAAATCTGGCTGAAAGGCGGCAACAAGAACTATTTTCTCAGCCGGCTGCGCGACGCCATCCGTCAAAGCGTGGCCGACCTGCCGGTGGCCGCATTGCAGGGCATCTCCGAGCGTTTGATTCTGGTCCCGGGTGACGAAGCGGCGCTGCCCCAGATCATTGACCGCTTGCGCCGGGTATTTGGCCTTGCCTATATTGCGCCGGCACGCGAAATACCCAGTTCGCTGGAGGCGCTGGGTCCGGCGGCCTGCGAAATGATGGCGGAGGCCAATCCTCGCAATTTCGCCATTCGGACCAAAATCGCGGATTCCGCCTTCCCCCTGACCTCCATGCAACTGGAGCGCGAACTGGGGCGCATAGTGTTGGAGCATCTGCGCGCGCGCGACGCCAGCGTGCGCGTTAAGCTCAACCACCCTGAGGTAACCTGCCAGGTGGAGATTGTCCCCGGGAAGGCTTTGATCTATGCCCAGCGCGTGGAGGGCCCCGGCGGCCTGCCGGCAGTTACCAGCGGGCGTTTGGTGGCGCTGCTTTCAGGGGGATTCGATTCCTCGGTAGCGGTCTATAAGATGATGCGCCGCGGCGCGCATATTACCTTCGCGCATTTTTTCGGCAGCCCCTCGGAAGCGCGCAATTCCTCCTCGGGTGTGGCGGAAGAGCTGGTCCGCACGCTGACGCCCTATCAATTCACCTCGCGCCTGTACCGCATCCCCTTCGACGCCGTGCAACGGCAGATCGTGGCGGGGGTGCATGAAAGCTACCGGGTATTACTGTATCGGCGTATGATGGCGCGCATCGCCCGGGAAATTGCCCACGCCGAGCACGCTCTGGGTCTCGTCACCGGCGACAGCGTCTCCCAGGTGGCGTCCCAGACGCTGCATAACCTGATGGCGATTGACCAATGCATTGATCTGCCGGTGTATCGCCCGCTCGCGGGTGATGACAAGGCGGAGATCCTCCGTCTGGCGCGGCAGATTGGGACCTACAGAATCTCCTGCGAACCGTTCGAGGATTGCTGCCCGCGTTTTATGCCGCGCTCCCCGGCGATCTTTGCTCACCCGCAGGAGCTTGATGAAGCGGAATCCCGGCTGGATATCGATGCCCTGGTGCGCTTAGGCCTGGAGGGCGCAACCTGTATCGAATACAAGTTCGAGCGGGGCGAAGTGACGGCGCGGGAAGGTTCCACGCGCAGAATCGAAAAGAGTCCCGGGGCAAACAAAGCGCCTGAGAGGCAACCTGCAGCCCGCAATGTGGCTTCCAACTGAGCTGTGGAGTCCCTCTCCTACCGGACTTATTGACGGTTCTTCCGGCGCTTCCTATAATTAGCTCTCGCAAGCGGAGTCATATCATGATTAATAGAATTCTCCCCACCCTGCTCTTGCTCTGGGCTTTCCCAGGCTGGCTTCCGGCACAACAGCCGAAGTCCAATACGCCGCCCGCCAATTCCACCTCGGCAGCAAATACGGTAGACACCTCGACGAAGCCCATCCACGTTCCGGTTTACCTGGTGGACGTGCCCTTGACGGTGACGGATAAGAAAGGGCGCCTGGTCATTATGATGACCAAGGACGACTTCAATCTGTTCGAGGACGGCACGCGGCAGACCATTGAGTATTTCAGCCGTGAAACGGACCTGGCCATGCGCATCGGCCTGCTGATTGATACCAGCAACAGCATCCGCGACCGTCTGCGCTTTGAACAGCAAGCCGCCACCGATTTCCTCACCGACACCATCCGGAGAGGAAAGGATCAGGCCTTCGTGGTGGGCTTCGACGTGGCGCCGCAAATGGTTCAGGATTACACGGACAGCGTGGAGAAACTCGCTAACGCCATCCGCGGTTTGCAGGCAGGAGGGGTTACCAGTCTCTATGATGCGATTTTCA
Organism: uncultured Acidobacteriota bacterium; assembly: GCA_963804755.1. Taxonomy (GTDB): domain Bacteria; phylum Acidobacteriota; class Terriglobia; order UBA7540; family UBA7540; genus Bog-366. Next base: position 138,475 of record CAWDRP010000012.1, read on the forward strand.
TTTCCTGCAAGGACAAGTTGTACTTCTTCCCGCCTCCCGAGCCCTACTTGCGCCGATTGATGATCGTGATCAGCGATGGCGAGGATAACCGCAGCGAACATACCCGCGAGGAAGCGCTCGCCATGGCACAAAAGGCCGGCGTGACGATCTTCGCCATCAGCACGAACCGGAGTGGGACCGAGCACCGCGGGGATAAGGTGCTCAAGGAATTGGCCAAAGAAACCGGCGGGCGCGCCTTCTTTCCCTTCGAAGCCAGCGATTTGGCAGAAGATTTCCGCGCGATCGGGCGCGATCTAAGAACTCAGTTCCTGATCACCTACCGGTCTTCCAATGAGGCCCGGGACGGAACCTTCCGCCACATCGCCGTTGAGCCTGTCGACAAGACCCTGCACGTCCGCGCCAAGACGGGTTACTTTGCACCCACTCAATAGCTAAAAGCCGACAGCCGACAGCACCCACTTTTGGCTGTTATACAGAGCGACATAAATTGTAGCGTCGATCTCCAATCGACGGCGGCGGTCGGAGACCGCCGCTACAGCCGAAGGCGCAAGCATTTGTGTCGCCCTGTATAGCTGTGGGCGGTTATCTGTGGGCTGTTGGCGGTTAGCTTCTCCCCATCTACCCTTCCGGCGCGTAATACCCCCGTCGGGCGTCCACCTTATAATTTCCGGTGCGGACTTTGACATCGATCTTGCGGAAGGTGCCGTCGAGCTTGCTATTGGTGGGTGTATACCCCAAAAGGTACTGGGTGCGGAGTTCGCCGGCGATCTGCTGGAAGGCCTCGGTGGTACTCTTGGCGTTAGATGCCTGGATGACCCGTCCACCGGTTTCATCGGAGAGCTTGTGCAAGACGGATTCGCCGCCGTACCCCATGCCATGCCGGCTGTAGAATGCCCGATCGCTGATATCAATGGAATAGATGATGACGTCCGATTTCTGCGCCGCCTCCAGCGCCGCCTCCAGCTTGACTCTGCTTCCCTGGTCTTCACCGTCCGTCAGCAGGATAAGAACTTTGCGGCCCACTTCGCTCTTCAGCACATCGCGCGCGGCCAGGTAGACGGCATCGTAAAGGTGCGTCGCCCCCCCCGAATCGCCGGAAGGATAAGTTCCGGTGGTCCGCATCCCTCCCCCGTTAATCTCCGTTTCGTCGATGGCTTTATCGAGCCGGTGGAGGTCCGCCGTGAAATCCTGGAGCAGTTCCACCTCGACATCGAAATGCATGACAAAGGTGAGGTCCTTGGGTCGCAGGACTTCCCGCAGGAATGCTTCCGCCTCTGACTTCTCAACCTCCAGGACGCGCTCCTGGCTGGGACTGGTATCCACCAGTATGCCCAAAGTCAATGGCGTGTCAGTCTCACGGGAGAAATAGCGGATCTCCTGTGGCGTCCGGTCTTCTTGCAGAAGAAAGTCGTCTTTGTTGAGGTCGGGAATGAGGCGTCCGTTCTTCTCCCGCACGACAGCGTAAACGCTTACGACCTCCGTGGTGACCTTGAGAGTTCCGCCCGCGGCAGGCGGTTCTTGCCCCTGTTGTGCGCCGACAAACGTCGCGGCCATCAGCACAACCCAGAGCATGCAGGTGAGCTTGCGCATAATTTTGAGGCTACGTTTGGAAGATGCGTACATGGAATGCATGGTTGTCCTTTGAACCGCCACCCGTCTCTCGCTCAGCATGTGATTTAAGATAGCGCATCTGGCCGCGTTTTGCAGCCTCTGCGAAGAGCGAGAATCTCGAAGTTAGGAGTTAGGAGTGAGGAGCGACGAGTGAGGATTTAGAATCCAGGCGCGTCAGCGCTGCCTTCTTCTAGGTTCTCACTCCTCACTCCTCGATTTTAAATAGGAATTAGAATCGAGGAGCCCATCGCTCCCTTCGACTACCTTCCAGATTCTCACTCCTAGCTCCTCACTTCTAGCTCCTCACTCCTCGCTCCTCACTCCTAACTTCTAATTGTGACCGTCCTCTTGAAGCAAAATTTCGATTGCACTTCACTTTTTTCGCGTCTAATATCACTTTCCTCTTGACAAGATAATTCCAGACCTCTATACATGATGATTGAATACGCGCTCCGCCAGCTATGCTGGCGGGAAATCTCAGAACAGCTCGGAGGAGAATAGAATGGCAGCGAAAAAGAAAGCCAAGAAGAAGAGATAAGCCTCTTCGAAAAACCGATTGGAACTCTCGGGGGTGCAGCGATGCACCCCCGAAGTTTTTTTGGGGGAAGGAGCAAGAAGCCAGAAGCGAGGAGTTAGGAGTGAGAATCTAGGATAAGGCGGCGTTGACGGTCCTAGATTCTAACTCCTCACTCCTAGCTCGTCACTCCTAACTTCTCGCTCCTAATTCCTCGCTCCTAATTCCTCGCTCCTAACTTCTAGATTCTCGCTCTTCACTTCTACCTCCTCACTTCTAGATTCGGGCGCCGCCAGCGTGCGCGGCACTTCATCCATCGGTTCGAGTTCGGCGATCTCCTCACCCGTAGCCGCTCCCAGTTCCTTGAACTTCCTCGCGGACGGCAATAACCGGCTTTCCATTGAACCCGCGGCCCGGTTATAGGACTCCACCGCCCGCCGCAGGCACGAACCGACCGATTCAAAGTGGCTGAGGAAGGTTTTAAGCCGATCGTAAAGCTCTTTACCCAGCTCGCTGATCTCCTTGGCGTTTTGGGTAATCTTCTCCTGCTGCCACAGGTAACCGGCGGAGCGCAACAACGCGATGAGCGTGGTGGGGGTTGCCAGTACAACTTTCTTTTGCATCCCATCGTCGATCAATTGCCGGTCCTGTTCCATCGCCGCGCTAAAGAACGATTCGCCGGGCAGAAATAGCACCACCAACTCCAATTCGGGGCCCACCTGCTCCCAATACTTGCGTTCGGCAAGTTGATTCAGGTGGTTCCGCACCAACTTGCTGTGCGTTTCCAGCGCCTCGGCTCGCTGGGCTTCAGTTTTTTCCGGATTTACCGCGTCAATGAACGCCTGCAAGGGAACCTTGGCGTCCACCGCGATGCGGCGATTGCCGGGGAGATTCACGATCATGTCCGGCCGCTGCCGTCCCGACTCGGTGGTGATGCTTTCCTGTTCGGTGAAGTCGCAATGCTCCGACATCCCGGCCAACTCCACGACCCGGTGCAAGGTTAACTCGCCCCAGCGGCCGCGGACCTTCAAGGGCGAACTCAAGGCGCTGGCCAACTGCCTCGTTCCTTCCTCCAGGCGCTGATTGGCTTGGGTCAGGTTGCGCAGTTGTTCATCCAGGGCGCCGTAGGCTTTTTGCCGGGACTTTTCCATCTCCAGGATCTGTTGCTCATATCGGCCCAGAGATTCCTTGAGGGGATTGATGAGGCCATCGATAGCATTCTGCCGTGTTTCCAAATCACCTTTGGCTTGCGCCTGCAAGGTTTCAAACTGGCTGCGCGCCAGGGCAATGAATGCCTGGTTGTTGCTCTTCAGCGCCTCGGCTGAGAGCGCCTGGAACGTTTGCGTCAGCGCGTTTTTCGCTTCCTCCAGCAATTTCCTTTGTTCTTCCAGGCTCGCCTGGGTCTCGCGCAACTTGGTTTCCGCGGCAACCCGCAATTCGCCTTCGCCCTTCAGCCGCTCCCGCAATTGCCTGGCGTCTTCGGCAGCGGTCCTGGCATTCTCGAGATCGGTTTTCGCCTGCACCTTCTGCTCGCTCTCCTGCCGCAGCTTCTGCTGAAGGTCCTCGATCGCCCGCGCGCGCTCATCCAGGGAAGCTTGGAAATCGCCCACGCGCGCGCGGACCTCCAGAAGCGTGCCTTCCGCGGTCTTGACGCGGCCTTCGGCGTCCACCTGCAATTTCACCAGATCGCTGCGGGTGCGCGCAGCCGCCCAAAGCCATCCGATTACCACGCCTAAAGCCAAACCCAGCAGGATCAATAGGACGGTATTCATGAAGACCACCTCGAGGAATTTTGGATTTTGGATTTTCGATTTTGGATTAAAAGCAATCGGAGCATTCTTCTGTCTCCTGAAGGGTATTAGAACGCCTTTCAAGCTGATTTTGGATTAAAGATACCCGAGTATCGTCGTATCGTCCTGCGCGGGGAGTTTAATCAAAAATCCACAATCGACTGAGGGACTTCACACTGACTCTCGGGTTTTTTTGATCCAAAATCCAGATTCGAAAATCTAAAATCACCATTCTGACGTCGCTTTTAATCCAAAATCGAAAATCCAAAATCGAAAATCAAAAGATTTGCTCGTGGGCCGGGCAAATCATCTCGTAATCGCAGTATTTGCACGCAAAGCCCGGCCTTGCGGGAAACAACTGCTGCCGGATTTGCTCGGCCACCGCGCGCACCTCAACCACCACCATGTCCAGTTGCTTCCGAGTGCGCACGGTGGGCACCGGCTCATTATTCGTCAGGCTGTAAAAGGTAAGCCTCGTAGGGTTCAGGTGCATCTGGTCGCGCGCCGCCATGGCATAAACGGAGAGTTGAAGGCTGCTATCTGCGTCCTTGCGTGAAGGCGGCCGGCCCGTCTTGTAATCCACCAGTTCCACGGAGTGGTCCGGCAGCGGATTGATCTGGTCGATCCGGCCTTCCAGAACCACATCGCCGAGATCGAGAGTGAAGTGGGCCTCGGCGGCGATCGGCAGAGCCGTGACGCCCTCGTGCCGGGTTACGAACCCGCGCAATTGCTCGAGCCCCGCCTTCTTGTACGCCTGTTCCTGGTAATCATCCTCAAAGCCGGCGCCTTTCCAGATCTGCTCGAAGTACGCCTGGAGATCGTCGAATTTCACCGCCCCCTGCCGCCGCAGCTCGAAATAGCGGCGTGCGCACTGGTGCATGACGCTGCCAAAGGTCAACGCCGGCTGCGGCCCCGTGGGAATTTTCAAATAGTGGCTGAACATGAACTTCAGCGGGCAGGTGTTATATGTCTCGATGGCCGACGCGCTGAGCTGGAGCTTCCCGTCGCCCTTGATCACCGCCGCGCGGCCGGCCCATTCGGCAATGGGCGGGCAGATCGCGGGCGCAGCCGCCTTCTCCCCAAACAGGTCGGCCTGCGGTTGGACGGTATTGGGGGTCACGCGCGGCGCAGGCTCAGGCGGCTCCGCTTCCGCCTTCTCCGGCCGGAACTCAGGAACCTGAATGCGCTCAAGGTCGCGAGCTTCAACCGCCGGGTTCGAGGTAAGGTCGCCGATAAAAATCGAAGGTTTCTTGCCCGTCTTCGTCACGCCGGAAACATACAGCCGGTCTTCCGCGCGGGTCAGTCCCACATAGAGCAGCCGCCGCTCTTCCTGTTCATGAATGTTAGCGGGCGGAACGGGGCCTTTGCGCAGGGCGTCCGGAAACTCGATTACGGGTTTTTGCTCGCTGTGGGGGAAACGCCGGGGCGCGACACTCAAGATGAAGACTACGGGAAATTCCAGCCCCTTAGCCGCGTGGACGGACATCATCTGCACGGCGTGTGTCCGGTTTTCGAGTTCGGGCGCTTCGATGAGGCCGCCAGCTTCGCGGAAGTACTGAAAGTACTCAAGGAAGTCAGCGAGCTTCCACGCGTCGCTCTTACTTTGCCACTTCTCGAGGAATTTTCGAAAAGCTTCCAGGTACTCGGCGTTCGGATCCTTCGGCAGAAACGTCAACTCCAGGCGGCCGACCAACCGCTGGAGCACTCCCAGCACAGGCGCGTGCATGGCATATTCGTGCAATTCGTCTAAAACGCTCTTCAGGTCCGGCCATCCGGTGCCCTTCAGCCGGTTCGCGGCGCCCGACTTCTCCCACGATCGCAGAACATCGTAAATGGAACAGCGGTCGCGCTGCGCCTGTTGCCGGGCCTCCAGCGCCAACTCCTCGGGGAAATTCCAGCGCGGCGCCAGCAGTACCCGCGTCAGGCTCACGTTGTCGCGCGGCGAATGGATGACCTTCAGGTATGCCACCAAATCGCGCAGCAGCACGGTGGTGAGTATGGAAAGACCGCGAATGGCGAAAGGAATCTGCCGGCGGCGGAATTGTTCCACCAGGGGGTCGCGGTAGCCGTGCGCGCGATACAGCACGGCGATGTCACCCGGCGGCGTCCGGCACTGGATAAGCCGTGCCACCTCGTCCGCCACCCAGGCCGCTTCGCTCAGGAAATCGGGGGATTGCAGCAGGTATACCGGCGCGCCGTCATCACGGTTGGTGCGCAGCTTCGGCTTCGCCTGATAGCGGTTGTTCTTCGCGATCAGCACCTCGGCCACGCGCAGAATGCGCTTCGTGGAGCGGTAATTGGTGTCGAGAAACACCGTCTCGTGCCCCGGAAACGCCTCATCGAACATTTTGAAGGCGCCGTGCGATGCGCCGCGAAACCTGTAGATGGCCTGATCGTCGTCGCCGACGGCGGTGATGTTGTAGGGCGGTTTCACCAGCCGCTTCAGCAGTTCCACCTGCGCGTAGTTCGTGTCCTGGAATTCATCCACCAGCACGTACCGGAACCTCTGGCGATACGATTCCGCAACTTCGGGCTCGCGATCGAACAGGCGTACCGTCTCGGGAATCAGGCTGCCGAGACTCGAACAACCTTCCTCCTCAATCAGCTTCCGGCTGTTGCGGAATACGCGCGCCAGTTCCCGCCTGTTTTCCACCTCCTGTTGCATCAGGGTGCGCTCGGCGGGATCGAGGGAAGGGGCGATCGCCTGAAAATCCCTCTCCACCGACTCCGCATAGCGCTCAAAATCCGCCGGCTCGATCAATTCGTCCTGGCACCGCGAGAAGAACTCATTAAGGGAATGCAGGAACGCGCCCGGCTCCGCGAGCTTTTGATAGAACTGGAGTCCCAGGTTTTCCATCCGCCGGCGCAGAAAGATCCATACATCCACTTTGTCCAGCAGCGTTCGCTCAAAGTGGCGCTTGCGCAGCACCTCGTAGCAGAAAGCATGGAATGTGGATATGGAGGGAAGTGTCTCGAGGTTGGGCAGCGCTTCGCGCACCCGTCGCTGCATCTCCCGCGCCGCCTTTTCGGTGAACGTCAGCGCCAGGATGTTGTCCGGTTGTATGCCCGAGCCAGGATCGCCGCCGCTGTGTGATGGGATTACAAGCTCGGAAAGCAATGCAGGTTGTTGGGCTTCGGCGGCCGATCCCGCCAGCAGGTGGACGATGCGTTGGGTAATGACCCGCGTCTTGCCGCTGCCCGGCCCGGCAATGATCAGCAGCGGCCCTTCACCATGCTCTACGGCTTTCAGTTGTTCGGCGTTCAGCTTCAACGCTGACCTCATCGGCTCACATTATTTCGCGAACCCTTCCGGGACGCAAGCGGGGGGTAGAGCCGCCCTTGTGGGCGGCACGCGGGGCGCGCCGTGGCGTGCGCAGGGTGGGGCGCGCCATCGCGCGCCCGTGCCGGGCTCAAGCCCGGCTCTACGGGCAGGGGTTGGGGCGTAAACCTTTCCCTCGCTGAGCATCCTGGCCATCCATGTCAGAAGAGGTTTCTGATTGCGCTTGGTATCCGAGGCTGAATCTTGGTCTAGGCTGAAATCATTGACCATGCGGCCGTTCCGAGCTAGCCTTGTACGGTTTTCGTTTACGGATAGATTCGCAGCGCATTTCGGCACGTTTAAGGAGCCCAACCGCATGATCAACCGGACCAACATCGTCCTTGCGACGGCCGCGCTTTTCGGCGCGCTGGTAGTAAACGCCGCCGCCGGCCAACTCATTCTGCCTTCATCCACCCTCTCCGGGACCGGAAGTGTCCCGATCACCTTCAAATTGCCCCTGGGTCTCACCGGGAAAGGCACGCTCCAGGTTCGCTGGACGGACAGCCTTGACCGCCTGGTGGAGGACGGGACCGTTCCAATCGAACTGACCGATGAGACGGAAATCCGTTTTTCCATCGATCTCTCGCGCGCCATCGCGATGAAGAACGACTTGCACGCCCATCTCTCGCTGGACGGCGCCGATGCTCGCGGCAAAGCCGGGCACCATGAAGAGGATGCCGATGCCAGCTTCGTATTCCGGCCTGCGAACACCGGCTGGAAAGACTACGCCATCATCATGTGGCAACCGTATCCGGAAAAGCTGGTTCCGCCGCTGGAGAAATTGGGAATCAATGGATTTGAGATGATCGGTTGTGCGCGAGGCGTGCCGGACTCGCTGATTCTCAACAACGTCCGCTGGTACTGCGAGAACAACGCGACGGATTTTTATTCGGAATATCACCGGTACAGGGCGGACCGCATTCAGAACTGGTCGTTTCTCCAGGCAAAAGCCCTCTATGCCAAAGACCCTGCGAGCAAGGAAGCGTTCAAGCGGTCGCCCAGCTTCTGGGATCCCGCCTGGCGCAAGACGGTGCATGACCGCCTGGTGAGCGCCGTTCAAAACAACGAACCCTACCGGCCCTATTTCTACTGCCTGGCGGACGAATCCGGCATTGCCGATCTCGGCGCGGCCTGGGACTTTGACTTCTCCGATCAGTCGCTGGTCCCTATGCGGGCTTGGCTGAAGTCCCAGTACAGCAGCCTGAACGAACTGAATCGCGAATGGGGAACCCGGTTTACCACGTGGCAAAGCGTAATTCCTCAAACCACGGATGAGGCTATGAAGAGCCCCGATGACAACTTTGCGTCGTGGGGCGACTTCAAGACCTGGATGGACATCTCCTACGCCGACGCGCTCAAGATGGGCGTGGATGCCGTGCACGAGGTGGACCGCGATGCTTATGTCGAAATCGGGGGCGCGCAGAAGCCCGGGTGGGGAGGGTACGATTACGCCCGGCTCGCGTTTGTCCTGGATGCCATGGAACCGTACGATATCGGGGCCAACGTGGCGTTGATCCATTCGCTCAACCCGGAGATGCCGCTGCTCAGCACCAGCTTTGCCAGCGGCCCGCCGGAGAAGCAGCACGTGTGGCACGAGCTGCTGCAAGGCAATCGCGGGCTGATCATCTGGGACGAAAAACACGAGTACGTGCAGGCGGACGGGCAAGCCAGCGCCCGGGGCAAATCGGCCGCCGCTTATTACAACGAGCTTCGCGACGGCGAGGGCGCGCTGATTATCAACAGCCGCATGCTGCACGACGGCATCGCCATTCATTACTCACAGCCGAGCCTGCGCACCCAGTGGATGCTCGAGCGGCGCCCCGACGGCCCCGCCTGGGCCACGCGGGACGCACGTTACGAGCGCTCCAATAATGATTTCCTGCGGCTGCGGGAGTCATGGTGTAAGCTCATTGAAGATGAAGGGCTCGAGTACAATTTCGCGTCGTACCTCCAGTTGCCGGAAGGCAAGCTGTTCGCCGATGGGGATCGCGTTTTGATTCTCCCGCAGTCCAGCTCGCTTTCGGCCGCGGAAGCAACGGCGATTCGCGAATTCATCGCGCAGGGCGGCGTGGCGATTGCCGATGGCATGCCAGGCGCTTTTGACGAGCACAGCCGCCGGCTGCCCGCGTCGCCGCTGGCCGACCTCTTCGGCGGCGATAGCTCTGGCAAGACGCCGGCTAGCATTCACGCGTTCGGAAAGGGCAAGGCCATCACGCTGAATGTCGATATTGCGAATTACCTCCAGAGCCGGTTGGTGGGCAAAGAGGCGCCCGTGCACGATCTGATCGGGGAAATGCTCCGGTCGAACGGCGTTCATCCGGAATTCACGGTGGACGACGCGCAAGGCAAGCCTATCGTGGGAGTGCAAAGCACCACGTTCGCCAACGGCGGCGTACGGCTGATCGCGATCCAATCGAATCCGCAGTTGCGCGTGGACGAACTCGGGCCGCCCGACTTCCGCTCCAACGAGCGCTTCGAAAAGCCCGTTCCCGTGCGCATCCGTTTGCCGCAAGCGATGTATCTCTACGATACGAGAACGCGCAAAGCGCTGGGAAAACAACAGAGCCTCAGCCTGACGCTCGATCCCTACGACCCCACGATTCTGGCGGCCAGCGTAGCGGCCCTGCCGGAGTTGCAAGTCTCGATGCCCGAGCACCTACCGCGTGGGACGACACTGAATATTGGCATGAGGGCCACGCCCAATCCCGCCGATACGGTGGTGTTTCACGTGGACGTTCTCGACCCCCAGGGCAATCGCTCTATTCATTACTCCGGCAACGTGATCGCTCAGCGCGGGACAGGCATGAAGTGCGTCCCGTTCGCCGTCGACGATGCGCAAGGCAAATGGACCGTGGTGGTCCACGATCTGCTGAGCGGCCAGACCGTCAGCCGCCCGGTGGAGGTCGAATGATGTGACCTAAGGTGCCACGGCCATCTTGGCCGTGCTCGAGCACGGGCTGGAAGCCCGTGGAACAAATTCGTCGCGGCGCAACAACGTCCTGGCAATCAATGTTGCAGAGGCCTGAAATGAAATCATATGTTCACTACAAGCACGCTGCCGTCGTTCGTGCCACGGCCATCTTGGCCGTGCTCGAGCACGGGCTGGAAGCCCGTGGCACAAATTCGTCGCGGTGCAACAACGTCCTGGCAATCAATGTTAACGAGGCCTGAAATGAAATCATATGTTCACTACAACTACGCGGCCGCCGTTCGTGCCACGGCCATCTTGGCCGTGCCTCGAGCACGGGCTGGAAGCCCGTGGCACAAATTCGTCGCGGCGCAACAACGTCCTGGCAATCAATGTTGCAGAGGCCTGAAATGAAATCATATGTTCACTACAAGCACGCTGCCGCCGTTCGTGCCACGGCCATCTTGGTCGTGCTCGAGCACGGGCTGGAAGCCCGTGGCACAAATTCGTCGCGGTGCAACAGCGTCCTGGCAATCAATGTTAACGAGGCCTGAAATGAAATCATATGTTCACTACAACTACGCGGCCGTCGTTCGTGCCACGGCCATCTTGGCCGTGCTCGAGCACGGGCTGGAAGCCCGTGGCACAAATTCGTCGCGGCGCAACAACGTCCCGGCAATCAATGTTGCAGAGGCCTGAAATGAAATCATCTGTTCACTACAAGCACGCTGCCGTCGTTCGTGCCACGGCCATCTTGGCCGTGCTCGAGCACGGGCTGGAAGCCCGTGGCACAAATTCGTCGCGGTGCAACAGCGTCCTGGCAATCAATGTTAACGAGGCCTGAAATGAAATCATCTGTTCAATACAAACATGCGGCCGTCGTTCGTGCCACGGCCATCTTGGCCGTGCTCGAGCACGGGCTGGAAGCCCGTGGCACAAATTCGTCGCGGCGCAACAACGTCCCGGCAATCAATGTTAACGAGGCCTGAAATGAAATCATATGTTCAATACAAACATGCGGCCGTCGTTCGTGCCACGGCCATCTTGGCCGTGCTCGAGCACGGGCTGGAAGCCCGTGGCACAAATTCGTCGCGGCGCAACAACGTCCCGGCAATCAATGTTAACGAGGCCTGAAATGAAATCATATGTTCACTACAAGCACGCTGCCGTCGTTCGTGCCACGGCCATCTTGGCCGTGCTCGAGCACGGGCTGGAAGCCCGTGGCACAAATTCGTCGCGGCGCAACAACGTCCCGGCAATCAATGTTAACGAGGCCTGAAATGAAATCCTGTATTCACTACAAGCACGTTCCCATCGTTCTCGCCGCCGCAATTCTCTCGGGCGCCATATGCCTGAACGCGCAGGTTTATTCTCCCCTGGTTACAGTCACCGGCCAGCCCGATACGACGGACCTGAAGGCCATGACGCGCCAGATATATCGGCAGGCGCACGCCCAGACGGATCGGGAAAAAGCCGAAGCCATCTGGCGCTTCTACCTGACCGATGGAAGATTCGTTAAGCCGGGAATGTTCTATCACATCGCCGGATGGGCGTACGAAGAGCCGGGCGGCGAAGTGCTGGACCCCATCAAGTTGCTCAACAGCTACGGTTTCGGCCTTTGCTACCAGGTAGCGCCCCTGCTGGAGGCGACATGGGATGCGGGCGGCTTCCGGGATTCCCGCGTCTGGTTCTTGACGGGGCACACGGTGGCCGAGGTCCTCTACGACGGCGCCTATCATTACTTCGATTCCGACATGATGGGATATAACCCCGTCGGCAGCGGACCGGTGAAGCTGCGGCCGGTCGCCTCCGTCCATCAGATCGAGCAGGACGGCAACATCATTCTCAAAAACGTCACAGCGCCGCGGCAAGTCGACCCGAACGCGGTGGATTACCCGTGGTATCCTGCCGACGTCAGGGCCGACGCAATCCCGGGCTTGGCCGAACTTTTCACCACCACGAACGACAATTATGTGTATCCCTTTAAGCGCTATGCGCGGGGCCACGAGATATCGTTTGTCCTGCGGCCCGGCGAACGGATGATCCGCTATTTTCATCCTGAGTCGATGGACGTGTTTTATCTCCCCTACCAATATGACGGCAGCCGTTGGACGGAATTCGCCGACCGGTTCAAGCAATTCAATCTGCGCACCGCCAACGGACCGCGCAGCGAAAAGGACGTGCGGACGTGGTCAACCGGGCGAATCGAGTACCGCCCGCCTGCCGATGCCCTGGCCGCATGGGCAAAAAGCTCGCAGGACAGTGCTGCCTTGGTTCTATCCATGCCGTGCCCTTACGTCATCATTGACGCGGCTTTCGACATGGCGATCGACCTGAATTCCCCTCAGGACTCGCTGCTGGCCGAGACTTCGGTGGACGGAGGCCTTTCGTGGGTGGGGAGCGCGTCGCAAGCCGGGCCGTTCCATGGGCCCTGGCATATACGGCCGGCCCGGCTCACCCAGACGGAGCACGGCCAGCTTAACGCGGTGGCGGGCACGTATGGCTATCTGCTGCGGCTGTCGTTCCATGGCAGCGGCAACGCCCGGTCCGTGGTTCACGATCCACTGCTCGCGACGGTCTTCGAGGTCAACCCAAGAACGCTGCCTGCCCTCGCGCCGGGCCATAACGCGCTGGAATACAGGGCTGCGCCCGACGTGAGGACGGAGCTGCCGGTTCGGATCACCCAAATCGATCGATTCGCCGCCAAGGTGACGAATGCGATGTACCAGGACCAGGGCGGACAGGGTTTTATCGTGAACAAAAACGCCTCTCCGGGAGAAGTGATTTTTGCGCTGGCGGACCCGAACGGTGGCGTGCTGAACGGCTTTGATGTGGGCGCAAGATTTCTCGATCTTCGCAACGGCCTGGCGCCGGATAAATTCACCGCGGAAGTGCGCAAGGTAACTCCCTGGCCAGCCGCCGCGAACGCCGCGGTTTGTGCTTCGCTTGCCTGGTCGGCCAGGCCTGAAGGCCCCTGGACAACGCTCTGGACCTACGATCCGAATCCGAAATGGCTTGACGGCCAGGCGATTGACCGCATGCTGCGCTGGCCGGAAGTGGACCGGAGCGTGCGCGGGCTGCCGGGTGGAACGCGCCGCGTATACGTTCGCTATTTCGCGCAAGGTATAGCGATCGATAGCGTGCGGCTGGCGGTGATCCGCAACGTCGAGCCATCGCCCTCCCCGTTGCGAGTTACGCACGTGTGGAAGAAAGACGGCGCTGAGCAGCAATCCATCCAGGATATTCCCGGCGGCACCCTGACCCGCCATTATGCAGTGGATGTCCCCCCGGGCGCGTTCTCCAACGAGGCGTTGATTTTGGAATGTCCCGGGAGTAGAACGAAGCAGTGAAATGATTTTCTCATGACCTGATCTTTACCCAAGCCTCATTCCCACGGCTGTTCGCCGTGGGCTACAGGATGGCGCCCGCTTCGCGGGCTGGCACGAGGCCCCGAAGGGGCCAACCATGAGTAGCCGCAGGTTTTAACCTGCGGATGACTTTGGTTGCAGCATGCCGCGCTCGGGCACTGACGGCAGGTGTTTTCGTTGCTCGTCACGAGGGGAGCTCTGTTTTCGCCGGGCTCCCCTCCTGATTCAGGAGGGGCCGGAGCGGAAGCGACGGGGGTGGTAACCAGCAACTCCTGCCTTCTCCGTGAGGAACCGAGTGCGGGAAGCAGGCAGTGAGACAACGCGAAAGCGATAGCTTCGCGGTCGCACTTCAGTGGCGCGTGAGGTATAAGCCGCTGGCTCGAGGCGGTTCAAAAGAACCGGCAGTCCTTCATGGGGTAATGCTTGCGGTTATGCGTCCAGAGGGCGAGATCATGAATCGAAGCGGTGGCAGCAATCAAAGCATCGCCGAGTTCGACGTGGTGGCTTTTGGCGAACTGCCTCAGGTAGTCGCCGGCACGGCGTCCGATTTCCGGTCCGATGGGCACGCACGTTAGGACACTGAACAGTGCCTGGAGGGCCGTGTATTCGCGGGGCCGGGCGTTATGCCACATTTCCGCCACGGTCACGGGTGAGCAGGCAACAGCCGCGTCGCTGCGACTCAATTCGGTCCATCGTGCCAGCAATCGGGCATTCCGTCCCCGGGCTACGTCGATAAGAATGTCGGAGTCAATCAGGATGGCGCTCACCGTAACCTCTTCGCGCGGGTGCTCTTTCGCAGCGCACGCAGATAGGTCTCGGGATCGGCGAGGTCGGCTCGATCCTTCCAGATTCCGGCGAATGCCCGCATCGCCTCCTGGCGGCCGGCAAGCCCGGTCGAGTATTTCTCCCGCACCGCTTGGCGAACCAGATGGGAGACGGAAGTCCCCGCCTGCTTCGAGCGGATGCGGAGCGTCCCCCAGAGTTCGTCGTCGAGGTAAAGTTGAGTTCGTCGCATGGTGTATATTATACACCACTACGCCACCGGAAAGCGTGTCGCGCCACGAAAATCGGTCCCCTGGTGGCGCTGAGATATGAATGGAGCTTTCAGCAATCAGCTTTCAGCTCTCAGCTACGGCCCGGTGGCCCAGAGCGGCCTTGGGCCGCAACCAAACCGGTCTCGTAGGGGCACCCCTCGTGGGTGCCCTTGTGGTGGGCACCCACGAGGGGTGCCCCTACGAGACGCGCAAAATGTTTGCTAACAAAACAAGAATTTACGTTATTGCAATCCAGAGGGACTTTAGCTGATCGCTGAAAGCCGATTGCTGAAAGCTGATTCCTGAGAGCTGAGAACGGAGGGCTGGTTACTCCAATGAGCTGGACTGGATTGTTCCACCGCCGCCAGCGCATGGTGGAAGCGCTCGACCAGGACATCCGCGACTTCATTGATCGGGAAACGCAGGACAACATCGAGCGCGGCCTGCCGCCGGAAGAAGCCCGTTACGCGGCTCTGCGCAAGTTCGGCAACGCGACGCGGGTCAGGGAAGAAACGCGCGAGGTGTGGAGTTTCGTTTGGTTGGAGCAGATATGGCAGGACGTGCGCTTTGGCCTGCGCACTTTAAGCAAATCCCGCGGTTTCACGGCCGTGGCCATTATCACGCTTGGGCTGGGCATAGGCGCGAACACGGCGATTTTCAGCCTCGCGAACGCCGCCTTCTTCCGCGGCTTTCCGTTCCCCCACGCGGACCGGCTCGCGTTCCTGTGGCAGGACAACACGCGAACGGGAGAAACCGAGGGAGCCGTAGCGTATCCAAACTACGCTGACTGGCGGGCGCAGAGCCGTACGTTTGAAGATATGGCGTTCATCACCTTCGGCAAGGAGATCCTCACGGGTTCGGGTGTGATGGCGATCATCACGGGGCCGAATGGGCCGGAGCAGGTCGCTGGCGCGCTGGTCTCGACCAACTTCTTTTCTGTCCTGGGCGTGAACCCCCTCTTGGGCCGGGGATTTGTACCGGAGGATGCCTTGATGGGCCACACCGGAGTCGCCGTAATCAGCTACGGCTTCGGGCAGGAGCGCTTTGGCGGGGGACTCTCATGTTCTGGGAAAGCGCATAAGATTCGGGGCCGACGAAAAGGCCATCGTTGGGGTCATGCCGAAAGGGTTTACATTTCCCGGCAATACCCAAATTAGGGTACCAACATACTTGGCAGACCCAAACCTCCTAAAGGACTGGTAGATATACCTTGACGATGCATAGTCAAATTCCGCAGAATCCGAAGTGGGTGGAGATACCATCCGGTGGTGGAAGTTTCCTTATACAGGAATGCCCAATGCCAAGGATAGATGACCAGTTCCTACAGACCGCCGTTTATCTCTACAAAGACCGCAAGGATGCAAAAGAAAATGCAAATGCGGGCGCTAGTGGGTTCGTTGTTTACCATGAGTCTACGCACTTTACAGGAATGCCCTACTACATTGCCACCAACGCACACGTTATTCGTGATGGCTTTTCAGTAATCAGAATCAACAAGAAGTCCGAGGGATATGACGTTCTGGAATCTCATCCTGCTATGTGGCTGGAACATCCAGACGGTGATGACCTGGCAATCTGCCCCATCATGCTTTTCCCAGACCATGATTTCAATTTCGTAAGAGACACCGGATGTGTTGACGAGGATAAGCTACGCCAGTTCAACATCGGTGTGGGTGACGAAGTGTTTATGGTCGGTCGTTTTATCGACCATTCGGGGGAAAGGAGGAACATTCCCATCGCTCGCTTCGGAAACATTGCAATGATGCCTTTGGAAGAGATTGAAAATGGCATCGGAAAGAAAAGAAAGCACTTTCTAGTTGAGGTCAGGTCGGTAAGCGGATTCAGCGGTTCGCCCGTGTTTGTATATGACGTTCCAACCTCGCCTTCCTTGGACAATGTACGACCAGAGAGGTTTACCAGCTTGCTGTTGGGGATAGACTGCGGGCATTCGCCAAAGCGTGAGAAGCAACTGAGCGCTGGTATCGCCGCCGTTGTACCGGCATGGCGCTTGGTTGAATTGCTGGAGCACCCAAAGATGAAGCGAATGCGGGAAGAAAAAGAGATTGAAGTTAAAAAAGAAATGGAAGAAAGTCGTAGAATTATTCCCGATGCTTCTTGTCATTAACCTTACCTAAAATACCCGTGGAAAACTAAATTTTGTACCTGACAGACCCTAATCTCCGATGTATACTATAGGTATGGAAACATTAAATTCTCCCCATACTTTGCTAGAAGCGGTCAGGTTCTTCGACGACTATGCCAACTGCCATAAGTTCATGGTCGAGGTCCGTTGGTCGGACGGCGTGGTCCGGTGCCCCAAGTGCAATTCGGACCATGTTGCCTACCTGGAGAAGGCAAGGGTCTACAAGTGCTACGCCGGCCACAAGAGCCCCAAGTTCTCGCTCAAGGTCGGGACCATCTTCGAGGATTCCCCCATCGGGCTGGAGAAGTGGCTTCCCGCCGTGTGGCTCCTGACGGTGTGCAAGAACGGGATTAGCTCCTACGAGCTTCACCGTGCCCTCGGCGTGACCCAGAAGACGGCATGGTTCATGCTGCACCGTATCCGCAAGGCCATGCAGACCGGCTCCTTCATGAAGCTTTCTGGCGAGGTCGAGGTTGACGAGACCTTCATCGGCGGACTTTCCAAGAACATGCACGAGGACAGGCGGGAAGCAAATATTACCGGGACTGGTGGCAAGGACAAGACCCCGGTGCTCGGGTGCCTGGAGCGGGGCGGGAAGGTGATTGCCACGGTGATTCCGAACCGCAAGCGGAAGACCCTGCATAACCTTGTGGGGGAGCAGGTAGCGGGCGGGTCCGCCGTCTACACCGACGCCTTGGCATCCTATGACGGTCTGGCTGGCAAGTATGACCACCAATTCGTTGACCACGCGGTAGAGTACGTCCGGGGGCGGGTGCATACCAACGGGCTGGAGAACTTCTGGAGCCTGCTGAAGCGCACCGTCAAGGGGACGTATGTCAGCGTCGAGCCTTTCCACCTGGTCCGTTACCTGGACGAGCAGGCGTTCCGGTACAACGCAAGGCACGGGAACGATGCCCAGAGGTTCGCCGGGGTCATGAGGCAGACGATAGGTCGCCGCATCACCTACAAGGAGTTGATTGGGGATACGGAGTGACGCCCAAGAAATTTTCAATAAGGCAGTATTATTCACTTGACGAACGAGTGACCTCTTGCAATCCTTCCGTTGAGGTCATTCCGATGGGATTCAATGAGGCGCTGGCTTGGTTCGGGTACACCATCGCTGGAGTGGGCGTGTACATCGTCTTCGAGAGACATCTGAAAACCGTTTGGGCTGCCGTTCTCATCGTGTTGGGCTTGACGGCTGTGACCTATTCCGTCTACCACCATAACCATCCCACGTCTCCAAACCCACCGGCCCTGTGGGTTCTCCTCTTGACATGCACATGGGCGATGTTTGGCTATGTAATATACGACACGCACAGAAAAACATCTCCGGTTGCCGTGCCGCAGGCAATACCAGTCAAGACCTTGGAAGACCGTACAGAAATCTTGGTTCTTGACCTGTATGCGTTTTGGAAAAGTGTAGGACCGGAACCAAAGTGGTTTGAAAAAAATACTGAGTACCCCGCATGGAACGAAAATTTCCAAGCTCGCTACCGCACTGAGGGATTCCATAACCGTATCCTTGGCATCTATGATGAAATGGTAGCGAACGGCATATTGAATCCTCTGGTCAAGAATGAACTTGAAGCCGTTTGTGATTGGGCGAAGGTCAAATGGTTTGCCGACGAACTGCTGCGTATGCGGATGAATCTGCAAATGAGCAAATGGGCAGCATAACACTCATCCACGGAAAGATATTATAGCGGTACATTGATTCTATGAAGCCCAAGGCGGAAGACATCGTGGTGCAGGATGCGGACCTGGCGATGACCAAGTTCCGGGCGCTGCTCGGCAGGCTCGTGCGGGTGCCGAAGAAATCCCTGACAACCAAGCTGGCGAGGGACAAGCGGCGTAAGGCGATATCCAAGGATTGAAGTTGGGCGTCTACTCAACCTTGTGGATTCTGATATTTCCGTCCGCTCCCATTGAGGCGACGACTGTGCGGTTCGTCAGGTCTTTACCCAGAAGGAACTGCTGGTGTTGCGCCTCATCGTCGAATGCTGCTTCACAAATCAACTGGTCATTCAGGTTAGGATACTCACTATAATCTGGCGCATAAAGCACAAGATTGTGGTGAATCAATGCGGTAAACCTGAAACGCTTATCAATCGGCAAACCACTGCTTGCCGACCTTGCGTAGAAGAGCTTGTAATCAATCGGCTCGCCTTGTTCCCTTGTCAGTTTTTCCTTTTCCTCCGCCTGCCTTTGCATCTCCGCATACCTCTCAACTTCCGCCTTTTCAATCGCTTCATTCACGGCTGCGAGCCGCTGCCGGGTGGTCCCCACGAGGCTGCTCATGGGAAACTTGGCAACAACCGCCTCGAACGCCGTCTTTGCCTCCTGGAGGTTCCCGGCAGACTGCTGGTCAACCCCCTGCTGGAAGTAGTAGTCGGCGGTCTCCTTCAGTGTCGTCACTTCCTGCTCCAGCGATTCGACCTTCTTCTGGAGTTCGGTACTGCGTGCTTTTTCAGCAGATTCAGCCTGTGCTGCGGCTGACAACTGAAGATGTTGCCAGATAGCAAACCCGGACAGAAGTACCACCACTGCCAGCATTCCGATAAGCCCACTCTTGTTCATCCTCGCCTCCGACATTCAATTCGTGGTTTTCACAGTATTAAGATTATGGAAACCAGTTAATGGGGGTGCTTTATGTCTCCAGAAGTGTATTTATTGTGGCTAAAAATTTGTGTAGCGCTGCGGCGGTTTGCTGGTCCGACACCGCCGGGTTTCCAACCGTTGTTTCGAGTTGACGAAGTGGAAGCTGAAATCGCTCAGCTTGAGAAGCAGAATCAGGACTCGGCGCAATCTCTCCAAAGTGCTTCCGATACCATTTAACTTGACGAGCCAAGTCCGCTGTCAGGCTGGCAAGCTGAATCAGGATTTTGTTAGTTACGCCGTCCATTTGGCTTCTCTCCCCGCTTTAGATTTTAAGCGAGGAGGTTACACCCGGAAGCACGGGCATACAAGAGGCAACTGACGGTTTGGGTCTGCCAAGTATGTTGGTGCCCAAATTAGGACAGTACCTTCGATCGAGGTCCGGATTCTATGGAGCATCCACTCGCCGAGAAACCAGGATGGCGCCTATTCCCGTACACCCAGGGGTATCCGCGAAGACTGTCGCGGCGAAGACGGAAACGGGAATATTGTCCGCCAGTAGCGTATACCCAAGAGCTTGCCCAATGCAGAGCATTGCGGGAGTCGAATCGCTAGCCTCCGCTGGCATTATGCACCCTACTAGCCGGCCAATCTATTCTTTCCATTGGACTTGTTACGAAATCTCGGCTTACCCAGTTTCTGCGCTTAATCAGTTTTATGCTCGATAAGTTTTTTGCGCTTGACAAGCAACTTGCGCAAACCTATAGTGTGCGTGTTAGTATTGCGATCCCTTGCGGATCTTTCCCTTTAATTTTCAGCGTCAGGTCTTGCTCATGAGGTAGCGAGAGCTCTCAAGGGGGCTCCTGAAAGAACTTTCCTCGAAAGAAAAGGAGCAGACATGCGAAACGTGAATTCCTTCCGGATGTCAGCGGTAGTGCGGGTGCTTGTTGCCCTCCTGATTTCAATTTTCCCGGGCATCGTATTCGGGCAGGTCACGGGAAACATCAGCGGGTACGTGACTGACCCGAGCGGGAGTGCGATTCCGCAAGCCCGGGTAACGGCAACCTTGGTCGAGCAGAACACGTCGTACACCGCCGAATCGAATGGCGAAGGCTTCTATAACTTCCCAACCTTGCTGTCGGGGACTTATACCGTGACGGCAGAAAAGAGCGGGTTTCAACGCTTGACCAAAACCGATGTGATCCTCACAGTAAACCAGAATGTGCGTTTGGATATGAAGCTGGCACTGGGCCAAGTGACGCAATCGGTTACGATCACGGGCGCGGCGCCTTTAGTGGATACGAGCTCAGCAGCGGTCTCCGGTTTGGTGGATGATCAGCGCATTACCGACCTCCCCTTGGATGGGCGCAACATCATCGGCTTGTCGCTGACCGTCCCCGGGGTCCTGAATGTCAACGCCCCCCAGATGTTGTCGGACGCGCGCAGCGGGCCGACCATGGACGTGAATGGCGGACGAGGCGACCACAACCTCTTTACCTTTGACGGCGCCTATTTCAATAATCCCTCGCGGAACACCGGCATGAACTATCCTGCGCCCGACGCCATACAGGAGTTTCGCATTCAGACCGCAAACTTCTCGGCCGAGTACGGACGCAACCCCGGCTCACAGGTGACGGTGGTATCCAAGACGGGAACGAACCAGTTTCACGGCTCCATTTGGGATTTCTTGCGGAACGATGATCTGAACGCCCGCAACTTTTTCTCATCGAGTGTGCCCACCATTAAGGAGAACCAATTCGGGGGTGCGGCGGGTGGGCCGATTAAGAAGGACAAGGTTTTCGTCTTCGGATCTTACCAGGGCTTGCGTGACCGCCCGGCGGCCGTGGGCTCGGTCGCCTATGTGCCTTCCAACCTGCACCGTGGCGGGGACTTTTCGGACCTGTTGCCCGGCACCGTGTTGACTGACCCTGTGAATCCGATCACCGGCCAACCGTATACAGACTCCTCCGGTGTATCCTGCGTGGCCAACAACGTCATCAACCCCAACTGCATCAGCACAGCGGCCACCGATTTGCTGAAATTCGTTCCTCAGGTGTCGGGAACCGCGCCCTACACCCCGATCACTTCGCTAGGGCCAGCTCCCGCCAACGACGATATGTATTTCGGCCGGATAGACTGGAACCAGAGCTCAAAGCACACCTTGTTTGGCCACTTTTATCTCGACCACGACACCAGCGTTACCCCCATTTTTGGAAATCTGGCGGGCTATAATGCTGATAACACTGTGGCAGAAACGGACATGGCCAGTTTGAACGACACGTATACCATCAGCCCTACGCTGGTCAACCAGTTGGTGGTATCCTACTTGCGCACGACGTCCTTCGAGCGTGGAACTCAAACCATCTCTCCGTCGGACCTCGGGATCAATATGCCGCATTACGATCCCACCCAGTCGATCTCCGTCAACGTGGGAGGCCAATTCGACCTCGGGGCCGGATACTTCACGCGCTTCATCAGCAACAACCAGCAAATCCGAGACACCATGAGCTGGATGAAGGGCCGGCACAGCTTCAAATTTGGCGGCGAATACTTGCGTCCCTCCTTTATCCAGAGGTGGATTGGCCCTCCAGGCTTCAATTTCGACGGATCGCGTTCCGGTGATGCGATGGCCGATTTCCTCCTTGGCGCCTACAGCAGCCTTTCCCTCGACTTCGGCGTTCGCGACAACGAAGCCCAGAACCAAGCCTCCCCCAGCGTTTTCTTCCAGGATGAGTTTAAGGTGACCCCGCGATTCACCCTGACATACGGAATCCGCTATGAGCCCTATTTCTTCTGGTATGACCAGCACAATCGCATTGACTCGATTGTGATCGGGGAGCAATCGGTGAAAGTGCCGGACGCCCCGCCGGGCATAGTGTTCCCCGGCGACCCGGGCATTCCGCGCACCTTGGCCAGCCCCGACTTGAACAATTTCGCCCCCCGCTTGGGGTTTGCCTGGGACGTCTTCGGCGACGGGAAGACCAGCGTCCGGGGCGCTTACGGCGTCTTCTATCAGACGATCAACGCCGACATGGAAGCGCAGGAGAATCCACCCTTCGCCGGCTTTGGTTCCGCGTATGACGGGAACATGGCGGATCCTTTTGGCTCCGTCGGACAGACCCCCCCGCCCGCATCGCCAACCGGCTCCTTCGGCTGCGTGAAAGTCTCCACGTTCCCCGGCTACAACTGCCCCTTGTTCCCGCTTCCGGCGGGCGGCCTTTTCACCGAGTCGAACCTGCGCAGCCCTTACGTGCAAGAGTGGAACCTCGGCATCCAGCGGCAACTGACAACCAACGTCATGCTGGAAGCTACCTATATCGGCAAGATCGGCACCAAGCTCAATGCCTTGCGTACCTACAACCCCGCGGTCTTCCAGCCCGGCACCGTTTATGACGCAACCACCGGCTTCGAGAACACCGTCTCGAACCCCAATAATGACAGCGACCGGACGATATTCGAGCCGGGCATTCTCTCGCCGGCGGCCTACCTGCTGGGGAACGACTTCCGCAGTTGGTATCACAGCTTCCAGACGCAGGTGACCAGGCGCATGAGCCGGGGTCTCTCGGTGACGGCTTCTTATACGCTGGCGAAATCGATCGACGACAGCTCCACCGATAACGAGGGAGGCGCCGTGTCAGATCCGTTCAACCTGCGCACGGAGCGCGGCCGATCGGACTGGGACGTGCGTAATGCCTTTGTAGTTTCCTGGCTCTGGTCGCCATCCATCCATTTCGGTGAGGCGTGGAAGAACACCGTGTTGGGCGGCTGGACTTTTTCGGCAATTACCACCGTCCAAAGTGGCCCTCCCATTACCTTCTGGACGGGCCCGGATGTCGCCCTGGATGGAACCCAGTCGGGTGAAGAGCACGCTTTTACGAACGGCCAGCAGATTGCGATCAGCCACCCCAATCGCAACGCCATGGTCAACGAATTCTTTAACACCAGCCCCTTTATCGACCCCACCTGTTCTTACGATTCAACTCTTGCGGCGAACAACTCGACGTACATCGAGAGTAGCAACTGCACACCCTTCGGCATCACGTACTCGATGTTGGGAAAATACGGTAACACCGGGCGAGGCATCTTGAGCGGTCCGGGCTTCAGTAATACGGACTTCGCTGTCCTCAAGGACTTCGCCTACAGAGAACGTTACAAAATCCAGTTTCGCTCGGAGTTCTTCAATGTATTTAACCAGGTGAATTTCGGGCTCCCCGATAGTACCGTGACCGACGGGCCGGGAGCTTTTGGTACGATCCGCAGTGCTGCCGGCGGGCGGGTGATTCAATTCGCTCTGAAGTTCCTATGGTAAGGGGACGCCGCGCTGGGTGTCTCCCCTGATTAGATAGAATCTCGCCAGCAAACAATGGTCTGAGGGCAGGAAAATACCCCTTGCCCTCGGACCAACCCTCCGGAGCGTCCGACCAATGCTTAAACCAAATTGCAAACTCACAAGGTTAATGGGTCTCATCTTGTTTTCGATTCTGTGTGTAGGCGCCGGCCCAGTGCGGGCTGACACGGTGTCATCGCTTTTCACTCGTGGATACAACGTGATTCCCGAGCCGCAGAAGGTGGAGTTGAAAAGCGGTGATTTCGAGTTTGGTCCCGGGTGGCGCATCGTCCTGGCGGAGGGCGTCAACGCCAACGACGTTGCGGCGGAAGCTCTGAAGGAAGACCTTGAAAACCGATTCTCGGTCGTGCTGCAAGCCACTGGGCGCGGCAAGGCAATCGAGCTTGCTGTGCACCCGGGGTCGGTGGACATCGGTGAAACGACCGACAAGAACAAGGCAGCTCTGGCCGAGCAGGCCTATATCCTCGAATTGGCAAGCGACAGAATTCGGATTACTGCGAATGCCCCGATGGGGTTGTTTTATGGGGTCGAAACCTTGGTGCAGTTGGTGAAACCCGCAGGAGAGAAGTTGTGGCTTCCCGCGGGTAAAATCACCGACTGGCCGGATCTCGAGCAGCGGAACATCATGTGGGAAGACCTCTTTCACGTGGAGCACGTGGACGTGCTCAAGAGCGCACTGCGGCAGGCAGCATTTTATAAGATCAATGCGTTCGTGCTCAAGCTGGACGGGCACTTTGCGTACAAAAGCGCGCCCGCGCTCGTTGACCCTTACGCCCTTTCACCCGCCGAGCTTCAGGAACTCACCGATTACGGCCTGCGCTATCACATTCAACTGATTCCGTACCTGGACGCCCCGGCGCACATTCCCTGGATTCTGAAGCATCCGGAGTACGCAAATCTGCGGGAGTTCCCGGATAGCAATTACGAGCTATGCGAGACTAATCCGGATTCGATCAAGCTGCTGGAAGGAATGTATCAGGATCTCCTGGATGCCAATAAAGGCGTCAAGTACTTTTTGCTCTCTACCGATGAACCCTATTTTGCGGGCATGGCCGACAACGCACAATGCCACGAAAAGCAACGCGCCCAGGAACTGGGGAGCCGGGGAAAGGTTCTGGCGGAATTTGTAACCAAAACCGCGGGCTACCTGCATGAAAGGGGACGGGAGGTTATCATCTGGGGAGAGTTCCCCCTGGTCCCCACGGATATTCCCTCCTTACCGAGTTATTTGATCAATGGCGAACTTTATGGCGAGGCCTTTGACCGCGCGTTCAACGAGCGCGGAATCCGCCAGTATATCTTCACGTCGAACATTGAATGGGAGCAGTTCCTGTTCCCGGACTACTACATTCCCCCCGCTTCCGAAATCCTTGCGGGCCCGTGGGACGGAGCCTACAGGCCAGCGCCACCTGGACCCGGCCGCGTGGCGGAATTGTTCCATTTTGGGTCAGCCCACCCGGAACGGAGCCCGGCGGATATCCGCGGAACCCTGCTTTGTGGTTGGGATACCCAGGGGACCCACATGGAAACGATGTGGCTTGGGTATGTTGCCGGATCGGCCGTGGCGTGGCACCCCAGGGGTGGGGACCCGCAAGAACTGACGGCGGCTTTCTACAACCTGTTTTACGGTCCGGGCGCTATCAACATGGGCCGGCTCTACCAGTGGATGAGCGAGGAGGCGGAGTTTTGGAAAGACAGTTGGGATCTCGTCGCCTCAAGCGCCCGCAAAGGCATCTGGGGCGATTACCCGGATATCATCTCCCAACCGCGACTGCCCGCGCAGGATCAAACTCTCCCTCTTCCACCTGTTCCTTCGCCTGACCTCCTGAAACGCGACGGTGCTTGGGGTTTGGAGAACGCCAAGCGCCTTGAGCTGGCCTCGATATTCTACTCGCGGAATCAGGCGCTTATTGATCTTTTGCACGCGGATCTGCAATCAACAAAGTTCAACCGGTATAACCTGGAGGTTTACCTGTCCATAGCAGGGCTGTATCAGCAGAATCTGGATATGCTCTTAGATCTTCAGAAAATCGACAACTTGCTGGCGGCAGCAGAGCGAGCCGCCGCCAGAGCTGACGCGCCCCAGGCAATCGCCTCGGTTGACCAGGCACTCGACATTGCGAAGGAGATTCGTAACGGTCGAAACGAAACGCTGCACGATGTTGTTCAGACGTGGTACAAGAGCTGGTTCCCCAGGGTAGCGGAAGCTAACGGACGGAGATACCTTCTGGAGGTCGATGACGTCAAAGACTACCTGCCTTACCGAACCGCCGACATGAGTTACCTGGTTTATCGCGAGCTGCTGCTGCCCCTGGGAAATTGGTACGTCCAAGTGGAGAATGCCCGGAATCAATATGCGAAAGGCTACGACCTTCCGGATCGTACGGATAAACTCGATTGGGACGACTACCAGTCTTGCCCGAAATTCTAAACGGGCCATCCGCCGGTGTTGGGATGGTCAAATCCCGCTAAGCGTATTTAAGCATGGTCAGAACGGAGATCGAGAATGGAGAGGAGAACTTTTCTGGGAAAGGCATCGGCAGGATTAGGTGCATGCGCAGGGTTCCGCTCTCTCACTCGACTTGACCGTGTCTTGGCCCGGTCGTTGCCGAATTCATCGAGTTCTAGTCTTAATGCGCGCGGAATTTCGGACGGGTCAGGCGAGGTTTATGTCCTATTGTGGTTCGATACCGAGGACTTCACTTTACCCCAGAGCGACGGCTCAGCGAAGCGTATTGCAGAGTTTCTACAGCAGCAGGGTATCCGTGGCACATTCAAGGTTGTAGGCGAGAAAGCGCGGACGCTCGAACGTCGCGGCCGCTCGGACGTGATCAAGGCACTTGCCGGGCACGAAATCGGCTACCATTCCAACTTTCATAGCCGCCATCCAACTGTTGCCGAATACGAGTCGAGTCTCGACTGGGAACAAGGGGCGAAGGAATTCACACGCCGGGAGTATGCAGGGTTCCAGGACGTCAGTCGGATCTTTGGCAAGAAGCCGACGTGTTACGGCCAACCGGGGAGTTCGTGGGCGCCTCAAGCTTTTCCGGCGCTCAAAGATTGGGGTGTAAGAGTTTACCTGGACACGGCTGATTTTGTCTCTCTAAACGGGAAGCCCTTCTGGTATGGAGGCCTACTGAATATTTTCAAAATTGCGGGGGAGGACGACCTGAGACCGAATGGGGACTGGTCCAACCTCAACCAGGCAAGGCTCAACTTCAAGGCTCTTCACGACCGGCTTTTAACAGAATCCCAGGGTGGACTTGTCAGCTTGTACTTTCATCCTTGCGAGTTCGTCCACCGCGAGTTCGCAGACGTTGTCAATTTTGGCGGCGGCGCAAGTACACCGCTCGACCGGTTGAAGTTGCCTCCCGTGAGGAGCCAGGCCGAGGTTGAAACGGCCTTCGGTTACTTAGAGGGCCTCGTAACCTACATGAAATCGCTTCCGAGTGTCCGGTTTATCACCGCTTCTGAAGCATTGGATGTCTACCCTGACACAAACCGAGGACGTCAGTTTTCCGCTGAGGAACTCTCAGAAATTATACGCGCGGTACGCCCCGAGGTGTCGTTTCAAGCGCACCGAGACTACGATCTGACCGCAAGCGAGGTATTCGAATTACTGAACCAGTTTGTAGAAAGCGGTTTGCAGAATAAACTCTTTACATCTTGCCGACTAAGCGGTTCACTCTTCGGCCCAACTTACCCGAGCACTTTGCTTCCCCAAAGCCTCGAAATACCTTGGTGGCAATTCTCCGCTACCGTGTCAGACGTGTCTGGCTTCCTCGAGAATTATCATCAAATTCCAAACGTAGTCTGGTTCGGAAGTGTAGGCGTTCCACCGGAGAGCTATGTCGTTGCGCTGGCCAAGACTGCTCTGACGTTGCTTGATAAACGGGAACCACCGAAGTCGGTTTTGGTGGAAGCCGCGCGGTTGGCAGCGGCTGAATACGTCAGTAACGACTCTCCCCAGTTGTGGAGCTGGCCAATCTTCCCGCCAGGTTTTCACTCCAGCCATATTGTGAGCCTTGCCAAGCTCCAGGCCTGGACGTTGAAACCCGCGAGAATCAGATCTTCGTAAGCTTTACATCTTGTTGTGAACGGTCAACTACTGGAACTCCTGCGCCAGAAGATGCTGGCTCAGTGATGTGAAATAGGAGGTGTAGTTGTGACAAATTCTTCTTCATTTTCGCTTATGGCCTTACCACGCAGAAGATGTCCCCTTGTCTTGCTGGCTGGTCTGTTCGGCTTCTTTTCGCTCGTGGCGCCCGCCAGCGCCGCTACCGCCTCGCCGTTGTTTGCGCGGGGCTATACGGTAATTCCGGCGCCGCAGCAGGTTACGCTGAGTGGGGAGGATTTCGAGTTCACCGGCGCCTGGGGGTTGGAGCTGGCGCCGGGGATGAAGGCCGATGACGTAGCGGTAACGAGTTTGAAAGAGGCGTTGGCGGAGCGATTCCACCTGGCGTTGCGGGAAGCGAAGGGTAAGGGTGGTCCCGCCGTCAAGCTGGCGATCGATGCGCAGGCGGTGGCGGTGGGAGAGGCGGCGGACCGGGTGAAATCGGCCTTGGCCGAGCAGGCTTACCGCCTGAAGCTGGCCCCCGGGGGAATCGTCATTACCGGCAACAGTCCGACGGGGCTTTTCTACGGGGTGCAAACGCTGGTGCAGTTGCTGAAGGCGGAGGGGGGGAAGGTGTGGCTGCCGGCGGGGGAGATTGTGGACTGGCCGGACCTGGAGTTGCGGGTGATTTATTGGGACGATGCCCACCATCTTGAGCACCCGGAGGTCTTAAAGGCAGCGTTGCGGCAGGCGGCGTTTTACAAGATCAACGGGTTCTCGATCAAGCTGGAAGGGCATTTCCAGTACCAGCACGCGCCGGCCATGGTAGAGCCCTATGCGCTGACCCCGGCGGAGTTGCAGGAATTGACGGACTACGGGCTGAAGTACCACGTGCAGATCATTCCCTATCTGGACGGGCCGGCGCACGATGCGTTCATATTGAAGCACCCGGAGTATGCGGCGTTGCGGGAGTATCCGGAGAGCAATTACGAGTTCTGTGTGACCAACCCGGACACCTACAAGCTGTTTGACGGGATGTACGACGACTTGCTGGCAGCGAACCAAGGGAGCAAATACTTTGTGCTCTCGACGGACGAACCGTACTTCGTGGGGCTGGCGAAGAACGCTCAGTGCAACGAGGTGGACCGGGCGAAGGAGTTGGGGAGCGTGGGCAAGCTGCTGGGCGAGTTTGTGACGAAGACGGCGGGGTACTTGCACGATCACGGGCGGGAGGTGATCTTCTGGGGTGAGTATCCGATGGTGCCGGACGACATCGCTTCCCTGCCGAGTTACATGATCAATGGCGAGGTCTACGGTCCCAAGTTTGACCCCGTCTTCAAAGCCCACGGCAACCGCCAACTCGTTTTCACGTCAACAAACGGCTGGCAGGAATTCCTGTTTCCCACCTATTACGCGCTTCCTCAGGACCAGCATATTCCCGGGACTGCGGGAGGGGCTTACGAATCATTAAGCCAGGGCCCCGGCCTGGTGGAACAGATGTTTGACACGATTTCTTACAATTCGGCGCGCCAGAATGCGGACCTTATGGGCACGCTGGTTGCCGGTTGGGCGGATGTCGGCCAGCACCCGGAGACCCTGTGGCTGGGTTACGCCACTGGGTCGGCAAGCGGATGGCGCCCAGGATTCCCGGACACGCAGGAATCCATCAGCTCGTTCTACAGGGTTTTTTACGGGCCGAGCGCAACCGGCATGGAGCGCTTGTATCAGCTTATGAGTCAGCAAGCGCAATTTTGGAAGGAAAGCTGGGAAACCAAACCTTCGGCCGCGCGTACTCCGTATTGGGGCGACTGGAACATCATTTATCCCAAGCCCCGTCCGGCTGAAGATCAGACTTTGCCGTTGCTGCCCGTTCCCTCAGCCCCACTCCTAACGCTCGGCTACGACTGGGCGCCCCTGAACGAGCGCCGCCTGAAGATGGCGGGAGAATTCCTGGCGGAGAATGACGAATTGCTGGGCTTGATTCGTGCCAACCTGCGCCAGGCGGAATTCCAACATTACAATCTGGAGATATTCCTCGCCATTGCGCAACTCTACCGGCAGAACTTGTCGATGCTACACGATCTGAGTGAAGTCAACGCTGAGCTGAAGTCGGCGGAGGAGCTGGCAGGCCAAGCGGACGCAGAAGGCGCCGTGGCAGCGCTCGACGGCGCTTTGGATCTGGCGCAGGGGATTCGGCGGCAGCGAAACGAGGTTTATCAGGATGCTGTCACCACGTGGTACCAAAGCTGGAATCCGCGCGTCCCGGAAGCCAACGGACGCGTCTTCCTCGACAAGGTTGATGATGTGAAGGACCATTTGCCGAACCGCACGGTCGATATGACGTACCTGATTTACCGCGAGTTGCTTTATCCACTGGGTGATTGGGCGGAGAAGACTCTGGCTGTGCGCAATCAATATGCGCAGGCGCACCAGCTACCCAGCCGGGATTTCCAACTCGACTGGAAGCAGACAGCCAACCGCTGAGTGCTGACCGCAGACTTGGGGTAACATTAAACGTTCCGGAGGTGCCGTTATGAACAACTGCTTTGCGAGAGGGATTAGATTCGTACTGCCGAAAATACGCGGCTGCGCCGTCATAGCTGCCGCCTGGAGTCTGTTCTTCCTCAGCGCGTCCGCCAGCGCCGCTACCGCCTCGCCGTTGTTTGCGCGGGGTTATACGGTAATTCCGGCGCCGCAGCAGGTTACGCTGAGTGGGGGGGACTTTGAGTTTACCGGCGTATGGGGACTGGAGCTGGCGCCGGGGGTGAAGGCCGATGACGTAGCGGTAACGAGTTTGAAAGAGGCGTTGGCGGAGCGATTCCACCTGGCATTGCGGGAAGCGAAGGGGAAAGGTGGTCCTGCGGTTAAGCTGGTGATCGATGCGCAGGCGGTGGCAGTGGGAGAGGCGGCGGACCGGGTGAAATCGGCCTTGGCCGAGCAGGCCTACCGCCTGAAGCTGGCCCCCGGGGGAATCGTCATTACCGGCAACAGTCCGACGGGGCTTTTCTACGGGGTGCAAACGCTGGTGCAGTTGCTGAAGGCGGAGGGGGGAAGGTGTGGCTGCCGGCGGGGGAGATTGTGGACTGGCCGGACCTGGAGTTGCGGGTGATTTATTGGGACGATGCCCACCATCTTGAGCACCCGGAGGTCTTAAAGGCAGCGTTGCGGCAGGCGGCGTTTTACAAGATCAACGGGTTCTCGATCAAGCTGGAAGGGCATTTCCAGTACCAGCACGCGCCGGCCATGGTAGAGCCCTATGCGCTGACCCCGGCGGAGTTGCAGGAATTGACGGACTACGGGCTGAAGTACCACGTGCAGATCATTCCCTATCTGGACGGGCCGGCGCACGATGCGTTCATACTGAAGCACCCGGAGTATGCGGCGTTGCGGGAGTATCCGGAGAGCAATTACGAGTTCTGTGTGACCAACCCGGACACCTACAAGCTGTTTGACGGGATGTACGACGACTTGCTGGCAGCGAACCAAGGGAGCAAGTACTTTGTGCTCTCGACGGACGAGCCGTACTACGTAGGGCTGGCGAAGAACGCTCAGTGCAACGAGGCGGATCGGGCGAAGGAGTTAGGGAGTGTAGGGAAGCTGCTGAGCGGAGTTCGTGACGAAGACGGCGGGGTACTTGCACGATCACGGGCGGGAGGTGATCTTCTGGGGCGAGTATCCGATGGTGCCGGACGACATCGCTTCCCTGCCGAGTTACATGATCAATGGCGAAGTCTACGGTCCGAAGTTCGACCCCGTCTTCAAGGCCCACGGCATTCGACAATGATATACACCTCGACGGAAGGAGAGGAGCAACTCTTTCCGGAGTACTATCCGCTGCCGTCCTCCGAGCGGCTTCATCCCGGCCGCCCCAGCGAGGGCCGCGTCCAGGAAATGGCGGACCTGATCTCCTTCAATTCGCTGTCAGCGCTATCGTCGATGCAACCGGCTGCGCCGAAGGCGGATCAAGCGGACCTGATGGGAGTCTTCGTCGCCGGCTGGGCGGATCCCGGTTTGCATCCGGAGACCTTCTGGCTGGGCTATGCGACGGGCCCGGCGCGCGGCTGGAACCGGGAGTCACCGAGCGCCGACGAGTTAATGGGCAGCTTTTACAATCTGTTCTATGGCCCTGGCGCCACCGACATGGGGCGGCTCTACCAACTGATGAGCCAACAGGCCCGCTTCTGGGAGGATAGCTGGGAGACCGGTCCATCCAACGCGCGGACGCCCATTTTTGGTTACTCGGCGGGAGTTTTTAATCCCCCGCGTTTGGCGCACGATCAATATTTGCCGCTCCTGCCCATGCCGTCGCCGGACCTGCTGCGGTTGCCCTACGACTGGAACATGGAAAACCGGAAGCGGCTTGACCTGGTAGGACGCTTTCTCGCGCAGAATGACGAACTCCTTAATCTGATCGATGCGAATATGCACAAGGTACAGTTCAACAACTACAATCTTGAGGTTTACCGCTCGATTGCCCATCTGTACCGGCAGAATTTGATCATGCTGCGCGAGTTGGGCAGGATCGTCGATGCGCTGGCGTCCGCCCAGAACTACGCGGGCCAGAATAACGCAGCAAGAGCGGTGGCCTCACTGGACCGCGCGCTGAGCATGGCGGAGAACATTCGCCAGCAACGGAACCAGGCTCTGCATGACGCCACGGCCACGTGGTACAAATCCTGGTTCCCCCGGGTGCCGGAAGCCAACGGGCGCAAGTTTCTCGACAAGGTCGATGATGTGAAAGATCACCAACCGGTCCGCACCGTGGATATGAGTTACCTGGTTTACCGGGAATTGCTCTACCCAATGGGAGATTGGGCTGCGCAAGTACTTGCGGTGCGAAATCAGTATGCACAGGAGCACCAACTCCCTACGCGTGATAACCGACTGAAGTGGAAGGACACTAAAGCTGGGATATCGGCCGGAAGGACTCCTGACGAGGATGAAGACTGAGCTTGCATTCGTGCTACAATCTGCGGCTGAGTTCAAAAAATCCTCGTCAGGAGATCACCGATGAACGTGCGCTTTGTGCTCGGATCGGTTGTACTGTTTTCCCTGGTTGCCGCGCAGGCACAGCAGCCTAAGCCCGCCATTGTTGCCGAAGGGGGGCAACTGGATGATCGTGGCTCCGCCCGCGTCCTTTACTGGAACGCCAAGACGGATGGGGCGGCGGGCCAATTCGCCATCGATTACGGCCGCCCCGTGTGGAAGAGTGCTTACGAAGACCCGGCGAAATTTGACCAGATGACAAAGGGCAAGGTGTGGCGCATGGGGAGTAATTTCTGGACCACCCTTGACACCTGCTTACCTTTGAAGGTTTCGGGCAAGGCCGTTCCTCCCGGCTACTATTATCTCGGTCTGCTCCGCTCGCAAGATGGAACGAAGTGGAGCCTGGCCTTCATCGATCCAGCGAAGGTCCGGGCCGCTCACATCGACGCGTTTGATATTCGAAAAGCCCCGATTGCGTTTGAAGCTCCCATGTCCGTCGTCAAAGCCACCAGCAAACCTGAAAAGTTGACGATGGAGTTGTCCTACCCGAAGGACAGCATTCGCAAGGTCACCTTGCGGGTGGCATGGGGAACCCTGGCGCTAACGGCCCCCATCGATGTGACCGTCACCGAGTAGCAGCCGTTGGTAACGCCGAGTCCGGCGCACTTGGCAGAGGGACAAACTTATCCCGACGCGTTAAACTGCCACACATGCCCGGGAAGCGCCACTTTGACGAGCAACTCGCTGATTTGGAGCAACTGCGTCACCGGCCACCCGAGGCATCAGTGGCCCCGTTGCGCAAGGCGCTCAGCCATCGCAACAATTACATCGTCGCGAAGGCTGCTGACTTGGTGTGCGACCTTCGCTTGACCGAGTTGATCCCCGAGTTGCTCGCCGCCTTTGACCGTTTCTTTACTGACCCCATCAAGACTGATCCTCAGTGCTGGGCAAAAAACGCCATAAGCCGCGCCCTGGCCGCGCTCGATTTTCAGGACGCTGCGGTGTTCCTGCGCGGCATGCGTCACATTCAGCTTGAGCCGGTCTGGGGCGGGCACTCCGATACCGCCGCTGGGTTGCGGGGTGCGTGCGCACTGGCCCTCGTTCCGTGCCGCAGTCTCTCGGAAATGGATTTGTTGCGGTGCCTCGTCGAACTGTTTGCCGATAAGGAAAAATCCGTCCGCGTCGAGGCGGTGCGGGCGATCGACCAGGTCGGCTCACCTTCCGCCGCGCTGCTCCTGCGGCTCAGGGCGGCCGTCGGCAGCGACGAACCGGAGGTCCTCGGCGCGTGCTATAACGGCATCCTGCACATTGAGGGTACGGCGGCAATTCCGTGGGTCAGCCGCTTCCTTACTGCCGCTGACGACGCCGCGGCAGAAGCAGCGCTGGCCATCGCCGCGGACCGCTCGCCGCAGGCGTTTGCTGCCCTGCGTGAGCGCTTCCTGCTGGAACATGACCCCTGGTTCCAGGGCATTCTGCTTTCCGCCATCGCCCTGACCCGGCAGCAGGCGGGAATCGACTTTTTGCTCCAGCTTGTCAAAACGGAATCTCCCCACGCCGAGGCTACGATTGAGGCCATTCTCCGGTCAATGCCGTCCCCCGAGATTTCCAGCCAACTGGAGTCGATGGTCTCCGGCAAGCCGCGCCTCGCCCGTGCCTTCGCCAGGCATCGAGCAGCGTCCTCGTAAGGACAACACATTTTCTCGCAAAGACACAAAGGCGCGAAGACCGATTTCAATCCCACCAATCTGGGCATGAGCCTGCTGGGTTCGACAACGTTCCCCTTTTTCCAAATCCCGGACATGTTCTCGGGCACCATATCTTAACCTGGAGCGGCGCGTCGAGCTTTACGAGGTTCGTAGAGGGGACGGTTCATGGTGGAGAAGCCTTCACGGGTTCGGCGAGCCGTTACTACCGGTCCGATACGGCGGGTGCGTATGTGAATGACAACTTCAAGCTGCGACGCAACTTGACGCTGTCCGGCGGCGCGCGTTGGGATTACGACGGGCCGATGTCAGAGGCGTACGGCAAACTCACCGCGTTCAACCCCACCGGCTGGATGCCGGCGTCACGGCCATGGCGGCTCTTCCTACTATGCGGGCAGGGCGCCCAAAATGTCCACAAAACCCGCAAGCTTCGAATTTTATCGAAAGATTTTCCTACCGGTAGTAAAGTGGTGAATAATTCATTTGACAACGACCCGCCGCTAGTCTATCCTCCGTGCTTATGATCGCGGTACTTTGCACCGGCCCTCCGTTCCCTCTTTTATTTCTGTGCTTATGCGGAACGACACAAATTGTAGCGTCGACCTCCCATCGACGACGGCGGTCCGAGACCGCCGCTACAGTCGAAGGCGCAAGCATTGATGTCCCTCCAACGTCCGCAAACGGACGCAGCAGCAATATTTATGGAAGGAAGGGGTGAACGCTTGGTCCTACGCAGAGCCGGACATTTGCGGTCGATTGGCGTTCTTCTCCGCCTTTCATCCCTTGATGCAAGATGGCTTGGCTGCTGCTATCCAACTATGTATAAGAAAATAAAACTAGTTAGCGTGACAACGGCAAAATGTCCATAAATATATCTATAAGAAAAAGCGCAACTTAGCTCGGACGTGGGCGCCGTCCAAGCGAGAAAAAGGGGGAAATAATTCTTGCCGGCTAGTCCTGCGATGTTTTTGAAAATAAATGGTTTAATAATTTGGCTCGACGCTTATCCTGCGATGTTCATGAAAATAAACCAGTTGGCGTCTTTTATCCCACGATGTTATTGATAAAAAAGGTGGTTAACACATTTTGCGCTCTTGCCATGCGTTAGGACAACGCCGCCTTGTCCATGTTATAATCACCATATCCCGGGCGATGGAGTTCGCCTTCAACCGTCCTCCGATTATTGGACTGATGACTCCTGGCTGCTGACCTGCGCCAGGAGTTTTTTATTGGCCGTGGGTGGGCATGCGGAAGGCGATAAAGCATTGCGAATAATTCTCTTGCTTGTGTTTGGATCGCTCGGGACCATTGCCCGTTACGCGCTGCAAGGGCTGGTCCAGTTTCGTACGGAATCGACATTTCCTTCAGGCACTCTGGTGGTGAATCTGGTAGGCTGCTTTCTGCTGGGAGGCATCGGCCAATTCGGGCTTGACCACCTTGCCTTTCCCCCGGACTGGCGCGTTGCGGTCACGGTGGGCTTCTTTGGTGCCTTCACTACGTTTTCAACCTTCAGTTGGGAAACCGTTCACCTGTTTGAGGACGGGGACTGGATTCGCGCGTGTGTGTATGTCACCGTCAGCGTGCTGGGCGGGCTCGTGCTGGTCCGCACCGGGATGAGAATGGCCAGGTGGTTCTAAGCGGAGATCTTATGGAACACGAGCGCTTTGAAGGGGAACGTACGTTGATGCGGATTCATATCGGCGAGTCGGACCGCTGGCAGGGCGCGCCGCTCTATGACGCGCTGATCAAGCTGTTTCGGCGCGAGGGCTTCAGCGGGGCCACAGTGCTGCGCGGGGTTGGGGGCTACGGCTCAACCAGCCGCCTGCATACCGATAAGATTCTGCGGCTCTCGCAGGACCTGCCCATCATCATCGAGGTGGTTGAGTATTCCGAGCGCATCGAGCAGATCCTGCCTAAGCTCGATGAAATGGTGGGAGGCGGGTTGGTGACGATCGAGAAGGTTCGCGTTATCCTCTATCGGTCCAGAAAGTAAGGTGGCGCTTCAAACGCTGCGCCGGGACGGATGGCTCCGATTATGGCTGACGGTCAAGAAAAACTGCCGCCACACACGCTTTCGCCGTCCTCCGCCCATGCGATCGCCCTCGCCGCGCGGATGCTGACGCTGGAGGAGGATTGCCGGCAAATTGAGCGGTTCCTGGACGGTTATGCGGGCGTCTATTACGCGTATGTAGGTGCTTTCACCCCTGAGACGCGGCAGGCCGTTCGCACGCTGATCGACGAAATCCTGCAACGAATCGGCCGCATCCGGCTCGACCTCGGCCTGCCACAGCGGCAGGTGGAAGTCAGCCGTGTGGTGGCGGCGCATTTGTCCCGCGTGTGGGTGACCTTGCAAGAAAGCAAGGCAGATTCGCTGCGAGGGTACGGGGCTGTGCCGCCCGAGCTCGGCGCTTATCTTGAATCGCACGTAGATGAGCTTCTTGCTCTCGTGGCCAGGTTGCAAAGTGCCATCGAATCGGGCAAGAAGCCTCCGGCCCCGGGACTAACGGAGGAGAAGCCCGATTGAGCGCCAGGGGGGAAAGGACAAGTCCAGCGTCTGGCGGTTTTCGTGTTGTTGGCCGCGAAGCGGAAAAATCGCGCCTGCACCAGGCGATTCGGAATAGGGAGAGTCTCTTCATCTGCGGCCCGGCAGGTATGGGGAAGACGACACTGATTTCCCAAGTCCTGGCGGAGCTGCCGGAAGCACTCTCCCGCGTCGTTATTACCGTGAATGGCGCCGACGGCTTACAGCCGTTGCTTCGAGCGCTGCTGCAGAATCTGCACGAGGCCGGAGATTCGGCGTTGGGCGGACAGTTGCGCAGCGAGCGGGTGGGGAGTGCTGGATTCAAGCGCTGGTTGAACAGTCAGCCCAGCAGCAGATTGAAAGGCGCGCTTTGCCGCTCGTCGCAGTCTGGCCGTTACTGGGTATTTCTCGATCATCTGCCACGCCTGACGCCGGCCATCGCGAAAGTAGTACGGGAACTGGTTTGGATGCTCAATACACCGGTCTACGTGGCGGCGCGCGGCGCTGGTCCGGAAGACGCCGGAGACGTAGCGAACATTTATTGGAGTGACGGGCATCGATTGGTTTTGCCACCTCTGCACGCGGCCGCGGCGCGCGAGCTGCTGGAATCATGCATCCGGCGATTCAATTTGAGCCGCCTCGATCTCCGCAACTTCCGCGAGGCCGTATTATCGATGAGCGGTCACAATCCGGGTGCTCTCGTGGGGATGTGTAAACTCGCGGCAGAACCAAGGTATCACTACGGGTCGAGCATCAAGACCAGGATGATTTACATCGATCATTTGATGAGCTTAAGTGGCCGGCACAATCATCCGGCCGGCTCTGCAAGGCCAGAGTAAGGAAGCACGACCCATGCCCCTGGATGAACTTCACGCACGGCGGCTTGCAACCATCGGGAACCTGTTCGATGCTGCGTTGGAGCGGATGGAATTGGTCTTACGTTCCATGGAAGACCGCCCAGGCGACGACGCGTCTCGATTTCCGGCGGAGAAGATTCGACTGCTCCGGGAAAAGATGGCAGAGCTGAAATCCCGCCTCCATGAAGGGCTGCGACACTTCTCTATTCAACTCCCGAAACTCGAACCCAGACAAGTACTGATGGCGGAGCTTTCCGCCTTGTGGGTGATCCTGGAGAATGCCCGCCCCAAGCGCATGAAGGGATATGGGGTGGAATTCACGCCCGAGGACAAGGCCGAATGGGAAAGCCTCATCCAGGGCGTGATGCACGAAACGGAGCTTATTCGTAGCACCGTGCTCAAATGAAAAACTTCCGTTACCGAGGCAAGCATAAGGCGGCAGCTTCGCGGCCGCAGACCAAGGCGCTGCGCGTCGAGACCTCACCATTCCGGCCTGCCAGCCGGATCCTCGGAAAAAAGAGCATGCGCCATAAGTGACATTTTGTCATTGACTGGGCCGGTCATCGGCTGTCTAATTCAAGAGTGGCTTGTTGTGGTCAGTTATGACCTTAAGGAGGACCCATGACTCACTACACGCGTCGTGATTTCCTGAAAACCGGACTTGCGGCAGCGGCGCTAGCCGGAGCCGGCAGCATTCCCCTGCGAGCGGCGAGAGAGACCGCGACCGATTGGGTAACGCTCGGCAAGTCCAAAGTCGATGTCACCCGGCTCGCCTTGGGCACCGGCACCATGGGCGGGCGCGTGCAACGCGAGCTGGGACAGGAGCAATTTACCCGGCTGGTCCGTTACGCGTACGACCACGGCATTCGCTTTTTTGAGACGGCTGAGTCTTACGGCGATATGCACAGAATGCTGGGCATCGCGCTGAGCGGTATTCCGCGCGACAGCTACAGGCTGATGTCAAAGGTGACCACGAGGCCAGACGTTGATCCGATGCAGAAGATTGACGAGCTGCGCAAACTCGCTCAGACCGAGTACTTTGATGTGATGCTGCTGCACTGGCAACACGAGGCGACGTGGCCGCAGGATAGCTTGCGGTGGCAGGACGGCATTGAGGAAGCACAGGCGAGACATGCGGTGATCGGGCGCGGCGCGTCCGTGCACGGCCTGCCCGCCTTGCGGCAGTGCCCCGACAACAGGTGGCTCCAGGTGGCGATGATTCGAATGAATCACAAGGGCATGCACATGGATGCCGAGGACTACGATACGCAAGGCTTGGGCAATGTGAACGAGGTCACCACGCATGTGAAACAGGTCCGCCAGGAGGGCATGGGCGTCATCAGCATGAAACTGGTGGGAGAGGGCGCGTTCACCACCCGCGCTGACCGCCAAGCTTCCATGCGGTACGCTTTCAGAAAGGCCGGCGTCGATTGCGTCACGGTTGGCTACAAGAATACGGCAGAGATCGACGAAGCCATTGAGAATGTGAACCTGGCGCTCGCGTAAAGACGATTCAAAATTCAAGATTCAACATTCAAGATGTCGTTTAATTTTGGATTTTAGATTTTGGATTTTGGATTACGGGCAAGCAGCGCACATACCGACCGACTATAATCCGTGCCCTTTTGGCAAAGGACACAATCCAAAATCCAAAATTAATTCGGTGAGGCGCGTCCTCACACCTGGCAACCGCTCGTCGGCCGCAGGTAGCGCGCACCGACTGTAATCCAAAATCCAAAATCGAAAATCCAAAATTGATTCAAAGCCCCTGTTCGGCGAGTTCGAAGGCGCGAAGGACAGCGCGCGCTTTGTTCTGGCACTCTTCGTGCTCGCGGGCGGGGACCGAATCGGCAACGATGCCGGCGCCGGCCTGCAGGTAGGCAGTTTTGTTTTTGATGAGTACCGTTCGAATGACAATACAGGAATTGAGATTGCCTGAAAAATCAAGGTAGAGCACCGAGCCGCCATACAGGCCGCGGCGCGTGGGCTCCAGCTCGTCGATGATCTCCATGGCGCGGACCTTGGGCGCGCCGGTGAGCGTGCCCGCGGGAAAGCAGGCGGCCAGCGCGGCGTAGCTATCGGCATCGGAGCGCAGTTGGCCGGTGATCTGGGAAACCAGGTGCATCACGTGCGAGTAGCGCTCGACAAACATGATTTCGCGCGGCTGCACGGTGGAGAACTCAGAGACGCGGCCCACGTCATTGCGCCCCAGGTCCACCAGCATAATGTGCTCGGCGCATTCCTTCGCGTCCGAACGCAGTTCGGCTTCCAGGCGCTTGTCCTCTTCTTCGGACTTTCCGCGCGGGCGCGTGCCGGCGATGGGCCGATACTCAACGTTGCGGCCCGCCACTTTCACCAGCATTTCCGGCGATGATCCGAGCACGGTGGAGGCGCCCATGCGCAAGTAATACATGTAGGGCGAGGGATTGACGACGCGCAGCGCGCGGTAAACATCGAAGGCGGGAACACGCACGGGAACTTCCATGCGCTGCGAGAGCACGACCTGGAAAATATCTCCCGCGCGGATGTATTCCTTGGAACGCTCCACCATGGCTTCATAGCGGGCACGCGGCATGTTGGGGCGTACGTGCAAGGCGCCCGGGGGCCGGCGGACGCGCGGCAGTTGCAGCGGGCGGCGTAAGCGGCTTTCCAGTTGGTCAAGTTGGCGGCAGGCCGTGTCGTATTTGGCGCGCAGGCTTCCCTTCCCTTCCTCGGTCAGCACATTGGCAATCAAAAACAGCCGGTGCTGCACGTGATCGAAGGCCAGCACGTTCGCAAAATACATAAAGACAGCATCATCCAAATCGACGTCGGAAGGCACGCGCGGCGGCAAGTGCTCCAGCATCCGCACCGCTTCATATGAAAGGTAGCCGACCGCCCCGGCCGTGAAGGGCGGAAGTTCAGGGATAACCACGGAATGATAGCGCGCCCCCAGAGTACGCAGAAATTCGAAGATGTTTCCCGATTCGTGTAACGTCGATCTCTGATCGACGCTACCTGTCAGATCGACACTGCCCGCCCCCTGGGGTCGGCGGTCAGAGACCTCTCTTTGGGATCGGCCGTCGGAGACCGCCGCTACAGCCTCGCCGCGCCGGAGCGTGATGTGGTCGCCTCGGCAGGTCACGATTTGGAAAGGATCAACGCCGAAGAACGTGTAGCGGCCCACGCGCTCACCGCCTTCCACGCTCTCCAGCAGAAAGCTGTGCGGGTGCAGATTCGCATCGCGCCCGTGCTGCGGCGAAACGCTGAGGAACGCGGAAACAGGGCTCAGCAGGTCCGCCACAATAGTGCGATAGACAGGCACCACGTTGCCATGACCCGCGAGCTTTCTGAATTCGGCGAACTTGGGAAGGGAATTGGACATAAGCGACTCTTTCAACTCTTCCCCAGCGCCGCGCGGACGACCTGCTCCATCAGCGCCCGTGGGGCGGTGAGCCCGGTCCAGATCTCGAACTGGCGCGCGCCCTGCGCCACCAGCATTTCCAAGCCGGAGATCGTGGTGAGCCCGCGCCCGCGTGCCTCGTTCAGCAGGCGTGTGTCCTGGGGATAATAGACCATGTCGAAGACCACTCGCACGCGCAGGCGCGCCAGGTCGATGGGGGTGCTGTCAACGTGTGGGTACATTCCCACCGGCGTGGCGTTCACGACGGTGTCAACTTCAAGGCTGTCGGCACTATCCCATGGTACCACCTGCGCCGCCACTCCGCGCGCCAAGGCGCGGGCGGCGGCTTCGCGCCGCGCGGTGATAATCACTTCCGCGCCTTCCCCGCGCACAGCGTAGGCGGCCGCGCGCGCCGCGCCTCCCGCCCCCAATACCAGCACGCGGCTGCCCGCCAGGCGCAAGCGCTTGGTGAGAACCTCCACCACGGCCGCGGCATCCGTGTTCCACCCCAACCACCGCCCGCGCTGCCGGGCCACTGTGTTACACGCGCCAATTCGATGCGCCAGGGGTTCCACCCAGTCGAGCGCGCGCAGGATGGCACGTTTGAAAGGCATGGTCACCGCGAAACCTTGCAGCTCCAGCCCGCGGGCGAAGGCCAGGAAGTCGGCCAGTTGCCTGGTCTCGCAAGGCAGGAAAACCGCGTTGACGTGCTTGGCCACAAATGCGGCATTCTGCATGGCCGGGGATAGCGAAATGGAAGCGTGGGAACCGAGCACTCCATAAATCTGAGTGTGGCTGCCAAGGCGCTCCACCCGATAAACCGAGCGCATCACCTCCGCCGGAATCTGACCCGGTGCGGCGGGAGAATGCGTGAGCGGGGCCGCGTAGGTGAACGCCGATCCCCACACCCGCGAAAGCAGCCGCGAGGGCATGCCCGAAGGCCCCATGGCCAGCGCGACCAATTTTGGGCTGCGCCGCCGCCGATGCGCATTGAGCAGAGTGCGGATTTGCAGGTTATCCCGCAGTTTGCGTGCGTGCGTGGCGATCTTCACCGTATGCACGGGCAGACGCACCAACCGGCGATAAACGGGGGCCAGCGCCGTAGTCTTTTGAAAATCGTGGTAGGAAACAATGATCTTCGCGGGCCTGAGGTCCTTGAGCAGGCTGAGGCCGGCTTTCTGAAGGGACTCGATCTCAATGTCAACCCACTGGCAGCCGGCGCGGACAGCAGCGGAAAGAATCGCCGCCTGGTCCGCCACGCCCCCCTGCAGCATCCCTCCTGCGGCCGCCGTCCGGCAAGTGGCAATCGTCTGCGGAAAATGCAAGCGCGTGAGCATCTGGCGAAGCTGCGGCTCAAGTTGCGCAAAGTCCCGGAGGTGGTCCAGACGCAGCTCATACCCGACGGGTACGCCCGCTACGTGGACGGCAAGAGCCTCCATGGTGCCCAGCGTGGGGGCGGCCAAACTGATAAATATGTGCGGCGAACTCGGCTTAGCCAAGACCAGGTCCTCAGCTTGGGGAATTCTAGCGGTTCAAACGCTTGAATATAGAAGTATTGGCAGAGAAAAGGCAAGACAATTGAAGCCTTGGCCACGCTGAGGCGAAGGCTCGAGGAGCCGGAGAGTGGAAAAGTCAAAAAGTTGAAAAGTCGAAAAGTTGAACCAGTCCGATGACTGCCCGACGAGCATTTTCGACTGTTCAACTCTTCGACTTTGCTACTCCCCGCCATCACTGCACTCGGTTGGCCGGTTCAGTACCGGGTGGCGGCGTAACGGGAACCATCATGCCCAGACCTTGCAGGAGCATAACGGTGCGTTGCGCGGCGCCTCGCCAGACAAGCTGGCAGCCTTCGCCTTGGCAATTCTGGACGTAAACGTCACCGCCCGAGTACTCCAGGCTGCAATTCTTGAACTTGCAATTTACGTAGACACCGTCGTCTAAAATCACGTGTTCATTCTCGAACACCTTATTCTCGTGTCGGTTCATAGGTACACTCTGGCCGTAGGCGGGTACGAAGAATGCCATCCCTCCCCGCGCCGCATTCATGAGCGCCGGAGGCAATGGCGGGCTCACCATTGGGGAGCACCTTGATGAGGCTACCATCCACATCACGTGGATGCAAGCCGGCGATCGCGTGCGCCACTCCGATCAAAGTACACCCGTGCACGGTGCCGTGCGACGTGCGCCGTTCGTTCGACGGGCTGTCGATGATGGCCGAGCATGTCATGGGATGCGATCCCTACGCCGGCCACTTGGCGGTGTTCTCGAACCGGTGAACAGACCTGCCTATAATATGCCTTGACACGTATATGCCCTGTGGAGTATATGAAGAGAGTGGGGTCTGTGTTCGAAATCATTGCGGAGCCGAACCGCCGGGCGATATTGAGCCTCCTGGTCTCGTCCCAACAGTCGGTGGGAGAGATCGGGCGTCAACTTCGTATGCCGCAGCCGACCGTGTCAAAGCACCTGCGTGTGCTGCGCCAGGCCGGTTTCGTCGAATCCATGGTGGACGCACAGCGCCGTCTCTACCGGCTGAAGCCGGAACCGCTTCAGGAGGTGGACGCCTGGCTGGCTCCGTTCCGCCGGTTCTGGTCCGCTCACGTGGATGCTCTCGAACGACACCTCGACCGCATGGATCAGTCAACACCAACGAAAAGGAAGACAAAGAGAAGAGGGTGACCGATCGCGAGCCGTACGCACCGGGTCCGGCCAGCGGGGCGCAGGTACGAAAGGACGGAGAGAAGTGGACGCTCATTCTGGTCCGAGAGCTGCGCCACCCGCCGGAGAAAGTCTGGCAGGCGCTGACCGACCCGGCGCATCTGCGCGAGTGGGCTCCCTTTGAAGCCGATGGGAGCCTGGGTACGGTTGGAACCACGGTGGAGCTCACCACGGTGGGAGCGCCCGCGCCGCACGTTACCGAAACCACCGTGACGCGAGCCGACGCTCCCAAGTTGCTTGAGTACAACTGGGGTGGCAACGATATCCGGTGGGAACTCGAAGCCTCGGGTGGCGGCACGCGCCTGACGCTGTGGCACTACATCGATCCCCGCTTCATCTCCATGGGTGCTGCGGGGTGGCACATCTGCTTCGACGTCCTGGAGCGGCTCCTCGCAGGCGAGCCGATGGGACGCATCGTCGGCGCCGAGGCCCTGAAGTTCGGCGGGTGGCAGCGATTGAACGCCGAGTACGCCAAGCAGTTCGGCGTTGCGATCCCCGGTTGGCCGCCCAACGCCCCGAAGCGTTGAAGCGTGGGAGGAGGAACCCCATGGAATCGACCCTGCAGAAGCCGGCCCTCGTCGCCGGCAAGACCACCCCCAATGCCAAGACGATCGTCTATTGGATCGTCACCGCGCTCTTCTGCCTGCAGATGAGCTTCACCGCCTACGCGCAATTGCGCCTGCCGCAGGTGGCGCAGGCGTTCACCCACCTCGGCTTCCCCGCCTACTTCCGGGTGGAACTCTCGTGCGCCAAGCTCCTCGGCGTGGTGCTGCTGCTGGCGCCGGTGCCGGCGCGGCTCAAGGAGTGGGCCTACGCCGGCTTCGCCATCGACCTCGCCTCGGCGCTCATCGCCCACCTCGCGGTGGGCGATGGCCCGG
Source organism: uncultured Acidobacteriota bacterium (assembly GCA_963804755.1). Lineage (GTDB taxonomy): Bacteria > Acidobacteriota > Terriglobia > UBA7540 > UBA7540 > Bog-366. Next base: position 183,207 of record CAWDRP010000012.1, read on the forward strand.
AGGCGTGGGGCTGGGCGGCGGCCACCGGCGTGCTCTGGGGGCTCTCCTACTTCTTCTGGCGCCGCCGGCAGGCCAAGCCGGCGAGCGCCTGGCCGCATAACTTCTCGGCTGTCCCCCCATTTGGGCAACATGAGTAGCGCCTATGCGGTGATACGATCGGGATCCTCGAACAGGCGGGCCGTAATCGCACCAAAGATCATGCCACCAATGTGGGCCAGATAAGCTACCCCGCCGGCGCTCATACTCGTTATTGTGCCGGCGCTGAAGAGCTGAATCACAAACCAAAGCCCAATCAGGAGGGCTGCCGGGATAAACGTAATGCGGACAAACCACCCGATAAATAGAACCGACTTGATGTGATCGCGAGGATACGTGACCAGAAAGGCCCCCATCACTGCCGCAATCGCGCCGCTCGCCCCGAGGTTAGGAACTGTGGAGTGGGGGCTGACCGCAACTTGGGCCAGCATCGCCACCACTCCACCCATAATATAGAACACCAGATAGCGTAAGGGATTCATCGCGTCTTCGATCGCGGGGCCAAAGGCCCACAAGAAAACCATATTGCCGATGATGTGTGACCAGCTACCGTGCACTGCCACTCAAGCTACGCACCGCTCGCCCTCTGCGCGCTTCTTCACATGGTCCAGACGTGCGACCACACTTCTCCTTTGTCTTGGTTTCGACTTCGATGGGTACGAACACGAAGGGCCAGCCGCAATACGAGAATTGGGCTGGGCGGCCTGCCATCAATTCCACAATGACCGGCCGCGGAACACAAGCACTACCTAGCTGCCTTCTCGACCCGGTCAGCCGCCTTCCTCAGTTCTCCCCCTGCGGCGCTCCTCAGCTTCGCCTCTACCCGTTCGTATTCCTGGCGGATCTGGGTCGCGCGTGCGTTGAGTGCGGCTTTGACGTCGCCCTGCGCCTTCGCGGTTTTTTGCTGAAGGGCCTGGACCTTGGCTTCAGTTTCGCGTCTGATTTCCTCTGACCGACGCTTGGCCTGCTCCACCGTATCCTGTAGTTTTGCGTTGAGGTGGTCAATTGTGGCTTGGAGCTTCGCCTTGCGTTCGGCGCGAGCCTGAGCGTGCTCGGCCTTCAGCGCGTCGATTTCGGCTCGAAGCTCGGCCTCGTCCCTGGTCCTCTGGTCAGATTCGACGCTGCTCCTTGCGGCACGGAAAGCGACGCCGCCGAGCGCCTCTGCCCGGGTATCCACCGGCGTCACCCATTCTTCACTGATATCGGCAACTACCGCCCACTTACCCGGTTTCAGCTCTCTGGAAACGTCGTCCAGGAAACCCGCGTCGACTCCCGCTACATTGAGATCGGAAATCATGCCGGCCAGTGCGCCCGCGCTAGCGCCGATTCCGAACCCGATCGGTCCGCCCAGCAGGCCGATCAGGCTGCCGATAGCCGTCCCCCCGAGGGTTCGAATCGGGAAATCACCTTCTGCCTGCTTGACCGAAACCTTGCCATCGGCGTTCTTCTGGATTATCGATTCACCATGAATTGTAATGCTCCCTTCGGCATCGAGCTGATTGAGAGCACGCGATCCTTCGTAAGCTTTCTTTTCGTCGTCGAAGACCACAACGAGCATTTTTTCCACGACAAACCTCCTTAAATGTGCTCGCACGCTAGCGAGCAACAGTCTGTGACTCGGCGAGAGTCCGGGTTGATGTTTGGCGGACGTCAGACAGCCTCGTGAGGTGTGAGCGTGGGCAAGCGGTGGATCGCCGTAGCGAAACCCACGAGCGATGCGCCGTCCACGACTAAGTCAACGCCGATCGCGAACCCAATGAACCAGATGCTCGAAACTGGCATCTGCACGAGCAACATGATCCCCAGAGCCACAGAGACGATCCCTGAGGCGAGAGACCAGCCCCAGCGCGGGAACTGCATCATCCCGGCGCCAACCGCGCGAAACATCCCTCCCACCACGAAAAAGACCGCGAGGACCAGCGTCAAGCTGACAGCTCCGGCGCCCGGATAACGAACCAGGACGTACCCCGTGAATCCCCGGAGTAGGGCGCTGAGCAGGTGAAGGAAAAACCCACTCCAGGTGCGTGTACGAAACGCGTGGATCAGGGCCACGACACCGCTGAACAGGAGCATCCAACCGAAGAAAAGCACCGTCGCGAATGTGGCCGTGACATCACCCAAAATGCAGACGACACCCAACAGCATGAACGAGATTCCGAGGGCAAGAAGCCAGCCCCACGATCTGCGAATCTCGCTGATTCCGGCAATGAGCGGATTACTCGCAAGCTCGGGCATATTCCCCTCCTGGTCGATGTTTGGTTGATTGGGCCCAACTGGTCTAATGAGACTCTATGATAGCATTTTTTCTGAAACGATGAAAGCGCGGCAGCGGCAGGTCAGCGATTCCGCATCCGAGGTTGGAGGTGCGCGAAATAGTTAGTCCGGGCGCGCCGGAGGCGGTTAGGCAGATTCGCATAGGCTTTGTCGGCGGGGCAGGGCGGGAAAATACACCCGGTGAGGTCGGCACTACGGCGAGAGGGGCGCAAGTCGCCGCACGCGGCACGAAGGTTCGGCCGAAGCGCGGGGCGGAACTCCGGGAGGGGAGGAGAAGACTCTTAGGGGGATGAGCCCTCGGGGAAGCAGGGGTCCTGACAGAGTTCGCGGGCTATGAGGCGTGCCCAGTAGCGTTGCGTTCGGCCGCGACGGACGGCCGGTTTCAGATTGAGAACCCAGAAAGCATGAAAGAGGTTGTAGGCCAGGAAGGCGACGAGCAGAAAGGACTCGATGGCCTGGGGGTGGTGTTTATACACATGGTCGGAGTGCCACTCGTTGGCCAGCTCGTTGAATCCATAGTTCTCAATATCCCAGCGACGATGCCCCAAGCCGACGGCTTGTTCGGTCGCTGCCTGCGTCACCGGTAGCGTCGTGGCCCAAACCCACTCGGTCATAATCGACTCGACCTGCTTCGTCGTTTGACGGCGCACCTGATAGGTTTCTCGCGAACGGATGACCCGCACGGGGGCGTTCACTTGAGGCCAAGTGGTGAGGTCCGACACGTCCCACCACTGGCAGTGACGCGACCGATACTTTCCCTCTTCGGGCGGCGTCACCCCAAACAAACCGCAGGCATCCTGGTAGAGGTCGCGCCGCTCGTCCTTGAGGACCACCAGCGCGTGCTTACCGTGGGCCAGCAGGAGATTGAAGAAGGGGGCCTGGGCATAGAGACCATCGGCCAACAGCAACTGAAACGCGCGGGGGTAACGGGCCAGGACGCGATCCAGCAAGCGCCGGGCCGTGGTCACCTCGTCTTCGCCGGGCCGCTGGGGTTCCAGATCGAGCAGGATCCGCAACTCCGAACCCGTCAACAACTGCAGCGTGACGTTCCGATGGTAGTACTGAATCCTCTCGCCTTGCTCGGTGTGCATCGTCCGCTGCAAGCATCCCGAGCAGCGACGGCGATAGCTGGCGTGGGTCTCGTGACCGTCGAGAACCGCCACGCCCAGTCCACCGATGTCCGGCAAGGCTTTGTTCCGCTTCAGGCGGGAGTAGACGTGATGCAGCCCCTCGCGCAGTTCGTGGGCGACGAGGCCGGCGTGCACGCGCCCCAGGGTGTCGCTACTTCCGGGCGAACACCCCAGCCACTGTTTCCAGAACCGCGAGAGGCGGTGCTCTTCCAGCGCGTTCAAGCTGCCCAAGCGGGACCAGAACATCACCAAGCTGGCTTTCAGGAGAACGGCCGCCGGGATACGGGGTTGTCGTCGGGGATCCTGGACCGCCGCGACGATCCGTTCCGAAAGACCGTAGACAGTCTCGCCATACCGGATCAGGCGGCGGAGAACGGGATCACTCCTTGCGATCGAGCAGCCGCTGCCACTCGACCTCCGAGAGTTCCTCCAGCAGTTGCTGGATTTCTTGATAGCCCTGAACGCTCTGGCGGATGCGCTCTTCCCACTCCTTGGGCACGAACACCTGGCGCGGCTTGCCCCCCTGGCTCTGCACGAGGTACAGCGACGCGTGCAGTTCGCCGTGGGCACAGCGGCAGTTCGGTTTCCCGCAGCGGCGCAAACGAGGCGCCAACGTCCCGCGGAGAAAGCGCTGGCCCGAGACGATCTGCGTCAGGCGCGAGCGGCGTTTGCGCTCGCCTACCGGAAGACTGGAGCGGGATATCGGAGGGTTTTTCATCTGATATATTGCTACTATATCAGACAGAATCGGTGCTGTCAAGTCAAAAACGAATGCGAATCTGCTCGATCAGCGGGGACTGGGCAAAGCAATTGCAATTTCAAAGGGTTGAAGCAGGAAGGAAAGCACGAATGCGGAATCGCTGGCGGCAGGTGCCGCCCTCGAGGGCGGCGCTACCTTTCAGCGGCCAGCCTTTCCACATAGGCAATCATGCCTCTGGCTCGCCACCTGTCCCTGGTTTTACTGTCTCAACTCAGGGGTTCAGTCCACGGGACGTTTTCTGGTATCATGCCGCGCCATGGCTCGCTTATCTCGGGTGGTCGTCGCGGACGTCGCCCACCACGTGACGCGGTGTAGCGTGGAAATGGTCGTCAATTCATCTGGCCAGCGATGCGGAGCGGATGGTCGGAAAGGCGGGCTGTGCGACCTATCCTCCCGTTGACGCTAACCTTGAATCTGCGGTAGTTATGCATTCAACACTATTCCAATCATCCCTATTAAGCCCGTACGCGGGTTGCTACCCCCTTTCCGAACTGCTATTGAACCAGAAGAGGCTTCCACTTCCGGAGGTTGCAGGTTGCGCTGATCGCAGCTAAATTAGGTGCGAAAGTTGGAGGTGTACATGAAAAGGCCCGCAGAATCTACCTCGGCATTCATCGACGCGAAGATCAAGGAACTTGGGGACTGGCGCGGGAAGACGCTCGCGAAAGTGCGCGCCATCATCCACGCGGCAGACCCTGAGATCGTCGAAGAGTGGAAATGGGTGAAACCCACGAACCCCGGAACGCCGGTCTGGTCCCACGGCGGCATCGTCTGCACGGGAGAGACGTACCAGAACGTCGTCAAGATGACATTTGCCAAGGGAGCGGCGCTCGTGGACCCTTCCGGTCTATTCAACTCCAGCCTCGGCGGGAATGTTCGGCGCGCCATCGACATCCACGAAGGCGACCAGGTGGATGCGGCGGCCTTGCAGGATCTCATCCGCGCGGCCGTGGCGCTCAATCTCCAGGGCAAGAGACAGTCGAAGCCCCGGCGAGCGAGGATTACGTTGGAGGACCTTCTCCTCAGCCCGCTAGTCGCCGGCGCCCGCCGCCTTCGCAAGGGCAGGGCTGGTGGTACCGGCACGGTGAGAGGGATGCAGCAGCGAATTCACGCCCGCCTTCAAGCGTACCAGCGCCGCCGAATGGATCTGTGACACGCGCGATTCGTCCACCTGCATGCGGGCGGCAATCTCCTTCATCGTCAGATCCTGCTCGTAGTAAAGCGTGATGACTTGACGCTCCCGCTCCCGCAGACGCGAAAGTGCTTGGCCCAGAAGAGCGTGCTGCTCCCGGCGGTAGCACAGATCAAACGGATCGGCACTGTTATCGGCCAAGAGCGGCGGATCAGTCCATCGGCTCACCGATTTCGTAGTCGGGCCGGCCGATAGAGTGCGTCCATTGAAATCAAATCCCACACTCTGCACCTCATTCAAGGTGCGGTGCCATTGCGCCAGGTTCAGTCCCAATGCCGCCGCGATTTCCTGATCCTCCACCGGACGCCCGAGCTTGATCTCCAGGTCCCGATATAGTTTCTGGATTCGCTTGTTCTTCCGCCGTAAATCGCGGGAGGCAGGATCGGCGCTGCGCAGACCGTCCAAGATGCCCCCGCGCACCCGGTGCCGGGCGTAGCTTTCGAGCCTCACCCGTTTGGTGTTATCAAACTTGGCGACGGCATCAACCAAGCCTAAGACTCCGTTGCCGATCAGGTCGTCCACTTCCACGTGCGAGGGCAGGTGCCCGCGCATGCTCAAGGCCATGCGCTTCACCAAGGGAAGCAGTTCAACCAGCAGCCGCTGCCTTTCGTTAGCCTGCCGTGCCTCTTTCTGCGCCGCGGTGGGGAGGCTGGAAGGCACCCAAGGACGCCGCGAAATCAGTTGGGGCCGGAAAGCTGCCGCCGGTGCGTTGCTGATGTTCCGGTAAGTAGGAATCGGTTGAGTCGCCATGTGAACCTGCTCGTTCTCGAATGGCCCATCAGGGCCAGCGCCGTTCGACCTTGGGTATCCGTTTGGCCGTGGCAGACAACACTTCACCCGCGGCGTGGCGCCTGCGGCTCCACGCTTCGGTTGCCGCCTCGGGCCTCGGAATCCCTGCGCTGTCCTTAGAAATTGCAAAGATTGGGCCAATGGTGCGGCCGCGCCGATGCGGAGGACGAATTGACAGGCGAACGCCTTCGAAGAGCTTCGCTAAAGGTCGAGTAAAGCTCCAGAGACCGGGCGCCGAAAAACCAGCGGACGCTTTGAAGAACATCGACCTCAGACACGCAAGGCTCGTAATACCAAAGGGTTGCCAGAGTTTGCGGGTTCGAGATGGGAAGTGCCATTCCTAAGCTGCGGGTGTGTCGAAGAGGGGCGGCGGATTCGGCAGACAGTCGCGATAAGGCCAGCAGAGATTCTCAGGGAAGGTCCGGGGCCAGCAATTTGCGAACGTTCGCTTGTTCCAGAATGGGAAGCAAGCAGGGACGCCAACGCCTACGAGATCGAGAGATTCGATCTCAAGCGCAAAGCCAAAAACGCCGATAGTACGGGGGTGAGGAAATCAGAAGTGGAGAAGCTACATTTTCTCGCGATCGCTCGACTGCAGGGCCGCGTCTGTAACCACCCCCGTCGCTGGCGCTCCGGCCCCTCCTGAATCAGGAGGGGAGTTTTTCCCTGCGGGCTCCTGGGTTTTTCCCGGGGGGCTCCCGTCCTCAGTTGAGGCAGCCCGGGCCACGAGGTCCCCCGCGGATCCAGCGGAGTTTTTCCCGGACGGCTCCCCTCCTCAGTTGAGGAGGGGCGGTCCGTCGATAGACGGACGGGGTGGTGCTGAAATGTAGAAACGCGCAGATTCCCGAATTGGCACGCCGTTTCCTTTATTGGAACGCTCTTCGGCGCCGCGCCCGGCCGGTGGGTCCACGCAAATGCCTTCCGCCACCGAACGGTGTTGTGGAATACGAAATAGGGACAGCGGTAAGCACATGTCTTTCTTGCCCTTCGTGATCTGCGAGGCGAACTTGGAACGCCCGCGTAGTTCCAGCCTTACGAATACATGGTCCGCGAGAGTCGCCAGCGCGTTCCAGCACATCTTGGCAGCGAAAGGGATTTTCTTATGGGGATGGCAAAGCAAGGATGCAAGCCCGCGAAACCGGGCATCGTGTCAGAACGCGCGGGCACAGACGAAGCTTCTTGGCGGAGCCGGACTCAGCAATTCGAGAAGGACCTGCATATCTTCGCTCGCACCTCGCTGGCAGAGATGGTTCCCGGCGATATCGTCTTCCTTGACGATTTGAGCTATGAGCAGGACTCGTTTGCTCGCAATCTGGCCGCCGTGCTGGCTTGCCCGATCTGTGGGTCGCCAAGTCTGATCACTTGGCCTCAATACTACGGAGGTGCGCCGATCGTCTGCACCTCGAAGCTGTGCTCGGGCCTATTCCGAATATTGGACGAAGCCCAGATTATTCGATTGCCCCCAAGTTGAGGCAGGGCACTATGCAGAGCGACATAAATTGTAGCGTCGATCTCCGATCGACGACGGCGGTCGGAGACCGCCGCTCAGATCGCGCCAATCATCGGGACATTCGCTCTTTTCGAACGCCGCCTGCGAGCGCATCGGACACTGGTGGCGCCAAATGAACTCCGTCTCACCCGGTTCCTTGAGGCGGCGCTCCGGGCGGATTCCCAGGTCCGAGTCGGATGGAACAAACAACTGAAGATGCGACGAAAGATCAATATAGGTCTTATTGTAGGGGGCCGCCGACAGGAGAATACATCTGCTGCCGTTCTTCCCGATATACTCCTGAATCGCTTGGTAACGCCGTCCCTCGCTGTTCCTGAGATTGTGGCTTTCGTCGATCAGCACGACACGGTGACGGGAGTCTTGGAGAGCGTGTCCTTTCGGTAAGCCTGCGTGATCCAGCAGTTGCGGGCATCGGTTGACGGGTCTAGGTTGTACCTTAGCAGCTATTGGGCTGGTCGATCTGGCTGCGATTCCCCCTTTGCGACGCGTCAAATCACTCCTGCTGACCGCGTCCGTTCCACTCACCACGCGCATTAGCAGCACAAGCGGGAAGAAAATCGTGTTTGAGATGTTCTGCACACCGACGCCGGGCGGCGGCCTTCCCTTGAGGCTTCCCAGCCACGACAGCTTCACCGGCGCTGCCACACTCCGGAGGCCGAACAGGCCTGCTCCACCGCGCGTGCGGCGCGGTCACGTAGAGGTCGACCCGTGGCACCAACGCGCCTGCGAATCGCCCGGATGCCAAGACTTTTGCCATTAGGCATCCAGTCGGTTCTCATAGGGAACTATTTCTCAGTGCTCAAGGTTGCGGCGCATGACCCGCAAGTACACAGCCCAGCAGTAGCAGGAGACCCGCCAATGTTCGTTCTCAGTCGGCCAGCCGGTGTGGTAGAAGCGCACCCGAGTGCTTTCTGAGCCTTCTGGTTCAAGCTCACATCGCACGCGGGTTCCGACCCAATCGGGATGGGCTTTGGTAATTTCCAATTCGAATTCTGAATGACGTCTATAGCGTGTCACCTGCCTCGCCAATCGTATTCCGGACCGAAGAAGAGCCTGTATTCGGCACCTTCTTCCGGCGTACCCTCCGAAGTCTTGGTCCACCACCGAGCCAATCCGTCGGGAGTTCCCATCGCGTGAAAAACTCGATCGGGCGGGGCCTTCACCGTAAATTGTTGAATGATATTTGCCACGCCTGCCCCCTTAAAGAAAAGTGAGCCGAGCCGCGGAGGACCGCCCAACCGGCGCACGCGCTACTTGCTGATGTTCGGTGGGTCCCTCGAAATTGTGCATAGTGCCAAGGCCTCGCGCAGGTCGTCGAGTACTGCCACGACGTCGGAACAACTGGGGTTGTTCCAGAGCTAAAGGCGCGCCCCTAGCGCAGGTCCCTCCGCGACAGCAAACCTTCGACACACGTCGCCCACCGGGTGGGTCATGAGCATGGAATTCGGAAATGAAGACTCAGCCGAAGTTCGAAATGCTACGAAGCGATAGCGGGCGGGCCGGTGCGTTCAGGTACTTCGGGTCAAAGCGCTGGAACTTCAGGCCGCAGTGGGAGCAGGCCATCAGCCCCAAGATCGGCGAAAGAGTGGTAGGACTCTTGACTTCTATCCGGAAGGCCTTATTACAAGTGGGGCAGCGTGAGAGCGGGTAGCTGCTCATCATACGAATGTCTCCTTAGGAGAGGAAAACCAAGGAGAAGGCTATCACTGAAGGCGCACTAAAGCAATCATGCTCGGGCATTATGTCCCAGGGACTCGCGCACTCGATCTGTCTGGAATCGACGTCCTCCGCCTTGACCGAACGTTTCGCTACATCGGGCACGTCAGAGAATGGCTGTCATCCCGTGAACATCGATCTCTCGTGCCAATCTTCGCACCTGGTCCCGAGAAACGGGCGGAAATGAGAACTCTGAGGGTGTTAGCGCCTGTCATGCCGGAGAGGCAATGTCTTCGATGGCGGCAATCATTTCCTTGGCATGGATCGGTTTGGAAATGTATCCATCCATTCCGGCTGCCAAGCACTTCTCGCGGTCGCCCGCCATGGCGTGAGCAGTCATAGCGATGATGCGGAGGTGCTTGCCGGTGGTCTTTTCTCGGTCTCGAATGGCGGCCGTCGCTTGAAATCCATCCATCGCCGGCATTTGCACATCCATGAAAACCAGGTTGAGCCAGATTGAAGGAATTATTAAGGTCGGGTTGAGCCCAAAAAGGACTTATTGTCCAGAAGCCAGTTTTGGGGCATTGGCCTCGAGGAACGTGTAAAGGCGAAGGGAAATCGCTCAACTCACGCTGGGACTGAAATGAAAAATGCCCAATCGAAGAGCCGCAGACGAACGCGAAGAACCCGTACGTCTGATTCCACCCGCTATAAAGAAGAACCGGCCGTATGGTTCGGAGAAATGGGTGTCAAGAGCCGTTGCGAAATTCGGACTGGAAAGCACGCTGCGGGACCGCGGTCGTGTTTCAAAGCGCGACATGCAGGGTTCCCATCATCCCAGACGGCACATCCCGGAATCCCACGCTGAAGCCGGTTGTGCCCGGCGGGGTCTTGACGTGCGCCCCCAGGATTAGGCCCTTATCCTGAATCTGGTGAAAAACCGCCTCGGTGAAATTTAACGGAATGGTCGTAAGCTGCTCCACCTTTCCCACCACGACCAGAAACTGAAGCGATCCGGTCCACTTGCCGTCCTTGGGTTCCAGCGTGATGTTGCGCGGGTCGATGGTTATAGCTGCTTTGTAACCGCCCTCCATCGGATCCAGATGCACGCTAAAGCCGATGCCGGTCAGCTCGATTGGATTGGCGATGGCATCGGCGACGGAGAGCGTAGTGGCCCTGTCGGGCGCAGCTACATATCCCGGTCGGTACCGCAACTTCGTGCCCGGGCGATTCACGGTCACATCCAACCGATGATACGAACCACCCCAACTCACCGTCGAAGGGTAAAACGCCAGCGAGTAACTCGCCTTGGCGTCGCTCGCGGCATCGTGAATTGCAGTGCTCAGGTCGTTGATGTGGTGGAATGCCAAGCCGCCGGTCTCTTCAGCCAGGGTTTCGAGTGTTTCGTAGTTAAAGTCAGGTGATGCCGAGCCCCGGGGCGGTGTGTACCTATTTTTACGGGTTGGCACGGAGAACCGGAGATATCGACTACTTCACAGCTGTACCGAACACGCCCAATATTGCCGAGATCGCCGGCGGCGGGTCCCCCTTGGCCAAGAAGTGGGGAATTTCCCTGCACTGCGTCCCGTTCATAAATCTGCCCGACAACTATGATGCCCAACTGGTCGATATGATGCCGCGGAAATACAAGAACCTCCGGATGCTGGTCCTCACGTTGCCTGAGCCCCAAAGGGGCGAAACAACAAAGCCTGGGCCAACGGCCTAGGTGAACGGAACCCCCATCAACCCCGAGCCCTGAAAGGGCGATCGCCCCAATCTCCCAAGTCAGGATTCCAACCAATTCAACATGGATAGTCAGGATGAACGGGATTTACGTAACTGCATCCTGTGAATCCTGCTCATCCATGTTTCTCTGACACCGTTGTTTTCCCCCTTTGTGAAAGCCTCCCCTTGCATGGACGAATCGATTTAGCGGATACTGGCTGAAAGGGCCTGTTAAATCGATGCTGACTCTGCTGCCATTGGTGCTCGGCCTCGTGCCGCAAGCGCCGGCGCACGCTCCGGCGCCACGGATCCTGTATATCTCTCGCGAGTTTTGGAAGCCGGGTCATGAGGCAGCGCTGAACCGAATCGAAGCCGAAGCGGCGCGTATGTGCATTGGCCTCGGGGTCCCGCATCCGTACTTGGGTATCGAGTCCCTGACCGGTTCGAAAGAAGTCTGGTACATCAATGGATTCGCCTCGACCGAGGAACTGGCACAGGTCACCGAGGCATACCGCAAGAAGCAGGAACTGCTGGCGGCCATGAATGGATTCGCCCAGCAGAGAGCTGAATTCAAGTTGCAGCCCGATAGCGAGGGACCTGCGACATACCGGCCCGAGCTAAGCCGTGGCGCTGAGTGGAAAATGGGGCAGGAGCGATTCCTGGTGATCGCAGTGACGAAGGGCAACCCGCATAGCGAGGGAACGGTCTTCGAAAGTCAGGACGGCGTGCGGTTCGTACTGACGGCCGCGAAGACACGGACGGAAGCAGACGCGAAGCTATCAGCCGCGGGGCCAGATGCCAAGATGTTCGCCGTGCGTCCTGAGTTCAGCATGCCGGCGGCGGAGTGGGTTGCAAGCGATCCTTCGTTCTGGGATTCCAAGGCGCAGAAGAAATAAGCGCGCAACCGGCGGCTTGGCTGGATGCGGCCTAGGGACAATGAACGGTACCTGGAACGTGAGAAAAAATTTACAATCTCGCGCAGAGACGCAGAGGCGCAGAGGTTCGAAATAAATAAATGCTTTATTTTCTTTGTCGACTCCGCGCCTCTGCGTCTCTGCGCGAGGTACTTTTGCTCGTTCCGGAATTTCTTCTCAGCTTCCTGACACCGTGGTGTTGCCCCTGAAGGATGGCCACAAGAAATCGGAAATCTCCAGACTGGCCCCCAGTTTCCCCCCCAGTTTCTCACGTTCTGTCACCGGTTTTCACGCGCGCGCGTCGCCTGTGTGTATACTTTTCGATATACTGGATCGCGCCTGTGGCATCTTTCAGCCTGGATCGAATGGCGTGTTGCCTGTCCGCCATCGTCATTTACGCGGAAACGGACGCCTGTCCATATTCACCTCTTCGGGCGCGAAGGCACAGTAAGGAGGGACAAACGTGTTGGCTGAGGCGGCGAAGGACCTATTCTTGGTGCTCAGTGCGCTGTTTCCCATCGTGGATCCTTTGGGAGGAAGCCCCATCTTCCTGTCGATGACGCAGCAGTACTCGACGACAACGCGCCGAGCGCTATCGTGGCGTATTGCCACCAACAGTTTTTTCCTGCTCGTCGGTTCGTACTTTGTGGGGACGCACATCCTCTCCTTCTTTGGAATTTCACTTCCCGTCGTCCAGGTGGGGGGAGGACTGGTCGTTATCTCCTCCGGCTGGACACTGCTGAAGCAGGGAAGTAGCGCCTCCCAGAAGGGTATGAAGAAGAGGATTGAGCCGGAGGATCCCTTCCAACATGCCTTTTACCCCCTGACCTTGCCCCTGACGGTCGGACCCGGCTCAATTTCCATTGCCATCACTTTGGGCGCGAACGCCCACCATCATCAGGGGCATAACCTGGTGGGAATTGTAGTGGCAATTGTCGGATGTACTCTGCTTGCGGTCAGCATATTTCTCTGCTACGGATTCGCCGACCGCCTGGGGCGGATCGTAGGCCCGACCGGTATGACCGTTATTCTGCAACTCACCGCGTTCCTGCTGTTATGCATCGGTGTACAGATACTATGGAACGGGGCCAGCACTCTGCTGACCTCTTTGCCACTGCACCGTGTTTAGCGATTCTCATCCACGCTTTACGGAAGAGACATTCTGTCTGCATGGCTGTCGTACGCACCCCACAGGGACAAAATGACTTGTATAGCGTTTCGTCTGTCACCGGGTTTTGAGAATCCAGACCGTGGTTATCACGCGCTCGGTGCGGTTTTGGGAGGCTGCTATGGCTCGGTAATCCCTCGTTTGTAGCGCGGGTGTCCCCACCCGCAAGCCGGGGCCGTGACCCGGTGCCGGGGAGCCGAGGGACGACGACGCGTGAAGCTCAGAACCCCGAAGGATGGCTACCGGAAATAGGAAATATCGTGCCTGGATTCCCCCGGATTCCCTACGGCGTAGCGCGGACAAACCACTCACCACAGAGAGAGCACAGAGAGCCCAGAGAAAACAGCGTGTGGTAGTATGATCTATTCCCTATGAACAACCAGTTCGCCGGGATTCAAACTACGACCGTCGGTTCTTACCCGGTACCAGATTGGCTGACCGCGGCGCCCAGCCGGCAAGCGCGCCTCGATGCCACTCGCGTGGTCTTCGACATTCAGCGGCAGGCGGGTATCGATCTGCCCACCGACGGCGAACTCTACCGCTTCGACATCAACCACCCCGACACCAACGGCATGATCGAGTATTTCGTGCGGCCGATGGCGGGAATGCAGCCGCACTTAGGCCGCGCCGATTGCGACGCCTATTTCCGCATGCGGGGTGTGGGCTTCCGCACCCAGCCCGCCGCCAAAGTTACAGGCGAACTGGGTGGCGGCGCCCTCAATCTTATGGCGGACTGTGCCACTGCGGCGGAGGTGGCGGGCGGGCCCTTTAAGTTCACCGTCACCAGCCCCTATATGCTGGCGCGGTTGGTGTTGGATGAGCACTATCGCGACTTCTCTGCCCTGACCCTGGCCATTGCCCACGTCCTGGCTGCGCAGGTGGAGGGTCTTCCCTGCTCCTGCCTTCAGGTGGATGAAGCCAGCCTGGTGGAATTTCCCCAGGACAGCGCTTTGGCCGCGCAGGCCATCAACATTATTCTCGACCGATTCGATGGCCAGCGCGCTGTGCACCTTTGCTTCGGCAACTACGGCGGTCAAACCATCCGCAAGGGCCATTGGGCTTCGCTCCTCGCGTTCTTCAACGCGCTGCACGCTGACCACTTGGTTCTCGAGCTCGCCCACCGTCCGGCGGACGACCTGCACGCGCTCAAGGACGTCGATCCTCGCATTGAGTTGGGGATCGGCGTCGTGGACGTCAAGGTCAATCCGGTTGAAACCGCCGACGAGATTGCGCGCCGCATCGAAACCGCAGAGAAAGTGTTGGGCCCCGGACGCGTGGGATGGGTCCACCCCGACTGCGGGTTTTGGATGCTCAAACGCTCCGTCGCCGACCGCAAAATCGCGGCTCTGGTCAAGGGTCGGGACCGGTACCTGGGAAGATAGGAGACAGAGTCAGTAGTCAGAACCGGGTACCGTGTTCCGCTACCCGCTCAGCGACCGCTTTGTGCGGTGCGGGGATTTGTGCGGCGCGCGGCTCTTGTTCAAGAGCCGACCGGTCGATCGACGACTCTCGCGCACCAGATCCAGAATTTCTTTCCGGGAGAGACCGGCATCGATGCCCGGCACGTCCAAGGGGGAACCGGAACGCGCGGCCGGGCGGACCAAAAAGGCCTGCCCATCGCGGCGGTGAATCTCCACTCCCCCTTCGCGGCTGGCGCGGTTCAGCAGTTCCGTCAGTTGCTGCCTTGCTTCCGAATAGTTGTATACCTTCATCTCAAAACTCCTGCAATTTCACGCCCATCTTTTGTGCGGCCCGTGCCAGTCCGAGATCCAGGGTCAGTAGCGCCAGCCCTTCGGCGAGCGCGGTTTGCAACACGTAGCCGTCATAGGCGTACAACCCGGCTCGCAAGGCAAGGTTAACAGCGCGGCCGGCATCAATATGGGCCAGGCGCACAGGCACAGACTGATAGCCTGCCCAAGCTTGCTGCACGTCCGCCGCTGATAACCGCTTTCGACGAACGCCTGCCACCAGGGCATTGCCGATCTCCCAAGGTAAGGAGGGGGCCCCCACCATACTGTATCCTTCCGTGGCGTTAATCAGCGCCTGCCGCGTGGGTTCGTTCAGCAGCACCGCGAGCAGGGCCGAAGTATCAACGACCAGAGAAGCCATACCGTACAATTGTACGTTTTCTGCTCCGGTTTATCAAGCCTGCCGGGCGGATGAACCGGGTACCGCGGTGGTTGGGTCGGAGTAGCGATGAGGTGCGCGTATTGTGCGCTCCTCAGCGGCTCTTTGATTCGGCGCAGACGCGGCATGGCGCGGATTTTCAAAAAAAGCCGCAGAGGAGGACTGAACGGCGTCCACCTCTGCGCTACTCCTCCTACTGGGCTACAATGTAGCCGACGTCTGCGGTACCCGGTTCCAGCAGCGTCGGATACGCGATGATCACATCCTGGTGGTTGCGGGCGAGCCGTTTTAGCTATCTTTGGGCTTGAGGGTGGTAGGCGTCGTCGGGATCAACCGCCGCATAGAGCGGTCCGCTGTCGGCAAGGACGGCGGATCTCATCGTGCCGCCAGGTACCGGTCATGCGCCCGGCTCACGTCACGGCGTCCGCTGCCACGGGTTGCGGGGTTGATGCGCAACGGCTCTCGCGCCCGCAAGTAGCCGCGTTCGGTGAGGTACTGCCGGAGAGCAGCCTGGACGACCGCCGTGAAGGAGGGCGGCGCCTCCTGCGTGCCCACATAGCTGTCCACTGCCTTCGCCAAGTCATCGGGAATCGAAACCGTAGCTCGCTTCATGATTTCAGATTATAGCAACAGGTGGTGAAAGTGGTGAGAACGAAAAGGTACATGACCGTTTCCACCGCTACCTTGTCTGGCGTTGTTCGCGGAGCACAGGGGCGAGCGCACGGAGCGCCTGGTTTACGCGGCGGCCATCGGGGAAAACGTCCAGCACGGATGGGTCGATGACCACAATGTTGGCGCCCTCCCGGTATCTTGCCGCGGTGGCGCCTCGCACCGCTCGGCTGAAATCATATTCCGGCCGCATCGTGTCGCGCTCGCGATCCCGACTTCGCCGGCTAGGATTCTTCTTCATATCGTTTCCTTTCGGCCCGCGTTGCCCGCCGCGCAGAGATCAGTCGGGTATTCGGCGGCCGCTCCGCGCAGGCTACCACCAGGAGCTTTTGGTGGGCGGACATTCCCAGCACAATGTGGCGTTCCTCATCGGCAGAATGGTCGGGGTCCGGCATCAGAAGTGAGAGCGGGTCCCCGAAAACTGTTGACGCGTCGTCGAAGCTGACGCCGTGCTTCTGGAGGTTGGCGTCCGCTTTCTCGGGGTCCCATTCAAATGTATATCCCAACGCTCCGCTCCCGACCCGCGTCCATTATACCTTCAATCCCTCGTTGTTCCCAAGTGAAGCCGGGGACGTGACCCGGTGCCGGGGAGCCAAGGGACGACGCCGCGTGAAGCTCAGAACCCGGAAGGATGGCCACAGGAAATTGGAAATATCGTGCCTGTCACGGATTCTCACCGGATTCTCACCGGGTTTTTGGAATCCCTGTTTCTTTTTGCAGGTGGTAGAGCACACCCCAGCTGAAGCTCGTGACAATTGACAAGACCAATAGACAGTATGCTGCATACAAGGATAGCCGGGAAATAATCAGAGACTTCGACGTCCAGAGTCTCCAAATCTCCTCCTCATACGGTCCCCTTTCGCGAAGTAAATCCCAGTCGCTCTCACCTGGGAAGTTACTTCTTGCGAAATCAGTTCTTTCAAATCCGACACTGACTTGGATCGCTGTGCCCGTGCTCGGAACCTCTACCGTGCGAACAAGTCGCATCGAAAGGGCGACATAGCTGAAAAGGAAGACTAGAGCAAATCCGGCTACGACTCTAATCCTTCTCCGATTTCCGGTCGGCAAAGGAGCGCCGGAGAAGAATGCAAAGTACGTGACAAACAGAGCGAATACGAACGTCGCGATTCGCGCTGGACCTTCTGCGTCGCCGAGAGGAGGGAAGCCGTACGCTTTCAGTGTTTCGGGGAGGAACAACTTCGATAGAACTGGCGAGGCAGAGATCAAACCCACGAGCGCGCCGCATACACTCCTAAATGATCTATAGTACAGAGCCAGCGAGATCGACCGAGCGTTCGACGATGATTCCATGTCTACTTTCGCAGTTCTACGTTAAGCACATGGTTAGGTTCTCGGAAGGGATCGTGCTCCCGCTCCTCGCTTCGATAACCTTGCTTTTCGAAACGAACGATCCATAGCGCGTATGGAAGCGATCTTATAACTGTATTTGTAGGGTCAGCGTGTTGGCGGCACCTATCGCCTCGCCGATAGAAACAAAGCTCTGCGCCAGCCGGAACGCTATTCACATTCAGATCAAATACGAGCGACTGCGTCTCAGCCACGATTCTATACGC
This sequence comes from uncultured Acidobacteriota bacterium, assembly GCA_963804755.1. Taxonomy (GTDB): domain Bacteria; phylum Acidobacteriota; class Terriglobia; order UBA7540; family UBA7540; genus Bog-366. The sequence continues at coordinate 200,731 of CAWDRP010000012.1, forward strand.
CAATTCGTTCTGTTCGAATGCTCGGAGCGCCCCCTGCGCTTCAATTGGGTAGCTCCAAATCTCCCCCTTTAGCCGACCGGCCTCCACAGCAGATACGCGCAGAAACACGCTATTGTTTGCGGTTCTAGGGGCTCCTTTGTCTAATGCACTCAAGACATCCTCGTACGCGGCCCGAAGGTCTTTGAAGAATACTCCCTGCTCCTCCAACTGCAATTCGGATAATCCCGACGCTCTAAATGAATTTTGTGTAGCCTCTAGCGATCCGACAGCTTGGTCGATGTTATGCCGGATCATATCCGTAACAGTTCTTCTGGAGTTTGGTCCCGCAAGGCTGGTCTTGAAGATTTGGATTTGTGCTTGCACATGTATCGCGGCGGTCCTAAATAACTGTGCCTGAGTGGGATTGAGCCTCACTTCAGCAGCGCGCGGAAAGATAAGGTTCTTATTCCCGATGACCTCGAAGGCCATGTGAGCCTGAAGTGGAAGATACTTTGACCCTGTAAAGAATGTGTTTATTTGAATCTGATAGGTTCCTCCGGGTGCGTCCGCTGGGAGCCGAACAGTTCCTTGGCAATCCGCTTGACCTGATGCGCATGGAATGCATTGCCCAATGCTAAATTTGGGGCCAGCTAATAGAACATTGACACACCCACCATCAAAACTGGGCGCCGGAGTTAACTTGACGGTGAGCTTGACATCCTCTCCAGCCTTAACCTCCACGGGGACATCAACGGTTGCGGATTCCTGCGCTGCCAGGGGGTGGCAAAGCAGCACGCATCCCGTGAAAGCCATTAGGAGCAAGCTCCTACTGTTCTCCACGGAAACCCTCCCTCGGTTCTTCCACTTGCGCATCGTCGCATCGAGCCGGATGCGCTCCTCAGCCGCTATTTTCGGACGGCTGCGAGAAGGGCCTTTATACACCAAAACGCAAAACTGATCCACTGAACACCTTGCCTGCGCAGGAAAAGCACGCTATTTGGGAAACCCGGGGGGAAACCGGGGCACCTTGTTTCCCGGTTTCCCGCACTCACAGGTATAGCTCATTTGACCGGCGTCAGGACTCCGTCCCGGGGTTCTCAAGGCAGGGCGTTCATCCGCGTTCCAGCGGCTGCTCGCCCATTCTGAACGGACTCTCGCCAGGCGTCGAAAGCTTAACCAATGGAACGCTCACCTCGGAACCTCGGAACCCGGAACCTGAAGACAGACGGAACGATACACAGGTTTATTATGTCCATGCTGTGCCTGGGGCGATCCGAAAGCGAAAAAAATAATCTCTACTGATTCCGTCTGACCCCATACTCCCTGATGATTGAGGTGGTCACGTCCGCTCGATCAACTCGGGGGAAACCGGAGACGGACGGTCCCCGGTTTCCCAGCGTGGGGCCGGCGCGATGGAATCGCACACTTTCCTGGACAAGGAAGAGGCAGCACGGGTTCATTCGGACGGCCTTTATGGACGTGGTACGCTTAGGATAGTTCTTTGAACGACCCTCGTTCGGGGCGCGAAAAGGTTCCAGGAACATGTGAAGAAATTGAATTTGGACCTGTTATCAACTGTGTAAAGCATTGAAAATGCGTGGTGCTGAAATCGGCAGAATCAATTTTTTCACATGTTCCAGGCACCTTTCTCTGGTACCTTTCTCTCTCCGTACCTTTCCCTCTCCCTCCCCCAAGTTCCTCCCCCGTCTCCCCCCGGAAATGAGGCTACTGTACCCGTCCTCGGTGGTTGACTTCTAAATTCCCATGGCCTGTGGGAAGTGAGCCAGCTCCGCCGGGGTTGAATCGTCGGGAACCGAGCATCCCGGAGCCGCAATGTACTTGGCGCCGGCCTGCTCCCGCGCTTCGGTCCATTGCCCGCGGATATCTGCCGTGGTGAGTTTCCGGAAATCGATCTCGTCCACTCCTCCCAGAACTGGCTGCGCGTAGTGTTTGCGCATTTCGGCGATCGAGATTCCACTGGTTTTCACTGAGTGCTGAATGATGGGAGCGCGGAAGTCCTTAAACACGTCGATATACGGCCGTTCGAGATAGTGGAGGTGGAGAACGGTTAATGGGGTGTCAGCCAACGCCTCGAACACGCGCTTGTCGTACGGGCGAGTGTATTTTTGATAGTCCTCGACCGAACCAAACTTGCTTTCGGCATTGAAGACGCTCACCAGCGTGCCCGACGCCCCGATCGCTTTGGCATGCCGAATGTGATTGATGGTGGACTGCGTAATGGCTTCCAGCGCCGTGTGCCAACCCTCGGGATTCTGCTGCTGGAACTCGTGCAGGCTTTTGATCTGCTCGTCTTTAGCCTCGTCAGATTTGGGCAGGTTGGCAAAGCGGGCCTGCGATTGGTAGAGAATCATCGCCGTCATGTAAGGACCATAGATCGTATCGATGAAGTAGGCGTCACCGTTCAGACCGTCGCGCACACGCTTGAGGGTAGCGAGTTGATCGGGATATGGCGAATCAACCGGCTTCAGTTCATACCACTTATCGGTGGTTGACTTGGGGTAGTCGAAATCGTTCATCACTTTTACGATGTCCGTGTGATACGCGCGGTGAAAGGCCAGATGATCGTCAGCTTCCTGCTGCGCCGTGGGTCGCTTGTAATGATGATAGAAGGTGAAAGGCGGGCGATCCACCTCCTGGCCGCGCAGGGCGCGATCGACCCGCTCTTGGTGTGACAACTCGGAAGTTCCTGTTCCCAAAAGCGGCCTGGCCAGGACCGTGCTTGCAGCAGCCGCAGCAGATGAAAGGAAGTTGCGCCGGTTCATCATTCAAGTTCCTCCGAACGGATGGACGAAATAAATTGCCGCCGAACCGCGGCGAAAAACCGAAGACCGCGATGAGCACGGGCAACTGAGGCTTCGCGAGTTCACGGATCGCATGTGCGCACGTACCTTCCGCAGTATAAGCGGTCGCGCCGCCCACCACGAAATTACCGCGATGCACTCCATCCTGCGGGACATCGTACCCTCAGCCGCCGCCGCATGCAATCACCAGCAGAGATCCCCCCGCGCCCGGTATCCCCGTCCTCCTCCTCGTGCCGATCGGAGAGGGTAGCCACGATCAGTGATGTTCTGATCGTGGGCTCTTGACTTGAAGGGGGAACGATGTCAGGTTCCCTTTTCCTTTCCTCTAGCGGCGGATTTCGTCCTGCATTTTTTTGCGCAGCAATCCGTTCAGTCTCGGAAAACCGGGCCAGGCACGATATTTCCGATTACTTTTCAGTCGTTTCGACCGCTCGATGCACGAAAACAAGTAAATGGGTCTGTCCCCCAGGTTTTCGTTGGGGAGTTGGGTATTTTCCGGCACTTGAGCTACAATGTAGCTCAAGAGGAGGTTAACGCCATGGGTGAGAATGCCGTTGTCCGCGCCCGCATTGATGAACGCACCAAGAGGGAAGCCACTGCGGCCCTGAAGAAAATAGGTCTTACCGTCTCGGATGCCTTTCGCCTGCTGCTGGTGCGCGTCGCGGCGGAAAAAGCCCTGCCATTCGAGCCCCTCAATCCCAACGCGGAAACCATAGCCGCGATGAAAGCCGCGCGCCGGGGCGAACTCGTCAACGTCGGTAAGCCGGATAAACTGCTGCGGAGCCTGAATGAGGGAAGTTAGATACACCGCCCGCTTTAAGCGCGATTATCGGCGAGAGAAATCCGGTCGCCACGGCAACAAGCTGGACGCACTGCTGATGGAGGTCGTGAACTTGCTCGCCGACGACACGCTGTTGCCGCGGCGGAATTTCGATCACTCATTGTCCGGCGAATGGAACGACCACCGCGACTGCCACATCAGGCCGGATCTCGTTCTGATCTACCGCAAGCCGGATGACGAGAGCCTCGAACTTGTGCGCCTTGGCTCGCATAGCGAGCTTGGCCTCTGAAAGACGTTGTCCCATATCCGGGAGTGTCCCACGATCGCGCCAACGCGAGCTACAGAACATTCCTCGCTATAGACACAGTGGTTTGGAACCTAGAGACTGACGGAACGTTACACAGGTTCATTATGTCCATGCTGCGCCTGGGGCCATCCGAAAGCGAAAAAAATAATCTCTACTGCGTTCCGTCTGACCCCATACTCCCTGATGATTGAAGGGAATAACTCGTGCTCCTACCACCGGCGGCCGCTTTGACGAGAACGCCCTTGTCGATCAGGTATTGGATGTCACGGAGGGCGGTGTCATGCGAGCACTTTCCGATCTTCGCCCACTTCGTGGATGTCAGCTTTCCTTCGAGTCCATCGAGCACTTGATCGAGGACCCGCCGTTGCCGCTCATTGATCGCGGTGCTCCGAAGCCTCTCCCCGAAGCGCGCCTTGCGCAGTACGATAGCCAGGGTCGTTTCGGTCGCGGCCAAAGCGCGCTCAAGGCAGCCCAGAAACCACTCCATCCAGGGCGTAACGTCGAGCGTTCCTGTCTGTGTCCTTTCCAGGATGCCGTAATAGGCGTTCCGCTCCTGCCGGATTTGCGCCGACATGCTGTAAAACCGCTGCGCGCTGTTTTCTGATTTCGCCAGAAGCCAATCGGCAATCGCTCGCGCGATGCGGCCGTTGCCATCGTCGAAGGGGTGGAGGGTCACAAACCACAAGTGCGCTAGCGCGGACCGGAGAACCAAATCCGTGTTGCCGGTCTCATTCGCCCACCTGATGAACCGGGCCATTTCAAGATCTAGAAGAGCCGCCGCCGGGGCTTCATAGTGAACTGTCTCTTTGCCGGCCGGGCCGGAAACCACCTGCATGGGGCCTTCGGCATCTTTGCGCCAGGCGCCCACCGTAATCTTGCGCAGGCCGCTGCGGCCGGCCGGGAATAACGCCGCGTGCCACCCCAACAGACGCTCTTCGGTGAGGGGCTTCGCGAAGTTTTGCGTGGCGTCGAGCATCATCTCCACGACACCTTCTACATCACGGTCCGCGGGGACGGCGCCGGCGATCTCCATGCCCAGCCGCCGCGCAATCGACGACCGCACCTGGCCGGCATTCAGTTTTTCGCCTTCAATCTCGCTGGACTTCAGAACGTCAAGAGTCAGGGTTGCCAGTTCTGCCTCCTTCTGAAGGGAAAAGCCCAGCGCCTCCATGCGTCCCAGCAGGCGTCCCTGCGTGTGACGGACATTGGCAAGGCGTGCGCTCAGAGCGCCCTCATTCCAATGAAAATGCGGCCATTCCGGCAAGTCGTAAATATAGCGTCTCATTCTACGCATCCTATGCGTAGATAATAGCACTTATTCGACGCACCGCAACCATAATATACGCATTCCATGCGTATATTATTCCTCGTATTCTACGCACCTTCGCGGGGTTTGAAGTCTCCCCCATGTTTCCCGGTACGGGCTTATTTCCCGAGGCGGCGCCATGTGATGGATCCGTATTGCCCCGTCATGTTCAAGGTGCCGGGAGCCACATAGGTATAGGTTCCTTTATCGGAATAATTCATGCTCCATGCCTTCAGCGACCAGGATGAGCCGTGGAATTCAATCGTACCCGCATTCGATGGCGTATTATCCGCCGCCTCGCTGTGGAATTCGTACGCCCCATTGCTGGCAATGGTGCAAACCCAACGGCCGGGGTTTCGGTTATTGACCCAGGTTCCGACCGCGTTGGGATCGACGGTTTGGGGAGGCAGACCGACGGGTAACGGCAACGGCGCCGACCATGTGGCATCATCGCCGGCGCAGGGGGCCGCTACGACAATGTACTTGGCGGGGAGATTGGGGCGTATCTCCTGCGCATTGGCCGCCGCCTGCGCTCGATTGGCACCGCTTCCGACCTTGTAAGGTCCTCCGGGAAAGTGGATCGCAACCGCCATGCACGAGCTGCCCGAGGCGACGATCTTGCAATCCGTGGCTCCGATGGAACGGCAATTCCGGAGAGCTGTGTCGACGGCGTCGCCAGGCGATAGTTGGCCGTGTGCAGATCCCGTTTGCAGCTTCGAAAGGGAGAGCGCAATGGCGGCGAAATGCATGTAGGTCACTGGCGCCGCACCGCCCGCTCCTCCGCCTCCCATGCCCGCGCACGCCAGATAGCCCAAATTCTGAATGCAACTTTCTCCCGCATCGATGATGCCCTGCGCGTGGGCGAGATTGCCGAAAAGAACCGGCAAAAGGGTGATAAGGGCCAGGCCCGAAACCCGCTTCAAGAATTGATGAATCACAGGTGTGATCGCCATACTCTTCCCGCGCCTCCGTTGTCGTTTTGAGTTGTTTGCCTGGGTCTGGGACCGGAGTTTCCATTTTAGCAGGTAGCTACGGACAGCGCTTTCCTGTTCGCCGGCTGGCGACTCCTGCCGTTCGGAGTCTGCGATTCCGACGGAACTTTCTTTGGCGGAAAAGCGCTGCCGGGGGTATACTCCCGCTCCCGCCTGCCATCCACCGTCCACGATGAGTCGGGGGACTGTGCTAGAATCCTTTACGGGTGCTGTTGAGGCCTCTGCATGGCACGCGGGATCCGGCTTTGAGCGACCGGCAATTTCAGTTCGAATGGGACGAGAGCAAGGCTGCTGCCAACATCCTCAAGCACGGTGTGAGCTTTGAGCTTGCCTCGTCCGTATTTGCTGATCCCCGGCTGCTCAGCGTGCCCGATTTGGAGCATAGCGAAGCTGAGGAGCGTTGGTTTTCCGTCGGCTGTGCAGTTAGCGGTGCGATTCTCTCCGTTGTTTATGTCTGGCATGAAATCGACCCGGCGCTAACGAAGATCCGGCTGATTTCAGCTCGCCGGGCAACAGGAAGCGAAATCCGCTTCTACGAAGAAAACCTATGAGTGAGAGTACGATCAGCGACGATCAGATGCCCGAGGAAATCGACTTCCGCAAGGGGGTCCGGCGATTGCACCACATTCCCAAGGACGCGAAGGTCTTTCTGCCTGCCTCCATCGAGCAAAGTGTATGGCAGTACTTTTCCGCCAAGGCCGAGCAGAAGGGTGTGGGCTTGTCGGAACTGTTGACCGACGTGCTCAAGCGGGACATCGAAATTAACGAAGCGCTGAAGTGACACACGCCAACCTCCGGCCTTCTTTCCGAAGCCAGAAACGGTACCAGGTACATGTGAAAAAATTGATTCTGCCGATTTCAGCACCACGCATTTTCAATGCTTTACACAGTTGATAACAGGTCCAAATTCAATTTCTTCACATGTTCCAGGTACCCTTTCCCGGGGCACCGCGATCAATGAGCGGCAACGGCGGATCCTCAATAGCATGCTCGATGGATTGGAGGGAAAGCTGACTTCCACAAAGTGGGCGAAGATGGGAAAGTGCTCGCATGACACGGCCCTCCGTGACATCCAATTCCTGATCGAAAAGGGCGTTCTGGTCAAAGCGGCCGCCGGCGGCAGGAGTACGAGCTCTTCCCTTCAATCATCAGGGAGTACGGGGTCAAACGGAACGCAGTAGAGATTATTTTTTTCGCTTTCGGATGGCCCCAGGTACAGCATGGAGATAATAAACCTGGGTAACGTTCCGTCTGTCCCCAGGTTCCCCACTCTTCTCCGGGTCCCCGTCGCTCAAGCCGTACAAGGTGTAACCCCGTGCTTGTCGCCATGGACCATCGGCGATTGTTCTGTACTCGCAGGTGATAGAATCGGCCTTCGACGCCGTCCCCAAACCGAACTTTTTCGCCTCTGTCAGACAGCAGGCGCAGGCAAAGCTGTGGTGCCAACTTAAAGTAATCGTGAAACAGGGCTACTATTACTGCGCCGATGGTTCCCAGGGCGACAAGCGCGTTAACGAGCATGTACCAGAAGAATTGACAGTCAGTCATTATCCGAGATTGTACACCACCCAGAACGGGCGTGGAGGAAGGAAAAGGTGGAAAGGGTGTCATGTACCTTTTCCCGGGCCTGCCCAGGACGGAATCCTACCGCTCTTTTCCTTGGAACAGAAGGTACCTGACACCTTTCCCCCCGTTGTTTCATGACACCGTTGTTTCACCCACCGTTGTTTCCAACCGGCCGGACGCCTTTTCGCTCCGACACCTTTTCTCTTCCTTCAGGGAGGACGGGGACTGGCACGCATGTCCCTAGTTTTTCCCCTAGCCCCCGGCTTTCACGGTCTCTGAAAAACTGGGGACACGTGCCAGTCCCCACCGCCCAAGACATCGGCCCGACACCGTTTCAACCCCTGCCGGGCCGCAGACACAAACGGTGATAACCTGCCGAAACCGCGAGCGGGTCAGGGTGTATACTCTGCGACCAGGAGGCACAATGCTGGTTGGTGGGGTGCTCGGCAAATCTCCATTACTAGGGAAGGGACAACACGCGTGCCGGTAGCCAGCCTGAAAGCCAAGGTGCAATATGAGACTTAAAAGATTGCTCCTGAAGAACTACGGGCCGTTTAGATCGTACGAGATCGATTTCGTCGACCAAGATAATGTTTGTGTTCTTCTGACGGGTAAAAACAATGAAGGTAAATCGACGATCATAAACGCGCTCAAGCTTTTGGACAGCGCGACAAGAGTCGTTAATAAGTCGAAGCAGGAAATAAGGATCGATGACGACTTCATGTATAAGCTGCTCCAGCAGGATACAGAGGGGCTAAACATAGGTCGAGTCATTTATAACTACGAGGACAAGCGCGCAGAAATCCATGGTGAGTTCGCGGGAAACCTGAAAATCATCGTTTACCTGGATCCTAGCCGTAACTTGGCGTACGCCGAATTTTGGGGGCGAAATCCCGACGCTCTCCAAGACACATTCGGTTTCATCCCACCACTCGGGCCGTTGAGTGAAACTGAGGAGTTTATTTCTAAGGGCTCGTACCTTCGGGCAAGCGTAAACACGAGCCTAGCCCCTCGTCATCTGAGAAATCACCTGTATCAACTACTAGATGATCAGGAGCTAGCCTTGGTGAAGAAGATCGTAAATTCCTCGTGGGAGGATGTCGAGCTTCTGAACTGTGAGCTTGCTAAAGATGGGGAAAGGATTCACTGTTATTACAAGGAACGTCGCTTTACTAGAGAGATATCTTGGGCCGGCCAGGGGCTCCAAGTTTGGTTTCAGATTATCACTCATTTAGTTCGACTTAGGTATACGTCAATCCTGATTTTAGATGAACCCGAAATCAATTTGCATCCTGAGAAACAAGCTGATTTGGTTCGCATTCTAAGGGAGTACTATCGCGGGAGCGTTCTAATCGCGACTCACTCTGTCGAATTAATGAACAGCGTCCATGTTAGCCATATCATAAACGTCAAGAAAAACCAGACCAAACCGCAGGTCAAATCCACCGCTGATCGAAGTTATTTGGAGCTCGTGCGTTCGCAGATCGGAAGCAACTTCAATTTTATAGCATCGCAGTTTGAAGATGTGGACATGCTCTTGTTCACCGAGGACTCCTCCGACTTCAAGATAGTTGATCAGCTCGCGAAAGCATCCGGTCAGGTCAAGAGAGTCTTCAATATACCCTTGCACGGATTCAGTGAATACCGCAAATCCATTGCCTACAAGCGTGCGTACGAATTGCTAATTGGAAAACAACCAACTTGTTCGGTGGTGCTCGACCGAGACTACTACCCGGACGAATACCTACAGAAAATCAAGGCAGACCTTGAGGGAGAGGGGATAAGGATTACATTTACTCCGGGGAAAGAGATCGAAAACATATTTTTGTACCCATCCTTCCTCAATCGGTTGGTTCCACGTGCCCAGCATGCTGACTTCAAGCGTTTCTTGGACGAATCATACCAGGCGTTGTATCTCGACTGCAGCAGTAGTTACGTCAGCCTCCATCAACAATGTTCGTCGAACCGCCTGAATGTGAAGACGGTAATGCAAAGCTGCGTACCAAGATTCGATCAACATTGGAAAGATCCAAATGGCAGGGGCAAGATCGTCGCTGGTAAATCGTTGCTCAAATCGGTCAGGTCATTTTTCAGGGATAACCTTAAGCGCGACCTGTCGGATGGGTTTTTGACACAGGAGTTAATCAAGGAGCAGATTACCGAGGTTAAGGAATTCGTCGAAGCGGTGTACGGACCGTAGACTTTTCGGATTTCGCAGGCATTGGGGCGGCTGCTACGCCATGGTTGGGGGGGAACCTGGGGGAACCTGGGGACAGACGGAACGATACACAGCGGGTAGCCGGGAGGTTACGCGGGAACAAGAGGAACAAGGGGACAGACGAAACGTTATACAGGTTTATTTTGTCGGTTTTACACTTCGCCGCGACCTAAAATTTCCTTTTTCGCCGGGTGGCGATAGCCAGTACGACAACCAGTGACGAGCGGGAGAGTGAAGGAAAAGGTGCGGTAGAAGGCAGCCATGGGCAGAGTCAAGCGGCGGGCTGGCGCACAGCAAAGCTGTGCGTCTCAGGCGCGACGACCGCTAAATCACAGGACAAGCCGCAGGCTGAATTCGCAGAGCTCCGCCAGCCATCCCGTCCACACCCCTCGACACGTGTCAATTGCGAATGTCTTCCGCATCTTTGGCAAGCAGGAAGAGGTTGCATTGACCCCGGACTAGATCGTTGAAGGACTTAACTTCGAAGGGTTCTAACTTCTTTGGAGGGAGAAGGGCTGACCCTCCAGAGTGTCCTTGGACTGAGACCATCATGTAAGGTGACAGGGCAAGCAGGAATCCGTGCTTGGGGTTATCCAGTATCGCCCGCAGGCTGATAATGCTTCGCGTTGGCGTGTGGTAGGGCGTAAACACAGCGCCGCCGATGTCGATAATGGGCACAACCGGATGATCTCCAGTGATGAAATGTTGGCCTATGTTAGGCAAAGAGGTATAGAAGCAGAACGTGGGTACCCGCTTTGTCCAACTTTCGAAAATAGTCCGAACATCCTTCAGGAGAACCCTCGTGAAAACGTCCCTGTTGACTTCGATTCCTACTTGCTCATCGACGCATTGTTTGTGAGCTAGTGTTCGAACTGCCTGCGTTGCAACGAATCCTCCAAGGGCGAACTTCTCGGGTGTTGATATTTCGCGAAAACCATCCATCTCCTCATCGATCCTCTGTAACAGGGCAGCGAAAGGGGTCTCGATGGATTCGAAATACGCTTCGAGGTTGTCAGTCTCAACACCGTTTTGCGTTCGAACGTAGAAACTTCGTTGTCTTCCGATTTTCCTAGGATTTCTAGGCTCAGGTTTGAGTTTTCCGGCCTCCTTAACCCATATCTTCCCAGACGAATCCGCGAAGCTTCTTTGATAGCACGCAGGGACGTAGTGATTATCGCGCTTCAGATTCCCCATGGTGCAATTATAACCCTTCGCCTTATGGGTCTTCTGAAATCCTGATCGGCGAGGCGGTCACGTTCGCTGAACCAGCTTGAGACGGAGAAGAAACCCGTCCCGTATCGAGGCGGAGACCTGCTTCGGGAAACGGGCTGGAAGGTGGTCGAGAGTTCGTGCGATTGCCTCTTGACCCGCCTCGCGCAGTTCCGCGAAAATCGAATGCACGATTTCTTCTACAAGGAAGAGGCGGCACGGTTTCATTTGGTCCGCCTTTATGGACGTGGTACGCTTAGGATAGTTCTTTGAACGACCCTCGTTCGGAAGAGGGCAAAGGAGAAAGTCCATGAGTGAAACGATACGCGCCCGCGTCAAAGGGGGCGTGTTAGAACCGCTGGAACCCTTGGAAGTCGCGGAGGGTGAGGAGGTAACTTTAACCATCACCCTGGCGCCTTCCCAATCTCGTATCGATTGGTTGTCGCGGACTGCGGGTGGCTGGGTCGGCCTCGTGGATGGAGAGAAGCTGAAGCGGGACATTTATGAGAGCCGCTCATTGATCACCCGCCCGGAACCCCGCTTATGACCGGCGTCTCTTTCTTGATTGACACCGACTGGGTCATCGATCACCTGAATAGCCTGAGCCCCGCCACCCAACGGCTGCGAGAACTTGAACCACAGGGAATCGCCATTAACATTATTACGGTGGCCGAATTGTGGGAGGGCGTCATCTTCTCCCGCGATAGGCGCCGAAGCGAGACGATGCTGCGCGAGTTCGTCAATAACGTCCGCCTCATTGCTATCGACGAGGAAACTTGCCAGCGGTTCGGACAGATTCGCGGAACGCTGCGGAAGCAAGGTAAGCTCATCGGCGATCTGGATCTCCTGATCGCCGCTTCCTCGTTGCAGCACGATTTGACTCTCCTTACCAATAATCGTAGGCATTTTGAAAACATCGAAGGCCTGCGGATCGAAAGCCTCCATAAATAGTGAACCTGGGGACGGACGGAACGTTACCCAGGTTTATCATGTCCATGCTGTGCCTGGGGCCATCCGAAAGCGGAAAAAATAATAATCTCTACTGCGTTCCGTCTGACCCCATACTCCCTGATGATAGAGGGGGGTTACGACCGCTCGATCAGCTCGAGACGGCGAAGAAACCCGGCCTGTATCGAGGCTGAGACCTGCTTGGGAAAACAGTCTGGAAGCTGGCCGAGAGTTCGTGCGATGGCCTCTTGACCCGTCCGGCGCAATTCCCCGAAGATCGCATGCACGATTTCCTCGCTTACTCCTGCCTGTTGTGCACTCTGAAGAAAATGTCTCGGTACAATAGTATTGATACGGTAATGTCGGTTATCGCCGACCGCCAGGGCAACGGGAGAAACAGGGTGTCGGGAGAAAAAAGGGTGTCGCCGCCTGCTAGGTGGACGCCTGACCAGCGATACGCCGCCGGGGAGGCGGGAGGGACACCCATAGGCGTCAAGATAAGCCGTGTTATAACGTCTGCAGGCTTGCCGGGCATTGGTTCAAGCCCGCGAAGCGGGCGCAATCATTTCACTCGTGTCCAAAATAACTTTTTGGTGAACGCGGCAGTTGCCCTCCTGCGACGGCGGCTTCAGAATGATGTTGTTCACACATCCCTGAACGTCGTCGAGGAGGGCGCAAGCCATGGTACAAGTCGCCAGCCTGTTTAATCAACTGTTGTATCACTTTCCCCGTTTGGAGTTCGCCGCTTTGGTCAAGAAGCATCGAGCTGAGCGTGCCGCCAAGGGATTCAACTGTTGGACGCAATTCGTAGCCATGCTGTTCTGCCAACTGGGTCATGCCGATTCCTTGCGCGAGATCTGCAACGGTTTATCGTGCTGTTTGGGCAAGTTGGTGCATTTGGGCATCGCCCATGCTCCCAACAAGTCCACCTTGTCCTACGCCAACGAGCATCGTCCGGCGGCGCTCTACGAAGAACTGTTCTACACCGTCCTGGCGCGCTTCCGCTCGCAGGAGCAATTGGGCGTGCGTAAGCGCACTTTCCGCTTCAAGAACAAGCTCCTCTCGCTCGATTCGACCACCGTCTCGCTCTGCTTATCCCTGTTCCCCTGGGCGAAGTTCCGGCGCACCAAGGGCGGGGTCAAAGCGCATGTGCTCATGGACCACGACGACTACTTGCCGCGCTACGTCTTGCTCACCCCCGCCCGCGCCTCTGACGTGCGCCTGGCCCATCATTTTGATCTGCCGCCGGGATCGATCGTCGCCGTCGACCGCGGCTATAACGATTTTCGCCTCTTCACGCGCTGGATCACCGGCGGCGTTTACTTCGTCATCCGCCCCATGCACCACATGGTCTTCGAAGTGCTCGAATCACGGCAACCGCCGCCCACCAGTAATATCCTCTGCGACCAGATCATCCGCTTTACCAGCAAGAAGGCTCGGCAAACCTTTAAACACGCGCTGCGCCGGGTGGTGGTCTGGGATGAGGCGAAGGCGCGCGAGATCGTGCTCCTGACTAATCACTTCGACTTCGGGGCCACCACCCTCGCCAACATCTACAAAGATCGCTGGGAAATCGAACTGTTCTTCAAGGCCCTCAAGCAGAACCTGAAAATCAAGAGCTTCGTCGGTACCAGCGAGAACGCGCTCCACATCCAGATTTGGACAGCCTTGATTGCCATGCTCCTGCTGAAGTGGCTCCATCATCTTTCGCAGGCCAACTGGTCGCTCTCCAATCTGGCCACCATGCTGCGCCTGAACTTATTTACCTATCGGGACTTGCGCGATTGGCTGCAGAACCCCTTTGGCACGCCGCCGATTGTTCCTGGCCCCCAGCAACTGGTACTTTCACTGGTATGATTTGGACAGGCGAACGACTTATGAAACCTAGACCTCCTCCCCAACCCTCGATTCTCCCTGTCCTAAAGCCTTTCCCTGCAATGGCGATGCTTAGGACTACCGGTTATCTTGGACAGCAGTGCAATCATTTAGCCCATGGCGACAGCCATGGGACAAAGAACGGCCCAACAAGTTTGATTAAGGCCGCGAAGCGGGCGACATCAGGAACGCCATGTCTCACACTTACACCAACATTCTGTTCCGTACGATCCGCGGTACGTTTTCGTATGAAGAAATTCGCACCGCCATCATTTAGCCTACGGCGCAAGCCGTGGGACGAGGAACGAAGAAAATAAATATCGAAACGACCCCCGGCAGGGGCGACATCTGATATCCGTCGAGGGTGACGGCACGTGCCGCATGCCGCCTCTGCGAGGCTGATTGGGGAAATTGGTTGTCGCGACCCCGAAGCTGGCTCGCCATGGGCTAGACGATGCCGCCCGCTTCGCGGGCTTTTTGAAATTTAATCGCCCGTTCGTCGACCCACGGCTTCGCCGTGGGCTACATGACGACGCCCGCTTCGCGGGCTTTTAAGCTGACCGTGGGGCTTATTTTAACGCCTATGGGAGGGACCCTCTATGCTGAGGCGCTTAGCTGGCGGCGCAGGATGTCGCTGGCGAGATGGCCCAAGGTAACGCCGGCCTTGCGGGCGCGCGCTTCCAGCGTCTTGATGACGTCGGCCTCGATGGGTATTTCGTAATGGCGGTTACGCAGATCCGCCACCACTCGCACCGTCCGGAAGGCTCCAGGGTAGTCGGTGGTGTCGTGGCTTCCCCAGAATTCCGCTGCTTCCTCAAGGCTGGTGAAGTGGGCAGGAATAGGGTCAATTCGCTTCTTTTTGCTCATGGTAATACTTCCGCTCAGCGCGAGTCATCTCCCGTGCTGAGATGGGATATCGGTATCCAAAATGACCTTGACAGCCATTTTCAAAACGTAGGCCCGCGTTTACTTGGCCGGCGTCTCTCCTGGTAGGCAATGGACACGACTTCGTCGAGCAAGGCGGCATCTTCCGGACTCCCGAAAAGGCCCAACCCTTGCTCGAAAACCGTGCTGCGCGGTGGCGCCTCGCTGCTTTCGGAATCTTTGGGCAACGCGGCGATCGCGTACTCAATGAATTCGTCGACGGAGGCAATGCGACCGGCGCGAATGGCATCGCGGATGGCCTGCTCCTGTCCGGAGTGAGCGTGATCATCATGCCTGCCTCCCTGTGAAGCTCATTTTACTCTATTTTGCCGATCTGAACGCAATTGCCCCGCATCCGCCATCGCGGCGCAGCAGCGAGCTGCCCGGGTGTGCGCGTGTCGGGGGAAACGTAGGGCGTCATCCCCTGTCAAAACATTGATGAGACACTACGAGGTCCGCTCTTATACCCAATTGGGTTGCCCGTTGGGAGAGAGTTTGGTTTATCGTCCGGCGGAGGGAATGACCAGGGTCACGTCGCGGTCCAAGCGCATGCCCACCAGTGAACCCGCGGCGAGAGCAGCTTGTTTGCCTTTGGGGAGGAAGAGCGCGGTCATAATGCCGAGGGCACCCAAGCCGATTGCGGTTCCGACACCACCCACGGCTCCCACCGCCGCCGGAGCCACAATCATCAGCGCCTGTTCCTTGCGATTGGGGCCTTTGCCTTTCAGTTCGCCTTCCGGTCCGACGTTGGGGTCGCTGCCGCTTTCACTGGAGAACACTTCCGTCAACGAGCCCAGGATCGCCACCTTTTGGCCGTTGGGAAGTTCCACGGTGTCAAAAACGATGGTGAGATAGCCTCCCTTGCCCTTGCGTCCTGCGGCCCGGGACTCGCCCACATGGCCGTCAATGCGCACGCCCTTGGGGAGTACGTCTCGGTCCTCAACAGCCACCGGGTCAATCAGCGAGCACATGATTCGGTCGCCCGCCTTGGAGGTGCTGGAACTAAGGGTGGTATGCAACTGTAGCTTGAACTCCGTACCTTCGGGGACCGTGATCTCGTCGACGTTGGCATTATCCGCCTGCTGTTGCGCCAGCAGCGGCATCACCGTGGTGCCGAGTAGCGAACAGGCGGTTAATAGTGCCAAGAATTTTGACTTCATTCCGTATCTCCCAACTATTGAACGGCCTCCCGGCCGAAAGGAGCGGCCTGAGGATCCCTCATTTCACCATTAAACGGCCGACGCAGTCAAAGACAATTTTGCCCCGGTCGGCATCCTATTGTTGAGTTCGATGCAGATTGAGGCCCAAAGTTTGGATCAGGCCTCGGGGGCTGAGGGGTGTATAGCGTCAACGAGGCACTGGCAAGGGAGATGCGGCGCGACACGGATGCTCTCGGCACGCCTCACAAGGACATATTGTCGTTATTTCAGGCAGAAAACAGAGCACGGACATAATGTCATATTGAAGGGCGCAGTCTGCGGCCGTGCCGTCCCCACACGCGCCTTATCTCACCTCACGCAACCTCGCGCAACCAGAAGCCGCCGATGGGCCACCGACAATTTGTCGCAACTTATTCGGCGTACATTGACGCCGCCGCGTGGGGAGCGTAGGATTTCTGCGGGGAAAGGCGGAATATCCGCTTTAGGTTGTTTGCGATTTCTCCCTCAGATGGCAGCCCGGCTGCCTGCGATCATCCTCTCAGCGCAAGGACATCCTGATGAATTTCATCCGGGTACGTTTACCCATTTTCCTGATTGAAGTTGCAGTGCTAGGCGTTTCAACCCTGCTCGCCCAGAATTCCGTGACGATCGATTTAGCTGTCGACGCTACGCAAGCGCCGCAGAAAATTCTTCACACCCATATGGTGATGCCCGTGAAATCGGGACCGCTCACGCTCTATTACCCAAAGTGGATTCCCGGCGAGCACACACCCTCCGGTCCTATAGGAGGCATCGGGGGATTCTCGTTTTCAGCGAATGGCCGGACAATTCCCTGGCGCCGCGACCTGATGGACGTATTTACGTTCCATCTGGACGTGCCCGAAGGCGTGGAACGGCTTGAGATTGCGTTCGATTACATCGAGCCCAGCAGGGGCGGTTCCGCCACGGACAAGCTGGTGATTGTCAGTTGGAACCAGGACGTGCTTTATCCCGCGGGCCTGTCGGCGGCGCGCATCAGTGTGAAACCCACCCTGCGGCTGCCTTCCGGCTGGAAGTTCGGAACGCCTCTGCCCGTGGAAATCGCGACCGGTGACGACATAGTTTTCAAGCCTGTTGCGCTTGACCGACTGGTGGATTCTCCCGTGATCGCCGGCCAGTATTACCGCGCGGTGGACGTGACGCCGGCGAATGAACCCATCCACCACGAGATCGACCTGGTGGCTGACAGCGCCGCGGCGCTCGAAATGTCCCCCGAAGTGCAGAAGCATTTCACGAACATGGTGGCGGAATCCGGCAAACTTTTCGGAGCGCGGCATTATCGCGATTACCACTTTCTGCTGACGCTCAGCGACCACGTGGCGCACTTCGGCCTTGAGCATAATGAGTGTAACGACAGCCGCACCGGCGAGCGAAGCCTGTTGACCCCGGAAGGCGTGCGTGACGTGGCAGACCTGCTCGGCCATGAATTCGTGCATTCCTGGAACGGCAAATTCCGCCGTCCAGCCGATTTGACCACGCCCAACTACGAAGTGCCGATGAAAACGGATCTACTGTGGGTCTACGAGGGGCTGACGTCCTACCTTGGTCCCTTGCTCGCGGTTCGCAGCGGCTTGTGGACCCCCGAGCAATATCGCGAAGATCTGGCGACGACGGCGGCCGACATCGGGCCGGGTCGCCCCGGCCGCGCATGGCGGTCCCTTCAGGACACCGCTGATGCGGAAGCCGGCGATCTCGGGAGAGGTGTCGGCTGGTCGAATTGGCTGCGCAGCGTTGATTATTATCCCGAAGGCGATCTGATCTGGCTTGAGGTGGCGACTATCATTCAAGACCAAACGCACGGTCAAAAGTCATTCGAGGATTTCTGCCACGCCTTCTACGGGGGTCCCAACGACGGACCGCAAGTGGAACCGTACACTTTTGACGAACTCATCCAGGCCTTGCAGGCGGTGGCACCCTACGACTGGGCGGGGTACTTCCATACGCGGTTGACCTCGCTATCCGCGACAGCGCCGGTGGAAGGCATTCAAGCAGGCGGCTGGAAAGTGGATTACTCTGAGAAGCCGCCGGAACCCCGCGAGGCCGGTCGTTCCGGCGGTGTGAACGCCCTCTATTCCCTGGGTTTGCGTTTGGGAACGGACGGTGTCGTGGAGGAATCGCTGGTCGATGGACCAGCTTATCTGGCGGGGATCGCGTCGGGAATGCGCGTGGTAGCAATCAACGATCGTGCTTACACTCAGGATTTGCTGCATGACGCCTTAAAGGCGGGCACGAAAAACGATGAATCCATTCGTTTCCTGGTGGTGAACAACGATTACTATAAGACCTGCACAGTGAACTACCATGGCGGTGAGCGGTATCCCCATTTAGTGCGCGTGGAGGGAAAACCCGACCTGCTCGACGAGATTGCCAAACCGCTAGTGAAGCATTAGGAACTCGGGACCCGGGATTTCGGCCCGGCATTACAGCAGCCACGTTCTCATGCCCATTGGCAGCGCCGGAGCGCCGGCAGCAAGCAAAACGGCCGACAGCTGAGACTGTCGGCCGTTGAACGTGGAATCGGCGGTTAATCCAGTGCCATTACCTGCGAACGGTACCGTGGTAGCCGCGCCACGCAGTACCTCCGCGAGCATAGCCATGGGCTATTGCGCCACTCCGGTACCCCGAGCGGCCATAAAACCCCGGATGACCATCGAAACCCGGACGGCCATAGAAACCCGGACGGCCAGCAAATCCATGGAACCATGGTCCCGCGCCGATGAAGACTCCACCCGAGAACCACCCTGGCCCATAGTAGCCGTATGGCGCGCACGCGTAGGGGTAATAGCCGTAGTAACCGTACTGGCAAACCGGTGGCGCTCCTGCGTAGACCGGGCCGACTCCCACGCTGAAACCGAACGAAACGGGCTGTGCATGGGCAGCAGGCGCTACCATCAAACCAACACCAAGCATACCGAGTAGCATTAGGTTTTTCATGTCTCATGCCTCCTCGGACTCCGAAGAGCCCTAGCGAACTGCAACCTCTCAATAGGCAAAGGGCCTGCCAAATGGAGCCGCGACCGCAAAGCTTCCAACTGGTTTCGTTTAACACAGTTACTGGTCACTATAGAGAATGGATTGTTCAGCCGTCACAGGTGCGGCGCGGTGGTTTTCAGCTAGAACGGTGTTTTTCGGCCACCGGGAGATAAAAAGTCGGAGTCCAAACGGCGGGGCTAGGCAAACAAAAGTCCAACATTCAAATTTAAGAGGTAGAAAGGAATTCGGATGCTTCACGGCTTTCGCGTTTCCGCGTATTTCTTCTTCCACTCCTCGATAGCTGCCAGTTTTTCCTTTAGCCGCTTTTCGAATCCCTGGTCGGTCGGGCGATAGTAGCGCCGGTCTTTGAGGTTCTCAGGCAGGCACTGCATATCCGTAAGCTTGTCGTCGGTGTTGTGCGCGTATTCGTACCCTTTGCCATAGCCGAGGTTTGCCATCAGCCCTGTCACCGCGTTACGCAGATGGAAGGGGACGGGTTCCGCCATAGTCTCCTGTGCGTCGCGGGCAACCTCGCCGTAGCCGACATATAGAGCGTTGGACTTGGGCGCGAGCGACAGATACACCGCCGCCTCCGCAAGCGCCAAATTGCCCTCCGGCATTCCCAGAAAGTGCACCGCCTGCATCGCGGCCACGGCGACACCCAACGCATGGGGATCAGCCATACCGATGTCTTCGGACGCCTCGCGAATTAAGCGGCGCGCGATGTATAGGGGATCTTCGCCCGCTTCCAGCATGCGTCCCAGCCAATAAAGCGCCGCACTGGGATCGGAGTTGCGGACGGACTTGTGCAGCGCCGAGATGAGATTGTAATGCTCCTCGCCGGCCTTGTCGTAAAGCAGAACCTTCCGCTGGATGGCATCCTCGATCAAGGCTTCAGTAAGGATGGCGCGCCCTTCGGCATCGCGCACTGCCGCCGCGGCGGCGGTCTCCAGAGTGTTGTAGGCGGCGCGGGCGTCACCGTTGGAGAAAACCGCAATTTGGCGCAAAAGTTCGTCGGAAACCTCGATGTGCTGCGCGCCCAAGCCACGTTTCTCATCAGTGAGCGCGCGGCGGAGAAGCGTTTGCACCTCGTCCGTCGAAAGCGCCGAAAGCATGTAGACCTTGGTCCTGGAAAGCAACGCTGCATTGACTTCAAACGAGGGATTTTCCGTGGTCGCGCCAATCAATACGATGTCGCCGCGCTCGACATAGGGTAGAAACGCATCCTGTTGGGCCTTGTTGAAGCGGTGGATCTCATCGATGAACAGTACCGTCCGGCGGCCGTAATGACGGGATTTCTCCGACGCCGCCATCACTTCCTTGATCTCCCTCACACCGGACAACACCGCGCTGAATCGCACAAAGTCACTACGTGTTTTCCTGGCGACGATGGTGGCGAGCGTGGTTTTGCCCGAGCCCGGCGGTCCCCAGAGAATCATCGACCCCAGATCATCCCGGTCGATCTGGCGGCGCAGCGGCTTTTCCGGCCCCAGGATGTGAAGCTGACCCACGAATTCCTCGATCGTCTCGGGCCGCATGCGATCAGCGAGCGGGGAGGGAGTGCCGGCAGGCTTATCGTACGCGGCCAGTTCGCCGCGGGTGGGCTCAAAGAGACTCATCTACGCCGTACCTTTCCGTATTTCAGAACCTCTTCGCCATTCAGTTGTATTCGTCAACGGCTCCACTCCTCGCTACCGCTTTTCAATCGCCAATCGGCAATCGAAAATCGTCAATACCTGAATCCTCGCTGTCGCGCGGCCTCGTAAAGAAAGATGCTGGCGGCCGTCGCAGCGTTTACAGAGTCTATTTCACTTCGAATGGGGATACTCAGAAGTTGGCCGGCGTACCGGGCGAATTCCTCCGGCAATCCGGTGGCTTCGCGCCCGATGAGAATTGCGAGCGGCCCCGTCAGGTCCGCTTGCGAAAGCGAGGCCGGGCTGTGGCGCTCCGCCGCCACGATGCGCACGCGCCGGCTCAGATAGGACAGCACCTCTTTCGCGTCAAGGCCGCAAACGAGCGGAAGCCGGAAGATCGCTCCCGCTGACGAACGCACCGCCTTGGGATTGAACGGGCTCACCGTCTCCTGCAAGGTCAGGAATGCGGTCGCGGAAAACGCCAGGGCGGAGCGCATTATTGTGCCAAGGTTGCCGGGATCTTGAAGGCGGCAGGCGACCACGAGCAAGGGGTTGGCAGCGGTCAGGACATCGTCGAGCTTATAGGCAGGAAGTTCCACCAACGCAGCGACCCCTTGCGGCGATTGTGTCTGCGCGACCCCGGCAAACAATCGGTCCGGGACGTGCGTCACTTCAGCTTCCGGCGGCAGCTGCTGGAGCAGAGTGGAAAACCTGCCGGCTGCCCCGTCTGCCACTAAAACGCTGTGAGTCTTGACGAGTGGGGCGGCGTTCAGCGCTTCCTCCACCAGGAACGGGCCCTCAACTGCCAGCCAGCCCTGCTTGGTACTTCCCTCAGCCAAGGCCCTCCGAAAGACTTTCACCAGAGCGTTCGAGGGGCTGATAACCTCGCGCGGACGTGGATTTTTGGTCTGCATGAAACGACCGTGTGCGTTGATGACTACGACGACAGCTTAACGCGCCGGTCACAGGAAGTCGAGACCCAGTGCCCACAGGCAGGGTTCTAAGACGTGACGCCCACGGAAATCGTCCCCCGCGCCAGCGGGTTCGTTCAAGTCGGCAAACGGCCTTTTGATCTGGGATACGACGCACGCTGGCCAAGAGCGCGGTTAAGTCCTTATACGTCCTGTGCCAGCCGTGGCGGGGTCGGGGGGGTGAGGGTCACTTAATTCTGCAATCTTCGGTAAGTTACCAACTAACTACCGCCACGGAATACATCATGACTTGTGGAACGGTGAATGAAGTTGTTGACCCGTGGGCAGCAAAGTTGAGTGGGGCACGCGCCTCCAAGTCCGGGGAATAGACCTCCACCGACTTCGCGGACTGCTCCCGCGGCAAAGTACATCGCACCTCAACGGATGGAATTGACACCACATTCTTGACGTTATAGTTCACAAGGTGTATCAACATCCTTCGCTTGTCCTTCTGCCAAGCAAGATTCATGACTAGATAAGAGGGCCCCGAGACGTTGATTGGAAGATCCTCCTTCGACGCCCACTGAACCGCCTCGACAATTTCCCGCCAGGATTTGGGAAGCTTCCAGAACCGATTGCTGATGGAAAAGTAAGGCTCGGGCGCCGACAGCGGACCGTCATATTGCACATTTGGAAGGTAAACGACCCGGCCCCTTCCAACTTCTTTGCGTGCGGGCTGTCCGTTATGGGAGGTGGCACTCTCGACTGTCTCCTCATAGGCGCTGCCAGGGGTTTGAACATCAACCAAACCGCGCAAGCCAGGCTTAATCCGCAGCCGGCGCCATTCGTCGTAAAGGCCCGTCTGCTCCGTCGCGACTAACCCACCTCCGTTTTGAACGAATTGACGAATCAGGTCCAATTGCGGATCGGAAAGACACTCCGAATCCGGTAGCACCACGACCTTGTAGTCATAAAGTTTCGCCAAGTGCTCGTCGAAGATCAGTGCAAAAGGAACTCGTGCCTGGATCAGTGCCTGTTCGACCAGGATGGCGCTCAACTGCGCACGCGCATTGTGGTATGTGATGGAGGGATAAGAGCGCAGCACCGCAACAGGGGCCATATCCTCAGCTCCGACGTATAAATCCCGGTGCTTCCTGTAGAAAGTGATGTAGGGCAGTACATACGGGCTTAGGGGGTAACTGTTCACCCAGCTAATAGTTTGGTTAAATGCGAGACACTCAGCCATGTCGAGAGAGTCTTCGGGAATAGGTTCAAGAACGTTTTGGAATGCCCTGGCCAGCTTGTAGCTGCGTATCTTCGACACGAGCCGCCCATCGGGGAGGTAGCCAGCCTTGTCCGACTCCTCCGTGACGTATGCCTCCGTCCACTTCAGGAGTCGGGCGTGATCGAGTCCGGCCTCCCAAGCCCGATTACCCCCGGTAATCCCGTGGGGGTTTATCTCGATCACCACTTCTGGGTTCAAAGATTTTGCATAGGCTGCGATCTGGTGCAGCGCATCGGCCATCATCTGGCAACGGTAGTCCACCCACTCCTGAATGGCCGGGTCGTAGATGATTTCCATTTGCTCGGGAGGATTGTCCCGATTCCACTGGGGAGGATTAATAAAATCCACAGTCTCAAATCCGAAACGCTCGCGGCGCTTTTCCGGGGAATACTTGGTCCGCAAGAATTTTCGAAAGCCTTGCACGCACGCGGAGCAGTGGCAGGAATCAGGTTCCGGATTAAGATCAAAATTGTCGAAATCGATAAAGTCGGTTTTCACCTCCTCCACCGCGTACCGGACGATTTTCTTTAAGTAATCCAGATACCCTTGATTGGCGAAGCAGGGGCGGTAGCGAAACGATTGCTGGTAGCCATAGGTAAGCAGGATGGGCTTTCCAAGTACGTCCCGCTGGATCCAGTTTTGTGCCGCAGGCTCCTCGGCAAAGAAGGTTTCGTACATCATCGTGTTCCATTGGATATATGTACTCACTCTCAGTCCGTAGCGGTGTGCGATTTCTGCGGCACGCTTGGTTTCTTCCATCTCCGGCATTTCGACCGTCATCCCGAAGCCCTTGTACAGGTGTGTTTCAAAGATCTCGACACCCTGCTCCATAAGCGTGCGGATGGCCTCCTCGCTTTGTGCTCGTTCGTATTCTTGATAAGCATCCAGGCGCTGGCCTCCCCGCCGAACGACAAAAGTATACGGTTCGTGCGAACCTTCGGCCTGTATGATACCTTTCCGTATCCAGTTCGCACGCGGCAGCTCAGCAGCCGGCAAATCAGACGGTGTCTGTGCCAGACTCTGACCGAGTCCGTTGGTAGCTACCGTCCCTGCAACCACGGTGTTGAGAAATTCTCGTCGCTTCATCTGCTCGCCTCTGTTTTGCTCCGGTACCGCAATAACCCAAATTCTGTCTCAGCCGACTTCAGGCTCTGGAACGAACCGGAGTTTCTTAATGCGATAGCTTTTGCACGTTGCTGTGAGGATCTGCCCCCCTCCAGCGGTCCATCGTAAGTCGTATACCGACGCAATCGCCTGGTCTCTTCCTCAATACCACCGCAAACAGAACCCTTTTTGGCGGACTTGCGAAAGGGAGGGATCCTGAGCCGCTATTGAGTAAAGCGCTCCGCGAGCAGCACGAGCCGGTTCCGGAATAGGCTCCGTACCGCCCGGCCCATGTAGATGGTCCCATCCAGACCGATCACCATGGAATCGAAAACGTAACCCTGCGACTTTGGGCATTATGCGGCTCAGGGGTAGAACAGGTAAAGCTTGGAGATGCGCTCGTTCTCGCCAATATAAACGGTGCCGTCGGCATCGGCAGCCATGGCCCCGATCACATACGCTTGCCAGGTGTAGTAGGGCCGCCGGTTTACGTCCACAAACCCGAGGACGTCGTACGACCCTTCCACGGGATCGTAACTAAACAGCCGCGCCATCTCTTCCTGGTTTCCGCCCACTCCGTAGAGCTTCCCGTTCGGCGCCCGCACCAGGCCGTCGATTCGGTATTGAATCAGGGGCTTCCCCAGATTGGTCACGGTGAGCTTTTCCGGGTCGAGCCGAAAGAGATACCCGTCCGACGTGCCGCCGTAGATCATCCCCGAGGGGTCGAGAAGAAACGCATCGACACGATTCCATGGCTCGCGGCCCGGAACGGCAGGGGCGGAAATCGAGAGTTTTTCAATTCCCTGCCCGCCGTTGGGATTGAACCTGAAAAACGCGCCGTTTTCCCCGGAAGCGAAAACGTTTCCATTCCTGTCCACCACCAACATGCGGGACATCATCTTGTCCTTTTCGAACTTCTCCCCTTCCGGGATTTTGTTGGCAACCACGCCCAAGTCTCTGAACGTTCCCTTCGCGATCGAGTATTCGAAAAAGTGGGCGCCCGGGGAAGTCAGACCGTACACGAAGGCTGATCCGTGGCCGATCGCCAGCGCAAAAATGCTTTCGCCCGGTATCGGCTGGCCCAGGTCCGTGACCGGCAGGGGCTTTCCGATCTGGATCGGCTCGGTAAATTCATCGTGGGGTGTGTACTTCAGAAGGTGGCCTCCGGGCGACGTTCCAATGTAGACATCCCCGGTGTCCGCGACGGCCAGCCCGTTGGTTACTGAAGTGGCGCCAGGAACGACTCCCAGGGGTTGAACGTAGCCGTGGCGCGGGATCAGTACAAACAGGTGTGACTGCTTACCGCTGGTCGCCCCATAGAGATTTCCGTTGGGCGCCACCGTGAGCGAGGTAATCCCCGACTCGCCATCGGGAATGACATCTATCGGCGGGTAGCCCAAATCGCGGGCATCGATCCGGGTCTGCAATACGACGACATTGTCGTAATCCGGGGATCTCTGGCCGTAAGCTGTTCCCACCGTCATAGAAACCATGCAAAGCAGCGTTGCGACTCGCAGATTCATCTCCATCCTTCGGTTAGGCTGTGCGGAGCACTTCGAGGTATTGCTCCGCTTGGCTCGTTTCCCAGGTGTTGGGCAAAACCCGGAAATGCCCGGGCGCCCCCTGGTTCGCGTAGACCTTGCTTGTCCATTCATAGGCCGCCTGGGCCTCCGACAGTTCGACTTCTTGATTCATCGGTCCGTGCGGCGCAATGATCGTGAGCGGCCGAGGGGCAATGGCGGCCGCGACGTGGCAAAGATCAAAGCGCGTCAGCACATCGCGGACGAACACGCTCGATTCGGTCGTGTAACGGTCCGTGCTGGTGAGGGCGCGGTAGGAAAGCAGCCCGCCATGCGCCGCCAGCGACTTAACGCGGGGATCAAGCGCCGCCGCATAGAGCGACCACAAGGCGCCGGTGTCTCTCCCAAGTAAGTGAACGCCTGCCGGATCGACGTCCGAACGACTTAAGGTGTAATCGATGCTGCGCACGACGTCCAGCACGCGCATCCCGAACAGGTCTTCGTTCATGTCCCAGGCCAGATAGGTCATCGTGCACTCCGCGTTGTCTACCTGGCGGAATTCCCCGTGCTCGTCGCCAGAGTGCGGGGGCCGCGTATCACCCATGCCGCGCACATCCACGGCGATCACCAGTCGGCCCTCGAGCGCCAAGCTCTCGAGCAGGCCGAACTCCATGCCATCGCTCACGCGCGAGGTATCGCTTACGTACAGCAGTGCCGTGCGGTCCTTTATGCCAGCATTCGGCAGATAGACCCAAGCAGGAATATAAATGCCGGGTTCGGAGAGAAATTCCAACTTCTCGATCTGGTAGCCCTTGCGCGGGACCGTGGTCACGTGACGGGGCGCGAGCGGCTGGTTGCATGGCCGGTAGCGAATTACCTCTCGAATCTCGCGGCAGAGTTGATCGCGGTAGGTGGCGAGTTCGGGCGCGTCCCTAGGGGGCGTTCGCGATGGGGGAAGACTCGCCTGCTTCGTCAGAATCAAGGATTGAATCGTCTGTCCCTGCCGGGAGTAGCGGAGTGAGCCATCGACCGTGCACCACAGATTTTCCCAGGGCTCGGGCGTAAACGGCGCCTCGACGGTCGGGCCGGGGCGGTTGTACAACCAGTGGCTGAACCAGTCGACATTGGCAAGCCGCAGCTTCACCGTCCAGGCGTGAGGATCGTCCGCGGGGACGACACGGAACTTCTCCGGTACGCCCAGCAACTGGTAGCGCGCGCGAATGGCGTCTGCTGCGCGGTTGAACGACGGCGACAGATGCTCAATCGTGACCAACAGGGGCATGGGCGCCACGGCCGCGTGGAGGTCCACATTGTCGACGCCATAGAGTTCCCCGGGAAACAGGTGCTGCTCCGTGTCACCCGTTCCCATGGGCAAGTACATCGGGATATCGATGGGCCACTGGTTCGCCGTGCCGCCCTCATTAATGGCCGCGCACTGGACACGCTCATCGAGAGCGGAGATGAATTTGCTCAGCGTTCCGCCGCCCGAGTGCCCCGCGCACCCGATCCGCTTCGGATCGACTTCGGGCCGGGTCAGCAGGTAATCGATGGCGCGCATACCATCCCAGATGAAATAGTGGGTCAGGTCTTCGCCCATCAACAACAGCAACTGTCCGGGCAGGGAATGGTTCCAGGTCACCGGACCGCCCAGTTCGTCGGTCTCAGTCATAGGATTCCAAAAGTACCGCCGTTCACCCTGACCGATGGGATCGTAGGCAAGCACCACAAATCCATTGCGCGCAAAGTGGACGTAGGTACATTGATACTCCCGGTAGCCCCGCGCCGTGGACGAGTGCCCGCACGGCGAAATGATTCCCGGATAGGGCCCGCTGCCGCGCAAGGGAATATAGAGGTTGCCTGTCACCCAGAAGTCGGGCTGGCTTTGAAACATGATGTTTTCAACTTTGTAGCCATCGCGCTCGAAACTCTTCACCACGACAGGGTCCAGAGCGTTCCGCTCGGGGAGTCCGTGAATCATTTCGATGCTTTTCTCCCGCACGTAGCGGTTGCGAGCCGTCATCTGCGCGGGAGTCTGGATCCGGGCGCGTTCCTGGTCGCCGTGCGCGGCCATTGCGTTGACCTTCCGGGTGAAGTAGGCCACCAGCATGTCGGGCATCGATTCGCTATAAAGAGGCGCCGCCTCATTTTGCGCAGTCGGCCCGCGAGCGCCCGCAATGGCATTCAGAGGCAGGCTCAGCGTCGCAGGCAGCACTCCAGCTTGTTTGACAAATTCTCTACGGTTCATGGAAGTTTCTCGTTCACCAGATTGACCACACTAACTGCTCCCACGGATTTCGTTAGCTTTCAACAGATTCCAACACTGGTCCGCCAATGGCAGAACGGGGTCGCGGCTTGCCACCAAGAATTGTGTCGGCGCCTGCGCAGCCGTATAGACATCGCGCGTCCACTGGTACGCTTTGGTGGCTTCGGAAATCTCCACCGGCGATTTCATTGGTCCCCAAGGCTCCAGAATTGTCAATCGCCGAGGCGCGGCTGCCGCGGCCACCTGGGGCAAGTCGAAGGCGGTCAGCACATCGCGCACAAAGACGCTGGATTCGTGGGTGTACCGGTCCACGCTGGTCAGAGCGCGATAAGAAAGCAGGCCCTGGTAGCACACGGCGGAACGAATCCGGTCATCGAGTGCCGCAGCATAAAGCACCCAGAGAGCGCCCATCCCGCGGCCCACGGCCATCACACCTTGCGGGTCCACTTCGGAGCGCGTGAGGGCATAATCGACGCTGCGGAGAACGTCCCGCACCCGCATGCCGAACAAGCATTCGTCCATGTGCCAAGCCCAGTGAGTGAATACCTCTTCGGCATCATCCACCTGGTGGAAGCGGCCCGGCGCTTCTTCCGATGGATGCTGGGTTTGGGTCAGGCCGATGCCGCGCACGTCCACGGCCACCAACATATGGCCGTGACTCACAAGCCCCTCGAGAGTTCCGAACTCCAGCCCTTCGTCTTCCAAACCTGCATCGCTCGCGAAGACCACGGCCGGCTTGCGGCCCTGATACTTGTCCGGGATGAAGACCCAGGTAGAAACGTAAATGCCAGGCTCGGAGAGAAACGCCAGCTTTTCGACACGATAGCCTTTGCGCGGCGTCGTGATCTCCGCGCGCGGCGCCACCGGCTGCGAAGCCTCTGCCCAGCGAAGCACCCGCTTGATATCTAACCGCATTTGCGCGCGATACTCGTCCAATGCTGCTGGTGTGGTGGGCAGCGGGCGCTCCGGTGGAAGCTTGGCCTGCTTTCGAAAGAGCAGCGAGATAATGGTCTGCCCGCGCTGGGAGTAGTCCATGGAGCCATTTACGGTGCAGTAGAGGTTTTCTGCTGGCTCGGGCCGAAACGGAGGCTCCTCCTTCGGCCCAGGACGACCGTAAAACCAGCGGCACAACCAATCGACCGAGGCGAGCCGAAGCTTGACCGTCCAAAAGTGCGGATCTTCGGACGCCGCGATGGCAAACTTTTCCGGCGCGCCCAGCATCCGATACCGCTCGCGAACGGTTTCCGCCAGCTTGTTGAACGGGGCGTCGAAGTGACTGGTAGTCATCAGCATCGGCCGGGGCGCGATGCTCACAAGAAAGTCCGCCTGGTCGATGCCGTAAATGGCCGCCGGAAAAATCTGCTGATCGATGTCACCGAGGTCAAGAGGCGAATAGGGGCCGAGTTCGATGGGCCACCGGTTTTCGCAGCCGCCCTGATTCGATGCGCCACATCCAATGCGGCTGTCCAAAGCGGTCAGGAACACGGTATAAAGGCCACCGCCCGATTGCCCGGTGCAGCCGATGCGCTTCGGGTCAACTTCCGGCCGCGAAGTCAGGAAATCGACTCCACACATTCCATCCCAGATGCGGTAGTGCGTCAGCGCCTCGCCGATCAGAATCAGCAACTGGCCTTCCAGTTCGTGCGCCCAAGTCACCGGGCCGCCAATTTCGTTCTGACCGGTCATCGGATTCCAATAGTGGCGCCGCTCGCCCTCCTCCGGAGGATCGTAAGTCCATACCACAAAACCTTCCCGCGCCAGGGTCGTATGCGCGCATTGGAAAGTCACGTACATGCGCCCTGGAACCTCGTGGCCGCACGGGGAAACAATACCCGGGTATGGGCCCTTTCCTCGCGTGGGAATGTAAAGATTTCCCGGAATCCAGTACTCAGGCCGCGTCTCGAGCAGGATGTTCTCCACTCGATAGCCTTCCCGTTCAAACGACTTAACGATCCGGGAGCGAAGTGGCCGCTGAGGACGCAAACCCTGAATCATTTCCGCTGTTTTTTGCAGGACAAAACGATTCCGGGCTTCGATTTGTTGTTTAGTGCGGGTCGCGGCGCGCTCATGGTCCCATTTCACCGCCAAGGCGTTGAGTTCCCCCGCCAGGTATTTCACCAGCATGTCGGGATAGACATGGCTGTAAGGGGCATTGGTTTCAGGCGCGTCATTCGCCGCAGCGGCTGGTTGTCTACTGTTGCCCAGCGTATTAGGCAGCGCGCCGGATTTGGTCAAAAAACTTCTTCGGTTCAAGTTTCGGCCTCAATGCTGAGGATGGTAGATAATGATCGCCAGGCGATAATATACGCCGCCGATCCTCCCGCCTGCCTGCACGGTCTCGCCGGGCCGGGGTTTCACCGGAATGGCTCCACCGAAATAGATCGTGCCATCGGGGCCGGTGGAGGCAGAATCGGTTCCCAGAACGGCGCTGCCGTCGGGCAAGCACATCTCGCCCAGGTCTTCAATCTGTCCCGAGGTTAGATCGTAGGTCACAATGTGCGACGCGGCCAAGCCGGCGCTTCCGGAGTAATCGAACTCGCTTCCCGAGGCAGCATAGTACAGCTTACGGTCGTGGCCCAGCGTCAGGCTGAGGGTCGCATAAGGGACGTTGCGCGCCTCACGGTAGCTGGGCACGCAGAGCTGGCCAAGCGTCCTGATTTCGCCGTCCTCGCCCGCGTATGGGTCGAACATGAACAGCGTCGTGGCGCTTTCCTCCACGCCGTAAAATTTCCTCGTCGCCTGGTCCCAAACGACGGCGCGCCAGCCGGTTTCCCACTTGTTGTAATCCCGGCCCAGCGACACGCCCTTCTTGCGGATCGGAAGCCTGACGGAGAGCTCTTTGAGTGAATCGGCCGCGGGGTCATAGCGATAAATCTGTCCGTGGCCGAAACTGCCGTAGGCGCGCCCGCGGTCGTCGACGACAACGGTGCGGCACAATGAGTCCCAATTGTTGAAGCGACCCAGGTTCCTCTCCATGTGCTTGGAAAAGTCATAGTAGACCAACTCACCCCGCGGGTCAGTGACGCCATAATAGCGGTTGTAGATCGAATCATAAGCTCCCGCGATAATGCCCACGCCTGGAAACCCCAGCCCAAAATCGGTAGTCTGGCCCGTCCTGGGATCGTAGGCCATCCAATGCCCGCCGGGATACCAATCGGGTGTGCCGACACGCGCGAAGTTAAAGTCGTTGCCGTACTGGGTGGCAAAGTAGATGCGGCCATCTTTGCCCTCAGTGAACTTGGTGTGGATTTTCGACTGGGGTCCCACCCGAAGATTCTGTTGGCCGGTCAGAACGTTCAGGTCCCCAATGTCGTGAACGGCGTCGGTCTTCGAATCGTAGTAGACCATGTGGCCGCCACCGCCGTGGTAAGCGAGACCCATGTAGACCTTGCCGTCGCTGCCTGCCAGCAGTGCCGACCAATTGCCGTCCATCCGTTCGAGGCCGGGGAACGTGCGGCAATCGACCATCACGGTACGGACAGGCGCATCGGCAACAGCGAGCAAGCGGGCCAGGGCCACAATGATGGCAGCGAATGCGAAAAGGGCGGTGCGAAATCTCATGACGACGACTCCCAGTCAATGATCGCCAGAGTGTAGGTGTCGAGGCGGGGAACGGCGAAGCGCACGCGGCCGTTTTCGAGTTGGCTGGGTACGGTGACTTCAGCACCCTCGCCATCCGGAGTAAGCAGCCGCACTTGCGGCACCCGTGCTCCCGAACCCAGTTCCATCTCCACCTTCACGTTGCTCACGGCCGCGCCGCGCGAATCATAGTTCAGCAGATGTACCATCCGGCGTTGCTGCCCACCCTGTAAAACCGGCTCGGCGACCACGGCCAGCGTCTCCTGCGCCTCGACTTCCAGTGAAAATTTGCCTCCCGCGGCCCAGCGAACCTGGCCAATCAGATCTTCCCAGTTCAACGGCAGCTTCCAATATTGGTATGTCATCCGCACGGCAGGAGGCTTGGGAATCGCCGGCTTGATGGCAGGAATATAGCTCACCCTGCCCTGGCCAACCTGATTCTGCACGGGCGGGATTTCCAGTTCTCTATCTTCTTCGTTTTCATTTCGCTCGCCACCGCGCAGCGCCCTAACCTGAAAAAGATCCTTCAGGCCAAAGTCCGGCCGGCGCTGCCGCCAACGCGTGAACACGGAGGTTTGCTCCGTCGCCACCAATCCGCCGCCCTGGTTTACAAAGTGGCGAATCAAATCCATCTGCTTGTCATCCAGGCATTCCTGGTCGGCCAATACGAGCACGCGGTACTTGGAAAGGTCTTTCAGGTGCTCGTCGAAGATAATGTTGAAGGGCACCTTCGCCTGAATCAGCGCCTGCGTGAACAGGTAGAAGCTGACGGCCGGAAGGTCATTGTTGAACCCCATCGACGCGTACGAGTACAGCACTGCCACGTCGGCGATGTTGTCAACGTCACGGTAATATTCAAAATTTTTGACGAAAAAATCGATGTAACTTTTTTGGGCGGCAGGAAGCGTTTCGCCAGGGGAGCCGGTGTCGCCAATGCACTGGCGGCCAAACGCCAGCGACTCGCCCATCTGAAGCGTCGAGCCCCCGGTAACCACAAACAGCGTATTGCCGAGGATGGCGGCGTTCTTAAAGGAGCGGATCCGGCTCACCAGGATGCCGTCTTCGTTAACTCCGGAGGGATCGCCTTCCTCGCTCCAGACCGCGTCCATGTGGGAAAGCAACCCCGGGTAATACACGCCCTGTTCCCAGATCGTGTTACGGCCGGAAATTTCCGAATGTGGATTCGTTTCCACAGCCGTTTCGGGGTTGGCGTCACGAATCACCTTTTCCATGATCGCGTAATAGCTTTCCAATTGATGGCAGCGAAAATCCGCCCATTCCTGAAAGAGCGGGTCGTCGATGGCAGTGAGCGGTCCCGCAACCTTGGGCGGGACGATATGCTGCACGTTCGAGAAGCCGAAGCGCTGGTCAAGTTCGTCGGGGTTGTACTTGTTGCTCAGGTATTGCCGGAAGTCTTTAATGGCGAGCGGGTGCTGGAAAATCGCCGGTTCGGCCTGCATGCTGGTATTATCAAAGTGGATCATATCCACTTTAGCCTCAGCCACCGCGCTGTGTACAATGCGCTTCATGTACTCCACGTAACCCGGGTGCATGAAGTAAACTCGTTTCCGGAAGGTCTGGTCGGCGTAGAAGACGGGCTTGCCCAGATAATCCGGCACAATCCAATCCTCGGCGTCGGGTCGCTCTACTAGGAAAGTCTCGTAAGCCATCGTGCTGCCGATATAAACGCCCACCTTGAGCCCGTACTTCTTGAGAATGGGAACGAAGTTCCTGGTGACCTCCATGTATTCTTTTTCGACCGCAACTCCGAATCCCTTGTAGTAGTAGGTAATCCAGAGGGTAATCCCCGCCGCCTTGATTCTTCTGGCGAACTCCTCGCTATGGGATTGTTCGTACTGTTCTTTGATCGCGCCGACCATGCCACCGCCTCTTCGGCGCATGAAGACGGGGATGCTGTCATGGTTCCCGGAGATAATCAGCGGGGTCGAGGCAAGCCACGCGGGGCCGCGCTTGAGTCTTTGAGTGCCCGTTGCCGAATTTACTACGATCATGATCGCATCACTCCATCTGGACGATGGCTAGCGTGTAGGTCTGTATGCGCGGAACCTTGAATCGCACGCGGTCATTCTCAACCTCGTGGGCGGCCGCGGTGGCATCCCCGCCGTCCGGCGAGAGGAGCGTGACCTGTCGAACTTGCCTGGATTGGGGTAGTGCCACTTCCACATTCACGTCAGTGACCACTGAACCCGCTACGGTGGCGTAGTTCAGCAGGTGGACGATTCGCCGGTTTTGGTCCTTCTGCTCGACGAGTTCGGCCACCAGCGCCAGAGTTTCCGGGGCGTCGACCTCGACTGCGAACTTTCCACCCGCGGCCCATCGGACCTGTCCGATTAATTCCTCCCAATTCAGGGGCAGCTTCCAGTACTGGCTGGTCATCCAGGCAGCGGGAGGCTTCTGAATTGCCGGCTTAATCGCGGCGACGTAGCTCACGCGGCCGCGGCCAATCTGGCGTTGCACGGGCGGGATTTCGAGCATGCGTTCGGCGCCGCGCTCTCCGGGCGCTGCCAAAGCTTTAACCCCGAACAAATCCGCGAGTCCGAAGTCGGGCCGCCGCTGCCGCCCTGGCGAAAATAAGGAGGTCAGTTCGGTGGCCACCACGCCTCCGCCCTGGTCCACGTAGTGCCGAATCAAGTCCATTTGCTTGTCATCCAGGCACTCCTGATCCGCCAGGACAAGCGCGCGATATCGCGATAGGCCCTGCAGATGCTCGTCGAAAATTATATCAAAGGGCACTTTGGCTTGAATCAGCGCCTGCGTAAACAGGATGAAGCTGACGGCCGGCAAGTCATTATTGAATGCCATGGAAGCATACGAATAGAGCACCGCCACGTCCGCGACGTTGCGCACGTCGCGATAATAATCAAACTGGTCATGAAAGAAGCGAATGTAGCGCAGGTGGTCATCGGGAATACTGCCTTCGTCCATAATCCCCGCCATATCTCCCACGCACTGGCGGCCGAAGGCGAGAGATTCCGCCATCTGAAGCGTGCTGCCACCCGGGCCGGCCGTGGCAACAATCAGCGTCTTGCCCAGAATGGAAGCGTTCTTGAACGACCGGATGCGGTTTACCAGTATGCCTTGGGCAGTGACGCCGGCGGGATCTTCCTCCTCACTCCACGCCGCATCCATGTGGGCCAGCAACCCCGGATAATTCACCCCCTGTTCCCAAATGGTGTTGCGGCCGGATATTTCCGAATGAGGGTTGGTAGCGATCACCACGCCGGGATTCGCGCCCTCAATTTCGGCCTGCATCATGGCGTAATAGGTATTCAGTTGATGGCATCGGAAGTCGGTCCAGAGTTGAGCGAGTGGGTCGTTGACGGTGTTGGGGAGCGCGGCCGGCTTGGGCGGTAGCACATACCGCACATCGCTGAACCCCAAGCGCTGCTTGAGTTCGGCGGGCGTATACGTGTCGCGCAAATACTCACGAAAGTGTTCAATGGCCAGAGGGTGTTGGAAAATTCTGGGCTCCGCCTGCATGCTGGTGTTGTCAAAATCCATCTCATCGGCGCCAACTTCTTCCACGCCAATGTGCATCAGGCGTTTCATATACTCCACATAACCGGGGTGCATGAAGTAGATTCGGCGCCGGAACGTCTGGTCCGCATAGATCACCGGCTTGCCCAAGTAGTCGGGAACCAGCCATTCCTCCGCTTCCGGCTTTTCGGCCAGAAACGTCTCATATGCCATCGTGCTTCCGATGTAAAGACCGACTTTAATATGATGCTTTCTTAAAACCGGAGCGAAGTCGCGGATGGCGTCGATGTACTTTCTTTCCGCTTCAATTCCGTAGCCCTTGTAGAAATCGGCAATCAGCAGAGTGACCCCGATCTTCTCAAGGTATGTTGCAAATTCCTCCGAGTGGCTTCTTTCGTAGTCGTGCAGGTGGTCGGTGCGTTCCCCACCGCGGCGCCGGCTGAAAATAGGAATGGTATCGTGCGACTCCGCCACCACAAGGGGAATGGTGCCGAGCCATTTCGACTTCTCCCGGGCGCGAGTCGCCGTTTGGTTAGCCGATGATGTCATGTGGATTCGAGGTCGAGAACTGCCATCGTATAGGTGTTTAGGCGCGGAACCATAAAGCGGACTCGGTTTTGCGCCGTCTGGCTTGGAATCGTGAAAGGTTCACCTCCGTCGGGCGATAGCATTTTCGCCTGGCGAACCTGCGTGGCTTCCGGCAATTCGACTTCAACTCTTATGTTGCTGACGGTGGAACCCTGCGGCGCGGCGTAATTCAACAGGTGTACGAGCCGTCGGTTCCTGGCCGGCTGCTGAAGGAATTCCGCCGTAACCGCCAGCGTCTTGGGAGCCTCGACTTCCAGCGAAAAGCTTCCTCCCGCCGCCCAGCGCACGGCCTCAATCATTTCTTGCCAGTTCAGCGGCAGCTTCCAATACGGGGAACTCATCGGGACCGCCGGTGGCTTGCGAATCGCGGGATTTACCGAGGCAAGATAAACCACCCGCCCCTGGCCCACGCGGTTGCGCACCGGCGTGATCTCAAGATCTTTTTCGGGTTCCCGTCGCGCCCAGTGCCCTGGCTCGATTTGCAAAAGATCCTTCAAGCCGAACTCGCGTCGCCGCAGCCGCCAGGGTGTGTACAGTGAGGTCTGCTCGGTGGCCACCAGACCGCCACCCTGATGCACGTACGGGCGGATCAAATCTATCTGGCTATCATCGAGGCACTCCTGGTCGGCCAGCACCAGAGCCCGATACTTGCGGAGGTCGCGCAGATCCTCATCAAAGATAATGTCGAAGGGCACCTTGGCTTGGATTAGTGCCTGCGTGTACAGCATGAAGCTCACGGCGGGGCGGTCATTATTGAACCCCATCGAAGAATAAGAATAAAGCACGGCGACATCGGCGATGTTGTTTACACCCTGGTAGTAATCAAACTGCCGGTGGAAAAAATCAATATAACGTTTTTGATCTTCGGGGATCTCCGCAGCATCAAGGACTTCGCCGACCATGCCGAGGGTCTGGCGGTTGTATGCCATGCTCTCGGCCATGGCCAGCTTGCCGCCGCCTTCACTTCCCGCGGTATAAGTCATGACGCGCTTCTTCAAATGCGCGGCCATCTTGTAGGTGCGAATCGTTGATACCAGAATGCCTTCCGGGGTCATGCGTGCGTAATCGCCTTCTTCCGTCCACGTAATATCCAGGTGCGGCAGAAAGGTGGGGTAATGCACGCCCTGGTCCCAAATGGTGTTTCTGCCGGAGATGCCGGAGTGGGGATTGGCGGCGATGGCCGTGTCGGGATTCGCCCCCTTGATGGCCGCCTTGATTTCCGCGTAATACCGGTTCAATTGATGGCAACGGAAACCCGCCCATTCCTGAAGCAAAGGGTCATCAATGGTCACCAGCGGCGCATCGAATTTCGGCGGCACCACGTAGCTCAAATTGCTGAACCCCAGGCGCTCCGTGAGTTCGGCCGGAGTGTAAGTGGCGGTGAGATATTGGCGGAAATCCCTAACGGCTAACGGATGGTGGAAAATGGCAGGCTCGGCTTGCAGGCTGGTGTTATCGAGGTGAATCTCATCGGCCTTCAGTTCTTCCACGCCCATGCGTACGACGCCCTTCATGTACTCGAGATAGCCGGGATGCATAAAGTAAACGCGCTTGCGGAACGGTTGATCGTGGTAGGTCACCGGCTGGCCCAGAAAATCGGGCACAAACCACTCCTCGGCCTCGGGCTTTTCCAGCAGGAAGGTTTCATAGGCAATCGTACTGCCCACATAAAGACCGACTCGAATGTCATTTTGGTGCAGCAGCGTGGCAAGTTGTTTTGCGACTTCAATGTGGGGTCGCTCAGCCTTAAGTCCAAACCCCTTGTAGAAATGAATGCTCGCGAGAGTGACCCCCAGGGCCTTCAGCTTCTTGACCGTGCTCTCGCTGGATTCGTCCTGGTAGTCGGTTTTAAAGGTGGTGGGTTCGCCGCCGCGTCGCACTTGAAAAATCGGCAGGCTGTCCCAGTTCCCGACGATGATGAGGGGACGGTCGGTCAGCCACTGCGGCGTGGAATCGACGGCGGCCGCCAACGCAGGCTGCGGAAAGAGACCAGACACCTGCGCCGTCGCCACCCCCGCGACGACGCAACTCATGAAATCCCTGCGGTTCATCACTGCGACCTTATGCTCCTTCCGGTACCTGAAAGAACCGCGATCCCACGCCTGGGAATGCGTATGATCCCATGGTGCGGGCCGCAAGTAAAGGGGCAAAACTAAGTCTCCCCCCGCCCCCTCGGTGGGGGAGAGGGCCGGCGGTGAGGGGGTCGCCACAACGCACGTCAGATATTAAGCGGGAAACCACACTACAGGCCCCGCGGGTACACCGTCCGGTGGTTAACTCCGCGTCAAGTCGGGTACCACGAACGGCGCTCGGTAGTTGCGAGTGAACATCTCGTTCGCCTCGGAGTCCCCCACGCAACTCATTGTGGAAGCATCAAAATTCAACGAGCGACGCAGGCGATAAGAAATATTCGCCAGGTGAATCAGCACGGTGGAGATCGCACCCTCGGCGATTTCCGCGTTCAACTCGGTGTTCTTGCGCGTCCTGACCGCCTGGATGAAGTTCGCAAAGTGCTCCAGGCCTTCGTGGTCTTCGGGTCTCGCAGGTCCGGGTTGCTGCTCCCTGCCCAGCCAGGTCTTATAGCCGTCGCTGATCGCCATGTAACCCTTCGAGCCGTAGAAGATGTTACCAATGGTATTGGAATCCACGGCGTTGGTCGGCAATCCGCGCACATCGACCGCATGCGACTTGTGACCCGGCAAAGGCTCGCCGATTCCCGCCTCATGGTTGCTCATCCAATGGCGCACCTCGAAAACCAGCATCTTGTTTTTACCACCATCGGTGAACTCGAAATTGGCCGTCATCGTGTTGGGAGTTTCCTGGTCGTCGTCAAACATGTAGTGGCCGCCCATCGCCGTCACGCGGGTGGGATAGGTGACGCCAAACATCCAGCGCGCGATGTCCATTTGATGGACGCCCTGGTTGCCGATATCGCCGTTCCCGTAGTCCCAGAACCAATGGAAATTGTAGTGGAAACGGTTGCGGGTAAACTCATGCTGCGATGCCGGTCCCAGCCAGAGG
The DNA here is from genome assembly GCA_963804755.1 of uncultured Acidobacteriota bacterium. Taxonomy (GTDB): domain Bacteria; phylum Acidobacteriota; class Terriglobia; order UBA7540; family UBA7540; genus Bog-366. The sequence continues at coordinate 239,233 of CAWDRP010000012.1, forward strand.
TCGTAGTGGACGCCGGGGGGCACCGGTTCGACGGGAGTGTGGCCAATGGTATCGCGCCACTTGAAAACCAATCCGCGCGCCATATAAACATCGCCGATCACGCCTTCGCGCAGCTTTTGTGCAGCCTCTTGCATAGATGCCATCGAGCGCGATTGCGTGCCGTGCTGCACCATGCGGTTGTAACGCCGGGCGGCACCCACCACCTGCTGAGCTTCAAAAATGTTGTGCGAGCAGGGCTTCTCGACGTAGACGTCCTTTCCGGCCTGGCAGCCCCAAACCGTCAGCAGCGTGTGCGTGTGGTTGGGTGTGGCGATCGAGATCGCGTCGATCGACTTGTCCTCAAGAAGCTTTCGCACATCCGTGTAAGTGGCCGGACGTTTGTTGGTAGCGCTTTCGACGTTCTTCAGGCGCTCGGCAAGCACGGATTCATCCACATCGCAGAGAGCCGCGATCTCCACGTTGGGCAATTTGGGGTAAGCGCGGATGTGGGCAGTGCCACGCCCGCGCAGGCCCACGCACGCCACTCGCACCGTGTCGTTCGGACTCGGCAAGGCGCTGGCTCGGGTCGCCACCGCGGCGCTCGCCAGCGAGCCCATCAAAAAAGTACGTCGATTCATAATATTCCTCCAGTTTACGAGAATCTCTGTGGGACCCCGACATTATGCCATGCCAGACTAAAGCCACACTACCGATTGTTCAAACACCAACTCGTGAATCCCGCCGATGCACCTTTTTCGATGCTGAGTGCGCCAGGCCGCTTCCGCATGGTAAGCCTGCACGACCGGCAGGAGTTCACGTTTCAAGACATCACCCGGTCGAGGCCATCCGCCAGGCCGGAGAGACGAATCGGACGCGGGCCAACGCCGCTGTGGGATTGAGGGAGTTTGAACCGTCGGTACTCACGACATTCCGATTTTCGATATCACGGGCGTCACCCCGATCGATATGGACTCATAGATGATTCGTACGAAGCACACCTCGAACAAAAGTATGAGTATATCGATAATCTAACATGGACAAAAGGGAGTCACTTGTTGAAGCGGGGTTCCGTCAAGGTCCTCGAAGGGCAAGAAAACAGGATTGGGTCCAGTCGCACCCCAGGTGGAGTGCGATCCGCCGGTCGCCCGATGCGTCCGCCCGCACGTTGACGGACTGCCGCTTGGGGCGAACCGGCCGCCGGGGAAGCTCGCTTCCGGCGCGGAAAGCGGGAGCAGGCCCGCCCTTCCCTGCGGGCGCGGCTTTGATGTGACTTTGCAGTAGCCTCGTACTTGACAAGCTAGATAGCTGTGTTAAACTAGCGTAGCAGAGGTGCGGCGCCGGGCTGGCCGGTCGGCCGGCCGGGGGTGGTTCGATGGCGCGGGATGGTCTACGGCAGGGGTTGGAACCGGCGGCGGGAAAACCACGTTTACCTTGCCCTTCCCGCCGGCGCGCACGGGGGTCACCTGGCACCTGGCACGTGACACCTTCCTTTCGCGCCTTGCGTGCATGGTGATCAGGGTCCGTCGGCTGACCGGCCTCGCGAAGGGAGGGTTCTTGCCGCCTGACCAATGGCATCGGCTCTCGTACCGCGCGCGGCGGGAAGGGCTTCGGAACCCACGATGTTATAGCAAATACGGGCAGTTAGCTGTACAGCGGGCACAATGTCCATTTCGTTATGTTGTTGAATACAGGTTACTTGGACTTCAGGCCCCGGCGCGCGGACGAGAAAAAGGGGAAATAGAAAATGGCGGATGATCCCACGATGTTATTGAAAACAAAAGGCCGAGAGAAAGGGGTTCGGGATGATCCCACGATGTTTATGAAAACAAGCCAGTTATGGGTACGAACCCACGATGTTTATGAAAATAAAGGTTGTTACTGAAATCTTGCTTATTGACGTTTCTCGCCGCTTGGTGGGCAGCGGCACGGCCTCCCCCCAGAATCCTTCCCCGGTGCGAGGACGATTCCTGGCGGCAGAAAGCGAGCGCAAACGCCCGCACTTCATACAGGTGGGACTCTGACAGGACCCTTCTTGTTGAAGTTGGATTTCAACGCCATCCGCCACCAAGTTGAGGTGCCGACCGTGATGCCGGGTTGCTGTGCCGCAGAAGCGTTTGGACAACCTTCACGTCCTTGTCGGCGTTGTTCACACACCTGCCGAGGCGGTGTCGCAAGGAATGGAATCCAAACCTCTCGCCGGCTTGATGACCTCCGCTGCGATCGCCGCAGGCTTCAGATAGCAGCGATTCACCACCCGGGACGTTTCGTGCCTGGACTCTTGGACCTAACGGCTGAAAGGCCTTGGCGGATCGGTTTGACGAGGTCTCGAATGTGGCGCGAGTCCGGCACTGACGGCCTCTCCCAAAGTGACGGAACCGGCGCTGCTCGAAGAAGCCCCACCCGCTCCTTGTGGATGGGCAAAAAAAAGCTAAGGTGGTATGCTCCAACGGCGTCGGTTCCCCGCTTGAAATTACTTCCTATAGAAGGAGTTGGAAATGGAAAGCAGAAAAATCACCACCTCTCGAAGGGGTTTCCTGGCCACCAGCGGAGCTTTGGTAGCGGAGGGAATGGCGGCTCGATGGGGAAAGGGTAGCAGCATGAATGAGCCGTCCGATTCACTCTCGCCACACGATCCGGGCGGCTACCGAATCATCGATTGTCACGCGCACGTGGGGATCTCCCGCCAGCCAGGCACGACGAAGGAGCTAAGCGCCCCTTGGGACACGGTGGCCGACGCGGAAATCATTCTTCAACATGCCGAGGAAGCCGGAATCGATAAAACGATTATCTTCCCTATCAACAATACCAACTACAAGGAAGCGAACGAGGATATCGCCCGTATGTGCCAGCGGTATCCGGAAAGACTCGCAGGATTCTGCCGGCACGATGCCGAGACGGAGGAACACGGCACAATCCGGCCCATGATTTTCCATGAGATCCGCGACCTGGGTTTGCGGGGACTGAAATTGCATACGCAGCCGAATGCAGAGATTCTGGACGCCGCAAGGGATCTCGGCATTCCGATTTTGTATGATTCCAACCAACATGTCGAACTGTTCGAAGAGTTCCTTCCCTACTACCCGACTGTAAACTTCATTGCGCCCCATTTAGGCAGTGACCAGTCAGATGACTGGCGGGAACACCTGCTGACCATCGAATTGGCGAAACGATATCGGAACTTTCATGTGGATACGGCGGCTGTAGTCCTTACCGAGTATCTGGAAAAGGCAATCAGAGAGCTGCCGCCCGAACAGATTCTTTTCGGATCAGATGAACCGGAAATCGACTGCCGACTAGAGATATTTAAGCTACGTGTTCTGAACCTGCCCACAAGCAAAGCGGAACTGATTTTTGGCGGTAACATCGAGCGCCTCCTGGGAGGCCGCGTCTAACAAGCGGAGGAGCTATCTATCAATCCATTGATCATCGATTCGCATGCGGTCATCGGAGTGGGAAAAACTTGGGACGTGCCGCCCCGCTGGGTTGATTATAAGCTGGAAGCACTGCTGGAGCGCAGCGCCGAGGCAGGTATTGACCGTTCCTGCGTGATGGCGCTTCGCCAGCCGTTCTCCGAATCGGCGAACCGGCAGGTTGCTGAGTACTGCGAGAAGGCCGCGAACAAGTTGATCGGATTTGCGGTGCATAATCCCCAACTGGAAGCCGGCCGGCTGCGCCCGAAGCTCACCGAGGAGATTAAGTCGATGGGTCTGAAAGGCGTCAGGTCAGATGGGCATCCCACGCGGGAGCTGTTGGACGTCGTGGCGGAATTGAAAGTTCCGCTGGTTTACTACCCCGATTTCGACGACTATCCGGCAACCGCCCGGGCGTATTACATGATTGCGGCTGCTTATCCTTCCGTGAACTTTATCCTCCCGCATCTGGGGGTATACCGCTCCGGGCGATGGTGGGGCCACTACGAAGCCATCGACTTGGTGAAGCGCTTTCCCAATGTGTATGTCGGAACCTCCAGCGTAGTCAGCCGCAAGTACCTGGACATGGCGGCACGCGAACTACCCGCGGAAAGGATATTGTTCGGTTCGTTCGCGCCGGTGCTCGATGCTCGGGTCGAAATCCATTCTGTCAAATTGATGAAACTGCCGGAGGCGTCAAAGGCTCTGATTCTGGGCGGGAACATGAGCCGCCTTCTGGGGCTAAGTTAGCTGCGACTTCGATTCGCGGGCTGGTCCCGCATAGTAAGGTCTACGGTGCAAGCGGTCGTGTGAAGTTGAAGTGGCGTGCATGGACCGGGGTAGGCCTTACGGCCCGAACGCGCGGTCCAAAAACTTGCCTTTTCGGTATTGCCTACTCAGTCTTCTGACAAGATTGCCTGACCGGCACCCCGCCAAAACGCCACCCGCCTGGCCGCGCATCGAAGATTATTGGCCCTGAGCACAAGGTTCGAGCTTTTTTCTCCCGCGACTCTCAGGAAGGTGGTCGTTCCCGGCGCCGCAGAGCATCCTCGCGCAAACACATCGCTTACATCCTCCAAATCAACGATGCAGGTTTCGGGATGCGGTTGGGCCGAGTAGAAGCCATCGAGTTCCAAGCCTTGGACATTCTTGGCCCGCAGCGCCGGCCCTTCCGTGCTGTCAATTCGCACATTGTGAAACTGAATCTGGCGCGCGTTTTGGCAGGAAAAACCCTTCTCGGCACTGATGCGAATGTCGCTCAGTACGACATCGGATATTGGCATCTCCCTCAGTCCAGTAATCTGGCCCGCGGATTTCGACCCGAACGCCGTGATGTTGTTCATGTAAAAATTGCGGAAACGCGGAGTGCCTTCATCCACGGGGCGCAGCCCGTCGGGGTCTTTTTCCTCGCGCGACATGGGGCTGGTGGCGTCATAAAACATGCTGTTGGTAAAGGCCTCGCGCACGTCTTGCATCACGATGTTGCTGACGACCACTCCTTCCACCACCCCGCCCCGCCCTCGCCGCGATTTGATGCGAATACCGTGCTCCGTGCCCTGGAAAGTGCAATTGGATATGGACACGTTGCGGATATCCCCGGACATCTCGCTGCCCAGCGCAACTCCCGCGTGGCCGCGCAAGGTGGTGAGATTGGTAATCGTGATGTTTTCGGACGGCCGGCCCATGTTCCGTCCGGGAGCATCGCTGCCCGACTTGATGGAAATGCAGTCGTCGCCGCAGTCGATGTGGCAGTCCGAAATGTGGACATTACGGCAGGATTCTGGATCAAGCCCGTCCGTATCGGGAGACGGAACCGGATTCACGATGGTGAGCCCGGTGATGGTCATCTCGTCACAAAAGATCGGCCACACGGCTTCCGAGGGAGAATTGATGAGCGTCAGGCCCTCGAGCAACACGTGTTTACAATTCAGCCATTCGACGAGGTGCGGAATGCCAAACTGCAGTTTCGCGAGTTCCTCGCGCCGCTCGGTTTCCTTGAGCGCCGGCACCTGGGCATCGTACTCCCGAGCGTACTCGGGATTCGTCTGGTACTCCCGCACCCACCAAGCCTGGCCTTGCCCGTCGATGGTGCCCCGCCCCATCAGGCTGGAGTGCGTAAGGTTTTCCCCGCGAATCAGCGAAGAGATCCGCCGCCGGCTGTCTTTCCAAGGACTTGGATAAACGGGGTAGTCGGATGGATCCTGGCTGCCCAGAATCACCGCGCCGGAATCAAGATAAACGTTCACATGGCTTCGCAGGTTGAGGGCTCCGGTAAGGTACTGGCCCGCGGATATCAAAACTGTTCCGCCGCCGGCCTGCGCGCAAGCGTCGATGGCAGCTTGGAGAGCACGGGTGTCCATTCGCTTCCCATCCGCTGCCGTCCCATAGTCGCGGACGTCAAAGAATAGATGCTGCCCTGGCCCTGCCGCCAATGCGGGGGTGGAACCAGGACCCATCAGACCAAGAAGAGTAGGACTGACCAGGAAATCCCTCCGCCGAATGCTTTTTAGCATGATGGCTGTATCCTCGAAGTCCCGCCCTGCCGTTGCCTCGTGGTCTGTGTTCCACTCTCTTCACAAATACCCAAGCTGCGCGCAGCGGCTACTCGGACGGGCGATTTTCAGTCGGGCAAGTAAAGGAAGAGGTGCGAACGTCGCTCACTTTCACCCAGGTAAATCGTCCCATCTTGTCCCGTGGCCATGCTATCGAACTGGTATCCCCTCCAGGAATAATAGGGGCTGCGATCAACGGCAATCACTCCCAAATCGCGGAAGCCTCCGCCTCTGGGATCGAAAGAGAAAAGGCGGCATGGTTCGTCCCGTTCGCCGGCGACCATGTAGACCTTACCATCGTGACCGATCGTGAGCGCACGCAGACGTCGTGAGATCCGGGGCTTCCCCCAGTTGACGAGTTTCCCGGTGGACGAATTGAAAGAGAAAAGGAAGCCATCCGAAGACCCGCCGTAAATCAGTCCCGCCTCGTCCGTGGCCAAGTACTCCACGACTGGATGACCGACATAGGCTTGCACGGGATAATACTCGCCGGGAATCGCCACTCCCGTGGACTCAATCTTCCCTGACTTAGGGTCATAGTATATTAGTAACCCATCTGTCCCGGAGGTATAGACGCGGCCCAGAGCGTCCACGACCAACGCGCGGGGCACGCTGCGCCAATCCCGTTCGGGGCCGTGAAAGACGATCTGGTGATCAAGCTCTCCCAAGTCTCTATATCTCTTCTGAGGGATTTCATAAGCGAACAGGTGGCCGTCGGGATACGAGATGCCGTAAATAGTGCGGGCGCGCGGGTCGATGGCAAGAGCGTAAATTCCGTTATTGGCAACAGGAATACCTAAATCCTCTACCAGGCACGGATCCTCCGGGAACGGCACGCGCCCGTCGCCCATGGCGGGATCGTAGCGATAGAGATGGCCTCCCACATACCCAGCGTAGGGTCTTTTGACGTCGGCCCAAAGCGCATTGGAAATGCTCTCGGGAACATTCAAAATTTTCGTGGTGAGGTCCACGGAGCGCAGCGTGTTCATTCCGGTCCCGACGTAAACGTATCCGTCACGGTCCTCTAACAGCGCATGGTAGATACCTTGCTGCCCTTGAACTTTTCCCAGGTGTTTCACTTTGTTGGTTAAGGGATCGTAGAGGAAGAGATAAGCATCGTCGCCGCTTGTGCCTCCATAGATCTTCCCGCTGCGTGTCGCCACGAGTGATGTGATGGCGCTGGAGTTGGCGGGAATCTGGTTCACCTCCGGGTAACCCAAATCGCGCAAATCAAGCCGGTGGCATGCGAAATTGGGATTCACCCAGTGCTGAGCCCGTCCGAGCGGCAAGGCCCCTTGCATGAGAATGCAAACCCACAGCAGACCCCGAAGTGCTCTGATGCGACCCATGCCTACCTGCCTTGTGGTCTGTAAAATAAGAGCTCCATGGCAAACGGGTAAGTGCCTGCTACCTTGCCCCCTGCCTGTTGAGGATCCCTCACCTCAGTTGCACAGCAAAGATAGATGGTACCATCCGGCCCGGCGGCGGCCCCTCCGCACCCGTACACCTTGCGGCCGTCCCTGGTTTTGAGCATGCCCAGGTTCGCACGCTCGTGTGATTTAAGGTCATAAACGATCAGCTCGGAGTACGGGGTAATTTTCAGGCCGGCGCCCCCTGAGTCAGGCGTACGCCTTCGAGTCGGGCTTCGTAATCGAAATCGAGCCCCGCCGGCGCGTAATAGATTCTCCGGTCCTTTCCAATGGTGAAGGCCAGCGTTGAATACGGGATGTCCTTTCGATCCGAGGTATAGAAGCGTTCTGCGCATAATCGGGTAAGCTCGGTAACTGCCCCCTGCGCGCCATTCTGGGGATCGTAGCGGAAAAGGATCGAACTGCCGCCATCTACCCCGTACAGGGCGTGATCGACGGGGTCCCATTCGACCACCCGCCAGATTGCCTTGCGGTCCAGCATGGGGTCGGATAAACCGGACGGGTAGACCCGAGGGTCGTAGGGTGTTCGAACGGGAAGATCGTAGACTCGCTCCCTCACGGCGTCATACTTCCAGATCCGCGCCTTGCAATAAGGGCCATAAACGTTCCCGTGTTCGTCGGCGGCGATGTGCCGTGGATCGTCCCAGTTGTCCACGCGCCCCAAATCCAGCGTCTTCCGGGTATCGATATCGAGGCGGTAGAGGTGACCGTCCCACGCCGTGCCAAACAGGCGGTTCCTGGTGCGGTCAATCGCCAAGCCGTAGAGCCCCCACATCCGGTTCACCCGCCCCAGATCCTCCAACTGGCCGGTTTTCGGGTCATACCGAATCCAGTGCGGGCCTTCCCAACTGGACGGGTCGATGTTTGGAGGGCCGGCATCCTCGCACATGGTCGCGAAATAGATGCGGCCCTCGTTGTCTTCCACGAAGCGTGTGTGGATTTTTCCGGCTGTGCGGATTCCCTTACCAGCCTCACCCAGGAATTCTGCCATGTCCGCCAAGTGTCGCATTCGATCAGTGCGGGGATCATAGCAGTAGAATTGCGCTGACCCGGCGTATGTGCACAAACCCACATAAACGATCCCACTGGCCGCCGCATACAGGGCGCTGTACATTTCGTCTTCTTTGCGGTTGCCGGGAAACCTACGGCTGTCCAGGGAGACGCACTTTTCCGCCTCCACCGCCATGCACGGTTGGACTACGAGAAGTGATACAAGGAAGAATTTGGCGACCCTTCCCATTCCGGCCCTCATTCGCCGCCTCCGCACCGGAAAAAATCCCTGGCAGGGATCTGCACCTGGATGTACACGTCTGTCACCACGGACTTTCGGTCCTTCCCGAAAGACCGGGTGCCGGTCCGCGTCTAGCGGCCCAACCGCGTCCACGCAGCATGGACGAAACTTTCGCCTTCGCAACGGCTGCCCCCCTAGCATCCGCCATGACGCCTGAAATCCGGGCGCTCCCCACTGCCTGGCCCCAAGGTCGCGCGGCACAAGCACTCAGCCTGAGAATCGCGAGCGCCAGCATAACACGATTCTTTTCATCAAGGTCCCCCCTTTGTTCAGGGTAACGTCAAAGTGAAGTGGTTGAGTTAAGGGCCTCGATGACCGTCATGAAAAAGGGCGGTGGCGCCGCATCGCCCGAGAAGCTCTCGGCTGCCGTTGTCAACGATCAAAGAGAATCTCAGCAATATACCAAAGCAAGAGCGAGCGCCCGCGGAAGAGGAAAGTCGGAGTGCCCAAAGAGGGAAAGGCATCAGCGACGAGATGTTAGGGGGCGGGACAGTGTCGGAGACGTCGGTCAACCGGAGGGTTGGTTCCGACCCGCAGCGGCCTCCGGCGAGCCAAAACTGGCGCCCTGTGCGATCAGTAGAGAGACGGAGCGGCCCTCACCCGAATTGCAGTTGCATTCGGTGCCGGTCAGATGTACGCTGCGGGACGTCGGCGAAATCCAAAATGGAAATTCCTGGAAACTGCGTCTTGCCTCGAAATATTGCCATTGCGCTGAACATCATGTACGCTAGGATCTGCGGCCTCGCAACGACAAACTTAATGGAGAGTTTCTCCGCATACTTTCGGGGAGTGTACTCTTGACGTGCCGGCCAAGAAAGCGCGCGCTCATAGCACTGTGGGTTCTCGCCCTGGTGAATCTTGTGCCAGGTTCCAGCATCGCCGGCGCCAATAGATTTTACAGCGGGTCAATACCGGTGGTCGAACGGCTGGCGCGTGCGGAAGAGGTGCTCGCTTATCCGGCAGAGGGGCGGGATATTGGCGTCAATCCGCCGGGGTTTTGCTGGACGCCTCACGACCAAGCGAAAGCTTACCGGTTGGAGGTGACGAGCCTCGGCGAAAACCCGCGGAAAGTGATCCTGACGAGCGCTCTGCTTTCCACCGTTTTCGCTCCAGCCCGTCCGCTTGTCCCAGGGAGATATTCCTGGCGGGTCTTTTATCTCGGAGGCGGCGGAGTTGCCTTCGGCACAAGCAGAGTGCGGACCTTCAACGTGCGGCCGGGACTGCCGGAGTTGCCCATGCCGGAGGTGGCCCGCCTCAGGGCCGAATTAGCCGGTGTTCGCCCCCGGATACTCCTGGCGGGGGAACGCTTGGGTCGTCTGCGTCAAGTCATTGCCGAGGGGCGTGTCACCACATGGAAAACTTTTATAGAAGCCACGGCTCGGGCTTTGGAGGAGAAGGCCTATCCTGAGCCGCGCCGTTCCGTCAGCGGTTCCGCGGACTCGCAGTGGCTCCAGGTTTTCAGAGCCGGAAAGGTCGGAAGCGCCCAGTTGGTTCGCCTGGCGCTTGCCTACCGGATTACGGGCGATGCAAAGTACTTGGAGGGCGCGCGGCGATGTCTGATGGCGCTAGCCAGTTGGGACCCGAAGGGCATCACAAGCTATCGACTGCCTCAGCGGGGTGGCGGCAAGGGCGATGACGAGGCTGCGATGCCCATGCTGGAGAGGATGTCACTCGCCTGGGACTGGATCGGTGATCAACTGTCCCCTCCGGAGCGTAGCAAGGTTCTCGCCGTCATGCGCGAGAGGAGCAATCAAGTCCTGGAGACCTTGCAGAAAGAAGATTTTCTCTCTCACCCTTTTGAGAATCACGATGGCCGCGCTCTGGCCTTCCTGGGCGAGGCGGGCTTGGCGTTCCTGGGCGATGTACCCGAGGCGGACGCTTGGCTGGACTACGTCCTGCGTTGCTACTTGACCTCCTATCCCTCTTGGGGCAGTGACGAGGGCGGCTGGGCGCAAGGAGTCAGCTACTGGTCGATCTACCTCTATTGGTCTTCAGTTTTTGTGGAGGCCCTCCGCGAGGTTACCAACGTTGACCTGCTTCGCCGCCCCTTCTTTCAGCACACGGGTTATTTCGGCGTGTACGCGCATCCGCCTTATGCTCCCCGGGCGGCTTTTGGCGACGACGCCTATTCGCCACCTACCGAACCGGAGCGGATGTTGATCGATTTCCTTGCTGACTCGCTGCACGATCCGATTCTGAAGTGGCAGGCGCAGTCCATCCAAGTGCCCCCGGAGATAGCGGCGGATTCTGATCAGTGGTACGTCGAGGATGTGGTCTCCATCTGTAGAGCAGCGGACAACCTGCCTCCGATTCACCCTGAGCCCCCGACGAAACTTGGCGGCTCACGCCTATTTGCAGATATCGGATGGGCGGCAATGCATTCAGCCCTCGGCGATGCCAGGGATGACGTTTGGGTTTTGTTCAAGGCGAGCCGGTTCGGATCCTTCAGCCACAGCCATGCGGACCAGAAACACTTTTTTGCTGAATGCCCACGGGCAGGCTCTGGCGATCGACAGCGGATACTATCCGGACTACGGCACGCCTCATGATGAGCTCTGGAGCCGGCAGACCGAGGCGCACAACGGGATTCTGGTCAATGGAAGAGGTCAGCCGCCTTTCACTTGGGCTGCAGGGGGCCGTATAGAAAGTTTCGAGCGGCGCGGGCGGATTACGGTGGTGCGGGGGCAAGCCGCGGAGGCATACAATCTGCCGCAGCCGGAAGACGTCGCGCGCCTCTGGCATCGTCTTCTCAAGGAGCCGCTTCCTGCGACGGAGCCCAAGGTGGAGACCTTCGAGCGCACGCTGGTGTTTGACGGCTCGCGCAGCCGGCCCCTGCTCGTGGTCAGCGACTACTTAACGACAATTGCAGCAACAAATTTCGATTGGCTGTTGCATAGTTTAAGCTCCATGGAGACCGACGCCCGGACGGGTTCAATCAGCTTTGGTAGCGGCAACGTGCGCCTAGCGGTGCGGCTGGTTTCCACCGAGCCCTTCAGTTTCTCTCAAAGCAGAGGATTTCCGGTTCCGCCAGAGCCGGTTGAAGATACTGCTTTCCCCGATCCTCCTAACGAGACCCAGTGGCACTTGAAGGCTCATACCGAAGGAGGGGCCCGAGAGGTTCGATTCTTGGCGCTGTTCGTACCCTATCGTGCCTCTGAGCCACCACCCGCGATAACGGTTCCTGAATCTTCCACGGCACGTGGCTTTCGAGTCGGCGACTTCGAAGTAGCCACATGGTGGGGCCCAGGGAACAAGGGTGAGATCTCGCTGGACGGGTTAAAGGGCAACGGGCGGCTGGTAGTGGGAATCCACCGAGACAACGAGCAGACTCAGACCTTCGTCTTCAAATGAGTTTCTACCTGATTTCCAATTTTCATATTTTTTCATATAGTTTCTCATTTTCATATATAAGAAATCGAACTTACAAGTTCCTGCCTGCAATCATGGGTACATTTCCTTCCACGGTTTCCGACGATGTCATTTAAAATCAGCAAATTGCATAGCCGTCGGTCAAATGTATGCGGTGAACCGACTTGGAAGGGGACGTGCTGTACCCATACCGAGCGAATCCCATTTCCAGATATAAGTCTGCAACTCGCCAGCTTTTTGACAGATACGCCAAGAGGAGGGCAATGTGCGACAAAAAGTGCTGAGACAAGGACTATTCATGGGTGTTTTGGCCGCCGCTTTGTTGTTTTGGCCATCCGAGGCGCGGAGCCAAACGACCTTTGGCTCGATCACCGGAACGGTGAGCGACGCTAGCGGCAGCGCGGTACCGAACGCTCAGTTAATCGTTATCAATCAGGACACCCAAACCGAGCGGCATGCGCCGTCGAGTGCGAGCGGTGTCTTCGCGGTGACCGATCTGGCTCCGGGCAATTACACTCTTCGCGTCGAAGCTACCGGATTCATGATGCAGGAAAGACCCGGACTGGTGCTGCACGCCCGCAATGTCCTGAATCTTGATATCCGACTCGCGGTGGGCTCGGTGCGAACGACCGTGCAGGTCACGGGCAACGCGTCAGCCATTAACACGGAGACGGCCACGCTCAGTTCCGTAAAGGTTTCTGAGGAGTTCATGGAGTTGCCCTTGGTCGTTCAACAACTGGAAAGCACCCAGGCTTTTGCCCTTTATAACCCGGGTGTCGGCGTCAACGACTCCGGCAACTATTTCGCCAACGGGGTGCGGCAGATCGACATGTATTGGGCGACCGACGGGATCGTGGAGATGGGGGACCCCGACGGCGTAGGCGGAGGCCTCATCGGGCCGGACGTCGGGAGCGTCGCCGAGTTCCAGTATATCCTGGCGGATGCGCCGGCGGAGTACAAGAGCCCCACCAACGGCATCAACGTCTCTAAATCCGGCACCAACCAATTCCATGGGGACCTCTACTACAATTATAATGACAACGCTCTCAATTCTCGCAACTTTTTCGCTTCGTCGGTACCATTTGAGGTGCTCAACAACTTTGCGGTACACATCGGCGGGCCCATCAAGAAAGACAAGACCTTTTTCTTTGCGAGCTACCGAGAAAATCTCAATCATGAGTCGAGCGTGCTGGTAGCGAATGTCCCGGAGGCCGCGTGGCTCGAGGGAAACTTCGGCGACCTTCTGAGTCAAGGTACAACGGTTATGAACCCTTTTACGAACGAGGCCTTTCCGGGGAACGTGATTACTCCCTCCACGCTCATCAACCCCGTCTCTCAGAAATTACAGAATTACTTTTTCCCTTCGGCTAACTATGGTCCCCCCGGCTTGCAAACGGGAAACTGGCGCACCACTAAGGCCAGTCCCGCTGACATTTTTACTGGGGACGGCCGGATCGACCACAACTTCAGCGCGCGGGATACGGTCTTCGGGCGATTCAGCTATCGTCGCTTGGAGGCCACTGACTATGAGAGCCAGTTGCCTTCCGGGCTCTATCCCGTGGACCGTCCGGACGGGACGGCGACCTTCTCCTGGACGCACACTTTCAGTCCGAGCATTTTGAACGAGTTCCGTGCCGGCTATGCGCGCAATGACGAGAATGAGTGGCCCACGGCGATTGGCAGCACGATTATTCAGCAAGCCGGGATTCAGGGCGTCGCCACAAGCGGTTTACACGGGGTGCCGGTGCTGAACATCACCGGCATCAGCAACACCAACGCCGATAATGCGCAGGCCATTAACCTGGCCACGAACTTTCAATACATCGATGACGTGAGCTGGACCAAGGGAGCACATTCTCTGAAGTTTGGTACGGACATTATCCGTGACCAGATTGGCGGCTATTTCCTTCCGAACGATATCTACGGCACGTACAACTTTACGGGGTTGTATACCAATGTCCCGTATGCCGACTTTCTCCTCGGACTTCCCCAAACCACCTCGCAGACCCATGCGACTCCCTCCCGCTATCTCCGCGGTACAATGTGGAGCTTGTACGCGCAAGACCAGTTCAAGGCGACCCGCCGGCTGACCCTGAGCTATGGCCTCCGCTGGGAGGCCCCAGGGCCTTATTTTGACAAGTTCGGCCGCATTTACTCGTTCGATCCTTCCACTCTCTCGCTGGTGGTGCCGGCGAAGGGATTACAATACATTAATCCCCTCTTTCCCACGAATATCCCGATCGTCACGGCGGAGAAGGCCGGTTACCCAGTCCCGGCGCTGGTGGATTTTCACAAGCTGAATTTCTATCCGCGTCTAGGCGTGGCTTACAAGCTGACGGATTCCGGAACAACGGTGATCCGTGCGGGCTATGGCATTTATGGGGACACGATCTACGGAGCGGCGGGTCAGTCGGCTGTGGGTGGGCCTTTTGGCGGCAGCGCATCTTTCTATAATTCCATTACCGACGGCGTGCCTTTGTTTCAGTTTCCCGATCCGTTCGTAGCGGCGACTGGCGCCGCTGCTCCCTTCCAGAACGTGGGAGCCTTTAACCCGCACATCAGGATTCCTTACACGCAGCAATGGAACGTGACCCTCTCGCATCAGATCGGGACTGTAGGAATCTCGGTGGCGTATATCGGCAGCCACTCTGTAAATCTGTTGTATCCGCGCAACATTAATGAGCCGCCTCCCAGCACCAACTCGTTCACCCAGTACTTGATCAGCCAGAGCTACAGCAGCATTGGCTGGAGCGAGAATGGCGGAAGCCAAGAATACAACGGACTGCAAATTTCCGGGATCAAGACTGCGGGCCGGAACCTGTTATTCAACGCTAGCTGGACATGGAACAGGGATCTCACCGATCAGCTCGATAATGACTGGATAACTGCCCAGCAGATTCAGAACCAGTTCAACCGTGCTTCGGAGTGGGGGAACAATTTGTTTACCCCCACGCAGCGGTTTGTGGCGACCGCCGTCTATGCTCTTCCCTTCGGCGCCCGGCAGCGATTTGGGAACAATCTGCCGCGGGTAGCCGATGGCATCCTGGGCGGGTGGCGGATTTCGGCCGTCGCCACGCTACAAGACGGGCAGTGGCTTACCCCCTCGTTCGACGCTTTTGATCCCTCGAATACGAATAACTTCGGCGGCCGGCCCGACGTTGTGACCGGCGTCAGCCAGATACCTCCTGGCGGCAGAACAATCAATGAATGGTTCAATCCCGCCGCTTTCAAGATACCGGGTTGCCCGGACGCCGATCCAGTGTGCTCCAACCCTGCCAATATCGGACGATTTGGCAATGTCGGCAACGACACGATTCCCGGGCCACCCGAGAAGAACCTGGATTTCGGGGCCTTGAAGAATTTCAGAATCCATGAAAGGATCACGCTCCAATTCCAGGCGATCTTTAGCAATGTTTTCAATCATCCGCAGTTCGGCTACCCAGGGGCCGATATCAGTGCTACCAGTAGCGTTGGACAGATCACGTACACGCTGGGGAATTATCTGCATGGGTCAGGCGACCAAAGGGCAGTTAACTTCGCTCTGCGGCTTCAATTCTAAGCAGGAGCTGGAGCGCGAGCCAGGACGCTAGATAAAGATCTGAACCCACGGGAAGTGTCTCAGTTTGCTGTCGGGGCCGTATCCCCACCGGCGCTACAGCAGACTGAGACACCACCAACCAGTAGGCTGTGGGCTGTCACAAGGGCATTGTTCGACTCTGCCCTTCGACGCTCTTCCGCTCCGACCCAAATCGATTCCGATAGCCTGCCTTCAGCTTGTTAAACTGGCTCAATGGTATCCGATCACTCCAGTGCGACCGAGGTAAATCAAAATGCAAAGACGAAACTTCATTAAGGCGGGATGTACGCTGGCCGCTGGGCTGAGCGTTGCCAGGCCAAGCCTTACTCGAGCCGATGTGCCTGACCACAATTGGGACCGGTATGATTTCGGACCGGGTCCTCAAGCAAAAAACCGGCTTAACCAGGGTCCCTTCGGAAGTGGCCAGGACGAAGATTGGCTGACCATCGCGACCACAACCCCGTCGGACCAGCACGTCAAGAACTTCGGGGTGGGAATGGTCGGCTACATGTGGGAAGAAAGCGGACCGTCCCTCGCCGTGCGGCAGGGCAAGGAGACACTAGAGCAGCAGGTGGAGAAGATGGCGGCCCTGCCTTTCGTCGACATTCTCTATATCCGCTGCGACTGGCGCGACGTACAGAACCGGCCTGGCAGGCTTGACCTGATGCCAATTTGGAAACTGACTCTGGACGCTGGCAAAACTCATGATCTGAGAGTCGGGTTTCGCGTGCAGCTCTCCAACCCCGGTATACAACCTAAACAGCTCTCGATGCCTGACTTCCTCAGAGGGAAGGTGCCGCTCTGCAATATCGGAGGTAAGTCCAGGCAGCAAGACTTCGATTTCTACGAGCCTCAATACGACCACCCGGAATTCCAGAAGGCATTCCGCGAACTGACCGAGTTGCTGGCCGCCGAGTTTGATGACCAGCCGACCATCGAGTTTATGGATCTCATGATGTACGGCTTCTGGGGAGAGGGTCATACGGAGCGCCACCCAGCGCCCTTTCGCGATTATCTGACTGCCGAACGGACCTTCGTGGGAATGACACAGTCGCAACTTGATACTTTCAAGAGAATCCCTCTAGCTGTTAATACTCAGCCGGATAGCAGTCACGTTGGAAATCGCGAAGTGCAGGATATGGTGGTTCGGGCAGGTGGCTGGCTAAGGTCCGACTCTATCATCCCGGAGGAGCCGATCCAGATCGAGGAACTGGGCGACCGCCCGCCGTGGCTCGCCTGCATTCTCGAGGACGGCTCAAACCGGCACTACCTCCCTGCCGGCGCACCACGGGATAGGCACGAAGATGACGGGGGCTACAGACTTGACGACCGCTATCGCGAGGTTGCGGGCCTGCATGCTCTCGACATCGGAGCGAACTACTGGGCTTTGTGGACGGAGGCCGACAACATCAGGCAGTATTTCGAGAAGTATCCGCGCTCGCTCGAGATGCAGCAGCGTAGAATGGGGTACCGGGTTCGGCCTTCATGGGTCTGGCAGCGGAAGCGCTATGGTACGGATGAACTCATCCTGGGCATTGTCAACGATGGCGTGGCTGGTGTGCCGGGGGTCCTGGGTGTGTACGTGGAGACGCCGGACGGAAAAGTAAAAGTCGGCGGGAACTTGGATGCGGGACAACCCTACGCCGGGAAAGTTCGCCAAGCGTCCTTCGTCCTCCCGACGGGCCTGGATGGGAAGGAAGTACGTCTGCGTGCCGAGATAGAACTGAAAGGGGTACGCCGCCCGGTCCGGTGGGCGTGTCACGAACCGCTCAATCCAGATGGGTCGTTGACAGTGCGACTCGGGCGAAACGATGACCCAAGCTGTTGGCATTGGCCAGGCTTCCCTTGCCTCCGCTTTTGATGACTTCGAGTGAAGACCGTCCGGCGCGGCCCGCACCTGTTGATGACTGTGGGCGATACTGCATGGGCCGGGATGAGCGCAGTTCTCCCCGTTGGTTACGGCCCCCCACCGCCACAACAATCAGAGGCGCTACCAATTTTCCGCGCCTGATCTAGTAAAGCGAGAAGTATGATGGGATGTTCTTTTCGAGGAATCAGCATGAGGGCGGATAAGTTTATCTGTGCGTCGCGATCAACATTGGCACTACTCGTTTTGCTGGCCTCGGCCAGCGGAAACTTGGGAGCCCGTGAAGCCGCCCCGCAGGCTTCGGCTTCCACGCGTTTCACGTCACCCCTTAACATCGAAGACTCCCTGATCAAGTTCGCTATGGATCGTGCAGGACGCGCTCAAGTTGGTATAAAGCAGCCGGGCGGGCATAAGTTGGTCCTGGTCCCGGCGGGTTCTGCCTTTTTCTCCCTCACCACGCCAGGTGGCAAGCGGTTTGGAGTACAACTGGATTGGGCTCGAGTTCGGGAAGAACTTTTACAAAACGAAATGGGGATCGGAACCCGGAAACGTATTCCAGGCGTGGCGTGCGCAGGTACTTCCACCGTCGAAGTGGAGTTGTACCTCGACCACTACGACCACATTCCGGGCTGGGTGATGACCCAATTGCAGCTTCGCGTGCCTTCCTCAGCAGCTAGATCCGTCGCGGTTGGGAAGGTGGAAATAGCTTCACTGAGCTTGGCCGCGCTGCCCGCCGGACAAACTTACTGGTCTTTCCAGGGTCCAGGAGACATCCGCGAGCCTTATATTCGACCGGTCCCGGCGGGATTTCATAAAGACAACTTCCTGGGGGTTATTGAGCCCGGCTATGGGGGCGGGGTTCCGGTGGTAGATCTCTGGCAACCGAAGGGCGGACTGGCGCTGGGCCACCTCGAACCCAAGCACCAGGAACTGGCTTTGCCGATTGCGGTGCGGGCCGTTGGCTCAGTGGCAGTAATGATCCGTCAAGACGTGCGGAGCGAATTACGACCGGGCGAGACTTGGTCCAGTCCCTACGAATTCGTCGCGGTCCATCACGGGGACTTCTATTCGCCCCTAAGAACCTACGGTGATTTGATGGCGCGCCGGGGCTTGCCGCGGCCACAGTCACCCCCGGAAGCCTACGAGTCTTATTGGTGCACGTGGGGCTATAGCTATAATTTTCGTCTGGCGGACATTCGAGAAAAGTTTCCCCTTTTCCAGAAATTCGGGATTCCCTGGATCGTCATCGACGACCGCTGGTTCAACGCGGCGGGCGACTGGGAACCGCGCCGCGATATCTTCCCGAGAGGTGAGGAGGATTTCCGCGCGATGGTGGATGAATTCCATCGAGGCGGATACAAGGTGCAACTCTGGATGGTTCCCTCGGAAGTGGATGCCGGATTGGACCTGGACGCGTGGAAGGCGGCGCATTCCCAGCTCCACAACTTGAGCCACCTGGTTCCTTCGGCGGTGCAACGGGCCAGGCTTCTGGATGAGCATCCTGACTGGATCATCCTTGACTCACACGGCGAGCCGCCCGTGAGCAAGCGCGGCTACTACTATCTGTGTCCCGCGCTACCCGAGGTGCAGAATTACTTTCGCGCCAGCGTGGAAAAATGGTTTCGCCAGTGGGGCGTGGACGGCTTGAAACAGGATGCGGTATATATATGCCCTCCTTGCTATAACCCCAAGCACCACCACGTTTCACCCGAGGACGCGCCGCGGGCATATGCCACAGTCCAGAAGATTATTTTTGAGACGGCACGGGCGGCAAAACCTCATTGCGTCATCTATTCCTGCCCCTGCGGAGTCGCTCCCGAGTATACGTGGCTGCCTTGGCTCAACCAGTTGGTAACGGCGGACCCGGAAGGGAACCAGGACGATCGCCGCCGCGTAAAGGCCCTGCGCGCTCTGGGCGGAGATCAAGTGGGCATCCTCGACCGGCAGGTCCACTCTTCCCCTGCGCCTGCCGTCCGGGTGAGAAAGCGCGTGGAGCCTGAGGAGGTTTGGCCTCTTTCCGATGCTGATTTTTCCACTGCCTTGGGCGTGGGAGCGGTTCTGGGAACTGACTTTCGCTCACTGACCCCGGTCCAGGTCAACCGTTACGAAAAATGGTTCGGGCTCTACCATCGCCTCGACCTCAGCCACGCCACCTACCTGAATCTTTACGACATTGCTTTTGACTACCCCGAAACCCACGTGCTCCGCAAAGGTGACAGGCTTTACTACGCCTTCTATGCCCACTCAGCGCAAGAGCAATTTAACGGAAGTGTGGAATTTCGTGGACTCACCGGAGGGGCCTACCAGGTCTACGATTATTTCCATGACCGCAGCCTTCCCCATGTCACCCGCCAAGCTCCCTGGCTCCCGGTTAGTTTCCAGGGATTCTTGCTGTTGGAGCTAACTCCAACCGCGGTTCACTCCTCTTCCGGCAGGTAAAATCTCAGGCCAGCGGGAGTACTGTGGAGGAATCGCGGGAGGCAAATTGTGCCAGACCCGCCAGGGAAGTTTGGTCCGATTGCACATGTTATAATCCTCGTCTCAATGGCAATCTCCGGCTGTCACCTCATTTCGGGAAGGGGAGAGGTCGGCGCTTGGAGGGTGGGTTTCGCTAATGGGGCTGAGTAAAAGGGGACGCCGGGGCCGGCTGCCGGGCTGGGCGGCCTTCCTTCTGGCGCCGGCCTTCTTGTACGCGGTCCGCACCAACTCGGGCGCGGCACGAACGGAAGCCCAGTCTTCCACACCCGTTATCCTGATATCAGTCGACACCCTCCGCGCTGATCGCCTCGGCTCCTACGGGAATCACAAACTCCGTACTCCTCATATCGATGCGATTGCTCAAGGTGGCACTCTGTTTTATCAAATCGATGCCCAAGTACCCATGACATTACCTTCCCACACTTCACTGTTGACCTCTACCTATCCTTTTGCGAACGGGGTGGAGGAAAACGGGGACCACCTTGGCTCGGGGGCGGTAACGCTCGCCACGACTCTCAGGGCCCGTGGATATCAAACCGCCGCATTCATCGGGGGTTATGTTCTAGCTCGACAGTTCGGCTTGGACCAGGGCTTCGACTTCTATGACAGCCCCTTCGATCAGCCCGCACAGTCAGGCGAAGACGCCACAAATCTCAAACGTCCGGGAAAGGATGTCGTTCAGGCTGCGACCCAATGGTTGCAGGCTCATTCCAACCAGCCGTTCCTCGTCTTCCTACACCTCTACGACTTGCACCTTCCGTACGCGCTTCCGGGGGCAGGGCCTGGACCTAAGGGCTACGATGCGGAACTGAGTTATGTCGATGAAGTGCTCGGCCGCCTCTGGCAATATCTGGCCACACAAGGCCTTCTGGACAAAACTCTGATTGTATTCACTTCGGATCACGGCGAGAGCCTGGGAGAACACGGAGAGAAAACCCACCAATATTTCATATACGAAAGCACGCTGTGGGTTCCACTCATCATCCACTGGCCAGCGGGCGTGCCAACCTGCCCACCCCGAGTTGAAGAGCCCGCAGAGTTTGCTTGATGTGGCACCCACGATTTTGAAGTACCTGGGCATACCCTCTCCGCCACAGTTCCAAGGACGAAGCCTCTTGGAGCTCCCGTCCGGAAAGGTTCAGAGCCCCGCCCGGGAAGTTTACAGCGAAAGTCTTTACGCCCGGGACCATCTTGATTGCAGCCCGCTTCGCAGCCTCCGTCTGGGCCAGTACAAATACATTGGCGCACCTGAGCCGGAGTTATACGACTTGGCTCATGATCCTGGAGAACAGCACAACCTCTTCGCCACCCAGAATGCTCTGGCACTATCGTTACGTGAGCGGCTCCTGGCTCTCCGCTCGCGCTACTCCTCCGGCCTCCATACGGGACGGCAAGCGGCGGTGGATTTAGAGACCCTCAATCGACTCAGTTCCTTAGGTTATCTGGCCCTGAGCCACCGCCAGGTGAATGCGGACGACTCCGGGCCAGATCCTAAGGATCGCATTGGAGAATATCGACAGTACGGTCACGCGATCATGTTGGCTTCGGCGGGTCAGCTTCCCGAAGCCATCGAGGAGTTCGGTAAGGTACTTAAGGATGACCCTGGGAACGTTCTGGCACGTTTCTATTTGGCTGTGTGTTACTTTCGGTCCCGCCAGCTTGATAACGCAGTCAAAGAGTTACAGACCGCGCTGGCCGAGGCGCCGGATGATGTCCAAACGCACGAACTTCTGGGTACGATATGGTTGGAAAAGAGGGATGATGGCCGAGCGGAGGCAGAGTTCCGTCATATCCTTTCCATTGCGCCCGACGACTACGGCGCCAACTATAATCTCGGCGTCCTGAATCTAAACGCAGGGCAATGGGAAGAAGGCGTTCAGTATCTTCGTGCGGCGGTCCATTTCCATCCAAGTTCTGCGCAGGCGCATACTGCTCTGGGGGAAGCTTACCTCCAACGCGTGAAGTGGGACCAAGCGCAAAGCGAATTCGCAGAAGCCCTTCACCTGGATCCGAAGTCTGCCTCCGCTCACTACAATCTCGGCAAGGTCCTCCTTCAGCGGAATCAAGTTCAGGAGGCTGTTGAAGAATTCCGTCAGGCCCTTGTGCTCGACCCGCACTTCCAGCCTGCACTCCAGGCTTTGGATACCCTGAAGAAACCTCACGATTAGGAACGCCGGTGGTTTGCCTGCCTGCGCCTTTCGGGAAGGACGCCAGTATGGTAGCTTCCCCTAAGATCGCCGTGCGAAGTTCCTGGGGGTTTGCCCCTATCCAACCGCGTCAAGCCAGCGGTAGAATTACATCGCCCATTTCCGACCTACGGTTATCTCTGGCTGAACCCAGAGGAAGGCGCCCCATGCTGCTGACGCGTGCCGGTTGTGAAAGAATCCACGAAGCCGCACTGGAGGTGCTGAGCGGCGTGGGCGTGAGGATTGACGACCCCGCGGTGGTGCGGGCATTGGAGGGCGCGGGCGCCACGCTGGGCGCCGAGGACCGCGTGCAGATGCCGGCGCGCCTAGTCCAGTGGGCGCTGGCACAGGCTCCCCGCACCATCAGGATTGCCGACCGGCAAGGCCATTGCTGGGACCTGGGGCCCGACGGCGGAACGTTGGTGTTGACGGGAAACGCGCTCTACGTCTCGCAGGACCGGGGGCGGAGGGATTTGCAGGCTGCCGACCTGGCCGATCTGGCACGCATCGTCGATGCCTGCCCGAACATTCATGGCATGGTGGGGACCTCCATTGCCGATTATCCGCCCTCCAGCCGTGATTTCGTCGGCCTTCGCATCATGGCAGAGAACACGGGCAAGCACTTGCGGCCCTGCATTTACACGCCGCGCGGGGCGCGCACGGTTATGGAGATGGCGAAGGTCCTGCTCGACGGCGCGAGTCTCCGCGAGCGCCCCATTGTCAGCACGGGTTTCAGCATCATGAGTCCCCTGCACTGGACGGCTCTGGCCCTGGGTGTATTCAGGGAGACGGCGGGCCTGGGCGTTCCGGTGATGATCAATTCCGAGCCTCTGGCGGGGGTCACGGCGCCCGTCACCCTGGCCGGATGCCTGGTCATCGGGGATGCGGACACGCTAAGCGGATTGGTCATCAATCAGGTCCTCGAGCCTGGCCGGCCCTGCATCTACAACATCGGGTTCGCCCACGTCTTTGACATGTCCGCCGGTCTGGCCTTGACGGGCACGCCGGAGAATGCCCTGCTCCAAGCCGCGGGGGCCGACATGGCGCGGTTTCACGGGCTTCCGTGCGCGTCGTGGATGTCCACGGAATCGATGTGCGCCGACGCCCAGGCGTCGTTCGAGAAAATGATGGGGGGGCTTGTCCACGCCGCCGCCGGCGTCAACCTCATCTGGGGCGCCGGCAACCTGGAGTCGACCTTGACCATGTCGCCGGAGGCGCTGGTGACCGACGATGAGATTGCCGGCTACTACCTGCGCTTTCAAAGAGGAATTTCCATCACGGACGAGGAATTGGCCCTGGCGGATATCCAAAGCGCGGCAAGGTCCGGCGACTTCCTGGACTCGCCGCACACGCTCAAGCACTTTCGACAGGTCTTGAGCCGGGCGCAATTGGCGGTGCGCGCGCGTCGGGGCGACTGGGAAGCTAAGGGCTCGCCCACGCTGGAGGAGTCCGCCCGGCAGAAGGTGCGCGACATCCTCGCGCAGGAACCGAAGCGTTACCTCGATGACCGCCAGCGCGCCGAATTGGAGCAACTGGAGCGCGCGGCAATAGAGAATTCATAGAACCTCCATACCTCCGTCGCCTCTCCGTTCGAGCGCGATACCTGGTGTGCGCATCCCGCTAGGAATGTGCGAAGCACTTTGGAGTGCGGCCGCGAAGCTGCCGCCTTAGATTTGGCGATTGTGGATGAAGGGGAAGCAAAGGCGGCAGCTTCGCGGCCGCACTCCAAAGTGCTTCGCATCGCCATCCGGGTTATCTCCGCCCCACGTGAAACGAGCCACAAGACCCTGTGACAGCAGCAGAAATGGTGGTAGGCTGGCGGCGAACAATCTCGCGCAGAGGCGACTTTTGCGAGCCGGCCGGCGCGATGCGATCTGCTTCAGCGCCGGCTGAAGGCAGGCGCTGTGCCAGTTGGAAGTCGGCGTTACGGGATTTTGGGAATTGCGGGACATTGGTTGAGAACGCAGCGGAGCGGTGACGCAGTTTGGCTCCGACTGCCGCAGTCTGAAGTAGGGCCTGAACGCTACAGACGGGGTTGTCGCCATGGACCAGACCACGGAGAGGTTTCTGCGGATTCAGGCGATCTTTCACGAGGCTCTCGCCGCTCCCCAGGACGCGCGGGAGAATCTAATCCAGAACCAGTGCTATCCGGACAGCGCGCTGGCGGCCGAGGTGCATTCGCTAGTCGAGGCCTGCGACGCCGAAGAACAACTCGCGGAATCGCGGCGATCGGGGCCGGACGGCGAGATGTATGGTGAACCAGCCCTCAAGCGCGTAGGACCCTACCAGATTGACCGCCTGCTGGGGCGCGGCGGCATGGGGGCCGTCTATCTCGCGCATCGCGCGGACGGGCAGTTCGAGCAGACGGTGGCCATCAAGCTCATTGACCTGCCCCTGGCCACCGACCTGTTTCGCGAGCGGTTTCGCCAGGAGCGCCAGATTCTGGCGGAGCTGCAACACCCCTATATCGCCCGCTTGCTGGATGGCGGCGTGACCGCCGACGGCGACCTGTACCTGGTGATGGAGTACGTGGATGGCGTTCCCATCCACACGTTCTGCGAGAAGCAGCACCTTCCCGTGCCTCAGCGGATTGCGCTGTTCCTGCGCGCCTGCGAGGCCGTGCAATTTGCCCACCAGAACTTCGTGGTCCACCGCGACTTGAAGCCGGATAACATTCTGGTGGCCGAGGATGGGACGCCCCGGCTGCTGGACTTTGGAACGGCCAAACTGGTTTCTCCTTCCCCCGCGGGGCCGGCCGGCAAGCTGACGCGCGAAGGCTACCAATCCTTTACGCCACAGTACGCCAGCCCGGAGCAGGTGTTGGGCAATCCCATCACCACCGCATCGGACACCTATTCGCTGGGCGTGCTGCTCTACCTGCTGCTGACGGGTACCGCGCCCTATGAGCTGAAGGAAATGACCACCGCGGAGATGCTGCGGGTGATCTGCGAAGAGCCGCCTCGCAGGCCGACCCACACCGTGGACTCCCAGCGGCTTGATGCCGATCTTGAGGCGATCCTCCTGAAAGCCCTGCGCAAGGAGCCGCGCGAGCGTTATCTCACCGCTGATCAACTCGCCTCCGATCTGCGCGCCTATCTTGACGGGCAGCCGGTAGGTGCGCGGCGCGGCACCTTCCGGTATCGGGCTGGTAAATTCATGCGCCGGCACCGGTGGGGCTTGGCGGCAGCGGCTTTGCTGGCCGCCACCCTGATCTCGGGTGTTGCCGGCGTTTTGTGGCAGGCGCGAGTGGCCAATATCGAGCGGCGCAGGGCTGAGGCGCGCTCGGCGGATCTGCGCCAATTGAGCAACAGCCTGCTTTCCGAGTTGGACGAAGCCATCAAGCAACTTCCCGGTTCGACTGGCGTTCAGAAGCTCTTGGTGACGCGGGTGCTCGAACACCTGGACCGCATGGCCGGGGACGCGCAGGGCGACCGTCAGACCCAACTCGATCTGGTGGATGCATATACCCGGCTGGGGAATATCCAAGGCAATGCCTACGATCAGAATTTGGGCGATCCCGCCGGGGCCTTTGTCAGCCTGGAGAAAGCCCTCGCCATCGCCCGGCCGCTGGCGGCCTCTGATGCCAAGGACAGCGATGCTATTCGGGCGCTGGCCTTGGTTCAGCAATCGCGCAGCGAGATTCTGTGGCAAACGGATCGGACGCCGGAAGCCGTTCCCGTCATGCGGGAGGCGCTGAAGAGCTTTGATGCGCTGATAGCGGACCCTCATGCGTCTGCGTTGCTCGTCTGCGAGGTTTCCTCCGCCTACGGAACCCTGGGCGACGAACTGGGACAAATCGGCACGGCCAGTCTGGCGGATTCTGCCGGGGCGGTGGCTGCTTATCGCTACGCTCTGGCGCTGGACGCCCGCGCCCTGAAAATCGATCCGGATCTTCTGCGCGCCCGGCGAGGTGTATCCATCAACCTGTTCAAGATTGGCAGCGTAGAAATGGAAACCGACCCCGCCGAGGCACTCGATGATTTCCAGGTCTCGTTGCAGCGTGCCCAGGCGCTGCCCCAGGGCGAGCGAGGCGGTCTAATGATGATGCGAATGACCTCCATGCTGCTCAGGAAGCAGGCAAACGCCCTCGAGCGATTGGGAGCGTATGTTCAAGCCGCTCCCCTCTTCGATCGGGCCCTTGAGATCGACCAGCACCTTGCCGCCCAGGACCCCAAGGATTCCCGTGCTTTGTACGATGTAGTTACCATACTGGACGATGCCGCCAAGAGCTACGAGGACGCAGCCGATCCGGTGCTGGCGGCGAACCCGGACGATCGACGCGTCAACCTCATGCTTGCTGAACGGAACCTCTCACAGTCAGCGGGCGATCTGGAGCAGTTGTTGAAGCAGGACCCCAACAACGATCTCTGGAAGGCGTACCTTGCCAGCACTCAGGTGCGCCTCGGCGTCGTCCGAGCGGTCCTGCACCCTCCGGGGGTCCCACCAGAGGCATCCCAGCATAGCCTCGCGACCTTGAGGGAAGTGGCCGAGAAAGATCACGCTTCCCCCCTGGTGCTCGACCAGGCGGCAAGCGCATTCCTAACGGTAGAACCGGCCTCGCTCCGAACTCCGCAATTTGCCGTCCGATGTGCGGAGCGCGAGGTTGCGATGAGCCATAGAACCATGCCCTCCCGGTTGCTGACGCTTGCCCATGCCTACCGGGCATCGGGCGATCTGGAGAAGTGCCGCGCAACGGCAAGAGAAGGCTTGGCCCTGCTGCCCACTCCGCTGCCCGGCAGCGTGAAGCCAAACATTCGCAAGCTGCTGGAGAAGGAAGCGCAAGGTCCGCCGTGAATCGACGCTCTCCCGACACCGCCGGGGGAACGGTGTGCCGACCCTGGCTGAACCAATGCTAACTGCCCCGAAAGTTTAACCAAAATGTCCGACGCTTAAACCAAAATGTCCGAAAGATGAACCAAAATGTCCGAGTTTTATCGGTCATTATGTTCTTCGATCGTTTGTTTTCAATATGTTATCGGAAATGCATGAAAATTTTTTTCTTCCGCCCACTGTTCCTGACCTTGGCCATGTCTTGCGCTGACCTTGGTCACGTCTTCGCCCACTACGCACCGGGCGTCACGGGACTGGGAACGTGAGAAAAAATTTACAATCTCGCGCAGAGACGCAGAGGCGCAGAGGTTTGAAATAAATAAATGCTCTATTTTCTTTGTCGACTCCGCGCCTCTGCGTCTCAGCGCGAGGTACTTTTGCTCGTTCCGGAATTTCTTCACAGCCTCTGGGTTCTGGGGTCCTGGGGGCTGGAGATGCGGAACTTCGGGATGGTGAGATCCGACGCCCAGAATCACGCCGCACATACCAATTTCTCCTGTCTCTCGCCTGCTGACTTCGCGCTGCTGAGTACTGACCACTGAGTACTGACTATCATCCTGGCACAAACCTTCCAACAGGTCCTCGTACTCGGCCGGGTCCTCGTCCCAACAGCGGAAAGCGGTGTCCTGAGACTCGCTATAACGTCCATGACGCAAGTGCGCGGCGGCGATGCGCTCCTGTCCCGCCGCCGTCGCCGGCCCCGGGGCTTTGGCAGGCTTCCCGACCCGGATGATAGACTACCGTGCTAAGTTATCATACTGGTAACTGTATGTCAAGCAATAAATTGTGATATTTATCCGAAAAGCTGCCGGACCTGGGCTACGCGGATTGCGGCAGACATTCTCTCGTCTGACAGTTGGTTAATCGGAGTGAGCGGATTCTTGGTCACATAGCGCTCTCCATTTCTCGATTGAAACGGTATCGCCGCATTGCAGCGACGATGAATCACAGCCCTCCGGGCGCAGGGTGGCCACATCGTAAGAGGCAGCATTGCGACGCAAGACCATACGCCGTTCAAGCCCGCAATCTTGGCGATCAAGAACATATGAAGAAAGACTTCACAGTTTAACTGTGTATATGCTAGAGTAGATCCGTGAGCAAACAGAAGAGCAATTCGCGAAACGCACGCGCATCGGCTCTGGCAAGCGAGCTTCGCATTCTCATCAGCCAACTGAAGCACCGGCTGCGGGAGCAGGCACGTCTCGGTGACTACACATGGTCACAGATCTCCGCGGTCATCCGTTTGGAACGCGATGGCCCCGCTACCGTGAGCGCTCTCGCGCGGGCTGAGGGCGTGCGACAGCAATCGATGGGCGCAACGATTTCGGCGCTCCAGAATGCCGGCTTGGTGAAAGGCTCACCTGACCCAGCCGACGGACGGCAAACCATCCTGTTTCTCACCGATGTCTGCCGGGAAATGATCAAGGCAAAACGAGCGGCGAAGGAGGACTGGCTGTTCCGCGCCATCCAGACAAAGCTCTCGTCCGAGGAGCAGGAGAAACTCGCGGCCGCCCTCGAGATGCTCAAGCGCATCGCCAATTCTTGATCAAATGAAGAAGCTTGGTGTCACGCAGGTTGTGATCGCCGGCGTTGCCACCAGCATTGGCGTGGAGTCAACGGCGCGCCAGGCGCATGAGTTCGGGCTGAACGTTACGCTTGCCGTTGACGCCATGACCGATATGAACCCTGACGCCCACAGCAACAGCGTGACGTGCATCTTTCCTCGCTTGGGCGAAACCGGCACAACCTGGGAGATCATCGCCTTGCTCGACAGCACCCGCGCATGAATGCGCCGACGCGAGGCTCGGGTTCGACAAACGATGAAGAGGAGCAACTGACTATGAACTGGATTCACTCTGTGTCTTACTTCTTTGGCGGCGCCTTCCTTACAAACGCTGTTCCGCATTTTGTGAGCGGTGTGATGGGGTTCCCCTTTCAAAGCCCCTTTGCGAAACCGCCCGGCAAGGGGCTTTCCTCCTCGACCGTAAATGTGCTTTGGGGATTCTTCAATCTGGTTGTTGGTTATCTGCTTGTCTGCCGTGTTGGAAACTTTGATTTGCGCTCCGCAACGCATGTCGTTGCCTTGGGTCTGGGCGTTTTCCTAATCAGCCTGATGAGTGCTCGGGGCTTCGGACGGTTCCACGGTGGCAATTCTCCCGGAGATGCGCGAGGGGCGCGGTGAAGGACATTTCGCCCGAGCTATCCAGCGAGACCGATCGGCTCGAACCGATTATTTGGAAGATCACTTCCGTTGTTGTGCTCGGCTCCTTTCTCTCCCAGCTCGACGCAACCGTCGTCAATGTGTCTCTCTCCAGCCTCGCCGTGCAATTGCATAGCAGCCTTGCGGCGATTCAGTGGGTCACGAGCGGATATCTTTTGGCACTCACGCTCATGCTCCCTCTGAACGGCTGGCTGGTAGACCGGATCGGGGCCAAGGCCCTTTATTTATGGTGTTTTTCGACTTTCACACTTTCCTCAGCCCTGTGCGGAATCTCATGGTCGGCGAACTCGCTTATCGGGTTCCGCGTGCTGCAAGGCATGAGCGGAGGTCTGCTGGCCCCGATGGTGCAGTTGATGATGGCTCGCCATGCGGGAAAGCACATGGTGCGCGTGATGGGCTATGCCGCTGTGCCGATGCTGTTCGCGCCGATCCTCGGCCCGGTGATTGCCGGCTCTATTCTGCAATACGCTTCCTGGCGCTGGCTTTTTCTGGTCAATCTTCCGGTCGGCGCACTGGCAGTCGTGCTGGCCATTCTCGTTCTGCCCAAAGATCATGAAGAGCTGAGGCCGCGAGACCTCGATCTGGTTGGGCTGGCACTGCTGTCGCCCGGGCTGGTGCTCTTCCTCTATGGGGCGGATCACCTGAGCGATCGTACAGGTCTTGGGGCTCTCATTGTCTCCATTGCTCTGCTTGCGGCGTTTTTCTCGACCGCCGCAAAAAAGGGAGACAAAGCTCTGATCGACCTTCGCCTGTTCAAGGGCAAACCCTTCTCAGCCTCCGTTGTCACGCAGTTCATGGCGAACGGGATCGCGTTTGCCGGCCAGATGCTGATCCCGATCTATCTAATCCGCGCCTGTGGTCTGTCACCCAGCGCGACGGGCTGGCTGCTGGCTCCTCTTGGCTTGGGAATGATGTGCTGCTACCCGCTGCTGGGAACCTTGACGAAGCGGTTCGGCATTCGTAGAGTGTCGGCCGGAGGCGCATTTCTGGCATTTGTCGCGACACTGCCTTTTCTCTACCTGGCAAGTCACAGACTCGTTCTCG
Organism: uncultured Acidobacteriota bacterium; assembly: GCA_963804755.1. Classification (GTDB taxonomy): domain Bacteria; phylum Acidobacteriota; class Terriglobia; order UBA7540; family UBA7540; genus Bog-366. The sequence goes on from CAWDRP010000012.1 coordinate 269,467, forward strand.
CTGTACTCGCGGCCGCTCTCTTCATCCGAGGCGTGGGCCTGAGCGCGGTCGGTATGCCGTCGATAGCGTCTGCATACGCTTCAGTTAAGCGACAGGATTTGCCGATGGCGACGACAGCGCTCAATATCGTTCAGCGTCTTGGGGGCCCGACACTGACGACATTGTGCGCGACATTTCTGGGATGGAGATTGGCGGCAGCACGTATACACGACGCGGCGCTTGGCCCGTTTACCGCGGCGTTTCTTCTCCTTTGTGCCTTGCATGCCCTCTTGTTTGTGGCCGCGATGAGACTTCCTCTCTCCGTCTCCACGGTAGCTGGGCCCCGAGTTAACGATGTCGCGAATGGCTTGGAAATTGTATCGGAGTGATACCGATGCGGAAACATCCGGGAGATTCGACCAAGAAGATCTTTCCTCCTCCGAAATGAGCGGGACATCGATTGTTGCCAATGCCTTACGCAGCAACACATGACCCGCGGCAGTCTTGGCAGAACGTAACGGCATAGGTCGCTTCGTAGATCTTGCCGCACGTATTACACCGGTATCTTTTCTTCAGCTTACCAGCAGGGGCGGTCGAGCCTTGGGATTTCACCGGTTGCCGTTTGAGAATGTTATCCCAGTTGCCGCGTTCTGTCAGAAATTGATCCCCGGAGACTTGCGGGTGGTTCGCGTAATCGTACACCTCGACGTCCTTAAGAGGGACACCGACAGTTCGGAGAAGTTCAAGCACGCTGACCATATAGTTATCATTGGGCATATAATGGCCGCTATTGTTCCGTACTCCCTTGACGACGCCTTCCTCGACCAGCAGAGACCCCGATCATTGAACCACCGTCCCGGCGAGCCAGGAGGAGTGAGCTACCGCAATTTCGCCTTCCCCTTTTTGTCCCGGATTAATGGTTCGATGCGGGCCCATGCAGATGTCCCGGCTCATACTCATGACAAAGTAGCCCCAGTCATCCGCTAACAGTCTAAAGGTCTCCCCGGTTTTTGGGTCAATGATGATCTTCGAATTGTCGACGGTCCATTTAAACCAGAAACGGGAATTGACGATCTTTAGCTTAGGTTTTGGGACTCGAAATTCGAATTGATAGGCCTTGCCGTCTTTAAAATGGACCCGGTACCGGTTGGTCTCGGCACGCTGCATATAGTGGGTGGTACCCAGCACTTGCGCCGAATCCTGGTGCTGTCCGTGGTCGCTCAACCCTTTGCCGTAGAGCTTTTCCAGTTCATTCGGAAGCGCTTGAATAGAGACCTTGCAGGCTGCTGCCAGCTGGGTGATCGCAAACTGGCATAAGTTGCGGATGGCAGTCTCGCGGCCCTTTTTCAATTTCGGATTCTTGCCCAGGGCCAGAGTTTTCAGCCAATAATTGGTGGCAAAGTAGAGTTCGGCTTGCAGGTACAGAGGTTCGCCCTCTGCCTTGGTTCTTTGTAGGGCATCAACGATGTTATCGATACGCATCAGTATAATATCTTCTCGCCGTTCCGCAAGAAAGGCAGAACTGTCTTGTTGCCATTGCATGAGCGACGGCAATACAGAATAAGCAGGCATGAATATACCTCTCGCATTTTGAGTTCTTGGGCAACCTTCGCATATCCACCGGCTTGGCATCCTTCCACGCAAACATGGCGCTATATTCCCGGCGATGCGTCAACCCGGAGAGAAACCTTGGGAGGATTTCTCGGCATCCTCCCACAACCCATTGTTCGGCGCGGACTCCCTTGCTGGGCGAGAGGCGGGAACAACCGGCACAGGGGGCGGGACCCACAACCCATTGTTCGCGCGGACTCCCGTGCCGGAGCAGGGTTTAACACACAGAGTGACCCAAGTCAATTATCTTTGCGGCAACCGGGTACCGCCGAGTTGGCCGGCGATCGGACGTAGCGCATCTATAACGGTGGTGCACTTCGGAAAGGGTGCAGTTGCTCGATGGAAGTGACGGAAGTTTGCGGTACTCGCTCTCCCCGGCTAGCCCATGATGCGCAACCCCTCCGGCAGCGACTCGCCGAAGATGCGCATTGCGTCGGCCTGTTCCGGTGGAACGTACTGGTGCAGGCCGCGGGTCAACTCGGGGGAGGTTCCCGCCGCCTCGAGCCGGGCGATGGCCTTCTGCCGCAGGTCGTCGTCGATGTCGCGCAGTCGATCGTCCGTGCGTGACCCAAGTTGGACAATGGCCGATGCCGTTTCCGCCGTAAATTCCGGCAGATCGAGAAGCGCCTGGAGCCACTTCGAGGCGGTTTGGACTCCCACGACCGAGTTGAGCGGCCCATACAAAGGGATGCGCGCGCCCAGCCTGCCCAGCGACCAGAGCGAGGCCTTGTCGCCGGGTTCCTTCTTAATCCGGGCGAGCAACTGCTCACCCAGGGATACGCGCTCGGACACGGGGAGATGTTCCAGGCTGGCCAGCAGCCGCCAACTCTCATGCTCCACCTGCGCGTTCAAACGTCCGCCGGTTTTCTTTCCGCCCACCCCCAGCAACGACCCGTACTTCTGGTAGAGCTCACGCTGCTGGCCGGCGTTGAAACCGCCCACCACGCGGCGCCACAGCACCAGCCATTCGACCTGGCATTGGGGATCGTTGGGAAAGGCCAGCCCCGCCAGATAGACCCGGCGCGCCTGATTAATCCGCCAATCGTCCAGGAGCGCGCCAAAACCGGGGCGCAGGCAGAAGCCAAACAGATTCAGCCAGCGCGCCTCATGCCGCCGGCTTTTGGTGCGTCCGCCGGCGACCTCCGCCAGCACATCGCACAGGCTGCGAATGGTGGCCACCGGCCAGGAATCCTTGTTGCGGGCCAAGGTTGACTCCAGCTTGCCCACGATGGCATCAGGGCCGATGGCTTCATGCTCGTCGGCGCCGTGCGTGCTGCCAAACACCGCGCGAATCAATTTCCCCGCTTCATCCAGCCGCTCCGGCGCTATCGGGACAGGGGCCTGCTCCGGCTCCGGCGCGCCGGCTGGCTGTTGTCCTTCGTCGCCGCGCAGCTCAAATTGCAAGCGCCAACGGTGTTGCGTGCTCAGCGACTCGCACCAGAGTTCGAGCGTGCCCACTTCCGTAAAGCTGGCTTTAAGCTGCACGCCTAATTCGATCTGGCGCGACTTCTTGCCGTAGCGCAGCAGGGTGACGAGCGGGGCGTGGCGATGAAGCTGCTCCTCATCGACTTCGGCCAGCGCGCCGTGCGCGTCGTGACGCATGGTGGAGCTGTAGAGCGTGAAGGAGACCGGCCGGTTCGTGAGCACGGCGAATTCGCGATCCGGCAGCGGCAGCGTGGCGCCCTCTTCGATCCCGGCGGGAAGCACGCAAACGGCTTGCGGCCGCTGGTCCGATGATTGCACCCCAATGTAATACGTCCGGGCGCTGCCGGCTCTGATCCGCAAACCGCCGGTGCGCCGCACCCGCCCATAATGCGCCGCCCCAATGGCCACGGCGCTTTCCGGGGCCTTGTTGCTGAGCATCCGCGGACGCCAATTGTCGTTCCCGTCACGGAACCAGCCGGCCACGGCATCCACGATCTTCTCCTGGGTGACCGGCGGCGCGAAGAATCCACCGTTGAAGAGAATGGCATCGGGGCGCGCCATCGATGCAGCGGCGCCGGCGCGTTCGGGCGGCTCCGGCCCCGGCTCAGCGGTCGCGGCCGCCCGGGTGAGAAACGCGGCCAAATGCCGGGTGATGGCCGGTTCGATGGCGTAGGGCAAACCCAGCTCCCGCAGCCCAACGCGCTTATCGTGGGCCGGCAAGTCGTCCGGCGCGGTGAGCCGGCAGAAAGCCCCCCGTCAGCACCTCCATCACGTCGCCTCGCGTCAGCTCCGCGGTGAGCGTGCCTCCCACCACGGATCGCCCGCTGCCCAGCACACTGATGGGAAGGCGTTCCAGGTTCGGCTCGCTGAGCAGCCGTTCCTTGGCGGCGCAGCAGGCGCGGCGCAGCGCGTGGCTTTGGCGCACACCGAGCTTGGGCGTGTGAAGCTTCTCTTCCACGCGCCGCGCCAGCGCCAGGTCAAGGTTGTCTCCTCCCAGCAGCAAGTGCTCGCCGATTGCGGTTCGCTCAAACTGCACCTGGCTATCGATCACGCGGACCCGAATCAGGCTGAAGTCGGACGTGCCGCCGCCAACGTCGCAAATCAGGACCAGGTCGCCATTCGCCAGCTCAGTTCGGCGTCCGCGTGTTCGGGGCGCAGCCAGCGAACGTAAGGAGGCTTGATGCGTGGCGATCCAGGCGTAAAACGCCGCCAGCGGTTCTTCGAGCAGGGTAAGGTTTTCGAAACCTGCCTGCCGGGCGGCTTCCACCGTCAACTCGCGGGCCTCTTCATCGAATGAGGCAGGGATGGTCAGAACGATTTCCTGGGCCTCAAGGCGCAGATTGGCATCGCCGGAAAGCGCTGGGGAATGGTTCCACGCATCCCGCAGATGGGTGAGATAACGGGCCGAGGCTTCCACGGGCGACACCATGGGTTCCGGCGGTTCGGCTTCCCATGGCAGAAGCTTGGCGCGGCGATCGACTGCACCATGGCAGAGCCACGACTTGGCCGACGCAACCTGGCGCCCCGGCACCAGTGATCCTTGCTCGCGCGCGAAGACGCCCACGACGGAACCCGGCTGCTCCTCCCAGGGGAGCCTCATGCCTCCTGCCGATACGTCATGATCGGTCGGGAAATAAAGGAATGACGGCAGGGTCGGAAACGAACGCACCTCGCCCGGCGCCGCAAGTTGCGGTACCGGGAAAACCTGAATGGCGGATGTTCCCTGCTTGGTGTCTTTGCCCCGATCGATATAGGCCACCACCGAGTTGGTTGTGCCCAGATCAATCCCGATTGTGTAGCGACTGGATTCCGGCATCGCCTATCGTTAAATTATGCACGGAAAAGCCGGGGAAGACCAAATTCAGCGTCAGATTTCCGGCAAGCTGGCGGCGGCCACGGCCTGTCCCACGCGGCGCGTGGATTCATCGGGCAGGTGCAACGCCACCTTTGCCGCGAGTGTGGGGAATTCCTTCTTCAGCACTTCCTGGGCGCGCGCCAGAATGATGTTGCCGCCCTCGCCGGAGGTGACGCGGCCCAGGATCAGCACGTGGCGCAACTCGTAGAAGTCCGCATAGTGTGCCACGCCGTAGCCCACGTAATAGCCAATGGTTTCGAAGATCAGGCGCGCGCGTTCGTCGCCGCGATCCAGCAGTTCCTGCACGGATTTGAGCCGGGCGGCGAGACCCAGATGGGGATCAAGCGTAATGCCTGCCACCGGCGCCAACCGGAAGACGGCCTGCTGCGAGAAATAATTGGCCCCCACTCCGCGGTCGCCCGACCACTCATCCACCGGACCCTGCGGGTCAAAATCCACCGGGCAGAACGCCAGTTCATTCAGCCACGTGGTGAGTTCACCGGTGGGCGTAACGTATCCGCCCGCCTCGCTGGAGCCCAGCGCCATGCCGAGCACTGCCGCGTCATTGAGTGACATGGCGCCCGCCAGCGCCGTCACTTCCCCATCGTTCACAACGGCGAAGGGAATTCCGTTCCAGGCCTTTTGCAAATCAAAAAAGAGGTTGCGCGTCTGCGTGTCAAACAGCGGCTGGGGAATGCCGCGATAGAGCGAACCTACGCGCGGCCGGTTGTTAATGTAAATGCCCGCGGCGCTGCCGCCCACCGCATCCACCCGCGACAGGTGCCCGGCGGCGGACTTCAGCGCGGCGTCGATCTGGTCGAAATGGTAGCGCGGATCGGTGGCGTTGCGCGGGTCCCAAACCACTTCTTCCGTGTACACCGCGTCGCCATCCTTCACGGCGGCCACTTTGCGGTCGCTGGCCCCCAGGTCGAAACCGATGCGGCAGCCTTCCAGGTGTCCGCCCAGGCGCACGGTGCCCTCGTTCGGCGCCGGCACTTTCTCCGCGCCCGTAATGTCCACCGTAAAGGGATGCTCGAAGACGCTGCCCATGAACTCCGCGTCAAACGCCCGCGCCCCCGCCGGCGAGTAAACCCGCTTCAGGTGCTCGCCCACGCTGTGCGGGCCGCCCACCATGACGCGCCACCCGCCTCTTTGCCACAGCAGCATTTTCAGCAGGCGCTCGGCATAAGGAAGGTTCAGCGCCGCGGATTCCGAGCCCTCGTCCAGGCACTGGGTCCGGTAGACCGAAATTGACTGGTCCCCGCGTTCCAGGCCGATGACCAGCGGCACGCCATGCTTCGAGGTATTTACATAATTCAAGAAGTTGCGATTAACAAGGGCCGCAGGTGTGAACGACTTGTGCAGCGGCGGAATGAAATGAGGTTTAGAAACGTGCAAGAGTCCGTCGAAATCCAACTGTTCCTCCATAATCCCTGTTCTCGAATCCAGCGGGAAGATATAAGACTCTTGATGATAAGTTCATCGACGGCCATGGTCAAGCACACCACCGTCCGCGCCAGGGGCCCGTCAAAGTTGCTGAACGACGGGAAGGGAGGAGCGAGGCGGTCGAGGAGAAGCAAAGTCCGTGCCGCATGGACGGGGGCTGGGCTTCCAGGACCAGGCGGGCAACGAATGATTACAGACGTCGCGAGGCATCTTAATTCTTAGCGCCTACGAGATGAAACTTACGGTAACGCTGTGGTAATCTATAGGTACCGGAACAAGTTTGGCGAGACGTCGGTTGCCAGAGACCTATTGGTAGTATGTGGGCGCAGGCACAACTGGTCTAAACCCGACTGACAACCGGCTACTGTTCGGGCAGCGGCACAGCGGGCATTCCAACATAAAGGGTAACGATCATGGCGACCTCAGAAAGCCATCCGTGGCTTCACCGTTACGCGGCATTGGTTGCATTCTGCACGTTTCTGTTGATCATCGCCGGCGCGCTGGTGACCGGCAACGACGCGGGACTGGCGGTTCCCGACTGGCCCACCTCTTTTGGCAGCTTCCGTTTACCACGCATGGTCGGAGGCGTAAAGTTCGATCACGACCACCGCATGATTGCGGGGACGATAGGGCTGCTGACGATCATCCTGGCCATCTGGCTCTGGCGAAAGGAATCACGGCGCTGGCTACGATGGATAGGATTCAGCGCAGTGGTGGCGGTGCTGGCGCAAGTGCTGTTGGGCGGCGTCACGGTGCTGTGGCACTTGCCCGTGACCATTTCCACGGCACATGCCACGCTGGCGCAAATTTTCTTCTGCCTCACCGCTAGTATCGCTTTCTTCACGGGCGCTGACTGGCGCTGGGACGAAGCCAAGCTGGAAGACGCCTCCACGCCCTCACTCCAGCTTCTCACCGTGGCCGCGACGGGCGTGATTCTTTTGCAAATGGTTTTGGGGGCTGTGTACCGTCACTCCCAGGAGGCAAGCCTGGTGCCGCATGTAGCGGGCGCCTGCGTGGTAACGGTGCTGGTAAGCTGGGTGGTTTCCACCATCGTCATGCGATTCGGCAGGCAACCGGATCTGTTGCACCCGGCGCTGCTGCTGGGGGGACTGCTGATTGCGCAGCTGTTGCTCGGCGTCGGTTCTTACGTCATGACGATGGCGGGACGAAACGCTCCGCAACCGCTGCCGCTCGTAGTAGATGTCACCACCACGCACGTGGCCGTGGGCGCCCTGCTGCTGGTCACCAGCCTGTATCTCACGTATCAGGTGCACAGATTCCTGGGGGTGCGCCGGCCGGAACTGAAGATGGCTTCGGCGCCACATCAGGCAGGGTCGTAACGTGAACGCCGGCTTCCAACCGGCACGCGAGCGGCAGGGCCGGCAGGACGCCGGCGGTACGGATATACGGGTTCAATCCATGACGCAGCGTACGCGGAATATGACACCTGGGGCGGGGGCGTCCAACCGCCCTGCTTTCTTAGGCAACGCGATGACCAGGCAACGGACGCAGCCGCCGTGGCTGCTCCACCTGGCCGATTACTGGACGCTGACCAAACCGGAAGTGAACTTCTTAGTATTGGTCAGCACACTGGTGGGCTTCTATCTCGCCGGCTCCGGCGCCATGCACGGATGGTTGTTGTTCCACACCCTGATGGGGACCTTGCTGGTGGCCAGCGGCACCGGCACGCTGAATCAATATTTCGAGCGCCGCACCGATGCCTTGATGCGTCGCACGGCGAAGCGGCCGCTGCCGGCAGGGCGTCTGGGGCATCGGGAAGCGCTGTGGTTTGGAATCCTGCTCTCCCTCGGCGGCGGGGCGGAGCTCTGGATCGCAGCCAACCCCCTGACCAGTGCGCTCGCCCTCGCTACGCTCGCCACCTACCTCACTTGCTACACGCCGCTCAAGCGGCGAACGCCGCTGTGCACCGTGGTCGGAGCGTTTCCGGGCGCCATGCCGCCGCTCATCGGATGGGCAGCCGTGCGCAACGGCTTGAGCGCTCAGGCCTGGGTGCTGTACGCGATCCTGTTCTTATGGCAATTCCCCCATCTGCTGGCCATCGCCTGGATGTATCGAGAGGATTATGCCCGGGCGGGCTTGCAGATGCTGCCCCGCAATGACGACGACGGCCGCGCGACGGTGCGGCAGATTCTTGCCTGCACGCTCGCGTTGCTGCCCGTCAGCCTGATTCCAGCGTTTAGCGGGCACGCGGGCACCCTGTATGTGGTAAGCGCGGCCATGCTGGGCGCGGGATTTCTGTACTACGGCGCGCGCCTGGCGGCCCGGCGAACGAACGTCCTCGCGAGGCAACTGCTGATGGCGTCGATTCTGTATCTGCCGCTGGTGTTCGCGGTGTTGATGTTTGACAGAAAGTAGACGGTAGACGGCATACGGTAGACGGGATACGGGGGCGTGACGTTGCCAGCGTCGCCTCTCAGCCTGTTTACCGGTCAGGGCCGGAGTCTCTCGGTGAACACTGAAAGCTGAGAGCTGAACGTTATGCTTCCCTTCCTCCCCACGGTTGATGCCACGTTGAATGCCGCCAGCGCGGTGTTGCTGATCTGCGGCTTCTACTTTATACGGCGGAAAAACGTCGCGGCGCACCGGGCGTGCATGCTCTCGGCGGTTGCTACATCGACTGTCTTTCTGCTTTGCTATTTGACCTACCACTACTTCCACGGGGTTACGCGATTCCCGGGGCGGGGATTTATCCGCACGTTCTATCTCGCTTTGCTCAGCTCCCACACGATATTGGCGGCGGTGATTGTACCGCTGGTGCTCACCACCCTCTATCGGGCACTGCGCCGGCGCTTCGACCGCCACCGCCGCATCGCAGTGTGGACGCTGCCTTTGTGGATTTATGTTTCCGTTACCGGCGTGGTGGTGTATTGGATGCTCTACCACCATCGGTAACCACGGGTTGGCCTTAGGCTGCGGGAGGCGCTGGGGCGTTCGCCTTCACCCAGTTCAGCAATTTGCTCATCCTCTCGTGGTGCGATCCCTCCCAGTAGAGACGCTGGCAGCCGGGGCAGACGCGAAACGCATTCTTCTCCCTTATTCCAAGCGGCAAGCGCTCCAATATGGCCTCGCGCGTAGTGTCATTGAGGATGCTGTTGCAGCGCAGGCAGCGCGTGAACGGCCGAATGGAACCGGTGAGGTCAAAACGCTTGATCACCTCCAGCAACTGCTGCTTCGGTTCGCTCGAGCGGACCCAGTAACCGCGATCCACGGCGGTTCGCATCAAAAGATAGCGATCGCGCGTCAGCAGCACCCGGCCCTCGCGCGCTACGACGCCGGCCAACTCAGGATCGGACGCGTGATTGGCATAGAGTGCATCGAATCCCGCCATGCGCAGGTAGGCCGCCAGCCGCCCCAGGTGGACATCCAGCAGGAAGCGCAACACCCGCAAGGGCGCCGGACGCACGCGCGAAACAGACGAGATATCCAAAGACTCAAACACCGGGTAGACGCTCACGCGGTCACCGTTGCACACGCGATGGGAGAATTCCACCGGCTTGCCGTTGACGAGCACAAGATCTACTTCCGTATGCGGCACGCCGAAGCTCTCAATAAAATCCTTCACTGAACCACTCACGCTGAACGTACGCGTGAGCTCTTTTTCGCGCTTCTCTACGGGAAGAAAATCGTTCAGTTCGGCATAGAAGCGGAACCGCGCGGAGAACTCCTGCTGGTTCCTGACAACAGCAGGTTTGTTGGGCGCACGTCGCAAAATTGTCCCCACCTTACTGTCCCTTTGGGCCGCTTCTAAATATTCGATGAGGGGCAGACGGCTCAGGATGCAGAGGCACGTGAATACGTCGTGCCGAGATGCACTCGCGGCCACTGGCTGTCACGTTGCATGCCGGGGCGGTTAGGCGTACTTTATACCGGAACCGGGAGATCAAACCGGAAATTCCGGGCGTGGTACGACACCTGCCAAAATGGAAACCCTCACTGCTGGAGAAAGGACAAGGTCATGATCCGCCGGGCTTGGTTTGCCGCCGTGATGGTTCTAGGATTGGCTGTTGCCTCGATCGGGGCTGAGCCACAGCCGTACCGGACGTTCAAGGTCACTGTGTATATTCCCGTCCAACTCGTGGAGCGCATGGGCCGTGACGCCGCGTGGCTCGACTCGAGCTGGAGCGACATTAGCAGCCGCTTGCACGTGGATGAAGTTTTCATTGAAACCTATCGCGGCGGCACAAGCGCCGCCAACGCCACCATCGACCACGTAAAGCACTTCTTTGCGTCGCACGGCGTGGTGGCGTCAGGTGGCATGGCCATGGCGGGACCGAGCGGTTCCGCGCAGTTTCGCTCTCTTGACTATACCGATCCCCAGGACCGGGACCTGGTGAAACGCATGTCCGCGCTCACGGCGCGCCACTTCGACACCATCATGCTCGACGATTTTTTCTTCAACAACACCAAGAGCGACTCCGATATTGCGGCGAAAGGCAAGCGCAGTTGGGACAAGTTCCGGCTTGAGTTGATGGATGAGGTGTCGCGCGACCTGGTCCTCAAACCCGCCCAAGACGCCAATCCCAAGGTGCGCGTGATCATCAAGTACCCCAACTGGTATCCCTCGTTCCAGGGCCTGGGCTACGACCTGGAGCGCGAACCGCAGATGTTCCCCGAGATCTGGACGGGCGATGAAACGCGCGACCCGGAGATCACGGACCAACAGCTCCAGCAATACGAAAGCTACGAGGTGTTCCGGTACCTGGAAAACGTGGCGCCTGGGCGCAACGGCGGCGGATGGGTGGATCCCTACGCCGTCCGCTACCTGGACCGGTATGCGGAACAACTCTGGGATACGATTTTCGCGAAAGCGCCGGCCATCAACTTGTTCCAGTATTCGGACCTGGTGCGTCCGGCGGAGGCGGGCGATCGCAGCGGTTGGCAGGTGCTGCCCACCTCGTTCAATTTCTTTGAGATGATGCGCGAGTGCTGCGGCCTGCCCTTCAGCCCGCAGGCCAAGACTCCTTTGCTAGCCGACGTGGCTGCTTATGCCCTCCGCCAGGTGGACCGGGTGGCCGGCCAATTGGGCGCGCCGGTGGGCTTGGGGACCTACCGGCCGTATCAATCCACTGGCGAGGATTTTCTGTGCGACGTGGCGGGCATGATCGGGATTCCGGTGGAGATGTACCCGGAATGGCCAAAGGTAAAGACGGTGCTGCTCACCGAGGCGGCGAAGTACGATTCCGGCATCGTCACGAAAATCGAGCAGCACCTGCGCGCAGGCGACAATGTGGTGATCACCTCCGGCCTGCTCGGCGCCCTCCAGGATCAGGGTCTGAGCCAAATCACCGACATGCGCCTCACCGGTCGAGTGCTTGCGGCCACGTCTTATTTCGGAGGCTTTGGCGCGGGGGCCGGGGCCGAAATCGCGGGTGAGCAGAACGCTATCCCCTTTCCTGAAGTCCATTTCTATACCAACGAGGATTGGGCGATGGTGCGCGGCCTGGCCGCCGGACGCGGCGTACCCCTCCTGTTGATGGATAGATATGGGGACGGAACGCTTTACGTCTGGACCCTGCCGGAGAACCCGAACGACCTGTACCGCTTGTCTTCGGGCGTGCTGGATGCCCTGCGCACCTATCTCGAACCGGGACTGCCCGTCCGGCTCGAAGGCCCCGCGAAAGTGAGCCTGTTTACCTACGACAACAACACGCTTGTGGCGGAATCCTATCTGGATCATCCGGTGGCGGTCCGGATCATCGGCAGCTTCGGTCACCTACAGAACCTGACGACCGAAGTGACGTTGACCGGCGACCCGCTCCCCACACGAGGCTTGTCCCTGCGCCGCTCCCAAGCCGGCGAGCCTCCGCGGCAGTTTGCGTTTGACCTTCAAATCGAGCCGCACAGTTTTGTGGCGTTCCGGGGAACGCCATAAGGCCACGCAGACTACGTCGGCGTTCCCGTGGACGGTTGAGCAGACACTTTGGATCATGTGTTACCTTCTCCAGTTCCCGGGAAGCTAAGGCTTCGCCCCTTTGACAAGCTCGGCCATGGCCCTTACACTGGGAGTGAGTGGTGGGGCGAAGGGCGCCCGGAGGATTAACATGACCGTTCGACTCAATCCCGAGCAGGAGGGCCGGATCGCGGAGGCGGTGCGCTCCGGCGCTTATCGGAGCCCTGACGATGTCATCAAACAAGCCCTGGAGATATTGCACGAGAGGGACGAATGGTTAATCGCTAACCGCCAGGCGGTGGATAAGAAAATCCGTCGGGGCATCGAAGAACTGGACCGGGGCGAAGGGATTCCCGAAGATAAGCTTGACGCGCACCTTGAAGCCTTAAAGGCTCAGACGGAATGAAGCGGCGATATGTGCTGGCTCCTGAGGCCGCCCGCGATCTGGTGGAAATCTGGTGCTACTTGAAGCAGGAGGCTAGCCAGGAGACCGCCGGTCGGATCGAGTCCGTCATCCGCAGCAAATTCGCATACCTTGCCGATTTTCCCGCCGCCGGGCACTGGCGGCGGGATTTAACGACGGCCGATGTTCGGTTCTTTCCTGTGTACTCCTACCTCATCGTGTATCGACCGGAGACCAAGCCACTGCAAATCGTCAGCGTTCTGCACGCCAGCCGCGATGTAGCTCGGATTCTGAGGCAGCGACAATAAGCAGGCGTAACCGCTTAAACCCCGTTTTCCACGCGCGATCAGTCGCGCGGGACATTCCTATTGAATTCACCGCCGCCTTGACTTATAGTTGCGCCGCCGAGCTGGGTCGTGCTGTTCGGCCCCGCCTTGCGCCGGAACCGCCGGCGTGTCAAACCTAGCAGCGTCGTGGCATCGCGCCGGTCCCCACCGGAGCGACTCGGCCGCACGCAGTGTCACCTTCCGCAGGGGGTGTCGCATGTTCGCTTCGTTTCGTACATTTTCCCAGTATCTCCGTTGTTTCGGTTTAATCGTGGTTGCGGGAGTTGTTCTATTAAGCTGCGCTCCTGCCGGCAATAAACCCGCCGTTCAAACCAGTCCATATGAGCGCTCCAAAGACGCATTCAAGAGCGGCGACTTTGATAAGGCATTAGACCTCACGGATAAGTTGGCAGTCGCTTCGCCGCCGGCCGATTGCACCGATCGCGCCAGGGTACTGCGCGCCGTGATTTACACCGGCAAGCTCAAGAGCGCGAGTGAGTTGGCCGAGGCTTACAGCAAAGGGGCGGATACCGCAAAGAGCCCGCAGTTCAAGTCGGAATACCTGCGCTTGCACCACGACAATCTGATGGCCGCGGCGACGGCGGCATTGGGTCTGGCCGAAACCGCTCACCAAATCGCCCCGGACGGGGTGATGGCCAAGCAAGTGGTTTTGGAGGCAAGCTATCCGACCACAGAAGGTCCCGTGGAAGTAAGTGAGTTGGCGCGCGTGGAACAAGGCGGGTGGATCGAGTCCGACCAGCAGGACAACGCGGCCGCGGATGCGCTTCGCAAGGGTATGGACAACGCGCTTGCCGAGGCGGTTGCGGGTGACCGTGCGAAAGCGCGCCTGGCCCTTGCCAATGGTTCCACCCAATTGGATAGCACGGCGTTCGCCATTTTCCTTACGAAGCAACTTGCCGATGGCGCCACCGTTTTCGACCGCCATCACGGGCGCGACCCCCAGAAACTGCTCACGCTCTGTGATCAAGGCGAATTGTCCTTGAAAGCTGCTTTGGCTCTCTTGAAAGATACGCCCAACAAAGATCAGCAAAAAGAAGCCCTGAAGCTTCAGGACAGGTTCAAAACCCTCCGGAAGGACAAGTAGGTTTTCCTTCTGCTGGGCATGGGCCGGTCCTGGGGGCCGGCCGTTCGCATCCCGCCACGCACCGGGAGTGGTGCGCCCGCCGCTCATTCCGTCGTCCAATGCACTGGCGTCTAAACACCGTTTACAGTCACAGCCAGGTCCCATTACTCCGCCTTCGGTAGTGCCCGCGGGCTATACGGTTGCGGGCAACAGCCACGCTCGGTACAATAGTTTTTACGCTCCCGAGCAGGCTAATGCGGAATTTGAGTTTGATGAAGATGGTTTTGCTTGCGGCGCCGATCCTCGCGTCGCGTCTTGTGGCTGCGAGCCCCGCCATGGTGGCGCCGAAGCCCGCAAGTGATGAGGATGACCGCCATGTTGCCGTGCGCGGCCTCACGCTGATGATGGACGGCGATCTTGACGGCGCCACCGCGGTGTTCCAGCAGATCGAGCAGAAGGATCCCGATTCGCCATTGGGCTTTGTGCTTGAAGCCGATGCGACGTGGTGGAAGATCTATTACCTTTCGGCCGATCTGGTGGATCCCGACGTCTTCGATGTGGCCCATACGGAAGCCACGCCGTACGACTCCCATTTCACTGACCTCGATAATGTGGCGATTCACAAAGCCGAAGCCCTCATTCACAAGCAAGACCAGGCGGCGCGCAGTCACCTGTATGAAGGTTACGCGTACGCCTTGCGCGCCCGGTTGGAAGGCTTGCACGACCGCGATATGGCCACCGCGCGCGCGGGGAAGAGGATGCGTACGCAGCTTCTCCAGGCCCTGCAACTCGATTCCAGTCTCACGGATGCTTACCTGGGCATCGGTATCTATAACTACTTTGTCGATACCCTTCCGGGCATCGTCAAGTTTCTGAGCGTGTTCATCATGCTCCCGAGCGGCAGCCGCACCGAAGGCCTGCGGCAACTCCAGCTTTGCGCGCAGAAGGGCGAACTGGGCAAGCCGGAGGCAACCTTTTACCTGGCCAAGGACTACACCCGGGCCAATGAGAAGCAGTTCCAGAAGTCGCTGCGGCTCTTCACGGAATTACAACAAGAATTTCCCCACAATTCACTCTGGCCCATGCTGATCGGCAGCCTGGAGTTCCGCCTGGGCGCACCCCAGAAAGGCGAGGCGCTTTACCGCGACGTTTACCAACGAACCGCAGGCAAGAACTCCGAGGTGGACCAGGCGGTCCACAACGCCGCCGGCCAGGCCCTGGAAAGGCTCCATCCCAATCAGAAGTTTCCGTGAAAAGATAAATAAGCTGGCTGGACCATTTTGGCGTGTTTCCCCAAGCCTGACGACCCGATCACCAGCGCGCGCCTGACACCTGGCACCTGATACCTGGCGCCTATCCTGAAATGTTATCCGTTCAATTGCGCGGTTTGCTCGTGTGCGTGGTAGGAACTGCGGACAAGGGGGCCCGATTGGACGTGGCGAATCCCGGCGCGTTCGCCTTCTTGCTTGAGGGCATCGAATTCTTCCGGCGAGTAGAACCGCGCGACGGGTAACTGTTCGCGCGAAGGCCGTAAGTACTGACCAATCGTCACGATATCCACGCCCGCTGCCGCCAGGTCTCTCAGTACCGCGCAGGTTTCATCAAAGGTTTCTCCCAAGCCCACCATCAAACCGGACTTGGTGGGAATGGTGGGGGCAACTTCGCGCGAGTGGCGCAGCAGGCGGAGCGAGCGCTCGTAGAGTGAACCGCGCCGCGCCACCGGATAAAGCCGGGGCACGGTCTCAATGTTGTGATTCAGGATGTCAGGCCGGGCGCGCAGCACGATTTCCAGCGCCGCGTCAGAGCCGCGAAAATCGGGAATCAGCACTTCCACCTGGCAGGCAGGGATATGCTGGCGGAGCGCTTGGATGGTTTCGGCAAAAATCGTGGCGCCGCCGTCTTTCAGGTCATCGCGGTCCACCGACGTCACGACGACATATTTCAAGCCCATATCTGCTGCGGCTTCCGCCACGCGCGCGGGTTCGGCCCAGTCCACTTCGCCGGCGGGCTTGCCCTTGGGAACGGCGCAGAAAGCGCAACGCCGGGTGCAGCGTTCGCCCAGAATCATGAAGGTGGCGGTGCGATGCTGCCAGCACTCGGCGATGTTCGGGCAGTGCGCGCTCTCGCACACGGTGTGCAGCGCCAAGCCTCGCATCAGGTGCTTCAGGTCAAAGTAGTTCTGGCTCGCGGGCAGCCGCACCTTCAGCCACTCGGGTCGGCGCACCGCCGCCGGCGGCAATCCGATTTGTACGAGTTCGCCCATCGATTTCATTCTATCCCAACTTTCGCAGTTAGGGGGGTATTGCGAAAGTAGGGGTAGGAGCCGAAGTCCCAGGTGGGCCTCGCGAGTCAGGGCAACGACAGGTTGGCAAGGATCACATTGAGGTTCGTCTGATCTGCTCTGTGGATTAGAAATTCTCAAGAATGTCGGTGACCAAGCTGCGGGCGAGGTCGTGGGAGATGCGCTGGAGCGCCGGCCGGTCTTCCTCGAACAAGGCAGAGGGAGACTCGCTCACTTGGTACTCTTCGTAAAAGACGTAGTTGCTGTTGGAGAACAGGACCTTGTGAGAATGAATATCTTCGAGCTTTACGTCAGTGGCGACTTGAATTTCCAAGGTCGTAGCCCGGCCGGTGTTGATGTCAAAGGTAACAGCACGGGTTCGAATGGACTTAATCGCCCCCGTGAGGACGGCGTCCGCGTCCGCGGGGTTGGCTAAGACGCGGTAATGGGTGCGCTCCAGAAATTCGCGGGTGACGGCAGCCGTAACTTGTTGTTCAATCCGGACGGTGGCAGACTGGTTCTTGAAGGCGGGCACGGCGATGGTTTTAACGTCGGGCGGGATCCGCGTTGCCTGCCCGGCCACGTGGTAGCCGCACGCCGGGGCGAGCGGAAGACAGAAGGCGGTAAGCAGAAGGCAGAAGGCTGTTCGAAGCTGGAAACTGGAAACCGGAAAGTGGAAATTCGAAGCCTGCGACTCGGTCGCCTTCGCACCTCCCGTCGGGCAAATGAACCAGTTCCTTCTGCCTCGGCGCGTGAGGGAACCCCGAGTTTCGGATTTCGAATTTCTAGTTTCTAGTTTCCAGTTTCCAGTTTCGTTACTTTGTGTCATTTGCGTAATGGGTGGATGGACGCGTCAAGCGCGGGCCTGCTCGCGCAGGCTGGCGGCGAGTTCCACCGCATTGGTGGCTGCCAGGTGAAGATTATCGGCCACGGCCCACAGCCACAAGCCATTGGGATGCGCGGCATCATTCGAAATGCTATCTACCAGGATGTCGCTTGAACCGGCGACCTCGACCTGGGTGGGAGCGTCGAGCGTAGTCCGCCGAACCTTGATGTGCTCACCCGCCACCGCGGCCGTGGCCGCCTCAGGGGTCACGGGCTCTACCGTTTCCACATAGAGCGAAATGCCCACGGAGTAGAACACGGGAACCTGGAACAGCCGCAGCGCGGGGCGGGGGACGCGTTCCCCCAGGTAGTCGTCTAACTGCTGGCGTACGCGAGTTTCCAGCGCTGCCATCTCACCTTTGCCCGACCTTCCGAGCCGCGAAAGCAGGTTGAAGGCAAGCTGCGCCCCAAAGACTTGATTGGGAACCTTTTGGAAGCTCAGGATGTTCACCGTCTGCCTCTGCAGTTCTTCCACCCCGCGCGAGCCGGACTCCGATGCCGGCGTGAACACCTGCGCCACGGCAGTCTTCAATGGGAAGCGCGTTGCCAGGCGCAGCAGCAGGCTGGCGATGACAATCACAGCAGGATGCGCGGAGACGTGAAGGCGTTTGGCGACAGAATGTACTCCCGCCACCGGGTAGCGGCGATCGAGAAAAGGTATTTCGACCGCTCGCTCTGCGGCGGATGCGTCGGTCGAATCGGCGCCAGGGCCCAAACCTTCACCCATCATGTCAATAACCAGGCAGCGTGCGGCGGTCCCCTGCTCCTGCGAGGCAGTCAAGAAGGCCGGCCACTGTCTCACGCGCGCAGAAACGAACGCAAAGTCCAGATCACCTGCGCTGATCTGGGCATCGTCGACGACGGCCCCACCTGCGGCGTTCAGGTCGATGATGGGCAATTCGGGCTCGCCTTCATCCGCCTCAATACTCAACAAACGGGCTACGGGGAACTTGCCCTGCTCCAGGACGGACACCAACTCCTTGCCCAGCAAAGACGAAGCTCCCACCACCGCGACTCGGTATCCTTCCTTATCGGGCTTCATGAGGCGTGGACCTCTTCAGGCGAAGGCGGATGGGGCCGGATCTTCGCCGTAATCCTCAGGATGATGCCGGAAAGCGCGTAGGTGACCGCCAGGGTGAGCAGAATGGGTTCGGAAAACAACCAAATAAACAAAATGATCAACCCGACCAAGATGATGCCGAGATAAGACCGGCGCTTGTGAAGGTCGAGCGTCTTAAAGCTGTAATAGCGCATGCGGCTGATCATGAGGAAGCCCAAAATACCGACCACCACCAGCCATACATAGGAGAGTTGCCAAGTCGTGATCGGCTGCTTGTAGTAGTGAACAACCGCGGCTACAAAACCCGCCGCGGCGGGAATGGGCATCCCCACAAAAAACCGCCGGTCGGAGACGGGCTTGACGGTGTCGACGTTGAACCGAGCCAGCCGCGCCGCCCCGCAGATGACATAAAGGAACGTGAGAATCCAGGGAATCGCGTGTATTACCTGGGTGACCTGCCCTGGGCCCGAGGGCTCGGCGATGGCGCGGACACCCCAAATATACGCCAGAACCGCCGGGGCCACGCCGAAGGCCACGACGTCGGCCAGCGAGTCCAGCTCCCGCCCGAAGGGAGAGGCCGTGTTGGTTAGGCGGGCGATGCGGCCGTCCAGCCCATCGGCCACTATGGCCCAGCCGATGGCCTTGGACGCATTGTCCAACGCCGCAGCGGCCAGGGCATTCAGCTCCGCCGCCCTGGATGCTACGGTGGCGACGGCGGCGGCGGCCAGAAACTGACCAGCGCGCTGCGTGGAGAGAATGGCGTAATATCCGCAGACCAATGTGCCTACGGTAAAAAGGCTGGGAAGAACGTACATGCCTCGCCGCACTCCGCGGCGTTCAATTGGATGTGGTTCCAAGTATGCTGCTCCCCGCCCGCACACGGTCTCCGACCTTGACACACCACTCGACCGTGGGAGCCACCAGCACGTCTACGCGCGAACCGAACTTGATCATTCCCACCCGTTCGCCCCGCGCCAGCGTATCGCCCAAGCGCTTCCAGAATACGATACGCCGGGCTACCAAGCCAGCGATTTGCTTCACCACCACGACGCCCTGTTCGCCCTCCACCGTGAAGACATTCTGTTCATTTTCGACGGAAGCCAGCGCTTTGGAGGCAACACGGAATGAACCCTTCTTGTATTGAATGGCCTTGATTGTGCCGGCGATGGGCACACGGTTTACATGAACGTCAAGCGCCGACATGAAGATGCTCAGCCGGCGAACAGGCCTGCTTTCAAACTCCTCTTCGGCAAGCTGGACGATAAGTCCATCGGCGGGCGAAACAATTGCGTTGGGTTCGTCAGGAACGGTGCGCTCGGGGTCTCGAAAAAAATTGAGCACCAGGATTGCAAGAATTGCAAAGAAAATCGCAAGCAACAGAAAGTAGAGGCTTTGGTTGTGCAGCCAAAAGCCCATCAGGCCGCTGGCAACCAACACCAGAGGCAACCCATAGCCGTAGCCGTCCCTTACCATGAGCCTCTATAAAACCATCCTCACCGGCACGAACTGCGATCTCAGAGACAGAGATCCGGCCTCCTATTACACCGCACTGGCCCCCGACTTCGAGTCCGGGCCATTTGACCGATACCCTGCACCCAAGCCGACGCTTAAGCGAATCTATTGGACCGACTGAGCCTGCCGGACCATCATTTCCATCTGGTCCTTCACCCGCAACTTCAGCTTCTTCAGCCGCACTTCTTCCGCCTGCTCCGCGTCCGAAAGGCGCGATTTGGCGTAGAGCTCATTGAGCTGAATCTTATAGCGGGCATGTTCCTCACGGAGACGCCGAAACTGCTCATTCCCGGCCATCAACTGCTCCCGGATGGCCTCGGTAGGAGTGCTCACGGGCGAGTCACCTCCACTCGGTAAGATTACGTGCATCATGAAGGCTAGCACAGGGCCGCGAAGGGTTCAAGTTGGAAAAGGACAACCCCGATCCGCCGATAAGGGACGGCTTGTGCCGGCCGAGCGGCGGCGCAGTGTGGGCGCGGCCGGTAGACATGCGCGGCGGAAGGTGGTGGAAAGTGCCGGAATGTTTTAAGATTCGTCACCCGCTGGGTGCGAGAATTGCTGGGCTCTTTCCCCTATGCGCAAACTCACCAAGCCTTCGCCCACCGTCTCGCCCTTGTTGTTCGAACTTGATCCCGGGCCTCTGCAAGAGACCCTGACCGCGCTGGGAGGAATCCCGCTGGTGGTGCAGACCTTCCGTTCTCTCGGGCTGCCCCAGAGTATCCAGGAGCACGTGCGGGTGAAACAGCGGCAGCGCGGTTACGACGAAGCGACGTTCGTGGAGAGCTTCGTGATTCTCAATGCCGCAGGGGGCGAATGTGTGGAAGATTTTGAGCGCCTGCGGCAAGACCCCGGGCTGGCGGAGATGATCGGGCACGGGTTGCCGTCGCCGCGCGCGGCGCTGGAGTTCTTGCAGGCATTTCACCAGGAGGAGAAGATCGAGGAAGCCAAGCAACAACGCTTACCGGAGCAGATCGCCTACATCCCTGACGAGACGCCCGCGCAGGAAGGGTTGGGAAGAGTGAACGGCGATCTGGTGCGGCACTTCGGGGAGCGCACGCCCGACCAGCGCATCGCCACGGTGGATCAGGACGCGACGATCATTGAGAGCCATAAGCAGCAGGCCTTGACCACTTATGAAGGGGTGCGAGGCTATCAGCCCATGCTGGCGGCATGGGCGGAGACCGGCCTGGTGCTGGCCGATGAATTTCGCGATGGCAACGTGCCCGCGCACATGGAGCCGCTGCCAGTGGCGCAGCGGGCCTTTGCCGCCCTGCCGGGCACGGTAGGGGAGTATTACTATCGCGGCGATTCGGCGTGTCATGAAAGCGGCTTGGTGAATTGGTTGCGGGATGAACAGCGGTCCAGCGGACCGCGCGGGCGCATCGGGTTTGCGATCAGTGCGCGGATGAGCGAGCCCTTGCACGCCGCCATTAAGGCCCTTCCGGAAGCTGCCTGGGAGACCTACGGCGAGTCGCATCCGGCCGAAATCCGCGAGTGCGCCGACGTCCCGTTCGTGCCCAGCGAGAAAGTGGAGAAGAAGGATTCGCAACCGCTGCGCTACGTGGCCATCCGCATTCGCCACAAACAAGGGGAATTGTTTGAGGATGGGAGCGCCGTGCGCCATTTCGCGGTGTTGTCGAACCGGTGGGAGTTGAAGGCGGCACGCTTGATTGAGTGGCACCGCGAAAAGGCCGGCACCATTGAGTTCGTCCATGACGTGATCAAAAACGACTTGGGCGGCGGCGTGCTGCCCTCGAAATACTTTGGCGCCAACGCCGCTTGGCTGCGCTTGGCGGTGATCGCGCACAATGTGCTCGTGGCGCTGAAGCGGCTGGCGTTGCCCCCGGAACTGCTGGCGGCGCGCCCCAAGCGCTTGCGCTTCCTGCTCTTCAACCTGCCGGGGCGACTGGTTCACCATGCCCGAAGACTGATCCTGCGAGTGGCCGCCGTGGGCAAGTGGACGGCCGCCTACGGGGAGGGCCTGCGGTTGCTGCCGGTCATCACTTGAACCTACCCGCACCAAAATGTCGTCGTTATCAGCGGATTAGCAGACCACCTTTTCGAAACTCGGTGCGGAGTGTCTTCCTCTTTCGCACTGCACAACCTGCGGTGACCTCCAGCCTTCCCCTTGAACCGTGATTGCACGACGCATTCCATGGAAGGAAGTTTTCTCGCCCCAGACTTCCCGTTGCCTTCTCCAAAATCCCAAACGCTCCCCGCTTATCGGCGGATTGGGGGGACAATTTGGTAAGCAATGACGGGTTTGCGAGAGGGGTCCATTCGGGGTAGCGGCAGGTTCGGCCACAAAGTCCGGCGCAAAGTCTGCGCTGGGGGATGGGCACGCCTTGCCAACCTTGCGCGAGCCGCTGTTTCGATGACCGCGTGCTCACGGTCGGGCCTTGCCGCCGAAGCGGCAAGGACCTCCCGCGATACTGCTACTGCTGGATTACCATAATCAGTGGGTAGGTGCTGCCGCCGCTGTCGATCACCACGAACTTCGTGCCGGAAATCGCGATGGCGTTGATGAGGCCGTTCTGATTCGTGGTGAACGTCCCGTCGGCGTTCATCGTCAGCGTTCCGGTCGAGTTCGTCGTGTCAGCTTGCTGGCCATTACCTGACGACGTGTAGTCCTGGATCAGGGTGCCGCTACCGGCGCTCATCTGCAACACTCCTACTCCGGTGTTGACGCCCTGGTCGACCACACCAAGGTCGCCTATGAAGAAGTCACCCGTCCTCGGACTGATAAAGCCGCCGGTTGGGGGTACCTGCGGTTCAAATTGCCCAACCTCAACGCTGCTAGTGGCTAGCAGGAAACCCGTGTTGGCGCTGGTGAGATAGAACACGGGCGACCCGCTTCCACAGCCGGTGCCGAGCGTGACCAGTCCATAAGAGGTGACCGAGTAGGTACACGAGAAGTTGTTAGCATTCTTCTGCGTGCCCGCATCATTTTGATAGACAGTGCCCGCTACGTTGGGTGCGGTGGTGCTGCCGTTGGGCGACAGAAGTCCCACGACCGCTTCCCCTCCTGCGCCTCTACCATCAATTCCCGACATGTAGAGGACATTGGCGGCGCTGAACGACGTGTTATCAAAGGTCCCGGTCTGCTGCTGCATTTCGCCAACTGCAGCGTTACCGGCGTCCGTCGGCAAGAACAGGAAATGCGAACCGGAGACCATATAGCCCACGGCTTGCGTAGCTGACTGGCTTGGCCACGCCGTAGTCATAGTGAAGCGACCGTTCGCGTCGGATTGCGAGTACGAGCCGGTCATCCCGGTCTGGGACCCACTTCCTCCGGGCGAGTTCACCGCCACTTCGCCATAAGTGATAGACCCGCCGTTGGAACCGCTGACGGTGGATATCATGCCGATCGCGGCGAACGGGCCGTCGCCGAATTGCTCAAAGGCAAAGTTGCCGTTGACCGTGTTGTTGAAGGCAGCAGGCGTTTGTTGCAGGATATGACCGGTGGCAATATACGCGCCGGCGCCTGTCTCCCACTCCATCATTCGGCCCTCGGTGGCCGTAGTAGATGAGAAGTTGCCGAGTGCGAACCGGGTGGTGAACGTGCCAAAGGAGGTTGCGATGGTGACGCAGCCGCGATTGTCTGAGCCGACGGAGTAGGAACTGGCAGCGGCGCTAATACTGGCAGACTGGGATCCCAGCACGCCGTTGGTATCAACCTCGCCACCCGTGATGTTGCCATTTCCATCCGCAGTGAAAGAGCCGGCCTCGCCCAAATAGCCGGACGCGTTATATCCGGCGAGCGTAAACGCGTACTGCCCCTTCAGGATGGACTCATTACCCGAACCACAGGCCGAACTGGCAACAGCGACTGTGTATGTCTGCTGCGTGGTCTGCGGTGTCGGCGTGGACGAATCAGTCGCATTAACGGTGAAGGTGTAATCGGTACCGAGTTGCGTAGGTGTGCCGGAAAGTGTCCCGTTAGAACTTAGGGTTAATCCCGGGGGCAAGGTCCCGGTGTAGGTGAAACCGACCGGAGCGTCTCCGCCGGAGTAGTAAATTTGCTGGTTGTAGGGTACGTTCAGGACGCCGCCCGGTAGGGCGTGGTTGGTGATTTGAAGCGATCCGGCAGTAACATTGAGAGTGAACTGCTGACTCGCGGTGAGAGGCGGTTGGCTGGAATCCTGGGCAGTGACCGTGAAAGTGAAGGAACCTGTTTGCATCGGCGTACCGGAAAGGGTTCCCGAACTGCCGGATGAGCCCATCACCTGCAAGCCCGTGGGTAACGAGCCATTGGAAACGTTCCACACGATGGGAGTTGTGCCGCCGTTGGTTTGAATGTTTGCGCTGTAGGGCGCTCCGGTCACCGCCGTGGCAGGCGACAGCGACGTGGTGGTGATACTGAACCCGGAACCAGCGGAGTTGATGGTGATACTCAGTTGTGCCGTCGCGGTCAGGGCCGTGGGCGTGGTGGAATCGGTGACCTGGACCGTGAAGTTGAAGGGGCCACCGGCGCATGAATTGGTGGGATTACCGGTGATCGCCCCAGTGGACTGATTCAGCGACAAGCAGGTAGGAAGCGCCCCACTGATTACAGACCACATGTAGGGCGACACACCACCCGTGACCCCGACGTTGGCGCTGTAGGGAGAACCCACCGTGCCATTGGGCAAGGAAGTTGTTGTGATCGTCAGACCGTTCCCGCCGCCTCCGCCGGTGGTGTTGGCAAAGTTCAACCACGCTATGGAGTCCTGACCATCGTACCCTTTCGCTTCGACCTGCAGGCTGGCTGACACCACATTCTGACCGCCACAAGTGGCGGGAATAGTGATTGTGGATAAAGTGGCGTTGGGTGGCAATGTGGGCCCAACCTTACAGGTAAGGGTGGATGGATTGTTTTGCGGCCCGGTAGAAGCTTGCGCCATCAGGTTCACCTGGGCCACTGCGTAGGTGGTGGGAAGGGTCCAGGAAGCCTGGAGAGGCTGCCCCAGGTTGGCGCCGGCAAGGGAGTAGTTGGAAGGTGAGGTGAAGGAGATCAATTCGCTGGTGTAGGCGGTGCTGGCTGCCTGGTAGGTAGCCACTGAGCCTGAGACCGGTGTTACGGCGAAAGTGAAAACCGACCCGATGAGCGGGAGCGTGTTCAGCACGCCGCTGCTCAAGATGAATTGATCCACGTTCATCGGTTGCCAGACGATCGTCGAACCCTGGGGTAACGTGGCCGCGTTCCAGATATTTCCGCCGGTAACCGTGGCGCCGGTCACCGTGCCCGTGGGCGCCTCCACTCCTGCGGTGAGCGAGGGCCCGCTGCTGCCCGGATTCGCCCCCTGCCTATTGTCCGTCTCTGAAAACAGGGTGATACGAGCAATTTGCCCGTCGCCGCTCAACAGCCAAGTCCCGTTGACGTTCTCGAACCAATACTCCTGCTTAACTGTCCCCGATTGGTTGTTCTGCGTGTAGGAGAGGGAGAAAACAATGTCAGCCCTCCCATTGTTGGTGTCAAGCGACTTGATCGCCAGGATCTGCGGCGAGCTCATAACGCCGAAATTGCCTTCGGTGCCGCCCAAGTCGCCGCCCCCCGCCGCCAAGGCCGCGGCGTACTGGGCCTGATTCAGGCCATCTTGCAGGAGGTCGGGCGACAGATAAGGAAGCACCTGCGCCGCCGTCAACTGACCTCCCTGCGAGTTCGAGGTGTTCAGCATCGCGGTAAGCGTAGCCATGATGCCGGATAGAGCGGTTTGCTGCGAGCTTCCCGCCGGCACCACTGCTGAGGCCGTGGTACTGGTGGTCCCATTGTTGTTAGAGGTCGTAGACGTGATCGCGACGGTCGACGTGCTGGGATTGAAGGTTATTGTGGAAGTCTGGGTGGTGGTCTGGTCCGTGATCGTCACCGTGAGATTAGAAGTGTTGACCATCGTCCAATTGAGCACTTGATCCAGCCCGCTGCCATTGGCGGCGAAAGTTCCGGAAATCATGTTGAACGAGGAACTTACACCCGCCTTGTTGAGCCACAACTGCGCCAAGTCGGTGATCTGGTTTTGCAGGATCTGCACGGTGGCGGGATTGGGAGCAGAGGGGCTCGGACTGGCAAAAGCGGCGTCGGCGGTGAGGCCCTGCGAACCGTAATAGGCCCGGACCAGCAGATCGGTATAGGGATGAACGTTGATGGTGGTAGACATCCCGTTGTCCGCGCTGACGCTGTAAAGGTTGCCGCCGCCGTTGGGAATTTGCACCTGCACGAGATAAGGCGGAACGAATCCCATGGTGTTAACCGAATACGTTCCATCACTCGCAGTTGTCGCGGTGGCGCTATTGCCGGCGCTGTCCTCCAGGGTGAGAGCGGCGCCAGCGATAGGAGCCCCTTGGGCAACCGCGCCGCTGGTCGTAGCTTGACCCAGCGTGAGCGAAAACTGCTGTTGAACAGAGGTCAGAGTAGAATCAGCCACCTGCACCGTGAAAGTGAAGTTGCCGGAGACCAGGGGCGTACCGGTAATACCCGATCCGCTCAAACCCAGCCCACTGGGCAGCGACGAGCCGTTGGCCATGGTCCAGGCATAAGGAGGTGTGCCGCCTGTAGCGTTCAGCGCTGCCGAATACGACGCTCCGGCGGTGCCGGGGGGCAACGAAGAGTCAGTGGTAATCGCCAACGCTCCGGGATTACTGATCGTGATGCTTAACGGTTGCGTCGCAGTGAGGCTCGTGGGCGTTGTGGAATCGGTAACCACGGCGTTGAAATTGAACTGGCCGGCGCAGGAACTGGTGGGAGTGCCCGTGATGGCCCCGGTGCTGGGATTGAGGGCCAAGCACGAGGGGAACGGCCCGGTAGTGCTCCAGGTGTAAGGCGGAATCCCACCGGTGGCCAATAGATAGGCAGCGTATGGAGTGTTAACGGCGCCATTGGGCACAGAGGTGCTCGCGATAGTCGGTGCGTTTCCGCCGCCTCCGCCGCTGGTATTCCCGAATTGCAACACGGCGGACGACGTCTCCCCGTTGCTCCCGACGGCCATTACGGTCACTCCTGCTGCTGTTACCGGTTGACCGTTGCAGGTGGTCGGGAAAGTCACGCTCGTCGATGTGGCATCAAGGGCCAAATTGGGGTTGCCGCCCATGCACTCCTGCGTCGATGGGTTACTCAGGCTTCCCGTGAACGAATTGGTAGAGATGCTTAGTTGGGTAACCGCGTAAGTTGTGGGCAGCGTCCAGGAAACCTGGAGCGGATTCCCGAGGCTGGCGCCAGCCATCGAGGTGTTCGTGGGGGCCGTGATGTAAATTTGCTCTGTGGTGAAGGCACTGCTGGTAAGCGTGTAGCTGACCGGCTGACCGTTAACGGGTGTAACGGTGACCGTAAACGGCGTTCCCACCGCCGGGAAAGTAGCGGGCGTCAGCACGCCGCTGCCGGCATGGAATTGATCGAAATTCACCCCGGTCGAGTTATAGATCGTGGGGTTCTGGGTCAGCGGGGTCGGAGTGGGCCAGATGGTCCCTCCGGTGATGGTGATGCTGCTCACCGTTCCTTGCGGCGCCTCGACGGCAAGACTTAGCTCTGGCCCGCTGGGACCATAACTTGCTCCCTCGTTCGTCACCGCTGAGGATAGCAGGTTGAGCCACGCGATACGGCCATCACCCGCAAACAGCCAAGTCCCATTCACAAATTCGAACAGACACTCTCCTGATGAGAAAACAATATCGGCCGTGGATGTGTTGAGAGACTTGATGGTTTGGATCTGCCCGCCGATTCCCCCGGCAAGCCCCGCCGCAACCTGTGTCGCGTATTGGGCGGGAGTCAATCCGTCGTTCATGAAGTCGGATGCCAGGTAGGGAGCAATATCCGCGAGGGTCAACTGGCTGCCTTTAGAGCCTAACGTATTACCCAGCGCTTGAACCGTGGCCATGATCCCGTTGAGAGCGGTTTGCTGTGCGGTTGCGGTCGGCAATACTGTGGAGGATGTACTGGAGCTCGTGCCGGTCGGACTGGTGGTAGTCGAGCTCACAGTAACCGAACCCGTGTTGGCGTTGGTCGAAATCGTGGACGTCTGGGTGGTCGTGCCGGCCGTGATCGTCAGGGTGAGGCTGGAAGTATCCACTGTCGTCTCATCGAGCACCTGGTCCAGGCCCTGCCCGTTGGCGACAAAAGTGCCGGAAATCATGTTGAGTTGCGAAGCATTCACGCCTGCTTGCTGGAGGAATAATTGTGCCACCCCGACTACCTGGGTCTGGAGGACTTGCACCGTGGCGGGATTCGGCACCGAGGGAGGCACCTGATTGCCCGTGCCAAAAGCCGCGTCCGTATTCAGGCCCTGAGAGTTGTAGTAGGAGCGGACAATCAAATCCGTGTAAGGCTGCACGTTGATGGTGGTAGACATGCCGCCATCAGCGCTGACGCTGTAAAGCGTGCCACCTCCGCTGCCGCTGGGAACCTGCACCTGCACGAGGTAGGGCGGAACGAACCCGGTGGTGTTGAGCGAGTAGCTTCCGTCAGCCGCGGTGGTCGTGGTGGCGACATTTCCAACACTGTCCTTAAGGATTACGGTCGCGCCACCGATCGCCGTCCCTTGGGCAACCGTACCGTGGGTTGCAGCCGGGCTAATGGCAAGAGAAAGCGCCATTTGGGTGGAAACCGAAGCCGTGTCGGTGACCTGCACGGTAAAGTTGAAGGTGCCCGACACGGTGGGTGTACCAGTAATGGTCGCCCCGTTCAACGTCAGTCCCGCAGGCAGCGTAGAGCTATTGGCAAGGCTCCAAGTGTAGCCGGGCGTGCCGCCGCTAGCCGCGAGGAGTTCGGAATAAGCTGTGCCCGCTGCGCCGGGGGTTAGCGGCGAACTGGTCGTGATGACCAATGCGGGGGGACTCATGGTGACGCTCAGCGATTTTGTCTGGGTCTGCTGCGGCGTGCCCGAGTCCACTACCGTCACGCCGAAGGTCGTTTGCCCGGCGGTCGTCGGCGTGCCCGAAATTACGTTGCCGTTCAGATTAAGGCCGGCTGGCAACGAGGAGCCATTCGTCAGCGTCCAGATGTAGGCCCCGGTGCCGCCGGTGGCAGCGAGCGTGGCCGTGTAAGAGGTTCCGACCGTGCCGCCCGTCAGGGTTGGCGAAGTAGTGATCACCAAGGGCGCGGGGGCAATGGTAATGCTCAGGCTTTGAGTCTTGGTTTGGAGCGGCGTGCCCGAATCGGTCACCGTCACGCTGAAGCTGGTCTGACCTGCGGCCGCGGGCGTGCCGCCAATCGTATTGCCACTCAACGTGAGGCCGGCCGGCAAGGAGGAACCGCTCGTCACCGTCCAGGTATCGGCCCCGGTCCCGCCCGTAGCCGTGAGCGATGCACTGTAGGCCACTCCTACCGTTCCATTAGCCAGGCTTGTACTCGTAATGACAAGCGGTACAGGATTAATAGTGAGGGTGAGCTGTTCTGTCACACTGACGGGAGTGGGCGCCGAGTCCGTCACTTTCACCGTGAAGGTTGCCGCGCCGGCGGCCGTAGGCATCCCGGAAATCTTCCCGGACGCAAACGTCAGTCCGGAGGGTAATGAGGAGCCGGAGGCGAGGCTCCAGGAAAGCGTTCCCGTCCCTCCCGCAGCACTCAGCGTGGCGCTGTAGGCTGTGCCCACCATACCGTCCGTTAGAGTGGTTGTGGAGATGCTGGGGGCCGGATTAACGACCACCGCAGCCGTAGCCGATTTGGTCGTGTCGGCAGCAGAAGTCGCTACCACCGAGACAGTGGTGCTGGACGTGACCGTGGCCGGAGTGTTGTACGTGGCCGAGGTCGCCGTTACGTTTTTGAAACCTCCGCACGCCGAGCCGGTGCATCCTGTCCCGGTAGCCGACCAGGTAACTCCCTTGCTGCCTCGAGTCATTGCTGACGGTCGCGGTGTACGCCACCGTCTGCCCCTGGTCAAGGGTGGTCTGGGTAGAGGGCGAAAGGGAAACCGAGATCGGCTGCGAGCTGGGCGGATTGCTGCCGCCGCCACCGCATCCGTATAGGAGTAATGACGCTGACAAGACCAAAAGAAGACGTCTCATGTAAGAAGTGCCTCCTGAATCGCTACGAGAGTTCACAGCTACGCTTCCTGCCGTTGTATGACTTCGGCAGTCCTAACCAAAAAAATGAGCCTTTTTTCTGAGTAAGACATTCTTTGCACATGCTGCCAAGTCACACCGCCTGCTTTCCTCTGGAAGACTGTAAAGCGCGGCCATCATCCCCCTGCGACGGGTTCAAACGCCTGCTTCCGTTCGGAATACCAAGCGCGGCACAGCGTTCCGCGGCTGTAACCGCGGCCGCCATGCGACATTTCACGCCGAGCTTGCGAAAGATTCGTTCCGCATGTTTTTTCACCGTAGGCGTGCTGATCTGCAATGCGGCAGCGATTTCCGCGTTGCTCTTTCCGCGCGCCACCCAAACGAGGACTTCGGCTTCGCGCGGGCTGAGACCCAGCACTATCAAGGCGGCAGTGGTGATCGGTTCGAACATGCTGGGTCACCGCGTGCCATCAACCGGACCCTGAAGCGTACCGGGGATGGTTAACGAGCAACTATTGCAAGAACGTGTCGAGACGATCAGTATGCTGGCCTCTCCACCCGAGGCGGCTCGACGCTCACTAGGCTACAGTGTAGTGCCGCAATTCTTCCGGCGCGGCAAATTCGACGGGCAAGATTAAGGGAGCGCAGTGAAAGGTGCAATACGCCTTTCGGCGTATAGAACCGTGTCAGGGCTGGGGACCCCAAGATTTAGAGTAAGAATACAGGGTGGAAGGGCCGATTTTTATCAGGTCTCGCCGGGCCGATTCGAGGGCCCCTTAACAACAGAACTCACGAATTCAAAATTCAAGATTCAAGATTCAAGACTCAAGAACCTGTTCGTCCCGGCGCTCCCATGGCGGAACTGACACTTGGCGCCGGGCGCCTATTGTTTTCGGGAGAGAGATTGAAAGGCCACCGCGGCAGCGGTGCGGGTCTCGACGCCGAGTTTCTGGAACACATGCTCCAGGTGTTTTCTCACCGTACCGATCTTGCTGCCCAGGATGGCGGCGATTTCGCGATTGGTCTTGCCCTGGGCAAGCCACGATAGGACCTCGCGTTCGCGGGGTGAAAGTCCGGGTTGACCGAGCGCCGGGAGATTAAGAGTAGGATCCTCCTCCTCTTCCAGAAGGAGCAGATTGGCCCGGGCGTTGGGGCCCAGGAGCGCGCCAAATTGTGTCCCTTCGCCAGACAGCAGGCGGATCATCAGGCGCTTGTTACCTTTTATTAACACGAGGGGGGTCCGCACCGGCGGAGCATCCGTTGCCTTAAGCTGCGCGTTCTGGTCTTTCACCCAATCGAGCAGTTCGGCAGGGAGGCAGTGATCCAAAGAAGTTCCCGCAGCCAGATATTCGTCCAGGTAATGCCGGGCCAGGGCGGTGGCGAACTGCACATGGCCGTCCGGGCCGCAGAAAATGGCTGCCTGCGGCGCGTCGTCCAACCCCTCAACGAGCAGTTTCAGTTGTCTGCGCATTCCGCTAACCAGCCTGGCGTTTTGCCAGGCTTGGCTGATATGGGGCCGAGCCAGGTCAGCCAGCAATAGCTCACGGTCGGTAAAGGGCAGGTCGCGGTGCCAGCCGGCTCCGATGACGATCGGAGCCGGGCTGGGGATCGTAATGCACAGCGCGTCCTCGATAGCGTACAGGCGATAAAAATCCGAGTACAAACTGTGATCGTGCAGCTCAGGAAGATTCCAGAAATCGGAAATGCGCACGGCGTGCCGATCACCTGTTTCGAGGACGTGGCGCACCACCGGGTGTTCGTTCATGTGCGCCTGCCAAAGGGCGTCCGCTCTTGTCGTCGCGAGATCAGGGGTGTTAACCCAGTTATGGGACTCCGGCTTCTCTGGGTTCATCTCGTTATAGGTCACGTGGGTGGCGGAAATAAGCTGTGACAAGGAAGTAACCAGGTTGCGCAAAAAGTCCTCGAACGAATCCGAGGCGCCCAGCGCATAGCAATCGCGCGTAAGCTGCAGAAGAGACACGAGTTCAGACTGCCCTAAACGATCCATCCTGACGCGGTGAAGATTGGAATGAGTTTCGACTACGCCTAAAGGCGGATTTGTCAGGTTAGGATACCACCTCAGACACTGTTGGCAAGATGTAAAATTGTCGCAGAGGTAAAATTGTCAGTGTTGTTCACGCTGGGCCTTCCCACTTCGATGACCCTGTCCGGTTCGGTTCGGTTTTTCGGACCTGGGGCAAGGCCGCGATATCTTGCCGAGAACGACGGGGCGGCGTGCGCCGGTGACAGCGGGAAGATTCCCCGGCAGGCCGCGCAGGGTGCGGTCGGCGAGTACCGCGAAGGCAATGGCTTCCTTGGCGTCCACGTCGAGCCCGAATTCATCCGAGCAATGAATGCGGAGACTGGGCAAAAGTTCTCCCAGCCGTGACACCAGCAAGCGATTGTGGGCGCCGCCGCCCGAGATGATGAGGCGGTGAATGGGGACTTTATCCAGCACGAAGCGATGGAGCGCGCAAGTGATGGTGCGGGCGGTCAACTCGGTGGCGGTGCGTAGCAGATCTTCGGGCCGCGCCCCACGGCCCGCGTCCTGAAGGAACTGCTGAATGAACGGTTGCCCGAATTGCTCGCGTCCGGCGCTCTTGGGAGGTGCTTGAGCTAAAAAGGGCAGGCGCAGCATGGCGTTGAGCAGCGGGTCGATTAGCCGCCCCTTCACGGCCCAACGCCCACCCGCGTCAAACGCTTTTGTGCCCGCCGTAAAATGGCGAACCAGGCCGTCGATGACCATATTGCCGGGTCCGGTGTCAAAACCAAATACCTGATCGGGCTCGGCGGAAGCGGGAATCACGGTGAAGTTGGCGATTCCTCCAATGTTGAGCGCCACCGTACCTTGGCGGGCGTCCCGCAAAAGGAGGTAGTCCACCGTGGGCACCAGCGGCGCGCCTTGGCCGCCCGCCGCCACATCCGCGGTCCGAAAATCCGCCACCACGGGCGCGCCGGTGCGCTCCGCAATAACCGAGGGTTCGGCGATTTGCATGGTGCTAGCGACGCGTTTGCTGCCGGTGCGAGCTGGGGCGCCCTGATGATAAATGGTCTGACCGTGTGAGCCGATCGCTGCGAGCCGGGCAGGCTCGACCCCGGCCTGGCGGCAGACGTGCAACGCTGCATCCGCAAAAAGTTCGCCCAGCAGAAAATTGAGCTGGCTGATCTCGCCCGCCGTGGCCGATTCTCCGGCGGCAATGCGCAGAATCGTTTGGCGCACCCGGGGCGGATAAGCGAGCGTCTGGAATGCGACCAAACGCACGCGGGGCCGTGTGGGGGATCTGGAAATGCGCACCAGCGCCGCGTCAATGCCATCCATCGACGTTCCGGACATCAACCCTACCAGTGTTCTGTCCCCTTTTATAGTTGACAATGGGTTGGGCCCCCCTCGCCCCCGGCCCCATAGGCGATAGAATAAGTCATTCGGTGGCTCCCGGGCGAAGACATTGTGCAAGGCGGCCTTAATGCCCATCCCTTCTCGTCTCTTTTGCTTTATTTTCGCCGTGACGCAGCACCAGATAGACGCCATTCGTCCAGCCGAAGCCGATCTGGTTCTGACTATATCCCACGCGAACCTTCGTCTCAGAAGAGCGGGTCACCACGTTGTACTTTTCCCGGATGGTTCCTTCGCGCCGGAAGTTTTCGGCGATCATGGAAAGGAACTGTTTGGAGACCAGGTTGGCATCCGCCGCGTCCCCATAGCGCCATATCCCCTCGCAGGCGACGAGTTGCAGCGGCGCCCAACCGTAGGGATCGTCCCATTGAGCTCCCGTTGCGTACGGGCTGGTATCGATTCCGCCCGGCCGGTCAAACAATCCAAAAGCTTCTTTCCACGGCGTGGGCTTCGCCGGGCGTGGCCGCGCCTGCCCAGAGCGGAAAGAACGTGGTGGCGAATTCGTACGAGGACTGCTCCGCCTTCTCGAAATCATAATCGAAGTAAAGCCCGCGGCTCGGGTTCCAACAGTATTGATCCATCCTGATGCGCCGCAGCCGGGCTTTGGCATCCCAGTCTGCCGCCTCTTTCGGATGGCCCAGTTCGCGGTTCATCCAGGCGAGATCGGTTTCAGTTTTGTAGAGTAAGCTGTTGAGATCGACGGGCGCGTAGTGCTGCGTGTTGGCGCCGTACGGCCCGAATCGGAAGGAGACGTCGTACCCCGATTCGCGCATGCTTCGGTCGCCTGTGTAAAAGTCGCGGCTCAGGCTGAGCTCGTTCGCGGTGTCGCATGCCTCTGAAAGAACGGGACGGTCCGCCGGGGCGCCCGGGCCAGCATTGCACAATGCCATGAAGAAGCGTGGGCCAATCGCGAGGCCGGCCGGCGCGTTGGTGACCACCAGGTTCTCACTGTCCTGATCGGCGTGAAGCAGCAGGTACGCCATGACTCCGCGATAGTAGGATCCCCCATCGGCCCCGAGTTCCGGAACCGGTCCTTCACCGAAACCAAAGTACCGCGAAAGTCCCGTGCTGCCGGCTAAGTGAGCTGCGCTTAACCACAGCTCATAAACGCGAACCGCATCCGGGTAAGCCCGCTCAAGCCAAGCCAGGTCCTTTTGACCCCGGGCGAGTTCGGCTTCATACACTGCGCGCACCATCGCCGTGAAAAACGGAGGCTGGGACCGGGTAAGGTGAGAGGTTCGATTCGAGTTGAGAATGCTGCCGTAATTCTCAATCTCGAACCGGAAATTCTCCACCATGTTCCGCGCCATCCCCAGATCGCCGTCCTCCAGGAGGCCGCGGATGATAAAGTAGCTGTCCCACCCGTACATTTCGTTGAACATGCCGCCGGGGACAACGTAAGGCATCGGCAGGTAAAGCAAGCCAGGCGGCAGGCGCGTGGTATCAAGATCGCCAAGATGATGAATCACCGCGGGAAGGTGCTCCACATCCACTTTGCACGTGGACGTAAGAGCTTTCACGGAGGGTGGTTCGTTGAAATCGGCGGGCAGGTAAAGCACCGGCGGCTTGGAAACTTTTGGATCCACCAGTGAGCTGCAATCGGTCATCGACCGGGTCAGCGATTTCCACGTCGCCGAAATATACTGCAACACGTCGGCGTCGTTTTGCAGGGCCTCTGCCGTGCGAGCGGAACTTGCCCCATAACTGGCCGCCACATACAAGACAACCGCCGGCAGCAAAGCCCAGACGTGTTTCGCGACTCGGCAACAGCGGCGCCGAATGGAAAAAGTGCTGCACATCCTACCTTGATTGTGAAACATGCCCTGCATTCATTGTAGCGCTAATCTTCGTGGTAAACTACTGAGGGGGTTAGGCGTGAACCGGGCGGCAGATTGGTTCAGACAAGCGGAAGTGGACCTGCATGCGGCAGAGGTTTCTGCGGCCAATGCCCATCATGAGTGGGCGGCATTTCAGGCGCAGCAATCGGCTGAAAAGGCGGTGAAGGCGTTAGTTCAGCACTTGCATGGCTCGGTGCGAGGACATTCGATCAAGGAGATTCTGGATCACCTCCCGGTGCCGCTGCAATCCCCGGCCCCACTTCTGGATGCTGCGCGCGAACTCGATAAGGTTTACGTGACGGCGCGCTACCCCAACGGTTTTGTGTCCGGCACGCCGTCGGAATACTTCACTGCCAAAAACAGCGAACAGCTTATTGGTTATGCTAGAACCATCCTGGAATTCTGTCGAAGTCAGATTCATTGACCGCGGTCAGGTCATCGCCGATCTTCGCCGTGCCGTAGCGGAGGCCAAGGCCCAGTACCCTGAAATTACCGCGGTCTATCTTTTCGGATCCCTCGTGCGAGGGACGTGGACGGCGGATAGCGATGCGGACTTGTTTGTGGTTGTCCGAAGGTCGTTCCAGTGTTTTTCGGAAAGTTGCCGTTATCAGATTTATTCGCACTCCATTCCAACGGATTCCCTGGTCTATTCTGAAGCTGATTTCGAGCGCCTGCGACAGGATCCCTCGAGTCTCGTCGGCAGCAATCTCCCATCTGCGATTGAATTGTAGGTATGGCGCCGTCCAGCCACAGTCGGCACCGAATGGACTCCTAAACCCGAGGGCACCGAGAAGCAGCCCTTCGCGTTCACGTCTTCAATAGTCTGCGCCGATACGCTTCCGGAGTATCGATTAGGAATTCCGTCTGCCCCGTCAGCGCAAGCAAGTCTTCGTCGCTGCTGACCAGTAGATCGGCCTTGCCGGTTTGGGCAAGATCAAGAAAGGGCTGTTCGTTAACATTACGGCAGACCTGTTCGCACTTCACCGTTACGTCCACGGCCTCGCAATAGGGAAGATATTCGCCCAACAACTCGCGGCGATCATCAGGAGTAAGCTGAAATTTCGGATATGCCAGTACGCGCGTAAGTTCCGCGGCGGTAGTGCGAGAGATCAGAGGGATGCACCCACCCTCCCGCCAATGCTAGCGCAACCACGCTAAGCGGCCTGTGGTGAAGAGCAGTGCTGAAACGACGGTCGAGGCGTCGAATACTACACGTGGAGTCACTGCGTTTTACGTGCCCAGGAAACAGCGGCCCTGACGTCGTCGTCATCGATACCGAGTTGGGCGAGGCGTGCGCGCACTTCTTCGGCGCGGCTTTCTTGAAGCGGCCGGAGTATGATGCACCTTCCGTCCGTGCTGACGTCGAAGTATTCCACTCCGGCGAAGCGCGAAACTACGGCCTTGGGAAGAGTAATCTGGTTCTTAATGGTCTTTTTGGCCAGCATACATTACTACACGGAAACAAGGAAATCTTACTACATTTCCGAAATCGCTGTCAATTGATGCGAACACCTTCCTAGGTTTCATCCCATTACCGGAATTCCCAAATCCTTCGAGCCCAGCGGCGATATCTTGGCGTCCGGGGCGTATTCCTCAAGCAAATCCAGCGCGATGCGGGCGCGGTGCAGCCTTTCGCGGGCCATTTTGACGGCGAGATCTTCAATGTGCAGTCCCGAGGGATAGATGTCGGGCGCGTTGCGCAGTCCGAACTTGAAGTAGACGGGCGCTGCCACCAGGATGATCCGGGGCATTTCGTAGTAGCGCACGAAGCCGCCGAAGTTGTCCGGCACTTCGATGTAAAGATCAATGGGGATGTCCACCGCCTGCCGGATCGCGCCCATCTGCGCCGGGCTTAAGTCCGTTGGGATGTTCAGAGTTGACACGCCGCACTGCTCAAAGATCACGGCCGTGGCGGGATTGGCAGCGGGCAGCGTGACCGAGCTCTTGATCACCAGATTCTTGGGCAACTCGCCCTTCTGCTTCATGGCGTCCAACACCCAGATGAGACCCAAGTCGGCGGGAAGTATGCTGCGGATGCCAAGATCACACGCGCGACGCACGTCCTCAATGGCATATACCAGTTGATCGGCGCCGCGGTGCTGGAGACCGATGACCTTGCCTGCCGCGGAAGCGGTCTGAGCGCCCGTCTCAAACGTGGCGCGCGGGCCCACGAACAGGCAAACCTCAATGCCCTCCTCGTGCCCCATGCGAGCCATCTCCAGAATCTCATCCTTGGTCAGCAGCATCACGCCGCTGCCCTGGCTGACGCGATGAATGGGCACTTTGTGGGTCTTCGCCGCTTCCAGCACTTCACGAAAAACCCGCGGGCCTTCCACGCTGGGAATCTCAATGCGATACTGCCCGCCATCGCGAAAGTGCTTGGGACTAGGCTTCAACTCGTGATTGTCTTCGTAGGGCAACTTGAGTTTGGCGAGAAATTTCTGGGTTCTTTTCATGGGTGGCTCCATATTGTTTCGTTCGAGCTTAGTCCTTCACTGCGTATACTTCATATACACCGTTCTCGTCTCGGTGTAGAAATCGAGCGCGGCGGGGCCCTGTTCACGCATGCCGAAGCTCGATTCCTGGTCCCGCCGAAGGGAAGCTGGTATTCCACACCCGCCGTGGGCAGGTTGACGGTTATCAAGCCGGCTTCAATTCCATTGATAAACTGATGAACACGCGTGAGGTCGCGCGAGACAATCGAGGCCGAGAGGCCGAACTTGACGCAATTCGCCAGGCGCATGGCGTCTTCAAAGTCGTTCGCCACCATCAGTCCCAGCACCGGCCCAAACACTTCCTCCTGCGCGATGCGCATTTCGGGCCTGACGCCGGTGAATATCGTGGGCTCGACAAAGTAGCCCAATTCGTATATTCCTCCCGTCAGGCGGTGACCGCCGCAGATCAATTTGGCCCCTTCGTTCCGGGCGATTTCAATGTATTTCAGGTCGGTGTCGAGTTGCGCCGCGTCCACTGCCGGACCGATCGCCACACCCGGGTCGAGCCCGTTGCCGACTTTCAGCTTACCGGTCTTGGCAACGAGTTTTTCGAGCAGGGGCTCGTAAATGGGTTTCTCAATAATGGCGCGGCTGCACGCCGTACACTTCTGCCCGGTGGAGAAGAACGCGCCGTTCACCAGGACGTCGGCGGCGTAATCCAGGTCGGCGTCCTTCAGCACCACGGTTGGGTTCTTGCCGCCCATTTCCAGTTGCACGCGTATCTTGCGGCGCGTGACCTTTTCAAAAAGCGCATTGCCCACTTCGCACGAACCGGTGAAAGAGACAGCTCGAACGGCGGGCTGCTCCACCAGAGGATTCCCCACAGCGCCGCCCGAACCGGTGAGATAGTTCAGCACGCCGGCGGGGATTCCGGCCTCGTGCAGGGCTTCCACAATTCGATAAGCGCTCAGGGGGGCGAGCGACGCCGGCTTGATCACCACAGTATTTCCACCCACCAGCGCCGGCGCCATTTTCCAGGCAGGAATGGCGCTGGGGAAGTTCCAGGGCGTAATGAGCGCCACGACGCCCAGCGGCTTGCGCAGTGTGTAGCAGAACACGTTCTCGCGCTCGGATGGGATCTGGTAGCTGAACTGCCGCGCGCCCTCGCCACCGAAGTAACGCAAGATGTTGATGGCGCGCT
The DNA here is from genome assembly GCA_963804755.1 of uncultured Acidobacteriota bacterium. Classification (GTDB taxonomy): domain Bacteria; phylum Acidobacteriota; class Terriglobia; order UBA7540; family UBA7540; genus Bog-366. Next base: position 308,082 of record CAWDRP010000012.1, read on the forward strand.
TCACTTCGCCTTTCGATTCGGGCAGCGTTTTACCCTCTTCGCGGGTCATCTCCTCGCTGATCTTCGCCAGCCGGCTCTCCAGCAAGTCCGCCGCCTTAAAAAGATACTCCCCGCGCCGCGGCGCAGGCGTGGCGCTCCAGGCGGGCAGGGACCGGGCGGCCGCTTCACACGCCGCCTGTACGTCTTCGGCTGCGGAAGCCTGGAATTGCCCGAGGACCTCCGACGTGTTCGCGGGATTCGTATTCGGGAAGGTTTTCCCGGTTTTTGACTGAACCCACTGGCCGGCAATGTAGTTGGCGAATACTGTGGACATGATTGTCACTCCCGAAAGAATCCAGGAACTACCTCGCGAGTCATTGATCGGGCGGCTTATTGGCCAAATGGCGGTCGAGGCGCAACCTCGGCCGCCAAATTTTTCGACTTCTCACCATGAAGTGCCCGTGTGCGAGCAAGTCATTATGGGCAGGGGGTTCAATCCGTGTCAAGGCAGGCGCGGCTGCGCGTATCGTCGCGCAACATCGCACCTGCGCGCCCAGTGTGACGATCTGCTTCCGAGGATCCTCCCTGTCTCCCATCCCGTCTGCATTGGCTGTCGCGCTACTTCAAGCTAACGCCCACCTCACCGGGCGGGTTCCGGGCAGAGCACGAATTTTGCCCCGCTCGATCAGGCGATCGACGTGTCCCTTGACGGGGAACATAGCCAGCACCACGGAGTCCGGCGGCCAATCACCCACCGCATTGGCCACGACGTCCATCAGTTCTTTCAGCGTGAGCCCGGCTCGATTCGTCTCCAGATTCTTCAGGATGACGCGATCCAGCAACTCCACCGTCTGCCGCGACTCGGCGATGAAGTCGCGAATTTCCTCGCCGTGCATGATGGGCCAGTGGCCGGAATACAGGCTTTCGATGGGTAATTGCTCAAAGTAGCGGAGAGTTAAGAGATAGATGTCCACGTAGTAGTAGGTAACGGGAATTGCCATGCCGCCCGTGGCGAATGGGCAACCGCGCCCGTGAATGGCGTCGCCCACAAACGCGGCTTTGTGCAGTGGATCGTAAAGCGCCAGATGGCCGTGCGAGTGCCCCGGCACATGCAGGACCTCTAGTTGCCAGCCGTCGCGTAGGCGAAGAACCTCGCCACCGCTGAAGCAGATGTCCATACGGCGAGCCGTGCCGGCGTCGGGCGAAGGCTGAGCGTCAAAGCACACGCCATGATCGTCGCGCAGGAAGTTATAGCGATCATCGTAAAGAGCTCGGGGATCTTCTACCAGGGCGCGGTCGGCAGCCCCACAACTGAGCCATGTGCCGGGAGACGCGCATTTAATCGCGTTATTGCCGCCCTGATGGTCCACATCAGCGTGCGTCGTCACGGCCAGCGTCAACCGCTGGAGTTTGACTCCCAGGGAATCCATGTAAGGGAAGATAACTTTCTCTGGTGTCTGCGCCACGCCCGTATCGACTAAGACGGTGTTGTCGCCGACAAACAGATATTGGAAAAGGTTACGGCCTGCAAACAGCGATTGGACCTGATACACGTGAGGATACAGTTCCATGCGCAGCTCCATCAGTGGGATAAGCTGGATAGTAACACGAGGCCCGCGTGAAGCTTCCAATTTCTTGGCAAGGTGCGGGTGCGTCAGGCTTGAATCTTTTGGCGTGGCTTGACACGGACGTTAGCGGATGGCAAGATGGGAAGCTGCGATAGGCGCGATGTTGCCTACCGTGCGCGCCCGATTGCGAAATTGAAAAGTAGAATCTGTGCCGAAGTGGCGGAATTGGCAGACGCGCTACATTCAGGGTGTAGTTCCCGTCAGGGAGTGGAGGTTCGAGTCCTCTCTTCGGCACCAGAGTTCAAGAAAGCCCAGTAATAACGCGGTTTTTTAGAGGTCACGAAGAGCTTCCTGCCATTTCCTACCGTTTTTTGAAGTGGTCCCCTCAAAGCAGTTCGGGCGGAGCGGCGTCCAGTATGACCAATTCCCACGTTTCGCTACCCCCCATCGGCGAGCTAATCGAAGTGACCGACAGACCTGTGGGGAGGCCAGAAGTCACATCCCCCACGGATGGCGGCGTATGACCTTCCGTCCTTCTCACCTTGGAGATACCCGCCGTCAAGGACCCGGCAAATAGTTCAGGAAAGGCACGTCGGTTCATTTCAGGAAACCCCTTGCCCTTTTCCTACGAGGACTTGATTTCCGTACCACCAACTGCTGAAACCTTGGTCTGCCGCGACGACTTTCTTGCTCGTCACTTGTCACTTGCTGCCCATTTGGCTGCGGCCACCCGGCCGCGCTGTGCAACTGCTCACACCTTCTCAGGTTCGGGCCATCGAAACCGGGGCATAGCGAAACATCACGAGTTCGCGCGCACACCTTTCAATTTCCTCGTGGTCGATGTGGTAATGGGCCAGCAGCTTCTTCCTATCGCGGCCGGAACCTGAGGCATAGGGAGCTTACACACATCCTTCACGGACCGCGACTTGTTAGAGCCGTCCTCACGAGCATCCGCCCCAGTCGGAACCCCGAATCGCCTCCAAATCTACAAATAGAACTGCTGCTGGCATGGGAGTCTTACAAACAATGCGGTATTCTCAATAGCCGCGCTTCTTATCCACCACATTCAGCAGCGGCAAGCCGTTCACGTAACGCCGCATGTTCTCGCAAAACAGCTCCATGTTTCGCCGCGTTGAACCTGCGGACACAGCGGAACTGTGCGAGGTGATGATGATATTGCCTGCGGTCCACAAGGGGTGGTCGGACGGCAGCGGCTCGGGTTCGGTGGCGTCGAGCGCAGCGCCGGCGATGCGGCGCTCCTTCAGCGCCCGGACCAGGGCGTCATTGTCCACCAGCCAGCCGCGCGAGACGTTGATGAAGAAGGCGCTGGGCTTCATCAGGCCAAAGACTTCGTCGTTGAACATGTGATGGGTGATGGGGGTATGCGGCGCGGCGCTGAGCAACACGTCAACCTGCGGCACCATCTTGGGCAGCCATTCCGGCGAGTGGAGTTCAGCCACGAACGTCGGCTTGGGAACAGGCTTGGGATCGGTGCCAAGGATGCGCATGTGGAAGCCATAGTGGGCCCGGTAGGCCGTGTCGGTGCCGATTCCGCCCATCCCCACGATCCCCATGGTGAGCCCGCTGATTTCCCTGAGTCCGTCCAAGGCATTCCAGCGGCGCTCGCGGGTCTGGAGCGTGTATTCGTTCAGGCGGCGGGCAAGCGTAATGAGCACGCCGATGACCGTTTCGGAGATCGTGGGCGAATACATGCGCTGCATGTTGGTGAGCACCACCGGGCCTTCGACCAGTTCGGGGTAAAGAACTCCCTCCACCCCCGCCGCGGGATATTGGATCCAGCGCAACTGCCGCGCGGCAAGGAAATCCTCCCGGCTGACGTGGCCGAACACGATATGGGCGTCCGCCACTTCCCGGTGAAACTCTTCGCGGCTGTCGCACACCTTGATTTCCAGGTTGGGAGCATAGGCGAGTAACTGGTCATGATAGGAACTTTGGAGATCACCCTGGCCGGTAACCAGCTTGAAGCGCATCTGGGAAGTGACGGGACCGGGTTGGGCCAGCGGATACGACACCTCGGTTACTGGCCAAGGTGGTGCGGGTGGAGCTTCGCCGGCCGCCGGGTGCGCGAGGGGCAGGGCAACCAGAGCCGCTCCTGTGGTGCCCGCCGCTGTGCCGCGAAGAAAGCTTCGTCGCGAGAGACCTTCCTTGCTCATGTTTAAGCCCTCAAAGATGGGATGAGGAAGATTATACCACTTGAGGTGCCGCTGCACACCTGTTGGCGCACACCGAGCAGGGTCCCGTCAAAGTTGTCGAAGAGAAGAACGGGCAGCGGGTCGAGGAAAAGCAAAGACCTGGGGCCGCGGCGCGCCCGGCGCTCGTGCCCGGGCAGCGAATTATTGGAGGCTAGATGCTAGCCATACGCGACATTGTGTCATGCTGTCTTCCGTTTTCCATAATGCAAGTAACTGGATTTGTTTTCAGTATGTTCTCAGGTTCGGCAGGTGAGAAATCCGGTTTTCGACCCTTTGTATTCAATAACTTCTCAGGTTTGGGAAGAAGCACCTAGGGCGGACATCCTGTCTCCGTGGATATAGCGTGTCGCTGGCCATTTGACTAGCCATGGCCGGATCGGATTTCCCTGCCGTTTTCCCTGCCGTCGGCAGTGCCCAAGCGCCGGTTTGGAAACGCCGAGCCCTGACCATCGACTAAAATTATAGCCTATCAATTGGCTTTGTCAAGATGGAAACGCGCCCCGAGATTTGCCGCGAAATAGCCGGCACCCCACCGCTCCCCAGGTTTTGTGTTATTCGACTTTGACGGAGCCCTGGCACGCCGAGAGTGACCGCCCACACTCAGCTACCACCACTGAAACGTCCTCCGGTACCCGTACACCGACCTCCTGTAGAGCGCTGATTGCACCGAGGGCAATCAGATCGTTCTATCCGCCCGGCGGCTAAGGGTCCCCGGTGGCTGACCCGCAAATGGTGCAGCGATACCAGGCGCCATTGCGCACCATGATGGCGCCGCAGTCAGAGCAGCCGGGAGCATCGTCGGATTGCTCTATACCCGCAAGGCTGGGCTGCATGGAACCACCAGGATTTACCCTGGTGCGCTTCCCAGTGGCGCGAGCGAACTGCGTGGCCAGCCCCGTGGCCTTTTCCACATTGGCGCCGTTCAACGGGGAGCCACCGGCATCCTCGGAGGGCTGGGCCTCGCCTGTCAGGAACTTGATCGCCAGCCAGCGGAAGATGTAGTCCATCACCGACTTCGCCATGGGGATGTCGGGATTGGGTGTCCAGCCGCTGGGCTCGAAACGCGAATGACTGAATTTGTCGCACAGCACTTTGAGCGGCACGCCGTACTGGAGCGCGAGGGAGATGGCAGTGGCGAAGGAATCCATCAGACCCGAAACCGTCGAGCCTTCCTTGGCCATGGTGATGAAAATCTCGCCCGGAAGCCCGTCTTCGTACAACCCCACCGTGAGATAGCCTTCATGGCCGCCTATCGAGAACTTGTGCGTGATGGCGCGGCGCTCATCGGCCAGCTTCCGGCGGTAAGGCCGGGGGCTGGGGGCTGGGGACTGGGGGCTGGGGATTAGGGCTGCAGTTTTTGCTGACTCCCGACTCCTGATTCCTGACTCCTGTTTTTTCGTGTTGAGCGGTTGGGTGCGCTTCGACCCGTCGCGGTAGATCGCGATGGCCTTCAGGCCCAGGCGCCACGCCTCAATGTAAACGTTGGCAACGTCCTCGACGGTCGCTTCTTCCGGCATGTTCACGGTCTTTGAAATCGCTCCGGAAAGGAACGGCTGGACGGCAGCCATCATGCGGACGTGGCCCATGTAATGGATGCACCGCTTGCCGTTGGCCGGCTTGAGCGAGCAATCAAAGACCGCCACGTGTTCTTGCTTCAGGTGGGGCGCGCCCTCGATGGTGCTCTGCCGGTCGATAAAGTTGACGATCTCCGCGGCCTGCTCCTCACCGTAGCCGAGCTTGCGCAGCGCCGTGGGTACGACATTATTGACGATCTTGATCAGCCCGCCGCCCGCCAGCTTCTTGTATTTCACCAGCGCAAGGTCGGGCTCGATGCCGGTGGTGTCACAATCCATCATGAAGCCGATCGTGCCGGTGGGGGCGAGCACCGTGACCTGGGCGTTGCGGTAGCCAGACTTCACGCCGGCGGCCAGGCAATCGTCCCAGGTTTTCTTCGCTGCGTCCAAGAGATTGGGCGGCACGTTGCGCGGGTTGATGTTCTGCAGCGACTGGCGGTGCATGGAAATAACGTTCAGGAAGGGATCACGGTTGACGGCGTAGCCGGCGAAGGGACCCATCTCCTCCGCGATGCGCGACGACTGGAGATACGCTTCGCCGTGCATGACGGCGGTCATGGCAGCGGCCAGGTCGCGCCCGGCGTCGGAATCATAGGGAAGGCCGCTGGCCATCAGCACCGCGCCGAGGTTGGCAAAACCCAAGCCCAGCGGGCGGAAATCGTGGGAGTTGCGCGCGATCTTCGCCGTAGGATAAGTCGCGTTGTCGATCAGGATTTCCTGCGCCGTGATCATGATGTCCGCGGCGTGGCGGAACGCCTCAACGTCGAATTTGCCGTCCGGGGAAAGGAATCTCATCAGGTTCAGCGAGGCCAAATTGCATGCCGAATCATCCAGGAACATGTACTCGCTGCAGGGGTTGGAGGCGTTGATGGGCGCGGTAGCTTTCGCGGTATGCCACTTGTTGACCGTGGTGTGGAATTGCATGCCCGGGTCGCCGCACTGCCAAGCCGCTGCCGCGATCTTCTTCATCAGGTCGCGCGCGCGGTAGGACCTGGCGGGCTCACCCGTGGTGATCCGGTGGGTGACCCAATCCTGATCCTCGATAACGGCCCTCATGAAATCGTCGTTGACGCGCACGCTGTTGTTGGCATTCTGGAAAAAGATGGAGCTATAGGCCTCTCCGCCCAGCGACCGGTCATAACCAGCATCCATCAGCGCCCAGGCCTTGCGCTCTTCCGTGGCCTTGCACTGGATGAACTCCTCGATGTCGGGGTGATCGATGTTGAGGATAACCATTTTGGCGGCGCGCCGCAATTTGCCACCCGATCGGATCACCCCCGCAAACGCGTCGTAGCCTTTCATAAACGAAAGGGGACCAGAGGCCATGCCACCACCCGACAGTGACTCGGTGGAGGAACGGATGGGAGAGAAATTCGTGCCGCTGCCCGAGCCATATCGGAAAAGCATTCCTTCGGTTTTCGCCAGGTCGAGAATGCTTTCGAGGTTATCCTGGACGGAGTTGATAAAGCAGGCTGAGCACTGCGGACGCCGGTAGGCTTCGGTCTCCTTTTTGATATCGTCCGTGGCGGGGTCCCAATAGAATGCTCCTCCCGCACCGGTGCGGCGGTGCTTGTGCCACAACCCGCAATTAAACCAAACCGGCGAATTAAACGATGCCTTTTGGCGAATGAGCAGGTGGAGCAACTCGTCGTGGAACGCCCGGGCGTCTTCTTCCGCGCGAAAGTATCCGTCCTCGACGCCCCAGTGGGCGATGGTGTCGGCCACGCGGCTGATGAGCTGCTTGACGCTCGACTCGCGCTCGGCCGTTCCCAACTTGCCGTGAAAATACTTGGAGGCGACGATGTTCGTCGCGGTCTGCGACCAGTCCCTCGGCACTTCTACGTTGCGCTGCTCGAAGATGACCCGACCTTTTTCGTTCTGAATGGTGGTGGTCCGCAATTCCCACTCGATCTCGTCAAAGGGATGAGAGCCGGGTTTGGTAGAAAGCCGTTTGACCCTCAAGCCGTGTTTACCCTGCGTCTGCCCGCCGGAAGGGGCAGATTTTGAGGTTGTGGAGACGGCTTGCTCTTCAGACATTTTGATCCTCCCTGGGGTCGGTCGCGTCGTTGCTTATTGGATTGCTGTGGCGAAACGAGAAGTTGGCGACACCGCGTGGCGCGTCCTCTACTCCTAATCCGGTCGGTTTGCCCCCTTTCGGCAGGTCCGGCTCCGGAAAAGCTGTAGGGGAAACTAACTCCGCTCTCGGCCTTTGTCAAGCCTTAAAGCACAACCTATAGGGGCACTAGGCAAGATAAGCCCCACATCTCGTGTTTTTCGTTTGAGGCGACGGGGCGCCGGTGTCGAACCCAAGGCCCCCCGGCCACCCAAACAGAAGCTTTTTCCAGCTTGTCCCGATCTGGGTTTGCCTTTCAACTCCCGCCGACGCCGTCGCCGGGTCAAAGACACAGCCTCTCGCCAGGATATTGGGTGCCCAAGAACTGGGGGCAAGTCATTCCTGCCATACGGAATTTTCGCGCGACAGGAAGTCAACGAGCAGTTGCGACCAAGTCTCCATAGTGTCGCGCATCGAGATGAGTTCCGGCAGGGTACGGAAGCTGAGTTTGCCGATGCCTCGCTCACCTCGGATGGCAACGCTCGGTTTGGCCAGCTTCACGACAAAGACCACACCGAAGTGCACCTTTCCCACGTCGTTCGAATCATCGTTGACAAAGCAGATGAGTCTAGGCTCCTGGGCGTTGGCCCCGTCGATTTGGACTTCTTCGCTGACCTCGCGCCGGACGGCGTTGAGAATGAAGTCTTTCCAGGCCGCTTCGTTTGCGCCGAATAGAGTTGGTTGAATCTGGTCATCCACGTTGACGTGCCCCCCGATGCCGATCGAATACAAGGCTTTAAGGCGGGTCTCTGTGGTCTTGGGTGTGCGTTGATAGGTCAGGAAGGTCTCTTCATGATTGATGAGGACGTAAACTACAAGCTGTTTGGTGTCGTAGTCGTGTTCCGCGACGGATCGCGCCTTGGGTTCGAGGTGGGCCAGGAGCTGGTCCCACAGACTCTCGTCGTAGAACGTCTTGGCGGGATAAGCACGCACGATTTCCCGTTTGAAGCAGAGTATTTGTTCTTCCACTCGTTACCCTCCTGGGCGGGTGGCCCATGTGTTCCAACTGTTTCATCTATCCATACACCAGCGATGATACCAGAAAGGATTATCGAGCCCGCACTTCGCAAGTTCGGGCTTGCATTGTGGGCCCATCCGGATGTAATAATCTCTCATTCTTGGGCGCCTGTGACGCCCTTTTCGTCATGATTCCGACATAATGTGGTCTCGGAGGTGGTCCGTGCGAAACCAACCCCTATGCACTCCGGTTGCGCGTTCATTTGGGTTCCCCGACGCGGCAAAGCAACGACACATTTGGCCGGCACTGACTGCCGGGCTTCTGGTTGCTTGGATGACCGTGCCAGGGATTATCGCCGTGCGCGGCAGGGTCTATGCAGCAGATGCCGGCGGGACGGTGGCAAGCGGCGCCAAGCTGTACGTCCGGTTGGTAACTCCCGTCAGCACCAAGACGTCGCACCTGAATCAAGCGGTGACGGCGAGCGTGGTGCGGGAAGTGGACACCGACCACGGCGTTCTGATTCCGGTGAGCGCGGAAGTAACCGGCAAAATTCAGAAGCTGATCCCCACTTCCGAACCTTCCGACCACGCGCGCCTGCTGATCCAGTTCAATCAATTGATCATACCTCGCCGTCCTTCCCTAGACCCTGGCGGCGCACTTGACCGACGTGGAGAACGCACGTGAAACCGTTCTCCCGGATGGCACGATTCAGGGCATCCTGGCCAAGGACGCCGCCGTCGGACGCGTGGATGGCTGGTTGGATCACTTGGGATCGGCGGGCACCGAAATGGAGAAGGTGTCTGGCAAAGTCGGCAAATCGGATACCTCCATTGACTATCCAACCGGGACGGACATGGTTTTGACTCTCGACCGGGACCTCGCCGTGGACGCCTTCTTTTCGCCACTGCCCAAGGGCATCTCGGCGGCCTCGGTGCGTGCCGTGCAACAACTCCTGGCCACCGTGCCGCAGCGAACCCAAAGCAAGACCAAGAAACCCGGCGATCCGCTGAATTTGGTTTTCGTCGGAAGCGCCAGTCAGATTCTCACCGCTTTCCGGGACGCCGGTTGGGGCGAAGCCAAGAAGTTGGGGACGTCCTCCGCCGTGAGTACGGTCCGGGCGGTGGCGAGCGATGAAGGCTACGATCAGGCCCCGGTTTCTCAACTCTACCTCTTCGGCCGCGCCGAGGACCTGGCCTTCGAAAAGATGCTGAATACGTTCATGAAACGCCATCATCTGCGCGTCTGGCGCACCAATGTTACGACCGCGGACGGCCGCGAAATCTGGATGGGCGCTTCCACGCACGACATTGGCCTGGACATACACCCCGGTGTGATCTCTCACGCCGTCGATCCTGACCTGGACGCGGAACGCGCCAAGGTCGGCGCCGATCTGCAGGCCGGCGGCTTGGTGGCCGCGGAAGGACTGGTGGCACGGCCCAATCCCGTCACCGAAGGGAAGACGGCTACCGGGGGGACGTGGGAAACCGATGGCCAGTTGCTTGTAATCGAACTGAAACGGTCCGCCGTCATGTGAGACATTTTCGATTTTGGATTTTCGATTAAGCTTGGCCGGGCCAATCCTCTCCTTTTCGGGCAGCAGAAACCAGCCGTGAACTGCGGCAAGTCAGCTCCTCGCCCGACGTTAGCCGGGCAGCGGTTCCTAATCCAAAATCTAAATCCCAAAATGGATTGACGTTTTTTCCACGCTCATTGTATGTTTGCTGCGAAGGAGCATCATGGCTTCAACATCGTCTTCGGCCGTCACTGCCCCGAGCGTCACGGGCAAAATCATTGATGCCGTCCAAAAGATATCCGTGGACGCCACCCGCCCTTTGCCGCTGGCGTGCGCGCTGTACGCCGTGGAAAACCCGCAGGGTATGTGGCTCTGCGCGTATTACGGCGCGAACCGCAGTGTGTTTGATTACCTTCCCCAAAAGGGCGCCGAGATCGACGAAGCGCAACTGGGCATCACCTTTCTCCACAAGGTCTTCATCCCCAAAGACCAATATCAGCCCACCCAGTGGGAGCGGTTCAAGAAAGAACACTTCATGGCATACGGCGCACATAGCGATTAATACCCCAACCTTCCGCGCCCAGGTTCGGAATCCCGCGGGTACCCTCGTGGTTAATTGCAGTATTCCATCGGCAATCGTTTCGTTTTCCTCTTGCAACTCGGTTTCTGCTATACTCTGCCGCAGATTCTTCTTTCAGGATTGTTAATAGCAGGTTTGAACGTCGCAGATCGTGGGCATCTGTAGGTGAATCTCTGGCCTTGTCAGCGAGCCGGCAGGGGGCAGGCCAGCAAAAAATCGGAGGCAGAACTCTATGACTTTTACTAAGCGAGCAGCAATCGTCGTAGCGATGGCACTGACGGCCGCATCCGGCGCTTGGGCCCAGCGTGGTGGCGGAGGCGGAATGGGTACGGGGCCGCAACCCCCTATGCCCGGCCTGCAGAATCCGGTAGTCGGGTCAGGAGCACAATACGTAATGACGATGAACGGCAAACCCATGAACATTGCCTACGCCATCGTCGGCAAAGAAGACGTGAGCGGCAGTCCGGGCTTTTGGCTTGAAATGCGCATGCAAAACTCGGAGTTGGGTGGCGAGATGATCACGAAAATGTTGGTGGTCAATCAGGGCCCCGATGCGGGCGTGAAACGCATGATCATGCAACGGCCCGGGCAACCCCCGATGGAAATGGGGAGTTTCCTGATGGGGATGATGAAATCCCATCAGCCGCCCCCCTCCGGAGGCAAAGCGGACTTGGGCGAACTGGTAGGCACGGAAACCGTTACCGTTCCTGCCGGTACTTTTAACTGCCAGCACTATCGCAAGCAGCAAACGGGCGGCAAAATCCTTGACATGTGGACTTCCACGCAGGTCACGCCGTACGCCGTGGTGAAGTTGAGCAGCAACCAGATGACGATGGAACTCAAGAAGACGCTGACGGACGAAAGCTCTCACGTTAAAGGCGAACCGCAAAAAATGCAGCTCCCCGGAATGCCGCAGTAACGCTGTCATCGATCAGGCTATATACTTCCTCCGCCGTGGCGCAGGCCGCCACTTCCGGCCTGCGCCACGCGGCCAACCCCCAAAGACTTGATCGGTTTCGGCCTGCAATGCAAGCCCGTGAATGCTTGTTTACTGGCAAGCATTTTCCATGTTCTCGGCCGGGCGAGCCTCGCCCCGTCATCATTTCTTCCTCGACAAGATTGTGATCTCGACGCCTCCAACGATGGCGCGGCCGGGCATCACCACCATTTGCACCTCCTGATAGGAGGTATTGGTCAGGTTTGTGAATTGCACAAACGGGTGTATGCGGCCCGCAGAACGAGCGAGATATAAATCCCATACGCCATACGTTTTGTAACCGTAGCGATCCAGAACCCCCACGCGAGAGCGTGCCAGGACCCCGTGGGGCAATTGCGCCCTCCAGGAGAATACGCCGGACTGCACCGGATACCAGAATGCGTATTCCGATTCGATCCCCGGCATCGCGGCGTGGCTTCCGTGCATGGCGGTGTAGCCAAAATCGAGCTCTTGCGAACGGGAAAGAGAAGCCCGAATTGAACCCTCGACCCCAAGGAACTGAAGTCGATCGATGTTGGCGGCTTGCCAGACGGCAGCGGGAGAATTGCGCATGTAATCGATCACGTCCTGCTCGCGCAAATCGAACAGCGTCAGCGCGCCTTGCCAGCGGCGGGTTGCATTCCAATCAAGCCCGGCTTCCAGATCCCAGGCGCGCTCGGGCCGCAGGTACGGATTGCCGACGCTGGTAGGGTCATGGTAGTAAAGGTCGGTCAACGACGGCACACGAAACGCATGGCTGAGGTTGCCGCGGAACTTCAGGTGCGAGTTCGCCCAGTAACCGGCGCTGACGCTGGGACTGAACTGGCCTTGCACCGAGCGGTAAACCTCCTCGCGCGCCCCGATGTTGAAGGAAAACCGGTGCAGCGCCCGCGTATCCAGCGCCGCGTACGCCGCCACCCGGCCGCGGCTATGGATGCCCAGGTTTGAGCTTCTTAAGCGATCAGTGTAGCCTTCGGCCCCGTAAAACAGGTGGGTATTGCTGCCGAGCCAGGATCTCCGCTGCAACGCCGCCTGTAGACCACTGAGAGCGTGGAAGTTCTGATATATCCACGGTGCTTCGCGATACAGGACAAAATGATCGCGATGGTGGCGATAGGCGAATAAGATTTGTGTGGACTTCCCCAAATTCTGTTTGCCTGCCGCAAACCACGTATTCGTATGCTCCCAGGAATCGTATGGCCCGTAGAAGTTGTTCGCCCCGAACGGACGGTCGTTGTGCGCCAAAATGATTTCCGTGGTGCCCAGAGACGTGCGAAGGTTCGTCACCGAACTGAGAGCCAGGTCGCGGTAGTCGCGGTCGGGCATAAATCCCGAGGAAAAATCGTGCGCCCAACTGACCTGTTCCGAGAGCGGTCCCGCCAGCAGGTTGGCCCTCGCGCTTTGCTGGTTAACGCCGAAGTTACCGAAGCCCGTGCGCACGCGAAGCTCGGTAGAAGTTGGCGGCCTCGTTATGAAGTTGACAGCTCCTCCGACCGCATCAGACCCATACAAGGTTGAGCCCGCCCCGTGCAGCACTTCAACGTCGGAGAATGTGTCCACGGGAAACGGTAGGTCCATATCGTGGTGACCAGTTTGCAAGTCATTCAGCCGAAAACCATCCACCAGGATCAGTGTCTGCTCAAATGTTCCCCCGCGCATCGCAACGTCCGCCTGCGTGCCGTTTGGTCCGCGTTCCTCGAGGTCTACCGACGAGTCGAGGCGCAGGAAATCCTCGAGCGAGTTTGACAGGAGTTCGTTGCTGCCGATATCGATTTGACTTATGGGACGGTCCACCTCACCCAGCGGCACCGGTTCGTACACCCCGGTGACAATCACCGTTTGCTTGGGATTCTCAACCTGCGAAGCATCTTGCTGCGCGGGCAGACTTCCCGCCCCTGCCAGCAGGACGCAGCTTAGCGCCCACCGGACAAACGCTCTCTGGCACTTCAAGGGAAGCACCGACACTCTCCGCAACTAAAATAAGAGATACTTTTGCCTGACCCCCACTACCCTGGCACATCATACACGTGCCACCCACTTGCGCGCCACTCGGCTGAATGCTGCTGCACGCTCGGCAGCGGTGGATCGGGATGCTGGGGCGCCTCGATGGTGTGTGCCGGCAGGAGGCCCGGACCGCGATGGCACGTTTCCTGTTGCGCCCCTGTCGGCTTATGGTATATTTATACGTTGTTTGCATAAAATTACATGGACAAGGTCTATCGTCGGACGCAGATTCTGGACCTCCTGCGCACCGAAGAGGTGGAAACCCAGGAGGACCTCCGCCGCAAGCTGGCACGGCGCGGCATTCATGTAACCCAGGCCACGGTCTCGCGCGACATCGAGGAACTCGGCCTCATCAAGACGCGAACCGGCTATAGTCTGCCGGACGCCGCGAGGCCGATGCTGTCCGTGCAACCGACACTCGCAATCGTATTGAAGGAGTTTCTCACCGACGCACGACAGGCAGCGAACCTGGTGGTCCTGAAGACCCGCCCCGGAAACGCCCACTCCGTGGCCGTGGCGTTGGACGCCGACCCGTGGCAGGAGGTGGTCGGCACCGTGGCCGGCGATGACACCATCTTTATCGCCACGCCCAGTTCGCGCGAGGCAGAAATGATCCGAAAGAAGATTCTCTCTCTGGTCGCAAGCTGATCGTCAGCTCCAAGGCTTCAAATCTCAGCCATCAGTTCTCAGCACCCCAGTTGTTTTTTTCATATCCGATGTTCTTAATTGAAACTGACGACGTATAACTGATGACTGAAAACTGACGACTGATAACTTCCAAGCAAAGGAAATCAAATTCAAAACGATGTCTAACACTTCTTCAACGCAAGTTAAACGCGTCGTTCTGGCTTACTCGGGAGGGCTTGACACCTCCATCATCATTCCCTGGCTGCGTGAAAATTACGGCTGCGAAGTCATCGCCATGGTCGGAAATGTAGGCCAAGGCGATGATTACGCCGCGGTCCGCCGCAAGGCGCTGGCGAGCGGCGCTGCCAAGGTATTTGTGGAAGATCTGCGCGAGGAGTTTGTAACCGGCCCGCTGTGGAAAGCCGTGAAGACGGGCGCAATTTACGAAGGCAAGTACCTGCTGGGAACGTCCCTGGCACGGCCGGTGCTCGCCAAAGCACAGGTGAAGGTGGCGCTCGAACAAGGCGCGGACGCGATGGCGCACGGCTGCACGGGCAAGGGCAATGACCAGGTGCGCTTCGAGTTGGCCTATAAGGCGCTGGCGCCCCACCTGCGCGTCATCGCCCCCTGGCGCGAGTGGTCCATCAAATCGCGTGAGGACGCGTTGCAATATGCGGAAAGCCACGGCATTCCTGTGCCGGTCACAAAAAAGGAGCTCTACAGCCGCGACCAGAACCTGTGGCACCTCAGCCACGAGGGCGGGCCGCTGGAAACCAAGCTGGGCGAACCGCCCGAGGACGCCTGGAAGCTCACGGCCAGCCCCCAAAAGGCGCCCGACCAGGAAGGAACGGTGACGATCGCGTTTGAGGCGGGCGTGCCCGTGGCGGTGAATGGGAAGCGCCTGGGCCCCGTCAAGCTGGTCGAGACGTTGAATGCGATCGGCGGTCAGTACGGCGTGGGCCGCATGGACCTGGTGGAGAACCGCCTGGTGGGAATGAAGTCCCACGGCGCCTACGAGACGCCCGGCGGCACGCTGCTCTACGCCGCTCACCAGGAACTGGAATCGCTGTGCCTTGACCGGGAGACACTCCATTACAAGCAACATGTCGCATTGCGATATGCCGAACTCGTCTATTTCGGCCAGTGGTTTACACCGTTGCGCGAAGCGCTTGACAGCTTTGTGGACTGCACGCAGCGCAACGTGACGGGAAAAGTGACCTTGGGCCTTTACCGCGGCAACATCCGCGTGCTGGACCGCGAGTCGCCCTTCTCCCTGTTTGACCCCAGCATCGGCAGCTTTGTGATGGGCGCGGATTACGATCAGAAGGACGCGGCGGGCTTTATCAACATCCTGGGTCTGCCGCTCCGCATCGAAGCCGCCTTGCGCCGGAAACATGCCACCAAGCCCGCGCGGAGGAAGAAAGCATGAAGCTCTGGGGCGGGCGCTTCAGCGGCCGGAGCGACCCGCAGTTCGAAAAGTTCTCCGAGTCTCTTTCCCTCGATCAGCGGTTCATCAGGTACGACCTGCGTGTCAATCTGGCATACGTGAAGGCGCTTCGCCACGCAGGCGTGCTGAAGCCGCGCGAAGCCGCGCGCCTCTCCGCCGGCCTGGAGGCGCTGCAACGCAAGGTGCAGCGAAATCCCGGCTGGGCGGAAGGGCAGGCGGCCGAGGACGTCCACACCTGGGTCGAGGCGGAACTGGAACGGCAGGTGGGCGAGGTGGCGCGCAAACTGCGCACCGGCCGCAGCCGGAACGATCTGGTGGCCACGGAGATGCGCCTGTACCTGAAGGACGCAACCCTGCAACTGCAGCGCGCGCTGGCGGAAATGCTGGCGGCGCTCGTGAAGCAGGCGCGGCGGAATCTCGAACTGATTCTTCCCGGTTACACCCACCTGCAACCGGCGCAGCCTATCCTGTTTTCGCATTACCTGCTTGCATATTTTGAGATGTTTTATCGTGACGTGACCCGCCTGGGGGAGTGCCGCGCGCACGCCGACGAACTTCCGATGGGCGCCGGCGCGCTGGCGGGAACCACGTTTGCCATTAACCGCGAACGCCTGGCGCGGGAGTTGGGGTTCGCGCGTGTCTCCGCCAACAGCGTGGACGCCACCTGCGACCGTGACGGCGTGGCCGAATTGCTCTTCGCCTGTGCGCTGTGCATGGTACACCTGAGCCGCTGGGCGGAAGACCGCATCATTTATTCCTCGCCGGGGTTTGGCTACGTGGAACTGGCAGACGCGTATTCCACCGGCAGCAGCCTGATGCCGCAGAAGAAAAACCCTGATTCCCTCGAGCTCATTCGCGGCCGGGCAGGGACGATGATCGGCAAGCTCACCGGTATGCTGGCGGTGATGAAGGGCCTGCCCCTCGCCTACAATCGCGATTTGCAGGAGGACAAGGCAGCGCTGTTCTCCGGCGTGGATGCGACCCTGGAGGCCATCATCATTGCAAGCCGGGTCGCGGCCACGATGCGTATCCACCCCGAGCGCATGAAAGCCATGACCGAACTGGGATTCCTCACGGCCACCGACCTTGCGGATGAACTTGTCCGGCGTGGCATTCCTTTTGCCGATGCGCACGAGCAAGTGGGCACGCTGGTGCGGCACTGCGCGGCTGAAGGCAAGACGTTTCGCGAGTTATCAGCGGAGGAAGCGGCGCAATTCGTCCCGGGTTGGGATTCCGACCTCCAAGAAGTGGCCACGTCCATGGAGCGCTCCGTAGCTCGCCGCAATGTGACGGGCGGGACTGCTCCCAAGCAGGTAGCGCGCCAAGTGGCACGTGCGGAGCGGGCGGTGGCCGATCTCCAGCGCAAATTGAACTCGCCGTCGCGTCAGAATTCAAGACGGGCCTGAAAAGCAATCATGCGCGGAGAACTGTCGCCTCCCAGCCCGACCCCCAGCAGGCCCGTGGGCGGCGACACCGTGTAGGTGAGCGCCCCGAAGCCGGTTTGGGTGGAAGGCTTTCCCGGAATGCCGGCGAGCGTCATGCTCGGCAGACCAAAATTCGGATGGTTGAACAGATTAAAGAACTGTGCCTCCAACCTCAGTTTGGTGTGTTCGGTCAAGGCAAACCACTTGGTCAGATAAAAGTCGTTCCATACAAAATCCGGGCCGCGCAGGGCGTTGCGCCCCAGATTGCCGAATTGGCAGGCTGTCGGACTGTCCCCGCCCAGGCACGCTCCCGTGCTGGGGTCTACGGTTGAGGCAAAGGCATCGGGGTTAAGCCATTGGATCGTGCCCGGTTGACTGACACCCGAAATGGGCTGCCGCGCATAAACCGGAACGCCGGGCACAAGGCTGGCAAACTGCGGTCCCGCGCCCTGCACGATACCGTTTCCATTCGCTGAATAGGGCGTACTGAGCACGGAAAATGGAATGCCGCTGTGCCAGAAAGCCGTCCCCGAAACCTGCCAGCCATTCAGGGCATAACCCAGCCGGCGATTCTGCACTTTGAAGGGCAATTGATAAACGTACTGTCCCGTCAGATTGTGCCGGATGTCGTAATCGCACGGACCATAATTACGCTTCAAGTCTCCGGGCAATGGGGAAAGAATCGCGCCGGAGGCGAACTGAAGGAACCCGCCGTTCGAGACCGTATCCATGCAATGGCTCCAGGTATAATTCACCTGTCCTTCAAACCCGTGCCCAAGCCGCTTGGCGGCCGTTAATTGCAGGCCGTGGTAGTGGCTGTTCGCACCCGTGGAAAACTGCGTGACCGCCCCGAACCTCGGATCCGTGGGCTGCAAGTAGGGGAACGGGGCAAAGCAACCCTGGCACACCGTCTGATAGCCGTTCACCTGAGTCATGTACGCCTGGTTTACCGCGCGTGTGCCCACGTATTGCGCGTCGAGTTTGCCGGTGTTGCCGAACTGGCGCTCGATGCCAAAGCTCCACTCCATGAAATAAGGCGCGTGAAGTTTGCCGTCGGGCACGGCGGTAAGGGCGACGGGCGGAAGGCAGCTTGCCGGATTCGCTTCCGCAGACGCGCAAGAGAGTTCTCCCTGCGCAAATCCTGAACCGAATGCCTGGTTGGCGGCCACGGTTGCATCCACGGCGCTGGCCGGCGCTCCCGGCGCAATAGCCGTCCCGCCGACCGTACCCAGCAGCCCTCCTTGAAATGTCCTGACGTACGGCGGATTCATGCCGACCGTATCCGCGACGCTGCCCGGCAGAATATCGCTGAAGATCCCGAAACCCGTCCGCAGCACCGACTGCGGCGCAAACTGCCACGCGATGGCGGTTCGAGGCTGAAGGATCGCCAGCGGAGTGGCAGCAAAGAGGTTCCCGAGACCCGTTTGAATGGCGTCCTTCAGCGGCTGATTGACGTCATGCGTAATCGCATCGAAAGAGCCGTGCAGTCGCGCGACCTGCAGGTGCGGGTTCAGCGGGTTGGAGTTCAGGGTATCGCGAATGCCCAAGGTCCACGTCAGCTTGGGAGTTACCTTCCACGTGTCCTGCGCGTACAGGTCGAGGTTCAGGAAGTTGAAGGGTTCGTTCGCCGTGCTGGGAAAAGTCTGAGTCGCCATCGAAGCCACGCCATAAATGAATTGCGGCAACGTCGCGTACGTGACGGTCGGCACTGTCCCTTCGCCGAAATCGTAATCATTCAGGCGGAGTATGCGGGTGTTGGTCCCGAATCGAAATTCGTGAGCGCCATGGCTCCAGTAGAGGTTGTCGTTGATGAAGAAGCGAGACGCCCGGCGTCCCTGCACCCACGTATTGTCCATACCTCCGAGGGTGGTAAACGGCGCATTCGCGCCGCTGCCTTCCAGCACGATCGGAAACGCAGCAAGGGTTTTTGCGAAATCGGCGGGCGCGAACAAGCTCTCATACCAGGAAAAGCCGGGGTTGAAATAGTTGACCACGTTTTGTGAAAAGATGTGCGTGTAGCCTGACGCCAGCGAGTAAAGCGGCTGCGAGGAGACAGCGTTGAACAGTGGATTGATGGAGTCTGTGTACGCGGCCTGCAGGCCAGTGTCAGATTGAACGCGAAACCAAGTTACATTGCTCTCACTGATGTTGTGGTCGATGCGGAGTGTCTGCACCTGTTCATGATCGTCACTCGAGCGCGAGACCGATTGCCGGTTGGCGCAGCCGTTCCCATTCGGTGGGGTACCGGTTGCCGGGCTGCCGTCCGAAGTAAACGGACATCCCAGCACCGAGAGAGGCGAGCCGCCGGTGTTTCCATACAGGGAAAACATGTTGCGGTAGAACGGCACAAGCTGCGGTGCGGGCGCATAATGAGACCCCGTTACCGAATCTGTCCCGCCCAGTGGCAACTGCTGCAAAACGTAATTCTGAAAAGCGGCGGTCGGAACGGTGGTGGCGGAGACGATCGGAAGCGCGATCCGCACCCACTCGCTATCGAAGAAGAAGAATAGCTTGTCGCGCACGACCGGGCCGCCCAGGCTGCCGCCAAAATGATTCACGGTCGATCGCGGCTTGTGGTTTCCCGGCGTGGCATTGGTGAAGAAGTCCGCCGCATTCAGTATCGAGCCGTTCCACAACTCGTACAGATTTCCATGGAATTGGTTTGATCCTGATTTGGTGACGTAATTCACCTGGGAGGCGCCGTAGCGCCCCTGATCGACCGCATAGGAGAGCGTGTTCACCGTGACTTCCGAAATCGAATTGAGGCCCAAGACCAGGTTCGTGGAAAGCCCGCTGTTCAAATTGGTCAACGGGTCATTCGTTTCAAGGCCATCCACGATATAGCCGTTGGAGAGCGCCGGCAGACCGTTGAACTGCACGTTGCCGTAACCGTTCGTCCCGCCCACGAAATCGTTGCCACTCCCGGCCGTGTTGATCAGCGCACCCGGCGCAAACTGCAAAGGGTAGGTGAGGTCACCACCCGGATTCGGCAGGTTCTCCAGCGCCTGCGTACTCAGGTTGGTCGAAGTGTTGGGGTTTTCGGGATTCACGACCGGTGCTGCCCCGGCCACTTCGATGCTCTGCGTGGATTGTGCCAGGTGGAGCACGAAATCAACGGATTGCGTCTCGCCCAGGCCCGAGAATACCTTGTCATTGATCTGGGGTTCGAAGCCTTGCGCCTCTACCTTCACGGAGTACGTGCCGGGCTTTAGCTGGGGAAAGCTGAACCGCCCCGCTTCATCAGTGTCGGCGCTTCGGTTCAAGCCGGTTTCCAGGCTGGTGAGGGTTACCACGGCTCCGGGCACGGCCGCGCCGGTCGGGTCGGCCACCTGCCCCACGATGGCGGTGGTGGTTTCTCCCTGCGCCCGAACCGAGGGGGCGCAGTAAAGCTCCAGGCTGGTGAGCGCAAGTGCGAGGATCAGGGTGCGGGCCACGTTGTTGTACCTCCGGGTGTGTAAGTCGACTTGGGATCTGCCGTACCGAATATACTATAGATTCCTATTTGGAATAAACTATAGTTAACAATGATTGGAGTAGCCTTGTCAAGTGGAATTTGTAGCAGCCTGCTCAGGCACTCAGGTTAACATGAGTGTTGCCGGATTCCCCAAACGCTGTCATGATGAGGGCGGTCAAAAGTCGAATAAGGGGCGGGTGGCAAAAACCGTGAGGCTCACCATATCCAAAGAAGACTATTTGAAGGCCATTGCCGAGGCGGAAGTGGAAGAAGGCAGTGTCATTGCGGCGACCATAGCGCGGTGGGTGGGGGTGACTCCGCCGGCGGTGGCCCTCGCTTTGCGCCGGCTGAAACGGGACAAGTTGGTGGAAATTGACCGCAAGGGCCGGGTCTCCCTGACGAAGGCGGGTCGCGAGATTTCGGATAAGCTGCGCTTTCGGCATCATTTGGTCGAGCGGATGCTGCACGAGATGCTGGGGATGGAATGGTACCAGGTCCACGACGAGGCCGAGCGGTTGGAACACTCGATTTCCGACGACGTGGAACGGAAATTGATCGAGAAGCTCGGACCAGGCGGAGTCTGCCCCCACGGCAACCAGATCAACAAGAGCGCTGACGAAAGGAACAAGGCGGGCCTCGTGCAACTGTGGGACGCAGCTCCGGGCTCCTCCGTCAAGATAGAGAGCATGTACGAACGCGACCGGAAACTGCTGGAGTACTTTGACGGATTGGGCATTCGGCCCGGCGTCGAATTGAAGGTCCTGAGCCGCAATTACGACGGCACGCTGACGCTACGGGTGCAGGGAACGGCGCTCAACCTGGGCGAGGCCGCGGCGCGGAAGGTCTGGGTTACCGAAGTTTCAGGGCAATCAGTATCCGCCGCGTAGCGAAGCGGTTTCCCTGCGGCCTCGCTGGGCTCGGGGCGTCCCATCAACGAAGGCCCACGCTATTGGACCTGCCCGATGTACACACCAAAGGGCGGCAGCGCGAGGTGGCTGAGGTCCTGCGTTTGGCCGGGCGGAGCGAAGGTGCTGAGCAAGCATTTAGCCTTTCCGCCTTGCCGGCGGTAGTCCTCCGTCTGTGCCTGATCCGTGTAATTCAGCGCCACCAGCAGCGTACCGGCGTGTGTTGACGTGCGCACGAACGCGAGCACGTTCCCGTCCTGCTCGTTGATTCCCTGATATCCGCCATCGCGGAATGCCGCGTTGTCTCGCCGCAGCCGCAAAAGCGCCTTGTAGAAGTTCAGGATGGAGTTCGGGTCGCGCTCCTCGTCGGCCACATTGCATTGCTTGTACTCCGGCGGCACGGGCAGCCACGTCTTCTCCGCCGTGCTGAAGCCGGCGTCCTTCGCCTCGCTCCATTGCATGGGCGTGCGCTCGCCGTCGCGTCCTTTTTCCTTCGGCCAGCCGGCGCGGCCGATGGGATCTTTCACGTCTTCCCGGCGCGTGGGCGGCGTGGTCTTCATGCCAATCTCCTGGCCGTAGTAGATCAGCGCGGAACCGCGCGGCGCGAGCAGCGTAGCGGCAATCACCTTGGCCACTTGCACGTGCTGCCGGGCGTCCAGACCCTCCCCGTAGCGGTCCCAGCTTCGTACGTTGTCATGGTTGTCGAACACGAGCAGCGGCGTGTCCCGATCCGGCAACGCCATCAGGCTGTCGAGTCTTTTGCGGATTTCCGGCGCGGAGCGCTCATTAGTGAAGCCGACCTGCGTCGCCATCGGGAGGTTGACCTCATCGTCGTGGCCGTAAATGGTGGCCATCTCGGCGGTGGTCGGGTAATAAGCCTCGCCCACCAGCACGCCACCCGGATATTGGTTCACCACCTGGCGCATCTCCCGAAACACGTCGTGGATCTCGGGCAGGTCCGAGGTGTGTACGTGCTGCACGTTCGGGTCGCCATAGGCGTTGCGGCCGGGTTTCACCGGGTCGGGGGTGAGATGGGGATCTTCAAAAAGCGCTTCGACGGCATCCAGCCGGAAGCCGCTCACCCCCTTGTTCATCCAGAAGCGCATCACGTTGTACATGGCCGTGCGCACCTGCGGGTTGCGCCAGTTGAGGTCGGGCTGCTGCCGGTAGAAGAAGTGATAGTAAAACTGCTGCCGCTGGGGTCCCCACTGCCATGCCGGCCCGCCGAACACCGAGGTCCAGTTGTTGGGCACCTGGCGGTGGTCAGGTCCCTTGCCGTCGACCCAAACGTACCAGTCGGCCTTCGGGTTGGTGCGGGACGAAGCGGACTCGATGAACCACGGGTGCTGGTCCGACGTGTGGTTGACCACGAAATCGAGCAGGACGCAGCGATTCCGCATTCGTGCTTTCCTTCCTGCTTCAACCCTTTGAAATTGCAATTGCTTTGCCCAGTCCCCGCTGATCGAGCAGATTCGCATTCGTTTTTGACTTGACAGCACCGATTCTGTCTGATATAGTAGCAATATATCAGATGAAAAACCCTCCGATATCCCGCTCCAGTCTTCCGGTAGGCGAGCGCAAACGCCGCTCGCGCCTGACGCAGATCGTCTCGGGCCAGCGCTTTCTCCGCGGGACGTTGGCGCCTCGTTTGCGCCGCTGCGGGAAACCGAACTGCCGCTGTGCCCACGGCGAACTGCACGCGTCGCTGTACCTCGTGCAGAGCCAGGGGGGCAAGCCGCGCCAGGTGTTCGTGCCCAAGGAGTGGGAAGAGCGCATCCGCCAGAGCGTTCAGGGCTATCAAGAAATCCAGCAACTGCTGGAGGAACTCTCGGAGGTCGAGTGGCAGCGGCTGCTCGATCGCAAGGAGTGATCCCGTTCTCCGCCGCCTGATCCGGTATGGCGAGACTGTCTACGGTCTTTCGGAACGGATCGTCGCGGCGGTCCAGGATCCCCGACGACAACCCCGTATCCCGGCGGCCGTTCTCCTGAAAGCCAGCTTGGTGATGTTCTGGTCCCGCTTGGGCAGCTTGAACGCGCTGGAAGAGCACCGCCTCTCGCGGTTCTGGAAACAGTGGCTGGGGTGTTCGCCCGGAAGTAGCGACACCCTGGGGCGCGTGCACGCCGGCCTCGTCGCCCACGAACTGCGCGAGGGGCTGCATCACGTCTACTCCCGCCTGAAGCGGAACAAAGCCTTGCCGGACATCGGTGGACTGGGCGTGGCGGTTCTCGACGGTCACGAGACCCACGCCAGCTATCGCCGTCGCTGCTCGGGATGCTTGCAGCGGACGATGCACACCGAGCAAGGCGAGAGGATTCAGTACTACCATCGGAACGTCACGCTGCAGTTGTTGACGGGTTCGGAGTTGCGGATCCTGCTCGATCTGGAACCCCAGCGGCCCGGCGAAGACGAGGTGACCACGGCCCGGCGCTTGCTGGATCGCGTCCTGGCCCGTTACCCCCGCGCGTTTCAGTTGCTGTTGGCCGATGGTCTCTATGCCCAGGCCCCCTTCTTCAATCTCCTGCTGGCCCACGGTAAGCACGCGCTGGTGGTCCTCAAGGACGAGCGGCGCGACCTCTACCAGGATGCCTGCGGTTTGTTTGGGGTGACGCCGCCCGAAGAGGGAAAGTATCGGTCGCGTCACTGCCAGTGGTGGGACGTGTCGGACCTCACCACTTGGCCTCAAGTGAACGCCCCCGTGCGGGTCATCCGTTCGCGAGAAACCTATCAGGTGCGCCGTCAAACGACGAAGCAGGTCGAGTCGATTATGACCGAGTGGGTTTGGGCCACGACGCTACCGGTGACGCAGGCAGCGACCGAACAAGCCGTCGGCTTGGGGCATCGTCGCTGGGATATTGAGAACTATGGATTCAACGAGCTGGCCAACGAGTGGCACTCCGACCATGTGTATAAACACCACCCCCAGGCCATCGAGTCCTTTCTGCTCGTCGCCTTCCTGGCCTACAACCTCTTTCATGCTTTCTGGGTTCTCAATCTGAAACCGGCCGTCCGTCGCGGCCGAACGCAACGCTACTGGGCACGCCTCATAGCCCGCGAACTCTGTCAGGACCCCTGCTTCCCCGAGGGCTCATCCCCCTAAGAGTCTTCTCCTCCCCTCCCGGAGTTCCTCCCTGCGCTTCGGCCGAACCTTCGTGCCGCGTGCGGCGACTTGCGCCCCTCTCGCCGTAGTGCCGACCTCACCGGGTGTATTTTCCCGCCCTGCCCCGCCGACAAAGCCTATGCGAATCTGCCTAACCGCCTCCGGCGCGCCCGGACTAACTATTTCGCGCACCTCCAACCTCGGATGCGGAATCGCTGAGCAGGACGCGAATATTCCGCCGCTTCGCCTCCGTCATCAGGTGGTCGAAATCCGCCATGGTGCCGTATTCGGGCGCGATCGCCACGTAATCACTCACGTCGTAGCCAAAGTCGACTTGCGGCGAGGGGAAACAGGGCGTGATCCAAATGGCATCCACGCCGAGGTCCCGCAGATAATCCAGGTGGGCGGTAATGCCGTTCAGATCGCCGACGCCGTCGCCGTTGCTGTCACCGAAACTGCGCGGGTAGATTTCATAGATGACGGCATGACGCCACCACGGCTCCTGCGCCGTTGGGGAAGAAGTTCCCGGAACTGCGCCGGCAACCCCGGCTGCGAATGCGCCCGGAGGCTCATGGATGAGGTTTCCGGGTCTCCCCGCTGGCGGCAAGTTCAGGAGCAGTACAAGTGCAAGACAGAGCCAGTAAAATGCGCGCAGAGTTTTCATGCGGTTCATCCTGTCCTTTCGCGGCGAAGGCGGTAGTTCCTTTCGGGAGCGTCGTCGTATGCTGCCCTCTTATGTCTCAGGCCGGCACGCTGATAAGCTCCTGGACCCTGACGATTTTGGCTCGAAGTTGATATCCGATCAAGGTTTGTACCTGCGGCCCCAGCAGATCAATCCAGCCGCTAGGGCCGTCCCTAGAGGACGGCACTCCAGGGCGCGATACGCGCCCGCGCACGGTGCCGGGCTAAAGCCCCGGCGCTACAACGCCGGGCGTGCGCCTCGTTCCTCGCTATCTGCTAAAATAGGTTTGATGCCAAGACCACTGAGCGCCGAAGACGTTTTCCCCCTGGTTGATTGCCTTTCTCCCCACAAGCGCCTGCGCCTGCTCCGGCTCACCAGCTCACGGCCCGCCGCAGAGGATCGCGAAATCTACCGCGCCATTCCTCCCCGCGACGAGGAATTCTCAACGGACCAAGACCCGTTGGCGTGGGACGCTGAAGGTTGGGAGGGCATCGGTTGAACCGGGCGAAATCCGTTGGTATACCTTCGCACCGCCGGACAAGCGCCGCCCGGTCCTGATTCTGACCCGTAACGAGGTGATTGATCACTTGCACGAAGTCATCGTCGTGCCCGTGACGCGGACGATCCGGGGACTATCAACAGAAGTTCTGCTCTCGCCGGATGACGGGATGCCCGTTGTCTGCGCCCTCAACTTTAGATCACGTATCCCTTGCCCAACGAGACCGCATCGGAACGGCGCTTTGCAGCCTTCCGGGACTCGAGGTGGGCTGAAGTCCGCCGGGCGCTCCTGGTCGCCTGTGGGTTTGGGAATCAGCAAACCGACCTATCGTGAAAGCGCCTACCGCTGAGCGACATAATAAGTTGTAGCGTCGATGAACCGCCGTTTGCCCGCAGAAACAAGCTAAGGAAGGTCGGTGGGCTTGAAGACCGTAATATCCCGGACACGCTCGAAGTCGGCATCGTTGCTGGCGAGAAGAGATAGACCGTACTCACGCATGCAGGCGACGAGCATCGAATCGTTGGTGAGCAGCCCGGTTTCCTGCCGCACGGCATGCGCATTCCTGATGATCGCTTCATTCACCGGCATGAAGAGGAGATTGAGAGCCAACAGCCGCTCGGTGTTAACCCAATAATCCGTCAGGGTGGGGATTTGTTGGAACCTGCCGCGAAGCGCTTTAGCTCCCCCGGCTGTGATCAGGCCCTTGGACAGGGCCTCTGCGATCATAAACCGGTGCGTAACCTCATTGACAGTCTCGAATAACGCGATGCCGGTCACCTCTTCGTGCAGGCAGCGTTCGATAAGATGCCGACACTCGGCAGATTGCCCGGTGAGCGCGTAGATGAAAATATTGGCGTCAATCAACACAAAGCCGCGGTCGGGAAGATTGGGAAGGGCTTCAACGGTCATGGTCAAGCGGGATCTTCCAAGTCAGCGTCCTCGGCAACCCATTTCCATTCTTCCGACGAAAGCTTGATGCGTTCTTCTTCGTTCAGGGCCGCTTGCGCCCGGGAGACACGCTGGACCTTGTCTCCAGGGGTGAATTGCCTGCGGACGAGATCCTGAAGCGACGCGGGCGGTTTTTTGGCGCTGCTTCCAGTACTCATGATGAATCAATTGTATCTGAGCAGGGTTGGAGAGCCAACCGATTTCTGCGTCCATAAGGGGCTCGGATGAGGCGCTGCGACACCGAGTCCCATCTTATTCACCGTACTACCCTCCGGGGTGGTACGTTCGTTCCGTGTGCCCGTTCAGTTGCGAGCGGTAGAAATACACTTCGCGCAGGTTGCCCGTGCTGTAGCGCTGGGCCTCGTCGTCGAAGTGGGGTGAGGCCGGGCTGCCGCTCTCGCCGCCGGCGGTTACGGCCCTTGCCCGGACGGTGCTGCCGAACTCGACGACGGCCACAAAGCTGTTGCCACTGGTGCCGTACCAGCGTTTGGTTCCCGGGTAGGGGCGCGCGGCAAAGGACGCCAGGCTCCCCCAGAGCGCCGAAGTAAACTCCACAGGAATGCTCGGTTTGGCATCCTCGAAGTGCGGGACGATATCATCCGTAAGGCGCTGGAAGCGGTTGATTTCTCCCCACGGCGTCTTCCACGTTCCGAAGTCGGCGGTCAGCCGGTCGCATGCCGCCGCGAGGGATTGCAGAAGCTGGTTGGCGGGCAGTTTGCTGCCGACGTAGTCGTACACGGGCAGGCGCGCGCTTGCGGCATCGGCGTGCACCCGCCGCACGATGTCCTCAGCCCAGCAGACGGCAACGGACGTGGGGACCGAATTCACTCCCCAGCGGTAATCCCAGGCGCGCAGCAGGGCGATGGACTCCGCCAGCTTTGCCTTCAGGGGATCCGACGGTGGCGCCTGGTCCCACGCCCGAATCAGCGCGGGCATGGCCTTTTCAAACCACGGGAGATAGCTATCGAACGCGGCGGCAATCAGCGCGTCGAGCGTAAAGTCTCTCCGGCCCTCGAGCAGCCGGACGGCGTGGAGCCCGCGCGCCGATTCTCCGCCGGTCTCGACATACGGTGGGAAATCCTGCTTCTTCAGGCTGCCCGGCCCGGCGGCGGACCAGGGCGCGTCGTTCGAGTTGTAGATCCAGCCGCTCGACGGATTCAGCAGGTGCGGCGCCTCGTGGACGGAAAGCACTCCGTGCCAGTCCGTCGCGGGATTGCTGCCGTCCACCGGCTTCGTCCAATCGAAGCGCGCGTCGCGCCGGGGGATGAAGTTCGCGTGGAAGTAAGCGATGTCGCCCGCGGCATCGGCAAAAATCGTGTTGTTTGACGAATTCGCGTGCAGGTCCATCGTCCGGCGGAACGAGGCGTAGTCCGTGGCCTTGGTGCGCGTGTAAGCCTCGATCAGCGCCTTCACGGGCTGCTGCATCAGGCGGACGGTCACCCACTTGCCGCCCTGCTCGCCCATCACCGGCCCGTGCCGGGTGCGATAAACGGTGAATTTCCTCACGGCCATGCCATGATCGGTCAGGTAGGGCAGGCTGATCTGCGTGGCGATGACCGGCAGCTCCTGGCGACCGTACTTGTAGTAAAACCGGCCGCCCTTCTTCTCCACGGTTTCCAGATAATTGCTGATGGCATTCACCCCGCTGGAGGTGTGCATCCAGCCGAGGTGCGGGTTGAAGCCCTGGTACACGAAGAACTGCCCCCAAGTGACGGCTCCATAGGCATCCAGGCCTTCGTCACTCACCATCTGTAGCTCAGACCGGAAATAGAAGGACGTGTGCGGATTGATCAGCAGCAGGGCATGGTGGCCGATGGCGTTCGAGGGCGCAATGGCCACGCCGTTCGATCCGCCGGGGTCGGCTGCCTCCTGCTGCTGGGTCGCTGCCAGTGCCCGGGCCGACGCCACCGTTGGGGCCGCTGGCGCTGAGGCCTCGGCCTGCTTGCCGTAGAACGCGGCGATTGGGTTCAGGGCCACACGTTCGATGTCGGTTCCGATGCTGCCTTCGG
The DNA here is from genome assembly GCA_963804755.1 of uncultured Acidobacteriota bacterium. Lineage (GTDB taxonomy): Bacteria > Acidobacteriota > Terriglobia > UBA7540 > UBA7540 > Bog-366. Next base: position 336,653 of record CAWDRP010000012.1, read on the forward strand.
TAAAGCTCAGCGCCATCCAGGGCTCGAATCGCGTGATGACCAGCGGCTTCACCTCGGGGTGCTTGAACAGGAAATAGTTCAAACCGTCGGCGAAGGCATTCATCAACTGCTTCAGCCACGCCGGACTTTCCGCGTATTGCTGCTTCAGCGCTTGCGGATCGATGAAGAGCTTCATGCGCAGGTCCTGGTAGATCTTCGACTCGCCTTCCGCCTCCGCCAGCCGCCCCAGCGCGTTGAGGTAATTCGTTTCGACCCGATTAAAGTCGTCTTCGGCCTGGGCGTATTCCATGCCAAAAACGGCGTCCGCGTCTGTTCTGCCGTAGACGTGCGCAATGCCCCAATCATCGCGGATGATGGTCGCGCGCTGCGCCTGCTGCTCCCAGCGAGAGACTTCCGCGTTCTGCGCGCCCCAGGCAGCAGTAGAAATAGATGCGACAGCCAGAATGAGAACGAGCTTCTTCATCAAGGTCACCTGCGCCGGCGCGCCCGCCACGCGTCTCGTAGGGGCACCCCTCGTGGGTGCCCACCACAAGGGCACCCACGAGGGGTGCCCCTACGAGACCGGTTTGGTTGCGGCCAAAGGCCGCTCTGTGCCATAGAGGCGCATTATACCTTCGTTAGAATGCACAGCGCCGCGGAGCCAGGCCGTTACCCGGAAAAGTGTCAGGGTCACGTCAAAGTGGCGGCGGTTCGGACGGTGGGAGCGCTAAACGTCGGTAAGTCGGAAATGGCCCGTCCCCCTCTTCCGGTCCCGTTCTTCCGTGTGGGCACCCAAGACGTCACCATGTCATGCCGAAATGTCCGAAAAATGCTGCATGGCCACGCCAAAATGTCACCACGTTGAACCAAAATGTCCGATACTTAAACCAAAATGTCCGACTTTTTTCGGTCAATTTGTTCTTAGATCCTTTGTTTTCAATAACTTGTCGGGTTTGCTCGTAAATTTTTTTTATTCCGCCCACCTTCCCGGACCGTGGAAACTCGAAATTCGAAACTGGAAACTCGAAATTGAAGGCCGTGTCCAGTTTCCAGTTTCCAGTTTCCAATTTCGAGTCTGAGCCCATGGGCATAGGCACGTGGCGGAGCCGCGGCCGAGCGCGTCAGGGGCGGCGAAAAGCCTCGCGAGCCTACCCGGCTGCGCCATTCCAAGCAGAAGCCACACCTCCATCCGGTACGGCTAGCAATTTTTATGCCGTTACCTTATGGATTATCTACCAAGAGATAAAAGGAGGCATGCATTGTGATCTCACTAAAAGCGACCTTGACGAAGCCCTCGCAAATTGACCAGGCGGTGGACTTTATCCTGCGGGCTGTGTTCCAATTTCAATGAGCACATTGTACGGCCTGGTGCTGGTTGGCAGAAATTCGCGGGGGAGGCTTAACCATGAAGAAAAACCACAAACTGGCGCTGGCCATGCTGGCTGGCGTCTCCATCGGCATGGCTGGCGCGATGGCGATTCATGCGCAGCAAATCAGGACGCCGCCTGCTTACGTCGTCGCGGAACTCGAGGTAACGGACCCCGCTACTTTACAGAAATACTCGGCGAAGGTCCCCGAAACGCTGGCGCCTTTCCATGGCCACTTTATCGTTCGGGGCGGCAAGATCCAGACCGTCGAGGGCGCACCGCCCCAGCGCCTGGTGGTGATCGCTTTCGACAGCCTGGAGAAAGCGCGTGCCTGGTATGATTCGTCAGCCTATAAGGCGATCCTGCCCATGCGGCTAAGCTCCGCGAAGACCCGCTTATTCATCGTCGAAGGCGTGGTCCCCCAATGACGGAATGAGTCTCAAAAGCAGAGCACAAAGCCAGGAAAAGAGTAGTAGCCACGGTCAGTGCTTTCCTGACCGTAGGCTTTTCCTGGGCCGAAGGTGACCATCGCCGGCGGCCGCGGCCAGGGAAAACAATCCCGTGGTCATTCGGCATGCCGAGGAGAACCCACGGTCACACCGGCGGTGGCCGAAGCGTCTGCCGCGGCAGGCGTCACACGTCTCCGGGCGGCGGCTGATCGGGGATCTCCTCCGGCACCTGACCGATGAACGATGTCTGAACGTTGAGGGCAATGGGAGCCCTGTATTCCGGGCTGCGAGTATAGGTACCATCGGCCTGGAGATGCCGGGCTTTGGCTTGATCGGCCAAGTGTACGTGGAGAATTTCCTTCAGCCGCCTTGCCAACCTGGAATTCTCCACCGGGAAGATGATTTCCACGCGGTGACTCAGGTTGCGGCTCATCAGGTCGGCGCTTCCCAGATACACTTCTTCGGCGCCGCCGTTCTGAAAGTAGTAGATGCGGCTGTGCTCCAGAAATCGGCCCACAATGCTCGTGACCCGGATATTCTCACTCACGCCTTTCACCCCGGGTCGCAGGCAACAGATGCCCCGCACCAGCAAATCCACTTTGACTCCTGCCTGGGAAGCTTGATAAAGCAGGCGAATCATGTGCGCGTCTTCCAGCGCATTCATCTTAAAAACCAAGTGTCCGTTGCGTCCGGCCTTGACGTGATCGATTTCCCGGCGAGTCAACTCTTCCAGCCGGGCGCGCATGTTCACCGGGGCCACCAGCAGCTTTTGCGGCTCCTGGCGGGCGGCGTAACCCGTCAAGGCATTAAAAAAGTGGGTAGCATCGGCGGCAATCTTTTCATTGCAGGTCAGCAAACCGAAATCGGTATAAAGGCGCGCGGTGACGGGATTGTAGTTGCCCGTACCCAGATGCACGTAGCGCCGAATGGCGTCGCCTTCCCGCCGCACGACCAAGGCGATCTTGCTGTGCACCTTCATGCCTACGATTCCGTAAACAACATGCACGCCCGCATGTTCCAGCGTCCTGGCCCACTCGATGTTGCTCTCCTCATCAAATCGCGCCTTGAGCTCCATCAGCACGGCTACTTGTTTGCCGTCCTCGACGGCCTCCAGCAAAGCTGCGACGATGGGCGAATTTCGACCCACACGGTAAAGAGTCATCTTGATGGCGAGGACGTGAGGGTCGCGCGCCGCCTGGCGCAAAAACTCCACGACGGGTTGAAACGAATCGTAGGGATGATGCAGAAGGAAGTCTTCCTGGCGGATAAGGCTAAAAAGATCGCCCTGGCAATCGGAGCCCAGGCTGGGCGGCGTCATGGGCACAAAAGGCTTGTCTTTCAAGTCCGGCCGGTCGAGGGCGTAAAGCTCCATAAAACGATCCACACCCAGCAGCCCGTCAATCCGATAAACCTCGTCAGGTTGGATCTCAATCTGGCTGATAAGGATGGAGAGTATCTTCTCCGGCATGTCGTTCGCGATCTCCAATCGAACGACATCGAGAAACCGGCGTTCGCGCATCGCCTCTTCGATCGTCTCAAGAAGGTCGTCGCTTTCCAACTCCTGCACGGCGACTTCGGCATCCCGGGTGAGACGGAAGGGCGATGAAGCCACAATCTCCATACCGGGAAACAGCAATTGCAGGTTGTCAGCGATTAACTGTTCGAGAGGAAGAAAGGTGAAGGTTTTGGCCGAGCCATTGGGAACCTGCGCGGCGCCGTCAACGCGAACGAATTGGGGCAGCGTGTCAGGCACCTTAACCCGCGCAAAGTGCTCTTCTCCTTTATCATCGCGTACCACCACCGCAAGGTTCAGGCTGCGGTTCGAGATATGTGGAAAAGGACGGCCCGGGTCGAAGGCCAGGGGTGTAAGTACAGGAAACACCTGCTGGTAGAAATAGGCGTTGACGTGCGCACGCTGGTCAGCATCGAGTGCGGCCGAATCCACAACCGAAATTTGTTGCAGCTTCAGGGCGGGGGCAATCTCCTGCTCCCAAGCCTGATGGGCCTGACTCGTAATCTGGCGCACCTTTTCCCGAATCAATCGGAGCTGCGCCGTCGGCGACCGCCCGTCGCGGGAAACCTCCGCTCGACCGCTCGCGACCTGCTTCATCAGTCCCGCGACACGCACCATGAAAAACTCATCCAGATTCGACCCGAGAATGGCCAGGAACTTCAGCCGCTCAAGCAGAGGATTGTCCGGATCGGCGGCCTCTTCCCATACGCGGCACTGAAACTCCAGCAGGCTCAGTTCGCGATTGATGTAAAGGTCCGTACTGCTCAGCGCGGCGCCCTCAGGACCGGGTGGAGGTTCTGGCATGGTGATGGCGGCCACTTTGCGCTCCTTCACGCCCATGCGTTGTAAACGGGATTTTGAAGCCATGAATGCAAAATTCTAGCGGATTCCCGGAGCAAGGGCAAATCGCGGCATTCGACGAAAATAGTTGTTGACTCCGCTTCCTAGGACTGGCATACTGCCGTACAGCCTTCTGGACGGCTGTATGGCGGAAAGACTCCAACTCAGTCTCATTCCAATGCGCAAGACGACGTTTCGGATGCCGGCGGATTTGCACCGCCGCCTGAAGATCGCGGCCGTTCAGGAAAACCGGCAAATGGCCGATATATTGGTGGATGCAATTGAAACTTACCTATCCAACAACCGAGCCGCTGTTCCCAAGCGTTCCCGCAAGCGTTAAGCCCGGAACGCTGGTAAGGCGGAAGGGCTTTCGTCCGCGCCGGTCTCCCGCGGGCAAGGCAACGAATGAACTGGTCTTTTCGGCGTATCAGGGCATGAATGCTGAAATTTTTCCACACGTGCTCTCCTTGTATGCGGAACCGGGCGCAAAAATAGCAGACATTACTTACGGGAAAGGTGTTTTTTGGAAAAACGTCAGAGCCGACCAATACGAGCTACTGAAAAGCGACATCAAACAGGGAATTGACTGCCGCGCTTTGCCTTATGGTGATAGCACGTTGGACTGCGTGGTGTTCGATCCCCCCTATATGCACACTCCGGGAGGTACGGCACACGAAGGGCACCAGAACTACGAGTCGTATTATAAGAACAACGGAACGGGTAACGGCACAGGCAAGAAGTACCACGAGGCTGTCTTAGACCTGTACTTCCTTGGCGCATCGGAGGCGTGGAGGGTACTGAAACCAGGTGGGGTGCTCATTGTTAAATGCCAGGATGAAGTTTGCGCGTGCAAACAGCGCCTAACGCACGTAGAAATCATAAATCACCTTACGGAGGCCATGTTCACCGTAGAAGATCTGTTTGTATTGCTGAGGACGAACAGGCCCGGCGTCAGTCGTGTTCTCCGCCAGCGTCACGCTCGAAAGAACCATTCGTATTTCTTGGTTTTCCGAAAGTCTGTGAAGCTCAGTCGCCAGCCGCAGAAATCAGTTTCTCCTTCTCAGTGAAGAATTCTGCAAACGATTTGACCTGAAGGAAAGGATAAGTTTTTCCTAGCGCCGCATATTTCATCGGAAGGTCAAGGTAGTAGATTCTCTTCATCTGAGAAATGAACATTTGATATACCTTCCATTGGTCAGGAAGACACACCTCCGTAACCTTTCCGCCCTTTACGAGGTTTGTCTCGGTGATAGCCACGAGGACTCCTCGGAATCTGCCCACGCCATAAACCCCATCCAGAACGCGCTGGTGCGCCCACACCTGAACGACCCTTTCCCGCGTGGAGATTTTGACTGGCAAGTGGATCTTGGCCTTGCCTGGGCCTAAGTTAAAAAGATAATCAGTCGGAAGTGTGGCCCGCATATCCATATTCAGAATCTCGGCTCTTGTGGAAGGAAGAACGCCAAGCTCCCGGGAGAAGATATTGGCAACGAAGCATTCAAAGAATGTGGCAGGTGTCTTCTTGTCGCCTGTCGCGCGCATATCGTTAGCACAACAAAAGCTCATTGCCATGGTATACAGGAATTTTTCTAATTCGCCAAAAGGAAGGTCGCGATAGGCGCCAGATGAAAACTCTCTTAGGTGGCTCTTACAAAGTTCCAGGTCGAAAAGGTTAGCAGAGACCGGCCTTGAAATCTTATCGACCTTGGAGTGCGCAAACGCGAAGTACTCTTTGCCCGGAACGTTAACCGCAATCAGGCTTTCAGTTTTATAGCGTTCCAACTCGGAGAGGCTCTGGCTGACCAGTTCAACCAACAATTGCGTAGTGGATTGGGAGCCAGCATCGAGCTTCGCGGCAAGTTTCAGAGCTTCGTAAGACGAGGGTTCTTTTGCGCGTTTGGCCATTGGGTTCCTCATGAGAAAGGCGTCATATTAACACACCAAGTCCTCGGTGCGTTTTGATTTTGACGGCGCCGGCGCGGGCCGACTGGGGGGCCAAAGCGGCACCCAGTTGCCTCGCTCCATAATCCGTACCTCAGCTTGTGGGTCCATGGCTCTGCGCACCTACGAGGACGAGCCGGGGTAGCACGGCACTGTTTGCAATTTTCGGAAACCGGGGATGTTCACATCGTCTCCGACTTTTAAAACCTTTGCGGGTTTCATGCGGCGAATTGTGTCACACCCGCGCTGGCCGAAGTCCCGTTGAACCCCGTTACCCTGCCGTGCTAATCTTACTTTTGCTGCTGTAACGGAGAGAGGCGCATATGAGCTTGAACACGGTCCAGGAGATTGAACGCGCCATTCGGGCGCTCTCGCCGTCCGAACTGGAAGAGTTCTACGCATGGCTGGACCAGCACCGCCCGCAGCCCATCGACGCGCAGCTCAAGGCCGATCTTGACGCGGGGCGCATCGACGACCGGATTGATCGCGCCTTGGCTGACCACAAAGCCGGAAACACGCAACCCCTCTAACCACCCCGTCATGAACCACCGCACGAACGCGGATTTCTGGAACGATTATCACGCCCTGCCCGCTGACATCCGCGCCCGCGCCGATAAGCAGTTTGCGTTGCTGAAGAAAGACCCGCAGCATCCTTCCCTGCAATTCAAGAAGCTCGGCGAGCGCAAGGGGCAGGAAATCTGGTCCGCGCGCGTCACGCTGAAATATCGCGCCCTGGCCGTAAAGTTTCCCGAGGAATACCTGTGGTTCTGGATTGGCGAGCACAACATCTACGACGCCCTCATGAGATGACGGCGGGGTAGGAGCACGTAGCGCGACCGCCCGTCGGCTGAAGGAGCAGTAGGATTCGGTGGCCGGCGCAGACACGCCGTAGGTGTCTGCGGTTCCCCGTTTGCCAGTTCGGCCGGTGAACATCCAATTCAGGAAGCGGGTAAATCTCTTTACTTTTAAGAGAGAATCTACCCTGCTTTCAGTTCACAAGGTCGGCCATCCTTGCCCTGGCACATCCTGAAGAGCGCAAAATACGCACACCTCAACGCTACTCAACCTCCGGGCTACCCGCTCAGCACCCGCAGAATGGCACAAGTGTGAAGAAGATTGGCGTAACGGATACCCTGGCAACTTGCTGTATAATGACTGTCAGCGGGATCACGAAAACAACTCCGGCTCAGACGACCGATTGAACGGTGCCCTCCGCCCTGATCACCCGGGTGCTTGCTGCCGTCCAAGACACGTGTATGGTGGGGCTCGGCCCGTCAGGAGCCGGTATTCCTTGGGGCGCATACATTTCGCGACTAAAGAAGGAAGATGGGAGGCCAATGATGTCGAAGTCAATAAAAGTGTTCATCCTGTGCTTAGTCACCGCGGCGCTCGCGGTGTTGGTCGGCGGTCAGCTTCAGCCGTCAGTGTTGTTCGCGCAGGCGGCGTCCGGTCAAATCCCGGCTGAAGTGCGTGCCGCATGCGCAGGCGACGTGCAGAGACTCTGCGCGAGTGTTCAGCCCGGGGGGGGACGGCTCGTCGCCTGCCTGAAACAGCACCAACAGGAAGTGTCGCCGGGGTGCAAGCAGGCGATTGTCAACGCGATGCAGCAGTCGAGGGGAGGCACCGGTTCCGGCGCTGTCGCCGCACCTGCTGCCACTTCGCCCATGGCCCCGGCTCCCGCCCCCGCGCCGGCGCCCGCCGCGCCGCCCGACACCGGTTCTACGGTCACCGCCCCGGACAGCCCGGTGGTTCAGCGACCGAGCCACACGACCACCACTTCACCGGGACCGGGAGACCGCTACTTCCTGATGAAGCAGGTCAAGATCATCGACCAGGGTATGGGACAAGGACGGCCGGCCTACGACCTGATGATCCCGACGACCTGGCAATTCAAAGGCTGGGTGAATTTCGGCAAGGCGGACGGTGGGTGTTACGCCGACATGTTCTCTGTGCTCGCCGAGGCCAATAGCACCGACAAATCGATCGACTTCCAGATGTTTCCCCAGTATACGTGGCAGTACATCGACGATCCCACCGCGCAACGGCAGATGCAGATGCAGAACCAGAAAGACGCGCAGGTGGGGATGAAGCCGTGCCCGGTGCGGGCGCCGATCCCGGCGGCCGAGTTCCTGCGCCAGGACATCCTGCCGAAATATCTCCAAGGCAAGACGGTCGTGTCGATTGACCCTTTTCCGGAGCTGGATCAGGTCGTCCGGTACCGGCTCGGACTGCCCCCCACGGGCGGCAACACGGGTGAGGTTCGCACTGACGCCGCACGGGCGCGGGTCGCGTTGAGCGATGCCAACGGTCAGCCGGCGGAACTCTGGGTCACGGCAGCCATCGTTGTGCGGGCGATCCCGGCCGGCGGTCGCGCCACCGCGTACGATTGGCACGCCATCAATGTCACATTTTTCCGGGCGCCCCAGGGCAAGCTCGATTCGAACGACCGGCTTTTCAAGTTGATCCTGAGCACCATTCGGCCCGAGCCGGATTGGCAGAAGATGAGCAACGGGGTTATCGCCACTCTGTATCAAAAAAAGCAGCAGGAGCTGGCGAAGCAGGCGGCGATCATCGCGGCGTTTCAGCAACACGTCGCGCAGACCATCAACGGCGTCGTCGCGAACAGTATGGCCGGCGCCAACCATGCTGCTTATGGCGAAGGTCAGATTATTCGCGGCGTCCAGACTTTCCGCGATCCGAGCACCGGCGCGACGTTCGAGCTCAGCAACCAGTACGACCACGCTTGGCTCAATGGGTCGAATGAATACCTTATGAGCGACGACCCGAGCTTCAATCCCAATCGCAGCCTCACCGGCAACTGGACGGAGTTGCAGGTGGTGCGCTGACGAGCTTATGGAACAGCACAGCGGTGACCTGTTTCCGAATTTTTCTCAGGCAAATTGGCCTTGGGGGGGATACCGGGGGCGTTCACCTTGTTTCCGAGTTTTAAAACCTTTGCGGGTTTCATGCGGCGAGTTGTGTCAGACCCGCGCTGGCCGTAGTCCCGTCGAACCCCGTTACCCCGGCGTGCTAATCTTACTTTTGCTGCTGTAACGGAGAGACGCGCACATGAGCCTGAACACGGTCCAGGAGATTAAACGCGCCATTCGGGCGCTCACGCCGTCTAACGACCCCGTCATGAACCACCGCGCGAACGCGGATTTCTGGAACAATTATCACGCCTTGCCCGCCGACATCCGCGCCCGCGCCGACAAGCAATTCGCGTTGCTGAAGAAAGACCCGCAGCATCCTTACCCTGCAATTCAAGAAGTTCGGCGAGCGCAAGGGGTAGGAAATCTGGTCCGCGCGCGTCAGGCTGAAATATCGCGCCCTGGCCGTCAAGTTTCCCGAGGAATACCTGTGGTTCTGGATTGGCGCGCACAACATCTATGACGCCCTCATGAGATGACGGCCCTCAAACTGCCAGAATTGCCGCTTTTCTATGCGAGCCTGAACATGCAACCCGGTGATGTCGTGCTGACCACCTCCACAAAGCCAACAATTTCTCCAAGGCTGTTATGGATGGGGGCCAATACAGATACCCACGGAAGTTTCTCAGCAACCGTTATGCGCTGGCCCGTTTGCAGGACGCTTTCCATGGAGGGAAGCAGATCCTGCTCGCGCAGCGCGGATTGCCAAAACTGACTGAACTCATTGGTATTCCGAATCACGATTTGGATTTTGTCGGATTTTCCCGGAACCGGCAACCAAAGATTGGCATCGCACGGGAAGGAGACCAGATAAGCGAGGCGCATCAGCGTTTTTTTGGTTTGCGTAAAGGCCTGCTGGTTCGGATCCGAGGCATCCGCGGTGAGAATTCTCTGGCACACGTCGCCATCCACCATGATGGCCGCCACGCGCGCGAGATCATCAAGTTGCCGGGTCATTTCTTCCGGGTCCGGAATATTCCCGCGAGCGTCCTGGGGAACCTTACCTCCTGCGCTCGAATCCTGTACCGCCGGAATACCCGGGCCTGCGAAAGGCCCGCTTTCAGTGAAACAAGCATCGGGTTTCATGATCCCTCCTAAACCAATGACCAAACGTAGTCACGGACGTTTTGCCAGGAGCGCGAGCGCACTTTGGACTGGAGTCGCCCCATCGGCCCATCCACTGATTCCAGGATACCGCGTCCCGTCCATTCCTCCGGCGGCTGCTTTACCATCGGTGGCGGCGGGAACCACCAGTCTGCGGGCTCTGTTCCGTTAAACCGGTGCGTAACTTCCGCCTGGAGTTGCTTGGCCGGGAACCTGTCCTGAAGTCGGACAAGCAGCGCGAGATCTTGCAGGGCGTTACGTTGAATTTTCAGGCGCACGCTGGGGATGGGGCCGGGGATTCCAAAACGTTCTCCCGGATAAACCACGGCCGTCTCTCCCCCCTCAAAATGGAACCACGGGTCCCCACCCGGGTCGACCGTCTGCCAATACTCCAGCCCGTCGACGCCATATATCCAGGCACGCAGAGGCCAGAACGAAATCGCCGGGCAAGTTTGCGTCACCCTGGGCAGGTGTTTGTAAAACCATACACGGTCACCCCGCTGCTTAAACCTTTGTGGGAGCGTGGGAAACCAACTGAGAATATCTCCGTTACATACCCAGAATTTGATAATGCCGGCGAGCGTGTCAAAATCCTGTTCCATTCTCCAACTGGTGTCCGCGCGGAAAACAAATTTCACGGGTGAGTCACCCGGGAGGGCTTTCGTGAGCAAGCGCCCGTATTCGATAAAGTAATGCACCTGGTCAGGGCATTTCGTCTCATCCCCATCCCAGGGATAACCTTTGAGGTAGACCTTGTGATTAAAAAACATCTCAAAATTCGTATGCGTCCAGCCTTTCTCGCGGAAGTGCCGTTCCATTTCCGCGACCACCCCCACAAACTCTGCCTCGTATCCCTGTTCACCCCACCACAGGAACGAGGCTGGCCAGTCCGGATTTATCGGCAGATAGACTGACGGAAGGGGACGGGAGCCGCGGCGTGTAGCGGCGAAAGCCGACCCGTCGAAGAGCGGGCCGTGGAGCCGGTCAAAGAGATCCCAACTAACGATCTGCTTGCCGCGCCCCGAGCCTTTAAGTTCCGGCGCGAAGCCGGGCGCCATTTTTCCGGCATGGCCGTAACCAAGGTCATGAAAAGTGCCGCGATGCTCATAGAAGAGCCGATGATGCGCCTGGAGCATACTGAAGAGCTCGTCGCTTTGGCAAAAGCCCGGTCCGGCACGTTTCGCGGTCTCAGGATAGAGTCCCGCAATCCAGGAGCTGTAGTAGGTGTTATGGTCCACAGTGATGGCATCCCTGGCGGGAATGACGACGGGAAGCACGGTGAGTTCGAAAGGCGAGGTCAGGTGCCGCGAAGGTGTAGTGAGAGACGCGCGGCCGCGGTATTGGCCGGGATCGGCGTCGGCTGGAATCCAGATGTCCACCCAATATGCCGCGGCGGTTTGATGGCTGATTTGGTTGTCCACATCAGGGATGGCAGAGCTGCACGGATTGCCGACTGGAACGAGGGCGTCAGGATAGAAGTGAGCGCTGGAACCTGTGCGGTGAAACCACTCCCGAAAGAGGTCCACCTGGAGCTTGTGGGTCTTGTCGGCGAGGTCAAACTGAAGCGTGTAGTTGCCCGTTTCCGGAAGCTCGATCACCAAGTGGAAAGAGACGTATCCGCCGCGAACTCCTTTAATCTTAATGACTTGCTGCCAAGGGGTGAGCTCGGTTCCCCCTTGAGGATCAAGGCGGTCGGGAGGAACGACGTCGCCGAATGGATCGGGCCGCAGATACTCCGGCAAGGCGCGCAGCTTCACGCCGCCGCCGGAGGAAACTGACTTGCCCCCCATAAGCTTAGGGTCTGCCAGGCCCGCTGCGGTCAAGAACATTGAGGTTCGCAGAAAATTTCGTCGTGAGGGCCGATCCGTCCCCATCGCCATCCTCCTTGAAAATGCCGGCTTCTAACGGGACGCCGACATAAAAGGCAATGTCGGCACCGCCCGCGACTTCTCTCTTCTGACTTCCCGCTGGGGCCTCATGGCGCACTGAACTGCAATACCCCTGTGATGTCTTCATGCGCATTCGGATCCCCGACTGCCGGCCCGTGCCAGACGCTTCCGCCAAATGTAGTGATGTAGATCATTTTCGAGTTGTTGGGGTCGGGAATCACGCGATGGCCCCACTTGAAGTTGTAGCCGCGGATGCGCTGCCACGTCTCGCCGCGGTCCGAGGAGCGCCACGCCGAGGACTCGAATCCGGCCGCGTAGGCGACATTTGGATGCCGGGGATCGAGAGTCACATCGTAAACGTGCTGGTCCTTCGCCAGCACGTTGCGCCACGTCGCTCCGCCGTCGGTGGACAAGAAAATGCCGCCATCCTTGGCCCCATCCGGTTCGTCCCGGCCCCAGGCGGCCAGGTACAGGCGGTGAGGATCGCGCGTGTCCACCGCCAGGCCGTTCGGGCCGTTCACGCCCCGGGGCAGGGAAATTCGGGTCCAGTGCTCGGCGCCGTCCGTCGAGCGGTAAAGCGCGCCGTCGCCCGAGTTGTCAAAGCTTCCGTCCTGGCTGCGGCGCGCGACGACGAGGTACAGCACGCCCTGGGCATCCCGCGCTAGCCGCCACGCAAAGGGTTCTTCCTGCTCGATGCCGTTGTTCTTCAACACCCAGTGATCGCCGCCATCGGTGGATTTGTAGACGCCCTTCCCGAACGCCGCCACATAAAGCACGCGCGCCGAAGCGGGACTGTCCGGGTCGAGCAGGATATGGGTGGGCGCGGTGGCGGGAATCCAGTCGCTGTTACAGGTCCAATTCCGCGCACCGTCATCGCTGCGGCAAATCCCGCCCGTATAGGTGGAAACCGAGCGCCCGGTCCACATTTTCGCGCGCGGCAGATCGTGCACGTAGCTCATCACGCCCCACATGCGGCCTTTCACTTGCGGGTCGAAAACTATCCAGTAGGTGGTGTTCCGCCAAGTGCGCGGCACTCCGGTTGTCGAGGTCAGCCAGCCCTTCCCGCCGTCCTCGCTGCGCATGAGGCCGATATCGGTGTAGGTGATAAAGATCCGCTTTTTGTCAAAAGGATCGAAGTGTACTCCGTAGCAGGTGGTCACGTCGAGGCCCGTGCTCGCCCATTCGCCATCGGGCAGGCGCCGAGAATAGACCGCCTCCCAGGTCGTGCCACCGTCGGTGGACCGCACCATCCGCATGGCATCGGAGCCGAACACGCGATTGGGATCCGTCGGCGAAACTCCCACATCCTCGGTGTTTCGTCCGGTGCCGTTGCGCTCCTCTAGCCATGCCCCATGCAGGTGTTCAGGATCGGTCTTGGTCTGGTCCCACGCGATGGTCCAGGTGCGGCCGGTATCCGTGGTTTTGGCGAATCCGAAAACGGGCTTGGACTGATTCCGGCCGTTGTCGAACGAAACATAGGCCACCTCGGGGTGATGGAAGCTGGCCCCAATGCCGGAGAAATTCACTCGGCCCTCAATTCCGGGCAGGCTAACGCCGCGCCAGCTTTCGCCGCCATCGTCGGAGACGAAGGCGCCTCTCCGGGAGGTCACGTAGAAGACTGGTTTGCCGTCGCCCCCGGGGAACCCGCCGGCGTATTCGATGAAGGAATTCACGCCGGGAGGCGGATCGAGATTGTGCCAGATTCCCTCCCGCCGGACGGAAATGGAATTCGTGCCGATGACGTAAATAGTGCGGTCGGATTCCGGTGACGTTGGGTCCACGAAAATCCGCAGGCTCCCACCCAGCGCGCCCGCGCTCCTCGCCTGGAAGCCGGGTAGATCGCCGCCCGGTTGCCACGTCTCACCCCAGTCTTTCGACGTGGCGAAGGTGTGCGTCCCCTGGTCAAGGATGGTGGCAAACAAAACCTTCGAGTTCGCCGGGTCTACGGCCAAGGCGGTGATTGAACCTTGGGACGGACCCTGGGTGAGGATTCGGTCGCCCGCGTGATCGTCCGGCATGATTTCACCCGTGACGGAGGAGGGAGCAGGGTGGATAAGCCGCCAGGTGTTCCCCCGGTCAGTGCTGCGCCAGAGCCCGATGGTCGCCACGTAAATCACATTCGCATCCACGGGGTCGAACAGATAAAACCGCACGCGCCCCCGCAAATTGAACATCCGCCACGAAGTGCCGCCGTCGTGCGAGATGTACGCGCCGGTCATGTCGCAGTAGGCGAGCATGTCGTTAGGGTTATGCGGGCTCATGGTGGGAGCGTAGATGGAGCCTCCGCCTCCGGGGCCAATCACTGTCCACCGGTCGTTTCGCGGTGCCCCGGCGAAGGCGCAAAGTGAAAGCAGCGCCAGCAATGCCAGCGCCCAAGACTTTTTTTGGATAGACATAGTTTCACCTGTGAGTCCCCAGCCCGCGGCTGGCGCATCAGACACGCCGTGGGTGTCTGCGTTTCCCCCAGTTCGGCCGGTGAACATCCAATCGATATTGTAGAAGTCCTGATCCTGAATCATGGATCGTCCTTTATAATAAGGGCATGGCCACTAAAACTCCACTGACCATCGAGCAGTACATCGCACTCGGGGAAGATCCCCCGGGTGTGCGCTATGAACTAAGTGACGGAGAACTGATCGTGACCCCTTCCCCAAATTATTCTCACAACCGTATATGCCGTCGATTTAATACCCAGCTCGAAGACTACCTGGAAGTACATCCCCTTGGCATAATCGCTGGCGATAACGACGTGAAGCTTGGTGAGACCACGGTGCGCCGGCCCGATGTGGCATTTATTCGTAACGAGCGCCTGGAGGGAGTGGATATTAACCACGTCCCGATACTTGCAGTGCCTAATCTGGTAATCGAGATTGTCTCTCCTACCGATCGCAATGCAGACCTGATGAAGAAGGTCTCTGAATATCTCAAGGCTGGAGTACAAGCCGTCTGGCTTTTCTACCCAGGCCTCCTCTGTGCCTACCGCTACAACGACGAGCAAACGCAGTGTTTGCCCTCAGATGATGAGTTTTCCGAGTCTAATTTGCTGCCGGGGTTCACAGTCAAAATCTCCGAGATCTTCCGCTGGGGTATCAGGTTATGAATGCATGAGGGCCGCCTCGCGGCCGAGATACTGGCGGGCACTCAGCAGGCTGCCGGCCATCTCCTGCGCCGCGCGGGCACGCCGACAGCCAGTGTGGCAACTCCTGTCAGGATCACGGCTACGGTTACAAAAGTCAGTGGGTCACTTGGTCTAACGCCGTAGAGCATGCTGCGTGTACTCAGCATAAGAGGGGGGAGTTCTGCTGGTTGCAAGGACCGGTTGCCAGAAGCTGATGCGCGCCGGCACGTGCTGCTCCTGCTCGCCCGAACCAGCGCTTTCCAAAGTCGGTACCCTCCGGCAAAGCATGTCGAACATCCCTATCCTGATCTCAGGACCTCGGTGTCACCTCCAGAACAAGATGGTTTGTAAATCTTGTATTGAGGTAAGGGTTGGAGCCTTTGATGCTTCCCAGGCTTTTGCCGTATTCATAGTCGACCACATCGTATTCCTTGGACTTATCCAAGCCCCGCAGCTCGAGGCGGCCTTCCCACACGTGATCCTTCAGGGGCGGCAAGTCGGGAGGCTTATCCAAACCCCATGGCCGGTCGACGGGCGTGAAAAAGGCGTAATACATCTTTTGGTCTTTCCGAATGGCGTATCCTTCGGGATCATCAAACCCCACCGTGTACAAATCCAGGAACTCGCCGCTGGAAATCATCTTCCGCCGGTAAAGATCGAACCACTTCTTCCATAGAACATCTTTGTCAGGGGTGAGGAGACGAGCTTGCATGCCCTTCAACTCGTCCCGAAATTCCAGGTCCCCTGGGAGTTTATCAATCTTCGGCCACACAAAAATGGTGCCGATGACTCCCCCGGTTCCCATGCAGGAGGCAAAGTCTCTGCCGGTTTCCGCTTTGACCGAGTCGATTGTTTCGAGCCGCGTTGATTCGACCCGATCCGCAAACACCGGCGCAGTTGGTCCCATGAGCGCCTTGTACATCTTTACTCGCCAACGAATTTGCTCCGACCCCACCGGGTCCGCGGTCGCTGGCTCGTTCGTGGTGGGAAGTAAACAGTGATTGAGGGTGGTTCCGCACGGGCAGATCATGAGCATCCCTTGGGGATCGTATTGTTCGAGGACTTTGCCGAAATCCTGAAAGAGATCCGCCAGTTGCCGCACCGAGTCATAGGGCGACTTATGGTGATGAGCCGGGTTATAGCACGGCGGGACGGTGAAGATCACATCCATGTAAAAGCCGTCGGCCTTCCAATCTGCGATCATGTGTCTCGCCAACTGCACCATGTAATTCCGGGCGGGAGGGTAGGCGGGACACAGACAGGCTAAATCCCTTGCAATGGGAACCAGCTTGCCTTGCTGGTCCTGGATCAGCCAGTCGCGGTGCTCGATCGCCACATTGGCTGTGGCACTGACCATCTTTTCAACTTCCGGGGGCTGTTTGGGCCGCCCCGCCGGGTTATTGTACAAACCACTTCGTGAGAAGTCTGCAACCTGAACGCCGTAGGGCAGCCACCAGGGAAGACTCTTCAGCCCCTCCTGATGCAGCCGGGCGATCATTTCTTTGAAACCAGCCTCCCCGCCAAATTTGTCGTGGCGAGGCTTCCAGTCCCCGTAATGGTCCCACCAGCGGTTGTTAAGGATCAGCCATTCGATCCCCAATTCCTTGAACTTGGGAATCGAATGGTAAACCTCCTCGGGCCGAAAATTATGACCGAACGCGTACGTCCACCAGATGGGATGATAGAGGCTTTCCGAGTGCTTCAGGAAATCTACGCCCTGGGCCCTCAGCATGGCGCTGTAGGTGGCCAGCGGTTCGTAATAGTCGCGACGATGAACCGTAATAAAAGCACGCGGGGTGGTAAGACTTTCGCCGGGCGCCAGCATGATTTGAGGACGAGTCTCGAAACGGGTTTGCGCGCCTTCGCCGCCGTGCGTTTCAATGGGAATCCAGCACGGTATGGCCTCCGGCTCAAGGTGGCCGGTAGCCTGTCCCACCTGACCATTCCAATAATCGTTTACGGGGATCCCGCCGCCATTTCCCTGCGGGATCATCTGCCCCATGGGATTCTCCGCGCGAAAAGAAGCCGGCAGGGCAAAAACGGTATCCCGCCCCCACACCAGGCTAGCCCCTTGAAAAGTCCATATTCCCTTCGGTTGTATCGTGGGCAATTCGATCTCTTGGGAAACCTGCACCACACGGTTGACGAGGACAGGGCTCGAACCGCCGTTCTTATAAGTGGCCGTGAACACTGCGGTGTGGGGGAAAGAAGGGTAAAGGTCGATGTCGAGAATTCTTTCCAAGCGCAGCTCGCCGTCCCAGCCCCGAGAGGGGATTGTGACTCTCGCGCCATCGCCGAGTTTGGTATTCACGTTCCGGAGCGCAATGGAGGAGTACTGAATCACGAAATCCTGAATATTCTTTTCACCGATCATCACCGAATCGGAAGGCATGCTGTTCGCCCCAGGGGTGGGGCGATTCAGGCTGAGCTCCTGGCCGTTCTCCAAAAGCGATATGGACAATACATGTTTGGAACTCAGTCGGACGGCTAAGCTGGGAGTGTGAATTGTGACCGCGCCACCCTGCCGATACGCGACCTTCACCTCCCCACGGGCAATTTGCTTAGCGCCATTCGCAGTGCACGCAAGCACCACGGCAGCGAGGAGGACAACGGAAATGAAGATAGTATAACTTTGATTAACGGGATGTCTCTGGTGAAGACCCGGCATGAAAACCTCCCAGGGGTGAACCCTTCTGAGTCACCTTCGTCGGTTCGGCTAACGTGACCAGCGCATCGATATCATAGTCTTTATAAAGGTCCAGGCAGAAGAGATCGGGAGCATCGTCATAGTTTATAGGTTTGTCGAGTAGAAAACTCAGGGACTGCATCCCGGCATGGATTGCCAATTCCGCGTACAAAGCCGGCTCCAGGTCACATGCGGTGAGCGCCACCGTCTGGCTGCGGATTCCCGTAGTGTCGAGCCGGATCAAGGGGGCACGCGAGAGGCTTCCCAGCCATCGCGTGATCGCGATAAGTTGACCGGCCTCCATACCCAAAGGGCGATCACCAATCGCCCCGAGTAGTTGTGTGTAAGCGCCGGGTACCGGCTTTATGGGCGAAGCATCACCAAAGAACAACAGGTCGAGGGCGAGCACCTGTTCCCCTCGGTTCACACGGTCAGAGACTTCGTCAGCCGCTCGCTGCTTGCCCTGATCGTTCAGCACGACCGTAATCGGGGCATTGTCCGGTATGGCGATGGCTTTAAGCCAAACTCCGGAGGCGTTCAAGCCATTGTTCATTTCAAAGCGGTAAGAGCGGGTCTCCAAACCTTGGTGCTTGGTATTGGTAATCGCCCAGACGTGTTTCACCCCCACCGCCTTGTATCGCAGCAATGATTTGAGGTGTTCCCTGTCGGCAGCGGCCCCCTCTGCGCTTTCGGCGCCACTCGAAGGCACGGGCCGATGCGGGATGCCGTTGGCAAAGCGCCTCGCCAGCCCGAGAATCGTCAGGTTATCCTTGGGCAAGCCAACCTCAAGGTCGTCAAGACTCGCGATCTCGGAATCCACTGGAATTTCGTCTTGTGATCCCCCCAGGTTGAAATACTGGTTGAGGAACCGGTAAGCCGCTTGGCGGTTGTCCACCTGATAATTATGGGTTCCAGGGTCAACGTTCTCGTGCCAGGCCAAGGCGTCGTCCACACGCAAGAGCCGGAAAATCGGCTTTATATCGTCGAATATGTAAGACTTCACGAGAGGGGCTCGAAAGCAGCAATTGTCTTCGGCGTTATAGATCAGCAGGGTGGGCCGAGGAGCTCGCATCGCGGTAAGCTGGACATAGTCCTGACCGTTGCGGAAGTCGGTGGCATTCTGCTCGATGTCGTCATCGATTTGCTCCGGGTGCTCAGCGCCGGAAGTCAGGGAGGCGAAACCGGCGACCGGAATGGAGACCGCGACCCTTTCGTCGAGAGAACTCAGCACGATCGTTTGCCACCCGCCACCCGACTCACCGGTAACCGCCAGCCGCTGGCGGTCAACACTGGGATGATCGTAGAGGTAATCCAGCCCCCTGCGCATGGCCAGGTAAAATAAACCCACGCCGTTCACTCCCACGAGGTCAAGATGGCCAGCGAAATTGTGGTCGTTCTCCGGTTGATTCAGCT
The DNA here is from genome assembly GCA_963804755.1 of uncultured Acidobacteriota bacterium. Taxonomy (GTDB): domain Bacteria; phylum Acidobacteriota; class Terriglobia; order UBA7540; family UBA7540; genus Bog-366. The sequence goes on from CAWDRP010000012.1 coordinate 355,882, forward strand.
CGCCGCAGTCCAACCACTCGAGGTTCAAAGCGAACATGCCCCGCTTGGCCAAATTGATGCACAACTTTTGTTTAAACTCGAGTGCTTTCCCCAGGGCGAAGGCGTGCCCATTCACACATAGAATCGCTGGAACCCTGCCGTGGATATTCAGGGGTTCGTAAAGAATGGCCGTGGACTGGAAACCCGGGACAATTTCGTACCGAAGTTTTCGCATCCGGTATCCGGCGCCCGTATACAGGATGCCGAGATCCTCGAATTTAGCGGATGCATCGACCCATTCGCGCGGCCATCCGTGAAAAATAATGTCGTCCAGGAGGTGCCGGCGGATGCGCTGCGCCTTGGTAATCCACTCCTGAGGACTTTGCGGAGTGGGGAAGGGTTCCACATGTGCCATGACGTATTCGCGGAGGAGATATTCCGTGACTTCCGCCGCTTGCAGACGTTGACTCAAGATAGGCTCGACCTGACGGGGCAAACTTTGGGACTTCGCCCAGCCGGGTGTCAAAAAGACCCCGAGCATTAACCATCGCACGAAACGCATATTCTTTTCCGTTCCCGAGAGTCTACTCCGGCATTGGCCCTGGCCCTCTTCGCCGTCCGGGTACTGGAGCCTTCAAGGGGCGGACCTCCGCGGAAGACCCCTCCCTTTCCAGAAAGGGGTCTGGCGCAGAAGCTTAACCAGGACGCTTGCATCGCTTCTCTTGAACTCTTGAAGAAGTGTGCACCGCGTGGGCGCGCGTCACCTAAAAGATCAGTTTAAGCGCCATCTGGACGATGCGCGGATCCCGTGCGGTCGTAATCTGGCCGAAGGTGCCGTCCGTCAGCATCGTGTCCGGCTGGTTCAACAAAGGATGATTGAAGAAGTTGAAAAACTCCGCGCGATATTGCAATTTGAATCGCTCGGTAAGGGAGAATACCTTGTGAACGGACAAGTCAACGTTGAAGGTACCGGGGCCGATCAGGGTATTCCGTCCGACATTGCCAAATGTGTTGTTCGCTGGCGTGGTGAAGGAACTCGTCGTGAACCACTGGGCTATCTTGTCACCGCGCGAACCCGTTGTGTACGTCGGCGTAGAGACAAGTTCGGCTTGGTCGTTGGAATTCTCAGGAAGGCTGAATGAAGTATCCTCGCCTGTGGCAATGTCCAGCGGGAAGCCACTTTCCCACGTCCAGATCGCCGTGGTCGTCCACCCGCCGAGGAGGGTATTTGCTAACCCGTGTTGGGGTGAGGGGAGCTGCCACACATAATCGAACACGAAGTGTTGCGGGACGTTGTAGTCGGAAACCGCCCGGTAGGCGTTAAAGTTGTAGGGATCGATGACGCTCACCGTGTCCAGGTCGGTACGGTAGGAAGCAACGCCGTCTATGCTTTTGCTCCAAGTGTAATTCGCGCTGATCGTCACGCCTTTGGAGAAACGTTTTTCCATCAAAACCTCCAAGGCGTTGTAATTGGAGTTTCCAGCAGACAGATCCTCAACCATATCTTCGAATTGCTGGTAGGGCCGGCGGGCGTCCTCGTTGTCCGCCGTGGCCGTCGGACTCGGCAGGGGCGCGTTGGCATCCGTATTGAAGGAAAGATGTCTTCCTACAGAACCGACGTAGCCGATCCGCCCGAGTACGTTTTGCCAGAACTGATGTTCCACGGTCAGGTTCCAGTTGGTGACCCTGGCGGGCGTCCAATTGGGCTGGTAGGCTACACCGTTGAGGGGAGTCCCGATGGCGACGTTCGAGGGGGGAAGGGTCGGACCATACTGTGCCGGAAAGGGGTTGGTCGTCCCTTGATAAGGATTCATAAAGGGTACATTGTACAAAGTGTACTGGGGGCTGAAGGGGGCGCTGACCACAAAGCTGCCGAATGCCTCGGGAAACGGCGGCTGATTGAAGATACCCGCTCCGCCACGCACGGTCGTCCGGTTGTTCCCGCCCGGATTATAGGCGAAGCCGAGGCGCGGACCTAGCTCCATCCAGCTTGAGGCAAATCCTCCATTGGGACAACTCGAGTCGCCCGCATAAAGGTACCCCACCGGCGCGTTAGGAAAGCGGGTCGATTGCAGGCCCGGCCTGAAACACGAGATCCGGCCCTCTGAGTCGGAGTATGGAAGGAAGGGATCCCAGCGTAGCCCGGCGGTCACCACCAGACTCCGGGTGACCCGGTATTTGTCCTCGATGAAGAAAGCGGCTTGGTTTCCTGCGAAGGCATCGAACTGGCCGCCCCCCTGGAGGAAGCTATAGGTATCGCCGATGAGGAAGTCCGCCAACGGGTTGCCGGTATTACCCCTGCCCTTGAATGTGAACACCCCGTTCTGGTGCCAAGTGTTGTTAAGGGCATCGTCAACCCGCATGAACTGGCCGCCCAGGGCAATCTCGTGTGGGCCGTGCATCCAATGCAAGCTATCGCTGAAGTGATAGTCATGGCGGAGACCTACGGAGTCGTGTCCTGAGTTAAGCGAGAAAAAACCCGATACGGACAACTTCAACTCGGGCGGGTTCGAAACCGCAATGCCAACGCCAAGATCGGCCCAACTGAAGGGGGCGCCGGTAACGACGGTGTTGGTAACCTGCTTGTAAGAAAAGATAGCGTTGTTCAACTTATTGGCGCTGATGTTGTAGGTATCGCTGAAGGATAAAGCCTCATCGTGCAATTTGAGCCCCGATGTCGAGGTGATGACATTTTGGCTCCCGACCACGGGATCCCTTCCGTGGTGTGAAGAGAAATAGCGCCCATAGATGCGGTGCTTGCTCAAATTGTAGTCCGCTCGGATCATGAACTGGTTATCACTCTGGTTGACGGGCAAATTGTAGTAAACCACTCCGCTCGAGTCGATTGCGGGTGGGAGCAACGCCAGGATCTTCTGGCTGGCCGCTGTGAACTGGGTGGTCGGGATCTGGTTGCCGGAATAAGCCACTCCCGTGTAGGGATCGACGAGCTGTCTGCTGATCGCCGAGAAATCACCGGTCAACTCAGCCGCGGTCGGCACGGTCGTCGAATTCCCTGACGAGACATCGCGAGAGGGGGTTCCCTGGTAGGTACCGAAGAAAAACAGCTTGTCCTTCTTGATCGGCCCCCCAAAGGTGCCTCCAAACTGATTCTGTTTCAATTGATCGGGGGTGGCAGCAAAGAAATTCCGGGCATTCAAGTCTTCGTTGCGGAGATAATCGAATGCCGTACCATGCCATGCGTTGGTGCCGGATTTGGTAACGACGTTTACGATGGCGCCCGCTCCATGTCCGTATTCGGCACTATAGCTGTTGGTTAAGACACTGAATTCTTCCACGGCGTCGGGGTTGGGGAACGGAGAGTTGACGTTGGTGTAAAAATCCTCGTTGGTGCCCCCATCAAGGTAGTAGTTGACGCAATCCGCTTGGGCGCCACTGTCTGCAATCGATTGAGAGCCCGGATAGGTGGTGGTTTGTTGGGTGTCTCCTGCGGCTGTGACCGGTGCATTCTTGGCGTTTGCATCGATCGCTCCCGGTGACAGAAGAATCAACGCCGCGGCATAGCGCCCGTTGAGCGGCAAATTTTCGACGTTCCGCTCCGTGATCAGTTGGCTCAGAGCGCCCGAGCGTGTTTCCACCATCTGCGCGTTGGCTTGAACGGTGACCAGATTGGTCGTAGCTCCGATTTTGAGAGGAATCGTGACCGAGGAACTCTGATCGAGCCGCACTTCGATGCCACGCTGCTCGAAGCGCTCGAAACCTGCCATTTCCGCGGTTATGCTATAGAACCCAACGGGCAACAGTGGGATCACGAATTGGCCATCGTTTGCGGTCATGGTTGTGCGTGTCAGGCCAGTCGCAAGTGACGTCGCGGTGACCTTGGCGCTGGCGATGGCGGCGCCACTGGGGTCCAAAACCGATCCCGCAATGGTCCCTGTAGGTTCATCCGCACGAACCAGCGCGCCGAAACAGAGGAATGTGAAAAATATCGAGAGAAGAATCCTGGTACGCATATTCTTTTAACCTCCTGCTACAAGTAGCTGGGTTGAGATTTTCCGCAGAACCCGCCTCTGCGGTTTGTACGCGTCCCAAGCCCGATAGGCAAAATGTCACATCTATTCTTCAGCTTTGCGGATTCTATAAAGCAAGTTTCATTATTCTTGTCAAGACAAATCTCATGCCAGACACATCTTATGCCCGGGTGGGGTTGCGGGAGGCCTGATTCATAGCGAAACCTGGGAAACATTCGTTTAATGGCGTCGTTGTTGACTCACGCGTGTACCCCCGTGTGGACCATCTGGTCGCGGAAGGAAGGGGACGGGAAGAATCCACCGCCATTTGCCTGAGAACGAGGTTGAAAAATATCTTGACAGTTGAAGACTTTTCCGGCAAATAATCTGCGATTACTCACAAGCCGTCGGTAGTTTTTGGTTGTGATTACCCGGGCAAGCGATGAGGGGAACCTGAAATGGAAAAAAAGGCCACGCTTTCCGAAGTTGCACGAGCGGCCCATGTGAGTGTGTCCACCGTGTCCCGGGTGGCAAGTGGCAACGGGAGCGTAAGTCCGGCAATTGAAAAGCGGGTGAGGGCCGTAGCGTTCGAGCTGGGCGTTGAAATTCGGCCGAGGTGCAAGTCACGAACCGTGGCCTTCCTTCTCAGCAATAGGACAATGTTGCACCCTTATCATTCCCGTGTCCTCTCGGGGGCGGAAGCTTACTGTGCCCAGCAAGCGTATAGAATACTTTTCATCTCGTTACACTATCCCCTCGGCGCCCGCCGCCGGGAGCTGCACGTGCCTCAACTGGCAGAGGGCCGGTACGCCGCATGCGGCTACATCGTGGGCGGAACCAACTCGCCGGGATTGCTCGATTTGTTGAACCACCGGCAAGTTCCCTTCGCCGTTCTGGGCAATAACGTTGTCGGCGATTGGCGATCGCAAGATTATGATGTTGTCTGGGACGATGATATCAGCGCGGCGCACGACGCGGTTCGCTATCTGCAAGGCTTGGGGCATCAAGCCATTTGGTATGTCGGCAATTGCGAACTGCCTTGGTTCTCGCGCGGTTACGCCGGATATGAGCGCGCGATGCTGAAAGCTTCCCTCCCTCCCCGGCGGGAAGATGTCAGTTTGGCAGACCTGGAGGCGGTAGGCTATTTGGCCACGAAATCCATCCTGGGCCGGCATGACTCGATAAGCGCCATTTTCGCGGGAAGCACGATGGCCGCCGCGGGAGTTTACCGAGCCTTGAAGGAGGCGAGGCTACGGATACCCGATGACATCAGTGTGGCGGCAGTGGGCGAAGATGAACGCACGACGCTGGACCCTCCCCTGACGACCGTGCGTGAGTTTCCCGATCAAGTAGGCAGGAGTCTGGCAAGACTCCTGCTTGATCGACTAGCGAATCCGGACCAGGACCCCAAGCAGGTCGTTGTACCGACCCGGCTTGTCACACGCGACTCCTGTGGTCAGCCTTCTGATGCCAGATCGGTACATTCCGAAACAGAAGCCCAACTGCACAGGGCATCTTTGGGTTGATAAGATTTCCCGCGGTTGCACAGCGGTGCTTTTGGTGCGGACATGCATCGTTCGTTTGACGTGCTGGCGATGCTGGCCGAGCACGTCATTGGGTGTCATCCATTTTCTCGCCGACCAGCCCGAAGCTGGTGCTGCCACGAATAGAACTAACTCTCGTTCACCGGACGCATACTCCCCATCCCGTGCATTCTGACATAATGTCGTATCTGGCCGCCGGGGACGCGAAATCGGGTGCCGGCCCGCCCTGGATCGCGACGAGAACAACTTTGCGCAACCGGGAGCAAGGACAAACCATGCCATTTTTTCAAAAGTCACAAAGATTCGGTAGTGGTACAGTTTGAATTCCAAACCTTAACGTTTGGCAGAGGGATTGCGCTACCCCGCCCAAATCCACTTGACACGCTATGTTAATCTTTACCGTATGACTGTCGAGCGGAAAATTGTTGTGGGTTTGGAAGACATCACAGCCATAACACTTGAATGCGAGTGTGGCGGAAGGATGACGTTTAAGCCGGAATTGTTTCGCACGATCCCAAACAACTGCGCTCACTGCGGCAAGGTCTGGATGAACCTCGACCGTCCTTTCGAGCCAGCCTCGGGGGTTCCAGCAGCCTTGTGGTTTATACTTTCGTTGCGAGACTTAAGAACTCTTATTCGTGAGAAATCCCTGCCCTTCAAAGTCCTGTTGGAGTTTAGCGAGCCGAGTAATAACCTGTCTTAGTTCGGCGTGGTGGCCACATAGCAGACGGCGGCGTCGGGTAACTGTTTAATGGGTTTGGCGAGGCAGGAGATTCCGACGACTCTGTAACCCGGCAGATTTTTCGAAGCAAGATTCTTTGCGTCAGGCATCGCCAAAGGAACGACCGTAACATGGACTGACCCAGGCTCTTGAGGGTTTGCCTTGACCTTCGGCACGTGGGACAGCACTACGCCAAGGGTCACTCCGAACAAGACGGCTAATCCAAGTTTCAATAGGTTCATATTTGAAAACCCCTTTCTTTTTGGCGAGAATTATACGCTTGAGGGTTGGCAGGTGTGTTATAAAAAGAAAACCCGCTCGCGGCGGGTTCTCTGCGGTTTAGTTTTGGCTGGACGGCCAAACCTAACTTAAGGGAAACCCCTGCCGATGTCAAGACTGTCCAGAAAAGTTAACCAGAGTACCTTTCCAAAAGATAGGAAAGATCACACCGTAAAACAGACGAGTAAACTGGTCCCTGAAGGAAACGAGACTTGCAGAAATGAGTTGCCGTGTCTAAGAACAAAGGATTCGACTGTCTCACTCGGTAATTCGGTGGCGAGATCGACAAAGGTGAATCGGCATCCGTCAACGCCAACATCTGCTTCTATTGTCGAAGATTCAGAGGGTAAATCTGAGGAACTAGCGATGAATAATTTAGTGCCATCAACGGTCGCGACGGCACCATACACCCGCGCTTGTACCCTCGCACCTTCGGAATTTAAGATACAGAGCACAGGGGTTGGGCCGGTGGTCAGTTCCCTGATTCGAGACAAAAAGTTTTCTAGTGAAAGAGTTTTTCTTGCCATGGTTCATCAAGTCGGACTGCTAACCGCAGTTTTTTGGGCCAAACATGCTGGCTGGGAATATAAAACAAGTCTCGCCGAACTCCATCGCTTAGGATTTGCATAGGGGATTGTATCGCGGCTCTCCGCCGATTCAAGCTTAATTTGCGCTGCGCTTTTTGTACGGCCCGCGAGGTCCGAACGTGGGCTTCGGCAGTAGAGCCGCGATTTCGTCGATACTCCAAACGTGGTTGGATACTCCGGCTTCCATTGCGGGGGTTACGCGCAGGGTTTGGTGAATCCGGCAGAAGTTGTAGTGCATCGTATACAGCGCCACGGCGTAGGCGTGATTCTCGACTTTCTTGCTGAAGCCGTTCGTCAAACGGGTAAACCGACGCATGGTCATCCGCATCGTGAGGTTTTGGCGCTCCACGTATGAAGTTGATATGTGTTTCGGGTCGGGTTTTCCTTGAATGATTTTGGTTTCGCAGCCGATGCACTCGGCTGGGCTATACCTCACTTCCTCTTGGCTCGCACCAAAAATCTTAATCAACATGGCGTAATCAATATCCGCCCCAAATGCCCCTTCGACCGCTTCAAGGTAGCAACTCAAGCCATCGCTCGTAAGCTGTACGCGGTTCGCCAGCCGACTCTTGAGATCGTCAATAAAAATACTTGCCGTCTTTCCGTCACGATAGCCAACCATGAAAGAGGGAATTAATTTAGAGTCCGCATCGATTCCTATCCAACTCCACACGTCTCCGTAGCCGAATTTCCCGCGTAGCTGTTCGGGCACATTCTTTTCTTTGCAATAACAAAATTGCCAAATTTCATCAACCTGAATGCGCTTGCACTTGAGGTTGATGAGTACCTTGTCTTGGTAATCCGCACAGGCAGGGCCAAGCGCAGCAAGCAGCTTCAAGATCGTAACCTTTGATACGCCTACCATGCGGGCCGTCGAATTCACACTGCATCCCTCGACTAGCGCCGCGATCACTTGCGCTTGCTTCTCACGGGTCAATCGGTTCATGGCTTTTCACTCCCAAAACTATTATACGTAGCGCTACGTATGAAAGTCAAGAGAAAAATGAATGCGCCCGCAAAATATTTTGCTTGCCAATACGTAGCGGTTGGTATAGAGTTGAGTCTATGAGAGACCCCAATGCAGTAGCACTCGGGAAAAAAGGGGGATTGAGGCGCGGGCAGAACCTCACCCCTCGGCAGCGCAGTGAAGCCGCGAGGAAGGCCGTGTTAGCACGCTGGCAAAAAGCCAAGCTAAGACGGCCTTAGCCTCGGGGTTGAAAGTTCGCTGTTAACTGGTGGCGACCGGCAGCGTCTCAAATCCGTTGTATTCATGCTTTTATCCCTACCCCACATCGATCCTAACCCGCGTGCCAGAAGCTGACTATCCCGGAAAAGCCAGAGAAATTAGAGATAAGTAAACAGGGGAAAAAGAGGGGGAAAACAGGGGAAAAAGAGGGGGGGATAAATAAACCTAAGTGGGCTATCCGGTTGACTCAGGTAACCCCAACATCTTGTGGTTTTCGTTTCTGGGCTCCGCGGTGAACAATCGCGTCGTAGGGCGCCGGTTCCACGGCGACGGCCTGTTGCACCAAACGGTAGAAGAGTTTGCCCCGGCTCTGGGACTTTCGACGATTGAAACGGAAAGCAAACTCGTCGAGGTAGTAATCCAGGTGTTTGTGACTCACCGCTCCCTGATGAGTCCCCATCAGCCAGCGCTTCAGGAGCGACACCACTCGGTGCACCCGGGGCAGGAGTTCGGACGCGGCTTTCTTCTGCCCGCGAAGCGGAATGATCTCATGGATGTAACCTTTCGTTGCCAAGGGGGCGTAGCCACGCCAGCCGTCCGTGCGCACCACGCTCTCGGGTGCAATCGACTCTTCCATAAAGGGCAGCAGGCTGTCCGCGGAAGCATCGGCGATCTGCCGCAGGCGGATCCGTCCAATACCCCGCCCATCTTCTTGCGCCGCAACGATAATCAGTGTTTTGGTACCCAGGTGCCGACCTCGCAGACCTTCTTCCACTCCCCCAAAGTAAGTCTCGTCCACTTCGACTCTCCCCGCCAGCCGGTCGCGCCCAGGCCGAACCATCGCCCGGCGCAGTTTATGCAGCCACGTCCAGGCCGTCTCGTACCGACGCAAGCCCAACACTCGCTGCAGTCCCAAAGCGCTGGCCCCATTCTTCTGGGTCGTTACCCACCACATCGCGCGGAACCACAACCGCAACGGGGTATGGGTGTCCTGAAAGATTGTCCCGGCCGTCACCGAGGATTGATAGGCGCATTCAGCGCACTGCCAAAGCATGCCTCGCAAAGACCACCCGCTGCCATGCCCACAACGCGGGCAACGGAAACCATCCGGCCATCGGAGACGAAAAAGATATTCCCGACAAGCTTCCTCCGTCGCCAAACGACTTTCGAATTCAGTGAGATCGCGAGGATAGTCCTCCATCGAGCCGTATACTACAGGTTGGGGTTACCTGAGTCAACCGGATACCCCACTAAACCTATTTCCAATCTTTGGGACGCGGGTCCGCCCTGTATTGTTCGGGTCTCTTTCCACTCGTCATGATGGCGCGAAATGCTTTGTCTGGTTTTGACCCGTCTTTGACGTGACCACCAATCCATCGAGTCCATTCACGATAACGCTGCTTCACTGCCCAACATATATCGCGAATAAATATCTTTTCTGGAAAACTGTTGAGGTAGGCGTCACGTAGAGTTTTCCGATTTTCGATAGGAGTTGTGCGGTGTTCAGAATCGGAGCCTGATATTTTGCTTCTCACCAGGGCTGCAAACTTGTCGATGTACTCTCGCCATTCGTCCGATTCTTCTATCTCATTTGCAAGCCGGGTTTCAAATCTCTCCATGCTTCGGGTTTTTTCGTAGTAGGTTGGCAGATACTTGGGGAGACCTGCGTCATATAGGTGCGCATCGCGCACGAATTGTCTAAGAGCATCCACCGCCAGATGTGGGGCGATTTCATCGTTCTTTGCCGCCATATAGATTATTTCTGCGAACGCAAACGTAAGCGATTTGATGCGTTGTTTGGCTTGGTTAGGTCTTGGGAATTTCTTGTCAATTTCCAACGACGCGGCGTATATCAAAGGCTCTAGACGATCTGGTACTCCATCCGGCAGCGGGTATCCCATCGCTCCCTTTGCGATGCCCTAAGAAGGGAATGGCCGCCAAGCGGGTAGGGTTCCCGCCTTTCGCCCCGTCGAGCTAGGCGGCCACAAGATTCTAGCAGATATGGTTATGGTTTAGGGAGAGTACCGGGAATCTCCCCGCTGCGCCGGATGACCTCCTGAAAGACGCGGTGCGTCGCCTGAATGAAGTCTTCCCTTGGCTGCCGCTTGGACGGTTTCCGCTTTGACTTGGCTTTGATCTTTTTTGCCATGCGCCTATCATGGCATACTCAGGCGGGTAGTCAAGGCGCGTAAAATTCAAACTGTACCACTACCAAAGATTCAACGGACACTCGGCAGAAATGCAGTTCGATGTATAATGGCCCCCCGAAAGGTTTAGGGTTAACGCAGTCGAAAAAGCGAAGTGTATCCGTGGGTTGCTGCGAGTCGTATCCTGCTCGATGACCCAGCCGTGGAAACGGCCGCAACGCATGTTGCCACTCGGCAATCTAAGGTTGAATGAAGGATCGGAGGCGTCATGAACGTAAAAGACTTGCTTGAGATAGAACCGTGGGAGTGGCCGGACGACGCAGGGGAGATATTCCTTAGCACCTTGACGGATAAGCAGGCCGACAAGTCCGACCGGCTGATCGCGGCGAAACTAGGCGGCGATCTTGTGGCGATGAATGAGCACTTGGCCAAGGCCCTGCTCGCCATCGTCGCCGACCAAAACGAATCCGACGAACTGCGCGCGACAGCGGCCATCGCGCTGGGGCCCGTGCTGGAACAGGGTGACATCGAGCTTCTCGACGAAGAAGACTTCGATGATCCGGAGAGTGTGCCTATCTCCCTTGAGACGTTTCGAAAGCTTCGGGATTCGCTGCATGCGCTTTACGCTGACGAGCGCATTCCCAAGCTAGTGCGCCGGAGAATTCTGGAAGCGGCGGTGCGCGCCCAACAGGATTGGCAGAAGGCTGCGATCAAGACCGCGTGGTCCAGCGGAGACAACGAGTGGATCCTGACGGCGGTTTTTGGGATGCGCCATATTCGCGGCTTCGATAAGGAGATCCTGGAAGCGCTGAAGAGTCCTAGTCTGGATATTCGCTGCGAGGCCGTCCAGGCAGCGGGCAACTGGGAATTGAAGGAAGCATGGCCCTACGTCGTGGCCCTCGTCCAGGATCCTAAGACCCCAAAACCCCTGTTGCTGGCTGCCATTGACGCGGTGGCCAGCATTCGTCCTAAAGAAGCAGGACCGATTCTCGTTGAACTGTCTGATTCTCGCGATGAGGACATCGCCGCGGTGGCCGATGAAGCCATGGCCATGGCTGATGCGAATTCGGGGGAAGATTTCGACGAAGAGGACGACGAAGACGAGGATGAGGAGGACGACGAGGAGGACGAAGACGACGAGGAGGACGATGAGGACGAGGAGGGGTGGGTGAATTGAATTACACGTTAATTGCCGCGGTCCGCGCCTTCGAGAAATCCATTTGCCCTAACCCGCGGTCCTGCGCGAGCTGCAAATAACGCAACCGGCTCGCCTCAAGGTTCCAATAGGCCTTGGCCACGTAGGCATCGAGGGCCACCGGGTCGGTTCCGGCCACCAGCGTCTTTTTCAAAATCACATCGTCCAGGCTGCCCCCCGTGGGACCATTGCGGATGAGCACACGATAGGCGTCGATCAGGGTTAGCGTCGGACGCATGACGTCAGCCAAGTCAGCCAGGCTTTCGTGAATGCGCTGATGCAGCCGGTTACGGGCCCCGCCCAGAATGCCATACCAATTCTTCATGCCCAGCGTTACGCCCGTTAAGTCGTGAGACTTGGCTACCGGAAAGTTGATTATCTTGTCCGCAGCCAGAAAGGGCTCGAGCACAGGCCACTCGCCCAGGACGTCGCCGCGCAGGTTAACCTGGCGAAACCGATGCTCTTCCGGCAATATGACTTCGGCGCCCTCGGCACTGGCGGCACGCGCTATGCCACTTCGCTCAAAGCAGCGCCGCGGATCATTGCAGCTTACATCAGTAACGATCACTTTCTTAGCGCCGGCATCCAGGCACTGCCGCACCATTTCCGCCACGGCGAAAGGGTTGGTGTTGGCGGCCTGCTCGGGAGTGCGATCCCAGGCCATGTTGGGCTTGATCACCACCACGTCAGCCCGCGCGATAAAGCGCGCTACACCGCCTAGGGCGACTAGGCTGTTCCGAACCAGCGCGCGGGGATCATCCCCCTGTGCTACCACCAGCTCCGGAAACCGGGCATCGGGCGAAACAGTGACGCTGCGGGCAAGGGTTGGCGGCGCTTCTTCTTCCGGGCGGTGGCTGCGCCGGCCGAGCCACACTCCGGCCCCAACCGTGGCGGCGCTTAGGCCGCCGACCCGCAAAAGCCGCACCAGCACGTCACGCCTGGTGCCGCCAGGGCTGGGGGTAGGTAGAGGACTAGTCTCGGACGGCTCTTTCATGTCGCGTCTGCAGGGTCGTTTCCCGTCCTCAGTTCTCGGGAACTCCTGCGCCAATACGTTCTACTGAAAGCTGGCGGCTGGCAACTGACGACCGCCGACAACCGGCGGACGAGAACCGACATCCACTTCTGTACAAGTGGCAAGTGGATTGTCTCCATCCAACTGAGATGCATGAGCAAATGGACATCCAAAGCGCAGGCCGGCGAACGCCGACTGTACCCTGGGCGCTGCGCCTGATTCTGGCCCTCATCGGCTTCACCGCCATCATCGCGCAAGTCCTGTTGATGCGCGAGTTGTTGGTAGTGTTTTACGGCAACGAGCTTGCCCTGGGCGTGATGCTGGCCAACTGGTTGCTGTGGACGGCGCTCGGGGCGAGTGTCCTGGGGCGTTGGGCCGCGCGCGCCGGCACTCCGCGAAAACTCGTAGCTGGCCTTGAAGTGCTGTTGGCTTTCGCCCTGCCGATCACGCTGCTGGCCGTGCGAGTCAGCAAAGCCGTTTGCCAGTCCGTGCCGGGCGAAATCCTGGGTCCGGTTCCGATGTTTCTGACCTCCTGCGTCACCCTTAGTCTCTTCTGTGCCGCTTCCGGCGGGTTGTTCGCGGCGGGCAGCCGGTTGTTCGCGGATATGTCAGGCACGTCCACTGCCGCGTCCACCGGAGCAGTGTACCTGCTCGAAGCTGCCGGCTCCGCCGTGGGGGGCTTGGCCGCGAGCCTGGCGCTGGTGCGGCTGTCCAATCCGTTTGCGATTACGGCATTTCTGGGCGTGTTGAATCTGCTGGCTGCATGGGCGCTACTCGGCCCCGTCAGCGTGCGGCGGCGGGCTCTGGCCGCGAGTTTTGGGCTGATGACGGCCGCTGTGCTCGTTGGCGGTTTCGAACTGCAATCCGTTTCTCTAACCTGGTTGTGGCGTGGGTTCAGATTGGTGGCGGTGCGGAATTCGATTTATGGCAGCCTGGCGGTAACGGAGACAGGTGATAGCCGCAGCCTCTTTGAGAACGGCCTCATTGTGATGACTGTGCCGGACCCCGCGGCGGCGGAAGAAGCCGTGCACTTTGCCTTGCTCGAGCACCCTGAGCCTCGCCGCCTACTGTTGATCGGCGGTGGCGTGAATGGCAGCGTTGCCGAGGCGCTCGCTCACCCCAGTATCGAGCAGATCGATTATCTCGAAATCGACCCGATGATTTTTGAAATTGCAAGGCAGTACTTCCCCGGGGCGATTGTGGATAAAGGGCTACAGGGCCGTCGCATCCTGAACATCCCCGAAGATGGGCGGCGGTTCTTGAAGAGTACTTCGGACAAATTTGACGTCATCATCGTCAATTTGCCCGACCCCCACACGGCCCAGCTCAATCGCTTCTATACCGACGAGTTCTATCGTGAGGCGGCCGCCAAGTTGCTTCCGGGGGGCATTTTGTCATTTCAGACCGCTGCTTCCGAAGATTACATCAGCGACGAGCTTGCTGATTACCTTCGCTGCCTGGAGCGTACCTTGCGGCAGGTTTTTCCCCAAGTCGTCGCCATTCCGGGCGAGACGGTTCATTTCTTTGCGGCGACCAAGCCGGGCACGCTGACCGCCGATCCCCAGGAGCTCCTGCGGCGGTTGCGCGCGCGCCGGTTGCACACGCAATATGTGCGGGAATATTTCCTGCCGTTTCGGATGTCGCCCGACCGCATGCAGGACTTGCGCGCCCACATCGAGCCGCTGCCCTCGACGCCGGTGAATCACGACTTTGCCCCCGTTGCCTATTACTTTGATGTGGCGCTGTGGAGCGCTCCGTTCGGCCACGCCACCGGGCATTGGATCGAAGCGTTGGGACGGTTGCGTTTCAATCGGATACTCGCCGGCGTTGCGCTGGCGCTGGCGGGTCTGGTTTCACTCTTATGGTTCTGGCCGGCGCGCCGAGAGGACAAAACGTTCATGCGCGCCCGCCGGTCTGCCGCCTTCTCGGTGGCGGCGATCGGGTTCGCCGAACTCGGCCTCGAAATGCTTTTGTTACTAGGGTTTCAGGCACTCTATGGGTACGTCTATTACGAGTTGACGATCCTCGTGGCGCTGTTCATGTCCGGCATGGCGCTGGGCAGTTGGTGGGAGCTGCGTGCGGGGCCGCGCTCGCATTTTCTCCCGCGGGACTTGCGGCTGCTCGCCGGCTTGCAAATCCTCCTCGCGGCGTCACCGTTGCTGCTTTACGGCCTGCTGACCCAACTCGGGCGCGTGACGAGCGAGGGCGGACAGCGCGCCGCAAGCGACGTCTTGTTCCCAGCCCTCGCGCTGACGGCAGGCTTGCTGGGCGGATTCGAATTCCTGCTGGCCAGCCGAATTTATTTTGCGGATTCACAATTGCCCGCCGACGCATCCGCTCCCAGCGCCGCGCCCCCGAGGGACGCCGTAGGGCCGAGCAGCGCTCGGCCCAAAAGCGCCGGGCCGATCCTAGATCGGCCCCAAGATATGGCCCGGCCGACGCTGGATCGGCCCCAAGACATGGCGGTGCCGACACTGGGTTGGCCCCAAGATGTGGCCGGGCCGACCGCCGGCCAGCCGCAGAATGCCGTATCCCCGAGCGGTATTGGGCCGCATGACGCGTCGGGCACAACCACCCCGCTGCCCGATCACACCGTGGGGCCGAGCGGCGCTCGGCCCGAAAGCGATGGGCCGACCGCCGGTCGGCCCTACGGCCAGCTTCCCCCATCGCGCGAAGGCACCCGCTCGCCCGGGGTTCTTTACGCCCTAGACCTCGCTGGAGCCTGTGCCGGCGCCCTGGCGCTGAGCATCCTGCTGATTCCCGTTTACGGATTTTTCCGCACCGGGGTCCTGATGGCCGTGGTGACGGTGGCCCCCGCCGTGATGACCGCAGCAGCGGGGTCTGCCTCCGTTGTTTCGGGGGGCTCGGTCTGACTCAAGCGAACCAACCACCCTCCGGCGTGCCCAACAGGCGAGGCACCTGCCCCCAAATTGCAGACGTGGGAAAGCATGTTCCGCGCCAGCCCCCGGGTTTCATCGGCAACTTGCCGCAAATCCGGTACTGGGCCGCACGCAAGCCGGCATGCTGAGCCCCGGAGTTTAGAACCGCTTTGCCGCCGCTGTAAGGTAAATTCGTCATGTAGGGCCGAACGGCGTTCGGCCCCAGCGCGGACGCCGTCCGCCCCTACCGTAACGCCGGCTCCCGGCCGGACCTCGAGTTTCTACATTTCTGGGCCATGTCGGCGGTTAAGCCGTTATCGTCAACTTGGCTGGGTTCATAGGGCGCCCCGATAGTTCGGGGTACCGTCCGCTACACCCCTGGCAAGGACTACCCTTATAGGGTAATATGAGAAGTGACGATGGTGAGGAAATGTCTTAACTGCGAGGACCGCAAGGGCTTGAAGCGATTCGACGGCGAGGCCTTGACGGTGGAACATGCCGGCCGGAGAGTGAAGGTGGAAGGGCTTTCGGGCTGGCGCTGCGGAGCTTGCGGTGAAGTGGAATTCGATGCCGAGAGTGCGCGGCGATACGCGGCAGCGGGGGACGCCCTGGTGTTGCGCGCTCGCCAGCGTCAGAGCAAGGAAATTCGCCGCATCCGCCGCAAGCTCGGCTTGAGCCAGGTTGCCGCTGCGCGTCTTACCGGCGGCGGCCACAACGCCTTCTCCCGCTACGAACGCGGCGAGGTTGCCCCCCTGCCCGCCATCGTCAAACTGCTTCGCCTGTTGGACAAGCACCCGGAACTGTTGAAGGACATCGTGTGAGCACGCCGTGGCACAGGCACTCCTGCCTGTGGCTAGTGCTGATGCATTCCATGCAGAGCACACAGGCAAGAGTGCATGTGCCACTGAAGCCGGAACAGGCCACGGATGGGACGCGGTGGCAGAGATGTTGCCCGGGTACGGGGTGGCGCAGGGTCGAAAATGCAGGTCTAAAATGTCATTTTCATGGGGTTTCGCGGGCCGCAGGCCCTAAAAGACATACATAGGAGCCGATGTATGCGCCACCCGCGCATCATCAGACACGGGAGGAGTACGACGATGACCAGCAGACCATGCCTCAAACGCCGCCGCTCGTTCCTCCGGCGACAAGCGTTTCCTTGCTGCGGGCAGCACTGTCCCTTCCACGACCGAAAGGACATATTCTTCCACGCTCATTCCGCTCGCTTGCGCTTGGGCCAGCAGTCCGGCTTCGACTTCCGGCTTGAACTTCAAAGTGACCGTCATTGCTTCTCTCCATCCATTCAACTCTGATATTACCCTATCGCGAGAGGTTTGGCTTGGCTATGGAAAAGCAACCTTGAGACGCAAACATAAGAGTCAATGTCTGCGCCACCCGCCCTCGGTGCTATAATCCTCGCAGATTCGCCTAACAAATGAGGCCGTGAGTGAGCAAGCCCGCCAGTTCTTGAACAGGTTCCGTGTCTGGAGGTCGTTCTGGCATGACCGAAAATCCGTTTACTTACTTCGATGAGGTTCTCGAGTTTCGCGCGTCCCTGAGCGCGGAGACTGACCGGGGATGTGCATTAATGGCTGCCGCTTATCTTGCCGATCAGCTAGAACGGTTGCTGCGGCGAACGTTTGTTGACGATACGACCGCCATTGACGAACTCTTCCGCCCTTTGGCGCCGTTGGGGTCGTATTCTAGTCGGATTGAGTTGTGTTACGCCCTCGGGTTGTTGCCAGACCGGGCGAAAAGGGACCTCCATCTGATTCGCAAGATTAGAAATGATTTCGGACATGTAGCGAAGACCCTTACATTCGATGAACCGGGAATTGCTGCTCGTTGTCGAGAACTACATCACACTGGACGTGTAACAGATGTGTCCCCGCGACAGCATTTCACAAGCGCGGTCATGGGCGTCTGCGCCGTGGTTCACTTCTCCATTCACAAAGCTCCGCAAAGGAGGGACGTGCCGAGAGACGTGACGGTGAC
This sequence comes from uncultured Acidobacteriota bacterium, assembly GCA_963804755.1. GTDB lineage: Bacteria > Acidobacteriota > Terriglobia > UBA7540 > UBA7540 > Bog-366. Next base: position 373,371 of record CAWDRP010000012.1, read on the forward strand.
GGAAGAGAGAAAGCGTGAGTTGCAGGACTTCATTGAAAAAGTGGGGTTGGAGGTGGCCCGGGACTTCGGTCTATTGGAAGATCCAAGACCGAAGAAGCCCAACGCCTAACGTCTCGGCACGCCATCAGACAGTTGGCAGCCGAAGAGTGCGCGTGCGAGCTAATATTGGGATCTGGCAACGACTAAGAGGGTCATTCGGATGAAATTTTCTGAGCGGCGGGGAATTAAGCCGATTAAGAACGTCATCCAAACAGATGACATGGATGCTGATTTGCGAACCGGATTGTGGAACGCACTCTCTCTATTTTATTGGGACGACGTGGTTACGCGATACGGGTACAGCTACCATGAGTCCGATGAGCTTATCTCCAGATTGTGCCGCTCAATTTGGCTGAATTACTTTAAACACCCTCTCGATACTCTCCCCAGCGATTGGGGGCCTACGTACCAAATTCTTCGGGAGTACTTTTTCGCGTGCCATTGGTACGAGGCGTATGATTTTCTTGAATTCGTCCCCTCCAATTACTTAGCGCCCTATAGCGATACGAACGCCAAGTTTCGGGACTACTGTAATCGAATACTCGAGCGGGAGCTATCAGCATATCGTTTTGTCGGAAACAAATTGACCCAAATTACGTCAGAAGAGGAGATCGCGGCAGTCGAACATGCATTGGCGGCGGCAGACTCAATGCGTCCTGTTTCACTACACATAAAAACCGCCTTGGGGTTTCTGGCTGACCGGAAGTCGCCGGACTACAGGAACTGCATTAAGGAGTCAATAAGCGCTGTGGAAGCCGCCTGCAAACTCATCACGAACGATGATAAAGCCACACTCGGCGATGCCATTAAGAAACTTAAGGCGAAGGTGGACCTGCACGCCGCTCTTGAAAAAGCCTTCCTCAGCTTGTACGGCTACACGAACGACGCGGAGGGAATCCGACACGCCTTGATGGAGGAACCCACGCTCACATTCGAGGATGCGAAGTTCATGCTTGTGTCGTGCTCCGCATTCGTAAACTATCTCACGGCAAAATCGGCGAAATCTCGTATTACCTCGTGATGTGGGCCTTGGAGGGGGGTAGCCGCCTGCGCCACTCCCAAATTGCTAGAAGGAGAGGGCCGAGGCCAGTGCAGGCATCTCATCCCACGTTCGGCCTTTGAGTTCTCGCCCGGCTTTCTTCTTTCTCGTCCCGCCCCACTGCTCAAAGAAGAACGGAACGCGGGCGGCCAGGCACTGGGCGGCTGGCGGATCAGACACCCGATTTTAGGTGTCTACGATTCCGAAGGAACTTTCTTTTACGGCCCAACATGGGCGAGAGTATACTTCTGGGCGCCATGCCCATCGATTATCGGATTTATGTTACCGGTCAACTTCGCGGACTCCATCCACGACAACCCGGTGCAAGGTCGGCTGGTCAGTTCTCCGTGGAGTGGCCGTGGTCAGGCTGGAGGACGCATGCGTGTTTCGCACGGATCGGCTGCGTTAAATTCAGTCGCCAGGAGTCCCTTCGGGATTGCAGACTTGACAATACGAAAGTCCGCGCCAGCCACGGCGCTTTGACATTATAGTAAATTTCCTATATATTGCTGAGGTGGGGTTTGGACAGGCTAAATCCACCGGTCCTGCGGCCTCTTGTCTGGCTGGGAGACTCCCTGAGAAACCTGCGGGATTTTCCGGATGGTGCACAAAAACTCCTCGGGGACGAGATCCAGCTCATGCAGTTTGGCGGTATGCCGAAGGACGCCAAACCCTTCAAGGGTGTCGGCCGCGGCGTTGTTGAGATTGCCCTGCGATATTCCTCTGATGCTTTCCGCGTCGTGCTGGCGATACACATGGGGAGCCGGATTTATGTTTTGCATTCCTTTCAGAAGAAATCGAAGAAAGGCATCGAAACGCCGAAGCGGGACATTGACCTCGTCAGAAAGCGATACACCGAAGCACAGGAGTTGGCAAATGAGTACGAAAAGGCGAAAACCCATTGAGTTCGAAGCGGGTTCCGGGAACGTGTTCAAGGATTTGGGCCTCAAAGATGCCGACCAGCTTCTGGCGCGAGCGCAGATCGGATTCCATGTCTACAAAATCCTTGAAGGCAAGCAGTTGAAACAGCGCGAAATCGCGGATGTATTGGGCATTGCCCAGCCCGATGTATCGCACCTGATGAACGGGCACTTCAGCCGCTTCACAACGGACAAGCTGCTGGACTTTCTGAAACGGCTTGACCGCAAAGTGACGATCGAGGTCAGCCGACATCACAGGGGCGAACCCTACCAGCAGGTTACTTTTGCTCCGTAGAAGTACTAAGGGGGCTGATTTGGAATTGAGTGACGAACAGGTCATTTCACTGGTGCGGGGGTTGCCGGCCGAACGCAAGCGGGCGGCCCTGTTGGCGCTTGCCCAGGACGCGCAAGTGGGCCGGGACGAGCGGTTGCGCTTCGCCGAGGCGCAGTTGCGCCGGGCGTCCGCGGAACGTGGCCTCGATTGGGACCGCTTGTCGGAAGATGAACGCGAGTCCTTCGTCGACTCCTTACTGCACGAGAAATAGCCTTGCCCCTTACCGCGGTTTTCGACACCAACATCCTGTTTTCCGCGACGGGCTGGCGGGGAAATCCCTTTCAATGCGTGGAGCGGGCACGCGCCGACGACTGGATTGGCGGTGTGTGTGCGCGCTTGCGGGGGGAGAAACCGTCCGGCCTCACCTCAATTGTTCATTGAGCCCCGCCACGTCATTCTGAGCCGGTCTTCCGGGCGAAGAATCTGCATTTGTTTTTTTCCGCAGCCGCAAAGCAAATGCAGATCCTTCGGCCAAACTGCGGCCTCAGGATGACGAGATTTGCCAATGGTTCTGTCGAGTGGGTACCCCCGGAGTTGGCCGAAACCGGGTACCGCGTTGGCCGAAAGCAGGATACAGAACGTAGCGCTGAGTCATTTCGCTTTGCAGAAATTACTCAGCGGTACGTCCGATTTGACGCGCGGGATTATGCTGCACGCACGTCGCGGTCGCGCCGGTTCATCCGCCCCTACCGTAACGCCGGCTTCCAGCCGGCACCTCGAGTTTCTACATTTCTGGGCCATGTCGGCGGTTAAGCCGTTATCGTCAATTTGGCTGGGTTCATGGGGCGCCCCGATAGTTCGGGGTACCGTCCGCTCGCCGCATCCGCCGCAAGCTCGGCTTGAGCCAGGTTGCCGCTGCGCGTCTTACCGGCGGCGGCCACAACGCTTTCTCCCGCTATGAACGCGGCGAGGTTGCCCCCTGCCCGCCGTCATCACACTGCTACGCCTGTTGGACAAGCACCCGGAACTGTTGAAGGACATCGTGTGAGCACGGCGCGGCACAGGCACTCTTGCCTGTGGCTAGGGCTGATGCATTCCATGCAGAGGGCACAGGCAGGAGTGCATGTGCCACTGAAGCCAGAACAGGCCACGGATGGGACGCGGTGACAGACATGTTTCCCGGGCTCGTGGGGCGCCACCCGGGCTGACACTGATACTGGTTGCGCGTGGATGCGTGCCGTCGTACCATTGTTGAAGGTACGCTGGGTTCGGCGAAGGGAATCTGAGCATGGCAACGACCAACATCAAGGAAGAGGCTCGAAAGCTTATCGAGAAAATGCCGGACGACTCCACCTGGGACGACCTGATGCATAAAATCTACGTGCGTCAGGCCATCGAATCGGGACTGGCGGATAGTCAGGCCGGGCGCACCACCAGCGTCGAAACCCTCCGCGCGGAGTTTGGCCTGGAAAAGTGAAAGTTCACTGGACCGACACGGCGCGCGACCATCTGCGGGCTATTCACGCCTACGTGGCAAGGAATTCACCTGAATATGCCCTGCGCATTGTGGACCGACTGACCCAACGTTCCCAACAAATTGCGGAGTTCCCCTTGTCGGGGCGCGAGGTCGCGGAATTCGGGGTCACCCAAATCCGGCAGGTCATAGAAGGCCCCTATCGAATCATCTGCTACATCAAGCCTGATCAAATTGACGTCCTTGCCGTGATCCACGGCGCACAGCAAATTCCACCCAGTGAGTAACAAGCGTCAGGAGGTTGGGGAGAAAAACGGTTCGTGACACCGTTTCTCCCTCACCCGCGTTGGTGCAATTCACGCGCCCTATCGATCCCTCTATAAGAAAAATTTTCCGCCAGTCAGGCAAGGGCTGAACTCAAACTTGACTTTTTGAGCATTGATCGTTTTGGAGGTTGCGCCAGATGGTCCTGCGCGCGCAAGACATTGGCCCGACCACGACGGGCTCCTGGTACAGGCTGCAAGGGTCGTCGACATGAAGAACAATGTCAGCGCCACCCCCCTAAATCGGGAGGTCAAGTGAAGATACTGCTGGATGAATGTGTGGATGAGCGCTGCGGAAAAGACTTCTTTTTCGGCCGCCGGTGGGCTGGTATGATGTGTTCATGAGCAGAGGTACCGAAGCATTGCTGGACGCCTTCGAACATCTCCCCGTGGAAGAGAAGCGCGCGTTTACGCAAGAGGTGCTGCGCCGTTCCCTGCCTTTCGATTCCGGACCCTTGGAAGACGAGGAAATCGGCGCTGCCTCCGCCGCCCTGTTCGAGTCCCTTGAGGAAGAGGATGGCCATCCCGCGCCGCGGTGAGGTCTGGCTGATCGATTTCGGCATGGCGGGGAAAACGCGTCCCGCCCTGGTCGTCAGCGGGGCGTTTGGAGACCAGGACCGCGCACTCATTACCGTTATTCCGCACACCACCAGCCTGCGCGGTTCGGCCTTCGAAATAGCCGTGCCTGTTTCCTTTCTGAAACCCGGAGCTTTTCTCGTCCAGGGTGTAACGACGTTCCCCACGGTTCGTGCTCTCCACCGCCTTGGAGCTCTTCCACCCGAAGCCTTTGCCAAAGTTTTTGATGGATTATTGCGCTGGCTGGGGAAACCGCTGGAACCATGACGGCACGGCTCCGCCGGTTCTTAACATTCATCTTTGGGGGAGAAAAACGGTTCCTGAGACCGTTTTATACCTGACACCGTTTTATACCCACCGTTTTATACCCGCACGAAATGGGGGCGCGAGCAAACCCGTAGACTATTCGAGCTCAATCGGTTCGAAAGGATACTTCTTCCGTCGGTCCGTCACAAACCTCTGTCGCACTGCTTCGGCCGCACTTTTAGTTGCGAATGGGCCATCAAAATCCTGAGCCATTGGAATATCGCTTAGCATGTTCCACCACTTAAACCACCATTTGCCCTGTTGCTCAAATACTGCCGTTTTCATCATTCTCGGCCTCCTCAAAGGCAAGGTTCCCTTGGCGGTTTCGCCGATTGCACAAAATTGTGCAAAAGTGTAGAATTGCACCAGGACGTGCAAATGGGGATTAAAGTCTGGGGGGTTCTCATCGCGGACGTGATCGCGTCCAGGTCGACGCCGAAGTTGCGCACCTTGCTGAGGGCGAAACTGCGCATCGCCAGCCTTGCCCATCAGGAACTGCTCCAGCTACCTTACGCCATCACGGCGGGCGATGAGTTCCAAACTATCACCGCACAACTGCAGGGCCTTCCCTGGCTGGTGTTCGACCTGCGGAGAAGGCTCAGGCCGCTCGAGGTGCGGGTTGGCATCGGCATCGGCCCCGTTCCGAACCCCGTGCGCCCCCCCGTCAATGAACTCGCCGGGCCGGCCTTCGAGTGGGCGCGGCAAGCCATCGTGGAAACCAAGAATAGCCGCACTCACAAGTTTGAAGTCCGCACGGCATTCCGGTCCGCCAACGCGCAATTTGACCGGGTGGCCAACCTGGTATACGCACTTCACGATTCACTTATTCGGGACCTCTCGGAGAAGCAATGGCAAGCCATCGATGCCTATATTGCCAAAAAGCGAGTGGACCTGGCGGCCCGAGTGTTGAGAATCGGTGTTTCTTCCGCATCGCGCAGTCTGAAAAGAGGCCACTTCTGGCAGACCGAGGAAACCATCGAAACCATGAAGAAGGTCATCGAGATAGCTTTTCCTTAGTTGCACACGTTTGTGCAAAAGGAAAGAATTGCACAATTCCATGCATGTGTTGGCAACAACATTTTTGGCTCTCTACCTGGCACACCTCCTGACCGACTTCGTCTTCGAATCCGATCACCTCGTTGCCGGGAGAAGGAACAGCGCTGCACTGGCATATGTGGACCGCGGTGGAATTCACCTTCTTTTGGCGGCGCTACTGTCAGGTTTGAGTAACCCGATGCTGTTGCGCAGTCGGGATTTCTACTTGGTCATCATCGGCTTGACGCTCGTGCATCTTGTCTTGGACTGGGGCAAGGTGGGCCTGGCCCGCGTCACCGCGAAGGCCGAGGGGACTCTTGCCTTTGTGGCTGGCCAGCTCATGTACGTTCTCCCCGTCTGCGTGGCGGCGGAGGTGATTGCCAAGGCTCCCCTCCACGATTTGACGGCGGGCCTGACTTGGGTTCAATTCCACGCTCAAGAAACCCTGCTCCTGCTGGTGGTGTATGTAGGAGTAATTTTCGGAGGTGGACACCTCGTTCGGCTCGTCACCAAACCCCTGGTTCGTGGCGACCTGGGCCTCGCCGGACAAACCGCGGAAGAACTTCAAAACGCCGGGATGTATATTGGTTGGCTGGAGCGGTTTCTAATCTTGACGTCTTTGCTGCTGCAATCACCCGCCACGGTGGGACTGATCCTGACCGCAAAATCGATAGCGCGGTACCCGGAATTCAAATCAAAACGCTTCGCCGAGTATTTTCTGATTGGAACTCTCCTGAGCATCAGCATCGGAATAGTCGGCGGTCTTATTCTATTGAAGGCATTCTACGGAACACTTCGCTTGAAGTGAACCCTTGTAAGGCCGAAGGTCGAGGACACCCACTGGAACTCGGTTCGAGCGGGGCTGGCCGAGCGCGCACGATTGCACCGGAACCGTGAGCCACGCGACCGTGATCCCGACGGGATGGGCGGTGGGTGCGCGCGGGGGGGGGAGAAACCGTCCGGCCTCACCTCAATTGTTCATTGAGCCCGCCACGTCATTCAGAGCCGGTCTTCCGGGCGAAGAATCTGCATTTGCTCTTCCTGCATTTGCCTCTCTCCGCGCCTGCGCAAAGCTAAATGCAGATCCTTCGCCCCGATAAAATGCATCGGTGCTCAGGATGACGAGTTTTGCCAATGGTTCTGCCGAGCGGGTACCCCCGGAGTTGGCCGAAACCGGGTACCGCGTTGGCCGAAGGCAGGATACAGGACGTAGCGCTGAGTCATTTTGCTTTTCAGAAATTACTCAGCGGTACGTCCGATTTGACGCGCGGGATTATGCTACTACCTTCGCCTGCGAACTAAACTCCTGGTCCCGCCATCGCCCTTCATTGGGGCGCCCGCCGGCCTCAACGGTTGTCAACTCTTATTGTGTATTCTTTTCAACGTAGCGTCGGTTATGCGACAAATCGAAATTCCAATGCAACATACCCTTGACCGTGACGGGGAAGGTTTGCTCAGTGGCGAGGCCATCCGCGCCCTCCACCTTCAACCGCACGGTATAGGAGGCAGGCTGCGTGAAAGCATGCATCACCTGCGCACTATCTCCGGTGGTGCCGTCACCGAAATCCCAATGATAAGAGATGGCCGGAACACCATCCGTGGCCGCGGCGGAAAACTTCACCGCCACCCCGGTGGGCGCGCTGGGAGGGACCTCCGCGGTGATCGCAGGCGGCGCGGCCTCGACGGTTGTATCGGTGATCTTGATCATACGAACGGAGTGCGAGGGCTGGTCGTCAAGCGCCAGCCTGCCGCCCGCCAGCTCCACGGCTTTGCTGGCATCGAGAATGTCGGAGGCGTGGTAAGCATCGCCCTCGGACAGACCCAAATCCGCCAGCGTGAAGGTGTGTGAGCGCGCTCCCTCCGTCCAATTGAATACCGTCAGCATCGCTTCCCTGCGGTCCTCTTTCAAAAAGTAGACGCTGGGGATTTCGTCCTCAGGCCGGTATGTCATTAGATCGATAGGTAGAGAAGCCCGCCCGAGTTTTGCCATCTGAAGCAAGTCCGGATTTTTCACCAGCGCCAGCCGCTCGGGCTGCGCGCTCAGCAGCGGCATGTCATCACCAAGCTCGAACTCGCCGCCGGAAACCGCCGCCAGGGCGATGGAAACTTCCGCGTCCGTAAGGGAGATGGGCGTTCGAGCCGTGTGCCACCCCGGAGTCTGGTGCTGCGCGGCCACCGTGAAAGCGTCGGGGTCGCTGGTGAACCAGTTTCTGTGCATATAGTAGCGCGCGGCAATGCCCGGGGCGGCATCCCGGCTGGCTAAGAAATCGTGGCCCGTATCGACGGAAATCCGACCGGTGTCCACGATTCCCACCGGGTTCAGCATGGGGCTGCCGTCCTTATCCAGCAGCACGTCTTCGCCTACCGCCTCGCGGATGATCTTCAGCCCGATGCGTTGGGCCTCCAGCGCCGTCGTGTTCGGCCGGTAATGGAAGCCCTCGATCGCGCTGTCATCCATGAAATCCATTTTGATCAACCGCACGCCCCAATCGCGAGTCAGGATTCGGTAGGTCTGGCGCAAATACGCTTGCGCGCCGGGGTGTGTGGTGTCGAGCGCAAAGAGCGGGTCCGTCTTGCCATCTTCCACGGACCCAATCTGGATGGGTTTGCCTTGCGCATTGTGCACCAGCCAATCCTTGTGGTGCTCGTAAACCCACGCGCGGGCCGTCACTTCAAAGGGCGCGGTCCAAATGCCGAAGGTCAGCCCTTGCTGGCAAATCTGGTGTCCCAAGTAGCGCATGCCGTCGGGGAATTGCGTGGCATTGGGAGTGGTATATTCACCGCGCGCGTACTCGTATCCCTCATCAATGAAGAAGAACTTGTAACCCAGAGCCTTCAAGTTCTGGGCTTGCCAAAGCAGATTGGTCAGGGTGGGCGCCTCCGTGATCCCCCCGTAGAAGGCCGTCCAACTCCACCAGCCGATAGGGTTTTGGGCTGCCACTCGCGCCCGATGCAGAACCTTGATCGCATCGCCGTAGGCTTCCAGTTGCGCGTGATAATCGTTTCCCGCGGCAAACATCAACCGTTCGGAGGCAAGTTCCTTCCCTGTCTCCACCGGCAAGCTCAGCTCAATCCGGTCCTCCGGCGGCGCCTTTTTAAGAGATTCTCCAATCTCGATTTCCGTCGTTCCCGTCGAGTCTACGGTGTAGGAAGTAATCTTAGGCCCAGCCCCCGCGACATTCTCTACATGCAGGTGCAGGATGGTCAGAAGCCGCCGGGAGGTGAGTGTGGCCAGCAACAGGCTCTGCTTGCTTTCCCGGTTGTAAATCAGTTGGCTGCCCACGGCGCGGTGCACGCCTTGGGGCGCCTGCGCCAGGTCGAGGATCCGCATGTCCGGGCGATCTTCGCTAAAGCTGTCCGATAGCACGCGGTCTGCCCCTTCGCGCCCACCGAGATTGACCAAATCTTTGCCCACCGCTTCCATGCTGCGGATGGCCTGGACACTCAGCGCCTTCCCGGTGGTGTTGCGAACGGTGACTTCAACGTCGCCGTAAGCATGCTGATCATAAAGACGCAAGACCGTGACCAAATCCGGCTTTCCCGCCAGGCCACTGTAAGTGATCCTAAGGGCATGCCCGCTACCCAGGTCATCCTGGAAGGTGGACTCTTCCGCCCGTTGCTTGGGATATTCGCTCGATCGCACCCACTGGCGATCGATTTCCACGCCCACGTGCGCCACCAGCACCGGCAGCTCCAAGCCCTTCGCCCGGATGCTGTACGACCCGTCGAGGGTCTGCACGGAAACGGTCAACTGCTCATTATGGATTGAAGCGGACAGTTGGGCCGCGCCCCGCATCGCTCCGGTCAGAATCAGCGCCCCCACCAGCGTCAGCGCAAGGTGGCCTCGAACTCCAAAAAGTCGTATGAGCATACCCCTCTCCAATAAACGCGGATTTTGCTTTGATCGGGTCAGACATCCAGGATTATACCCATAACCATCCACGCATCCAATCTCCCGCTGCTTGCACCCCGAGATACTTCTGAATCGTTTAGACCGAGACATGGTCAGGGAGAAATTGAAGCTGTCCGGTTTCGCCGCCTGCGGCATGACGCAACCGGGTACCGCGTTGGCCGAAACCAGGATACGGGGCGTAGTGCTGAGTCATTTCGCTTTTCGGAAATTGCTCAGCGGTACCTCCGATTTGACGCGCGGGATTATGCTACACGCACTTCGCGGTCGCGCCGATCGCGGTGAAGATGTTTCGCGTTTTTTCACCAATTCGGGACGGATGATGGAACCCGTTCGCCGCGTGAACGTGGATTTCGCTTCGCCCATGCTGAGAGAGTTGGATAACGCGGCACAAGAGTTGAACATCAGCCGACAGGCGGCGATCAAAACCCTCATCCGGCAAGCGCTTGATCAGCGATACCTGGCGAGGAGCGCGCGCCCCAGGTCGACGCGCGTAAATCGTGGGACGCACGCATAAAAGGCGAGCTGTCCCCTCTGCGCAGAGGTTATGATTCCCGAGTGGGGCGGAGTCGAACAGGAGGAGAAATGAACATGGTGAACAAGAGCAAGATTGCGCTCGTGACCGGTGCGGGCAGCGGCATTGGCCGAGCGGTCAGCCTCGCCCTGCAATCTGCCGGATACTCTGTGGTCCTGGCCGGGCGCCGGGTGGCGGAGCTGGAGCGGACCGCCGAATCTGCCAAGCCCTCCAACGGCAAGATGCTCCCCGTGCCCACTGATGTCAGCGACCCCGATTCTGTTCGAGCCCTTTTCGCGCGGACCCAGGAAGCTTTCGGCCGGTTGGATGTGCTCTTCAACAACGCGGGGACAAACGTTCCCCCGATCCCGATGGAAGACCTCACCTACGAGCAGTGGAGCGCGGTCGTGGGCGTCAACCTCACGGGCGCATTCCTCTGCGCCCAAGAGGCGATCAAGCTCATGAAAGCGCAGCATCCTCGCGGTGGGCGCATCATCAACAATGGCTCGCTTTCGGCTTACGTACCTCGGCCCCACTCGGCGCCTTATACCGTAACGAAACACGCCATCACGGGGCTCACCCGATGCATTTCGCTGGACGGTCGCCAGCACGATATTGCCTGCGGCCAGATCGACATTGGCAACGCCGTAACCGAAATGAGTGATCGTCTGGCGGGCGGAGCGCTGCAGGCCAACGGAACCACCATGGTCGAGCCCCGGATGGACGTGCGGCATGTGGCCGATGCGGTTTTGTACATGGCGAGTCTGCCCCTGGATGCCAATGTGCAGTTCATGACCGTGATGGCCACCAAGATGCCTTTCATCGGGCGCGGGTGAAGCGAATCTTTTGCTCGACGGTAAGGCGGGTCGTCGGCGGGTGGCGCCCACATGGCGTTTTATGTCGGCGGCCTTCGAGCGGCCCGAACCGGCCACGGATGGGACGCGGTGACAGAGATGTTGCCCGGGTTCGGGGGGCGCGCCGACTCATCGGGACGCCACCCGCGACTTATGGAGCTGTTTCGACGGTGAGTTTGAGCCCAACGGCTTTGGTGACGGCTTCCTTCATGCTTCCCAGTCTGCCCATGATAGACGGGCAACGCGCTTAAACTCGCGAGTGTTGTGAGTCACCAAGGTGAGACCGTGGGTAAGGGCGATGGCCGCAATCATCAAATCGTTGGGACCGATGGGGGTGCCAGCCTGTTCCAGTTCGGAGCGAATTTGACCGTACGCGTGCACACAAGAGTCATCAAAAGGCAACGAAGTGAAGGGGGCTTCGAATTCTGCAATGCGGGCCATGGTGCGCTCAGGGTTGCGAGACCGGGCCGCTCCGTAATTCAATTCGGCCTTGACGACGGAGCACAGGACAACATCCTCCGGGCGGAGCGATTGGAGACGGCTTTTAACTTGGGGAGATCGCCCGTTCAGGTAGCGAATGCAGGTATTGGTGTCCAAGAGGTAGGTCAAAGCAGCTTCTCGCGGGTTCCGTGCTGGAGTTGAGGCTCGCGCACCAGCGGTTCTTCGGCGAGGCATCCGTAGGTCTTGTCAAAAAAATCCTCGGGCCAGGAACCGCTCGGAGCGACTGTCCCGCCGCCGGCGTCCAACGGCCGCACGACCACCAGAACGTCAACGTCCGCTTCCGGGAGACCGGTGGGAATGGCCACCTGGAGCGTGCCGTCTGGCTTAAGGCGGGTTTTTACCGAAAACGAAGTCATCCTCGTCGTTCCTTCTCCTATCATAGCGGCCCTTCGTCGGGGTTTCAATGGCAACCGTGAGTGGCACAGCTTGCTGCCGGTGCCCAAGGCCCATACCTTCCATGCAGAGCGCACTCCGATGCATCGGGGTGCCACAGTTAAGAGGCCAAAGCAGGCGACGGTTAGGACGCGGTAACAGAGATCTTGCCCGTGTTCGTGGGACACATAAATAAAACACAATGCATGCGGCACCCGCGCGTTATTGAAATGGTATCAGGTCATTGATAGACTGAATTATGACTTCCGGCGAGAGTTTCTTCCAGCCTGGCTCTACAGACGACCACACCTATGTCGATATGCGGGATATGCCCGTCTTAGCGGAAGCCCGTAGATTCGTCGAGGAACTGTGGGCAGAGTATCGGCCACTCGCTGATAGCCATTTCTGTGCTGATGCACGGAATCATTTTCTACAGCGCTTCTGGGAGATGTATCTCGCCATTACTCTAAAGGCAAAAGGGTTCTTACTGACCAAGGTCAGTGATGAAGGCCCTGATTTTTACTTCTCATTAAAGAAAAGGAAGGTGTGGGTCGAGGCTGTCGCGCCAGAACCTGGAATCGGGCCGGATGCGGTCCCGCAACCACAACTTGGACAAGTGTCGGACGTACCTCAAGAGCAGATACTCCTGAGATTTACCAATGCACTTGCCGAGAAACTCGGGAGGTATAATGACGCGCTGAAAAAGGGAATAATAGATGGCAGCGATCACTATGTCGTTGCTATCAACTGCCGTCGCATTCCTGATGCTCCGTACCCAAGTCATTTGCCCTACGGGGTGATGGCTTGCCTGCCATTCGGGCACCTGATGGTTACATTGGACAGACAAACGCGCCAAGTCGTTGACTCTTCTTTTCAATATCGGGATCAAGTCAGCAAGAGCAGCGGTGCGGTGGTTCCTACGAACTCGTTCCTGAATCCCGAATATGCGGGTATTTCCGGTGTTCTTGGCTCCGCGATTTATCCAACCGATCCAGTAGAGATGGGATGTGACTTCTGGTTCTTGCACAATCCGTTGGCTTCGCAGCCCATTGGCAACGCGGTATTTTCTTTTTGTCGCCAGTATTTCTTTCAGGGTGACACATTGCAAACGGTTGAGTCCAACGATTCGCTCAACACGGGTACGCCTGTTCGGCGCGCCGGGAAGAGCCCACGGCCATGAAATCCCTGACCGCGATGACGAGCACCGTTAGTCCTGCCAGTAGCAGAGCTCTGGTGCCCTCAAAAAGACGTCGAGTGAACTCAGAAAAGGTTAAGGACCAGATGGTTCCCCGCCACAACGAAAGCCGCCGCTGTCGCCGTGGATTGGGAACTCCTGGACGCGGTCAGAGACCCGTACGTCCCTAGGATCGTTGCTCCAGGACCCGCCACGCAGAACGCGAACCTGACCGCCTGTCGGCCCTGAGGGGTCCTGGGACGGGCTGTGCTGGTAATAGCTCCCGTCGTACCAGTCGTTCACCCACTCCCATACATCCCCTAACATGTCGTATAACCCGTATCCGTTGGCTTGTTTCTCGCCCACCGGATGCCCCTGTTCCCCGCTATTTGCAAGGTACCAGGCGACTTCTTCAAGCGGCCCATAGCGCGCCTCTGTGCTTCCCCCTCGCGCCGCGTATTCCCACTCGGCTTCGGTGGGAAGCCGCCCTCCTGCCCAGATACAGTACATCTGCGCGTCCTCCCAAATGACATTCACAATCGGCATCTGCTCGTTGCTCCAATCTCGATTGAATTCTGGAGCGGAGGGCATATCCTTTCCCGTGCCTGCCGCGAATCGTTTGTACGCCCCCACCGTCACTTCCGTCTGCCCCAGCCAGAAACCCTTCGTGATGGTCACTTGGTGTGCCGGCTTCTCGACGTCTTGGCACTCGTTGTCCCCCGGCGAGCAGCCCATCTGAAACGTCCCCCACGGAATCCAAACGTACTTCAGCCCGTCGTTGGGATTCACTCTGACCTCGCCCTTGGATGTCCCGGCTTTGGCGGACCAAGACACGTCCCCTCTTCTTATCGAGCCATCTGGATTCAAATCCATCGGTCCCCGATGCGAAAAATGCCAAACCCCGGCAACGATAACGACCAGCGCAACCACTGCAATGAGAAGGGACTTCAGCTTCCTGGGTAACTTCGGCACCCTCCGCAACTGCGGAGATTTGGCCGCTTCGGGCAGGTGGCTAATCCAGCGCACAAGAAAGAGAACCAGATAGCTAAATCCCCAACCCAGCAGTACGGGGACGAATGCGACAATTGCTCCAATTGTTAGGTTACCGTAGAGCTCTTGCGCAGCAAAGTCGCCGCCGGCTTTTAGGCATGCGTCGTAAGCTAGCCCGTTGGCGTCATGGCAAGTCTCTGTTATCGCAAGGCCAAGTCGCACATTTTCATCGTTTGCGACCTTCAGGGTGTGGATACCCGCACCGAGAATCCATACTATTGAAACGACAATCCCAATTCTTTTCCAGCGGGACCCAAGCCATTTTCGTCGTGATAGGTGAGCTGTTTCGGGGACGGCTTTGGCGGAAACCGTGTCACGCACGCTTGTGGGATCGCTTGTCTTGGGCACAGGCGTGACTGTGGCCTGCGGCTGGGGCTTGGCGGCTTCCCTTTGCGGCACTGCCTGCGCAGCACGGGGAGAACCGGCGTCGGCTGCCTGTGCAAACTCCCGTGCAAATTCCAATGCTGAGCTGTAGCGGTGATTGCGGTCCTTGGTGAGGGTCTTCATCACCGCGCCTTCGAGTTGGGGCAGCGCGGGGAGGTTGGGTTTGACGGAGAATGGCGGTGGGTCTTCCTGCATGTGCATGCGCAGGTATCCGACCGGCGTGTCGGAGTGAAACGGCGTGCGGCCGGTGAGCATCTCGTAGACCACCACGCCTAGCGAATAGACGTCGGAGCGCGCGTCGAGTTCATCACTCCTCATGCCAGAAGCCTGCTCGTAGGACATATAAGCGGGTGTGCCGAGCACCATCCCGGTCTGAGTGTGGGCGCCGGATTCGCGCAGCTTGGCAATGCCGAAATCGACGAGCTTGACCACAACGGGCCGTAGGGTTGGGCCTTGTGCCCGCCCGGTGTCGGCAATGCCGACGGGGAGGGCAGGCACGAGGCCAGTGTCGGCATTGCCGACAGGGAGGGCACCCACAAGGGGCGCCCCTACGTCGTCGGGATACGTCAGGAAAATGTTATCGGGTTTGAGGTCACGATGAATGATGCCCAGCTTGTGCGCGGCGTTCAGGCCCCGCGCCGCTTGTTGGAGAATTTCCGCAACCTCGGGCACGGGAAGCGCACCGCGCCGCGTGAGAGCCTGGCGGAGGGATTCGCCTTCCAGAAACTCCATGGCGATGTAGGGGGTGCCGTCATCGGCCTGGCTGGATTCGTAGATGGTGACGACGTTGGGGTGATGAATGCGCCCCGTGGAAGCCGCTTCATTCTGAAAACGCAGCAGAAAGTCGGGGTCATCTAGCAGCTTGCGGCTCAGGATCTTGAGCGCCACCGGACGGTTGCCCACCGCAATCTGCTCAGCGAGGAAGACGGCACCCATGCCGCCCGCTCCCAGTTGGCGGACAATCCGAAAGCGCCGTGAGAGCCCTCCGGCAAGCTGTGTTTCGGTTTCCGTGGCTTGGGCCGTGAGTTGATCGCCGTCACGCGGACAGAAGTCGATGGTGTCGGAGTAGGTATGCTGGCAAGTGTGGCAAATCTTCATGGGCGCCCATGGAACGCGCGTGCGGCGCAAATTCTACCAGAACGACAGCCGCAAAGGGATCTCGCGCTTGATGGCCGACAATAAGTCCTTTGAGGCTTTGCCATTCAACCGGGTACCGCGAGTTGGCCGAAACCAAGGTACAGCACGTAGCGCTGAGTCATTTTGCTTTTCAGAAATTACTCAGCGGTACGTCCGATTTGACGCGCGGGATTATGCTACACGCACGTCGCGGTTGCGCCGGCTCGTTGTGTCGGGCCACTGGCCTGCAAAGGTCGAGGACACCCACTGGAACTCGGTTCGCGCGGGGCTGGTCGAGCGGGCACGACTGCACCGTACCATGAGCCCGGCACCCGTGATCCCGACGGGATTAGCGGTGTATACGCGCGCTTGCGGGGGGAGAAACCGTCCGGCCTCCCTCAATTGTTCATTGAGCCCCGCCCCGTCATTCAGAGCTCCGATTTTGGGGTGAAGAATCTGCATTTGCTCTTCCTGCATTTGCCTTTCTCCGCGCCTGCGCAAACCCAAATGCAGGTCCTTCGCCCCGATAGAAGGCATCGGCGCTCCGTCGAAAATCGTCCGTCATGCCTGTGCAGGTGTTGGGGTTAGGGGTGTCAGTTCGACCTTGTACCCCAATTGCCGCAGTGCACGGGCCAGGGTGCGAGCGCGATTGGCGCGTGCCTTGGGATCGCGGTTTACTCCCTGCTCGATGTAACGGACTTTGTCATGCAAAATCTTCCACACCAGCCGACAGAGGCGGTGGGCGACGGCCCACACCGCTTGCGGATAATCCAAGCGCGGCAACAGCCGCCGAAAGACCACCTGCCAGTGGCTCCCCTTGGTCTTGATCGCCGCGTTCGCCGCCTCGGTCAGCACGCGGCGCGCGTAGCGGTTGCCCTTGGCCGAGCGACCGCTGTGGTTCTCTTCCGCGCTCTCGTTTTGTCCCGGGCAGGTTCCCACCCACGAGGCCATCTTGCCCGCCGAGGGAAACGTGGCGGCCTCGGGTCCCACCTCGGCAATTATCTGCTGGGCCGAATCCGCGCCAAAGCCGGGCACCTCCGCCAAACGTTGCACCGCGTCCTGATGCGCCTGCAGGGCGTCCGCAATCATGTGCTTAAGCTCGTCGATCTGCGTATCGATCAGCTTCAGGCGTTCGAGATACAGTCCCAGCAAGCGTTGGTGCATCGGCTGCACCTTGCCGGTCAAGGCCGCCAACAGTTGCGGGGGGGTACACTTCAGACGGCCGTCCGCCAAGGCCGCCAGCTTCCGGGGATCGGTTTCTCCCTTCGCCAGGGCGTTGAGGATGCGCAGACCGGTAGCGCCGAACAGGTCGCTCAGCACACTGGAGAGCTTAATCCGCATCTCCTCCAGCAAGCACTCCACCTGGTTGTGCAAGCGCCCGCGATCGTACGTCAGGTGCACTTGCATGCGGGTCATGGTGCGCCAATTCCGTTGCTCCGGCGGGGGCACAAAGCTCAACACCAACTCGTCGGCCACCAGCCGCCGCACCAAGCGCTCGGCATCGCGGAAATCGTTTTTGCGCCCATGCCGCGCCCGGTTGGAGAAGGCCTGCGCCAAGTGCAAGGTCGCGATCTTCCCCTCCAACTCGTACCACACCGGCTTCCAGTATTGCGCCGTCGATTCCATCACCGCCTCGGCGACTCCCCGCGCCTGCAGCCAAGCCGCCAACTGCGCCAATTCCGGGGTCGTCGTTCCGAAGCGCCTACGCTCGGTCTTCTCTGCCCCCGCCCCGGCTTGCACCCCCATCACCACCACCATCAGCACCTTTTTGTGAATGTCAATTCCGGCTATCTTGTAGCCCATGTTTCCTCCTGGCGGGGAAGCGGTAGGACGCGCGAAAAGTTGATATTAGGCACCGTCACGCGCTTACCACCGTTCCACGTCGGGAAGATGGCGTCGCAAAGTTGGGTTCAAGCGCGCGTCCCAGACCACACTCAGGAACGGCCTCGACAAATCCAGAGCCCCGACGGCCTTCACCGTTCCACGCCGCCCCTACTGTACGCGCACTCGAGCCGATTTTCATCTATATGGGTGGGCCCCAAGGCCCATCCCCACTCAGGATGACGAGATTTGCCAATGGTTCCGTCAAGTTTGCCAATGGTTCTGTCCATCGGATACCACGGAGTTGGCCGAAAGCGCGGCTACCGCGAACCAAGTCCTTCTCCCCGCGCCCACGACGGTGGTCGCTGCGGAAGGAGTGCCGTTACTCGATGGAAGCGACGGAAGGCCGCGCTACCTGCTACGGCATCGCGCGTCTTATGGCTTAACGGAGCACAATAGTCGTCGTTTTGAGAGTAGCCCCTCCTTTTTCTTGCAACGGGTGCGATTCTGAAATTACGTCCACATCAGGAGGGAGCGAGGGCAGGTAAACGAGGTAGTTCCTGGTGCCGCTGTTTTCCGCGACGACCTGGGGCGCCACAATTATAGGCATCACCGTACAGGTGATATGGAGCACAGCTTGGCCGGTGCGGCTCTGCGCCGGACCGCTATAACCTTCCATTGAGCTGGCCCCGGCGCTCATGCTGTTGCTTTGGTCGAAGTGTGGTGGGTACTGCGCACGTACTTGCACCGGCTTGAGGGCACAGAGCAACGCGAGCGCGGTTATGGAGAAAGCACGGCGGACGAGTTGCAAATTTCTTGATGGTTTGGAGGGACGACACAGCCGGTCGCGAGATTGGGGATCGATTTGAGCAAAGGCTTTCATGAATCACCCTCCTGCATAGGCTGCACCCAGGGAGAGGCACGTTGCCTTCCATCGTTGTCGACACCCGCGCCTTCCTGGAAGGATCGTGATATCAATGACTTATCGAGAACAGTTCGAAGGTGGTTGGAACGTCCGAGTTGTCCGGTCGCAGCCATGCTGTTCCAAAACGATACAGAATGCCCAGATTCTTGAGCGGGGCTCTCGGCAGATATCCGAAACTCAGCTATTTTGAACACGAGTGAATTGCATCCCACACCGCGCCGGTGTATGGTATCGCCGGTTGTATTCTGAGGGAGGGGACCGCGTCTTTATTTTAGCGAGAACATGGACCGCAGACATTTCCTACGCACAACCGGAAGCACGGCATTCGCATTGTCACTGGGACTCGACTCCTTGCGCCGCCACGAGTTGTTCGCCGCCAGCCACGGGAACGCGGCCGATTCTGAACATCCGGCCCACATACGCAAGCGGCTGATCCGTGGAGTGAAGGTGGGAGATCCTTCCCCGCTCACCGACAGCGGCGGCGACACCTGGGTTTCTGCCTGGGGGGACGACAATAACCTCTATTCCCCCTCCGACGATACTTCGGGATTCCACCGCGCTGCCGATTCCAACATCGCGTTCAACAAGATCACGGGAAGCGATCCGCTGGACCTGAGCGGAACCACCGTGAGTCCAATGGCCGCCTATGGGAAAGCCGGCGAGAAAGGGCCGGACAAGTGCACGTGGAAATCGAGCGGCTGCACGTGCCTCGACGGCGTGCTCTACTGGGTGGTGGCGCGCCACATGTACGGCGAGGATTCGGGCGATGAATACCGCCGCCAGCCCGCCCATGACGCCAGCATCATCATGAGCAGCGATTACGGGCGGAGCTGGACGCGCTCAGCGCAGGACAACTACCATCATCCCATGTTTCCGGGTTCGCGCTTCGCTACCCCCTACTTCCTCGAATACGGCCGCAGCGCCGGCGTGGACAACTCCGACCAGTACATCTACGCCGTCTCCAATGACGGTTTCTGGGACTGCGGCAATGACATGATTCTGGGGCGCGTGTTGAAGTCGAAGCTGGCCGGCCTGAATGGCGCCGATTGGGAATACTTCGCGGGCGCCGACGGGATGAAGCCTTCCGCCTGGGCGCCCCATTTTAATGACGCGAAGCCCATTGTGGAGGGAACGCGCAAGTGGGGAATGACGGGCGGCGTCTACGTGCCGGCACACGGCCGCTATTTGATGATTGGCTGGTATTACCCGGCAGGCGGAGGGAAAATCAAGGACGCCTGCACGCATACGATTTGGGATTTCTACGAGGCGCCGCGGCCGTGGGGGCCGTGGACCAGGATCGGCACACACGACTCGTCCCCGCAGGGATACTATTCGCCGGAAATCTGTCCGAAATTCCAGTCCACGAAGAAAGTCTACATTTTCACCGCCGGGAACTGGAACAATCGGGACGTTTATCGCCTGACCATCGTCCCCCTGGAACTGGTCGTTTGAGATCGCGAGGATCCCCCGATGGGGCATTTCATCAAAAATCCGCGAGTTTCTTGAATTCCACCAGACGGACCGATCCCTCCTGGGCGTCGGGGGGTGAGGCGGAGAGCAGGATTCCATTCGCGGCAACCCATAACTTCAACATGGGGGAATACGGTGGGGAAGTTTCCGAACCAGGCGCGGCGCCCGGGCCCGGAGGGGCGGGGGGATTCCTTTCCGCCGGGTCGCGGGCGTCCAACTGGAATTCCGCCGCGTCTATTTCACCGTGCGGGAGGGGTTGCTTCCCGCGCCGCAGCACCCTTAACGACGCTGCGACCGGGGAAAAGGAAACCGGAAAGGTCTCCGTCTCTCCCCCTTGCGCGAGGAGGGTGAAGTGGGCCGCTTCCTCCGCGTGGAACTCCGAACTACGGGTCAGCCCCGCCCAGAAAAAGGCCATGGGCACGAAAATCTCCGTGGGGCCGTTGATTTCATGACTTGCCGTGCGCACGACCAGGCCCTTCGGGTTGGTCTCTTCGCAGAGCAGATTTGCCGGAGTTCGCCGGCATCCGATGGTGGTCGCCCAGCGGAAGACCTTGAAAGCCGCGGGTTGCATCCCAGGGGTGAGCTGGATCCAATAGGGGACGGATTCGTCCGAGAGTTCCAGCGTACCGCTAACCTCAAATTCGCCGTTGGGAGATTTCCAGAGTGTCCATACGTCGTGGGAGGAAGTTGCCGAGGGTGCCGCGTCGGCATCGAGATACAAATACCTTCCCTCCGCGACCTGCTTAAGGTTGGGATCCTCTTGGCGCCTTTCGGCAAACCACGCGCGCGCGTGCGCCTTGGCATCATCCCCTTGAACCGCGGAGGTGGCAGGAGGGAGCTGAGGGTCCGGGCTCTGCGCGAATACACTGATCGAGACGAGCAATACTACCAAGGGCAGGAGTTTCATCTTTCACCGCCTTGCTATCACAGCGAATGGAGGCGTTACATATCACTAATCACCAGATGCGGCGAACACCGTAGGCTTCAAAGATCCGCTCGTTGGTGGCGATGGGGAGATTTTCTGCCTGGGCCTGGGCAATCAACATGCGGTCAAAGGGGTCTTGGTGAGGTCCGGGGAGGAGGCCGGCGCGAATGCCGTGGTTGACGGTAATGTCCAGGGTCGTAAACCCTTCCCGGCTTATGAAGCCTTGGAAGTCCGCGGCCAATTCCTCGGCTCCCGGCAAGCGTCCGAGTCTTACTTTCGTGGCGATTTCCCACGCCGAGGCCGCGCTCACCAGAACCACATTCGCGGTGGCCGCTGTGGCCTTGCGCGCGGCGGGCGAGAGGGCAGGATCATCACTAAGCCACCAGAGTAATGCATGGGTGTCGAGGAGCAGGCGCACCGCTTTTACTCCCAGGCAGCGAGTTCCGCGGGAGGAAGCGGCGCAAAGAATTCCGGACCGACGCGAAGCTTTTCGCGCAGCACGCCTGGCTGCCGTCGGCCGTGCACCGCTCCGATGGGAACCAGACGAACCACCGGGGTCTTGCCGCGGGCAATAACCACCTCCTCGCCGCGCCGAGCTCGCGCGATTAACTTCGAGAGGTTGGTCTTGGCTTCGTGTACCTTCACTAAGCACATAGCGGCTCCTGTTAGCTAAGTAATCTTAGCTAACCTCTGAACGATTTGCAAGCTTCGTGAAGAGGCCGCAAGTCATTGTTGAGGCCCGTTTCCGCATGAAAAGCCGCGGACCTTGAGTCGCAGGTCCGCGCTTGCTAAGCACGACTCGATTGCCCAGCACTATGGATCACTTGAACCCTGCCGACTTTACCGCCCAGCAGCCTTACCTTGATCCCGTGCGGGTGAAACGGGGATTTCGTGAGCAGGTCCTGGACAATGCCGCGGGTTAGCTTCCCTGTGGGCTGGTCCTCTTTGAGGACAACTGAAACGTCTGCTCCACGCGCCACGTCACTGCGGTTCCGTCCATCCATGAAACTTACCCCCTTCACAGTCTCGTCAAAAACTTCATTCGGGCTATATATCACAATAATCCATGGGGACAACAAAATCATATCGGCCTCGGAGGGGTCCACTTCCCGGCGAGAATGGTTCTGGCAAGTTTGCCCATGGCGCGGGAGGACGAGCCGCTACGTCCTGCTGCCGGCGAACTCGCGGTCCCCGGTTTGCGGTTGACATCTCCGCGCGTTGGTAGATACTCCTATTCAGGGCCCATTCCAAATCAGATTCACACACATCCAAGAAACATGAGGAGGCAAGCTATGCTCGGTGAGCAGATTTCTGAAGGGCACGGGAAGCGTACGGGAAGGCGCGTGCTATCGACCGAGGGCAGTGGGTTCACGGTGGAGGTATCGTTTGAAGAGACCGGCAAGCTACTGGGGTTCGATATCTTCGACATCGGAACATACTGGTCGTCGGCAAGGCCGGACGGCAGCTTGTATGGAGAAGGCGAAGGGGTGGTAATGACGCCCGACGGCGGAATGGCCACTTGGAAGGGCGCCGGCGTGGGAAGATTCGGTGAGGGCGGTGCCGTGAGCTATCGCGGAGCCATTTATTACACCACCTCAACTCCCAAGCTGGCGCGGTTGAATTCCTGCGCCGCCTTGTTCGAGTTCGACGTGGACCCGCAGGGAAACACTCACTCCAAAAACTGGGAATGGAAGTGAATTAACCCTTGCCCCGGCATCCGTTCGCGGTCGCCGGGGATTGGTACAGAAAAGGCTCGGTCGCTGAGGCAGCCGAGCCTTTTTGCTTCTGCCCCAAATCGTACTTCATGCGTGGCGAAGACGAGGCAACCCCTCACCCTCCCACCTTCCTGGCGAGAACGACTTTCACAGGGCGTGATCATCGCTCCGGAGATCCGCCTTCGCGCGGTGGTTCATGACGGGCGGCTAACCACTAGCCACCAACCACTGCTTTAAGCAAGGTCGTAGCGATCAAGATTCATGACCTTGTTCCATGCCGCCACGAAGTCCTTCACGAACGCCTCTTTCGAGTCGTCACAGGCATAGACTTCCGCGATGGCTCGGAGCTGGGAGTTGGAGCCGAAAATCAGGTCAACGCGGGTGCCGGTCCACTTGAGTTCGCCCGTCTTGCGATCGCTCCCCTCATACACGTCTTTGGAGGTAGGGGAGGGCTGCCACTTCGTATTCATGTCGAGCAGGTGGACGAAGAAATCATTGGTCAGCGTCCCGGGTTGTTTGCTGAAGACGCCGTGTTGGGACTGCCCGTAGTTGGCATTCAGGGCGCGCAGGCCGCCGACAAGGACGGTCATCTCGGGGGCCGTCAGCGTCAGCAACTGCGCCTGATCCACCAGCCGCTCCTCCGCGGATCTGGGGTCGCCATTGCGGAGGTAGTTGCGGAAGCCGTCGGCGGTGGGCTCGAGCACGGCGAAGGAGTGCACATCGGTCTGGTCCTGCGAGGCATCCGTGCGCCCGGGCGAGAAGGGAACCTGCACGTCGTACCCGGCCTTTTTCGCCGCTTCCTCGATGGCGGCGTCGCCACCCAGAACAATCAGGTCGGCAAGGGAAACCTTCTTTCCGCCGGACCTCGAGCGGTTAAAGTCCTTTTGAATCGTCTCCAGCTTCTCGATGACCTTCGCCAGCACGGTCGGCTGGTTCACTTCCCAGTCCTTTTGGGGCGCCAGGCGAAGGCGCGCCCCGTTCGCTCCACCGCGCTTGTCGGAGCCGCGGAAGGTTGAGGCCGACGCCCAGGCCGTCGTGACCAAATCGGAAATCGACAGCCCGGAGGCGAGGATCTTGGCCTTCAGAGCCGCAATGTCCCGCTTCCCGATGAGTTTGTGATCCACGGCGGGAACAGGGTCTTGCCACAGTTGGGGCTCTTTGGGCACGAGTGGGCCAAGGTACCGCGAAAGAGGTCCCATGTCGCGGTGCGTCAGCTTAAACCACGCCTTGGCAAAGGCGTCGGCGAACTCCTGCGGATTCTCCAGGAAGTGCTTCGAGATCGGCTCATAGATCGGGTCCATCCGCAGGGAGAGGTCCGTCGTGAGCATCACCGGGGGGTGCCGCTTCGACGGATCGTGGGCGCCAGGAACGGCGCTCGCTGCCGCCCCATTCTTGGGAGTCCACTGGTACGCACC
Organism: uncultured Acidobacteriota bacterium; assembly: GCA_963804755.1. Lineage (GTDB taxonomy): Bacteria > Acidobacteriota > Terriglobia > UBA7540 > UBA7540 > Bog-366. The sequence goes on from CAWDRP010000012.1 coordinate 397,503, forward strand.
GGCGGGGCTCTTGCCGAGCTCCCACTCATAGCCGAACAGGTTTTCCAGGAAGTTGTTGTCCCACTTCACGGGGTTGGTGGTCCAGGCGCCCTCGAGCCCGCTGCCGATCGTATCGTCACCGCTGCCGCTGCCATAGGTGCTCTTCCAGCCGAGGCCTTGCTGCTCGATGGGGGCACCCTCGGGCTCGGCACCGACATACTTTTTCGGGTCGGCAGCGCCGTGGGTTTTGCCGAACGTGTGCCCCCCGGTAATGAGCGCCACGGTCTCATAGTCATTCATCGCCATGCGGGCGAACGTCTCGCGCACATCCCGCGCCGCCGCGACGGGATCCGGCTTGCCATTGGGCCCTTCCGGATTCACGTAAATCAGGCCCATCTGAACGGCGCCGAGAGGATTATCGAGCTCGCGATCGCCTTTGTAGCGCTTGTCGGCCAGCCACTCGCCCTCCGGCCCCCAGTAAATGTCCTCTTCCGGCTCCCACACGTCCACGCGCCCGCCGCCGAAACCGAAGGTCTTGAACCCCATCGACTCCAAGGCGACGTTGCCCGCAAGAATCATGACGTCAGCCCAGGATATTTTCCGGCCATACTTCTGCTTGATCGGCCAGAGCAAGCGGCGCGCTTTGTCGAGGCTTACATTGTCCGGCCAGCTATTGAGGGGCGCAAATCGTTGGGTGCCGGAGCCCGCCCCGCCACGGCCGTCGCCGATGCGATACGTACCGGCGCTGTGCCACGCCATGCGAATCATAAACGGTCCATAGTGGCCATAGTCTGCCGGCCACCATTCTTGCGAAGTCGTCATCAAGGCATGGAGGTCCTTGATCACGGCATCGAGGTCGAGGCTCTTGAATTCTTTGGCATAATTGAACTCCTTGTCCATGGGATTGGACAAGGGGGAGTGCTGGTGCAGAACTTTTAGGTTGAGTTGATTCGGCCACCAGTCTGCGTTCGTCACCGCGTGTCTGCCAGCGCCGTGTGAAACCGGGCACTTGCTTTCGGTTGACAAGGTTTGTTCCTGAGCGGGTACAGGCGTCCCCGCTGTGGTGGTTTGACTAGCCATGTGTGCATCCTCCTTGGTTTTTTATTTAAGTAATCGCCCTTGGCCGCGCTTGCCGGCGCGCGCCATTAATCTGGAAAGTACTACACGCCTACGACACTGAACGGGGGCCCTGCCGCGGAGCGCACTTCGCGCAGAGGCCCCGGAAAATGAGTTCGCACTCACGAAGAATCCGCTTACCCAGCGAGCCTGAGGCGGGCTGGGGCACGTCGAACCATTCCATGTCCTCAACGTTGCCGCAGACGTCGCAGATGAAGTGGTGGTGCCGCATGCCTTTCGCGTCGAAGCGCGCGGCGCGGCCCTCGACGGCCACTTCCCGCACCAGACCCGCCCGCACCAAGTCTCGCAGATTGTTATAAGCCGTAGCCCTGGAACAGCGCGGATCGGCGCGATTCACGGCTGCGAAGATTTCCGCCGCCGTGGGATGACCGGTCTGCTCCATCAAGAAGGCCATCACGGCGTGGCGCTGCGGCGTGCACCGCAGCCCGCTGCCCTCCAGGGATTTTTTGATCGCCTCGCCGTCCATGAGAATTTAGATTAAGCCCGAGCAATTTAGACTAATTCTAATGTGATATATTGTCAAGAATTATGTTTTCGGTTGCGGCTGCGCGGAATGTCGTCGGTTCTTTCTGGACCCCAGCGTACCGACCTCAGTAGTGATTCATCTTGCACCGGCGGTGGCATCGGTATAATATCCGCGTCAAAGCGACTGCAGTTTTGCCGCCCAGGTTTGCCGTTAGCGCGAGAGAGGGCAGGCGTGCCGGTTCAGCTATTTCTGGTGTTTTCCCTCACCTCCACCGCCACCCTCGGCTTTGGGAAATCACTGTCTCGGGGATTGATGTGTCGATGAGACCTCATCTGCTTCTTTTCCGAACAAGCTTACTTTGCCTTTTCCTGATTGTTTCGTTGCCTGCGGTTTGGGCGCAAGCCGGTGCGGTGCGCGCGCGGGTGACGGAGCGGGTGGATCCTGAAAACCGCATCACCCTGCGGGGCAACGTTCACCTCCTGGCGCGGCCGGAATTCGACCAGGGACGGGCGCCCGACGACCTGGCGCTGCACCGCATCCTTCTGGTGCTGCAGCGCGGAGGAGACCAGGAAGCCGCCCTGCGGCAGTTACTGGATGACCAGCAGGTAAAGTCTTCGCCGCTGTTCCACCAGTGGCTGACGCCGGAGCAGTTCGGGCAGCAATTTGGCCCTGCCGATTCCGACATCCAGGCCGTCACGGATTGGCTGGCGTCCCAAGGCTTCGAAGTGACCAAGGTTTCCGCCGGCCGCACCGTGATCGAGTTTTCCGAAACGGCCGGATTGGTGCGGCAAGCCCTGGGCACGGAGATTCACAAATTCCGCGTGAACGGTGCAGACCACTGGGCCAACGCGAACGATCCGCAGATCCCCGCCGCGCTCGCGCCCGTGGTGGCAGGCTTTGCCTCGCTCAACAACTTTCCCCGCACGCCCATGTATCACAGCCTGGGCACGTTTTCGCGGTCCAAGGCCACCGGCGAGGTGCAACCGCTGTTCACTTTTCCAGTAACGTGCAGTGGTGGCGGCAGCGGGTGCTATTTCCTTGCCCTGGGCCCTGCGGACTTCGCCACCATTTACAACGTGTCGCCCCTCTGGACGGCAGGGACCGACGGCACCGGGCAGACGATTGCCGTGGTGGGCGAAACCAACATCAATCCCCAAGATGTGGCGGACTTTCGCTCGATGTTCAACCTTCCTGCGAAAGCGCCCAATATCATCTTAAATGGTCCGGACCCGGGAATAATCGGCGACGAACCGGAAGCTGACCTGGACGTGCAGTGGTCCGGGGCGGTCGCCAAGGGCGCCCAAATCGATCTCGTGGTATCGGAATCGACCGAGACCACGGCGGGCATCGACCTTTCCGCCGTCTACATCATTGACAACAATCTGGCGCCGGTGATGAGTGAAAGCTACGGCGCCTGCGAGGCCGCGCTCGGGGCGGCAGGCAACGCGTTTTACAACACTTTGTGGGAACAGGCCGCCGCCCAGGGCATTACGGTCCTCATTGCATCGGGCGATTCCGGATCGGCGGGATGCGACGCCGCCAACGCGGGTGAGACCTCCGCCCAGTATGGCCTGGCGGTGAGTGGCATGGCCTCCACTCCCTTCAACGTGGCGGTGGGCGGAACGGATTTTAACGTCAATTCGGGAAACGCCCTCTCCTTCTGGTCCCTGACCAATACGCTGCCCTCAGAAGCCTCCGCGAAGTCCTACATCCCGGAGACCACGTGGAACGATTCCTGCGCGGCTTCCGGGTCCCTGACAGCCTGCACCCCTCCCCCCGATTCCACCTTACTCGACGATGGAATTTATCTGCTCGCCGGCAGCGGCGGACCGAGCCGTTGTGCCAATCCCTCCGGCCTATTTCCCACTTTCAGTTGCAGCGGCGGGTATGCCAAACCTTCCTGGCAGAGCGGGACCGGCGTTCCCAGTGACAGCGCGCGCGACATCCCGGACGTGTCGATGTTTGCCGGCGAGGGCTTACACGGCTCGTTCTACGTAATGTGCCAGATGGACGCGAACTCGGCCAATGGCGGCAGTCCGGGCTCGTGCGATTTGAATTCTCCTTACCCGTACATGGATTTTCAAGCCGGTCCAGGTACATCGGCGGCCGTACAAGTGTTCGCGGGCGTTATGGCGATGGTGAACCAGCGCTATGGGCGGCAGGGCAATGCCAATTACGTGCTTTACCCGATGGCGGCCAAGAGCGGCGCGAGTTGCACCTCAAACACCGCGGCCGTCACGAATTCGTCCTGCGTCTTCTACGACGTGACGGTGGGGAACAACTCGGTGATTTGCCAAGGCGGCTCGCCGAACTGTAGCAATACCAGCCCCGGTCAATACGGCATCATGGTGTCCGGCAGTACGACAGCCTACCTGTCGGGGAACGGATATGATCTGGCCACGGGACTGGGTTCGGTGAACGTGGCGAACCTGGTAAACCACTGGACGTCAACTTTCACAACCTCCGCCACCACGCTCTCGCTTTCAACCAGCCCGGCCACGAATCCAATTACACTGACGCACGGCCAATCGGTGACCGCCAACGGCACGGTCACGTCTTCTTCGGGCGCGCCCACGGGTGACGTCGCGCTGATGGCCGCCCCAAGCTCCGCAACCACGCCCTCCGCCGGCAACGCGAATTTCGGGATCGCCACGTTCGCGCTGGGCAGCGGCGGCGCCTTCTCCGGCACAACCACCGCGCTGCCCGGAGGAGCGTATAACGTCTTCGCGCACTACCAGGGCGACGGAACAAACGGCTTAAGCGATTCGAGCCCGATTCAAGTTACGGTGAGCCCGGAAGCGAGCCAGACGCACGTCAATTTAGTCACTTATGATCCCTTCAGCGGCCAAGTCACGAACCCCGGCACGTTGACAGTGCCTTACGACACTTGGGCCCTCCTGCGACTTGACGTCACCAACGGATCGGGGAACCTTTGTGCGCCCCAGGCGACGTTAGCGCAGTACGGCTGCCCGACCGGAAGCGTCGCCGTGACGAGCAGCCCCGAGGCCTCGCTCGCGGGGGCTCTCGCCCTGAACAGTCAAGGTTTTGCCGAGAACCAAAGCATTCAGCCTGCTCAACTGTTAGGTGGAACCTACAAGGTGACTGCCCACTACTCCGGGGATAACAGCTACAGCCCGAGCGCCACAACGGCATCTATCCTGATTTCCCCCGCGCCGAGCAGCACTGACCAGCCGGCGCTGCCAAACTACGTGACGCAGGTCTCGGTGGGAACCCAAACGACGGTTGGTACCAGCGTGGAGGGGCAGACGACGGCGGGCTTCGGCGTTGCGCCCACGGGAACCGTCACGTTTTACCTGGATGGGAGCATTCTGCCCGGAACGGTTGCCTACACCTCTGTGCCGCCAAATCCCCCGAACGAGAGCCTCTATACGGCGAAGGAGAACGTCACTTTCTCGGCCTCGGGCACCCACACGATAACGGCGGCGTACAGCGGCGACTCGAACTATCAGCCGTCCACGTCTCCACAGGCTTCGATTCACGTGTTGTACACTCCGACGGTTACGGTTTCTATCAGTCCCCAGGTCGTCTTGGGAGGCAACGCAGTGACCGTGACCGTTGCTGTGGATACCGCCAACAAGAACCTGGCGCCGACGGGGTCCGTGCAGATGTGCTGCGGCCCGCCCGGGGTCCCTTACCCACTTTCGCCAGCCACGGACGCCAGCGGGAATTCTGAAGGATTGGCCACTTTCACCTTCAACCCAATGGCCAGTTCGCAACCCAGCCAAGTCGGCATCTACGCCACATACGCCGGAGATTCGAACTATGCCCAAGCCCAAAGCCCGGCAGTGCTGCTGTCGGTCTTCCCTGCCGGGACGGGCAGCGATTTTGATCTGCAGGAGCAGTCCACCTTTCTCAGCATTTCGTCCCCCGGAGGGTCAGCCACGACCAGCCTTAGCGCGGTCCCCTCTCCTGGGTCGAGCGGGAGCGTCGCGTTCTCCTGCTCCATACCCGCGGCCATGACGGAATCGGACTGTTCATTTTCGCCCGCGTCGCTGGCGCTGACGAATCAAATGATCAGCACTGCCCAGTTGACGATCACTACCACAGCCGCACATTCGGTTGGGGCCGTCATTGGTCGCCCGAAGCGGCATGGAGACTGGGGAGGCGCCTTTCTAACCTGTCTCGCGCTGCTCACGCTGGCTTTGCTGGCCCGCCGACGGCGCACGGTGGCCCCAGCGATTCTCGGCGCGCTGCTGGCTGGCTCCTTGAGCTGCGGGGGCGGCGGTGGAGGAGGGGGCGGTGGCAGCCCCACGATGGACCCCGGCACGCCGCCCGGTACCTATACGGTGGAGGTGGCTGCAACCGGGACTCTAAATGAGACCTCGGTGAGCCACATGGCTTCTCTCACGGTTAGTGTCGGAAGCCCGCAGGCTGCCAGCGGAAATGCCCATATGGAGTGGAACTCGGGAAAGAAGACCCGCAGGCCACCACGCCGCCGATCATAGAACGGCGCTAAAACGTGGCGTGTCCGCCGCGCTGCTGATGTATGCGGGCTTGGTGCGGCGGCGGAGGTGGCAGATTGGGCAGATGCTGACGATACCAGGGGCTGAATTGCCCAGTTGGTGGGCAAAGGTTTCCTGACCCGACACATTTCCTTCCCTGAACGTCCCTTTCCCTCAGGTTCGGCGCCGCGCGCAATAACTTTAATTCCCAAAGAGTTGCATGCCCCGGCCGATTTTCCTGCTTCATCGCGGCCTTTGGCGCGGCTAATGCTTTTTCGCGGGGGGAACGGCGACCCTATGGAAACCCTTCCGCTCCAATCCGCCGGCGCAGCAGCACCGACGCCACCCGCTTCAGCTTCATCGGGCGGCGCTATGGGCGGGGATGATTCTTTCGCGGTGACCCTCGGGCGGGCTCTCGACGCCATACCCGATCTGGCGGCGGATGCGCCCATGATGTCTCCCAGCGCAGGCCAGACAGAACACGAAAACGCGACCGGCGGCTCCGAAGGCGTTTCGATGGCGCGGGCGCTCTTCAAAAGTTTCGTCGCGAATCTTACGGGAGAGACGACGGATGTCCCAAGCCCCGATACGGCGTTTGAGGCGTCAAAGTCCAGGCAGCGGGAGAGGAACCCATCGGCTAAACACGCTGTCTCGCCGACGGGGGGACAAAACCGCAGCGCAACGCCGGTTCCCACCGCCGCTCAGCCGGTGAGTGCTCCGGCGTGGCTGCCCGTATACCAAGGTAATTCCTTTCCTGCCCAGGCTGAAACGCCTGAAGTGGAACGGAAATATGACGATGCGGTGCAAGCTTCCAATGTCGAGCCGGCGCCGGCGTCCGATGCGTCACAGCGGTCGCCAGCTCTTATCGAGTTTACGCCCGCTGCTGTGCAATCCGCGCCCGCATCAGATCAAACCGAACACGCTGCGCTTGGGGTTTCGTTGAAAGCACGCGCTGCTTCCGCGCCCGTGTCTGCCGACAATGATCGCGAGCTCGATAAGCCTGCGGGCCCGGCAACGCACGCCGAAGTAACCGGCTCGCAGGTTTCGTCTACCCTCGTGCCTTTTGCGAATCAGGTGGGAGAGAACGCCGCCGGCACGGATGCGGCCCTCTCAGGTTCTTCCAGCCCGCCCCCGGCAGCGGACGATCCGGAGTTGGCCAACTTTGCGAGCCGCGTCTCAACATTTGAGGACACGCCGGTAGAAAATGTTTCCACTCTCCCACCCGTCGCCGGGCAGGTGGAACAAGGTCGGCCGACGTCCAGCACTGATGGAATCAGTCCTTCTGCTTCGATTTCTGCGAGGGTTCCAGCGGCGGCCTCCAAGATTGCCAGCCCGCAACCGGAGTTTATGGGCGCAGAAATCTCGATCAGCGTTCCCGGGGGTGAATCGCAGCCGGTCGCGACGCCGCAGAAGTCTGCCGCACCCGGTCAGCCTGCGAGTGTGGCTGTCGTCGGACTATCGACACTCGGTCCGCCGCCAGAGACAGCGGCGGATAGAGCTGCTTCCCCGGTCGCGTCCAGATCTGCGGACCTGGGTAAGAGCGTTGATGGAAGTGCAACCTCTCACATCAAAGGAATCTCCGGCACGGCGTCGACCGACGCCGTTGCACAATACAGCGCTGACGCTGTTGCTGGGCCCGCGGCAACGCTACCTTCGACTGTAAACAGCGCCGTTCCGCCTCGACCATCTGACGCGAATTCAGCAGAATCCGGTTCTTTTACAGTTCGGCAGCAAGACGCGGCCCCGCAACCGGGCGGGATTCAGGCGGGCGCCACCCCGGCTGCCGCTTCAGAGCAAGCTTACGGGCAAGCCGTACCATCTGAATTGTCGTCCGTTGGCCAGGGACAATCGGGGCAGCAGAGTGGGCAGGGGGCAAGCGGCGGTTCGTCGAATGGCAAAAACGCCAGCCCCGCCCCAAGCAACGTCAACCCAACCAATGACCCAAACCCAAGCATCCTTACGGCGCATGAACCCAACCCGGCCCCGAGCTCAGGCGACATCCCGACACACCCAACGCCGGCATCCGCTCACCAGCCGCCAATGACGCTTTCCGCCTGGCAGAATTACGACGGCGGCGCCGGCAGCATCGTCAGGTCAGCATCGCTCAGCGATGCGGCGAACAGCGCGGAAATGCGCGTTGCGATGCACAGCGGCACCCTGGGTCCGCTAGAGGTTCATGCGGTGCTCAACGAGGGGTCGTTGGGTGCGGAGATTCACGTCCAAGGCCAGGAAGCCCACACGCTGCTGACGGCGGGCTTGCCTTCGCTCGAGCGGGCGCTGGGCGAGCGGAACCTGCACGTGGAAAACCTGGCGGTTTACCAGGATCAATCGGGCGGAAGCATGGGCGGGGGACAACAGCACGGCCAGCAGTCGGGCTCTTACCGCTCCGCGCAGCACCAGGCATCACGGTGGGACAACCCGCCGCAAACCTTCAGCGCGCCGAGTTCCTCGGAGGCAGATGAATCAGCAGATTCGGCCGCCGGTCTAAGCGTTCGCGCTTAGTTGCGGCCCAAGGAGAGTGTTTCCAATGATGATCAATGCCGTTCATGCATACGACACAACGACCAGCAACACAAGCAACAGTTCCAGTAGCTCGACGACAACCGGTGCCATAAACCCCAACGATTTCATGACGCTCCTGGTGGCGGAAATCCAGAACCAGGATCCGACGCAGCCCATGGATCCCACCACGTTCATGTCGCAGCTTGTGGAGCTGAACCAGCTCGAAGAGATAACGGACATTAACCAGGTGGTGCAGCAATACAACACCTCATCCACATCAACGACCTCGGGTTCAACGCCCGCAACGAACTAGGAGGAAGAACATGTCGTCATTTTCCACGTCGCTTTCCGGTCTCGATGCCGAGGAGCAGGCGCTCTCGGTGATCTCGAACGATTTGTCCAACCTGAATACCACGGCGTTTAAGTCGGGCACGCCCGTTTTCAGCGACCTGTTTTACCAGATGCTCGGCACGGATGGAGCCGGCGACCCGGTGCAGCTAGGCGTGGGCGCCACCATGAGTTCCGTCAGCTCGCCCTTTACGCAGGGCAATGTCTCGTCGACGGGCGTACCGACAGATGTCGCCATCCAAGGGAACGGGCTGTTTATCTTGGACAATGGAAACACGCAGGTTTACACTCGTGCAGGCAATTTTACCCTGAATTCACAAGGGAACCTTGTGGATTCCAACGGAAATGACGTGATGGGGTATCCCGCCGTGAACGGCGTGGTTGACAGCAGCCAGTCACTCGCGCCCATCGTCATTTCCAGCGGCCAAACGTTTCCGCCTAACGCCACGTCCGCGGTGGAATTGAATTTGAACCTGGACGCCTCGGATACCGCATTGGCGTCCGCCACCGGGGCGCTTACCGTGCCGGCGCCCGCGCTCCCAACGACTGGGCAAACGGCGACGATCGGTGATACCACTTACACCTTCGCAACCGCCATCACGGCCCAAAGCCCCGCCGACACGGTTCTGATTGGAAGCGATGTACAATCGACCCTAGCGAACCTGGCGGGCGCCATCAATGCGAGTTCGACGGGAGGCCAGGCGGCGGGCACGACCTACTCGCTCGGGACCGTTGCGAACCCGTTGGTGACGGCGACAGGTTCCACGGAAAACACATTGTCCCTCCAGGCAGTGGAAAGCGGGACGGGGGGAGATTCCCTCACCACTTCGACGGCCTGGACGGCCGGTTCATTCGCCGCGGGCGACCTATCCGGCGGCGTAAGCGAGCAATCGGCCACTGGGACGCTGAGCGTGCCGCCTCCCTTGCCGACGGCGGGCCAGACGGTAACCGTTGGCGGAACCACCTACACCTTTGCGAGCGCTATTACGGCCCAAAGCGCAGCCAATACCGTTCTGATTGGATCTGATATCGCGTCCACGCTTGCCAACCTGGCGGGGGCTATCAACGCATCCTCGAGCGGGGGGCAGGCGGCGGGCACCACCTATTCCAGCGGCACCGTTGCGAATACGTCGGTGACGGCCACGGGTTCCACAGGCGATACCCTGTCGCTGCAAGCCCTGCAAAGCGGCGTTGTGGGTAATTCCTATGCTACCGCGAGCGCCTGGAGTGCCGGTTCATTCGGAGGTGGCGATCTGTCGGGAGGCGTTGCCGCGGAGTCGGCGACCGGGACCCTCACGGCCAACACTCTTCCAACCGCCGGTCAGACCGTTACGGTGGGAGGAACCACTTATACGTTTGCCAGCAGCATTACGGACCAAAGCGCGGCCGACACGGTTCTGGTCGGGCCCGACGTTCAATCCACCCTGGCGAATCTGGCAGGCGCCATCGATGCCTCTTCAACGGATGGCCAAGCGGCCGGCACCACCTATTCAACCGGCACCGTGGCCAACAACCTGGCCACCGCCACCGGTTCCGCTCCGACCACGCTCTCGCTCGAAGCAACGCAGAGTGGAGCAGGGGGAAATTCCGTCACTACCGGGACCGACTGGAGCAACGGATCGTTCGGGGGCGCAGCCCTGGCCGGGGGCGCGAACGCGACGTCGGCAAGCGGGACGCTCTCCGTGGCGATTCCGCTCCCCACTGCGGGCCAGACCGTGACAGTGGGCGGAACGACCTATACTTTTGCGTCAAGCATCACGGCTCTAAGCGCGCCGGACACGGTTCTGATCGGGGCCGACGTGCAATCCACCCTCAACAATCTGGCAGGCGCTATCAATGCAGCGTCAACCGGAGGACAGGCAGCGGGCACCACTTATTCCTCCGGCACCGTGCAGAATTCCTCCGCCACGGCCAGTGTATCCAGCGAGAGCGCGCTTACCTTGACTTCGGCCGCGATGGGGGCGACGGGGAACAATTCGACCGCTACGTCCACCGACTGGACCGGAGGCTCATTTGGGACCGCGGAGCTTGCCGGAGGGGTGAGCGCACAAGCGGCGACGGCCACCTACACGGTGCCGGTTTCCCTCCCGACGGCAGGCCAGACGGTAACCATTGGTGGAACCACTTACACGTTCGCGGGTGCCATCACACCCGAAAGTGCAGCCGATACAGTGCTAATTGGGGCGGACGTGCCGTCCACCTTGGCGAACCTGGCGGGGGCCATCAATGCAGCTTCAACCGGAGGGCAAGCCGCCGGCACCACCTACTCGTTCGGTACCCTCGCCAACACTTCGGTCATGGCCACCGGATCGAGTGACACCACGGTGGCGCTACAGGCGATCGAAAGTGGATCCGCTGGCAACGCCCTGGCCACCACGAGCGACTGGACGGCCGCATGGTTTGGAGCTGCGGACTTGAGCGGAGGCACCGACGCCGGAACATTCAGCACCCCTATCACGGTTTATGATTCGCTCGGTGACAGCCATGTTCTGACCTTCAATTTCACCAAGTCCTCGTCCGGCGTATGGAACTATCAGATCACCGTTCCGGCTGCTGACGTCGGGGCTACGGGCGATCCCCAGGTGGTTAAATCGGGCACGTTGCAGTTCGGGCCGGATGGGAATTTGATTTCACCGCCAGCGGATGTGCAGGGAATTGCGATCAGCGGATGGGCAGACGGCGCCAAAACCATGACCCTGAATTGGCAACTCTTCAGCTCGCCGGGAACCGGCGTCATTACCCAGACTTCGGAACCCTCGGCCACATCGGGGGCAAACCAGGACGGTTTTAGCTCTGGAACGTTACAGAGCTACTCCATTGGCTCCTCGGGCGTCATCGACGGAGTTCTTTCCAATGGCCAGACCGTTGCCTTGGGTCAAATTGCGCTCGCGACGTTTGCGAATTACGACGGCCTGACCAACCTGGGTTCGAATGATTACCAGACCAGTCTGGCTTCCGGCGCGGCGAGTGTGGCGGCGCCTGGAACCGGCGGCAGTGGAACCCTGGACGGAAGCTCGCTGGAGGCCTCCAACGTGGACATTGCCACGGCCTTGACCCAACTTATCGAGGCGGAACGCGGGTACGAGGCAAACGCCAAAGCGATTACCACGGCCGACGACGTGATGCAGGCGTCCATTAACCTCATACAACAGTAATCGGGCGTAAGTAACGACGGGGAGTTATGCGGGCGGCGCCCAAAAACAGCCGCCCGCCGCCCGCCCGACTTCGTCCCGGCACCTCAACCAAACCGGGGTTTTTTGCTGTCCGCACGGTGGTTAAGCCCCTTCGCGTTTCGCTTTGAGGGCCTTCTCGCCAAGGAAACTCATCAGTTCGCTATTTACCTCCTCTGCGTGGGTCCAGATAATGCAGTGTGGGCCCCCTTTCACGACCAGCAGGCGAGCCCCTTTGATGAGTTTGGCGGTGCGGAGCCCTGCCGCCGTAATCGGAACAATGCGATCCTGGTCGCCGTGGATGACCAGCGTGGGCACGTCAATGCGGGCCACATCTTTCCGGAAGTCCTCATGCCAGGTTGGAACACATGCCAGGCTGGCCGTCGCCGATGCCCCGGCCGCAACGTTCCAACTGGCTTGCACCGCCTGCTCGCTGACGCGCTTACCCAGGAGCTGGTCCGTGTTGTAGAAATTCTTGAAGAACTCTGTGAAAAACGCGTAGCGGTCCGCGGCCACTGCTTTCTGAATCCCCTCGAACACACCAGCGTCCACGCCCTCTGGGTTGTCGTCCGTTTTGAGCAAAAACGGAGGCACGCCACTGATGATCACCGCGTTGCTTGCCCCTTTGGAGCCGTATTTTCCGAAGTAACGTGCGATCTCGCCCCCGCCCATCGAGAATCCCACGAGAGTGAAGTCCTGGAGCTTGAGTTGGGTAATCAGGTGATGAAGATCTGCCGCGAACGTATCGTAGTTGTAGCCCCCGGTCGGCTGGCTGGACTTGCCGAAGCCCCTGCGATCGTACGTGATGACTCTATAGCCCGCGTCCAATAGCACTGGAACCTGCTTCTCCCATGAGGCGCAGCTCAATGGATAGCCGTGGATCAACACCGCCGGTTTACCCGAACCATGATCTTCGTAGTAAAGCTCAATGTCCCCTGTATTCTCTTTCCCTACTGTGACGTATGGCATAGCTCTCCTCCTTTAAGTGTGATTAATTGGTTCCCTTCACATTCGTTGTGGAACCCGTCCAGGGCGCCACCGAAGGACTTGTCGTGCCTTTCCGTAGTTTTTACGACCGCGAGGATAAATGTTGGATGTCGCAGGCTTAGATTTGGGCCACATCGCTTTTCACGAAAAAGGCAGCAAAAACCCTTGCCCGAAAGGGCGAGTACAAGAGATTTAGAAACCCTTGCCCGGAGGGAGAGGGGGACCGCAATGCGGTGGGTGAGAATCTACAGGTCGTGCTGGCTGGGGGATGGCATTGCAGGCCGCACACCCCGGCTGCCGTTCGCCCCTCATCTTCCGCCGTTGGACCCCGTTGCAGCTTGAATTACAGGCGAAAAGTTGCCATTCCCGCCCTGTACCGGCTAGATTGGTGTTGGGATGGGCGATCCTCAACCTGCACCTTCCGGGCTCCGGCTTTTGCGGGGACTCCTGCGCCAGTACCCGTTTGTCCTGAAAAACTTTAAGCACTATTTCCAGAATCTTTACCGCCGCGAGATCCTGCACACCGACATCGTTGTTCCCTATGCCGCCGTGTTCTATACGACGCACAAATGCAATCTGGAGTGCACCTACTGCACGCAAAAGGAACCGGACGTCTTCGGCCAGGAGTTGTCCACGGACGAGACCATCCGGCTGCTGCGCACCATTCGCCGCGAGGCCGATTCGATTCTCTTCACGGGCGGCGAACCCCTGATGCGTGCCGACGTGGAAGACCTGGTGCACGCGGCCAAGCGCGATGCGAAATTCCGGTCCGTGCTGCTGGTGACCAACGGCACCCTGCTGCACAAGCGGCAGCGGCTGTTCGGCCTTCTGGATGGCCTCATTGTCAGCCTGGACGCGTTGACCGCCGATCCGGCAAATCCCAAGTCCAAGCCGGGCGTGCTGGGCAGGGTGCTGGAGAACCTGGAACTGGCGAAGCAGCGCATGCCGCGACCCGGCGACATCACCATCAGCACGGTGATCGACGAATGGAATATTGCCGAAATCGAGCGCATTCTCGAATTCTGCGGCGAGCAAGGATTTGTCTTCGCCACGCAGAGCGCCCTGCACGAAAAAATGCCTAACCTGCGCCTGAAGCGAAACCTCCGCTACCAGGCCCTGGTGGAAAAAATCATCGAGCGCCGCCGCGACCGGAAGCAGCCCATTAATGGCACTCCCAAACTTCTCCGAACCGTACTGGAGTTTGGCGATTTCAAGTGTTTTCCCACCATGTTTCCGCGTGTTTATCCGAACGGCGACGTTTTCTACCCTTGCGAACCCCTGAAGAAAATCGCCGGCAATCTGCTTACGGAAGGCTCCTTCAAAAAGGTTTTCGCCCGCGGCCGCCGGTTGTACGGCGACATTCCCGATTGCCGGGCCATCTGCCATCTGTTCGGGAATGTCGTTTCCTCGTATTACGTCAAGGATTTCTGGGGACTGGCAGGGGATTCCATACGGTGAGCAGGGATTTGTTGCGACGGCGGGACCAGGCGGTGCGCAACCGCTGCGGGGGAGACCGCACTACGCTTCCAGGCAAACGGGTTCGCCGACGCGGACCTCGCCGGGCGTGAGGACGGTGGCGTAAACGCCGGCGCGACGATTGTGCTGCTGGGCCACACAGCGCAGGATGCCGGGGCTCGCCACGGCGCTTTCCGGATCAAGGGTGATCATCATGCAGCGCTCATCGACTTCGGTGACTGCGATTCGCGCCACCGTCCCGACGCGCAGAACCCGGCCGACCCAGTTCAATTCTTCAAAGGCTTCGCCGTCTGTCAGATCAACCAACAGGTTGGGACGAAAACGCCAGGGATTTTCCTCCGTGCCGCTCTCCTCCGCAATCCGGGCAATTGTCTGACGGCTGATCAGTGAGATGGCCGCTGCGTCATACGAGCCGCGATAGTCGCGCAGCAGGAACAGGGTTCGCCCGGCGCGGGCTTCGATCGACCGGCGCAGTTCCTCACTGTCCACCGGCCACTTTTCGCCTTCGGGAGTAGTGACCACCACGGAGACATTTCCTGGACTCGCCCCTTCCACAGCCGGCTTGTAGCGCAAGAGTTCCGGCATTTCGCGTGCCGTCAGCCAGGGGAAGGCGCTCCGTGACGCCGCCTGGACAAACGCGTAGCGCCGATCTTCCGGCACGCCTTGAAACGTCAGCCGGGTGGCGGGAAGGGCCTCACCCCGCATTGATTTCACCGGGAATCGCCCGAGTTGGCGAATTGCGCCCACCGTCTCCATGTCTAGCCTCCCGTTTGCAAAGCCCGCGCGACCTGAAGCCATAGTACCATACCGCGCCCGGGCCGAGCATCGGCAAGGCCGGCGCTCGAAGATCCAGGCAGTCCCGAAATTGCGGGCGCGCGAAGACTCGGTTAGCCACTTAGTAATTTCTGGACTTTACCTTGTGTGGACTGTATACTGCCGCACCTCTAGGCGTGCCCTCGCTTCCGAGAGGGGTCGTACGCGTCGTGGCCCTCATCACGCCGCCCATGAGCAGGAGAGTGTTGGTCGTCGATTCCGATCCGTCTGCAGGGGAGCAGTGTGCGCGCGTGCTGCGCGACTGCGCTTGCGAGGTCATCGCCGTGGATTCCGGCGCGGCGGCGCTGGCTCTGCTGGGCAAGAAGCAATTTGATTTCGTCCTGCTCGATTTCCGGCTGGCCGGCGTGGGACCATCCGATCTGCCCGCCGCCTCCCAACGCGCACAACCGGGAATCCACGTTATCCTGATGATCGAAGGGATGGGCAGCGCCCTGCCTCTTCAGGTGCCGCGGCTGCGCGGATATCCGCTGCTGATCAAACCGTTGAAAATCGAAGAACTGGCGCGGGCGTTAGAGGTTCCGTCGGCGGAAGCGCCAACGGCGCCCGCCGAATCTGTAGTGTCGGCGTCAGGGTCCGCTCTGGCGGAATTTGCGGGCTTGGTCGGCATATCCGAGCGGATGAAGAAGATTTACCGCCTGATTGCCAAGGTGGCGTTGCAGCGGCACCCCGTTTTGATCACGGGCGAGAGCGGCACGGGAAAGGAGTTGGTGGCGCGCGCCATCCATACCGAGGGCCCCTGGCGCGACCACCCCTTCGTGCCCGTTGATTGCGGGGCTCTGCCGCCCACCCTGATTGAAAGCGAGTTGTTTGGGCACGTCAAAGGCGCTTTCACCGGGGCCGCCCAGTCACGACAGGGTCTGCTGACAACCGCCGGTTCCGGGGCTGTCTTTCTCGATGAGATTGGCGAGTTGCCCATCGAGTTGCAATCGCGGCTTCTGCGCGCCCTCCAGGAGCACGAAATTCGGCCCGTCGGCAGCAACCAACGGATCAAATTCGAGGCCCGCATCATCGCCGCCACCAACCAGGACTTGCAGGCGGCAATGAAGCGCGGCGCCTTTCGTACCGATTTGTTTTTCCGCCTCAATGTAGTCTCCATCAAGATGCCTGCCCTTCGCGATCGCAAGGAGGATATCCCGGCCTTGGTCCGCCATTTCCTGGCCCGCCTTGCCCACGACAAACCGGGGATGCAGATCTCCGACGAGGCATTAGGCAGTCTGATGAGCTACGATTGGCCCGGCAACGTGCGCGAGCTGGAAAACTGCGTGCAGCGCGCCGTTTCCCTGGGCTCTGGACCGTTTATTCAATTGGAGGATATGCCCTCGTCAATGCTGTATCACGTTGCACGCCAATCCTCGTCGCGGACCAATGCGAGCACGCTGCAATCGCTCGAACGGCAGGCCATCCGTCAAGCGCTGCAGGCCACCGGCGGGGACCGAGTCCGCGCCGCCAAAATCCTGGGTATCGGGAAGACCACGATTTACCGCAAGTTGAGGGAATACGGCATTGACGTGCAGGCCGCGGAGACGTAGCGCTTGGCCGTGTCAGCAATTCGACATCCCTGCCTGTTTCGAGCTAGGATGCAGAGGCGAACTTCCCCTGTGAGCAATCGCACGATTCGCGGAACGAATGGCCACAATAGCCCTTGATGCTACCTACAGTGTTGACCCGCAGCTTACCGGCATCGGCGTGTATTCCCGCCGTCTCATCGAAACACTGCTTACCCTGGACACTCCACACCGGTTTTTGATCTGCTATCGTCTCTCGCGACTACGCCGACGAGCCCGTTTTCTTGTCCCCGGATCTTTACCCGGCGCCCGCGCGCGGTTTTCTGTGCGCGTTTACCAGGAGCCGGTCACGTTCTGGTTGCCGTGGCAGGCACAACTTTTTCACAGTCTCGCGCAACGCCCGCCGGCCTTCCGTTTCGAACATGAGATTGTGACCGTCTTCGATATCTTTCCCATTACGGGCGACAATTACTCAACTGCGGACTTTCGCAGGAAATTCTCGGAACTGCTGCTGCAAGCCGTGGGCCGGGCGACCCGCGTCATCACGGCATCGCATGCCACGGAGAAACTGCTGATTTCGCACGCCCAGGTCCCCGCGGAGAAAATTCGGGTGATTCCCCTTGGGGTTGATTCTCCGGCGGTGGTCCTTTCACCGGAGCAGCGCTTTCGGGAGCGAACGCAGGTGCTGAGCGGCGACGGTGAGATGGTGCTCAACGTGGGCGTAATTCAAACCCGCAAAAACACGCTGAATATGCTGAAGGCGCTGAAGCTGCTCCCGGCCAAGTACCAACTGGTTCTTTCCGGCGGGAATGGCTACGGCAGCGAAGCCATCCACGAATTCATCCGCGCTGAATCCCTGGCAACGCGGGTGAAATTGCTGGGACACGTTGATGACGCGCAATTGGCTCGCCTCTATCAGGCCGCCAGCGTCTTTCTCTTCCCTTCCCTGGAGGAAGGATTTGGAATTCCGGTGCTGGAAGCGATGGCGGGTGGCGTGCCGGTGGTGACTTCGAACGTTTCTTCCATGCCGGAAGTGGGCGGCGACGCAGCCTTGTACGTAAATCCGGGCGACCCTGCCGACATTGCGCAAAAGGTGATCGAGGCCGTGGAGAATTCGGCATTGCGCGCCAGTTTGGTGCAGAAGGGACTGGCCCGGGTGAAAGAATTCACGTGGCGCCGCACGGCGGAGGCGACTCTGGCAGTTTACGACGAGGTCCTGTAGGGCATGCCATCGCGTGTCTTAGCATCTTGTGCGTACTGAAATCCCGAATTAGCGATGAAGTTTAGTTCAGTATCCGCCCGCGCAACCGAAGGCAGCGCTATGTGCCCGTGCTGCTGTAATTCGCTACGCCGCGGTTCCAGACCACAATCGCCAGCGCTGAAAATGCCGCCGCGATGACCGGCACCAGGTGGAAATATACGGCGAACGTGGATCGTCCCAGGAAATGGGTGCTGGGGTAGAACGTGGCGAACCCGAAGGGAATGATCCAACTCAGGAAAAACTGAATGAAGACGTTGTATATCGTCAGCGGGTAGCGGCCGAAAGTGAGCATATTGAAAACCGGGGGCACAATCCCCACGCGATCTTCAAACCAGAAGGAAACCGCCGTCAGTATCAGGAAAACCGACAGGTAGATGGCTGCACCGCAAATAACCATCACCAGGAACCAGAAATAGTCCGGCATCCTCAGATGCAGATGCAAGCGACGGACGCAGAGACCTACGACGGCGGCGCCGGTTACTACTTCCTGCAGCGATTCCAGCCGGAATTTTTCGAAAATAACCTGGAAGAGCGTGGAGACGGGCCGCAGGAGTACGCGATCGAACCTGCCCTCAATGATGTAGAGTTCGCTGAAGTCGTAGAGATTCCAACTGATGACGTTGAAAAACCCAAGGGGAATCAGCGAGAACCCGTAAAGGAACATGACTTCGTTGAACGACCAGTCCTGCAAATGCGGTATCTTCGTGAACAGGACCAGGACAAATCCGAACCCTAGGACAGTGGCCGCCATGGAGGAAAAGAAGGCAATGAGGAAGTCCGCTTTATACGCCAGCCGCACTTTGGCGTACTGCGCGAAATAAAGAACGAATAATCTGAGGTGGCGCTTCATATGCGGTGTTGCTACTCTTCAGTTTAGAGGGGAACCAGACCTAAGCTGATTTTCAGAGCCTCGTCTACCCGTCGCAGGCTGGTCGCCGACAATTGCCCCAACCGCCTTATAAGCCGCTCCCGATCCACAGAGCGGATTTGGTTGGCGATTACAGCCGAACGTTTTGATAAGCCGCTCTCTTCGGGTTCAATGATGATTTCTCGTGGAAAGGGAGGCTCTGAAAACTGGGAACTAATAGCCGCAACGATCGTTATCGGGCTGTAGCGGTTTGACAAGTCATTCTGGATGATGACTGCCGGCCTGCTCTTCCGAATTTCATGGCCCACCGTAGGGTTAAAGCGGACGAGGTAAATTTCCCCGCGCCGAGGGAAACCTACCTTTCCTCGCCCAGCTCCTGCTTCGTGGACTTTACCCATGCCTCTTCTTCCAAGGGAAACCACTCTGTCGCCATGGCTAGATCACGGTCCGCATTTGCCAGCGCTTCCCTTTTCAGTTCTGCACGCAGGCGCCGACGGCTGCGGGCAGCCACATATTGTCTAATCGCCCGATCAATAAGCCGGCTACGATTTCCGCGAGGTGCGATCTTGGCCAAAACCGCCACAGTGGATTCCGGTAAAATGACGTTGATGCGTCTGTTCATATGCTTCGCCCACCACAAACAAATGATCCTTCTAACTTACACACGCAGCGTGTGTAAGTCAAGAATCCTCATCCTCCCTGGATAATCAATTTCCGGGTGGACCAGCGCCACAGGGCGTCTCCCAGCGCCAGCAAAACGGCGACCCAGAAAATCTGAATGGCGATGGCGCGAACCAGGCCGCCGCCGTTCAGTTTGCCCAGGTAAATCAACATGGGCACGTAACTGATGTATTGGAACGGCAGGAAGTCAAGAGCCTTCTGAAGGGCGTGCGGAAAAAAGGTCATCGGCAGCAGAAGCCCCGAGAACAGTTCCAGCAGAAAGAACTTGGCGCGCAGCAATCCCAGGATGGATTGCAGGCGCAGCGCGAACGTCCCTACGGCAAAGTTGATGGCGGCAACGATGAGGGAGCTCATACACACGCTGACCAGGAACACCCCCGCATGTCCCCAACCGGCCGGCAGGCGCAGCGGATAAACCAGGAACAGCACCACGGCGGTGGGAATGGTCAACAGCGCAAGGCGGAACACCGATTCCCCCACCGCCCGCGCCACGTACATCATCTGGATATTCACGGGCTTGATGAGGTCCATGGCCAAACGGCCTTCAATCACCTGGTACGCAAGCTCCTGATCGATGTTGTTGAAATAAAATGAGCGGATGATCCATCCCACGCCGATGTAAGTCAGCAGGTGCGCGAAGTCAAACCCTTCAATGGATGCGCTGTGCGCGTAAATCGCTTTCCAGATAAAGTAATACACAGATACATAAATGAAGTATGTGACAATCCCGGTATAGTAGCGCAAGCGATAGGCAAGCGTATTGACGAAGCCCACGCGGGCGAACGCCACGTAAAGGCGCGCGAGTTTCGCGATGGAGGAGAGGCGCCGTGGGATGGCGGCCGTCCGGGTAAGCGGCGCTGTCGTCATCAGCCCACCTCGCCGCTCAGGTAGATGCGTTTTACGATTTCTTCGATGGGCTCTTCTTCCACCAGCACATCGCTGACTTGCAGGTTATTCACAATCTGGCGGATCACGTCGGCGGTGGAATGGTGTTCCCGGTCAAACCGGATCACATAGGTCAGCGGGTCGACCGGTTGACAGACAATGCCGTTGGTTTGAATCTGCGCCAAGCGAGCGACCTGGGAGCGGTCCTTCAGGGAAAATTTCACCTGGTTATATTTCGCCAGGCGCGCCTTCATCTGCTCCAGATCGCCGTCGAACAGTATGCGTCCCTTGTCGATGATGATGATGCGTTGCGAGAGCTCTTCAATGTCGGAAAGGTCGTGCGTAGTGAGCAGCACGGTGGTGGATTCCGTGCGATTGACTTCCTTCAGGAACTCGCGAATGCGCTCTTTCGCCACCACATCAAGGCCAATGGTGGGCTCGTCGAGGAAGAGGACGGGCGGATTGTGGAGCAGCGAGGCCGCCAAATCACAGCGCATGCGCTCGCCCAGGCTGAGCTTGCGCAC
Organism: uncultured Acidobacteriota bacterium; assembly: GCA_963804755.1. Lineage (GTDB taxonomy): Bacteria > Acidobacteriota > Terriglobia > UBA7540 > UBA7540 > Bog-366. The sequence goes on from CAWDRP010000012.1 coordinate 418,589, forward strand.
CGGCGTGTGCAAATACTCTTTCAGGTTCAGCATCTCGCTGAAAACATCCAGGCGCCCGCGATAATCCTCGTCGGGGATTTCGTAGATTTCCTTGAGCAGCTTGAAAGATTCAATGACCGCGATGTCCCACCAAAGCTGCGTGCGCTGGCCAAAGACCACGCCGATGTGCTTGGTGTAGTGGCGGCGATCGCGATAAGGAACGAAGCCATAGGAGACCACGCGCCCACTCGACGGTGAGAGGATACCTGTTAGAATTTTGATCGTGGTGGATTTTCCGGCCCCATTCGCCCCGATATAGCCCACCATCTCGCCGCGCTCGATGGAAAAGCTCACGTGGTCCACGGCGTGGACGGTGGTGTACTCGCGCGTGACAAGGTTTTGTAAAGCTCCCAGCACGCCTTCGCGCCGCCGAAAGGTGCGGAACTCTTTGGTCAGGTCCTGGACTTCGATGATGGGCGGCATGCCGGGCCTCATTCGCCGATGACCTTGATCAACACGCGCTTGCGGCGCTGGCCGTCAAATTCCGCGTAATAGACCTGCTGCCACGGACCGAAGTCGAGCTTGCCATTCGTGACCGGCACCACGGCCTGATGGCCGATCAAGAGACTTTTCAGGTGCGAATCTCCGTTCGTCTCGCCGGTGTGGTGGTGGCGGTAATCAGCGCGGAAAGGCGCCAGTCTCTCCAGCCACTCGTCGATATCCGCAATCAATCCCTCCTCCGCGTCGTTGATGTAGACGCCCGCGGTGATGTGCATGGCCGAAACCAGGATCAGTCCTTCTTTGATTTGCGACTTGGCCAGCGCCTTCTCCACGTCCTCGGTGATGTTGATAAACTCCCGGTGTTTTTTGGTGTTGAACCACAGATATTCAGTATGGGATTTCATCACGTGCCTCTCGTCCTGTGAGCAGTGGTTTTCCGGTGCGTGGCCTCCCCAACCGCCACTCGCAAGGTTCGGGGCGGAAGCGTGCACCGGCACCTTGCAGAATATCAGAGTTCAGGTGAGACTGTCGCGCGCGGATGTCCGCACTTCCAAGCTCCCAGCCGGGTGCGTGTCAGCACCGGGATAAAAGGGCGCCGAAATCGTCGGTCCGAGGGGAGCCGGGTATGAAGAACCTCATCGGCGAGGACGTGGTATAAACTCTGTACTAGACTCTACAGATTTCAAGAAAGTGGGTCACTCCGAATTGATTTCCAAGCTGGGCGTTCATGAACAACGCGACCAGAAAGAACGCATTTGGGGTGGCACGTGCACCCGGCAGTGGCCAGTTTCCGACCAAGTTAGTAGCACGGACCCCGCGCGGAACGCGAATTTGCAGCGAGGACATGCTCGACAAGGCCCGCGCTTGCTTGCTTTTGCCCGCGATGGAGGGGAAACCGTTTCTATCGGTACCGTGGCGGAGCGGCGGCGATTCAGGGGGCCGGGTCTTTCGGGTGGGCGGGTATCGGCCTGTCCTTGCAACAGGCATCTTTCAGATTCCACAACACCCAATCACCAGGCGCGTGCAACTGATGGATTACATCCGCCAGGGGAATGTGGTCGTCGGCGGTAAGCCAAAGGGCTTCGTCGGTCTTGGCATCGGTGAGTTGGGCGGTAAGGGAGGTACACATCCCCCCCGTTACTCCCATCCCGCAGGGGACCGGGCTTCCTTCCTCGATGTCCAGGACGGCATCTGCCTCCGATCGCTCCGGCGTGCTGAGCAAGCAAGTCTTCTCCGAAAGATTCTTGCGGACGTAGGATACCGCCGTCCCGGAGCCGTCCACATAGATCGTTTGCAGTGACCGGAGGCGCGCGGCACGGTCCTTCTTGTTTTTCTTTCCCAAAGCGACATGTTGAACGGAGACAACAGCTAGACACACCACGACGATCGAGATGATTGTTCCGCGCATGGTCCGTCCTCCATCCCGCCATCTCTCAGGCGGAGGTGATTCGCCAGGGCTACGTCCTCACCCTAATCCCCAATGGGGTGGTGGGGCAAAGCCACATTTGCGACGTATTTTAGCAGAACCTCCGTTCCACTTTCTGAAGTTATTGAGGATCGGCATGTATACGTTGCGACAGAGGTCCCCGGTAGTTGCTTGCGTTGATCTTCGGTTGGAACTTCCCCGGTCTGGAGTGTAGGGGTACTTCACTTGTGCGCCCCAGACGCACTGGTGCGCCCGAACGCAATATTTTCATCCCACTGGCTCCCTCCGAACCGGCGAAATTGGTTCCCTTCGAAGCCGGTGCTAACAGGTGCGCGACATCCATGTGGGAAGAGCGCCGAGGTGGATGAAAGTGGCCCTGAAAGGGCCTTTCCCTGAATAGCCGTAAGTGAAACCTACGGACACCGGCGATCCCAACCGGCCAACATATTTTCCTCCGCGCGCCAGCGCCGAGGCTGCCGTTTTTCCCGAATGCGAGCGGAAGGTGGCCGCAAGTGACCGACGATCCCGCTTTCTACCCCGCCAGACAAGATCGAAACCGATTGGGCACGCCATGGCGTGCCCGTACCTCGACTTTCTACATTTTCAGGGCACGTCGGTGGCAAGGGCGTTTACCGGCAACTTGGATTCTCCGGGGCTCTCCTGGGCCTTACCGGTATTTGATCAGCAGTCGCGTGCAATTTGACTTTCGCCTTGTATTCGCCTATATTTATTGAGAATAGACGCACGAGGGTCATTCGACGCCAGCTCCGGCTCGCTCAATGATGCTGAAATCCCTCGATCTACCAGCCGGCCTGCCGCCACCAGAATTCTCTTGCCGCCTGTTGTTGAGGCCGTTACTATGTGCCAGACGATAACTTGAGTCGTCAACGAGTCAAGAGGTTGCCATGGCAGAGATCATCGCGGAGGACGACGGACTTCCCTGTTCGGAGGTAGGAGCGTGGGCGGAGGACAAGTACAAGCTGGTAGGGTTGTACGACCGCCTTTTCTCAACCGGTATGAAGAACAAGTGGCCCAGGCGAGTTTACATTGATCTGTACGCGGGTCCTGGCTTCGTGCGGGTCAGGGGCAAGGGCCGGATGTTGACGGCTTCACCGCTCCTGGCGCTGGGTGTTCCTGATCCGTTCGATAAGTACATCTTCTGTGAGAGTGATCCCGAGCTGCTTAGTGCTTTGGAATCTCGTTTTGGCCGATATTCATCCACCGCGGATGCAACTTTCATATGCGGCGACTGCAACGACAAAATCGAGGAGATTTGTGCACAGATTCCCGCGCCTTCACCCGGGCGCGGCGTTTTGAACTTTTGTTTCGTCGATCCGTTTGATATTTCCATTAAGTTCTCGACGGTAAAAAGGTTGTCAGTGCACTTCATTGATTTCTTGATCCTCTTGGCGCTCCACGTGGACGCCAACAGGAATGTTGAGCATTACCTTAATTCGGGGAACTTGAAAGTTGACGAGTTCCTAGATTTGCCGGACTGGCGAGAACGGTGGAGAATAGCGGAAGGAAGGGGAACTCGGTTCCCCCGTTTTCTCGCAGAAGAATATTCCGGGCAAATGGAAAAACTGGGGTACTTGCCGCAGCAGTGGGACAGGATGAAGCAGGTTCGCTCCGATGAGAGGAATCTGCCCCTGTACAGGCTCTCGCTATTTTCGAGGCACGAGCGAGCATATCAATTCTGGGATGAGGTCCTGATATACAGCTCAAACCAAAAGACCTTTGAGTTTTAGCTTTGAGGCGATGGATGGGGCAGGCGTCGACAATTGAGTGGACGGAATCCACGTGGAACCCGCTCACGGGCTGCACCAAGATCAGTCCGGGGTGCAAGCATTGCTACGCCGAGCGGATGGCCCTGCGCTTGAAAGCCATGGGCCAGCCGAACTATGCCAATGGTTTTGACTTGGCCCTTCACGAGAACGCCCTGGAATTGCCGCTGAAATGGAAGAAGCCGCAGACCATTTTCGTAAACTCCATGAGCGATTTGTTCCATAAGGACGTGCCGGTGGAATTCATCGCCAAGACCTTCGATGTGATGCGCCGCGCCGACTGGCATAAATTCCAGGTCCTCACCAAGCGGTCGGACCGATTGCTGGAACTTTCATCCATGCTTCCCTGGGCGCCACAAATCTGGATGGGCGTCAGCGTGGAAACCCTCAAATACACTCCTCGCATCGACCACCTTCGCCAAACCGGCGCCATGGTCAAGTTCCTCTCCCTCGAACCGCTCCTGGGGCCGCTGCCCGGCCTGAATCTTGGAGGAATCGATTGGGTCATCGTGGGCGGCGAATCCGGCCCCGGCGCCCGAACCATGGACCCGGCCTGGGTGTTGGAAATTCGCGACCAGTGCCTGGACGCCCGCGTGCCCTTCTTCTTCAAACAGTGGGGCGGGACGAGGAAGAAGAAAGCTGGACGAGAACTCGAAGGCCGGACGTGGGATGAGATGCCGACAGCGGCGCCAGTTTTGGCCTAACACGAACAACCAACTAGCGCGGGGTCCGTGCTACTTGCTGCGGCGACGCGCTACGGCGCGTCGCCTCCGCAGAGGGCTGACTTATGAGAGCTTGTGCGCGATAACCCTGATACAATACGCTGCCACGGTCCGCCGGTCGGGGACCAAAGCCAAAAATCCGAGGAGGCGACATGAGCTTATGCAAATTTTGCGGCGAGACAGAAGCAAAGTCGTTGGTGCTTGGAGAAGGGGATTTCGATCCAAAGGAAGGTATCAGCAAATTGCCGACGGGATTGACGCCGATTGATGAGATCGGTTGGCCTGAGTATCTGGATCAGATGGATCAAGGTTGTGATGACGAGGAGGCTTGTCCGTATAAGGCCATCACGCACTGGCACATCTCGGAATATTGCTGCGTCGAGCACATTGGCTATCAAACGGATATCTTACATGGCATTCGCAAGAACGATTGACCCAGCGAAACTTGGGGCGTGCAATTCAAAAGCCGCGGACATTGGGGAGCATGTTCCCGCTGGAGATTCTCGTTCCGCGTGCCGTCTGTGCTACTTGCCCGGAGCCCCCGCAGGTCAAGGCGCAGCCGAGCCGGGAGACCAGCCCAGGATAGGCTAGAGTAGGTCTTTGATGCCATCATTCACCCAAGAGGACGTACCCGGGACAGAATGCCCTTTCTGTCAGCACATAGTTCAAGGAACCCTAATGGCATTCGATTTTAGAGACCAGACTGGCTTGGCAAGCCCTCAGGCCAGTTACTACGGCGCCTATTGTGTTGTAAGGTGCCCACGAAGCGATTGCAAAAAAACTTTCTATGTGACTGTCACAGGACAACTCTCACGCCACCCCGACCGGATATTTGACAATAATTGGGGTGCAACATGGCCGCCAGCAAGTAAGCGGATTGATCCTCGAATCCCTGAGGACATCAAAGAAGACTACACTCAAGCCTATCGATCCTGGTCGATGAAGATGAACCGTGCTGCCTGCCTTATGCTTCGCAGGTGTCTCGAAAATGCCTGCGTCACGGCAGGAGCAACGAAGCACAGGCTCGAAGACATGATCAATGAGCTGAAGGATCAAGGAAAGATATTTCCAGTTAACGCGGTCTCGGCACACAGGACGCGCATCATCGGTAATTTCACAGCACATGTAATCCGTGAAGTTACGCCTGAGGAAATACAAGTCGCTCTGCGCCTTACCGAGAAGATCCTCGACGATATTTTTGTGACACCGGTTTTGCAGAACGAGATTGATACGACGAGACCCTCAAAGAAGCCCGCAGCACCATAGCGGGCATTTTTCTGAACCCACAGTTTAGAGCGAGCAAGTAGCGCTCACTTGCGCCGCAATGTCCGCGGCTTTTCATTCCCGTATCACGCCGCATCCGCGGGCGTGACATGGCGAGACTCGATGCGCGCCCGCGCAGCGGCGCCAAGCCCAAAAACCGCGGACATTGCGAGGCTCGCTAGAACGAGAAATAAGGTACCTGGAACCATTTTCGCTTGGAACCATTTTCGCTGGAACCAATTTTTTCACACGTTCCTGGAACCATTTTCCCCTGGAACCATTTTCTGGCTGCCGCTTGCCAAGGTGGCGCTTCAACGCAAAAAATCTTCTGCTTTTCGTACTATCGAGGTAATACATGCCCAGTGGCCGCGGACATCGACCGTTGTCAGCCGGCGATTGAGCGTCCCGTGGGCTACCTCGTTGCGAATGGTGATGGCTTCGTTGAGCCGGTCTTCGTATCCTGTGTACCTTCCACTCTGGCTAAGCAGCCAACCAAAGAAAGGCTGACCGTCACAACGAAAGCGGGACAACGCGCGATCGATAGCCTTGGCGCCTTGGTCGCGGAAGAAGCCGGTGAGCTCCTCCCGTTCAGGCGACGCAGCCAAGACGGTGGGGCGCTGGAGCCACTCTGCATACTTCGATGTTGCGAGCCGGAACTTCCTCTGAGCCTTCTCGTCCCACAGATCCCCTTCTGAAAACTCCGCTAGGAGTCTCTCGAAGGCCCGGTGAACATGGAGCGCAACGAATCTCTTCTGCAAGAGACTCAGAGAATCCCAATCATCCACGAGCTTGTCGGCCCAATCCTCAAGAAGCGTAGCCAAAAACCGATGCAGTGCGCCTACTATTGAAACCATCACAAATCGCAAGACCATCTCTTGCGTGCTTATTCGCTGGCCTGCTTCGATTGTATCAGGCAGCCGGTCAGCCACGGCCAAGAGCTCCGCGATTTCGTGACGTCCGATTTGAAACTCCTGCCATGCGCGGGAGCGTGCCAATGGTTACGACTCCGGAGGGGGTAATCGACGCGCAAACGGTACGTCCATTCCTAAGGCGCTTAACTCGGCCGCCCAGCGTCGCATCCTCAAATAGAAGCGCGAACGGTGGTCCGTCGCACGAGACAATGCTTCTGCAAAGGATGGGTCTTCGAGGCTGAGTCGGCGAAATGCCGCCTCGATCTCGGCACGTCTTGACCTCAGCACCTCCAACGGAACGGCGGCAAACCCAATCATCTGCAGGTCATAGACTGCCCTGCTCACTCCGGATTCGTAGCGGTCGGTGGAATCGTCCCGTCGATAACGCCGGAACGAATTCTCGCCGAAAACAACCGCAGCCGATTCCAGCGCGCCGATGAATTTATTCCGAAAGAGGTCTACATGACGTGGTTGTAAGTGTCTGTTAGCCGCCATGTACTTCGTTAATAGGGATTTTAGAGGCGGACGAAAGTTTTCCAGAGACGCGTCGAGTGCAAAGTATCGTAGCACCAGCTCGTGATGTGCGAGTCGCTTGTCGGGCTCGACTCGCCGAAGAAGACGAAGGAAAAATTCATTGTGAGCGAGTTCATCGAGCAAGCTGTTAAACTCGCCCCTGTTGGTTGCATTTCTGATCTCTTGCTCCGTTAGAGGCACACCAGTCGTGTTTAAGCGCTCAAAGATTTCGAAGCGAATCTCAGGATCGGACTTGTGTGAAATGACAATCGTTCGTAATACTCGCTGTTGAATCCGACGTTGCTCTCGACTGCTGATGTCTCGCCAATACTTGCTATTGAGGGAACTAAGAACCTCAAGCCCCGTAAGTTTGTACTCTCCCTTTCTAAACTCGTCTATCGCAAGGAGCCTCTGTTGACCATCGACAACAACGCGGGCGCCGTCTTCGTCCTCAGCAAAGAACAGCGGCGGAATCGGAATGTTGAGAATCAGCGACTCAACCAATTTGCTTTGCTGGTTGGTCTTCCATACACTAGCTCTTTGGAAGGAGGGGCGGAGGACAAGGGTTCCTTCGTCTATTTGCGCAAGGAGCGTCCGAACATCGGGATCAATCGCCGTGGTGAAAACTTCCCGCTCAACGACCCCTGCGGAAGGATAAGATTCGGGTTCGTCCGTGCCCTCTTCGTCGACGAACGGCTGCTCTGTAAAGGCATCCGACTTGTAATTGGAAGGTGGCATTGTGCCTCTTTGGAACTGGAGATTCCCGCATCGAACTCCGATCCGAAACTAAGATACAACTGGTTGTGCTTGAATACAATGGGGCTGGCGTGAAGCTCTTCAGTCTCCGCGTGTTGCAACTCCATTGATGGCAGGGTTTCGTCCTGCGCCAGCCGGCGTCGCCCTTCCACGCCGCACCCGCGGCGTGGAAGGGCGAAATTCGACGCGTGCCCGCCAAGGTCAGGCTCCATTGACACCCAATTTATTGAAGTCAATCGCCGCCTTCGCGAACACCAACGATGGTGCAATCTTCGTCGGCATAGACGATACGGGCCACGTCAAGGGCCTGGACCTCGACCCCAAGAGGAAGGATGCATTGGAAAGGCGAATCCACCAGCTTGCCCGTACGCGCATAAACCCCGCTCCGCCGGTGCAGGTCGTCTTCGAGGAAATTCGAGGAATAACCGTCGGCAGAGTCTCCGTGGCGCGCGGCGAAAAGCCGCTGTACACGCTGGACAGTGTGGTTTACCTGCGGCGAGGGTCTTCCGACGTTCAGGCACAGCCCGACGAAATAATCTCCCTGGTCACCCAATTCGCCTTCTAGAATACTGGCACCGGTGATTTCGATTTTTGATCCCATAAAATCTTTACGGCAATTTGACGATAATTCGGCTAATCACCACGTAAGCCATCAACAAATGTAGAAACTCAAACCCTCCGCGCTGCCTGGAAGGCAGCGCGGGCCACTCGAAATCGGGCAAGGTTGCCATCTCCAACTTCCATGTCGCGCCGCCCTCATTGCAGACGCTGTGCACTTCCCATTTGTGATAGGCTAAGTTGTTTTGGTCCATATTCGTGTTATGGCTCATTAACTCATGGAGAAGAAAAATGAGATCCTCTTTTCGAGTGATTTTCGCAGCCGTCCTGGTGCTTTCCTTTGCGGCTGCGGCGTTCCCCCAAATCGGCATGTTTTCAGACCAGCAGCGCCTTGCCTTGACGCGCGAATGGAAGGGCGAGCGATTTCCCGACGGCCGTCCCAAGGTGCCTGACTCCGTTCTCGAGGGCTTGAAAGATGTCGATGCCGAGGAAGCCTGGGGCGTGCTTCAGTCGCATGGCTACAAATACCAGTTTGAGGGTGGGTGGCGCGAGATTAACCCCGGCGGGCGCATGGTGGGCCGCGTCTTCACGGCCGTCTTCATGCCGCAGCGGCCGGATGTGAACGCGGTGATCAACGACAAAGGCAAGGAAGAGGGACGCGTGGGCGCGCAAAATTCCTGGCCGATTGACATGCTGTCGCCCGGCGACGTGCTGGTGGTGGACCTATTCGGCAAAATCAAGGACGGCACGTACGCGGGTGATAACCTCTCCACGGCGATCTTCGCCAAGAGCCACAACGGCCTGGTGGTTGACGGCTCCGTGCGCGACGTGACGGGCATTTCCGAAATCACTGGCATGCACGTTTTTGTGCGCGATTTCGACCCCTCCGCGCTGCGCGACACGACGCTGATGGGCATTAACGTCCCGATCCGAATCGGCCACGTGACGGTGATGCCCGGCGATGTGGCAGTGAGCGATCCCGAGGGAATCACGTTCATTCCGCCCCAGCTTGCGCAGGCAGTCATAGACAAGGCCCAGATGACTCACCGCGTGGATGAATGGGGCCACCAGATGCTGCGCGAGGGCAAGTACACGCCCGGCGAGATCGATCGCAAATGGACGAAGCCGATGATTCAGGAATTCAACAAGTGGCTGGAGCAGAAGGGCTATAAGATTCGGATGCCGGAAGAGTAACGCGTGCGAGCCTGCGAAGCAGGCGATGATGCTGCACGGCTGTCCAAAACACCGGACTGCCCTGGTGGCTTAGCCGCCTGCTCTGCGGAAGGGCTCCGCCCTTCCCCTAGACTTTCTACATTTCGCCACGCGAGCCCAACGGAGGCACTGGGGAGGAGTAACCACCCCCGTCGCTCCGCTCCGGCCCCTTCCTTCACTGCGTTCAGGACAAGCTCTGAATCAGGAGGGGAGTTTCTTTCGGCTGCCCTCCTCAGATGAGGAGGGCCGGCCGTCCACTGACGACCGGGGTGGTGCTGAACAAGACGGGGTGGTGTTGGACAAGAAATGCAGAAATTCCAGGGAAGGGCTCCGAAGGTGTGAAAAAATCGAATTTTCGGTCTGTAGCGGCGGTCTCCGACCGCCGCAATTGTTGATTTCAAAAAGGCGGCGGTCGGAGACCGCCGCTACAGCCTCGATTTTTTCACACCTTCCGGTCCTTTCCGCATAGCGGGCGGCGGAGCCGCAGTTTGCAACTTACCGAGCCGAGCTTATTTTGGACAGGCACGATGATGGTGCGGTTAGCGTTTTGGGGTGTTTTCTCATGGGGGAGGAGAAGCGATGCATAATTCCGATCCATATCGTATGAACCGGCGCGGTATTTTGAAGGGTTCGGCCGCCGCACTGGGAACCGCGCTACTGAACGGCGAGACCTTGGAGGCGTATCCCCAAGGCGTGAACACCCATTCGCGTCCCTCCGCGCTGAAGATTACGGACCTGCGGGTGGCGACGGTGGTCAAGCCGGGTCCCAGTCCGTGCCCGATTATCCGCATCGACACCAATCAGGGTGTGTACGGCCTGGGAGAAGTGCGCGACGGCGCCAGCGCCACTTACGCGCTGATGCTGAAGAGCCGAATCCTCGGTGAGAATCCCCTGGAAGTGGATCGCATTTTCCACAAGATCAAGCAATTTGGCGGACCGGCGCGCCAGGCGGGTGGCGTGTGCGCGGTCGAAATGGCCTTGTGGGACCTTGCCGGCAAGGCCTACAACGTGCCCGTCTACGTGATGCTGGGCGGCAAGCTTCGCGACAAGATCCGCGTCTATGCGGACACCACGGAGTCCGAAGATCCCAAGGTTTATGCGCAGAGAATGAAGGAGCGCAAGGACGTCATGGGGCTGACGTGGCTCAAAATGGACTTGGGCGTGGATATGGTGGCGGACAAGCCCGGCACGGTTACGATGCGCTCCGGCCTGAGCCATTGGGAGCAGACCCAAGTGCCCCATCCGCTGCTGGCCATGGAGATCACCGACAAGGGCATCGCTCTGCTGGAGGAGTACGTGGCCGCCGTGCGCGATGCTGTGGGCATGGAGATTCCGCTTTCCATGGATCACCTCGGCCACCTCGGCGTGAAGTCGATCATTCGCCTTGGCCAAGCCTACGAGAAGTACAACCTCTCGTGGATAGAGGATGTGATTCCCTGGGAGTACACCGACCTGCTGAAGCAGATCGCCGACCAGAGCCCCACGCCCATCCTGACGGGCGAGGATATTTACCTCAAGGAGGGTTTCCGGGTGCTCTGCGAGAAACACGCCGTAGGCAAGATCCACCCCAACCTTGCCACCGCGGGTGGAATCCTGGAGACCCACAAGATTGGCGACATGGCGTGGGAATTCGGCGTGCCGATGGCGATGCACTTCGCGGGGACGCCGGTGAGTTGCATGGCGAATGTGCACTGCGCCGCGGCCACGCTGAATTTCCTGGCGCTCGAAAACCACTCGCTCGACGTGCCCTGGTGGAGCGACTTGGTGGAAGGCGTGGAAAAGCCCATTGTGAACCACGGCTGGATCACCGTACCCGATCAGCCCGGGCTCGGCATTACCCTGAACGAAGACATGGTGAAAGCGCACCTGAAGCCCGGCACCGGCTACTTCGAACCAACCACCCAGTGGGATCACGACAGATCGTGGGACCGCGAGTGGAGCTGAGCGGAACATCGGCAAGAACCTGCTTCCGACCCAGCCTCCTTGTCGCAGATCATGAATTTTCAAGGCGAGGGCCGCCAAAATTCAAAGTGGATACCCCGCAACAGACTGCTAATCCACGATGTTCCTCGGCATGTTTTAAAGCTAAGCTGTTCATTATAAAGACTTTATATGAAGAGTACGTAAATGCGGTCAATTTGCCCGATGCGTACACCACCCGGCAGCCTGGGGTGTTTTGTGCTGCTGGCGAGCAGGCCGGAGGTTCGGTAGGGCCGCAGTCCTGAAGCCGGCCGATGCGGGCGCCTGAAAATCTTGGCAAATGGGTACGATTTGTGTAGTCTCGTCGTGATGCCCTCGCAGCCAAAATCAAAATACACCATCGGCCTGGTGCAGATGTGTTGCGCTGAGCGTCCTGACGTGAACCTCCAACGCGCGGCGGCCTTGGTGGAAGATGCGGCACAACGCGGGGCGGAGATCATCTGCCTGCCGGAGTTGTTCCGTTCGCGGTACTTCTGCCAGCGCGAAGACGTGGCGCTGTTTGATCTGGCCGAGACGGTGCCCGGTCCGACGACGGCAGCACTGGGGAACGTCGCCAAGGCGCGCGGAGTAGCGGTTATTGCGCCTGTGTTCGAGCGCCGCGCGGCGGGCGTTTATCACAACAGCGCCGCGGTGATTGACGCCACGGGCGAGGTGGTGGGGCTTTACCGCAAGATGCACATTCCCGACGATCCGGCTTACTACGAGAAATTCTATTTCACCCCGGGTGACGTGGGCTTTCCCGCGTTCGACACGCATGCGGGCCGCATCGCCACGTTGATCTGCTGGGACCAGTGGTATCCCGAGGGCGCGCGCCTGGCGGCCATGCAAGACGCCGGCACGCTGTTCTACCCCACGGCCATCGGGTGGCATCCGGCGGAAAAAGAGCAGTTCGGTGCGGCGCAGCGTGATGCGTGGCGAACCATTCAGCGCGGGCACGCCATCGCCAACGGCGTGTACGTGGCGGCAGTCAATCGCGTGGGCTTTGAAAAAACCTCTACCATGAGCGCCGGCCTTGAGTTTTGGGGCTCGTCGTTCATCTGCGATCCGTTTGGCGTGGTGCTGGCGGAGGCTTCCGTGGAGCAGGAAGAAATCCTGGTTGCGGAAGTCGATCTGGCGCGCATCGAAGACGTTCGCCGCAACTGGCCCTTTCTCCGCGACCGGCGAATCGACGCCTATGGCGGAATCACCAACCGCTGGGGGTGAAAACAACGGGATACGGGGCACGGCGTACGGGATACGGGGTACGGGATAAGGAATTCGCGGTGACGGATGCGGCGACGCGACGGCCGGGCATTACGAGCTGAGGTAGGGACTGGAATATGGGTTGTGAGGATTTGCAATTAAGCACTGGGGTGTGGGAGTGGGATTCCGATAACACGGAAATAGATCCCGACGACCGGAGTTCGACTTTTTCTGAGGTCCCAAGTAGAAACCCCGAGTCCGGCGGCCCAAACGCCCTGTCTCGAATCCGGGGTCCCGAGCCCCGAGTCGCAAGTTCCGAATCACGAGTTCTGGATGCCGCATGCCGCAAGGGTTATCGCATGCCTGCCGAGTGGGAGCCGCACGAGGCCACTTGGATCGGTTGGCCGCACAACCTTGCCGACTGGCCGGGAAAGTTCGCTCCCATTCCCTGGGTATACGGGGAGATTGTTCGCCAGCTTGTGCACGGCGAAATCGTGCGCATACTGGTCAACTCGAAGGCGCACGAGGAGAAGGCCCGCCGCCTCCTGAAGCGAATCGGCGTGGACGCGGCGCGCGTCGAATTTTTCCGTTGTCCCACCGACCGCGGCTGGACGCGCGATTTCGGACCGATGTTCGTAAAGTGCCAGGCGCCGAAAGCGGAGGTCGCCATCGCGCGCTTCGGGTTTACCGGCTGGGCGAAGTATCCAAACTGGCGGAAGGACTGCCAGGTGCCGGCCTTCGCGGCAGGCGCGCTGGGCTGCCCGATGATCGACGTCCGAGTAAAGGACCGGCAGTTCGTTTTGGAAGGTGGCAGCATCGACGTCAATGGCTGCGGCACGCTGTTGACCACAGAGGAATGCCTGCTGGACCCCGCCACGCAGGTCCGCAACCCCGGCTTCACGCGCGAGGAAATCGAAGGGGTATTCCGCCAATATCTCGGAGTGACTTGCATCCTCTGGCTGGGCAAGGGAATTGCCGGCGACGACACGCACGGACACGTTGATGATTTGTGCCGTTTTGCGGGCCCGCACACGGTGGTCCTTTGCCGCGAAACGGATCCGCACGATCCGAACTATACGCCGCTTCAGGAAAATTGGGAACGCATTCAGGATATGCGCCTGGCAGACGGGTCAAAGCTGGACGTGGCGCCGCTCCCCATGCCGTCACCCGTCTACTTGGACGGCCAGCGCCTGCCCGCCAGCTACGCCAACTTCTATATTTCCAATGCTGCCGTTCTGGTTCCAACTTTCAACGACCCGCAGGACCGCGTCGCCCTGGGCACGCTCGCCGAACTTTTCACCGATCGCCCCGTGGTGGGCATTCACGCCGTCGATTTAGTTTGGGGCCTGGGAACACTTCACTGCCTGACGCAGCAGCAACCGGCGAAAGAATAGGGAACAGGGAACAGGTTACAGCGAACAGGTGGGGCGCCTTGGTTTCGCCCTGTGTTTACGCGCCCCCAAGGGCATTTCAGAATCGCTCCAACTTTCCGGTTGCGGCTCGCGGTCCGTCTTGAATCGGTGTCACCGCGAGCCATGCCGAGGATTTCGCCACGGGTTAAGTGGGCGGCATGACGCAAACGGAGCATCCCCATCAGCGATTTCTGGTTTTCCTGTTGGCGTCTCGGTCCAGCGCCTTCTGGATGAGGTTGGAGCTCAAACGAAAATTCGTTTGCCGCAGACGTTCGATCGCGGCGGGAAAGTCGATGAGTCCGCGCTCGGCGCCCTGTTCGAGAACCGCCAGCGTGCCCGCCACTCGCACATTGTGCCGTTCAGCCTCGCGGCGCCCTTCCGCCTCGTCAATCAGAACCACGGGCACCCCTCGCTCCAGAGCGAGCAGGATGGCGTCGCGCTCACCCCAATCGAGCGTTAGCAGACTCTCGTCGGGCATTCCGTGAACCGCACAGACTTCAAGCCAGGGCGGAGGGGTGGCAATCCAGAGCCCCACCGATTTCGGTGCACGGGGCCGCTGCAGCTCCGCGAGTACAGCTTCAGGGATCAGAACACGTTGATACAGGGCAGGAAGCAAAGCGATTTGGTCGATCAGGACAAGATAGTTCAGCGGCGAAGCGTCAGCGACAACGATCATGCGGGTCACTTCGGTTCGGGCCGCCGCTTATCGTCCAGACCTTCGAGCGTCTCGCAGTCCCGGTCGAAATCCTCGACACTGTAGGCATGTTCCCAGATGTTATGAGCCTTCAGGAATCCATCAAGCTCATAGCGCGTCTCAAAACCCAGAAGCCGCCGCGTTTGGAAGGACGTAAGCGCCCCGGAGCGATAGCCCTCGATGGCCAGAGCTTCCAGCGCCTCGCGCGCCGGGTCGGGACGTTGGGCGATATCCTGGGGCAATTCCACCGTGATCTGCATGGTCTCAGTATAGCCCCATCGCGGGGGCTTCGCTACCTTATGGCATGGTTTCCTTGGACCGCCGTGCCATTCCTGAATCCTGACTCCCAAATCCTGTTTCCCGACTCCTGACTCCTAACTCCTAAATCCTGACTCCTAAATCCTGGCTCCTCTCTACCGTCTACCGCCCTCATGACCAGACCTGACTACTGGTTCACCAAATTCTCGAAATTACGCGTCGACCGCGAGTGGTCGCAATAAGAGCAACGGGGACGCAGACATACAAGGCAATGCGCCACCCGCGCGTTGTGTTAGAGTAGTGGTCAGGGGAGGCATCTATGAGGAACCGGGCTACCGAAATGCCAACCGCGCCCGCGGGAACGAGATTGCCGCCCTACCAGCCGCGCACGTCGCTCGGGAAGCATCTTTGGGAAATTCGGGCCCAGATTATGGCCTCGGGAGAAAGACCGCTGGGCTGGGATGAGATTGAGAAGGAAGTCTCCGAACAGCGCAACGACCCCGGGCCTGAAAAATGAGCAAGCTGACCTTTGTGGATTCGGGCGTCCTCATTGCTGCAGCCCGCGGCGCCGACAAGGTTGCCCGGCTTGCCATGAACGTGCTCGATGATCCTGACCGGACCTTTGCCTCTAGCGCCTTGGTACGGCTCGAAGTGTTGCCCAAGGCCCTTCGTCATCACCGGGACAGCGAGGTCAAGTTCTACGATACTTTTTTCCAATCCGTCAGTGCCTGGGCGTCGATCAGCGAACCGCTTGCCGAGGAAGCCTTTTTGCAAGCCAGGAACTCTGATCTTCACGCCATGGATGCCCTTCACATCGCGGCGGCGCTTTCCGTTGGGGCCGACGAGTTCGTCACCACCGAAAGATCAGAAAAGCCCATCAATAAGCTCACGGCCATTACCGTTCGTACCATCCACCCGTTAAACCAATAATCCTTTGCCTTTCGCTGCCGCCACCGCGCTCGCCTCCTTCTGTTCCTAAATCCTGACTCCTAAATCCTGGCTCCACTCTACCGTCTACCGCCTACTGTCTACCGCCCCCATGACCAGACCTGATTAGTGGCTGACCAAATTCTCGGAATTACGGATTGACCGCGCCCAAGGCGATCCGGCGCGCTCATCCTTGTCGTTTTTTCTGCCGATTTAGTTCACCAGACGTGGGAATCGGGCCGGCCCCCACCTGGGAGATTAGGTGTTGCCCCCCGAGTTCCTTTGTGGTAACTATCTTGACGCATAGACCAGATGAACCCCGGTTGCCATTCATGACAGCAAGCCCGATTGACGTCTACCGCCGACAAATCGAACGAGAGCTACAGGCAGGCAACGCCACTGAGCACACACACCGCCCGGCTCTGAAAATCCTTCTTGAATCGCTCGCTCCGAAGATCACCGCCACAAACGAGCCGAAACGCGTTGAATGCGGAGCCCCCGACTTCGTGATTTCCCGCATGGCGGCTCACGGCCCCGTCACCATTGGCCACCTTGAGGCCAAAGACGTGGGCGAGGACCTGAATGACTGGGAGAAAGATGACCAGTTGAAGCGGTATCTCCATGCTCTCCCCAATCTCATTTTGACCGACTACTTGGAATTTCGCTGGTATGTGGAGGGACAGCACCGCCAGACGGCCCGGCTCGCCCATGTCGGCAAGGCAGGCAAGCTGGCCCCGGAGAAAGACGGGGCGGAGGCCCTCACGGACCTCCTAACCGCCTATCTCGCTCGCGAAGCCGAAGAGATAAACGATCCCAAGACGCTCGCCCTTCGGATGGCCCGGCTTACTCACTTCATCCGGGACATGATAGTTACGGCCTTTGATGCGAAGGCGGCCTCTGCCACTCTTCGCGACTTACACGGGGCATTTGAGAAGGCCCTGATTCCCGATCTGCCCATTCCGCAGTTTGCAGATATGTTCGCTCAGACCCTCGCCTACGGTCTGTTTGCGGCCCGATGCAATCACCACGGGCCGAAGGGCTCATTCAAGCGATTGGGGGCCGCGTCGGAAATTCCCAAAACCAATCCCTTCCTTCGACAACTCTTTGAAACCATCACTGGCAACGCTCTTGATGAAGAGCCCTTCGCGGGATTTGTGGATGACCTGGCCCAACTCTTGGCCGACACTGATATTGCGGCGGTGCTGGCAGGCTTCGGTAAGCGGACCGCTCGCCAAGACCCGGTTGTTCACTTTTACGAAACCTTCCTTGCGGCCTATGACCCCAAGTTGCGCGAAGCGCGCGGAGTCTATTACACCCCGGAGCCGGTCGTTTCCTACCTTGTGCGGTCCGTGGATTATCTCTTAAAGACTCGCTTCGGATGCGCGAACGGGCTCGCCGACAAGGCCACGGTGGAATATGAGCGCGAAGAGATGAATGGCGGAAAGTCGAAGAATGTCAAAGCCACTTCCCACCGTGTCCTGATTCTTGACCCTGCATGCGGGACCGCAACGTTTCTGTACACCGTGATTGACCATATCCGGGCGGAATTCATGCGGCAGGAAAACGCCGGCCTGTGGTCCGGCTATGTGCGGGATCATTTGTTGCCCCGCATTTTCGGGTTTGAATTGTTGATGGCTCCCTATGCCGTGGCCCACTTCAAATTGGGAATGCAGCTTGCGGGCCAAGACATGACCCCCGCGCAGCGGGAGAACTGGGCTTATGACTTTTCCGGGGATGAACGGTTAGGCGTGTACCTCACCAACACTTTGGAAGAGGCAGAGCGAAGGGCCGAAACCCTCTTTGGCCCTTTGCGCGTGATTTCCCAAGAGGCGAACGCCGCATTAAAGATCAAAAGCGAGTTGCCCATTCTCGCGGTGATCGGGAATCCGCCCTATTCGGGCCACTCTGCCAATCGAAGTTGGGAGATGAAGGAAGGCAAAAGAGTACCAACCTTTATTGGCCATTTAATCCAGGATTACTACTCGGTGGACGGGCAACCTTTGGGAGAGAAAAACCCCAAGTGGCTCCAGGATGACTATGTGAAATTCGTCCGCTGGGGCCAATGGCGGATAGAACGGACCGGCGCGGGGATTCTCGCCTTTATCACCAATCACGGCTACTTGGACAACCCCACCTTTCGCGGGATGCGCCGCTCGCTCATGAATGCCTTCACGGAGATTTACGTTTTGGATTTGCATGGCAACAGCAAGAAGAAAGAGCGGGCGCCGGATGGTTCCCCAGATGAAAACGTGTTCGATATTCAGCAAGGCGTGGCCCTCGGGATCTTCCTGAAAGAGCCGGGCAAGGCAGCCCCGGCCAACGTGTTTCACGCCGACCTGTGGGGTGTACGAGAGAATAAATACAAATGCCTTTTTGAAAGCGGTATCGAAACAACCAAGTGGATTGCCCTTTCCCCGGAGGCTCCCGTCTATCTTTTTGTCCCTCAAGACACCGACTTGCTCGCAGAATACCAAAGGGGTTGGAAGCTACCGGAAGTTTTTTCCGTGAATTCGGTTGGGATTGTGACGGCCCGCGATTCCTTGACCATTCACTGGTCAAGGGAATCCGTTTGGAGTACGGTGAGGGAGTTTGCAGAGTCGACCCCGGAAGTGGCGCGTGAGAGATATGAGCTTGGGCCGGACGCACAAGACTGGAAAGTGGAGCTTGCTCAAAAGGACATTCGAGACTGCGGGCCGGACCGGGCCAAGATATCGCCGTTGATGTACCGGCCATTTGACTTCCGGTTCACTTACTACACCGGTAGAGCAAGCGGATTCATTTGCCGTCCCCGCCCGGAAGCCATGCGGCATATGCTCAATGGGGAAAACTTGGCACTGCTGGCCACGCGGCAGACCCGCGACGAGTGGGATGCCTTCGCAACTCGCAGACCTGTCGGGCACAAGTCGCTTTCCGCTTACGACATTACAAGCCTCTTCCCGCTGTTTCTCTCCGAAGCCGCGACAGAGACTGAAAGGGCGCAAGGTAAATTGCCGGGGGTTGCTGCCAAAAGGGCAAATCTCGAATCCCGTTTCATTTCGGACCTGGAAAAGAGAGTCGGGCTCTCATTTGTGGTAGAAACGGAATGTGACGCGAAGAAAACCTTCGGGCCGGAAGATGTCTTCAATTACATTTACGCGGTTTTTCACTCTCCCACCTACCGCACCCGCTACGCGGAATTTCTGAAGAGCGATTTCCCTCGCGTACCACTCACTTCCGACGTGAAACAATTCCGCGTGCTCTGTGGTTTGGGCGCGGAGCTTGTCGCCTTGCACTTGCTCGAATCTCCGAAACTCGGCAAGCCGATTGCCCGCTATCCCGTCACCGGCCCGAACATTGTCGAAAAGGGTTTCCCGAAGTATCTCGCACCCGGAGAACCGGCGCCCGGCAAAGGCACGCCACTGCCAGCGGGCCGCGTGTATGTCAACAAGAGTGGGGCGGTTTCCAGTGGCGGTGTTCGGGATACCAGCCAATACTTCGAAGGCGTTCCGCCCGAAGTTTGGAATTTCCACATCGGCGGCTATCAGGTCTGCGAAAAGTGGCTCAAAGACCGCCGGGGCCGCATCCTGACCTATGACGATCTGGAGCACTACCGCAAAGTCGTCACGGCCTTGAGCGAAACCATCCGCCTCATGACGGAAATCGACGCGGCCATCCCCAAGTGGCCGCTGGAGTAAACCACAAAATAGACCTGCATCATTCCAACCTAACCTATGGCGTCAAGCTGAACTAAGGCCCGAAGCATCTCCGCTTCTGCGTCAGAGTATCCGGCTTGCCCCCACTGACACCACAGGAACTCCGCGTAAAGCAGTTCCAGGGTGTTAAGTTCGCCCATGAAGGCGCAAGTTCCTCTCTCCTCTTGAAGTCGTGCGACACTGCTTTGCAATGCTTTCAGGCTTACGTAGTGTTGCCGCATGGGGATAGCCCGCTCGAATGGATCGGGTAGCAGTACAGGCTTCGCAAGGCGTCGCTGAATCTCTTCGTATGCGCTCCGGTCCGGGTATAGCTTTCGAACAATGAGGACAGCACAAAGATACCTGCGGGCGATTTCCGGGGAACCCTTGTTTATCGCTGTGATTTGGGTATGAGGTGACCTTCGAATCACTTGATTTGCCAACACAGCAGAGGTGCTTTCGTAATTCTGCCATTCCGCCAAGCCTCGCTGAAGGCGCACGTCTGCAATGTTCTCGCTGAAAGCTTTCATGCGGGCGATAATTGCCCGAACCTTCCTTAGCTCGCGTTTGCGCCTCTTTTTCTCGTCGGAGTCCGTCTCGGGGAACCACCTAGCGTCCAGCAGCCATGCGAGAAAGCTTTCAAGGCGTTCCCGCAATTCTTGCGCAGTAAATTGCTGGAAGCGGAGGTTTGTACGCCAAGCGAGGTAATCCCATAGCCTTTCTTGCAAATCAGTGTCCATAATCGCCTGCAATTACGGCTCAAAACCCGTATTCCAATTGCGGGTATACATAAGTCAAAGCGTAGGCCAAGATCAGCGAAGAAGCAAGTTGCTTCATGGGAGGTACGGATTATGAAGCTCCCAAACCTGCTTTGGGCACTACTCGAGAAGGGAATACCCCAGCTCGCGGTAGCCGCAACGGTGGGCATTTCATAGTCGAAGTTGAGTCGGGCGACTCATTCGTTATCGGCGACTGGACTTGACACGGTGGGTTAAATCACGTCGGGTTTCACCGGAGCAAGCGCCTTGGCCCGATGAGGCGAGGCACGGCACCAAAGGCCGTCAGAAATGCCACCGGGCCGGGTGCCAGGAAGAATTGTGCGGGTGGAAATTATGAAGTGGGTGAATTTCATAACGGTCGTCTTGCGTCTCATCGGCTTTATCGCGATTTTCGCTTTTTTCGCAGTCTTCCACCGACCGCTGCGCCAAATCCTGGAACAATTCAATTGCTGTGACCTCATACGTCTTAAGCTAGGACCCCTAGAAATTGAGAAACGGCGCGGCCGCAAGCCAGTGCGTTCCCGCAGCCGAAAGAAGCCATCGTAGCGCGGACCTGTTCTTTAGGTCCGCGGTTCATCGTCCCCACCCGTGCTCTGCCTTTCCGTTCACCGCTCCCTCTGCACAGCATCTCGGGTAAATGGGTCGCGAACTTTGCCCGGTCATTACACGAGGATTTGAACGTAAAAGCCGCGGACCTAAGGAAACAGGTCCGCGCTTCACTTGCTATTCCCTACCACACCACATTCCTGACATTTATTAATAAATAACTAGTTTTACGTTGACATTGTCATGGTAAGGGCGTAAGCTCGTTCAGATCGTTAGGAGGCGCCTGATGCCGGATATTGATCCACGGATCCTAGGGTTGCGTTTGCAAGAAGCGCGAAAAGCGACGGGCATGACTCAGCTAGAGGTTGCCGACCATCTTGGAATGGCTCGCACCACCGTGGTCGCAATCGAAAAGGGAGAACGAAAGATTACTTCCCAGGAGGTTGTGCAATTTGCCAAGTTATACAAAAGAGCGGTATCTGATTTGGTGAGCAAACGAGTTGTTGCCGAGAGCCTGGTCCCACAGTTCAGAGCCTCTCTGAAGGATGTGGACGTCAGTTATGATCAGGCAGCAATCGAACTTCAGAACCGTGCGGAGGACTACGTTGAACTAGAACGAATCATGGGGGCGCCCTTGGCCATGCGATTCCCCCCGGAATACGAGACGAGAGGAACGGCGCCGGAGCGTATCGCTGAGGATATAGCCACAGCGGAACGCAATCGTCTCAGTTTGGGAGACGGGCCCATTGGGAATTTGAGGGACAGATTGGAGAATGATGTCGGACTCAGAATCTTCTATTACCCGATGGCGAGCAAGATCGCTGGGTTATTTGGTTATAGCGACGTTGTAGGCGCCTGCGTTGGAGTGAATTCGGATCATCCTCGCGATAGGCGCAATTGGACGCTAGCACATGAGTACGGTCATTTCCTAACGACGCGTTACAGAGTGGAAGTAACCGTGCTCAGGACCGACAAGAGGCCGCTCGGAAAGGAACGGATCGCCGACAGCTTTGCGAAATGCTTCCTTATGCCAGCGCCAGGTCTCAACCGCAGATTCAGCGAGCTTCACAATGCGTCAACCAGAGGAATTACACTCGCGGATGTGTGTAATCTGGCCAACTTATATCAGGTTTCCGTTCAAGCCCTGGTGTTGCGCTTGGAGGATCTTTCAAGACTCCCCGCTGGAACCTGGGAGCGGCTCGGTGTGGAAGGGTTTAAGGTACCGCACGCCCAAAAGCTACTGGAAATCGATGCCAATCCGCCCTTGAGAGAACTACTGCCTCCAAGGTATGTTAGCCTTGCGGTGGAGGCATTTCGGAAGGGGCTCCTGAGCGAAGGGCAACTGGTCCGATTCTTACGCACTGACAGGGTTTCTGCCCGCCTTCAGGTTGAACTGCTCGATCACAAAATCCACGTGGAGAACGGCGGGGAGTTCAGGCCGATTGCTCCTGATCTAGCCCAATCCTTAGGGGGCAGGTAGGAGCAAGCGAGCGTGATAACTGACCGATCGGCTGTACTTGATACCTGCGTTCTCATCAATCTCCTCGCCACTGGCCGCGTGGCAGAAATAGTAAGGGTTGTCGCGCCATCGCGAATGGTTTGCTCCGCTGTTTCTGAGGAGAGTCTCTATCTGCGCCCTCTCGAAGCAGAGGGCCGGCCCGAACATATCGATCTCCAGACGCTGATTGCCGCCGGCATCCTCACGCCGTGCCAAATTGAAGGAGTTGAGGAAGAAGACCTTTACGTAACCTACGCGTTGGAACTCGACGACGGGGAGGCGATGAGCCTTGCGATCGCGCAATCGCGCAATCTGGTCTTAGCTACGGACGAGAGAAAGGCCCGCCGACTCGCTCGAGAAAATGTGCCGCAACTTTCCATCCTATCTACTGCTGAGATCATCCGCGCTTGGGCGCAGGGAATGGACCAGAGGGATGTCATTGCAGCAGTGCGTTCAATACTCACAAGGGCCAGGTTTCGTCCCGCCGACTCCGACCCCCTCGCCTTATGGTGGAATGAAATGCTGGATGGATAGGAAAACCGAAAGGGCAGGCGCTCGGCCAGTCGTAGGGCCCAACAGCGTTGGGCCCGGGCCGAACGCTGTTCGGCCCAACAGCGTTGGGCCCGGGCCGAACGCTGTTCGGCCCTACAGACGACGGATCCGGGTCGACCTTAGGGCGAACAGGCAGCGGGTAGCCACCGGGAGGCTAACGCCCCGCGTGTATTGGATGAGCCCCTCAGGCCAGCCTCTCCCGGACCTGGTCCACCAATTCGCCCACATCCACGGGGCGGAGGAGGATCATCCCAAAGCCGTGGCCGCGCAGGCCTTTTTCGACGATATAAGTCCGGCTGGCGATGATCCAGATGGGCACCTTTCGCGACCAGGCGGCGAGCGCTTCCACATCGGCGGAGGGGTCGTCGCTCTGCGAGATATCAGCCAGGAAGAGGTCCGGCGGGCTGGGGGCCGATGCGAGTGAGTCCAGCGCTTCGCGCACCGTTTCGAGGGCCTCAACCTCAAACCCTTCTTCCAGAAGCTGGGCGCGAAGCAGGGCGCGCGCCTGCCAGTCCTTGCCCGCAAGAAGAATTCGACTCATATCCTCCTCAGCAAAGTTGCTGGTCCGAAGGTTTTCTGTGCCCAATATCCCGAAAATGCATCAAAATGTACGTGTCGGGTTGCGGTGGTGCTCTTGTTGCCAACTTCAGCCGGCCCGACAAGAGGGCAGTATGCGCCTCATTCTATATTCGGGCAAGGGCGGGGTAGGGAAAACAAGCATCTCCGCCGCCACCGGTGTGGAACTGGCTCGCAGGGGCTATCGCACGCTGGTCATGTCGGTGGACCCGGCGCACTCGCTGACGGACGCGTTCGATCTGGACAAGCCCCTCATGGATCATGAGGCCGGAAACTCGTCAGTGTCTCGGAGAACCTCTGGATTCAGGAAGTGGACGTCCAGGAGGAAATCTCCCATCATTGGGAATCCGTTTACGGCTACATCTCAGCGCTTCTCAATGTCTCCGGCTTGGAACAGACCGTGGCGGAGGAGTTGGCCATTTTCCCAGGCATGGAAGAAGTCAGCTCTCTGCTGTACGTCAACCAATACGTCCGGGAAAAGACCTTCGATGTGATTCTGCTCGATTGTGCACCCACGGGCGAGTCCTTGCGCTTCGTGAGCATTCCGACCACCCTGGAATGGTATATGTCGAAGCTCTTCAAGCTGGAGCGGAGCGTGGCGAAGTTCATGCGGCCCGTGATCAACACGATATCGGGCGTACCCATCCCGGAAGAGGCGTACTTCGAGAACCTCCAGGAGTTGCACCGGAAATTGTCGGGCATTGATCAACTCATGGCTGACCCCAAGATAACGACCGTGCGGCTGGTCACCAACCCGGAAAAGGTAGTTCTGAAAGAGACCCAGCGTGCTTTCACGTTTTTCTGTCTCTACGGTCTCACTGTAGATGCCGTTATCGTTAACCGGATCCTGCCCGCGGAAATACAGGACAAGTTTTTCGATGCGTGGAGGGGTACCCAGGAGCGGTGGGTGCAGAACATTGAGGACTTCTTTGCGCCGGTGCCGGTGTGGCGCTTGCCCTTGTTTGACGACGAGGTCCTGGGCATCGAACGGCTGAAACGGCTGGGACACGAGCTCTTTGGTTCGCGCGATCCGGCCAGGATTTATTTTCAGGAAGCGCCTTACCGTTTTCGCAAGGCCGGCGGGAATTATCACCTTCACTTACGGCTGCCTTTTGTTTCCAGCAACGACATTCAGCTATTCAAGAAGCGGGATGAGTTGATCATCCGCCTCGGACCACTGAAGCGCCACGTCTCGCTGCCACCCCGAATGGCCCATTGCGAGCCGTTAGGCGCACGTATCTCCGAGGGCGAGTTGATCGTAACGTTGGGGAGGAACAATGGCCAACGGGAGACGAAATCGGAGATCACCGCCGCGACGTGAGCCGCCGTCCGCCGAGACGCCTGACGTGGTTCGGCTTTTGGCCCAGGTCTTGCCGCACTTGCGCTGTGCCAATCTGCCGGGCCGGCGGTCGAGGCGACACTTGCGGTTGGCAGCGATTGAGGTGCTTGAGGCAACGCGCGCCCTCCTGGAAGACACCATCGAATGGCTCAAGCATGAAGAGAAGCGATCACCTGACCTGAAACGCATCAAAGTCGAAGGTGAATAATGCAGTGACTGACCTCACCGCCGTTCTCGTAGCGAGACGGTGGCGAGCAGAGCGAGACAGTTACACGGTGTCCCAGCCACTGACCTATGCGAATACTGCTGACAGGTTCAAGCGGACTGATCGGTCAGGCCTTGCTCCGCTTGCTGAAGGCCGAAGGCCACGCGGTAATCCGCCTCACCAGGTCGCCCGTAAACGCCGCGCACATCTTGTGGAACCCTGATTCCGGCGCCATTCGGGCCGCAGACCTGGAGGATTTCGGCGCAGTCGTGCATTTGGCCGGGGAAACCGTCGTGGGACGCTGGACGGCCGATAAGAAAGCCCGCATTTTCGAGAGCCGCGCCAAAGGAACCCGCTTGCTCTGCGAGTGCCTGGCCCGTTTGCGCAGCCGCCCCACCGTGTTAGTGTCCGCTTCCGCAATCGGCTATTACGGTGACCGGGGAGACGAGATGCTGGATGAGCAAAGCGCCGCGGGCTCGCTGTTTCTTTCGAAGGTGACGAAGGCCTGGGAAGCCTCAACGGAGCCGGCGGCGAGCAGCGGTATTCGCGTGGTCAATCTGCGCATAGGATTCGTTCTCAGCCAGGCGGGTGGCGGCTTGGGGGCGATGCTCCTGCCGTTCAAAATGGGCCTGGGTGGACGCGTAGGGAACGGCCGTCAATATGTGAGCTGGATCGCCATCGACGATGTGGTGGGAGCCATCTCACACGCGATCCTTTGTGATTCCTTGCGCGGCCCGGTGAACGCGGTGGCGCCTAATCCGGTTACGAATCGAGAATTCACCAGCACACTCGGTCGCGTGCTGGGGCGTCCCACGATCTTCCCCCTGCCCGTTATTGCTGCGCGCCTCATCATGGGAGAAATGGCGGACAACCTATTGTTGGCCAGCGCGCGGGTGGAGCCCATCCGGCTCCTGGCGAGTCGTTATGAGTTTGACTTCCCTGAACTTGAGGGCGCGTTGCGTCACGTGTTGGGAAAAAGCTGACTAAATCGATCCATGGCACGATGCCAGGACCGGGTCTATTCAAACTCTGAGCACGACATAAAATATCCGCAGCGGGGACAAATCATTTTGCAGCCGCGAGCTTCAAGCCGGCTGGAGCAGAGAGGACAAAACTGATTCGGAAAGTCGGTCGATGCCCGCGAGTCGGCGGACTCAGGCGTGGCAGGCTGGGGAGTGTTTTCGCCCATGGTCGAACTGCCCTCACGCATAGTGCTCAGTGATAAAGGCGCGCATGCCATCGTACGCCCGTGTAAGTGTGGCCTCATCCGGAAGGAAGACAATGCGAACGTGCTTGGTCCCCGGAGCTTGGCCGAATCCCGCGCCGTGCACCATGAGCACGTGCTTCTCCGCGAGTAATCGCTTTACAAATTGCTCGTCACTCTCGGGAATGTCAATGCGGGGAAAAGCATAAAAGGCTCCACGGGGCTCGACACAACTCATGTGTGGCGTGGCCCGGCAGGCGTCAACCGTCAAATCGCGCCGGACACGCAATTTTCGGCGAACCTCGGTTAAGTGATCCTGCGGTCCTTCGAGCGCGGGACGAACGGCATATTGCTGCGGATAATTCGAGCACAGCCGCGCCCGCAGTAATTGGTGGATCCCCTCGACGTAGGGCTTGACCGCCATCGCTTCGCCGCTGACCACTCCCCAACCCACTCGCCATCCGGGGACAAGGTAGGCCTTGGATAGTCCGTTAAAGGTGACGACGGGGACATCTGGCGCTAGGGCGGCCAACGAGGTGGAGGGTTCGCCATCCAAAACGAGCTTGTCGTAAATCTCGTCGGCAAAGATGACCAGGTTGTTTTGCCGAGCAAGCTCAGCGATACCGTCTAAGGTACGGCGGGAGTAAACCGCGCCCGTGGGATTGTTGGGATTGTTCACCAGAATGGCGCGCGTGCCGGAATCGATCTTACGCGCGATGTCTTCCAGGTCGGGCTCCCATCCATTCTGCTCGTCGAGCAGATAGGGGTTAGGCCGAGCGCCGAGCTTGGCGAGGACCGCCGAGTACAGCGGGTACTCAGGGCAGGGAGTCAGGACGTTCTCTCCCTCATTCACCAATGCCGTAAGGCAAATATCGAGGGCTTCACTCACTCCCGCCGTCAGGAAAACGCTCTGGATGCCGCCAATCCCTTTTCGCTGGGACTCAGCGCGGATCGCCTCTACAGCTTCGGGAATACCCAGCGAGGGCGCGTAGCCATTCTTACCGTCGCGCATGGCTTTGTCCACGGCTTCGATGAGGTGGGGAGGCGTGCAGAAATCGAATTTAAGGGGATCACCGATGTTCAGAGAAAGGATCGTTTTGCCCTCGCGCTCGAGTTGCTCCGCTAGCACGGCTACGTCGCGAATGGCGTAGCGCACGCATGCAAGGCGCGAGGCCGCATTGAGTACTCGAAGATTAGAGACAGATTGCATTTTCCCCCCATCCCATTTGAACTTAGCCGTCGCCACCGCGCGACTAAGTATTTCGTCCATCGTCCGAACTGCATGTCAGTCCTACGCTTACTATTACTTCTTCTTGAACAACCCCCCAAGGCCGCGCACCGCATTCACATCCTGTCCCACCGCGGCCCCCGGCGTGGCGGCGGGTCCCCCGTCCCTCCTTTAAGGGAGAATCTAGGCTTCGCGAAAGTTCCGCCTACAGCAAAGGGTAACGTGATCTTCCCGTCAGCGAATTTGGCGCCGGTCAGGCCTGTCAACAACGCGGTGAGTGGGTTTTTGGCGCTGGCAGCAAGATTGGCATCGCACTGGTAATCCAGTGTTCCTTGACCTGCCATAGTCATGCTGCCCGCACCAATCACATCCACGCCGTTTCCCACCAGACTGATCTTGTTGCTTGAAAGCCTCGCGTCGGCAATCCGGAAATCCGCCGACAGAAAAGAGAACGACGAAGGGTCGCCATTGGCGGGGCCGAGGTTGGCAGCGCTCGCCAAAGATCGCAGATTGCGGTCGAGTCGCAGGCTCGGTAGTCGACCGTCGCGAATGGTCGCCTGGCCGGAACCGGTAACGCCCGTCAGGGGATCGGCAGCGTGAGTCACCAAACCGTTCATTTTGGCGGAACCATCCAGTGTTCCGGTCATCATACCCTTAGCTTGGGGAAACGCCGCCAGGAATTCCGCCACGTTAACGCCTTTGACCCGTGCATCTGCGCCGTATGCCAGATTCGCGCCCCCGAAATTCAACGAGAGATTTCCCGTGGCGCTGCCGCCGTAGCATTTCAGGGAGAGATCGTCAAAGAATGCTTGCTTGGGGAAAAGGCGGAACTTGGACTGGAACTTAGTTACGTTCATTGGTCCAAATGCCAATGCGTCTGCCTTGATGGCTCCCTGTGCCACCTCCGGCCCTTGGGCATCTGCGGCGTAGACAATCGGGTTGAGCCAATCCGGCATAGCCGCGAATGTGGCGGGCGTGGAGGCAGGCGCCCGCAGGGATGTGGTGGTAAGGGCGTTCAAGTCGACCTGATGCAGGTTGATCGAAGCTCCATGCACCTGCATAAGGGCCGGGCCGGGCGCTCCCGAAGCCAGCAGGTTTGCGGCGGCGAACTCCCCCCGCACCACGGTCAGCTTGGAGATAATGCCCAGCTTGAATGATGCGCTGCCGGGTCCGGGCGGATCGGCCACTGGCGGCACATTCTTGGCCGGTGGGTTTTCAAAATTCCACGTGCCGTGCGTATTCTCCAGCATGTTCACCGTCAGATCGTCCAGCTCCAGCGAGGTTATTTCCACGGTCCGATGCAGCAGGGCAGAAGCGTGGACCACGGCGTAGATCTTCCTGGCCCTCACGAAATCGCCGGCAGGGAAGCCCGCGGGATTGCCCAATGAGAAGGCATCCACACGAATGCCAACTCGCGGGAGAATAGTCAAAGCCAAGTGTCCAATCTGTGCGGTTTTTCCGGTCTCCTGCTGAATCTGTGCGACCACCTGCGGCCGGTAATGATCGATGTTGAACAGCATGGGGACGATAATGGCCAGCCCCACAACAACAATCACCACCACGATCAGCAGAGCGAGCGCAATTTTCTTCCCTTTAGACATGAACCATTCCCCTCGGGAGTCTTGCAGATAACGGCCACCGCCGTCCTGTTGCGTGAGACCCCGACCAGAAGCCCGTTAGAAAAATGCTACACCCTTTTCCCGTGGGGTGCACATCACTGCTGACGGCCCTGGGCGCCGGCCTTTGCGGCAGGCGGAACGCGGGCAAACTTGATGGTGTAATAGTCAAAGAATGCTTTCCCGGGTGGAGCCGCTTGCACGGTCTCACTGAACTCGTTGGGACCAGTGCGCACCCAACTTCTTCGGAAGAGCCATCCGGGGGCAGGGGAATCCCCGCCTTCTGGATTCAACCGCACCTCGGCCCCGTCCATGGTCACTCGATAACGCGTGATGAATCCCATGCTGGAGAACACCCGGAAAATGAATCCGTTCCCGTCGGGGCTGGCGCTGAGGATACCCATCCAGGACTCGCTCGTGGCCGGAACGTTTCCAGTGGCCGCCAGTGAGACCTCGCTGCGAAAGATCAGAAAATGCTTTTCGAGTTCGGGGCTGACCGAGATCTCCACTTCGCCGGGTGGGCTGTTGGGAACGCTCTTACCCGCCCATCGCCCCACCATCCACTCGAGCGCCGAGAAATCCGGCGGCTTGGGGATGGGAATTTGGTAAAGGACCGGCGGCTTCTCCTTTGCAGTCGAGACACCTCCGGCTAGCGCGCACCCCAGGGCCAAAATCAGTGCGTGTAACAGCTTTGACTTCCGAACGATTAAAGAATGGGGTGAAGGTGCAATCGCGCGGATATTCAGTTCCTCCTGGCGGCTAATCGGTCCCCCGTTCAACTCCGGCGCTTGGAGGACGGGTCTTCATTAGACCACCTATCCTCCGGGAAATTGATCTCCCAAAACCCGGGCGGATCCAGTATCTCGAAACCGACTTCGAAAGCAAGATCGCGGACCCCTGTGGCCGTCCACACCACCCGTCCGCGCGTGGAGCGCTGCCTATTTCGCATGCGAATGTCCAGCGTTGTGCCGACCGCGAATCGTTGGCGGCACCGGATCATTCCACCATGCAGGCTAATGACCAACGTTTCTACGGGTTCCCATTCGGCAGTCGCGGGCGCATCGGCGGGGCTGACATAGAGGGGAACACGCATGACGATGCGCAAACTGCGTCGCCGGGCCTTGCGCTCTTTGGAAACCTCTTCGCCCCGTGCCACGGAAGCATCTCACTTGGAAAGTTAGCCAATTTCTGAAGTAATCATAGCATAAGGTTAGTTTACCCAGCGCCCGCGGTCGTCTTTCTTCTCCTGGTCACGCATATAGAGTTCGAATTTCTTGCGCAACTGAGCGCGCCGCCATTCGTTATACCCGAGTTGCCAGCGATAAGGAAAAGACCAGCCACGCAGATAAATGTAACCGAAGAGCATTCCTCCCAGGTGCGCAAAGTGGCTGATGCCCGTCCCCGGCCCGCCAAAAGAACTTACGAACTCAATGGCTCCCATAATAACCACGAACCATTTTGCTTTGATGGGAATGATCATGTACAGGTAAATGAGCCGTTCGGGGAAGAGCATTCCATACGCCAACAACAGCCCATATACAGCGCCTGAACAGCCGATGGTGGATGACGCCATCGCCGGCCGGAAGAGTGCGTTCAGAGTCACATCCAGAATTCCTGCGCCGATGCCGGTGAGGAAATAATAGAACAGAAATTTCTTGCCCCCCCACGCGCTTTCGAGGTCTGCCCCAAACATCCATAACGCGAACATGTTGAAAATGATGTGGAACCATCCGCCGTGGAGGAACAAGTAAGTCACGAGTTGCCACACGAAAAACCGGTGAATCACCAGGTCGGTTTGCAGCGCGAAAAAGGCAAACGGATAAGCGAAAATCTCCGAATGGAAGATCTGCAGGGGGATGTAAGTGAGAACGAATACCGCACTCGTAATGATGATCAATTTCTTGACCATCGGGGTGAGCGGTGGCCCAAAGGAGAATCCGACTTGGCGATAGCGTGGCATCACTACAAGCGTACCACAAGAGACCGGGACTTGGGGGCTTTGGACCGGGGACTGGGTTTTGGGGGCCGGAGTTAGGTACTAAAATTCGCTTGTTGCCCAGCACACCGTCCCGCCGTCCCCTTCCCCTACTCCCCAGAACCTCCCCCAGCCCCCGTTATCATCCTTGGGGCGCACGGTGCTTGGCCTGCTCCATGGCGATCTCATTAATGTGGGTTAGCGCCTTCGCCCCTGAAGCCCCCTCGATGGCTTTCACTGCAATCTCCTGCACTTGTCGTTTGGCCTCTTCGAGTTGTTTTTCGAGGGCGGCCATCTGGGCCGACTGCCGGGTCACAGTTTCTTCGAGGGCCTTGACGCGAAGCTCGGCGAGGCGCTTTTCGGCTTCGCTGTCTTTGGCGAGAAGAAGGACGCGCTGTTCGGATTTCTGTTCAGAGGCGCGCACGGCCTCGGCGGCTGCTTTCTCTGAGTCGCGCTGGAGCCGGGCGGGAAACTCCGCCGCGTCTTTGCGAAGGCTCTTCAGTTCTTCCTCGTTCGCTTTCAGGGCGGCTTCGCGCTCGCGCCAACTCTTTTCCAGCGCCTCCTGTTTTTCCTTGTTAGCCCTTTCCTGGAGCTTCATTTCTTCCTCATACTTATCCTGAGCTTTTTTGCGCTCCAGGGCCTTTCGATATTCATATTCGTCCGTCTCGCGTTGGCGTTGCTTCTTGAGGGTCTCGTCCTGTTCCTTGCGCTCGCGCTCTGTTTGCCGCAGCTCTTCCTGCCATGCAGCCCGCTGTGCTGCAATCTCTACCTCGAGTTGTTCTTTCTGCCGTGCGTAGTCCTGAACTAACTGATCCAACGCAGTGGCGGCAACATCGATTTTGTGCAGCCGATCGAGTTCCTTCTGTTCCAGTGCAACCGCCTCCCGAACTGTTGCTAAACGGTTCACTTCCTGAATCATCTGATCTGAAAGTCCGGACAGTGATTTTGAGACCGCAAGGCCCAGGTTGGAAATCTCGCCAACTACAGCTTCTACCGACAGGCCGTCGACGGACGCCCGGGTTTCTGCTTCCCTGGCTTTGCGGACCTCTTCCGCTTTGGGTTCCAACGTTTCGCGGCCCGAGGTCAATTCCTCCTGAATTTCGGTGAACTCCTGCTCAGTCTCCGCCTTCGTGCGCTTGGGGCGCGCGGCGATTTTCGTCGTCTTTGCCATTAATGATTGCCTCCGTGGGGATCTTTGAACGATAGGGTAGCAGATTCACGGGATGTCGGCACATATATTGCGGTTTGCTCGGACCTATGTCACTTTTCGGGGATAGCTTGACGGGAAAACCATTAAACGGAGGCTCGACCCGACTATTGCCTGTCGCGCCTCGCCAAAGCCCGTGGCGGCCACCATTGCCGCACCCAATTTCAGGGCGTCGCGACGGCTCAGGAACAGGTTGAGATCGGTCGTCGCGCCGCCCTGTTCATTTTTTTTCAGGTTTGATTCAGAGTCATCCTTGTGGGCGGTCATTCCAATCCTCCGGCAGAGCACACGTTTCCTCAACAACACGGACGGGGTAAGGAAACCGACCTGAGGCCGGCATTTCGCCGGCCTCAGGTGATCCGAGCAGTTAGAACGTGAATTTAAGTGAGTACTGGAGTGTACGGCCTATGTTGCTCTGCGCCGTGTGGCCCTGTCCAAAGGTGCTGTCGCCGAAACTGTAGTCAGGATCTGTCCACATGATGCTGTTGGTGAAGTTGTAGGCATCCATGCGGAATTGGAGGGCCATCCCTTCGCGAATACGAAAGCTCTTGGACAGCCTGCCGTCGATGTTCCAACGGACCGGTCCATCCACGCCTGGAAAGCTGAAAGGTCCGTTGAACATCGCGAAAGCCGGCAGCAAGGAGAAAACGGAGGTATTAAACGCGGAGCCAGCGGGCACATTCTGGGCGGGATTGCCGGTTACCGTATAGTTACCGCCAAAGCGCAATGGATCGCCGGACATAATGCTGGTGACCGAGCTCACTGACCAACCGCCCAGCGCGCCATCAGCCCAGGAATTGACGTGGTTCATCAATTTTCGGCCCCGGCCGAAAGGCAGGTCATAAATGCCGGACAGGATCATCCGGTGGCGGGGATAAGTTCCTTCGGTCCACAACGGCTTCTGGCTGTAGTAGTAGGAACCATCACTGCCGACGTTATCGCCAGCATCCGGCCAGGCAGTATACTGCTGACGTTCGTAAATGTAGGTAGCCAACAGGTTCATGCCATTGGAGTAGTTGCGTTGCACGCGGAATTCCAGTTTCCTATCAATGTTGCCTTCCGCCGGGACGTGAGCCAGGAAAATCTCCCCATATTGCGGGTACGGGCGCAAGAGTTGCCACAAGCTTACGGTTTGCTGGTTACGCAAGCCCCCAGGGAATTGGGACGGCGTTAGGTATTGATAAAACGGATTCGGATATTGCACGGTCATGGCCTTTCCCGTGGTGGGGTTGTAGTACAAATTGGGATTAGCCTCGTTACCGGGGAACGAGTCATAGTTGCCGTAAGAATCCAGGTTGCGCCCGTTGCTTTCCACGAAGCTGACCTCCGCCCGCAACTGGCCCGGCAGTTCGCGCTGGATCGTCAAGTTGTAGCGATCGATTCTGCCGTCTTTATAGTTCTGGTCGCGGATGCCGTCTCCCCAATCGTCACCAAACCCGTTACCAAGGTTGGTGTTGGCACCCAATTTGTTTCCGGTGGGTGGCTGCAACGGGTTATTGCTGGGGAAAGGATTGGAGAGCTGGGTGACAGGCACCCCTTGGATTGACGGCAAGATGCTCGTCCCCACGCTGTAACCTGCGAAGTCGTAACTGGAGTTCGCCAACATGCCGTTCTGAACCATGGAGTCCAAAGCCAGGAAACGGCCGTACCCGAAGTTGAGGACGGTCTTATCGTTAATCCGGAAGGCTATGCCTGCCCGCGGCGCCAGGCTGAAGCCGGGCGCATTGAACTGCGACCGATTGGTGCTGGTGGCGAAAATCCAATTGCCGTTGGGTGCGGGATTGGTGGCGGCGCTGCCGAGGTACTGGCCGCGCAGGGCGAGTTCGTCGGCCCCGTACTGGGGCGGGTTCGCCTGCAGCGTAGCATTCGGGGTGTTAAAATCCAGGAAACGCGTGTATCGGTTCTGCGCGTCCACCGGCGCGCTCTCATATTCGTAGCGCAAGCCCAGATTCAGGGTGATGCGGCGGCTGAGCTTGAAATCGTCCTGGGCATACGCCCCATAGTAATAAACAGAAACCTGAGACGGGGTCATGTAGTGGGCTCCTGACCCGTCATCGGGTGCGCCCAGCAGGAATGTGGCATAGGGATCGCCACTTACATTCGTGGGCGCATTGATGGACGTGCTGGAGGTGGTTGCGGCCCCAAAATTGAAACTCATGTTTGTGGGCAACGAGGCGAACGCATACTGCCGCCGCGTCTCGATGCCGGCTTTCAGCGTGTTCCGGCCCTGGGTCTTCACCACCTTGCCTGACAAGCTGTAATTGTGGGGGTGCTGAAACCACAGGTACTGTTCACTGAACGAATTCCCTCCGATGTCCAAATAGGGGAAGAGGGTCTTGCCGCCCCACTGATCGTTGTATGGCTGATACCACGTGTTGCTGGGCCACAGATCCGCGAGGGCGCTCGACGCAAAATTCATAGTGGAGATGTCATCGTTCATCGAGGTATAGCCAAAGTGCACGTCGATGACCGTCGAGGGGTTCATCGTGTAGGTTCCGTCGGCGGCGAAGTCTTTGGAGAGCATCAACCCTCCCGAACCATTGGCCTCGGCGGGTGAATTGATCCCTGTGTAATCCGGTAGCGCAAGCAAGGTGTGGAACTGGCTGTAGCGCCCGAAGATCCTCAATTTTTCGCCTTTGTTCCAATCAACGCGATCGGAGAAGTTGTAGTACTTGGTCTCGAGACCCACGCTGGAGCGGAAATTGTTAGCGCCAGCCGAGTTACTGGGCGTGGCGTTGGGCTTCCAGATGTACGACATCATTTTGAGTGCCGTGGGGTCCAGCATGCTCTGGGGAATGACGTTGCCTTGAAAAGGCGTGCGGGTTTGCAGCCCCGTCACGGGGTCTACGACGGTGGTTAAGGGATTATAAATTACCCGGAGGTCGCCGGCGGCGTTCAAGGATTGCGAGTAGTCGCCTTGGCGTTCCGTCGCCGTAGGCAGGGTCATGATGGTCGTGTTTGGAGTTGAACTCCGTCGGCCTTCATAGTCGAAAAAGTTAAAGAGCTTGTTCTTCTTGATAGGCCCGCCAATCGAGCCACCATAGATATTGTCCCGCGACAGGCTAGGAGAGCGGGGAACGTCGACCGCATTGGAAACGGCGTTGAGGGCAGGATTTATGCCGAAGAAGAACGCCGAGCCATGGAATTTGTTAGTGCCCTGCGGCGTCGACATGTTGATGACGCCGCCGGCGCTGTGGCCGTACTCGGCATCCACTGCGACCTGCTCGACCACCACCTCCTGCGTGCCTTCGATGGTGGGTGTGTACGTTCCCTTGGGACCGATCGTCGCAGTGCTGCCGTCAATCAGCACATCGTTCTCGCGTGTCGTGCCGCCGCCAAAGTCCATTTCCGTGGCCTGCCACATGTGGTACGGCTCCGGTGCGGCGGGGTAAATGTTCACTACAGCAGGGTCAAGGAGCACGGCAGAAAACGGACTCCGATCCTGGAAAGGCAACTGCGTAAGCTGTGAACTGGTTACGGTTAACTCCCGTGTTGCCGTGTTCATCTGCAATTCAACGGGGTTCGCGGTCACGGTGACCGACTGGGAAACGCGGCCGGGTTGAAGGGTGAAATTAACCGTGACGTCGCCTTGGGTTTGCACGGTCACTTCATTTTCAATCGACTTCGCGAAACCTGCGGCCTCGGCCTCGACCCTGTAAGTACCGGGGTCAACAAAGTCGAATCGGTAGATTCCGACATTATTGCTCTGGGTTGTAGTTGTGACTCCGGTGTTGATATTGGCTAGCGTGACTTTGGCGCCGGCAACAACCGCCTGGCTGGGATCCGTCACGAGGCCTTGAAGCTTGCCTCGGTAATCTTGCGCAAATGCCACACCGAAGCACGATGCCAAAAGAGCGATGGTAAGGACACACTTCATAATTTCCAATCCTCCAATTCTGCAACGAGAGTCGTGTATTTATGAATAAGGTCAGTACTCCCACCCGATAAACTCATGACCGGGGGACATCCTCTCGCGGCATGGAAGTTGAAACACGTGAACTACCGGTGAGGCGCAATGAGAGGACAGAAAGTACCTACTCCAACTGTTGCTACAAACAAATCCGTTCACATACCTGCAACTCATGCTCCAACCGTCTGGATGCCGGACGGCATGGGCTGAGCCTACGTGCGGCTGGCGGAATCTGACTCAACCGCTTACCGCATATCTTGCCGACTGTCTTTTGAAATGAATGAGAAGGCAGGATCGCTTCCCGTTTTGTGAACTCCGCGGTCTCAAACGCGCGGACGGTTTGTGCGGCGTTGAGAGAAGACTGTCCGTTTTCGCAACAGCCTGAAAATACGCGTTTTTCTGCTCGAACTGCGTGAAAACACTGTTCCCGGTCAATTGCAAAGCTGATCGAACCGAGGAAGCCTTGAACTGCGGTCGCTAGGCTGTCGCATGGAGCGGGCGATAGCTGTCGCGACCGCAGCCAATGGCCGTTAGACCCGACGCGGAACCATGCTAACCGCTTTCAGGATTACAGCGTTGCTGGAAATCAAGTCTCCGTAATTATTCTCAAAGCCAGTCACGGCACTGCGAAAGTGGTTCGACCCATGCAGGCGGACCTCGGCGATCACCTTGCCCAGGCGCGGGCTGGTCCACTCGCAGGCGAAAAAGGTAATCGGGCCCTCCGCAGTCTGGCCACACACGATGGCATCGGCCGCATGACAATACGCTTTAGACGACCGCCCCTGGCTCCAATTCCACTCCAGAATGTTCACCCCATAGCGGATCGGCACGATCTCCGGCAGGCCGTCCTCGTAGATGACTTCGTACCAGCCGAGCAGATCGGCCGAGTCGCTCTCGTCCCAGATGACCCGGAAGGATTCCTTGTTGGTGGCGGGCAGCGCGCAGGCGTGCAGGAAAATCAGGCTGGTGGCATCCTGGCCGATCTTGATCGGCTGGACTTGGCCGGGCAGGGGATTGGGGTCGGCGCCGTGCGTGCCCACCAGCACGCAGACGTGGCCCTGGCCGGCAGGGGGGCTGGTGAGCTCAAACACGTGCGGCCCCGCACTGATGCGCCCCGTGGCCATGGCCCGCAGGTCCAGCTTGAAGGCCGGTTGCACCCCCGTGGCGTTCAGCGAGGAGGAGATATCCAGCGGGATGACCGTGCTCTCGGTCTGGCTGGGCGGGGTGATGCCGGTCAGCCGCGGCCGCACCTGCGGCATCAGCTTCTGCGTGGTCTGGTACAGGGCGTTGTTGCCCAGGCAGCGTTTGGACCAGAGCAGGGCGCTGCACCCCAGCGCGCTGAACAGAAAGTCCTTGTTCAGGTTGTATTCGTTCAGGGCCACCCACAGGGAGGGCGCGCCGCCGATGAGGGTGGGCCGGGTCGCGCGCTGGGCGTAGTTCTCCACATCCGGCTCCATGTTGCCGTACACCTGGCGGAAACCGAAATCGTGCAGTTGCAACTCGTTCGTCGGCCCGTCCCCCGGTCCCCGCCAGAACCAGTTGAAGATCAGGATGTCCTTGGGGATCAAGGCCTCGACCTGCCGGGGGGTCATGGCGCCAGGCGTGTGGTAGTTCCAGCCGTCGGGGGCGACCCGTTTTTGCAGTCCCGCCCCGCGCACGCTCTCCAGCAGGTAATCCCCCCACATGGCCATCTGAATGTTTTGGCCGGACAAATATTCATGAATCTTCCTCAGGTCGCCGCCATAGACCTCCCCCGGTTCCTGGCCCACGCAGCGCGGGCACAGTCCGAACGGGGCGAACCATTCGTCATGGGCGGCATGCACCAGGCGGGGCTTGGTCACTTCAATGTACTCGTCCATGACGTCGAAGAGCAGCTTGTAGGTCTCCGGATGACAGGGACAATAGGTGTCCGGCCACCGGTCCCCTGGGACATCGGTCAACTCCGGGTGACGCGCCAGCAGATAAAAGCTGTGCGTCATGGAGGGAATTTCGGGGATGACCTCGAGGTGGTGCTGGGTGGTCCATTGCACCAGGTCGGCCACCTCCGCCTTCTCCAGGAAGCCGCCGTCGCAGCAATCCTGATGGGAGGCATTCTGCTCGCGGTCGTGCAGCGCGCCGCGCGGGTAGTTGCGCCGGCTGTAATCGACGTCGCGCGCAAACTGCACCCAGCCGGCATTCAGTTCGGGATGGCGGTCCAGGCGCATGCAGGCGTTCAACTGTACAACCAGGGCATTGAACTTGTAGAGCGCCAGGAAATTGGCGACAAAGCGCTTGAAGAAGGGAATGCTGTCGCGGCCGGGCAGGAAGATCTTGACGCCGCGAAACGGTTTGTCCGGCCAGTCGTGAATCGTGGCCCCGGGAATGATAACGCGATGATCTTGCTCGGCGAGCAGTTGCCGCAGCGACTGCAGGCCGTAGAACGCCCCCCGCGCATCGCTGCCGCCCACCACCACACTCTGCTCGTCTACCTGCAGCAGATAACCTTCGGGGCCGGGGTTGTGCGCGGTCAAGGGCAACTGGTGCTTGGCACAGTATAGCTGGACCAAGGCATTCTCCGCCGACCCGAGAAGGATAAACCGCCTCGATTGCGGCAGACGATCCGAATACTGAGTCTTTAACAAGAAGCCGAACCGGTCGCTCAATTCTGCCGTGAGAAATCGACACAACCTGCGATCGTTCTCCGACGGCACGGCGGGAAGTAGCAGCACAACGCTTTCATCCAGCCGAAAAGGAGGGCCGAAAAGCTGTATCACTTGCGGGTAGGGGAAAACGGGCGGCAAGGCGGCGGTTGGCCCAAGGCTTTCGACGGACTGCGCCGGGCTTTTCGCCGGCCCCAGGTTTGACCCGACTATTGCCTGTCGTGCCTCGCCAAAGCCCGTGGCGGCCACCATGGCCGCACCCAATTTCAAGGCGTCGCGGCGACTCAGCAGCAAATTGAGATCGGCCGTCGCGCCGCCCTGTTCATTTTCTTTCAGGTTTGATTCAGAGTCATCCTTGTGGGCGGTCATTCCAGTCCTCCGGCAGAGCACACGTGTCCTCGACAACACGGACGAGGTAAGGAAACCGACCTGCGGCCGGCGATGAACGCCGGCCGCAGATATTCAAGTTGTCAGAAAACGAATTTCAGTGAATACTGGAGTGTACGGCCATTGTTGTTCTGCTTGACGTGGCTCAGCCCAAAGGTGCTGTCACCGAGGCTGGTGTCAGGATCCTGATACATGATGCTATTCGTGAAGTTATAGGCGTCCATACGGAACTCGAGGTTCATTCCCTCACGAATGCGAAAGCTCTTGGACAGCCTGCCATCAATATCCCACTGCCCCGGTCCATTCACGCCCGGGAAGGTGAGAGGTCCGTTGAAGGGCGCAAAAGCCGGAAGGTAAGAGAAGACGGAGGTATTAAACGAGTAGCCGGCGGGCGCGTTCTGCGCGGGATTGCCGGAAACCTGCCAGCCCAAATTGCCCATACGCATTGTGTCGCCGGATTTGATGGTGGTAACGGAGCTCACAGACCAGCCGCCCAGGACGCCGTCGACCCAGGGATTGGCGGTTCTCATATAATGCCGGTTGTGGCCGAACGGCAAATCGTAAATGCCGGACAAGACTACCCGGTGACGCGGATAAGCGTTTTCGGTCCACAACGGCTTCTGGCTGTAGTAGTATTCCCCGTCTGACCA
Source organism: uncultured Acidobacteriota bacterium (assembly GCA_963804755.1). GTDB lineage: Bacteria > Acidobacteriota > Terriglobia > UBA7540 > UBA7540 > Bog-366. Next base: position 458,649 of record CAWDRP010000012.1, read on the forward strand.
AAGTACACCTTGCCACATGGCATCGTCGCACGGCCAGGCCGTATACTGGTCACGGTCGTAAATGTAAGATGCCAGCAGATTCATGCCATTCGAGTAGTTCCGCATCACGCGAAACTCCACATTCCGGTCTAAGTTGGCTTCCACCGGGACGTGACTCAGGTAAATCTCCTGGTACTGTGGGTAGGGGCGCAGGAGTTGCCACAGCTTTACGGTGGGCTGGTTGCGCAAGCCACCAGGGTACTGGGACGGCGTCAGGTAGTTGTAAAAGGGATTCGGATATTGAACCGTCATGGCCGGTCCGGTGGCGGGGTTGAAGTAGAGCTTGGGATCCGCCTCATTACCGGGGAACGAATCCCAGTCGCCGTAGGAATCCAGGTGGCGCCCGTCACTTTCCACGAAGCTGACCTCGGCCCGGAGCTTGCCAGGCAGTTCGCGCTGGATGGTCAGGTTGTAGCGATCGATTCTGCCGTCTTTATAGTTCTGGTAGCGCACACCGTCCCCCCAGTCATCGCCAAATGAATTGCCGAGGTTGGTGTTGACGCCCAGCTTGTTGCCCGTCACCGGTTGCAACGGATTGTTGGTGGGGAAGGGATCGGAGAGCTTGGTTACGGGCACGCCTTGCTGAGATGGCAGGATGCCGCTACTCGCGCTGTAACCCGCGTAATTGTATTGGCTATTCTCCAACATGCCGTTCTGAATCATGGAGTCCAAAGCCAGGAAACGGCCGTAGCCGACGTTCAGGACGGTTTTGTCGTTCAGCCGGATGGCAATGCCTGCCCGCGGCGCGAGGCTCAGGCCGGGGGCATTGAACTGGGCCCGGTTCGTGCTGTTGGCAAAGATCCAGTTGCCGTTTGGCGCCGGAGCGCCGGCGCCGGAGCCCAAGTACTGGGCGCGGAGGGAGAGTTCCTCGGCCGTGTACTGCGGCGCATTCGCCTGGAGCGTGGAGTTAGGGGTGTTCAGGTCCAGGGAGCGCGTGTACCGGTTCTCCGCGTCCACCGGCGCGCTCTCGTATTCGTAGCGCAAGCCCAGATTGAGGGTGATGCGGCGGCTGAGCTTGAAATCGTCTTGAGCATAAGCTCCGTAGTAATAGACGGATACCTTGGACGGAGTGATATAGTAGTCGGTGGATCCGTCATCGGGTGCGCCCAGCAGGAATGTAGCATAGGGATCGCCACTTACGTTGATGGGCGCATTGAGGGACGTGCTGGAGGTGGTTGCGGCCCCAAAACTGAAAGTCATGTTCGTGGGCAACGAGGCGAACGCATACTGCCGCCGCGTCTCCAAGCCGGCTTTCAGCGTGTTCCGGCCATGGGTCTTCACCAACTTGGCCGACAAGCTGTAACTGTGGGGGTGCTGAAACCAGAGGGACTGTTCGCTGAATGTGGCAACCGGACTGTTCGAGGGGCCGAACGAAAGATACGGAAATATGGTCTTACCGGCCCACTGGTCGTTGTAGGGCTGATACCAGGTGTTGCCGGGCCACAGATCCGCGAAGGCGCTCGAGGTCATATTAGCTACCGCGATATCGTCGTTCATCGAGGAATAGCCAAAGCGCACGTCGATGACCGTCGAAGAATTCATGGTATAAACCCCATCGGCGGTGAGGTTTTTGGAGAGCATCACGCCACTCGAACCGTTGGCTTCGGCTGGCGAATTAATGCCCGTGTAGTCCGGAAGCGCGAGATTGGTGTGGAACTGGCCGTATCGCCCGAAAATTCTCAGCTTTTCGCCTTTGTTCCAGTCAACACGGTCGGAGATGTTGTAGAACTGGGTATCGAGGCCTACGCTGGAGCGGAAATTGTCCGTCCCCGCCTGGCTGTCAGGAGTGGCGTTGGGCTTCCAGATGTAGGACATCATTTTGAGGGCCGTGGGGTCCAGCATATTCTGGGGGATGATGTTGCCTTGAAACGCCGTGCGGGTTTGCAGTCCCGTCACGGGGTCTACGACTGTGGTGAAGGGATTATAAATCACCCGGAGGTCGCCGGCGGCGTTCAAGGATTGCGAGTAGTCGCCTTGGCGTTCCGCTTGTGTAGGCAACGTCATGATGGTCGTGTTCGGGTCTGCACTCCGTCGCCCTTCGTAGTCGAAGAAGTTGAACAGCTTGTTCTTCTTGATCGGCCCGCCAATCGCGCCACCATATTGATTATCACGCGACAGGCTGGGAGAGCGGGGAATGTCGACAGCATTGGAAACGGCGTTGAGAGACGGGTTAATGCCAAAGTAAAACGCCGAGCCATGGAATTTGTTGGTGCCTTGCGGCGTGGACATATTGATGACGCCGCCCGCGCTATGGCCATACTCGGCATCCACCGCGACCTGTTCGACCACCACTTCCTGCGTCCCTTCGATGGTGGGGGTGTACGTTCCCTTGGGACCGATCGTGGCAGAACTGCCATCAATGAAAACGTCGTTCTCTCGCGACGTGCCGCCGCCAAAGTCCATTTCGGTGGCCTGCCACATGGCGTAGGGCTTCGCCCCGTAGGGGTACACATCCACCACCGCAGGGTCAAGAAACGCCGCAGAAAACGGACTCCGGTCCTGGAACGGTAACTGCGAGAGCTGCGTGCCCGTTACCGTCAACTCCTTGGTGGTGGTGTTCATTTGTAATTCGACGGGGTTAGCAGTGACGGTAACCGACTGCGCGACGCGGCCGGGTTGAAGGGTGAAATTGACCGTGACGTCGCCTGCGGTTTGCACGGTCACTTCATTTTCAATCGACTTCGCAAAACCTGCGGCCTCGGCCTCGACCCTGTAGGTGCCGGGCTCAACAAAGCCGAACCGGTAGATTCCCACATTATTGCTTTGATTTGTAGTCGTTACTCCGGTATTGATGTTGGCCAACGTGATTTTGGCGCCGACAACAACCGCCTGGCTGGAATCCGTCACGAGGCCTTGCACCTTGCCTCGGTAATCTTGCGCAAATGCCACACCGAAGCACGATGCCAAAAGAGCGATGGTAAGAACACGCTTCATCATTTCCAATCCTCCAGTTCTCCAAGGGAAGCTCGCGAATTCAGTTATTATGTCAGCCGCGTCTATACGACTAAATTGAGGCCGCGGGCATCGTTACGCGGTCTGCAGGCGGGCACAAGTGAACTACCGGTGAGCTTACCGTGAGCGGACAAGAAGTCCCCGTCCGTTCTTCGAACACAAATAATTATTTCAAGTACTTGCAACTTTTCCTCGATTTGCTTGTATAATGCCCACATCGAGCAGGCTTACCTTCTGCTCACGTGGATTTTCTCGTACTTTTACTGCCTGCTCACCCGACGGTCTTTTGCAATGAACGAGAAAGGACCGATGCCGCTTACCGTGAATTCACCAACTGACGCACGCTGGGACTTGGTGCGGCGCGTCGCGGACAGCATTTATTTCCGCAAAGGGCCCAAGCTGCGCGCTTTTCTCCTCTACGTATGCGAAAACACCATCCTGGGCCGCCCGGAAAACGTCCGCGAGCAATTGATCGGAGCGAAGGTGTTCGGTCGCCCCACCGACTACAGTTTCAGCGATGACAATATCGTCCGTGTTGAGGCGCGCGAACTGCGCAAGCGTCTGGAAACGTATTTTGCCAATGAAGGCCGCAGCGAACCCGTGGTCATTGAAATGCCCAAGGGCGCCTATATGCCGATTTTCCGGTCGCGCGAAGACACTGTGCCGCCGCCCGTGATCGAACCGGAAGAACGGCTAGAGGTGGCAGCCGCGCCAACGCCCCCGACCCCGCTAAGAAATTGGCGCAGACCGCTGATGATTATAGGTTTGACATTATGGGTGGGTGTGACTTCTTGGCTGATGATTGACAACCAGCGGCTGCGCCAGTCCTCCAGCCCTCTACGGCCGGGACTCGGCGCTTCCCCGGCTGCGTATTCGACCTACTCTGACCTCCTCGGGAGTCTGGGTGCATTCCCCAACCGCGAGCCCCAGATGGTGCTCTGTAATCCGAAAGTAATCCTGTTCTTCGGCTCGCCGACGGTTATTCCCTCCAGCTACATGGGCGGAACGACCTTTGCCGCCCCGAAGGAAGTCGGGCCGCTCTTCAGTTCTGCCTTGAATGGCTTGGACCGCGAGATGCCCTATCATTTCTTTCGCATTACCCGGAATGACTACACCGGGACGGGAGAAGCATCCGCGGCATTTTACCTGGGGCGCTTGATGGATGCATTGCATCGGCCTGTCCATCTCACCCAGGCCCGCTTCATCAATTGGGACAATGTCCAACAACAGGACCTGATTCTGCTGGGAGGGCCCTCCGCCAATAGCTGGACGTATCAGGATGAGACCACGTCCGCGTTTGTCTTTTCCGGACTCAATATAAAGAACGTGCACCCGCTGCCTGACGAACCCGCCAAGTACGTGCCCGACGACAAACCCAACCCCAACGGGGCGATGGCCGAATATGGATGCCTGAAAATGCATACCACGTCCAAAGGCTTCCGCACGTTTGTGGTGGCTGGGCTGTCAACCGCCGGCACTGCCGGTATCGCCGAGTTTTTTGCCACTCCCGCCAAGATGAAGCCGTTGGCCGACCGCATCGCCGCGGCCGCGCCCGGCAAACCCTTTCCCGCTGACTGGGAAGTGGTCTTCCGGACAGTGGTGCAGGATAGCTTACAAGTAGAGACTACTGCGGTCACCGTGCGCCCGGCACGCGTGGCACGTTGATCGTAACCTTTCTGTGGGTTCGCAAACTCCAGCGCGGGATCCCGCCATTCCATAGAACTCGGATTACAAGTATCGAGAATAGGGGGCCGGCAGAAAGCGCCGGCCCCCCCCTATAGGATTAGCTAGAAGGTGAGCCGGAGTGCGTACTGGAGTGTACGGTCTACGTTGTTCTGACCGGGGTACAGTTGTCCGAAGTTGCTGTCGCCGAAACCGGAGTCCGGGTCCTTCCACATGGGACTGTTGGTCAAGTTATAAGCCTCCATGCGGAATTGCAGGTCCATCCCCTCGCGGATCCGGAAACTCTTTGACAGCCTTCCATCGATATTCCACTGTCCGGGTCCATCCACGCCGGCAATTCTCCTGGGCCCGGTGAACATGGTGTAGGCGGGCAGGTTAGCGAAAACGGCGGTGTTAAAGGCGTATCCGGCCGGCACATTCTTGGTGGGGTCGCCGGTTAGCACGAACCCTGACCCATTGGTGAGGTTCAACAGATCGCCAGAAGTAATAGAAAAGATCGAACTGCATGACCAACCGCCCACCACGCCGTCGAGCCACCGATTGGTGTGGTTCAGCCACTTCCGCGCATGTCCGACCGGCAGGTCGTAAATGCCCGAAAGAATCACCCGGTGCCGGGGATAATTTCCCTCCATCCACATGGGAGCCCGGTCGTAGCGATAGGGCTCGTCTGGCCACCAGGTGGATTGCTCGCGGTTGTAAATGTACGATGCCAGGAGGTTCATGCCATTCGAGTAGCTTCGCTGTACCCGGAATTCGAGGTTTCTGACCAGGTCGCTCTCAATCGGCACATGGCCTAGGTAAAGGTCCCCGTATTGTGGGTAGGGGCGAAGGAGCTGCGACAGTTTTACGGTCGGCTGGTTGCGCAACCCCCCAGGGTACTGGGTGGGCGTCAGGTAGTTGTAAAAGGGATTGGGATACTGAACTAACATGGCCGGACCGGTGGTGGCGTTGTAGTTGAGCATGGGATTCGCCTCGTTCTCGTTGAACGAGTCCCACCATGCAAAGGAATCCAGATTGTGCCCGTTGGTCAGGACGAAACTGGCATCAAACCGGAGTTTGCCCGGCAGTTCGCGTTGGATCGTGAAGTTGTAACGGTCCAGCCTGCCATCCTGATAGCTCTGATCGCGGAAGCCATCTCCCCAGCTATCGCCAAACCCGTTGCCGAGATTGGTGTTGACGCCCAAGGTCTTTCCTTGCACAGGTTGCAGCGGATTGCTGCTGGGGAAGGGATGGGCGAGGGCGGTCTGGGGCATGCCTTCCTGCGAGGGCAGGATGGTGCTATAGGCACTGAAGCCCGCGTAATCCGTGGTTTGGTTATTTGCCAAAAGTCCATCCTGAACTTGCGAGTTCAACACCAGAAAGCGGCCGTAGCCGGCGTGGAAGACGGTCTTATTGTCCAGGCGGATGGCAATGCCCGCCCGCGGAGCCAAACTGAATCCCGGCGCACTGAACTGCGACCGGTGGCTGCTGTCAGCAAAGACCCAGTTGCCGTTGGGGGCGGGCGCGGCGGCGCCAGCGCCGAGATATTGTGAGCGCAGTGCGGTTACCTGGGCCGTGTACTGAGGCGGGTTAGCCTGGAGGGTGGGATTCGCCGTGCTGAGATCCAGATAGCGGGTGAAACGGTTTTGGACATCCACCGGGGCGCTCTCATATTCGTATCGCAATCCCAGGTTCAGGGTGATGCGGCGGCTCACTTTGAAATCGTCTTGAACATAAGCTCCATAGTAGAAGACGGAATCCCGGGTTGGAGTGGCGTAGCTGGCGTACGAAGTGTCATCGGGTGCACCTAAAAGGAACGTCGCATATTTGTCGCCGCTCACACTGGTGTCCGGATTGATAAAAGTGCTCGCGGTCGTGCTCTTGGAGAAGTCAAACTCCGGATTCGCGGGGTCGGTAACGAATGCAGCCTCGCGCCTGGTCTCCAGTCCGGCTTTGAGGTTGTGCCGCCCCTGCGCTCTTACGATCTTTCCGCCCCCGGTGTAACTGTGGGGGTGCTGAAACCAAAGAATCTGTTCACCAAACCCCAGCGAAGGGAGGTACGGGAAGAGATATTTGCCTCCCCATTGGTCCATGTAGGGTTGGTACCACGTATCGCCGGGCCACAGACCCGCGAAGGCGCTGGCGCTCATGGTACCCACAGCCGAATCATCGTTGAATGAAGAATAACCAAACCGCAGATCGAGGACGGTGGAGGGATTCAGCGTGTACACCGCGTCGGCGCTGAAGTTCTTGGAAAGCATCACGCCTCCCATCCAGTTGTCTTCGGCGGGTGAATTGATCCCCGTGTAGTCCGGCAGCGCGAGTAGGGTGTGGAATTGGCTATACCGCCCGAAGATTTTCAGCTTCTCGTTCTTGTTCCAGTCGACGCGGTCGGAAAAGTTGTAATAATGGGTCAGGAGGCCCACGGTGGACCGGAAGTTATTGGCGCCGGCGGAGTTGGTGGGCGTGGCGTTCGGCAACCAAATGTACGACATCATCTTCAGCGCGCTCGGATCCAGCATGTTTTGGGGAATGATGTTGCCCGGAAACGGTGTGCGTGTCGCTACGCCGGAGACCGGATCGAACACCGTGGTAAAAGGGTTGTAAATCGTGCGCAAGTTGCCATATTTGTTCAGCGACTGGGAGTAGTCGCCGGTGCGTTCGGCAGCCGTGGGGAGCGTCATTGTCGTGGTGTTCGGCGTCGAGAGTAACCGGCCTTCATAGTCGAAGAAGTCGAAGAGCTTGTTTTTTTTGATCGGGCCGCCGGCGGCGCCACCCCAAATGTTGCTGCGCGAAACGCTGGGAGCGCGGTCGATGACGTCAGTGACGGCGTTGAGGGCGGGGTTCACGCCGTAATAAAAGGCGGTGCCGTGCAGCTTGTTCGTACCCTGAGGCGTCGACATACTGATGACGCCTCCGGCGCTATGGCCATACTCGGCATCCACGGCGTCTTGCACCACCACCATTTCCTGCACGCCTTCCATGGTGGGCGAATATGACCCCTTGGGACCAATGACGGTCGAGCTGCCGTCAATCAGCACATCGTTTTGACGGGCCGTTTGCCCGCCGAAGTCTATTTCCGTCGAGACCCACATCAGATAAGGCTGGGGTGGATCCTGGGATACATTCAGCACCGCCGGATCGAGGAATGCTGCCGCCATAGGCCCTCGGTCCTGGAAAGGCAGTTGTGTGAGCTGGGTACTGGTCACCGTCAGGTCCTTGGTGGTGCTGTTAAATTGGAGTTCGACGGGGTCGGCCGTGACGGTTAACGACTGGCTGACACGGCCGGGTGAGAGGGCGAAATTGACCGTCACATCGCCTCCGGTCTCCACCCTCACACCTTGCTGGATCGACTTGCTGAACCCAGCAACAACTGCCTCAATCCTGTAGGTGCCCGGATCGACGAAATCAAACCGATAATTGCCCAGGTTGTTGGTGTCCTTAGTTACCGATATTCCTGTGTTGACATTGACCAATGTGACTTTGGCTCCGACCACGACTGCTTGGCTGGAGTCCGTCACGATGCCTTGCACCTTGCCTCGATAATCTTGTGCAAATAACGCAGTGAGGCAGAATGCCAGTGTAGCGATAGTAAAAACATACCTCATCTTCCACTCCTCCAATTCTTTGGGGGTAGACTCGCAGACTTACCAGCGGGTTCCTACCCGGTTCAGGATAAAGTCGCGGCCATCCTCGCGCGGGCGGAAATGTGGTGCAAGTGAGCTAGCGGTTAATTTACCGTAAGCAGCTAGAAACGCTAGTTTTATAAGGGACTTGCAACTCAATAGGGTGAGTCGTATACTGTGCGCAGTTTCAGGTAAGTTATGCCTTTCGCGCGCATCTGAGGCCGGCGTTGCCCGGGCAGTGGGTGGTTTATTCAAATGAACGAGAGAGGACCGGCCGCGTCTACGGGCCCCACATCGGCAGACCCACGCTGGGAACTCGTGATGCGAGTTGCCAACAGCTCCTATTTCTGCAAAGGTCCAAAACTTCGGGCTTTCCTGCTCTACGTCTGTGAAAACACGATCCACGGCGGGCCTGAAAACGTCCGCGAGCAACTGATCGGAAGCAAGGTCTTCGGGCGAGCGGTCGATTACGTCCTGAATGAAGATAACATTGTCCGCGTGGAAGCTCGCGAACTGCGCAAGCGCCTGGAAGCCTATTTCGCCAACGAAGGGAAGAACGAGCCGATAGTAATCGATATGCCCAAAGGCGCCTACGTGCCCGTTTTCCGGCCGCGCGAAGAGGCCGCCTTACCGCCTGCCGAGTCAGAACCAGAAGAGCAGCCCCCGCCAGCGGTTGCGGTTCCGGCGGCGCCGGGCCGCTCCGCGGGGTGGTTAGCCGCGGCCTTGGCAATCGGTTTGTTAATCTCGCTCATCGTGTCTCTGTGGCTGTTGGCGGAAAATCGTAGGCTACGACAAATACCGAACGACGCGGGCGCACGCGAGGACCCGCGGGACTATTCCATCTATTCCGATCTTTTGGGAACCATGGGGCGCCCGCCCAATCGCGAGGCCCAACTGGTGCTTTGTAACCCCAAGGTCGTCCTGTTTTTCGGCTCCATGGCGGCCACTCCCGAACAGGAACCCGCCGGCGGCTACGCTCGCACATCGAAAGATCTCGAAGCCGTCTTCGGTGCTGCGTATAACGGTAACGACACGGCATTGCCTTTTCACTTTTTCCAAATCACTACGGAGAAATACACCGGAACCGGCGAGGCCATGGCTGCCTTCAGCCTGGGCCGGTTAATGGATTCCCTGCACCGTTCTGTCCACCTTACGCAAGCGCGGTTTATCAACTGGGACAACATTCAGCAAGAGGATGTAATTCTATTGGGTGGTCCCTCTGCCAACGACTGGACTTCCCACCTTGAACTGCAGTCAGACTTCCAGTTCCCGGGCCTAAGCATCATAAACGTAAGGCCGCTGCCCGGTGAACCCAAAGAGTATGTTTCCGACGCGATTCCCGCTGGCGGCGGACCTATGGCGGAATATGGATTCATGAGGATGCATACCACGCCCCATGGCTTCAGGACCTTCGTGCTGGCTGGGCTAAGCGGCGCAGGCACCGCCGGCGTGGCAGAGTTTTTCGCTTCCCCTGCCAAGATGAAGCCCGTGGCAGATCGCATCGCCGCCGCCGCTCCCGGCCAACCCTTCCCATCCGACTGGGAAGTCCTCATCAGAGTGGTAGTGCAGGACCGCCTACCGGTTGAGAGTTCGGTTGTGACACTCCGCCCGGTACGCACGCCGACTCATTAGGCATACAGATAGATCACTTCATTTCCTCGCGCTTTTATATGGTGACTTCACCCCCGTTTCTATCATCTAAACATTTCGAGGGTAGATCGGCATCCTTTTATCTCCGTGTACGTTGTGTAGAAGGCGATGGCCACACTGCGGATTCCTTTGGCGACGTACCGGCTTCAGTTCAACGCGCGCTTTCGGTTCGAGCATGCGCGGGCACTGGTGAGTTACTTCGACCAGCTCGGGGTGACGGATATCTACTCTTCGCCGCTGCTGCAAGCCCGCCATGGCAGCCTGCATGGGTACGACGTCACCGACCCCACCCACCTCAATAGCGAGATCGGCAGCGAGCAGGAGTTTGAGGCTTTCGCGTCTGAGTTGCGGCAACGCCAAATGGGGCTGCTTCTGGATATCGTCCCGAACCACATGGCTGCGGGGCAGGAGAATCCATGGTGGATGGATGTGCTGGAAGACGGTCCGGGCTCAGCATACGCTTCATTCTTTGACATCGACTGGCACCCGCCGCGCGCGATGCTTCAAAACAAAGTTCTTCTCCCGATCCTTACCCGTCCCTACGCGCAAGCCCTCGAAAATCAGGATCTGAAATTGGGTTTCGACCAGAGCGGCTTTTTCGTTCAGTATATACAGACCAAGTTGCCCATCGGGCCCAAGACCTACCTTCTCATTTTGCAGCATAGGCTCGGCCAGTTGCAGCACCAGTTAGAACCTGACCACCCGGCGCTACGGGAATTGGGAGGCATCCTCGTCGCGGTGACGAATCTTCCTGAACGCGCCACGCTTTCCGTCGAGATGGCGGGTGAGAGACGGATGCAAAGGGAGGCGCTTAAAGAGAGGCTCTGGGAGCTTTATCAAAATTCAGTCGAAGTGCGGAATTTCATCGATGAGAATGTTACTATCTTCAACGGCCGCAAGCGAAGACCTGAGAGCTTCATGTTGCTGGACCGCCTGTTGGCCGAGCAGGCTTACAAGTTGTCATACTGGCTCTCTGCGAACGATGAGATCAATTACCGCCGGTTTTTCACCATCACCGATCTGATCGGGGTTCGCGTTGAGGATCCCTTGGTCTTTGAAGCCGTTCATGCGGTGATCTTGCGGCTAATCGAGAGAGGCATGGTGACCGGGTTAAGAATCGACCACGTAGACGGCCTGCGAGACCCTCACGCTTACCTACGAAGGTTGCAGGAGCGTGCCGGGGGCGCCGTTGCGAACGGTGCTCATCCGCCGTTTTATGCCATCGTGGAGAAGATACTGGCCGAGGGCGAAAAACTACCCAGCGAATGGCCGATCTGCGGCGCGACGGGGTATGTTTCTCTGAACGCCATCAACGGACTTTTCCTCGACCCTCAGGGATGCAAGAACCTCCGCCAAATCTATACCGGGTTCGTTGGCGCAGAGGTGCGGTACGAGGACCTGGTGTATGAAAAAAAGAAAGACGTGATGGAGAGCCTCCTTGCCGTGGAGATGCGCTCCCTGGGTCATTACCTCGCGTTGCTCGCGGAGCAGGACCGATATGCGCGCGACCTGCCGCTGGGCGACTTGACCAAGGCCCTGCTCGAGACAACGGCTTGTTTTCCTATTTACCGAACGTATATTCGGAGTTTCTCCATAAGCCGGGACGAACGCCGTTACGTTGAGAGGGCGCTGAAGAACGCACGCCGGCGAAATCCCGGTCTTGCTGCGCGATGCTTCGACTTTATCGGCGATGTACTTTTGTTACAAGAAAAAGGACACGTGACTCCCGAGCAGCGGGAGGCGCGCCTGGCCTTCGTCATGCGATGGCAGCAATTCACCGGGCCCATCATGGCCAAGGGGTCGGAGGACTCTGCCCTCTACGTGTACAACTCTCTGATTTCACTCAATGAGGTTGGCGGGACCCCTGAATCTAACGGGGTGACCGTTGCAGCTTTCCACGAGTTCTGCCGCGACCGGCAGAAGCACGGTCACAGCGTCAACGCTACTTCGACCCACGACACCAAGCGCCAGGAGGATGTGCGCGCGCGAATTAACGTCCTCTCTGAAATCCCCACCCGGTGGGAAAAGCACCTGCGACAATGGGCCTGCTGGAATGAGTCAAAGAAGAAGTTGGTCAGTGGGCAAGGTGTTCCCGACCACAACGAGGAGATTTTCCTTTACGAGACGATGGTGGGCGCATGGCCGCTGGAAGAAAAAGATGTTCCGGGCTTCAGAAAACGTCTGGAAGCCTACATGCTAAAAGTAGCGCGCGAGGCGAGGGGCCACACGCAATGGAGCCACCCCAACCTCCGGTACGAGAAGGCACTCATGCGCTTCATAAAGTCCATCACCCAACCATCGGAGGACAATCTGTTTTTGGCCGACTTCTTGACGCTGTACCAGGATGTCGCCTTTTACGGCGCGCTGAACTCGCTTGCTCAGCTTTTGCTGAAGGTCACGATGCCGGGGGTGCCTGATTTTTACCAAGGGTCGGAGCTTTGGGACTTACGATTGGTTGATCCCGACAACCGGGGTCCGGTGGACTTTGAGAAACGTGTGCGTCTGCTGGCGGGACTCAAAAAGGAGGAAGAGGGACATGATCGTTCAAACCTCATCCAGGACCTGCTGAACCACTGGCAGAATGGCCGCATCAAACTGTTTGTGACCTCCGCCGCCCTTAATTACCGGCGTGATCATAAAGCGTTGTTTCTGGAAGGCGCTTATCAGCCTCTGAAGGCAACGGGCCCGAAGGCGGACAACGTCTTTGCCTTTGCGAGGCATATCAATGGCACGTGGGCGCTTGCGGTGGTGCCGAGATTAGGCACGCAACTCGCCCCCGCCGGACACCCTCCCATTGGAGAAGGCGTTTGGGGAGGGAGTTCTCTGATCTTGCCGAGGGAGACGCCGCCCGAATGGGTGAACGTCCTCACCGGGGAAAGGCTGCATTGTTGCGGAGCAAAGCAGAAACGCTCCCTGCCGTTGGCCGGCGTGCTTAAGAGTTTTCCCGTGGCTCTGCTGACTTCTTCCGGGTCTCAGGGCGGAAGCCGGGAGGCGCAACTCGTGAAACCTGGGGAGTCCCGAGGTTTGTTGCGCTTTCGTATGGCGAGAAGCGTTGCCAGAAAAAGAGTCCTTTCATGACAATTTCACAAAATGGTTAACGCCCAAGGGACAAAAGCCGTAGAATAATTTCGCAGCGAAGATTCCTCGGCAGGAGTTTCTTGGGCACAGGGCTGTTCGCGTTTGCCTGATGTTTATTCTGACTTGCTGTTGCGGTTCCGCCGCGTGCCAGCCACTATGACTGATCCTCAACCAACCCCTTCTACACCGCCGGATGACCCGCTTTGGTACAAGGACGCGATCCTCTATGAGGTTCACATGCGCGCCTTCTGCGACAGCGATGGCGACGGCACGGGAGATTTTCGCGGGTTCGCACAAAAGCTGGATTACCTTCAGGACTTAGGCGTCAACGCCATCTGGCTTCTTCCCTTTTATCCCTCGCCCCTGAAGGACGACGGTTACGACATTGCTGATTACACGCAGGTCCACCCGCATTATGGGACCTTGGCCGATTTCCAAATGGTGTTGGATCAGGCGCACGCGCGAGGAATGAGGGTCCTGACGGAAATCGTGCTCAATCATACGTCCGACCAGCATCCGTGGTTTCAGGATGCAAGGCAATCAAAGAACAGCGCGCGCCGGGATTGGTACGTGTGGAGCGACACACCCGACCCCTACCGCCAGGCTCGTATCATCTTTACCGATACAGAGCTTTCCAACTGGGCCTGGGACCCAATTTCCAAGTCTTATTATTGGCATCGGTTCTTCAGCCATCAACCGGATCTAAACTACGACAACCCTGTCGTGCGCGAGCAGATTTGGAATGTGATGAAATTCTGGCTGGACAAGGGAGTTGACGGATTCAGATTTGACGCCGTCCCCTATCTGGTCGAGCGGGAAAATACGAATTGCGAAAACCTGCCGGAGACTCACCAGGTCCTCAAAGAGCTTCGGGCCCAACTCGACCGGTGCTACCCGAACCGGTTTCTGCTCGCCGAAGCTAACCAGTGGCCGGAAGACGCCGTCGCGTATTTCGGGGCGGGAGACGAATGCCATATGGCCTTCCACTTTCCCTTGATGCCGCGCATGTTCATGGCGATCCGGCTGGAAGATCGCAAGCCGATCATCGACATCATGCAGCAATACGATGAATCAAGGTATAGGA
>CAWDRP010000013.1:0-334566 GCA_963804755.1 uncultured Acidobacteriota bacterium
GTAAATTAACATACCGAGGTATTCATCCCGCCGGGCAAACTGATATCCCGCCGCAACGGGTTGCGCCCGCTTCCATTCTACAACCGCGGCTTGCGCGTCTGGGTCCAGCTCCTCGTCGGCATCCAGGCTCAGGATCCAATCGTGCCGGGCTTGCGTGATGGCGAAATTCTTTTGAGCGGCGAAGCCTTCCCACGAATGCGAGATAACCCGAGCGCCTAACTTTGCCGCTAGCTCAGGGGTGGAATCGACGGAATCAGCGTCAACCACTACGATTTCGTCCGCACAGGAAAGCGAGCGGATCACACGCACGATATTGCCGGCTTCGTTGTGGGTAATGATCGTGGCAGAGATAGCTGGCATGGCGGGTTACAGTTGGCGCCCCGGCGCGACAATCGCGGCCAGCGCGCCCTCCGAAATCAAGCCGCGAGGCGGGCAATATCCGCGTGCAGCGGCCGATCCTTGGCGACGTGCGGTGAAACTTTGCGAACCAGGGCACGGGCTTGTTCGGCCAGCTTGCCCGAACGGAGCGGCGCAAGAAAATCCAGCGCTTGGCACGCGCAAAGCAGTTCGATGGCCAGAATGTTTCTCACGTTGGCGATCACTGGTTGCAGCTTCAACGCCGCTGCCATTCCCATGCTTACGAAGTCTTCTTTGTTACCGGAGGTAGGAATGGAATCGACCGATGCCGGGTGCGCCAGTACCTTGTTCTCTGAGGCCAAGGCGGCGGCCGCGACCTGCGCCAACATCAACCCTGACTCCAGGCCCGGTGAGCGGGCGAGAAACGGCGGGAGTTCGGACGTAAGCGGGTTGACCAGGCGATCGATCCGCCGCTCGGCGATGCCGCCCAGTTGAGTCAGGGCGATGGCCATGAAATCCAATGCCGACGCCAGGGGCTGGCCATGGAAATTGCCTCCCGAAATCACTTCATCGGCGCCGGCGAACACCAGGGGATTATCGGTGGCGCTGTTCATTTCGACTTCAAAAACCCGGGCGGCGTAGCTCAGAGCGTCACGCACGGCGCCGTGGACTTGCGGCATGCAACGCAGGCTGTAAGCGTCCTGCACGCGCGAGCAGCCTTGATGGGATTTGTTGATGGTGCTGCCGCGGTTGAGCCGCACGAGGTTGCGCGCCGAAATGATTTGCCCGGCATGCGGCCGCAAAGCGTGCAAGCGCTCGTCGAAGGCCCGGACGGAACCCCGCAGGGCATCGAGCGACAGCGACCCTGAAACATCGGCTGTGTCGGCCAGAATCTCCGCGTCGCGCAAGGCAAGCAGTCCGACGGAAAGCATGGCTTGGGTGCCGTTGACGAGTGAAAGCCCCTCTTTGGCCTCCAGCGCCAGCGGCTTCAGGCCGAGCGCTTTCAGCGCCGACGATGACGGCTGTCGGCGCCCGCGAAAAATCACGTCGCCCTCGCCCACCAGCGCCAGGGCCACGTGGGCGAGCGGGGCCAGGTCACCGCTGGCGCCGACAGAGCCGCGTCGAGGCACGACCGGATGCACGCCGTTGTTCAAGAATGCGCACAGCATCTCGGCAACCCGCGGCCGCACGCCGGAAACGCCACGCGCCAGCGTATTGGCGCGCAACAAGAGCAAGCCCCGCGTTTCCGCGGCGTCCAACGGTTCACCGACGCCGCAGCAATGACTGCGCACGACGTTCAGTTGAAGTTCGCGCGCTGCCGTCGGCTCGATGTGTTCGGTGGAGAGGCTCCCCACGCCCGTTGTCACACCATAGACTACTTGCTTTTGCGCAATGATCTTCTCAACGCAGGCGCGTGATTCCTGCATAGCCGCCCGCGCATGGGGTGACAACCCTACCCGCTGGTTGCCGAGAACGACTAACAGAAAATCGCGTCGCGTAAGTTGCTGCCCATCGAGGAGTATGGTACGTGTCATGGAGTATCCCAAGCGGAGCTCGCGATTTAGGCCGGGAGTGGATTTGCCTGATCCCTTTCTGATCCCGAATCTCTGATTTTTAATTCTTAATCCCGAATTCCTAATTCCTAATTTCTAATCCCGACTCCTTCGGCCCGGCAACGAAGAGATCGTGGTACTTGTCGGGAAGGGAACGAGGATGCCCCTCACGATCCGTCACCACGTGCACGGTTTCGCCTTCCGCCAAAAGCTCGTTGGTAGCCTGGCGATAGATCTCATACGCGAAGATCAAAACGCGCCGGCGGGTTTCCTTGAGGCAAGTACGAATTAAGATCTGATCGTCATAACGCGCAGGAGATTTGTACCGGCAGCGCGCTTCCGCCACCATGATATACAAGCCGTCCTGCCTTTCCATCTCGCGGTAGGCAAATCCGTGCTGCCGGCAAAAATCCGTCCGGCCGATTTCGAACCAGACCAGGTAATTGGCATAGTAAACCACGCCCATCTGGTCCGTTTCTGCGTAGCGGACTTGCACGGCGGTGGAGGTCCAAGGAGTGAGTGAGTCCATATGTTTTCGATTTTGGATTTTCGATTTTGGACTGACCTCGCTGAACTTTGTTTCTTATCGGCGGCGGCACGGTCGCGAATCCAAATTCTCCACGGCAGTGTATAACAAAACGGCCCTTTCGCATATCGTAACGAATCGTATCGACGCAGCAATCGGATGTTGAACCATACTCCGGGATTCGCATCTGCCGCGCGGTGCCCAATCCAAAATCGAAAATCCAAATTCGAAAATCACAGCAGGCTCTCGCCGACGTCATCCACCGGGTTCGCGAGTACCCGGCGAAGGCACGCAAAGAAGCCGCGCAGGAGCGTTTCGAAAAAGCGTCGGTGCTCCTGCGCCGGAACAATCTGAACCTGCACAACGGCGTCGCCGCAACAGTCAACCTGGTGGAAAAACTCTTGCGCCGTCGGCCACGTCAGCGTCACGTCAGGATGTTTGGCCGGGCGCCGCTCAACTTCATACCGTCCGCGGTGGAGAAACACCGTCCAGTCCATGTCCCAGTCTTCCACCCGCCACAGGGTGGTCATTTGGGATTCACGTATTTGTTGCCGCAAAAACTTGTCGCGGCCCATCAGTACGAACGCACGCTGAATCATACGTCGCGCGGCCCGCTTGGAGAGTGCGGTGGCGGGATCTTGCAGGGAGGGTGTTGCTCGTGGCGGTTGAATATTGGGCATGCGAGGCAGATTCAATTGGTGCTGGGTGTCAGCCGATGCGTAGGGGTGGTCAACTGCAGCGGCAAACCGGCGGCGGTAAACTTACCCAACGGGTACCCCCTTTACGTTCTTGCGGATGAATTCGACAATGGTTTGCGTGGATGCGCCGGGCTGATAGACTTCCGTAACGCCCGCCTGCTTTAGTCCCGGGATGTCCTCATCCGGAATGATGCCGCCCACTACCACCAAAACATCATTCATGCCCTCAGCGCGCAAGAGTTCGCACAGGCGCGGGATGATGGTGTTGTGGGCGCCTGACAGAATCGAGATGCCGATGGCGTCAACGTCCTCTTGCACCGCCGCGCTGGCAATCTGCTCCGGTGTCTGCCGCAAGCCGGTGTAAATGACTTCCATGCCCGCATCGCGAAGGGCGCGCGCCACAATCTTGGCGCCGCGGTCGTGCCCGTCCAGACCGGGTTTGGCGATTAAGACGCGGATTCTTCGATCAGGCATGGCGTTAACCCTCGAACACCGTTTTCAAATCGAGCGAAAAGCCCGGAAACAAGTCAGGTTCTTCCAGCGACTCAGGCTCGCGCCGGATCAAGTTCGTGCCGCCGGGATGGAAAACCTGCACTTCGCGGGTCTTGGGATAGAACACCCATACCGCCTTTGCCCCGGCTATCAAATACTGGTTCATCTTTTGCGTCAGCTCTTCGGCGAGGTCGGTCGGCGAAACCACCTCGATAGCGAGCGCCGGGGCGCCCTGTATGCGCTTGTCCAAATCGATTTCGCGCATCCGCTCGGCCGGGACAAATGAGACGTCCGGAATTCGCACGGTCTCGGGCGTGAGCTGGTACCCGGTCTCCACAAAAACTGCTCCCAGTTTTCGCTCCTCGACAAAATTCCCCATGAGGCGGGCGATACGATCACGTACCCTGTTATGCCTCGGCATTGGTTCCGTCATGGTGATGACTTCTCCCCCGTTCAGCTCGTAGCTAATCCCTTCCTTGACGGGGAGCTGGTCAAATTGCTCGATCGTCAGCAAGGTCGTGGTTGCCACCTGGCACTCTCCTTCACCGGGTACGGCTAACTGCCGGGACCTGGACTTTCATTATTCATTATGCATTATTCATTATTCCGAATTCGCAATTCCGGATTCAGAATTCGTAATTCCGAATTCGCAATTCCGAATTCAAAATCATAATTCAGAATTCGTAATCCAGAATTCGGAATGCAAAACTCATAATTCACAATTCCGGATTCGTCATTCATCGGAACGCCGGTTCCTCGTACGTTCCGAACACCTTGCGCAGCACGTCGCACATTTCGCCGACCGTGGCGTAGGCGCGCACACACTCGAGAATGTAGGGCATCAGATTGGCGTCAGTCGCGGCGGCGCTTCCCAGCGCTTCGAGCGTCCTCTGGACGGCGGCGTGGTTGCGGCGTTTCCGCAACTCCTGCAGTTTTCTTACTTGCTCGCGCGCCACGCTGTCGTCAATCACCAGGAGTTTAATCGAGCGGTCCTCTTGAATGACGTAATCGTTGACTCCTACGATGACCTTGTCGTTGCGCTCGATGGCCTGCTGATACGCGTACGCCGCGTCGTGAATTTCCTTTTGCGGATACCCGCGCTCCAGGGCGGGCACCATTCCCCCCATTGCGTCGATCTTATCGAAATAATCATAGCAGGCGCGCTCGGTTTCCAGAGTCAACTTTTCGACGAAATAGGATCCGGCCAGGGGATCGACAGTGTTGGTGACGCCACTTTCGTACGCCAGCACCTGCTGGGTGCGCAAGGCGATGGTGACAGCCGCTTCCGTGGGGAGTGCCCAGGCCTCGTCGAGGGAGTTGGTGTGGAGCGATTGGGTTCCGCCCAGCACGGCGGCGAGTGCCTGAACCGTGGTGCGAACAACATTGTTATACGGTTGCTGGGCGGTCAGCGAGCAGCCCGCCGTCTGGGTATGAAAGCGGCAGAGCCAGGAGCGTGGGTTCGTGGCGCCGAACCGCTCGCGCATCACGCGCGCCCAGATCTTGCGTGCCGCCCGGTATTTCGCCAGTTCCTCAAAGAGGTCGTTGTGGGCATTGAAGAAGAAGCTCAGGCGCGGGGCGAATTCGTCCACTGGCATCCCCGCCCGCACCACCCAGTCCACGTATTCAATGCCATCGCGCAGCGTGAAGGCCAGTTCCTGCACGGCCGTCGAGCCTGCTTCGCGAATGTGGTACCCGCTGATGGAAATGGCATTCCAACGCGGAACCGAGCGCGCCCCGAAGGTGATGGTGTCCACCACCAGGCGCATTGAAGGGGCAGGCGGGAAAATATACTCTTTTTGCGCGAGGTATTCCTTCAGGATGTCGTTTTGGGTAGTGCCCGAAATTTTTCCCCAATCCGCCCCGTTCTTTTCCGCCACCACCAGGTACATCGCCCAGATGATGGCGGCGGGCGAATTGATGGTCATCGAGGTGGTTATATTCTGAAGGGGCAAGCCGGCCAGAAGAGTTTCCATATCCGCAAGCGAGGAAACGGAAACGCCGCACCGGCCCACTTCTCCTTCGGCCAGAGGGTGGTCGCTGTCGTACCCCATGAGCGTGGGCAAGTCAAAGGCGATGGAAAGGCCCGTCTGGCCTTGCTTCAGCAAGTAATGCAGCCGCTGGTTGGTGTCCGCGGGGCTCCCAAACCCGGAGAATTGGCGCATGGTCCATATCTTGCCGCGATACATCGTGGGATGAATTCCCCGCGTGTAGGGGTACTCGCCCGGATCACCGAGGTCCTTTGGGTAGTCGAAGTCAGTAAGGTCAGCAGGCGTGTAGAGCCGATTGATGGGAACGTCGGAGAGCGTGGTAAAGGCTCGGCCGGCGCTCGGGGGACTTTGACAGCGCCGGTTTGAGGGTTTGCTCTTTCCAGCGTTGCTCGCTGGCTGGAGGCTGGCACGGGGAAACGTCGGTTTCGACTTCAGCCTCTGCCTTTTTGTTTTCGCTCACGCTAAGCTCCGCCCCCAAGCCATGGTAGAGCAGCGCCAGCGGCAAAGTCAAACTTACCTCAATTATGAATTCTGAATTCGGAATTCCGAGTTCGGAGTTGTGAATTCGGAATTCCGAATTCATAATTCAGAATTCCGAATCCGAATTCGTTATTGCATTTTCACCGCCGGCGTGTCTGCCGAGCCCGGGATATTCGGTGTGTGCGTCACCTGGCCAGAGGCTGCGTCACTCATTTCCACGTTATAGTCCTTGAGGATCGTCCCGGTTTGCTGCTGGTAATTCGTCAGGGCCTTCGAGTAGGTCGAACGTGCCGTGACTTCGTTACCCTCTGCCGTTGAGAGGTCGCGCTGGGCCTGGATGACCAGAAACACGGTGGATTCCCCTAGCTTGAATTTCTTTTGCTCGGCATCGAGCGTCTGCTGCGCCAGAGTCGTCGCCTTGCGCGCGGCCTCAATTTGGGCCTTCGCCTGAATGACACCGATCACGGCGGAGCGAACCTGCTGCGCGATATTGTTTTTGTATTGCTGCAATTGCGTTTCCAGTTGGCGGCGTTCCAGCAGAGCCCGCGCCGCGTCCGCCTGGCCTGAGCGGTTTCGAATCGGAATCGAAAGGTTCAGGCCTAACGAATAGTTCGGGAAATCGCCGTGCAGGGTTTGCGTAAAAGCCTGGGTCACGCCGTCGCCCGCAATGCCTAGAGGCGGCGCAACGGTTGTGGTTCCTCCTGCTGAGGTCGTCTCACACCCCAACGCAAAGGGGATTCCCTTGGGCCCGCAAATCGCCTGGTGCCCGGAAAGGCCCGATTCAAGATAGGTCCCGAAAATACCCAGCGAGGGAAGCAGTGAATTGCGCCGGAGCTGGATGGTGTAATCCTGGTCACGCAGCTTGAGATCGGTTTGCTCGATCTCCGGACGATTGGCAAACGCTACCCGGAGTGCTTCGTCCAATGGTGGAACGTCGTCGGGGCGGGGTTCCGGCAATTTATCCACTGCTTCCACCTGCGCGGTCGTCAGTTCTCCCTCAACTCTTTTTGCCAACGCCGTCTTGATGAGCTCTCCCTGCTGCTGCAAGTTTGTTTGCGCGACAATCAACCTCTGCTGGTCGGAAGCCACTTCGGATTCCGCGCGCACCACTTCGATGGGGGCCAGGGTCCCGATCTCCACCTGGCGCTTGTTGTCAGAGAGAAGTTTCTGAGAGTAGGCAAGAGCCTGCTGCGCTACGCCGACCTGCTCCTGGTCGGAGAGGTAATCCCAGTAATCGTTCACGACCTGCGCAATGGTGGTGATCACCTGTTGGCGGAACACGGAATCCGCCACCTTCATGTCGTTCTTGGCGATCCGGATCTGCGCGGAATTGGCGCGGCGGCCAAAGCCATTCAACAACGGCTGCGTGAACCCGATGCCGACGGTGGTGGTGACAAAGGGATCGAACACCGAAGTGAGGGAGTTATTGGTTCCACGCTGGCCTTGCGCAAAAACCGTGTAAGTTGTGCCCGTCTGAAACAACTGCTGGACTCCCGCCGTATAAGTGGTCCCTTGGTTGTACTCGTAAGGAACGCCCGTGACGATGGTCGTACCTAAGGGCGTAGTGTTCTGGTTCCATCCGGCGCTGAAAAACGCCGCGGGGTCAAAGGTCCCACCCGCCAACTGTATGGCGCTCGCGCCACCGGCGAATCCACCCGCGCCGCTGCTGGCGCTGCCTCCACTACCGCTCACACTGCTGCCCACCGCTCCGGCGAATAACGCTTGCGATTGGAATGAACCGCTAAATCCGCGCGCCGCGCCGCCACCCAGGGTGCGCAATACATCGGTGCGCGAAAAGCCCACGTTGTAGCGCGCCACGGCGATATCGAGATTATTCTCGAGCGCCAACTCGATAGTGTCTTGTACGGAGAGGCGCAATTTGCCGTCGTTGAGCAGCGACTGTAAGCGCTCCGAGTTGGTCATCTTCATAGCGGGCACGTAGGGCGACTCGTACGGCGCCCAGAAGCTCGGAAACCATCGCGTATTCCCGAAGGCCTTGGTGAAGTTTTCATCCGGTGCGACAGCCTGAGGGTCGGGAGCGTTTTGCGCGCGCAGCCAAGGCCCGGAGGCCAGAAGAGTTCCAATAAAAATTGAGGCGACGAGGCTTTGTCGGTAGAACGTCATCGAATGTTATTCTCCCTTGCAAGCTGTAACGACGGTCTTCGACGGCCGTCGTCCCGGCGCTCGGAAAGCACCGCTCCACGCTTATACTTTTCCGCCATTCGTACTAACGGGTACTACGCATTGATTGGACGCAAAGTTTCACCGATCGTCATCAGCCGCCTGCCATAATGTCGCAATATTATGTTGACTGAAGATTGCCAGTGCAGTAGTGGCATTCTCCCGGCGGGCATGGACGCAAGCTGTCGTTAGAGAAATCCGTAAGCTGCCCTGCGGCGCGTGCGCCCCGGTCCCCGTCTGGGCGCGGGCGGCTTCCACACGCCGGAAGATGCGCAAGTCGCGTGACCCGTGCGCTCAAAAACCAGCTGCAAAGTTTACCATCCGCTCGGCCGATAAACAACCGCGCGCTTGGATCACACAAGCTTGGAGTAAAATGGCCTCGCATGCGAAACGTTCGATTAATTCTGGCATACGACGGAACGGACTTTGCCGGATGGCAACGGCAGCCGAAAGTCCCTACTATCCAGGCGTGCCTGGAAAATGCTCTCGAAAAGCTGACCGGGACGCCCGTGCCGGTGTGCGGCTCAGGTCGAACCGACGCGGGCGTACACGCGCTGCATCAAGTGGCCAATTTCCACACCGCTTCTCCCATTCCTTGTTCGAACCTGGTCAAGGCGCTAAACGATCTGCTGCCGCCCACGGTGCGTGTCGAAGCAGCGGACGACGTCGGCCCGGCTTTTCACGCTCGCTATGACGTGCGCTGCAAAAGCTATCGGTATCGGATTACGCTGAGCCCGGTGTGCTCGCCCCTGTTGTGGCGGTTTGTACACCATTTTCCGTACGCGTTGGATCGTGCGCGGATGGCCCAGGCAGCGGGCCTTCTCGACGGCGAGCATGACTTTACGTCATTCGCGGCTGCCGACGGTCAAGAAGACGAGGAAAGCAGAAGCAACGTCCGCACTTTGTTTCGCTCGCGCCTGCTGTGGCGCCCACGTTCTTCCCTGCTGGTCTACGACGTCGCAGGGAAGGGCTTCCTTCGCTACATGGTGCGGAACATCGTGGGGACGCTGATCGAGGTGGGCAGGGGCCAACTCGCGCCGGGGGACATCCCGCGCCTACTCGCCGCCCGCGACCGCAGCCAAGCCGGTCCCACCGCCCCCGCAAAAGGCCTTTGCCTGATGAACGTGGAGTATTAGCTCTATTTACCACCAAGACACAAAGACACCAAGGTAAGGAAGATTTAGAGAACCTGCTGGTTCTTGCTTGGCCCTATCTGGCCTGGGATTTGCTTTTTTTCTCCTTAATTTCTTAGTGCCTTGGTGTCTTGGTGGTGGATTGCTGTAGGGTGCGCGACATAAATGTGGAAAAAGCGCCGTGGCCCCGAAGGGGCCGACCGTGAGTAGCCGCAGGTTTTAACCTGCGGATGAGGGAACCCCCCGTATGTGAGATCAACCCCAACGGGGTTGACCGGTGGATGGTCGGCCCCGTCAGGGCCGGAGCGGCGATGCCCTTCCGTTTCCGTAGGTTTCACCTACGGCTACTCACGGTCTCCCGCTTCGCGGGAGCGCCCCCTCCTCGGTCATCGCGTAGGGATTACGCAAGGACGACCGCCCGAAACCGAGCAAAGTTGCCATTTCCAACTTTTGTGTCGCGCACCCAATCGTTGTCTTGGTGGTGCATCTGGATGCTTGCTTCGAGTAAAATGGATGCGGATTTCTGAAAGGGGAGATTTTTCGTGAGCATTGCGACTTCGAAGGTCAAGGAAAAGAAGCCCGGACAGCGCGCCTGTAATGAAAAGGATGCCAAGGGCGAATTGTGCGTGGGCCACCTGAAACGCTGGTACTACTATCACCCGTTGCGCCTGAGTTTTACTGAGGAAGAGGACGCCGCCCGGAAAGAATTTGGCAATAACGCCGAGATCTACCGTTGCGAGCGCTGCCACAGCCTGTATCGACCGGTGGCGGGCGATCGTTCAACCGCGGGGCAAAAGTTCCAACTGCATCCCGTAAACCTCTGGGGCGATTTTTTCGGCAAGAAAGTTCGGTAAGGCAATTGAATGGTCGATGATGGAGCGGCAAGTTCAGTTCGACACCTGCATTGATTAATGATGTAACGGCGGGTTCACTTCGCCACCCGGCGTAGCGGGGCGCTTGCTTGGTCAAGCCGGTGGTGGCGCAGAGCCGCACCTGCTTCCCACAAGAACTTCCCGCGTGGATTCATCTCCCGCTGAAAACGAGGTTATCGGTTTTGGCCCGACGCTCGAAAGCCGAATTGTTGTTGGTTGTTGCCACCTTCATCTGGGGCGCGACGTTTGTAGTGGTCAAAAGCGCGCTCGCCGACGCCACCCCGTTTCCCTTTCTGGCCATGCGTTTCCTGCTCGCCGGAATACTGATGATGGCCACGATGGCGCACGGCCGCCTGCCCCGCAAGGCGCTGCTGCCCAGTTTGCTGCTGGGGATCATGCTGTTCGCCGGATTCGCCTTCCAAACCTGGGGCTTGGTCTTTACGACGCCCTCGAAGAGCGCCTTCATCACCGGCTTCAGCGTCATTCTGGTGCCGGTTATCTCGTTGTTCCACGGCTATCGCCTGCGCCCCGCAAATGCCTTCGGCGCGGGCTTAGGCTTGCTCGGACTCTACTTCCTGGTTACGCCCTCCCGCTTGGGCGCGGTGAATCTCGGCGACCTGTTGACCCTGTTCGGGGCCATGGCTTTCGCGATTCATATTGTCCTCGTGGGATTGTATACGCGCCGGTTTTCCTTCCTGTATCTGGCGCCGGGCCAGATCATGGTCGTGGGGATCATCGCCGCGTTGGCAATCCCGCTCGGGCCGTCATCGGCCGTGCATTGGACCAGCCGCCTGGTTTTTGCCATCGTCGTCACCGCATTCTTGGCCACCGCCTTCTGCTTCAGCACCCAGGTATGGGCGCAGCAGTACACGCCGCCCGCACATACCGCCCTCATTTTTGCCTTGGAGCCCGTTTTCGCCGCCCTTACTTCGCGGGTCATCACCAAAGAGCATTTCGGGGGCAAGGTGCTTGTTGGCTCCGCGCTCATTTTGGCGGGAATGGTCATATCGGAATTATGGGGTGCGACAGCGCCAGCGCCCGTCGAAGGGTAGAGTCGGTGCAGACGGTTTAGGCACCTAAGACCTGGTGTCGAAGCATATCCGTCCCAAGGCACGGACCGCACGAAGCCACGCTGCGGGCCGCGCTCCAGCAGGCCTGCGCCACGCCACGGTCTGCACAAAGCGTGGCGAAGCCATTTTTAGTGTATACTTTAGGTTATAGGGCTGTCGGTGACGAGCCGTGGTGATATTTCGCGGTTGATGGAGAGTTCACGATGAGTGCAGGCGGTCGGCGGGTTCTGCCCGCAGTGGTCATCGCTCTAACCCTCGGGTTGGGAATTCTGATCGGCACGATCGTTTCGCACGGTGTTCGAGCAGCCAGAAGTTCCCCCGCGGCCGACGCCAAGCCGCTGCCCATGGCTTCTCCCGTGGAGCTTTCGAACTCTTTTTCCCAAGTTGCGGACAACATGGAAGATGCCGTGGTGAATATCAATACCGAGACAACCGTCCGCATCAGCCGCCGGGGTCCTCATTCGCCGGATGACTCGCCGTTCGAAGACTTTTTTGACCGCTTTTTTCAGGGAGGACCAGAGGGCCAATCAGGAGGCGACAACGACTTCCGCCAGCAGAGCCTCGGGTCAGGTGTAATCCTAGATAAGAATGGGTACATTTTGACCAACTTTCACGTGATTACCCAGAGTGAATACCGGGAGGAGAAGCCAGTCGATCGCGTCACCGTTTTGCTGCATGGAGATACCACCAAGTACAGGGCCCAAGTGGTAGGATCGGACAAATGGACCGATCTTGCCGTCATCAAGATTGATGTCGGGAAACCCTTGCATGCGGCCCAACTCGGAGATTCTGACTCGATGCGAGTGGGCGACTGGGTGTTGGCCATCGGCAGCCCCTTCGGCCTCGAATCCAGCGTGACCGCCGGGATTGTGAGCGCCAAGGGCCGCGACATCGAAGGCGGAACAGAGGGACAGTTCAAGCGCTTTCTTCAGACCGACGCCGCCATTAACCCCGGCAATAGTGGCGGACCCCTGGTAAATCTGGCGGCGCAGGTGATCGGGATCAACACTGCCATTGCCACCCGGCGCGGGAGCTACGATGGTGTGGGTTTCGCGATTCCATCGAACACGGTCCGCAAGATTTACAATTCCCTGATTACGAGCGGTTCCGTGAAGCGCGGCGCCATCGGTGTGCAATTTCAGGCGCAGCCTAATCCGGCCTTGCTGCGCAACTTCGGCACCGATCACGGTATTGTTGTGGACAGCGTCCAGGCAGGCAGTCCCGCCGATCATGCCGGACTAAAGGTGGGTGATGTGATCCTGGCCATCAACGGGCAACCCATCCACACGGGGGACGAGTTGGTGGGCATTGTGTCCGATACCGAGATCGGTAAGCGACTGCGCGTTGAATACTTACGCGAAGGCAAACACGCGGCAGCCAATGTGGAGGTGGCTGACCGTAACCAAATCGTCGGGGACACCCGCGCCAACGCAGAGGTCGAGGGAAATCACGAGGCGAACCCGAAAGCCGTCGGCGTTTTGGGCTTGGCCGTCAAGAACCTGACCCCGGACCAGGCCCAGGAGATCTCCAGCCAGCTCCACCTCGGCGCCAAGCAGGGGGTATTGGTGGCGGACGTGGATCCGAGCGGCTTTGCGTCCGACCTGGGCGTGGTGTCGGGCGATGTGATCCTTAGCCTTAATAAACAGACCGTCGGGTCCGTGGAGGATTACAATAGATTACAAGGGCAGTTGAAGTCCGGCGCGGATGTAGTATTATTAGTTGCGCGCCGAAATGGGCGCACGTTTACCACGCTCTTCCTGGCGGACCGCCTGCCCTAAACAGTGCGGGCCAGGGATGAGGGAATCACTCATTTAGTGTTGCGGATTTAGCGCTTGGCGTTCGGTCGTGACACGCACTCTTAGGTAGCACGCGGATCCAGTCAGCATGTGCTGAGCTGAACTGCGGTGCTGTAAACCCCGAGTGAGAAGGAAGGAGCCGTTTGAATTCTTTCGGTCACAAAACCAGGCTGGCGCTCGCGTTGTGCATAGGGTCTTGCGTGGCGGCCGGCTGTATGTACGGGGCGGAGACCTCAACCTCCGCGCCCAAGGCGGCGGCGCATGCCGCGGGGCCCTCGGCCCACTCTGCCAAGACCCATCCGGCGGCGAAGAGGGCAGGGACAGTCTCCCATTCCCCCGCCCACCGGACCACCGCGCGACGTTCAGGGTCGGCGCATTACGCCGGGAATAAAGCTGGCGCGCACGGTACCTCCAAGGCCGCTTCGCATTCCACCTCGGCCTCTGCCGCGAAAGGTACGGCCAGACGCACCACGGCGAGCGCGACTTCGCGGAAGGGAGCGGCGGTCCATAGCCGGTCCGGCGGCAGCAAACCGAACCGCAGATCCACTCCCCAGCAGCGTTGGGCGCGCCTTCATTTGCAGCCGGAGCGCACCACGGAAATCCAACGCGCGCTGATTCGTGAGGGTTATCTTCAGGGCGATCCGAGCGGCCAATGGGACGAGCAGACGCGTGGCGCCATGGTGCGCTATCAAACGATGAATGGATTTCCATCCACGGGCCTGCCGGAAGCCAAGTCCCTCATGAAGCTGGGCCTCGGCGCGCACCCGCTCCCACCTGAACTTGATCACGGTACAGTAGGAATCCCAGGTCCAGCGGCCCAGGGCAACGTTCCGGCAAACCCACCCCCACCGCCGGTTTCCCAGTCGATTCCGCCATCGTAAGCCCAGGGTTGTGAGTTTCTATTTTTCAGTTTCCAGATTCCAGTTTCGAGCGTCGTCCTACGTATCAATCTGCGCGCGCTGGAGCGTATCGCTGTAATCCACGTAAATGGATTTCCACTCCGAGTAGAAGTCAAGGGCGGCGGTGGCGGCTTCGCGATGCCCATTGCCCGTTTGCTTGGTTCCGCCGAAAGGCAAATGCGTTTCCGCGCCTATCGTGGGGGCGTTCACATAAAACAGGCCGGTTTGCATTTCCCGCATGGCCGTAAAGGCATTGTTCACATTTCGCGTATAAAGCGAAGAAGATAGACCGTAGGCCACTCCGTTGCCGATCTCGATGGCCTGGTCCAGGCTGTCGCAGGGAATCACGGAGACCACCGGGCCGAAGATTTCCTCCTGGGCAATGCGCATTTGGGGGTCGCACTCGCCGAAAATCGTGGGAGCATAGAACCAGCCGTTGTCGTATTCACCCCCGGTAAGGCGCTGGCCGCCGCAGAGGAGTTTCGCGCCCTCATTCTTTCCGATGTCAACGTAGCGTTCCACCGTTTCGCGCTGGGCTTCGTTGATCAGCGGTCCCACTTGCACCGCTGGGTCCAGGCCGTTCCCGACCTTCAGGGCGCGGGCGCGGCAGACGAAGCGCTCGACAAACTCCTGGTAAACGTGCTTATGCACCACCAGCCGGCTGGTGGCGGTGCAACGCTGGCCGGTGGTGCCAAAACCACCCCAGATGGCGCCGTCCACGGCGAGGTCGAGGTTGGCGTCATCCATCACCATGATCACGTTCTTGCCGCCCATCTCCAGGCAGCAGTGCTTGAAGCTGCCGGCGCACGCTTGTGACACCGTGCGGCCGGTCTCCGTCGAGCCGGTGAATGAGACGGCGCGCACATTGCGGTGGCCGATCAACGGGCTGCCGACCTCTTTTCCACTGCCCGTCACCAGATTCACGACGCCCGCGGGCACACCCGCTTCCACCAGGGTCTGCACCAGGTGGTATGACGAGAGCGGTGTATCGGTGGCAGGCTTCAGGACCACCGTGTTCCCGCAGATGAGGGCCGGCATGATTTTCCACGAAGGAATCGCGATGGGGAAGTTCCACGGTGTGATCAAGCCGCACACCCCCAGGGGACTGCGCACGGTCATGCAGAACTTGTTGGGCAGTTCGGACGTGGTGGTCTGGCCGAACAGCCGCCGGCCTTCTCCCGCCATGTAAAACGTCATGTCGATGGCTTCCTGCACATCGCCGCGCGTTTCCTCCAGCACCTTGCCCATCTCGCGCGTCATGGCGGTAGCGAAGCTTTCTTTGTTCTGCTGAAGCAACACGGCGGCGCGGTAGAGGATCTCGCCCCGTTTGGGAGGCGGCGTATTCTTCCAGCATTTGTACGCCTCTCTGGCCGCCGCCACCGCCAACTTCACGTCCTCGGGGCCGGATTTCTGGAACAAGCCAACCACCTCGCCCCGGTTGGCGGGGTTCACGTTCTCAAATGTCCGGCCAGTGGCTGAAGCCACCCATTCGCCGTTGATGAAGTTTGAATAGACTTTTGGTGAAGTCATAATAAGCATCCCTCTGCCCGCGCGCTTCATTTCCCAGGCACGCAGGCGTTATTGAGATTCTCGCTCAGTAGATGATTGATATCACTGCCAATCCGGTATGGGCGAGCAGCAAGGCTTCTCGACCGGCTTGGGCTCCATCAGTTCCACTCGCGTCAGGTCAGGATCGAACAGGTTCAGTTGCCACTTCCCATCCCGCCCTATTTGCGGCTCGCCGGCCTTGTAGCCGCGCTCGGTCACCGTTTTGTAGCCGGTTTGGGTGCTGGGCACGCGCAGCGACATGTGATGCATGCTGCCCAGTTGCTTAGGCGTGGGGTTGGGGCGGTTCAGCATGTACTCCATCCAGTCTCTGCCGTTCGGGACTACCATGTCCACCCAATCCGTTCTGCTGTCCGTCATGCCGCCGTACCACCCGAGCCGGAATCCCAGGATGTCCTTGTAAAATTTATCGGCTGCGGCGCGGTCTTTTACGGTGATTCCCACGTGTTGCATGTGGTCGGAGATGCGTGTGGCAGGCAGGAATTTGCCGAAGTTGCGGGAGTGCAGCGACCCGGGGAGATACTGGACAAACTCCACGCTGTGGCCGTCGGGGTCCGTCACCATAAAGCTCAGGTTGCCATCGAGCCCGGGCTTGAGCTTGTCCGGCACTTCTACACCGCGCGCCGCCAGATAGTCCCGCAAGCGCCGGGCGTCCGTGGTCTCAAACGCGACGTGCGACAGGCGGTCATCGCTTGGACTCTTCAGCCCGGGAAAGATTTCAATATACTGGCGGTCGTTCACCTTGAAGTAAACGAGCATTAACGACCCGTCAGGCTTATTCAGGCTGAAAGCCTCGTCGTAGCCGAGAACGTGGCCATAGAACTGGCGCGCCGCGTCCAGGTTGCTTACGTATAGACCAATGTGCGCAACGCCCACAATGGGCGGACGCTCGGGCCACAAATCCGGCGGCATCGGCTGAGGTGTTGGATGGGTTTTGCCTTGCCCGGCGGCGGCCAGCGCGCCGGCGGTGGCAAACAGCGCACCCGCCAGGAAAAGCAGGCTCCCGGCCGTGCGAACCCAATGGCAATGTGTGCTGCTAGAAACACGAGTTTTCATAACTGCGCTCCCTCCCGGGGATAGATAACATCGCCTTCGCTATGAGATTGGACTCCAATCCGGCCGTGATTGCAAGTCCCCCTAACGCGCAGATTGCCCGCTGCCGAACCTGCTTACGGTAAGGCTACCTCCTTTGCCGGGAGTCTGTTACTCTAAGGGTCGATGAAAGCCGGGAACCGCGATGCAGCGAAGTAGCGCGGGCTTTGGCCGGCTTCTCGGCAGGATTGTTCACCTAAGCGGCTACAGGAAGCAGTAACTCTAACGATCTGCGCGGACGACCGATGAACAGGCGCTTACCTCTGGTGTTTCGCCACATCACCTACAACCTGCGGGGTGGTTTTCTGGTTCGCCCCTTGCTGATTGCGATATCGCTGGGCTGTGCCGGCGCAGTGCTCTCCTGGTTCGAGGAGAGCCACCCGTTCCTGGGCGCCTGGATTCCGGTGGTGCTCTTTCCCTCGCAATCCGACCCGCAGGTGGCGCAGGTGATTCTGGGCGGCATTGCCGCGTCCATCATGACGGTGGTGTCCATCGTTTTTGCCATCCTGCTGATGACGCTCACCCTCGCCTCCATGCAGTTCTCTCCCCGGATCATCGTGAGCTTTGTCCGGGACCGCGTCACGCAGTGGACGCTGGGCATCTTTCTCGGCACGTTCTGCTATTGCCTGGCGGCGCTCCCGGCGGCGCGCTCGCAGCCCAAGCCCTTTGCGCCCGTCGTTACCGTCCTGGGCGCCATGCTACTCTCCCTTATTTGTGTGGGATGGCTGCTGTACTTCATCCATCACATCTCGGGCGCCATCAACGTCAACCAGATCGTCGACCGCATTGCCACGGAAACGGTGGCCATGATCGACGAACTGATGCCCCACCCGCGCCGATACTCCCGGGTGCCCAGCGGGGTACCCATTGACCCCGATAGCTGGGAGACCATCGTCCTGTCGGACACGTCAGGCTACATTCGTTATATCGACACGGGGCGGCTGCTCGCCGTGGCGAAGGCGCGGCACGTAAAAGTCCACATCCTGAGACGGGTGGGGCAGTTCGTTCCGGAAGGTGTCCCCTTGATGCGCGTGTACAAGGGGGAGCGGCTGTCGGCGGAAGGGATGGCGGAGCTTCGGGACGCGTTCGATTTCGGCCCGGCGCGCACCTTGCAGCAGGACGTGGAATTCGGCGTCCTACAGATTGTGGACATTGCGCTCAAAGCGATCTCTCCGGCGGTTAACGATCCCAGCACCGCCATTAGTTGCGTCGACCAACTCAGCCGCGTGCTGATTCGGTTTGCCTCCCGTGAGGGGCCGGAGCCGCTGCTCTGTGATCCGCCCGGCGTGGTGCGCGTCAGCATCATGTGGAGCACCTTCGAACGCATGGTGGACGCGGCGTTCGAGCAAATCCGCCTGTATTCGCAGGCCGATCTCGCCGTCAGCTTGCGCATGATGCGCGCCCTCGGGGATGTCGCTGTTACTTTGCCGGAGTTGCGGGACCGTGACCTCCTGGTGGAGCGCGGACGGCGCATTGTCGAAGGCTGTGCGGAGAAGTTGGGTGAGCAGGAGATGAAGGAACTGCGCGCCCGCCTGGCGAGCCTCAAGAAGCTTCTGGCGGTCGAGCCCCAGCCGGCTTGTGGCACTGCTTCCTAATTGCGACTGGTATTTCCCCCCTTTTGCGGTAGAATCCAATGTTTCCCGTCGTACAAATCCTCTGTAGAAACGCCTGTGAGGTTGCCGTGAAATATCTGAAATGGCAGGTCACATTGACCTTGGCAATAGGGTTGGCCTTGGCTCTGCCGCTCGGGGCCGAGCAAAAGCCCCAGCCTTTGACCCAGGTGCAGATTATCGCCCTCGTCGCCGCGAAAGTGCCCAACTACCGGGTGGCGGATCTGATCAAGGAGCGCGGTATCGACTTCGACGTCAAAGACGACTATCTCCGGGAAGTACGCTCCAGCGGCGCTGACAACGAAGTAATCAATGCGCTGAAGAACGCTGTGGCCAGGAAGCCCACGACGGTCGATCAGAGTGCACAGGTCCGGCAGACCCAAGTGCGCGGGCACGTGGCGCACGGAGCGGAACTGGCCAATAAAGCGCAGTTCCTGCAAGCTGAACAGGAATACCGTGCCGCCCTGCTGCTCGATCCTCAGGATGCCGACATTTACGTGAGCCTGGCCTATGTGCTCGGGCAACAGAATAAATGGGACGATTCTGCCGCCGCGGCGCGCGAAGCGTTGCGCCTGAATCCCAATAACGATTTCGCCCATGTCGACCTCGGCGTCGCGCTGGGCAACAAGGGCGACTGGGAAGGCCAAACGCGGGAAGAACGGGAAGCGTTGCGCCTGAACCCCAATAATGCGGCGGCGCACGCCAGGCTCGGTAACGCGTACTTACACACCAATCACCTCGACGAGGCGGTTGAGGAGTATCGCGAGGCGCTGCGCCTGAATCCGAACGACGACATGGCCCACCAGCTCCTGGGCCTGGCGCTGGGTAACAAGGGTGAATGGGCCGCCCAGCGTAGTGAAGAACGTGAAGCCCTGCGCTTGAATCCGCAGAATGACGCAGCGCACCTGGCCCTTGGCGTGGCGCTCATGAACACGGGCGACAGGGATGGAGCGATCCGGGAGTATCGCGAAACCCTGCGCCTGAATCCCAACAACGCCGTTGCCCACGCCCGGCTGGGCACGGCGCTCTCCGATCAGGGTGACGGGGACGGCGCCATGGCGGAATACCGCGAGGCGCTACGCCTGGATCCCAGCGACGGCCAGACGCACCAGTCCCTGGGAATCATGCTGGGCGACCGGGGCGACTGGGGCGCCCAGCTCACCGAAGAACGCGAAGCCGTGCGCTTAAATCCCGGAAATACAGCGGCGCACCTCGCCTTCGGTGTCGCGCTGATTAACACGGGCGACGCCAATGGAGCCATCGCCGAATACCGGACGGCGCTGCGCCTGGATCCCAATTATGAGGCAGCTTACGTCCGGTTGGGGACCGCGCTCTCCGGCAAAGGTGACAAGGACGGCGCCGTCGCGGAATATCGCGAGGCACTGCGCCTGAACCCGAGCGACGACTTGGCGCACCAGTCCCTGGGCACGGCGTTGGGTGACAAGGGCGATTGGGCCTCCCAAATCACCGAAGAACGCGAAGCCCTGCGCCTTAACCCCCAAAATCAACCGGCGCACGTCGCGCTCGGCGTCGCGCTCGCCAACACGGGCAACGTGGATGGAGCGATTGCGGAATATCAAGAGGCGCTGCGCTTGCGTCCCAACGATGCCTTCGCGCATTACCTGCGCGGCATCGCGCTGGAGAAGAAAGGCGACCGGCAGGGGGCTTTGGAGGAGTATCGCACGGCCGCCGGCTTCGACCCGAGGAACACCACTTATCAACAGAATTACGACCGCCTGAACAGAAGGTGAATGACGAAACGGCTCTTGTGGACAAGCGACGGGTGGAGGAGGACGACGATGAAGCGGCGGGAATTCCTTTCGACAGCATTCGCGGTGGCGGCGGCCGGACTGGCGCCGCGTGCGGCACGGGCATCCGGCGCCCTGGTGGAAGTTTTGCTTAACGAGCCTATTGGCACGATTGCGCCCGAGCTCCAGGGCCATTTTACCGAGCACATCGGAGAAGAGATTTACAACGGCATTTGGGTGGGCGAGGACTCGAAAATTCCCAATGTGGGTGGCATCCGCAAAGCGCTGGTGGACCATATGCGCCAGTTACATGCGCCGGTCATTCGCTGGCCAGGGGGCTGCTTTGCCGACAGCTACAACTGGCGTGACGGCGTGGGTCCGCGCGCCCAGCGCCCGGTGCGAACCAACTTTTGGGATAACACTCCCCAACTGTGCAAGGCCCCCGACGGCCCGCAGAAATACGACCCGAATACCTTTGGCACGGCAGAATTCATGCGTTTCTGCCGGCTCTGCGGCTGCCAGCCCTATGTGGCCGCCAATGTGCGCAGCCTGACGCCGCTCGATTTCGACGAGTGGGTGGAGTATTGCAACTCACCGGCAGGCAGCACCACGCTGGCGCAAACCCGTGCCAACGACGGCAGCCGCGATCCGTACAACGTCATCTATTGGGGGATTGGGAACGAATCCTGGGGCTGCGGCGGTGACTTTCGTCCGGAAGACGCCGCGATCCAGTTTCGCCGCTTCACCTCCTGGGTTCCCAATTATGGCTTAAATCTGCGCTTCATCGGATCGGGACCCGGGGTGGGCCCGCAGGATCCGCAGGTATCGTGGACGCGCGGCTTCCTGGAAACTTTGCTCACCCAGCGGCCGCACCTGATCGAGCGGATGTACGGTCTCTCGATGCACTATTACTGTGGCAGCACCGGCAAGGGCGACTCCCTGCAATTCAGCACCGACGAGTGGTACCAGATGCTTGCCCAGGCGGACGCAATGGAACCGCTGGTGAACCAGCACTGGCAGATTATGGGCGATTACGACACCGAGCATAAGGCAAAGCTCCTGGTGGACGAATGGGGCGCCTGGCACCAGAGCCCGATCCTCGGGCCGGCCTATCTGTTCTGCTATGTGCCCTCCCTGCGCGACGCGCTGGTGACGGCCATCACGCTTGACATCTTCAATCGCCACGCGGACAAGCTGGCCATGTGCAACAATGCCCAGTTGGTGAACAACATCAATACGCTTTTCCTGGCCATGGAGGAGCGTTTTGTACCCACCACGATTTTCCATGTCTTCGACATGTACAAGTCGCATCAGGACGGGCGCTCGCTGCGCCTGGTTTGCGACGCGCCGGGAGTTTCGTACGGAGCAGGGAAGACCCTCTGGGGGCTGGCGGGGTCAGCCTCGCAGCACGGGAAGACGTTGGTGCTGACGGTCGTGAACCCGCACGCCAGCGAACCGCGCGAGGCGGAAATCTCGCTGCGCGGTGGCGAGGCGCGCTCCGCGCAGGTCACCGTGCTCACCGACTCTGATATTCACGCGCACAACGATTTCGACCATCCGGAGGCGGTGGTGCCCAAAACCCAACCAGCCGGCTTTTCGGGATCGCGATTCGTCTGGACTTTCAAGCCGGCCTCGGTGACCAAGCTGGAGATTGAATTGGCCTGACCAAACGGAATCCGCAGATGACGCAGATTTCACAGATTTCAACGCCGCAATATGCGTAAGCTGTGGATACTCACTCTTAATGGCAGGGCTCCGTCAAAGTCCAGCGTGCCGCATACGTACAGAGCGATGAATGCATCATCCGCAGAGTAGACCCCTCACCCACCGCCTTGCGGTCCCCCCTCTCCCCCGGAGAGGGATAAGAAATCAAAAATCGCAGCCCTCTCCCTTGGGGAGAGGGGGGACCGCAAGGCGGTGGGTGAGGGGTCCCTTTAACCCAAGCGACTTTGACGGAGCCCTGCTCCTAATGGCAAGCGATCTGGGCGCGAGGGTATAATAGGAGCATGAGTACAGAAGTCATTCCCAAGCTGACCTTCGAGCAATTCCGCGAGCTTCCTAGTGACGGGAAGCGTTACGAGCTTGTTCATGGAGAGGTGCACGTGACTCCTGCTCCTGCTACACGCCACCAATTTACGCTTCAGAATCTCTACGACAGCCTGAGCCCTTTCGTTCACAAGAACAACTTGGGCGAAGTTTGCCTGGCTCCTTTGGACGTGCGCTTGGGTGAAGAAACTGTGGTCCAGCCTGACCTGATATTCATCTCCAATGCGCGAGCGGCGATCATTCAAGAAAACTGGATCGAAGGTGCGCCGGACCTGGCCGTTGAGGTGCTGTCCACCTCCACGGCCGGTCACGACCGCGCTACCAAGTTGCCGATCTACGCCGAGGCGCGCGTACCCGAAGTGTGGTTCATCGACCCGAAGGCCAAGACGGTTGAAGTTTTGCGTCTACAGGGGGCGAAATACGTAATTGAGGCGAGTTATGCAGCCCAACACGTGCTCGTTTCCAATTGTTTTCCAGCTTGGCAACTTTCCCTGCACGACCTCTTTGATTTCCGCGGACGCTTCTAACAACCCCATGAAAACTAAGACCTGGCAAGTTCACGCAATCCTGATTTTGATAACTGTATCGCCAGCCCTGGCGCAGTCCCAGGTCGTGGTGAAAACCGACGCCGGACTGGTGGCCGGCACCGGCGGCAGCATCCACGTGTGGAAGGGCATTCCCTATGCGCAGCCGGCCACGGGCAATCTGCGGTGGAAGGAACCGCAGCCCGTGCCGCCGTGGCCCGGCATCCGTCACGCGCAGGATTTTGGCCCAGTATGCCCCCAGGGTAACCCTGCCCAACTTAAACCGGACATGAATGAGGATTGCCTGAATCTTAACGTCTGGTCCGGGGCGGGGATGGGTGACAACCAGCCCGTGCTTGTCTGGATCCACGGCGGGGGATTCGTCGGTGGCTCCGGCCGCATCAACGGAGAACCGCTGGCCCGATTGGGCATTGTCGTCGTATCCATTAATTACCGCTTGGGAGTGCTGGGATTCCTGGCTCACCCCAACCTGACGCGCGAGTCGCCGCATCATGCCTCGGGAAACTACGGCCTGCTGGATCAAATCGCCGCGCTCCAGTGGGTGCAGAAGAACATCGGGCAATTCGGCGGCGATCCACATCGAGTCACCATCGGCGGCGCTTCCGCGGGCGGCACCAGCGTGGGGTATTTGCTGGCCTCGCCCCTGGCGAAGGGCCTTTTTCAAGGGGCGTGGCTGGATAGCGCCAGCCGCCTGTTTCTTCCCGATCCCGGTTTGCGTCAGGTGCTCCACGGCTTGACGCCTATGGAGCAGGTGGGGCTTCAAATCGCGCCTCACATCCAGGACTTGCGCTCGCTCCCCACCGGCGAAGTTATGGCACGCGCCGCGCTGGTCACGGACCAGCTTTACGGCGAAGCGGGCCGCGGCAGAATCGGGCTGAAGCCGGAAAGCAGCGTGCACATGACCGCCAGGCATGATCATCCGTGGTGGGCCTTTGTCGATGGCTACGTCATGCCAGCGGAACTCTACCGCATGTTCAGCGCCGGGCGTTTCAACCACGCCGCTTGCCTGATCGGCACCTGTAAGGATGAGGGACTGGGGTTCACGCGCAACATGCCGGACCTGACCGTTGCGGCTTACCAGGACTATTTGCGGAAATACTACCCACGTATCAGCCTGAAGATGTTCGCCCTCTATCCGGCAGCGACGCCGCCCGAGATTCGCGCCGCGGTGGCGCGCACCATCACGGATTTCATGTTTCTGTACGGCAGTATTCGCGTGGCGGATTATGAGTCCGCCGGCGGCGAGCCCGTATACGTCGAGCATTTCACCCGCGTGCCGCCGGGCGCGCCGGGAACGCTGCACGGCGCCGACGCCTCATACTTTCTGGGCAGCGCAAAAGCCGGCGAGGGCAATTACGATATACAGGATGAGGGGCTTTCCGCGGAGATGATGCAGCGTTTGGCCGACTTTGTGAAAACCTTTGCGCCCAACGCCGAACAGGGTCCCCAACCCGCCTGGCCCGCGTGGAAGCCCAACGATCAGCGATATCTTCAAATCGGGGACCAGATGCAGCCCCGGCCGTTCGAGGACCAAACGATCATGGATTTGTATCGCAAGCAGTTGGGGCAATGAACTGCGCCGAAAGGGCAATCCTGCAATGGTTAGCGGTCAGCCCGCGGAGCGGGCGTCGTCCTGTAGCCCACGGCGAAGCCGTGGGTAACCGATCACGCCAACCGATTCGTCAGCCCGGGAGGGCGATGTCAGGTGCCGCGTGGTTCAATCTCGGCGCTGGCAACGCCCATGTCGCGCCTTCGGGGCTGAGATCCCCATCGCTACCTTCATTCCACGGCTTCGAAGCTGTGAAAGAATCTTCCGAAGTGCGAAAACATGTTCTCGCAAAGGC
This sequence comes from uncultured Acidobacteriota bacterium, assembly GCA_963804755.1. Lineage (GTDB taxonomy): Bacteria > Acidobacteriota > Terriglobia > UBA7540 > UBA7540 > Bog-366. The sequence goes on from CAWDRP010000013.1 coordinate 24,497, forward strand.
GCCAAGTCGCAAAGGTCGCAAAGAAAACAGGAGACTTGTGCTTCACGGCCTTTGCGACTTGGCGCCTTTGCGAGAGACTGTTTTGATTTTTTCACAGCTTCTTCGCCGTGGGCTATATGACGACGCCTGCTTCGCAGGCTGCTTGCCTAAGTTTCTAGCTGATTTCCCTTGACAAGAGCAGTACCATGTGTATAATATCCCGTGCGGCACCTGCGGGTGACCTTTCCGCCGCGGGTGGGGGTTGGCCGCTGTTCCGCCGCTCCCGCCCGCCCGGAACTGCAAAGGAGACCGTATGGCACTCGTTAATCATCCCGTCATGACCGAAAAAAACCTCGAAGCGCATGGCCGCAACGGCCGGCAATCGCACGGGGCGGCGACCCCGGCCGGCAAGGAGCGGGCCCGCGCCGCCAACCTGCGGCACGGAATGTACTCCAAGCTGCGCAACGAAGCCCTGCCCGCCCTGGGGGAGGACCCGGCCGACCTGGCCGCCCTCATCGACGGGTCCTACCAGCAGTGGCGGCCCTCGAACGGCAGCCAGGCGCAGCTCGTGGAACACCTGGCGCGCCTGCAATGGCGTATGGACCGCGCCGAGCGCATGCAGGACAACGTGGTGGCCGAGCACGTCGAGAAGGTGGCGGCCGACCGTCGCCAGAAGGCCTCGAAGCTACAGGACCGCTACATCGCGATCGTGGATGAGTTAGACCTGCTGAAGCGGTACGTGTTGCGGCGGGACTTCTACGCGCCGCCCGGGCTGATTCACGAGTTCGTCACCCATTATGGGGATCAGTTGCAAGGGCAGGCGGAGATGATTCTGGAGGGGTTGCACCGGCTGCGGGAGCCGGAGAAGCTGCCGGAGCCCGAGGGGCCGCTGCCGCCCGGGGCGGCCGACGACGAGATGTGGGAAATGGCGCTGGGCTACGCGGCGGAAGACGACCATATTCCCGTGCCGCAGCCGGAGGTGCCGGTGGCGCAAGACGCCCAGGAGCGGGACGAGCTGCGGGAAGATCTGAGCATCCTGGTGCGGCTGGAGAAGCAGTCGCAGGAGGCGCTGTGGGACCCCTTCTTTGCCCAGTACCTGCGGCCCCTGACCACGGCGGAGCGCGACGTGGTGGCGGCGCAGGTGGAACCCCGGCTGGACAAACTGCGGCGGCACGAGGAGTCGTGCCTGCGGCAACTCTGGCGCCTGGGGAACTTCCTGATGCACATCCAGGACCGGGCCAGCCAACAGGGCGCGGAACCAGAGCCCGAGGCTGGAAATTCGGAATCCGGAATGGAGCAGGAGTGCGCCGTCCGAAATCCGGAATCCGGAATGGAGCAGGAGTGCGCTGTCCGAAATCCGGAATCCGGAATGGAAGAGGATTCCGCGGTAGGCTCGTGCCCCAACACACCCGTCCCGCCCAACGGTGCCGTAGGGCCGAACAGCGTTCGGCCCATTATAGAGGGCGTCCAGCCCACCGTAGAGGGCGTTCAGCCCTCCTTGGCTGGCGCCCGGCAGGATGCGGAAATCGGGATGGAGGAATTGGTGGTCGAGTCCGAAGAGAGTACCCGAAGCACACTAAAAAATGAAGGTGCATCCGGCGATATGTGTGAAAACAAAGAGAAGGACAATTTCGACACGGAGACAGAGTGTCCCATTCCAGCCGCCAGCGCCCAGCCCGCAGACGCATCCATGACCGGCCCTAAGGCCGAAAGGGACCGCAAGTCGGACAGCAAAGCCCAGTCGGGTGCTTCGGAGGCCAGTAAGGCCGCCGCCGCATAGACACAAAGTCGCTGTTTCATCTAATCTTGTGCTTCTTGCATAGGCCACACCCTGGCTTCCGGGCCGAAGTATACCTAATGGCAAACATGGCGCGGGTAGGCTTGAGGTTCATTCAGCCAAGGTATATGAGCATAGTGATGTGGGACTTGGGTCGCAACCTCATCTGACCTGTCATCAACAACTGTGGTAGTGTCTCAGTTTGACGTAGAGGCGGCTTCACGCCGCCATTTGGCGAGGTGAACTCGCCGCTACCAATTCAAACTGAGACACTACCACAACTGTCCAAATCTTGACACTGCGCCCCGTGGCCGATAGAATGGGTCGAGGTGTAGTTCGCCTCGAAGTTTTTGATATCTTGTTAGTTAGGTAGCACATGAAAGAGCAATTCGAGCTGCCGCACCGGAACCGCGAAATCCTGGTGGCTTTAGTACGCCAGTTCATTGCCAGTGGGTTCCCGGTAGGGTCCAAGGCGTTGGTAGCGCAAATGGAAGTGCCGGTGAGCCCGGCGACGATTCGCTCCGTACTCGGGGAGTTGGAGGAAGGTGGGTTCCTGACGCAGCCGCACGTCTCGGCCGGGCGAATACCAACGGAAAAGGCCTATCGTTTCTATGTGGATCGGGTAGTCAGAGGCGGCCGCTTGGCCCCTGACGCGGAGCGATACATCGACCGGGCGTTGCGATGCGACACCGATGGTCTGGAACGGCTGATGGTGAAGGCTTCCCGCACCCTTTCCGAGGTCTCGCGGAATGTTGGCTTGGTGCTGGCGCCCGCTCTGGAAGAGAAGTTGCTCGAACACGTTAAGCTTATCAATCTTCCCGACCACCGGGTGCTGATCGTGATCGTTTCCAAGCCCGATCTGGTGGAGAACCGCGTGGTTCGCCTGGAGGATACGTTCACCCAGGGGGAACTCGACCAAGCCGCCAACTTCCTGAATGCGGAGTTCCGGGGTTGGTCGTTCGGCGCCATCCGCCTGGAGGTTTTCCATCGCATGGAAGAGGAGAAGGCCCTGTGCGACCGGCTGCTCAGGAACGTCGCGACGCTCTTCATGTGGGGCGCACTCTCGGAGGATGAGCAGGTTGGCTTGATTGTGGACGGCACGGCCCAGATTCTCGAGGACCCGGAGTTTGCCGACGTGCAGAAGATCAGGCAGATCGTGAGAACCCTGGAGGAGAAAGCCAATCTCGCGCGTATCCTGGAAGCGTGCCTGCAAAGCCCGGAATCGGGCGTGCGTATCCTGATTGGCCGGGAAAATGCCGATAGTCAGATGCATCATTGCGCGCTGGTGGTGGCGCCGATGCACTACCGCAGCCGCACTGTGGGAGCTCTGGGCGTGGTGGGACCCATGCGCATGGAGTACGACCGCGCCGTGAGCACCGTCGAGTACGTGGCCCACCTGTGTAGTAAGCTGCTCAGTTCCAACTGAAGCGGGGAATTTCTTACGGAGAAGCGGGGCCGTGCTCGGAGGGACTCGGCCCGGCAATGGGATAGAATAGACCTATGGATGATGAAGACGAATTGATGATGCCCCCCGGCGAGGGTGCTGAGAAGGAGCCGGAAAACGCAGGCGGCTCGGAGGCGCAAACCTCCACACCGGTCGCCGTGCCGCCGGAAGACTACGGGAAGTTGCTGGCGGAGAAGAACGATCTTTTCGATCGCCTGCTGCGCACGCGGGCGGAACTCGACAATTTTCGCAAGCGTACGCAAAGGGAAAAAGACGATCTGCGCCAGTTCGCGGCAGAAGACCTGATCCGGAGTTTGCTGCCCACCCTCGACGGGTTTGAGCGTGCCCTGAAGCAGCGCGATGATCGTGTGCCGAAGGCTTTCTATGATGGTTTGGAGCTCATTCACCGCGAGCTCCGCGAGGTGCTGGGCCGCGCGGGACTGGCGCCGATTGACACCGCAGGTCAAATGTTTGATCCCCACCTGCATCAGGCGGTCGAAACCGTAAAGACAACCGAGTATCGCGAGAACGAGATTGTGGGAGAACTGCAGCGCGGGTACAAGCTGAAGAACAAGCTGCTGCGCCCGGCCATTGTGAGAGTGGCAACGGGAGGCCCTCCTGGTGCGCCGGCTCTGAACGAGGATTAGGGCGACAAAGAAGAACAGTGGTCAGTCGTCAGTTTTGGTCCGCGCGGGCGATTTGAAAACTGAGGACTGATAACTGACGATTGCTGGCTTGCTGAGGTTAAGGATTGAATCACAAGCGTGACTATTACGAAGTCTTGGGCGTGGCGCGCGAAGCCTCCGAACAGGAAATCAAGAGTGCTTATCGCCGTCTCGCCTTGCAGCATCACCCCGACCGCAATCCCGATCACAAAGAGGAATCGGAAGAGGCCTTCAAAGAGATTACCGAGGCTTATAGTGTCTTGGCGGACCAGCAGAAGCGGGTGGTCTATGATCGCTTCGGCCACGCCGGGGTGGGAGGCGCGGCCGGAGCGCCGGATTTCAGCTCCAGCATCTTCTCCGATTTCGAAGACATTTTCGGCGATCTGTTTGGTATCAGCGATGTCTTTGGGCGGGGCAGCCGCGGACGCAGCCGCACTCCGGGCGGCATCGACCTGCGCTACGACCTGGAAATCAGCCTGGAAGAGGCCGCGTTGGGGTTGGAAACCAAAATTAAGATACCGCGATGGGAGGCCTGTGGCGCCTGCGACGGAACGGGCGCCAAGCCCGGAAGCAAGCCTGCCAATTGTCCCACCTGCGGCGGACGCGGGCAACTGCGGCACCAGCAGGGCTTTTTCACCGTCACCCGCACCTGTCCGCAATGCCAGGGCCTGGGGCAGGTTATTCGGGATCTTTGCGGCCACTGCAAGGGCGAAGGCCGTGTGAACGCGGAGCGCGTGCTGGATTTGAGGATTCCCCCCGGGGTGGACGATGGCACGCGGCTGCGCGTGGCCGGTGAAGGCGGGGTGGCCGCCCGCGGCAGTGCGCCCGGCGATCTCTACGTGATCCTGAAAGTCCGCGAGCACAACTTCTTCGAGCGGCGCGGCAACGACCTTTACTACACCATCCCGATTTCCATTTCGCAGGCTGCGCTCGGCGCCGATATTGTCGTACCCACCTTACGGGGCACGGAGCACCTGCGCATTCCGGAAGGCACGCAGACCGGCGCGATCTTTCGCGTGCGCGGCTTGGGTATGCCAACCTTGGAAGACCGCGGCCGCGGCGACCTCTACATCTCGGTGTTCGTAGTTACCCCCACTCACCTCGCACGCGATCACCGGCGGTGGCTGGAAATCCTCGGTCCCTATGTTCGCGTCGATAACCAGCCGCTGGAGCGGCGCGCCGGTGAAAAGGTTAAAGACACCTTCGGATGATCGGCTGATGGGATGATCGGATGAACAGCACCCGACAGTCGTTGTGTGCTGTACCTTGTCCGTCCGATCTCGGGATTACCCGATCACTGATTTATGGTATAAAAATAGGTCGAAATATCGCGGGCACGGGGAGCGCGTCACATTGGAAGCGGACGAGAAAGATAAGTCGAACATTGCGCAGAGGTGGTTTTTCGAAACGCGCTATTGGTTGCGAGACCTCATCCTGTCGGTGCTCTTGGCCTTTATTGTCATAGTCTTCCTGTATCAGCCCGTGCAGGTCGAGGGCACCAGCATGATGCCCCAACTTGAAAACCATGAGCGGATATTTATCAACAAGTTTGTCTATCGCTTCGAGCCGATTCAGCGCGGCGACGTGGTGGTGTTCCGATATCCGCTCGACCCCTCGAAATCGTACATAAAACGGGTGATTGGTTTGCCTGGGGACGAGGTGAGCATCCGCGACGGCCGGGTACTAGTGGATGGAAAGCCTCTCAGCGAGCCCTATGTTCCTTCCGATTACCTCGACGATCAAAGCTATCCGCCCGTGCGCGTTGAACCGGACCATTACTTTGTGCTTGGGGACCATCGCAGTTCGTCGAATGACAGCCGCATGTGGGGGACCGTCGACCGGCATTTCATCTATGGCAAGGCCATTTTTGTCTACTGGCCCCTAAGCCAAGTGGGTTGGGTGAAGTAATTTTAGATTTGCGATTTTGGATTTTGGATTGAAGGAGCGATTTTAGATTTTGGATTAAAGAAGCTGTCATGAGAATGGGTTGGCCGAGGCCGCAATCCAAAATCTGAAATCCAAAATGTGAGGAGAAGTAATTTTAGATTTGCGATTTTAGATTTTCGATTGAAGGAGCCCCCGTACAATGGTGTTGGCCAAAGCTCCAATCCAAAATGCAAAATCTAAAATCCAAAATGTAAGGAGAAGTAATTTTAGATTTGCGATTTTAGATTTCCGATTGAAGGAGCCCCTGTACAATGGTGTTGGCCAAAGCTCCAATCCAAAATCCAAAATCTAAAATCCAAAATGTATGGACGCGATTCTCGCCTTAGAAGATGGCAGGGTGTTTAGGGGGCGCAGTTACGGAGCCTCGAGCGAGCGTTTGGGTGAGGTGGTTTTCAATACTTCTCTTTCCGGGTACCAGGAGATCCTCACTGATCCTTCGTATGCGGGCCAGATCGTAATCCTCACTTATCCTCACATCGGGAACTATGGCACCAATTTGCTCGATTGTGAGTCCGCGCGGCCTTACGCGGAAGGCTTGGTGGTGCGCGAACTTTCGGAACTGGCGAGTAATTGGCGGTCCGAAGCGGAAGTTTCCGAATTCCTCGCCGGCTACGGGATTCCTGTCATTTCCCAGATCGATACGCGGGCGCTGGTGCGGCATTTGCGCAAGCACGGCGCCATGCGCGGGGTGATCTCCGCTACTGACTCCGATGCCCAGAGCCTGGTGGCTAAAGCCAAAGCTGTGCCGAGCATGGTGGGCCTTGACCTAGCGAGCCGCGTTACGGTGAGCTCCCCCTATCGTTGGACGGAACCCTCGCGCCACATTACGGCGGCCGATAGCCATCCCGCGGCCGAACCGCGGTTCCACGTTGTCGCTTACGACTACGGCATCAAGCAGAACATCCTGCGCAGGCTGGTGGATGTGGGCTGCCAGGTTACCGTGGTGCCCGCCACGACCACAGCGGCGGACGTGATGGATCTGAAGCCTGATGGCGTATTCCTCTCCAACGGCCCCGGCGACCCGGAACCGGTGGAATACGCCGCGCAGGCGGTTCGAGACATGGTGGGGCGTGTGCCCATCTTTGGCATCTGCCTTGGCCACCAGATTATCGGCCTGGCGCTGGGAGGCAAGACGTATAAGCTGAAGTTCGGCCACCACGGCGGCAATCATCCCATACTGAACCTCGAAACCCAGAAGGTGGAAATTACCGCCCAAAACCATGGCTTCGCGGTGGACCCGGACTCGCTGAAGGCGAGCGAGGTGATCTTGACCCATAAGAACCTGAATGACGACACGCTGGAAGGCCTGCGCCATCGCACCATGCCCTTGTTCAGCGTGCAGTACCACCCTGAGGCCTCCCCCGGACCGCACGATTCAGGCTACCTTTTCGACCGATTTGTGGTGATGATGGAGGAGTTTCGAAAGGATAAGGTGTAAAGGGTAAAGGGTAAATTCATAAATCACAGTTCATAATTCATAATTGTTTAAATGCCCAAACGTACTGACCTCCGCAAAATCCTGATCATCGGTTCCGGCCCGATCATTATTGGCCAGGCGTGCGAGTTTGACTATTCTGGCACGCAGGCTTGCAAGGCCCTGAAGGCCGAGGGGTATGAGGTGGTGTTGGTAAATTCCAACCCAGCCACCATCATGACCGACCCGGAATTTGCCGACGCCACTTACGTCGAGCCGCTCACCGCTGATTATCTGGAAGCCATCATCGCCCGAGAGCGGCCTGACGCGCTGCTGCCTACAGTGGGCGGGCAGACGGCGCTGAACCTTTCCGTCGAGCTCGCGGAGAGCGGCGTGCTCGATAAATACAACGTCCAACTGATTGGCGCATCTCTGAAGGCGATCAAGATGGCTGAAGATCGCCTCTGGTTCAAAGACGCCATGCTGAAAGTGGGACTGGAGGTACCCAAGAGCGTCCTGGTGACGGCCCAGCGTCGCGACGCGAATCGCCTGGCCATCCGGGAGGCCGTCGAGGCAGCGCAACGCTTTTCCGAGCAGGTCGGATTTCCCTTGATCATTCGTCCGTCCTTTACCTTGGGCGGGACGGGCGCCGGCATGGCGTACAACAGCGAGGAACTGGAAGAGAGGGTGCGTAACGGTGCTGAGCTGAGCCCGGTACACGAGGTCTTGATTGAAGAGTCGGTGGTCGGTTGGAAAGAGTTTGAGCTCGAGGTGATGCGCGATCACGCGGACAACGCCGTGGTGGTCTGCTCGATTGAAAACTTCGATCCCATGGGCGTCCACACCGGGGATTCCATCACCGTAGCCCCCGCGCAAACCTTGACCGACAAGGAATATCAGATCATGCGGGACGCGGCGTTCAAGGTGATCCGCGCCGTGGGAGTGGAGACGGGCGGGTCGAACATTCAATTCGCTGTCAGCCCGGAGACGGGCCGCATGGTGGTAATTGAAATGAACCCGCGCGTCTCGCGCAGCTCCGCGCTGGCCTCGAAAGCCACCGGCTTCCCCATTGCCAAGATTGCCGCACGGCTGGCAGTGGGCTATACACTGAATGAAATCCCCAACGACATCACCCAGAAGACGCCGTCCTGTTTTGAGCCTACCATTGATTACGTCGTCGTGAAGATTCCCAAGTGGGCACAGGAGAAATTCCCCGACTCGGATCATACGCTGGGTCCGCAGATGAAGTCGGTGGGCGAGGTGATGGCGATCGGACGCACTTTCAAGGAAGCGTTGATGAAGGGCATGCGGTCGCTGGAAACCGGCCGTAAGACGCCCACTTCGCCGTCGGATCCGGCTGAGCTGGAGCGTCGCCTGGCCGTCCCGCACCCGGAGCGCCTGTGGGACCTCCTGCACGCCTTCGAGATTGGATGGAGCGCCGATCTGTTGAACGAAATCACGCGCATCGATCCGTGGTTCCTGAATCAGCTCCAACAGATTCTGGAACTGAAACGTGAGCTAGGGCGCTTCACGCTTGAGAACGTGCCTGCCAGCGTCTTGCACCTTGCCAAGCAATACGGATTCTCCGATAGCTCACTCGCTGAACTCTGGGAAAAGGGCGCGGAGGAGGTGCGGCAGCGCCGCTTGGCCCTCGATATCCGGCCGGTGTTCAAGCGCGTGGATACCTGCGCGGCCGAATTCGAATCCTACACGCCGTACCTCTATTCAACTTACGAAGAAGAAGACGAAGCCGAACCCACCACGCAGCGCAAGATTATGATCCTGGGCAGCGGCCCCAACCGGATCGGGCAGGGAATTGAGTTCGACTATTGTTGCGTCCACGCCTCGTATGCCCTTAAAGAAGAGGGCTTCGAGACGATCATGGTGAATTGCAACCCGGAGACGGTGTCAACCGATTACGACACCTCGGATCGCCTCTATTTCGAGCCCCTCACGTTCGAAGACGTGATGGCAATTGTGGATGAGGAGAAGCCCACCGGCGTTATCGTGCAATTCGGGGGGCAAACGCCGTTGAACCTTGCCCGGCAACTGAAGGCGGCGGGTGTGCCCATCGTGGGCACTTCGCCGGAGTCGATTGATTTGGCGGAAGATCGCAAGCGGTTCGGCACCCTGCTTGCCGACCTGGGAATCCCGCAGCCGGAAAATGGCGCCGCCATGAACGTCCAGGAGGCCCTCGAGATCGCCCGCCGCATCGGTTATCCCGTGTTGGTGCGGCCTTCCTACGTGTTGGGCGGCCGGGCCATGGTGATCGCCTACGACGAGGCCATGCTGAGCGAATACGTGCTCCGCGCCCAGGAATTGCAGCGGGCTTTTCCGATTCTGGTGGACCGATTTCTTGAAAATGCCACGGAAATCGATGTGGATGCGCTCGCTGACGGCGCCGACGTCGTGGTGGCGGGCATCATGCAACACATCGAGGAGGCCGGCATTCACTCCGGTGACAGTTCGTGCGTGCTGCCCGCCGTCAGCATCCCCGAGCGTCAACGGCAAACCTTGCGCGACTTTACGGTTTGCCTGGCGCGCGAGTTGAACGTGGTAGGCCTGATGAACGTGCAGTACGCCATCCAGAATGGCAAGGTTTACGTGTTGGAGGTGAATCCACGCGCTTCCCGCACCGTGCCTTACGTCAGCAAGGCGACGGGGGTCCCCCTGGCCAAGATCGCGGCGTGCCTGATGGTGGGGCGCAAGCTCGCCGAGTTTGGGTTGCCGGCGGAATTGCACGTCGGCCACTCGTTCGTGAAGTCACCCGTTTTCCCGTTTCAAAAACTGCCCGGGGTGGATACGATTCTGGGGCCGGAGATGAAATCCACCGGCGAAGTTATGGGCGTGGCGGACAGCTTCGGCCTGGCCTTCGCGAAGGCGCAGTTGGGAGCTCATCAGCGCATCCCCACGAAAGGGCGGGTTTTCATTTCGGTCAACGATCACGACAAGCCCGGCGTCATCCCCATCGCGCGTGACCTGGAGAGCCTGGATTTCACCCTGCTCGCCACACGCGGCACGGCGGCTGCTCTGCGGGAGGCGGGGATCAAGGTGGAAAAGGTCTTTAAGGTGAACGAGGGCCGGCCCAACGTCGTGGACCGGCTTAAGAGTGCCGAGATCGATTTGATTATCAATACGCCATTGGGGCTCAAGTCGCGCTATGACGACAAGGCCATCCGGCGGACCGCGGTGCAACACGGGGTGACGTGCATCACCACGCTTTCCGCAGCCGAGGCAGCCATCCAGGGAATCCGCGCGTTGCGCGAGGGCCAAACGCACGTCGAAAGCCTGCAAAATCTACACCGGAAGAGAGTGGTTAGTGGTTAGTGACGAGTGGTTCGTGGCGAGCGCTTGGTAAGTGGTTAGCGTCCAGCGCGTGCGGGAGCGTGCGTAGGCCTACATATCTTGTATCTTGACTTTGGCGATTTCTAGCCGCTAGCCACTAACCACTAGCCATTGTTCAGTCGAGGGGCCACTATGACTGCCAACGAAGCAATTAAGAATCTGAAGGGCGTAATTTGCCCGGTAGTGACGCCGTTTAATCGGCGCGGCGATGTGGATGAGGGATTCTTTCGCGAGAATCTCAGCCGCCTCGCCGGCATTGGACTCGCGGGAATTCTGGTGGCGGGCTCCACGGGGGAGGCGCCATACCTCTCCGAGCCGGAACGGTTGCGGCTGATCGAAGTCGCGCGGGCCACCGTGAAGCCGCCCGAAATTCTGATGGTGGGGACTGGCCTAGAAAGCACGAACGCTACACTCAATCTCAGCCGTGAGGCCGTGGCTCGCGGCGCCGACGTCCTCTTGGTGCTCACGCCCAACTATTACAAGCCACGCATGGACGCCGCCGCGCTGGTGGCGCATTACCGAACGGTGGCGGCCGGGGTGACGCGCCCCGTGATGATCTACTCCATCCCCCAGTTCACGGGCCTTGCTGTCGACGCGTCGACGATCGGCAAGCTCTCTCGTTTGCCAAACGTCGTCGGTCTCAAAGAGAGCTCCGGCAAATGGGAGTTCGTAAAGGATGTGCTGGGCAAGGTTCGCCGTGGATTCCGGGTGCTGGTGGGCGCGCCGTCCATCTTCTACGATGCCTTGTGCGGGGGCGCGGTAGGGGGCGTGCTGGGCGTGGCGAACTACGCCCCGTCGCTGTGCGTGGGCCTTTATCAGGCGTTCCTCCGTCGAAACGCCACGGAAGCGCACATCCTGCAACAGCGCCTTCAGCCGCTGGGCCAGAAGATCAACCTCCCTTATGGAGTGGCCGGGATCAAAGCGGCGCTCGAGCTGTGTGGTGGCCATGGAGGCGCCACCCGGCTTCCGTTGCTGCCCGTTTCCTCCCAGGCGAAGAAGCAGATTGCGGCCGCCCTCCGCGAAAGCACTGCCGGCTTGGCCGTCTGACGGGGCCCCATGAGGTACGTGCAATCCTGCCGGTCCCTGTGCCGTGGTGATGGGATCGGCCGAGTTCGCGGCGGCCTATAGGCTACAGGTGGTCCGGCATTGATCCCCTGAATGGTTCGAGATAAGTTACGAAAAACAGAGGCATGGCACGCGGCTTGCTGGATCCACCGTAAATCGCTTGTCTGGCCCTGACTTGCATGCCGCGGACAGGCAAGATTTGCCCAGCGCTGGGTCGAATTAGACCGATGCGCCAGGGGTGAGGAGATCATGATCACGAATGAGGCCGAGATCCGCATTGCGTTGCAAGCGGTTTTGATCGCAGTGCTCGTTCTATACGGTTGTTGGGGATGTGCGCTGATGGTTCTGTTTATTCTGCTGCCATGGAAGCCTATTTTCGCGGTGGGGAGTTATCTGGCTGAGCCCCTGGTGGATTGGCGTATGCAAAAGGCTAGCCATCGGCACGAGAAAGGCATGGCACAGATCGAGCGGGAGTTGGACGCTCTCCTGGCGTCGAACGCAGGAGGACGCAACCCCGCCCTGCATTCCGCTCATGGCGCTGCCGGAGTCGCGGCGAAGGCTGCTTCCGTAGGCCCGGTTCGGAGCGTTGCGCCCGTGCGACAGAGAGGCGGTGCGGGGCCGGCCTTCAAGCGTACGGCGGGAGCCCAGGACCCTTCCGCCAATTCAGCCATCCCGCCGGCTATCAAGGATCACCTGCGCAATCTCCCGCAAGGCGTCCTCAACAACATGGATTTGGAAATCGAAGAGATAGAATTCCACGGCGATACGGCTCAGGCCAGCGTCCGTTTTCGAAGCCCGAATGTGTCAGAGTTGATCATTCGTCAGCGTTATGTCTTGCGGAAATCAGGCGATCACTGGCAAGTGGAATCGCGACAGCCCGCCGATGCGGTCGGCAATCGGCCGCAGTCCCCGGCGATGCCGGAAAGTGCGCCCATGCAACTCTCCTGAGTATGACCCGACGGATTAGCCTCGGTTAAGGAGCTTCTTGGTGAGATTATACGGAATAGCGCGCGATGCTTGTGATCTGCCTAGCCTTTCGATGCGGCCGCGCCGCTGCTGCCGGCCATCATTTCGGAAACCCTGTCGCCCTTTGCACATCCAATGAGGGGTGCGATGCCCGCTCACATCTCCTGCAATCGGCGCCGATTCGCGCCGGAGGCATTGCCGCCAATAGCCGGACCGTGTACGATATTCAAATCCCATGACCACGACATGCATTCCTTACACCCACGTTCCTCACGCCAGCGCTCTGCTGACGGATTATCTCTACCACTTCGACAGGGTCAGCCAGTTTTACAACGGCTCGCCGTATGACGTTCGTAGCTATCGAACAGTTGCCGAACAACTGGGCCGGTTCGATTTTCGGCGCCGGGAGATTACGGAGGTCCTGGCACAACAGAATCGGGCTTTTGGTTGTGGTGAGCCGACCTTGGCGAACATCCAGCGGCTGAGTGAGCCCGGAACTTTCGCCGTGGTGACCGGCCAGCAGGTAGGGTTGTTTAGCGGCCCGGCATTCACCCTCTATAAGGCACTTTCGACCGTGCGGCTGGCGCAGTCGCTCTCAGAACAGGGGCTCTCTGCTGTCCCGGTGTTTTGGTTGGCGACCGAGGACCATGACCTGGAGGAAGTGGCGGAAAGCGCAGTATTTGACGAGGAGTACAACCTGGTCCCGCTGCGTGATTCCGGCGACCGCCCCTCACCCCGCTCGCCGGTGGGCAGAGTGCGGCACACCGAGGCAATTTCCGCGGCGCTCGGCCAGATGGAGGCAGTGTTGCCGGAAGGCGAGTCGCGCTCCCGGCTAATGCAAGACCTGCGGGAGTGCTACGTTCCTGGCGCAACCTGGGGAGCGAGCTTTGCCCGATTCCTGACGCGCCTATTTGGCCGGTGGGGCGTGATCCTGATGGACCCGATCGATGAATCCCTCCACCGCCTCAGCTCTGGGGTTTACGAACAGGCGCTGCGGAATGCGGCGGAAATTCGAGCCGGCATCCTGGAAAGCACCCATGCCCTCATACAGCGGGGATATCACGCCCAGGTGCACGTGGTCGAGGACTCGACCCTGCTCTTTATGGCCAGGAATGGAGACCGCATAGGGTTGCACCAGCGCGACGGCAAATTCTTCAGCGAGGAAACCGGGGAGATCCCGCTGACTCAACTTCAACGCATGCTCGCCGAGCGGCCACTGGACTTCTCCCCCAACGTCTTGTTGCGCCCCATTGTGCAGGACTCGCTCTTGCCGACGCTGGCTTATGTGGCCGGCCCCTCGGAGTTGGCTTATCTCGGCCAAGCGAGGACTCTCTACCGGGCGCTGGGCCGCCCACAGCCGGTGATATTTCCACGCGCGGCGTTTACGCTGCTCGACGCGCGCACCGACCGTTGGATGGAAAAGTACAAGCTACGCCTCGAGGATGTGTGGCAGGGCGAGGAGCACCTGAGCCGGAAAATCGCTGAGGCCGGATCTGCCGAGGGCTGGGCGGAACGCTTCAATCAGAGCGAAGCCGAGTTGGAGCAGATTTTGGATCGCTTGCGTACCGACATCGAGAAGCTTGACCCCACTCTGCTCGATACGCTTCAGCACGCGAAGGAGAAGACGAAGTACCAAATGGAGCGGCTTCGCAGCAAGGTTTCCCGGGCCGCGCTCAGCCGCTCGGAATTGCTCGTCCGCCACATGCAGGCCTTGTCGCGCTTCCTGCTGCCGCACAAGGACCTTCAGGAACGGCGTGTGGGCGGGGTCTATTTTCTGGGCCGGGCCGGCTATGAATTGCTTGACCGCTTGCTGGCACACACACAAGTCCGCTGTTCGGATCATCAGACTTTGAGGTTCTGACATCGTGCGACAAGTTCAACTCCGGGAACGCCCGCAGCTTTCAAAGCCCGATGCTTGCGGCTCTGGTATAATCCCACGGTCCAGTAATGGGGTACGCTTAATCCTGAGGGGCCAAAAATATGAATGCTCGTTCCGCGCTCGATCTGATCAACCGCGATCGTGTCGTTTATGAGATCGTAGAGAATAATGGCATTGTTCTGAAAAACCCACAGAAGTTCATTTCCCAGACGCTGGATCTGCTGGTGTGGAATGCCGTGTTTGGCGAAACGGACGAGGTGCGCAGTGCGGCGCGTTGGATTATCAGGCGCGCGGGCCTGGAGTTGGGCGTCGTGCCGTCGTCCATTCACGGGCTCTACGAAGCTCGGGGGCGGAAGGAATTCGGCAATTTCACCATCCCTGCGATCAACATCCGCGCACTCTCGTTCGATGTGGCCCGAGCGGTATTCCGTGCTGCACTCCGTTTGAAGGCGGGCGCATTCATTTTTGAACTTTCGCGCAGCGAGAGCAACTATACTGACCAAAAACCGTCCGAGTACGCCGCCATGGTGGTGGCCGCAGCATTGAAAGAAGGATACGAGGGACCGATCTTCATCCAGGGTGATCACTACCAGGCGAATGCCAACAGGTTTGCCCGTGACCCCGAGGCGGAAATACACGCCCTCTGTGCGCTTGCGCAAGAGTCGATTGCGGCCGGCTATTACAACCTTGACATCGATACCTCAACCTTGGTCGATCTCGGCAAACCAGGGGTGCGTGAACAACAGCGCATGAATTTCGAATCCAGCGCCAGGATTGCGGCTTACATCCGCTCAATCGAGCCTAAGGGAATCACCCTTTCGCTGGGGGGCGAAATCGGCGAAGTGGGAAAACAGAACTCCACACCGGAAGAACTGGTGGCTTATATGGACGGATTCCTGGCCACGCTCTCCAAACTTGCCGGCAAGAAGAAGGGGCTCTCCAAGATCAGCGTTCAGACTGGGTCCACGCACGGCGGCGTGGTGCTTCCGGACGGAACGGTTGCCCAGGTGGCCATCGACTTCGAAACGCTCCGCAAGCTTTCCGAAGTGGCCCGGGACCGCTATGGCATGGCTGGGGCGGTGCAGCATGGCGCCTCCACGCTGCCTTCGGAGGCATTCCGGAAGTTCGCAGAATGCGAAGCGGCGGAGGTCCACCTGGCAACCGAGTTCCAGAACCTCATTTATGAGAATCCTGCATTTCCGCCCGATCTGAAGGACGAGATCTACAAGTATCTGCGGAAGACCTGTGCGGACGAAAAGAAGCCCGGTGACACCGACGAGCAGTTTATCTATAAGACCCGCAAGAAAGCCTCCGGACCCTTCAAACGGAAGTTCTGGGAACTTCCCGCCGGCATCCGAAATGGGATCGGGGCCGACCTGGAGCGGAAGTTCGCTTTCCTTTTGGAACGATTGAACGTGCAGCGGACGGCGGAACTGGTGAAGAAGACGGTTCCTGTGGCCGCGGTGTACCCTCCCGCGCCGACATGCCTGGCGGAAAGCCTGGCGCGGGCGCAGACGGTGCGCTGAGTCTCTGGTTACGCGCTCGGGGTTCAAAGCCGATGTTGTTCGCAGCGCTTCGCCCGGCGCGATTCGGCTCATAAACAGAAGCCAACAAAGCGAGGCTCATGGCATCACCCGTACCCGAGAAACCAACCCCCGACCGGCGGACGCACGCCTCGTTGCGCACCGTCCAAGTGGAAACTCACGCGCGCGTGGAGTTCAAGGACATCACCGACGTCGTGCAAAAGGTAGTGATCGAATCGGAAACGCAGAGCGGGACGTGTTTCCTCTTCGTGCCACACACTACTGCCGCCATTCTGATCAATGAGAATGACGACCCCGCGTTGCGAAAGGACCTGGATGATTTCCTGAAGTCAATGGCGCCGCGCGACGGCAACTACCACCACAGCGATGACAATTGTGATGCCCACCTCAAGGCTGCGGTCATTGGGAACTCAAAGATGCTGCTCGTCGAAAACGGACGCCTGCTTCTGGGCCGCTGGCAAGGAGTATTCTTCTGCGAATTCGACGGCCCCCGCCGCCGCGACCTGCACATCAAAATTGTGCCGGATTGAACGTCGGCACGTCCCCGTGACCGCCGCTCCACCGTCTTGAAATGTCAAACCTCGGCATCTACGTCCAGGTTCCTTTTTGCGCCTCGAAGTGCAGCTTCTGCAACTTCAGCTCAGGCGTCGAACGAACCGCGGTTATCGACCGTTATGCCCAAAGTCTCGAGCGGGAAATCGAGGCAATGCCGGCTTCGTTTGCCGCTGTGGGAATACCCGCCGAGGTGCTTTCAGCTCCGTTCGATTCGATTTACGTCGGCGGCGGCACCCCGACGCTGCTGGGAGAGCAACGGTTAGGCGATGTGGTGGGCGCGGTGCGGCGGCATTTTCGCGGGAGTGAAGACATCGAATTCACCTTGGAGACCACACCCGGCTCTACGGATACGAGTTTGTTGCACGCTTTGAGGGCTGTGGGAATAAACCGGCTCAGCGTCGGCGCGCAAACATTTGAGGACCGCGAGCTCCGGGCGGTGGGCCGCCTGCACTCTGCTGACGACACCTCCGAGCTCGTCCGCGGCGCGCGTGTTGCGGGGTTTCAAAACATCAGCCTGGATTTGATTGCCGGGCTGCCCTACCAAACTCAGGATTCATTTCGGCGCAGCCTTGAGGCCACGGTAAGTCTGCGCCCGGAGCATCTATCGCTTTATCTGTTCGAGATTGACGAGAAGAGCCGCCTGGGAAGGGAAGTGCTCCATGGCGGCAACCGTTATCACGCCGATGCCGTGCCCGGCGACGAATTCATGGCCGATGCCTACGAGTACGGCTGCGCATTTCTGGCGAGGGAGGGTTACGCGCAATACGAGATTTCCAATTTCGCCCTGCCCACCTTTGCATCGCGGCACAACCGAAAATACTGGCAGCTTGCGCCCTACGTGGGGCTTGGTGCAGGGGCGCATTCTTTTGACGGCACACGGCGCTGGGCGAATGTGACTGATGTGCGGGCCTACATCGCAAAGCTGGACGGGACACAGTCACCCATCGACCCGTTGCGCGTTCTTACTACCGCAGAGCAGGTGGAGGAATTCTTGTTCCTGGGATTGCGGCAAACGGAAGGGGTGGATTTGAACGTGGCGAGACAATGTTGGGGAATGGACTGCCTGAAACCCTGGGAGGAGAAGATCCGCAAACTCGTGCAAGAAGGATGGCTGCTTGGGCACGGGGAGCGCATTGAAATGGCTCGCCATGCCTATCTGGTATCCAATGAGATTTTCCAGGAATTTGTGGCAGCTTAACGCGCCATCGCAGTGAAGTTCGAGCCGTCGAACGGACGATAACCGTTATAATGTGTGGGATTCATAATGACTGGTCAGGAGTGTGAGAACTTATGTCAGCACCTATCGTCGATTTGCGCAGTGATACCGTAACCAAGCCCTCTGCCGCCATGCGAAAGGCCATGCATGACGCCGAGGTAGGGGACGACGTCTACCGCGAGGACCCCACGGTAAACCGGCTCCAGGAGCGGGCGGCGGAAATCTCTGGCCGCGAAGCGGGGCTATTCGTCGTATCGGGAACCATGGGGAACCAGACGGCCATCAAGGTTTTGACGCGCCACGGTCAGGAGGTGATTTGCGAGGAGCGTGCTCATATCTACAACTTTGAGATGGCGATGATGGCGGCTTTTTCGGGCGTCCTCCCGCGCGTCGTTCATGCCGAGGACGGAATCCTGAACTGGGATCTGATCGCCCCGCACGTTCGCGCTCGAAACGACCATCGTGCCCGGACAGGCCTGATCGAAATCGAGAACACTTCGAACCTGGCGGGCGGGTCCGTGTACGGAATGGCGAATACGACGGACATCGTTGATCGCGCCCACGCACTTGGACTGCCCGTCCATCTCGATGGCGCCCGGATCTTCAACGCCAGTGTGGCCCTGGGGAAACCCGTCACGGAACTCACCCGAAATTTTGATTCGGTCACGTTCTGCCTCTCCAAGGGATTGGGCGCGCCGGTGGGTTCCATGTTGGTGGGCAGCAAGGAATTCATTGAGGAAGCGCGGATCGTCCGCAAGATGCTGGGCGGGGGCATGCGGCAAGCCGGCGTGCTGGCCGCAGCAGGCCTCATCGCCTTGGAGGAGAGCCCCAAGCGGCTCCACCTTGATCACGCCAACGCCAAGTTCCTGGCGCAAGAATTGGCCTTGATTCCAGGCATCGAGATCGATCCCGCCAAGGTGGCCAGCAATATCCTGTTCTTTGATGTGTCGGGGACGGGGCTGACGGCGATGGAAGTTTCAAGGCTCCTCGCCGCGCAAGGTGTGCTGGCCAATCCGTCCAGCCCGCGAGTCATTCGTATGGTGACCCACCTCGACGTGGATCGGGCCGGGTGCGAGCGGGCGTTGGCAGTCCTGAGACAGATTGTGGCCCCGCAGCGGGCCATGGCCTCCTGAGAGCTCAGGCCCGCGGGATGCCGGCTCATTTCTGGGTTTGCTGCCGCGCCTGAATCTTGGCGAGCGCCTCGAGGTAGTGGGTGCGGTAAGTAGGGTCATCCGGCTCAAGCTGGGACGCGGTGCGATATTCCTTTACTGCGCCATCGATATCACCGAGTTTCTCCAGTGCGTAGCCAAGGCCATTATGCGCGTCCGCGTCACTCTGGTCGCACCGGATGGCCTCGATCATTTCCACTCGGGCGCGCTTCCATTCTTTGGCAAGCAGGAAGGTGATTCCCAATTCGCGGTGCAAATCGGAGTTTTCCGGGTCGAGCTTCATGGCTTGATGAAGAGACGCCACTGCTTCGTCTAGCCGCGCCTGGGCGCGTAATTGGACAGCTTGCTGCACCAGCCGGCGCAATTGCACTTTGTCCTCGGCTAGGGTGGCAGGATCGCGCGTCCCGGTTGAGGATGAGCCGTCTTGAGTCGCGACAACCTGGGCTTCTTCCTTAGTCTTAGGCGAGAGGAAATAGCTGGACTCCGGCTTGCCCGGGCACCGCACATGCACGTAATGATCGCCGGGCTCGACATTCGGGATAATGAGCTTTCCCGTCGCGTCGGTGGCGCCTGCGGGATCGGCATCCAAGTACACCTGGCAACCTGCCTGCCCGGAGTGGACGGCGATCCTGGCAGTCTGTGGCTGGTGCTCCCGGGGCCAGGCCATTCCGCCAGCAGCGGCGAGAGCCAGACAGCAGCTTAAGTACGGGCGGATCATGGGCAAAGACGGGCCCTCTGGCTTTGCGAATGCAGCCAGGCATCAAACCTTGGTGAGCCCGCCGCACGGGGAGCCCGCAGCTTTAAGCTTAGCACATTGCGCCGTTGGCACGCTGTTGCACGACGCCCTTTTCTTGACGCTCCTCGGGTTGTGTTATAGCCTGAAATATGGATGGGTAAGGCGAGATTCACGGCGCCTCGGTAGCTGAAGGATGCTCCGTCTTTCCCGGCCAGGCATTTGGGGTCGTCAACGTTTTCCCACAAGAGTTTGGAACCGCGGGGCCGCTGCCCTTCCGGCCGGCAATGTGCTATGCCCACGATAGATCGCAACCTGGTGGATGATGTCCTTGCGGGTGATCGCCGTGCGGTCGCCCAGGCCATCTCCTTAGTTGAGAGCCGCGACCCTGCTGCGGTCCCGCTGCTGGGCAGGTTGTATCCACGGGCGGGACGCGCGCAAGTGGTGGGAATTACAGGCTCGCCAGGGGCAGGGAAGAGCACGCTGGTGGAGAAGCTGGCGGCAGAGTATCGCCGGCGGGGCAGTCGCGTTGGCATTCTTGCGGTTGACCCCACCAGCCCTTTTTCGGGCGGCGCCATCCTGGGCGACCGCGTGCGCATGCAGAGTCTGTTCAGCGACCCAGGCGTCTATATCCGCAGCATGGCGACGCGCGGGCAACTCGGCGGGCTGGCGCCCACCACGCAGGACGCGGTGACAATACTGGAGGCCGCAGGTTTTTCGACCATTCTGATCGAAACGGTGGGCGTGGGCCAGGACGAAGTGGAAATCGCCCGGCTTGCCGATGTCACCGTGCTCCTTCTCGTGCCAGGGCTGGGCGACGACATCCAAACGTTCAAAGCCGGGGTGATGGAAATCGCCGATGTGTACGTCATCAACAAGGCGGACCGCAACGGGGCCGATCGCGTGGAACAAGAGGTCAGAGCGATGCTTTCACTCGTTTCCCGTACCGACGGGTGGCAGCCACCGATCATCAAAACGATCGCTACCACCGGCCAGGGCATTCCGGACCTGGCGCAGGCGCTCGATCAGTTCCACGCGTTCAGCGAAAAGGGGGATGTAGCGGCGCGCCGTCGTCATGAGCACTGGCGCTCCCGGCTGTTAGACTTACTGCGCCAGACGCTTTTTGAACAAGCGGTTGCGCCCTTGCTTCACGACGGCTCGTGGGACCGGCAAGTAGCTGACGTGACATCGCATCAGCGGGACCCTCATCAGGTGGTGGAGGAGATCGTTGCCGCGCTGCTGCCGCCAACCGGCACGCGCGGCGGGGCGATTTCGACCCTTAGCGGCATAGGAAGGATTCATCATCTGGGCATCGCCGTAAAATCGCTGGCGCTGGCTGTTCCCTTGTTTCAAAAACTGGTTGGGAAGCCCCCTGAAGCAGAAGAAACGGTCGCCGACCAAGGGGTGCGCGTCGCATCATTCCGCCTGGGTGAAAGCAGCCTCGAATTGCTGGAGAGTACGGATGCGGGCTCTCCCATTGCGCGGTTTCTCGCTAAACGCGGCGAGGGGATTCACCACCTGGCGCTGGCCGTGGCCGATCTGCCGGCCATGCTACAAAAGCTGGAGAGCGAGGGTGTGCGCTTGATTGATCGTGAGCCCCGAAGAGGAGCAGATAACGAGCGGATTGCTTTCCTCCACCCCTCGAGCACCGCCGGCGTGCTGATTGAATTGATTGAGCGACGGCACGAGTAAGGATGTTGCAACGACAGACCACGAGTGAGACACCGGGCCTGAGCCCGGCTGCCCCGCGAGGACACATGAGATTGGGTGCGTTCCAGCTCCACGCAATATCCGACGGGAGTTTTCTGCTCGATGGCGGGCAAATGTTTGCGATCGTCCCCAAGGTGCTGTGGGAGAAGAGAATTCCCGCCGACCCGCTCAATCGCATTCGCATGGGCCTCACCTGCTTGCTCGTCCAAACTGGACGCCACAACATTCTCGTGGAGACAGGGATTGGCGATAATTTCGACGCAAAATTCAGCAGCATCTACGGTGTGGATCACTCCCGCAGCCTGCCCGACGAGCTGCGGAAGCTGCGCCTGGAGCCTGAAGACATCGACATCGTGATTAACACTCATCTGCACTTTGACCATTGCGGATGGAACGTGCGGCGCAATGACGGAAAACTTGTGCCGACCTTTCCTCGGGCGAGGTATTTCGTGCAACGCGGAGAATGGGAAGATGCGCACCACCCCACGGAGCGCAATCGCGCCAGTTATCTGGAGCATTTCTTCGCCGCCGCTGAGACGCAAACGGAACTTCTGGATGGGGACGCGGAAATTGTGCCCGGGGTGCGCGTGGAGGTTACCGCGGGGCACACCCGATGCATGCAAAGCGTCCGGGTGGAATCCGAGGGCGATACAGCATACTACCCCTCAGACCTTGTTCCCACCAATTCCCATATCGGCTATCCTTGGATGACCAGCTTTGATCTCTATCCGATGGAGACGCTCGCCAGCAAAAAACGCGTATTGCCGGAACTGGCCCGAGCCAACGCCCTGCTGTTGTTTGTGCATGACCCTTGCGTTCCCTGGGCGCGCTTGGTAGAAAGGGACGGCAAGATCTTCACGGAGCCCGTGAAGTAATGGAGGAGGGAGTTTGGCCAAAGCACAGATTGGCGTCATCGGTGGCAGCGGTTTATATAACATGCCGGGTCTGGAGAAGCCGCGGGAGGTGCGGATCACCACTCCTTTTGGAAAACCTTCGGACGCTTTCGTGGTGGGCACGCTGGAGGGCCGGGAGGTGGCGTTCCTGGCGCGTCACGGGCGTGGCCACGTCATCAGTCCATCGGAAATCAACTTCCGCGCCAACATCTTCGGATTCAAGAAGCTCGGAGTAGAGCGAATCATCTCCGTGAGCGCGGTAGGTTCACTCCGCGAGGACTTCCATCCGATGGACATGGCGCTGCCCACGCAGTTCGTTGATCGCACGCGCCAGCGTATCTCGACGTTCTTTGCGGACGGATTGGTGGTGCATATCGGGTTCGACACCCCCGTATGCCCCACGGTTGTTGATGTGCTCGCCGAAGCCTGTGCCAGCGCCAAGGTGACGTTTCACCAACCGGCCACGTACCTATGCATGGAGGGGCCGGCGTTCTCGACCAAGGCGGAGTCGAACCTTTATCGTTCGTGGGGCATGGACATCATTGGCATGACCAGCTTGCAGGAAGCCAAGCTGGCGCGCGAGGCGGAAATCTGCTACGCCGTGTTGGCCATGATCACGGATTACGACTGCTGGCACCCCGAGCACGACGCCGTGACGGTAACGCAGGTCCTTGACTATCTCTCGCGCAACGTACAGAATTCTCAGACTATTGTACGGCGCGCGGTGAGTTCGCTTCCCGATGCGCGGAATTGCAAGTGCGCTTCTGCCCTGGCTCACGCGATCCTCACCGATCGGAAGAAGATCCCCGCCGCCACAAAGAAGAAGCTCTCTTTGCTGGTGGGAAAATACTTGGGAAAGTAGCGGGTGGCGGAGGCAGGATTCGGTAGAAAGGCTGGCCTGCCCTCTCCGCGGCCTGCCGCAAGCTGTTCACCCTGACGCGCCTAAAATCATGCTCCTGAGGTAATGACTTCTCATGTCTCTCTTAGCGGTTGGCTCGATTGCGTTTGATTCTATTCGCACCCCTTTTGGCGAGGTGGAGGAAATCCTGGGCGGCTCGGCGACGTTTTTCTCCATCACCGCGAGCTGGTTCACTTCGGTTTCTGTGGTGGCGGTGGTAGGGGAAGATTTCGGGGAGCAGCACTTCCGCGTTTTTCGCGAACGGTCCATCGACACCCGGGGAGTGGAGCAAGTTCCCGGTAGAACCTTTCGCTGGAAGGGCGAATACACGGGTGACATGAATCAGGCGCTTACGCTTGACACGCAGCTCAACGTGTTTGAGAAGTTCGTGCCCAAGATTCCACCGGCCTATCTCGATACCCAATTCCTGTTTCTCGGCAATATCGTTCCTGTGTTGCAACTCAACGTGCGCCGTGCGTTTCCGAAGCTTCGCGCTTGCGCCCTTGATACCATGAATTACTGGATCAAGGGCATGCCAGATCAGTTGGCGGAGGTCCTGGCCACCGTGGAGATTTTGCTGGTCAATGAAGGCGAAGCGCGCATGCTCTCGAACCAATACAACCTGAAGAAGGCAGCAGCGGCTATTCAAAAGCTGGGTCCACGAGTGGTCATCATCAAGCGCGGGGAGTATGGCGCCACACTGTTCGGTGCGAACTCTATTTTCACCGTGCCCGCTTACTTTCTGGACGAAGTTCGCGATCCTACCGGTGCAGGCGACACCTTTGCTGGTGGCTTCATGGGCCACCTGGCGCGCAGCGGCGACCTCTCCGATGCCAATCTTCGGCGCAGTGTGGTGTACGGCGCCGTCATGGGAAGTTTTGCCGTGGAAGAATTCGGTGTGGGCCGACTCCTGCGTTTGACGCCGGACGAAATCGAATCGCGTTACCGCGAAATCAAACAGTTGACACATTTTGATGCCTGATCCAGCCGTTGAATCCCACGCCTCTCGACCTTGGCGTATTCCCCCCTTAGCACACGGCGCCGTGGCCCTTCTGATTCTGGCAGTCACTGGCGCGAGCCTCCGCTTCTTCTACGTCCTGGGACTCTCAAACCTTTACGGCGACGGGCTGGCCCATATGGAGGGCGCCCGCCGCATTTTCGATTCGCTCACCCCGGGTTATGAGGAAATTCGAACCGTTTGGCTGCCTCTGTACCACCTGATCTGCGCACCGTTGGCGATGAACAACTTTCTCTGGCGCACAGGCTTGGCAGGCGGATTAGTGTCCTCGGCGGCGTTTGCGTTAACGTGCTATCTCCTCTTCCGCCTGGGGGCGGAAATCAACGGCAATTTGGCAGCAGGTCTGGTCGCGCTAGCCGGGGCCTTGCTGTGCCCGAACTTCCTCTACCTTGCAAGCACGCCCCTAACCGAGCCGTTGGCGCTCTTTTGGGCGGTGCTGCTTACCTACGCGCTTTTTCGATACGGCTATTCGGGGTCGTGGAAATCGCTGGCGGGAGCAGCCACCGCTGCTTTCATGGGGACGCTGACACGTTACGAAGGCTGGAACATTCTGCCTTTCGCCGCTGTCATCGTATTCCTGATCTACCCGTACCCGTGGAGGCGGCGGTTGCTTCGCACGTCGTTCTTCGCTGCCATAGCCGGCACCGGGCCGCTACTGTGGATGATTCACAACGCCTATCGCTACAACAATCCGTTGGAATTCTATAATGGCCGCAACTCCGCCAAAGACATCTATGCTCACCAGTTGGCGACGACGGCATTCCGTTATCCCACCGATGGGAGCTTAGTCATTGCAGGCCGATATTACTTGGAGGACCTGAAACTCGTGATCGGCGTGTGGGCGCTCGAGCTGGCGGTTCTGGGCTTGGTGGCTTGGTGCGTAAGTTGGCGCGATTCGCGTCGCAGCCTGGTGGCCGTGCTGCTCATCGTTCCGTTGCCCTTTTATATCGAGGCCATGGCGTATGCGGCGATCCCGCTGTACGTCCCCACACTTTTCCCGCATACGTATTACAACTTGCGGTACGGTGTGGAGATGGTAGCGGCCATAGCGCTGTTTCCATCGTTGGTGTTCTCGCCGCGCCTGAAGGGAAAGCTCCGTCTGGCCCTGCTGGTTATGGTTCTGGCCTTATTGGGACTGCAGTTTGCTGACCTCACGTCAACAGGCGCCAGGGAACTGCCGGTGGTGAAAGAGGGGATCCTGAATACTCCTTGCCGCGCCAAACGGCAGCGAGCTATCATCGAGTTCCTGCGCGAGCATTACGACGGGAAACGCATCCTTGTGGCGCCCGGAAAATGGCCGTGCGTTATGCCGGAACTCGGCATCGATTTTCGCCAGACCCTCGGCCCGGAACAGAGCCGGGAATTCAGGCTCAGAATGGAGACCGAGCCGCAAAAATGGGTGGAGTGGGTTATTCGCGGCGATGGCGACACAGTGGATAGCTTGATGCGGGCTTACCCCCGTGCCTTTGACGATTATGAGGTTGTGGATCAGGGGACATTTCAGGGCGAAGGCGGGTTCGAAATTTACCGATTGCGGGAACCACGATAGCGGCTAGTTTTACTGGAGCCGCGAGTTTAGCTCGCTATTCCTACGGTCGAGTTGACCTCGCCGCTCGTCGTCGACAGCGGCGTGGAGCCGCTGCAACATTTTGAACATGACCAAAGCAATTCCTTTCGCGAAATACCACGGTCTGGCAAACGACTGGCTCGTCGTGTCTGAAAAGGCCATTCCTTCAGGCCTTTCGCTCTTCGCACGCAGGATTCTCGATCGCCACACCGGCGCGGGGGCCGACGGGCTTATCGTGGTGATGAAAGCCGTCGAGCGAGGCCACGACGCGCGAATTCGCTTTTTTAACGCGGACGGCAGCGAAGCGGAGATGTCGGGAAACGGTATTCGATGTGCCGGCGCGTTTCTCATCGAAGGCGGCCCTCCAAAACACAAGCTGCAAATTGAGACGCGAGCGGGGCTGAAGACGTTGGAGAAAGGAAAATCGAGCGACGGAAAATGGATGTTTCGCGTGCGAATGGGCGCGCCGATTCTTATTGCCGCGGCGATTCCCTTTAAACCGGCCGACACGGCATCGCCTCTGCTCCGTTTCCCTCTTACGACCTTCATGGGCAATTTGCCGGTGACGATCACGTCCATGGGGAATCCGCATTGTAGCGTGTTTGTGGCGGATTTCGAGACGGTTGATTGGCTGCGACTCGGCCGGGAAATCGAGCAGAACGAACATTTCCCCAACCGCACCAATGTGGAGTTCGTGCGGCTGCTTGCCAAGGACGAAATCGAAGTGAGGTTTTGGGAGCGAGGCGTCGGCCATACGATGTCCTCCGGTACAGGCAGTTGCGCTGCTGCGGTGGCTGCTATCCTCAACGGGCTGACGAGTCGCCACGTGCGCGTCCGTACCGAGGCCGGCACGCTAGTGGTAGCATGGCCGGAGAACGGTGAGGTCATGCTCGACGGTCCCGCCATCAGGGTGATGAGCGGAAGTTACTATTACGCGGCAGGCAGGTAAGCCCGGGCAGCTCGAACCGATATCACGGGTGAATGTAAAGATAGAGCTTGTGGGGTAGACCGTTCTTGGAAGTCACGTCGACCACCTTTTCGGGATCCCAGCCGGGGATATGAAAATCATGACAAACGACTCGCGTTCCCGAACGAAGCTCCCTATCCAGCTTGGGCCGCAGTCTTTCGTTGAACGAGGTCAGCAGGTATAACGTCACCACCGTAGCCGGATGCACGCTCACATCGAACATGTCCTCACACATAATGCGGGCCCGGTCTTGCAGGCCCAACTCCTTGATGCGATCACTCGACAGGCGGTAGAGGTCGGGATTGATTTCAACGCCCACGGCATGGGCGCCATACTTCTGGGCCGCGGCAATTACGATGCGTCCGTCCCCGGAACCCAGGTCATAAAGGACATCGTCGGAAGTGACTTTGGCAAGCTCGAGCATTTTGTCGACGATGTCCGGGGGAGTCGGCACATAAGGGACCTGCCGGAGCAGCGTAACGCCGGATAGACCCTGCGCCGATTGTGCCGCCGCGAATGCAATGGGCAATGGTGCTGACGCGAAATGAACCAAAACCCCGTAAGGAGGAAGAATCCTGCCGCCAGGGTTGGATAAAGGACGCCATGGGTTAGTTTCCGCATGGCATGATTCTACCGGCGTCGTGCGATATTGTCGAGGTGGGAGAACTCCTTGATGGGAGAACCTCTTGCGCTTTCTGAATCTCCGCCCTCTGTTACACTCTTAAGCTCGGGATTTGAGACCGAACAGCGCGATTCACGAAAGCCATGGCCATGAATGGCAGGGGAGAACCGCAGCGTGGCTGAACCTTCTTTACGTCGAGAACTGGAATTCACGCACTGCACGGCAATCGTAGTAGCTAATATGATAGGCACGGGTATCTTCACCACAACCGGCTTTCTCGCCGGCGACCTGGGACGGCCGTCACTGGTTCTCGGCATATGGGTGGCCGGCGCCATCGTCGCCGTCGCAGGGTGTCTTTGCTACTCCGAAATGGGCGTCAATCTTCCGGAGTCCGGCGGCGAGTACGTTTTTCTGCGCGAGGCGTGGGGCCCGGGGTGGGGGTTCCTTAGCGGATGGATTTCCTTCTTTGCGGGGTTTTCGGCCCCGATTGCGGCGGCGGCCCTCGCCTTCTCCGAGTACGTCTCCCACTTCTTTCCCCGCTTTGCCGTAACGGCAGCAAAAACCGGCGTCGCGGCAGGACCGTTCCACGCGGGTTACGGGCAAGGGCTGGCGGTCGGGATTGTGGTGATCCTGGCGATTATCAATGTGGCTGGGCTGCGGCTGGCGGCAAAAGTCCAGAACCTGCTCACCGGGCTCAAGCTCGGCGTCCTGATGTTATTTCTTTGCTTCGCGTTTGTGATCGGCCACGGGTCATCCGGCCATTTCTCGCAGTTCGCGGTTCGGACATCAACCCACAGCCTGCCTGCGCAGTTCGCAGTTTCATTGATCTTCGTGATGTTCGCATATAGCGGCTGGAACGCGGCGACATACGTTTCCGGTGAAATCAAGGCGCCCGAACAAACGATTCCTGCCTCACTTGTGGTGGGAACTCTCACCGTAGCCGGCTTCTACTTGCTGCTGAATATTGCGTTCGTTTACGCGCTACCACTGCAATCAATGAAAGGCGTTGTGGCCATTGGCGAGGCCTCCGCCGGCGCGCTGTTCGGAGTTCGGGGAGGAAGCTTTTTTAGCGCGATTATGTCGATCGGATTGCTTTCCTGTGTCAGCGCCATGGTGATTGCCGGGCCGCGGGTTTATTTCGCCATGGCGCAGGACGGCTGTTTTTTTCGCACGGCAGCGCGCATCCACCCGAACTGGGGAACGCCAATGTACGCCATCGTCTATCAAACACTGGTGGCCGCCCTGATGATTTTGACGGGGACGTTTGAAAGCCTCATTTATTACATCGGCTTCGCGCTGATCTTCTTTGCCGCCCTGGCGGTGGCGGGATCAATTCGCCTGCGTCGGCGAGCAGGCTGGAAAAAGCTGGCGATGCTTAGCCGGGTTTACCCTTTGGCTCCCGCCCTCTTTATTGTGGCCAGCATCTGGATGCTGGTGTACACCGCCGCGCTGCGCCCAAAGGAATCGGCTCTTGGTCTGCTGACGATAATCGCGGGCGCAGCCCTGTACTTCTGGAAGTTCCGGCGCCTAAAAGTAGGGTAAGTACGCTTTGACTGCGGCTCTCATCGTCAAGAGTTGATCACGGAATATAGTATCCTCAATGTCGTGATGGACACCTTCCAAGGCAATCCGAGCGGGCAGTCCAAGGCCCCTGCCTCGCAGCACGAGGCTTTGCTGGAGGTCACCGAGTCGATTGCCGCGCACCGTGACCTCGCAGCGCTTTTCCATGACCTGAAGGAGCGCCTGCCGCGCCTGGTGAACTTTGATACGCTGTGGCTGGTATTGCATGAACCCTCGCGCAGCGTCATGCGCGTCCACCTTCTGGAAACTCCCTCCCGGGTTTATGTGGATTTCGTCGAACGTCCCATTGAAGAGGCTCCGGCCGGCTGGGTCTGGGAGAGGCAAGAACCCCTCATCGTCCCTGATTTGGAGCGGGAAACCCGATTCCAAAAGGCGGCGGAGTCGCTGCGCGAGATTGGTGTCCGATCCTTTTGTATTTTGCCGCTAACCTCCGCGCACCGGCGCCTGGGTGCGATGGGCTTTGGCAGCCAACGACCGGAAGCATACAACGAAGCGACGCTGGAATTTCTTCAACTGGTGGCGCGTCAGGTTGCCACCGCGGTGGACAACACGTTGAGCCACGAGGCTGCGCAGGCGCTGCAGCAGCAACTTGAGCACGAGCGCGACCGCCTGAAGTTGCTTTTAGACCTCAGCAACAGCGTGGTGTCCAATCTGGACCTGCGACAGCTCTTGCGCGCTATTTCAGAAAGCGTGCGAAGGGTCATGGAATGTGATTACGCGAGCGTGACCCTGCCGGAAACGGAAGGCAAACAGTTGCATGTGTACGCGCGGATGTTTTCTGAAGGTGGGGAGGCGTGGCAAGAAGAGATCGTCATTCCGGCAGCGGGGAAACCGGCCACGCAAGTCTTGGAAACCGGCAAGCCTCTGGTACTCGACGGCCAAACCCTCGGTAGGTACGACCCAAAGCTCAACCTTTGGTCGATAGGTCTGAAATCCGTTTGCTTCCTTCCAATGATCACTCGCCAAAGAGTGTTGGGCACGTTGAATCTGGGATGCTTTCGGGAAGACGCTTTTTCGCCCGGGGACTTGGAATTCCTTGGTCAGTTGGCAGCTCAAATCGCCATCGGCGTCGAGAATGCGTTGAATTATCAAGAAGTCACCAAGGCCAGGGAGAGGCTGGCAGAAGAACGCGATTACCTTATCGAGGAAATTCGAACCGACCATGACTTTGAAGCCGTTATCGGCGAGAGCGCGGCATTCAAGCGGGTCTTGAAACAAGCGGAGTTAGTAGCCCCTACGGATTCTACTGTCCTCATCATGGGAGAAACCGGAGCGGGCAAAGAAGTTCTAGCGCGCGCCATCCATGACATCAGCTTCCGCCGGGAGAGAACTTTCGTCAGTGTAAATTGCGCAGCAATTCCCATGGGCCTGCTGGAAAGCGAGCTCTTTGGCCACGAGAAAGGTGCTTTCACTGGGGCCATCGCGCAAAAGATCGGCCGGTTCGAATTGGCCCATCAGGGGACGCTCTTTCTTGACGAGCTGGCGGACATTCCATTGGAGTTGCAACCCAAGCTCCTGCGCGTCTTGCAGGAAAAGGAATTCGAGCGTCTGGGCAGCACGCGGACGCTGCACGTCGACATCCGTTTGGTGGCTGCAACCAGCCGCGACCTCCCGCAAATGGTGGAGACCCGCGAGTTTCGCAGCGATCTTTACTACCGTCTGAACATCTTTCCCATTCTCGTGCCTCCGTTACGCGAGCGCCCTGAGGATATTCCCCTCCTGGCCGCGCATTTCACGGACCGGTATGCGCGCCGGATGGACAAGCGCATCAGCAGAATCCCGGCAGAGACAATGGATGCCCTGAAGCGTTACCACTGGCCGGGCAATGTGCGCGAGTTGCAGAACTTCATCGAACGGGCCACCATCCTCACTTCGGGATCAACGTTGCAGGCGCCACTCTCGGAGCTGCGGCAATCGTGGCAGGAAGTGCAGCGCAAGGGGCGCACCCTGGCCGAGACGGAACGGGACCAGATCGTGCGGGCACTGCGCGAATCTCGCTGGATCCTGGGCGGGCCCGGAGGTGCTGCGGAGCGCCTCGGTCTGAAGCGCACGACCCTCTTCTATAAGCTTCGAAAGTTGGGGATTGCTCGCCCGAAACCGGTTAACTCGGACGGTGAGCAGTAGCTATACTTGGTCACCCAGCGCGCTCCTGGGCAGTCGTGCGCGCGGGCGGATGCGCGCAATGACCCTGAGTCGGTGCGCCAACATGACGTTCAGGCGGCAATGCGTCAACATTTTGACGTCAATAACGGTAATTCCGCGGGTCCATACGCTCAGAGACTTTCGGACAACTCTAAGCTAATCAACGTGATTACAACGCAATACGCGTCCTCTTGGAATTTTCCTCATGCATTGGAATCACACCTGCCGTTGTCCTCTTGAAGCTACGAGACTGCCTTGTCATCAAAACGTCAGCTTCGCCTCTCCGGGATAATGCTGCTCCAAGGAGAGAGACGGGAAGCAATCGGCGACGCTTAATCAGGACCAAAGCAGGCTTTCGTCCTGGGGTCTGCCGCTTCCCCCCAACGGTTAACTATGTGGATTGTTCGCTTAGCCTTACGACGGCCATACACGTTCATCGTGATGGCGATCGTCATCATGATCTTAGGGGCGCTCTCGATCATCGACACCCCCAAGGACATTTTTCCCAACATCAACATCCCGGTGGTCAGCGTCCTCTGGAGCTACACGGGCCTATCCCCGGAGCAGATGGCCTATCGCATCGCCCTCATTAACGAACGCTCTCTCACGTTGACCGTGAATGACATTGAGCACATCGAGTCGGAGTCCCTCAATGGCATCGCCGTAATCAAGATTTTCTTTCAGCCGGGCGCGAACATCGCCACGGCGCTGAGTCAAGTCACGGCGATGTCGCAGACCCAACTTCGGCAACTGCCGCCCGGCGCCACGCCTCCGCTCATCATTCAATACAGCGCGTCCACCGTGCCCATTCTCCAACTGGGACTCTCCGGGCGGGGACTTTCCGAGCAGCAGTTGTTTGACTTGGGGGCAAACTTCATTCGGGTCCAACTCGCCGACGTGGAGGGCGCCGCCATACCGTGGCCTTACGGCGGGAAGCAGCGCCAAGTTCAGGTAGACCTGAATACCGACGCGTTGCAATCGAAGGGACTCTCGCCTGCCGATGTGGTGGGTGCGATAACCACGGGAAACCTGATCCTTCCCTCTGGCACCTCCAAAATCGGCAGCTACGAGTACGATGTCGAGGCCAATGGCAGCCCGCTAACTACCGCTGAACTCAATGACTTGCCCATAAAAACCGTCGGTAACACTGTAATTTACATTCGCGACGTCGCCCAGGTGCGTGACGGCTTCCCGCCGCAAACCAGCATCGTGCGCGTCAATGGTCAGCGTGCGGCCTTGATGACGGCCATGAAGACAGGGAATTCCTCCACGCTGGACATCATTTCCAGGATCAAGTCGGAGTTGCCGGTCATTCAAAAAGGGCTGCCGCCGCAACTGCAAGTTCATTTCTTGAATGATCAATCGATCTTTGTTAGGGCTGCCATCAAGGGGGTGGTAAGAGAAGCGCTGATCGCCGCGCTGTTGACGGCGGCGATGGTCCTCCTGTTCCTGGGAAGCTGGCGCAGCACTTTCATTATCGCGGTTTCCATCCCGCTCTCCATCCTGACGTCGTTGATCATTCTCAGCGCGCTCGGCCAAACCATCAACATCATGACCTTGGGAGGGTTCGCCCTGGCGGTGGGAATTCTGGTGGACGACGCCACGGTCGAAATTGAGAACATCAATCGCAACGCTGCGATGGGCAAAGAGGTTCTGACCGCGATCCTGGATGGCGCTTCCCAGATCGCCGTCCCCGCCTTCGTTTCGACGCTCGCCATCTGCATTGTGTTTGTGCCCATGTTTTTCCTCACCGGGGTCGCCCGGCATCTGTTCATTCCCCTGGCGGAAGCCGTGAGCTTCGCCATGCTGGCCTCTTACCTCCTGTCGCGAACCCTGGTCCCCACCATGGCGCGGTACCTGCTCCGCGGCCACGAGCAGGACGCCACGCATCTGGAGGCGGAGGCCCAGCGCCACTTTCTGGCCCGGCTGCAGATTCGGTTTGAGCACGCGTTCGAGGGTTTACGGGGCAAGTACAAGGGCTGGCTGGCTGCCTGCCTCCGCCATCGCGCCCGGCTCGCCATCGGGGTTATCGGTGCGGCGGCAGCTTCCTTTTTGTTGGTTCCCTGGATCGGCCAGGACTTTTTCCCGAAAATTGACAGCGGCCAGTTCACTCTGCACGTGAGGGCGCCCACCGGAACCCGCATCGAAGAGACCGCGCGGCTTTGCGACTTGGTGGAGAACTCCATTCGACAGGAGATTCCACCCCAGGAAGTGGTCAGCATCATTGACAACATCGGCTTGCCGTACAGCAGCGTAAACCTCTCCTACAGCACGTCTGCCCCGATCGGTCCCGGGGACGCGGACATCATGGTGGCGCTCACGGAAAAGCACCACCCCACGGCAGCATATCTCCGCAGGCTGCGGCTGCGACTGGCTCGAGAGTATCCGGGCGTTACCTTCTACGTGCTGCCCTCCGATATGGTCAGCCAGATCCTGAATTTCGGCTTGCCCGCGCCCATCAACGTCCAGGTGGTGGGCCAGAACTTGCGCGCCAATCGGCGATTCGCTGACGGATTGATGCGCAAGCTCCGATACATCCCGGGCGCCGTGGACTTGCGCATTCAAGAGCCCTTCAACCTGCCCCGGTTGCAGGTTGACATCGATCGGACGCGCACGGCGCAAGTGGGATTCACGCCGCTGACGGTGGCCAGCAACTTGCTAGTGTCGCTAAGCGGCAGTTTCCAGACGTCGCCGACCTACTGGTTGGATCCGCGCACGGGCGTCAGCTATGCCATCACCACGCAGACGCCCCAGTACCGCGTGAACTCGCTGCAGGATATCGCCAATATCCCCGTTTCCAGCACCACCGGCGCCCCACCTCAAATCCTTGGGAATCTCGCTTCCATCAGCCGGGGCGCCTCGCTTGCCGCGGTCTCGCACTACAATGTGCAGCCCGTCATCAACATTTACGGTTCCGTGCAGGGCCGGGACCTGGGTGGTGTAGCGCGCGACCTGGACCGCATTGTGGATACGAGTCAGAAGGACCTGCCGCGTGGTTCGCGGACGGTTGTGCGCGGCCAGATTGACACGATGCGTTCGTCCTTCCAGGGGCTGCTGGCCGGCTTGGTGTTCTCCATTGTGCTGGTCTATCTCCTGATCGTGGTCAATTTCCAATCGTGGCTGGACCCGCTGATCATTATTTCGGCGTTGCCGGCGGGACTAGCGGGCATCCTCTGGTTCCTGTTTGCCACGCACACCACGTTTAGCGTGCCGGCCCTGATTGGTTCCATCATGTGCGTGGGCGTGGCTACGTCCAACAGCATCCTGGTGGTGAGTTTTGCCAAGGAGAAAATGGAAGAAGGCGCGAATGCCACACAGGCAGCACTGGAAGCGGGATTCACGCGTTTTCGTCCGGTGATCATGACGGCGCTGGCCATGATTATCGGCATGGTGCCCATGGCCCTGGGACTGGGCGAGGGCGGCGAACAAAATGCACCGCTGGGCCGGGGCGTGATCGGCGGCCTGCTGTTTGCCACCGTAGCCACCCTGTTCTTTGTGCCTACGGTGTTTAGCGTTGTTCACGGGTTCCGTGAACGGAAGGCCCGGAATTGACGATTGTCGATTGCAACGCGGCGCGGCGAGAGATTGACGATAGGGGAGGACCGATGTCGACGCTTGACGAGGGTTTTCAATCGGCAATCGACAATCGGCAATCGACGATGAAAGATGGAGGAGCAATGAAAGCTCAGGAAGGTCTCGTAATTGAGGCGGAAGCGCCCGGCGACGGTTCCGGTCTGCCGGGCCAGCCTCCCCGCTCATCGGGGGGTAAAGTCGTGCTAGTGCTGATGATTACCCTGGTGGTGGCGGGTGCCATCGTTTACAAAGGCGCCACGGCCCGCGCTCGCGCTGCTGCCGAGGTGAAGGCTGACACCCGCGAACTCGCCGTGCCGTCGGTGGCGCTGGTTCAGCCCAAGCGCAGCGCGCCGCAGCAAGAGATTGTGTTGCCCGGCAACATCCAGGCTTTCATTGACGCCCCGATTTACGCGCGCACCAACGGCTACCTGAAGCGCTGGTACGTGGACATTGGTGGCCGGGTGAAGAGCGGCCAGCTTCTGGCGGAAATCGATACGCCGGAAGTCGATCAGCAACTCCAGCAGGCGCGTGCCGACCAGGCGACTGCCAAGGCCAATTACGACCTGGCGCAAATTACCGCCGCACGTTATGAGGCGCTGTTGAAAAGCGACTCTGTCGCCAAGCAGGACGTTGACAACGCCGTGGGCGATGCTCACGCCCGCAAGGCGATGGTGGACTCTGCCAGCGATAACGTCAAGCGCCTGGAGCAGTTGCAGTCCTTCGAAAAAGTGTATGCGCCTTTTGATGGCGTGCTGACCGAACGGAAGACCGACATCGGCCAGCTTATTGATTCCGGCAGCGGCAGCGGCTTAAAGGAACTGTTCCACGTGGCCGCCATCCGCACCTTGCGTGTTTACGTGAATGTGCCCCAGATCGATTCTCCTGCGGCGGCGCCGGGCGTGAGTGCTTACTTGACCATGCCGCAGTTCCCGGGGCGCCGTTTCCCGGGCAAGCTGGTGCGGACTTCCGCGGCGATTGACCAGGCGTCCCGCACGCTGCTGACGGAAGTGGATGTCGATAACCCCACGGGCGAAATTCTGCCGGGCGCTTACGCTGAGGTCCATCTGAAGCTCCCCTCGCCCACCTCCACAGTGATTATCCCTGTGACGTGTCTCATCTTCCGGTCGGAAGGCCTGCGCGTGGGAGTGGTGCGCAACGGCCACGCCGCCTTGATTCCCATCACCCTCGGGAGGGACTTCGGTACCGAGGTAGAAGTTGTGACTGGCCTTGAGGCAAACGATAAGGTCATCACCAATCCGCCGGATTCGTTGGTGGACGGGCAGGAAATTAGCACCGCTGCCCCGGGCGCGGGATCGTGGGGGGAAGAGCAGTGAAGCGATTGGCGATGGGTGATTGGCAATTGGTGATTGAAGCGCCGCGTCTTTGCGACTTTGCGTCTTTGCGTGATGATGTTTTCCAAACGCAGGGCCAAACAATTTCACGCAAAGACGCAAAGGCGCAAAGCAAAATGGTGCCAAACGCCTATGGCACGCTGTCGGC
Source organism: uncultured Acidobacteriota bacterium (assembly GCA_963804755.1). GTDB lineage: Bacteria > Acidobacteriota > Terriglobia > UBA7540 > UBA7540 > Bog-366. The sequence goes on from CAWDRP010000013.1 coordinate 60,666, forward strand.
CGCTTTCTGCCTTCTGCTTTCTGCCGTGTGCCTTCTGTTCCTCGCTGCCTGTACGCCTGGGCCCAAATACGCGCGGCCTTCGGCTCCAATGGCGCCTGCTTACAAGGAACTGGCGCCCAGCATCACCACGCCGCAAGGCGCGTGGCAGCCGTCACAACCCCAAGACCAAGCGATCCGCGGAAAATGGTGGGGGATTTTCAACGACCCGCACTTGAACGCGCTGGAGGAACGCGTCGAGGTTTCCAACCAGAACCTGAAGATTGCCGAGGCGGAGTACCGGCAGGCGCGCGACCTGATCCAGATCAACCGTTCATACCTTTATCCCACTATCGGCGTCGGTCCCAACATCACCGGGGAGCAGTTTTCGAAGAACGCGCCCAATCCACCCGGGAAAGCGGGCCAGACACAAGGCGATTTTGTTCTGCCTTTCGACCTGTCGTATGAAATCGATGCGTGGGGACGGATCCGTCGCACCATCGAAGCCACCAAGGAGAGCGCGCAGGCCAGCTCGGCCGACCTGGAAACTGCCCGGCTGAGCATCCATGCCGAGTTGGCGGCCGACTACTTTGCACTGCGCGGGCTGGATGCGCAGAAGCAACTGCTGGATGAAACCGTGGTTGCCTATCAGAGGGCATTGGAATTGACCACCAACCGGTACAACGGCGGCTTGGCGGCCAAGGTGGAAGTTGCCCAGGCGGAGACCCAACTCGAGACTACGCAAGCGCAGGATATTGACCTGGGCGTGGCGCGCGCGCAGTACGAACACGCCATTGCGGCGCTGGTGGGACAGACCGGCGTCTACGTTCTCGATTCCCGTTACGCCGCTGAATGCACCGCCGCCTCCGATCCCCGTCGGAGTTCCTTCGGAGTTGTTGCAGCGCCGGCCGGATATCGCCGCGGCAGAGCGGCGGGTGGCGGCCGCCAACGCCCAGATCGGCATCGCCATGACGGCCTATTACCCCACGCTCACGCTGAGCGCCGCCGCGGGCATGGAAGGGAATTCGATTACCAACTGGTTTGCCTGGCCTAGCCACCTTTTCGCCGTGGGGCCGACGCTGCTGGAAACGCTTTATGATGCCGGCCGCCGCCACGCCTACACCGATCAGGCTTGGGCCGCTTACGATGCCAACGTGGCTGCTTACCGGCAGAACGTCCTGACCGCCTTTCAGGAGGTGGAGGATAACCTGGCAGGGCTGCGCATCCTCGAGGAAGAAAGTAGAAAACAGAGTCAAGCCGTCCAGTCCGCACAACTCTCACTGACGCTTTCCACCAACCGTTACAAGGGCGGACTGGTAACGTACCTGGAGGTCATCACCGCCCAAAGCGCCGCGCTCAGCGACGAGCAAACCGCCGTCAATCTGCTGACGCGCCGGATGAACTCCGCTGTCTTTTTGATCAAAGCCTTAGGCGGCGGATGGGATGTTTCCAAACTGCCGCAGTTTACGGGGCAGGGAAGCTCCACCACAGGGAACGGGGCGGGAGGGAAGTAGGCGGAAGGCGGAATGAAAAGTCAAAAGGCAAAGCGCAAAAAGCAAAAGTCAAAGCCGGCGCGGTGGGGGAAGCAGACAGAAGGCGGAAGGCAGAAAGCGGAAGGCGGGATGAAAAGGCAAAACGCAAAAAGCAAATGGCAAAGCCGTCTCGGTGCACGCCTTCTTGGCGAGAACAGTACCCGGTCTCGCAGCTTGACGGTTTTGACTTTTGCCTTTTGCGTTTTGCCTTTTGACTTTGTTGGCTCTTGGCTGCGATAGGTACGCCCGATAGAGGTTCTATGTTACGAATTACCATTACCAGGGGTCCCACCGCCACTACCCTCCGGGTCGAAGGCAAGCTCACGGGGCCGTGGGTGGCCGAACTGGAGCGCGCGTGGCGCTCCGTCTCTTCTCCTGTCAACGGTCACGTGTCGGTAGACCTTACGGATGTCACCTTCATCGGCGAGGAAGGGAAGCGCCTGCTGGAAGTCATGTATGGGGAAGGCGCAAAGCTCAAGGCGTCCCGCTGCCTCACCCGCCGCCTAGTCGAGGAAATTGGACAAAGCTTCAAGAAGCTGACAGTCAGTTAATTGACGATTGCTGATTGACGATTGTCGATTTATCTCTTGGTAGGTAATCCATAAGATAACGGCATAAAAATTGCTAGCCGTACCGGATGGAGGTGTGTCTTCTGCTCGGAATGGCGCAGCCGGGTAGGCTCGCGAGGCTCTTGGCCGCCCCTGACGCGCTCGGCCGCGGCCCCGCCAGGTGCCTTTCCCCATGGCCTCAGCAAAAAACTCGCATGACGCCAGCCCACTGGGCGGCCCGCCGGCGACGGAGTATAAATTGCCAATTGCCGATTGGCACGTCCCGCACTTCCAGTTTCGAATTTCCAGTTTCCAGTTTCGAATTTCGAGCTTCCAAGGTCAGGGAAGGTGGGCGGAAGAAAAAAAATTTACGAACGAAGCCACCAAGTTGTTGAAAACAAAGGATAGAAGAACAAATTGACCGAGAAAAAGCGGACATTTTGGTTTAAGTATCGGACATTTTGGTTCAACGTGGTGACATTTTGGCGTGGCCATGCAGCATTTTTCGGACACTTCGGGATGACGTGGTGACGTCTTGGGCGTCAACACGGTAGAGCGGGACAGGAGGAGGGGGACGGGCCATTTCCCGGTTATCGATGTTTAGGCTCCCAGAGATTTCCCATCGTGCCCCGCTTGACTTGTGAGGTTTTGCACCCGGAGAACGACGCCCGTAAGGTGTTCGTGAATGCCTTGCTGAATCCGCCCGCGCCCAATCCTGCAGCGCAAGCGGCGGGGCGGCGCTACAAAGAACGCGCGAGGTGCTAGGTGCCACAAGTAACGTTTCCCTTTTGGAAATGCTGTATGATAGCGCCCGGCTATACTTGGCAGCGGACCGGCACCGGTGAAGTGCCGGCCGTCGCCGGATGTGAGCTTGGCGGGAGGCACACCATGCAGCGACGAACTTTCTTTGCGACAGCAGCGGCAGCGGGCGCGGGGTTGGCGGCAAATCCTGTGGGGGTGGCGAAGGACTGGAGCCTTCCCAAGATCGTCCAGTATCCGGATCCGGCGGTTGAAGTCGTGCACCCGAGTTTTGCCAAATACAAGCAGGGCAATGCCGCCATCGATCGGCTGTACACCGGCGCGCGCTGGGCCGAAGGGCCGGTGTGGTTTGGCGATGGGCGGTACTTGCTCTTCAGCGATATTCCCAACAACCGCATGCTGCGTTGGCTGGCGGACACCAACGAAGTGAGCGTGTTCCGATCTCCCTCGAATTATGCGAACGGCAACACGCGGGATAAACAGGGCCGACTGATTACCTGCGAGCACGACGCGCGCCGCGTGACGCGTACCGAACTGGACGGCACGATCACCGTTCTTATGGATCGCTATCAAGGCAAACTGCTGAACGCGCCCAACGATATCGTGGTGCATTCGAATGGCAGCGTCTGGTTCAGCGACCCCGGTTATGGGATTCTGAGCAACTACGAAGGCCACAAAGCGGCGTTTGAGCTTCCCTGCAACGTGTATCGGATTGACCCGCAGACGGGCGCGGCCACGGTGGTGGTGGGCGATATGCGCCGTCCCAACGGCTTGTGCTTTTCTCCCGACGAGAAACTGCTCTACATCTGTGACACGAGCGGCACCGAGAACCCGGCGTATTCCCACGATGTCCGGGTTTATGACGTAGTGGAGGGGGAGCGCCTGGCCAATGGGCGGGTGTTTGTAAATATGGGCGCAGGAATCGCCGACGGCATTCGCAGCGACGTGGACGGCAATATCTGGGCGGGCGCCGGTTGGGGAGGCGAGGACTATAACGGCGTCCACATCTTTTCGCCGGCCGGCCAACTGATCGGGAAAATCCATTTGCCCGAAATCTGCGCCAACATCTGCTTTGGCGGCCCCAAGCGGGACCGCCTGTTTATGGCCGCCGCGACGTCGCTTTACTCGCTCTATGTCGCCACCCAAGGAGCGCTGAAACCCTGAGTCCTCAGTTGCCAGTTTTCAGTCGTCAGTCAAGGCGGCGCGCCTTTGGCCGGTTTTACTGAAGACTGATGACTGACAACCGAGAACTGACAACTCCGTACTGTCAACGATCGACGATCAACTATCGACTGTTCTTCAGAACGAATACCCAATCCCCGTGGAAAACGTGATGTTGTTTTTCTGGCTCCCCGCGGGCGGATTGCTCAGGAAAAGATCGAGCACGCTGGCGTTCACCGAAAAGCGGTCGGTCAGCTTCAGCGACAAAACGGTACTCGTGTTGAAACGGTATTGGCCGGTGTTAATCAGGTCCGGGTAGACTTGCAAGTAGTGGTCAAGCCGAAGTTTCTTGCTGAGTTGTTCGTCCAGCGTTTCCCCCACCAACAACTCAGCGGTTTGGGTTAAGTCCCCGTTGAAGAACTTCTCCTGCACGAATGTCGGCCCGGCGGTGATGTTAAACGTGGTGCGGGCATTCTTCACGAGATATCGGCCGTAGCCGCCGCCGTAAGTTTGCTGAAGATAGAGGTTTTGTGTCGAAACGTGGTTGGCCTGCGCCAAGACAAACATGAAGTTATCCGGGGTGAGCAGATAGTTCTCGGTAAGAGTCGCCGTCACGACGCGCGAGGTGACCGTGCTGCCGTCCTGTTCCGCATGTGAGAGAAGGGTGGTAAAACTGAAGTCCGTGCGAAAATGGGGCGTGAAAATGGGCAGCGCCGGACGTTCGCGGCTGGCGGCGATGGATGTAACAAGGTTGGTGGTATGTTGGTTTCCACTCTGGATGCTGTAGCCCAAGCTGGCATTGCCCTTCCAGGCTTGCCAGAGCTTGGGTGTGGCCGCCACCAGTTTCTGGTAATCTTCGTCCGGCATGATGGTATTCACGGATGCCGCGGCGATGGTCTGTACCTTTCCATTCGCGGTCACCTGCCAGTTGCGCGAGGGCGTGAACTCCAGAGTTCCTTGCACCGGTTCCTGCCCTTTAATGATCACCGCCACGGGTTTCGCCGCCGAGAAGGAAGAAACGTTGTCCATGGGGATTGACACGGCCCCCATCATGTCCGATTTCAGTTGCAGCGTGCCGCCCGTAACCGAAATCAGAGTGCCCGTGATGCGGTCGCCGTTCTTAAGGGTCACGACATCAGCCCAGAGCATGCTACCAAAGCAAACTAGCGCTAAAACACACGCGAGCGTGAGTTTCAAAGGTCGCCTCCGCAGGTATAGGTTTTGGTCCGAAAGACGTACAGTATAACACGATCAGGGCTGGGGGATAGAACGGGGGGCGAGATGATTGTGGGAGATGCGCCGCGGGCGAACGGCCAGGTTCGCTTGGCGCAACCCGGAAGATGATCGGCCGTCGGGAGCTTAGGAATGTAAGGATTGGGCTGCGGTGCGCGTCTTCGCACCTTTGCGAACGTATTTCCAGCGCTCGGCCCGCACGCGCAGGTACTCGACAGCTTCCCCGTACAGGCGCTTGCGCTCATGGGAATCCCACAGCGCTTTGCGCACAATTCGCCACACGATGCGAGGTCGCAGATAATACGAATCGTAGAAAGTGTTCATCCCTGCCATCATCTGTTCCAGCGTCAAGCCGGGATAAATGATGTGGGGTAATTGGTGCCCACCGCCATCGGCGCGCGTTTCCGAAGCCAGATACCCGTTCTTGGCGGCGTAGTCATATAACTCGGTCCCCGGGAAGGCATGGGCAACGGAGACTTGCACGGTTTCCGCGTCAAGTTCCTTGGCGTAGTCGATGGTGCGGGCGATCGTCTCCGGGGTTTCGCCGGGAAGGCCAATGATGAAATCCGCGTGCACCGCCAGACCCACTTTTTTACAGTTCTTCACGAAGGTACGCCCCATCTCTACGGTTGTACCCTTTTTGATGTTCTTGAGAATTTGGGGATCCCCCGATTCGAAGCCGACAATCAGCAGCCGTCCGCCCGCGTCGGCCATCGCTTTTAGCGCTTCGTAATCAGTGTGGACGCGAGCGTTGGCGGACCAACGGAAGCCCAGGGGCTTGAGCTTCGAGCAAACTTCCAGGACGCGGTCCTTGCGAATGTTGAACGTGTCATCGTCGAAGAAGAACTCCTTGGCTTGGGGAAAAAGCTTCATCGCTTGCCGGAACTCTGCCACCACGCTGTCCGACGAGCGCACCCGCCACGGATGGCCGGTGAAGGTCTGAGGCCAATGGCAGAACGTACACAGCGCCGGGCAGCCCCGACTGGTGTAAAAAGACACATAGGGGTGAAGCAGGAACGGGATGTTGTAGTTCTCAATCACCAGGTCGCGCTTGTAGACCTCCGTTGCAAACGGCAACTTGTCCAATTCCTCGGTCTTAAGCAGCGGGCGCGCAGGGTTGTGAATGATGTCGCCATTGCTGCGGTAGCTTGCTCCGCTGATTCCGGCCAGCGGTTCGCCCCGGGCGAATTCCACCACCGGGTAATCAAACTCGCCGCGCACCACAAAATCGATATCCGGGCTGGTCTGGAGGCACTCGGCGGGCCGGGTTCCGACGTCCGGGCCCACAAACGCTACCTTCAGGTCGGGCTTGGCTTCCTTCATCCGGCGCACCAGCCGTACGTCGCTTTCAAATCCAACTGATGACGTGAACAGTACAACGAAATCGTAGTCGCGCGAGATCCGCACCGTGTCGGTTTGGGTGATCTTGTGAGGCGGCGCATCAAGCAGGCGGCTGCCGGGCAACATCCCTGCGGGGTAGGTGAGCCACACCGGATACCAGAACGAACTAATCTCACGCGTAGCCGGCCAGCGCGCGCCAGCCCCGCCGTCAAAACCCTCAAAGCTGGGCGGGTTCAGGAAAAGCGTTTTCATTACAGACGACATCATTAGCCTCCAACAACCAGGGCAGGGTTGCAGCACAATCCGCGCGGCACCTACCCAATAATTCTACCTTAAGCCGCCGAAACTTGACAGGATCAATCATGGGGGCGCGTCTGAACGCGCGATGACTGAAGTACTGTCCTCCGCAATGTTAGAAGCTGATATGAAATGGTTTATGGTACCATTAAAGAAACATCGCTCAAGGAGGGTGCAATGCAGCTAACCGGAAAATGCATCGCGATTCTGGCGGCGGACCTTTACCAAGAACTCGAGGTTTGGTACCCACTCCTGCGTTTTCGGGAAGAGGGAGCGGAGACCATAGTGGTGGGAGCGGAAGCGGGCAAAACATATCTCAGCAAAAAAGGCTACCCGGTGGTCGCCGACAGGTCGATCGCCGACGTTTATCCCGGCGATTTCGACGCGGTGGTGATCCCGGGCGGGTGGGCCCCTGACACGCTGCGTCAGGACAAGCGCATGCTCAACTTTGTGCATGAAATGGACAAGGCCGGCAAAGTCGTGGCGGCGATCTGCCATGCGGGATGGGTGCTATGCTCGGCCGATATCCTGCGCGGCCGCATCGCCACCTGTTTTAAGGCCATCAAGGACGACATGATTCATGCCGGCGCAGAATATGTGGACGAAGAGGTGGTGGTGGATGGAAATCTGATAACGTCGCGCATGCCCACGGACCTGCCGGCGTTTTGCCGCGAGATTATCAAGGCGCTCAAGGCGCAGGTCGCGAAGAACCGTACCGCAGTGGCGTGAGTCTTCATCGTAGTGTCATCTTCGGGAAACTTAGATCACGGAGGAATAAGGAATAATGAGAAGAGGGAGAAGTGTCATTTTGTTCCTAGTAGTGGTTCTTGGGCTGGGGATCACGAGCGGCCCCGGCCACGTTTGGGGTAAATCGGCAGTGAAGAGCGGCAAGCTGCTCTACATGACGCTAAGCAAAGGATATCATCACCAAACTGTGGAGTTTGCAGAACCGATTCTGAAGGAGATGGGAGAGAAGTCAGGCGCGTTCCAGGTCACGGTGACGGACGACGTGGGCGCCTTTACCAGGGATAACCTCAAGAATTACGCCGCGGTCATGTTTTACACCACAGGCGAACTACCCTTCACGGATGAAGAAAAGAGCGCGCTGGTGGATTTCCTTAAGTCGGGTCATGGGTTTGTGGGGGTTCACAGCGCCACCGACACACTGTACGAATGGGGCACATACAACCAAATCATCGGCGGCTATTTCAATAATCACCCCTGGCATCAACTCGTAACCGTTGACGTGGTGGACCCGAACAGCAAGCTGGTGAATTTCCTGGGGAAATCGTTTCAGATTACCGACGAAATCTACCAGATCGGCGATTTTCGGGCGGACGATTCGCACGTGCTGCTGAGGCTCGATCCCGCTTCCGTAGACCTGAACAAACCCGGCGTGCGTCGGCGATACTACGGATGGCCGATTGCCTGGACGCGCATGTTCGGCAAAGGACGCGTCTATTACAACAGTCTGGGGCACGAAGAGGCGGTTTGGAAGGACGCCCGGTATCAGGAAATGCTGCTGCGGGGAATCAAGTGGGTAATGCGCGAGGACGACTGACCTGCACCACGGCAGAACGTTCGGCACATCCGTCAACAACTTGTGCAATCCCTTCCTGGCTTCGTTTTCCCTTGACACGGGAATTTTCTCGCGGTTATACGATGAAGGACGGCTTCTTGGCATTCTGATTTCGGTGCGATGCCGTAGGAAAACGGTTGACCTCGTTAGGCGAGGTTACCACGCAAACACAAGCCACTACCCAGAAACCTGGAGACGGGCCAACGGGTGAGCAGGCACGGTCGGCTTAAGGCCTTGCCTAAGGTGGCTGTTCCGGAATACGGGACACTACGTTGTGTGGAGCCAAAGCTCTCACCAGGAGGTTTGAGAGGCCGGGTTGAAACCCTGGTTTTCAAGGATCGCCCCTGCGGAGCTTGTGCTCCCGGGGGCGTTTTGCTTTTTGGGCCACTTCGAGTGACTGGGCAACTAACGATGCGATCTTACGAGAATATGATTGGGAGTCCGGCCGGTTGGCGCCGGAGAGGCTTCAGATGGGTGGGGCCGATCTTCCTCCTCGCCACGTTGGCCGCAACCTATACCCGTGGGCAAGAGAGTTCGACACCGGACCCAGGGCAGGGCTCGGCCGACCCGTCTTCAACTGCCATGCAGCGTTGGAACATTCACATCCAATCCACGGTGGTGGGCCAAACTCACCTGTCTTTCCCGGCGGAATACACCGGCACGAACAGTCTTGATCCCGAAGCTGAGATCAAAGATACAGTTTCCGTCGATGTGATGGGAGGGGTGCGTTTATGGCGTGGCGGAGAGTTTTTCGGGGATGCGCTCGTCTGGCAAGGCTATGGCCTGAGCGACACTCTGGGCATGGCGGCCTTTCCCAATGGTGAGGCGTTTCGAGTCGGCAAGACTTATCCGGATGCCAATCTTTGCCGCGCTTTCGTTCGCGAGACCATCGGGCTGGGCGGGGAAAAGGAATCGTCGGACGATACACCATTCGAGTTGAGCGGTGGAAAGCAGATTCGGAGATTAACGTTTACGCTTGGCCACTTCAGCGCGAAGGATATCTTCGATAATAACGCTTACGCGGGCGACCCGCGAACCCAGTTCATGAATTGGTCGTTGGGCGCCAACGACGCTTGGGATTATCCGGCGAACACGCTGGGATTTACGAACGGGGCTGCGGTTGAATTGAACACCCGCGCATGGGCTTGGCGATTGGGCATCTTCCAGATGTCAAAAGTCGCGAACGGCCTGCGAATGGACTGGAACCTGGCCCACGCCTGGTCATTAGCGGCGGAGATGGAAAGACGATATTCACTTCGAGGACACTCAGGGGCCTTACGACTATTCGCCTACGATCAGCGCGCCCACATGGGAAGTTATCAGGAGACGATCAATAACCCCAGACTCGGCGAGTACATCGTGCTGACGGCGGCTTACCGCTACAAATACGGATTTGGCATCAACATGGATCAGGAACTCCGCCGGGACCTCGGCGCGTTCATCCGCCTCGGCTGGAGCGATGGCAAGAACCAGACGTACGAATATACGGATGTGGATCGCACCGCCACAGCCGGGCTTAGCCTGAAAGGCAGTAAGTGGCGGCGGCCGAAGGACACGGCAGGCCTGGGCTTGGTGGTGAACGGCATAAGCGCCGTCTATCGGCAATACCTCGCGGCCGGAGGCCTGGGGATCACGGTCGGCGACGGCGCCCTCGACTATCGGTCGGAGCGGGCGGTCGAGGTGTACTACAACTGGCAAGTGGCAAAACACTTTCAGCTAACGCCGGATTACGAGTTTGCTGAGAACCCGGCCTATAACCATGTCCGTGGGCCAGTGAGTATCTTCGCTCTGCGACTGCACACTGAATATTGACGCGGTCAGGCAAGCTAGCCACAAAAGCCACGGGAAACTCCGGGGCGACGGGAGGCTTACCATGATCTACTTCACGGAACTGCAAAATCTGCCGTTTTACGGCGTAAGGGGCGAGTTTCTGGGCGAGTTGGAAGACGTGTGCGTTGACCCCAGCGAGAAGGCGGCGCGGGTGGCGTCCTATTTGGTCCGCTCGCGCCAAAGGGGCCTCCGGTGCATCACCTACACCCAGGTCCAATCCATCTCTGTACGCGCCGGACAAACCAACGTGCCGCGCGACGAAGTGCGGTGCTATGCGCCGGACGAAGGGCTTATCCGGATCAAGAAGGATGTGCTTGACCAGCAGATTATTGACGTCAACAACCGCAAAGTGGAGCGCGTGAACGATGTAGACTTTGACATTGAGCCCGCTGAAGGGCATAGCGAACTCCGAATTGTCGCGGTCAACGTGGGGTTGGCCGCAGCGGTGCGCAGACTCCTTCAAGGTGCATTGTCCAAGCACAGAATCCGCCTGATCGCCAATGCCTTTCCGACCAGCACGATTCAGTGGGAATTTGTGAACCTCATTGAATCGGACCCCGCACGGCGCGTGAAACTGCGCATTTCCTATGACCGATTGGCAGAAATGCATCCTGCCGACATCGCGGACATTCTGGAGGAGTTGAGCCACAACGAACAAAAGGCGGTAATTGAATCGCTGGACGAGGAGACCGCAGCGCAGGCCCTTTCGGAGATTCCGACCAAAATGCAGGCGGACTTATTGGAGAGCATCCCGGCGGAAAAGGCGGCGGACATCGTGGAGGAGATGCCCCCCGACGAAGCGGCCGACGTTCTCAATCAGCTTTCGCCCGAGACCTCCGCAGAAGTGCTGGCCGATATGGAAAAAGAGGAGGCCAAGGAAGTCCGCGAGCTGCTGGCGTTCGCGGAAAATACCGCCGGGTCGATGATGACCACGGAGTATGTCATGGTGCACGAATCCGCCACCGTGGCGGGCGCGATTGAGGCCTTGAAGAGCTTCGAGGGACAGGTGGAAGCCGTTCCCCAGATTTTCCTGATCGATGACGATGCCGTTCTGAAAGGAGCAGTGCCCATTGGGCGCATCGTGCTTGCCACGTCTACGACCCCAATGAGGGACCTTTCTGCCGAACCGCTTCTGTCCGTGCAAGCGGAAGAGAGCGCCAAAGCAGTGGTGGATCTTTTTCACAAATACAATCTGATGTCCCTACCGGTGGTGGACGAAGAACGCCACTTGCTGGGCATTGTCACTGCTGATGACGTACTGGAACGGGTGATCAGCCGCAAGTAAGGGAAGGGAATCAACGCCATCGGTCGATTTAAACCACCTGATTCGGACGTCTTTGCCGTTGACGATCGGCGACCGAATCCCATCAGCGCGGGGGCGTTTACATGCAACTGAAGCTCAAGGAGTTTCGGCGTTTTCGCACGCGGCTGCTGATCTTCCTGGCGGTCCTGGGGCCTGGCATTATCACGGCCAATGTGGATAACGACGCCGGGGGAATCTACACCTATTCCGTGGCTGGGGCGAAATACGGATTTTCGTTACTGTGGACGCTGATTCCCATCACCATCGCCTTGATTATCGTCCAGGAGATGGTGGGCCGCATGGGGGTGGTGACCGGCAAGGGCTTGGCCGACCTCATCCGCGAGGAATATGGATTTCGAACTACCTTCATCCTGATGGTCCTGCTGATCATTACCGACTTAGGGAACACCGTCTCGGAGTTTGCCGGGCTGGCGTCGGGCACCTCCGTCTTCCATATGAGCCGATTTGTCGCGGTCCCACTGGGGGCCGTGTTCGTCTGGCTGCTGGTGGTGAAGGGAAGCTACCGCTACGTCGAAAAAGTCTTCCTGGCAGCGTGTGTGATTTACATTGCTTATCCCGTTTCATGCTTCCTTTCACATCCAGATTGGACCAGTTCGCTCGTTAGCACCATCAAGCCTTCTTTCCAATTCAGCTCGGGTTACCTCTATATGATTATCGGGCTGGTCGGTACGACCATCGCGCCGTGGATGCAATTCTATCTTCAGTCGGCCGTCGTGGAGAAAGGTGTGAAGCTCAAGGACTACCTCTACTCGCGGCTGGACGTGATTGTGGGCTGCGTCATCACCGACGTTGTAGCGTTTTTCATAATCGTGGCGTGCGCTGCCACGATCTACGTTACGGGTCACCGGGAGATCAAAGACGCAGGCGACGCGGCCATGGCGCTGCGGCCGCTGGCGGGTCATGCTGCCAGCGCGCTGTTTGCGGTGGGACTCTGCAATGCTTCGCTCTTTTCCGCCTGCATCCTGCCGCTCGCCACCGCCTATTATGTATGTGAGGGGTTGGGACTCGAATCCGGCATCAATAAGCGGTTTAACGAGGCGCCTGCCTTCTATTGGCTGTACACCGGTCTGATTTTCCTGGGCATGCTGGCCGTCGTCCTTTTGAGCGAGGAGCAGCAGGTTCCCATCATTCTGTTGTCGCAAGTGGCCAATGGGGTCCTGCTGCCGTTCGTTGTCATCTTTATGCTCCAACTCACCAACCGTGAGGACCTGATGGGGCCGTACCGCAATTCCCGCGGCTTCAACATCGTTGCCTGGGTTACTTGCATTGTCATGATCGTGCTTACCGCCATGCTGGCCATCACCAGTCTCTTTCCCGGCCAATTGTCCGGATGATCCCGCTTCCCGGCCTGCCTGTGCGCCGCTCGTCACCGCATTCCTTTCGCTCCTGTCGGTAGTGTCTCAGTTTGAATGGTAGCGGCGAGTTCACCTCGCCAAATGGCAGCGTGAAGCCGCCTCTACGTCAAACTGAGACACTACCCTCCTTTCGCTCCGCTTGCGGTAACCATGCGGGTGTGCTAGGGTTTCTAGTGATTTCAAAGGCGTACAAGGTCGCGGTTCCGTGAAGACACAACCCGTCGAAACAGATCTCCTGCAACAGATCGATCTCGACCGTCTGCCCCGTCACATTGCCATTATCATGGACGGGAACGGGCGATGGGCCAACAGCCGGCGATTGCCGCGCATCGCCGGGCACCGCGCGGGGATGCGGGCGGTGCGCCAAGCCGTCGAGGCGTGCGCCCGTTTGGGTGTTCCCTACCTTACGCTGTACGCCTTCTCGGTGGAGAACTGGAAACGGCCCCTCACCGAGATCAAGCTTCTGATGCGCTTGTTGCGCGAGTACCTGAAGAAGGAAATTGACGAACTCAATCGGCAGAACATCCGGCTGGCGGTCATCGGCCGGATTCAGGAACTGCCCAAGGCCGTGCTCCATGACCTGGAGAACGCGCTGGACCGAACGCGGCAGAATACCGGGGTGCGGTTGGTCCTGGCCTTGAATTATGGTGCCCGGGCGGAGTTGGTGGACGCGGTTCGCGAACTGCTGGCGCGCGCTAAGGAGAATGGTTCCATCACCGTCGACGAGGCCACGGTAAGTGCACATCTCTACACGCGTGACCTGCCCGACCCCAACCTGCTGATTCGTACCAGCGGAGAATTGCGTCTGAGCAACTTCCTCCTTTGGCAGGTGGCCTACGCAGAACTCTGGGTTACAGAAACGATGTGGCCGGACTTCCAGCAGAAGGACCTGTTCCAGGCCATCATCGACTTCCAGAAACGCGAACGCCGCTACGGGGGACTGGGACTAAGCTGAGGAAGACCCGAATTCGAATCCGCAGAGAACGCAGATGACGCAGACGCTGGTATCTGCGGAATCTGCGCAATCTGTGGAACATACTTCATGTTGAAACGCACTCTGACTGCCCTCTTGTTAGTTCCCCCGGTCGTATACCTGATTGGGTGGTCCCCGAAATGGCTCTTCCTGCTGGCGGTGGTTGTTGCAGTGTTGCTCGCACTGCGTGAGTTCTTCGAACTATGCCGCGCGATGGGGCTGACGGTGTTTTCCTCCATGGGGTATGGCGCAGGCGTGGCATGCTGTCTGGTACAGATGCTGCCGGGAGATATGTATCGAGTTGCTGGTGCTCCTTTGCTTGCGTTTATCGCGCTGCTCATTTGCACCTTCGCTCTCCGGCGAACGGTGGACCTGAAAGAGTACCTTTCCGCAACGTCCACGAGCCTCTTCGGGATCCTGTATATCGGGCTTACGCTGGCGTGTTTGCTGCCCATCCGCTTTTCCGTTGGCGAACTCGGCGGCGAGCGGATGATGGGAACTGAAGCAGGCCCGGTAATGGGGCTGAGCTTTGGCGCCCGGTTGGTCCTGCTTCTGTTCGTCGTGATTTGGGCGGGTGACGTCTGTGCGTACCTGGTAGGCCGCTCGATGGGGCGTATCCCGTTCTTTACCCGCATCTCTCCGCGCAAAACGTGCGAGGGCGCCCTGGCGGGCCTGGCGGGAAGCTTGCTGTTCGGCTGGTTGTTTGCGCATTCGTTTCTGCCGGGGACTCACGTTACCACGGTTCTCCTGCTTTCAGCGTTGATAGGCGTGGCGGGCCAAATTGGAGACTTGGTGGAGTCCGCCATCAAGCGCGGCGCCAACAAAAAGGATTCCGGCACGCTGCTTCCCGGTCACGGCGGCTTTCTCGACCGCATTGATAGCCTACTATTTGCGGCCCCGGCCTTGTGGCTTGCACTACTCGTATGGGGATGTCTCTCATGAGTCAAGGCTTGTGCATTCTCGGTTCCACCGGGTCCATCGGCCAGAACTGCCTCCGCGTGGTCGATGGACTCCCGGATCGTTTCCAGGTCGTGGCGCTCTCGGCAGGCAAAAACCTCGACGTGCTCGCCTCGCAGGTGGTGAAGTATCACCCGCAGATTGTGGTCATAAGCCGGCCCGAATTCAGGGAAGCATTGCGTGAACTCCTCAAGCGGCTCGGGTACCGTCACCGCGTGAAGATCACCTGTGGGGTTGAGGGCCAGGTTGAGGCCTGTCTGCACGATGCTGTGAATTTCGTGGTTTCCGCATCGCATGGCACGACGGGACTCGTAGCTACGTATAGGGCCGTCTGCGCCGGCAAACGCGTGGGACTGGCCAACAAGGAAACATTGGTAGCCGCCGGCGAACTGGTGATGCGCGCTGCGGCCAGCCGGGGCATCGAGGTCCTTCCCATTGATAGCGAACATTGCGCCGTGCACCAGTGCCTTCGTGCCGGAAAGTGCAAGGAAGTCAAGCACATCATTCTGACGGCTTCGGGCGGGCCCTTCCTGCTAACCCCGCGCCGCCTGTTTGCTTCCATCACTCCTGAGCAAGCGCTGAAGCATCCCATCTGGCATATGGGGGGAAGGATAACCATTGATTCGGCTACCCTTGTGAATAAGGGACTGGAGATCATTGAAGCTCACTGGTTGTTTGGACTTCCCTCCGGTCAGATCGATGTTGTAATCCACCCTGAATCGGTGATCCATTCCATGGTAGAATTCTGTGATGGGTCCGTGATGGCGCAATTGGGCGTTCCAGACATGCGCATTCCGATTCAGTATGCCTTGACTTACCCGGACCGTTTGCCGGTCACGGAAAAGGCGCTGGGGCTTGACCTTATCGCCGCGGGACGGCTGCACTTCCGAAAGCCCGATACCAGGCGCTTCCCCAGCCTGGACTTGGCGCGCGAAGCCTTGAATCGCGGCGGCATTGCGCCCTGCGTTTTGAACGCCGCAGACGAAGTCGCGGTGGAAGCCTTTCTGAACCACCGATTGGCTTTTTCATCGATCCCGCGACTCATCGAAACTGTGATGCATCAGATGGATTCAAACGGTTCAGTCGATTCACTGGATGACGTACTTCAAGGAGATCGGGAAGCTCGCGTGCGCGCGGCGCAGGCCATTTCGGGCGCTTAGTCCTAGGAAAGGGCTACTACATGACTAGCTTTGTTACGGACGCGCTAGTGGTGATCGTGGTTCTGGGTGGCATGATCTTCATCCACGAATTGGGTCATTTCATGGCCGCAAAGGCCTTTGGCGTACGCGTCCTGGTGTTTTCCCTGGGATTTGGAAAGTCGCTCCTTCACGTCCAGCGCGGGGACACCGACTACCGCATCAGCGCCCTCCCATTTGGGGGATACGTCAAGATGGCCGGCGACGATCCCTCCGAGGTTCGGCAAGGCGACAAAAGTGAGTTCCTGTCCCAGCCCCGATGGCGCCGCTTCGTCATCGTTATCATGGGTCCGGCCATGAACGTTCTGCTGGCCGTGGCTCTCCTGACCGGGCTTTACAAGTTCCATTTTCAACGTCCAGCCTACCTGGATGAGGCTGCGCGCGTGGGCGATGTGGACCCCGGATCGCCTGCTGCCCAGGCCAACATCCGGCCCGGAGACCTGATTTTGCGCATTGGCGACCAGGCCAATCCCAAGTGGGAAGACGTCGAGTTCAAAGTGCTGACCAGCGCGAATGAATCGCTTGCTCTCACGCTCAAGCGCGATGGCGATCTTCTGGATACCTCCATCACACCCGTGGCCAAGGGCGCGAATCGTGCAGGCTACGCTGGGTGGGATCCCGTGGCGCTCGGGATTCTCGAGGGGGTCGAGCCCGGACTGCCGGCGAGCAAGGCCGGGTTGAAGCCGGGTGACGAGATTGTTGGCGTCGATGGGCATAAAGTGCTTTATTTTCCTATCGTTGCTACTACCATCCAATCGGGCGGCGGCAAGCCCGTTACGTTCGGAATCCTCCGCGCCGGCAAGGAATTCCAAGTCACGGTTCAGCCCGTGTACAGTGAGCTCATGGGCGAGAAGCGCTGGCGCGTGGGGTTTTGGTTCCGCAGCGGCGTGGTGGTCCGCCATTTGCCGCTCAAGCAAGCGCTGGCGAACTCCTTGGACGACAACGCGCGTAATTGCCTGGCCACTTTCGACGTTTTGGGCAAGATTTTGACGCGGCGCATGTCCGCGCGCTCGTTGTCCGGCCCCATCGGCATCGCGCAGATGTCGGGAGAAGCGTACCGCGCGGGAATTTCCGAGCTTCTGCTCCTCGTCGCATTCATCAGCCTGCAACTGGGTATTTTCAACCTCCTGCCCATTCCCGTCATGGATGGTGGCGTGATCTTCCTCCTGCTCATCGAATCCCTGATGCGTCGAGATTTGAGCCTCGAGGTTAAGGAACGCTTCGTGCAGGTGGGAATTGTCTTCCTCCTGCTCCTCGCCGCCTTCGTGATGTACAATGATCTAGTGAAGACATTTAGACCGTATTGAAGTCGCCAGGAGTTAGGAGCTGGAAGCTAGGAGGAGTTGGGCGTTTGTTTTTGGGTTTGACTGAAGGCATGCTGTGGTTCTGTTCGCAACTTCCGAATTCTCGATTCCAACTCCTCGCTTCTAACTTCTAACCACTACCCAAGAAGGAGTCTCTGTGAATTTCAGTGCTACGGAATTTTTCCCACCGCGGCGAAAGACCCGCCCGGTTAAGGTCGGACGCTTGACGATTGGAGGCGACGCCGCCATCGTAGTCCAGTCGATGACCAAGACGGATACGCGCGAGGTGGAGAGAACTGTCGAACAGATCCAGCAAATGGAAGCGGCTGGGTGCGAAATCGTGCGCCTGGCCGTTCCCGATCTTGAAGCCGCCAAGGCGCTGCCGGAAATCCGCAAGCGCTGCCCAGATTCGGTGCTGGTTTCGGACATCCACTTTCAATACAAGTTTGCGCTGATGGCTTTGGATGCCGGCATCGACAAACTGCGTATCAATCCCGGCAACATCGGAGATGAAGACAAAGTGCGCATGGTGGTGCGGCGCGCGCAGGGACAAAAAGTTCCGATCCGCATCGGCGTGAATGCCGGTTCGCTCGAGCGGCGCTTGCTTGAGAAGTACGGCTTCCCCACCCCGGAAGCAATGGTCGAAAGCGCCATGTACCACATTCGGATTCTGGAGGACCTGGGCTTTACGGATACGGTCATCTCCTTGAAGGCGTCCAACGTAAAGCTGACGGTGGCCGCCTATCGATTGCTCTCGAAGCAAGTGGATTACCCCCTGCACCTGGGCATCACCGAAGCGGGTACGCAGTTCTCCGGCACCGTGAAGTCGTGCGTAGGCATGGGCATGCTGCTCGGAGAGGGTATTGGCGACACCATCCGCGTGTCGCTCGCCACCGATCCGGTGGAAGAAGTGCGCGTTGCCTTTGAGCTGCTGAAGTCGCTGGACTTGCGCAGCCGCGGGCCCGTGGTGATAGCCTGCCCCACCTGCGGGCGGCTGGAAGTGGACTTGTTCAAGATTGCCGGGGAAATCGAGCAGGCCACCAAGCACATTAAGACCCCCCTTAGCCTGGCGGTGATGGGCTGCGCCGTCAACGGTCCGGGAGAAGCACGCGAAGCCGATTTGGGCGTGGCGGCCGGCCGCGGCAATGGCATGATCTACCGGGAAGGGAAGGCCATCCGCCGGGTTAAGGAAGATGAGATCGTGGCTGCCCTGCTCGAAGAGGTCGAGCGCTTCATTGCGGACAAGGCTTCCGGCCGCAACACCGCTCCCGCCGAGATTAGGCCCGAATCGGCCGAAGCGGACACCCCCCCTCTCGTGAGTCTTCCGTAGCAAGTTCACCTTCAATCCGGCCATAATGTCCAAATCTATTATCGGCTGGTAATGGCTTAAATCCGAAGCGCTAATAGCTTGAGACTATTGCGGATCTCAGCACCCACTGGTAGTCTCCCCACTGCGTCGGTTCATTCTTGGGACTTCAAAGGGTCTAACAAGATCCGCTGATAATAATGCTTTGGCGAGGAGCGGTCTCAATCCGCTCCTCGCCACGAGGATGCGGAACTGTGCATAAATGGATGGGAATTTTCGCCGCAATTCTGATTGTTGGCCTCGAAACACCTTATGTTCGTGCGCAAGCCAGCGGCGCGCACATCGACGGCATCATACGCGATGCTCAAGGATTGCCGCTCCCCGACGTGGAAGTCGCTCTTACCGAGACCCAAACGGGGCTGGCTCGCAGCGTGGAAACCACCAATGAGGGCGCCTACCAGTTTGTGAGCCTCAACCCGGGACAATACCGGCTCTCTGCCGTCTTGCAGGGATTCGACTCCCCGGTGCGGACGCTGACTCTGGAAGTGAACCAGTATCTTCGCCTCGACCTCGTGATGCAGGTTGGTCCGCTGAAACAGGCGATCGAAGTGGTTGGCGCTTCGGAAATGGTGCGCACTGCGGATGCCAGCCTGGGTGAAGTCATCGAACCCACCCTGACCAAGGATCTGCCGCTGAATGGCGGGCATGTGCTTGACCTGGCGCTGATGGCACCAGCCGTTCACGCAGGGATATGGGATGCAAACGGGAAACTACAATCCGCTGTATTGGCGTCCCTCACAGAACTCGGCCTTGAGCGCAGGGGGCGGGCGGTCTAATGCCAACTACTTCCTGCTGGATGGCTCGGCGGACACCGACCCCACGTTCAACACCTTGTCGTTCAGCCCCTCGCCCGATGCAGTTCGCGAGTTCAAGGTGCAGACTGGAAGTTACTCGGCGGAATTTGGCGGCGCGGGCGGCGCCCAGGTGAACATCGTGACGAAGTCCGGCGGCAATGGACTACACGCCGACGCCTATGAGTTTGTCCGCAGCAACACTTTTGATGCCCGCAACTTCACGGACCCCAGCAACATCCCGCATCTGGCCCAGAATGAATTCGGTGCGTCAGTGGGTGGTCCGATTCGCAAGAATTCCACTTTCTTTTTCGCCAACTGGGAGGGCTTCCGCTTAAGCAACGGCCTGGCGCAAATTGAGACGGTTCCCACCGCGATGGAGCGCATGGGAAACTTTAGTGCGACCGGCGTGACCATTTACGATCCCTCCACCTCGCACGCGAATCCCAATTACAACCCGTCGCTGCCCACCGGTCCTGCCAATCCGGCTGTCCTCCGCAACGCCTTTGCGAACGATACCGTCCCCAATGGCAGAATCAGTTCCGTCGCCACAGGGATACTGGCGGCGGTACCGCTTCCCAATATGGCTTCAGGCATGATGGCGATGGGGGGGATGGGGTCGATGCCTATCGGTGTGGGGCCGGACTCCAACAACTACCTCGATCTGCGCAACAACCGCAATTTTACCAATCAGGCAACCCTCCGCATCGACCAGAATTTGCCCCATGGCGACGCGCTGTTCGCGCGCTATTCATTTCTTGGCCGAACGCGATTTTACCCCCGAGAATTTGCCCGGCTTCGGCTCCTTTGACAACAACCTGTCGCAGAACGGGACACTCCAGTATACGCACCTGATCTCGTCCACGTCAGTGAACGTGCTCTGGCTGGGGATGTCGCGCCTTTCCATGCACCGCTATTCCCAAGACAACTTCACCACCGATTACGTCACCCAACTGGGCATCCAGGGAGTGGGTTTCGGCGGGCAGGGCGCGTGGGGCATGCCCTACGCGACGGTGCAAGGTTACAACGCCTTTGGCGATTCCTATATCGGGACGCCGGTACACGATTGGGACACCGTTCTGCAAGCGGGTGACATCTGGAACAAGCAATGGGGGCGGCACTCTCTGAAGGTGGGCGGCGACGTCCGGGATTACGACTGGCCCATGTGGGGCTTCTTCCAAAGCCGCGGCTACTACCAGTTCAGCAATGGCGCCACCACCGAGACAGCTACCAACGACGGCACGGGCGCCGCCCTGGCCAGCTTCCTGCTGGGTCTGCCGATCGTGAAGCAGGCGGCAGCTCGGCGTTCCCGACATGAATCTGCGCCAGTGGTATGCCGACGCCTTCGTTCAGGATAACTGGCGCGTCACCCAGAACACCACGTTCAACGTCGGCTTACGCTATGAGTACATGAGCGCGCTTACCGATATCCGGCCCGACAAGCCCGGCAGCAACCTGACTTGGCAGGATGGCGTCCCTTATATTTTCATCGGGGGGCAGGACGGCACGCCGAAGGGGTTGTTCTACACTCCGAACCTCAAGTTCGCGCCCCGCGTGGGCTTGACCCATGCTTTCGAGGGAAGGTTTCCCTTCGTCATGCGCGCGAGTTACGGTATCTTCTTCACTCCCATCGATATGAACACCTGGTGCAATCAGCGCCACAATGTGCCGTTTGTTTTCCCGCAAACCCAGCAGAGTGACCCCTACACTCCCAGCCTGACGGGATTCAATTTTGCCCTCACCGGTTCTGGGCAAGACCGTGACCAGCTTTACGGCCTTTTACCCGCATAGCCCCTCGCAATACATCGAGCAATGGAGCTATTCGCTGCAAAAGGCGCTTACGCCTAACACGGTGCTGGAGATCGGCTACCAGGGCGACGGCGGATACCACCTTCAGCGCGCGCACCTGATCAACAACCCGCCTCCCGGACCGGGCCTCCTCCAGCCTCGCCGCCCGATCAAGTCCATCAGTTTTCTACCCGGACACCGTTATTCCCCAGCGATGTCACCGTGGCCAGCCGGATCAGCCCGTCTCCACCATCAATCATGCTGGAAAACTCCGCGCGCAGTTGGTACGACGCGGGCTGGGTCGACGTTCGCCACCGCTTCTCCCACGGACTCACTTTTCTGACCAACGTTACGTGGGCCAAGAGCATCACCAACGCGCCAGACTTCCGCTCGCCCATGGATGAGTCCGCCATCCCGCAAAATGATTCCGATCTCGACGCCGAGAAAGGTCTGGCCTGCGACGTTCGCCTTCGCTACGTCGCTACCTTCGTCTACAACATCCCTGGGCTCAAGCAGCAGGGGTGGATGAGCCGGCTCACCTCCCACTGGGAGCTGGCGACGGCCTATCAGGCGCAGACGGGAATGCCTTTCACCATTTCGGTATTTGGCGACACCGCGAATTCCGGCACCACGGTGGGTGAGAATCCCATCCGCGCGAATTACACCGGGCCAGCCGGTGTTCCCGTCCGGCACCCACACGTCGGAGGAGTGGTTCAATACCGCCGCCTTTGCTGCACCAGCGCCTTATACCTTTGGCAACGCGGGGCGCAATACCGTGGAGGGCCCGGGAATGCAAAATGCGGATGTTGCCTTGTCGCGTGAGTTTCACCTGTCGGAATCATTGCACATGCAGATCCGCGCGGAAATGTTCAACGCGTTCAACAACACCAACTACGGCACTCCCAATCGCTTTGTGAACGAGCCCCAGTTTGGAACCATCACCATGGCCATGCACCCCAGCCGCGAAGCCCAGTTCAGCGCGCGATTGACTTTCTGAGGCTGAGGCGCCGCAGCGTTTAAGAACCGCCCCACTCCTGGATCGACTCGGAACCAATCCGACCCTCCCCTTTGACGTGTGGTTGGTTAATCACCGGGTAAGACTTCAACAAATGTCGAAACTTCAGACGCCGGCTTCCGGCCGGCGCCCAGGCGCCGCCAAGACTGCCCTGAGCAAAACGAAGCGATGGTGGCGGTGCGTTCCCGATCGGGACAGCGCCGTCGCGTGTGCTCCTGCTTTGGATTCCGATTTCGTGATAGTATGGGCAAAATTGCGAGGCGAGGCCTGACGGTGAGCTTTCAAGATAGCTACAAAGTTTTACATGTCGTGACTGACGGCGAAGTGACGTGCGCACGCGCGGCACAGATTTCATCTGGTCAGAGCGTATTGGTGCACCAGCTCTGGCCGGACCGTAACCCTCCCGATCAGGTGGATCTGGCAGCCTTGCTGGATTGGGTGGTCCGCTACGCCTCTCCCGAGTTCAAGGGGCGCATCCTGGAATGCGGAGAAGCCGAAAATCACGTCTATGCGGTGACGGAGGATTTGCCGGAGTGTCTGGACCTTCGGGCGTGGCTGCAATCCGCCACGAATGCGTATCAGGCGCCGACCGATGCCGGCACGGAACAACCCTATTCAGAGCCGGTTCCGGTGGAGAATGGAGCCGTCCCCGCGCCTGCCGAGGCCGGCCCCGAAAAAGCGGAGGAACCCTCGGGCGAATTCACCGAATGGTTCAACCAAGCGCCGCTCGCGGAGGCGCCCCTAGGTTCGTCCCTGAACGCGGATGAAGATGCGCTACCGTTGCCCGCCTCCCCGGTGGCTCCTAGTGCGCCGATCGCTGAAGAACCTGCGCCGGGATCATTCACCGGCATGTTCCTGACCCCGGGCAAGGCCGGCATGCAACCGCCGGCGCCCGCGCCATCGGAAGCGCCTGCTGTGCCGCAAGCAGAAGAGCCTAAACCGGGGGGATCGTTCACCAGCATGTTCCTGACCCCGGGCAAAGCCGTATCGCAGCCAGTGTCGCCTTCGTACCCGGGAGCTCCTGCCGCGCCGGCCGCAGAGGAACCTAAACCGGGATCCTTCACCAGCATGTTCCTGGCCCCGGGCAAGGCTGGGATGCAATCGCCGGCACCCGCGGCGTCCCCGGAATTTCCTGTTGCGCCGCCGGCGGGCGGGCCTGAACCGGACTCGTTTACCAGCATGTTCCGTGTGGCAGACATGGGATCTCAGCCGGCGCCTGGGTCTCCGGCTCCCGGCGATTCCGTCGTGGATCAACCTCCAGCCGGGGAGTTTACCCAGATGTTTTTCGCGAAGGAGATGGCGCCGCCACCGCTCCCGCCCCCACTGGCGGAGGTGAAGCAGGCGCCCGCCGCCAAGACTCCGCCAGCCAGCGTTCGAGGCCGCCCCCCCGCCGGCTTCGAAATCGTCTACACCAGCAAGAACCGAAAGACACGTGTAACCGACGTCGGTCGCTCCGCTCCACCTGCGGAACCGCCCCAGGCACCGGGCAAAGCAGCGCCGAAAGCAGATGAGTTTTCAGGGACGTTGCCACCGGCAGGAACAGGCACGAAAGCGCCGAAACCGGCAAGCGTTCCCCCGCCGCCGTTGGGCGACGAATTGTCATCCCGGCCCATACCCGGTGCCAGCGAAAAAACCGAACTTTTCCTGACCACCCCGCGGCCGGCGCAGAGCTCGCCGCAGCCCTATTCGCCCAATACCGCTGGCGACACGGCGCTATTCCAGCATCTCTTCATGAATGGTGAAAAGGCCGGTGCACCTGTTCCCCCTCCGGCTGGTCCCCTGGAAGCAAGCGAGATACCGTCCGCGCCCTCCGCCGACGCGTCCAAGCAGCCGGGAGAGTTTACCCGACTCTTCAACCTGCACCCCGACGCTCCGTTGGGGACCGCCGGTTCGGCCACACCACCGGGATCTCTCGACTCCCCGCTGCCGCCATACCCGCCGCCAGCCGTCACTCTGCCGCAACCTGCGGAGCGCGATTCCGAGGGTGCAGAAGGCCCGGGTACCTTTACACAGTTCTTTCACGGAACCGGAGGGCTGAGGGGCGCGGGGCCGCAAGGCACTCCGCCCAGCTCTGGTCCAACGTATGCGTCCAGTCCCATGGCGTCGTCTGAAAAAGAACCAGGTGCGGTGACGCGCATTCTTCAGGGTTACCGGCCACCCAAGCAGGATCTACCGGAGCAGCCACCGACCGCGGTAAAGCCGCCAAGTACGCCGCCCGTTGAGCCATCAGGCGGAGATGGGTACAGCTCGTCATTCGAGCGTCCTTCTTCGCAACCCCCAAGCGGCTTTCCGCAGCCCTATGTGGAACCTGCCCCCCCGCCGCCGAAGCCTCCCCCGGGTCCGGGGGAATACACGCGAATCATTATGGGGCCCCCGAGGCCTGGGGTGCCGGCGATCGACGCGCCACAGGCCGTTCCTCCGGTCGTGGCGGCGCCCCCAGCGGCCATGCCGGGATTTCCTTTGGCGACGCCGCCAGCACCCGCGGTTCCGCCGTTGCCTCAGGCCAGAATGCCTCAACCGCCGGTAATGCAGGCACCACCGCTGGCTTATACTCCGCCGCCTGCGCCCGCGTACCCCGCGTACACGCCGCCAGCGCCTCCCGCGTTCCCCACGTACGCTCCCCCGCCGCCGCCGCTAGTGCCCCTCGCGCCCGGGATGGCCTACCCGCAGCCAAAAGCGGCGCCGCCGGCAGTGCCCAAGGTCAGTCCTCCGGCAAGCAGCCAGAAGCCTTCATTCCTGGTCCCGATCGTCGTGTTAGGCTGCCTCCTCGTGATCGCGGTGATCTTGATTGTGTACTTTGCGGTGAAGCATTAGCACCGGGCGGACGCCGTCCGCCCCTATGGACCGCCAGATTCCAGCCGGCGCACAGAGTTTCTGCATTTTGGCACAGCCAGGAGTGGCTGTCCCACCGGTGGCGCTGGCACTCCGAAAGCGTAAGAAAAATAAACAAACTCGCGCAGAGACGCCGAGACGCAGAGGTTCGAAACAAGCAACTGCTTTCTTTTGTTTCTGGCCTCTGCGCCTTTGCGTCTCTGCTCGAGATGAATTTGCTCGTTCGGGATTTTTTCACACGTTCCTCTTGCCTGTGCGTTTCTGACTGGGCAGCACAAAGGTAGGAACTCAAGTCGGCGGCTGGAAGCCAGCGTTACGGCGTCATTCCGCCCGGGGCAGGAGCACGATCAATTCGAGTTGAGGATTGGGGATTTCGGCGGGAACGTAGGCCCCGAAATTGCGGGCGCGCAGCACAGACTCCCATTCGCTCCCCGACTGGTTCAAGGCGAAATATTTGTAATTCAGCTTGATGGGTATGGCGCCGGGAGGGGAAGGCAGGTACGTGAACTGGATGCCGGGAAGGGCCGACCGGATGAGCCGATCAATGTTACTGGCGGATGACAGCTTGATCAGGTGGGGCGCGCGCTTGAGCAAGTCGGCCTCACTGAGGTCCGCGCTCACGGCCAGGTACAACTTAGTGTTCGTCAGATATTTATCATTCGCAAGCGCCGTTGCGTAAATCGAGGTCTGCGTCAGCTTCAACGGCAGCGAAACGAAGTTGCTGGGGACAACCGTTTCCAGCAGGTTACGCAGTTTCTCATCGAGGTCGGTAAAGCAGCCTCCGAGATTGTCGTGGTCATAGAGCGGCAGGTCGCGAGGCTGCACGGTGCTTGAGAAGGTCGTCAGCGAGCCGCCCAGGGCCAGCAGGGCCCGAAACAGGCCTTCCGGATGCCCTTTCCGTGATTCCAGCAAATGCCGCAGCAAAGGGAAGTAGGTATTCGCGGTGTACAACGGCCAGAAGTTGGCGATGTCCGAAGCGGAAAAGTCAGCCAGGCTCAGGTTTTTCTGCCGGCGCAACCCCGCGAGCGTGCTCCCCTTCGCGGCCAGAATCTCGACGAGCCGACGCAAAATGGCCAGCAGGTATTCGCTGGCGGAGAGATCCAGCAACGGAGGAACGAAGCGCGGGTCCAACTGGAACGTGCCTGCCGGAGTTTTTTGCACCCTGCCGATGCGCATGGTAGTACTGCCCTGCTGTGGTTCGCCCTCCAGCAGCAGGCGGAAATTCTTCTGCGCGAGTTGCACCGGCTTCTCCGCCAAGCCCGAATTCTCATCTCGCCGCAAGGTGATCTTGGCTTGATACCGGGCATCCACGGATGTGGCGCCCGTGGTGATGTTCAAGCCGCGGTCCTGATGCTGCGGAATGGCCAGATAAACGCTCAGGTACTCCTGGTCGGGTGCAAACGACGGCGCCAAGGCCCGCGAGCCGGGCGCAGGGTCGGAGTCGGGAATCTCAAACACCAATCCATCCGGAAACAGGCCTGCCGCCCGCGTAAGAAGCAGCGTGCCGGTTGATAGCGCGGCGCGGTCGATTTGGATTTCGGCAAACCCCCACGGGCAAAATTGCAGAGCCACAAGCTTGAACTCCAGGAGGCTCTCCAAGAATCGGTCCTGGAATTGTAAATGTTGCGGCGTCAGGAAAGTTCCCTTCGCCCAGACCACCGGCTGAAGCTGTCTCATAGCGCATCAAGCTAGCAAGAGTCTCCTCTCGAAGTCAAATAGGAAATGCCCGCCGGAAAATATTACTGCGGATGGACACGCGCTGCACGCGCTGCGACTTTTGCTTGATTCTTGACCAAGAGGTGCTACAATCGGCCCATCGTTTTCGAAGGTCGGATTTCCAGAAACTTGGGTCAGGCACAGTTTGCATCAAACGCCCATCCTGCAGAAAGGGATAGGGTTGTGTGCGCCGGTTTAAACTGTCGAAGCGCCGGACGGTACCAGGCAGCTAACGCGCGTCATTAGAGGCGAGTGTGGCCAGTAGCGCCGGCACCGAATCTGTTTCCAGGGAGGAGACCATGCGGAAGATTTTGGGGATCTCACTACTGATGCTGGCCGTAACATCCGGGGCGTGGGCACAAACCAAGAAGCGCGTCGCCGTGATGGATTTTGACTATGCCACCGTGCAGACCTACGTCAACCAGATCTTTGGTAGCGACCAGGACGTGGGCAAAGGCATCTCCGATCTAATGGTCACCAAGTTGGTCAACGACGGCGTCTACTCGGTGATTGAGCGCAAAGCGATCGACAAGATTCTCGCCGAGCAGAATTTCTCCAACAGTGACCGCGCGAACCCGGAGACTGCCGCGAAAATCGGCCGGGTTCTCGGCCTTGACGCCATCATCATCGGCAGCATCACGCAATTCGGCCGCGACGACCAGAACAAGAACATTGGTGGCGGCGCGGGTGGGTGGCTGGCCGGCAAGTACGGCCACGGCCTGGGCAATGTGGGCACGCATAAGGCGAAAGCGGTGGTGGTGGTCAGCGCCCGCATGGTGGATACGAGCACGGCGGAGATTCTGGCGGCTGCCAACGGCAAAGGAGAGTCCACCCGATCCAGCACCTCCTTGCTGGGAGAAGGGAATAGCGCCACGGCGGGAGCGGGCGGCCACTACGATATGGGCAGCTCGAATTTTGCCGCCACCATCCTGGGCGAAGCCGTGAGCGCGGCCGTGGACGACACCTCCAAACAGTTGGAAGATGCGGCCGGCAAGCTTCCTACCAAGGTGGTTACCGTGTCCGGCTTGGTGGCTGACGTTTCCGGGAATACCCTGATCCTGAACGTAGGCTCCAAAGCGGGCCTCAAGGTTGGCGACCGCTTGGGAGTTTTCCGCAAGGGCAGGGAGGTCCGCGACCCCGCCACCGGCAAGGTGCTGAAGACCATCCAGACCCGAGTGGGCGACGTGACGATTACCGAAGTGGATGAAACATCTGCTACCGGCACGTTCTCGGGAGCGCCTGGCGCGGTTCCCAAGGTGGGCGACGCCGCACAGACGGCGCAGTAGCCGTAGCGTCCGGATCGGAGGTCTACCATGAGCTTTCAAGTCGGCGACACAGTTGGAGACTATCAGATCATCGGCCTGCTGGGCGCAGGTGGAATGGGACGGGTCTACAAGGTCAGGAATACCATTTCTGACCGGGTTGACGCGCTGAAGGTACTGTTGCCCAATCTCGCGGATGACCAGGCGCTGGCAGACCGGTTCATGCGGGAGATCAAGGTGCTGGCGAGTTTGGACCATCCCAATATTGCAGGGCTCCGGACCGCGTTTCGTCTGGAGAACCAACTCCTGATGGTGATGGAGTTCGTTGAAGGCATCACGCTGGAGGAGAGACTTAAGCAGGGCAGAATTCCCATCCCCGATGCCATCGGGTACATTACCCAGGTCCTGGCGGCGCTGGGCTACGCACACAAACGCGGCGTTATCCACCGGGATATCAAGCCTGCGAACATGATGCTGACGTCCGAAAACGTCATCAAGCTGATGGATTTTGGCATTGCCAAATCCAAGAGCGACCGCAAGCTGACCCAAACCGGCACCACGATGGGTTCGCTGTTCTACATGTCAGGCGAGCAGGTACAGGGCGAAGAACTCGACGGCCGCTCGGACCTGTACTCCGTCGGAGTATCGCTCTATGAGTTGGTCACTGGCTGCCGCCCGTTTCAGGGCAAGAGCGATTTCGATATCATGATTGCCCAACTGCAACAGGCTCCCATGCCGCCCATCCAAATCATGCCCGAGATCCCCAAGGCACTGAATGACATTATCGTGATCTCTCTGGAAAAGGACCGCGCCAAGCGCTTCCAGACGGCCGAGGCGTTCGCCGCAGCCTTGGGAAGCGTCACCGCCGCACAAATCAACTCGACTCCGATGCAAGCGGCGGGGACTGATTCGATGCCCACGGTAACAGCGCCGGGCCCATCCGCGCCGGTCATTCCCACTCCGGCAGTGGCGGTGGGCGGGTCGATATCTGCTCCCGGGGGCTACGCGCCGATTGTCGCTCCGCCAGCGGTCATGCCGGCCGGGGCGCCGGCTGCCGCTGCCGACGTCCCTCCGCCCGATCCGTCACACGGCGTTCCTGCGCCGGGCACGTCCAAAGGGTATCGTGGCCTTTACATGACATTCGGTGCGTTGATTGCTCTGGCGGTGATTGTGGTGGCCGCCACGCAACTCCCGCGGATATTGAAGACCCATGCCGGCGACCAGTCAGCACAAGCCACCCAAGCCCCGCCGCCCAATAGCACTGCTCCGGCTACCGCGGCGACCGACAAGAACGCGCCGCCGCAGAGCGATGCGGTGAGTGCCTCCAGTACTTCAGGCTCTGCTTCAACCCCCGCCGCCGGCCAGCCCAACGGCGCAGCGGCCGCGGGCAGCGCGAATCCTTCTCCGGTGGCATCGGGTGCACCGGCCAGCACGCCTCCGGCACCTTCCGCAAGCGGACCTCCAGCGAGCCCGGCCAAACACGCAAGTCCGGCCGCAAGAAAGTCTTCTTTGAACCTCAGCAATTCTTCGACTGCCGCATCGGGTGGGCAGCCAACGGCTGGGGCACCCGTCGCGGGCGGCGCAGGCGAGGCCGTTTCAGCCGCTGCCGAGAATGCCCCAGGCCGGACTGCGCAGCCGGCCGCGGACAGCAAAGCCGCCAACGCGCAGGAACTCGCGGGAATTTCAGAATTGCATGACAAGCTGGCCGTCCGTGCCGTAACCGTGAACGATCGAGTGGACAACCTGCGCAAACAAATGGCGGCGGGAGGCAACAACCTGCGATCGGATATCTCCGCCTCCCAGACCCGGATGAAAATGTACATGGATAAATTCGACTCGGCCCTGAATGCCGGAGACCCGGTGGCGGCAAAGAAATATATGAGCCTGGCGGAAAGCGAAATCGATAAGTTGGAGAAGTTCTTTGGCCAGTAAGGCTTAATTTGAGATTAAGTTTCTGGGTATTGCACGCTATCCGGGATTAAGCCCCGGCTTGCATGCGGCCCCGCCGTCGGGCCGTACAAAGGGGCGGAGCCGTATACGGAAATAGATTCACTCCCTCGGGTTTAGCCCAACCACCGTCCTGCCAACGCCCTGACCGGATTCGAGAATGATTGAAACCGCACCAGCCGGACGGCGGGCTGGTCCTTCAGGGACGCCAGCGGCATGAATCCCAGTTCCATCATCTGCTCGGCGGCGGATTGGGTCATCAGAACTTCCGCGCATGGCACCGTTCCGGATTCCCCGTCAATGTCAAAAATGTGCATGGGTAGGCTGCGGATTTCGGAGACGACGCCCGGGCGCAGATCCCAGCCCTCCACGGCGAATGCCTGTGCCAGGAGCAATACCGCCGCGAGGGCAGGGTTTCCCCAGAGATAATCTTCGTGATCCGGCGGTTCCGAAAGCTCCTCGAACGTAAACAACTCCGCTGCATCAGTGTCCTTTCCGTAGGGCAAGCGCAGCATGAAGCGCGGCAATGCCAATCCCAGGTAACGAGCTTCGGGCTTGCACCGTAACGCTTCCCATGCGGATGCGACTTCAGCACTGTGCTGGCGCCGCCACTGGCGCGGGTCAGGCAGGTCGGCGACAAAATCGCAGCCCAGCAGACGGGGGCTGGCGCCGGCCAAAAAGGGAGCCCCGGCTGCGGCTGCGATCTTCGCCATGCTTTCCAGCAGGGCCGCGTCGCGCAGGGTTGGCTCGAACGTAAAGTTGCCCGCCAGCACCGCCCAAGGCTCGGCGCCGGGGGTTCCTACCGTCTTTTCCACGAGCAGCCGGTAAATGCCCGTGGAGGTTAGATTGGGGGAGGCGGCAAGGTCCCGCGCGAGTTCCTCCTTGCTTACGTCGATCAGGAACAACTTCAGTCGTTCGCTGGTCTCAATATTGCGAACCAGGAAGAAGACCGCGCGCCACGCGGCTTCCAAGGCTTGCAAGGGCGGGAGATGCAGGAGGGCGCTCATCTGGGCGCTCGTCACCTTGTCGATCAGCGTCTCGACCTCCGCTCGGCGCGGGTCCGCCTTGGGGACGACGTGTGGTGCCGCAATCTTGCGCACGAACGATGTCCACGGGTCGGGTGCGCGGGGCGCGGATTGGCCTCGCGCTTCGGTTTCCTCCGCCATCTGATCGAGAATGTTTCCGGACAGGACCTGCTGAACATCTACGTCCGAAATCCCTTGGCGCCTGGCCTGGGCGGGAGGAGTCGCAGCGGACCGCTCCCCCGTAATTCCCAGCTCCTTCGCGGTCCGGGCAAAGGTTGCAGGGTCGCTGAGCTGGTCCCGCGTGTCCCGCAGCTTGCGAAATAGCGGCGCCTGTTCAAAGAGCCGGTCGGGATGGAAATCGTCCAACTCGTTGAACGGGAGGCGGGTTTTGTCATCGCCTTCATCACCTAGAGTTAAATCCAAGTGTGGTGCGATCTTGGCGAAAACCGCGTCGAAGTTGTCGCGGTCCACCAGGATGGGCCGCTTCCTTGCCAGGGCATCGCCGATCTCGATGAGATGGCGATTGGCGCGGCCACTGAAATCGCCCAGAATCGCCACGCGGAAGGGCGTTTCGGAGTCCGGCATCGCGTCCATCCTTTCACGGCCTGCGGTCACATCCAGGTGAATCTCACCAAAGGAGTCACGGTCGTGCATCGGGTTGCACCTCGTATAAAGAGTGACTGGCCCCAAACTCCGGGACGTAACGACGGGCTAGATTGTACGCGCATTGGCGCCGCCAACCAAGACCTAGTATTTCCCAGAGAAGTTCCCGGTGGTCGCGAGGTCGAGGGACGGGTTGGAATTGGGATTGAGAGGGGCAGTCATCAACCCACATTGACGAATGGGTTGAAAAATTGGATGATTTCTCTCTCGGAATTCCAGGCACGCAGTCGCGGCGCCACATGCCAGAAGCATGCAAGGGGCGCGCCGCGCACAGGCTCTTGGCGCCTTGCCCCCAGGGCAGGAGCAAAGTTCCCCGGTAAACACGATTCGGTAGAATCAGGCAAGGATTGCCGCAGGAGGGGATGATGGGCACATCAGAATCACGGAAAAGCATGGTAGCAGCCGAGTCTAACCTTGCCCGCAGAGAGTTCGGCAAGCAGGTCTTGACGGGTGCAGTAAGCGCGGCAGCCTTCTTTGCTGGGCGAGGCTGGGGGGCTGCCGCGATCCACCCCAACGCGCCGGGGATCAAAATATCGGTCCAGTCGCCGGCCGTGCCTTCTGACGATGAAGTCCGTTTTATAAAGCAACTCGGAGCGCAGTATGTCAGTGTTGCTGCGCCTCCCGAATTGCGCACTGCCGAGGGCTTTCTCCAGATCAAGCAGCGGTACGCGTCCGCTGGGATTACGGTTTGGAATATTGGCAACGCGAGCGTGCACAATATGCCGGAGGTCACGCTGAACCTGCCCGGTCGGGATGCCAAGATCGAAGAGTACAAAGCCTATCTCCGCAACCTGGGTAAGGCGGGAATTTACTACACCACGTACGCTCACATGGGCAATGGCATTTGGAGCAGTGGCCGTGCCGACAGCCGCAGCGCGCCCGCAAGAGAGTTCGACATGGCAAGCCCCAACAAGGTCGGCGTCTGGGGCAGTAGCGCGTACCACGAGCCGTTCTCGCATGGCCGCGCCTTCAGCCCCGAGGAAATCTGGGACAACTACGCGTATTTCATCCGGAAGGTTTCTCCCGTGGCGGAAAACGAGGGCATCCGGATTGGCATCCATCCGGACGATCCGCCCGTTCCGGTGTTGGCTGGCGTGCCGCGCTGTATTTTTGGCAATTTCGAGGGGTATAAACGCGCGTTCGCCATTGCCGGCAGCCCCAATGTGGGCATGTGCCTTTGCTGTGGCACTTGGCTAGAAGGTGGCCCTCTCATGGGCAAGAATGTGGTGGAGACGTTGCATTACTTCGGCACCCAGGGAAAGGTTTGGAAAATTCACTTCCGCAACGTCAGCGCACCTTTACCGCATTTCGTGGAGACCTTCATGGACAACGGCTACATGGATATGGACAAGATCACGAATGGCCTGGTAAAGATCAAATTTGACGGCATCATGATCCTGGACCACTCGCCCGCCATGCTGGGCGGCTGGTATGCCCAGACGGCGTATGGAGTGGCGTATATGAAGGCATCGTTGAAGCGCGCCATCGAGGAAGCCGGAGCGTAATACCAAACCGGCCGCGGCCAGCCCGCCATTCCCATTCAAGCCCTGGCGTTTCGCGCCGCCGACCGAATCGCGCCCGCCGTCCGGCGCGGGGAAATCTGAAGACTGAGACTTGTTCGGGACGCGAATGATGGTGAAGGGAAACTACTTACGCGGGGTGGCATGACGCATAATGGTTCGTATTACCATCCACCAATAGAAAAGAAACAGCGCCGTCGAGATGACCAGGATAAGGCCCGCTGCGACCATTGTTGGGTCCAAAATGCTAATTTGTGAGGTTAGCGACAAGCCACAGTCTCGCTTACAACCAGCCTAGACCGAGGGCTCACCACCCACAATGGTACGAACGTACGGGTACTCTTGGAGGTAAGGATATTATGGTCATCCTGGTGCGAGCTGAAGCGGTGGCCGAGGGCGGCGGTCACCGGGCCAACCGATGACCGCCGATACCATCGGCCTAGACCGACCAGCCAAGAAAAGCCATGCGGTCAAGAATCCCTTGAGGAATAGTTTTACTCGGAGTGGGAGGCGGACCCATCGGTACTGGCCGCGCGCGTTGCCACCCCATGGGCGCTCTCGGTGGAGGCACTGCCTGGGGTCGCGCCGGCTTCCAGACGGACGCGTACTGCCGAACTTTGGATTGGAGATACACTTTCAACTGATCGGCGCCTTCCTTCAGTCCCCGCTCAAAATCGGGCACATACGGCACGAAGAGTTCGCCCATTTTACCCACCAGCACGGTTAGGAAGTCCCGGCCGCTTGGACCATTGATAATAAGCGTGAAGCTCGCCAACCCGGCAAACTCACGCTGCAGTGCTTTCTTCATTTCGCTTCCCACCGACGTGACGCAGGCCTTGGCGAACGTGTTCCGGCGCCCCGGGTCAATCAGACTCCGCAGCGCGTCGAAACCACCGCCCGTGGCCAAGTTGCCCTGTTGTGCATCCGGGTAATAGGTATCCAGTCCGATCACTTTGGTTGGCCCGGAAGCGACGAACATGATGTTTCCCTTGTTCTCCCATTTGCCGGTATCGATGTCAAAGCGGTCGGTGTTGCCGTTGAAAATGTCGACCGCAACGACCTTCCCCAACTCGAACCAAGCCGTCTCATCCAACAGCTTGATGACGCTCTTCTTGATATTTTCGACATCGATGTGCTTACCCATTGCCTCACCATCCCACAAATCCGCGTTGCTCAAACCGAAGACGAGGGGCATCTTCGTCCAGGTGTATATCCTTCCGCCAGGCGCCACATTGTTGTATTGCGGCGAGTGGGGTGGGAAGTTCGCCATGACGGCTTGTTTGAAAATGTTGATCTCAGCGGGCGTCATAATCTTTGTATCCACCAGGCTGTTGTTCACATTCTTCATTATTTTGCTACCCCACTTGATAGAGATTGCCTCCTCCTGCAGACCCTGCGTCTTTTCCCCTTTCACCACCAGATTCGGGTTCATCGAGTTGTTCAGATTCACAAAGTAGACCGGATGCGCTTCCTGGCCCTTTATCCGCGTAATGGAACCAGGAGTGATAGTAGGCACTGTATTGGCCATATTCTCGCCCCGCTACGGATTGTTGAATTATGATCTCACCCGGGACAGCCACTTTGGACCCAGGTCGCAGGCATTTTACACCTGACCACCCCGCGAGCACTACTTGTTGTCCCGGATAATAACTGAGACCGTCATCGGCGAGCAGAAGCGTGCAGGCGCACTTGGTTCTTCTTCCAGAACTCCTCGATTTCCTCTAAGGGCTTGCCCTTGGTTTCGGGCACAAAGCGCCACATAAACAGCGCTTGCACCAGTGCCATGGCCGCGAGGAATCCAAAGGTAGCCGCCTTGCCGAACTGGTGAAATGCCAGCGGAAAGAACAGCACCACCACGGCGTTGGCGATCCATTGGGTCAGCACGGGCACGCTCATCGCGGTACCGCGGATGTAATTGGGAAATATCTCCGGGACCAGCGTCCAGAAGACCGGTCCAATGCACGAGGAGAAGAACGCGAGATAGGCGAGGATCAGCACCAGCACTTTGGCGCCCTGGAAACAACCTGTCAGCACCGTCGTCGCCAGGAGTAACAGGGCGGCACACATGCCGAGCGACCCGACAATGTACAGCGGTCTGCGGCCGTAGCGGTCGATGGTCCAAAACGAGACTACTGTGAAGGTAAAATTCGTGACGCCCACGATGAAGGTGGAAAACAGGGCGGCATCCAACTTCCAGCCTGCGGACCTGAAGATGGCCGGAGCGTAGTCGATGATCGTGTTGATGCCGGAGACGTGTACCAGGATGGCCAGGCAGAATCCCACCATCACCGCGCGGCGAACGCCCGGCTGCCCCAAAGCACGCCACGTGGTCTTCTTCTCCGCCATGCTGGCGCGCATCTCCGCGATTTCGAACTCGGCCGTCTCGCGCCCGGAAATACGTTCCAGGATCGCGAAAGCCTCCGCCGGCCGGCCCGCCATGAACAGATACCGCGGGGTCTCCGGCGCGCCCAGCAGCAACACAAAGAAGATGGCGGAAGGAATCACGCCGGTTATGAACATCCAGCGCCAGTTCGCGGTTCCGGCATTCCGCAGCAGGTAGTTGATGCTGTACGACATGAGGACGCCCACAACGATCGACATCTGGTAGAGTGCCCCCATGCGTCCGCGCAGCGAGGGAGGCGAGACTTCCGCCACGTACATCGGCGAGAGGATAGAGGCGCCGCCTACGGCCAATCCCCCCACAAAGCGCGCGGCAATGAAAAACGTAAAGTTGCCTGCTCCCGCCGTTGCCACCGAGGTCAGGGCGAACAGCAGCGCCACCCCGAGCAGGATTTTTCGCCGGCCGTAGGTGTCCGTGATCCTTCCCGCGAGAAGCGAGCCCAGCACGCAGCCGAACAGAAGAGAACTGAAGGCCCAGCCAAGGCTGAGGTCGTTGAGTTTGAAATGCTCCAGGATAAACGGGCCGGCGCCCGTAATGATGGCGATGTCGAATCCGAAGAGCAGACCTCCGAGCGCGGCCGTGGCGGCCAGAAAGATGACGTAAGAAAGGTTGATTTTCACGACTGGGGTAGTAACTCCATTTTGGCGGCGGTCGCGGCGGCATGAGCCTGAAACGCCTGCCGGAAATTTGCTAGGGGAAACGCTTCGATCGGAAGTTTGTCCAAGTGCATCTGCGGCAGCAGAGCGATCGCGCGTTCGTGGGTGTAAGGATTGATTAACGAGCCGACAATCGTCAACTCGCGCGCATAGATGTCATAGGGGCGGACTGTGGACGTGGCCTGCATGGGGGCGCAACCAAATACCAGGATCGCGCCGCCGCGCGCCGCCAGCTCGATGGCTTGCGAAAACGTGTCGGACGAACCGACGGCGTCGATGACGAAGTCAAATCCTTCGCCGTGGGTCGCGGCCATGGCCAGATGCTCGCCTTCCGGTGCCGGTTCCACGGCGCAGTCTGCGCCGAATCCCAAGGCGCATGCCCGCCGGCGTTCTTGAGGTTCGCTCACCACAATCAGTCCCGCGCCGGCCAATCTTGCAAGGCGCGTCAGCATCAAGCCGATTACGCCCGCGCCGATCACGAGTACGGTCGAGCCGGATTGAACAGCGATCCGATCGGCGCCATGGATGCAACAAGCCAGCGGCTCTGCCAGGCAGGCCAGACGCGCGTCCAGGTTCGACGGCAGCCGGTAAATAACCCGCTGCGAGGCCACCATGGCTTCGGCAAAGCCGCCATTCATGTGGACGCCATACGCGGACAAGCGGGAGCACAAATGCTCGTGGCCCGTCCGGCAATAGCGGCAAACGCCGCAATACGTGTTCGGCTGCAGGGTGACCAGGTCGCCTTCCTTCACGCCCTTCACGCCCGCGCCCACCGCATCGAGAACGCCGGCCACCTCGTGGCCCAGGACGACAGGGGAGGGCGCAGGGAACTCGCCGCGCGAAATATGGGCGTCGGTGCCGCAAATGCCTGCCGCCAGCGGCCGCAGGCGCACCTCGCCCGCCTGGGGAACGGGTGTCTCAACATCATCAAGCCGCAGATCGCCGACGCCATGGAAGCGCAGCGCTTTCATCGTCACACCCAATAGCGGAAGAGCGGTCGGATTGGATGGTTCTGGCATGATGATTCCTCCCCTCGGCTGGAGCAGCACTCTGTGGTGGACATTACGAATTTGCTCGCGCCAGCGCCTTCCCGGAGGCATTGAA
Organism: uncultured Acidobacteriota bacterium; assembly: GCA_963804755.1. GTDB lineage: Bacteria > Acidobacteriota > Terriglobia > UBA7540 > UBA7540 > Bog-366. The sequence goes on from CAWDRP010000013.1 coordinate 98,117, forward strand.
CAAATGCGCTGCCTCCAAACGCAGGCAAAACGCTACGCGATCGCCAATCCGGGCCTGGACGTCTCCGGTGGCTTGTGCCACCAGTCGCGTCCCGTCTGCCAGACGCCCATGGAGATAAGCTCGCGGCCCCACATGCTCTAGTGCCTCAATCTCGATCTGGAGCAGGCCCCGTAGAGGGGCCAACGCCGGTGCCGGGCTCAAGCCCGATTCTACTTCCAGCGCTAACGCCACGTCCTCGGGCCGGAATCCTAGCGTGATTCGTTCGCCGCTGTCCAGTTTTTCGAGCGGCATCGGTACGGTAATGAGCGAGCCGTTCGATAGCGCCAGCGTGAGATGCTGAGTGTTCGCGGCCTTCACCTCCGCGTTCAGGAAGTTCATCTTGGGGGCGCCGATGAATCCTGCCACAAAGAGGGTAGCAGGTTTCTGGTATAGGTCCAGCGGTGATCCCAATTGCTCCACCGCCCCGTCATTCAGCACCACGATGCGGTCCGCCATGGTCATGGCTTCGAGCTGATCGTGCGTAACGTAAATCATGGTAGTGTCGAGCTCGCGGTGCAGCCTGACCAGTTCCAGCCGCATTTGGCCCTGCAGGGCAGCATCGAGATTGGACAGCGGCTCATCCAACAGGAAGGCCTTCGGCTGGCGGACCATTGCCCGGCCAATGGCGACGCGCTGCAACTGACCGCCGGAAAGCTGCCGGGGCTTGCGCTGCAGCAGCGCCTCCATACCCAGGATGCGCGCGACCGCTCGCACCTTTTCTTCGCGCTCCGACTTGGCGACTCCCGCCAGGCGCAAGCTGAAGCTCATGTTCTCCGCCACGGTCATATGCGGATAAAGGGCATAGCTCTGAAACACCATGGCCAAGCCGCGCTGCGAGGGAGGTACATCCTGCGCGGGCACGCCATCAATCAGCACGTCCCCTTCGCTGACTGCCTCCAGCCCGGCAATCATGCGCAACAGGGTGGATTTGCCGCTTCCCGAGGGCCCCACGAAGGCCAGAAACTCATGGTCCCGAATCAACAGGTCGATGCCGTGAATGGCTTCGTGGGATCCGAACCGCTTGCGCACGTTCTTTAATTCGATTGTCGCCATCGTCGCGATCTTCCTCTTCGGGGCTCGTTCAACACCTTCGGTGCTTTTGCAGCAAGTGCCCTACTTCACCGCGCCAAACGACAGGCCGCGCACCATTTGCCGTTGGCTGATCCAGCCAAAAATCAGGATGGGCGCAATAGATAGCGTGGACGCCGCCGAAAGCTTTGCCCAGAACAACCCTTCGGGACTGGAGAAGGAAGCTGTAAACGCGGTGAGCGTCGCGGCTTTCACGGTTGTCAGATTCAGGCTCCAGAACGCCTCGTTCCAGCACAGGATGATGGAAAGCAGCGCCGTCGCTCCGATGCCCGGTGTGCATAGCGGCAACAGCACATGCATCAGTTCCTCGCTCTGCGTCGCGCCATCCATGCGGCTGGCTTCCAGAATCACCGCCGGGACTTCCCGGAAATAGGAGAAGAGCATCCAGACGACGATGGGCAGAACGCTCAGGCTGTCGATAAGGATCAAGCCGAACACCGTGTCGAGAAGGCCGAGGTCCCGCCAGAGCAGGTAGATCGGCACTAGCACACCCACGGCCGGCAGCATTTTGGTGGAGAGCATCCAAAGCAGAATGTCGCGCGTCCGCCGCGTAGGAAAGAACGCCATGCTGTACGCCGCCGGGATTGCCAGCGCCAGGGCCAGCAGCGTCGATCCGAGTGAAACGGCGATGCTATTTTTCGCAAACGCCAGGTAATCAGCCCGGGCAAGAACGGCACGGTAGTTCTCGAGTGTCGGATGGAAGAATATCGCCGGCGGCGTGGCAACGGCGGTAATTTCTGTTTTGAGACTCGTAAGGAACATCCACAGAATAGGGAAGAACATGGCCAGCGCCGCCGCCCAACCCGCTATCGCAAGTCCCCACCGAGCCTGCCGGATGCCTTTCATCCCAAATCCTCCAGGTTGCTTCCCACCGCCCGCATAAGGAACAGGACGATGACGTTTGCCAAAACAATGGCGATGACGCCTCCGGCGGAGGCGCGTCCCACATCAAACCCGAGGAGCGCATCGCGAAAGATCAGGTAAGCCAGGTTGGTGGACGCCAGCCCGGGTCCGCCGCCGGTAGTTACGTAGATTTCCGCGAAAAGGCTGAGGAGGAAGATCGTCTCAATCATGGCCACGACGGCCATGGGCCGCAACAAATGGGGTAACTGGATGTGGCGGAACAGGGCGACCGGGCCGGCGCCGTCCAGCCGGGCGGCTTCGACCTGTTCTGGATTCAGCGACTGAAGCGCCGGCAAAAGGATCAGCACCGCAAACGGCGTCCATTCCCAGGCCACAATCAACACGATCGAAAGCAGAGGCATGTGGGCGAAGAATTCGATGGCGCCGAACCCCAGAGAACGCATGATCCACGCGAACAGACCGAAGACCGGGTTCATCAGCATATTTTTCCAGATCAGCGCGCTCACCGTCGGCATTACGAAAAACGGAGCGACGATCAGCAGACGGCAAATATTGCGGCCGGGGAAATCCTGATCGAGCAGCAGGGAGAAAAGAGCGCCAAAAACGAGCGTGATGGCCAGGACCAATCCCACGAGCAGCAGGGTGTTGCCCATTGCTACCCAGAGCGCCCGATGTAGCAGCAGGCCCCGATAGTTCTCCCACCCGGCAAAGGTAGCTTTCCCGATCCCCAGCAGGTTGTAGCGCTCGGCAGAGAACCACAAAGTCATCGCCAGGGGCACCACCATCCACAACAAGAGAGCGCCAACCGACGGCGCGAGCAGGGAACTGCTGCGAAGATGCCGGGGCGATTTCGCGTTAATGCTTCCCGTCATTTGGCGGACCTCCCTGCCAGGTCGCGCTCGGCTTCGGCTTGTGCCAATTCGAGCGCCTGCTGGACGGTGGTGCGGCCGGCCAGAGCCGCGCTGATCTCCTGCCCCACTTCCGTACCGATGGCTTGAAACTCGGGAATGCCGACGTATTGAATGCCCACGTAGGGAACGGGCAGCACGCTGGGCTTCTTGTAATCCGCGGTCAGCATGGCCTCCCGCACCAGCGGCGCGAACGGGGCCGCCTGGAGGTAAGCCGCAATCTCGTAGGTCGACTTCCGCGAGCCGGGAGGAATGCGCAGCCAGCCGAATCGCTCGCCCACGGTGGCGATGTAGCGACGGCTGGTGGCCCATTTAATGAACTGTTTGGCCGTGGCCGCGCGTTTCGAGGAGGCAGGTATCGCCAGGCCCCAGCTCCAAACCCACGCGGCGCCATTTGGGACTTTGGCGATGGGGGCCTTGGCGAAGCCGGTGCTGGCGGCCACGCGGCTCTCCGCGGGATCGAGAAAGTAACCCGCGGCCGAGGTGGCGTCCACCCACATCGCGCAATTTCCATTGGCAAACAACGCGCGGTTCTCATTGTAGCCGTCAGTGATGGAACCCGGCGGCCCGTACCGGCTCAGCAGGTCGACATAAAAACTCACCGCTTCCACCCATTGCGGGCTGGTGAGCTGCGGCTTCCAGTCCGGGTCCAGCCAGCGCCCGCCAAACGTGTGCACCAGGGTGCTGATGTAAGCCACGTTCTGGCCCCAGCCCGGCTCACCACGCAGACAGATGCCGTAAACGGCGCGTTCAGGGTCGTGCAGTCTCGCGGCAAAATGGCGAATCTGCTCGTAGCTCGGCTGCAAGGGCATCTCAAGACCGGCCTTTTGGAAGAGGTCCTTGCGATAGTAGGTGAACGAACTTTCGCCATAAAAGGGCGCGGCGTACATGTGACCCTGAGAGGACAAGCCCTCACGGACGACGTCGAAGATGTCGTCGTACCCGTAGTCCGCACCCAGATCATCGAGCGGGACCAGCCAGCCGCGCTCGCCCCACAGCGGCGCTTCATACGAACCGATAGTGATGACGTCAAACGTGTTGGTGCCGCTGGAAATATCTACGGTCAGACGCTGGCGCAGAATGTTCTCGCCCAGCACCACCCAGTTCAACTTCACCCCATGCTGCTTTTCGAATTCCGACGAGAGTTGCTGCATCAGAATCATGTCGGGGTTGTTGACCGTGGCGATGGTCAGCTCCGGACGCCGGCCTTGCGGGTAGAGAATCCACGCCAGCAGCGCGGCGCTCGCCAGTAGTGCGAGCGTTCTCCAGATTGGGATTGGGACAGTTCTCACCTTGTGCGTTTTCCGATTCGGTCTTTGCCGTGACCTCTGTGATGTTTTCTCTGTGCATCTGTGTGAACCCGGGTGTTTGGCACAGAGACCACGGAGAAACTTGTCCTTTCGCTTCGCCTCCGTACTGAGCTGCGCTCACAGTGTGAGCACGTGGGCGAGAGTCTACCTCAGTGAAGCTTCGCTTGCAAATTCTCATCGAAACACGGATTATGCGCATTCGAGCACCAGCGAGGAGCAACGATGCTGCGCGCCACCATGACCAGTCCGGGAAGAATCGAATTCGGGGAAGCACCGAGACCCGTGGCCGGACCGGATGAAGTTCTATTGCGCATTCGCCGCATCGGAATCTGCGGCTCGGATGTCCACGTTTATCACGGCAAACATCCGTATACGTCCTACCCCGTTGTGCAGGGCCACGAATTCTGCGGCGAGGTCGTCGAGATGGGGCACAACGCGCAGCGCTTCAAACGGGGCGAGTTGGTGACGGCCCCTCCGCAGATTGTCTGCGGCAAATGCCTGCCGTGCCGCGAAGGGCGCTATCACATTTGCGAAGCGCTTAAAGTCATCGGCTTTCAGGCGCCGGGCGTCGCACAGGAATTCTTTGTCTTCCCCGAGGCTTCGTTACTGAAGCTTCCGGTGGGTATTACGCCGGAAATCGGCGCGCTAGTGGAGCCGACAGCGGTAGCGATTCATGCCGTCAGCCGCGCCGGAAGCGTAGCCGGCCGAAGTGCGTGGTCCTGGGGGCGGGCCCCATCGGAAACCTGGTGGCGCAAGTGGCGCGTTGGCGGGGCGCGCGCGCGGTCCTGCTTGCCGATATTAGCGACCATCGGCTTGCGATCGCTCAGCAATGCAGCCTTAGCCACACCGTCAATCCCCGCAAAGATTCCCTTGAAATGCGGGGGGCGGAGGTCTTCGGCCCCGACCGCGCCGATGTGGCCTTTGAGTGCGTGGGGGTTGGCGAGACCGCCAACCAGGCCATTCGCGGCGTGCGTAAAGGCGGCATGGTGATCGTGGTGGGAGTCTTCGGCGATTGCCCTGCGGTCGACCTGGGCCTGGTGCAGGACCGCGAACTGGAACTGCGGGGCACGTTGATGTACCAAAGGCAGGATTACGTGGACGCCATCCGCTGCCTCGCTGAAGGCGGCATCAAGGTTGATCCCCTGTTGACGAAAACCTTTCCCTTCCGGCGCTACCCTGAAGCCTATGCCTTTATCGAGGCACATCGTGATCACGTGATGAAAATCATGATCGACCTCGATGAATCGCAGACACTCACTACTGAGCGAAGCTCTGGATGAGTGTTCAAAGGAAATTCGAAACAAGTTGGTCCGAATGTTGGTTTATTGCGCTTGTTTTCGTGCATAATACAACACCTTCTTCATCCGCAAGCGCAGGCTGGCAGAGTCGTTCCAATTTGCTACTCGACGACCAGTAACAACGCGAGCGGCTGGCAGCCCCGGTTCAGGAGAACTCCATGGAAAAGAGCGCTTCATATCGAACGATCGTGCGGATTTCTACGATGCTCGTTGTCGCATTCATGTTTTTCGTTAGCGGTCCCATGGCAACTGCCCAGGAATGGACACGTCAGCCGACAATGCCCCCGCCGAAGGGCCCCTGGTCCGACAAGAGCCTTTCACCCGACCAGCGCGCCGATCTGCTGATTCAACAGATGACTTTGGATGAAAAGCTGACGCTCGTTCACGGGGACGACAGCGAAAAATCCTTGCCAAAATGGCTGGGTGGCGCAGGATACGTGCCGGGGATCCCGCGCCTTGGAATTCCCGACTTGCAGATGTCCGATGGCCGGTTGGGCGTTGCCAACATCGGCTACACCGGGCGTTACGCGACGGCGCTGCCCTCAGCGTTGGCGAACGCCGCAAGCTGGGACGTGCAGGCGTCCTATGAATATGGCTCGCTGATTGGCAAGGAAATCCGCGATTTGGGATTCAACGTGTCGCTGGGTGGAACCTCCAACCTTATTCGCGAGCCGCGCAATGGGCGGAATTTCGAGTGTCTCGGCGAAGACCCTCTGCTGATCGGCAAGATGCTGGGCAGCGAACTGAAGGGGACGCAGGACCAGGGTGTGATCGGCAACATCAATCGCTATGCCGTGAACGATCAGGAGACCGGCCGGCAGATCGCCAACGTCATCATCGATAAGCGCGCCATGCAGGAAACGGACCTGCTGGCTTTCCAGATCGCCATCCGGGAATCGAACGTCGGCACGGTGATGTGCGCCTATAACAAGCTGAATGGCGTTTACACCTGTCAGGATCCGTACTTGCTCACTGACGTGCTGAAGAAGGCTTGGGGCTATCAAGGCTGGGTCATGTCCGACTGGGGCGCCGTGCACAGCACCGTTCCGTCCGCCCTCGCCGGATTTGACCAGGAAATGCCCGATGGCAAGTATTTAGGCGACACGCTCAAGGCGGCTGTGCAGAAGGGCGAAGTTCCTATGGCGCGCCTGAACAATATGGTGCATCGCATCCTGCGGACGGAAATCGCCCTGGGCGTATTCGATGAACCGCTCGTGCTGAGACCTGTGAATCCTTTCACAGGAGCCGAAGTGGCGCAGCGCTCCGCCGAGTTGGGCATCGTGCTGCTGAAGAATGCGAACGGCCAGTTGCCGCTGAAGGCGTCCAACATCAATTCGCTGGCGATCATCGGCGAGCATGCGGAGGCCGGGGTGCTCTCCGGCAGCGGGTCGGACCAGGTTACGCCGGCGGAAGGCAATGCGGTGCCCGGAAACCCGTACGGCTGGCACCCGTCGTCGCCGCTTAAGGTGTTTAATGCCCGGCTGCCGAACGCCCTGGTGACGTTCGACGATGGCACCGATATCCCGCGCGCCGTCAAGGTGGCGGCAGCGGCGGACGTGGCCATCCTCTTTGTCCATCAACATACGGGAGAAGGCTACGACGCTCGAAACCTTCTCCTGCCCCATAAGCAAAACGAAATGATCGCCGCCGTGGCCGCCGCCAACCCCCACTGCATCGTGGTGCTCGAGAACGGCGGGCCTGTGACCATGCCGTGGCTCGACAAAGTAAGTGCGGTGGTCGAGGCGTGGTACCCGGGCATTCGCGGTTCTGAGGCCATCGCGAATATCATCTTCGGCGATGTTAACCCATCAGGTAAGCTCCCCGTCACCTTTCCCAAGAGTGAGGCAGACCTGCCCCATCCCACCCTAGCGGGCTTACAGTACGTACCCGAAAGTGAACACCCCCATGGCCACATCGAGTTTCCGCCGTTCGACGTCAATTACGACGAAGGCTTGAAGGTGGGATACAAGTGGTACGAAGTGGAGGGCAGGGAGCCGCTGTTCCCGTTTGGATTCGGCCTTTCCTACACGACGTATGCGTATTCGAGCGTCACGGCGGATGCTGGAAAGTGCCTGAAAGTCAGCTTCCGCGTCACCAACACTGGCAAACGCGGCGGAGCGGAGGTCGCGCAGGTCTACGCGGAGTTGCCGGCCACCGCCGGTGAGCCTTTCAAGCGGCTGATCGGCTGGGAGAAGGTCCCGCTGGCTGCCGGTGAAACCCGGAGCGTCACGGTAAACGTTGACCCGCTGTACCTCTCGATCTTCAATGCCGAGAAAAACGGTTGGGAGCTGGTGCCGGGCGAGTACACGGTGTACGTGGGAGGCTCGTCGCAGCATACGCCGCTGCGAACCACGGTCCGGATCGGCGAACGATAGCCAGTTGCTGCACGCTGTATCCGTGCGCCGTTCCGGCCGGACGGCACCCTATGCTGCGTTGGCGCGGGGCGCCAGGGGCTTCTGCATGGAGTATTTCTGCGCGTCGACAACAGCAATAGCCGCCATGTTCACAATTTCTTCCACCGTGGCGCCGCGCTGGAGGACGTGAACGGATTTCGATAGGCCCACCAGGATCGGCCCCAGCGATTCCGCACCGCCGATGCGCGTCATCATCTTGTAAGCGATGTTGGCGGAACCGAGATCAGGGAAGACCAGCACGGTGGCGCCGCCCTTGAGTTGGGAGAAGGGATATTCCTCCTCGATAATCTCCGGGTCCAGGGCGGTATCGGCCATCATTTCGCCGTCCACCATGAGTTCGGGATTCTTCTCCAACACCAGTTCGGCCGCACGCCGCATCTTGTGCGCCAGCGGGTGATTGGCGCTGCCGAAGTTCGAAAAGGACAGCATCGCCACGCGCGGCTCGATATTGAACTCAGTGGCGACGTCCGAAGCGAGCAGGGCGATTTCCGCCAGGTCCTCCGCCGTGGGATCAACGTTCACGTGGGTATCGGCAAAGAAATAGACGTCCTTCTTGGTGAGGATTACGAAAACGGCGGCCACGCGGTGAACGTCGAGCCGCGTCCGGATAATTTGCAGCGCGGGCCGGATGGTGTCCGGGTAATTTTGGCTAACGCCCGCCACAAAGCCGTCCGCGTCGCCCATGTGCACCATCATGGCGCCAAAGTAATTGGGATTCAGCATGAACTCGCGCGCGGTGCTGAGGGTCACGCCGCCGCGGCGCCGCAGGCGGTAAAACTCATTCACATACGCCTCAAAGCGGGGCGCGTGCGCCGCGTCGATCACCTCGGGACGGCCGTCCTCGAAACCCAACTCGGTGAGCCGATGTTGAATCACCACCGGGCTGCCCAGCAGGATGGGATGCGCGATTCCTTCCGCCATGATCTGGTGACTCGCACGCAGGACCTTGTCATGCTCGCCCTCGGAGAAAACGATACGCTTGGGCGCTGCCTGTGCGCGCTGCCGCACACTCTGCATCACTTGGTACGTGCGGCCCAGGCGGCGGGCTAATTCATCCTTGTACGTGGCGAGATCTATTTGGACCTGCGCTACTCCCGTGCGCATCGCGGCCTCCGCCACCGCCGCGGAAACCGAGATCAGCACGCGGGGATCGAAGGGCTTGGGATTGATGTACTCCGGCCCAAATTGCAATCGGGCCAGACCGTAGGCCCGCAGCACGGAATCCGGCACATCTTCCTTGGCCAGAGCCGCCAAGGCATGCGTGGCGGCGACTTTCATCTCTTCGTTGATGGCCCGCGCTCGCACGTCCAGCGCCCCGCGAAAGATTCCTGGAAATCCCAGAACATTATTGACCTGATTGGGAAAATCGGAGCGGCCCGTGGCCACAATGGCGTCCGGGCGCGCAGCCTTGGCCTTGTCGTAACTAATTTCGGGCGTGGGATTGGCCATGGCGAAAATAATCGGGTCCTCCGCCATGCCTTGCAGCATTTCCGGCGTCACGCAATCGCCCGCGGAAAGTCCCACAAAGACGTCCGCTCCTTCCAAAGCTTCGGCAAGGCGGCGCTTCAAAGTCTTGACGGCGAAGCGCGAATTGTAAGGATTCATGCCCTCGGCGCGGCCTTCGTAAATTACCCCGAAGATGTCGCACATGGTGATGTTTTCCTTGCGCACCCCCAGGCGAACGTAGTGCAGGGCAGTGGCAAGACCGGCGGCGCCAGCCCCGTTAAAGACCACATGCACCTCGTCAATCTTCTTGCCTACCAGCTTCAATGCGTTCAACAGCGCCGCCCCGGAGATGATCGCCGTCCCGTGTTGGTCATCATGAAATACCGGGATCGACATCGTTTCCCGCAGCTTCTCCTCAATGTAGAAGCATTCCGGTGCCTTGATGTCCTCCAGGTTGATGCCGCCACAGGTGGGCTCCAGGAGTTGACAGAACCTGATGACATCCTCGGGATCCTGCGAACCCACCTCCAGATCGAAGACGTCAATATCGGCAAAGCGCTTAAAGAGCACAGCCTTGCCTTCCATCACCGGCTTGAAGGCGTGTGCGCCAATGTTGCCCAGGCCCAGCACGGCCGTCCCGTTTGAGACCACCGCCACCAGGTTACCCCGGGCCGTGTATTCAAAGGACAAGTCAGCGTTCTTGTAGATTTCCTTGCACGGCTCGGCCACGCCGGGCGTGTAGGCCAGACTCAAGTCCCATTGCGTGCGGCATGGCTTGGTGGGCGTCAACTCGATCTTGCCCTTGCGGCCCTGCCGGTGATAGTCCAGGGCATCTTTGCGGCGGATTTCCATGAGTTCGATCCTTATTTTGTGAGCTTCTTAATGTTATAAGCCTCTTGGCACACCCAGTATCCAATTTAATCAGCAGTTAGGGGGCCAGTAGGAAGGTGTCAAGCCGAAAACAAGGTATCAGGTGCTAGGTGTCAGGTGTCAGATCCGAAGCGCGAACTGACATTTGGCACCTTGTTTTCGGCCTGGCACGTGACACCTGATACCTGACACCTTGTCCGGTCCTTTGTTTTCATCAACATCGCCGGATGCACCTTCAATTTTAGGATTTCCCCGCCCGTCTCGTGTTGCTCATGTGCATTCGGGCCTGACACTCGACACTTGGCACCTTCTTTCGGTCTGGCCCCTGACCACTGACACCCGACACATTGTCCGGACCTTTGTTTTCATCAACATCGCCGGATGCACCTTCAATTTTAGGATCTCCCCGCCCGTCGCGTGTCGCTCATGTGCATTCGGGCCTAACACTCGACACCTAGCACCTTCTTTCGGCTTGGCCCCTGACCCCTAGCACCTGACACATTGTCCGGCCCTTTGTTTTCATTAACATCGCCGGATGCACCTTCAATTTCGTAAACGCTCCGAGCGTGCGGCTGCCACAGATTCGGCCTGACACCTGACGCCCGTCACCGTTGTTTTGGAGCTGACACCTGGCACCTGACACCTTGTTTTCGGCCTGTCACCTGGCATCTTCTTTTCCGGTCCTTTATTTTCATCAACATCGCCGGATGCACCTTCATTTTTGATAGCACCCTGCACATTGTGCTGCCAATGATTGGTATCAGGGCCCTGGCGCTTGGCCCCTAGCGCCCGGCATCGTGTTTTCGGCCTGACACCTGACACTTGGTTACCTGGCACCTTAACTCCCTCTCCTTTGTTTTCATCAACATCGCCGGATGCACCTTCATTTTTGAGGCCGCCCCGTACGCCGTGCTGCCAATGACGGAATTCGGGCCTGACACCTGACACCTTCTTTTTCCAATCCTTTGTTGTTATTCCAGGTTGGTTGCCGATGAACGGGACTGCGCGGCCGTGTTTCGTTCCAGCGGGCGCCGCACCCGCAATGGTGGGCACTAGCAGCACAGTTATCTAAGCTACCACGGTAACAGATAAACTTCAAGCGAAATTACCATACAACCAATGCATAGCCACAACGTGATAAATTGTCCGGTCTAAAAGTCGAGAGGTGCGCCATTTGTCTGTGGGGATGGAAGCGGATTTAGCCGCTGCTGGCCTCCGTCGTTATTCCGTTTGATGACCGCATTGCAGGTTCATTTATCTTGGATGGTGGATCTGATGGGAACGGAACGGTGCAACTGCGTTCCATACTGCTTGAGGAGGCGGAAGAACTTCAACGAACGGCGAGCGTCCTCCTGGATTTGCACCTTAAGAATGGCGGGGTTTTGGAACTTCATTTCGTCGCGGAGCCGATAGAGGAACTCAATTTCCATGTCCTTATCATCGATCTGCCCGGAGAAATTCAGCAGAAAAGTCTCCACAGTCAGGCGATGGTCGCCAAATGTGGGTTTGAAGCCCACGTTGGTGACGGAATCGTGGTGGCCGCCGGCGAGCACGGTGTGGGTGACGTAGACGCCGACTTTGGGGAGTTGTTCTTCAATGGGCGCCAGATTGAGGGTGGGCACGGTATGCTTGCGGCCCACGCCCATCCCGGCGACAATGGGGCCGCGGCAGGAAAACGGGCGTCCGAGCAGGCGATTGGCTTTATGAACCTGGCCATCCGTCAGCAATGCCCGGATGCGCGTGCTGGACACACGGTCCCCGCGCACGACGAGCATGGGAACCACCTCAACCAGGAACCCTTCCTGGCGTCCCAGCTCCTCCAGAACTTCTGTATCGCCGGATTGGCGGTACCCAAATCGAAAGTTGGGGCCGACATGAACGGACAAAGCGTGCAAGGGATCCACGAGCACGCGGCGAACGAATTCCAGGGGCGAATGGCGGGCCAGCTCACGCGTGAAGGGCAGGATCACCAGCAGATCGATTCCCATTGCTTCGATCAGCTCGATTTTGCGCGCAAGCGGGGTAAGCAGCTTGGGAGCATGATCGGGAGCGAGCACCTTGATGGGGTGAGGCTCAAAGGTAATAGCGGTGGCCGTTGCGCCCTGCGGCCGCGCCTCTTCCACCACGCGCCGCAGTAACGTCTGGTGCGCCAGGTGAACGCCATCGAAGTTCCCGACGGTGACCACGGTGGGCGCCAATGCGGCGCCAATTTCCTGAAGACTACGAATAACGCGCATACACGATCCGTCATTCCAACTCTAACCTAAGCCCATCATAAGCCAGTTGCACGTGCGGTGGCAGCGCGGCGTTGGTTTGCTCGTGGCCGAGTTCGTGGGCGATGTGGGTGAAGAACGCGCGGCGCGGCTTCAGCCGTTCGACCATTGCCACCGCTTGCGAAAGGCAAAGATGCGTGGCGTGAGGCTTCAGCCGCAGGGCATCGAGGATCAGGACGTCCAAGCCCTCGAGTTGCGCCATGCTGGACTCGGGAATTTCACTGACATCCGTCAGATAGGCAGCGTTTCCGAACCGATACCCCAGGATTGGCATGTTGCCGTGCAGCACCGAAATGGGAATGAGCGTGAGCCCCCATAGGTCAAAAGGGCCATCGATAATGTGGGGATCGAGCTTCACCAGTCCGCCATAAGCGTAGTTGCCGTCAAAGATGTAAGCGAAGGTGTTGCGAATCGTGGTCATGCAGCGCGTGTCGGCGTAAATCGGGATCGGGAGCTTCTGCCGGAAATAGAACGTGCGCGTATCATCCAGCCCCAAGATGTGATCGGCGTGATGATGGGTATAGAGCACCGCATCCAGGCGGGTCAGCCCCTCGCGCAAGGCCTGCGCGCGGAAGTCGGGACCGGTGTCGATCACCACTGCCCGGCCGTCATATTCCAGCAAAATGGAAGGTCGCGTGCGCTTGTCGTGCGGGTCGGGCGACGTGCAGACCGAACACCGGCAGGTAAGGATAGGCACTCCTGTGGAAGTTCCTGTACCGAGAAACTTGAGCGTCATTTTCCCTTACGCGCCTGCCGCTTCTGGAGCTCCACAAACGTCATCCGCAACTCGTAAAGGACGTCATCGAGGAGGCGCGATTCGTTCGCCGTCAGGTTTCCCTGCGTCTTGTCCTGTAGAACCTCGAGCAGCTCAATGGTGCGTCGGGCGTTGGGCATGTCGGCGGGAATGCGCTCGCCCCCGGGCCCCGCAATCAACCCAAGCTGGAACATCGTCGTGGTGCTGAGGTATGAGACTAGTGTTTCAAAGCCCGAGGGTTCACCCGAAAACTCGGATTCGGGAGGCTCGATCTCTTGCGGCCGGGGCGGCCTCTCCGCCATGGGCGGGGGTTCCGGCTTCTTCACGCCTGCCGCGCTTTCCTGTCTTCGCGCCGTAGTTTCCTCACTTTTTTCGGGCGAACTTTCCGCGCGCGGTGAACCTTCGGCGGTGAAGCTGCGTCGGTCAACTACTTTGAAGCCCACCGGTTCGTCCTTTTCGTCTGCCATGAAATTGCCTCGTGCGACCCCCACTGCAGGCCGTGAAATAGAAGGAATCCTGCACTGCTTAAGCACTCAGTGTAACAATAATCGGCACAGGCAACAAGGGCCGGATCGGGTTCCAGCTTTCGCTCTCAGCTTTCAGCCGTCAGCTCTCAGTCGTTCAGGCGCGAAGCGTCAGATCCGCCGCACGGCGGAGTGGGAATGATCAACGTGTGATTGCCTGACTATTGAAAACTAAGAACCGAAAGTTGAGAGCTGAACGCTGAAAGCTGAGAGCCGACGGCTGAGAGATTAATCTGCAAGCTTCATCTTGCTAACGCTCCTCCTGGCTTGATAAATTACGAGATTAACCTTGTGTGCCCGCATAGAATCAACGGGAGAATCGAGAGCTGCCCTGGCCGGAGAAAATCTTCGCAAGCTAATTGAATTGACGGCGCACCTGCGCGGTCCGGAGGGATGCCCCTGGGACCGCGTGCAGGATTACGGCACGCTCAAAGGCTTGTTGCTCGAAGAGGCCTATGAGGTGGTGGACGCCGCAAGCGCGCGCGATTTTGACGGGCTGGAGGACGAACTCGGCGATCTGCTTTTTCTCGTCACGTTCTACTCCCGCGTGGCTGAAGAGGAAGGCCGATTCACCATCGACGATGTGGTGGAACATGTACATGCCAAGCTGATTCGCCGGCATCCTCACGTATTCGGTGAGGTGCGGGCGCGGAATGCCGACGAGGCGTTGAAAAGCTGGCTGCGCGTTAAGGAACAGGAGCGTGCCGCCGTCGCCAAACACTCAGAATCTGTGCTGGACGGAATTCTCGGTTCGATGCCGTCCACCCTGGTAGCCCACGAGTTAGGCGTGCGTGCGGCAGAAGTCGGCTTCGAGTGGGCAAAGGTCGGCGACCTGCTGGAGAAGATCGAAGAGGAAGTGCACGAGTTGCGGCAGGAATTGGCCGTGCAAACGCCGGGCCCAACGGCGGGCGAACGCGCTGAGAAATCAGGAACCCGAGCGGACTCCGCGGCAGACCCGGCAGCACGCGTGGAAGAAGAAGTGGGCGACCTGTTGTTTGCGGTGGCCAACCTCGCGCGGTTTCTGCACTTCGACGCGGAGAGCTGCCTGCGCCGCGCCAACCAGAAATTCGAGCGGCGATTCCGGGCGATGGAGGAGGAAATCCTGAAACGCGGAAAACAGTTGAAGGAATGCTCGCTGGATGAAATGGAAGCGGTATGGGGCGAGATCAAGGCCGCGGAGGGCCATTGATGCCCATGAGAATCGATCGGATCGAGCTTCGCGAAATACGAATGCCGCTGGTGCATTTTTTTGAGACAAGCTTTGGGCGCACGACCATGCGCCGCATCGTCCTGGTGCGCGTCGGCGCCGAAGGCCTGACTGGATGGGGAGAAGTAACTGCTGGCGAAGAACCGCTCTACAGCTATGAAACGCCCGAGACTGCCTGGCACATCTTGCGCGACTTTCTGATTCCGTGGACGCTAGGCAAAGATTGGGCCGCGCCCAGCGACGTGGCGTTGCGGTTCCTGCCCATTCGCGGGCACAGCATGGCCAAAGCGGCACTGGAAAACGCGCTGTGGGATATTGACGCACAACGGAAGAATCTCCCACTGGCAAAGCTTGTGGGCGGCACGCTCGCCGAGATTCCCTGCGGTGTTTCCATTGGCATACAAAAATCGATTGAGGCATTGCTGGAGAAAATCGCGTGCGAAACGGCGGCGGGGTATCAGCGAATTAAAGTGAAAGTTAAGCCGGGTTGGGACGTCAACGTGCTTGACGCGATTCGTAACCGGTTTCCACGCACCGCCCTGATGGCCGACGCGAACAGCGCTTATTCATTGGCTGACATGGCCCATCTGAAGGAGTTTGACCGATTCTATCTGATGATGATCGAGCAACCGCTGGGCTGGAATGACTTGGTAGATCACGCCCGGCTGCAAAAGGAAATTGCCACGCCCATTTGCCTGGACGAATCCATCCACAACGCCGATGACGCACGCAAGGCCCTCGACATCGGCGCCGGCAAAATCATCAATATCAAGCTGGGACGCGTCGGCGGTTTTACGGCCGCGCGGCAGGTTCATGACGTCTGCCGGGCGCGGAACGTGCCCGTGTGGTGCGGCGGAATGCTCGAATCCGGCATCGGGCGCGCGCACAACATCGCAATGTCCACGCTGCGGGGTTTCACCTTGCCGGGAGATGTGTCCGCCAGCAAGCGGTATTGGGCGGAAGACATCATTGATCCGGAGGTCACCGTAAGCGCCCGGGGAACGATTGCCGTGCCGCAGGCAGCAGGGCTGGGATACTCTCCCAATCAGCAGCGAATCGAAAAGTTGACGGTCCGGAAGGAGCATTTTGAGTAGCTCGATTCCCGCTGCCACGGCTCCCGCCCGCGCCGGCCACCGCCGCATGTATCTGCTAATGCTGCTGGTCACAGTGTGCTGGGCCAGCAATATCATTGCCGGAAAAGAGGCACTAACGGGGTTCGGCGCGCTGGCCCTGGCACAGTTGCGCGTGCTGGGCGCAGCCGTGATTTTTGTCGTATGCTTTCTGGCCAGTGGCCGAATGCGACGGCTGCAATTGTCCCGGACGAATGGACTATTCCTGGTAGCCATGGCGGGATGCGGGATTGCGCTGAATCAGCTTACGTTTATCGGCGGGATGGCGCGAAGCAATGTGGCCCATACGGGCTTGATCGTGGCCCTGGGGCCGGTGATGGTGTTAGCCATCGCTGTCGTGATTCGTCTGGAATCGCTGACGGTGGGCAAATTCGCGGGAATGCTCATTGCATTTGCCGGGGTCGGCATCCTAACCGTCGATAAGGCGGGACAGGGAAACGAGAGCCATTGGGTGGGGGACCTCATCCTGCTGGCGAGCACGCTGGTTTTTGCGATTTACACCATCCTGGTCAAGGAAGTGGCCGACCGCTTCGACGCGCTTACCCTGAACACACTGATTTATGTGCTGGGCACTTTCATGATGCTACCGTTCTGCACCGGCGCGGTGTTGGCTACGAATT
The DNA here is from genome assembly GCA_963804755.1 of uncultured Acidobacteriota bacterium. GTDB lineage: Bacteria > Acidobacteriota > Terriglobia > UBA7540 > UBA7540 > Bog-366. The sequence continues at coordinate 114,863 of CAWDRP010000013.1, forward strand.
GGCGAGCGCCGAGCTTCGAGGCGTGGTGGGGGCTGGCGTTTCTCATCGTCTTTGGTTCCGTGATTTCCTACCTGCTCTTTGCCTACGTGATGACAGAGTTGGCGGCATCGCGCGCCGCAGTATTCAACTATTTACAGTCGGTTATTGCCAGCGGCTTGGGCATCTGGCTGCTGTCGGAACGGTTGACCTCCCAGGTGCTGATGGGCGCCGCGCTGATCCTGGCCGGGGTTTATTTGACGGAGCGCGGCGAAAACGGAAGCTCCGTGCCCATTGCCCCCGCTCAGGCACCAAAAGCTGTTGCGCAATAGACCAGAATCGCGCACGTTTGCAACCGGCCTGACCTCTGACACCTGGCACCTGATACCTATCGCCTGATCGAATACCCGCGGATCATCATGAGACAATTTCGACAACGGGACCGCGGTGCTGCGGGGGTAACACGAGGGCCAGCAGCAGACCGCAAACAAACCCTCCGATGTGTGCCCACCACGCCACGCCGCCCGCCGTGGCGGTTTGGATGGAGAGCATCGCGAATCCCGCGACGAACTGAATAAGGAACCAATAGCCGAGCAGCAAGACGGCAGGAACTTGGACGGTAAAAAAGAAGACGAAGAGCGGGATCAGCGTGGTGATGCGTGCTCCAGGGTAGCAGATGAAATAAGCGCCCAGAACGCCGGCGATGGCGCCGCTGGCTCCAATGGTCGGGACGCGTGATCCGGGACTCACAACAATCTGGACCACGGCCGCCGTAACTCCGGAAAGCAGGTAGAGCACGAGAAATGGGAAATGCCCGAACCGGTCTTCGATGCTGCGCCCGAACACAAAGAGAAACAGCATATTGCCCAGGATGTGCAGCCAGCCTCCATGCAGAAACATGGAAACAAAAATAGGGGCGATGGTGAGTCTGGCCGGCAGCGTAGACAGGACCGGCGGGGAATATCGCGCGGGAATCAAACCGTAAGTGCGGATAAAGTGGTTCAACTGCGGGCCTAGAGAAAGCTCCATGAAAAAGGCCCAGAAGTTGATCACGATCAAAAGCAAGGTACAGGCCCAGAAGTCCCGGCGGCGAATATGGTCAGTCAGGGGGATCGGAACCATGCATGGGCATTCTACCGCGATCCGGCTAAGGCCGCCACGGGAACAGCAGCGGACCCGGGGGTTGGGAATCGGGATGCCAGGGCGACGGCTTGCCGACTTCGTTCCACGGCTGAGCCTTCCGTACCATGGGCAACGCCCCGAGTCCCGTCCCCCGCATTCCGTGTCCCGTACCCCGGGCACACTTTATTGATTGAATTCGATCACCGCGGTCGATCCCCTAAAACGGAGTTCTCGGATCACGCGAGCGCCTTCTGCGGTCTCGTCGTACATGACTTCGTCGGATGGCATTTTCTTGCCGCGATCTACGATTTTTCCTTCAGCGGTCGCCACCACTTTGCTTCCGTGCATGAATGAAACCTTCACCGGGTCGCCGTTTTGCCACTGCACAGTGTATTTGCCCACGGCGAGCTGAGATCCCGCAACCGTGGCATTGTAACGAAAGAACAAACTCTTCGAATCCTTCAATTTTGCCTGCGCGCCGATGGCAATTGCGAAAGCCAGCACGATCAGTACGATATGCAACATCTTCTTCAGTGTCATTTCCATCCTCCTTATCGTATGTAACAGGCCCGGCGACGGTTCAGGGAATCCTGACTCCAGCGCCGAACAAGAATTCCGTCAGTTCAAGTTCACGCCACGGGGGCGCTTGCCAGCGGAAGTGCCCCCGAAATATCGCGATGTTCACCTCGACAGATGCACAAGCTCTCAAGGCAACCGTGTGGCCGTTCCCGCAAACGCTATAAGTGTTTGCGAGCAAAACAGTAAATGATCAGCAAGAACGATCCCTCATTTCGTGAGTGTCCGGTTTTGGGAATAACATGTTCGAATCTGAACGCCACCCGAAGGTTACCGCCGCGCAGCCCAGTCGCAGCCGCAGGATCCGCGGCGTCTTTTCCTTAGACGCAGATAGCACGGCTTTGTTAGCCATAATGTTAGGTTGCGCGTTACGCTCACGACACGTCGTTTCCGTATTCGTTCGAGTATACGAACGACCGACGCGAAAGGTTCCGCCATCTCGTGAACAGGATGTCAATTTCTGGTCAGAGTTGTTTGCTGCATGGAGTTGCGGCGACGCCTTTGAATCGGTGCAGCTTCTGTCGCGTGTGCCGCCTGCCGCGCTCGTTGACCCTCAGGACAGGGGGCGATATACTGCGCTAGAGGGGTTTTGGGGGTTAGCCGATGATGCTTATCGCGTGCGCACGCGGCTGGTCGTTCCTCTGCGCGCTTTTGCCTACTCGGGTATCAGTATGAAAGCCAACGGACTTCCCAGAGAGCTTGCCAGGATCATCGGCGAGGACGGTGTGTTGTGGCGTCGGGAAGATTTGATGCTCTACGAGTACGACGCGCTCTCTTCGCTGCGGCAACCTGATGTGGTCGTGTTTCCCCGCAAAACTGAAGATGTGGTGCAGATTGCGAAATTGGCTCTGCGGCACAGTCTGCCGCTGGTGGCGCGGGGCGCGGGGACGGGCTTAAGCGGCGGGTCGGTGGCGACGGAAGGCGGCATCCTGCTGGTCTTCTCGCGCATGAAGCAAATCCTGGAAATTGACCTGGGAAATCAGCGCGCGCGGGTGCAGCCCGGCGTGGTGAACCTTGACCTGTCGCTCGCCGTAGCGGATGACGGCTATTATTACGCGCCCGACCCTTCCAGTCAGAAGGCTTGTACTATCGGCGGAAACGTGGCCGAGAATTCGGGCGGTCCCCACACCCTGGCTTATGGCGTTACTACCAATCATGTTCTGGGGTTGGAGGTGGTGCTGCCCGATGGCGAAGTGATTCACACCGGCGCCAGCCATTGGGACCGGCCGGGATACGATCTCACGGGACTGCTAGTAGGCTCAGAAGGTACGCTGGGCATTGTCACCGAAGCCACGGTGCGGTTGTCGCGCAAGCCGGAAGCCGTCAAGACGCTGCTCGCCATCTACAACCGGGTGGTGGACGCAACACGCACCGTGGCGGCCATTACCGCGCGCGGCATTACGCCTGCCGCCCTGGAAATGATGGACGGATTCACGCTGCGCGCCGTCGAAGAAGCCTCGCACGCCGGTTACCCGATAGATTGCGCCGCGGTACTGCTGATTGAAGTTGAAGGCCTGAAGGAAGCAGTGGAAGAACACGCGGATGAAGTAGAGGCCGTATGCCGGGAAAACGCGGCGCGCGAGGTTCGCCGCGCGAAATCGGCCGAGGAACGCGACTTGTTGTGGAAAGGAAGGAAGACGGCGTTCGGGGCGATCGGGCGGATCAGCCCTAATTACTATGTTCAGGACGGCGTCATTCCGCGGACGCGCCTGCCGGAAATGCTGGAGTTCATCGCCGGCGTCGAAAAGAAGTACGGCTTGCACATCGGTAATATCTTTCATGCCGGGGATGGCAACCTGCATCCGCTCATTATGTACGATGCGCGCGACCGGGAGCAGACGGCGTGTGTCGTCAAGGCAGCCAAAGAAATCATTACCCGCTGCGTGGAGATGGGCGGGTCTATAACGGGTGAGCACGGCGTCGGCTTGGAGAAAAGCAACCTGATGCCGCTTATATTTTCCGAGACCGATATGGAATTCATGGACCGAATCAAGAAACAGTTTAATCCCCTGGGACGTTTGAATCCGGGCAAACTCCTTCCCACCGGCAAGATGTGCGGTGAACTACGTGGCGGATTGATCGACGGAGGCGCAACGTGACCCTAGCGGTGGATTGCGTGCGGGCGGATTTGGAGGCCCTGCTGGGCCAGTCCCAGGTGTGGGCGGACGCCTCCGGCTGCGCAACTTTTGCGGTGGACGGCAAGATTCCGGATGGCGCTGTTGCGCCGGCCACAGCGGAGCAGGTGGCCGCGGTTCTGAATTACGCCGCCGACCACGGCCTGGCAGTGATCCCACGCGGCAACGGCACAAAGCTATCCATGGGGAATCTGCCAAGGCGGTACGACGTCGCCCTGACGCTGAGGGAATTGAAGCGCGTCACGCATTATGAGCCGGCGGACCTGACAATCAGTGTCGAGCCGGGGGTGACGTTCGGGGAATTTCAGGACCTCGTCGGTCGAAATGGCTTGTGGTTGCCCCTTGACCCGCGCGGCGGGCGCGAGGCGACCATAGGAGGAATTATCGCGGCAAATGCAGCCGGGCCGCTGCGTCAGGGTTTCGGCGGCCCTCGCGACATGGTTCTGGGCTTGAGAATTGCCACTGCCGACGGACAAATCACCAAGACGGGCGGCAGGGTGGTGAAGAACGTCGCGGGCTACGATCTGGGAAAGCTGCTGACCGGGTCCTTCGGGACGCTAGGCATAATCGTCGAGGCCAGCCTGAAGCTCTTTCCCAAACCACCCGAGCGGACCACCTTCACCATGCGGCCCGGCACGCTGGGCATCGCACGCGATTTGCGCACGAGCATTTTGCGCTCGCCCCTCGACCCCATGCGGCTGGTCCTGCTTGATGCGGCGGCTGTGGCTTTGACGGCTGATTCAACTCATGTTCAGAAACTGCCAGAGATGGAATTGTGGATCGAAATTGGGGGATCACACCGGGTAGTCGAGAGGTGCGACCGCGAGTTCGCGAAACTTGCCGCTGCGGTGGGAGCGACGCTGGGGCGGCTGGAAGAAGCAGAGAATGCGTGGGGGCAGGTCGCAAACCTTGCGCCATGGCTTCAGCAGAAATATCATGACGTTACCGTTCTCAAAGCCGCGCTGCCACTGGTTGCCAGCGAAGAATTCCTCAGCCGGGCGCAGCAGGAAGCGGAAGCGGAACGGATAGCACTGGTAAGCTTCACGGAGGTGGGTTTGGGAATTGTCCACCTTGGCACGCTCGAGAAAACGATGACCGCCAGTCTCGAGGGCATGGTGGTGCGCCTGCGCCAGGCGGCGGCAAACCTGGGAGGCACGCTGATCGTTGAACATTGTCCGGCGCAGTTGAAAACCCGCGTTGACGTCTGGGGCGCCGGCGGCGATGACCACTCAATCATGCAAAAAGTAAAATCGGCGTGGGACCCCAAACAAATCCTTTCGCCGGGCCGGTTTTTGGGATTTTAGGTTTTGGGCTTTGGCGCGGCGCGGAGTTCGGGTCAGCAATGGCTTTTTCTGCGAAGGCGGGGCTTCGGTGATCGAAAACGCGACAAAGGAGAAGCGTTCGGGGTACGGCGCCGGGGAGGCGCCCCGCTGGGTGGACTACTCTCGCTGCGTGCACTGTGGGTTGTGCCTGAATGCATGCCCCACCTATCGTGAATTGGGGTTGGAGATGGACTCGCCCCGCGGACGCATCTACCAGATGATCCAGGTGGAGAACGGACGGCTGCCGTTGGGCGAGAGCTTCGTTCGCCACATCGATCTGTGCCTCGACTGCCGCGCTTGTGAAACGGCATGCCCCTCAGGAGTGGAGTATGGAAAGCTGGTGGAAGCAGCGCGTGGGCAGATCGAAAAGTACTATCATCGGCCACCACTCAGCACCTTGCTGCGCAAGCTGTTTTATTACGAAATTCTGCCGCATCCCGGACGGCTGCAATTCGTGGGAAGTCTGCTGCGCCTCTATCAGCGCTCAGGCCTCGAGCAGTTGGTGCTGGCTTCGCGCGTGCTCAGGCTACTGCCCGGCCGCCTGGCGCAAGTGGCGCAACTCGCCCCACGCATGGAGAATCCGTTCTTTTACGATCGCCTGGGCACCACGGTACCGGCGGAAGGGAAACGCCGTTATCGTGTGGCGCTGTTCGCAGGGTGCATTGCCAATCTCGCGTTTGCCCGGCTGAATGATGCCACGGTTCGCGTCCTCGCCAGAAACGGCTGTGAGGTCGTGATTCCCAGGGAGCAGGGTTGCTGCGGCGCACTGCACGTGCATGCCGGGCATTCGCGGAGTGGCGCGAGATCTGGCCAAGCAAAATATCCAAGCGTTTCCGCCGGGGGAGTTTGATGCCGTTATTTCCAACGCCGCCGGCTGCGGTTCAGTTCTAAAGGAGTATCCGCTCCTGTTTGAGGAGGAAGACCGGGACTTCTACGAACCGGCAAAAGCGTTTGTGGCGAAATTGCGCGATGTCACCGAGTTCCTGGCGGGAATTGACTTAAACCGGAAACTGGGAATAATGAAACTTCGGGCAACTTACCAGGATCCTTGCCACCTTGGGCACGCGCAGCGTGTCAGAACGGCGCCGCGCCAGTTGCTGGCCGCCATTCCCGGCCTGGAACTGATCGAACTGAAGGAAGCGGACATCTGCTGCGGCAGCGCGGGCGTTTACAACATCGTTCACAACGAGATGTCGGATCATTTGCTGGAAAGCAAAATGCGACGCATCAGCGAGACCGGGGCAGAACTGGTGTTGACGGCCAATCCCGGGTGCCTGTTGCAATTGCGCGCAGGGGTGAAGCGCCAGGGCAATCAGCAACGAGTAATGCACGTCATCGAATTACTGGATGAAGCCTATAGAATTGGTGATTTTTGATTGGCGATTGGTGATTGACGTCATCGGTCAAGAGCCGCAAGCACGGAGCTGTCGGGGCCAGGGCCGCAACGAGAGTTCTCGATTTCACCGGATTAATCTTCCAGTTTCATCTACCGGTGAAGGACGTTTCTGTGTTCCGAAAACGTCGGCTGAAAGTTGCTTGGCAATCACCAATCACAAATCGCCAATCGCAAATCGAACTTGAGGTTCCTTTATGCCCACGAAAACAGCGGCGGATTTGAATAATGTTTTGGCTCCGTTGGATGATCCCCAAGCGCATCATCTGCCGGACTATGAAGCGCGGTACGCGTCGTTTCGCTGGGAGGATATATACGATGAGTTTGACTGGTCGAAGACGGGCAAAGTGAATATGGCGCACGAGGCGATCGATCGTCACCTCACGCGCGGCCGCCGCAATAAACTGGCGCTGGTTTATACCGACAAAGAACACACCGAGCGGTTCACCTTCGAGGATATGTCGATTCTTTCGAATCGCTTTGCCAACGTTTTGCGTAAGCTGGGCGTGGGCAAAGGCGACCGCGTGTTCGTGTTTCTGGGCCGGAGGCCGGAGCTTTACGTCGCCATTCTGGGCATTTTGAAGATCGGGGCCATTCCCAGCCCGCTTTTTGAAGCGTTCATGGAAGATGCCGTCCGCGACCGCATGGCGAATGCGGAGGCCGTAGCTTTAATCACGTCGCCGGCGCTGGTGGAACGCGTGCCGCAATACGATCTGCCTGCCCTCAAGCACATTATTCTGGTGGGCGCCTTGCCCAGTGAGTTGGCGGAGGGCCAGAAGAGTTACGAAGACCTGATGGAAAAAGCAGAGGACAAAACCGATATCGAGTGGCTGACGCTCGATGACCCGCTCATCATGCACTACACGTCGGGCTCGACGGGAAAACCCAAAGGTGTCCTACACGTGCAAAAGGCCATGCTGGGGCACCTGATGACGGGACGCTGGGTGCTCGATATGCGGGAAGATGACGTGTATTGGTGTACCGCCGACCCCGGTTGGGTAACGGGAACGTCTTACGGTATTTTCTCGCCTTGGCTCAATGGCGTGACGAACCTGATTCGCGGCGGCAGATTCAATTCCGCCGACTGGTATGAAACCATCCAGCGCTTCCGTGTCAATGTTTGGTACAGCGCTCCCACAGCGTTCCGGATGCTGTTGGCCGCGGGGGAGGATGTGGCGCAGCGCTATGACCTTTCCAGCTTGCGGCACGTGCTGAGCGTGGGTGAACCGCTGAATCCCGAGGTGGTGTGGTGGGGTTGGAGAACCTACGGCCGGCGAATCCATGACAATTGGTGGATGACCGAAACCGGCCATATCCTGATTTCCAATTATCCCGCCATGACCATCCGTCCGGGCTCGATGGGACGACCGATTCCGGGCGTGTACGCGGCCATCGTCGACGATGCGGGAAAGGAATTGCCGCCCAATACGCTGGGCAATCTTGTTGTAAAGCCCGATTGGCCCGGGATGATGAAGACCATTTGGAAGCAGCCGGAGCGCTATGAATCCTATTTCCGCATCCCGGGCTGGTATGTAACCGGAGACAGCGCTTACCAGGATCCGGACGGATATTTCTGGTTTCAGGGACGCGTGGACGACCTGATTATCACCGCGGGCGAGAACGTGGGACCGTTCGAAGTTGAAAGCTGCCTGGTGGAACACCCGGCCGTGGCAGAAGCGGGCGTGATTGGCAAACCCGACGCCATGCGCGGGCATATTATCAAGGCTTTCATTTCCCTCCGCGCAGGGCATGAGCCCAGCGAAGAACTGAAGAACGAAATCCAGAAGTTCGTGCGGCAGAAGCTGGCCGCCCACGCCGCCCCCCGTGAGATTGAGTTCCGTGCGAAGCTGCCCAAGACGCGCAGTGGCAAGATCATGCGCCGTGTGCTGAAAGCGTGGGAACTCGGCCTCCCCACCGGTGACCTTTCCACGCTGGAAGATTAAGCCGAATTGCCCAGCGCCCCGAAAAACGGTCGTCACACCTGCGTAGTGACCATTAATTAATTAACGTGCGGAAACGACGTCCGGCACTATGACGTCCACCGGTCCGGCGCCGACGGGCACGGTAGTGATGAGAACAGAACGATCGTTGCTCAAGCTGGTGGGGTCCGCGTGGAGGATATCAAGGCTGGACGCGGCTCGATCAGCGACCACCAGTAACCGTTGATCGGGCGTCAGGGCTACTACGTTCGGCTCCATGCCCACATGGGTTGAGGCCAGCACCTGTCGAGTTTGGACGTCCATGGCGAGCACCGAGCCGTCTCCCGCATTGGGGATGTAAAGCACGCTCTGATCGCGCCGGAAAACGCCTGTCATCGGATCGCGGCCCAGTGGAAAAGTCCGTTCGACATTATCGTGGAATGCGTCCAGGATGATCAGCGTGGACGACGGTGCGGCAAGCACAAAAATCTCGCCGCCGTCCGGCTTCAGCAACAGGGCGGTGGGCCTAACCCCGATCTCGAGATGGGAGAGCAACCGCCGTGACGCCATATCGACCGCTGAGATTTTATCTTCACCCGTATCCGCGACGAACAATTTGGAATTGTCCGGCAGGATCACCATGGGGCCAGGCGCGTCCCCAACTTCTACCGTCCCCAGTGGCCGGCGTGCCTGCGTGTCGATAAAAGTAAGCTGGTTGGGATTGGCGGAATCCGCCACCAAGGTTTCTCCGTCGGGGGAGAGGGTGAGGTCTGACAGCGTACCTCCCAGACGGAGGCGAAAAACGACCTTCGGCACCACTTTGTCCGACGTGAGCCCCGCGGCACCGCAATCCAGAAAATCCAGTTCGTGGTCCGCCGGATCCAGGACGTAGGCGGCACGGCCGTCCGGTGAGAAGGCGAGGTCTTTGGCGCTCCGCCCCACATCGAGCGTCGTAACGAGGCGCAGGCGCGGGAACGCTACCACGCTAATCTTGCCAGCGCCTGACACCACGTAAAGCAGCCGGGCGTCCGGGCGGACGAGTACGCGATCGGGTTGCGGCGACACGGGAAGGGAAGCGGTAACATGGAAGTCCGCCAGATTCACGGCCGCCAACGTGCCACTCGCATGGTTCACCACATACGCTGTGTAAGGCTTGAGGGGTAGCGAGCGCCGGCAGGCCAGCGAAAAGAAAATCAAAACGCAAAGTGTGAACCGCCCAAAGCGGGCAATACCGCCAGTACACCGGGAAGCTTCTCTAGATTTTGACCTCAGACCTCGGACCTCGGGCATTGGACTCCGCGTTGCGTTGCCAGCCACTGACGATTAGCCTCTGGCCACCGTTTTTCCCAACACGCCGGCAATTGCCGTGACTTGTTCAACCAGGGTTTCAAACTGGCGGGGGAACAGCGACTGGTAGCCGTCGGACATGGCGTGGTCGGGATCGGGATGGACCTCCACAATCAGTCCATCGGCGCCCACCGCAACCGCCGCACGCGCCAGCGGAACCACGTGATCGCGCTTGCCCGTGCCGTGACTGGGATCAACGATGATAGGCAGGTGCGAAAGGCGTTTCACGGCGGGAACCACGCTCAAATCCAGCGTATTGCGCGCGTGGTCGGCAAACGTGCGCTCACCGCGCTCGCACAGAATGACGTTATAGTTTCCCTCGGACAGGATGTATTCGGCCGCCATCAGGAACTCGTCCAATGTGGCGGACATGCCGCGTTTGAGCAGTACGGGCAGTTTCGAACGGCCCACGCGGCGGAGCAGGGAAAAGTTCTGCATATTGCGCGCCCCAACCTGAAGGGCGTCAGCGTACTGTTCCACCAAATCGCAGTTTTCCGGGTCAATGGTTTCGGTGACGATCAGCAGTCCGTACTCGCGCCGGATGTCAGCCAGGATGCTCAGCGCCTCCTCCCCCAGGCCCTGAAAACTGTAAGGCGACGTTCGTGGCTTGAAGGCGCCGCCGCGAAACAGTCGCGCGCCGGCTTGGCGCACCTGGGCGGCGGCGGTCCGCGCCTGCTCGCGGTTCTCGATCGCGCACGGACCGGCGATGAGGACCACCTCGTTGCCCCCCACCGTCACGCCCCCGTCCGGAGGTCCGATACGGATAAGTGAGTTTTCGTCCTTGATCTCGCGGCTCACCAGCTTGTAGGGTTTGGAAACGCGAATGGCCTCCGCCACTCCGGGAAGGCTCTCAAACTCTTCCGGCTCCAGCGGGCCGGGGTTGCCGGTAATGCCCACGGCCGTCCGTTGCGCGCCCGGCATCGGATGAGCACGATATCCCATCGACACGACTTTTTCGCACACGCGGCGAATGTCGTCTTCGCTCGCCTGCGGCTTCATGACAACCAGCATAAACAATCCCTAAAGCCAGGTGCCAAGTGTCAGGAGATGGTCCATAGCAAACATTTCGTGCTCACTTGGCGCCCTTTTTGCCACTCACATGTTACCATTCACCCATCCGGTTCGCCAAAAATCGTGCACCCGAAAAATCTTCCAGCCGCGGGGAAATTTTACCTCGTTGAACTGCCCTGTAATTTCAATCAGGATAAAGCCAAGCCATTCGAAGGCAAATACGTGAAGGTGATGGGAACGTTGGACCTTGCCAGCGGCACCATTCATATCTCCGATATCCAGCCTGCGTGACGATGTACGGACCTTCCGGGATTGCATCTCAATTGAGACGGTCCAGCCCGAATCCGCACTGGCGCTCCGCGCAGCTCCTTGATAGCATAGCAATATCTGGCGTGCAGGGCTTCGCCGGGTATCCTGAGTTCTTGTGAGGAGCTTCCTTGATGCGATCCTGGAGAGCGTGGTCTGGTTTGGTACTGCTTGCGCTGTTGTCTTTGGTCATGCTGGGGGCGCCGCTCGATACCCCGCACGGCGTCAACCCGGCTGACCTGGACCGAAGTTGCGCCCCTTGCGCTGACTTCAACAAGTTCGCCAATGGCGGTTGGGAGGCCAGCAATCCGATTCCCGCCGCCTACCCGAGTTGGGGCGTTGACAATGAGGTGGTCGAACGCAATCGGAATATCCTCCATCAGATACTTGAGGATGCCGCCAAGGCCGCGGCCCCGCACGGCAGCAACGAACAGAAGATCGGGGATTACTACGCGACCTGCATGGACACTACGGCAATCGACCGCGAAGGCCTGAAGCCGTTGCAGCCCGAACTTGACCGGATCGAGCAGATTGCGGATGTACCCGGCTTGGAGGCCGAGATTGCGTACCTCCAGAGCATTGGAGTCAACGCGTTCTTCGGGGTGGATTCCACGCAGGATTACAAGGACAGCACCGAGGTGACGGGCGAAGTGGACCAAGGCGGCTTGGGCCTGCCGGACCGCGATTACTACACGCGCGACGATCCCAAATCCCAGGAGCAGCGCGCCGAGTACCAGAAACACGTCAGCAAGATGCTCGAGTTAATGGGTGATCCGGCAGCGACCGCCGCCACCGAGGCCCAGACCGTGATGGATCTCGAGACGCAACTCGCCAAGGCGTCGGAGACCGAGGTGGAGCGGCGCGATCCCAAGAACGTTTATCACCGCATGCCTCAAGTCGATCTGCGGACTCTGGCCCCCGACTTCCCCTGGGGGAGTTATTTCACCGCCGTCGGCCTGGCGGACAAGGGTGATGTGAATGTCACCGCCCCGGCCTTTTTCAAAACCATGGGGCAGATGATTGCAACCCAGCCGCTCTCCCGCTGGAAGGTCTACCTGCGCTGGCACTTGATTGATGCCGCGGCCCCCGCCTTGACCGAGCCGTTTGTGAACGAGGACTTCCATTTCAAGGGTACGAGTCCTGACCGGAACGAAAGAAATTCTGCCGCGGTGGAAGCGCTGCGTGCGGTCCACCGATAACGCCCTGGGTGAAGCGCTGGGGCAGGCCTACGTGAAAAAGGCATTCCCTCCGGAGGCCAAAACGCGCGCGCTGGCGATGGTGAAGAACCTGGAAGCCGCCCTAGCCGACGACATCCGTCAACTGCCCTGGATGAGTGAGGCCACCCGCCAGCAAGCACTAATCAAGTTCGCCGCCATCAACAACAAGATCGGGTATCCCGATAAGTGGCGCGACTATTCCGCCCTGGACATCATGCGCGGACCGTATGTGGACAACCGTTTTCGCGCCGAGCAGTTCGAATTCCATCGCGAATTGAACAAAGTGGGCAAGCCTGTCGATCGCAACGAATGGGGTATGAGCCCGCCGACCGTAAATGCTTACTACAACCCGCAACTGAACGAGATCGTTTTTCCCGCCGGGATCCTGCAACCCCCGTTCTTTGATTTCCAGGCCGACGATGCCTCAAACTACGGCTCGATGGGCGCCATTATTGGGCACGAAATGACGCACGGCTTTGACGACGAAGGAAGCCAGTTTGACGGGCAAGGCAACATGAAAAACTGGTGGACGCCCGAAGACCAGAAGAACTTCGAGACGCGAGGCGCATGCGTGGCCAACCAATTTGACGGCTTCGTGGTGGCAGACAAACTCCACGAGAACGGCAAGTTGGTGGAGGGCGAGAGCATTGCGGACCTCGGCGGTCTCGTCATCGCCTACGCCGCCTACCAGAAGTCGTTGGTGGGCAAGCCGCGGCCCAAGGATATTGACGGCTTCACTTCCGATCAGCGGTTTTTCATCGCCTACGCGCAGAGTTGGGCGGAGAATATGCGTCCTGAGTTCGAGCGGATGATGACCAATGTGGACCCCCATCCGCTGCCGAAATTCCGCGTCATCGGGCCGCTCTCCAACTTGCCCGCATTCGCCAAAGCCTTCGGCTGCAAGGCCGGGGACGCCATGGTGCGGCCGGCGAATGAGCGGTGCGGAATCTGGTAGCCCGAAATTCGAAAATCGAAACTCGAAAATCGAAATTCGATAACCGCCGCACCGAGTGTATCTCTGTTTAGGGTCGCTAAGACATAGCAGAATGCCGTAAGCGAGGCGATCAGCGATTTTCGAGTTTCGATTTTCGATCTTCGAATTTCGATCTTTACCCGCGCACGCCAACCACAAGCCCCGAGGGTCCCGGCAGCCGGAGATGACGGACGTTTTGAAAACCTGCCGCCTGCATCCAAGCGCTGTACTCATCGTAGCTATACGTACTGCCCGCCGGCGTTCCCACCAGCATATTCAGCGCGAACAGAGCGGCCTGCTTGGGAGCGGTCTTATCGGGTTCCAGGATGAAGTCCTGCATCACCAGGCGGCCCTTGGGATCGAGCGCGTCAAAGCAGCGCCGGAACAGGTCCTGATTTTCTTGCGGGCTCAGCATGTGGCAAATGGCAAAGACCAAGATGGTGGTGAAGCCTTGGCCCAGCGCGTCGCGCCGCAAGTCGCCCGCGCGCGTGTCGATGCGTCCGGCGAGGCCCGCCGCGTTGATGTGCCCCTGAGCGATGGGCAGCACGGTTGGCAGATCGAGCACCGTGGCGTGAAGCTTTGCATTGGCCTCAGCGAAGGCAATGGAGTAGGCCGCCGAGCCGCCCCCTACGTCCAGCAGCCGTTCCACACCTTCGGTGCCCACGGCTCGTAAAACGTGCGGCGCGCGTTCCGACGCATTGCGATGCATCGCGGCGATGAACGGCTCGGTCCAATCCTGCCCGCGCGCCACCATTTCCTGGTGACTGACGGCCGTGCCCGCTCGAACGCAGTCCGTCAGCGTAGACCAGCGATGCCAGATGTGCGCAGTGTGGAGCAAGCCGGGCCGTGCGTTGTCCATTGAGTCCTCCGCGAAGTAGCGCGCCGTCACCGGGGTGTCGCGGTACACGCCCTGCTGCTTCACGAGCAGGTCCATGGAGACCAACGCATTCAGCAACATTTCCGTGGCGCGCGGGTGCGCGGAGATTTTCTTTGCCACCTCGGCCGCCGCGGCGCCGTTGCCCACCGCCGTAAACACGTCCAGTTCCAGGGCAGTCAACAGCGCGCGGCTTTCCATGTACCCGCGCATCGTCTGGGTCAGTTCGTCAGGCAGCATGCTGGACGCCTCCTTGGCCCGTTGCGCCGCCATGAATTTAGCGCGATTCGATTGCACCTCGGCCCGCAGCGCCGCCGGATCGCGATTCATAAGCCTCTCCAGCGGCCGCCCGTGCACGAAGTGCGACTCGACGAGTTCGGCGACGTCTTCCGCCCGCACGCCCGAGTACCAGACGCCTTCGGGATATACCACCATGTTCGGCCCGCGCTCACACACGCCCAGCGAGCCGCACGTGGTGATTTGCACGTCGTCCAATAGCCCTCGGCCGGCCACTTCCTTGCGCAGGGCCTCGATAGTGGCCGCTGCACCCCGGGCAGGGCAGGAGGGAAGGCCTTCCGGCTTCTTTTGGTCGCAAACGAAAACGTGATAACGAAATGGTTCCATGAGTGACCTCGCGAATGGGTTTTATGCAAAAAGAGTCATTATACCGCCGCTACGGGCATCCCGCCCGTGCCTGGAGTTTCTAAACTTGTTGAAGTCTCACCCAGTGATCGGCCAACATTATCGCCCTTGTGGATTAATTCCGGATCCCCGACGATGCGCCCGGACAGGGCGACTTCCCAGGTCCGGTGAGCCGCACTCCTGCAACTGGGTCGCCACGCGTTTAGCGCGGAGTTGCGAGGAGAAGCATCAACCGTTTGCCGGTAACGACCCCCGATGCGCTACGCTTGCCAGTAACCACCCCCCGTCGCTAGCACTCCGGCCCCTCCTGCATCAGGAGAGGAACTTTACCGGTGGCCGCAGGCGGCGGCAGCAAAGCTCCCCTCCTCAAACGAGGAGGGGCAGTCCGTCACGTGACGGACGGGGTGGTATTCAGTCGACCCTACAAGATACGACCACGAACGAAGCCGAGATCAGGGCCGAATGCGTGCACCCTAACCTCAAGGGCGCGGTTGGGGTGTGGTCGAGGGCACCCACATCCTCCGCATGTATCACATCACTCTGGGGCGCATCGAGGCCCACGGCAAGCGTGCAAAGCGCAACATTGTCGACCACGATCTGCCATGCCCGTGGGCGGCGGCGCGGGAGCGGCACGCTCCCGCAGACAGAAGGCGGGGGCCCACGCGACGAATTGGCCGGTGGATCCCGACAGTATCGAGACCCTTCCCTTTCGCGAGTTATTCGTTAGTAGATTTTCGCTTGACAATGTACTCATTCGGCACTAGTATAAGCTGTAGAATATGGCAGGCGCGCGAACATACTTGGCAGAACGTGCAGAAAGGCAGCCTCTGTCAGTGCGGCCAAGTAGACAACAAGTCAACACGTTACCAAACCTGAGAACTTATTGAAAACAAAGAGTCACGAATTGCAATCTTGCCCTCCCAAACCTGAGAACATACTGAAAACAAGCTGGTTAACTGAAAAGCGAATAAACGGCGAAACAGCGCCGTAATGTCCCTGCCACACAAATCGCTTCTAAGAATCAAATCGCGCGCATCGCGAGCCGTTTGGAGTTTGGAATCGGCCACGATGGTATAATCAGGCCATGCCGGTTGACACTCGCTTAACCTACGACGATTTCTGCCTGCTGCCCGAAGACGGCAAGCGGCGTGAGATTATTGAGGGAGAACTGTTCGTGACACCGTCGCCGCTAACGTTGCACCAGAGAATTGTGATGCGCCTGAGTATCAGCCTTGGGCATTTTGTGGAGAGCCGTCAGCTAGGGGAACTTTTTGCTGCCCCCTTCGATGTGGTGTTCTCCGACTTTGACGTTGTTGAGCCCGACCTTCTTTATATCTCGAAGGCTCGCGCCGGCTTCCTAACAAACAAGAATGTGCAAGGAGCGCCGGATCTGATCGTCGAGGTTTTGTCGGAAAGCACAGCGCGCATGGACCGCTCGGTGAAGCTGAAGCTTTATGGAAAACACGGCGTTCAGGAATACTGGATGATCGACCCAGACGGCCCTTCGGCAGATATCTACCGCCGCGGCGACGCAGGATTAGACCTGGCCGCGAAGCTCTCCGCCTCCGATGTGCTGACGTCACCCATGTTTCCGGGGTTCAGCCTGCCCCTCCGTAAACTCATCGAGTAATTAATGAGTTGGCCAGGAGCCCCCGCGACCTCGGAGGCCAGACGTGTTGTCCGCAGGAATGGGGGCACCTCATAAGCGCTAAGATAACGCTTGATTAAATGGGCCCGAAGGGCCAACCGTGAGTAGTCGCAGGTTTTAACCTGCGGATGAGGGAACCTTCCCAGTCCGAGTTCGTGCTCCCAGCGAACGCCTTTCGTTGACGCCTTTCGAACCGGTCTGTTACCATCAAGAATCAACTTCACGGAGAAATGATTCATGTGGGTGGGTGTGCACACATCGATAGCGGGCGCTCTGGAGAACGCGGCGCATCACGCCAAAAAGATTGGCTGTGACACGTTTCAGATGTTTTCCGCGAATCCGCGCGGCTGGAATGCGCTCGAGCCCGCGCCAGGCATCTGCGAGTCGTTTCGCGCCGCGCGACAAAAGCATGGGCTTTCTCCCGTCGCCATTCACGATAACTATTTGATTAACCTGGCGTCGTCGGACACCATTTTGCGAGAGCGTTCCATCGGCGCTTTCCGCCACGAATTGGAACGGGCGCTGGCCCTGGGCGCGGACTTCCTGGTGACGCACCCCGGCTCCGCCAAGGGCAGCGGTCCCGCTCAAGCCGTCGTCACGTGTGTGGAATCCCTTCGTCGCGCGGCGGCGGGCCTGAAGCTTGACGGCGTCACCATTCTCATCGAAAACACGGCCGGGCAGGGAACGGCCATCGGCCGCAGCTTCGAGGAGGTGGCGGAAATCCTTGCCGCCACCGAGAGGGATATGCCGATGGGCGCGTGCATCGATACGGCGCACTGCTTCGAAGCGGGATACCCCATTCACACTGAGGCGGGACTGGCATCCGTGGTCAAACAGCTCGACGCGACGATCGGCATCAAGAAAGTGCGGGTGATTCACGCCAACGATTCCAAAACTCCCTTCGGCTCGCACGCCGACCGCCACGAGCACATCGGCAAGGGGCAAATCGGCGCCGAGGCGTTTGGGCGAATCGTGCGCCACCCGAAGCTGAGAAGTATTCCGTTCATCTGCGAAACGCCCGTCGATCGCCCGGGCGACGATAAACGCAATCTGCGGATGATGCGAAAACTGGCTTCGGCGGGAGTGCAAGCCGTTGGTCAACGTTGATGGTTGGTGGGATTCGCTGGTTCGCGACCGGTTTCAGGCTATATTGGAGTTGGTGCTCGCGGCCATCAGCGACGATTACGCCACGCTCGCGATCATCCTCCAGATCATTAATGAGCTTGAGGCCGACCGTGATCCCAAGGCATGGCCGGCTAGGAGTGCGGCGCCGGTTTCGCCGCCCGAGGTTATTAAAGCCTTGCAGGAGCTGACGCGTGAAGGCTATGCGCAGGCCTGCGTGTTCGAAGGCAACGTGGCTCGCGTGGTAAAATTCCGCGCTGATGCCACTCGCGATATGTGGTTCTGTGCCACGCCCAAAGGCGCTAGTGCCGTGAAGAAGCTCCTGGGCGAAGAGTAATCGCCGGAAGCGGCAAAGTGCGGTGGCTGCGGGTATACCCAGACAGTAGCGGGTGTAATGTTTCCCCGTCTACCGTATTCCGTATGCCGTCTGCGGGCGCCAGAATTCTGGATTCCGAACTGAAAACATGGACTCAAACTACGATCCTCAAATCATCGAAACGAAGTGGCAAAAGCGCTGGACGGACGCGCAGTTGTTCAATGCGGAGGCCGAGCCCGGCCGCAAGAAGTATTACGTTCTCGAGATGCTGCCCTATCCCTCGGGCGACATTCACATGGGCCACGTGCGGAACTATTCCATTGGCGACGCGCTGGCGCGGTTCATGTGGATGAACGGCTATAACGTTCTGCATCCGATCGGCTGGGACGCGTTCGGGCTACCGGCGGAAAACGCCGCCATCAAGCACCAGCGGCACCCGTCGGAGTTCACGTTCAGTTACATCGATCGCATGCGCGGGCAGCTTCAGCGCCTGGGCGTGAGCTACGACTGGCGCCGTGAGATCGCCTCCTGTAAACCTGAATACTACCGCTGGAATCAGTGGTTCTTTCTGAAGATGTACGAGCGCGGCCTGGCCTACCGCAAGCAGAGCCGGGTGAACTGGTGCCCGCAATGCGAAACTGTGCTGGCTAACGAGCAGGTGGTGGACGGCTGCTGCTGGCGGCATGAAGACACTCGCGTTATCGAGCGTGAACTGGAACAATGGTTCTTGAAGACCACCGCCTATGCCGATCAGTTGCTGGACGACATGAAGCAGTTGGTGCGCTGGCCGGAGCGCGTCCTGACCATGCAGCAGAACTGGATCGGGAAGTCCCAGGGCACGTTGGTGGATTTCACGGTTAGCGATGCATGCGTGCCGCTGCGGATCTTCACCACGCGCGTGGACACCATTTTCGGCTGCACCGCTGTGTTTTTGGCGCCTGAGCATCCCCTGGTCGAAACGCTCATCGCGAATTCCAAGGAACCCGCCCGCCTGCGCGACGATGTGGAGCGGATCAAAGCCTCCTCGGTGCGCGCGCGGGTGGAAGTGGATATGGCTAAGCTCGGCGCGGACACCGGGTTCCGGGCGCGCAATTCCTATAATGGCGAAGAGGTGCCCCTCTGGCTGGCGAATTTCGTCCTGATGGAATATGGCACGGGCGCGATCATGGCCGTTCCGGCGCACGACCAACGCGATTTTGAGTTTTGCTCGAGCTATGGCTTGCCGATTCGCACCGTCATCGTGCCGGATGGGACGGCTGCGGAAGCCGCGGTGGAAGCGCGCCTTCATGCCATGGTGGAATACGGGCGCCTGGTAGCCTCGGGGCCCTATACCGGTCTTTCGTCGGAGGAGGCCATCGCGCGTATGACGCGCGACGCCGAGACGCAAGGGTTCGGCAAGGGGACCATTCAATATCGCATCAAGGATTGGGGAATCTCGCGGCAGCGCTACTGGGGCACACCCATTCCCATGGTCTATTGCGGAGCGTGCGGCATTGTTCCCGTGCCGGAGAACGATCTGCCGGTGCTGCTGCCGCCCAACGTTAAGCTCACCGGGCGGGGGCATTCGCCGCTGGCCGATGTGCCCGAATTCGTAAACACCACGTGTCCCAAGTGCGGCGGGCCGGCACGGCGCGAGACCGACACCATGGACACCTTCGTCGATTCCTCCTGGTACTTCTATCGCTACACCGATCCCAAAATTGCGACCGCGCCGATCGATAAGAAGGCGGTGAAGTATTGGTTCCCGGTGGATCAATATATCGGCGGCATCGAGCACGCCATCCTGCACCTGATTTACATGCGCTTCTTCACCAAGGTCATGCGCGACATCGGCCTGGTGGATTTCGCTGAGCCGGTGGCGCGGCTGTTCACCCAAGGTATGGTGATCAAAGACGGCGCCAAGATGTCAAAATCCAAAGGCAACGTGGTGGATCCCACCCAGTTGTTCGCGAAATACGGTGCTGATACCACCCGGCTCTACATGCTTTTCGCCGCCCCGCCGGAGAAGGATTTGGATTGGAGTGACGCGGGCGTGGAAGGCGCATCGCGATTCCTGGGCCGCGTCTATCGGATGGTGGCAAAACACGCGGACAAACTCCGCGGCGTGAGGGCAGGGAAGTTGACCGCGGCAGAGAAAGCGTCGCTCACGCCGGAGGAACGCCGCCTGCTGCGGAAGGCGCACCAGACGCTGCGGCATGTGACCGAGGACATGGAAGAGCGCTGGCACTTCAATACCGATATCGCCAACACCATGGAACTGGTCAACGAACTCACCGATCTTGAGGGCGCCGTGGACGCCGGCCGCGTCCGCGCCGCGGCTCACAAGACGGCGCTGGAATTTCTGGTCGTCATTCTCTCGCTCTTTGCTCCGCACATTGCCGACGAGCTGTGGGAAGGCCTGGACCACGAAGAGCCGCTGCTGAAGGTTCATTGGCCCGCGTTTGACGCCGAACTGGCAGCCGAAGATGAGTTGGAGTACCCGGTCCAAGTCAACGGAAAGCTGCGCGCGCGCATTCACGTGCCGGCCACCGCGGGCGAAGAGGAAGTACGCGCCAAAGCCTTGGCAGATGAAAAGACCAAGCAGCACCTGGCGGGGCTAAAGGTGGTCAAGATCATCGTCGTCCCGCAAAAGCTGGTCAGTATTGTGGCGAAAAAGGCGGAAACCAGGAGTTAGAATTTCCGGACCTCACCATGCAAACTCCCCAACCCGTTGTGGTTCTCGATTTCGGTTCGCAATATACGCAACTGATCGCCCGGCGTATCCGCGAGCTTCAAGTGTACGCGGTCATTGTGCCGTGCAATATTCGGTTTGAAGATCTGGTGCGCATGAATCCGCAGGCGCTGATTCTTTCCGGGGGTCCGTCCTCGGTCTACGATCCTGCCTCGCCTGTTTGCGATGAACGCGTGCTGAAACTCAATCTGCCGGTGCTGGGCATCTGCTACGGCCTGCAGTGGATGGCCTATAAGCTGGGGGGCAAGGTGGAATCGGCGGGGCGGCGCGAATACGGGTTCGCCGAACTCGATATTCTACCGTCTTCGCGGTTGCTCGCCGGCTTCCCTTCGCCGCTCAAGGTCTGGAACAGCCACGGCGATCACGTGGTAGAGGTGCCCGCGGGATTTGCCGTTACGGGGCGAACGCTGAACGCCATTTCCGTGATCGAAAACCCACAGGCGCGAATGTATGCGTTGGAATTTCACCCGGAGGTTCACCACACCAACCGGGGCAAGGAAATCCTCGAACGTTTTGTATTCGATATCGTCGGCCTCAAGCCAAACTGGTTTCCGGGATCATTCATCGAGCAGACGGTTGAGAAGGTGCGCGAACAGGTGGGAGATCGACACGCTCTCTGCGCGCTTTCCGGCGGTGTCGATTCGGCTGTCGCCGCGACGCTTGTCGGAAGAGCGCTGGGCGACCGGCTGACGTGCGTCTTCGTGGATAACGGCCTGTTGCGCAAGAACGAATTCGGCGAGGTTAGCGCAAAACTGCAGGAACAAGCCCACCTGCGGGTGAAAACGGTTGACGCATCCGAGCGCTTTCTTACTCGGTTGTCTGGCGTCACCGACCCGGAGCTCAAGCGCAAGATTATTGGGGAGGAGTTCATTCGAGTGTTTGAGGCCGAGGCGCGCGCCCTGGGGGACCTGGAGTTTCTGGTGCAGGGAACGCTCTACCCGGACGTCATCGAATCGGTGTCGGTCAAGGGGCCCGCAGCCACCATCAAAAGTCACCACAACGTGGGGGGCCTGCCCTCCGACCTGAAGTTCAAGCTGATTGAACCCCTGCGCGAGTTGTTTAAGGACGAAGTAAGAATCGTGGGGCGTGAACTTGGATTAGACGAGTCCCTGGTAAATCGACACCCCTTCCCCGGCCCCGGCTTGGCGGTGCGGATTGTCGGAGAAGTAACCCCAGATCGCCTGCGGATGGTACGAGAAGCGGATTCAATTGTCCAAGAAGAAGTGAGGACACAGGGAGTATATGGTCGACTATGGCAGTCGTTCGCAGTCCTTTTGCCCGTTTCAAGCGTGGGGGTGATGGGTGATGCCCGCACGTACGCTTCGACCGCCGTCATCCGGGCAGTTGAGTCCGAAGATGGTATGACCGCCGATTGGGCTCAACTGCCGGCGACACTACTTCAGCGCATGGCCACCCGGATCGTCAACGAGGTCAAGGGTGTCAACCGGGTTGTCTACGACATAACGTCAAAACCGCCCGGCACCATCGAATGGGAATAATACACCCTTAGCCCCCGATTTCGATCGGAGGCACAAACCCTAGCACGCTGAAATGAAAGAGCTTATCGGCTTGCCAGTTTCTGGGCCATGTACAGCAGGAGCTGGCGGTCTTTCTCGTCGATCCGGGTCATCAGGCGCTGCACTTTCTCGTAGAATCGCAGTTCCTTTTCCTTGTCGGCGTCGAGAACCAGCTCTTCGGTCGTCTGGCGTTTGCTCAGGTTCGGCAGCGGAGGTGGCTCGTCCCCCTCATAAAACAACTGGTAAAGGGGCAGTTCGAGCGCGACCGCCAGCCTCTCCAGGGTTTCGAGAGACGGAACCGTATGTCCGTTTTCCACCCGGGAGATATAGCAACGCAGTAAGCCGGTGCGCTTTTCAATATCACCTTGCGAAAGGTTACGTTCTTCTCTAAGCTTTTTGAGTCTTGTTCCGATGATCATGGGTCACATTCTTGCATAAAGTGATCAAGTGGTCAACTAAAATTATGCTTAGATTTTGACTGGATTTGCCGCACCTGTTACTGTAACCCCCGAGCCTCCCCTCTCGTAAGAAAGAATGAGGGTAGGATGAAGATGGAAGCCCGATGGAACAGTCCGGCGCACAGATTGGCCAGGAAATTGAGTGGATTAAACGCGCACAGCAGGGGGAGCCGGAGGCTTTTGGCCCCCTCGTGCAGAAGTATCAGCCTCGGGTATTCTCGCTGGTTTACCACCTGGTTCGAAGGCGCGATGAAGTGGAGGATCTGGCTCAGGAGATTTTTATCAAGGCTTTCCGGGCGATTCGAAGCTATAACTTTCAATCCTCCTTTGCTACTTGGCTCAGCCGCATTGCGACCAATCACTGTTACGATTTCCTGCGGCACGAGCGTTCTTCGCGCGTGAGTTTTTACTGGCAGATGGGGGAAAACAGCCAGCAGGAACTGGAAGCCAATGCCGAGAGCCAACCGGAGCACGCGCTGGATCATGAAGAGCAGACCGTGCTGAGAGATCTGGTGGACAAGCTCCTGCAGCGCGCTCCCGAGAATGACCGGGAGATTCTGGTTCTGAAGGAATTGCAGGACTATTCCGTGGAGGAAATCGCGGAGATCCTGAATCTGAAACCGACAACCGTGAAGGTGCGCCTGCATCGCGCACGCAAGCGCATGCTGGAAGACCTGCGCCAGTGGCGGGAGGAGCACAAAAGCCATGCTTTGTGACGACATTCGCGAACGGCTAGATGAGCTTTGGGAAGGTGAGGCTACGGCGGAGGTTCGCCAACACCTCGCGCGGTGCCGTGCGTGTGCCGGGTACTATCGCGACCTGCGGTTGGTGCGCTCGGGATTGCGCCTCTGGAAGCAGGACGAAGCACCCCGGCCTTCTCTGGGGTTCGCCGAACGCCTGGTTCGCCAGCTCGGAGCGCTGAGCAAGGCGCCGAGCGTAACGGAATTCTTCGAACGGGTGGGACGGCGCTTCGTGTATGCGACCCTGGTGCTGACCTTCGTGGCGCTTTTGGCGTTGATGTTGCCAGCGACCGGCCCGGTGCGCGGCCTGACCGCCGCCGATATCCAGATTTCTTCTTCGGAAACCCTGGTGGCCTACTCTGATCCTATCGGGGAGACCGGCATGCAGGAATCTCCCGACTTGGCGCCGCCGAACGCTCCGGCGCCGGATGGAACAAAAGAGGTGAAATGACCCGGCGGGTTTATGTTTATTTTCTTGCTACGTTTGCCCTTGGAGCCATTCTGGGCGGGGTAGGGGTTTATTATTACTATTGGTATACCGGCCGCCTGCTGCACCACACGGGTTTCGACAAAGATCGTGCGGTGGCTCACCTGAGAAAGGAACTTAACCTTTCGGATCTTCAGGCACAGCAGATTGGCCAGATCTTTGACGACCAGGCGGTGAAGGTACGCGATCTGCAACAACAGTTGGAGCCGCAGTTTCAAGCGGTTCACCAGGAGACGCGCGCTCGCATTCGGCAGGTCCTGAACCCGCACCAGCAGAAAAAGTTTGATGAGTTCGTAAAGGCGATCGATGCCAGGCACGGGCGGCGCGCGCCGCCCGCGCCTTCGCGCTAGCTGTAATCTTATTGCCGCGCTTCGCGGGCGGCGAACCGCGCAAGTCGAGTTTTGGGACACCCGCAAAATTCACGCGTGTCTATGTTCGTTTGGCAAGCTGAGCCGGGGAAGGCAAGTTCCCCTCCAGGTAGAGGGGTCTTGGGAATAACAGAGCCGTGAGGCTACTCTTTGGCGCTGGGGCCGGAACCGTGGCCGGCGGCTGCGGTTCAGCGCCCGGCGCTAGAACGGTATATCTTCGTCGCTGATCTCGGGTTCCGGTGGCGGGCCAACGGGTTCCGCTGACGGCGGTGGTGGCGGGGTCACGGGGCGCTCCGGTACGGGGCGGTCCGCATTCGTAGCCGCCATGCGCTCCGACTCGGCCTTGGAGCCGAGCATCTGCATATTGCGGGCGACGATTTCGTAGGAAGTCCGCTTGTTCCCGGACTGGTCCTGCCACTGGTGGCTGCGGATGGACCCTTCGATGTAGACCAGTTTTCCTTTGGTGAGATACTGACCACAGATTTCCGCAAGCTTATTCCAGGCCACAATATTGTGCCATTCCGTGCGGGACTGCGACTCGCCGGTGTTGCGGTCTTTGGTTGTTTCATCGGTGGCCAGACTGAACTTGGCGACGGGAGCGCCGCTGGGGGTGTACTTCAGTTCCGGATCTTTACCCAGGCGACCGACCAAGATAACCCTATTAACGGTTCCAGCCATACATGCCTCCCCTCAGGTGCACGGATGCGAGAGCGCGGATTGTGAAAACGGGCGGACCTACAGCGGCCGCGAGTTTAGCTGTTTCTCTTGTGGGTAGCCGCAGGCACGACAATGCCCAGTTTTTTAAGCCGTTGGCGGGCCAAATCAGCTTCATGGGAATCGGGAAAACGCTGGATCAGCGATCTCAGTTCGCGGCTTCCCGCGGCCTTCTGATCGAGCGCCAGCAGAGCGAATCCCTTTTTCAGTTGAGCAGCAGGCGCTTTATTCCCCGTGGGGTATTTCTCACTGCACAAATCATAGGCCTGGATGGCCTTATTGTAGTCGCCCTGGCTGTAATAGCATTCCCCGATATAGAACTGAGCGTTCGAAGCGCGATCTGTATCCTTATAGTATTTCAGGTAATCCTGGAACGCTTGTATCGCCAAGTCCCACTGCCCGCTGTTATAGTTCGTCAACCCCTGGGAATAAAGCGAATCGGCGTCGGGCACCGGAGGCGCGGCGGTGGTCGGAGGCGCGCCGGGCGTTCCCGGCGTCGCACCCGGCGCAGGCGTGGTTTGTGTAGGAAGCGTGGTCAGGATATTCTGCATCTGGGCCATCTGCTCGCCTAGTTTGGAAAGGCGCGCCTTGGCTTCGTCCAGGCTCTCGCTCAGCGCTTGCATCTGGGTAGCCATGGTATCAAATCGTGCGTTCGTAGAGGCCAGATTTTGCTGCATCGAGCCGCGCAAATCAGTGACCACTGCCTTCATGCTGTTGACGTTGTCGTTCGATTGCTCCACGAGCGTCTTCAGCACCGCCGTTTGCGTGTCTACCGTTTTCTGCAGGTTCTGGACAGCTTGCTGCAAGGCATCGAGTTGCTGCATCATCTGCAGGGTTTCTTTGCTCACGCTGAAGGCCGGTTGAACCTGCGCCCCCACGAAAGCAAGAACAATTAGCGCTAATAAAGTGTATTTTTTCAAAGTCGTCGCGTCCTCGCTTGAGAAGATATCTCGCCTGTCAGTCTAACCTCTAGGTGCGGCTTGGGTCAACCTGCACGGACGCTTCGCGGCAAGGCGTTTGGATTAGGTTAGACTTCCCCGATACAGCAAAACGAAAAGAGAGGATTCCACCGGCTTACACTTGCCAAATGCCAGGGAGAAGATTTTGCGGCAGTCGTACGCTTGAGCGCGCCATCGAGGGACAGAAGCCGCTCCCTTCACTACGAGGGGGCGGACGCTGTGACGCGCCTCAAGCATGATAACAAGCTCACCGAGTTGGCTATCCCATCTGCCTCGCGAGAGCGAAGCTCACCCCTTCGGAAAGACGCAGTTACCCGTGGGCGAGTATGAGAAGGCGGAAGCATCCTTAGCTTTTCGCCATCTACCCGGAGCCGAACCCTGGCCTCTTCCCTAAGCAGAGACACATCCCCCCCGGGCCTGATCAGTCGAGCCTACCGACGTTGCGGTACCGTACGCAGCGAGAGGCAAACGGCGGGAGCCCCTTTGGGGAGAGCTCCCGCTCCGTTCGATTTTGCCTATTGAGATTCAGGGCCGTGGTGGAAGTGGTCCACGCGGTTCTGCTGCCAGCAATCTTCCGCCTTCGTTGATTCATCGCAGCCGGCAACCGGACGGTCCTTGCCATAGGAAATGGTGAGGACCCGGTCAGCGCCTACACCTGCGTTCACCAGGAAGTTCTTGGCGGCGTCAGCGCGGCGTTGGCCCAGACCGAGGTTGTACTCTTCGCTTCCGCGGTCGTCGCACTTACCTTCGATGGTGAATTTGACTCCTTCATGCTGCTTCAGCCAGCCGGCATCACCGGTCAGAGCTTGTTCGGCGTCTGCCCGAATGTCGGCCTTGTCGTAGTCAAAGTAAGCGTCCTTCATATTCTTCGCAAACTCTTCCTCCTCATTGAACTCAACCACCGGTGGTGGCGGCGGTGGTGGTGGTGGTGGGACCGTCACAGTAACGCGGGCGGTGGCCGTCTGCGTGCCGCCCGGGCCGGTAGCGGTTAGTGTGTAAGTCGTCGAATCCTGCGGTGTAACCGACTGAGAACCCGAGGCCTGGACCTTGCCAACTTCAGGCTGGAGGTCCAAATCAGTCGCATTCTGAGAAGACCAGCTTAACGTGACGGATTGGCCTTTATCAATCGTGCTGGGTTCTGCGGTCAACGTTACGGTGGGAGCCGGTGGCGGTGGCGGCGGCGGCGGTGGCGGCGGCGGCGCCACCACCTTCTTCTTGCAAGCACCTGCCAGCAACACTACTCCCAAAAGTCCGATGAGAACCGCAAGACTGCGTTTCTTCGTGAGCATGCTTAAATCCCTCCTTGAATCGATAACGAATCTCGTAATTTTGTAATTAAATGAAAGTTGTCAAAAGCTCTCTCCCCTTCGCCGAACTCTGCTTTCGTTCAGAACTTCTGCACGCGTGTCGGAGATGGGAGAACAACTTTTGAAACAGGTGATACTAACACCAAACCCTAATAAAGCACAACACCTTACTCGGGAAATTTAATCGCAAAATAATTAATTGTCGCGCGATTGTCCTGAATCATTTGCGGCAAAACAACAGGGTGTTGCACGGGGGCGCGAACCTCGGCTGGCGATGATCGTCGCGGAGATGGGCGAAATGATGCGTAACCGTTGAACGCGCTACTGTCCCCATCCCGACGAATGCCGTCGACGGCACAGTTTCGCGCGCCATCAGTTGGACCAATTTGCGTTCCAGTTTTGCCCCTCCTTGGTCAGTTGCTTGGGATTAAGACCATTGGCGAGCATCGTCCAGATCTGGCGCGTGCCGGAGCGCGTGGATTCAAAGGCCAGATGCCGGCCGTCCGGCGACCACGTGGGATGCTCGTTGCGGCCGGCATCGTGCGTTAGCTGGACGATCCGGCCGGTGGCAATTTCCATAACGTAAATGTCGTAAGTCCCGGTTTCCGTAACGCGCCAGTGAAAAGCCATGAAGAGCCCGTTCGGCGACCAGGACGGAGCGCTAGCGTCACCGCCCAGCGTAGTGAGGCGCCGCAAGTTGGTCCCGTCTGACGACATGATATAGATCTGTGGCGACCCACTACGATCGGCGACGAACGCGATTTCGTTTCCCGTTTTCGGATTCCAAACCGGGGAGATATTCACGCCGGACGAAAACGTGAGGCGCTGCAAGTTATAGCCATTGGGGCTGGAAAGATAAATCTCCGGGTCGCCGCCCATGCTCGAGCAGAAGGCAATCTTGGTGCCATCGGGCGACCACGCCGGCGTCGTGTTGAGTCCCTTATAGAGGGGGAAGGGAATACGGCGGTTGGTTTCAAACGAAAAGAGATAAATTTCCGGATTTCCCGACGCGTACGTCGTGAAGGCCAATTTTGTGTTGTCGGGCGACCAGCGCGGCGTGGTGGAGATGGAGCGATAACTCGTGATGGGATGTTGGTTGAAGCCATCGTAATCCATCACCCAAATCTCCGAGCGGGCCGCACGATTGTTGCGGTTGCTGACAAAGGCGACGCGCGTTTCGTTGATTCCGGGCAGACCGCCGCCCAGCGTCTTGATGATCTCATCGGCAAAGCGGTGCGCCGCTTCGCGGGTTGAGATCTCATTCAAAGTGGCGACGTAACGCTTTGCCAACACCCCCGGATTCGCCTGGTTGCCGAGATCGAATAAGCGGCCGGTAACAACCAGATTGGAATTAATGCTCTCAGTCTTGCCGAAAACGAGCATCTGGGCGGAAGCGGGGGGACTGGTCCAGGCGTTAAAATCGACGTCCAGCGGCTCCTCGGGTACTTTCAGCGGGTAGTTGCTCTTGCCCACCAGCTCAAAGATGCCCGCGTCGCTCAGGTCGTTCCACAGGACCTGGTTGAACTCCTGCGTCAGGGGCACCAATTGCGGGTCCGCTGATTTAGCCGGAAAATCCGGAACCGCCAACTTGATTTTTGGTGCGCCCAGGTTGACGCCGGTATCAATTTGCCACCCTTGGCTCATGGCCACTCGCGAAAAAATGCCCAGCGCCACCGCCACGGCCAGGGTTACGAGAAAGGAAAGAACGATCCGATGGAATTTCATTAGGTAATGCGCTCCGCAATTATAAGTAAGATGCCTACAAGCTTGTAAACCGATGTCTGACCCTATGATCCATCTCCGCGCGGCCGCCCGGACCTGCCTCTACTGGCGATGAAAATCGAAATAAAACTGCACACCGACGCTTCCCCCGGAGTAGTCGGACGGCAGGGGAGGCAATGGGTTGGAGGCCAGGACGGCCCGCAGGGCAGAGCGGTCCACTTCCGGAATACCACTGGACTGGGTGATCTGCACGTCGTTGATGGTTCCATCGCGTGCGATTTGAAATGTCAAATAGACGCGCGGGGCCGAAACAATGCCGGGGCTGACCATCGAGAGCAGCCAGTTGGCGCTGATCCGCGCCCGCATCGCCGCGACGTAATAGGCGTAACGCTGGCCAAAAGCGTTTCCCGCTCCCAGCGCCACGCCGCCTGAACCCGCGCTTGTCACCATTTGCGTGTAGCTCATCTGGGGCAAGCCGCTCTCCCCGTAGGGCACCGCGTTCGGCGCAGGCGCCTCCTCCGTTTTGTTGATCCGTTTATTGGGCCTCTCCAGTTTTTCCGGTTTCACCGCATCTTTGAACTTGGGAATTGCCTGTGCCTCGGGGGCCGGCGCTTCTTTCGGCTGGGGCTCGGTCTGATGGATCCCTGTATTCTGGGTGGCAACGGTGCTGCGCGAGGTTACCAGCGGAGCCGGCAACGGAATGCCCGGCAGACTGCTCACCGCCCCTACGTGCGTGGCGTCGGCCGCGCCCCAACTCGGGCCGCCCCCCACAAAATGAAAGCCGATCAGCGTGTAGGTGACCGCGGCCACGAATAGCGCGCCGTGCAGAATCAAGGAGAGCAGCAACGCACCGCGCAGGTGCTCGCGGCGTTGGTCCGATAATGTTAAGACATGAGTGCTCATCTGACTTTAGCTAACTTCTCACTCGTTCTCACTGTCCACTGTCCACCGTTTTAATCGCCGCCTTTGGTCTCCAGCGGCGTGGTGACGATGTTCAGGTTCGTAAGTTGGGCTTGCTTCAACGCGTCCACCACCCGCGCGAAGGCTCCAAAAGGCACGTTCTGGTCGCACCGGATAAACACCGGTTGATTGCCGGCGCCTTTGAGCCGGCCCAGGACAGTCGCCCCGAGTTGGTGAAAATTCACAATATCGTTTCCAACGTAATAGTCCTGATGCTTATCGATGGTGATGACCACCTTTTCCTCGGAAACGATTTTCACGGTTTTCGTCTTGGGCAGATCCACTTCAATGCCCGATTCCAAAATTGGAGCGGTCAGCATGAAAATGATCAACAGCACCAGGACCACGTCCACAAAGGGGGTGATGTTGATCTCCGAAAGCGAAGTCTGAGTTCTGCCTCTTGGATTGGTAAAAGCCATGATATTGCCTCATCAAATTGCCGATAGTCGATTGTCCATTGACCATTTCAAATGGTGTTTTCAACCGTCAATCGACAATTGTCAATCGACAAAGTACCGTTCCGTCATGTTCAGGAACTCCAGCGCGAAATCATCCATTTGCGCTCCAAATTCTTTGATGCGCTGGAGAAAGATGTTGTAGGCGATGACCGCGGGGATGGCGGCAAACAGGCCCGCGGCGGTGGTAATCAGAGCCTCGGCGATGCCCGGCGCTACGCTATGCAAGGTGGCGCCCGATCCGGTCGCCAGCCCGTGGAAGGCATCGATGATGCCCCAAACGGTTCCGAACAGTCCCACAAAAGGAGTGACCGCGCCGGTGGTAGCCAGCCACACCAGCCACTGCTCCAGCCGGCCGAGTTCGGTGGACGCGCCAATCTGAAGCGCCCGCCGTACCGCCTCCACGCTGCGAATCCGCGGTTTGCCGGGATTCTCCGTCATGGTGGCCTGGCTCTCAATTTCGCGGTAACCGGCTTGGAAAACCTCGGGCAGCGGGCTCTCTTTCAGTGAACGGGAGAACGCGCGAACCTCCGACAGCTTCTTGCTTTGCCTGAACACCTGGAGAAAGTCCAGGGATTCGCGTTGTGCCGCCCGGAAAACGCGGAACTTTCGAAAGATGAT
The DNA here is from genome assembly GCA_963804755.1 of uncultured Acidobacteriota bacterium. Classification (GTDB taxonomy): domain Bacteria; phylum Acidobacteriota; class Terriglobia; order UBA7540; family UBA7540; genus Bog-366. Next base: position 145,801 of record CAWDRP010000013.1, read on the forward strand.
AGCCCACGAGAGCACCGAGAACGCCAACAGCAGGAGCAGCACAAATCTGGCCACCGGCCCCGTGTTCGAGATAAGTTGCCAAACTTCACCTTGGTAGAAGCCTTGCGTGAATCCCTGGTAATAAACCAGAATTGCAGCAGTCAATTAGCCTCCTCATCGAAAACAGGAGAATGAAAATTCGTGTCAATTGAACGTAGCACACCGACATAAGGCAGTCAACGAAGTACGGCATGCGGCAGCGATTCCGCATCCGAGGTTGGAGGTGCGCGAAATAGTTAGTCCGGGCGCGCCGGAGGCGGTTAGGCAGATTCGCATAGGCTTTGTCGGCGGGGCAGGGCGGGAAAATACACCCGGTGAGGTCGGCACTACGGCGAGAGGGGCGCAAGTCGCCGCACGCGGCACGAAGGTTCGGCCGAAGCGCGGGGCGGAACTCCGGGAGGGGAGGAGAAGACTCTTAGGGGGATGAGCCCTCGGGGAAGCAGGGGTCCTGACAGAGTTCGCGGGCTATGAGGCGTGCCCAGTAGCGTTGCGTTCGGCCGCGACGGACGGCCGGTTTCAGATTGAGAACCCAGAAAGCATGAAAGAGGTTGTAGGCCAGGAAGGCGACGAGCAGAAAGGACTCGATGGCCGGGGGGTGGTGTTTATACACATGGTCGGAGTGCCACTCGTTGGCCAGCTCGTTGAATCCATAGTTCTCAATATCCCAGCGACGATGCCCCAAGCCGACGGCTTGTTCGGTCGCTGCCTGCGTCACCGGTAGCGTCGTGGCCCAAACCCACTCGGTCATAATCGACTCGACCTGCTTCGTCGTTTGACGGCGCACCTGATAGGTTTCTCGCGAACGGATGACCCGCACGGGGGCGTTCACTTGAGGCCAAGTGGTGAGGTCCGACACGTCCCACCACTGGCAGTGACGCGACCGATACTTTCCCTCTTCGGGCGGCGTCACCCCAAACAAACCGCAGGCATCCTGGTAGAGGTCGCGCCGCTCGTCCTTGAGGACCACCAGCGCGTGCTTACCGTGGGCCAGCAGGAGATTGAAGAAGGGGGCCTGGGCATAGAGACCATCGGCCAACAGCAACTGAAACGCGCGGGGGTAACGGGCCAGGACGCGATCCAGCAAGCGCCGGGCCGTGGTCACCTCGTCTTCGCCGGGCCGCTGGGGTTCCAGATCGAGCAGGATCCGCAACTCCGAACCCGTCAACAACTGCAGCGTGACGTTCCGATGGTAGTACTGAATCCTCTCGCCTTGCTCGGTGTGCATCGTCCGCTGCAAGCATCCCGAGCAGCGACGGCGATAGCTGGCGTGGGTCTCGTGACCGTCGAGAACCGCCACGCCCAGTCCACCGATGTCCGGCAAGGCTTTGTTCCGCTTCAGGCGGGAGTAGACGTGATGCAGCCCCTCGCGCAGTTCGTGGGCGACGAGGCCGGCGTGCACGCGCCCCAGGGTGTCGCTACTTCCGGGCGAACACCCCAGCCACTGTTTCCAGAACCGCGAGAGGCGGTGCTCTTCCAGCGCGTTCAAGCTGCCCAAGCGGGACCAGAACATCACCAAGCTGGCTTTCAGGAGAACGGCCGCCGGGATACGGGGTTGTCGTCGGGGATCCTGGACCGCCGCGACGATCCGTTCCGAAAGACCGTAGACAGTCTCGCCATACCGGATCAGGCGGCGGAGAACGGGATCACTCCTTGCGATCGAGCAGCCGCTGCCACTCGACCTCCGAGAGTTCCTCCAGCAGTTGCTGGATTTCTTGATAGCCCTGAACGCTCTGGCGGATGCGCTCTTCCCACTCCTTGGGCACGAACACCTGGCGCGGCTTACCCCCCTGGCTCTGCACGAGGTACAGCGACGCGTGCAGTTCGCCGTGGGCACAGCGGCAGTTCGGTTTCCCGCAGGGGCGCAAACGAGGCGCCAACGTCCCGCGGAGAAAGCGCTGGCCCGAGACGATCTGCGTCAGGCGCGAGCGGCGTTTGCGCTCGCCTACCGGAAGACTGGAGCGGGATATCGGAGGGTTTTTCATCTGATATACTGCTACTATATCAGACAGAATCGGTGCTGTCAAGTCAAAAACGAATGCGAATCTGCTCGATCAGCGGGGACTGGGCAAAGCAATTGCAATTTCAAAGGGTTGAAGCAGGAAGGAAAGCACGAATGCGGAATCGCTGGGCATGCGGGCCAAGGGTAAAGGATGAGGGATAAAGGGTAAACTTGAAGGGCGAGGGCAGTGGAAAAGGGTAAAAGGATAAAGGGTAAACTTGAACAGCGAGGGGCGAGTGTAGTGGAAAGGGAAAAAGGGTACACGGTGAAGGGTTGAATTATGAAAAGTGAGGGCGGTCCTTTACCCTTCACCCTTTACTCCTTTACCCTTCACGCTTTATCCTTAGCCCATGCTGCGCGAAATTCACATTCAGAATTATGCGGTGGTTGACAACCTGGCCGTGGAGTTTGGTCCGGGCTTGAACCTGCTCTCGGGGGAAACCGGCTCGGGCAAGTCGATCCTGGTGGACGCGCTGGGATTGGCGTTGGGTGGCCGAACTTCGTCGGAAGTGATTCGCAGCGGCGAGGACCGCGCGCTCGTCACCGTCGTCTTTTCCGCTGAGGGAGACGCCCCGTGGAACGATTGGCTCCAGGAATTTGGCGTGGCGGCGAGCGAGGAAGGCGACCTGATCTTGCGGCGAGAGTTACAGGCCGGCGGCCGGAGCCGGATGCTGGTGAACGATCAGCCCGTAACCTTGGCTGCCGTCCGCGCGCTCGCCCGGCGCCTGGTGGAAATGCACGGCCAGAACGAGCACGTCGAGCTCTTCGCGCGCGACGCCCAGCTCAACCTGTTGGATCAGTTCGCGGGCGTCGGCACGGAACTTGAGGCCGTGCGCGCCCTGCACGGGCGCCGTCGCGAGCTCGAGCACGAGTTGGAGGGGCTCAGCCACAACGAACAGGAACGGCTGCGCACCCTCGACCTGCTGGGTTTTCAGGTGCGCGAGCTGGAGCAGGCCAGGCTGCAACCCGGAGAAGACGTTCACTTGGAGGAAGAGCGCAGAGTTTTGAGCAACCTGGAGAAAATCCGCGCCGCCGCCAGCACCGCGTTCGAGGAGTTATACGAGGACGAAGGCGCGGCGATCTCGCGCGTGGCCGCTGCGGCGCGCCAACTCGATGAACTGCGCCGCTACGATGCCTCCGTGGAGCCCCAAATCGGGCCGCTGGCTGACGCGCGGGCTACGCTGGAAGATATTGCCGCCTTCCTGCGCGACTACGTGGCAAACCTGGAAGCCAATCCCGCACGCCTGGAAGAAATTGAAGACCGCCTGGCGCTGATCGACCGCCTGAAGCGCAAATATGGGAGCAATGTGGAAGCCATTCTGGCCTATGCCGACGAGACCCGCCGGAACCTGGCCGCCCTGGAGCACACCGACGAGCGCCGTGAGGCCGTACGGAAAGGCTTGGCCAAGGTAGCGGCAGAGTACCGGAAAGCGGCGGAAGCGCTTTCTGAAAAGCGTCGCGACGCGGCGCGGCGACTGGTGAAGCTGGTGCGCGAAGAACTGGCGCAACTCGGCATGGAAAAGACCCGTATGGAAGTCCATTTTGAAACCGCCGCGGAGGGCCAGGGTGGTGCGACAGGAATCGACGAGATGGAGTTCCGAATTTCACCCAACGTCGGCGAGGAACTACGGGTGATGGAAAAGATCGCCTCGGGCGGGGAAATCTCGCGTCTGATGCTGGCCTTGAAAACGGTGGTGGGGCAGGCCCGGGTAAGCCGCGGCGGGCGCGGCGGCCGGTCCGGCAATGCAACCTTTATCTTCGATGAGATTGATGCTGGCATCGGCGGCCGCGTGGCGGAGTGCGTGGGCCTGCGTTTGAAGCGCCTGGCGCGCGACGCGCAAGTGCTATGCGTAACCCATCTGGCCCAGATTGCCTGCTTCGCCGATCGTCACTTCTACGTGGAAAAATGCGCGCGCGCCAACCGCACCATCACTACCATCAAACCCCTCGCCACTGAAAAGGATCGCGCCGAAGAACTGGCGCGCATGCTCTCCGGCAGCCAGATCACCGACGCCGTTCTGAAACACGCCACCACCATGCTGCGGCAAGCTGGCGCCGGAACTAGGGACTAAGGGCTGGGGGCTAGGGACTGAGGCTGGGGACTAGGGGCCATGGTCGTTAACCTGAGCGCTTTGCGCTGCCGCCCTTTTGGAAATCGGCCGACGCAGAACAAGTTCATGTAGCGAACGTAGACATGCCGTATGACCATTCGCCAATCGCAAATCGCCAATCACCAATGACCCAATGACCCGATATGGCAAATCACCAATCACAAATCACCAATGACCAAATGGCCCGATGACGCGATGGTTCGATCGCCTTGCTACTCAAAGTCGAGCTTTCAAGATATACTGGTTTAGCAGACGCACTGCTGCTTCATGGGAAACGACCTGATTCAAATCGGTACTGCCCCCGCCGCGCCAGGTTTTAGCGTAGAGCCACGGCCCGCGGCCGAATATGCGGCTGCCCTCGCCCCCGCGGGTGACGGCAAGACTTTTTACATTGAGACCTTCGGCTGCCAGATGAACGTCCACGATTCGGAAAAAGTTGCGGGCGTGCTGCTGGCGCGTGGCTACCGTCCCGTGGATTCCCATGAGGACGCCGATATCGTTTTGTACAACACGTGCAGCATTCGTGAAAAAGCTGCGCAAAAAGTGTTCTCCCGCTTGGGAGCCTTTCGCAAGGGCAATTCGGCGGCCGGCAAAATCATCGGCGTGCTCGGATGCGTGGCGCAGCAGGAAGGGGAGCGCTTTTTTGAGCGTGCCCCCCAGGTAAGCCTGGTATGCGGTTCGGCAAGCTATCCCCATTTGCCTGAGCTGCTGGCGCAACTCGAAGCCGGCAACCGGCGCGTGACAGGATTGAGTCTCGATACCGAGGACTGCTTTGAGACCGAGCTTACCCGCCGGGACAATCGCTTTCGGGCTTATCTGACAATCATCGAAGGCTGCGACCAGCGTTGTGCGTTTTGTGTGGTGCCGATGACGCGCGGGCCGGAGCGCAGCCGGCCCGGCGCGAAGATCGTGGCGGAGTGCCGCCGGCTGGTGGACGCCGGCTACACGGAAATTCAAATCCTTGGGCAAATCGTGAATGCCTGGCGCGATCCCGCGCCGGCGCGATGGAGTTTTGCGCAACTGCTGGCGCGCGTGGCGGAAGTGCCGGGCGTGCGCCGCGTGCGCTTCACCACTTCCCATCCGCGCTACTTCACCCCGGACATCGTGCAGGCGATCGATTCCCATCCGGCGCTATGCGACCAGATCCACCTGCCGGTGCAGGCAGGCTCCTCCACCGTGCTGGCGCGCATGCTGCGCGGCTACTCGCGCGAAGAATACCTGGAAAAAATCCATTGCATCCGCCGGGCGCAGCGTGCTATCAGCCTTTCCACTGATGTTATTGTTGGTTTCTGCGGCGAGAGTGAAAAGGACTTTGAGGATACGGTTTCGCTGCTCGCGGCGGTTGAGTACGGCCAGGTTTTCTCATTCAAGTTTTCGCCCCGGCCCAACACCGCCGCCCGGGAATATGCCGATGCCGTGCCGGAAGAGGAAAAAGGCCGGCGGCTGGAAGTATTGCAGGAAGTGCAGCGCCAAATACAATTGCGGCGCAACCTGACGCTGGTTGGACAAACCTTCGAAGTCCTCGTGGAAGGTTATCAACCGCGCCTGGGACAGGCCGTGGGCCGAACCAGCAGCAATCGGGTGCTCAATTTCCCCGGCGCGCCATCTGATGTAGGATGTTACCGGCAGGTCATGGTGACGTCCGCAGGACCGAACAGCCTGGTGGGGAAGAGAACCGATGGAATTGTCGATTGACGATTGTCAATCGTCAATGAGGAGGGGTGCATGGAAGTGGAAATGAAGATCCGCGGTCTGGTAATGGATCCCGTCACCAACATGCCGATCGTGATCCTCAAGGATGTAGGCGGGACGGCGGTGTTGCCGATCTGGGTGGGAATCTATGAGGCGAACGCCATCGCTCTGGAGATCGAGAAGGTAACCACGCCGCGCCCGATGACCCACGACCTGCTCCGGAACCTGCTCCTCGGCCTGGAAACGCATGTCCAAAAAGTGGTCGTGAACGAGTTGCGCCATGATACCTTCTATGCCTTGATTTGGCTGGAGCGCGACGGCCAGATGATGTCCATCGACTCGCGGCCCAGCGATGCTTTGGCCCTCGCTTTGCGCGTCGATTGCCCGATCTACGTCGAGGACGAGGTGCTGAAAACCTCCAAGAATGCCGGGACCTCCACCGACAAGGTCAGCAACGAAGAATTGCGCAAGTGGTTGGAAAATCTAAACGACGAAGATATGGGACGGTACAAAATGTAGGGATCAGGGGTTAGGGATCAGGGATTAGGAAATTCAGTCAAGTGTCAAGGCGCAGTTCCCTAATCCCTAACCCCTAATCCCGAGTCCCGAATCCCCAAAAAAATGGCCGCAACCGTAATTACCATAGCAAACCAGAAGGGCGGAGTCGGGAAGACCACGACGGCGGTGAATCTGGCTGCTGCCTTCGCGATGAGGGAGCAGCGGACCCTGCTGATCGACCTGGATCCTCAGGCCAACACGACCCTGACGTTTTTCGCGCCGGAAGAAATCAAGAATTCCATTTACGACGTGCTCTCGGATCACCACCTGACGGTGACCCAGGCCGTGCACCCCACCAAGGTGGCGAACCTCTGCCTGGTGCCTTCGCGGATTGCCCTTGCCAAATTAGAAGCTAACTTGGTAGGCCAGTTCGACGCGCCCTTCCGCCTCAAGGACGCGTTGGCGGGGGTGCGCGACGACTTTGATCTGATCGTGATTGACACGCCGCCGGCGCTCGGCATCATTACCGTGAACGCCATGGTGGCCGCGAATTATCTGCTGGTCCCGATTCAGGCTTCGTACTATTCGCTGGAGGGCACCGACGACTTGCTGGAGACGCTGGAGCGCATTCGGGCCCGGCCCAACCCCGAACTCCAGTTGCTGGGCGTCATCGTGACACTGTACGACAAGCGCACGAATTTAGCGCGTGATATCTACAAGCAGGTAAGGGAAGTGTTCGGTGACAAGGTTTTCAAAACCGTCATCGGCAAGAACGTGCGCCTGGAAGAGAGTCCCGCCTACAAAGAAACCATCTTCAGTTTTGCTCCCGGCTCCAGCGGGGCGGCCGAGTACGCGCAACTTGCCGGGGAGGTCATGCAACGTGTCAGTTAGACGCGCCGGCTTGCCCATCACCGTAAAGATGCGGCACAACTCACACTACGTCGAGGACATCATCTCGCGCAGTGGCGCGGCGATCGGCCGCATGATTCCTATCGAGCAGGTCCAGCCCAACGCGGACCAGCCGCGCAAGGAACTGGGCGACCTGCGCAACCTTACGGATTCCGTGCGCGACAAGGGCGTGCTGGAGCCGCTGCTGGTGCGGTATTTGGCCGATTCCGACAAGTACATGATCATCTCGGGCGAGCGCCGCTACCACGCCGCCTGCGCCGCCGGGCTGCGGGAAGTCCCGTGCATTGAAAAAGACGTGGACGAGGGCGAAACCCTGGAAATCGCCCTGATCGAGAACCTCCAGCGCAAGGACCTGACGCCTTTTGAAGAGGCCAACGGCATCCAGGCACTGGCCGATCGCTATGCGTTGACCCACGAAGAAATCGCCACTCGCATCGCCAAGTCGCGCTCCTCGATCACGGAAACCCTGAGCCTGCGCAACATCCCGGATGGCGTGAAGGCGCAGTGCATTGAAGCGGGCGTCCTTTCCAAATCCCAATTGTTGCAGGTCGCGCGGCAGCCGACGGAAGCCAAGATGCGTGACCTGGTGCGGCGCTTCGCGCTGGGGCTGGTGAACCGTGAACAAGCCCGCGCCGAGCGGAACCCGGAGAAGCAGCCGCGCCATGCCGTTTTCAACTACATGCCTCCCGCCAAGGAGTTCCAGCTCGTCCTGAAATTCCGCAAGAGCAGCGTGGAACGGGAGGAGATCATTTCGGCCCTGCGTAAGATCCTCGCGACGCTGGAGCAGGATGACAATTCAGTAAACAGCTAATACATTTTGCGTTTTCAGTCGGAAACCATAAGTTATCGTCTGTAGCATCGGCCGCAAGCCGGCAATCGAAGACCTGGGATTGCGGATTGAAATTGGGGTATAAAGTTCGATCGTCAATCGACCATCGAAAATCGACAGTCGGCCGGACGAGATGGATTGCTGCCGTCTCTTTGTCTACGGTTCTTTGAAGCGGGGCTTTGCATTACATCCGCACTTGGTACGCCTGGGCGCAAGATTCCTGGCGCGGGCAAAGGTGGCTGCCGAACTTGTCGATGGGGGCCCGTATCCGGGTGCGCGCCCGGCCTCTAGACAGGGCAAATGGATTCAGGGGGAACTGTTCGAGCTACGGCAACCGGCGCGTGCCTTACGCGTGCTGGACGAAGTGGAGGGATTCGTTGCTGCTGCTCCGGCCCGCAGCTTGTTCGTACGCTCAACCGCGGAGATCATAAGGCCTGATGGTTCGCGCGACCGCGCCTGGATCTACTGGCTGGGAAGGGAACTGCCGCCACGCGGCGCGTGAAGCAGGGCGAGGACGTCCTCGAAACTAGCGCACAGGGGTGTTCATGGATAGCCTGACGGGACGAAAGCAGACCGTAGTCCTGGAAACACGCCGCATGCGGTTCGCCACCTGGTCGCCGGAGGACTGGAAGGAGTTTCGCACACTCACCAGCGATCCGCTGGTGGTGCGCTACCTGGGAACTGGCGAACCCTGGCCGGACGAACGTGTTCAGGAATTCGTCGCCCGTCAGAGCGAGAACTGGGAAAAGGATCGCCTGTGTCTGTGGAAGCTGCTTCCGAAAGACGGCGACACGCTGATCGGAATCTGCGGCCTGCAATACCTGCCGGAGAGGGCGGGCGTGGAAATCGGATGGTGGCTCGCCCCTTCGCACTGGGGGCGGGGTCTCGCATCGGAAGCGGCGCGCCAGGCGCTGGCTTACGGTTTCGACGTGTGTAATCTGGCGCGCATCGTGGCCATCGCCCAGGCTGCCAACCGGGATTCCCGCCGCGTGATGGAGCGCATTGGAATGCGCTTTGAACGCGAAGCCGTCCATAAGGGAATCCGGGTGGTCCTATACCTGATCGATCGCGAGCAGTTCCGGTCCCAGCCCGGGGAAGGGGAGGAGCGTGCCTGAACCTTTCGATGTCCTGATTGTCGGCGCAGGGCCCACCGGCCTAGCCTGTGCGATTGAAGCGCTCGCCCGCCACCTGAATGTCCTGGTGATGGAAAAGGGCGTGCTAGTGAACTCCATTTACCACTATCCGTCCACCATGACGTTCTTCACCTCGCGCGAACGCCTGGAAATCGGCGATGTGCCCTTTCCCAGTTTGAACATCAAGCCCCATCGCGCCGAGGCCCTGGAGTATTATCGCCGGGTTGCGGATTTCTACCGCGTCCCCGTTCATTGCCAGGAGAGAGTTTTGGGGATCAGCGGGCAGGATGGCGATTTCCGCGTGGCGACTGAAACCTGCGAAGGCCGCTGCGGCGAGTACTCCACCCGGAAAGCCATCATCGCCACCGGTTACTACGATCTGCCGAACCTGCTGGGCATTCCCGGCGAGGAACTCCCCAAGGTCTCGCACTACTACACGGACCCGCATCCGTACTATCGCCGCAAGGTGGCAGTGATTGGGGGAGGGAACTCCGCTGCCGTCGCCGCGCTGGACCTCTGGCGCCACGGAGCGGAAGTCACCCTGATCTACCGCGAACGGGAGCTCAGCCCGCACATCAAGTACTGGATTCGGCCCGATATCGAGAACCGAATCAAGGAAGGCTCGATTCGCGCCCTGCCACAGTCCGAGGTGAAGGAGATTGTGTCCGGCGCCATCTGCGTCCATCGGAGCGATGGGGAAGTCATGCACCTCGATAATGACTTTACCTTTGCGCTAACCGGCTACCATCCCGACTTTCGCTTCCTCCGCGATATCGGCGTGGAGATTGACCCTGCCACGCATCGCCCGCGGTGCGATTCCAAGACGCTGGAAAGTAACGTCGCCGGGATCTACCTGGCGGGCGTCATCATTGCGGGGACGGATACAAACGAAATCTTCATTGAGAATGGGCGCTTTCACGGTAAGCAGATTGTGGCCGATATTGAGGAGAAGATGCCAGCCGAGCACGGCGCCCGCGCCGCCCCATAACACTCAACGATGCATGCCGATTTATTCCCCGGCCCTTACCGGCCGTCAACCCCCCGCAGAATGACCTCGCATGTTGGTTTGTGACTGCGCTCTGGGAAGCTACTGGGATGAGGAGGATGAGGAGTTGGATCGAGGCGGGGGAGTGATGTGTTTGGAGAGGAAAGTCCGATCTAACACGAAGGTGAGCTCCGTCCCGGGCGGCAGCAGCACTCCCTGGTGCTTTTTGGCCACGCCATGGACGAGCCCTGCAATCGCACCAATGGCCATGCCGTAGAGGGCTCCGGAGCCTCCATGCGCAATGGACCCCACGGCGGCACCGGCGGCGGCCCCGATGCCGGCCTCCTTAGCCACGCCCTTATCGCTCTTGCCGGGGCCCTGTATGGTTCCTTCCGCGTCTTTGACTTTGGAACCGTTATTGTCCTGAGCGTTTTGGAGCTGAGCGACGATGGTAAAGGTGCCACGGTCCGTCACCGAAATCGTCTCGGCTACCAGTCGCATCTCACCCCTGCCCGTAGTTCGGCCCGCTGGTTCAAGGAAGGTCACACGGCCGCGTACGGTGCTGTCGGCCGGAACCACTTCCTGTCCACCCGCAAATATGGGCTCTTCCACCTTGCCTGCCCAGGGATCACCTTCCTCACTACCCTTATTGCTCAAGGTGTTGGTAAGCCTTACAACCAACTGAGTACCGCTAGGAAGGGCAATGTCGTCATTGTCAGCGGCCCGCGCCAATAATCCCGCAGCCAGGGTAATACCGACCGTTACAAGGGTGAGCGTGAATCCTCGCATCATCCGAAATCCCACGCCTTCGGTCAGGCTGAGGTGGGTCAACAATTTAGCCGCACCAGACAATTGCCCTCCGAGATTTGCCAGACAGAATGCCGCTACTTGGACGCTTGGCTGGGATCCGCCGTGGCTGCGTTTGAGTTATCCGGCTCCAGAGGCTTCCCGGTGCTCGCATCCACCGACCGGCTGATGACAAATGTCATGGTGGTGCCTTGCACCAGGATGATGTGCTTTTCGTGCTTCAGCAGGTCGTAAATCAGGACCGTGCCCGCGCCGATCCCCGCTCCCACGCCGATGTCGGTGCCCATTCCGGGGCCGCCGCAACTGCCGTAGTATTCACAGTCGATCTCGTGGCCGATGCCTACCATGGACCCGGCGCCCGCTCCCATGGCGCCGGCCATGGCCGCATCCTTCATGGCGTCCTTCTTGTTCTTGCCGCAACCCTTGATGGTGCCCTCATCGTCGCTGCCCGTCTTAGCGCAAGCGCCGCCATTCATGTCATCAAGCCCGGCCGGGAGGGCCAGCTTGACGTCGTCTGTGGTGATGATGTCGTCCAGGACGATCCGCATTTGCGCCACGCCCTTGATGCGGCCGGACTGCTTCACAAAGGCGACGTGTCCTTCCACGGTGCTGCCCGCTCCAATCACCTCCTTGCCGTCCACGATGATGGGCGTCGTGACCATCCCCGTGAACGGGTCACCAGGTTTGCTGGTCTTGGACGTGATCGTACATGTCAGCCGTACGTGCAACAGGCTGCCGGCAGGAATCAACTGGCTTGCCGGGCGGCACCTTGGTTTCGCCAGCCAACAGGGAGGGGAAGATCGACACCCCGGCCAAAAGGCCCGTGATGACGCTGATTGCCCACTTCTTCATTGTAATCTCCTGGATGTGTTCTGTCGGACTAAGCGAGCCTCGCGCCGAGCCGCTGGGCTCAAAGCCCCCTAGAAGACACTCTACACCTAGTCCCATTCCAATACAAGCGCACTGCCGACGCCGCGAATACCTCATCTTAGAAGCATTCACGTTTGGTATAGGTTGTACGCCGATCGGGAGGAACACCGCCAGGTGATACAATCTGGTAGCGGCAGGCAGCAGGGCTGCCCCCAGTAAAAGCGCGGTGGCAAAGCTCGCGGCCCGTCTCATCATACAACCCCCCTGGGCTTGAAGGTGTCTTACTGCGTCGAGAAGTTATTGATTCTATCCGGTGCTATTTCAGGAACCTGCACCCCCACCTTGATTTTGATTCCTTGCGTGACGTCATCGTTGCCCTCCATTTGACCGGCCGCCCCCGACCCGTTATACTGAGGCTATCGAGGGCCTATGGCTAATATTGTCAAGGAAGTAGCCGATTCGGCGGCGGCGCTGGTCAAGGGGTTTGCCACCACCTTCAAAGAGATGCTGGGTCCGACGGTGACGGAGAACTATCCTGCCGAGCCCGTGCACTTTGAGGATCGCTATCGCGGTGTCCACATTCTACGCCGCGACGAGAATGGTCTCGAGAAGTGCGTCGCTTGCTTCCTCTGCGCGGCGGCGTGCCCTTCCAACTGCATCTACATCGAGGCCGCGGAAAATACCGGGGACCACCGCATCAGCGCTGCAGAGCGTTACGCGAAGGTCTATAACATCGACTATAACCGCTGCATTTTCTGTGGCTATTGCGTCGAGGCTTGCCCGTGCGATGCCATCACGCACGGCCACGGCTTTGAAATCGCCTCCTATGACACCAATACCCTCGTTTACCGCAAGGAACAATTGCTGGACCCCCAACCTGCGCCACACGAAGATAGCCAACGCCGGGACACGTGACCCATTTGTGATCTGCGATTTGTGATTTGTGATTTTCACGCCCTCAAATTCAAATTGAGCTGTCTAGGCAGCAGACAAACCCCTCTGGCGCCTATTCTTATATGAAATCTCTCATTAAACGGTTTCTGCTACTCTGGGTTTAATCAACGTGATTCAGGGGTTCCGAGCTGCGGTGAGGGGAACAGTCGAAACGCGGCGAGGCTAAGCGGGAAACTCGTTGGCGCGGGTTGCGATTTTGCTGTATTTTAGGCGTCTGATAAGGTATGTTATGTTAACTAAGAAGAATGGCGAAACCACTCCCGCGCTGCCCGGTTCGTGCCCAACATGAACAGGTAAAAAGCCAGGTCGCAGGCTTATTTGGCAGCGGCGCCTTGCTTTTTGCCTTCCCAGGCTCCTTTGTCGTTGTCGCTCGACCAAGTTCCCGAGAGCAAACCTTTGTTGAACTTAGCCATCAAGGTGTAGTTGCCTTGCGGCGTATCGATGTGGATTTCCAGCATGTTTTTCTTGAAAGTTCCGGAGCTGATCTGAGTGCCTCCGATGGGCGAAGAAATGCTTCCATCTACCGTTTCTTTGTCCTGCTGAAGAAAAAGGGTAAAAGCCATATCGCCCTGCGAACCCCCGTGGGCTTGGCACTCCCAGGTGCCGGTTAGAGGGCCCCCCTTATCCTTTGCCAGCGCCAATCCGGCCGCAAAAAGCACCGTCAGGCAGATCACCAGGTATACAACAGTCCGCTTCATATACGCGCTCCTTATCAATATCAATCTCTTGCCCTCTTGGCCCCGCAAAGATGGTCTCTGGCACGTTAGAGGGTTAAGAGCGGCATTCTACTTCGGCTTGCCCGAACCGTCCAGTTCGGATTCGCGAAAATTCGGTCACGTGGCCCAATTTGCGTCCGGAGAGGCGAAAATTCACACGCCAAGATTGTCTTTATGGTGCATCTGAGCTTCGCCGGGGTCAGGTTTCCACCTAAAACCAAAAGTGCCAGATGGTGTCCACCAGCGCATGGGTCAACGCGGAGGCACAGAGCCGCCCCCGCGTGCGGTACACGTTTCCATAGAAAATACCCGCCAGCGTGGCCATAATCGCGTACCGCCAGTTCGGCACCGGCGCGTGATGGAGGTGCGAGGCGCCGAACACCACCGAGGCGATCAGCAGGCCGTAAAGCCCGTTTGGCCCCTTGCGGATGGTGCGCACCAGCAGGTTTTGCAGGATTCCCCGGAAAAGGAGTTCCTCCGGAATGGCCACGGTCAGGTAAATCCCAATGAAAAGAAAGAAGAAGTTCAACACCGGGCCAAACTCTTGAACGCGCGACAACGCCGCGGTGGGATGCGGATGGATGAAGTTCAACCCAATACCCAGAGGGATAGCGAGCAAGGAGAATGCCAGCAGGTTCAGCAGGCCTTCCCAAACGTCGCCCTTTCTCCACACCAGCCGAAATCCCACGCCATCGAGTCCGCGCAGTACCATAAAGGCGTACCCGCCCACCAGCACGCAGAAAATGGGTCGGAAAACGTAGATGTCCTGGGGCCAGTTCCAGATGCCCTGCAACCACCCGGTTGACACCGGCACCGCCAGGGCGACCATGGCCGCCACGTCGCGCCAGGTCAAGCCCTCGGGGTGGTGGCGGCGGTCCGGCAGGAGCAAAGCTGTCGGCACCAAAATGTAGGCTATCAATTTCAGGAACGCGATCCACCCAAAGGTCCTCGTCCCCAGCCCGAAAATCAGGTACGGAACCAGCAGCAGGAACGGCAATCCCCCGGCCAGCACCGGTGACGCCATCGACCACTGGCGCAGTTGCTTGATGAAAGCGGTGTGGGTGAGTCCTACGAACGCCCCCACCAGCAGCGCCACGCTTTCCAGCAGCGCGGCCAGCGGCCACACCGCAATGCGGATCCGGACCAGGATCAGGACTTCCGCCAAGGCGGCGAGGACGGTCAATCCGGCAAAGATCTGCAGGCCTTGAATGATGTTGTGGTGCGCCGCGTGTCCCGGCCATGATGGCTCGGGTGCGGAACGTCCGTGCGGCGGGCTGGGCACTTCCCTTCCGGGGGTTTTGGGGTTCGGCGCCGGCATGTTTAGTTTTCAGGAAAGGCGGAACGATCTCCGCGTACCAGTTTGGGTGAGCCGAAGTCTACCTCATTCAACGGGATAATACGGACATGGCCCAACTTATTCAAGTCTTTCTTGAAGTCGGCAATGCTTCCCACGAAGACAATCACGTCGCGATCGACGTTTAAATAGCGCTGGGCAGCGGCACCCACGGCATCGCTGGTCAATGCTTCCACCTTTTCCGGATAATGGTTCCAGTAGTCAAGCGGCAGACCGTCCTGGATTAGCTCCAAAACCTTACTGGCCACGTCATCCGAGGTTTCGAACTCGAGCGCGAGGTGGCCCACCAGGTAGCTTTGGGCGGTTTCCAGTTCCTGGCGGTTGATGCCGTGGTCCTGGAGCGTTTGCATCTGTTCCAGGGCCACATGCGCACTTTTCACAGTTTCGGGTGTACGGGTAAACGTCTTCGCCACCCAGGCGCCCAGGTGACGCCGGCAGATGAGGTCGCTTGACGCTCCGTAGGTCAAGCCTTGCTTGGTCCGAAGGGCCTTGAAGAGGCGGTTCTCCGAGGGGCCGCCGAGGATTTCATTCGCTACGCTGAGGGCAAGGTAATCGGGACTGTCGTGCGGCACGCCGAGGCTGCCGATCCGAATCTCCGTTTGGACAGCGCCACTCTTGTCGATCGCCACCACCCGGCGCTCGTCGGAAGAGGCCGGAGCATCGGCGGGCGTCGCCATTGCTTCCTTGCTGTTTTCCCACGGAGAGAAGTACTTCGCCGCCTGCGACAGCGCGTCGGCGGCGGTGATGTCGCCCACTACCGCCAGGACGCAGTTCGCGGGCTGATAATAACGTCGGTGGAAGTCGCGCAAGTCCTTGGCGGTTATGCGCTGGGCGGAGTCAAGCGTGCCGTCTTCCGGATGCCCGTAAGCCGTACCGGCAAAAATCAAGTCCTGCATGGCCGTATCGGCTACATACGCCGGGTCATCGTGAGCCACCTGCAAGCCCGATAGCGTTTGTTTGCGCTGGCGCTCGATTTCCTCAGGATCAAAGGCCGGGTGGGCAATCATGTCGCTGACCAGATCGAAGGCGAGATCGGTGCGGTCCGTCAGCACGCTCAGGCTGAGGTAGGAACTGTCCCAATCCACGTCGTTATCCACCACGCCTCCGGCTGAGTCAATCGCCTCGGCAATCTGCCGTGCCGTGCGGTGCGTCGTGCCCTCCGTCAGGAGACTGTTCATCAACGCCGCGGTGCCCGGCAAGTTAGCGGGGTCACATTCCGCGCCCGACTTCACCACCAGCCGCAGCGTGATGAGTGGCAGCGTATGTCGCTCCACGACCACCACCTGAAGGCCGTTCGGCAGCGTCTGGATGGTGGGCGTGGGGATTACGATCGACTTGGGCGGCGGCGCCTCCGGCGGGAAGTCCCGCGCGGAGAGCGGCGCTGCCAACAGAAGCAAAAGATAAAGAAACGGGATACGGGGTACGGCATACGGGGTACGGGACGCGGGGTACGGGTTACGGGACACGGGATATGAGACACGGGGTTCGCGGCCCGGCACGCGGGACCCAGTGGCCCGCTTTGCGCCTTGGCGTCTTGGCGTGAGATTGTTTTGATTTTCTACGTTTGTCAACAGCGTACTCCATCTACCTTGCGCCTGCTGCTGGAGCTGGTCCCGAATCCCCTGTCACTTATCCTGCGTCCCAAATGCCAGCTCTTCCCTTCCCGTTGCGCGCGTCACTAAAACGCGCCTGCATGCTTTCCGGCTTCTGCCTACCTCGTGCCACGGGCTTCCAGCCCGTGCCCGAGCACGGCCAAGATGGCCGTGGCACTTTGGGTTGCAACCCGGCTGCGCTGCACTACTATCTACAAGCCCTTTCTCTCCGCGTGAAAAGTCTTCGTTCTCGTCACTTGTCACTCGTCACTTGTCACTGTTGACGTCACTTGTCACTTGTCACTCGCCGTTCCAATTCGGCCTTTTCTCCCGCTTCCTTCTTGGAATAAACCTCGACCAGCGTCTTATTCTCCGACACAAAGTATTTCCGGGCCACACGCTGGATATCCTGGGGCGTGACGTCAAGGAAGCGTTGCAATTCGGTGTTCACCAGTTGCGGATCCTTCAGCACCACCGCCGCGTAGCCCAACTCCTCGGCCCGGCTCTGGGCGGTCTGGCGGCTCAGGATGAAATCGCGCAGGATTTGATTCTTCGCCTTTTCGAGATCCGCATTCGAGACCAACTCCGTTTTCAGCCGATCCAGTTCGGCTTCCACCTGCATTTCGCCTTCGGCGGGAGGGTGTCCGTCATTCATGACGGCAAATACGAAGAACAGGTTGGGATCTTCCGTGAAATTTCCGCTGGTGTCGGCCTGTACGGCAATTTGCTTGTCATAGATCAGCCGGGTATAGATTCGTGAGCTCTCACCCTCCGACAGGATTTTGGAAGCCAGGCGCAGCGGGTACGCGTCCGGGGTGCCGTCGGCCGGCATGTGGTATCCCTCGACGAACGCCGGCAGCGCCACGTTCAAATGCATTTTCACCACTCGCTCGCGCTGCTGCACCGGCTCCTGCGGAATCGGGCTCAAGCTCCGCGGGGTTCCGGGTTGAACCGGGCCAAAGTACTTCTGCACGTTCACCGCGGCCTCGCGCCAGTCCACATCGCCCACTATCACTACCGTGGCATTGCCGGGAACGTAGTAGGTATCGTAGAAATCCTGAATGTCCTGAATGCTGGCGTGGTTCAGGTCCTCGATGCTCCCGATCGTCATGTGCCGGTACGGATGGATGGTGTAGGCGTGGTCGTAAAGGGTCTCCACCACGGTGCCGTAGGGAGGATTGTCAAACCGGAGGCGGCGCTCCTCCTCCACCACTTGCCGTTCGTTGTTGAAGACCTTCTCATTGATCTGTAAATTGCGCATGCGGTCCGCTTCCAGCCACAAGACGACCGGCAGCATGTTGCTGGGCACCGTCTCCCAAAACACGGTTGTGTCCTCGGTGGTGTAGGCGTTGTCCGTCCCGCCGGAGCGGATGATGTAGTCGGAGAATTCGTTGGAACCCATGTTCCTGGTGCCATCGAACATCAAGTGCTCAAACAGGTGGGCAAAGCCGGTCTTGCCCGGCCCTTCGTTCTTTGACCCGACGTGATACCACACTTGAACGTCGATCACCGGGGCCTCGTGCGTCTCCACGATGAGCGCCCGCAAGCCGTTATCGACTTTTACCTCGTGAATCTCCGTGTATGGCAGGCGAACGGAAGAGGCCGCGGCCGGCGCGAGAGCGAACACGAATATGCTGGCCGTCAGCCACACCCAGATGACGGCGAACCGGCGGCATGGAAAGTGGATTGTCAATGCGTCTAAGTCCTGAACCGCCCAAGCGCGGATACCACGAAACCCAAATCTCGATTTTAGCACGAGGCGATTGGTCATTGGTGATTAGTGATGGGTGATTGGTGATTTGGCGATCTGTAGCACCGAAGTTTTTGGGACCTTGTTGTCTCGGGGAGATTCTCTCTGTGGCCTCTGTGATGCTTTTCTCTGCGGTCTCTGTGTGAACCCCGGTGTTTCACACAGAGGCCACAGAGAAGAACTTTGGGTTGCCGCTCCGTCGCGCTGTAAAACTCATGTTCGCAGGTGGAACCGCCGTTAGACCGATATGGAAAAGTGTGTCACGCGAACGCGTCCGTTCCGTTGCCTTATTCCTTGCACGGTTGGTACGGTTTTTCTGGTTCCAACTGCGCGTTATCGCCCACGGACGGCGGATTGTGGGGCTGCATGCCTAGCCGATGTCGACGCGTCGACGTAGGCCTACTCGCATGGAATTCGGGCGCCTGCTCTCGCCTTCTGCCGCCCGGGAATCGCACTCTTGCACACGGGAAGAATTCTGCCGGAAGGCTGTGCCGCTGCCCGCCAAGCTGCGAGAAATGTGAATCCGCAAGATTTTAGTAACCGCCTGTATTTTCATAAACATCGCAGGATAGTTCCGAATAAGTCGCATCTTTTCATCAACATCGCAGGATAAGCGGGGGCGTGAAATTGTTCGCCTTTTGTTATCAACAACATCGCAGGACTTACCGGCACTTTTTATTTTCCCTTTTTCTCGTTCGCGCGCCGGGGCCTGAAGTCCAAGTAATGTGTATTCAATAACATAACGAAAGGGACATTGTGCCCGATTTACGGGTAACTGCCCGTATTTGCTATAATATCGTGGGTTCCGAAGCCCTTCCCGCCGCGCGCCGGGCAAGAGCCGGCGCCCTTGGGCAGGCGGCAAGAACCATCCCTTTGCGAGGTCGGTCAGCCGACGTACCCTGCCCCCCTGCGCCAGAAGCTGTGAAAAAATCAAAACAGTCTCTCGCAAAGTCGCCAAGTCGCAAAGGTCGCAAAGAAAACAGGAGACTTGTGCTTCACGGCCTTTGCGACTTGGCGCCTTTGCGAGAACATGTTTTCGCACTTCGGAAGATTCTTTCACAGCTTCCCACAGATGGGCGCAGACAGCGCGTGGTTCTGCCGGGGGATGAAGGAACTCGGGTGGGATGTGGGGCGGACTATCTCAAGCCGGGAACAGACCATTCGTCTTCGCCGCCGGTGGGTGAATTCACGCGGCCGCCCTTTCCATCGGTAGCCTAGCAATTCGCCCGCCATCCCTCCGGACACACGGTTGTCCCGAGCGGAGGCCATTCGCCGTTTTGAACAAACTAACTTCAGTATCTTTGAGTACGGCACCTTCTACAATTTCTCGTGCCGGGCCGTAGGGGCGGTTCGCGAACCGCCCCTACGACCGAATTCCTGCCCCGCCCCGTCATTCTGAACCCGCTTTTTGGGTGAAGAACCTGCATTTGCCTTCCCCTCCCTGCCCCAAAACCAAATGCAGTTCCTTCGCCCAAAGAGCGGGCTTCAGGATGACGAGATTTGCCAGTGGTTCTGCGAGATGGGGAGACAGACACCTTCGGAGACCGGGTACACCAACCGATTCGTCAGCCCGGCGGGGGGGCGTCAGGTCACACGTAACTCAGTCCCGGGTCTGCCCGGCACCCAGGCGCGGCCCCCAACGGGGCTTAGATTCTCATCCCTACCTTTTCTCCACTGAGGTCTGCGCACCTTCGGACAACCTTCGGACCATGCATTGCGCACCCAGGGGGCCAAGTGTACACTATTGGGCCGCGGCACTTGTTCATCTTAGGAGAACCCATGGAATCACGAAAAGAAACCATGACGGAAGGTTGGGTGATTCAGAACGATGGCGAAAGTCCCTCTTACCTCTTTCTCAGCAGTGTCGTCGCTTATTCTGCCGGCAGACGCCGCAGTGTGTCCCGCCGCCAGTTCCTCGGCAGCGCTCTTGTCGCGACCGCCGGCGCCGTGTTGAGCCGCGCCGGCGAACCGGCGCGCTGGCAGATTGGTTGTTACACGCGGCCATGGGCGCAATATGATTATCATGTCGCGTTCGACGGCATCGCGGCTGCGGGCTTTAAGTATGTGGGCCTGATGACGACCAAGAGCAAAAGTAACTTGATCATCTCACTGGCCACGACGCCCGAGGAAGCCGCGGCCATCGGCCGAGAAGCGAAGCAGCGCGGGCTCAAAATCATTTCGATGTGGGCGGACGAGTTCGCGAACGCAGACGAATTAAAACGCATCATCAGGAATTCCGCTGCCTGCGGTTGTCCAAGCCTGTTGCTCGGGGGGACGGACGAGCAACACGCCGATGCCTACTACAAAATCGTCGCCGAGTGCTGTGACTACGCCGGGACCAAAGGCGTCGTCCTCACCCTTAAACCACACGCCGGCTCGAACCCCAACGGCGCGCTGTGCCACCAGACTATTGATCGGATCGGCAAGAAGAACTTCCGCCTCTGGTACGATCCGGGAAACATTTTCTATTACTCGGACGGCAAACTCGATCCCGTGGACGACGCCGCGGCCGTGGACGGCGTAGTGGCCGGCATGTGCGTAAAGGATTTTCGTCCGCCGAAAGAGGTCGACATTACGCCGGGCACCGGCAAGGTGAACTTCGCGAAGGTGCTGTCCCGTTTGGAACAAGGCGGCTTCACCCACGGCCCGCTAGTCGTCGAATGCCTCGACCAGGGTAACCTGGCCCACGTCAACGCCGAGGCCGTGAAAGCCCGCCGGTTTCTGGAAGACCTCACCAGCCGGCAGGCGTGAGAGAAAAGTCGCCTCCGCTTACGCCGCATCGGTCACGATCATTTAACCCAATACGAGCCCCTGAAAATTCTTCTTGACATCATCGGCCAACTGTCATACTGTCCTATGACAGCTAGCCAAACATGTTACTTCAAATCAATTTCAAGTCCGGTTTGCCCATCTACCTGCAGATTGTGGACCAGGTCAAGGCCGCCGCAGCGTCCGGGGCGCTCAAGCCCGGGGAAGCGCTGCCTTCCATCCGTCCTCTGGCGGAGGAGCTGCGCGTCAATCGCAACACGATAGCCAAGGCCTATTCCGAACTGGAAAGCCAGGGCGTCATTGAAACGCTGCCGGGCCGGGGTTGTTTCCTGAAAGAAAATCAATCGACCTTGCGCAAGGAAGTCCGGCGCAAACTATTGGCCGATGAGATCGACCAGGCAATCGTGCAGGCACACCACTTGCAGGTTTCTCGCGATGAATTCCTGAAACTCATTCATGAACGCCTGGATGCGCTCGACGGAAAACGGCGCGCCCATGAAGGCCCGAAGGAGGATTAAATGGACTCTTCTGTTCCGGTCGTCGAGATCAAAAATCTCAGTTACGCCTACGGGCGCGCGGAGGCGGTGCACGATTTGAGCTTCACCGTTCAGCCCGGCCGGTGTTATGGATTCTTCGGCCGCAACGGCGCGGGCAAGACCACCACCATGAAGTGCCTGCTTAACCTGCTTCGCCCGCAGCGCGGGCAGGTGCGGGTGTTCGGGCTCGATCCGGCGCGGCACGAGGTGGAAGTAAAGCGACTGCTCTCCTACGTGCCGGATCAGGTGGCGTTCTACCCCTGGATGAGCGTGCGCGAGACGCTGGATTACCTCGCGTCCTTTCGCGCGCACTGGAACCGCAAGGTCGAGCAGGAGTTGTTTGACCGTTTCCAGCTCGATCCCGGGCAGCGCACTGGGAATCTCTCGAAAGGGCAGCGAACCCAGGTGGCGCTAATCGCCGCGGTCTGCCCGGAGACGGATTTGCTGGTGCTCGATGAGCCCACTTCGGGACTCGACCCGATCGTGCGGCGCGAGTTCATCGAGGCGGTCATCGGCGCCTACCAGCAGGGCATTCCGGGCCAACGCACGATTCTGGTCTCTACCCACCTCATCACGGAATTCGAGGGATTGATCGATGAGTTCACGCTCATCGATCGCGGGCACGCAGTACTGACGCTCGACGCTGATCAGGCCCGCGAGCGCTATCAGAAAATTCGCGCCCGCTTTGCCCAACCGCCGCCGGAAATTAACCTTAAAGCGGCGTTGCGCGTGCGCCGCGACGGCCGCGAATTGGAGTTGATTGCCAATGGTGCGGGCAGGGAGTTGATGGAGCGCCTGCGCCAACTTAATCCCGAGGCGCTGACGAGCGAGTCGCTGACGCTGGAAGAGATATTCGTCGCGACGCTGAAAGTGTAACCACCGCGGCGCTAGCATCCCGTCGGTAACCACCCCGGCGCTCAGCGCGCCACCCCTCCTAAATTAGGAGGGGAGTTTTTAAGAACGGCTCCCCTCCTCAGATGAGGAGGGGTGGCGCGCTGAGCGCCGGGGTGGTGCTGACTTTATAGTGGTGCTGACCTTTTGGTGGTGCTGACCTTTTGGTGGTGCTGACCCCGGAGTGGTTGCTGCCAACAAGCGTAGGAGACGAGCATGACCGCCAAAACCACGAGAATCCTTAAGGAAGCCCGCCCGCTCTTCTGGCCCTGGTGCGCGGTGGTGTGCGCGGGCGCGTTGCCGCTGCTTCATTTACCCCATCCACTTGGTGAGATAAGCCCTTTGGGGTTCCTTCTCGGTATACCGCTGTTGGCCGCTCTTCCCTTCGGAACCGAATTCCAGAACCGGACTTTTTCCCTCCTGCTTTCTCAACCCATCAGCCGGACGGAAATCTGGCGCGAGAAGTTGAGCATTGCGGCCATAGTGGTCTTCACCGCTGCCCTGCTTTTCCTCTCATCCTGGAGGGCGAGCGGTGATCCTGCGGGTCGGGAGTTTTGGGGGTATGCCGCAGGCGCCGCCGTCGTCTTGGTGGCTTCGGCTCCCTTTTGGACTCTCTTCACCAGATCCATCGTCGGCGGCGTGGTTCTTAGTTTTGGGGTCTACAATTTCATCATTGTTCTCGCGTATCAGGCCTTATTTTGGGGCACGGCATTCAGCAAGTTGGCCGCCTCGAAGTTCATCGCGACCATGGGCTGTGTATTCTTGGGCTATGCCGGTTTGATGCTCTGGCTAGGTTGGCGAAAGCTGACGAGGTTTCAGGCAATAGGAGACATGGCGGGTGACGATCTGCTGACGGCCGTTCCGGACGTGTTGCCAGGCGCCTTGGTGAGCTGGCTTCGCTGCCGGCCCACTGGCGCGGTTCTCAACTTGATCCGTAAGGAATTTCGGTTGCTGCGGCCGGTATGGCTAATCAGCTTGTTGGTTGCTGTGGGATGGGCATGCCTGACCCTGTTAGGGTTGCTGCATCCGCGAGGATTAACCAGGGGTTTCGAGTCCGCGGTAGTCGTGATTTTAGTTGTGATCGGTGCGTTGATGATCGCCATTCTCGCTGGTAGCCTCTCGCTGGGGGAAGAAAGAACGTCGGGGACGCACTTGTGGCACCTGACCTTGCCGGTGTCGGCCCGCCGCCAGTGGTTCATCAAGCTATGCATGGCGCTGTTCGCGGGATTTGTAGGCGCATGGCTGCTCCCGGTCTTGATTGAGGGTCGATCTCTTCTCATATCCTCCAACGTCTGGGATGGCGGGCATTTCGGGTCCATCTTCCTCATCGCGGCGTTGCTGCTGACCTTTGCCGCCTTCTGGTGCGCGTGCGCGGTCAACGGTACAGTGCGTGCTGTGCTCTGGGTTTTTCCGGTGATGATCGCCCTCTATCTCGCCGGTGAGTTCGGCAAGTGGGCGGGACCCGCACTCACGAACGTCTTTTTTTCAAGGTTCGATCCCTTTGCCAATGTGAAATTCGCCCAGATTGTTTCGCGCTTCGGTTCCAACGTATTTATCAGGCTCATCGATGCTGCGTCAGACAACATGACAGACAGCGTGCAAGCAGCATTCGTGCTAAACGCAACGTTATTGGTTCCCACGCTGCTCTACGCCGTCATCCAAAGTTACCGGCTGTTTCGGGCGCAGGTCCAGGACCGCGCGATGTCTGTGGTCAGGAGTCTGCTGCCTTTGGCCATGACGGCGTTTCTCTGCAACTTTTTTCTGTTTTCCTTCGACACCTTTGTGGGCCGAGCAGCCTGGAACCCAAAAGCCGGAGCGCTCCTTGAAACCATCCAGGCAATCCAGAAAATCCAATCCGCCGCTCCGCAACTGAATGCATCACATCCACTGCAGCTCACGGTGGAAGATCTGGCCAAGGCATTCCCCCTCTCGAAAAGTACGCGGCGCTTGCTGGGCAATTCTCACATCACACTCCGTCTCGAAGAGCCTCCTCATCAGGGTCGATTCGGCTGCGCTGAGCATCCCCAGCCCTCTGGCCTTTCCGCTTTGGGCTATTCGTGGTATTCGGCCATCATCCCTGTTGCCGACGGTTCCCATTTTTTCGTGGCATTCGATCCCGTGACTCACAACATCATTTCCGCCGGATTCTGTGGAGGCCATCCCCCGCGCTCCCTTGCTCGCGTCCCTTGATACGGCGCCGTGGGATCGCTGGGTAAGAATCGGTCTGTAGCAATCACCCGCGAGGGCCGCCGCAAGGTCAAAGAGGTCGGCCCTCCTCGCCCAAGTTCTTACCGAAAGACTTCCAGGCACAATCCGGTGCTCCGGCGAGCAATGCGGCGTTGGGTAGTCACTACATGAGGACAAGGGACGAGGTAGTTTCACTGCGGAAATAGCAGAATGGCCCTTCCGGGGGCTCCCAGGAGGCTTCGATCCGTCTTGCCACGCGGAAGCCTTCGCAATCGCCATAGTCGAGGCACGTTCCCAGCCATGGCGTCGCGATGGTTCGTTTCCCCACGGTCATGGGCCGCACGGTGCGGCAGCGCACGGGACGCCCGTCTCCATCCACTTCAAAATCAACCGTGGCGCCGGTCGGGTCATTCCGGTCGCTTACGCGCAGGGTTTGCGCATCGATGGCCGTCCATTCAAGTGACGGATGATTCAGCAGAATCGGAGGGCACAGCATGATGGACGCGAGATAGCGCTGGAGTTCACCCTTGTCGTACTCAGGGCCCTGAGCGCGCTTTACCGGGATCATACCGCCCAGCCGGAGGGATAGCCGGCCGCGCCCGTCCTCATAGCCCTCCGTTATCCTGACCCACCCCATGGCCCCGCCCTGGTAGCGCGCCTCCCAGCGGAAGCCGCTGCGGCAGGCCTCGATCGTCTCCTCCGCGGTAAACGCCAGCCACTTGGAGCGCGCCGATGAACGCATTTCACCCCGCTCCGTTGCCTCGATGGCCCGCACCCCGCGCGCCGACTCCTCCCCGTTGGGAAAGCAGAACGCCCGCACTCGCGCCAGCAGGGCTGTGGTTGGGGAGGGTGAGGCCATGCCGCTAGCACGCGCCTCTTCGCGCGTCACCATTTGAGATCCGCGTCATCGAGGTTCGTAACCTCCAGCCACATCAAGTTGTCCTCACCGGCTTCCGCAATTCTGCGGCTGGCTTCCGCCCACCCCTGGCGAGGGTTGCGCCGGGGCTTGCGCAACACGATGAGGCCGCGTCGCAAGACTACTTCCACTTCTTTCTCCAAGCCCGCTTTCTGTAACATCGGCTTCGGAATAGTCACGACCCTTGCGCTGCCCAATCGCCGAATCTGCGTGATCATAACCGCCTCTTTTGCATGACAAAGCCCTCGCCGCGTGTGTTGCCGCTGCAAGTGACGCTCGGCGCTCATGACAACAGCCACCCCAGACCCTCGCGGCGCAGGTCGCTAATCCGCATGCGTGCTTCGGGCAGTCGAGAGTCAGAATGATACCTTACCAAACTCAGCGATGCGGCGATAGAGGGCTAGGGACGGGAACATATCAAAAATGACGGAGCGCAAAACACTGTCACACCGTGTGGCCGAGTCGCGGGTAGTGTCTCAGTTTGAATTGGTAGCGGCGAGTTCACCTCGCCAAATGGCGGCGTGAAGCCGCCTCTACGTCAACCTGAGACACTACCGAGTCGCAGCCGTTCTTGCTTTCATCTCCGTTGTTTGGTACCTTAGAAATTGCGGGAGGCAGCGATCTGCCTGAATCAACGCTGAGGAGGAAGGGTCTTATATGCCGATCGAGCTAACAACGAAGGCCGTGTCCAAGGTTAAGGAGATTATGGCCCAGCAGGAACCGCAGCCACTCGGGCTGCGCGTAGGGGTTGCCGGAGGGGGCTGTTCCGGGTTTTCGTACCAAATGAATTTCGAAAGCCAAAGCAACCCCATCGACAAAGTCTATGAATTCGAAGGGCTTAAAGTGTTCGTCGACCAGGCATCGCTGATGTATTTGAATGGGACTAAGATTGACTACGTGGAAACCTTGGAAGGCGCGGGCTTCAAATTCGAGAACCCCAACGTGAAAAC
Source organism: uncultured Acidobacteriota bacterium (assembly GCA_963804755.1). Lineage (GTDB taxonomy): Bacteria > Acidobacteriota > Terriglobia > UBA7540 > UBA7540 > Bog-366. The sequence continues at coordinate 172,288 of CAWDRP010000013.1, forward strand.
TACGTGCGGTTGCGGTAGCTCCTTCAGCGTGTAAGATCGAAGCCCAACAGCGTTCGGCTTTCAGCCGTCGGCTTTCAGCTCTCAGGAGTCAGTTTGTCAGCTTTCAGTCGTCAGTCTTAAGTTGCTGAATTGTGCCTGATCAGCGGCCGTTCGGCTCGCCCCCTACTCTATCCAATCATCAAGCGCCGATGAGCAATGACGATTGGGAACGTGTCCCCTCTGGCTTGCAGGCACGGGCAGCGGCGTTCTGACCGCGGGCATTTCTTCCGTGAGTTGCCAGATGCCCTCAGGCACAACGGGCGGCAGGTTTACCTCTTTAGATAATGCGGTTGTTCAGCGCGGTCGCGCTGAGGGTGGTGGCGGCCGGGGTTGCAGCGTTCGGCCGGTACACGAAGACGATGTAGCCGGGGGTTGGGATGGAGGCGCGGTCGGGGCGCAGGCCGCAGTCGGCGAGGCGCTCGGCCACGTCCGCGGCGGCGTACGGTGTGTACGCCTCGCGCCAGATCAGTCCCTCGCCCAGGTCCGCCGCCGCGTGCCGCTCGGCCTGCCCTGATGCCTTGGCCAGATCGGCGGCTGCGGAGTGTGAGGCGGCGGTGGCGCAGCGGATGGCGGCCTGCCCTGGTGCCTTGGTCTGATCGGGGATTAGCTGTACCGCCTTGGACCGGGCCAAAAGCGCTTCCCGGTCCCGCGCCGTCCCCACGCACCACTCGCTAGAGTCTCCCCCCAATTCCCGAATGTGCGCCAGCACGTCTTCCACGATGTCGCTTTGGGTGAATCGCATCGCCGCGGCCTCCATCTTGAATTTTGAATCTTGAATCTGGCCCTGCTCTTTTGAGGTTCTCAGCCGTCAGTTCTCAGTCCCCAGTTTTCCGTTGCCCGGTTGTGCTCAATCGGCGGTCGTTCATCGCGCCCATCCCACGTCTGTCCAAACACCAATCCTCAATCGCCAATGATCAATCACCAATCACCAATCACCAATCACTAATGACCAATCACCATTGGCTGTATTCCGTTCCCCCCAGTGAAACCCCGTCCGCCCCGCTGTGTACGTCCACGATGCCGAGGGGCGTGGAACTGTCCGCTACGAGCGGTTCCTCCTTGGTCACCACCTGCCACGTTTCGTTCGAACCGGTGAAGGGGTCAACGGGAATGTTGCCCATGTAGCCTTTGTCCACCAATTCCTGGAGTGTCGTCGGCCCGCGCTCGTTGTCCTGGGTGAAGCGGTCAATCTGGCAACGCATCGTGAATAGGTCTTCGCGCAGCACCGCCTCGTGCGCGTGCACAATGATGGTGCGATACATGGGCATGGCAATCGTCGCCAGAATCATGATGATGCAAACCACCGCCATCATCTCCAGCAGCGAAAAGCCTCGCCAGGCTCTTTTGAATGTCGAATCTGGAATTTTGAATTCGCACTGATCTCTCATCGCCCGTCACTCGTGACTTTCCTTCGCTGCCATCGTTCACGAAAGAAAGAACCCACAGTCACAAAGACGATGGGTGTGGCTACCGAGCAAAACCGGGAACTTCCCGTCTGTCCCCGGTTTCCAAAACCATTCCCGGTGGAGTGAACCCCAAAATTGAGACACGGAAACTAGGGACAATTTTGGTTAAATGGAAAGGGGTCCCGAATGACGGAACAGCGTGTTTTCAGTTGGGAGTTCAAGGAACGGGTGGCGCGGCGCATGCTCAACGGCGAGAGTGTCAGTGCGCTGCATCACGAATTGCAGATCAAGCGCAGCGTGCTGTACCGCTGGCGCGACGCCTACCGCAAGGAGGGAGTGGCGGGCTTGCAACGGGTCGGAGGCCGGCCGCCGGGAGTGCCCAATCCACCGCGGTCGACTGGCGAACCGGGGGCAGCGGCGGCTCGCCGGATGGCAGAACTGGAGCGGAAGATCGGTCAGCAGGCCCTGGATCTGGATTTTTTTCGCAGAGCCTTCAAGCGAGTAAAGGAGTTGCGCCGGAAGGACGCCGAGCCTGGCGCGACAGCATCTACGCCGAGATCCGGGGAATGATGCCGCTTGAGGGCTTCCAGGCCGATCACGCCTGCCAGATCGCGCAAGTCAGCCGGGCGGGCTTCTACCGCCACTATGCCGAACACGAACCCCGTCAGGCCGACGTCGCGGTGCGCGACCTCATCCAGCGCATTGTGCTGGAGAACCGCTGCTACGGTTACCGCCGCGTGACCGCCGAGCTGGACCGCCGCGGCGTCGTGGTCAATCACAAGCGCGTGTTGCGGCTCATGCGTATGGATAACCTGTTGGCAGTACGTAAGCAGCGCTTCGTCTTCACCACCGATGCGCGCCATACCTATGCCGTCTATCCCCACCTGGCGGCGCGCTTGGTGCTCACCGCCGTCAATCAACTCTGGGTGGCGGACATCACCTACGTGCGCTTGCGCGAAACGTTCCTCTATCTGGCGATTGTGCTGGATGCTTATTCGCGCCGGGTGATCGGTTGGGAACTGGGCGAGGATCTGAGCGCCGACCTGGCGCTGGGTGCCTTAAACCGCGCCTTGGCGGACCGTTCCCTCGCGCCGGGTATCATGCATCACTCCGACCGCGGAGTGCAGTACTGCAACCAGGCCTACGTCGAGAAACTCCAGGCGCACGAGTTCATCATCAGCATGAGCCGTACCGGCAATCCCTACGACAACGCCAAGGCGGAATCGTTTATGAAGACTTTGAAATCGGAAGAGGTCTATCTGCGCCAGTACCGCGATCAAACTGACGCTCGCTCCTCCATTCAGCGGTTCCTGGAGGAGGTCTATAACGCCCAGCGGCTGCACTCCGCCCTCGGTTACTTGCCCCCGGCAGAGTTCGAGCGCAGTCCGCGGGCTCAAAACAAAAAGGAGGCCGCTGCGCGGCAGCTTCCCTGATGAGTTTTTCAAGGCATGGGGAAATCTATCATTGCGATGAGGGTCACCGCAGTGAGCACCGGTGGGGTGAGGGCGCGATCCCTCAGGAGCACGCCCTCGCTCATCGCAACGATGAGTTTCCGGCTGGCTATTCCTCGGCGGGTTGCTCTCCAGCAGTGCCCGCCTCCGCTTCACCAGCCGGCGCCATCATCCTAGAATTGGCTCCTCTTGCCAAGGATTTTGCAGCGAATGGTAAACTGTCCCTAATTACTGTGTCTCAACCACGGGGTTCACTCCACGCCGTCCCCTTGTTTCCCGCGTTTCTGTCCCCCGCTACCTGCGTTGCGGCAGCGGCCATTCCTGCAAGCACTCCCGCGCGAAGGCGCGGATCACGCCATCCGGGTGCTCCAAGTATGACTTGAGAGTATCTTGGTAGACCGTGGAGCCCTCCAATTTCCAAAGGGTCGAGTAAGCGCAGATCAAAGCCATGGTCAAGTCGCGACTCGTTCGGTCGCGGGATTGCTCAAGTTGAGAGAGTGTGCGCTCGAGAAACTCTCGAACCGCGGGGACGGCCCTATAATCACCGAGTATTGCAAGGGCATTCAGAAAATTGGGGGCAAATTCGGGTTCACCAAGCAGCTCTTTGAGCAAGAGTTCTAGGACTAGCTCCTTGTTTGAGTGGCATGTAAGAAAACTAGCTACAGTCGCACGCACGCGCCTATCTCCCTCGAGCATCAGGTGCTCAAGAATCCTTTCGTCGTCCGCGGTGACTCGCGGCTTCTCACGATATGCGTTCGCAAATCTGAGCCGCTCCGAGTCGTCCCAAGATGCCCACTCCAAAGCTAACTGGAGCGCTGTCAGCGACGTCTCCTCGTTTGCGAACTTGGACTCGTAGGCATATGCCGACTGGTCGGACTGGTAAACCCGCGACCATCTGTCTTCCTTGACGAGTTCTCTCTTGTGATTCATCTAGATTCCCAAGTCCCAATCGATATATATATATGGGTCACACGGCGGATTCGTGGCGTAGTGCTTCCCGTTATCGCAGAAGTACACGCATTGTTTCGTCATGCTGTCGCGGTACTGATACGTACACTTTGTTTGCTTGCCGCTATTCTGGCTCGGTCTTGGTTGTGTCCCGGCCTTCGGAACTGCCTTCGGTAGAAAGTATCCGTATGCTTGCGCCAGGTGGTAGCCCTGGTATATGTCCAATCCTAACAGCGTGGCGTCGGCGCCGATAAGGCCCACCGTCATACACGCCGCAGGGTTCATTACACACAATCTGCTGACGCTTTGAATGATCGTGCCATACCAAGGGTACCGAAGTGCGTCATCTGCACTGCCATATCCGTTCCCGCCGGGCATACCCGGCCCGCACGTTCCGAAGTCGCAGGGCGGGCTGAAGCCGCCGACGCCGCCCAGGTATTGCCCGTAGTTTTCGTCCCAGACGCCTCCGCCAAAACCGCCGAGGCTGGCGACGGTGGGGGTGGGCGGCGGGGTGGCTGGCCACCAGGGGATGGGCGAAATAGCAGGCTCGGGGCCGCACCCCCCGTCCGCCATTTCCTCGCAGAGGCACCACCAGTAGGCCTCAAAACTGTCGCACCCGTTTGACCACACGCCCCCCGTGACCCCCTGGCACTGATTGCTCGACAGGTAGTCCGAGCACTGATCCAGTCCCAGCGGGTCGGTGAACGTCGTCGGATTGTTGGTCACATACGAATACATGTTCCAGCTTTGCGGATTGGCCAGCGAAACCGCGCCCAGCCCCGCCGGATCGGGCGTCATCCAGCGGCCGTATTGCGAGGAGTATTGCCGGAACAACGTGTGGTCCAGGCCCGTCTCGCTGTCGCGCTCCATCCCCGCAAATTTGTAATTCTGCGCGCAAGTGTTGGTGAATGGCGTCTTTTCTCCGCCAAAAGGATAAAAGTCAGCATCGTAACAAACCACCCCCGTCGCGTTCGTGATCGCAACGTCCGAGCCCAACATGTCCTGGAAATAATAATAGACGCTCCCGCTTGCGTCTCGCCGGGCGATCCGGCCCCCGGCGAAAAAGACGTACTCGTTAATCGGGTTCCCGGACGTGTCCGTCTCCGCCAGCACGTTGCCGTCCACACCGCGCCAGTAAAACACCCCGGTCGATTTCTGCACCCGGTTGCCGTTGCCGTCGTAAGTGTACGTCACACCCCCCGCCGACTTCAACAGCCCCGCGCCGTTCCAGGCGTAGCTGTACAGCCCGTCGCCCGTCATGTTGCCCGCCAGGTCGTAGCCGAATCCGCCCGAATTGAACTGGTTATTGCCGGCGTTCACACTCAGATTGAGCGCTGGCGCCGAACACTGGCTCACATTGATTTTCGAGAGGTTTCCGTACTGGTCATACCCGCCGGAAGGAACCACCTGCCCCCAGCAGTCCGCGCCCGAAGTCGCCTGGGTCGCGCCGCTGGTCAGCCGGTTCAGCGCGTCGTAGGTGTAGTTGACCGTCCGCCCGGGGTCCAGGTTGTTCGTCCGCGTTTCCACGTTGCCGTTCGGAAAATAGGCATAGGAAAGGCTAAGCGCCGTGCCGTTCGAGGAGGAAGCCGAGAGCGAGGATGGCCACAGGCGATTGTTGTACCCCAGGCTGTACGTGATCCCATTGAAGGTGCCCGGTCTGGCCGTTCAACACGCTCCCCAGCGCCCCTTGGGCCGCGTAGCTGGCGCTCTGCGCGTAGCTATAGTTGCTGGCTTGATCCACAGCCGACCCCGGCCGGCCTAGCGAATCAACTCCGTACGTGACCACCCGGCCGCTCGGATAAGTGAGTGAAGCAAGCGAACCGTCGTAATTGTAGCCATAGCCCATGGTTTTCGTAACGGTCGCGATGGTCTGCTGCTCCTTCGGCACTCGCCCCATCGGGTCGTAGGCCCATCCCGTGCTCCCTGACCCGTCCGCCATGGAGGTCTCCCGCCCAATATTATAACAAGCAGGTAGCCATCTCTGAAACGGGATGCCGTGTCAACCAATTTTTTGGCCCGCCGAGCGAATATGGGGGCGCGCGATTGACAAACCTCTCCTTATCGCTTCAGAATGGCTTCTAGCCGGTGAAGCGGAGGCGGGCTCTGCTGGCGAGCAACCCGCCGAGGAATAGCCGGTCGGAGGCTCACGAGGGGCGATGCGACCATCGCCCCTGCTCCTCGTCGTTACGGCAGCTTCCCCATGCCTGGGAAAACGCCAGTCGGCCTTTCACTCCCCTCTAAACTTATATCGACCTCCGCCGCGCTGTGCCAAGCCTGGCCACCGGTGGTGCGGTGGGGGGAAAATGGCCCGGGCCACCGCACCCTCGATAGCGGCCGACGCGAGTCGTTCGCGCGGCCTTTTTTGAAACTCGGAGCCCAGGACGTGGGCTATAATTCGTTCCGACGAGATCTTCGGCCGATGGGCCGATTCCAGTCATCTCTGCAGGATCACTGCGGGGAATCGCCCCGCAGGCCTCAAGCTGTGGTTCGAAGGGCAGTGCCTCATCACAGTTCGGGCTTGGTGTCCCGATGGCTACCTCAGGCTTACTGCCCTAGCTTGCCGGCTCTCCGGCCCCAACGTTCGGCCTGGAAAGGTGCTCCGTGTTTCAAAACTCCGTAGACGCAGCGGGCGACCGAACAAGCGACCGCGGTCTTGGCCACATTGGGGTGCTTGCTGCGGCGCCGCAATCCCCAGTAGCGTTTGCCCAGCGGACTCCGGCTGCGGGTGAGGGCGTTGGCGGCGGTGATCAGGGCCCACCGCAGCCAGGCCGGGCCCTGGTGCGTAATGGGGCCCGTGATCGTGACCTCGCCGCTGTTATACAAACTCGGCACCAAGCCCGTATGGTTCACCAGCGCATCGGCCGAGTCGAAACGCCGCAGATCACCGACCTCGCTCCAGACCACCGCCGCCAGCATATGCCCCAGCCCGGGGATGGTCTGCAGCAGCGCCACCTCGGGGAACGCGCGGGCCGCGGCCAGCAGCTCGGCCTCGCTGCTTTGCCGCTCCTCCTGGAGAAAATCGTAGAGGCGAAACATCCGCTCAAAGCATAACTGGGCCGCGGAGGAGAGCGCTTGCTGCCCGATCCAAGCTCGCCCCTTGGCCGTGAACACGCATCCCTGCGGACGCAGCCCGTGCATCTCCAGCAGGCTGTGGACGCGGTTTTTCGTCTGCGCCCGCAGCCGGGTGATGCCACACCGTTGCCGCGCCAGCAGGCGCAAGGCCCGAATCGGCGCAGGGGGAAACCACGCCTCGGGCAGCGGCTCGACCGCGTGCACCGCCAGTTTCTTCACCAACCGCCGCGTGTCCAGCCGGTCCGACTTCTGCTTGCGCAAGCTGTCGATCCCGGCGGTGTGCACCCAGTGCGCCCGCTCCCGCCATCCCGCTTCTTCCAAAACGCTCATCACAAAATACCCGCTGGTGGAAACCTCCAGCGCGATCTCCGCCTCCGGGGGCAACTCCGCCAGCCGCTGCCGCCACGCCTCCCGCGTGCATGCGATCGGCTCCAGCATTTTCAGTTCTTCCCCCGGCGGAATCATCGCCATCCAACAACGCCCCTTGTGAACGTCCGATGCAACCGGTATCATCGTCTTGCCTCCTCGTTGAATTTACCCTTGCAGGTCCAGTGTACCCCCTGTACCTGGACCCGAGGAGGCATCGCCGTTTCATAACATCACGGTCAGTGATTTTCTGACCGTGGGCTTTTCTCAGGCGTGGTATCCCTCTGGCAACCGGACGTAATCAATTTGCAGGGAGAAAGGGTGTCAGGTACCCTTACCAGGGCCGCCGACATCCACTCGCCGCACTCTACCCCTTCTCCCGCAAAAGAAAAGGGTACCTGACACCCTTTCCCCTCCTGACACCCTTTCCGCTCCCGCAAAAGAAAAGGGTACCTGACACCCTTTCCCCTCCATGACACCCTTTCCCCTCCATAAGTAAAGTCATAAGTACCATCCGGAAGCTCGATGCTGGTCAAAAGATTCTCCGTGTACGGTCCCCATTCCGGGTCGCCGGAGCAGCCGAAATTGGTCCGAACCGTCTCTTGCGTGTAATTCACCGTGACGGTTTGCAGGTTTCCGGTCGAATCGTAGTACTGATACTTCTTCGGGCTGGCCGGGGTGCCCAACCCGCTCGTTTGCAGCACTGTCTTGCCCAGCGTGTCCGTGAAGGTCGCCCCGTCCGTCGTAACCCTTATGGAGTTCAGGTTCGGATCGGTGATGTAGTAGGACGAGGGAGGATTTGGAGTTGGTGGATCATTGCGCGTCATAATCTCGTTACCCGAGCGGTCATGAAGGGGGCTAACCAAGAGGTACTCCAACGGGGTGTTAGCTTCGGTCATTTGGACGGGGGAGAAAGGGTGTCAGGTACCCTTACCAGGGCCGCCGACATCCACTCGCCGCACTCTACCCCTTCTCCCGCGAAAGAAAAGGGTACCTGACACCCTTTCCCCTTCGAAAGAAAAGGGTACCTGACACCCTTTCCCTTGACCGAAAGAAAAGGGTACCTGACACCCTTTCCCTTGACACCCTTTCCCCTTCGCGACGGGTCTATTTCGGCGGTAGCGGCTTGCCTTCCGCCTCCGTAATGGTGGAGGCTGACCTTTCCAAGTCCGAAAGATCAGGCGCCCCAGGCAGCCGGAGGACTCGCCACGAGTGCTCGATAACTTCCCTGCAGAGGGCAATATCCGCCTCGGACAGATTTATGGCAGGGCGCAAACGCAGCAAGCCCTTGAGAGCTGAGCCCCCAGAAGTTTTATTGTCGAGCAAGCAGGTGTTGGCCGCCGCTCGATACCACGAGTGCGACTCTTCGTTCAAATCCTGCCGCTCGAATAGACTCCCAAGGGATAATTCCTGTACATACCTCTGATAATTCGGCCCCGACAGCGAGCGCGCCGTAAGCAGGTCGTTTTGGGCTTCCTCAATGTTGCCAATCCGCTCATTGATATGGGCCCGAAACCCTAAGGCAGCGCTACGCACTTCGGGATCCGCTTCCAAAGAAAGAAACGCATCGATACGCGAAATCGCTTCGGTAAGCTCACCATCTTTCATGAGAGACCAGATTCGAAGCATGACCTCTCTCCATCCGAGCCAGGCTTTTTCGATTTGTTGATTTTCACTCATCGGGGACACTTATACTCGGGCCATTGACCGTTAGCATAAATGCACTCAGCATAACAGGAGCCGGGGTCTCCGGTTTTCCGGCCAGGCTTCATCATGTATTCGTACATGGCCGTTGAGCATGCATCCACCACCTCCGGGGGATGGGGCCGAATACGGGACTTGGGAACAGTTGTCGCCTGTGGCAGGGTCGTAGTGGGGATGCGATGAGGCACATAGTCCCCCTGCTGCATGAGCGCTAGCTCAAGAGCACCGACCAGAGGAGCAAGCCGTGTCGCTATTTGGGCCGCCCGCGTTAGCCATGGAGTCCACCATGAGGTCGCGTAGAAGATAGGCACAGTAGCCGCTTGCGATTGGAATCCGGCCCCACCCATCCCCGGCCCGCACGTTCCGAAGTCGCAGGGCGGACTGAAGCCGCCAAGGCCGCCCAAGTATTGCCCGTAGTTTTCGTCCCAGACGCCTCCGCCAACGCCGCCGAGGTTGGCGACGGTGGGGGTGGGCGGCGGGGTGGGCGGCCACCAGGGGATGGGTGAAACGGCAGGCTCGGGACCGCAATCCCCGTCCCCCATTTCCTCGCAGAGGCACCACCAGGGGGGCTCGATACTGGAGCAGCCGTTTTGCCACACGCCGCCAACACCCTGACACTGATCGCTCGACATGTAGTCCGAACACTGATCCAGTCCCAGCGGGTCGGTGAACGTCGTCGGATTATTCACCACATACGCATACATGTTCCAGCTTTGCGGATTGGCCAGCGAGGCCGCGCCCAGCCCCGCCGGGTCGGGCGTCATCCAGCGGCCGTATGGCGAGGAGTATTGCCGGAACATCGTGTGGTCCAGGCCCGTCTCGCTGTCGCGCTCCATGCCCGCAAATTTGTAGTTCGGCGGGCAGGTGTTGGTGAACAGCGGCAGCTTTTCTCCGCCCCCGAGATAAAAGTCCGCGTCGTAACAGACCACCCCCGTCGCGTTCGTGATCGCAACCTCCGAGCCCAGCGCGTCCGGGAAATAATAATAAACGTTCCCGCCTGCGTCCAGCCGGGCGATCCGGCTCCCGGCGAAAAAGATGTACTCGTTGATCGTGCCCCCGGACGTGTCCGTCTCCGCCAGCACGTCCCCACCCACGCCGCGCCAGTAGACCACCCCGCTCGATTTCTCCACGCGGTTTCCGTTGCCGTCGTAAGTGTAAGTCACACCCGCCGCCGACTTCAACATGCCCGCGCCGTCCCAGGTGTAACTGTATTGCCCGTCGCCCGTCATGTTCCCCGCCAGGTCGTAGCCGAATCCGCCCGAATTGAACTGGTTATTGTTGGAGTTCACGCTCACGTTGAGCGATAGCGCCGAACACTGGCTCACATTGATTTTCGAGAGGTTTCCGTACTGGTCATACCCACCGGAAGGAACCACCTGTCCCCAGCAGTCCGCGCCCGAGGTCGCCTGGGTCGCGCCGCTGGTCACCCGGTTCAGCGCGTCGTAGGCGTAGCTGACCGTCCGCCCCGTGTCCAGGTTGTTCGTCCGAGTCTGCACGTTGCCATTCGGAAAATAACTATAGGAAAGGTTGAGCACCGTGCCGTTCGAGGAGGAAGCCGAGAGCTCGTCCTCCCGCGCACCGCGTGGCGGTCAGGTTGTTCTTTCCCTCGCACCATCTCAAATCCGCGTGCGTTCATCGGCAGCCAGCAGCACCCGATCCACCGACAACCCGCTGGGCGTAATGGGTGCTTGCTCCACGGCTCCGACGTAGCCGTGCACGCTGGACCATGGCGGTGGGCTCGGGAGGACGAGCCGCAGAGTAATTTTGAAAAGCGAAATGACTCTGCGCTACGTCCTCCGCCGGCCGGCCCTGATCGTTAAAGGTGAATGTGAGCCGTTCCAGAAAAAAGCGCGGTCCCGGAATCCGGGACCGCGCTGCCATTCAAATCACAATAATCAAACTGCCAGGGAGAGAGTTTCCTGGGCCGAAGACTCAGTTGGGCAGTTGATGAACCTGTCTCGCTTGCATGACCCACGTGGGAGCGGTCCATTCAGCCCCTCCGGCGGCGCTTCCGCTGGTCTGCTCATAGAACAAGACGCCGCGGGTGTTGAGGGTTGGAGCCGTGGTCAAATTGACCAGGCCGCCGACCCCGGTAAAGTTCGTATCGGTGTAAGTCAGGACGGCAATCGGATTTCCACCGAACAATGCCCCGCAAGGCATCATGGCGAATCCGCCCGTCTTGCCGTTCGATCCGGCTGCCAGCAATGAGGTGAAGTTCCCCATGACGTTGCGCGGCCGCAGGAAAACGTGGTTTGCCGTCAAGCTCGGCGATGATCCCGATCCGAGAAGACCGTAGACCGCCACATTTTGCGCCATTCCGAGAGTCGACGGACTATAGGTGAACACCTGGCGATTCCAAATCTGCCAATTCGTGTGGTACTTCGTATTGCTTGTCAGTGTGACACTAAGTCCCGAATGGAGGGGAATCGAGCCATTGATGTTGGGATATTCTTCATCCACGAGCAGCGTAAACGCGGTCGCATCGGTGCCGGTGCGCGTCACGCCGACGATCCTGCCCAGGAACGCCACCTTTTCACTGGCGCTCGATACCTGCTCCTCGGAATCGACGGTCTGCGCAATGATCTGACCGCTGGTGTTGACGATGGCGTCCACTTCCACGAACGTGTTGGCCGTAAGCTGCGAGAAATCGGTGACGCCGTCGCCTTCAAAAACCGTGCTGCTGTTCGTAAGGATGGTGTACGTCTGCCCCATACCATCGGCTACGGTAAGCGGGAAACTGCCCGTGAGGCCCTGGGGAAGATTGGTGGTGCTCGGCGTCCCGACCACGCCATACAGGGAATCGGCTTCGCCCACCGTCGATCCGGAAGTGGTGGCGGCAGTCACCGTGAAATGCGGATCCACCGTGCCCGTTACCTGCCCATTGCCGTCAACTTGCAGCGATTTGCGCAGGTTGAGGTCCACCAGGAGCCCGCTGGTGGTGGAACTGGAAACCACTAACGGCCCGTTATTGATCGAAAGGGTGAAACTCGTGGCCGTCAAGGTTGTCGCGATCGTCGTGGGGGTAGGTGGCGGACCGCCCGCCGTGTTGATCGCGTACAGTTGCGGGTTGCTCAGCGTCAACTGGAGTTGGCTGTAAGATCCCGTCGTCACGGACGCAGCGCTAAGGATGTTGGTAAAGTCCGTCAGGCGGGCAAAATCCACAGTGGCGGGGGACGCGGAGGTGATCAGCGGAACAGGTGCTCCTCCTTTTTGAGACACGAGACTTGCAGCGGTGATGGTCGCCACGAACGACTCCACATCGCAAATGGGGGCGTCAGTGCCGAACGTGACAACTTGGCCTGTTTGCGGAGTTGATTCGGTGACCGATGGCGAACTGCCGTTTGACCCACACCCGATCATCAGAGCGGCGGCCAAAACTACGGCACATAAAGTAACAAAAACCAGATTCTTTTTACTCATGCTACCTCCATATTTGTAAATGTTGTGTCCATCGCTGTCCGTGCCATGCGCTGCGCAAGAGGGACCGGGTTCGTCATCGTTCCACTCGCAATCGCTCCGCCAAATCGAATCTCCGAGTAACGAGTGTGGATACAGTCACTTGGGCATTTCAAGCTTCAGCATTACCCGCGTGTTTTCGCGTAATTCAACCCCTGGCGCTGCTGGGTCAGTCCTTCTGCCCGAATCTTTGCACCCAGGGATATCGGAGGATCTTTCCAATTTCGGTCCGATGATTTGGGCGCCGAACCGCTTGCGACATGCATCGGACCTACGGCTATCAACCCGCCTGTAGATTGAAAGTTGCGCGCGAGAGAGAAATTACGGCTCGATTGCAGGCCAGTCGGTCATAATGCCGCACAGTTTCGTGCATCCTGAAATTGGCGACTTTATGTCCACTTCGCTGTGTCGGTTTTTGTGGGGCAGTAGCGGCAATGTGCGGGATATCCACTTTCGCGATTTTGGAAATAACCGGTCCCCGGTTTCCCACCAAGCGGCGCAAAGGTTCGCTATAATGGCTTGAGTCCAAATGTATTAAAGCAATGGTGGCGCGATTTCAACGCCCTTGTGTTGAAGGATACGTTGTGAAGATTGCTTTGGCCCAAATTGATACGACGGTTGGCGACTTTGCCGGCAACGTCGACCTGATCGTGAAGTACGCGCAGTGCGCGCTCGACCGAGGCGCCGACCTGGCGGTGTTTCCTGAACTGGCCCTTTGTGGTTACCCGCCGCGCGACTTGGTGGAAAAACCGGCGTTCATTCAGCGTTCGCAAAGGGAATTGTTACGTCTGGCGGGACTGCTGCCTCCGATTCCCACGCTGGTAGGTTACGTGCGCCACTCACGGGCGAGTCAAGGAAAGCCGGTGGCCAATGCGGCGGCTTGGCTGGAGGGCGGCAAAGTGGTGGTCGACTACGCCAAGATCCTGCTGCCGTTCTACGACGTGTTCGACGAGTCGCGTTACTTTGAGCCCGGCGCCTCGGTGTGCGTACACGCATTGGGCGGATACCGCGTGGGCATTACCATCTGCGAGGACGTTTGGAACGACAAGCATTTCTGGGCCAACCGTTTCTACACGCGCGATCCCGTGGAGGAATGTGTTGCGGCGGGCGCCAACCTCTTGCTGAACATCGCGTCTTCACCGTACAACACGGAAAAGATCCAGCTCCGTTACGACATGCTCCGGACCATTGCCACCAAGCAGAGAATTCCCGTGGCTTACGTGAACCACGTGGGGGGGAACGATCAGTTGATCTTCGATGGGTCCAGCCTGGCCTTCAACGCGCGCGGCGAGCTGGTGGCTCGCGCTCGCGCGTTCGCCGAGGACCTGGTGATCTTTGATACGAGCGACGGGGCTACAGAAATACACCCTGCGCCCGAATGCGAAATGGCGGAGATTTACCAGGCGCTTTGCCTGGGGATTCGCGATTACCTCCGGAAGTGCGGGTTCAAGCGCGTGCTGGTGGGGCTTAGCGGAGGCATTGACTCATCGCTGGTCGCAACGCTGGCGGCGGACTCGCTCGGCCCGCAGAATGTGTTGGGCGTGGGCATGCCCGGCGTTTATTCCTCACCCGGCAGCATTCGCGATGCCGAGGCCCTGGCGCAGAACCTGGGCATCGGATTCCGCATCGTCCCGATTACGCCCATGTTTGACAGTTATCTCGCCACGCTGGAACCGGCTTTCGAGGGCGCGCCGCCCGATGTGACCGAAGAGAACATCCAGGCGCGCATTCGCGGCACCATCCTGATGGCTCTTTCCAACAAGTTTGGCTCACTGCTGCTGACGACGGGGAACAAGTCCGAATTGGGCGTGGGCTACTGCACGCTGTACGGCGACATGGCGGGTGGATTGGCGGTTATCGCCGACCTTCCCAAAACCACCGTGTACGCGTTGGCGCAATACATCAATCGGTCGGGTGAACGCATTCCGCAGGCTTGCCTCGATAAGCCCCCGTCAGCCGAACTGCGGCCCAACCAGACCGACCAGGACTCGCTGCCCCCTTATGAGGTGCTCGACCCGGTCTTAAAGGCCTACATCGAAGAAGATCGGAGCGTGGATGAGATCGCCGCAGCCCAGCACCTTGATCCAGTCCTGGTGCGGCGGATTGTCCGCATGGTGAATGCCGCCGAATATAAACGCCAGCAGGCCCCGCCCACCCTGAAAGTGACCGCCAAGGCCTTCGGCATGGGCCGCCGCTATCCCATTGCACAGAAGTTCTGCGAATGAGCAACGGGCCGCTTTCCTTTACTTCGGGCATCCCAGTGCTTGCCTGAGCGCCTTGAACGGTGGGGCAAAGCCTCCTACTCTGCTCCAGATCACCTGGCCGTCCTTGCTGTGCAACTCAAATGCAGCCCCGGTGAACCCCTCGTCATTCCACCGAAGGCTGGCGTCCGCGGCATTCAGCGTTTGGACGACCTGCAAGCAGGTGCGCCGGTGAATCGCGATAACCTTGCGCGCGATCACGTCATCGTCGTCCGCCCATTCGGTTTCCAGGAAGACCTTTCGGATCTTGTGCAAATCGGGCGGCGCAGTGCCGGGCTTGGCCGGCGTGGATGCTGGGGTCGCGGCAGGCGAGACGGCCTTGGAGTTTCCCGCCGTAAGCATTGCATCCAAAACCGGCTGAGGAACGCCCTGGCGATGGAGGTCGATGAGTGCCTGCGGCGAAGTGTCAAACGCGGTCGAAGCGTACTGAATGGCCAGTACGATGGTGCTCTGGGCGAGACCGGCCTTCACCATACTCAGCACGTCCTCATTAGTGAGAGGCTTCTGTTCACTCTTTTGTGCCTGACCGGTTTGGCCGGAATTCTGTGGCGCTTGCGTCCCGGCCGCGGCGGTTCGCGTGGAAAGGTTTGCGCCGCCCAGTTCCCTGCCCTGTCCGGTCATGATCGTTCCCAAGCCTAGCAACAACCATATCGAGACTGCTAACCGCATGATTTATACTCCCCGGTTTTTCCGCCGATCCAACTACCCCACAGGGCTACGGTCACCACACCTTGAGTTCCAGGCTGCCTTGGCCGGGATTCTCGAACGGTCCGGGCGTTGGATTCGATTCGCTCCTGGTTCGACCGAAATAGTCGGTGTCGATTCGAATCGGCTGCCCATCGGGTTGCTCATAGGCAGCATTCGCGATGGCCGACTGGCCGAGCACTTGCGTGGTCACGATCTTGTGGCTCCGCTCGGAATTCCAGGCGGGGTCAAACTTGATGTCGAGATAGAAGGCGCCCTCCCGCTCGACGACGTTGATGGCCGGATCAAAATCTGCCACGACGAGCGGTTCAGTTTCGAACTTGGAGGGCTTGGCCCCATGCAGGAACACGTTGCCCTCCATGAACGGATGCAATGGCGCACTGTCATACAAACTCAAATCGGCGGGACCGGCAAAGAGGTTGTTCATGAAACGGTCGTCGCCGCTGGGGTTGTCGTGATACCCGGCGATGTGGACGGAATGCGGATGGAAGTAAGGCGTCTGGCGTTGGTCCGTCTGCGGCGACCGCCTGACTGCGCCAGCGAACAGGTTATGGACGTAGGCGCCGCCCTGCGAATCGTCGCCGAGCGACGACGACGAAAGGAAAAGGTTGTTATCCATCAAGAACGGCCCGTGATCCACTTCGACGAAGACATCCGTATCGTTATCGTGGAAGAAGTTGCTGGAAACCCGCGTGCCCTGCGCCATCCAGTCCAGCCACAGTCCCAGGCAAGTCCGGAAAATGTGGTTCTGGCTGATCCTGACATCTACGGCGCCGTGGAACTTAATGCCTGCCATCTCGGCGCCGCCGAACAACCGTCGCACGTGGATATCATGGATCGTGTTGCCGGTAACGGTGCTAAACGCCGCGCCCAGGCTGCCTACGATGCCCGCCTGTTCGCAATGAGAAATGGTGTTGTTGCGGACGATGTGGTGGCCGATGTTCTCCTTTGACCAGCCGGCCGCCACGGCGTGATTGATGGTTTGGACGTAGCCCTCGGCCGTATCGGCGGACGTGTTATCCCACTGGTCACCGTACTTGCCCAGCGAAATGCCGGAACAGATGGAATAGCTGATCTTATTGTTCTCAATAATCCAGCCTTTACTCCAATGCGCGCCGATCAGGCCGATCTGCTCGGCGGTGGGCGGTGCCCAAGGCGTGGCCGCGTCCTCCAAGGTAAACCCGCGCACCGTGATGTAGTTTATTCCGGTCTTCTCCGGATAGAACACCGTCTGGCGCACATTGATTTCCACCGTTTCGTCATTGGGATTCACGTCCTTGAACTGCGCCCAGATGGTGGTGTTCTTGTCGTCCACTTGACCGAACCAGAGCGCGGTACTTCCCATCGGCTTCTTCACATCTTCCAACGTGGCCGCCTCGGTAAGCCAGTCCCCGTTGAGGTAGACAGCGCCGGTATGATGCTTACGACCCTTGGGACTAAACCAGTCACCATGAATAAGATCGCTGTAGGGATTGAAGCTGCCGAAGAACGAATTGGGCAGCGTGACGTTCCATAGATCGTCGTCGACTTTTATCCAATTCTTGATGACCTCCGAACCCTTGATCGCAACTTCTTCGCCAGCAGCGGCCTGATATACGATGCGCTGTGCGTCAGATTCGCCACCGCGCGGCGGGCTGACGCGTTCACGGTACACACCGGCATGCACCGTGATGACGTCGCTGGGCTGCGCGACATCGGCGGCATGTTGGATGGTCCGGAAAGGGGCGGCCTGGGTGCCGGCGTTGGCATCATTGCCGCTCGTAGCAACGTGAAATTCTGCGGCTCGCCCGCAGATCGCGACGGCAAGGACACTTAGAGACAGGGCCAAAGTTTTTTTCATCTTAGATCCTTAACTGCCAATTTGCGCGCTGGTCTGCTGACACCTGATACCTGGCACCTGACACCTTTCCTTAAGGCACCCGCTCGGCGAGGACGGCGGAGGCGGCGGCAGCACTCGCCCCGTCGGGCATATTCGCGTACCCGCCGATGTACTTCCCTTTCCGGAAGAAGCAGACGCCGCCCAGGTACTTATCCTGCAACTGGATGGCTTCCTCTGCCACCTGCGCCGGTTGAGCAGAGGGGTAGCGAAGGCGGAGTTTCCCCATCACGGCCGTGGCGGACTGGGGCGAGGCTTCAAGTACCACGAAAGCCTTTCCCTGCTCATATTGTGCCACATAGCCCCGCTTGAGCAGGCGCACCCCCAAAACGCTCTCTGGAATCATGCGCGCGCTCGCCAGCTTTTCGGGCGGGAACCATGCGAGTGCGGCAGGAGGCGCGGTGCTGCCCTCCAGGCGCTTTTCCATGGCAGTAACGAAGGCGCTCAGCGCGGCCGTATGATCGATGTCAGGGGTGGCAGAGATTTCAACGTAGTATTTGCCTTTGGCGAAGGTCCCGCGGCGTGGCAGGACCTGTCCGCCCATGCCGATCTTTTCGAGCGGATGGCTGGGATCGCGGTTGCCGCTGAATATGCCATAAGCCGCGTCGTCATCAGCCATCTCCGAGATGTCAATCACCAGCGTATTTTCACCGGACTTGCACGTTACGCCCTGCATCTGGACGAATCCGTAGGCCAGGTAGCTCTCTGCGTTGCCATCCATGTATTCGTAAAGGTTGTCCGCCGCATAATGGCGCGCCGGCCCCGCTTGCTGCCAACCCGGAACCAGCGAACAGTCAGGGACATCCGCCGCTACCCCGCGGGCTGGCACCATGCCAGCAAGCAGGAACAGCAAGCATGACAGGTAGAACTTCGCAATGCGTGTTTTCATGGGGAGAACCAAGTATACCGCTATACCGCTGAGGTACCGGGGCACGAAGGCCATCGCTCCGCCTGCGTGCCTCGGTGATTGGATCGACTGTAGCTTACGCAAACATCTCTTGGGCACGAGCCAGACGTTCGCGAACCTTTACTCCGTGACGGCAGTTTACCGTACAGGTGGCGCAGTCGCCGCAGCGCACCGATGCCAATTCAGCGGGCAATTGCTTGAAGTGATCGCGGCCCAGTTCGAACTGACCGTAGCCGTCGGCGTACATCACGTAACGGAGCACGTCCGCCACGGGCAAGCCCTTCGCGCAATGGCCGTCACACTCGCCGCACATGCGGCAATAGAGTGGTGTGATGTATTCAAGTTGGCGGGCCAGGAGCTGTTCTTCTTTACCCGAGAACGGCTCCGTCATGGCCTTCAGGTTTTCGTCGAGCTGATCCATATCGGTCATGCCGGGGATCGTGGTATTGACATAGTCGTTCTTGAGCACCCACTTGAGCGCCGCCAGCATCGCCCCGTCGCGCCTCAGCTTGGAGTGGCCGGCATCATCGGGACGATTGCCGCGGAAGCCGCCCGCCATCACCTTCATGGCTACCACACCCAATCCCGCCGCATGGGCCTGCGACATGGCGTCCGAGGCTGCCTTATCCATGGTGAAGTTGTAAGCCGACAACACCACGTCCGTCGCACCTTTTTTTACCAGGAACGGAACCATTTCCTTGGGGTTGTGGGTGCTCACGCCGGCGAACCGGATCTTGCCTTGCTGCCGGGCGATTTTCTGCGCCTCGAACAGCTCGTCAGGCAATTTGTCTGGACTGTCCTTCATGTGGAGGTACCAAATGTCCAGGTGGTCGGTCGCGAGTTCGCTGAGCGAGGTGTTCAGCTCGTCGAGCGCCGCCTGCTTGGTGGTTCCATCGGTCTTGCTGGACAGAACGATGTTCTGCCGCTTGCCCTTGAGGCCGGTGGCCACCAACCGCTCGTTGTTGCCGTGCTGGTAGCTGCGGCAAGTATCGAAATAATTGATGCCCAAGTCCGCCGCGCGCTCAATCACGCTGGGGTCGGAGGTGACCATGCAGCCAAAACCCACACTCGTCACTTTCAGACCCGTTTTTCCCAAAATACGATAGCTGAGCCCTTTTGTCGTAGGCGATTCCGCCTGCGCCCAGGCGCCGGGAGCGGAAGCCAGCCCCGCCACGGAAGTAAGGAGTCCCGCGGATAAGAAATCTCGTCGAGTAGACATTTTGTCTATATCCTTCCACGCATAATTGACGACTATCGCAATCTTCGAGCGGTGCTATCATAGGCTTCACGGAGGTATTAATCCAGTGATTTTCTCGCGCCGCAGATTCTTGCAAGCCGCCGGAACCAGCCTCGTCCTTGCGCCTGCTCACCGGTTGAGTTCGCAGGCTCCGCCAGCACTGCCCGTCGCTCCGGTCGTCAACCAATTCCCCGGCATTTCTCAAGTTTCCATCGTGAAGGGCGACGACCGCCGCAAGAATGTCTGCGCCGCGCTCGCAGCTATCGATGACCAGATTCTGCCGAAACTGCGGCAGAAGAAATACGTGGTGATTAAGCCGAATATCGTCAATACGGTGAATCAGCTTGCCTCCACCCATGCCGACGCGCTGCGGGGGATCGTCGACTATCTTGCGCCGCGATTTCGCGGACCGATTGTCATCGCCGAGTCCTCCGCCGGTGACACGCTCGAGGGCTACGACAATTTCCACTACACGCGCTTGCCCAGCGAGTATGGCAGTCAAAAGGTCAGGCTGGTAGACCTGAATCGGGAGGCCAAGTTCGAAACCATACCCCTGATCGATTTCGACCTGCACGTAACCCCGGTGCGGCTGGCGGCGCGCCTGCTCGATCCGGAGGCATTTGTAATCTGCGCGGCCATGATGAAAACGCACAACTCGGTCGTAGCGACGCTTTCCGTAAAGAACCTGACGCTCGGGGCGCCGCTGCACAATGCCCCAGGCGAGAAATTCTGGAGCGACAAGCGGAAGTACCACGTGGGCGTGCGCCAGAACCACTACAACATGCTCCTGACCGCACAAAAGCTCCAGCCGAACTGGGGTGCTGCCGTGGTCGACGGCTATGAAGGTATGGAGGGTGATGGCCCCAATTCGGGTAATCCCGTGGCGTCCCGCATTGCAATTGCCTCAACCGATTACCTCGCCGCGGACCGCGTGGGGCTGGAGGCGATGGGCATCGATTCGTCCTGGGTGGGCTACCTGGTGTATTGCGGGCAAGTGGGACTAGGAAATTACGATCTGAAGAAAATACAGACTCGAGGCGTGGCCCTGGATGCTGTGCGGAAAAAGTACCGGCTTCACCCCGACATCGAACAGGAGTTGCAATGGATGGGGCCGATGGAAGACCTGCCGCCTAAGTTGGGGTTCCACCGCTCTGGAACGGCCAAAATCTTCGGATGAGAACCGGATACTCGAAAATCGAAGTTCGAAAAGCGAAACTCGAAGCTGGAAACTCGAAACTCGAAAAGCACCTCGAAAAGCGAAACTAGAAATTGGGAGCTCCAGATGGAACCTCTCAATCCACATCTCCATCCAGCCGGCCTTGGCCATGTCCCAACTAGGAGAGCACTCACGCGGGCGCAAGCACACGCATAATATAAGATCAAAAGGTCGTGCGCACAAGCCCGTTACGCATCGATCGCCTGCTTGAGCGGCGTTCGTGGCGCAACGCAACCTTTGCCCCCCGCGCGTGTTTATCCTGATGGCAGGTGGCCCCCGATGTGACCGCCGCGTCCCTGCCCGCGATTGGGGACACTTTGTCGCCATCCGAAGCACTCGAATTCGATGTAGAATCACTTGTCGGGTGGGAATTTGGTGGACGCGCACGAATATCCGGCGCCCGGTGGAGAAGAAGCGACCTCATGCAAAGAGAACGAACAATCCGAAATGTGATGCTGATGCTATGCCTGGCGATCGGCATCCCGGCGCTACTCTTCCCGATGCCGCTCAAGGCGGACCAAGTGCCCGGGGAAGCGCTCAACACATTTCCGGCTGACACCCTGCAAGTTGTGTTTACCAACCTGGCCGAGTTGCGGTCTCTTCCCAGTTACACGCAGATCCGCCAGCGCATTTTGACCCGCCAATTACACGCCTTTGAGGAATTTCTGCGCCCGATGGGCATCGATCCGGACAAGGACATCGATGAGGTGATGCTGGGGTGGCGGGGTGAGATGGTGGGGCCAGCCGGGTTTCTGGGAATGGCAGCGGGACGCTTCCAACCCAACCTCGTCCAGCAGTACTTTGCGCACACCGGCCTGCCGGTTCGCCCATACAACGGGGCGGACCTCTATGCCTTTGGCTCCGGCAGCGACCCAGACGACCTGTTCTTCACGTTTTTCGATACCACGCTCGTGGCGTTTGGCCGGCTCACTGACGTAAAGGCCATGATCGACGCGCGACAAGGTGCAATCAATGCCCTGAATTCAAATTCTGATTTTGTGAACTGGCAGGGCGAACTGGATGGCACCGCACCCCAGTGGGGCATCCTGAATGGAAAGTCCGCCGCCAACCTGGCGGGATCGTGGCTGGCTCCCAGCGGGCAGAAGAATGTGGATGTCAGCTCGCTCGCACGCTCGGTACGCGCTCTCCTGTACCGCGTTCAATGGGACACCGGGTTTACCGCCCAGCTTACGATGATCTGCAACACGCCGGAAAGCGCGGCAGGGTTTGCCACCCTTCTCGGTCTTCTGCAACAAGCTGCGAAGCAGCCCGCCCCCACTGGCGTGGCCTTTCCCCCCATCCTCCAGAGCATTGAGACCCACCGCGACGGCGCTCGCCTGGAACTCGATGTCTCGGGACCGCCGGAATTGCTGGACCAGATTTTGCCACAGGGGGGAAGCTGAGAAGGAAGGTGCCAGGTATCAGGTGCCAGGTGTCAGAAAGGCCGAAAGTGGAAATTCGAAACTCGAAATTGGAAGCTTTCACGATACCTTCGAGTCTCGGGCTTTGAGTTTCGAGTTTCGAGTTTCGAATTTGCCGTTTCCAGTTTCAGGTTGGAATAAAAGGCTTGATCTCTAGCTCAACCTGCTCGGGGGTCAACTGCTCGCCCGCGTTCATGCGCCCTAGGATCTTCTCGATCACTTCTTTCGCCTGATCTTTGCGATAAGCACGGATGAAGCCGTCGTAGAAATGTTCCCCCGCCATGGCCCGGCTTATCTCGGTTTCCTTGTTATGATCCTGCAACTCGGTGAAGTAGACCACGCGGTACTTCCCGCTGTACGTTGTCTCCCGGTAAATCTCAAACATGATTTTGTCGGATTCGAACGGCATGGAAACCTCGGGACTCGGGAATTGAGGGCCAGGGACCGGGGAAAAATCCCTCGTCACCGGCCTGGTGTTTTGTGTCGACCACCGCGCTCACCTTCATCAATACCAAAGGTCCTGACAGGCGTCAACCGTCGGGATGCGTTCATAGCAGACCCATTTTGCCAAGAATAATGGCGAGGAAGATGACGGTCGCCGCAGCGCCGCCCAACACCATCCACAGGGATTGCTTTCGCAACCAAGCCTCGACATCCTTCGGCATTCTGGACGAAATCAAAAAGGTGGGTTCATTGGTCCCTTTCACGATAATGTTGCGGTCCATCGGGTCCCGGGGGCTGGGGTTTTCCGCACAGGTGCCGGTAATAGCATACGTCTTGCCGGGCACCAGGCAGAATTCAGTCAAGCGGTAGTCACCCGTTGCGGCTTGCGTCTTCTGCAGCATGTTCTTGATCTGCCCCCGGCCATAGCCGAGTGCGGTCTGGCGTGCCTGTTCGGCCTCCGGATCGGACTGTGGCTCGGCGCTTCCGGCCAGCATGGCCACCATGGCCAGCGTTTGCGGCTGTTGGTGAATGTAGCCCAGCACGGTTGCAGCATCAGGAGTGCCTTGGGTAAGTGCCATCGTTTGGGCGTAGGCTTGGCCGAATCGTACCAAGGCGGATTCAAATTCTGGCGTTCCCTGGGGATGTTTCCAGACCTCCAGAGCCAGCCGGGTAGTTTCTCCGGTCGGATCGCGCCGGGCCATCATGGCTCGCATCATTTGCCCCTGGAACGCTGCCGCCCCAGCGCCGGTCGGGTTGCTCAGCATGCTCAAAAAGCCCTGCCGTTGCGGCGCGTGTTCCGAATCGCCCGCACGCATCAGCAAATTCGCACCGCGCGCCACCAACTGGCCCGCGTGCCGAACCCGTGCTTGCGACACGTACTGAAGCAGTTCTGTATCGGTGGATGGTGAGCCGGAAGCGGTGGCGCCATCCCCGCGCGGACCGGCGCCCACAGCGATCACAGCCGAATGGCTACGTACCTTTCGAATCAGCGAGCACGGCAGGTCAAGTTCGGCGTTAGTAGGGTCTATCAGCACGTTCCCCGAGTCGTCCTGGAGATCGAACTTCACGTTCTGGACGTCAGTGGCCACGTGCTTCCACTCGCCACCACCTTCGGAGTCGCTATGCCACTCTTCCACCACCACCTTGAAAAGATAGCAGGGCGTGCGCGTAAGGGGGCTGAGGAGCGTTTCCTGCCCGCGCGCTTCACCCCGAATCTGCACCAGTCCCATAGGGACGCTGCGAATGCGTATGGCCGGGGTGTCCGCCACAACGCGATATTTCCGAAACTGGCGGAGACCTTTGAAAAAGATGTAGATGCCCCCACCGAAGCCGAGAATGCAAGTGGCCAGAAACCGCCCTTCGTTTTCTGCCATGTGATTTGTCCTGTGTGGCTTAATAATAACACATGCCGAGGGACTCACAACCCAGCAAAAATTGAAATACAACGGTGGGGCATTTCGACTAGGCGATTCATGCCGTCGCGGTTAAACTGCACAGGTACTGAGGGGCGAGCGGCAGGGGAGCTCAACGGGCGTCACCTGCGGAGCCCGCTTGTGTCGTTCTGAAACGCCGTCATATGAAACGGAATCGAGGCGAATCATGATTACCAGTACCATCGAATTGGAAAAGCCGCGCCCCATCATGGGCGACCAACTTCGAGGCCGGGTGGCGGTCGTTACCGGCGCCGGCGCCGGCTTGGGCAAAGCGATCGCCATGGCCTTGGCGCGCGAGGGTGTTGCCGTCGTCGTGAATGATATTGAACCCGAGACCGGGATGGCCGTCGCTCAAGCCATTACCAACACGGGCGGAGAAGCGGTTTTCCACTTCGGTGACGTCTCGCAAGCGTACGACGTCAAGGACCTCATTCACATGACGGTCGACCGCTACACGCGCATCGACATCCTGGTGAATAATGCCGGCCTGCAACACGTTGCTCCAATTCATGAGTTCTCCGAAGAGCGATGGGAGCGGCTGATCGGCGTGATGCTCACGGGGCCGTTTCTGACCACCAAATACGCCTTTCCCCACATGCAGGCGCAAAGAAAGGGTAGAATTATTAATATCAGCTCAACGCAAGGATTAGTGTCCGCGGAATTCAAGGCGGCGTACGTTTCGGCGAAGCACGGCGTGCTTGGTCTTACTAAGGTGACTGCGCTCGAGGGCGCCCCGCACAACATTACCGCGGTCGCCGTGTGCCCCAGTTTTGTGCGCACGGCGCTGGCAGAAAAACAGATCGCCGTGCAAGCAAAACTGCATGGCATCTCGGAACAGGAAGTAGTGGAGAAAATTATGACGGCCCCAGCCGCCATCAAACGCCTGCTGGAGCCGGAAGAGGTGGCTGCGCTGGTGGTGTACCTGGCAACCGATGTGGCACAATGTATCACCGGCTCAGCCGTGCCTATCGATTGCGGCTGGACCGCACGGTAGAAACAAAAAGGTTCTCAGTTTTCAGCCGTCAGCGGGGGACAAGCCTATATGACTGATTTCACTCCTACGCCACGCACGCAAATCCATCGCCTGCCCAAGCGCGGTGTCTACGATCGCGAGGCGGTGTATCGGATTCTCGACGAAGGCCTGGTGTGCCACATCGGTTTTGTGGCCGATGGGAAGCCCGTAGTAATCCCAACCGGCTACGGCCGCAAGGGCGACACGCTCTACATCCACGGCTCCGTCGCCAGCCGCATGTTTCGCGCGCTGGACAAGGGCGCGGACGTATGCGTGACTGTCACGCTCATCGACGGGCTGGTGCTGGCGCGCGCGGCCTTCCATCACTCCATGAATTACCGCTCCGTCGTTATCTTCGGCAAAGCCACCGTTCTGGAAGACGCTGACGCCAAGCGGCAAGCTCTGCAAGTGTTCACTGAGCATATTGCGGCCGGACGGTGGCAGGAGGTCCGCCAGCCTACGGCGAAGGAGCTTCAGGCCACCATCGTACTCGCCATACCGCTGGAAGAGGTTTCGGCCAAAGTGCGCACGGGGCCGCCCCTCGATGACGAGGAAGACTATGCCCTGCCCGTTTGGGCGGGAGTCCTTCCGCTCGAACTCAAACCCGCGGCGCCGCTCCCGGATGAACGCCTCCCCAAGGAAATCGCAGTTCCGGACTATGTGCGGACGTACGCCCGGAAACGCGGGTAGAGCGGAGAGAGCTTGTCAAAAGGCAAAGGGCATAAGTGAAAGACAAGCACCGCCAGCGTCACTCATTGCGGTCAACGAGGCGGTTTCGCCGGCGGGGTCATTCCGCGTCGCGAATGGTATTGACGCCCACAGGCGCCTCAACCTCGTAAGGTGCGGGTGGTGGGCTGGGGGCCAAGCCATCCATTTCGGCGCGCAGCCTGGCTTCAAAGTCGCGCAGTTTGGCTTCAATATCGGCGCGTTTCTCCTTCTTGCGTACTATGTCTTCGCGGTAGCGCTTCAAGAAATAGCTGATGGTCTCGACGCGAATCTTGATCGAGCCGGTAGGCTTGTTTTCATCGATGTCTTTGAAAGAAAAGTAGGGGGTGCCGGACTTGGTAACGGTTTCTTCCACGGCCGTGTAAATTGGCGCGTCGTGTCCACACTTGAAGCTGGAAAGTTCGAGCGCCACCAGGTTGGGATGGCGGGCGGTGTACTTGGCAGCCCAAATCTTTTGTGTGGTGTTTTCGCTGTAGCTGTTCTTCCACGCGTCGCTCACATCCACGGGGTCCTTGATGATGCCCGCGCGCACGTCCTCACCGAAGAGCCGCCATAGGATGTCCGGATCGAGCGGCAACGAGGCCAGCGTGAGCGCCGGATAGCCGATCTTCTGGAACTCCTCCATGATTTCGTGATTGATGCCGGGATCGTTGTGATAGGGCCGGCCCAGCATCACAATCCCGATGCGGTCTTCCGCCTCCAGGCGCCTCAGTATTTCCCTGCCCTGTGCGCGCATCACCTTCTCCTGAAAATCCTCCTGTGCTTTCAACCCTGCTTGCACGGCGCGCGCGTTCTCCTCCCACGAGAGGCCAAGGATATTCACAAACGCGTCATACATCTGCTTGGTTAGCAGCGCCGGTTGGCCGGGGTTGACAAAGGTATCGAGGAACAGGATGTTGTTCTCCTTAAAGATGTCGCCTTCCTTGGTGAACGCCGCCTTGATGGCTTCCGGCGTCGACGCCACCGTTGGGCAGGAACGATGCGACTGCGCGAATTTCATGTCGCTGGGCAGATCGTCAATCATGGGGCAGAAAATCACGTCGAGCGGCTTCTTCTTATGGTGCACGTAAAGCAGGTTATGCACATGAGGAATGCCCACCTTGGACGGGAAGCAGGGGTCGATGGCCCCGCGCTTGGCGCCCTCTTTGTACAGCTGTTCATTCGTGTAATCGGAGTAAATCAAGTTTTCTGCCGGAATGCCCAGCGATTCAAAGTAGGCGCTGAAAATGGGATTCACCGAATACATATTGAGAATGCGCGGAATGCCGATGCGCAGTCCGGCGCGCTTTTGCATCAGTTCCACGCGCTTCTTCTGATTGGCCGTCAAAGTGAATTTGGGCAGCGGGTCGGAGACTGGTTTCGGCGCGTAAGACTTGAACGCCGCTTTGGCGCCTACTTCCGCCATGTTCGGGTTTTCCTTCTTGGCCGCGTCGAGACCCTTCTTGATCTCACGCATGTCGTTCACGTCCTCTACCAAGCCCTTTTCGCAGCTATTGCCGACGATCAGGCGTTTGATCCCGGGAAGAATAGGAATCTTCGATTTCTTCCACGACTCATCGGAGCCGGAGATCTGAACGTCGATGAAGGTCCGCATGCACTTGTTCTTGCAGAAGTAGCAGCGCGTGTTCTCGTTGCGATGCGTCACGTAGGAAATCTTTTCGACGGCTTCAAAACCAATAAAGCTGGTGCAGTGGCCGTTGTTGTACAGCCGCCGGGCTTCGATAGCGGCGCCGATGGCGCCCGCTTCGCCGCAGTGCTCATGAACGATCACGTTCGGCTTCTGCCCCTTGTCCTTAAAGCGCGACTCAATGAAATCCACCTGCGATTTCACCGCCGCCAGGTTGTGCTGTGTGCCTCCTTGCAGAATAAACGTATTGCCCAGCGACGCGAGGTTGGGTATCTGGGAGACATACAACCAGATGTTCTTGGGCAGTACATTGGCGAGCCCGGCCATGATCTCCTCTGGCTTCCAGCCTTGGCGCTGGAAATCGACGATGTCCGATTGCATGAACACTGCGCAGCCGTACCCGAACATCGGCATGGCCTTGGCGCTGAAGGCAAGGTCAGCGTATGCCTTCACGTCGTGCCCGAAGCCGACGCACGTGGATTGCAAGAAGTAGCCGTTGCCGGCGGAGCATTGGGTGTTGAGCTTAAAGTCCTTAACGCGGCCGTCTTGCAGGATAATGAGCTTGATGTCCTGCCCGCCCACGTCGCAGATCACATCAGCATCAGGATAGAAATGCAGCGCCGCCTGGGTGTGCGCTACGGTCTCGACCAGCGCCACGTCCGCATTGAGCACTTCCTTCAGGATGTCCTTGGCGTAACCCGTGGAGCCCACGCCGAGTAATTCGACAGTCGCCCCTTGTGCCTCGACTTGCGAGCGCAGGTTGGCGAACATCTCCATGGTGTCTTCCAACGGATTGCCCTTGGAAAGCTGATAGCACTTCACCATTACTTCGCCTTCCTGGCTTACCAGGACAGCTTTGGTGGACGTGGATCCCCCGTCGATCCCCATGAACGCCTCAACGTGTTCGCCCGGCCGAAACGTACGGGGCACAAACTGCTTCGGCTTATAACGCTCCTTAAAAGCAGCCAGTTCCTCCTCGGTTTTGTAAAGTCCGCTGCCACCTTTCTTCTGCTTTTCTTCCAGGCGGCCATAATTGATGTACCACTCGAGCTTCTCCGTGCCCTTGTAGATTCCGATCGCTGCATCCTCGTCCATCGCAAAGCGCACGCAGCCGAGGGCAGCGAAGTATTGGGCATTCTTGGGAACCTGGATGAGGTCCTGGGGATCCTTGCCCTCGGGCAGAGGGAAATTACGCTCTTCCCAAACCTTCGGGATATTAAACTTCCAGCAGTCCTGCATACCTTTGATGTAGGTATTGGGTCCGCCCAGCAGCAAAACGGTGGGACGCAACGTGTTGCCGCGCGTCAGCACCGCCAGATTCTGCTGGATGATCGCCTCAAAGAGCGAGGCCATGAGCTCGGGGGGAGGCACGCCGCTCTTCTGCAAACCGTTAATATCGGTCTCGGCGAATACACCGCACTTCCCTGCCACTGGGTGCAGCTTCAGGCCCACGTATCCCATGTTGCACAGTTCTTCGGCGGGAATCCGAAGCTTGGCATTGATTTTGTCGATCACGGCCCCGGTACCGCCGGCGCACTTGTCGTTCATTGAGGGGATTTTCTTCTTGCGGCCTGTTTCGGGGTCTTCCTTGAAGATGATAATCTTTGCATCCTGCCCGCCCAGTTCCACCACCGACCCGCACTCGGGATAAAGGTTTTCAACGGCCAGCGAAACGGCGTTCACTTCCTGTACGAACTTGGCGCCGATGTGGACACCTACCGGCCCACCGCCGCTCCCGGTAATAAAGACGCGGCTCTCGCCCATCCTGATGCCGGCTTCAGCCTCCATGCGCTTTAGGAATTCCAAGCATTTTTCCGGCTGCTTGGTGTCGTGGCGCTGGTAGTCGCTCCAAACAATTTGATCTGTCGCGGCATCCACCACCACCGACTTCACGGTGGTCGAACCCACGTCAAAACCGACGATCAAGTTTTTTGCTTCCGGCATGCGCTGCTCCCCCAAGGCCTCAGCCTAAAACACACCGATCAGGCGGAAGCATCAAGTACTCGCCTGCCCGATGTAGCTTGACCCCCACCCCGAACGGGAGCGGGGTGACGTTTTTTACGCGCTGGCCTTCTTCGACATTTGCGCGAACACGGCATTCGCCCGCCGCTCCAATTCCTCGGGTGCGACATCTTCGACGTGCGTCAGGAGCGCCCACGAGTGGCCGAAAGGATCCACCACCTGGCCGTAGCGGTCACCCCAAAATTGGTCTGCCAAAGGCATTGTCACGCGCGCCCCGGCGGCGACCGCGCGCGTCCACAAGGAATCGACATCGTCCACCTGGATATTAAACACTACCGGGCTGCCGCCCAGCGTTTGGGGCGCCGGACAGCCCATGCCGGGAAATTCGTCCGCCAGCATCAGGTGAGAGTTGCCGATCTTGAGCGTCGCGTGCATCACTTTGCCATTCGGCGTTTTGTGGACAGATATGGGTTGCGCGCCAAAGGCCTGCTGATAGAAGTCCAGCGCCCTTGCTGCTTCACGCACCGATAAATGCGCGGTGATTGTTTGCGTGCTTTCAGTTGCAGGGTTCGGCTTATTGGGCATACGGTTTGCCTCCGTTTAAGTATTTAGAGCCGGCACACGGCTGAACGCCTTACACAGCGACCATGGCCCGGTTCTCTACCTTCATGCGCTCGGCGGCGTGAAGCACGAAGTTTGCCGCTACTCCCACCACGCCCTTGCGGTGCCCGTACCTGTACATGGGCTGCTGCATTTCCGGATGCTCATGGACGAAAGCCCGCACATCATCGAGAGTGGTGCCTGTCTCATCAAGGACGCGTTTCATTTCGTTCTTGGCGCGCACCTTCGCTTCGCCCAGCGCCATCTGCACACGGCTGTGGGCGTTCACATCGCCTTCGCCGGATGTTTCAACGGGAATAAAAATCATATCCTTGTAGGTTGAAACCACCGCGGACTGCGCGCCGTCCGACTGCGTCGAAGGCATGCAACCGAATGGCTTGAGGCTTAGCACCATGTGGGCCAGATCCTTGTTGGAGTAGTAAATGTTCTTCGCCACTTCCAGGTGGCCTTCGCCGCCCCCCGCTCGCGAGTTGTAAAAGGGATGTCCCAGGCGCTGGAGTTCGTACTGATCGGTAAGGTGATGGGCGATGCCACCCAAAGCGTCAATGAGGCGGTGGTATTCGCGCTTAAAGATTCCTTCCGCCACCGTCAGTTTGGCCAACCGCTGCTGCGCATTCAAGTGGCTACCGAACACCTGCTTCAGATTCCACTTCGGTACCCCCTGTTGGATCAAATCCAACCCGCGCTCATCGCGAATCTGCTGCTTGGCTTGGTGCATCATGTACATAATCCAGGTGCCGATGGGTTCCACCAGCACCTGCGCACCTTCTTTCTCCAGGAAGCGGAACATATTGAAGTTGCCGTCGCCCTCGGTGGTTTGCGCCCAGAATTCACCCGTGATCTTCACGAGGGGCTTTACGCGGGTACGATCAACGGCGATGGCATTAAAGCGATCGCGCACGTCATTAAGCGCCGCGGTGTAATCTTCCCCATAAAGCTGGTTCAGAAACTTGCCGGCGTATTCCGCGGTTGCGGCAAAGCTCGTTTTCCGCAGCAGTGACGCGAGCGTGCCTTCCAGCGTCCACGGACGCTTGCGCCGCATTACTTCATGCAGGAGGTCGAGGCTTTCATCGAGGACGCGATCCGTTTCGCCGGCATTCACCTCAAACGGGCGAATCTGGTAGGCGACGTCGTTGATGATGTCGCCGATGTTCATGGCGTTGAGAATGTTGAGGAAGAAATCCAGGTTCATTTCGAGGCCGGCCTCGGCTTCGGCCTGGTTCAGCCCGCCTGATTGCTGGAACAGCAGCACGCGGAAGCCGTCAAAGCCTGCGTTGCGCAGGGCCAGCCGATACTCGGCTTCGTACATCCCGAAGCGGCACGGCCCGCAAGCGCCGGCCGTGAAGAAGACATAGCGATCGATGATCTCTTGTTTCGACAGCCCCTTCTCTTCCAGGGCTTGCACAAACTGCACCAGGTTGCCCACCGTGAAGTAGGTCGGGTTGCACTGGCCATTGTTGCCGTACTCTTTGCCGAGCTGGAACGCCCGCTTGTTGGGCACTGGGACGGCCTCGCACTTGTACCCGAGACCTTCCAGCGCGCCATGAATCAGCTTCTCGTGCTTCCATGTGAGACCGCCGAAAAGAATGGTCGTGTGGTCGCGCTGTGACTTCGTGAAAGGGTGCTCGATGGGTTTGTGGAACGGCTGTGCCGGCCGCCGCTCAAGGCCGGCTTCCTTTTCGAGGCGACGCCGCTCATCCTTAAGCCTTTGGCGGATCACATCCTCTTTAGATGAAATCTGAACCAACCCTCCGTTTCCCGGGGCCATTTCGTTGAAAGGAGCTGTACTCATCCGTCACCTCATTTCGCAAAATTGCTTATCCGCATTCCCGGGTCGAAGTTGCGTATCGTCGCTTTCCTTTAGAGCAGCCGCGGTACGGCACTGCGATCACTCCGCGCCGACGGTCAAAAAGTCGAGTAGCGCACACTTCCCCGCCCCTCACCTATGCGCTTTTGTCTTTCCTTGCGAACCACTGAAAAGCCCTAGGGGAATTACCCCATGTCTGACCTTAGACATGCTGCTACTTGACATATGGCAAAGTACACGTTAATGCATCGAACGGGGAAATTCAAGTCCCCAATTGGCATCAGTCGCCGTCAAAAAGTAAATACCGATTATTCATGCTGTTACAGGTAATCTGATGCAGCCCGTACTGGCTGGCCTGATCGCTATTGCAGGTATCCCGCTGAAGTCACCCAGTTGGCCTAAGGCAAGACCACCTCACCCATCTCCGTACAAGGGCCAAGACCCGCAGTTGGGTTCTGAAAGGAAAAACTGTTGGAAGAGCTATCGGTGACAACCCACCCTCCAGCACCGGAGTTGTATGCGGGGGGATCCGCACCGGACCACTGGATGACACTGCCGGTCGGTGGGTGAAGGGTTGACGTGACGGTCACGGCATTGCCGCTCTCGGAGCAGGCTGTTGGCGTGCTTTCTGCCGAAGGCGTGGATGCGGACGTGTTGCCAGCAGCACTCACGCGCTTGACTGCTCCCGATTGGTCGCTCTGGTATTGATACTGCCCCATCAAACCGGCAAGCGGAGCAGCGCCGACCGCATAGGTTGTAATGTTGCCGCTCGAATCGGCGACGCCAGGCGAGTAGGTAAAACTGTAACCGCCTTTAGTACCCGCGGCCAGGACACTGTCAATCAACCCAGCCGCAGTTGACGTAGCATTGGCGCCGGATGCGGGAGGACCCAGTGAGGCTAAGTCCGGGCTGAAGGTGCCGCCAAACGTGGAGGAATATGTTGCTTCCGCTGCGTTTAAGGTGTGCAAGGAAGATACGGCGGATGCCTGACTCGCCGCCATGCGCATCCGGACAAAGTTAGGAATGGCGATGGCAGCGATAATGAGGATGACGAGGACGGCTAGCAACAGTTCGACTAGAGAAAATCCTCGGGCTTCCTTACCCATTCGCTCCTCCTTGTCTGCGGCTGCCCTCATCGGACGACGCACAGGACACCACGATTGAAGCGACCGGGAAAACCACAATTCCTAATTGGCAGGGGCCTCAGTAGCTCACACTCTACCATGATTCCAACGAAGATTGCAGCAAGAGTCCGCTGTGGCTGACGGCGAGATACGGCTGGTGGGGTGGTCCACGGCGCCGATGCTGCGCAGCACCGTTGTCGCGGGCACAGGGGCGGACAGCACTGAACCGGACAAATTGACAGCCATGATCCTGCCATTGTATGATCTGCAACATACAGGGCTCCCTTATCAAAGAAAATCAGCGCGCACCCGACGGGCACTTCCGGCAACTTTAGTCGGGGCGGCAGTGCGGTGGACATGCCGCAAGGATGAAAATCGGAGGGGTGCTATGAAGACCGGCTATTTCGAGAAAAGAGGAATAGAGTTTCTGTTGCTGCTGGCGGTGCTTCTCACCAGCCTTCCCGCTGCCGGCCAGGTGCTCGGGACGATTACCGGAGCGGTTACGGACCAGAGCGGAGCGGCTGTGCCTGGCGCGAAGATTACCGTCACCGACGCCGCCAAAGGGTTTGTGAGAAATACCGTGGCGAACAGTGCGGGAGAGTACGTCATCACCAGCATCCCCATCGGCGACTGTGTTGTTACCGCCGAAGCTCAGGGTTTTGAAAAGGTCGTACAGTCGGGAATCACGTTGACGGTTGGCCAAACTCTCCGCGTGGACCTGCGTATGAAATTGGGAACGGTCTCTCAGACCGTATCCGTGCAAGCCAAGGCCAATCAAGTGGAGACGCAAACCGCGGCTATTTCCGACGTGGTCACCGGCAAGCAGATCGCGAGCATGATGTTGAACGGCCGGAATTTCACCCAACTGGCGGCGCTCGTACCCGGTGCGGTGGCCGACAACAGTTACCAACCGACGGCAATTGGTTATGGTGGATCGGCCGCGTTGTCCTTCAACGGTGGCCGCATGGAAGCAGCGAATTGGGAACTCGATGGGGCAACCGTCAGCGATGACTCCGTGGCGTCAACCTCGCTGACCACGTATCCGAGCCTGGACTCGATCGCCGAATTTCGGGTCATCACGTCGCAATACGAAGTCAACATCGGCAAGAATCCGGGAGCCACCATCGAGATCGCGACGAAATCGGGCACGCAGCGGTTCCATGGCAGCCTATATGAGTACGTCCGCAACGACTCGTTTGACGCGAACGACTGGTTCGCCAACCGGGAGCTGTGGAGCGGCCTGGATGTGGCCACCAACTGCAATGGAAACGCCGCCGGGCCCTGCAACGCACCCAAGACGCCGTTAAAGTGGAACGATTTCGGATTCACGCTCGGCGGTCCTGTTTACATCCCCGGGCACTACAATACGGACAAAACGAAGACGTTCTTCTTTTACTCCGACGAATGGCGGCGATACCGCCAAGGCACGGTGATTTCCGACTTTGTCCCTTCTCTCCGCGAGCGGCAGGGTGACTTCAGTGAGTGCGACCCGAATTCGACTAATTACAGTGCGGTGGTGGGATCGGGTTGCGCGGTTCCCCTCGTGAAGGGCACGCCGACCGACGTGGTTCCCGTGAACCCCAACGCCGCAACCTTGCTGCAAGCTTTCGTTCCGCTTCCCAATAACGGACCGATTGGGTACCTGTCTAGTCCTAGCCTGCCGACAAATTGGCGAGAGGACCAGATTCGGATCGACCAGAACCTGGACCAAAAGACGTCCATCTTCGTGCGGTTCACGAACGACGCCTGGAATACGATTGATGCTCCGGCGGCGTGGGGCGCTTCGGAGTATGACACCGTCGAAAACCCCTTTAACGCGCCGGCCAAAAGCGCCGTGCTCCACCTTACCCGCAATTTCAGCCCCCACCTGATGGATGAGTTTATCGCCGGGTATAGCGGGCTGATCTACTATACGAAGCCCATTGTAGGGCCCAGCAGCCCCGCCAAGTCATTCACGAAACCTTCCACTTGGACCGGGGCGACGATATTCCCTGCCAACAGCGGATTTGATATGCTGCCTTGGATCACGATCAGCGGTGGCATACCCGCGTACATTTACGCGGGAGATGGCCACTTTAGCGATAGTGCGGATCCCTACCGCACCGGGGACCATAATTTCACTTACACCAACAATGCGGTGTTGGTGAGCGGGAAACATACGATTAAGTTTGGCGTGTTCATGGAAAAGGTCCAGGGCGGAGGGCAGATCGGCCAACCCCCGTGGGGAGTACTGTCGTTTTCCACCTCGGCGTCGAACACCACGGGCAACGCTCTCGCCGATATGTACCTGGGACGAATCGCTCAGTACACGGAAGGGACCGCGGCGATCAACGGCGCGCCGGTGGGAGGCTATGGCCGCGGCTATTGGCGCGCCACGGACCTTGAACCCTATGTGGGCGATAGCTGGCGGGTGACCCCAAAATTGACCCTGAACCTGGGAGTGCGACTGCTCTACTACGTGCCCCTGCACGATAAGACCAAACCAACTTACGACATCAACTTTGTGCCGCAGTTCTATAACCGGGCCATAACTGCCCCATTGAATTCCGCCGGAAACGTCGTGCCGGATCCGGCGACCGGGCAGATCTACGACTACACCATGCTAGGCGACGGTCTGGTGCAGTGCGGAATTCCCCCCGAACCGCGGGGCTGTCTACCGCCGTATTGGGGAGAATCGCCGCGCTTTGGATTCGCTTACGACCTTACGGGCCACGGCACGACCGTGATTCGTGGCGGCTATGGTGTCTATGACGGGGTCGAGGGCAGTTACAATGCCACGATCGCCAATCCGTCAGAGGGGACGGGGTCGGGCCAGCCTCCCCGAATTCTCACCAACTCAGTTTTCAACGTCAATGGCTACCAGAACATTCAACCCGGGCCGCTGGGGGTATTGCCTAACCTGAGCGCTATACCCTCCGTTTCCCTGTTCCCCACCGTCCAACAATTCAGTTTCGGCATTCAGCATGCCTTCTCCGACAACAACCTCCTGACTGTGGCTTACGTGGGGACCCAGGGACGCCACCTGGTGCGTCAAAGGAACATCAATCAGGTTCCTAACGGCGCGGGAACGCAGAACGTGCCGGCTCTCGCCGGCCAACCCTACTGCGATGCCCTAGGGAACTGTAACGTGCAGCAGGTCCTGATCAATAACGCTGAGCCGAACGTATTTTTCGTTCCCTATCAGGAATACGGCCCCATCTCCTACGTCGAGGATGCCGGCAGTTCGGGGTACAACGCGCTGCAGGTGGACTTCCGTCACAACGTCGGCTACGGAATAACCTTCCAGGCCGCCTATACCTGGTCGCACGCGCTGGATAACGCCACATCCGAATATGTCTTGACCGGGATCGACGATTCCAACCCAAACCGCTGGTTCTCCAACTCATCCTTGAACCGAACCAGCGTTCTCGAACTCAACTACATCTACGACCTACCGTTTTTTAAGAGGTCTGCCAACCACTTCGCCAGGCAGATTCTCGGCGGCTGGGAAGTATCAGGCATTACCAGCTTTTTCACGGGGGAACCGATCAACTTTACGTGTGGAGTGAGCGGCTTCAGCAGTGGGATCGGTGAAGGAGCGATGTGCAATTCGGTGGGAAATTTCAAGATCCAAAAGGGCGTGGTGAACGACACCGAGTTCGGCCCTACGCCCACCTGGTTCAACCCAAACACCATCACCGAGCCCAATGCGAACCAGCTTTTGTCGAACGGGGAACCTGGCATGTTCGGCTATCTCGGGCGGAACGCCCTCACGGGCCCCGGCCGCAACAATTGGGACATCGCATTGCACAAGGACTTTCAGCTCCCGTTGGGGCGCTCTGAGCAGCCCGTGCTACAATTCCGGTTTGAGACCTTCAATACCTTCAACCATCCGCAGTGGAACGCCGTGAATGTCGGGTGCAACGGCAGCCCGAACACTGATGGAAGTCCGGCGTTCGGCAGGCCCTGCGGCGGCGCGCAGTATAACCTGGGAAACGGCGAGGTTAGCAGCGATTGGTCCCCGCGCATTTTGCAGCTCGCGCTGAAGCTCACTTTTTAGAATTCCAGGGGGAAAACTTGTTAATGCACCGTCGAGGCTTTCTGAAAGCAGGAATGGCAGCAGGGGCCGTCGTTTCCTTCCCTGTAGCCGGCACGCCGCAGCAAACGGGTAAGACCCATCGGATCTATTCGGATAACTACTCCGACCAGTTCGCCGCCACGCGGGAACCTCTGTTGCGGATCAGTTCCGGGGACACCGTGGAGACACGAACCCTGGACGCGGGCGGACGAGATTACAAAGGCATTGCCCATTGCCCGGACCCGTTCGGCTACCCCGGGCTCAGCAATGCTCTCACCGGGCCTTTTTATGTCGAGGGCGCAGAGTACGGCGATGCGCTGGAGGTCCATCTGGACAAGGTCAGGCTGAATCGCAACTGGGGTTACACCAATTATCGCTTGATGCCCTTCGTCCTGAATCCGAACACCATCGAATCGGTCTATAAGGACGTTTACAAGCCTGACGCGGTATGGGTGGGACATGATAACCTCATTCCCTGGGATCTGGATTTGGAGCAGGGGGTCGCAATTCCTCGGCTGCTCCAACGGTCGAGGATGAAATTCATCATCCCTGTCAGGCCCATGCTGGGCTGCATCGGGGTGGCGGCTCCGGGCGACAACGCGGGGACCGCCGACATCTCCGGTAGCTGGGGTGGCAATATGGATTACAACGACGTGGTGGAAGGCGCCACCCTCCGCTTCCCGGTGTATCATGCTGGCGCGTATTTTTATGTCGGTGATGGCCACGCCCTGCAAGGTGACGGCGAAGGGCTAGGCATGGGGATTGAAACCTCCATGGATGTGCAGTTCACCGTCAAGGTTCTGAAAGGCCTGCGCCTTTCGATGCCGAGGCTCATCAATTCAAGTCACATCGTCTCCATTGCCAGCCAGCCGGAGTGGTCAAGCAATCTGGAGCAGGGTCTTCAGAATGCAAACTCCGACATGATCCAGTGGCTGACAACGGATTATGCACTTACCCCTCCCGAGGCACACCTGTTGCTGGGAACGGCGGTACAGCACAAGGTGGTTACGTATTCCGGATCTGCGGTGGCGATGATCGAGAGGAAGTACCTTCCGCAGCGGTAACGTCACGCTACAGGTCACACTCCACATCGACAACAACGTAGCTCTTGTTGCAGGAGAAACCGAATGCGACTTATTTTCACCCGAAGAAGAATGCTGCAGGCCTCGCTGGCAGCTTGTCCCTCTCTGCCGCTCCCATTCTCACGGCCGCTGGCAAAGTCAATCACTGCTGGCCCGGCGACGTCCGGAAGTTCAGAATTGTTTCAGGATGATTTTTCAAATTTCCGTTCGGGGTGGCTCACCCGGCCTTTTCATGGATTCCAGACGGCCATCCAAGAAAATCATTGGGTCGACGCCCGCGCACACACGTTTGGCGCGTGGAGCAACGGCGTACCGGACCAGGACGCATGGCTGGTTTCAATGGAAGCAGCGACAGGCAAGCCCTACATGATGCAGCAACTCTACCATATGCCGAACCATGTGAGCCCAGTTCTCATTGCGGGCGAGGATGAGTGGGCAGATTATGCGTTCCAGGCGCTGGTGCGGCCGCTGGTCTTCGACGGCGTGGCGGGCATCGCCTTCCGGTATCAGAACAACCTGCAATATTACGTCCTGGGTCTGTCGGGCGGAGACACGGTGCAGATCAATGTCCAGCATCTGATCACTGAGGAGTTCCGCCGTGCGGGCTGGGAGACGGTGGCGTCTGCGCCGTTCAACTACAACACGCAGCAATACTACCTGCTCAAGGTGGAGAATCAGGGCCCGATCATCCGCGCCTATGTGGATTACAAAAAAGTCTTGGAGGTCGCGGACGCGAAGTATGGAGCGGGCAAAATCGGGTTGAGCGCAAATATCCCGGCCCGTTACCAGGAAGTGCTCGTGCAGGCTTCGCCGGAAGTGACGGAGAGCATATCAAACCGCATTCACCAGCGTAACGCCCGCCTTGCGCAACTGCAGACAGAGAATCCTAAACCACAGTTATGGCGCAAATTTTCGGTGGAGGGCTTTGGCGCGGGCAGTAGTGTGCGATTCGGTGATCTGGATGGCGATGGGGAAATCGAAATGCTGATCGCCCAAAATATACAGACAGTTTCGCAGGACGCCTTCGACATGATCAGTTGCCTAACGGCGGTAAAGCTCGATGGGAAGGTTCTCTGGCAGGTGGGAAAACCCAACCCGGATCCTTTTTACGGCCTCCTGACCAACGACCTCCCGTTCCAGATTCACGACGTCGATGGCGACGGTCGCAGCGAGGTTGTAACCATTCGCGACTTCCAGTTGCAGGTTTTGGATGGCGCCACCGGCAAGATCAAAAAGTGGGCGTGGACCCCCAAAGCCCCGGAAGTGCCCAAGCCGTCCGATTCAGCGAACCGCGCGTATGAGCGTGTATTTGGTGATTCGCTGTTCTTCGTCAACGTCTCCGGAAACCCGAATCGGCAGGAGATTCTGATCAAGGATCGGTATCAATATTTCTGGGTCTTAAATAACAAGTTGGAGCTGCTGTGGAAGGGCGAAGGGCAGACGGGGCACTGCCCCTACCCGTTCGACGTCAATGGATACGATCGCATCATGATGGGATATTCGATGTGGGATCATACGGGAGCCAAATTGTGGTCGCACGATACAGACCTGCTCGATCATGCGGACTCCATTGCCGTTGTGGACCTCAGCGCCAACTCGAATGACCAGCCGCGGGTTTATTCCACCGGCAGCGACGAAGGCTTCCTGATGTTCAGTTGTGAGGGGCAGATCCTGAAGCACCTGCTATTGGGCCATGCCCAGTGCTCGAGTGCCGGCAGATACCGAACGGACTTGCCGGGCCTCCAGTTCATGATGATAACCTTTCATCGGAACGTGGGAGTGATGGCACTTTTCGACGGGGAAGGCAATATTCTTCAGACAGCGGAGCTCATTCACAACGGAAGCAAGCTGGTGCCCGTGAACTGGCGAGGCGACGGGGAAGAGTTCGTGCTTCTGTCCACCGACGCGAAATACGGTGGCATGATCAACGGCCGATTCGAGAGAGCGGTCATGTTTCCCGACGACGGGCATCCGGATCTTGCCTCATTCGCGCTGGATCTTACCGGAGACGGCCGCGACGAGGTGGTGACGTGGGATGAGCGCAGCGTGTGGATCTACACGCAGAACCGTCCGTTCCAGGGGTCGAAGATCTACGCGCCGGTCCGGAATCCGCTTTATAACATGTCGAACTACTCTTCCATCATCTCCAAACCGGGATGGAAGAACGTTTAACGCGGCGCCGGAAGGGATAAGTCCTAACCCGTGGCGGACGGCTCCCTTTTCTCATAGTCTGACGGCCCCCTCGTGCCAGCCACTCAGCGTTATTGCGCCGGCAAGGGCGGCGACGGCAGTTTTCCCGATAACTGCTCTGCTTGCTTCGCGCGCTCCGCTGTTTGGAGGTTCTCTGCCGTCGTCATCTCTTGGTTCGCTTGGTCCCGCACACCCGCTTTCAAGTAAGCTCGGCCCAACTGGTAATGGAAGGCAGCGTTCCCCGGCTCGACGGCAACCGCCTCCTTGAGAAGGCGAACTCCTTGTGTGGTATCGCCCTTCCGAACGTAGGCACTTCCGAGTCCGGCGAGCGACTTGGGCAGGCGCGGGTTTCGCTTCAGGGCCAGACGATAGAATTCTATGGCTGTGTCTGCTTGACCTAAATCGAGGGACACTTGGCCGCGGCCTTCGTATGCCCAGGGCTCTTGCGGTGTGATGGTGATCTCAGTATCAAAAGCCTTGGTTGCCTCCGCCAGCATCCCCATCCGCTGGTAGGCCACGCCCAAATTGAAGTGCGCAAACCCCAGCTTGGGATCGAGCGCGATACTTCGCTGTAGCTCTGTCATCGCCTTTTGGGTTTCATGAAGATCAAGGTAAGCTTTACCCAAAAGCAAGTGCAGATGCGCCGTGTCGCCACCCACTCGGAGCATTTCATCAAACGTTCGCTTCGAGTCCTGATCACGTTTCAATTTCCCATAGCAGATTCCCCGCACGAACAGGTAGTCCACATTATCCTGTGCGCTCCCAGCAAGAGGATCGAGCGCCTCAACCGCGTGCCGGTAGTCATCTTCCATGAAGTAGCTCATGCCCAGGAGGTATCGGGCTTGGTAATCATCGGGAACCGATTGGAGTACCCGCAAGAACTCCGGGATTGCCCGAGCGAACTCCTGTTTATGGTAGTAAGCCACTCCCAGGTTGAGGTCGATTCCGGGCATCGCCGGAGTCAACTTCCTGGCTTCTTGGAATGTCCGGATGGCGGCGTTATACCTTTCAAGGCGCATGTACACTACACCCAGGTTGGAGTAAGCGGCGGCGGAGCGAGGGTCGAGGCGCAGAACTTCTTTAAACCCTTTCTCAGCATTTGAATAGTCCTTGGCGAGCAGGGCTTTCTGCGCGCGTTCGAAGACGACGCGTGGATCCTCGGCGGAGGGCTGCTGACCAGATACTGGCAGCGAAACCAACATTAGGAGCAGCCATAGAAGGGGGAGTCTTTTGCGAGTCATGATACGTCCGGAGGTAGGTGCTGCGGACTGGCCGGTATGTTGGATGTCACACCCAACAGCAGTTCGACCACGGAAACTATTTGTCCGCTACAAAACTCGCCAAATGCCGCAGTCTTTCCTGCCGTCGCTTGAGAAGATCTGCTACCGGCAGCTTTCCCAGCCGGTTGAGGCACTCGCGCAGCACCGGACGCAGCAGTTCCGCCGCCTGCGCGTGATCCATATGCGCCCCGCCCTTGGGTTCCGGCACCACTTGATCGACGATCTG
This sequence comes from uncultured Acidobacteriota bacterium, assembly GCA_963804755.1. Taxonomy (GTDB): domain Bacteria; phylum Acidobacteriota; class Terriglobia; order UBA7540; family UBA7540; genus Bog-366. The sequence continues at coordinate 213,944 of CAWDRP010000013.1, forward strand.
CAGGCGGTAGAGGTCCTCGGCGGTCAGCTTCAGCATGCGCGCGGCTTCCTGCTTGTGATCCCAGTCGCGCCACAAAATGGAGGAGCAACTCTCCGGAGAAATCACCGAGTACACGGCGTTTTCGTGCATCAGGATTTCGTCGCCCACGGCGATAGCCAGCGCGCCGCCGCTGCCGCCCTCGCCGTGAATCAGCACCACAATGGGCACACGCAGCTTGGTGATCTCTTTCAAGTTGAAAGCAATCGCCTCCGCCTGGCCGCGCTCCTCTGCCCCGATGCCCGGGTAAGCTCCCGGCGTATCGACAAAGCAGATGATGGGCAAGTTGAACTTGGCGGCCAGCTCCATGACGCGCATGGCTTTGCGGTAGCCCTCGGGGTTCACCATCCCGAAGTTCCGCAGCAGTTTCTGCTTGGTATCGCGGCCTTTCTGCTGCCCAACTACGGCGATGGGCCGGTCCTCGAATTGGGCCAAACCCGTCACCATGGCGGCGTCATCCGCGAAGCGCCGGTCGCCGTGCAACTCCAGGAAGTCCGTAAAAAGCAACTGAATGTAGTCCAGGGTGTACGGGCGCTGGGGATGGCGGGCCAGCAGCACGCGCTCCCAGGCGTCCTGCGGCGGGCCCGAAACCTTCTGCCGCAAGGCAACCACCTGCTGCCGCAGCCGCTCAATCTCTTCCTGCGACGCCGTAGAACTGGAAGCGCTCTGGAGCTCGGCGATTTGCTTTTCGAGTTCCTTCGCGATGGCCTGGTCAGTTTTCGACTTGTCCATGATTGCACCGTGAATGGCTGATAGCTGTCAGCCATCAGCTTTCAGCTCTCAGCTATTGCGTTTGCTTTTCCAGCCTCACCGCCTCGTCGCCGCACAGTTCGCGCAGCCGATCGAGCAGTTCGTCATCGGTTTTGACGCCGCGTGGCGCGCGCGACTGGATGCGCACCACAAAATCGCCGGGCCGTGCTAGCTCAAGGATCACCGGGCTCTCACCGGGATAATCGGCGAGGGCGTCGGAGAGTCCATCCACCAGCCCTTCGCCCAGCGTGTCCAGGTTGATGCGAATCCGCAATTGCGTTTTGGCGCCATTCACCGCGGCTTCCAGCGGGCGAGCCTCATTCACCACCACGCGTGGTTTCTGGTTCTCCTCGTGCCGCACCCGGCCCTTGATCAGCAGGGCCGCGTCGGGCTTCAGCACGTTCTGCAATTGCAGGTACGCTTGGGGAAACACCAGCAACTCGGCCGAACCGCGTAAATCCTCCAGTTGGGCGCTGGCCCAGAGGTCGCCTTTCTTGCTGGGCTTCACGCGCAGGCCGCGCAGGATCCCCGCCAGCGTCACAGGGGCATCGTGCGCCATCTCCTCGATGGACGACGTATCGTGCCGGGTCAGCGTGGCCAGCCGTTGCATGTATTTATCCAGCGGGTGGCCCGTCACATAAAACCCGAGGACTTCTTTTTCTGTCGCCAGGCGCTCCGCTTCGGTCCATTCGGGCACATCGGGCATTTCCAGGGGCGGTGGGGGCGGAGTGTCAATGCCGCCGATGAACAAGCCGTGCTGTCCGCTTTCGGCTTCCCGGCGGCGTTTCTGCCCAATTTCCATGGCGCGGTCCAGCACGGCCAGCAATTGCGTGCGCCGCGTGCCCAGCGTATCGAATGCCCCGGCCTTGATCAGGCTTTCCAGCACCCGCTTGTTCAGCAGGCGCAGGTCCACGTGCTCGCAGAATTCCACGAGGTTATCAAAGCGTCCCAGCTTCTCGCGCGCCGCCAGCACGGAGTCGATGGCGCTGGAGCCGACGTTCTTAATAGCCGTCAGCCCAAAGCGAATGGCGTTGCCGGCCGGGGTGAAAGCGTTGCCACTGGAGTTGACGTCCGGCGGCAGAATCGCAATGCCCATGTCCTTGCATTCGGCCAGGTAGCGCGTCATCTTGTCCTGGTTGCCGATTTCGGAGGTGAGCAATGCCGACATGAATTCCACCGGGTAGTGGGTCTTCAGGTAGGCGGTTCGATACGCTACCAGGGCGTAGGCGGCCGAATGCGACTTGTTGAAGCCATAGCCCGCAAATTGCTCTACCAAATCCCACAGCTTCTGCGCCTTGGCGGTGGGCACGTTGTTCTTGCGGGCGCCGGCCAGGAACTTTTCCTTGTTCGCCACCATCTCTTCGATCTTCTTCTTGCCCATGGCGCGGCGCACCACGTCGGCTTCACCCAGCGTGAAGCCTCCCACCTTGTTAAAGATCTGGATCACCTGTTCCTGGTACACGATCACGCCATAGGTTTCTTCCAGGATCTCCTCGAGTTGCGGCAGTTCGTAGGTGACTTTGCGTTTGCCGGAGCGGCGGGCGACGTAGTCGTCAATCATCCCGCCCTGGATCGGCCCGGGCCGGTAGAGGGCGTTCAGGGCCGTCAGGTCCGCCAAGCGGTGCGGTTTGACGCGGCGCAGGATGTCGGTCATGCCGCGGCTTTCAAACTGGAACACGCCCGCCGTCAGGCCTTTGCTGAGCGTTTCGTAGGCGGCGGAGTCGTCCAGCGTCAAGCTGTCCAGGTCCAGCTTCTCGCCGCGCGTCTTCTCGATCAGCTTCACGCAATCGTCGATCACGGTCAGCGTGGCGAGCCCCAGGAAGTCCATCTTCAGGACACCGATTTTCTCCAGGTCGTCCATCGCATACTGCGTGGTGATATCCTGATCCTTTTTGTGCAAGGGGACGATTTCCTGGAGCGGCTGGGGTGAGATCACCACGCCCGCGGCGTGCGTGGAGGCGTGGCGCACAAACCCTTCCAGGCTCGAGGCCACCTGCAACAGGTCTGTCACCCGTGGGTCCGATTGCTGAAGCTGGGCCAATTCCGCCGACTGCTTCAGCGCTTCCGCCAGGGTAATGTTGAGCGTGTTGGGAATGAGCTTCGCGATCTTGTCTGCCTCGGCGTAAGGCATGTCCAGCGCGCGCGCCGCGTCCCGGATCACGGCCTTGGCGCCCATGGTGCCGAAGGTGATGATCTGGCTCACGTTCTCCCGCCCGTACTTCTCGGTAACGTAGCGGATCACCTCATCGCGCCGTCGCTGGCAGAAGTCGATGTCGATATCGGGAAACGAGACGCGCTCGGGATTCAGAAAGCGCTCAAACAGCAACTCGTTCTGGAGGGGGTCAATATCCGTGATGTGCAGCGAGTAGGCCACCAGGCTGCCGGCGGCCGATCCGCGGCCGGGGCCCACCGGGATGCACTCGTCGCGCGAATGGCGGATGAAATCCCAGACAATCAGGAAGTACCCGGCGAATCGCATCTGCTTGATCAGCTCAATTTCGCGTTCCAGACGCTCCTGGTAGGCTTCCAACGGATACTTCAGGCGGCCCGCGGCGTGCAGGCGTTCCAGCCGCTCGCGGCGATAAGCAAAGCCTTCGCGCGTGACCTTTTCAAAAAAAGTGTCCGGAGTCTCGCCGGCGGGAACTTCAAAGTGCGGAAAGACGTGTTCCTTGGATTCCAGGTGCAGGTTGCAGCGCTCGGCTATTTCCAGGGTGCGGGCCAGCGCCTCCGGCGCCTGGCTGCCAAATACCGCCGCCATTTCTTCGTAGGTTTTGAAATAGAACTCGTTGGTGCGGAACTTCATGCGGTTCGTGTCGCTCATGGTCTTGCCGGTCTGAATGCAAACCAGCACTTCCTGGGCGCGCGCGTCTGCCGCCGTAAGATAGTGGCAATCGTTCGTAACCACCGCCGGAATGCCCGTCTCACGCGAGAGTTGCAGCATCAGGGGGTTAATGCGTTTCTCTTCCTCCATTCCCTGGTCCTGAAGCTCGAGGAAGAAATTCCCTTTGCCGAAGATGTCGCGCAGATCGTAAGCGGATTGGCGCGCCACCTCGTAACGGTCCGCCCCCAGCGCCACCGCTACCTCCCCGCGGAGGCACGCCGAAAGGCCAATCAGTCCGTCGCTGTGCCGCGCCAGCAAGTCCTTATCAATGCGCGGCTTGTAATAGTAGCCCTCGATGTAGGCGGCAGAGGCGAGCTTTACCAGGTTGCGGTAGCCACGCTCGTTTTCACAAAGGACGATCAGATGGTTGGGGCGATCCGTGTCCGCGGCGCGGTCGAACCGGCTGGCCGGAGCAACGTATACCTCACACCCGATAATGGGTTTGACGTTGCGTTTTTTCGCCGCCTGATAGAACTTGATGGCTCCGAACAGGTTGCCGTGGTCCGTCAGCGCCACCGCGGGCATTTTCAGGCTCGCTGCGCGGTCCATCAGCTTTTCGATTTCACAAGCGCCGTCAAGCAGACTGTAATCGGTATGCAGATGAAGATGAACAAAGTTTTCTGAAGTCATTCCGGGTCAATTGTAGCAGAGGAAGTCGGGTTTGTGATTTGTGATTTGCGATTGGTGATTGCGCCTCGTCACTCGTCACTAGTCATTCGTCACTTGTCACCCGGCACGGGAAGGATTCTCTTGCTCGCCACTAGCCACTTGCCACTCGTCACTCCTGCTCGTCAACCCCTGGCTACAGGGTAATTTCTACTTGGGCGTGGAAGAAAGGTTGCTGCCACGCCTTCGTTACCCAACAACTAACTCTCTAGCCTTCAGCAGGATAATACGTCCGGTGCGGTGGCAAGCGGATTGCCTATTATATGGCGGGTTATCCGCTCAGGGCCCCAAGAACCCTACATTGGAGGCGACATGGTCGCTCAAACGAAGTATTACGTCGTGACACTCGGCGCGGTGGTTTTATTGACTCTCGGCAGCGCGGGATGTATCGCCACCAGAAAGTACGTACAAACACAAGCCGTTCAACCCCTGCAAGGGCAAATTCAAACCGTCGACAAGAAGGTCGATAAGGTCGATACCAAGACCACGGAACTCGACCAGCATATTACCGATGTGGACCGCCATGCAGAGGAGGGATACTCTACCGCCAGCGCGAACGCGAAGACTGCTGATCAGCACGCACAGGACGCGGCCCAGCAAGCCCAAGGCGCCCAGCAGACAGCCAACAAGGGCGTAGACGCGGCCAACAAGGCCGAAACCGAAATCAATAATATCGACAATTACCAGCCGGTGAAAACTGAAAGCGTGTTGTTCGGATTGAATCGTTCTGAACTGAGCGACGACGACCAGCAGCAGCTTTCGGCGCTCACGGAGACGCTTTCATCCCTGAAGCACTACACCATTGAGGTAGAAGGTTTCACGGATGCAACCGGTCCTAAGCAGTACAACCTGCAACTCAGCCAGCGCCGGGCGGATGCGGTGGTGCGCTATTTGACGGAAAACGACCACGTTCCGCTGGTAAGGATCCACGTGCTCGGGCTCGGCGAAGATGAGCCGGTGGCGAACAATCACACCCGGGACGGGCGGAAGGAGAACCGGCGCGTAGACGTTAAGATTATGACGCCGGAACTGAACGGACAGTCCCAAACCCAGACCAGCAACCTTCCTGCCACGCAATAACCTGCCAGAACCAGGGGCCTGCGTTAAGTGCACAGGCCCCTGGCGCGTAAAGTCTTTAGCTTTCAGCTTTCAGTCGTGAGTTCGCAGATGATCTGGAGCAAGTAGGCACTGGTGGACGGATTCCCAACCGGGTTCGTGCGGTGTCTCTGCGGGCAAGCCGCTTTTACTCACATCGAGGCGCTGTGGGCGGTTCTGCGGCCGGCCTTGGCAGGTGGCGCGGTTGATGCGGCGGGACTGGGGGCCGCGGTGGCGGCCCGGCTTTTGTAGGGGGTGGCTCCCCTGCCCTTCTTGTGGGGATGAGCGGAGGGCGTTTCCGGTGGCGCCTCCTTGGTTTTCCTGGTCACCGGCGGGGCAGGAGCCGGCTCCTTGATGCCCGCCAGTTCACGCATCTCTTTCATGAGTTGCGGGTGCGCTTTGATTTTCCCATCCAATTGCAAGGCGAAGATCCTGGAAAGGATGCGCTCAAACTCCGGGCCAGGCTTGACGCCCAACGACTGCAACTCCTTGCGCGGCAGGCTGGCGCGAATCTGGGGGAATTTGAACAAAAAGTTCTTGATCCGATTCTGGATTTTCGCGCTTTTGGTATTCGCGAGCAGGTAGTAGAGCAGCGGTTGCGGCTGCGGCGCGAGCACGTTATACACCTGGCTGGGCAAGCCGGCCTTGGCGCCGCCGAGTACGCGCTCCAGCTTTTTCGCGTCGTGCTCCAGGCTCAGAGCCAGCTTGATGGCTTTCGGTTCGCGGATGATCTTTTTGGCCAGGCGAACCTTTTGCTCCTCTCCCGACTTCTCGGCCAGGCAATGGAAGTTCAGCAAAAACGCGTCGCTGCGCGGGGCGCCTTGCAGAACGCTGTGGATACGCGCAAACCGGTCGTAGGGCAGGCGCACCGAGCCCAGCTTCTTGTCCAGTCCGCTGAGGAGTTTCCGGTCGAAAAGCACTTTCAGCACGCGTCCGGGCTGGTCCTCATGCAGAATAGCCGCCAATTCCCTCGCCTGTTGCTCCGCATCCAGGTGTTCCCACACGCCTTGCTGCAAAGCCGCCTCAAGCCAGCGCTGTGTACGTTCATCCGGCTTAAAATCAAAGCGCATCGCCAAACGCAGCAAGCGGTAAATGCGGGAGGGGTCGTCAAGAAAACCGCGGGAGTGAAGGGCACGGATTTCGCGCCGCTCGATATCTCCCGCACCATTGGTGGGATCGAGCAGCAAGCCGCGGGAATTGGGGTGCAGCGAGACCGCCATGGCGTTGAAGGCGAAATCACGCCGCTTCAAGTCCTCGAAAACGGCGGCAGGGCGAACCTCCGGCCGCTGGCCAGGGCGCGCGTAAATCTCCTCGCGGCACATGGCCAACTCCGCACGCACCCCGTTGGAAAACAACAGTTCCGCGGCGTTAAGGTGCTCATTAAATTCCTGGTACTCCAAGCTCAGGGGCGCTTCACCGGCGGAGTCTCCCGCCGCGTGGAGAGATTTCCTGGAATCCGCGAGGGGCATGCCGCGCAAGATGCGTTGCGGGGGACCCTCCACAATAAAGTCAAGGTCTCGTACGATCTGCTGCCCGTACGTGAGATCGCGCACCGCGCCGCCGACAAGATACAGATTCAGAGTTTGTTCGGCAGCCAGGCGGCTGACCAAAGCTAGCACCGCATACTGTTCCGGGGAGAGCCGGCTTTCCATCAAGAAGTTATAGTCGCTCATGAGGTTCGGCTTCCAGCGTTCTCCCGGGCCCCAGCTTCAGGCTCGAGGATGATGGGATTGGTACACCTGCTTCAATCGTTCCTTCAGCACATGCGTGTAAATCTGAGTGGTAGAGATGTCACTGTGTCCCAACATCAGTTGAATCGATCGTAAATCCGCGCCGCGTTCCAACAGGTGGGTGGCGAACGAGTGTCGAATCAGGTGGGGCGTAAGCCCGACCGCGAGTCCGGCGCGCCGCCCGTAAGCCGCGAGGATTTTCCAGAAACCTACCCGGGAAAGCACTCCACCCCTGTGGTTCAAGAAAAGCCAGGGAGGATTGCCCTTGCCGACAAGCGCACCGCGCCCCCTCGAAAGGTATGATTCCACCGCGTGCAGCGCGGATTTGCCCACCGGAATGAGGCGCTCCTTGTTGCCCTTCCCGAGGCAACGGATAATGCCAAGCTCCTTATCGAGATCCGCCACGCGCACTTGGACAAGCTCCGAAACTCGCATGCCGGTGGCGTAAAGCAATTCCAGCATCGCCTTGTCGCGGAGCCCGAGCGGCGTGGAGGTATCCGGCTGTTCGAGAAGTTTGTCAACCTCCTCTGCAACCAGGTATTTCGGCAGCGACTGGCCGAGTATGGGCGCCTCGACGTCGGCGGTAGGATCCGCCATCAGCCGGCCCTCTCGCACGAGAAAGCGGAACAGGTTGCGCAAAGAAACCAAGTGCCTGGCTACCGAGCGCGCCCCCAGCTTTCGCTTATAAAGCTGCTGCAAAAAGGTACGAATGTCAGCGCGGTCAACCGCCGCCACGGACTTTCCGGTACGGTGAAGAAAAGCCGAGAATTCCGTAAGATCGCGCCGGTAGCTTTCAATGCTGTTGGCCGCCAAACCTTTTTCTACCCGCGCGAAGTCCAGAAACGATTGAGCTTCGGCAATGAGGGGAGCGGCAACGGCGGCCGCGGAAGAAGAGGTCTTCTCCGGGGAGGGTTGAGCGGCAGGCGCGGGCGAATCAGCAGCAGCTTCGGCGCCAAGCCTTTGATGAAGCCGGTCACCACTTGGCACGCTGGCCAGACTGGAATGAATGCGCAATTCAGCACCACGCAGCGGCGATTGGGCGATTGGAATCAGTCCTCCCTGAGCGGACAAGGCAGCGCACAAAGGCCCCTCCCAGTCCCGTTCAAAACCTTTATTTTCAGTCGACTACGCGCAATTTCCGAACCAGACGCCTTAGATCTTCGTTGAAATACTTGACAGGTTCGACCCGCGCCCTATACTAGCACAAGCTATTTTCTGCGGCCAAGCAGGATTTAGCAACATAGCTCCGAGATCAAGAAATTCGTGAAAATCGGCCCTTCTTCAACCCGCAAACGTGTGGTCGTTCGGAAGCTCGACAAAGGGCTGATCAAGGGCTTTATTGACCCCAACGGCTATCTTGCCAGCGAGATCGATGTGCTGGACCGCGAAGGACGCCTGGTCCATATTTCCATGTCGGAAATCAAGGGTTTGTTCTTCGTCCGGGAATTTGAGGGCAATCCCTATCATGCGGAAAGGAAAATTTTTCGCAGCCGTCCCCGGCTGGCAGGTCTATGGGTGCGGATGACGTTCAAAGACAACGAGGTACTGGAGGCGTTGCTCCCGAACAACCTCCTGGACATTAATCCCCTGGGTTACCTGGTAACTCCCCCGGACGTCTACTCGAATAACCTCCGGATTTTCATTCCTCGCACGGCGCTGACCGAAATGGAAGTTTTGGGAGTAGTATCGGATGGAGTGGTCAGGCGCATGTCACAGCGCGCCGCGCAAGCGCGCGTGATCGCTACCGCCGACCCTCAGGCCGGGCCATTTCGGCCGGAAAATTCCTCTGAAAAGAAATAGATTGAAAACTCAGGCCGTGCCGGGAGCGTGCTGGGGGATTCCCGCGATTGGGCGGGACTTAGCCTGGCAGGATCGGTCAGTGAGGCGGAGCGATAGCCTGGGCTTCCGGCAGTTCCAAGCGCTGATGAATGGCGTAAAGCACAAGCTCCAGGCGGTCGGAAACGCCAACCTTGTCGTAAATGGTGCGGAGATGGTTCTTTACCGTTTGCTCGGAGATGGCGAGATGCGTACTGATTTCCTTGTTCCGCCAGCCTTGCATCAAGTAACTAATGACGATCTTCTCCCGCCGAGTGAGGGTATCGACAGGACGAGGCGAGTGATCTGCCCGCCCTTCCAGCAGCTTGACCATCGTGGAAACCTGCCGCTTGGGGACCCACGTGTCGCCCTCGTAAACGCGGCGGGCGCACTTCACAAAGAGTTGCGGGTCCACCGTTTTGAGAATCACGCCGGTGGCTCCGTTCCGAACATGTTCCATTGAAGTTTCGTCGGAGGCGCGGGAGGCCGTCGCAATAACCTTGCACTTAGGGGCCACAGCATGAATGGCGGCAATCAGGTTATCCGTGGTCTCGCCCAGGATTTCTTCCTGGATGAAGATCAAATCGGGTCTGAACGTTTCCGCTCTTTGTAAGACCTCAGCCTTGTGATCGGCTTCGGCCACCACCCGAAGATCATCTTCCACGGCAAAGAGTTTCTTGAGGCCGAGCCGGAATATGCCTTCCCGGTCAGCCACGAGGACGCGTATCTTTCCCTTGCCAACCCGGTCTATTCCCATTGGTCAGTCCCGCCGCAGTCGCTCTGGGCAGACTCCACCTCGAGCCCTGTTCCGCGAATGCCAACCGCGATCATAGTGTAGATTTAGTGCGTTTATACATTTTGGGGGCTGGAATGCCGGTCATTTCTTGCCGGGGGCCTTGCTTTTCCCCAGATTCAGTCCGAGGCACGGGACGCAATTCGTACTCGTCAATTACTGCACCCAGCCCCTGAACCTGCCCGTGCTGGTTCCACCTGACGATTCGTCCCTTACACAAGAGCTCGAGTGGAAGATGGGTCACTTCATGCGGAAGCTCCATCCTGATCGTGACCGAAGTGGCCCGATGTAGACGCACCGGAACTTCAATAAAGAGTCCGGCGCCGCTGATGTTGCCGGTCTTGCCCGTAGCTTGCTTCAAATGCCCGGCACGGCTCTTCCACTGAATTTCAACCGGAAGCTCCATCGGAATCCGCTTGCCTGTTCGATGTTGACTCTTATTTGCCATAACGCTCCAAGACGAATCTGGGCGAGCATATTAGCTCGTTTTTCGCCGTCTCGCAAGTAATTGGTGCGAGCGACAGCGATTCCGCATCCGAGGTTGGAGGTGCGCGAAATAGTTAGTCCGGGCGCGCCGGAGGCGGTTAGGCAGATTCGCATAGGCTTTGTCGGCGGAGCAGGGCGGGAAAATACACCCGGTGAGGTCGGCACTACGGCGAGAGGGGCGCAAGTCGCCGCACGCGGCACGAAGGTTCGGCCGAAGCGCGGGGCGGAACTCCGGGAGGGGAGGAGAAGACTCTTAGGGGGATGAGCCCTCGGGGAAGCAGGGGTCCTGACAGAGTTCGCGGGCTATGAGGCGTGCCCAGTAGCGTTGCGTTCGGCCGCGACGGACGGCCGGTTTCAGATTGAGAACCCAGAAAGCATGAAAGAGGTTGTAGGCCAGGAAGGCGACGAGCAGAAAGGACTCGATGGCCGGGGGGTGGTGTTTATACACATGGTCGGAGTGCCACTCGTTGGCCAGCTCGTTGAATCCATAGTTCTCAATATCCCAGCGACGATGCCCCAAGCCGACGGCTTGTTCGGTCGCTGCCTGCGTCACCGGTAGCGTCGTGGCCCAAACCCACTCGGTCATAATCGACTCGACCTGCTTCGTCGTTTGACGGCGCACCTGATAGGTTTCTCGCGAACGGATGACCCGCACGGGGGCGTTCACTTGAGGCCAAGTGGTGAGGTCCGACACGTCCCACCACTGGCAGTGACGCGACCGATACTTTCCCTCTTCGGGCGGCGTCACCCCAAACAAACCGCAGGCATCCTGGTAGAGGTCGCGCCGCTCGTCCTTGAGGACCACCAGCGCGTGCTTACCGTGGGCCAGCAGGAGATTGAAGAAGGGGGCCTGGGCATAGAGACCATCGGCCAACAGCAACTGAAACGCGCGGGGGTAACGGGCCAGGACGCGATCCAGCAAGCGCCGGGCCGTGGTCACCTCGTCTTCGCCGGGCCGCTGGGGTTCCAGATCGAGCAGGATCCGCAACTCCGAACCCGTCAACAACTGCAGCGTGACGTTCCGATGGTAGTACTGAATCCTCTCGCCTTGCTCGGTGTGCATCGTCCGCTGCAAGCATCCCGAGCAGCGACGGCGATAGCTGGCGTGGGTCTCGTGACCGTCGAGAACCGCCACGCCCAGTCCACCGATGTCCGGCAAGGCTTTGTTCCGCTTCAGGCGGGAGTAGACGTGATGCAGCCCCTCGCGCAGTTCGTGGGCGACGAGGCCGGCGTGCACGCGCCCCAGGGTGTCGCTACTTCCGGGCGAACACCCCAGCCACTGTTTCCAGAACCGCGAGAGGCGGTGCTCTTCCAGCGCGTTCAAGCTGCCCAAGCGGGACCAGAACATCACCAAGCTGGCTTTCAGGAGAACGGCCGCCGGGATACGGGGTTGTCGTCGGGGATCCTGGACCGCCGCGACGATCCGTTCCGAAAGACCGTAGACAGTCTCGCCATACCGGATCAGGCGGCGGAGAACGGGATCACTCCTTGCGATCGAGCAGCCGCTGCCACTCGACCTCCGAGAGTTCCTCCAGCAGTTGCTGGATTTCTTGATAGCCCTGAACGCTCTGGCGGATGCGCTCTTCCCACTCCTTGGGCACGAACACCTGGCGCGGCTTGCCCCCCTGGCTCTGCACGAGGTACAGCGACGCGTGCAGTTCGCCGTGGGCACAGCGGCAGTTCGGTTTCCCGCAGGGGCGCAAACGAGGCGCCAACGTCCCGCGGAGAAAGCGCTGGCCCGAGACGATCTGCGTCAGGCGCGAGCGGCGTTTGCGCTCGCCTACCGGAAGACTGGAGCGGGATATCGGAGGGTTTTTCATCTGATATACTGCTACTATATCAGACAGAATCGGTGCTGTCAAGTCAAAAACGAATGCGAATCTGCTCGATCAGCGGGGACTGGGCAAAGCAATTGCAATTTCAAAGGGTTGAAGCAGGAAGGAAAGCACGAATGCGGAATCGCTGTGCGAGCGAGACAAAATTCCCCCTCACCACACCCTACTTTGGGGGTAAGACGCCGCTGAACCGAATATAACCAATCTGCCCGGCGAGAACCAACGACCCCGGTGTACTGGTACTTTTGTACTCGGAACTAGGAGTTAGGAGCTAGGAGGTAGTAGCGAGGGTCAGAGCCAAATGGCCGGACACAATAGCTTTCCCTTGAGTTCGTCGCATCCTTGTTGCTTTAAATTCTCGGTGCTACCTTCTAACTCCTCGATTCTCGCCTTTGACTCCTCACGCCAAGCTTCTAACTCCCAGCTTCTCCCTTCTAGCCGCTCACTCCTCGGTTCTAACTCCTCACTTCTGGCGCCTCGCTCCTAGCCCCTCTCCCCTGTCTTTGTGATACGCTCTCACTGCGCGCGACGTACTTGCGGGAGGGCAAATCCTCAAAGGGAGATCACGATGAAACTGGGCGAACTGGCAGCTCGAGTGGGGTGCATATTGGAGGGACCGGCGGATTTGGAAATCACTGGTGTGGCGGGCATGGACGAAGCCAATCCTGACGAAATCACATTTCTGTCCAACCCCAAGTACCTGCCGAAGCTAAGCACCACGCGCGCCGGGGCGATCATTGCCGGCGCGGATGTCGATACGCTGGGCAAGCCGGTGCTGCGTTCCGGCGATCCCTATATGTCCTTTGCCCAGGCGCTGGAAGTGTTCTACCCGGTGCAGCGGCCGCCCGCCGGCATTCATCCCACAGCGGTCATCGCACCGGACGTGAAACTTGGGCGTAACGCATCCATCGGCCCGTATACCGTGATTGAATCGGGCGCCGAGATCGGCGACGACTGCGTGCTCAAGGCGTTCGTGATGATTTACCCTGGCGTGAAGATCGGCCATCGCTTCTTTGCCCACTCGCACGCTGTGGTGCGGGAGAACGTGCGGATTGGCAATGACGTCATCCTGCAGAACGGCGTGGTGATTGGCGGCGACGGCTTCGGATTCGCGCCGCGTCCGGATGGCACATTTTACAAGATCGTGCAGGCCGGGATCGTGGTGATCGAGGACGGCGTGGAAGTGCAGTCCAACAGTTGCATTGACCGCGCCGCGATTGGCCAGACGCGCCTAGGTCGCGGCGTCAAAGTGGATAACCTGGTACAGGTCGCCCATGGGTGCGACATCGGCGAAAACTCTCTGCTGTGCAGCCAAGTGGGGATCGCCGGGCAGCACCAAACTCGGTCGAAATGTCATACTGACGGGACAGGTGGGCGTGGCCGGCCATCTGACCATCGGCGACCGCGTCATCGCCACACCGCAAACCGGCATCCCCAATGACGTCCAGCCCGGCCGGACTGTTTCCGGCAGCCCCGCCGTCGATCACGACGTGTGGCTGAAGGCCTCGGCCGTTTACCGGCGGCTGCCGGACATGTTCGCGGCCTACCGCAAGGTCAAGGAACTTCTGGCCAAATCGGAAGCACCACGCTGACGTGCCAGTTAAGGTAGAGTTGGCACGATGGGCGGGTGTATGATTAATGTGACGTGTCACACAAAGGGGAACTTTGATGCTTTCGATCCGACTCGATCCTGACATTGAAAGGCGACTTGCCGAGTTGGCGCAACGCACCGGGCGCACGAAGTCCTATTACGCTCGCGAACTGATTGAGGGGAACCTCGAAGACCTCGAAGATCGCTACCTGGCGGAGGCGCGTCTGGAAAAGCGCCGCCCGCCGCTCACCAGCCGGCAAGTGAGGAAAGAACTTGGCCTGGACGATTGAGTACGACCCCCGAGCTTTGAAAGACCTCAAAAAGCTCGACCGGACAATCCAGCGCGAGATCCTTGATTATATGGACGAGCGCGTCGCGATGGCCAAAGACCCGCGCGGCCTCGGCAAGCCTCTTCGCGCCAGCAGGTTTGGATTGTGGAGATATCGAGTGCGGGATTACCGCATTATTTGTGAACTGCAAGAAAAGCGGTTGGTCGTGCTGGTCGTAGCCGTAGGGCATCGAAGCACCATTTATGATGATTAGAGCTGACCGGGGCGGTACCGCGCCGGCGCGTCAAACTCCGCCAAGCCGACCCTACTCCCCATTCCCTCTTCCGTTTCCGCCGGTCATTCTTCGGGTTCGAGGCTGTTCTCTGTTCCCTATTCCCTACTCCCCATTCCCTACTCCCTCTTCCGCTTCCGCCGGCCATTCCTGCGGCTCCAGACCGCTGATGATGGCCTGGCGGGTTCGCTCGATGAGTTCCTGCCGTTGCTCGAGCGTGTAATTCTCGGCGGGAATGGGCGGGTGAATGGTCAGGCGAACCGTGCCCGGCCGAATCACAAACCGCCCCTTGGCCATGATCTTGGACGCCCCCGATAGCGAAATCGGAACGACGAGCGCGCCGGCCTTAATCGCCAGGATGAAGATGCCCTTCTTAAATCGTTGCAGGCGGCCGTCGGGGCTACGGGTGCCTTCTGGAAAAGCCATAAACGAATTCCCTGCCTTCATGGAAGCCACCGCGCGGTCCACCGCCGCAAGGGCACGCTCGCGGTTCTGGCGGTCAACGGGAATGAAGCCGCGCGCGAGCATCGCCGCGCCCATAATGGGCACGCGAAAGAACTCCTTCTTCACCAGCACCAGAACCGGCGGGATCACCGCCACCACGGCCGGCGGGTCGCAGTTGCTTTGATGGTTGGGCATGTAGAGGGCGGCGCGGCCGCGCGGCAGGTTTTCGCGGCCGTGCACCTCCAGGCGCACGCCCGAAAGCCAAAGCGCCAGTTTCGCGCCCTTGACGCCAAGGTTGTAAATCGGGTCAGTATTCTTCGTCAGCCAGGCAAAAATCACAGCCGGCAGACCGATGACGAGGATATAAACCAGGCAGAAAAAGGTGACAAAAGTTGCACGGATCATGGTTTTCTTGGATGGGTGACGCCTTCCAGCCAGCCCTCGCGCACCCGCAACTGATCGGCGCCGGCGTTGGGGTCCTCCTGAATTTGCATCGAGACTTGCCGGTTCACTCCGACCCGAAACTTGAGCGTGCGGGTGGCGCCCTCCCGCGTGACCTGGAGTTCCACGAGTTGCCCGGGCTGCCACAGCGGCAGCGCGAGATTGGGGCCAGCCGACAGCAAATTTCCGTCTGCCATGAGCAGGACATCTCCGGGTTGCAAACCGGCGCGTTGCGCGTCAGTTTCGCTATCGACGGAATCCACTTGCAGCAGGCCGCTGTCATTCCGCGCAGCGTAGAAGCCAGGGTCGGGTAGCTCCAGGGTATGCGTGAGCAGGTGCAACCCGGCATATCCCAGGTAGGCCGGGTAATCGAGCTCCTCGGTTCCCTGCACGTAGTCTCCGAAAAACTGATTCGAGTCGAAGGCGGGGGCGAGGCGGGCAATAATGGATCGGACGTCGGCGAGCGTGTAAAAGCGGCCCCGGCGCGCAAACTCCTGGTTAAGGCAGCGCAAGACGTCATCCAGGCCGGCCTGGTTCCCGCTGGCATGGCGCATGCCCAGATCCAGCAGGTAGCCGAGCAATTCCCCCTTGTTGTAATAGGAAATGCTGCGCTCGGGGCGATTGTAGTCCGAGTATTTCTCCAGCCACGCCTCCCGCCCCGACAGCTCGGCACTCTGGAAGCGTCGCGCCGAGCGGCTCTGTAAGGTTTCCATGGCGCCGGCGACGCGTGCGTAAAACCTGCTGCGATCCATCAAGCCCGCGCGCAACAAGGCCAGACTGGCGTAGGTGTTCGTCACGCCTTCACAGAGCCACAGGTCTCGGGTGTCATTGCCATTCACGTAATCCACCGGATCGAGAGCCTGGGGCCGGATCCGCTTCACGTTCCACAGATGGAAGAACTCATGGGCCGCGATACTTTCCAGGTAGCTTTCGTTTTTTTGCATGGCCGACGCGGGGATGGCAATTGCCGCTCCATAGCGATGTTCCATGCCGCCGGTGGATCCGCCGTCGCGCGGGAAATGCAGAATGAACGTGTAACGGCGAAAGGGAAGATCCTGCATCAGCGTCGTCTCTTCCGTCGTGATCTTCTGAAACGCGTTCAGCAGATCGGCACGCGAGTAATCGGCGCGGTTGGCATCGACGATCAAGCGGATGGTGGAATGTTTCATCGCGGCCGCGGTTGCGCCCGAAGGCAGGAAGGTCTGCGGGTAGGAGAATTCCTCAAAATGGCCCGCTTCCACCGGGCTATCCACCAGGGCGTCGTAGTCTGCGGCCTCGAACTCATGGCCTTCGCCCTCCAGAAGGGTGGCGAGTTTCCAGCCCGCCGGAACTTGAAACGCCACGTGCACCGGCCGCTCGCGTTCCCGGGGCAGGTAGAAAAGGACCATGGCCAGGTTCAGGAACGAATGGCCGGCATCCAACATGCTGTCAAAAGGGCCATCCGCGTCGGCGTAAACCGAGTAGTGAACGGCCAGGTTCGCACAAGTTTGGCTGGGCCCGCGCCAGGTGTTCAGGTCCTCGCGCACCCAGTCAGCGTGCCGGCCATCACAATCGCCGTCCAGGTCTTGCACGTCCTTCACGAAATCGCGAATCTGGTAGAGACAGTTCCAGGCGGGCATTTGAATCTCCGTGCCCGCGGCCGCGTCGGGAATAGTCACGGTAACGTGCACCAAGTGCGTTTCCGGCACGCTCAAATCGACGGCGTAATGAATGGGCTGCGCTGCCTGGGCAGCAAAAGGAAACAGGCCAAGCAAGCCGAATAGAAGCCAATGGGAAAGCAATCGGTCGGCGCGAATTCGGAGGGGCGGGGCGGGGGCGCCGCCGTGACAACGCATTCCAGAAGGTCCTTTCGATCACCTCAGGTCGTACCGGGCGATTATCGCATAACCTTGCCCCACCGCCGTAAAGCTTGGCGGTTCGGGCGGGGCAAAGGTGCCCCGGACGCGCGTGTTGGCGCTTTTCTCCGCAAGGCCGGGAAAGAGAGCCGCTTCCCGTTCGATAATAGCTTTCCGGTCTGATCGCGTCGTCAGAAAGAGGCTCATAGCGGCGGTAGGGAAAGTTCTATGGCGATCCCGCTGCCCGCACGACCTCCAGAAAATCCGCCACTTTTATCATCTGCGTGCCTCTGAAGCTTTTCAGTTTGAGCAGATGATGGTCTCGCGTCACGAGATACTCTGACTTTCCATCGACGGCACACTCGAGGATGCGGTTGTCAGCGGGATCTTCCCTCACCGCGTCGAGTTTCTGCGCCGGCGCCACCTTTACCGTGAAATCGGCAATTCGCGCCTGCGCCATCGACACAGCCTCCCTCGACCAGCCGAATTTGTCGCGCAGCACGCGCGTCACTTCCGCCAGGATGTCATCTGAAATTGTGAGTTCAATAATGCCGTTACGGGCGAGGTCAAGAAACTCATCGGGTGGGCCGCCGAAATGCAGTGCTGAAATGTAGATGTTGGAGTCCGCCGTGACCCGAATCACCTAGCGCCCTTGCTCATGTTCTCGGCGCGATTCCGCAATCAATCGCAGCACGTCGCCTTCTTTGATGCCGCGTTCGCGGGCCTTCTGGCGGCCGTAAGACTTCAGGCTCTGCCACTGCTCTACGCGGATATAACGATCGACCGCCTCGGCGAGCACTTCATTCACCGTGCGCTCCTGAGCCCGCGCGACCTTTTCAATCTCGGTCTGAAGTCCGTCCGGAAGACTCAGATTCTCTGTCTGTCCCGTGTCCATGCCCTTATTATCTCACGGTCCCCCACCGGAGTACACCGTTAACGGCTGTTAATCATCGCTAATAACTCGCCCCGACCCCGATTCCCCGAATCCCGAGTTCCGCCCCTGACACCTGGCACCCGGCACCTGACACCTACTCCTTCTTTCTCGCCCCTCGCCACCCTTCACTCGCAACTGGTCACTGCTTTTATGGCCTCCCGTATCCTCTTGACATGTGTAACGCTACAGGCTACAATTCATCCCGTGAGAATACGGAACTTCATCCACAAGGGTCTGAAGAAGAAGAACCCGCCCCATCCGGGAGATTTCATTCGGACGGAGATTATCGCGCCCGCGGGCCTGACTGTGACCGCGGCAGCCGCGGCGCTTCAGGTTTCCCGGCCTACCTTGTCGAGCTTGCTCAACGGCAGGGCCAGCCTTTCCGGAGACATGGCGCTGCGTATTGAAAAGGCCTTTGGCGTGAAGATGGACACGCTCCTGCGTATGCAAGCCTCCTACGACATCGCCCAGACCCGCAGGCGCGAGAGCCAAATCCATGTCCGGCGCATTCATCCGCACGCCGAAATTCCCGCCTGAGCCCCGGCGGATAGAGTGGGACTGTGCTACGCCACTCTTGAATTTTGAATCTTGAATTTCCGATCCCCCGCCCCGTGTCCCGCCCCTGGCACCTGTCCCTAGGCAGTAAGCACAAGGCACTCGGCAGAAGGCGATAAACGGTAGACGGCAAACACCAGGCAGCGAGCAGCTTTTCGCCCCCCCCCCGACACCGGGCACCGGACAACTGGCCCTTCGCCCCCGAATCCCGTGTCCCGCAACCCGTATCCCGTTTCTCGTCACTCGTCGCTTGTAACTTCACTGCTCTTCCGTTACTTGCTATTGGCTGCCATAAGGTGTATAACACCCGCCATCAAGCATTTAAGGTGACAACATGCGGCCAGCACCACCGATCGTCCCAAGGGATGCGCGAACGGCGAAGTGCTCGGCCCCTGCCCGAATCAACTTCCTTTCCAGCACCCCCCCACAGTTAACCTACCCAGGAGGCAATGATGTCGAAGCGTCTAGCTTTGCTGGTTTGTTTTTTTGCTGTTTCCCTCCCTTTATACGCGGGAATGGGTCGCAATAAGGCTTTTTACATAGACGGCATAGTTTCTGCGGACCAGGCGACCACCCCTTCAGCAAGCCAAACTCAGCCCACGAAGCCTACCGGCTTTCGACTCGAGGACGGGACCCCCATTAAACTGCGTCTGTCGCGGACCATCTCGTCGTCAGACGCACAGGTCAACGATAAGGTGGATTTCGAGGTGCTCGAAGATGTCAAGGTGGGTGACATCAACGTCATCCCGAAGGGTAGCGTCGCTTGGGGGACAGTAACTGAAGCCCAATCGAAGCGAAGAATGGCTCGGGGTGGAAAACTCGACATAAACATTGACGACGTACGCCTCGTGGATGGTGAGAAGGCCGCTTTGCGTGCGGTCAAAGAGGTCAAGGGTGGGGGCCATACAGGCGCAATGACTGCTGGCATTGTCGCCACAAGTTTGGTTATTTTGCCGGCAGCGCCGTTCTTTCTTTTCATGCACGGCAAAGACATAACGATCCCCCAAGGTACGGAAATCACCGCCTACATCAACGGCGACTTTAGCTTGGACCATACGAAGTTTGTGAGCAGTTCGGCCAACGCGGCCTCCCCCGTAGCAGGGGGGCAACCTAACGAGGCGCTATCTGCCGTTGACATCAGGTCTGTGCCCGACGGGGCCGATATCAGCGTAGATGCGAAGTTCGTCGGCAGCACACCATCAAGCGTTCGATTGGTGCCTGGGGATCACAAAATCCTAATCGAAAAGTCGGGATTCAAACCTTGGGAACGGACCGTCTCTGTGAGCCCTGGCGCAAACGTAACGATAAATCCCACGCTCGAACAATTGCCGAATGCGGCTCCCACACAGTGACACAAGAGGGGCGGGTCGGCGCAGCCGGTTGACCTTTAACCTCGCCAGCCAGAGGACTTTGCGTGTTTCTCGCGACTCGCCACTAACCACAGGCTACTGCTCTTGTGACCCGGACTCCGGACCTCAGACTGCCTTTCCCGCCCGGCAAAAAGCTGCTGAGGACACCGAACTCCTTGTACCTCAGCGCTAGCCCGCGGGTGGCGCGCATGCCTTTCAATGTCTGCGGCCGTGATGTCGCCACTTTGGAAGAACGCAGACTCCCACAAGCACGGAGTCTGATGCGCCAGCCCGCCAGGATTGACTCTGAAGTGGACAATGCTTAGGATATCTACGACGTGCCCCGTTCGGGAAATCGCTTAAAACCTGGTGCCTGGGTTGTAAGAAAGGGAGGAGAACCCATAAAGCGCGTGACGGCTTTCGCGTTCCTCTTGCTATCGAGCCACATTCTATCTCTTCCAGGGAAAGGGGAGGAAGGGTCATGAAAACGCGACGAAAAGTTGCTTTAGAAGTTTTCGGCGTGCTCGTTGTCGCTGCACTGGCAGTGTCGAGCCGTTGCACATCGGATGAAACGGTGAAAGGGGTTACAGATCCTGGGGTGCGGGGCGGCGCGGCGAGTGCGGGCGGCCCTCTGAATAATCTTACCGCGGACGAAAATGTATTTTTCCAGGACGGGGTGGGCAGGTTCGCGGACGTTGAGACCGTGACCGGAGGCAATAACACCGGGCTCGGGCCGCGCTTCAACTCCAACCAATGCCTGTCCTGCCACGCGCAACCGGCTGCCGGCGGATCGAGCCCCGCGCAAAACCCTCTGATCCAGGTCGCCACGCTCAGTGGGGCAAAGAATGTGCTGCCATGGTTCATTGTGCAAAATGGTCCGGTCCGCGAAGCCCGCTTTAAGCGGAATCCGGATGGAACCAACGACGGCGAGGTTCACGACCTCTTTGTCATCACGGGGCGCAGTGACGCTGCCGGTTGCACCATTGCTCAACCCGACTTCCTGCCTGCTGGAAACCCGGTCACGGGTCAGGGGGGGAATCCAAACATCATCTTCCGCATCCCGACGCCTCTGTTTGGCGCCGGGCTCATCGAAGCGATCCCCGACTCGGCGATCCTCGCGAACATGCAGGCCAATGCCTCGCTGAAGTCGGAGTTGGGCATTTCCGGTCACCCCAACGCGCACTTGAGCGGCAACGCGAACATCAGTGCAAACGACGGGACAATTACCCGCTTTGGATGGAAGGCGCAGAACAAGTCCCTGCTCATGTTCGCGGCCGAAGCTTACAACGTCGAGATGGGAATCTCGAACCAGTTGTTCCCCCAGGAGCGCGACGAGACCCCCACCTGTCTCTTCACGGCCACGCCCAATGACACCCTTAACTTCACGACGACACCCACGACCACCGCCACCTCCAATCCGGCCGTCATCTCCGACATTGAGTCGTTTGCCAACTTCATGCGGATGCTGGCCCCGCCCGCCCCTGCTCCCGACACGCCGTCTATCGTGAATGGACGGGCCGCTTTCGCCAAGGTGGGGTGTGTTCACTGCCACACGCCTTTGTTTACCACAGGCAAGATGATTGCCAGTGGCTCCGGCACGGTCCCGAGCGCGGCGCTGTCGAACCAGACGGTGAACCTCTACTCCGACATCCTCGTCCACCACATGGGCCAAGGTCTCGCGGACGGCATCACGCAAGGCAGCGCAGGCCCCGATGAGTTCCGAACCGCGCCGCTCTGGGGTGTTGGGCAACGCGTCTTCTTCCTCCATGACGGGCGCACCAGCAATCTGGTAGAGGCCATCGAAGAC
Organism: uncultured Acidobacteriota bacterium; assembly: GCA_963804755.1. Taxonomy (GTDB): domain Bacteria; phylum Acidobacteriota; class Terriglobia; order UBA7540; family UBA7540; genus Bog-366. The sequence goes on from CAWDRP010000013.1 coordinate 235,548, forward strand.
CACAGGAGCCCTGGGAGCGAGGCCAACAGGGTCATCGAGCATTTCAATCGGCTGAAAACTCAGGAGCAACAAGACATCATCAACTTCCTGCGGTCGCTCTAGGCAGGAATGATCGGGGAGGCCTCACGATTGAGGACGTTATGGGCGTCGTCGCAACCTGTCCGGCGGAGGTTGCTGCTCGCTCTGGCCGAATGACGCCCTAGGTGTGGAAGTCTACGCATGCCACGAGCGATTTTCGCGTAACTGACAGCGGCGCGTAGTCGGCTCCGGGGTTAATTCAGAAGAGTAGGCGGATGAGTTCGCGCAAAATCAGCACAGAGGAAAAGATGAGGGCCACCAGGGCAACCCAGAAAATCTTATCTACACGTGCGGCGAGGTGCTGCAACTCGTTCCATCGGGCCTGATCTTGATTGGCCATCTTCTCGAGGAGTTCGGCCTGTTTGGCCTGGCCCGCTTCAACCCTTTCCATTCTCGCGTGCATTGCCGCAAGCGTAGCCGCCGCGTCATTGCTCTGCCCAGCCGGCGGGCGCGAGGAAGCCTCCCGCCTGTCGCCCAGGTCGCTGACGGTTTCATGCAGGTTCTTCGCGGAGCGGACGAGTTCAGCCGCAGTCCCCAAGGCACCGATAATGGCTCTCCAGCTCATGCCCATACTGACCAGAAACTCCTTTTTGGCCTCTCTGACGAACTAAACATACCACACCGCGCCTCGTTCGGGAGCGATCTGTTTCGGGTTCCAGACAACTGGCCCCCAAAGGCCCCGAAACGGCCTGGTGGGAAGCGTAGGCAGGATCACCAGCCACTTGTCTGTGTGCGCGATACTCGGAAGAGGCCGCGCCAGATGGTCACTGCAATGAATTTCGGGTCTCGGGGGGCTTGCTCGACATCACTCGGCTCACACATTCACGGCAGAAATCCGGCGGATTAAGTCATCCTGTTCCCGGGCATTCTCTGCGCCAATCGTGAATGCGTCGAGGATTCCCATGGAGAAAGCATACCTCAGCGCTTCGTCCTGGCGCGTGCGCATGTCACCCTGGCCTAAGATTTTCATGCCGATAATCGCCTTGCCGCTGGCGCGTCCTTGCGCCAAGGTGGCCTTAACCGTGTCGGGATCCGCGTCCATATGGGAGCCGATGGGATTGATGCGGGAGAGGATCACGTCCACCCAGGGCGATTGGGCAGCCTCGCCCAACGCCCTAATGTCGTGGCAGGAGCAGCCGTGCGCCCGGATAATGCCCTTCGTTTTGGCTTCGGCAAGCACGTCCATGGCGGGGCGGAAGCGCTCGGTCCAGTTTTTCTCCGTCAGGCAGTGCATCATGAGCAGGTCAATGTAATCGGTGTTCAGCTCCTTGCGGAAGCGGTCGAGGTCCGAACGCATCTGGTCCGGCTTGCGCGCCGCGGATTTGGTCATGATCACGACCTTCTCCCGCGGAACATGCTTGAGCGCCTCTCGGACGTGGGGATGCGAGCCGTAAGAGTCCGCGGTATCAAAGAAGCGCAGGCCGTGGTCGTAGCCTCGCCAGAGGAGGTCAGCAAGCCCCTGAATCCCCAGCGCCGTCTGGTTGGAGTGGTGATCGTATCCAACCGTGCCGGTGCCACAGGCCAGACGGTTGGTGCGAATCCCCGTGTTCCCCAGAACAACAGTGTCGGTGGCGCTAAAGCGCGCGCCCTGTTCCGCTCCCAAGGTCAGAGCAGATTTACGCACATACGCGGCGCCCAGTCCCGCAGCCGTTGCCTTCAGAAAATCCCTGCGTTTCATACTGCCCTCCCCCAATGGTTGAGGTGATTTCAACTGTTGGCCGAAGCCCGTGTTTGACAGAAACGTCAGATTACCATGATCGCGCTGCTCTTCCAAGCAGGTTTGGGGCGCGCGCATCGAAACGGGCGCGCGATCCACCACCGTCATTCTGAGCACCGCCTTCTGGGGCGAAGAATCTGCATTTGCTTTTCCCCTAAATCCCCAAAACAAAATGCAGGTCCTTCGCCCCAGAAAGCGGGGCTCAGGATGACGAGATTTGCCAATTTTTCTGCAAGATTTGCCAATGGTCCTGCGAGGCTTGCCAATGGTTCTCCGAGGCGCATGTGCGCCGACAAGATGCCGGCGGTACGCCACTACCTGGCACGCGCGACGATCTGGGCATGAAACCCCATGACCCGGCGGATCATCTAAACCATCCACAGGGCGTTCAGCAAGGTTTTCTAAACTCGCGGCTTTTAAACTAGGGTGAAATCTGCCTTCGACATCTCTAAAGGGAGAGTGCCCATGGCAACGGCGGTGTTGGGAGTTCAAGAGAAGGTTCGGCCGGCTTGGATCGTCTCGGGGCGGGCCGATCTCCTGTGGTTCACCGTGGGGGGCGCCGCCTCCGCCTATGTGTTTTGGGCGCTCTGGCGGTTCACGCACGTTCCGCTGATTGTGCTGGTGGCCATCTGGGCCGTGGTGTTTGACGAAACCCACGGCTTTGCGACGATATCCCGTACCTATTTGGACGCCCAGGAACGCCAACGCCGCGGCCGGTGGCTGTGGTGGAGCCTCGCCTTTTTCGTGGTCGTAGGCCCGATCCTCATTCTCTGTCATCTCGGGAACGTACTGGAACTCGTCACGGTGCTGTGGGCCTACTACCATGTCTTCAAACAGCACTACGGCTTCATGATGATGTACAAGAAGAAAAACCGTGACTTCAAACCTGAGGACATGAAGCTGGACAAGGTATTCTTCGCAGTCGCGTTTTACTATCCATTTCTCACCTACCCCCTGCACTCCAAGCAAGCGGCTGCGATGTTGCCGTTTCCCATCGTGCCGCGCCTCGCGGTCATCTATCAGAACCTTTTGCTGTTCGTGGTCATACTGGTCACGCTGGTTTATGTAGCGCGCCAGGCACAAAAATGGCGTCAAGGGCTGCCGCTCGACTGGCCCAAACAAGTGCTATTCGCTTGCGCCATTCCCGTCAATTACCTGCTTTTTCGGAGCGCCATGCCCTTATTGGGGGTTTATGCCGCCGTGACGATCTATCACAACGTGCAGTACCACCGGCTGGTTTGGTTCTACAACCACAACAAATACGGGCCGGACAACGGGGCTCCCAGGTACGGGCTGGCCAGCCTGGTCAATGCGCGGTGGCTTACTTATGTCGCAGCCGCGGCGCTCTACGCGATTGTGTTCGACGTCGTCCCCCGCTTTGTGCTGCGCGATGGGGTGGGGCTGATGAACATCGGGACCCGCAACCACATTATCTTTTCCTTCTTTGCCGCCCCTGGGCTGCTGCACTACTGGGTAGACGGCCACATCTGGAAAGTGCGGTCAGATCCCGATCTTCGGACTTATTTGCGTCTCTAAAACTACGCTCGCGGCAGCGGGTCCAACCGCGCGCCCATAGTTACCGCCCATGCTGGTCGGGGTCGGGCCGTACGCGCTTAAACTTGGCCAACACGATGGGTGAACTCTTTTCCCCCAACAGGCCATTCTGGTAAGCGTTCTTCGTGGGCCAATCGGAGCTCGCGGAGTAGCCAGCCACGTAAATAGAATCGTCCGGGCCAAAGGCGTTGGCGCGGAGGTTGTCGTATCCGCTGCCTCCCATGTAGGTGGAATAAAGCAGTGTGCTCAAGTCGCTCGAGAGCAGCGAGAACACCCCGTCACTGGCTCCTCCCCCGTGCTTCGGCTGGAAACAGCCCGGAGTGACCGGGTAATCCAGGGAAGTAACGCTGTACCCGCCGGTGATCAAGACGTTTCCATACTTATCGACCGAGACGCTGTCGGGACCATTCATCTCATCACCGCTTCCCCCAAGATAGGTGGCCGCCAGCAGTTTGCCCGTGGGCGAGAATTTGGCGATTCCGAAATCACCTTTGCCGCCGCCAAACGTCTTCTGAAAAGCGTGGGGAGTCACCGGCCAGTTACCTTGCACCGGGCACGCGACGATGATATTGCCTTGCCGGTCCAGCGCGAGATCGTGGGTTATGGAGCCGGCGTCTTTCCCATCGCCGAGATAGGTGCCGAAAAGCAGCTTCGATCCGTCCGCGGAGAGTTTGCCCAGCCAGGCACTGTTCGGTGTTTGGCTGAACACCCCGGGAGTGGTGGGCATGTCCTTCGAAAAAGTCCCCATGTAAAAAACCGGGCAATGGTCAGGTCCGACGGCAAGGCTGGCATTACCCCGATTGCCATTGGAGCCGCCGATGAAACTCGCCCACAGAACCTTGGAGCCGTCGCTGCTTACCTTGATGATGCCGACGTCCTGCTTGCCGTGAGGTGACTTGCAGTAGGCGTGCGTGAACCAGCTTTCCGGCAAAGGGCTTGGATCGTCAGCGTCGCTAAACCAAGTGAGTGTCAGGTACACGTTGCTCTCATCGTCCAGGGCCAGGTCCCGAATCCCCATGGAATTGCCGACATAACTTGCCCAGACGATCTTCCCACCGTCCGGCGAGAGTTTGGCTGCGTACGCGTTGGAGCCCACGTACTCTTCGCGAGGCCGCTTCCGGTCCTCGAACCGATACATGGGCTTCGGTTGGAAAACCCCAGGGGTGATGGGCAGCCCCACGCCGCCCAGACCCGCCACGTATACGAAACCCGCCTTGTCCACCTTCACCGTGTAGGGGCGGTCGTGGCCGGGGCTACCAATCAAGGTCGACCAGATGAGTTTCCCCTCGGGGCTCCATTTGGAAATGGCCATGTCCGCTTCACCATGCCAAGTGCGATCGTAGGCGCCCTCTGTGGTGGGCCATCGCGCCGCAAACGCGGAGCCGGCAAGATAAACATTTCCCTGCGCATCCACCGTCATTCCTCGGCAATCCCCGATCGAGCCGAAATACGTGGAGAATTGCAGGTCGTACTGATAAGGTTGGACATGGTGCGCCGATCCGGCGGTCAATAATACCCCCGCGCCGATCACGCTAATAAGAAGCGCGGTCACTCTTTGTCGCATAATCTTCCTCCACTTTCTTTTTCATGGAACCCCAGTCCCGGTAGTGGATCATATTGATCTCTCGCAGCGGCACTGCCCGGCTGTACGGGTAAGGCTTGGCGTACGCCTACCACCCATCCTCTACTGGTCCGGGCCACCTTGCTCGCCGGCAGCGGGCCGCACGCGCTTAAACTTGGCCAACACGATGGATCCGAGTTCAGGCTGCTGATAGGCATTTTTCGTGGGCCAATTCGGGCTCCCGGTGAGACCGGCAACGTAAATTGAGTCATCTGGACCAAATGCGTTGGCACGGAGATCATCGCCGCCACTGCCTCCCATATAGGTTGAATAAAGCAGTGTACTCAAATCGTTCGACAGCAGTGAGAACACCCCGTCGCTGGCTCCGCCCCCGTGCTTCGGCTGGAAACAACCGGGTGTGACAGGGTAATCGAGGGAGGTGAGGAGATACCCACCTGTGATTAAAACATTGCCATGCTTATCAACAGAAATCGTATCGGGGCCATTCCACTCATCGCCGCTTCCCCCCAGATAAGTGGCCGCCAGCAATGTGCCTGTGGGGGAAAATTTTGCAATCCCGAAATCGGCTTTGCCGCCACCATACCTGGTCTGAAAGGCTCCGGGGGTAACGGGCCAGTTGCCTGCCACAGAAAAAGCTATGAAGATGTTCCCGTGAGGATCGAGCGCGACATCGTGTGTCCGCGGGTTCGCGTCCTTCCCGTCACCGAGGTAAGTCCCCCAAAGCAATTTCGATCCGTCGGCCGACAATTTACCCAGCCAGGAACTGTTGGGAGTCGAGCTGAACGTCCCGGGCGTCGTCGGCATATCCTTCGAACTGGTGCCCGTGAAAACGATTGGGCAGTGATCGTGTCCCACGCAAAGGCTGCCTTCCAGGTTATTGCCCCCTGTCCCTCCGATATAGGTCGCCCAGAAGACTTTGGTGCCATCGCTGGACACTTTCATGACCCCGAGGTCCGAATGGCCGTGGGGGGTCTTGCAATAGGCGTTCTTGAACCAGCTTTCCGGGATCGGGCGCGGCGCCCCGCTCCACCATCCGAAGGTCAGGTAAAGATTGCCCTCGTCATCCAAGGCGAGGTCGCGGCACTCGATGTGATTACCCACGTAACTGCCCCACACTACCTTCGAGCCGTCGGGCGTCAGTTTCGCCACATAGCCGTTGGACCCCACATATTCCTCATGGGGCTTCCTCTGGTTGTCGAGATTGGCCAGCGGTTGCGGTTCAAATGATCCGGGAGTGGTGGGCATTCCCACGCCGCCGAGACCGCCCACGTATACGAACCCTGCTTTATCCACCTTGATCGAATAGGGACGGTCGTGGCCGGGGCTCCCGATCAGCGTCGACCAGATCAACTTGCCATCCGGGCTCCACTTCGAGATGGCCATGTCAGTTTCGCCACGGAATTTCCGGTCATAGGCGCCCTCGGTGGTCGGCCAATCCGGGCCCCAACTGGCGCCGGCGAGATAAACATTGCCCTGCGCGTCCACCGTCATACCGCGGCAATCCCCGTGCACTCCGAGACAGGTGGAGAATTGTAAGTCGTAGGTGTAAGGCTTCCGGGTGCGTGATGGTCTGGCACTCAAGATCATCGCTGCCCCGACAAGGCTCATGAGAAATACGAAGGCTTTTTGTCGCATCAGTCGTCCTCTTAGGTGAAACCCAGATCCATTCACCACCCCTTCCCCCCTTCGGCTTCCAGGAAGCTATAGACTGCCCCGAGGGTCACGCCAGGAAACTTCCACACATCTAGTTCGTGGCTCTGGCCGGTTACCGCGACTCCCACCGCGGTGCCCGTGGCGTAGAGCTCGCTGGCTTGCCCATTGGGAGTTATGGGATCCAAAGTTCCGTTAATCACGAGCCCGGGAGGATTCGCGGGCGAGAGATAATGAACCGGGCTAGCGGCGTCGCTGGCAGCCGGGTATCTGCCCAGGAGTGAGATGAGCGCCATTTGCGCATTGCCGAAACCCCACGAAGTCTGAAACATGGTGAACAGGTCGGCGGGCAAACTCCACACCGCGTAGGCGCGTACCTTCCACCCGGTATCCGTCCACTCGGAATAGCCCGGGGTCCCGACGTTGGTATTCAGAAGTGACGTCCCGGTCAAGGCAATCATCGCTGACAAATGCGCTCCGGCGCTATCGCCAAACACCACCTGGTCCATGGGATTGCCCGGAACGGGATTCTGCGCGTAGCTCGAACATGAGCCCGTGACGTGGCTGGCGCCCGCGGCGGCGCAATGTGCGAGAAACGAATGGAATGCCGCCAGATCGTTACCCGGTACCGGCCATTGAGTTTCAGGGACGGTCACCCCGGCGCCCACGTATTGGGCTGTCCCCGAGGCGTTCGTGGGGCCATTCGGAAATGAGACGGACAAAGAAGTGCAACCTACCCCCAGGCTCCCGACGGCAAATCCAGAAATCGAACCGTTGCTACCCACCGTATAAGTTCCGGACGGCGCCGACCCACTACACGAACTGCCGGAGAAGCCCAGCGGGTAGGTCCCCGGCGTTCCACCGCTGCCGGCGGTAGTGACTCTGTAGAGGCCTTTGTTGCTGCCCAGGAAGAGGAATCCTTTCCATCCACCAGAATGGGCCAGGGCGCCATGACCGCGGGTCACATTCACTTTGACGTCGTTGCCGCTGCCGGACTGACTGGTCACGGTCATCGTCTCCGCCAAGGAGTTCTCTTGATCGACCACCACCTTGTACGTCCCGCCGGTGGGAAAATAGGGAACCAATCCGTTGAGGGAATCAAACTCGAGGTCCAGTGATGTCGCTTTGCTATCAATGGGCGATTTGAGGGACATACGGGCGCTCAGCGTGTAGGCGGGATTATACACAGCGCCGCAGTAGTTCTGCGCGAGCCGCACCATGAAGAGCTGGGCATCGCCTTTTACCTGGTAACCGCCACGCGTGCCCCTCCAGCCTCCTCCGTGCCAGTAGATGCATTGCCTTCCCTTATTATTTGGCCCTGCCGAGCTCAGGTAGTAAACGTCGTAAACCCGCTCCGGCTCGCCAGCCAGCTCACTCGAATGCGCACTGTACCGATAGCCCTGGCACAACGTCACGGCGGGATTGCTCCCCGCCACCGTCGAGCAAGTCTGGGCAAAGGATGCGGTGACTGCGAACAGAATAAAGCAGCATAGTTTGGTCATGATTTCGAATCACCCCTCAAAAGTAAGCCTTGAGCCCGAAGTCCATGATGCGGCGCCTGAAGCCATCCGTTCAGGCGGGCTCGCGGAAGGATAAGGCTCTAACCCCGCCACTTCAGACGCGCGGCGAGAGATCCCACCAACGGCCACCGTGGTTGCGGGCGGCGGACTCGACTCGGTTAAACGTCATCAATACGATGGATCCGAGCTCAGGCTCCTGATAGGCGTTTTTCGTGGGCCAATTGGGGCACCTCCGGCGGTGGGTGAAACCCACGGAGAAGAAGCGCAGAACGCGCATCGGCCCTGAAGGGGCCGAAACGGTCAACCCCTTATAGGGGTTGGGGAAATGGGACGGGGCACGCTCTCCGCAGGTTGAAACCTGCGGCTATTCACGGTTGGCCCCTACGGGGCCATGGTCAGCCCATCCGCAATGGGTAAGGAACCATCGAGTTCCGTTCACGCCCCTGCGGGGCCACGGTTAGCCCATCCGCAATCGGTGAGCAAGCATCAAGATCCGTGTAAGGTGCAGATGTTGTTTGGCGGCGGACGCAGCTCCCCGGTCACTCGCCACTCGTACGTCACTGGCCAACAGATCTCTTACGACAGAACGTCGCGCACCATCTTGGTGGTTTCGCTGACCTGATCGGAGTACCGCGGGTAAAGGCCGATGATAGTGCCATCGATGGGCTTGATGTTCTTGAACACCCATTCGATGGCCTGTTGCTTCTGTTCTTCCGACCCGCATTTGCGGCCCGCCCCGAGCACTTTATAGACCAGCGCCGGCTTATCGACCTTGCGCACGGCCGCCACCATCTTCGGCCGGTCCGATTCTATCCATCCCTCATCCAGGGGAAGGGTGCCAATATCTCTCATCCAATCCTCGGGGTGCCGGGTGAGGTACTGCAAACCCGTCATGTAGAAGTCATTGGCGAATCCCTTTTGATGAAGGGTCTCGAGGATTTTGGGGTTGTGGGTCGAGATCCCGGCCAGGATTCCCAGGTCGTGGACCTTCTGGATAAAAGTTGGGAGCAGGTCGATCTTCCCTGCCCGGTAAAGAATGTCCGTCGCGCCGCCATGAAAGGCGATGCCGATGGGCTTGAATTCTGCCGCCGCCCGGGCGCACTTGATGGTGCCGTCCAGAATCTCTTCCGGCGACCGCCCCATCTTTTCGTCGTAATGCCAGGAAGCAGCCAGGCAGATGAATTGCAGGTTGCAACCCGCCGCACGCAGCTTGGGGATTTGGCGCTTCTCCTCGAAATTGAAGCTGTACTGCCAGGTATTGATCCCAGCCTTCTCGCAGTCCAGCAGCAGCTTGACGATGCGCTCGTCCGTAAACCACTCGCGCATGTGCTGGTCGTACTGCTTGTTCACATGGGAATAGCCATAGATGGGATTGCTGCCCACAATCATCCGCGTTACGCGATGCGGACCCAACATGATCGTGGGCAGCAAATCATGGGGTTCCGCCTGCATTGCCTTGGGCGCCATCAGGCCGGCGGCCACGGTGGTCGCGCTCTTCAAGAAATCACGTCGACTGCTCTCACCCTGAGACAGCGTTGGACTTTCATGCGTCTTGCCTTCCATGTGCCTTCTCCTTTGCGAGGACCTTCATTTCTACGGAGGCAGACAATACCGTTGACCGGGCGAGGTGTCAAGACCGATTGGAACAAACCGGTTCTTGTCCGCTGGCGGGCGCCCGGCTCTGCCGGGGATACTTGCTTCAGGCTTGCCGTTCGTCCTTGGGCCGAAAGACTTGCGTCATAATGACGCCGATCGACACCAGCACAATTCCGAGCAGCATCAGGCCACTGAGGAATTCGTGCAGGAAGAAGTGGGCAAACACGGTTGCTGCCAGGGGCGTAAGTGAGGAGAACGCGTACACCCGCGCCACGGCCATCAACCGCAGGGCCGTAAACATACAGTAGATCGCCAGAACGCCGGAAAGCACCCCACTGGTAAGGAGAGCCGCCAGGGCGTGCCAGGACGCCATTTGTAACGTGGCGAGCCGGCCGACCAGCAGCAACCCGATGAAGCCGGTCAACACGCTCGTGATGAACTGAAGGAAAATCGCCACGGATTGGTGCGCGCCGCGGAGTTGACCGTCGCGCCACAGCACGCCCGAGACTCCATAAGTCAACGCGGTGGTGAATCCCAGCGGAATGGCCCAGTACCAATGCGGAGAGATCGGCTGGCCGCGTGACTGGCCAAGGGAGAGCCCCACCAAGCCCACAAAAATGAACACCACGCCCATCAGGGCGTAACGGTGAATGCGTTCGTGGAGAAAAACCCAGGCAATCAGTGTGCCCCAGATGACGTAAGTCTCCTGGACCGGTACGGTAATCGTCACGCCCCCCACGCTTATCGCAAAGTAATAAAGAAAGAGCCCAAACGTGGAGATAGCGCCTGCCGCCAGGAACGCCAGGATGGGGCGCAACCCAATGTATTGCGGTGAACTGGGGCGCAACTGATTCAGCGTGCGGTGCTTCCAAACCAAAATGACGCCCAGCACCAGGCTGGGAATGCCGCGCAAAACCGGGCCAATCAACGGGTCGGCTTGCACCACGGCCACACGGTCAAAAATGTTGGCCGAGGAGTAGCCCAGCACGGAACCGAGAGCCCACGGTTCACCGCGACGCTGAACTTTTTGGTTTGAATTCGCTTCCATGCACACCGGATTCCAGGCAGATGCGATTCTGAAAGACCTGTGATTATATCTGCTGATTGAGAATGTTGACATACAAATTACCGGTTTCCGCAGGGTCACATCAAAGTCGCGGTGGTTCGGACTGTGGGAGCGCTAAACATCGGTAAGTCGGAAATGGCCTGTCCCCCTCTTCCGGTCCCGTTCTTCCGTGTTGGCACCCAGGACGTCACCACGTCATGCCGAAGTGTCCGAAAAATGCTGCATGGCCATGCCAAAATGTCACCACGTTGAACCAAAATGTCCGATACTTAAACCAAAATGTCCGCTTTTTCTCGGTCATTTTGTTCTGCGCTCCTTTGTTTTCAATAACTTGGTGGCTTCGTTCGTAAATTTTTTTTCTTCCGTCCATTTTCCGTGACCGTGGCGTTAGGGTTAGGGAAAAGCGAAACTTGAAACTGGAAACTCGAAACTCAAGGCCGTGTCCAGTTTCCAGTTTCGAATTTCGAGTTTCCACGGCCCCCGGCGGGCCGCCCCGCGGGCCGGCGTCATGCGAGTTTTTTGCTGAGCCCATGGGCATAGGCACGTGGCGGAGCCGCGGCCGAGCGCGTCAGGGGCGGCCGGGAGCCTCGCGAGCCTACCCGGCTGCGCCATTCCGAGCAGAAGACACACCTCCATCCGGCAGAGCGAGCAATTTTTATGCCGTTATCTTATGGATTATGTACCAAACGATAAAAGGAGGTATGTATTGCGATCTCACTAAAAGCGACCTTGACGAAGCCCTGCCGGTTTCCGACATTTAGGTTCTTGAGGAAATTGGCACGACGTGGTAGATTTAACACGAAAGAGAAACCTTCGGGGCAGGGTGAGGATTGCGGCTGGAAGTAAGGTCGCAATTCCAATTCCCGATCGGCGGTATAGCCCGCGAGGGAGCGGAAGAGCAGTGGTTAGCCGCTAGCCACTAACCACTAGCCACTGCTCTTCCGCTCCCAGGATCCGGTGAAACTCCGGGGCCGACGGTAAAGTCCGGATGAAAGAAGGTTAGGGCCGGTTTGCGCTCGCACGGACGGGGCTGCGCTCGCGAGGACGCAGTAGTCCGAAGGCGCAGACTTGCAGGCCGGTCACGCCTCCTCCCCATTCTGCCCCCCCTAATAAGGCAATCGCTTGAATACCGCTACCTATCGATCTTTTTTTCTGTCCACGTTGATTGTATTAGCCGTGCTTTGCGGGCTTCTCATGGTGCCGCGCCCACTGCGCGCGCAAAGTTGGAACAGTCACCTGGAAGGCGTGATCACCGACCCCAGCGGTGCGGTGATTCCACGGGCGGAGGTGACGCTGACGAACGATGCCTCCGCGCAAGCCCGTCACACGCAAACCGATCAGCAGGGCCGTTACGTTTTTCCCTTGCTGCCGGTGGGCGTTTACGATTTGACGGTCACCACGCCTGGCTTTGCGTCCCGCACGGTGCCGGGTCTTTCACTCCAAGTTGGGCAGTCCAGCCGGATCGATCTCACGCTCCAGCTCGCCACTCGGCAAACCGTAACGCAGGTTGAAGAACACCCGCCGCTCATTCAGGCGGCCTCTCCGGCCATCGGGGACGAGCTGTCCAATCAGCGCGTCACTTCCCTGCCCTTGAATGGGCGCCAGTTTTCACAACTCGCCTTACTGGCGGCCGGCGCGGTTCCGCCCTATCCGAACAGCGCCACGCAGCAGTTCAATACGCCGGGATTGGGGCTGGGTTTCTCGGTTGACGGACAACGCTCCGAGCGCAATAACTTCTCGTTGGACGGCATTACGTTAATTGAACCATTCGCCTATAGCCTCACCGTGAGCCCCTCGCTTGATGCCATCCGGGAGTTCCGCGTGGTAGAGAACTCGTACTCTCCCGCGCAGGGTGTGGTGTCAGGCGCACAAGTCAACATCGTGAGCCGGTCGGGCTCCAACCGCTTAACCGGCACCGCCTACGAGTTCGTTCGCAACAGTGCGTTCGACGCCAAAAACTACTTTGACAATCCCGCCCTCCCGATTCCACCGTTCCGGCAAAATCAATTTGGGACAAGCCTGGGCGGACCGGTGCGCCGCGACCGCACGTTCTTTTTTACGCAATACGAGGGCTTCCGCATCCGGCAGACGCTGACCAACACGAGCATATTACCTACGGCGGCAGAGCGCCAAGGCGACTTTACCGGCGACAACCCCGCCACCGGCCAGCCGTTCCCTGCGATCCTGAATCCCGCCACGGCTCAGCCGTTTTCGGGGAATCAAATTTCGCCTGCGGCGATGAATCCCGTCTCACTCGCCGTGCTGGCGCGCGTCCCGTTGCCCAATCAGCCGAATGCTGCGAACGGCGCCGACAACAGCATCGACAACGGCATGCACAGCTTAATCGCCAATCAGTTTACGGCGCGCCTCGACCACCAGTTGAATCCCAATGAGTTGCTGTTTGGGCGCCTTCTATTTTCGCGCGATACGCCGACGGTCCCCTTCGTGCCCGATAGTTTCGCCAATAATCCTCCCGCGCCGCCAGGGTTCGGAGACGACGTGTACGACAACGGACTGAACCTGGCGCTCGGGTTTACGTCCCTATTTCGGCCCACGCTCATCAACGATTTTCGATTTGGGTATTCGTACTTCGATGGGACCAAGCAGGGGCAGAATATTCACAGCGGCTTTCTCCAAACGCTCGGCCTTACGCGCGCGCCGGGCTCCACGAACGATGGCATTCCGGCTATCGACGTTCCCGGCTACGCCGACATGGGGGACAGCGACATCTTTCAGCCGGAAGACCGCAAGAACCACACGTTCCAGTTCACCGACAGCCTGGTGTGGGTCAAAGGACGCCACACGTTTCAGTTTGGCGGAGACCTGCGTCGCCTGCGCCTGTTCTACTTGGTGGAAGATTTCGGCCAGGGCGTCTTTCAGTTTGATGACGGCGCCAGTTCGGTTTCAGGCACGGCTTTCTCGGACTTTCTTTTGGGCCGGCCCTTTCTCTCATATGCCCAGGCGGGCAACTCCGGAGGCAATGACCGGCTGGATTACCTGGGGGCGTATTTCACGGATGAGTTCCATGCAACGCCTCGCCTCAGCCTCACGTACGGCCTGCGCGAGGAATTCTACACCCCCGCGGTGAATGCGGACGGGCGGGCGTCCATTCTCGATCCCGCCGATGCGGAGCGGTTTATTGTGCTCAACGATCACGGTCAGGCCGCGGCATTGACCGCAAATCCTTTGGTTCAGCAACTCACTTCGCAATACGGTTTGCAATTCATAACGTCGCAGCAGGCCGGCTTGCCGAACTCGCTGATCAAGCCAGACTGGAGCGGCTGGGCGCCGCGCGTGGGCTTTGCCTACGACCTAACGGGCAATGGCAAAAACGCATTGCGCGGCGGCTTGGGCGTTTTCAATTCCCTGATGGAGCTTGACTATACGGCGGAAACACGCTTGAGTGCGCCCCTCACAGAATTCCTTCTGGGTCTCGATTTGTGCCGCTTCTATGGTCCCGGCGCTTGCGGCCAGCCCTACGCTCCTTCCATCCTGACGTATCAGCTCGGGTATACGCTCGGGAATCAGGAACCCACCGCGATTTCCTCACCGCCCAACATCCGCAACGGCTATGTGTATGAATGGAGTCTTTCCTACGAGCACGCGCTTGGCACGAATACCGTTCTCTCTTTTAGCTACACGGGGTCGGACGGCCACAAACTGCCGCGGCGCGGTTTGCAGAATCAAGGCGTCCCGAATTTGCCCGGAGAAAGGCTGGGATACCATCCTCAACCCGGTTCGAATCAATTCGTTCGTGCTACGGATGTCAACTCCAACTTTAATGCGTTGGTTGCGCGCCTGGAGCACCGCTTTTCCAAGCAATTCTCCTTTGTTGCCGGCTATACCTACGCCAAGTCGCTCGATACGGCATCGGGCCTGGACGGCACCGACCAGCCGCAGAACAACTACAACATGGCTGCCGAGTACGGTCTTTCCGATTTCGACATGCGACAGCGCGCTACGTTTTCAGGGTTGTGGCAGTTGCCGTTCGGACCCGGCCGCAGATGGGCAAGAACGGGTGCTCCCGGCCACCTGCTGGGCGGATGGCAAGTTGCTGACATCATCACAGCTCAGACCGGCCAGCCGCTTACCGCCGTTCTGGCCACCGCTCTAAGCGGCACGCAATCAAATGGCACGGACCGGCCCGACCTGGTCCTCAATCCCGACCTTCCTGCCAGCCAGCGAAACCCGCAACGCTGGTTCAACACCAGCGCGTTTGCGCCGCCTCCCATCTTCACTGATAGTCAGGGAGCATTCAGCATTCCGGGCAACGAGGGACGGAACGTGATCACCGGGCCCGGACTCGCGGCGAGCGACGCCAGCCTCGAGCGCCGCTTCCGTCTTACGGAACGGTTCAACACGGTGTTTCGCGCCGAATTCTTCAACCTGACCAATCATCCCAATTTCGATCGCCCCGGCTTGATTGTTGGCACGACACAGTTTGGAATGATCAGTGCAGCGGATAATTCGCGGCAGATTCAGTTCTCGCTGCGCCTGAATTGGTAAGAACCTCGCCGGGTCGCGCACAGGGCAACCAATAGCCAGCCCACCCCTTCCAACTTAACGCAGGGCTGGGTACGAAGCGAGATGAATACGGCCGCACGGGAGGAACCCGGGGCGTGCGTGGGATTTCGTGTCGTAATGGCCTTGCGCACGGTCAATAAGGAGGTTCAGTTCCCTATGAGAATACTTGGCACGAAAACGCTCGGCGGAATGGTGGTAGCGCTTCTGTCTGTGGCTAGCCTTGGACTCGCGTCCTGGGGAATCCACAAGAGCAAGAGCACCGAGCGTGGAACCAGCGTTACGATCGTCGATACTTTACAACTAAAAAATGGAAGCACGTTACCGGCAGGAGACTACCGGATGGACGTTGCCGAGAACACGAAAACGCCTGACGTGTCGTTCTACAAAGACGGCAAAGTGATCGCCACAACGCGAGCCACGGTTGTCGCGGAACAAAAGAAGAACTCGGAGACCGAGGTCGACTATGTGAAAAAGGGCGGCGCTAACCGCTTAACCGAAATTCGTCCTTCTGGATGGTACAAAGCACTTCTCTTCACGCCGGGCGGACAGGGCGGATCCGCAAGTGCCGGAAGCTCTGGACGGTAACGTCCGAAGTGTTCCGGCGGGGGAGCGGCCCCGGGGCCGCTCTCCTCTCCCCCCGCACACTAAATAATCCCGCTAAACTTTTAACTTGCGCAGGTAGGGCACACTGGGCTTCATGAGGTCCCAATCCATTTCTACAAAGTAGTTCTTAATGCCTCCCGTTTTGGCCGCGGTAAAAAGCTTCCGCCAGTCGATGCTGCCCATGCCGATCGGCACCACTTTCTTCTGCTCCGGCGACCAATCCACGAGATGGAGTGAAATGAAGCGGCCGGGATACTTGGCGAGATAAGTCACAGCGTCGTAGCCGAGACTGATTACAGCCACCTGAAATTGCATCTTGACCAGACCGGGATCGAGATTCTTCATCAACTCGTCGTAGATCAGCACACCGCCGATTTGCTGGAACTCGAAGTTGTGGTTGTGGAAGCCGAGCTGAAGACCCGCCTTCTGCGTCTGATCACCGATCTTGTTCAGTTCGTCGGCGGCGCGCGCCCAGTCCGCCAGGCTCGCCCCGGGCTTCAAACCAAAGGTGGGAACGATGATCTGCTTCAGGCCAAGTTCATGAGCATAAGCGATTCTCTCGTCCAGACCCTGTTTAAGTTCTGTGAACTGCACGTGGCAGCTTTCGCATCCCAGTCCCGCACCGTGTATCCTGCTGCGGATTTCTGCGGCTTTCATATTGGCCAAGGCGCCAAAACCGTCCTTATAACCCTGCGGCGAGCACATCTCAATCATCCGATACCCCCCGGCCGCGATCTGCCGTAGAGTACCTTCAAAGTCCTTTCCGATAGAGTCGCGCAGAGGATACGTCTGGCACCCGATGGGTAAACCCAGCGGGTTGGCGCGGAGGTCCATGACCGCCGCGGCGGCGATCCCAATGGCGCTTCCATAAAGAAATTCTCTTCTCGAGATTTGGTCCATGTCAGTTCTCCTGATTTATGGGCGCTGCCAAGGCGCCAACTCTTAGATGGATTGAGGATCCCAACCCTTGCGATACTCCCGGGACAGGTATTTATTCGCCGCCGCCACATTGGTGATTTTCCTCGTGCCCGGATCATAGAGCAGCTTTCTGCCCGTGCGCAGGGCGACCGCGTAGAGGTTGACGGCCTCGGAAATCGGCCCGGCATACAAGAAGCTCCCCGAAGATTGCGGTCCGCCTTTGACACCAGCCATCCATTCGCGCATGCTGGGCGAGACCTCGCCCGGCTGGTGCCGGCGCACCGGTTCCGGCGAAACCGGATGCTTGCGCATCCGGCGTGCGGGGATCAGTTGCGGAGTTTCGACGTGAAAGCCTGCCAGGATTTTGCCCTTACGGCCGACAAACATCATGCCCTCGGCTGGCAGTTCTTTGTGATCCTCTTCCAGTTCCGGCGGCATGGGCGGCCGCATTCCGCCCTCGTACCAGATCAAATCCACTGCCGGCCTCTTCCCTTGCGCTGGGAACTTGAAACGCACGATGCTGGCGGTCGGAAACGAAAAGTCGTTTCTTATCCCCGCGGCCACATGATCCTTGAATTCACAGTTGTGACTTAGCATGGGCTCGACGCTGATCGGCGATCCCAGCTCCAGCGCCCTGAACACCGTCAAGAGACTGTAATGACCCATGTCGGCCATCGAGCCGCCGCCGAAGTCGTACCAGCCGCGAAATACCATGTGCGTGTAGTCGGGATGATAAGGCCGCTCGGCTTCGGGACCCAGCCACAAATCCCAATCAAAGCCCTCCGGTACCGGAGGCGTATCGGTGGGCAGAGATGTGTACTGCGGCCACACCGGGCGATTCGTCCAGTTGTGAACTTCCCGGAGGGCTCCAATGGCGCCGCCATTGATCCAAGTCATCACCCGTTCCATCGATCCGTTGTACTCCCACGGCTCGAAGTGTGTGGCAACGCCCGTTTTCCGCGCGGTCTCGATCACCAGCATAGATTCTTCCAGCCGATTGGCAATGGGCTTGTGCAGGATCACGTGCTTGCCTTTTTTCATGGCGGCAATGCTGACGACGCCATGAAGATGGTCCGGCGTCATGATCTTGACCGCATCTACGTCCTTTTCTTTGTCCAGCAACTCTCGGAAATCCGCGTAGGAATTACAGCCCTTGAACGTACCGCCGGGCCGGTTGGCCGCATAGTAAGTCTCAACAATCTCTTTTGCGATGTCGCGGCCTCCCGGAATAACGCCTTCGGTGCCGGCCCCCCAGTCCTGCTTTCCCAGCGTGCGGCGAATGTCTTTGAGAAGTCCATCTCTTGACCAGTCCCGGTAGCCGACGGCATTATTGCTAGGGTCGCAAACCGCGACGATCTGAATTTCCGGGACAGGAAGCAAGTCCAGCATCTCCCGCAGCCCCTGAGTGCCTGTGCCGATGTAAGCCAAAGTGATTTTGTCGCTGGGCGCAACAACCCCACGCCCACCGAATACGTGTCTGGGAACCACGGTAAACGCAGCAGATGCCGCCGCCGTGCCCAGAAACTTGCGGCGATTCATCATCGATTCCATTGTTCCACCCCCGAAGAAAGCCGGATTAACAAGCTGCTTACTGCCGCTCCTCCGAACGTTTCGGATAGTCCCGCAGGGAAATGAGCGAGCGCGGCATCATACTTCGTCTCTGCAATTGAGGCAATACTTGGAGAGAATTTTCAGGGACGCCCTGGGCCGGCGAACCGCTTCCCTGCTACGCTCTTCACCATGGATTGCGATTTGCCGTAGGACTTTTGGGACTCAGGCGATAAAATGAAGGCATGCAACGGGCAGTCGCCAAATACCGAACGTTCCGCGAAGCGGATGCGGCCACGCGCGAGTATTACCGTCGACTTACGCCGATAGAGCGGCTGGAGATTTTGTTCCAGCTTCGGGCGATGGCGCAGAAGGAGAACGAAAGCGATGCCCCTTCCGGAAGACTGGCGCCAGTTTATCGAATCGTTCAACTCCCACGGCGTTGAGTACCTTGTTGTGGGTGCGGTGGCCCTGGCCCACCACGGACTCCCGCGATACACCGGGGACCTTGACATTCTGGTTCGTAACTCTCCCGAAAATGCGCAACGGGTGGAGGCGGCCTTGGCCGAATTGGGGTTCGCGTCGCTCGGGCTGAAAGCCACTGATTTCGTGGATTCTTATCGCGTAATTCAGTTAGGTTTCCCTCCCAACAGGATTGACCTGCTTACCTCCGTCACGGGTGTCACCTTCGATCAGGCATGGGCCAACCGAGTGGAGGGTGTCTTGGGACAAACCCGCATGAACTTTATCGGTCGCGACGCCTTAATCCTCAACAAGCGAATGACAGGGCGCGCAAAGGACAAAGCCGACTTGGAAGCACTGGGGTGGAACGAACCGTCATAACCCGGCGGGGCTCTTCACTGAAATATTAGATGCTGGAGCAAATACCGAGCCTACCAACTGACCAAATCCTCCGTCAGCTCGAGATTAAGCCATCCTTCTTGAGGGAGTAGTTGAAGCGGAAGCCCCTTTGCCCAAACGGAAACCTGAAGCTTGATGCGTTCGTGCGAGGAAATTCCCAGTATTGCGTAATCGAGCCGAAGTTCGAAGATCTGCTGAAACGCCAGTTCCACATGGTGACCGGGTCCCACGGGCACCCGTAGAGGTTCGTCACCCTGCCAAAACTCCACGTCCACTACACCCCTAGCGCCCACCAGGGCGTGCAATCGGGCTGGCCTCTCACTGTCAACATTGGCGCGGATTTCGAACTCGGGATGGTCGTGCAGAAAAGACTCGTTAAGGTCCAGCCGCAAGTAAAGCGCCTCCGCGGAGTAACCGTAATACAACGCTTCCACAATGCGCGCCGCGCCGTGCATCGAGCCTGCCGTATAGTCCGGCTGACAGAGGCCGGACCCCATCCATTCGAAATAAGTAGTCACTCTGCCGTCAATCTTCGGACGAATCTGCGCCGAAGGCGTTACGGTGCGGGCCTGCACCCGCGGTCGCTTGATCGGAACCGCGAGGTCATCCTTGGGCGACCCGCCCAGCAGCCAGTAGATGTTGCTCAGGTGCTTGCGGTAGAGGAGATCAAAGTCTTCATCGTTCGCGCTCGAGTGCTCCGGTCCGTACCACCAATTCCAGTCGCTTCCCTCAGCCACCCACAGATCTTGCTGCGCCAATCGGCGATGTTCCGCCGTCACGCCGGGTCCATCCACGCGCTGGGCGTAGAAATCGCGCGCCTCGCTCAGCAGGTCCCAGGAACGATTGTCCTCATCCGCGCCAATCCAGACGTCAAAGTTGGCATTAATCCACGAGCCGGGGACAATGTGTGACAAAAAGCCCTGCTCCGTCAGGCGCAGCGCCTCGCTGGCGGTTACCGCATCCAGTTCCGGGTCAGCCGCAATCCGCCCGTAAAAGGCTTTCAAGAATTCGCGCCCGTTGCCCGGATAGTATTCCCAGGCGTTTTCACCGTCCAGAATCACAGAAACCACCGCTGGCCGACCTGTACTGCGCCCTGCCGCCTTGATGCGGTAGTGCAGATCCGCCGCTGCTGTCTGCGCATCCGTGCGGGAGTAAACGAAGCCGATTAAATCGGAGATTTGATGATCGCGGAAGAAAAGCGAAATAGTCTTGCCCCCTGTGGAAAACGCATGAGGGCGGTACAATTCGTCTCCGCCCTCCAGGGTTCCATCGCTACGCCGATGAAAACCCATCTGCTTGGTACGCGCCAGCACGCCTTCGTCGGTTGCGGCCCAGATGAATCCCTCTTCTGAAGCCAAGCGCATAACCTGGTCGGACACGCTGCCCTCGCTCGGCCACAGCCCGCGGGGCCGCCGGCCGAAAACACGCTCGTGGAGTGCAATGGCCGCCCGCATCTGGTCGCGCGCATCCTCGGGATGACGGAAGCGGCGGCGTGGCAGCTTTACGCCTGGATGTGACTCCTCTGCGATCGAGGTGTCGCAGAGAAGGGGCAAGATGGGATGATAAAAGGCCGACGTCGAAAGCTCCACTTGGCCGCGGTCTGCCGCCTTCCGATACTCTTGCAGTGTTACATTGAATATTTCTATCTCTTTTCTGCGAACAATAGCTTTGTCGGATTCGCTATAGCCCCTTCCCTTCTTCACTAAGCGCACTACTTCAGGGTCACCGGCCAGGAAAATCTCATCGAACCACGCCACCTGCGAGAGCACTTGAAGATCGAGGATGTCTTGAGGGGTGAAGCTTTTGGCCGCGATCGCCAAACTGGCTTTTTTTGACCTCTCCCACAACTCTTGAAAGCGGGGGTAACGGTTGAGGAGGTTGTCGTGATTGAGCTGGAAAGCGGTGGCCAGTAGGACCTCACGATCGGCAGCGTTCATCTGATTGGCGGGCCGGAACGCCAAATCGTACGCAGGCTCACGCGCCGTGTCGCGGGCATAATCCTCGATCTGCAGCACCAGGGACGGTACAAGGTTAAATGTGGCATGGACGGAGGGATAGTCCCGCATAACCGCCACCATGCCGTAATAATCCTTCAGACAATGCAAACGCACCCAAGGCATGGTGTAGACGCCGTCCGCCAAGTCCTTATAATAGGGCTGGTGCATGTGCCAAAGAAGCATGAGGTGAGTTTTTGGCATGGTGTCGAAATGCGAAACTCGAACCCTGGAATTGAGTTCGAGAAACGCGCCTATTTTCGATTTTCGTCTCCCGGTGTGTTAGGATGGTGGTCTCGTAGCTATGCGGATTCTGACCCGGTACATCCTGAGAGAGACCTTCTCCCACACGCTGCTTGGACTGCTGGTGTTCACCTTTGTCATCTTCATGAGCAAACTGGGCACGCTCCTGGAGTTGGTGGTGCGCCACAACGTACCCTTGCGCGACATGGCAACCCTGTTCCTTTTGCCCGTGCCCAACATCCTGATGATGACGGTCCCACTGGCGGTGATGGTGGGAACGCTCATTGGCTTGAGCCGAATGGCGGCAGACGGTGAAGTGATTGCCGCGCGTGCCTCCGGAGTCGGACTAGCCTGCTTTGTGCGGCCCGTCATGCTTCTGGCGGTGACGGGTTGGGCCGTGACTCTCTGGATGGGCTTGGTGCTGGCTCCCCAAGCTCTGCGCAAATTGAACCGCATGGAAACCGGGCTTACGGCCAGCCAAGCGCCTTATGAAATTCAGCCCCGTGTCTTCAATGAGCAATTCCCTAATCGGCTGCTTTACCTAGAGGACGTGAGCAGTTCCCGGGCGATCTGGCACCATGTCTTTATTGCGGACATGTCGCAGCGCAACTCAGTCAAGGTAACGTTAGCGGAAAGCGGAGTGCTTGTCAACGAACCCGGTCGCAACCGCTTCGTACTGCACCTTGAGAACGGCACCACGCACGAATATGATCCCTCACGCCCTTCGGAATATTCCATAGCCTCCTTCACCGACACGGAAATTCCTATTCCGGTGAATCAGGCGGGTGCGGGAGCGGTGCGTAGCACGCCCCCCTACCTGAGCCTCTCTCAACTTTGGCAGAACATTCATCAGCCGCACGAGCGGCAGGCCGCGTTGGTGGAGTTGCACTGGCGGTTCGCCCTGCCGGCGGCGGCGGTGGTCCTGGCGCTCGTGGGCATTCCCCTGGGCATTTCGACGCGCAAGGGCGGCAAGTCCCTGGGTGTGATGCTCAGCCTGTTGCTGTTCTTCGCCTATTACGCCCTGATGGCCTTTGGCCGGACCTTTGCCATGCAGGGGCGTGTTCCACCGTTGCTAGGTCTCTGGTTGGCTAACGCGTTGTTTGCCGCCGCCGGCATCTTCATGCTCTTGAATCTGCGCCATGTGCGAACGCGGATGATGTTCCTTCAGGATGCGTTTGAGAGCATCGTGAAACACTGGCAGGATTGGCACGCTCGGTGGGCCCGTTCCCACCGGAAATCGCTGCTTCCGGCGCCCGCCAAAGTGGGCGGCCGGTTCCTCCAAATTCTCGATATTTACGTGATTCGCGGGTGGATTTTCTATTTCGCCGTCCTCCTTATCGCCTTTGTGGGTGTGTACCTCATCTTTGATTTCTTCCAGGTTTTGGGCGATATCGTTCGCAACCAGATCCCCGCGCGCGTCGTGGTGGATTATTACCGGTTCCTCCTTCCCCAGGTTGTCTACCTCATGCTGCCACTCAGCATCCTGGTGGCTACCCTGGTCAACTTCGGACTGCTCACCAAAACCAACCAGATCATCGCGGTTAAAACCGCGGGCGTGAGTCTCTACCGATTGTCGGTCCCTGTCCTGGGCGTGGCGGCGCTGCTGAGCGTGGGCATGTTTTTATTCGCGGACAATGTCTTGCCGGAAACCAATCAGCGCCAGAACGGTCTGCGCAACGAAATCAAGGGGAAACCGGCCCAGACCTTCTATCGTCCCGATCACCAGTGGATATTCGGCACTTCCAGCCGGATTTACAACTACACATTCTTTGACCCGGACAAGAATATCTTCGCCAACCTCTCGGTGTTCGAATTTGATCCGAAGACCTTTCGCATGACTCGACGGGTGGAAGCCGCCCGGGCGTCATGGGGAGAATCCATTCACGGATGGATTCTGGAAAACGGTTGGTTGCGCGACATGAACGGCGACCGGGTTACCAGCTACACCCCATTCTCCGTCGAAACTTTCAAGGAATTAACGGAAGAGCCCGCGTATTTCAAAAAGGAAGTGAAACCCTCAGAGCAGATGAGCACGTTCGAATTGCAGCGCTATATCGCCGACCTCCGGCAAAGCGGCTTTGACGTGGTCCGGCTTTCCGTGCAACTCTACCGCAAGTTCTCGTATCCTCTCATCGCCTTCGTGGTCACGCTTATCGGGATTCCTTTTTCGTTCACGATGGGCGGAAAAGGCGCCCTGACCGGAATCGCCCTGAGCATCGGCATCGCCATCATCTACTGGTCAACCTCGAGCCTCTTTGAAGCAATGGGCAACCTCAGCCAACTCCCTCCCGCCATGGCGGCCTGGTCGCCGGACATCCTCTTCGGCTTGGCTGGAACCTACCTCCTGCTGCGCATCAAAACCTGAAAACTGTAGCAAATGACACTTGAGCAGTGACGCCCGGCAAAGCGTGCCGACGTTTTGGCCTGTCGACGCGACGACAAGAATGGGATTGCCTGTTTAGGTTTTGGCGTTTATCGTCGCAAAAGCGTGGTACTTAGCCATCAGTGTCTTGGGTTCATAAATTGCAGAGATTCAATCGAACCGACCGGTGATGCGGCATTTTTACCGCCACCTGCTCCTAGACCACGCCCGCTTGCGAACTGCCGCGCAGCAGATACTCATTTCCTGGATCTGGCGTACAATCCCCCGTCGTTTTAACGAATCGCTGATTCGGAGGTGGAGATGGTGTTCGGGAAACCGCTCTATTTCATGCTGATCATAGGTGTGGTCATTGCGTTATCTGCCTGGGGACAGCAAGAACCCTTGACACAGGACCAAGTGCGCGGTCTGGTGCGCAGCCGATTGGGCAACGATTCCGGCGCGAAACTGATCGAGCAGCGTGGGATTAGCTTTCTGGTGGCAGATGATTTTCTCCAGAGCATGCAAGCTGCCGGCGCCAGCGACGCGTTTCTCCGCGCGCTACGCAGCGCGAAATCGCCCCAGACAGCCGCCGCTCGGGTGACCGTACCGGCGGACGCCGGGTCGAAGGCTGCAGCCAAGGGTAGCGAACCCAAAACACCGGAAAGCCCGCAGGCTGAGCTTCAGCACCATACGGCGCAGGGCTTGGAAGACTTGCATGCGTACCACGACGCCGAGGCCGAGCGCGAGTACCGCGCCGCCGTTCGGCTGGATCCTCAAAATCCCGAGTGGCACGTTGACCTTTCCCGTGCCCTGCGGCGCGAGCGCAAGACCGATGAGGCGATAGCGGAAGCACGCGAGGCCTTGCGGCTGGATCCCGCGAGTGCCATGGCCCATTTCGCCCTCGGCAATGCGCTGGGAGATAATCGGGACTGGGATGGCATGATTGCGGAAGAACGTGAAGCGGTGCGCCTGAAACCGAACAATGAACTGGCCCTCGTCAGCCTCGGCATGGCGCTTTACTTTAAGGGCGACTGGGATGGCGCGACGGCGGAATACCGCGAGGCACTGCGCTTGAATCCCAATAACGCGAACGCCCACAGCAACCTGGGCGCCGTCCTGCAAAGAAAAGGCGACCGCGAGGGGGCTATCGAGGAGTACCGCGCGGCCTGCACCCTTGACCCCAACAATACGGCATACAAACAGAACCTTGCTAATCTGTCGCGCTAGTTAGATAAATGACGATGTGCGCACGTCTGGTTTGCGGAATTCCACAAGCATAACTTCCCGGTGAAGGTGTTCGTGCTGAAGTGAAAGGATTTCCCCCAAGTGGCAAATCCTTATCGTTGAACCTCTTTAGGCGCATTCCGACCCTGCCCCACTGCCATCAAATTAAAGCAAGCTGCCCTCGCCGACAACGACGACGGCGCATACGTGAGAGGAATTTCGCCACGGGAATTCAGGCGTGAAACGAGGAGAACCCAAAGCCCATGCCGGCAATGCCAGTGGAAGGGCGGCAGCGCGTAGTAATCGAGCGGGTGTCGCCCGAAATCGACGGTGGGCGATTCGCCATTAAGCGCGTAATGGGTGAAACCGTCCAGGTTGAGGCCGACGTCTTCGCGGATGGGCACGATCAAGTGGCGTGCCAGATTCTGCATGGGGAAAACGATCAAGTCATGCACGCTTCTCCCATGAAACCTCTGGGTAACGATCGGTGGCGGGGAGAGTTCTACGTCACGAAAATGGGGCGGTACCGGTACACCGTGGAAGGATGGCTCGACCGCTTCCGGACCTGGCGTAGTGCGCTGGAAAAAAGAGTCGTCGCCGGGCAGGATGTCGCAGTGGACTTGCTCGCCGGGGCCGAGATCATTGACGCGGCGGCCGCGCGAGCCGCCGGGCACGATGCCGAACTCTTGCGCATCTGGGCACAGCGGCTCCGTGAACATAAGGATCAGCAATCGGGCGTAGCCATCGGGCTCGATGCCGAATTGCTCAGGCTTGCACAACGCTACCCCGATCGCGGACTCGCCAGCCGCTACGATAAACAACTCAGCGTCGTCGTGGACCGCGAAAAGGCACGGTTTTCCACCTGGTATGAAGTGTTCCCTCGATCGTGCGGGCCGCAGGCCGGGCGGCACGGCACGTTTCAGGATTGCGAGGCATGGCTTCCCTACATTGCCTCGATGGGCTTTGATGTCGTTTATCTTCCACCCATCCATCCGATCGGAAAGTCATTTCGCAAGGGCAAGAACAACGCTCCCGTCGCTCAGCCGGATGACGTTGGGAGCCCCTGGGCCATTGGCTCAGCCGAGGGCGGCCACAAATCCATTAACCCTGAGCTAGGCACGCTGGAAGACTTCCGCCGATTCATTGCCAAAGCGGCTGAGCATGGCCTGGAGGTTGCGCTCGACATAGCTTTTCAATGCACTCCCGACCATCCCTATGTGCAGGAACACCGAGAATGGTTCCGCACCCGTCCCGATGGCAGCGTGCAGTACGCCGAAAATCCACCCAAGAAGTATGAAGACATCTATCCGCTCGATTTTGAAACCCGCGACTGGCAAGGCCTATGGGAGGAATTGAAAGGCATACTTGACTTCTGGATCGGCCAGGGCGTGCGCATCTTCCGCGTGGATAATCCGCATACCAAGCCGCTCCCCTTCTGGGCTTGGCTGATCGATGCCATCAAGACAGAGCACCCGGACGTCCTTTTCCTTGCCGAGGCGTTCACCCGGCCGCAGGTGATGCAACGCCTGGCCAAAATCGGCTTCTCCCAGTCTTACACGTATTTCACGTGGCGCAACACCAGGCAGGAACTCACAGATTACTTTAAAGAGCTTATGCAAACGCAAATTATGGAATACCTTCGCCCGAACCTATGGCCGAACACTCCGGACATTCTTCCGGAGTTCCTTCAGGTGGGTGGCAGACCCGCCTTTATGGTTCGGCTCATTTTGGCCGCAACGCTCAGCGCCAGCTACGGAATTTATGGTCCGGCACTCGAGCTCTGCGAAAACGTCCCTCTGCGGCCCGGCAGTGAAGAATATCTGAACTCAGAAAAATACGAGCTGAAGCACCGCGATCTGAATTCTCCGCAAAGCTTAAAAGATCTCATCGCCAGGGTGAACCAGATCCGCAGGGAGAACCCGGCGCTCCAGCACAATCGCAACCTGCACTTTCATGAGACCGACAATCCGGTCCTGCTCTGCTACAGCAAGGTCACGGACGACCTGAGCAGTGCCGTTATCGTTATCGTGAACCTCGACTGCTTCCACATCCAAACGGGCTGGGTGAATCTGGACCTCACCTGGTTAGGAGTCGACACGAGTCATGCTTTTCAAGTGCACGATCTGCTCGGTGAGGGCCGCTTCTTCTGGCAGAGATCGCGCAACTACGTCGAACTGGTTCCCCAAAGCCTGCCCGCCCATATATTGCAGATCAGGCGCTGGGTCCGCACGGAACGAGACTTCGACTATTACTTGTAGTTCGGTAGTGTCTCGAAATTGAAGCGAAAGGCAGCGCACACTTGCAATCGGTATTGAGCGATTTCGATCAGCAGTTGTTTGCCGAGGGCACACACGATCGTGTCTACGAAAAGTTGGGCGCGCACCTCACCACGCAGGATGGCGTTCCCGGCGTTCATTTCGCGGTGTGGGCGCCCAATGCGCGGCTCGTCTCCGTGGTTGGCGACTTCAACCAGTGGAATCCGGCCGCCAACTCGATGCGGTCCAATTCGGCCGGGATCTGGGAGGCTTTTGTACCCAACGTCGGCCAGGGAACAATATACAAGTATCACTTGGAATCCCAATACGGAAGTTATTGGGTTGACAAGGCCGATCCCTACTGCTTCGCGGCGGAAATTCGCCCCCATACGGCCTCGCGCGTGTGGGACCTCGACAGCTACGTGTGGCAGGATGGAGCATGGATGGCCGGCCGCTCGAAAAAGAGCTCTCTCGATGCACCCATTTCAATCTACGAGGTGCACCTTGGGTCGTGGAGGCGCGTCCCCGAGGAGGGCGATCGTTGGCTCACCTACCGGGAACTGGCTCCGCTGCTCGCGGAGTATGTTCACGCTGAGGGCTTCACCCACGTTGAATTCCTGCCGGTTACGGAACATCCGTTCGACGGTTCGTGGGGATATGAGGCCACCGGCTACTTTGCGCCGACCAGCCGTTTTGGCACACCCACCGACTTTATGTATCTCGTGGATCACCTTCATCAGTGCGGCATTGGCGTGATTCTGGATTGGGTGCCGGGACATTTTCCCAAAGACGAAGCCAGTCTCGGCTATTTCGACGGCTCGCACCTCTATGAACACGCCGACCCGCGGCAAAGGGAGCAGCCGGATTGGAATACGCTCATCTTTAATTACGGCCGCAACGAGGTTCGCAATTTCCTGATCAGCAACGCGCGCTTCTGGCTGGACAAGTATCACGTCGACGGTCTTCGCGCCGATGCCGTGGCTTCCATGTTGTACCTCGATTACGGGCGAAATCCGGGCCAGTGGATACCGAATCGCTACGGCGGCAAGGAGAATCTTGACGCCATCAATTTCCTGAGAGCGCTCAACGAACACATCTATGCGGCTTTTCCGGACGCGATGATGATCGCGGAGGAATCAACGGCGTGGCCCCAGGTGTCCCGGCCCACCTACGTTGGAGGCTTGGGGTTCGGCTTTAAATGGAACATGGGATGGATGCACGACGTGCTCGGATACTTCTCCCTCGATCCGGTTTTTCGCAGTTACCACCACAACCAGACCACGTTCAGCCTGCTCTATGCCTTCAATGAGAATTTCATCCTGCCCTTCTCCCACGATGAAGTCGTTTACGGCAAGGGTTCCATGCTGCGCAAGATGCCCGGCGACGAATGGCAGAAGTTCGCCAACCTGCGGCTGCTTTACGGATTCATGTTCGGCCACCCGGGCAAGAAACTCCTCTTCATGGGCGACGAGTTCGGCCAATGGTCGGAGTGGAATCATGATTCGAGCCTTGAATGGCAACTGCTGGACAAACCGCTTCATGTGGGATTGCAGCGCTGGGTGCGGGATCTTAATACAATCTATCGCGGCCAGCCTTCACTGCACGAACGCGACTTTGAGGCTGCGGGTTTCGAGTGGGTCGATTGCACGGATTCCCAAAGGAGTATCGTAAGCTTTCTCCGCGTTGCGAAGGATCCGAACGACCAACTCCTTTTTGTGTGTAACTTCACGCCTGTAGTGAGGCAAAACTATCGCGTCGGTGTGCCCAGGCAGGGCTTTTGGAAAGAGATTCTGAACAGTGACGCACCTTTGTACGGTGGCAGTGGCCAGGGAAACTTCGGTGGTTTGCACGCAGCTCCGCTCCCCATTCACGGGCGATCTTACTCCCTCAACATGACGCTTCCTCCCCTCGGCGTGGTGGTTTTCCAGCCTCAACCCAAAGCCGCCGTGTGATGTGC
Source organism: uncultured Acidobacteriota bacterium (assembly GCA_963804755.1). Taxonomy (GTDB): domain Bacteria; phylum Acidobacteriota; class Terriglobia; order UBA7540; family UBA7540; genus Bog-366. Next base: position 264,800 of record CAWDRP010000013.1, read on the forward strand.
GGGGAGGCCTAGCATGGCAAGACAAACGGCGCTGAGCACGGCCGCCGGATGGGCGCAGATTTTTGACCATCCAGTCCGCCGCCAGTTGGAACGAGCGAGCTTGCCCGAATACCTGATGAAGCAGCGATGGTTCGCAGGGAAATCGCATCGGATCGAATCAACGCGCATTGTGGATTGGGCTCCCTTGAATGCCCCGCACTCGGCTTTGGCGTGGGTGGAGGTGCACTTGGACGGCGCGGCGCCAGATGTCTACTTTGTGCCGCTGGCCTTGGCCTTTGGCGATCGCGCTCAGGAACTGGAGCGAACCGATCCAGCCGCCATCATCGCTCCGGTTAATTCAGGAAAAGCGCCCGGCTTGCTCCACGACGGGATCCGCGACGACCATACCTGTTCGGAGTTGCTGCAGCTCATCGAGCACGGACGTGAGCTCGTGACGGATCATAGTCGCATCCGTGGGATTCACGGCAAGGCGTTTCATGAAATACGCGGACCCCAATGGAGTCCGCTGCCCATACGGCGCGGCTCAGCAGAATAAAGTAATACATCAATTTTATACGGCAATAAATTAATTCTTAAGATGTTCCTACGCCAAGAGCTTGGCCTGAACCCGGACGCGGAGATCGGACGCTATCTTACCGATAAAGCCGATTTTCACCACATTCCCCCCTTTGCCGGCTCCATCGAGTATGAGACCGGCGCGGCCGACTCAGCGACCGTAGCCATGCTGCAAGGTCTCGTGGCGAATGACGGTGATGGCTGGCAGTGGACTCTGAAAGAACTCGACCGCTATTTTGAACGATGCGCTTCGCTGGCGTTCCCAGTACACGCCCAGGCTGAGATCAGCAATTCGCTGGAATGCGCTGGGTCGCCGGCGTCTGGTTTCGCTCGCGAGCGCGTGGGCGCGTACCTCGACGGCGCGTTGGCCCTCGGATGCCGAACCGCCGAGTTGCACGCGGCACTGGCTTCGCCGACCGATGATCCCGCGTTCATACCCCAGCCGATGGCCTCCGAGGAATTCGAACAGCTTCTGATTAACGCTCACCGCCACGCCTCGCGCGTGCTCGATGCGCTATCCAAGCGCCTTCCTTACTTGCCCGGCGAAACGGCAACGGCGGGGTCCGCCGTCACGGGGCAGCGCCGGCGCATTCTGAACCGCATTGAGGTACTCAGCCAAACCGCGGTTCGGGGCTGGCGGATTCGCATCCACGGCGACTACCACCTGGGGCAAGTCCTGAGAACAGGTTACGATTTCGTGATCTTGGATTTCGAGGGCGAACCCGCTCGACCTCTGGCGGACCGGCGCGCCAAGCAAAGCCCCCTTAAGGATGTGGCCGGCATGCTGCGTTCGTTCAGCTACGCCGCTTACATGAGCCTGAGCAACCACGCGGCCCAGCGCCCAAACGATATCACGCGTCTCGAGCCCTGGGCGAAACTGTGGGAGCGCGCCGTGTCGCGGGAATTCCTGTGCGCCTATCGTGAAACCGCGCTCGCGTCCAGCGCCCTGGCCATCGGCGACGCCGATTTTCGCAAACTCCTCGATCTCTTTCTCATCGACAAAGCGTTGTACGAAGTGCTCTATGAGCTGAACGCGCGTCCCGAGTGGGTCCGGATCCCCCTGATGGGACTTTTAACCCTGACCAGCGCGTGAATGACAGGAACCGCAGGAGCAGCGGATCGACTGAAAAGGTCCTACGTGGTCACGACCGACACGAAGAAGCGCGTGCTACGAAACTGACCGGTGAGGTTCGGGCCGAACCGGACTTACCCATAGCTAATCTCCTTAACTCTCCTTTCCATCATCATTACGGGCATAGTGTCCGATCTCAAGAAATCGGCATTTCGTGGCATTTTCTTCTTGTAGTAGATGATCTATTGGAGTATAAGAGAACCATGCCAAAAAAGGGTTCACCACCGCTGGAAGGCGAGTTGCTCCAGGGCACACTCGACCTGATGATTCTGCAAACGCTCGTCCTGGGACCTGGGCACGGGCATACCATCGCCTACGCCATCGAACGCCGCTCTGAAGACGTTCTGCAAGTGGAGCACGGCTCGCTCTATCCTGCGCTGCACCGCCTGGAGGACCGCGGCTGGATCGCCTCGTTCTGGGGCACTTCGGAAAACAACCGCCGGGCGCGCTACTACCGGCTGACGCCCGCCGGCCGTCAGCAGTTGGCCCACCAGACCAGCCGATGGGATGAACTGGTGCGCGCCATCAACCGCGTGCTGCGTCCGGAAAGGGCAGTGAGCAGCGAACAGTGAACAGAGGACAGTTGTCAGTCATCAGTTCTCAGTTCTCAGACAACCCTTAATGGCAGCGGTTCGCTGCTGAAGACTGACGACTGAGAACTAACAACTGAGGACTCCGATGAGCTGGACTCGATTCTTTCGCCGGCGTTACTGGGATCAGGAGCGGGCACGCGAGCTGGACGCATATCTCGAAGCCGAGACCGATGAGAACATAGCCCGAGGCATGTCGCCGGAAGAGGCGCGCTACGCCGCGCACCGCAAGCTCGGCAACACCACGTTGATACGCGAGGAGATCTACCGCATGAACAGCCTCGGTTGGCTCGAAACGCTTTGGCAGGATGTGCGCTTCGCCTGCCGTATGTTTGTTAAGAGCCCCGGCGCGACTGCAATAGCAGTGATTTCACTGGCTATTGCCATCGGCCCCAACTGCGTGCTGTTCAGCGTGGTGGACAGTCTTATATTCAGGCCTCTTTCGGCACAGGGCGCCACACAGATGCTCTCTCTCTACACCTGCACCGACAAGCACGATCAATGCAAAGGTCTTTCATATCCCGAGTTCCTGGATTACCAGGCGCAGGCAGCTGAGGTAGGTTCGTTCGTCGCCTACGAGGGGAACTCCGAGCTCTTGAGGGACCCGTCTGGCCATCGGGAATTAGTGCCCACGCGTTCAGTCACCGGGAATTACTTCGCGGTTCTGGGAGCACGGGCAGCGGTAGGACGGACTTTGGGGGAGGACGACGCGCATTTCGAAGGGCCGCCGCCGGCAGTGATCAGCTATTCCTTGTGGCAGCGTCAATTCGGGGGAGCGGGCGACGCCGTCGGAAAGACTCTCTTTACGTCCAACCACGCCTTCTCCATCGTAGGTATCTTGCCCCGCGGGTTTCGAGAGCCCGGCCTGGAAGTCCTCCCACCAGACGTGTGGATTCCTTTCAGCGCTTATCTGTCGAGGCAGCGCAGCTACCTCATGCGACGTGACTCGCAGTTTCTTAATACGTTAGTGCGTTTGCGAGATGGTGTGGACCCCGCGCGGGCGGAAGCTGTGCTGACAACGGTAGCGAAGCGCCTCGCCAGCCAGTATCCGGATACAAACAATGGAAGGACGATCGTCATCGAGAACCCCGGCAGGGGCGTGTTAGGAGCGATCGTCCTTTCTCTGGCTGGCCTGGTCTTGCTCATCGCCTGCGCCAACATCGCGGGCATTCTGATGGCTCAGGGGGAATCCCGGCGGCAGGAGTTCGCAGTGCGAGTGGCTGTGGGCGCCTCGCGAGGACGCCTGGTGCGCCAGTTGATTGTGGAAAGCCTGCTGGTGTCGCTCGCGGCCACCGGTGTAGGCCTGCTGGTGGCGCTTTGGCTAATTCGCCTTATACCGGCGCTCAATCCCATCACAATGTTCACGGTGGACTTCGACTTTCGCGTGGATAGCAGGGTGCTGATCTACACGCTGGCGGTGGCCCTCGTTACGGCGTTGGCAGCCGGACTGGCGCCTTCGTTGCGGGCTTCCCGTCCCGATCTGGTTCCCACGCTGAAGGGTGATGCCCCCAAGGTCGGAAGGCGTTTTCGGCTTCGTGGAGCACTGGTGATTGGTCAAGTTGCAATTTCCCAATTCCTGTTAGTCGGCACTGGCCTCTTGGTTCGAAGCTACCTGGAAGTCGAGCGGATGAGGCCCGGATTCGATCCTGGAAGAAATGTGCTGGCGGCTTTCCTGGGAGCTCCTATGGAAGGTAAGGAGGTTGACTTCGCTCGCTTGGCTGACAAACTGCGCGAGCTCCCTGGGGTCACGCGAATAGGTTTCACGGATGATCTTCTGCTCAGCGGATCCGGAGAATTAAGGCACCGAGTCATGATCTCGGGGGTGACCTCCGAGCCCGTGGGAGTTGGGCGAAGGGCCGCAGGTCCTGAATATTTCTCGATCATGGGCACACGGCTTCTTCGCGGGCGGGACTTCGACCGAAGCGATTCCAAAGGCGCTGTTGTGGTGAACGAGACCATGGCACGCCAGATCTGGGGCAGCCCAGATGCAGCGGTGGGTAAGGTTTTCCGGATGGACGAAGTGGATTGCCGGGTGATAGGTGTCGCGGAGAACGGGAAATACTTTGCACTGAACGAAGGACCGATCCCCTTCGTGTTCGTAGCGGCGCCAGTCGGTAAGGGTCGCGGAGGCACGCTCCTGATCGAGACCGCCGGGCCACCTTTGGCCCTGGCGGGAACGGTTCGAAAGGCAATTCATGACGCGGAACCGGATGCTCTCGTCATGAGCTTAACCAGTTTGCGCCAGAGTATGCGGTTGTCGCTCTTCCCATACCGTCTAGGGGCCGGCCTGGTGGGGACCATCGCCATGCTGGGGATATTCCTGGCCGGCGTTGGGCTGTATGGGCTCGTTTCCTATAGCGTCAGCCGGCGCACGCACGAAATCGGAGTGCGAGTGGCGATGGGCGCTCGGCCGACCGACGTATTCCTGCTCGTAATGCGGGAGGCTTTGTCGCAGATAGCCATTGGGACGGTGATTGGGCTCAGCGTGGCGCTGGCGACTGCGCAGGTAATCAGGGCAGCACTGTACCATGTCAGCCCAGCCGATCCCGTTGGGATCGTGGTTGCCGTCGCGGTGGTGGCAGCGGTGGGCTTTCTGGCGACTTACGCGCCGGCAAGGCGAGCCCTTCGGGTAAATCCCATGACCGCCTTGCGAGAAGAATAGGTAATGTTGAAGCGATCAGCTTTCAGCTCTAGCTGAGGACCCACCGGGCGAGCGGGCGGTGGCTGAAAGCTGAACGCTGAGCGCTGAGAACTGATGACTGGGGACTGGGGACTTCCATGAGCTGGACTCGATTCTTTCGCCGGCGCTATTGGGACGAAGAACGAGCGCGCGAACTCGAAGCCTATCTCGATGCCGAGACCGATGAGAACATAGCCCGAGGCATGTCGCCGGAAGAGGCGCGCTACGCCGCGCACCGGAAGCTCGGCAACACCACGCTGATTCGCGAGGAGATCTATGGCATGAACAGCCTTCGTTGGCTCGAAACGCTTTGGCAGGACCTGCGTTATGGTTGGCGCACGCTGGCGAAGAATCCCGGCTTCACGGCGGTGGCGGTGTTGACGCTGGCGCTCGGCATCGGCGGGAATGTGGCCGTGTTTAGCCTGCTCGACACGGTCTTATTGCGCCCGCTTCCTTACTCACACCCAGACCGGCTGTACATGTTCTTTCCCGTTGATGCGAAGTCCCATCACGCCCAGGTCGCGTCGTCGTACCCCAATTTTCAGGACTGGCATGAACAGAGCCACGCATTTGAGGCAATGGCCGGGTACTACGAAGAATCTTTCAACCTGACCGGCACAACAGAGCCCGAACGTTTGGATGGCTTACGTAGTACGCCTGGGCTCTTTGCGCTGTTAGGGACTCCCCCGTTGTTGGGCCGTGAATTCAGCGCCGGTGACGACCAACACGTCGTCTTGTTGAGCTACGAACTGTGGCATAGGCGGTTCGGAGGCGATGCCGGGATCATTGGCAAGCCTATCCATTTGGAGGGTGGGGCGTATACGGTGCTGGGAGTCTTGCCTCCACATTTCAGTTTTCCACCTCAACGGTGGGAAGGCACCCCTGAGGTTTTTGTACCATTTATTCCGAACCCCGAGCGTGGCTGGCATTACTTGCGGGTGATTGGACGCCTCGCCCCCGGCATAACCGAGCAGCAAGCCAGGACGGAGATGAACGGAATCGTGGCCCGCCTCGCGCAAGCCTATCCCGATACAAACCGCGGCCAAGGAATCGTCCTTGACCAGCTTAGCCAAGCCGCAGTTTCCGACGTGCGCCAGACGGTGTGGGTCCTACTCGGGGCCGTGGCTTTCGTGCTGCTCATCGCATGTACCAACGTGGCCAACCTGCTGCTCTCCCAAGGGGCGACGCGGGAGCGCGAGATTGCCATCCGAAACGCTGTGGGAGCGACGCGCTCACGCATTGTGCGGCAGTTGCTCACCGAAAGCCTGCTGCTGGCAAGCATGGGGGGTGCCTTGGGTGTCGCTCTGGCATATTGGACACTCCCCCTGGTGGCCTCCGCCCTACCCAAACACACCTCCTTCTTCACGCGTGTTCATGACGCCGGGTTCGAGCTCAACTCCACGGTATTCATTTTCACGGCGCTTCTGTCCGTGCTGTCCTGCGCTCTGTGCGGATTGTTGCCGGCTTGGAGAACCACCAAGCCCGTGCGAAGCTCCGGCGCGAGCGTTCGAACGGGCCGGATTCGAGGCGCCTTGATCGGGCTCGAAGTGGCGTTGTCCTTCGTCTTGCTGGCGGGAGCCGGGCTAATGATGAAGAGCTTGGTCCGCCTGCTGGAAGTTGACGTCGGGTTCCGGACAGAACGGTTACTGACCATGAAGGTTAATCCGACACGCGAGAAGTACTCCTCTGCGGAGAAGCAGGCGGGCTTCTATGGTCAGGTGCTGCAGCGGCTCGAAGCCCTGCCGTCGGTGCTCTCAGTGGGCACGATCGTGGATTTACCGTTGACGCGGTCCTGGCGTCGGGACGGCTTCGAGATTCCGGGGCCCCACCCGAGACGCGGCTTGACAATCTATCATGCCGTGAGCCCCGATTACTTTCGCACGATGGGAATACCGCTGTTGAGGGGGAGGGAGCTTTTGATTGCCGACTCCGCGCGCTCGCCCCTGGTCGGTGTGGTCAACCGCAGCATGGGCCAGAAGTACTGGCCGGATGAAAATCCCATTGGTAAGACCATAATAACCTACCGCCCCGTCGAGGTGTCGACCTCGAAAGGGTCCAGAGTTGAATTCAAATCGCAGGAACTCGAGATTGTTGGAGTCGTGGGTGATGTCCGGCAACTTGGGCTGGACGCGCCGCCCGACCCTGAACTGTTCATGCCGTACACTCAGTGGCCGTCGAATGAGATGGTGCTGGTTCTGCGGACTGCCTCCCAACCCTCCTCTCTGATCCCAGTAGTCAAGCAAGAGATTTGGCGAGTCGACCCCGACCAGCCGGTCACCGATATTAAGACCATGGATGAACTGGTTTCGACCGAAGCGGCGGGGAGACGGTTTGTGCTGCAATTGATCGGGGTGTTCGCCGCGATCGCCCTGGTGCTGGCGGCGGTGGGGATCTACGGCGTGGTTTCCTATGGCACGAGGCAGCGGACGCATGAAATCGGTATTCGCATGGCCCTCGGCGCCAGGGGGCAACAGATTCTGTGGTTGGTTGCCGGCCAAAACGCCAAATGGCTGCTGATCGGAGTCACCGCCGGAGTTGCCAGTGCTCTTGCTTTGACGCGCCTCCTGGCGGCATACCTCTATGCGGTTCGACCGACTGACCCGCTGACCTTTGTGGCAGTCTCGCTTTTGCTGCCCGTGGTAGCCATGATTGCCGTCTATATCCCCGCCCGCCGCGCCATCAAGGTTGATCCTTTGGAAGCGCTGAGGTACGAGTAGGTGGGCTCGCAAGGGCGAGCCTAATGGGGCATTCAAATGCGAATAATGACTCTGAAGCTTCGGCGTCCACGGGCAGCTATAGCAGACCGAACCGTGCTAACAGAAAACTGAGTTGAATTGAATCCGGTTCGCATGTAGATACTTCTGTAGAGTTTTCTGCCGCGTTCGCGCCAATGAGGCCCGAAGGGCCCGGGTCCCCCTTCAGCCTGACGAAATTGGCTCCCTTTTGTCCCGGTGCTGACAAACGAATGCCGATTGACGTCAGGGCCGATGTCCGGTCTCTGCCTTCTCGTCCCCCTGCGCCGCACGCGTGAGGCCATCCAGGAAGTCCCGGGCTTGCACGTCGTTCGGGTTTTGCGCAAGCTCGGCGGCTGCTTGCTCACGAGCTTCGAGCAGCTTGCCCTCCTGCTTTAAAACCATGGCCAGGCCCAAATGATATCCCGTCCCGATCGGGCGCACGAGCAATGCGGTGCGGGCCGCCTGCTCCGCCTCAGGGAGCTGGCCCGTGCGCAGCAGCGCCATCGCCAGGAACAGAAACTGGTCGCCATCGGTGGGATCCGCGGCGCACGCCCGCGCAAAATAGCGGGCCGCTTCGGGGAAGTTTCCGTGCGCGTAGTAAAGATACGCCAGGTTCACATTGGCCCGCCAGAATCCCGGCTGGAGAGCCAGCGCTTGCTGGTAAAGCGCCATGGCGGCGCCATCCATGCCTCGCTGGGCCACAGCGGCCGCGAGGCTGGTGGTGGCGGAAACATTGTGGGGAGCAACCTGATGCGCGCGAAGGTTCAGCGTGAGATCGTCCGCCCAGAAAAGCGTTTGCCGCGCCGTGACAACGCCCATCACGCCGAAAAGCAACAGCGCCGCACCGGGCAGCGCCCACGCCGCCAATCGAAATGACCCCGCCGTGGCGCGCATCGCCTGGCGCAGCGCGATGGCCGCCAGCATCACAAATCCCACGGAAGGCAAATAGAGGTAGCGGTCGTGAGCGATTTCGCCCTCGGGCAGCAACCGAAAATTGAGCACCGGCAGCAACGTCATCAACAGCCACAGGCCGGCGAATGCCATGGCTCTTGCCTCGTGCGGCTGGGACCGGCGGACGCGGGTGTACCAGTAAGCCAGGCCGGCGGCGACGATAGCCAGCACAGCTACGGGCATAGCGACTTCATGCCACCCCGGCCGCGCAACATAGGAATTGTCGTAATAGCAGCTCAACCCCAAGGGCCAAACCAGCAGGCGCAGGTAAAAGAGCAGAACCGAGGGGATGGTGAAGATCTCCTGGGACCACGTGAGCCGCGTAACCATGTGGGCAAAGCCCTTCAGCGCCCAAACGCGCACCGGCACGTAAATCAGGATCACCACCCAGTAGGGAATCGACGCGGCCAAGGCAAACCATAGGCGTAGCGCGAAACGCGTGCCGCTTGCAATAGGCGCGGCTTCCCTGCTGCCACTTACGCCATAAATCCACGCAAATCCGATGAATAGCAGCGGCAACACCATCGCACTTTCTTTGCACAGTAGGGCGGCAGCGAAGAGAACACAGGATGTTACTGCGCGCACGAACGCGCGGCTGGGAGCCCCCGGGCGCATCCAAAGCAAGGCCGCGAGCATGAAGAAAGTGCAAAGCGGCTCCTGGGCGGCGCTGAGGTAGGCGACGGCTTCCACGTGGACGGGATGCAACCCAAACAAGAGCGCGGCGGCGGCGGACACCAAGCGATCTTGTGGCAACCGCAGGCACAGCCGGTAAACGAGGTACGTCACCGCGAGATGCGCCAGTACGGATGCCAGGTGCCAGCCCCAAGGGCGCAGGCCAAAAAGCGCGTTGTTCAGTCGCAGCCAGACGAGGAACAGCGGACGGTAGTAATTGGCGAGCAGATGCGGGTAGCGGAAAGCCCAGATGTGCGAGGCAAAGAAGCCGGGAACGCTGCGCCACGACCGAATCGAGTCATTGGTGAGAATCAGGACGTGGTCGTCAAAAACGAAACCCAGAAAGAGCGTGTCGGCATAGGCGAGGAACGTCGCGGCAAGGATTGCCACCGGCAGGAGGGATCGGAGCAAAGGGGATGCGAGGGCCGTGCGGTTCGCGGCGTCAAGCGGCGGAGAGACAACCTTGGCATGCACAGATCAGGCCTCGGAAGCTCGGGTGGAATCAGCGAGCGCGGGGGACGCGTGCCACAGCTATCCTTCGCCATGCTCCGGCACGAGAAGCATGCTCAGGCACGGGGCAAGATATCCGTGGCACGAAGGCAAATTCGGCTCAATGTCGACGCGTCGACATCAACGACGGAACGAACAGGCAGGCCACGAACCCATTCAAGCATCCGTGGCCCGCCGCCAATATCTAAAGCTTAGCTTAAAATATAACCAGTAACTACCACTAATAACGACTTAAACTTGGAGCAGAAGCCTTGGCACCAGGTACCAAGCGCGCCGAATGGCACTGACACCTGACACCTGGCACCTGACACCTGTCCTTAAGCAGTTGTGTACGCCTTTTCCATCTGCTTCTTCACCGCCGCTTGTGCCGCCGCCAAACGCGCGATGGGCACGCGGTAGGGCGAGCAGCTTACGTAATTCAGTCCCGCCTCGGCGCAGATTTCGATGGAAGAAGGATCGCCGCCGTGTTCGCCGCAGATCCCCACCTTGAGCTTCTCGCGAGTTTCGCGGCCTTCCTTGGTGGCCAACTTCAGCAGCCGTCCCACGCGCTTCGGATCGAGCTGGGCAAACGGGTCCGCCGGCCAAATCTTCAAGTTGACGTAAGCCTTGATGATCTTGGCGCAGTCATCGCGGGAAATCCCGAAGGTAGTTTGGGTCAAGTCATTGGTGCCGAAGCTGAAGAACTCGGCCTCCTGCGCGATCTCGCCTGCCGACAGGGCGGCTGCCGGCAACTCGATCATTGTACCCACCAGATAATCGACCTTAACACCCTTCTTCTCGAAAACTTCCGCCGCGACGCGGCTAACAATTTCCTTCTGCGCGATTAACTCCTTTACATCGCCAACAAGAGGGATCATTACTTCAGGCTTTGCTTCAATATTCTTCTGCTTGCAGTCGCACGCCGCCTCAAAAATCGCCCGGACCTGCATCTCCGTGATTTCCGGATACATAATGCCCAGACGGCATCCGCGCAACGCCAGCATCGGATTGAATTCATGCAACTCATTAACTACTTCAAGTATCTTCTTGAGTTCAGAAAGCTTAGGACTTCTCGGCTTTGTCGCCTGGAGAGTTGCGATTTCCACCATCAGATCTTCCCGCTTGGGCAGGAACTCATGCAACGGAGGATCGAGCGTGCGGATGGTAACGGGCAGTCCCGCCATGGCTTTGAAGAGTCCATAGAAGTCCTTGCGTTGCATGGGCAGGAGCTTGGCAAGGGCGGCGCGCCGTTCCTTTTGATACATCGCCGCTTCTTTCAGATCCTGGGTATCCCGGCAGGCCATGATCATGCGCTGCATGTGCGGCAGCCGATCCTGGGCAAAGAACATGTGCTCGGTACGACAGAGGCCAATACCCTCAGCGCCATATTCCACCGCCTTCAGGGCGTCACGCGGAATGTCGGCGTTGGCGCGCACACCCAGTTCCCTCGCCTCGTCAGCCCATTTCATAAACTCCGCAAACACCCCGCTGCGCGGATCGGGCTCGATCAAATCGATTTTGCCCAGAATGACGCGGCCCGTGGAACCATCCAGCGTGAGCCAGTCCCCATCTTTAATGACGGTCGAACCTATCTTGAGCGTTTTGGACTTTTCGTCCACTTCCGCATCACTGCATCCGGCCACACAGGGTTTGCCCATTCCCCGCGTCACCACGGCGGCGTGCGAGGTCATGCCACCCCGCGAGGTGAGAATGCCCACGGCCACTTCCATGCCATGAATATCGTCAGGCACAGTTTCGGCACGCACTAGGATAAGGGGATCACCGCCATGCGCCAATATTACGGGGGATGATTTCCCTCTCTTGACCGCCTCGTCGGCGGTAAAGACGATGCGCCCTACGGCCGCGCCGGGCGAGGCTGGCAGGCCTTTGGCAATAATTTTCAGGGGCTTCTTCTCATCCAGAACGGGATGGAGCAACTGGTTCAACTGGTCGGGCTCGACGCGCAGCAGCGCCTCGTCGGGAGTAAGGATGCCTTCATGCACCATATCCACGGCGATCCGCACGGCCGCCGGCCCGGTGCGCTTGCCGTTGCGGGTCTGGAGCATGTAAAGCTTGCCGTCCTGAATCGTGAACTCGAAATCCTGCACGTCCTTGTAATGCTGCTCGAGGCGCGTTGTGATGTCGTGAAGCTGGTGGTAGACGTCGGGCATGATCTTTTCCAGCTCATTAATCGGGATGGGAGTGCGCACGCCCGAGACCACGTCTTCACCTTGGGCATTCATCAGGAACTCGCCGTAGAAAACCTTGGCGCCCGTGGCGGGATTGCGCGTAAAGCCCACGCCCGTGCCGGAGGTCTCGCCCATGTTCCCAAACACCATCGTCTGAACATTGACGGCCGTGCCCAGATCGTCGGAAATCCTGTTCATGCGCCGATAGGTTTGCGCCCGGGGGTTATACCAGGATCGGAACACCGCCTCGATGGCCATGTTCAATTGTACCTGGGGATCCTGCGGGAAATCCTTGCCGGCTTCCTTGCGCACCACCTTCTTGTAATCCGCAATGACGGCCTTCAGGTCGCCGGCGTCCAAGTCCGTGTCCAGCTTCACCCCCTTTTTCTTCTTCATGCCGTCGAAAACGTGCTCAAATTTTTCCTTGGGAATCTCCATCACCACGTTGCCGAACATCTGGATGAAGCGGCGATAGCTGTCGTAGGCAAACCGCGGGTTGCCGGTCTTGGTGGCGATCACTTCCACCACCTTGTCGTTCATGCCCAGGTTCAGGATGGTGTCCATCATGCCCGGCATGGAGAACTTCGCGCCGGACCGCACCGACACCAGCAACGGATTCTGGCAGTCGCCGAGTTTCTGGTTCAGCAAGCCCTCGAGCTTCGCCAGTGCCTCATCCTTTTGAGCAAGAATGTCCGCGGGCGTTTGATTGTCATTTTGGAAGTAAAGCCGGCAGCCAGATGTAGCGATGGTGAATCCCGGGGGAACCGGCAGCCCGGCGTTGGTCATCTCCGCCAGGCCGGCGCCTTTGCCACCCAGCACGTCCTTCATCGTCCCGTTTCCATCCGCCTTACCGCCCCCAAAAAAATATACGTACTTCTCCTCCATGATTGCTCCTTTCGACTTTTGGTTTTCAGTTTGGGTTGTCCGTTGCCGGTTATCCCTGATGGTCATCAGCCCCTATCTAAGACGGGAAGCCGAGAGTTGCAACGTCAACTCGCTTTTTCATGCAAACAAGAACCGATGATTTTGGCGCATTTTTTCAGGTTTTGCAATCACTAAACGATGCTGGCTGGTACTGGTAGCAGATTCTGCTCCGTGGCCTCAGTGAAGTTTTTCTCTGGGATCTCCGTATGGACTTGGGTATTCCACACAGAAGTCACCGAGAAGAGCGCCCAGGGCACTCGGAGCAAAGGAGGCGTTATGGACCCGGGGAAGCCGGAATGTCGACGCGTCGACATTCCCGGAATGGTGCGGCACACCGCGGCCAATTTTGACTGGCCACCCATCACTAACCACGAGCCACTCTTCACTTGTCACTCGTCACTGCTTTTCCGCGATTTCCGCAAAGTGCGCGATGCCCGAGAACAATTCATCCAGCTTTCGCAGCAGTCGCAGCCGGTTCTGCCGCACCGACGGATCGGGGGCCATCACCAGCACCTTGTCAAAAAACCGGTCCACCGCCGGGCGCAGCGTGGAGATCAGCTCCAGCGCGCGCCGGTAATCACCAGTCGCGCTCAGGCGCGCCACTTCCGCCGCCACGTTCGCATGCGCCTCATACAATTCGCGCTCCTGGGGTTCGTTCAGTAGCGCTCGCTCCACCTCGCCCGCCTGCCAGTCCGCCCCAGTAGCCGACTTTGCCAGGATATTTCGAATGCGCTTGGCCGCCGCGGAGAGCGCCTCAAAATCGTCGCCCCCCCGCAGCGCCTCCACGGCCTCCGCGCGCGCTTGGGCGTCTGACGGATGGTCGGCACCCGCCGCCATCACCGCCCGCACCGTGTCGTAGCGAAAACCACGTACCGACTCGAAATAGTAGCGCAGCCGTTCGGCAAAGAATTCCAGTACCCGGCTCGCCACTTCTTCGCCAAGCCGCCGGGACCCGTGGCTCGGGATTCGCGACTCGGCGCCCGTTCCGCACTCGGAACTTGGCGTGGCTGATCCCCACTGGGATTTGAGCGCTTCAAACGAAAAAGTTCTCATTTCTTTCAAGCTAAATGGAAGATTATTTTCAAGTATAACTTTAATAACGCCGTTGGCCTGCCGCCGTAGTGCAAACGGGTCGCTGGAGCCGGTCGGTTCGTGTCCCACGGCAAAGCCGGCCACGACGCTGTCCACCTTATCCGCCAGGGACACGAGTGTGCCCGTTAGCGTGCGCGGCGATGCGCCCTCGGCGCCCAGCGGGAGGTAATGGTCGTAAATGGCGGTAGCCACGTCTGCCGGCTCCCCCTGTGCCTTAGCGTAAAGACCGCCTACCACGCCTTGCAGTTCCGTAAATTCCTGCACCATTTGCGTGGTCAAATCGCATTTGCACAGATCGATGGCGCGCAGGACGTTCGGGCGCACGTGGGTGTCTGGCGGCAGCGCCGGGTTAACGCGGGACGCGGCGTCGCCCGATCCGGGTTCCAGCGGCCATACGCCCGCCGTTTCGAGCCGATCGCACAAGTGCTCGGCGAGAACCTTCATGCGACGGACCTTGTCCCCGTAACTGGCGGCGTTCCCCAGCTCCGCCTGGAAGGTCACTCGGTCCAGCAAGGGCAGCCGATCGCGCAGCGGCGTTTTCTGGTCGGCGTTCCAGAAGAATTCGGCATCCCGGAAGCGGGCGGTCAGCACCCGCTCGTGCCCCTGGCGGATCAGGCCCTTTTCGTCCGAATCCATATTGAGAACAGCCACAAAATGGGGCGCCAGCTCAGATTGAGCCATCGGAGTGGGGGTCCCGCCTTCCGGCTGCGCGTCGGTCGTACTTTCGGACAGAGGCGTGATCGCACCTTCGGGGCGAGCGCTGCTCGCATTTTCGGGCCGAGCGCCGCTCGCCCCTACGTGTTCTACCGCGAAGTAGCGCTGGTGATCGCGCATCACGGTGATCAGGATTTCGCGCGGCAGATGCAGGAAGCGTTCATCGAACGTTCCCAGTATGGGGCGCGGCCACTCTGTGGCGTTGACGATCCAATCCGCCAACCATTCATCCGGCAGCAATTTAAATCCTGATTTATCAACTGCTGCTTGAGATTCCTGGACAACTCTGGAAACTCGTGCTATAGGCCTAATCTCAACAAATGATTGAAGTAATTTATGCGAGTAATTCCTGAAGCTATGCACAACCACCGACTTTGAACCCTTCACCCGATGCCCGAAGGTAAAGTTGCCGGATTTGACGCCGACGACCTCGAACTTTACCGTCGCCACGTTCTTCCCTTCTCCCAGAACGGCGAGCACCCAACGAATGGGCCGCACAAAGCGCGCTGCGGATTTCTCAGTCCAATACATGCTCTTGGGAAAGCTCAGGCCCAGGATGGCCCCCGGCAGTATTTCAGGAAGAACGTCAAGCGCAGGCCGCCCCGGCGTGGTCTTTCGAAGCGACAGATACTCCCCTTTCGGTGTCGTCGTGCGGGCCAAATCTTCGAGGCGGGCGGCATTCTTCTGCGCGAAACTTTCGGCGGCGCGGGTGTAATGGCCTTCCGCATTTACCGCCACCTTGACGGGCGGGCCCAGAATTTCTTCTACTTTGTCGGGTTGGTGGGCGAGCACGGCCGGCACATGAACCACCAGCCGGCGGGGCGTGGAGTAGGTTTCGACAGGCTCGGCATGGTGTGTCCCGACCGGTGCATGCGCTACACCGGGTGCGCTGGAGGCAGGCAAAAGCCGGGATTCTTCCAGCGCCGCCCGGACGCGTTCACCCAAACCTTTTTCGGCGTCACGCAGGAATCGCGCCGGGATCTCCTCGCAGCCGACCTCCAGCAAAAGCGGCAAGGTGACCGGCGCGCGCCGATGCACTGGCTCCGGCCGAACTTCCTCAAGAACTGCGGCAGGAACTTCAATTTTTGGAGATTCTATTTCGGTCTGCACGGGACTCATGTCCTATTATCTCAAGCCTCTATACGCTGGTATTAGTTCGCGGTTCGTCCATATCCGTGACGGGGGTTGGGGTCAGGCTGCCGCGTTCACCCGGTCAAGATAAATGGTCGCCACTCCGCATGCCAGCCTGCGTACTCTTGCGATCAGGGCGACGCGCTCCGTCACGCTGATGGCGCCTCGCGCATCGAGAATGTTAAACAGATGCGAGCACTTCAGCGTAAGGTCGTAAACCTTGCGTAATGGGAAGCGGTTACGATCGCATGTTAAACCTTCGTTTGTAGTTACATCTGACTCATTTAAATTGAGATGATTTGAGGCTACATCATCTGTAACTTTAACCGCGTTCAACTCCAGGTGTGCCTTGTCCGGCTGAGTCTCCGGGCCGCGGGCTACCCTCGTTTCGCCTGGCGAAGGTAGCGCAGACCGATGAGCGGACGCTGCCACCTTTCGCCGCGGATAGGCGTTCAGCAGGCGCGTTGCCTCGGCCTCATACAGGTCCAGCAATTTGCGGCAGGTCTCGGCGTCGGCGGCTTCAAAGTCGTATACGGAAAACTCCAGTTCCTCCGCGCGCCGCATGTCACCAAACGTCACCGTGTCGTTCCAGCGCACCTGGTAAACGTCCGCCACATTTTGGAGAAACGCAGCGATGCGCTCCAGCCCGTACGTCAGTTCGGCGCTGATCGGCTCTAGGTCGATTCCGCCCGACTGCTGGAAATACGTGAATTGGGTAATCTCCAGGCCGTCGAGCATCACCTGCCAGCCGATTCCCCACGCCCCCAGCGTGGGCGCCTCCCAGTTATCTTCTTCAAACCGGATGTCGTGGTGGCGGATGTCGATGCCGATTGCCCCCAGGCTTTCCAGATAGATCTGCTGCACATCTTCAGGTGGTGGTTTCAGTATTACCTGCATCTGTGTGTGCTTCAAGAGTCGATTGGGGTTCTCGCCGTAACGGCCGTCGGCCGGCCGCCGCGAGGGCTGAAGGTACGCCACCCGCCACGGTTGCGGCCCGAGGACCCGCAGGAAGGTCTCCGGGCACATCGTGCCGGCACCCACCTCCACGTCATACGGCAAGGCGATCACGCAGCCTTGCGCCGCCCAGAATTCAGAGAGACGAAATAACATGTCCTGAAAGGACAGCGGATTTGAGGTTTCGATTGAAAAATTGTCCTTTGTCATTTGGCTTTGGTCTAGACTGCTTCTTCCATCATCTGTTTTGTAACAAGCTTTCTTTCTAAGTGGTTCTCAAGTAGTTCTTCCAGAAACAATCGAGCTTCGCGGCAACCGGCGGGAGCCTTTTCCTGCGTCAGCCATTTGTCGAGCGGCGTGTGGCAGGCAGCACTGACCATGTCCAGCGTCGCACTGGAGACCCGCTGGCTGCCCTGGGGCTTACAATCCCGGCAAAACAGCGACTCCGAACCCCGTGCATAATGGCCGCCCGCCTCTCCCAAGGCCCGCCCGCAGGCAGAGCACAGCTTGAAATCCGGCAGGAAACCGCCCAACCGCACCATCCAGTAGTCGAAGTAGAGCAAGGGCCGGTTGACTTCGCCCGAGGTTTTCAACGCCCGCAAGACGGCCAGCAGCAGGCGAAAAACCCGCTCATTCACCTCGCGCTCGGGGAGCAGGCGCTCGGCCACCTCGGACAGGTACTGCGCCGAAAGCTGCACGCGGTAGTCCTTCTGCATGTCGAAAAACGACTCGATGATCTCCACCGCATTCAGGTGCAACAGATCGCGGTTTTCGCGCTCAAACACCCACAGGCGGACATAGCTGAGAGGCTCCAGCGTGCCGCCGTACCGGCTCTTGGGGCGCAAAGCGCCCTGGGCCACGGCCCGCAAGCGACCCAGTTGCCGCGTAAAGAGCGAAACGATCTTGTCAGCTTCACTCAGGCGGTAGGTTCGAAGGACGATGGCTTCCGTTTCGCGCAGAGGCATGCGATGGCCAATGTCGACGCGCCGACAAAGAAAGGTTAGCACAGGGCCCGCGAAGCCGGAAAGAGAAAATCACGAATTTTTGTCGCTGGTCCCTGGTCCTCCGCTCTGGCCCTTTGTCCGGGTTCTTCGTCATTGGCATTGCCTCGCTTGTCCCGTTTTCACTCTAAAAACCTGCCTTCCAGGGCTCCTGCCGGATGCCAGGCGAGTCCTTGGGGTTGAGCCTTTTTTTATCCTCACGCCTCCTGCCACCGCGTGAATCTGTGGAAATGTTTGTGGTTTCAGTGGATAACAGATTATGTTAACAAGAACGCGGCCGCCCAAAATATTATCAGACGTGCCTGTGGAAAACTGCGAACCAACCGGCGCGACGGCGGGACCGGATTTCGTACCCGGAAAACCAGGAACGGCTCGATGGCGGAATGTCGACGCGTCGACGTTCCCTGCCCTGACGGCACGACAACTTCAGCCAGCCGCGATCACAACCGGTGCGGACGAAGGAGAAAGGGAAGAAGAAGGAATGAGGGTGGCTCCTACCGCGACCTCAACATCCCGGAGGGCCGGCCAGCCATCAACCGCGCGGGCGCTCGACCAGCCAGACGGTTCGTCGAATCGGCCCGCCCGTTACCGCTGGGGGAAGTGGACAGTAATAACTTGAAGTTTTACCTGATGTCGTTGGCGCTAGGCGGGGTTGGCCAAGACTTCCCTGCCCCCGCTATTTTTGCCGTTGAAGCTCGAACGTTTCGGTTGTGTCATGGCCGTTCTCCCGCCAGGTCCATTGTTGGGAGACGTGGTCGGCGTCCTTCCACGCAATGGAGTGCCCGTACATATGGCCGGCCGCGGGGCTCGCGAGATTGGTGACGTCGACGAAGGAGAATTTGATCGCCTTGGGGGTGCTCGTTGCGGCGTCCGCCCGCATCCGGGGTTGGTTGTTGGCCAGGCAGTAGTGGGTCATCATCAGGGTATCGCCATCCAGATGGTAGAGCGTGACCATCTGGCCGCCGGAGGGTTCCTGGATCGACTCCATCACCACGCTGCCCCCGGAGACCAGGCGGTAGTTGACATGAACCGGGCTGCCATCCGACTTGGTACCCAGCCAGTCACCGGCAAGCGACTTCAGGCTGTCAAACTCCGGCTGGCACTTGCTGGCGCACAGGGCTGGCACAGCGAAAGAAACCATGACTAGAAATACCACCGCGACGCGTTGAAGGTTGGACATGGAAGCCTCCTTGGTCGCGATTTTCGCAGCAACCGTTGGGGAACGCCAGTGAATTCTAAGATGAGGAGATGCACGTGGCGCCGTCTACGGGGCCGCCTTCGCGCCATTTCTTGTGGGAATGTAGACCCGAACGCTTTTCTGTTGGTATGATCGAAACGCAGCCGACGCGCCGAGGGCCGTCGCGAAACCGTCCGGCGCGTCTTTCAAGCTCTGTTCTAGGAGGAAAAGCATGAAGCGGTCGGAAGTGAATGCCATCATGCGCGAAGCCGACCAGTTCATACGGCAGCGCGGGTTCTACCTTCCCCCCTTTGCGCATTGGACCCCGGAAGAGTGGAAAACCAGGGGTGAAGAAGCGCGGGAGATCGTCGACAATCAACTCGGCTGGGACATCACCGATTTCGGCGGCGGGTGCTTTGAGACCCGGGGCTTGTTTCTCTTCACGGTCCGCAATGGCAGCCAGGCGGAGTTGCGCGCCAAGCGGGGTAAGCTGTACTGCGAGAAACTGATGATCGTGGGGGTGAATCAGGTCACGCCCATGCACTTCCACTGGAACAAGGTGGAGGACATCATCAATCGCGGCGGCGGAAAGCTGGCGATCCAGTTGTACAATGCGACTGACCAGGACGGACTGGGAGACTCGACGGTAGTGGCCAGCGTGGACGGCATCAAGCGCCAAGTGCCGGCAGGAGGCCTGCTGCGCCTGGAGCCCGGCGAGAGCATCACGCTTACGCCTCGTCTTTACCATCAATTCTGGGCGGAAAAGGGACGCACCCTCGTTGGGGAAGTATCCCTGGTGAATGACGACCGCACCGATAATCGATTCTATGAGAACGTCGGCCGATTCCCTGCTATAGAAGAAGATACGGAACCGCTCCACCTCTTGGTGTCAGATTACGAGAAGTACTACGGGGCGAGCCGTAAATAAGCAGAACCGATGCCGGTTGGGGCGTAGGCATCGTGCAGTTCACGGAAGAGCGAAACCCGGGGGACTCGAAACAACATGCACACAAATGGGGGAAATGAACGCGCTTTATCTCATCCATCGAATCAGCCTGAGCGGGGATCATCCGATGACCCGATCTCCCGATCTCCCGATCATCCAATGGCAGGCATCGCCTGTGGCGGCATTTGGGTGGTCGATCTACTGAAGGTGATCGATCTCTACCCTCAGGAAAACACCATCGCGTACATCAGTGAAATATCCCGAGGCGGCGGGGGCCTGGGCCATAACGTCATCATCGACCTCGCGAAGTTCGATCCGAACCTGCCGCTCTATGCGCTGGGCGTGATCGGCGCGGACGCTTACGGCGACTTTCTGGTGCAGGAATGCCGCCGATTCCCGAATGTGAATGTCGATCAATTGCGCCGGACTGACCGGGACGCGACGTCGTTTACCGATGTCTTCACCGTAAAAGGCAGCTCGCGGCGCACCTACTTTCACTATCCGGGCGCCAACCGTTTGTTCCAGCCCTCGCATGTAGACCTCGAGCACCTGCCCGTCCGCATGTTCCACCTGGGGTATTTGCTGCTGCTGGACGCGATGGACCAGCCGGACGCGGAATATGAAACCGTGGCCGCCCGCTTCCTGGCGGAGTTGCAGAGCCGGAATATCCGCACCTCAATCGATCTGGTATCAGAGGATAGCAGCCGCTTCGTACAGATTGTGCCCCCCTCGCTGAAGTACACCGATTACTGCATCATTAACGATTGGGAAGCCGAGAAACTGGCCGGCGTCCCCCTACGGGCGGGGGGCAAACTGCTGCCCGAGAACCTGATCAAGATTGGGGCGACTATTTTTGGCTTTGGGGTGAAGGAACTGGTGGTCATTCACTTCCCCGAAGGCGGCTACCTGCTCTCGAAAGATGGCGTCGAGATCCTTCAGCCCTCGCTGGACCTTCCTGCCAATTACATTGTCGGCAGCAGCGGCGCCGGGGACTCTTTCTGCGCCGCCATTCTGTACGGTATATATAAAGGATGGGACCATCACCAGACCCTGCGCTTTGCCACTTGCGCCGGGGCGATGAACTTGAGCGACCTTACCACCACGGGCGGAATTAAATCGTGCCAGGAAATACTGGGGCTGGAGGAGAGGTTCCCTTATCGTGAGAGCGTCGCCTGACAGCGCCGGATCTAAAGTTTTAATGTCAGTTCGGCTCGGTGGCGGCGTACAGCGAACGCACCGGACGAAGGTCCGAAGAGGGCAAGCAGGTTGAATCCAAAGGGCGTTGAAGGTATACTTACGCATTCGTGCGCAGCCCTTTTTCACCGTGTCAGCGGGCACCCGGTTTGGGGTCCAACCCATTCTTCCCTTTACCTGTCCAGCCTGGCACCCATGCGGGGCGTGGGACACACACTATTTTCCCGAGTCCGCTGAGCAGAAGGATTCGCATCGCATCCGGAGGAGGCGTAAAGTCTATGAGCAGTCTGATGAAGGCCGCGGTTTTCCACGGAATAAAGGACGTACGCATTGAGGACGTCCCGCGACCCACAGCAGGACCCGGGGAAGTTGTCCTGCGGGTTCAGCGCTGCGCCGTGTGTGGCACCGATAAGCGCATCTTCACTCACGGGCAGAAGAACGTGGTGCCACCGGCCATCACCGGGCACGAGATCGTGGGCACGGTCTACGAGCTGGGCTCCCGCGTGAACCATGAATTGCGCATCGGCCAGGAAGCCGTGGTGGCGACGGTGGTCGGCTGCGGAAAGTGCATCTATTGCCAGCGCAAGCAATACAACCTCTGCGATTCGTTTACCGCCATTGGATACGACTATGCCGGAGGGTTCGCGAATTACGTGAAGATTCCCGCAGCCGCCGTGGCGCAAGGCAACGTGATTCCCATTCCCAGCACTATGTCGGTGGAGCGCGCTGCCCTGATCGAGCCGCTCTCCTGCTGCTTGAACGGGCAGGAATACCTGGCCCCTCAGCCGGGTGACCGCGCCGTGGTTTTCGGCGTCGGGCCCATCGGCCTGATGCACTCGGCCATTCTGAAGGCGCGCGGCTGCTCAACGGTGATCGTGGCGGATGTCTCGCAAGAACGTCTGGACTACGTGCGGGAGTTTGGGCTGGGCATAACGGTGAACACCTCCGGCGGCGACGCCGTAAACAAGATTCTGGATGCGGGCGGCGGCGAGAAGTTTGATATCGCCATAACGGCGTGTTCCGTCAAGGCAGCCCAGGCGGACGCGCTGAAGCTGATCCGCAAGAAAGGCCGCGTATCTTTCTTTGCCGGCGTGCCCAAGGACGACCCCATTCTGCCCCTGGACACCAACCTGATCCACTACAACGAAATTTCGGTTTTCGGATGCTTCGCTTCCAACCTCCAGCATTACCATCAAGCCCAGGCCATGGTTTCGCGCGATGACCTGCCGTGGGAGCGCTTAGTCACTCACCGGTTTATGCTCCAAGATATGGTAAAGGCCTACGCGGTGGTCGAGGCGGGGCAAGGCATCAAATCCGTCATCAATTGCGAATAGCGAAAAAAGGACAATGGACAAAAAAACCCTGGCGCAGCTCATCGAGATTTCCTGCGTCGTAGGCAGTAGAACGGACTACGTACAAGCGGGCGGCGGAAATACCTCCGTCAAATCTCCAGACGGTCGGACGATGGCCATCAAGGCCAGCGGCACTGCTTTGACGGCAATGTCCGAGTCGGCCGGCTGGGTGGAAGTGGATGTGCCGGGGGTTCTGAGCATTTTTGATCGGCAGGACTTGGCCACGCTGGAAACGGATGCGCGCGAAGCTCGGGTGTTGCAACATTTCTTCAACGCGATCGTGGGCGGCCAGGGACGGCCTTCCGTCGAGACCGCATTGCACGCGATGCTCGGCAGGGTGGTCATTCACACCCATCCCGTAGCCGCGAATGCCCTAAATTGCGGGCCCGGCTTGAAAGCATTGGAGGAGATTACCAAGAACGGGGAACTGCCTCCGCTGTGGGTGCCTTACACCGATCCGGGATGGCGGTTGGCTCATACGATCAGATCGGCTGCGGTGGCTTATCAACGCGCGCATGGCTGCCTTCCCACCGTCGTTTTCATGGAAAATCACGGGTTGCTCGTGTCGGCCGGAGACGCTGATGACTGCGTGGCGCTCCATGCAGAGTGGGTGAGCCGCTGCGAGCAGTATTTCCGGGCCACGGCACCGGCAGTTCAGGCTCCCCCGGAGTTGGATTCCGCCAGTTTGCGTAAGGCGATGGTCTCGGTACGCCGAACGTGGCGGGACGTGAAAGGTGGCGCGCCGTTCGTTCGAGTGAGTCAAAACGCCGAGCTGGCCAGTGTGGCCTGCGACGGAAGGGCGGAGACACTGGCGAAAGGGTCGCTGAGCCCGGACCACATTGTCTACACGGGCGCCCGAGCCATCCTGGCCGATTCCTTGGAGGACTTGCCTTCGAAGCTTGAAACTGCGCTGAATGAAAAGGCACCGCCCCGCGTCGCCGTAGTTCGCGGTAAGGGAGTGTTCGTGCTGGCGGAAGATGCCAAAAAGCTCGATGCGGCGGAGTTTTTGGCGGTGGCCGCCGCCGGCATCACCCACTTGGCGGCAGGGCGTGGCGGCGCTCACAACCTTCCCCCTGCGTCCGCCGACTTCATCATCAACTGGGAGGCCGAACATTACCGCTCGGCGCTCCTGGGCAAGGCGACGGAGACGTTGGCGGGCAAAGTCGCGCTGGTGACGGGCGCGGCGTCGGGTCTCGGCTGCGGAATTGCGCACGGATTGGTGGAGGCTGGAGCCGCGGTAGCATTCTGCGACGTTGACGACCCAGGCGCTAACGAAGCTACCGAAAAGGCTGCCGATCCATCCCGCGCGTTTCCCGTCCACATGGACGTCACGGACGAGCAGGCCGTCGCGACGGCGTTCGACCGGGTACTGCGGCACTGGGGACGAATCGATATCGCGGTGTGTGCGGCGGGCATTGCGCCGGCCTTCGAGCTGGTAGATATGCCATTGAAATTGTGGCGATTAGCGCTTGAAATTAATCTTACAGGTTACTTTTTGGTGGCACGCGAGGCGGCCCGAATCATGCGCGCCCAAGGGGACGGCGGCGCGATGATCATGCTTTCCTCAAAAAGCGGACTCGACGCCTCGCGGGCCAACTCGGCGTATAACGCGACGAAGGCAGGAGAATTACACCTGATGCGTGGCTGGGCGCTGGAACTGGGGCGCGACAGCATACGCGTGAACGCCCTGGCGCCGGGCAATGTCTTCGAGGGCTCGAAAATCTGGAATCCCGAGTACATCAAGACGGCAGCTCGCAAGAAAGGGATTAAGCCCGAGGAAGTCATTCCCTATTACGTGAACCTGACGGCGCTCAAACGCGACATCAAGCGCTCCGACGTGGCAGCGGCGGCGGTGTTCCTCTGCTCCGACGCGGCGCGGTGCATCACCGGCCAAACCCTGGTAGTGGACTCGGGACAAGTGATGGTGCGATGAGTAATCTCACGAACGAAAAGACGCTAAAACTTGAAGTAGAGCTTTACCATGCCCCGCTCGAACAGCGGATCGCCGCTTTGGGGCAACTGTGCGCACAACTCGGCCCCCGGCCCCATCGCGGAACCAACGGGCATATCCATACCAGCGAATCGTTCAGCGTTTTTCGGTCACCGACGGAAGCCGTGTGGCAGGGGGCGCGTGAAGGCGTTGCGGTGCTGGGCATCAACGATCACTACACAGTGGCCGGGCACGAGGAGTTTCGCCGCGCCTGTGCCGTTGCGGGCATTGCCGCCGCCTTCTCTCTCGAAGCGGTGGCGATGGATCGCGATGCAGCGCAAGCCGGAGTTAAGAGCAATGACCCCGACAATCCCGGGCGCGTCTACCTGTGCGGCAAGGGCGTAACGAGAATTCCGGCTGAATCCTCACCTGAAATGCAGAGCCTCGCGCGTATGCGAGCTGCGCTCGAACGCCGCAATCGGGAGATAACCCACAAGCTCGACCAGTTGTTCAGGAAACGCCTGGGCGCGAACGGCCCCACGTGGGAAAACGTCGTGGCCTTGACGCCGCGCGGGAACGCCACGGAGCGCCACGTGGCGTATGCCGTGCTCCTGCGATTGCGGGAGTTGGCCGCACAACGCGGGAAGCCGCTGGCCGAACTCGTTGCCGCATGTAGTGGCGCCGTCGCCCCGGCCGCAGGCGATGATGCCACGCTCCAGATCTTCCTTCGCGCCAAACTCCTCAAAGCGGGTGCTCCCTGCTTCGTGCCAGAAGACGCGGACGCATTTGTGTCCGTTCCAGAGCTTCGCCGAATCTTTCTGGCCTTCGGGGCGATCCCAACCTACCCGGTTCTGGGCAACCCGATTCTCGAAGGCGAAAACGACATTCCGGCCCTGCTGGACAGGCTCGAGGCCGCGGGCTTCTATGCCATTGAGGTCATTCCACACCGCAACACGCGCGAGAGGCTGAAGGAAATTGTCTTCACCGCCCAGCGGCGCTGGTGGCCCGTCTTTAATGGCACCGAACATAACACGCCGGAGATGCGGCCGATGTTAGATCCCTTCGCACTCGATCCGGAGTTTGAACCCTGGTTCCGCCAGAGCACCGCGGTGCTGCTCGGTCACCAGCGGTTGGTCGCGCAAGGCCAACCGGGATTTGTCGATCTGGAAGGCCAGCCGACTATTTCGGACCTGAAAGCCCGGTTCGAGCACTTCAGCCACGCCGGGCAGTAAACCTAAGACGATGGCTTGCCGTCTCGCGTTTTCTCCCTCAACTCCGCGACCACTCGATAGGCGGATTGCAGGTTCTCGATGTCCCTAAATACCTGGGAACTGGCCGCGATCATTTCATCGCCGACGCTCGGTGTATTCCCACGCGAACGGTTCGGGCTACTTACACTCGGACTGATGCCCGGAACCAGTAACGGTACGCCGTTAAACAGTCGAAAAGCACACCTGAAGCCGCGTCTACGCTATTTGGATGTAAAATCTATTGCAATTCTGGCGAGGTTAGACAAACATGAGCGGTTTAATTTGAGAAGCTGATCTTGGACTGAGCTGGTGATTTTCTATTTTGAAGCGGAAGGAGAAGAAAGTGGCGAAAAAGGCAATTCCAATTGCAGCACCGAAGGGCAAGCTGGGCGTACTGACCGTCGGAATGGGGGCGGTAGCGACCACGATGATCGCCGGGGCGGAGGCGGTTCGGAAGGGTATCGCGCTCCCAATCGGTTCCCTCACCCAGATGGGGACCATTCGTCTCGGCAAGCGAACCGAAAAACGCATTCCTAAGATAAAAGATTTTGTCCCATTGGCGGATCTGAACGACGTGGTTTTTGGCGGGTGGGACCTTTTCAAAGACAACGCTTATGTGGCGGCCAAGAAGGCGGGAGTCCTCAACGGGGACCATGTTGAGAAGCTGAAGAAGTTTCTTAAAGACGTGCAACCCATGCCGGCGGCATTCGAACAGAAGTGGGTAAAGAACCTTCATCCGAACAACATCAAATCGAGCCAAACCAAGATGGATCTGGCCGAACAGGTGATGGAGGATATTCAGCAGTTCAAAAAGCAGTCCGGCGCCGACCGTCTGGTTATGATTTGGGCCGCATCAACCGAGGTCTACACGGACCCGCAGCCCGTTCACGACACCATCAACACGTTCGAGGAGGGGCTGAAAAACAACAGCCCGGACATTTCTCCGAGCATGATTTATGCGTATGCCGCCTTGAAGCTGGGAGTGCCCTTCGTCAATGGCGCGCCCCATATCACGGTGGATATGCCCGCGCTCAGCAGCTACGCCGTCAAGAATAAAGTACCGGTTTGCGGCAAGGACTTTAAGTCCGGCCAGACCTTTATGAAAACCCTGCTCGCTCCCGGCATCAAGGCCAAGCTGTTGGGAATGACGGGCTGGTTCTCGACCAACATTCTGGGGAA
Organism: uncultured Acidobacteriota bacterium; assembly: GCA_963804755.1. GTDB lineage: Bacteria > Acidobacteriota > Terriglobia > UBA7540 > UBA7540 > Bog-366. Next base: position 291,637 of record CAWDRP010000013.1, read on the forward strand.
CCGCGACGGCGAAGTGCTGGATGATCCCGACAACTTCAAGAGCAAGGAAGTCACCAAGTCTTCCGTGCTTGAGCACATCCTCCAGCCCGAGCTTTATCCTGAACTTTATAAGGGCTACTACCACAAGGTCAGGATCAACTACTACCCGCCGCGCGGCGACAACAAAGAGAGCTGGGATAACATCGACATCTTCGGCTGGCTCGGCTACCCGATGCAGATCAAGGTGAACGGCCTTTACCGCGACTCCATCCTGGCCGCTCCCATGGCGCTGGACCTGGTGCTCTTTATGGACCTCGCCCAACGCTGCCCCGCCCTGGCAAAAATGGGAATTCAGGAATGGCTGTCGTTCTATTTCAAGAGCCCGATGTGCGCAGCGAGCCTGTATCCGGAGCACGACGTCTTCATCCAACTCATGAAGCTCAAGAACACGCTGCGGCACTTGCGCGGAGAGGAATTGATCACGCACCTGGGTCTGGAGTATTACGACTAGAACGTGCAACATCCTACATCTGAGTGCGCAGGGCGACCCTGGTGGGGGCCCTGCGCATGGCCTGCGATGCGTACCCGTTTTGCGCTCCACGCCGAGCGCCGTAAACGGCTATAGCCGCGAGGGCCTGTCCCTACGAAGCTACAAGCCTGCCACAGAAGGCACAGGAGCCATCTGAATGTCTGTGCATCCGAGGATGAAACGGCTGTTCTCGCCACAAGGAAAGTGCCTCCAGGTGGCGCTGGACCACGGATTGGCCAACGAACCCAGCACCCTTCCCGGCATGGAGAACATGCAACGAGTGGTCAGTGTTGTCGCTGCGGCGAATCCTGACGCGATGATCTTAACCATCGGCCAGGCCCATTGGCTTCAGGACCTGGCGCAGAAACCCAAGCCCGCATTGGTGGTGCGGGCGGATGCCATGAACGTCTACACCCTCCCGACGCCGACGCAAGTCTTCTGCACCTACATCGATGACGCCGTGGAACAAGCGGTGGTGTGGGATGCGGCCGCAATTGTCGTCAACCTGTTTTGGATGGCCGAGCAGCCTGACCTGCACCGGCAATGCGTGCAAAATATAGTTCGGGTCAAGCCGTTGTGCGAGCGCTACGGCATGCCGCTGATGGTTGAACCGATGACGCTGATCCACAGCGATAAAGGTGGTTTCAAGCCGGGCGCCGATATCCACAAGAATGTCGCCTTGGCACGCCAGGCGGTGGAGTTAGGCGCAGACATAGTGAAGGCCGATATTGACGAGAATGTCCACGAATACCATTTGGTTGTAGAGGCCGCGGCGCCTCGGCCCCTTCTGCCCCGCGGGGGCGCACGCGTTCCGGACCGCGAAATCCTCACGCGCACCTTTACGCTGCTTCAGCAAGGTGCTTCCGGCGTTGTTTACGGACGCAATGTTTATCAGCATCCCCATCCCGCACGCATGGTTCGCGCCTGCCAGGCGATGGTCCACGAGGGAGCGACGGTCGAGCAGGCCATGGCCGTTCTGGGATGACCGGGCGAACGGGAATACCGGGAGATTCGGTGATCGGGCGATCGGGGCGATCCGAAGGCGGTCACGCAATGGGGCGATAGTTTGTTCACTCCATCAGCCGATCACTCACATCCGCTCACACGATTACAGGCTCTACTTGAAATCCACTGCCATCTCACGCCGCCAGTTGACGCCGGATTTGCGCCGCGCGGTCGAAGATCGCTTCCCTGCTGATCCCAGCTTCCTGGTACATGGCGAAGACGTTCTCATCGGGGGTTTCCGGAGGGATGGTATGCGAGGCTGCCAGGATATAGCCGCCACCGTCGCGCGTCATGCCCTCGATCAAGCGGGCCGACGCCCTTCGCACCTCGTCAACCGTTCCCGTGGGCAAAAGGCCCTGCGTGTCCACGCCTCCCATAAAGGCCATCTGCTTGCCGAATTCCGCCTTGAGATCCAAGGGATCCATACCCGGGCAATTGCACTGGACGGGGTTCAGCACGTCAATGCCGATTTCGATGAGGTCCGGGATGATCGGCCGCAGGGCGCCGCAGCAATGGTAGGCCACCCACTTCCCTTGCGACTTACCCAGCGCCGCCACGCGCGCCAGGTGGGGCTTAATCAGCGTGCGCCACGTTTGAGGGCTCATCAGCATACCGTCCTGCGAGCTCACGTCGTCGCCGGTCCACAGCCAATCCAATTCATAGCGCCCGAGCGCGGCCCGCGACAGTTCCAGCGAGAAATCGGCGCAGCGCTTGAGCATTTCGTTCGCTAACTCCGGCGCCTCGACTATATCCAGCAGCGCCGCTTCGATGCCTCTCAAGCGCCAGTACATTTCATACACACAGGGGGAAACGTCGCAGCCGATGAAGTAATCGGGCTGATGGGCTATGACGGGCAGCATCAGCCGCATCAACTCTTCCAGGTAGCTGGTCGGGAACTCGTAACGCAGCACTTCCTCCCGGCTCGCGCGGGCGAGGGGGAATCCGGTGATCTGGTTGAACCCGTATTGCTTGGTCCACTGCACGCCCCAGAAGTCCACGTGCGATTCGCCATCGTGCTCGTGGACGATTCCTTCCATGGCGTAATTGTTGTTCACCCAGGTCTGCCGCACGTCATCGCCCATGGCCTCGGCCACTCGGGAGACGGGAATTTCCAGAAGATGCGCGAACCGTTGGGCAGTTTGCGGATGAAACCACATAAAGACGGGCAGCCGGTCGACGGGCTCCTTGCGCAGCGCTGCGTGTACGCGTTGTTTTGAGTTCATCGGTGAAACCTCAAAAGAAAAATTGGACGCTCAAGGTTAAAGGCTGGGGGCAAAAAGATAAAGACCAAAAGCACGACAGGCGAAAAAGCACTTCTCCGATCTCATGACGGCAAGCTTAACCCGGTATCCGGTAGCGTGAAGCCGCGCCGTCAGCAGGACGGTATCGCCGCACGCTGCACTGGGATCCGGCCAAGGAACGCTTCATTGGCGACGCCGAAGCCAACACCTGGCTCGACCGCAAACGCCGCGCGCCGTGGCAGAAATTGGGCTGATTCGCATCAGCCACGAGCAGCCCAGCGGCGAACACTGAAGGTTAGAGATTCAAAGCCTGCGCGCATTCAACAGCACGCGAACACTGCCGACTAGTACATCGTTCGTAAAGTTCTTTGTAATATTCTCGGCGATATGTTAGAGTCATGGGCATGCCGAGAGTCGCACCCACGATCACCTTGAATTCTGTGACGGAGTCCGCATTGCAACACTTGGTTCGATCTCCTTCCACGCCGCAGGGCTTGGCCTTCCGTGCCCGCATTGTGCTGGGGGCGGCTTCGCAGCAGTCTAACCAGGAGATTGCCATCGCTCTGGGAATGCCCCAAGTCACGGTTGGAAAGTGGCGGCGCTCCTTTGCGGAAAGGGGTTGGGACGGGTTGCAGGACGCCCCGCGGACCGGTCGCCCCCGCCAACACGACCGTGAAACCTGGCAACGGGTTCAAACCCGCGTCTGCCAGCAGCCGGAGTTTCAGAGCCGCTGGAGCGTGCGGACGCTGGCGAAAGACCTGCACCTGCCCAGCACGACGGTGCACGAAATTCTGACGGCCTCCAGGCTGCAGCCGCATCGCATCCGGACGTTCACGTTCAGCCCCAACCCCGACTTCGAAGCCAAGCTGCTGGAGATTGTAGGACTGTATTTGAACCCTCCCGAAAACGCCCTAGTCCTGTGCGTTGACGAAAAAACAGGAATCCAAGCCCTCGACCGCACCCAGCCCCTGCTGGCGCTCAGCGCCAAGAAGCCGCGGAGTTGGACCAACGAATACGTCCGCCATGGCACCCAGGCGCTCTTGGCGGCACTGGAGATTGCTACCGGCAAGGTCATGGCCCATGTTAAGCAACGCCGGACCTCGGTGAACTTCCTGCGCTTTATGGACGAGGTGGCTGCCGCTTTTCCTGACCGCGACGTTCACGTCGTCCTGGATAATTTGAACATTCACAAAAATGATGCCGCGCAGCGATGGTTGGAACGCCACCCGCGCGTGCACTTCCACCATACGCCTACCCACGCCTCCTGGGTGAATCTGGTGGAATGCTTCTTCAGCATTCTCAGCAAGCGCGGTTTGGCGCAAAGTGTTCATCACTCGAAACAGCAGCTTAAGGACTTTCTACTGAAATTCCTTACTCACTACAACGATTCCTGCCAGCCGTTCACCTGGACGAAGGGACCGGAAAAACTCCAGCGGATCATCGAAGCAACCCAGCAGTACCAAGCCGAGCATCCGCCCAAACGCAAACGCCGACAGCCGCGGAGGAATAATATAAAACATTAATCGAACGATGTAGTAAATATCCCCCGGCAAAGCCGGGGGCTTTAGTTTGTGAGCCGCTCAAAGCGGCTAGGCGGGGACGCTGACGCGGCCCCGCAGATGACGCGCCACCATCGGGTGGCGCTCGTTACCATAACCCCATTTGGTCCAGTCGCTTATCCTCTTCTTCCTGTTCTCGAATGTACTTTCGCACCGCTTCTTCATCTCGTCCTACCGTGGACACGTAATACCCTCGCGCCCAAAAGTGTTGGCCCACAAAATTCTGCTTCCGCCCTCCGTATACTCGCGCCAAATGAATCGCACTTTTCCCCTTGATGTACCCGATCACCTGCGCTACCGCATACTTCGGCGGTATCGCAATCATCATGTGCACGTGGTCCGACAACAAGTGCCCTTCTTCGATCTGACTCTCTTTCTGCTTCGCCAGTTGCCGGAATACCTCTCCCAAATGCCGCCGCAGTTCCTTGTACAGGGCTTGGCGGCGGTACTTCGGGATAAACACCACATGATATTTGCACTCCCACTTCGTATGGTTTAGGCTTTTGCTCTCGTCCATCGCGGCTCTCCTCGTCGTGTGCTTGGCGGCTCACGTCGTCGAGTGTCCGCGATGGACTCCCGGAACTGTCAAACTTTTTATGCCTCCCCGGCAAAGCCGGGGGGACTCCTAAAGGCGGCTAGCGCATAGGATACATCGGTCCCCAGTACCCGACTCAATCCCCAATCCCCAATCACGAATCACCAATGACTCACTGTTCGAGCACGTTCACCTCGCGAATCTTCCCTTCCGGGGCCAGGGGCACGCGTAGCGTCTTGATTTCCAGCGGATGGAACTGTCCGGTCCAGTGGCGGTGTACCAACTCCAGGTCCAGCGTAGCCTTGGTGGCGTGGCCTGCGGTTTCGTAGCAGCGGACGATCAGGTCATTTCCGTCTTCGGCTTGCTTAACGTCTGAGACCACCACGTCCGGTACATCCACCGAGAGGAACGAGCCGGACTGCGCGCGTGCGCCTCGATGGATGCCCTGGTAGAGCACCGGCACGGGCGCGGTGAGCTCCTCCGCCAGGCGTACGATGCCCGCATCCTGCCACGAGCCCGCATGCGGCGCCAACACCATGCGGAACGCCTGGATGCCCTGGTCCTGCCAAATGTACTCGTGGTTCGGATCGATCGTACGCGGTTGATGCTGGGCGTAGGCCGCGCCCCGCACGATGGAAACCCGCAGGTCATTGTCCTGCACGCTGTAGCCGTATTTGGCGTCATTCAGCACCGCAAGCCCATACGGCTTCCCTTCCCGCTCGCCCGAAACGTCCAGCCAGCGCTGTCCGGGGTCTTCATGCCCATTCGCTGCGCGCACGATAAAGCCATAGGCAATCTCGTACGTGGGCACGGGATTCTGCACCTCCACCGGGTAGGAGAATTTCAGGATCTTCTGGTGCTCGTGCCAATCCAGGCGAACGTTTGCTTCCAGCGTGCGCGCGCCGGCGTACAACGTCCAATCGGTGCGCATTTTGGAAACGCCATAGCCGGTGCGCACACGTACGGTCGCCCGCACCGGACCGTTCTCCATCACCACGAAGCTGGCCCCGCCGAAGGCGCCGATTTCCTTGGTGTAAGACACCACGTCGTGGCTCCAGGTATCGCTGGTGTCCTCAATCACCACGGCGCGCGCCCCGCCGGCGCCGCCGCGAAACACTTCCGCGCCCGCATCTTTGTCAAACATGGAGAGGGTTCCGTCATCCGCAAAGGTCACGCGCAGGTGTTCGTTCTCCAGGCTTCTTGCGGTGGCGTGTACGGTCGATTCGGGCGCGGCCGCGGGCGGAATCTGACTCACACGGAACTGGCGGTAACCGAATGCCGGCACCGGCGCCTGGAACACCAACCCGTTGCGGTCGTCGGCCACGGTCTCGCCGGCCGTCCATTGGTGCGGAATGGGGTTGCCGTGCTCATCTTCCACCCGCGAGTTGATTTGCCCCTCGGGCGGCCGATTCCAGCTCAGGTCATATTGCACCTTCAGGTTGGCCGCCCACGCGTGCGGATTAAAAACCACCAGGTAGGTCGAGCCGGGATCGCTGGTGGGAACCTGCCAGGCGATCTTTTCCACGGCTCTGTACATCGCCTGATTGGCCACTTCCCGGGCGAACCCGTAGGCATCGTGCGCAACCACGTAAGCTTCCGGCAGCGCCGTGCCCGCCATGCTGTCGTGGAATTGCATCAGGCAGACCTTCCTCCAGGAACTGGCGAAGTCGGCCTTGGGGTACGGAAAGCCCACCAGCACGTTGGCCAGCGCCGCCATCTTTTCTGCCGTGGCCAGGGCCGCTTCCGTGGTGCGATTATCTTTCTTAATTTCCGATACCGCCGTGTAGCAGCCCACCGAGTGGTGCTGCAAGTCGCCGCTTACAACGGGATACGGGACACGGGAGGCGGGCAACGTGGGCCCACTACCGCTCGCCGCCCCTAAGCCCTGGCGCCCGGACCCCGCCGGCGCAGCGCCGATGGTCGCGAAATATTGGTCGGGCGTGCTGAAGAGAATTTTCGGCGCGCCGGGCTGCTTGCGGACGTTGAGGATGGTTTGGATGGTCTCCTTGGCGGGGCCCCCGCCGTGGTCGCCCGCGCCGTAGAACACCATCATGTCCTTGGTAGGTTCGTCGAGCTTCAGGTAGTCGAGCATGGCGGTGTCGATGCCGCTCGTAATGCCGTAGCTGGCGGGAATGCGGTAGGTGAGCACGCGCGTGCCATCCGCGCCCTGCCACCAGAACACGTCGGCGGGCAAATGTTTTTCATGCGCGGCGGGGCGCATGAACACGTACCCGTGCAGCCCCTGTAGTTTCAGAATCTGGGGCAGCGTGCCGGCGTGGCCGAAGGAGTCGGGGTTGTATCCAATCTGCGCCTGGCGCCCGATGAGTTGCCGGAAAATCCGCTGGCCGTACAGCCCCTGGCGGATCAGCGATTCGCCATTGGGAATGTTCACGTCGGGCTCCACTATCCATCCGCCCACCACGTCCCAGCGGCCCTCCGCTACGCGCTTGCGAATCTCGGCCATCAGGGCCGGATCGGCAGCCGCCGCCCATTCGTACAGGATGGCGGAACTGGCCGTGAACTTAAATTCCGGGGTCTCATTCATGCGGTCGAGCGCCGAGCGAAACGTGCTGAGCCCCACGCTCATCGATTCCTCCCACGGCCACAGCCATGGGATGTCAATATGCGCGTTGCCAATCATGAACAGCTTGTGTTGCGAAGCATCAGGAGGCCAGGAAACCGGGGCGGTGGAAGATTGCCCAACCATGTTCCTGGCTGCCAGCGAAAATGTGCAGATCAGAACTACCAAAATCAGCAAATGGACCGTACGCAAGTTTGGTCTCCTGGAGATGAGAATTGATTCGCGCTGATTGCCCTTCGCGCCGGTGTACCTCTGCGCCTTTGCTGCTTGGCGAGAGAAGGTTTTGGGCCGCCACCAAAAGCAAAACATCTTCTCGCAAAGGCGCAGAGGCGCAAAGCGTGGGCGTTGCGTATCAGGGGTTGTTCACAACGCGCGCGATTCCGTCCCTGATAAGCTCACAATCGAAGTTAATCAGGAGGCCTAATCGCTTTCCCGATAGACGAAGATAGGTCAGCAACTGTTTCCTGTGGACCGGCGCCAGCTTATCCACCGATTTAACCTCAATTATGACCTTGCCTCCCACGATGAGGTCCGCGCGGAACCCGGCGTCCAAATGGACTTTCTCCCAGACAACCGGGATCGGCTGCTGCCTTACAACCCCCAGACCACGCTTCGTCAGTTCCTCCGCCAGCACCGCCTCATAAACAGATTCAAACAACCCCGGGCCGAGGGTAGTATGTATCTTAAAAGCAGCGTCCACGATTTGAGTCGCGATGTCGTTTTCAGTCACGAAGACACTCTCGATGGTCCTTGCTTAGCGCCTTTGCGCCTTGGCGAGAAAATGTTTTCCGGGCGTTGCCAAAAGCAAAACATCTTCACGCAAAGGCGCAGAGGCGCAAAGCGCGCACGTTGCTTAACACCATCCGAACGGCAGGTCAACAGAAGACCGATGTCGTTTTCAGTCACGAAGACACTCTGATGGTCCTTGCTTAGCGCCTTTGCGCCTTGGCGAGAAAATGTTTTGCCCAGCCCCAGCTCCCGAAGCTGAAGCCGGCCTCGATGGCTTAGAACAACTGTAGCGTCCACAGATCGTGCAGGTGCACGACGCCTTCCAGGTGCCTCTCCTTATCCACGACGAGCACCGAGGTAATCTTGCGCTCTTCCATCAGCCGCAGGGCGCTGGCGGCCAGCTCTTGGCGCGGCAGGGTCGCCGGGTTCCTGGTCATGCAGTCCGCCGCCGTCAAATCCAGCGCTTCTTTCCGCCGTTGTTCCATCAGGCGCCGCAAGTCGCCGTCGGTGATAATGCCCAGCAGTTGGTTGGACTCGTCCGCCACGGCTGCCAGCCCCAGCCGCTTCCGGCTGATTTCATAGATCACCATGGGAATGGGTGTGTCCAACGCCACCCGCGGCAACGCCTCGCCGGTGTGCATCAAGCTCTCAATCCGGCGCAACTTCCACCCCAGCCTGCCGCCCGGGTGCAGTTCGGCGAAGTCCTCTTTTCGAAAGCCGCGTCGATCGAGCAGCGCCATGGCCAGCGCGTCGCCCATGGCGAGGGCGGCGGCGGTGGAAGCGGTCGGCGCCAGGTTCAGCGAGCAAGCCTCCTCTTTCACGCTGATATCCAGCACCACATCGCTGGCCGCGGCGAGCGTCGACTGTGGATTGCCCGTCAACGTCACCAGGCGAATCCCCAGTCGCTTCACGCGCTCGAGCAGCGCCACCAGTTCCTCCGTCTCGCCGCTGGTGGATAGCGCCACGAGCACGTCGCCCGCCACCACCATTCCCAGGTCGCCGTGCAAGGCCTCGGCCGCATGCAGAAATACCGAGGGCGTGCCCGTGCTCGCGAGCGTGGCTGAAATCTTGCGCCCAATGAGCCCTGACTTGCCCAGTCCGGTCACCACCACACGGCCGGCGCACGCGAACATTATCTCGACGGCCCGCGCAAAGCGCTCGTCCAGCCTCCCAATCAGGCTTTCGATGGCGTCCGCCTCAATCCGCAACACCCGTTGCGCCGCCGCAAGGCTTGCCGGAAGTTCGTTCATTTCACGCTGTCTCCCATTCCCGCACCAGCGCCGCAATCTTCAGGAGGCGTTGGACAAGCGGTCGAAATTGCGCCAGCGACAGGGCGTTGGCGCCGTCGGAAAGAGCTCTCGCCGGATTATCGTGGACCTCCATGAACAATCCATCCACGCCCGCGGCGGTTCCCGCGCGCGCCAGCGTTTCGATAAACTCCGGTTGGCCGCCGCTCGCGCTTCCCTGCCCGCCCGGAAGCTGCACCGAATGCGTCACATCAAAGACCACAGGATAGCCCAATTTGCGCAGAATCGGGAACGAACGCATGTCTACCACGAGGTTGTGATATCCAAACGATGTGCCACGTTCGGTCAGAATGATTCTATCGTTGCCGGTGCTGGCCACCTTCTCCACGGCGTGCGCCATGTCCCACGGCGAGACGAATTGCCCCTTCTTGATGTTGACGGCGCGCCCGCTGCGCCCGGCTTCCAGCAGCAGGTCCGTTTGCCGGCAGAGGAACGCCGGGATTTGAATCACGTCCGCCACCGCCGCCACTGCCGCAATTTGCGAAGTCTCGTGGACGTCGGTGAGAATGGGCAAGCCCGTCTGCTTCTTGACTTCGCCCAGAATCCTCAGGCCTTCCTCCATGCCCGGCCCCCGATACGAGGCCAGCGACGTCCGGTTCGCCTTGTCATACGAGGCCTTGAAAATCAGAGGCAGGCCAAGCTCTCGCGCCACGCCGCCCAGAAGCTGCGCCATCATCGTCGCGTGCGCCTCGCTTTCAATCACGCACGGCCCGGCAATAAAAAACAGCCCTGCGCCGGACCCCATCCCGACATTACCAACTGAAAATGAATCTTTTGGCATCATGATTCAAACCATCCTTCTCGACCACGGCCGCACGTCGGGCGAGGCCACCAGCTTGCGCCTGCCGGGATTATTATGCATGTAATCCAATTTTTCCACCCGCTTCTTCTCGCTGTAGACCCCGTAAGGATCTCTTGGTAGGTAATCCATCAGATAACGGCATAAAAATTGCTAGCCGTACCGGATGAAGGTGTGGCTTCTGCTCGGAATGGCGCAGTCGGGTAGGCTCGCGAGGCTCCTGGCCGCCCCTGGCACGCTCGGCCGCGGCTCCGCCACGTGCCTATGCCCATGGGCTCAGCAAAATATTCGCAGGACGCCGGTCCGCCGGGGGCGGAGTATAAATTGCCGATTTTCGATTGCCGATTGCCGATTGGCACGTCCCGCACTTCCAGTTTCGAATTTCCAGTTTCCAGTTTCGAATTTCGAGCTTCCAAGCTCAGGAAAGATGGGCGGAAGAAAAAAAATTCACTGCAAAGCTGGTAACCTATTGAAAACAAATGACAGCAGAACAAATTGACCGAGAAAAAGCGGACATTTCGGTTTAAGTATCGGACATTTTGGTTCAACGTGGTGACATTTTGGCGTGGCCATGCAGCATTTCTCGGACACTTCGGTATGACCGGGTGACGTCTTGGGTGCCAACACGGAAGAACGGGACCGGAAGAGGGGGGACGGGCCATTTCCGCCTTACCGAGTTTAGCGCTCCCACAGTCCGAACCGCCGCGACTTTGACGTGACCCTGCCCATTTTCTTCCTTCCCTTGACAAGGAGGCGAGCCGAGTATAGCTTTTGAAAATATGGGATCAGGGAGTCAGCATGGCCAACGGTCGCCCGGCGAAACGCTCCGCCGCTACTATACGACGCTGCTGGAGAGCTTCGGCCCGCAAGGGTGGTGGCCGGCTCGCACGCGGTGGGAGGTAATCTGCGGGGCGGTCCTGACCCAGAATACCACTTGGCGCAATGCGACTATAGCCCTGAACAATTTGGAAACGGCCGGTCACCACGATTGGCGATCCTTGCGCCAAATTTCGCCACGGGAACTGGAGGAGTTGATTCGACCGGCAGGTTCTTTCCGCCAAAAGGCGCGCACCCTGCGCAATTTTGCGAACTTCATCGAGCTGGAACATGCGGGGTCCTTGGATTCACTTTTTGCGCTGGGCGCGACCCGTGCTCGCGCGCAGCTTATGTCCCTAAACGGGATCGGCGCGGAGACCGCCGACGCGATCTTGCTATATTGCGGACGCTTGCCGGTGTTTGTCGCGGATGCTTATACCCGGCGCGTGCTTTCGCGGCATCAGTTTCTTTCCCCCAGTGCCGATTACCAGACCGCCCAGCAGTTCCTGCACCTCCACCTCCCGCCGGACGAGCCGATGTTCAACGAGTTTCACGCCTTGCTGGTGGAGACCGCCAAGCGTTATTGCCACCGCAAGGTGGCCCATTGCGAGGAGTGCCCCTTGGGCAAGTACATGGGAAGAAACGCGAAGCCCGCCATTCGAAACTCGGCCCGTGAACCCGATTTCGAACCGTTGGCGGCTGAGAGCCAAACATGAAGCTCGGCGCACCTTTCGCGTCTCCATTTTCGAGCTCCGAGTGTTGGACATGAATACCAATCCCCCCCAACGCCGCAATCTCCCTCTGGTCATTCTGCTAGTCCTCGTTCCGCTCCTCGCGTTTCTGGGCTGGAGCCAAGCCTCCCTGAACCTGGGTTTCATCCGCGCCAACAATTCGGAAGAGACGATCCTGCTGCTCGTACTTTCTACCATTATTTTTCTGGCTTTCGTTATCTTTGGACTCATTCTCTTGCGCATCTTGTTGAAGCTCTACGTCGAGTGGCAGCAACAGCAACTGGGCTCGCGTTTTAAGACCAAGATGGTCATGGCCTTTCTGGGTGTTTCCCTGGTTCCGGTGATCTTCCTTTTCATTTTCGCCTACGGATTGTTGAACCGAACTATCGACAAGTGGTTCAGCGTGCCCATCGATAAGATCCACGCGGACTCGCAGGAACTTGTTCGCCAACTCGAACTGCAGGCGGCCCAGCGCGCCGATCACATCTCCAATTATCTCGCGCGCAGCAGCAACATGATCCAGGCCATGGGGAACCACCAAACTGCGTTGGCCGCTCGCCTGGTAACCCAGGAGGTGGCGGCCGACCCGGGGACGGTGGGCGCGATGTGCTTCGACTCCTCTGGACAACTGGTGGCGCAAGCCGGCGATCCGTGGCCTGACCCACCGTTGATTGCCCGGTATTTCCCGCAAATCTTCGGCGGCACAATGCCCCGCGACGGCCTGATGGGACACTGGTCAGTGGGCCAATATGAGCTTTTTATCTCCGTGGACCCGATCCTCGCCAGTTCCGGCGCGCGCTTAGGCACAGTCGCCGGCATCATGCGCCTGCCCTCGACCATGACGCAAATTTCCGGCGAGATCCAGCGGGAAACACAAAAGTACAACGAGTTGAGGAACCGCCGAAAAGCCGAGAAGCGTAACTATGTCTCAATGCTTTGGCTGCTGACCCTACTGATTCTTTTCATCGCCACCTGGTTTGCACTCTTCTTTTCCAAGCAGGTCACGGTTCCCATCCAGGCGTTGGCCAATGCTACGCACGAGGTGGCGCAGGGCAACTTGGGTTTCCAGGTCTCGGCGCGGTCGGACGACGAACTCGGTGTATTGGTGCTTTCGTTCAACCAGATGACGCAACAGCTTCTCGAGAACCGTCGCGCCATCGACCAAGCCGCCGTGAACCTCCAGGAAGCCAATCGCCAATTGGAAGAGCGCGGCAATACCATTGAGGCCATCCTGGAGAACATCCCGACCGCTGTGATTTCTTTCGATCCGGAGGGCCAGATCACGCGCTTGAATTCCACCGCCCAGCGCCTGTTTGGACGGGCCCGCCTTCAATCCGCACGAGTCCTAAACGATCTTTTCTCGCCCGAAGACGCGCAGGAAATCAGCCGCATGTATCAGCGGGCAGGGCGGCAGGGAGTGGTAACTCATCAGATGGAAGTTGATCTGGGGGGACGCCACGCCTTCATGGCTATTACCATCTCTTCTGTTCTGGCGAGGCATGGCCGGGTGGGGTCCGTCCTGGTACTGGAAGACCTGGCGGAAGTCCGCCGGTCGCAGCGTGCGGCTGCCTGGCAGGAGGTCGCTCGCCGCATCGCCCACGAAATTAAGAATCCGCTTACACCCATCCAGCTTTCCACGGAGCGCATTCTGCGGCTCCTCGAGCGCATGGGGACGGAGCCGCCGCAGGAACTGCTGGCCGCCGTCGCTGACAGCGCCAAACTGATTGGACGCGAGGTAGTCTCCCTGAAAACCCTCGTCGATGAGTTCACGGCGTTCGCGCGCTTCCCTACCTCCAAGCCCGCACCGGCGAAGATCAACGACATCCTGGACGACGCCCTGAACGTATTCGCCGGCCGGCTGCACGGAATCTCGTTGCAACGTGATTTCGCACCCGGTTTGCCCATCGTGCAGGCTGACCCGGACCAGATGCAACGCGTCATCGTGAACCTCGTTGATAATGCCGCCGAAGCGCTGGAGCAGTCACTGCGCAAGGAAATCTGGGTCCGCAGCACTCTGGCCCGCGACGGCGAAGCGGTGGAAATCACCATCGAAGACAGCGGGCCGGGAATCACGCCGGAAGCCAAGGAGCGGCTCTTCGTCCCGTATTTGTCAACCAAGCGTTCGGGAACCGGCTTGGGGCTGGCGATTGTCAGCCGGATCATTACGGAACACCACGGCTCCATTCGGGTGGAGGAGAATTTACCTACCGGAACAAAGTTCATCATCGAATTGCCGGTCGACCACGCCGTGCTAGCCGATGCCGAGCAAGCCTTCGGAACTTAAGCCGAACGCGATCGTGTGAATCTGATTTGAAATCAGTCAAGTGGGACCACACGCATTGTGGATACCCCACTAATTCCCACAGAAGGACCGGACATCCCTGAACAGCGGTGGGACAATATGTCTGAATATGGCATTGGACATTCGGACATATTGCCAGCCAGTATCATTAATCGTGACTATAAACAAAATTTATTGGTTTTATCTTTAGTCAAGAGCGAGAATTGCCGCGCGGGTCAGCCCTAGTCCTTAGCGCACGGCTGGGTATGGCTGTCTCCCAGTCCACTACGCCTCGAAATTGTCTTCCGTAGGTCTTACACGCTGGAGCAACTTCAACGTAAAGAGCTGCCCGACTTTGAGAGTCGGTGTGTGCCTAAAAATTTATAAGTGTCATGTGAGGAAAATCCATGCAGAAGTGTATCCATCTTAGCCGGCAAGTTCTTGTTCTTTTCGCCGTGCTCCTCATCGCGGTTTGCCTGGGAGCACAAATGGCCTTGTCTCAAACGACTATTTCGACGGGAAGCATTATCGGTACGGTTGCCGACCAGACCGGCGCGTTGATCCCCGGCGCCAAGGTTTCCATCGTCAATAAAGCCACGGGGCAGCAACACAAACTGGCAACGAACTCCGCCGGGCTTTACAATTCCGGCCCCTTGAACCCTGCGGACTACACCGTGCGGGTGGAAGCGGCGGGATTCGCCACGGCCGAGATCAACCTGACGGTGCAAGTGAATAACGCCGCCAACGGCAACGTATCGCTGCACGTGGGCTCCACCACCACTGTCGTTGAAGTGGCGGCGGCCGGCATCCAGGTGAATACCGATCAGGCTACGGTGCAGGGCGTATTGACGGCGAGCCAGATCGAGACCCTCCCCGTGAATGGCCGCAACTTTCTCGATCTTGCCCAGCTCGAACCGGGCGTGCAGATCCAAGAGGGGAGCACCATTGATCCGACCAAGAACGGATTCTCCTCGATCTCTTTCGAAGGCCGTTTTGGCCGCACGGCACGCATCGAATTGGATGGTGTGGATATCAGTGATGAAACCGTGGGAACGACCACTCAAAACGTTCCGGCCAGCGCCATCGAGGAATTCCAATTGGCTCAATCCAATCTCGACATGTCAACCGAGCTCACGTCCTCAGGCGCGGTGAGCGTCACCACCCGCTCCGGCAGCAACAGTGTACACGGGCAGGGTTTTGGACTCTTTCGCGGTAACCAAATCGCCGCTGCCCTCCCCGGAAATCCGCCCCCTCCCTTCCAGCGCGAGCAGTTTGGCGGTCGCATCGGCGGGCCCCTTATCAAGGACAAGCTGTTTTGGTTTCTGGACGCGGAGCGTTCCAAGCAGGACCTGGTGGCCGCCGAGCCGTTTACGGCCCCCTTTGACCAGTTGAACTCAACCCTGGGTGAACCCTTCCGCGAAGTGGAGACCGACGGGCGCCTGGACTGGACGATTCGCAGCTCCGCTCGCGCCTTCTACCGCTTCAATTTCGATCAGAACAGCGATATTCGCCCCTATGGTTCGTACAGTTCTTTGCAGGGCTTCAAGAACCGGGATCACGCGCCCTCTCAGACGCTGGGCTTGGATCTGAACAGCGGGTCCTTCACCCACAGCTTCCGGTTCGAGTATCTGAAATTCATGAACTTGATGGCCGACGGCACGGCGGCGATGAGCGGCTTGGAAAATCCCGTTCCCGGGCTCGGCATCAGCATCGGCGCACCCGTGGAGGGCAATTGTGTGATCAGCGGCGGCGGGTCGTATTGTGCCGGCCCCAACTTGCTGGTCCCGCAGGCTACTGTGCAATCGAATCACGAATCGAAGTATGACGGCAGCAAAATCAAAGGCTCCCACATCATCCGCTATGGCGTCATCTGGAATCACATCCAGGGCGGCGGGTACGCAGCGTTCTTCACGCTGCCCCAGGTGGGAACGACGTCGGCGGGAACGAGTGCTGATCCCACTTCCTACCCCATTCAATATGCGAACCTGGGGAACGGCATTGGTTTCCCCACGTCGGAGAAAGCCTTCGGGTATCCCGCCGGCGGATATGGCCCAGACAATCGCGTTGAGTGGTACATCGGCGACACCTGGAAAATGCGGCGTAATCTGACGGTGAGCGGAGGCTTACGGTACGTCCGGGACACCGGCCGCGTGGACAGCAACCTGGGTCCTTTGACCGCGCTTAACGATTGGGCCCCGGGACTGGGGAACCGGGTTCGCACGCCCAATGACAACTTCGCGCCCACCGTCAGCGTGGCCTGGGACCTGAAGGGCAACGGCAAGACCGTGATTCGCGCGGGCGGCGGGTTGTTCTACGAAAACGCTATCTGGAACAACGTGATCTTCGATAGTCCGGCCCGCATTCCCACCGGCATCTTCTCCTATACGCCGCTGGTGTGCAGTTCCGCTGGGGCCACAGGATTTACCTGGCCCGTCAACATCTCCGCCGGAACCTCCGTAGCGGGAGGCGCGGGCATCGCCGGCACTGGAAACACGGTAACGCCGACCTTCTGCGGAGAAACCATTGGCACGGGCGGCCCGGCCGTCATCGCCCTGAGCCGCGCTCTTGAAGCCGCCGCGGCGACGGCGGGGAGTGTTCCCAACCCGAACTACATCGGGAGCACTTTTGCGGCTCCGAACGGCTATGGGCTCGACGTCTTCGATCCGAATTACCGCACCGGGCGTTCCTGGCAGATGAACGTCGGCATTGAACACGAACTCCATCCGGGAACCATCATCAGCGCCGACTTCGTCCGCAATATCGGCGAGCACTACCTGATTGCGATCGACCAGAACCACAGCGGCGCGGCGCGCTCCTTTAATCTCGCCAACGCCCAGGCGGCGCGCGATGCCGCTCAGACCGCCAACGGTTGTGCGCCGGGAGCAGGCCAGGCAGGGTGCATGATTACCGCCCTCGGCCAGTCAGGCGCTCAGGCCGCTTACTCCGGCGCGGGTCTTGACTCGGATATTGCCGTGACCGGTGGATATCCCTGTCCCACCTGCGCGTTTCCGGGCACCAACCCGGTCAGCGGGAACAGTGGAACCGTTGGCACACTGGCGATGCTGGAGCCCCTCGGCCGGTCCGTTTACGATGGCTTGCAAGTGAAACTGGTCCAGAAGGCATCGCACCCCATACGTGGAGTCAAAAACGCTAACTTCCAAGTCTCGTACTCATTATCGCGTTTCGATAGCATGGTGCAGGACCAGGATTTCATCAACCTGGCCGTGAATAACGACAATCCGTTGCAGTTCATGGGCCCCAACGCTATGGATCGCACGCACCAGCTCTCCTTCGGGGGCACATTCAACCTGCCGTGGTACACCCAGTTCAGCCTGATTGGGCACTTCTTGAGTCCGCTCCCCCAGAATCTTCAGCTTCCCGAACTGACCAGCGGCGGCGAGATCTTCGCCACGGACTGGCTGGGCTCGGGGCTGGGCTCGGGAGCCGCCCCGGAGCCGGTGCCCGGCACCCAAATCGGCCAGTTCATGCGCGGCACGGATGCTGGAAACCTGCAAGGTCTAATCGACACCTATAACAAGAACTATTCCGGATCACTCACGCCCGCCGGCAAACAAATGGTTTCCGCCAACGTCATGACCGCGTCCGACATGGCAGCCATGGGTTGGACCATGCCCTCGCTGTCCAACGTTGCGCCAGGGGCTCTGAACTTGCCCTGGCTGAGGTCATTTGACGCCGAGCTGGCGTGGCCGATCCCCATCTTCAAGGAACGGCTGAAGATCACGCCCAGCGTCAGCATCTTTAACTTGTTCAATATGACGAATGCGTTCCTGCCAGGGAACCTTCCGCTTGCCGCATTGTATCCAGGGGGGAACGGATACTTGGCATCGAACGTTGTGGGCGGTGTGACACAAGGGGGTATCCTGCCCTACCGCGCCACTTTCCAATCCGGCACGAACGCCCTAGGCGCTCCCCGGCAAGTGGAATTCGGCCTGAAGCTGGATTTCTAGTTCGGATCCGTTTTGTTTGAAAAAGCCATGGCTCTCACGGGCCATGGCTTTTTCATTTTCGCAGGGACTGATGCGCAGATAGTGCGCCCCTCGGTTTGCGAAAAGGCGCAGCCTTTCCCTGGAGTTTCTGGATTTGCTCAAGTCTTAGCCAATGACAAGGCGACAAACCACTCAGGTGGATATCATTTGCGGTGGGTTTCCCTTTGTGGTAACTATCTACCGCGTCCGCGAATTTCCCGGGTTATGGTTCGGGACATTCGGTCCGACTAACATGTACTGCCAAAGATGACACCGACTGAAACCTATCTGCGCGAAATCCGCGACATCCGATCCTCGGGCGCTGCTGTGAAGGAAACTTCCTACTATCCGGCGCTTTCAAACCTGTTCAACGAGGTGGGCAAGCGCCTGAAGCCGCGGGTCCGGTGCATCATCAGTCTCGCCAACCGGGGCGCGGGGATTCCGGATGGAGGTTTCTTCACTCCCGAGCAGTTCCAGAGGCCTTCCGAAGCTGAGCCCCTTCCCGGTCAACTGCCCGCGCGGGGCGTTATTGAGGTGAAGTCCACCAAGGACGACGCCTGGATTACCGCGGACGGCGAACAGGTTTCCCGCTACTGGGGCAAATACCGGCAGGTTCTGGTGACCAACTATCGCGACTTCGTCTTAGTGGGTCAGGACGCGGAGGGCAAGTTCGCCAAGCTGGAATCCTTCCATCTTGCCGACAGCGAGAAAGCATTTTGGGCCGCCGCCGCGCGTCCCGGCAGCCTGGCGAAGAACGCCGGAGCCCAATTCGAGGAATACCTGATGCGGGTCATGCGGCATGCCGCCGCGCTGGCCGCGCCCGAAGACGTTGCATGGTTTCTGGCCTCCTACGCCCGGGACGGCCGGTCGCGCATCGAGGGCGTGGAACTCGCCGCATTGGCCACGGTGCGCACGGCGCTGGAAGAAGCCCTGGGATTGAAATTCGAGGGTGAGAAGGGCGAGCACTTCTTTCGTTCCAGCCTGGTTCAAACCCTTTTCTATGGCGTCTTCTCCGCCTGGGTGTTGTGGGCCAAGCAAAATGCCCCCACTTCCAAGGCCCGCTTTGATTGGTACACCACGGCGCGGTATCTGCGCGTGCCGATGATCTCCAAGCTCTTCCATCTGGTCGCCAACCCGCAGGAACTCGATGCCCTCCAGCTGACGGAGGTCCTGGACTGGGCCACCACGGTTTTGAATCGCGTTGACCGCGCGTCTTTCTTTGACAAGTTTCAGGAATCCCATGCCGTGCAATATTTCTACGAGCCATTCCTGGAAGCTTTTGACCCGGAACTGCGCAAGGAATTGGGCGTCTGGTACACGCCGCCGGAAATTGTGAAGTACATGGTGGAACGCGTGGATACAGTTCTGCGCGAGGAATTGAACCTGCCGGACGGCTTGGCCAACAAGAATGTCTATGTCCTCGATCCGTGTTGCGGCACGGGTTCTTATCTCGTGGAAGTGCTCGACCGAATTCATCACACGCTGAAAGAACGCGGTGAGGGTGCGCTGACCGCAAGCGACTTGAAGGAAGCCGCCCAAAAACGTGTTTTCGGGTTTGAGATTCTGCCCGCGCCCTTCGTCGTTTCACACTTGCAGCTCGGCCTGCTCTTGCAGAACTTGGGCGCGCCGCTGGAAGTAGCGCCGGGCTTGAGCCCGGCACGTGCCGCCCTCAAGGGCGGCGCTACGCACGCCCCCGAACGGGTTGGAGTTTATCTCACCAACGCCCTCACCGGCTGGGAACCACCCAAAGGGCCGAAGGCAAAGCTGCTGTTTTCCGAGTTGGAAGAGGAGCGCGATGCCGCCGAACACGTTAAGCGTGACGTACCGATCCTGGTGATCATCGGCAATCCGCCCTACAACAGCTTCGCGGGAATTTCCAAAATGGAGGAGGAGCGAGACCTCTCCCAAGCCTATCGCACCACGAAGCAGGCGCCCGCCCCGCAGGGCCAGGGACTCAATGATCTTTACGTGCGCTTCTTCCGCATGGCCGAAAGGCGCATTGTGGAGAAGACCGGGCAGGGCGTGGTGTGCCTGATTTCAAATTATTCTTGGCTCGACGGCTTATCCTTCACCGGCATGAGGGAACGGTATTTGGAGGCATTTGATCGCATTTGGATTGACTGCCTGAATGGTGACAAGTACAAGACGGGCAAGTTGACGCCCGAGGGTGAGCCGGACCCCAGCGTTTTCTCGACAGAATTCAATCGCGAAGGGATTCAGGTGGGGACGGCAATTGCCCTGTTGGTCGTAGGGGCGGTTCGCGAACCGCCCCTACGGGTGAATTTCCGCCATATTTGGGGCAAAACCAAGCGACAGCAGTTGCTCGACACCCCCTCGCAAGATGGGAGAGCAATTTATCAGGAAATGACTCCACCCCTTGAACTTGGCTTGCCCTTTGCACCTGCGCAGGTGACAGCGGGTTACCTGCAATGGCCCCTACTCCCCGAGTTGTTTCCGATTTCATTTCCGGGAGTCAAAACCAGCCGTGATGACGTAGTCGTTGACATCGACCGCGAACGTTTGCTGAAGCGGATGGAGCAGTATTTTGACTTGGAAATCGGCCATGAGGAAATGCGCCGCATTTCTCCGGGAGCCATGACCAGCACGGGGAGATTTAAGGCGGGCAACGTCCGCGACCAGCTTCGCAAACGGGGCTTCTTGCCTAAGAACATCGTCCGCTATTGCTATCGGCCCTTCGATGTGCGATGGCTTTATTGGGAGCCTGAGACAAAGCTGCTTGACGAGAAGCGATTTGAGTACTTGCCGCATGTGTTCCCGACGAACTTGTGGATTGAAGCGCGACAGAAACAACCAATGGAGCGCTTCGACCGGGGGTACTTTACCCGTATCTTGGCGGATAACTTCGGGAACGGCCTCTCCAATTTTTTCCCTCTATTTTTGAATAGCGAAACAGGCAAGAAGCCTCTCTTCGACATACACGAACCCGAGGGCGCCCCTTGCCTTCCGGACGGCACGCGTCTCAATATTGGTGATTCAATCGTTAAGTACCTGATGCAGTTCGCCACGATGGCTGACACCCCGAGTGTCTTCTATCATACCCTCGCGATTCTCCACTCGCCCGCCTACCGCACCGAGAACTCCGGGGCTCTACGCCAGGACTGGCCGCGCATTCCGCTGCCGGACGGCAAGGAAGCCTTGCTCGCGTCGGCGGCGCTGGGCAGGCAGATTGCCGCATTGCTGGACACAGAAACCGACGTAGGGGCGGTTCGCGAACCGCCCCTACGAACAATCGCCACCTTCGTTCTCGAAAGCGGCATGACTCTGAATGAATCCGAGCACTTCGCAGTTACCGCCGGATGGGGACACGCGGGCCAGGGCGGCGTCACGATGCCGGGCAAGGGAAAGATGATCGACCGTGATTACACCGAGAAAGAGCGCGCGAGCTTAGGTGAAGTAATCAAGCTGCTGGGGGAGCGCACCTGCGACGTGTACCTCAATGAATTTGCCTACTGGTCCAACGTCCCCATTCGAGTTTGGGAATACACCATCGGCGGCTACCAGGTGATGAAGAAGTGGCTCTCCTATCGCGAAGAAAAACTCCTGGGCCGCCCCCTGACAAAAGATGAAGTCCGTTACGTTCAGGAAATGGCTCGCCGCATCGCCGCCCTACTTCTGCTTGGACCAGCACTCGACGCGAATTATCAGAACATCAAGTCGCATACCTTCCTTTCGAGGGGTTGACCGTGCGCATTCCCACCAGGATTGATGAAGAAAAGGGAGCATTTATGAGTTTCGCGATTGATGGGAAAATCTCTAGTTGGGAAGAATTGATTGCGAAGCAGTCAACGTATGACAGGAGCTCCCAAGAATGGGTATTTAGGGGGCAGTCGAAAGATTGGCCTCTGGCCACATCATTGGATCTTACATGCAAGAATTTTGACACTCGCGGACCTGCAACCATCGTTCTTGAACAGCAGATTATTAGGGATTTCCAACGACAGTATGGGAAACATGCCCCTGGATCCAGCCCGCGAGATGATGACGCACAACAATGGCTTTCGCTCATGCGCCACTATGGGGCACCAACGCGATTGCTGGATTTCACTTATTCCTTCTTTATAGCAGCTTACTTTGCGTTGGAAGAAGCTGAAGAGGACTCGTTCGTGTGGGCAATCAACACAAACTGGCTTATGAAGCAGGCTTGGCCGGTGATTCGAAAAATGGGGGGCAGTCGGCTGCTCAATGCATGGGAGAATCGAAAAGAAGGGGCTTTCAAGAAGATATTCTTCCGACGGAACCGCGTGAAATTTGTATGTACATCCAATCCATATTGCCTCCACGAGAGACTTGTACAGCAGCAGGCACTTTCCCTCTGCCCAGGCGACGTGACCAGTAACTTTGAAGATAATCTCCGCGAGATGGCAGGATACGACAATCGAGATAATGTATCGAAGATCCCGATCAGGGGTGGAAATTGTAGGAAAGCGATCTTGTACAAACTTTACCGCGCAGGGGTTAACCGAGCGGTTCTCTTTCCGGGTTTGGAAGGATTCGCCAAGTCGCTTCGATACAAAACACCCATCTACCTCGATATCCAGAAGCTAACAAAAGACAAGGTAAGTGCTTGGCCTCAGCGCAAGGGAGGACGAAACTCGCCGCCGTTTCCAGACTTAGGGTAAGAGTAGCACCATTCGAGAGTCGTCGCGGCCTTGATCGAGACCACCCGCCTCATGGCGGAAAATGACCCGGCCATCCCCAAGTGACCCCTGGTGCAACAAGAAAGGAAAAGACTGACATGAGTATATTAGCCAATCTTAGAAGCGTGAGAGGTGAAAGGCAGGGGATGCCAAAGTTGACGCTCGACTTTGATATTGAGAGCCAGCTTGATGTGCGCCTAGTGATCCTCAACCTGGCCGCGGAAATGCGGGTCGCCAAACAGATGTTTGTGACCGAGTTGAACGAGTCGTACTTCATCGGGCCCGGAATCGTCGAACCAATGGGAATTATGCAACTAAGCCAAAGAGGAAAAGGCAACTGGCAAATTGCTTTTCCACTCAGTCCTTACCAGTTACAGAAGATGGAGGAAATGCGCGGTGGAAAGGACATGTTTTTGCAAATTAAATTCTTTTGCACTGCGGGTCATCAAGAAAACGTGCAGGCAAAGGTGATTACTGATGTCTCTCAACCCCTGGTCGGTGTGGGCGGATTTTCCGGCGGTTATTGCCCATTCAAGGTCGCGCAGTCTGATTGGGAAAAGACCCTGGAGGAACTAGGTTACCAAGACATCGAAGAAGACATCCAGCGCACGAAGGAAAAAGCGCAATCTGCCAATCGCGAAATAGAGGCCATCCTTGAGAACGCGAGAGAAGCTGCTTCTATGTACGGAGCGGCCCAGCACGCAATTCATTTCAAGGGAGAGGCTGAAGAGCACAGGAAGTCCAGCCGATATTGGCTTGCTGCGGCGGTTGCCATGGGAGCCATAGGTATATGTTACTCTTTATGGAGTTTTCGCCAAAACCAGACGATATTCTCACAAGGCGCTGCTACTTGGTGGCCTCACTTGGCCTATATTACCTCCAGACTATTGGTCCTCTCGGTCGTGTTCTTTGGGATGGGGTGGTCCGCTAAAATTTACAGGGCGCACAAGCACAATGAAACTGTAAACAGACACAGGCAGAATGCGCTCAGGACATTTGAGACATTTGCGGCAGCCACGAAAGAACCAGCCACAAAGGACGCGGTACTGCTGGCCGCGACAAAATCGATCTTCGAGGCGCAATCCAGTGGCTATCTAGCGGGGGAGCCCGAGAAGGTGCCATCCGGTACAGTCATCGAAATCCTAAAGAGTGCAATTTCGAAAGGTGGGCCGTCATAGGCGCGTGGAATGGCCATCCTGGCCATAACCGAGAACGGACGGGACACCCGTGACTCGTCGCCGGGCCGGATAGATTTTTAGCGAAGTACGCGCCATCCGAAGTAGGCCGATTCATCCGTTGGATAGGAGAACCAATGACAAGCCCCAAGAAATTGTCGCCGACGCGAGTATTGGCCGCCAAGGTCATTTACGCTGGATTGTCAATTCTGCGTGACAACGGTAAGGAGCTTCCCGTCAGAGACTTGATGGAGAAGGTCGAGAAGACCGTCAGCTTGGACGCCTGGGCGAAGGAGCGATACGAGAAGACCGGCTACGTCCGATGGGAATCCATTTTTCACTTTTACAGCATCGACTGTGTAAAAGCTGGTTGGGTGGTCAAGAAGAAGGGCATCTGGTACTTGACCCCCGAAGGCGAAGACGCACTAAAGCTAGGCGCGGATAAATTGCTCGATACGGCCACCCAACTGTATCGGAAATGGAGGGCGGATAACCCGATTACGCCAAAACAAGAAGAGGAGGAAGATGGTGAAGAAGCTGCCGTAGAGGAACAAAGCAGCAAAGTTCCTTCTTATGACGATATTGAACAACGGGCAATTCAGGGACTTCAGCAGTATATCAATGCAAAGAATCCGTATGAATTCCAGGACCTCGTTGCCGCCCTCCTTAGAGGTATGGGGTATTACACCCCGTTTATCGCGCCAAAGGGCAAAGATGGCGGCGTCGACGTGATGGCATACCGCGATCCATTGGGAACCCAGTCGCCCAGAATTCAAGTGCAGATCAAGCACAAGGAAGCAGCCGCGAGTGTGCAGGAGGTAAGACAGTTAATGGGGCTCCTTCAGAAGGAAGGCGACGTGGGCATGTTCGTGTCGACTTCCGGATTCACTCCCGATGCACGCGCCGCTGCGCGCGGTTCGCATGTCCACGTGGAATTGGTGGATTTGAATCGGTTGATCACGCTTTGGCAGGAGTTCTACGACAGGCTGAGGGACGAGGACAAGAACCTGCTGCCGCTGCGCCCCATCTACTTTCTCGCACCCATAGACTAGATCGAACATACCGGCCGGACTGGACTCGAGGGTGCTCTTGAGTCGGCGTCCAATCGGGTTGCCGACAAACCCCCTAACCGCGGTAATGGCCCAGAAATGTGGAAAGCCGGGGGAAAGGCACAGCCTTTCCACAGCCTTTCCGCGCACGGCACAACCGGAGCTGGTCACAGTCTAAGCTGATAACGCCTGGAAGCTCAGATGGACAGGACCGGCACATAATGCCCATTTACAAATGAAAAGTGGGATGCCATGATGATGGCGAATGTCATGGTGTCGCCCCGGTTCCCTCGGGAGGGCTGCGGCATTCTGCTCGGTTAGACCAATCGACGGGCCACAGGACCCCGCGGCAACGCATGAAAAACTCAGTTCTGATTGTCGATGACGAACCCGGCATCCGCGAGTCGCTTACCGATGTCCTGGCCGACGAAGGCTATGGTGTGGATTCCGTCGGCAGCGGTGAAGCGTGCCTGGAAAAGCTTCAGACCAGGAAGTTCGACGCGGTGCTGCTGGACATCTGGCTGCCGGGGCTGGACGGCATTCAAACGCTGGAAAAAATCCAGACGTTGGAAGCGCCGCCCACCGTCATCATGATCTCGGGACACGGCACCATTGAAACGGCGGTCCGCTCCACCAAGCTGGGCGCGTTCGATTTCATTGAGAAGCCGCTTTCGATTGACAAGACGCTGCTTACCTTGCGCCACGCGCTGGACCAGTCGCGCCTGGCTGCACAAAATCGCGAACTGCGCGAAGAGTTGCAGGGCCGGGACCGCATCATCGGCGAGAGCGTTCCCATGAAAGCGCTGCGCCAGCAGTTGGAGCTCGCCTCACCCACCAACGGCCGGGTGCTGATCTACGGTGAGAGCGGCACCGGCAAGGAACTGGTGGCCCACGCCCTGCACAATCACAGCCAGCGCGCCGAGCAGCCTTTCGTGGAGGTGAATTGCGCCGCTATTCCGGAAGAGCTGATCGAGAGCGAGTTGTTTGGCCATATCAAGGGATCGTTTACGGGCGCGCTGGAAGACAAAACGGGCAAGTTCGAACAGGCGCACGGCGGGTCATTGTTCCTGGACGAAGTGGGCGACATGAGCTTGCGCACGCAGGCCAAGGTGCTGCGCGTCATCGAGGAGCAGCGCTTTACGCCGGTCGGCTCCAGCAGTAACCTCACGGTGGACGTTCGCATTATTGCCGCTACCAACAAGCACCTGGACGACGAAATTCAAAAGGGCAATTTCCGCGACGACCTCTTCTACCGCCTCAACGTGATTCCCTTCTACGTGCCGCCGCTGCGCGAACACCCGGAAGACGTCCCGACGCTGGCCAACTTTTTCCTGGCGGATTTTGCCCGCGCCTATGGCCGCCGCCCCAAGCACTTTGGGGACTCGGCGATGGAAGTTCTGCTGGCTTATCGATGGCCCGGCAACGTGCGCGAGCTCAAGAACCTGGTCGAGCGCCTGGTGATCATGGTGGCGGGCGAGCGGATCGAACGCCGGCATCTGCCCCCTTCCCTGAGCCAGAATGGAGCGCGCCCCAGTGCTTCCCCCAAGTTCCCCACCGGCGGTTTCTCCAGCCTTCAGGAAGCGCGTACCGCCTACGAACGCGATTACATCCTTCGCACCCTGGAGGAGCACCAGGGCAACGTGAGCCGCACCGCCGAAGCCCTGGGCCTGGAACGCAGCCACCTGTACCGCAAAATGCGCTCCCTGGGAATTGTCACCGGAACCTAAAACCTTAGGACTTGATCACCCTCAACGCCGTCACCTGCCGACGCGCGCACCCAGCATCCCGCGCGGGACAACCGCTGGGATGAGGGCGGAATCGAAGCAGTAGCAGTAAGCCAGGATAACCAGGAGGCGGACACAATATGGAGAAAATCAAGCGACTAGCACTGCGGGCGGCAGTCCCGCTGGCAGTATGTTTTCTGGCGGCGTCGCTCGCGGCCGTAGCGCGCGCCCAGAGCAAGACCACCCTGACCGGGCACTGGAACTTCAACCAGGACCAGAGCGACGATGCGTCACAGAAGGTGCAAGGGGCGCAACAGGCCAGCAAGTCCCGTGGAAATGGCGGGGGCGGCGGGTACCCCGGTGGTGGCGGCGGCTACCCCGGCGGGGGCGGCGGGTATCCGGGCGGTGGCGGTATGGGACGCGGTGGAATGGGCGGCATGGGCGGAATGGGGGGCGGCGGCATGGGTCGCGGCCGGGGAGGCATGGGGAATGGCGCTGACGCCATCAGCAGCCAGGAGTGGGACCGCCTCGCCGAGAACCCCAAGTACTTGCGGATCGACCAGCGGTCCGATCAAATCGTGGTTATCGATGACGCCGACCGCGCCCACACTTTTTATCCTGACGGGAAAAAGCACCAGGAAAAAGACGAGGACGGAAACAAGTTCTCCACCAAATCCTCGTGGGATGGAGGCGCCTTCGTGGCTGAGTCCAAGCTGCCCCACTCCGAGAAACTTACGCAAACCTTCCGCGTCAGCGACGACGGCAAGCAGCTTTATGTAATCAGTCGTTTTGAGGCTTCGTCACTCAACCCGCCGCTCAGCATCCGCCGCGTGTATGACTTGGCAAAAGAGCCGGCGCATTAGCTCGACTGCTGTTCACGGTAGGGGGCGGGGTCCGACGCGAGGTTAGACTTACTCGCCCGAACCCCCGCTGCGGTAGTCCAGTTCGGCGATGACGGCGGTGTTGTTGCGCCATTGCGGCTGGACCTTCACAAAGAGTTCCAGGTAAACCTTGGGCGGGAACAGCTTTTCCATCTCCAGCCGCGCCTCGGTGCCTATTTCCTTCAGGCGCGCCCCGCCGGCGCCGATAACGATGGGCTTTTGTGATTCCTTCTCCACCACAATGCTGGCGTGAATGCGGGTGATCAACTCCCCCTCTTCGAACTGGTCAATAAGCACCGCGGTCACGTAAGGCATCTCATGCCGCGTGTGCCGGATCACTTTCTCGCGAATTATTTCGCTCGCCAGGAAGCGTTCCGGCTGGTCGGTGTATTGATCGGCGGGAAAGTGAGCCGGCCCCTCCGGCAAGCGTTGCACGATAGCGGCCAGCAAATCGTCCAGCCCGTCCCGCTGCATGGCGGATATCGGAAAGATCTCCTCAAAATTGTACAGCTTGGCGTACCGGTCGATCAGCGGCAGCAGGTCAGGTTTGTGCACGCGATCGACTTTGTTCAACGCCAGAAGCGCCCGGGGAGAATATTCGTGCAACAGGTGGATGACGTACTCATCGCCCTTCCCGAATTTCTCGCTGGCATCCACAATCAGCACGGCCAGGTCGCGGTCCGCCAGCGCCTGCCGCACATAGTTCATCATCTGCTCGTTCAACCGCGAGAGCGGCTTGTGGACGCCAGGCGTATCCATGAAAATCACCTGAGCGTCGGGACGATGCAGAATTCCCAGGATGCGATTGCGCGTGGTCTGGGGAACCGGCGTCACAATGGAGACCATGGACTCCACCAGGGCGTTCACCAGCGTGCTCTTGCCGGCGTTCGGACGCCCCACGACGGCGACAAATCCCGACTTGAACGAAGGTGCTTCAGGCATGAGCGACCGTCACCGCAGGCGGCGTAGGCGGCAGCATCATTCGCACCTTAAGCACCGTCCGCTGATTTGCTTCCAGAACTTCAAACGTCAAGCCGTGGCTCTCCACTTTTTCGCCCGCCACCGGCACATGTCCCAACTGATACAGCAACAATCCCGCTATCGTCGAGTACCCATCGCCCTCCAAGGGGACGTGAACCTCATCGGCAATGTGCGCCAGCTCGGAGTGGCCGGCGAGGATGTACGTCGACGCCGACTCCTTGATAATGTCGCGCGCGTGCGGCTCCACTTCATCGCGAATTTCTCCCACGATCTGCTCTAACAGGTCCTCAATGGTAATCAGGCCCGAAACGCTGCCATACTCATCGATGACGATGGCCATCTGCGTGGTGGACTGCTGCAAGTCTTTCAGCAGGTCCTGGATGGGCTTGGTTTCCGGGACGAAAGGCACCGGGCGCAACAGGTCTCGCAGCGTCTTGTGCTTCTGCTCTTCGGGCGACAACTCCATCAGGTCGCGCACGCTCACGAGTCCCTCAATGTGATCCATTTGGCCGGAATAGACAGGATACCGCGTCAAGCGCTTGGCGCGGAATAAGCCGCGCAGGTCCTCGATGGAAGAATTGATCTCGATGGCGGCGATCTCCGGCCGCGGCGTCATGACCTCCCGGACTACTTTGTCGCCGAACTCCACCACGGACTGGAGCAGTTCGCCCTCGTCCTTCTCAATCAGGCCCTCCTCCTCGCCCGTGGCGATGAAATCGGCAAGGTCCTCCTGCGGCGACGGCGGTTCGGGCTCAGGCTCGGTGGGTTCCAGCAGCCGCGCAATGGTGGCCGAAATCAGGATCGGGAACGTAAGCGGAAGCGCCGCACGCACCGCACGCTTCAGCGTCAGTTCCCAGCGCCCCAGGATCACTTCCGGCTCGTCATGCCGCACCACCAGCAGGAAAGGAATCAACTGATCGGCAATCGCCACGGCCGCCAGCACAATGACGAGCGCGGTCCCGAGATCGCTCCAGAGATGCTCCGGCCGGCGCCAGATCAGTAAACCGGTGAGTCCCACCGCGAACAGGTGCATCACCGCGCCGTGCAGGGCGGAGATCGACACGCCCACCCGCTCGCGATTCGGACGCGTGCGGCCGTCTCCGCCATTCCCAAACACCTTTCGCGCCCCCACGGGCGTCAGCCGGCGCATCAGGAGGCGGAAATAGGAAGCAACGGAGCCGAGCACCAACAACACGGCCAGCAACGCGATCCAGCCGGCGGTCAAGTAGAGTTGTGGGTCCATAAGGTGAAAAGTCGAAAGTCGAAACTCGAAAATCGGGGACTCGAAAATCGAAATCCGAAAATCGAAAACCAGTTGTCTTAGCCCGCGGAGCGGGCGCCGTCATTTACGCCGTGGGACTCCGGTCTCATCAACAAACTTGCCAGCCCCGGACAGGGGCGGTATTAGCTCAGACCTCGTCCCATCTCGGCTCCCCCGGACGCCCCGACGTCGCCCCTACCGGGCCTCAAATTCTCATCTGTTACCTTATCCCAATCCCATGGCTTCGCCGTGGGCTACAGGATGGCGCCCGCTCCGCGGGCTTTCAATTTGCTGCGATGCCGCTCATCGCCCCGTCCTGTGCACGGGCCCCAATTTTCGATTGTCGACCTTCGATTTTCGAGTTTCGACTTTCGATTTTCGAGTTTCTATTTTCCGTTTTTCCCCGGCCACTGCCAACGCTTCTCGAAGCTCCCATTCCAGCCGCGTCATCTCCCCGTAGTCCTGCTCATGGTCGTACCCCAGCAAGTGAAGTACGCCGTGCAGAATCAACCAGCAGAATTCATTACGCGCCGCATGCCCTTCTTCCGCGGCATTGCGGCGCGCCGTATCCACGGAAATCACCACATCGCCCAGGAAATTCGTGATCCCCATCCGCCTGGCGCCCCCCCAGGCCGTGCGCGATTGCCGCGGTGGGCGTCCCCCCGGCTCATCCCAGGGAAATGAAAGGACGTCAGTGGCCGCGTCTTTGCCGCGATAGGCCAGGTTCAGATGGCGAATCGCCGGGTCGTCCACAAAACAAATGTTGAACTCTTTTTTCCCCAGGCGCAACCGCCGCCTGAGGTTGCGCACGAACGCCCCTAAGGATGCGCCCGGAACCACATACCGTTTCTGAAGATTAACCAGCACAAAGCCTCGAAGAACAGTTGTTAGTGGCTAGCCACTTTTTTCCCCATTCGCCTTGGCGGCGCGAACCTGGTCGAATTCTTCATAGGCGCGGATGATCCTTTGCACCAGACTATGCCGCACCACGTCGCGCTCGGTAAAGTAAATCAGGCTGATGCCGGGCACCTTGCCCACCACTTCCACGGCCTCCACCAGCCCCGAGCGCCGCCCGTTGGGCAGATCGATCTGCGTTACGTCGCCCGTCACCACCGCCTTGGAGTTAAAGCCCAGCCGCGTGAGAAACATTTTCATCTGTTCGCTGGTGGTGTTCTGGGCTTCGTCCAGAATCACAAAAGCATCATTCAGCGTCCGGCCGCGCATGAAGGCAATGGGCGCAATCTCGATGATGTTCTTTTCCACAAAGCGATCCACGCGGTCAGGATCGAGGACGTCATAAAGCGCGTCGTACAGCGGGCGCAGGTAGGGGTTCACTTTTTCCTGAAGCGTCCCGGGCAGGAAGCCCAATCGCTCCCCCGCCTCCACCGCCGGCCGCGCCAGGATGATGCGGCTCACCTTCTTGGTCAGCAGCGCATCCACCGCCATCGCCACCGCCAGGTACGTCTTGCCCGTACCCGAGGGGCCGATGCCGAAAACCATGTCGTAACGCTCTATGGCGTCGACGTAACGGCGCTGGTTCAGACCCTTGGGAGCAATCGACTTCTTGCCGAACGCCCGCGGCCGGCCTGCTTCCGCCAGCCCCTTGAAGGTGGCGTCGGGATCCTGGGAAATAATGCGCAGGAATCCCTCGATTTCGGCATTCTCGAAGCGGTTCCCCCGGTCGACGAGCTCCGCATATTCCTCCACCATGCGTTGCGCGCGCCGCACATTGGTTTCCTCGCCTTCGATCTCCAGCGACTCCGCGCCCAACTGGGCAGAGACCTGGAAACATCGCTCCAGCAGCTTTAAGTTGCCGTCATAAGTCCCGACGAGCGCGGGAAGCCCGCTACGTATTCTGACACTCGCATTCATAACATTCGAAGTGTGAGGCACGCCTCCATATCAAAGGATATACTGGGCACGGAATTCAACCGATCGCCGCCGGCAGGATTGATTGGCAGGAGATAAACCGTTCATCAATTCGCAATTCATGCTAATGCCGGGAGCGGGCAAAAGTCAAGGCACAGCGCTCTGGCCCATTGACCCGAAACTCTAGCCGACCGGGGCGCCCCCTCTATGGTTCATGTTGGTCCCAAAAACGCTCGTCCCGGCAAGTCGAACACCGCGGCTCCGCCCGGACGTTCGGTGTTTTGGCAGCCATGTTCCCGGCTCGCTGAGCGTGCGTTACCACCGCTAGCCTCTCGTGAATTTGACAAAGGCTAGCCATATATGCATAATGGTTGTCTCCGGCGGCACCGCCCGGCGCGCCGGGCGCGACTCGCAGGTTGGGGAGCCGCCGGCGCAGAGGGTACCCGCTCCGCTGGGCCGACGCGGAGCAGACGTCGGGACCCGGTTTCAAGGCAGTCGCCCGCGCGCCCAGCCACGGATCCTAATAGTGCGGACCGCGGGGCGTAGCGGAACGAACGTGAAAAATGAAGGTGCATCCGGCGATATGTATGAAAACACAGGGAAACGTCATCTTGTCATCCGACATAACGACCGAAGTCTATCAATCTGCGGGTTTCGCCCTGCCAAGGCCGTTTCAACAAGGATGCAAAAATGAAGGTGCATCCGGCGATGTTTATGAAAACACAGGGAAAGGTCATCTTGTCATCCGACATAACGACCGAAGACTATCAATCTGCGGGTTTCGCCCTGCCGAGGCCGTTCCAACAAGGATGCAAAAATGAAGGTGCATCCGGCGATGTGTATGAAAACACAGGGAAAGGTCATCTTGTCATCCGACATAACGACCGAAGTCTATCAGCCTGCGAGTTTCGCCCGGCAGAGGCCGTTTCAACAAGGTTTCAGTGCAAAAATGCAGGTGCATCCGGCGATGTGTATGAATACAAAAGGTGATGTTTTGAGCGACGGGCACATGCCGGTGGCGGGGCTCTGTTATAATTTACTCGCAGCCATCGTATTCCACCGCACCACGGAACGAGCTTGCCCCGCGGATTAGCATCCATCAACAGCCGCAGAGGGAGAACAGATTGTTACTGGACATTCAACAAAGGATCCAATCCAAATTCGTGGAGGCGGTGCGCGCGGCGTTCAACCTGGACGTTACCCCGCCTGCGCTCGATTCGCCGCCTAACCTGGAGATGGGCGACATCTCGGTGGCGGGTTGCTTCGATCTCGCCCGGCAATTGCGCCGCCCGCCCCGCAAGATCGCCGAACAGCTTGTTCCCCTGGTCTCCGCGCTGGAAGGAGTAGAGCGGGTCACGGTGGCCGGGGCCGGTTACCTGAATTTCCACCTGGACCGGGCGCAAACGGCGGCGCGGCTTTTTGCCTTGCGCACCGCCGCAAGCGGAGGCCAGACGGCCGGAACTGCCGATGCGGTGACGGAAGGACGAACGCCGCTCGGTGGTTTAGGCCGAACGCAGTTCGGCCCTACCGAGCCCGCGCGCGTTTCGGGCAAGATTCTGGTTGAACATACCAGCATCAATCCCAACAAGGCGGCGCATATCGGTCATCTGCGCAACGCGGTGCTGGGCGACACGTTTGTGCGCCTGCTGCGCGCGAGCGGCGAGCACGTGGAAGTGCAGAACTACATTGACAACACCGGCGTGCAAGTTGCCGACGTCGTGGTGGGTTTCATCCACCTGGAGAAGAAGAACCGGCAAGACGTCCAGGCACTCATCCAGCAGTGTGCCGCGCCCGGCCAGCCCCTTGCGGCGCGCTTCGATTATTACTGCTGGGACCTTTATGCGCGCGTCTTTCAGATTTACGCGGGGAATAAGGAAGCGCTCCAGTGGCGCGCCCAGGCGCTTAAAGATATTGAAGAGGGACATGGCGAAACCGCTGCGATGGCGGAATTGGTATCAACCGCCATCGTCCGCACTCACCTGGAAACCATGCTGCGCCTCAACGTCGAGTACGACGTGCTGGTGCAGGAAAGCGAGATACTGAAACTCCACTTCTGGC
The DNA here is from genome assembly GCA_963804755.1 of uncultured Acidobacteriota bacterium. GTDB lineage: Bacteria > Acidobacteriota > Terriglobia > UBA7540 > UBA7540 > Bog-366. The sequence continues at coordinate 325,371 of CAWDRP010000013.1, forward strand.
AAGCCGCCTTCGACCTGCTCAAACAGAAAAACGCCATCCGCTTCGAAACCGCGGGTAAGAACGCGGGCTGCTGGGTGATGGATCTGGGCGGCGATTCTGACGCGGGGCCGCCGAACGGCGTTCGGCCCGCCAACGGCGCCGGGGCACCGAACGCTGCTGAGCCCCCGACTGGCGCGGCGCCCGCTGGGCAGGCGCCGCTCGCCCCCACGGCGGGAGAAGAGCGGCCGGTCGACGCCGACGACATCAAAATCATCGTCCGCTCGAACGGCACGGTAACCTATGTCGGCAAGGACATTGCCTACCACCTCTGGAAGTTTGCCCTGCTGGGGAGGGATTTTGGATACGCTCCGTTCCACCGCTATCCCGACGGCCACACCGTTTGGCGCACCACCGTGAAAGGCGAGCCGAGTGCGCCGCCCTTCGGCCACGCCAGCGCCGCCTACGCCGTCATCGATACGCGGCAGTCGTATCTCCAGAACATCGTCAAGGCCGCATTCCACACACTGGGATACCACGAGCGCGCCGCCAACCTTCACCACTTCGCCTACGAGGTGGTGGGACTCAGCGCGCGCTGTGCGGAGGAAATGGGCATCGCACTGAGTGACGAAGACCGGCAGCGACCCTACATCGAGGTTTCCGGGCGCAAAGGCCAGGGGGTGAAGGCCGATGACCTGATCGACAGGCTCATCGCCCGCGCCGCCGAGGAGGTCAGCTCGCGCGACATGGCGCAGGACCCCGCGGAGGTGCAGGCCATCGCGCGCCAGATCGCCGTGGCCGCGTTGCGCTATTTCCTGCTGAAATTCTCGCGCCGCATGATCATCGCGTTTGACTTCAACGAAGCTCTGGCCTTCGAGGGCGAAACGGGACCTTACCTGCAATACAGCGTCGTGCGCGCACGCAATATCTTTCGCAAATTCCAGGAATCACACACGGAATGCGAAGTCTCACAGTTATCCCACGCATTGTCGCCGGAACAACTGCAGGCGTTCTTTAAGGGTGAGGACGGCGCGGCATTCTGGGAATTGACTCGGTTGGCCGGTCAACTGGAGAGCACGGCGGCGCAAGCCATCTCGGGCGAGGAGCCCGCCGTGATGGCCAAGTACGCGTTCCGGCTCGCGCAAGCCTTCAACAACTTCTATCATCACTTCCACATTCTGAATGAGCCGGATGCGGCGCGCCAGCAGTTCCTGCTCTACCTCGTCTACCTCGCCGAGCGCACCCTCACGCTGGCCACCGAACAGATGGGCATTGAAATTCCCGAGCGCATGTGATGGTGAGGATCAGCGGCGTGGCACGTGAAGCTTGATAGGAAGCAGCTTGGCATAGCTTTTGAAATCCGGATCGGTAGTGAAAATTAACCACTGCCGGATAAGCGCCACCGCACAAACAAGGATATCCACTGGCGAGAAGCCAATGCCTTTTGACCGGCAGTCATTTGCAGCCTTCGCAGCCGCTTCGTAGTCGGAGGTCCCAATCGTTTCATCCGGAAAAGATCGAAGCGTAACGCGCAACCTCTCGTATTGCGCCGGCTCTTTGATTCCGGACAACAACTCCTGCCGCACCGGCCCCATCATGCGCGCCCGGCCTTCGCGAACCAACTCGGCCAATTCGGCGACTATAGCCCGCTCGGAGGCGCTCAAATCTCCTGGCCTGCGGCGTAGAGCAAGAGACCACACGGAGGTATCAACGAGGACGTTCACGATCGTTTCCAGCGGCGCTCGCGCTTATAGTCGTAGGCGGGATCATATTCGATTGTTCCAAAAAGCTTCAAAATACCCAACTGCTTGCGCCGCCGGATATATTCGTCAAGCGCCGCGTTCACAGTGTCCTTCTTCGTGCGGTGGTGGCCCAGGCGGCGGGCTTCTTCAATCAGGCGATCATCGATGGCAAGGTTGGTCGGCATTACTCACTCCTCGCCAATCCTACACAATCAACTGTGTAAAATCAATGGTCGCAGAACGTGTGGAGGTTCGTTCTTACTGCTCGCGACCGCGGCGTCAATGGCTTATGCCGACAACTCGGTCAAAAGTTGCACGAGGGTGCGTACGCCGTGGCCCGTAGGCCCCTTGGCCCGGTAAGGCTTCTCGTCATTCGCCCAGCGGGTGCCGGCGATATCCATATGCACCCAGGGAGTCTCGCCGGCGAATTCTCCGATGAACATGGCTCCTGTAATAGCCCCGCCATAACGGCCTCCGGCATTCGCAAGATCGGCAATAGAGCTCTTGTACAGCTCGCGATAGTCGTCGTCCACCGGCAATTGCCACATCTTCTCTCCGGCCGTGTCCGCAGCGGCCAATACGCGGTTCACCCATTCCTTGTTCCAGCCGAAGACGCCGGTGGTGAAAGTCCCAAGCGCCACCAGGCAAGCGCCGGTCAAAGTAGCAGCGTCAATCAGGACGGTGCAGCCCAGCCGCTTGGCATAGGTCAACGCATCGGCCAACACCAGGCGGCCCTCCGCATCCGTATTGAGAATCTCAATCGTCTTTCCACACATCGAGGTGATCACGTCACCCGGCTTGTAGGCCGCTCCACTCGGCATATTCTCGGTCGCCGGAATGATGGCCGTCACGCGCACGCGCGGCTTGAGTTGGGCGATGGCCTGCATCACTCCGAGCATCGTCGCGCCGCCCGCCATGTCCGTCTTCATCTCGTGCATATTCTCACTGGGCTTGATGGAGATGCCGCCGCTATCGAACGTGATTCCCTTCCCGATCAGCCCGATCACGGGCTGGTCCGGCGCATTATCCGGCGAATAGCGGATGACGATCAGCCGGGCCGGTTCGTGCTGGCTGCCCTGGGCCACCGCCCAGAACGCGCCCATCCTCAATTCCTGAATTTCCAGCGGACCCAGCACTTCGGCGGTAAGACCGACGCGCGCGGCCATTTCCGTGGCGCGGTCCGCGAGCTTCGTTGGCGTCATGTAATTGGAGGGCTCATTGACCAGATCACGCGTGAAGTTCTGAGCCTCGCCGAGGATTCGTCCGCGATCAACCGCCGCCTGTGCTTCCGCCGGTAGCGCCTCACCGCCAGCCGCCAGCAGAAGTGTGTCAATCCCCCTCTCCCCGTTGCGCTCGGTCCGGTAGCGGTCGGCGTCGTAGTCAGCCACCAGCGCGGCATCCACCACAGAGGCCAGACTGGATGGGTCGGTGGAATCGAGGATCCAGGCCATCTCCCGCACGCCGCGCGACCGCAAGTGCCTGACCGCGGTACCCGCCAGATAACGCGCCTGCAACGCGCTGAATTTCTCGCGCTTCCCCGCCCCCACCACTAGGAGCTTCGATGTCGCCATTCCTGGCGGCCAGCGAAGCATCGTGCATTCAAACGCCTTGCCGGTAAGCTCGCCCGTGGTTTGCAATTGCCGCAACAGATGGCGTGTTTCCGCCGGCAGCCGCTCCACCGTCCCGCTGGCGGCCGGCGTCCCTTCAAAGCAATAGGCGACCAAGGCTGCGGTAGGAAGTTGTGCCAATGGTTCAGACTTGAGTTCGGGTTTCACGATTCCAAGCTCCTGGTACGATGGAAAAGCCGATTACGCCTGCCCGCTAAAGGTGCCGCCGGCGATGCTCGTGTATATCCTGCTGCGCTTCACGTTCAATGGTGCGGCGCCGCGAGGCTTCGCGATGGTCGTAAATCTTTCTGCCCTTCGCGAGAGCAATCTCACATTTGATCAGATTCTTCTTGAGGTAAACCCGGGTCGGAATCAAGGTGAAGCCCTTTTCCTGAACACGGCCCGCCAACTTATCCAGTTCCTGCCGATGCAGCAGGAGCCGCCGGTCGCGCAGCGGCTCGTGATTGGAATAGCTGCCCGCCGTATACGGGCTGATGTGGCAATCGATCAGCCAAGCCTGGCCGTTTTGCATGTCCACATAGCTGTCTTTGAGGTTGATCTTGCCTTCGCGAACCGACTTCACTTCCGTGCCCGTCAATTCCACGCCCGGCCTCAAACCGATCGAGTAGATTATACAAATGCTGCGCCTGCCGATTGACGGCAAACTGCTTCGGAGCGGGCTTGGAGACCTTTGACATGTTCCCGACTTTCGTAACCACCTCTTCGGATATCAACAATTTTAGCACATCCATCGGCTGGTTCCGGCGCAGCCAGAAGTCGCCGAGAGATCAGGCGGTTTGGAATAATGCGTGAGTCGCCTGTCAATTGTCAGGCCTTCTACCTCCACCACACGGCTTCGTCCTACCGAACACAGGCGGTGGAGCTTAGTCCTCTCTGGCCGGCTTGGATTCCCTAAAGCAGGGGCCGTTCGGTGGAGAGGCTGGATCCGGGCGAAACGAATTAGGTTCAGAACTTGATCGTCAGACCGCCGGGAAATTGGTGAGAAAATGGTTGGCACAAGGGTCCTAATCCTTGTATACTGCGATTGCGGGGTGGAGCAGTCTGGTAGCTCGTTGGGCTCATAACCCAAAGGTCGCTGGTTCAAATCCAGCCCCCGCAACCAACTTACAGATAGCGCTAAATCCTTTCTGTGCCCAAAACAATTCAAAAGTCTTGACGAGTATTGCGGAGACGTGTGGAGGCGGGTGCATCGTGTGCAGTCGTGTGGAGGTGTGCGGGGACGTCGCCACACGGCTCCGCACAACATGACAGAGCGCCTTTGCGGAGAAAGACGACCATATAACTTGAGTTTTAGAATTTCGTGCGTTTAGGAGCTTTATTACGTACCATCCGCCGAACGCAAGCTGCCGGCAAAAGCGGTCGTCCCGTCCGAGCATTGTAACGATGGCTCCCATTATCAGCAGAACAGCCGCATCGCCGGGGTCGCCGAAGGCCTCTGTGCACAGGGTTACGCTGTTGGCCGTGACGCTGTGTTCATTCATCGTCACTCATACGATAGCAACTGGTGCAAGGGGTTGCATCTCAGAGGATTTGTGGCTGGTCTGACCGCGAGGGGGTCCGCTTTCTGCCCGCCAAAGGCTAGCCAGGACCATGATCAGCGGCATGACCAGTCAGGAAGTGACGATGAAAAGCGCCCAAACGTTTTCCAAGACCACCGGCCCAGGTACTGCATGGGCAGCGTAAAGGTCCCATTCATGAGGCCGGACACGGCCGCCAGCAAAATCCCCAAAGGTCTTGGTGAACAGTTTTCCACTGTCCAGATTCATGCTCCAGGGAAGGATAGCGTAGCTCAGATCGATTTCTTGCACCAGGATGTTGTTCTCCAGCTTTCCTCCGTTGACATTCTGTCTCGTGCCATTGGCGGTCTCCATGCTGGAGCCCCACTCGACCTGCGACATTCCGAAAGTCCAACATTTCCTCCTATCAATCTTCACCCTGCCAGTCTAGAGGATTTCCGTCGTATTCTTTTGGAGAACTACGCGCCAAAATACCACGCGAGAGCCCTCAAAATTCGCGTGTGGTACATGGTAGAATAACGCGGCGGAGCGAAGAAGGGCACGAAGCCTGATCGAACCTCTGCTGTCGCTGAAGTTGGGAAACACTGATTGGATCCGATGCAACGGCGCGAATTCTTGACCCTCTTGATGGCCGCGGGAGCGATACGCTCGAGGGGGGAAGCCCTAGCCTCACCCATCCACTTCACTTACCGTCCGATTGATTTCCAGCTCGATAGCTGCGAAACGCCGGAGCGTCACGCTCCGGAGACGATGGCGGGCGGGGTTGGCCTGTTTGATTACAACAACGACGGGCATCTCGACATTTTTTTCGCGAATGGGGCTGACATTCATTCCCTGATCAAAACTTCGCCCAAATATTCGAATCGGCTCTTCGAAAACGATGGCAAAGGGAATTTCAGGGACGTTACCGAGAAAGCGGGGCTTGCCGGCGCCGGCTTCTCGAACGGCGTCGCCGTTGGCGATTACGACAACGACGGCCATCTGGACCTGTTTGTCGGCGGCGTTCACGCGAACCATCTCTATCACAATAACGGTGACGGTACATTCACGGATGTCACGGAGAAAGCGGGGCTGGTCACCCGCGATTCAGAGTTTGGTCCGCTATGGTCAGTTGGCGGAGCCTGGCTCGATGTCAACAACGACGGCTTGCTCGATTTGTTCGTCCTCAACTACTTCGCCTGGGATGTCAGAACCGAGCCCCCGTGCTATATTCAGCCCGGCGTCCGCGACTATTGCCATCCAAAGTTTTACAAGACGACACCCAACCAACTCTTCCTCAACAACGGCGACGGAACGTTCCGCGACGTTTCCGCGGAATGGGGACTTCGCGCGCATCCGGGAAAAGGCATGGGCGTGGGCGTTGCGGATTACGATCTCGATGGCTGGGTGGATTTGTTCGTGACGAACGACACGATGGTGTAACTGGCTGTTCCATAACAAGGGCGGCGGAAAATTCGAGGAGGTGGCTTTCGAAGCGGGCGTCGCGCTGACGGCGAACGGCCAATTCATCTCGGGGATGGGCGTAGACTTCCGCGATATTGATAACGACGGCTTGCCGGATATCGCTTTCGTGGCACTCAATTATCAGACTTTTCCGCTGTTTCGCAATTTAGGCGGCGGCGGTTCGACGACGTGACGGTTTCGAGCGGCATGGCTCGCCTGAGCCTGCCGATGGCGGGTTATTCGCCGACGCTCGCCGATTTCGACAACGACGGTTGGAAGGACTTGTTCGTCACGCGAGGACACGTCGAGGGGGTCTCAAGGCCCGATATGCCGATGGACCAGCACAATACTGTGTTCCAGAATCTGGGGGGATTCAAATTCCGGGCGCTCACTGCGGAAGCTGGCCTTGCCGCGCAGCCGCCCAAACGGCACCGTGGATCGGCGGTGGGTGATCTCAACGGCGATGGAAAGCTCGACGTCGTGACGAGCGCTCTCAGCGCGCCGGCGGAAATCTGGATCAACGACAGCCCCGGCGAGAATCACTGGCTGGCTTTCAAGCTTGAAGGAACCAAAAGCAATCGCGACGGCATCGGCGCAAGAATCAAAGTCGTGGCAGGCAAATTGACGCAGTACAATCATGTTGCTTTTACGAGGGGATACGCGTCATCGAGCGCTGGACCGACTCATTTCGGTTTGGGTCCCCACAAAACGGCAGATCGCGTGGAAATTCGCTGGCCTTCCGGGATTGTGCAGGAACTGAAGAATGTCGCCGCCGACCGTTGCGTAACGATTGTCGAAGGTGCCGGGTTCAAATAGGTGATCACCCAACTCCTCACCTTGGCGCGAGGCTGGCGAGGGCCGCGGCAGCGGCGCGCACGGGATCGCCACGAGGATCGACTGGATAGGCCTTACGTTCCTCTGTCCACCGATGTTCGAATTCAAAGTAATTGATTTCCCGCCCCGGCTGGCCCCGGAGCCGCGCGCCAAGGTCTTCGACGAACATCTCCCACCGTGGCAAATAATAATCTTCCAACAGGCCCGACCACTCCTTATATGCATAATCGTGCACGTCGGTCGCGGGATCATCCGGGCCCCAGTACGTAATCAGTGTTCGCGCGTTCTTTTCGCACAAGTTCTTTTCCTCTTCCGTATGCCCCATGGCCTTCGCTGCAGCCAGCCAAGTTCCCAACATGAATTCGCGCCGTGTGCGCAGCAGCGAGTCCTCCGCACGCAGCATCTTCAGAAACTCCTGCCTTGCTGCCTCAAATCCCGCCACGTCGTGCGCCTGATAGGCCGTGACCATCTTATGGTACGCTTCCAGGCCACGATTACTTAGCACCTGTCGCACAAAATTCACCGCGTCGTATTGATAGGCATCAATCTCGCGTAGCCGGTCGCCGCCCTTGAAGAACTCCCGCGCCGCCTCCTCCAGTTTCGCCTCATCGTATGGGATCTTTGTCGATCCCCACGTACTCACCCTGTCTACGGCCAAGGATGGACGAGCGCAGAAAATAGGTTCCGGGCGCGCACTTGACTGGTATACCGTCTCCAACAGCAGTTGCCACGCATGCTCCGGCTCCGGCGTATCTTCCCCGTACCGCCACTTCACATAATCCCGAATCCACTCGCGCAAATCGACTGGTTCATTCATCCATGCCACATCGAAGAGGAGTTCGTACACGGCAGGATTGTTATTCACCCCCTCCGGCGCCGCGCCCACGCCCGCCATACTGGCGCCATACGGCCCGGTTATCGCGCGCGCCGGCTCCGACGCGATCGGCGGCAGTCCGCCAAACAGCCCCGTGTTGTCGCCATAGTTGTTGATCTTCACCCAAACCCAGGGAAACCCGCCAAATCCTTTCCTCTTCTCCCAATCGTCGCTCTCCATATTGAGGATCAATACCTGTGCCGGCGAAAGCCCGTCCAGCAATCCCTGCTTGGGATTTCCCTGCCATCCCTGTAGTACCCATACCGCGTCCGGCTTCGCCTTAAGCATTGCATCCTGCACGCCGCGCCCGAGCGACGCAAGATCGAGACCTTCAGCTATTCCACCTTCATGGAATAGATCGCCGCCATAAAACCGCACCGGCCCGTATAGTTTGCTCATTTCCTCGTAATAAACGGACGCCATCCGCACAAACAGCGGGTCCGACGAAAGCAGTATGTCCGGTCTGCGAAAACCGTGCGCGAGGCCTTGATCGAGAATTCGCGCGTCCGGGAACTTCTTCGCCAGCGATGCCGGCACCATCCCGTAAAATCCCTGCATAACCGGCTCGATCCCCAGTTCGCGCATCCGCGCCACAATTTTCTTCTGCAGCACCACACGATCATCAATCATCCGCTGCGTCACTGGCCCGCCCCAACCTTCCTGATTCTCCATAAGCCACCATGCGGTGTACGCCGGTCCGGAAATGAATTGCAGGATCTCTGCATCGCTGTATCCAAAGCGGCGCAGCGTGTTCTCCCAGACCGCTTCGGTTCCATTCACCGCCAGCGCCAGATTGATGCCATTCAGCGCCATCCAATCCAGTTCGCGTTCCCACGCGGGCCAGTCCGCAAATGCGAACGAGTAATTGAAAGTGCAGTAATTCAGATAATACCGATGCTTGAAACGTGAAGTTCGAGGCACAGGCCGCGCCAGCTCGGGAAGAACTTCGACTGGCGCAAGGTTGTTGCCAACCTGCGACATCGACCGATGGCAAGAGTACCGAAGATAGTAGTTCAGCCCCATCGCCGCGCTGGACGGATCGGATGCCCGAATGACAAGCTTGCCGCCCTCCGTTCGCAGATCGAACACATCGTCCCCGCGCTCTTGCGGAATGCGGATGAGAATTAGCCTCCCGTCCATCCACGGGACCACTCTGTGCGCCAGATCCAAGACCGGCTTCAG
>CAWDRP010000014.1:0-346774 GCA_963804755.1 uncultured Acidobacteriota bacterium
ACTCAAGCCAAACAATAAGAAGAAACCGTTATTTTAAAGGAAGTTATACGCGGCGTCATAAATAAATGCGGATCGATATCGTTAATGGCCGACTTTGTGAGGTTTCGGTTCCACAACATTCGCAATTATTTATGACGCTCAGTATAGCTTGCCGACTTATGTCTTCTAGGGAAACATCCGTTAACGATGCCACAAACTCGGTGATCGAGCCGCGCAAGGAGGTAAGTTCCACGCGCCGAGATTATAGTTTGAGGGGCTGCTGAGGTCCTGCGACCCGGAGGTGGGCACGTTCAATTCGTCTTGGAAATTACCGTCGACTCGCTACGTCGAAGGAAAATTGACGGTCACAAAAGCAGTGGCTGTTCTACCCGGTTCCGCCGAAAGTCGTCAACCCGACGCTGAGGTTCAGGCGTGGCCTCCGGGCCGCTTTCCCGAACCCTTTCCAGCGCACATAGGTTACGGCTTTCAAACCGTTGGCTTACTTGTGGCGGCTCTTTGGGCGGCGTGCTTTGCGTCAATGCCTTTGTCCGTTGGTCGTCCATCTCTTTCATAGACCTGAAACAGCGTTGCGGCCAAGGTGAAACACTTTTCCCCGTCTGGTTGCTTAAAGTCTATCTCGCCACGGTGAACAATTCTGTTACGCTTATGGAAGAATTCTTTGATGAAGAAGTCCTTGGTGAAGTGCACGCCGGTGAGAGTTGGGTACTTGGCATGGATAGCGTTTCAATAATCTCGGTTTGCAGGACGAGAACGAATCGAAATCCACTCCGGTCAGCAAGGTCGACACTTTGTCAAGTCGCGCTCCAACCGAGTTCGACTTGCGCCACTGTTTTGCCCATTTGTCTTGGTCTGCTGGCGTCGGCACCCTTATGTCCATGAGGTTAACTTCATTCTGCTTCATGAATAAACGCGCCAACTCACATTCCACTGCCATCGCACTCAGGACAATAGCCAGCGTGAAATCCGCATTCTTTAGTTCTGTCTATGCGCGACTGAGAATCCGAATGCCCACAAAGTTACCCAGCGGGTTTACGAACCACAATGGCATGCCACATTCGGTACAGTGCGTGTCTTTAATGTCTTGTGTCCCGCTCACTTCTAACGTCATCTGATGACCGCATGGGCACGTGACAGGGACAGAGGATTTCAATGGCTTTGCCCTCCCCGGCGATTTAATCCCGAATTCTACCATCATCACCAATTTTCGCGGACTCCTCACGGACTCTTTATTGTGCTTTGCAGCAATACTTCTGTTAGAATCTGCCCCGCAGGAGAATTTCACCGGCGCTCATGAAGACCTGTCGCGCTTGCCAAAAGACTTACTCCGACGATTTTTCCCTCTGTCCACGAGACGGCGCTCCTCTCACCGCCCAAGTCACGGAGACCGATGCGCAGATTGCCGCCGGGCTGTCCCGCCGTTTTCGCCTTGTCCGCCGCCTAGGCACAGGCGGCATGGGCAGGCGTAAAATAGGCCGCCATGCAAACCCACTGGCACCATGTTGTCCTGCGGAGGCGTTATGAAACTCAAATTCTTGACCGCCCTGCTTCTGCTTCTCGCGGTCGCTGGGCAGCCTGCTCGCCCACAGGAAGCCGCGAAGCCTCTGAGCAAGAACCAGGTGATGGAACTGGTCAAGGCGGGCATGGACAGTGCGGAGTTGGCAGAGAAGGTCAAGCAACTCGGCATTGACTTCGAGCTGACCGACGATTACCTCCAGGCACTGCGCAAGGCGGGGGCGCAGGAGGCGTCATTCAGGCGCTGCGCGCCGCCCGGCCCAAGCCCCTGACCCGCGACCAGGTGCTGGAACTGGTGGCAGGGCACGTGCCCAGCCAGCGGGCGGCGGCGCTGGTGAAGCAGCGCGGCATCGATTTTTCCTGGACGAGGAATATCTCCAGACCTGCGCGTGGCGGGCGCGGAAGAACGTGCTTCTCGCCGCGTTGAGGGAGGCAGGCGCAGCGGTGATGGCGGAATTGGTGGTGATGACTTCCCCCAACGCCGAGGTTTATCTCGATGGGGAATCTCAAGGCCACGCCAACGCCCAGGGCGAACTGACGATGAAGGCCAAGCTCGGCGCCCACGCACTGAAAGTCTCGCTGGCGGGCAAGAAAGACTTCGAGCAGAGCATCACGCTCGCCGCGCAGCAAACCACCAAAATTGAGGCACGGCTGGAGAATGTTGCTCCACCGGCTGGCACGGTGCGGGAGAACCCCAAAGATGGCCTCAAGTACGTGTGGATTCCCCCCGGGACCTTCATGATGGGCTGCTCGCCGGGGGACAACGAGTGCCAGGCTAACGAGAAGCCCGCGCACCAAGTGACGATCACGAAAGGTTTCTGGATGGGCCAGACGGAAGTGACGGTGGGCGCCTACAAGCGCTTTGCCGGGGCCACGGGACGGCAGATGCCGCCTGAGCCGAATTTTAATGGGAGGCCGCTCAACCTGGCTGGGGGAACGAGGCCATGCCGATTGTGGATGTGACTGGGATGATGCGCAAGCCTATTGCGCTTGGGCTGGGGGGCGGCTGCCCACGGAAGCCGAATGGGAGTATGCGGCGCGGGGGGGAAGCACGGAGCGCGTTATGGCCCTCGACGAAATCGCCTGGTACGCGGACAACAGCGGGCGTCAGCGGTTGGACAGCACCGCGATTTGGTATGAAGTCCAAGGATTATCGCAGCGCTGAAGGACAACGGCAACGGAATGCACGAAGTTGGCTCAGAAACGCGCCAACGGCTTTGGGCTGTATGACATGCTGGGGAACGTGTGGGAATGGGTGAATGACTGGTACGACGAGAAGTATTACCAGAACAGCCCCTCGCAAGACCCCACGAGGGCCGGCGAGCGGGGAGTACCGCGTTCTGCGTGGCGGGTCCTGGTATAACGTTCCCGGGGACGTTCGCGTCTCGTTCCGCGACAGGGGGCGACCCAGCGGCAGGGACAGCACGTCGGGTTCCGTTGTGGCGGGGAAGTGTTCGTCCTTAAGCCTTTTCCCTCGGCAACGGACTTTTCCCTTGCCCACTTTCCCGAGGCTATTCTGGTGTTTCAGTTCTCGGAAGGCCCGAATGTGGCTTGACCCGGGCCCATACAGACCCAATCAAAACAGTGGACTTTACCGGTTAATCTATCAAGACGGACAATTAAGTACGGTCCCTTGAGCTTTTCGTCTCCGTACAGAAATGTGTACCTCTCCACAAGCCACAATTTGAAGATCCAAACAATCGAAGGCACCAACAAGGGCAACAGTGCAACTACTATGTATTGCGAGAATTTCATATTTCCTCTATTTTCCTAATGCTTGATTTCGCAATCTATTATTTGCGCTCCGGTGCTTGTTGGGGGCGCACACTGAAAATGAACCACCACCGCCTTGGAAATTCGTTTGCATCAACACTGCCTCATTCACGCCTTGCTTAGGGCACGCCCTGTGGACGGCTTGACCAGTATCCGCCGGTTCCACGGGATGCCCATGGCCCCGAGCAGAACATGGCCGGAAAGGTCCAGCGCCGTTCCCGCTCTTGAGCAGGCACCGGACGATGTTGTGGCGGCGGGCGGTGTCTGAGATGTGCATTGGCGGAAACAGCGAACGGTTGCTTTTCACTAACCCTTGCCGTATCGTGACAGCCGGAGGGGTTATGGGATACTTTAAAGCTTCTACGCAATATGGAGACTGGGAGGGCACGGCGGCGGCAGATGACCGGCAAAGCTCACTACGGGAATTCCTCGCTGACAAAGGGCTGATTAAACCGGGTGAATTTCTCATAGCAGCAACCCTGCATGTTTCTGAGCCCAACTACACCTCCGTGCGGGCCTTTGTGTTCCAAAATGGGGAGAACATCGAGTCGGTCAAGCACGCCCTAGCCACCCCGAAGGGCCGATCCTTGTCCGTGAAGTGAAGGTCGAACTCACGACAGAACTATTCCTAGGCCTATTCAAGCGCTTCAATGTAATACTGACGTACCATGGCCTTCAACTTGAGGGGCGTGAATTCGACGTTACCGAGAGCTAACAGTAGGACCAACGCATATTTCAGACACCGCCCGGAAACAAGTGGGGCAAGGTGGCCTGGCTGCGTTGGCGCACGGATGCGCAGAGGGGCCGCTGGCAGGACAGGTGAAAGCAAAACATAAAAGACGTGCTTCGCTAAACTTAGATGGCCGCTTGGAAGAAGACGATGCGCGCGCTGAAGCCGCGTTTCGTCACGATTTCTGGCGTTGCCGCCAATCATGTTTCGGTCCGAAACTGAGCTCGCCCATTTTGACGAGCTTTACGTACGAGTCGCACAGCAACTTCGCCTGCGCCTCCACGTCAGCCAGCTCTTTTGGTCGAGATGTCGAGTTCGCGAATTACATCTTCATTCACGATTGGCGCTTCTCGATTACCGGCTGGCGTGCCATCGCTGCTCTTCGAACGCTTCGCGGTCTGCGGCAATCAATATTTTTGCATGCGCGCGGGCTGGGTCGCGAGCCCGTGTACTACTTCGTCTCGAGTTTTTCGTACTTTGCCGACAGCTTCGAGTCCTTCTTGTAGCGTCGTCTGCTTCAATTCTCAAGGCCGACTCCCGAAGTTTGTCGCATGCCTTGTCACGTTCGCATTGCTTGTTGGGCTTCCTTTTGGGCTTCCTCCTAAGGGTCATCACGATGATGAAGTCGCTAGCCGGTCGGCAGCCGAGTCAGTGCGACAAGAGCGGCGAACTCGTTGAAGTCAAAGTCTGTTGGCTCAAAGCGGGATCGGTGGGACCGCAGGTTGATGGAGCAACGCGTGGCCAATGAAGTGCCGAGCCGTCTTCATCAGGCCAAAGAAGTCGTGGCCCAGTTCCATCAGTTGTTGCTCGGCTTCGGTGGGTGCTCGGCCTGGCGGGGTATTATTCTGCCAACCATCAAAGTCGTGGTCGTACGGAGGACTCAGTGCCCACATGGCGTATCCGATAAACTCAGGGTCCACGTCGTTCTCGTTCAGCCAGCCGAAGGCGTCAACGTCGAAGACACCACGGCTACAAAGAAGCTCCTCTGTTGTGTTCCGCAGAACATCGAAGGTCACCAGCCATTCTCAGTATTATAGCAGCGCCGCGGCCATAACCTCAATTTCTCCTGAACAGAGGCGGCAATTCTGGCCAATGCAGCGGGTAGCTTTGCCGAGGTGGGCAATGATCTTGATGTATGGACGGCGGTAAGTGGAGCAATAGCGGTGCTGTCGAAACAATTGGAAAACGCTTTGTACGGGGCCTGCCCTTTGTCCGCAGTCAATGCTCCATGCCGTAGCCTTGTCCGTGCTCATGCGACTCGCTCACTGATTGGTGCTCGGCATTTTCAGTCGCGTGGCCTTGGTCTTGGCCACCCATTTCATGCCCGGTTTCCAATGCGGACTGCTTCGAAACGTCGCGGCTCAACTCTTCGCCCAATTTCTCCGCGTCATTCGTGTAAATCTGCGCATCGTAGCGCCCGCGTGAGACGGAGACATACGCCAGCCGTGAATTGACAAGCTGGTCGTGGGCCTGTTCGGTGTCCACGTGCACCAGCACCCGGTCGGCGGTGGCTCCCTGGCTGCTGTGGCTGGTGACGGCATAGCCGTAATCGACATGCGGGTGCTCCCGGATGTTGAATTGCACATCCTGGCCGGAGTCCAGCCGAACTTGGAGATTTCCTTCGGCGTCGATCTGTTGGACGGTTCCGAGTTGGCGGTTGGCAATGTGCTCGTCCCGGTAAGGCGCGGTGAATTGCACGCGGTCACCGGCTGAGAAGTCGCGTTCCGCCTCCCGGTAAACACTCACCCCGTGCAGCCGGTGCGGGTCGTAGGTGAGCTGCTGGCCGTTCTCCCGCTCGACGGTGAGTAAGTTTTGTTCCCGGTCAACGCCGGTGACATGGACGTATTCTCCCGATTTGACGCCCACCGCTTGGCTGCCTCGCGTGTAGCGCACGATGTCACCGGGTTCGTACTGTGCGGCCCACTGCCGGTCGGCTCCGGTCATCTCCTGGCGCGGCACCAGCACGGTCAGCCGGTGTTCCTGCTCTTCGACTCTGACCGCTTGATTGCAGCTCGCGGTGAATTCGCTCGTTGATCTCCTGGCGGGATCGGTTGTCCGGTGATACCACCAGTGTCTTGTCAGGTCGCTCGGCATAAGCCTTGGCGATTGCCTCCAGGCGTTCTTCCCGGTTCGGGATTTCATGCACACGGCCCTGCTGCCTGAGATTGTCAATCGCCTCGTGCACATGGCCGTGGGCAAGTTGCTCGACGGCTTGTTTCAATGCCGGGTCTTTCTGGCGAATGATTTCGTCGAGGTGCGCCGTGTGCATTCCCGCTTCCTGAAGCTGCTGGAACGGTCGCCCTGCCTCCACTCCCTGGTGCTGGCGCGTGTCACCCACGAAGATTACCCGGTCCTGTTCTTCCAACCTGTGCATGAATTCGTTGACCTGCCGCGTGCTCGCGAGGCTCGATTCGTCCACAATGTACAGGTGCCGCTCGCCGTCGTCGTGGCGTGATTGGGTGAGATGGCGCTGCAAAGTAATCGAATGGATGCCCGCTTCTTCAAGCTGGTGGGCGGCGCGGGAAGTCGGCGCTAACCCTTCAACTTGGTAGCCCTGGCGCTCGGCGGCCTCCCGGATGGCGGAAAGGGAAGTGGTCTTTCCCGCTCCTGCGACACCTTCCAACCCCACCACTTGGTCTCGGCTGCTGAGGATTTCTTCCACCGCCCGGCGCTGGCTGTCGGAAAGGTGATCGAACTTGCCGGCCAACTCCTGCCGGGTTTGTTCCGAAACCAGCGGGTCGTGCCTTCCTTGCCCGGCTTTCATGCGGGTGATGTTGTCGCGCTCGTAGTCAAGCATGTCGCGGGTGGTGAGGGTTCGGTCTGCACCTGCGGTGCGCTCCCGGCCCACTTCGATGAATTCCCCTGACCGGATACGGTGTTCAAGGTTCTGGCGGACTTCCCGGAAAGTGGACTCACCCATGGAGCGGCGAAGCGCATCGCGGATCAATTGGCGTTCATCCACTACCGCCTCACGCTCGATGTTCTTGTCGCGGGCATAGGTGACGGCCTCCCGCGCGCGCGTTTCTCTCTCCTGGGTACCGTGGTGCTCCTGCGCGCCTCGGGCCTGCGCCTCCTGCACTACCCGCTGCGCCTGGTTGCCAAAGGCTGCCGCAAGCTCCTGGTGCCGGGTGCGCATCTCCTCGTGCGAAAGTGCCGACAGCTTTTCCTCGCGTGTCTGGTGCGCGGCGATCTGCGCCGCACCAGCGCCGCGCAAGCCCTGCTCTTCCAGGTGCTCTATGATTTGCTGGCGGCGCGGGCTGCTGGCGTCCAAGTATTCCTGACTGTAACCCTTGATTTCCGGCTGCCCGCTTTTCCCCTGCTCGATTTCGTAACCGAGTTCCTGAAGGCGGTGGGCCAATTCGGAGCGGTACACTGCCGTTGCGTACTGCTGGCTCTTGAACAATTCCTGCGGTTGAATCGCGTGGGCTGTTCCATCTGCGGTTTCGGTGACGTTAAAGAATACAACGTGCGTGTGAAGCTGCGGGGCGGCGTAACCCTCCACTGGCCTTGCGCTGTCGTGCTCGAACTTGGCCGCAACCCATTGGCCGGTGGTTTCGGCAGGATGGTTGCGGCCTATGCGCGCCTGTACGTAATGTTCCAACTCGCCAAGGGCAACCTGCACGCTTTCCCGGTGCGCGTCTCTCACCCGCTCGTCACCGCCGACCAGCGCCGTGAGTGAAACGCTTTTGGGTGCGCTAAGGGTAGCGTCCCACCCGGCGCGGTGTTCCATGGTGGTCACCTTGTCACCCTGTTCGTTCAAGTATTCCCGTGAGGATTGGTGCTGCACTAAGTGCTCGCCGGTGATCGGGTGTTGGCCCTGGCTCAAGCGTGCAAAGTGCTCCTCCTGAACCTCACCCCGCAGTCCGTATGCCTCGGCAAGTTTGCCGTGCCATGTGCCGCGTATCCGGTCTGCTTCCGTGTAATAGTTCTGCTGGGCGTTCCCGAACTCGTCGCGGTGGTACGCCTGGGCCTGGGCTGCACTGAGCGGTTTGGAAATTGTCATCATACTGACCTACTGGAAGAAACGACCCTGCCCGTGGCCGGGCGGTCGCTTGGTTTGTTCCTGCGCTTGCTTCTGCTCGTTGGGGGTGAGCTTCTGGGCGGGCCCGGCGCTGCCGGGTCGCCCGGTTGCGGAGGCACCTGTTGCCGCTGCCGAGGGTTCATCGGTTCGTTGCCAGTCGATATTTCGCTCGACGAAACCCGGTTGGGTTTCGGGCAGATCGGTGTAGGGGAAGCTCAGCCGCACGACCAGATTCCCTGATTTCAGAAAGCCGACGCTGGTCGGGCAGTCCCGTGATTTCCGATGCCATCACCAGCGGCTCGACGCGGCGTTCCAACTGGAAGTTTTTCGATTGGCGATCACGGGGGAAGGGGTCGGTCGCGTGGCTCTCCCGTAACTGCTCGATTTCCACCTCGCCGATGGTTTCGCTGATCCACCGCGCGGCTCGGGGCTCGCTGGTGCGCAGAAAGATTTTCGTCGCCGGTTGCGAAAGCATCGCCTCGGCCTCGTGCCCGTAGAGCGTTTCCAGTTGACTGCGCCCCTGGAAACCCAAAACTACCGGGTTGTTCGACTTCCGGTTTTGGGTAATGGCAGCGTGCAACTGGGGGAGCTTCTGCAAAGACGCCAATTCGTCCAGGATGAACCAAACCGCTTGCGGGGCTTGGTGATTGGCCGTTCCCTCGTCCATAAGGCGCAAGACCAGTAGGTCAAGCCACAAACTGGTCAGCGGCAAAAGCCGTTCTCGTGTTGTTTTCGTGCTCGTGAGGAATATCCATCCCCGCCGATGCTTCGACCATTGCAAGGTGTTCCACCGCGTCTTGGTTTCCTTCTCGTTGGGCAGCAGCTTTAGCGCCTTGCCTATCATCTTCAGTTCCGCCATAACACCCTCGCGTTGCCCCGGCGCGGTTGGGGCGATTACCGAAGCCATTTCGGTTCCGCGTACCCTGCTGTCGATCTCTTCGTCGTGTGACAGCCACTCAGCCAAGTCCTGGGGCGTAGGCTTGTAGGTAAGCAGATGGGCGAAGATTTCCCTGGGAGCCCGCGTAAAGAACCGCTGCTCATTGTTCCGGTCGGGGAAAAGTGACGCGGCAAGGGTGAGCGCTTCCGGCTCGTTCCGGGCCTCGTCGCCCGGACTCCAGTAGGGCGTGCGCGCGTCCAGCGGATTCAGGATGACATCACCACGGGAAGGGTTAAAGAACTGTGGGGTGTATTCGCGTTCGGGGTCATAGACAATGGCAGTCTCCCCCCGGTCTTGGATTTGGATGAGCATTTGCCGAATCAGCGTGCTCTTGCCTGCTCCCGTGTCGCCCATAATCAGGAAGTGGCTCGACTCGCGGACGCGGGGCACGCGCACCATGCGATTGCAGCCGAAGATGATGTCTGCGGGGGAACGCTCCCGGTTAAAGAAGCCGACCCCACGGGAACGATTCCGGCTGTTAAACGTGGCTCCCGTGACAAGTTCCGGTCCCTTCAGCCGTCGCCCGTAGCGCAAGGCCCGCATTTGCGCGGCATCCTTGGGGCCAGCAAAACATAGTCCCAACAAGAACACTGACCAGCCCGCACCACAGAGGCCGCGATGCCAGATCCGCGAACGTCTGGTCGTCGTAAATCCATGAGCGGAGAAAGGCGTGAAGTTCTACATTGTCGTACTGTTGGCGCTGCCATTTGAGACGGAGCCCGCCTTCCTTCACTGCCTCTTTCGAAAGCGTGAAGGTGGTTTCACCGGAAGCCGTCTTGATGGGCACCACGTCTTCATCAAGTGCCAATCGGTTGCCCTTCCGGGTTACCACGACCAGGATGTCTTGTTGATCGGTCTTGGCTCCCAATCGGGCCATCAAGCTGGTGAGAAAGTACTCCCGCAGATAGTGCCTTTCGAGTGGCGTCCAGACGAAGACATAGCGGCAGTAAACGCCGAGAATAACAAATGCCAAAGCTACCACCAGCGCCGTAATGGAATAAACAGGTGCGCTGCTCGGCCAGCCCTTGCTCTCTTTCCGTCCCCACACTTGATTCATTTCTTGCCTCCTTGACTCAGGGATTTTTCTGTCTCCTGGATTCGTAAAATTGCCTTCTTCAGTTTGTCGGCTTCCGCCAACTCGATGATCTGGTGCATCTCGTCCTCAGTAATGCGCTCTGCGCTGGCCAGCTTGAAAAACAGGTTTAGCAAGACTGTGCGCAACGCCAGAACCTCGGCCAAGATGGTTTGCTCGCATGTGTGGGGCCTGACAGCCTTCGACAGGACATCTCGCGCCCATTCGCTGACCGTCTGCTTGCCTGCAACGGCTTCGAACTTGGCATACTCCTCCTCGGTCACTTTTGTGCTGATGGATTTCGTTCGGAGTGTCGCCATAGAATTCGCCCCATAAAATCAAGAAGTTCCCATACGGGACTCATTAATTGCTGCGCCGAAAGCGATTCAGCATAACGTGCTGAATTTTCAAGAAGTTCCCATATGGAATCGTAAGTTCCTATACAGCACCCTGCGGGGGGTGACGTGTCACACCTACACCCGGCGCGCAGCGCCGCAAGCCCGCCGCGCACTACTGAAACTGCCAATTGACGGTGGGCTGGCGGCGGATATGGCGGGCATGAAGATAACGCTGCATGTCGGCCTGCCACTGCCGTTGGCGGCGAGACTCCTGCAACACCTTCACTGCCAGCACACCGAACAAGACGGTCGGGGCAATCACCCCCCAATGGGACAGCATCACAGCGATCAGCAAGACAGCCTGACAGGTCCCGAAAAACAGGACGGCGGCAAGCCAGTCGGGCCATTCCAGCCGGGGGTAGTAGCGGTCTCGGAAATCCTTGCGGGCCTGTTCGAATTCCTTGCCATTTTGGGGAAGGCAAGGGTGCTCGGAAAGACCGCGAGCTATATACGCTGCCTCCAGGGCAAACGGGTAATCATCGAAACTGGGAAAAGGGGCGCGACCCATAACCCTATACCGGGGGTCTCGGGTACTGCGGAAAAGACGCTGGAAGAAACTGCTCATCTGCAACCTCCTCGGCCCCGCCCTCTGAGGCTGGGGCCATATTGCGGAGGCTGCGGCCAAAATTATTTTCTGTCAAATGACCGACGCAATTCCCCAATTTGGCCTTTCGGAGCGCTCCGGTCCTGTTCCTGGGACCCTTAGAGGTGGGGATTGATGGCGCTTCGACAAATCCCCAAAGCGGTACTGGGTGAAGTTCTTCTTGAAGTATTTCGACTAGATGTGAGCATTCTCCCGTAGAATCATTCGGTTAGCCGTTAGCTGCAGAGGGCTGGGGCAGATCGTCTATTTCTCGTGGGCGGAATGGCTGCGGCGAGGCACGACCAGTACCAAATATTTTTTGCTGGTCCACTGGTTTTTCTAATAGGGTGTGAATTAGTTCTTGCGACCTTTTCAAGTTTGAGGCGTTGCCCGGAACTCATTGTGGGGGAATGGCTGCGGGAGCACGATCAGTGCCAAATATTTTTCACTGGTCCAATCGTTTCTCAACTAGGGTGTGAATAAGTTATTACAATGATTTGCAGGTTTGAAGTATGGCCCGGAATCCATCCGTCTACACAAAGCAATCCATGGCAGCGATTACAATTGCCGGACTGCCCCACTTGCAGATTCCAAGGGATGCCGCCGCCACACATCCTTTTTCGCTTACGCACCCTCACGCCAAGATAAATCCTCAGAAGTTTTGACTTTGTGAACACGCTAAGTTATAGACATCGTGGCTGTTAGTATATACAAAAAGCATCAATTGGACGTGCCCTTCGTGGTCGGACGGAGAGTCCTGTCACCGTCATTTGACAGAAAAAAAAGTTCGCCTTATTCCTATGATCGGGCAATTGGTCCTTGCCACGGGCTTTGGGGGCAAGCGTTTTGGCGGATGGCGCGTCGCCCGAGCTGATAGCCCGCAAGCTTGATGAGGCTGCGGGAAAAGCAAGGTAGAGCCGAACGAGAAGGTTTACGCGCCGACGCCCCGCAAAAGGGCCTATTGGGCACTGACAACGAATTGTAGCTGCCCTGGGAGGTTATGAACTTTATGTCAGATGGAATTGAGACACTTCTTACCAGCAAGGAAGCATCACAGGTCCTAAAGATTCACCCGAAGGTGCTTGAACGGATGGCGAAGCGTGGGGAAGTTCCAGCGCTGAAGGTTGGAAAGTTCTGGCGGTATCGCGCAACAACGCTGGACGCATGGATCAACTCAAGGCTACAATCAGGCAGCCAACCGTGCCGCACGGCAACTTCATTTTGATTGGAGGAACCATGCAGGCACGCTATCAGTACGGAAATTTGACGATCCGTAAGCGGAAAAAAGGGCCGGACGTTTGGCAATTCCGCTGGACGGAAAACGGAAAGCCGAAGTCAGTGCTTATCGGAACCTTTGACAAGTACCCGGCACAAGCGGACGCGGAGAGGGCGGTGGAACATCTTCGCGTGAAGATCAACGCGCCTAATCCGCAAGAGCAATTCCACACTGCCACTGTGGGCGGGCTGATTGACCGCTTCATGCAAGATTACGCACCTAAGCGGTGTCGGGAAAACACGCAAACCAATTACCGTAGCCTCTTCAAGAATCACATCCGCCCCCGGTGGGGCGGGGAACTTGTCCAGAATGTCAAAACGATGGCTGTCGAGGACTGGCTTGAATCCTACCCCGGCTCGCGGCAGGTGAAATCTCACGTTCGAAACCTCATGCACACGACCTTTCAGGCCGCCCTGCGATGGGAAATGGTAGAACGGAATCCGGTCGATTTAGTCCGCCAGTCTCGGAAGCGGCTCAAAGTGCCCCGAGTTCTTACTCCGGTTGAATTCAAGGCTCTCGTGGGTCAACTCTCGGAGCCCTACAAGTCGATGGTGGTTACGATTGCCTGTCTGGGTTTGAGGGTGTCGGAATTGCTCGGCTTGCAGTGGGGTGATATTGACTTTGAAAACCTCACCGTCAAGATTCAGCGCGGCGTTGTCGAGGGCAAGGTGAACCTCACCAAAACGGAAGCCTCAGAAAGTGCTTTGCCCCTTGATAGCGGCTTAGCTGAAACCCTTCTGGTGCACAGAAGAGCGTCCAAGTTTGTAGCGGATTCTGATTTTGTGTTCGCGGGAGAGGCGGGCAAGGCTCGCTGGAAAGATTGCATTCTATCCGACTACATCAAGCCCGCAGCGGCTAGGGCAGGAATTGGAAAGGTTGGCTGGCACACCTTCCGGCACACCTATTCAACCTTGCTCCATGCGTTCGGCACTACCCCTGCCGTGCAAAAGGAACTGCTACGGCACGCCAACATCCAAACGACACTCAATGTCTATACGCAGGCCGTTTCGGATGAAAAAAGGGCGGCAGCGACCAAAATCGTCCATGCCTTGTACGAATCTGTACTTGTTGGGAAGGGTGTAACTCCGGCAAACTGTTGAAAAAAATGGTGGGCGGTACCCGGCTCGAACGGGTGACCTTCTGCTTGTAAGGCAGACGCTCTGACCAACTGAGCTAACCGCCCAAGTTCCGATCGAGGAGAAAAAACTCTCCGCCTGTAGGCGCGACGCGCTCTATATACCACGTGCGGCTTGTTCCGCGGCTCGGCGCACCGTCCGGATCCCGGCGCGACCCAGAAATAGGTGACGCGCGCCACAGGAACCTTGACAGTACCAATCTATGGAATATACACTAGCGATCTTAGATCGTCAAGGAAACAGACTTCAACTATGCAGTTCCCGCGCGAGTACGTGGCCTACATGGCGAAGCAGGTGTTGAAACGCCTCACGAAGGCCGGTCTTATCCAATTCGACCAGCCCGATTATGTCACCGAGGTGATGTATGAGGTGATGCTCGATGAGTTCAGTATCGAAGACCGTATTAACGACGAAGTGCGAAAAATCCTCGAAGAGCATGGCGATGAGATGAAAGAGTTAGGCGCCACCTTCGAAGAGGCGTTCAAGGTTGTGAAAAAACAGCTCGTGCGTGAACGCAAAATCATCCTTTAAACAGGTGGTCCTTTGATCCGATGAAATTGAGCCACGAAAAGATAATCCAAGTTTCGCATCGGATCATGGGCGCCATTGAGGCCCTGGACGAGGTGGAAATCTTCGAAGAGCCTAACACGATCCGTCAGGAGATCGTGAAGATCTTGACCGAGATGATGCACGAGGAAGAGAAAACCGACGAGGTCGTCAAGGCGCGGATTGCCTCGCAAAAACGGACCATCCCCGAGGGCAGTGGCGAGTGGGAAATTCTCTACCGCAAGTACTACAACGACGAACTGCGCAAGCTGGGCATTGTTTTCAATTCTCCTAACCACCACTGATTTCCAAACTTTTCTTATTGATACAACCCAATGACCTTCCACGAGGGCAGGCAGGAGCATTGCCACCTTTATTGCGGCCGCACAAAACACAAAAAGCGCCCCCTCGTTCCGGGGGCGCCTTTTGGCTGAATGGGATTTAAAGTCCACTTAATCGCGACGCTGCAACACGGGCGGCTGGTCGTCACCGCTGTCGCCGCTCTGCTTGCCCGATTGCGTGGAAGTGGAGGTAGAGTCCGGCGTCGAGCGCTTGCGCAGAGTAGGTCCGGAGTCTCCTCCTTTCTGCCGTTTGCGCTGCGTGATAAGGGTTTGCATGCGCGCCTTAATGTCGTCAAACTCGGAGGTCGATACCAGGTATTCGGGGCGCTTGGGGAGGATTTTCTGAATCTCCTCCTCCGACGCGATAATGCGATCGCCGGTAGGGGGGTGGTCGGCAAAGACTTTGGCCATGCTACCGGGACTGCGTCGCTCTTCGTCCATGACTTTGCCGAAGAAGCCGACGAAGGCATTGGGATCGTAGCCCGCCTTGTACATGTACTGCAAGCCCAGGAAGTCGGCCTCCTGCTCATCCTTGCGGCTGAATTTCAGGAAGGCCAAAGGCACGCCGTTCATATAAGCTTCCATAACCCCCATATAGACCGGGTAAGACATCGGGATGAACATCATGGGGATCATGGCAAACTGCATAATCGTTGCCCTCGTCATCTGCTGGGCCCAGTGGCGAGCCGCGGCGTGGCCGATCTCATGCGCGATGACGCCCGCCACCTGATCTTCCTCATCGGCCGCCATCAACGTGCCGGTGTTCAGATACATAAAGCCGCCAGGCAGCGTGAAAGCGTTAATGGCGGGGTCATCGATGACCTTGATGGTCAGGGAATCTTCAGGTCGGAGTTGCGCGCCAGGTTTTGCGCGACGCGGTTCACGTACTCGTTGATGACGGGGTCCTTGAGGATCTTGGCTTGTTTGTCGATCTGATCGGCGTACTGCTTGCCGATGGCGATTTCTTTTTCCTCGGAAATGATGCTGCGATGTGCGACCTTGCGATTGCCGATATCGTCGACGTCGTCCTTCTTATCGTCGGCGCGACCGGGCAGCGAGGCACAGCACAGAATCGCCACTAGCAACAGCGCTACGAGACGATGTTTCGTCATGGCACGGCTCCTTACCGGCAATTATACCACCGCGGGCGGCCGGATCGCTCGTACCTTATTCTCCTGTCGGCAATCGCTACTCCGGTACTGTCTTTGCTGGCCCCAACCCTACTTACTAAGGACCCTCTGCCTCGGTAGCGAGGGGCCCACCCCCAGATCTACCCCTGTCTTTGATTGCTTAGACGCCGTTGGGGTTGCATGCGTTACTTGCGGCTGCGGTTAAATCGAATTTACATCGAGTTTCCCCGGCCAAATGAAAGTACTTTGTCGCTGTTGGGTTTCCGCCGGACCATCGGGAAGCTCCAGGGTCACGTCAAAGTCGCGGCGGTTCGGTCTGTGGGAGCGCTAAACATCGGTAAGTCGGAAATGGCCCGTCCCCCTCTTTCGGTCCCGTTCTGCCGTGTTGGCACCCAAGACGTCACCCCGTCATACCGAAGTGTGCGAAAAATGCTGCATGGCCACGCCAAAATGTCACCACGTTGAACCAAAATGTCCGATACTTAAACCAAAATGTCCGCTTTTTCTCGGTCAATTTGTTCTACTATCCTTTGTTTTCAACAACTTAGTGGCTTCGTTCGTAAATTTTTTTTCTTCCGTCCACCTTCCCTGACCTTGTGGGTTAGGGGAGATGCGAAACTTGAAACTGGAAACTCGAAACTCAAGGCCGTGTCCAGCTTCCAATTTCCAGTTTCGAGTTCGGAGTTTCCACGGCCCCCGGCGGGCCGCCCAGCGGGCCGGCCTCATGCGAGTTTTTGCTGCGGCCATGGGGAAAGGCACGTGGCGGAGCCGCGGGCGAGCGCGTCAGGGGCGGCCAGGAGCCTCGCGAGCCTACCCGGCTGCGCCATTCCGAGCAGAAACCGCATCTCCATGCGGTATAGTGAGCAATTTTCATGCCGTTATCTTATGGATTACTTACCGAGAGATAAAAGGAGGCATGCATTGTGATCTCACTAAAAGCGACCTTGACGAAGCCCTGCGGGAAACTCAGTCCGGTCTTGACTCTATGTGCGCGAGGTGGTTAGAGTACACAAACGGGCCTTCATCTCAGGTTCGGACCCAGTTTTCCCCCGTGACGGGGCGTCGCCCCCCATAAAGGAGTTTGCAGCTTTGGCTGTTTCCTCAATTCAGTTAGGCCAAGTCTGGCAGTTGCAAGCGACGGGCGACACGTGGCTTGTGACTAAGGTTTATACGGAGGTTTTTACCTCCTATGCGGTCCTTAGGAAAGTAGGCGGGGGGGAGGCGGATGTGCGGCGGGTGAAGGTCGAGAGGGGCGCCGACGGAGTTCGGCTTCCCGGTTACATCTTCACCCAGGAGACTGACACCTTCTGATGAGGATCGTCCTAGGCCCGCTACGGACTCTTTGAGACTTTATGGTTTCCTCCACTCTTGAGTTTCTCGCCGGTTTCATCATCTCCGTGATTTCCCATACCGGCTATCTGGGCATTGTGGCGTTGATGGCGATCGAATCCGCCTGCATTCCGTTGCCCTCGGAAGTCATCATGCCCTTCTCGGGGTACCTTGTCTCTGTGGCCCGGTTTCGCCTGCTCTGGGTGGGGCTGGCAGGGGCCGTGGGATGCAACTTGGGATCACTGGTGGCCTACTCCGTCGGATCCGTGGGAGGGCGGCCGTTGGTTGAGCGCTACGGGCGCTGGTTGCTGCTTACTCACCATGATCTCGAGTTGGCTGACCGCTTCTTTGCGCGATGGGGCGACTGGGCGGTCTTTATCGCGCGACTTTTGCCGGTGATTCGCACTTTCATTGCGTTTCCGGCCGGTGTGTCACGGATGAATGTGGCCCGGTTTCACCTTTATACCTTTCTCGGATCATTGCCCTGGTGCCTAGTGCTGGCCTACGCCGGGATGAAGCTGGGCGAGCGCTGGATAACCCTGCGGCAATACTTTCATCGATTTGACGCCGCCCTGGGGGTCGCAATCGTCCTTACGGCCGTATGGTTCATTCACAATCGCTGGAAGAACCGCTTGCGCGCCGCCGCGTAAGCCTGGCTGCCATCCTGGTGTTACACTGCCAATTGAGATGAGAAGGGATCGGTTTGAGGCTCTGGTGGCGCAAGCTCTGGATGACTTGCCTGCGTCCTTTCGTGAACGGCTCACCAACGTGGCCGTGATCGTGGAAGATTTGCCCCCGCCCGGCGTACAGAATCAGGGACTGTTGCTGGGCCTTTTTCACGGCATCCCCCGCACCGAGAAGAGTGTTTTTTATTCCAGCCCGCCCGACTGCATTTATCTGTACCAAAGAAATATCGAGGCCATCTCGCGGAGCGAAGAGGATGTGCGCCGCCAGATTCATTCCACACTTCTGCACGAAGTGGGACACTATTTCGGTCTCAGCGAAGAGGAGTTGCGCCGGATTTGATTTGGCGCGGAGAGCGAGCGACGCGGAATCGGTCCTTAGGAGCCACGTTTAGTAATGGTAACGCGTCTGTAGGAAGTCAATCCGGCGCTCGCTTACCCTGTAGACCAGCCGGTGCTCCTGGGTAATTCTCCGCGACCAGCACCCTGCCAGAACGTATTTGAGGGGCTCAGGTTTGCCGATACCGATAAACGGATCTGCCAGTGCCGCTTCCACAAGCTCCAGTATGCGGAGGGCCATCTTCCGATCGGTTTCGATCCAATAGTGCAAGTCCTGACGGAATTCGAGGTGAAAGACGGCCTCGCGATCAGCGGCCGACATTGAGCTTCATCTCCTGGCGTAGTTTTTCGACCGATGAAGGCTTGCCGGTTCGGGCTTCCGCGCGCCGTAAGGCTGCCAGCAGCCTCCTTGCATTCTTGGGCGAACGGAGAAGGTATGCCGTCTCCATGAGGCCCGCCAATTCCTCGGCAGGAATGAGGGCAACGTCCTTGGCACTCTTCCGCCGGACGATGACGATTTCCCGGTCGTCGGCCACTTGCTTCAATACGGAAGCAAGCCTCTCTCTCAAACTTGTGTAAGTAGTCTCAACGGGCAACACACACCTCCGCCACTATTGTACAGCATTCCTGTACCTTCTTTACACCTAGATTGATTTCACCGGCATTTTGACAATGTCTTCCACTGCGGTCATTTCGCGCATTACGAACGGCTCGCCATAGCGGACGCCGATCATATGGCCGAAATGGCGGGCTTCCGAGCCCATGCGGGCGTCGATGTCCGCCCGGGAAGGGAAGAGGTTCTGCAGTTCTTTGGGCGGAGAGAACTGCGAGGAGAAGCAGAAGATGGCCTTGAGTTTCTTCTCGAATTGGGCGGTGATATCCACGACGAACGTGGGCCGGACGGAGGGTACATATTGCGAGGCGTAAATGATCTTAAAGGGGCGGTGAGGCTTGCCTGCGAGCGGCATTTTGGCGAGCCCCGCCAGGAAGCAGGCCTCATAACCCAGGCGCCCGGTGGTGTAATGGTCGGGATGACGGCCTTTCCAATAGGGCAGGATCACCGTATGGGGCTTCAGGTCGCGGATCTCTTGCGCGACTTTTAGCTTGTTTTCGCGGTTATTCTCCACCCCGGCGTCGGGGAGGCCGAGGTTCTCGCGGTGCACTACGCCCAGCACGCCTGCGGCGCGGCGCGCTTCCTTCTCGCGCAAAGCGGGGCTGCCGCGCGTCCCGCTTTCACCTGCTGTCAGATCGAGGATGCCGACGCGATAACCCGCTTCCGTCATTTTGATAACCGTTCCCCCGCAGGTGATCTCAATATCATCCGGGTGTGCCGCAATAGCCAGAATGTCAACTTCCATACGTGGTTTGTCTCCTCGCCGCCCGCGATTTCGAGCGCTGCAAGACCCATTTGTCGTTAAGATGATACGTAGCAATCGATTCTAAGAGCATGTAGAGAAGATCGTCAAGCTGAGGCGGTGAGCGGGTAGTGTCCTAATTTGAAAATCTATACGTGAGCGGATCACGTATATGGTAACGAAAATGCTTGTTAGACTTTCATGTGGCGGGCTATAGATTGGGGGCTGGGCTCAATCCGATCCAGCCCCTTATCGCGGGTAATCCACCCACGGCAGCGGTTGCCAGAAGGTCAAAGCCATCTTACGGTGACTCCGTGAACCAATCTATGATGGGATCGCCGCCATAGACCGGGATGCGTAGTCTCTAGAGCAATGATCTCCTACGGCAGGACAGCAGTTACCCTAGCGCGGTGCGGGTTGTAAAAATCCCGTCGCTGTCCGCACGTCTGGCACCGGGACTCTGACCCTAGGTATGCCACAAGTTTATTCATGGCTACACCTCCTGACCGGAGAACCGGTTTCGCCAGGAATTATAGCTCGCCACATGATTAAATGCGATGTTCGGAAAGCGGACAGCTATTGTATGCATCCAGCCTTTCTAAGTTTTTGCTGGATCGTAGTGTACGCGATGTCGGAATCTGCGTCGCGCTTCGTTTCCTTAATAGTGTCATCTTCAGCCAATCTTTGCCGCGCTATCTCTTTCTGACCTTCCGATGCCTTTGAAGCCTCTATTCTGGCTTCTCTGCTGGTGAACTCGCGAGCTTGGGTATTTTCAAGGGCATTGTCCCGGCTAAGCAACGCTTTCTCTTGCCGAATAAGCTTGGCGCATTCTGGCGTTGCAGATTCCGCCTCTTTTTCCCAAGGGTCTACTGCTTGTGGCGGTGCTTCTGGTGTATACGATCTCTCTCTAATGGCCGCAATAACCCCAAGTACGGCTATAAACACCAAAAATCCTAAGCCAACCTTTTGCCGTTCTGACATAGACACCCCCTAATTTAGTTTGGGAATGTACTCTTCCACGCCAAGCAGGGTGGCGTGCGCAAGCCGCTTTTTCAGCCGTCCCTTCGCGCAGCCGCCACGGTCCACCCTTCGTCAAGGATAGCATGGCAGCGTGTTCCGGGGGCTTAGCTTGGCGTGGAAGATTATATTCCCAATTGCTGGAAGAGGTAAAAAGTTATGAACCCAGTTCCCTTCAGAACAAAACAGCCATATACTCTCCCAAAACGAAAACAGGGGGAACAGCAAATCATGACAATAGCTGTCGGTTTTAGGTGCGCCGATGGAATTGTGCTGTGTGCCGATCAACAGATTTCAATTCCCGGCATGTTCAAATACCACGAGCCTAAAATAGCCGTTGAGAGAGTAGAGGGCAGGGCTTGGGAGATTCTGTTTGCCTACTCCGGTCTTCCTGGGGTTGCCAAAGAAGCCCGCGAAAAAATGCTCATCCCTATTCGACAGCTTCCTACAGCCGAGATAACCGGCCAACGTATAAAAGAAATTACAGACGACGTGCTAACCAGCATGAGTGCAGGGCGGCAATTCGGGGATATGCAACTAGAATTACTGATTGCCCTCGTTGTGTGGCTAGAGAAACCCGAACTGTTGAAATTTGACGGAAAGGGGCTTCATACTGCCGATGATTTCAACTGTATCGGCGTAGGTAATTCCCCTTTGGTACGATTCCTCTCTGATACGCTCTACTCAAAGCAAATGAACACCGAAACCGGAGCAAAACTAGGGGCCTACATCATCCGAAAGGCTACACAGTACATCGATCTGTGCGGAGGTCCAATCGACGTTGTTACCGTCAATGACCTAGATGACACGTACACTTGGCTAAGCGAAAACGATGTACAGGCCGCCTTTCAAAAGATGGAGCACCAAGAAAGTGGGTTAGCAGACCTGCTTATTCGGCAGCCTTTTTCTTAGCCCACCTAGCCAACACTGCCGAACACCCCAAGGTCCCTCTCATCAACTTACCTAAGACAAACCAGCAAGGAAACCAATTAAATCCCAAATAGGCTATAATCTGCGGCCATGCCTTATCTTCATCTCTTTTGGCACTGGATCGCGGGTCACTGGGCGCTGGTAGTAACCCCTACCAGCATAGCTACCGTTACAGGAGCCGTGATGCTTTGGCAAAAATGGAAGAAAGCAAAGGCGGAAGCCGAGAAAGCTAGAATCGAGGTCGAGCGGGCAAAGGCTGAGGCTCAAAAGGCAAGCCTAGAGCTAGAGGCCGCAAAATTAGCACGAGAAACACAAGCCAACAGCCGAGTCCTCTTAATCTATGCAGACGCCGCAAAGGTAAGAAAAGGCACGCACGACATAGAATTCTCCGAGTCAGAACTCAGAAATGCCCTCAGAAAAGACGCCGCCCCTCGTCTACATGCCGTTCTTGACCTGCTCACTCATGAAGGAAAAGCAAGAAAGGCAGATACGCCGGGATACTGGATTATTGAGTAACAGGGCAATCAGCCTGCCAAAACTAAGGGTTACACGTGTTCCGCTCACGTATAGATTTTCAAATTAGGACACTACGCGGTGAGCGTGACGGGCCCATTCCAATGCGGTTCAAGGGACGAAGCATAAAGGACGGGACTCCCTAATCCCTTGTCCCTTCGTGCGCTTGCCGATACAGCACGGGTTTTTCGCTCCAGGGGGTCTCATATGCCGATCCGCACTATCATTGAGCCGTTCCGGATCAAAAGTGTTGAACCCATCCGCTGGACCACGCGGGAACAGCGCGAGAGGTCGCTCCGCGCGGCTTCTTACAACCTTTTCCTGCTGCCGGCGGCGGAGGTGCTGATTGACCTGCTGACGGATTCGGGGACCGGCGCCATGTCCACACGGCAATGGGCAGCCATGATGGAGGGCGACGAAAGCTACGCCGGCAGCAAGAGCTTTGACCGCTTTCGCCAATCCGTGCAGGACATCTTCGGATACCGGCACGTCATCCCCACTCATCAAGGGCGCGCTGCAGAGCGCATCCTGTTCAGCGTGATGTGCAAGAAAGGCGACGTGGTCCCCAACAACACCCATTTCGATACCACGCGGGCGAATGTGGAATTCGTGGGGGCCGAGGCGCTGGATTTGCCGATTCCCGAAGGCAAGCAGCCGTCACTCATGCATCCGTTCAAAGGCAACATGGATGTGGCGGCGCTTGAACAACTGATCGCGCGTGTCGGGCGCAACCGGGTGCCGCTGGTGATGCTGACAATTACCAACAACTCCGGGGGCGGACAGCCGGTTTCGCTCGAGAATATGCGGGCGGTCAGCGCGGTCTGCCGCCGGCACGGAATTCCTTTCTACTTTGACGCGTGCCGGTTTGCCGAGAACGCCTACTTCATCAAGCTGCGCGAGGCTGGTTACGAATCTAAAACGCCAAAGGCCATCGCGCAGGAGATTTTTCGCCTGGGCGACGGCTGCACGATGTCGGCGAAGAAGGACGGCTTGGCGAATATCGGCGGGTTCCTCTGCACCAACAACGACGCGATTGCGCAGCAGGAGAAAAACCTGCTGATTCTCACCGAAGGCTATCCGACCTACGGCGGGCTGGCGGGACGCGACTTGGAAGCGATCGCGGTGGGCGTGGAGGAAGTGCTTGAGGAGGATTACCTTCACTACCGCATTGTCTCAACGGCATATCTCGGAAACCACATCTCCGGCCAGGGCGTGCCGATTGTGCAGCCGCCGGGAGGGCATGCCGTGTATCTGGACGCCCGCGCTTTCCTGCCGCATGTTCCACCCGAGCAGTTTCCGGGTGTGGCACTGGCGGCGGAACTGTACCTGGAAGGCGGGATTCGTTCGGTCGAAATCGGCTCGCTGATGTTCGGCGCCGCAGCGAAGATGGACCTGGTGCGCCTGGCGATCCCGCGCCGCGTCTACACGCAGAGCCACATTGATTACGTGGTGGAGGTGATCCTGGAAGTCTGGAAGCGGCGGGAGCAGATTCGCGGCCTGCGGCTGGTATACGAAGCACCGTTCTTGCGGCACTTTACGGCACGCTTGGAACCGCTGCCGTGGCGCGTCACAGCGGGTAACTCCCGCCTACCTTCATCAGGAAGCGATGCAGCCGGTGCACGAGTCCCGGGTGGGGAAGAAATATGTACGGGCAGTAGCCTTCCACGACGGCGGAACCGTGTAACCGGCAGAGTTCGACGGTTTGTGCGTGGTCGTTCCCATCGATGAGGTTCTTGTAGATCCAGATTTTCCCGATGTTGGCTTGAGTGCAGTCGCGGATCACTTTGTCGGTGGCCTCGGGTGCGCCCGTCATCAGCAGGGCGGCTTCCACAGAGGGCGTCACTTCTGAAATGGAGGCAAAGCACTGGCGCCCTTCAATATCCGTAACCAGGGGATTTACCGGAACGGGATCGTATCCCTGGGCGACAAACTCCCGAAAGAGCGTCCGCGAAATGTGCTGCGGATTGCGAGATACACCGATGAAGGCGACCCTCTTGCATTCCAGGAATTTGGTAATATCTTTTAGCGACGCCTCGCGCATAGGCACCTCGGCGCCTCAATGTAGGTTATTTCCGAGGAACGTACAAGTTGAAAACCTTATATCGCCTGCTACGGCAATGGAAGAATGCGTGATGTTTGTGGGGTAACCATGAGCGAAAAACCTCTTCAGGGTCAAGTAGCATTGGTAACCGGCGGCGGAAAGCGGATCGGGCAGGCAATTGCGTTGATGCTCGGCCGTGCCGGCGCGGACGTGATCGTCCACTATAACCAGTCGCGCGCGGGCGCCCTGGCCACCGTGCGTGAAATCGTGGGGCTGGGCAGACGTGCCGTGGCGCTGCGCGCGGACGTCTCGCGGACGTCCCAGGTTGCGGCCATGTTCCGGACCGTCGAAAAGCGCTTTGACCGCTTGGATCTGCTGGTGAATAATGCCGGCGTTTTCTTCCGCAAGACGTGGGACGAATTGGAGGAGGGCGACTGGGACCGCGTCCTGGGGGCCAACCTGAAAGGTCCGTTTTTCTGCGCCCAGGCGGCGGCGAGAATCATGATGCGCCAGGGACGGGGAAACATTATCAATATCTCGTCCCTTGGAGGCTTGCAGGCATGGCCCAGCTACGCGCACTATTGTGCCTCGAAGGCCGCGCTGATTTCGCTGACGCGCTCGCTGGCAAAGGCTTTGGCGCCCACCATTCGCGTCAACACCGTGGCCCCCGGGACCATCCTGTTTCCGGATGAAGAGCGCACGCCGATAATCCGCAATATCATCCGCACCACGCCCTTGCGCAAAGCCGGCGCCGCCGCCGACATCGCGCACATGGTTCTCTACCTTGCCACCCACAGCGAGTTCATCACCGGCCAGGTGTTCACCGTAGACGGAGGGAAGTCGATTCCGTGACGGTGCCCCGGGGCAGGACCCCGTCAGAGTCGTTGAAGGACGGGCAGAGAAAAATGGGCAGGCGGTCGAGGAGAATCACCGCCGGGCGTACCGAAGCCCCGGTTTGGAAACGCCGAGCCCTGACCATCGACCAACATTATAGCCTATCAATGGGCTTTGTCAAGAGGGAACCTCCTTGCCCCGACGTCAAACCCCCGGAAGTCAAGCGACACAATGTCGCCGCCAGCGGTGCCCTGTTCGGACTGGAGAATTGACTCAACGGTGATGAGTCCAATCGACCACTCATCGAGGCGAGGCTAAGTTTTGCCGATGTCTTCCAGGATCTGGCGCAGGCGGGCGAGCGAAACAGCGGCTTGGCCGTAGCGCAACACGTTATAGAGTTTCGTGAACTCCATCACGCCGGGACCCCACGGGGTGGTCAGGAAGGAAGACGCGAACTCGCGCGGCGTTTGGGAAGGGGTTTTGCGAAAGCCTTTCTTCCGGAGCGTGTGCAGCAAGCGCTGATAGGTGAGCGAGGCTTCGCGGGGGTTCAGCGTCGTATTTCGGCGGCCAAATCGCCACGTCAAGCCGAAACGCCATTCCGCCAGCGTCCCGCTCTTATCGGTGAGGATCAAGCCGGCCAGGATGGCAAGCAAGATGAGCAAGACGAGAGCCTTGTGAGACATTAGCCAGCCCTCAAAGCGAAAGGCAGCGCGCACGGCCTGGCGCTGGAAGTGTTCGAACCGGCGGTGCAGCACCTGTTGGAAATCGCGCGAATCCTGCTCCATTTGTCTCGCCAGTTGGACCTGGTGGCCGTAGTCGTAGTTGATGACCCACTCGTTCCAGAAGAGCGCTGCCGTATCCAGGTAGTCGTCCCATTCGCCGGGCAAAACCGGGTGGGGATCGGCGGGGGTCGGGTCAAAGGGAATCCATCCATATCCCGGGAAGTAGACTTCCACCCAGCTATGCGCGTCGCGGGCGCGCACCACAAAGTCCTTGCCGATGCGGTTATAAGAACCTGTCTGAAAACCGTTCACCAGCCGCGAGGGGACCTTCACCGTTCGCAGCATCACGGCCATAGCGGCGGCGAAATACTCGCAGTAGCCGGACTGGGAGCGGAACAGAAAGCTCCCCACGGGATCCGCCGGTTCGATGGCGGGCGGGTCCAGCGTGTACTTGAAATTGTTGCGCAGATACGACTGG
The DNA here is from genome assembly GCA_963804755.1 of uncultured Acidobacteriota bacterium. Lineage (GTDB taxonomy): Bacteria > Acidobacteriota > Terriglobia > UBA7540 > UBA7540 > Bog-366. The sequence goes on from CAWDRP010000014.1 coordinate 25,697, forward strand.
ACGGCGAACGCGCGATCGTAGTTATTAGCGGCCGGCGCGGTAACGGTGCGGGCCAACTCGCTGACGCGCGGGTCGATGGTATGCGGCAGGCGGAGATACACCAGGCGAATGTTGTCCGGGTAGACGGTGGAGGCCTTGCGCAGATCCGATACCGCCGGCAACCCCGCATCGGAAACCACGTCGTAGGCAAACGGTACGCTGAGGTTCTGCGGATCGTGCAGCGAGCCGGTTTCGTCCAGGCTGAGCAGGCGCAAGCCGGTGAGTTCCCGGGGCTCGGCAGCGGCGAACAGCACGTCCGTGGAAACCGCCGCGCGCAGGACACGGTAGCGCAGCGGCCGGTGCGGCCGGTGAGCCCGGCCGTCGGGCGGCGGGAGGAGGAACCGCTCATAGGTCTCGGCCGGAATGGAAACCCGATCGGCATTGTCGTTGAACCAGCGCTTGCCGTTAAAACTGTCCAGGGTGACGCCGCGCCACTTTACCCCTTCGTAGGCGCGAATACTGCCCTCCGGCATGATGCGCATCACCACCATGGGCGAACGCAGGATCTTCCGAATGTCTCCCAGGTTCACGGTTTCAGAAAACCCGGTAATGTTCTGGGCCTGCATCGAGAGGTTGGTGAGGTAGCCGGTGCGATAGCGGGGAATGATGAAGAACAGAGCCGCGCCCAGAACAAAGATGCCGATCGCCAATCCGGCTGCCGCGGTCATCAGCGACTTCTCAATGGCGCTGCGGTTATGCTCGGGCACGCGGAAGGGGCCCTCGGGCGCCCGCCGCGCTCCCTCGACGCCGCGCTTGATTTCATAGCTGATGAACGTGGAGATGGCGCAGAGCACGTACAGGATGAAGAAAATCAGGAACGTCGTCCCGACGGTCAGGATGGCGCTGGCGAGCATCATCAGGAACGACAGCGCGGCCAGGTAGCCGTAATCGCGATAGGTTTGTGCCGAGAAGATCTTCATGACCGCAGTGAACAGCACCAGGTGTACGGTGGCGTTCAACATGCGGTCGATGGGACTGGGGCCGGCGGAGAAGATCAGGAAATCCAGGCCGAAAAAGAAGATGTAGACGATGGAAATACGCGTGACGGTTTTCGGGCCCAGCGAGTAGTCGGCGCCACGCACGTAGCTCCACAGCTTGATGCACAGCGCGCCGCACACCACGATTACGGAGACCATATCCAGCTTACCCGTCGTGACGACGGTAAGAAAGCCGGTGGCGAGCAGCAGGAGAAGGGAAACTTCAAAGTAGCGCTGCACGCTGATGTTGGCGTGCCGATTTTCGACATCCGCGGCGACGGCTTGCGGCTTCTTTTCCATGAAGGATTAAATGGCTCCGCGCTCTATTGTATTGCAGAAAAGGCCGGCAGGCGAGGCGGGGGCTGCGGGGCTATCTTCTAAACCTATCTCCTACCCCGTCATTCTGAGCCCCCGCTCTCTGGGGGCGAAGAATCTGCATTTGTCTTTCGCCCGCACTCCACAAAACGAAATGCAGATCCTTCGCCCCGATAAAATGCATCGGCGCTCAGGATGACGAGATTTGCCAATGGTTCTGCGATTTGCCAATGGTTCCGCATCCACAAGTGGCGCATGGCTGGTGCGAAGCACGACTTAGAGCCGACCTTGAGGTCGGCACAGGCTCAAGCCTGGGCCTACGGGCTCTTGTGTCGTCCACCCCGCGCGGGTTTGCCGCCGGTCACAATATCAGACATTATCTGAATAATGTCTTTTCCACGATCTTGCGCGCCAGTTGGGAAATGGCCGCCTGCGGCAAACGTCGAAACTCAAACCAGCGTAGCCAAGGATGCCGAAACGCGCGGGGAACCTCGGCAAGATAGACGCATCCATGGATGCTTCGGAACGTGATGTTGTGACGGAACTCTGCCCAAGGTTCGCTGAAGCGCAGTAGGGGCACTCCATGGCGTGCCCGTAAAGCGCCATGGCGCGCCCCTGCCGCGCCTTCTGCCGTCGCCGCTGTGAGCGTTGCGGACGCGAGCGCGGAGAGCTTCTCCCGCAGGGCTTGCAACGCTTCCGCAGGCGTCTTGCCGAAGGCGGCCGGGAAATTCCACAGGTCGTCAAGCAGGCCGTCAGCGAGGCCGCGCATCATAGCCACGCGCGTTCCACTGCGGATGAGCGCCACGGCAAGGTGATGATCCTCTGTTGCCCGGCGGGGACGGGGCAGCGGAAATGCCTCCGGATTGCCGGAGCGCCATCCGTCGCACCACTTGATCAAGGGACAGACCGAGCATCGCGGCGCACGCGGCAGGCAAATCGTTTGGCCCAACTCCATTAACGCCTGGTCGAAGTTCCCCGGCTCGCGACGCGAGAGGAGCGCCGCAAGTTCCGTTTCTACAGCCTTGCGGAAGGCGGGTTGGTGCAAGTTCCCGGCCAGGCAGCGCAACCGTGCCACCACCCGCGCGACATTGCCGTCGAGCACCGCGTAAGGCTGATTGAAAGCCATGCTCAGTACTGCCTTGGCGGTGTAGTCGCCGATGCCGGGGAGGGACCGGAGCCCGGCATAGTCCGGCGGGAACTTCCCACCGAATTGCCCCTCGATGGCCTGCGCCGCCTGGTGCAGGTGCCGGGCGCGCCGGTAATATCCCATTCCCGACCATAGCTCCAGCACGCGCTCCAGGGGCGCGTGCGCCAGGAGCGAGACGGTCGGGAAGGCTTCCATGAAGCGCTGGTAAAAGGGCAGTACGGTGGCAATCTGCGTCTGCTGGAGCATGATTTCCGAGACCCAGACCGCGTAGGGATCGCCTGTCCCCCGCCACGGAAGCGAGCGGGCGTTGGCGCGAAACCACGCCAGCAGCGCACGGCGGATGGCCCGCGCCCCTGCCGCACAATCTGGATGTGGCCGGGCCCGGTCACGAAGTTCGGCTGACTTGTTTGAGGTCACAATTAGGTCGTGAGGAGGTGGCGGCCGGGGCTTTTTGGCTCCGGCCGCCCACGTCGGTTTGAGAATCGATTAGCGTTGCTCCGATTACTGGACGGAAAAATCCGCGGTGCGCACGGTGGAGACGTGGCCCATTTCGTCGCGGCCTTTGATTTCGAACCGGTAATCACCCGCCTGAAGTTGGCTGATGGGCAGCTTGAAGCCTACCGGCACCAGGGGGTTCCCGGATTGTACGAAGTCGTTAATCAGAATGGTGTTGGAAGAATAGGCCTGCTGGTTCGTCTTCCGATCAATCACGTTGAACATTATCCCAACGCGCAGAGAGCTGGTTTCTTTCAGTCCCGGGTCGTACACCTCCACGTAGACCACCGGCTGCGAATCTTTGGCAAAGCGGCAGCTTGTCGAGGGAACCAGTTCCATCCCATTGAAGACCAGCGGCGTGTGGTCCTCGAGAAGGGCAGAGTCCATTCTGGCGGCGAGTTGGGAGACAGGGACGAAGGTTTCACCCAGTGCCGGGCCTCCCAGACTAAGTTCGTCGCCCGCGAAGGGCTCGACTTTCAGCGGAAATTCATATTTCCCGAATTTCGCGCCACCCGCGCTCAGCACCAGTTTCAGGGTGTAGGATCCCGGTGCGATACTGAACGTATTCTGGTAGTCAAAGCTGCCCTTCGTGAAGTCTTTGAGTTCCTTCTTCTGGTAATCCAATTTGACGCTGTCGCTGAATCGAGCGGCAATGGACCCGTTCTCCCGATACGCGATTCCCAGCACGTTCACTTTGGAGTGGAACCCCGCCTTGTCTTTGTCAAAGTCGACGGCGGAACCGGGAATCGACAGGGCCATGTTTACCCGCGCCACGCCCGGTTCAGGGTAGAAATAGGGGGCGCTGAGCGAGACCGGGATGTCGCCGGGCTGCGGGCTGGCGGCGCGCGCCTCCAACGCTTGGCCTTCCGGTTTGTCTTTTAACAGATCGGGGTTTTTGAGATCAAAATAGCCGGTGCGGTAGCGCAGGACTACCCCGTCGCGGGCGACGACGACCTTAATTTTGTGGTAACGTCCGTCGTGCGTCTGGTTGGGCGGTGTGTATCCCAGGTTGTAATACTCGTTCATCTCTTTGGCCACCTTGTCCAAGCCTCGGAGAAAGTCGTTGGTGTTAAAGATCTCGAACCCTCCGGTGCCTCTGGCCAGAGCGTAGAGCACCTGCTGATTGGTCGAGACGCTGTCGGGAATGTTGGGAATGATCTGCCGATTCGCGCAGTTGTTGGCTCCGTAACCGCCGAGCCCGCCCATGCCGGGATAGTTCACGTTGTTACAGTTTACGTTGGAGTTATACATATTATTGTTGTTGGGATTGCCGCGGCCGCCGGAGTTACCCGTATTCCCACTGCTGCTGCCGGTGCTGCCTCGACTCGAACTGCTTCCGGTGCTGCTGCTGGTGCTGGTCGAGCCGGTGCTGCTGCTGGTGCTGGTCGAGCCGGTGCTGCCCGTGCTTGTGCCGCGGGAGCCACTGCTTCCGCTACCTGACGTACTCCCTCCGCTCGTGCCGCCCCCTCCTCCGGCGGTACCCCCACCGCCGGCCCCGCGCTGCGGGTCGGGTGGCGCGGCCAACTCCGCCAGCAGACCGGGCAGGTGCAGGAAGGGCGATTCCGGCATGAGTAAATCTGAACCCGGCGGGAGTATGGAACGTTGCCCCGGCACGGTGGGATTGCTCAGATCCATGCCGGGGCTGATGGCCAGGCCGCGCACGTCCACCGGGTACACCGCGATGTTCGCTTTGTTGAGGGCATCGATGGTAGCGGTCAGCTCCGACTGGCGCTCGGGTGTGAGCGGGAATCCCGAGGAGAACAGAATCAGAGTCTTACGCCCGGAAATGCCGGAAAGCGATTTAGCGACGTCGCGGATCGAAAGCAACACGCTGCGCGCGGCGAAATCCGATTCCGTTCGGCCCAGCGATGGCGCCCCCATGGATGCCATCTGCACCGGGTTGGTGTTTCCCTCGTTGGGATTGACGGAGGAAAACTTCACGGTGCTGACCGCACGCTTCAACAGTTCTCCGTCCGCCGTGAAGTTTTGCGCAATCACCAAGCTGCCGGCAAAGTCGACCACTGCCATCTGGCGATTGGGGGAAGCAGTGCTCTGCACAAACTTGGCGGCTGCGGTGCGTGCCTGCGTTTGCAGCGACGCGTCCATCGTGGAGTCATCGAAGAAAAGGATCATGTAGCGCTGATGACCGGGAGCATTGGGTTCGATGTCCGCCTCGTGGGAGAACGCCGAGATGGGCTGCTCCGCGTCATCTTCATAGACATGGAAGTCCTGCTTCTGGAGATCCTTGATGTAGTTCCCCTTCTTGTCGGCTGCGATCACGTCGACAAGGACGAGATTGGTTTCCGTCTTGATAACAACCGGAGCACTCTCCGGGGCAGCCGGGGCGGGATTTTGCCCTCCCGCCGGCGCAGCAGGCGCCGTGGCTGATTCCAGCGCCAACCCTCCGAGGATTGCCAGCATTCCGATGATAAGCAGCAATCGATGTCGCATCATAAGTCACGCTCCCACTGAAAAATGAAAACTGGAAATGCGAAACCCGAAAATAGAAACTCGAAACCCGAAACTCGAAACCCGAAAATCGTTGCGCAGCTCACATCTCATTATCGTCAACTGCCATGTGCCCGGATCCCTAACCCCTTGCCCCTAACCCCTGATCCTCAATAAGGAATTTCCACCGTGCGATTCAGGCCGGAAATCTGGCCGCTTTCGGAATCACGGACAACCGCGCGCACCAAATAGGTCCCGGGCTTGACGTCGAGGGCGGTGCGGATCGTGATGCCCGTTTGTAACAGTCTCTCCATACTGCTGTCGCGCAAACGCAGTTCCACAGTCTTTTGCAGGCCGGTCACCTCGTGGCCGTCGCGGTCGAACGCTACGGCCAGGAACGTCAACTTATCGACGTTGCGATCCTCCTCCTTGCGGAAGTGCAATGGCCGCAGGTCGACGTGCGTCAGCACGGTAATGCGCGCATCGGTTTCGTCCTTCATGAAGAACTGCGTGTGGACGTCCACGGGCAGTTCGCGCGTCTCGTCCTGGGAGAAGATCGCTTCCTGAAGCTCTTCTTTCTCCTGCGCAGTGGGGTCCGTGGGCTTCCGGGGAGCGTAGTAGCCCTTGCGCGCCTGCACAGAGAAGCCTTTGCGAGCAACCAACTTTACCTGAATGGGATGAAAATTGCCGTCGAGCTTCAAGTTTTGGGGCGAGAAGGCCAGGATGTAGAAGGCCTCGGGCAGTCCCGCAGTCTTGCGAAAACCGGCCTCCAGGTCATTGCTGTTGTTAAAGAAGATGCCCCCGGTATCAAGGGCGAGGGATTGCATGCCGTCCGTCTCCCGCCGCGCGCTTTCCATGAGCATCTGAGATTTTTGTCCTCGGAAGGCCGAATTCATGCTGGCGCTGTAATCACGTTGGCTGGCGTCGCTGGTCACGGGGTCGGTGTAGAGGCCGCGGGCGTCGATGGCGTTCAGGATCACGCCGCTACGCAGAGCGCGGTCCGTGATCTGACTGAGTTCGAACCGGAGGGTTTCCGTGAGGAACCCCTGGGATACGATGACCAGGCTGCGTTGCCCGGGAAGTGACGTCAAATGTCGAACGATGGATTCAATCCCCCGCAGGGCGGCATTCGCCTCGGTTTCGGACGCCGTCAGCGCGTGCATCGCGTAGCTTTGCACCTCCGTTTGCGCCTGGGTAAGGCACTGTTGCTGCTGCGCCGGCGTAGTGGCTGGGCAAGGATTGCAATTCATGATTTCGTCGGCGGCCACCTGAATGGCAGTGGCGTCCTGCTGTTCGATAATCAAGTACGCTTCATAGGGTGGGACCGCGCCGCACGACGTATCCTGCCCGATGATGGGGCGCGGACGAAGTTCCAAAAGCGCCTCGTGAATTTTGGCGAGGTCGTCCGTGAAGTCCAATTGCTTCTGACCGGACGAGGTGTACAGCGCCACGCGATCGCCCGGCGCGACATGCCCTGTAAGGAAGTGGTCGGCGGCGTCCCGCGACCGGGCCAGGTTCTCGAACGTGGTGTTTACGTCGTCGAAGTAAATGGCCACGAAGCGGCGAGCGGTGGTCGGCGAAACTGTGCTTTCATCCTCCGCCTCCGGTTCGACCGCCGGTTTTGCTTCCGGTTTCTGCGCGGCGCGTGCGGCGGCTTGCTGTGCCGGTTTCTCCAGCGAGAACTGCACGACAGCTTGCAATTTGCCGTGATCGAAAACCTGGAAGTCCTCTTTGCGGAGGTTATCGACGATTGCGCCTTTCCCGTCGCGCACCACCACGCGAACCATCACCAGGTTACGTTCGGCTTGCAGTTTAAAGGTGGGCTGAACATCGCGCGAGGCGATCTCTTGCTGAGGGGAGGTCTGAGCCGGGATGCCGAATGCGCAAATCATCACCCCGATCGTGATAAAGATGCACAAACGGCACGACGCCCATGGTCGCGATTCCCGCACGATGGCCGGCGGACGGAGCATAGCCCTCTCCCGGGTTCCGGAGTCGCAGGGTAGCATCCGGTTGGAACCCAGCACAAGCCCGTGCCTTCAGACTCATGCCCCTGTTGGTACCTAAGTGTCACGCGCGTCGAGCACAAAGTCAAGCACGACCGCATGGTGCCACGGCCATCTTGGCCGTGATCGACGGGGACGTTCTTAGTACGGAATATCCACCGTGCGATTTACGCCGGAGATTTGGCCGGTTTCAGAATCGCGTACAACCGTGCGCACCAAGTAAGTTCCGGGCTGGACGTCCAGGAGGGTCTTGATGGTGATGCCCGACTGCAGAAACCGTTCCATGCTGCTGTCGTGGAAGCACAGGTCCAGAGACTTTTCCTGTCCGATCACCGGGTGTCCGTCGCGGTCAAACGCCACGGTCACGAACGTCAACGTATCAATGTTGCGGTCCTGTTCTTTGCGGAAATGCAGCGGCCGCAAGTCGATGTGCGTCAGCACGGTAATCCGCGCGTCGGTTTCGTTCTTCATAAAGAACTGGGTATGGACATCGATCGGCAATTCCTGCGTCTCTTCCTGCGAGTACACGGCTTCTTGAATTTCTTCTTTCTCCTGGGCGGCAGGGTCGGTGGGTCTGCGAGGAGCATAGTAGCCCTTGCGCGCTTGCACCTCCAGGCCTTTGTGCGCTACCAATTTCACCTGAATGGGGTGAAAGTTTCCGTCGAACTTAAGGTTTTGCGGGGAGAAAGCCAGAACGTAGAAGGCTTCCGGAACCCCCGCCGCTTTGCGGAAACCGGCTTCCAGGTCATTGCTGTTGCTGAAGAAGATCCCGCCGGTATCGGAAGCAAGGGACGCCATGCCATCCGTTTGCCGACGGGCGCTTTGGACCAGCATCGTGCGCTTTTCTTCTTGAAGGGTGGGGTTGTTGACCATTGCGACATAGCCCTGGCTGGCGTCGAGCGTGGGGTCGGTGTACAGTCCGCGGGCATCAATGGCGTTCAGAACCACGCCGCTGCGCAAGGCGCGATCGGCGATCTGGCCGAGGTCGAAGTGAAGCGTCTCCGTCAGGAACCCACCGGAGATGATTACTACGCTGCGTTGGCCGGGGAGGGACGCCATACGGCGAACGACCGACTCGATCCCGCGTAGGGCTGCCTTCCATTCCGGCTCCGAGAACTCGAGCACTGCTGCCGCCCGCGCCTCAACCTCTTGCTCAGTGGGAGGGCGGGTATAACATCCACTCAGTTCAGCGGTGGCCAATTGAAGCGCCTCGGGATCGTGCTGGAGAATCAGATACGCTTCATAAGGCGGGATCACATCACATGACTGACTTTTCCCCACAATGGGCCGCTCACGAAGATCGAGAAGCGCTTGATGGATTTGGGCCACATCGCCGGTGAAGTCGACTTGCTTCTGCCCCGAGGAAGTGTACAGCGCCACGCGATCGCCGGGCTGGATTGCCTTCGCCAGGAAGCGATCCGCCGCGTCACGCGCTCGCATCAAATCCGCAATGCTGGTGTTTACGTCATCGAAATAGAGCGCCACGAAGCGGTGAGCAGTGGCACCAGCCGCCGCAGTTTCCTCCTCCACGTCCGGTTCGGCCATGGGTTTCTCGGCCGGTTTCTCCGCCGGGGCTTCGAGGACTTGCAGGGCAGGCTTCTCTGGCGAAAAGTGCAGAATACTCTGCAATTTGCCATGATCGAAGAGTTGAAAATCCTCTTTGCGCAGACTGTCAACGGTGGCGCCCTTGTCATCGCGAACGACCACGCGGACCATCACCAAATTCCGTTCGGATTGCAGCTTGAAAGTCGGTTCAACGTCGTGGGAGGAAATCTCTTCTGGGCTCGGCGTTTGTGCTAGGGCTGAGGATAAGGCTATACGTGCCATCAAAATCAACAGGGCCGGAAGCAGTCGCGAGGGCAAACGCGCCCTGGGCCCGTGCGCGAGTACGTGGGAACGCAGCATAAGGCCTCGTCGAGTGTGCAGTATGTGGTGATTCTCCCGGTAATACCGTAGGAAAGGCTCATGTCCGTTTCGGTGCTTACCGGGTTATGACGTAGTCTCCTGCGGGGATACAACAAAGTCAAGGCCCCGAAGCACGTTCCCCTTCGGCCAGTTCCAGGCTCAGGACCTTCAGCGCGCGCACCTCCGCAAACCGCAGGTGAAGCGCCTTGTAAACCGCTCCCATTCCGCCTTGCCCGATTTTCGAGAGAATGCGGTACTTGTCGCGGACCACCGTGCCCTCCTGCCAGACTCCGGCGGCCACCAGCGGCGTACCGTCACGAGGACACAAGCTGAAATCGGCAGGATAATTGGACCGGCAGGTGGGGCAGGTATTCATATGTTTCGTACGGCAAGAAAACAGCGCGCGCAGTATAGCACGTGACCCGGTGGTCGCAAAGAATAGAGCTGGACTGGAATAGAGTTGGACTGGAAAGCGGTGCTGGGACAATTACGAATGGAGGGGTGGTGAGACGACATGGCGCTGCCGGACCAGGGCACTAAATCCGTGGTCGCGCTCGAAGCCGCTGCGCGGACGCGCGCTGACAGGCGCCTTGGCTCGCCGTGTATCACCAGGTTATCGCGAAGGCTTGATTTGATCGGTCCAATCTGTAATGCTGCAATGAAGTCGACAGTCGTCTGTTTTCAGCCGTCAGTAAATCCTTGCATTCGGCTAGTGAAATGCGAGCTCGACAACTGTGGACCATTGGCGCCTGAGAACTGAGCACTGAAGACTGAGGACTGACAACTTCCGACTGATACCAATGAGGTTCTCCCGTGGCCTATCAAGACCTGCGTGAATTTGTTTCCCGCCTGGACCGCGACGGCGAATTGAAGCGCATTCCGATGAAAATCGACGTGGACCTGGAAATCACCGAAATCACTGACCGTGTTTCAAAAGCCGGCGGGCCGGCGTTGCTCTTTGAGAAGCCGCACTCCGCGCGGGATGGGGTGAGCTATGCCATGCCGCTGCTCATCAACATGCTGGGCACGCGCAAGCGGCTGGAGATGGCGCTGGATGTGACGTCGCTCGATGACGTCACGCGCCGCATGGATGAGCTGCTGGACATGAAGCCGCCGGAAGGATTCCTCGACAAGGTGAAGCTGCTGCCCAAGCTCGGCGAACTTGGTTCGTTCCTTCCCAAGAACGTGCGTAGCGGCCCGGTGAAAGAGGTGATCGAGCGCGAGGACTTTTCTTTGGCGCGCCTGCCCATTATGCAGTGCTGGCCCCAGGATGGCGGACGATTCATCACCTTTCCCATGGTGGTCACGCGCAGCCCCCGGAACGGCCGCCGCAACGTGGGTTGTTATCGCATGCAGGTTTACGACGAGCGCACCACGGGCATGCATTGGCAGGTGCACAAGGGCGGCGCCGAGCATTTCCGCTGGCTCGCGCGACAGGGGAAAGGGCGACGCATGGACGTGGCCGTGGCGATTGGGGCCGACCCGGTGACCATGCTCGCCGGTGTGCTGCCGCTTCCGGAGGATTTGGACGAGTTCCTGTTCGCGGGCTTCCTGCGCCAGCAGTCGGTGGAGTTGGTGAAATGCGAGACTGTGGACCTGGAGGTTCCCGCCGACGCCGAAATCGTGCTCGAGGGCTACGTGGACCTCGACGACATTCGCCCCGAAGGGCCGTTCGGCGATCATACGGGCTACTACTCGTTGCAGGACAACTTCCCCGCATTCCACATTACGTGCATCACGCGGCGGCGCGATCCCATTTATGTCTCCACCATCGTCGGCCGCCCGCCCATGGAGGATTATTGGATGGGCTATGCGGTGGAACGCCTGTTCCTGCCCCTCATGCGTAAACAGATTCCCGAAATCGTGGACGTGCATATGCCCGCCGAAGGGGTGTTCCACAACTTGATGATGGTGGCGATCCGAAAGAGCTACCCGGGGCACGCCCGAAAGGTAATGCACGCCATCTGGGGCCTGCCCGGCGCGATGTTTACCAAGTGCATCCTGGTGGTGGATCACGACGTGAACGTGCAGGACTCCGGCGAAGTGGTGTGGAAAGCCCTGAATCATATTGATCCCGAGCGCGATATCCAGTTCACGCTCGGCCCGGTGGATCAGCTTGAACACGCCTCACGCCTGCCGAACTTTGGCTCGAAGATGGGCATTGACGCTACCCGTAAATGGGCTACGGAAGGCTTTACCCGCCCGTGGCCCGATGAGATTGTTATGGAACCGGAAGTGAAAAAGAGAATCGATGGCCTGTGGGTAGACCTGGGGTTGAGGACTGGAGGAAAATAATGGCAGAGTACGGGCGGGCAACCAACAGAAAGTCAAAAGGCAAAGCTCAAAAGGCAAAGGTCAAAAGTGAAAAGACACCGACCGGTGCAATCATGCATCTTCGGGGTGGAAAACCGTATCGAATTGGGACTCGGAAGGTGAACGGACTCCTCGTTTTTGACGCTCCCCACGAATTTCCCCTGATTACGAACAAACAAGTACAAGAACTGTTGGAGGGCGATTGATTCGCCTGATAGCAGTTACCTGTTCCCTATAACCTATTCCCTGTCACCTTTTCTGTGATGTACTGCAACCTCTCCCATTCGCAATCCGCCGTCACCATATCGCTGACGCCGAGGATGAAATGGCTCTGGCCACTGTAGCGTTCGACAGTCTCATCGATGGAGCGGCGAAATTCATCTTCGGGCGTGCTGGTGGCGCAGAGCAGGGTGGAAGGGATGCCGCCCCAAATGGTCACGTGCGTCGCCGAAGTTGTCGCGAATCTCTTCCAGCCGGCAGCGGGTCATGGGGTACGGGCATACGGAATCAGCGATATCGAATCCGGCGCGGCGGTACAGCGGGAAGAGCCGCTGGTTTTCGCCGTCGGTGTGGGTCATCAGGAATTTGCCGCGCCGGTGCAGAACTTCGGCGTAGTCGTGCAGGGCAGGGAAGATGTACTTCTCGAAAAAGGCCGGGTAGGTGATGGAATCGTCGTAGTTGCCGCCGAGTAGCAGGACCTCCGCCGGTGAGTCTGCGCCGATGGCCTGGATCTGCTGGAAGAAAGGTTCCATCTGATCCGCCAGCCGGTGCACCTTGTCCGGGTAGTCGTTCAGGGCGTAAAAAGAACGCTCCAGCGGCATGAGCTCTTTCATGATGTGCTGGATGGGGCCGGCGGTTCCTTCCAGATAGCCAACCACGAGGCCTCGATCGCCCACCTCCTGGCGCCGGGCGAGATACCCATCGAAGCGCGGCTCAATCCGCAAATGCGAAAAGATGTGGCCGACCACGTCGAAGTCACGCGGCTCGCGAAGGGCGTGTTCAGTAACCCAGGACATGGAGGCGCCCGCATCCAGCATTTCCTCGGTGAATATCGAGGCGGTGCGAATCGATCCGGCGGGCGTGTGATATTCCACGATGGTTTCGTGGCCGTGCCGCGTGACGCGGCGGTCCACGTCTTCGAGCGTCACGCGATAGGGCAGAACGGGCAGGTGAAACAGGCCAAGGGTGCGGTCGATCATGGCCGCTTCGTCAGTCGTATCGGTGAAGTCGGGGATGGAGGCGTAACACCCCACGCCGAGATGCTTGGTGATTTCGGTCAGGGTGAGGCCATGCAGCTCCGGCGGGAGCGTCGCCTTGCCGCAGGCGGGCACGATGCCAGAATTCCAGGCGGGGAACCCAGGGCAGCCGGTCAGGAACTTCGCCACGGATAGCTGCCACAATGCGTTCGCGCTCGGTCACAATAGTTCTCCTTTATCGCAGGCAATGTAGTATAAAGCCTTTGACCTATGTCCGACACACCCGCTCGGCAAAAGTTTTTCCCCAAGCTCGTTCTGCTGTTGCTGTTTGCAGGGTCAATGATCAATTACCTGCACCGCTCAGTGCTGAGTGTGGTCATCCCCCAGGTGCGGCGGGACCTCGGTCTGACCAACGCCAACTACGGTCTGGTCATTCACGCCTTTCTGGTGATGTATGCTGTTTTCTATATCCTGGGGGGACGGATTGCAGATCGTTTGGGATACCGCCGCACGTTTACTCTTACGCTTTTCATTTGGTCTCTCGCCGCCATAGCCCACACCTTTGTGCAAGGGGTTCGCAGCCTGTTTTTTTGCCAGGCATTACTGGGAGTAGGAGAGGGGAGCTATTATCCCACGGCCATGCGCGGCGCTGCTGGTTTGTTTCCCTCCGCCAGTCGCGCCAAGGCGGTGGGAACCATCCTTTCCGCGATCAGCCTGGGAATGTTGCTGGGCCCGCCGCTGGTGGCCTGGACAACACTCCGTTACGGATGGCGGAACGCTTTCCTGCTCCTCGGTTCACTGGGCTTATTGTTGCTGGTTCCCTGGGAATGGGTTCATCGGAAATTCCCGGGTGCAGGCATTACCGCTGCTGATCCGGCGCAGGCTCGGGAAGATGATTCCCACCCCGCTGCGTTTGTTGAACATGAGATGTCGCTGGGTGAAGTCCTCAAGACTCGTAAGTACTGGTGCGTGCTGGCGGCGCGGGCGTGTGCGGACTCTGCCTGGTATTTCTACCTGTTTTGGATTCCGGGATACTTTCAGGAAGTGCGCGGCCTTTCGCTGGGCGGCGTGGGCCGAGTGCTTTGGGTGCCGTACTTCTGTTCTTTCGTGGGAGCCCATTTCGGAGCGGCCGCCAGCAGCGCCTTGGTCCGTCGCGGGCTGGGGCTGCACCGTAGCCGCAAGACCGTTCTGCTGGGATCGGCCGCGCTGTGCGTCTTCAGCGCCTCTGCCGGATTTGCACCGGACACCATGTGGGCCTTGGCGCTGGTGAGCCTGGCCCTGTTTGCTCATCAGTCCTATTCGACCAACATTCACACGGTCATCACGGAGATCTCTCCGCCCCGGCACGTGGCCATCCTCTACGGCATGACGGGCGCCGCCGGGACGTTGATCGGCGCCGCTGCCCAACTGGTGATTGGGCACGTAGTTGATCTGCACGGGTACAAACCAGCTTTCGTCGCGGCGGGTGGGATGTACGTGGTGGCGGCAGGCTTTCTCCTGTCCGCCGGCGTGCTCGAACCCATGCGCCGAAAGCTGGCGGAAGCGCCGGCCTTTGGGCCGGGAGCGCGTGGGTAGGTTCCAGACCGGAAAATAGCGCTTGACAACCTAGATTATCGTGTTAGCCTAGCTGCGCGAGGGCTGAGGGTCGAAAGCCGCGAAGGCAAGAAAGGTGTCAGGCGCCAGGCGCCAGATGCCCGGCTTCCGGTTCGCCCTCTCGCTTCATCTTTTCCAGGCGCAGGCCGCGACATGCGCAGTTTCACTTCCAGTTCCGCCTCTGCTTCCCCTAAAAATGAAGGTGCATCCGGCTATATTCATGAAAACAAAGGAAGGCGAGAAAGGGTGCCGGATTCGAGGTGTCAGGTACCGGGACATCGGCGCCAATCTAGCTGTCTGTGCCTGGTTTCTGCCCCCGTGCCATCAAAAATGAAGGTGCATCCGGCTATATTCATGAAAACAAAGGAAGGCGAAAAAAGGTGTCGGGTTTGAGGTGTCTGGCGCCGGATACCGGGACATCGGGCGCCAATCTGGCTGTCTGATGCCTAGCTTCTGCCCCGCTACCATCAAAAATGAAGGTGCATCCGGCGATGTTGATGAAAACAAAGGAGGGCGAAAAGTGTCAGGTGCCAGGCGCCTGTTGTCAGGCCAATCGCCGTTTCGCCGGAATCTCCGCGGAGCGCCGGCCGTTCGACGCCACTGGGTTCTGGCGAGCGAGCCGCAGGCAAGGCGGCAGTTTGACCGTCCGACGCTTAGCCGGTTGTCCCCCCGCGCCAAAAAATGAAGGTGCATCCGGCGATGTTGATGAAAATAAAGACTGGCTTGCCGCGTGCAAAATGGGAGCGATTAGGTGTGGGAGAGTGCTCCCGGGGGTTACGGCGTAGGGCGCGCACGGTTTGCTCCGCGGTTCGATTGATGAGGTTGCCGCATTGAAGATCATGCAGATCGGCTGGAGACTCGGCTTAGCGAGATCGCTTCTGGAAGCTCCCTGCGGCCAGGTTGCGGCGTACCGCGTGAATCTTCGCACCCATGTGAGACAATGCTCCACGTTGGATTCGAGGAGGTAGGGAAATGGATTCCATGACTGAGCAACGCGGTCCACGACTAGAGGTAGCTTTGGCCTTTCCGGCAAGCCGGGGGAATTGATGCAGCATTTCGGGTTATGCGCGGAGCATCTGGCGGAGCGTGTACTTAAGCTGCGCGCCCGGCGGGCGAGCGCACAACGGCTTGCGGCGTGACCGGATGCGTGTCAGGCCGCGGTCGCGCAATCACGCGGTCCTGCAAGCTGGTGTTGGGAGGAGGGAAGCTCACGCGAGCGCTGCCTACGCGAGACCGAATTCTGGCGCTAGGGACGAGATACATCATTCTTGTAGGAACGATTTTACCTATCGCCTACGTGACGCCGATTGCCTTGTCGGAAATCTCAGGTTACTTCGGCCGGCTGGACCTTCTGGCCTGGATGAGTGACCTGGCGATGGTTCTCAGCGTTCCGTGGGAAATTGTTGCCACGGTCCTCATCATCCTGCGTTGGCGCGATCTTCCGCAGCGCTTCTGGATTACGTATTGTGTAAACGGATTCTTAGTATATCTTTCATTACCTATCTACAGGATGCATTTCGGGCTCTACTGATAGCCCTTTGCGGAAACAACTCCGTTCATGACGGAGAGCACGGAGAACATGGAGGAAGGACTCTGCGAGCCTCTGTGCCCACTGTGGCGCGTGTCTTTGTTTGAGTTTACGGACTTGGGCAATTGGGTCTATCATGCAAATTGGCTTTGGAATCCAACAACTCAGGAGGGTTTGAACTTGACGTTACACGCGCATTCGTTGCCGTCGCCGGTTGAGCAGTTGGAGGTGCAAATCGACCGCGCCGGGAGGGCTGGAAGACATCGGGTACATGACGTGTATGACCATGGTGCTGATCGGGAACTATTCCCAGACCGGCCATTTCGGCGGGCCCTTGGCGTACACGCCTTACAACGTGGCGGCGCATCTGGCGGGGCCGGAATTGGGCGGACTGCGCTACGACTATCGGCGTCCGAAGCACCCCTACTGCGACAAATTCATGCTGGCGGGCGGGCACAACATCCCCACGGGCTATGCGCTGTGGATGATCATGGGGCAAGCGTTGGAGCGCAAATTCCAAGCTACGGGCGATGCGCGCTACTACGTGGACCCGAAAGTGGCCATTCTGCCGATCGACGCCCTGGGGTTCCGCCGCGGCGCCGGCGCCATGAAGCACCTCCTGCAGGATCATGGCCTTGGCTGACCATCCGTTGTTCGCGCAGGCCAAAGCGCGCGGCATCAAGGCCCTCGCCGGCCATGCGGAAAGCACCGATGTGACCAACGACGTGAACGGCGGCCCGTCCGGAATTGGCATCGCCACCTCGGCAGGTAAAGCGGCGTTCTGGAATATTGTGGGCGCCCCGAGTTCGCTGAAAGTGATTGCGCTGGAAGGGGAGTTTGCCCTGACCGAAGGGCACGCGCAGGAACTCAAAACCCAGGCCCTGGCGCTGCAAGTGGGCAAGCGCCTGCGCATCCTGCTGTCGGACAACAACGCGGGCATCGACGACGTGCTCCTTGGGGGCGTGGTCGACCGCAAGTTTGACGCCTATCGCCTCGTGGACCAGTGGACTTCCTACGGTTGGAATGTCTTGACGCTGCCCAATGGCAATGACTACGGCCAGGTTATTTCCGCGCTCAAAACCATGGAGGATTGGGACGATCAGGACCGTCGCCCGATCATCGTCATCGGCAAGACGACGAAGGGGTACTGGCCGGGCGCGGTCGACGGCAAGATTCCCGGGTACGGCGATCAGGTCGTCAGTTATCCCAGCCACCCGTACTCGCAGAAGATGAACTCGGATTACTTCGTCGCGCTGGCGAGCACATTCGAGAAGCACTATGGCGTGACCTTCGAGGGCATTCGCCAAGGGCCGGTCACCGATCCTCGCGAGCGGCTGATCCAGTTCAAGACCAACATCGATGTCGTGATGTCGCTGCTCGACCGCAACGGTCTGGGGGACTGGCTCGCGGACCGACTGGTGGCGATTGGCGACACCGTCAAGAACGACTTCCCGCTGCATTTCGATATTCACCGCGATCCTTTCCTCGATGAACGCCTCCGGGTGGCGAATCTTCCCACGGAACCGCAAAAGGTCACGGTGACGAATCGCATTTCCGGCGCCGAAAAGCAGGTGGCGATCACGCTTTTCCGCAAGCCCGGCGAGATGGCGGGCACACGGCGGGCGATCTCCGAATTCATCAAGTGGATGAACTACGTCACCGGCAACCGCTTCTTCACCATTGCCGCCGACCTTTCCGAGTCCATCAACATGGAGCACGGCAGCTTGTGGGGGCATTACAATCCCGAGACCAATCCGCTGGGGACACGCCTCAAAGCCGCGATCCAGGAAGCGGGCAACGTTTCCACCGCCATCGGACTGGTAAGCCAGAGCGCCAGCGTTGATCCCAGCCAGTTCGCGGGAGTGTGGGCCATGAGCGGCACCTACGGCGCGTTTACGCCGCTGATGTACACGCCGGCCCGCGTCTGGAGCCAGCAGAA
Organism: uncultured Acidobacteriota bacterium; assembly: GCA_963804755.1. Lineage (GTDB taxonomy): Bacteria > Acidobacteriota > Terriglobia > UBA7540 > UBA7540 > Bog-366. The sequence goes on from CAWDRP010000014.1 coordinate 43,598, forward strand.
CCAGGACAGCCGGTTCCGCATGGGGGTTCTGCATATTCTCGCCGCCCATTCCGGGCCGGAGACGGCTGCGGACGCGCGCACCCACTTTGGGATTTTTGCGACGCAAGTGTGGAAGCTGTTCCCGCGCGGTCAAACCATCCACCTGAATTTCTGGGATTACAACGACGTGGCGCCGGGCTATTTTGCCGCCGCGGAGATTGCCGCGCGCGATCCCAAAGTGGGCATCATTTCCATTGAGGTGGCGCGGCCCGATTTTCGCGTGGCCGATCGCAGCAAGTTCGCCGATCCCGACCTCAAGGCCGCGGCCAAAGGGCTGTACGTCATTCGCGATTTCGCGCCCGGCCAACCGCGGTCCGGCTACGTGCTGGTGCAAGGCTCCAGTTCCACCGTCAATCTGGTCAGCTTGTTGCCGCGCCTGGAGGAAGCCGGGCTCAACGTGAAAGTCATCGCCGCCGTCAGCGAGGAACTGTTCGACCGGCAGCCCGAAGAGTATCGCCGCGCGGTGTTGCCGCCCGAGGCGAATTACGATCTGATGGTGGTGAGCACGGGAACGCGGCGGGTGATGCCGATCCGCAACCTGGGGCCGCTGACGGATGCCTATTCACTGACCTCGGATTGGGACAATCAATGGCTCACGGGTGGTTTGGAGGCGGAGGTGATCGCCGAGGCGCACCTTGACCCCGAATCAATTTTTGCCGGCATCCAACGTTTCGCTCACGCCCGTGACCTTCGATTGACGCGGCAGCGCGACTTGTCGGCGTGAAGGACTTTCGTAGGGGCACGCCATCGGCATGCCCCTAGTCAGCATTTTTGAGTCGCCCTTGGGCAGGGCAAACCCAGCCGCAACAATTTATTCCTCCTTCTTCTTTCCCGGATTCAAGACCACCAGATCGTCGTCCACGGAGAAGACGTTGGGCACCGCGTTGGCGCGGGTGCGAATGAGGGTGTCATCGAATTGGTTGTCCACCACCCCCTCCAGCCTCACATGCCCATTGTCGACGATGATATGAATCGACGGTAGGGCCTGATGACCATACCGTATTCCGATCTCGGAATCGCCGTAGATGGCTCTCGCCTCGGCTCGACGGATCTGCCAATCCATGTCCGACAATGGCAGTTCTTTGATGTTATTGATGACCTGCGTTACACCGGGGATTCGTTTCGCCACGTTTTCAGCGTCTTTCCTGATATCCCAGGGAGGCTCGGGAGGGCACGCGCCCTCCAGCGTGACCACACTGCCATTCAGCTTAAAAGCGAGGTCATCGAAGATCGAGTAGTACGGCAACATCAACAGCTCATGCCGGATCTTTTGGGCCAGTTCCGATTCGTCCACGGGTCCTGCGGTGAAGACATCGTTGTGCGGCGGATTTTTCCCGGCCATTGCCAGGGCCACGGCAAAAAGAGAAACGGTTGCAATCCCAACCAGTGTGCGCATGGGTCATTCCTCCTCAGACTGTTGGATGCAAGAACCGGGGGGCTTGGTTTTGCTTATCCTTCCCGCACCCACGCCGCGCAATGAACTTGGACCTCGAAGAGGTCCAATGTCATTAGCCGTGGGTGAAACCCTCGGGAAGCTGCGCCATTGAATCAACCAACCCCGAAGACATTGAATGTGGTTCGCAGGTTTTTCTGATGGCTATTGGCATTCGACCCCATCGGGGTCGGTGGGGAAGTTTTGCTGGAGGGTTCCTATCTCGTCAACTTGGGACGCCAGACATACTCAGAGCGCATTCTGCGTTTACCTAGCTTTGAGTACACCTCAGTTCCGCCGGGGTCAATCTCCGTCTCATCGGTATCGTAGACGTCAATTACTTTGTCGAGTGACCAGCTCACCATCTGCCCGTCGGAGTTTAGGTATGGAGTCGCGTACTCCTGCCACTGATGTCTGAGTCGTTTCTCTGCATCTTCGAAGGAGGAGGCGCGAACCAGGACGAAACGATCTTCGGTGTTCTGCAAGCCTTCCCTCGCTTCTTCCACGCGAATGATCACGAGTGCCCGGACGCAGTACCAGGTTAATGGCGGCTTGTGTGACCGACCGCGACGGTAGCCTGCAACCTTCGCGACGTGCACGGACCTAACCCCAGTTGAACCCGCGATCACCATGATTTGGCGAGCGGGGCCCCGAAACAACAGTGAGTGGGGCAGTTTTGGACCACTCTCGAACACCTCGGCCGTACCACTTGGCGTACATTTCTTGCAACGACACCCCTGGATAGCGACGGCGCAGGCCATCGATCCATTGCTCCGCTCGTGCCACGATGTAGCTGCACCGCTGCGGGATTGGTAACCGTCGCACGTCGCGCGTCACGTCATACGTCTTGAGATGCACAAAGGCTCGCACTTCCCGAGTGCCGAGACGATGCAAGGAGGACTCGGTGAGGTTCAATTCTGCAAGTCCTGTAACGCGCGAACTCACACTATTTCCCTCAATTGCCGATAATACTCTGCACTTTTCAGTGACCCGATGACCCGATGGCCAGATGAGCCGATCTTACAAGTTCTTCTTCACCCAACTTTCGATTCTCTCCAGCGCCTTTTGGATGTTTTCCACGGAATTGGCAAAGGAGAAGCGCAGGTAACCCTCGCCCCAGGCGCCGAACGCGGTTCCCCAGAGGCAGGCGACCCCGGCTTCGGCCAGCAGCGCGTCGGCGAGCGGGCGCGAGGCTATGCCGGTTTCGCGGATGTTGGGGAAGACGTAAAACGCCCCGTGCGGTTGGCGGCAATGGAAGCCCGGAATCCGATTCAGCCCGTCCACGATGACGGCACGACGGCGGCGAAACTCCTCGCGCATCGCAACCACTGCGTCCTGCGGGCCGCGGAGCGCTTCGACGCCGGCCATCTGGCTGAAGCTGGCCGAGCAGGAATTGGAGTTGGTCATGAGGAGCGTGATCTGTTTGGCCAGATCGGCATTCATTACGCCGTAGCCCAGGCGCCAGCCGGTCATCGCGTAGGTCTTCGAGAAACCATTCAGAATGATGGTCCTCTCTTTCATGCCCGGGAACTGCGCGATGCTGGAGTGCTCGCCTTCGTAAATCAAGCGATCGTAGATTTCATCCGAGAGGACGAAAATATCGTGGTCAGCCAACGCCTCCGCCAAGCGGGCGATTTCGGCGCGGCCCATGACGCCGCCCGTGGGATTATGCGGGCTGTTCAGGATCAGCAGGCGGGTGCGGTTCGTGATTTTCTCCAAGATTTGGTCCACGTTCACATCGAAGTCGTAGTCCTCACGCAGTCCGTAGGGGACTTCCTTGCCGCCCGCGAACCGGATCATGGACTCGTAAATGGGGAAGCCGGGATTCGGGTAGAGCACCTCATCGTCTTCCTCGACGAGCGCCAGAATGGTAAAGAACATGACGGGCTTTCCACCGGGAACCACGACAACTTCGCAGGGGTCCACGGCGATGCCCAGGTGCCGGGCCACGTCGGCGGCGGCGGCTTCGCGCAACTGGGGCAGTCCTGCCGAAGGGCCATAGTGAGTCCAGCCGTCGCGGAGGGCTCGAGTTGCGGCTTCAACGATATTGGCCGGAGTGGCGAAATCCGGCTCCCCGATTTCCAGATGAATGACCTCTTTCCCCTGAGCTTCCAAGGCGCGGGCACGGACGAGTACTTCGAATGCGCTCTCCGTTCCCAGGCGGTTCATGCGACTTGCCAAACGTAAGCTGCTCGAAACTGCGCTCATGCTTCACCCCCAGATGATCATGAATGGCACTCACGAAATGGCGTCCCACGTCGCAAGGATATCCCCGGAGCGGGGCAAAGTCCAGTCGATCGTCGGTTCCATGACGTATCGCGCTAGCCAAGACAATTGTGCGACCCGATACGCGCAGCAGCGCCAGAAGTGAAGCGCCCTTCAGCTTTTTCGGAACACGAGCTCCGGTCCTTTGGCGGATACTCCGATGGTGTCCCCGGGCCGCACTTGGCCGGTGGCCATCAGGCGATAGAGAGGATCCTGGAACTCGCACGCCAGAGTGCGTTGGAGGTGGGCCGCGCCGTATTCGGTGTCGCACCCGTGTTGCAGAAGCAGGGATTTGGCCGCGGCGGTGAACTCAAGCTCAAAGGGCGTGGTGGGATGGCGCAGGAACATCCGGCTTGCCTTCGCGAGTTCGAGTTCCAGGATGCGTTTCAGGTGTGCCGGGCGTAGCGGCTGGTAGACGATCGTCTCCTCGACGCGGCGCAGAAACTCCGGCGGGAAGTGGCGTTTGAGCGCCCGCACCGACACGTTGCGGAAATGCCGTGCTTTGGCTTCCTCTTCTTCCAATTGCGGGAGAAAGCCCGAGGGGGCGGTGGCGCGCAGGCTTTCCTGGGAGCCGATATTGCTGGTGAAGAAGAAGAGGCAGGAGGAGAAATCCACCTGCCGGTTCCGTCCGTCGTTTAACTCGGCCCGGTCCAACACCCCCAGGAGCAGCGAATAAAGGGAATGGTGGGCCTTCTCAATCTCGTCGAAGAGAATCAGGGTGTACGGGAATTCGGGCGTGCGGAAGCGCTCAAGGTTCTCACGGGTAAAAACGGGTTCCGTGTCGGAATGCCCAATGTAACCGGGAGGCGCGCCCACCAGGCGAGCGATTTCGTGCTGTTGCTGGTATTCGGCGCAATTGATCTTAAGCAGGGCACTGGGGCTGCCAAGTAGAACCTCCGCCAGTGCTTCCACCGAGTGGGTTTTGCCGCATCCCGGGGGGCCGAGCAGGAGCACCGACCCCATGACCCGGCGCGGTTGCCGGGCCTGAACTTCAATGCGCTGGAGAAGGCGGAGAAGCGAATCGGTGGCTTGCGGTTGACCTACCACCAAAGCGGTCCAGCGACGCGCGACGTGTTCGAGCCAGGCGCTTCTCGCGGAGGGCCGCAACGTAATCCATCCTTTAGATTCACACTGGACGCCGACACTGGTCTGCATGGTTCTCGTTCACCTCGAAATCCCGCTTACAGCAAGCAGCAGTCAAACACCTGCGGAATGGTGTTCACATCTCTATTCGGCGGGTTCGACTCTAAACATGAGGGTTGTCGTGCCTGGCTGCATTGAAGACGCCATGCCATCCCGTCCAGCGTTCTACGACTTCCCATACCGCGCCGGCGCGAGAGACTGCGGCCGTGCTGAGCGTTTGAAATGCTGCTTGACACACTTCGGATTTTTGCAATAATTCTCGCGTTATGAAAATGACAGAAGCCCCCACTACCGCGGCCGCCGCGTATACGGTGAAGTCGCTAGTCAAGGCGTTGAAAATCTTGGAAGTATTGGCAGACGAAGATCCGCCTTACACGCTCACTCAACTCAGCCGGCGGCTGCACCTGCATGTGAGCACGGTGCATCGGTTGCTGGTGAACCTGGTCCGGAATGGATTCGTGGAAGAGGACCGGATTTCCGGCGGATACCAGCTAAGTTTCCGTGTCCTGCGGATGGGCCTACGCGTACTTGACCGGCTGGATTTTCGGCGCGTGGCGCAAGGGTTTTTGCGGGATCTTAGTCTGCGGACCCAGGAAACGGTGCATCTGGCGATCTTGCAGGAGACAAGGGCAATCTCGATCGAGAAATTCGCCAGCTTTCAGTCCGTGGGGCTGGACGCTCGCTTGGGCGGGGTGATGCCGCTCCATTGTACGGGAGTCGGGAAGACGTTGCTTGCTTACCAAGGCGAAGACCTGTTGAATCAGATCGTCCAGTCGCCGGGCCTCACGCGCATGACGGAGCACACCGTCACGGCTCTGCCGCAACTGCGAAAGGAATTGGAACGGGTACGCGAGCAGGGATACGCGGTGGATCAGGGAGAAGCGGTGGAGGGTCTCTGCTGCGTGGCAGGGCCGGTGTTCAATCACGCCGGTCAGATTGTGGCGGCCTTCAGTGTGACGGCGCCGGCCATGCGACTGACGCCGCGCATCCCCGAAATCGCCGATTTGATTCGGCAAACCAGCCAGCAAATCTCCTACCAGCTCGGATACCGCGGCGAGTCACGGCCTGCATCGGGCGGCGCCCCGAGTGAAACCCAGCGCAAGACGCACAAAACCTCAGCGTAAGCGGAAGGCTTCTCATCAAAACACGGGGGCGAACGGCGTCATCTCACTTTTGCGCGACGGCCGGCGAGCCTTCAGACTTCGGCGCAAAGTAGCCCGGACGGGTGCGCACCACCAGCTTGTTCTTTGTGTTAGATTGAAACGCATCCACGTGAATGTTGCGGAAGGTCCCGTCCTTCTTCAGATTGCTGGGGCGGTAAGCGAGAGTGTATTGGTTGCGGATGTCGCGGGCGATTTGGCGGCAGGTACTCTCGACCTCGTCGAGCGACCTGGGAAAGAAAGCATCCCCTCCAGTCGCTTCGGCCAGTTCCTTCAGGACCTTGGCAGCGCGATGAGCTTCGCCGCCGCGGATTTTGAACAGGTTGCTGGTTTCGTCCGAGCCGAGCAATCCGACGGTGTAAATGACGGCGTTTGATTTCTGGGCGCGATCCATCAACTCTTCAAGCGTGTAGCGGCTTGCGTTGTCCTCGCCGTCCGTGATCACCAGCAGAACCTTCTTATCGCGATTGCCCAGTTTCAGATGATCCAGAGAAGCGATCACCGCGTCGCGTAGGGCCGTGCCGCCGCGGGAGTCGATCTTGTCCAGCGCCGCCTTCAAGTCCTCGATGCTGCTCGCAAAGTCCCCGGGTGTATCGAGGTAATAGACGTCGTTGAAATTTACCACGAACACCTGGTCCTGGGGGTTGGAAGTCTTGGCGAAAATGAGCGCCGCCGCATTGACGGCCTGACGCTTGGTTTGCATGCTGCCACTGTCGTCGATCACGATTCCCATCGTAACCGGCACATCCGCATGGGCGAAATGGGTAAGCGTTTGGGCTACCCCGTCCTCAAAGACGCGGAAATCGTCCTTTTTCAGGTCGTCCACCATGCGGCCCTTTTTATCCACGACCGTCGCGTGCAGGACCACCTCGTTCACTTCTTCGCGAATGGTGTATTCGTTGTGTGTTCCTTGAGATGGAGGCGACTTCGGAGCCTTCGACTGCGGAGACTGAGCGCTCCAGGTGAAGGGCGCGTAGAAAAGCAAGGACAGCAATCCGCCCCACAGGAGCAGGTTTCGGTCGTGCCGGTTATTGGGTCGGTGCATAGTAGCCAGTTCGAGCGTAAACCTGAAGGGGCGGCAACCCTTTGGGTGGGTTCAGTTTGACCCGAATGCGCCGCCAACGGCCGTCTCGAATCAGATTTGAAGGTTTATATCCGAGCACGTATTGGTTGCGCAGTTCGATCGAGATCTTCTCGGCAATGTCAGGCAATTCGTTGGTATTATCGACACTGAACAACCGGCCGCCTGAAACCTCCGAGAGTTCCGCAAGTAACCCGGGACCGCCAGCCTCCTCCGTGGTGCGCGCGCGGGAAGAGAGGGGTTCGAAGATGCCTACCGCATAGATCTGCACATCAGATTCTTTGACGGCTTTCTTGATGTCATTTTCCGTATAGCGGCTGTGGTTGTCGCCCCCATCGGAAATGACCAAAAGCGCGCGACGGTTTGTGGTGGCCTTCTTCATTTGACTCAAACCCAGGTAAATTGCGTCGAGAAGCGCCGTTCTGCCGCCCGACTTCACTGTCAACAGCCGATCTTGTAAATTCTCATACTTGGCAGTGAATCCCGAAATCAAATCCGGTCGGTCGGAAAAACTGACGAGCATAAACTCGTCCTGGGGATTGGATGTCTTGAAGAACTGAAGGGCTGCTTCCTTGGATTTCTGGATTTTATCGCCCATCGAGCCACTGCAATCGAAGATCATACCCACGGAAATGGGAGCGTCCTCCGTTGAGAAGGTAACGATCTTCTGTGGCACCTTCTCGTCGTAGACCTGGAAATTGTCCTGGTCGAGGCCCGTTACGATTCTATCAAACGGGTCCGTCACGGTGACGTTAACGACCACCATGTTGACGTCAACCATGAGGGGCGTCGTGTGGATGGGCGGAACCTTAACCGTAACCTGGGCGCCGGTCTTTCCGTCTGGGGGAGTGGGCTTATCGTCATCCGAGCCACACCACAGCGTAATCGCCACCATGGCTAACAGGGCAATTACTCCAAACCCCAGCTTGGGCGCCCGACGCAGTGAAAGAGCTGTCATGCTAGCAGCCCTCAGCGGATACGAGCCGCCACCCGGTCAGTAACGGATGCAGCACCTCATTCCGATTCAATATTCTAACATAACTTCTGCGGCAGTTGTTGCGCCGCGGGGACAAGAGTGCGCTTTTTTACATCTCCCTTACGTTTGATATCGCACCAAGAGGCAATTTAACGTTGACGGGGCGGGGTGGAGTGACGGATACTTGTGCGTACCGATTCCTTCCGTCTTATCTTCCACTCGGTACACGGACGTTTCATAAGTAGTGGCGTGGTTGAGGTTAACGTCCGCCGTACACCATGTTTGATGACCAAATCTGTCAATCCGAACGCACAATTTGGGGAGGCGTATGGGTGCCAAATACATCTTTGTTACCGGAGGTGTGGTCAGTTCATTGGGAAAGGGTCTGGCTTCAGCATCGATAGGCGCTTTGCTCGAAGCCCGTGGGCTCAAAGTATCGCTTCTGAAGTTCGATCCCTATCTGAATGTCGATCCCGGCACCATGAGTCCGTTCCAACACGGGGAGGTTTTTGTAACCGATGACGGGGCCGAAACGGACCTGGATCTGGGTCATTACGAACGCTTTACCCGGGTTCGCATGCTCCGCGACAATAACTGCACCGCGGGACGGATCTACGAGACCATCATTACCAAGGAACGCCGTGGCGATTACCTGGGCAAGACCGTGCAGGTCATTCCTCACGTTACCAACGAGATTAAGGCGGCGATCCGCAAGGTGGCGACGGATGTGGACATCGTCATCGTGGAAGTGGGCGGCACGGTGGGCGACATCGAATCGCTTCCGTTCCTGGAGGCGATCCGCCAAATGCGCCTGGAAAACGGCCGCGACAACGTAGTCTTCGTCCATCTCACTCTCATCCCTTACATCGGAGCCTCGGGTGAACTGAAGACCAAGCCCACGCAACATTCGGTGAAGGAATTGCGCGAAATCGGTATTCAGCCGGATATTCTGCTGTGCCGGACGGACCACTTCCTCTCGAACGAGCTCAAGGAGAAAATCGCGCTGTTCTGCAGCGTTGCCCAGGAAGCCGTGATCACGGCCAAAGACGTCGACAATATCTATGAAGTTCCGCTGGTGTTGGGTCACGAGGGCTTGGACACGCAAATTCTGTCCTGTTTGAAGCGCGAAACGCGTGATCGCAATATGCAGCCCTGGGTCGATCTCGTGGAAAAAATCCGCCACCCGCTCGATGAGGTCAATATCGGAATTGTGGGGAAATACGTAGGTTATCAGGATTCATATAAGAGCCTTAATGAAGCGCTGTTTCATGGCGGCATCGCGCGGCGCGTGAAGGTGAACATCTCCTGGGTTGAGGCGGAGGGGCTGGAAGGCGACGCGTGTGACGAACAATTGCGGGATTTGGACGGCATTCTGGTGCCGGGAGGCTTCGGCAAACGTGGAATCCCCGGAATGCTGAAGGGCATCGAATACGCCCGCACTCGCAAAGTACCTTATTTCGGGATCTGCCTGGGCATGCAGTGCGCGGTTATCGAGTACGCGCGCAACATGTGCGGCCTGAAGAATGCGGACAGCTCGGAGTTTGATCCTTCCACGCCGCATCGGGTGATCTACAAGCTGCGGGAACTACGCGGGATTGATGAGTTGGGTGGGACGATGCGACTGGGCGCCTGGACCGCTCGCCTGAAGCCCGGTTCCTTTGCCGCGCGCGCTTATGGCAGCCTGGAAATCTCAGAGCGCCACCGCCATCGGTATGAGTTTAACCGCGAGTACGAGGAAACGCTGGTGGCGCACGGGTTGGAGTTAACCGGCGTGACGCCCGACGGAACCTACGTTGAAATTGTGGAGGTTCATGATCATCCGTGGTTTCTGGGCTGCCAGTTCCACCCGGAATTCAAGTCTCGGCCTCTCGAACCGCATCCCCTTTTCACCGCGTTCGTCAGCGCCGCTCATACGTATCGCTTGCAGCGGTTGAAGTCACGCAGCCGCGGCGCGATGGCAGAAGCCCCCGCCCGTACCTCCAGGGAGGTGGTTGCCGGGGGAATGGCCGCCAAAGAAGCTGGGAATTCCTGAACGCCCGCCCTTGCCTTCAGTCCGTCGCCAGGGGTTCACGTGTCTCCTTCGCAGTTAGCGCAGGACTTGGTCGCGCTCGGTTGCGGTTCCGCGCGCATGCCGCAGCCACGCGAAGGCGAGCATCGCCAGCCCCCAACCACAAACGCCGCTCCATTGCCAGCGGCTCCAGGCCGCGGCGGACAGCGCCGACCCCATCGCTCCACCCAGGAAGAATATGATCATGTAGACGGTATTTATCCGGCTTCGGGCCGTTGCGGAAAGGGCAAAAATACGCGTCTGGTTGGAAATCTGCATGCCTTGCTGCCCGGCATCCAGAACGATCAGGCCTACGATCAAGCCGGCGATGTGATAGCCCCACACCCAGAGCAGGACGTATCCCACGCTTAGGAGCCCAAGCGCCAGGGTGAGTGTAAAGCGGGTTCCGTGACGGTCGGCCAGTCGTCCCGCCAGCGACGCCGCCACTGCGCCGCCTGCGCCCAGCAGGCCGAAACTGCCCGCCACGCCCGCGCCCAGGCGATAATGCGGCGAGCCGAGAAAGAAGGCAAGATTTGTCCAGAAGGCAATGAACGAGGCGAAAACCAGGAAGCTGATGGTTGAAGCGTCCCGCAAGACGGGCTCTTCCCGCAACAGGTCCCACAGCGAACGCAAAGCTGCGCCGTAGCGCACCGGCTGTGGTGGCGGCATAGGGGGCATGCGCCACCGGAGCAGCGGCACAAACGCTCCTGTTGAAACCGCAGCCAGCAGAAACACGCTGCGCCAGCCCAGCAATTCGGCAATGGCTCCAGCGGCGGCGCGTCCCAACAGAACCCCCAGCAGCAAGCCGCTCATCACGGTGCCAATAGCGCGCCCATCCTCACCGGGGTCTGCCAATTCCGGAGCGATCGGCACCAGGATATGGGTCACTGCGGCAGTGACGCCTATGGCTACACTGGCGGCCAGCAAGGCTCCAAAAGAAGGCGCCAGTCCGGCCCCGATGAGAGCCAGCGACACGGCCCCGAAGAGCCGCACGATCAGTTTGCGGCGCTCCACCACATCGCCGAGAGGCACGAATAACAGAATTCCGGCTGCGTAGCCAAGCTGTGTGGCCACCGCAATGGCGCCCCCGCTGCCGGGAGACACATGGAACGTTCGAGTGATCTCCAGCAGCAGCGGCTGATTGTAATAGATGGTCGCGACGCTGGCCCCGCTGGCCATTCCCAGAAAGGGCAACAATCCCCGGCGCGCCCGGGGAAGGACGGGAGCTTCAGCTACGCTCATGCTCGCAGTTTCACAATGGGTATTGTGTTGTGGTTTCGCCGACCAGAAATCTGTCCGTTAATCGCGCGCGCAGATAACAGATTCGTGGAGGCCTTCGGATTGTCGATGGTTGTACGAATACCGGATTACCCCTGCCTAAACCTTTCCCCGAGCCACTGAGGTTGCCTGTCATAGGCAAGTTACTCCGAGCGCCACGGCAGCCCCTCGTTGATTCTTATCCAGCGTCGCAAGCGGACTCCCCGACCGCGCGGCCAGTTCCACGTAAAGCGCGTCGTAGGATGTCAAGCCATGTTGTCGGCACAACGCTTGAACGTCTTGGAATACCCTCTGCAGGGGAGAATCATCGAGCGCAGGACGCAACGCTGCGAGGTCGTCAAGGAAAACCCGAGTTTGGCCAGCGGAGATACGTCCTTTTTTCTCGCCGACAAGCAGGGAATTGAGAACCTCCGAGCACCAAAAGGCCGGCACTAAGGCTTGGTCCCCTGCCTTTAACAGGTCCAGGACGCGCATGGCGGCGGGGGTTTGCTCGTCGGGGAAACACCAGGATAGCGTGACAGAGGCATCCAGGACAATCCAACTCACGGACGCGCCTCATCGCGGAGTTGCTTGATCGTCATGCCCCCCAAGGAAAGCTGGTGAACCTTGCCGAAATTCTTGAGCCGCTCAATGGCCGCTTCCCGCTCGTCCTCGCTCGATTCCACTGTCAATTGTCGGGCCTGCCACACGGACACCGCTTCGGAAAGCACGTCTTCGGCCGAGCGGTACTGGCCGGTGCGGACGGCATCCTCGATGATGCGCTCAATCCGGGAAGGAAGATGAACAGTCAACACGAATCTCCTTACACCAAGCCCTAGCGTAGCGGAGAGAGCGAAAGCAGTCAAGTGTAAGACATCTGCGTCCATCCTCGCGAGAGTGGGAAAGACGGTGCGGGAGAAAAGGACCCCGAAGGGAACCCGTACCTGGCACCATCACCTGACGTGAACTTCCCGTGGTAGAATGCCCCCGCATCATCTTAATGACTCCCGCTTTCGGGAGGTGCCGATGTGGCGTCGACCGGTCGTATCCATCCTTATGCTCATCCTCGCAGTGAATCTGCCGCTGCCCCTGCGGGCGCAACAGAGGCGCGTAGGGCCCAGCAGTGCTGGGCCGGGACCGAACGCTGTTCGGCCCTTCGTTGCGTGTGCCGCCGCCATGCCGGCCCTGTCCCCGCGGGCGCAACAAAAGCCCTTTACCCAGGAGCAGGTCAGTAACATGGTGCGGGACGGATTCGGAGACGAGTCGGGCGCCAAGCTGATCGAGCAGCGCGGGATTGATTTCGCCCCGTCTGAGGATTTTTACCAAGCCCTCAAGGCCGCAGGCGCGAACGAGGTATTTCTTAACGCGCTGCGCGCCGCCAAGCCGCCCGAGCCCGCCAGCGCCGAGAAGCCGTTGAACCAGGTGCAGGTTTTCGCCCTGCTGGCGGGCCAAGTACCGAGCCACTGAGTCGCCATGCTGGTCCGGGAACGCGGAATCGATTTTGAGCCCACGGTTGACTACGTTCAGGAAGTCCGCTTGGCTGGCGGCGAGGACGAAGAGAAGGTGGGGTTTTCTAAGACGAAGCGCTTCCTCACCTCAACCCCTGTCAGGGAAGACAAGCCAGGATGTCGGCTCGGATGCGACGGGCCGCCTCAATCATTTGTCGAGCGTCTGTTTCCGTCGGGTCATACAGGTCGCTGGGGTAACGCGCGGCGACAGCATAGTAGCTCAGTTTTTGGCAGTCCTGCTGCCGGGTGGCCAGAGAGGGATTGAGCGCAACACAACCCGCCAACAGCGCCACCAAGTCATGGGTCAGAATGGGTGGCCGACCGTGAAAAACCAGAAAGGCCTTGAGGAACTTTTCGGCGGCTTGCTGGGCATGAAAGCAGATCGTGTCCCAGGGAATCTCTAGCCCTTGCAGGTTGTTTTCGATGTTGAGTAAGTCGTGTTCAGCCTTGGCCAGCCACGTCCTATAATTGGATCTAGCTGCGCTCATAGAGCGGCTTTCCCTCGGCTTCGATAAGCGCGAGCAAAGTCCCATTGACGCCGCGCAATCTTTCGACCTCGGCGGGCGTGTAAACCACGAGATCCATTGACCAGGGGCGCAAACCGAAAATGGAGCTGATTTCCACCGCGCGCTCGGGCGGGCTCGCCACGGTCTCCATTTCAACGAAGAGGTCCAAGTCGCTCTCGGCCCTGGCCTCGCCGCGCGCGCGGCTGCCGAAAAGGATGATGCGCCGAGGTTGAAAATGCTCGACGATCTTCTTCGTGATGTCGGTCAGCAGTTCGGAATCGGTCATAAGCTTGCTCCTATCATACCTCAGTTTCCGCTCCCCCGGCTCGGGGTGCTTCGCGCACTTTCATGTACAGTGGGGAGCCGAAGGCTCAGGGGAATCTGCGGTAAGCGTAGCAATTCCCCTCGTTTGGAGTAGAATCACCCTATAGATTTCTCTCAGTCGACACCATCCGCGCGAGGTGGCAATGAGATTCCGCAAAACGCTGACTTTGCTCATTCTGGCGACGGCGTTGGCCTCTGCGTTGCCTGCCTGGGCGCAACAGAAGCCCTTTACCCAGGAGCAGGTCGTAAGCATGGTGCGGGACGGATTCGGAGACGAGTCGGGCGCCAAGCTGATCGAGCAGCGTGGGATTGATTTCGCCCCGTCCGAAGATTTTTACCAAACCCTCAAGGCCGCGGGCGCAAGCGAGGCATTTCTTAACGCCCTGCGCGCCGCCAAGCCGCCCGAGCCCGCCAGCGGCAAGAAGCCGATCAACCAAGTGCAGGTTTTCGCCCTGCTGGCGGGCCAAGTCCCAAGCCACCGAGTCACCATGCTGGTCCAGGAACGCGGAATCGATTTTGAGCCCACAGATGCCTACCTTCAGGAAGTCCGCTTGGCGGGCGGCGAGGACGAACTCATTAGTGCACTCAAGAGCGCCAAGGTGACAAAGCCCGCGACCGTTGATCCAGCGGCGGAGGCTCGACAGGCAGAGGTACGGCAACACGTGGCGCGAGGGGCAGGATTCTTCCGGGACAAACGGTATGCAGAGGCTGAAACCGAGTATCGCGCAGCGCTCCACTTGGACCTCCAAAACGCTGACGTGCATATGGCGCTTGGCGCAGCGCTCGCAAACAAAGGAGACTTGGAGGGTGCGACCGCTGAGGAGCGGGAGGCACTCCGCATCAACCCCAGTGGTGTTCTGGCACACGTCAACCTTGGTGTGGCGCTTGGCGAAAAGGGAGATTGGGATGGGGAAATCGCTGAGGAGCACGAGGCGCTGGGCGTCGACCCCAAGAGCGAACCAGCGCACTTCAATCTCGGCGTGGCGCTTAAACGTAAGGGAGATCTGGAAGGCGCGATCGCGGAATACCGTGAGGCGCTCCGCCTGGATCCCGATGACGCCGATGCGCACGTTAATCTCGGCGTGGCGCTTGGCGAAAAGGGAGATTGGGATGGAGAAATCTCTGAGGAGCACGAGACGCTGCGCCTTGACTCCAAGAGCGAATCGGCGCACTTCAATCTTGGCCAAGCGCTTAATCACAAGGGCGATCTGAACCGAGCAATCGCGGAATACCGCGAAGCACTGCGCCTGGACCCTCAAGATGTGAACCCGCACCTTTTGCTTGGGACCGCTCTCTACAAGGAGGGCGACCGGGACGGAGCGCTCAAAGAATATCGGGAAGCGTTGCGCCTGGACCCCACGAATGAGCCCGCGCACAGGTTGCTCGGCGTGAGCCTCGACAGCGATGCTTTGGCTCTTGAGGGGAAAGGCAACTGGGATGGAGCAATTCAAAAACTCCGTGAGGCGCTCAAGTTGAATCCCGACGATGAATCGGCCCACGTGCTACTCGCCAGAGCGCTAATTAACAAAGGCGACTCGGAGGGTGCAATTACAGAGTGCCGGGAGGTACTGCGCCTCAGGCCCGACGAAGACGGCGCACACGAAATCCTCGGCACAGTGCTTGCGAATAAGGGTGATTGGGGCGGGGCGATCACGGAATTCCACCAAGCGCTACGCCTGAACGCAAACAACAGCAATGCGCATCGCAATCTGGGCGCAGCACTGGCGCGGAAGGGCGATTGGGATGGGGCAATGGCCGAATACCGCGAGGCTCTCCGTCTCTATCCCGATGATGACTTGGCGCACCACAATCTCGGTCTTGCACTCGAGGACGAAGGTGACCGCCAGGGTGCCTTGCAGGAATACCGGACGGCCTTTGAGCTTAATCCAAAAGGCCCCGGCTACCGCCAATCATACGAGGACCTTTTGCAACAGACTAAGCCCTAGAGCCATCGTCAGGGGCTCCGGGTGCGCTCGGCCCCTGTCCGCTCGACTATGATGAGAATTAACCTGTCAATGAGGTAATGACCGGGATGGCGCGGCAAGAAGGAACAATACGTCCGGCCCTATTATTACACGCGGCTGGTTCTATGCCTGGATTTCGTTAGCCTTTTGGAAATCTGGGAACAACTATCCTGTGACAGTGCATCCAGAAGCAGATGGCTGGGACTTCGGGGTCGTTTAGGAAACGGACCTGTTGGCTGATCACATTCTTAAACCGAGGATGCTTTACCCACAGTTCACCAACTCGGATGTGCGAATTCACAAACCGGTTACTCATTCTTGTCATGTTAACCTCTACGAATTGCAATTCTACCATGGGACCGACAGGCATTCCAGAACTCCGGATTGGGTCATCTGCTGTTTACCTTCTTAGTTTCCCCACCGGAGAGTAGAATGTCCAAAGCATGAAATACGCTCGATGGAGGCCAGTAAATTATGAACGAGAAAACGATCGTCGCGGCCCTACTTACCGGCGCCTGCCGCACCAATCCTCCCCAAAACAGTGGAGATGATTGCCGCCAGGAAGTTATGAACACCTATGAATATTTTCTGGAAAGGCTAGCCGAAAAGGAGGCTGGGTCCATCCCCGATGCACTAAAGCCCATGGTGGACGATGTGAGAAAGAAGCAACGGGAAAGACAAAAAGCTAGGGGCGAATAAGCGGGCGAAAGTCCAGGAGTGGGCAAGAGTGCCTCGGAGGGACCAAATGGATCTCGACCACATACCGAACCCGCTATTTCTTTCGGAGCACCTCGCTACCGCTCTCCGCGAATTAGATGAACATGCTCTTGCGGAGGAACCCCAAGAGCACCAGGAATACCTGGAACAATTGCGTAAGACCGCAAGACAGTTAGAGGAGTTTAAAATGCCGTCTCATCCTGGCGGGTCGCTTCCCGCCGAGGTGGAGGATTGGTACTGGAAACGGACAGGTGATGAATTCTACGCCAGAGAGACAGTCTTGCATCTACCGGGCATGGTCAAGCGGTTCTCTCGGCTCAGGCCTGTTCTGGTTGGGAAGTTACCCGACCGACAGCTCACGATATACCTAGGGGAGGCAACAAGGTGCTTTGTGTACGGGTTCTTCCAAGGTTCAATCGCGCTTTCCCGCGCTGCCCTTGAAGCGGGCCTCAACCGGCACATCCAACTTCGGCTTGGCTTGGTTCCTCAAATGGAGCTGAAGGAGAAAATTGCAAAGGCCGCTCAGTTCAAGCTCATCAGTGGAGGAGCGGCTGATTTAGCCCAACGGGTCCGAATGCTCGCGAATCAGGTTCTCCACTCGAAGCCTGCCTCGGAAACTCTCGCCTTTGACGCGCTTGTGGGGGCGCGTGGCGTATTGACGGAGGTGTATGCAACTGGTAGCCGGGACTAATCTGCTCCGGGCGGGATTTGGAAGATCGACACGGTCACTGCCCTCGTGACCGTGTGCTTTCCCTTCGATGACGAACCCACGGTCAATTCTAAAGACGAATTGGCCGTGGCCACCTCCGGGTCACACAACCTCAGGCGCCGTTCGAGCGGGTGAATGCAATCACGATAATGTAGGGGTAGGGCCCTACCCGGCGTTCCGCGTGGGGAATGCGGAAGCGGGGGGCGGGTCCGTCAGTTTACGGATCCCCCTACGGCGAAGAGGTCTTTTGATTGCGAGGCGTGCAAAACTTCGCGTATACTCTGCTTGTGAGTACCATTCGCCTGACACCTCACAGTGAGGAGTTGCTACAGAAGCAGCTCACCCGCGGTCCTTATCGGTCGCCCGAAGAGGTCATCGAGCGGGCGCTGGAAACCCTCGCCCAAAAAGAATCCACTCCCTTCCATCCTGGTTCCGCGGCCAAATCTCCCTCTGAGGCGGTCGCCGACATTCTGGAAATTCAGAAACGTAACCGCTTGGGCGGACTCAAGATCAAAGATCTAATTCACGAAGGGCACAAATACTGATGGCCGTCCTATTCGCGTCGAAGCCCCTACAAAGAATCTGGTCCGCGCCGGAGTTTTCCCCATGGCGGAGCAATACGGGCTCACGGTCTACGATGCGGCTTACCTGGAACTGGCCATGCGCGAAAGAACTCCCTTGATGACGCTCGACAATGACTTGCGCAAGGCCGCGCGCGCCTCGGGAGTCCCGCTACTGGTACCACAGCCCTGAGCGGTCAGCGCCGTCACTCCTCTCGTGACCGTGGGTTTTCCCTCCAATGACGAACCCACGGTCAGTTTCCAAAACGAAAAGGGTGTAGCCACCTCCGGGTCACACAACCTCAGGCGCCGCTCTAACGGGTGAATGCAATCACGAGATGCTGCCCGCGCGCTCCGTGAGGAGGTTCCTATCAATGCTGACGATTAGCGAAACGTTGGCCACGGAAGACTTCGGCAGGCCGGTAAGACGGGAGGACAACTGGACATTGCCCGGAGCGAGGGCCCTCCCGCCGGCGCAAGCGACCATTTCCAGTCATTTCCGGATAGAAACACCGTCGACCGGACGGCGAGGCGCGGAGGAAAAAAATAGAAAAAAGCGCCCTTCGGACATTTTGGGTCTTGACATTGCTAGGCCAGAGAGTATACTAGACGCGTAGCGGTTTAGAGGAGCCCGCCCGGAATGTCCCTGCGCCAATCCCCCACCCTGACTCCGGCTCTGCTTGTAAAACTCGAAACTGGAAACTCGAAACTCGAAACTTGCACGCGTGTCCGCCCTCTCGTAATAGGCTGCGCAGACCTGCAAATTGTCGGCGCCGGTGATGTACCGGCGCCCGGCTGCGCCTGGACGAAAGAGAAGACCCGCACCGCGCGGGGCAAGGCCCAGGCGCGCATGAATGCGCTGCGCACGGGCGATTTTTCCCGCCTCCGTCAGCGCTTGCTGGTGTCCCTGCTGAACGCTCCTCCGGGCGGAGTGGCCCGATTGGCTCATGCGCTCCTGACGCCGGAAATGGCTTTCTACCCGCCCTTGCAGTCAGCGAAGATGGGCGGAAGAAAAAAATTTGCGAACGAAGCCGCCAAGTTATTGAAAACAAATGATAGAAGAACAAATTGACCGATAAAAAGCGGACATTTTGGTTTAAGTATCGGACATTTTGGTTTAACGTGGTGACATTTTGGCGTGAGCATACAGCATTTTTCGGACACTTTTGCCAGTTTCTCGCAGCTTGGCGGGCAGCGGCAATGCCCAGAATCCTTCGCCGGTGCAAGGGTGCGATTCATGGTGACGGAAAAGCGGCAGCAAGGTGCCGTACTCCATACAGGTGAGACTTTGACGTGATCCTGAGCGAGGCAGGGGGTGTCAAAGTGCGGGAAGCGCAAGATAACACGACACGGTTGAGCGGAACAGATTATGGAGTGCGGCAGCTTGCTGCCGCTCTGGGCGCGCCTGCTTGCCGGCGCGCCAGACGCCGGAAGCACGCTTCCGGACCAGAGAGCGGGAGCAAGCTCCCGCACTCCAGAGGGGCGCGATTATGACGCGACCCTGAGCGAGGTTCCTTGCTTGCATTCTGCAACCCGCTCGTGGTTACAATGTTGATCGGGTCGGTCGTTCATTTGGACGGGACGCGATTTTGGGTCAGGCTGGGAAGAATTGAAAACGGAGGTGCCTTGGATGGGCGCTCTTCAAGATTATCCCCGAATCACGCCGTTTCTCTGGTTCGACTCGAACGCCGAAGAAGCCGTAGAGTTCTACCTCGGCATTTTCAAGAACTCGCGCCGTCTTGGTGAGTTCCGCACCGTCGATGACAGCCACGGTCCCAAGGGCAGTATCCTGACGATCTCCTTTGAACTTGACGGCCAGAGGTTTACGGCGCTCAATGGCGGCCCGATGTTTAAGTTCACGGAAGCAATTTCGTTTGTCGTTCGCTGCGATTCACAGCAGGAAATAGATGAGTACTGGTCGAAACTCTCCGCCGGAGGCGCCGAGGTTCAGTGCGGCTGGCTGAAGGACAAATTCGGCCTGTCGTGGCAGATTGTGCCCGTGCGCCTTACCGAACTTATCAGCCATCCCAAGGCGATGCAGGCTTTGCTCAAGATGAAGAAGCTCGACATCGCGGAACTGGAACGCGCCGCGCAGTCGCAGGTTGATGAAAAGCAGGCAACGCCCGCTCGCGCCGGTGGCGCCTGAGTCTTCCAACTCACATGCAGAATAATCTGAGGCCCTCCATGAAACGCTTGCCGGTTCTCATTCTCCTGATTGCCAGTGGGCTTAACGCCCAAACCTACCAACCTACGTGGGACTCCATTGACAAGCGGCCAACGCCGGCCTGGTTTTCCGAAGCCAAGTTCGGCATCTTCATTCACTGGGGTGTCTACTCAGTGCCGGCCTATGCTCCGGTGATTCCGGGAAAGCTGGCGTACGCCGAGTGGTATTGGAACGCGATGACGAACGGGCGGGATAATCCCCAGGCGAACCCCATCCAGACGGGCACCTGGGCCTATCACCAGAAGATGTATGGAGCGGATTTCCCTTATCAGAATTTCGCGCCGCGCTTCAAGGCCGAGTTGTTCGATCCCGATCACTGGGCCGAGGTTTTCGCGCGGTCGGGCGCGAAGTATGTCGTCTTGACGTCGAAGCATCATGAGGGTTTTGCCTTGTGGCCCAGCCAACAGGCGTCGGCCACCTGGGGACGGCCCTGGAACGCCATGGAGATCGGGCCCAAGCGCGATCTGCTGGCTGACCTTTCCGATGCGGTCCGGCGGCAAGGGCTGCGCATGGGGTACTACTATTCGCTTTACGAGTGGTACAACCCGCTGTGGCTCTCGGACAAACCGCGTTACATCCGGGAGCACATGTTCCCGCAATTCAAAGATCTGGTGACGCGCTACCAGCCTGCCCTGATCTTCAGTGATGGCGAGTGGGATTTGACCTCGGCCGAGTGGCATAGCCCGGAACTGCTGGCGTGGCTATTCAACGAATCATCGGTGAAGGACGATGTGGTGATCAACGACCGTTGGGGCAAGGACACCCGGCACAAACACGGCGGCTATTGGACCACCGAGTACACGCCCGGCATGACCGGAATGGACCATCCGTGGGAGGAGAGCCGCGGGATGGGCTTCAGCTATGGCTATAACCGGGCCGAACTGCTGGAGGATTATCACACCGGCCGCGAGCTGGTCCTTATGTTGGTGGATCTGGTGAGCCGCGGTGGCAACCTGCTGCTGGACATCGGACCCAACGCCAACGGCAACATTCCAGTAATAATGGAAGAACGCCTGCTTCAAATTGGCAACTGGCTCGGCGTTAACGGTGAGGCGATCTACGGCACCAAGCCCTGGAAGACCACTCGGCAATGGAGCGCCGGTGAACTTCCCAAAGTCGAGTACAACCAGGAGTTTGAAACCGCCTACGATGTCGCAAAGCTGGCGGAAAAGCCTGAGCCGGGCAAGGCCGCCATCGAAGCGTTCTTTACCACCAAAGGCAATGACCTGTATGCGATCCTGCCGCGCTGGCCGGGACGAACCTTTCTCCTGAAGGACGTTACGGGGGTGAAGTCAGTGACGCTGCTGGGGTCCGCGGCGCCGGTGAACTTCAAGGCGGAAGCGAACAACGTATCGATCGAACTGCCCGTTTTCCCGGAAGAACTGCGCTCTCAGCCGGCGTGGGCACTGAAAGTCACTCGGTAACGGCGCCGCGCCGAGGTTGACGCGAGCCTGCGCATAACCGGGATTCAGGCGCAGGGCCTCGCGGTCTTCGGCGATGGCGCCATTGTAGTCGCCTTCTCGCCGCAATGCGGAACCGAGGTCGTAATGCGCTTTGAAGTTGTTCGGGTTCAGGCGAAGCCCTTCACGATATTCGGCTATTGCACCTTCCACATCGCCCTTGGTTTCCAGTGCGACGCCGAAGCCGAGGCGCGCCTCATCGTCATGGGGATTCAGGCGAAGCCCCTCGCGGTCTTCGGCCATCGCGCTGACGCCTGACATGTGCGCCCGGCTTAAGGCTGCCAACGTGAAGTATGTTGAGGTCAGCCTGTCCCTCGGGGGAGACGGCGCCCACGGCAGCACCAAGCGGGAAGAGTCGCAGGCTACGCTTTCGGCCATTGGTGATGTCACCGTAGCCGCCACGGACGCGGTGGGTCGTGTCGCGCCGCCTGTCGTCAAGACGCATTTTGCGCCGATTGCCGCTTTCCTGCTGTTGCTCTATGTCGCCGCCAGTTTAGCCCAAGTTCGTCACGGGAGTATCGAAAAATCAGCTAAGTGTATTGGAATCAGTTCAGGCTGTCGCCAAGTCTACACTACATTCGCGATCAAAGCTGAGGCGGTCCGGGATGGCTATGCCGAGTTGGTCGAGGAGTTGTTTCTGGTCGGCATCGGGCGTGGTGACGCGTCGCAAGCGGATCTCCCGCCCGTCCGTTGTGGGCAGCAGGATATCAGCGCTGACCAGCCTACCGAGCAACGCCAGCGCCTTGGTCGGTGAAAGGGTTGAGCCTTTCCGCCGCAACAAGTGTTTCAGTGTGACCCATAGCGCATAGCCGAGAAAGGCCACCAGGATATGGGCCTTGGCCCGCCGCTCCAATTGGTGGAAGATGGGCCGAATTGACAGCGGGCTCTTCAACACCCGAAACGCCGCTTCCGCTTCCGTGAGCTGAATGTAACTCTTCCACAGCTCTTCCGGTTTCCCCGGCGGCAGGTTGCTTCGCAACAGGTAAGCGCCCTCGCGGGCTTGTTGCCAGTTCTGCCGGTCCTGGCGGGCTTGCCATTGCAGCGCCACGGCCCCGTCTTTCTCGGTGACCGGCACTTCGTAAAGGTCGGCGACTTGCGGGTGGCGGGCCTGAATTTTCCCCAGGCAACGCTCGATTTTATGGCGGTCTTTCAACTGCCCCGCCGCCACCCGTTTCGCGAGCGCCGTCAGCGCCTTTTCCATGCGCGTAGAAAACCGGGTGCGAATAGCCTGTTCTTTCGCCCGCCGCGCCTGCGAGCGACACAGGATATAGATCTCCTCTCCCTGCGGCGTCGGCACCAGCTTCACTTCCACATCGGGCCGCACCTGCTCCCAACCCTCGGCCAACAACTCCCGCTCCAACTGCTTCAGCTTCGCCCGCGGCGTGCCCACCAGATACTGACCGCCCCGCCGCAGCGCCTCCAGGTTTTCTTCGCTCACGATGCCGCGGTCAAAAACCCACACCCGTCGCGCCTTGCCATACTTGCGCTCCACCATGCGCAACACCGCCTCCACCGTGGTCACGTCGCTGCGGTTGCCGTCAAAGGTTTCGTAGCTGAGCGGGAAACCCTCGGGGTTGACGATCAGCGCAATCACCACCTGCTTGCAGTCGGGCCGATGGTCGCGCGAGTAGCCCCGCTGCATCATGGGATCTTTCTCCGCCGTACCCTCCACGTAGCTGCTGGTCAAATCGTAAAGCAGCACGTCGAACTCCGTCGCGAACAACTCCCCGTAGCGACGCGCCAGATGCCGCTCCAGTTGCGTCTTGTGCGGCAGCAGCCGGTCCAAACACCGATACAAGCGCGTGTCGTTGATCTTGCCGGCCTCGATCCCCAGCAAGTCGTCGAGCGCCGTGGCCGGATACCAGCGCTCTTCGATCGCCAACTCGCTGCCCGGCGCACACAGCCGGTTGATGGCCAACAGCGCGGCGATCCGCGACCAGGGTACGGCGGCGGCATTTTCCGGCCCATCCAGCAACGCCTCCCAGAAGTGGTCCAACTCCAAACGCTTCCACAACTCCAGCGCCAGGAAACCATCCCCAAATTGCCGCGACCGCTCCAAGCGCACCTTGTCGAGTCGCACCCGCGCCACCGATGCATCACCTTCAGGCGGTGCGACATCCGCGGGAAACAACTTCAGTTGCTGGCTCTCCCCCTGGGCGTTGAAGACTTCGATCGTCTTCACCCAGCGCGCCTGCGCCGAGTCATTCAGTTCACCTAAGTAGCACAGCGTGCGCTGGCGCGGCCCGTCCGGTGTCCGCACGGTTTCGACCAAAGACCAATAGGTATGATCCTTGCCGTCCTTGTGCCGAAGATTGGGGCGCAAATACATCGTCGCGATGGTGCCATGCTCGCTGCGACCACCGCAAGGGGGTAGGTCTACACTACATCGACTTTTGAAAGCGGCTTGCCTGAAAACAAAATCCTTAAACCTCACCTAACCGCCAAAATCATCAAAACCGCCCTCACCGTGACGAACTTGGGTTAGCGGCCATCTACTCGCTGAAATCCGCGCCCTGGGTACAAGCGTTCGTAGCGCCGCTGCCGGTGGTGCTGGTGGCCGTGCTCGCGTTCTGGCGCCGGCAAGTGTGGAAGCTACGCGCGCGCGATGCGAGATTGCAGGCCAAGGTTCAACAGAATGCGCTGAATTCGCTGGCCCACCAGACGGCCAATTCGTTAAACGCCATCCGCGCCAACCTGGCCGGATTCAGCGATGCGGACTCGCCGCCCCTCGCCGCCGCTCACCTGAAACAGGTGGAGCAAGCGCTGGCAAGCATTGACGCGGCACTGAAACGAATTGCCGAGTGACGATTTTAGATTGACGATTTTCGATTTTGGATTACCGATTTTCGATCCTCCATTGCCAATTTCCACGTCCCTTCCTGATGGTGCATTGCGAACTACTATCGGCCACCGCCCGCGCGCCGTCATCCTGAGCCCGCTTTTTTGGGCGAAGGATCTGCAGTTTGTTTGTCGATTTTCGAGCTTCGATTTTCGAACGCCGATTTTCGATTCCCGCTTTTCGATTGCTCACGCGGCGATCACCGCAGCCGGTAGAGCCAATTCAGCCCGGCCACGAAGAATCCGCACAATGCAAACCCTGACGCGAGGCAGAGCCACCCCAGCAGATGTTTTTTCTTCAGGCGCAACCACATGTAGTAGCTGCTGAGCACCATGAAGATCAGGCCCACGGCCACGGCATCCATAGCCAGGCACCAGATTTTACTGAGCAGCCACCCACGTGGCCCTTCCGTGCCACCTCTTTTTTCTACGTCAAACGTGTGGAGCATCTCCAGAAATCCCCATCGGTTCACGTGAATCTGGTGCACGGTGGCTTGATGGGCTGAGAGGTCCACGCGGGCATCGGCCAGCAACCCCGGCTTATAGACGCGAAACGCCAATTGCCCCGGCGCGGAATCGGGGATGAGCCGAATTTCGCCTCGCATGTGCAGTTGCGCCGCCAGATCTTCCGCCTGGGCGAGCGGTGCATTTCCCTTGGGGGGCTGTATAGTTTGCGTGGAGGTTGAATCGACGCGCTTTGCCCACCAGTTGTGGATCTCCCACTGATGATTCAGGACGAGGCCGGTGAAGGAGAACAGCCAGATGAACAGTAGGAGATACAGCCCGGTGTAGTAGTGCAGTTTCTCATTCCAAATCTCCAGCGCCTCTCCCCAGCCGCGGCCGCGCCTGGTGACGGTTGCCGCTGCGGCCGGCAAACGCTCGACGTCAGAGTGCCATGGCATAGATGATCCCCATGAAAGAAAGCGCGCCCGCCCCGAGGAGGAGCAATCCGGCCTTTCGCTCGGCCAGGATGACCCACCAGAGATAAATCCCACTCACCGAGATGAAGAAAAGGAGGTAGGCCGAACTGTCCGCCAGCCAGCGCCACACTCGCGTGTAAGACCAATTTCCCCGGATGTTCGCATTGTGGGGGCCGGGAGACTTGTGCAGATAAATCAAGGCGGCCCATAAACCGGTTCGCCGCTCTTCCCAATGCGCGGAGTGCGCGTTCAAGTCGATTTCCATGTCAATCTCGCTGCCCGGCTTGAACACGGGAGCCGTGATGCGATGCCGGCCCGGGTTGTAGATGATGTAGCCGATTTCGCCCGTCACGCCCACCTGCCGCATCACCTGCTGCAGCGACTGCGCCCGCGCCATTCCGTCGCTTTGCTCCAGGTTGGGGGGGAGCTGAACAGCGGCGGTGGATTGTGTAGACACGCCTGCGCCGCCCAAGGGTATGGAGGGATGGTCCAGCAGAATAACGCTCGCCGCAAACAGCAGGACGAAGGGGCTGAGCGCCAGCCCAAGATAGAGGTGCAAATCGCGCGTCCAAACATAGAACGCCTTACGCATGCGTTTTTCCTGGCGGATCCGGACTGAATTCGGGCTCTGGGGTACTACAGACTTGTCTGGTTCTTCCCTGGGAACGCCCACCCCACCGCTCCGCGGGCCTCAATTATCCCACGTTGCGGACTGGTGATATAACTTTCCCCGGTTTTCCCCAGGTGCCTTCGATCTTCACGAGCATACGGTGCGGGCGCTCTCCACGTCGACGCTTAGCCGGCCGAGTTCACCGGAAGGCAGTGCCGGGGGAGAGGTGTGGTAAGTCCGTCGAACCAACTTGGGGTGTTGAAACAAGCCGTGGCGCAGGGTGAAGCCCGTCCAGGCAGCCGCGGCGGGCGCCACCCACGAGCGCACACGCGAACTGAATGGAGGAGGGCCTAGGGCAGATAAAACCTCCGCTTCCAGCCGCGCCGCGGCTTCCGGCGTGGGGCCGGAGCGCTTCGCCACCCGGAACAGCGGCCAAGCATTGTGGATTTCGTAGGCCCAGCGTTCCGCTTTGGCGTGCAGGTAGGGAGAAGCGGAATTATGGTAGCGCTTCCACCCCTCGAACCAGACCTCCACCGACCGCAGGATGGAAGGTCCATTCATGCGGAAGTCCCTCTCGAAGCACTCACGCTGCAAGGCCTCAATTTCTCCGCCCTGCATCGTGGGATGCACCACCATGGAGGAAAAGCCATCGCAGTTGTGGTAAAAGCGTTCGGGGTCCGCCGCCATTTCCGGGCGCAAGCGTCCCTCCTGCATGATGCGGGTGTAAAAGGGCGTGCCGGGGGTGGGGCCATAAATGAGGAATTGGGCATAGGTGGGCCGCAAAGCCAGGAATTCCGCCAGTTCCTGGCGAATAATTTCCGGCGTGTGATAGTCGAAGCCGAGAATCATGGAAGAGAGCACCGTGATGCCGTGCGAGCGCAATTCCGGAATCAATTCCTCAATGGCTTTGCCCTGCTGCTTGGAGTAGCCCGCGCGTTTTCCTTCGAATCCCACCCAAACACCGTCCACGCCGGTTTCCAGAAGTTCCTGGGGGGTGTAGCGGCTCAGGGCTTTGACGGACGCGAAAGCAAAAATGGAAAGAGGCGTGCCGCGCGCCAGCACCCGTTCACGCATGCGCACGGCGCGGTCTTTGGCGAGCAGAAAGTCTTCGTCCAGAATCGCCAGGCTCATGTAAGGATCGACTTCCAGGTAGCGCTCGACCACGCGAAAAATGTCGTCGCCCGTGGGAAGCAGGCGGATGTGGCGGCGCTTGAAGTAATGCGACGTACAGCAGAAGTCGCAGCCATTGGGGCAGCCGAGGCCGGCAAAGATCACGCCGGTGCGGTCCATGGGCACGGAGAAAACCTTCAAGTTGAGTATGACCAGGGGGTGATCGTAGGGCATGGGGCGGGGCGGCTCATTCAGCAGGGCGCGGAAAAAGGCCACGCCCTCACCGCGGCAGATGTGGTCGCTGTAAGGCGCCAGCGTGGCGTCGTCCAGAACCGTTCCATAACCGCCCAGGACAATCTTGGCGCGCGGCGCGTGCTGGCGCACCAGGGCCACCGCTTCCTTCATGTGCTGGAATAAAACCAGATTGAAGGAAATGCCGACGTAGTCCGGCCCCTTCTTCAGCTCGCGGATCAACTCGCTATGGGAAGGATATTGCAAGACCACGGCGGGCGCATCAAGGTTGGCGGCGATGTAATCCAGCCCGTAAGTAAAATTTGTCGAGCGCGGGCTGAAGATGCCCTGGGAGCGGGTGATTTGTCCGTGCAGCACCTCGTAGCCCACACTCGGAGCGTCCCCGTGAGCGGGGCCGATGGGGCGGCAAACACTGGTCAAAAGAACCTGGGGAGGGTGCGAGGGGCGGTCCGTCAACTTCGCGCTCGAGCGTGGTTCTGGTACGAGCACACACGGTACAGCCCCCAATTGAGTTTCCATCCATGCCTCATCTGCGAGGGCACGTGAGGCCAGCCGATACTGTACCATGCGGCGGGCTCTCGACTCCACAAAAACTCTTAATCGGCTCATCGAGCCATCGGCGATTATGCGTTCTTGTCCGTCTCTCCCGTGCAGACGATACCGCAGTGGGGGGGGGATACGGTACCAGGAAGGTGAGAAGAAATTCCGGAACGAGCAAAAGTACCTCGCGCAGACAAAAGTACCTCGCGCAGAGACGCAGAGGCGCGGAGTCGACAAAGAAAATAAAGCATTTATTTCGAACCTCTGCGCCTCTGCGTCTCTGCGCGAGATTGTAAATTTTTTCTCACGTTCCAGGGATCGTTTCCTCCCCAGGTACCGTTTCCTCCGGCGCGGACTTCCGGGGCCGGCGCGGACTTCCGTCTGGTGAAGTCTGCGATCCCGCAGGGACTTGGCGTTGGGCCTTGACGAAAACGCAGAGATTGAAAAGCACCTCTGCGCCGGCCCGCCGATTTTCGATCCTCCATTGCCAGTTTCCACGTCCCTTCCTGACGGTGCCTTGCGAACTACTATCGGCCACCGCCCGCGCGCCGTCATCCTGAAGCCCGCTTTTTGGGCGAAGGATCTGCAGTTTGTTCGTCGATTTTCGATTGCCATTGCCGATTGCCGATTGGCGATTGGCGATGCGCTGATGGTGCACCATCACCGTAGCCGGTAGAGTCAATCTAAACCCGCGGCGTGGGCTTGATTCGGGGAGTCGGACTCGCGCGTACGGTGCCTAAAGGGGTATAATCAATTTTATGCTAAAGGAAGTCATTCACGTCTCCGACGCCGAGGCCGCCAAGGACTTTCCCGCGCTCCTGGAGCGCGTGGGCGCGGGCGCCGAAGTGGTCATCGAGCGGGACTCGCGCCCCGTGGCGATCGTACGGCCGCCCGAAGCGACGCGTGGCCGCCTGCTTTCCGAATCCATCGCCTTGGCCAAAGCGCACGCGGAGGAGTTGGGCTACGCCCCCACCCTGGACGCCGATTTCGCCGCCGACCTGGAAGACATCGTCAACCGCCATCGCCAACCCCTGAATCCGCCCTCATGGGACTGATCCTCGATTCGGCTCGCGGGTCGAGTTGTTAACCGAAGTTGCGGGGAGATCCGGTGGAAGGTGCGGAGTTGCTACGCGTCTCCCCTTTACCGCCCGTAAACCTCTCTCCGATGAGCGATACGGGTAACGGTGACCAGCTTGGCAGGATCGTCCACAATGTATACGACACGCCAATCGCCGATCCGAATTCGCCAGGAATCCTTGTACCCTTTCAGCTTTCTCGATCCCGCCGGTCTGGGGTCATCGGCGAGCGCCAGAATCTTACGATCGATGCGGGCAAACAGCCGCTCGTCCAGGGCATCGAGTTCCTTCTGTGCGGAGTGGGTGACGGCGAGTGAATAGTTAGCCACGCGGGCGACCACGCTTCATGCGGTTATCCCGGTACTCCTGATAGGGGACGGTTTTCTCGTTGCGGCGTGATTCGGACACGAGGCCATCCCAGAAATCCTCCCACAGGGCTCCATGCTTCTTGAGGTCAATAAGCACAGCGGTCTTGCGGCCCTTGTCGTCGGTCACAAATTGGATTCCGGTCATGGCTTCCGTCTCCTTAACACCCATTTTAGCGCAACTCGTCTGCGTAGGAGGGAATTGTCGCGAGTAGCCGGTAGAAACCCCATGAGGCCTGGGGTTTGGCCGTTTCCTCCTCTGACACCTCTTCCTCCTTGCCACAACATGGCGGGGTAAACCCGCCGCTACTTAAACTCGAAACATGGTTGCAAAGACGTGAACATGGATAAGCAGGATGGACAGGACATGAATCGGGGCCGGCGCAGACTTCCGTCTGGTGAAGTCTGCGATCCCGCAGGGACTTGGCGTTGGGCCTTGACGAAAACGCAGAGATTGAAAAGCATCTCTGCGCCGGCCCGCCAACCAAGTGGTCCTGCGATATTTGGCCTGTCCACAGCTCGTCATCAAATAGTCAGCGGGCCGAGAGCCGCCAAACGATGGGATGGGAGTGCTTCCAGGAAGCTTTCCGCGCTTCACCAACAATCACGCCGTTACGACTTATCGCTTTAGCCTCGGTGTCATGATCCTCGACGAAAGGCAATGGCAGAAAATCGCGCCTAATCAAGTTGTAGATGTAGGGGCGACTCCATGGACGAGAGTGCACGTTGCCCAGAACGTTTCCGCGTGAGTCAACTGCGCAAGGGTGGAAGTCGTCAGTAACTCCCAATTGTACTAGTCCCTGTTCGCGGGTCCAGGAAAAAGCACGGCGTTTACCAAAACTGTCGTCGCCCTCCCCAACGACAACCCCCGTGTCGTTGATCGCGCACGGATAGAATGGCCTTCCGTCTGCGCCGGTTATGTCGATTGTGCCCAATTCTGACGACCAAACGAAGCCACACACCACTGTGCCGCGCAGGCGCCAACCGAGGACAATACCGGCATCGTTAATCGCACACGCCCGACTCCAGCCTTCGAACTCTTTGCCCAAATCAATCATACCTTCGTCTCGCGTCCAAAGGAACGCACGTTGCGCTTCTGGTCGCGGGTCACCGGTACCGACAAAACTGTCGCCGACAATTTGGCAAGTGCTATTAATTGATCGTGCATAAGAGTCGCGCCCTCCTAAGGTTTCCAGGTCTCGCATTCCCTGACTCTCTTTATAGAGAAAGGCATGAGTCGCCGCCCGATCCACGTCCGCCGTGCCAACCACTTGGCAACTCTCGTTGATAGAAGACGCATAACTCTGTGGTCCGCCAAACGTACCAAGATCACGAACCTCGCGCCCCAATGGCCAAACAAACGCATGCGGCGGCGCTGCAACCGGAAAGCGGAGTTGTCCAACAACGCACTGGTTTCCGTTAATGTGGCGCATCGATAGAACACACTTATTTATCTCGCCAACCTCTTCGATAGTGGCAAAATCCGGCAAATTGGGCTCTTCACGGGCATAGTTGAAGTGAACGTCACAATCGATGTGCTCTTTTGCAGCCTCATTACTCGACCGGAGCGTGCCAAACCCGCTTTGGATGATTTTGACGTTGGGAGAAGATTTGAACAGCCTAGACATCAATTCCGTGACGTCAACACCTAATGCGACTGTTCTCGGCAGCACTGGTCCGGGGACGTCCCCATGCAACTCGCCGTGGCCACCTCCGAATTTATCAATGGAGTACGTCAGGCAGGAAGCGCTGATCCCTTTTCTTGCGATTGCCGAATTCGCAGCCAGTCGATTTACTTTTGCCAATTCGTAGCGCATCACTTTCGCATCAACGCCAGATCGTGCGAGACGTTTGAGTTTACGCTTGTTCTCGGTCGGCACTGCGGCGCGAATCCCGGTGACCAAGACGTGAGTATCCGTCGTCGAACGAATATCTTCTTTCAATTCTTCTAATATGGGATTTATGTTTTTCGTCAGTGACTGACAATTAGAAACGATTGCGTAGACAGGGATGCCTTCTTGGTAGCCCGCCAACACGAAACTATGAGGCATAAGTTCGTTAAGGAACTGGTTAATGCTCTTTATCCAGGCCGTACCCCGCTTCCGAATCTTCTCAACCACATCAGGAAAGGTCGTACCTGACTTTGGGAGTTCCGCGAGCCACTCAGCCGCGTATTCGTCGGTACGCTTTCCGTTCCATGATCCAATCCCGCAGTACGTCAGAAATCCCGACCATTTTTGAAGTTGAACGGATACGATCTTGGAAGAGTTCGGCTGATATTCTATCCAATTGCCGTCGACGTCTCTTGCGATCTTGGAAATCTGGAAGTCTGCGGATTGGTGGATACCGGCCGGACTGACAACCGTAATATTTAAAGTCATGGGAACCCCTGATCTGATCAGCAACCGTTCGAGGTAAAGGCCAGCTTAGTGCTTTTTTTAATAAATACTCTCTAACGTATATGAAGGCTTGAAATCGCCCTCTTGCCACGGTAGCGGGCTTGAGGCGCATTCTTTGCAACCCCACGCGCCGACGATAGCGGAATCTGACTCTGCTGTGCCAGGCCAGTGGGAACTAAGCGAACAACTCATCTTCAATTAGCTTCATTGATCGGTTAACGTAGAACATGTCGGGCTCGTGTTTTGCTGCCCGGACTCGAATATCGAAATTCGGTGATTTTGGGTCGGTCGCGTTGAATAGGATAAGCCCAATTCCGAAAATGCGGGCCAAAGCATCCAGCCGCGCAAGGTCGTCCTCCGGCGAGGTAGCCGGAACGACTAAATAGGATTTGTGGCTAAAGAGCCAGTACGCGCAAGCCTGACCGAAGGCGGTAATCAGGCTCGCGGAATCTAATTTAATCTCGGCCGAAACAATTTCGGTGGGGAACTTGATAATATCGCTCTTCCGTGGCTCTCTAATTCCTATCACGTCCGGGGTACCCCATTTGTCCTTAAACGAGTTCCCGCCCATTTGAATCGCCTTCGTGCATTCCTCCAGCTCGTTTACAAGCCAGTTTGCGAATGGTTCGTAAAACTGCTTCTCTGCAATCTTCTCTTTAGCGGGGGATACCGGTACGCACTTCTCCGGCTGCAGCTCCTCGCGGAATTTGGCATGCTTCCACAGGCCCCTCGCTGGCTTGAAAAACTTGTCGGGCATTGTCACATCCAACTTCCAGATCGTGCCGTGGACCGTATTTTTTGGAATGTGGGGAAGGGCCTCATGGACCACTCGAACGAGGGACGAGTATCGTATACCCTTCGGGGCGTCACCCAAAATTTCAAGCGCTTTTTTGATAACCTGCTCTTTGTTGTTCATATCCGATCCTCCCGCGAACTTCGTCGGCTTGTCCCCGACGGCGCTCCGCCTCAGGGCGAACACCGTTTGCCCTTACAGGCCCGTCGCCCTGGCGGCGACCCGATTCGAGCGCCGCAACCTGACCATAGTACTTGCGAATGGCGCGATGGGTGGGAGCTACGATTCCATAGGGAGACATAGTTTAGGCGGGAATACTACCACTTCAGGTACGGGGGTCAAGAAGGAATCGAGTGCGTCAGCCCTTGGGGGCCAGCGCAGACTTCCGTCTTGTGAAGTCTGCGATCCCGAAGGGACTCTGCGTTGGGCCCTGACGAGAACGCAGAGATTGAAAAGCATCTCTGCGCCAGCCCGCCAATGGCAGAACTTTGACTATGCACCCCCGGGCAGGTTTAAAAGCGGCGGACTTTGGAGAACAGGTAGCGCAACTAAGCTGCGCGTGGCGCGGACATTGCCTTTTATGCCTGCGTCCCTGTAGGTGGTCAGAGTAGTTGAAAATGGCTGCTCTGATAATAAGGGGTAAAGCTTGGCTCCGTGCCGCACCTCTTTTTACAGGCCTTGATGCGGAGCTGGGCCTGCTTCCTCAGCATCCTGCGGCTTAGAAGCTGTGTCCGAGAGTAGGCCGCCAACCATAAGCAACACCGCCGCCGAACCAATCATTTCGTTGCCGAGAAACACGCCTATGAAGACCAGGGTCAATGCCGTTTCGACCAGAACGGCCACGCCGCAGAACAAGACGAGGATCTTGCGCAGCTTCGTTTCCGTAAAAGCAGCCAATAGCGCGACAATTGCAATGACGATCCAGTCCCATCCCACCAAAAGAAAAACGGCGCGCAAAGGCTCCTGCAGACGCGCATTCAAATTCGACGCACCCAGCGCAGTCGAAACCCTTGGGTAGGCAGCGAGCGAATGCAGCGCGGTGCTAGCGAACAGCACAGTGCTGCCAATCGCAACCAGAATCCGTGCCGCCTTGTTCCGCCCGCTCATCCCAGGCTCCTTGCAGTCGTATAAGCTTAGAGTGGCCACGCGCAGCTTGATTATACTCGCAACTGGAGAAAGCGTGCCTGTTGCCCTGTTAACCGCATGTCGTCGATGTGCGTTGCAATGCGCAGAACGTGCTGCACTACCAACCTGGCCGGGTGGGTTTAGCGCAGCCAATTCTCACGCGCAAGATCGCGAACTAGCATCAGCCACACTGCTTTCGCGCCTTCTTCTCCTGCGCGCGGGCCTTCCTCCAGCGCCTTTCGATCGCCAACCGCGCGATCTTTTTGCGTTTTTGTGCCAGGGGTTTGCGCAAGTTCAGCCTGCTCAAGGTCCTCGCTGCGGATTTCTTCATGCCCAGATACTCGCCCTGCTTTTTTCTCACGTCAAGTGTTGGTTCAGGCTCAACCAGCGCCACCGCCAAGAGCCGGCAAGGCTGAATCTTGAGGTGTGGGCTCAACGGCCTGACGGCCGCATCCAAAATTCAAGATTCAAAATTCAACAGCAAAAATCTTCGCGCGCCGCGAAGAAGTTTGGACTAGTAGAACCGCACGCCCTGACGGCCCGCCTGCAAACTGAGAGCTGATAGCTGAGAACTGAAAGATGAAAGCTGAGAGCTGAGAGCTGAGAGCTGAGAGCTGACAGCTATAAGCTGTTAGTTTTGGCAAAGCGCGTGCCCAGGAATACTGAGATCGCCGCACGGCTAAGCTGATCGGGCTTGCAGCAGGTTTACAGACCTAACTGCCCGGATGTGAGGCCACAGCCAAAAATCCCAACGCTTAAAATGGGTTACGGTTCGCGGCCGTTCTCCGGGAACACCGCTGCCCGTGTTCGTGCTCGGTTGGACGCGAATCGTGTGCGCAGCGGCAGTTGCGGTAATCCCGCATTGGTGAGATGAATTGAGGGAAGTCACCCATTGGTACCACGGAAGTGCTTGCGCGGCAGTGCTTTCGCTCTCCGCTCTGCACAGCCTCACGGACTCGGAGCGCACCCGGACGCTGGTGGAGTTGGCCCGGCAACTTCTGGCGCAGTCTTGCCACAACGCGTTGCGGCTGGATTACATTTCCTGCGCCCTTACCATTCTTTCTACTGTCCTGGTGGGAAAAAGGTTGTGGCAGGGATGGTTGGTGGCCGGGGTCAATAGCGTTATCATTTGCTTGATTGGGATCAGAACGGCCCAGTTTGGCTTCGTGCCGGCGAATCTCTTCTGTCTGGCACTTTATGTCCACAACGTCTTGAATTGGCGCAGGAGTTGAACATGCGGGGTTCTCCATCGCGAGCGGCAGTCAGGGATCTGTGGAAGCGGGTATTTGGGGCAGGCCGCCGTGCTTGGATTCCATGCTTGTGCCTGGGCGTAGCGGGGCTGGTCCTTCTACTGGGTCACGCCGCAGACACTCGAAATCCCAG
The DNA here is from genome assembly GCA_963804755.1 of uncultured Acidobacteriota bacterium. Taxonomy (GTDB): domain Bacteria; phylum Acidobacteriota; class Terriglobia; order UBA7540; family UBA7540; genus Bog-366. Next base: position 78,381 of record CAWDRP010000014.1, read on the forward strand.
ACCTCCCGCCGGGCGGCTCCTGGAATCTGTCCCGCATGACCGGTACGCTGACGATGTGGGCCGGTTTCTGGCGGGACTACCGGCACGGCCGGACAGCCCGTTTGCCGGACTTCAAGACAGCGCGATTTGGGCAGGACATCGGCATGACTTGGATCTCGCATGGAACAAAGTAGATAGCCAGCGCCTGCCGGCCATGCGCGCGTTCCAGAAATCCGAACTCGACTCTCAACCCGATCGCGAGTCTCCCGTGTTTTATCCGTTCAGCGGCCCCGATGCGCTCACGATGACCGTGTTCTTCCCGCAAAGCCCGGTGTATGTGATGGTTGGACTGGAACCGGCGGGCACGCTGCCCAGTCCCGGGGATCTCGAGTGCAAGAACCTGAACACGTATCTGAGCGCGACCAGGTCTACCGTGGCTTCGGAGCTGCACCGGAGCTTTTTCGTTACCCGCCAGATGGATCACGAGTTTCGCGGGCAGGTAACGGACGGTCTTTGCCTGCCGATTCTGGAGCTGCTGGTGCGGTCAGGCCATACGATTCTGGGCTTCCGGTACGTCCGGCTGGACGACTCGGGACAAATTGTCGAGCGAGCGGCCAATTATCATCGGCCCGGCCTGATCGGAAATAAGGGTGTGGAAATCGAGTTCGCGACCGACGCGGACCACTCGGTTCACAAGTTGTTCTATTTTTCGGTTAATTTGTCAAACTCACGGTTACAGGAAGATCAGCCCTTCCTTAAATTCCTGTCCAACCTGCAAGGGGCCACGACGTTCCTCAAGGCCACCTCGTACATGATTCAAAAGCCGGAGTTCTCCATCATCCGCGGATGCGTCCTGTCGGGAAGTGCGGCGGTCCTCCAGGATGACTCGGGCGTTCCGTACCACTTTTATGCCTCGCCAGCGTGGCGGGTGCAGTTGTATGGACAATATGAACGCCCCTACGGCAGCTTCCGCTGGATGGCACAGAAGGATTTGAGAGATGCCTACCAGACCCAGGAGCCTCGGCCGCTCCCGTTCCGCATCGGTTACGGCTTCGGCGCCGTGCCCTCCAACCTTCTGTTTGCGACGAAGACCACGAATTAGTTATACAACGCGGCAGAAACCGTAACCAACAAGGTCTTCTCCGTGATCTCCGTGATGTTTCCTCTGCGGCCTCTGTGTGAACCCGGGTGTTTCGCACAGAGGTCACGGAGAAGCGCGCACAGAGGACACTGAGAAAATCGTCGCGGCTCGGCTGCGATTTCGACCGTGCCCGTGTGGTAATATTGTCTGTATGTCAGACCATAATCTCGTGAGACTTTGGGAAGAACATACACGGCGTGAGTTCGTGACGCGGGACACGGAGTCTACATTGGATACCATGGTGGACGACGCTTACGTCAATCATGTGCCGGTTCTGACCGGCGGATTCGGTAAGGCCGCTTTGCGCGAGTTTTACTCGCGGCACTTTATCCCCACCATGCCGCCCGACACGACGCTGACGCTCGTCTCGCGAACCGTGGGCGAAAATCAGCTCGTCGATGAGATGATCTTTTCCTTCACGCACACCCAGGAGATGCCCTGGATGCTGCCCGGGGTTCCCCCCACTCATCGCCACGTCGAGGTGCCGCTGGTGGCCATCGTGCAATTTCGGGACGGCAAACTGGCACATGAGCACATCTACTGGGACTAGGCGTCCGTGCTGAAGCAAGTCGGACTGCTCACGGATAGCGCGTTGCCGGTTTTCGGCGCCGAAACCGCGCGGAAAGTGCTTGACCCGCGGTTCGAAGCGAAGAGCTCCCGACCCTAGCTTGAGGTTCAATCCAAAATCCAAAATTCAAAATTCAAAAATTCAAAATTTAAGAGAGGCGCAACCCGGCGTAGTGACAAACAGTCCGATGCGTGTAGCCGCGCGCGTCCTGCCGGAAGCCTCCTGAGTGTGAAGATGTTCCACTGTGCTTCCGTTTCCAGGGGGATTGGGGGCTTATCCACAATGCGCGAAGGGGAACCCGAAATCAGAATTTCCATAATTCGGCATCGTCAAAAACGGTCGCAACTGTTCGCTAACTGCCATTGAAGTTGAACGAGAACTGCGGAACGTCCAAAGACAAGTAATCAACGCGCCGCCGCTACATTCCGCGTTCCTTATGGTATAGGAAGAAGGCGTAGGCGTCCTGCGCATCGGTGGGATCGGTGAACTCCAGGTAGAGGAACCCTTCGGTCGTTTTCAAATCGACGGCTCGATAGGTGCGCTTGGCAGTAACGCGCTCCGGGCTGGTAACGCTTTGTGGAAACCCATTCGGATTCGCCGGATGGATGCGGACGGTCCAGTGCGGGTTCCTTTCCCAGCGCGAGACCTCAATGTCGATCGTCCCAATGTCCTGGTAGGGCACAATGGTGATGATCTTCGTTCCGGTCATGCTGCCGTCGCCGCCCGTCCAGTTCTGTTGTATCCACGCGCTGGAACCGACCTCCGCGACCGTAACGTTGATGGTTCCATCTTTGCCTGCCTGCTCGGTGTGCGTCATCCAACTCTTGCTGACCGGCAATTTCACGCTGGGCAAGGTGGCTCTGACTTCTGGTACCGCGCTCTGCGCACGGGTCACGCCCGGAATCACCAGCGCCAGTTCCTGAGCGAGATAGTTCTGCTGATCGGGCAGACGCGATAGCCTGTCATAAAAACGAGCCACGTCCTGCATGGAGTTGTGCACCTGCTGGAAATAAGGCTGCACCGCAGCGGTCGCTTGGCCGCGTTCCGCATTTACGAGCGACGGATGAAGCGCGGCAACCACCGATCCAACCTGGTAATCCAGCATTTCGATTTTCGAGCGCAGTGCATAAGGATCATCCCCTTGCCCCTGTTCCGTCACCGCAACCGGTCCCACCGAATAGGCAAAGGTGAACTGGCCCCACGTCTGCGCACCGAAGAGACTTGTGTACGCGCGCTCGAATTCCTGGTAAGCCGCAAGTTGTGCCATCACGGCTGCGGCTGATCCTCCTTCCAGGACTCCCCAGCGGGAGTACACCAAGCCCAGGCCGGACGGCGAAACGCGCACGGGCTGGGAGTAGACCCAGACCTGCCAACTCGCAGCGGCGGCGCCAGCCGGATCGCCGCTGACAAGCTGTACGGCATCTCCATTCCGCACGTAGTAAGAGGAGTAGGAATTCTGTTGCGGCGCTGGCGCTTGTGGTGCTGGGTGGCCCAATGTCGCCCACAACGCGAGCATCGGCCAATATGCGAAGACAAATAAAGCGCGTCGCATATCCCCCCTCCTGGGGGTATGGTTGGGGACTGGGAGCGGGGAAGAACTTTCACTCGCCTTGGGGCCCTGTCCCACCTAGAACGGCGCTCACCGCTCCTGTCAGTCTTTACGCACCGGTAGCAGCGAGCACAGGTTCAATGCGTCACGCCTTCCGCGGACAGGGCGAGCACAGTGCCATTCTCAGCATTGCTTTTGAATGTCTGAGTCCAGTCGACATCCTCCATGCTCGCCCTCGCGGCGGTTCCGTCCGGTAACGTGTATCTCAATACGTCGCCGTCGATGCGCAGAGAGGCTGCAGAATATGTCGCGCCGTTCCGCAGGACCAGCATGCTTTGCGCCGAGGCAGTCGAAGCGCCGAGCGATGAAGAGCCTCTGGGCGCCGGATTGTTTGCCGCCCAAGCCGGGCGTTGCGGTGCAGCGTGCGTAGTTGGCGGCGGGTCGTTGGTGCGGCTCGAACTGTCCGAAGACGACCGGCTGAAGTAGTGCCATCCCGGCGCCGGATCGGTCGGAATCACGGCGTCATCCATCAGGCGCAGCGTCAATCGCTCTTCACCCTTCAGTGTGGGACGCGGGCCGCGCTCCGGCAGCGTCAGCACCTTCACCGGCCAGAGCGGCGGGATCATCCATTCCGCCAGATCGCGCGTGGGGTGGCCGTGCCCGATGATCTTCCCTTGCCGGTCCACTTTATATCCACTGGAGGCGATGATTTTGGTCGGCACGGGAACCTGGCTGTCGGGCAAGCCGATGCGATCAAACACCAGCTTCAAGTACCCTTTGCCGATAAAGCGACCGGGGTCTTTATCCGCCTCCAAGTGGCCGACCAGATAGGCGCCCCGGGGAAAGACATTGCGGCCGAACACAGTCATTCCGCCCAAAGCACAGACCACGGGATCACCTACTTCGGCGGACTTGGACGAGAAATTCGGCTCGTTGAGGGTGCATCGCAACAGGGTCCCGGCCGGCAGGATGGTTTGCCGGCCCTGATCCTGCGGTTGGGCGTTGACGGGGAGAATCGCCACGAACAGCAGCGAGGGGAATACGTACCGGAGGAAATTTCGGGTCACGAGTCACCTCCGATCTTAAATTGGATTTTTGGTACCACCCAGGGTACATCCTGATTATACACCCGAGGAGATTGCAAGTCCCGGCCCCGTCGATAGGTACTTCCCTGTAGGTAATGTCCTGACTTGCCAATGTTGCCCGGCCTCACTTCTGGGATTATTCCTGCAAATTTGGTGATTGTTGCGAACCTGCCTTGGCCGCCCGTGCCGCCGCCATCCTTCGGGTCGCCGCCGGGCCAGGAGTCATAAAGCCCCTGCCGCAGTTCCTCGAATTCCTCCGGGTCTTCCCCCAGCGAGGTCAGGACCACCTCCCGGGCTTGGAAATACAGTCATTGGCGAAGGTTGGCCGCGCGAATCTGCTCCCGCCCGGCGCAGGTGGTGGGTCCGTGCGAGCGCGCCCCGTTCGCCCGGGCCGCCGCTTTCTGTTTCTCCGTCATCGTTCGTCTTTTCATCAGTGACATGGCGCCTCCGTCCGTCCGCCGGGCCGCGCTAGCCTCCTACACCGCGCCCGGGCAAAGCTCCACGTAGAGGCTACCACAGGAAACGTAATTGTCAAGCGCTTATTTACTGATGGGTAATAACGCGTGGAGGAGATAACGGAACACGAACCGGGTACTTGCTGTCCGGGCCGCAGGGGTGGAGCGCCCCGAAGACTGGCCCCGGTCCAGCGTACACGGCTACACGGGTACGGTGAATCAGGCCCGTCTTCCCGACGGGATTGGCGGTGGGCGTCTTTTGCTGCCCACCGATTCGCGGACGCGCCTTTAAGGTTGCGCGAGGAACCGCCGGACCTGTTGCCGGCGAACTCCGCGGTGCCCGGTGCCTGAAAACCACCCCCGCCGCTCCGCGTCGTCCCCTCCTCATTTGAGGAGGGGAGCTATGCTGCCGCTGCCGCCAGCGGCGGCCACACGGGCCCCCCTCCTGATTCAGAGCTTGACCTGAACGCAGTGAAGGAAGGGACCGATGCGATTTGCATCGGGGGTGGTTACCGGCCCACGGTTTTATTCCTGAAAAGCACGGCGCTTCCTAAAACCGGGTACCGCGTTGACCGGAAGCAGGACGCCGGACGCAGGGCATCAGAGTTATTTCGCTTTTCAGAAATGACTCTGCCGTACGTCCTCCTCCCCGCGCTCCATGACGGTGCTCGCGCTCCGGCAGGAGTGCCGTTACGCGATGGAAGCAACGGAAGTCCGCACTTGAGGTATACTCCCCCGTCGGCTCACGCCGTGAAGACTTGCGGTTGAATGCCATGGGATCAGCGAAGGAGTTGGCCGGCGCAGTCCCATAAGTTATTTACGCGGGTAAGGAGTCTGGAGGAGTAAAACGATGGGGTTGTCGTTTTGTTTTCTGGGCGCTCTATCCTTCGGCCTGCTGGGCACGGCGCTGAAGGCGGCCGAACGCAGGAATGCCAACGCCTCCGGGCTGGTCATCGCAGCCTATGCCTGGCCTGCCCTGGTGATGCTGGTGAGGACGCTGCTCCTGCGGCCGGGCAGCCACATACCGGGGGGAGTATTTCTGATCGCCGTGATCTTCGGAACCTGCGCGGCCGTCGCCTCCTGGGCATTCCAAGTTTCCATCCGCGTGGGCAAGGTCACGGTGGGATGGTTGATGATGAATCTTTCCGCGGGCGTTCCGGTGGTTGTCTCCATCCGGATGTACCACGAGCAATTGACACCGCTGAAGGTCATCGCGTTTGGGCTCGCGATTATCTCGATTTTTTTCCTGTTTTGGGGCCAAGTGGCGGAAAAGCGCGGCCTGGGCAACTCTTACGCGAAAGGAAGCTAAGCGCACTATGTGGTTTTTGCTGATGTTGGTCATCTTGCTCACCAACGGCATGAGCGCCTTCGGCCTGAAAATGATCGCGGGCTGGGCGCTTCCCGAGACCGTCAAATACCCTTACTTGACCGTATGGTACGCGGGCGGCCTGGCGTGCATCGCGGTTCCCATGCTCATGAAAGGTTTGAAACTAGGCAAGACTGAAATCTTATGGGGAGCAGTTGCCGGAGCCCTGAGCATGGGGGGGCAGGTGGCCATGGCCGTGGCGCTCGGTTCGGGCGTTCCCGGGCACATCGTATTTCCCATCGCGATCGGGGGCTCGATTTTCGTAGTGGCCCTGGCGGGGCGCCTGGTATTTGGGGAGCGCATGAATGCACCCACGGTGCTGGGTGTGGCCCTGGGATTCGTCGCGGTGATTCTGCTCGGCATCAGTTGACCGGCGGCGCGATGCTGTGCTATTTCGGACTTGCCGGAAACCACTCGGCTTTGACTTCCGCGATCACCTCCTGCGCCGCCTGCTCAACCTGCTCCGCTCCCCACCGGGGGTCGGTGTGCGTACGCGGGTCCTGCGCCTCGCGCAGCGTGTGGTCCGGTGTAGGCGCGCAATCGAAGGTGTCCCCATCGACGATGGCGTAGTCGATGTTGGCGAGCTTGCCGGTCTGGGGCAGCTTGGAAAGATCACTACAACCTGGCCACATCGCCTCCAGCATCGAGGTTTCTTCGGAAGCTGCGTGGCCAATCGCTCCCGCTACCAAAGACCGGGGGAACCCCGGGTAAACCCACTTCATCCGCTTAGGATCGTAACCCTCGTTGAATTCCCGGCACAGCCGGTGCAGCACCGCCCGCTGGTTGTCCGCGCCGTGCCCGTTCACAATCAAGACGTGGCGGAAGCGCATGCGGCCCAGAAGAATATTGAGGATATCGCGCACGGCCGCGGCAAAGACCTCTTCCCGAAAGTAGGCGCTGGCCACGGAATTCCTGGGGAAATCCATCCCTTCGATGAAAGCGTCGCGGCTGAATCCCAGCGATTCCAGCATGTCCGGGCTACGCTCCCTTTCCGTGCCCACGAATAGGGGAGGAAAGTAGGGGCATTGGAACTCGCGAGCCAGGCGCCGCGCGAAGGCATGCGCCAGCAGGTTGTCACATCCCATCGCCAAGTGCGGCCCGTGCCACTCCAGGGGAGCCAGGGGCAGCATGACCAACCCGTTACGTTCCCTTGCCGCAGCCACTTCGTCGGGAAACATAAAAGCCATGTTCCAGTCGCCCTGCTCGATGGGCCGCCTGACTTCGGATCCTCTGATTTCAACCATAAGTTCCTCCTCAGTAAAAAGGGGCTCAGCTTGGCCCGATGAAGAATACACCCTGCAGCGCTCCAAAGGTTACGTCCAAAGGCGCATGCGAAATCTATGGGTCGGCTCATCACTCTAGCACGGGAAAGGCGGGGACATCCATGATCAGAAGGCGATTTAGTTGGGCGAAGGGGCGATCACGCTGCGTGCCGGTAGAGAACGTCCAGCAGCTTCACCATGGCGAGTGTATCCTGCTTGCAGTAGGCCAGCAGAGCGTCCCGGAGCTGGGATCGCACCTGGCTGCCCGCTTCGGTGTGAAGCATTTTTTCCCATTTCAACCCGGCCTGGCTGCCTTCGGCGACTTCCATGCCCTCGTAAGTCATATCGGGCACCAGGGCCGGCAGCACGTGTTTCAGCGAGTAGGAACCGCGGAACTCCGAGTGGTAGACGTGGGCGCGCATCACCGGCAACGGATCCCACCACCGGCCTTGAATGTTGGCGATGATGTCCTTATATTGAGGCAGCCAATCTGCCAATTCGGTCAGGCGCCCTGACTCGAACCCGATGCTATACGCGAGGATGCTTCCGCGGTCCCCAACCACCAGGCACAGGGTTCTGATGAATTCCGGTCGCGGATCATCCGCGTTGTCCGCGAGGAACTCGTAGTGCTCCAGTTCCGCCCCAGGCGTGGGCTGCACGTGGACCGACCATTGAAAGGGAATATGGTCGTAAGGGGACATACCGGCGAAGCGGGGAAGTGCCGCCGGCAAGGTTTCGAAATCCATAAAATAGAGGGGATAGCGCAGTTCCGCCAGCGCCGTCTTCAGCCCTTCCCCAAACCACGGCTCACCCGTCCGGGCGCAATCCCATGCTCGTTCCTGCCGCTCCGTCAGGGGAAAGTCCTGCGGAATCTGTTTGATGGACTCAATTCCCCGGCGCGCGAGTTCTTGCAGCTTCTTCGCCGAGATGCCCGGCAGGTAGCGGACGTGGCCGTCCGGCAGGGGCTTGTTGCAGAGGTCGAAGAATGCGCAAGCGAAGGGATGCGTGCAGTGGTCCCCGGGCGCGATATCGGGCGGCTCGGCCCCGTCGAGCGCCTTCCACTCTTCGCGCAGGAGGTCTTTCACCTGCTGCTGCAAGGCCGCAGTCTCGCTGGTGAGGTCCCGGATGACGAACAGCTTTTCCAGATCGTACTGTCTGCCGTCGTATACGTACTCCCGGTTAAGATGCATCAAGCAGGGAACTACGTTCATCCCGAGGCCTTCCAGCACGTGCCGCTGAAGGGCTACGTCATAAAGGTAATAATCCTTAACGCCGGTTGACGACTTCACTTCCACCAGCCGCCATTGGTTCGCGGGCAGGCGTTCAAGCACGTCAACTCGGGCCAGGACGTTGTCATGGGCGAAGGTCGCCTCAAATATGGCGCCGTACTGCCGATCCGCCAACGCCTGTTCAGTTTGTTTCAGCGCCTTTGCCATCTCTTGAGGGCTCGCCTCAATCAGCAGGCCCGCGGGGAACCTCTTTTGCGCCCATCGGCCCACTTCGTGACCCTGCTCCAACACTGCCTGCGTCCGCTCGTCAGGCTCACCGGCCAATTCCGGTTGGTGGACCTCAAGGTACAGCCGCTTCAGACACTGCCATCCGGCGATGAATTTCGATTTCGAGAGGCCCATCGGTCCTCCGCTTGAGCGAGAGTGGTTGTCAAACGGCGCCTGTGCCGGGATCCGTTTGCCAAGAGCATACACCCAACGTGCGTCAGGGAAGGTCATCGCTGTTAGGCATGACAAACTTTGCGCCGCGCAGGACAGCGAGTTCATGCTGCACGGCGGCTCCACGGTTGGGCAGTCCAAGAACCGATGACAAAGGTCAACTGTAGAACTGAGAACTGAGAACTGACGACTGAGGACTGACAACTCGGCCACAGACAAACGACCCGAGACTCCCAGCGCCCGGCCCAGAGCTGCAGGTTTCTCCGCGGGCTCGACCAGGGTGTTGCGGTTTCGAGCTTCGGCTGGAAGGACTACAGCCACTCCAAGGAAGTTATTGATGCCCTCACCCGCGCCGTATTCAACAAATTCAGCGTTCGGATTCTTCATCTCAAACGTACGTCGTGCGGAGCGCCCCCTTAGATGCGGATGCACTCACACGCGAATTACGAAGCGGAATCGCATATCATCTCCATACCACTGGGGAAAGGCCGTGCCCCAAAGATTGTTATAGAGGTTTACATGCACGCCGCCGTGCATGTCGGGCAGTTGGTTGTTAAACACCAAGAGTCCCAGCCCGCCCGGCGAAACCAGCGGGGCATCCAGCGTCTCGAGCGTAAAGCTGCCCCGCGCATCGCGATAGCTGACGTGTCGGGTTACCGCGTGCAGATGCAGGCCGCCGTTGGCCAAAACATCATGCGGTGAGACCGGACGATTTACCTTTTCGAGCAGCCACCCCTCCGCATCGGGAGCGTCAGGCACGAACGATAGCCACATCGCCTCCGGAAGACGGTTGGGCCGCTTGCTGAAGCATTGGAAGGTGATCTGCACGGTGGGTTCGGCGGAGGGCAGGAGGATCTCCATGGTCAGCCGCTCCGGCCAGCTCACGAGGTCCGCCAGCGCCGCGGGGGCTGGCGGGAGGCGCAACTCCACCGCCAGCCGGTGCCCCTGCGCATCCTCCGCCGCCCACGCTCCCGTAAGGGTGGGCTGCCAGACCCGGCTCTCCACCGCGAACTTCTCCAGGCCGGGCTTGCTGAAATCGTACCCCATCGGCCGGGTGTTATAGGCGTGATTGAAGCGGTCGAAATCCGCGCGGTTAAAGGTCTGATAGCAGAAGCCTGCCAGCAGGTGTGGCGGGGAAGCCCATTCCCGCCCCGTCGAGCGGTGCTGCAAACGCCGGATTGCCCCTGTGGCCGCATCCAGGGCCAGAATGAAATGCTCGCCCTGGATCTCTCCGCCGGGGGCAACCGGCGCCAACCCCTGAATATCGGGTGGCGCGGGCCGGAGGCGTGCGAGGCGCTGGCCGGCTTCCTCCCGCAGCTTCGCAGGCAGTGTTGCCACAGCCCTGTCCATATCCTCGCGCTTTGCCACCCACTCCGCGTCCACTTTTTTGAACTCCGGCAGGGTGGCGCGCGCGGCAGCGAGTTCCTTGGGCGCGTAGACTTCCGGGTGCTTCAGGTATTCTCCAATGCTGAGCCCCCAGTTGTGTTCAGGCGCCAGAATGAGCTTGCGCGCAAAGGCCAGATCCACAGCGTCTCCGGCGTGAACACGGCCTTTTTCCAGCCACTCGCCTCTCAGCCGCGATAATTCGCGGAATCGCGCTACTTTGCCGGGGTCGCTGCCCACACCATAAATCCAAGTATCGCCCATCTCCTGAGTCACCACCGGCAGAAGCGGCCGCACGGGTTCGAGTGCCTTGGCAATCACACTCAGGTTGGTCGGAATCACCCGCGCGCCGGGGTACAAGGCGTGGAGTTCCCGGTAGGAATCCTTGATCTCCTCAAGGGAATGCGGCCCGGAATTATCGCCTCGCACCCGGATGGACACGGCCACATCGGTTCCGGGAATCGCCACGGTGCTGCCGTAGTCGAAGGGGTGATAGAGCACCATGATTTCCGCCCCTTCCGGGTCGCGCCAGTTGAACAGATAAGCGTGGGGATCAACCTGCACGTCGCGTTTTTCCCTTTGCGCCGGGGGAAGAGCGCTGCCCTCGCCCCGCATGAAGGGAACATCGGGGGCCTTGCACCCGGCGTTGTCGCCAATATCAAGAAAGCGGATGCCGGCCTCGGACAGCGGGCCCACGATGCCGCGCGTGTGGCAGGGGACGTCGGTCAGCTTGCCGGCAATGGTCTTTTTGCCAAAGCGCTGGTCGAGAGCCGCCGCGAGCCGCAGCGCCGTTGCCATCAGCGAGCGATCGAGCATCTCCGAGTTCCAGGTAAAAGGCATCGCGTGCCAGGCGATGTCTTCATCGGCAATGGCCTGCTCCATGCGGCGGCGCTTCTCCGCCGAGGCCTGCTCCAGGTACTCGTAGAGCATCCACGCCGCGATGGTCCAGACATAGCGCTCCTCGCCCACCGCCTGGCGCAGCGTCGTGGCGGTGTCCATGGCGCGGGGAAGGTAGTCATCAAAGTACGTCCGAATGACGCCGCGCTCGGTGTCGGTGAAGCCCACGTCCAGGTGACACTTGTACATCACGTAGACTGTCTTCACTTGCTGCCGCGCCGCTTCCATCTCCGCGTTACCCGCAAACGGCTTCAGGCACCAACCCAAAGCACTGGCTGACATCCCCTTCAGCAAATCCCGTCGAAGCATAGCCCTTGCCTCCGTTCTCGTCTCTTCCCCGTCCCTCTTGCCCGGCTGGTCGCGGCCTGAGGAGGTGTACACCCTGCGATGGCAGTGCGAATCCACTCATTCGTCGATCGGGCACGTTTCAGGATAATCGACTGCCCGCCGCCGGTTCCAGGGCTTTCGCGTCCAGGTACTCCTCGTCCCGGTTGGTCTCGTTTGAAGATGTAAAGAATCAAAACGTGATTTTCCTCGGTGGCGGCCAGCAGGACCAGAGTTCTGGCGAAGCTCCCTGATAGCCATGCGCTGGAACTGCCGCACTCGCCCCGGGCTTCGCTTCTTCTTAGGGATGGAGTAAGCTTGAGTTATGGAAATCGTCTTCGCGATTCCCTTCATGAAGGGGCGAAGCCTTTGCGGGATGAGAGGTTGCGGGGACCGCTTATCTTGCCTGCGTGCTGGAGGAAGCGTTGGCTCCCACTTTCGGAGCGCGCACGCTCCAACTGATGACGGATAATTCGACCGGCGGGCCAACCCGTCTGGCGCTTACGTTCCTCCAGCCATTCGGCGAGCTCTGCCGGGAGACGGACTGTAATTGTATGACGCATACGACACAAATGTAACACCACCTCTGCCATCGATCCAAACCCCTCGTTCTACGCCAAGTCGAGGGGTTTCGCTTACGTGCGTGCCGAAGTAAGCGGTAGACCCGGGGCACGGTGTGCCGTGCCCCGGCCTGGTCGAGCGGTGAATTAAGCGGTTCTGGCGTGCTTGGCAACGTCGGCGGCGCTGCCGGGCATGGGTATTTCCACCTTCATGGGAACCGGGCCCATGGCGTACTCGGTGGGGCCGAGTCGTTCCTGGGAATCCATGATCTCATCCCATTTCACTTCTCTCCCCGTATACGCCGCGGTTCGTCCCATGACGGCGGCCAGCGTGGCGTGGGCCACGTGTTCGGCTTCGTTGATGGGCTGGTTGTTGCGGATGGCGGTGACGAAATCCACGTGCTCCTGATCGTAAGGATTGAATTTCGTCTTGCCGGCCTCCTGTCCCTCCTCCTGGTATTTCCACACCACGTTGCCCTTAAGGTCAAAGATGGTGTTCTTGCAGTTCGTGAAGCCGTCGGTGCCGATGACGTACTCGGAGACTTCATTCGTGCACCCGTCAATCTGGCGGCACATGCTCTCCAGGATTCCGCCGTTGGGATAGCTGAACTGCAACACGAAGTGGTCGTACTGGTCGCCCGTCACGCGTTGGGCGCGTCCGCCGCAGCCGATGACCTTGGTGGGATTCATCCCGGTGAACCAGAGGACGGTGTCGAGGTTGTGGACGTGCTGCTCGCAAATGTGGTCGCCGGAAAGCCAACGCCAGTTCACCCAGTCGCGGATCATGGCTTCCATATCGGACCACCCTTTCTTTTTGGGCGTGTACCAGAGTTGGCTCTGGTTCCAGCGCGCGCAGGCCCCCACGATCTGGCCAATCGCGCCGTGCGACACGCGATTATAGGTTTCCTGATAAGCGCGGTCGTGCCGGCGCTGCGTGCCCGTGACCACGCACAGGTTGTAAGCTGCGGCTTTCTGGCCGGTGGCCAGGATCGAACGCACCCCGGGCGCATCGACGGCGCAGGGCTTTTCCAGGAAACAATGCTTCTTGGCGTCCACGGCGGCATCAAAGTGGATCGGCCGGAAATGCGGCGGCGTCGCGCACAGCACCAGGTCGACGTCAGACGCCAAAACCTTCTTGTACGCATCGAAGCCGATAAAACACTGATCGTCGGCAACCGGATTGTTGGATTTCTTGATGAGGTTGTCGCGGCATTTGTCGATCCGGTCCTGCAACACGTCGGCCAGCGCCACGATCTTGAGGTTGGGTCCGGCTTTCAGGAAGTTGATGGCCGCGCCGGTTCCCCGCTCGCCACAGCCAATCAGGCCCGCTTTTAGAACCGGGCCGGAAGGGGCCACATCCACAAACTTCATGGGCGGGTAGGTCTTCTTACAACTGGCCAGCACCGCGCCGGCGCCCACCGCCGCTACGGCGCCGATGAATGTCCTTCGGCTAAAATCCTTCTTTTCATTGTCGGGTTTCTCATCAGTCATATGCGATCTCCTTTAGCAGCAGAATCCACAGCCAATCCTGTCGTTCGGGCAACCTCCCGCGAAGCGGGAAACCTTGAATAGCCGTAGGTGAAACCTACGGAATCGGAACGGAGCAGAGAAGCCGGCCCTGAAAGGGCCACCCTTGCGCCAAGTCAGCCCCTTCGGGACCGACTATGTTCGCGCGTGCTTGGCGATATTCTCGGCGTTGCCGGGCACGGGGATTTCCACCTTGAGGGCTACGGGACCCATGGCGCATTCGGCGGGGCCGAGGCGCTCGGGGGAGTCCATCATTTCATCCCATTTCACTTCTTTGCCCGTATACGCCGCGGTCCGGCCCAGGATGCCAATCAGCGTGGACTGCGCCAGGTGCTCCGCCTCGTTCAGGGGCTGATTGGTGCGGATGGCGTTAACGAAGTCAACGTGTTCCTGATCGTAGGCATTGAATTTCGTTTTGCCGGGTTCCTGCCCCGCTTCCTGGTATTGCCATACGATTTTGCCATTCAGGTCAAAAATCGTGTCTATGCAGTTCGTATAACCTTCCGTCCCCAGCACCAGGTCGGACCTTTCGGTGGCGCAACCATCGATCTGGCGGCACATGCTATCCCAGATTCCGCCATTGGGAAAGCTGTATTGCACGTTGAAGTGGTCATACTGGTCGCCGGTCACGCGCTGCGCGCGTCCTCCGGCGCCAATGGCCTTCGTGGGGGTCATGCCGGTGAACCAGAGAACCGTATTGAGATTGTGGACGTCCTGCTCAACAATGTGATCGCCGGAAAGCCATCGCCAGTTCACCCAGTCGCGAATCATGGCTTCCATGTCGGACCACCCCTTCTTCCTTGGCGTGTACCACAGTTGGCCGACATTGTAGCGGGAGCGGGCCGCCACGATCTGCCCAATGGCGCCGTGCGACACGCGGTTGTACGTTTCCCGATGGGGACGGTCGTGCCGCCACAGGGTTCCTGAAACCACCACGAGATTGTAGGCGGCTGCCTTCTGCCCGGTAGCCAGCACGGAGCGGACACCCGGCGCATCCACCGCACAGGGCTTCTCCGCAAAGATGTGTTTCTTGGCATCAACCGCCGCGTCGAAATGCTGGGGCCGGAAATGGGGTGGAGTGGCGAGCAGCACCACGTCGACGTCCGACGCCAGCACTTTCTGGTAAGCATCGAAACCGATAAAACAGTGATCGTCGGCCACCTGGACATTTTTCTTCTGGGCAAGCTGGGTACGGCAGATGTCCATGTGGTCTTGCAGGACATCGGCCAGCGCCACGATCTTCAGGTTGGGTCCGGCATTCAGGTAATTCAGGGCCGCACCCGTGCCGCGGGAGCCGCAGCCGATCAACCCCGCCTTCAGGACGGGACCGTCCGGCGCCACGTCCACAAAGCTGACCTTGGGGTAAGACTTCTTGCAGCTCGCCAGGACAGCTCCGGCGCCTAAGGCGGCAGCGGCGCCAATGAACGTCCGCCTGGTGAAATCACGATTCTGCTTCTCGATCTTCTCATCTCTCATCTCGGTCTCTCCTATTGGGAAAAATCAATCTCTAACGGTCCTCACTCTTGTTTTCTGACGCTCGTGCTTTTGCCTGCTGTGTCCCGCCATCGTATTCACGGACGACGCGGAAGCCCACATCGGTACAGTCTGAATACCACCAGATGCTCTTGGGGGATTGGGGGTCCGTGATCAGCCAGTCATCCTCGCGGGTGTGGTCGCGAGCGGCACAGCGCAGGTCGGCGGCGTCAGATCGGTACGAGCCTCCGCGCACCACGTGTTCCTTGCCGGATTCCGGTCCGCGCGGATCGGTCGGCACAGAATTTGAATAAGCTGCGTAGGCGTCCGGTGCATACCAATCCGAACAAAACTCCCGAACGTTACCCAGCATATCCACCATGCCCCAGGAGTTGGTTTTGGTCACACCCGTAGGATGAGTTTCGTCGGCGCTATCTCCTTGATACCAGGCATAGTCGATGAACGGCGCGGTCTTCACACCCAGCAAGTGGTTCAGCCAGCGCTGATTGGTGAATGACGATGGGTCCCCAGCGAAGAAGTAAGGAGAACTGGTTCCGGCGCGGACGGCGTATTCCCACTCGGCTTCGGTGGGCAGCCGGTACTTCTTGCCGGTGACGTCCGACAACCACTCGCAAAATTTCGTGGCGGCGTAGTAGGTCATGGTGATGGCTGGCCGCGAACCCCTGCCCCAACCTTGATCGGGTGATCCGTAAGGCGGAGTGGGACCAGTCACCGCGTCAGGTTGGCCGGAGTTCGGAGCATCCCGATTGCGGCCGGTGGAGCCGCGCTGAAGGAGATAAACCTCGTACTCTCGCCACGTCACCTCCGCACGTTCCATCCAGAAGGGACTGACCTTTACCTGATGGACCGGGCCTTCGTCAGGGCGCCGATAGGGTTCCAACTCGGGGCTGCCCATCTGGAACGTACCGCCGGGAACGGCCACCATGCGGAGTTTCACCGTCGAGCCGGGAATTACTTCCGCGTAACTCTTGAATCCTTCGCGGGCTACGGGGAACTCTTTTTCAAGCTCCTGCTCCTGAGCGGCGGCTTCATCCACGACTTCCTCGGCCGCCTTGCCACGGTAATGGCCGGTGTGCAAATGGCAGTTGATGCACGACATCTTGTCCTTCGAGCGTTGGTAGTGAAGGTGGCCATCCACGCCCTTTTTGGAAAGACCAACGCTGAAAAGGTTGGCGTGGCAGCGCATGCACGCGCTGTCATAGGTGAATGTCCGCGCCTGGGTCAGGGTCTGCTTCGATTGCCAATTGACTTTTGTGAGGTCGGTAAAAAGCTTTCCGTAAATGTCCTGGGTGCCCAAACGGGCCTTCTCCGTGTAGTACTCCATTCCGCCGCCTGGGAGGTGGCAATCGATGCAATGTACCACTACGCCGCTCTTGGTGGTGAAATGGGCCGAGCGAATCCAGGTTTGGGTGGCATCCGGGTGGGCATGGCAGGTGGCATCGCAAAACTTGTCGGACGAGGTGGCATCCACTCCGGCTTTCCCGGACAAGATGACGAAGACGCCGAGAATCACTCCGATTAGGACCAGTGCTAAATTCTTGTGCTTGATGGTGAGGGTTTTTAGGTTATCCACAATAGTAAACACTTATCTGCGTTATTTGCCCCCCTCTTGTAAGCCACGGCAAGTGGTGGGAAAGCCCTGTGAAGTGTAGTACTTCCAAACTCCGTCCACCCGACGAACCCATAAGGCCGACACACCCGGCAAGGACTCTGCAACCCTGATTCCATCTGCCAGGGTCATCAACGAAAATGCGGTAGCAAGCGCGTCAGCGGTGGTGGAATCCCTTGCCAGGACGGTGGTGCTGCTTTCCCCTTCCAGTGCCCAGCCCGCTACGGGATTGATCACGTGCGAGTAACGATGTCCGTTCAATTCCAGGAACTGGTGCTCATCCCCGGAGGTGGAAAGCGCGCCAGAGTGCAGGACCACTGTACAGGGTGGATTTCCGGCGTCCGCGGCGGTGTCGATGCCGACTTTCCAGCCAGAGGTTCCCGGCGGCGGTTCGCCTACCACTACTTCTCCCCCCGCAACTACCATGGCGTGCTGGATTCCCTGTGATTGCAGGACAGCCAGCATCTGGTCTGCGGCGTAACCCTTGCCAATAGCGCCGAGGTCCAACTTCATGCCGGCGCGCTTCAGGAAAACAGTGTGGCGCACCGGGTCCAGTTCGATGTTGCGGTAGTCCACCAGCGCCTTCGCCCGCGCTATTGCCGCGGGGCCGGGCAATTGCCGTGTCTTGCGGGCGTTGCGCCACAAATCGACGAGCGGGCCGATGCTGACGTCGAAGACGCCGCCCGAGAGCTCGGAGGTCCATACGGACTTCGCCAAGACGTTATAGAGATCGCTGCTCACCGGGAACGGTGCGGTGGCGCCCGCGCGTGACAGGCGCATCAGTTCGCTGTCAGGGCGGTAGTCACTCATGATCTGTTCCAGTTCTTCAGCGCGCGCAAAAGCCGCCTCCGCCGCTTTCGAAGCCTGAGGGCTCGAGGCCGCATACATCTCAATGTGAAAGATCGTCCCCATGCGGGGGAGGGAATACTCAAAGCGTTGCAAGGGCGGCCGCGCCAGCATTGCACTGGGACCACAAAACATGCTGAGCGCCAACCCAAGACACACGAAGCTGGAATGGCGGCTTGGATAGCCGGTGGGGCGAGGAACCAGAAGGTTAGTGATCCGATAGGGCAACTGCACGTACCTGCCAAACCAACTTTCCCAGCGGCGACCACCGGGAAAAGGACCTGACTACAAGCCTTAGATTTATCGCACATTCATGCTGTTTAGGGAAGCCTTTTTCCATGGCGACGATGTCCCTGAAGAGGTCGTGCCGACGAACACGGACCCGTCAGAGAGGGCGCTCCGAGTCCACCTTACGCTCTGGAGCGTTCGCTTCGAGTCGTAATAGATTTCAGGTGCAACCTTGTGTTAACATTTGGCCGCAACCTTACACCCTAGCTCGAGACGGGTTGCCATCGAGAGGATAGGAACGAATTTGAAAGGACGGCTTTCCTATGTCAGGCCATTCCAAATGGGCAACCATTAAGCACAAGAAGGGCGCAGCGGACGCCCGCCGCGGCAAGATCTTCACCAAAATCATCAAGGAAATCTCTGTCGCGGCCCGGATCAGCGGTGGAGATCCGGATACCAATCCCCGCCTGCGCACGGCCATCCAAGCGGCCAAAGCCGAGAACATGCCCGGCGGACAACATCAAGCGCGCCATTCAGAAAGGTACCGGCGAACTGCCCGGCAGCATCATTGAAGAAGCGAGTTACGAAGCGTACGGGCCCGGCGGCGTCGCCATGATCGTGGAAGTTACGACGGATAACAAGAACCGGACGACGTCCGAAATTCGCCACATCTTTGCCAAGCATGGGGGGGCGTTTGGCGCCTCCGTAGCCTGGATATTTCACAAGAAGGGGTATGTGGTTGTAGAGAAAAGCAAGGCTGACGAGGAAAAGTTGCTGGAGCTGGTTACCGATGCCGGCGCCGATGATATGAGCGATGACGGCAGCAACTGGGAAATCCTCTCGTCGCCGGAGAACTTCCATAATGTCGTGGAGTGTCTCAAAGGTGCACAAATCACCCCCGCGGCGGCGGAAGTTTCGCTGGTGCCGCAGAACTATGTGAAGGTAACCGGCAAGCAAGCCGATCAGATGCTGCGGCTGATGGAAGAGCTCGAAGATCACGAAGACGTGTCGCACGTTTACGCCAACTTCGATATCGAAGAGGCGGAATTGCAGGCGCTGACGCAGGCCAAATAGCGGGCAGTGCTCCATTGCCAGTTTGAGCGCGTGCGTGGCTCGCGCCGGGATAGGTTTGGAAATGTGCCTTTGGGGGCATCATCCTCTCGCGGTAAGGGTAAAGCGCGGTTCGAATCGAAACTCCAGTGCGCCGGTGTAAAAGCCCACCCTTAACGTGCGAGGGCGTATTACAGACGGAGGTAGTCTCACCATCGCACGCAGTCCCAAATTTCATCTATTTCGCGCCGGGTGCCTGGCCAGCGGATTTGTGGCGGTGCTTTTCGGGATCTATGTTGTCCCGGCGCAAGAGACCGCTCCTCCCCCACGCCTGACCTTCACCAAGACACTAAAGGGCAGTACCCCTGAATACATCGCCCTGAGCATTGATGCCAACGGTAAGGGCACCTACGACGCGCACTCATTGGGAGAATCCCCGGATCCTAGGCCGTTGCAAATCTCGCCTGGCACCACCGAACGCATCTTCTCCCTGGCACAGTCTTTGAACTACTTCCGCTCCGTCGACCTTGACAGCCATCATAAGGTGGCGAACATGGGTCTGAAGACCCTTACTTACCAGGCTGGCAAGGAAAACAACCGGGTCCAATATAACTACACGGAGAACCGCACCGCGCAGCAGCTCACCGATATACTCGAGAAAATCGGCAATGTGGAGGAACGAATCGCGGAGCTTGAATTCGCGATGAAGTATGACCACCTGAGCCTGCCGCAGGACCTGCGCCAAATTGAGGAAGGCCTGGACGAGCATAACTTCATCGAGGCCGCTCTCCTGATTCCCACCCTGGACAAGATTTCGACCAACCCTCACTTTATGCACTTGGCCCAAGCCCGCGCCCAGGAACTGGTACACCGTATCCAGGAGAACAAGTAGCGTTCGCCACATGCGATGTACCCAGCAACCTTGAACCTGCTACAATCGTCTAGGTATATGTAGGTCAGGGGATCGAGCCAACCGGCCGCTCGCAAGGAGGTGGCTAATGAAACCCCGCATCCGTTCCTCGCTGCGAATTCTGGCACTGGGCTTCATCGGTCTACTCACCGCAATTCCAAACTGGGCCCAAACTAACTCGCTGGCACGCGCCGTCCGTGTGAGTTTTGTCGAGGGCGACGTGACGGTGCAGCGGCCCGACGTACAGGGGTGGGCTGAAGCACCGGTCAACACTCCCCTCCAGGAAGGGTTCAAACTAGCCACAGGAGAAAACAGCTTTGCGGAGATGCAGTTTGAAAACGGCGGCACAATCCGACTGGGAGAAGGGGCACTCCTGGAATTCACCCAATTAGAGCTGGATCCCGACGGCGCCCCGATCAATCAGGTGGAAATGCGCCAAGGCTACGCCACGTTTCACCCCCTGCCTTCTCGTTTCGGGGAATCGTTGCAGGTTGGCACGCCCTACGGGGCGCTCACCGCGCAAGGGGGCACGGAGTTCCGGCTAGATGTGGGCGATGGCCTGGCGCGCGTGGAAGTGTTCGATGGCCAAGTGGAGGTGCAGAGTGATACGGGCGATATGACGGTTGAGAAAGACACCATACTAGTGATCCAGCCGGGCGCGGCCGATCCGATGCTGATCTCCCAGGGCATCACCGAAGATGATTGGGACCATTGGGTGGACCAGCGTGAGACTCACCTTCAGGCGGCGGGCGCCGCCCCGTCTCCGAGCGATGCGGAGGACAGCAGCGGAGGAGTTATCTACGGGTGGGCTGACCTGGTGCAGTACGGAGCGTGGTCCAGCGTGCCGGGAATCGGGTATGGGTGGAGACCCCATTTCGTCACCGGCGGCTGGTCTCCATTTTCTACCGGCCAATGGTGCTGGTACCCAGGATGGGGCTACACCTGGATTGGTTCCGAGCCGTGGGGTTGGCTGCCCTATCACTTTGGCACGTGGCAATTCGTACCAGGAATGGGATGGGTCTGGTTCCCGGGTAACCTTCGGACGTGGTCCCCTGGCCGCGTAACCTGGTTTCACGGCCCTGGTTGGGTCGGCTGGATTCCCGGCCAGCACCGGAAAGACAGCGTTATCACGTGCGGCGACCACTGTGGTGGCGGCGTAGTGAGCACGGCGACCTTCCGCCGCGGGGGACGGCTGACTGCCAACCTCATGCTGAGCGTCAATCCCGCGACAGGCGAAAGAATCAGGCAACCGGCAATCATTCCTACTACGGCGGTCAAGCTGACGGGACCGGCGGTATCATTCCCCGCCGCACACGGCCAGTCGTTCCGTGGGAACGCTGCACAATCTGCGGTTCCCGCAAGCATCCCGTCAAGTTTAGGTGCGTCGGGGGGATCGCGCCGGGCCGACGCGGCGACTCCTGCTTCGTCAACCCATTCCCCGGAAACCCAAGGATTCATTGCGCCGGACACCGTTAACGGCGGGAATCAAATTGGCCCAGACCGCTCATGGCCGCAAACGCGTTCGGCGCCGCGGGGTGATACTGGGATCTACGCCGCGCCGGCATATGCGGGAGGTTCATCATCCAAACAAGGGGCATCGGCGGCAACCGGCGGCCACACGGAAGGCCGTGAGGGTGGAGGGTCAACAGGAGGCACAAGCCATAGCGGTAGTGCTGCACCCACCGGCGGAGGACACAGCAGCGGTGGCGGGGCTTCTAGTGGTGGTGCTTCTACCGGAGGTCATCACTGACGGCGCCACGCCAGGCCTCCCCGCAGACGGGAGCGCACTCGTCCGGGCGTACGTCCGAAACAGAAGGTTTTCAGCTCAGGAGATGATGGCGCCTGCGTAGCCCACAACCGCGCTGCGGTCCCCGCTGGTGTCAGCCGATGTGGCGTAGCGGATGAGTTCCGCGTGTGTCGCCCCCAGCTCCTTGGTCGCGGTGAGCATGGCTACGGCCGGTCCGTAGCCGCACATGGAAATGTCTTCCCGGCGGATGACCTCGTATAAGCCCACGGGATCGAGGGCCAGAATCTGGTCGATGGCTTTACGGTCTTTCACGCGCGTGACGTCATCGGGCTCATAGTGGTTCATGTCACTGGAAGCGACGATCAACACCGACCCCGCCGCGGTCTTCAACGCCTCCGCCATCCCCTTTCCCAATGCCTCCAAGGCCGCATAGCGGCTAACCCCGATGGCGATGGGGACAAACGTGAACGCGCCCGCGCTGCGCTGCAAAAAGGGCAGCTCGACTTCAATCGCGTGCTCATCCTGGTGCGCCTTGGCGTCCTCCATCAGCAGACGGCACGATTGTCGCAGGCTCAGCGCCAGATCGCTGTCAATAGGGATGGCGCCCAGCGGCGTCAGCCACTCGCCTTTTGACATGATGGCCAGCGGTGCGCCGCGTCCGGTGTGGTTGGGGCAGAGAATAATGTAAGTCGGGCGTGCGGGCAGCCGCTGAAACACCGCCCCCGCCACATGGCCGGAGTACATGTATCCGGCATGGGGAACCATGCAGCCCAGCGCCGCTGCGGTCTTCTCCGGGGCGGCCGGATCTGCGGCCAGGAATTGGTCAAGTTGACGCGCCAACGCTTCGGGTTTGGCAGGATAAAAGCGCCCCGCTACGGCCGGGGTACGGACAGCGGGTGGTTGCATGGGTGAATCCTAAGCCCGGCCCACCTCAATGTCAAGATGGCGAAAGACGGCGAAAAACCAAGGGTAAAGGGTAAAGGGTTAAGGCTAAAGGGTAAAGGCTAAAAAGACAGCTCTTAAAGCTCCAGCCTTTGCAGCCTATAGCCTTTACCTTTCACCCTTTACCCTTCACCCTTTACCCTTTACCCTTCAGCCTTTACCCTTCAGCCTTTACCCTCCACCCCTTATTTGTCGCATTGGGGGGGCGAGGGTTCCGGCATGTAGATGTGAAATTCCCCGGGCGGGTGGGTGTGTTCAAATTGTATCGTGGTGTGATATATTCCGAACTCGTGGGCCAGGGCTTCACAAACCTGGTGGGCGATCCGCTCGCTCTCCGAAGTGGGCATGTCCAAAATGTGAACGTGACAGGAGAGGGCATGGGAATTGGATCCCAGGCTCCAGATGTGCACGTCATGGACATCTCTCACGCCCTCCACGCGGAGCATCGCATTGGCCACCTTCTCCAGGCTCATGCCTTTGGGCAGGCTTTCCAGGAGGATGTTGGCGGAATCGGAGATGACTCCCGCTGCCGACCACAGGATGGACCCGGCAATCAGGAATCCCAAGGCGGGGTCAAGGATCGTGCGCCCGGTGAAGCGGATCAGCCAGGCGCCGGCAATAATTGCCACATTGGAAAGCGCATCGCCGAGGTTGTGAATAAACACGGCGCGCAGGTTCAGGTCGCTGCGCTGGCCCACGAGGCCCCACGAGATTCCTCCGTTTACCACCAGAGCGATGGCCCCGACCACCAGCATGGGGCCCGAGGCCACCGGCTGCGGCCGCACGATTCGCTGGTAGCCTTCGTAGCAGAGATAAAGCGAAACCGCCACCAGCAGCAGCGCGTTGACGAAGGCTACCAGCACGCCTGCGCGTTGATAGCCATAGGTCTTTCGATCATCGGGGGGACGACGCTCAAAATAGAGCGCGACCCACGAAAGTACGAGCGAAGGAACGTCGGTAAGATTGTGCCATCCATCGCTCACCAGAGCCAGACTGTGCGCCAGCGACCCAACAACGAACTCCATAGCCACGAGCGCCAGCGTCCCGATCAGGGCGACGATGACCAGCCACGTGACTGCTTGCCCATGGTGATGATGCTCGTGATGTGAATGCACGATGGTTAAACCAGCTTGGCCTTCAAGCTGATCTGTGCTCCCGCCAGAACCTTGGATACCGGGCAGCCTTTCTTGGCGTCCTCGGCGAACTTCTCAAAGGTCGCGGCATCAATGCCGGGTACCGCAGCTTCCGTGTTGAGTTCGATCCGCGTGATGCCGAAACCCTCGCCAACTTTTTCCAAGTGGACCGTGGCCGTCGTGTGAATGCGGTTCGGCGTAAAGCCGCCTTTACCCAAGCCGGCTGAAAGGGCCATGGAGAAACAGCCGGCGTGCGCCGCTGCAATCAACTCCTCGGGATTGGTGCCGGTGCCGCTCTCAAACCGGGAAGAGAACGAATATTGCCCCTCGTACGCGCCACTTCCCAGCTTCATCATGCCTTTGCCCTCGCGAAGACTGCCCTTCCATTCCGCTTCTGAAGTCCGTGCCGCCATATTCTGCTCCTCTGTGGTGAAGTTGCGTTATTCGCTGCAAGGAGAAGAGGCCACGCCGGGCGGTGCCGCCTGCACTCTGCCCATCGCCTTAGTGGAATTCAACCCTGCCGTTTCAGTATAGCACCGTGGCAGAGCCGCGGGCATGCAGCCGGGCAGGGCGGAATCGACAAGATCACGGTCGATCAGTTTGCGTAGATTCTGAATCTCACTCAGGTTACTGAGACGGCGCTCCAGGCGCTTGCTGGCCAAAAGTTCTGGCAAACTCACGGGGGTCTCCACCGTAACTACGCCGTCAGCACCATCTTTCCGTATGCGCCGGGCTCGATCACGGCGCGGTGGGCCCGGGCCGCCTCGGAGAGCGGAAGTTCCTTTCCCACCACCGGCCGCAGCGATCCATTCTCCAGGCCGGCCACGAGGGCGGCATGGATGCTCGCCAACTCCTGGCGGCCGGCAAGCCACAGCATCATTCCCATCACCGCCGCCTCGCGCCGCATAATTTCGCGCGGATTGATCTCAATGTTGCCGCGATTGCCGATCACCACGATGCGGCCTCTTTGGGCCAGCACGCTGAGATCTTTGGCCAGATTCACGTTGGCCAGCATCTCCAGGACCACGTCCACGCCGCGTCCGTCCGTGAGCTTCATTAATTCGTCCAGGTAGCTCGGCGCGCGATGGTCGAGCACGTGGTGTGCGCCCTGCACGGCCACGAGTTCGCGCCCGCGCTCGGTGCCCGCGGTCCCGAACACGGTTAAACCCGCCGCGCGCGCCAGTTGCACCCCGGCTATACCCACCCCGCCGCTGGCCCCGTGGACCAGAACCGTCTCGGCGGCCTGGGCGTGCGCCAACTGAAACAAGGCCCGGAAGGCCGTCGCATACGGAACGTTCACACCCGCGCCCTGGGGGAAACTCACCGCCGGCGGCAACGGGTGTACCAGCCACGCTTCTGCCAACGTCTGTTCCGCATAAGCGCCGGTGATCGTTCCGCCCACGTACACGCGGTCACCCGCGGCAAACGCTTTCACGCCCTCTCCCACGGACTCCACCGTCCCCGCCGCATCACTGCCCGGCGTATAAGGAAGCGGCGGCTTGATGGCATACGTTCCCTGGCGCATGTAGGTGTCATAAGGGTTCACGCCCGCCGCCTTCACCCGAATTAACACCTGTCCCGCGCCCGGCCGCAGATCGGGGACATCTTCCAGCTTCAGTACTTCCGGACCGCCGAATTCATGCACGCGTACCGCTTTCATGGCTCGCCTCCTCTCTAGTGTGGTGTCCCAGTTAATTCTTTACAACGGCGCACCTTGTCGAGGATCACGTCCGCGGTGGCTCGCCAGACGAAGGGTTTGGGTTGGTTATTCCAAGTTGCCAACCACTGGTAGATGGCGCTTTCCAGTTCGGGGACGCTGTGAAAGGTTCCTCGGCGGATCATCCGTTCCGTGATCAGTCCGAACCAGCGCTCCACCTGATTAAGCCAGGAACTGCTGGTGGGGGTAAAGTGAACGTGGAATCGAAGGCGCTTTTTAGGTTTGAGCCAACGTACCACTTCAGCGCTCTTGTGAGTGCTGTAGTTGTCCACAATGAGGTGAATCTGCAAATCCGGCGGCACTTCCTTTTCCAGTTGCGAGAGGAACTTCACAAACTCGCGGCCACGATGGCGGGGCAGGCAGCACCCCATTACCTTGCCGTTCAGGATGTTGAAAGCCGCAAACAGGGTGGTGGTCCCGTGCCGTTTATAGTCGTGAGTTTGGCGTTCCGGCAAACCTGGACGCAGGGGCAAGATGGGAGCCGTGCGATCCAGCGCCTGAATTTGGCTCTTCTCATCGACGCACAGAACCAAGGCTCGGTCCGGGGGATGAAGATAGAGTCCCACCACATCGCGGACCTTCTCTTCGAACTGGGGATCGTTGGAAATCTTAAACTTCTCCACCCGGTGAGGCTGCAGGTCGTAGCGTTGCCAGACCCGATGCACCATCATGCGGGAAACGCGCAATTGCCGAGCCAGTTCGCGCACACTCCAGTGGGTGGCGTCGGGCGGTCGCGTTTTCAGCGTGGTCTCCAGAATTTGCTGCTCCAACTCCGCGCTGAGGAGCCGTCGCGACCGCTGGCGTTTCTGGGCGTGGCGGAGGGCCTCGCAGCCGCCGCGCGCGAAAGCCGCGCGGGTGGCCAGAACCGTCGGCCGCGACAGCCCGGTTTGTTGCGCGATGGAGTGATTGGATATCCCTTGGCCCGCCAGCAAAATCGCCTGACACTTGCGCGCCACTTTCTGTGGGGTGGTGCCGGCCCGCGCCCAGGACTCCAACTGTCGTCTTTGAGTTTCATCGAGCATAAGAGCAGCGGCGCGGGTGAACATGCGCCCATTAGAACACAATATCGCCCCATTGTAAATAATTAAATGGGACGGGACACTAGTTGCTACGTTCGCTTCCATGCACCTGCTGTGAGAATTGTGGGCGAGGGCCACGCACCCCTACTTTGAAAAATGTAGGGCGAGGGCCCCTCGCCCCTACGACGCGTCGGGTCAATGGATGCTCGACGGACTAGGTGAGAATTATGCACGAATGAAGGCATGGAAGCCAACCGGACCGGCTCAGCTTTTCAGGCCCGCTCTCAAGGCCGCTACGCGGGCGACGGCGGACCAGTCCAAATCGCTTAGTCCCTGGGCAACGCCGCTGATCAGGTTGTCGCGAATCACGCTGGCGACGGGCATGGGCGTTGCGGTCTCATCGGCGGCGGCGGTCACCAGCCGGAGGTCCTTCAGTCCCAGGCGCAGTTTGAATCCGGCGGGCTCATAGCGCTGCTCGGCTATTATTTTCCCGTAATTGTCATACACCGGCGATTGAAAGAACGAGCCGACGATTTCGAGGAACGTTGCCCGGTCGATACCCGACTTTTGAATCAGCGCAAAGGCTTCGCCCAGGCTTTCCAGCATGGCGGCAATCAGGAAATTGCCGGCCAGCTTGACGGTATTGGCGCCCACCGGGTCGGAGCCAACCACGAAGAGTTTGCGGCCAACGGCTTCCAGAACCGGGCGGCAGCGTTCCACCGCCTCCGGTGGACCGGCGGCCATGACCACCAGGCGCCCTGCCCGGGCGGCGTCGGGGCGGCCGAGCACTGTTGCGGCAATAAAGTGCTGTCCACGCTCCCGGTGAGCGTCCGTGAGCCGGCGAGAAAGGCTGGTGCTGATCGTGCTGTGCGAAATGTGAACGCCAGCGCGGGGCAGGCCCTCCAACACGCCCTGTGCGCCGAACACCACTGCTTCCACCGCAGCATCATCCGCCAACATCGTCGCCACCACGCCGGGTGCACACGCCGCCGCCGGTGTTTCCGCCACCGTGGCGCCCTCCCCGCGCAATGCCTCGGCGCGGCTGCGCGTTCGGTTGTAGATTGTCAACGTGTGGCCCGCCTTGATGAGATTGCGAGCCATCGCTCCGCCCATTTCGCCCAGGCCTATGAATCCCATCTCCATGGTATGTGCTCCTTTCAGATTTGCTGTGTCGGTTGCCCTGTTCCAATGTAGCATCTGCCGGCTTGTTATGGACGTATAATTGGAAGAGGTCGAGTTTCAAGTGTCGGTCTTCTGAAGTTGCGCCACTTCCCGCACGAGGTGACCCGCATGTTTTGCAGCCATTGTGGTACCAACGTGGAGTCTGGGCAGACCTTTTGCAGCAACTGCGGCCAACCGCTGGCGGCGTCGCCCACTGCCCCTGCGGCGGCCCCTGCCCCAGCGTCACCCCCATCTACTGACCAGCCAGCCTACGTAACGAAATCGAGCACCAGCGGGGTTGCCCCTTCCGTGCTCGAGCGCCACATCAAAGTGCTGGGCATCCTCTGGATCATTTACTCCGGATTACGTTTGATTCCTGGCTTTGCCATGCTGTTCCTGGGCCGTTTGCGGTTTCTGCCCCTCCTGATGCCCGTGCCGGGCTGGGGTCGGGCGTTTGTAGGTCAGTTTCTATTCGGGTTCGGACTGCTCGTTCTGGGCTTTGCGACCCTTGGGGTGATTGCAGGCGTGGGGCTGATGCTCTACAGCCCATGGGCCCGCATACTGACCATCGTTCTCGCTTGCATCAACTTAATTCACCTGCCCTTCGGAACAGCTTTGGGTGTGTACTCGTTGTGGGTGCTGTTTTCCTCCGGCGCCGATCGGGAATACCAGCGCCTGCGAATGCCTCAGGCACATCCCGGCTATTGACCTGCGGCGCCGGCGGAGGCCGGAGATGAGGGAACCTCCCCAGTGCGAGTTCGACCCCAACGGGTTCGACCGCTTTTGTGTCGCACATCCCAGGCATCCGCCGCAAAGCCAGCTGATTGAGGTAAAATAGCGACGGTGGGAGTTCGGGACGTTAGTGGTCGCGACGGGTGAGTTGAGCTCCGGAGCGAGGGAAGTACTGCGTATGGCATCATCGTTAAAAGGCCGAAACAAGAAACTTGGCGTAAACGGGAAAGCAATTCCAATCGCGCTGGTGTTGGCGGCATTGGCAATCGCAGGGGGTGTGTATGGCGCCCTGGCCCAACAGGCCGCACCGCCGGTAGCGGCCGCGTCCGCGACCACGGCGGCAGGCGCGGCGCAGGCAGGCCAAAGCGGCCCTCCCGCAAAGGCGGGCGGCACGATTAAGACCACGGTCGAACTGGTCACGGTCCCCGTAACGGTTCGAAACAGCCGCATGCAGCCGGTGATCGATCTGAACAAGGAAGATTTCAGGGTCTATGAAGACGGCGTGGAGCAGCCCATTACCCAGTTCGAGCGGGAAACTAGTACGCCCCTCCGCATCGGTATCATCGTCGATACCAGCAATACGGCGCGCAGCCGGCTATCGTATGAGAAGGAAGCGGCCAGCGAGTTTGTTTTCCAGGTCCTGCGCAACGGCGGCACCAAGAACCAGGTTTTCCTCCAGACGTTTGACGCCACCAGTTCGATTATCCAGGATTTCACCAACGACCCCGATGTGTTGAATGAGAAAATTCAGGACCTTAAATCCGGCGGCGGGAAGGCTCTCTATGACGCCATCTACTTTGCGTGCCGGGAGAAAATGCGCAAGAGCGGCACTCCGGAAGAGATGCGGCGCATCCTGATCGTCCTGAGCGATGGCCTGGACGTTCAGAGCCAGCACACGCTGGACGACGCCATTTCCATGTCCCGCATGTCGGAGACCATGGTGTATACGGTGGGCACGGCCGCCTACGGATTCACCAATCCCGGGGATAAGCTGCTGGCCGACCTCTCCTCCGCCACGGGCGGCTATCCTTCCTTCCCCTTGCGGGAAACCGTCGGCACCGACCTGGAAACGGGTTACCTTTCCCATGGGCAAATCGGGGACACGTCCCAGAACAAGGGCTTAGGGGCGGAAACGGGGAGGTTCTCCGCCGAGCGGCTGATTCATCTAGCCGACGCGCTGCAAGCCATCGGGCGCGATTTGGACGAACAGTACACGATCGGCTATAAGCCGCTACGGGGCGCCATGGACGGAACGTACCGGTCGATTAAAATTGTGTGCGACCGCCGTAGCGTGACGTTGCGTTGGAAGCCCGGCTACTTTGCCGCGCCCGAGTGATGGCTGATGCCGGCGAACGAACCGCCTCACCGTGGTTTGCCTTTTCCGCTATAGAACGGAGAACCCATGAGCGACGTTGCCGCCCTGCTGGCAGAACTCCGCAACCGGCGTGTGGTTGACCTGAGCCACACGCTGGAAGAGCACATGCCGCATTTTCCCAGCCATGCGATGTTCTTCCACAACCTCTGGAGCTCTTATGAACGCGGCGGCCGCTCGCTCCATTACCTGCTGGTGATGCACGAGCACAACGGCACGCACGTGGATGCGCCCATCCATTTCCTCAAGAATGCCAAGCCGGAAGCCCACGTCACCGTCGAGCGCGTACCGCTCGGCCAACTGATGGGCCGCGGCGTGCGCGTGGACTGCCGCGGCACCCAAGCCGGGGAGTCCGTCACCGAGAACCAGATTCGCGAATGGGAAAAGCGGCATGGCGCGCTTGAGGCCGGAGATATCGTTCTGTTCGATTTCGGTTGGGCGGCGCATTGGGCGCTGCGGCCGAACAACCAGCACTATATTCAGGACTGGCCCGGTGTGAGCATGGACGCGGCGGAATACGTGCTCTCCAAGCGCGTCGCCGCCATCGGCGTGGACACGTTATCGCCTGACCCGCCACAGGCCCTCAGCACGCGGCCCATCCATCCGGTCGTCTTGGAAAAACAAGTACTAATCATCGAGAATCTGTGCAATCTGGATCAGCTTCCGGATTTCTTTCTGTTTCTCGCCTTCCCGCTTAAAATCCGCGAGGGGTCAGGCTCGCCGATTCGCGCGGTGGCGCTGGTTTAGGCAACCGGAACCGCCCGGCGCCACAATCAAGGCGGTTGACATGCCGGTTTCCGACTTCTACTATGGGGTACATATGGAAATAAATCTGCCCCCAGATCTCGATGCAAAGGTGAGTCGCCTTGCCGCTGAGCAGGGCCGCGACACCGTATCAATCGTGCGGGAAGCGGTAGAACGCTTCGTGAATTACGACGCATGGTTTGTTCGGGAAGTGGATCGCGGATTAGCGGGCGCCGACCGGGGCGAACTCGTTGATGACGAGGAAATTCGTAAGCTCATAGATCGCCGGTATCCTCGATAATGCGCGTCCGCTGGACCGATCCTGCTGTCCACGATCAATAGTCCGCATTTTGCATGGCGCACAGAATTGGCCATGACACGCTTTACATTCTGATCTCCAGTATAATTTCACTTTCGGTTCAGCTTCCAAGCCAGCCGCAGGAGGAATGCATGCTCACCACTGGACATCAGCACGTGCGCAGCATCATCACCGTAGCCCCCACCCTATTCTTTCTCTTCACCACAGCGTGTTCGCGGCCGCAGCAGCAGGTTGCCACCGTCCCGCAGACGGATACGTGCGAGGTTGACCCGGACGGCACGGCGCACATCACTCGCGTCGTCCCGGTGCCGCAAACCATCAGCCCGGAAGCGCAGAAGTTCATTTCGCGGCCCGTGCGCTCGGGTCCGCCGCCCACGCTCGCCGAGCGGCGCGCCGCCACCGATAAATTCCGCCTCGCCCGGGCGGAGGAAGCGCGCAAGCTGTATCCGGTGCAGATCGACGAGGAGACGATGGGCGGCGTTCGTTGCGACGTCATTACGCCGCTGACCATTCCGGCCAACAAGCGCGGCCGCGTGCTTATCAACGTTCATGGCGGCGGCTTCAATTCCGATTCCGGTTCGCTGGTGGAGGGCATTCCTATCGCCTATCTCATCGGGACCACCGTGGTTTCCGTTTACTATCGTCTGGCGCCGGAACACCCGTTCCCCGCCGCCGTGGACGACACCGAGGCGGTTTTCAAGGAACTGCTCAAGACCCACAAGCCCGCCCAAATCGGATTGTTCGGCACATCTGCCGGCGCCATCCTGACTGCCGAAGTTGCCGTACGGCTGCGAAAGGACGCCCTGCCGCTGCCGGCCGTGCTGGGCATTTTCTCCGGCACCGGCGACCTGAGCCGGGCGGGTGACTCGCGGGCCCTTTACACGGTGCAAGGATTCGGCGGACGTCTCCAACCCCCCACGAAAGACCTGCATAATTCTGAATATGTGGGCGCTACAGATCCCCGCGACCCGGTGCTGTCGCCAATCTTTGCCGACCTAAAGGGATTCCCACCCACGCTATTGGTCAGCAGCACCCGCGATCTGCTGCTGAGCGGCACAGCCGACCTGCATCGCGCCCTGCTGCGCGCCGGCGTGGATGCCCAACTCGTGGTCTTTGACGCGCTGCCGCACGCCTTTTGGTACAACTACGACTTGCCTGAGACGAAAGAAGCGCTGGACATCATGGCCCGCTTCCTTGATGGCAAACTCAGGTAACGCCCGGTTGACAGCGACATTCCGTTGCGATACATTGTATCTCAGCGGGGAATTATGCCTACGACGATGGTTCATATCCGGGTGGACGAAAAGGTGAAGGAGAAGGCAGCCAAGACACTCTCCGCAATGGGTATGTCGGTGTCTGATGCGGTCCGCATTCTGTTGGTACGCGTGGCTGCCGAGAAGGCCCTTCCTTTCGAGGTCAAGGTCCCCAATCGCACGACGGTGAAGGCTATCGAAGCAGCGGACCGAGGCGAGGGCAAGCGCTATAAGTCCGCCGGCGAGTTGTTTAAGGATCTGGAGATCTGACCACGCGAACCCTGATTGGTGGCGCGCAATTTCGCCGCGACGTTAAGCTGGCCCAGCGGCGCGGCAAGGATATGTTGAAGCTGCGCGAGTTGATCTCGCTGTTGGCTGAAGGTCGTACGCTTCCCCCCGACTACAGAGACCACCCCCTCTCCGGACAATGGAAGCACTGCCGTGACTGTCACCTTGAACCGGATTGGCTGCTGATCTACAAAATTGGTGGAAATGACTTGTACCTGATCCGCACCGGCACACATTCTGATTTGTTCTAACCTCTGATTACGCTGCCGCTCTTCGGAGCACAATGACAGCGCCCTCTGCCAATTACCAGGGATCATTCCTGGCGCGTTACACATTCTCTTCCCAACGTGTACACTGTCAGTTATGAGCATCAAAACTCTGAGTAGTCGCGAAGTGTATCGTAATCCGTGGCTGCGCCTGCGTGAGGACCAGGTGGAGCGCAGCAACGGCGCCCACGGCATCTTTGGTGTGGTGGACAAGGAGGACTGCGCCATCATCCTGCCCATCGAAGGCGATACCATCTACCTCATCGAGCAGTATCGGTACACGGTGCAACAGCGCTGCCTGGAACTGCCCCAGGGCGGATGGGAAGCCGCCGGTGTGGATCCCGAGGAATTGGCGCGCGGCGAACTGCGCGAGGAAACGGGCCTGACCGCCGCCAGCATGACGCACCTCGGAACGCTATGGATCGCCTACGGCTTCGTCCATCAGAAAGAGCATGTGTACCTTGCCAACGGCCTGACGCCCGCCACCGCCGACCCTGACCCGGAAGAGCACGATCTGGTCCTGCGAACCGCCTCGATTGCCCAATTCGAAGACATGATTCTTAACGGAACCATCACCGATAGCTGCACCGTCGCCGCCTGGGGACTCTACAAACTCTGGAAGGAGCGCGGCGGCGTACCCAGTGACGGTCGAGCGCTGCGCCAGCCCGCCCAGGGTTCAGACCGCGGTTGAGACCGGACACGTTTGAGTCGATGCCACCAATTCGACAGAACAAATTGTCACTACGTTTTTGACTTTCTGCAATTTGTTTTAACTCATGTGTTTTCAGCATGTTCTCAGGTTCGGGCGCAGAAAATTGCCGGCGTCGCATCCTTGTTTTCAATAACTTCTCAGGTTTGGGCGTTTCGCGCTTGTTCGGACACAAAGTCGCCCTCGGTTTTGCACCCGTTCGAGCGGATTTTGCGCAACGCCGGGCAGCGTGGGTCACGCCATTTCCCGGTTGGCCGTCCAGTTCGACGGCTCGCGCTTCGCTGGCTATAAGCTGCTCCGTTCCAGGATCGGCGGCTTCAGGCTCATCGATTTCCGTGTCACTGGATTCCGGCTCATGCGTTCCAGGCTCCTTGCCCGCTTCCGGCGTGGCCGGCGGCGCGTCGTTTGGAATGATCGACGCTTCCCGGCGGCGCGCGTAGAACTGGCGCAATTTGCGTTCGATCTGATCCTCCAGGTGCGTTTCATAGCGGATGACGGCGTCCAGTTCCTGGCTGGGCAGGAGGAGTTCCGCGTCCATTTGGAGCGGGTCGGGTCCCAAGTGCTCCGCTTTGTAAAGGGCCTGAAGTTGCCTGTAGTTTTTGATTTCTTCGTCCAAATCTGCCGACACGGACTTGCAGCGCGCGAGGATGGCGTCCTCCTCGCCGCCCTGTTTGGCCATGGCGGCCAGGGCGTCAAAGCGCCGCTTCAGCAGCGCGCCGCGATACCCTGGGCTCTTGCCATAGAGCACGGTAAAGCACTCTTCCGTCTCGTCAAACATCTCGGCTTTCAAGCAGTTCTTCAGCATCTGGAGACACTCAAGGACCTGCCGGAATTTCATGACGGAATCCGGAATGCCGGTGAAACCGACGGCGCCCAGCATGCCACTGAGTCCGAGGTCGGCGGTCCCGCCGCGGGGCAGAGCGGCGCGGCGGTGTTCGGCTTCGCGCTTGCGCCGGCGCGCGGCGAGCACGCCGGCTTCGGCGCGTTGTAAGCGCTCCAGCCGCCAGCGCAGCACGGCGATGTCCTGCACCCAGGCGGCCTCCCAGGCGTCGCGCGGCGCCATGGCGTCAGCCAATGCTTGGTGCATCTGTTCAAACTCCTGAGGGTTTTCGTCCAGCGCCTGCATGCTGCGCGCCACGACCTCGGCGAAAGGGCGCAGCTTCGGCAGATTGCGGCTGGAGACCTCCTTTCCTCGCTCCGTACGCGGGCCACTGGACAGCCGCCCGTTGGCCCGGCTGGCCTCGGATTGCGCCGGGCTGGGTTCTCTTTTGATCAGATCCATGGTAATGCCTCCCTGGAAAATGGAAAATGGAAACTGGAAACTGGAAATTGGAAACTGGAAAATGGAAACTCGAAAATCGAAACTCGAAACTGGAAATTCGAAACTGGAAACTCGAAAATCGAAAATCGGGCTCGCCTTGGCCGTTGCCGTCTTGCGCCACAAAATTGGCCCGCTTTTTGCTTTCTTCGAATTTCGAATTTCGAATTTCGAGTTTCGAATGGCGGCCTTGAGACGCGCCACTGCCCTGCTGTTTGCGATCTTCGATTTGCGGGTTTCGATTTTCGAACTTCGGCAGGCGACGACAACCATACGAGGCTATTCTATATACTCCCGCGTGATTGTCAAGCGGATTATTTGACGATTTCCTACGGATCGGAAAATCAGCACAAAATAATTCGGCCGAATTGCAGGTTTTAGGGTTTTAGCGACATTGTGCCCGCGACACCGGCCGCAGAAAAACCCGTGGCGACGTGTGCACGTCGTGAATTGCGCCATGCAACCATGATTTTGCTACCCGATTTTGCCACGCGGTTTTCAGGCGTGATTTTGTCGTGTAATAGTCCGCGAAGAATCGCAAGGCCACCGGGCCTCCCCCGCGAATTCTGCGAGGTCGCGGGCGTAATCGAGGCAGGTGGCGATTTGGTCGCGGGTTTACTCGGGGAATTCGGCAATAATCTCATCTGCGGTCTGGCCGGCGGCCAAGTATCCCAGAACCAAGCTCGCGGGGTTACGGGTTCCCTTGACAGGAGAGTTTGGCGAACCGCCCCTGCGTTTTCCCTCGGACATCACACCACTTGTGCTAGGCCGGCTGCGCCGCATCTAAATTTGGCTCGGGTGCACCGGGACGAGATTGCTGAAGCGATCAAAATCTGTCACATTGAGCGTCAGAATGTGGGCCACTCGATGCACGTACATCGCCGCTGCCAGACGTGCATCGTGTACCTGAACCCCCGATACAGCATATCGCAAAATGATGTTCCGCCATTCCCGATAGACCGCCTCGCTGTCAGGCAGTAGAGTCATCCCACGCTCGATGGCGCGCACTTCCGTTTCAGCCTCGCTGACGGTCAACCCCAGACCATTGCGAGACACGGGCCGGGTCATCACGTTCCACAGTTCTGCGATGTTCTGGTGCGTGTAGTGGAGCGTAGTGCCTTGGTTCACTAGTTGAGTGAGAGCCGAATGTACGAGTTGGTGTTGGGGATCAGACCGCCTGGTCATGCGCAGCAGGATATTGGTATCGACCACACATGAAGGGATAACCATTTAGCTAGTCGTGATCCTGGTAAATCCATTCCCGCGACAGGGTATCGGGCAACGGAGGGATCTTGTCGGAGAACTGGGCCAGGGAATCAAGCCAGGCACGAATCTCGTGGGGAGCACGCGGCTGGTGGCTTCCGGCAGACCGAATTTCCACGTGTCGCGCGAGAATTTCTTCCGCATAGGCTTCGGGCTGCAAACCATAGGCCTTAGCCTGTGCGGCAAGTTCGTCCGGGACGTTCACTCTGATTTCCATACTAGGATAACTTTAGCATAGACCGGCAGCGACGGCATAGATTCGAGGTTAACTCTATAGGGGTCCCATCGAGCCTGCCCTAACCGGCTCATTTCAGCGCATATCGAACGTCACTGACGGCTTTGGGCCAAGGACGGCCCAGCAAGTGCGGTATTGGATCGGGCGTCGCTACCCCTTTGAGGTAGCAATTGAAAAACCACAGGGAATACCCGTTAATGGCTGTCTGATACCTTCGGTTCAGGTTGGTCCAGGCAAAGTGGCCGGCCCCGGCGAAATCGATGAAGTACTTGGGGGCCGAGGTCAGGTCGTAGGCGCCTCCGTGCCGGCGGACGGACGGGGTGATGCCGATGTCCAGCGTTCCCCCCTGGTACATGACGGGCACGTCGAGATGGGCCAAATCCCCTTTGAGGACGAACGGGGCGCAGTAGGGGGACAGGGCCAGAACCGCTTTCACGCGGGGATCCCGCCAGGACGGCCACGCACCCGCCAGGCCCAGGACCGTGTACCCGCCCAGCGAATGGCCGGCCAGACCGACGCGGCTGGAATCGATAGGAATCCCCTGCCAGGACTCATCTTTGAGGATCGCATCCAGGATGGCTTCCAGGTCGGCGGCGCGGTCACGATAGGTCGCCTCGCTCCAGCCTTCCGGCGTGCGAAAAGGCGTCTGAGGCCGCGCCGTGTCAAGGGTAGCGAAAAGCTTGCCGTCGTGACCGGTGCCGCAGCCCGCATCGCGGTGGTTCGGCGCCACGACCAGGTATCCCGCCTGCGCCAAGGCGCTGGTCAGGAAGAGGGACTGAGTGGCGCAACCGGTGAAGCCGTGCGAAAACAGAATGACAGGATAACCACCCGGCGGGGCCGCGCCCTCCGGTTTCCAGATCGTTACCTTTCGGCCCGCAATCGTGAGTTGGGCCGCGCCGGGGGCGGTCTGACCCGCTATCGGCGGAAACGGACGGCAGAGGATGAGGGCAATGAAGAGCGGCGTTGCCAGCACCCACGCCAATTTTTTCAGTCCATGGCTTCTTATTGAAACACCCGCGGCAGCTAGCGACATTCGCAATCCTCCCGAGCCCGTGGACGTAAGCTAAGATTTTCTCCGTGTCCTCTGTGCGCAACCCCCGGGTTCGCTCAGAGCGGCCTTTGGCCGCAACCAAACCGGACTCGTAGGGGCACCCCTCGTGGGTGCCCTTGTGGTGGGCACCCACGAGGGGTGCCCCTACGAGACGCGCAAAATGTTTGCTAACAAAACAAGAATTTACGGTATTGCAATACAGAGGCCACAGAGAAAAACATCACAGAGGTCACGGAGAAGAGCCTGGTTGCGGCCCTGCCGCGCTATTATACTATTGCACAGTTCTGCCCCGCATCCGTCAAACCAGTCAGACGGCAAAATGGCGGTGAGGTTGTGCTAGAATTCCCGCGTGGCGTTTCTGTCCCACGTGGGGGCAGGGGGTGCCGACTGGCCGCTCACGGCTGCGGCGACCGCCGGTGCGCTGGATGCACCTGTCGCGATGAATTCAAGTTTGGAAAACCTCGCTTTGCTTGCTATTGTGGGTCCCACCGCCGCGGGTAAGTCAACGCTGGCGCTGGAGTTGGCCGAGCGGCTGAACGGCGAGGTGGTGAACTACGATTCCGTGCAGTTGTATCGCGGCTTCGACGTGGGTTCGGGAAAGTTGCCGGCTGCGGCGCGGCGCGGCGTAGCCCACCATCTGCTGGATTGCCTGAACCCGGCAGACGTCTTCACGGCGGGAGATTACCGCCGGGCCGCCTTGCAGGTGTTGGCAGACCTGCGCGAGCGTGGGAAGCTGCCCATCTTTGCCGGCGGCACCGGGCTTTACTTGCGCGCGTTGCTGGTGGGCCTTTTCGAGGGGCCGGTGCGCTCGGAGGCATTGCGCGAGCGCCTGCGCAGATCGTCGGAACGCCGGGGCCGGGAGTATCTGCACCGGCTGCTGGCTCGCCTTGATCCAGGCGCAGCCTCCCGCATCCAGCCGCGCGACACGCAGAAGTTGATTCGCGCCGTGGAGGTCTGTATCCTCGCCAGAGAGCCGCTTTCGGCGATGCACGCGCGTGGCCGGGCGGGGCTGGCGGGATATAGCGTGGTGAAAATCGGCTTGAATCCGCCGCGCGCACAGCTTTATGAACGCATCAACCGGCGCGTGGAACAGATGTTTAGAGCGGGCCTGATGGAAGAGACGCAGAAACTGCTTGACCACCCTGACGCCGCGCGCATCAAATCTTTAGGAGCCCTGGGTTACCGGCAGGCTTGCGCAGTTCTGCAAGGGAAGTCCACCCGGCAGGAAGCCGTCAGTATGACCCAAGCGGAGACACGGCATTATGCCAAACGGCAGTTGACGTGGTTCCGGCGTGAGGATGACATTATCTGGTTCGAAGGGTTCGGCGATGACCCGCAGGTTCAACATCGCATTATGGAGACCCTGGACCGAATGCCAATGACATCCGGGGAAGCAGCGCTTGGTTCCCCGGGCGTGCCAGTCTTGCGGTAACGGCCCGCTCAGGCCGACCCTGGGAACTCGAGGGCTAAGAAGAGAGCGAAAAACATGGATAAGCAGCCGCAGAATATTCAGGACGGCTTTTTGAATTCCGCCCGAAAAGAGAAGCTGTTGGTGACCGTTTACCTATTGAGTGGCGTCAAGCTGAGCGGACGCATTCGCAGTTTCGATAAATACTCCCTCATCCTGGAGAGCAACCATCAGGAGCAAATGGTTTTCAAACACGCTATTGCCACGGTCGTGTTACCGCGCCCCACGCTCATGGCGGCCGCCACTGTGACGGAGGGATAGAAGTATTCGACCATTGCAGGTCTTGGAAAAAGCATTTCTGGCAGGTTGGGACCCCACCCGGCGCAGCGGCGTGACGGTGGGCATCGCTGAGGCGGAAGATTCTCTAAGGGAGTTGAAGGAACTCACGGCCAGCGCCGGCGCCAAAGTGGTGGGGACGGTATTGCAGCGCTCTCCTGAGGCGGATCCGGCAACCTTGCTGGGACGTGGCAAAGTGCATGAAGTGCGCACCCAGGCGCGCGCCGCGGGCGCCGACCTGGTGATCTTTGATCACGATCTTACTCCCACCCAGCTTCGCAATCTCGAAAGAATCCTGGATCTGAAGGTCATTGACCGCACCCAGATCATTCTCGACATCTTCGCCCGCCGGGCGCGCAGCCGTGAAGGCCAGCTTCAGGTGGAACTGGCGCAGTTGAATTACCTGCTGCCTCGTCTTTCCGGGCACGGCACCGTGCTCTCACGGCTGGGCGGCGGCATCGGCACGCGCGGTCCCGGTGAACAGCAATTGGAATATGACCGGCGCCGCATCCGGGGCCGCATCCGGATTCTGACCGAAGCGATTGAGCATGTGCGTTCGCAGCGCGCCTTGCACCGCGCGCATCGCCGCGACCAGAACCTTCAGACGGTGGCGCTGGTGGGTTACACCAACGCCGGGAAGTCGACCCTTTTTAACGCCTTGACGTCCGGCGGGGTGGTCACATCGGCGCGCATGTTCGCAACGTTGGACCCAACCGTCCGCGCGCTGCCCCTCGGCTCGCATCGCATGGCGCTGCTCTCCGACACCGTAGGTTTTATTCGCAAACTGCCGCCGCATCTCGTGGCGGCCTTCCGGGCCACACTGGAGGAGTTAGAGGATGCGCGCCTGCTGTTGCACGTTACCGATGCGGCCGACTCCGAACGCGATGCACAAGATGCCGCCGTGGAAGCCCTGCTCGAAGACCTTGGCGTTGCCGCTACACCGCGCCTGCACGTTTGGAACAAAGTGGACCTGCTGGCGCCGGGCGAACGGCGAAAACTGGAGGGGGCAGAGCGAAGCGTTACGGTCTCCGCCGCCACCGGGGAAGGTTTGGAAATTCTGCGTCAGCACATTGCCGATGCCCTTTCGTTTGACCCGGTGGTGGAGGCCGACTTTGAGCTTGCGGTAAATGACGGAAAGCATTTGGCGCTACTGCACCGCACAGGAAAAGTGGTCTCGACCCAATACGAAGACGGCAAAGTCCTGGTTCGCGCGCGGGTGCCCGAATCAGTGCGGGAGATGCTGAACCGCCCCCGTTAGAACGTGTTGGAGCGCGGTAAGTCATTGCTAATTCGAGGGGATTTTTGGCTGTGGAAATCTTTGTGGAAAAACCTCGCCATTTTCGCAGTGCGGGAAAGTTGATCTAACCCGCAATTTTCGCGGGTGCGATGACAATCTTTGATGCTAATCCTTTGTTTGCAGTTACTTACAAGTAATGACGAGATGTGGTCCGGGAAAATTCCTCACCCGGATTTCTTTCCCGCAGGTTGCAATCTGGATTTGGATTTTTGCACAAGATTGAAGCATTCCGGCGCGAAGCCGGAGTAGCCCCCGGCCTTGCGAGACTCCGCAACAATTCAGCCTTGGTGGTGGCTAGCCTCCCGCAATAGTAGACCCGGAATTCTCCCGGCGCTCCGGTAAAAGGCCTTCGGACGCGCGGGGCGCGCACGTTTGACAGACTCGTCGAGGCTGGTTTAGATTGGCATTCCATACTTTCAAATTGCGGCTCCGGCCGGGAGCCAAGGAGCGAAACCCCTAAATGCTGGATCTGAATTTTGTCCGCGACAACCTGGAAGTGGTCAAACAAAAAATGCGCGAGCGCGGGCTGGACGACGTGTTGGGCGATTTTGAATCGCTCGACCGCGAGCGCCGGCGCGTGCTGAGGGAGGTGGAGGGCCGCAAGGCGCGGCGCAACAAAGTGTCGGATGAGATTGCGGCGCTCAAGAAACAGAAGCAGGATGCTTCCGCGCTGATTGCGGAAATGAAGCCTCTCAGCAACGAGATCCAGGGACTGGATGAGGAAGCGAAGGCCTGTGACGAACGGTTGCGCGACGTGCTGCGGCTTGTCCCGAACGTTCCGCACGCCAGCGTGCCCGTGGGATATAGCTCCGCTGATAACCAGGAAGTCCGCCGCTGGGGCGAGCCGCGCCAATTTGACTTCGTACCGCGGGCGCATTGGGATTTAGGCCCGGCGCTGGGCATTCTGGATTTCGAGCGCGCCACGAAAATTGCGGGCGCGCGTTTTGCCGTCTACGTGGGGATCGGCGCCCGGCTGGAGCGGGCGCTTGCCAATTTCATGCTTGACGTGCACACCCACGAGCACGGGTATACGGAAATTCTGCCGCCCTTCGTCGTGAACTCCGCCAGCCTTTTCGGTACCGGCCAGTTGCCAAAATTCAAGGAGGACCTGTTCCGGTTGGAGGGCACGGACTATTGGCTGATCCCTACGGCGGAAGTGCCGGTGACGAATCTCTATCGCGACGAAGTGCTGGAGGCGGATAAGCTTCCCGTAAAACATTGTGCCTGGACGGCCTGTTTTCGCAGCGAGGCGGGCTCCTACGGCAAGGACACGCGCGGCATCATCCGCCAGCACCAGTTTCAGAAGGTGGAGTTGGTCAAGTTCGCGCTTCCAGAGAATTCGTACGATGAACTCGAGCGCCTGACGCACGACGCGGAGGAAATTCTGCAGCGATTGGAACTGCCGTACCGTGTCGTCACCCTCTGCACGGGCGATCTGGGATTCAGCTCCGCCAAGACGTATGACCTGGAGGTCTGGCTGCCGGCGGCGAGCGAGTACAAGGAAATCTCCTCCTGCTCGAACTTCGAAGCGTTTCAAGCGCGCCGTGCCAACCTGCGCTTCCGGCGCGGCAAGTCCGGAAAAACGGAGTTCCTGCACACGTTGAACGGCAGCGGGCTGGCCGTGGGCCGCACCTGGGTGGCCATCATTGAAAATTACCAGCAGGCCGATGGCTCCGTGATTGTTCCCACCGCGTTGCGCCCCTACCTGGACGGCCAGGAGCGCATCAGATAAGATGACTACTTACGATTCCGAACAGCCAAATCAGTAGGTTAGTGCGACTTCATTGGGAGGTGTGGCTTTGGCAGAGACTCCGAAGTACGACTTGGTGGTGATTGGCAGCGGTCCGGGCGGGTACGTCGCGGCCATTCGCGCCGGCCAGTTGGGCCTGAAGACGGCGATCAT
The DNA here is from genome assembly GCA_963804755.1 of uncultured Acidobacteriota bacterium. Lineage (GTDB taxonomy): Bacteria > Acidobacteriota > Terriglobia > UBA7540 > UBA7540 > Bog-366. Next base: position 120,494 of record CAWDRP010000014.1, read on the forward strand.
CGAGCGGGACGACAAGTTCGGCGGCACGTGCCTGCACGTTGGCTGCATTCCGACCAAGGACCTGCTGCTGAACGCGGAGGTTTACGATTACTTCAAAAACGGCAAAGAATTTGGCATCGTGTGCAAGGAGTTCACGCTCGACTGGCCTGCGATGCTGGCGCGCAAGACCAAGGTGGTCACGAGGCTGGCGAAGGGTGTGGAATTCCTGCTCAAGAAGAACAAAGTGGACATGATCCGTGGCTTCGGGAAGCTCTCCGGTCCGGGGAAAATCACCGTGACCGACCCCAAGGGCGCTGCCCAGGAGATTAGCGCCAAGAATATCGTGCTGGCCACGGGTTCGGAAGCACGCATGTTGCCGGGCCTCGAGCCGGACGCCAAAACCGTGCTGACGAACAAGGAGATTCTGAGCCTGCCCGCGCTTCCCAAATCGATGGTCATTATCGGGGCGGGAGCGGTGGGCGTGGAATTCGCTTCCATTTTCTATCGATTCGGAACCAAGATCACCGTGCTGGAGATGCTTCCGCGCGTGGTACCGCTGGAAGACGAGGAGATTTCCGCCGAACTCGAGAAGTCGCTCAAGCACCAGGGCATCGCTATTCAGACGCATGCCAAAGTGGCGAAAGTTGCGAAGACCGGGAACGGGGTGACGGTGGAGTACACGGTGGGGAACGCGAACCCGCAGATTCTGGAAGCGGAGACGTGCTTGGTGGCTGTGGGCCGCGCTCCCAATACGGCGAGTATGGGCCTCGAGAAAACGCGCGTCAAGCTGGATCGGGGCTTTGTTCAGACCGACGGCTTCATGCAAACCGCAGAACCGGGCGTTTATGCGATTGGTGATATCGTAGCCGGGCGCCCCCTGCTGGCGCACGTCGCATCCATGGAAGGCATCGTGGCCGTCACGCATGCCGCCGGCAAGCACGCCGAGCCCATCAATCCTCAGCAGATTCCTAACTGCACGTATACCGAACCCGAAGTGGCCAGCGTGGGCATGACCGAGCGCCAGGCACGCGAAGCCGGTTACAAGCTGAAAATCGGCAAGTTTCCTTACGCCGCCGTCAGCAAGGCTGCGATTCTGGGCGCACGCGAGGGGTTTATCAAAGTGGTTAGCGACGAGCGCTACGGCGAGATCCTGGGCGTGCACATCATCGGGCCGCGCGCCACGGAAACCATCGCGGAAGCCGTGATGGCCATGCGGCTGGAAGGCACGGTTGACGACATCGCGCACACTATTCATGCCCACCCGACTCTGGCGGAAGGGATGGGCGAAGCTGCACACGCGGCGGTGGATTGGGCAATACACATTTAGGTGCCAGGTGTCAGGTGCCAGGCGCCAGGCGCAATGATGAATTCGGAATTATGAATTATGAATTGTGAAAAGGGACAGCGGGATGATGGTGCCCTGCTTTCATAATTCCGAATTCATAATTCATAATTCCCTGACACCTGACACCTTCTTTTCATGCTTTGCCACGTCGAACAACTCGGGCTTGTGGATTACGCTGCGGCGCTTGATTGGCAAAAAGAGAAAGTGGCGCAGCGCAAGGCCGGCACCATTCCCGACACCCTTCTCTTGCTTGAACACCCGCACGTTTACACGCTCGGCCGCAACGCCCGGCCGGAGAACATGCTGGTCTCGGCCGAGTTTCTAGCCTCGCGTGGCGCGCAGGTCTTTCACACCGATCGTGGCGGAGACGTCACCTATCACGGCCCGGGCCAGCTTGTGGGTTACCCGATTCTCGATCTCACCCGGCACCGCCGTGATATTTCGTGGTACATGCGGTCGCTCGAAGAGGTCTTCATTCGCACGGCGGGCGATTTTGGGATTGAGGCGGGGCGGTTGCCGGGTGCGGCTGGCGTTTGGGTGGGAAACGACAAACTGGTTGCAATGGGCGTGCACCTGTCCCGATGGGTTACTTCACACGGCTTCGCCTTCAACGTGAATACGGATTTGCGCTACTTTGAATGGATCGTTCCGTGTGGTCTGCACGGCAAGGGAGTGACTTCGTTAGCGAAACTGGTCGGCCACCCAGCTCCGATGGATCAGGTGTTGGAATTGGTCATAAAGCACTTTGGCGAAGTGTTTGAACTGGAAATGGTGGAAACGGTTTTTCAGAATGGCGCACGCGAAGTGAGTTCGGGGAAACGGGCATAATGGTGGTCGGTGGCCACTCATTCGCCAGCGCACCTTTTTTCTTGTCTTCTTGCTATTTCCGCGATACCTCGAGAAGCAGTTGAAAACAGAAGAAATGCCAGACATGAATCGTGCCGAAACCGAGAAACGCGTTCCCAGCGTCGATACGTTGCGACAGATGTTGTATTACCTGAAGCTCACGCGCGAGTCCGAGTGGCGCATTGAGAACGTGCTGTACCGGCAGGGCAAGATCGTGGGCGGCGTGTACGTGGGACGCGGGCAGGAAGCCATTGGCGTGGGCGCGGCGCTCACCATGCGGGCCGGTGACGTGACGCTGCCCTGCCATCGTGATTTCTCCGTCTTTGTAATTCGCGGGTTTGCGCTTGCGGATATTTTTGCCAACTGGCTGGCGCGTGCCGATTCGCCCAACCGCGGCCGGGACAATACGCTTCACATTGGAAATTTGAAGCTCGGGATTATCCCCATCATTTCGCCGTTGGGCGCCACGCTTCCCGTCGCCTGCGGTGTCGCTATGGTCCTGAAGCAACGCGGCAATGGCAACGTCGCGCTGGTGCATTTCGGCGAGGGGACCACCAGCCTTGGCAACGTCCACGAAGCGATGAACTTTGCCGCCGTCAGGAAATTACCCGTAATTTTCATCTGCAACAACAACCAATTTGCTTATTCCACCCCGGTGGAGAAGCAATTCGCGGTGAAGTCACTGGCCGTGCGCGGACCCGCATACGGTATGCCGGGCGAGAGTGTGGACGGGACCGACGTGCTGGCGGTGTACGACGCCGTAGAACGGGCCAGCGCCTATGCGCGTGCGGGCAAGGGACCCAGCTTTCTCGAGTGCGTCACGCTTCGGATGGCCGGCCATTCCGCCCACGATGCTGCCGAATATGTACCGGAGACACTGAAGCAGACGTGGGCGAAAAAAGACCCCATTGCACGGCTCGAGAACCACTTTCTGGCGCAAAAGATCATGACAGCGCCACAGATCGAAGAACTCAACCGGCAAGTTCGCCGGGAGATTGACGCTGCCATCGCCGACGCCGAGTCACGGCCGTTCCCACCCGGCGACGATGCGGTGAGGGGCGTTTACTGCGAACCCGACTGCTGGTGGCGAAAACCGTCGATATCGCGTGATTCATCGTCAGCGGCAGCGGGCAACGGACCAAAGACGAAGGACAAATGGCGGTCCTGAACCCACATCCTGCATTGGAAACAATGTAATGGCCCTACTCACTTATCTGGAAGCCATCCGGCAAGGCCTTTGGGAAGAGATGGAGCGCGATCCCTCCGTCTTTCTCATGGGCGAAGACATCGGCGCCTATGGCGGGGCTTTCAAAGTTACCGCCGGCCTGCTAAAGAAGTTCGGGGAAGACCGGGTGATCGACACACCCATCTGCGAATCGGCCATGGTGGGCGCGGCCATCGGCGCGGCGCTCATGGGTATGCGCCCTGTAGTGGAAATGCAGTTCATGGATTTTATAGCCAGCGGGTTTGACGAGATCGTCAACATGGCGGCGAAAATGCATTACCGCTGGGGGCCGGCGGTGCCCATCGTGATCCGCGGACCCTCAGGCGCGGGCGTGCATGGCGGTCCCTACCACTCGCAATCGAACGAAATGTGGTTTGTGCACACGCCGGGGTTGAAGGTGGTGGCTCCCGCATCGGCCTACGACGCCAAAGGGCTTATCAAAGCCGCCATCCGCGATGACAATCCCGTTATCTTCTACGAACACAAGTTTCTCTATCGGCGCATCAAGGAGGAAGTCCCCGAGACGGATTATGTGGTGCCCATCGGCAAAGCGGTGGTGCGGCGTCCGGGTTCGGACATCGCCGTTATCACCTATGGCGCCATGGTGTGGAACGCAATGGAGGCCGCGCAAGAGCTTGAGAAGGAAGGCGTGTCCTTGGAGGTCGTTGACCTTCGCAGCTTGCTGCCCTACGATGAAGAAGCAGTGCTGGCGAGCGCGCGCAAGTGCGGCAAGGTCATGCTGCTGCATGAAGATACGCGCACCGGCGGCATGGGGGGCGAAGCTCGCGGCGGTGATTGCGGAAAAGGCGTTCGAAGATCTGGATGGCCCCCTTGTGCGCGTCACCGCACCGGACACGCCGGTGCCCTTTGCGCCCGCACTTGAAGAATACTTTCTGCCCAACCCGCAGAAGGTGGTGGAAGCAGCGAGGAGATTGGCAAGATACTGAAGCGGTCGACAGCCCACCGCCGAGAGTTTACGGTTGAAGCTCAACGTACGACTTATAACTGCGGTGAGTGTTTGACTCTAAACCGCCGACCTTGGACCGCCGGCGGGAGAGGAGTTTGCCATGCCTACCAACGTTATCATGCCCCAAATGGGGGAGAGCATTGCGGAAGGAACGATCACCAAATGGATGAAGAAGATTGGCGAGCGGGTGGAGCGGGACGAGCCGCTTTTTGAGATTTCCACGGACAAAGTCGACGCGGAGATTCCCTCGCCGGCCGCAGGGGTGCTCACCCAGATTCTCGTGAAGGAAAACGAGACCGTGGCGGTGAACACGGTGGTGGCGGTCGTCGATGGCGAGGGCGCGGCGGTGGCGGCGCCCGGGGCAGCCGAATCCGCCAAGCCGAAGCCGGAAGCACCTGCCGCAGGTCCATCCGCCGCTGCCACACCTCGCTTGCAGGCGGTCGAGACGCCGCCGGAAACCGAGGATCGCGAAGCCGGGCCCGAGGAAATTCGCACGTCTCCTCTGGTGCGACGCATCGCGCGGGAAAACAACGTGGATTTGAACCACGTAAGGGGAACAGGGTTAGGAGGCCGAGTCAGCAAGAGAGACATCCTGGAATTTATCGACCAGAACCGTTCCGGTGCGCCATCAACAATTCCACCGGCGGCCGCTGCGCCTACACCTGCACCTGTCGCACCGACGATCGCGCCGAGCGCTCCGGTGCCCGTTACTTTCGCGGCAGCAACACAGGTTGTTCCCATGACGCCCATGCGCCGGCAGATTGCCGAGCACATGGTGATGAGCAAGCACACCTCCGCCCACGTTTACACGGTGGTAGAGGTCGAAATGACGCGAGTGGTGGCGGCGCGCGAGCGCTTCAAGCAGGAATTTGAGCAGCGTAATGGCATTAAGTTGACCTATACCCCGTTCTTCATCCGCGCCTGTGTGGAAGCGATCAAGGAGCTGCCTATCATTAATTCTTCCGTCGATGGGACCAACATTGTCTACAAGCGTGATGTGAACATCGGGCTCGCAGTGGCGCTGGAAAACGGGCTGATCGTGCCGGTCATCAAGCGCGCTGATGAGAAGAATTTCCTGGGTATCGCGCGCGCCGTGCAGGATCTCGCCGACCGGGCGCGCAGCAAGCGGTTGAATGTGGACGATGTTCAGGGTGGGACGTTTACCATCACGAACCCCGGCAGTTTCGGCGGCTTGCTCGGCTTGCCCATCATCCATCAGCCGCAAGTGGCCATTCTAGGCGTGGGAGCCATTGAAAAGCGCCCGGTGGTGCGCGATGACGCCATTGCGATCCGGCAGATGGTCTACCTTTCCATTTCGTATGACCACCGCGTCATCGATGGGGCGGTGGCGGAACGGTTCATGAGCAAGGTCAAGCACGTTCTGGAAAACTGGGACGAAGCAGTGCTCTAATCGGGTGATTGGGTGATTGGGAGAACAGAGAGCTACCAACTTCGCCCGGCTGCCTCACGGCGCGGCAACCGGCACGCGATCGAGCAAGCCCTCCAGGTCATCCAGGCAGACATTTGGGTCAATATTGTGGATCTGGAGATCGGGCACGAATTGGTTCAGGTTTAGGGCGAAGAACCGTTTGCCGGCATCCTTCTGGCCGACCATGGCATAATCCACAGCCAGGGTTTGAAGAAGACTCATATTGCGGTTCTTTTCCTGCCGCCACTTCGTCAGGTTCTGACGAAGAGTTTCCTCGAGATAATCTGCGAAACCTACCGTCTGGTCCTGGAAGCGATTAGCGGAAAAGGCATAAATGGCGGGGACGTCGGCAGCGTCGAAGTGAGTGCCACACGACGTGGCGTCCGGTCGATGGGCTATGCACTGCCAACCGTTACCCTTAATGACCTTGCGAACTTCCAGGCCCTCGAATGGCAGCCCGTCGATTCCGTCGACGCGGCCTATGGTGGTCACTGCGTCTTCGCCCAACTCCAGGATCGTGACGAGGGTGCAGCAATGGCCTCCGCCGGAATACTGGCCGAAAATGGCATCCGGTAGACCGCTGCCGGTAAGGTCGCGGGTATAGGATGAATGTCCCCGGCCCCCTTCGACGGGAACGCCGTGACGGGCGTTGAAGTCATAAAAGGCTGACCACGGATCTTTTGAGCCTTCCAGCGTCTCCAATTTGAAAACCGGCTGGTCCGCATGATCGTAGATCACCAACCGTCCTGTGGCGAAGACCAGGGGGGCAGGGGTGGCGCGGTACAGGCCGGCGCGGTAACTTCCCAGGTGATACTCTCTCATTCGCTCGAAGCCGGCAATATCGGGCACCTCACCACTAATACCCGTGGTCGTCAGAATGAAATCCTCCGCCGAGCTGGCTACGTCCTTCAGGCTGGCGGGATTCCACCGTCGCTGGAGGGCAACGACGGCCAGCAATACGACCGCAGCCAACGCAATGGAAACAATGTTCTCACCCTTTTGCATAGCAGGGGGTCCGAGGTCATAAAGACAGTGACGAGTGACAAGTGACGAGTGACGAGCCAAAAGCAACAACCAGGCAGTAAAAGGTCACTTTCGGCAACGTTTAGCGACTTGCTTATCACTCGTCACTTTTCACTGCTTGTCACGGCGAAAGGAATCCAGCCGCCAGATGTCCTCGCTCTCTTGATGGCGGAGAATGTAGATGTTGCCGTCATCCGCCCGTACCTTGAAGCATCGGTACCCCACACCATACCACTGGTCGAGGACCTCTTTCACGTCATACTTTGGTGCGTCTGGATTTCCCGCAAATGCAAACCGCAGCGGGCGCTCGTCAGCCCGGTAACCGGAATAACATTCCACTTCGAGCGCCATGTCCATGGGAGGACCTGGAGTCGGGAGTCAGGCGTAATAAGGGAAGGCTAGGGAGCTAAACATCAGGATGGGAAAAATGCCACTTTCAGTCCTCCCTCTGACTCCTGTTCGTTTCTATTCTATACGCCGACGGGCACCACCGCTTCGCGCAGAAATTTCGCTGACTCTTCCGGTGGGGTGGGATTGATATAGAACCCGGTGCCCCATTCGAAACCCGCGACCTTGGTGAGTTTCGGCATGATCTCCAGGTGCCAGTGAAAATAGTCCTGGGCGGATTCCCCAAACGGCGAGGTGTGGATAATGTAGTTGTAAGCCGGGTAATCTAGGACGCGGTCCAAACGCGCGAGCATGTCCTTTAGCATGGGAGCAAGCTCCTCAAACTCGCGCTTTTGGGACTCCTCGAAGGCGCTCTGGTGCAACTTGGGGATGATCCACATTTCGAAGGGGAATCGCGAGGCGAAGGGGGCGATGGTCAGGAAGCCATCGTTCTCGGCAATCAGGCGGACCTTGCTTTCGGTTTCCTGCCGAATGATGTCGCAAAAAATACAGCGCTCTTTGAAGTTGTAATGCTCGCGCGCACCCTCTACTTCTTCGGTCACGCGCTTGGGGACAACCGGCAGCGCAATCAGTTGAGAATGAGTGTGTTCCAGCGAAGCGCCGGCGGCATCGCCGTGGTTTTTGAAAATCAGTATGTACTTGAAGCGGCGGTCCTTTTTCAGGTCAATGATGCGGTCGCGAAAGGCCCACAGCACATCTTCCACCTGGCGCACGGGCAGAGTGGCCAGGGTCAAGTCGTGCCTCGGTGTCTCGATGATCACTTCATGCGCGCCGATGCCATTCATCTTGTCGTAGAGACCCTCTCCCTGGCGATTCGCCGAACCTTCAATCCCCAGGGCAGGGAACTTGTTGGCCACGACGCGCAGTGACCAGCCCGGAGTATTCGGGCGGCTGCCGTCACTGCGGTAGGCAAGAATTTCCGGCGGCGTCTTAGACTCATTGTTGTAACAAAATGGGCAGAAACCCGAGCCGCGAATTTGTACCTTGTCGCGAACAAAGTCCGTGGGTCGCTTCGCACGGTCCGTCGCGATGATGACCCAACGGCCCGTGATGGGGTCTTTTCTTAATTCAGGCAAGGGATAACTCCTTGAAGCTCGCAGCCAACGGCGAACCGTTGAGCGTGGCCACAAACATCAGTTTGCCTTCCTGCAGTTTGGATGCGCCCTTGAAACTGCATGGTTGATCGAACAGCAAACACATTGGCACATGTCGGTTGCTACGCTTTGAAGGCGTCCTTGATCAACCGAACCCGGAGGCCCGCCTCCGGATCCCACGCCACGCTGGCAATGTCGAACCGGTAGCTCAGTGGCTTGCGGCGAATCCGCCGAAGGTATTCGCTGGCGGCCTTGGCAATGCGCTTCTGTTTGGCCCTGGAGACCGCCAACTCGGGCGGGCCGGCCGCCGCGCTAGTCCGGGTTTTTACTTCTACGAACGACAAAACCGGGCCGTCCCAACCGACCAAGTCAAGTTCTCCGGCGCCCGAGCGGGCGCGGCGATTGCGTGCCACGATGGTGTAACCCGCCTGACGCAGATACCAATAAGCTAATGTCTCACCGCGCGCCCCCGTCTTCAAGTGCTCTGCTTCGCTTTCGGCAACAACGGACGGGCGCCGGGCGAAGCGCGCGCGTTGGCGCTCCTTCCATACCAACGCTCGATACATGAACTGCGCGAGTAGGCTCATTGTCGTACCGGAATGAGCAGCCAAAATTCAGGTGCCAGATATCAGGTGCCAGGTGTCAGGAAAAGGGCGAATGATAAATGGTGCATAGATGTCCGGAAACCGTCCTCGCACCATTTGCCATTCGCCCTTTTCCTGACACCTGGCACCTGACACCTGACACCTGAATTCAGTGTTCTACTTCCGCGATGCAGCGGTCGAGGGTGGTGACGGCAAAATCCGCCTGCTCGCGGTCGATCACCAGCGGCGGCATCAGCCGGATGGTGCTTTCACCACAGCCCAGCACGAGCAACCCGAGCTCAAACGCCCGCTGGATCACCCGGCAGCGGGCTTCCGGATTGGGCTCCCGGCCGTCCTGGCTCTTAACCAACTCGATGCCAATCATCAAGCCGCGCCCGCGCACTTGGCCCACAATGCTATGCTTGTCCGGCCAATCAACAATTCTCCCCATGATGTGCTCGCCCACGCGGGCGGCGTTCGCTATGTACTTTTCCTCCAGCAGGCGGATCGTTTCCAGCGCCGCCGCGCACGCAACGGGATTGCCACCGAAGGTTGAGGCGTGCGCGCCCGGGCCCCAGTCCATCAACTCCGCACGTGCCACGGTCACACCCAATGGCAAGCCGGACGCAATGCCCTTGGCGGTTACGAGAATGTCGGGGACGACGCCGACGTGGTCGCAGGCCCACATTTTCCCGGTTCGGCCCATGCCGCACTGGACTTCGTCAAAGATCAGTAGGATGCCGTACTTATCGCACAGCCGTCGAAGGCTATCCAGGAACCCGGGCGGCGGAATCACGTATCCACCTTCGCCCTGAATCGGTTCCACCACAATCGCGGCGACTTCTTCCGGAGGCACCGAGGTCTTGAATAATTGCCGTTCGAGCAGATCGGAACAGACGCAATCGCATACGCAGTCCGGAGCCCGGTGGCCTTGCGGGCAGCGGTAGGGGTTGGCATAGGGAACGTGGACGACGCCCGGAAGAAGCGGTCCGAACCCGCGCCGCTGAACCGCCTTGCTGGCAGTGAGCGAAAGCGCACCCATGGTCCGGCCGTGGAAGCAGCCGAGAAACGCGACCAGGCGAAACCGCTTGGTGTGGTACCGCGCAATCTTGATGGCTGCTTCGATGGCTTCGGCGCCGGAATTACCAAAGGCGACACGCTTGGGAAACGTCCCCGGCGTGATCCGGGTCATTTTTTCCGCCAATTGCGCCAACAAGGGATAGTAAAAATCCGTCCCGGACATGTGGATTAAGGTCTCAGCCTGCTTCTGGATGGCACGCACCACGTCCGGATGGCAATGCCCGGTCGAGACCACCGCAATGCCGGCGGCAAAATCCAGAAAGAAGTTGCCATCGACATCCTCAACAATCGCGCCCTGCCCGCGCTTGGCTACCAGGGGGTAGTCGCGAGTATAGGAAGGCGAAACAAATTGCTTGTCGAGCGCCAGAATTTTTCGGGCTTCGGGACCCGGTGGCGGTGTCGAAATGTGTGGTAGCTTGGTTTCCATCAGATTTCCCCTCTCCGCTGCCTGGGGCAGCGTCAGCGCTGGTTTCCAAATCCTTCAATTGGGAATAGCGGAGAGGATCAATCGCCCCCGAAAAGGTTGGGCCTAGCCAGTAACGGAATCCTGATTGGCAGTCTTCGCATGATTATTTCCGCTTCCAACGCGCTCCAGCTTTGGTGTCCTCCAGTATAACACCTGCCTTTAGCAAACTAGCCCGAATCTCATCCGAGCGTGCGTAGTCGCCGCCGCGCCGGGCAGCAGCGCGCTCAGCCACCATTCGCTCAATATCTTCGTCGCTCAGCGACGCGGCGACCACGGGCGAGGCGCCGTTGCCAGTATCGCCACCCGTTCGAACCCCCGCCGGGCCTGTAGTAATTTGCGCAGCCACACCTTTGGCGTCCACCTTCGCATCCTGAATGAATCCTAACTTCAGCAATTTGGCGTGATCGTTGTCCTCAAGCACCGCGAAGACGCGGTCCCAGCGCTCCAGGGTATCGAGAAAAGCGCCACGGTCTCCGTCGCGAAATTCGCCGTGGTCCATGGCCGTATTACCGTCGCGGACCATCTCAAAAATGGCGCCGAGCGCCTCCGCCGTGTTTAGGTTGTCATCGAGTCCGGCTTCGAATTGTTGCCGCGCATCCCGCGCACGCTGTTGCAAGGCGGAATTTTCACCGGCCGCGAAGGTCTCTTTCGTCAGCCGATAATGGAAGTTCCTCAACCGCTCGATGGACTGCTGCGCCTGGTGCAGTCCCTCAAAGGTGAAATTCAGCGGTTTGCGGTGCGGCACTGAAGTCAGCAAATAGCGGATCGCCGAGGGTTTATGCCCCTTATCGATTAAGTCGCGAAGGGTGTAGAAGTTGCCGAGCGATTTTGACATCTTCTCGCCATTGACGATCAAGTGGTCTGCGTGTAACCACACCTTCACGAATGGCTTACCCGTGGCGGCTTCGCTTTGCGCGATCTCGTTTTCGTGATGCGGAAAGATCAGATCGCTGCCGCCGGAGTGAATATCGAATGTCTCTCCCAGGTATTTCATCGACATGGCGGAACACTCGATGTGCCACCCGGGACGGCCGGGTCCGAAGGGCGTGTCCCAGAAAGGCTCCCCTTGCTTCGCCGCTTTCCACAGCACGAAATCGCGCGCATTCTCCTTGTCGTATTTGTCTGAATCCACGCGCGCGCCCGCGCGCACACCGGAAAAATCAAGATGGCTCAATTGCCCGTAGCCTGGGAACGCCGCAACCTTAAAGTAAACTGACCCTTCGCTCTGATAGGCAAAGCCCTTATCGACCAGCGTCTGGACAAGCCTCACCATCTCTGGAATATGATCCGTGGCGCGAACCAGGAACTCCGGCTCCTCCAGATTCAGGAGTTGGCGATCGACGAGGAAAGCTTGAATGTACTTATCGGTGTAGGCGCGCAGCGGGATTCCTGCCACCTGGGAATTATGAATCGTGTTGTCATCAACGTCCGTGAGATTCACGACCTGCCGAACCTCGTAACCCAAGTACTTCAAATAGCGGCGGAGGGCATCTTGAAAGACAAAGGTGCGATAGTTGCCGATATGTGCGAAGGCGTAAACGGTGGGTCCGCACGCATACATGCGAACTGTGTTGCCTTCGAGAGGCGTGAACGGCTCCAACTGACGTGTCAAAGTGTTGTATAAACGTAAGGGCATAATGGTCGTTTCGGCTGCAGGTCAACTAAGCGCTCAATTTTAGGGGCTGGATTCATGCCAAGTCAAGAACAGAGCGGTCATGGTTCGGTTCCAATCAATTCGCGACCGGCGACCTCTTCTGATGTAAGTCATTCATATCACAATGAACTTCTGCCAGTCGCCGAAACTCCCTACCGGTAGGAAGGCTCCCGCCGACTGTGGGCATGCGCAGCAGCCCATTTTTACACTCTTCGCAGGACTAATTTGAAATTATTTCCTCGGCGCGACTTATTGCGAACCGCCTAGGACTACGCTAACCCATGCGAATACAGGTGCATATGACACCCAAGGGCGGGTGGCCAGCATCGTGCTCAATAGCTTGAGGGCCTTCGTAACTCTAAGACCGAAAGGGCGTATATGTCACTTCCGAAGTCGAACGAAACTGTGAGCGAGAATCCGGCGAGATGGCCGGCAAACAATGAAGGATTTTACCTGCGTGATCTTGCTGACGGCGCTGTGGTGGACATCGAAACTCAGCACCGCCACTACCGGCTCGAAAAGCAGGATAGCGCTCACGTCCGTCTCTCCGGTCATCCCACGTTCTGCCCGGAACCGGTCGTGGTGAAAGTGGAAGGCTCCATTGCACCCCAGCCTGCATTGAGGCCCCTGCCGGGGTTCATCGGGCGTGGCATGTACCTTGTCTTTAAGCATCCCGGGTTCGACCGCGTTATAACCACTTCCCGCGTCCGCGAAATCCACCAGGAAGGCCAGCCGTAAGGCGGTCACGCCATCCGCGCCAGCCCCGGAAATTGAAGCATGGGTTTTAGTCTTCAACTAGCCACTAACCACTAGCCACTAACTAACCACCGCCTTACTCATACCGCAGCGCCACCATGGGATCCACCCGGGTCGCCCGGCGGGCCGGGATGTAACTGGCCAGCAGCGCCACAGCCAGCACAAATAGAGAGACAAGCGCGAAGGTCCCGGGTCGGTGGGGCGCACAGAGTAGAGATAGCTTGACGACAGCGGGAAGCTGCACGGGGTACTTGACGATCTTCACAACCGAATTCGAAATCGCGAAATCAAAATTCCAAATTCTCAATTCCGAATTTATTTATGCGTTTCGGCGTGGTGGCGCACGTCCACGCCTTCCACGAGGAAAAGGACGTCCTCGGCGATGTTGGTGGCGTGGTCGGCAAGCCGTTCCAGGTTGCGGGCGACAAACATGAGATTTATGCCCTGCCGAACGGTCTTGGGATCGCGTTCCATGTAGGAGATCAATTCCTCGTAGATCGCGTCACGCAGCTCGTCCACAGCGTCGTCCGATACCAGCACGTTGCGGGCCATGTCCGCATCGCGCTTCACGAAAGCATCAAGGCTTTTGCGAATCATTGACTGCACGCGGCTGGCCATGGCGGGAATATCGATCAGGGGCTTCATCAAGGGCTCGTTGATCAGCGAGAGCGCGCGCTCGACGATGTTCACTGCCAAATCCCCCATACGTTCCAGGTCGTTATTGATCTTGATGGCGGCAGTCAGCAGGCGCAGGTCAGTGGCCATGGGCTGCTGAAGGGCCAGGAGACGGACAGCCTGGTCATCGATCTCGATCTCCATGCGATTGATTTCCGCCTCGTTTTGCAGGACTTTCTGCGCTTGCTGCGGATCCTTTTGAGAGAGCGAGAGCACGCTACGGTAAACGGAGTCCTCCACCAGCGCGCTCATCTCGAGCAAGCGGCTTCGCAAGTAATCCAATTCCTCGACGAAGTGTCGCAACGGCACCCCCCTTAGAAGCAGTGGTTAGTGGCTAGCACGGGCCCGTACCGCGCCTGTTTTGTCTAGCCACTAGCCACTAACCACTAATCACTAGCCACTCATCTTCCGGTCTAGCCACTGACAACTAACCACTAGCCACTGCTCTACCCAAATCTTCCCGTGATGTAGTCTTCCGTTTCCTTTCTGGCGGGCGTCTTGAAGATCACGGCGGTCTTGTTGAATTCAATCAAGCGCCCGAGCAGGAAAAAGCCCGTATAGTCGGCGGCGCGCGCAGCCTGCTGCATATTATGCGTTACGATGACCATCGTGCAAAAGTCTTTCAGGTTAAAAAGCAATTCCTCTATTTTGGCAGTGGCAATGGGATCCAGGGCCGAGCAGGGCTCGTCGAGCAGCAACACCTCCGGTTCCACGGCCAACGCGCGCGCGATGCACAGCCGCTGCTGCTGGCCTCCCGACAACGCGTAGGCGGACTTGTGGAGTTGGTCTTTGACCTCGTCCCACAGGGCCGCCCGCCGCAGGCTTCTCTCCACCGCCTCGCCCAAGGCGCCTCTTGCTATCATTCCGTTGATGCGCAAACCGTACGCGGTGTTGTCGAAGATCGACTTCGGAAAGGGGTTGGGTTTTTGGAACACCATGCCCACCCTGCGCCGCAAGCTGACCACGTCCAGCGCAAAGATGTCCTCGCCGTCCATCAGCACTTCACCCTCGGGGCGTGCTTGCGGCACCGTCTCATACATGCGGTTGAGAACGCGCAGGAAAGTGGTCTTGCCGCAACCGGAAGGGCCGATCAGGGCGGTGATGCGCCTGGTGGGAATCTGCAAGTTAATGGAATAGAGCGCCTGCCGTCCGCCATAGTAGAAATCCAACCCGGTGGCACGCATCTTGATGTCGGCCGGCCAGAGAGTTGCCACGCCTGCCGCTCGCGCGGGGCGGGATTCGTCAGACGTCTTGATGCCCATAGTCGGCACACTCGATGCAGAAGTCACGGCTCACACCCTTATACAGGCACGTTGGAGCGTGACGGTTCGATTCCGGCCTCGTCGTCCCGCCCGGCGTTATCCCGAGGCGGCGTGGAGCCGCCATACTTCCCGTCCTTCTATACCCTTCGAAAAGAGATTCCGCGTGCAACCACCATGCGTGCTCCCACGTTAGCCACCAGGACCAACGCCAACAAAACCAGCCCGGCTGCCCAGGCTTGACGGTGCCAATCGTCGTAAGGCGCAATCGCATAGGTATAGATCATTACCGGCAGCGAGGCGATGGGTTGATTCCAGCCCGAGCTCCAGAATTGGTTACCGAAGGCAGTGAACAACAAGGGAGCCGTCTCCCCGGCCACCCGCGCCAGCGTTAGCATAAGGCCTGTTACGATTCCGCGGATAGCTGCCGGGACAACCACAGTCGCGACGGTCTTCCACTTGCTCGCCCCCAAAGCCAACGCGCCTTCCCGCAAAGGGTTCGGCACGGCGCGCAGAGACTCCTCCGTGGTGCGGACGGCAATGGGGATCATCATTACGCCCAGGGCCAAACCACCGGCGAAGGCAGAAAAGTGCTTCATCGGTATGACGATGATCGTATATGCAAAGATGCCCATCACAATCGACGGTACACCGTTCAGCAGGTCGGCAGTGTAGCGCACGATAAAGGAGAACGTCGTGCCGCCGAATTCCGCCAGATACACCCCCGCCAGCAAACCGATCGGAATGCCCACCAGAGAAGCGAGTAGCAGCAACTTGCCGCTGCCCACGATGGCGTTGGCCATTCCGCCGCCGGTTTCACCCACCGGCACGGGCAGTTTGGTAAAGAACGCCCAGTTCAGCGATTTCCCGCCATACCAAAGCAGATAACCGAGGATGAAAAAAAGGGCGGATACGGTCAACAAGGCGCACAGACCGGTAAGGCTGAGCATGACCACGTTAACGATTTTGCGCCATCGAGTGCGAAGAGACATAGAAGCGGTACACGGCATACGGTAGACGGAATACGGTAGAAGCTATGGGGCTACCTACGGTATACGAACGACCGTATGCGGTGTTCTGTTTGCCGTAGACGGCACACGGTAGATAGTGTCGGCCTGCTTATGGTATGCAAACGATTGTAGGCCGTCGCCTGTATGCCGTTTGCCGTATACCGTCTACCGCTCTTTCACTGTACTTTTGCCCCCTTTTGCGTCGTTGCCATAATCACCAGGCGCGCCAGCCCGTTGATCAGAATGGTCAAAAGAAACAGGACAAGACCCAGTTCGATCAGCGATTGCAGGTACAAATCGCCGGTGGCTTCCGTAAACTCGTTGGCAATAACGGCGGCAATGGAGTAGGCGGGCGCGAAGAGCGAGGAGCTGATCTTGGGATCATTGCCGATCACCATGGTCACCGCCATGGTCTCCCCCAGGGCACGCGCGAGGGCAAGAAACACCGACGCCGTAATGCCCACACGCGCGAAGGGCACCACCACCTGCCACGTAGACTCCCACTTGGTGGCGCCGAGCCCCAGCGCCGCTTCGCGCTGCTCCACCGGCACCGCCATCAGCACTTCCCGCGAGACGGAGATAATAAAGGGCACGATCATGATCGCCAGCACCAGTCCGCCTGCCAACATGCTGACCCCGTAAATCGGACCCTTGAAAAACGGGAGGAACCCCAACGTGGTCTTGAGAAAGGGCATCATGACCTTGCGCAACAGCGGCACCAGAACGAAGATTCCTATCAGACCATAGATGACGCTGGGAACCGCCGCCAGCAGCTCAATGACAAAGGTCAGGTAGTTGGAAATCCGCGGCGGGGCGAGTTCTGAGAGGAATATGGCGGCGCCCACGCCCAGCGGTACAGCCACCAAAAGCGCGAGAAAGGAAGAAATTATCGTCCCATAAATGAACGGCAATGCCCCGAAATCCCCGCTCACCGGGTCCCAGATCCGCCCGGTGAAAAACTCGAACCCGAACTTGTGGCGCGGCAACGCGGAATTGAGGAAGAGCTGATAGACCAGCATCGCCGTGACCACGATAATGCTGGCCGCCGACAGCAACGTGATCAGGTGCGCCACTTCGTCGCCGCGCCGCAACCGCCGCATGAACTGCCGCGCGCGCCCAGCGACGCGCGCGGAGCCAGCAACTGTGACAGCGGTTTCCATCTAATTCACTTGCGCAATGGCCTTCAGTTCTCGCGCCACCACGTCCTTGGGAAGCTTGGCGTACGACAGGCTTTCGACATCGTTTTGACCGTCGGTCAACATCCAGTGGAGAAAGTCTTTAATGGCTTTCTTTTTGGCCGGATCGTCGATCTTGGACGGGATCAGCAGATAAGTAAAACTGCAAATCGGGTACGCACTCTTTCCCGCTGCGTTGGTGATCGATACCCGGAAATCAGCAGGGATCTTCTTGGATTCGCTGGCCGCGGCCGCCGTGACGCTGGCAAGATCGGCTTTTTCGAACATCCCCGCCGAATTCTTCACGCGGCCGTAAGGAAGGCTGTTCTGAAGCGCGTAAATCAATTCAACGTACCCAATGCTGCCCGGTTGCTGCCTTACCAGACCTGAGACGCCCTCATTGCCCTTGCCTCCCAGCCCCACCGGCCAGCTCACGGACGTATTCCGCCCCACTTTGGTTTCCCATTCCTGGCTCACCTTGGAAAGGTAGTCGGTCCAGACATACGAGGTGCCGCTTCCATCCGAACGGTGCACGACCAGAATATCGGTGGCGGGCAGGTTCACGCCCTTGTTGATGCTGGTCAATGCCGGATCGTTCCATTTCGTGATCTTACCCAGGTAGATGTTCGCCAGGATCTCTCCCGTGAAATTGAGCGCCTGCCCAACACCCTCGATGTTATATGTGGGCACCACTGCTCCCAGTACCGTCGGGAAATGCAGCACGGGGACCTTGGCATCCGTAAGTTGCTGGTCGCTCATCGGCGCGTCGGAAGCTCCGAAATCCACCGTTCCGGCTTGCAGTTGCCGGATCCCTGCTCCGGAACCCAGCGAGTTGTAATTGATCTGTATGTCCGGATGAAGGCGGTTGTACTCCTTAAACCACTTGGAATAAATGGGGTATGGGAACGTAGCCCCGGTCGCGTTAAGTAAAAGGGCTGAAGGTGCGGGGGCCGGACTTGCGCCGGGGGACGCAACCAACGCACCCAGAATAAGCACCGTCAGCATAGAAGCTAAAGCAACAGCACGAGTTGAACGTTTGAGTTTCATTTTGGATCCTCCGCCGTGGTTATCGGGGATGCGTGTTACGGCGGGATTAAGTCTCGGTTATTCCTAGATTTAAGTCCTTCACACCAGCCAATTGTTCGCTGTGAATGTTACAGAACAATTAAGCTTGGGTTGCGGTGGAGTGAACGGCGACCACCAGCGATGCGCGCCCGCCGGGATTTTGAGGCATCGAGTACGGCGTGAAGCCGGATGGGCAAATCCTGCCCAGGCCGCCCGGCGAGGGCGGCAGAATCTTCTCCGCCATTTGTCCATTAGCGTTTTGCAATAATCGTCGAACCTTCTGATTCTCAACCGCATACACCAATAACTCGTGCTGCGGCGCGCATGGTATTCACCCTGCACAGAGGCAGTGCGGGGGTGGCGATATGGATAGTGGGTTTTATGCCGCGTGCACCGGCCTGCTTGCCAAGACCGACGCATTGGACGTAACCGCCAACAATATGGCCAATCTGAGCACCACGGGCTACAAAGGCAATTTGGAGTTCTACCGGTCAGTCGAAGCCAGCATGGGCAACCGGCGGCTGAGTTCCCTGAATCAGGCGGTGAACGATTACGGCGTGCTGGGGGGGGCGGCGATCGATCTGAAAGCCGGCGAATTCCAGAAAACCGGGAATGACCTCGACTTGGCGCTGGAAGCGGCGGGCTTTTTCGTGGTCAAGACGCCGGCGGGAATCCGCTACACCCGCAACGGGAACTTTCACACGGACGCCAACGGCAATCTACTGACGGCGACCGGCGACCAGGTGATGGGCGATCAAGGTCCCATCGAGATCCCCAGCGGGACCGTTACGATCAGCTCCGACGGCACCATTTCGCAAGGGGGCGCGGTGGTGGCGTCCATGAAAATCGTGACGTTCAAGCCGGGCGCGTCCCTCGAGGCGGCGGGAAACTCCTATTACCATGTACCCGCCGCGTCCGAACAGCCAGCGGCCGACCCGCGCCTCTCGCAGGGCACGCTCGAGAGCTCAAATCAGAACCCCATCGAAACGACGGTCAGCTTGATGGCGCTTCAGCGGCACGCGCAACTACTGGAACAGGCGCTGTCCATTTTTCATTCCGTATTTAACAACGCGCCGGCGCAGGATCTTTCGAGAGTAGGTGGCTAGTGGCCGGAAGAGCAGTGGCTAGTGCTCGCCACCGACCACTGCTTTCAAGGAGACGAAATGTTTCGAGCCTTATACACCGCCGCGAGCGGCATGCTTGCTCAGCAACTGAATCTCGATAACATCGCCAACAACCTGGCGAACGCCAGCACGGCGGGCTTCCGTGGGACCCGCCTGCAGTTTCAGGATTTGATCTATCAGGAGATGGTGGTGCCGGGCTCGGCGGCCACCCAACAGACCACGGTCTCTACGGGCCTCCAGATCGGATTGGGTACCCGCGCTTCCGCGTCCGAGATCTTGCAGACGCAAGGCGATTTCGACAACACGGGAAACTCACTGGATTTGGCCATCCAGGGCGCCGGCTTCTTCCAGGTGAAGCAGACCAATGGCGAAACTGCTTACACTCGTGCGGGCAGCTTCCATCTGGACCAGCAAGGGAACGTCGTTACGGCAAGCGGCGATCCCGTGGAACCCTCGGTGACCATTCCGGCGGGCGCCACCTCCATCAGCGTGGGATCGGACGGCACCGTGACGGTGACGATGCCCGGCCAGACGAATGCCCAGCAGGTGGGCAGCATCCAACTGGCTACCTTCCCGAACCCCGGCGGCTTATTGGCCAACGGCAACAATCTCTTCACCCCCACCACGGCTTCGGGTGATCCCATTGTCGGCACACCGGGCGGCTCGGAAGGCTTGGGCACGTTGCAGCAAGGCATGCTGGAGGACTCCAACGTTAACGTGGTGGATGAGTTCATCCAGATGATTGTTACCCAGCGCGCTTATGAGTCCAATTCGAAGGTTGTGCAGGCGGCGGATCAGATGCTGCAAGATGTCAATAACATGAGCCACTAATGGAGCCCACAAACTCTATGCCCGCCAATCTTAAACGTCGATTCGTGACGGCGCTCTTGTGCTTGCTGATCTGGGGACCAATGGCAGCCCCGCGTGCCGCCGACGTCCCGCTTCCCCGAATGTTGGCGAAGTCTTCCGAGCAGCGCCCAGTGACGCCGCGCCAACGTCCCTCGATTTCGCGTCTTGAGATCCTTCAGGCCATACAAAGCGCGTTAGGCCGGGCAGGCGCATCGGGCGGCCAAGCTTTGCAGCCGGAGGATCTGAAGATTCAATCGGTGCTGCCGACGCTCAAAACGGATATGGGGCTACAGGTCAAAAAGATCACGTATAACCCCTTACGGCGTGAAACGGTGTTTGAAATCCGGGCGACGCGTGAGCCCCAGTATCTTCCGTTTGAAGTCACGACGCGGCGCGACCCGCCGAGCCTGGGGTTAACTTCGTGTCCGGGATGGACGGGGGAGAAGACCGGTCTTGAATCTCAGACCGCCCGTCAGACCGCCGGCCAAGGCGCAACTGGAATAGCCGCCAAGCCTCCCATTTTGGCGAAACCGGGACGGCCGGCGATCTTGATCATGCTGGGAGAGAACGTGCGGATTACCACGACGGTGGTCCCGTTACAGCCGGGCAGCAAGGGCCAGCGCATTCTCGTCCGCGACGTGACCAGCGCGCGCGTAACCAGGGCGGAAGTAGTTGGCGAAGGGCTGTTGCGAGCCAGTCTTTAGGAGGGAATTGGCCATGCCTGGAAATCTTGGACAGCAAACAACACACTTCATCAACGCACGAAGTTCGAAAATCGAAAATCGAAAATCGGCCGCCGTGTTTCGAATTTCGAGTTTCGATTTTCGCGTCTCGGCCGTCCTGGCCATCTGCCTTTTGGCCTTGCCGGCTTCCGGCATCGGATTCAAGAAAAAGGCTCAGCCGAAACAGGACTATTTGGCGGACTACATTCAACGCGTGAAGGCGGTGGCGGCCGCGACGCCTACCACGGGAAGTTTCTGGACGCCGCAAAGTCCTTACTCCGACCTGGCAAGTGACTACAAGGCGCGAAATATCAACGATCTGATCGTCATCCAGGTGGTGGAATCCACGACGGCGGCAGAAGACGGGGCGGTGAAGTCCGCGCGCACGTTCTCCGCCAGTTCGGGGATCAGTGCCTTCGGCACGCCCGGCCCGACCGCGGGCATCCAGAACATCTTCTCACCCAACTCCTCACGCACGCTCGACGGGCAGGCGCAAACGTCATCCGATGCCACATTGACCACCAGCCTTTCCGGCCGGGTGGTGGACGTGTTGCCCAACGGCTTCCTGGTGATCGAGGCGGAACGGCAGATGTTTATGAATAACCAGCATCAGACCGTGGTCATCCACGGAGTGGTGCGGCCGGGGGACATCGGCTCCAACAACGCCGTGCTCTCCACCTCGATTAGCAACCTGGAAGTCGAGCTGAAGGGACGCGGGGTGATCAGCGACGGGGTTGCGCCTCCGAACGCGTTGGTGCGCCTGATCTTGAAGATTGTGGGGTTCTGAAACCATGTGGTCAAAATTATGGGTGGGCGTGCTTGCTCTGACGATGCTGGCGCCGGCTTCCGCGCTGGCGGCCAAGGAATCGGCGCCGCGGAAGGTGCGCCTGGGTGATGTGAGCACGGTGGAGGGAGTGCGGGATAACCTGCTGATTGGGTATGGGATGGTCGTGGGGCTGAACGGCACGGGCGACCGCCAACAGACAGTGTTTTCCGTCCAGACGTTGTCCAATCTCTTGCAGAAGATGGGCATTCAATTCACAGCCTCGGCGGTGGTGGTGAAAAATGTCGCCGCCGTTTTCGCCACGGCCACGCTGCCGCCCTTTGCGCGTCCGGGCACGCCCCTGGATGTTACGGTTTCCTCGATTGGAGACGCCAAAAGCCTGGAGGGCGGAGTACTCCTGTTCACCACCCTGCACGGCCCGGACGGACAAATCTACGCTGCGGCGCAGGGACCGCTGGTGAATGGCGGTTACACGGCGGGAGGGAAGGGAAATTCGGTCCAGATCAACCACCCCACGACGGCGCGCCTGCCGGAAGGCGGAATCGTCGAGCGGGACGCGGCGATCGATCTTGGCCACCTACCCCGGCTCGCTTTGTTGCTGCGCGACGCCGACTTCCAGACGGCCACTGAGGCGGCGGCGACCATCGAATCCGAGTTCGGAAAAGGCTCGGCCCGTGCCGTCGATAGCCGGCGCATCGAAATTCGAGTGCCCGCCGAGCGCCCCGAGGTGGTTTCAGAGCTTCTGGCGAAGGTGGAGAACCTGATGGTGGCAGTCCGTCCGCCCGCCCGGGTGATTGTGAATGAACGCACGGGAACCGTTGTCATGGGCCAGCAAGTGAGCTTGGGGGCTTGCTCGATTCTGCACGGTAATTTGTCCGTGGTGGTCACGACGGAGTTCAAGGTGTCGCAGCCCATGCCGTATTCCCAGGGGCAGACGCAGGTGGTGCCGCAAACCACGGTGACCGCTGCCGAACCCCCTGCCCACCGCATCGAACTCCGCGAAGGCGCCAGCGTGGACGATTTGATCAACGGCCTTCAGGCGATCGGCGCATCACCGCGCGACATCGTCGCGATCCTGGAAGCGGTAAAGGCTGCCGGCGCCTTGCAGGCGGAACTGGAAGTCATATGACACTTACAGTTACTACTCCCGGTCTCCAGGCGCCAACTCAACGAGAAGACCTCACCGTGGCACACGGCGGTTCGGAATCGGAAGCTCACCGGAAGCTGCGCAAGGCGGCTCAGGATTTCGAGGGGATTTTGATCTCGCAGCTTTTGGGAGACTTCAAGGCGGGACTCTCTTCGCTTACGGGAGATGCGCCGCTGGCCGGATCGGATACGCTGAATTCACTGGCGATTCAGACGTTATCGATGGCCCTGGCAGGGCGCGGCGTACTCGGCATCGGCCAAATGCTGGTCCATCAGCTCGAGCCCAGCCTGAAAGGGAAGTAGCAACGGGTCACTTCAGCGGAAACGTCACCCCTCTTAGCCGGGCTTTACCCAGGGCCCCGTCAAAGTTGTTAGAGGACAGGGAGAGAAAAACGGGCAGCGGGTCGAGGAGAAGCAAAGCCCCGGGCCCGCGGTGCGCCCGGCTCAACCTCGTACCGGGCTACGAGCAACTGGAGGCTAGATACTAGCTATGCATGACATTATGTCGTGCTGCCTTCCATTTTCCACAATGCACGTAACTGGATTTGTTTTCAGTATGTTCTCAGGTTTGGCAGGTGAAAAAGCTGGCTTTCGACCCTTTGTTTTCAATAACTTCTCAGGTTTGGGAGCATAGGCCCAGGGCGGACATCCTGTCTCTGCGTGCGTAGCGCGTCGTTGGCCTTTTGACTAGCCATAGCCGGATCGGAAGGCCCTGCCGTCGGCAGTACCGAAGCGCCGGTTTGGAAACCCCGAGCCCTGGCCATCGACTAAAATTATAGCCTATCATTTGGCTTTGTCAAGATGGAAACGTGCCCCCGACAGGGTTCCGTCAAAGTCGCTTGCGTTAAAGGGACCCCTCACCCACCGCCTTGCGGTCCCCCCTCTCCCCGAGGGAGAGGGCTGCGATTTTTGATTTTTGATCCCTCTCCGGGGGGAGAGGGGGGACCGCAAGGCGGTGGGTGAGGGTCTACTCGCGGATGATGCATTCATCGCTCTGTAAGTAGGCGGCACGCTGGACTTTGACGGAGCCCTGCGTGTCCCGAGATGTGCCGCGAAATAGCCGGCACCCCTCCGCTCCCCACGTTTTGTCCCATTCGACTTTGACGGAGCCCTGGGCTTCACCGCATCCCATTGAATTCAGCGGCGGCCGGGTGTACATTACCGGTTGGGCAAACCCTGAAAACGGAACTCCTGGTCAAATCTTCGATTAAGGAGGGCAGCATGGCGGTCACTACCGAGATCGCACCCAACATTTATCGCATCTCGATCTTCGCTGCATGGGCCAATCTGCAGTTCAATCATTTCCTCGTGAAGGACGACGAGCCCTTGCTGTTCCACACCGGTCTGCGTGGGATGCACGCGGAGATTCGCGAGGCAGTCTCGAAGCTCATCCCTCTCTCGGACCTGCGCCACATCAGCTTCAGCCACTTCGAGTCGGACGAGTGCGGCTCGCTCAATGAATGGCTGGCGGCGACGCCCCAAGCCGACGTGATCTGCGGCCAGGTCAGCGCGCTCGTGAGCGTCAATGACTTCATCGGGCGCCCGTCGCGGGCGCTCGCTGACGGTGAGATCTTCTCGACGGGGAAGTATCAGTTCCGCTACTGCCAGACGCCGCACCTGCCCCACGGCTGGGACGCTGGCGTGCTCTTCGAAGAGACGCAAAAGACATTGCTCTGCTCGGACCTCTTCCATCAAAATGGCGATGTCGAGCCAGTCACCTCTTCTGATGTTGTGGGCCGATCGCAGCAGGCCATGAAGGATTATCAAGCGGGCATCCTGGCGGAGTACGTCCCCTACACACCGCTCACCGCCCAGAACTTGAAGAAACTCGCCGTCCTGAAGCCCCAAACGCTCGCCATCATGCACGGATCGAGCTTCACCGGTGACTGCACCCAAGCCCTCGATGACCTCAATGGGATGTTCCGCGAAGTCTTCGGCCGGGAGAAGCACAGACCGGGATAAATAGGTGGGCTATTGAACCGTGTTTACGCAGGCTTTGCCATTCTCGACGCGACCCAGGCGAAAAGACGCTCAACCTGCTTTGCCAGCCTTTTTCACCAGTTCTCCTATGGAGTCACCCCGAAGTACCCGCCCCTCGGCGGCGATTCTGCGGATTAGAGGCTCTGCCCTGCGATAACGGGCAGCAAAAGTGGGAGCGGAGACAACGTACGGTGAAAAACGGTTCCCCGTACGAAGATAGAAATCGGTCTGCGCTTCCTCCAGCCTGCGCATAACGCTCCTGCGGCCGGATGGGCCGCGCGTGACAAAGCACAGATCCGCGTCGCTGGAATCTTGCTCCTCGCCCCGGGCCACGCTGCCGTAACAGATCAAGCTTCGCATGTCGCGTGGCCAATCGAGAGGAATCGCGTCGGTCACGTACCTGAGGTTGTCGGCTTCTTTCTCAAACAGGTCACCGAGCAGCCTTTCACACAGGATGTGCCGGGTATTCAGCCGGTAAAGCAAGGACCGCCCCTTCGCCATCGAGCGGAGCACGCCGATCTTTTCCAGCCCAGAAAGAGCGCGGCTCACATTACCGCTCGCCACCCCAATATTGCGCGCAATCCTTCATGCCCCAAGACGAGGCCGCCAGGAATTTCTATCAGAGATTCGATTTCATCCCTTCGCCCACCGACCCGATGCACCTGTTCGTCCTCTTGATTATTCACTGATTCCAGTCCTCAATCCGAGCACCGACGTCTTGGAAGTGCTCGATGTTGCCGGTGACGATTGCAGCGCCATACTCGATGGCATGTGCCGCGATGAGGACGTCAGCATCGTGATGGGAGCGGCCGCGCGATCGCAGTGTTGCCCATAGGCTTGAGGCTCGTTCCCATATTGCTACGTTAAACTCTTTCCAAACCATCGCTTCCGCCATGTCTTGGAAGGCGGTGAGTTGCGCCGCCGCATTCTTAATCACCAACTCCCGCCTGATTTCATAGAACACCACCGGGCACATGATGAAGAGCGAGTTCCGCTTAATCTCTTTGCGGAACCGGTCGAGGACACGCTGATTCCCCGGATGCTTCTTGAGGAGTCGAGTGATCGTATCAGTGTCGAGGGAGTAACTCGTCATTCCGTTTGGGTAGGCGTGAAGGTGGTGCGATGGTTTCGAAGGTCGTCTTCAAATCCCTTCCACCACTCCTCACCACGATTATCGGGTGTGGCCAGCCAGGAATCGAGCCAATTGAGCAGCTTCCGATTCTGGGGGCGGAGCCGGGCAATGGGCCGAACGGGGCCGCATGCCGTCGGCTTGGATTGCTGTTTGCGCGCGGTTCGCGTATTGGCCATGATGTTCCCTCCGTGGCAATGATAGCACAAACTCATCTTGACCTCGCGCGAGTGACGCCGAGCGTACCGGGTACCGCGGAGTTGACCGGAAGCAGAGGTTGCAGGAGGCACGAACGTAGGGCAGAGTCATTTCGCTTTGCAGAAATGACTCCGCCCTACGTCCGATTTGACCTGTGGGATTATACTACGCGCATGTCACGGTTGCGCCGGCGGGTGGTGTTGGACCATGGGTTCTTTATCACGTACCGCTGGCTGCCCCGGCGGCGGATTTTCTCCCCTGTGATCCCGACCGGATGGGCGGTAGAAGGCGTGTTGCTGCCCACCCATCCGCGCCCGCGCTTGCGAGGTGGGAGCGAGGAGAACAACCTGACCGCAACGCGGTGGCGCGGGAGGACGAGCCGTAGAGTAATTTTGAAAGACGAAATAACTCTTCGCTACGTCCTGTTCGCGGCGAAGTCCGCGGTACCCGGTATTTTGGAGACTATACAATTGTGGAGATCCAGATCGCGCAATCCGGAGATATTTGGATCGTGTCGATTATCCCGGGGAAAACAGGCATAGGCTTTGGCACGTATCCGACCATCCCAGTGACATGGCCACAATGACGCACAGACGGCTCCAGATCGGGCTTGGGTCATTGCGGAGGGTGGGATGATACCGCTTGTCAGGGATGTAATGTTTCTTATTGTGTTGTCGGTGTTTATGGTGATGTCACTATACATGGCGAGGTTTATCTATGTCTATCGGATCGGCGAGCGCGGAATTCGCATCAAGTTATTCGGTATCCTCACGTTTTCCCGAATTTGGTGGACAGAAATTGCAAACGTGCAGGTAGTCCCACGGGGCGATGCGCCCATATATCAGGTGCATATCCCTGCGCATCTGTTCTCAAAAAAGTGTGTTGTTATTACCTTGCGCAGCAAGCGGCTGGGGTTCCTTCAGCAGGTTGTCCTTAGTCCGAAAGACCCGGATGCGTTCGCGCATCAGGTTCTGGAGTGCATGGAACGAGTACAAACCGAGGCTGGGGGAGACCGTCGTTCTTGACAGCAGAGGTAGGCGTTGTTTGCCTCCCTCTGCGATTCGAACACGATGAACGTCAACCTGGGTGTCAATACGCAAGAAATCAAGCCGCATGGTAAGCCCTCTCGGAGCGGGATAACGCTGCGCTACCTGCTCCCCGGTGATCCCGACCGGATGGGTGGTGGATGGCGTGTTGCCGCCCACCGATTCGCGCACGCGCTTGCAAAGTTGGAGCGAGGAGAACAACCTGGCCGCAATGCGGTGGCGCGGGAGGACGAGCCGCAGAGTAATTTCTGAAGGGCGAAATAACTCTTCGCTACGTCCTGTTTGCGGCGAACTCCGCGGTACCCGGTTGCAAGGTTGGAGCGAGGAGAACAATCTGGCCGCAGCGCGGCGGCGCGGGAGGACGAGCCGCAGAGTAATTTCTGAACGGCGAAATAACTCTTCGCTACGTCCTGTTTGCGGCGAACTCCGCGGTACCCGGTTCGCTACGTCCTGTTTGCGGCGAACTCCGCGGTACCCGGTTGCTACCCCGGCGGCGGATTTTCTCCCCTGTGATCCCGACCGGATGGGCGGTGGATGGCGTGTTGCTGCCCACCCATCCGCGCCCGCGCTTGCAAGGTTGGAGCGAGGAGAACAACCTGGCCGCAACGCGCTGGCGCGGGAGGACGAGCCGCAGAGTAATTTTTGAACGGCGAAATAACTCTTCGCTACGTCCTGTTTGCGGCGAACGCGGTACCCGGTGGCAGCCGCACAGCGCGCGGCAGCGAACGCACTCGGTGACCAGTACCAAGTGGAGCGATGGGGTTACGATATCTTCCGGCGCGTTGGCGGCTATTTGGGGTTCGGGTACGGAGCGGCTGAGTCGATGGCGGGCCGCAACTGTGGCTGCAACTAATTTCGTCGGAACCAGTTCAAAAGGAGCGCGCATGACCATAAGTGATAAGCTCCAAGCTCGAAGGGCAAAAGAACACAAACTGAGGAAGCATAAAGACCTGCTGCTTCAGAGTGTTCAGACCCATCTCTTGCCTGTCTTCATCCAGCAAGAGTTTTCCGCCACTCCTCGAGTACACCGTGACCGGGTCGACCGAAAGTCTGCGGACACTTTTCCGTTTGAGCTACACCGCACCAGACCTGATGGCGGAGTTGATCTGGTCGAAATCCAATTCATGACTTATCAACGCGCAGCCTTTCGGATTAATGCGGGTGTCGCCCCGAAACAGGGCATGATGACCGTAACCGGGCACTGGCCAGCTGAAGGGGTTTGTGTCCACTGGCTGAATGAGTTCTTCGAGATGTACGCTTCCTCACGGTGGCGGAGCTGGTTCTCCCTGTGGTTTTGGCGGTTCCGGATACCCGTGCAGTCCGATTATGACAAGCTCGCCCTGCGAGTGGCGGGCTTTTTGCCAGAAGTCGAGTTGGCTTTGCGCGAGGGCAAGTTGGGGTTGCACGTCCGGCGGGTAGTGATTCCAAGGCGTCCGCCTGTGCTCACGCCAAAAGGCGCTGCCCCGAGCGGCTAACAGAGGCCGGCGGCCTGGCGCGGACACGCGCGGTTTATCTCTGCGGCTCGTAAGGGCTACGTGGAACTGTGGGGCGCGGCTGGTCTAACCTGTGTTCCCAAGGTGGGCATTAACAAAAAGGATAAACGGAGACATTGAAAACCATGCCTGCGCCAGCCGGCGGCAGAGTCAATTGCAGACCCCGTCATCCCGAGCTCCGAGCCATTTAATGCGGCAATCTGCAAACCCCGTCATTCTGAGCTCCGATGCATTTTATCGGGGCGAAGGACATGCATTTCGTTTTGGTGGACTGCGCAAGCAAGGCAAATGCAGATTCTTCGCCCCTAAAAGCCCTGTCGCCTGATATGAGGCGACAGCCAGGGCCGAAATGCCCCAGACCGCGCGACGGTGCTTTGGGGGTGACAACGGGAAAGCAGGACGGGGAAGATTAAAACGGCATCACAGGGCTAAAGTTTGCCGGCAAAGCGTCGATAAGAGAGTTGTAGTCTTGAGGAGGCTGTATATGCGAGTTGATGGCCCTCTTTCCGTTCCCGAAAGTGTGCAAGCGGAGCAAGTCGCACGCCCAGGGTCGCCGACCCAGCAAAATCGCCCCGCCCCCGTCGATTCTGACCAGGATCAGGCGCAACTGTCGGTGGATGGCGGAACGATTCAACAATTGAAGGCGACGCTTTCCCAAGTGCCGGAGGTTCGGCAAACGCGGGTGGACGCGCTTCGCCAGGCGATCGGCAGCGGCGCCTATCAAGTTTCCGATCAACAATTGAGTGATGCGATCGCCTCGGACGTGCTGGGCCAGGACATCGGGTGATCGGGTAATTCGAGCAGTCCGGTGGCGGGGAAGAAAGCGATGAAGGGAATGGGTCCGACGTTCGCCAGATCCCCCGATCTCGCGACGGCCTGATTCGATGGAGCGGCGATGGACGACTTGGCTCCTATGCCCACACAACGGACCGTTGATGACGGCAGGCGGACGCCGCAAGGAAGCTTCGGGGCGCGAAGGAAACCTGGGAAAAAGCCGGATTCGACGCTCGTGAAATTGCCCGATCCGGATCCCGAGCCGGCGCCGGAAGCGGAATCGAACCATCAACTCGATGTTCTGGCTTAACTATGAAACGTGAAGTGCAGCAATACCTGGAATTGTTGGAACGGCGTTTGGCGACGCTCCGTCTGCTCGCCGCTGACCTGGATGAGAGCCGGTCAGCGTATATCACGTTGGACTTACGTTCGATGCACCAGCACATTTCACGCCAGGAGAACCTGTGTACGGAGGTCCGCTTGCTGGATACTGAGCTGCAAAGCATGAAAGAGAGACTCAGAGGGTTGGCCGTAGCCGGCGAAATGCCCGCCACGCTCGGCGAACTCGAGGCGCAGCTTGATCCGAGTTCGGCCCGGCAACTTCATTTACTACTGGGTGGACTGAAAGCCATTCAAGCGGATGTGCGCCGGCTTAGCCGGGTGCATTCGGAATTACTCCGACGGTCGCGGCGATCCGTGAACGTCTTGCTGAATTTTCTGGCGCACTATTCCGGCACGTACCCACTTCCCTTGACTCGTCCGCAAGGGAGGTCCTTCGCGTCGATAGGGAAATAGAATATGTCGAGCCTCTTCGGCACCATGTCCGTTGCCCTGCAATCCCTGCTGGCCCAGCAAGATGCCCTCGGGGTAGTGGCGAACAACATCGCTAACGTCAACACGCCCGGATATTCGCGGGAAGTACCGGTTCTGGAGGAGAATCCTCCCACCCTGACAGGGAACACCTTAGTGGGAACCGGCGTGACGATGTCGAGCGTGGAGAGCGTACGAGACAATATCCTGAACCTGCGTATTCAGCAGGAAACCGCCCAACAATCCGGCTTGAACTCCTACCTCGATGCCATGAACCAGGTGCAAACCCTTTTCAATGAGACCCAGAATACAGGCCTCGAGTCGTACCTGAGTAACTTCTTCAACAGCTTTCAATCGCTAGCTACCGACCCAACCAGTTCCTCGCTGCGACAGGCAGCCATTACGGCGGGCCAGGACCTTGCGGGCGCGTTTAGCCAAACCAGCCAGAACCTGGCATCCATCCAACAGGGTCTGGACCAGTCGGTGGCGCAAACCGTTCAGCAGGTTAATCAGCTCACTGCGCAAGTGGCTAATCTGAACCAGCAAATCCAGACGGTCTCCAATGCCAACCAGAATCCTGGCTCGCTGGAGGATCAGCGCGACGAGGTCCTGCAAAGCCTTTCGACGTTGATCGACACCGCGGTCGTATATGCGAACGACGGCACCGCGACCGTGACCACCACCAATGGCACCTTGCTGGTATCCGGCAATCAAAGCAACGCGTTGACAACTCAGGTTAATGATGCCACCGGGATGCACGACGTGTATGCGCAGGGGACCGACGTCACGTCCACGATCGCGGGCGGACAACTGCAAGGCCTGATCAATGCGCGAGACAACAGCATTCCCTCCACGCAGTCGTCCCTCGATAACCTCGCGGCGGGTCTAATCTCCGCCGTGAATCAACAACAGACCGCAGGCTACGATCTGAAGGGTGCGCAAGGAGAGGACTTCTTCACACCTTTCACACCTTCCGCTTCGGGTTCGAACGCGGGCGCCGCGGCCACGATGACCGTGGCGATCACCGATCCCAGCCAAATCGCCGCTAGTTCCAGCGGCGATTCGGGGGACAATGGTAACGCCACGGCGCTGGCCAATCTGCAAAACGATGCGATCGTTTCCGGCCAAACTCCAGGCAGTTATTATTCCAACCTGGTCGACCAGGTGGGCAATACCGTCTCCAACGCCACGGCCGAGCAGGAAGCGGTGGGACTCGTGCTGCAGCAGCTCACCAACCAGCAGTCGGCTACCTCTGGGGTTTCCCTGGACGAGGAAGCTGCCAATCTGGTCCTTTACCAGCGCGCGTACGAAGCCGCCGCGCGCGTAATTTCTGTCGTCGATGAGCTCACCTCGACGACCATCAATATGTTTACACCGAGCTAATATGGGCTTACGAGTCAATCCCGATCTTTACAGTGTGATCTTGAACGGACTGCAGACGAATGCCCAACAACAAGATCAGGCACTGCAGCAGGTTTCCTCCGGACAAAAACTGAATTCCCTTTCTGACAACCCTGCCGCCGCCGCCACTTTGGTGAACCTACGGATGCAGGCCGGTTCCGATGCGCAATATTTGCAGAACATTACGTCTTTGACGGGATCTCTGAATGTGGCGGACTCGGCAATGAGTTCGGTGGTCGAGGCCTTGACCAGTGCCCAATCCCTGGGTGTCGAGGGTGCGAATGGAACGGTCAATGCACAGAACCGGCAAGCCATTGCCCAGCAGGTTCAAGGAATTCAACAGGAAATATTGGGGCTGGCAAATACTTCGTACAACGGCGAGTATCTATTTGCCGGAACGGCGACGAGCACGCAGCCCTATGTGACCGATGCCTCCTCTGGTTCCGGCGTGACCTACAAGGGAAACGACAATATCAACAGCGTGGAGATTTCCGACGGCCAGGCTATGCCCATCAACCTGCCCGGGAGCCAGTTGTTCAGCAATGCCACGACCAATGTCTTCCAATCGCTCCAGGATCTGTACAACGCCTTGAACACTAACGGCGATATCGCAGGCGCCACCACGGAAGTTCAGAACGCCCTGAACTATGTGAGTGCTCAACAAACCTTCTACGGGAATTCCGTCGACCGGCTGAACAATGCCCAGACGTTCCTTACTCAGGAACAAACCCAACTGACAGAATCAGAGAGCAACACGTTGGATGTTAATATGGCTACAGCCGTAACCGACCTCACCCAGACTGTAACCACTCAGCAAGCTTTGGTCGAGGCCGGCGGACAGATTTCGCAATTGAATTTATTCGATTATCTGCCCACGTCTTGAGCGATCAGTCCATCAGCATCCCGCCGTTCACCTCTATTGTCTCGCCCAGGATATAGCGTGCGGCGGGGGACGCCAGAAACAGAATGACGTCGGCGATTTCTTCCGCGATGCCGGCGCGGCCCAGAGGAATAGTCGCCACCATTCTCGCCATGAGCTCAGGCGGGCTGAAACGCTCATGATAGGGAGTCGCGATCACACCAGGCGCAATCGCGTTGACGCGAATTCCGTGCGGGGCGAGTTCTTTGGCCAAGCCCTTGGTATAAGTCGACACTCCGCCTTTGGCGGCCGCATAAGCCGCTGCTCCCAGACCGCCCCCGTTCCGCGCGGCGATCGATGTGACGTTGATGATGCACCCGCTCTTGCGTGCCACCATCTCTTCCCACACCGCCTGGGTGCACAGGAAGACGCTTTTCAAGTTCAAATCCATGATCTGGTCCCAGTACTTCTCCGTCATGTCCTTCAGAGTGCGCCGTGCGATGAGGTCTCCGGCGTTGTTCACCAGGATGTCAATTCGTCCCCATTGTTTGCGCATCGCCGACACCAGGGCCTGAACCTCCTGGTGCCGCGTCACATCGGCGCGCAGCGCCACCGCTTCGCCGCCCCCTTTGCCGATAGCTTCCACCGCCTGCTCCGCTCCCTTTTGATTTCTCAGGTAGTTCACGCCTACACTGGCGCCCTCGCGCGCCAGGGCTTCCGCGGTCGCCCTGCCGATGCCGCTTGACCCTCCTGTGACCAGAGCTATTTTTCCTTTCAGTGTCATTCCAACCTCCTGTGTAATCGTTGGTGAATACAAATCTTCTTCTCCGCATGCAGACTTGTTGGAACCGAAAATAGCATCGTAACGCATTCGCAAGCATCCCGCCAACAGTATGGAGCGAGTCAGCAGAAGGTTAGAGATATGAAGTCAGGAATAGCGATCCGTTTACTGATAAGTTTCTGAGTGCCGCTTTCGGTCGTGTCCGTTCCAGCTTGGAACCGCCTCATGAGTCTTTCCCAATTTGGAACGCCCGCTGCACCGGTGGGGTGATTCCGGAACGTTCGGGCAGCACCCTCCAACTTCGCCAAACTGCTGCAATCTGAGGTGCTTCGCTTCCTTTGCCGGAAGCACCGAGTCGCTGCCCGTTTTTTCCTCGCTTATGGATAGGCACTTGCTTTTTGCGAGATGCACATATGGCAGACACTGTTCAACGGAAATGGAAAGGCGGCAAGACAAAGTTTGGGCCAACGCTGCTACTGCTGTTGGGGGTCGCGTTGCTGGTCGGGGCGGGGGGCCCTGGGTGCAAGAATTCTGCTCAACCGCCGTCCGGGATGGTCAGAGACTCACAGGGATCGCAAATCAAGGCGGTCATGCACCTGGAACCCTTCGTGGTGAACCTCGCGGATACCGAAGAAAACCGGTTCCTGCGTGCAGGGATTGATTTGGGATTGGGAAACCCGCTTGCCGACAAGGAGGGTAAGGGGGGAGAAAGCGAAATCCCCACGGCCCGCATTCGGGACTGCATTCTGGCGGTGTTGTCAACGTGGCGCTCTGACGCCCTGCTGGCGCCCGATGGAAAACAAAAGCTCAAGGACGAACTGGTACGCGCGCTGGCAGCCCGCGTACCTGAGTTGGGAGTGAAGGAGGTCTACTTCACGGATTTTCTCGTGCAACGCTGACCTATGGAAACTGACGCTCAAACCCACTCGGTGGAATCCGTTGCCCCGCCTCGCGAGATTTGGCCGGAGGCGCTCGAACTGCCGTGTCGGCTGAGCGTGGCCTTAGAAGTTCCTCACTTCACGATTCGTGACCTCCTGGCTCTTAACCTCAACGCAGTTGTCGACACGCGGCGCCGGGAAGGCGCCCACGTGCCGGTGCTGGTGAACAGCGTCATGGTGGGATGGGCGGAATTCGATGTGATTGACGGCCGGTTGGCGGTCCGGATGACGGAAATGCTTTGAAATGCCGGGACCGGCCTGAGGGAAGGATCAAAACTATGGAACCCGATGTCGGAAGCGAGGCGGCATCCCTGTCTCGAGGAGTTACGGGACTCACCCTGAAGAACGTATGGCAATGGGGAATGCGCATTCTAACGAGTCGCAAGGTCAGGCGTCTGCGCGTTTGTGAGTCGCTGTCGTTGGGGGAACGGCGCTTCCTGGCGGTTGTTGAATTTGATCACCAGGAATTCCTGGTGGGGGGTAGCGGAAATTCTCTGGAACTCTTGGCGCGGCTGCACGAAGGCATGGTGATCGCCGAACCTGGACAGCGGCCGAGTCGCGGATTTCTGGAAAATCGGTGACGTGCTTTCATGAAACCATCATGGCGTTTTCGTTTAGCGAGGTGGTCGGCGATCGGATTCGCCGGGTGCGCAGCATTCCCGCAGAAAGGCTTTGCCGCACCCCCGGCCACGACGAACGGCTTGGTGATTCCGGGGCTCACGCCAGGGAGTGGATCGCTGCCCTGGAATATTGTCGTCCTGCTTACGGTTCTGACGCTGCTGCCTGCTCTGCTGCTGGCCATGACGCCGTTTGTTCGGTTGCTGGTTGTCTTTCATTTCCTGCGACAAGCGCTGGGCACTCAAAGCACGCCAACCAATCAAACGCTGATCGGATTGGCGCTCTTTCTCACCTACTTCATCATGCAGCCCGTGGGGGCGGACGTGTACCAGGCCGCCGTCGTTCCGCTCCAGAACAACCAGATTACGGCGATGGAAGCCCTCGACCGGGGCGCGCCGCCCCTGCGGCGGTTCATGCTGAAGTTCACAAGGCAAAAGGATTTGGCCCTGTTTGTAGAGTTGGCCAAGGAACCTCGCCCGCGCCGCCCGGAGGACCTTTCCATGCGGGTAGTTATTCCGGCCTATATCCTTTCGGAACTGAAGACAGGATTTCAAATCGGCACCGTCTTGTTCTTCCCGTTTTTGGTGATCGATTTGGTGGTGGCGTCAATAACTACTTCGGTGGGAATGATGCAACTGCCCCCGGTGGTGATTTCGACGCCGCTGAAGATTTTGCTTTTCGTGATGGTGGACGGCTGGAACCTGGTCGTCGGTTCTTTGATGAAAAGCTTTTATTAAGGCGGTGGCTGGCACCTGCTAATTGTTGAAAGGTTCTCTATGACGCCTGACGTCGTCGTGCAATTAGCGCGCGAAACCCTGCTGACCGCCATGTTGCTGGCGATGCCTATTCTGGCGGTTGCAACCGTGGTGAGTTTGCTGATCAACATCGCCCAGGTGATGACCTCGATCCAGGAGCACACGGTGGCCACGGTTCCGAGAATTGTGGTCGTGGCCGTCACCACTTTCGTGCTGCTGCCATGGATGTTGCGCAAATTGATGGATTTCACCGTGCAACTGTTTGCGGACTTCCATCGCTGCCTCGGCTGAGGCGCAAGGAGACGAACGTGGGTTCGGGGCTGGAAACGGCGGTGGGGCGGGTGCTGATCGTGGGTGCGCGGGTGAGCGCTTTCATGGTATTTGCGCCCTTTTTTGCCAGCACATCGATTTCGCCGCGTATCAAGGCCGGCCTCACCGTAGTGCTGACGGCTCTGATTTACCCCGTGGTGGCGCCGAACGTACCTTCCCTTTCCGCCGCCAACGGTTGGCAGGTTGCGGGGGGCGAGTTCGTGGTGGGCGTGCTCATGGGGATCACCCTCCAGTTCGTCTTCGAGGGAGTGGAGTTGGCAGGGCAGATCTTGGGGTTTCAAGTGGGCCATTCACTGGCGAACCTGATCAATCCGCTGTCGGATGCGGAAACGTCCATCCTGGCCAATTTCTACCAGGTCGTGGCGCTTCTGATCTTTCTTCAGTTGGATGTTCATCATTGGGTGTTGCGGGGCTTAGTGAAGAGCTTTCAGTATTGCCCGCCGGGAATGGTGGCGGTAAAGCCGGTGTTAGCTGACCAAGTCTGTCGCGCGGCCGGAGGCATGCTGATCATCGCCGTGCAGGTGGCGGTCCCGACGCTGCTGGCGACAATCCTCATCGATATTTCCCTGGGCTTTCTAGGGCGGGCTTCACCCCAGCTTCCGGTGTTGTTTGTGGGGATCTCCGTCAAGACCATCGTGGCGTTCCTGGTAATCATGGGCACGATGCGGTTTTGGCGGGGACTATTCGAAAGGTATTTCAGCGAGGCGCTGGCCGCGAGCGAGCAAATGTTGCACTTAGCACACTAAAGCAGTCTGTCGTCAGTGGTCAGTGATAACTCGCTTGCGAGATGGCTCGTGAACTGAAGGTCCGAGAATGAGCGGAGAACTTCAAACCGAAGGCCGCGAACGGACTGAGAGCTGAGGACTTCCTGTGGCCGACGAAAGTCGCACCGAACAAGCAACTCCGCGACGGCGGCAACGAGCCCGCCGCGAGGGTGACGTCCCGCGCAGTCGGGAGCTGCCCGCCGCGATGGCGCTGATGACCGTGGTGTTGCTTCTCTGGTGTTATCCGCAGAACTGGAAGGATGACTGGCGCAATCTCCTGGAACGGACTCTATCCTCCGCTGTGCATAGTGATATGACGGCGGGCACTCCAGTGATGAATTGGGTGGCGTGGAGAGTCTGCGTGTGGGCGGCGCCCAGCCTGGTCATGGCCTGGCTGGTAGCCCTCGCCAGCAGTTTCGCCCTGGGCGGGGTGGTCGTAGCCCCGGCCGCGCTTGCGCCCAAGCCTCAGCGGCTGAATCCCGTCAATAATCTACAGAAGCTGTTTTCGCTGGGCGGCGTTCAGGCCCTTCTGAAATCACTCATACCTTCTGCTTTTGTCCTCTACATTGCCGTAGCCGTCATCCTGCGGGATTGGGGTGAGATTCTGCAAATGTGCCGCGTCGGCGTGCGACCTTCGCTCGGTTGGATGCTGGGGCGCATCTTCGAACTTTCCTGGAAGGGTGGTTTGGT
Organism: uncultured Acidobacteriota bacterium; assembly: GCA_963804755.1. GTDB lineage: Bacteria > Acidobacteriota > Terriglobia > UBA7540 > UBA7540 > Bog-366. The sequence goes on from CAWDRP010000014.1 coordinate 157,725, forward strand.
TTTTGTCCTCTGGTCAGGATTAGACGTTCTCATCTCACGCATGAACTTCGAGCGCCAGATCCGAATGACTCGCCAGGAAGTGCGCGAGGACTTTAAGGAAACTGAAGGCCACCCCGCCATCCGGGGGCGCATTCGGCGGCTCCAGAGGGACATGCGGCGGCGGCGAATGCTGCGCGATGTGGCGCGTGCTGCGGTGGTGGTGACCAACCCCAGCGAATATGCGGTGGCGCTCGAATACAAACCGGAGACCATGGCCGCTCCCGTCGTATTGGCGAAAGGCCGAAACCTGCTCGCGCAAAAAATCAAGCGCGAAGCGCGCTGGCACGGAATACCGGTCGTGGAAAACCCGCCGTTGGCGCAGGCCCTCTATCGCGCCACGGAAGTCGGCCAGGCAATCCCGGCAAAACTGTATACCGCCGTGGCGGAGATTCTGGCCTTCATCTATCGTACGCAGCGGTTGGGTAAGTCATGAAACCCGCACCTCCCAAACCGGCTCCCCCCAACAAGGGTGGCACCATGGACTGGGCAGTTCCCCTGGTGGCCGTGGCTCTGGTGTTCGTCATGTTAGTTCCATTGCCACCGTTCTTGTTGGATCTGCTCCTGTCTGCCAGCCTTACGGCCTCCGTGCTCGTGCTCCTGGTGGCCATGTACATCACGCGCCCGGTGCAGTTCTCAGTATTCCCCTCACTCCTTCTGCTCCTCACGCTGTTCCGGCTATCTCTGGGGCTCGCCAGCAGCCGTCGCATCTTGCTGCACGGGAACGAAGGGGCCGCGGCGGCCGGGCATGTGATCGGGGCCTTCGGCCAGTTTGTGGTTGGCGGAAACTACATCGTCGGTTTCGTCTTGTTCGTGGCGTTGATTGCCATTCAATACCTGGTGATCAACCACGGAGCGGTCCGCATCGCGGAAGTGACGGCGCGCTTCACCCTGGATGCCCTGCCAGGCAAACAGATGGCCATCGATGCCGACCTGGGCGCCGGGCTGATTGATGAAGCTCAAGCGCGAGCGCGCCGCGAATTGGTGGGCCGCGAGGCGGAATTCTATGGCGCAATGGACGGCGCCGCGCGCTTCAGTCAGCGCGACGCTTTAGCTACTGTTCTTATTACTGCCATCAACATCATCGCCGGATTTTTGATCGGGGTTTTCTACCACGGCGTCCAGCTCAGCGAAGCGTTGAAGACCTACACGATCCTCACGGTCGGCGATGGTCTGGTCACCATGATTCCATCGCTTCTGGTTTCCGTGGCAGGGGCAATGGTGGCTACACGGGCTTCTTCCGAATCGAGCTTGGGCGCAGACCTCACCCGCCAATTGCTTCCGCGCAGTCACCCCCTGTGGATCGTGTCCGGCGTCATGGGCACCCTTGGACTCATCCCCGGCTTGCCGAAAATTCCCTTCTTCCTCATGTCCGCCCTTCTCGCGTGGCTGGCCCGTCGAGCCCAACGTGCAGCCGCACCAAAGGCAGCGGAACCGGTGACCACCGCCACCGCGCTGCCACCGGAAAAACCCCAGGAACAGTTGGAGACGCTCCTCCGCCTGGATGACCTGAGCCTGGAAGTCGGTTACGGACTGGTGGCCTTGGTTGACCAGGCGCAAGGGGGCCAATTGTTAACGCGAATTCGCGCCCTGCGCCGGCACCTCGCGCTGCAGCTTGGTTTCATCGTCCCACCCGTTCACATCACGGACAACGTTCAGCTTAATCCACGCGAGTATGTCATCCGCCTGCGGGGAGTGGAAGTAGCGCGTTGGGAAATGGCACAGGAAGGTTTGTTGGCGATCAGCTCGGAGGCGACGGCGCAGCCTTTGGAGGGACGCGAAACGCGCGAGCCGGCGTTCAATGTGGCCGCTAAATGGATCGCGCCTAACTTGCGCGACCGCGCTTTGGCCGCCGGATATGCGGTGGTGGACCAAACCTCGGTGCTGGCCACTCACCTGGCGGAAGTCATCAAGCAGTACGCGCATGCGTTGCTGACCCGGCAGGAAACCAAGCGCCTGCTGGATGCCCTAGCCGAGTCGCAACCCAAGCTGGTGGAGGAGCTCGTGCCCAAAATGCTGAGCTTGGGTGAGGTGCAGAAAGTGCTTCAGCAGCTATTGCGCGAGCAGGTGTCGATTCGCGACCTGGTCACCATTCTGGAAACGCTGCTTGATACCGCCGGCGCCAACAAAAACCCGGTTTTGTTAGTCGAGGCCGCCCGGCAAGCGCTGGGCCGTGCCCTCGTTCAGCCGTTGCTGGGGGATGACGGAAAGCTCACCGTGATCCAACTCGACAGCGCTGTAGAAGAGCAGCTCGCCCAGGTGCTGGACCCGCCGACAGCAAACCGTTTACCCAGCGCCCTCCAACCCTCGCTGATTCGCCGGTTGCTGGAGGGCATGAAACGGCTTCTGGGTGACCCACTGGCGGTGACCTCACCCATCGTCCTTTGCAGCAGCCCGACCCGTTTCCACCTGCGGCGGCTCATGGAACCATTCCTCCCGCGCGTGGTGGTGCTTTCCCCCGCGGAGATTCCCGCCGCCGTCTCGATTCAATCTTTGGGGGTGGTGCAGTGATGCGAACTTCAGCTTCTGAACATTTCAAGACGAGGTGAATACTATGAGTGCCGCCACAAAAGCTTATGAGTCCGTTTCGCACCTCGACCCTCCGGACCAGGAACGGCTGCTTCTGGAACAACTTCCCCAGGTGCGTTATATCGCCCGCCGGATCCATGACCGCCTGCCCGCCCACATTCCGTTTGACGACCTGGTTCAGGCCGGCATTCTGGGGCTCATGGAAGCACTGCAAAAATACGACCCCAGCAAAAAAGTGGAGCTCAAGACATACGCAAAACACCGGATTCAGGGAGCAATCCTCGATAGTTTGCGAAACCTCGATTGGAGCCCGCGTTCCTTGCGCAAGAAAGCGCGCCAACTTGAGCAGGCACACCAGCGGCTTCGGGCGCAGTTTGGGCGGCCCGCCACGGAACCGGAATTGGCGATCGAGTTGGGGATGGAGCTGAAGGAATTGCAACAATTGCTGGGTGATCTGCGCGGGCTGGATCTCGGAAGTTTGCAGGATGAATTCACGGACTCAGGCCAGGAACGCGACACCTTGGCCGCCCCGACGCCCGGTCCCGAACAGGAACCCTTTGCCCTATGCCTCAATGCGGAGCTCCGCGAACTTCTGTCCCGCGCCGTCAGTGAGCTCCAGCCTCGTGAACGGCAGGTTCTGTCTCTTTATTATTTTGAAGAACTCACCATGAAGGAAGTCGGAGCTGTGTTGGGAGTAGGGGAAGCGCGGGTTTCGCAAATCCATTCGGCGGCCTTGGTGCGGTTGCGAGCAAGAATGCGAACTCTGCTTGATGTGTCACCCGCTCCCGTTGATCCACCCCTTCAGGGGGATGTCGCGGCGGAGGCTGTATGGAGAAGATTCTAAGCCAGGAAGAGATTGACGCCCTTTTTCGAGCAGCGCAGGGACGCACCGCCGATAAGCCGGCAGACAGAGCCGCCGAGCGCTCGTTGACGGCGTGCAATTTTCGCCAGTCGGCGCGAATCTCCAAGGAGCAACTCCGCTCCGTAAGTCAGTTGCACGAACTTTTCGCGCGGAATCTTACCCATTCGCTCGGCGCCTATCTGCGGCTGGCCTTTGAAGTGAACCTCGTGTCCGCGGAGCAACTGAATTATGGCGAGTTCCTGCAACGCATCCCGGAGGTGACGTACCTTGTATCGATGGCGCTTCGCCCGGTCGGGGTTTCGACGGCGATCGAAATCGACTTACCTTTAGCGTTCCCCATCATCGATGTACTGCTCGGAGGCCCGGGACGCGCCGAACCTGCCGTACGGGAAATCACAGAAATTGAGGAGCAGATACTTGAAAGTGTGGTCGGCATTATCGGCAGAGAATTGGAGAGCATCTGGCATCCGGTGCTGGCGCTCCAAGTGGCTTTTGACCAGCGGTTGCGCCAAGCGGACATTTCCCGGCTGATGCCTCCCAATGAGAAGATTCTGTCCCTCAGTTTTGAAATCCGCATGTCCGAAGCGAGAGGAATGCTAAACGTGGCTCTACCGGCCGCCGTGGCCAATGCCCTTCTGAGAAAGCTAACTCAGCAAGCTTCCTATCGAAAACAGCGGGGCTCGGTCGACAGCGTTTCCCAAATGCGCCGGCGGCTTGATCATTGCCTTTTCCCCCTTCAGTTGGTACTGCCGCCGCAACGCGTCCAGGTCTCACAGATCTTGTCGTTAGAGCACGGTAATGTTCTTAAACTGAATTGTTCCCTGGGGGAACCTGCCCATCTGTTGATCGGCGGCAAAGAATTGTTCACAGCGCATCCGGTTCGCACCGGAGGCCGTCGTGCCGCCCAAGTCGAAGGACGCGTGCGATCATTGGACTCCCTTCAAAAGGAGAACGCATGAACACCGAGAAGGAGGCGCCGAACAGCACGAGATTGCAGGAGTACCTACGAATCTGGGGTGCAAGCATTGGTCGCGTCCTCCAGGAAGTAGCGGGTGCGCCTAACACCTGTCAGTATCTGTCTCCGCAGGAGACAAAGACACTGGGCGCATCCCTGGAGGAAGATGGCATCGGCGCCCAATTCGAGGTCACGCAGCACCTGTCGGGTCCCCAGGGGTTTCTCTTGTCGAAAACGGATGCCGTCCGCCTCGCCCAGTTGCTGCTGGCCGAGCCGGAGGATGGCAGTTCAGTTTTAAGCGATGACCATCAGGATGCCCTCGGCGAGTTGTTCCGCCAGTTTGCGGGCGCTGCGGCGTCTGACCTGAAGGGTTTGGCGGGCGGAGAGGTGAGCTTTAAGTGGGTGGGATTAAATCGATTCTCCCGTCAGCCTACGGTACAGGCGGGTGTGCGGTGGACAAGCCCGAAACTTGCTCCTATCACTGTGCTTATGGAGATCGGTTCCGGGTTGGCAGCGGCGCTCAACCCCGTCGCGGCAGCAACGCCCGCATCGTTCGAGCTTCCGACCCCAACCCAGCCGGCTGCCTCTTTAACGCCCCCCCGTGACCCGAAACTCGAGCTCTTAATGGATGTGGAGCTGGACGTAACCCTGCGTTTCGGTGAAAGGCAAATGGCGCTTCGCGACATCCTGGATCTAAGCGCGGGCTCGGTAGTGGAACTCAACCAATTTGTGCAGGACCCCGTGGAGCTTCTGGTGGGAAACAAGGTCATAGCCCGTGGGGAGGTTGTAGTGGTGGACGGCAACTATGGGTTGCGCGTCATGCAGACCGTAAGCCCCATGGAACGGATTGAGTCTTTGAGAACCTGATCGGCTCGGGCGGTCGGACGTTTGGAGGAACGGGTGAACGAGAGTGACTGAGGCCAGGCTGCTTTCGGTTCACGCGTCATCAGATCGCCCCAGCATCTCATCAAGAGCGTGTTGAAAGGCAATCATGAAGGTTGATCGCTTCCCGCGACGTTGTGAATCGTCCTCTTGTACCCGTCGCCGAGGCCTGTGGCGCAGTTGGCTTGACGCTCCGCGTGGGCACTCGCTTGATGGCCGATGGTACTGTAGCTCCGAATGCTTTGAGCAGGCCCTCGCCTCGGCCATCAGACAGTCCCTTCCTGTCTCCGCTCGGCCGCCGGCCAAGGCTCATCGCGTTCCCCTTGGATTGCTGATGTTGTCTCGCGGCCTGGTGGACGATGAGCAACTCAAACGGGCTTTGAAAGCGCAAAAAGATTCGGGCAGCGGACGCGTCGGAGAATGGCTGCGGCACATTGGCGCCGTCACCGAAGAGCAAGTGACGCAAATTCTCGGGCTGCAGTGGTCCATACCGGTCTTCCCACTCAGCCAGAGCCGCCGATTCCTGGAGTGCGCCCATCTTGTGCCCTTGTCCCTCCTAGAACTGGCGGTCATGGTCCCGGTCCACCATCTTCCCACCAGTCAACACCTCTACGTCGCGTTTATTGACCGCGTCAACTACTCGGCGCTTTATGCCGTCGAGAAGATGCTGGAGTGCCACACTGAACCGTGCCTGGCTGCACAGTCGCAAGTGGTCAGAGCGCTGAAGGAGCTTCGCGACAAGCCCCGCCCGGTGGAAGTCCTGGTTGACAATATCTCCGATCCGTGGGAAATGGCGAGCACGATTTCCGCCCACTGCGACAGAGCCGGCGCCACAGATGTCAGGGTCACCGGATTTGACGGTTTTATTTGGGTGCGCCTCCTTACTCCGGCGGGGTATGCCGACTTGCTGTTTCAGACCCGGCAGAGCCAATCCGAACTATTCGTTCCCGCCGAGTTGCGCGAATAATCCGGCTCTTGTACGCCCCTTGTTAGTCGGCGTTGTCGCTTTCGATTGACGAATCAACTATAGAGTGGTAGGCTAACCGCGATCCTCAGAGAGTTGTGGCCGGGGTGAACCACAATTTGCGGGTATAACCGACAGCAGGGAGGCAACAAACAATGGAGACCCGGTTTCGCATTTGCGCAACCATTCTTTCGTTCGCCGTCCTCGTGGCTGGAGCTGCGCCGCGAACCTTAGGGCAAACGCCGGCGACGGCATCTCGCATTCAAGTTTTGTCACCATTGCCACTGACGGAAACGAGTGACCCTCAGATCACGACCGCCATGCTCTCGCTTGGCGTTCCGCCGGTGCGTCATTTTCTAAATCATGTCGCGCAAAAGCTCCCTTTGCCGCAGGTTGGTGAGCCCAACGGAATGATGACAAATAATGCGGCCGGCGCGTTAAATTTCTCTTTAGTCTGGGGGGCTCAGCCATCCAAGACGAACTTCCTTGCCTCCGAACCCAAAGGTTGGGTTGACATCATGCCCCACGAATCCCTCAAGGGCTGGACGCGCCTCACTGTGCCGCCTGGAAAAGTCTTGGACCCCATTGACCAGTGGAGCGTCGACCCGGCGCACGGCACCATCGTCTGCCAGGGTAACCACGGGCATGAGTGGCTGCGCTGGGACCGTGAACTGGCCAATTTTATGCTCCACGTGGAGTGGCGATTCGAGAAGGTCGAGGGCGCACAGGGTTACAATAGCGGAGTCTTCATCCGGAACGATCTCACGGGACGCGTTTGGCACCAGGCCCAAGTGGGACCGAATGCCTATATATTCGGCCAGACATTAATCCACGGGAAGTTGTCTCCGATCAAGACCCCTCCACCAGCCACGAACCCGCTCCACCCGATCGGTGATTGGAACACGTATGAAATCCGCTGCGACGGCCCGAAAATCACTCTTTGGGTTGATGGCGATTGGGTGGGCGAAGTCGCCACGCCTGAGGTACTGAAGGGCTACTGGGGCTTGGAAGCGGAAGGTTACCGGATCGAATTTCGCAATATAAAATTAAAAGTCCTGCCGTGAGATGGGCGACAGGATTGCCTTGCCGTGTGACGATGTGAAGTTGCTGCGGCATCGGTCATTCGAGGCCGTGGCGGGCGCACGCGGCCCGAAAGCGTTGATACGTCTCCTCAAATTTTTCCGCGGCGCTGGCTTCCGGCGAATAGGATGCGGTGATGCGGGTCATGCTGCGGATGGCGGCGGTCAAATCACCGGCAAAGAAGACGGTTCCGGCGGCGAGGATGGCCGCCCCGAACGACGCGGTGGGATGGGCGCTGCGCACCACCACGCGGTTAAGCACGTGGGCGCGAAGTTGCGACAGAATAGCACTGGCGGCGGCGCCACCGCTGGAGAGCACCTCGTCACGCAGCGCGATGGCGCACGCCTGGAGGCGCTCATAGCCGCGCCGTTCCACGCACGCCAGGGATTGCAGTTGGGCGGCATACCGCTCGGCCGGTGGCGCAGGACTCCCCTCGAAAAACGTCTCGGCGTGGGGATTGGCGAAGGGGAAGCGTTCTCCGCGTGAGCCCAAAATGTAGCACTGAAGGGGCGTGGGCAGGTGGGGAAGCGCCCTCCGATCCATTTCTGCCGGAGGCACACCGGGTTCATCGAACTGAAGGCTGCCGGGGCCCGTGTTGCTCGCCGCCCCCGGAGCCCACAAACCGTTGGGGTGATGATGGCAGTACATTCCCGGTCCCAGACGAGGCTTGGTGCGCGTCAGGACCTTCCAAACCAGAGTCGTGCCCAGGGTCGTATTGGCTTGGCCCGGCTCGCTGGCGCCGGATCCGATGAGGCTGGCCATGCCATCTGAGGCCCCGGCAAGCACTGGGACGCCTACAGGTAATCCGGTCTCTTCGCCGGCGCGGGTGGAAATGATCCCGACATTTTGTCCTGGCGCAACCACCCTCGGGAGCATCGCGGCGGGAATATCGGCAAGCCGGACGGCCGCACTCCATTGGCCGGTTTCATGGTCGTAACCCAGCTTGAGCGCGTTGGAGTAGTCGCAAACGCCTAGCTCCCCGGTAAGCTTGGCAACCAGCCAGTCGGCGGGGTGCAGAATGCCCGACGCACGCTCCCACACCCGCGGTTCTTCCTGCCGCACCCACAGCGCCTTGGCGAGAGAAGTTGATGCGTTGATGGGCGACGCGCCGGCGGGCAGGCGCCGATTGAACTGGCTGGCAACGGATGCCGCGCGCCCATCGTCATAGAGGATGGCTGGCCGCAGGGGTTCGCCCTGCGCATCGACCAGGACCAGCGAGCCCGAGGTGGAGGTCACGGCCAGGCCTGCAATCCGGGGCCACTGTCGGCCCGCGTGCAGGCTGGCCCGCAATTCCTGGGTCGTGTGGCAGAGGGCGCGCCACCACGCGTTGGCGTCCTGCTCGTGGCCGGGCGCTGCGGCGGGCAGATCGGAGAGCGGCGCACGTGCTTCTGCCAGAACGTCCCCCGCAGGCGAAGCGGCGACAGCGCGAACTCCGCTGGTTCCTACGTCGAGGCCGAGCACAATGGGAAGATCAGGTTGAGTCATGTGAGTGCGAACCCGGTTCGTACCTCCGGCTACATCGGTGCCACGGGCATCCGGCCTGAGCCGGCGGACCTGCCCGTGCACCGCCATGGCCAAGATGGCCATGGCACAACGTTCGCCGCATGGCGCCATCTACCAGATCGTGCAGCGTTCTTCGCGCACCATGGGATCTCCCACCTTGCAGCCGAAGGCTTGTTGAAAAGCGGGCATATTCGACGGCGCCCCGATGGCTCTGAAGTTATGCAGCGGGTGCGGGTTGGTATTCACTTGCAGTCGAACAAACTCCGGCCGATCACTGCCCGCCCAGATTTGCGCAAAGGAGAGGAAGAAGCGCTGATCCGGTGTGAACCCGTCTATTTTGGGCGGCTCGGGTTTTCCCTCCAGGCTCTTCTGGTAGGCCTTGAAGGCAATCGTCAATCCGCCCAGGTCGGCGATGCTTTCGCCCAGCACCAGCTTGCCCTTTTCGTGAATATCATCGATCGCCACGTAGCCATCGAATTGCTTTTCCACGCACGCGGCGCGCTCCTGGAAGTTCTTCAAGTCTTCGGCGGTCCACCAGTCGGAGCGATTGCCGTGCGCGTCGAACTTGCGGCCCTGGTCGTCGAACCCGTGCGTCATTTCGTGTCCGATCACCGCGCCGATGCCACCGTAGTTCGAGGCATCGTCGGTTTTCGGATCGAAGAACGGCGGCTGTAATATTCCGGCCGGAAACACGATTTCGTTCATCGCGGCGTTGTAATAGGCATTCACGGTAGGCGGAGTCATACCCCATTCGGTGCGGTCCACAGGCTTGCCGATTTTGTTCAAGGAGCGGTGGAACTCAAACAGGTCGCCGCGCAGCACGTTCTCCACGTACGGCCCGCGGTCCAGCGTGAAAGCGGAATAGTCGCGCCATTTATCCGGGTAGCCGATTTTGGGCGTAAAGGCGTCCAGCTTGGCCAGTGCGGCTTTCTTGGTTTCCGGACCCATCCAGGGCAGCGTCTGGATGTCCTCGCGCAAGGCCGCGATGAGGAAGTGCACCATTTTGTCCGCGCGCGCTTTGGCCTCCGGCGGAAACGCCTTTTGCACATACTGCTTGCCCAGGGCAAATCCAAGCTGGCGGTCCGTTGCCTCTACGCAGCGTTTCCAGCGCGGCTGGATTTGCTGAGTCCCCTGCAACGTGCGGCTGCGGAAGTTGAAGTCTTCGTCGACGAACTTGTCGGAAAGCGCCGGCGCGGCCGCGGAGATCAGGTGCCAGCGCAGGTACGTTTTCCAGTCGTCGAGCGGCACGGAGACCAGCAGGTCACTCAGGTTCGCAAAGAACTTCGGTTGACCCACATTGACCTGCTTCACCTGCGGATAACCCAAGCCGGTCAGGTATGCCTCCCAGGACAAATTGGGCGTGAGGCTTTGCAGTTGCTCCAGCGGCATCTTGTGATAGGTCACGTCAGGATCACGCATTTCGATGCGGCCCATCGCCGATTGCGCCAGCTTGGTTTCAAGCGCCATCACGGTTTGGGATTCGGCCGCGGCGTGGGCGGTGTCGTCGCCCAGGAGAGCCAGCATATTGGCGATGTGCTTCACGTAGGCATCACGGATCTGTTGGGATTTCTGGTCGGTCTTGAAGTAATAATCGCGCTCCGGCAGGCCCATGCCCCCCTGAAAGGCGCTGGCGATGACCTGCGTGCTGTCCCTGCGGTCTTGCTGGCTGCCAAGGTGAAAGAGGACTCCGGCGCCATCGGCCTGGAGGCGGGAAACCTCCGCCTGGAGACTTGGCAGGTCGTGGATTTGGGCGATGCGATCGAACTCCGGCTGAAGCGGCTTGGCGCCCTCGCGCTCGATTTGGGTGGTGTCCATGCAACTCGCGTAGAAGTCGCCGATCTTCTGTTCGTCGCTTCCCGCGGGAGCGTGCGTCTGGCGGGCGGTCTCCAGTATTTGGTGGAGAGTGTCATCGCTCCGGTCCGCCAACTCGCGGAACGTTCCGTAGCTGGCGAATTCCGGCGGAATCGGATGTGAGGCCACCCATCCGCCATTGGCATATTGGTTGAAGTTCACACAGGCGGAAACCTTGATATCCATGTACGCCGGGTTGACGCCATGCACCGGCCCGTCGATTACCGGAGTGGCAAAGCACAGCGAAAATGTAAGAAGAAGCAAACCGCCGAAGCTGACCTTGAACAAGTTCATCGCGGAATCCTTGTTATGAATAGTGTCGCCCCCGAACAGATCCAAGTCGCGGCGAGAGCGGGAGCGGTATCCTAACAATTCGTCGGGGGATTCGCAATCGGCAAACCGGCGGCCCGAGTTGCCAACGGCACGGCGGTATTCTCCGGAGCCCCGCCCCCGCCCCGTCATTCTGAGCGCCGCTCTTTGGGGCGAAGAATCTGCATTTGTCTTTCCCCGCACTCCACCAAAACGAAATGCCGCCCCGCAATCCAAAAACGAAATGCAGATCCTTCGCCCCGATAAAAGGCATCGGTGCTCAGGATGACGAGATTTGACAATGGTCCCGTCGAGTTTGCCAATGGTTCTGCCGTCACAGGATGACGAGATTTGCCAGTGGTCCCGTCGAGTTTGCCAGTGGTTCTGCCGTCACAGGATGACGAGATTTTGTAAGTCGTTCCGCCAAGTTTGCAAATGGTCCCGCGGTCCTGCCACCGCAGGCGGGCGTCTGTTGCCAGCCTCTCGGCTACGCCCTAGCTGATTTTGCTTGACAAGAGCCGGTATCATCTGTTTAATAATGCGGCGGTACTCGGAGGTGTCTCGTACTCGGGACAGCTTTTTCGCCCGGGCGAGCGTCTGACCCTCCGCGTTGCCGCGGCAAACGAATGCCCTTACTGATTCCCGTGTCCCGTATCCCTTATCCCGTGTCCCGTGTCCCGTGTCCCGAATCCCGAACCCGAAGGAGTTTCATATGGCACTCGTCGAGCAAACGATGACTGAGAAGAATTTAGAGGCGCACCGGCGCAACGGGCGGCAGTCGCACGGCGCCGCCACCCCCGAAGGCAAGGAGCGCGCCCGCGCCGCCAACCTGCGCCACGGCTACTACTCCGACGTGCGCGACCAAGCGCTGGTAGCGTTGGGCGAAGACCCCGCCGACCTGGCCGCGCTGGTGGAGGGCGTGCGCCAGCAGTTCCGGCCCGCCAACGGCTGCCAGGAATGGATCACCAGCCGCGTCGCCAGCATGCAATGGCGCATGCAGCGTGCCGAGCGCCAGCAGGAGAGCAAGATCGCCAACCACATCCGCCAGTTCGAAGCGAAGCGCCGGGAAGCCGCCCGCCAACTGCGCGCGGAGGGTGCCGACGTCCGGGGCTTCCTGAGCGACCTCCAGCACGCCGTAGCCCGTCCCGACTTCTATGCGCCCAACGGGTGTGTCGAGCAGTGCCAGGAAGTCATGCAACAGCACCGGGGCACGCACATGGAACAAATCCTTCTGCTCCTGCAGCAGTTGCGCCGGCCGCACTGCTTTACCAGTCCGGCGCCCCCTCCGCTGCCCGAGCCTATGAGCGACCAGGAGTGGCAGGGCGTTGTGAAGGGAGTTGAGGCGGACGAGTCCTCCCTGCGTGATCCCGAAATTCCCGTTGCGCAGGGCAACGACCGCGACGCGCTGCGCGAACAGTTGTGGCGCCTGGCGGCCAAAGAGCTGCGCCGCGCGACGGAGCAGTGGCAAAAAGCCGTGGCCGCGCAGGAGGCACCCCTCTCGCCCCGCTCCCGCGACCTCCTCGCCCTCGAGGTGAGCAAGGAACTGGAGTTGATGCGGCGCGAGGAACGCTCGTGCTTCCGGGAATTTGCCCGGCTCATCCGTGACCTGATGAAGCTGCAAAAAGAGTCCGAGGTCCGGCGTCCTAACCGAACTTTCGCAGTTGACGGCATATTGCAGTCGTAAGTGTTTTCTTTTCATCAAATCGATTGCCCGGGTCGGCACTACATTTTCAGTCTCCGCGGCAAGGTCTGCGCAGCCTCCTGCGGGGCCTTGATGCGGGGCGGCGGCTGTGCAGGCAAGGACAGATTGAGCTGGTGCAGCAGCAGCGACTGGTCAGGTTCCGGCTGGGTATAACGGGGCATGATCAGCCAGCGTCCGTCGGTCGTGGGCAGGCAGACATCGAGCATCTGAATCGTGGCCAGTTTTTCCAGCACGGCACGGGGCGTCAGACCCGGCGCTAAGGCGACCAGCCGCTGCTTGAGGGTCACCGAGAGGGCATAAGCCAGGAAGGCCACGAAGATGTGGGCTTCCACGCGCTTCTCTACCTGGTGATAAATCGGACGCAGCCCCAACTCGCTCTTCAAGGTGCGGAAGGCGGCTTCGATCTGCGTCAGGAGGATATAACATTCCCACAGTACCGAGGGATTTTCGCCCACGAGGTTCGAGCGCAGCAGATAGTGCCCGTCGCGCAGCTCCGCCTTCTGCAACTTCTCTTTGTTCAACTGAAAAGAGAACGTCTGGCGGGTGACGGCTTCTCCCTCTTGGGGCAACCGCATCGGCACGAACGCGAAGGCCCGCCCCGCTTCCTTCTTGGCCGCTCCGATGCGCAGCAGCAATTGATCGCGCGCCGGAGCGCTCCGGCGCAGCTTGCGCAACGTCTTCAGCAAACGGGCTAACTTGCGCCGGCGGATGGCTCGTTCCTTGGCTCGCCGCCCTGCACTCTTGGCCAGCACATAGAGTTCGCCCTCCTCCGCGAACAACTTCACCTCCACCGACTCGCGCACCTTCTGCCAGGGCAGTTCCAACCACCGCTTTTCGTACTGCTGAATTTTGCCCCGTGGCGTACCCACCAGATAGAACCTCTCCCGCCCCGGCTGGCGCATCTCTTCCAGCACCTCGTCGCTGGGAATGCCCCGGTCCATCACCCACACCCGCCGCGCCTGCCCATACTGCGCTTCGATCTTGGCCAGAAATCCTCGCAGCGTGGTGCGGTCCGAGGTGTTACCCGCCAGCACTTCGTAAGCCAGCGGCAATCCTTCCGGCGTCACCACCAGCGCGATCACCACCTGCCGGGCAATCGAAACGGTGATCCCGGCTGTAGCCGTACTTTGCCTTGGGAATCTCCTCGCCTTCGCCTTCGATATAGGTGCTCGTCAGGTCGTACAGCAGTACGTCGAAGCGGGCCTGAAACAAGTCCTGCCAGCGTTGTCGCAGGTGGTCGAACAACGCTGTCTTGTGCTCCCCCAAGCGGTCCAGACAGCGATACAAACGGTCCTTTTCCGCCACGGCAAAGCCCGTGCCCAACAGATCGCCCAGGGCACTCTGGTCAAACCCTTGCCGATGCAAACGGAACTCGCTGCCCGGCGCCACCAACCGGCTCACCACCAGCAACTCCAGCACCTTCCCCCACGGCACTTCTTCTCGCCCTCGTCCCAGTTGCTCCTCCCAAAATTCGCTCAACCCCAACTGCCGCCACAGCTCGCACCCCAGCCAGTAGTTGCCCAACGCCCGCGGCCGCCGCAACTCCATCTCCTTGAGCTTCACCTGCACGCCATCCAGTGCGTCGGCCGGAATTGCACGATCCTCTGGAAACAAGCTCAGCGTCCGCGCCCGCTGCGCGGCTTCATCAAAGACTTCCAAGGTCTGCCGCCACGCTCCCTGCTGGCGGTCATTGATCTCTCCCAAAAACAAGACCTGCCGCTGCACCACCCGCCCCGCACGCACGCGCCGGTTCTCCACCACGCTCCAATAGCGGTGCTCCTTGCCGTCTTTGACTCGCCTCTTGCTGCGCAGAAACATCGTCAGCGCGCATCCTGACAGCTTCCTGGAGGGCTTGTAAAGAGGGTAGGTCGGCACTACACCGCCCTTCAGAAAACGCAGCACTGACTGATAAGGGATTAGCCCGAATGACAGATCAACTATCCCGCAAAAAAGTGCGCATCTGCGAAGGTTGGGCTAAGTCCGAAGGCGAGCCGCAGGGAGAGTCCGAGGTCCGGCGCCCCAAGTCCGAAGTCGCAGACCACCATCAACGCCCCCAGGAGCAGGACTTACGCACCCTGGCTCAGGACTCACGTACCGGCGATGCGGCCGAGCGAGCACCAATCGCCGTCGCTCCGGCTGTGACGGCATTGCAAGCTCAGAACTCAGGCGGCGACGGGGCTGAGAACACGCACAAAAATACAGGTGCATCCGGCTATGTTGAAGAAAACACAGGGAACCTGAAGACCGACAGCGCGGCAGTACCTTCGGCTTCCGTATGCCAACCAATGCCGGAAGCGGCACCTCCACACGACAATGTGACCGAATCGAAGGCCGTCCAACCTGCTGTGACGCTCACCGGTCTTCTACCAGGCGATAGCCAGCCCGCCGCGCCGCGCAAGAACATGACAGAAAGTGCCGCGGCGTGAGAGCTTGAGGCGGTCTTCTACCGTTAGATACGTCTGATCGGGCTGTTGTGATGACCTGAAGGCGGCAGTTTCGCGGCCGACAGTCCAAGACGCCTTCGGCGAGGTGCTTTTGCGCGGCCATAGGTGACCAGGATGACAGCGGGAGTTGATTTCCCGCTACCGTTAAGTTTTGTAAAATCCTGTAGGGACGGCAACCTTCTATCAATTTGTGTGTTCTTACCGGTCAGAAGGTAGTTAACCCCGCAGCCTGCCGGCGATTTCTTTACTACCCAGCTACGGTGGTTCATTTGTCAACGAAATTCGGGCGTATACTGTCGCAGTCTGTAGACGTTTGATGGTGGCGATAGAGTTCACACTTCGGGTTCCGGGGCGTTTCATGTTTGCAGACGTGCACTGCTCTTATCGGCGGGCCGCTGTTCTATCGGGACTTATCATCGTAACCATGTTTACCGGTGCCGCCAGCGGCCCGGCATCCTTATCACAATCTCAATCACAATCTTGCCCGAACGCCTCTGCGCCGAAGGCACGGCTGGCCGAGAATTACGGAAGGCTGCCGCTCAGCTTTGAATCCAACATGGGGCAAGCGGATCAGCGGGTGAAGTTTGTTTCGCGAGGCGACAGCTACGAACTGTATCTGACCGGGGACGAAGCGGTATTGGGATTTCCCCCTCATGTAGGGGCCAGCAGCGCTGGCCCCGGGGCGAACGCCGTAGGCGGTGGCCCCAATCGCGCTGTTGGGTTGAACGCCGTGGGCGCGAGTTGGGATCGCGCCAGCCATGGGGCGAACGCCGTGGGCGCGAGTTGGGATCGCGCCAGCCATGGGTTGAACGCCGTGGGCGCGAGTTGGGATCGCGCCAGCCATGGGGCGAACGCCGTGGGCGCGAGTTGGGATCGCGCCAGCCATGGGCCGAACGCTGTTCGGCCCTACGGTGATCCCGCGGTCCTTTGGCTGCGGCTGGCGGGCGCCAACCGGGAAGCCGTTGTGATGGGCGGCGAGAAGTTGCCCGGAACAACGAATTACTTTATTGGCAATGATCCCCGGGCATGGCGCAGAGGCATTCCCACGTATGCCACGGTGCGCTACACCGGCATCTATCCCGGCATCGATCTGGTCTACTACGGCAATCAGCGGCAACTGGAGTTTGATTTCCTGGTGGCGCCCCACGCCGATGCCAGGCGTATCCGGCTGCGGGTGGGTCCACCAGCCGGCCTGCACCTAGCGGCGAACGGAGACCTGGTCGTGGACACGGCGAACGGAACGCTGGCTTTTCACAAGCCCGCGGTTTACCAGACGTTCGACGGGCATCGCCATCCGGTGGCGGGTAATTTTGCGCTGCTCGGAAAGCATACGGTGGGTTTTCGGCTGGGTAGCTATGATCGCGGCAAGGCGCTGGTGATTGACCCGGTGCTGGCCTACTCCACATTTCTGGGCGGCACCGGCGGTGCAAACGGGGTTGGCGACGCCGCCTCGGCAGTCACGGTGGACGATTCCGGCAGCGCTTATGTGACAGGAACGACGTGCTCCACTGATTTCCCGGTGACGCCGGGCGCCTTCCAGACAAGCAACCATGCCGGAGCAAACAAAGGCTGCAACGCGTTCGTCAGCAAGCTGAACCCAAGCGGTACCGCGCTCGTCTATTCCACTTACCTGGGCGGCAGCCAAAGCGATGCAGGCACGGCGATTGCGGTGGATAGCCAAGGCAACGCCTACGTGGCCGGGCGAACGTACTCGACGGATTTCCCTGTAACAACCGGGGTATTCCAAGCCGTGAACCATGCCGCAGCGAACAACAATAGCAACGCCTTCATCGCGAAGCTGAACGCAGACGGCTCGGCCCTGGAGTATTCCACCTACGTGGGCGGGAGCGGTCTCCCGGCGGAGACTTCCTCGGTTGGCGATACAGCCAATGCGATTGCGGTGGATTTATCCGGCGACGCTTACATGACCGGCCGGACGTATTCCACTGACTTCCCGGTGACGCAAGGGGCCTTCCAGACGACGAACCATGCCGCGGCCAATACTCATTCGAACGCGTTCGTCACCGAGCTGAATCCGGGGCACTGCGCTGCTCTACTCGACGTACCTGGGCGGCAGCGGCGGCAACCGAATAGGTTTCTTAGGCGACGTGGGCAATGCAATCGCGGTGGATGGCGCCGGCGATGCGTATGTGGCAGGCCAAGCGGGCTCAAGTGATTTTCCGGTAACGCCAGGCGCGTTCCAGGTCACGAACAAGGGAGGCACAAACCAAAGCGCGAATGCGTTTGTCACCAAGCTCAACCCAGCCGGCACGGCACCGGTTTATTCCACCTACCTGGGCGGGAGTGGCGGCGACGCAGCGAATGCGATTACCGTCGATCCGGCCGGAAACACTTATGTGGCCGGCCAGACAGGCTCGGCGGATTTTCCCGTGACGCCAGGGGCCTTCCAAACCACGAACCATGCCGCGGCGAGTGGAAACGACGTCTCCAATGCATTCGTCAGCAAACTAAACCCAGCGGGCACAACACTGGTCTATTCCACCTATCTCGGTGGGAACGGCGGCGTCGTGAACCTTACGTCCACCCTTGCGCAGTTGGCTGGTGACCAGGCCACCGGGCTGGCGATTGACGGCGCCGGAAACGCCTACGTCACGGGGAGCACCGCGTCCTCCAATTTCCCCGTGACCCAGAACGCCTATCAAGCGACGAATCACGACCAGTGTACGAACGGTTGTGTCGGCGGCTACAACGCGTTCGTTACGGAACTGGATTCCGCTGGCAGTGTGCTGGTGTACTCCACTTACCTGGGCGGAAATGGCATCAACCCGGACGACTTTGTCGGCGTCGAAACCTTTGGAAGAGGGGACCAGGCAAGCGCGCTGGCTTTGGACACCTCCGGCAACGTGTACGTGGCGGGATCGGCGGTATCGTATGATTTTCCGGTGACCGCGGGGGCGTTCCAGACGACGTTTAGTTCCCGAGGCGGAAGCGCCTTCGTTGCCAAGCTCAATATGGGTGCAACTTCAACCGCGATCACGCCGACGCTGACGGTGACGCCCGCTTCCTCGACCATCACGTCGGCGCGGCCCCTCACGGTGGCGGTGACCGTCAGGGGGGGGAACGGCAATCCCACACCGACCGGCACGGTGACACTGGCCAGTGGCACTTACGCCTCTGCGGCCACTACTCTCAGCAGCGGCAGCGCGACGTTCAATATTCCTGCCGGTTCGCTACTGGCCGAGCCCGCCGGCTATCTCTCACCCGATGGGCTGATATGCGATTACGTGCCGGACGCGGCCAGTTCTTCCACGTACAACTCTGCTTCGGGGATGGCCTCAGTAACAGTGGTCGCACCCAGTATTGCCGTGACGCCCGCTTCGACGAACCTCACCATCGCGCAGTCTCAGTCGCAGGCGCTTTTGGTCGCCATGGTCGCGACCGGCGGAACCGGCAATCCCGATCCCACGGGTACGGTGACGCTCACCGTCGGCAGCTACAGCTCTGGGGTTATTGCACTGTCCAACGGCAGCGCCAATATCAGCATTCCGCCCGGAACCCTGGCGACGGGTTTCAACACTATCGACGTCAGCTACTCCGGCGACAGCAACTACAGCCCGGTGGCAGTCGCCGGCAGCGCACTGGTGACCGTAGGCGCCACAACCGGCAGCTTTACCATCACGGGCACGGCGGTTACGGTGGCGCCCGGCGCTACCACTGGGAACACTTCCACGATTACGGTAACGCCGGCGGGGGGATTCACCGGCAGCGTAGCCCTGACGGCGGCCATCACTGCCAGCCCGAGCGGCGCGCAGGCGCCCCCCACGCTGAGCTTCGGCTCCACCAGCCCGGTGAACATCACCGGCACGGCCGCGGGTACGGCGATCCTGACGGTGTCCACCACGCCAGGCGGCGGCTGTAGCCAGTCCTATCAGACGCCGCCCGGAATCTTCTGGTACACAGGAGGCGGCGCGGCTCTGGCCTGCCTGCTGGTTCTCTGCATAATGGGTTTCCCGGCGGGGCGGCGTAGATGGCGGCCCGCGCTGGGTCTGCTGGCCCTGCTCATTGCTCTTGCGGCTGCTTTGCCGGCGTGCGGCGTCAACCTTGGCGGCACCGCGCATTGTGACGTCATTGCGGTTGGCACGACGGCGGGAACGTATACCCTTACTGTAACCGGAACTTCCGGCGCGACTATGACGACAGGAACAGTGGCGCTTACGGTGCAATGATCAGACCTGTGTGTCAACTGCCGCGACAAGTAAGGGTCTTATACCGAGCGACAATACGTTGTAGCGTCGATCTCCAATCGACGACGGCGGTCGGAGACCGCCGCTACAGCTCGGTGTGTTGGCGAGCGGCGATTCAGGCCTCGAGGAAAGCGCGGATATCGCCCAGCACCTTCTGAAACACTTCTTGGGTCAGGCGGCCGGTTTGCGTGTTTTGCTGGCTGGGGTGGTAGGAGCAGAAAAGGCGCGGCAGACCCGCGGGCAGCGCGAGGCTAGCGCCGTGGGAAAACATTAACGTCGACGCGCCCGGGAGAGTCCGACGCTCGCGCAAAACCCGCAGGTAAGCATCAAACGCAATGCGTCCCAGCACCAGGACGGCGCGCACGCGGGTCAACAATTCCAATTCCTTCTCGAAGTAGGGTTGGCAATTGCGCAACTCTTCCGGACGCGGTTTGTTCGCGGGCGGGGCGCAACGCAGCGGCGCCGTGATGTAACAATTGTGAAGCGCCAGCCCGTCGCTTCGATCGCGCGACGTGGGCTGGTTCGCGAATCCGGCTTCGTACAGTCCGCGATAGAGGAAATCACCCGAGCGGTCGCCCGTAAACATCCGCCCGGTGCGGTTGCCGCCGTGTGCGGCCGGGGCCAACCCGATAATCAGGAGCTGCGCGTTCGGATCGCCGAAACTGGGTATCGGTTTGCCCCAGTACTCGCAATCCCGATACATGAGACGCTTCTCTTGAGCCACCCGGCGGCAATACGCAATAAGGCTCGAGCAGCGGGTGCAAGCTACCACCTGTTGCTGAAGCCGAGCGAGTTCACGAGCGGTGTTGGGCATGGCGGCAGAAGCTAGAAGTTCGAAAATCGAAATTCGAAACTGGAAACTCGTGCTGCGAGGGCAAGGTTCAATTTTCGAGTTTCGTATTGCCCGTTAACGCGGCGTCTTCGTCCCCGCCATCGCCAGGATCGCATTCCACTGGGGCTCAGAAACGGGCATCACGGAAAGCCGCGGCAGGCGCACGAGGTCGAAATTCTTAAGAGCACTGGACTTCTTAATGGCATCGAGCGACACGGGCTGGGGGAACTTCTCCTTGGCTAGTAGGTCAACCACCACCAAGCGGGGGGCCTTCTGTTTTGGATCGGGGTACGGATCACTCGCGGCCTCCGCCAGTCCCACTGCTGCACGCTCATCCCCGGAGTGATAAACCACGACCCTGTCGCCACGGCGGACACTGCGCAAGTGCTTCAGGGCGAGGTTGTTCGAGATGCCGTCCCAGACCGTCTTGCCGTCGCGCTCGAGGTCCGAAAAGGAATAGTGCTCAGGGTCGGATTTGAACAACCACTTCGCCGCCATTCGTCCTCCCTTTACTCATTCATCCGCGATTCAAATTTCATTTTACCGGAAATCACCAATCTCTGCCCAGTGCCGTGCGGGGGCGATTGGGGTGGTCACTTCTGAAGAATCGTTCCGCCTCTATGATGGCCTCCAGATCGTCTAGTGACGACAGGGCCTGGGTTTTGTATCGAATTTCCCCGGATTGCATCTATATGTGCGGGAGGCAAAAGGGTAGATTATGGAAAAGGTTCTACATCTTCAGGCCTGCGACTGGCAAAAAATCGAGACGAGCACCAAGCCGGTGTTATTGGACTTCTGGGCGGAATGGTGCGGTCCGTGCAAAATGCTGGGGCCGACGTTCGAGCGGCTGGCAGACAAATACGGGGACAAGGTGACGTTCGCAAAGGTCAATGTGGACGATTTCCCGGAGCTGGCCAATCACTTCGCCATTCGCTCCATTCCGACCCTGGTTTTGTTGCAGGGGGGCAATGTGGTCGAGAGGTTGATCGGGTTGCGATCGGAACAGGAACTAGCGCAGGTGCTCAGTCGTGTTGCGAACGAAAACGGCTGTTCGTAAGAAATCGGGGTTAGGGATTAGGGATCAGGGGTTAGGAATTGGGGACCAGGGACCAGCAACCCTGTAGCACTATGGGCCCTGATCCCATGCCCAAATTCTGATTCCGAATTCCAAATTCTGATTCCGAATTCAGAATTCCGAGTTCCGAATTCAGAATTCCGGATTCCTGACTTACGCCCCGGGCCGCTGACCTAACACGTTCGTCGTGTTGGGGAAAAAGCCTTTGGGCGCGCTCATGTAACCCGACACGGAATCCTTGCCGAGCTTGTTCACCACCAATTCAAGGGCGCTCGACGCCCCTTTCACATAGAACCACACCGGTTCATTCATTGCGCGGTTGCTACGCAACGTCCTCTTGTCATCGAAGGTAAGATAGACGCCAAAGGTGTTCTTCTTGGGATCGGTTTTGTCCAACTCTATCGTCACCGTTCCAACTTTTTGCTCAGCCTTCTTGCGGGGCAACGTGAATTCAAAGTAATCGCGATCGGTCCGGTGGGCCAGAGCGACCAATTCGTCGTGCGTGCGGGCGATCGAGCCGCTCAACTCACTCTTCGTGCCGGTGAGGGCGTTCGTGAACTCAGACTTGGTGTTGGCTAAGTCCTGCTTGGTCCCCGCCAAGTCCGTGCTCAGACCGCCGATCTTGGCGTTCGAGTCAGCCTGCAGTTTGTTCACATCGTCCGCGCTGGCTTTCTCGGCGATGGCCTTGTTCAGTTGGGACACCGCGGCCTGCTGCTGCTTCTGGACCTCTGCTGCCAGGGCATGCGCACGCGCCAGATCCTGCTGAGTGACGCCGAGTTTCTCGGAGGTCACCTGGAATTGACCGCGCAACTGCGCATAGCGCTCGTCGCTGGAATCCATGCGGCGTGTCAGCAGATTCATGGCGTCAGCCTGTTTCGCCGCGTAATCGTTAAATTGTGAGCGCCCCATAAGCACCAGAACCAGGTTCGCGATCGCCAGAAGAGCCACTACTGCCAGCAGCCAGGGCAATGCCTTCCCGCCTCCCGACGCGGGGTTTACCTGCGGCGGCTGCTGCACGTAAACATACTGTGGGGCCGCGGCCTGGGTTTGCGTCGGAGCGGGCGTGGGCTCAGGTGTGACCACACGCGTGGGCTCGTCGTTCAGGCCAAACATGGAATGGCCAGGATTAGGGTCTTTGTCTGCCATACTTTCTCCTTTGTTTCTGAATGCGATGGGCGGGTTCACCTAAACCGCCAGATGTGCGTTCATCTACGGTGCCACATTCGGCTATGATGCGACATTCGGCCATCGGGTTTAACTGTTAACACATTTTTACGTCCTGCTGAGGGCCGTCACAGTACCACTAAAAGCGCATGGGTTCAAGCGCTGTAGCGGCTCTTGGCGCAGCCCACAGGCCGCGCTCATCGCCCGGCGGATTCGTGCCGAGCCTGGATCAACGTCACAGCGTCAGCGCGGATGGCCTCGCCGCGGCCCACGGCGTCCAAGCCCTCACCGGTTTTGGCTTTAACGCTCACCTGGGCGGGTTTAAGCGCCAATGCCGCGGCCACGTTCTTTTCCATGGATCGGATGTGCGGCGCCAGCTTCGGCCGCTCCAAACCTACCGTGGCGTCAACATTGACAATCGTATAGCGGGCGTCATCCAACAATTGACGAACGGAGCGCAGGAACACCAAGCTGGGCGCGGCTTTCCACTGCGGCGAGGTGTTGGGAAAGTGGCGGCCGATATCACCCAGGCCCGCTGCGCCCAACAAGGCGTCGCAAATCGCGTGGGCCAGCACATCACCATCGGAGTGGCCTACGGGTCCTTTAGCGAAGGGAACGTGTACTCCACCCAGAATCAATTTGCGCCCGTCGGCCAGCCGGTGGAGGTCATTGCCAATTCCCACCCGCCACGGGACGGCGGAAGGTGGGACGTCGCTTGGCGCCACGCTGTCCCGCGCGCCGGGCGTTGAAAGAAGGCCCTTTCCCGCGCTTTTTCTGTTGTTCAGTGGACGCTTTGTTTTCCCCAAGTCAGGCTTCATCCCGGACGTACTCGCGCTCTTGAGCGATGTAAAGGCGCGCCAGGGGCAGGTCCGAGGGCTTGGTAATCTTGATATTCCGGTCCGAGCCCATGAGAACTTTCACCTCGCGGCCATCGTGTTCCACCATGCTGGATTCGTCGGTGCCGCAAAACCCTTCCGCCAATGCGCGGTCAAACGCCTGCCGCAAGACAGCGTATCGGAACGCCTGCGGCGTCTGGGCCAGGACAATCCGCTCGCGCGGAATGGTTCCCATAATCGTCAGCCGCTCCACTTTTTTCACCGTGTCGACGCTGGGAATGCCGAGAATAGCAGCGCCCTCTTTACGCGCGGCTTCCACCACTTGGCGGATCATCGCGAGTTCGACAAAAGGGCGCACGGCATCGTGAACGATCACGACCTCGGTGTCCGGTGGCGCCTCGTCCAGGCAACGCGCTACGGTCTCCTGTCGCGACGCGCCACCCGCCAGCACCCTGACCTTCTTGGCAAAACTCTCCGCGACAATCTCTTTGGAGGCGCGCTCCATTTCTTCCGGACGCACACCCAGGAAAATCCCGTCGATTACCTCTGACGCCGCAAACTTCCTCAGCGTGTGGACGAAAATGGGTACGCCTTCAAGCGAGAGGAACTGCTTGGGCGTGCTTCCACCCATTCTCAAGCCCGAACCCGCCGCGGGGATGATGGCCAAGACGCTCATGGAACTTGCTGATAGTCAGTTGCCAACAGCTACTGATGGACGGCTTCGACCAAAGCGCGGCGCTCGTCGTACTTGCCAAAGATCATTTTGCCGGCGGTTGTCTGCAAAACGCTCGTTACGGAAATATCGATGGTCTTGGAAATCATTTTCTTGGCGTTGTCGACCACCACCATGGTCCCGTCGTCCAAATACGCGACGCCCTGATTATACTCCTTGCCCTCTTTCAGGATGAACACGCGCATAATTTCGCCGGGCAGGACAACCGGCTTCAGGGCATTCGCCAGCTCGTTGATATTCAGCACCGGCACGCCCTGGAGTTGGGCGACCTTGTTCAGATTGAAATCGTTGGTAACTATTTTCCCTTCGTAGGCGCGGGCCAGCTCAATCAGCTTCAGATCGACTTCGCGGACCTGGGGGAAATCCTCCTCCACAATCTGAACCGTGATGTTGGTCAGTTTTTGCATGCGCTGGAGGATGTCCAGGCCCCTGCGCCCGCGATTACGTTTCATGGGGTCTGAGGAGTCGGCCACCAACTGAAGTTCGTGCAGCACGAACTGGGGGATGATCAGCGTCCCGTCGATAAAGCTTGTTTCGCAGACGTCGGCAATGCGGCCGTCGATGATGACGCTTGTATCCAGCACCTTAAAATTCTTGCGCGGCGTTGTTTCCGTATCGATCAGCCCGCCGAGCGCCCCGAGATTGAGCAGGTCACCCTTATTGGCGCCGAGCACCAAACCGACGTAGCCCATCAGCATCAGCAAGTTAATCTGTAGAAAGGAACTTATCCCTTTGTCGATGGCCGTCAGACTCAGCAGGTGACTGATCATGAGCGCGCCCAGAATTCCGAGGATGGAACCGAAAGCTGCACCCACCAGGCGCTTCAAGCTCGCCTTTTCCAACCTTAATTCGAACAATACAAACAAACTTCCCAGAACTAATCCCAAAACTGCCGATTTGATGCCAGACATGCCAAATGGTCGAAGGTGGATTGTAGCGGTGGTGATGACGATGACAAAAATCGCGCGAAATGCTGCCATTTCCCAGATCACGAGGTCTGACCTCCTTCTGGGACCAAGCTCACCCATGCAGGTATGATTCGGCCCCTGACTGATCGCACAGTACAACGCGTTCAGTATAGCACCACCTTGGGTAGGGCGGAAGCCATTGGGGCGTATGAAGGTAAGGTGTTTTCCGGGCAGGGTTTATGCTTAGGGTACCATCCCTAGGACTTCGACCGTGACTTCGACTTGATGATGACGGGCGTGCCGGCAAACCCGAACCTCTCCCGGATGCGATTTTCGAGAAAGCGCTCGAAGGAGAAATGCAGCTTGCCCGAGCGATTGGTAAAGGCGACAAAGGTGGGCGGTGCCACTCCCGCCTGGGTGAGGTAGTACAGGCGTGAAGGCATTCCCGCCGGGGAGGTAACGCGCTCAAAATCCACCTCCGCCAGAAACCGGTTCATCTCCGCGGTCGAGATGCGCAGCCGGCGGGCCTCGGCGACCTGCGCAATGGCCTGCAGGAGGTTTCCCAGCCGCTGCCCATGCAGGGCGGAGATGAAGACGATGGGCGCGTAATCCAGGTACTTCATTCGCTCGCGGATCTCCCGGGTGAAGTCCTGGGTGGTGGTGGGGCCCTTTTTGATTGCGTCCCACTTATTCACCACGATGATTACGGAACGCCCGCTTTCGTGGGCATACCCGCCGATGTGAGTGTCGAGCGCCGTCACGCCCTCCGGCGCGTCCAGGATGAGCAGCGCGACGTCGGCGCGTTCCAGGTGTTTGCGCGCCTGGATGACGCTCAGCTTTTCCGCCAGCAATTTGGTTTTGCCCTTGCGCCGGATGCCCGCCGTATCGATGAACCGGAAGTGCAGACCGTCGCGCTCCATTTCCGCGTCCACCGCGTCTCGCGTGGTCCCCGGCACGGACGAGACAATGGAGCGTTCTTCATTGAGAAGCCGGTTGAGAAGAGTGGACTTGCCCACGTTGGGCCGCCCAATGATGGCCACGGAGATCAGTGACGAGTGGCGGGTGACGAGTGACGAGTCAGAACCGAGGGAGCCATCGGGCGACGGGATCGGGTGATCGGATGATTGGGCGATCGGGTGATCGGCTTCGTCCTCCGTGGGGGGTGGTTGCGGCATTTCTGGTTCGAGTGGTGGGGCCGTTGACACACGTTCCGGCGCGAAACCGGCCGTTACATGGTCCAGCAGATCGTCCACGCCCAGGCCGTGCTCGGCGGAAATGGGGAAGATATGTTGAATGCCCAGGCGGTGAAATTCCGCCGCGAGCGGCATGTGCTGCTCCAGATCGACCTTGTTCACGGCGAGGCTGAGGGGTTTTCCGCTGCGGCGGAGGAGCTGCGCCAGTTCTTCGTCGAGCGGCACCACGCCTTCGCGGGCGTCCACCACCAGCACCAGGTGCGCGGCTTCTTCGATGGCCTTCCGCGCCTGCCGGTAAATCTCCGTCGGAATTAGTTCCGTATCCGAAGGGATAATTCCGCCCGTGTCAATCACTTCGAACGGTTTGCCCAGCCATTCGGCGCGCGCATACAGGCGGTCGCGCGTCATGCCGGGTTCGTTACCCACCAAAGCCCGGCGTTGCCGGCACAAACGGTTGAACAACGTCGATTTGCCCACGTTGGGCCGGCCGAGAATCACGACACGAGGAAGTTCAGGCATGGGGAAAGCAGAAAACTAAAAATTCTGGGGCTGGATCCTTCCCAGAGGACCAGAGCCATGGTTATCTTAACAAACAATTCGACTCCCTGTGAGGTTTGATGGTGGGTGACGGGTTTTTACCGACCGGCACACCGTGGATGATCAACTGCGAGTGAACTGCGCCCATACTGAAGCGGGTGCCATCCCGGATGGGAGGCGCAAAGTTCGGCTATAGAACGTCCCAGTGTTACTGGTCATGGTCGAGGTTTGGCGCGCGCAAGGCAGTTTGTCACGATCGATCCGTTTTATCATTGATCGTGTAAGGGTCGGATTCATAGGCATATAATAGGCGCCACCAGGGGGTGCCCTGCCATGCAGAGATTGTTCCTTGCGACGGTGGTTCTGGGAAGTGCTTGCGCCCTTGCCGCGCAGACCGGGCCGTTAACGGGAGGCCCTCCCTTTCAATCGGCTGAAGCTCGCTCGATCGCTGACATCCAGTATGTTCCTTGCGGCGTGCCTGGGATTGTGGTGTTGTATGCCCTTATTACCGAAACGGGCGAGGTTCAGAAGGTTGAGGTCCGCCGGAATTTTGCCTGCCTTACTCAAGTTGCGGTCACGGCTGTAAAAGACTGGAAGTTTTCCCCGGCTACATTGGCGGGCAAAGCCATTGCTTCGAGAATGCCTGTGGCGGTCGCTTTTGAATCCCAGGTGTCAGCTCCCAATCCCTTTCCTCTTCCGGAGCTCGTACCCCAGACCGCGGCGGCGGTCCAAGCAGAGTTCCAGCCGGTGGAGGTGATGCGCGCTGGATTGCCGTCCTTTCACCCGGGTTACACGTTTGCACAGGGGACCGTTGGGCTGGAAGTCACAGTGGGTGCCAAAGCAGAAGTGGAGGAGATCACCGTCCTTCGCGACATTCCCCCGTTTACCGCAAGCGCCAAGACCGTGGTGGGGGACTGGCGGTTTATGGCCGCCACTTTCAATGGCCGTCCGGTTCGATCCAAGATACTTCTAGCGTTTGTGTCCCCACCGGCGTTTTGAATACCCGATGAGCGTCATTTACCCTCTCATCCATCACCCCGGCGGGCCGAGCCTCTCGCTTTGGCACACCGTGGATGATCAACTGCGAGTGAACTGCGCCCCTACTGAAGCGGGTGCCATCCCGGGTGGGAGGCGCAAACTACCGTGAGTCTTCCAGCAGGAGACAGCACGCACTGGGTGCCATCCAGACCTTTACATCAGGGAAATTCAATGATCTGGTAAATCTGTTCATTGCTGAGATCAAATGGTTTCCGTCCGGTTCCCGGAACGATCGGCGGATCAAGACTCAGCCGCCGGCGCGGACGGATAGGGTTCGATTCATTGACCGCGCGCTGAATGCTGGCGAGGATAAGCTGACGGACCGAGCAACCCTTGCGCGCTGCTGCTTCGCGAAGCCGACGATGGAGCTCGCGGGGCAAGTCGATGGAAGTCCGTACCGGTTTGGCCTTCATAACCACATTATTCCGGCAGTGACTTAAATACGTCAAGGCGCGTTTGGATGAACCCGGTGTGTTATTCTTGCAATGTCGTCGTAAGCTTAGATTCCGGCTTTGATCATGGCCCTTACCGACAAAAACCCGCGCGACAGGATTCCCCTGGACAAGATCTTTGCCCCCGGCGGTTGGCTGGCGCGTCACCATCCGAAATACGAATACCGCCCGGGACAGCTCGAAATGGCGGAGAGCGTGGAGGCGGCGCTGGAGAACCGGCAGCACCTGATTGTGGAGGCGGGGACCGGCACGGGCAAAACGCTGGCCTACCTGGTTCCCCTGCTGCGCAGCGGCGTGCGGACCGTTATCTCCACGGGCACCAAGAACCTGCAGGAGCAACTCTTCTATAAAGACATTCCTTTTCTCAAGAAAATGTTCCCGGAGATGCGGGTGACGCTGATGAAGGGCCGGCAAAACTACCTGTGCCGGCAGAAGCTCCACGAGATTGAGAACCAGCCCGTCCTGAGCGGCATGGAGGAAGTGGATCAATACCCGAAGCTGCGCGATTGGGCGGAACGCACCGAAGTGGGCGATCGCGCGGAGTTGCGGTGGCTGCCGGACGCCAGCGAGCTGTGGAAAAAAGTCGATGCCCGCAGCGAGACGTGTACCGGGCAGAAGTGCCCCGAGTTTGAGCGCTGCTTCATTACCAAAATGCATCAGCGCGCGCAGGAATCCGACCTGCTCATCGTCAACCACTACCTGTTCTTCGCCGATCTCGCTCTCCGCCAGAACGATTATGCGGCGCTGCTGCCGGATTACGCCGCCTTGGTGTTCGACGAAGCGCATGAAATGGAAGACGTGGCCACGCAGTATTTCGGCATGGAAATGAGCAGCTATCGCACGGAGGAGTTGGCGCGCGACACGGAAGCTACGTTGAAGATGAAGGGCATCAAGAGCCATGAGGTGCTCGGCGTCGTGGGCGAGCTGCGGCGCCGCGCCGACCTGTTCTTCGAGCTCTTCCCGCGCAAGGAAGGCCGCGCCAGCTTTGAGAACCGGGATAGCTTCCTCCAGGTGAATCGCGGCGCCTATTCGGCCCTGGCCAATGCCATCGTATTGCTTCAGACGGAACTCAGCCGCGTCCCGGATCGCCCGGAGGAGATCAACAATCTCACCCGGCGCGCCCAGGAGCTGCACGCGACGCTGGAAATCGTGATGGAAAGCCACGAACGCAACATGGTGTATTGGTGGGAGCGCCGGGGCCGCGGCGTTTTCCTCCAGGCCACCCCCATCGACGTTTCCAGCCTGCTGCGCGAGCGGCTGTTCGAAAAAATCGATACCGTGATCCTGACCTCCGCGACGCTGGCCGTGGGCGGCACGTTCGATTTCCTTAAGCGCCGCCTGGGCTTGCAGAACGCGAAGGAACGCATCCTGGATTCGCACTTTGACTACGCCAGCCAAGCCCTGCTCTACACCCCGGCGCATCTGCCTGACCCGCGCCAGCCGGATTTTGCGCGCCTGGCGGCGGACGAAATCGTCCAATTGCTGAAGACCACGCGCGGCCGCGCCTTCGTGTTGTTCACCTCCTATACCCAGATGCGCGACCTTTACGAGCGCGTGCGGCCGTGCGTGAGGTATCCCTTGATGATTCAAGGCTCGATGCCGCGCACGGAACTGCTCGATCGCTTTCGCTCCACCCCCCATGCGGTACTCTTCGGGACCAGTTCGTTTTGGCAGGGCGTGGACGTGCAGGGGGAACAATTGAGCGCCGTGCTGATCGATCGCCTGCCCTTCGCTGTGCCCACGGACCCCATTACCGCCGCCCGGATCCGGCAGATCAATGAGGAGGGCGGCAACGCCTTCACCGAGTACCAGGTGCCGCAAGCCGTAATCACCCTGAAGCAGGGCTTCGGCCGGCTCATCCGCAGTGAAACGGACCGCGGCATCCTGGTGATGCTGGATCAGCGACTGGTGCGCATGCCCTACGGCCGGGTCTTCCTGGAAAGCCTCCCCCCGTATCACAAGACGAATCGGCTGGAAGACGTGAAGGTCTTCATGCGAGAATGAGTAAGGCAGGTGTCAGGTATCAGGTGCCAGGTGTCAGGTGTCAGAAAAGAACCTAGCCCCGGTCGCGGGGGGCAAGGTTCTGCGTTTCTCGATAGGAGCGAAATGTCGGGTTGCGCAGACCAAAGCTCTGCGTTTCTGATCGCAGAACCGCGTTGTGCGCGACCCAGGGTTTAGTTCTTTCCTGACACCTGACACCTGGCCCCTGACACCTTCTTTTTGAGGTTCTCATGTTTGAAGTTTCCGTAGAATACTCTTTTGCCGCGGGTCATGCGCTGCGCGGATATAAAGGCAAGTGCGAAAACGTCCACGGCCACAATTACAAAGTCCAATTGGTGGTGGGGGGCGAACAGCTTGATTCGACAGGGCTGTTGATGGATTTCGTGGAGGTGCGGCGGACCATCAAGGTGCTGGTGGAACGCCTGGATCACCGTTTCCTGAATGATCTTGCACCGTTTGACAAGCTGAATCCCTCCGCGGAGAACCTCGCCAAATACTTTTATGACGAACTCGACCCCCAGGTGCGGAACCGGGGCCTGCACGTCCAGGGCGTAACGATCTGGGAGACGGACACCACGTCGGCCACGTATCGGCCGGATAAGGGATTAGGGGTTAGGGATTAGGAGTCAGGGATTAGGTTAGGAGCGAGGAGTTAGAAGTGAGGAGTTAGGAGATCGAATATCCTCGCCACGTCGCTCCTGGCTTTTTGCTTCTAGCTCCTCGCTTCTAGATTTTCACTCCTCGCTCCTGGCTTCTCGCTTCTGAATTCTCGCTTCTCACTCCTCGCTCCTCGATTCTTTCTTTAGAAGCTAGAAGTTAGAAGCTAAGAGTTCGGAGTCAACAGTAAGGGGCAGCCTGAGGGACACTAAAATAGAAAGGATAAAAGTTGAAGGATGAAGAACGAGGGATGAGCAATTGGGGAAACCATGACTCCTGGCCTCCTAGCTTCTAACTTCTAGCTTCAGGGCTCTTGCTACCAAGTCCAGAAAGCGACCGCCGGATGCAATTCCGCCTGGTGCTGTTGAGCGCAGACGCCTTCCTTGCAGACGTAGGTGTCATCGCACCAACGGCAGTGGGCCAATTGGGCCTTCTCACGAATGGTCCCGCAAACGGCGCACGCCTCCAGCATATCGGCGACTACGTGGCGCGAGAAGCTTCGCCACGTTTCCATAACTTCGCGTTCTTCACGAATCTTTTCGATTTCCTCGTGGCTGAGCATATCCGCTCCTCATATTCCTACTATTGTTTCGGATGCAAACTAGGGGCCATCGTGCCATCCCTTCTAAGCCAATTATCGACTGCTTCTAAAAGACTCTTAAATTCAGTAACTTGCGCCAGAACACTGATTGATGCATGTCAAAAATCAGGTCAGTGCTCTCCCCTGCAAACGTGATTTGGCCCAATTGGAGACGTTGATTCCCGTTTCGGAACGCGGTTCTTCGCAGCCTGAGTCGGTGAGCGCGGGGGAATTAGGTTAAAATACTCTCAGGGGCTTGTGGACTCCACAGGTGCCTCATACGAATGGTCATTACGGAAATCTTCAAGTCGATTCAGGGAGAATCTAATTTCGCGGGATTGCCCTGTGTTTTCGTTCGATTAACCGGATGTAACCTGCGATGCCACTGGTGCGATACGGCTTACGCGTTTCATGGCGGCCAGAAGATGACCGTGGATGAAGTGCTGGCGCGGGTTCGCCCGCTGGGCGGCAAACTGGTGGAAATCACGGGTGGCGAGCCGCTGCTGCAGAACGACGTTTATCCGTTGGCGGAACACCTGCTGATTGACGGCTACACGGTGCTGGTGGAGACGAGCGGGGAACGCTACATTGGCCGCCTGCCGGCCGAAGTCGTGAAAGTCGTGGACGTCAAGTGTCCCGGCAGCGGCGAGGGCGACAGCTTCTGCCTTGATAACCTCGGCGCCCTGGAAAAGAAGGATCAGATCAAGTTCGTGATTGCCGGCGAGCAGGATTATCGATATGCCCGCGATTTCATGACCCAGCACCAACTACGTCGCCGGGTGGACGAGGTGATCCTCTCGCCGGTTTTCGGGCAGTTGCACCCACGTCTGCTGGCCGAGTGGATCCTCCGCGACGGATTGGACGTTCGCCTGGGACTGCAGATTCACAAGTTCATCTGGGACCCCGAGGCGAGAGGAGTGTAGAGAAAGGCAGGGACTAGGGGTTAGGGATTAGGGGTTAGGGATTCGGGAGTAGGGAACTAACCTGCAAATGCTGACGAGTCAAAGGCTGAAAGCTGATAGCTGAAAGCTAAAAGCTGAGCGACTGAAAACTGATGACTGACAACTATCAACAGCCAACGGACAGGCCGCTGGCGGTCATTCTTGCCAGTGGCGGCATGGACAGTTGCGTAACCACCGCGATTGCCAATACAGAGTATCGGCTGGCCATGCTCCACGTATCGTACGGTCAGCGGACGGAAGCTCGCGAGCTCCGCGCTTTCAACGCCTTGGCGGATTTCTACCAGGCCGAGCGCCGCCTGATCTGCCGACTGTACCACCTGAAACAGATCGGAGGATCCAGCCTGACGGACGCGCGGATCGCAGTGGAACTGGCTAACCTGGAAAGGCTGGATATTCCCTCCAGCTATGTTCCGTTTCGCAACGCGCACTTTATTTCCATTGCAGTTTCCTGGGGGGAGGTTTTGGGCGCGCGCAGGATTTTCGTGGGCGCCGTCGCGGAAGACAGCTCCGGCTATCCCGACTGCCGGCCCGAATACTATGCGGCGTTTAACCGGGTCATTGCCGCCGGAACCAAGCCCGACACGCATCTGGAGATCGTGACGCCGGTCATTCAGATGCGGAAAAGCGAAATTGTGCGTCGCGGCCGCGAACTGGGGGCGCCGTTCGCGCTCACGTGGTCGTGCTACCAGGGAGAGGATCTGGCCTGCGGCGTGTGCGATAGCTGTGCCCTGCGTCTGCGGGCCTTCGAGGAGGCCGGCGTCGAGGATCCTCTTCCCTATGCCCAACGTCCCCACTACCCCCGCAAGCAGTTCTCTCCAGCCCCGTAAGAAAATCTCCGTTTCTGTTGAGTCCCACGCTGCAAATAGATAGAATGGGGGGGAAGAACGATAAAAGGAGGAGGCACTTATGGCAAGTTCTTGGACGCGAAGGGTGATGGGGGTTGCCATCGTCTTCGCTGCATTAACGTATTGCATGCCGGTTTTCG
This sequence comes from uncultured Acidobacteriota bacterium, assembly GCA_963804755.1. Classification (GTDB taxonomy): domain Bacteria; phylum Acidobacteriota; class Terriglobia; order UBA7540; family UBA7540; genus Bog-366. Next base: position 191,000 of record CAWDRP010000014.1, read on the forward strand.
CGCAAACCGGAGGTTTGACTGGGAAGTGCACAGGCGAGGGTGGCAAGCCCCTGGCGGGCTACACGCTCCAGATTGACCGTGTCGAGATCAAATGGACTTCCCACGTCAAGACCAACAAGAAGGGTGAGTACACCTACATTGGTTTGGCGCCCGGCCAGTATAAAGTCACCCTGTTAGGTCCCGATGGCAAGTCCATGTACTTCGTCACCAAGCAGGTGGGAATCGGCGACCCGACGGAAGTGAATTTTGACATGGCGCAAGTGATGACCGAGCAGAAGAAAACGCAGGAGGCCAATCCCGAGTATCAGAAGCAGGTGGCCGAGCAGAAGCAAAGTGCGAGTTTGAAACAAATGTTCGACCAGGGACGCGCGCTTTATGCGCAAAAGCAGTATGCCCAGGCGGCCGACGTCTTCGAAAAGGCCCTGCCCCTGGCTAAAGACAAAAACGTTCCCGTCGTCTTAGGCCAACTGGCGGATACGTGGGCCAAGGCGGGCATGGCCGAAACCAATCCTGATGCGCGGAAAGCGGACCAGGCCAAGGCGATGGACTATTACAATAAAGTCCTGGCCGTCTCTCCCAGTGATGCCAGCCTGCACAACAATCTCGGCAACCTGTATTCCGACATGGGTAAGCCCACGGAGGCCGCCGCCGAGTTCAAGAAGGCCGCGGAGCTCGACCCCACCCACGCTTCCAGTTATTACTACAACCTGGGCGCAATCATGGTCAACAAGGGGCAGATGGACGAAGCCGCGGCCGCGCTGAAGAAGGCCACGGAAATCGATCCCACCAATGCCAACGCCTGGTACTGGTATGGCATGGCCCTGCTGGGCAAGGCGCAAGTGAAGGCCGATGGGACACTCGAACCGGCGCCCGGCACCATCGAGGCGTTCCAGAATTACCTGAAGCTCGAGCCCAACGGACCCTGGGCTCAGCAGGCGCAGGCTAGCGTTGACTCGCTGCAAGGCAAAACCAACGTCGAGTACAAGGCGCCTGGCAAGGCCAAGCATTAATCGGCTGTCAACAGACGTGGCCCCGCAGCTCCCCGCGGCAACCCGCAGCGCTGCGGGGCTTCTTCGTGGAAGAGGAACCCGCGATGAAAGCAACGTGGCTGCTTTGCCCGTGCCTGGTGCTGCTGGCACAGCCGCTCCGCGCCGATTTCGTTTTTCAGACCAATTCGCAGGGAAGGGAAATTGCCCTGCAAAGAGACGCTATCGTTATCCACCAGGATTCGTCTCTGATCATTTACAAGCACTTCGACCTTAAGGAGCGGCGCGTCACGCAGGTGAAGTTGTACCGGGGGAGCCTGCCTATGCGCGTACAGGTGGCCGATGCCGCTGGGCGCGCGCTGATCGTCGAGAACTGGAAACACTTCGGCTACACGGCCACCCTCACCAGCCAGGCGGGTAAAATCACCAAAGTTTACGACGTCTATCTGGACTTTTACCCGCCGGGCGGCCACGGCTCGCTGCTGGAATCGGTTGCCGCACTCACGAGCATTCCCCTCCAGATCGATAATGGCGGCGCCGACGAGTTCTCATTCGAGAAGGTCGATCGCGTGGACGTCCAGGGAGACCGCCTCGTCATCACGCTCCGGGAAGGGAAAACGGTGGCAGGCAAATTCCTGATGCCGACCACCCAGCCCGCCGAGGTCCGCGTCCTGGGCATTACGGATAAATACGATCCCGCCAGCCATGACGTGTTTGATTTTTCCGTACCCCTGTCCCAGTTGAGAATGATTTCTTTTGAATAGTTCTTGTTCGGTTATCGCTCAAGCTTGAAACCAATCTTGAGCGTCACTTGGAATTCCGCTACTTTGCCGTTCTCGATGCGTCCGCGTTCCTGGGTCACCTCGAACCAAGCCATGTTGCGGACGGTCTTTGCCGCCTCATCCACCGCCGCCCGCACGGCCTCCGCAAAACTCGTCGGCGATGTTCCCACCAACTCGGTAATCTTGTAAGTCACTGACATGAACGCTCTCCTTTTCTTATCAGAATGTGTTATACCGCTCGGATTTTGCCCGCAAACATTCTACTCTGGTTTTTCCATTGTCGCAGCGACACAAAAGTCTGGCCACGCGCTAACAACTTTGACGTGACCCTGGTGTTGATGTGGCGCGCTCTCAGGGTTCCGTCAAAGTCGCTTGGGTTAAAGGGACCCCTCACCCACCGCCTTGCGGTCCCCCCTCTCCCCCCGGAGAGGGATAAAAAATCAAAAATCGCAGCCCTCTCCCTTGGGGAGAGGGGGGACCGCAAGGCGGTGGGTGAGGGGTCTACTCGCGGATGATGCCTTCATCGCTCTGTACGTATGCGGCACGCTGGACTTTGACGGAGCCCTGGCGCGCTCTTGACAGGTTGGGAAACTTCAGCGGACAATGCAAGTTGTTCTTGGTGCAGGGCTAACCCATGGAATTTTCGGTCAGTCTCCCCGCCGCCTTCCGCAGCGGTTTCACCTGAGTGTGAAACTTTCCGATCGCGTGTCGATTGCTTGTTTCATCCCACCCCAATTTGATATGGAGGAAAAGATGATGCGCGTGCATACGCTTGCGATTGCACTTGTCTCCGCGTTGATGGTGTTGTCCCTGGCGGCGCGTGCGCCGGAGAAATTCTCCTCGCCCGCACGTACTTTCCTGTTCACTTATCAATTGAGAATCGATAAAATTCCTGCGGGCGCGCAGCGCGTGCGTGTGTGGATCCCCTGCGCCGTTTCAGACGCGAACCAGACGGTCGTATTGAAAAACGTGGACGCACCGGTTCACCTGGCGGCGATGCGTGACGCGACCTTTGGCAATCACATCCTTTACGGAGAGCTCCGGCGTCCGCAGGATCGTAGCCCTGAATTCACGATTGAGTATCAGGTAACGCGCAGGGAATACAGCAAGGGCGATCTTGCGCACCTGGAGAAGGCCGGCGCCGGCGAGGCCGCGGCCCCGAAGATGCTCGCGCCGTTCCTTGCGCCGGATCGCCTGGTTCCCATTGACGGCAGAATAAAGCAGATGGCGGACGCTCTCACGCAGGGCCGGCCCGGCGTCGTGGCAAAAGCGTATGCGCTGTATGACTACGTATTTCGCACCGTTCGGTATGACAAGTCCGGCACGGGCTGGGGGCGTGGCGACTCGCTCTGGGTGTGCGACGCCAAGCACGGTAACTGCACGGACTTCCACTCGCTCTTCATATCCCTGGCGCGAGCGGAGGGCATCCCCGCCCGGTTTGAGATCGGCTTCCCCGTGCCGGCCGGGCCGGAAGGAAACATCCCGGGCTATCATTGCTGGGCGGAGTTTTTCGTCGGCGGGACGGGATGGGTGCCGGTGGACATTTCTGAGGCGTGGAAAGACCCGCGGAGACACGACTACTTTTTTGGCGCTTTGGACGCGAACCGCGTGCAATTCTCCGTCGGCCGCGACTTGATGCTCGAGCCGAAACAGGATGGCTCGCCTTTGAACTTCTTCATTTACCCCTATGTCGAAGTGGACGGAATGCCGTTCGAGAGCATCGAGAGGAACTTTGCCTACCGGGAAGTGGGGGAGAATCCCGCCGTCCGTCGAACCGCGGCACGATCGTTGGTTCGCCATTCTCTCATGTAATGTTCCTGTCACATACCCATCATACTGGGTTAATGCCTTTCTCTCAGCATTGTGGGGATTACTAACTAGTTTCGGAGTGATGATGCGCGAGGGGCAATTTGCCTTCCCGGGCATTCATAAACTAAAGATTCAAAGGAGCAAACGATGCACAGATGGAAGTTGATCACGATGTCGGTTGTAGGCGTGCTTCTCTTGTGGTTGCCGACCGGCATGCTTGCCAGCGACAGCGCTTCGTCCGCAGGTGACGCGACCACGCCTGCGACCGCGACGGCGGCGAAACCGAGTACCGGCGCCGACGACCAAGTTACGATTCTCAAGCAGCAGTTGGCTCTTCAACAGAAACAGATCGAGCAGATGCAGAAGGCGCTCGAAGAACAAAAGCGGCTACTGGAGCAACTCGTCAAGCCGGCTTCGGCCACGCAACAACCAGCGCAGCCGACGAAACCTGCCGCGGCCGCGGAACCGGCGGCGCCGGCCAAGACCGCCCAGGAGGCCGGGCAGGCGATTCAATCCCGCACCTCCACCCTGGGTCAAGTGGCTTCCACCCGACCGATAATTCCGCCGGCACAGAAGAAGGCGGATAACGTCATTGTGCCCGCGACGGCGCCGACCGCGGCACCCAACGCGGCCGGCCAGGAAGGTGCGCAGGAGACCTCGCCGCTTCAGTTGCATATTGGCGATGCCACTCTGACCCCTGTCGGCTTTATGGATTTCACCGGCGTGTTTCGTAACCACGCCGCCGGCGGGAACATCGGCACCAGTTTTGGCAGCATTCCCTATGGCAACACTTACCAGACCAACCTGAGCGAATTACGCCTCAGCATTCAGAACAGCCGCATCGGCTTCCGTACCGACGCGAACGTGAAGGGCGCGCACGTCATCGGCTACATGGAAGCCGATTTCCTGGGAACCCCCGCCAGCCTCAACGTGGCGGTGACGAGCAATAGCCAGCTTCTCCGCGCGCGCTTGTACTGGGTGGATCTGCGAAAGGGCGGCTGGGAAGTCCTCGGCGGCCAGACGTGGAGTTTGGCTACCCCCGGCCGTGTAGGCATTTCCCCGCTCCCCGCTGACGTCTTCTATTCGCAGGATATGGACGTAAACTACCAAGCGGGCTTGTTCTGGGGACGCATCCCGGAACTGCGATTTGTTTATCACCTGCCCTCGGATAAGGCAGCCTTCGCCATCGCCATCGACAGCCCGGATCAGTACGCGGGCGGCTCGTCCGGCGGCGGTACGGTCACCTTCCCCACCGCCATCAGTTCGACTTACTCCAGCGAACTCGACCTGGGCGCCAGCTCCGGCGGCATTGCTACTCCCAACGTTGCCCCCGACATCATTGCCAAACTGGCGGTCGATCCCAACAAGCACTTCCATTTTGAAGTTGGCGGCGTGGAACGAAATTTCAAGGCTTGGTACCCGGGCACCTCCTCCATTCCGGCGGCCACTTTCTCCACCGAGGGCGCCGGCGGCTTCGTGAACCTGAACGTGGAAATCTTTAAAGGTATGCGCCTGCTGACCAACAACTTCTGGGGCGACGGCGTGGGCCGGTACATCTTTGGCCAGGCGCCGGACGTGGTGGCGGAAGCCAATGGCATGCTCTCTCCGCTGCACAGCGGTTCGACGGTCACGGGCTTCGAATACACGAATAAGGGCACGCTGATCTTTGGCTACCACGGTGGCATTCTGATCGGCCGTGACACCGAGATTGACACGACTGGGAAGCCCGTGGGTTACGGTTTCATCGGTTCCTCGACGGGCAACAACCGCACCATTCAGGAAATCACGTTTGGATTCAACCAGACGCTCTGGAAGCATCCAAAATACGGCGCCCTGAACTTCATCGGCCAGTACTCGTACCTCACGCGCGATCCGTGGTACGTGGCCGCGGGCACAAATCCCAATGCTGCCGATAACATGTTCTTCCTCGACTTGCGCTACACGCTGCCCGGCTCGGCGCCCACTTTGGGCCGCCCGGCACGGTAGGGTACGGACAGGGGCTGGGTACCAGGGGCTCAGATTGCACCCCTGGTCCCAGTCACCAGCCCCGTGCGGATGTGCGACACCAAAGTCCCGCGAAGCGGGATCCTGTGAGTAGCCGTAGGTGAAACCTCATAGGCGTTAAGATAAGCTGCATTATAACGTCTACGGCTCGCCGCCATGGGTTTTAGCCCGCGGAGCGGGCGTCGTCATGTAGCCCACGACGAAGCCGTGGGAAACCGGCCACGCCAACCGATTCGTCAGCCCGGTAGGGCGGTGTCAGGTGACGTGTGGTTCAATTTCGGCACTGGCAACGCCGAGATGTCGCCCCTTATAGGTTGTTGTTCCAGCGCCGCAGGCGCTGGAACCCTCAGCGCATATAGAAACGTTCTATGAAAAGCTTGACGAAGTCGCCCGGAAAGGTTAGGAAAGCAGGCGGAGAACGCGCCCGGCCCCGCCACGAATTTTCGCCCCGATCGTTCGACGATCACCCGAAGAGCTTCGGGCGGGGCCGGACGCCTGGAGCGACAACGCATACTCAGATGTCGTCCCGCGAGGACTCTACTATAAGGGTTGCGCCGGTTCCGGGCAAGCGCGTTGTCACCACTCTTTCCGGAGGATTGCCTATGCCGAATTCCGCTTCGCTGGCTCCCAACATCGTGGCCTGGGTCGGTCTGGACTGGGCCGATCAAGCCCATGCGGTTTGCCTGCAAGAGGCCGGGGCTTCGCCCGTGGAGCACTCCGAGTTGCAACACACCCCGGAAGCCCTGCAGTTGTGGGTGGCCGAATTGCGTAGCCGATTTCCCCAGGGCCAGGTTGCCATCGCCTTGGAACAATCGCGGGGTTCGGTCTTCTACGCCCTGATGACTTACGATTTCCTGGTTCTTTATCCCATCCCGCCCAAGGCGCTGGCCGACTACCGCCAAGCGCTTTATCCCAGTGGGAGCAAGGGCGATCCGACGGACGCCCGGCTCTTGCTGGAGTTTCTGCGCAAGCACCCGGAGCGCTTTCGCCCCTGGGTGGCCGACGATGCGCCGACGCGCGAAATCGCTCTCTTGGTGCAGCATCGGCGCAAGCTGGTCGACGACCGCACCGCCCTCACCCATCGTCTCCAAGCCCTTTTGAAGGGCTATTTCCCGCAGGCCCTGGAGTGGGCGGGAGACCTGACGTCGCCTCTGGCCTGGGACTTTGTAAGCCAGTTTCAGAGCCTCGAAGAGGCCCAGAAAGCTTCGCGCTGGAAGGTGCTGAAGGTGTATCGTGCCCACACCCGCCGCACCCCGGAGCAGCTCGAACAGCTCCTGGACCAGATCCGCACCGCCCGTCCTCTCACCACCGACCGCGCCGTCATCGAGAGTTCGGCGCTCATGGTCCGGGCACAGGTCGACCAGTTGCGCGCTCTCGCCGCGGGACTGGAGCGCCTGGAGGAGAAGCTGCAGGAGTTGTTTGCCGCCCACCCTGACCACGACATCTTTAACAGCTTCCCGGGCGCCGGCAAGGCGCTGGCGCCTCGCTTGCTGGCCGCTTGGGGCAGCGACCGCCAGCGCTATGAAACCGCCCAGGATATGGAGTGTCTGTCGGGATCGGCCCCGGTCACCGCGCAGAGCGGCAAGAAGCGCTGGGTGCATTGGCGCCTGGCCTGTCCGAAATTTCTGCGGCAGACCTTCCACGAGTTCGCCGGCCACTCGATTCTCTGGTCGCCCTGGGTACGGGTCTACTACCAGCAAATGCGTAAGCGCGGTGCCGACCATCACCCTGCCGTGCGCAGCTTGGCCTTCAAGTGGATCCGCATTTTCTATCGTTGCTGGAAAGACCATACGCTTTACGACGAAGCCCGTTACCAGCAAGCGCTCGAACGCCACGGATCGCCCCTGGCCGCAGCCTTGCGCCAACTTCCAAACCAGGAGGCGCGCGCCTGAAGAAAAAAACCTTGACATCAAACCTCAGATGTCTTCAGGGCTGAGATTCCCATCGCTACGTTCATCCCACGGCTTCGCCGTGGGCTACATGACGACGCCTGCTTCGCAGGCTTGCAAGCTGACCGTTGGGCTTATTTTAACGCTTATGAGGTGAAACCTACGGAATCGGAACGCGGCAGAGAAGTCGGCCGCCCTAACAGCTACGCTGCTTGCTCTGCGGAGGCGCTCCCGCCGTTCCGGCGCTGCACCTACATTTCCCTCTTCTCCGCGTCGCCTGAAAGGCTGAGCCTTTCAGGCGGGTCGGAGGAGGTGGCTGGCTCTGGGCGCACATCACAAGGTGCCATTTATTTAGCCCGCGAAGCGGGCGCGGTCATCTAGCCCATGGCGCCAGCCATGGGATAAGGAACGGGCCAACAAATTGATTTAGCCCGCGAAGCGGGCGGGGTCATGTGGCCAAGGCGCCCGCTTCGCGAGCTTTCAACGTGACCGCAGGGCTTCTCTTAACACTTATGGCTCCCAGCCCCCAGCACCTATTCCCAGACATCTAATTGCGCCCGATCTGTTTCTAACTGTAATATGCGCCTTGGACGCAGTACGGATCATTCCTGGAAGCTCATGCGTAAGAGTCTTCGCCGGAGGTCCTGAACGCTGGGCGCCGGCGCGGGTTGTGGTCCAGCGGTAACAAATTTGTCGCAGCAAACAGCGGCGCAAGCCCGGAATGGTCTTGCCGATTGATGAATTCAATGTCATTATGGGTTGGGGAAGTTCTCAGGCAATCCCGGAAGCCACTGCTCGAACGCATGACAAGAATCCTTCTGAGGTCTAAACAGCTTTTGACGGCCAGTGTTTTGGTGTTATTGGCCGGGGTCGTCGTGTTGTCGGCGGCCACCCGCAGGCCCAATGTCCAGGCGTGCTCCGGCCCGTGGCACCTTTGGAAAGTCGGTCGCATGACCAAGTCGGAGGGCGAGGAAGTCTGCAAGTGGCGCGTGGCGGCTCAGGCCGAAGCGCCGCAAACCGCTCCGAACGTATCTCCGGTTGCCCCCGTATTAATTTATTGCCCGCACGAAGAAACAATCCCTCCTGCACTCTCCGCGCCGGTGGTTCAAATTCGCCACCTGCGAGCTCCACCCTACGTCGGTTAATTTCCCTCCTGTCTGAGATACCTGCTTGCTCGGTGCTGTTTTGGGCGAGCGATTTATCAACCTATCAACCCTGACGCGCCGGTCGACATGCAAAACTCTTTTGAGGGTAGAACTTTGCAGAGTTCATTGACCCCGGAACAGATCGAGCAACTGCAATCTTTTGACACTTGCCTCATTGCGGACGCCATCGAAAGCTTCGGCGTGCGGCTGCGCAACGAGGGATTCGCAACCGGAAGCTTCCGCTGCCTTTTCAAGAACTTTCCTCCCATGGTGGGGTATGCGGCCACTTGCCAAGTGCGGTCCGCAGATCCCCCCATCGTGGGTAGCCGGTACGAGGAACGAACAGACTGGTGGAAGCACATTAGCAGTATTCCGGCTCCGCGCGTCCTCGTGATGCAGGATATTGATGACCCGCCTGGGACCGGAGCATTTGTTGGCAAGGTTCACGCCAACATATTGCAGTCCTTGAGCTGCGTGGGAGTGGTTACGAACGGAGCGGCGCGGGAATTGCCCGGAATCGAAGCTTGCGGCTTGCAGGTATTCGCCGGACGCCTCGCCATCTCGCGCGCTTATATCCACGTGGTCCAGTATGGCAGGCCGGTGGAGGTGGGTAACCTGACGATTCAGCCCGGCGATTTGATACACGGCGACCGGCATGGCGTTCTGACTGTTCCCCCCGAATTGGCGCTGAAACTGCCCGCGGTGGCGAACGTGATTCGGGAAAAGAAACAGCAGGTGATTGATTTGTCCAAGAAGCCCGGAACCACCCCTGAGGAATTCAGCCGGGGGCTCAAGGATATACTCGACTTTAATCCGGATTCACTTCGTGATGGAGCAAAACCGTGGAAACGATGAACAAGCGTACACCCAATAAGGTTGTAGGGGCACCCCTCGTGGGTGCCCTTGTGGAGGGCACCCACGAGGGGTGCCCCTACGAGCGTTCCCGCTGGGCCACACTCAGCCTGCTGGTTATCTCGCTTCTCCTGCTTCCTTCGTGCACGAGGGTTCGAGCCAAGAGCGACTCCATCCCGCTCGACACCGTGGGGGTAACGAAGGTAACCCGCCAGACCCTCCAGCGCCAAATCACTATCTCCTCGGAGTTGGTGCCGTTCCAGGAGATCGACGTATACGCCAAGGAATCGGGCTTCGTCCAGAAGTTGCTGGTCGACTATGGTTCGCGGGTAAAGCAAGGTCAACTGATGGCGGTGCTGGAGATTCCCGAGCTACAGGCGCAACTCCAGGAGGACCAGGCCGCCATCAAAAATGCCACCGATGAGGTGACTCGCGCCGAGCACATGCTGAAACGGTATGAAGCCACCTACAAAGTCCTCAACCTCGAATACACCCGCTTGAATGGGGTGTTTAACACTCAGGCCGGCCTGGTTGCCCAGCAGGAGGTTGACGACGCGCAGGGCAAAAACCTCGCGGCCGCCTCAGAGGTGGACGCGGCTGAGTCGGCCCTCTCCGCGGCACAAAGCAAGCTTCTCGAGAGCCGATCCAAGCTCATTCACGATCAGGCGCTCTACCAGTATTCCCAGATCACGGCGCCCTTCGCCGGCGTGGTCACTCAGCGGTACGCGAACTACGGGACATTGATGCAAGCGGGTACAGGCTCCAGCACCCAGGTGTTGCCGCTGGTCCGGCTGTCGCAGGACGATCTGTTTCGCCTGGTGATTCCCGTGCCCGAATCCGACGTGCGTTATATCCGTATTGGTGATGCGGTTGACGTGAACGTTCCAGCGCTGAACCGAACCTTTCCTGGCAAGGTGGCGCGCTTCTCGGTCGACGTCACGGAGGACACGCGCACCATGCACACGGAGGTGGACGTCCCCAATCCCGCCCGCGTCCTGATGCCGGGACTGTATGCCGAAGCCACCCTCACGCTGGAGGCAAGAGACAACGTGCTGGCCGTCCCGGTCCAGGCCGTGAACCACGAAGGCGAGCAAGTGAGCGTTTACTTGGTCGATGCTGCCGGGAAAATCGAGGACTGCAAGGTAGCGCTCGGGCTCCAGACCGCTACTGACGCCGAAGTTCTGTCGGGCCTCAAGGAAGGCGACACGGTGGTCGTCAGCGACCGCAGCGGACTCAAGCCCGGCCAGGAAGTGAAGCCGCAAAGCGTCGAGATGCTTCAGTACGAAGGGAAAGGGCAAGAACAATAAAGGTGCTTTTGCCAGATGCCAGCCCCGCAGGGGCGAAATAGCTCTGCCCAGGCCAACGGCCTGGGTCAGCGTATGGTCCAGGAGAAGGAGCCCCGCAGGGATAAAGGGCATGGACGATTAGGGTGTCTTTGCCGGATACCAGCCCCGCAGGGGCGAAATATCGTTCCTATCCGGCGCGATAGGTGGTGTTGGGTATCCCGCCCTTACAGGGCTCGACTGGAAGGTCGGACCGTTACCCAGGCCGTTGAAGCTGTGAAAAAATCAAAAAAGTACTTGACTAGCGCTATAGCTATGATATCCTCCTTCCTTCGTTCTGGGAAGGAGGTCGGGCATGGGTTACGAATCCACCGTGCAGGTGATTCAGCGGGGCGGCAAGAACCGGCAGTGGTATTTGATCTGTCCCGCGCCCCTGGCGCGAGCTTTGGAGATCGAGAAGGGCAAGGTGATCGAATGGGTGGTCGCGGACAAGCACACGCTGATCTTGAAGCGGGCTCCCGGGCGAGCGGCTTCCTCCCCCACGCGGAGGCGAGCGCATGAGTAACGCCGAGGATCCTCGACAGCCGGGAATATGGCCGGAGGGCAAGTTGCCGGTGCGAGTGTCGGAGCCGCCGGACACGGAGTCGGCACACCCGCCGGCGGCGCGCTTGCAAGCGATTAACCGTCAGCAGATGGTCTTCCGGGCGGTGGACGTGGAGCAGTTGCTGGAACCCGACCATCTGGCGCGGGCGATTTGGGAAATGACCGGGCGCCTGGACCTGAGCGCCTACACCGCCGAGGTGCGGGCGGTGGAAGGCCGGGCGGGGCGTTCGGCCATCGATCCCCGCCTGCTGATCAGCTTGTGGGTTTACGCCTACAGTGAAAAGGTCAGCTCGGCGCGGGAAATGGAGCGGCGTTGCACCTACCATCCCGCCTATCAGTGGCTGACGGGGTGCGAGGTGATCAATTACCACACCCTGTCGGACTTCCGCGTCGAGCACCAGCAGGCGCTGGACGGGTTGTTCGCGCAACTGCTGGCGATCTTGAGTAACGAGGGGCTGATCACGCTGGAGCAAGTGGCGCACGACGGAACGAAGATCAAGGCCGCGGCCAGCGGCAACTCGTTTCATCGCGAGAAGACCTTGCGGGTGCATCTGCAGGCGGCCGAGGAGCGGGTGCGGGCGATGGGCGATCCGCGGGACGAAGGGGTGGACCGGCGCCGGCAGGCGGCGCGGCAGCGGGCGGCGCGCGAGAAGGTGGAGAGATTGCAGCAGGCCCTGGAGGAGTTGCAGAAAGTGCAAGCCGCCCCCGAGGGACGGGCCGAACCGAGGGAGCGCCGCGTGAGCGCGACCGATCCGGAAGCGCGTAACATGAAACAAGGTGATGGCGGTTATGCTCCCAGTCACAATGTGCAGGCCTCTACCGACGTGGCGTACGGGATGATCGTGGGCGTGAGCGTTACCCAGGACGCCAACGATCAGCACCAACTGCTGCCGGCGGTGGAGGAAGTGAAGAAGCAGAACGGGCGCGCCCCGGCGCAGATGATCGTCGACGAGGGCTACACCACGCGCGCGAATATCCTGGCGGCGGCCGACGGCGGCCTGGACTTGATCGGCGGGACGCTCGCCGCCGATGCCGAAGCCACCACGCGGCGCCTGGAGAAACGCGGCGTCGATCCGGCCTTTTATCCCCAACACTTCCGCTACGACCCGGCGACCGACACCTCCCTCTGCCCGGCCGGCCAGGTGCTGCATTTTAGCTATACCAAACACGACCGCTTGGGGGTGGAGCGGCACCTCTATCGGGCGCGAGCGGCGGATTGCCGGGCGTGTGCGCTGCGTGCGCAGTGTGGAGCGGGGCCGCAGGGACGCACGTTGGTGCGCACGGAGAATGTCCCGGCGGTGGCGGCGTATGCGGCCAAGATGCAGACCGAGGCGGCGCGCGCCGCTTATCGTCGGCGCGCCCCGGTGGCGGAGTTCAGTAACCTGTGGCTGAAGGCCAAACTCGGACTGCGGCAGTTCTGCGTGCGCGGCTTGCGGAAAGCCCGCTGCGAGGTGTTGTGGGCGTGCCTGACTTATAACCTCCAGCAATGGTGCCGCCTGCGCTGGAAAGTTCGCCTGGCCACGGCGCCCGCTTGAGCCGAAGGGAGAAACACGAGGGTCCAAGGTGCAAGCGCCAGAACCCAAGGCCGGACGGAAAGGAAGGTTACTCAATGAAATCACCTTAATCCTTGCAGCTCGTCGATCATCACAACCTTCAAAACACATCGTCGAAACTTAATCTACCGATGCCGAAGGCGATTCTTTCACAGCTTCGTTGGCCTGGGCTGGGTTTATGTCGCCCCGTTGGGGCTCTGGGTTGCTGCGCCCCGTTGGGGCTGTGGGTTATGTCGCCCCGTTGGGGCTCGCAAGAACGTAGGGGCGGTTCGCGAACCGCCCCTACAACCCTCGCCCCGCAGGGGCGAAATAGCTCAGCCCAGGCCAACGGCCTAGGTGAGCGTATCGTCCAGGAGAAGGAGCCCCGCAGGGGCGAAATATTGAGCTGAAGGCTGAGGGCTTAATCATGCCAAAATTTTCCATTCGCAATCCGTACTTCATTATTGTGTGTTGCCTGGCGCTGTTGGTGATCGGCGTCACCAGTCTGTTACGCATGCCCATCGACCTATTTCCCCCCATCAACCTCCCGGAAGTGGTCGTCGCGACCTTCTACTCCGGCATGCCCCCCCAGGACATCGAGATTGACATTACCAATCCGCTGGAGCGGTTCTTCACCCTGGCCAGCGGCATCGACCACATGGAATCGCGCTCCTTGCTGGGCGTGAGCATTATCAAGATTTACTTCCAGCCGGGGACGAGCGCGGATGCCGACGTGACGGAGATCTCCAACCTGGCGTTGGCGGACCTGAAGCGTTTGCCGCCCGGCACCTTGCCCCCGGTAGTGCTGAAGTTTGATGCCTCCAGCCTGCCGGTGTGCCTGGTGACCGTCAAAGGGGCCGGGTTGACGGAGACGCAGCTACACGATTATGCGCAGTTTGCCATTCGCAACCAGATCGCGGTGGTGCAGGGGGCGGAGATCCCGCCGCCGTTTGGGGGGAAGTACCGGCAGGCGATGGTGTACGTGGATCCCTACAAGCTGTTCTCCCGGCAGATGACGCCCATGGACGTGGTGGACGCGGTGAACCAGTCGAATCTGATTCTGCCCGCCGGCGATGTGAAGATGGGGCCCTACGATTATTACGTCTACTCCAACAGCCTGGTGAACCAGGTAAAGGATTTGAACGACGTTCCCATCAAGACGGTGGGGACGTCGTGGGTGACGGTGAAAGACGTGGGGGAGGCGGAGGACGCCAACCAGATTCAGTACAACATCGTGCGGGTGGACGGGCAGAAGTCGTGCTACATCCCCATCATGAAGCAGGGGGGCGATACCAACACCATCGAGGTGGTGAACGGCGTACGCGAATTGATCGGCCACCTGTTTGATATCCCCAAGCAGATGGTTGCCTCCCTGGTGTTCGATCAATCCACCTTTGTCAAGGAAGCCATCAAAACGCTGCTTCACGAAGGCCTTATCGGACTGCTTCTCACCAGCCTCATGATCCTTCTCTTTCTGGGAAGTTTCAGGGCCACGACGGCGGTTTTCCTCTCTATTCCCCTCTCGGCACTCGCGACCTTCGTCGTTCTGTACCTGATGGGCAGTACGGTGAACACCATGATCCTGGGTGGGCTGGCGCTAGCCTTCTCCAGGGTGATCGACAACTCAGTGATCTCACTCGAAAACATCTACCGCCACTTGGAGGAGGGCGCCTCGCCGCAAGCCGCCGCCGAAGTGGGGGGTAATGAAGTAAGCCTGGCGGTGCTGGCCGCTACCTTGACGACAGTGGTGGTGTTCTTTCCGGTTACCTTCCTTTATGGCGTCAGCAAGTTCCTGTTTACGGCCCTGGCCCTGGCCGTAGTCATTTCGTTGTTCGCCTCGTATTTCGTGGCGATGACCGTCATACCACTGTTCTGCGCGCGATTCCTGAAGCACGCTCCGCATGTAGGGCCGAGCGGCGCTCGGCCCGAACCCGGCGGCACCCACGATGCAGGCCCGGACGGCGCTCAGCCCGACGCCGGTGCCGCTGCCCCCCATCCCCGCGCTTCCTGGGGACACCGGTTTAACGCCGGGTTCAACCGCCTGTTCGGCAAGTTGCTGGATTATTATGAATACTGGGTGCGGCGCGCTTTGGTGCGGCCGGGCCTCACCGTGGCGGCGCTGGCCGGGCTGTTCCTGGCCAGTCTGGCCATCTACCCCTTCCTCGGCCTCGCCTTCTTCCCGCAAACCGACGCCGGGCAGTTCACCATCAACCTCAAGGTGCCCACCGGCACCCGCATCGAGGTCACCAACGCCTACGTCGCGAAAGTCGAGGACCTGATCCGCCAAACCGTGGACCCCCGTGATTTCAAGCTGGTGGTCTCCAACATCGGGGTGGTGCCCGACTTTTCTTCCCTCTACACCACCAACGCCGGCCCCTACACCGCCACCGTACAAGTGCAGTTGCAGGATGACCACCGGCGCAGCAGTTTCGCTTACATGCGCGCCGTGCAGGAGCAGATCGGCCGGCGCTATCCGGAGGTTCGGACGTTCTTCTCCAGCGGTTCGATGGTGGATGCGATTCTGAACATGGGCATGCCGGCGCCCATTGACGTGCAGGTGAGCAGCGCCAATCTGGGGCAGAGCTATGCCATCGCGCAGGACTTGGCGAGGCAGATTGGCGGCTTGCGGGGAGTGGGGCAGGTTTACATCCCCCAGGACATGAACTACCCGGCGCTGCGGCTGGATGTGGACCGGGTACACGCGGGAGAACTGGGCTTAACGCAGAAGGACGTGGTGGACAACGTCATCACGGCGCTCAATTCCAATCTGATGATTGCCCCCAATTACTGGGTGGACCGGAAAACCGGGAACGACTACTTTCTGACCGTCCAATACTTCGAGCACGGCCAGCCCGCCATCCATAACTTTGCGGACCTCAAGAGCATCCCCCTGCGATCCCCCAACTTGACGGAACCCACCACGCTCGGCAGTGTGGTGAAGCTGGACCAGATTCAGACTTCTACGGAGATCGACCATTACCAGATCCAGAGAATTTCGGATGTCTACGTGACGCCCGCGGGTGAGGACCTGGGAAAAGTCACGGATGCCATTCGGAACATCCTGGCGAAGACCAAACTCTCCGCTAATACGCGGGTGAACCTGCGCGGCATGGTACAAGGCATGACGGCCTCATTCCATAGTTTCGCTCTAGGGCTCTCCCTGTCGGTCATTCTTCTGTACCTCATCCTGGTGGCCCAATTTCGTTCTTTTAAAGACCCGGTGCTCATCATGCTTGCCATCCCGATGGGCTTTATCGGCGTGCTCGTGGCTCTTCCCCTGACGGCCACCACCCTGAACGTGATGTCGTTGATGGGGGTGCTGATGCTGGTGGGCATTGCCGCTTCCAACAGCATCTTGATTGTGGAGTTTGCCCATCGGCTCGAGGAGCAGGGCAAGTCGGTGGAGGATGCCGTAATTACATCGTGCCGAGTGCGATTGCGCCCGATCCTGATGACGTCTTTGGCGACAATTATCGGTATGGTTCCCATGGCCTTCAAAATGGGCACGGGAAGTGAGCAGTATGCGCCGCTGGCGCGCGCCATCATCGGCGGCTTGCTGGCGTCTGTCGTGTTGACGGTGTTCATTGTGCCGGCAGCTTATTTGCTGGTGTACGGAAGACGGCAAGGCGCGACTAATGCGAGCGTCGGGGAATGAAACGTGAATGTACGGTGGATGAAGCGTGAATCGGCGGCGAATAAACCGTGAATCGGCGTAGGGGCGGTTCGCGAACCGCCCCTACAAGCCCAGCCCCGTAGGGGCGAAATATCTCAGCCCCGGCCAACGGCCTGGGTCAGCGTATCGCCCAGGAGAGGGAGCCCTGTAGGGGCGAACGATCGTCCCATCCGGCGCGATAGGTGATGTTGAGTATCCCGCCCTTTCAGGGCTCGACTGGAAGTTCGGACCGTTTCTTTGACCCAGGCCGCTGGCCTGGGCTGGGTTATGTCGCCCCGTTGGGGCTCTGGGTTGTTACGCCCCGTTGGGGGCTCACAAGAACGTAGGGGCGGTTCGCGAACCGCCCCTACGGCTAGGCCCGCAGGGGCGAAATACTGAGCCGAAGGCTGAGAGTTTAATCATGCCTAAATTCTCAATCCGCAATCCGTACTTCATCATTGTGGTCTGCCTGGTGCTGTTGGTGATTGGCGTCACCAGCCTGTTACGCATGCCCATCGACCTATTTCCCCCCATCAACCTCCCGGAAGTGGTTGTCGCGACCTTCTACTCCGGCATGCCCCCCCAGGACATCGAGATCGACATCACCAACCCCCTCGAGCGCTTCTTCACCCTGGCCAGCGGCATCGACCACATGGAATCGCGCTCCTTGCTGGGCGTGAGCATCATCAAGATTTACTTCCAGCCGGGGACGAGCGCGGATGCCGACGTGACGGAGATCTCCAACCTGGCGTTGGCGGACCTGAAGCGCTTGCCGCCCGGCACCTTGCCCCCGGTAGTGCTGAAGTTTGATGCCTCCAGCCTGCCGGTCTGCCTGGTGACCGTCAAAGGGGCAGGGTTGACGGAGACGCAGCTACACGATTATGCGCAGTTTGCCATTCGCAACCAGATCGCGGTGGTGCAGGGGGCGGAGATCCCGCCGCCGTTTGGGGGGAAGTACCGGCAGGCGATGGTGTACGTGGATCCCTACAAGCTGTTCTCCCGGCAGATGACGCCCATGGACGTGGTGGACGCGGTGAACCAGTCGAATCTGATTCTGCCGGCCGGGGACGTGAAGATGGGGCCCTATGACTACTTTGTCTATTCCAACAGTCTGGTCAACCAGGTAAAGGATTTGAACGACGTTCCCATCAAGACGGTGGGGACGTCGTGGGTGACGGTGAAAGACGTGGGGGGGGCGGAGGACGCCAACCAGATTCAATACAACATCGTGCGGGTGGACGGGCAGAAGTCGTGTTACATCCCCATCATGAAGCAGGGGGGCGACACGAATACCATCGAGGTCGTGAACGGAGTACGCAAGCTCCTCGGCCACCTGTTCGACATTCCCAAACAGTTGATCGCCACTCCCGTGTTTGATCAATCCGTGTACGTCAAGGAAGCCATCAAGACGGTGCTGCACGAAGGCCTGATGGGGCTCCTTCTCACCAGCTTGATGATCCTGATCTTTCTCGGAAGCTTCCGCGCCACCTCTGCTGTTCTGCTTTCCATCCCGCTGTCTGCCCTAACCACGTTTGTCGTCCTCTACCTGATGGGCAGTACGGTGAACACCATGATCTTGGGTGGGTTGGCGCTGGCGTTTTCGCGAGTCATCGACAATTCGGTGATTTCGCTCGAGAACATCTATCGCCACTTGGAAATGGGAGCCCTGCCGGAAATCGCTGCCGAGGTGGGCGGCGCGGAAGTGAACCTGGCAGTGCTGGCGGCAACGCTGGTGGACGTGGTGGACTTCCTTCCGGTGGTGTTTCTCTATGGGGTTAGCAAATTCCTTTTCTCCGCTTTGGCCCTTGCGTTCTGCCTTTCTCTGCTGGCGTCTTTTGTGGTGGCGATGACGGTGATTCCTCTGTTTTGCGCGCGATTCCTGAAGCAGGTGCCGCATGTAGGGCCGAGCGGCGCTCGGCCCGAACCCGGCGGCGCCCACGACGCAGGCCCGGAGGGCGTTGGCCCCGCCGCCGAGGCGACGGGCCCCCATCCCCGCGCTTCCTGGGGACACCGGTTTAACGCCGGGTTCAACCGCCTGTTCGGCAAGTTGCTGGATTATTATGAATACTGGGTGCGGCGCGCTTTGGTGTGGCCGGGCCTCACCGTGGCGGCGCTGGCCGGGCTGTTCCTGGCCAGTCTGGCCATTTACCCCTTCCTCGGCCTCGCCTTCTTCCCGCAAACCGACGCCGGGCAGTTCACCATCAACCTCAAGGTGCCCACCGGCACCCGCATCGAGGTCACCAACGCCTACGTCGCTAAAGTCGAGGACCTGATCCGCCAAACCGTGGACCCCCGTGATTTCAAGCTGGTGGTCTCCAACATCGGGGTGGTGCCCGACTTTTCTTCCCTCTACACCACCAACGCCGGCCCCTACACCGCCACCGTGCAAGTGCAGTTGCAGGACGAGCACCGGCGCAGCAGTTTCGCTTACATGCGCGCCGTGCAGGAGCAGATCGGCCGGCGCTATCCGGAGGTTCGGACGTTCTTCTCCAGCGGCTCGATGGTGGATGCGATTCTGAACATGGGCATGCCGGCGCCCATTGACGTGCAGGTGAGCAGCGCCAATCTGGGGCAGAGCTATGCCATCGCGCAGGACTTGGCGCGGCAGATTGGCGGCTTGCGGGGAGTGGGGCAGGTTTACATCCCCCAGGACATGAACTACCCGGCGCTGCGTTTGGATGTGGACCGGGTACACGCGGGAGAACTGGGGTTGACGCAGAAGGACGTGGTGGACAACGTCATCACGGCGCTCAATTCCAATCTGATGATTGCCCCCAATTACTGGGTGGACCGGAAAACCGGGAACGACTACTTCCTGACCGTCCAATACTTCGAGCACGGCCAGCCCGCCATACATAACTTTGCCGACCTCTTGAACATTCCCCTGCGGGGGCCGAAGGTTCGGAAGAATGACCCCGGTTGCGGGCCCGCTCAACCGCGAGCTCCGTGGCGAAGGACAGCACTTCTGCTAGACCCTCCGAATACCATTTCCAGGTGTGGCCAGAACTTGCCCAAACCTAAGGTTCAGGCGCAGCAACTTTTTCATAGTCCTCGGCCAATCACAATGTTGGGTAACGTAGCAAACCTAAGCTTTATGCAAACGCCCACTGAGGTGGACCACTATCAAATTCAGCGCGTTGTCGATGTCTATACGACACCTGCGGGCGAAGACCTGGGCCGGGTCACGCAGTCGATTCGTTCGATTCTGAGTCATTCGAAGTACCCGGCCAACGTGCGCATTACGCTGCGCGGAATGGTGCAAGGCATGGAGGCATCCTTCAGCAGTTTCGCGTTGGGTTTCCTGCTCTCTTTCATGCTGCTGTTTCTTATCCTGGTGGCGCAGTTTCGCTCCTTTACTGATCCTGTTCTGATCATGTTGGCGATTCCTATGGGCTTTATCGGCGTGCTCGTGATTCTGCCCCTCACCCATAGCACCCTGAATGTGATGTCGCTGATGGGAGTGTTGATGCTCATCGGTATCGCCGATTCCAACAGCATTTTGATTGTGGACTTTGCGCATAACCTGGAAGGCCAGGGGATGTCACCCACGGACGCGGTGATCAGCGCCTGCCGCGTGCGGCTGCGGCCGATCCTGATGACCTCGCTCGCGACCATCATCGGGATGATCCCCATGGCGCTGAAGCTGGGGACCGCCGCGGAGCAGTACACGCCCATGGCGCGGGCCATCATCGGCGGGCTGACGTCTTCTGTCATTCTGACCATTTTCATCGTTCCAGCAGTGTATGTGCTCGTGTACGGGAGGCGCAGTTCCAGCCCGGCACGCGAATCTCAGGAGGCTGGCGCATGAGACAGTTTGTCCCTAAATGTCTGGAGCTTGTGTTAGGTTGCTCGGTTCTATTTGGGCTAGTCGTGGGATATCCACTTTGCGCAGCGCCCCAGCAACCCCCGGTGACAAAAATTACATTGAAAGACGCCGAGGCAATCGCGTTGCGAAACCACCCCCTGCTGCAGGAAGCAAACTTCCAGGCTCGAGCCGCTGCGCAAGTGACCCGCGAGGAAAAGTCGGCCTACTATCCGATGGCCGTGGCCAACGTTACGGGCGCTGCCGGGCGGGCCTAGCGAAAACAGCCGCATCGGCTCAGGGTTTCTCCAATCCTCGCGCGTTTTGAACCGCGAGGCGGATGGTTTGCAACTCAATCAATTGATCACCGATTTCGGGCGAACCTCGAATCTGGTTGCGTCTTCGCGGCTGGGTGCCCAGGCTGCTTCGCAGACCTCGCAACAGACGGAGCAGGACGTCCTGCTCGGCGTGGATCAAGCCTACTTTGGCGTGCTGCGGGCGCAGGCGCTGCTGAAGGTCGCTGATGAAACCGTGAAGGCGCGCCAAGTACTCGCGGACCAGATCACCACCCTCGAAAAGAACAAATTAAAGTCCCTGGTGGATGTCGCCTTCGCAGAAGTGGACTTGGCAAAAGCCAAGTTACTTCAGGTGCAGGCGCAGAACGGTGAGACGGCGGCCTACGCGCAACTGGCGAACAACCTCGGCCTCAATGCTCCGCAGCCGTTCGAGTTGCAAGAGGAGCCGCTGCCCGCCGCGCCGGCTCCGGACCCGACTGGGCTGGTGGTGCAAGCCCTGCAAGATAGGCCGGACCTCGCCAGCGCTAAGTTTACTTATGAATCTGCGTTGAAGTTCGCGCGCGCCGAACGCGATTTGTGGATGCCCACCGTCAGCGCCATCGGGGTGGCCGGCCTCATTCCGGCTGGCCAGGTTCCACTGGCTGACCACTACGAGGCGGCCGGCATCAACGTGAATGTTCCCATTTTCAACGGCTTCCTCTTCTCCGCCCGCCATGCGGAAGCGAACTTCCGCGCGAATGCGGCTGACCAAGCCCAGCGGGACCTTGCGGACCGGATCTCGCGGGATGTGCGCGTCGCTTGGGCGGATTCTGTGACCGCGTACCAGAACATCGGCGTCACTGCCCAACTCCTGAATGAGGCTACGTTGGCGCTCAATCTCGCGCAGGGCCGCTACAAGCTTGGACTGAGCTCAATCGTCGAGCTCTCGCAAGCACAGTTGAACTTGACCCAAGCCCAGATCGAGAATACCAACGCCCAATACGATTTCCAGATTCAGCAGGCCATCGTCACGTACCAGATTGGCCAATTGCGGTAGTGGGTTTCTCTGCGTCCTCCGTGTGCGCTTCTCCGTTGACCTCCGCGTGAAGCATCCGGGTTCACACCGAGGCCTCAGAGAAAAATATCACAAAGGTGACGGAGAAGACTCTAGAATGTAAATACGTCCTGTCCTTGGGGCATCACGCAACCGAACAGAAGGCTGCCGGGCATGGATTCCGCGGGTCCCGAGAAACCAACCCTGGTATACGACGGCGATTGCAGCTTTTGCCGGCTCTGGATTGAGCGCTGGCGCGCCCTCACCGGCGAGCGGGTGCAATACGCGCCGTTCCAGCGCGTGGCGGCGCTGTTCCCTGAAATTTCGCCGGAAGCTTTTGCCCGCGCAGTCCAGTTGATTCTCCCGGGAGGCGAGGTGTTCAGCGCCGCCCACGCGGTGTTTCGCACACTCGCCTTCGCCAGGCGATACGGGTGGATCCTTTGGGTTTACGAGCACGTTCCCGGCGCCGCATTTATCGCAGAATTCTTCTATGGGTTTGTCGCGCGGCACCGGAATCCACTCTATCGCCTGACGCGCCTGTTTTGGGGACGGCACTTCGAACGCCCCTCGTTCTGCCTCGCTTCCTGGCTGTTTCTGCGTCTCCTGGGCATCGTTTACTTTTTCGCATTTCTATCCCTCGCCACCCAGATCAGCGGCTTGGTGGGGCAGAACGGGATCCTGCCGGCCAAAGAATATCTGGCAATGGTTCACGCACGCGTAGGGCTGGAGCGCTACTGGTCCTTTCCCACGCTTGCCTGGCCGAATTCCAGTGATGCGGCCCTGCGGCTCATGACGGTGGGCGGTGTGATTGGCTCGGTCCTGCTCATCTTTGATATCGCGCCCGTATTGCTCTTAGTGATTTTGTGGGTGTTCTACCTCTCTCTGGTGACGGCCGGGCAGGATTTTATGGGCTTTCAGTGGGACAGCCTGCTTCTTGAGGCAGGCTTCCTCGCCATCTTTCTCGCTCCTTGGCGGTTGTCCCTGCGGCGACAGCCGCAAGCGCCACCACCTAAAATTCCGCGATGGCTGCTCTGGTTCCTGCTTTTTCGGCTGATGTTCTCTTCCGGCGTGGTCAAGCTCGCGAGCGGCGATCCTGCGTGGCGCAACCTTACCGCGCTGGAATACCACTACTACACGCAGCCGCTGCCCACGCCGATCGCCTGGTACATGCACTTGGCGCCGGCCTGGTTTCAACACGCCTCCGTAGTGTTCATGTTCTTTGTCGAACTCGCCGTCCCCTTTCTGATTTTCACTCCTCGCTTGTGCCGATTTGTAGGAGGCGGGTTCTTGGTTCTTTTGCAGCTTCTGATCGCGCTGACCGGAAACTATGCGTTTTTCAATTTGCTTACCATCTCGCTCTGCATACTGCTGTTTGATGATGCCTTCCTGGCGCGTTTCTTCCCGCGCGCTCTGGCAGAGCGTCTGCGCGTTCCGGCTCCCAAGCCTCGGTGCGCGGCGTTTCGGCGCTGGGTGATAGCTCCGATTGCGACGGCTATATTCGCCGCGGGCCTGCTTCAGCTTGCCGGTGTCCTCTCGATGTGGCGCGTGCCACCTTCGGCCTTGCAGATTTTCTCTGACCTGGAGGCGGTGCGGATCGTGAACGGTTATGGATTGTTCGCCGTGATGACCACTTCGCGGCCCGAGATCATCATCGAGGGCAGCAACGACGGCAACACGTGGATGGCGTACGAATTCAAACACAAGCCGGGAGACTTGCGCCGCCGCCCACCCTGGGTAGAACCGTTCCAGCCACGTCTGGACTGGCAAATGTGGTTTGCAGCGCTCGGCGACTTTC
Organism: uncultured Acidobacteriota bacterium; assembly: GCA_963804755.1. GTDB lineage: Bacteria > Acidobacteriota > Terriglobia > UBA7540 > UBA7540 > Bog-366. The sequence goes on from CAWDRP010000014.1 coordinate 214,463, forward strand.
GCAGTTCGCCCTGGTTTAGCCATCTGATGCTGCGCCTGCTGCAAGGTTCGCCGCGTGTTCTGGATTTGCTTAAGCGTAATCCCTTTCCGCTCGCCCCGCCGAAATACATCCGCGCGATGGTCTATGACTACTACTTCACAACCTGGTCAGAACGCCGGGCGGAAGGGGAATGGTGGCATCGCCGGCGATTGGGGAATTACTTTCCCGCCGTGACGCTCACGAAAAGCCAGTAGACCCCGCCGCACCGCGGCTCACTCGAATTAGCGAGGTTGCACGAGCGCAAGCGAGCGGGTAAACTGTACCGCTTTCTGAGCGTTGAATATCAGCCGGAGAAACATGGAAAACGAGCAGCGACGTTCACCTCGTATTATGTTCAGCATTCCCCTCACGGTCCGCGGAGTAGATGAGAACGGCGAGCCTTTCGAAGCGACGGGTCGCACGATCACCTTGAACCGTCATGGCGCGCGCATCCAGGTTTTGCACTCGCTGACACCGGGTCAAATTATTCGCCTGATAAACCAGGTGAATCATGCCGAGGCGGAGTTCCGAGTCGTCGGTCCTGTTCCTGCTCCTCTCGACCAAGCGGGCGAATGGGGCGTGGAATGCCTACGATTAGAAATAAACATTTGGGACATACGTTTTCGGCCTTCGCAGGAAGGTGGTGATGCGCATGTCCTGCTCTCATGCCTGCGTTGCCGGTTATTATCGTTACAGTCGCTGTCGATGGTGGAGGTGGAAATCCTGGAGAAGGCGGGCTGGCTAACCAAACCCTGCGTGCGTTGCCGCCAGTCCACCGCCTGGGGTTATCCGCAGCGGGCGTTTGAACTGGAAGTGAAAACCTATCAGGCCGCGGTGCACTCGACAGACGGTGGCGACCCTCTGTTATCGACGGATCGGCGGAGACACGGCCGAAAGCTGGTGCAATTGCCCGTTCAAATACGGGATGACGATGGCGAGACGGAGGTCGCGCAGACGGAAAACATCTCTCCGGAAGGTTTCTGCTTTGTGAGCCCCCGTGAGTACCTTGCGGGACAAACTGTTGTGGTGGTTTTCCCCTTTGATGGGGCCAGTAACCGATCGGAAATTCGCGCCCGCATCGTGCGCACGGAATTGGGTGCGAACGGCGCGCGGTGCATCTATGGCGTGTTCGAACCCACTCCACGCTAGGCCGGAGCAGACTCCGGCCGGGTGATTCGGATGCCCAACGCTTCGAGAGCGCGTCGCGGCGGCGCGTCTGAAACCAGGTTCAAACGCAAGACGGAGGATATTTGCCATGAAAACGACCAGAAGGGACGAAGCCGGTGGTCAGCCAGATTTCGCAGATACACGTGAGCGGGAATGTAGGGACCGCGGCCTAACTGAATTGGCCTCAAGGCGCGTCTCGCAGGCGTGCGGCGCTCAGGGGCCGTCGCAGCCCGCATCCGGAACTCATCTCACTCTCGGGCGGCGCGACATGTTGCGGGCGGGGCTGGGGGGTGCGGCGGGCGTGCTGGCGGGGCGGGCCTGGAGCGGCCCGCGCGCCTTTGCCGGGCAATCCGCACCGGATGATGGCAAGCGCTCCCCCAAACATCGCGTTATCGACGCGCATAACCACCCCCGCTGGATCGGCCACGATGGCGCGCGCATCATTCAGGATATGGACGCCGCGGGCATCGAGAAGGCGTGGCTGCTAAGCTGGGAGATCCCTGAAAGGGAGATTGATCCGGTCTATTACGGTAAGTTGAACCCCACCGGAGTGGGCATCAGCTTCCGTGACGTCATCGACGTCGCCGAGCGGTACCCGGACCGCTTTATCCCCGGCACCACCACCGACCCCCGCGACCCCCATGCTTTTCAGAAGCTGAAGGCTGCCATCGATTTGTTCGGAGTGCGGGTGTTTGGTGAGTTCAAGCTGCGCTTGCGTTATGACGATTCCGATGCCATCCGGCTCTTTCAATACTGCGGCGAATTAGGCTTGCCGGTGGTCTATCACCTGGACGTGACATTCCCTCGTCACGGCGTGCCCAGTGATTGGCAATGGTGGTACGGCGGTGGGATCGAGAATATGGAAGCGCCGTTGCGGCTCTGTCCCCATACCCAGTTTCAGGGTCATGGTCCGGGCTTTTGGCGCGAGATCTCCGGCGACGCTGACCAGGACGCCGTGACGTACCCCAAGGACAAGCCGATTGTAGGCCGCGGCCGCATCCTGGAATATCTCGATAAGTACCCTAACTTCAATTGCGATCTCTCCGGCGGCTCCGGTTTCACCGCGCTCAGCCGGGACCGGGGTTTTACGCGCAAGCTCCTGATTGACTACCAGGACCGCATGTTCTTTGGGCGGGACGAATTCAACAACAAGATGTACGATCTGCTGGTTTCGCTGGATTTGCCTGACGCCGTACTGGCCAAGATTTTGGCTGGCAACGCTCTGCGTCTGGTTCCGGTGTAGAAAGGACAGCGGGCGCTGCTACCCGACGCGCTCGCAGAGCATTACCTTTTCCTGGTTGTCCACCTCGCGCAGCCGCACTTCAATAACTTCCGTGTCGGAGGTTTGCAGCACCCGGCCCACGTAGTTCGCCTGGATGGGCAACTCGCGATGGCCGCGGTCGATCAGGACGCAGAGGTCCACGCGTTGCGGCCGCCCGTGATCCAGCAGGGCATCCAAGCCCGCCCGCGTAGTGCGGCCGGTGTAGAGGACGTCATCCACCAGAATCACCTTTTTCCCTTCGACCCTGAACGCCGACGGCACTTCCTGCACCACGGGTTTCTGCGCCACAGTCGAGAGGTCATCGCGGTAGAAAGTAATGTCCAGCGTCTCCACCGGTGGCGCCGTCTTCTCGATATCCGCCATTTTTTTGGCAAGACGCTCGGCCAGCGGGACTCCCCGGCGCCGAATTCCCACCAGCACTACTCCCGATAGGCCATTGTTGCGCTCCAGAATCTCGTTGGCCAGCCGCACCAGCGTGCGATCAATTTCCGACGCCGACATCAACTGAGACTTCTCACGTACTTCGGCAATCTTGGGCTGAACGTTCGCATTTTCCATAGCACGCTCCGAATTGGGTAAACGGGTAAAGTGTAAAGGCTAAAGGCTAAAACGTAAAGCACCTGCCGACGCGTGGCGGCGCGACAGCAGGCCCCCCGCGCCTGGCCGCCGCAGGTCCAAGGAGTGGTCCCCTCAGCGGGCCAGGACGGCGAGCAGCGTCATGTAATTGTCCACCAGCAGACCTTCGTAACCGTTCGGAGTCCCATCCCAAGCCTTCCAGTCGTACGTTTTGCCGTTGGGGCCGCGCCCCTGGAACAGCCCGTCCTCAAAGCCCTTCAACATGGGAAACAGCATGGCGTCGGCTTCCTGGCGGCGGCCCAACTGATACAAGGCTTGCAATGTGTAATAGGCGAAATTCCCGGAGGCGGCCCCGTTCTCATAAATCTGAAAGCCGTCGGAGCCATCCTCTTTTTGGGGACCACCGGCGGATTTTGCCAGGTCCACGCAATCCTCGCGGCGGACGGGAATCAAGTTGCCGGGCAGCCCGTACTGGAATTGGGTGAAGCCGACCTCTTTCATTTTTGCCAGGATGCGGTCCATGATGGCGTTGGCCTTATCGGGTGGAACCAGGCCGTAGGTAATGGCCATGCCGTTCACGAAGGTGAAGTAGTAGTCGTGCAGCTTGCCGTCGGCGCTCTTCCAGCCGGCCAGCACGCCGGTGGCGGGATCGTAGAACGTCTTAAAGTAAGCGTCGTGAAGCTTCCGGGCGCGGGCGCCGTACAGCTTCGCATCCTCCGGCTTATTCGCCTGCCGCGCCATCTCCGCCATGCCCTGCAAGGCCGGATACGCGATGGCGTTGGAGAAGGCGTCCTGGTGGCCAAAGCCAATCGTATCCCACCAGTTGGCGGGCCGCAGCAGCATGCGCCCGTCCTTGGTCCACGAGCCGGCATTGCCGCTGGCCGGGTATTCCAGCAGGCCCTGGCCGTCGCGATCCATGGCCAGCATCTTGGTCGCCCACCCCTTGATGCCGGCGTAGTTCTTTTCGAGCCACGCCCGGTCCTTGCTGCCGCGGACGTAGTCCCAGGCGGAGAGCACCAGTGAGGGATACGTATCCACGAAGTCGTAAGGCAAAGTCTGCTGGCTGGGGTCGGCCACGCCGTACGCTTGCATGCCGTAGCGGTCCAAGGTCAGCCGGACGAGTTCGAGCGCGGTGACGCCGGGCGCTAGCGGAGGCGTGCGCTCCGCCAGGGCCGCGTACTCGAACACCGTGAAGGCGCAAACATCGCTGGCGGCGTTGTTGGCCAGGGCGCGATGTTGGGGACTGAGCTGGAAAATGTTCAACCAGTCGCGCCGGAAGCCGTTGAAACGGGGATCCTGCGCCAGTGACGCCGGTCCCGGATAAATGGTCACGACATCCAGGGTGTAGTCGACCTGCGGCATCGCCGCCGAGGCCGGCGGGAAGATGACTTTGATGTAATCATCCACGCTTCTGGCGCCGGGGAAACGCTGCGCATCGTAACCCAGCGCCAGCCCCGGGCGTGCCGGCGCGCTAATGCGAAACGTGCCGCGGTCGGGTAGGTGCAGTACCGCCGGCAGCCGCACGCTGCCGTCCTCATTCACCAGGCCCAGCAGCGTCGCGTGAGTCACCGCGGCATTGAAGTTCAGTACGACCGGGGACGGCGGGGCGGCCGGGGAGTACGACGAGGATAAATGTATTTGCTGCGGGGACAATTCAAACGTCCATGCCGCCGGAGCACTGGCCGGCGTCCCGGACAGGCGATATTCCACCTTCCGGCCCACGCGCCGCATGGCAAACGTCTGGCCGGGTTTGGCGGGAGAGCGCAAGGGATTGTAGGCAAGCTTCCGCGTGCCCAGGGAATCGACCGCCAGCACGGTGAAGGCCGGCTGAGCCGCCGCGAGTTCGACCCGCAGAAAACCCGATTGCATTTCAGGCGACTTTCCCGAACCGGCGACCAAGCCCGGTGCAAACAATAGCAAAACCGCAAACCGCAGAAGTAATCGTTTCGCCATAAATCGCTTCCCTCGATTTTCCCACTGTCGGGCACTGTCCGCCGAAACATCGGCGCGGAAGGTTTCGACCGGGTGACAAATGTTCGTCCATACGATATAACAAAGGCCGTAGTGACGGAAACATCCGTTGGAGAAAAGAGAACCATGATCACACGACGGAAGTTCATGGCGGCCGGCGCGGCCGCGACGGCGCTGGCAGGCCGCTTGACATTGCGCGCCGACGTCGCTGACCACCTGTGGAGCGGTTACGATTTTGGATCGGGGCCGAAGGTCGCCGATCGGTTGAATCAAGGACCCTTTGGGGTCGAGCAGGACGAGGGCTGGCGAACGCTGGCCACCACCACCCCGTCGGACAAGCCGGTGCGAAATTTCGGCGTGGGGCTGTGTGGCTACACTTGGGAGGAGTCCGGACCGTCGGTGGCCGCGCGCGCCGGAAGGCAGACGCTGGAAGACCATGTGGAGGTGATGGCGGCGCTTCCTTTTGTGGATGTTCTTTACATCCGCTGCGAATGGCGCGACGTGCAGACAAGACCGGGCCGGCTCGATCTTAACCCCGTGTGGAAACTGACCTTCGATGCGGCCAAACGCTATGGCAAGCGCGTGGCGTTTCGCGTGATGCTTTCCAACACTGCCTTCCAGCCGAAGCACCTCGCCCTGCCGGACTTTCTGCAACAGAAAATCCCCGTGGTGAACATCGGCCGCTCGCGCGAGCAGGGCCGCAATTTCGACTTTCGCGAGCCGCGCTACGACCATCCCGAGTTTCTCAAGGCCTTCCGCGAGCTTAACGAATTGCTCGCGGCCGAATTCGACGGCCACCCGCAAGTGGAGTGGGCGGACCTTATGATGTATGGCTTCTGGGGCGAGGCGCACACCAGCGATTTGAAAAGTCCGTTTCCCGACTACCTGACGGCGGAGCGAACGATGGTGCATCTTACAACTCTGCAACTGGGCGCGTGGAAAAAGACGCCGCTGGCGGTGAACACCGAACCGGACATCAGCCAGGTGGGAAACCGCGAGGTGCAGGACCTCTGCGTGCGCGAAGGCTGTTGGCTGCGATCGGATTCGATCCTGGACATCGAGGAGCCAATTCAGATCGAGATCTTGGCAAACCGTCCGCCGTGGCTGGCAGTGGTGATGGAAGACGGCGACTACCGCGAATACGACGTGAGCACGATCCCGGTGGACGAAGCCGGAATCAACCTGCGCGAGAAAGCCATGCTGCACGTGCTCGACCTGGGGGCTAACTACTGGTCCCTCTGGACCGAGGGCGAAAACCTCAAGCGGTATAACGAGCGCTATCCGCGGGGCTTCGCCACCCTGCAGCAGCGCATGGGGTATCGCGTGCGGCCATCCTGGGTGTGGCAGCGGAAGCGCTACGGAACCAGCGAGGTGATCGCCTGCGTCAGCAACGACGGCGTGGCCGGGGTGCCGGGCATCCTGCGCCTTTCTCTGGAAAGCTTGGACGGCAACCTCCGCGTGAGCGGCGGGCTGGACGCCGGCCACCCCTACGGCGGAAGAATCCGGGAGGCGAGCTTTGTTCTACCGCCGGGCATGGAAGGGCAACGGCTGAAGCTGCGAGCGGAGATCGAGACCAAGGGTGTGCGGCGGCCCGTGAACTGGGCCTGCGCGCAGCCCCTCGACGCCGACGGATCGTTCCTGATCGAATTGCAGCGGTTTGATGCGAAGGGGTGGCGGAAAGGAGTCTAAACCCGGCGGGCCGTTGCCTTCACCAGCAGTTAGGCATATGCTGCGAGATAACCGGAGAATCAAACCGGAAATTCCGGCAAATACCATCGAGGAGGATCTGACCCATGGCCCACTACATCAGTCTGGTCCGATACACTCAGAAAGGGGTCGAAAACATCAAGCAAAGTCCGTCGCGGCTTGATGCTGCCAAGAAAGCGTTTGAGTCCGCCGGGGGAAAAATCCATGGTTGGTATTTGACAATGGGTCAGTACGACGCGGTACTCATCTCCGAAGCGCCGGATGATGAGATCGCTGCGAAAGTCTCTTTAACGCTCGCCACGCTAGGGAATGTTCGGACGGAAACGCTAAGGGCCTTCACCGAATCTGAATACCGAAAGATTATCGCTGCGCTTCCGTGACCAAGGGGATCGGTCGGGGTGGGGGCGCGCAACGGCGTGCCCCCACATCGCCTGTCGTATTCAGCGAATTGACCCCGCCCTTGCGGGATTGGCGCTGGCCGCTATGGTTTTTTCGTCACGTGCGCGGCGATATCACCCCAGAACTCCGGCGGATCCAATTCCAAGCCGTAGCCAAAGTCGGTGAGATGATTCACCTTGCCGGTGTCGGTCCGCACGACCGCGCCGGTGGTGGTGTCCCACCACTCGACCGTATATTCGCCGTCCTGCAACGGGGCAATATTCGCTTTGGCGTGACGTTGGGACCCGCCACGCACGGCCTTGCCATCGATGATTCGGAACGCCAGCGGGTCGTGCAACCACAGCAAGGCGCGGTCTCCGCCGCTCACGCCATACACGTTCATCGTTACCGGCAAGTTGGGCAAGGCCAAATGGATGGGTGTCCACTTCCGCGCCGGCCAGTCGATGCCGGCCAGGAATTTCGCCAAGGCCGCGTAATGATGGTACAGGTTGTTCGACTCCACATAATCCCACCACCACCACATCCCCACGCCGGCGGCGCCGGACACGGCCGTGGTCCACATGCAGTCATGAAAAACCTTGCCTTCCGGGTCTACGCTGCGATCTCCTTCTATGCCTTGTTCACCGAAGAAGAAGGGCTTGCCGAACGGGCGCATCAGGTGGTCCGTGTCTTGCAGCGAGTATTGTGCCGCGTCGTACGGTTGAGCCCAGTACGAATGCGCCTGGACCAGCGTGATTTCCGGAAGCGCGAACATGCCGGGGTCGCGCCAACTCGTCGTAATGAAATGGCCGAATGGGTCAATCTGCTTCAGGTAGTCTCCCATTTCGCGGTGCCAGGCAACATTGGGCGCACTGCTGAAATCGTCGAGCAAATCCACTTCGTTCCACAACTCCCACGCCAGCAGGTTGGTGGCGTATCCCCAGCGTGCCACGCTGTACCGCAAACGCCGTTTCACGAACTCGCGGGCGCGCGGAGAAGTAAGGTAGTCGATAGGCTTCGCGCAGGGGCCGCCGTTCGCCGCATTGTAAATGTTGCGCGGCCAGCGGTACTTCAGCCGCTCCAGCCACCACACCGCCATCTCAGACGTAAGCTGGTAGTGAATGCCGAGCCGCTCGGCCAACGCGGAAACGTAGTCGAACCTCCATGCGGACGCCAAGTCATAGCGCCCAAGTCCGGTGGCTTGCGTCTCGAGGGGAAACCCCGCGTAGTCGGCGTCACCGGGAGCGGCGACGATTTTCGGATCCTGCGGCACATAGTATTCCTGCCACAAGCGCACGTAGTTCCCACCGGCAGCGGCCAAGTGCGCCAACATTCGGTCAAAATAGTATGTCCCTTCGCGCCCCTTATACATGCAGAGGTTTTCACCGATGGGGAAAAAGGCGTGACCGGATTCATCCTCAAAGAATTGAGGATTACGCCGGCTGGCTCGGACAAATCCTCCCCCTGCGCCTGCCGACACGCGTACGGTGACCGGCGCGCTCTGGCGGGTCGTAGCGCCTTCGTGCTGCACCAGTGTCACCTTGTGCTCGCCAATTTCTCCACTCGCAAAGCGCACGCGCCATTCGGGAGAACCGACCGCTCGGAGCACTTCCACACGGTCCTTTTCACTGGCATCCGGGTTCGGGAGTGACCGCTGGTAATCCTGAAACCAGAATCCCGGCACCACGATCTGCCTGCCCGAGGGAAATACCACGGTCGCATCAACGGTAACCGCGTTGGGGTCGAAGGGGTTGGCCGGCGGGGCTTCAGGACGCCAGCCGATCTCAATTTTCTGGTATTGGCGGGGCTCCGGCGTGAGCAGGTGCACCCCAACAATTGCGGGCGCCTGTGCGGACACTGCCCGGGAAGTGACCAGAGCCAACAAGAACAACTGCGCGTAAAACACGTAGACGTTGCGACGATTCATCATGCGATAATTCGTTCTTTCTCGGCAGGTCTCAAGACTCAAAGCCCGCCGTAGCTTCTGGGGCGTACGGAAATCGGTCCTCTCCCGGCATAAGCTACTGATTCAGCGTTCATTACTCCGGTTCGATCGGGCGCACGAGCTCGGCGGTGACGCCGGCCGCTTCAGAAACGAGGCCACCCCTGGGGGCGCTATCGTGCTGGAGCTGGCTCCCAATTGTCAACTGGAATCTAACCCCACGTTTGTCCGGTGCCTCGAATTGAGACAGCTTGGCGTTCTCGGACAGTTTGGGCGCGCCGGAACGACGCGAATTTACCTTTCTTCCCACAGACTAACCCCCGAAATTTGTGAATGATGCAGGGAAGTTTCTCCGTCTTCCGCGAGTGGTGATCACCGTGCACTGTCCCCCTGCGAACGAATGGGAGTTTCTGGAGAGTCCCTATGCTTGGCTTGTCCGGTACTGCCACTGACCTCAGTGAGAATGGCGTAGCCTCGGAACGATCGCGTGCAGGTAACAAGACGGACGACAGCGGGCTTGCCCGCTGGTACGCGGTACAGACTAACCCTCGGCAGGAAAAACGTCTGTACGAGAGGCTAAGACTGCTCGATTTGGAGAGCTTTCTCCCGCTCTACCAGGCAGTACATCGTTGGAAGAACGGCTGCAAGGCGCAGCTCGATCTGCCACTGTTCCCTGGCTACCTCTTCGTTCGCATAGCTCTGCGCGAATGCCTGAAAGTTCTTAGTTCGCCGGGTGCAGTCTCCCTCGTCGGGTCGGGAAGTGGCCCATGGCCGTTACCGGATGCCGAAATAGCCAATCTCCGCAATACCCTGGAGGGGGGGAAGTTGGAACCTCACCCCTATCTGACGGTCGGCCAGCGGGTCCGCATTAAGTCCGGCCCCCTTGCCGATTTGACTGGATACCTCGTACGCCAGCCGGAGGGATTGCGTGTGGTGCTTTGCGTCGAACTGATCCGGCAGGCGGCTGCGGTTCAAGTGGACGTGGATGACGTGGAGCCGATTGGTCCGGCCACCCGCTCCCTGGATGCCTGATGTCAGCGACGACTTCACAGGCGGCCTGGAAGACGAATCGGCGCCCCGGTCCATGTCTTCGGAAGGGGACGTCAAGTGACGGCAGTTGATCGGCACGAATCCTCTTTGAGAATGGGTTTTGACGAAAATGGTTGATACCAAATTACCCGAAGTTCCCCAGTCCTCCGTTTCGAAGCGCAGAATCCTGGTCGTGGACGACGAACCGGGCATCGTGAAGCTGCTCTCTGAAGCGTTGCGGGATGAGGGCTATAGCTGCGTTGGGTGCCAGAGCGGGCAAGAGGCATTGCAATTGATCGACACCATATCGTGCGACGTCGTCGTCTGCGATGTTCACATGCCCGGAATGACCGGTCTGGACGTCCTGCGCCACGTTCGCGAGAAGCACCCCCGGTTGGGTTTTGTGTTGGTCACGGCCGAGGGCGACCTCCGCGTGGGCGTTGAGGCCATGAAGGAAGGCGCCGATGATTATCAGTTGAAGCCCTTGAACCTTGATGCCGTGGTGGTGAGTGTCGAGCAGGTATTGAAGCGAAAGCGGCTTGAGGCTGAACTGGAAAACTATCACCTGCACCTTGAGGAAATGATCGAACAAAGGACGGCGCAACTCAGCAGGGCGATGTGGCAGATCGAACGGACGTATGATGAGACCCTCGAATCCCTCGCCGCAGCCTTGGACCTGCGCGACAGCGAGACCGCCGGACATTCCCGGCGCGTGACGGCTTACTCAGTGGAGATTGCAAAAGCAGTGGGTTGTAGCAAGGAACAAATCAATACCATCGCCCGGGGCGCGCTGCTGCACGACATAGGGAAGATCGGCATCCCTGATGCCATCCTCACCAAACCGGGACCCCTGACCTACGCGGAGAGCTCATTGATGAAAGCGCACGTGGAGGTGGGACACGGGCTGTTGAAGCACATCACCTTTCTCGCCGGCGCGGTCGAGATCGTGCGCACTCACCATGAACGCTTCGACGGCACCGGCTATCCGGAGGGTCTGCCGGGCGACAGGATCCCGGTGGGGGCCAGAATCTTTGCCATCGCCGACACTCTGGATGCCATGACGTCAGACCGGCCCTACCGGCCAGCGGGGACGTTTGAGCGGGCACGCCAGGAGATCATTGGGGAATCGGGAAAACAGTTTGATCCGGCGGTGGTGGCCGCTTTCGTTTCGATCCGTGAGGAAAGATGGAAGGATATCCGACAAGGGACGGAAGCAAACGAAGCGGGGCAGACGGCGGGAGCGGAACTGCTGTCCGCCGGCCGGGCGGCGCCGGGCCTTCGGTCCCTTCAACTAGGAATGTAGACTATGCAGTGGGGCCTGGGCCTTGTTCAGCGCGGGTTTCGGGCCATCCGGTTGAGGCTGGGGCCGGCTAGGATTTACCCCCCGCCTCGTGGGATGCTTCCGCCGTAGAAGCATCGTCCGTTAACCCGTACTTTTCCATCAAGCGATACAGCCGGGCACGGCTGATGCCCAACTGGCGCGCTGCCAGGGCCTTGTTCTTGCGCAGGCCGAGCGCCTGGATTACCGCGCGCCGTTCTGCTTCCTCCATCGTCGCCGAGGACGCCGCGCTCGGGGCATTTTCACCTTTTACTTCTTCCGGCAGGTCTTCCAAATCCAGCATCCTGGTACGGGTCAGCATACAACCGCGGCCAATGACGTTTTCCAACTCTCTGACATTGCCCGGCCAAGTGTATGCAAGCAAGGCAGACTCCGCCCGGCGCGAGATTTTGTGAATTTCCTTGTGGTACTGGGAGCTGAAATTCGAGAGGAAATGTCGGGCCAGCAACAGGATGTCTTCCCGGCGTTCCCGAAGCGGAGGAATTTGAATCTGGACCATGTTCAACCGGTACCAGAGGTCCGGCCGGAACCGGTTGGACCGCATATCTGCGTTCAAATCACGGCTGGTGGCTGCGATGACCTGCACGTCAACCCGAATTGCCTGCGGAATCCCCAATTTTTGCGCTTCGCCATTTTCCAAGACCCGCAGGAGTTTCGACTGGGCTGCGGGAGACAGGTCACCTACTTCATCGAGAAACACAGTGCCCCCGTTGGCCCATTCAAAGATTCCGGCCTGATCGTTAATGGCCCCGGTGAAAGCGCCCTTGCGGTGGCCGAACAATTGGCTCTCGGCCAGGGTGTCAACCAGTGCGCTGCAGTTGAAAACTGCGATACGCTGCTGGGCGCGAGGGCTGAGCTTGTGCAAGGCCCTGGCCACCAGTTCCTTGCCGGTCCCGGTTTCGCCCGTAATCAGGACCGTACCGAGGTGCGGCGCGACGCGGCGAACCAGGTCGAAGACCTCCAGCATCCTTGGGCTGCGTCCGATCATGCCTTCCAGGCTGAATACTTCCGCAAACTCGCTTTCCAGCCTGTCTTCGCGTCTCTTCAGCGCCACCTGGCACCGGGTCTCTAAGACGATTTTGCACAGCTTGTCCGGACTAACGGGCTTGCAAACGTAATCGGTAGCCCCCGCCTGGATAGCTTTGATAGCCGACTCAATCGAATAATCGCCGGTTATCATCACCACCCGCGCTTCCGGATCGTGATCGCGAATCCGACGCAGGGCCTCCAAACCATCAATTTGCGGCATGGTGAGGTCCAGCAGGATCAAATCGGGATTGAGGGTTTCCGCTAACTCCACGCCGCAGAGGGGATCCGTGGCGCGTTCGACCGAGACGCCTTCCTCCGCGAGTGCGGCTTGGTAGAACCCGAGCATCGCAGGATCGTCGTCAATAGCAAGAACCACGAGATGTGTGCTGAGTTCGCCGGACTCGTTGCTGATGGCACACATTAGGTCAGGACTCCGGTGTTCCGTTGCTTCGACGTTCTGGTTCTGCATTAGACTGGCATTTCCGAGTTCTGCAGGGTTTCGAATGAGCTAACACCCTTTGTTATCATAAACATCGTGGGTTAGCGCGAGTAAGTGGTTGTGTTTTCATCAACATCGTGGGATCATCCCGAACCCGATTCTATCGGCCTTTTATTTTCAATAACATCGTGGGATCATCCGCCATTTTTTATTTCCCCTTTTCTCTCGCGCGACAAATCCCAAACAATGAACTAACCATATTACAATCAATCAGTTAGCTTTTCGGACATTATGGCATACTCACAGCTAAGTTCTTTTTTTCAATAGACATCGTGGGATACTCGCGAACCGACCTATGTGGCAGAGAAGTGCAAGCGAGCGTGACCACCAATCCTTGACGGCTTCCTTGCACGCGGAACTTGGCGAGCAGGACGCACCCATCTGCCTTTCCTCCACTGCGCGAATTACCGCACAATGCTATACTCCTAAAAATTAGTTAACACTTTAGCGGCCAATGCCGTAGAAATAACTGTCCCTTCGCTGGAAAATTACTCCTGGCGCATGATTTTTCACACCTTCTCAGTTGCGGAACCTTCGGAAAGTTAGTTGCCGTTTGCAGACCCTTTTGGATTTTCTCCCTTGCCCGCGTCCAGCACTTCCCGGACTCTGTGGGCAAGACTCGTCGGCGTGAAGGGTTTCTGTAGGAAAGCCGTTCCCGCCTCCAGCACGCCGGCGCGCAAAATGGTGTCATCGGTATATCCGGACATGTAGAGCACCTTCATGCCCGGCCGCAAGGGGGTGAGGTGCTCGGCGATCTTACGGCCACTGATTCGAGGCAGGACCACGTCGGTGAGGAGCAAGTGGATGGGTTCCGTGTAACGCCGGCTGATCTCGATGGCGTCCTCCGGGCTGGTGCTTTCCAGGACCTTGTAGCCTTGTTCTTCAAGAGATTGAGCCGCCAGGGCCCGCACCGCTTCTTCATCTTCCACCAGCAGGATGGTTTCGGAACCCATAGCCGGGCGAGCAGGCGCCTCCGAATCCTGAGCGGTTTCGGCCTCGTCCCGAATCCTGGGCAGGTAGATCTTGAATGTCGCGCCCCGCCCAAGCTCGCTATAGACCCAGATATACCCTCCACTTTGTTTGACCGTCCCGTACACCATAGCGAGACCCAGCCCGGTGCCCTTGCCCTTCTCTTTCGTGGTAAAAAACGGTTCGAAGATATGTGCCTGGATTTCGGGTGTCATCCCGGTCCCTGTGTCGCTTACGGCCATCAGCACATAATGGCCGGGAATGACCACCGGATGCTGGTCGACATAGGTCCCCTCGATTACGACGTTCGTAACCTCGATGATAAGCTTGCCGCCTTCGGGCATGGCGTCCCGGGCGTTGATAACCAGATTCACCAGGATCTGCTCGAGTTGTCCCGGGTCGGCCTTCACCTGGCTCGATGCGGCGTGTCGAATGGTGACCAACTCGATATCTTCCCCGATCAACCGGCGCAGCATTTTCTCGATGTCCGCGACCAGATTGCGCACGTCCAGGATCCGCGGCGCCAGGACTTGTTGTCGGCTGAAGGCCAGCAATTGGCGCGTCAGGGAAGCGGCGCGCTCCCCGGCTTTGCGGATCTCTTCGATGTGGTTCCTGAGCAGGTCCTGGGACTTCATACGGCGCAGCGCCATGTCACTATACCCATTGATGATGGTCAGCAGATTGTTGAAATCGTGCGCCACTCCGCCCGCCAGCCGGCCAACCGCTTCCATCTTTTGTGCTTGCCGAAGTTGAATCTCAAGATTCCGGCGTTCGGTGACGTCCTGCTTGGTAGCGATGAAGTGGGTGATTTCGCCTCGTGCACCCCGGACCGGTGCGATACTTAGTTCTTCGGTATAAAGCGTCCCGTCCTTTCGGCGGTTGACGAGTTCACCCTGCCACGTGTTCCCCTTGAGAATGGTGGTCCAAAGCTGTTCATAGGCTGCGGAGTCCTGTTTGCCCGATTTCAGAATCCTGGGGTTTCTGCCTAGTACCTCGTCACGGCCGTAGCCGGTCATGCGACTGAAGGATGGGTTGGCGTACTCAATCTCTCCCGCGGTATTGGTAATGATTACGCCCTCTGCCGCTTGCTCTATGGCGGCTACCAACCGGGTGTTCTCCGCCTCCGCCTCCTTGCGGGCAGTGATGTCAACGGCAACTCCAACGTATCGCACAATATGCCCGCTATCATCATGGACGGGGAAGCCCCGGTCCCAGACCCATCGAACGGTATTATCCGGGCGGACCACCCGGTATTCGTGCTCGAATGCCTGTCCCGACTTTTCGCCTTCGAGATCGGCAAGCACGCGCTGGTGGTCATCGGGGTGAATGCCTTCAATGAAATTCCTGGGATTCGCGTAGAGGCTGGCACAGGAACGGCCCCACACCCGCTCGTACGCAGGGCTGACATACTGAGTCGTAGTAATTCGAGGATCCGCTATCCAAAACACTTCATCAATGGTTTCGGCAATTTGCCGGAAACGCTCTTCGCTCTGCCGCAACGCCTCTTCCGCCCGCTTTCGCTCGGTGATATCCCGTGCGAAGGCGAAACTGTATTCGTTCCCCCCGAACTCAAGATACTTGGCGCTGATTTCCACCGGGAATGTCTGTCCGTCTTTCCTCCGGTGCTGCGTCTCATGGGTCATGGCGCCATGCGTTTTGATCTCTTCCCAAGTCGCGTCCCACGCTGCTACCGATACAAGCGGATCGATGTCCGGGATCGACAGCGCCACGATTTCCTCGCGGGTACGGCCGAGGGATCGGCAGGCCTCCTCATTGGCGTATAAGATCCGCCCTTCGGAATTCATCCAAAACACCGCATCGGGCGCATGTTCTACTGAGAAATGCGTAAGCCGCAACTCCTCTTCCGCCTTCTTTCGCTCCGTGATGTCCTGCAACACACACGCCGCGCGATCCACGCCATGGGGCCCCTCGATGGGGAAGTACGATACCATGAGGTCTCGCGCGCCCAGCTTGGGATATACGTATCTTGCTTCAAATCGGACCACGTTGCCGCGGAAGCATTCGTCGAGCCTTTCTTTGACAGAGCGGTCGAAGTATTCCGTTCCGAGGACTTCCGGGACCAAACGCCCAACCACCGCCTCGTGTGACATTGCACGCTGTCTCAGGAACGCACGATTGGCCAGCAGATACCGGTATTCGCGATCCACCACCGTAATCATCTCGTCGACGCCTTCAACGACCTTTTCGTATTCGTGCAGCCTCTCCCTGGCCTGCTTACGTTCGGTGATGTTGCGGGAAACGCCAAACGTTCCGATGATGTTGCCGTTGGCGTCGCGCAGGGGCATTTTGGTAGTCGAGAGCCAGGTGACGTGGCCATCCGGCCACATACCCCCTTCCTCCTTGTCCACCATGGGTTGGCCCGTCCGGATGATTTCCTGTTCGTCCTGGTAGAATTCCGCGGCGCGCTCGGGAATGAAGAAATCGAAGTCGCGCTTGCCGAGCGCCAGGGCGGGGTCGCTCAGCCCATATTCTTTCGCGAGCGCCTTACTGATGCGCGTGAAGCGGCTTTCCCGATCCTTGAAGTACACATGGTCGGGGAGATTATCCATCAGCGTGTGGAGCAGATGCCGTTCCTCAATCAGCGCCTGTTCCGCCTGCCGGCGCGCGGTGACATCCGTGATCACGCCGAACCGTTCCACAACATTTCCGGTATCGTCGACGACCGGGTACACGATGTCATGGACGTGTCGAAGGGATCTATCCGGAAGGACAATTCGATAATCGGTCTCGAAGGTGTTTTGCTGGCCCGCCGCCAGTTTAAGCCCTGCTTCAACCCTAGGGCGATCCTCGGGGTAGATTCTGGCCAGAAACGAACCCTGCATAGAGGCCTTCGTTCCGGCCGGGTCGAAGCCAAAAATCCGGTAGGTCTCCTGTGACCAGTATAGCTCTCCGGAGGCGACGTTCCATGCCCAGCTACCCGTGTGGCTCAACTTCTCTCCGGCGGCGAGGTAAGCTTCACTGCGCCGCAGCGCCTCTTCGGCGTGTTTGCGCTCCGTAATGTCCTGAATGATGATGGCTGCCCGTTCAACTCCCTTGGGTCCCTGGATGGGAAACAACGACGCATATAAATCCCTGTCACCAAGCCGGGGGGAATTGAGCTTCAGCTCGTATCGGACTACCTTTCCTCCAAAGCACGCGTCAAGGCGAGCCTTGATGACGCTGTCAAAGAGTTCGGCGCCCATCACGTCGCGGACGCGAAGCTTGGTAATCTGCGGCCGTTTTATCCCGTAGTATCTCAGAAACGTGCGGTTCGCGATCACATACCGGTATTCCCGGTCCACGACCGCGAGCATCTCCTCCAGGCCCTCGACCGCCTTTTCGTATTCGCCCAACCGCTGCTCGGCCAGCTTGCGGGCGGTGATGTCAACCAGCGTACCTTCCATGACACGGAGATCCCCTGGCGCCTCGGCCTTGGTGCTGACATTGGCGATCACCCAAACCGGGCTGCCATCCTGGCGCCGCATCCGCATCTCGTAGTTGGTCACCCAACCTGCCGCGGTCAGTTCACTGATGAACCTGGCGTGTTCCTCCTCGGTAAAGTAAAAATCCTGAACACGGTGCGCCAGGACTTCCTGAGGCGAGTCATAGCCCAGCAGGCCGGCCATCGCCTGGTTGCAGTGTAAGATGCGCCCGTACAGAGTGATGCGAAAGACCCCGGCCAGATTGCGTTCGAAAAGCAGCCGGTAGCGTTCCTCCGATTCCCGAAGCGCCTCCTCCGCCCGTTTGCGCTCCTCCCGGGTGCGGATCGTTTCGATCCCAAGGCCCAGGTCCTCTGCCAGTTCGGCAAGCAGTTTAACCTCTGCGGCGTCAAAAGCCTCAGGCTCCGCCGCATAGAGTGCGAATGCGCCCAGTATTTGCGTACCGGCTCGCAAGGGGAACCCGATACAGGAGACGAAGCCACGTTTCAGCGCTTCCTCGCGCCACAGTGAAAAAGCGGCATCGGATTCAATACTACGGGTGATCAACGGCTGGCCTGTTCGGATGGCGATACCGACCGGACCGCGTCCACGCTCATTGTCGGCCCAAGTAACTCCCGCGAGGGCGAGATATCCTTCCTCACACCCCGCATGGGCGACCGGCCGAACGGTCTTCGCTGCATCCTGGTCCGCATAGCCAACCCAAGCCATCCTGTAGCCGCCCACTTCCACCAAGATCTTGCAGACCGAGTCGAGGATCTCCTGCTCTGTCTGGGCGTGGACTATGACTTGGTTGCATTGGCTAAGCGTGCGGAGCGCTCGGTTCAAGCGGCTGATTTCCAGTTCCGCGCGCTTGCGTTCGGTGATGTCGGCAAAACTGCCCTCGATGATCTGTGTGCCGTTTGCGACTTGCACCACGGGACTGACGTTGGCAATCAGCCAGAGGGGACTACCGTCCTTGCGCCGCAGCCGCATCTCATGATTGGTAAGTTGGCCTTCAACCTTTAGCTTTTCAAGAAACTCGGCACACTCTTCTTCCGAATAAAAAAGGTCCACCACGCGGTGAGCCAACGCGTCCGGCCGCGAGTTGAAGCCCAGCATGTCCGCCAGCGCCTGATTGCAGTCCAAGAAGCGCCCATCGAAGGTGGTTCGGAAGACCGCGGTCACATTGCGCTCAAAGAGCGAGCGATACCGCTGCTCGGATTCGCGCAGCGCTTCCTCTGACCGCTCGCGTTCAGCAAGTTGTGTCTGGACCCGCGCCAAAAGCCCCAATCGTCCGCGCAGGGCCAAGTAAACGGCAATGGCCGCGGTGACCCCGAACAGCCCGACGGTGATCGCGTGCGACTGCCAGATCGTGATGCGGGGACAGACGAGTTGCTTGGTCCCTTCGTAAACTGCCCCAGCCACAGTCGCTGCCAGGAACGTTTTAATCAGCGTGCCCAATACATTGGAGGGGGATAAGTTAGGCTGCGCTTGCTGACCGCCCTCAAGCTCGATGGGTGAGTCAAAACCACTTGAATTCAAGAGCATCGCAGGCACCCTTACTTGAACTTTTTGTCAGAGACGAACGACCAGTGCGGTTCGGAGGATGGAATCGCGAATTCGCAGCGACGCCCCCGTCGATCGTTCTGCGAGTGCGATTGGGAACGTGCGGGAGAAATCGCTAGAACCGCGTGGGCCTCGAAGCTAGTACCGCTCTAGTCTCTTTTTTCCTTAGCAGCTAAGTTACCAGATTACTAATCAAAGGTAATAGCGGTTCAAAAGATAATCGGCCCAGCAAGTAAGCTTGAAATTAACTTAGACTCCCACCAAGCTGGAGGTCGGACAGAATGGTAGTTTGAGAATACGGTTGTATCGAATCGAGACACTTGCCCCCGCTTGGACATTTCGCTGGCGGCGGATGAGAACTGAAGAGGTCCTGCTGGGTTCTCCATCTGGTTCAAAGCAAAAGAGACTTTGCTGATTGGAGCAATGTACCAGGCTTGGCATATCCCTTGCCCTAGATAACGGCGAACGCCAAGCCATTCTGCTCTGAAGGCCCATTGGAAATTTCAATTGAGGCCGCTCACCTAAGTGAGGATGGCGAAGCCCTATCCCGTTGAATTCCATCTACCGAGCCCAACATGAAAATTCCGGAGTTTAACTTAATGGGAATACACATCCACGCGATGTCCAAATGCGAATTGGTGGAAGCCGTGTTGAACGCGGTGGAGGGCGGCCGGCAGTGCATTATCGGTAACCATAATCTGCACAGTCTGTACATGTGGCTTCACGAGCCACGGATGCGCGAGTTTTACTCCCAAGCGGAATATACCCACATAGACGGCATGTCCCTTGTCCTGCTGGGGCGGCTGTTCGGATTGCCCCTCAATCGGGATCACCGGACGGGCTATATGGATTTGCTCCCGCTTCTCAGCGAGGAAGCGGTGAAGCATCAGTGGCGCATTTTCTATCTCGGTTCGAGACCCGGAGTGGCTGAGAAGGCGGCGCGAATATTGCGGAAACAATATCCAGGCCTGGAGATCGCCACGCGCCACGGCCACTTCAATACGAACCAGGTTGGGACCGAGAATCAACGGGTTCTTGCAGAGATTAAGGCCTACGCCCCGGATGTCCTCATGGTGGGAATGGGGATGCCGAGGCAGGAGCTCTGGATTCTGGAAAATCAGAAAGACCTTGCCGCGCACGCGGTGTTCTGTTGCGGCGCGCTGATGGACTATGTCGCGGGCGAAATCCCCACGCCTCCGCGTTGGATCGGCCGGGTCGGCTGCGAGTGGCTATACCGCCTTCTCTCGGAGCCAGCCCGCCTGTGGCGACGCTACCTCGTGGAACCCTGGTCGGTGCTGGGCCAGTTGGCGCGACTGTATGTGAGTTCCACGTACTTGAGGAACGATGCAGGGGTGGGCAGCCGCCGCTGAGCAACGCCTCGACTGCCCACCTTCGTGGGCATTTGACGAAGCTCTGGGGCGCTGTGCCGGTTGCTACAGCCCCCAGCGTGGGGAAACTGACGAATGATTGGTGAACTTCAGACGAAGTTCCACCACTGGACAGGAAGGATATGACCGTGTCTGAGCAAATTATCCCAAAAGGCGACCCTGATTCGGGCAATCAGCAAGCTATTACGATAGAAAGAAGGGGCTTGGAACCGGAGGTGTCTTTTCTCGAGATCTGGCACATACTTCGCAGACGGAAGAAAATCATAATCGCTTCCGTCCTCGTTCTCTTTTCTTTGGCGCTCGCGTATACGTTAATATCCGTCCCGAGATACCGGTCAACATCGACGATCACCTTCAATCCAGAGAACTCTGACGTTGTCTCTTCGCTGGGCACGCACGCGGTGACGTCCGATTCGGAACCCATGATCTACGACGTTGCGCAGGATACGCAAGTGCGCACCCTTCAAAGCGATACACTCGCACTCCGGGTTGTCAGAGAGTTGAATCTGGAAGCACGCGAGGATTTCACGCGCGACCACTCCTTGCTGGATCGCTTTCGCACGTTCGCAGACGAGTCTAAGCTGCCTTTGGAACAAGCACCGCATCGCCGCGCTATTATTTTGAAAAACTTTCAGAAGAACTTGTCTGTGAAGGCTGTAGACGGGTCTCGCATGATCGAGATCTCCTTCCTCAGCCCTGATCCCCAATTGGCAGCGAAAGTTGTGAATACGCTGGTGAGCGACTTCCAGGACCAACAATTCAAGATTCGCTACGCCGCCACAGCCCAGGTTGCTGATTGGCTGACCGACCAACTTGATGGCCTCAAAAAGCAGGTGGAAACCTCGCAAGAGAAGCTGGTGCAGTACCAAAAACAAGCCGGCATTCTTGGCACTGACGAGACACATAACATCATAATGACTCGGCTGGAAGAAGTAGACCAACGCCTCGTAGCCGCCGAGTCAAACCGGATCCTGGCTCAAACAGTGTGGCAGTTGGCCCGAAGCGGGAACCCCGAACTCATTTCCGGTCTGGGCAGTCCTGCGGTTGGTGGATCGTCGCCAAGCGCACCCAACGTGCTGGCGCTGATTGGAAATCTGCGGTTGCAGCGAAGCCAACTCGGGGTGGATTACGCCCAGGCTGCAGCGAAGTATGGTTCCGCATACCCCAAGCTCACCGAGTTGAAATATCAGATGGCCGAACTGGATGAGTCCATCGGGAAGGAAGTCCAAAACCTGGCGACCCGCGCACAAAACGACTACCTGGCGGCAAAGCAGGCGGAAGATGTCTCGCGCCTCTCCTTTGAACACGCCAAAGGTGAGGCCAACAAGCTCAATGATGACGCGCTGCAATATACGATCTTGAAGCATGAAGTGGAATCAAACCGTAATCTCTACGATACCCTTTCCACGCAATTGAGAGAGGCCGGCATCTTGGCTAACCTTCGCCCCACCAACATTGTGCTTGTTGACGCGGCTAGCCCATCCGACCGGCCAGCCAAGCCGTCCATTCCGATTAACCTGGCAGGGGCGTTGCTGGCCGGCCTGATAGTAGGAATCGGCGGGGCATTCGTCGTCGAGAATATGGATGAGACCATCTCCTCCCCTGACCAGGTCGAGCAGCTATCGCTTATACCTTCCATTGGCCTTGTTCCGCGGTCGCGGCTGTTTTCGGGGAGGATCAAGGCCCCGTGGCTGCAGGGCCTGGCCGCGTCTGATCCCCAAATCCTGGTCGCCCATCGGCCGCACTCACGAACCGCGGAGTCTTACCGCTCGCTGCGAACTTCCATTATGCAAAT
This sequence comes from uncultured Acidobacteriota bacterium, assembly GCA_963804755.1. Lineage (GTDB taxonomy): Bacteria > Acidobacteriota > Terriglobia > UBA7540 > UBA7540 > Bog-366. The sequence continues at coordinate 236,537 of CAWDRP010000014.1, forward strand.
TACCCGGAGCACGGAAAACAACGTCCTGCTTTTCACTAGCGCTGTGTCGGAGGAAGGGAAGACAACGACGAGCCTCAATTGCGCCGCAGCACTCGCACAGCAGGGCGTAAAGGTGTTGCTGGTGGAAGCCGACATGCGTCGTGCCAACCTGAGCAGCCAGTTGGGTCTGAGCAGTTCGGCAGGATTGAGTTCTATGTTGCGGGACCCAAACGTTGACGGTCTGCCCCTAGAGCTATCTCTCGTCCCGAATCTTTCGATCATCCCGGCAGGCCCCAAGCCGCGATATCCAGCCGAGATGCTGGGCTCGCCACGAATGGCAGAGCTCATCCGGAGGTGGCGCTCACAGTACAACTACATCGTGATTGACACTCCTCCTGTCCTCGCGGTCACGGATGCCGCGGTGGTGTCAGCATACTGCGATGCGGTAATTATTGTGGTGCGATCCGGAGTCACGAAGAAGCAATCCCTCCTTCGGGTGCGAGATCTGTTTGTACGGTCGCAGAAGAGAATTGCCGGAATCGTCATCAATGGTTTCGACCTGAAGTCGACCCAGTACTCTCATTATTTTGGATATGAGCCCACCGACAAGAACGGGCGTGGATATTACACCGCTGAAGACAATTGAAAATAGTACGGAGTGATCCACATGAAACACGTTACAGTGAAAATACTCTTCACCATCCCCGCGCTTCTCACCATGACTTCTCTAATTCCTCAGCTCAGTTTCGGTCAGGGTAATGCCGCAGTGGCCTCCGGAGCACCGTCGAACGCCTTGCCTGGCGCGGACGGCGGTTCAGGCACCGCGATTCGACCGGAATCAAGAATACGCATTGGCCCGGGCGATCTCCTCGATATGACTGTGTTCGACAGTCCGGAATTGGCGCAAACCGTTCGGGTGAGTGATGCCGGTGACGCGTCGTTTAATCTGATTGGCGAAGTGCACTTGGCAGGGCTGACGGCAAATGAGGCGCAGTCCTTCATCGCCGGCAAATTGAAAGCTGGAAATTACGTTCTGAATCCGCAAGTTGCGGTACTCATCAAGGAATATAACACCCAGGGAGTTTCCGTCGTCGGCGAGGTGAACAAGCCTGGTGTCTACAATGTGTTGGGAACTCAAACGTTGTTGGACCTTATCGCTGCCGCGGGCGGCACAACCGCTTTCGCCGGTCCCGAAGCCACGATCAGACGGAGCACCGATAACAGCATTGTCTCGGTACGGTTTTCGAAGGACGCCCAGACGTCGTTCAGCTCTGACGTACGCGTGTACCCTGGAGATAAGATCATTGTTGGACGCGCCGGCTTGGTCTATGTGCTTGGGGACGTGGGAAGGCCCGGCGGTTTCGTGATGGAGAACGACGGAAAGCTGACACTTGTAGAGGCGTTAGCGATGGCCGGTGGCAGCAATCCGACAGCTTCGCTCAGTCGTGCGAAACTGATTCGCAAGACAACCACCAGCTACATGGAAGTTCCCATCCAACTGAAGAAAATGTTGCACGGCGAAGCGACGGCCCCGCAACTTCAGACAGAAGACATCCTGTATATCCCGAGTAACGCCCTGAAGTCTACGTTTCGCAGTCAGGCATCTTCGATCATCGGCGCCACGACCGGCGCAGCCATCTACCACAGCATGCCATAAATGACATACCACAAACTCCATTCCATTTTGTGGAAGACAGCGGCCATGGCTTGGGCTGCTCTGATCTTCCGGCTTTCGACGGGCACGTATGGCCCGTCATTCTCGAGCGGGTTAGTGCACGAGATCTTGGTCCATTTACATATGTCGCTGTCCCAGGCCGGTTTCGCGATCCTTCACCATCTGCTTCGCAAACTGGCACACGTTTTCGAGTACGCAGTTCTGGCCATGTTGATTTACGGATCATCGAGTGAGCCCAGACCATTTGCCTGGCGCGCCCGGCGAGCGCTCTGGTGTGTATTGATCGCGGCTGCTTATTCCCTTACGGACGAATTTCACCAGCGTTTCGTGCCCGGCCGCACTCCAGCCTTGGCAGATTGTGGGATCGATTCCCTGGGGGGGGCGTTTGGTGTGTTTATCTTTTATGGGAAGCATCGATTGTCGTACCGTAAGTTCCTGCGTGCGGTAAGGCTGCCTGGCAAGGACATTGTCGTTCGGTGGGTGTCTTCGAAGCTGGGTTTCGCGCTGCGTTGGACGGCTCAATAGCCTGTGGATTCCTTTCCCAATCTCACGGAAGTTCTAAAAACTTATTAACGAGTCAGTCGCATGCATGGAGGTCACTAGTGGGCGCGGTAGAACTTGTAGGCAACATTAACGATCCAGGGCGCGAGCTTCTGATTGACAACCTCTCTTCAGGCCGCGCCCAGCGTGCGCGCAACGCGACCGACCGGGCAAATACCGCGAAATGCTTCAAGCTCCTTGACCTGTGCCTGATCTGGGTCAGTGGCGGTATTGCCTATCAATTAACTGGGATCACATTGCCGCTGATCGCGAAAGGGCCTGTTGGCGTCGCTCCGACGGAGTTCGCCGGCCTCCTGCTTTTGCTGTCGGTTCTAACGGTCCTATATGGCAACCTGCTCGGTTTGTACAGGTCCCCTTGGCGAAGCAACTTCCACCGATTGCTACGTCTGGAAGCCGAATCGTTGGCCTCTGCGGCAGTCACGACAGCCGCATGCATGTGCCTCTGGAAGTTTACCGCTATTCCCTTGGAACTGTTTGCGATGACCATCGCGTTGAGCTGGGGGGCGCTCGTATTATGGCGCAAGTTCATCGAAGCGCAGCCCATCGCAGGGCTGGCCGAGAAGCGCAACGTGCTGATTGCCGGTTGCGACCGGAACGCGCGCCTGCTGCGTGCGCACCTCGAACAGAACCCGGACTTGGGGTTTGTGGTGAAGGGCTTCCTGGATCGCCGGCAGGTGTTCCGTCCCGCGAGTCAAGGACAAGCAGAAGCAACCGAAGGGCTGCTGGGCGGCGTCAAGGACCTCCCGTCGATCGTGCGAGCGCATTTTATCGACGAAATTTTCGTCAATTTACCCCGTGATCGTGAGCTGGTGAACGACATTGCCCGTCACGCCTTTGCGTCCGGCGTAAACGTGCGAGTGGTCCCCGATTTGGGTGACGGGCTGACGGTCGATAGGCCGGTCGAGTTCATCGGTTCGTTCCCCACGATGACGCTGCATCAGCGCCCCACCGCAACGCTGCAGCTTCTCGCCAAACGCCTGGCCGACGTGATGGTCTCGGGAACGGCGCTCGCCGCGCTCGCGCCGGTGTTCGCCTTGATCGCCGCCGTCATCAAACTGGATACGAAAGGCGCCGTTTTCTACAAATCGGTGCGCGTCGGCAAAAAGGGCCAGACATTCACGTGTTACAAATTCCGCACCATGGTGCAGAACGCGGATGCCCTCAAGGAATCCCTGCGCCACCTGAACGAGAGAAGCGGAATCCTTTTCAAGATCGCCAACGACCCGCGCCTCACGCGCGTGGGTCGGATTCTGCGCAAGTTCAGCCTGGATGAATTGCCCCAACTCTGGAACGTTCTCAGGGGAGACATGAGCCTGGTGGGTCCGCGCCCGTGTGTACCCAGTGAATACAAGCAATACACCCTCGAACACTTGCGTCGCTTGGACGTAGTTCCCGGTGTGACGGGCCTATGGCAGGTCGAGGCGCGCAAGAGCCCTTCCTTTGACGATTATGTGAGCCTCGATAAGAAATACGTAGATGAATGGAGCCTGGCGCTCGACTGCAAGATTTTGTGGAGAACCGTAGGCGTAGTACTTGCGGGAACAGGACAGTAATTCGGCAGGAGACTTGACCATCATGCATTCACATCAACGACAGTTTGTAATAAGCGCTAATGCCGTCCAGGTGTGCCCGGACTGGCAGTTTGAAACGGTGCGAGGAGTTGGAGTTCTGTCCCACTGTCCCAAACTCCCGGTACAGAGGGTGGTCGCGAACGGCGGAAGCGAATACATCCTGATTGGAACGGCAATTCAGACAGATGCTTCCCTCCCGAGTCCCATCGACCAACTTAAGAACTCACTTGGTAGCCTTGCAGACATCACTCACACGTGGGCAGGACGCTGGGCACTTATTGCCAACGGCACCTTGCAGACTGACACCGCAGGAATGTTGGGTTGCTTGTACTCCGACAAAGAAGACGGGCTGTGGGTTTCGAGCAGTACGGCTCCTCTCCGCACACCCCAAACGCCAATCTTCGACGACCGCAAGTTATTGCTCGGCGAGGGGGTGGAATGGTACGTTGCGCCCCTCAGCCGCTACGCAGGAATTCGCCGCTTATTGCCGAGCCAGCAACTGGACCTGAAAACCGGCACAGTCAGCGCAAAACGTCTTTTCAAGCAAGTAGAGCTAACTTACGAAGAAGCGCTGGTGGAAGTCGAGGAAACTCTGGTCACGGCGATTGCTGCCCTGGCCAAGACTTCGCCATCTCTATGGTTGCCTCTCACGGCCGGCTTCGATTCAAGGCTCATACTTGCTGCCGCCGTTCGCGCTGGGGTGAAGCTTCGGTGCTATACCTTCTGGTACGCAGACATAACTCTCGCAGACCTGACGTTCCCGCCTAAGTTGGCCAACATCGCCGGTTTCGAGCACGTCCTAATCAAGCCTGGAAAGCAGGATGGCCGCAAAATATCCATTTTTGCCGAGCATACCTCGGACGGTTGGGCCGATCACGATGAAGACTTCATCTACCGTGGGCAGTGGGATCATTTCAGTGAAACTGACATTATCCTTCGTGGGGCCGGCATGGAGGTCGGCTGCCCTCGCGCCTCGCGCTTCCACTTCGCTGCGCCAAGAGAGAACTCCTGGAAGGTACCGCCCGTCGAGCAGATTCTAAGGGAGTATGGCCAAGATCCGGCCGGGCCACTTGTACCCGCTCTTGAAGAGTGGCGTAGGTGGACGGAAGAGACCCCCCACCCTGAAATCGATTGGCGAGACCGATTCTATATCGAACAGCGCCTCGGCGCGTGGGCAAGCTCGAACGAGCAGGCGGTGGACCTATCTTCCTGCAGTCGCGTATGTCTCTCGAACAGCGGGCGATACATGTCGAGTATGTTGCGGGTACCTGAGGACGTTCGACAAGTTTCTGCTCATCAAGTGGAATTGATTCGGCGAATGGCTCCTGATCTGCTCGCGTTTCCATTTAATCCCAGGGATCCGTTCATTCGTCGCATTCCTCGAGCGATACGCCGCCGCGCCCGCCCGTTTTGGCGAGCCATGGCACAGAACCCACTCGGAGCTCCCGTAATCGCTTATTGCCAAGGCCGGTTGCGTCAAATATGAAGCTCTCTGAGTCCTCGTCGAGAATGAAAGACGCTGTTTGGATCGCTATGTCTTCTATTACTATTTCTAAGACTTCTTTGCGGAGCATCGTGCAATCCAGACTGGCCAGTCCCTTGGCCCGCAACACTCTTTGGTCGCTCGGCGGATCTGGGATGCGCCTGCTGATTCAGGCTGTTTACTTCATCATCATCGCGCGTTGCCTGGGTCCGGGGCAGTACGGGGGGTTCGTCGCCGCTACCGCGCTCACGGGGGTGATCTCGCCATTTGTCGGGCTGGGATGCGGCGGCTTGCTCATCAAAAATGTCTCACGGGACAGGCTCCTGTTCTCCGAGTACTGGGGCAACGGCCTGCTGATAACGCTCGTTTCCGGAAGCGTACTTACCTTCTTCGCCGTGCTATTCTGCCGCTTGCTTCTCCCTCGCTCAATTCCCATGCTGGTAATTACGCTCATCAGCGTTTCCGACCTCATCTTCGTAAAACTCCTGGATATGGGAGCCTGGGCCTTTCAAAGTGTCGAACGGCTCTCGAGAAACGCCCAACTGAACGTCCTGGTAGGTCTGACCCGCCTCATCGGCATCGCGAGTTTAGCCTCGGCAGTTTCTCATCCCGGTGTAATGGCCTGGTCAGCAGTTTACCTGGCAGGATCAATTGTGTCGGCGCTCGTTGCCGTCGCCTGGGTCACGCTCAGCTTGGGAAAGCCGAAACTGGCCTTGCATCGCATCCGGGGAGAAGGCGTCGAGGGCTTCTATTTTTCGGTCGGCCAGTCTGCTGCGACAATTTATAACGATATCGATAAGACCATGGTGGCAAGGCTTGCAACCCTCGAGGCAGCGGGCGTCTATGCTGCGGCTTATCGCCTCATTGACGTTGCGTTTATCCCGGTGCGAGCTCTCTTGACTGCAACCCTGCCCGGTTTTTACCGGACCGGCGCCGGGGGCGTTCCGGCGAGCATGCGATATGGCAAGCGGATGCTGATCAAGGTTCTGCCTTATTCAGTATTTACGTTTGCAGCATTAATGCTGGGCGCTCCGCTCGTGCCCCACATCATCGGGCGCCAATACACTGACGTTACGCAAGCCCTGCGCTGGCTCGCCTTATTGCCAGCATTGAAGACACTGCACTTTTTCACTGCCGGTGCGCTTACCGGCGCCGACCACCAGGGAACTCGATCGCTCATCCAGGTTGGCGTCGCCGCCTTTAATGTTCTCGTCAATTTGTGGATCATCCCAGCGTACGGGTGGCGAGGAGCTGCGTGGTCGAGCATCGCCAGCGACGGGCTGCTTGCGTTGAGCCTTCTGGTCACAGTCACCCTGTTACACGGCAAGCCCAGATTTCCGGCCGGGATTTTATTGGCAGGTAACGGGGAAGGCGAAATGAAAGTTCCAGCTTAATTCATTGGCGGAGTTTTCCGGGGAGCGAAGAACAGTGCGAAACAGATTAAAGGGATTGATAAAGGAGATACCAATGTTAGGAAACTTGGTCAGGAAGATCTATCGGAATCTAGAAGTCAATAGAACCGGGCCGAAACGTTTCTCAACCTCAATCAATTACTGGGAGGAACGCTACTCTACCGGGGGCGATTCCGGAGTAGGCTCCTACGGAAAGTTTGCTCAGTTCAAAGCAACAACCCTTAATGAGTTTGTGGCCAAGCATGATTTGCGGTCTGTAATCGAGTTCGGGTGCGGAGATGGCAATCAATTGACGCTAGCAAAGTATTCAATGTACTTAGGTTTTGACGTCAGCAACACGGCCGTAACAAAGTGCAAGAAACTATTTGAAGGGGATCCCACGAAACGATTTCATCTCTTGGCCGATTACAAGGGGGAGAAAGCCAACCTTACACTCTCCTTGGATGTAATCTTTCATCTGATAGAGGACGAAGTATTCGCAAACCACATGAGAGCGTTGTTTGAGTCCTCTAACCAATATGTCATCATTTATGCAAGTGATTCTGACGAGCCCGAAGCGAATCAAGCCACTCATGTCAAGCACAGAAAATTCACAAGATGGGTAAAACAGAATGTCTCCCAATGGAAGCTCATTAAGCACATTCCCAATAAGTATCCATACCATGGGGATTTTACGCAGGGCTCTTTTGCAGAATTCTTTATCTACGGCAAAGCCTAATCAAATGACTGATTCACACGGCAGGAGCGGCAGTCTGCCGGAGCCAGTAACCGTTGCCGGACCAAATGCCAACGAGGCAGTGGTTTAAAAGTTCTCGATCCATCTGCTGTCCCTCGGTAAGCCGAGGAATCCATAGGTCATCAAATGCTTAAGGCAATCGAAAAAGCCTTCAATGTAGCAATGCTCTTCTATACGACAGGTGCAGTGTTGAGCTTCGTCTTTAAGTTTTCCGATGGACCTGTATCGGACGAGGGAAAACTCCCCTACTTCATAGTTCAGACTGCCTTTTATGGAGGGGTCTTTTGCTTCATTGCTATGCGCTGGCGTCTTTTCCTGCGAGGTGCATGGAATGCCAAGTTGATCCTCGCGCTCGTCGTAATCGCGGTTGCATCTTCACTGTGGTCTCAAGACTCATTTCTCACGCTGCATAGAAGTATCGTCATGCTGGCAACGACGGCATACGGCGTCTATTTCGGGAGCCGATTTACAATTCCGGAACAATTGCGCCTGTTGAGCTGGACGTTCGCCCTGGTAGCCCTTTCCAGCCTTTTCATGGTGATCGTGCTGCCGCAATACGGCGTCGATCATGGAATATTCTTCGGCGCCTGGCAAGGCGCATTCAATCAGAAAAATGGGCTTGCAAGAGCCATGGTGCTCGCTGCCCTCGTGTTCTACTTCGTGAGACCGGAAACAGGACGTTGGTTTCGCTGGATTGGCCTGGTGACGTCACTGGGTCTCCTCATGGCATCTCGGTCAGTAACGGGAGCCATCCTAATCATCCTCATGATAGCGGCCTTCCTACTGTTTCGGCTGGCCAGACTTAACCTCACTTTTGTTGTCCCTGCAATAATTGGCATTGGCATGATACTTATCGCCTTGGCATTTCTGATCTGGACATACCAATCCCAGTTGCTCGCACTGGCGGGCAAGGACCCGACGCTGACAGGACGAACGGTTCTATGGAGTGCGGTACTGGTTTCCATCTTGCGGCACCCATGGTTGGGTTACGGGTTCGACGCCTTTTGGGCGGGAATGCACGGGCCATCCTCTTCAGTCCTCCTGAGCGTCGGCTGGTATGTGAAATTTTCGCATAACGGCTTTCTCGATCTTTCGCTTCAATTGGGCTTGTTAGGCCTTGCCACGTTTGTCGTCGGCTATCTTATCTTGTCCAAGCGTGCATTGCAGATCGTCAGAAGAGTTCCAGGGCCCACCGCATACTGGCTTTGCGCATTTCTGTGTCTCATGGTGCTTTATAACCTCGATGAGAGTTCGATCATGATACGAAACAACATCTTTTGGGTTTTGTATACCGCCACGGCCGTGAATATCGCGACATGTGTGCGGGAACGACTCTCATCGAAAGGGCTGGTCTTTCATCATGAATTCTAGTCAAACCTTCATTGTCTACCGCGACGAGCTGCTCGCAGGTTCGGAGACCTTCATTCCGGCGCAAGCAGAATCCTTGGTCCATTTTCGCCCTTTCTACCTGGGCCTACGCCAAATCCCGGGCTTGCCCCTTCCCCAGGGGCGATTCAATTTCATAAGTCGTGGGGGACTGGCAGGGAAACCCAAAAGGGTGCGTTTCAAGTTGTGGGGGGCCAGTGCCACTCTGCGACGAAAGCTCATGAGTTTGGGACCCGTGCTGGTTCATGCTCACTTTGCTTCCGACGCATGCAACGCTATGGCGCTGGCGCGGGCGCTGGAAGTTCCTCTCGTGGCCTCATTGCACGGATACGACATCACGGTCAAGGACGACCGTCAATCGTCGCTTTATTTGTGGAGGCGGGAGAAGCTTAAAGCACAAGGCAGTCGTTTCCTCTGCGTGTCCAATTTCATCCGTAACCAAGCCTTGGCGAAAGGATTTCCTGCCGAAAAGATGGTGGTCCATTACACAGGAATTAACCTGGAGTTCTTTTGCCCCGATCCTCGGATCTCGCGGTCTCCCGTGATTCTCTTCGTTGGCCGGCTTGTCTCGGTAAAAGGTTGCGAATATCTCATCCGGGCGATGGCGGAGATTCAGGGTTTTGCGCCAGAAGCCAAGCTCGTCGTTATCGGCGATGGTCCTTTGCGAGTCAAGCTGGAGCTGCAAGCCTCCGGGTCTGTCAGAAACTTTGCATTTCTCGGTGTGCAATCCCCGGAGGTAGTCAGGAAATGGATGAATCGGGCCACTGTTTTCTGTACCCCGAGCGTAGTCGCTGAAACCGGCCAGAGAGAGGCCTTTGGAATGGTGTTTACGGAGGCTCAGGCAATGGGTCTACCCGTTGTCAGCTTCGCCAGCGGCGGGATTCCTGAGGCAGTCGCTGATGGTCAGACAGGTTTTCTGGTCCCAGAAGGGGACTGGCGAGCATTGGGCGCAAGAATTCTTTTACTTCTTCGAGACGGGAAGCTGTGGACGCAATTCAGCCGGGCGGGAGAACTACGCGTCCGCAGCCAGTTCGACATTCGAAAACAAGCACAAGCACTCGAAGTCATCTACGAACGGGTAATCGACGAATTCTGCCGGGCTGGTAAGCTGGTGAAATCATGGCAGCGGCCGGTTCCTGCCGGGAGTAGCATCCATGAGTGATAAGTCACTCGTCAGCGCCGTCATTCCCACCTATAACCGTCCAAGACTGGTCTTGGGAGCGGTGAAGTCGGCATTGAGTCAGACGCACTCCAACATGGAAGTTATCGTGGTATTGGATGGGCCGGATAATTCCACCAGCGAGGCGCTCGGGGCGATCGGCGATTCGCGCATCCGAATCATCACTCTAGCCCAACATCAGGGAGCATGCGGAGCCAGAAACGCGGGTATCCAGGCCGCGAACGGGGAATGGATTGCATTCCTCGATGACGATGATGAGTGGCTGCCGCGTAAGATCGAACTGCAGTTATCTGCCGCGCTGCGCTCCGCCCACCGCATCCCCGTTGTCTCGTGTCGTATGATTGCGCGAACGCCGCGTGGCGACTTTGTTTGGCCGAGGCGATTCCCGGCTCCAGAGGAACCTATTAGTGAGTATCTTTTCAGTCGGAAGGGCCTGTTCTGCGACGAAGGAGTAATAGCAACTCCGATGCTGTTTACCAAGCGAGAGCTTCTGCTCCAACATCCTTTTCGGCAGGGGCTGCGAAGACATCAAGACGCAGACTGGGTCCTTCGCGTGGCGAGGCAAGAAGGAGTCGGGTTCGAATTCGAGCCCAACACTCTTGCAATTTGCCTCGTAGAGCAGACTCACCCCGGCATCAGCAATTCCGATGATTGGCGTTCCGCCTTGTCTTGGATCGAAGATGTCCGCCAGTGTATCACCCTCAAAGCATATGCGAGCTTCATTCTGCTCAATGTCGCCGCTCAGGCAGCACCGGCGGCCAACACGCGCGAGTATTGGAAGCTTTTGGAACAGGCTGTCCGTCGTGGTGAAGCCAAGCCAGTTCACGTCCTACTTTATGTCGGAATGCGACTAATCCCACGCCATGTCCGCAGAGAACTGCGCGGCTTGTTTGGGAGGACCCAGTGAGGGGTATATGCAAGTTGTGAGAACAAGGGAAGCCGGCGGAGCGCCAGTGATTTTTGCTGCAATGCGATTGTTCCTGCGCGAGTTGCGCCGCAATTTGCGTGTGCGCCCAGGTGAGAGGGCACAATGAAGGTCATCCAAATCGTTACGCAGATGGAAGCGGCGGGGGCACAGCGAGTCGCCTACCTATTGCATGAGGGTTTGCGGAGTCGAGGGCATGACGCGGAGCTCTGGTTCCTGTACTTCAAACGACCTGCCTATTTTGGCAAACCCGGAGTGCGAGTTCTCTCGAATCGAAGGCCTTCGCTATTGGGCTACTTTCTGTTGGCCATAAAGCTATTCGGATGGATTCGGAACCACAAGCCTGAGGTTATTATTACGCACACTCACTACGCAAATGTTCTCGGCCTATTGGTTGGGGCTGCGGCAGGCATCCGGCGGAGAGTGGCCGTTCAACACAACCCCCTTGCAACATATCCCACGTTCGCCCGCTACGCCGATTGGCTGCTCGGAACGGTGGGGATCTATACCAAGCAGATCGCCGTCTCCCATTCGGTGGCGGACTCAATGTCGGCTTACCCCGAGTGCTACAGGAGGTCTGTTCGCACGATCTACAACGGCAGCGCGCTGGATCAGAACGGCTGCCTCAGCAGCCAACTCATGGCGAAACTTCCAGTGGGGCGTCCGAGAATCCTCCATGTTGGACGCCTGGCGCGCCAAAAGAACCACGAGGCGCTGCTAAAGAGCCTTCAGCAAATGTCCGGCGCGTATTTAGTGCTGGTTGGGGATGGTGAGCTAAGGGGCACCCTCGAGCAGCAGGTGCGATCCATGGGATTGGCCGACCGCGTGTGCTTTCTGGGTGAGATTGCTCCCGAGGAAGTCCGCGCCGTCATGAACGTTTGCGATCTATTCATGTTTCCTTCTCTCTACGAAGCCCTGGGAATGGCCCTGATCGAGGCGATGGCGGCGGGGATGCCGATTGTCGCTAGTGATATCCCCGCGCACCGTGAGGTCCTTCATGATAGTGGGATACTTGTCCCTCCCGATCCAAAAGAACTTTCCCGCGCTGCGCGCGAGCTTCTTGCCGACATCTCCCGCGCGAGGGAACTAGGGAAAAAAGCGGCCGAAAGGGCGAGAATGTTCAGCGTAGAAGAAATGGTGGACAGTTACGAACGCTTGATTGCCTGTGAAACGCAACCCTCTCATTCCTGCGAAAAAGGCTTTCCTAGCCGGGCAAGGACCACAGCATGAAAATAACGCGACAAAAACTGCTCCGGAGTTCTCTCAAATGGGGCGCCATAGCCGGACTCCTTTGTAACAGCACGAGTGAGCTGAACGCAAGCCAGATGGCAATTACGGGTACCGATGCGATACCGCTTGAAGACTGGTATCCGGTATTGACGACCCGCATCGCTGCTTTAGAGTCGCAGGGCGGCGGGACTCTGGAACTCCAGGACGGAGTTTACGAGATTGGCAGACCGCTGCGCGTGCCGCTGTCAGTCAGTTTGGTGATGACGCCGTATGCGGTGATCCGGGCCCGGACTGGGTTCCAGGGGGAAGCCGTAGTCATCAAGGGAGGCGGTAAGCCACCCAAATCCTGCTTTCATGGTGGCTGGATTCGCGGCGGAGTGATCGACGGTAACCGCCTCCCACTGACGGGACTCCGCGTGGAGCGCGGCGTGGCACGGATGGAAATCGCCGACCTGGAGGTGCTGAATGCACTGTACAAGGGCATTCACCTGCTCGATGGGGGATACGAGACGAATCTGACACGCGTTCGCTGCGATGTTGAACTGAATACCCACTATGCGCCCGAGAGCATTGGAATCCACTTCCAGAGGGGTGACTGCAAGGTTAACTTGGCTCACGTGATCGGTTACGAAATCGGCGTACGAAGCGACGGCGCCAGCAATTGGTTCAATATGGTGCATGTCTGGAATGCCGAACCGACCCAGGGACCCATGAACTACTGCTTCTATTGCAATGGCGGCAGCAACACTTTCAGCCAGTGCTACGCCGATTCCCCGACGGTCGCTGGGTTTTACGTTACCCAAGCCCACCAATCCATGTTTCAATGCCGCGTATATTACAGTCGATGGGCAAAGGATAACGCGGGGGCGGGGTTTCTGATTACGCCGGAAGGCAAATACGGGACCTACCTTGGCAATGTCTTGTTCGCTGACAACGGACACCGATTGGCCAAGGCGTTCACCGGCGACCTCGACGGGGCATGTATTCTGGGCACCTGCGGCTGGGGAGTCGTGGGAGGATGGGAAAACTGTGTCCCGTCGGGCAGTTCCGTCGATCAACCCCCGTTGAACGTGGCGGGCAGCGGCTTCCGCCTGACACCACACTCAACGCCGCCTCTAACGGACCAGGGTGCTTTGGGCGAACTACGATGGGTGGACGACGGCGCAACCTCAGCGCTCTGGATCAAGACCCCACGCGGCTGGAAGAGATCCGAACTGCTGTAACTGCTGGGACCGGACGCGACAGTCGAATCGTAAGCCCGCTTTGTGTTCATTCAGGGCTGGAACGAATCCTACTCGGTGTACGCAGTGTCTGGCAAGATGTCTCGTTTTGGAACGGTTTCACACGTTCGTCGCTACACCTATTGACTAAGGCCGGAGGCCATTCTCCCTTACCGTGAGTCTAAGTGTCTGGATTTCTGTGGTTTGCTCAAAATGTTTCGCGGCCTTCAAGGATGGCTGGGGACGTGCCTTTGCCATACGCGATGACTGAATAAGGGGGGAACAGATGAAAGTATTTGATCACATTAGCCCAGAAGAGATCGACCGGCGTCAACTTCACCTCCACGTACTGGCAATAACGCTAATCTTTATATTGGCTATGGGAATGGCCCTGATGATGTACCCCACCATTTTCGCCAAACCTATGACCTTGGATGGTGGGACATTTCGAACAGTCTTTTTCGGTTTCTGTGCCCTTTCCGTTCTGATGATTGGTTATTTGATAGACCGCCAGGTTCTAATCAGCAAGCTGCGCGTACGCGTTGCGGCCAGGGAAAGAGCGATACAAATCATGAAGCAGGAGTCCAACAAGGACTTTCTGGCATCCCTTCCTACGGTTGAGACCTTTACCGACCGGCTATTCATGGAATTCCGTCGTGTCTCGGGCGTTGACCAACCTTTGTCCCTCCTGGCTGTGGACGTAAAGATCCGGCCCGAAACCTGCGATGTGAACGAGACAACCGAGGTGCATGCCGGTGCAGGCCGAGCGATTCTTCGCAGAATGCGAGGAGAGGATTCCTTGTTTCTCATTGATTCGGGCGTATTTGGAATCCTCCTGCCCAGGATTCCTACGCATACGGCTGAGCTGACGAAAGCGGGGCTTGAAGAAGAACTCCGCATTGCCGCCGGCGTAATTCCGCGGTTTAATTTTCGCGTCCGGCTCATTAATTATCCCGATCAAGCCAATTCCGCGCATGAGATGGTGGTGGCAGTCCACCCCACGTTCGCTAACCGGCAGTGTCAGCCGATTCCACAGCAAGCCGCGCTTCCTGTAAGCTGATGTCGCTCTTGCGCCGGTAACCCGACTGCCGTTTTTGGCTCGTCTCCCAGGTGCTGGATGAACTCGGTCATCGCCACATCGAGTTCATCCGGCTATCGCGAGCAGATTGACACCACGGGTCCCTTCGGCCGCGCCGTGGTGGTGATCGCCAGCGCCATCGCCGGACTGGAACGCACGCTGATTGTTGAGAGAGTGTGCGCCGGCTTGCACGCTCGGCAGCAAGACCTAACCATCAGCTATCCCGCCAAACAATACGGCATCGCCGAAACCAGGGTCCGCCGGCGCTTGCTCCAGTTCGAATCCACCCCGCCAGAAACCTCATCCTCCAAACCCCTCGCAAGTCATTAATAACGCACCACAAAAACTGCAGGTAATTAAGGATTTTGGTCGATATAGCGAATCGAAGCTAACGACGCATCTGAGCCAGTTTGCCTAAGGGCGAATAGGACAACCTTCTCTCTCCTATTAGAAAATCGTTAGGCTGACGCCGCGGTGCGAGCGTCCCACGTGCGCCACGGTTGTCCGGCCCATTGCGCAATGTCTGGACCGTGCGTAGACTCCGACCCTTCGGTAGCCGTGCAAGCTGATGCGTTGGATTAACGAAGAGTAGACAGAGTAAAGCGCATAACGGAGAGCGCCCATCTTGCTGCCGCGAAAAGTCAATCGCTACCCTCTTGAGCTTAGTGTGATCTTCTCATGGAAAGGTCCACGTCACGATCGGCAGGTCGGCGTCGGTCTCACGCGCGACATCAGCCCCAACGGGACCTTCGTCGTCACCCAAAGTCCTCCGCCCTTAGATGCGGACATTAAGCTAAAGGCGTTTCTTCCGCCCAGCCGCGATCAATTTCGTTCCGTGATGTATACCCACGGCCGTGTGGTTCGGGTGGATCCCTCCCCCGGTGGAGCGTCCCCTGGCGGTTTTGCGGTGGCCGGTACGGAATTTGTGTTGCGAAGCCAAAAATACCAATGAGGCTCGACAGTGCGCTGGGAACCAGGAACGAGCGTTAACGACATCGGCGGCTAGCGCGGGAAGACTTTCAGCTAAGAGCGCCGCCGCGCGACTTCAGCGAAGGATGATCGTGGTATCGATCTGCTGTGGGTTACAGAAATGTGACTCAGAGTGCGGAGCTTTACGTTGGGAGATCTCTAATGAGCGTCCTCAAAAATCTCGGAGCTGGCTTGCTTATGTTGATGTTCGTTCCCTTCAGCGCCCTCGCTCAGCACGTGGGGCAGAGCGGCTCGCTGCCTGACTCCGGATATGTACTGGGTCCCGACGACCAGATCGTGATCCATGTGATGGACGCCCCGGAGGTCTCCGACAAGCCGATGCTGATCGGAACCAACGGGAACATCACGCTGCCGTTGATCGGCCGCGTGACGGCGGGCGGCTTGACGGTTGAGCAGTTCGAGACCGCGTTGGATACGCGGCTCAAGACCTACGTGAAAGACCCGCAAGTGTCGGTTTCGGTCACGGAATTCCGCAGCCAGCCCGTGTCCGTATTCGGCGCCGTCGGCCAACCCGGAGTGATTCAGCTCCGCGGCCGCAAGACGCTCGACGAAGTGCTCTCGATGGCAGGTGGGCCTCGTGAGACGGCAGGTTCCACCATCACCCTGACACGCCGGCGCGAGAATGGCGACCTCCCGCTGGCCGGCGCGAAGATCGATCCTACCGGGCAATTCAGCACGGCCGAGTTGAACGTACAAGAGGTTCTGCTGGGGAAAAATCCTGCGGCAAACATCGAGATCAAGCCCAACGACGTGATCTCGGTTTCGGCCGCCGAATCCAACATGGTCTACGTGGTGGGCGACGTCGAGCACGGAGGCGCCTTCACCTTGGGCGGCCGTGAAACCATTTCCGTGCTCATGGCGCTCTCCATGGCGGGCGGTCTGGGACGCACGGCCCGGCCGGAAAAAACGCGCATCATTCGCAGTGTGCCAAGCGAGCCGAAGCCCGTCGAAATCGCCGTGAACCTGAAGCAGATCCTGGACGGCAAAGCGGAGGACATCGGCCTGCGGCCCGAGGACGTCCTGGTTGTGCCCACCAGCAGCCACAAGGTCTTCACCACCACGTCCGTGCCGTCGATATTGGCCGCCGCGGCGTACGGCGCCATCTACCATTTTTGAGCGGGGCGATTGCATGTCGCCCGCAGTTTTCGCTAACGCGCCTGCGCTGGCGTAGGGGATGCCATTACGGTTTCTGAGGATTCCATGGAAAATCGAGCACAGTTAGAGGACGCGGGTTCCGGCGCGCACGGCCACAAGACCGCCGGCATCAGCGTGGCGCCACGACCGCAATACATTGAGGCGCCTTATGCCGAGGTTCTTGACGAGCCCGGCCCTGGTTTGCTGCTGGAGTATTGGGACATCATCCGGCGCCACTGGACGGCTCTCATGGTGGCGGCGTTCATCGGGCTCCTTGCCGCACTCTTGTTCACGCTGCCGCAGACGCCTGTTTACCGCGCCCGCGCCTCCCTGGAGATCCAGAACCTGAACGAGAATTTCCTCAACATGCGCGAGGTGAACCCGACCACCAACGACCCCGGCTCGTCGCCACCCGAGTATGACCTTCAGACCCAGGTGCAGATCCTCCAGAGCGAGTCGGTGCTTGACCGCGTGATTGCCCGGCTGAACCTGGCGCAGCGGTTTGCGGCGGAGCGGCAGCGCAGCCGGCTCTCCGCGTGGCACAAGCTCCTCGGATTGCCTGAGCCCCGTCCCGCCACGCGCGAAGACCTGCTGCGCCGCGTTTCGAAAAACCTGACCATTCAGGCCGAGGCCAAGACGCGCCTGGTGGAAATTTCCTACAACTCCAGCGACCCGCAGCTTGCCGCCGATTTTTCTAACGCCCTGACGGCGGAGTACATCCAGCAGAACCTGGAGGCCCGCTGGAAGACCACGCAGCAGACGGGCGAGTGGCTGACCCGCCAGATGGAGGACGTGCGCATCAAGCTGGAGAAGTCGGAGGACGAGCTCCAAACCTACGCCAACGCCACGGGCCTGCTCTTCACGTCCGAGGAGGACAACATTGCTGAGGAGAAGCTTCACCAGCTTCAGGAGGAGCTCTCCAAGGCGCAGGCGGACCGCGTGGAGGCGCAATCGAAGTACGAATCGGCCAGCAAGGCCCCGGCGGAGTCGCTGCCCGAGGTGCTGGATGACAAGACGCTGGGCGAGATCCAGGTGCGGCTCACCGACCTGCGGCGCCAGCTTGCCGAGCTTTCCGCGGCCCTTACCCCGGCGCACCCTGCGGTGAAGAAGGTGCAGGCGCAGGTCGCCACGCTGGAAAGCGCCATGGAAGCCAAGCGCGGCGCGATTGTCCAGCGCATCCAGAATGAGTACCAGGCCGCGCAGCGCCGGGAGAACCTGCTGGCGCGCAACTATGCCGCGCAGGCGCAACTGGTGTCCGAGCAGGCGGAGAAGGTGGCGCACTACAACATCCTGAAGCGCGAGGTTGACACCAATCGCGACCTGTATGACTCCATGCTGCGCAGCGTGCAGGAAGCCGGAGTCTCCTCCGCCCTGCGTGCCAGCAACGTGCGGGTGGTGGATACGGCCTTCCCGCCCACGCGCGTCTACCGGCCCAGCTATCCCTTGAACCTCGCGCTGGGGCTGCTGGCCGGATGCTTCTTCGGCGTTGCCTTTGTCGTGATCGGTGAGCGCGCCGACTGCAGCATCCAGGCCCCGGGCGAGGCCGGACTCTCCCTGGGCGTGCCGGAGCTGGGCGTGATCCCCAACTCCGCCGCCGAACGCAGCCGGTATTTTGCCTACTATCGCGATGCGGAACGGCATCAGGAATCCGGAATCCGGAATTCCGAATCCGGAATCCGGAATTCCGAATCCGGACTCCGGAGTTCGGCAGACGGCCGGCGGAAGCTGCCGAGCTTGGCCAGGGACGCGGGCAGCGGAACTCGGGGAGCTGGAAATCCGAAACGGGAAGCTGGAAATCAGAAAGGGGAAACCGGAACCCGGAAGCCGGAAGCGGGACGCACGCTATTGTCGTTGGGCCTGGCGACGCCGGGCAAGGGTTCGGAAGCCACCGGCCAGCGGCCATCGGCGGACCCGGAAGCCCCGGCGCCGGGTCCTGCTTCGTCAATCCCCGAACGCCGCATCCTGAACCCGGCGCGCGTGGAACTGGCGGCGGCCCGGCGCAGCCCTTCGGTCCTGGCCGAATCCTTCCGCGCCACGTTGACCTCCATCCTGTTTTCCGGGGAGAACGGCGATCGTCCGCGCGTCATCGTGGTCACCAGCGCCGGCCCGGGCGAGGGCAAGACCACGGTGGCGAGCAACCTGGCGCTGGCCTTGGCGGACACCGGCGCTCCGGCCCTGCTGATTGACGGCGACATGCGTGCGCTTTGACGCCATGCATCTGAGGTAAGAGCCGTATGCGTGAGTAGCGCCCGTACGGGCCTGTGCGGGGGGCGGTCAGCAATGTCCGTCCCTACCGCGACCCTTTCCCCCCTTAACTCACAACAATTTAAGGCACGAAAACGCCGGCGCAAGCTGTGGCGCCGTGTTATAACGAAGTTTCGCCCTTCGAGGAAGGACGAGCGATACAGGCCAGGGGGGCCGTGAGGCTTCGCCCGTGCGACGAGCCGGCACCGTAGTTCTGTGACACCATCAGCGCGAACGGTGATTTGTGGAACAGTAACCGTTCGGCTGGAAAGTTCCAGAGGCAGAAAGGGTCAGGGTGTCAAAACAAAAACAAAAAAGGGTGTGAGAACAAAAAAGGGTCGAAAAAGGGGAAAAAGGGGAAAAGGGTCAGGTACCGTTTTTTCGCGCTTTTACGTCAATGCCGCCACGACGTTATGTAGGAGAAATTGGGGTATCTCCCTGAACATCACGCCGTGGTAGACTGAGGCCCCGTGGAACCGCAACCAACCCGTATGAAAAAGGTTCTTCTCTGGTTCTGGCATAAGGTCGTGGAGCCTCTGCTGCCGACGATCTTGCCGACAGTTGGGCTGTGGGTACTCAGCGCTTTAGGGACGGTGCGAGTGTGGGCACATCAGAAGAGTGTGCCGCTGTGGTTATTCCTTATTGTGCTGGTACCCGCGTCGCTCGGTATTGTCGGTCTTGTGCGCAGCTATTTTAGGCACCCTAATTTTCATGTGACATCGGACCCACTTAATTCCTTTTGCAGCGAAGCGATGTGGGGGGGTGCACCTGCTGCGCAGGTGCGGCTTTTTGCCACGTTTGCGAACGGCACAAAATACGACGTAGTACTTTTGTACGCGCACCTGAAAGGAACAAAACCGTTGATGCATTTTGATACGCCTCTGCATATTCCACCATACAAAGCTATCCAGAAAGACGTGCTCTTTTTCTGCACTGCACCTAAGCGAAAAATATCGAGTACATATGAAGCAGACGTGATTTTTGTGGACGCCGGCAAAACGAAATTCTCTCAACGAATGACGATAAGGGGCATTCCCAGCCCTGGGGCGGTGCCTTCAACCGCTAAACTAAATCCCGTCAAGAAATCCTGAAATCTCTAAGGGGGAGAACCGGGGACACCGCGTTTCCCCGTTTCTTCGTTCTTCTTTTGGACATAGTGCCCATGCCAGAGCGGTGGCGCGGAGTGAGGCGTATTATGCCTTCCTCCTCTTAACGTCGCAACCATGCGCACCGCCCCCAGAAAACCTGGAAACGTGTCTGTAACCGGTTTTCTATGGGTTTTCTATGGTGTCGAACGGCTGATGAGGTGAGAACACGCGGCGAGATTTCATCATTTTGTGTTAGCCTTTGAGGAATGACAAAGCCGAAGCGTATTGTTAACACGAGGGGTGGAGCTGCTGAGACGCCTAATTGGAAGTTTGGTTTAAATGCGGATATTCCACGTGCAGAAATTCCTGAATTGATTGAAGGTCTCGACTTCATTGCGCGCGAGAAGCGTGGAGGCTCCTATTTCTACCCAGATTACAAGAACGACAAGCTGGCTGTCGCTTTCGAATGGTACCTCCCATTTCGAAGTTGGCCGTTTGGCTATAAGGTCGGCGTAGAGTTCTGGGTGGAACCTCGTAATTTACAACAGGTGGGCGCTTACGTGTTGTACGGGCCGGATCATCCTCAGAAGGGGCTTAAGCCAACTTTCAGCAAATCAGAAGAGGCTGCGTTCCAGAGGAGAATTATTCAGACGATAGAAACGGCCATAGGGTGGCGCAGCAAGCTTCAGTCGCAGCAGTTTTTTCTAGTTCATTACCTGGAAATGCCTAATTCCGCTGTCATCCGCAAAACAATCGAGATCCCTTCTCTTGGCGCATACATTCTTCCGACTGTTTGGATGGGGAAGGAGAACAGGCCCGTCTCGGCTGTGATTCAGGTCGTTACGGTGAGATTCAAGGAGGAGGCAAAATCGGTTGGGAATCTGGGTGCTACAAGACTTTGTGCTCTCCTAACACTGGCCACCGGAAATCACTATGAAGGGTATCGTTCAACGCTTGGCCGTACCGCTCTCAAGCGGTCCGTGACCAGTATTTGTCCTATGCCTGATCCGGGTGCCGTTTATCCCAAGGGGAAGTTCAAGATGCCTTTAGATGAGGCACATGAACTTCCACTGGAGGGTCCGCTTCGGGTGGCGCGTTGTTATGGTTCCCTCGTTGCACGTGACCGTTCGGAGTTCGACAGGAGCCTTTTCGCATATTACACTGCTGAAGATTTGGTGAGAATAGGGTTCCCAACCGTCGCAGCGGTGGCAATGATTGCTGCGCTAAAGCCCTTCCGCGGGACTCTGAAGTGCGAGGGCACCGTTTCATGCAAAAAATGCGGCAGCACTGTTTCATGCGAGAAATGCGGCAGCACTGTTTCATGCGAGAAATGCGGCAGGCTGCAATTCCCGCATGATATCCGAGGCGAGGCATCTGGCATAGCCGCTTCCTTGGGGGATCTGTTCGAATTTCCTGAAGCCGATGAGAGACGTAGCAAGTTAGAGCAGACGATTAAGGCAGTCTATGGACAGCAGCGGTCCTCGTTCGTCCACGATGCCATCTTTCGCCATGGTGAATTCGGGCCTCGAGACCCAGATGTCTTTCCCAGCCAGAAGTCAGCCATTTCTGAGAAGCTCGTAAGACGCAACCAGCTCTCAACAATCCAATTTCTGACCCGAAGGGCCCTGTTGCAACACTTGCACCGCTTGGCAGGGGAGAGCTTCGATCCCTCTATTTACGGCATCGAACCTCAGAAATTTGAAGCGCCGCTCGGGTCTAAGGGTTGGTTCGTTGTTGGTAGCAAATACTTGACTGCAATTCGAGTCATGGGTCGAATGTAGTTTCATGAAGAGGTACTTGAGAGGCCTGTACAACGCATCTCGTCCATCTGGTTCTGGGGAAACGGTGTCAGGTAGAGCGCCGGGATAGTGCAGTGAAGCTAGCGGCTAGTATCAGAGTTTCGGGGTTTGAAACTCTGCGGTCCTTAATGATGCCCGAATCAACGCCGCAGACTTTCTGAGAAACGAAAACCTGCGCTACCCTGCTGCTCCGCGGTTCTTGCAACGGAAACATCATGCATGACATTGGTATCCAAGAAGGAAATGCCGTGGATGGAAAAGCCGCAGAGTGTCTGAAAAGCGACACTCTGCGCTACCCTGCTACCCAGAGCTGGCCAGGGAAAACTTGCATGGACATAGAAAACCGATGAGCAATAGAGACCGTACACAAGAAATTCTAGACGTTAAACTGCGCGGCGACCGATGGACCAGATTCGGTCCATATGCTCTCGAGAGGCTTCAAGCAGAATGGCAGAAAAACCGCGAAAAACCCGCCTGCATGCCTGACTTTTATGTAATACGGACTGTTACCCTGCTGGAGGTCTTCACGCGAAGGAACCTCGCCGATACCGTTGATCACGACAGGCGCTTCACCGATAGGGCCGTCGAGTTCTCAAAATACGTCAAGATCGATTTCGCGCTGCTACGCGACGTTCAGGGCAAGATCATCACGCTTGGCGACATCTTGGCTCACAGCGTTCCAGTGAATTCCTTTGGTCAGATCGTCGCTTATTTTGAGACGCTTCTCGGAAAGCCTTTGCGCCCCTTGCTGGAAACCGCTGTGGACCGCTGGGAAACCGAGATAATAAAGACATCCGCAGGACCAATCGTGGAGGACTATGACGCAATGGCACGATGCCTCACTTGTCTTTTCGAGGTGCGGCACATACTCTGTCACGAGGCACCGCGGAGATCCGTTTACGAAGCCAGTGAAGTCGATCAGTTCCTCGATAATGCGATTCAACTTGCCAAAGCCCTAGATGCAATCTTAACGCTCGAAAGATTTGGCCTGGTCCCACTGACGCAAACGGGCATGAATATTGCCGCCGCTGAAGAACTGACTAGAACCGAGGCCGAGATGAACAAGCTGCTCTCTAAAATTGAAGCACGGGTGAGGGAGGTGGACAGCAAGCCCATCTCCATTCCGGGCTACGAATCAGATTCCAGTTGGTTGGACCACCTGAAGGATGCACAGGAAAAGTGGCTCGCTTACCGCAAAGCACACTGCGAGTTTGACACCTACCTCAACCGAGGTGGGACGATACGGTCGCTGCTTTGGGGAAAGGAAGCGACGAGACTGACCCAGCTCAGAATTTCCGACCTCGAATCATGGCTAAGGCACGATTCCGAGAGATAGCACTAGAGTGGCTCGTGTACCGAACGGTTGATGGCCTGAAAATTGGGGAGAGGCACCCCGTTTACTGGTTTTGTTGGAAAGGGGCACGCGATTCATTGATCGAACGCTGGGACTTGAGCCGATTTGCCGGTGACGCGCGATCACCACCCGAGCTAATCGCGCCACAGGCCGGTGCCATACCATAAAACATGATGTCCCCGGGTTTCGGCTCTTCTTAACCTTTTTGATCTTGAATTTGTGCCGATAATCCTTTAGACCACGACATCTGCCAATCCTCTATGTTCAAAATCCCTTGACAAACGGATATCGCTTTATCCAATGCTTGCTTCCAGGAGACCGACCATCTCGGGCCGGCCTCTTGACAAAGTTGTGGGAGGCAGCTAACGTGGATGCATTCCTCGTACAAGCTGATCTGATAGCCGCAGAGATAGTCCTTTTTCTTCTCATCATCTACGGAACCATTCACGCGGGCTGTTTCATACTTCGATTAGTGCTCAAGGATCTCAAATCTGCGCAAGATTCTTTGAATAAATTCTCTCGCCCTCGGAAGCCTTCTGGCTAATCTTCTTCAATCTCTCTCTAGCTTCGAGATTCTATATCTTCAATCTCATCAAATGGCGAAAAACCGGGGCGAAGAATGGGGAGAAAAACCGTAACGCGCCGCGATCTTTCCCGGGGTAAAACC
Organism: uncultured Acidobacteriota bacterium; assembly: GCA_963804755.1. Taxonomy (GTDB): domain Bacteria; phylum Acidobacteriota; class Terriglobia; order UBA7540; family UBA7540; genus Bog-366. The sequence continues at coordinate 260,249 of CAWDRP010000014.1, forward strand.
GGGTACCGCGGAGATGACCGGAAGTAGGGGTAGCAGGAGGCACGGACGTAGGGCAGAGTCATTTCGCTTTTCAAAAATTACTCTGCCGTACGTCCGATTTGACCGGTGGGATTATACTACCCCCATGTCACGGTTGCGCCGTCTGGTGGTGTCGGACCATGGGTTCTTTATCACGTACCGCTGGCTGCCCCGACCGCGGATGTTCTCCCTGGCGATCCCGACCGGATGGGCGGTGGATGGCGTGTTGCTGCCCACCGATCCGCGCACGCGCCTGCAAGGTTGGAGCGAGGAGAACAACCTGGCCGCAACGCGGTGGCGCGGGAGCACGGCGCCAAATAGATTTCTGTCAATAAACCGTAGAAAGGCCCGCGTGTTTCGCCTGGGATCGTTATGAAAGAAGCTCTCGAAAGGACGATTGAGCGGCTGGACACAGTATTGTGGGTATTCACACTGATTGTCGCCATCGGCGTTGTTGGAGAAGCCCTCTTTGGCATTAAGCATGTTCTACTTAGCAAGCGACTAAGGCATATCCAACACGACGAAGACCAAAGACACCAAGGCGAAATGGCGGAGTTGCGCAAAGCTGCTGACTCAGCGCTCAGAGATGCCGAAGGATTCCGACTACAAATAGCCCTGGCAAACGAACGAGCAGCGAATGCGGAGAGGGAAACGGCCCGGTTAACAAAGGCCGCTGAAGACGAAAGGTCCGCACGCATCAAGATCGAAGAGCGAATGGCATGGCGACGGATCACCGCGAGACAGCATGACGAATTTGTTTCAGCGCTCAAACCATACGGGGGATCAGTTGTGGGGCTACGCCAGCTTGGGGACGAGGAAGCGAAAACATTTGCTGATGACATAATGAAAGTATTCGATGACTCAGGCTGGACCGTGGCAAAAAGTTATTCTGGGATAGTTTCTCCCCCACCGTACGGACTTATTTGCATCGTAGATGACCGCACGCCAGCAGGGAAGGAACTTGGCGCCTTGCTGAAAACGCTGCCGACTGCCAACGTCAGATTCGCTCCAGTAAGGGATGGAGTCGCCTCTATATTCGTCGGCCTCAAGCCGCCGCTGTGAGTCAATAAGACAGAAGTAGAAAAGAAGATCCAAATTGGCTCACCATGCGTAGACGCCGGGTTGGATTTCAGCCCACGCAATCCCGACGATCTTGCCGCTAAGGTCGAGTGGGCTTGGGCACACTCCCGCGAGATGGCCGCGATGGGCCGCGCGGCCCATGCCGAGTGCGAAGGCAAGTTCACCGCAGAGATAAACCACACCGCCCTATAGGAAATATACCAGCGCACGCTCGCCTCACATGGCTAGCATTACATCAATTGATCTAGACGTGCGAACATCCCGCTTCTGGGTGTTGGGCGTATCTGTGGACGCTGTCCAGATTCCGGACGTCATTGCGCAGATGGGGCACTGGATTGCCGAGCGATCGCTCGGTCATTGTGTCGCCTTCACGGGCATGCACGGGGTCACGGAGGCGCGGCGCGATCCGGCGTTCAGACAGGTGCTCGACGCGGCGGACCTGGTGGTGGCGGATGGCATGCCGCTGGTGTGGCTGGGCCGCTGGCGCGGTTACGACATGCGCCGGCGCGTCTATGGGCCGGAACTGATGGAAACCTTCTGCGCCAACACCGGGCCCCTCTATCGGCACTATTTCTACGGGGGCGGGCCGGGGGTGGCGGATCGGCTGGCGGCGAAACTGAACCGGCTATACGGCGTGCGCTCCGTGGGAACCTACACTCCGCCCTATCGGCCGCTGACCGGGGAGGAGAAGGCTGAGGTGGACGGACGAATCCGGGGGGCGGCGCCGGATGTGGTGTGGGTGGGCCTGAGCACTCCCAAACAGGAGCGCTGGATGTTCGAGCACCGCGCCCGGCTCGGCGTGCCGGTACTGGCCGGGGTGGGAGCCGCCTTCGACTTCCTCACCGGGACCGCCCGCCAAGCCCCCCCGTGGATGCGGGAGAATGGCCTCGAGTGGCTCTTCCGCCTCGCCCATGAACCCCGCCGCCTCTGGCGCCGCTACCTGCTCCTCGGCTCCAACTTCGCGTGCAAGGTCGCACTGGAAATGGTGGTAAAGAAAGGGAATGGGGAGTAGGGAATAGGGAATAGGGAATAGGGAATAGGGACTGGAAACTGGAAACTGGAAACTCGAAAATCGGGCTGCCTGCTTCGAAATTCGAAATTCGAAAATCGGGTTCGCTACTCCCTAATCCCGTGTCCCGTCTCCCTTATCCCTTATCCCGTCTCCCGTATCCCGTATCCCGTACAGAACATGAGCGAACCACAGCGACGCCGGACCGACCGGCTTCAGCTTACCATTCCGCTGCGCATGAAAGGCGTGGACGAGGCGGGACTAGCTTATGAGATGTCCGTCCACACGACCTGCGTGAACCGCGATGGGGCGCGAATATACAGTACGCGTCCGTTGTCGCCCGGCCAGAAGGTGCGCTTGGTCAACCCCCTGCGCCGCCGCGAGGCGGAGTTTCGCGTGGTGGGCCCGGTTTCTCCTCCCGTGGAACAGGGCGGGGAATGGGGCCTGGAGTGCGGCAATCCCGAGGCGAACATTTGGGGAATTAACTTTCCTGATCCGATCGAACCGGGAGAAGCGAAGGCGCTGCTGGAATGCCACACGTGCCACGAGGTGGCCATGACGGAACTTTCGCTGGTGGAAGTGGACGTTCTGGAGACCTCGGGAATCCTCTTGAAACCTTGCCGGAAGTGTGCCGCGAGTACCCCTTGGGGCTACCCGGAAAAGGTGCTGGCGATGGGTGCGCCCCTGGATGAGTTTGCGCCGCCCCTCACCCGCCCGGCCGCCGTGGCCCCGCGCCGGGAACGCCGCCAGCACCGCCGGGTGTCCCTCCAGCTCCCGGTGCGCATCCGCGATTATCGCGGCCGCGTGGAAGTGACCAAAACCGAAAACGTCTCCAAGGGTGGGTTCTCCTATGTCAGCCAGGAGAACTACTACGCGGGCGAAGGAATGCTCGCCGTCTGCCCCTATAGCCCCGACGGTCCCAATATTGAAATCCGCGCCTTCATCGTCCGCTCCCAACTTGTCTCCGGAAGCGCTCGCAAGATTTATGGAGTCCGCTACCGCACGTAGACGGGATACGGGAGACGGGAGACGGGATACGGGATACGGGAGACGGGGTACGGGATTAGGAAAGACAGGGAATAGGGAATAGGGAATAGGGAGTAGGGATAAGGGAATAGGGAATAGGGAGTAGGGAATAGGGAGTAGGGAGTAGGGAATAGGGAGTAGGGAGTAGGGAATAGGGACTGGAAACTGGAAACTGGAAACTCGAAACTCGAAGCTGGAAGCTGGAAGCTGGAAACTCGAAAATCGGGCTGCCTGCTCGGAAATTCGAAATTCGAAACTCGAAAATCGGGGTCGCCTGCTCGGAAATTCGAAATTCGAAAATCGGGGTCGCCTGCTCCCTACTCCCTACTCCCTACTCCCTACTCCCTACTCCTTACTCCCGGGCAGTTGACAGTGAACAGTGGACAGTGAACAGAAGCCCGCGAAGAGGGCGTCGTCATGTAGCCCACGGCGAAACCGTGGGACAACGAACGGACGATCAAATTTTAAAAAGCCCGCGCAGCGGGCACCGTCATTTAGCCCACGGCGAAACCGTGGGTCAGCGAACGGCCGATCAAATTTCACAAAGACCGCGCGGCGGGCACCGTCATTTAGCCCACGGCGAAACCGTGGGACAACGATCGCGCTAACCGTCTCGTCAGAGGCTCCCTGAAGGGGAGCGATCTCGGTAGCCGCAGGTTTTAACCCGCGGACAAAAGTTCGATTTTCGAGTTTCCAATTTCCAATTTCCAATTTCCAGTTTCCAGTTGCGATTTTCGATTTTCCAGCTTCCAGTTTCGAGTTTCGGAATTAGGAATTAGAACGACAGCCCCGACGGGGCGTGCTATCCCAGCCCAGGCCAGCGGCCTGGGTGAAACGTGCATCATGCGGTCGGGAACCTAAGCCCTGTAAGGGCGGAATACCCTGAGCGCGGGGCCAGATCGAGCCCGGAGAAAGGCGTATCGCGCCCCTTCCGGGCTTGGTCGGTTGGCGTTCCGAATCGCCAGGCCTGCGAAGCTGTGAAGAAATTTCGGAACGAGCAAAAGTACCTCGCGCAGAGACGCAGAGGCGCTGAGTCGACAAAGAAAATAAAGCATTTATTTATTTCAAACCTCTGCGCCTCTGCGTCTCTGCGCGAGATTGTAAATTTTTTCTCACGTTCGAAGCCGTGGGACAACGAACGGACGATCAAATTTCAAAAAGCCCGCGCAGCGGGCACCGTCATTTAGCCCACGGCGAAACCGTGGGACAACGATCGCACTAACCGTCTCGTCAGAGGCTCCCTGAAGGGGAGCGACTTCAGTAGCCGCAGGTTTTAACCTGCGGACAGGGTTCGATTTTCGAGTTTCCAATTTCCAGTTTCGATTTTCGATTTTTCAGTTTCGAGTTTCCAGCTTCCAGTTTCCAGTTTCCAGTTTCCAATTTCGATTTTCGACTTTCGAGTTCGTTCTGTGGGTTATCGCCCTGGCGCCGCCTCGGTCATTTTGTCCGTTCCCCCGTGCCTACCCGCGTCTGTCTCGGCCCAAAACAAGCAGGCGCAACCAGAGACGACCGCGCCGGGGTCGAAATTTTGAAAAAGGCAAGGGAAGTCCGAAATTCGAAAAACGAAACTCGAAAATCGGGCCGCCTGCTCCGAAATTCGAAATTCGAAACTGGAAACTGGAAACTGGAAGCTGGAAACTCGAAACTGGAAACCGGAAACTCGAAAATCGAAACTGGAAACTGGAAACTGGAAATTCGAAACTCGAAAATCGGGCCGCCTACTCCGAAAATCGAAAATCGAAACTGGAAACTCGAAACTGGAAATTCGAAACTCGATAATCGGGCCGCCTGCTCCGAAATTCGAAATCCGAAATTCGAGAATCGGGTTCCCCGCTCCGAAATTCGAAATTCGAAACTCGAAAATCGGGTTCCCTACTCCCTACTCCCTACTCCCGTCTCCGAAAGTCAGTTGACAGTCGACAGTGAAAACAAGACCGACGTTCCCGTACCCCGTATCCCGTACCCCGTATCCCGTACGCCGTATCCCGTCGCCCTCGCTGCGCTCGGGGTGGTGCTTGGGTACGCGGTCTTCCAATGGGGCGGGGTGATGCCATTTGACCAGTACGTCTTCCTGCTGGCGCTGGGGGTGCTGGCCGTCGTTTTCTCTGTCAACCGTCCACTGTCAACTGTGGACTGTCTTCCCTATTCCCTAACCTCAGGACAGGGGCCAGGGACTAGGGACTCGGGGCGGGGGAACTTCGGACCGGATGGGTCTTCACTGTCAACTGTTGACGGTCAACGGTCAACTGCCCTTCGCACTGTCAACCGTCCACGGTCAACCGTGGACCGTCTTCCCTATTCCCTAACCCCTATTCCCTATTCCCTGATTTTCCTGCTGCCGGCGTATGTGCTGCTGCAAGTGCTCCCCCTGCCGATGGCCGCGCTGCGCGTGCTTTCGCCCCAGCGCGCCGCCGCCGTTGACGCGCTTGCCCCCATCGGCGCCGGGCTCCGCTTCGCCTCGCTCAGCGTTTCCCCCAGCCGGACATTCCAACACTTTCTACTAGTGTTGGGGTATGTCGTCGTGTTTTGGACTATCCACAATGTCGCGGGCCGAAATCGCTACCGCCGCTGGATATTAGTTGCGCCCATCATCGCGATCGGCACACTGGAAGCGGCCCTGGGCGTGTGGCAGTCGCTGGGGCTGGGCCTGTACCAGAACTTCGGCGGGCCGGGCGCACCATCCCGGTTCGGGACCTACGCGAACCACAACCACTACGCGGGCTTCCTGGAAATGGCGCTGCCCTTCGCCGTCATGTATCCGGTGGCCGTGCTGCGGCGCCAAGGCAGGGGCGATCACGCCGCGCCGGCCCGCGCTCTGGCGGCGTGCGGGGTGTGGGCCGCGGCAGGAACGATGCTGCTCGGCATCGTGTTTTCCCTGTCACGCATGGGGTTCGTCTGCACGCTGTTCGCGCTGTTCGTAGCCGGCGTGCTGGCACTGGGAAGGCGGCAACTCGGCTGGGTGACGCACTCGCGCAAACGCCGATGGGGCGCCGCCGCGACGCTCGCCGCCGTCGCCCTGGCAAGCGCCGTCCTGCTGCCACCCGATAAGCTGGTCCTGCGGTTCGCCAAGATCGCCTCGGTGCAGGGACTCACGGCAGAAGGACGCATCGAGCTTTGGGCCGAGACGATTCCCCTGATTAAAGCCTACCCCGTGTTCGGCTGCGGGCTGGGCGGGTATGAGACGGCGTTCCGAAGATTCAAGGTCGCGGAACCGCTCCTGACGGATGACTACGCCCACAACGATTACCTCCAGTTGCTGGCCGAACTGGGACTGGTGGGCGGCCTGATCCTCGCCACGCTGGCGCTTGCGGTGGTCAGGAGAACGCTCCGCCGGGCCGTCGCGCCTTACGAGCGGGAAAATCGCTACCTTGCCGTGGCCTGCGCCGGCGCGCTGGCCGCGATTCTGCTGCATAGCCTGGCGGATTTCAATCTGTATATACCTGCCAACGCCATGCTGCTCGCATGGATTGCGGGAGTAACAGCCGCAAACAACACGCCGATAATCGGTACCAATGGTTGGGAACAGCACTCGCGCTCCGAAAGCTTCGAGGTGGCTTTACGCCAGTAGAACTTTACAGGAGGTGGCTATGAAATATCTTCTCGTTGTCATGATGTCTGCTGCGGTCCTGATCGCCGCCGATCCGCTGGGCAGAGTCAACGGTTCCGGGCTCCTTACCTTGGACGGCAAAACCGTGCCTCCCACCGCCTCGTCATTGCCGGTGGCGGCCGGCGACGTGATCGCAACCTCGCGCTCTTCCGCAACCCTCTACCTGAGCGACGGGAGCCGCGCCATCATCGAGCCGAACTCCCAGGTGAAGCTGGAGGTGGTGAACGGCGCGACCGTGCTGCGGGTAGTGTCGGGAAACATTGAACTGACGCGGGCCAACAACTCGCGCGTCAGCGTCGTAGGGTCCAGCCGGCCAGGCGGCGGACACGGCCATCAACCAGGCTCCGGTCCCGGTGATCCCCCGCCCGGCAGAGACCCGGACCCGCCCTCGCGAAGCAATTCGTGTCCGGCAGGTAATCCGCACTGCTAAGGAGGGGTTTTCCCTCGCGGGCCCTCGGGGAAGTATAGGGTTCGCATTGAGCGTGGATCCGCACTCACTCCCTTGTACTTGCGCGTTGCCGTTTCTGCGATGAGAACCCTCACCATAATCCTAGGGGCAGTTCTCGGCTGCTACTGCTCGGCCGGCATTCTCTCGGAGACACTGTGGCCAAACAGTGAAACCGCCGACCGCGCCCTATGCCGGCTCCTGCTCTGCATCAACCCTCCGCTCATAGAACGGGGTCGGCAGCAGTTGATGGGAGCGGGTAAGGAGAACGCCGAAAAGGCCGCGGCCATTTTCAAGAGCGCCCTCCAGCGAGACCCGCAGAATCCATATCGATGGGCCGAACTGGGGGATGCGTACCTGGACGCCGGACAGACGGAAAACGCCCGCTACTGCTACAGCCGGCTGCCGGTGCTTGCACCGCGCTCGGCGCCGCTTCTCTTGCGGGTGGCGAACTTCCACTTGGAGATCGGAGAGAACCGGGAGGCGCTTCCCCTCACGGCGCTGATCCTGTCGCTGACCTCCGGCTATGACGACCTTATCTTCAGCGAGTACGCGCGCTTGCTCGATAAGCCCGATGACGTTTTGGAGTACGGTCTTCCTGAAGACAGCCGCGCGGCGAAATCCTGGCTTCGATTTCTGATGCAAGCCGAACGGCCCGATGATGCGCAACGTTCCTGGCAGTGGGTCCAGGCACACGGATATGCCGACGACGCATTGGCCGGGGAATATGCGGCGTTTCAGATCCGCCAAGGTCACCCCGGCGCGGCGGCGTCCGCCTGGACGCAGTACCTGGGCAGGCGCGCGGGTGATTACCGCACGGCCACCTACCTTTTCAACGGCGATTTCGAAGCGGAACCTGTAGCCTCGCCCTTTGATTGGAGCGTCGCAGGCAGGGCGGGAGTCGTGGAAGTTGCGCGGGATTGCACGGGCGCCGCGCCGGCAAGATGCTCGCTGCGAATCCGGTTCGCAGGGAAACAGAACCTCGACCTCGCGGTGGCGTCGCAGCTAACGGCGGTCAGACCCGGGTGGTATCGTTTCCACGCCTTGATACGAACCGACCGTTTGACCACGGATCAAGGGCTGCGGTTTCGCGTCGCTGATGCCGAAGCGCCGTCCCGCCTGGATATAACGTTCGGAAACTTCACCGGCGACCATGCCTGGTCCGCCGTCGAACGTGAGCTGTTGGTTCCGCCAGCCACCCGGCTTCTCCGAGTGCAGGTGATCCGCCAAGCATCCCTGAAGTTTGATAATAAGGTCGCCGGGACCGGATGGGTCAACGCACTGGCCCTTGCGGCGATCAGCCCCCCTCCTCAGCCACGGGACCGCCGCTGAAAGTCCAACCGGCATTACCATCGAGTCAGTCCCTCCCCCCACTTCACCCAGCCAGCCCCCCACACCTTTCCTCTCCCGAACTCTGACACTCGACTGCTAGGCCACATTCACGTAGACCAGCCCGCGGCATCCCTTTTGGAGCGGAATGTCAAAACCAAGAAGTGCGGCGGGAGACCGGGAACGGAGTGTCTCGAAACTCACTGAAGATACACGGCTTGGGCGGTGGAGGCGGGGGAATCGAACTTTCAGGGTGAACCAGTCCGTGTCCAGGCCAAACTACTCTTGATTCAACCCGGTGAGAACCGGCTCCATCAGGAAATCACAATCCGCAATCCAGGACTCTGGTGGACTTTGGGCCTCAAAATCTCTATCATTCAGAAGTTTTGGCGGCGCGGGAGAAGCCGCTCTTCCAAATACTCAAGGATTGCCGTCCGGCACCTCGAAAATTGGCGGCTTTCTCGAAGCCAAGGCTAGCCGCCAGACGGCGAGATTTACCATCGATCTTGAGAGCGGACGAGTTTATTCGCGTCTGCTCCGTACGAGAGCGGAATGGGAGGGCCCTCAACCTTACCTGTCGCTTTATAGCGACAACTATTTTGACCTCTTTCCAGGCGAACGGAAGTACATCACTCTGGAGGTTGTGTTTCCGGCGCAAATCAACGAACCCGTAGTTGGACGGCTTCTCGCGTCCGGTCATTCACTCCATGATGGGATTCCGGTGAAGAACATCCTTCATATGTTCCAGGTCGCCAGGAAATACGGCAGTTATTCGAACCTACTCCAGGAGCCATGAATGCGCGTTGCATCTGCAAGGGAGACCATGCGATTGAATTGCCGGCAGCGGGTGAAGTCTGCCATCCAATTTCGTCATCCTGATCGGGTTCCCATTTCCCACGCCGTTCTTCCCGCCGCGCAGATTAAGTACGGCAGAGCCCTGGATGAAATCCTGGGGGAATTTCGCGAGGACTTTGGGTGGGATTACATGGAAGACCTTCCCGTTGCAGAATTCCCCGCGGTCTACAAGCAAGGCAGAAACACGGACGACTTTGGCACCGTGTGGTTCTCGGAGTGGCTGGGAGTCTGCGGAATCCCGATCGAATGGCCCATTCCAGACTTAGAACGGTACGAAGAGTTCGAGTGGCCAGAGGATTTTACCGCCGGGCCGCCTTCCGGAAGGCTTTACAGCGGCCACATGGTGGGGTTGGACGATCGCTGGTACCCACGCGGCGCTTGGGTCACCTACTTCGAGCAGCTCCAACAGTTGCGCGGGATGGAAAACTTCCTGCTGGACATCGCCACTGAGTCGAAAGAGTTCTATCGGCTCCTCGACGATATGCTGGATTTTAACCTTCGGTGGATCGACAAGTGGGCACGGCTCGAATATGACGGCCTCCACTTTGCCGATGACTGGGGCAGCCAACTCTCGCTCATCATCAAGCCGGAAACGTGGCGCCGGATATTCAAGCCGCGCTATGCCGAAATGTTTAAGCGGACGCGCGAAAAGGGGATGGACGTGTGGTACCACACCGACGGGCAAATCCGCGACATCTTTGGCGACTTGATCGAAATTGGAGTGCAGGTGATCAATTGCCAAGTGTCTGTGGTCGGACACGAATGGATCTCCAGGAACGTTCGCGGGCGCGTGGCCTTCCGTACCGATATCGATCGACAACGAATCATGCCGTTTGGCTCCACGTCGGAAGTAAAGGAAGAAGTGCATCGGACCTTTGAGGCGTGCGGTTCGTCAAAGGGCGGCATCGTAGCCTGTGGCGAAGTCGGCCCGGACGTGCCCCTGGAGAATATTCGGGCCATGTACGAGGCTTTCCGCGAGCATGGAACTTACACAGCCTGGATGAGGGAGACATGACTCCGCGGGAAAGAGTGTTGGCGGTTCTGAATGGGCAGAAGCCTGATGTGGTGCCGTGGTTCGGTGATTTGGACTATTGGGCGACGGCGTTGATAGGGCGGGGCGAAAAACCGCCAGACTTCAAGCAGCGCGCTGCGTACCTTGACTGGCACCGGGACTTGGGGGTGGGTTTTTACCTGCAAGGTTATTTTCCTTTCCGGACCATCATCGAGAATTGCCAGGTGCGGGAATGGATGGAAGGAAACCTTCGGCGCCGGCAAATCGACACACCCCGCGGAACATTGCGAGAAACCTGGACCTGGCTCCCGGAATCGTTCGCGGAAGCTCCCACCGAGCACCTGGTGAAGTCTGCCAGCGATTTGCCGGCGTACCGTTATGTCCACGAAAACACCCGCTATGCGCCGGACTATGCGCTTGCGGAGCGGCGGCGCGGACAAGTGGGCGACATGGGAGTTGTCTTGTGCTACTTACCCAAGAGCCCGCTGATGCAATTGATTGCCTTGGACGCAGGGGTCACGGCGGTCTTCGAGATTTTCGCCGATGCGGGGGAGGAATTTCGCGCGACCCTAGAAGCGGTCCGGCGCTCGCACGACGCGGCGGCAAGCATCGCAGTGCAGAGTCCCGCCGAAGTTCTAATGATTCCGGAAAACCTCTCCTCCGAGTGCGTGGGCAAGACCTTTTACGGAATGTTCATGCGGGACTATGAAGAAGCCTGGGCGTGCCGCATCCGTGACGCCGGAAAGTTCTCGTGCATTCACCTGGACGGCACGATGAAAGGCCTGCTGCGCGAGACTTGCTCGACCGGTCTGACATTCATTGAAGCGCTCACTCCGGCGCCGGTGGGCGATTTGGAAGTTGAAAAGTGGGCACAGTGGAGCGGCAACTCACGCACCATTCTTTGGGGGGGCCTGCCAGGGGTATTCTTCACGGGACTGGTAAGTGACGAAGACTTTGACCGCTACACTCGCCACGTCCTGGAGGTCATGCGGTCCGAGCCACGATATGTGCTGGGTGTGGCTGACCAGGTTCCCCCGGATGGCTTGGAGCACCGCGTCCGGCGCGTGCGCGAGCTTGTTGACGAATGTGGTGCGTATGCGTGATGAAAAATGGCCAAGCATTGGCAAGGTATATTTCCTACCTGCTGTCCTGTTCCTTACTTGCTTGCTGGGGATAATCGGCTCGGCCAGAGCGCAGACCTTGCCCGCCTCTCTTCAGCCAGATTTCGAGGCGGGAGTCGCCGCGGTAAAAGCCGGGCGGCTTGATGATGCTGAGAATGCGTTCCTGCGCGTCCTGCGCGAACCAGGGGCAAGGTCAGCTTCGTATGTAACAATTTGGGGATCGTTTACCAGTTGCGTGGAAACTACGCGCAGGCCATTGTGCAGTTTCGCGAGGCCATCCGCCTAAAACCGGACTACGTAGCGCCGCGCGTCTTGTTGGGTGCCAGCCTCCTCGCCCTGGGGAAAGACGCGGAGGCGACCCACGAACTCGAGGACGCGGCAAAGGTCCAGCCCGGTGAGCCTGCTGTGCACATACAACTTGCGCATGCGTACGAACGAACCGGTAACTATACAGGCCTTGTCGAGCAGTATGAAATCCTGCATTCTCTTCAACCGGACGATGCCGAATTTCTCTACCAGTTGGGGCATGCTTATTTGGAGCAGGCGGAATGGTGCATGAAGGAAATCAGGAAGATCGATCCCAATTCGGCACGTCTGTACCTGACCTTGGGTGAGAATTACCGTGCGCAAGGGCATCTGGACCTGGCGGCGAACGCGTACAGACGCGCCGCTCAGATTGCACCCGGTCTGCCCGGCATCCACTTGGCGCTAGCTCAGATTTACTCACGACAGGGCCAAGTAGCTGACGCGCGACAGGAGATCCAGAAGGAGCTTGCTCTTGTTCCCGAGAGCGTTGCGGCACAGGCGCTGGCCAGGAAGCTTGCAACTGAGGTGGTCAAGTGAGATGACTCTCCACATCTGAAAGACCCTTTCCTTAGATCCAAAAGACTTCTGGTGTGCTCCCGCTATGATTAGTCGACGAACCTTTCTCAGTCGCATGGCAATCGGTACGGTCGGACTGTCGTCGAGACGGACGCTCTCCCAACAGAACCAGCGGTACGACCCGTCACAATTGGAAGCCGCTTTTGTCGATCCGCCGAATATCGCGCGCCCGTGGGTTTATTGGTTTTGGGTTAATGGTAACGTTACGAGAGAGGGCATCACGGCAGACCTGGAAGCGATGCACCGTGTCGGTATCGGTGGTGTTCTGATCATGGATGTGGATCCCGGGACGCCTGCGGGACCGACCCCGTTCGCCAGCCCCGCCTGGTGGGAAGCGTTCCGATTCGCGTGTGAAGAGGCAAAGCGGCTGGGCCTGCAAGTCAATATGTATAACGCCGCGGGTTGGGCTGGTAGCGGCGGGCCGTGGATCACGCCAGAACTCTCGATGCAAAAGGTGGTGTGGTCGGAACTGCAATTGGAAGGCGGGCGGCCGCTCGATGTGGTTTTACCCCAGCCGGTGGCAGTGGCAAACTATTACCGCGATATCGGAGTTGTTTCATTCCCCACTTTGGACGACGATTCGTATCGCATTCCGAACATCGCCATTGAGGCGGACTACGAAGCGAAGTCGACACCCTACGACAGTGACTTTGGACTGCCGCCACTTCCGAATTCATTTCCGCCGGTGCCGCTGAGAGCTTGCATCGACCGGGATCAGATTCGTGACCTCACTGCGCAATTTCATGACGGACACCTTTCCTGGGACGCCCCACCCGGACGATGGACGGTGGTCCGCTTTGGCCATACCTCCACGGGAGTTGATAATCACCCCACCCCGGAGTCCGGACACGGCCTGGAATGTGACAAGCTGAGCAAGGCCGCCGTCAGGCTGCACTTCTCAAGATTCCTCGATCGAGTTCTTTCCACCGCGGGGCCGCTGGCGGGTAAAACGCTGGTCTCGACGCACATCGATAGTTGGGAAGCCGGGGCACAGAACTGGACGCCGGCCTTTCGGAACGAGTTTCAGAAGCGCTGCGGGTATGATTTGCTCCCGTTCCTGCCCGCCATGACGGGACGCGTAGTGAGCGACCTCGAGATCTCAGAACGATTCCTGTGGGACCTACGGAAAACGGTGTCGGATCTGCTGAATGAGAATTATGCCGGGTGTCTTCGTGAGCTGGCCCACGAGCACGGACTACGTCTTTCGATCGAAGCCTATGACGGTGACCCCGGTGACGAGATGGCGTATGCAGGGCAGGCGGATGAACCGCAAGGCGAGTTTTGGTACGGTCGAGACTATTTCCCGGAGGTGTACCGCTCCTGGTCATGGGTCTTGAATATGGTTTCCGCGTCGCATGTCTACGGCAAGCGCATCACCGCCGCCGAATCGTTTACGGCCATGCCGGGTGAGAACTGGCTGGCGCATCCGGCAGCGGTGAAGGCCTTGGGCGATTGGGCTTTCTGCGCCGGCATCAACCGTTTCATCTTCCACCGTTATGCCATGCAGCCGTGGGGGAATCGGGCGCCGGGAATGACCATGGGGCCGTGGGGTCTTCACTACGAACGCACGCAGACATGGTGGGAAGAGACCGGACCGTGGCACGAATATCTGACGCGTTGCCAATTCCTGTTACGCCAAGGCCTGTTTGTTGCAGACCTACTGTATCTACAGCCGGAAGGAGCGCCGATGCGCTTCCGTCCTCCCCACGTAGACATGCGGAGCGCAAATCCTCCGGAAACGCCAGGCTACAACTATGACGGGTGTACTCCCGAAGTGGTGATGAAGCGAGTTTCCATTCGGGAGGGAAACATCGTGCTGCCGGACGGGATGACGTACCGGGTGCTGGTTTTGCCAGAGCCCGGCGAGATGCCGGGCGCGGGCACGATGACGCCACAACTCCTGACGCGCATCGCAGAACTGGTGGAACAAGGGATGATTGTAGTGGGTTCGCCACCGTCGCGTTCGCCCAGCTTGTCGAATTATCCCGCCTGTGACGAAGAACTGCGACTCGTGGTGGAGCGCCTGTGGGGAAATTGCGACGGGGTGCGGGTGCAGGAACATCGTGTCGGCGCGGGCCGGGTGGTTTGGGGTAAATCACCGGAAGAGGTTCTGGGGGCAATGGGCATACCGGTGGATATCTCCTGTCAGCCCGAGGGGGCGTATCGCTACATTCATCGTCGCACGGCGGACGGAACGGAAATCTTCTTTGTGGCCAACAAGGAGAAGAGACCCGTACAGGCGATGTGCACTTTCCGCGTGAGTGGCAAGCGGCCGGAGTTCTGGTGGCCAGAGAGCGGTCGAGTGGAGAAGCCTGCGGTGTATGACACTGATGGAATGACGGCCCGCGTGCCGATTCATTTGGAACAAAGTGAATCCGTGTTTGTGGTCTTCCCGGGCAAGAGCGTTGCGGAGGCTGACCGTGTTGTGTCGATTTTTCGGAATGGGCGACGACTTGTGGATGCAGCGGAGTGTATCGAACTCACCCGGGCTCAGTCCCCCGCGTTCGAGGCCGTCGGATGGCGGGCTGGACGATACATTCTGCGAACGGCCAACCACCAGGAGCGCATCCTTGACGTACCGCCACTGCCGGATCCCGTCATGATCAGTGGCCCCTGGAGTGTCGTTTTCACTCCGAACTGGGGCGCGCCTGACCATCTTGAACTCAAACGACTGATTTCGTGGACCGAGCACGAAGACCCCGGAGTACGCCACTTCTCTGGGAAAGCGACCTATCGCACTCAATGTCAAATTCCGGCTTCGATGATGGGTGGCCAGCGTCGTTTATATCTCGATTTGGGTGCAGTAGAAGTCATGGCGGCGGTGAAACTGAACGGTTACGATCTTGGCGTGTTATGGAAATCACCGTTCCAGCTCGACGTGACCCAAGCCGCTCGATCCGGGTTGAACTCGCTCGAGGTCAGAGTGGTAAATCTGTGGCCCAATCGGCTGATCGGGGATGCCGCCTTGCCGGAGGATTGCGAATGGAAGCCACTGCCCTTTGACTGGGGGCAGCAGCTCATCAAATGGCCAACTTGGCTGATCGAGGGCAAGCCAAGCCCAACGGGCCGATTCACGTTCACCACCTTCCGCGTATGGACAAAAGATGCTCAACTGATACCATCAGGACTGCTGGGACCCGTTACGATTCGTTCCGCTTCAAGGGTGCGGCTCGACTAGGGCTTCGAGGATAATACCTGTCGACTTTGAATTCGAAATTCCATCTTATGCGTGTTTTCTTGGCGATAAGTTTGATTGGCAGTTCTAGCACGAAAATCAAGTCAACGGGAAAGAGACGGCGCGCCCGCACGCAACCGGCTGCAATTTCTGCTATGGCGCCCTGTTCATATGGGGGGGCCATGGTTTACAGATCTACGCTGCTTCTGCTCTGCCTTATTCCATTACATGTTTCAGCCCAGGAACGCTCGGAGAGCTACATGGGAAGTTTGGCTCCCCTGATGCACTCGATCCAAAACGACAATGGCTTTCGACTGGATTATTTTCATCGCAAAGGGCTGTCGCTAGAGGAATGGCGTAGCCGGGGCAGGGCAGAGGTGCGTCGGACACTCTCCTACTCGCCACCCCCAGTTCCCCTGGACATGAAGGTGGTTTCTACGACCCAGCGGGAAGGCTATGAGGTCAGGACCATCTCTTTCGCCGGGTCTCCCTACTACCGCATTCCGGCGTTTCTGCTGGTTCCGCTGAGAGGCAGGCGTCCTTATCCGGCGGTCGTGGCGCTGCACGATCACGGCGGCTACTACGTCCAGGGCAAGGAAAAATTGGTCCAAGTGGAAAATGAGCATCCCGCCCTTACCAAATTCAAGCAGGAACTCTACGCGGGCCGCTCCTACGCTGATGAACTGGCCAAGCGCGGGTTTGTGGTATTAGTCATTGACGCGTTCTACTGGGGCGAACGGCGCCTCCAATACAGCAATCCGCCACCTGCCCTTCGGGAGGCGTTAGGAAACTATAAACCGCAGCAAGTCGAATATGTCAACGCGATGAACAACTGGCTGAGCCTGCTCCGGCACGACATGATCTCGTCGCTATCCTTAGTGGGGGTCACCTGGCTGGGGATCATGAATTACGACGATTGCCGCAGCGTCGATCTGCTGGTTTCGTTGCCGGAGGTCGATCCCAACCGGATTGGGACCGTTGGGTTTTCGATTGGGGGTATGCGTGCCACGTACCTGGCGGGCATGGATTCGCGGGTTCGGGCGGCAATCATCGGGGGGTCAATGACCACCTTCCCCGCGCTCCTCGATATCACCCGCAGTACGGTCGCAGGGCTGCCGGACGCGCCCGGACTGCACGCGAGCCTCGACAATCCCGATGTGGCCACGTTGGCGGCGCCCGAATGCGCAATTTTTGTCCAGGATTGCTGGCAAGAGCTTGATCACCGCGCAGGCATGGAACAGGCTGCCGAGAAAATCATGCGGGTTTACCAGGACCTGGGGCATCCCGAGCGTTTCCGGATGCGGTCCTACGACGTACCTCATCAATTCAACGTTCAGATGCAAGAGGAGGCATTCGAATGGTTAGAAAAGTGGCTCGGCAGCTCCGCGCACTGATCTTATTGGTGTTCGCAACCGCGGCGGCAGGAGCAACGCCTCCTCCCCGGACCTTCATTTTTATGAACTCCATCCGCGACCTGAACGAATTTCGCGCGTTTGCGAAAATCGCCAGCCGTTTGAAACGGTACGGCTCAGTGCAGATCGACATCGGTGTGCTGGCAAGCAAAGCCGCATTTGAAATGCCTCCGGTCTGGAGCCCCTGGCATGAGTACGCGGTGTACAACGCCAACATCTCAAAGTTTTTCCCCCACCCCAACATTGCTCCTTACTATCCGGCGGACTGGGTGGCGAAGAACCGTGAACTGCTCCTGGCCAAATCGGCCATCTTGCAGGAGCTGGGCCTGGAGGCAGCTCTTTCCAGTAATGACACCCACTACCTCCCCGAAGCTTTCTTCGAGCGATACCCGCAGTTGCGTGGACCCCGCGTGGATCACCCGCGGCGAAGCGCGCGCGAGGAGTTCGCGTATTGTGTGGATCGCCCGGAAACCCGCGACATGATCGCATCCATGGTGGCGGATATGAAGCGGCATGTGCCTGAGCTGAGGACAATTCTGGCATACAACAACGACTCTGGAACCGGGCTGTGTTGGGCAGACGAGCAATACAGCGGACCTAACGGCCCTGCCTACTGTAAAGATCGGAACATGGGTGAGCGGGTCCGCGACCTGATGGAAGCCATGCACCGCGGCGCGGAGGAGGGTGGAGGCCCGGTGACCATCCGCCTCGGAGGGAATTTTAGCCGCCGCGAGGTCGAGGAAATCCAAAATCGACTCCCACCAGATACTTACCTTTCCGGCCGGGATTGGGTGAGAACTGACGATCGAACGACCATTGGCGTCGCGACGCAGGTCAACTCGTCATTTCCCGTGCTGGGGCTGGTCGATCCGCTTGCGATGTTTGAAGCGTTGGAGCGAACGGATGATCCGGTAGCGCGGACGGTGATCATCGGCACGGCGCCGTGGTACTACCGTTCCAACGAGTCGCTCAAAACGGTCGAACGAATGGTGGACCTGGTCGAGACCGCACTCGCTGACCCGGGCCAAGGCATCGTGGCACGTCTCAACAAGCTGCGCCGGGTCTCCGCGCAGTGGGGCGGTGCAAAGAATGCTGATCGACTGTGCGATGCTTTTTATCGGCTGGACGAGGCATTCCGGCTCAAACAAATCGCTGCACCAAGTTACAGCAATTTTTACGCGGGCGTTTCCTTGCGAATGCTGACACGCCCCCTGGTCATCCGGTCGGGCGATCTGGGTCAGGAAGATGAGTCGTACTTCCTTCCCTATGTGTTCAACGTGTCTCGCGAGGAGGCGCGGCAGGACTATATCGACCTGCATGGCAGCCGCATGAGTGGTCCGCCTTCCTGGGAAGATCCGCTTCTACGTGAATCACTCTCGACGGCCAATGAAGCGGCGCGGTTATTAGAGAACACCCCCGGCGCTCCCGAGCAGGAGTGGCTTAGCCAGATGGCGATCGGGTTGCGGATGTGGTCGAGTGAAGTGAGGTCGATCAACAATTTCTATTTCGCTCAATTGATTCGCGACAGGCATGCCAAGGAGCTGTCAGGCCCGCCGTTGCAGCCGCCCAAGGTAGCGACGCCCACGGGCGACCCGGATTATCTGCTTTGGAACATGATCCAGCGTGCAGAATATGACAACACGGGTGATCTACTCGCGCTGGTTCGTAACGGCGGTCTCGAGCTGATTGCTCGCGCCAAGACGCCCTCGGACGAAGACGTGTTCCTGCTCGGACCCAATCTGGCCGATGCGCTCGAAAAGAAGCGCCGGATCATGCGGCAGCACTGGCTGGACGTCCAACGCTATTTGGTATCGCCACTCAGGTAGCATGCTGGCCCCGAACCGTTTCATTTTGGATTCTATTTTTTGGGGGGTCCGTTCCCTTGCTCCTGGTTGCGCAACGTCGCCCACGACGGGTATCAGCGCGGTAGGGCGCGAACGCGCGGGAGCAATAGGGACAATTAGTCGCCATCGGGCGCTCTTCGCAACCGACCGGCCCCACACGCTCAACTGTGCCCAGACGGGCCCAGGCGCGGCGAGTCTAAACATGGGCGGGCATTCTGTCGTTGTCCAACGTAGCGCCCGCGCATGAAGTGGCTTCGATTCTTAAGCTATAATGGCCTGCGCGAAGGCTTGCGACTCGTTCACTCCTGGCGCGGCGTTTGGCTGAAAGCATGTTTTTAATTCATGAAAAACCTGGGCGGACGATGGGCAGCTTGGGGCGTTTCCCAGTCCCGCGTCGCTGCGCCGGTCTGATCATCGCCTGCCTCATCGCCTGGGGGATGGCGCCGTGCCTGCGGCTTACGGGCTCCGACGAATCCGCCATGGAAGCAACGCAGAAGGTCCGGCAACTGCTTCAGCAGGGTGACGTGGCGGCGGCCCGGAGCGCGCTGGCGGAGGCCCTGCGGCAGTTCCCCCACGACGCTAGCCTCCACAACGTGCAAGGCGTGATGGAAGCCCAGCAGGGCGATTACCAGGCCGCCCAGGCCAGTTTCCGCCAGGCCCTGGGGGAGGCTCCCCGTTACACCGGAGCCTATCTGAATCTCGGCCGGCTTTACCAGGAGAATGCCGCCCGCGATCCCGCCGCGCCGCAGAAGGCGCTGGAGACCTATCAAGCCCTGCTGCGATTCGAGCCCGGCAACGTGGAAGCCAATTATCAGATGGCCGTGCTGCTTTTCCAGCAGGGTTCGTTTCAGGCTTCGCTCGACCGGCTGGCGCGCCTGCCGGCGGCTGACCAGGACCACCCGCAGGCGCTCTCCGTCCGTTGCGGCGACTACGCCGGGCTGGGCCCATCCGCGCGCGCCGCAGCGCTGGCGGACCGCCTGCTGGCGAGTCCCGATCTGGCTGAAGCTGACGTTCTTCCCCTCCTCCCGGTGCTCGCGGCCCACCGGCAAGCGGGACTGGCGGTGAAGCTGCTGGAAGGGCTAGAGGCTCGCAACCTGGCCTCGTACGAATCCCTGTGCGCGCTGGGTCTGCTCTATCGCGAGCAAGGCCGCCCGGCGCCGGCGCGCGCCGCGCTGGAAAAGGCGGCCCAGCTTAAGCCCGACGCAGCTTCTCCACTCTTGGACCTGGCGCGCGTGGCTTATGACCAGCAGGACTATACGGCCGCCCTGGGCTACCTGGCCCACGCCCGCGACCTGGAGCCCCAGAACGGGGCGATTCATTTCCTGTGGGGCCTGATCTGTATGCAGCAGAACCTGCTGGAGGAGTCCTACCGGGCGCTCAAGCTGGCCGCCAGCCTCGACCCGGAGAACCCTGCCTACAATTATGCGGTGGGTGTCGTGACCATGCAGCGCCAGGACGCCCGCGAAGCGATCGCCTATTTGCAGAAGTATTGCGCCCTCCGACCGCGCGACCCGGCGGGACGCCTGGCCCTGGGAGTGGCCTACTTCAACAGCAATGATCTGGACAAAGCCCGGGAGCTGTTGGCGCAGGTCGCCGGCCAGCCCCAGACGGCTGCCGCCGCGAACTATTACCTGGCTCGCATCGCCGCGGATGAAGGCGACTACACCACGGCTGCGCGCGACCTGCAAAACTCCCTCAAGGCCGATCCCCATTACGCCGAGGCCTATGCTGAGTTGGGACACATTCAACTGAAGCAGCGGCGATACCGGGAAGCCAGGGAAACGCTCCAGAAAGCTCTCGATCTGAATCCTGAGAGCTACAGCGCCAACCTGAATCTACTGGATCTTTACCAAAAGACTAAAGACCCGCTCGCCGAGGCTCAGGCAAAACGCTTCGACGACGTGAAACAGCACCGCAACGAAGTGGCCAAGGAATACTTGCGGAAAATTGAGGTGCGCCCGTAAGAGTCTGGTTCACTGGCGGACGGGAAGTACGCCCTGACTCGCATCGAACCCCCTCCGACATCCACCCCAACCGAAGCCGTTGCCGCCCGCAATGAATCCGTATAGACTCTCTGGTCGTATGATATAGAAGGGAGCGCGGAGTGGAGCCGATGATCGGCCATGAGCCTGATCGCCAGGACTCTGACGAGGGCCTGATTCGCCGGATTCTGTATGGCGATGAGGTGGCGCTCGGATTGCTGTATGACCGTTATGGAGGACGTGTGTATTCGGTGGCCAAGCGTATCCTTCAGGACGCCGGAGCCGCGGAGGAAGTGCTTCAGGATATTTTCCATGAGCTGTGGCGCAATGCCGCAAACTTCGATTCCACGCGAGGAAGCCTTGCCGGTTGGTTGCTCGTGATGGCTCGCAGCCGTTCGATTGACCGTTTGCGTCGCCGATCCCCTGCCATGGGGGAAGAGGTTGCGGTCACCTTGCGCGCGTCGGCATTCGACACCGAGAGTCTTGCGCTGAAACAGGAAATGGTCAGTCGTGTGCGTGCGGCCTTACAATCTCTCCCGGAGGCGCAGCGCCAAGCCATGGAACTCGCATATTTCGAAGGGCTGACGCAAAGCGAAATCGCGAAACGCACTGGTGACCCGCTGGGCACGGTCAAGACGCGGCTGAGGACCGCTCTTGCTTCGCTTCGGGCGGAACTGGGTGAATAAGGGAATATGAATTCGCACCCCCAATACGTAGAGGACATGGAGCTTTACGAGCTTGGTGTGCTCGACGGCCCTGAAAAGACGGAGCTTGAGGGCCACTTGGCGGGTTGCCCCGAATGCCGCGCCAAGCTTGAGGCGGCTCGAAGCTGGCTGGCGCTGCTCGGGCTGGCCGCCCCTGGCAGCGAGCCTCCTCCGGCAGCTCGCGAGCGTACCCTCGAATCCTTCCGGGAACACGGGCCCAGACGTCGCGAGGGGGCGCCGGCTGCTCCCGCTCGCCGTAGATTCTGGCCAGGGTGGGCGTGGACGTGGGCAACGGCCTGCCTCGTCTTGCTCGTGGTGGCCGCGTGGCTGGCGCTCGAAAACGGCCGGCTTTCCAAACGGGTGGCCGAACTGGAACTGACCCGTCGGGAACTTCAGGCATCCAGCCAGGAGTTAAAAGCTGCTGCGGCGCGGGCTCGAGCCGTGTTGGATGTGCTCACCGGTCCCCAAACCGTCCAAGTGGAGTTGTCGCCGGCTACCGCTCACGCCGTGCCTCATGGCAAGGCGTTCTACAATCGTACCCGAGGATTGCTGTTCTACACCGCCAACCTGAAGTCGCTGCCCAGCGATCGCACTTACGAATTGTGGCTGATACCCACGGAAGGCAAACCTGTGGACGTGGGCATCTTCAACACCGACGGCCAAGGGAACGGCCAAATGATCTTACCCGCCATGCCCCACGGCCTCGCTGCCAAGGCTTTTGCCGTTACCGTTGAGCCTGCGGGCGGCGTTCCGGCTCCCACCGGACCCATGGTTCTGGTCGGCCCCGTTTCCTGACCTGCAACTTTCATCGATACTGCAAGAAATTCTGCAATCCGTTCGGCCATCACCCCACGTACTTGAAGATGGGCAATCATTTTAAGGGGAGAGGTGAGGTCTGGCCGTCCAGCCGTTGCGGTTGGGCGGAGGGCTTCACCACTCAACACGCTGTCGGGCAGGGCGTGTTCTGCAGGCATTATTGTTCGGGTTGACCGTTTCGCCGATCTTGAATCCCAATCTTTGAAGATGAGGTGCATGATGAAGATCAAGCTTTCCCTTGTAATCGCGACCTTGGCCTTGCTAACGATCTCCGCCGCCACGATCGTGCTCGTGCGTCCCGTGGGGATCATGGCCTCCAGCCACCGCGAAGCGCCCATCACGGCCCTCGATCCAACCGCTGACATCACTGATCTTTGGGCTTTTCGCAGCTACGACGCCAATGGCCACGATACAGACCCTCCAAGTGTCACGATGATCATGGGAGTCAATCCCTTTGAGGAGCCAGCCAATGGCCCCAACTGGTTTCCTTTCGACCCCCAGATCCTCTATGAAATTCACGTGGATAATGACCAGGATGGCCAGGATGACATCGTGTTTCAAATTCGGTTCTCAACGCAATACCAGTCGCCGACCGTTTACACCGGCTTGGCGGGATTCAATTCTGCCCCGGGCGGTACCGCTCCAGGCGTTCCCCCGCAAATCACCGACTTCGCCAATCCCGGTCTGAACTTCCGCCAGACCTATACCGTCACGATGATTAAGCACGGTGCTGCCACTACCCTCGACAATGGCGGGGGCTCGCCGTTTTACGCCGTCCCCGCCAACGCCGGTCCGCGCACCATCAATTATGCCGATCTTTATGCCGCGGGCACTTACACTGACGCGGATAAGGGCATTTCGGTATTCGCTGGCACCGTGGATGATCCCTTCTTCATCGATCTGGGCGCAGCCTTTGACACAGCTAATTTCCGGCTGCTCGAGGGGGGACCCCCGGGTGGGACGGGCGTGCCGGGAGTTCTCTCCCACACCGAAGATGCTGCCAATCAGAACTTCGCGTCTGACACGGTTTCCGGTTATGCCGTAGACGTGATTGCCCTTCACGTACCCATTAAGCTGCTGACCCGCACAGGGAATGTTGAGTCCCCCACATCTCCAGACGCTACCATCGGAATCTGGAGTTCGACTTCCCGGCCAAGGGTAACGATACGCCGTGCCACCTACTCGCAGTCCGCTCACGACCAGGATTCAGACGATTTCAGCCAAGTGCAAAGGCTGGGAAACCCTCTCATCAATGAGCTCATCATCGGGACGGGAACAAAGGATTACTGGAGCATGTCCAAACCCGTGAATGACTCGCAGTTCGCGAGCTTCGACTTGAATCCGCTGTTCGTCACCATTGTCGACTCCCTTTATTCCGTGCTGGCTCCGGGAGCGCTCTTCTCTCCACCTGCGCCGCGCACGGACCTGCTTCCACTGGTTGAGTATCTGCCTCCGATTGCCGCTTCGGGAACACCTACCGGCCCGGTGGCGGACTTGCTAAGACTGAACACTGGCGTGCCCCCCACCGCGCCCGGCAGTGCCAGCCGCCTGGGGTTACTGGCGGGCGACCGCGCCGGCTTCCCGAATGGCAGGCGACTGGCTGACGACGTCGTGGACATCACTCTGCGCGTCGCCGTTGGAGGCGTCTTGGCAGGCAACAAGTGCGGTTCCAGCAACACGACAAGTTGCAACGTTTTTCCCAATAACGCACTGGGCGATGGTGTAAACGTGAACGATGTGGACACCGATCTGGCGCCGGACGGCGTGACGAATCTGGTGGAGCCCAACACACACTTCCACACGTCGTTCCCGTACGTCGATTACTGCCCAAGCGGGCGCAACCGGAGGCATATCGATCCCGGGGAACCCGGTTGCACTGCCGGATCAGGGCCTGCCTGCCCGGTAGAGTGAGGCAGTAAGCAGAAGGCAGTAGGCGGCATGCGGAAAGAAGTAGGGGCGCTTCGCGAAGCGCCCCTACAGTCAGGTTGGGATGAAAATGAAAACAGTCTCCGTGATTCTTCTGGCTATCTCGATGTCCACTACTGCCGCCGCGGGCGAGGTCGAATCGCCCTCACCGGCGCAGCTCCGCATCGAGGGCGCTCAGAAGGTCCTCCAGAAGCAGCCAGACCGTTATCAGGTTTATAACGACCTGGCCCTTGCATTGGTTCGCCGGGCAAGGGAAACCGGGGACACCTCGTACTATGAGCAGGCCCGGGAAGCCATTGCGAGCTCCCTCCGGATCCAGCCGGAGAATTTTGAAGCGGGGCAGGCACACGTCGCTCTTCTCCTGGCCGAGCACAGATACCGTCCGGCACTTGAGGAAGCTCAGGCGCTGAACCACCGTATGCCCGACGCAGTGCTTATTTGGGGGTATATGGCAGAGGCAGAGGCAGCGCTTGGGGATTACCAGCAGGCGGAAGAATCTGCGCAGTGGATGATGAACCTTCGTCCCGGCAACCTGCCGGCATATCTTACCGGCGCAGATCTGCGGCAAGATTGGGGCGACATCGACGGCGCCTTGGATTTCTTGAGTAAGGCACTCCAGCAGACGCCTCCCTTCGAGACCGAAGAAACAGCATGGATCTTGACGAGGATGGCGAGGCTGCTCCGGCAGTCTGGGCATCCCGATGCAGCCGACGCGTCGCTACAGAAAGCTCTGAAGGCATTTCCCAATTACTGCCTGTCGCTCGAAGAACTGGCTGAGGTCCGCCTGGCCCAGCACCTTTACCCCGAGGCAGTTGAGTTGGTCGAGAAGCGCAATCGAAGCTTTCCAACTCCCTCAAGCTACCTTCTGGCGGCGCGGGCTCTCGAGAATGCAGGAAGGCCGGCGGACGCGGCCAAAATGTATGCAGAGTTTGAGCGTGAGTCACGCGCGCAGATTGCCCTTCCGGGCAATGCCAACGTAGAGTTGATCACTTACTACGCCCAGCGCGCCCACCAACCTCAGCAAGCGCTTCGCATTGCCCGGCTGGAATTGGAGAATCGCCACGACGTCTGGACCCTTGACGCCTACGCGTGGGCGCTCTATGCGAATGGTCAATACGCCGAAGCAGGCCAGCAGATTGAGAAGGCGCTCGGCAAAGGGACCCGTGATGCAGTGCTCTATTATCACGCCGGAGCGATCGATGCGGCCTTGGGGAAAAAGGCTGAGGCAAACCGTTATTTGCAGCAGTCTCTCGATCTCAATCCCACCTCGGAAGTGTCGGAGGCGGCTCGCCGCGCGGTCACACAATTGGGCAATTATGCGGCGGTCCGGTATACCCCATGAAGCAGCAGGCAGCAGGCGGAATGCAGAATGCACAACTGCACTCCGAACCTTCGCTCAAACGTACCAGCTTAGATCGGGAAATAGGAATGCGTGGAAGACGTAACGGCAGAGTTAAAGCACGGCCCCTCCATACCCGCGCTACGAAATCAGGGTTGATGCTGGCCGTCCTTCTGGTGGCTGCGTGCGGCAGCGGCGCTGGACAAACTACTACCGACGCCACCATCCGTTCCTTACAAGCCCACCTCAAGCTGTATCCGCAGGACTTCAAAGCGTACGACCAGTTAGGAGCGAGCTACATCCAGAAGGGACGGGAAACAGCCGACGCGAGTTATTACGAACTAGCGAAGGTGGCCTTGGACAAATCCCTCGATCTCGTTTCGAACGATCCCGCCGCGGCCTCAGCGAAGACACACATGGCCGTCGTGGCAATGGCGGAGCATCAATTTGAGGCCGCTCTCTCCTGGGCGCAATCGGCGCTGGCACTCGGCTCCGGCGACCCCTCACCTTGGGCGATTGTCGGCGATGCCTTCACCGACCTGGGGGAGTATGAACGCGCGGACGATGCCTACGCCAGATTGCGCGACCCGCTTCACCCGCAGGACGAATCAAACGGTTTGGCTTACGAGCGCAACAGCCGCATCGCCTACTTGCACTTTCTGAGGGGCGACGCCACGGGTGCGGTCAAGTTGATCCGCGCGGCGATTGCCATCGCCACGACGTTGCGTCTCCCCGCGGAAAACGTGGCGTGGAGCGAGTACCAGCTCGGCGAGATCTGCTTCAAGAGCGGGGATCTTGTTGCCGCCGAGCGAGCTTATTCGGCAGGGCTGGAGATTGATCCACATTCTTACCGCAACCTCGCGGGCCTGGGCGAGGTGCGCACCGCGCAGGGGAAATATCCTGAGGCGATCGCACTTTACCAAAAGGCCATCGCGGTGGTGCCGTATCCTGCCTTCGCCGCGGCGCTCTACGACCTTGACCTGCAAGTGGGCCGTCCCGACGATGCGCGCCAACAACTAGAGCTGATTGAGTTCATCGGCACCCTTAATCCTCTTAACGCGAGGCTCTTCTTTCGCGAACTGGCGCTCTTTTATGCCGATCACAACCTCAAGCTCAAGGAGTCCGTCGAGTTGGCGAAGAAGGAGTTGGAGGTCCGGCACGATATCTACACATGGGACATCCTTGCATGGGTTCTTTTCAAGAATGGGCGCTTCCCCGAGGCTGCCGAAGCGATGCACAAGGCGCTCGCGCTGGGAACAGGAGATGCTTTATTGGATTTTCATGCCGGAATGATCGAGCTGCAGCTCGGCCAATCCGAACGCGCGCAGACTCTGTTCAAACGAGCCCTGACCTTGAACCCCCAATTCCACTTGGTTTACGCCGGCGTGGCGCGAGAGAGGTTGGGGCAACTTGCAGATTCCGCCCCGCGCGTTGTAGGGGTACGGCAAATGTCGGGAGGGTCGCTCGAATGATTTTCGAATCTTGGCGAATGAAGAGAAGCGTAGCGCGGACCTGTCTGGTAGGTCCGCGGCTCGTGCCCGATGGGCAAGGGAATGGCGCGGACCTAAACATTAGGTCCGCGCTACACCCTCTCTTGCTTCTCGTTACAGGGCTGGTGCTTGTTACCCCGCGACCGCTGGTCGCACATCCCATGGGCAACTTCAGCATCAGCCACTTCGCCGGACTCCGGGTCGAAGGAGGAGCAGTCGAATTACGCTATATTCTAGACTTGGCGGAGATTCCTACCTTCCAGGAAATGCAGGCGTCAGGCATTGTACCCACGCCGGATGATCCCCGGGTCGTCGCCTACCTCGCGTCGAAGGCCGAGGCGCTAAAAGCCGGGTTGGCTCTGACTCTCAATGGCCGGCCCCTTCCTCTCGAAACCGTCGCGAACAACGTGATTTTTCCGCCTGGTGCGGGGAATTTGCCGACCATGAAAATTGGCATCTTGTACCGTGCTCCATTTTCGAATGTGGCGTGCCCTTGCAACCTCGAATATCGCGACGGGAACTTTCCTGAGCGAACCGGGTGGAAAGAAGTGGTCGCCAATGCCGGGCCCGGTGCGTCGTTTATACTGAGCACCGCCGCGCCCGTTACGCGCAGTCAGGAACTGGCCAATTACCCCACCGATTTGATCAACAGCCCCCCGCAGGACCTTTCGGCGCATTTGACGTTTACGCTTGCCAATGCGCTGGTGACGGAAGCTAAGGCGAGCGCGCCTCCAAGCCCATCGCCCGAGGTTCACGCGAAAACCGAGTCCAATCGCGGGACCTCCTCACCCGGCCCGCCCCGCCTGATGAAACCGCTGGCGGTCCACCCTCTCCCCCAAGGGGGCGAGGGTAGTGAGATCATATCGTCCCTCTCCGCAGATAAGGGTTCAACCGTCGGCAGACTCGTCCACAAGCCCGTCGCGCCGTCAGCCGGGAAGCTCACTCTCGAAGCCAACAAGCAAGGGACCCCGCGTAACTCCTTTACTCAACTCATCACCTCGAAAGGGTGGGGACTTTGGTTCATGCTCACCGCGGCGCTGATCGCAATCGCACTCGGTGGTTTGCACGCACTTGAGCCGGGACACGGAAAAACCATCGTGGCGGCCTATCTGGTGGGTTCCCAAGGAACGGCCGCCCACGCCTTGCTTCTGGGTTTGATCGTAACCGCCACTCACACCGCAGGGGTCTACGCACTAGGGCTCGTCACACTTTACGCGTCGAAGTATATCGTACCGGACCATCTCTACCCCTGGCTCGGTATCGCTTCCGGGCTCATCATCGCCTTCCTGGGTCTCTACATGCTCCACCGCCGCTTGGCGGGCCATGCACACGCGCACGGACACCATCATCACCATGGACTTGGGGGCCATAGTCACGGTGCCGGACATTCGCATGAGCACATGCACAATCACACGACGTTTTGGCACGTCCATCCGCATGCATACGCGCACGAACACCATCATGGCCATCCGCACGATGCCGGGCACTCACATGGCGCGGAAAGCCAATTTTCCTACCGGCAGCTTGTGACCCTGGGCGTAACGGGCGGGATCGTGCCTTGTCCTGCGGCGCTTGTCGTGTTGCTGAGCGCCATTTCGCTTCATCGGGTAGCATTCGGACTTTACCTGATCGTGGCGTTCAGCCTCGGCTTAGCTGCAACACTGATTTCGATTGGCATGATCACGGTATATGCTCGGAGGCTGTTCGCCCGTCTGCCCGCCGATGGGGTGCTCATCAACCACTGGCTGCCGACGGCTTCAGCTACGGCTATTACCTGCCTTGGCGTTGGCATCGCAGCCCAGGCCCTGCTGGCCATGGGAGTGATACATATTCAGTTGTGAGTAGATGTCCCGCGAGCCTCTCTGCCTTCGCCATAAGGGGGAATCCACCCCAACCCAGCCAAGTGTCCTTCGGAGGAATCGTGCAAGAAGGCAGCCCTCATCGGCGGACATCCCTCATATGACGTCGCCTCGTTTGCTCATCTGCTCATTGGACGCCTAGTTCCGAATCATCGGGGATTTTCAGCCTCACGCGTGTCACCAATCGTGACATACACACGGTCCTCGGTATACACGCACTGGCCATCCTTCAGGGCCTCGATCACGAGATACAACTTCCGCTGCTTGGCGGTGGAGTTGGGGGCAGTGAAGGCCACGGTCTGCGCAGTATGGAAGCCCGGTTCGACCGCAAAGGGCCCGACCTCGCCTGCGGCAACATCCGGCCCGTTCGGCGTGTCCCAACGCGTGTGCCAGCGCAGATCCATGCTGTTTCCGAACAGCGACCCGTTGAACACTTCCACTTCCCGCTCAATCTTCTGCCCCGCGCTGTAAGCGGGTACCGCGTATGGCCAGCCAACCTTGTGATCGCTGGAGGTCTCCTTGATGTTGGGATTCAGTTCGAGCAAACCTTTATCGATGATCAAGAACGGATTCAGTGCCCGTTGAACGGTTTGGACCATCGGCGAACCCCAGCCGTCGATGCCGTCCCGCCGGTCCGCATAATTACCGATGACGCCATGCCACGGGTCCCCATAATCCGAGAGATTATTGAACCTCATGGGGTAGCGGGAAAAGCTGGTGCCCTCGAGGAAGTTCGGCCAGTAGGACACCCAGCACCACGGCGCCGTGTAGGCGTAGTCCAACAGCCGTAGATGCAACACCAGTGAGGCGTACTGGCCCATGCCGTCAATCACCCAGTAGTGCTCACCCATGCCGCGAAGATAATCACCCTTTTTGGCCGCAAGGTAGTGGTCCATCACCAGGGCGTGGCCGCCCTTGGTCCCGTCAACCCGCTGTCGGGCGGCATCCGGAATGTCGAGGCCATCGAAGATGTAGGGACGCGTGGCATCCGCCTCCGAGGCGGCATCGATCATCCCTTCCCGTTCATCCTTTTTGAGGCCGTACATCTCGTTCCCCAGGGAGTACCGGGCTACGCTGGGGTGGTTCCGGCAAGTTCGAATGATTCCCCGGACCTGTCGTTCATAACGGGCGCCAAAATCCCCCGTATCCACCCATTTTCCGCCCACTTCGGGGATCAGCATGAACCCCGCCTCGTCCGCCGTTTCCAGCATGTAGCGGCTGGGCACACTCAGGTGAGTGCGGACGGTGTTGAAGCCAATCCGTTGAAAACGGTTCCAGGTGCCCGGGCAGCCTTTGGATTTTCCGCTTGGCGGCTGGAAGCAAGCCATGTTGGTCCAACAGTCGTACTCGTGCAACTGGCCGAAGGCGACGGAATCGCCCAAGCCATTCACGCGTACTCCGTTCACCGTGTAGTAGTAGGGGCCCTCCGCATGCTCTACAAAGCCAAAGCGTTCCCGCCGCTCGTGCAGCGTCCTGCCGCCGGCCTGCACGGAAAGGTTCAGCCAGTGCAGCGTTGCCGTGTAATCCTCGCGAAAGGGAACGTTCGGCCACCAAAAACTCTTCGGCCCGAGCGTCCACGGAATGGGGCCAAGCGTCAATCGCCGCGTCTCTCCCGGAGCCAGCGTGCATGCCACATCCGGAATCGTCGGATAATCCCACCAGTCGCCCTTCCATGCGCTGAGCTTCGCCTTGAGGGAGACGGCTTGCTTCTCACCGCTGGCATTGCGAATCCACACGTCGGCCGTGAGATTGCTCTTGCTCACCGAAGGCTTCACGAAAACGTCCTGAATGTGTACCGGCGGATACACGGCCAATCTCACGTAGGCCGAAATGCCGTAGGGGAATTTGGTGTTGCGACTGCCCTCGGCATCCCACCAGCCGGTGCAATCGTACCCCATGGGGTTGTGCTGCTTCTGGTAGGCTTTCACCCGCAGGACGTACTGGTTTCCCGGCTTCGTCTGCCGGCTGATATCCACCGCGAAGGGAACCATAGGGCCCGTGTAGGTGGTGGCGTCAACCAGCTTGTTGTCAATGAAGACATCCGCACCGAAATTCACCGCGCCAAAGATGATTTTCGTTACCTGGTTGTCAACGACCCGCGGGATCTGGATTTTCCGTTCGTATACCACATAGTCCCGCAGCACATCCGGCTGATTGTCGCCGTGCATGTTGGCGGGCAGGAGCATGGGGTGCTGAAGGTTCGAGTTCCATCCGCCGCCCGGCACCTTGATGGGCCGCGGCGGTCCCGTGCCAATGTCCAGCGTCCAGGCGGTGTCGGACTCCAGACCAATTTCCCGGAGCGCGTCCGGCGCGTACCGGTAATCGGCCCATGGAGATGCCTTTGCAGGTTTCACCGCCTGACCGGTGTTTCCAGCCGCCTGGCCCCGGGCGCTACCCGCGACGTGGAAGATGATCAGGAGCGCCAATCCCGCCAGGACGGCCCAGTACCGTGCTCCGGCTGTACGATCCCACTTCGTTTCGTGACAGTACTCGCTAGACATTCGACCTCCATTGGCTTCTGCCGACCCGTCAAAACCTCTCCCTCGGTGCGCGAAGCTGTGCAGAAACTCCGCAACGAGCAAAAGTACCTCGCGCAGAGACGCAGAGGCGGGGAGTCGACAAAAAAATAAGGCATTTATTTATTTCGAACCTCTGCGCCCCTGCGTCTCTGCGCGAGATTGCAAATTTTTTCTCACGTTCTGCGCCGCGGGAGAAATCATCAGCGCTCGTTTAAGATTCCAGTATTCTGCCGCCCACCGAGCACAAAGGTGAGCGTCATTTAGGCTCGCCTGCCCACCAAAGTCTCATCCCCATCTCAACATCCATCCGCATGGGATGGCCCTCAGGGTGGGGCGGTTGATGGAAGGTATCCAGGTAGACGTTCCGCGCCAACTCCCGGCCATCGGGCGCTCGCAGTAGTAATACGACGCGATAAGCATGATCTTTATTGACGGGAAAAGAGAGGCTGCCCACGCGCGCGTGCGAGTCAGGCCCCATGTGGACCGGAGCCTTGCCCAGGGTAACCGGTTCGCCTGCTTCCGTCGCCACGGTCCACTCCGCGGTGCAGTCACCGAGATCCGCCAGCGAATCGTTGACCGCATGCAGGGCCACGGGCGTGTCCTTGTACTCCATGAAAATTCCGATGGGGGCACTGCTCTCTTCGAGCGCCCGCAGCCCTCCACCCAGTCCTTCCACCTTGGGCCGGCCCCAATAGTCGTACACGCCATAAAAACTCTGCGGGCAGAAGTCAATCCACATGAAAAGGAAATAGCCGGGCATTCGGGTCGTACTTCTGCATCCGGTAGTGCTCAATGAAGTACTTAATGAGGCGGTATTGGTAATCGTGAAGTTCTGCCACGCGCGGCATCACGTCTTTGAGCCGCTCGGCAATCTGGGGAACAATCCGGGCGCTCTCCGGTCCCGGCGGCGCATCCACTCCGAACTCCGTCACCAGTTTGTCCCTCTTGCCGAAAATATCCGTATACTTACCTCCCCCCAATGACCCGCTGTAATCGTGGACATCGCCGCTCTCCAAATCGTCCGTGTCCTCACAATCTCTTATCGTGGGCCGGGTCGGATCTAGCCGCTTCACCTCCGCCACAAGCTGGGGGCCGGGACACTTCCGGGCCCGGATGTCCGGCTCGTGGGCCTCATTAATGCAGATCCAACAGATGATGCTGGGATGGTTCCGCAGCTTCTTCACCATTCCCCCGACAACCGCCAGCGCACGCCCGGTAAACTGTTCGTCGGTGGGAAAGGTCCAGTTGAGATCGGAATCCTGCAACACAACGATACCCATCCGGTCGCACAGGTCGTAGAACTCGGGATTCTCAACGTGGACGTGGATGCGAAGCGCGTTGATCCCCACCCGAACCGCTGCCGCCAGGTCCCGCTCATAGCGAGAACGGTCCACGGCCGAAAGGTAGATATCCGGCCAGTAGGTGGCGCCCCGCAGATAGATCGGCTTGCCATTCAGGAAGAACCGGGTTTCGGTTGGGGTGCGGTGCAATTCGATGGTTCGTATCCCGAACGTCACGTCGGAGACAAGCGCGGATTGGCCGGCCGCGTGGAGGCTGACTTCCAGACGGTACAAGGCGGGGCCGCCCCGATCCCACGTGTTCCACAGTCGGGGCGAGTTCACGGCCAAGTCGGTCGCGAGTTGGTTGGTTCCTGCCGCGAGACTGACGGGCTTGGCGGTTCGGGCCACTACAATGCCGTCAGGCTCTGAAAGAATGCGCGCGGTAAACTCCGCCTGCTCTTCTCCTTCGTCTAGCGCCACCGGCCATGAAACGGCGACGTGCGCCCGGCTGACGTCCGGGGAGACGGTAGAGATGACCGTGGGATCCCCCCCGGTGCGCAGTTCGTTGTGCAAGATGAGATGGACAGGCCGCCAGATGCCGACGGGATTCACGTCGCGCTGGACAAACGTATCGGCATGCTCGTAGGTGCCCTTGATCATGTGACGCACCACATCCCACGCCCGTTTTTGGTCAGCTCCGTAAGCCACCTCGGTGTCCCAGGGCGACGAGACTTTCACCACGAGGAGGTTCGGCTTGTCTTTCGTCAATAGAGAGCCCACTTCAAACTCGAAGGGCAAGGCGTAACCCTCGTGCTCACCCAGCAGTTTTTCGTTCAGCCACACTTTGGCGAAATAGTCCACTCCCTCGAACCGGAGTGTAGCCTTGGTGGCGTCGGCCGGGGTGGCGAAGTCCAACCGGTACCACCACGGAGCTTGGTTGAAATACCGAAGGTTGCGGCCGAAGTAAGGTTGGGGCGCCAAGAGAAGCTGGAGGTGTGCCAGCCGGGCGATGGGTTCCCAATCTGACACCGACGGTCCTACGTCTGTCGAAACCCATGCCCGCTGATACAATCCCAGCTTCTCGCCCACGTCGTGAACGTCCTGAAGAACCCGCCAGCCATGGTCGAGATCGATGCGCTGGATCGACCCTTCCCCGTGCATGGCGGTATCGGCTGGCGGCGCTGCATTAGCAGGCCGGAAGGCCAATACCATTCCCATTACCGCAAGGGCGCAGACACATGCGATCTTCCCAATTCTACTCATCCAGGCATCCTCCCGTTCTTCTTGGAGCCGACCTTGCGGCTTCAGCACAATTCGAGTTCGAACATTCAATGATCGATTTGCTGGTTCAGTGACACCAATCGTTTAACGAAGTCCTTTGGCACAAACGGCCATCGACCCGGTATTTCCATCGTTGCCAAGCTTCGCCGCTACGCCTCAGACAGCCGGAAGCACGCCAGCCCGAGGGGTTCGATGCGCACCGGCGTTCGGAAATGCAGATAACCTTCCTGCCGCGTCGGTCGGATATTGAGGGGCACGTATTTCCCCTCGGGCGTCAGGTACTCAATCCGCGATACTTCTCGGGGCACATGCGCCATCTGGAAGCTGACATGTGGCAGCGGGTCCGCGCTCAGATTGGCGATTCCAATGAGCACGGACTTCTCGCCATCGCGCCGGATGGGACAGACATTGGGTGCATCTTCGACAAACAGTGGCAACGCGCCCTTGCTGATCCATTCGAGCATATTCTTGAGCACCAACTGGCGTTTCCAGCCGCGAAAGAGCTCCGAATAAAGATCCCCCTGCGCGCCACTTTGGGGGATAACGCCGATGCGGCCTCCGGAAGCGTTCTCGAATAAGATCATCCCCGGAACCGAAAAGCTTCGGGCGGGACCGAACATCTGACTCACGACAATGGCCTGCTCGACGGGGTATAAACGGTACTTGGAAGCAAGAACGGTGGTCTCGTCCCGGTTCAGGAATTTGCCCGCGAAATCCTGGTTGGTCATTTCTTCATAATTGGCTCCGGTGAGTGGTTCACAGTTCTTCACCCCGATTTGCGGGCCGAACCCGCGCCCAATCAGGTGGCTTACGGCGTCTCCATCCATCAGCACCTTGCTATTCAGGAGCGTCCGAATCTCGTCGTCACTCCGTTCCTCCATGTAGGCCTGGCTGGCAAGCTTCACTTCATCGTCCTGAAAGGTGGTGGCGAAACCGAGAAGGTCCATGGCTCCCTCCCAGCAATTGGGCGCCGGGAGACTTGTCATCCGATTCAGATCAACTTTCCGATGCATCGGGAAACGGCCATCCCACAGGATCTGCAGACCCCGCTGCCTCGGGCATTCCGCCACCCAGGCGGCGAGGCAATTAAAGTAATCGAAAGAATCGCGCAACATGACATCGGTGGCGCGGTCATAATCCAGCTTCGTCTCCAGGATGTTATGGATATCAAGCGTGATATCCGGGCAACCCAGGAACACACTCAGAGCCATTTGTAAGCGGGTTAGGGCAACGGATTTGGTGAACCGGGTATCCGGATAGTTCTCCAATTCCGTGGTGAAACGCATCTTGTCCCCGAGCATCGGCTGAAGCTTCCTTATTATAGTGAGCTGTGGCGCCACGTCTTTATTGATTCCATCTCCGTATGCACCCAAGCCGGGGCGAAGCATGGGTTGTTGGCCGCTCACCGACAGTGCGTCGACCATGTCGAGCCAGCGCCGGCCCTCAGCAGCGTGAACATCCGGCTGTGAGCACATCAAGCCCATGTGGGTGCGCGGCGATACCTCCTTCACAGCTTCGGCGATAACGCGCGCGGCCTCCACCATGGAGTCGCCGCAAAGCTTGAACCATTGTGTTCGCTCGTCGGTGGGCTGATGGTCGGCGGTCAAAATCCTGCGGACCAGTTCCTCGCGACTCAAGTGGTTCCCCGTGCGCCGCTCCATCTCCGCCAGGTGCAACGGACAAAAGCATCCCCAGGTCAGCGGAGGATGGTTATGGTAACGGAAGTCATCGTCGATATAAATGATCTCGGGTTCAGTTTGGGCAAAAAGTCCGTAGAGCTTGCCGATGTAGCTCTTCCAGATGGGGTCCAGAGGGCACGGGTGTGCGTGGTTCTCTACGCCGTCGTCCCCCACCATGAACTGCCACGAGAATCTTTTTCGCTCATCGCGCCCAAATTCAGAGTGGCCGATCGTCGTAAACATGTTGATGCTGACTTGAAGGCCGGCGCTGCGTAGCTCGTGGACAACCGGCGTAAGTACTTTCACGCGCACCTCCGCCTCCTCAAGCGTCGGCAGGTTCCAACCCAGGTCCCAGTTGTTATCGCTAAACAGGATCACGTGCTGAATATGATTTTGACGGCAGTACGCCATCAGGTCTTCAGTCTGCTCTTTGACCGTTTCGGTGCGAATAAAGTAACGCAGCATGTAGTTCACCCCCGGGACATCCGCCGGCGGGTGCGCACTACTTGCTAAGGTGGAGTTGTTCCCCAGAAAGGCAATGGTGGGGGCTAACACGGCAGACTGGCAGAAGCTTCGGCGGGTGATAGACATGGCAGGTCCTCGTTTGATTTGGCGGAATGCGCAAGCACCGGGTGAGCCACGCGCGAAACGGTGTACGGCAAGCAGTTGGGTGGAATTGCTGATGAACGCAAGAATTTCTCCCGCAGCTTCGTTAGACCTAAGTAACATCGGGCCGCGAATCGTCGAGTGCAAACCCGCAGGATGCTGGCTCTTAACCCACGACCGAATTTATCGGCGGTAATTAACACGATGACGCGAAGGAAAACGTGGCGCTGCTCGGGGAGCGAGCAGCGCCACAGTGGTCAAAGCGGTTTGTTCCCTTTAGAAGCTCAACTTTGCAGCCAGTTGGATGCTTCGAGGGTAGTTAACCGAACCAGTCCACATGCCGAAGGATGGACTGGCGACATCCGTCACGAAAGCGGCGCCGGTAGCCTGCGTGCTTTGCCCGATGAAGAAGTGCATGTTCCAGGCATTAAAGAAACCGGCACGGAGTTGGAACTTAACTCGTTCGCTGATGGAGAAGTTCTTCATTAAGTCAATGTCCTCGTTCCACGAAGGAAAGCCTCTTACGCTTGATACACGCGGCCCTGCCCCCAGGTAATAGTTAAAGCTGGATGCGGGTTCGAAAGCCTTCACATTCAGCAACGGCTTGGTGGGATCGAAGCTGCCTTTGCTTTGTGCATAGGGGTTCGCACCTGGTAACAATGCAGGGATACAGCTTGCATCAAACTGGCCCGGGACGTTGCACTGACTCGAGCTAAAGAACATGGGAATGCCGGACTGGGCGTGGACAATAGTAGCTATTTGCCATCCTCCGATCGCCTTATCCACTATACCGCCCCGGTTTACGAACTGCTTTCCCTTTCCGACTGGCAGATCGTAAATGAGCGAGACCGCCAAAGTGTTGGGTGTGTCGGCGCTCGACAGCGATTTGGCGCGCTGCCGTTCATAAGGTGACAACAGACCTCCGTAGCTGCCCCATGAGGAAGCTCCGGACTGCATATCTTCTGAGTTGGTCAGCCACTTCTCAAGGGTATACGAGCCCAATACCCATAAGCCCTGTGCATAGCGTTTCTCGATCTTCATTTGGAGTGAATTGAAGCTCGAGGTGCCGGCTTTCTCATCCGCGGGCGTGATGGCGCCACAGTATTGAGGGTAGGGGAGGAGTGCCTGGGCTACCGTCGGTGCGCACCCCGTCATTTGGGTAACCCAGCCCGCGTAGGGTATGGAGACACCGTCCAGCGAGGTTTCTCCGGGTTGGAATTGAGCATTGAGCTCTGCCCCCATGCTCAGAAGGCTCGGATTGAGGACGTTGGGAGAAGCCAACGCAGAATTGAGGTGTGTCCCCTCGTTGGCCACGTAAGCCACAGAGATATAAGAATCGTTCGTAAATTCACGCTCGATGGTCAGGTCCCATTGCTGTCCGCTCGAGAGATGACCCGCACCGAAGGGCCGGTAGAAAGAGGATATGGAGGTGCCGTTGTCGAAGCTCGAGTTGATGAACGGAGGACGGGTAAAGTTTTGCGGAAATCCCTGGCTGAGGTTAAAGGCAGGCGTAAGGCCCTGCAACGTGCTGGAGAACGAAGCGGTGGTGTTGAACCCGTCCTCCGAGCCAGTTACCCCACCATCCCAGCCGGGATAATAAAGCTGCGAATAGAAGATGCCGTACGCCGCCCGGACTACAGTTTTGGGATTTACAGCATAAGCCAGACCGAGGCGGGGCCCGACACCACCATACCAGGTGTATTCGGGGGCTCTCCGGCCCAAGCTGGCCGCTCCCCACTTCGTGCCTTGGAAAGCGAGAGTGCCGAGGAGGTTGCCGGCGGCAGCGTTGGTGCCTAAGGGGTCAAAGTAGGAAGCGTTTCCATATTTCTCCCAAGAAGGGACTCCAACATCCCACCGTAATCCGTAATCAAGCGTCAGCCTAGGCGTAATCTTCCACGTGTCGCCCACGTGCATATACCAATAACGGCCCCGAGCGTATTGGGAATCCAGGGTTGTAAAAGTCGCGGAAGCACTCGATACTCCCCCCAGCAGGAAACTGGCTATTGCGTTGCCACTATTGACGTTGGGCAAGCCCGTGGTCAAATTGGCGAAATTAAATGTGCCTGATTCGTTGCCGTGGATGATATGATTGACTTGCTCCCAGCGATATCCCCCCCCAAACTTAACATTGTGCTTGCCGTGCACCCAGGTCGCCAGATCATTTGCTTCGTAGACCACGCGACTACCGTGATCATTGGTGTTGCAGCCCAGTTGGTTAAAGTCCTGGAAGGTCAACACCGGGGGAAGGGCATTACTTTGGACGCCCGGCAATCTGAGGCAAAGTACTTGCGTAGGGAGTATCTAAACACGCCTCGACGTACGGCATCGAGTTATACCCGAGAATAAGGGTGTTTAACAGGTCTGACCGCAGGGTATGGTCCCAGCCCGCCCGCTGCCTGAAATTGAGCGCCCACACGGCGGGATTTTCGGTGGTAATCTGGGCGGGCAGCACACCAATCTTGTTTTCCAGGTTCAAGTAGCGATAAAAGGTATACCAGAAACGGTCTCTGGTGCCTAAGTCGTGATCGATCCGAAAGATCGGGTAATTGGAACTGGCGTTGTACCCCCCCGTGGGGAACACATGGGGTGTGTAGTTGTTGAGGGGCCCCGAAGCCGTTGGCGTGGGGAGATACTTGAACCAGCTCGAGGCCAGAGAACTCGTCATGCGAGGGTCAGTCGGGCAGATCACATTGGGGGTGTTCCCGTCGCAGCCCATGAACTGCTGGCGGGTCACGGCCCCGGTAACGGAATCCACCTGTGTCGTGGCTGGATCATAGATCGGTATCAAGTTGCCGTTGGTGTCTTTCCAGTCGGTGAAATTGCCCTGCCGTTCCAGCGTCGACGGGATGCTGATGGTGGGAGCAACGGCACCACCTACTTTTCGGTAAATCCCAAAATCAAAAAAGAAGTAGGTTTTCCGATTCGCTGTCCACAGGAAGGGGACTTTGATGGGGCCGCCAATGCTGGCGCCCCCGTCGCTTTCGATGTCCACGGGTCGGGTTGCAATCCCGAACTGACGTGCATTCAACGCGGCGTTGCGCGAATAGTCGTATACCGAACCGTGAAATTGATTCGTGCCCGATTTGGTCACAGAGATGAATAAGGAGGTTGTCGTGCCGCCGTATTGTGGCTGGTAATTTGAACCCAGCAACTTGGCCTCATCGGTCACCTCCGGCGTCAACGGATCACCGGTCGTCGTCATCGAGAGGCCCGACTGGTTACCGATACCATCCATCATCGTGACGCCGTCCAGAAGGGCGTCATCCCCCTCGACTTGGCTGCCATTAAAATGGATTTGTGCGAAGGGGTATTGCCCCGTCATTCCCCCCGTCGTGACCCCAGGCATCATCACCACGGCCATCTCGGCAGTGCGGGTAATGCCTTGTACAATGATGGGTAGCGCCTGGATCTTCTCGGGGGCTATCGCCTCGGAAACCTCGCCATTATCGTAATTCAGCGGCGACGCATTGGCTTTCACTTCCACCGATTGCGTGGCGGCCCCAACTTCAAGCTTCACATCAATGCGTAGCGTGTCATTCAGGTGGATCGAAATTCCCGTTTGTACAAAAGTCCGGAAGCCCTTTGCCTTAACGGTCAGATCATATTTCCCCTCTTGCAAATGGGGAAGCGTGTAAAGGCCAGCCGGTCCGGAAGTACTTGTTACAGTTAAGCCTGTGGCCAGATTCCGCAACGTAAGGTCAACACTGGGAATCACAGCCCCAGACGGGTCGGTCACCGTGCCGCTGATGGAAGCCTCGTAGCTTTGAGCCAACCCCATCGCCGGCAAGAGGACCGCACATAAAAGTGATAACAGCCAGATCTTGCAATTGCCAATTCTCATCTTGCTCTCTCCTTTTGTAGACCCGACGCTTGAAAATAGACCAGTAGAGCAATACCATGGTTGGCGGGCGAACCCTTTTCAACTTTGAATCTCGTTCGCCCGTTGATCTCAGTTAGCCTCCAGAATCTTGGGAAGGACTGGTGTAGCCACGCGAAATCACTGCCGATTGCTCGAAGCATTTTTCAACGCCATGGACACAAGAACTCCCGTAAGACTGGACGTTGACTGTTACTGCTGCCCCGGACCCGTAGGAACTTGGGCAAGGGGCTCATCCTAACCGGCAAGCTGCTAGCACGAGCAAGCACTGACCGTATACATCTTTCCGGGAAACCTGTCAAGTATTTTTTGTGAAGCTGTCACTAAATAATTTACTTGTAGACACGTCAGGTTCGTGGTATACGTTCGCGGCTGGGGGTTTATCTGTTGGTTTTACCCCTGAAAAGATTATACAGCAAGGCCTTACTTTTTTGGCTATTAGAGCGTTGTTCTTCTTCCTATGTCTATGATTTATCATACTGTTACAAGCAGGGGAAGCCATGCCTACCAGACACGTCAGTCCACGAAAGAAGAAGTACGGAGAGATCTGCGAGTGGGTCGTTGAGTGTATCAATCGGGGAGAATACCTGCCAGGCCAAAGGCTACCAGGTGAGCTTCAACTTGTAAGGCATTTCGGCGTATCACGGCCTACAGTTGCCCGTGCACTCTTAGAACTTGAAAAGACAGGTTTAATTGAACGGCGAGCGGGATCAGGCACCTATATTCAGAAGGCCAAGAACGAACAGCGGTGCGTTTTTGGCCTGCTGATTCCCGATTTGGGCCAGACGGAGATCTTCGAGCCAATCTGCCAAGGCATTGCGGAGTCGCGGCAGACCATGCCATTCGATCTGGTGTGGGGACAGACCCAGCGGGGCCACTCGGCGGCAGAAAAAGCTCAAGCCCTCTCCGAGCAGTTCATCAGCATCGGCGTGTCGGGAGTATTCTTCGCGCCCCTCGAGCTAACCGACGGAAAGGACGTGCTGAACCAGCGGATTGCGCAAGCACTGGAAAATGCCCACATCCCGGTCGTATTGCTCGACCGCGATATCTGCCCGTATCCGCAACGC
This sequence comes from uncultured Acidobacteriota bacterium, assembly GCA_963804755.1. Taxonomy (GTDB): domain Bacteria; phylum Acidobacteriota; class Terriglobia; order UBA7540; family UBA7540; genus Bog-366. The sequence continues at coordinate 301,489 of CAWDRP010000014.1, forward strand.
AGCCGATATGACCTGGTCGGGATCGACAATTCACGGGCTGGCTACCTGGTTACGGAGCATCTGCTCAAGCTTGGCTGTCGGCGCATTGTTTTTCTTGGCCGACCGAATTCGGCTCCCACGGTAGAAGCTCGCGTCCGAGGATTCCGCGATGCTCTCTCCTGGTGCAATATTTCAGCAACAGCAGATTGGGTTAGAGAGGGCAATCCTGACGATGCAGCGTTTGTCCAGGGCATTCTCGAATCCATGCGGCCGGAGGCGTTCGTGTGTGCCAACGATGTAACAGCGGCAACATTGATGCGGACCCTTGGTGAGCTTGGGCTGCAGATTCCAACCGACGTGCGGATCGTTGGAATCGATGATGTCAGATACGCCAGCCTGTTACATATGCCGCTAACGACGCTCCATCAACCTTGCAGGGACCTGGGCGCAACGGCCATCATGACGATGTTCGCGCGCATTGCCCACCCTGACATGCCAGCTCTGCACACCATGCTGGATTGCAAGTTGGTTATTCGCAAGTCGTGCGGGTCTGATCCGTGTTTGGCAAGATGATCCTGCCTTGAAGTATGGCTTTTGCATTGGCAATCGCCACGAGGACTCTCCAATGGGACTATATGCACTGCTCGGCATTGCTCTCGTACTTCTGGGCGGAGCGATGGAAGGCGCCTTTGCCTATCCCCTGAAGCACACGCCCAAGTGGAATTGGGAGAATACCTGGGGGTTAGGCTCGCTTCTCGCTCTGCTTATCATCCCCTGGCCCGTAGCCATTCTGACGGCCCCCCACCTGATCGGCGTCTATTGCGCTACCTCCTGGAAGTCACTGCTTATCTCATTCACTTTCGGTTGTGGTTGGGGTTTTGGAGCAATCTTTCTCGGTCTAGGCGTTTCCATGCTCGGCTTGTCATTGGGAATCTCCTTGATAAGCGCGATTAATGCCGTTGCCGGTTCCATAGTGCCCCTCGGCATGCAACACCCGGACCAGTTTGCCCGGCCTGCCGGGCTGGTTCTAGCGATGGGTGTGGCTGTAATGGTTGTCGGGATAGGGCTTTGTGGTTGGGCGGGAAAAGCAAAGGAGATGTCATCGCCCACACCGAGCCCGGGTGGGGGGCAGACCGGAGGCTCTCATTTTAAGCTCGGACTACTCCTCTGCGTCCTTTCGGCGGTTCTTTCTGCCCTGGTCAATTTTGCCCTGATCTTCGGGGTTGAAATCCGCAATGTAGCGCTGCGCTTGGGGAGTGGTCCGATAGGGGCCACCAACGCGTTATGGGTCCCGGCCTTCACCGGAAATTATCTGGTGAACATCATTTACTGTCTCTACCTTGTGTACCGGCGGCGTAGCTTCAAGAATTTCTTTCAGCAGGGAGTTGGGGCGCACTGGCTCTGGGCGGCCTTTATGGGAGTCACTTGGGCTGGGGGAATCGTAGTTTACGGTATAGGCGTCGCCTATTTGGGCAAGCTTGGAGCTTTCCTGGGGTTCCCCATAATGCTGATCAGCTCCATCCTTGCCGCAAATGCCCTCGGCGCCGCATCCGGTGAATGGCGAGGAGCCACTCCGAAAGGCAAGCGTCTGATGACCATCGGCGTGAGCGTTCTCATTCTTGCCGTGTGTTTCCTTGCGTATTCAAACCAGCTCATCCCGTGAGTCCAAAAGCTCCTGCCTGGACCTGAAAGGTTATTGGCAGTGAGCAGGCGAAGTTCCTAATGTTCGAAGGACGATGTTGAATTCAGCAGACGCCAGTGCAGCGGTCCGTTGGAGCCGTAGAGTGTTCAACTCTGCTATACTCCCAGCCGTTTCTCCACGAAGGCCCAGCCCGAGGCGAATACCCCAGGAGGTTTGAACCATGTCCCTGACGCCCAAACAACGCATGCTGACCGCTCTCCGCCGCGGCCAACCTGACCGCCTGCCGGCAACTACCCACCATCTCATGCAGTATTTTCTCGACAAGTACGAACACGGCATCTCCAATGAGCAGTTCTTTGATCAATACGGGCTGGACCCCATCGTTTGGATAGTCCCTCACCAGCCCGCTCCCGGCAACGGCGATTACTATGATCCCCGCCAAGGTGAACCCGGGTTTCTCGAGGCGAAGCGCGTTTCCTCGGCGCAATGGCAGGTCGAGTGGGAGGATATCCCCTGCGATGAATACCAGGCCCGGCGCTATCGCATCGTGACGCCCAAGGGCACGCTCTCCATGGTGACGCAGTCCAATCAGCAAACGACCTGGGTCTCGGAACCGCTGATCAAAAACAAGCGCGACATTGATTTGATTGGAGATTTCGTAACTTCGCCGTGGTGCGATCGGGAAGCGATAAACCAAATGGCCGCGCAATACGGCGAACGCGGCCTGGTGCGCAGTATGGTCCCCTGTTTTGACGTATACGGTCAGCCGGGCACTTGGCAGGACGCTTGTTGTCTTTATCCCACCGAACAGCTTATCCTTGCCACCTATGATGATCCTGCCTGGGTGCATGAACTCCTGGGGATCCTGCACCGCCGCAAGAAGGACTACATCCAATCGATGGCCGGCGCAAAACTCGACCTGTGCGAACTGGGCGGCGGTTCGGCATCGAGCACGGTGATCTCGCCCCGCCTGTTTGACGAGTTCGTAGCGCCCTACGACACGGTATTAATCGCTCTTGCCCATGAAGCGGGCCAACGGATTGTTTATCATACGTGCGGTGGCATGATGCCCTTTTTGGAGAAGATCGCCGCCATGCAACCCGACGCCATGGAAACGTTTACGCCTGCGGCGATGGGCGGCGACGTGGATTTGGCGGACGCCAAGCGCCGCATCGGCGATCGCGTATGCATCATCGGGGGGTTCGACCAATTCCACTTCCTGACGAACTGTACGCCGGAAGCAACGCGGGCGGAGGTGCGTCGCTGCTTCGAGGCGGCAGGCACAGGCGGGGGTTACATCCTCTCTCCGTCTGACCACTTCTTTGACGCCGATCCCCGCCTGATTGCCGCTTACGCCGACGCCGCACATGAGTGTCTATATAGTGTGTGAAACCTAACGGGTAATTCGCCAGGTTTTCCATGGGCAGTGGATATCTTCAACGAAGCACGATAGGGTGGCTTGCCGGCAGCATTTTGGTTTTGGCGCTGTCCTTGTTTGCTGAGACGGACCTTTCGCAAGGGACGGGGGATCTTTACCGTGGCGATTTTGATGGGGCGATCGCACATGCGCGGCAGTACTTGAAAACCCATCCTCAGTCGGCCGAGGCGCAGATTCTTCTGGCCCGAGCTCACACCGCGCAAGGCAAGTTTCCGGAAGCATACCAGGAACTCGTCAAGGCCGTGCGTTCGGACCCGAAGAACACAGACGCCCTCTATTACCTGGGCCGCATCTGCTCCCTGCTGGGCCAAGCGGAATATCACAAGCTCTTTCAGATGACACCTCCCTCTTACCGGGTTCACCAGATTCTGGCGGAATCGTACTTGGCGCAAGATGACAGGCCCAAGGCCGAAGAGGAATACCAAGCCGCATTAGACGCCAACCCGGGTTCAGTGGAAATCCTGGACGCTTTGGGCGACGCGAAAAGGTACGACCTCAAGTTTGATGAAGCCGTCACCTACTACACGCGGGCAGCGCAGCTTTCACCACACGATTACGACAGCATATACGGGTTGGGTGCTTGTGCTCTCTTTGAAGGCCAACCTCAACAGGCCATCGAGCATTTTCGCCAGGCGCTGGAGATTAACCCGAATTCCCCGGACGCGCACTTGGGCTTGGGAGACGCCCTTCTTCGATCCGACCAAGCCGCCGCGGCAGTCGCACAGTTAAAGGCTGCTGTTGAACTTCAACCCGAGATGCGGCAAGCCTACTCGTTGTTGGCGCGTGCCTATATCAAATTGGGCCAGACGCAAGCCGCGGACGAGGCTCGAAGAAAAGAACAGGAGTTGGAACGGGGAATCATCGAGAAGCGGGAAAGGATCATCGATTCTAAAGGCATGATCGCTCCACCGGCACCCCATCGAGATGGCGCGACGCCTCCGAACCCGCAGCCGTGAGCAGCGCTATCCGGAAGGGGTGTCGCTGGCTGGTATCCAAAACCCGAGGTGAGGAATGAGGTTTCTAAATCGGTCCTTCGAAGTCGCACTGTTAACGGTCGCTGCCGCGTCTATTTTCTCGTACTTGTCCAATCGATCGCGGGCTGAAACACTGCCGGTGGCGCAGACTGCCGCAGAACAGGCACTCAAGGGATTCGCCCAAGTTAAGCCGATTGATGTACATACGCACGTTTTCAAGACCGATCAAACATTCCAGGCGTTCCTGAACCGGATGCATTTGACCGTGCTCGATATTCTTGTGGTTGACGACACGGCCGCCTACGCTAAACAACTCGAACCGCAACACACGGACGCGCTGGCTGTGGTCCGCGCGAGCCGGGGGCGTGTGGCCTTCTGCACAACCTTCGATCCGTACAAGTTTGCGAACCCGGATTTTGCAGCCCAGGCCATCAGACAGGTCAACGGGGATTTTGCCCAGGGAGCTGTGGCCCTGAAGATATGGAAGAACTTGGGAATGGAAATCAAACGGGCGGACGGCACCTTCCTGATGCCGGATGATTCCATCTTGGAACCTATTTATAAGGACATCGCGGAACACCGTCGCACCGTGTTGGCTCACCTGGCGGAACCCGACGCGTGTTGGCAGTCACCGAATGCAAGCGGCCAAGGGTACCTCAATATTTTGCGGCGCTATGTCTCCCCTTATTACACTCAGAACCCCCAATGGTACATGTACATGCATCCGGATCATCCCTCGAAACAAGCCATCCTCGCAGCGCGCGACCACCTATTGGAAATTAATCCGCACCTTAGGCTGGTGGGCGCGCACTTGGGTAGCATGGAAAACGACGTGAATGAAATTGCGGAGCGCCTGGATAAGTATCCCAATTTTGCCGTCGAATTGGGCGGACGGGGTTTTTATTTTATGATGCAGCCGCGCCAAAAGGTGCAAGCGTTCCTGATCAAGTATCAGGACCGGATTCTTTATGGTACGGATCTCCAAATTCGCGTGCCGGCAGACATCAAGGCAACGTTGAGAGGATGGGAAACAACCTACGCCCAAGACTGGAGGTTTTTTGCCACCGATGAAACCTTCCAGGTGGAGGGTCAGCAGGTGCGCGGCCTAAAGCTTCCACCCATTGTCCTTAACAAAATCTTTCACCAGAACGCAGTAGATTGGTTTCCAGGAATTAGCACCACCCAGTAACTGATCTGCCACCAACTCCGCTTACTTTCTTAGGTGCCGCCGGAGCCTGAGTTGCGTGGCTTGGTCAGGCGGGCCGTCCGTGTGGGCCGGCGGCTCATCCGTGCCTACGGGCGGAAGTGGGCCCACGAGAATAACGAGGTTTTACATGAGCGGATACGAATGTTCGTTTTGAAACGCTGCGAGTTACCAGAACGTGCGGAGTTCTAGGTGCCCGCTCAAGGAGCTCCTGCCATCGTGAGTCCCTACTCTGGGCGACGATGCCGGGCAGTTGGATGGGCGGCAAAGCGACCAAGTTGCGGGGGTTCTTCGCGCGGGATCCGGGCTCCGAAGGAGAGCTCCACGAATTCAACCTGTTCACCCCCAGTCCGGGATGGCTGACCGCCCTCGAGACAGCGCCACTGATCAAGCCCGCCCCTCTGTGGGGTCGGGTGGAATCCCAACAAATAGGCGACAAAACGGGGCCAGAGCCAGGAGTCATTATGAGGTCCTACAAAAGCACAAAAAAAATTCTTGACTTTTGGCAAATTAACGCCCATAAGTGACACATTGTAGCTTTTCCATTAGGATAGTCGAAAGGGGAGAAGCAGCCGCATCATATCGAAGTTGTTGTCTTATCGGTTGCGATCGGCCAACGAGAGCTTGCCAGATCGAATCGCGCCTGAGCTGCAAGGTGCAAGTGAAAAAGCAAGAACAACAAAACCAAAGCTCAAGGAGGGGAAGTCGCTAATCGGTCTTGCCATCGAAAAAATGATTATGGCTTTGGGGTCAGTTTCTCCGGGGCCTGTAGGGTTTTTATTGCAATGTAAAGAACGTAAGGTTGTACCCTCGCCATCACAATGCCAGTTCGCTAGCCCCGGGGAGAAGCTCAAAGTTCGGTAGTGCCTCAGGTCACGGTACTCGATGAGCGCTGAACGGCACTCGCAGAGCGCTGCACACCGGCCGGACTGAGACACTAGCCAAAGCTCCCTGGCGCAACGCAGCGGAAATCATAACCCTTTCGTTAGTCCGCAACCAACTCGGTCTGTTCGACTGATGAACGAAGAGAAGTCATCGTTCAATTGCTATTTGAAGTACGGGGTTAAGGGTCCACTTTCTGAAGGAGGACCTATGTCGAGGTTTAAGACATTCTGGTTCGTGATCGTGTTGATCTGCTTGCCAGGTGCGAGTTATGCGCAGAGCACCTTCGCCAGTATAACTGGAACCATTACGGATGCTTCCGGGGCCGTTGTGCCCAACGTCAGCATTGTTGTAACTAACGTGGGTACGAGCATTCAGTTTAGCGCAACGTCGAATGCAAACGGAATCTACACCGTTGCTCAACTACTTCCAGGGACGTATTCGTTGCGGGCGCAGGCGAGTGGTTTTGAAGAGTTTTTGGTATCCGATATCGTCCTGAACTCGCGCGACAATCGTGAGATTGATGTAGCTCTGCGGGTGGGGAAAGCAAGCACCCAGGTGACGGTGACTGGCGGCGCGACATTGATTAACACGGAATCTGCTCATATCAATAGCACGACGACGGAAGACCAATTCAATCAGTTACCTATGGACGCAGGGGCGATCTGGTCTTTCTTAATGCTAAACCCAGGCGTCACGGACGAAGCTGGTGATCTCCGGGTTTCCGGCAGCCGCGGAGGTCAGGACAACTGGTCTATGGACGGGACGACGTGGAGTGACGGCGTGGACAACAGCGCAATGGGGCCTTTGGGAAACTACATCGAGCCGTTCGAGTCCATGCAAATTGATCTGGCGAACAACTCCGCGGAGTTCGGCGCGCTCGCCCAAGTGACCCTCATTTCGAAGTCAGGGACCAATCAGCTTCACGGGGATGTTTTCGACCGCTATCTCACTCCCCTTTTCTTCGCGCGAAGTCCGTTCCAGTCGAGCGTTGCCTCGTACGTCGATCATTTCGTCGGCGGAAGCCTCGGCGGGCCGATTTACATTCCCAAGCTCTACGACGGACGCAACAAGACTTTCTTCTTTGTAAGCGAACAGAGTTACAGGGGCAGTCACAGCGCCACATCGTTTAATGACACTGTTCCTACGGCGGCAATGCAGCAGGGTAACTTCTCCGGCTTTCTTCCCGTTCAGATCTATGACCCGACCACCGGGCAGCCATTTCAGGGAAACCAGATCCCGCCGGACCGCATCAACTCCGTGTCAAACACCTTACAGACCATCTTCTACCCTATGCCCAACACTGGGACTACGTCGGTTTTTCAGCCTCAGAACTATCGGGAGAATGTGAGCTATGCGCATTATGTGTCATATATGTGGAATATCCGGCTCGACGAGAAGATCACCACTAAAGATTCGTTCTATGCGCGCGTAACCTGGCAACATAATCCTGGCCAAGTTTCGAGCGCTCTTCCCACGATCGGCTTTGAAATCGAGACGCGCCATGATGATGCAGATGCTGTCTCCTACACCCACATCTTTACCCCTCACCTCCTTAATGAATTTCGTTTCGGGTACGGATTCAACAACCTTCCCTATCATCTACAAACTAATCCTGGCGTGTTGAACGGTGTGGCATTCACAAACAGCCTGGGGCTCCAAGGGCTAGCTCCGGGTCTGCCGACCAACGTTACCGGCCTGCCGGTTATAAGTTTCAGCGGTATTGGTATAACGCCCATTCAACAAAGCGTCCCCTATGTGAATCCTGGATATCTCAACCGGACATACCAAGTCCAGGATAATGTGAGCTGGTTCCATGGACGACACGACATGAAGTTCGGGTTTGAAGGGGGCCATGTGGATTATAATAACTATGGGGCTCCGTCTAACCTGTTTGGGTCACATGACTTTCGCTCCCACCTTCACGAGCGGAGGAATATCGGGGCAGGGCAACCCCTATGCAGACTTCCTGCTGGGTATTCCCGCGTCGTCGTCCATTTCGTACCCACCTATAGAGCAGTTGGCCTACCGTTGGTATTACCGCTTTTTTGCCCTGGATGATTTTAAGATCACTCCAAAGTTGACTGTGAACATCGGCCTTCGGTACGAACTGGCTCCCTACTGGAGCGAACACAATGACCACATCGCCCTCTTTGATACGGCCAATGGCAAGATCGTGGTTCCCGATAAAGGATTAAGCACCGTCAGTCCTTTCATGCCCACCAGTTATGTGCAGACCGTTGGGGCGAGCTCCGTAGGTCTGCCGCAGACCTTGATGTATACGGACACGGACAATTTTGCGCCGCGCATTGGCTTGGCGTATCGGCCATGGGGCACGCGGACGGTGTTTCGTGCGGGTTTTGGCATCTTCTACAATGAAACTCCTTACCCTGGGTACAGCTTTGGGAGTACGGTTCCCTTCATTGTTTCGCTGCCGGCGTACACGAACCCGGCTTCGGCGCCTACTGTCGTCCTGCCTCGGGTTTTTCCGGCTAGCGGCGCCAGCGGACCGTCCACGGTCTCGCTCCCTGCCGCGATCAATTCCCATCTTCCCATGCCTTACAGCGAGCAGTACAACCTCACCATCGAGCGCGAGCAGTGGAACACGGGATTCCGGATCTCTTATGTGGGGACGGACAGCCGCCAGGACACTTTTTCGTATGACATCAACTCACCCATTCCGAATGCGCAGCCGTTTATAGACAAGACCAGGCCTTTCCCGAATTACCCGAATACTTATTACAACACCAACGGGGCCTACCACGAATACAACGGCTTGACGCTGCAAGCCACGCGCGAGATGAAAGGAGGACTGTACTACCAAGCCAACTATACCTGGGCGCGGGACATGAGCAATTACGATTGGGACGGAAATTACACGTCACCTGAGGACCCGTTCAACTTTCAACGGGACAAGGCGGTGGACGCAGTCATACCAACAAACCGGTTCTCGGCTAGCCTGCTGTACTGGTTGCCCTTTGGCCGTGGCCGCCATTGGTTATCCGGTACCTCAAAGGCTTTGAACGAAGTGGTCGGTGGCTGGCAACTCAGCGGGATATGGACTCTCCAAAGCGGACAAAACCTGACCGCGGAATGGTGCGGAGCCGATCCGGTCGGCACCACGTATACAACGAGTTCTACTCCTGCCCAGGTTTGCATCCGCCCCAATGTTAATGGCAATCCTAATTCCGGAGCCCCGGGGACAATCGGCCAATGGTTCAACACCGGCGTGTTTTCGGCGCCCACACTGGGCCAGTTTGGAACGGCCGCCCCGGGAGATATCAAAGGCCCCGGGATTAACATCGTAGACGCTGGATTGATGAAGGAGTTCTTTTTGACTGGCCGGGAAACAGGGCCCCGGCTTCGGTTAGAGATCGAAGCCACGAATTTTGCCAATCATCCTAATTGGAGCAACCCGGATACGTATGTGACGGATGGGTCAAGCTTCGGCACCATCAGCGGTGTTGGCGGGGTGAACGGCGGTTCCGTCGGAGATGTGCCCGGCCCCCGGGAATTTCTGTTGTTTGTGCAAATCAAGTGGTAATCAGGTGGCAAATAGAAGGCGCTGACTTCCAGGAAGCGGAGGGATTCCCAGAAAGACTTCTTGGAGGTGTCGGCGCCTTCTTATCCTGTGTCGGTGATTCCGAACCGTCGACCAGAGTAAAGTAGAGATGGAGGCTCGCTTAGCGCTGTAATTGCTCGGGCACCAGAGCGTCAAGATCACCGAACGGCATTACACGCCCTGGGTACATGCCCGACAAGCCCAATTAGAGGCCGACATGAAGCGCGCCTGGGCTGAGGATCCGATACTGGTTGCCGAGACGAAGGGTACACTGAGGTACACGGAAAAGAGCATCGTCCCAACTGAATGAAAAACAAGGCCTTACAGTGGTGGAGGCGGGGGGAGTCGAACCCCCGTCCGAAGAGGCTTACGGTCAGGAGACTACATGCTTATCTCGTTCGCTTCCTGCTTTCGCCGGCGGCCCTCAGGAACGGGCAAGAACGAGCCGCCAACTAGCCTCTGCCCCGCTAAGGGCTGTCACTCGGAATCCCGAAGCGGCTGATCCCAAGCCATCCCGCCAATCGACGCTTCACATCCCTCATGCGGGCCTGAAGGAGGAAACGGCCACCTAATTAATTAGGCAGCGTAGGCATACTGCGTATTGGCAGTTGTCTGTGTCCCACGCCGATCACGGGTGGTGTGGACCCCCGACATGCCTCCTAAGCGCAAGGACTCCCGTCGAAACCGGTACGCCCCCACTCTTTCAGGTTACGCTACACGGCGCGGGGGTGTCAAACGGTGCCGACCTCGACACTCTGACAGCCCAGGATACTTATACGCCTAGAGATTAATCCTCCTGTGGCGATTACCGCCGGGAGAATACGATTAGCAGAACCAAGCCGCCGAACCAGGTGACGAACAACCAAGGTGAGATACCAGGCATCATCAGCGAGGCTCGACGAAAAGGTCCGGACCAACTGCCGGCGGGGCGCAGGTCACGGCCCATCGCGGCCAAGCGTCCGCTGCCGCGGATCTGGATGCCAACCATTACCAGCCCGACGGCTATCGCAATGCCGATGACCAGCCAGCGAAACCAGACAGTGCTGGCGGCGAGCCAGCCATGTTGGAGTGCATACCCGGCAAGGAGGACGATAAAGAACCAGCGAAAGCTATCCATCGACCGCAGCGAGTGCCGGCGCTGCTCTTCCATCCACCGACAGTGTTCCTCAGTCCTTTCGGAGGGAAGGGGGTAACCATTGCGGACGACCCCGATCTTGAAGGGAAGCAGGCCAACGAGGAGGTACGTAAACACCACCGGAACGTTCCAGTGCACATGTGCATCCCCGTGGGTGAGAAGCAGGACCCAAGATAAGGCGATGATCACGGCCATCAATGCCTCTGCAGGCCATGAGATGTAGGCACCGAGCCGCCGCGTTTCGAGGGAGACAGCCGCGCTTGTTCGGACGGGCGGATTCGCACCCAGTTTGGCGCGGGTATGCGCTGCGAAGCCGAAGAAAATGGCCGTGGCAAACACCGCAGTGCCTCCCGCCCACAACGGCAGCAGACCCCATTGGCCCGAGACGAGGATGACCACCAAAGCGAGCGCTTCGATCAAGTTCTGCGCAAGCAAAATTGTGTGGTAGCGTTTCAGCCACCTTACTCCCTCGCCGGAGTAAAAGCTGGGCGCGACCTCGACGTCAAGGAAGAATCCGGGTCCGTGGGCCAGCGGGTAATTCCAGACCCTCCTCACCAAATCAAAGACGAGATAGACAACGATCAGTGCGGTGCAAAAAAGAAGCAACCACTCTCCAGAACTATGACCACTCATCGGGAATCTCCTTTCTGGTGTATGAACTCAAGTTCCTGCCGCACGGCGGCGGTGATCTCCTCGTCGCTTCGCCCGGCGAGCATCAACTGTGTAAGGGCAGTGCGCAACGGTTGGCGAAGCTCGTTCTCCTCCACGGACCGTGCTCGACGGGACGATACGACGGTGCCAGCGCCATGGCGAATGGCGAGGAAGCCCTCTTCCTGAAGTCGGCGATACGCGACAGCAATCGTGTTGAGGTTGACGCCGAGGTCCCCTGCCACCTGCCGAACCGAGGGAAGATTCGCACCTTCGCGGAGGTCGCCCCGGGCAATCAGTGCTTTCACGCCGTCGACGATCTGCTGGTAGAGCGGGCGTTTGTCGTTGGCATCAACTGTCAGAAACATCTAAAACCTCTCTGTCTACTGTATGCATACTCCATACACATGGGCTTGTCAAGTAGAATTTTCTTAGGTGCGCTGTCGCGCTGGTGACGCAAAAACGCCCCAGAAATGGGAACGTGGTACGAAACCCCTTATCGTTTCAACACCGACATGATGTAGCTGTCCTGTCTATCCGACTTCAGGGAGAAGATAATGCGGAAGATTCGTCTCAAAGCACCCATCCAATGTGGTAGCGGATTGCTTCCTCCTCTTCGTCAACCGCCGCGCTTCCACCCTCCAGTCCAACCGGCCGCACGCGGAAAGCACTGGGCATTACTACCGTCCCAAGGACAAGAAAACCGGCCAAGGGCTTAGCCTCACGCTGGACACAATCCGCCGCCACCTAGAAGGCGAAATCATGATCGGCCTCTGAGCCGTCACCCGATGGGTCGGCAAAAACAATCAGGACCCCTGTTGTAGAAGCTGATATAGAGTTTTTACCGCGTCCCCGCCGATGAAGCTCTAAAACCCGGGTAACCTTCAGAGCGAGGAAATTGGTTCCGTTTTATCCTGGTGCTGACGGACAGTTCCCCAACCCCGATGTCGGGCCGATGACTTACCTGAGATGGTTACTCCTAAGCCATCAGTTGTTGCTTGACACACGACTTCACCTTGTGGTAAACACTTACTGTATATGCGAACCGCGTCGCGACACTTCGGCGATGGTGCTCCAAAAGGCGGCTGGAAGCCGTCCAGCTCGGACATAATGCCAGCACACTCCCAAACCTGAGAACATATTGAAAACAAAGGACGACTGGTCGCGATTTTGCTCCGCCAAACCTGAGAACATACTGAAAACAAGGATGTTAGCACAAAAGCGAATACCAAGCGAAACAGCGACACTATGTCCTTGATCATCGAAGCCTTCTTCTTAACTCCTCTGAGGTATGCACCACGAACCGTTCGGCGTCTGTAACTTGCCCAGCCTTTCAGGCCCACCCTGCATGATTTTCGAAACAAGAATGAAATCCAACAAAAGCCGTGCATTCCGAGCGGCGCGAGCGTAGAATCGGTTGCCTTAAACTGCCATGCCGTGTCAGCGCAAGGTGGGTTTTCCGGCTTTGGGCCCTGATCCCCATCAGGGGTTAAGCCCGGACATACGGAGTGGTTGACATGCAAATCGATTTGAACCTGGAACATCTGCCCGTTCTGCCGCGCCGGAGAGATTTTCGGATCGGCGCCATCGGCGCGGGCTTTATCATGCGCGATATTCATCTCGTTGCCTATAAGAACGCGGGCTTCAACGTAGTGGCAATCACGGCCAAGGACACCGAACAGGCGCGGGCGACCGCCGCGCTGCGAGGAATCCCGAAGGTTTATGAATCCTGTGAGGAGTTGCTGACCGACGATCGCATTGAAGTGCTCGACATCGCGGTGCCGCCCGCAGCGCAACCGGCCATTGTACACGCCGCACTCAAGCATAACCACATCCGTGGGATTCTGGCACAGAAACCAATGGCGATGAATTATCGGGACGCGCAGGATATGGTGACCGCGTGCGAAAAAGCCGGCGTGAAATTCTGCGTGAATCAGAACATGCGGTACGATCATTCGATTCGCGCGCTTAAGACCGTGCTGCGGCGGGGCTATTTGGGAGAGCCGGTGCTCGCTACGGTCGATATGCGCGCCATTCCTCACTGGCAGCCTTGGGCAAAGGACTATGGCAGGGTGACGCTCGCCTTCATGAGCATTCACCACTTGGATTCGTTCCGCTATCTTTTCGGCGACCCCGAATGTGTATTTGCCAGCTCGCGCCAGGACCCTCGACTGGATTTCCCCCATCGCGACGGCGTTGTGCTTTACATCCTCGAGTACGCGAATGGCCTGCGCGCCGCAGCCTGGGACGACGTGTGGACGGGACCGGCGCGCGAAGGGGCCGCATCCGACATCTACATTAAATGGCGTGTAGAAGGCACGGCCGGGATGGCGCAAGGCACCATCGGATGGCCGCGCTATCCTGCCCGGGTTCCCAGTACGATTCGGTTTACCACGCAGCAAGAGCCTGGCTATTGGTTCTCACCGACGTGGCCACAGGTCTGGTTTCCCGATGCTTTTGAAGGCACGATGGGGGAACTTTTGTGCAGCCTGGAAGAGGGTAGGGAATCTGCCCTCAGTGGGCGGGACAACCTCAATACGGTTGCGTTGGTGGAAGCATGCTACCGTTCGCTTGACCAGCATCGGCCGGTGCGGCCGGTGGAAATCAAGGAGGAGAACGCATGAGACTCGGACTCATCAATTCAGCTTGGTTGGGCTCGCCGGTGGGCACCGCTCAAGGAATCTGGAAAACCAAAGAGATCGGTTTTGACACCATCGATATCTTTGCCGATCCCTTGGATATCGATATTCGAGAGCGGCGTTTGATCAAGGACACTTGTCGTGAGGCCGGGTTGCCCGTCATCAGCGTGTGCTGCTGCGCGCTCGGCATCGCGGACTTCAATGCCCTGGTGCGGCGCTTCCACGTTGATCGCGCCAAGAAACACCTGGAGCTGGTCTACGAACTCGAGGCCCGGAACCTGCTGCTGGTGCTGGGAGAATACATCTGGCAGCAGGAAGTCATTGCCCCGCGGGACCAATGGAAGTGGGCCGTCGAGACCGTGTCCGAATTGGGCGACTACGCCAAGTCTTTGGGTCTCGAAATCGCCATCGAGCTCGAACCCTTTCACCAGTCCATCATCAACACGCTGGGGAAAATGGTGAAATATCTGAACGACGTCAATCACCCTGCCGTGCGGGCGAATCTCGACATCTCGCACATTGCGTTGGCGCATACGCCGCCGGAAGAGATCGCTAACTTGAGGGGGCGCATTGCCCACGTTCACTTTTCCGATTGCGATGGAAAGGTGCACGGTGACTTGCCGCCGGGCCGCGGCGTGGTGAATTTCCGTCCCTATCTAGCGCAATTGAAGGACACAGGGTTTGATGGCGTGGTCAGCATCGAGCTTGAGTATTCGCCCGAGCCTGCGAAGATTGTTGACTGGGTCACGGACGCTTATCGCGAAACCGACAAGCTGATGCAGGAAATCGGCATTCGCGGATAGTATTAATAAAGGATGTCCACTCCGGCGCCAAAACTTACCGTTCTTCGTTCCTATCTGCTCTTTGTTTTCAGGCAGATAGCTCGGCTGTAACTTACCTCCCTTGAGACGTAATAATTTGGACCACGTGTTGACTAGAGGCGGCGAATTGTCCGACATTACTGGTCTTCTCACCGCTCGGTACCCAAATTGCCCGACTTTAACCCTGGAGTCGGCCCTAGCGTGATTTAACCCGAACGACAGGCTTCGGCGTCAGCGCCAAAGGGACCTTAAGTTTCCATTTAGGGCCTTCTCAGGTTAAAATTCCAAGCTTTCGATTTTCTGATTCGCCTTCGGCTAAAAACCAGGTAGCTACTTCTATGAGCATTAACATCGGTTTGGACATTGGGGCAGTGAGTTTGAAGCTCGCGGCCATCGGCGGACCGGACGACGCACCGCGTTTTCGGGCCTTGGCGGAGAAATCCCCGACATTCTATGCGGCGTCGTTCCCGGAAGCCAGTCACTTTACCGGCCGCTCTCTCGTGCTCTCGCGCTACCGGCGGTTGCAAGGAAGCCCCATCCAATCCACCTTCGACCTGTTGAAGGAACTTTACGATTTCCTGCCGGAAGAGGGCGTTGAGGGAATCCGCGTTACGGGCTCGGGCAGCCAGTTGATCGCCAAGGTCCTGGGTATCTACTTTGAAAACGAGTTTCGCGCCATCGCCAAGGGGATGAGGACATTCTACCCTCAGGTACGCACGGTCTTTGAGATGGGAGGTGAGGCTTCCAAGTACTTGCGCCTGGACCCCGCCGTGACCGGCAAGCACCTGGGCATTGTTGATTACCAGACAAGCGGCGAGTGCGCGGCGGGTACAGGTTCGTTCATTGACCAGCAGGCAACGCGGCTTCTCTACTCTATCGAGGAAGTGGGCCCGGCGGCGTGCGGAGCCACTTGCGCGGCGAGGATTGCCGGCCGTTGTTCGGTGTTTGCGAAAACCGACATGATTCACGCCCAGCAGAAGGGCTACACGACGGAGCAGATTTTGCGCGGGCTCTGCGACGCTGTGGCACGCAACTACAAATCAAGCCTGGTGAAGGGACGCGCCGTGGTGCCTCCCGTGGCGTTCATCGGCGGAGTGGCCATGAACCAGGGAGTTCGGAATGCGCTGTGCGAGGCTTTCAAGCTGAAGGACGCCGACCTCCTGATCCCCGAGCACTACGCGTGGCTGGGAGTACTGGGCGCGGCGATGCTGGAAGCCGAGGAGTACCGTAAGCGATCGTTCAAGCGCATCCATCAGTTGCGGCAACACGAGGCGGCACGGAAGAATTTTGCCTGCACAGAACCACTGTCGATGCAAAACGTGTTGCTATTGCGAGATCGCAAGGAAGAGCAGGTGTCAGGTGCCAGGGGTCAGGTGCCAGGGAAAGAACAGGTGTCAGGTGTCAGGTGTCAGGTGTCAGGGAAAGAGCGGGGGCCAGGTGCCGGGTTCCAGGTGCCGGGAAAAGATACCCATGGTGAAGCTTGCGCTTCACCTGACACCTGGCCCCTGACACCTGACACCTCTTCTACGCCCCTGATACCTGACACCTCCGTGGAGGCCTATCTCGGCATCGACATCGGCTCTGTTTCGACCAACCTCGTGGTGATCGACGCCGATGGTAATTTGTTGAAGGAAATTTACCTCCGCACGCAAGGGCGGCCCATTGAAGTTGTTGATCGTGGGCTGAAAGAAATCGAAGCGGAGCTGGCCGATTCACTGGACATTCACGGCGTTGGCACCACGGGTTCCGGGCGCGAGTTGATTGGCGAGCTAGTGGGCGCGGACACGGTGAACGACGAAATCACGGCCCACAAGACCGGCTCCATGCACGTCTGCAAACAGATGGGGATGGCGCCGGTGGACACCATCTTCGAGATCGGCGGCCAGGACTCCAAATTCATCCGCATTGACAAGGGCGTCGTGGTGGACTTCACGATGAATGAGGCTTGCGCCGCGGGCACGGGTTCGTTTCTGGAAGAGCAGGCGGAGAAGCTGGGCATCTCCATCAAGGAAGAATTTGCTGAGCTGGCGCTGGCGTCCGCGCGCCCCGCGCGCCTCGGCGAGCGCTGCACGGTGTTCATGGAGCGCGACGTCACGGGACTGATGCACAAAGGCGCGGAGGTGGGCGACCTGGCGGCGGGTCTGGCGTATTCGGTGGCGCTTAATTACCTGAACCGGGTAGTGCGCGGGCGCAAGATCGGCCACGTGATCTTCTTCCAGGGCGGCACGGCATACAATGACGCGGTGGCGGCGGCCTTTTCCCAGATCCTGGGCAAGCGGATCATCGTGCCTCCGCACAATGGGGTGATCGGAGCCATCGGCATGGCGCTGATCGCCCGCGACCGCAGGAAAAGCACCGGCAAGCCCAGCCGTTTCCGCGGTTACGACCTGAGCCGGGTCAACTTCACTACGCGCGAGTTCGTCTGCCAGGCCTGCTCGAATTTCTGCGATATGAAGGAATTCAACATCGAGGGGCAGCGCACCTTCTGGGGGGACAAGTGCTCGGACAAATTCCGCAAACGCGCGAAGACAGATCGGCAGCCGGTGATCGAGGACCTCGTTGAGTGGCGCGAGAAGCTGCTGGAGGAGGTGCTGCTGCCCAGCCGGGGTGGCACCCGCACCGTGGGGATCCCGCGCGCGATGTACTATTACGACCGGTTCCCCTTCTGGTGCGCGTATTTCCAGGAATTGGGCTTCGACGTCGTGGTCTCTTCGCTGACCGACCGCAAGATCTCGATGGCGGGCGAGGAGTTGACGATCGCACAGCCCTGCTTTCCGGTGAAGGTGGCGCACGGCCACGTTCAGGAATTGCTCGAGAAGTGCGTCGATTACATCCTGCTCCCCAACATCGTGAATGCGGAGGCCCCGGAGGGCCTGGTGGACTCGCATCTCTGCCCTTGGAACCAGACCCTGCCTTTTGTCATCCGCGCTGCGCCCCAGCTTGACCTGGCTCGGGACAAATATCTTTCTCCTACTGTGCACTTCCGATTTGGGCACGCCCATGTGGAGAAACAACTCGCCGAGTTCGCGCGTACCCTCGGCATCAAGCCGCGCGCCAACGCTGACGCGGTACGGGCGGCCTACGCCGCGCAGGAAAGCTTCAACTGCGCCTTGCTGGAAGCCGGCGCCCAGGCGTTGGCCAGGCTGGAGGAGACGGGTGAGCCCGCTTTAGTGCTGGTCGGCCGGCCCTACAACCTGTTCGACCGCAGCGTGAATTGCGATATCCCCCGCAAGCTGCGCTCACTCTACGGCGTGAATGTGTTGCCCATGGAGGTCCTGCCGCTCGATGATGAGGACATCACTGACGTCAACCCCAATATGTACTGGAACTCCGGCCGCCGCATTCTGGCCGCGGCGCGACTGACCCGGCGTTATCCCAATCTGCACCTCGTGTACATCTCCAACTTCAAGTGCGGGCCGGATTCCTACATCAAATCGTTTATCGACGAAGCCGCGGGCAAGCCCTCGCTGGTGCTTCAGTTCGACGGCCACTCGAATGACGCGGGATTCATCACGCGTTGCGAAGCCTATCTCGACAGCAAAGGATTTCTCCGATGTCCCTCCTCGGCCACCGCCATACCCGCCGCCAGATAAGTCCCGAAAATCCCCTGAGCGGGCGGACGGTCTATATTCCTACGATGGGGGAGGGCAGCCCGGAAGCCTTTGCTGCCGCGTTTCGATGGTTGGGCGTTAATGCTCAACCCACGCCCCTTTCCGACGAGCGCACCCGTGAGCTGGGTGCGAAGTACACCAGCGGCGACGAATGCTACCCGGCCAAGGTGACGGTGGGCGACTTCCTGCGCGTTATCGAACTGCCCGGTTTTGACCCGGAACGCACGTCATTCTTCATGCCGACCGCGGACGGCCCCTGCCGGTTCGGCCAGTATGCGCCGTTCCTGCGCAAGATTCTGAACGACGCGGGATACGATCGCGTACAGGTGCTCTCGCCGACCAGCCAGAATGGATATGCCGATCTGGGGGCTGAAATCGCCACGCCGTTCCTGCGGATCGCATGGCGGGCGCTGGTCTGCGCCGATACCCTGCATCGGGCGCTGCTGAAGACCCGCCCCTACGAAACCACGCCGGGCACCGCCGACCGGGCCTTTCAGGAATCGCTTCAGGATGTGTGTGCGACGGTTGAAAACAGTTGTGCCGACTCCGCCTGCCAACTCCGCTCGCTGGTGGAGGCGATGGTCCGCTGCCGCGACCGCTTCCAGCGCGTGCCGGCGCTCTACGATCCGGAAACTCCGCTGATCGGCGTCGTGGGGGAAATCTTTTGCCGCCTGAATACCTTTTCCAATGAAGATCTGGTTCGCAAGCTGGAGAGTTACGGCGCCGAATGCTGTTTAAGCCACATCGGCGAGTGGGTGTCCTATACGAACGCGGAGGCCAAGCGCAAACTGAAGCTGCGAGGACGCAATGTCTCCTGGGAAATGGCCAAGACCTTCATCCGCTCGCATATCCAGCATGCCGACGAAGAAGCTCTGCTTGCGCCCTTCGAGCACGACTTCGTTGGTTATGAAGAGCCTCCTATTGAGGAGATCCTGGACCTTGCTTGGCCCTACCTGCCCACGGGCGGCGCCTTGGGAGAGATGGTCTTGAGCGTCGGCAAGGCCGCGTACCTCGCCAAGCACGGCGCCGACGGCATTATCGACATCAGCCCGTTCACCTGCATGAACGGCATCGTCAGCGAGGCAATTTATCCGAGTTTGTCGAAGGCCTATAGCGGCATTCCCATTCGTAACTTCTACTTCGACGGCACGCAGTCCGACCTCGACCGCGACCTCGGGATCTACATGGAACTTGCCCGCTCCTACCGCGAAAAGAAGCCCTATAAACGGTGCCACCCTGCATACTTCGCCCAACCCGTGGGGTAGTTCACTCAAGGGTGCGGGCAGGGTTAGCTAACGACACGAGCGGCTAGACGGTTACTCAGTGCTTGTTGGATTCTTCTGCGAGTCGCCAGACCGGAGGAGCTTAAGGGAAAAACAGCTTGGCTGCATTCCTCGGTGGCAAATCGGCCGGTTATCGCCCGGGAATGCGGGCCTGTCGGTTAGACCCTACTTCAGGTTCTCGGGAATGAGGAATTCCACTAGTACCAAGTCGTGCCACTCGCCGCCGAGTTTGCCGTGTTTCTCGTGTACGCCCACTTCTTTCCAACCGGTTAACTGACAGAGTTTGCGTGCGCCCTCGTTCACGGCCATGATGCGCCCAATGATTTTGTAGAAGCCCTTCTCCTGCGCCAGGCCCTGCATGGCTTTCATCAACTGCTGCGCCACACCGTGGCCGCGCAGACTGCGCTCGATGTAGATCGAAAGCTCCGCGATGCCGTCATAGCATCGGCGCGGGCTGTAGGGGCTCAGTGCCGACCATCCCATCAGCGTGTGCTTGACTTCCGCCACCAGGACGGGGAACTTGTCGGGTCTTGCGGCCAGCCACAAATAGCGCTCTTCGGGCGATACGAACGAATTTTCAAACGTTGCCGCCCGGTCCTGTACGCCCTGGTTATAGATCCGCGCAATTTCTTTAGCATCGTCGATGCGCGCGGGACGAATTTTTAACGGACCGCTCCACTCCGTCATGCAACCCTGCCAAACGAGAATTCAACGCGGCAGCGATTCTAACGCGACGCCGTGCCCGGCGCAATCGGAAGGAGATTCAAAGAGTGGAAAAGCTTAGCTTGACAACTGCGTAAGGGCGGGATATCCTAGGCGAATAAAAGGCGAATATTGCATGGAAAAGCCTTTGGCCAGCAAGATTCTGGTGGGTCCTGCGGGTTGGTCGTACGCCGACTGGGAGGGAATTGTCTATCCCCGCAGCAAGCCGCGGGGTTTCCACGAAGCCGCCTACCTGGCGCAGTATTTCGATACGATTGAAATCAACACCTCGTTCTATAACCCTTTGCGCCCGGAGGTGGCCGCGTCGTGGGTGGACAAAGTTCAGCGCAACCGCGCGTTTCAATTTACCGCCAAACTTTGGAAGCGCTTTACGCACGAACGCAGCGCCTCGCTTCAGGATGAGAAAGCGTTCAAACGGGGACTGGAGCCGCTGGCGGCCGCGGGTCGTCTGGGGGCTCTACTGATCCAGTTTCCGTGGTCGTTTAAGAATACGCGGGAGAGCCATGAATACATGAGCGGGCTCTTTATGCAATTCATGGAATATCCGCTGGTGATAGAAGTGCGGCACAACTCGTGGAACCAGCCCGAGGTTTTCGGCTGGCTACGCGAGCAGAACGTAGGGTTTTGCAACATCGACCAGCCTGTGATCGGACGATCAATCGCGCCCAGCGAGCAGGTCACCATGCCCGTGGGTTACGTGCGGCTGCACGGCCGCAATTACGAGCACTGGTTTACCTCCGCCGCCCATCCGGAAGAACGATACAACTATCTTTACGGCATCGAGGAGCTCAAGCCTTGGGCCGAGCGGATCGCCAACATCGCACGCACGGCAGAGCTTGTCTTCGTTATCACCAACAACCACTTCGAGGGAAAAGCTGTGGCCAATGCTCTGCAACTGATGAGTCTGCTGAGTGGTCAGCCCGTGCCCGTGCCGGAAACGCTGGGCGCGCACTACCCCCAGTTGGCCGCAATTGCATCGCGGCAAATGGCGCCTGCCGAGCCGAAACAGGGTGACTTTGCCTTCGAGAATCTTCCTGCTGAGATGCAAAAGAACAATAATTGACAGTTGGAAAGCACCGCTGCTAGCATGGGAAGGTTGCGTGGGGCCGCTGAGCGAATCTTGATGAAGCCCTCCCACTGACAGCAGCGCGCATAGGTTGACGAAGAAGCTGCAAGCGCGTCCCCGTCGTCTAGCCCGGCCTAGGACACCGCCCTTTCACGGCGGTAACGCGGGTTCAAATCCCGCCGGGGACGCCAATCTTTTCATTGAGTTACAGGCTTTACCTCGGGCAGCGCCGGTTTTCCTGTGACTAATTCGTGCCTAATTAGCGCCGTTTCCCCTTCCTGAGTGACAGAAAGTACCGAATCAAGGCCGCTCACTGCGTCCCGGACCTGGGCGCTGGCAATCCTCGCGTATCGCTTTGTCATCCTCAAATCCCGGTGACCTAACTGGCTGGCGATCACGTCCAATTCCGTACCCCGCTGCCGGAGCCAAGTCGCAAAGGTGTGCCTCAGATCGTGCAGCCGAATATCGGATATGCCAAGTTCTTCGCAGACCCGGTGAAAGGCCATGCTCACCGCTTCCGGGGTGACATCGGGGAATAGCCGGGCCTCGGGCTCACCTTGGGGGATAGACGCCAGCACTTTTTGGGCGAAGGCATTAAGGTGTACTTCCTTCGGCTCGTCATTTTTGGACGTGGGCAGCAGGATGCGGCTTCCCTCTACGTACTTCCACAGGCACTCTACCAACTCCGAGCGCCGCATACCCGTGGCCGTAAGCAAGGCGAAGATAGGCCGCATATTGTCGGGGGATGCCGCCAGCACACGGCGGAATTGGTCGGGGCTGAGGTGCTGTGTCCGTTCGTCCCGGACCTTCGGGGCCGTCACGTCAACGCAGGGATTCCCGAAACGCGGCAAAAGCTTCCACTCCCCGCAGACCAGCCGGAAGAGGTGCTTGAGGGTGTTCAATTCCTTCCGCACGCTTGATTTGCTCACCTTGCCGAGCCGCTCCGTCACATAGTCTGACACCTGAGAAGAGGTGACATCCGCCAACCGCCCCGTGAAGAGTTCCTTCAGGTGAACCACGATACTTTCTTCGCGTTCGTAACTCCTCGGAGTGAGGCGGGGTTTCTGGTAGGCAAGAAACTTGTCCGCAACGTCTGCGAAGCTATCGCGGCACGCCAGCACTTCGCCGGGTTTCAAGTTGCGCTGTTCGCGGACTTGGCGCCGTCTGTCTTCGCGGTAGGCCTTGGCTTCCTCCTTGTTCTGTGCATCGCGCGCGGGCTCGCGGACACGTTTCCCTTGGGCGTCCACGAAGTCAACCCACCACTTGCCGCAGTCCTTCCGCCAGTACACCCCACCTCGTCGTTTACGTTGCCTTGGCATATTTCCCCCTTTTTCTTTTGGGTTGTCCTTGCGCGTTGTCCTTGCGCCACATCCGCATTGCGACACGGTGGGCGCATGGATAAGAGCAAAACTTTCTCGGGTGGGCAGAATCCGGCGCGAAGACCGTCCGGCATTCCTCGCAGATTGTCAGGGGCCTTGCACCCGTAAGACTGTTCCATACCTCCCACTGGATTGCCTGTGACAGTGTGGCGATGTACGGCTCCCATGCCATTTGAGGCTTTCCATCTTGCCACGTGGCCGAGAGCCTAAAATCAAGAGAAAAGTATCCCAGACACCACGCGGCAACTTCACGCAAGCGGGAAATGTTCGCTTGGGGAATCCAGTCGTGAGGGTTGCGGTCGTGGCCGGTGTAAAGTCTACTCAGTTCGGTTGCTTTAGGAGTAACCTTGCGCAGCGTTATAGTGCTCGACCAGCCGTCCGCCGCAGTAACGTACTTCAAGAGACCGGCCTCAAGTGCTTTCCTGTCATGAGACCTGAAACTTTGGACAAGCTCCAATTGCGCTGTGAGTGCCGCCTGGAAAGCCCAGCATAGGGAGCGACGAGTTTTCCCACCGAACTCGTTGCCACGCCTCCACACGTCCTCTGTTAACAGTGGTCCCCACACACGCGTGAACCCCACCAAATCTTCATCAGTTCTGAGGTTCAGAAACCGGACGTGGCACTGCGCACGGTGCGGATCGTATCTGCGGTCCTCATCCAAAACGTACGCCAGCCACTCGCCTTGTAGTTCCACCCAGCTACAGCGTGGAAAACCCGGTCTCTGATCGTGTGTGACATGATCATAGCGTTGCATGTCACTTCGTAAATTACTACCATTGTCCATGCGAGTCAAGAACTTTTTCAGACGGAAGGTGACTATGAGTGACAGCGAGTTAGTGAAGAAAGAAGTCTTTGCGCGGGAGAAAGGATTTTGGACGATCAAGGAACTCTCGCAGCAGATTGGGAAGTGTTATCGGACCGTACACCGTGCTGCGCAGGCAGGCAAGATCAAAACCATTAGATTCGGCGCGTCGCGGCTGATTCCGCGTGCGGAAGCCGAGCGCGTCCTTCAGCGGGGCTTTTAATGAGCGTGCACCTGACTTGTGGAGGCGTGGCCCGCGCAGTGTGGGGCGAGCCGCCCAAGCGCGAAGGGGCGGAATTGCTATACCGCTGCCCACACCCCGAAGGCTACAAGAACGGCGATTCCCCTGAAAATCGGCCCGAAGAAAGTCGAGGGCATCTTGCAGCAGGGGTTTAGATGACCGCACCGGAATTTGTCCAACGACTCGAACACGTCATCAAAACGGCCAATGGGTATACGGCCCGATGCCCGGCCCACGAAGACCACAATAACTCGCTTTCTGTGGGTGATGGGCAGGACGGGCGAGTGCTGGTGAAGTGCTTCGCGGAGTGTACGCCAGAGGCCATTGTTGAGGCTATGGGTTTGGACATGTCCGATCTGTTCGCGGATTCTGCAAGGAGGGGAAACGGAACCGGCAAACCAATGGGCAAAATCGTAGCGACTTACGACTTCGTAGATGAGAGCGGGAAGGTGCTTTACCAGGAGGTCCGCTTCGAGCCGAAGGATTTCAAACTGAGGCGGCCCGACGGGAAAGGCGGCTGGGTGTGGCATCTTGAGTGTGACGCCAAGTGTAAATGCAAGACAAAGCTGCCCCCGGTCCGGCGCGTCCTATACAACCTTCCCGCCCTGCTGAAAGCTACCTTTGTCCTGGTGGTGGAAGGCCCAAAAGACTGTGAGACTGCCCGGAACTTGGGGTTCGTCGCAACCACTAACGCGAGCGGCGCTAATGCCCCGTGGCTTCCAGAGTATTCGGAAAGCTTGCGGCATAAGCCCTTGTGCCTGATTGCGGACGCAGACGCGCCCGGTGTGGCCCACACCAGAGACGCTGCCCGCTCCTGGTTGGTGTGGCGCAATGTGTGAAGTTGATTGAGACCCTACCCGGCGTGCCGTACAAAGGCGACCTGTCGGATTACGTCCAAGTTGGCGGCATGCGGGAATCGCTCCTAAAACTCATTGATGAAGCCCCTGAACTGACGGCGGCGGACGTCGCGAAATGGAAGGCGGAGGCAGCAACCGCAGGCCCGTGGGCTGATATTGAAAGCATGCACACGTTCTTGAGCGGGGAAGATACCGAGGCGCAATTCCTCGACCCTGAAAAGCACTTTCTGGCGCGAGAGTGCGTCACGGAAATCTTTGCTCCGCGAGGGCTCGGCAAAACCTTCTTTGCCCTATGGATGGCTATCCGGCTGGCCGCGCGGGGTTTGCGCGTCCTTTACCTGGACCGCGATAATTCGCCCTTCATACTGAAAAGCCGTCTGCGGGGGTTTGGCGCAACATCCGAGACTTCGAACCTGAAGGCCATCAGCCGGGACAAGTGCCCACCTTTAGCCGATAAGGTGGCATGGGCCAAATTCCCTTATGCCGACTTCGATGTCGTCTTTGTCGATTCCATGGATGCGGTCACTGAGGGTGTGGGAGAGCAAGATTCCGCCAAACCTTCCCGAGCGCTCGCTCCGCTGTTAGATGTTGTGCGGCGCACGAATGGCCCTGCGGTGATGGTTTTGGGGAACACCACCAGAGACGCTAAACATTCGCGCGGTTCGGGTGTCATCGAGGACCGGGCGGACATTGTTTATGAAACCAGAGACGCAACCGAAATTCAACTCACCGGAAAGAAAGTATGGTTTGAGGAATTGCCGCCAGCCGGCGCGGACTTCTGGGCCTCGCGGGCATCCCGGCGCAAGCAGCGGGAAAAGTATCGCCTGGCCTTTGTGAACAGCAAATTCCGCGTAGGGCCAGAGCCGGAACCTTTCGTCATGGAAATCGACACCACCACAGACCCGTGGTCTGTCCGTGA
Source organism: uncultured Acidobacteriota bacterium (assembly GCA_963804755.1). Classification (GTDB taxonomy): domain Bacteria; phylum Acidobacteriota; class Terriglobia; order UBA7540; family UBA7540; genus Bog-366. The sequence goes on from CAWDRP010000014.1 coordinate 327,294, forward strand.
CGTGACAGACGAGATAGACCGCGAAGGCGCAGAGGCACGCCACCGGAAGGCGGCGGAAAAAGCCGAAACCATTCAAAAAGCGGTTGATGCCCTGACCACAGAAATTCAGAGACGGTCCCAAGCTGGTAAACCGGCCATCCTGAAAAAGCAGGCTGAGGAATTCCTGACCCATGTGGCAGAGTTGACCGTCACTCAGAAAATGGCGCGGGAAGTCATCAACTCCAAGACTTTCAAGCTTGTCGATGGCGAAGGCAAAGGACACCCGAAAGCCGTTCAATTGGCAGGTAAAAAAGAAGAGAGCAACCGAAATAACGGTGTCGCGGACGGTGTGAAAACATTGGGGGTAAATGATTCCGATTTCGGTGGCCCTCTATCCATGCATTCAACCGAAATCGACCCCACTCAGACCCGCGAAAACTACGGCTCTGAAAAGCCCCCTATTTCGGTTGAAGGATCTCTTTTTACACCCCCCGCGAAGCCGGAAAACGGGCTTGCAGACGACCCTGCTATTCAAACGCCACCAAGCGGAGAGAACAGTCTGGGAAAGGTTAAAGAGGTGGAACTGTGAACCTTCAAGTTTCCAAAGCTATGGAACTTTTGGAATCCGCTGGCGTTCGGTTCCGCCTCGATGGGGAGAGGGTGAAAGCTGTGGTTCCCGATCCCACTCCACTTGATGTCACCGAGGCCCTGAAATCTCTGGCGCAGCGAAGAGAAGAGGTTAGGGCCGTCTTAGTCATCCGGATGGTGCGTCCATCCACTTGCGTGGCATCCTGCTATCAAATCCAACCCGGCAGGTGGATTCATCACCCGTGGGACGGCTGCCAGACCCCTACCACGCCCCAAACCGTGTACGAGGTTGCACAGGCGGAGTGCAAGCACTGTGATGGCGCGGGAGAATGTTCCTGTCCGGCCTGCACCTTGCGGCGAACGGAAGTGCGCGTGCCATGCTCCATGTGCCGATGGCAAGCTCGGCAGCTATGGTTGGTCGCAAGCCGGCCAAGAGAATGCTGGCACTGCGAAGAAAGGCGGCTGAGTAGTCAAAATGGCCCGTGTGCCGGTCTGCGAAGGCAAGACGGTGGCGTACGTCCAATAACCTCAAAAGGGGCCTGGTTTCGCTGGGGAATCGCCGAACGCACTGGCTGGTTCTGATGAAGCCATGAAAAAACCTCTCGACAAACGGTTATGGTGTCCGACTAGCATCGACGCTGTGAAGGTGAGACATCGGTAAGTGCGACGACGGTGAGGCACTGACTTGCCACGGCGGAAAGTCAACAACCCGCGCAGCATCATACTTGCAATCCGCGTCACTCCATATGAGCGGCAAGAAATGTCTCGGCGAGCTGGCTATACGCCCTTGGGCGCGTGGATTCGGGAACAGGCTCTCGCCAGCATGGATTTGCCTCCCGGCTTAACGTCACAGACCGCTCAGCCAGAACGGCTGCCGGAGCCAACGCAGGAGGGAGCAGTCCCGGCTCCATTTCCTGGTGAAACTGTGACGGACTACATGCGAAGTCTTGACCTATGGAGCCTCGCAGCCCTAAACGATAGGGACGTACGTTCGCGACTCGCTCTGGCAACTGCCGCGCTTGTCCGATACAGCTCGACTAAGTAACAAAGAAAGTGTAATACGGATTCGATAGGTTGTGTTTTCATGAGATTAGCTAAACCACCTAGCGGGAGGCTTAGTCTCAAAGCGAGAGCAAAACGGCTCAATGAGTGAAGGAGGTTAAGATGGTGCCGCAACACAGCCTTAAATTGTCAGAATGTGCTATTTTTGTTTTCTCGCTCAAAGAGCGCGCAATCCCGCATCAATACTGCGTCCGCTCTCGGTTTGGCGGTGTCGATCATGGTCAATTTATCCACATGATTTAGGGAAAATTCGGGAAATTTTGGAGGAAGCGCGTGGGCGGTCTGGGGAGCGGTTGGGATCGGCGTAGAAAGCTCAGGGTAGAGGAGTGTAGTACGGTCTTCGACCTCGATGCATGGGGGGCGGCAGGATTGTTCCGTTATCCCAGCGGCCGAATCGAATGGTTAAACTCGTCGATGGAGAAGCCCTGCCTTGAATATCTCATCAGACCCACTGACGTTCCGAACTGCCGGTACCTTTATCTGCGGTCTTTAGACGATGGGGAAGAATCAAAGTGGAAACCGATAACTTTGCTGTCCAAGCCTCAACCCTTCGGCGGTAGCCGCTGGCATTTTCTTTGCCCGTGGGCGTGTCGTCGCTTGGTGAGAAGGCTCTACCGCCCCCCGTCGATTAGTTTCTTGGGGTGCCGCCTGTGCCATCAGCTTACCTATCGAAGCGTCCAGGAGCATGGCTCCCAACTCGCCGTCCTTCGTCGAAACCCTCTTCTTCTTGATATTGCGCTGATGGGGGGCTCGCTGTACGCGGCGCACTATGTCAGGGAGGGAGCATTCAAATGGCAGCCCGATCCTATCGTAAGTATTACAGAGCTTCCGGTTGATCCAGCGACTGAAGGACTCAAGGAGTGGGAGTTGCGTGCGTTTGTGCCCCCCTCGAATGGACGGCGGTCGAAGGGCGTGCCAATGCGCTGGTAATGGCCGGAACGAGAGATGAACATGAATGCCAGCGTCTCAAAAATCAGGAACGATGTAGTGTTGCGGCTAGTTCGCAGTTTTCCGAGCGAATCTAACCGGTTCCAGAGACCGTGCACCCGAGTTATGCATCGGCGGAACCGAATAGCCAAGGCCTTCTGTTGCCGCGTTACTCGAATGCACAGAAGAGCGCCGGGTGCCGACGTCCAAGCGCACCCGGTACTCAAGGCTCTCACCTTGCGGCAACGAGCGTTTGTTTTGGAATACGTGCGGAGTCTGGATGGGAGCCAGGCCGCAATACGTGCCGGATGCCGAGCGAGGAATCCCCGTGTTGCCGCTTCCCGCCTGCTTAGAAAGCCAAAAGTTGAAAAAGTGATACACAGACTTCTCCGGGAACGGGAGGCGGAACTCGAACTCAGTGCGAATAAGATCCTTCAGGAACTTTCGGCTGTGGCGTTCTTTGACCCGCTCCAGCTTTTCGATGAGCATGGCAATTTGAAACCCATTCACACGCTCGACGAACGCACCGCAAAGGCGATTTCGTTCAGTTGGACGAATTTGTACAAGGGCCGAGGCGCAAAGAAGCGTTGTGTTGGTCAACTGTGGAAGTTCCGCTTTGGAAACCGGTTAAGAGCATTGGAAATGCTGGGCAAATGCCTGGGGCGATTTAATGGCCGGGCAGAACAAAGGCCAAGTCATGACGCGATGGAATTGTTGCGCTCAGCAAGCTAACAGTTGGGGTGAGGCGTCTTGTCTGCTACTGCACTGAGGGCTGAGGACGATTCCAGATTCTCCCCCATACACCCGCCTGATTCGCCACTAAGTTCTCCGCAACGCGGAAGGCTCTCGCCTTCACCAAATAGCCGTCGCCAAACCAGATGGAGTCCAGTCGGCGTTCGTCGGATTGATTCGGCCTGCAACGATGATCAACCAACTCGGTTACGCCATTGTATGCCGCCCAGAGCGTTCCTGCTACGGGCTTTGCGTCGTTGCCCTTTCCATGCTCGAAGAAGTGCATTGCCCAAAAACGGTTCTGCTGAGCGCGCGCGAGTTCCTGCTGGTATCGTTCGTCTTCGGAATCATGCCCCTCCGGTTTCTGTGGGTCTGGAAAGACATGATTCATGTATCCTGACAGCTTCTTCCCGTTCATCTTAAACTGTGCGGCCTTCTGAAAGACCTCTTCGATCCGCGTGAAGCGGTTGTTGATCACTCCCAATAATTTCTCTGATTGCCTGAGTCGTTCACGCACATCCCTGTTGTGTACGACGCGTACCGTTGGGCCGCGACCCAGGGCCATCGTCAAGGTATTCTGGCAAACCACCCGCACCGGTGTGAACTTGATCTGAACGCTGTTGTTTCCGTCGTGGGTGTTGCTCAGAAGTAGGAACTTGTTGGCAATATCATCGCCAGCCACGTGGATATCACTCGGCAATTTGGCTAGAATCCAGATGCGCTCTCCATCTCCCAGCGCCCCTGCTGTGTGATAGATCGCTGCGTTGTCGCCCACAAGCGAATCAAAGAACTCGAACGCTTCGTGATTTTGAAGCGGCGTGTACTCGCTTCCCACGATACCGAAAACCGGGCAGTCCTGCTTTCCCCATAGATGTTCGGGAACAACGGCGAAGCGATTGGGTACGGGGCGCATGCGCCTACCGTCCTCGCCTGCGTAAAGCGGTATCTTCATCACCTGCCAGTCGAGTTTGGCGGCATAAATCGCCTCGCGTGCAGTCGCCGGTCTGTCAAGCTTGGTGCCAAGGCCGTGCCAGGGCTCTTCGCCAACGTACATCATCGACGCTTTTCCGGTCGCGGTATCAACGCAAAGTTCATGGGCCATCTTCTCCTCCTCGCCACGCCAAGGCCTGTCCCGATGCTTCGGCTTCCCTGTGTTCGCTCTTGGTTTCGCACTGGCCTACAACGCATTGCGATTTAGCTCGTGTTTGGCGTCCAGCGATCAGGGCTCTTTTGGTACCGCCTGCGAAACTTCAGCCACTCCTGTCATCGCAAATCCTCGCCACTCCTCCACCCAATTCTTATCCGGGCGAGAACTGTTCAGGCGTTGTAAACTGAGAAACATGGAGGTTTCCTCCCCTATCGCCTTCTCCATCCTCGTGGCGACGGCTTCCCTTAATTGCTCGGCAAGCTTTTTGTCGATGGGGTATTGAGTTTGGCACTCCGGAAGGCCCTCCGTCCAGCTCGGATAGTATTGCAGAAGGTCCATCGGCCCGGAGACCACGCTCACAAGCTCCCGCATCACAGATATCTTGTGTTCAAGGCATTGAAGGTGCTTGACCTTTGGTGGTAGGGCATTCCAAATCTCGGTAGGTGTTTCCCCCTTAACGGCAGAATCAAGATCGACCGGTACAGTCGGCCGGGGCTGAGACACGGCAAAGGTGGCCAGGATAGCCCCAACGGCAAGTGATAGGACAGCCGATGCAAGAACCTGCCATCGCTTCTTCAAGCCTAGAATGCGGAAGGAGCCTGGCCAGACTCCGGCTGCGAAGAGAAGATACGCCAAATTTGCCAATCCGTAGCCCGCGACCATGGCGGGGCGGGCCATGGCAGCGGATCGGACTTCCGGCATCGCCGTGGCTATTCTTATGGCAGCCCCGACGGGGTACAGCATGGCGAGTGCGCTTGGCCAAGGAAATCCCCCGCCCTTTTCTAGCAGAGCAATCTTGGAGATGAATCCTGCCATTGCCTCATTTCCCTCGCTATTGATCCCGTCGATTGAACAGACCGACTCATGAACAGGGTGGCCAACTCGTATTAATTTGCCAGAGCATGCACTCTCAAGTCCTGCCTCAGCGACAAGCTTCTCTGCTACCCACCTTCGATCATGGTCATCAACACCCCCTCAGCATACGGATTTCATCCCAGCTTTCGTGATGCATCCGGTTTAAGTTTGCTATCTTGTCTCTTGATTCCAGCGCCTCGACCACGGTGGTTACGAATGGAAGGGTATGCGTGACCAACATGAGTAGTGGCTTCCTCATCGGTCTATCCACCCTCATATCCACCTCACAAACGGGTTAGAAAACTCCCTCCATCGAGTCTGGCAGCGGTGCCAGAATGTTGCTTATAACCGATTTGTTGCCGAAAGTCTACAGGCCATGATTGCGTGCTATGGCCGAGGACATCCGCAACCGGTTTGGACGGAGACTACAAAAGTTGCGAAAGCAACGAGGATGGACTCAGGTCCAGATGGCAGAGCGATTGGGCCTCGATAGAAGTTATCTGGCAGACGTTGAGCGGGGAAAGAGAAACATCTCAATCGTAAACATGGAAATCATTGCAAGAGGTTTTGAACGTTCTCTTTCGCGGCTATTGGCAGGAATGTAAATTGGTCGGCTCTCCCTTCGCCCGCGTTTGCCGTTCCGCTGCGTGTTGGAGCAACCGCACCTGCCGCTGATGTCAAACTTGCTCTTGGTCCCTCCGATGTATTCGGCCCAGGATCTTTGTCTCACGTGAAGAAAGGTAGGGATTCAAAGTCCTTCTCCTCTCATTGCGCATGGCGCGGATGTGTGATCTGAATCCCCAACGCGACGCGAGGGCGTTGGCTTCGTGTTCCACTCTCTGCCATCTGCGCTGCATATGCTCATGCCATTCGGGACCCATCTTGCTTGCCCTTAAGGCGTGTCCCAGTTCGTGTGCAACGACGCCCACAATGGCCTTACGGCTGTAAAGCCGAAGGAGGGGGAGGAAAAATATAATTTGGCCGCCAGGGACCGCCTCAAAGTACCGCCCCAAGACGGGGAACAGCCCCGCCCACAGAGTATCCACGTACCCCCCAGGCCCCAACCGCTCGCCATTCCCGTTCGCCCGAAATCCGCGTGAGAAATGAACTGATAGCGTGCCAATCCTGCACCGGTATTCGTTTCCGAACCCTTGCTAACGCCTCGCGGATGGCGCGCGATCGGGTATTTATTTGCATGATTCAAGCCGCCTCGTTGTTCTCTCGTCGCCGACTTCAGAGGAAAATCGAATATTGGCGGCCGCCCGGTGCGGTAGAAGACGTTCGGCACGAGGACCGTGTAACCTTCCGAGGCCAAACGCTGCGCCATCTGACGCTGGGATGGCCGAATCCCGCCAATGTTCGTAAGGAAGATCACCGCTGGCAAGCGGCTCCCGGTTTCGGTGCTATACAAGACACTGTCGGATATCCCGTCAGGCGTGGGGATTTCAATCACTTGTTCAATCATGGTACCCCCTACGGAATCGGGTCCCTGCGCTCGCCATCAAGGAAGCCAAGGCAGATGTGATGAACAGCTTAAGTCTCAGCATCTCTTCCCCCTTTATGTTGTGAGTGCAGCTATTGAGTCAGCGCTTCCGTTTTCCCCTCGGCAACAGGAGTGTACAAACCCCTCCGGCTCGTTCGCAAGCACAATTTGCAGCCCGGAGGTCGCCCTGATGGTCGCCTTAATGGTGTCATTTGGAAAATGACTGGCAGACCACACAAGAATTGCACGCCTCCCTCAAGCTCCGATGTCAAGACGCTCGTCTTCACTTGCTTCATGGTACGGCTTTTCAAGTCCCCGCGTGAAACGTGGTAAGATGCGTGCAGACAAGACTTCCTACGGAGGTCTCCAATCCCGTGTGCATAAAGAGCCGTTGCGCCCTGCTGGCTATGACTTTGGCGCTGGCCCATTGCCTATGCGCATACGCTCAGCTTCACACCGAGGTGACGCCCAAGCCTGCGAAGTCGCCCGCAGTAGAGAAACCTGTGCCGGGGACGGTAAAGACGAACTCGAAAGACGGGCTCAAGTACGTGTGGATTCCACCAGGGACTTTTATGATGGGCTGCTCGCCCGGTGACACGGAATGTGACGATAGCGAGAAACCGTCGCACCAGGTGACCATCACGAAAGGCTTCTGGATGGGGCAGACGGAAGTGACGGTGGAAGAGTTCTGGAGGTTTATCGGGAGCACGGGGGCGCAGATGCCGGGGGCACCTGATTTCAATGTGGGTTGGGGCAACGACGCCATGCCCATCGTGAACGTAAACTGGCATGATGCGCAAGCCTATTGCGGTTGGGCGGGAGGACGACTGCTCACGGAGGCGGAGTGGGAGTATGCGGCACGGGCTGGGAGTACCGAGGCGCGATATGGCCCCATCGATGAGGTTGCTTGGTATTGCAACAACAGCGGAGAAAAGACGCATGAAGTGGCCCAGAAGCGCCCCAACGCTTGGAATCTTTACGACACGTTGGGGAACGTTTGGGAATGGGTGAACGACTGGTATGGGGAGAACTATTACCCTGGCAGCCCCGAGTGCGACCCGCTAGGCCCAGACAGCGGCCAATACCGCGTTCTGCGTGGCGGGTCCTGGTTCGACGGTTCCAGGAAGGTCCGCGTTTCGAAGCGTTCCGGGCACAGTCCGGCCAAAGGGTACGTCCTCATCGGTGTTCGTTGTGCGCGGGAAGGGGATATTCCTTACGGCTATGACTGAAGGCGATGATTGGGGGAAGGGGGTGCACTTTTGAATCGCCCTGTCTCCTATCCCGCAGACACGTTGGGTGCAGCCTCGCCGCCGCCTCGGCGATGCAAGCCCGAGGAGATGAGCGATGCTGGACACAACAGTGCTAGGTACTGTCGCCAAGCAGATGATGAGCGCTGATGAGGTCGAGGTGGAAGGCAAACGGCTCCCGGTCCGGCGTACTAGCAAGCAGGGTCTCAGGACCGTGACCTTCGTTATGGGAGGTCACCAGTACGCCGCCATCGAGCAGAACCCCGGCAAGCCGAGCCGGTGGGGTCAGCTTGCCCGGAGCGGCCATCAGGTCGTACAGTTCAAGGATGTTGCGACCAACAAATTTGTGGCCGTCGCGGTGGACGGCGAGGCAAAGGAGTACGGGCGGAAGGGGTAGGGGCCAGCCTGCCGCCCACCAAACTGAGGCAATACGTCACAGGGTTGAACCCGTGCTCGCTCGATTCAGGCCTACTTCTCCGCAAATAGACCGAAGTCGGAGAGTGCTGGGCAAACCGGCGAGTTCGTGATGCGCAGCCTTAGTTGGTCCGTAGTGACCGGCTCAGGGGTACGAATCACGCGGCAATTCCCCAGGCTCGTGGCCGCCGCAATCATGCGCCAATCCTGGCCACTCCTCGCATCAATCTCCACGGATTCCACCCGTTGGCCCAGGCGAATACACTCGCGCAAGCAGATGACATCGAAGGTCACCGGCACGGGGGCCGCGTCGGCCTCTTTTGTGGATATCGAATCGGCGCATTGCATCGTGCTGGCGGGAGCGAATCCCACCGAAGCCCATCCGGTGGTAGGGGCGCGCCTGAAACAGGCCGTTCTCAACGGCGCACGGCTGATCGTGATCGACCCTCGGCGCGTGGAGTTGGCCGATTATGCTGACCATCATTTACAGGTTCGGCCGGGCTCGAACGTGGCCTTGTTTAATGCGCTGGCGAAGGTGCTGGTGGAAGATGGCCTGATCAATGCGGACTATTTGCGCGAGCGGGTGGAAGGCTTTCCTGAGTATTGCGCGTTTCTCCAGACGATCTCACTCGAAGCCGCGGCGGCCCAGACGGGCGTGCCTTCGAGTAGGATTTACGAAGCTGCGCGCTTGATTGGAAGTCTCCGCCCTGTGCTTTTCGTGACCGGCCTCGGACTCTCGGAGTTGACGCAGGGGACAGCTTCGGTGATCACTCTGGCCAATATCGCCATGTTGACAGGTAGCATCGGTCGCCCCGGCGCCGGCATGTTGCCCCTGCGCGGGCAGAATAATGTGCAGGGCAGCGCCGATATGGGGACTATGCCCGGGCAAGTTACCGGATACCAGTCGCTGCGCGATCCCGAAGTGCGCCAACGGCTGCAACAGGTCTGGGGGAGGGTTCCGCCTGAGCAGTCCGGCATGACGGTTACGGAGATGATTGACGCCGCGGCGCGAGGCGAACTGCGCACTCTCTGGATCCAAGGTGAGGACATTGCACAAAGCGATCCGAATGAGGCGCATGTTATCAGGGCCCTCTCCCGCCTGGATTTCCTGATCGTACAGGAAATGTTCTTTTCTGAAACGGCGCGGTACGCACACCTGGTGTTGCCGGCCGCAGGAGCGCTGGAGCAGGAGGGAACTTTCACCAACGGCGAGCGCCGCATTCAGCGGGTGCGGCCTGCGGTGCGGCCTCCCGGAGAGGCCCGGCCGGATTGGAGCGTCATACGCGACGTGGCTGTCGTCATGGGCGCTTCCTGGCGTTACCCGGAACCCGCCACCGTGATGGATGAAATCGCGCGCGTGGCGCCGGATATGTTCGGCGGGGTAAGCTACGACCGGTTGGGGCCGGACGGGCTCCAATGGCCTTGCCCGGAACCCGGCCACACCGGGACAGCCAGCATACACACGGAAGGATTCGTTCGCGGTAAGGGCCGCCTGGTGGCCATCGACTACGCCGCAAGCCCCGAACAGTGCTCCGAAGACTTTCCATTTGTTCTGGTCACCGGTCGCGTGCTGGATCATTACAACGTGGGCAGCATGACGCGCCGCACGGCTCAGCGCGAACTGGTGGGGGAGGATCTCCTGGAAATTCACCCCGATGATGCCGCGGCGAAGGGTCTGGCCGCGGGTGATTTCGTCGAGTTGGAGAGCCGACGCAGCCGCGTGCGGGTGCGAGTCAGTTTGTCGCGCCGCGTGACTCCCGGAACCCTGTTTCTTGCCTTCCACTATCCGGAAACCCATACCAACCGCCTGACCAGCGCCTACACCGACCCGGAATCGAAGTGCCCGGAATATAAAATAACCGCTGTCCGGTTGCACCCGAGCCCATCGGCGCCGTTGTCTTGAGTGGCGACACCATTTGTAATACTGCCATCGTGTCCCCATCACCGTTCATTAGCGGCGCGATGAAAGGTCGGTGGGCGCCGCAGCCACGTCGCCCGAGCGCACTACGGCCTACCCGCAAAGCGCGACCCGCACTCGAAGCCACGGTTCGGACATGCAATCCTATCCCGACCTGATTCGGCCTCGCCTGCTGCCTTCTTGTTAACCGTCATGTCCCTTTATTTGTGCGCGGACGTATATCACCGTCATGGCCCTACCGTTTGCGAAATCGCCGATTTGTGAGCAGACATATCAACCAGAATTTCTTTTTGATTTCCCGGCCCACCCGTAATGTACACCCCATCGCCTTTTAAGGGAAGATCCCGTCGAGTTTCCAGTGCTTGGTGCTTCCACGGACGATAAGCCATTGATTCCAGGCGAAGCTCATGGAGCAGTTTGGTTCGCTGGCACGCTTCGCGCGATTCGCAGGCCGTCCCAGGGGAGCCGCTGTTGTGGACGCTCTCCATGCCGGAAGGCAGGATCGAGGTATTCAGCCGTGTCCGCGAATCCCCCGCCGCGCAGCACTCGCAGGCCGGGCGCGGTGGGCGATTCGCGCCCGTCCGAGGCATCGTAGGGATACGGAAGGTAGAGGCTGGAGCACCATTCCCAGACATTGCCTTGCATGTCGAACAAGCCCAGTTTGTCGGGCTGTTTGCTGCCAACAGGGAGGGGGGCAAGGGCCTGCGTCGGAGCATTGAACCACGCCACGCGCGCGAGTTCACCGGCGGACACCGGCTCGCCGGCCCGGGCGGCAAATTCCCATTCGGCTTCCGTCGGTAGCCGGAACCCACCTCCGGGGACTTGCTCATTCAGCTTTCGGACAAAGGACTGCGCGTCCTCCCAGGAGACTTGGTTGACGGGCATTCGATCCGCGTTCGCGGAGTCCTTGCCTTGCTGCGCGCTGGGGTTGCTGCCCATGAGGGATTTCCATTGCCCTTGAGTTACTTCGAACTTGCCGAGGTAGAAAGGATCGACCCGCACTGTGTGCACGGGCCGGGCGCCGGTAAACTGATCTGACCCGATATCCATCGCGCCCCCGGGGACGAGCACCAGGGCAATATCCAGGCTGGCAATACGCACTTCCACCGGCAGGCCGGTGCGGGAATCCCAATTCTTACTCACGATCTCGAAACCCGGCATTCCAGGCTGCAAGCGGCGCTCGCAGATCTTCAAGCGGTCAGCCGCAACCTGGTTGTCCGGCTGGTCCTGCAGTGCGGCCTGGAATTCGCTCTGGGCTTTCGCCCACTGCTCCGCCTTGACCAGCCGCTCGCCTTCGGCCACGTGACGAGCGGAGGACTGCCAATTCAGCCCGAGTTGTTCCACCCGCTGTTCCTTGACTGTCGGTTGTTTATTGGGATCGATGAGGGCATGCACGTGATGGCAAGTCTGGCAGTCAGAGGTCTTCTTAGTTTGCGGGCAGCCCGTATTGTGGCAAGTGGCGCACAAACCCGCAATGGCCGCCTGATGCGGGATGTGGTCCGGTTTGACGTTATCTCGCTCATCCTTCACGTGTCCCGCACTTTCGCCGTGGCAAGCAATACAGGTTGTCCCGGCGTTCGGGTGACCCGACATGCCCCACTCCATGACCTGGAGCACGTGGCAACGCGCACACACTCCCGCTTCCTTTAACTGCTGGTCTATCTGGGATGGCGCCCCTGCGGACGGGAGCCCCGTAATAAGAATAATTGCAGCAATTACTATACGCCCCATCGTTCCTCCAACCATCGGTAGTGAGGGGGCAACCATGCTTTGTCAAGCAGTCGTGCTAACTGGCGGGCCGCCTCCAGCGCCGCGTGCTCCTCGGGACCCCTCTGTTGATACGTGACCAAGGCCTGGTAATTGTCCTCCAGCAAGCGTTCCTCGAACATACCGGCAATGGCGGTGGAAACGAAGTCGCGGGAATACACAAACCGCATCGCCGCCATACACAGGGTTTCATTCGGCAAGCGCCCGAGTATTTGCGTGAGTTCCGCGACGGCCGCGTTCAGAACCGGCTTCTTGCTTCCTTGGTACTCCTGGAAATCGTATTCGGCTTTTGCCCCCGGGCGGGCCAGCGGATCGAGCTTCATGACCGAACCCGAAGCGAGCGGTTTCATCGCGATCAAACCGACGCCCCGGCGTTGCGCCTCGGGCAAGAACCGGCTGTAACCGGCGCGAGCCTGAATGAAATTGTAGGGGAAGAACAGGTAATCGATCCCCTCCAGTGCCGTGAGGGCTTCGAGCAACGTCCGCTCGAAGTGCGAGGCGATGCCGATCGCTCGGATCTTCCCGGCCTCTTTCGCCTTGCGGAGCACATCCCAATCTTGCAGCGCATGGCCGTCAATGGCGGGGGTGTGAAAGCGGTACAAATCCACGTGCCCAAAAAGCGCGCAGGCCTTGTCGATTTCTGCCGGAGCGATGACGTGCGCAAGCGAGACCAGAATCTTATCGCGCCGGTCGCGCACCACGCGGGCGGCGGGTTCCCACTGTCCCATGTCGGCGTAGACATCCAGCATGTTGACGCCCAAGTCGAAGGCGTGGGCGATCATGCGGTCGCGACGCGCCTGGCCCGCGGCGGTGAGCACCGTCCCTGCCTTGCCCACGGGCACGCGGTCTGCCGGGTTAGTGTGGGAGCCGAACGCCAGCAGCGAGGGGTAGAGATCCGTTTGACCCAGGCGGCGGTACACCATACCCGCGCGCTGGTACTCGGTCGCAGCCGCCAAGCCTGCCGTCAGGCGCCCCATTACCATACGCGCCGCGATGAGTGAGGCAGAACATTGGTAGAGAAAGTCACGCCGGGTCAAGCTTGGTTTCATATGGCATCCCTCCTCGAAGTTTCGGCGGAAGTATACCTCAGAACAGGGTCGGCACGTACTGGGCTAACCTCAATAGTCTTTACATAAGAGGCTTGAGGAGTTATTCCTCAATTGGTTCCCGCGAGGCCCCCCTTACCCACGTTTTGCGGGTCGGAGAGAGGGGATGGATTGAGCTCTCCGACGATGAACCAATAGGCAAAAATGCCGGTCACCAGGACGCCTGCCGCGAGGGCGAAGCCCGGAAGGTAGGTGCCGGTGCGGGCAATCAGGAACCCGGTGGCGATGGGCGCCAGGACTCCGCCAATGTTCCCAACAAAGTTTTCATAGCCGGTCCAGATCCGCCCCGTGCGCGTGCGCGGCAAGTCCGGGTCCAGCACCGGAACCGGCGTATCGTCGGTTTGCACCGCTTTCGAGCCCAACACGCGCTGCTTCATCAGTTCGAAGAGGGGGCTGACGAGATCCGCGCAGGCACGCATCCAGTCGCACATCGTTTGTCGCGACAATTCCACACCTTGGCGCCGAAAGGTCTCCGCCTGCCGGTGCAGAGGCAAATGATCCCCATACTTGCTCACCGCCACCTGGGCCAGCAGGCCCGGCCCCGCCAACCCTTTTTCAATGGGCGCCATGGGCTTCGCAGCCGTTATCACTGTGCAGCCCTTGGAGCAGGCGTATTTCTGACACGCTTCCTCGTTCACCCGCTCGCGCCGCGGCCCATAGCGCGCCCGCAGCAACTGTTCCAGCCAGTGCTGCAGTTGCCGCAGCCGCCGCTCCCGGGCCTCCACCTCTTGCACCAGACTCGTCACCATCTGCCGCAGCAGGGCGGGGTCTTCCGGCAAGCGCTGGGGATCAATGTCCACCCGCGTGTTTCTCCTCCGCGCGCTCGGCCCCCTCCCGTTCCACTCCCAGACTCACCCACTCGTTCATCAGCTCCCGCAGGCGCTTGTAGTTGGCCACCTTCTGGCGCATGGGCGCGACCTGTTCGGGCCGCAGGAATCGCGTGCTGCTCCTACCGCGCCAGGTGAAGCTCAACTGGTAGTAGGGCCCGTGCTTCTGCGGCTTCTTGGGGTCCTTGCAGTGGCAGCCCGGCTGGCCACACACGTTGTACTGCTCGCTGATGCTGCCGGGATGGACGGGGCCGAGCGCGAGCAGTTGCTGTTGGAGGTGGGCGAGGCGCCGCTGAACCTGCGCAAGATTCATCATGCCGATAGCTATATGTAGGCTATCGGCATTTGTCAAGAGGGAAATTACCCTTTTCCACAGAAATCTTCAAGAGGCCCGCGCCGCGGCCCCTTGCTGGCGGCCTTCTTCCTCCCTCACCGCCGGCAGGCTATAACGCTTCCGCCGTTTCCCCTGGCTCAAATCGATTCCCTCCAGCAGCACCGCCAACTCCCAGGCCGCGATCTCCCTCCGCCCGGTCTCCGCGAAGGGAAATTCGAACGTCCCCCCCTCTAAGCGTTTGTACCAAATCGCCCAGCCGTCGCGATCCCAATATAAGATCTTCACCCGGTCCGTCCGCCGGTTCGAGAACACCAGCGGGTGGCCGGCATAGGGGTTGCACCCGATCACATGCTCGGCCATCATCGACAGCCCGTCGAACGAACGCCGCATGTCGCACGGCACCGTGCACAGATACACCTTGATCGCCGTCGGAAAGCTCAGCATCGCGGCTCCAAAACGGCCAGAACCGAGCGCAAGGTCTCCTCGTCTACACCCTGGCGGATGCGCAGCTTTCGCCCGTCGCCCAGCACCAACTCGATACCCACGTCGCTCGCCCCCGCTTCGTCGCTCACCAGGGCGAAGCTCGCCGGGGTCCCGTTGACACCAAGCCGCTGCACGCTCCCTTCTTCTCGATCGACCTTGAGCCGGCGTTGCCACCAATAGAACTGGCTCTCCCGGAGTCGGTGCCGACGACAGAACTCCCGGATGGATATCCCGCTCCGCGCCGCCTCACCCAGCCTCGCTTGCCAATATCGCGCCTTCTTCGCGTCACCCTTGCCGATGTTGCTCATCCCGCACCTCCACCTTTCGGTCCACCATGCGCACCCGGCGCATGTCTCCGCAATCAACTGTGCGGGAATTATCGGACGGGAACTTCAACCGCGGAAGATGGGTTGACCGGACGGATAGTGCGCCAGCCAAGCTGGCAGGAGATAGTCGATGAAAGTTCGATACAGAGAAGAAGTGGCGAATCGCTCTGGCCCTCAGTCATGCGGAGGCGCTCGCGAGGGCGCTGCCGAAGCGTTGACAGGGGAAACTGACAGGCCGGGTATTGAGCCGCGAAATCAGGAGTCCGGGATGCCGACGTTGTTATCCGAGACGGAAGGCAACACGGAGCAGGGCGCTAATCGCAATTCCTGTGGCGATCCCGCGCGGTCGGAGGCCCCGAGCATGTCGGGAAGTCTCTTGCACAGAAGCTGGGAGGTCTCCTCTGTGCCCGTGTCGCAAGGTGCGGGCGGGGAAGGCTTGTAGCCGCAATCCCGCCATCCACGCGGAGGAGAAGTCGGATACGCCCATACTGTGTGCTGAGCAGCACGTTGTTCAGGAGGGTTGAAGTCCCTCTGGTGCTCGGATGAGGGGCGCCATATCCAAAAGCGGGGGTAATGCCTCGCTGGCCAGAGAGAGGCGGGTATGTTTTCCGCCACTCTTTGGAGGGCAGGGTGTCCATCGCGAGGTGGAATCCGAAGGGCATGAGGAGAAATACCGGGCCGTAATCAATGGGGGCTGCCCCAACGATGAACCGGTCGGCCAAAGGTGGGGCAAGGTCGAGCCTGCAGTATGGAGGCGAAGGCGTTCTCATTCACCCACCGCACCAAGGTGTTTGCGGACGGCACGGTAGGGAAGAACAGCGTGTGACCTCAGGAGGACTGGCGGAGTCTCCGGGTGGCACCGGAGTAAGCAGACCTATAAGCGGAAGCGAAAGGGCGAGCGAAGCTCGGTCAGTTGACGGACGGCTGAGTAGTACCTGAAGCGCGACAAAAACCGCGTGACCGAGAGATCGGCGACGGAAGTGGGTCGGGGAAGGCAGCCGGCGAAGACGGTGGGAAAGAGAGAGGAAGCCAGATGAGCAAGGGCGGGGAGGAGGATCAGTTCCATGAGTGAAAAACCCGTACATCCCCGACCGAGGAGACTGGCGGACTGGATCAACCCCACAGGTGCCAAGAAGGTCCATTCATTAATCGACAAGGTGTACAAGCGGAAGAACCTGGAGATGGCCTGGGATCGTGTGGAAGCCAACCGGGGTAGTGGAGGCGTGGATGGGCAGAGTCTGGAAGCCTTCGGCCAGCAGGCCGGTTCAGAATTGAATCGGTTGCAGACGGAGCTGAAAGAGGAAGCCTACCAGCCTCAACCGGTGCGGCAGGTGCAGATTCCGAAGGCGGGGAAGCCGGGAGAGTTTCGCACGCTGGGAATTCCGACAATTTACGATCGGGTATGCCAGCAAGCGTTGCTCAATCGGCTGGAACCGATCTTCGAGCCGGTATTCGATGAAGCTAACTTCGGCTATCGGCGAGGGCGATCGACGAAGGATGCCTTGCGCAAAGTGTGGAAGGAGATCGAGAGCGGACGGGAGTGGATTGTGGACGCAGACTTGAAGGACTTTTTGGATCCTGCTTCATACTGCCCCCTGATTCATGAAAGTTGTTCGAATAGCGCGGGCTGGTGGTCCACCACTTTGATTCGCAAGCCCTTACGTCGGCCCTGCCTTACCAGGACGGCCTGCAACTCACCCCGCTTTACACGCTGCAACACAGTTTGTCGCGAAACGCCGAGTTTCAGTGTGGTTTCCAACATGGGCAGATACTCCGGCGGCGCCTGCGGCACGATGCGCGCGCGCAACTCCTCGGTGATGCGAATCTGCCAGGGAGCGCCGGGGGTGACTTGCTCGCCGGCAATGAAGCCATCGGCCAGCCAGCGGTGAATGCTGGAGGTATTCATGCCGAGAATTTGCGCGGCCTTGCGGATGGTGACCAATTCCCCAGAGGGCGGCTCAGCCGGCGGTTGGAAGCGAGGAATATTCCGATAGCGGCGCAGACTGCCCACTTGGTTGGCGGTGAAGCGTTCCCCCATCGCGGTCTTGCGGCCCTGACGATTCAGGATTCCTGCGATGACTTCATCCGGATACAGCGCGGCCAGACGGCGCAACAGCGAGACGGTATCTTCGTCGGTGCGCGGCCCCATCGGCCGGAAGCGCGGCACGGGGACATCGAGCGTGGTGATCGCGCCTCCGCGCCAGCGCAGAGTCAGATGCGCCTGGCCTTGGGCGCGCTTCACGTCCAACATCACTTCTTCCAAGAGAGTGCGGAGCAGCTCTTTGCGATCGCGGTCGGTGGTGGTGGCGGCGTTCCATACTTCGCGCAGATCGGCGCCGAGCGCGCGGAGGCGCCGAAGTTGTGCGGGGCCAATCGAAGTCGGTTGCTGCTGTTCCCGGCGACGGAGTTCCGCCTCCGCTGCCGCGAGGTCACGAAGATGCTTTTCCCATTCCGCTTCCAGTCCGCGCGCGACGAGTCGATTTTCCGGGTCCACGGTTCGGTAGCGGCGCTCGGCCCGTTCCGCCTCATACCGCAAGCGTTCGATCTCCAGCCGCCACTGAGCGAGCGCCGCGTCATGGTGGCTCTGAAGTTGTTGGAGCGTGAGCAAGGTGGCTTCGACCGCGGCCGGGGTCACGGCGGTGAGAAAAGCGTCGGCCACGGCCCGGTCAATGGCCAGACCTCCGAGGTTGAAACAGTACACCCCACGTCCGTTGACGATGTCCTTGCCGGCGCAGTGATAGCCGGGAGTGGAGTTTCGACCGCGATAATGAGTGTGGAGCCGTCGCCCGCAATGACCGCAGGTGGCCAGGCCCTGGAGCAGCGCGGAGCCTTCTCTCAACGCGCCTCCCCCTTGGTGCGGCCGCGGACGAGTGTTGCTATCGAGCCGCGCTTGGTTGGCCTGGAAGGTCTCCCAAGCGATGAAGCCGGGATGGTGGTTGGGGATGAGGACCGCCCACTGTTCGAGAGGAAGATGACGCATCCGTTTTTTGACGGCACCCTGTGCATCGAGGTAGCGCTCCGTGCGAGTCTTGCCATAGGTGTAAGCGCCAGCATACACCGGATTGGTGAGGATGTGGTGGAGGGCGGTGTAGGTGGGAGCGACCCAGCGAATTTGCCCTTGCGGTCCATCTTGCAGAGGGAACGACAAAGCTTCGGAGCGAAACCAGAGCCAGACGCGGCGGGCCGAGCCGAACTCGGTGAAGCGCTCGAAGACGGTGCGAATCGCGCCGATGACGGCCGCATCAGGATGGAAGAGAACTTCTCCGTCGGCTTCCCCCCAGACAAAACCAACGGGCAAGCCGCGGCGCAGTTCCCCGCGCGCCGCCTTGTTGCGGATGCCTCCGTCCAGCCGGGCGCGGATGATGTGCAACTCCGCTTCGCTCATGGTGCCCTTGAGGCCGAGGAGCAGCCGGTCATTGAACAGAGCGGGATGATAAACCCCATCGTTGTCACCGATGAGGGTGTCGGTCAGGCCGCAGAGTTCCAGCAGACGATACCAGTCGGCATTGTTTCTGGCCAGCCGCGAGACCTCCAGACCCAGGATGATTCCCACGTGGCCCAGGGCCACTTCACTGGTCATGCGCGTGAATCCAGAACGCTGGTCGGTGCTGCTGCCGGACAGGCCGAGGTCTTCATCGATGATGACGACCTGCTCGCGGGGCCAGCCCAATTGGCAGGCTCGATCCGCCAAGGCGTACTGGCGAGCAGTGGATTCGCGGTTGTGCTCGACCTGTGTGGGGGTGGACTGGCGAACATAGATGCAGGCGGCTCGCTGGGTATGGGTCGGTTGGATTTTGGCGAGATCAGTCATGGCTCTGCTCCTGGGGTTCGTGGGCTCGGGTTGCTTGGGTCATGAGGCGTGCGAGAGTCTCGACTACGAGGCGCTTGCGCTCGTCGTCGATCTGCTCCCACAAGCACGTCTCGGGACGGGGAAGGTCGTCGAGGAACTTCAGCGGTAGTTGCGGCATGGCTCTCCTGGGGTGCGACGGATGGGGCCGACACGACAGTTCGGCCGAGGAGAGCATCGACGATGGAGCGAAGGTGAAGCAAGTCTTCCAGAGAGCCCACAAGAGGGTGATCGCCCAAGGGAGGCGCGGCGGAGTCAACGTCGGTCCAGGCCCCGGGAATCAAGGATTTACTCCCGTCCGGTAAGATCAGAACAAAATACAAATGCCCTTGTCGGTGGGAGCGCCGGAGAACGGACAAAGACTGGCCTTCAAACGGATGATGGGGTCGGGTGATCGTCACCCTCTCGGGAAGGTTCCGAGGGTGGGTAGTGTGTGGCG
>CAWDRP010000015.1:0-26201 GCA_963804755.1 uncultured Acidobacteriota bacterium
CGAGTTGCAGCTCTATCGCCTTCACGCAGCTCTCGATCGACGAGCTATTGAACGAGTTGAAGTTCGCCTCAAAATCGCCGAATACGAGGAGATCCTGGCGAGCGAAAAGAAGCTGCGCTCGGTCATCGTGAAGGAACTCGAAGAGGTTCGCGACAAG
Organism: uncultured Acidobacteriota bacterium; assembly: GCA_963804755.1. GTDB lineage: Bacteria > Acidobacteriota > Terriglobia > UBA7540 > UBA7540 > Bog-366. The sequence goes on from CAWDRP010000015.1 coordinate 158, forward strand.
TACGGCGACAAGCGCCGCACCGAAATTATCGACGAAAGCGCCGAGCTGCAGCTTGAAGACCTGATCGCCGACGAGCAGGTCGCCGTTACGGTCAGCCATCAGGGCTACCTCAAGCGCACGCCCATCTCCATCTACCGCCAGCAGCGCCGCGGCGGCACCGACCACATGGGCATGAAAACCCGCGAAGAGGACTTCGTCTCGCAGCTCATCGTCAACTCCACGCACGCTTACCTCCTCTGCTTCACCAACACCGGCCGCGTCTACTGGCTCAAGGTCTACGAGATTCCCGACGTCAGCGCCGCGGGCAAGGGCAAGTGGATGAAGCCTGTCGATCTCCAGTCCGGCGAAAAAGTATGCGCCATCCTGCGAGTCCGTGACCTCGAGGAGGAGGGCAAGTACATCTTGTTCGCCACGTCGAAGTCAGATGGACAAGTACCAAGCCACTCTCCAGTCTTTGGGTGTCTCGAACTCAGCGACCATCGAACTGAAAGGCGGCGACATCCAATCGCGGCTCATCAAAGCCATCGGAGCGGATGCAGTGAAAGAAATCACCGGAGCAACAGGCGCCATTCCCGGTGACGCCATCGTCTTGCTGGGCGCGGAGGAAACCACACGGACTGCATTGCACAAGCTTGATGAGGCATCCGGTTGGTTCCGGCTCGATTTGGCGGAGAAGTTCGGACTGCTAAAACCTGGCGCATGGAATTTCCTATGGGTTGTGGACTTTCCGATGTTCGAGTACGACGAAAAGGAAAAACGTTTCGCGGCCATGCACCACCCGTTCACGTCGCCGCGCGAGGAGGACTTGGACAAGCTGGAAACCGACCCCGGCGCCGTTAGAGCGCGGGCGTACGATCTGGTGTTGAACGGTTCCGAGATTGGCGGCGGCTCGATCCGTATTCATCGCCAGGACATTCAGCGCCGGGTATTCAAGGTGCTGGGCCTCGCCGAAGAAAAGGCGCGCGAACGATTCGGATTCTTCCTCGAAGCCTTGGAATATGGCACGCCTCCGCACGGTGGTATCGCGCTCGGGCACGATCGCATTAACGCGCTGATGGCAGGCGAGTCGAGCATCCGGGAAGTCATTGCTTTCCCCAAAACCGCCAGTGCGATCGATATGATGTGCGAGGCGCCAGACCGGCGTCGAACCCGAACAGTTGGAAGAACTGGGACTGAACATAAAGCACGATTGAATCAATGGCCTGATGGCCAGATGACTCGATCCAATGTCCATCATTCACATTCTTCCGGAAGCCGTTGCCAACAAGATCGCCGCCGGCGAGGTGGTGGAGCGTCCCGCGTCGGTGGTGAAGGAGTTGCTTGAAAACTCGTTGGATGCGGGCTCGAATCGCGTGGAAATCAGCGTCGAGGGCGGCGGCAAACGGTTGATTCGCGTCGCAGACGACGGGCAAGGCATGACGCACGATGACGCGCTGCTGGCGTTCGAGCGGCACGCCACCAGCAAGATTCGTTCGGCGGAAGACCTGTTTGAAATTTCCACCTTGGGCTTCCGGGGAGAAGCGCTGCCCTCGATTGCCGCTGTCTCCCGGCTGATGCTGCAAACCCGTCATGCCTCGGAAAGTTCCGGGACGCGCATCGAGATCGCCGGCGGCAAATTGCGCGACGTGAAAGAAGTGGCTTGGCCGCAGGGCACCAGCATTGAAGTGCGCGATCTTTTCTATATCACCCCGGCCAGACGGAAGTTTTTGAAATCCGAATCCACCGAACTCGGTCACATCGCCACCTTCGCCACCCATTACGCGCTGGCGCACCCCGACAAGAGTTTTCGCCTCAGTTCGCTAACGAACGAGATACTGAATGTTCCGCCGGTAGCAAGCCATCGGGAGCGTTTGTACCAGGTAATGGGCGGGCAAAGCCTGGAGCAGCTTATCGAGATGGGGCCGGTTGAACGCCGGGTATTGGCGGCTGCTTCACCGGATGCGGGCGACGAGGACGAACCCTCCGCTGAGCCGCCGCTGGTGCGCGTGCAGGGCTTTATCTCACGGCCAGAAGTCCAGAAACTGAATCGCAATAACATTTACTTCTTTGTGAATCGGCGCCTGGTGCGCGACCGCCTGGTCCTGCATGCCATCACCGAAGCGTATCGGAATGTCCTGCCCGGCAGGGGTCTTTCCGGTGGCGTTGATTTTTCTAGAGATTCCTCCGAGTGAAGTGGACGTGAACGTTCATCCGTCCAAAACCGAGGTGCGGTTTCGGCACGGGAATTTCATGCATGACCTGGTGCGCGACTCGATGCGGCAGACGCTGCTCGCCACGCGCCCGGTGGCGGCCTTCCCCATGTCACGCTCTGCGCCGCCCGCGGGGTTGGCGGTGGAAGCGGCAGACGCTGTGGATCAGCTTGCGGAAGAACCGCCATTGATGCGGGGCGCAATGATGCCCACGCCTCCGGCCCGGTCATCAGGCCGAGGGACCGGCGAAGCATTTCACCTCTCACCGGCGCGCATCGAGCCGCGTCCCCAGCGCCTGCCGCTCGATGCAGCGCTTGCACCCTACGCGCCCGTTCCGCCTTTGACGGACGTTCCCCTTGCGCCCGTTGCCGCCAAGGAGGCGGCTATTGAAACTCCGCGCGAATTGCCGCCGGACCTCCAGCCGCTGGGCCAAGTGCAGGACAGTTTCATCGTGGCGGTTAACGCCGACGGCTTGTGGATTGTCGACCAGCATGCCGCGCACGAGCGCGTGCTCTTCGACCGGCACGTACGGCAGCGGCAGCAGAAGAAAGTGGAGGTGCAGCGGCTCCTGATGCCCATTATCGTCCAGTTGAAGCCGGAGCAGCAGGTGACGTACCAGGCCATTGCCGATGAGTTGGCCGCAAACGGATTCGAAGTGGAGCCCTTCGGCCAGCGCACCGTCGCCATCAAGGCCGCCCCGGCCGACCTCCCGGCGGACGAAGTGGAAAAGCTGATGATCGAAGTGTTAGAAGGAGCCAGCCAGGGCGGCGCGAATATCTCGTTGGACGATTTGCGCGGTAAAATCGCGGCGTCTATCTCCTGCCACGCCGCCGTTAAGGTGAACATGGCGCTGGAGCGGAGCAAAATGGACTGGCTGTTACGCGCGCTGGGCGGAACGGACTGCCCCATGACCTGCCCGCACGGCCGGCCCACCGTGTTGCGCTATGGAATGAAGGACCTCATGAAAGCGTTCAAGCGAATCTAGGTCATTGGTGATTGGTGATTGGCGATTTGTGATTGGTGATTGAAGATCGATGATGTGTAAACGTCCAATTGCAACGTATCAAAGAGAATCGGATTGCGGCCGCAAAATGGCAGTCAACAATCACCAATCACAAATTGCCAATCCCAAATCAGCGCTGTCCCAAGAAAGTTGGGGCACTTGGCCATAACTACTTGATTAAACCGAAGTAAGAGGTCGGGATGTTATTTTTCGATTTCAAGTTTCGGCGGCCTTTTTGGCATGATGGGGCTATTTCCCAGCCCCTGCCGGAGGCATTAGGTGAACGTTGGCCGCAGTGTTTTCTCGCAGCTTTTGGATTTCCTCCCGACCTACCAGTTTCAGCTTTGCGTCGATCGCTACCAAGGCAATCGGTACGTCAAAGATTTCTCTTGTTGGGATCAGTTCCTTTGCTTGCTGTTCGCCCAACTTACTTTTCGCCGCAGCTTGCGCGATATCGAAGCGTGTCTGCGCGCCCAGCAGCCCAAACTCTATCATATAGGTTTCCGCGGGCAGGTTTCGCGCAACACGCTCGCTCACGCCAACGAGGTTCGCGACTGGCGTATCTACCGCGACTTTGCTCAAGCGTTGATTCGCCTCGCCCGCGACCTTTACCGCGAAGAATCCTTCGGCGTGGACCTGTCCGAGACGGTGTACGCCTTCGACTCGACCACCATCGATTTGTGCCTGTCGCTCTTCCCTTGGGGAAAGTTTCGCCGCCACAAAAGTGCGGTCAAACTGCACACGCTTCTGGACGTGCGCGGCAGCATTCCGACCAGTGTTTATGTGACCGGCGGGCAGGTCCACGATGTCAACCTGCTCGACGAACTGCTGCTGGAACCGGGAGCCTTTTACTTGCTCGATCGCGGTTATGTGGACTTCGCGCGTCTCCATCTGTTCACGCAAGCTTGCGCTTTTTTCGTCACGCGCGCCAAAAGAAACTTGCAGTTCTACCTGCGCACCTCGCGTCCCATCGATCGCTCCAGCGGCCTGCGCTGCGACCAAAGGATTCGCCTCACGGGACCGCGCACGGCGCAACGCTATCCCGACCAGTTGCGTCGCATCGTCTTTTACGACGCCGAAAAAGACTCGCGGCTGACCTTCCTGACCAACAATTTTTCCCTTCTTCCTTTGACCATCGCCCAACTCTATCGGGTACGTTGGCAGGTGGAATTGTTCTTTCGCTGGATCAAACAACATCTGCGGATCAAAGCTTTCTACGGCACTTCCGAGAACGCCGTAAAGACCCAAGTGTGGATCGCCCTGGCGGCCTACGTCCTCGTCGCCATTGCCAAAAAGCAACTCGGGCTGGAGATGAGTCTCTATCAAATTCTCGAAATTCTCAGCGTCACGATTTTCGAAAAAACCCCGATTTTAGAGGGTTTTTCCAATTTCAACGATCAATCTACCGATGTCGATCCAGGTATCCAGTTGAGCCTGTTCGGCTTGTAATGGGACAGCACTGATCCCAAATGACAAATCACCAATCCCAAATCACCAATAACCATGACTCAACCTCTCGTAATCACGATTGATGGTCCCGCAGGTGCGGGAAAAAGCACGGTGGCGCAGATGCTCGCGGCGCGTTTGGGACTCGTGTACGTGGATAGCGGAGCCACGTACCGCGCCGCGGCGTTTAAAGTTTTGGCCGCCGGCATAGATCCTCACGAAGAGCCCGCCGTGGCAAAACTGATCGCTGAAACCGACGTGCGGGTCGCGACGGGTGATGGCGAGCCGCGCGTACTGGTAGACGGTGCCGATGTCACCGCGCGCCTGCGCTCGCCAGAGGTCACCCTGGCCGCCGCACAGGTGTCGCGCTTGCCGGAGGTCCGGGCCAAGCTCGTGGAAATGCAACGCGCCTTCGCGCGCGGGCCGGGGGTAGTGATGGAAGGCCGCGACATCGGCACGGTCGTCTTCCCACAGGCGCAACTCAAGATTTTCCTCAAGGCGGATGTGGAGGAACGCGCGCGCCGGCGAATGAAGCAGGATGCGCGGGAAGGCCGCGAGGCAACGCTGGAAAAGACCGCCTACGAAATTGGCCGTCGCGATCAACTCGACGCGGAACGGAAGATCTCACCGCTCACGCCGGCGGCCGACGCCGTGGAGATCGATTCCACCCAGATGGCGGCCGAACAGGTGGTGGAGCAGATTCTGGCCCTTGCTCGCGACCGCCACTTGGTATAAGAGGACGCAAATCAAGTCTTACGGCTGCCGGTGCAGCACGTGCACGGCGATGTCAGGCCAGAATTCGCGAAACGTATTCGTGAGCGCGTCCCGTCCCACGGCATACCCAAACTTGCTCGCGATTCCCCCAAACGTCCGTGTCTGGCTGGGATAATACGACAGGGACACAGCCTGTGAAACTCCTCTGCCCAGCAGTTCCGCAGCGTTAAACGTGGAGTGTCCCTGATAATTCGGGGTGATCGCAACCCGCGAGGCGGCGTAAAGCGCGCGCTTCAAAATGTCGCCCGTGCCCATGGCGTAGTAACGCTCGTCCTCATGAAAAACGGTAGGAAAAGCGAAAATGACCAGGTAATTGCCATCCGTCTTGTCAACGAACCCACGCCAGTAATATCTCCCGAAGCCCGGCAGGCCCTTGCCCAGTTGCGCGTGAGTGTTCGTCGCCTCAGCCAGCAGCGATGTGATACCCACGAATATAAATGACGAGTAGTCAAAACTATTTTTGGTGGCAATGACAAAGGCCTGCCGGGGAGTAGGCGGCGGGGGGATAGTACCCGCGCTGACGGCGCGAAAATTAGGCATGATGCCGAGAATACGCGGCGGTTCGGGATTCGCCGGCGGAGCCGGCGTGTTCGCCGTCTTCGGCGTTGACGGTTGCTGGTCCCCCGCGCCACTCGGGGACGCCGGTGACTGCGGTTGCGGGTTTTGCGGCGGCGTTTGCTGATCCGGACGAGCAGGTGCAGGTGATTCCGGCAAGCCCTCCGCGGTTGGAGCTGTGCTGCGCTCCTGGGCGGATGCGCCGGCCGGGAGCAGAACGACGACCAGCGGCAGGAGGAAGAGCGAGCGGTAGCCTGTCCTGAACGGGCCGGGCTTTTGGCCGGAAACTCTCATTTTCTGGTTGGGCGCCCTCAAAAGACTTTGGATGCGCTTCTTCAGGCGAGAGTTTCCGCGGCGCTGCACGCTCTACCGCAATGTTGGGGGGATAGCCCCGAATGGCGAACATTGAGACCACGAACCGCAAACGTTCGATCCCGGCCCTTACGACCGTCCGCCTCCGCCATTGCTCATGGAGGAGAGGAATTCGGCGTTGGACCGGCTCTTGGCCAGCTTGTCGATGATCAGTTCCATCGATTCCACCGGCGAGAGCGGATTCAGGACCTTGCGCAGGATCCAGATGCGGTTCAGTTCGTCGCGTGGCACCAGCAGCTCTTCCTTGCGGGTGCCGGACTTGTTGAGGTCAATGGCCGGAAAGACGCGCTTGTCCACCAGTTTGCGGTCCAGGTGAACTTCCATGTTGCCGGTGCCCTTGAACTCTTCAAAGATCACGTCGTCCATGCGGCTGCCGGTATCGATCAACGCGGTCGCAATGATGGTCAGGCTGCCGCCTTCCTCGATGTTGCGCGCCGCGCCGAAGAATCGCTTCGGCCGCTGGAGAGCATTGGAATCAACGCCGCCGGAAAGCACCTTGCCGGAAGGCGGCACCACGGTGTTGTAAGCGCGCGCCAAACGAGTGATGGAATCGAGCAGGATCACCACGTCGCGCTTGTGCTCCACCAGGCGCTTTGCCTTCTCGAGCACCATTTCCGCCACCTGGACGTGCCGGGCGGCGGGTTCGTCGAACGTCGAGCTGATGACCTCGCCCTTCACGGTGCGCTGCATATCCGTAACTTCTTCGGGCCGTTCGTCGATGAGCAGCACGATAAGGGTGATCTCCGGGTGATTGGTGGTCACGGAGTTGGCAAGGCTCTGCAACAGCATGGTCTTGCCGGTGCGCGGCGGCGAAACGATGAGGCCGCGCTGGCCTTTGCCGACCGGGGTCAGCAAATCCAGCACGCGCGCCGAGATGTTGTCCTTCACCGTCTCCAGGTGAATGCGCTCCTGGGGGTATAAGGGCGTAAGGTTATCGAAGAAGATCTTGTTTCTCGACTCGTCGGGCGGTTCGAAGTTGATGGCCTCGACCTTGATCAGGGCAAAGTAACGTTCACCCTCTTTGGGCGGACGGATCTGTCCCGAAATGGTATCGCCGGTGCGCAAGTCAAACTTGCGGATCTGGGAGGGCGATACGTAGATATCATCAGGCCCCGGAAGGTAGTTGTAATCCGGCGCCCGAAGAAACCCAAAGCCGTCAGGAAGGCATTCCAAAACGCCCTCGGAGAAGATGAGGCCATTTTTCTCCGTCTGCGCTTGCAGGATCTTGAAGATCAATTCCTGCTTGCGCAGCCCGGTGGCTCCCACCACGGCCAAGTCCTTTGCGACTTGCGTCAGCGTGGTGATGTTCATCTCCTTAAGTTTGCCAATGTCGAGGACTTCGCCGTCCTTCAGTTCCTCGATCTTCTCTTCCTGAACTTCATCGGCTTTTACTTCTTGTTTCTTTGCAGGCATAGCTTATCTCTCAAATGTGTTGAAATTACCGGTCATATATGACGGTTACGTCGGTTGTCCGGGCTCCATTGCCCACTCGCTCGCGGAATAGACCCTTAGGAGTGCTGGGTAGCTCGAAAATACCTAATCAGTCGCACAAAATACGGCGAGAAGCGTCGTACGCAGCGGCAAATCGTTGCAGAATCTAAATGTGAGAGGTTGAAAACGGCCCCATACGAAGGACGCAGAGCGCTTCCAGCGAATTCGATGCTCCAGCGTCTCGTTTGGTTTCCAGATCCTCTGGCAAAAGCTTCAGTTCTCCCCAACGGCCTAGTTCGTCATGGGTTCCCGGCCCAAATCTGGAGAAGGAGTCTCGATGGTCGGCGATGCGGCCTCACCCGCGACGGCGACGAGGATGGGCCTGGATTGTAGCTCCTTTTCCAGTGCGATCTCAAGTACCTCGTCCATTCGATCAACAAAACAGATAGTTAACTCCTGTTGGATGTTCGCAGGGATATCCGCCAAGTCCTTTTCGTTGTCCCGTGGAAGAATGATGGTTCGGTTACCCGCACGGTGGGCGGCTAGGAGCTTTTCCTTGACGCCACCGATAGGCAGCACGTTTCCTCGCAAAGTGATTTCGCCCGTCATCGCCACCTCGCGCCGCACCGCGATCTTGGTGAGCGCGCTTACGAGTGCCGTGGCCAGCGTAATCCCCGCCGAAGGCCCATCCTTCGGGATGGCGCCCTCGGGAATGTGAATGTGAATGTCCAAGTGGCGATAAAAATCGGGATCCAGCCCCAGCAACGCCGCCCGCGATCTCACGTAGCTCATAGCAGCCTGAGCCGATTCCTGCATCACGTCGCCGAGTTTGCCGGTCAGCAGCAGTTTGCCTTTCCCCTGCATCAACGTAGTTTCAATGCTCAGGATCTGTCCGCCAACTTCCGTCCAAGCCAGTCCCGTCGCCAGACCGACCTCATTCTTCTCTTCAGCCTTGGTGTCACGGAACTTTATGACGCCCAGATACTCTTTGAGGTCGTCCGGGCCCACCGTAATCTGCAACGCGCGGCCTTCCTTCACTACCTTCCGGGCCACTTTGCGGCTCACGTTGGCGATTTCGCGCTCCAGGTTGCGAACGCCTGCTTCCCGAGTGTAATGGCGAGTGATGTGCACGATCCCGTCATCCGTCAGCGCGAGGTTTTCCGCCTTCAGGCCGGCCGCCTCGCGCTGCTTCTTCACCAGGAAGCGCTTGGCGATTTCCAGTTTCTCCGGTTCCGTGTAGCCTTCCAGCCGCAAGATCTCCATGCGATCCTGCAGCGGTTGCGGGATAGTGTGGACGACGTTGGCCGTGGTTATGAAGAACACCTTCGAGAGGTCAAACTCGACGTCCAGGTAATGATCCATGAAGGTGCTATTTTGTTCCGGATCAAGGACTTCCAGCAGTGCGGCGGACGGATCGCCGCGGAAGTCCATACTCATTTTGTCCACTTCATCCAGCAGAAACACCGGATTTACCGTGCCGGCTTTCTTCATCATTTGGATGATCTGGCCGGGCAACGCCCCGATGTAAGTGCGGCGGTGGCCACGGATTTCCGCTTCGTCCCGAACGCCACCCAGGGACAGGCGGACGAACTTCCGGCCGGTAGCTCGGGCAATTGATCTGCCCAGTGACGTCTTTCCCACGCCCGGAGGTCCGACGAAACAGAGTATAGACCCACGCGGATTTTTGACCAACTGGCGCACTGCCAGGAATTCCAGGATGCGCTCCTTGATCTTCTCCAACCCGTAGTGGTCTTCTTCCAGCACCGTCTGCGCGCGGCTGATATCGCGGATCTCCTTGGATTTCTTCTTCCAGGGTACCGCCAGCAGCCAATCCAAGTAGTTGCGTGAGACCGTGGATTCCGCCGACATTGGCGGCATCATCTCCAGGCGCTTGAGCTCCGTCGTGGCGTGTTCGAGAGCGTCCTTGGTCATCCCCGCCGATTCAATCTTTTTCTTCAGCTCATCCATTTCGCTCTTTTCGTTACGCCCGAGCTCCTTCTGGATGGCCTTTATTTTTTCGTTCAGGTAGTACTCGCGCTGGGCGCGCTCCATCTGCCGCTTCACCCGGCCCTGGATGGTGCGGTCCACATTTAGTTTTTCGATCTCGATTTCAAGAATGTCCGCCAGGCGCGTCAAACGGTCCACGGGGTCGAAGATTTCGAGCAGCTCCTGCTTTTCCTCGATGCTGACATTCAGGTTGGCGGCGATCGTATCCGTGAACTTGCCGATTTCATCCACTTTCACGGCCGCAATCATGGTCTCGTAATTCAGGCTCTGTGAAAGCTTCACGTACTGCTCGAAGAGCGAGGTGGCGCGCTGCACCAACTGCTCCAGGCTGGGCGTGGTGACCGGGCGGAATTGCTTCGTCTGCACGGCTACGCGGAAGTGCCCCTCCTCGTTCGACATCTTCAGAATCTTCCCGCGCTCTGCACCTTCCACCAGAACCTTGATGTTGCCGTCCGGTAGCTTGAGGCTTTGGATGATATTGGCAATCGTCCCGACCTGGTAGATCTCGTTGGGCTTGGGTTCGTCGACCGCGGCGTCATGCTGGGTCGCCAGGAAAATCTTCTTATCGCCTGCCAGGGCTTCCTCGAGCGCCCGAATGGAGGTCTCGCGTCCGACTACGAACGGAGTCATCATGTGGGGAAAGATGACCACGTCGCGTATGGGCATCATGGGCAACAATCTTGTCTCGCTCTTTTCACGTCCGGAAAACATATGGGGATCCATTAACCTGCCTTCTCAAGAAAAGCGGAGCTGAAGTTGATTTCGTGATTCTTCACCATCTCTTCGGTCACCGCAAATTCGCGGACCTTGCGCTGGCTGGGAAGATGGTACATCAGGTCGAGCATCAGGTCTTCCAGAATCATCCGCAAGCCGCGTGCGCCCACTTTCCGTTCCAGCGCCTGGGCAGCGATAGTCCTGAGGCTGCCCTCCGTAAACCGCAATTTTACGTTCTCGAAATCAAAAAGTCTCTGGTACTGACGGACCAGCGCGTTTTTGGGCTGGGTCAGGATTTCCACCAGCGCTTGCTGATCCAAATCACTCAGCACGCTGACCACGGGCAAGCGGCCCACAAATTCGGGAATCAGCCCGTAGTGGATCAGGTCCGTCGGCTGCACCTGCTCGAGTGTGGCGATGTCACGCCGGTCCGGGCTGCTGGTCGAGGTCACGGGTGTCGTGGGCGTCTCCACATGGAAGCCCATGGTCTTCTTGCCCATGCGATGCTCAATGACCTTTTCCATCCCCACAAACGCCCCACCGCAGATGAACAGGATATTCGTGGTGTCCACGGGCGTGCATTCCTGGTGGGGATGCTTGCGCCCGCCCTGCGGGGGAACGTTGGCCACCGTGCCTTCCAGAATCTTCAGCAGCGCTTGCTGCACGCCTTCCCCCGAAACATCCCGGGTGATGGAAGGATTTTCGTCCTTCTTGGCGATTTTATCAATCTCATCGATGTAAATAATGCCCTGTTGCGTCCGTTGTACGTCGCCGCCGGCATTTTGTAATAGCTTAAGGATAATGTTTTCAACATCCTCGCCGACGTATCCCGCCTCGGTCAGGGTGGTGGCGTCGGCGATCGCAAACGGCACTTCCAGCACGCGGGCCAGGGTTTGGGCCAGCAAGGTCTTGCCGGTGCCGGTCGGACCGATCAGCAGGATGTTCGACTTGGTCAACTCCACGTCGCTGCGAACGTGCGTCAGCAGGTTCCGCTTGTAGTGATTGTAAACGGCGACGGCCAGCTTCTTTTTCGCTTTCTCCTGCCCGATCACGTACTGGTCCAGAAACACCTTGATTTCCGAAGGCCGCGGTAATTTGGCTTGCGCCGTGGGAATGCGCTCACCGCGGTCTTCTTCCAGGATGCTGTTGCACACCGCCACGCACTCGTCGCAAATGTAAGCGCGCGCGTGGTCACCCGGCGAAGAAATCAGTTTCGCCACGGCGTCCTGAGGCTTTTGGCAGAAGGAACAGTGAAGCAATTCCTCGGTTCCAGGGCGTTTCAAATTCATCTCCGTGGTCTACTTGTGCTTGTAAATGATTTCATCGATGATGCCATAATCATGCGCTTGTTGGGCGCTCATCCAGAAATCACGTTCCACGTCGCGCTCGATCTTTTCAATCGGCTGATTCGTATGCTTGCCCATGATTTCGTTCAGGCTGGCACGAATGCGCAGAATTTCGCGGGCATGAATATCAATGTCGGTCGCCTGCCCGGAGAGTCCTCCAATGGTAGGTTGATGAATCAAAACGCGCGCGTTAGGCAGGCCATAACGCTTGCCGGGTGTGCCGGCCGCGAGCAGCAGCGCGGCGATGCTGGCGGCCTGCCCGATGCAGATCGTAGCTACGTCGGGGCGGACAAACTGCATCGTGTCATAGATGGCCATCCCCGCCGTCACCACCCCGCCAGGAGAATTGATGTAAAGGGAAACGTCCTTCTCCGGATCTTCAGCCTCCAGGAACAATAACTGGGCGGTCACCAGATTGGCAACGTTATCGTCAATCGGCGTGCCGATAAAAATAATATTATCGCGTAGGAGGCGTGAATAGATGTCGTAAGCGCGTTCACCCCGGTTGGTCTGCTCCACCACCATGGGGATCAACGTCATCTGAGGCTGATTGGTCATATTCTTTCTCGGCTAGACTTTCCTCAATCCGGGCCGGGCACATTACGCATTTTTCCGAATGATTTTCGAGTTGCGGTATATGAAATCCAGCGCTTTTTGGTTTCGGCGAGTAGACTTCAGTGTATCCAACTTGTCGTCACGTGTCAAGCGCGTCTTCAGCTCGGCGGCGGTCATGCGGCGCTCCTTCGCCATCTCCCGGATCTCGTCGTCCAGTTCTGTTTCTGTCAAGTCGATCTTCTCGGCGTCGGCGATCCGGCTCAAAACCATGGCTACCCGCACTTCCTTTTCGGCCTGGGGCCTGGCCTCTTCGCGGACTTTTCTCCAGTCCACCTCGGTTTCCCGGGGATCGATTCCCTGCGCCAGCAGTTGACCCAACGTCTGCTGGAGCTTCCGGTCCATCTGGGCTTGCACGAGCACCTCGGGCACCGGGAACTGGTGCGCCTCCAGAAGCTTCTCCGCCAGCTTCTGTTTAGCGGCAGCTTCCGCCTGGCGGTTGGCTTTTTCCACTAAGTCCTGGCGAAGCTTGGTGCGCAACTCCTCCAGCGTTCCAAATTCACTAACTGACTTGGCAAGCTCGTCGTCCGCGGGAGGCACCACCCTTCGTTTGATGCTTTGAACCTCCACCCGGTAACGCAGAGTTTTGCCCGCCAGCGTCTTTTGCGGGTATTCCGCCGGATACGTAACCGGGAATTCCCGAACGTCCCCGGCCTTGACGCCGCGCAAGTTCTCCGTGAACGCCTCCACCGTATGCTTCCCCCCCAGGTGGATAACCGCCTCCTTCATTTCCGTGGGGGGCACAGCCGGCAAGGACGGATCCCACCCCTGGTAGTTCACGGTCACATGGTCGCCGTCCGCAGCCGCCCGGTCCGTGACTACTTCAAAGGTCGCCGCGCCGTCGCGCAGCTCCTCAACCGCCTTATCGACATCCGCGTCCGTTACCTCTAGTGGAATTTCTTCCACCTCCAGGTCTTTGTAAGGCTGAAGCTCAAAGTCCGGATAGACCTCGAAGGTGGCTTTGCAGGTAAGAGGTTGATCATCCTCAAACTTCATGTCCTCGAAGCGCGGCTGGCCGACCACTTCCCACTTCTGTTCTTTCACCGCGGTCTGGAAAAAGCGCGGAATCAAGGTTTGAGCAATTTCGCCGCGAATGTCGTCGCGAAAGTGCCGCCGTACGAGAGACCTGGGCGCGTGACCGGGACGAAAGCCCGGAATCCGCGCGCGTTTGGCGAACTGCCCCGCAACGGTATCCGTTTCACGTTGCACGACATCTACAGGGATTTCAATGACGAGCTCTTTTTTGCAGGTTGTGGCTTCCACGGCGCCTCAAAGGCAAACAGAAGGTGAAATGCGGACGGTTGGGTCAGCACTGCTCGCTCGAAATTCAATTGAGAAAGCCCGAGTCCCACCCGGTAGGCGTCAGGGCCTCCTCAGACCCCAACAAATTGAGTATAACACAGCGCGCTGCTCTGTCAACGCAAACACCGAAATTACCCGCGGCGATCACGCCCACGTAGAGCCGCCCTTGAGGGCGGCATGGGCACGCGCACGCAATGCCGTGCGGAAGTGTGGGCTTGGGCGCACCATTGGCGGCCCGGGACGCAAAATCCTGCACCCGAGGCCATGGCGCCGGCATCGAACCACTCGAGGAGGAGGACTTATGAAAGCTGCGGTTGTACCCGCTGTGAATAGTGCATGGCAGATCCAAGATGTTCCTCAACCTCAACCCGGACCTGGCCAAGTGCTGGTCAAGATGCACGCCAGCGGCATCTGCTATACCGACGTGCACGAAACACTCGGGCACATTCCAGGACCATTTCCGCGAATTTTCGGTCACGAGCCGGTGGGCGAGATCGTTGCCGTGGCTCCCGACGTCAGCATACGAAAGGTAGCCGACCGCGTAGGCACCGCATGGATTCAATCTACGTGTGGACGCTGCGAATGGTGCCAGCGCGGCCGCAGGATGTTCTGTCCTTATATGAAGAGCGTGGGGCTCAATGTACCAGGCGGTCACGCCGAGTACATGCTGATGAATGCCGACGCCACGTATTTGATTCCCGACAAGGTTTCCTATGAGCAGGCCGCCCCGATCTTCTGTGCCGGTTACACCGTCTATAGCGGGCTTCGCTGGGCCGATCCCCAGCCGCATGAGCGCGTAGCGGTGCTCGGAATCGGAGGGCTTGGGCACCTCGCCGTGCAATACGCGAAGGCGGCAGGCTTCCAGACCATCGCGGTTTCGCACTCCCCCGATAAGGACAAGATGATCCGCGATCTCGGCGCGGATGAAATTGTGCGCGACGGCAAGAGCCTGGCCGCCGCCGGAGGCGCCGACGTGATCCTCAGTACGTCCAATTCGACGAAGTCCATGGTGGATAGTATTCAGGGACTGCGGCCGGACGGCCGGCTTGTCACCATGGGCGCCGACGCCGAGCCGCTTTCGGTTTCTCTGATGGACCTCATCTCGAAGCGTATTCGGATCATTGGCAGCCAGCAAAATGGCTCCGAGTATCTCTACGAGGCTCTTGACTACGTGGCCCAAGGAAAAGTTAAAACGGTAGTCGAAACGTACCCACTGGCCGAGGCGGCGAAGGCATATCAGCGCGTGGCCCAGGGCAAGGCACGGTTCCGCGCCGTCCTTACCATGTGAATCCTCGGTTTCCGCGACCCTCCGTGCCTCTACAGCGTGATGAGTGCGGGTTGACCATCAGGGGCCAGCCTGGTCCGACACGCACCGGCACCCCCGGTAAATGTTTTTCCATGCACCGTCGGCGACAAACTTGCTGCGGTTCGAGACCCGGACCATCCACTGAAAGTCCATCCAAGAGGCGCCGCGCAAAACGTGCGTCTTGCCCTGCGGCGGCCCGGGAGGATCGGTCGCAGGACTCTGCAGGTAGTATCCCGAATCGTACCAATCATTGACCCACTCCAGGGCGTTCCCCAGCACATCAAAGAGCCCAAACCCGTTGGGTTGCAGGAGGGCCACATCCTGGGGACGCGAGTGGCTGTTCCGGCCCCACCAGGCTACGGCATTCATATCGCCGTAACGGGCGAGAGTGCCACCGCCGCGCGCCGCGTACTCCCATTCTGCCTCGGTGGGCAGCCGCCCTCCCGCCCAGACACAGTAGTCGTGCGCGTCATCCCAAGTCGCGTTGTACATGGGCTTCTTCTCATCTTCCCGACCAGGGTTATATCGGTGGGGATTGGGCATTTCTCGTCCCACGGCCGCCGCAAAGCGCTTGTAGGCGCTTACCGTAACTTCCGTTTGCCCCATCCAGAAACCCTTGGTCAGGGTCACCGGGTGGGCCGGCAATTCGTCGTGTTCGCACTTGTCGTCCGCCGGCGAGCAGCCCATCAAGAACGCCCCGGCAGGTATCCATACATATTTCAGGCCATCCTTGGGGTTCTCACGCAACTGTCCCGGGGTGGGGCCCAGGCCTTCCAGCCGGGCCTCGGTTTTGGTCGCTTGCCCAGCCACCAGTGTAAGGCTCTGCGCGAAGTCCTTCTTGCCCTTGAGCAAGACCTTCAACGCGTGCGGTCCGGGGCGGGCATTCACCGCGAACTCACCCTGGTTGCTCGCCTTGCCCTGAAGCGCTCCGTCCAGGTAGATCTCCGCGCCGGGCAAGGTTACCACGACCAGATTGGTGGTAATCTCCTCCAGCCGCGCGGTGATCATATTGGCCTGCCCTGCGGCGAGCGTAACTCTCTGCGCGAAATCCTTCATGCCCTCGAGCGAGACTTTCAACGCGTGAACGCCAGGTGGGGCTTTGAGCGTCAAACCTCCCTGGTCGCTTGCCTTGCCGCGCAGCGTTTCCATCCAAATACACATTTGCGCCGGGCAAGGTTAGCACCACCAGTTCCACTTCCAGCGCTTTGCTGGCCGCGCGCAGCGCCGCGATCAACTCATCGTCCCCACCCGCTAGACGCAGGGTTTCAAGGTAGGGGTCATCGGCGACAAAATCGATGCCATGCTGTTCCACCAAAGCCACCGTGCGCCGGCTGGGCACGCCGCCCGCCACCAACTGGAGTACCTGTTCCTTGCTCAGTGGCTTCGGCTTGGCCGCGCGCAGAGCTTGTATCACCGGTTCCTGAGCTCCGGCGGCGCGCAACGCCTGAAGTTTATCGTCGGTGAGATCGAAATCCACCCCATGCTCCTGAATCAGCTTGACCAATTCCGGTGTTCCCCTCCCGGCTCTCACCAGATCCATTAATTGGGATAGGGCGAGGGGCCTTCCGGCTTGCTGCGGCAGCGCCGGTTGGACAAAGACCGCCAGAGAGATGATCAGGACGAGGAAGCGGAGTTTCATAAAGTACTTGGGGACTTTCTCAAGAGTAGGTAGCCCATGAATGGGACAATTTGCCGAGTTCGCGCGCCTTCCATACCGCTATCCGCTAAGCAATACGAGTACCGAGTTGCGTGACGAAGTGAATAACA
Source organism: uncultured Acidobacteriota bacterium (assembly GCA_963804755.1). GTDB lineage: Bacteria > Acidobacteriota > Terriglobia > UBA7540 > UBA7540 > Bog-366. The sequence continues at coordinate 16,982 of CAWDRP010000015.1, forward strand.
ACCCGCTCAGGCGACATCCGCGCGATCCTTTCCGGCCGCCGCAAGAGCGACACAGTCGACAATCCGCCCTTTTTCCGGTTATCCCGGCGATTTCAGGTATAAGTAGACAAAAGGGACGGGAAAAAGCGGCATAGCGCATCAGATTTATTTTTCTTCGAGAAAAATTACTCTGATGCGGTACGCCAGGGGGGATTGAACTCATACTGAAATGACGTGTTGCGGTGACGGGCAGGCCGGCGCAGGGCGAGCACAGCCATGCGACTGGCGATCCTCGCCGCGTGCGCGGATACTTCTTCTATCCTCGTTGCGAACTCCATTTCGATCGCCGCGACTTGAACATTTTTCGAGACGCTGGGCTGCGCTCGCGCTGCGCCAGCCATCTGCCACCTACCACCTACGGTTTGCGTGGCTGGCTAACGGCTGTTCAACATCTATTTTGCGCGGTCGAGCAGGACAGCTTCTCGACTCTCAAGGGTGGCTCGAATGGCTTCGAGTCCGCTTTCCAGATCCGGCAGGTTCTTGAGGATCGAGGCGCCATCCTGCGCGTTCACCTTGGATCGCAGCAGGTCGCACTGACCCACGAGTTGCTCATCATAATGGATCAGGGTCTTGAGGGTGGGCGCCTCCTGGCGATAGCGTTGGGTCATCCGATCATTCTCAGGAACGGGCTGCTGTTGAATCAAGGCTTCCAGAGCGCCAATCCCCTGGGCCAGCCGCTCCAGGCGCTGGGCTGCCGCTACCGCGGCAGGGTCGGGAAAAGGTTTTTGCCGGGAGGGCGGGGGAAGGTATTCGCGCCGGTATTCGGTCTCAGCCGCGCTTACGCTGGCCATCGCGATGCCTAGCAGCCCAGCGGCTTTGCTGCGCACAAGCTGATCGTCGGCACGCAACTGGTTTTCGACGCGGTAGAAGTTGTACCCCCAGCCGTAGAACAGGTTGGTGGCGACCTGTCGTAAGGGCCCGGCGTCATAAAATCCATGGCTCGACACTATTTTTCTCCGGGTTTATCTGGCGGTGCTGCGGGTCTTTCTGTTTCTCGGGGCAATCCTGTCTCGGCGCCGAGCGGATAGAATCCGGCCGGTTGGCCTCCGATGTTGAAGGGCATGCCCGTGGCGGCGTTGGGCGCCGAGACCAGGCCCTTTTCCGCCATCCGCAACGCCAGATAGTAGCGCACCGCTTCGATGGGAGTAAGACCGATGGCCTGCAATGAGATCAACTCACGCATGCGCTCGTCCTTCGGCATGATGAGGATCTTCAGATCGTTCAGCGTAATGCCATACGTTTTCAGGAAGTCGGAAAGATGGTTTTTCACCAACTCGCGCACTTCACTGATGTGCTCATTGATGTCTTCCATCTTCGTCACTTGCACCACCTGGTTGATCGCTTGCTCAATGGCCGGCCCCGCATAATCGGCCACTTCTTTCGTGTCAATTAAATAGCCATTGAAGGGTAGATGAGTAATCAACTGCAGCGCGGCCTCCTTGGTGTCAACGTGGATGTAGTAATCCACCTGGTAGGCCATCTCGGCCATCTCCTCGCTGGTGGCCACTCCCTCGCTGCGGATCAGCAGCTTGGATCGGTTGATGTAGATGATCTCGAAAACCCAGGGAGAGGATCCGCCGAAGAAACCTTGCGCAATCGAACCGAGCAGGGGCTTGTCCGGAGTCGTGAGGGCGTACTGCCCCGTCTCGTAAACATTCAACACCGCGCCGCGCGATTTCAACACACAGAAATGATTACTCTCGACCGTCAGCAGAGAACCGGAAACGATGCTTTCGTCAGCAATCTTGACGGCCAGGCTCTTGGTGCCGAGCATGTCCGTTCCATCACGCATAAGCGAGGTGATAACCTGCCGTGCGATAGCCATGTTTTTTGCTCCCTGATCAAGATTAGGTTTTGACGAGTATTCTATCCTAATCGGTCGGCCGTATCAATCGCGCTGCGTCGCGATACGGGCAGGCTGGCGCATGGTATGATCATCCTTTTGATGAACGTGGTGTCTGTCCCCGTGTCCCCATTTGATCTTCCCGCAGCTTCCAGTTATTGGCGCAAGTACTTCGTCGGGTTGACAGGGGTGCCGTTTACAATCACCTCGTAATGTAGATGTGGCCCCGTTGCCCTCCCCGTCATTCCCACGGCGCCGATAACTTGCCCTTGAACAACCTCTTGGCCTACCAACACGGAAATCTTGCTGAGGTGGGCATACTTCGTCTTGAGTCCAAGCCCGTGGTCGATCAGGATCTCGTTGCCGTACCCGGAATAGCTTCCGGCCTGCAGGACGAGACCATCCGCCGAAGCCTCGACCCTGGTACCGTAGCGACTCGAAATATCCACCCCGGAATGAAAAGCTCCTTCTCCACTAAAGGGGTCTAGACGCTGGCCAAATCCTGCCGTGATCTCCCCCCGCACGGGCCAGAGGGTTGGGACGGTCGCGAGTCCTAACTGCATATTCAGGGATATACCCGGCGCGACAGCGCCCCTGGAGGGATTGAAAGACCAATGCTTGATCAAATTGAAGGCATAAAGGGAAGCCTGATAGCCCGACTCCGCCATGGAGTTGGCCTGGGTGGCCAGAGCAAGCGTTGAATCAGGGAACCGAGGTCCGTGCCTCTGGCCGAGTCCGTAAGTCAGAGCGACCTCAGCCGCCAACGATTCCAGCGATTCCAACTGGGTGTGAGTTTCGCTTACCACCGATTGCAATGTTCTGTTCTCCACCGCCAAGGCTGCACGTTCGGTTCTTAAGCTGTTGTAATTTGAGACCTTCAGCAGCATCCTGGCATAACTGTTGGCCAGTGCCGCGATCGTCATGATTCCCACCACACTGAACGCCAACAGCAGATGAGCGACATAAAAAGGAAGGCGGATCTGATGGAGTGCCCCGTGGGCGCCAGAAAAGACCAGGAATGTATAGAACTTCTTGTCCATCCGCGTGGTCCTCCCGCGCCCCGAGGGCGACCTCTACTGCGCAACACTGGCTGGCAACTGCTTAAGTACCTCCATTCCAAAGGGATTTCTAGAGTACTTAGGTACTACCTACTAAGGTATCATTTTATTGTGGGATACAAGCCCTAGTGGTGCTGCTGCGTCGATATACTGCCGTTGGGGGGGGAATGGGTCGTGGGTGCCGCATACCTAAAAGGCAATGTATGCGCCACCCGGCGGGGTTGATGGGCGCTTTGCTGCGCTCTTTTGCGGCCGTTCCCCAATTCGATGCAGGTTCATGTGGACGTGCCCTGGTGGTGATCGGCATCTCCGTTTGAAAAGCCGCGGAGGAGCGCGGAAGGGCGCGCACCTCCTCGCTACCTGCTGCTCGAATTCCTGTTATACTCCCCGGCATGATCCGAAAAACTCTCGCAGTTCTGATCCTGGTCTTCGCGTGCTTGTGCCCGCTTGGGGCGGCGGATACGCCGCTTCACTGGATAACCCTTCCTGCAACCGACGTTCAAATCAATGGCCTTCCCTGGTACGGGGAAAACGGTGGTGAACTCTACCGCCTGCCGGTTAAGCGCAAGGACACTTATCGCCCACCAGTTTGGGAACTCGGCCAGGACCCCAGTGGAGGCCGCATCCGTTTCCGCACCGATTCGTCATCCCTTGCCATTCGACTGGAATATCCGCAGCCGCCGGGCATGAAGAACATGCACGCTTTCGGGCAGTCCGGCGTGGACCTGTACGCCGACGGTGTGTACCGCGGTACGGCCATCGCCAGTGCGGATTCGGGGCCCGGCAAGACGATTGAATACACCTATTTCCAAGCGCAGCCGCGCGTGGACCGGGAAATCACATTGTATCTGCCGCTCTACATCTCGGTTAAGGTCTTGGGAATCGGGCTCGATGCGGACGCTCACATCCACCCTCCTAAGCCCTTTGCCGTCGGCGCGCCCCTGGTCTTTTATGGCACGTCGATCACGCAAGGCGGTTGCGCCAGCCGGCCCGGCATGAGCTATCAGGCCATCCTCGGGAGGATGCTCAATCTGGACTTCGTCAACCTGGGGTTCTCCGGAAACGGCATCGGAGAACCGGAACTGGCACACGCCGTCGCCAGCATTGACGCCTCGGTTTTCGTGCTGGACTTTGCCCAGAATAATAAAACGGTCGATTCTCTTGCCCAGGCTTACGCACCATTCTTGGATACCATCCGCAGCGCCCACCCGGAGACTCCGGTGGTCGTCGTCACCCCGATCTACACCGCGCACGAGTCATGGTCGCGAGATGCGCGGCTGGAGGGCATGCGTGAATTGATCCGCACCGTGGCTGCCCAGCGGATTGCCGCCGGCGACCGGCATCTGGAAATCGTCGAAGGGACGGACCTGCTGGGGCCCTCGCGGGGTGATGGCCTGGTGGATGGCGTCCACCCCAATGACCTGGGATTTGAGTGGATGGCGCAGGGCTTGTCCGCCCGTATCGCCAAGATGCTTGCCCTTCCCGTCGTGCAGTGATTTTGGCTGGCACCGCTCAAGCGCGGGCGGGTTAGCTCGCCTCGGGCACCGGAAACTAAACTAAAACTAGAAACTCCGCGGGTGCCGCATACATAAAAAGCAATGTATGCGCCACCCCGCGCAGCTACCACTACGCCGCTACGCCGCTCCCGCCTAATGGCAGAAAACTGGCGGTCCCGAAGCCGCGTGACCGTGGGGCGACCAGCTAAGGTTCGGGCTGCAGTGGAAGCCGGACCCGCTGCCTCCCCGCTGCCGCTGCGGTTGCGTCAAACGAGTGTAGTTTTGTTTGCCTACAACGCCCTGAGATGACGGTTTTATCGCATGGCTTCAGTGTTCAAGTACACGGAGCGGCGGAGCCGCAACCAAAACGTAGGGCCGAGCGGCGCTCGGCCTCTCACCCGTGCCGCCGACGCGTGAAAAATGTAGAAACTCCAGGGGCCGAACGCTGTTCGGACCTAAAGACCAGGGGCCGAACGCTGTTCGGACCTACGTCGGCCAAATGTTTGCCAAAATAACAAGCATTCATGGTATTGCAATGCAGAGTTGTTTTTCTTCGAGAAAAATGGCTCTGCGGTACGCCACTGCGGACGTAATATCACTTTTTTGTAGAAGTGAGCTATTTTGAACAGACTTCCGAAGCTGGCTCGGTCAAACTGTCTGAGTCATACGCGGAGAGACACCCGGGTCGGGCAAATGGAATCTCCAATTATTAAGCCTCGGATGCCTCTCCGCGCTCCACCTGTAGATCCGCAAGCCCTGACTAGTACCAGTCAGCAAAGTCAAATGGGCACTCCGGCAATCGGTCGGAGTGCCCCCCTCCCTATCAGGATGATTGGCAGCAGCAGGTAGCCACACTCAGCGGTTTCTTGACTGGGCTCGTCCTTCCATACAAAACCAATCCGGCAACGTGTTCGCAACCGATAGCACGGTACTTGGATCGGCCAGCAGCACCAAGCTGGGAGTCTACCGCGATCAAGCGCCGCGCCCCTCGTAAGCCGTGTCCCGAATCTCGCGCCACTCCGCGCCGGCCATCTGGGGTTGAAGACCCTTGCCCCGGAAGGAAGCCTTGCGCAACTTGAAGGCCTTGGCCCGCTTGTGCTCGGCCACGATCAGGCGAAGTCCCTCTTCCACCAAGGCCCTCACCGTCGTGCCTTCCTGCAGGCCAAGCTGCCTGCCCTGATCGAGTAAGGAATCGGGAATCTCTACGGTTGTCTTCATATGGCGAGATGTATCATGGAATACATCGATATGGCAAACGAGAGGCGCCTCCGGGGTGTGCAGCCTGAAAGTCATGATAACAGAGAGGACGGCTTTGGGCGCGGCCGGTCACAAGTAGAGCCAGGGCTCCGTAAAAGTCCAGCGTGCCGCATACGTACAGAGCCATGAATGCATCATCCGCGAATAGACCCCTCACCCACTGTCATGGTCGCTGTCTTTAGAGTGCGGTAGCAGCAGCTACCGCCTTCTGCCGTGGGTTCATGCGGCCAAAGTGGAGCGCTCGACAACGAAAGGCGGTAGCTGCTGCTACCGCACTCCAAAATGGCTGTCCATTCTCATATGGAGCGATCGTAATTTTTAGCGCCTATGGGGGCGGAGGGGCGACCGCAAGGCGGTGGGTGAGGGGTCTCTTTCAACCCAATCGACTTTGACGGAACCCTGCAAGTAGAGCCGCCCTTGAGGGCGGCAGGGCTCAAGCCCGGCTCTACGGTTCGTCGCGTCGCGTTTGTCTGAATTTCTCAGTGTGGCAGCCCTCAGTGGATAAGAAAAGCATGCCGTTAAGTTCGGTGAAGCGCAAATGAACCACTGAGACATTGCGGCACTGAGGTTCGCGTCAGAAAGTGCCGCACAGGAATCCGTCCGCTGAACGTTCTCGTGGCGTGCGATTCGCCGAACTCGCCGGTGGTCACTTCTGTTCACGGTGGGTGGCGAAGCGAATCTCCATGGAGGTGTTCCTGGGAAAGACGATGTTGTTACCGCGGGCCAGTATGTGGGTGTAAACGGACCAGCCCGCTCCATAGAAGGCAAAGCAGGTGCTGACTGGCCGGTAGTGAGCCAACAGGCCGACCACGCTGCCGACCAGACCAAAGCCGGCGCCGCCCCTTATCGTACCTCCACCAAAGTCAGGACCTTGGGGTCCGCGCCCTTCGGCGATGCGGCGGCGATTATGCGGATCGAGGCCGTCGAGTGAAGAAGCCGCCAATAACACGTCAATGGCAGGAGCGATGTACTTCGTCTTGGGAGTCACAGCGTGTGCGCCACCTTCGCTGTCCAGGCCGATGTGGCCGCCCGATGCGGCATCAACGGTTTGCACGGTTCCTTGAACCTGCCGGCGCACCAGTTGCACCTGGAGCGCGGCTCCTTGAACCATCCTCGGGCTTGCTTGAACCTCGCGCGGCGTGACCACGGGTAATTCGATTTCTCGGAAGGTAAAACGCAGTTGTCCGTTCCGGCCCAGGCGGCGCGCTGGCCGGGCTTGGGTTACGAGACCTTCCAATCGCGCTCCCTCCGGAAGAATCAATTTGTGGTCGGGAGAGAACACCGGCGCAGACACCACGCCTCTCGCTGGAGTGCCCTGGTGGTCCGTCGCCGAGCTCAATGGCGTAAGCAGTCTCACATGCACGTTCGTGCCAGCGGGGACCTCCTCCCCCAGGCGTTCCAACTGTTTCGGCGACGGAACTTCCTGGCCAAATTCCAGTGGACTTTTAAGTTCGGCGGTAAAGTGCGTGCCCTTTGCCTGGGGGATGACGGGACCGCGGAGCCCAAGCCCTGAAAGGGCGAAATACACGTCCCACCGGGCGCCAGGCCGGAACGCAGTTTATCCCGCCCTTTCAAGGCTGGGGATGTTGGGGTTCGGCCTCGTTCCCCAGGCCGTTGGCCTGGGCTAGTTTATTTCGCCCCTTGGGGGCTGAAAATGTAGAAAGCCCAGTGCCGGGCTCAAGCCCGGCTCTACGTGCCATCGGGGGAGTTGATTTGAATTTCTCAGTGCCTCCGTGTCTCAGCGGTTCAACAGCTTCACTGCACCCGTTTTCCCGGCAGGTCTGCCCCGTTCTGGTGCTGGGTCAGGCTGGTGGCGCGGCCCGTGGTGTCCGTCGTAAACGTGATTTGGGCGTCGACGACTTTGTAGAAAAAATCCCGTTCGGCCTCCGGGAAAATCTGGAACTTCGGCTGGCCGGTGGCCTGGGCGAACAGTTGGTCGCCTTCGCGGGTGATCGTCAGGATAAAGCCGGGCGCCAGTTGGTACTGGCCCGTGTAGCCATCGAAGATTTTCGGGTTGACGCTGACCTGCTCGTGCTCTTTGGGCGCGGCCAGCAAGGGCGCGTGCGAATCCAGCAAGTGCAAGCCAATGTCATCCACGCCCGGACCCGTAGACGTGTTCGAGAGCACCACGATCCCCACGCGGTTCCTGGCGTCGTAGCCGACGAACGATCGATACCCGCCGGTGCCGCCGTTGTGCCACGCCAGTTCGCGGTCGGAAGGCTTGCTGATGAGCCAGGCCAGACCGATCTCGCGAAATTGCGGAAAGCCGGTGGGCCGGCGCACCGCCAGCATGGAAGCCATGGCCGGCGCCAGGGGAGAATTCACGCCTACCACGATGCCTACCCCCTGGTGAAACACATCAATGCGCTCGACGTGAATCTTTCGAATCGCGTCGGCGGATGGGACGGCCGAATCCGGCAGGGCCCGGGCCGCCACGCCAACGGTCAACAACAGGGTCGCAATCATCACGTCGATGAGTCTTCGCATCATGACCGGCCTCCGCAACGACAATCGAAAATTTGAAAATCGAAAGTGGAAACTCGAAAATCGAAACTCGAAAATCGGGTGTCGCGCCTGGCGGCCGGCCTTCGATCCCTGGGAAACGGCGCCGATTATCTTCTCTGTGAGGGAATGATTTTGGACCACGCTCTTTCCTTTTATCCACTGAGGACGGGCTGCTGCCTCCTCACTGCCGCGTGCGAAGGGCACTTCGGCGGGTTCGCCGTTCACGGCCAAGTGGAGAGGAGCGCAGGCCCGGACATCCCAGCACCCCGTTTCGGGACAACGACCCGCCGCCGTAGACCACGCAAAGCTTGCTTCCCGGGCGGCGTCCATCGTCGCGGATCACTCACAAAAAACTTCTTGGGTTGACATTTCACCCAAGGTGTGGATACTTGGGTTATATGTCTACCCAAAAGGAAAAAGAACGGCTGGAACTCTTGCAAGGCACATTGGATCTCCTGATTCTGCGGACTCTGATTTTCGGCCCGCAGCACGGGCAGGGCATCGGGCGGGCCATTCAACAGACGTCCGACGACGAACTCCTGGTCGAGCACGGGGCCCTTTATCCCGCGCTCCAGCGCCTGGAAGAGCGGGGTTGGATCGCGACCGAGTGGGGCACCTCCACGAATAACCGCAAGGCACGCTTTTACACGCTCACACGACTGGGCCGCAAACAGCTTGTCAAAGAGACCAGCAAGTGGCGGCGCCTGGCAGCAGCCATCGGGCGGGTTCTGGGGCCTGAGACCGGGAAGGGTTAAGGCCGTGTAGCGCGGACCCTTTTGGTGGGTCCGCGGCTTTGGTTTGACCACTGGGGGCGAGCCACGGACCTACAGAACAGCTCCTCGCTACTTCCTAAGGGGAGGGTTAAGGCGATGTTTTGGCGAAAGCGCAAATCGAGCGACTTCCGAGCGGAAATAGAAGCGCATCTCGAACTTGAGACGGAACAATTGAAGGAGCAAGGCTTGAGCGACGAAGACGCGCGCACGGCGGCGCGGCGCGCCTTTGGCAACGTCACCCAGGCCGAG
>CAWDRP010000016.1:0-498222 GCA_963804755.1 uncultured Acidobacteriota bacterium
TTGATCGATGGCCGCGCCGAAGTTCTCCGTCGAAAGGGCGGCGAGACCCATGGGGGAAAACCGCTCGGTCTTGTTTTCGGTGCCCAGCGCGAGACCGATCGCCGGATTGCTGCTGACTTCGCCAATCGCCCGCCAGAAGGCAAACCATTCCTGCGTGTTGAGGAGCACGCGAGGTTGGCCGCGTACCTCTGCGGAAGCCCTGCCCGGCGCAGGACCTCCGCGGCACGGACTCCCAGGTCTTCCAATTTGAGAAAATAGCTGCCGGACAGGCGAAAGTGCTTGTTCATCGGGTTACTCAGATTTCAGAGAAGCCATATCGATCGAGAAACGGTACTTCACATCGGACCTGAGCAGTCTCTCGTAAGCTTCGTTGATCTTCTGGATGGGGATAAGTTCCACATCGGCAGTGATGTTGTGTTGGCCGCAGAAATCGACCATCTCCTGGGTTTCGCGGATGCCGCCAATGTTCGAGCCGGAAAAGTTGCGATTGCGCATAATCAGGGCAAAGGCAACCACGCCGAGAGGCTTCGGAGGCGCGACGACGATCGTAAGATTGCCATCGCGGCCAAGCAGGTTGATATAGCATTGATGTCGTGATCGGCTGAAACCGCGTCGAGAATGAAATCGAAGCTAGCGGCTTGCTTTTGCATTTCGTTGGCATCACACGAAACTACCACTTCGTGCGCGCCTAACCGAAGTGCATCTTCTTCTTGTTGGGAGAAGTTGTAAAAACCACCACGTGGGCTCCGAACGCCCGCGCGAACTTTACTCCCATGTGGCCCAACCCACCGAGTCCTACGACACCAACCTTCTTGCCTTTCCCGACATTCCATCGGCGCATGGGCGAGTACGTCGTAATTCCCGCGCAGAGCAGAGGCGCTGCAGCAGCCAGATTCAAATTTGAGGGAACCCGCAGCACGAATCTCTGGTCCACAACGATGCTCTCGGAGTAGCCGCCATACGTTACCCCTCCTAGATGCTTGTCCGGCATACCGAATGTAAGGGTCAAGTTGGGACAGAAGTTCTCCAGTCCTGCGCTGCATTCCGGACAAGTACCATCCGAATCCACGAGGCAGCCGACCGCGGCGAGATCGCCGGGCTTGAACTTGGCCACGGCTGAGCCGACTTTCGTGACGCGTCCAACGATCTCATGACCCGGCACGATCGGATAAATCGTCGACATGAAATCGCTCCACTCGTTCCGGACCGCATGTAAATCGGAGTGGCAGATTCCGCAGAAGAGAATCTCGAGCTGTACGTCTTGTTCGGTGGGCTCGCGCCGCGAGATCGTAGTTCGGGTGAGAGCGGATGTTGCGCTTGCAGCGGAATAGGCTTTTGCTTTGTACATGGTCTCACTTTAGATCGCTGGTCAGTTCTTTACCATGCAGAACACGCCATTATATATGCAGAACGCGCCAATTAGAAGCCGATGGTGTTCTAGAGCGTTTGCATACACTCAATGCCCGTGGGGATCGCCACCCAAAAGCGAAGGCCCCGCAGAGGGGCGATAGAAGAAAAGTCCAGGGAAACCGAACGAAGCCATGCTTAGGGTGACCCCGCGCGCGAAGGGCAGTAATAAGCGCTGCAATTAAGTAATGATAACGGCCCAAGTGACCGAGGAACGAGACGAAGTTCGTGGATCGTTTAGCCACACGGAAGGTGGGCCCACGCTTCACGGATCACTCCTGGCTTGTCGCTAGCCTTCATCGGGAGTGACTCGGCCCAAGCGCGGGGACTTTGGCGAGAGCAGCATCATGACGGGCCGAGGCACTCCCGATAAGGGGACTAGAACGAACCCGCTGGCGCGCACGACCAACTATGGAGATTGAATGGTTTTTGCTTTGGTTTGGGGGTTGGGTAGATCTGGAAACAGGCGGCGAGGGTGGAAGGGTTGGGCGTCGGGGCGGTGGGGAGAAGGCGGGATGAGGGTTGAGAGCTAGCGTGGACTTCCGGACGTAGGGGCGAAGAGACTCTCAAGACACTCCCACGGGGGCGTGCGGGGTGCACGTCAGGGGTCCGGTTTTGGGACGCAGTTTCAGGAAGAATCAAAGTAAGTGCACCGTGAAAGTGATTCTCTGCTGGCGAATCGCTGGAGGAAGATCATCACCGCGCCACAGTGAGGGCAATGCCAGATGGCGGCGTCGGAGTGGGGAACTTGCGCTGGGGCGGGCGGCAAGAGGGGTGCGGGGGCCAGCAATTGCCGTCAGAGTTGGACCCGCGCGGCGCGGAAGCGATTGCCCAGGAAACCGAAGTGGCGGATGCGCACGAAGCCTTTGGGCAAAACATGCAGGAAAAAGCGGCGTAAGAACTCCGTGGCCGTGAGCGTCATCGGCCGTATCTTGCCGCCGTGGGCGTAATCTTTCCAGCGAAAGGTGACGCGCTCGCCATCGAAGGAGACAAGTCGATGGTTGGAGATGGCCACGCGGTGGGTGTAACGGCCCAGGTAGTGGAGCACCTGTCGGGGTCCGCCGAAAGCCGGTTTGGCATAGACCACCCAATCCTGCCGGTGGAGGCGGCGTAGCAGTTGGCGGAACTGCTTCTCATCGGCCAGTGCGGCGGAAGGTGCAGCGCAGCGTAATTGCTTCCGGCGGTAAAGGCGTTTGAGGCCGGCGATGAACTTGCCGCGGAAGACTCGGCGCAGCACCTTGATGGGGAGAAAAAAGCCGGGATAACGAGGATGCACCCAACGGGTATGATCGCGAGCGATGCCTCCCGCTGGAATGACGCAGTGGATGTGCGGATGAGCGAGCAGGTTCTGGCCCCAGGTGTGGAGAATGCCGAGGATGCCGATCTCCGCACCCAGGTGCTGGGGGTCCGCCGCGATTTCCAGCAGGGTGGCGGCAGTGGCGGTGAACAAGAGATGATAAAACTGACGCGGGTTGTCTAGCGCCAGGAGGTTGAGCTCGTGAGGGACGGTGAAGACCACGTGAAAGTAATCCGTGGCCAGGAGTTCTTGTTCCCGTTTGGCGAGCCAGCGTTCACGCGCCTGGGCCTGGCACTTGGGGCAGTGCCGATTGCGACACGAATTATAAGAGATGGCCTGAAATCCGCATTGGGGGCAGGCATCGAGATGACCTCCGAGCGCGGCGGTGCGGCAGTTCTGGAGGGCGCGGAAGGCTTTGAGCTGCTGGAAATCCAAGCTGGCTCGATACCGGTCAAGAAAACGCTGGCCCTGAGCGCGGAGGATATCCGCCACCTCCACGGCGGGCGGGTTCATTTTTTATGTAGGCGGCGCGAGCGGTGAACGGTTTCCAGGCTGGAAACCTGCAGGGTGTCCAGGGGGTTGGGAAAAGCCTGCAGGTGCCGGCGGGAAAGGTGCAGATAAACCGCCGTGTGTTCGAGTCGGACATGGCCCAGCAGGAGCTGAATGGTGCGCAGGTCGGCTCCCGCTTCCAGCAGATGCGTGGCATAGGAATGTCTCAGAAGGTGAGCGTAGACGCGTTTCTTGATGCCGGCCCGCCGGGCGGCGAACTGGCAGGCGTCCCAGACCACCTTGGGAGTGAGGGGTTTATCGGCGCGCCAGTTGTGGACGGTGCCTGGAAACAGCCAAGTCTTCGGTTTCATCCACCGCCAGTACTCCCGCAAGGTTTCCAGCAGCTTAGGACTGAGAGGAACATAGCGGTCACGCCCACCCTTGCCGCGCTGAATATGGATGAGCATGGACTTGCTATCGATGTCCTTGACCTGGAGGTGGCGCAACTCGCAATTCCGCATGCCGGTGGAGTAGAGGACCATGAGGAGCGTGCGGTCCAGCAGGTTGCGAGCCGAATCGATCAGCCGGGCGACTTCCTCCACGGTCAGGATCGCGGGCAGCCGGCGTGGATGCTTGGGATAGGGAATGTCATTCGGCGGCAGGTGGCGCTTCAAAGTTTTGTTGAAGAAAAACCGCAGCGCAGCGACCAGCCCCACCACGGTCCCGACCGCCAGCTTGCGATCCCGCAGCAGGTACGCCTGATAGCTTCGAAGCTCGTTCCGTCCCAGCCTGTCCGGTGACCTGCCAAAATGCCGAGCAAAATCCGCTACCGCCTGCAAGTAATAGCGGATCGTTTTCGTTGAGTAGTTCCGACGCTGGAGTTCCTCCAGCATCATTCGACGTAGTCGAGTCATAAGGACCTCCTTATGACCCCACACTACTCCTGGTTACAGGGAAGGTTTTAAAACCTCACCCACGCGACCAGCGTCCCCCGCGCCAGCGGGTTCGTTCTAGTCGCCAAGGGTTTACAAATATCTGTCGACAGCCCAACCCACCACTTAGGCCCGGATTGGGAATGAAACGCCCTTCCCCGCCTGAATCCCGGCAGCTGCAACTTGCAGTTAGGCGAGCGAATAAGTTGCCAAATGGACGACCGTAGAGTAACTTGCGTGCGCACGACGATCTCGGAATTGTGCGGCTTTGGTCTGTCCTATGGCATTACTCAGGTTCTCGGGGAGGTGGCCGACGGTCGTCCTGGCCGCGAGGAGTGGGGGGGCCGGCAGCAGCTAACGGGAAGTGACCCTGGAGCCAACAAAAACTTTGGGCTCGCGGACATTGCTCGGGGAGGAACTGCTTTTCATTTGAGGTATTAGGCCACGGGGCTGCTGCGGTAGTAGGGCTGACCGGCTTGGCTGGGCCTTAGCCGTGTGGTTGGATCGCGAAATCGCGGTACGGGTTACGGTACGGTTTTGACGCTGCTTGTGCGGACTTCCAAGGACTTACAGGGCCGCCCGCCTCTTGTAAGTCGTTGTATTTACTTCATGGGGCTGTTCTTTCACGGCGGTAACGCGGGTTCAAATCCCGTCGGGGACGCCAACATTCCAAAGCACTTTCCTCATTTTATTTTTTCGCCTCTTCGGTTCCGGTGACCTGTCGGTGACGAAGGTTAGGGATTGCGGCTTAGGGGCGGGCAAAAAACACCCGGGTTGCGCCGTCGCGCCCTTGGTGGCTGGGCCCTCCGGGGCCGGTAGGACTACCCAATCAAGCCCGATGCACGGCACTCGCTGAGCTGTGAAATATGATATCTTGGCACTTCGGGATAAGGACAAAGGGGCTTCGCATGAAACCTGAGCAGCCTTTTACCCGGCGGGGATTCTTGGGAGGGGCGTTGGCGGGCGCATCGGGCTTGGCTTTGACGACAAACCAACCGGCGCGTGCGCCCGCGGATCCCCACCGATGGAAATACGGTGTTGTCGGCACAGGGGCGCGGTCGCGCGGATCGCATCTGCCTCTGCTTCGCGACTTCTTTCCCGAGGTGGAGGTGGTAGCGCTCTGTGATGTCACCCCCGAAAATCTTGAGGAGGGGCGCAAGGCCTACGGCAAACCCGTACCCGGTTACAGTGACTACCACACAATGCTCTCGGAGCACCCGGAGATGGAGGCCGTGGTGGTGGTGGTTCCGAACTTTCTGCACGCTCCTGTGACCATCGCCGCGCTGGAGGCGGGTAAGCACGTTCTTACCGAGAAACCCATCGCCACGCACGTAGCGGATGCCACGCAAATGATCGAGACCGCCAACAAGCACCAGCGCGTCCTGGCCGTCGGGTTCGAGATGCGCTACTCGCAACTCTTTCATCGCATGGCCGACCTGCTTGGCCAAGGTGCAATTGGAGACATCGAACTGGTCTTTGCCGCGCTTTTCCGCGGTGACTGGAATCCCCGGAGCTGGAAATACACCGATCCCAAGACGGGCGTCAGCACCAATTGGCGGCTTCTGACCTACACCTCGGGTTGCTCGTTGATGGAAGACGGCATCCATGAACTCGACGTGATTCACTGGCTGGTGAATGCCCAGCCGAAGCTCATTAAGGCGCAGGGGGGCAACAATGTATACCGCGACCGCGAGACCATTGACAACGCGGGCCTGCTGATCGAGTTCAATAACCACGCGCGCTGCAACTTCGGCTTCTCGCTCTTCACACCGGGCGTAGCCGATGGTCTGGTCATGCGGTTCTACGGCTCGACGGGCGAGATGACGTTCGAGCGCGAGCCGGACATGCAATACATCCTGCTGAATCCTTACCATGGCAAGGCCCAGCGTATCGAAGTGCCCTACTACGAAACGAACGAGGAGCAGGTTTGGAAGAACCTGACGAAGGGGCCGCACCCCAATGGGATGGGCAACGACAATGAGATTTCGACGTATCGGGTCCATCGTCAGTTCCTGCGCTCACTGCAAACCGGCGCCGCGCCTTTCTCCAACGGTGAAATAGCACGCGATGCCGTTCATATCGCATTGGCAGCCGAGCATTCTTTGCGGACTGGACAGACCGTTCCTTGGGATTCCGCTGACATCGCTCTGTAGAGACGACCGGGCAAACTTCGATCAATGGTGGATCCGCACGAGCGCACATCTCCGCCGGTCACGGCCGCCACCTTCCATGCGTGGTGGATCACCATCCTCCTCCTGGTCTCCATGACTGTTAATTTCATGGACCGGCTGGTGCTGGGCGCCGTGGCGCCCACGCTTCAGTCCACGTTGCACTTTTCCAGCACTCAGTACTCCTACGTTGTGTTCGCCTTCACGCTGGGCATGACGTTGGGGCAGCTTCCTGCCGGGGCGTTCATTGACCGGGTCGGATTTCGCGCCGCCATGCCCTCGCTGTTCGCAGGCTGGTCACTTGCCAACGCGCTCCAAGCCCTGGGCCGAACCGTAAGCACGTTTAGCGGCTTGCGCTTCGTCATGGGGATGTTCGAATGCGGTAATTACTCCGCCGGCGTCAAGGCGGTGGGGGAACTCTTTCCCGAACACCTTAGCGCCTTCGCGCTGGGCATCTTCAACAGCGGAAGCATTCTGGGTTCGGCAATTGCCCCTCCGGCGGTTGTCTTCATCACCGTGCACTACGGTTGGCGTGCAGCGTTCCTGCTTCCGAGCCTTACCGGGTTGGTGTGGCTGGCGCCGTGGTTCGCATCTTGCCGCCCGTATTCGAGTCGCCCCGTGGAGAAACTGCCCGCCGGGGATAAAGCGATTTCCCTCGCGCACTTGCTGCGCCCACGCCAAGTTTGGGGCGTCATCCTCATGCGGGCCTCAAGCGGACCGCTCACGACCTTTTACTGGTTTTGGCTTCCGCTCTATCTCGTGCGCGGCCGCGGCCTGACGCTCGCGTCCATGGCCGGATTGGCGAGCGCGGCGTACCTTCTCGGAGGGATCGGGCAGGCCGGGGGAGGTTACTTTTCCGGATGGCTGGTGCGCCGCGGCCGCAGTGTGGATGCAGCGCGCAAGCTAACGTGCACTTTGGGCGGAGTCATCGCGGCGGTGGGCACCTTCCTCGTGGCCGTGGCCGGATCCGTTGGCATGACCGGCGTGCTGGCCGGAATGGGAATACTGGGTGCGAACATTATGAGTAACATGCAAATTGCCGTAATCACCGACGTCTTCCCACGGTCCGTCCAGGCGCGCGTCACCAGTATGACGGGCTTCGGCGAAGGGCTGGTGAACATGGGTATGAGCCTCTCGACCGGCTTCCTGGTGGATCATTTCTCCTTCGTGCCCGTGTTCATGACAGCCGCGGCTTTGCCTGTCGCAGCCCTATGGGGGCTCTTCGCGTGGGTTCGCAGATGCCAACCATTGTCGACCGGAGAGATTTTGCGGGCGGCCGGCTGAGTATTGGCAGCTTCCATCGTGTGTGACTGTGGGTGGGAGACAAAAACAACGCATTCATGAGTGAAAGCTCCGGCCCCATTACCACCTGATGAGGGCCTTCGCGATTATTCTCCCCATGCCTCGACTTGCAGCGGTTTTATACGCTTGACTCTTCCTGCGGAGCAGCAACGCTCTCCTGCTGCCGAAGGTGGTTGATCAGGCGCGCCCGCACGGTCCGGATATGCTCAGCCATCAGGCTCGCGGCCTCGTCGCGCTTTCCCTGCTCGAGCGCATCCAGAATGTCGAGATGCTGTTGCACCGAAGTGTGGCTTGACAGCTCAAAGGTCCGGGTGCGGACGATGAGCATTTGATTGCGCATGTTCTCCAGGATTTTCTTCAGGCGCGAATTGCTGCTGGCTTCTGCCAGGGTGGTGTGAAAGGTGGCGTCCGCACGAATATAGTTGCTCTTATCGTTCTCTTCCCGATACTGCTTGGCGGACATGACTGATTCCCGCACGCGTTTAAGGATCTTCTCGTCCAGGACGGCATCCCTGGCGACCAGCGACTCCAGCGCTTCCCGCAACTCGAAAATTTCCTCAATGTCTTGCAGCGAGAGTTGCACTACGTAGGCGCCGCGCCTGGGTACAATGGTGATCAGGCCCTCCGATTCCAGGCGGTTCAGGGCTTCGCGAATCGGCGATTTGCTGATGCCGAAACGCTCCGCAAAATAGCTTTCGGTCAAATGCTGCCGGCCATCGAGCTTTCCCCGGATGATTTCGTCACGGATGTAACGAAAAGCTTGTTGGGTAAGATTTTCAGGTATTTTCAGGCCCAAGCTCTCTCTCCCGAAGCTGCATATAAGGGTGGCGGATATCTCCGTATTGCGTATTATATATCAAAAGCGGAGTTGGCCCGCCTGCGGACCAGCTTCATCTCCGTTATCTCTTCCACCACAAAATGCGGCCCCTCGCGACCGATGCCGCTTTTCTTCACGCCACCGTAACGCATGTTAGGATTCGCTCGTGTGTTGGTAGCGATAACGATTCCCATCTAAGGAAGCGGGCCGGAGAGTTCCCGCCAGAGCGAGGCACGGTTTTGGTCGTCTGCCCCGTTAGTTTTTTCCAGCTTCTTCCCGGCTTCGAGCATGGCTGCGGCTTTTTGTGCCTGCCCTTGGGCGGAATATAGCTTGGCGAGCGCCGCGTAGGCGTCGGTGAATTGTGGTTCCAGGGCGACGGCGGTTTCCAAGTCATCGATGGCTTTCTGCGGTTCCCTCTTTTGATCCAGCACCTGGGCTCGCCAATAGTAGGATTGGACCGCGTGGGGATCGAGCGTCAGGGCGCGATCGAGTTCCGCTTCGCTGGCTGCCAAGTCACCCATCCTGCAAAGTGTCATGCCCAACTCGCGGTGGTTCAGGGCGGAATCAGGGTTTAGGGCGACGGCGTGCTGAATGGCCGCGCGCGCCGCAGCCATTTCTTTCAGCTCCAGTTTGCTGAGGCCCTCGAGGACATAAGCGCGGTCGTATCGCGGAGCCAGCCGGAGCACGCCGGCGCACGCGTCGGCGGCACGGCTGTAGTCTCCGAGGAAGTAGTAACTGAGCCCCATTTGATAGAGCAGGTCCGGCTTGTCTCCTTCGCGGGCGTGAACCTCCGTCAATGTGGCGAGAGCCGGCTCAAATCGGGACTGCATCTGGTCCAACCACGCGGAAACCCGGAGGAAATCGGTGTTTTCCGGATCGGCGTCAAGAGCCACGGACAGGTCGGTTCGCGCCAGTGCCATGTCCCCTGTCAGTGCTCTTGCTTCCGCCGTCAAGACGATCGCTTCGCCCGGTTCGTCCGATCCCGGAGGAAGATTCCTAAGGATTTCCATGACTTCTGCCGGATTGCCGGAGTGCAGGCACACATTGGCCAAGAGTAGCTTGGCGTCGGCGTCGGCCGGCTGTAGCTCCACCGCGCTCTCAAGCAAGGTGCGGGCTTTCGGCAATTGCTGGTGCTGAAGGCACAGCCGGGCGACTGCGACCTGCAATTGAGGATTATCCGGCACCGCCTCCGTGGCCTCATCCGCAAGTTGGATGGCTGCCTTAGTGTTCCCGCTTTGGAACTGAGCGTGAATCAGGCTGACCCAAATTTGTGCACTGGTGGGCGAATGGTTGCGTGCCTCCTCCAAGTAAGGAATCGCCTCCTGGGCATGCCCCTGGTCCAGAAGGGCGACGCCCAGCGCGTAACGTGCAGGCATGCTGTTGGTGTCCTTGGCGAGTGCTAGCCGCAATTCGCGAGCCGCGGCTTCCGGCTGATTGCTTCGCAAGTACGCAGAACCCAGCCCGTAATGTGTTAGCACCGAATCATTGCCCAACTGGATCGCTCGCTGAAAATCTGTAATGGCCTGGCTGAGCTTTCCGGCACCACTCTCTGCCACCGCAAGATAGCCAATGTTCGCAGAAGAAGGCTCTTTCCTGGCCAATTCGGAAAACGCCTCCACTGCCCGCGAGAAATCCTTGGCTTCAAGTGCTTGCATTCCCGTGCTAAAGAGTTCGTTTGTGGATTGCCCGCCCGCCACGCACAAGGACCGAAACAACAGCACGCTACCGAGCGCGATCGCGACATAGTTTAGATGCAACTTAATAGTCCCACCGAGCATCTGGTTTAATCGACGGCAATCACAATTTGACTTGACATCTCTCATGCTAAAGCGTAGCATACGTCACATACACTTCAATGGGGTAGTATCCTTGCTTCTGCTTTTTGGCTTGAATTGCGTCAGGGGCTTGAGGTTTCCGCGAATATCCGGTTGGGCGACTAAAACACTATAACACACGCATCTGACCCCGCGCTAGAGGTGGGGGCGGAGCGCTTTCGTGGTGTAGGAGGCGGCGTCGACGCGATTGCTTAGATATCTGATATCTAATATTTGGATTTCGTCAAATCAGCCAAAAAAGGAGCCTGACAATGAATCTGAGTGATGGTGCTGGGATAGCCGGGGGGCGTGTTGATGTCCGCACCTCCCAACGATTCCTTTTGCTTCTGGCGGTTGTTGTGGCCATGCTGTTCGTATCGACGGCCTACGCGCAACTCTACACGTCCAATGTCGTCGGAACGGTGACCGACCAGTCTGGGGGCGTAATGCCGGGTGCGCAGGTGGATCTCTTAAACGTCAACACCGGTGTGAAACAGACCACACAGACCAATCAAACCGGGGATTATGTTCTTCAGTACCTCCAACCCGGCACCTATACCCTGACGGTGAGTGCAAAGGGGTTCAAGCAATTTGTCCAGGAGAACATTATTGTCCAGTCACTGTCCAAGGTGAGCATCAACGTGACCCTGCAGCCCGGGGCGATAACGCAGGCGGTGACCGTCAAGGCCGCACCCCCGCTTCTGGAAACCCAAACGGGCGAGCAATCCGCGACCCTGGACACCGAATCGGTGATGGACCTGCCGATTGACCGCAGCCAACTGAATATGGCGGGCATCGGCGCCATCCTCGATTCCGTCAAGCTGCTTTCCCCCGGCGTAAACATGGACTCCAGCGGCACTTGGACGGTCTCCGAAGGCGGCATCTACCGGCGTGACCAGGACTACATTGACGGCGCGATGGTCACGCAGACCGTCTACGAAGGCAACGCCATCGATCCTGTCCCAGACGCCGTTCAAGAAATCAAAGTGATGACCAATTCCTTCTCGGCCGTGTACGGGAATACCGGCGGGTCCATCACCTTGGAGAGCACCAAGAGTGGAACCAACCAGTTCCACGGCGACGTTTATGAATACTTGCAGAACACCAAGCTGAACGCGGGCGACCCTTACGTGCATACGGTTACGCCGGAGGTTTACAATCAGCCGGGGTTCTCGGTGGGCGGGCCGGTGAAGAAGGACAAGCTGTTTTTCTTCGCTGACGCCGAGTGGGAACGCGACCAGGGCAACTACGCTTGGGACGGCGTGCAGGTTCCGGACACCGCCTGGACGCAGGGGAATTTTTCGAACGTCCTGGGGACAACGCCGGTGGGGACGGACATTTTGGGACGTTCCATCTATGCCAATGAAATTTTCAATTATTACACTCAACGCACGCTGACGGCTGGCCAAGTGGATCCCCTCACGGGAATGACGGCCACTGCGGCGGGAACGGTTCGCGAGCCCTTTGCTGGAAATATCATCCCCTTCGGGGCTACCACGGTATGCGCGCCCAATCCGACCTGCACCAGCGCGCCGGCGCTGAATCTCCAGAAGCTCTATCCGTCCCCCACCACCAACTCCGCGTATGCCAACTACTTCACCAGCGCGGTGTCCTACTACCACTCCCACCAGTGGGACCTGCGGATGGATTATTACGCCCGGCCGCAAGACAAGCTCATGGGCCGCTGGTCCTCCTGGTATTCCATCGGCGACACGGGCAGCAGCACCAGCCCCTTCCCGGGTCTCGGCGGCGGCGGGTATGCACCTGGTGTCGAGGACAGTCAAAGTCCCGTGCTCGATTGGGTGCATACCTTTGGCGGGAACACGATTAACGACGTCCACGCCGCCTACTTCCATGTCTGGTGCTACCGCGTGCCGGTTGGTTACAATCAGGTGAGTTTGAATACGTATGGAATCGGCGGGCCACCCGACACCAACACTCCCAACGGAGTTCCCACCATTTACTTCTCGGGAACGAGCGGCACGAATTGGCTGGGCAGCCACTGGGACACGCTGGAATTACAGGGGCAAGCGGACATCTATATTGATGACCTGGTCTCCATGGTGCGCGGCCGACACACCTTTCAGGTGGGCGGGGAATTCCAGCGCATGCAGACCAATAACCTGCAACCCAATCCGCTGGAGAAATTCACCTTCGACAACGATTTCACGGATCAATATTCCGGGACTGGCGTGGGCAGCACCGGATTCGATTACGCCAGCTTCCTGACGGGGCTGCCTTCCAACTTTCAGTTCACCATTTTCCCCGCGGTTGCTGACGTGCGGGCATCCGTCTTCGCGGCTTTTGCGGAGGACGACTTCCGCCTGCGGCCGAATTTGACCCTCAACCTGGGCTTGCGCTGGGACGCGCCCTTGAACTGGTCCGGAGTGAATGGCACGATTGGGGCAGTTTACCAATTCAATGGCACCACCACGTCGCTCCAGCAACTCGGCGCCAACGGCTTTCGCAACACCCTCTGGAACAATAATTATGACAATTTTGGCCCACGCTTCGGAGTGGCGTGGTCGCCCCACTTCCTGAAAGACACGGTCTTCCGCGGTGGCTACGGCATGTTCACCATGGGCGTGCAGGAAGGCGGCGCGCAAGGCGGTTACCAGCTCAGTCCGTTCTGGAAAACCAGCGACCTGGGACGGTATAACGACAGCATATCGGCCTCTTTGACTCCCGGGGCCACCCTGGCGGCCATTCCTTACTCCGCCGCTACTGCCACTTTGAACGCCAATCCCAGCATCTATCCCGCCTACAACAAATCCTCAACGGCTCAGCAGTGGAACGTGAGTGTGCAGCGGGAAATGCCTTGGAGAATTGTGCTGAACCTCGCTTACGCCGGATCGCACTCGGTCCATTTGCCCTTTGGCAACTTCTCCTACAACGATATTCTTCCGCAGAATCTGGCGACCTGCGAAAACAAGAGGATTTCACCCATCACCGGTCAGGCGTGCGTGCCCTACCCGACTTTCAACATCGGCGCGCTCTCCAATGTCCTCTGGCTCGGGTCAAATATCTACCACTCGTTTCAGTTCACGGCGACGAAGCGATTCTCCAACGGCCTGAGCTTCCTCGCTGGCTACACTTGGGCGAAGAATATCGACGACGGCAACTATGGCTACCGCGAACCCCTCACGGACCGCATGCTCGACCGCGCGCCGGATTCCAACACCGTTCCCCAAAGGTTCACCTTGGCGTCTGACTACTATCTGCCGTTTGGGCCGGGGCGCGCTTTTCTGACCAGAGGACCCCTAGTCCCCTTCTTGGGCGGGTGGCAGTTGGGCACCATCGTGACGCTTCAGGACGGTTTCCCAATTTATGCCACGACGAGCTCCGCTTGCCAGTGCGGCGGAGGGGCCAGCATGCCGAACCAGATTGGTCCGGCGGTGCCTTCCGGTTTCGTACAGAACGCCAACCACTGGTTTGACGGCGCAAACTTTACCCCCGAGCCGCTGTATGGCATCGGAACGGAAGACTATGGGACTTTCCTGGGTCCCAGTCTTTCCAACGTCAACATTTCCCTCTCGAAGCGTTTCTACTGGCCGAAATTTGGCGAAAACAGGAGCTTGCAGTTCCGGGCGGATTTCCTCAATGGGTTCAACACGCCCTGGTTGTCCAACCCCAACACCACCATTCAGTCGGGTGCGGTCGGGACAATCACCAGCGTGCAAAACAGCCCGCGTGTGATCCAACTGGCGCTCAAGCTTTTCTTCTAAATTTGCCGGGAAGGAGCGTCCGGGTCTATAGAGTCAGCCTTGTTTGCCAGGGGAATAATAGGGCTTGGGCAAACGCTGGCATGATAAACCCGGTCGCTCCGACCGATTTCGCTGGAGGTGTGGGAAGTACAAGGCGCAATGCGACGGACAATCGCACTGGCGGTGCTCGCTCTCGTATGGAACGTCCCGGTCCAGGGGTTCAGCAAGCCGGCAGGGCAAAGTGTAGTTGCAACTCCAAACTCCCAACAATCCCCGACTGTCCCGCAGGGCGAGAAAGGGCTGCAACTTGTTAGCCAAGGACAGTATAAGGACGCTATCCCCGAACTGCGCCAAGCCGTGCGCGCCGCTCCCGATTCTTCGAAATATGCCTTGGCCTACGCAGAGGCCTTGCTTTCGTCACACTACAAGTTCACGGCTTTAGGTTTTCTGGAATCGGTCACTTCCCGGTTTCAAGCCCTTGCCGAATACCGCTACCTTCTGGGTCTAACCTATTACTTGTGCTATCAATATCCCGCGGCGATCAAGGTGTTCCAGACCATCCCGCATGACGACCCGAAATTCAACCGCATTCCCTTTCTTATTGGTAACTGTTACATGGGGCTGGGGGACCTGAATCAGGCAGAGACGTTTTTCCGGCAGGCCATCGCGTTGAAGCCGAACGAGGCGGATTATTATGCGCGGCTGGGCAAGATGCTGCGCATGGAAGGGCCGGGGCGCTTGGACGAGGCGATTGCGGCTTTAAAAAAGGCTCGAGAACTCAATCCGCACGACGCTTACGTCGGGCTACACTTGGCCCTTTGTGAGGAGGACAAGTGCGACTACCGGGAGGCGCAGACGGTGCTCGAACAGGTAGTGCAGGAACAGCCTGACCTTCAGCCTGCACACCTGGCTCTTGCCGCCGTCTATGAACACAATCATGAGGTGGACAAGGCGCGCCAGCAAAGAGACATGGCCGCGCGCTTGAAGCCTCCACCAACACCTCTCAACCCCCGGTGATTTCGTGACGGATGTCCTGTACCCGACGGTGGTTCAATGCCTCTTTTTTGCAAACCCACACTCACTTTCCTTGCTCTGGCGACTTTCGGGGGGGTCTTGGCTACGGGGCGTGCCGGAGCGGGAAAAGACATCGATCTGGCCTCGTGTGCCTGGGAGACTTCCGCCGGCGCCCGCGTGGCAATTCAAGGCAATGAAATTGATCTTGAGGTGAGTTCACTTCCTCAATCTGCGCCGCGAACCATGGCCTGCTGGGTCGCCCTGCCTGGAAGCGGGCCCATGCTTGTCGAGGGGCTGCACCACGGGGCCGTGACCGAGTCGGGCTGGACATTTTCGTTTGAGCGCAATACTGGCGAACTCGGCCAACTTTACCGCGGCAGCCAGGAGCGCCAGTTTACCTTTCCCGTTCCAGCGGGATGGGAACACGACAAGCGAATCGGAATCTCGATCGGCATCCCCGGCGACAACCCCGGATATCTGCACCTGAAGGATTTGCGCCTGCAACCGGCCTCGGACGTCTTGCCCGCTTCGCCGGAACCCATTTCTCCCACGGAAGGGCAGGAAGTCACCCCACCCGCCGCCGACTTCTTATGGTCGTGTCCCCCGACGGGGACCGTAGTCGGCTATGCGCTCGAGTGGCGGCGGCAGGGGGAGGACGCCCGGCAGACCCCTATCACCGCATACTTCCGCAGCGACGCTCAGGGCTTCTGGCCGCGTCAATGGCTCTCGGCGGGACAGTATTCATGGCGGGTTCGCGCATTGAACGCCGCAGGCCGTTGGGGACCATGGTCGCAGCCGATGCATTTTACGGTGAAGGCTGAGCAGTCCGCGCGGCCCGCCGACCTTCTCCCCAGCGTCAAGCGGCCCGTAACTATTCTGAATCTGCCGAGTGGTGATGTCAGCTCTGCATGGGGACTTGTTCCTTCTGATGTGCAGCCCACGTTTCTGTTCCGCATGGGAGGCCCGCGGCCGTACATTGCCAGCACTTTGGCGGCGGCGCAGGCGGCCGGTGTGCCGATCGCTCTGCAGGTGAACGGGCCGCACAATATCATTGCTGGCCGCTGGGACCGCGTGCCGCTGGCGCTGCTGGAACAATGGGCGCACCAGTATTCTGCTCTCCGCGCGTTCTACATCTGTGAGCAGCAGGTGCAAGGCGGGATGGAAAACCCGGAGGTTACAACCTATCTGGAGCGCCTGATCGCCTTGGGGCAGGAAACGGGCCGCCCGGTCTTCTGGGCCGACGCCAATTGGGGTGGCAACATCTGGCTGGAGGTTGAAGCGCACCGCGACTTTACGCGCTTCCTAAGGGCGCATTACAGTTACCTCTACCCATTGTGGAAGATGAATGGCGGAGACGCGCCGTACCTGGCTCCCGCCGGACTCCTGGGCCTTTGGCTCAGCCACACCGTGGCGGCTTGGGGCGTACAACCGGAAGAATATTACTGGACGGAAGCCGGATTTACGACCCTGGGGGTCCAGCTCGGGTACAAAGAAGGGGTGCGCCAGGACGCTCCGCCCGTGATTTACCAGGACCTGGCGCTGCTAGGGGCGTCAGCGGGGGCGGAAGTCTACTCGTTCGAACCCACGGGCGACTTCCTTGAGAACGCTCCTTCGCACCCCGCGCTTGAGGACATCTTCTGGCCCTTGTTCCGCATGTTGGGGGACGCGGTGATTCCCGACTTGGCGCACGTGCAAGCTGCCGTCGTCGAGCGTCGTATGCTGGAGCCTGCTGACTTGGTGTTTCGCAACAACTACACTCTGCCGGTACGGCAGTTCTTTGCCAAAACTCTGGGTATTGCTTATCCGTCCCAGATGGTTCCGGAGTCGGGCCGTTGCTACTGGATTCCTTTTCTACCCGCCGCGGAGACAACGACGACGTCCCGCCAGCCCACGAGCGCTGTTCCCGATCCCACGATGTCCTGCCCCCCACCGGTTCCCGATGAGGCGGCCATCTTTAAGGCTGGCACGGCGATCTACATTCTCAATAGCCGCGTGAACTGGCCCGTCGAACAAGCATTTTCGGTGAGGATTGCCGGCGTGGCAGCAAAGGGCCGGCTCGGGACGAACGGATGGGTGACGGTCCGCCCTGAGGGAGACGAGCAAGCCCGTCTCTGGTTCTTCGCGAGGAAAGGAGCGCACCTGATGATGGATTTCGATCAGCCGGTCATTTGGCGGAACGCGCCGGGCGATGCCACTTCCCACCACGCCGACCCGGCACATCAGGACGATTCCGGCACCGCCAACAACTGGTCCGGGCCCGTTCGGTCCCTTGAGCTAACCGCTGATCAGCGCCCTTGGAATATTGAGGTCCGGAACGTGCAGGCGAGACAATCACCCTGAACCACCGCCTCGTCTCGCAGCGCTGGAGGCTAGCTGCTAGCCATGAGGGACAATTTGTCACGCTGCTTCCAATTTTCCATAGTTGACGCAAGTGGATGTGTTTTCATTATGTTCTCAGGTTCGGGAGGTGAAATAGTGGTTTTCCATTCTTTTGTTTTCAATAACTTCTCAGGTTTGGGAGGGTGGCCCCATGGCGGACATCCTGTCCCTGTGCGTACTGCGCGAGTTTGGCCCTTTGACTAGCCATAACCGGATTTGATTTCCCGGCTGCCGGCCGTACCGAAGCGCCGGATTTGAAACGCCGAGCCCTGGCCATCGACCAACACTATAGGCTATTAATGGGTTTTTGTCAAGAGGGAAACTTGCCCCGGCCGGAAGGGATGTCTGCTTTCACGGCCCGTTGATATATTGTACATTTTAAGACTCCATGAAAGCCTCCATTTCAAGGCGCGACTTTATGGCCGCCTCTTTGGCGATGGGATCCGTTTCGACTCTCGCCCCTGCACGATTTGCTGCGGAAGGCGCCCGGTCCAGCCCTGAAAAGCCCCGCAACAAAAAAGGCCTGCGCACCGGGATGTTGCCGCAAAACTTGTCCTACGCGGAGAGCTTCCGGCTGGCTCGCGAGTGCGGTTTCGACCAACTTGAACCCCCTGCGACCTTTGACCAGCAGCAAGCCGACAGCATCAAAGCGGCGGCGGTGGCGGCACGGATAGAGATTGGGTCGGTCTCAAATGGCATGAACTGGAAATACCCGCTGACCGACCCTGACCTCGCCGTGGCGCATAAGGGCCTGGAGGCGCAGACGGCGGCCCTGCACAATGCGCATTTGTGGGGCGCGGAAGCCATCCTGATGATCTCCGGCATCGTGACTTCGGCGGTTTCCTATCGCGAAGCCCAAACCCGCTCACGAGCTCAAATCGAGCGTTTGCTGCCGCTGGCAGAAAAGCTGGGCGTCTATATCGCTCTTGAGGAGGCATGTGAAGAGGCCAAGTTCCTGCTGAACCCGCTGGAGTTTGCCGCCTACATCGACGGGTTCCGGAGTCGATGGGTAAGAGCCCACTTCGACGTGGGCAACGTCATGCCCCTGGGCTTTCCGCAGGATTGGATTCGCACTTTAGGGCCAAGAATTGTGAAGGTTCACCTGAAGGATTACGATCCCCACACGCGGGAGTTCGTCAACCTCGGCGACGGCGCGGTGGATTGGGCGGAGGTTCGCAAGGCGTTCAGGGATATCGGCTACAGGGGTACGTTTACGGTCGAGCTTGCGGGAGGCGATAAATCTTACTTGCAGGACGTGAGCCATCGCATCGATCGCCTGCTCTTATCTCAAACTTAGTCGAGGTACGCCACGATGAAGCGTGTTGGAAATCTGGTACTTCTCCTTTTGTTTTTGCCCTTCAGCACGGGCGTGGCTGCGGACGGCGTGCGCAACCTGATGCAAGCCGGCACGGGGAGCTACGGTTGCACGGCGTCGGACATCGCGCACTACGTAGCGCGCCGAGCCGCCGGGCCGATCGTGGTGGACGGACGCCTGGATGAACCCTCGTGGCAGAAGGTGCAGAAGTCCGGAAACTTCGTCGATATGGTCACCGGCGCGCCAGCCTTTTTCGACACGCGAGCGGCGGTTTTGTGGGACGACCAATACCTTTGTATTGGCATGTGGCTGGAAGAGCCCTATGTTGAGGCCCATCTGACCAAGACCGGCTCGCTGATTTTTCAGGAGAGTGACGCCGAGGTCTTCATCGACGGCGGCGACGCCTACTCGGAGTTTGAGGTGAACGCCCTGAATACCACATACCAGGTCTTCTTCATTTGGCGAGACGCCTACCAGAAGGGCGGCCCGTTTGACACGCCGCAATTCGACGTCCTGAAGCACCAGGCCTTCACCTTTGGGGGAAACTATGATCGCTCGGCCGAACACTTCTGGGTCGGCACGCACCCGCGCGGAGTGCGCTGGGCGTTTATCGACTGGAGCTATCCCGGGCTGCTTCATGCCGTTCACGTGGACGGAAAGATCAACGACAACTCGACGCCGGACAAAGGCTGGACGGTGGAGTTGGCTTTTCCCTGGAAGGACCTGAAACCGCTGGCCGCAGGTCGCTCTTTGCCGCCCCACGACGGAGACACGTGGCGGGTTTTCTTCGGCCGCTTTGAGAAGCTTGAGTCCGGGGGCAAGGAGTTGCCCCATCCGGCGTGGGTGTTGAGCCCGCACCGCGTCCTGGATACGCATATTCCGGAGTGTTTTCCCTATGTTCAGATGTCCACCAAGATCGTGGGTGAATAAAGACGTCAGTGTTCCAGACCGACGGCAGTTTCTGCGCTCGATTGCGGGTGCTGCCGGCGTGTGCTTGGCTTCCCGCCTTCCGATGGCCCGCGGAGCCAGCCTCTCCCAACGCCTGCACATGGGCGCGCAAACCGATGCCTGGGGCGTACCGATTAAGGATTACAACCGCCTGCTCGAAATCGCCGAGACGCTGGTGCGCCTGGGTTATACGGGCTTCGAAACCAATGTGGCCAGCCTGAGCCCCGAGGCGGGGAGAGCCGCAGACTGTCGCCGCGACTTCGCATCACGGCACATTCAGCTTATTGCCCTGCACACGGGCGGTGATTTTTACGACAAGGACAAATGGCCATCCGAACTCGCCAATTTCGAAAGCATCGCGGGCTTTAGTGCGCAAATGGGTGCGCGCCACCTGATGGTGAGTGGCAAGGAAGTTCCTCACCCCGGCGGCAAACTTGACCTCGATGCGGTGCACACCAAGGCGGCGTCGCTCGATCGCCTTGGCGCCGCAGTCCGCAAGGAAGGCTTGCGGCTGTGCTATCACAATCATGAAGCGGAATTTCGGGATGAGCCCTCGGAGATGAGTTATCTGCTGGCTGAGACTGATCCGGGCCGCGTGTGGCTGTGCCTCGACGCGGGCCACTGCTATGGCTTTGAGGATCCGGCGGAATTTACCGCCGCCCACTTCCGCCGCATCGCCATCTTTCACCTGCGCGACGAAACGCGGTCGGCATCCGGCAAGGTTGTTTATGCCGACCCCGGGAAGGGCGCGATTAACTTGAAGGGGATTGTCGCTCCGCTCATAAAAAGCGATTGGGAGGGCTGGCTGGAAATCGAGGAAGAAGAGTACTATCCCAAGCCCATGCCGGACCCTGACCAGGCGATGGGAGAGTGGCGCGAGTACCTGAAGCACCTTACGGGCGTCTGAAGGGTCCCCGAAACCAAAATGTAGGGCCGAGCGGCGCTCGGCCTGGGCCTGGGCCGAACGCTGTTCGGCCCTACGTTCGTCGGCCCAATCTTCCGGACTGGGGGCAGGCATGAGTCGCGGTCCCAGCAAATTCAGCCGGCGCCGATTCTTGCGCCGTGCCGTTGCCGTGGTGGCGGGCAGCGGTCTTAGCGCCAGCTTCGCCGCTCCGCGTCGTGATGAGGGCGGGCCGGATTCGCGCCTCGTTATTGCAGACTCGGCGGGAGGGGGCGGGGTTTGGAGCGTGGAGGATCCCGCTCCCAGCCTCGTGCCGGAGCAACCCGGCGAGACCCCCAGTTACTGGTGCACCTGGGGCGCCCAAGCGACCACAGTTAAGGATCCGAAAGCGGGTGGTCAAATGGCGGCCTCCGACAATCTGAGTGAAACGCTGGTGTTCAAGGACCCGGGTTGGCTGACGCATTACTTTGACAAGGTGCGCAAGGATCTGTTTGTCGTCTATGACGGGGGATGGGACGTTCCCATTGGCCACGACTTCACCGGCGATGGCCGCTGGCGCCTGGGATCGTTTGAAGTCGCAGTGGACAAATTCCCTTCTTGTGCCGGTACCCCTGCGGAACGGCTGTCCAAGCTGAACAGGATGACTCAGGAAGCGGGCTGGCGAGGCGCGGGAGTGTGGGTGGCGGCACAGGTTTACGAAGACGACAAAGACGGCCAACTGCTCAGCCATGCCCGCCTGGTGAAGGATTTTACCGACCACGCGCGCTGGAGCCGCGAAGCGGGCGTCGAATACTGGAAATGTGATTACGGCGCGCGCGGCAACGATCCTAATTTCCGCCGCGAGGTTACTGAGATCTGCCGGAAGGAAGCTCCGCGCGTCATCGTCGAGCACGCGCGAACCTCCGGGCCGGTTAACGACGAGCCTTGCCCCTGGGACCAGGTTCCACGGGTTGTGCATCATTCCGGAAGGTTCGCGGCCTGGGATGACGGAAAGGTGCTGGCCGAGGCGCTGGAGTTGCTTACGTTCAGCAGCGTGCTGCGCACCTACGACGTCATTCAGCAATTCCGCGTCGTCTCCACGCTGGATCGCGTGGCGCAGCTTGTGGCCAACAAACCTGCGCAGGCCACGGGCGAGGGCGGAATCCTGCTGTGCGAGGACCAAGTCTATCTCGGGGCGGGCCTGGGGTGCGCCATGGGCATTATGCGTACTTCGCTCTCGCGCCCGCGCCCCTGGTGGGACGATCCAGACGACGTCACCCACCGGATTGATGAGGTCATTCGTGCCGTGCGGTGGCAGCGCCTGGCGCCGGCGGTTCCGGCTTGGCAAACCGAAGCACATCTCGACAGCCGCGTCCTGATGGACGACTGGTACTTTCAAGAAGGCGAATCGAATGTGAAGTGGCTCACCGGCCTGGAGGTGCGGCAGGGTGCGCCGGCGCGAATGTCGCGTGGGATGCCCCTGCCCACGGTCAGCGCGGAAGGCGAACCGCCTTACGTGGTCGCCTCGCGCCATCCCCAAGGCGCGATGGCGGTGGCCACGCTGCCACGCGTCTCTCCAGCCCAGGGGTTTTATCTGCCGCCGGTCGATGTGGTGATCGACATCGGAGAAGGCAACGTGCCGGTGGGAGTTTTCGGCCGCTACCAATCGCTAATGCTGACGCTGACGCACGATCTCGGATCGCGCCGCGTGTGGGCGCAGGACCTGGCGGGCGATACGGCGGTTGACGTCAGCGCCCGCGTCGATCGGCAGGGAAAGAAGCTCACTCTGCCCGGTGGATTGATCGATCATGTCGGCCGCGCCGCGGCGAGCGCGGGCGACATCTCGAATCCCGGTCTTGTCGTGAGGTTGCTATAAGCGGCGCCGCGGGTTTCCATCTTGCAACGGTGCGCGATGCCCACAAACGCAAGGAGTTCAGGCATTCTTGGAATGTTCCGTAGATCGCGGTTTAATCTTCGCGCCAGATCGAAGGCGCCACGTCTCGAAATCAGCCGAAATTCCGGCACGTCGTGACCAATAACACCGGCAACATGATTGAATCCAGCACGCGCTGCTCCCGCCAAAGGATTGCCCCCCATTCCCCCAACCGCCGCTCCGCTAGTTCCTGAAACGCCGATTTCGAGCAGCGTTACGATGTTTCTCGTCGCGAGCACGATAATGAAGAGCCGCTTTAAGTCGATGCGCTTGCTTACCTGTACATTATAAGGTACACTGGTCCACGTGAGGTGAATAATGGCTGACGATCCGCAGCCACAAAAAATCCCGTTGATCTTTTACCGCACCGACGCGGGAAGCGAGCCGGTGCGGGAGTGGCTGAAGGGATTGCCGGAGACCGACCGTCAGGCCATCGGGAAGGACCTCTTGCGGGCGCAGTGGCGGTGGCCGGTGGGAATGCCGCTGTGCCGCCCGCTGGGGAAAGGCTTGTGGGAAGTGCGGACCGGCTTGACGACGAAACGGACGGCGCGTGTTCTGCTCTGCCTTTATCGCGAACACTTGGTGGCCCTCCACGGTTTTATCAAGAAGACGCGGGCATTGCCGGATGAGGATCTGGCATTGGCCCGAAAGCGCCAGAAGGAGTTAGAGCCATGAGCAAGAAGCACATGGGTTCGAGCATCGATGATTTCCTCCGGGAGGAAGGCATCTTTGAAGAGGCGCAAGCCCAGGCCGTTAAGGAGGTGGTGGCGTGGCAGCTCGCCCAGGCCATGAAGAAAAAGAAAATATCCAAGTCGCGGATGGCGGCGCTGCTCAAGACCAGCCGGACCCAGGTTGACCGTCTGCTCGATCCCAAAAACGACATCACGCTTTCCAGCCTTCAGCGCGCGGCCGCCATGGTGGGGCGACGGGTATCGATTGAGCTGGTGTAAACGAAATTGGCTTGTCCACCGAATTGGCTTCGGCAAAAGAGGGATAGCGTGGAGGTGGGCGCATCACAGCCCTTCTCCGCGGATCTTCCAAAATTCGACCTGGATGTTTCTCGTCGCCAACACGAAGTGAAAAGCCGCGAAGGAGCGCAGGATACGCGTTCCGGCGCGCTCCTTCCGTACGCACGCGACCCACCGGCCCACGGTTCGTGAAAAGTCTTTGTCTTTTCCCCTTCCAATATGGCTATAATAGCCATGACAGGAGGGAACCGCATGCGCAGTGTCAATGTTGCCGAGTTGAAGAACTCCCTGAGCCGGTATCTGACTTACGCAAAACAGGGGGAGGAAATCGTCGTCCGGGACCGCAATCTGCCCGTGGCGAAGCTCGTCCCCCTCTCCGTCGCCGAAACCAGCAAGGAAGAGCTGATTTTGGTCGCAGCGGGCAAATTGCGTTTGCCGCAGGCTCCTTTGGACATTCACAAGTTACTCCAGATCCGAACCGGCCGCGTTTCCGCGAGTCAAGCCATCCAGGCCCTGCTTGACGAACGCGCGGAGGGGAGATGAAACCGCAACCAGCATTTTTCGATGCTAGTGCGCTGCTCCCGCTCTGTGTTCGGGAGGCCACCAGCCGCCAGGCTCAGGCCCACCTGCGACAGAGCCTGCCGGTGGTGTGGTGGGGAACTCCGGTCGAGATCCATAGCGCGGTGGCCCGCCTCCACCGCCTGGCCCTTTTGAGCGATCGCGAACGCAAGGGAGCTCTCGCTCGGCTGGAGCTGTTGAGCCGGGGATGGAGAGAGATCCTCCCCGCAGATTCGGTGCGGGAATTGGCAAGGCAATTGTTGGATATTCATCAGCTTCGAGCCGCCGACAACTTGCAATTGGCGGCGGCTCTCACGTGGTGTCAGCAACAACCCAAGAACCGCAATTTTGTTTCCGCCGATCAGCAGCTCTCCCAAGCCGCGGCCGCGGCGGGATTTACGGTCCTTGCGCTCTCCTCTTAGCTCCCGGGGGGCGAAGGGCAGGAGGAAGCGGGCAGGCACCAGCGTCCCCTTGAACCCGCAAATTCGAGCGCCGTTGCGATGTGTCTCGTCGCGAACACGAAGTGAAACGCCGCACAAAAACGCAAAATACGCGTGCCTGTTCGCTACCCATCTTGAGGATGTCCCTGTCCCCTGTTTATTGAGAGGGGGGACCCACGGCTTTGCGAATAACGGCGATTAAGGGATCGTCGCCGCCGGCCTGGCGGATTTCGTTGAGGTCGTCTTCGCTGGGAGTGAACTCGATCCCACGGTCCTTGACGAGCTGGGCCACGCGCGGGCTGGGCACAGCGCCCTTGAGCAGTTCGAGGATTTGCTCCTTGGTCATGGCATTCGATTTGGACGTGGGCCGGGGCGCGGAAGCAACGTACTTGACGACAAATGATTGCCGGGCCTGGGATTGGTCACGGTTGGTCGCAACGATCTCGAAGCGGTTTTCGCCCTGGTTCAGAGTGAGGGGGTCGGACCAGAACTGGGCCGTCTGAGCGTCTTGGGGCTTCATATTGGCAGGAGTGCCGTTGATTGAGACCATGGGCATGCCGGATTTGTAAATGGCTACACCGCGGATCTTGAGCGTTGGATCCTTGGTTTCAAGCATTCCGTTGGTGGGTGACGGCTCGAAGATAACGATCTGGGGGGGTGCCGCCGCTGGGGTGACCGTGACCTGCGTGGTGGCCGACCGGACGCCCCCGGCGCCCTGCGCGGTGAGGGTGTAAGTCGTTGATTCGGCAGGTGTGACCATCCGCGACCCGGAGGCCTCCACGGCGCCCACGCCAGGCTGAATCTCCAGCCGCGTGACATTCTGGGAAGTCCAGGTGAGCGTCGCGGACTGGCCTGCCTGGATGTTGGAGAGACTCGCGCTCAGAGTTACCACCGGCGGGGCCGACAGTTTCGGCCTTAGCGCCGCCACCGTGTCATCGAAATTCTGAATCGCTCTCAAGATCACGGGAGTATACACGGAATCCATGCGCGCTTGATCATCCCTTTGCTTTCGCTCGGCAACATCCCAATGGCGAGGGGAAAGGTAGTCGATTTCGTGGGACTTGTCGAGGGCATCGAAGTGCAGCGACGGATTGTTGCGGAAGGCCCACGTAATCTTCCACGTCGTAAGTTTGGCCATTTGCTCGCGCGTGACGGAGAAACTTCCCATGTCTGCCGGGCCAGGCCATTGGTGGTCCATTTCGTAGCGTATGAGGCTCCGCGTGACGACCAGCCACCCGTACGAAGCGGGATAGCCCTTCACGAAAAGCGCGTGCTGGCCGCAGCTCGCGTGCACGACGGGGAAACGCAAAGTGGGTTGGGTGTCGGCATCGAGAAGTTGAGCGTCCGGCGGGACAGCGTCCCCGAGGGATTGTGGCTTCTGATTGCCCATCGCCGACCAAGCAACATCCCCCGCTGCCCAAACCATTCCGACAGCCAGCATAGCAATCAGCAGTGTGTGTCTGCGCGGGTAATCCATCTACGCGCCAGTCCCCTTTAAATTCTGACCCATAAACACGAACTTCCGTGATGGGCTCCGACGCTACCGACGACATACTAGACATTCGGCGCGAACGAATCAACTCTGTTTTTTGGCTGTGAACACACGCATGAGGATGTCGCGCAGGGCAGGGTAGCCCTCAATGGATTGTGCAATCTTGAGTTTTTTCCGCCGGTCGTTGAATTCGAGTTCAATCCAATACGTCGTGCTGCCACGATAGGTGCGGGATTTCTCCCTAAACAGGAGAATGTCGCTCCAGGCGGCGTTGAGCCACTGTAGATCGCCGCGGCCGCGGGCGTAGGAGATGCCATGGGTGTCGACGCGGACGGTTAAGAGGGATCTGCCGGTGAAGTAGGCGACGAGGAGGGCGATGGCGACGGTAACTGCCAACATAATGTAAATTACCCAGATGAAAGTCGAACTCATAAAGCCGTCATAGACGGTAAATGCTGCCATCATGCTGGCAGGAACCACGCCGATGACCAACGCGATCAGCCAGAGGGTCCACTCCGCGATGGGGTTGGGGTAAAAAGTTCGCGGCAATCCGGAACTCTGGGGTGGGAACTCCGCAACCCGTGAGCGCTTTTCACCCTTCAATACGAATGCCCAATAGACGATGTGCAGTAGCACGCCGATGGGCACGCCGGCGGCTAGAGCGAAGACGAACCGTGCCAAGGAAAGCTGGAATGCGTCCCGGTAAGTAGTCAGTTCGCGGACTACGCAGCGGCCCTTGTTGTCGATCTGATATCGGCCGGAATGAACGTTGGGGGCTTTCCCTTCGAGCCCGGGAATTTCGGGGAAGTTGACGTAAATGAAGCCGTGGGCACCGTTCACGGAATCGGCAGGAGTATCCCACTGGAGTCGAGCGGCCATGGCCGCGCCGGTGGAAGTGGTGGTGGCGCGGTTCTCGGTCCAGGACACGTCCTTAGGCGTGATTTCTACTTTGGCGGAAACGACGCGCGCGGGGCCTTCTGCATAAAAAGTGATGTGGTCTTCCAGAAACTGCTTGATGCGGGGGCTTATCTTGTAGGTGTGGCTGCTATCGGCGTCGATGGTAAATTCAATCCGCAAAGTCTCGTCCACCGCTTTACCTGCAAGGACCTGGGAGCGGGTCGCGAATTGCAGCGAAGAGGCCGCATACGTGACGAGGGACACGGTGAGGGCGAGAGTCGCTAAGTACTTGGGAATCATCGGAGCTGGATACTGTACCATGAGTGGCAAGGTGGCGCGGACCTGTCCTTGAGGTGCGCGGCTTTCCCTCCGGAACGAGCCGTTCATTTTCAGATCCGTGTGCTATCGCGCTCTGGACATCACCGCGCGCAGGATGTTGTTGATGCGGGTCGAATAGCCAGCTCCATACCTCCGGAGCCAGTCGTAAATGTCGCGGTCCAGGCGGGCCGCCACCAGCACTTTGGGAGTGCGGCGGAATTGCGCCAGTTGTTCATCGGTCAGCGGAGGGATGTCCGAGTAGTCGATATCGGAATCCTCTCCGGCGGCCTGACGCCTCGCGATTCGGGCCAGGACCGCCTTTTGCCGCTTATTCAGCGGCCTGCTGAAGATAGATTCGGCGCTCACGCTGATTAGCTTCGCGTGCCGAGATGATGCGGATGATTTCTTCGCCATCGCCGTCGTCCTCACGGTAAACATGCACGACCAGAAGCAGAGCCGCAGAGACGGCTCCGATCGCATGCCACCGCTGTTCGCCCTCGACGATACGATCCTCGATCAGAACTAAACTCGCATCGTTGAACACGCGAGCCGCAGTTTCGAAATCCAAACCGTTGTGCTTCCTCTGGTTGATTCGACTCTTCGCTGCATCCCATTCGAAGCGCATCGTCATACACAATGTATAACAGGCGGTCTCCATAAGTCAACGCCAGCTCGTCGCAAGTAACGCGACCCTGCGGTTTAGGCCCGTGGCTTTTCATTGAAAGTGCGAGGCCGGCGCGATGAAAGCGAGCCGATGGTCGTTGCCGCGGAGCGAGACTTGACAGGATCGTGATAGTATATAAGATATCACTGTGTAACGGTCGTCCGTGGGGGCTGAGGCCACACCCACCAAGTGGTAACAGGGCGAGGAGGGAAAATGAGACAGTTTCTGGTTCACGACACGCGCGACAATGTCGGCGTGGCTGTCGTTGACGTCGAGCCGGGCCAGACTTTGACGGGGGCGACGCTGGACAACGGCCACGTGCTGCACCTTACGGCCTCTGAGGCCATGCCCTTCGGTCACAAGATTTGCCTCCGGGATCTTAAAGTTGGGGAAACAGTCGTCAAATACGGCGAGGACATCGGGAAGGTGGTTGCCGATATTCGCGCCGGGCAGCACGTGCACGTACACAACCTGAAGACCAAGAGGTGGTAATGATGGCGACGATACCGAAAATCAGGGCTTACCGCCGGCAGAATGGCCGGGTGGGCATCCGCAATCATGTGGTCGTGCTGCCTGTCGACGACATCTCGAACGCCGCCTGCGAAGCCGTGGCGCGGGTGATTCAAGGGGTCTTGCCCTTGCCCCACGCCTATGGACGGCTGCAATTTGGCGAAGACCTGGAGCTCTTCTTTCGCACCATGATCGGCACCGGGTGCAATCCGAATGTCGCCGCAGCGATTGTCATCGGCATCGAGCCTGGTTGGACGGAGCGGATCGTGCAAGGCATCGCCCGCACGGGGAAGCCCGTGGCGGGATTTTCGATCGAGGGCAGTGGGGATTTGAAGGTCATCGCGGAAGCCTCGCGGAAGGCGATGGAATTTGTGCAGGACGCTTCCGAGTTGTTCCGCGAAGAATGCCTGTTGGATGAGATCTACGTTTCTGCCAAATGCGGGGAATCGGACACGACGACAGGGTTGGCGTCCTGCCCGACGGTCGGGCAAGTGGTGGACTGGCTGGTGGAATGGGGCGGCACGGCGTCGTTCGGCGAAACCTCCGAACTGACGGGCGCCGAACATATCGTGAAGCAGCGGGCGGCCACACCGGAAGTGGGAGAAGCGTTCATGAAGGTGTGGAACGAGTATAACGACTTCATTAATCGACACAAAACGAACGATCTCTCGGAGTCTCAGCCCACCAAGGGGAACATTCGCGGAGGGCTGACCACCATTGAAGAAAAGGCCATGGGTAACATTCAGAAGATCGGGCACACGAAGTATGTGGGCGTGCTGGAGCCGGCGGAAGCGCCGCGCGGAAAGGGGCTCTGGTTCATGGACACCTCCTCGGCGGCGGCAGAAGCGGTCACGTTGTGGGCCGCCTCGGGCGCGGTGCTGCACGTGTTTCCCACCGGGCAGGGCAACATCGTCGGCAATCCCATCGAGCCGGTCATCAAGCTCTCGGGCAATCCCCTCACCTGCCAAACCATGAGCGAACACATCGATGTGGACGTGTCCGCCATGCTGACCGGGGAAATGACCCTGGAACAGGCAGGACAAAAGCTTCTCGACATGATGGTGCGGACCTGCAATGGCCGGCTGACCGCCGCCGAAGCCCTCGGTCACCGGGAATTCGTCATGACCAAGCTGTACCGCAGCGCCTGAGAGTGCAGGGGGGAGTGACGGAAGCCGAGGTTGAGCGGATCATTGATTTCTTCCACCGCCGCGATATTTTGCGGCCCCCTACGACCTTTTGGGGCTGAGGAAGTTGACCCATTGTGAGTACGCACCAGGATCTATTTTTCCGCTATGGTTCTGAGGAACGAACGCTCGCCCTCGGTCGCGGACAGATATTTGATACGTTGCTGCCGCAGTCGCTTCCCCCACTGCAAGATCCGGTGGCGGCAGTTCGCGCGGCCCTGGCCAACCCCATTGGCTTGCCCCGCTTGTCCCAGATTCTGCATCCGGGCGAACGCGTCGCCATCCTGGTGAATGACGTCACCCGGCTGGTGTACAGCGACGTATTTCTTCCCGTGCTCATCGATGAGATCAACGCCTGCGGCATTCCCAACCGCGATATTTTCATTGTTTTCGCCCTGGGCCTGCACCGGCAGCAGACGCCGGAGGAGCGGCGCCGCATCGTCGGAGAAGCAGTGGCGCGCCGGATCGCTCTCTTCGACCATGACAGCCGCGACCGGCGGAATCTTGTGGCGCTCGGCCGGACGAGCCGGGGCAACGAAGTCTGGATCAACCGGCGGGTGTACGAGGCCGACCGCGTCATCTTGACGGGGGAAATTATCTATCATCAGATTGCCGGTTATAGCGGCGGGCGCAAGAGCCTGGTTCCGGGCGTGGCGGGGGCGGAGACTACGACCTTCAATCATCAACTCCTCCTCGACCCGCACTGCCGCCCGGGCCTCGTGGAAGGCAATCCTGCTCACGAGGACCTGCTGGAGGCCTGTCAAAGGTTCGAGCCGGACTTCCTTTTGAACGTCGTGCTGTCGCCCTCGGGCGGATGGGTGCGGGTGGTGGCAGGGCATTACGACCTCGCCCATCGAGCCGGGTGCGAGACCGTCGACCAGATGTACCGGATTCCGATCGCCGACCCTTATGATCTGGTTTTGGCGAGCGCCGGTGGCTTTCCGTTAGACATCGACCTGCGGCAGGCACACAAGGGCATGGAAAACGCTGCCGGCGCGCTGCGGCCGGGCGGCGTGATGGTTTACTTCGCCGAATGCCGCGACGGCTCCGGCAGCGCAGCGCTGGAAGAATGGGCCGGCAGGTTTTCCAGCACCCAGCAGATGGAAGCGGAACTGCGCAAGGGGTTTGTGGTCGGCGCGCATAAGGCTTACTGGCTGGCGCGCTTGGGAGACCGTGTGAAGGTCCTGCTCGTTTCCCAATTGCCTGATGCTTTGGTGAAGCAGTGCCATCTCCATCCGGCCGCTAATCCGCAAAGCGCGGTTGAGCAGGAACTGCTGCGATTGGGCGGGAAGGCACGGATTGCGTATATCCCGCATGCGGGGATCACCCTACCCGTGCCAGCGGGGCAGCATGACGGCCACGAAGGCAGTCCCAATTTGTCAGGTTCCGCCGTGGCTCGTTAATGGACGCCAGTCCGTTTGGCCAGCCACTCCTTCGCCGTGCGGATCTGCGGCAAATCGGGGTCCGCGTGTTGCCAGGCGGCAAGGAATTGCCGGTACCCCTGCGTGGCTTCCTCCACCCGTCCCTGCAATTCGTACGAGCGTGCAATGCCATATAAGGCGAAGCCGCTTTTGGGCCGCTCTCGGAGTTCCTGCTTGAAGGCTTCGCGGGCCAGTTCCCAGGCGTGTGCGCGCCGATACGCGTCGGCGAGCGATTCTTCGACGGGGCGCGCGTAGTACGGTGGCTCGGTGTAACCTAACTCCCGCTCCTTCTGGACTGCGTCCTTCAACAAGGCGAATCCGCTGGCGGAGTCACCCTTCGCGCAAGCCAACTCGCCCTGCAACTCGACGGACGAGATTTCCAGGAGGCGTGCTGCCCCGCCGGTCCAGAATGAAACCATCCCCGACATTGGCGACGGCATTCCACTTATCATGGGTGATGCCTGCGACGCTTGCCCCGCCAGCGTGCTAACGAGTCGTTGGAGCTTATCCGCATTGTCCTGCGCTTGCTTCATTCCTGCGTCCGTCGACCCGCCGGTCACGAGCGCCATGGCTTGCGCATAAAGTTGCAAACCTTGCTGATATTCCTTCGCCGCACTGTCAACTCCGGCAGAAACAGCGCCGAAGTCGACGGTGTCCTGGGTGGCAGCAGAGAAATCGGCAAAGCGCAGATGCATCCGCAAGAGGGTACTGCCCACCGGAATCGCGTAGTTCAGCGCGCTGGCGGCGTAAGCCAGGGGTGACGGCAGCCCGTCGAGCTTTTGCGCCCAGCGCAAGGCCTCCTGCCGGCGTCCTGCCTCTGCGCAGGCCGCGACCAGATAACTCAGGTTGTGCGCATAGTTGTCATCGTACTGCGCGGGGATGTGCTCTCTGGCCAGATAAGCTTCATCCACTCGGAGCGAATCGAGAAATGACTTTCGGGCCTGCTCATAATTCCCCAAGCGATAAGCAACATGACCACCCATGTGAACGATGTGGCCTGCGTGGGGTGCGCCGCGCAAAAGCACGGCCACGCTCGCGAGCCCGCTTTCAGGGTTGGGGCCGCCCTCGACGGCGTGAATCCAATAGTGATTGGCGGCCACATTTTCGGGGTGCTTTGCCAGGATCCTCCGAAGAAGCGACTGAGCGTAGACTTCCCCGGGGGTGGGCCGTCCGTCAGGGTCGAATCCGGACATGACAAAAAAAGCTAGAAAGGCCGGCGCGTTGAGGTCGCCGGGATATTCTTTCAGCAATGCTTGCATCTCTTGAACGTAGACGTTACGGCCTTGATCGCCGGGATTTTCGGTCAGGGCAGCGGTGGCGCGGATGTAATGCTGCTCCTGGCCTGTGACTTGGCCGATCAACGATTTGGCCTTTTCGATGGCGGCCGCGGCTTTTTCCCCCATCTGGGGAAAATTCGAGAGCGCCTGGGCCATGCCCCAATAAGCCATTGCGGCGGAAGGGTCCAGCCGGGCGGCCTCTTTGAACGCCCGATAGGCCTCGAAGTACCAGAAGTCGTGCAGCAGGCGAAGGCCCTGATTGAAGTACGCCTGTGCTTGCGATGACTTCGTGGTGATCGTCAGGGTTGCGTCGCCGATGCCCTGCATGAGGGGCGGGGGAGGGAAGTTATTCAACGGAAGCGCTTCGGCTGAGCCCGCCGGGATGATCGCGCCTTCGAGTGTCCATCCTCCGGCAGACCATGCCGACAGAAATATGGCGGCCACGACCAGGCAATGTTTCATGCGCACCATTTTGCGAAGCGTCGACTCATGCTACACCACAATGCAGCGCACGCGGTTCCAAACGTTGTTGCCGTAGGAGTCCAGTCGTCGCGGGTCCCGGAGGGGCGGTTGCGTGTTTCCCGCAGCGTCGGTTCCTCTGGAAACAAATTCGATCGGTCCTCTTTGAGCGATTTCCACTTCGGCGTGCCAGAAAGCCCAATCATACTCGCTCGCGCCCCTCTCGACGATGGCAGCGCGCCACACTTTTCCGCCATCGGGGCTGGCTTGCACACTTTGAATCTGTCCGCTGCCGGACCACGCCAACCCTCTCAACTGGGCGGTGCCGGGATGAAGAATTGCGCCTTCCGCAG
The DNA here is from genome assembly GCA_963804755.1 of uncultured Acidobacteriota bacterium. Lineage (GTDB taxonomy): Bacteria > Acidobacteriota > Terriglobia > UBA7540 > UBA7540 > Bog-366. Next base: position 32,941 of record CAWDRP010000016.1, read on the forward strand.
GGCTGGTGATCACCGAATTCACCAGCATACGCGGTAGGGGCTTGGTCTCGATGGAGCCGGAGGGTGCGCGCCACACCTCCATGTACGTGTTTCCTTCGGGCGGAAGGGGAGTGGGTGCGAGCGAAATCCGCTCCAGCCACTTCACGGAGTCAGCTCCGTACCAGCCCGGGAACAAAGCCCGCAAGGGAGCGCCGTGATTGCGAAGCAAAGGGCGGGAGTTTAATCCGCCGATGAGCAAACCGTCGGTCATCGCGCGCTCAATCGGAACACTGCGGGCATAGCCGTCATGCCCAAAAAGATGGACGTAGGCGCCTTCCTTCTTGGGTTCCGCAAGCGAAATCACATCGGCCAAACGCCAGCCTTCCCACAGGCCATTACTTATCAGACTCACCGTTTTCACCGGGTCGCCTGCGCACTCCAAGACCGCTCCCACCTGCTTTTTCGCGAACCGGCGCAGATCCTCGAGGTGGAGATTTTGGGACTTTTCCACCTCGCCTTCGATGCGCAGCGAGTAGGTTTGAGGAACGGTGGGGATTTCGAAATGATTGCGGATATAGAAGTCGTCCACCGCCGTGTAGCGGCCTTGTGCGGTGGCGAGGTCGAAGTCTACGATTAACGGATTCAACGACAGGATGTGGTGGTCGGCCCGGAGACGTGTTGCAGAAACGCCCAGCGTCACCGCCGGAAGCAAAATGAACTCCCGTCGTCGCATGGTAACATTATATTCGTTTCACGGACTAAAGGTGACATGGATCGGCAGCATCAAGGCGGAGTCCCAGACCGCTTATCATCAGTTCACAGGCGGTACTTCAACATTAAGGGAGTGTAGAAAATGTCGTCGCGGCTGCCCGTTCCGCATTAGCGGACTCCGGCCGGGGGAGCACCGCAGCAGCGTAGTTTCCTGGAATTGAGATACCGTTATGAGCATTGTCGTTGCGCTGCCAGGTAACCGCGCTTGAAACCCAGGCGGCGGTGGTTAAGTTCGGCCATCTTGCCGTTCGAAGATGACGCCAATCACCTCAAATGCAGCCAGCGGCCTGGTGACGCTCAGTACCGTTCCGCGCTTACCAGCCTCCCCGCTTTCGCTGAGTCCGCTCGATGAAACGATCGAATAGGTCGAAGCTGAGATTCCGTACCGGCTCGAGTCGAGTTCGAAGTTGGCGTCAACCGCCTTATCGGTAAGATTGCCAACTATTACGCCAACCTCCTTCGACGTCGTGTACACCTTCCCAAAGGCGCCGGAAATTCGGAGCCCGACATCATCTTGAAAAGTGCCATCAAGCCAGAAGCGCTCCGTCTTCTCGCGAAAACTGGCCAGATGCGCCAAGTGTTGTGCAAATTCCGGAAAGTCACTCAGCTTTTTGCCATTTTCGAGCGATTTCGCGACAATCGCCAGATGAATGCCCAGAACAAAGTACTTGTTTGCCTGTCCCCGATCCACATCTGTGGCCATGGCGTTGAAGACCCAGGGCAGCGTATATCGAAATACTTCGGGGTTAGGCGGAGCGATCCAAGTCCACCCCATATCCAAGCCCTGGCTGACCACCGCGTTCCAGCCTTCCCCGATCAAGATCGCGTTGGGATTCGCCTTTCGCATGGCGGTTCGCAGGGCCTTGACAAAGTCATAAGCACTCAAAGATGGCGCATTCGGATCCGAGTGGTGGTGCTGCGGACCGAAGCAAAGGTTCGTCTCCACAGCAGCCTGGTCATAGAACATCATGGAGTAACCAGCTTGGCCCAATACCTCGACGATGTTGTGGATGGCGAAATTTTGCCAATCTTTCACGGCATCGCACATGATGTAGTCCGCTTGGCCCAGATACGGTCGATCATGACTCCACTGCGCTGCACCGAGGTGTTGATGGTGCCACGATTCCGTGAGGGGGTCGCCCGACTCGCTCCGGATAACCCATTTCTCCGCCAGTGCGCGAAGTGCCGGCGTCAAAGCGTTTCTGTTCCAGAGACGCTGAGAGAAGATAATGCCGGTCCGCACCCCCAGCGAGTGTGCTTTCTCATTGGCTGCCTTCAATCTCGCCAGACCTCCCCACTGGGAAGTCATGAGACCCAGCCGCGGAGGGTCCGCCGAAAGGTCGTCTTCCTCCAGCACGTTCGGGTAATAGTCGCCGAAGTTCCACATGACCAGGTCGTGCACGCCGTACTTCCGAATATCCTCGGCCAAATCAGTGGTCTGATCGAAATTTTGGCTGGTAAAAAAACTGTTAAAGGAAGCAAACGGTTTCTTGAAATCCGGCGGCGTATCAGCTTTATGTTCCCAGCCGCTGAGGCTTGCCCGGTATTTGTCAGCCGCAGTGTGCCAGTCGCCTACGTGGAGGCTCAACACGATTTCCGGGGTTCGCCAGGACTTACCGGGCTCAATGTATGGTGCAAAAGCCCAAGCGATGCCAAGGATCGGATCCGTCTCGTCGCCGAAGTTCTGAAGTATCAGCATGTGCACCGGAGTCTCGCGCGTCAAGCTGGCCAGATAAAGCCCCTCCCGCCGGCCGCCGAGATTTATCCACGGCATGCTTAGCGAATACGGGCCGCAAGGCCATACGGGTGAACCCAGCAAGTAGGGGTACTCTTCCCAGTTGGAACCCTGTTCAGTTCTAAGCTCCGCGACCCGTCGGATGGTTTCAGATGTCACGAAAGTGTCTGTCTCACGATCTTCGACGGCGCCAACGCCGGAAATCCAGGGGAAAAAGACCTCCTTGACCCGGTATTGAGAGCGGTTTGTAACCTCAAGCTGAAAGAAAGCTTCATCGGAGTTATCGGGCAGGCGAATGTTGTAACCGAGCTCAATCTCGAATTTTCCAGCAGGAGACTCCAGTGTGGGGTACCGCACTTTTAGAATTTGGCTGCCAGGTCTCCTCTCGCTGGTGATAAGGCAGTCAGTCTGCTGCCACGAGTCCAATGAATTCCCCGAGTAATCGGCGTTGTAGCCCGTAACATACTTGGGATACGGTACATTCAATCGAAAGGCTCTAGCCCACCGTCTGGCCGCAATGTACTCCGTTCCGGTACGCTTGTTGTATAAACCCGTGATATCGCCGCTCTTCGTGTTCACCACAATGCGGAGCATCTCATTTTCAAGTAGGGCGGGGGAGCCGTTGTTGCCGGCGGCGGTCGGACCTTCCGCACGCATTGGCTCCGCGGTTGGTATGCCAGGAGCAAGGAAACCCGCGCTCGCTAGCACTGACCTTCTCATAAATTGACGACGCGAGATTTCCGCCCTGTTAGTCATCAGAGAGCCCCTCCAATCCGTTTTCACCATCAAGATTGTTTTGCCGTGCGGTGAAGCAATTTAGCCGATTGCGAGATTACCAAGCAAGTGTGCGAAAGCTTCAAGGAAGCCCTTGGCAAAACTATACCCTTAGCAGCAAAGGCTGTTACGAAGGAGAACCTTACTATCACTGGGACCTGACCGTACCGGCGCGGTATGTTGCTCCTTACGGTTGCAAGATTACTTTCATGGTTTTGGGGTCACCCGCGTATAAGCGCTGAAACCATTCAATTCCCTCTGCGAGAGGGGCAACCGCGCTGATCAAGGGATCGACGCGAATGGCCTTTCGTGCCAGCAGATCAATACAAGCAGGGTACTCCCCGGAGGACGCGCAGGACCCCTGGATGCGAATCTGCCGCGTTACCACGGATTGGAGCGGCAATTCCACCTTGGGAGACAAGTTGCCGATCAAAGTCAGGCACCCGCCTTTGCGGACGCTGGCCAGCGCAGTTTGTAACGACGCGGTTTTCCCCACCACCTCCATCGTCAAGTCGGCGCCTCGACCCGCAGTGTGTTCACGCACGGCCGCCGGCACGTCCAGCTTGGTGGAGTCGAGACAAACCTCAGCTCCAAGTTCGTTCGCCAAGCGGAGTCTTTGGGGGTCAACGTCAGCCGCAATCACCTGAGTGCAGCCCGCGAGCCGAAGAGCCTGAATAGCCAGCAAGCCGATCATGCCGCTCCCGACTACGACGGCGGTGTCGCCCAGCTTAACAGGTGTAAGTCCCACCGCGTGGACTGCCACGGATACGGCTTCGATCATGGCGGCGTGTTCGAAGCTGAGTGCGGCAGGGATAGGGTAAGTGATGTGTTGGGGGACCGCGACATACTCGGCAAAAGCCCCGTGCCGCCGGTATTCACCGGGCGAAACGCCCAACACCTGGCGGTCATCGCAAAGGTTCACTTCGCCCCGCCGGCAAAAGTAACACTTTCCGCAATAAACGGTGGAGTCAAACGTTACTCGATCCCCCACACGGAAATGTGCCACATTGTCGCCAACCGTGGCGACAACGCCGGCGGCTTCGTGGCCCATGACGAGCGGGGGGACACGCCGGCCCGTGCTGCCATCGAATCCGTGGATGTCACTGCCACAGATGCCACAGGCCTTCACCCGCACCAGTAGGTCATCGGGGCCGACCGGTGGATCCGGCATTTCCGTCATCTCAAGCTTTTTGTACTCCGTAAGCAGTAATACCTTCATCTTCTCTCCTCCATGCAATGGTAGCCCGAATGGCTAGCCTGCCCGTTCGCGCCCGTACGTTTAGAAATCTGACATACCAGCTTTGACCCCCGTAAGCTGCCATATCAGCTTCGGTGAAGTCAACTGGCAAATCCGATTTTGTTATCATCGCATAAGACGTCAGAAAGATGACCCGGCGATCTATGGGCGGAAAGGTGGTGGAAGGACCGGTTGCTCCGCAGTGAAAAGCAAACCTTCCCTATGGCTTGTATAGACTATATAATTCCGATCGTCTAGAACTGGTTTTTGGCCGCTGGCCCCATGGCAGCGGCAGCGGGTGTGCTCGCCTTGGAGGCGGGCGTTCTGCACAAGAGCGAAAGAACTGTGGGCAAGAACCCAGCCATGCCACTTACGGGTATCCTGTTGGTCGGACTGCTCTGGCAGCCAGCGCAGGTATCTCACAATGACCGCAATATCCAAACTCTCGCACAGATCAGTAGAGAAGCCGATGACGCAATCGTCGCCGGAGATTTTGGCGCAGCCGTAGCCCTCATCGAGAAGGGTCTGAGGATTGACCCGGAGTGGAAAGACGGGTTGTGGAAAGCCGGACTGGCTCTTTACCAAGACAACCAGTTCGAGCCGGCTCGGGGTTATCTCAATCGACTCACGCAGGTTGAGCCGACTCGAGGCGTCGCCTGGGCCCTCCGGGGAATGTGCGAGTTTCAGCTTCACGAATTCCGGGCCGCAATTGAAGACATCACCCGGGCCGATCGCCTTGGGATTCCGGAGCAGTCCGGTATGCGACGTGTGGCCTTGCTGGATCGTGCCATCGCCCAAACCGACCTCAGCAACTTCGGAACCGCCGTTACACTCCTGGCAAAACTCGTGCCTGCCGAAAGCCCAGACGAGCGCGGGCAACTCATCACCGTCTTCGGGTATGCTTCCCTGCAAAGATCCACAGAAGACTCCCTCTCGCCTCAGCAAACCGCCCTGGTGCACGACTTGGGAGCGGCCTGGTATGCGAATGCCAGCGGCGACCGCACTAGTGCTAAATCGTTAATTGAGGCCTTGCTGCTGAAGTACCCAACAGAGCCCATGCTGCACTTCACGTACGGGAGCCTCCTTGCGTCATGGCGGGAATACGACGCTGCGATGAAGGAGTTTCGCGCCGAATTAGCTCTCAATCCGAGCAGTTTTTCTACAAGGCTCGCGCTTGCCCGTTTGGGTTTGGACTTAGACAAAATCAGCGAGGTGCTGCCCTACGCCATTGAGGCTTCGAAGATGAGACCTGATTCTTATCTTGCTCACTTACATTTGGGGCGCCTGCTCATAAGAGCTGGCCAGTTAAATGAGGGATGCAAGGAACTGGAAATTGCGCGTGGACTTTCACCTTCGGACAGCGAGGTCCGATTTGTTCTTGCTACAACGTATCGCCGCCTCGGCAGAGCGGAGGACGCCCAAAGAGAATTCAAAGAATTTGAACGATTGAAAGCGCTTGGCCAATAGGAGAAGAACGCCGCGTCTTCACGATAGTAGGCCACCACTGTCACTCCCCTAATGACGTGCCGCCGCAACAGTAGTGTATCGCGTTGTGACCCAACTGTTTCGCAGCATCATTCCACCCACATCCTCAGTAAATACAGGCCGGGCGCTTCCTTAGGCTCTGAATCTTAATTTAACTGCTGTCGTTGCGCCCACGCCGTTCGCACCTCCGGTAGGAACACATATCACCTGGCGACTTCCACAGTCTTCCCTACAATGTGAGCGTCGCGGAAATCTGATACATCATCTTGTTCTCGCGCGTGACGGGCAAGTTTCCCTTATTTTTCGGTATTACGGGCCAAAAACACCAAAAAAGAGGCAAAAAATAAAATAAAAAAAGCTTGACAACCAAAATCTGATGTGTTAATTCATGCATGTTCGTAAGCAGTGATCTTCTTCTCGGGTGTAAGAATGGCCGGGCGCGTCAGTGGGTGGCTGTGATAGTCCTCTATTTCTATTTTTTAGTGAAACCATCCCTCTGACCGTAGCAAGGCGTTGAGTATTGAAGTGACAAATTGACATCTCAGATTCATTGGTAAAAAGGGGTTCTTGGCCGATATCGTGCCTTGAGTGAACCCCCTTTGAGCGAACGTGGCTCCACATCTAACGGTTTATTTGACTTGTCATCTTTGAGGTTTTGCGTCGGGTCTGGGATCTTAATTTTTAAAGGAGGGTATTGTGGAAATGGCACGAGTTGTCAGGGCTGTATGTAGAATTTTCGTTTTCTCCCTCACCATCGGCATGGCCATGGCGCAGATGAGGAACGGCACCATTACCGGGACTGTAACCGACCCAAGCGGCGCGCTGGTTGCCAACGCCACGGTTAGGGTTACGAATCAACAAACAAACGCCGTGTCGGTGACGATAACCAATGCGGCCGGCATTTACACCGTGCCCTATCTCCCGCAAGGTGAATACAGGCTGACGGTGGAGGCATCTGGGTTCCAAACTTATATTTCGAGTGGCATTGCAGTGGCAACAAACGCTACGGTGCAAACCAATGCTCAGCTTACGGTGGGCGCGACCAGACAGGTGGTCGAAGTCAAGGCCGCCGCGGCACAATTGCAAACCGAAAGCTCTACGGTGTCGGGTGGCGTGGGGAGCCACGTCATCGATATCATTCCCAATATCACCAACAACCCGCTCTACTACGCAACGCTGGCGGCGGGCGTGGTGCCGAGTCCGGGAATGTACGATACTCACGATCTCGGCGTAGGCTTCGCCGATCGCCAAGAGTATTCGGCGATGCGGATTAACGGCGGCATGGTCGGGACCAACGACGTGCAGCTTGACGGCGTTCCGGTGCAGGAGGCGGCTTGGCATACGGCTGCCGTCATCCCCAACAGTGACGCCCTTCAGGAAGTCCGCGTACAGACGAACGACTTGGCTGCAGATATTGGCGGCGGCCAGGGCGTGATTCAGATGGTTACAAAGAGCGGAACGAACAATTTCCATGGCGATCTCAACTATGTCGTGCGCAACGAAGCCTTTAACGCCAACACGTTTGTAAACGACTTGGAAGGGATTCCCAAGGGGAAATACCGTGTCAACGAAGCCGGCGGCAGCATCGGGGGGCCGGTGATTATCCCCAAGATTTTCAACGGTAAGGACAAAATGTTCTTTTTCCTTGCTTTTGACCGTCTAACGAACACTGAGCCGGTCCAGTTCCTCAGCACGGTTCCGACGGCGGCCGAGCGCCAGGGAGACTTTAGCAGCACGATGATCCCGGGTAATAACGGCTCACCGACACCCGTCACGATCTACAATCCGTGGAGCGCGGTGCTGGTTCCGGGTAGCACCAATGTTTATCAGAGGCAGCCGTTTCTCGACGCGAATGGAAATCCGACAGAGAATCTAGCCAAGGCGGTGTCGCAGACCGGGTCGCCGTTTCCGGGATCGGGTACGATGGGTGCGATAGACCCGTATGCCTTGTTATACTTCAACGGCTTTCCGCCGGCGAACCACGGTAGTTTCAACGGCCCCAACTCGGGAACCGACCCCTACAACGATAACAATTATTACTTCGCCGGGAGTTCGCCGACAATTCGCAACAATTTGAATACGCGGCTGGACATCAAGTTGGGCACCAAGAACTCGTTCTATGCTTCCGGGGGCATGCAGAATGGCATCATCAATGGCGCCAACGAATGGGGAACTTATGGGACGAACCTCGGCTTTTTCCAAATGAGCGCGAACGACATTAGTGACTTCAACCCTTATGTTGCGCTTGGCGATGTGATCACACTGAACCCAACCACGCTGATCGACCTTCACGTGGGTATGCAGCGGGTGGGGGCAATCGCGTCTTACCCAGCCCCAACCATGTTTAACGCGACGAAGTACGCCGCCTATGGCATGCCAGCCGAAATCCAGCAGTATATCCCCATTTATGGAGTTGCTCCGTCGGCCGGAAGCTTCAGCAACTACAAGTGGGGTGGAAACCTAGGGCTGAATGATGATACATGGGACCGCAAGAACGAACACCAGACCAACTGGAATATTGCGGGAAGCCTTACCAAGGTAGCAGGCAAGTGGACCTTGAAAGGAGGCGCTGACTACCGTGTCTACCTCGGCGACTGGGCGGACATCGAATTTGGTACTCCTGCCCTCGAGCCGTGGGATGAGAGTGCGAACACCACCGCGCAATACGCCGATCAGGCTGGTAACCCTTATGGTGCTCCGTACAACACCACGCCCCAGCAGTCGGGCTATTGGGGGGGGAACGCCGCGATAGGCACCATGGGCTGGAGGCTTGACCCTGGCTCGGCGTTGAAGCCGGCGCTGGCCGCGAAATACCTGGCCCTTTACACTCAGAACGACTGGAAAGCAACCAACCGGCTGACCCTTAACCTGGGTCTGCGCTATGAGCAACAGCCCGGGCCGACGGAACGGCACAACCATATCTACGATGTGGATCTGAGTGTAATTAACCCTTACGCCCAGGGCTTCGTTTCCCCCGGGGTTACGAATCCGCTGGCCACCTATGGGGCCTTTGCTTTCGCCGGAACAGGAACGTACCCCCGCAATCTGTGGGATACGCAGTGGGGTAACATTTCTCCTCGCCTTGGCGCGGAGTTTCGTTTGACCGATTCGACCGCGCTCCGTGGCGGATGGGGGCGAATGTATGCGCCCAGCAACACGGGCTTTAACGCCAGTTACATTGTTTACGGCGGAGCCGCATTCGCGGGCGGCACAGAGCCCCTTCCCTATGGCCCTTCCCCGAATGGACTGCCGGTGGCTACATTTGACCAGGCGGCGTCTTCGGAGTATTTCCCGGCCGGGGGCGCCCAGCAAGAGCCAGACTTGTACGGCAACGCGAACGGCGCCGCGAACGTGGATTATTTCCAGCGACATGGTTTCAAGAACGCCATTATGGACCAGTGGAATCTCACGCTCGAACACCGTTTCCATGGGTGGCTGGCCTCCGCGGGTTATGTGGGATCGAAGGGTAGTGATCTTGGCTGGCGTTTGTATCCCCTCAACGGGATCTTCAATATTCCCGATACAACTCTTCAGGGTTGGCGAAGCCAATGGATCGCCTCCAGTGGCGCGATCAATCCGGCGGCGGTGCAGATTTCGAATCCTCTGCCGGCGTTGATTGGCAACGCGTCGGGCGATATTGGCCACTCGACAATCTCAACCCTGGAATCGGAGGAGGCTTATCTCGGCCTTCTGGGGCAGACGGCGTACGAGAGTGCCGGCAAGTCGTTGTACAATGCGTTGGAACTCCGGTTGTCCCACCCGTTCGGGAACGGATTGACAACGCAGTTTGTCTACGATTGGTCCCATGCCTCAGGGCTCGCAGCGGGGGATAACGGGAACTACGCTGAGTCACAAACCGGGACCTTTGGCAATTTTAGTGGCTTCGCGCCCGGCGGCAGTTACAACTTCCGGGATCTCCAGTCGGCAACCCTCAGCTTCGATACTCCGCAGCGCTTTGTGGGTATCGTGACGTATCAACTGCCATTTGGCAAGGGCAAGCGTTTCGTATCCAGCAATAAGGCTATCAATGCGGTAACGGGCGGATGGACGCTGGGCTCCGTGGTTACGCTGCAAAGCGGACTGCCTTGGGGTCCCGATTGCAGCTCCAGCCAGAACGGAGGCTGTATTCCCACTGGCCAGCCGCTGCTGGTGCCTAAGTCGATGCGGCATTGGTACAATGGAACGACGCCCGTCACCCTGCCGGATGGCCGCACATTTACGCCTGGGGAATATACGTACCTTTATTGGAACCCCGACGCGTTTACATCCCCGGTTGTCCAGTTTCCGAATGGCAGCTATGCAGTCGACCAATACTGGTACGGAACTACCCAAACCTACATGGGCTCGCTGCGGCTGCCTTATATCAAGAATGTGAACTTCACCCTGGAGCGAAGCGTCAACCTGACAGAGCGGGTTAAGCTGCACTTCGTAGCTCAGGCTACCAACCTGCTCAACAATACCAACTTCCTGCCCAGCGCGGTGACCGACAATAGCTTCGGGACTGTGTTCACCAATCTCCAGCCCGCCGACATCAGTAGCGGCGCCAAGATTGGGGAGAATGCAGACCCGAGCGCCGGGTTGCTGCACCCGACTATAATGTACCCAAGAGAGGTTCAACTTTCAATGCGTTTGACCTTCTAAACCTCTGACAACACGCGGGCTGGCAACACTGTTGCCAGCCCGCACGGCTTATATAATCTTGCCCTTGCCGACGACCACATCACTCCCCCTGATGAAGGGGGTGCCGCCAGTTACATCTTCGCGGTGCTCGCGACGCGGTGGGTACTTGAGCATCAGCCGCGCCAGCAGTTGTTGTCCCGCGTTGACAGCTAGATGGTCGATGGACTTACTTCTGCACGGGAAAGGGTTTTGCATCGTATATCGCTTTTTCGTTGGGAAGGATTGGCCGGGAGAATGACTGGTTCCTCGCAAACCATACCTATCCGGCCTTGTACTCTGGGAAATAAAGGAGAACTGGTTAATGAAGTTAGACGGTAAAGTGAGTTTGATCACGGGCGGCGCTGGCGGGATTGGCGCGGCGACCGCCCTGGAACTGGCTCGCCTCGGCTCGAACATCATGATCGTTGACTGGCGGATCGACGGCAGGGCATTGGAAGTGAAGGAGAAGATCGTGTCGCTGGGGAAGGTCTGTTCCTTGTTGCAGGCCGACATGAGCGTTCCCGAAGAAGTGACGCGCTCGGTTCAGGAGACAGTTTCCCAAATGGGGAGTGTCGATGTTTTGGTTCACGCGGCGGGCGGCGGCGTCCCCGGAAGTTTACTGGAAGTTACTCCCGAGGCGTGGTATCGGGCTTTTGATATTCACGTGCACGCAGTATTTCATCTCTGTCGTGCTGCGGTCCCATTCATGAAAAACAAGCGGGAAGGAGCGATCATTCTGATTTCGTCGGCGGCGGGCACGCGCGGCTGCGCGGGCGCAATCGCGTACGGAGTAGCAAAAGGTGCGCTTCCCCAATTTGTTCGTTCTCTGGCTCGCGAACTCGCCGATGACAACATTCGTGTCAACGCCGTCTCGCCCGGCATCATCCGCACTCCCTTTCAGGATTACCTCACTCCCGAGCAGGTGGAAATCAATATCCAAAACCGAATTCCCTTGCATCGGGAAGGAAAACCTGAAGACGTTGCTGAGGCGATCGCCATGCTGGTCACCGACGATTTTGTTACAGGAGAGACCTTGGCCGTCGACGGGGGCATGGCCATGCGCATCGTGTAGCGGCGTTCGCAGACGTCGAGTTTGGGACAGCATGGAGAATCTGCCCGGGATAATTTCCCAGTGGCAGGCCGGTTGAACTACACCGAAAAAGTGATTGGGACTCGAGATCTGGAATGGACCCCTCACGATCCGCCGAGTTCAAGGAGACACACGGAGATGCTACGAAGGAACTTTATGAGCAGGCTGATTGGCGGTGTTGCCGGTCTGTGCGGAGTGAACCGGGCGACAACCCCCTCTTTTGCTGCCCACGCTTGGCCGGCCGCGGACAGTTCGCCTGAATACCAGGTGAAGGCCAAGGGCATCACAGTGGAATTGTCAGCCAAGGGTGAAATCGTCCGCGTGATTGCTGATGGCCGCGAGATTAACGTCTCCGGCCGGACCAGTCTCGCGGGTTGCACTCAAACCGACGCGGGAAAGGTGGAAACATTGTCGGGTGGCGGGGTCCAGTTCACACGGACGCTGAGACACAGCGCTTTGGGACGTACGCTCACGGTGGTGGATCGCCTCAAACCGGAAGACGAAAGCGTGCGCTGGGAGATCGAAGTCGTATCTGATGGCAAGCCGTGGACGACCGAGATCGGTACGGAATTGGACTATGCCGCCCACCCATCGACGCGATTTTGGGCGGCGTGGTCCGATCCCATTTGGTCAACAAGTTCCGATCCCAATAAGCAGACCGGCGAATGGCGCGATCCGCTGGTACTGCAGCCCTTGATAGACGCCACCTGGACCTACGGCGGGTGGAACACGAGCCCCGATCATATAGTGTTGCCGCTGGCGACCGTCGCGGAACCGGCGGATGGTTTCGCGTTGAGCCTGGTGCTTTCGCCGGAGGACACCATCCTGTGCGGCTCGCGGCTGACCACCACGCCATCCGGGGCCATCCGGTTTTCACGTGCGAATTATCGTCTTGGCGACGGCAAACCCGTCCAATTTGAAATGAATTTGATCACGCACGAGGCAGACTGGCGCGGCGGGCTGCGATGGATGACGGCGCGGTATTCCGAGTTCTTCGAGCCGCCCAATCCGCGCGCCCATGCGATGGCCGGCTGCGCCGCCTATTCCGGCGACGAGGGCCCGATTGACGTCGCAAAATACAAGAAGATGGGCTTCCGCGTTAACTGGAAATTGGATGACGATATGCCATATATGGGCATGTTTATCCCGCCGGTAACGGATGCCGATGAAAGATGGGAACGCCAGTGGACTATCGAAGCGGACACGCCCAAAAAGCCGCACTGGACAAGTGCCCGCCGGCTGAATGATTACGCCAATTATCTAAAAACGAATGGCTTTTATTTGTTGGATTATTTCAACGTCTACAACTTTGGAGACGAAAGCAAGCCGGGTAGTGAGTCGACGCAGAAACCCGGAGTTCCCTTGTGGAAGGACGCGCGCGCCTTCCTCGCTGCGAACTTTCCTCGCGCGCTGCTAAAATCCGACCAGGACGTGCTGGACTGTGGCGACCCCGATTACCAGAAATTCCTCCTGGAACAGGCTGACCGGGACATTCGTTGGATTCCCGACTCCGCTGGCATCTGTGTTGACAACACGTACTTTACGCAATTAAACAACGATCGCGCCGACGACGGTGTGAGCTGGGTCGACGGCAAGGCGGTACGTTCACTGTGCGTTTCGTGGAATGAGCTGTTTTCTAAATTCGCCCCGAAAATGCACGACGCGGGCAAAGTGGTTTTTGCGAGTCCGCTTTTCGCGCGCCTCGACGTGTACCGCCATTTTGATGGCTTCTACGACGAATTCGGGTATGACGGTCGCGGACTGAACAGCAGCGCGCTGATGGGACTGAACAAGCCGGTGCTGGCGTGGACCTACAACGAGTCGCTCTTCCGGTCCGATCCGGATTCGTTTTTCCAGCGGCATCTGTTGATGGGCGCCTACCCGACCGCACCGTATCCGTGGAACAACCACTGCATCATACCTGATATGAGTTGGGACGACTTTTATTACAATTACGGCTCGCTGTTCGAGCGGGACACCGGGCACCAATGGATGAAGACGGAACAATATTACCTGGCTTACGGCCCGCTGCTCGACGCAATGTGCGGGAAAAAATGGGTGCTCTCGCCGCATTGTGTCGAAGTTACCGGTGACGGAGCAAAAGCCAACTTGTTCCAAGTTCCCGGCGGCTACGCCATGCCGGTCTGTTTCGGTGGGAAAGCTGAATGTGCGGAGGTTACTATCAGAAATGTGCCAGGTCTTCATAACTTCGCATATTCTGTGATTCATCCTGGCGTCGAGACTGCCGTTGCTCCCACAATCCTCTCCAAAGACAAGGATGGTGCAACCGTGCTGCGCGTCCCGCTCCTCCGGGGCTGCGCGATGGTGACTTTGCGAAGCTGAAGGTAAAATAAGGTAACGGGCTTTACTCCATATTTCGCGTAACCGGCTGGGGAAATTTGACGCGGAAGATGACACCGGATTGAGCCGGGACGAGTGAGCATGCGAAAGGAGAGGGCATGAAAAGACGAGCCTTCTTGAAAAGTTCGGTGGTGGGAGTGAGTGGGCTCACAGGGATGGGTTATGCCGGCTGGATCTCCAGCGAGTCCCGCAACCTGAGCGGGTCCAATCTCCAACCCGCAGCTAGCTCAGGCGATAAACTTGGACGACCGGTCCGAATCGCCAGTATCGGTTTCCCCAATGGGTTGCCGCTGGATGAAATCGCCGATGCTGTAGATAAGGCAGGCTCAGCGAACATGGATGTGATCGCTCTGCCGGAGCTCTGCCGCGGGCTGAACGAGAAGAGCGAGGAAGATTTGCACGGCCCGACCGTGACGGCGATGGCGGCACTGGCGAAGAAACACCATACTTACATCGTATGCCCAATCGACCGGAGGAACGGCAGCCTGAGACTGAATACCACAGTGCTGCTGGATCGCCTTGGCAACGTGGCCTGTACGTACGACAAGGTCTTTCCGTACTGGTCGGAATATGATGTGCACCCACCGATGAATGTTGGGGAGAACGCTCAGGTATACCCAGCAGATTTTGGGTCGCTCGGATTTGCGACTTGTTTTGATGTCAATTTTCCCGAAGTTTGGAAGCGGTTGGCCGACAAGGGCGCGGAGGTAGTGATTTGGCCAAGCGCCTACTCCGCCGGGAGCTCCCTGCAAGCGCACGCGCTCAATCATCATTTTTATATTGTTTCGGTGACGCAAACCAGCGATTGCCTCGTGTACGACATTACCGGAGAAAAGCTCTTTTACCAGAAGAGTGAGAAAGTCAACGTGGCCGCCGTGACGCTGGATCTGGACCGTGGCATCTATCACGAGAACTTCAATCTCGACAAGCGGGACAAGTTGCTGAAAGAACATCCCGAGGATGTCGAGCAGGAAAAGTGGATGAAATTGGAGCAGTGGTTTGTCCTCAAAGCCAAACGGCCGGGAGTGAGTGTTCGCGCACTCGCCAAGCAATACGGCCTGGAGGAACTGCGGCATTATCTGGACCGTAGCCGGCGCGCGATCGACGGACGGCGTGGGTGGCAGTACGAAGCGAAGGTTTTGTTCCCGGATTTGGATGTAGCGGGCCTAAAAGCCCTCAATCACCGCGATTCGCGTGCCAAAATTGCGGGGCTTTCTGAAACGGCCGGCCAGGTAACAAAATGATGTCCGGCAGACCGGGACATGGTTGTGAGAAGTTGTGCCGCGGAAGCGGAAATTGGGATAGGACGATATGAAACGACGGCAGTTTTTGACAAAATCATTAGCGGCCGGCTCTCTTCTCGGCAGTGCAAGTCAAGGTACCGTTCCGGCGCTGGGCCAAACGACGGGACAGGCTTTTCGGGACCCGTCCGACGGCGCAAGCCGCTTCCAAGCACTGAACCAAGCTCTAGACAGGGAGGCCATGCAGCGGGGATGGCTGACCAGCGTAGATCCCAGCTATCATCATGCGCCAGAGCCTGCCGTGGAGGCATTCAAGGATCTGAAGTTCGGTATAAGGATTCACTGGGGCCTCTACTGTCTTGTTGGAAGTGACGCCTCATGGGCATTAGCTGGGGCCAACCGGCAGTTTTGGGATATGTATAATGTCTTATATCAGTTCTTCAACCCCACAGATTTTGACCCTGACGCATGGATGAATTTGTTCCAGCGAGCCGGATTGAAGTATTTCACTTTCACCACCAAACACCACGATGGCTTCTGCTTGTGGCCGGTAAAGACCACTCAAGAATCCATCAAGTTGACCCCCCAGGGTGTTAGCCCGGGTGGCGTCGAACATTACGACAAGGTCGTTCAAAACTACAGCATCATGGATGGCCCGTACAGGAAAGATATTGTTGGCAGTCTCGTCAAGGCAGCAAGAAACAAGGGGTTGGGGGTCGGCCTGTATTACTCCCATGTTGATTGGCACGATCCGGCTTTTGCCTGGGACCCGTTTAACCTTTATTACGACCCACATTTCACCGAGGCGTCTGATCCCAAGCGCTGGCAGACCTTCATCGATCATGAACGCGAGCAGGTGCGCGAGTTGATGACCAATTACGGCAAGATCGATTACCTGGACTTTGATATCGGATGGCCACAGGCGGCGGCTCAAGCCATCGCGGAAATCACCAGGATGGTCAGAAAACTGCAACCCGAGGTCATAATCAGAGGTAGGGGCATTGGAGCGTATGGGGACTATTACACGCCGGAGCGGACCGTACCTGGCGGGCCGTCGTCGGGTGTTTGGAAAGTCATTTATCCCTGTGGGCAAGCTTTTTCCTATTTACCGAATGACATTTACAAACCAGCAGAATGGATTCTTGACAACCTCATTGGGATTACCGCGAAGGGCGGGAATTTTGAGGTGGGCTTCGGCCCGATGCCCAACGGGCAGTGGCCTACGGAAACGGTGGAAAGGTTGGAGTACGTTGGGAAGTGGCTCCGGGTGAACGGCGAGGCGATTTACAACACCCGGCCACGCAAGACCTTTCGGGAAGGATCGAACGTCTGGCTTACAAGCAACAAGACAGGCGAGGTTGTGTATGCCATCAGCATAGGCTGGCCGGGACAAACGTTCGCCCTCAAGTCCGTACGCGCCTTGCACGGGTCAAAGGTGTTTATGCTGGGAGTTGAGAATCCCCTGGATTGGCGCCAGGATAGCGGCGGCATGGTCATTGAGATCCCACAATCGATCGCGGTGAACAAGCCTTGCCAGCACGCCTACGCGTTTAAGATCCAAACCGGATCTGCCTAAGGTCACTTGTACCGGGAAGCTCGTACCATGTAAACCAAAGTCGACTTTAGCATTTGCGAAGAGTAGAAGGTTATGCGAGAATCAGGTATATCAGATTGTGGGCGTTCAAAACCTATCCAGATTACGGGCTGGACGCGTTCGGTGATAGCCGAGACGTGTATTCAAATCGCAAGCAATGACTGACTCTATAATCGTCCTATGAGTGAAACCTTCTCGTTAGAGATGCTTGGAATTTCGAAGTCCAGAACACCGCAGGTTAGTTTGTCCGATCGGGCTTATCACTTAGTCCTGGATCAAATACTGCGAGGCAGTCTGCCAGTGGGTTCCGTCCTCTCGCGGCGTAAGCTCGCCGAGCAATTCCAGATGAGCTTAGTGCCGGTGGCACAAGCGTTACAACGGCTGGAGATCGAGGGCCTTTTGGAGAGTCGGCCCCGGGCCGGCACCAGAGTCAAAGTGCCTGCCGCAGGAGAGATACGAGAGCATTTCGAATTGCGGCAAGCGCTGGAAGGCCAGTCTGCTCGTCTCTGCGCAGAGCGGGCGACATTTCGGGAACGATTGGAACTGAAACGGCTGGCCGCAAATATCGATGCGTTGTATGCCAAAGCACCTTTTGGAGATCCCGCAGACGACTGGTCTTTTGCGGTGAACGAGTACCACGTGGATCTCCACATGAAGATCGCCGAGTACGCACGTTCCGGGCTGCTGAAGTCGGAAATCGAGAAGAGCCATGTGCTTGTGTTCAATTGGGTTTTCGACACGACACGAGGGCAGCGGATATTGCCCCCTGGCTTTCATGCAACTCTGGTCAGCGTTATTGCGGAAGGGAATCCGCATAAAGCGCAAGAGGCCATGGAGCGTCACGTCACTTTCGGATTGGAATCGATACAAGTCGCGATGGAACCTCTCAACCAAAAAAACTGGCGACTCAAGCACGAGTCAAAATCGAGGACTCGGCTCGCCAGAAAATCAAGTGTTCGCTGAACCCCTATCTTCTGACCGCCCGATTCGATGCTTGGCCGAACGCTGATTGTGCTTTGGAACAACCGCGCGCATCCCGCCGCTTCTCGGAATACCTTTGCGACCGGAACCAGTAGAAGGAGACGCCAAGTTGAAGACAATTCAACTCCTGAGTTTTGTGCTGGTGTTCGTTATCCAGGCTTCGGCTCAGCCGATCAAAAGGGACCCTGCCAATCCGCATTATTACATGTTTAATGGACAACCCACCGTTCTAATCACCTCTGCCGAACACTATGGCGCCGTGGTGAACCTGGATTTTGATTATGTGGCTTATCTGGACGCGCTCAGGGCCAACGGGCTGAACTACACGCGCGAGTGGCCGGGCGCGGTGCTCGAGATGGTGGGGGAATTCTGCCGGGATAATACCATGGGCCCCAGGCCGGACCGGACGATTGTGCCTTGGGCGCGCAGCCACGTGCCGGGGTATGTCTACGGCGGCAACAAATTCGATCTCGACCAATGGAATCCGGAGTTTTTCGCCCGCCTCAAGGATTTCATCGTCAAGGCGGCCGAGCGCGGCATTGTGGTGGAGATCTGCTTCTTCAACTCGCAGTACTCGCACCGCTGGCCACTTTCGCCGTTATATTACGAGAACAACATTCAGGGCGTGGGCAAGTGCGATTTCACAGACGCCCAAACGATGAAATACCCTGACCTTGTCCAACGGGAAAGTGACTACGTCGCCAAAATCACTCGGGAAGTAAATGGCTACGACAACGTCATCCTCGAGATCTGCGACGAACCGTCCAATTTTACTCCGCATGCGGAAGCCGGTCCTTGGGTAGGTCACCTGCTGCAGGTCGTGCATGATACGGAAGCCCGGTTGCCCAAGCAGCACCTCGTGGCGCAGATGGTAGAAGGCCCAATAGGAGGTCCTGTCGATTTCTCGGCAAGTCCCCTGCTATCGATTATTACCGGCCAGTACGTTTGGGGCGGGGAAGCGGATAGTGAGCAGATGGGAGGGATGAAGGGTCTGGAATATGAATACCACTACAACAAGCCGATGGAGATGAATGAGACCCCATATTATCCATTTCAATACGGAGAAGGTGATCCCGTTTTGGACTCGCGTGTTGAAGCCTGGGAGTTCATGGTCGGAGGGGGAGCAAGTTTTAACCAATTGAATGCGCGATACACGGTTGCGGACCCGGCGGGCGCCACTCCTGATAACGCCCGCGTTCTGGGCGCCTTACGCAACCTCAAGAACTTCATCTACAGCTACGATTTCATCAAAATGCACGCCGATAAGAGCTTCGTTGTCGGCGGAGTGGAGGGAGCCTACTGCCGGGGCATGAGCCAGCCGGGAGAGCAGTATGCGGCATATCTCCACCATAGCCGGCTGAGCATCAGACCTGATGTACTATGTCGCAACGCCGGGACATTACAGCGAGACCATGGTCTTGGATATGCCGGGAGGGACCTACAAAGCAGAGTGGGTTGATCCTGCTTCGGGATCGGTAATCAGTAGCGTTACGTTCACGCACCAAGGAGGGAAAATGGAACTCGACACTCCCCCCTACACATTGGACATCGCCTTGCGGATCAAACGCGCTCATTGAAATGACATTGCCTAAAGCGCCCAAGTATCGCATTAATGTTAGCATGCTGTAGAGAGAGCCTGGCGCCGGCACCAGGGCTTCGTCAAGGTCTAGATCGCAATGCACGCCTCCTTGTCAGCATCGGCTTAAAAGGAAGCCAAAACCATCGCTGTTCAGGGGACCGGCCTTCGACGGCCTCATCGGCGGAGACGCGGTAAAAACTCTATAACGGACTCTACAGATTCTTCGGAAGTGGGTCACTCCGAACTGAATCGCCCCCAGGCGTTCATGATCGGCCCGAACTGACCGCCCGGGTATTGTCCGAGTGGCCGACCATACGCCCCAAGAGGAAGTGGGTGGGTGGGGTGGCGTGCTTCTTGTGTTTGAAGACGTCCACCACAAACTGCGCCTCACGACCGCCTCGGCGGTCTGTAGCGGATATCAATTCCGGTTCATTACCTTCATTGCGGAAGAATGGCCGTAACGCGGGTCTCGACGAGCAACTTTGGGTCACCGAGGGCTGCGACCCTCAGGGCGGTCCAAATGGGGGAGTGGTCGGGCATGTAATGACGGAACCGCTCGGTCATCGCTTCGTTGACACCGTCAGCGAACCCCACGTGGTAGGAGTTAACCTGGATCACATGCTCCCTGCCCGCACCAGCGCTAGCCAAGGTCCGCTCGACATTGCGGAATGCGTGGGCAATCCCGTCCGTGAGCGAGTCGGGGAACTCCCAATTATCGTTTGAGCCGCCCTGGCCCGAGTGCTAACATGTAACCTCTTGATGATGGTATGCTTGCGGTGTTTTCCAGACATTCTCAGTGCGGTACAGCAATGGCGTACAGTGTGGATTTTAAAAAATCGGCTCGCCGTCATCTTATGGCGGCTCAGGTTCTGTATAGCCAAGACCGTCCAGGCGACCGCCCTGGGTGTAAGGCGGTTGCGGGATACCTCTTTGGAATTGCAGGCGAACTTGCAATTAAGCAAATCATGCGCCGCAGCGGGATACCGCCGCTGCCAGAGACGCAACGCCGTGACGATCCGTTCTTTGCTCATTTCCCAACGTTGAAGACACGGCTTGCAACGCTTACCGGACGCCGCGCAGGTGAACTGCAACGATTTTCGAATGATTCTAAGTTGTTCCAGAATTGGGACACAAAGATGCGGTATGCGCCAACCGCCGACATCTGTGAAGATTGGGTCGATTCCTGGAAAGTATCCGCCGAGGAACTTGTGAACGGGATGGACACAATATGAGCGAGACCCTCGCAGTGTTCTTCGATGACTCGTTGCCTGCGTTGCTTAAGGAACTGCGGAGGCTATTCAGCGCGGAAGAGCTAAACCAGGGGCTCGTCGTGCGCGACACGAGCGGTCGTCTGCGCTTCCTCAGCGCGAAACCTGCGCCGTCCGATGCAATACGAGCGGACGTCGAAGGGAAACTGTTTGCCGCACTGGGCGCATACGCGCGGAAGGACTGCGTAATCGCCTATTGCGATGAACCGGGCGTTCAACCACTTTTGGAGGATCCAGCCGCTTTCCCGATGGAGCAGGAGTCGATTGCTTTTCGTTTTCTCGACAGGCGGATTGTCGGGTCCGCCTGGGTAGATCATCCTCAAGAAGAACCTAACAAAATACCAAGAATCGTCTTTGCCAGTCTCAAAGGCGGCGTCGGCCGGACAACGGCCCTCGCGATCACGGCCGCGGACCTGGCACGGCGCAATAAGAACATCCTGGCGATTGATCTGGACCTTGAGGCGCCGGGGCTTGGCGATATGCTCCTCGATGAAGAACGATCCCCGCTTTTCGGCTCAGCCGATTATCTTGTCGAAGACGGCCTCGGGGGTATCCCCGATCAAGCCCTTTCGGATTTTGTGGCAACCAGCAATTTGACGACGGCGGGCGGAGGACGGGTCGATGTCGTTCCGGTGCTGGGCAAACGAGCCATCTCCCATCCCGAGAACGTATTGCCCAAGCTCTCGCGCGCCATGATTGAAGATATTGACGACAATGGCGGAGCCCTGCCGGTAACTATGCAGATCGCTAAAATGGTCAATCGGATTACGCGGCAAGCTTCCTATGATGTCGTTTTGCTCGATAGCCGAGCGGGACTTTCGGAACTTGCCGCACCTGCCATCCTGGGGTTAGGCGCCAATGTGCTCCTTTTTGGCACAGCGCAACGGCAAACCATTCAAGGTTATGCCGCGCTGTTCGCCGCTCTTAAATGGCTTGCACTCCGCGATCGCGCTGCCGGACTGAGCGCGGAATGGCGTCTGCTGTTCAAAGCGGTCCACGCCAAGTCGAGCCTGAATGAGGCAGCAGCGGCACGCTATCGCGATGATTTATATGATCTCTTTGCCGATAACCTATACGATGCGGAGGATCTCCAGCAAGATAATCCCGACGCGGTGAATTTTGGCATCGACGACAAAAACAGCCCGCATTGGCCGCTCACGATACCATTCCATCAAAGTTTTCTCGATTTCGATCCTGTTCAAAGGCCGGGCCAGCTTCAGACCGAGTTTTATGAACAGGCCTTTCGCCCGTTTCTGAACGGTATCGACTCCCTGATTGCGCTCGGCAAGCTTGGCATTGGAGAATCGGAGTAGAAATGTATACCGGCACCGCGCAAATCGATATGATGCCTATTCGCGAGGCCTTGGCGAATTTTACGATCTCGCCCAATACCGCGCCCAACGACAAGATTAATCCGGATCAAGTCTTTTTCCCGTCCAGCCATCGCAATGTGCTGGACATTAAGCGGCAGCTTGTTGTCGGCAATCGCGGTATGGGTAAGAGCTTCTGGACTCATGCCCTGACCAACCTCGACGTGCGTAAACAACTTGCCGACGCCTACTCGTTCCCTGGGCTTGCAAGAACAGACGTCGTTATCGGCTTCAATGGATCGACAAAGATCAGCGGCGCCACTCCTACGATTGAAGAAATTCAACGCGTGAGCAATAACGAGGAGGATCCGCAACGAATCTGGCAGGCGGTTATTCTGCGCGCCATCAGGTCTCTTGGGCCAACGGGGAAGAATTTAAGCCTTATCGACACGCTCGAAACTCTCAAGGTGAGGGACGATTATGCGGTTGAACTGTCAACGGCAGATGATGAGGCAATACGTCGCGAGGCCTCGATTTTAATCATCTTTGATGCATTGGACCGCCTCTCGTCGCAGGGGTGGGAGCCCATCCGTAAACTGACAAAAGGGCTGCTGCTCACCGTTCTGGGTCTACAGTCATTCCGCTGTATCCGGGCAAAGGTCTTCATGCGTGTTGACCAGTTCGCCGACAAAGAACTATTCGGATTTCCGGATAGCTCGAAGATCACGAACGAACGAGTTGATCTGACTTGGAAACCTCACGAACTTTATGGCCTATTGCTTTTTGAATTGATGCGTCATGCAGCTGCGGATTCGACGCTTCGAATACTGGCGACGGGCTTAGGTGCGGATTCTGCCCTACCAGCAAGGGGGCAAGTCAATACAAACCCTGAGCAACAAGGAGCCTTGATTAGTGCGATTGCCGGTGAGTTTATGGGAAAGGATCGAAAACGCGGCCGTGTCTATACGTGGGTTCCGTTGCATCTTAGTGACGCCGCGAACACTTGCTCGCCTCGAACATTTTTGACTGCCTGGCAGACCGCCGCTGAACATCCATCCGCAACGCCAGGGCTAGCGGTGGATCATCGTGGTCTCACTGAAGGTGTGCGTAGAGCTTCACGCGCCAGATTGACCGAACTTCGTGAAGATTTCCCATGGATTGATCAGGCCCTAGAGCCTCTCCGAAGACACTTTGTGCCCATTTCCAAAGATGAACTATTCGCTTTATGGCAGCAAGCGGAAGTATCGAAAAGCATCCATGAGACAAAAGGCCTCGCCCCGATCGGAGTGTTCATCAAAAATGGTCTCGATGGCCTGCTGCAAACGATGCGAAATATCGCTGTCATGGAAGAGCGAGCAAACGGGAAAGTGAACGTACCGGACATCTTTCGAGTTGAGGCGGAAATTCTACGCAAGGGCGGTGTTGCAGTGCCTCGAAGAAATTGACTAAATATGCCCAATGGGTAAAGCGCGGACGACAATCCGGGGACGGTAAACCGGGTAAGCCGGAGCAAGTAGCCCGAACTTCGCGGCGACGCGAATCTGTAGCGGTCCTGCTTTTCAATATCTGCGGCTTTCAATCCGGCATCGCCAAAGGCGGGAGCCAGAAGTGAGGAGACAGGAGAACCGATGGGCAGTCCGTCCGTCTTCTAACGGGCCCATCTCCGCTCACTCCGGCGAATCCCGCCATGCTGGACCACTTCCGGTAACAAACATTGCACGTAGGGAGACGGCCGGCGCAAACGTGGCATGGCGGCGATCAACGCGCCGGCGCGGACGCGCGCAACCCAGAAGCCGCCGACATTGAAAAGCATGACGCGCTACGTGCGCCGCACGAGTCGTCAGTCGCGATCAACGGTGTAGTGTTGACCCATGCTAGCGCGGCCGATTCTTTGTGACAAGTCGCTAGCCTTCATCGGGAGTGACTCGGCCCAAGCGCGGGGACTTTGGCGAGAGCAGCATCATGACGGGCCGAGGCACTCCCGATAAGGGGACTAGAACGAACCCGCTGGCGCGCACGACCAACTATGGAGATTGAATGGTTTTTGCTTTGGTTTGGGGGTTGGGTAGATCTGGAAACAGGCGGCGAGGGTGGAAGGGTTGGGCGTCGGGGCGGTGGGGAGAAGGCGGGATGAGGGTTGAGAGCTAGCGTGGACTTCCGGACGTAGGGGCGAAGAGACTCTCAAGACACTCCCACGGGGGCGTGCGGGGTGCACGTCAGGGGTCCGGTTTTGGGACGCAGTTTCAGGAAGAATCAAAGTAAGTGCACCGTGAAAGTGATTCTCTGCTGGCGAATCGCTGGAGGAAGATCATCACCGCGCCACAGTGAGGGCAATGCCAGATGGCGGCGTCGGAGTGGGGAACTTGCGCTGGGGCGGGCGGCAAGAGGGGTGCGGGGGCCAGCAATTCCCGGCAGAGTTGGACCCGCGCGGCGCGGAAGCGATTGCCCAGGAAACCGAAGTGGCGGATGCGCACGAAGCCTTTGGGCAAAACATGCAGGAAAAAGCGGCGTAAGAACTCCGTGGCCGTGAGCGTCATCGGCCGTATCTTGCCGCCGTGGGCGTAATCTTTCCAGCGAAAGGTGACGCGCTCGCCATCGAAGGAGACAAGTCGATGGTTGGAGATGGCCACGCGGTGGGTGTAACGGCCCAGGTAGTGGAGCACCTGTCGGGGTCCGCCGAAAGCCGGTTTGGCATAGACCACCCAATCCTGCCGGTGGAGGCGGCGTAGCAGTTGGCGGAACTGCTTCTCATCGGCCAGTGCGGCGGAAGGTGCAGCGCAGCGTAATTGCTTCCGGCGGTAAAGGCGTTTGAGGCCGGCGATGAACTTGCCGCGGAAGACTCGGCGCAGCACCTTGATGGGGAGAAAAAAGCCGGGATAACGAGGATGCACCCAACGGGTATGATCGCGAGCGATGCCTCCCGCTGGAATGACGCAGTGGATGTGCGGATGAGCGAGCAGGTTCTGGCCCCAGGTGTGGAGAATGCCGAGGATGCCGATCTCCGCACCCAGGTGCTGGGGGTCCGCCGCGATTTCCAGCAGGGTGGCGGCAGTGGCGGTGAACAAGAGATGATAAAACTGACGCGGGTTGTCTAGCGCCAGGAGGTTGAGCTCGTGAGGGACGGTGAAGACCACGTGAAAGTAATCCGTGGCCAGGAGTTCTTGTTCCCGTTTGGCGAGCCAGCGTTCACGCGCCTGGGCCTGGCACTTGGGGCAGTGCCGATTGCGACACGAATTATAAGAGATGGCCTGAAATCCGCATTGGGGGCAGGCATCGAGATGACCTCCGAGCGCGGCGGTGCGGCAGTTCTGGAGGGCGCGGAAGGCTTTGAGCTGCTGGAAATCCAAGCTGGCTCGATACCGGTCAAGAAAACGCTGGCCCTGAGCGCGGAGGATATCCGCCACCTCCACGGCGGGCGGGTTCATTTTTTATGTAGGCGGCGCGAGCGGTGAACGGTTTCCAGGCTGGAAACCTGCAGGGTGTCCAGGGGGTTGGGAAAAGCCTGCAGGTGCCGGCGGGAAAGGTGCAGATAAACCGCCGTGTGTTCGAGTCGGACATGGCCCAGCAGGAGCTGAATGGTGCGCAGGTCGGCTCCCGCTTCCAGCAGATGCGTGGCATAGGAATGTCTCAGAAGGTGAGCGTAGACGCGTTTCTTGATGCCGGCCCGCCGGGCGGCGAACTGGCAGGCGTCCCAGACCACCTTGGGAGTGAGGGGTTTATCGGCGCGCCAGTTGTGGACGGTGCCTGGAAACAGCCAAGTCTTCGGTTTCATCCACCGCCAGTACTCCCGCAAGGTTTCCAGCAGCTTAGGACTGAGAGGAACATAGCGGTCACGCCCACCCTTGCCGCGCTGAATATGGATGAGCATGGACTTGCTATCGATGTCCTTGACCTGGAGGTGGCGCAACTCGCAATTCCGCATGCCGGTGGAGTAGAGGACCATGAGGAGCGTGCGGTCCAGCAGGTTGCGAGCCGAATCGATCAGCCGGGCGACTTCCTCCACGGTCAGGATCGCGGGCAGCCGGCGTGGATGCTTGGGATAGGGAATGTCATTCGGCGGCAGGTGGCGCTTCAAAGTTTTGTTGAAGAAAAACCGCAGCGCAGCGACCAGCCCCACCACGGTCCCGACCGCCAGCTTGCGATCCCGCAGCAGGTACGCCTGATAGCTTCGAAGCTCGTTCCGTCCCAGCCTGTCCGGTGACCTGCCAAAATGCCGAGCAAAATCCGCTACCGCCTGCAAGTAATAGCGGATCGTTTTCGTTGAGTAGTTCCGACGCTGGAGTTCCTCCAGCATCATTCGACGTAGTCGAGTCATAAGGACCTCCTTATGACCCCACACTACTCCTGGTTACAGGGAAGGTTTTAAAACCTCACCCACGCGACCAGCGTCCCCCGCGCCAGCGGGTTCGTTCTAGTCCCAAACCGTTTAGCTACGGACGTAGTGCCGGACTGAGTCACTGAGCGGATCACGAGGTACACGGAAGTTGGACAGTGCGGTCAAGTTGGCCATAGACGACCTTGCCCCGGAAGTACCGTACGCCTAAGCCAGTAAGGGGGTCAAAGACGTCATGGGCCATCACCCGCCCCTGACGGCGTGTTTGCCGACTGCCTTGCCAATCGTCCGAGGTAGCATAAAACTGCTCTGCGACGATTCTTCTTGCCGGTTGATCATCATCCGCGCAAAATCACCGAGGCGCCGGTTCCTGCGTGTGCTCCTGCCGACGGAACGCGGCGAAATTGCTGGTAGCTGTCCGCTTCACGCCGGTGCTAACACCTCCTTTTATCTCTTGGTGGGTAATCCATGAGATAACGGCACAAAAATTGCTAGCCGTACCGGATGGAGGTGTGTCTTCTGCTCGGAATGGCGCAGCCGGGTAGGCTCGGTCGAAATTCGAAACTGGAAACTGGAAACTGGAAATTGGAAACTGGAAACTGGGCACACGGAACTGGAAATTGGAAATTGGACACGGCCTTGAGTTTCGAGTTTCCAGTTTCAAGTTTCGCTTTTCCCTAACCCTAACGCCAAGGTCAGAAGGTGGGCGGAATAAAAAAAATTTACGAACGAAGCCACTAAGTTATTGAAAACAAAGGATCGCAGAACAAAATGACCGAAAAAAAGCGGACATTTTGGTTTAAGTATCGGACATTTTGGTTCAACGTGGTGACATTTTGGCGTGGCCATGCAGCATTTTTCGGACACTTCGTCATGACGAGGTGTCGCCTTGGGTGTCGGCACGGAAGAACGGGACCGGAAGAGGGGGACGGGCCATTTCCGACTTACCGAGGTTCAGCGCTCCCACCGTCCAAACCGCCGCGACTTTGATGTGACCCTGGCGCCGGCACGGCCTTCGGCCAACCCTTTTGTGATTACCAGACCCCGGAGCAGCGGCTCAAGGAATGGCAATGAGGCATCAAATATAAACAGTGGGGTGAAACGTCGATGAAACGGATTCAGCGCACTCCGGAGTCTCTGACCTACGCATTTGATTCGCACCGTCCTCCCATAATCAAGGTAGCGCTGGGGGAGAGCTTCGAATTGGAGACCGAAGATGCCGCGTCTGGCACCTACCGGAAGCCGGACGACGCAGCGAGGTTGCTCGATCCATGGTACCTGAACTACTCGCCGCCCAAAGCGAACCCCGTTACTGGTCCCGTGTTTGTTGAAGGAGTCGAACCAGGAGACACGCTGGTGGTGCATATCGAGCAGTTGAAGCTTGATCTCCAAGGCGTGACCTATTGGCGCCCTGGACACAGACCGCTCGGCGATTCCGCAAAGTGGAGGGAGTTGAGCACCCCGACCCTGGTGATCGGTAAAATTGACGGCGAACAAGTGGTGATGGACGAAGCGGCCACTCTCGAGGCCGGCGTGGTGAGGCGCCATCCATTGCAATTACGGGTACAACAGGTGCCATTCATAGGAACCATCGCTGTTGCCCCGGAACGCGAGGTGGAAACCTCCGTACAGGGCCAGGGAAGCTGGGGAGGAAATCTGGATGTCCGTGATATTTGCCCCCGCACCCAGGTGCTGATCCCCTGCTACCACGAGGGGGGTCTGTTGTACGTCGGAGACGTTCACGCCAGTCAAGGCGACACCGAATTTTATGGAACCGCCATGGAGATCAGAAGCGTCGTCACACTCCGGTGCGATGTCATCCGGCATAAACGCGTGCCGTTTATGCGTTTGGTTAAGGACAATAGCATCATCTCACTGGCTTCGGCTCGTCCTCTGGAAGAGGCCGTTTGGAGGGCGAGTTTACAACTTATGGAGTGGCTGGTAGACGAGTACGGTTGCTCGCCTCGCAAGGCTTATCTGTTGCTGGGAATAAATCCGGACTTTCGGATTAACGTGTATCAAATGGTGCTCGTCGGCAAGTTACAATACACGGTGGGTGCGGAGATCGCGAAAAATTGCATCGCCTGATCGGTTACAAACACGTTGCGCTTCCTCCAAGCGCCGCCAGAATTGCATGCCCCCCTCCTCCTTCGAGTTGGCGACTTCGCGTAACTGATTGAGTCGAATCAGGTAACGACTGGCCGATAGCGCTTTACCGGTCTCTCGTAACCGGCCGCCAAAAGGTACACGGAAGAGTTCATGACACAAGCAAGCACTGTAATTAACATTGTAAATACATGTTAGGACCTTTCCCGACCGGCTCCGGAATGGTACTGGAGATCATTCAAATCGGAGACGATGAAGTTGGATGCACCGTAGATCTCAACATCCCGGATAAGGACGCTACTGAGCGGGGGATTTATGCTCCGAGCTGCGATCATAGCTGTTGTAGTTTGGCTTCTGGTTCCGAATATTTCGCAAGGGCTCGCTGTGGCCGGTACGCTTCGTGCCCCTGCCGTCCCATTGGTGACGTGCGACCCATACTTCAGCGTCTGGTCGTTCACTGATACGCTCACGGGCAGCGACACCAGGCACTGGACCGGCGCCAGGCAGGCCCTAACTAGCCTGATCAGGATCGATGGGAAGACCTACCGGCTAATGGGCTTGTCCCCTTCGAACACTCCGGCTCTTCCCCAGGCCGGTCTTGAAGTTCTCCCCACGCAAACGCGTTACGAATTTGAAGGTGCGGGGATCCATGTGGGCCTCATCTTCACGACTCCGATGCTTCCGTGGGATATTGATCTGTTCTCCTGGCCCGTGACGTATCTCACCTGGACACTAAAGTCTGTAGACGGCAAGGAACACAAGGCATCACTTTACTATGACAATTCTGCCGAGTTGGTGGTCGACACCACCGATGAAGCGGTGACGTGGTCACACGAGCAAGTTGGCAGCCTGGCCGTGATGCGGATGGGAACACAAGCCCAACCGGTGCTTGCCAAATCGGGCGACAACCGGCGAATCGACTGGGGTTATCTTTATGTGGCTATTCCGCCAAGTCAGCATGCGCAGCAAGTAATTGCCGAGGGTAGTTCGGCCCAGAGCCATTTCGCCAACACAGGTTTTTTGCCGGACCAGTACGATACGCAAATGCCACGCCCTGCGTCGGACCATATGCCGGCCATGGCGGTTGCCTTCGGGACCACCAGCGTCGGAGCTGCCCCAATCGAAAGACACCTCTTCTTACTCTATGACGATATCTATTCCATCGAACTTTTGCACCATCGCTTGCGTCCATACTGGCGGCGAAACGGAGCTGACGCGCGAGACTTGCTTCTCCGCGCCGCCAAGGACTCTGGTGGCCTCCAGTCAAAATGCGAAGCCTTTGATCACGACTTGATGCAGGATCTAACCAGGCTCGGCGGCGAGCCGTACGCGGAGCTGGCAGCATTGTCCTATCGTCAGACGTTCGCAGCCAGCAAGATAGCGGCGGCGCCCAACGGAGATCCCCTGTTCTTTGAAAAGGAGAACTTCAGCGACGGCAGCATCTCGACCCCCGATGTGCTTCATCCCCAGTGTCCGGTGCTGCTACTTTTCAATCCCGAACTCCTGCGGGCTGCCTTGGTTCCTATTCTCGAGTATGCGACGTCGCCCCAGTGGAAGTTTCCGTTTGCACCGGCCCAGTTGGGAACCTATCCTTTGGCAAACGGGCAGACCTACGGAGGTGGGGAAAGTTCGGAGGTGGATCAGCAGCCTGTCGAAGAGAGCGGCGATATGCTCATTATGCTCGGAGCGCTGGCCAAGACGCCGCCCAATGCGGATCTCGCGGTCAAGTATTGGCCGGTCGTCACACGGTGGGCGGAATACGTCAAAGAAAATGGCCTTGATCCCCGAAAACAACTCTGCACGGACGATTTCGCGGGACCTTCGGCACACAATGCCAATCTCTCCCTGAAAGCAGTGGAAGCCCTGGGTTCATTCTCGCTGCTGTGCAAAATGAAGGGAGATGAAACGCAGGCGGCCGCCTACCGCCAGATAGCCGAAGAATACGCCCGGCTATGGGTCAAGATGGCTCAGGATGGCGATCATTATCGAATGACCTTCGATGCGCCGGGGACCTGGAGTCAAAAGTACAATCTGGTTTGGGACAGGCCGCTGGGACTAAACCTTTTTCCGCAGGATGTGGCCCGGGAGGAGGTTGCATTTTACAAGAAACAATTACTGCCCTTCGGCTTGCCGCTTGATAACCGCAAACTTTATACCAAACTGGATTGGGAGGTTTGGTCTGCAAGTCTGGCGGACTCTCCAGCCGACTTTGAGGCGTTGATGTCGCCCGTCTACGAATTCGTAAACAAAACGCCCAATCGCGTGCCCTTAACGGATTGGTACTGGGCCAGCGACGGCAAACAGGTGCGGTCCAGCGACGATCCGGAAAAGGGGGTCGGATTCCAAGCGCGGCCCGTAGTGGGTGGCGTTTTCATAAAAGTTCTTATGGACAGCCCCACCTGGAAGAAGTGGTGCAGCAAAAACTTGCAGGTGAAATAGAACTGGAAGGGGCAGAGCCTCGCCAAATCTCGCGTGGCTTTGCACCGTTACCCAGCGTGTCACCCTTACCGGTGTCTATGGATTAGCTCTCGGCCTCCTCGCCGGCCGGCAGGAAAACGGCGGCCGCGCCGTAAATGCCGACGTCGGTGCGAAGCTTGGCGGGCAACACCGGCGTGTTGGAAGAAAAGGTATTAATGGTATGGTTAGGTATGGTCTCTCTGATCTTATCAAACAGTGGCTTACCGATATGTGAGACGCCGCCGCCAATCACGATGGCCTCAGGATCGAACAAGGTAATCATTCCCGCCAGCCACACGCCCAGGAAGAAGCCGGTGTCGTCGAGTACGACCTTGGCCACGTGGTCGCCCTTGCGCGCGGCTTCCTGAATCATCAGCGGCGTAATCTTTTCGGAGTGGCCTTGCGTCAGGTCGCGCAGGAGGCTCGGCAGACTATGTTCCTGCTCCAGCATCACGCGCGCCCGGCGCGCCATGCCGGGACCGGCCGCCAGCGCTTCAATACATCCGTACGTTCCGCAGCCGCAGCGATAGGGACTGCGATAGTCAATCGAAACATGGCCACCCTCGCCAGCGACGCCGTTCTTGCCGTGGTAGATTTTCCGGTTGATAATCACGCCGGTCCCGATGCCGGTGCTGACGGTTACGTAGAACACATCCTTGTAACCCACGGCGGCGCCGAAGAGGACTTCCGCCAATCCGGCGGCGTTGGCGTCATTTTCCACTTTAGCGGGCAGGCCAAATTCCGTTGCCACCAACTTCGCCAATTCGATGTTCCGCCATCCCGGCAGATTGGGAGGGTTTACCACCACACCGGTCTTCGGATTCAGCGGTCCCGGCGCGCAGATGCCGATGCCACCCACCTTCTCCTTTCCCCCTGCGGCGCGCACCAAGCGCCCAATGAGGTGAATAATCTGCGCATAGCTTCTCTCAAAGCCCTCGTCTGCGTGCGTGGGAACAACCTGCGACTGAACCAACCGTCCCTTTTGGGTGACCAGCCCTCCCGCCACCTTGGTACCGCCTACATCGATGCCGATAATCAACTGGGCCATGATCTGCTCTCTCCCTTCGGCTGGACTTACAGGCC
The DNA here is from genome assembly GCA_963804755.1 of uncultured Acidobacteriota bacterium. Classification (GTDB taxonomy): domain Bacteria; phylum Acidobacteriota; class Terriglobia; order UBA7540; family UBA7540; genus Bog-366. The sequence goes on from CAWDRP010000016.1 coordinate 64,984, forward strand.
AAACGGCGAAGTATACTCCAAGCTCCGCAAAGAAACTAGGAAACTGAAAGGTCGAAAATCGAAAATCGGAACTCGAAAATCGAAGTCGCAATTTCAGAGGGTCGCTGCGGGCCGTCTCGATTGGACCAGGCTTTTGCGGATTGGCGTGGCAGGGGTTCGGCCCCGCGCTGAAATGTCGGCCTCAGCCCCCGGGTTTGGCGCGGTGGAGGCAAGAGGTCTTGCCGATTTTCAAGTTTCCATTTTCGCTCTTGTGGGTTACGCGAAGCGAGAGAGAGCTTTTTCCGATTTTCGAATATCCAATTTCGATTTTCGAGTTTCGTGTTTCTTGCTAAGATGTCCCTTTAGAAGCAGCGATGAGTTTCTCGTGCAACGCTCGGTTTGCAGTCAGCCGGGCATGGGCCGCTTTTCACTCGTAGTCATACTTGGGGCCAACCATGTCTCGAGGTCGCGATGCACGCTTGATCCAGGTTTCTCCGCCCGACGTGGCGATTCCGGATAAGCTGTATTTCCGCATCGGCGAGGTCAGCCAGTTGACGGGTACCAAAGCCTTTGTCTTGCGGTTTTGGGAAACGGAATTCCCGTCGCTGCGGCCGGTAAAGGCAAAATCAGGGCATCGGCTGTACCGCCGCAAGGATGTGGAATTGATTTTTCAAATCCGCCGACTCCTCTACGAGAAAGGGTTCACCATCGAGGGCGCGCGCCGGCACCTGGCGAAAGAGAGCAGAACCCCGGCGGAGCAAGCGCACCTGTTTCCAACTCCCGTGAACTCCGGCGAGATGAAGGCTATCCGCCGGGAGTTGCAGTCGATATTGACAATACTGAAACGCAGGTGTTAGGTTACAGGTGTCGGGTGTCCGGTGCCAGCCCGCCGTCGCAGTCGGAATAAGCGGAGCGTGACTCTCCTGACCGCCTACTGATTGAAATCCGCTGGTTGCCTGGGAGTCACAGGCGAGCCGTCGGGTATCAGAAAGTAATCGTTAATACGCGATTCTCGGCTTCTAGCACCTCGGTGTTGGTTTCTGTCTGACACCGGACACCTGACACTTGACACCTGGTCTTCGGGACGTAGCGCAGCCTGGTAGCGCACTTGCTTGGGGTGCAAGGGGTCGGCAGTTCAAATCTGCCCGTCCCGACCATTACTTTCAACAGGATAGCTAGCTTCCACACCCTCTGAAAGCGGTTTTGTGACGTGGTTTGTGACGTAACCCCCTTCGGACGGCTTTGTTTGTAACGTTGGGGGTGCCTTCACGACTGAGATTGCGGCGACGGCGGCGCGCCTCGCGGCTCGGCGGGGATGGCTGTAACGCCGGGTCATGTCAGGATCGATGTGCCCGAGGTAACGGTCAGACGCAGCGTCAAAACCGAGACGGGCGAAGTTGAGGTGTGACACTGCAAGTTTCCCCTGTTTCGCTTCGGTGATCTTGTCCTTTTCCTTGTCCTTGGCATGGTGCCGACCCGTCGTTGCACGCGCTTTTGTTGAGACAGAGTTGGTCTCCTCCGCGAAGTTCAACCCCCTGTTGTAGTCCACCCGCGCTTCGCCGGGAAGTCAAGCGGCCGGACGGAACGCTTGCGACAGGAATTGGTAGCGTCCCGAACCAATCTGAAAGACGGCTGCGCCGCCCTCCATCCGCAGAAACTTCACGGACTGGGAAGCTCCCACCGGCCGGCCGCTTTCCGTGATCCGAGCCGAGTTCGTGGCGGGGACGAAAACGGTCGCCGAAGTGTTCGCAGGGATTTCTACGTCGAGATGCAAATCTCCCCCCACGATCTTCCATTCACTGATAATGCTTCCCCGGGGGGATCGGTAGCTCCCTTGGCACCAGGTCAGGTCACCTACCGGTTGCGGCTTGATGATGATCTGGCCGAAGGCCTGGGTGTCCGGATCGGGGTTGATCCCGGCCAAAACTTGATAAAACCACTCTTCCACGTGGCCCAGCATAAAATGGTCCTGGGACTCCCGCGGGTCCGCATCCCACGCCTCCGTCAAGCTGGTGGCTCCGTGCCGAACCTGGTAACCATAACTGGGGGCATTGGTGCGCGAAATCATTTCGTAGACCACATCGGCGCGCCCACCTTGGGACAAAGCCTCCAGGAGGAAGCGTAACCCGATCTCTCCGGTTGTCGTATGATTCCCGTGCGAGCGCACGTTTTCAACCAGCCCTCGCAGGAGGGCGGGCGTGCCGAAATCGAAACCAAGGGCGTGCGTCATCCGGTTCGGTGGCGTGCAACGAGGCCCTCAACCCCGATGGTTCATTGACGGTGCGGCTGTGGCAAAACGATGATCCGAGATTTCGCAAGGGAGTCTAGAAGCTATTGGGCTCTGTTGACACCCTCAGGAAAATGTAGCAATGCCAAAAGCGGTACAGGTTGAAACTCAGGCCGAGCAGCAGGGCTTGGCGTTGTTGCATGGGCAGCAAGCGACCGGGCGCGCGGGCCGAGAGCTTGCGCTTCACCGACGAGAGACCGCTCTCGGTCAGAGATCGGCATCGATAGAGACGGTGCGGGAACGCCCGCCGCATTTCGGCCCGCACCCCCCGGACGCGCCAGTTTTTCTCCCCGCGTTTCGCCGGGATCACACTTTGGGCTGGAGTCGCTGTCGGATGTAGGTGTGATTCCTCTCGCTATCGAATTCGGCGTCTGCCAGCACCAGCCCGATACAGGTCTCCTCGGAAGTCGTCTGCATGACACTCGGCAAACTCGCGCAGTCGTTCCAAGGGCCACGCCGCGCCATTTGCGCCAAGACACACTGCCGGTCCAAGCTCACCACCACGATCCACTTCAGCCAGTATCTCCAAGGCAGCGGTTTTTGCCCGTCATGATGCTAGGCGTCGCACAAAGAAGATGGTCACGGCCCCCGACGCCAAGCCGGTGGCATCGACCGCCACTCGCGCCCGCTTTCGACCGCCCAGCCCTTCGTTCACTCCGCCGAGAGTGTGAATGAGATTTCCTGCTCGTCGGGTCGCACGAACCCACCCGATTGCGATTTCAGCCGCAGGGGAACCAAAACCTGGGCTACGGCGTGCTCCAATCCTTTCTCGGGCGCATCGGCATAAGGGTTGTAAGGGTAAACGGGCCAGGCCAGCTTCGCCGTGGGGTCGAGTTTCAGCGTCCAGCCATGATGTCGAATCCAGCCGCCCAGCGCTTCCGGCGCCAGGAGCACCGGTTCCGTTCCCAAGGGAATTTTCGCGCCCGTCCCGGTTTCGAGTTCCTCGCCCGGTCGAAGGCAAAGTTGGAGCACTAGGTTTGCCTCCTCCGGAGGCGTGTCCTTGCCGCAGATCACAAAACGCAGGGTGACTGCGTCCGCGGCAGGCGTGGGCACGTAGAGGTCACTGAAGAATGTGTTATAGGCAAGCGAGAGCCGGTCTTGTTTTTCCCCCCTTTGCAGGCGGCTGCTGAGGGGCATGTAATAGATCCCGCTGCCGAGCTTTTCTGAAAAAGTCGCCAGTTCCGGTTGATGTTTGGAGTTGGCCCCAGTAATGATCAGTCCCAATTTCTGGTGGAACACACTCACGTTCCCCTGGCGGTCGAGGAAGAACTGGTTCGTCACCGCCGAAGTGCTGACGATTCCCGAGAGGCACACCACCCACGGCCCGGTCTTTCGTATGCTTGCCGGAATGCTCATCTGGTAAGCGTAGCGCGGCTGATCCTGGGGGATGGGCTGGGTTGGCCCTTCGTGATAGTAGAGGGCATTCTGCGAGAGCCGTCCCAACCAGTCCATTTGCACAGGCGCAGTGCGAAAGAAGCTGGTGAGGAACTCGGCATAGCGGCGGCCGTCCGGGAAGTGTGAAAAACCGAAATGCCCCCATGCATCCACTGCCCAATAGCGGTTGCGGTCGTTGATGACCTCTACCGGCTTGCCGTCCGGATAGGTGAAGTTCTCGTGGAAATTGGTGGAGAGGCGCAGCGCCTGGAGCGCAGCCGAGTCCTTCGTGTACTCATAATAAAGGGCTACCTGCGTCATGGTAAGGTAGTCGTAACCCGTCGTGGGTCCGGCGCGGCTGTGCTCGCCCCAGTAGCCATCGGGTGTCTGCTCGAGGGCGGCGAAGCGGTGCAGGATCTGCGTTCCCAGACGCTCCCAATCCTGTTTGCCAAACACTCGCCCGGCGAGCAACAACAGCGATGCATACTGCGCATAGTGATTGGGTGCGGTTCCGATATAGGGAGCGTTGTACCAGGGGAAATCCACCCGCTGGGCGGCAGGGTCGTGAACGAACGCCGCGTTCCTCAAGATATGCTGCTGCCAAAGGCGCCGCCGCTCCTCACCTAATTCGCCTTGAAGCAAGCGATAAGCTTCCAGCCACATGAAAGTATCCCAGTCGCTGTCCAGGCGCGGCTCATAAAGGCCTTTTTCGTCTTCGCTCGCCAGCAAGTCACCAATCCGCAGGGCCAGCTTCAACATCCGGATATCGTGGTAATGCGGGTTCGCGGGGTGACGTTTGGTATAGAGGACGGCGGGCGCCAGTATCGCGAAGGGAAAGTGTTTCCAACCGGGTGCAGTTTCAATCGTCGCCAGGCTGGGTACAGGCTCGGCGTTCAGGCGTTGCTCGACCGCCGCCGCACCCTTTTCTATTAGAGGGAAATAACCCGCCGGCAATTGCTGCGCGGCGGCCGTGCTCGCCGCTGCACACAAGAACACCACGCCACGAAATATTCTCCCGATCATCCCTGCCTCCTTTAGTGTGCGATATGAGCCTCGCAAGTGTCGTCGTCCGTATCGTGGAAGCCTGCCACCCGCCTCATTACTGCCAATAGAGGAGCTGCTTCCTACGGGGCTCGGTCAGCTCCGGCAGGTAAGGTCCCGGTTCATCATTAATGTGTACCGGCATCACCTCGAGCTTGAGGGTAAAGTCCTCGATAGGGGTTTTGTACAGAAAGGGTGTTTCTTCCTCTGCGGCAATATGGAAGAAATTGGTTTTGCTTTCCTTGAGCACGTGAATCCACTCCCGAGTATTCGCAATCTCTGCATGGATCGCTGTCTGAAGTCGGCGCCGCTCGACTTCGGGGTCTCCCCTTTTCAGGAGGTAATTGTCAACAGCCAACTGGGCATCCAGGACGTTCCTTTCGGTTCTTGATCGCAGGAGCATGCCCCGATAGCGGTCCCGCTGGTCCTCGATCACCCTGTTACTTCCCTGCTGGAGCGTCTGATTGAGGATTTCCACGGTGCTTTCGAGGCGCGGAATGATATCCTCATCATAGGTACGGACCGCCTGGTCCAAATCCTCATCCTCGAAAACCCGGATACCGGCTTCGAAGTCGATGTTCAATCGCCCGATGTCTGACTCGAGCGGGAACAGAACCCTCTCCCACGCGGCGCGCTCGTGTGGGTTGAGGCGCGTGATATCCGGCACCAAGGCGCGGGCGAGCCATCGCTGCTGGATATCCCCGGCCCCTCCGTTGTACCCGTGCAGCGGGGGCCAATTCGCCAGTGCCTCGTCTCCCTTCTTCCACGCTTCCACCAGCAAGCGAGCCGAGGATATATCACCCTCGCACCAACGCTGCGCCGTCTTCAGGAGGAAAGCGTCCAAGTCCGGCACCTCGCCCCGAATGAGTTCCGCAAAAAGCTCCTGATTGATGTCGAAGGGGCACTGGGGAGGAGAGAAAACTCCCCCCAACATAAAGATGCGTCGCAGGTTGAGCGTCCGCAGATAATCAAACTTGGGCATCAGCAAAGTGGGCGCCGGAACCCCGAAGATCGGCTCGGCATCCCAGCCCGCGGAAACCGTCACCTCCGCGTAGGGCTCCATCCCCACGCTCCTCGCCGCGCGGGCAGCACCTTCCATGCCCTGTGACGTCCCCGCCTTGAAAAGCGTGCCCCCCAGGGATTGCGATATGGTCGCGCCCTGCGGAAGAGCGGGAATGATCTTTTCGCACTCGGCGCGCGAGAATGCGTCAACCTGCACAACAACCTCGAATTCGGGGTTGATCTTCTTCCCCGCGTCGAGCAACGTGCGGGTGAAATCGGCCGTCATCTCCTCAACCGTCTTCGAGCGCGCCAGCCACGAGCCATTAGGCCCCGGATAGAGCTCGCTTGCAAAGGGAATGCCCAACCCGCTGTCCTGGGTCCAGAAGACGAAGTAGCGCAGGTCAGGTATCTCGCCCATCAGATGGGTGAGCATCTCGGCGTAGTGCTCCAGCACCTGCCGGTTGGCAATATCCAGAGCGTATCGCGGCTGGAGGCTTCGACCCGGATTATCCGTGCGCGAGCCCCGCAGCCCCGGATAGCGATCGAAGATTTCCTCGGCAACGCAGCGCGGCTCGTAGCAGACAAAGCCCAGTTTGAGGCCGTAGCGGCGTCCCAGGTCGGCCGCTGCGTGCAGGTCCGCGCGGTTCGCCGCCAACTCCTCCGCCCGGTAGATCCCGCGGGTCAGTGAGCTTTCCACAAACGCATCCAGCGCCGGAGCGTAACTCAAGTACCAGGCGTACGAGTCGTGCGGGAATTTCCGATGCAGCACATGGTAGCCGGCGTTGGCATAGCGGTTAATCTCCAAGCCCGTGTGCCCCAGCCGGGCAATCTCTCGAATGTGCCGGCTCCGGTCGAATCCCCGGCTGAACCGGTGCATTTGGTTGAGCGAGTTGTCCCACATGGTGAACCGTTCCTCGAAGCGGTACACCGAGAGGCGGTCGGTCTCCCCGGCCGGGTCTTCGATCCAACCCAGGGCGGCCCGGCACACGTTGCGCGGAGTGCTCCCCGCGATGCACAGTCCACCCCCCACGCTCCGCACAAGTTCCCATTCTTTGCCGGCGATTGAATCCTGGACTTGGGAAGCCGCTTCCGGGTAACTGCGGACGCTGCTCCCCACCGCCAGCACGATATCCCCAGGATGGATGGTTCCCGTGTGCGGGCGCTGGATCACCGGGGCGTGCGTCTTGGCAGCCAATTCGGTGGCCGCCGTCTTGACCGGCAGCGCACTGCCGGGCGGGAGGAGAATCTGCTTGAAAGCGGGCGCATCAGCGGCTCTGGGAGCGCCTGCCGGGGGGATTACCGCCACGCTGGCCATTGTTCCAAGTGAACCTCCGAGGAACTGTCTTCGCGAAAGTCTTGACATGGCGAACTGTTTCCCAAGGGCTTCAACAACGGGAAATTTATGTCCTTTCCGGCCGTAGTCCGTTAGATTTATGTACCGATACACCGAATCGTACAATCCGTTCAGCTAGTGTTCTGAGTGGTTTACGCGTAATCGTGCATGTGCTGAAGTAGCCCGCACTTCGCCGCGCGATGAATCGCAAATCAGGAATCACAATTTACAAGGGACAGCACAGAATATTTGTCTGAAAGAGAACAGGCACACTCCCCACCCCTCAGGTTCCACAGGGGGAACCAATCGCAAATCACCAATCACTAGTCGCCAATCGCAGATGCTACGCCCAAAACAATTCCGGGTGCTGGGTGGGTCCGTCCACATGTGCCCCGAGTTTTTTCTCCATCATGGACCGGGACACTGCGAATTCGCCCCGCAAGCGGGCCATTTCCGCGGGGCTGAAGGGCTTGAACGTGCGGCCTAACGCCACGTTATGTTCCAGCATTTCTACCTGGGGCATGCCGGAGACGGCAGTTGTTACCGGCAAGCTCAGCGCAAACCGCAAAAGGGTCGCGGGGTCGGCTTTGCCGGGTTCCTGGCCAATCAGGTTTTCCTGGCCGAACACCTTCATGGCGATCACGCCCAGCCGCTTCTTGTTCGCGGCTACGAGCGCCGTTTTTTCAAAGCTACCGTTGCCCGAAGGATTCAGCGCCATTTGCACGCAGTCGAGAGGGTGCCGCTCGATCGCCATCGCCATGGTGGGTCCGTCGGTGTGGCTGGTCATGCCGATGAAGCGCGTCATCTTCTGCTCTTTAGCTTCCAGCAGACCCTTCAGCGCGCCATCGGGCGCTTCGAGCCGGGCCAGCATATCCGCCTTGCCGAGACTGTGGATGTGGAGCAAATCAACGTGATCGGTCTGCAAGCGTTTCAGGGAGCCTTCCAGACGCTGCATGAAGGCGTCGCGCGAGCGGTCCATGATCTTGGTGGCCAGCCACACTTCTTGGCGCCGGGTAGCCATCACCTTGCCAACCCGGGTTTCACTAACACCGTCGCCATAACCATACGCCGTATCGATGTAGTCGATACCCAGGTCAAGGGCGTGATTTAGCACCTCGATCGCCTTGTCTTCATCCTTGTACATCAGGAAACGGCTGCCGCATCCGAAGGCAAGAATGGACACGCGGGCGCCGGTGCGGCCCAAAGTGCGGTGCGGCAGTGCTCCTTCCGTGGCTGCGGCCAGCTTGGCGAGCCACGGAAAATTGGCACCGGCTGCGCCCCCTGCTGCAAGGCTCCCCAGGAACTTTCGTCGCGAAAAGTCTTTGCTCATGGCAACTCCTCTAAAGATTTGATGGCCGGGTGCTCGAGTGGGTGGCGGCCGCAGGCTTTTCATACAGAGTAGCTTCCACGGTCTGCTTCACCTCCTCGGGACTAATTCCCCACCTTGCGCCCACGTCCCGCAGCATCTTTGCTCAGGGCGGCCGTTCCGCCCTTCTGAAAGCGTCGGCGCCACAGCAAGACGGGTGAGGCAACTGGTGTGGAGGTGACCTGCGATACAGTGATTTGCCATTCCTGCACCGGCCTTCAGAACAATCTGCGCTCGCAGCACCAAACGCTGGGGTGTTTTGCGAGCCGCAACCCAACTTTCCAGAGTCTGTCTTTGCTCAAGCGAAACCGGCAAGGCCTCCAGTGGTTTCCACATGATGATGTAAAGTTGAACTTCAGGAAAAGCTAACCACCGCATAGCTCACCAAGCGGTCGAGCTTGGTTGGTTTCGAGATAAGCAGCAACGTTCCGCAGAATTGCGCGAACCCGTAATTGTGGTTCAGGGGCACAAGACAAAAAGAGGCCGGCACCCCGGGAAGTCCTCGTTCACACCCCTCTGCTTCCCGGGATGCAGCGCCTTTTTCGTCATACCCTGTTACCACAGAATTTTCAATACTCCCAGGAACGTCTTAGCGCCGGCCAGGTCGCCGGTGGAACGACCATTCACTCCGCCATCACTACTGATGGTTCCGAAAGCGGGCCCGTCGGAAAGATAGTTATCCGGGTTGCTCCAATTGACACGGTTAAAGATGTTCGTGCCCTGAAGCTGCACTTGGAGCCGGAGCCCATTTTCACCGCCGTGCAGATAGAACTCCTTCATCACCGCGAAGTCCACGACGGCGAGTCCCGGGCCTTTGATGGTACCTACTCCGGCGGTTCCGAAGTTGCCCAGTTGGGGCGGGGAGTACACACCGCTGTTGAACCATTGGGCGGGCGTGTGCAGACCTCCGGAATTGGGGTTCCCGTTAACGTCTGGGCGAATGCAGACTTCGGCCGGAGTGGAACTGGTGGTATAGGCGGTGCCAGTTGGATCGGAGCCGCACCATTCGGGCGTCAGGAACTGGCCAGTTTGTACAGTAAGTATGGGGCTGATTTGCCACCCGCCCACCGCCTCGTTCAAAGCTTTTGAGGCGCCTGAAAGCCAATGCCTGCCCTGGCCAAAAGGTAGCTGGTACATCAGGGCACCAGTGAACCTGTCCAATGGATAGGATTGCTCCGGCCCATAGTCCCGACGAAAGTTGAAGGGGTCTTCAGGCCCGGTGAGAACTCCATCCCAATCGTAATTGCCGGTGTCTCGGGCCCAAGTATAGGAGGCTTGGTAGAAGAGTCCCCCTTTCGTCGCGCGGTGAGCGTTCAACGTCAGGCCATTGTATTGGTGAGAGGCCCCGTTGGTGGTGTAATAGACACCCGGGTAGTTCGGGAAGGGTATGGTTGAGACCTTGTCCACATAGGACAGAGCATTGGGCATGGGTGAGTTGGTGTTATAGGAAAAGGTGTCCTGGCGGTCCCCCGTCCCGACATAGGATATGCGAAATCCTGTGTTCCATTGCTGGCGCTCGATGGTGAAGTTGTACTGCAGGCTGTACGGGGTTGGGAGATGGTTATTCATGGCGGAAGGAAGCGAAATCGTGGATGGTCCGCCGACACCGGTAGCGGGGAAAACCTGAGGCAGGACGACCGTAGGACTCGGAGTCGTGTTCGTATATGCCGGCTGTCCGATTACGAAGGGAACGGTGTTCCCGTAACTGTACCAGGGGTAGTTAACTGCGTTATAGAAAACGCCAAAGCCCGCACGAAACACGGTCTGTGTGCCCCAGGGCGTATAGGCAACACCAATGCGCGGCCCAAAGTTGTGCTTTGCCGTATACATTAAGTTTTGCGGCAGACCCGCAGAACTGGCACTCTCTACCCCAACGTAGCTCGTGGGGACCAACGAACTGACCTTGCTTAGCCCCCCATCCGGAACCACGATCTCGCCAGTTTTCGTATCGAAGTCGGCGATGTAGTCGTGATGTTCGCTCCAGAAAGGAGTCACTTGGTACCGTACGCCGAAATTGAGAGTCAGCCTGTGAGTGACCTTATACTCATCCTCGGCAAAAAAGTTGTAGAACCATCGGTAGGCCTCCTGCTCGACGGGTGGGTACGACCGGGTCATCGAGGTCGGAATACCCAACATAAAGTCTGCATACGCGTTGCCCTCTCCGGTGATTCCTCCACTGGTGTAGGTGGGAGCGAAAGTGAGGTTTCCGAACTCATCGGCCGGGAGCTCGTAATTGTTGAAGTCCACGTGACCTATGTCGAGCCCGAACTTCATGCTATGTTTCCCATGCAGCCAGCTCACATTATCCTGGATTTGGTAAGTACGGTTGAGGTAGCCCGGATCTGCGTAGGGGTAAAAGGTGATGGGCGTTATCCCCGTACCGGTGAAACTTAGCTCTGGCATCCCGAAGAGGTTCGGCAGATTAGGAGCCAGCCCCTCAAGCCCCAGGCTGCTCGCAAGTTGCGCGCCATTGATAATGCCACTTTCCGGCCCGTTGTTGAAGTTGAAACCAAAACGGAATTCATTGAAGATGTGCGGGCTAAAGAGGTGGGTGTATGAGAGACTGTCCGCATCATCGTTGCGCGGCTCGATCGACGGACCGATCGTGGGAATGGCCATACCGCCCTCCCACGGATTATGCTGCCACGACACGCGGGCAAAGAAAGAATCTTTATCAGACACTTTCTCGTCGAGCCGAAAGTTGACAAAATCGTCCATAAGATACGGATAACTCACACTGTCGAGATAGTTCTGAGCCTGGAAAACGGAGGTGTTACCGTTGTTGGGCAGAGGGTAGAACGTGTTCTGTAATGCTTTTGAGACGGAGTTGATACGGCCTGACGGGATGACATTTCCCGAAAATGGCTGCCCGGTATTCGGGTCATAGATCTGAACCGCAGGCAGAAAACTCGAGAAATCACCCTGCCGCATTGCCGCAGTGGGAACGGTGTTGTCAAAGATAGTCAAAGTGCTGCTTCCTGTGTAGGCTTCATATGCAAAAAAGAAGAATGTCTTGTCGCGTCCGTCGTAGACCTTGGGAATGAAAACCGGCCCACCAACGCTGCCTCCGAGAACATGCTGGACAAAAGATGGACCCGTTGTAGCGAATGCGTCCCGGGAGAGAAAGGCGGAACTGGTGTACCGGTCGAAAACGTCCCCGTGAACGTGGTTGGTCCCTGACTTTGTGATCAGCGTTATTTGACCAAGGGCGCCGAATTCCGCGGAATTATTGGCCAGACTCGTTTCCATAGATGAAAACGCTTCAGAATAGTTTGCTAACGGTCCAATTTGAGTGTTGTCCACTCCGTCGCTAAAGGTGGTTCCGTCTATCGACCAGTTATCCTGGCCTCCGCGGCTGCCGGAAATCATGAGGGTAGAGCTGTTAGCGTTCTGGAGGACGCCTGGCTGAAGCGACAAGAAAGGCCAGATCGACGATGTGTCAAGAGGTAACTGATCCAATTCATCGGCCGAAATCGTCTGGTTGATTCGGTCAGTCTCCGCATTAATCAATGTCGCGCCGCCGGTCACCGTCACCTGGGTGGTGGCTTTTCCCACCCGCAGGGTTACATTAATCTCGCGGAGGTCGCGCGCGTCCAGGACAATATCGGATACCAAGAACTCTTCAAAACCATTCGCCTGCGCCCGCAACGAATAACTCCCTGGATTTAGCTGCGGAACGGCATAGATTCCAGCGGCATTGGACTGCGCACTGGACTGAATACCCGTGGCCTGGTTCGTTACAACGATGCGGGCGTTGGGGACGATAGCCCCGGATGTATCGGTAACGGTTCCTGTAATGCTGGCAAAGGTGCTCTGCGCGTACGCGCTGGATCCTGCAAAAAGCAAAGGAAAGACGAGGGCCAGCAGAATTGATGCAAACACTGTGTGCGCTTTCGCGAACACTATGTTAGGTGATGTCTTCGTGGCGTGCGTATTTCTCATGTCAGGCTCCTTGTTTAAAAGCTTTCCCAAAGACCCCAAGTTCCAATCGGAATTCCAAGACGCAGTCGGACAAACGTGCTGTTGCCAGTCTTTCAGCTTTCTAACCTGCAAAACCGCGCGCAAAGCGCAACCGCTTCCCGATCAAGGTTTCGATTAAAGCCCCGTCCCGCGTGAATACTGATCCGCTCCTGGTAGTTATTACCCCAAGGAGGGTGGATGGAGTATTGCGCGGAGAAATTCAGAAGTCAAGAACTTTTTTTTATATACGTAACTTCTATTTCTAGGTTATGATTACTTCCGATTTTGCCAACACAGCTACGTGGCTGGTGAACGCGGTGAATCATGGAGAGGCGCGAAGAGTTGGGTACTCATAGGGAGAAACTTGGGCTCATTCCACCGGATGCTGACTTGGTTCGATCTTCTTTGATGACCGCCCGGCGTCGCAGGATTACCCAGCTTGTGGAATGCAAAGGACTTGTGCGCGTTACGGATTTGGTCAAGTTATTTGGTGTCTCCGACGTTACGATTCGAAGTGACTTGGATGCACTTGCGCAGCAAGGAGTCCTCGTTCGCGACCACGGCGGGGCGGTGGCGCAAACCCGGACGCGCTTGTCCATCGCGTTTGAACAGCGCGCGATGCTCAATCAAGACTGCAAAAGCCGCATCGGCGAGGCGGCCGCCAGCATGGTCGGCGCAGGCCAGACGATTATTCTTGACGCCGGGACGACGCTGATGGAAATGGCCAAGCGGCTTTCCAATGTCAATCCGCTGACGATCATCAGTAACAGCCTCAATATCGCTACCGAAGTCGGTTCCCACGCGGGCGTTCACGTTATGCTGGCAGGCGGTAGCCTGAGTAATGAGACGATCAGCACGGTAGGCCCCCTGGCTGAACGCGACCTTCGAGAGTTGCTGGCCGACAAGGTCTTTCTGGGTATCCAGGCGTTTGAAATCGAGATGGGGCTTTCGGATATTTCGCTCGAGGTGGCGCGTGTAAAAACCGCGATGATTTCGGCCGCCAAATACGTCGTTCTCTTGGCGGACTCGACCAAGTATCCGACCCGCGCCTTCGCCCGGGTGGCCCCGCTGTCCGATGTCGACTGCTTGATCACCGACAGCGGATTTCCCGAAGAAGCTGCCCGGGAGATTATGGCCAAGGGCATCGAAGTCCGCCGAGTTTGAAACTGTGAAGGAAATAAGCTGTGAAGGAAATAAGCTATGAACCTGGGTAAGAGGATACGACTTCAACGAATCTTTTCACACAGCTCCGGGCGTTTGTGTTCCGTCGCGGTGGATCATTTCGTCGGTTACCAGAAAGGGCTTCCGCAGGGATTGCGTAATTTGCCTGACACGGTCAATAAACTGGTTGCCGCGGGTCCAGACGCCATCACGATGCTCAAGGGTGCGGCCATGTCGATTTGGGGGCCGCACGCGGGCAGAATCCCTTTGATCCTCAGCTCCGTCTGTTTTACGGTCGATGACTCAGTCATTGAAGTTGTCGCCACCGCCGAGGAAGCCCTCTTGTTGGGCGCCGATGCCCTAGCCGTCGCCATCGGCGTGGGGGGGGCGAGTGAGGGCCGTTTTCTAAAGATTCTCTCGACCGCTGTGGAGCAGGCCTCGCGAGTGAACATGCCCGTCATGGCTCACATCTACCCGCGAGACTTTTCCGGCACTCCCCGAATTCTCCATGACCCGGAAAGCATCTTGTGGGCAGTTCGCTGTGGGATAGAATGCGGCGCGGATGTTATCAAGGTCCCGTTCACCGGCGACGCGGAATCCTTTCGGGACATCATTGCCACGAGCCCTGTGCCCGTCGTAGCGGCGGGCGGGCCTCGGTGCGACACCCTTGAGCAGGCGCTCCAAGCTTTATTCCTTGTCGTCTCTTCCGGGGCCAGCGGAGCTACCATCGGGCGCAACGTCTGGGGCCACCCCGATCCCGGGCGAGCGCTGACGGCGATGAAGGCGATTATCCACGATGGTCTCAGTCCGGACGCCGCATTGGAAATGGCGAGGCTTTCCGTGGCGTTGGTCTAGTACATTTCCGAGGCGGGGCTGCCCCAACTTACTGAAGGGTGCGGAAGGAAAGGTCGAATGAGAGCGAAGCCCTTAGCGCGCCGGAGGTATGACCTCATTGGATTCGGCATCTCCGCGGTCGACGATGTCGTGCAGCTCACAGAATTTCCTGAGCCCAACACAAAAGTTCCCATAACGTTGATCGAGCGCCAAGGTGGAGGGCAGTGCGCGACCGCACTGGTCGCCGCCGCCCGACAAGGGATGAAATGTGCTTACGCGGGACTGCTGGGACAAAATGAGCTTTCCGACTTCACACGGATCGTGTTGCAAGGGGAGGGCGTCCAGGTTCCCGTGCCGATTCGGTATCCCGATGCCAAGCCTTATCACTCCATCGTCCTCGTGGACCGCCCCACGGGCGGAAGGACAATCCTGTACTCGAGGGAAGGCGTGCGCGAACCAGAGCCAGACGACATTTCCGAGGACCTTGTCGCCGACAGTCGTGCCTTGCTGGTGGACCAACTCGGCCCCGCCGGGACACTGCACGCCTGCAATCTTGCGCTTAAATGGGGAACCCAAGTGATTGGGGATTATGAGAGCGCCGATGATGAACGGTTGCAGGAGGCAATACTCCGCACCGGTCACCTTATACTCCCTTTGCATTTGGCACGTGAAATGACGGCCTGCCATGACCCCAAGGAGGCGGTCAGCAAGCTGGCCGAGCCGGGTCGTGCCTGCACCGCCGTGACCGACGGAAGCCGCGGCTGTTGGTTCATCGTAGGTCGGGGAGAGGTTGTGCACCAACCTAGTTTCCCAGTGAAAGTGGTGGACACCACCGGCTGTGGCGATGTCTTTCACGGCGCCTACGCATCAGCCATCGTCAGGGGAATGACACCGGGTGGCGCCATCCGTTACGCAACTGCGGTTGCCGGCCTCAGCGCCACCCAACACGGGGGCCAAAAGGGTATTCCGTGTCGCGTTGCAGTTGAGAGGTTCCTAGCGGATCCATCCATGATGCCCCATACCGGGAAAGGGGCCGAGTCAATAAACGGGTGCCGTTAAGTTTGACTCTGGGCTTGATTTTGATCGATTGGCCAAAATTCATGCTGCGGTGCCCTTGCCGCTGGTTCTACACGGCGGGTCCGGAACGCCCGAGGCGGACCTGCAACGGGCCATCGCGTTGGGAATCGCCAAAGTGAATGTGGCAAAGCGAGATCGTGAAAGCACAGCGCACCTCGCTTCTCGAGCAATGGCGTGAACCAAGAACCTACGGCTGCCGGTGGCGCAAGCCGTTGCCATCGAAGCTATGCTCCCGGTGCTCGAAAAATGGCTGCGTATGACCGGAGCGGCGGGCCGGGGTTAGACGAGAGGCTCGATAGGCATAGGGAGAAGCGGTTACCTGTCTTCCCTGCCTCCAAACCGGACGGGCGGATCTCCAGCATTCGGCTTTCCAGTCGGTGGTTTTACCTCCAAGAGGGTTGACTGACCGGAACGGGACGGGTACGGAGAGACCCGCCGAGTCCAGCCCGTACCGCGCACGCGGTCCGGCATCCCCAAGGGATCGTCAACAGGATGAGCCAAGTGATCGGGGGACTGAGGCATTACGACGATAGGAATTTACTCCTTGACGGATGCGAAGCGCGTAAGAAGTCAACCGGGAGGCATCATGATGGCTGACAATTTGTTCCGCGAACTCGGCGAAGAATTAGGCGCTGTTCCGCTGCTTGATGCTCATACGCACCTAGTGGACGGAAAGCTAGGAGCTCGGGGCCTGCACGATATTCTGCTCTATCACATGGCCGTGAGCGATCTCTATGGAGCCGGATGCCCGTCCGGTGCTCGCCTTACGCAATATCCTGGTTGGGCCACCGAGGCCGAGGCTCACCAGCGAATTCGAGAAGCCTTACCCTACCTGCCTTTGGTACGTAATACGAGTACATCGTGGGGAATTCGCCTGATCCTGGAAGACCTTTACGGCTGGAAGGATCCGCTCACGGCCGACAATTGGCAGCGCCTGGATGCCATTATCCGCGAGCGCGCCGACGATCGTGCTTGGCAGCGGGAAATCATGCAGCGCGCCAACATCCATCGCTATTGCACGGAATACGCGCGCCGTGAGAGTGGGAGGGACAAAGACACCCTTCAATATTCGTTGGAGTGGGCCTTCTTCACAAGATTGCAATGGGGTGAATATGACACGGCCCTCTACGAATTGGAGCGCTGTTGGGGCAAAACCCCGGAAAGCCCAAGTCCGATTGGGGGTGGAAAACGTCCAGCCACGGAGCGGACGATGCGCAACTTAGAGGACGTCCATGCTGCTGTCAACCACTACGTCGCGAACATCCCCTTCAATCAGCTATTGTCAACGGCCACGCATATCTCCACGGACATCGATTTTCGTACGGTCAGCCGGGACGAAATGGCCGCAGCGCTTGAGCAGCGGGAGAACGGCCCGCGCGAGCGTGACCTCTACGCCTGCTATATCCACGAAGCTTATCTGACGGCGCTCGAAGAACGCGGCGCCAAAGCCATCTTCCAATTCAGCCTCGGCGCCGAACCCCTGCCCTTCGAAACAGCCAGCCGGCTGTCGCAGCGCACCGTCATGCAACTGTCGGAGATGATCAGCCGGCATCCGCGCATTAACTTCCAATGCTTCCTGGCAAGCCGCCACGGGAACCAGGCGCTGTGTACACTGTGCAGGGAATTGCCCAATCTCTCCCTGATTGGCTATTGGTGGCTGAACTTCTTCCCCTCCGTGATGCGGCAGATCATGGAAGAGCGGCTCGACATGTTGCCCGTGAATAAGCAAGTAGGATTTTTCTCCGATGCCTACTGCCTGGAATGGACGTATGGCAAAGCGAAGATCGTGTGTAATCAGTTGGCTCTGGTCCTGTCGGAAAAAGTTGCAATGGGTCAATTTACTCGGCCCGAGGCCTTGAAAATCGCCCGGGCCGTTCTCTTCGAAACTCCGCAGACCCTGCTGGGGATGCAGCCGGCGATGATCGCTGGTCCTTCGGACGCCCGGCCCGGCGGGTCCTTAGTACCTGTGTCATAAGGTTCTGACCGAATTGGGCAAGAAGCGGAGCGTGATTTTTGCGGTTACATCGCATGCAGATAAGCCAATTCGGGAATCAAAACGAGCTGTTTGAGTTTGAGTCCGGCGGTGATGATGTGTTTGCCGAACTGGGTGAGTCCGGGGGCGGGGATATTGGCCTTTGCTCAGAAGTGCGAGGCCGCGCTGCCAGAGGGGAAGCGGATTTATTTCCGTAGTGACAGCGCGGCGTATCAGGCGGCGGTGCTCGATCATTATAGCCAGGCGGGGCGCACCTTCACGATCACCGTGGACTTGGACGCGGCGGTGAAACGCGAAATCAAAAACCTGCCGGAGAGCGCTTGGCAACCCTACCGGACGGCGGAAGTGCCGGCGACCGATCGGGAGATCGCCGAGACGGTGCACACCATGAACCAGTCGAAGCAGGCGTTCCGGCTTATCCTGCTGCGCTGGCTCAATCCGCAGCCCAACTTGTTTGAAGCGGAGCGCTACGGCTATCACGCGGTGGCGTCGAATCGGGAATGGTGCAGAGTGGTCCAGCCGTGCCGCTTCCGCTCAAGAGGGCAGATGATGATGATAAAAACCGTGTGCCTCTTTTTGCTCGCTGGGGTTGCCCGGGCGGGCTCCCTTGCGCCGCAGGATTTGAGGTGCGAGTACTATCCCAGTCCGGCCGTCATCGACGCGGTCCAGCCGCGGCTGAGCTGGCTGCTGAGTTCCGATCAGCGTGAGCAGAAGCAGACAGCGTACCAGGTTCTGGTGTCCAGCGATCCGGCCAAACTGACGGCGGACAGGGGCGATCTTTGGGACAGCGGCAAGGTTAACTCAAACCAGACCATATTTGTGGTTTATGGCGGCAAGCCCTTGACCTCGCGGATGCGCTGTTATTGGAAAGTGCGGGTTTGGGATAAAGAAGACCACCCGTCCGCCTACAGCGCTCCGGCGGAATGGGCCATGGGACTCCTGCAGTCTTCCGACTGGAAGGGCAAATGGATCGGGGACGGCCGGCAGGGCAACAAAAACCTGCCCTTGCTGCGGCGCGAATTCACAGTCGCAAAACAACCGCAGCGGGCGACGTTGTACCTTTGCGGCCTGGGCTCTTTCGAAGCACACCTGAACAGCCAAAAAGTAGGAGACAACGTTCTGGAGCCGGGCTGGACGAACTACCGCAAGCGCTGCGTGTACCGGACGTATGACGTCACGAAGCAGATCCGGAAGGGCGTAAACGCAATTGGAGTGATGCTGGGCAACGGCATGTATAACGTCACAGGCGGAAGATACGTGAAGTTTGTCGGTTCGTTCGGCGCGCCCACCCTGGTCCTGCAGTTGGAGATCGAATTCACCGATGGCACATCGAAGCAGGTCATCTCCGACGGGTCCTGGCGGGTGGTGCCCGGTCCGATTACCTTCTCCTCTATCTACGGCGGCGAGGACTATGACGCACGGCGGGAGCAGGATGGTTGGGACGCGCCCGGTTTTGATGACTCCGGCTGGAAGAACGCTTTGGTAATGGAAGGCCCGGGAGGCCGGCTGGCCGCCGAAAGCGCTCCGCCAGTCAAGATCATGCGGGAGTACGAGCCGGTAAAGGTCACCGAGCCGAAGCCGGGAACTTATGTGTATGACTTGGGACAGAATTTCGCAGGCTGGCCGAAATTGACCGTGTCGGGACCGGCCGGGACAAGTGTCAAACTGGTTCCCGGTGAGCTTCTGGATGAAAAGGGGTTGGTGACGGAACATGCGTCCGGGAGACCCTACTACTTCACTTACACGCTCAGGGGCAAAGGGACCGAGAGCTGGAGCCCGCGGTTCAGCTACTACGGATTGCGCTATGTACAGGTAGTAGAAGGTGCTGCCCGGAAGGAATCTTCGGGGAAGGCGGCCGTGCACAATCTGACTGGCCAGTTCATACATTCCGCCTCGGAGACATCGGGCTCGTTTTCCTGCTCGAACGATCTGTTCAACCGAATCCATGCCCTGATCAACGCTGCCATCCTGAACAACATGCAGAGCGTGATTACGGACTGTCCTCATCGCGAAAAGCTGGGCTGGCTGGAGCAGTTCCACTTCATGGCTCCGTCGATCATGCTTAATTACGACGTGGCACGCCTCTACTCGAAGGCGCTTGACGATATGAGGGAAGCCCAGCTTCCGAACGGATTGGTGCCCGATACTGCACCCGAGTATGTCGTCTTTCGCGGCTATGATCGGGACTCGCCGGAATGGGGAAGCGCCTATGTCGAGGCGCCCTGGTACGTGTATCAGATCTACGGCGACATGGAACCGCTGCGGAAACACTACACCGGCATGCGGGCCTATGTGGACTACCTCACCAGCCGTGCCAAGGACGGCATCATTTCGTACGGTGTCGGCGATTGGATCCTTCCGGAAACCCTTATGCGTGGGATGCCACCAAAAGGCTTGACTGGGACTGCCGTATACTACCGCGATCTGGCTATTCTGGAGCGAACAGCAGCTTTGCTGGGCAACACATCGGACTCGGAAAAATACGGCAAGCTCCGCGTGAGCGTAAGACGTGCCTTCGATAAAAAGTTTCTTGACCCGAATGCAGGCGTATACGCGGGAGGCAATCAAGTGGCCAACGCCATGCCGTTGGTGCTGGGGATTGCCGAACCGAGCCGTTGTGGAGCGATTGTCAATGCAATCGTTGGCAACATACGCTCTCTGAACAATCACACCACCGCCGGTGAGATCGGCTGGCGTTATGTTTTGCAGGCATTGGCCGATGCCGGCCGCTCGGACGTTATATATGACTTGCTTTCCCGGACCGATAACCCGAGCTACGGCTACCAGCTCAGTAGGGGTGCTACCAGCCTGACGGAGGCGTGGGATGCGGATCCGCAGGAGTCCCAGGACCATTTTATGCTGGGCGAAGCGGAGGAATGGTTTTACAAGGTGCTGGCCGGGATCGGGTCCGATCCGGACGCGGTGGGTTTCGACCGGATCATGATCAAGCCGGAGCCCGTTGGCGATGTGAAATGGTGCACGGCCAGCTATCGATCGGTTCGCGGTCCGATCTCCAGCCACTGGAAAATCGTGGATCGTGATCTGCATCTCACAGTCGCTATTCCTCCGAATACGACCGCGACTGTCTTCATTCCCGCATCGAGCATCGATGCGGTGACGGAAGGCGGACATGCAGCGGCGGAATCCGAGGGGCTGAAGTTACTGCGGGTGGAATCCGGGAGGGCGG
Source organism: uncultured Acidobacteriota bacterium (assembly GCA_963804755.1). Lineage (GTDB taxonomy): Bacteria > Acidobacteriota > Terriglobia > UBA7540 > UBA7540 > Bog-366. The sequence goes on from CAWDRP010000016.1 coordinate 85,578, forward strand.
TCTTCGCCGCTGCCTCAGGAACGTACGACTTTATATCAAGAGGATTCAAACGATGAAGAAGGGATCGCTATTACTGCTGGCGTCCGCTCTGGTTGTATTTCTTCCAAGCCAGGCGACGGTGGTGCCGCCATTCCTCGCGAGTGGGTGGTCGAGAACAGAGGCGCCGGCCAGTCCACCGGGAAGGTTGAATGCGGCCTTGGCTTATGATGCAGGTCTGCGCCGCGTCGTGCTGTTCGGCGGGGAGTCCCGAGCGGGACTACTCAGCGACACCTGGTTCTGGGACGGTAGACAGTGGATACAGGCGCATCCCGCGGCAAGTCCGGTAACTCCCGATCCGCCGGACCGTTGCACGATGGTCTACTATTCGGCTGGCTCGCAACTCTTGTTGTTCTGCGACATTCAGACAGGTAGCTGGGTTTGGACTGCGAATACCTGGAGACTAACAACTCCTCCGGTGAGGCTGGCGGGTGGAGTGGCAGCTTACGACGGCGCCCGCAAACAAGTGGTGGTGTTTGGTGGAGAGGCCACCTGGACCTGGGACGGGTCTAACTGGATGGAAACGCTTCCTGATACGCGGCCGCCTGCAATGTCTGGCATGGCTATAGCTTACGATTCGGCTCGCGCCAAAGTTGTGGTATTTGGAGAAACCGACGGCGCAACCTGGCTATGGGATGGAACGAACTGGGAACGCAAGGCGCCTGTTCACAGTCCCCCGAAGCGGTCCTGTTATGCGATGGCCTACGATCAGGCGCGGTCGCAGGTTGTGCTTTTCGGGGGAGAGGCCAGCCCTGGGCAATACCTGAGCGACACATGGGTGTGGGATGGGACGGAGTGGCGGCAGAAGTTTCCGGCCCGGGCACCCAACGCCAGAAGCAGACATGCGATGGTCTACGATGCCGAGAGACAGGAAGTGGTCTTGTTTGGTGGCGAGACGTCGCAGAATGGAGCGCTTCCAGACGACACTTGGGTGTGGAATGGTGCAGAGTGGTCCAGCCGTGCCGCTCAAGAGGGCAGATGATGATGATAAAGACCGTGTGCCTCTTTTTGCTCGCTGGGGTTGCCCGGGCGGGCTCCCTTGCGCCGCAGGATTTGAGGTGCGAGTACCATCCCAGTCCGGCCGTCATCGACGCGGTCCAGCCGCGGCTGAGCTGGCTGCTGAGTTCCGATCAGCGTGAGCAGAAGCAGACAGCGTACCAGGTTCTGGCGTCCAGCGATCCGGCCAAACTGGCGGCGGACAGGGGCGATCTTTGGGACAGCGGCAAGGTTAACTCAAACCAGACCATATTTGTGGTTTATGGCGGCAAGCCCTTGACCTCGCGGATGCGCTGTTATTGGAAAGTGCGGGTTTGGGATAAAGAAGACCACCCGTCCGCCTACAGCGCTCCGGCGGAATGGGCCATGGGACTCCTGCAGTCTTCCGACTGGAAGGGCAAATGGATCGGGGACGGCCGGCAGGGCAACAAAAACCTGCCCTTGCTGCGGCGTGAATTCACAGTCGCAAAACAACCGCAGCGGGCGACGTTGTACCTTTGCGGCCTGGGCTCTTTCGAAGCACACCTGAACGGCCAAAAAGTAGGAGACAACGTTCTGGAGCCGGGCTGGACGAACTACCGCAAGCGCTGCGTGTACCGGACGTATGACGTCACGAAGCAGATCCGGAAGGGCGTAAACGCAATTGGAGTGATGCTGGGCAACGGCATGTACAACGTCACAGGCGGAAGATATGTGCAGTTTCTTGGTTCGTTCGGTCCACCCACAATGATTCTCCAGTTGGAGATCGAATTCACCGATGGCACATCGAAGCAGGTCATCTCCGACGGGTCCTGGCGGGTAGTGCCCGGTCCGATTACCTTCTCCTGTATCTACGGCGGCGAGGATTACGATGGACGGCGGGAACAGGATGGTTGGGACGCGCCCGGTTTTGATGACTCCGGCTGGAAGAACGCTTTGGTAATGGAAGGCCCGGGAGGCCGGCTGGCCGCCGAAAGCGCTCCGCCAGTCAAGATCATGCGGGAGTACGAGCCGGTAAAAGTCACCGAGCCGAAGCCGGGAACTTATGTGTATGACTTGGGACAGAATTTCGCCGGCTGGCCGGCATTGAGCGTTTCCGGACCAGCAGGGACAACCGTAAAGTTAATCCCGGGTGAACTTCTTGATGATAGAGGGCTGGTCAAACAAGGGCCGCAAGGCACACCATCCTCCTTCAGTTACACCCTCAGGGGCACAGGCAACGAGAGCTGGCATCCTCGGTTTAGCTATTACGGATTGCGTTATGTACAGGTAGAAGGTGCTGCCCGGGAGGACTCTTCGGGGAAGGCGGTCGTGCACAATATGACCGGCCAGTTCATACATTCATCGTCGGAGACCTCAGGGTCATTTTCCTGCTCGAACGATCTGTTCAACCGGATTCATGCCCTGATCAATGCTGCCATTCTGAGCAACATGCAGAGTGTCTTGACCGGTTGTCCGCATCGCGAGAAGATCCAGTGGCTGGAGCAGTTGCACTTCATGGCTCCGTCGATCATGCTTAATTACGACGTGGCACGCCTCTACTCGAAGGCGCTTGACGACATGAGGGAAGCCCAGCTTCCGAACGGATTGGTGCCCGATACTGCACCCGAGTATGTCGTCTTTCGCGGCTATGACCGGGACTCGCCGGAATGGGGAAGCGCCTATGTCGAGGCGCCCTGGTACGTGTATCAGTACTACGGAGACATGGAGCCGCTGCGCAACCACTACGCTGGTATGCGTGCGTATGTAGACTACCTCACCAGCCGTGCCAAGGACAGCATCATTTCGTACGGCGTCGGCGATTGGATCCTCCCGGAAAACCTTATGTTCGGGATGCCGCCCAAGGGCCTGACCGGAACGGCCGTCTACTATCGCGATCTGAGCATTATAGAACAAACGGCGGCCCTGCTCGGCTACACAGCGGATTCGGAAAAATACGGCAAGTTGCGTGTCCGCGTGGGACAGGCATTCGATGAAAAGTTTCTTAACCCGAGCACAAGGGTGTACGTAAGCGGCAATCAAGTGTCCAACGCCATGCCGTTGGTGCTGGGAATTGCCGGGCCGGAGTGTGCCGGGGCGATCGTCAAGGCAATTGTTGAGAACATACGCTCTCTGAACAATCACACCACCGCCGGTGAGATCGGCCTGCGCTACGTATTGCAGGCGTTGTCGGATGCCGGGCGTTCGGACGTTATATACGACATGCTTTCCCGGACCGACGTTCCCAGCTATGGCTACCAGCTGAGCCGGGGCGCGACCAGCCTGACAGAGGCGTGGGATACGGATCCGAACGAGTCGCAGAATATGTTCATGCTAGGCGAAGCGGAGGAATGGTTCTACAAGGCGCTGGCCGGGATCGGGTCCGATCCGGACGCGGTGGGTTTCGACCGGATCATGATCAAGCCGGAGCCCGTTGGCGATGTGAAATGGTGCACGGCCAGCTATCGATCGGTTCGCGGTCCGATCTCCAGCCACTGGGAAATCGTGGATCGTGATCTGCATCTCACAGTCGCTATTCCTCCGAATACGACCGCGACTGTCTTCGTTCCCGCATCGAGCATCGATGCGGTGACGGAAGGCGGACATGCAGCGGCGGAATCCGAGGGGCTGAAGTTACTGCGGGTGGAATCCGGGAGGGCGGTCTTCGCCGCTGCCTCAGGAACGTACAACTTTATATCAAGAGGATTCAAACGATGAAGAAGGAATCGCTATTACTGCTGGCGTCCGCTCTGGTTGTATTTCTTCCAAGCCAGGCGACGGCAGTGTCTCAATTACTCGCGCGTGGGTACTCGCTGCTGCCCGACCCGCAGCAGGTGAAACTGAGCGGTGCGGATACCTACATAAACAAGAGTTGGAGTCTTAAGGTAGGAGGAGGCGTCCAGCCGAACGACATCGCGGTCAAGAGTTTGCAGGATGGGTTCAAGGCCCGTCTCAATCCGCCGATTGAGCTCAAAGTGGGCCAGGACTCCTCTTCGGAGTTGATTGTGCTGGAGGTGGTCCCAGATTCGGTTCAGATCGGTCAGGCTGCCGATCGGGACAAAGCGGCTCTGGCCCAACAGGCCTACCAACTTGACATTTCGCCACACCACATCACGATTCGGGCTAATGCGGGTGCAGGGCTGTTCTATGGCGTCCAGAGCCTCCTTCAACTTGTAAGTTCGCAAGGCACAAGCGCGCGGCTGCCTTGCGGTCATATTCTGGACTGGCCCGACTTACAACTCAGGACAATCTACTGGGATGACGCCCACCACCTCGAACGTATGGAAGAGCTAAGGCGCGCCATCCGGCAGGCCGCCTTTTTCAAGATCAACGGCATCTTCATCAAGCTCGAAGGTCACTTTCAGTACCGAAGCGCGCCTGCCATCGTCGAGCCGTATGCGCTTTCGCCCGCCGAGTTTCAGGATCTGACTGACTACGGGTTGCGATACTATGTCCAGCTCATTCCGTACCTGGATGGACCCGCTCATATCGCGTTCATTCTGAAACACCCCGAATACGCCTCCCTGCGCGCGTTTCCGCGGATCAACTATGAATTGTGCGTCACGAATCCCGACTCATACAAGCTGCTGTTCGGCATGTACGAGGATCTGCTGGCAGCAAATAAGGGTGTCGATTACTTTTTTCTGTCTACCGACGAGCCGTACTATGTTGGCCTGGCGGATAACAGCGGATGCCATGAGTCTGCCCGAGTGAGGGAACTCGGCAGCAGAGGGAAGCTGCTGGCAGAGTTCATTACCCGGACGGCGGACTTCCTGCATGAGCGGGGGCGCAATGTCGTCTTCTGGGTAGGCGATCCCCTAAAGCCGGAAGAGGTCGCGGCCTTACCCAAATACATCATCAATGGCGAAGAGTGGGACCCGGCCTTCGATCTCCCGCTTAAGGAACACGGGTACCGTCAAATGATTTCCACCGTCACCCAGGGACTCGAGGACCTCTTCCCCAACTACAGCATTTTGCCCTTGTCGCGGCGGCTCCATCCGCCGGACAAGATCCGGAGCGAACGTGTTTCCGACATTCTTACGCTGTCCACGCTCGAACCTTTGCGAAAGACCGATCTGATGGGTTCGATGAATGCGGGCTGGCCCGACAACGGGCTTCATCCTGAAACGTTCTGGCTTGGCTACGTCGCGGCTACGTCTGCCGCATGGCGCCCTGGCTCATTGGATCCTGCCGAAGCTGAGAGCGCTTTCATCAATGAATTCTATGGACCGAGTGCCACGAACATGGGCCGTGTATACCAGTTGATGAGCCTGCAAGCCCAGTTTTGGGCTGACAGTTGGGATACTATTCCATCCGTCTCGCGCAGGCCGAATTTCGGCAACTGTGGCGAGCCCCGGTGTCCCCAGGAGGCGCAGCCCGTGGAAGACCAGACGCTCGCGCTGCCGCCCGTCCCTTCGTCAACGGATCTCAGCTACAGTTCGGCATGGAACCGGGAGAATGCCAAGCGGCTGGAACTGGCGGGGGAAGCTTTGATTGAGAACGACGAGCTCCTGAACCTTCTGTATTCAAATCTGCATCGGGTCGAGTTCAACCGTTACAACCTGGAAGTCTTCATTTCCATCGCGCAGATATATCGTCAGAATCTCCTGATGCTGCGGAGTCTCGTAAGTATCGACGCTGCGCTGGAGGCGGCCGGGAAGGCCGCTGCGCAGGGCCGGGCGGCGGACGCTGTTTTTTCCGTCGACCAGGCTTTGGCCACCGCTGAAGGAATCAGGGGAGAGCGGAATCGAACATTACGACAAGTGAACGACATTTGGCTTCAGAGTTGGCAGCCACGAGTTTCGGAGGCGAAAGGAAGACGCTTCCTCCATGTAATGGACGACGTGAAAGACCACGTTCCGGATTGGACGATTGACATGACGTACGTGATCTACCGAGAACTGCTGCTGCCGCTTGGTGAGTGGGTCTCGAAAGTTCAGGTTGCGAGAAATGAATATGCGAGTAGGAACAACTTAGCAACCAAAGAGATGTCCTTCGACTGGAAGGACACACAGGCAGGGATGTGATTGGGGAGACAAATTATTGCATACGGTAAGCTATATCGATGACACGCCGTGATTTTGTAAAAGATATTGCCGTCGCGACCAGTGCCGTAATGGCCGCGCAGGCTGGTTCTCCTCTTCTTCCAGATTTCAAGAAGATAATTCTGGCTCCGGAGAGCCCACTGCCCGTCCGCACGGCGGCTCAGGAGTTGTCCGACAAGAGAGGGGCGGCAATTGCGGAAGGCCCACTTCCCCAAGCGATCGGCGAGTGTTTTCGCCGGACCCAATGATTTGTTGCGAGGACAGCCCGCCAGCGCATTGTCCTGATGGGAGATACGAATGTGATTCCCGTCGTCGAACCCGCCCCTCTGTAGATCTCGATTGTGGCGCAAGGAACGCGTTACCGTAAGTTGGAAGACGTGTGGAGTGCGGAACACCATGCTGTCGTGGATTGATGCCATTACAATTTTCGCGAGCCTGGGCCTGGTTGTATTCGCGGTGACGCGAGCTTCCCAAAAAGGTAGTTCGGGCAGTGAATACTTCCTGGCAGGCCGCGACCTCCGGTGGCCCTTCATTGGCATGTCGCTGTTTGCTTCGAATATTTCGGCAGAACACGTCGTAGGGTTGGCCGGCGATGGGTATCGGATCGGCATGGTTGCCGGAGGGTTCGATTGGATGAGTGCATTGGACCTTATCATCCTGGCAATGATTTTCGCACCGCTTTACTTGCGGGAGAAGATTTACACAATTCCAGAATTCCTTGAGCGCCGCTTTGGCTGGAGCCTTCGCGCCTTCCTTTCCGTCAATCTGCTGGTCATTAATGTTCTCACCAAAAACGCCGTCGACGTCTGGGCTGGATCACTTCTGTTTACGGTGTTGTTCGGATGGAATCAGGCTCTGGTCATGGTGATCCTTTCGGCCTTTACGGCCCTTTACACGATGAAAGGCGGGTTGCGTGCAGTCGTTTACGCGGACATGGTACAAGGAACATGGCTCATCCTAAGCAGCGCATTCCTAACTATCCTTGGCCTCAAAGCTGTGGGAGGATGGTCTGCGATGTGCAGCCACTTGCCCCAGACGGCGATTCAGATGGTAAAGCCTCTCGACAACGATTTTCCCATTACAGGGTTCTTCTTTGCGAATTTGTTAGCCGGCATGTTTTATTGGTGCATGGACCAGACCACCGTGCAACGCGTCTTGGGCGCCCGCACTTCTCTGGATGGCCAGCGAGGGGCGATTTTTGCGGGTTTCCTCAAGCTTCTGGTTCCCTTCACTCTGGTTCTTCCAGGTCTGATAGCTCGAGTTCTCTATCCCGCGCTGCCCCGATACGATGGTGCTTACGCGAAACTCGTCCAAGGTCTATTGCCGGTGGGGCTGCGCGGTCTCGTGCTCGCTGGCCTGATTGCTATTCTGATGTCTTCAATGAGCGCGTGCTACAACTCGAGTGCCACGCTGGTGGTCCGGGATTTTGTGCTTCGGTTACGGCCTGCCACAACAGACCGCACCCAAGTGGTCATCGGCCGGTGGGTTACGGTGCTGATGGCGGCGCTGGGTGTTCTGGCTGCGCCACTTGTGGGTCTTTCCGTAACCATGTGGTATTACATCCAGTCTGTCTCTGCCTACTTATGCGTGCCTATGTGTGCGGTGATTTTCACGGGCTTGACCTGGAAGAAGGGGAACACGAAAGGGGCGATTGGTGGACTCGTGGCGGGATTTGGAGTGGGTCTTTTTTTCTTCCTTGACCAAGTGCTTGGCTGGAAGCTGCCAATCCTTTCTCACCCGCTGATGCACTCCTTCATGCATCGGACTTTCGTAGTGTGGATATTGGCCGCTGCAGTGATGATTGTCATCAGCTTGACCAGCCAGACTCCTGAATCCAGCAACGTGGGGGGGAACGTGTTCGGAGAGTTCACTGCGCCTTGGAGAAGATTGGCGGATTATCGCCTTTGGGCCGTTGGGTTGTGTATATGCACAGCGTTGCTGTGGTTTTTGTTTCGATAGTCCAAGGGCCTGCCTTAAAGCTCTACTGAAGAACTTCCGCGAGGTGGTGAACACGAGTGAATACAACTGACAAAGTTCTTTTGCTTGATCTGTACCCCCGTTGCGCGCGCGACATTTTCAGCACGGAGGATACTCGCCGTTTAGAAGCATTGGGCCGTGTAATCTGGTACGACGGGCGGCCAGCTCCTGACTCGCATATCGACCAATACCTTCCGGATGCCGTTGCGGTCATCGGCCAGACGGAAATGCCGCGCCACCGACTAGACCGTGCGACTCACCTGCGTCTTATCGTCAACATTGAAGGCAATTTCCTGCCTACTATCGATTATGAGGAATGTTTCCGCCGTAATATCTATGTCACGACCATCGCTCCTGTATTCGCCGTTCCTGTAGCCGAAATGGCGCTGGGCATGGCGATCGGTGCGGCGCGCGGAATCGTGGATGGCGACGTAAAATTCCGTGCAGGCAGGGAGTCTCTGTATGCCGTGGACGATATGCAGGATTCGTTCCTGTTACGGGGCAAAACGATGGGTGTCATTGGCTGCGGTAATCTCGGGCGGGAGTTGATTCCCCTGTTGCGCCCGTTTCGCGGCGAAATCCTGGTACACGATCCGTGGGTTCACAATCAAGTATTGCGGGACCTGCAGACGCAGCCTGTCGGCTTGGAAGAACTGTTCCGTCGGTCGCGGATCGTCTTCATCCTGGCGCCTACCACGACCGAGAATGCCGGATCACTCGACAAGAAATATTTCAGCCTCCTACAGCGGGGGTCGGTGGTCGTGCTCGTTAGCCGAGCAGGCATTGTGAACTTTGAGGATTTGCTCGATGCCGCAGAATCGGGAGACATTCGCGCCGCCATTGACGTGTTTCCCGAGGAGCCCATCCCGGCGAACCATCGCGCGCGTCGTACTCCGAACACGATTCTCTCTGCGCATCGCGCAGGGAACGTGCCTGAGATTTTTCCCGAGATCGGACAGATGGCGGTGGACGACTTGGAATTGGTGCTTCGCGGGCTTCCGCCTCAGCGCACCCAGCGTGCTGGCATTGAAACCGCCTTGAAGTATCGAAGCAAGCCTGGGCTTGGATAACCAGCTGACGATATCGCGATTCGTCAATATCCTCGGCACAAATAAGGGTTCGAAAGGAGGAACCGATGGTCCAAGGAATGATTCGGGCCCTGCTTTTCTTGTGTGCGACGGCGAGCATCGCAGCCGCGCAGCAGTTGCCAGCCGGCTATTTCCCTCTGATGGAAGCGGGCGCTGCGGCGGTCGGGCAGCGCTTGAGCGCCGAGCCCGCACCCAGCTTGGCAACGCTCGAAGCTCAACCCGGTTGGGAGCACTTTCCCTTCGCGATACTGGCGCCCGCTGTTCTCTATACCAAACGTCACCCCGCGAACCCGCATTACCACGATACCCGGATGCTGAATCTGGCTCTTCGGATCGGCGACCTGCTGGTGAGCCAAGACGAAAAGGGCCTCTATGCGCCGCGTCTGGACAGTGACTGGGACACTTACATGTGGCTGGAAGCTTATCGCCTGCTTCAGGGCGACCTGGGTGAGGAGCGGCGGCGCCAATGGCAGCAGCATATCTTGAGGAACGCGGAGCTCGTATACGACCGTGCCCTCTGCCGCTTGGATTACCCCTGGTACAACGCTCCTTATATTGGAACCTCACCCAATCACTATGCACAGTATGCATCGCTGTTGTTGCTCGCCGGGCAAGTGTTTGGCAAACAGGATTGGGAGCGTCTGGGAACGCAGATCCTGCACCGCTTTTGCACCGTCGAGCAGGCGCCCGAGGGCTACTGGGGCGAGCACAGCCGCGCCGGACCCACGACGGGTTACGACTACCTTACCATGACGCAGGTAGCCCTTTATTATGAGTACACGAAGGACTCGGCTGCGCTCCAGGCGCTGCGCCTCTCCACCAATTTCCACGAGAACTTCACCTATCCGGACGGCACGCCGGTGGAGGTCATCAACGATCGCAACCGGTATTGGCCGGTGGATGCCTGGGGGCATTTCGGTTTTTCGCACTTCCCGGACGGACGACGCTACGCGGAGTTTCTCACGAGCTTCATTCGCTCCGAGCCTCTGGAAATGGAGTGGTTGGGGCGGCTGTCACAGAGTGCGCTCTACTATCATGAAGGGCCGACTCAGCCCATCCCGCAGGATCAGCCACGCTGCGTTTACCAGATGAGCATACCGGCAAGCATACGGAAGACTGGGCCGTGGGTGGTCTGCCTCTCGGGAATCGTCAGCACTTCGGCGGTGACGAACCAGTTCTTCCTCGACCGCCAGGGGAATGTGAGCGTGTTCCACCAGAAATTGGGCCTGATCATTACTGGGGCCAACTCCAAACATCAACCGGAACTGGCGACTTTTTCAGAAAAGCTCGGCGGCGGGATCTATTACATGCCCCTCAGCAGCCGCCTGCAAATGGGGGAAAAACAAGACCGGCTCTCGCTCGCCTATAACACATTCTTCAGTGACCTCTACGTGCCCACGCCTGCCGCGGACGCAGTCACCCTGCGTTTTGTGATCTGCGGCAAGGACACGCCTCCGGAGGAGGCAAACCTAGTGCTCCAACTTTGCCTTCGACCGGGCGAGGAACTCGAAACCGGGACGGGCGCGAAAATTCCCTTGGGAACGGAACCGGTGCTCCTGGCGCCGGAAGCGCTGGGCGGCTGGATTCGACATCATGGCTGGACGCTGAAACTCGACCCCACGGCGAAGCTGGCCTGGCCCGTTTACCCTTACAACCCTTATGCCGATGCGCCCGAGAAAGGATTGGAGCACGCCGTAGCCCAGGTTTTGGTTCCCCTGCGGCTGAAATCGCAATCGGGTGGGTTCGTGCGACCCGACGAGCAGGAAATCTCATTCACACTCTCGGCGGACTGAACGAAGGAAGTCCGGCGAATACGGTGGCTGATCGAGCAGCCGCGCGCCTGCGGCTTCGATGGCCTCGCGGATACCCCGGATCTTATGCGTACTCAGGTTGTCCAGCATCACTGATGAGGGACACGTTGCCGTTGCCGGCATCAGGGGCATCGCCGCTCCAGTCTTTGACCACCTTGGACATGTAATTGCTTCGATAGGAGTGTCCGGTTCCACCTCGGAACCCCCAAAAGACCTATTTCCTGCCCCCAGTCATCTGCTAATATCAGCTTCGCAGGAAACCTCCCGGAGACTTCTTGAACCTTTGCCCACGGCTGCGCAGTTTGCTTACCAATCTCCAGGTCATGAAATCCGCGTCTCCCGAAATCTTCCATTCTTCCAGAGTTCACACCTCTGGAAGTCGTTCAAAGGGTTGAACGGAGTTGACGCCGTGGCACTCTGGCGACTATTTTGCCTCGGTGATCACCTCAAAAGCGGCCATGCATGATCGGGTCAAAACCGGCCATGTGGGGCCGTCCGGGACTAACCTTTTTTACCCTGCCGCCGGCTCTGCTGGCAAGTCGGTTTTCGTTCGCCAGCTTCGCGGGCCGCACTTCAGCAGATGTCCGTGGTGCAGGAGGCGGTCGAGCATGGCGCTGACGGCCGCGGCATCCCCCAGCAACTTGCCCCAGTCTTCCACCGGTCGATTGGAAGTCACCAGCGTACTGGCGCGTTCGTAGCGACGCATAATGAGTTCGAGCAGTTCCTCGGCAGCGGTCAAGGGCAGCTTGCGCATGCCGAAGTCGTCGATGATGAGCAGCGGCACGGTGGTCAGCGACTCTAGACATTCCTTGCGGGTGCCGTCAAGGGTGGCGTCGGCGATCTCTTCGAGCAGGGCGTGAGTTTCGCGGTAGAAGACGCGATACCCCTGTTGGATGACGGCCTGGCCAATGGCCTGCGCCAAGTGACTTTTGCCGCTCCCGGGCGGGCCGAGAAAAAGGGCGTCTTCATGCCGGGCGATGAAGGTGCCGGTGGCCAGCTCGAAGACCAGACTGCGATTCATCTTTTTGTTGAAGGTGAAGTCGAAGTTGTCGAGGGTCCTGAGCGGGTCGCGGAACTCGGCCTGCTTGCGCCGGCGTTCCAGCATGCGGTCGGCGCGGCGCGTGAGTTCGTCGGTGACCAGGCAGGAGATCAGATCTAAGGGTGCCATGGATTCGGCTTGGGCCTGACGCAGGCGGGTCTCCAGCACCGCCGCCATCCCTCCCAGGCGTAACTGCCGTAAAGCGCGATTCAGTTCGATCAGATTCATTGCGTTTCCTCTCTTCCTGACGATGTCGGTGCACTTCGTGAAAGACCATCCTCTCCGCCGCGCGCAGCGGGGCGGCGCCTTGTGCGGAGGGCTGCGGGCAGGTCTGCGCATCATCATTCGTGCACCTCCGGGGAAGTCCGTGGCGGCGCTTCCGGGACCATCTCAAAGAGCGACCGCTGTTGTTCTTGTTGCTGCATCCGTTGCTGGATGAGATCGCGGTAGTGCACCAGTTCGCGGATCAGGGGATCAACTTGCTGTAAGCTCAGGGGGGCTTGGGGGCGTCGTTCCAGATAGCGGCGCACAAAGCGATATTCGTGCACTTGCAGTTCGAGCGCGGCGGCGCACGCTTCCTCGACCGCCGCCAGTCCGAACTTCTTGGCCAAGGCCAGCACACCCAGAATGCGGCGCACGCCCAGTTCTCCTTCTTGGCGATGGATCGCTTGGCAGAAAGCGCCGATGTGAGTTCCGGCGCGTTCCGCTCGCGCCAGCAACTGCAGGGTGCCGAGCGGCGCGCGCTTCGGGTAATCCTCCGGCTTGATGCGGAACCGGCCGCGCTTCTGGCGGACATGCTCGCGCAGCAGTTGACCGGTGCGCGGATCGAGCAGGCGCACGTAAAGGTCATCCCACTGCACGTTGACCAAGCGCCCGATCCATCCCGGTGGCGCGCCGTAGTAGGCGGCTTCAACTTCCACGCAGCCGTCCAGATGCACAGTGCGCTGCCCGTACTGGTAATAACGGAAGGGTTCAAGTGGCAGCGGTTGCAGTGCCGGTTTTTCTTCCGCGAACATGGCGGCCACCTGGCGCTTGGTGGTGCCGTGAATGCGCGTGTCCGCCCAGTGCGTCTCCCAACGATCCAGGTAGGTTTGGGCTTGCTCCAGACTCTCGAAGCGCAGCCCTTTAAGCGGTGTCTTTTGCGCATGTCCGACTCCCGCTTCGACTTTGCCTTTGCGATCGGGATGCTGAACTCGGCACGGCATGCCCACGGCGCCGTAGTGAGCGAGCACATCGCGGTAGAGGGGATTGAGCGTGGGATCGTAGATGTCGGGGACCAGCACGCCCTCGCGTAAGTTGTCGAGCACGATGAGTCGAACCACCCCGCCCAGCCGGCGAAAGGCCTTCTCATGCAGTTCCGCCCAGGTGCGGGAACTCGATTGGAAAACCAGCAGACGGACCGACTTGCGGCTGTAACCCAGAGTCATCACGAAGAGGCGGGTGCGCCGGTACGTGCCGGTCTGAGAATCGCGGACCATGGGACCGGTGCCGTAATCGACTTGGGCTTCTTCGCCGGGAGCGGTGTCGATGACGGGATGAGCCTGCGGAATCTGTACGCCGCGGAGCTTGCCGACAAAGCGCCGCACGCTCTGGTAGCCGCTGGTGAAGCCGGTCTCTGAGACCAGATCTTGCCAGATGGCCATGGCGTTGCGGCCACGGGCGAGAGCGAGTTCGATCAGCTCGCGATAGGGTTCACAGGCACTGGCGGAGGGACTGCGCGAGGGAGGCCCCGGCGCGGGCGCGGGCTCCGCGCCCGCGCCGGGGACCATCACCTCGGCGGCGGGCGCTTGACCCAACAGACCGGTCGCTTCCGCTGGGGGTTGGGGCAACTCCGCGTCGGTGATCACCCCGTTGGCCGGTTTTGCCGCGCCCGGTTCAACGGTTGATTCTGGGGTGGGTTCGTGCCGAATGAGATCGACTGCCGCCGGAGGGCGTTGTCTTTCCCCGCCAAAGTCGGTGGTCACCTCGGTGGCCGGTTTTGCCGTGTCCAGCCCGGAAGGCGGTGGCAGATGAGGCTGTATCGATGCCGGATCGGAGGAAACCCCAGAGGCCGGTTTTCCCGCGCCAAAGTCGGTGATCACCTCTATGGCCGGTTTTGAACCCGCTCTTCGCTCCCAGCCCGGAGGTCGCACCGGGATTCCCGCGGCTTTCAAATATCCCGCCGCCGTTTCCCGGCGCACACCGGTGGCTCCCTGGATGCGCCGCAGCGTCCACCCGAGCCGCCCTAAAGCTATAACTTGCTGTTTCTTTTCATCACTCAAGACATTGGCCATAGCGGCTGAGGCTATAACGCCTCATGCCGCAGTCAATGTCCCGGAGTAGGTCTCCATATGGCCGGTTTTCAGGTGATCATATATGGCCGGTTTTGGGTGATCACTGAGGTATTTTGTCTCCGCGCAACGCGATAGCAATCTCTTGTTGGAACAGTGTTCCCAGCAGTTATAGGGAGATTCCAGAGCAAACTTAAATGACGGATAAGGAAATACTGAGTCCTCTCGTCGAAAGGATTCTGGAGCTTTCAGGACGTCCGGAAGAGGAAGCAAAGAAAGAACTCTGGGCGCGTCATAACGCCTTTCAGCCCACCGAAAAAATTCCTGTCAGCCTCACCTTCGAGAATATCCCTGACCTCCAGTGGGACATGATGTTTGGACGGGGCCACCTCCAATGCCAGGGCGAGGTTGCGCGCTACATCGAGTTCTACCTTAAGAAGCGGATCTGGATCGCGGAAAGCGTTCCGGATGATCACGTTGTCTGGAAGGCCATTTCCATACCAGCCGTATACACCCGGCATCACCAGAATTGGGGTGTGGATCTCGTTTGGCGGAGCACTGGCACACCGCTGAGCTCGAAATCGATCGTCGCGCCCTTCCAAAAGGAAATCGAACTGTGCAAACTTCGCGTGCCACAGACGGAGGTGAATGAGTCTGAGACTTCGGCACGCCTGAGCGAGGCGCTGGAGCTCGTTGGAGGCCGCCTTGCAGTCCACCCGAATTACGAGACGTTAGGTGAATCCCCTTATGAATTTGCCGTGCGGATGCGCGGCATGCAGCAGATACTTTTCGACGTCTACGATTGTCCCGATCAGGTCCACCGCATGATGGAGTTCATTACCCAATCGATTATCGCCGACGATATGCGGCGCGAGCGGCACGGTTGGATCAACTGCCCGGTGGACC
Organism: uncultured Acidobacteriota bacterium; assembly: GCA_963804755.1. Taxonomy (GTDB): domain Bacteria; phylum Acidobacteriota; class Terriglobia; order UBA7540; family UBA7540; genus Bog-366. The sequence continues at coordinate 100,704 of CAWDRP010000016.1, forward strand.
CATCCGGACGGTATCAGATGGTTCCCACATATCGACAAATCGCCACGTATCTCCTGCCAGACTTTTGCTCGCGTCCCCAGCAAGTAAGAGACGAGCGCGCTTATGTTTCAGCTCAAAGCGCGTCAGGGCTCGGTCCGACCATGTACGAGGAGTTCGTCCATCAGTATAACTGCCGCATCAGTGAGCTTTACCCTGCGAAGACCGTCTACTATCACGGATGCGAATGCCTGGATCAAAAGCTCGACATCATCGCCACGCTCCCCAACTTGGGCCGCCATCACGTTTCTGCATGGAGCTCTGTGGCATTGGCCGCTAAGAAGTACCAGGGCTCGGTTATCCTGGAGGTCACTTCACATCCCAACCTCATTGCAATGGGTGCTACGCGGCAAGAGATGAAAAAGGAGATGGCAGTCCGAGTGCGCGAAGCGGCTGGTCTCCCTATCAATCTCAGCATGACCGACGTCTACAATCTCGGCGGAGATCCAGGGCTGCTGCGGACCTGGGCCGAGGCGGCTCAAGATGTGGCCTCCAAGCAAGTTCTGTCTTGGTGGTAGGAGTACTGCAAGGGTGCGATTGCGAGGTGGCGTCAATTACCAGTGAAGCGTTTTGCGAGCAAGCATTGTGGATAAGCCCGAGTTCATAGAAAATCCTGGGCAAAGGCCGTGACGCAAAAGAATTTCGTAAGGGACATTATGTCTCTTGACGCGAGGTACTTAACTAGATTTAAGTAAGTGCCACGGGTCTAATTATTCTGCAAGTTTTCACGAAATGCGGTTGTTTTTTCCGAAGGACGTACATCGTGGAATTTGGCACCATAGAACCACTGAGTATATCAGCAATCCCTGCGCGTCCGCGCAGCCTGGCGCTTGACGCATGCATTCTCCGCGGCACGCGCAAGGCAGTCTGTGATTTGCTCGCTGCCAGAAGACTTGCCCCCTCCAGAATGATTCAACCCTAGTGTGGAAATGGAGATCCGCATGAATCCGAAATCTCTCCCTGGTCAGCAGCGGGAAAAAGTTCATGTGGGGTAAGGATGGGAGTAGTGAGTATGCCCGGTCATAGCGGGGAAGGCGACGTAAGCGTGCCAGCCGTAAATCGCACCGCTGATCTGCTCGAACTGCTGGCCTCCTCGAGCTTAGGGCTAACTCTGTCCGAGATTTGCCGAAAGATTCATATTCCCAAGAGCTCTGCGCATAATCTGGTCTACACTCTGCTGATGCGCGGATTCCTTCTACGCAACCTGGATGGCCGCACCTATTCGTTGGGGCCACGATTGACCGCCTTGACCGACGCTGGCGATGCTGACCGGCAAGTGCAGCTCGCGACGCGGCCTACGCTGCGCGAGATCGCCCTGAAGGTGGGCCTGCCCGGACTCGCTAGTGTCCTTAAGGGGGTGGAAGCGTGCTTCGTCGAGGTGGCCAATCCCCCCGGCAGAAAATGGGAAGGACAGTGGGTCGGCCGACATATTGACTCCCACTGCACGTCGCAAGGGAAATCGCTGCTTGCCTACTTGCCGGACACGGAGTTGGATCTCTTGTTCAAAGGACGTCCCCTGGGACGGTTCACGCCCAAGACCATTTGTTCGTTGCCCCTCTTGAAACAGGACTTGGCGGGGGTCAGAGCGAAAGGATTCGCAATTAACGATGAGGAACACGTTGTCGGCATCAGGGGCATCGCTGCTCCAGTCTTTGACCACCTTGGACATGTTATTGCCTCGATAGGAGTGTCCGGTTCCACCTCGGAACTGCCCAAAGACCGATTTCCTGTCATCAGCCATTTGCTATTATCAGGTTCCCTGGAAATCTCCCGGAGATTTCTTGAAGCTTTGCCCATGGCCGCATAGTTCGCTGACCCATCTCTCGATCATAGACTCAGCGTCTACCGAATTTTTCCACTCTTTCAGAGTTCACACCTTGGGGTGACCCCCTGAGGTGAGACAAAACGGAAATGACACAGTTCCGTTCGCTGAGAAATCATCGCTCTTTCTGGGAGCCTGATGCAAGCTAATTCTCGGAGTTGGCGCGGCAGGCATGGGCGTAAACTCTCTTGGGGCGGTTCAAAACCCGAGTGGTCCTTCCGGCCCCTTGGAGGGTTTCCCTGTGCAGGGCGCTTTTTTATGCCGGCCAATTCCGGCAGCTAACATCGGCTTGGACCGCGGACTTTTGCTCTTGCTGAGACGCCAGCTCAAGGCGATGCCTGAGGCACCTTCTTTTTTGCTTGGCTCTTTGCTCCATGTTTTTGCTTTCCGTGGTTCGTGGACTTCTCGGGTTGCACTGCCGTCCGCATTCCGGTCGTTGGCATCGACCGGAGCGAAGCACTGCGACGCCCGGAGGGCGGAGCGCTTAGGGCGAAGCGGAGGTCGAGGCCAACGACCGGCGGCGCGGCGGCTGGCCTGGGTACCACGAGATTCACGCGATTTCGTTCCGCGTAGCCCCTCCGTCACAGATGATCGCCCTCTCCGGGCTTCCACTTCCCCCGGTTCTTAGCCGAATGTACCTTCGAAAACCGCCAACCGATGAGCCGACCGGGGTTAGTCGTACGGAATGGAAATTCTGGTGTAGCAGAATCACACTTCCTCGAAGACTTCGGGGGAGTCAGGGGTTGCACCTCTAAGCGAGTATGGCCCTGCACGACCAAGTGGACTCGGCGTTTCCTCGAAGAAGGGCTTGTCGCCTGTCGTGCCGGTCGGTGGAAGGTCGGGTCCTGGGAGAGCCTCTGAGCCTCGTTAAGGTCTTCGTAACCAGCCAGGCGACTATAGACCGATTGCCGCAGCAGGTCGGTGAAATGAAACTGCGTATTTTTCCCATGGCGCGAGTCGGTTAGTGGGCATTATGGCGCTCGTACTTTTGTTCGAGTTCGTCAAGCTTTTGGGCGAGTTCCCGGTGTGTGCTGGGCGTCTCCCTGAGGGGCGGATAGCCGAACATAAAGGACGTTATGTTGTACTAAACGGCATTTCCGCAGCCATGATCCCGCCTTCCATCCTGGCGATGGTGAAATCCGCCATCAAGGATGAATAAGCCAGCGGACACTGCCACTGCGGCGTTGCCATCTATGAACAGCGTCCGAAGCTAGCGGCGTTCCTGGCCGCCACCGTGATGCTCTTCGACTCGCGCATGACCCTCGCGAGCGGCACGGCGCTCCTCCTGACTTCGAGGTATCAATTGGTGCTGCTCCGGACCGCGCGGACCGCTATAGCGATGGAAATTGGCGTACGGATGCACATAGCTCCCACGGTTGGCCCAAGTCCGGCCCCACCGCGCGCCCCCCAGAAACAAGGCATGTGAACCCCACACGAAATGCGTCGCGCCCCATCCCCAAGGGGCAAAGGCGAAGCCCAGCGATATGCCAAATCCCCAGCCGATGGCCCCACCAACGAAAAATCCAGGTCGCGGCGGATAGAAAACGATCAGCGGATCATAGACGGGAACACAGACAAAGGCCGGATTCACCGGCATGATGGTGATATAGGGACCGCCGGCGACCACCACTTGCCCGTTGGTGCGCAGGTAGCCGTAATCCCTGGCCTTTTTCCGCGCCCTCTGCACCGCGTCCATTACGTCCTGCTGCTGCGCCAGAAAGGCGTTGCCCAACTCGGCGGTCCAGTTCATGTCCGAAGCCATCATCTCCAACACCGATGGAAACGGCAGCAGTGCTTGCACGCTGGGATCCCACGTAAGGTGGTCCTCGGTGATAGCTCTGGCCAGATCGTCTCCGGTCAGGTAATGATGCTCATCCGCCCATTTAGCGGCGTCGGGAATCTGATCGGGATAAGTCGCCGCGGCAAGGATTTGTCCAAGCAAAGGGTCCGGATAAAGTGCGATTCGCGCCACCAGTTTGTCGAGTTCCTCGGGTGGATAGGATGGCGGCGCTTGAGCCGTCACGAGCGCAGGGGTTCCTCCGGTGATGAGGGTCAACAAAAACGGCATGAGAATGGCTTTTCGCAATCGCGTTGGTAGTCGCACGGTTCCTCCTCTCGAAGTTTAGGCGGGCATCCAGCTTTTCGCCCGTGATCGTGATGTTCGCATGTCCCGCCAGCGTGAGATGCTGGCGTGAAGGACTTTTGTAGGGGCACGCTATGGCGTGCCCCTACGTCGGCATCTTTGAGCCGCCCTTGGGCAGGGCAAGCTCAGCCGCTACAAGTTATTCCTGCTTCTTCTTTCCCGGATTCAGTACAACCAAATCGTCATCCACGGAGAAGACGTTTGGCACCGTGTTAGCGCGTGTACGGATGAGCGTATCATCGAATTCGTTGTCGACTACCCCTTCTAGCCTCACGTGGCCATTATCGACGATGATATGAATCGACGGTAAGGCCTGATAACCATACCGCATTCCGACCTGTGAATCGCCGTAAATGGCTCTCGCCTCCGCTCGACGGATCTGCCAATCCATGTCAGACAGGGGCAGTTCCTTGATGTTATTGATGACCTGCGTTACACCTGGGATTCGTTTGACTACGTTTTCTGCGTCCTTCTTGATGTCCCAGGGAGGGTCGGGAGGGCACGCACCCTCCAGCGTGACCACACTGCCATCCAGCTTGAAGGCGAGGTCGGTGAAGATCGAGTAGTACGGCAACATCAAGAGCTCATGCCGGACCTTTTGGGCCAGTTGCGTTTCGTCCGGCGGTCCAGAAGTGAAGACATCATTGTGCGGCTGGTTCTTCCCGGCTGCTCCCAGGGCCACCGCCAATAGAGAAACAGTTGTGATCCCAACCAGTGTGCGTGTGCGCATGGGTGACTCCTTCTCTTGGGCGTTGGATGCTAGAACTGGGGCCTTGGGTTCACATTTTACGTTAGATGTTGTTCGATCAATTCTCGGAACCCGAGTCGCTCGTCGAGTTCCCGCACCAGGATCAGGCCGCCGGCAGAAGTGACGCGGGAACCTTGGAAATCGATCTTGAGAGAGGCGTTGAAGGAGACATGAGGGAAATGTTTTTACAACCCAGGCTGCCCGGTGTAAGTGATTAGTCTACGGAGAGATGGGATCATCTGTTGTGTGATCAGAGGCGCAGGCAACCTTCGGCGGACCCGGTCGCATCTTTTTTTCGCGAAAGAATCTTGCAAGGGTTCAACCGGGGTTCGCAAGTTGAACCTGGGTTGTTCCCGAGCGTCAAATTTCAGAGGAGGTATGAGCCATGACACGATTCCTAAAATATTCAGCAATTGCCCTTTTGGCGTTGGTGACCTTTGTTCCGGCAGCGTCAGCGCGCGGATACTATGGCGGTAGAGGCTTCGTTGGCGTGGGCGTTGGCTTCGGTCCGGGCTTTTACCCGGGGTACTACGGTTGGTACGGCCCCTGGTTCGGCCCCTGGTACGGACCGGGATACTATGTCCCGAATGCTGGCGAAGTTGAGATTAAGACAAAGCAAAAGGGTGAACAAATTTTCGTCGATGGGGGGTTTGCAGGCCGCACGGGCGAATTGAAAACATTCCCCTTAAGAGCCGGCATCCACAACATCGAGTTGCGCAATGCCAATGGGCAAACGTTCTACCAGGAGCAGATCAACGTAATCGCAGGTAAAAAGATAAAGATTCAATCCGATTATATTGGTTAACGCTCCCACCCAGGGACGCCACGGCGCTTGATTGGCGCCGTAGCGTCCCAAGCAAGACAAGAACGACCTGATCCCGCCACCCCTTAATCCACCTCCATTCTGAAACTTCTAGATGCACCTGGTTCGACCACCTTTCACCGGCACGCTGGTTGTCGGCTTCAAATGAGCGAGGTAAGGCGCACTTTCCGGAACTGCACCTTCCCATGGTCCCCTTGGAGCATAATTGGGCGTGGCCCTTTTTCATTGGCATCGAGTGCGCCGCCCGTCACGCCTGGCACCTCGCCGATGTCGATAATTTTCGTTCCATTCATGGTCACCGTCACGCGGTTGGCAATCAGGGTTATTTCATAGGTTTGCCACTGGCCCGCGGGTCTGTCGGCCTTGACGGAGGGGAGGATGAACCCGTTGAGAGCCCCTTGGCTATGGACATCCATCGGGCGGTCGTAGCCATCCAGTATCTGGATTTCATACCGCCGCGGAGATAGACCCCACTGTTGCTTTCCGGATCCACGCTAAAGGACATGTATAAAATTTTCGTGTGCTTCGTCTTCTGGAGAATGGATATACTATGAAACTTACATGGCGAAGCCCGGAATCAGGATCGAGTCCCCGTATAATCCTCTGGCCAAGGAAAACCTCGGCAAGAGCCTCGCTGATGCACTGCTGGAACGTGACCTTGGTCCGTTACCTCCGCCCGAGAAGTTTATCGCGGCCGGCGTCTACGCGATTCACTACAACGGGTCGTTCAAGGCCTATGCCAGGCACGAATTTGATAGATGCCAGGAGTGTCGAGCCGGAAAGGGCCGTCCAGTAAGTACCGCCGCCTAAGGTATCGTTAACGGCAAATGGCAGACCCAATGCTGCATCACAAGGACGCAGATCCCAAGAGCCAGGCACTCTTTGAGAAATTGTTTGAATTCTCTCCGGACGCCATCGTGGTGATTGACTCGGAGGGGAAGATCGCGCGAGTGAACGGCCAGGTGGAAACGATGTTCGGATACCGTCGCGAGGAATTGTTGGGCCAGCCTATTGAAGTGCTGCTTCCCGAACGCTTTCGGCCGATACACCCTCGGCATCGTGAAAATTACCACGCCAACCCTCGAGTGCGGGCGATGGGGGCTGGTTTGGAGCTGTACGCACGACGCAATGACGGCAGTGAATTTCCTGTCGATATCATGCTGGGCCCGCTCGAGTACGAGGGGAGCTCGCAAGTGTTGGGCGTCATTCGCGATATTACTGAGCGCAAGCGAGCCGAGGAAGCACTGCTCTTGGAAGTCACCAACACCCTCGTCTCAAACCTCGATGTTCGCACGTTCTACGCCGCTGTCTCAGCCGGCCTGCGTCAGGTGAAGGCACATATTTACTCCAGCCTGGCGCTGTATGAACCCGAAAGCAAGAAGTTGCGCCTGCACGTTCTGGCCACGCCCGAACAGCCGCCTCCGTCCGAACCTGATGTCTTGTTCCCGGTTGAAGGAACGCCTGCGGGGCTGGCATTTACAACTCGGGAACCTGTGGTGCTTAATCAACTGAACACGGATCGTTTCGCTCCCGAAATTCTCGGGCGATGGGCTTCCTTGGGAATAAAGTCCGCGTGCTGGCTCCTCCTTACCAATCAAGGGCGCGTGCTCGGGACTTTGATGGTAGGCAGCGAACGCGAAGCGGATTTCAGCCAGGACGATATCCGTTTCCTCAGCCTGGTAGCAAATCAGGTCGCCGCGGCGTTGGATAATGTCTTGGCTTATCAGAAGGTCTCAGAAATGGGGGGAGACTTGCCGAGGAGAAACGTTATCTCGAGGAAGAACTCCGCACAGAATACAACTTCGGGGAGATTGTCGGCAAGAGCCCGGCGCTAAGACGAGTCTTGAAGCAAGTGGAGACGGTAGCGAACACGGGAGCGACCGTGCTTATTCTGGGAGAAACCGGCACCGGCAAAGAGCTCATCGCACGCGCTGTTCATAACCTGAGTCCCCGTCATGAGCGTACGTTCGTGAAATTGAACTGCGCGGCCATTCCCACCGGGTTGCTCGAAAGCGAACTGTTCGGCCACGAAAAGGGCGCCTTCACGGGCGCGATTTCGCAGAAAATCGGCCGGCTTGAATTAGCCCACCAGGGAACCCTTTTCCTGGATGAGGTGGGCGACATCCCCCTGGAATTGCAACCAAAACTTCTGCGCGCTTTACAGGAGAAAGAATTCGAGAGATTAGGGAGCACTCGCACTACACCTGTCGATGTCCGTCTGATCGCCGCGACGAATCGGGACTTGACCCAGATGGTCAAAGACGGGGAGTTCCGCAGCGACCTTTACTACCGTCTAAAAGTTTTCCCGATTACCGTCCCTCCTTTGCGCGAGCGGCCGGGAGACATTCCCATACTGGTCCGCTACTTCACGCAAAGGCACGCCCAGCGCATGAATAAACGAATTAACACTATTTCCCCCGAGACCATGGATGCCCTTTCCCGCTCGCCTTGGCCAGGCAATGTGCGCGAACTGGAAAACTTCATTGAGCGGGCCGTGATCCTTTCTCAAGGACCAGTACTCTGTCCTCCCCTGGCTGAATTGACCTCAGCCGCTGAACCTAAACCCACCACCTCCGACACCCTTGAGAGTCAAGAACGGCAGCACATCATCCGCGTTCTTCGAGAGACGAAGGGAGTGATTGGCGGCCCGCAAGGAGCTGCCGCCCGGCTGGGCCTCAAGCGAACCACTTTGAACTTCAGGATGCGTAAGCTTGGCATTACTCGCAAGGATTTGTGACCGCATATTGTCATCTGGCAGTATATTGTCACAGCGACGGTCACCGACCGGCGAGGTGTCAGGATTGGTTTCCTGTAACCGTCGCCCTATCACCCACCTAGCGTGAGCACCAAGAACAATTGAATTGGCAACGTGAATGCCTTTTGGTATTGCGTTCGACAAATTTCAGAGGAGGTATGAACCATGAAGACTTCCCGTGTTGTGTTCAGCACATTCGCGCTGCTTTTGGTTTTCAGCTTTTCCTCCTACGCTCTTGAGACTAAGTGCAAGTGCGTAGTGGTGGGTCCAGCCGCTTCTGACTTGCGGGCAATTAGCAGTGAGGCGGCTAGCGCGCAGATGCAGGCCGATGAGGTGGAGGCCTATCTGCGGAGTTCCAGTTCTCCAGACTGGGAGAGCCTTGGGTCGCAGATGGCTTATCTGACCGAAGATATCCGACACCTCCAGAATTTGGTCGCGCGCTTTGAGCAGAGTGAGCCGACACTGACCGAGGCTCAGAATCAGCAACTCGATAGGCTGAAGGCAGGCCTGGCCACCCTCACGGTGTTCGCCAATAATACCAACGAGTTGATTGGCGAGCGGCAGCTTGTGCTGCATCGCGACGACTTGATTTCAAGCGCCGAGGCGATGCGCATTCGCGCCGGCATCATCCGGGATGCTGCGCGGAAGCTGCGAGAGGTGCAGTCCGCGTAAGTACCCGCAGCCGGGCAGCACTCGGCGTACGAAGAATCGCCGGCTGCCCGGCTTCTTTCTTCTGTGACCGCGGCGAATTGTTTCCTTGCCAGTGTGCGAGCACTGCTGAGAGGAACCCAGGCCGATTAAAGGGAGGAGTTCTGTAGAGATGCGCCCCCGCAAGCAGGGAATAGGAGGAGAATTCTTATGTATATCTTCTTCGAGTTTGCCATTTGCCTAATCTTCGCAGCGTTTGTTATGACGCTGGTGTTTGCCGTCTGCGCACTCGTGATCATCCTCGTGGAGGGAGCCACTATCTTGGAACGGCTAGCGCGCCGGATCGCACATGACGCCAGCATTCTTGTGGCGCGACAGACAGAGATCGTTCGAAGCCGACTCTCTGCCGTCGGGTTCCGTGCCAAACCGTACATGCCTTTCGTGGGGGTTTCTAAGGAGGAGGCATGAAACCGACGAGACACGTAAACGTTCCCAGTTTTCTGGTTCTTGTATTCTTTCTCGTCTCTGTTCCCCCGAGTCGAGACCTATTTCCGCTCACGCGAGGTTGGGAAGAAGGGCACCGGCCGTGGCAAGCAGACCGGCGTCGGCGTGAAAGTGAAGGCTTTGGAAGTTCGCGCAATTCGGATTGCCAAGCTCGACCGCGCCGTCCAAGAAGGTCGTTCCACTGACATTCCCGCCAGTAATCCCGCCTTGTAATGCCTACCACCAGGGCCTCGCTTCCGGGCGAGGCCCTCTCGCCATAGAGCATAGAACTTGCGGTGCCATGCCAGGAGGGTCTCCGGCGTGACGACGGTGTTTAATTCCTGAAGCCCGCGCGCGTCCAGTTTATTGGCCTTAACGGCTAAGCGTCGACTCTAGTCATAATTCAGGCGCAGCCGCTTGCTTTCGAGTTGCTTGCGCCGTAGGGTAGAGCGAAGTCGTTCAACTCCCGCCGCCGACTCGGAAGTAATGATTAGGCAGCCGCCTCCTAGGCAGCTACCCGGCTCCCCCGTCAGCGCGTTCGGCTCTCCCGAAACGTTAGTGCTTTATCGGAAGCGCGCGTCGACGAAGGAAGCGTACCAGGACACGGTGGTCCAGCGCGCTTTCGATAAAGCCGTTTGAAGGAAGCGGTGTCACGACGCTATGGGATTTGAATCGTGTTTCTCGTGCTGGTTGGTGGGGCGGTGCACGAGAAGGGTGTGTGGGACGGACGGCGAAGCGAGGCGGAAGGGGTGAAGGGAGTGTTGATGAACCTCTGAACTTCGATAGGAAGCGATGGAGGGGTTGTGAAAGAGTGTTCCGGGCTGGAAGAGGCACACGGAGGGTGTTGGCGCTGAAGGCCCTGAGGCTTTTCGGAATGGTCGCGAGCATTTCATGAGTTCCTCGCCAAGGGAAGGGGTGGAGAACGTAGGGCGATCTGGGCTGCGCTAAGTCGCTCCAAGATGATCATGGGCCCGCCGCATTGGGGGCAGGTCCAAGGAGAGGGAGGAAGCGGGGTGCTGGAGGGAACCTCCCCGTTCCTTGGCGTGGGTGGTTGAGCCTGAGGTGAATCGGTCACCGGTCGCAGGAACTCGAAACAGACGGGTAGAAGTCGTGCACGACGGCGAGGGGCGAGGAAACCGAAGTGGCGGATGCGCACGTAGCCGGGGGGGAGTACGTGGAGCAGAAAACGTCGCAAGAACTCGTCCACGGACAGAGTCATGAGGCGCTGCTGGTTGCCGTGGACAGAGTCCCGCCAACGGAAGGTGACTTGGTCGCCCGTCAGGGAAACGAGACGATGGTTGGAGATCGCGACGCGATGGGTGTAGGCGCCCAGATAGTGAAGGACATATTCTGGCCCCCCGAAGGGCGGTTTGCAGTAGACGTCCCAGTCCCGACGGAAGAGTGGGCGTAGGAAAGAGGAGAAAGCTTGGGGAGAGGCGAGCGGCTTCAGTTGGCCGTGGAAGCCCAGTTGGCCCTCGGCGAAGGTCTGTTTCAGAGCGGCGACGAACTTGCCCCGAAAGACCCGTGCCAGGACGGGGATGGGAAGAAAGAAGCGGCGACGGGAATTGAGCCAGCGCTGGTGATCGGGGGAGAGCCCGCCGGCGGGGACCAACATCTCTAATTACTATAACTCCGACACCGTATGGGTCCCGCTCACCAACCCGGCCAGCACTCAATACGGCACGGTGCAGCGGACCACTTGGGCGGGGTTTCCATCCTACTGGCACCAGTACCTCCCGGCTGACTGGCAGTGGGACGAGGATGCCTCGCTGATTAAAAACGTTCCGTTCAAGGAGCACTACAACCTCCGATTGGAATGCGATTTCTTCAACGTGTTCAACCATCCGGGCAACCCGAACACCTTCATCGGGGCGACGGGTATGTTGAATACGCAAACCTCGGGTCCGGTAGGCCCCCGCGTGTTGCAGTTGGTGGGGCGCTTTAGCTGGTAGGGGAAATCTACCACACACAAACCCCTATCGGTCGATAAGAACGAGCAAGGAATGTGGCGGCGCATGGCCAGAAGGCGGTGCGCCCCTACGCTTTGTTGGAACGTATCCCAAAGGATGGGGCGGCAGGGGTACCCGGCGTCGCATCACCGCTAGGGCTTCGTCAAGGCCGCTCTTAGTGAGATCAATACATGCTTCGTTTTATATCTTGGTAGGTAATCCATAAGATAACGGCATGAAAATTGCTAACGATACCAGATGTGGCCCCTGCCTCGCTCCCGGACCCTGAAGGGCGCTGCCACCATACCTATTTGCTTTAGGCGGACCGGTGCGTCGGGACCTATGCCGTCGGGCGTGACGCACCGGATCATCCTATAAAAGGAGGGTGATCGATGTTGAATCGTTCGATTCGCAGCCTCATCATCGCATTTCTAGTCGCCTTGACTTTCCCCAATGCGCCCGCAAGGGCGGAAAGTCCCTTCTGTTCGGATCCTGGCTGCAAGGCCACCCGCCAGACTTTCCAGCAGCTCTGCGACTACATCGTGGCCAACAAGAGCGCGGGACCTTCCATTCTCAGACACGGCAAACCCAGCACCGCAATTTTTATCGGTGGGTATTACATGCGCACCCTGGTGGCCGGTTACGAGATTCTCGGCGACCGGCGTTACCTCGACACGGCCATCGCATACGGCGATTTCCTACTCAAGCGGCAAATGCCCAACGGTTACTGGGACACGGGTTACGGAGGGGTCTATCTCGCTGACACCGGTAGCGCCCTGGGACTGTTCACCCTTCTTTACAAACACGTGGATGCGGTGCGACAGAAGCAATACGTGGACGCCGTCCGGAGCTACGTCAACTCCGTTCAGAAGGACGGGATGATTCTCCCCAATGGGGCGTTCGGGGGGGCTGGATGCAGGATGAAGATGGTAAATTGAGCGATCCCAACCGTGATGAATACACCATCTCATCGTCGCTCACCGGCGCGGAAATTTATACCTGGATGTATCACCTGACCAAGGACGATCAGTATCGCCAGGTGGCATACAACGCGTTGCGCTGGGTCTTCACCACCATGAGAAAGGACGGGGTGATCCCCTACGTGTGTCCACCCGCGGGAGCGTCTTTGGAGAAGCAAGGCGACCCCAAGAATGACTATTACCTGTGGGACGAGTTGCCCTATTTGACTTCCGCCTATGTCGGGGAAGGGCTCCTCTCCTTCGATTTGCACTGCGACCAATCCGCGTGGAAAGCAGATCTTCGCAAGGAAGTCAAACCTCACATCGAGTGGCTGCTGGCCACCCAAAACCCCAACGGGAGCTGGGGCGGCCCGAGCCACAAGCCGGGGAAGGGCATGTCCTTTGACCTGACCCGCTCTCCGGGAATCGCCAACACGTTGGTCTGGTACTACACGCACGTGGAGAAGGACGCGCGCGTCCTGAACGCGGTCAGAAAATTTGATCAGTTCCTGGTTAATCCGGAAGAGGCCAAGACGTTTGGGCAACTGAACCAGGGTTCTCCTGTCATCCCGGAAGATGACGACAAGGATACAGCCACCAGCCTCACCGGCTACGCCCTCTCCGACATTCTGGTTCCGGGGATTTCCTCGCAATGGTAACTTAGTTACGACCGTGTCAGCGATAATGCAAGAACAGGAGATTGATAATGACTGCCTCAGTCCGACCAAGGTCCGTTAAAGCTCATATTCTGCGTAATACCAAATTGAAAGGCTGGGACGAAAAAATCTCAGGTCGATGGGCGTATCGAGATCTGGAAGCTGACCCCGATTGGTTTAAGGGCTGGATCAGTTTCGACACGGTGGCATTCAATCCTCATGATCAGATGTTCTATTGTGGGCTCAACTCCTTGGATAGTGACCTCTTGTATTCATTCAATCCTAAGACTGAGCGGTTTGAATCAATGCACAGCCAGGAATGGGCCGACAAGTTTGACGTTAAGATCCACCGCACCCTGCTGATAAACCCGAAAGACCGGTGCCTCTACTTTGGCACCTCACTTTTGCATGATGTCGATCAGCAGCGAGAAGCGAAGGGCGGAAAGCTGGTTAAGTTTAATCCCCAAACGCACACATACCATTTGATCGATGTCCCCGTGCCTCACTTATACCTTCAGTCGATCGCGGCAGATTGGGAACGCGCAATCATTTACTCATTCACTTATCCTGCGGAGGCCGTCAGTCGGACAGATCTTAACCCCAATTCCTCCAGGATCCTTGCTTATCTCGGCAATTCCATCATGCTCGCGCAAGCGCACAACGGCGTTGTCGATAAAGACGGATGGCTTTGGGGCACCTATGGAGAGACTCGGGCCTGGGATGAAGCGAACGGCAGGGAACCCATCCGACTGTTCAAGTACCATCCCGACCAAGACAGGTTCGTTTGGTTCAATCACGGTCTGCCAAGAATTAGCACCAAGGAACAATTGCTTCCAGATCCGCCAAAACCTGCAGGCGCCTCCAGTGCTTTAGCGGAGACCCGCTTCAAAGACGATTTCGGCTTCTGTGACTCGATGGCTTACGATGGTGACCGCTTCATCTATGCCGGGACTGTAGCAGGGGTTCTTGGGCGAATCGATACACAAACGGGGAACGTCGAGAAGTTGGCAAATGTTACCGTCACAGGGCGACTTCCGGCACTCATCTTAAGGGATGGCGTCCTTTACGGAGGTGGCGGTATGAAGGGGTACACGCAACTCGTCCGTTGGGATACACACACAGATCGGATCGAAGGTTTTACTGACCTCACCGCTCCTGACATCGGGGAATGCCCTGCACGAATCCATGACATTGCAGTCGATGGCGAACATCGAATTTATCTCGCGGAGAACGATAACCACGAGCGATCCAGCTTTCTCTGGAGCGTTGACCTCGATTAATGGCGGGGCGTATTTTGTGACGTGGTTTGTGACGTAACTCCCTTTGAAACGCCCCAATCGGCTGATATCTGCAGCATTCGCGCATGAGCATCCCGAGGTGGGTGGAAGGCGCATTAATACTGCGTCCGATGCCGTTAGCTGCGGATGCCAGCCAGAACACATTGTAGAATTGGGGTGCAAGGGGTCGGCAGTTCAAATCTGCCCGTCCCGACCAATCTCCCCCATCACACCCACCGGTAACGAACTTAAGTACCGCTCTGGCGGCCTTTGTTCTCTCGCCGACCCGCGTACGCTCGAAAGTGAACGCGATCATCATTCCCGAACGTTACCCAACCGACAAAGTAAGTAGTGGTTCTTGGCTCTGTAATTCACACGTTTGTCATAACATCAGGAATCTTCGCAGCCATGGCCCTCCATTCGTCCATCTTGTCCGTAATACCCAGTTTCGCCAGCTCTTCGCCGTAGTTTCGCAAATCGTACACTGGTGAATCCCCGGAGGTGGATTCCTCCAGCTCATGGGCCAGGAGATTGGCCGCGTAGACGGCCGAAATGGGGTCGAAGTTCCGATGTGGTACGCGGTTCGGGCCGTGGTGCAGGGCCGCCGCCTCCACCACCGTATAGGGCAAGCCCCACAGGCCGAGCAGGTAGGCCCCGATCTCGGCGTGACTGAATCCATCCGTGCTTTCTTCGATTTTGCAGACGGGGCATCGCGCCGCGATCGATTGCGTAAGCATTTTTTCGAACCTCGCGGAGAGCTTCCAGGCGAGAATCAGTTTCCCGACATCGTGGAGTAAGCCCGCGACCACCGCAACGTCGGCAAGGTGCTTGGGCACGGGCAAACGGGCGGCGATGTGGGCCGTAACCTGGGCATGCTGCTGCAGCTTCTCCAGGGAAAACCCAGCCAAATCCCGGCTGGGTTTGAATGCCCGGAAGATCTCCACCGATAGCACGAGGTTCTTGAGGGTATTGACACCCAGGTAGCTGACGGCACTGGGGATGTTCGTCACCGGGTGCGCCACGCCAAAAAACGCGGAGTTCACCAGTTGCAGGACCTTGGCCGAGACCCCTACATCCAGCTCAATGATTCTGGCGACCTGGAGAACCGTAACTTCAGGATTTGCCAATGCCGCGGTTAGTGCTTGATAGGTGCGCGGCAGCGAGGGCAGGTTCCCCAAGCCGGTGACTGTGTGGCGGATCGCGTCATCGCTCAGCAGCGCCTTGAGGTGACAGGCACGCTCGACGGCCACGCGGAGCATTTCCGCATCGCAAGGCTTGGCCAAAAACTGATGCGCCACGGGAATAACTCGCAAAGCGGTGGAAAGCTCGGTATTTCCGGAAATCACGATCCGTACTGTCTGGGGGTACAGCTCGCGTACGTGACACAGCAGAGCGGCTCCGTCGATACCCGGCATTCGCATGTCGGAGACAACGACATCAAAGGGCGAGGCCTCCATCATGGCCAGCGCCGCTTCGCCTCCGGGGACAAACGCCATATCCCACTCGTGGCGTTGGGGACGCAGCATGCGCCGCAAGCCTTCCAGGATCTCGGGGTCGTCATCTACAAAAAGCACTCGCCGCATGACACCCTCGGTTGCCTCAAGCACGCCTCCGAATCTCCCGGCAAACGGGATGTCGGAAGTTTCCGCGCCGCCACCTCGTCGTCGCGGGTCAGGGCATCGCCTCAGCGGATCCTGCGCCCTTCACCGGCCATGGCTCGCGTTGCCCACCGGGCCCCGTCAAATGAACAGGGGTACATCCTCGCCTGCCGTGCCAGTTTGAACACCATTCGCTCGCCGCGCCGTCCGGCACGCCAGAATGGCTAGGGCCAGAGCACCGAGGAGCATTACCCGGGGGTGGCGCTTTGCCCAAATGAACCAGCCGCAGGGGGTTCCCAGGTGGCAAAGTGCTTGCGTTTCGGGTGCTTCCCGCATGCCGTCCACAATTCCTTATCGACTGTTTTCCTCGAACGCATGAGGGGAAAGTGGCAGGCGCTTCGGCCGCTCATTTTTCCGGGGCGATGCGGATGATGGCTTTTACCACGCCGTCCCTCCGCGCGCTCACCAACTCGAAGGCGCGCGCGGTATCCTCGAGTGGGAAGTGGTGCGTAATCAGCGGCCGCACGTCAACGCGTCGGTTGGCGATCAGTTCGATGGCGGGGCGCACGCATTCGTTCTGGCGGCGCACGTTGAGAATGCGCAGTTCGTTCCGGCGCATCAGGTTGATATTGAAGCTCACGCGATCGACCTCGGGAATGCCGATCACGATCAGCGCGCCGCCCGGCTTCAACAGTTCAAGACCCTGGTCGAGAGCGTCCTGTTCGCCCGCGCATTCAAACACGGCGTCCATGCCCAGCGGTTCAAGACGCCGGATGGTGGACACCACGTCCTCGTGGCGCGGATTGCCGGTCCACGTGGCGCCGCAGGCGCGCGCCACCGCCAGGCGCTCCTCCACCAGGTCGGTTACATAAACCTTTGCGTCGGTCCAGGCGCGGATCGCCAGCAACGTACAGAGTCCAATGGGCCCTGATCCGATGATACCCAGGCGCGCGCCAGGGCCAAGTTGCGCCATTTGGGCGGCGTACACTCCAATCGAAAGCGGTTCCACCAAGGCAGCCTCGTCATCATCGAGCGAGCCGGGGACGGGGAAGCAACACTCCGCCGGCATAACCAGGTGCTCCACCAGCGCGCCGGGCAACTGACCGGGATTCCCCAGGAACTTCTGTTTGCGGCAGGTGTGCTGGCGCCGGGCGCGGCACTGATCGCATTCCCCGCATGCCACCAGCGGGTCAACCGCCACGCGCCACCCGGGCTGAAGGCCCCTAACATCGGAGCCCGTCTCCAGCACGGTCGCGGCAATCTCATGTCCCAGAATCAGCGGAAACGCCGCCACCTGCGGCCCGATTCTGCCCTGCGTGTAATAGTGGATATCCGATCCGCACACGCCCAGAGTGTCGACCCTCAACAAGACGTCCTGCGGCCTTTCCAGGCGCGGCGCCGGGGCCTGCCTGATCTCCATTTGTCTTAAACCCGTAAGAAAAACTGTCTTCATCGTCATTTCTATCCGCATCTCCCCTTGGTGTTCAATCTGCGCTTGTATATTACTATGAAAGAAGTGGAAAATGCCGGTTGCGAGGTGCCATGTGCCAGCAGCTTGGGAAACAGGTGTCAGGTGCCAGGTGCCAGGCAAGGACGAAAATGGAAACTCGAAATTCGAAAATCGAAAATCGGCACTCGAAAATCGTGCGTGCGCCAGCGCCCCATTTTCGACTCTCGAGTCTCCAATTTCGAGTTTCAAGTTTAGGTGTGGGACGAAAACCCAAAGCCCGCGCCCCTGCTTCGAGTTTCGATTTTCGACTTTCGGATTTCGGTTTTTCCTGACACCAGGCACCTGACACCTGTTTTTTATGAACCCTAAGCAGCAGATCTTGCGCAGCTCGGCGGTGGTGGCGTTCTTTAACCTGCTGGGCGGGTTGAGCGCGGTTCTGGTTGAAACCAGCATTGCGGCCAACCTCGGGCTTTCGCTGCGTTCCGACGCGTTCTACGTTGCGTACACCATCCCCTACATCATCGTCAATTTGATCACGGCCACGGGCCAGTTTTCGCTGGTGCCGTTCTTCTCTTCGCTGGATACGAGCGACGATCAGACGGACCTCTGGCGCGGTTTCAGTTACGTAGCCAATATTCTGCTTTTAGGGCTGAGCGCCATTGCACTCGTGGGCGCGGTGGCGTCTCCGTGGATTGTTCACGGCATCGCTCCGGGGTTCACGCGCCCTCAGGATGCGCTGGCCACCCAACTTTCGCGGTGGCTCTTCCTGATTATTATCCCCGCCGGCATCGGCGAACTGCTGCGGTCCTTTCTGCTCAGCCGGCAGTATTTCGCCATATCCACCGCATCCGGGTTCATTCGCAATGTCGTCTCGATTGCGGTAATCGTCCTGGGGTTTCATCGTTACGGGCCGCAGAGCATTTTCCTCGGGTATTTGGGGGGGTATCTGTTGCAGTTGGTCATTTTGGGATGTCAGGTCCTGGTGTCTTTTCGGCCGCGCTACTCGCTGACGCTGGCGGGCAGCGGCAGAGCTTTCGCGAACCTGCGCGGTGCGGGATCGGCGCAATTGGGGGCGGCCGTGGGGTGGCAGGGCGTGGTGATTGTGGAGCGGATCATCGCGTCCTTCCTGCCTCCCGGCACGCTGACGGCTTTGAACTACGGCTTTCGCATCATGGGTACGCTGTCGGAATTGCTGGGTGGCAGCGTGGGAACCGCTGCCCTGCCCAGCCTCTCCCGCGCGGTGGCCCACAATGAGCACCAGGAGGGGCGCCGCCTGTTTCGCGATACGCTGGGCATTAGTTTGGCGATGCTCGCACCCATGATGGTGTTCTGCCTGTTACTGAGCCAGGGGATTGTCCGTCTCGTTTTTCAGCGAGGAAACTTTACGCCGGAGGCAACCCATCTGATGGCGGCGGTCCTGTTCTATTACAGTTGGAGCTTGCTGCCGTTCGCCTTTATTCGGATATTGAACTTCAACCTGTTCGCCCGCAACGAGAGCGGCCTGTTCTTACGTTTGGCGCTTTTTCTATACAGCCTGAATGTGGGTTTCGATCTCGTTTATGTGGGCCTTCTCCGGATGGGCGCCAAGGGCATTCCGCTGGGCCTGCTCAGCAGCTTGCTCGTTACTTCCTGTCTGGCCTTCCGCAGAAACGTGAGCGACCTGCGCACCACGGCGGACCGGGTGCTGGGAGTCTTTTCGGTGAAAGTCGTGGTCAGCGCACTGTCCTCCGCCTTGGTGACGTGGATTCTGCGCCGGGAGGTCACGGAGCCGGCGTCCGCCCGCGGGGATTTTGTCTTCTTGTGCTTTCTATGCGGGGCGGGGGCGGTCGTCTTTGTAGCCGGGCTCGTTGCCACGGGTGCCCTGACACGCCCATTCGGGAACCTTTTCAGTCGCGGCGCCGCGCAGCCGGAGAGTACTCAGTCGTCAATCCTCTAAGTCTTGATGGTTGGAAGAAATCGTTGCTGCCGTGGACCCACGGCTTTGAACGTGTGAAAAAATCGGTTTTAACAATTTTGGTATCATGTATTTTCAATAATATACATTGTGGATAACGAGCCGAATTCTAATTTTTTCACACGTTCTTTCGCCGTGGGCTAAACGATGCCGCCCGCTTCGCGGGCTTTTGAAATTTAATCGTCCGGTCGTTGACCCACGGCTTTCGCCGTGGGCTAAATGATGTCGCCGCTCCGCGGCTGATAATGGCCAATGGCGACAACGATGATGGAAGAAAAACGATTTCGCCCAGCCCGCGAAGCGGGCGCAGTCATTTAGCCCATGGCGACAGCCATGGGGCCAAGGGGAGGCGGGAATGTTTTCACGCAGCCCGCGAAACGGGCGCAATCATTTAGCCCATGGCGAAAGCCATGGGACGAGTAACGAAGAAAATAAATCTCGAAACGACCCCC
The DNA here is from genome assembly GCA_963804755.1 of uncultured Acidobacteriota bacterium. Lineage (GTDB taxonomy): Bacteria > Acidobacteriota > Terriglobia > UBA7540 > UBA7540 > Bog-366. Next base: position 120,457 of record CAWDRP010000016.1, read on the forward strand.
GGGAGGGGCGGCATCTGATATCCGTCGAGGGTGACGGCACGTGCCGGATGCCGCCTCTCCGAGGCTGATTGGGGAAATTGGTTGTCGCGAACCCATGGCTGGCTCGCCATGGCCTAAACGATGCCGCCCGCTTCGAGGGCTTTTTGAAATTTAATCGCCCGGTCGTTGACCCACGGCTTCGAAGCTGTGAAAGAATCTTCAGAAGTGCGAAAACATGTTCTCGCAAAGGCGCCAAGTCGCAAAGGTCGCAAAGAAAACAGGAGACTTGTGCTTCACGGCCTTTGCGACTTGGCGCCTTTGCGAGAGACTGATTTGATTTTTTCACAGCTTCTTCGCCGGGGGCTACATGACGACGCCCGCTGCGCGGGCTTTCAAGCTGACCGTGGGGCTTTTTTTAATGCCGATGGGTAGGTCCCCTGCCCCCCTCCTTGATCGAGGAGGGGGGCGGGGGTGGGATCCGAGGCGGCGCGGGGTTACGGCGCCGTGGCGGGTCAAGCGCAGCAATCACAGTTTCACTAATTCAAACCACAACCTGTACAGGTCGTTACATCTAATTGCACGGTCGTATATCGCACCACGTTCGTATTGCTTACCATCGTTCCGCTGATGGTGATGGTGTAATTCCCGGTGGTCGTCCCGGTAATAACCAGTGTGGGTGATCGGCAGCCAATGGCCAGCGCCAAATCCAGCGCCAGGATCACGCTGAGCGTGGCCAGGCGCACGCCGAGCCAGAAGGATGCGAACCGCCCTTGGCGGGCACGGCGCCTGGCGCCGACCGCCAGCGACGCTAGTGCGGCAAGACTAAGGAGCCCGAAAATGATCGGAGGCAGCGGGCCCTTGGGCAAGCGCATAGGAACGTGGGTGGGAGCCAGATACTTCTGCGTCTGAATGTTCAGGGTGGAGCTGGCAGCCGTAGGCCAGTTGGGCTGTGGCTCGGAAGGGTTAAAGGTGTAGGTAGCAGCGGGCGGCCACGTGGCGGCCGATTCATTGCACTGCAAAAGGATCTGCTGATTGACCAAACCGTACAGGGGATTCACGTTCACCGTGTACTTTGCAACGCCACCGGCCTGATCGACGAAAGTGGAGGGCGACACCGTTAAGGTATAGTCCTCGAATTCCAACGGAACCTGAACCGATGCCGTTTGCGAGCCACTGACGCCCGTCACCGTGAAGTTATAGGGGTTAGGCATCGTAGTCGTTAGTTGGCTGACGGTCATAGTGGTGTTGCTGCCCACAAAAATGGGGTTGGTAGTGAACGCGCAGGTGGTGCCGGCGGAACACGCCAGGGAGATGGCTCCGGTAAACCCGGTGACGCCGGGGGCGCCAGTGGCGACGACGCAGAACGTAGTCTGGTCAGCGCCGATGATCACGGGATTCGTGAGCGTGCTGTTACCACACGTGCTCGGCAAAAAGTTCACTTGGAAAGCCGCAGCGCCGATTCCGGTAAGCGCTACCACCTGGGGGCTGCCGGTCGCGTTGTCCGTAATGGACAAGGATGCATTACGAGTGCCGCTGGCCGTCGGACTGAAGACCACGCTGATCGAGCAACTCTGCCCGACGTTCAGCGTATTGTTCAGGGCCTGGCAGGAGGCGCTCGTCTCCGAGAAGTCCCCGGTGGTGCCGGCCGTGATGCTGGAGATGGTTAATGGCAGCGTGCCGGTATTGGTGATGGTGACGTTCTGGGCTGCGCTAGAGGCTCCCACCGGCGTACTGGTGAAGGAAAGGCTGGTCGGGAGCACCGTAACCGCCGTCGCCGCCGTCACCCCGGTCCCGGATACGGCGATGTTCTGTTCTGTCCCGGCAACTCCGCCGGCATTGTCGGTGATGGTTATGTTGTCGGTCTCGCTCCCAGTGACACCCGGCGTGAAGGCCACATTCATGATGCAGTACCCCCCGCCCGGCGGCAGGGTGCCCACACAGTTGTCCGTTTCGGTAAATATGGTGACCGAGTTGGATACCTCTCCCACCTGAATGTTGGTAATATCCAGCGGCTCCGTGCTGGGGTTGACGATGTAGATCTGCTGCAAGGGAGAGGTGACGCTTAGTGTTTCACTGCCGAAACTCAGGCTGTAAGGGTTGATGGAGATATTGGGGTTGTCGCCGGAATCAATCTTGGCCACAAAGGCGTTGCCCGCCTCTCCTTTCAAGCTTGACTGATACGGGGCAGCGGTAATACTGACCGAGTTGGGCGGAGACGTCGAGGGAAAATTGGTGGAAGAGGTGCTCCCGGTGATGTACGGGTCACCCGTACTATCGACGGCGATTCCCTGGCCGAAATCGGGGCCATTGCCACCTAAATAGGTGGAATAGACCACGGCATTCTTGACGGTATCGAGGAGAGTGACGAACGCATCCGCGCACGGATTTTTCCCGCATAATTGGTTGTTGGTAATTCCTAACACCGCCTGAATGGGATTCTGCGTGGGGAAATCACTGGATTGGGTGAAGCCCGTGACATAAGCAACACCCGCGCTGCTTACCCAAATGGCGTTCCCTTGATCCACGCCGCTGCCGCCCAGATACGTCGAGTAGACCAGAGAAGAACCGCTCGGGTTCAATTTGGTGATGAAGGCGTTGGAAGCTCCGCGAATGCTGGTTTGGGACGCTTCACTCGTTGTGGGGAAATCCGACGATTGGGTGGAGCCGGTGATGTACACGTTTGCTGAGCCATCCAAGGCCACGCCGAACGCGCTGTCATTGGCCGAGCCGCCCACATACGTCGAGAACGTGAGGGCGGAACCCGCCGGATTGAGCTCGGCAACAAACGCATTCGAAGCGCCCGCCAAGGCCTTTTGGTACGGATTGACGGTGGGGAAGTTACCGGAAAAGGTGTAGCCGGCAATATAGGCATCACCGCTGCTGTCCACCTGGATGCTTTGGCCCACGTCCACGGCCGCGCCTCCCAGGTAAGTGGAATACGTCAACGCCGTACCGGTGGTGTTCACCTTGGCGACGAAGACGTCGGAAGCCCCACCATTGGCGAGCTGCATTGGGCTAACTGTGGGGAAGTTGGCGGATTGCGTTTGGCCGACCACGTAGGCGTTACCGCTGGCATCCGCCGCGATGCCCTGGCCGGAATCGAAGCCGTTCCCACCCAAATACGAAGAGTAGAACAACGTGCTGCCGGTGGCTCCAATCTGGGCCACAAACGCATCCGTATTACCGCCATAAGTGTCCTGGAACGGATACGTGGTCACACCGGGCGTAATCTGGGGCGCCACCATCGGGAAGTCCGATGAAGTGGTGTTGCCGGTCAGAAAGACCTGGTTGCCGCTCCCTAAGGCAAGGGCCGTGGCGCTATCAGCCCCGGAGCCGCCCAGGTACGTCGAGTATAGAAGCGCGCTTCCCTCGTAATTGACCTTGGTCACGAACGCGTCGCCGTTACCTTTGCTGGAACTCTGATACGGTGCCCCGGCCGTAGGGAAGTTGGTAGAATTCGTGACGCCCGCGATGTAGGCGTCAAAATTAGCGTCCACGGCGATGGCGTAACCGATGTCGCCTCCCGTACCGCCCACGTAAGTCGCGTAACTAAGCACAGGGTCAATGATCAGAGGACGGGCGTGATCGTACGGGCCAAGATCGAGATGGACACGATTCTGCGCGTCCAGAGCGTAGTGACCGTCGATGAATTGGCGATTGTCCGATTGCCGGCTGCTGGATTGGTGATAGCTGACTAGCGATGGGTGACTCGCTTCGGGCTTCGGACCTCGGACTTCGGACGGCGCCGCCTGGTAAACGACCGGCTTCTGAAACCGCAGGCTGCCGCCGGCGGTGATGATCACTAGGTCCCCACTTGCATCGATGGTAGCTCGGCCGCTGCCTTCTGCCTTCTGCTTACTGCCTTCTGCTTTCTGCCCACTGCCTTCTGCCTTCTGCCTTCTGCTTACTGCCTTCTGCTGTTCCGCAACCTCAAGACCGAGAGAGATCGCCTTGGGGTCAGCGCCGGGCGCCACGACAAAGTCGTACTCCAACTCCCCGCTATGGGCGCCGTAATAAACCAAGTCGATGCCGGGATAGATATTGCCATACGCCACCTTGGCATACGTGGGCACATTGCGGCGCCACTTGCTCGGATCGTTCCCGATGAAGTAATTAACCTTGCCAGGCAATTCATCTCTGCCGGTTGCGACGGGGTGGGTATTCGCGCCCAGCAACTGTAGCCGCAGCGTGGAGCCGGACGATCCTGGCGTCTGTCTGCCTGAGGTGGACGAGGGATTCTTAAGCGTCAGCACCGCCTCGCGGCCGGTCAGGAATAGGGTGTACCCCCGTCCCCGCGAGAGAAAGTTCACGCTCGGGTCGGTCTGCCCCTGGTTTACTTCAAAACTCAGCGGCAGCGCCGCGTAGAGATGGGCCCACTGGGCGTGTGAACGACGTTGGGGGACGGGGAATCCCGCGCCCCCGTCTTTTGTCACAATAGCGCCGCCGACTATTAGGGCACTCAACAACAGGAAATACGGGAGGCGCCGGCCTCTCCCAATTGCGCTCTGATTTGCGCCCGGGGCGCAGGTGTCAATGCCGGTCTTTCCAATCACGACGATTCCTCCTCGGAAATGATCCGAAATTCTGAATGACTAAATTGATCCCTGCTCTGCGCCTCTGCGTCTCGGCGCGAGATTGTTTTCGCATGCGCCGGGATGGACCCGGCGGTATATTCAAACCCTGCCCGGGCTAACGCCGGGCGTTACACAAACGGTTGCCGGGCTAAAGCTTGGCTCTCCTTACGAACTCGGTAGAACCGAGAGGTTCACCGCCGTCGCCCGCCTTACGTCGGTTACACTGCCGTTACCGTTTGACACCGGCAGGGTTCCCGTCAGCACGATAGTCGTCGTGCCGGCGGGCGTCCCACTCACGTTGGGAGTGATGTTGATCGGGTTGACGTAATTCTCGCACCCTATCCCTAAAGCAGCCAGGCTGATCGCCACGAGCAGAGCTACTAACCTTAAGCGGGGACGCACCCAGGGCGCCGACTTGCCAAAACCTGTTGCGAGCACACCCAGCAAGGCGAGCAAAGCCAAAATGATCATCCACCGACCGAACCCGGGAGGAATATGACGCGGCGGCCGCACGCGCAACAGTCGCGACCCTTCGGCTATGGTGGTAATCGTCAGCGTACTGATCTGGGGTGCTGACGACCCTGCAAAAGTCACGCCCGGTGGGTTCCAATAACACGCCGTGTCCTGGGGAATAGGGCCACAACTCAATCCCACCGACTGGCTCAGGCCATTCGTGGGAGTAACGGTGATGGTGTACGTGGCATTATTCCCGGCCGTCACAGTAGTGCCCGTGGGCGTGGAGGCGAGCGAGAAATCAGCAAAAAAGACCGATAGCGAAACGGTCGTCGTCTGTTGGACAGACGTGCCGGTAACGGTGAAGTTCAAAGGGTTCGCGCTGGTCGGGGAAAGGCCTGTAACGCTCAGCGTGCTCGACTGTCCGGCGGCAATCGAGGACGGCGAGAACGTGCAGGTGGCGCCGCTGCTGCACGACAGGGTGATAGGACTCGTGAAGGTAGTGGGGGCCGCGGCAGAAACGGTAAAAGAGGCAATCGAAGAACCAATGATGGTGGTAATCGATCGGGCGTTGGCCGAGAGCGAGAATTCCGAGAGCCCAGTCCCCGACAGGCTAAGCGCGGTTGTCGATACGGCATTGGACGTGATTTCGACACTACCGGTAACGCTGCCAGTGCTCGTGGGCGTGAAACTGACGATAACCGTGCACGCCTGCCCAACGTTCAAGGTGGCAGGAACGGTGGGGAAATTCGTCCCGCAGTTATTCGTCTGCGCGAACCCGCCAGCCGCGGTAATGTTGGTTATAGTCACCACTTGGTTGCCATTGTTGACTAAAACTGCACTCTGTGAATGGCCAGTGGTATTAACGGTCTGCGCCGGGAACGTCAATTTGGAGGGCGTGAAGAGCAACGACCCTCCTGTCGTGACGCTGGTTCCCGTCAGCGTAACACCCTGCGTGACCGGTCCTGGCTCGGAGATGGTCAATTGCTCGGTCTGAGGTCCCAGCGTGGTAGGCACAAAGGTCACCTGAATGGTGCAGGCGCCTCCCCCAGCCGCGACGGAAGTGCCACAGGAGTTCGTCTGGGTAAAATCCCCGCTGGTGGTGATGCCGCTGATCGGTAACGCGGCGCTGCCTTCGTTGGTCAGCGTCACCGTGACTGCGGTGCTGGTGGCCTCGAGCGGTTCATTTCCGAAATTAATCGCCTGGGGAGTTAGCGAGATAGAAGGGGCATCTTGGGGCTCAATTTTGGTTAGGAACGCATTGCTGAACGTGCTGGAGCCCTGGAAGATGGGTTGATACGCCCCATTAGTATCGGGAGTAAATGTGGAGAGACTGGAGAGGGACTGCGCCGTGACCGGAAAATTCGGCGAGGTCGTCCCGCCCACCACATAGGCATTGCCCGAACCATCCACAGCAATCCCTTGCCCGGAATCCGCTCCGCTTCCCCCGAGGTAAGAAGAGTACACGGGGATGCCCGAGGGCTGAAATTTAGCTACGAAGGCGTCTGGGCAAACGTAGTTTGGGGGCAGGTTGACGAGATTGGTTGAGCCGCACGTGCCGGCGCCGGTGATGCCCAGCACGTGCTGAAAAGAATCGAGTTGGGGGAAATTAACCGACTGAGTGAAACCCGTGAGATAGATGTTGCCACCGGTGTCCAGGGCCAAAGCAGTTGCCTGATCAGTCCCACCGCCTCCGAGCAGCGTCGAGAAAACCAGGGTGGACCCGCCGGAGGCAATTTTGGCCAAGAAGGCATTGTCCGTGCCCATGAGCGTAGTTTGGTAGGCATTACTGGTCACCGGAAAATTCGCCGATTGCGTATCGCCGGTCAAGTAAACATTGCCGTCGGCGTCCACGTACATCGCGAGCGCCCGGTCAATGGATGATCCGCCGAGGAAGGTGGAAAACAACAGGGCGCTGGAACCGGGCTTGAATTTTGTAACAAAGACGTCGGTCCCTCCGCCGAACGTGCCCTGTAGCGCGCTCTGGGTGGGGAAATTCGCGGAATAAGTGTAGCCTGAGAGGTACACATCCCCGCTGCTATCCACCGCGATGCCGGTACCATAATCGGATTGCGACCCGCCCAGGTAGGTGGAGTAGAGCAATGCCCCGGTCGGGCTGACCTCTGTCACATATGCGTCATAAAGTCCATCGTTGGCGAGCTGGAGCGGGTTCATGGTAGGGAAATCGGTCGCATTCGTCGAACCCGTGACATAGGCATTTCCGGATGAGTCCAGCGTCATGGCGGTGCCGAAAGTGTTCCCGGTGGTGGCGCCACTGATATAAGTGGAGTAAATCAAGCCGGAACCGTCCGGTTTCATCTCCGTCAGGAAAGCGTCCTGATTGCCGCCATACACAGGTTGAAATACCGCTGAAGTAGTGGGGAAGTTATTCGATTGTGTGGTTCCTACCAGGAAGATATCGTCATTTGAGTCCAGAAGAATTTGCGCCGGCGTATCAACACTGCTGCCGCCGAGATAGGTGGAGAAGACGACACCCGTGCCGCTGGCATTGAATTTGGTCACAAACACATCGCCATCACCCACATAGGTTGTCGCATAAGCACCGGAGGTGACGGGGAAATTGATCGAGGCCGTGGAGCCCGTTACGTAGGCCTCACCCGCTGAATCAAGCGCGACGCTATAGGCGATGTCACCGCCCGTGCCGCCCAAATACGTCGAATAGGTCAGAACAGGATCAATCACCAGCTTTTGGTCGCGGTCATATTTACCGAGTGCGAAACGGACATTATTGCCATGAAGGCGATAGCGGACCGGAACGTCGCGCCGCTGCTGACCGTCCATTTGGTACGCCCGCGGCTGATGCAAACGCAAATCATTGCCAGCCACCGTAAGGACCAAATCTCCGGTGGAATCGAGGCGCACTCGGTCCGCCCCCTCCACGCGCCAGGCGATACGGTTGGCGTCCGCGCCGGGGGCAAGCTCGAAGTCATTTTCCAATCGACCTTCCCGGCCGTAATAAATCAAATCCACGCCGGGATACACTTGGTAGTAGCGAACGCGGGCAAAAGTGGGTATATTTGTCCGCCACCGGGCTGGATCATTGCCCACAAAATAGTGGGTCCGGCCTGGAAGCGGTTCCTCCGCCGTCACGCTCCCGTGCTCCTGAGCCCCCAGAACAACCATGCGCAACCATTTCTCAGCTTGTGCAGATTTTCCACTACGCAAACCGAGCACCGCAGCGTCAGGGGTCAAAAGCAACGTATACCCCTGTCCCCGAGCAAGGTACTTCACTTGCGGGTCCACTTGTCCCTGGTTGGGCTCGAAACTCAAGGGCAACACGTAGGAACGAAATGCCGACGGGCGACCAGGAGAGGCGGGATTGCCAGCCCGCCCTGGGCTGGAATGCGCGAGACATGCTCCAATTACGAAAGGAATTAGGAATGGTCTGAACCGGCTCACAGTTTTCAAGGTCCTCTTGTTGTCAAGTCCGGCTCGCTCGGCGCCTGGGCAGCGATCTGGCGACGGGCCACCACCGGAGTCATCTTTGGTTAATTCAATCTTTGGGCGATGCTTCCGCTATTCGCCGGTCGTCAGGCTCCGCAAAATGCCCGAGAAGTTATAGCGCAGCATGATAAAAGCGGAACCATAGTCGTAGTGAACACTTTTCGTGTAACCAAGCTCGAGGCTGAAGTCGTTCGTCAGTTTCGGGAAGTAGTGGAACCGACTGATCTCGATGTAGGCGCCATAGCCATTGTCCCGGTCAATCCGCGACGGTCCTGCACCGTAGGTGTTGACTAATTCACCGCCCGTCTCAAAGTACTCGTCCCACCAGCGATTGTGACCGGACGCATACACACCGTCACTGATGAGCGAATCCGGCGCCACAACCCGGCTATATACCTTCTGGGGGCCTACTGGGGCAAGACCATAGGCGGAACCTTCCAAACGAAAGTATTTGTGAATGGTAAATGCCCCACCGACTTCGCCATCGCCAATGAGGCCGAGCGTTTCGTAGGGGCGGGCGAGTTCAAACGGCCGCGGCATCACCTGCCGATCCACCGTCCCCGTGGCGGCGCCAAAATTCAAGAACGGCGTGAATACGGCATCATAGTTTAGAATCTGGTAATTGCGATCAAGGTGATTGAACCAGTCCACCGTCATGCGGCCGTTGGAGTACGTCTTCACCATATTGATCCCGGCGGCGCCGGTCAGGATGGAGGTGATATTGGTGCCGTTATGCTTGGTGTCGTAGCGGATGTCGATATACGGCGCCCCGATGATGGTCGTGTACCGGAAGGTGGCGTTGGAAACGATCGAGAACGTCGTGCGCGTAGTATAGAGCGGCAGGCCTATATCCGCAGAAACATGCTGGTTGAATTTGTATCCCAGGTCGAAGTCGTAAGTGGCCACCGCGCCAATTTGGAATTCTGCATAATTCCCCTCGGCCTGCACAAAAGCGGTGGGCCCTGAGGATTCGGCAGCGTCGCTGGAAGCAGCCGTTTTTTGTGCCGTTGCGGACTGTGGATCGGGAGTGGATTGAGCCATCCCGAATTGTGCCATCAATATGGCGACGAACAGGAACGTGTAAATTAGCCTCACTTCACGCATCCCTTTCCTAAGCAAATTTCTTCCCGTGACGAACTCCTCTGCCGGGAAGGACGGGAGCTTGGCGTTCAGCGCGTGCTCTTCTGCGCCACTCCCACTCCGAGTCTCCATCGGAGGGCTCGACTCACTCTCGATTGCAACCTTATAAATACAGAGCTTGGTGAAATCGGATCACACTTCACAATTCGGTCTCGATGCCGGTTTGCGCAAATCTACCGAAAGGCGAGCGCACCAACCACAGCACGCTGAGATGCACATTTACCGCATAGAGGTTTGAAGGGGGGTGAAAAAAATATTAAAGACCGCTTATCAGCCATCTTTCTCGCCCCGGCTTCTTTGGCGTCAACCTGAACGCGAACTACGGACTTGCAATGATTGCAACTCGCGCAGAATTGCCCGCCGAAAACGATACATCAAGAATCTTATCAGCACAATAGCAGATTTGTGAACTGATATGAGCGATGTACCCCGTTTTACGTCCGCATGGTCTCGTTTCGGTGCCGGTTGTCAAGTAGTTACTCTCCTGTTTCCATTGTGATCAAGTTGGGCCGAACGCGGTTGGATGTGGTTGTAATTTGGCCGCATCACTGAGTGCTTGCCGGCGCGCCGCCGAATCAATCCCGGAAGCGCTGCCCACCGCGGCCCAAGTGTCGGGGGCGCTACCCGATCCTTCCCGCGGCCTGCTCCAGCCGGTAGTGGTGCAGTTTGATATTTAGCGGCGAGGGCGATCGCTCCGAGCGGCGTCTGAGAAGCCCCCCAGTCAAGCCGCCGCCGGTGACTGGGTCGTTTGAGGCATGCGCACGACCCTCCGGTCGGTAGTGATGCAATTTGAAATTTGATACGGGCTCTTTTGAGTTATTTTACGGGATTCAGCCTTTGCTGCAGGGTCTCCACAATCAGACCGACCAACGCATAGGTAGCGGCATTTGCGAGAAGAACCCAATAAAGACGAATCGGATAATAACTAAGTAGCGCAATCGGGCAAGTAAATCGGACGAGAATCATAATCGGGTCGGCGGAGGTCAGTGCTGGAGGTGTGGTTGCGAAGAAATAAGCTGCCCAGCAACCCGCAACGAGAAAGCCCGCACCTGCCCACATACCAATTCGATATTTCATGCTGCCGCTCCTACTATTCTCTGGCTCAATAGTCTCACCAATTCCTCCAAACTCCAAGCCTGATCGATGGGACCAACCTCCATTACGCAAGTGAGAAGGGATGTTTGATGCAGGCGCCAAGAAATTATACTCCGGTCGGGCAGTTGACCCACGCCCGGAGTTCTGAGATTCTGAAGGGGTGGGCTCTTCACAAACGTGCTTGGAGCTAATCCTCCGCGGCCGGTTTCCCACGCCGCCCGGGGGTAGTGTGCTCTGTGCACGAGCTGCTCAAGGGGGCAAGTTTGGACCGCATGCCGGTTTCTGCTGAAAAGTTTCAAAGAGCGAAGATTATCTTCCGCAAGGACCATACTGAGGATTTATGGTCCATCCGCGTGCGCCCTGAGCACCAACTAGCCTTCAAACCGGGGCAGTACGTGACGCTGGGCGTCGAAGAGGACGGCAAGGTGGTGGAACGGGCTTACTCAATCTGCTCCAGCCCGCATGAGGCCGAGGTGGAGTTCTTCTTTGAGCTCGTGATGAAAGGTCGAGTTACCCCTCCTCTTTACCATCGCCACGTTGGTGATACGTTGCTGATGCGGCGGATGGCCAAGGGAACGTTCGGTTTGGATTGTAAAAGCGGTCACCGGCAGCATCTTCTGGTTTGCACCGTGACGGGAGTTGCGCCTTACGTCAGCATGGCGCGGGCGCTGGCGCGCGAGGCGCGGCAGGGGCGCCGAGTGGATGCCCAAGTCGTGGTGTTGCAGTCGGCCAGCCGCTCCTGGGAATTTGCCTACCGCGACGAGCTCGAAGCTCTCGCCCTTGAGTTTCCCTGGTTCCGCTACCTCCCCCTCATCAGCCGCCCGTGGGAAGACCCCGAGTGGCAAGGGGAAGTGGGGCGAGTGGAAGATGTCCTTCGCAAATACATCGACGAGTTGAAGTTTGAGCCTCAAGACACCACGGTTTATCTCTGCGGCCATCCCCAGATGATTGAAAACGGCAAGGGTATCTTGCGCCGGCGCGGTTTCGATAAGGAATCCATCCGCGGTGAAATTTATTGGGCGCCACGGCGGGAGGTTACTTAAACTTCTGCCGGGGATGTCTTTAACGGGGCAAGCGGGCAAGTGGCGGCGCCGGCTCGACGGAGGCCTAGGAATGGGCTCCCAGACTGGCGGACCCTGAGATCATCTGTACAGCCAGATCTGCAAAGCGGGCGTACCGGGCCGCAACCGTGAGGATGAAAATCTCGTGCCGCCGGGTCAAGAACTCGGCCCGGGAGAAGAACAGCAGATTGCGGTGTCTAACCAGGCAGACCTCACCGTAGTCGAGTGATTGCGCTTCAGATTTGGCGAATAAGCGCGACCTGATCCAGAGCAGCCGCTGCGAGGTCAGCAAAACCCAAGTGCGGCGCGGTCCGCCTGGGCAGCGCCTCCAGCCCGGCACGACTCCGAGCAATTCCTCGGTCCCGTTCAGAAGCTGCGTGAATGCCCTCAGGCGTTCCGGGTCGATTTCCAAAAGGCTCGCTTTGAGGCTGGTCGGATAATTTCGCCGAAAAATCCACCGAAAGATTCCGGACATCGCTGAACCAGCAATGCTCAGGTCAAACGACAGCGTCCGCCAAATTCGCGGTCCGAGAAAAGCAAATACCAGGGCGAAGATAATGACGACGACCAGCATCAGCCACGGGGCATAGACCGAAAGGAGCGTCATCGTGAGGACCGCAGCGTCCTCACCGAGGCTGAGGGCGAAGTTTGCTGCTCCGAAGCTCTTGGACGTGCTCACCAGGCGCAGGCTGGACTTGGTGGAGTGTGCGGCGGCGGCAAGCCCGCCGCCCATCGCCATGGCCACGATTGTCTCAAAGACGTTCTGAGTGTTCAGCGTGGCGCCGCTGGCCACGGCGCCGGCCAGTGGGCGCAGCAGCGTGTGCAGGAAGTCCCAAACGTTGTCGAGAACGGGAACTTTCTCAGCGAGAATTTCGCATACGCTCAGTGCTCCCAGTATGAAGATGGCCTGGTCGGAGACCAACCACTCAAATCTGGGAGAGAGATGAACCACGTGGCCAAATCGCGCGAATACAGCGAGAAGGAAGAGCGGCAGGTAGGTGTTGACCCCGCTCGACAAAGCCAAACCCCACGGCAGCCCACTGATCATCTCGACCTCCCATTATTAATTGCTGCGCTCGGGATGCAGGTGGTAGGCCACCAGGGTTTCCGGCCAGAACGTTACCCGTATTTTGGCGATTCGGCTGGTGGGAAACAGGCGCTGTAACTGCCGTGCGGAAAGGAGCCCCAGCTCCTGAACCGTTCCCTTGGGAATGTGAGTGCCGAGCAGACGGTTATACAACATCTGCACGGGGCGCGGTAGAAATTGGAAAAACGGCAGGTGGTGATGGCTTTCAAACGGGTACCAATAATTCGGAGTGGTGACAAACCAGCTTTTTCCGACGCGCATGACTTCCTGGGCGAACTTCTCTTGACGTCCTGATCCCAGAATGTGTTCGATTACCGCATTCGAAAAGACCAGGTCGAAGCTCTGGTCCGGGAAGGGAAGTGCGCAGCCGTCGAACAGGACATATTGCGGTTGTGGGTAAACCCGGCGCGCCGCCAGAATTTCATGGCCCTCGTAACCGCCCGCTAGAATCCGCGTGGGATAGGGGTAAACATCCTCCAGCGAATACTGCAGAAATACTTCCCCGCTTACGCCCACGTCAAGCACTCGATCCTGCGGGCGCGGGCAAAAAACGGTATTCAGCAGTTCGAACTTCCTGGTACGGGACCTGTGGCTAAAATTCTTGAGGACTTGCCGGAATGTAGAATCTTGGGTCTCCGCCACGTTTTCTCCCCGACAAACAGTAACTGTAATTCGATGCAGGACGGTGGTGTGCCCGCCATGTTGGCGGGGCCGAGATACACATTTCTGGCGAGGTAAGCTCGCCTGTATATCTTCATCTCGGAATATCCGCTGACCGGTTGGCCCACCGGCCTGCTCGGCCATACTCTGACCTTCAGCCAATAGTATACGGGAAGATATTCTGGGGGCGCGAGATTGCGGCCAGTGAATCCGGCAACGCTTAAGTGGGGGAAGTGAACCACGGCGATACCACCCCACGCAGCGCTCCGGCGGTCGCCGGGAGAACCGACAGCCGATGTCAGGGCTGGCGCAGCCGCCGTTGCCTTGACCGCCCGGGCATGATACCTCAGGTTTGAAAGGTGAAGCGCGGCGCCAGCTTCGTGAGCTTCAGCACTTTGTAAACATCCACATTCACACCGCGCAAGGTGACTTTGGCTCCTGTGCCATCCCCCGTATCGGCTACGCTTTCCATGGCCCGGAGTGTTCCAGGATCGAGACGGTGCACGGAAGCAAAATCCAGCACCAGTTCGCCCTGACCGGCCTTCAGCTTCTCGCAGGCTTTCTGAAGAGCGTTTACCAGGCGTTCGCGCTCAGGCTCCAGCAGCACGACATCAGTTGGCATAACGGCATCCATCCTTCACTTTGACTCAGGCAGCGGCGGCTTCCTTCGCCGAACCCCGTCCCCGATAGGCACTCCAAAGCAGCTCCGACAATTCACCGAGCAGCGGCATGCGCGGGTTGGTGGGCCGCCACGACGGATCGTCAAAGGCTATTTTAGCCAGTTCGGGCGCCGCCCGCTCGAACTCTTCCTTGGAGATTCCCAAGTCGGCAATCGAGCGCGGAATGCCCAAGCGATCAAGTAACTGCTCCGTAGCCGCTACCAGATTCTTCACCTTTTCCTCAAGGGTATGACCGCCGAGACCCAGTAAATCGGCCACGGTCGCGTATTTTATGTGCGCATTGTAGGCTCGCTGGTGCGGCGACGGCATGAACTTGGTGGGCACCGACGCATTGTAGGCAATCACATGCGGCAGCATGAGGGCGTTGGCTCTCCCGTGCGCAACCCCGAAGCGCGCGCCAAACGCGTGAGCCAGCGCGTGGCACACGCCCACCGACGCGTTGGCGAACGCCAGCGCCGCAATGCAGGCCGCGTTGTGCATCATGGTGCGTGCTTCTTCATCGTCTGGATGCTCATAAGCAATCGGCAAATACTTGAAGACCAGCCGGATCGCCTGCATCGCGTTGGCGTCGGTATAGGGAGAAGCATAAACCGACACCCCGGCTTCCAGGGCGTGAGTCAAGCAATCTATGCCGGTATCCGCAGTGAGCCCCTTCGGCATCGACATCACAAATTGCGGATCCACAATCGCCACGTCCGGGGCCAGTGAGTAATCTGCGAGCGTCACCTTGCGCCCGCCCGCTTTGCTGAACAACACGGCAAAGGGAGTGACTTCGCTACCCGTGCCGCTGGTGGTGGGAATGGCAATCAACCGCGCCTCATTAGTTTTCTTGGTCGGGAACTGAACCAGGCGCTTCCGGATATCGAGAAAGGGGGCGCCGAGTTCGTCCAAATCCGCCTGCGGCATTTCGTACTTAAGCTTCATCAGCTTCGCCGCGTCGATCACGGAGCCGCCACCCAAAGCGATGATCTGGTCCGCCTGGTAGAGCTTCAAATCCTCCAGCCCTTGCATAACCACCTTAACTTCCGGTTCCGCCTCGGGGATCACGGAGACATGCACGTGCGTTTGAGGCGGCAGATACCGCTGGACGATGGCGACGTGTCCGATTTTTTCCAAAACCGGATTGGTAACGATGACCGTTGAGCGCGAGGCGAATTGACGCAGATTTTCCACGGCGTTCATATTAAAATAAATTTGATTGGGAACGCGGAACCACATAGGCGCTTGGGTCCTCCTCGCAACCCGCTTGATGTTCAGATAATGGTAGATATTAATGTTATCCGTGGTGCTGTTGCCGCCACCGGTGCCGCATCCGAACGACAGGGTGGGAACCATGTCGTTGTACACACCACCAATGGCTCCGATGGATCCCGGCGAGTTCACAATGATCCGCCCCGCGTTAATCACCTCGCCGAACTTACCGATGACGGCCTCGTTGCGCGAGAAGACCACCGCCGTGTGTCCAATCCCTCCCGCGTGATTGACGTCAACGCACACCTTGAGCGCCTCATCAAGCGACTTTGCCCGATAAACCGCAAGCACCGGGAAAAGCTTCTCGACGGAGAGCGGGTGTTCGCGGCCCACACCTTGGATCGGCGCGATCAAGAGCTTGGTATTCGGCTTTACTGACAAACCGATGAAGCGGGCAATGTCCGTCGCTTTTTGCCCGACGGCCATGGGCCGCATGAATCCTGTTTCGGGATCAATCACCGTGCGCCCCAGCAGCGCCGTCTCCTGCTCGTTACAGATGTGGGCGCCCAGTTCGGCGAATTTCTTCAGGGCGAGGTCATAGATTTCGTGATCGATCACCACCGTCTGCTCGGAGGCGCAAACTGTCCCGTTGTCAAAAGTCTTGGAAGTGATGATGTCCACCACCGCCATGTTAAGGTCGGCGGTTTTCTCGAGATAGACGGGCGTGTTGCCGGGCCCGACGCCGAGGGCTGGTTTGCCAGAGCTATAGGCGGCCTTGACGGCGTTCCGTCCCCCCGTGGCGTCAATCAGGCTCACATCTTTGTGCTGCATCAAATAGCCAATGTCTGCCATGGTAGGTGATTCGACACAGGTGAAAACGCCTTCCGGCGCGCCGTGTTTCAACGCCGTCGCATACATGATCTGCATCGCTTCATTGCAACATCGCCAGGCTTTCGGGTGTGGACTGAAGATGACCGCATTTCGCGTCTTGATGGCCATGATGCATTTAAAGAGAACCGTAGCGGTGGGGTTCGTAATGGGCGTTAGCGAGAAGATGACGCCAATTGGCTCGGCCACCTCCACCAAGCCGCGTTCCGGAAACTCGTGAATAGCGCCGACGCTGCGCTTGTCACGGATGTAGTTGTAGACAAACTCGGTGGCCACCATGTTCTTTATGGCTTTGTCTTCCAGCACGCCCAGCCGGGTTTCCTCAACCGCCAGGCGGGCCAGATGCTGAGCATTTTTCATGCCGGCCAAGGCCATTGGTTGGACGATGCGATCCACGTCTTCCTGGGTATACTGTGTAAATACCGCTGCGGCCGTCCTCGCTTGACTGACCAGTTCGTCCAAGTAAGCAATGCGGCCTTCACTAAGGGTTACAGAGTTCTGCCCCATGCTACTGATCTCCAAATGGCGTAAGGTGGATTTTTGTGTTGCATGCGTGCGCCCGCCCGGATAGACCACGAAAGCCGCCGATTGCTTTAGTCTCTGGGGTCATGCCGCGCTCTCGGCAGCTTCCTGAGGCACGGCGGGCAGCGCCCCTGGGTCTCCCGCCATGGCAGGTTCCGGAAGCGGGGCCGTGACAGCAGGCGGCGAGGGCCCGCGCCGCGCCACATTCCCGCGGCGAGCCACCTGCTTCCGGCGCTGTCGCAATTTCGGGGCTTCAGCACGACCCTTTTCCGCTGCGGCAGCGCGCAACTCTTCGAAGGCGGTATAAAGGAAGTCACGCAGGCGGTTTACATCGGAGGCTACTTTGGCGTCTGCCACCAGGCCGAAAAAGAGCTTCCCGTCGTAACTCTGCACGGCGCAGTTGATGCCCAGGTCGTAGCCCGTGGGCACCTGCGGATAAGCTGCGACCATCCGCCTTCCCAGCGCATAAAGGGGTACGGCCGGGCCCGGCAGATTCGTGCAGATCATGTTGAGGAGCGGCACCGGCAGAATCAGTTCCGGCAAACCCCACCAAAAGAACGCCTGGAGCGGCGGTGGAGCTTTGGCAATACAAGCGCCCACCAGTCCAAACAGCGCAGCGGCCCCGGAACGCTTCATGGTATCGGTTCGCGCCGCCACCGCGCGCAGCATCTCCGCCGGGTCGCGCACATCCATGGGAAGCGCTACAGGCATAAAGGAGATCTGGTTGCCCAGACTCCCCTCCTGTCCCGGCTTGCGCAGATTGACGGGGCACACAATGCGCACGAACCGATTAATCGTACTCTGTCCGTGCAACTTCACGTAGCGTGCCAGAGCGAGGGTCAGCACGGTCAGAATGACATCGTTAACCCTGCCCCCGATCGCCTGACGGATGGCCTGTACGTCCTCCATGTTGAACTGCGCCCAGCAGAATTTGCGGCCTCCGCGGCAGGGCTTGTTAAAGGGCAGCCGCTCAACCGACGCCAAAAGTTCCGGCACCAAATCCAAAAGGCTCTTGGACCCTTCCGGCCTCGCGTCCCCGAGAAGCGCCTGGACCAAACCCAGCAGTCCTCGTTCCGTGGTGATGAGGCGGTCGAGCGTGGAATGAACCACACCGGAGATTCCGTCCGGCGGCGCGAGATCGGGTTTTGGGGGCGTCCGGTGGGGCAGGCTGGGGATTACGGGAGAACCGTCCGGCGTCGCGTCTAGAAACAACTCCAGCAACCGCGTCCCGGAAATGCCGTCCGCGAGGGCATGGTGGGCCCGCCAAATCACAGCGCCGCGGCCGTCCTTTAGGCCATCGACGACGTAAACTTCCCATAAGGGCTTGCTGCGATCAAGCAACCGGCTGAAAACACGCCCCACCACCTTTTCCAATTCCGCTTCTCCACCGGGCGGATCGAGAGTTATACGGAAAGCGTGGCGCCGGATGTCAAAGTGCGGGTCATCTTCCCAAGTGGGCAAGCCCGTGTTTAGCGGCGGTGATACCACCACTTGCCGATAGCGCGGAACACGATCCAGCCTGGAAGCGATGTTAGCCACAAACTCATTAAAAGGAATCGGGCCGTCAAAAATCGTCACACAGGCAATGGCTAAAGGAATCTCTTTACGTTCAATGAAAAGGAATGCAGCGTCTGCGGCGGAGAGAGTTCGGCTGGAACCGGGGTTCGCCCTGTCATCCTCTGTGCGCAACTGGGCAGCCGCGTTTTTCCGGGTCCGAACCGCCTTTCCGTTTCGACCTGAATGCGCGTTCACAGGCACATGGCGAGGCATCGTTGGGCTTCTCCCTTACACAAGCAGCATTCGTCACCAAACGTCTCGAAACAACTACCTCGGCGCCAGAGTTCTAGCGCAAGTACGTCAAGTTCCTCGTCTTCGAATTTGACGGGAACTGCATCCCCTTGATTGCTATTTGAGATCTGCTCACCTTCAGGGTTGTGAACTGGGTCTAGGGCCATTTGAATGACCTCCCTGGTTCAAGAGTTGGTGCCAGTGCACTCGCCTTCTAAATGCCCACGCCGCAAGCTGCGCCGCTACAACCGTGGTAAGCGGAAGTAATACTCAGTCCTGGGTCGACCTGCGCCGGGGACTTCCCCACTGGTATTTCGGTTGTTACTGTGGCGTGCAATGGTGAGCAGAGAGCTAGGCCCTGCACTCTGAAGGCAATTTGTCGTTGAATGGGTATAAAGACAGCACGAACGTGCATACCCCACCCCAAGCTACGATTATGCCCAACACTTACCCCTTGTCAAGCGAAATCCGCGCCTAGAGGACTAACCTCGTGCGCCGGTTTTTGCCCCGATCAACCCCGCGTGGGAGAGGATACGACGCACCTTTTTCGGTGAGATCGACAGTCGCATAGCGACGCGCGAGATCTTGCGGCCTTCGCGTTTCCAAACCTTGGGGATCACGATGCCCGCAAACTCTTCACTGATCTGTTGAAACGTCTTGTCTCCTACGATGCCTTGCGACCACTGCCGCAGTACCGAGTCGGTACTGCCGGCCTTGAGGAGTTTTCTTCGCAGTCCCTGAAGTTCTTCCCACACGTAATCCTGGCCTTCCGGCCGGAGCAGCGCCGCCGCCCGGTCGCAGCACTCGCCCGCGGCGTGGGGATCGTTGAAGAAATCGTTGGCCAAAACGGCCCCTTGTGCCAGGTGCGCGCGCGCCAGCAGACGCCGGTTCTGGGTGTGTTTCGCAAACTCCACCGCTTCACGAGCAAAATCCAATGCCACCTGCGCGCGTTGGCTGAGGTCGGGTTTCTCTTCCACCTGTTCCTCGAACCTGGCGTTCTCGACCGTCGCCTGAAGAATGCAGGCTCGCGCCTCCAGGATAAAGTCCTTTTTGTCTTGCCCCAGGTTAAATGCTGCGGCGCCCTCAGCGGCGGCGGTGTCCAGATCGCCACTATCCAGATAAAGCAGTCCCCGATCGACGTGCACGGTCCCGAGTCCACGATGGTCATCGTGCCGCGCGTAGATCGATTGTGCCTGAGCCAGATGGGCCAAGGCCTCGACCCGCAGCTTTTCAAGATGTGTCCGCTCCCGCGCTTTGGGAGGAAGAACGGGCTGAATAGCCCTTCCCGTCGCCTTCAGACGCCGCGCTACTTCCCGATCGATCTTCCTTCCCAGCCGGAGTGCAATCAGACGCTTCACGAACGCGATGTTGGCCAGGGCGCGGGCCAGATTTCGATGCTGGGGATCCCGTTTCTTATAATCTTCGATGGAACTTGCGAAATGATGTAGCGCCTGCTCGTATCGCCCTTGGCGTCGCGCAATCCTGCCATAGGCAGAATGGATGTTTCCGCGGGTCACGAAATCGTCCGTGTCCTCCAGGGCTGTTTCCGCCTCCCTCAGTATGCGGCGCGCCTCCTCCGGCTTGCCCCCTTGAAACATCAGCCAAGTTTCCAGGACTTGTCCAATCGCTGCCATCTTGGGCAGTTGCAAACTCAGGGCGAGTTCCTTGCCGTTGACAACATATTTCAGGGCGCTCTCATAGCGGCCCATTTTTCTTTGGCATCGAGCGATCCAAAAATTCGCGATCGCCAGCAACTCTTTGTCCAGGCTCTCGCTCTCAAAGGACAACACCGTCTCGAAATGACGGATGGCCTTGTCGCAGTCCTCCTCGTACATCGCGATAAAACCTTCAGCCATTCGCAAGTGCAGATAATCGCCGAATGGGAGCGTGGCGCGAGAGGCCTGGGAAAAGCGCGAAAGCAAATCGCGGATCAACTGCGGCCGGTCAAATCCGATGTCAACCCACTGAGCCACCAGCCCTACGAGGGTGGCTGCATTTGCCTGGGATATATCGAGACCGGAGATCACTGGCCGGTAACTCGTGAGGAGTTCGATACCCTTGCTGATGCGGCGACAACCGAGGTCATCTCGAAGCTGCGCGAGAAGGTCCTCGGGGATGTTGGCTGATGGTATTTTGCCGACGCCGTGCGCGGCACGAATGGAGATGGGTGCGGAACGCATGTCAGGGGTCAGGGACGGGGCAAGCCCACCGCCCCGCTAGTCAAGGTAATTGTACGCCACCGAGGTCAGGAATTCAGGGAAATCCGCACTCGTCATCATGCCCTCATAGATCCTCGCGGCCTGTTGGAATCCCAGGGAAGCAAATTCCTCCGCCCCGAGGGTGGTGCGCAGTTTTTCCAATTCTTCAGCGATCGCCAGGCGTACGAGTTCCATCGTCACAGCGCGGCCATCGCTCAGTTTCGCTTCGTGGCTCACCCATTGCCAGACCTGCGCCCGGCAAATCTCACAAGTGGCGGCGTCTTCCATCAAGTTGTAAATGGGAACACAACCGTTGCCCTTCAACCAGGCGGCCAGATATTGCAGGCCTACGTCAATGTTCCAGCGGAGACCAGCTTCTGTGATTTCCCCTTCTGGCACCTTGAGCAAGTCTGCGTCCGAAACTTCCAGGTCGTTGAGCCGGCGAGAGATCTGGTTGGCCGTTTTCATGTAGGTGTCAAAAATCTGTTTCGCAACGGGTACCAACCCCGGGTGTGCCACCCACGTTCCGTCGTGGCCGGCACGCACTTCCCGCAATTTATCCTGCCGCACTTTCTCAAGCGCCTTTTCGTTGGCTACAGGATCGTTCTTTATGGGGATCTGTGCGGCCATACCTCCCATCGCGTGAATGCCCCGGCGGTGGCATGTTTCAATCAGCAGAAGAACATAGGAATTCAGAAAGTGGCGATCCATCGTAACCATTGCTCGGTTGGGAAGAACGAAACCGGGGCGATTGCGGAATTTCTTGATGAAGCTGAAAATGTAGTCCCATCGCCCGCAGTTGAGGCCGGCCGAATGATCGCGTAACTCGTAGAGGATTTCATCCATCTCGAACGCGGCCAGAATAGTCTCAATCAGCACTGTCGCCCGAATCGTCCCGCGCGGGATTCCCATTTCATCCTGCGCAAAATTAAACACGTCATTCCACAACCGCGCTTCATGATGACTCTCCAACTTGGGCAGATAGAAGTAAGGCCCGGTGCCCTTGGCGATCAGAGTCCTGGCATTGTGAAAGAAGAACAGCCCGAAATCGAAGAGCGAGGCCGAAATGGGATTGCCTCCGACCAGGAAGTGCTTCTCGATCAGGTGCCAGCCACGAGGCCGCACCATCAGCGTGGCAGTCCGCTCCGCCAGTTGGTATTTCTTTCCTTCCGGACTCACGTAACTGATGGTTCCGTTTACCGTATCGCGAAGATTAATCTGACCCTCAATGTTGTTCTGCCAAGTGGGGGAATTCGAGTCTTCAAAATCAGCCATGAATACGTTCGCCCCGGAATTCAGGGCGTTGATAATCATTTTCCGGTCCACCGGTCCGGTGATTTCGACCCGCCGATCGAGCAGGTCCCGCGGGATGGGCGCCACCACCCACTCGCGGGCGCGAATGGACGCCGTCTCAGCCAAAAATTCCGGCATCTTTCCGGCGTCGATCTCCTGTTGCCGGACCCGCCGCATCGCGAGGCATCGCTGGCGCGTATCCTCAAACATGCCGGCAAGCTTCGCAAGGAAGCGTGTCGCCTCATCCGTCAAAATCGCCGATTGCGCTGCGCTTACGGGACGGGTCATTTGAATCTCCTGCTCCTGTACCGGAATCATGGTGTACTTGACCTCCAGGCGATATCGTCCGCTCTTAGAATTCCATGTTACCTTGAAGCACTGGGCAAGCCGGTCCGCCGTGTCCGAATCGGACGGGTAGGCCAAATCGGACACCGCATTTAGTCCCTTACCTCACGCCCGCTGCGCAGTGAGCGGGATAGCGTAAACAGAGTTGAATTTCGCGCCAATCTGAAGGGCCTCAATGTAATTGCCGAACAGGTTGGCATCTGTCACCCCTAGCGTTCGCAGAACCTCTGATGCCCCATGGCAAATCTCAATCGAAGAATTGATGAGAAAATTCTTGACCAGCTTTAGGTGCTTTTGTGAAGCAATGCCCCGATCGATCAGCCTTGTCCCAGCCAGGATCACCTCAAGGGAAACCCAAAGTCTTGTAGCAAGGTCGGCAAAGCTGGCGGCACTGCATTGCGTCGGCAAGTCAGAATCCGCCCGCTGCGCTTCCTGCTCGATTTGATCTTGCAGAAGTTGCACACCCTCGGAGGCAAGTTGCAGGGCCCGCCAGATGGGTCCCCAGAGATCCCTCACGGAGCCGGAATACGACTCCGCGGCATCGGCAAGGCTTTCGAGCGTCGGCAGCATGTGGCGTTCATCGGCGCCTGTGGCCAGCAAATTTTTGGCGATGGCGAAGCGTAGGATTTCCGTCGCGCCCTCTCCGATGGTTAACAATCGTGCGTCACGGTAGTTCTGCTCAACCTTGTAATCGGTCATGTAACCGTACCCGCCCAGGATTTGAACTGCGTCGTCAGTAATTCGTAGCGCCGTTTCCGTCGCAAACACCTTGGCCATCGCGGCCTCGACTTTGAACGGCTGGCATCGATCCGCGCGGGCAGCAGCGCTGTGTAGCGCCTGCCAGGCCACCCAGAGAGATTCTTCCATACGGGAAAACTTTGCCGCAGTAAGCGGCTGGTCGAAAAGCGTTCCCCCGGCCACCATTCGCTCCTTGGCGTAAGCCAGGGCACGCTCTAGTGAGTCTCGTGCCAAACCGAGCGCGAGAGCACCGATACCGATTCTTCCGCGGAGCAGGACGTGCCGAGTTACTCTATCCCCGCTGCCCAGCGCGCCCAGAATGGCTTCGTCCGCAACGGGAACGTCATCAAACTTCAGCGCCGCCGTATCTGACCGTAGCATCCCCATTTTTTCGTGCAGGGCGGTTCTGCTAATGCGCGCCTCATTCCCGTTGCTTTCTACTACACAGGCGGTCATCCCGCAGTCCCTGCCGCCTTCACCAATCGCACGCGCGAGGACGACCAAAAGGTCTGCGTGACAGCCGTTCGTAATGAAAGTTTTCTCGCCCCTGAGCTTCCAACCCGCGCGGGTTCGTACGAGCCTGGTCCTCATATCTTTGAAAATGTTGCTGCCCGCCTGGGGCTCGGTGAGACACCACGCGCCGATGCTTCGGCCCCCCGTCAGCTTCGGAAGATATTTCCGTTTCTGTTCATCGTTGCCACCCAGAAGGATGTGCGTTGTCGCCAGGGATTCGTGCGCCGCAAGGGTGAGCGCCAATGAACCGTCACACGCGGCGATGCCTTCGATAATAGACAGCAGGCCTTCTAAAGTTCCGCTTTGACCGCCGTACTCCGCCGGAATGGCTGAACCCAAAAACCCGTTGTTAGCCGCCAACGGAATAAACCGTGCAGCGAACTCCTCCCTACCGAGCTGTCTGAGGTAGGGCACAAGCTCGTGTTCGCCAAATTCGCTTACGGACTTGGACAAGAGCAGGAAATCGTCATCCGTATGAAACTCCGCCAGCATTGCGCCTGCCGCCATCTAAAAGCCTCCCTGATCGGTTCGACCCAAGTTCCGGGCAATGGGTTCGATGCGACTGTCGACAAGCCTATAGAAATAGGGATGGCGGTGGCTTACGGTGAGGTGCAGCCGTTGCCAGCCCGCAAGACATCAGTTCAAATTTGAATGCCCGAGAAAGCCTGAAACTATTTTAAACAACTTTCTCGGGTATTACAACATCACCATAAGCAGCGCAGTTGGCATCACTCACAATCAACTCGCAAAATTGGTTTTCGGAGAGAAAAACCATGGGCGGCTTTGCGTGGGAACCGACCGACAGATACCTTGAAAGTTCAAGGGTGCGGGAGTTCATGGATCTGCATGGGATTCATACCTGGCAGGAACTCATCCAGCGCTCAACGCACGATATTGAGTGGTTCTGGAACTCCGCCATGGATCACTTGGGAGTTGAGTGGTTTCAGAAGTACACACGTTTGTATGACGACTCCCGTGGCATGCCTTGGACCACTTGGTTCCTGGAAGGGAGGCTCAACATCGTTCACAACTGCCTCGATCGGCACATCCGTGATGGACAAGGAACCGCCATCGCCCTCTGTTTTGAGTCGGATGAAGGGTCGCGACGTTCCCTCACTTATCGGGAACTCTATGATGCTGTCAACCACCTCGCCGGCGCAATGAGAGGCCTGGGCATCGGGAAGGGCCAGCGAGTCGCCATGTGTATGCCTATTTCCCTGGAGGCGGTCATCGTAATGTTTGCGGCGTTCAAAATCGGCGCGACCTGCATGCAAGTGCCGGCGCGGATTCCGCCCAAAGAGATCGTCGCGCGTCTTCAGGAGGCCGAAGCCAGGATTCTTTTCCTCAATGACGGCTATCCTCGCGGCGGCAAGGTGACGAGCGCAGCGGGTGTTTACGAGGCTGTAGTGGAATTTGCGCCCTCCGTCGAACACGTCATCGTCAATGAACGGATAGGCCAAGGCCTGGCCAGACGCCCGAAATGCATTTCCTGGGACACTCTTGTGCACACCGGCACGAACGGCAGCAGAACGGCAACGGAAAGCGTCGCTTCCGAACATCCGGCGCTGATCCTCTACAGTTCCGGTACAACCGGCAAGCCAAAAACCGTGGTTCACACGCACGCCGGCATCCTGGCGCAAGTCGCCAAAGAGATCGGATACGCCTTCGATTGCCACAATGATGATGTCTTCTTTTGGTTCACAAACATCGGCTGGATGATGGCGCCATGGGAATTGGTAGGAGCACTGTTTTTCGGGGCCACCGTGGTCCTCTACGAAGGCACGCATCTGTTTCCTACCCCACACCGTCTCTTTGATCTCATTGAGAAATATGGCATCACGATTTTCGGCTGCACGCCTTCGGTCCTGCGGGAACTGGCCAGTCTGAACGCGGATTTCACGCAGCACGGGCTTTCGTCCCTCCGTATTCTCGGATCCACCGGAAGTGTTCTCGATGCGCCAACCTGGGAGTGGTATGGGAAGACTTTTGGCCGCCAGCGTTGCCCGATCATGAACATCTCAGGCGGCACGGAATTGATAGGCTGCATGGTCTCGCCCCTGCCGGTGATGCCGCTCAAGCCTTCAACAGTGGGCGGGCCGGGATTAGCCATGGACGTGGACGTGGTGGACTCGCAGGGCAAGCCCGTGCGTGGTGAGCCGGGACATCTCGTGTGCCGGAAGCCGTTTCCCTCGATGACACGCGGATTCCTGGGAGATTCTCAGCTCTACCTCCAAACATACTTCCCCCAAGGTCCCGATTACTGGGTTCATGGTGACCTGGCCCGCATCGACGAGGACGGCTACTGGTACCTACTCGGTCGCAGCGATGACCTGATCGTTCATGGCGGCGTCAAGCACGACCCGGCCAAGCTGGAGGAGAAGCTCCTTGCGTTTCCGGGTCCGCCCCGAGTGAAAGAAGCAGTGGCGATTGGCGCCGAGGATGCCATCAAAGGAGAGCGTATCGTCTGTTTTGTGGTGCTCACTTCGGAATCAGCGCCTTCCGCTGAAGAACTCCCGGGACGGCTGAAAGCCTACATCAAGCAAACGTATGATCCCCTCGCCCAGCCGGATGAGATTTATGTGGTGACCGAACTTCCCCAAAACCTCTCGGCCAAGATCCCGCGCCGCCTGATCCGCATGGTGTTTGAGGGAAAGCCGGTCGGCAACGTCACGGCGCTCGCTAATCCGGAAGCCCTGGCAGAGATTCGCCGGGTGGGCGAACACAAAAGAGGAGTAAAGACGTAACTACCGTTATTCCAAAGTGTTGACCGTTTCTACCGTTCATCACCCGATCACGCTCTTACTCGCTCACGCCACGCCAGAATGCGCTTGGCCTGTTTCAGGTGTGGCGCATCCAGCATCTTGCCATCTAACGCGAGCGTGCCGCGTCCGGCGTTTGCTTCGAAGGCGGCGGCGACGCGTTCGGCGTAAGCAATTTCGGCGGCAGTCGGCATAAAGATCTCGTTGATCGCGGGCACTTGACAGGGGTGTATTGCCAGCATGCCCTGAAAGCCGTCGCGCCGCCCTTTCTCCGCATATGCGCGCAAGCCTTCGATATCTCGAAACGCGGGATAGACGGTCTCAAAGGCGGGCACGCCCGCGGCCGCCGCGCCCGCGATGCACAACGACCGCACTAACTCGTAAAGGGGAGCAAAGGCGCCACGCTCGTCGCGACCGCTGGTGGCGCCTACGGCAACGGGCAGATCCTCAGCGCCCCACGTCAAACCTGCGAGCCGTGTGCCGCCCTCTGTATAAGAACCCAGTTGGAACACAGAGGCTGGCGTCTCGGTGGCGATTGGCAGGATTTGGATTTCACCTACGGGCTGCTCCGCAGCGGTTTCCAGCGCGCTTAGATAGTGGCCAAGCTCAATGACCGCTGAGACCGAGTCGGCTTTGGGAAGGACAATACCCGCCGGCCCAATCTGTACCACAGCGGCGAGATCGCGCAGTGCGTCGGGCGTTTGGAGCGGATTGATTCTTACCCACAACTGCGATTCGGTTGGCTTCGGGGCTTTCGCCAATTCCGCAACCAACGTCCGAGCGTGGGCTTTATTCTGCGGCGAAACAGCGTCCTCAAGGTCGATGATCACCGCGTCGGCGCCACAGGCAAACGCCTTCGCCATCATCTCCGGCCTGTCGCCCGGGACAAACAGCCAGGACCGCGGCGTCATAGGCAACCTCCAGCTAGAAAAAAGTGACAAGTGAAAAGTGACAAGTGACAAGCAAGAAGTGATACTCGTCACTCGTCACTGTTCACTCGTCACTCTCTTAACCAGCGCCGTCCGCCGGCATTGGCATACGATCTCGTCACGTTGATTGAACATCTTGTGCTCGAAAACGACGATGCCGGCTGAAGGCCGCGATTTGCTCTCGCGTTTCTCTATCACCTGCGTTTCCGCGCGCAATGTATCGCCCACGAAAACGGGATGCGGCATCACCACGGCGTCATACCCGAGATTTGCCACCAGCGTGCCCAGCGTTGTATCCGCCACCGAGAGCCCGACCATCAGTCCAAAAGTAAAGATGCCGTTCACGACGATGCGCCCAAATTCCGTGGCCCGCGCGTACTCCGCATCCAGGTGAAGCGGCTGCGGGTTGTGCGTGAGCGTGGTGATCAGCAGGTTATCGGTTTCCGTCACGGTGCGGCGAACGGTGTGGACAATATGAAGACCAATATTGCACTCCTCGTAGGTCAGTCCCGGCATGCGGTTCACCCTTCCGCGTCGATTTGCGCCAGCACAACCCCCTCGCTGACTTGATCGCCTTCGATGGCGGACAACGCAGCGACAGTGCCCTTGAAAGGCGCTCGCAGCGTATACTCAATTTTCATCGCCTCCAGAATCACCAGCGGCTCCCCTTTGGCCACCAGGTCCCCTTCCTTTACGCGCACGGCGACGATCCGGCCCGGCATGGGCGAACTGATGCTGCCATTCGAGGCGGGCCCCGCTGTCTGTGCGGTCAGTTCCGGGTCGGTAAAGGCATATCCATTTCCGCCGGCGAAGACGACGATCGTATCACCGAAAGCGCAGGCCGGCAGCGTAGCGGAAGCGTTCGCACCCAATTCGACTTGGTAGTGAGTATCACGGGACTGGAGGCTGACATGGATGTGCGGCGGGGCGTTGAGCCGGAACCCCTCCAGCGCGCGCCACGGCGACCCGGCGTCGCGATCCCTGGCCAGTCGCGCGTTCGCCGCCGATTCGAGGATATTTTGCGACGGCCGCGCGGGTGGAATCAACCGGTCAAGGCGAGCTTCTATGAAGGAAGTATCAATGTTCGCCGCCGCAAAATCCGGATCGGAGAGCGTCCGGGCCAGGAACCCTGCATTCGTCTTTACCGGCCACACCTCCACCTGCGCACAGGCAGCGGCCAGGCGAGTTGCGGCGGCTGCGCGCGTAGGGCCGGCAGCGATGATTTTCGCAATCATCGGGTCATAGAACGTGCTCACCTCGTCGCCTTCCTCCACCCCGGAATCGATACGAACGGATTTGGGAAGTCGAAAATGTGTCAAGACTCCGGTGGAAGGCAGGAAGCCAGCCGCGGGATTTTCCGCATAAAGGCGCGCTTCCATCGCCCACCCTGACATCGCGATCTCTTGCTGACTTAACGGTAAGGCCTCGCCGGAGGCAACGCGCAGCTGCCATTCCACCAGATCCTGGCCGGTAATGGCCTCGGTGACCGGGTGTTCCACCTGCAACCGCGTATTCATCTCCATAAACCAGATGCGATCCGCGGCGAGCCCCTGGCTGGCATCGGCGATGAATTCCACCGTGCCCGCCCCTTGGTATTCGACCGCCCTTGCGGCCGCGACGGCAGCCTCACAGACCCGCTGGCGCGTGACGCTGTCCATTCCCGGGGCGGGTGCCTCCTCGATCACTTTCTGGTAGCGCCGCTGAATGGAGCAATCGCGCTCAAACAGGTGTACCACGTTACCGTGGCGATCCCCGAACACCTGTACCTCAATGTGCCGCGGCCGTTCGATGTACTTTTCCAGGAAAACACGGTCATCGCCAAACGCCGCCGCAGCTTCGCGCTTTGCCGAGGCAAGTGCCGCGCCGAATTCTTCCTCCGTTAAGACTTTGCGCATGCCCTTGCCGCCGCCCCCAGCGACCGCCTTGATCAACACAGGCCAACCCATGGCGATAGCTTCGCGAGCGAGACACGCTTCGGCTTGGTTTTCGCCGAGATACCCGGGCGTGGTCGGCACCCCGGCCCTCTCCATCAACCGCTTGGCCGCGTCCTTCAGCCCCATCGCTCGAATCGCGGCAGACTGCGGGCCCACCCAGACGAGACCGGCAGCCATGACCGCCTCGGCAAAATCAGCATTCTCGGAGAGAAACCCATAGCCCGGATGTATGCCTTCCGCACCGGTTTCCCGGGCAGCTTCCAGTATTTTGTCCTGCGCCAGATAGCTTTCTTTTGCGGGCGGCGGACCGATAGCGACGGCCGCGTCCGCCTCACGCACATGCGGCGAGTGTGCGTCCGCCTCCGAGTAAACCGCTATCGTACGGATGCCGAGCCGTCGGGCGGTGCGCATAATGCGCCGCGCGATTTCACCGCGATTGGCGATCAGGAGGGAACCCAACATAAGCTTACATCCGGAAGATGCCGAAGGCCGTCTCCGGAATTGACGCGTTCAGGCTGGCGCTGATGGCAAGCCCCAGCACGTCGCGCGTTTGGACTGGATCAATGATGCCGTCATCCCACAGACGGGCTGTGGCAAAGTACGGATTGCCTTCCGCCTCGTAACGTTCGCGAATTGGCGCCTTGAACGCCTCTTCCTCTTCGGCGCTCCACGTTTCTCCTTTGGCCTCCATGCCGTCACGCTTGACCGTAGCGAGCACGCTGGCCGCCTGATCGCCGCCCATCACACTGATGCGGCTGTTTGGCCACGTGAAGAGCATGCGGGGGGAGTAGGCTCTGCCGCACATGCCGTAATTGCCGGCCCCAAAGCTGCCTCCCATGAGCACAGTAAATTTCGGCACTTCGGCGCAGGCCACGGCCGTGACCATTTTGGCGCCGTCCTTGGCGATGCCGCCCGCTTCGTACTTGCCCCCGACCATAAACCCGGAGATGTTCTGTAGAAACAGCAAAGGCACGTGGCGTTTGCAGGCCAGTTGAATGAAGTGCGCGCCCTTCAGCGCGCTCTCCGAAAAGAGCACGCCGTTGCTGGCGAGTATGGCCACCGAAAAACCCCAGATGCGCGCCGCACCGCACACCAGCGTGGTTCCGTAAAGCGATTTGAACTCGTCGAATTCGGAGGCGTCAACGATGCGGGCAATAACTTCGTGAATATCATAAGGTGCGCGGACATCCATTGGTACGATGCCGTATAGCTCCGCGGCGTCGTAAGCGGGAGGCTTGGGGGTGCGAATGTCGATGTCAGTGCACTTTGTGTTGTTGATATTACTGACGATTGTTCGAACCAGGGCAAGTGCATGCTCGTCATTGGCTGCAACGTGGTCCACCACTCCGGAGCGCCGGCCATGCGTCTCGGCCCCTCCCAACTCTTCCGCGCTGATCACCTCGCCGGTGGCAGCCTTCACGAGCGGCGGCCCGCCCAGGAAAATAGTTCCCTGGTTGCGAACGATCACCGTTTCGTCGCTCATGGCGGGCACGTAAGCCCCACCCGCCGTACAGGAACCCATCACGCAGGCGATTTGAGCGATTCCCATCATGCTCATCCGCGCCTGGTTGAAGAAGATGCGGCCGAAGTGGTCGCGGTCGGGGAAGATCTCCGCCTGATGAGGTAAATTGGCGCCGCCGCTATCCACTAGATAAATGCACGGTAGCCGATTCTGTTGCGCGATCTCCTGGGCGCGCAAATGCTTTTTCACCGTCATCGGGAAGTAAGCGCCGCCCTTCACGGTGGCGTCATTCGCAATGATCATCACCTCGCGCCCAGCTACGCGCCCGATGCCAGCGATCATGCCTGCGCCCGGGGCCTCGCCGCGGTACATCTCCCAGCCAGCCAATTGGCTAATCTCAAGGAACGGCGCGCCGGGGTCGAGCAGCCGTGTCACGCGGTCCCGTGCCAGGAGCTTGCCCCGCGAGATGTGGCGGGACCGCGCCGCCTCCGGCCCGCCCAGCGACGTCACACGTACGCGCTCGCGCAGCTCCTCAGCCAGCTTCCGGTTGTGCTCGAAATTGCGCTGGTACGATTCTGCTTCCCGATTAATGTGGCTTTCCAGTTTGGGCATGCGAACAGCCGATCAGCTCACTGCCGGTCACTAGGATGCATTTCGAAACTGTGCACATGAATCACGTGTAAAACAATCTCACGCAAGGCGCCGGAAATACTGCCAGGTAAGGTGGGACTTCTCCCGTGCCCTCTCCGCGCCTCTGCGTCTCAGCGCGAGATTATTTACTTTTTTGCTGTAAAAGTGTCCGGAATTTGAGAATGACATCGGTTGCTGTTTTTTGCAACTTTTCTGCGTCAACCGCGCGCCATAGGCGGAGCCTTCCTTTTTCGTAATTCGAGCCCACTGGCATGCCGGACACGGCTGCGACCGTCGATTACACCCATGCGTCTTCAATCGTACCAATCGATGACGGAAAGGTTAGGTAGGCGTGAAAATTCTCGGGTGTTGCGGGTAACCAATGTGGCCCGGTGGGCAAGAGCGACGCCGGCAATCAGGTTATCCAGCGGACCGATGGGGAGCCCCCGTCTTTCCAGATCCACGCGGAGCATCGCCGCCGCTCGGGCCGCCGCGCGCTCAAATGGGAGCACCGAGACGGACGCGAGGAACGTGTCGAACTGCTTACGACGCTTGGCGGAATGAGCTGATTTGGCGATACCGACCTCAAGTTCATACAGCGAGACCGACGAGATCGAAACATCTCCGGGCGGTGCGGCAAGAAGGTGCTCGGCCACTTTGCCGTGTCCTTTGAAGAAATAGATGATCGTGTTCGTATCGAGCAAAAACATACGTATTGAGACTATAGCGAAAAATTTGGCGCCGATGGGCCGAGCCTTAACTGCCGCTTATAGCTGCACGCGAGGTTGGTCCTTTGCGGTAACTCGGCGAAGTTCGGAAAGATCGGGGAAATCCGGCCACGCTCCCGCCAACTCCCGCATCTCTGGCGGCCAATCGGTGCGCGTCCGACTGTCGATCAGCTCGGCAATCCAACGGCTAACTGAAATCCGGGATTTTCGGGCGGCGGCCCTCACCCGCCGCTCGGCGGCATCGTCGAGGTATATTGTCACTTGACCCATGTTGGCACCTCATGTCCATTAAAGCACTTATATGCCCAATTATATTTGACACCCCCCGGGCTATTGCAAGTAAACCGTAAAACAGCACGTCTGTTGAAAAACACCCGACGGCGTAGCTGGTGGCCGAATCGGTCAAGTCGCCCGAATTGGACTGCGCGGTTTGACCCTTACCTGCGGGCCGAGTTCTACTGTCAAGGTGGGACGAAATTACCGGCCTGCTTATTGGGGGCGGGCAGAGGAGAAGCAGATGATGGATCAGTTGGCCCGGGAGCGTCAAGCTTCGATGATCTCAAGCACTTGGGAAAACGATGCGCGGTGGTATGGCATCGAGCGACCGTACAAAGCCGACGACGTGGTGCGGCTGCGCGGCTCAGTGGTTGTGGAGCACACATTGGCTCGTATGGGCGCGCAAAGACTTTGGAACCTGCTGCACACCCAACCCTATGTGCCCGCCCTCGGGGCCATGACCGGCAACCAGGCCATGCAGCAAGTCAAGGCGGGGTTGCAGGCCATCTACGTGAGCGGCTGGCAAGTGGCTGCCGATGCCAACGACGCAGGCCAAATGTACCCTGACCAGAGCCTTTACCCGGCAAGCAGCGTGCCCAATCTGGCGCGCCGCATCAACCAAGCCCTCATGCGTGCCGACCAGATCCATCATGCGCAAGCAAAGAACGGCACCTATTGGTTTGCGCCGCTAATTGCAGATGCGGAGGCAGGTTTCGGCGGTAACCTGAACGCCTTCGAACTGATGAAGGCGATGATCGAAGCAGGCGTGGCGTGCGTCCATTATGAGGACCAGTTATCTTCGGCCAAGAAGTGCGGCCACATGGGCGGGAAAGTTCTGGTACCCACGAGCGAAGCCATTCAAAAACTGGTCGCGGCGCGGCTGGCGGCTGATGTGATGGGCGTGCCCACGCTCATCATGGCGCGCACCGATGCCGATAGCGCTCACCTGCTGACGAGTGACATCGACCCGCGCGACGCCGCATTTATCACCGGCGAGCGCACGCCGGAAGGTTTCTTCCGCATTCGTGGCGGGCTGGACTCCGCGATTGCGCGGGGCATCTCTTATGCACCCTACGCCGACCTCATTTGGTGCGAGACCTCCAAGCCCGACCTCGAAGCAGCGCGGCGCTTTGCGGAAGCGATCCTGGCCCGGTATCCCGGGAAGATGCTGGCGTACAACTGCTCGCCTTCCTTTAACTGGAGGAAAAACCTCGATGACGCCACCATCGGGCGTTTCCAGCGGGAGTTGGCGGCCATGGGCTACCGGTTCCAGTTCATTACGCTCGCGGGCTTTCACGCCCTGAACCTTGCCATGTTCGAGTTGGCGCGGGCCTACTCGCTCAGCGGCATGACCGCGTATTCACGCCTTCAGGAGAAGGAATTCAGCCGTGAACACCTGTATGGCTATGAGGCGGTGAAACATCAGCAATTTGTGGGAACGGGATACTTTGACGCGGTGCAGCAAGTGATCGCCAGCGGAACCGCATCAACCACGGCTCTCGAAGGGTCGACTGAGGCGGCGCAGTTCAACGAGGTCCTGCTCCGGCCAACTCCCAGGAATGGCCACGGCCCGGATGCGGGCTGCCAGCCGATCCTTGGTGAATGCCCCAACCTGGTCGCGCAGAACAAGACGCCAGATCAGGCGGCCGACTCGCAGTTTTAGAGAGTAGCTGTCAGGTAACTGCGGAAGGCTGCTGTGCCGCAACTGGCAGCGGTAATGCCCACTGCCACCAACGGTGCAGCGCCTGTCCAGGCAGGCGGGAAGGCAGCGTGAGAGCGCTCCAATCAAACGCGGCCCAATCAGCCGGGGAAAGTAGCGAGAACAGGGCCGCACCGGTGGAGGCCCAGTGTGTCCAGGCATACTGCGTGATGACGGAAGCCATCCTCACGCTAGACTTGGAGACGTCTTCCAGGACGCCATCCAAAGTGAACCACGCTTTGCGGAACATGAGCAGGCTTGCCGGAAAGCGGACTCCGTTCAACGCGACGTCATCCAATACCCGCATTGCATGCATGGGACCAGGGAAATAGAACAACGGCAGGCTGTCAAGCAGGCGGCTTACGCGCTCACGGATGATGGTCGTCTGCCGAGCATCCTCGCCCGGGCTCGGCAAGCGCAATGCTTCGATGGCTTTGGTCATGCCGTTGCGGTCTCGCAACATCGTCATCAGCACCAGCATGAATACGCCTCGTCGCTGTTGAAGCGTCAGGTGTCCGGTGAGCGCCCAATCCAGAATCACCAACTCACCTTTCCTCTTGTCATACAGGAGATTCCCAGCGTGCGGGTCGGCATGGAAGATCATATCGTTGCCGCGGGAAAGCGCTGGCGCGGCCATGAGGGCCTCGGCCAGTCTTTGCGCCACGGCGGCGCGTAGTTTCTTGGGATGCGCGCCGATGTCTGTCACCTTCGATCCCCTCTCCCGAGAGAGCGCGGTGATGCTGGCGGTCGAGAGCTCCTGGATCAAGCGAGGGGCTCGAACGCCGGGTATCGAGCGGTAGGGGCCCAGCGCGTCTACCAGCGTTGTCTGTTCGCCGGGGAAGTCCACCTCTCGTTCGAGCAAGAGCCGGATTTCGGTGAGCGTCCTCGCCACACCGGCCAGACGAACACCCTCGGAGCGATACTTGCGCGCCAGAAACTCGGCAAGCTGCTGGAGAATCTTCATGTCCTCGGCGTAGCAGCCGGGGATGTGAGGCTTCAGGACTTTGAACACGCCCGGTTCGCGCCGCCGGGTCTTGGGGTTACGCCACGTAAAACCCACCACCGCGCTTACGCTGGCCTCAGACAGGATGGCGGAATCAACCTTAACTGCGTACTTTTCCAGTTGCGGCCCCAGTTGTTGAAAAATGATGGAACGTATTTCGTCGATGGTCACATCGGAAATGCCGTTTTCCAGTTCCGTCAGTGCGCAACGCATCCGGGGATCCAGGTTCCGGTTACGCGCGAGCATCTGTCCGATCTTTTGCAATCCGGGCACCTTGGCAATGAACCGCAGCAGGCGGGCTTCCGGAGGCGTGTCTGGAGCCGATTCCATCTGCTCCACGATCTTGGGAGCCAGGCGGCGGGGAGACAATCGCGAGACTACGAACATCATCGAATCCCGAACCAGGGGGCGCCACTGGGCATACGTCTCGGGAACCAGGAGTTCGACGGGCAGTATACGGACAGTCCACTTCGCCAGCTCCCGCCGCCAGATTTTGCCCATCTTGCCAGTAAGGACCCCTTCAACGGCGCGGATTCTCTCCGCCGTGGTCGCGTAACTGCGCAGAAAAGGATCGAGTGCCTGCCGCAGTTTCTCGTTTTCAATTTTGAGAGAGTATTGCACGGCGAGTCCTTGTAGGCCCTGTGCGCCCTCGTGGCGCCTTCAACGGTCGCACCGGGCTACCCTCGTGCGGAGATCAGTCTCCAGCCAACCGGTCAGCCACAACCTTGTACACCAGTGGGCTGCAGACCAAACCCATGTGGGTGGAAGAAACCTCGATATCGATGCGGGGGTTACCCGTTCGGCATGCCCGCCAGTCCATTATGCCATCACATTTGGAGTAAATGGCCGTTTGTCGCACGCACGCCGGGATGCGCCCCATCAGTGACTCAAGGAAATTGCAGGTGCATTTTGCGGTGTAACAGTCGGGCAGGACGTCGGAGCCGTGCCGTTTCAATATTCCCTTGCGTACCCGCTCGGCGACGTGCAAGACAGCAGCATGAGCGACCACTTTGCGAATCGGCGCGGCCAGCGTGATCACGGAAGCGACGTGGTCAGGCATCTGGGCCGCAATGGCCCGCGCCATGGTCCCGCCGAGGCTGTGACCGATGACATGGACCCTTCTCCCCGTGGATTCGCGTGCCTCCGCGATCGCTGCAGTGAGATGCCGCCGGATGAGCAGGTTTGGGCAGTCGGCGTTCATGCTGATGCCGGAATAATGCGGGCGGTACCCGATTCGTGCCAGCCAGGAACGAAGCTGCGCCAGATAGAAGTCGGTGCCCAAGAACCCGGGAACCAGCACCACGCCAGACCCGTCGCCATGAGGTATTCCATATCCCAGGAAAACCGGCGACACCCACAGAAAACCCAGTTCGACCCCGGCCAACAACTCGCTCCAGATCGGCGACGCCACCGGTTCGTACTCTCTTCGAGCCAGATCAGAGCGTCTCATACAGGGTTGGATGCGTGCGCGGCGATGCCTCTCCGTCGAGGATACACCCTACGCAACACTCCCCTTGAGAAAAACCCCTACTCCCCATATCCTCCATCTTCACCGAAGAAAGGCGGGACGTCAAGGGCGTCCGGCGCCCATGACGGTTTGGGCGCCGGGCAGGATCAAGGCCGAAAGTGTGGCCGGGTTACGCAGTTTGGCGGAGCTCGGTGTCCTCTTTCGCCGGCCTCGGTCGGGGTCGTGGCGCCTTTCGCTTCCGCTCCGGAGCAGCCGCTCTTGCTTTGGTGGGTTTCACGACAAGGTCCATGAGCGACTTCTGCGCCGTCACGAAGTTTCGAACACCTTTTTCCGTGATCTCGCCCCAGGACGTACGCTCACCGCCGTGGGCGGATTCAGTTCGAGCCCCGACTCTACCGGCGGACTCCATCTGCTCAATGGCCAGGTCCAAGAGTTTCTTCTGAGCATCGATGCATTTCGCGCCGCCTTCCCGGGCCAGTTCTGTCAACACCTTATAGCGGTCGCGGGCGGACTTGCGCTCCTCCCTGTCCCCCTTGGCCGCGGCACTGACCTCGTGGACAGTCAGGTCCAGGAACTTCTTCTCGGTTTCGACGAAGCTCTCGATGCTTCGCCGCGCCAATTCGGCCGCGCCCGCGCCAAGGGCGGCCAACCCGTTGCCTTCCCGGTAAGATTCCGTTGCCTCGTGCGTCTGCTCGGCAGCGGCGTCCAGGACACGCTTTTGCAGTTCCACCAACGTCATCACGCGGTGGCGCAACACATCTGCCACGGTCCCGGCGGCCACCGGGAGCGGCAGCAGCGTCTTCACTCCATCCATCATCAACTCGGTTTCGCCCGCAGCCAGATCCAGCAGGATCTTCCCAACTGCGGTGATGTTCTGGACACCTGTGTCAGCGACTTTAGCGATTGCCGTACCCGGGCGAAGAGGCTCGCTCAGGAACTCCCGCAACATCCCGATCACCAAGGCGTTCTGTTGCGCGGTGAGATCCAGCAAGATCTTTTGGGCAGCCATGAAACTCTCGATTCCCTGACGAACCCAACCCGTCAGTTGGGTTGCCGGCGAGAAGCCGTTCCCTGACTCTTTGGATTTTGCAGCCATGATGTTTTCTCCTTTTGAGGGCGATCATCCTGCACCGCCGTCACTGCAATGCAGTATAAGATTACGACCGGATATCCCCGGTGTCAAGTAGAAATTCAAACGAGACATCAAGGGCCGCCCCGCCCGCGGAATGAACGGCGCCGCTTGACTTCACGTTCACGCCGTGACACACTGCGGGGCAGTATGAACAACACAGCCGCTCGAAAAACACGCAGCGCTCAAGCGACGCCCAAACTGGTCATCAAGAAGTACAACGACCGGCGGTTGTACGATTCCAGCGCCAGCCGCTACGTGAAACTTGACGATGTTGCCGGCATGGTTCGCGAAGGCATCGAGGTGAAGGTGGTGGACGCCCGGACAGGCAAGGATCTTACCTACCTCACGCTGACCCAGATCATTCTTGAGGACGCCCGCCAACGGGAGACTCCCCTGCCGCTGCAGTTTCTTCAGCAGCTCGTCCGCGCTTCTGATAAAGCCACTCACGAGTTCCTGTCGTGGTACCTAAACAGCACGCTCGATCTGTACCAAAAGGTGCAGGAAAACCTGCGCACGCGATTCCCCGAAGCGAAAGCCGCCGTGGGCCGCCCGATCGAATTCGTGCGCAGCCTGCTGGCGGACCATCCTTTGCCGCCCCCCGCGCCGGCACCGGAGAGTAGTGAAATGCTGCAGCTTCGAAACCGCGTGGAGGAACTGGAAGCGCGGCTGAAAGCGCAGGACAAGACCGTCCGCAGGCATAAGGCGCGGCGCAGCGCTTGATCCGATATTCCAATCTTGTTTTGAGATTACTGGCGTGGGAACTCGTGCACCGAGGCCGACAGGGGAGGCTCGGCCTCGAGGAATTGAAGGATTTCCGGAAGGACTCGGCCGGCGCACTCGGCCGGCGCCAAATGGCCGCACCCGTCAAACACCGCGAGGACGGAATGCGGCATCTCGCGGTGCATCTCCTCGCCACACTTCAGGGGAATCAAAGCGTCTTGCTTTCCCCACACAATCAGGACCGGCACTTGGAGGCAACGCAGTTTGCCGTCGATCAAGTCATTACCCGTCATCATGGATTCCATCAGGCGCTGCACCACCGGCCGGGTAGGACGCATTTCGCGCATCAGGTCGCGCGCCACGAACCTCGGGACCAGGCGGGCGTGCGGCGTGAGGAGCGCAATCAGGCGCTGTGCGTCTTCCACCCTTGCCGGCTGGAAGAGTTCGGCGCCAACAGGAAAGTCGAAGTTCATTCCGGCGCTATCAACCAGGAAGATGCGGCG
This sequence comes from uncultured Acidobacteriota bacterium, assembly GCA_963804755.1. GTDB lineage: Bacteria > Acidobacteriota > Terriglobia > UBA7540 > UBA7540 > Bog-366. The sequence goes on from CAWDRP010000016.1 coordinate 159,370, forward strand.
TACGCGCTCCGGGTGCATGAGCGCGAAGTTTAGAGCTATCCAGCCCCCCATCGACCAACCGCCCACATCGGCTCGCTCCAGTTTCTGGCTCTCGAAGAACTGGTTGAGAATCTCGGTTTGCAGTGGAATGGAATAGTCAACATCCGGACGGTCCGACCGGCCAAACCCGAGCAAGTCGAGCGCATAAACCCGATGCCGGCTCGCGAGCGCCGGAATTATTCTAGCCCAGTTCTCAGCTCTGCCGCCCAGACCATGCACCAGCACCAGGGGTCGCCCGCGCCCGCCGACAAGGTAGTGAATTCGAAATGAGCCGAGCTGAACGTATCCGCCCCGCACGCCCGCCAGCCGGAGCCCTGCCCGCACGGACTGTTTAAGAACCCATAGCGGACGCCAGTAGAGCACACCGCTGAGGCAGGCGCCGAGCCCCAACCCAGCCGCTAGCCAGGGCCGGTCTTTTATGAAGCGAACGGGATTAAAGGAAAGAAGGTTGGAAGGTGCTGGCATGTGCCCATGAATTGCTCGTTCCGTCCCGAGGTTAGCTTCGCGCAGCGGTATTTTTCTGCGTGAAGGCAGGCGTCGGCATGGTGCGCGGAAGCTCGTGCTTATTACTTTTATACAGATCGGATTCCCACACCACCGCAGCGCCGTGGTGCTCCCAAACCGAAACCAAAGGCAGGTAACGGCCCTCCAGAGCGGTCCTTTTGATCTTAAGGGTGGGGGTCAGGAATTCGTTGGCAATAGTCCATGGCCCCTCGACCACCGCAATGAATCTCATTCTCTCATGCGGGTCGGCTTGGGCGTTGACCTCGTTCATCTGCTCCAGCAGCGACTGCTCAAACGCCTCGCGTTCCTCACCGGCGATGCAGCGGTTCCTGGCGTCCGGCGATAACACGACGACAGCAAAAGGGCCCGGCAGGCCCGCGCCCATGACGCAACAGGACTCGATAGCGGGATGGGTCATGAGCTTGCTCTCGAGCGGAGCTGGCGCGACGTACTTACCCTTACTGGTCTTAAACTGCTCCTTCACGCGTCCAATGATCCTCATCTGGCTATCGGAATCGAGTTGGACGATATCGCCCGTGCGGAAGAAGCCGTCCTCGGCAAAGGCCTCTCGCGTTGCCTGCGGGTCACGGTAATAACCCAGCATGTTCATGGGGCTCTTAACCATCAACTCGCCCTCGCCGCTGACCTTCACTTCGACACCGTCTATGGCGCTTCCAACGTACCCGGGGCGAACACATCCTGGTGCAGGAAGGTGCGTGATCCCCGTTTCCGTCATGCCGTAGCCTTCGAAAAGCTCCAAGCCGAGATTACGATACCACATCAGGATTTCCGTGGGTAGCGCAGCGCCGCCGCAGGCTGCGTAACGTGCGGTATCGAGTCCGAGTTGGCGCAAGATCCGTTTCTTGACAACTCGATTGAGGATTGGGATGCGAAGCAGCCGACCCAAGCGGCTCGCAGGTACCTTTTCGAACACTCCCTGCTGAAACTTCAATAACAGCCGCGGCACAGACACAAAGAATGTGGGACGAGCGCGCCCCAAATCGGTCAGGAAAGTCTCAAGCCCCTCAGTGAAATAAATGTGAAAACCGAGGAGAAGGCCGAGCGACTCGCACGCGGAGCGTTCAATGATGTGAGCGAGAGGCAAATACGATACGAACCGTTCTTCGCCCGAGACGCCCAGCATTTCCGCCGCAGTCTTGGCAAAGTAGCTGAATGAGCCAAAGCAGTGCATCACGCCCTTGGGCGTGCCGGTTGTCCCGGAGGTGTAGATGATCGTAGCAAGATCATCGGGCAAGCGCACGGGCCTTTCGAGAAGCGGTTGGGCGGCGGCCACGATGCTCTCCCACGCCGGATAGTTTCCGGCAGGAGCCGTGGGGAGCCCAATGCAGTGGACGCCAGACGGAAGGCCGCACGTGGCCATCTCTTTTTCATCAGTAGCGCCCAGGAAGCAAGCCCTCGCCTGACTATGCTCCATGATGTACCGCGACGTTCGGCAATTCAGTGATGGATAAATCGGCACGCTGACATGGCCGGCCATCCAGATAGCCAAGTCCGCCATGATCCACCACGCACAGTTTCGGGAAAGTATGGCGACGCGGGACCCCGGCTCCCAATCCTGCGCCTTAAGGTAAGCAGCGATGCGGCGAACTTCATCGGCTGTCTGCTTCCAGGTCCATTCGCGCAACTTCCCGTGGTCAAAGGGTTGGGTTAGAAACACGCGGTCCGCGCGTTCGCTCTCCCAGCGGTAAAGACGCGAGAGTGGCAGGTCACCCGCCGTGACGTTCTGCATGTCGCTGCCCGGATTGCGCGCCAGCCCTGTTTGAAAGCGCGCCAGTAGGAATCTTGCTTATCTTACCCACGAGTAAGATATTTTGCTTGCTTCAATATCTTACTCTCCGGTAAGATAGCATGTGGGGTTATTCTCGTCAACTGCAAACTTTGGGTCGAACACTGCGTGTTCCAGGAGGATTTTTGCTTCAACTCATAGGGCGAGACGCACTGCCGGCGGGACCACCCAGAAAGGCATTTGCCAGTCGGCGCCGTGATCCTGCCAGCAAACGCGAGGCAATACTGAAAACTGCAGTTCAGATGTTCTTGGAAAAGAGCTACAGCCGCACTTCGTTGAACGACGTTGCCAAACGCCTGAGCATCACCAAGCCTGCCCTCTATCACTATTTCCATAACAAGGAAGAAATTCTCCTCGGATGTTATCGCTGGGGTACCGCCCTGATCGAAAAGAACCTAAACACCGTCGCGGTTCGCTACCGGACCGGTTTGGAGAAGGTCGAGGCCTTCATCAACCTTTATGCCCATGCGATGACGGCGAATTTTGGCCGGTGCGTGATGCGCATCGATGAGAGTGACTTGTCGAGTGCTGCGCGTGCAGAAGTGCGCGCTTATAAACGAAAAATCGACCGCCGTCTGCGATCGTTTCTCCAGGAGGGCATCGAGGACGGTTCCATCACGCCATGCGATCCCAAGATCGCCGCATTCTCGATCGCCGGAGCCCTGAACTGGATCTGCATGTGGTACGAGCCGGACGGCGCTTTGTCCGCAGACGAAATCGGAGCGCAATTTGTGCAAACCTTCATGCAGGGACTGGCGCGGCAGCGCAGCGCCCAGCCGGATTGACGCAGTCGGGGTAATGAGCCCAGCCGCGTGCCCCGAGGTCGGCGCCCGCAGAGCGGGAATTTAGAGGAGGAGGATAAAGGGAAAAGATGATCACCATGGAATCGACTCTACGCGCGAATACGGTGAAACGGGCCAAGGGTGGCAGCTTTTTGATCGAGGAGCGGGAGGCACAGGATATCTTTACTCCTGAGGACCTCTCGGAGGAGCAGCGACAGATTGCGAAGACGGCGACCGAGTTTGCCCGGAATGAGGTGATGCCGGCGAGTCGCGACATTGAGGCGAAGAACTACGCTCTCATGCGGGGGCTTCTCCGCAAAGCCGGTGAACTTGGGCTGCTGAGCGTGGACATCCCCGAAGTGTACAGCGGCATGGGCATGGACAAGGTCACCTCGGCTGTCGTGGCGGAGTCGGTCAGCAGGCAAGCAAGCTTTTCGACCACGTTCAGCGCCCATGTGGGCATCGCCACGCTTCCCATCGTGTGGTACGGAACGGAGGCGCAAAAGCACAAATACCTCCCGAAATTAGCAACGGGAGAATGGGTAGGGGCATATGCACTCTCAGAGTCCACTTCAGGTTCAGACGCCCTGAATTGCCGCACGCGCGCCGTGCTGTCCGCGGACGGCAGGCATTACGTGCTCAACGGCGAGAAGATGTGGATCACCAACAGCGGCTTCGCTGATATCTTCATTGTCTTCGCGAAAACAGAAGGCGAAAAGCTGTCGGCGTTTCTCATCGAGCGCAATACACCGGGCTTCTCGGTCGGTGCGGAAGAGCACAAGCTCGGCATTCGTGGCTCGTCCACTTGCCCGCTCATTCTGGCCGATTGCCGTGTACCAGCGGAGAATCTGTTGGGCGAGGCCGGCAAGGGGCATCACATCGCGTTCAACACGTTGAACATCGGCCGGTTCAAGCTGGGGGCAGCTTGCACTGGTGGAGCCCACCAAGTGTTCGACGATGCCATTCAATACGCCAAGCAACGCAGAGCCTTTGGGAGATCCATTGCTGAATTCGGCTTGATCCAGGAGAAGCTGGCCGAATGCGCGGCGGGAGTCTTCACCGGTGAGGCCTTGGTGTATCGCACCATCGCCATGATTGATGCCGCGTTGGCCGATGTAGATATGAGTGCGCAGGGTATCTCTCACGATATCGAGAAACGAATTGAGGAGTACGCGGTAGAGTGTTCCATCGTCAAGGTGTGGGTGTCGGAAATGTTGCAAATGGTGGCCAACCACTCCGTTCAGATCCACGGCGGATACGGCTACGTCGAGGAATACCCGGCGGAGAAGGCCTACCGCGACGCGCGCATCAATCCGATCTTTGAAGGGACCAATGAGATCAACCGGCTTATTGTTACCGGCTGGCTGATGAAACGGGCGATGAAGGGCGATCTACCGCTGTTGCCGGCCATTAAACAGCTTATGGACGAGGTGATCTCCCCCTCCCTTGCCGCCGAGGAGCGCGAGGGGCCGCTGGCGGGCGAGCGCAAACTATTGACGCAGGCAAAGAAGCTTGGCCTGTTTGCGGCAGGTTCGGCCTCGCAGAAGTACATGCAGAACCTCGCCGAGCAGCAGGAGGTGATGGCAGCGATTGCGGACTGCGCGATTGAGATCTACGCAATGGAGTCGGCCATTCTACGTGCGGAAAAGCTGGCAGACGCAAAGGGTGAAACTGCGGCGAGCGCGGCCATCGCAATGGCGCAGTTCTACGCCGCGAAAGCCATGCAGACGGTGGAGGCCTCGGTGCGAAAGGTGATCGCGGCCGTGTCCGAAGGGGATATGCTGCGCACTCAGATGGCCATCGTGCGTAGGCTGGCAAAGCACGAACCCGCCAATACGATCGCCCTGGGCCGCCAAATTGCACGCCACGTGGTATCGGCGGGGCGCCACAGCCTGTAAGGTCGGGCAAGATCGCAGCTAGGGGGAGGGAACACGGTTGTTTCGGAGGAGCGGGGCGGCAAGCGTGTCTATTCTAACTTCTCGCTCCTCATTTCTCGCTCCTGGCCCTCGCTTCTCCTCCCCACCGCCTCTGCCCTGCGGATGGCTTTCATGCGCAGTTCCCACGAGTGGATTGCCTTCTTTGCTCCCTCGCGCGCCAAGCCTGTGTTCAACTGGCGCTCGGCCACGGCAAACGTATCCTCTGCGTCGAGCCGGGCGGTTTCAGCTTCATCATCCGCTTCCTTTACTCTTTGAACCGCCTGTTTGACCTGGGGATCGACGTCCCTCGCTTCATCCTTTGCTTTTTCGTAGCGCTGTTTCGCCTTGGCGCTTTTCTCGAAAGCCTGCTGGGCTTCAATCTCGCGATACGCCTTTTTCAGATCGTCGCTCCACGCGGCTTTCACTTTCTTATTGGCTTCTCGCAAAGCATCAACGGCCCTGTCCGCAGCGGCGCGCACCCGGCTCTTGTTGAAGAGCCAACGCCAAACCGCCCAGTCCTTCGCCTCTTCCATTAACGCCGTGGCTTCTTCCACTTCGATGAGCTTGTGCATAGGGACGGCGGCTCCTGCGGCAGAACAACTCCCCGGCGAGTTTACCCGGCCACTACACGTAGCGGCGAGTTCAGTACGGCAACTCGCGTAGAAGCGAGATTTTCTCGCCATGTGGCGGCGTAAAGCCGCCTCTACATCGCCACCCATTCTGCTTGATTACGATCTTACCGACGGGTAAGATATCAGGGTACAAACTCAGCGTCAACAGGGCTTCGTTACAGAGCTGCACCGACATTACTCTAGGCTGATCAATGGAGCGGTATGAAACACACCGACTTCGATTTTGTTGTCATCGGCTCCGGATTCGGCGGCAGTGTCACTGCGCTGCGCCTCGCGGAGAAGGGCTATCGCGTGGCCGTAATGGAAATGGGCCGCCGGTGGGGACAAAAGGATTTGCCGAGGACAAACTGGTCCCTCCGGAACTGGATCTGGCGGCCCGGCATGGCGCTGCGCGGGTTCTTCAATCTCGAGTTCTTCCGTCACGTGGTCATCGCCCACGGCTGTGCCGTTGGCGGCGGCTCAATCACCTATGGCGCCACGTTGCTGGAGCCTCCGGATTCGGTTTGGGAACACGGAACGTGGACAGACCTGGCGCGCTGGAAAACCGAGATGCCGCCCCACTATGAGACCGCGCAATACATGCTTGGTGTCACTGACAATCGGGTGCTAGGTCCCGCGGACCACCTTCTGAAGCGGGTCGCCGACGCGGCGGGGGTGGGCCATACGTTTCGCGTGACCAGAGTGGGCATCTACCAGCCGCCGGAGGGCGAACCGGGCGGCGAGACCCATCCCGATCCTTACTTTGGCGGCGCCGGCCCGGAGCGCACAACCTGCTGCGCCTGTGGCGGCTGCTTTATGGGATGCCGTCACAATGCCAAGAACACCCTCGATAAGAACTACCTGTATCTCGCCGAAAAGCTCGGTGTGAACGTCTTCCCGGAAACCCAGGTGGTGGACGTCATTTGCCTGAACGACAAGGCAGATGGGAGTGACGGTTATGAGGTGCGGACGGTCAAGTCCACCGCCTGGCTGCGCAAGCACCCACGCCGCTTCACCTGTCGGGGCGTGGTCTTTGCGGCGTCCGCACTCGGCAGCATGGATCTCCTGTTCCGTCTCAAGCAGAAAGGCTCATTGCCCGCGATCAGCGATGAACTGGGGCATCGCGTGCGCACCAACGCGGAATCAATGATCGGCGTCCGTTTCCCCAACACCAAAGAGGACCTATCGAAGGGTGTCGCCATCGGTTCCGGCATCTACGTTGACCAGTACACGCACATTGAGTCGATGCGCTACCCGGAGGGCTCGGATTCGCTGGCGTTGTTGTGTACGCTGCTGACCAACGGCCGGCCCGGTTGGACACGAATTTTGCTGCTGCTCAAAAACTTCGTGACGGCGCTCCTCCGCCACCCTATCCGGACCGTACGCTGCCTCCATCCTTTCGGTTGGGCACGAGAGTCGCTCCTCCTGCTGTGCATGCAAACGCTCGAGGGTCACATTGACATGCGCCTGGGGCGGGTGTGGTTTTGGCCATTCAAGAAGACGCTGGTCAGCCGCGGCCAGCGGATCCCTACTTACATTCCGCAGGCAAACGAATTCGCGATGAAGGCCGCGAAATTGGCGGGCGGCACGCCAATGAGCATGGTCACCGAAATCCTGTTCGATATTCCCTGTACGGCGCACATTCTGGGCGGCTGCCCGATGGCCGCATCGCCGGAGCAAGGCGTAGTTGACGGGCGGCATCGCGTGTTTGGCTATAAGAACATGTACGTCTGCGATGGCTCCGTGGTCGCTGCCAACTTGGGTGTCAACCCCAGCTTGACGATCTGCGCGCTCACCGAACGCGCTATGAGCTTTATCCCAACGGCAGCAAAGACGGAATGGAATGATGTCGCCGAACCTGTACTTGATGCCAGCGAAGCCGCGCTAACGAAGACAACCGCCGGTTCGCTCCAGCGCCCCGTGCCACTTAAGTCCTGAGGGTGGCGCCACTACTGTTTGCTTTGTGATCCATGCTCTGCACTGGCGGGAGGGTGGCCGAAGACGGGTGCCGTCCTGGTCCGAGGTGCAAGGAATTTCACGCTGGACAGCGTCGACCCTCACAACTTTTTCTCCAGATTCACCAGCATCGTGCCCAATCCGCGGGCGCGGCGCGCCGGTCCGTGCCCAAATAGGAACTCCAGAAAGCCCTGCGCAAAGCGTTGCGCCTTGGCGCCGTAGCCATACCACCACAATTTGGGTATGCCCGGCGCCAGGTCCGTATCAATGTATTTCACCTGCACCATTTCCATCAGTCCCAGGCGCGAGTGGGTGCGGCCGATGCCGCTCATTTTTCCGCCGCCATGCGGTGCTTCCGTAATGCCGAAGTAGCTGATGCAATCGTTCACCATCACGGCGCCCGCCTCAACCTGGCGCGCCAACCGCTCGCCGCGTTTGCGGTCACGCGTCCAGACGCTGGCGGAGAGCGCGAAATCAGAATCGTTGGCCCTGGCGACGGCCTCGGCTTCGTCTTCCACCACCATGATGGGCAGGACGGGCCCGAACGTCTCCTCGCGCATCAAGCGCATCTGGTGATTCACCCCGGTTATCACGGTGGGCTCGTAGAAAAAGCCGTTCAGACCGGGAAGCTCGGGACGACTTCCCCCACATAGGATCTTGGCGCCCTGGGCCACCGCTTCCGCCACCTGTTCTTCGACGATCCTCACTTGGCGGTCCCGAATGAGGGGCCCTAAATCGGTGGCAGCATCGTCGCCGCGTCCAACGCGTAAGTGTTTGGCCTTGGCAACACATAAACCGATAAACTTGTCCGCCACAGCGCGGGTCACATAGGCACGCTCCACGGAAAGACACGCTTGACCGCTGTTAGTGAACGCTCCCCAGACCGCGCCGCTGGCGGCGACTTCCAGGTTGGCGTCCGCACAGACAATCATGGGGTCTTTGCCGCCCAACTCGAGCACGGTGGGCAGAAGCCGCTCGGCCGCGGCAACTTGAACGCGCTTGCCGGACGCCACGCTGCCGGTAAAGATCAACTTGTGGATGGCAGCCGCCACCAGCGCCCGGCCCGTAACGGCATCACCCAGCACCACCTGGGCAACCCCCTGCGGCAGTTTCGCGGCATCGAACAATTTGCCAATAGCAAGGCCAATCTGCGGTGTCATTTCGGAGGGCTTCAGGACCACCGTGTTTCCCGCCATGAGGGCAGGAATTATCTCGTTGAAGGGCGTTGAAAAAGGATAATTCGCAGGTGAGATAATTCCGATAACTCCGTACGGCTCGAACTCCAGGCGCCCCCGTTTCAGTTTCATCGCCAGGCTGTGATGAGGCACCGCCTGGGGCGCCAGGAACTTGGGCGCTTTCCGCCCGTAGTAGTCAAGCCCATCAAGCACCGCCGCGATTTCAGTGAGCATCGCTTCCACAATGGGCTTGCCGGCCTCTCGGGTAATGAGCCGGGCCAGTTCATCGCGCCGGTCGTACACCACGTCCTTCAGGCGGAAGAGATATGACGATCGTTCGGCCGCAGTCAAGCTGCGCCACGCGGGCAGTGCTTCCTGCGCCTTGCGCACCACCGCATCGACTTCCTCGGCGGCAGCCGGTTCGAACTCGGCAAGCACTTCACCTGTGGCTGGGTCCAAAGACTGGATTTTCCGGCGCACACTGGCGTCTTCGCCCAAAGCCTGAGCCGCGTTCAGAGTTTGCATTTTTCGCCCCTTTTGATTTGATTTTACACTAAAGCTGCTGAAACCGAAAACCGCCCACATTTGACTGGGCGCACGACATTAAAGTGGCAGGGGTCACGCGGCCGTCCCCTGGGCGCCTTCCCAGAAGTCCTCGAAGTGACCCCTCACGCTCGCAGCAGCCGAGGGCCATGATGGCATCGGCGGCAGAATATTGGCGGCAGAATATCTTGACTTCTCTGCGGCTTGGCTTTAGAGTAGGCTTTTGACGCTGGCGAACATGAAGTCATCCGCATACAACGCGAGCACGATTCGAGGCGAGGGGCGCTTGCTTCCGCTGCTGGCCCTTAGTGTGGCCATTCGTGGCCTGGTGCTTGCACCCACAGGAAGTAGCGGATGATGTAACCTAAGAAACCGAGTTTCATTGCAAGGGCCGTCATTCCGCAGGAGGATGACGGCCCTTTTGCTTTATAGGGCGTTGCTGGAAACCAAGAGGAGATAACACATGTCCGAACGACGACGCATAAAGATTTTCGATACAACTCTGAGGGACGGGGAACAATCCCCAGGGTACAGCATGAACACCGACGAGAAGTTGCGCATGGCTCGTCAACTCGAGCGATTGGGAGCCGATATGATTGAGGCGGGTTTCCCGATCGCCTCGGACGGCGAGTATCGCGGGGTTCAGGCCGTGGCCGAAGAAGTTCGTGGGCCGGTGATCGCGGCATTGGCGCGCGCCCGCCACGACGACATCGAATGTGCGTGGAAAGCGATCCAGGCTGCCGCCCGTCCACGGATCCACACCTTCCTCGCCACGTCTGACATTCACCTTCGGCATAAGCTGTACCTCTCGCGCCAGCGGTGCCTGGAGCAGGCCCGCGACGCGGTGCGGTTCTCTGCTTCCCTTTGCCCCGACGTGGAGTTTTCTCCCGAAGACGCGACGCGTACGGAGATGGAGTTTCTCTGCGAGGTGGTGCACGCTGTCATTGAAGCGGGCGCGACCACCGTGAACATCCCGGACACAGTGGGTTATGCGATGCCGGCTGAATTTGCAGAGCTGATTGCGACGCTGCGCCGGCAGGTGCCCGGCATCGATCGCGTCACGATCTCGGTGCACTGCCATAACGATCTGGGCTTGGCCGTGGCCAACACTTTGGTGGCCGTCGCGGCCGGAGCACAGCAGGTTGAGTGCACGATCAACGGCATCGGCGAACGCGCCGGAAACGCCGCCCTGGAAGAGGTGGTGATGGCCATGCGGGTTCGCCCGGATCGTCATCCCTTTGACACAGGGATCGCCGGGGACCAGATTTTTGCCACCAGCCAATTGCTGGCAGAAATCACCGGTGTACCGGTGCAGCCCAACAAGGCCATTATCGGCCGCAACGCGTTCGCGCACGAAGCGGGCATTCACCAGGACGGGGTGGTGAAAAACCCGCTGACGTATGAAATTATGACGCCACAGTCCGTGGGAGTTCCGAACACGCAGTTGGTTTTGGGCAAGCACTCCGGGCGGCATGCGCTTGGCCGGCGCTGCGAACAACTGGGATTCACGTTCGAGCGGCCGGTTCTGGATGGAGTTTACAAGAAATTCTTGGTGCTGGCGGACAAGGTTAAGACTGTGGAAAACCACCACTTACTGGAGCTTATTCGCGAAGCCCAGCACAACCTGCGGTTTGATGGAAGCAAGACGGTTCAAGCCGCTGCCGCGCCCAACGGGCGGGACGCACAAGGGAACCCTCACACACCCCTGCCCGGGCCCGCTGCGATGCCGCTCTCAATCGTCGATTCCAGCGCGCGTGCCGCGGAGCCGCAATTAATGAGCGAGCAGGAAGAACGGGAGGGGTATTACTGGGGAGTATGAGACGCAGTCTTGAACGAAGTCGATGATGTTACCGGGGCACGACGGTAGTCGTTTTAAGAACAGCATTGGGTGTGTCCTGTAACGGATGCGACTCGGAAATCACCTCCAAGTCAAGCGGACGTTCTGGCACATAAACCGAACGACGGAGGGCGTTGCTGTTTTCAGGGCTGGACTGGGATACAAGCGCGACGGGCACAACAGTGGCGGTGATATGAAGCACTGCCTGTGCCGTGTTGGTGCTGGTTGAGGGTTTCAGCCCGGGCACCGACCTGCCCGCCGTACCAAGTGCCGGTCCGGAGCGGGATGCGGTCTGCGCCAGTAGCCGTTCCGGCATGGCGGCACACACGAAGGTGATGGCCGCGAGCAGCAAACCGCAACCCTTCAGCTTGCGGCGGCTGACTTTGCCCGGTTGCGAGGACAAATACTCAGGTATTCCCGCCACGCGGACAGTTCCTCTTTCCTCCTCTTCGGCCACTGCGGCCGAATGATAGCGAATGGTGTACCACCTGGCAGGCATCGGCATCGGTCCTCGCCTGGTATATCGGCAGACCCTGATAACGACTTAAGCCCCGAATTCTGCTAAGCCCTGTTCCGGTCCAAGCTTGCTTCCGATTTAGATTTGATTGAGACCTTTCTAATTTGCTTCTAAACGACACGCATGTCAACTACAGCGTTCTCCGCGTTCCATGCCGCGGCCTCAGCAGCATTCAATGTTATGATGATTCCTCGGTCCTCGACGACACCAAGGTGGGGCGGTAGTTCTGAGTTCTGAAACACCTTTAACAAAACCCGCATCGCGGCTGCCGGTGATGATCCGGGCCTTACGGCACCGCAATTACCGGCTCTTCTTCTGCGGCCAGATCATTTCGCTGATTGGCACCTGGATGCAGTCGATCGCACAGGCGTGGCTCGTGTATCGGCTCACCAAATCATCGCTGTTGCTGGGGCTGGTAGGTTTTGCGGGGCAGATTCCCGTCTTTCTCATCGCTCCGCTGGGCGGATTGTTTGCCGACCGTTACAGCCGGCATCGCACCGTTATTGCCACGCAAACCGCCTCCATGCTCCTGGCCTTGATCCTCTCGGCGCTGACCTTGCTCGAGCACATACAAGTCTGGGAAATCCTGCTGCTGGCGTCACTCCTGGGCGTGGTGAATGCCTTCGATATCCCGGCGCGCCAGGCGTTTATCATTGAAATGGTGATCCCGGAGGACCTGATCAACGCCATCGCACTGAACTCCGCCATGTTTAACGGCGCCCGCATCCTGGGACCTGCCGTCGCCGGCATCACCGTGGCCGCCATCGGAGAGGGTTGGTGCTTTTTCGCCAATGGCGTGAGTTACATTGCGGTGATCGTCGGTCTGCTGCTGATGACCGTCACGCCCCGCCCGCGCTCCCGGCGCATGGCTTCGGGGTTGGAAAGCGTGCTGGAAGGATTCCGCTTTGCCGCGCACACGGGGCCCATCCGCGCCCTGCTGCTTCTGCTCGGATTGGTCAGCGTGACGGGCATGCCTTACGCAGTGCTGATGCCTATCTTTGCGGACAAGATACTGCACTCAGGGGCGCGCGGATTGGGCCTCCTGATGGGTTCCACCGGCGTGGGCGCACTGGCCGCCACCCTGGTGATAGCCGCGCGGCGCGAAGTGCGAGGCCTGGGGCGCTGGGTGAACTATGCTTCCATGGGTTTTGGCGCTAGCCTGATCGTGTTCTCTTTCTCGCGCTCGCTGTTGTTATCCATCGCCCTGCTCTTGCCGGCGGGCTTTTGTATGTTGATCCAGATGGCGAGTTCCAACACCCTCATTCAGACCATGGTGCCGGACGAGTTGCGCGGGCGCGTGATGTCCGTCTACTCGATGATGTTCATGGGCATGGCCCCCTTTGGAGCGTTGCTGGCGGGAGCCATCGCCAAGGGCTTCGGCGCACCGCTCACCGTGGCCCTCGGTGGCGCTACCTGCATTGCCGGATCGCTGGTGTTCGGATCGAAGTGGCGAGGCATGCGCACGCAGGCGCGCGAACTTATCGTGGCCCAGGGCATGAGGAGCGGTGAACCACCAGAAGAGATGACCGGCCAAATGGACGCGCTCGGCAACGGCAAGGAGCCCGTGCAATAGCCCGCGCGATGAATCCAGACATCGCCTGCTATAACTGTCATTAGGGTAAGCCACTGGTTTGACCAGTGAGACTCGAAGAGGTTTGACCGTTGAACAGAGCAACATCCTCCTCCAAGGTGGCTTGATGAGAACCCATCCCAAAGGAGGATGTCATGTCAGACCTTTATCAGAGCCTATCCCATTCACGATGGGACTGCAAATACCATGTGGTGTTCGTTCCCAAGCGGCGGCGCAAGGTGCTGTTCGGGAAAACACGCCGACACTTGGGAGAAATCTTTCATGCGTTGGCCCGGCAGAAAGAGTGCCAGATTCTCGATGGTCATCTGATGCCGGATCACGTGCATATGTGTATCGCGATTCCCCCCAAGCACCCGGTGGCTTCGGTGATCGGGTTTCTCAAAGGGAAGAGCGCGATCGCCGTAGCCCGAATGTGCGGCAAGGAGCGGAACTTCACGGGGGAGCATTAGCATTTCTGGGCCCGTGGATACGCCGTATCCACCGTCGGGTTCGAGTTGGAGCAAGTCCGCCAATACATCGGCGAACGGGAAGAAGCGGATGGAAACGGCGGACAGTTCTGAATCCATAACCAAGGCGCGCTTCCGCGCGACGCCTAAACTATCGGGTGACCGCCTTTGAGGCGGCCCCACTCATCAAGCCACCCGCTTTGCGGGGGGTGTCTGACTTGCTACGGCGAAATCACGACCTTTTAGGGCTGGGACATGGAAGGGGGCGCAGCGTCGGGGGCGCTGCCCCACGCCTTATTGGGTTGTGGCCCCATTTGCAGAATGAGCGTGCCGCCACCAACAACGTCGGCATGCGTGAACCAGGGTTTATTCAACGCGCGTCCGTTGAGCGTTGCCGATTGGATGTACTTATGATGCGCAGACTGGTTCATGGCGCGAATCGTAAACACATGCCCGTTCTCCATGGTGATCTTAATCTCATCAAATATCGGGCTGCCAATGTTGTACGTGGGACTGCCCGGGCAGACCGGATAAAATCCCATGGCGCTGAAGACATACCAGGATGACATCGCGCCCCAATCCTCATCGCCCGGAATGCCCATCAGGCCCGCGGTGTACCAGGTCCGCATGATCTCGCGCACCCTGCGCTGGGTCATCCATGGTTCGCCCGCGTAATTGTATAAATACGGAATATGAAAGCCGGGCTCATCGCCCTGCGGGTAATTGCCCATCAAGGCTGTGGCATCCGGAAACTGCGCCAGGAACTGGAACTTGGCTTCACCGAAAGGCTCTTCGAACAGGGCATGGAGCCGTTGCACGAATTTCTCTCTTCCTCCCATCAAATCGATGAGGCCGGCCACATCGTGCTGTACATGAAACGCGTAAACCCAGCCGTTGACCTCGGTGAAGTAATCCCTGCCGCCTTGCCCCCCGCCCAGTTTGGGATCAAAGTCCTCCACCCACTTGCCATCTGCAGTACGCGGCGCCATGAAACCGGTGGCGGGATTGTAGACCTTTTGATAGTCATGGGCGCGCTTCAGGAAATAATCGTAATCGGCATCTTTGTGCAGCGCCTTGGCCATCTGCGCCACGCACCAGCCGTCATAGCTGTTTTCGAGGGTCACGGAGACCGCCTGGCGGCGCTCGAAGGGATTGACGTCCGGTGAGGTTTCCGTCTCGCCATTGGCAAGCGCGGGAAAGAACCCGCGTTCCTGGTATATGCGGTCCAGCGGCGTGAGCGGCCCCAGTCTCCAGGGCAGCACGGTGGCTTGCGTGGCGTTTTTGCGGATGCCCTCATAAGCTTTCTCGGCGTCGAAATCGGTGTACCCCTTTGCATAGGTGTCCGCGATCAGGGCCGCCGAATGGTTTCCGATCATCCACTCGCCGGGGCCGCCCACCGTGGGGTCGCGCGGCATCCAGCCACTCTGCTCGTACATGCGAATGTAGGAACTCACCATGTCAAGCTGGCGGCTGGGGGCCAGCAAGAGTTCCAACGGATGCTCGCACCGATACGTGTCCCACAGACTGTCGTCGACGTAGAAGTCGTGGCCGCCGGTAGTGTGCACTTGCTTGTCGTATCCGCTGTAATACTTGCCCTCTTCGGTGATGTCGGCCATCCCCAAGAGCGAGCGATAGAGCGCGGTGTAGAAAATCGTCTTTTCATCTTCGCTGCCGCCGGTGACGGCAATCTTCTCCAGGGCTTGATTCCAAACCGCGCGCGCGCGATTCTTAATTGCGTCAAAGTCCCAGGCAGGAACCTGCTCCCGAAGATTTCGCCTCGCCTGCTCAATGCTGATGTAAGAAATGCCCACGCGCCATTCCACCGGATTGGCTTCCGATGTGGGGAAATCAACAGCCACACCAATGTCGGTTCCAATTTGGTTCACACGGCCCGGCGATAGCTTGTTTCCCTCCCAAGCGCCCCACATGGTAAACGGCCGCGACGCCTCGGCATAAAAGTAGTGCCGCGCTCCGAGTACGTCTTCGAACCCGGAAACAGCGGATTGCGCCGCGTCAGCGTTCAGCATTCCATTGCCGCGCACGCGAAACAACATGTGGCGCGTGCCCGATTTCGGATACCGGGTGCGAAAGTAGACGCCGCGCTCCGTAACCGTAAATTCCACCTGGGTGTTGGTCTTCTCCAGCAACACCGCATAGTAGTAAGGCGTCGCAGTTTCAAAATCGTGATCGTACAGGGAAGCGTTCTTCGCCGGATCGATTTCTACTGGGCCAGTTGAGGGCATCAGCAGGGCGCTATCGACCGGGAAACCGTAGATCTTCTCAGCCAGGTAAGAGTCAGAAATGCCAGGGCTGGTCTCGGGCGCCAGCCGCATCATCCCAAATGGAAGTTGCACGGTGGGCGGTATGGACTTCAGTAAATAGGAAATGCTGCCGATGTGTGGATTCACGTAATCCACGGGTTGCCTGGTTTGTCCAAGGGCAACCGGCGTCAGAGAGCACAGCAGGAACGCGCCTACCAGGATCGCTCTATCGCAAGTCTTCATTCGAGATTCCGTTCTCAAAAGGATTTGGGTGCGCTGCAGCGCCCAAAGTATAGCAGCATCGGATTGTTATCCGGTGCACGACCAATGCCGGCGGGGAAATCAAAATGCGGTAGCGCGGGCTCTCGGCTGGAGTATTTAGAGTGTTGCTCTTTTGTTCGTGCTGTCCATCCGTGTAAGTCCTCTATTCCACGGTCACGCTCTTGGCGAGGTTGCGGGGCTTATCGACGTCGCGACCGAGAAGCACGCCGCAATAATAGGCAAACAGTTGGAGCGGCACGACAGTCAGGAGCGGGGCTACAGCTTCGTGGGTTCGCGGGACGTAAATAATATCATCAACAAGATTACCTAGCTTGGTGTTTCCTTCTGTTGTAATGGCCACGATCTTTCCTTCGCGCGCACGGATTTCCTGCATGTTGGAAATCACGCGCTCATACGAACCGTCTTCCAGCGCCAGCGCCAGGGTGGGAAAACACGGATCGATCAGCGCGATGGGCCCATGCTTCATTTCTCCCGCGGCATATCCCTCGGAGTGGATGTAGGCGATTTCCTTCAGCTTCAGCGCGCCTTCCAGGGCAATCGGGTACTGGAATTTGCGCCCGATGAAGAGAAAGTGGTCCGAGTGGCAGTATTTCTCCGCCAGTTCGCGGATCTTCCCCGCCTGCTTCAGGATTTCCCGGATCTGGTCCGGCACCCGTTCGAGCGCGCGGATGATGTCGCTCCCTTCTTCGTAGGAAAGGTCACGGCTGCGCCCGATGAGCAACGCCATGAGGGTAAGGATGGTGAGCTGCGAAGTGAAGGATTTGGTAGAAGCGACGCCCACCTCAATGCCGGCGTGGGAATAGACTCCGGCGTGGGTCTCGCGGGCAATGGTGCTGCCCACCACATTCACCAACCCCAGCACTAGCGCGCCTTTGCGCTTGGCTTCACGCAGCGCCGCCAGCGTATCCGCGGTTTCTCCCGACTGGCTGATGGCCAGCACCACCGTCCCTTGCCGGATGTTCAGCTTGCGGTAGCGGAACTCGGAGGCCAATTCGGTTTCCACCGTGAGATCCGTCAGCGTCTCGAAGACGTACCGCCCGAACAAGCCGGCGTAGAAGCTGGTACCGCAACTCACGATAATCAAGTGACGGGCTTGCAGCAGGCGCTCGTGCACGGATTCGAGGCCACCCAACTTGGCTACTGCTTCCGAATGATTCACGCGGCCGCGCAGGGCGTTTTCCACCGCTTCCGGCTGCTCGAAGATTTCCTTGAGCATGTAATGTGGGAAGGAACCGCAATCCATGGATTCAATATTCCAATCCAGGCTGGTGGCGCTGCGGCTTACAGATCGATTGTCGAGGGTGGTAATGGAAAACTGACCCGGCCGCAAGCAGGCCACCTCGTTATCCTCAAGGAAAACTACCTGGTCCGTGTGCTGGGCAAGGGCGGAAGCGTCCGAGGCTGCAAGCGAAGCTTTCTCCCCGATGCCCAGAATAATTGGGCTGCCGCGCCGCGCCACCACAATGACTTCAGGAAAATCGGCGTGCATGACGGCAATCCCGAACGTGCCCTGCACTTGCAGCAAGGCCTTCTGTACCGCCGATAGCAGATCGCCTTGATAGTGGGCTTCAATCAGATGAGCGAGCACTTCCGTGTCGGTCTCGGATTTGAATTGGTGAGACGCGCCCAAACGTTTTTTCAGCGAGAGGTAGTTTTCAATGATTCCATTGTGCACCACGAAGAGCTTGCCGCTGCAATCCGCGTGCGGGTGGGCATTGGCGACGGAGGGTTTGCCGTGGGTGGCCCAACGCGTGTGGGCGATTCCCGCCACGCCCTCGGGAGCGGTGTTCCACACCTCCCGTTCGAGCTCGGCCACCTTACCCACTGCCCGCGCCAGATAGGGCGTGGAGTGCGCAATGAAAATACCGCTGGAATCATAGCCGCGATACTCCAACCGCTTCAGTCCCTCAATCAGAATTTCTTTGGCCGGCTGGTCCCCCGTGTATGCAACAATTCCGCACATAACTTGCTCCTTCCCGTCGCCTTGCCTGACGCGTAAGGCCTGGGGCTGATTCGCATGGTATTGAGTTATTTGCTGGCGTTCTGCTGTATTTCCAAATCTATTCTATCTGAAGGGGAGGGGCGAGTGAAGAGTGATCATCTCCCGGCGCCGGGTCACGTCAAAGTCGCGGCGGTTCGGACTGTGCGAGCGCCAAACATCGGTAAGCCGGAAATGGCCCGTCCCCCTCTTCCGGTCCCGTTCTTCCGTGTTGGCACCCAAGACGTCGGTCGCCCCGTCATGCCGAAGTGTCCGAAAAATGCTGCATGGCCACGCCAAAATGTCACCACGTTGAACCAAAATGTCCGATACTTAAACCAAAATGTCCGCTTTTTCTCGGTCAATTTGTTCTGCGATCCTTTGTTTTCAATAGCTTGGTGGCTTTGTTCGTAAATTTTTTTTCTTCCGCCCACCTTCCCTAGACCTTGGAAACTCGAAATTCAAAACTGGAAACTGGAAATTCGAAACTGGAAACTGGAAATTCGAAACTGGACGTGCGGGACGTGCCAATGGGCAATCGGCAATCGAAAATCGGCAATTTATACTCCGTGAGATAAAAGGAGGCATGCATTGTGATCTCACTAAAAGCGACCTTGACGAAGCCTGTCTGCCGGCGGCAGCGCCAATCTTCAGCCCGGCGTTCGCCTCTCAGGGCATAAACGACATATTGACCGCTGCCAGTTCGGGCATGTTGCCATGTCATTGTAGTTTTTGTCCGATTTCGTTTAACTGGATTTCTTTTCAGGAAGTTCTCAGGTTCGAGAGCAGAAAATTCGATAGTTCGAGGCCCTGTTTTCAATAACTTCTCAGGTTAGCGCACATTGTCCGACGTGCGACATTCCGTCATGATACGGTCGGTACAGTTTGTCAATGCGCGAGATCCGATCACACTTTGCGATTCCGATGGCTGATTACCTATCAATAACGTTCACCAACTGAGTACTATGACGCACAACCTTAGCGTCGCGGCAATTTGGATGCCATGGGTAATCCAGAATACGCACCCCGACTCTCCGGCAAGATAGGCTATTTCAAATCAAGAAGGTCAATATGCGCTCTTGCTAAAACGGAGCTCAAGGGTGTTTCCCCGATGGCTTTTTAACCTGCAGACTTCTGCGCAAACGCAATGCGTTTTTGAATCGACGGATGACTGTGGAAAATGAACTCGATCCAAGGGTGGGGTTGGCGCTCCGCGAGGTTGATCTCGGCCAGCTTCTGCATACTGGAAATGAAAGGAGCGGGGGAAGGTATGGCGCGCAGCGCATAGGCATCCGCCTGGCGCTCCAGGGCGCGTGAATAAGAATTTACACCGGGCAGAAGCAGCAGCGAGAGAAACGTGGCGACCAGAGCCAGCAGTGGAAGATTGGCAAAATCAGCGGCGCCGTGAAAACCAAAATGCGGCCCGAGCCAGCCTAGCGTGCGGTGAATCAGGTAGAAGCCCATGACCATGGCCGCGCCCTGGGTTGCGATCAACTGGAAGATATGGCGGTGTACGTGATGGCCAAATTCGTGCGCCAGCACCGCTTCAACCTCGTCGTCCTGGAATTGTGCGAGGAGCGTGTCCGACAGGATAATCCGCCGCGTATTGCCCAGCCCCAGCAGGGCGGCGTTGGCCTTCTTACTCTTCTCGCTGAGTTTCCATTCAAACACGCCCTTCACCCGAGTGCCCGCGCGCTGCGAGAGGGCGAGCAAGCGTTCCGTTAACGATTGATTTTCCAGGGGCTTGAACTTGAAAAAGATGGGAAGGATGATCACCGGGGCAAGGTTGGCCAGCAGGACAAAGAACCCAATCGCGCCGATCGCGCACACTATCCACCAGTGCTGTGGCCAACGGCGGATCGCGAAATAGACCAATTCTAATGCCAGCACTCCCAGCACGCCGCCCACGACGAGGCCCTTCAGTTGATCCTTGACCCAACCGGCAAGCGTTAAATTGGAAAGTCCGTACCGGTGTTCCAGCCAGTAGCCGCCGAGAAAGTCGAGGGGGAGGCCTACAAATCGCGTGATCAGCCCGAAAAGGAGGAGGTAAATCAGCAAGGCGAGCCAGGGCCAGTTGCTATAGTGCAGCGCCACGTCGCGCAGGGCAGCGGTCCATCCGGTGAAAAGCAGGGTGAGAAGTACAGCCAGATCCAAAACGTAGCCCGATACCGACAGAATACGGCCGGTCCGATGGTAGCGCTTCACGCGCGGCGAATCTCCAACTCGCTGGTCAACATCCGGATTGGGCAGTTCGTTGTTCATGGCAAGCCTGAAACATAGCTTCGAGATTTTCCAGCGGCACGGAGGGAAGAATGGCATTCGCTGCTGCAATGAGGTAGGCATTTCCGAACGGGCGACCCAGCATATCAATGTTCCTGCGCACCATGTCTTTCACTTCCTGGGGGCGATAGCTCTCCAGGCGCTGGTCGTCGATCCCGCCGCTGAATGCCACCTTTCCACCGAACTGCCTGGCGACTTCCGCGAGATTCAGCGGTCCCGGTTGCAGCGGGTCGAGCACGTCCACTCCCACTTCAATCAGATCAGGAATGATGGCCGAAATGTTGCCGCAACTATGAAACAGAACGTCTTTTCCCCAGCGATGGACTTCCGCGAAAATAGGCCCGTAATACTGCTTGAAATGCTGTCTCCACATCGCCGGTGAAACCATGAGCGCTTCTTGCCCACCCCAGTCGTCCGTCAGAAATATGCCGGAAACATCCGTTTTCCCCCATTCGCTGACGAAGCCGATGGCGTATTCGGTTAAAGCCTCGCAAAGGCGTGCAATTTCTTTGATATTTGTATAAAGGTCTTCGAATACGCAGTCCATGCCCCGCAGGGCGAAGAGCCGTTCGAAGAGCGTGAGGTTTACCACGCCCACGCAATATTTTCCGGAGCCCAATGTGGCCAGCCGGCGCCGTGCCGCCGCCAGCCTGCCGGGATCATGGGGGTCGGGCATCCGGTTGCGCAGGTAGTCGTCAAGCTGGGACCAATCCTTGATAGGATGCCGGCAGGGATTGGCTCCCACGCCGTCCGCGGCATGCTTCCAGCCGATTCCCCATTCATCCACCCATTCCCTTTCTTGCATCAAGGCCTCAATATCGGTGAGGTGGTCCGGGCGGCCCGGAGATTGATAACCGAGGGCGAACTCATACGGCGGAATGAAAATCAGATCGTCAGGGTATTGGCACAGAAGGTCGGCCAGCGCGTCGCCATATTTGACGATGACGTCGGTCGAAAAGCGATTCATTCGAACCAGGCAACGATCGCAGCCCTCTCTCCGCAGGGCTTTCCTTACCCAGTCCCGATTGGGCGGGCTGGCGATCTGCGCGGTCTCCACTCGCTGGTGGAATCGCGTCACAATATCTTCCACGGCGCTCAGGAGTAAAGCCCGGTAGTCATCGATCGGCGAATTTTCCATGCGCTCCTTTGCTGGTCGTCACGCGGGCCCGAGCGCGATCATTCCAGAGTGACGGTGACGGCCTTTCCGTCATAAGACACGATTTTTTCAGCGCGTTCCGTGGGATCGACGCCATTGCCGTAGCCTTCCGTTACGCAAACGATATGAAAACTGCGGTGTTGCAACATTCCCGGGAACGCTCCCTGTGCGTCACCGAGGGTGAGTGTTCTGGCGTGGTCAGCCCAATGGATAGGGATGGTCGAGTAATAGCCTTTCTCATAGCCGTAGGTCTCGCCATCATCTTCGTAGAGGGTTGTATCCGCATCAGCGCCGCGATAGATGCGCAGTTCGATTGGGTCCGCGGGCTTCTCGCCTGTGTACTGAACGATAGGACCCAGGGGCAATATCGAACCCGCCCGCACGTAGAGCGGCAGGGTCTCGAGGGGCGCTGCGGCTGTAATAAACCTGCCACCCCGGAGGCTTTGACCGGTCCAGAAGTCGTACCATGTTCCCGCCGGCAGATAGAGACGCCGCGTACTCACCCGAGGGTCGGTAACCGGATTCACCAGGAGCGCGGGACCAAACAGGAACTGGTCGCCGATCGCGCGGGCCTGCTCATCGTCGCGAAAATCCATAACCAGCGGACGCATCAGCGTGTAACCCTCGTGGGTCACACGCCACGCGAGCGAGTAGATGTAAGGCATCAGGCGATAACGCAGCGAGTCGTATTTCGTCAAAATCGCCTGCGCCTGGGGCCCGTAAGACCACAACTCGTTCTGGTCGTTGGCGCGAGTGCCGTGGACGCGGAATATGGGGCAGAACGATCCGTATTCGAACCAGCGCACAAATAACTCGCGGTAGGCAGGATCGGTTGGGTCGCCAGACACGAAACCGCCAATATCGGTGGTCCAATACGGAAGTCCGGAGAGCATGTAATTCAAACCGGCGGGGATCTGGCGCTTCAGGCTCAGCCAAGTGGAAAAGAGGTCTCCGGACCACGCCACGGCCGCATTGCGTTGCATCCCGGGCGCTGCCGAACGGGTGAGAATGAAGACCCGTTTATCCTGCGTCGCCTGGCGTTGCCCCTGATAGACGGCCATCGTGGTCATGAGGGGATAAAGGTTGGCATAGCGCGCGCCGCTTCCCAGGCCCGTATGGGCCTCGCGCATCAGGTTATCTTGCCGGAACAGCGTCTCCGGTTCGGTGGTATCCAACCACCAGGCATCGAACCCGCGCGCAAAAAGGCTGTCTTCCATCAGTTTCCAATAAGCTTGCCGCGCTTTCGGATTGAACGGGTCGTAAAGCCCGGCGCCGGGCAGCCAACTGGCGGAGTCGCTGTTCTGGTGGATGAACCAACCGTTCCGCTTGAAAGTATCGAAGTTCCCGGAACCCGGTAAGAAGGTCGGCCACACCGAGATCATCACATGAAAGTGTTCACGGTGAAGTGTGTCGACCATGGTGTTGGGGTCGGGGTAGTGTTCGCTGAACACGTGAGACCCCATTTTTGTCCACCAGAACCAGTCCTGCACGATATTGTCGACGGGAATGCCCTGTTCCCGATATTGGTGTGCCACTTCCAGAATTTCATCCTGGCTTTTGTAACGGTTCTTGCATTGCCAGAAGCCATAGGCCCATCTGCCGAATAGCGGCGCCTGGCCCGTGAGGTCTCTATACTCAGCGATGACCTTGTCCAACTCCGGGCCATAAAGGAAGTAGTAATCAATGGTGTCCGCGACCTCGGATGCAAGGTACAGCCGCTGCGGGAAGCGGGCGTTGAACCGGGAAACTGACGCGTTGTCCCAGAAGAGGCCGTAGCCGAGCGTGGAGACGAAAAAGGGGACCGAGATGTTGGTGTTCTCCTGCTCCAACTCTACGGATTCTCCGCTGTAATTCCACACGCCGGCCTGATGCTGGCCAAGCCCATAGAAGGCTTCGTCCGACGCGGGAAAGAACAATTCGGTGGAGTGATAGGTCTTTTCTCCGTTGACCGTCGCAGGGGTCATCGTCTTGCCACCGTCATCCCCACCCTCGCGCAGCAGCGTCTTGTTCTGCTGGTCCTTAAAGGTAACGCTGCCGTCCTTCCGCGCCACCACCAGGCTTAATTGCGGCGTTGAGAGGACGATGTCCTGGTCCGTGGATTCCGATTTCCACGCCGCGCCCGGCCACGTGGAGCGTACGATCATCGGGTTTTCATGCTGGGGGAACGCGCTATCAGGTGAATACACGATATGGATGATTGCAGGGCTAAGGACTTCCACTTTGATCGCGCCCGTATGCATCCGAAGCAGAAGCCCATCCTTCTGCTCTTGAACCGCGATCACATTCCCAGGTGTAATTTGCCCTTGAGCCATGCTTGCGAACAAAAGACTGCCGATGACGATGAGATGTAGAACCAGCGTTTTCATAGGATCCGCTTTCCCCTATTTATTCAGGTTATGAATCCGCCCATGCTTACTCCTGTAGCCCAACGCTATTTTCCTGTAACGTGTGACCATCGAGAGCCCGAACCTAGTCGTGCGACGTCGCCCTCCGCGCCATTTCCCCCAGTAACGCGCTTACCTGCTCGCGGGTGGGCGCCTCGGAATAAAGCCGCAGGAGGTTCTCCGTCCCCGAGGCGCGCACCAGCAACCAGGCGGAATCTCCAAAGCGCAGCTTGGCGCCGTCGAGGTCTTCCACCCCGGTGACTTGCAATCCCGCGACCTGCTTGAATGTCCCTCGGGCGACCTGGGTCACCAGTTGCTTCGCTCGGGTGAGTTCCACTTCCAGGTCCACGCGGCCGTAGAAGTGGGGGCCAAACTCCCGGCTCAGATCATCCACCAGTTCACCCAGCGTTTTCTTTTTTGCAGCCATGACCGCTGCCAGCAGCAGGGAATTCAGGATGCCGTCGCGTTCCGG
The DNA here is from genome assembly GCA_963804755.1 of uncultured Acidobacteriota bacterium. Classification (GTDB taxonomy): domain Bacteria; phylum Acidobacteriota; class Terriglobia; order UBA7540; family UBA7540; genus Bog-366. Next base: position 183,907 of record CAWDRP010000016.1, read on the forward strand.
CAGGTGGCCCCTGATGCCAATGCCGCCGCTTTCTTCGCCGCCGATCAACACGTCGCGGGTCAACATCAACTCGCAGATATATTTGAAGCCGATGGGTGTGACATGTAGCGGCAAATCATGTTTGGCCGCCAGCTTATCAATCATTTGCGTGGTCGAAAATGTCTTCACCACTTCCCCGCGCTGTTCAAGATCCTCGGCGAGGTACTGGAGGAGAATGGAGAAAATCTTGTGCGAATCAATGAACGCCCCCGTGCGATCGATGGCGCCGATGCGGTCGGCATCGCCGTCGGTGGCAAAACCGGCGTCGAATTTACCTTCGGTCACCGCGCGGCGCAGGTCCTCAACGTGCGGTTCGATGGGCTCAGGGTTCAGGCCCGGAAAGATTGGATTGTGCTCGGAATGAATTTCGCGGTATGGAATCCCCGCCTCATCAAACAGGCGCGCAATGCATCCCCGGCCGGAACCGAACATGGGGTCAATCGCGAATTTCTGGCCGGCGCCGCGAATGTGGTCCAGGCGGACCAGTTGTTTGAGCCGCTCGAGATAAGGCGTGGTCAAATCGACGCGCTCGATGGGTGCGGGTGTTTGGGCGCGCCACGGTGTGCCGGTAACGGCCGCATCCAGGCGGTGCAAATGGCTTTCGATGCGCTCAATAATCGCCGGCGCCGCCGAACCTCCGTATGGTGCTTTGAACTTCACCCCATTCCAGCGGTAGGGATTGTGGCTGGCCGTGATCATCACCGCGCCGGCGGTTTGCCTTGCCACCACGCCGTAGCTGACCGCGGGCGTGGGCGTGCCGGTTTCTGCCAACCAGACCGGAATTCCCGCGGCGGCAAGCACTTCGGCCGTAGTCGCGGCGAATTCCGCGGAGAGGAATCGCATGTCGTAGCCGACGAGCAGTCCGCGCGCCGGTTCGCTTTCCTCCCGCACATACTCCGCAATCGCCGCCGCCACCCGGCGCACATTCGTGAAGGTGAAATCGTCAGCGATGACGCCCCGCCAGCCGTCGGTTCCAAATTTTATTTTGTCCATAAGCCAAGGTCGAAAATCGAAACAGGAAAATCGAAGATCGAAAATCGAAACTGGAAATTCGAAAGTCAGAGGCCACGGAGAAGACCTTTGGGTAGTCACTCTGCCGCTGTAGAACTTCGCCTAAAGCGCTAGTTCCCAATTCCCAGATTCCAGTTAATCTCCAGTTTCGATCTTCGATTTTCGAGTTTCCAGTTTCGATTTTCGACTTTCGTCTCTTCTGTCCGAACTACAGCAGCTCCTTCCGTCCCGCCTTCTCCAGCGCTTGAACCGCTTTCCCCACCTCCTGGGAGCGGTCGCGGGCGCAGACCAGCAGCGCGTCGTCGGTCTCAACGATCACCAGGTCCTGAACTCCGACGGCGGCCACAAAGCTCCGCTTGGCGACAATCATATTGCCATGCGAATCGAGGCACAGGCTTCGCTTCGGCCGCACGTTACCATCTTTATCCTTAGCCGACAACCCATAGACCACTGCCCAACTGCCGACGTCATTCCATCCGATGTCGGCGGCGACGGCGTGGATATCGGAAATCTTCTCCATGATGGCGTAGTCGATGGAGATTTTTTCGAATTGCGGGAACAGGCGCCGAAAGGATTTTACCGATCGCACGCCGCCGGCTTCGGCCAACTGCGCCAGTTGCTTTGCCATTTCCGGTTGGTGCCGGCGGAAATTTTCCAGCAGCGTGGACGCCCGCCAGATGAACATGCCGCCGTTCCACAGGTATCGTCCGGAGGCAACGTAGCGGCGAGCTACGGGGAGCGGTGGCTTCTCGGTGAACTTCTCAACCCGGTAAAGCTCTTCTCCGCCAATACTCGCCTCACGAGGGCCGAGCTGCACATATCCAAATCCGGTATCGGGGCGGGTCGGCTTCAGGCCGATCACGATTGACCTGCCGTCCTCGTCCGCCGCGGTGCAACCGGCGCGCAGCACGCGACGGAACTCCGCCGCCTTGGTAATCGTGTCGTCCGCCGGCACCACCATCATCAATCCTTGCGGATCGCGACGCACGATTTCGTGCGCGGCCACCCCCAGCGTGGGCGCCGTGTTGCGCGAAGCCGGTTCCGCCACGATCTGTGCCCGCGGAATCTGTGGCAAGCGGCGGCAAACCTCGCGCCAGACCAATTCGTTGGTGTAAATGTAAATGCGCTCGCGGGGGACGAGGGGCAGAAAGCGTGCGACGGTTTGTTCCAGCAACGTTCCGCTGCCGAAGAGCTCCAGCAATTGCTTGGGATGCTGGCGGCGGCTCAGGGGCCAGAACCGGGTTCCGCTGCCACCGGCCATCACAACGGCATAAGTGTGAGCAAGAACCGGTTTCTGGGCCATGGCGTTTTACTCGAACACGATCTGACGGATTTTCTCTGCCGAAACTCCGCGTTGTGCCAGGGGCTCGCGGAAATCCTTTTCGACATCGGGAACGTAGAACTTCAGGAGCTTCGTGTCAAGTCTGGGCACAAGACGATAAAGGTTGGCGGCGGGCGGGATCAGCCAGGTTTCGCCCGTGCGATAGGCCAACCAGCCGTCTTCATTCTCGATGCGTCCCTCACCTTCTACAACAGAAAAAACCTCGACCCGTTCGGGCGAACTGCGGAACGTCGCCTTATCGCACACGGTCAATTCCTCGAGCGCAAAGAAGCGGCTGGCGAGAACGAGCCGGCGCGTACCGAATCTCTCCCGGAATTCGAGCCGCGGCAAATCGCGCTGCGGCGGGAGCTCCGGCCGAATAACGTCGAGCCCTTTTTCCAGGTGGAGCGGGCGCGGTTTGCCATCCAGGCCGAGCCGGCCAAAATCATCGAGCCGATAGGTAAGGTCGGAGTTTTCCTCCACCTCGAACAAGATCAAACCGGGCCCCAGGGCGTGGATCATGCCTGGAGGCAGAAACACGGCTTCCTCCGGCTGCGGCCGGAAGCTTTGAAGGAACTCGCGCGCACTCCCGTTCTTGAAAACCTGGAGCAGCTCCTGCTTCGTCACGCCGGGCGTGAGCCCCAGAAGGATCGTGGCCTCCGGATCGGCCTGCAGGAAGTACCACATTTCGCATTTGCCCACGTTACCGGGATCGTGTACGGCCGCGTAAGCGTCGTCGGGGTGAACCTGTACGGAAAGCCAATCACTGGTGTAGATGTATTTGGCCAGGAAGGGAAAACGGCGGCCCGGCCACGAGCGTCCGTGCAACTCAGGACCGTATTTCGACGAAGCTTCCGCCAAGGTCATCCCCGTGGCTGGGCCGTTCAGAAAGCGCGACGTATCGTCCGTCACCCACACTTCACCAATGCGCTGGCCGGCGAGCGATTTGCCTGCGCCGTCCTTGAAATCCGTCGCAGCAAACAGCGGCTGCAAATCGCGCCGTCCCCAGATTTTGGGCTTAAAGATATTCGTAAGTTGGACAGGACTGTTGAAGGTAGACATAGTTAAGAAGAGTGACGAGTGGCAAAAGAACAGTGACAAATGACGAGCCAGCTATGGCCGAAACTCGAAAATCGAAACCCGAAAATCAGGCAAGTTTCCAGTTTCGAGTTTCGAATTTCGTCTTTGCAGGAAGATCAGGGCGATTTTCGAAATTCGTCTTTTTAGCTCGTCACTCTTCACTCTTCACTTGTCACTGTTCTTTCAGATTTTGGCAAAGAACGCTGCCATGCGCCTCAATCCTTCGTCAATGTGATCGAGGGATGTGGCATACGAAAGCCGCATGTGCTGCTGCGTTCCAAATGCCGAGCCGGGCACCACCGCCACATGCCCCTCTTCCAACAGCCTTTCCGCCAGCACCGTCGTATCGGCCAGGCCATCGCGCTGCAAGTAGGCGGAGACGTTGGGATACGCGTAGAACGCACCCTGCGGCAGCGTGCAGGTGATGTTGGGAATGGCACGCAGGCCATCCACCACGCGGTCCCGGCGGCGGCGATACTCCGCCAGCATGGCGCGCACGTTGTCCTGCGGAGCGCGCAAGGCTTCCACCGCGGCCTTCTGAGCGATCGAGGTGGGATTCGAGGTTGAGTGACTCTGAAGCTTCAGCATGTTGGCCAGAAGCTTGTTGGAGCCCAACGCAAACCCCACGCGCCACCCCGTCATGGCGTACGTCTTGGAAAGCGAGCCGACCAGCAGAAGATGCTCGCGATCGTTCGAGCTCCCGAGTGAAAACGGCGGGTCGTCGTAGAGGAACTGGCAATAACACTCGTCGGACAGCAGGAGAATCTTGTGCCGCACGGCAACGTCCAGCAGCCTCTCCATTTCCTCGCGCGGAACCACGGCGCCGCTGGGATTGTTCGGCGAATTCACCACGATCATTCTGGTCCGCGGCGTGATCAGCTTTTCCACCGCGTCGGCCTTCACGGTGAAGTTCTCCGCCTCCTCGGTTTCCAGGAACACCGCCTTGCCGTCGGCATAATGGATGATGTCGAGAAAGGAGACCCAGTAGGGAACAGGCAAAATTACTTCATCCCCGTCATTGACCGTGGCCATCACGGCTTCGAAAATGGCCTGCTTGCCGCCCACGGTCACCAGGCACTCCTCCACGGAGTAGTGCGAGCCGAAATCCTTGGCGTGGCGGTCTACCAGCGCTTCCTTCAACTCCCGTGTGCCGCCGGTGGGCGTGTACTTGGTAAAGTTCTCTTCCAGCGCGCGAACGGCAGCTTGCTTGATGTGCTCGGGGGTGGGAAAGTCCGGCTCGCCCGCGCCAAAGTCTACCAGCTTGATGCCGTTGGCGCGCAGTTTTTCGGCCTTCTGCACAACTGCGGCCGTCGAGGAAACCGAAATGCGTGAGATGCGTTCGGAAAATTGCATAGCTGGCTTGCAGGGGCGAGAAGGAAGGAGTTAGGAGCTAAAAGTGAGAATATCAGAAGTGAGGAGTGAGCATGCCCTATTCCTCGCGATTCTCACTGCTTACCCACTCCTAACCCCTAAGCGAACTTCGACTCCTAGCGCTTATATTGAGCGACAGAACCTGTAGCGTCGATCTCCGATCGACGGCGGCGGTCGGAGACCGCCGCTACAGCTCCTAACTCCTAACTCCTAACTTCTAACTCCTAACTCCTGACTCCTAACTCCTAGCTCCTAACTTCTGCCCTACTTTCTGCTGCAGCCTCTCTTCCACCAATGGCGGAACCATTCCGGCGACGGAGCCCCCGAGGTGAAAGACCTCCCGTACCAGGCGCGAACTGACGTAGGTATAGGCGAGGGCGGGCATCAAGAAGACCGTTTCCAGGTCGGGCTCGAGCTTACGGTTCATCAATGCCATCTGCAGTTCGTACTCATAATCCGTGAACGCCCGAATGCCCCGCAGCAACGCTTTGGCGTGCTTGGCGCGCGCGTAATCCACCAGCAGTCCGCTAAACGTGTCCACCGAAACGTTGGGTATGGAATGCGTCGCTTCCTGAAGCATGTCCACGCGTTCAGGAACCGTAAATAGCGGGTTCTTTTCTAGATTTGTCAGTACCGCGACAATAAGCCGATCGAAGAGCTGGCTGCCCCGCTCAATTAAGTCGAGGTGACCGTTGGTGATCGGATCGAAAGACCCGGGATAAATTGCCAGAATTTCAGCCATGAATCTGTGAAACAACACGCCCGAACTGTGCACAAACTTTCAATTCATTCTAGCGTCGGAGCCGGAAGGTTGTAAACCTGATTCTGCCCCCGCGTGCGCGAAACAAAATTGGAAATGGCGATTTTGCTCAGTTTCGTGCGACCGTCGTTGCATAGCTCCAGCGTCATGTCCGCGGAGGCGGAGCGCCCGCGAAAATGGCCGCGATAGGGCCACCGATCTCGCTCGTGTCGATGGGCTGGAAGCCCGTGGCAGTTTTTCGCGGTTTGAGCGGCGGCCTATGGCTGAAGTAACATTTCGGCATCGGAAGCGGGCGACTCTATGCGCGTTCTGCAGGGTATGGTGAGGACGGCACGAACCAAGCGATGGCTTTGGCTCATCCTGCTGCTGTCGTGTGCGTCGTTATTCGCGCAGAACAAGAAGTTCGAGGGATATGTAATGAATGCCGCCGCTTTCCGGGAAATCCAGACCTATTGCGTAGACACGCACAACCTGCCGGACGATGACGTGAACGTAATCAATCGCTTCGTCGCGAAGGAGAGTGAACCTAAGGGCCTTCTGACCAGGCTGCCGTGGCGACGTCGCGAGACCTGTGCGGCGCCCGGCCTCGACGCGATTGTCCGCCTGGAATTTCCGCATGATTCTGCCTTTGCCCCCATCCAGCAGGAGGAGATCCAGGGGGTTCTCCTGGTGTTTCGGCCAGGGTCGCCCAGCCCCATCTACAAAACGCCGGCGGTGAAAGTGCCCGGCCGGCCCGGGCGCGGTCCTGACGAGCCCATGGATGCGAAACTGATTGCGCGGTCGCTCGAGTACGGCGCAGCCAGCGCCGCAGTTCGCATCCTCATTCACGATTGGAAGAAAATGTAAGCTCCAACGTTGCACCTCGCTTTTTCCAAGCCCTAAAGCCCGAACAACGGGACAAGTGTGTGCCAGGGTCGTTCGAGACAGTTTCTATTTTCGTGGCAGGGCTTGTGTTAGCATCAGCACCGCCGCTGCCCCGGTCTTTGCAAAACCTGCCGTACAAGCTCAGAACGGGACTAGGCGTGAACGCCGGAAACACCCAAGGGAGCGACTCGACATGTTCTGGTTCAAACCAAGACTCACACACTGCTTGGGCGCCATCACGATGATCTGCGCAATGGTATTCCCGCGTTCCGCGCAAACTCCCGACGAGTTGGCTACCGCCCATCGCTGGATGGCGGCGAAGTTCCTGGGCGAGGCGATACCTCATCCGCCGCAAAGTTGTTTACTCGCGTACACGCGGTCGGGGCCCATGAGCAAGAACGAAGTGCAAGGCCACCGTTTTCGTATCGCGAACCAGGAGTACGCGCGCGGCCTCCACTTTTCATCTGTCGGCTTGGTGCGGGTGGTGCTTGCCGGTCCGGCCAAGACGTTTGAAGCCGTTGTGGGCGTGGATAGCAACGACATCGGATATTACTCGAACGTCGGCCGGGGCGCGGTGGTGGCTTCCGTCGATGCCGGCGGCCAGACGCGCTTCCGCAGTGAAGTTTTGCACGAGGGCATGGCGGGCGTGCCGGTGAAAGTGGACCTCGCCGACGCCACCGAATTTGACCTCCGGATCGCGGACGGCGGTGGGGGCGTGGTCTTCGGCAACAACTTCAATCAAGCCGATTGGGCCGACGCGCGCGTCACCATGGCGGACGGCAAGACCGTGTGGCTGGGCGATCTTCCCACCGGCCCCTTGCGCGCGCCCTTTACGCCTGACCTGCCGTTCTCGTTTCGTTACGGCGGCCAGCCCTCGCAGTATTTGCTGACGCTGTGGGAATCCGGCCGCACGTCACGCCGCCTCGACGATAACCGCACGGAGCACACGCTGACGTACGCCGATCCGAAGACCGGTCTCGTGGTGCGCGCGGTGGCCGTGGAGTACCACGATTTCCCCGTGGTGGAGTGGACGCTCTACTTCAAGAACACCGGCAGCAGCGCGACGCCCATTCTGGAGAACCTTCAGGCGCTCGACACGCGCTTCGAGCGCGGCGAGGACGGCGAATTCATCCTGCATCACAGTAAGGGCTCGCAAACCAGCCCAACGGATTTTGAGCCCTTGGCCCACCGCCTGGAGCGCAAGGCCGAAAAACGGATCAGCGCGGCGGGCGGCCGTCCCACCAATACCGATATGTGTTACTTCAATATCGCCTTGCCGGGCGAGGGGACGATCGTCGCGCTGGGCTGGCCGGGTCAGTGGGCGGCGCAATTTACGCGCGACGAAGGGACTGGCCTGCGGGTTTGCGCCGGGCAGGAATTGACCCATTTCCGGCTGCTGCCGGGTGAGGAAGTGCGCAGCCCGCTGGTGGCGCTGCTGTTCTGGAGCGGCGATTGGATCGACGGCCAGAACGTGTGGCGCCGCTGGATGCTTGCCCATAACCTGCCGCGCCCCAACGGCCAATTGCCCGCGCCGCTGCTTTCGACAGGCACGAATGGTTACACCATCGAGATGCAGGGCGCCAATGAGGAGAATGAACTTGAATTCATGCGCCAGTACTTCGAGCGCGGATGGAAATTTGATTACTGGTGGATGGATGCGGGCTGGTACCACTTCAAGGACGGCTGGTGGAACACCGGCACTTGGGACCCCGATCCCGCGCGCTTCCCCAACGGTTTCCGGCCCATCTCGGATTTGGCCCACGCGCACGGCGCCAAGACCATCGTGTGGTTTGAGCCGGAGCGGGTAACGGCGGGCTCGTGGCTCTGGGAGCATCACCCGGAGTGGCTGCTGGGGAAGAACGACGGCAATAAGCTGTTGTATCTCGGCAATCCGGAAGCGCTCCAGTGGCTTACGGACCACGTGGACCAGTTACTGACGCAGCAGGGCATCGATCTCTACCGCCAGGACTTTAACTTTGATCCGCTGGAAATCTGGCGCGCCAACGACGTTCCCGACCGCCAGGGCATTACCGAAATTCGCCACGTCACCGGCTATCTGGCTTATTGGGACGAGTTGCGCCGCCGTCATCCCGACATGCTCATTGACACCTGCGCCAGCGGCGGCCGGCGCGACGATCTGGAAACGCTGCGCCGCGCCGTGCCCCTGTGGCGAAGCGATTACGGTTTTGATGACCCCCCCGCGCAGCAAGACCTGACGTACGGGTTGGCCTTATGGGTGCCGTACTTCGGAACCGGTAGCCGGACCTCGAGCCTTTACTCCTTCCGCAGCACCTTCGCCTTGGGGCTGGGCATGGGTGCCGATCCGCGCAGCAAGCACGTTGATTTCACGGTGCTCAACCGCCTTGCCGCCCAGTGGCGGAAACTTGCTCCTTACTACTACGGCGACTTCTATCCATTGACTCCCTACACCACCGAGGACACCGCCTGGGCGGCCTGGCAGTTTGAACGGCCCACGACGGGCGATGGCATGGTGCAGGCGTTCCGGCGTGCGCAGAGCCCCTTTGAGGAGGCCAAGTTGAAACTGCGCAGGCTGGAGCCGGATGCACAGTACGCCATCAGTAATCTCGATGCGCCGGGCGAAAACCGGATCAGCGGGCGCGAACTGGAAGAACACGGCCTGCCACTCGCCATCAAAGAACAGCCGGGAGCAGCGGTGGTGATTTACAGGAAGATGACGGCCGCGCACTGAACTGACAAACAATTTCACGCCAAGACGCCAAGACGTCATGACGTAGCGACTACGCAAGGACGGCCGCCACACACCGAGCCGAGTCGCCATCCCCAAGTTTCGTGTCGCGCACTCCGTTACTTTTGGACAGTAGCATCCGGACTTTTCGGGCACTATAATGGTCGCCCAACGTCGTCTTACGGAGTGCTTTCGGAGGCCTTCATGAAAGGTTGCGCGACCACAGCGACGATCTTTTTGCTGGTGTTGGCCAGTGTCCTATCGGCTGCGGCCCAGACCCCCAACGCAGCCACTCCCAAGCCGCTAACCCGGGCGCAGATTCTCGCCCTCCTGGCAGGGGATATCCCCAGCTCCCGCGTCACCATGCTGGTGCAGGAGCGCGGGGTTAATTTCGAGCCCAATGACGCCTTCCTGAGCCAAGTCCGCAAAGGCGGAGGCGAGGATGACTTGGTGGCGGCGTTGCAGGCGGCCCATGTGGCGACAAACCCAACCGCCACGGCCTCAGCGGCCCACGCCGCGGAAGCCAAGGCGGAGGAAGCGAGGCAAGAGGAGTTGGCGCAGCGCGCGGCGGAAGGGGCCGCGTTCTTTCAGGATCACCGCTATCCCGAAGCCGAGACCGCCTATCGGGCAGCCATCAAACTAGATCCGCAAAGCTCCGACTGGCACATAGCCCTCGCCCGCGCGCTCAACTCCCAGAAGAAGACCGAGGAAGGCATGCAGGAAGCGCACCGGGCAGTCCAGTTGAATCCGGAGAGTGACATGGCCCACTTCGCGCTCGCCAATTCCCTGCGGATGGAGGACGACTGGGCCGGCGCCGGAGCGGAGTTTCGCGAAGCGATTCGTTTGAATCCTAATTACCCCATGAGCCACAACAATCTGGGCGTCGTCCTGATGCACCAGAACAACCTCGACGGGGCAATTGGGGAGTTTCGGGAGGCGTTGCGCCTGAACCCGAAGGAGGAATTGGCAAGGGTGAACCTGGGCGGCGCGCTCGAACGCGAGGGCGATTTGGACGGCGCCATGGCCCAGTTCCGAGAGCTGTCACGCCAGAAACCAGCGCTGGCCGTGGCGCATTTCCGGCTGGGCCAACTGCTGGAGAAAAAGGGTGAGCCCCGCCGCGCCGTGATGGAATTCCGGCGAGCAACGGAACTGGCGCCGGAAAACCGCCAGTTCCAGGAAGCCCTCGAACGAGCGCAACGGGCCTTGCGCAATCAATAGCGGCACTAACCGCGACCGCGCTCTGCGGCGCAAGGCTCAGATGGTGGAGTCTTTACACTTTGTGATCTCAGGCCGCTCCATAGCGCACGATGGTGACGGTAAGGTCGTCGGACTGGGGCGCTGTGCCCACGAACTCGCGAACGCTGGCCAGGATTCTCCGGATCACTTCTTCCGGCATTTGGCAGGAGCACGCTTCCAGCAGCGCGAAGAGGCGCGCCTCACCAAAGAGCCCGCCCAGGCTATCGTGCGCTTCGGTGACTCCGTCGGACGTGGTGACAATCAAATCGCCGGGTTGAAGTTGGGCGCGCTCGACGGCGAACTCAACGTCCGGGAAAAGTCCGACGGGGAAATTCGAGGAGGTGATTTGATCCACGCCGCCGGCGGCGCGGACAATCAGGGGCGGAATATGCCCGGCATTCACAAATTCGAATTGTCCCTGCCAATCCAGCACTCCGTATAGCAACGTGGCATACATTTCCGGCGGCGTGCGGTCGCACAGGTAATTGTTGACGCGCTGAAACAGCTCACCCAGTTCGGGCGCCCCGGCTGCAACCGCGCCGAACGCTCCCTGAAGGCTGGCCGCCATCAACGCGGCGGGCAGGCCTTTGCCCGAAACGTCGGCCAGCGCGAACCCGCAACGGCCATCGGGCAGTTGCACCACGTCGTAGTAATCCCCGCCCACGTCTTCCGTGGGCGTGGTGATACTGGACACCTGAAAGTAATCCCCCTTCGGCAATTCGGTGGGCAGCAGTCCCTGCTGGATGTTGCGAGCCAGGAACATCTCGTGCTGGATGCGTTCCTGGTTGCGCGCCAGGCGAAAGAGCCGCGCGTTCTCGATTACCGTGGAGCCTTCCAGCGCCAGGGTTTGGAGCACTTGGCGATCGAGTCCGGTAACGGCGGTGGCCTGCGAGCGGGTGTCCAGGTAAAGCAAGCCGAGCATCTCCTGCGCCCCGCTCACAAACGTCTCGCCGATGGCGTCCGCCATATGCAGCTTTTGCAGGGGGACAGCGACAATGCCGCGGGCGCCGGTCCGAAGGATGCCGGTTTCCATAGTGGCGCGGCCGGAGGATTCATCTTCCAGAATCACTTCCTCCTGGCCCGTGGCGGCGACCCGTTCGACCACCTTGCGGGAGTAATCGCAGGCTTCGGGATCCAGGTAGACGCCGCCTTTGCCGCGCGCCAGGCGCAGCTTCATCTCTCCCTCTCCCTCCTTCAGGAAGAGCAATCCGCGCTCGGAGTTGGTGAGCTGGAGAGCCGAATCCAGCAGCGCCGTCAGCACTTCCTGGAGCGCCGGCGCGCGCAACATCATCTGCGCCATCTGCAACAACAGGCCCAGGTGGCGCAGTTGCGGGGCGGAGCTCACTTCCGCGGCCTTTCCAAATTTCTCCAGCAGGCCCGGAAGCACGGCCTCTTCCTCTGCGAAAACCATTGCGTAGGAGTCCGTGACGCCCAGGCTGATCTGGTCGCCCGACCTTAAACGGCGGGAGCCCGTGAGTTTCTCGCCGTTCACAAATGTGCCGTGGCGGCTGCCGGCGTCTTCCAGCAGATAGCCGTTGCTGTCGCGAACGATGCGGGCATGGCGGCGCGAAATTCGCGTGTCAAGCAACACTACGTCGTTATCGCCCTGCCGTCCCAGTGTGAACGGCGTGTGGGAAATTTCAATGTCACGCTGATTCCCAAAAGCATCACGAACCGAGATGTAAGGCAGCGTGCTAGCCATGGGAATTGGTTGGCGACTGTTCAATATGTATTGGATGCTGCGCCCGCCATTATAGCAAACGCGTGCGCAAACGAGGGCGGCCTTGTTTGCGTAGCTTGGCGGTTTCGCGTCTTCGTAAGATTGTTTTTTGTTCGCGGCTTCGGAAAAGCGTCGCAGCAGAACGAAGCCGATTTTGTTTTCTTCCCAGCGAGGAGCGGCGCGCGGTATACTGCCTTGGTTCGGGATACCACAATGCAAACACTGGCCCACAAGCAGCATCGCACGTTCGCTGTCGCGCTAGTTCTATGCGCGTTTGTCGTGGCCACCGGCTGCGCCCAGGACTTCCAAAAAGAAGCGGAGCGCCTGGCCCCGCTGCTGAACTGGCACGAAGGCAGCGTAGTGGCCGAGATTGGCGCCGGCGCAGGAGAAATGACGCTGGCCGCAGCCGGGGTGGTAGGCGCCACCGGGCGCGTTTACAGCACCGAACTTGATAGCAAGAAGCGGGCGCACCTGGAGGAGCTGGCGGCCAAGCAGCAGAACATCACCGTTGTTCCGGCCGGCGAAGCCCAGACGAATCTTCCGCCCGCGTGCTGTGACTCCATCTTCATGCGGCTGGTGTATCATCACCTCACCAAGCCGGCGGAAATTGACGCCAGCCTGCTGGCGTCGCTCAAGCCGAACGGCCTTCTGGCCGTGATCGACGAGGAGCCGCGAAACGGAAGCGAAAGGGTAAAAGGAGTACCCGCGAACCGCGGCGGGCACGGCATTCCGGAGAAAATCCTGATCGAGGAGCTTACCGAGGCGGGGTTCCAACTTGTGCAATCCATCGACGACTGGCCCGACAAACACTACTGCGCGATCTTCCGCAAGCCGAAAGGCAGGGAATAGGGAACAGAAAACTAGGTGCCAGGTGTCAGGTGTCGGGTGCCAGTCTTTAGTTCTCAGTTGTCAGTTGTTGGGCTGTGTTTGATCGGCGGTGCCTGTCTGCTTTACAGAGAGCACATGCAATAAAGGTCCCTGCGGGCCGCGCAGAACGCAGTTCTGCCTTTGGGGGTGCCAACCGTCTAGTCCCTGTCCGTTGCTAAACCGCTTGCGCAGGCGCCGTGTAGGGGACGCAGCCTATTTCGCGGCTTGGGGGATGTTCCGCAGGTCGGCCAGTACTTGGGCCGGCTGCCAGTCGTTTCCACGGTAGAGTTGCATCACTTTTCCGTCCGGCCCAATGAGCGCGGTAACCAACGCATGCACGATTTGGCCGCTTTCGGTCCAGTATTGCAGGCCGAAGAACGCCGCCGCCTTCTGTACTTGCTGCGGGGCGCCGGTGGCAAATTCCCAGTCCGTGAAGGGCTGGCGCGTGCCCGCGCAGCCCAGTCCGTAGGCTCGCAGCACGCTGGGCTTGTCGTACCCCGGGTCGATGCTGATGCTTAGCAGGTGGGTGGCAGGCGAAAGTTTGGGATCGGCTCGTACCTGCTCCAGGATTTGCGCAAAATTCCGGCTCATGCGGGGACAGTAATCAGGCAACGGGCAGCGCGTGTAGATGAAGGTCAATAGCAAACTCTTGCCGCGATATTGGTGGAAATGTATCGGCTTGGCGTCCTGATTGATCAGGCGGAAGTCCGGCACTTCCTGCCCCAGCGGCGTGCGCGCCGGTTCGGTGGGTGCGGACGCCGCCGCGCTCTCTTCACTGATTGTGAGCCTTTCCAGCCAGGCGCGGTCATCGGCGATGACCAACGTAGCGGTGACGGTCTGGCCGGGCTTCAGCACGTCGAAGGCCCACTTGTCCTTGACGGGGTATTCCATGGTCATGGCCGCCATATAGCCGGGGATCGCCTCGTGCGCCAGCGTCACTGTGCCTTCCTTCTTGTTCACTGCAACCACCTTTCCCTTTAGATCAAAGCGCTGTTGCGGCAAAGGCTTTTCCGTCTGACAAGCTGCCATTGCGAAAACCACATTCAAGACGACCAGCCAGCTCATGAAGCGTTGTAGGCGCATTGCGAGCCTCCTATCAATCTGTTAACACGGTTCACCCCAGAACCCACTGAGCGCACAGCGACAAGCAAACAGGAAGGATTTTCCTGCTCGTCACTGGTCACCTCCGCGAACTGAGCGGTTCAGCTCTCTGGTTCAATCAGTTGTCAACCAAAGGACGGTGATCAATCGGGAATTGGCAACTCCGGAGAGGCACGCGGAGGGTGTTCGGGCACACGCACGTGGGACCGCAGCTCGGACAAAACAGTGGCGCCCCGATCCAGGCACCGTGGCGCGAGCGGGTCTAGCCAGAGGTGTTCGGTAGGGACGTAGATCAAAGTACTGAGAAGAGTGCTGACGTACTCATCATGGGAATGCACCCCGCAATGGTGGCCCTGGCCCATGCAGGAACGACCACCCGCTCCGGACACGTGGTGATGGCCGGAACACATGCAGGCGTTCGGCGGACAAGAGCAAGCCTCGACCGGAGAATACGAGTGTAACCACCGCAGGTTGGGGGCAAGCAGGGCCGCAATGGTCAAAGTAGCCAGCAGTCGGATCGCGATGCGCATGTCTTTCGTAAGGCAAGCCCGAATATGATTATAGCATGTTTCGCCCGAAGGAAGAGGGCCGGGGCGCCGGCGAATAGCGGAGTCGATTGCGTGGACGCGGCGGCCTGGATTGTGCGTGATCGGGGGGAAGGGAGGTTGCCTTGGCGGCAAGGGCGTTCGTCGGGGCAAGGGGGGTGGCTTGCCGCCAAGGGCTCAGCGCCGGGGCGGGGCATTTCGCAGCGCTGGCGGGCTCGGATGCTAATCCTTTCATCGGCCGTCCGGCAGAAAACTTAAGATGAGTGGGAAACCCACTTGCTTTCGCATCGGCAAGCTCACAGCCACCTCGCGCAAGCAATTACCGGCAGGGAAGGCGAGCGACGTTTCTTGTTTGGCCGTGCGCTCGTAACCACGAAGTTAACCCCTCGGTGACCCACGGCAGCACTGTTGCCACAATGATATTTAGTACTTTAGTGTTCCCTGGACAATTGACGCAGGGGAATTGGTAGCGTATAGTCCCTACACGTTTCTAGCAGCGAGGCCGATGGGGAGGGGGGAACCTTCGGCCGAATGAGGCGCAACGCAATTTCCTCTGCGCGTCGAGTTAGCGGCAGTGAACTTGAAGCATAAACTCAGGTGAGAGTCCTGCAACGCGCCTATTGACTGACTTCTCACCTAGATTGACGGCTATGGGGAGCTACCTTAACACCCAGGGACTTGCCTTCCTCTCGGCTCCGGCAATCGCGCTGGTGCTGGTGTGGTTCATTGCCCGACATTGGCGGGGGCGGCGCCAACTGTTGCGCCGCAACAACGACGTTTTCTGGTTCTCCAGCCTCCATTTCTTCAGCAAAGAGCTTTCCGAGTGCCGTGATCCCCAACAGATCGTGGACCAGTCATTACAGGGTGCTCTGGAGATGCTCGACACGAAGGAGGGTTGCCTTCTGATCCGGGAGCTTGAAGAAGGTGATGAAGGGAAGGTCCGCGCAAGCGTGCGCGGGATCTCTCCGCGCGGAACGGAGCGCCTCAGCCGGGACCACCTGCGTCGGTATTTGCTTTCCAGCGGCGAGCGTTGGGGCGCCCTGATGGTCTTCCCGGACCTCCGCCGATCGGAGGTAGTGGCGGCGTGGCAGCGCGATCCCCTGTTTCATGAATTTCGAGATGTCCTGAAGGGCGAGGGACTGCGGACGCTTGTCGTGGTCGGCCTGCAGGTGCGCGAGAAATCCTACGGCGCCCTGATGTTGGGTTTCCGCCGCCAACGGAATTTCGAGTCGCGGCAGTTGCGGGTGGCGCTGGCGATAGGCAACCAAGTGAGCGTGGCGATCGAGAACTGGTCGCTGAACCAGGCGGCGCAGCGGCACGAAGAGGAGTTGAGAATCCTTCATCGTGTCGGCGAAGCCTTGCGCGCCACCTTCGATATGAACGCGCAGATTGAGATCCTCCGTCACGAGCTAAAAGGGCTGCTGGGCACGACGAACTTTGGTTTGGCCATGCAGGATGTTCCGGAGGGGCCGCTGGAAGTGGTAGTGCCCTTTGAGAACGCTGGGCCCCAGGGCACCTTGCAGGGCGGACCGGCAAGTTCTTTGGCGCTGCATGTGCAGCGGACCCACCAGCCCCTGCTGGTGGCCAACGACGTTCAGGGCACGGCGCGGCGACTGGATCTGGCGTCGATGAATCCGCGCATCAAAACGTGGTGCGGGGTGCCGCTACGTTTCTCTGACCAATCCATGGGCGTGTTGGCCCTGGCCGACATGGACCGCGAGCACGCGGTGACGAAGACGCAGTTCGACCTGGTGCAGATGCTGGCGCAGGAGGCGGCGGGCTCCGTGGAGAATGCCCGCCTCTTCAAGAAGGAACAGCGCCGCGCCAGCCACTTGGCTTTGCTGAACGAATTGGCGCGCAAGGCCAGCTCGGTCCTGGACCCGCATGAACTGTTGCCCACCATCTGCCGGCAAATCCGCAACGCTTTCGGCTATGACATGGTGCGGATCGAGATGATGGATCATGGCCGCGAGGAATTGGTGGTGGAGGCGGAAGCGGGCTACGGGCCTGATCTGATCGGCCGCCGCATTCGCCTTGGTGAGGGCTTGGCCGGAGCGGCGGCGGATTCCGGAGAGCCGGTCCTGGCCAACTCGGTGGTAAAAGAGCCCCGTTACATCGCCGTTCATCCCGGCACGCGGTCGGCGCTGAGTGTTCCTCTGAAATACCGGGAAGATTTGATGGGGGTTCTGAGCCTCGAGAGCCGCGAGGCCTACGCCTTCTCGTCGCAGGATGTACTGACGTTGCGCACGCTGGC
Organism: uncultured Acidobacteriota bacterium; assembly: GCA_963804755.1. Taxonomy (GTDB): domain Bacteria; phylum Acidobacteriota; class Terriglobia; order UBA7540; family UBA7540; genus Bog-366. The sequence continues at coordinate 200,783 of CAWDRP010000016.1, forward strand.
GGACCAACTGGCGATCGCCCTGCACAACGCCCGAGCGTACCAGGTGGCGTTGGAGCAAGCCATCACCGACGGGCTGACGGGGTTGAAAACCCACCGTTTTTTCATGGAAGCACTCGATCGGGAATGGCGTCGCTCGACGCGCTCGGGCCAGCCGTTTTCGTTGATTATGATGGATCTGGACGGATTCAAGCAGGTCAACGACCGGCACGGCCATCTGGAAGGCGACAAGGTGCTGACCGCAGTGGCCAGCCTGCTCCACGAGAACGTCCGGAAATCCAATGTCGTGGCGCGGTACGGCGGCGACGAGTTTGCCATCATGCTGCCCGACACGCACACCGACCAGGCGGAGGTCCTGGCGGAGCGCCTGCGCGTGTTCATCGAATCGGATCGCTACCTGGCCGCCCACGGCGTGACCGCCAGCTTCGGAATTGCCAGCTTTCCTTCGCATGGCCCGACCCAGGAAGACATCTTGCGTGTGGCCGATACCGGGATGTATCTCGCCAAACATCAGAAGGGCAATCGCGTGCAGGTGGCGTCCCTCACGATTCAGTCCGACCAGGCGGACTGGGTCGAGGCATACCTGGGCGTCAGCATGAAACGTATGTTCTCCACCGGCCCGGAGGCGTTCGATCATTACCGGAAACACCTTCAGGACATCACCCGAACGGGCCTTGCCGGGGCACCTTCACTGCTGGAAACTGTGACCGCGCTGGCTAACGCCGTCGACGCCAAAGACCATTACACCAAAGACCATTCCAAGAAAGTATCTTGGCGGGCTGCCAAAATCGCGCAGTACATGAATCTGTCCGATGCGTTGGTCGAGGAAGTTCGACTGGGCGGCATTCTTCACGACATTGGCAAAATTGGGGTGCCGGAGCAGGTTCTCAACAAACCCTCGCGCTTAACGCCGGAAGAGTACGAGTTAGTAAAGAACCATACGATCATGGGCGCGAAAATCCTCGAACCGCTCAAGGTGAAATCGATCCAGGATATGGTGCGGAGTCACCACGAAATGGTCGATGGTACAGGCTACCCCGACGGTCTGAAGAGTGAGAATATCCCGCTCAGCGCTCGCATCATTAGCGTTGCCGACTGCTACGATACGATGATCAATCGACACTTTTACAAGCCAGCGCGCAGCTTTGAGGGCGCTCTCGAAGAACTGCGTCGTTGCTCTGGAACCCAGTTTGATCCAGATGTTGTTGAGGCCTTTACCCGATCGCTCGAAAACCCAGCCGGATCTCCTGCGCCGGACAGCGTCGATGTGCCGCTTATAATAAATTAAAATTAAAGTGGGCTATCCGGTTGACTCAGGTAACCCCAACATCTTGTGGTTTTCGTTTCTGGGCTCCGCGGTGAACAATCGCGTCGTAGGGCGCCGGTTCCACGGCGACGGCCTGTTGCACCAAACGGTAGAAGAGTTTGCCCCGGCTCTGGGACTTTCGACGATTGAAACGGAAAGCAAACTCGTCGAGGTAGTAATCCAGGTGTTTGTGACTCACCGCTCCCTGATGAGTCCCCATCAGCCAGCGCTTCAGGAGCGACACCACTCGGTGCACCCGGGGCAGGAGTTCGGACGCGGCTTTCTTCTGCCCGCGAAGCGGAATGATCTCATGGATGTAACCTTTCGTTGCCAAGGGGGCGTAGCCACGCCAGCCGTCCGTGCGCACCACGCTCTCGGGTGCAATCGACTCTTCCATAAAGGGCAGCAGGCTGTCCGCGGAAGCATCGGCGATCTGCCGCAGGCGGATCCGTCCAATACCCCGCCCATCTTCTTGCGCCGCAACGATAATCAGTGTTTTGGTACCCAGGTGCCGACCTCGCAGACCTTCTTCCACTCCCCCAAAGTAAGTCTCGTCCACTTCGACTCTCCCCGCCAGCCGGTCGCGCCCAGGCCGAACCATCGCCCGGCGCAGTTTATGCAGCCACGTCCAGGCCGTCTCGTACCGACGCAAGCCCAACACTCGCTGCAGTCCCAAAGCGCTGGCCCCATTCTTCTGGGTCGTTACCCACCACATCGCGCGGAACCACAACCGCAACGGGGTATGGGTGTCCTGAAAGATTGTCCCGGCCGTCACCGAGGATTGATAGGCGCATTCAGCGCACTGCCAAAGCATGCCTCGCAAAGACCACCCGCTGCCATGCCCACAACGCGGGCAACGGAAACCATCCGGCCATCGGAGACGAAAAAGATATTCCCGACAAGCTTCCTCCGTCGCCAAACGACTTTCGAATTCAGTGAGATCGCGAGGATAGTCCTCCATCGAGCCGTATACTACAGGTTGGGGTTACCTGAGTCAACCGGATACCCCACTTAAATTAAAAAGCCACAGGCCGTGAGCAGCAGAAAGCCAACGCGGACTTGTCTTCAAAGCCCCGGACTTTGCGAGGGGAGAAGTGCGGCCGGCGGCAGCCACAGTGACACAATAACGCCTTCCAATTCAGACACATTGTCTCGCCGGTTTCGCCTTTCGCCTATTTCTTGTAAGTGGGTTTATTTTCAGAATGTTCTCAGGTTCGGGAGAGCAAAATTCAGGTTGTGGGCGTTGTGTTTTCAATAACTTCTCAGGTTTGGGCGTTTCGAGCCTCTTGCGACGTTTTGTCGCTGCGTAACTGGCACCCTTTGTCCGCATCCTTACTGCCTACGCGGCGCCGCCCGCTGTCCTGAACCGCGTAGGCCGGTACGCTTCGATCAGTCGAGCCGTCGTCCCTTTCAGAATGAGATCCGCGACGATTTCCGCGGTGATGGGCGCCAGCAGGATACCATTGCGGAAGTGGCCGGTGGCGAAAACCAGATTTTCGATTTCTCCATAGCCGATGATGGGCAAGTGGTCGGGCGTGTCGGGGCGCAGGCCGGCCCACGCGCGCAGAAATCGGCAGTCGCCCGCCTGGGGCACGATGCGAATTGCGCCTTCGAGAATGGAGAGCAGGCCCTTTGCCGTGACAGTCTTCTCGAATCCCCTGTATTCCGCCGTGGTCCCCAGCAGCAGCCGCTTCTCCGGCCGCGGGACGAGGTAGTGAATGCCGGCGCGCACCACGTACGCCAACTCGTGACTGGTTTCGAACTCCATCATTTGTCCAAGGCAGGGAACCAGCGGCACGTGGAGCCACTCCGCGACTTCGCCGGACCAGCATCCTGCCGCCAGAACGTAGGCGCCGGCGGTTAGGCGGAGACCGGCGGCCGTCGTGACGCTTTCGATATGCTGACCTTGGGTGCGAATCTCGCGGACCGCCTGCCCCGCCTCTAGGCGCACGCCGGCGCGCTGGCAGGCGACGACCACTCCGCGCATCAGCCGCTCGTTATCAACCCAATGATCCTCGGGAATGAAGAGGCCGCCGCGAATCTGTGGTGAAAGCCCCGGCACGCGTTCGCGCGCCTCCCCTGGGCCAAGCCGGTGAAGAGCAAACCCCTGCCCGGTCTGCGCAGCGTGGACTTGCCGGATTTCTTCCTCTTCTTCGTCGTTTGCCGCCACCAGCATGGAACCATCGCTGCGATAGCCCACGGATTGGCCACTGCACTGTTCGACCTCGGCTGCGAAACGTGGGTAGAGGTTTCGGCTGGCGACGCACAATTCCGAAAAAGCCGGCGGCTCGACCATCTCACCGATGGGCGCCAGCATGCCCGCCGCGGCGCTGCTGGCTTCCGCGCCCGCTTCGGCCCGGTCGAGCACAGTGACTTTCGTCCCCGCCTGCGCCAACCGCCACGCGACGGAGCAGCCAATGATCCCGCCGCCGATAATCAGTACGTCCGCCGTATCAGAATGCGCCGCCATAACGAGTGACGAGTAACCCATAACTGGAAGTAGGATGAAAGCACCTGCGAGCGGTCAGGATGTCCTGCGCGCCACATACAACGGCCACCACTGCGAAATATCAGCCACCCGGGCCCGCAACGGGTGACCCCAACCGCCCCTGTACCCAGTGTTTGCGACCCAGCCACTGACGGTCAAGCGGAATCTCATACGGGAGGCACTGACGTCACACGGATGGTCAGACTTGCCCAAACGACTGACCGCCGCCGGCGAGTGGGAAGAAAAAAGTACCCACACCTTTTCGCTGCGCACCTTACTTCTTTCTCTGAACCTTTTCCTTTTCAGCCCCAAATTATGAAATAACACCTTTCTTTTCAAAAACATCGTGGGTTAGAAGCGATAACATGCCTATTTTCAGCAACATCGTGGGTTAGCCGGTTTCTCAGCCCCAAATCCTCAGATAACCACCTTTCTTTTCATGAACATCGTGGGTTAGGCGCGGTAACATGCCTGTTTTCAGCAACATCGTGGGATCATCCAAACGTTGTCCTTTATTTTCAATAACATTCCGGCTTCGTTGGTACAAAAAATGATTCCTTCTGCATCCTCTTTTGCCTGAGGCAGGTCTGGTGGAAACTCGCTGCCACCTCCCGCTCCGCTTAGATGACGATCTCTGCCGTCTGCCGCAAGAGCGGGCAGAGAGACACTTCCGGCGTCAGGGGCGCATGAGCCAAACGGGCCACTCCACCCCGGGGAGCATTCAGCAGGGACACCAGCAAGCCCCGGCGGAGGCGCGAGCGATCCCCCGTGCGCAACGCATTCATGCAGGTCTGCGCCGCCTACTACGAGGGGGCGGACACGCGTGCAAGTTTCCAGTTTCGAGTTTTACAAGCAGAGCCGGAGTCAGGGTGGGCGACTTGCGAAGCGACACGTCGGTTGCTCACTTCCCAATACCAGATGATCATATACCAGTTAGATATTGCTTGTCAAGGGAAAAGTTAAAATTAGAGACCGAGGCTACAAAATGTCGCTGGCAGCAAGGCTTCCGTCCAGGGTGTGGCTTCGTCAACCTCAAGTCGTGTTATCCTCGCAGCTGAAGCGAGTAAGAAACGAAAGATCGACGACCGACTGTGGCGACGCTAACGACAATTCGCAAAGCCAAATCAGTGGATGCCTGCCGAGCTCGGCAGGCGCCGCGTCTGCGCCCGCAAAACAAGAAGCTCCTTCGTTGGCTCGATTCCTGGCTCGCCACTCCCGATGACCGGGGCGAGACTTGGTGGACCGATTTCCAGGCCGACCTCCAGGGCCAGCGCATAACCTTCCGTCCCACCCGAGCGGGATGACCACTTACTCCCTCGACACCTATATCCTTACGAGATTGCTCAAAAAGCATCCCGGCAATCAACCCGTAGTGGCCAGGTTCCGAGAGGAGATCGCAGTTGGAAGCAGGCACGGAAGCTTGCTGTCCCCGTGCCTCCCCGGTTATGGCTAACCGTGGAACTCCCAGCCGCGGCACTTATCGATCTCACAGCGGCTGCGATTCAAGTACGGCGCCAGTTCCTCCAGGCCGTACTGCCGCGCCAGTTCCCTGGCGCTCACGCCCGGCCGCTTGGCTTTCAGCACGAACCAGCCTTCCATGGGCATCCACTTTTCCTGTGTAATATCGTCTCCGTGTTCTTTCAGGAGTTTATCGCGCTTCTCCGGCAGATTGAGGTCCTGATGAAAGATGCAACGGTCGAGGTCGAGCGTGGTCCGGGTGATGTTGACGCCATGGCCCTGGTTTTCCTTTTCGTATAACAGTTGCTGGCCGTCGATATCAAACACCAGGCAATCAGGAGTCCCGGTGCAACTGACGATATAGTAATTATTGCTGATGGCTTGTGCCTGTAGCGAGCGGCCCGCGGAGTATGCGCTCGGCCAGATCACCAGCTCCGCCCCCTGGTTCGCCATCCTTTCCCAGAGAGAACCCCAGTTCACGTCGAAGCAGATGGCCAGGCCAATTCGTCCAAAATCCGTTTGATAGACCACCGCTCGCTCACCTGGCAACACCCTCTGTTGGGGCGCTTTTTTCATACATTCCACTAGCCACACCGGGTAAAGCTTGTCGTAGACGCAGACCACTTCACCCTTGCGGTCGAGCAACACCGAAGAGTTATACCGCCGCTTGCCTTCGAGCCGATCGATGGGGCAAACAATATACGTCTGGTGTTTCTTGGCCAAACGCGCCATGGCCGTGATGGTCGGTCCGTCCAGGGTTTCCGGGCTCTTTTCGTCCTGGCCGCGCCACGTTTCCGGCAGAGCAATCAGGTCGGTCCCCTGCGCTCCTTCCTTGTCCACCAAACCGGCGATTTCTTCGAGCGGATGGCCTTGGGTGAATCCGATACTGACGATGCGCACGGGACGCCCAATTTGACCCTCGGACGCACCGGCGCGCGCGGCGGATTCCGCTGAAGGGGTCGCTTGCAGATCCTTGAGGCTTAGACCCGCTGCCAAAGTGCCCACTCCCGCAGTAGATGCCTTCACAAACTCTCTCCTGTCCATTGGGACTCCTCCTTTATTCCCCATAGCTCACGGCCAAACTTCCGAAATCCGCGGTAATTTCACGACAAGGTAAAGCGAAGAGCCAGGCCGCGGATCGGGGGGCAGCAAAACGCGATCCACCGCCCATCCCGTCGGGGTCACGCGCGCCCGGTTCACGACACCACCAGACGGCGCAACCGTGACATGCGTGCAGTATAACCCCCGCGTCAAATCGGGCGTAGGGCAGGGTCATTTCTGAAAAGCGGGATGACTCTGCCCTACGTCCGACGTCCTGCTTTCCGCCGACTGCGCAAATCAGCAATCTGCGCCAGCCGGCCGGGGCCATCCCGCTTCCCATAAGTCGATTGCGGGAAGAGGAAACGGTCCCTGACGCGATTTCTGCCCTTCTCGCTACTTTCCGTGAAAGTTGTGATACCCGCCGGATGATGTTATATTGAGATATAACCGAAAGGAGCGGGATGCACACCACGCATCTGCGAAGGGTTGGCGGCTCGGTCATGTTGGCGGTACCGCGCGCCGTGCTGGAGGTTCTGGGCCTGCGGGCGGGGACCAAGGTCGGCCTGGTCGTGGAGCGCGACCGCCTGGTGGTGGCGCCGCAGAAACGGCCGCACTACACTCTGAATGAACTGCTCGCCCAATGCCATCCCAAGGCCCACCGCAGCAAGCAAGAACGCGAATGGGTGAAGGGCAAGCCCGTGGGTCGTGAGTTGATCTGATGAAACGCGGCGAAATCTGGCTGATGGGACTTGATCCCGCGGAGGGCCACGAGCAAAAGGGCCGCCGCCCCGTTTTAATCGTGTCGCCGGATGCCTTCAACCGGGTCACCAAAGTGCCGGTGGTTCTCCCCATCACCAGTGGAGGGAGCTTCGCGCGCACCGCGGGATTCGCAGTTTCCCTCAGCGGCGCCGGCACCGCCACCACCGGCGTGATTCGCTGCGATCAACCCCGCGCGCTGCACCTCGGCGCGCGTCAAGGGAGAAGGCTGGAGACCGTCCCCGCCGCCGTCCTGGACGAAGTTCTCGCCAAGCTCGTGACGATTCTCGAATGAGCGGGTGGCGCGGGCATATCTTTCGGGTCCCGATCCGAAAAACGGCACCTGGAACATGTGAAGAAATTGAATTTGGACCTGTTATCAACTGTGTAAAGCATTGAAAATGCGTGGTGCTGAAATCGGCAGAATCAATTTTTTCACATGTTCCTGACACCTTTTTTCGCCCCCTACGCTCTCGCCCCAGGTGCAGCGGGTGGGATTGGCGTTGCTGAGCGACGTGTGGCGGCGTAAGATTGCGGCGGTATGGCTGCACCCGTAGGGCGTTTATGGCGATCCGATCAACGGCCACCGTACTCTTCGCGTTCCAACTCGCATCTCTGCCGTTGGGTAACGCACAAACTCCGCCCGAAGAGTACGTCCCTCAACTACAACTGCGGGTCAAAGAAAAGCTGCCCATATCGAGCCTCGTTGGCGACTTGCGGGGCATCCATTTCCGGTGCGACGACAATGGGAACCTGTACTACCGACCAGCCGAGGCCGACTGGTCTGGCCCAATTATCCGCGTTTCCGCCGACGGACACAAGGTGACCACTATTGATCTCAAACAGCTACCGGACTTCGGCGATAGCGATCGCATTATTGCTTGGACGATCGGATTGCGGGGTGAAGTTCATCTGATTGCATACAACAAAGAGGGCCATCCATGCCTTCTCACCTTCGGCGACGAAGGGGAACTCCAGTCCTCGGGTAAGCTCGATTCGCAGTTTATTTTTTTCCATCTTGCTGTCTTCCCTACTGGCGAGCTAGTGGCAGCAGGAATACGAGAGACGGGAGAGAGTGAGGCTTTGGGTGAGCCCTACACAGCGATATTCGATCGGAATGGGAAATTCATTAAGGAACTGAGCTTTCCCGGGGACATAATGAGGTATAGCGTGAAGGCGCAGGGCAACGATTCCAAGCCGTCCGGCGCACCGATTGCGCTCGGTGACGCAGTCCCCGCCGCCGACGGCAATATCTACCTGATGCGAAAGACCGAGAAGCACCTGCTATTCGTCATATCACCCGATGGCGAAGTAGTGAGGAAGCTTAACTTGGTACCAACCCGTGACGGCTGGGATTGGCAGAACTTCTTCGTGGCTGGTGGGAAGATCGTGGTAGAGTCCTTTAAGGGAGACTCTGCGGAACAGACCATCGGGGCGACCTTATATTCGGTCTATGATGCCGAGTCTTCCGAACGGCAGCTTGACTACGAAATCACGCCAGAAATCAGCGGCCCACTTGTCTGCTACACTCCCAATCAGTTCACTTTCATGGTAACCCAAGACGACCGAGGCTCCGCCATTATTCATGCCATTCCAAAATGAAATTCTTCCGTACACCACCCCCGCCCCCCCCGGCGCATTCGGCGCAGCGATGAGGTCAACGTGGACATCGTGGTGTGGAGGGTGAGGGTGAGCGGAACGGGCCATCGGCCGGGTGGCGCAGACACGCCTTTTGTGTCTGCGTTTCCCTCAAGCTTGGCTACAGATTTTCCTTCCTTTCAGCGCCAACAGAGTATACTCCCGCCGCCATGGCCATTTACAAACGCATCTACAGTCCCGGGCAACTGCAATTGGTTACTACCAGCACCTATCGCCGCCTGCATTGACAATCGAGGGAAAAACGCAGACTTCAAAGAGCCGAAGTCTGATGCGCCAGCCGGCGGGAAAGCACCATTATTGTGTATGGGTAAACGTTTTTGGGTTCAGATCGAGGTCCAGCGTTCAGCGCGGCAACACGCCATCAACGGTCTTGGCAGCCTCAGATTAGTGTTTCCTTCAGGTCAGCCCGGATCATATCAGCGGGAGATAAGGGGGGAACACATCTGCCAGCATCCCGGCGGCTCACGATTTCAGTTGGGTTGCCACTTCCGCGTAAGCCGATAATGATGTATGGCGACAGCAAGGATTGGGGAAGTCGCCCCGTTATGAGGATGATCCACGCGGGCAACCTTTCCCTTACAGACCACCCAGGCATGGGCGCCATCCCCGTTTGTCGGGGGGAGTTCAAGCGTCACTTCCACGGTCGTCGTTGGGTTGAGGGTCCTGTCAGCTCGAAACAACACCCCGGAGCGGCTGACGTTTTCCGTCCACGTCTCCAACCATTCTGGACTGTGGGGTCTGCGATAGCGAACAGGGATGCGAATTGGGAAACGTTCGGCGCGAGTCGAAACTTCTAATGCGTTTGTGGCCATAATGTCCTCATTATTTTTTACGATGCCGGAAATTCTCCTGTTTACATATTGCCGAAGACTCCCGATCATCTGGTGGTGTCGGGCTTTGCAAAAGCGTCCCTCGCGGCATTTCGGGGCAAGAGATAGACACGAACCGGGCAGGTGCCTTGCCAAACAATCGAATAATTGGTGTGATTCTAACGAATTGAGATAACGAGATTTGCAGCTATACACGGATGGAGCGAGGGATTCACCCTGAGGGAGTAGGAAGGCAAATTTTGAAATGCACGGGTAAAGTCTACATGGTAAGGTTGCAGGCGCTTCAGCTTCGTACTCGCCAGAAACGTGGGGAACGACAACGAGCCACCCGGAACTGGACGGGATTCCGGTTGACCACTGAAGTATGATGCATTATAGTACCCGCGTTTTTGCATCGCCTCCGGCTGCGAGGTGGGTTGCGCACCCCAACTAGCGCAATCTTTGTGATGTGGTGCTGATGCCTCGGTCCTGATACCTGGTTGCCAACTCTTCAGCCACTCCAGTGTCGGAATGATCGCGAGGTTCGTCAATTTTCATGGGACTTCGCACTTTGCATATCTCCGACTGCAATTTCAACAAAACAGGATCAAATGGAAGGCCAAAATGAAAAGACAACCAGGTATTACACTTAAGATAAATCGTCATGCCGATGCACGCACGCGTTTCGAGCCGGTCGGTTCATAAAACGAGCACCTGATTCGTACCTCTCTCAGCGGATGATGTGCTGGGAAAGCGGAGTTAAGGATGGAGAAACAGGGCAAACGTACGAGCGAACGTATCGAACTCGAAGTCCCGATCGAGGTGGTCGGCATCGACTGCTTGGGGGTCCAGTTTTTCGACCGGACGCACACGGTGGTCATTGGCCGCCACGGTGGGAAGCTTCGGTTCTGCTGCTCAGCCGCCCCAGGAAAGGCGCCGCGAACTGCGCCGCGAGATGCGGGTAACCGCCTGCGTGCGCACCGCTCGTTTCGGCCGGGACCTGGTTAAAACGCGAAATGTGTCGCGCACCGGGCTATGTTTTACGAGTACATGCCATTATGTCCCGGGCGAGGAAATGGAGGTTGCAGTCCCTTACTCGCCGGGAGGCGGCAATATCTTCATGACCGCCAGGATCGTCCGGGCCCGGTTCCTGCTCGACGAGGGGACGGGAATTTATGGCATAGCCTATCAACGTCTCAACGGCTAGCGGAAGCAAAAGGTGGGGGTGAAAGGGTCGAGGGAACGCACCGGATGTATTTCGCACCCGAGATTGCTTTGCCGAAGAATCAGGCTAAGTTGGGAACGTTGCCTTTAGCCCTCGGAACCGCCAGCCGCGAAATTCGGACTGGAAAGCACGCTGCGGGACCGCGGTCGCCCGAAAAAAGGCGTGCCTGAACCTTTTCCTCAATACGTTGTTGCCTCGGGCCCGGCGGTTGCCGCGGGCCGCACCCGGACATTCACCTCCACACGCGACCCGAGCCGGTTAAGGATGGACATGAGGCGATCGACGGTAAACCGTGCCAGGTTGGCATTGCGGATGCGCGAGAAGTCGGCCGCCGCAATCCCTGTGCGTTCGTGCGCAGCGCGCACGCTCAGGCCTTCCCCGTCGAGCGCCTTGATGATTTCGGCTGCCAGAATCGCCTTGAATTGCTCAACATCCGCCCCCTTGTGTCCGAGGTCACGGAATACATTTCCGCTTCCGCGTACCACTTCCAGCTTTTCGTTCTTCATAACAACATCTCCTTCAGCCTTTTCAAACGGTCCCTGATTAGATCAATCTCACGATTGGGGGTCTTGATCCCCCGGGTTGATTTCTTCTGAAACGCATGGATGACCCAGATGTCCCGGTCCAGTTGGAGGGCGTAGACGACCCGGAAGGCATCTCCGCGAAATGGCAGAGCTATCTCGAATACGCCGGAACCCATCCCGTGCAGAGGCTTCGCAATATCAGGCTTTCCGCCTTCCGCCACGATGCTCAGCGCCGCCAGGCAGATCGATTGGGCACCCTCCGGGAACTCCTCGAACGCCCTTAGGGCAGGCCTCAGCCACGAAACAGGCCGTGTTCTTGGTCCCATCCCACTCCACCTCCGAGGATGTTGTCATATTTGACAAGGAGTGTCAACGCGTCTTTTCTTGCGGTTCACCACCAAGGCACAAAGACACGAAGGGTGAGAATCAAGAGGCCCTTCGCGGGCGCAGGGCCGAACAGGCCCTGCGCCTATTCTGATGTCCCACGGATGGGCCGCTCGTGAGCATCATTGACAAAACGCAAAGCCGTTTCTATGATTTGTACAGGAGAGCTTAATGTACAAAACGAACAAAGCGCTCAATCCCGAATCCCTCTCGGCCGGGAAGGCGCGTCAAGATTTCGCCGAGACGGTTAATCGCGTCGCTTACGGCGGTGAGCGGATCGTCGTGCAGCGGAGGGGCAGAAAGCTTGCTGCCCTGATTCCCCTGGAAGATCTGGCGCTGCTCGAGGAACTAGAAGATCGCCAGGATGCGGAAGCTGCACGCCGGGCGCTGGCCAACGCGAAAGCCAAAGGCGAGATGCCGATTCCGTGGAAGCAAGCCAAGAAGAAGCTGGGCCTTTAGTGGCGGCCTTCACGGTTACGATCCTGCCCTCCGCACTACGCCAATTGGCAGAGCTTCCCCGCTCCGACCAGAGGAGAATCAAGGAGCGCATCGACGGGTTGGCTGCCAACCCGCGTCCGCCCGGCGCGAAAAAGTTGAGGGGCGAATCGGACCTGGTTCGCGTCCGTTCCGGCACCTACCGAATTATCTACTCAAACGAAGATGTCCGGCTAATGGTTCTGGTGATCCGGATCGGGCATCGTCGCGAGGTCTATCGCGGCCTGTAGGAAATGGCGGCCTGTGGGAAGTGGCAGGTACCGACTGCGCCTCGAGTATCGGAGGCACTACCCATTCACGACTGCACGTGCCACCGCCGCGTGATGTGTGTCATAATCTATGTTTTATAATTTAGGAGAGACCATTGGCTTGTCCCATTTGCAATAAGCGTAAGGTGAAGCGGCTGTGCCCGGCGCGGGCGGAGAGCATCTGCTCTGTTTGTTGCGGCACCGAACGGGAAGTGACCATTGATTGTCCCGCCGACTGCGAATATCTCGCGGCCAGCCGCGAATACGATTTGTCGCGCCTGGAAGTCGATTGGAGCAAGGTGCCTTTTGCGGACGTCCAATTCAAACCAAGTTTCGCGGAGACGCATGGAGCGCTGCTGATCGATCTAGATCACGCCGTCTGTGTGTTTGCCGCCGAGCATCGCGAGTTGGTGGATACGGATGTTCTGGGGGCGCTGCGGTCATTGGCGGAGACTTACCGCACCCAGGCGAGCGGGATTATTTATGAGAGGCCTCCCGATTATCCGTTACAGCGCGGGTTGTACGTTCACCTCCAGGAAGCAATAAAGAAGTTCCGCGAAATGACCACGCGGGAAAGCGGTATGACCGTGGTGCGCGATAGCGACTTCCGCGACGCCCTGATTTTCCAGACCCAAATTTGCGCCGCGTATATGAATGGACGGCCGAAGGGACGCGCCTACCTGGATATCATTCGCAAGCAATTTCCAAAGGAAGAGTTTCAAAGGTCCGCGTCAAATATTGTACTGCTCTAGAATCAGAAAAGCCCCTGCGCGGCGCGCGTCGTCATCAAGCCACGGTGACGCCGTGGGACAATGGTAAAGATGAGAATTTCGGCGATGTCTGGCTGCCAAACGGGACCTGACGCCGCCCCTACCGGGGCTGGCGAATCTATTAACGTGATCGCTGCCCCACGGCTTTCGCCGTGGGCTAGATGACGACGCCCGCTCCGCGGGCTGAAAGCTATACCTGACACCTGGCACCTGACACCTGCCTTTCCATGACCGACGTCGATCAAGTTCGCGCTGCTGCCGACATTGTGAAGATCGTAGGCGACTACGTGAAGCTGCGCAAGGCCGGGGCGAACTACGTCGGGCTGTGCCCGTTCCACCAGGAAAAGACGCCGTCCTTTGCCGTACATCCGGTGAAACAAATCTTCCACTGCTTTGGCTGCGGCGTGGGGGGCGACGTCTTTAAGTTCGTAATGCTGATTGATAACCTGCCGTTTCCGGAGGCGTTGCGGCGCGTGGCCGAGAAGGTGGGCGTGCACGTTGACGAGAGAGCCGGCGCGCAAACCTACGACGCCAACACCAAACTCCGTGCCGCGCTCATGAAGCTGCACGAAATCGCTGCCAAATTCTTTGCGTCGCAATTGGGGGCGACGGCGGAAGGGCGCATGGCGCGCGCTTACCTCGCCGACCGGGGCATGACAGATGAAATGGTGGGCCGCTTCCGGATCGGCTATGCGCCGGCGGACGGACAAGGATTGGTGCGGCAATTCACCGGACTGGATTTTGAAAAGGAGGACTTGGAAAAGAGCGGCCTCGTCATCTTCGATGCCGAACGGGGGCGCCCCTACGACCGCTTCCGCCGTCGCATCATTTATCCCATTGCCAACGATGCGGGCAAAGTTGTGGCCTTCGCGGGCCGGGCACTGGGCGACGACCAACCCAAGTACCTTAATTCACCGGAAACCGCGATCTATACCAAGAGCCGGTTGCTCTACCACTTGGACCGCGCCGGCCAAGCTATTCGCAAGCTGGATTACGCCATCCTGGTGGAAGGATACATGGATTGCATTGCGGTCGCGGCAAGCGGCATCGAAAATGTTGTGGCGTCTTGCGGGACTAGTCTGACGGAAGGACAAATTCGCCTGCTCGGGCGATATGCGCGCCGCATCGTGGTGAACTATGACCCGGATTCCGCCGGGCATGGCAGCGGCAGAGCGCTCACTGGCGCTGCTGCTGGAAGCGGGGTTTGAAGCGAAGGTGCTGGCGCTGCCCGGCGGACTGGATCCCGACGAGTTCATCCGCAAGCAGGGCGTGAAAGTATATGGTGAGTTGCTGGCCAAGGCGCCGTCCTATCTCGACTTTCTGACAGATCGAGCTGCCGGATCTCACGACGTAAGGACCCCCGAAGGCAAAGTGGCGGCAGTCAATGCGGTGCTCCCGTACCTCACCAAAGTGCCCAACCCGATGTTGCGTGCCGAGTTGGCAGGGCGTTTGGCAGAACGGTTGCGGGTGGATGAGCGACTGCTGCGGGACGAACTGCGACGCGCCGCAAGTGAAAAGCGCAACGAAGTGCAGGTGCCAGAGTCAGGAACCGCGGACGTAAACCACGCAGTCAAGCAGTTGCTGCGCGCCTGCCTGGACAGTGAGGAAATCGCAGAAGCCTTGTTGCCGGAAGTTGTGGAAACGGGCGCGGTGGCCGGTTTGGCCGGCGAAAATGTGTTTAATCAATTGTGGGAGGCGCGAAAACGCGCGGAAAAGCTGAATATCGCTGAATCGGAGGGCGTGCTAAGTCCCGAGGACAGGCGCTTGGCAATGGACGTGGTTTTCTGGCCGGGGGCGCCGCTGACGTTGGATCAGGCGCGGGGTTTCCTGCGCGCGCTCAAAGTGCGGCGGCTACAGCGCGACCGAGATAAACTGCTTCGCGACCTCGAAGCGGCGGTGCAATCTCACGATGCCGCTCGACTCACGGAATTGCAGCGTGCCAAGTCGCAGTTGGACAAGGAGTTACGGCAGGCCGCCCGGCCTTAAAAAAATGCATTTGGGGACAAACGATTTGGCGTATACTACATCTAATTCATAGGAGCCGTAGCAGATTGACGGCTTATGTCAATTTTTGCTTCAGGTTTGCCGAGGGTGGCATGGCCGGAGTGGTGTGCGGCGTGTCGCCTATTTCCATTTTTAGCTGCTAGTCTGTCGCCCGTTGGGAGGCCATGGCTTTGGCGTTTGACGATAAATTCGACCAAGTAAATAAATTGATCAGTTTGGGAAAAGAGAAGGGCTACCTGCTGTACGATGAGGTGAATGACCTTCTGCCTTCCGACGTCCATTCTGCTGAGGACCTCAGCGATCTGCTTTCCATGTTCGACAACGAGGGGATCGAAGTGGTCGACTCCCCGCGCGGCAAATCCGCGGATGGCATCGGGCTGGACAAGACCGATGAGCTAAAAGGCGACGAAACGGGCGAAGACGTTGAGCTGGACTTGAGTCCGGGCGCCTTGGATAAAACCAATGATCCCGTGCGGATGTACCTGCGGGAGATGGGTACAGTGCCGCTGCTGACCCGGGAAGGCGAAGTGGAGATTGCCAAGCGCATCGAGCGCGGGCAGATGAAAGTGCTCAAGGCGCTCTCCCGCTCCCCGGTGGTCATTCAGAGCTTGTTCACACTGGCCCGACAGCTTAAGGCGGGGGAACGATCGATCAAAGAAGTGGTGGTCTTCGATGACGATGAGCTCACCGAGGACCGCGTGGCCCTGCGCCTGAAGGACGTGGTAAGCACCATCGACGAGATGGAGCGGCTTTACAAGAAGCTGGGGCAGTTGCGGACCAAACGCGACGCCATTCCGCGCAGCAAGCGGCCCAAGGAGTATCGCCGTTACAGTTGGGCGGCGGCTGAGCACCGCGTCATGATTTCGCAACTGCTGCGATCGATCCAGTTCACCCACACGCAGCGCAAGAAGCTTATCGACGCCCTCCGCACGGCGATGGATGAAATGCGCCCGCTCGAGCGCGAGCACAATCGCCTGGAGAAGCGCATCGAAGGGAACCGCACGAACGGCAACCGCGACCTGAAGAAAGAACTGCGCCAGGCCCGGACGAACCTGGACGATTTTGAGGGGCGGATCCAGGCCACCACGACGGAGTTGCGCCGCAGCTACCAGAACATCATGATGGGGGAGGAGCAGGCGGAAGCCGCCAAGCGTGAGTTGATTGAAGCCAACCTCCGCCTGGTGGTGTCAATCGCCAAGAAGTACACCAATCGCGGCCTCCAGTTCCTGGACCTCATTCAGGAAGGCAACATCGGCTTGATGAAGGCGGTGGACAAGTTCGAGTACCGCCGCGGCTATAAGTTCTCCACTTACGCCACGTGGTGGATTCGGCAGGCCATTACACGCGCCATTGCGGACCAGGCGCGGACCATCCGCATCCCCGTGCACATGATTGAGACCATCAACAAGCTCATCCGCACATCGCGCCAGCTCGTGCAGGAATACGGACGCGAGCCTACTTCGGAAGAGATCGCGAAGCGGATGGAAATCCCCGTCGTCAAGGTGCGCAAGGTCTTGAAAATTGCCCAGGAGCCCATTTCCCTCGAGACTCCGATCGGGGAAGAGGAAGACTCGCATCTGGGCGACTTCATTGAAGACCGCGGTGTTATTTCACCGGCGGAGGCCGTCATTAACATCAACTTGAAAGAGCAGACGGAGTCGGTGTTGAAGACCCTGACGCCCCGCGAGGAAAAAGTCATCAAGATGCGCTTCGGTCTCGACGACGGCAGCGAGCACACGCTGGAAGAAGTGGGGCAGAGCTTTGCCGTCACGCGCGAGCGCATCCGCCAGATTGAAGCCAAGGCATTGCGCAAGCTGCGCCACCCCTCGCGCAGCCGGAAGCTGCGGGCGTTCCTCGACGCTACTCCGCGGGAGTAATGCGCGCTTACCAGTTACCAGGGGTAGGTGACTCTGGTCCCTATATGCATCGTTGGTGTAAAATAGGTGTATGCGAACAAATATCAACATCGATGACCGGTTACTCGCGCAAGCCCGCAGACTGACCCGCTTACGCACCAAACGCGAAATCGTGCACCGGGCACTGGAGACCCTGGTGCAAACCGAAGCGCGCAAAGGCATCTTGCGGTTTCGCGGCAGTGGTATATGGGAAGGGGATTTGAAAACCTTGCGGAGAGACCGGTTTTGATTTTGGTGGATACCTCCGTGTGGGTCGATTTTGTTAACTCTGCTCACGGGCCTGGCGGAGACGAATTGGAACGTCTAATTCGCAGCAACGCACCTTTGGTGCTGACTGGTGTGGTCGTCGCTGAGGTTGTGCAGGGTCTCCGGCGCGATGTCGATTCGGTTACTGAGTTACTGAGGCGCTGGCCCTTGATAGAGCCGGGTGGTTTCGCCACTTACGCAGCAGCGGCCAGGATCTTCCGTCAAGCACGGGAGCGCGGCGTCAGTATTTCTACGGTGGACGCGCTCCTTGCCGCAATTACGCTCGAGTTCAGCGCTACTCTTTTCACCCTTGATCAAGATTTCAGACGCCTGACATTCACTCCCCTGCGCTTGCATTAGAATAACCGGTGTCTTCGCTCGCAATGGCCATGTGACGGCGGCCGGGCAGTGGTTGGGCCCGTCTTTTACAACGATAGGCCTGGCCTAAACCGCCAGATTCTACCAGCGCACTTCGACCACGCAATAAACGTTCAGCTTGGGAACCCTAAAGACCACCTCTGAGCCTTCCATGTGGAACTCAAGCGGGGCGCCAGCATCGGGTTTCGCCGAATAGCATGTCACTGCGCTGGCTGCTTGTCCTTGCGCCACAGCGCAGCGTACATCAATACCCTCAATAGCAGACGTATGCGGGGCGTCGTAGTTCACCAGGTGAAGCGACCGGCGCCGCTGGTCCGGTTGCTCCGTGAGGTTCGCAATAAGAAAATCGGGGCCGGCGACCTGGAGCGGAACTTCGCCTTGAGCCGCCCAGCGGACCGCATCGATCAACTCCTCCCAGTTTTTGGGACGTTTCCAGAATTGTCGGCCAATGCTGAAATACGGCCGGGCGGCAGGCATTGGACCATCGAACTCAATTTGCGGAAGGTAGGCCACTCGACCAAGCCCAGACTGTTTTCGGGCCGGCGACCCGGATTCGACGGGGGACGCGACCACGGTTTCTTCGTAATCGCGAGCGGGAACTTGATGGTCCACCAGGCCGCGGAGCCCCGGCTCCACCCGCAGCCGACGCCAGGAGTCGTAAAGGCCCGCGCGCTCCGTGGCGATCAGCCCGCCTCCTGCTTCTACAAACCGGCGAATGGAGCCCAGTTGGTCATCGGACAGGCATTCCGAGTTTGGAAGGATGAGGACCTTGCAGCGCAATGGCGAAAGATCGTCGAGGTGCTCATCAAAGTAGAGGTGGAAGGGAATTCTCGCCTGTATCAGCGCTTGTTCCACCAGGATCGCGCTTAACTGCGCCCCGGCGTTATGGTACGTAATAGAAGGATGCGATCGGAGCACCGCGACCGAGGCCAAGTCTTCCGTCCCGACATATAGGTCCCGGTGCTTTTTATAAAACGCAATGTATTTCACCATGTCGGGCGGAAGGGGGTCTTCGCCCGCGAAGCCAATCGTCTGATTGAAGGCCAGGCATTCCCCCATTGCCGCTTCGCTCTCCGCGATATAGGCCAGCAGAATGTTGCGATACCGGCGGGCCAGTTTGTAGCTGCGGATTGTAGAAATCAGCCTTCCATCCGGCAGGAACTCCGGCTGATTTTCTTCTTCCGTCCAGAAAACCTGGGTGGACTTCAAGAGGCGAGCGTGATCGATGGCGCTTTCCCAAGCCCGGTTGGCGCCCGTGATACCGTGGGGATTGATCTCAACCGCGACCTCAGGATTTAGGGACCTGATATATGCGCCCATCTGTGCCAGGGCGTCGGCCATGATTTGGCACCGGTAATCCACCCACTCCTGAAATGCGGGATCAAAGATGATTTGCATCCTCGCGGGGCGATTGCTCTCGTTCCACAAAGGCGGGTTCACAAAATCGACGTTCTCGAAACCGAACCGTTCTTTGCGCTGTGTCGGCGAATACTTGGTGCGGAGGCGCTCGCGAAACCGGGTGGTGCATACGTTGCAACGACACGAATCGGGTTCCGCGTTCAGGTCAAAATTGTCGAAGTGAATGAAATCGGTCTTCACCTCTTCGACGGCGTACCGGACGATTTTCTTCAGATAATCCAGGTATTCCTGGTTCGCGAAACACGGCCGGTACCGATACGACTGCTGGAAACCATAGGTCAACATGATAGGTTGCCCCGCCGCGTCGCGCTGGACCCACCCCTGGGCGCGCGGCTCTTCGGCAAAAAAGGTTTCGTACATCATCGTATTCCATTGAATGTACGTGTCTACTTTCATGCCGTAGCGATGGGCGATGGCTGTGACCCGTTTAGTATCTTCCATCTCGGGCATCTCGGCGGCCATGCCGAAGCCCTTGTACAGATGGGTGTGGAAGACCTCTACCCCCTGGTCATGGAGCCGGCGAATGACGTCTTCGCTCTGCGCATCCTCGTATTGCTTGCGGCTATCGAGCCGTTGCCCGCCGCGTCGCACCACGAAGATAAAGGGCTCATGCGAGCCGCCGGCATCAATCAGGCCGTCTTTCAACCACGCTGCCTGTGGCTGGAGTTCCTGCGCCGCCGGAGCGCCCGCGCCGCCCAGCGCGGCGCTTCCACGATTGGCCACGGTGAGTCCCGCCGCCACTACGCCCATAAAATCCCTTCGGTCCATCATGATTCCACCTTTTACGACCCCTCGCGGGGACGGAGTATAAGAATTGTTGCGTGGTTAGAGCTTGAAGAAGATTCTTCGCTTATATAACCAGTAGCAGGCGTACCACATGCAGGCCAGTACGGTTGTGGCTTGCGCCACCGGCGCCAGCTTTCCGATGAACTGATAATGGAACGTGAATACCCCTACGGCCCGGTCCAGCCACCGGAACAGAACCTCACTGACAAAATAGATGAAGATCGAATTCATCCCTACGACCACCAGCGGGAAGGTCCATTTGCGATATCCCATAATTTCGATGACCACGTAGAACCCGATCAACATGAACAATGCCCATCCGAGGCTGTATAGAACAAAAGAGGCGGTGCAAATTTGTTTGACAAACGGGAGCCACGGGCGCAGCGCGAAGGCTGAGGCAAAGCACAAGACCATACTGCCGGCCAACTTCGTGATGTTCATGCGGTGCGCTTTCGATGCCATCAACAATTGTCCTACCCACGCGCCCGCGAGCGTCCAAATCGTGCTGGGGATGAAATTGAGCGTGGAGTAGGCAGGATCGTAGTCATAGTGGAAAATGGCGCGGTCCACGACCAGCCCAATATGATGCCTTGGGGAAAAGGGCCCATCCGGCCCGGGAAACGCGAAGAACAGGGCGGTCCACCCGGCGAGGAGCGCAACCGCGGTAATCGCCTGATAACGCCAGCGCCATTGCATGATCGCGTAGGTGAGCAAATAGGTGAACGCGATTTGCGAAAGGACGTTGATCAGTTGCGGCCGGATCTGGCCGTCTGCCACCCAAATGATAATTTGACTCAAAATGATCAGGCGAACCGAGCGCGCCAGGACGTGGCGGAGATTATCGCCACCCGTGGCGCCCAGTTCTCGGCGGCGGGCGAACGCGAACGGCATCGCCAGACCCACCATGAACATAAAGGAGGGCTGGATCATGTCCCAGAAAACGCCCCCCTCCCAAGGGACATGGTCGAACCAATGCGCAGCGCGGCCCCAGGTGGGATCGCTCTGCAAGGCTGAGAAGCCGAAGCCGCGCGAGGCGAGTACGATCATGATGAAACCGCGAAAAGCGTCCAGCGCGAGATAGCGCTTGGATTCGATGCGAATTGCGGGTGACGCGGGCGCCTCACCTGTGGTTGTCGCCGAGGCTTGTGCAAGTGGCATGTTGATCCTCCCACAAATTGGGTAGGGTTTCGTGTCCTTCCGCCGGCGCTGAGGCAGTTGACATCCCAGGAAGGACACGATGGTTATAAGCGTTTGTGAGCCACGACACAAGCTCGTTCTGCTTCATGCAGGGGCACGTCAAAGTCGCGGCGGTTCGGACGGTGGGAGCGCTAAACATCGGTAAATCGGAAATGGCCCGACCCCCTCTTCCCGCTCAATTCAAACGTAGGGGCGGTTCGCGAACCGCCCCTACGTTCGAATGGGAAATGCTGCATGGCCACGCCAAAATGTCACCACGTTAGACCAAAATGTCCGATACTTAAACCAAAATGTCCGCTTATTCTCGGTCAATTTGTTCTTCGACCCTTTGTTTTCAATAGGTTATAGGATTTGCAGTGAATTTTTTTATTCCGTCCATCTTCCCTGACCCTGGCCGGAGTATAAATTGCCGATTTTCGCTTGCCGATTGGCGCGTCCTGCACTTCCAGTTTCCAGTTTCGAGTTTCCACGGCCCCCGGTTGGCCCGCCCAGCGGGCCGGCGTCATGCGAGTTTTTGGCTGAGGCCATGGGGAAAGGCGCGTGGCGGGGCCGCTGCCGAGTACGTGAGGGGCGGCCAGGAGTCTCGCGAGCCTACCCGGCTGCGCCATTCCGAGCAGACGACACACCTCATCCGGTATAGCCAGCAATTTTTAGGCCGTTATCTTATGGATTACCTACCAAGAGATAAAATAATGAGGCATGCATTGTGATCTCACCAATCGCGACCTTGACGAAGCCCTGCTGCTTCATGATTCCTGCTTGCTTCCTGTCTGTGGAGTTGATATTTTCAGCATGGTATCAGCAGGCGCAGACTCATGCGCCCAACCTTCAGCAAGGAATTTCTCGAACCGCAGCTCTCTTTGCATCTCCCGAAGGAGGGAACCATGGGCGAAACAGCGATTGCACCGCCGGTGCCGGACGATCAGCCGGCAGATTCTTTTTTCAGCCGCGCCCTGGAAGTTTTCATTGCGCCGGGACGGGCCTTCGAATCGATTGTGCGCCGTCCGAATTTCCTTGTGCCCCTGATTATCACCACCGTGGCATCCATCATCACCATTGAGGCTATGCTGCAAAGGATCGGCGCCGTACGCATCATTCGGCAGTCCCTCGAAATGAGCGGCAAGGCCTCGCAGATGACCCCGGAGCAGATTGATCAGGCGGTGCAAAAAATGGCGATGTTCACGGGCATCAGCACGCGCGTGATAGGCGTTATCGCTACCCCCCTTTACATGCTCGTCATTGCTGCGGTGGGCCTTTTTGTAGTGAACGTCATGTTTGGGGCGTCGGCGAATTTCAAGACGTGCTTCTCCGTGGTCAATTATGCCGGGTTGGTACTTTTGATCGCGGCGGTTCTCGGCGTGGTCATGATCATGTTGGGCGATGTCGAGCAGTTCAACCCGCAGAACTTCGTGCCGACCACAGTGGGATTCTTTCTGGATCCCCGGGCGACCTCGAAGCCGTTGTACGCGATTGCCAGTTCGTTCGACGTTTTCCGCGTTTGGTTCATTGTCCTCGCCTCGATGGGACTTTCCGCCGCCACGCAGAAAAAAGTGAAAACGGCGCCGATTTTCCTCACGTACCTTGGCATATGGGTGCTCGTTGTGCTGGGACAGGCGGGGATCGCCGCGATCATGGGGTAGTGGCTGGGGGCTGGGGAATAGAATAGTCGAGCGCCCCGACTTGCTTTGGCGCCTCGTCCTTGCGTGAACACCCGCAACTCTGACGTTAGAATGGTCGTGCCAAGGTGCTTCGCGCGGCTTCATACAGTGTGATAAGCCGCAGCGTCGTAGCAGCCTCAGGGTGAAGCCGCCCCTCTCTGGGCCTTCTGTATTGCTGATCGGGAGATATTTGCCCGTTCACTCTTTGGCACCCAAGCCTTGATGTGGGCAGGACGAATCCACCAAAACAATGCCTGTCAAGTTTGAAATCCTGGCGGAAGACAAGACCACCCGGGCGCGCGCCGGATTACTGCATACTCCGCACGGAGTGATTCAGACTCCCGTCTTCATGCCCGTCGGCACCGGTGGGACGGTGAAGGGCATGACGCAGGATGATCTGGAAGCGCTCGGCGTGCAGATTCTGCTCGGCAATACCTACCACCTTTATCTTAGACCAGGCCATGAATTGATTCGGGAGGCGGGTGGGCTGCACCGCTTCATGTCTTGGCCGCATCCGATCCTCACCGACAGCGGAGGCTTCCAGGTGATGAGCCTGAAGTCTCTGGGCCGCGTGACGGAAGATGGGGTGTGGTTCCGTTCACACCTGGATGGCTCCTCGCATTTCCTCTCCCCCGAGCGCGCCGTGGATATCCAATTGGCCTTGGGGCCGGACATCATGATGTGCCTCGATGAATGCGTCGAGTACCCGGCCAGTCACGAAACGCTCGAGCGCGCCGTCAGCCTGACGACAAGGTGGGCGGCGCGGGCAAAGGCGGAGTTTCAAAAGAAGGTGTCCGGTGCCAGGTGTCAGGTGTCAGGTGAGACATCAAATGATGGGTCCCGGGTGCCACGGGAAGCGGGAGAGGAGGTTTCAGGTGTTAGGGGGCAGGTGTCAGGACCTGAACCGCTGCTCTCGCAGACGCCGCTCATAAACGGGAAAGCCCAAGAGAAAAACTCTAACCATGACCAGACCGATGAGGGATCTGCTGCTCCTGGCACCTGGCACCTGACACCTGACACCTTTTCTTCTTCGCACCTGACACCTGATACCTTCCCTTCTCTGTTTGCCATTGTCCAGGGCGGGACGGACAAGGCGTTGCGCCGTCAAAGCGCGGAAGCTTTGCTGGACCTGGATTTCGAGGGCTACGCCGTGGGGGGATTAGCCGTAGGTGAACCCAAGGCGGAAATGTACGAGACGACGCAGTTCACTTCGGAGCTCCTGCCGCGCGACCGTCCCCGCTATCTGATGGGGGTGGGGACGCCGGAAGACCTTGTGGAGGCTGTGGCCCGTGGAATCGACATGTTTGATTGCGTCATGCCGACGCGGAACGGCCGGAACGCCTGCGCGTTCACTTCCGAGGGCAAAGTCATTATCAAGAATGCGCAGTACGCGCACGACGATAGGCCGCTTGACCCGTCTTGTGTCTGCACGGTTTGCCGCAGGTATTCGCGCCGCTACCTTCGCCATCTGTTCGTGACCGGTGAGATGCTGGGACCCATTCTGGCCACCCACCACAACCTTCACTTTTACCTTGACATGATGCGCAGAATCAGGCAGTCTTTGTTGTTTGGAGAGTTCGCGGAGTTCCACGGAAGGGTGCGCTCCCATCTGTAGCGCCGGGCATTGACCTGGCAAGTGCCGTCCTAAAAGGGCGGCGCTACATACCCGAAGCGAATCTGGAAAGCCCGAACGGAGAAAGTCCCGCAGAGTGCAGGCGGGGCTCTCATCCTAAATCAAAAGAAACCACGGCTCGACCTTGATCGAGTACTTCATCGCAAACCCTATCCCTCTGGCGGCGGACCCTGGCATGTCGGGCGCGCTTGGCCAGTTACTGTTCTTCTTCGCCCCCCTCTTCGGCATTTGGTATTTCCTGGTTCTGCGACCGCAATCGCAACAGCGCAAGAAACTCCAGGACTTGCTCGCCAACCTGAAAACCGGGGACCGCGTAGTCACCAGCGGCGGGATTTACGGCACAATCATGGGGTTCCGGGAGGGCGTTGTGCAACTGCAGATTGCCAAAGACGTAAGGGTCGACTTGGCGCGGTCCTCCATTACGGGCCTCGTGAGCCAGGACGCTGCAGAGCAAGGCAAGCAAGAATCCGGAGTGAAGGGAAAGAAGTAGTTACATGGATACGAAGATTCGAACCCGGGCGATCATCATTTTGGTTGTGGTGCTGGCATGCATTTTTGGGATTATTGGTTTTCCCAGAAATGTGCAGGAGCTCAAGGAGAATCTCCACAACCGCATCCATTTGGGGCTGGACCTGAAGGGTGGAACCAACCTCATTCTACAGGTGAAAGTAGAAGATGCAGTGAACATCACTGCGGGTGAGGCTTTGGATCGCCTGAAGGATGAGTTAAAGGCCAAGAATATCGCATACTCGGATATTGAGCCGAACGACGACAAGACCCAAAATCCCCCGATTCACCGGATTCTGACCAAGGGAGTCTCCCCCGAACGGTCCTCCGTTCTGCAAACTTTAGCCACCGATCAGTTTTCCGATTGGGACTTGGTCCGGGTTCCCGGCGATTTGAATGCGCGGATGCTGGTGCTAAAAGCGAGTTCGGCAGCCACCATTCGCAACCAAGCACTGATGCAGTCGATGGAAACCATTCGTCGCCGCATTGACGCGCTTGGGGTTGTGGAGCCGACGGTGGCTGAGTACGGTCAAGGCGATTTCGAACTCGTGGTGCAATTGCCCGGCGTGGATGACCCGACGCGCGTTAAAGACATTATGCAGAAGACTGCCATGCTGCAGCTCAATCTCGTGCAAGATGGGCCATATTCTTCCCGGGAAGCGGCCCTGGGCGCTCATGGCGGAGTGCTGCCACCTGATACAGAACTGGTTTCGGGTACAGACGAACAGACTAAGAATGAGGCCTGGTATGTGTTGAGCCGCATTCCGGCCGTAACGGGACGCGACTTGACCGGGGCCGAGCCCTCGCACGACGAATCCGGGCGGCCCGATGTAAACTTCACATTAAACCGCGACGGTGCGGAGCGCTTTGGCCGGGTGACAGGTGCAAGCATTGGGAAACAGCTCGCGATCGTGCTCGACAACCAGGTTGTCTCAGCCCCGGTGATTCACGGTCAGATTACTGATCGTGGACAAATTTCCGGTGGCAATTTCACGCCGCAGTCCGCCAACGACTTAGCGCTGGTGTTGCGGTCCGGTGCCCTGCCTGCCTCGATTGAACCCCTTTCTGAGGAAACGGTTGGCCCATCGTTGGGTGCCGACTCGATTCGACATGGGGTGGTGGCGTCAATCGTTGGGTTGGTCGCCGTCATGGGTTTTATGCTGATTTACTATCGAGGCGCCGGAATCAACGCGGACGTGGCCTTGACGCTAAACCTTTTGCTGCTAATCGCTGCGATGGCTTCAATCGGTGCTGTGCTGACCCTGCCCGGCATAGCGGGTGTCATATTGACCGTTGGTATGGGTGTGGACTCGAACGTGCTGATCTTTGAGAGGATTCGCGAGGAATTGCGCTTGGGTAAAGCTGTCGGAGGCGCGGTGGCGGCAGGATTTGAACAGGCCTTTCGAACCATCATCGATACGCACGTCACCACGGTCGTTTCCGCTGCCATCTTGTTTGCATTCGGGACGGGGCCGATTCGCGGCTTTGCCGTGACCTTGACGATCGGCTTGATTGCCAACCTGTTTACTTCGGTTTGGGTGTCGAGAGCGATTTTCGATTACGTTCTGAGCCGGCGCCAAAAGGGAGAAGTGCTGAGTATCTGAAGATCGGTTAACAGTTTACAGCCGACAGCTCACAGGCAAGAGCCGGCGCACCTTGTGCAAGGTTGTCAGCTAGGGTTTAAGCGTTCATCGGCAAGCTGATTTTTAGAAGTTGTAAGCTAATTTTTGGAACTTTGCGGACTGCTGCGGTGTCAATAATCCAGGGAGAGGTGTTGGGGAAGCATGGAATTTTTCCACGAACCAAAGATTGATTGGATGGGGATTAAGTGGTATTTCATTTCCCTGTCCCTGGCCTTGGCCTTAACGGGGATCGGTTCCATGGTGGTTCACCACGGGTTAACGTACGGGCTTGACTTCCGAGGTGGTACCCAGGTGGACGTAAAGTTCGCCCAATCCCCCAACATCGATTCAATTCGGCATCAATTGGATCGCGTAGGTTTGCGGAACGCTTCGATTCAGGGGGTGGTGCCGGCGAGCGAGCACGCTGTGATCATCGGGCTCGACCTCCGAGCCACCACCGCCAGCAACGCCTTGGACACCGGCAAGCAGGACATTATCAATGCCCTTTCGGATCTTTACGGAAAAGGACCGGAGGGAAAGACAGATTTCAACAACGCCAGCCCGCAGACTGTGGCCGAGCACCTTTTGGCCGACGATCCGCTCGGCGTAGGATTGAAGGGATTGGATACCGCTACCAGAACGTATCGCGATCTTGCTGAGGCCGCCGTAAATTATCGTAATACTCCCCCGCGCAGTGGTCTGCTGACAGATTTTTCCCAGTTGCGCAGCGTGCCGGGCGTTACCCCGGGCGTGATCTCCGCGCTCTCCCGAGACTTCTACCTGGCGAGCTACGCGATCACGAATACCAAGATTGTGGGGCCGAAGGTGGGCTCCGATCTACGTCGCCAAGCCCTTTTCGTGACTCTCGCGGGCTTGGGAGCAATGCTGATTTACATTTGGTTTCGTTTTGAGTTAATCTATGGCGTGGCAGCCGTGGTTGCCACATTCCATGATGTTATTATTACGCTCGGATTTTTCTCCCTGCTGAATAAGGAAATTACCCTGACGGTCATCGCGGCCCTGCTCACCCTGGTGGGCTACTCCATGAACGATACGATTGTGGTCTTTGATCGAATCCGAGAAAACGTGCATTCGAACAAGCGCCAGGAATTTTCCAAACTGGTGGACCACAGTATCAACCAGACTCTTAGTCGGACCATCCTGACCTCAGGCTTGACCTTCCTAGCCGTGCTCTCCCTCTTCCTGTTTGGTGGCGAAGTAATCCACGGATTCGCTTTCTGCCTGGTGGTGGGAGTGATTATAGGCACTTACTCGTCGATTTTTATAGCCAGCCCGATCGTGGTGTATTTTTATCAGCGGTACGCCAAGAATCCGGCAAGCCCAGTGGGTGCGAGGGTCAAGGTAGCTTAAGCGCGTGGGGTTCAGTCCGCTGGTGGTGGCTGGACAAGATCGCGCGCAGTTTTTGAGGAGGCGATAATCCATGTTTGATGATAGCTTGCTGGAATCCTCATCGAAGATGGCGCCAGTGTTGCAGGGCAAGCACTGGCTCATTTCGATTGCCATCGGTGTGGTCTGTTTCTTGGCTGGGTACTTTGGGTTGCCCATGGTTTCGGCAAACGAGACAGGTGTGATTGTGACCCAATCGGCCATTGTGGGTGCGTTCTTCGGCGGTATGGCCCTGATTCTCTGCTATGTCTTGGAAGACGCCAAACGCCACGGGTTTAATCGCGTCGTTTGGTTCATCGTCGTGCTGTTGCTCAATCTGTTCGGATTCGTCATTTACCTGATCTATAGCGCGGCCAAGACCGGTGACTGGAAGCGCGCGACGCTTCCCGTCGCTTACATCTTTGAAGTCATCATCGTCGGCGTGCTGGTTCTGGTCCCACTGATCTATACTGAAGCTCTGCCGAAGGCGCAGTTGATGACGTTCCTGGCGGCGCCCCCGCCCCCGCCCCCGCCCCCGCCGCCGCCGGCGGCTGCGGCTCCTGCTCCGAGAATAATCCACCGCGTCAGCCTCGAAGACGTTATGCGAGCGCCCACGGTTATTCCCAAGAACATTGCCCAGGTCAAGGACGAACCCGAGCCGGCTCCCAATGCCGGAGTGGGTGTGGTGGGCGGCGTTCCCGGCGGCGTTCCGGGTGGTACGTTTGGTGGCGTGCTCGGCGGCGTGATCGGCGGCGTGCTTTCCGCTGCTACTCCTCCGCCCCCGCCTCCGCCGAAGCCAAAGGTTGTCCAACGCATCCGTGTGGGCGGCCAAGTCGAGTCGGCGAGGTTGATCTTCCAGCCCAAACCCGAATATCCGCCGCTGGCCAAGATGGCGCGGATTCAGGGCGTCGTCCGCCTCGACGCCGTCATCAGCAAGGACGGTACGATTGAACAGTTGAAAGCCATATCCGGCCACCCATTGCTCATCAAGTCGGCGATGGATGCGGTGCAGCGGTGGCGCTACCAACCCACATTGCTGAACGGCGAAGCGGTGGAGGTGGCTACCGAGATTGATGTGAACTTCACATTGGCAGAATAACCAGAAGATTCTGGTAAATTTTCAGGAGGGAAAACAACACTATGTTAGCTGCAAACCTTATGAGTTTAGGTCTGTGGTTGTTTCAGGAAGCGGAGGTGGGATTTGATCCCATTTCCATGTGGCGCGCGATGGGCTGGCCGGCCGCGTCGTCGTCATCGTTCTATTCATCATGTCGGCTTGGTCGATCGGCGTCATGATTGACCGTTGGATCGCTTTCAGCTCGGCTCGCAAGCAGTCTCGCGTTTTCGCTCCGGCAGTGGCGGGTGCGCTGAAAGATGGAAAGATTGATGAAGCCATTTCCATAGCGGAGACCAACAAGCGGAGCCACCTGGCGAAAGTGGTTACGGCGGGTCTACAGGAATTCCAGGCGCATCAAGTGTCGGCGGAAATCCCGGGCGAGACCATCGAAGCATCGAAGCGGGCTCTGGAACGGGCCGCGGCCATCGTGCACGCTGAGCTGAAGCGCGGCGTCTCCACCCTGGCCACCATCGGCTCCACCGCGCCCTTCGTGGGACTGTTCGGCACCGTGCTGGGCATCATCCACGCGTTCGAAGGGATTTCCACGGCGAAGTCCACCGGATTGGGTGCGGTCGCGGGCGGTATTTCGGAAGCCCTCGTCACCACCGCTTTCGGTTTGTTCGTCGCCATCCCGGCCGTGTGGATTTACAACTATTTCACCACCAAAATCGAATCATTCGACGTCGAGATGGATAACTCCTCATCGGAGTTGATCGACTACTTCATCAAGCGTACGTCGCGGGGGAAGAAGTAAATGGCCAGGAAAACCACAACGCTAGGGGCGGTATCGGACATCAACGTGACCCCCATGGTGGATGTGATGTTGGTTTTGTTGATCATCTTCATGGTGATAACGCCGATGTTGCAGAAAGGCGTCAGCGTGGACATGGCCAAGGCCATGAACACGCGAGACATGCAGGATGCGGATAAAGAGGACGCGGTGGTGCTGGCCGTCACCCGGGACGGCAAGATCTATCTGGGATCAGATCGCGTTCCACCTGACCAAATCACTGGGCAGGTCAAAGACCGCATCGCCAACAAGCTGGACAAGACGGTGTACCTGAAAGCCGACAAAAACGCGAAGTACGGTGTGGTCGCGTCCGTGGTGGACAATGTCCGAGCCGCGGGAGTCGACTCTCTGGGCCTCGAGACGGAAAAGCGAACCGAACACCGCGCTGTTCCAGTTCCGGGTCAATAGGCGAGCCGCAGCACGTTGGGCTCGGCTCGCTGTTCCCGAAGGAGGGTAGTAATATGGCTATGGCGGTTGGGGGTAGCAAGAAAGGTCCCATGGTGGACATGAATGTTACCCCGCTTATCGATGTGTTGCTGGTGCTGCTCATCATCTTCATGGTGATCACACCGTTGACACCCAAAGGGCTCGACGCGCTCGTTCCTCAGCCTAGCAAGGACAAGACGCCGCCGTCCCAGGAGGTCCTCAACCGGACGATTGTGGTCAGCGTGGACGCGCAAGGGAACCTCAAAATTAATCAGGATCCGATCTCGCTCGCGGCGCTCGGACCGCGGCTGGAAGACATCTTCAAGAGCCGCAACGAACGTGTGATGTTTGTGAAGGGTGATCCTGACACGAGTTTCGGCGCGGTCGCGGAGGTCATTGACATCGCCAAAGGTGCGGGAATCGATAAAATCGGATTGATTACCAAGGCGGTTGAGGAAGGTTCATAAGAGCAGCAATCGGCAGCCCGTTTTCAGCGGACAGCTTTGGAGGGCTGATCCCTCTTCCAAAGTCGGAGGCCCCTAACCGGCGGCCGATCGCAACGAGGGAGGAACCCAGATGAAAGTTTATAGACTCGCCCCAATCTGTGGGGCGCTGCTGCTGGCGCTCACTGCCTGCGGCTGCAACAGGTTGAAGGCGCGGGACCACCTTAACAAGGGGGTGCAAGCTTATCGTAACGCGCAGTTCCAACCCGCTATCATGCATTTTAGACAGGCCGTAAGTCTCGATCCCAGCTTGCTCAATGCGCGCCTGTATTTGGCTACCGCGTATGCGGCGCAGTATGTTCCCGGCGGGGATTCCCCGGATAACAAGCAGGTTGCTGAGGACGCCATCCAGGCTTTCCAGGATGTGTTAAGGATAGATCCAACCAATACCACCGCCATGTCCTTCATTGCACAGATCTATTATGGCATGAAGAAATTCGATGTGGCGAAGGACTACAACCTGCGCCGAATCAAGGTGGAACCCAGAAATCCGGAGCCGTATTACTGGATTGGTGTGCTCGATTGGGCTATTTGCTTCCCCCGTGCACAGATGCTGCGGAAGGACCACAACCTTGACATGGCCAAGGATCCCGCCCATCCCGACGAACTGCCTGTAATACCCGATAAGCTCCGCAAGCAGCTTGCCGAGGAAAATGGACCCCTGGTGGACGAGGGCCTGAATACGTTGCACAAGGCCATTGACCTGAAACCCAACGACGGGGATTCGATGGTTTATCTCAACCTGATGTACCGTCAGAAGGCGGAGATCGACCCGGATAGCGAAACTCGCACTGCGGACATTAAGCAGGCCGAGGGCTGGGTGGAGAAGGCTTTGGCTGCTCGCAAGGCCGGAACGGCAAGCGGCTCGAGCGAAGTCACGCCGAGTCAGTAGACCGAAAACTCTTGATGGTAAGCTTCTGGCCGGATTTGTCTCGACCTGCGAGGTCGGGAACAAGTCCGGCCGTTTCTTTTTCCAGCCGGGTGCGCATCCAGCCACGGCATCACCTCCACGCCGCCGCCCGAAATCGTACAGCCGCCGCCAGGTTGCCTGTTGCCGATCCACGCCGTCCCTTCACGAACCATCCGAGATGACCCGGCAACTACACCGTTCTTGTCCGACCTGCTAGAATAAGCGTGTTCGAATATGATTCAATTTGAAGACATTCTCCGGGAAGTGCAGTCTTACCGTGGCGCCGATGACCTTCCGTTGCTTCGGCGTGCGTATGAATTCACGGCCGCGCAGCACGCCCAGCAGAAACGTCTTTCCGGCGAGCCCTTTATTTGCCATCCGTTGGAAGTGGTGCATATCCTCGCCGGGATGAAATTGGACCCCGTTTGCCTGACGGCCGGCATGTTACACGACGTCATCGAGGACACGCACACCACCACCGAACGGGTGCAGCAGGATTTTGGCGCGGAAGTGGCGCGCATCGTGGAGGGCGTAACCAAGATCAGCCGGATCAAGTATTTGAGCCCGGAAGATCAGCAGGCTGAGAACTTCCGCAAAATGGTTCTGGCCATGGTCGACGACATTCGCGTGGTCCTGGTGAAATTGGCCGACCGGCTGCACAACATGCGGACGCTGGAATATCTTCCTCCCGACCGGCGCCTGCGTATTGCCCGCGAAACCCTGGAAATCTACGCCCCTATTGCACATCGTCTGGGCATGGGGAAAATCCGCGGTGAACTGGAAGACTTGGCGTTTCGTCACCTGGAGCCGGAGGCTTTCGAAGATCTGAAGCGCACGGTCGAAAGCCGGCGCAAGGTGAGCGACCACTTCCTGGCTGATGTGCGGAAGCAGGTTGAAGAGAAGATGAAAGAAACCAACATCCCGGCGCGAGTGGAAGGCCGGGTTAAGCGCCTGTACAGCATCTGGCTGAAGTTACGCCGCCAACAGATTCCCATTGAGCAAGTGTACGACTTGCTGGCGGTGCGTATCATCACCGACAACGTGAAGAACTGCTACGCCGCCCTGGGTGTCATTCACAACACGTGGAGGCCGGTTCCCGGGCGGATCAAGGACTTCATCGCCATCCCGCGTCCCAACCTGTACCAATCGCTGCACACCTCGGTCATCGGGCCGCACGGCCAGCCCTTCGAGCTGCAGATTCGCACCGAGGAAATGCACCGCACAGCGGAGGAGGGCATTGCCGCCCATTGGAAGTACAAGGATGGCCGCACGCTTACCCAGCCGGATGAGCAGCGATTCGCCTGGCTGCGTCACGTGGTGGAATGGCAGCAGGAAATGCGCGATCCCGGCGAATTCCTTTCAACCTTAAAGATTGACCTCTATCCGGAAGAGGTCTACACGTTTACACCCAAGGGAAAAGTGATTGTCTTGCCGCGTGAGGCCACCCCGATTGACTTCGCTTACGCCATCCACACCGAAGTGGGGCACCACTGCGTGGGCGCCAAGGTGAACGGCCGCATCATGCCGCTCAAGTACCGCTTGCGCAATGGCGATATCGTGGAGATCATTACGCAGGCCAGCCATGCGCCCAGCCGAGACTGGCTGGCGCTGGTGAATACCTCGCGGGCGCGCAACAAGATCAAGCACTGGATCAACGTTGCGCAACGTAAGCAGGCCTTGGAGATCGGCAAACGGCTGCTGGAAAAGGAAGCGCGCAAATACGATGTGGCCTTGAAGAAGGTCACCGACGATGACTACGCGCGGGTAGCGCGCGATTACGGCTTTACGGCAGCCGACGACCTTTACGCTGGCATCGGGTACGGGAAATTCGCCGCACGGCAGGTGCTCTCCAAGCTGGCTCCCACGGCCAAGCTTGAACCCGTGCACCCCTCGCGCCTCGCCACCTCGGTGAAGCGCGCCCTGGGTGTGGCCGAGGATGCCGCTATTCAAGTGGACGGCCACGAGGACCTGATGGTCTATCGCGCCAAGTGTTGCAACCCGGTGCGCGGCGAGGAAATCCTCGGTTATATTACCCGCGGCAAAGGCATTGCCGTGCACGCCCGGCATTGCAGCAACGTTCAGAATTTGCTCTACGATGCGGACCGGCGCATCGACGTTGAATGGAAAGGACCCAAATACACTCTATACCCTGTCAAGCTGGAGATGGTGACGGAGGACCGCCAGGGAATGCTGGCTGAGGTCACCTCCGCGATTGCCGGAGTGCACTCGAACATTCAGAACATTGAGGCGCGCACCGGCGACCACCGCGCCCACATCGATGTTACCGTCGACATCGTCGACGTCGAGCATATGGAGAAGATCATTGCCTCGCTGCGTAAGATCGAAGGCGTTTATCAAGTCGAACGCGTCACGCAACCTTAGCTGTTATACGTACCTCGAGTTTGCACTATATCGTGCAACCGAATATTCCCGGAGGATCACTTGAGCAAACAAGCCATTTCTACTTCGCAAGCTCCCGCCGCGATTGGTCCCTATTCGCAAGCCATCCGTTCCGGCAATCTGATTTTCCTGTCGGGGCAGATCCCGGTCGACCCGGAAACCGGGCACGTGGTGGAAGGCGACGCCGCCGTCCAAACGGCGCGCGTGCTGCGGAACCTGTCGGTCATTCTCGACGCCGCGGGTTCTAGCCTGGGTCAAGTGGTGAAAGCCACAGTCTATCTGCGTGACATGGCGGACTTCGGCATGATGAACGAGGTTTACGCGCGCTTCTTCGGTGACTGCCCGCCGGCCCGCGCCACGGTGGAAGTGGCGCGCCTGCCGCGAAACGTGTCGGTGGAGATTGACCTCATCGCCGAAGCCGAGGGCTGAAGAAAACAGCTATCAGCCCTCAGTTTTCAGCCGTCAGTAACGACCATCAAGTATTCACGAACGTGCTGAGAGCTGATGACGGATAGCTGCGAGCATAGCAGTCCCCGGTTCTGACCCGTCGGTACAGGCGGTGACGCATTCAGGATTTTACTGATAACTGAATACCGATAACTGAGGCCTGTTTTGCAGGCTAGCCCACCTTGATAATTTTGCCGGAACGGATGCACGCCGTGCAGGCGTAAATCGTCTTGGGCGCACCTGCGACGAGCGCGTGCACGCGCCGCAGGTTGGGATTCCAGCGGCGCCGGGTCACGTTGTGCGCGTGACTAATGCGATTTCCGTACTTGGGCCCTTTTCCGCAAACGTCGCAGTTTCGTGCCATTGCTACACCCCTTATCCATTCAAGTCGAGAGCGGAATAACCGCGGACGATTATTGTACCAGACCAGCGCAATTTTGCCCACGGCGAACGTGCCCTCGGGTACAATGCTTGCATGAAAAAACCTAATCGTTCTCGTTTTATCCTTCCAGGAGTCTTCCTGGCGGGCTTGGCCCTGCTGCCCGCATGCAAGCCCCGCAGTTCCTCACCAGGGCTGGAAGTATGGGCGGAAGTCGACGGCCAGCCCATCTACCGTGAGCAAGTGGAACGGCTCTACCACAGCCGCACCACTCAGGGCACCGATGCCGTGACCCCGGAAGAGGCCGCCAGTTTTAAGCTCAATATTCTGAACGAACTCATCAACAATCAGATCCTGGTTACGCACGGTTCGCACTCCCGCATCACCGCTCAGGAATCGGAGATTGACGCCAAAGTGGGGCAACTCAAGAGCCCCTATTCCCCGGAGGAGTTTCAGAAGAAACTGGCCGAGCAGGGCCTGGACTATGAAGCACTGCGCAGCCAGATCCGCGAAAACATTATCATAACGAAGCTTATTAATAAAGATATTATTTCACATATTAGTGTTAGCGATCAAGAAATCGCATTTTATTACGAGAAGAACAAGGCGAACTTTAACGTGGCGGAGACGACTTACCATATCGCCCAGATTCAAGTAACGCCCCGTGCTGATGCCGAGACCCGCAACCTGAAGAATGATGACGCCAAGACCCCGGCTGCCGCCGAGCACAAGATCAAGGCGCTATACGAAAGCCTGATGCACGGCAGCGATTTTGCCACCGTGGCGCAAGAGTACTCCGAAGATCCCAGCACCGCTACCGGCGGCGGCGACATGGGCTTCATTCCGGCGTCCGGGCTCAATGCGGCGCTGAAGCAGGTGGTTAACTCACTGAAGGTCGGCCAGATTTCGCCCATCATCCGCTCCAACATCGGATTCCACGTCTTTAAACTCCTTGGCGTGGAGGAAGCCGGCCAGCACACCCTCACCGATCTTCGCGTGCAAAGCGCCATCCGGCAGACGCTGAGCAATGAGAAGGGGCAACTTCTGAAGGCCGCATACATTGAAACGCTCCGCAATCGCGCCAAAGTGGCCAATCATCTGGCGGAAGAAGTGGTGAAGGCCGGCGGCGCCCCGGCGAAGGAAGGGTAACTGAAGACAGGGAGTAGGGAGTGGGGAGTAGGGAGTAGAGAATTCGTTACTCCCTATGCCCAATTCCCTCTTCTTACACCGAACTAAAGACAGCGAGTAGGTAATGGGGAAGGAAATACGTTTTCCACTGTTCCCTATTCCCTATTCCCTACTCCCTATTCCCTCTCTTCACACCAGCCGCACCAGTCGTGCACCCGCTTCCACTCCGCTGCCTTCGTCCATGTAGATGCGATCCACGCGCCCCGCGCGCGGCGCGCGCAGTTCATTCTGCATCTTCATGGCTTCGATTACGAGCAGGCCCTGATCTCGCTCCACTTCCTGGCCCTCCGACACCAGAACTCGTACCACCTTTCCCGGCATGGGGGCCACGATTTCCTGTGGACCCTCTTCGTCATACAAGGATCCCCGCCGGCGCCAATGACGCGGGTCACGCAATGCGACGAGATATCGTCGCCGTCCTACCAGCACCACGTAGGGGCCGGCGTCGCCCGCGGCATCGTCCGGGCGCTTGTGAACGTAAGCTTCGTACGATCGGCCGTTCATCAGCAGCGAGTACACGCCCGGCGTAATCTCCTCGCATTGCGCTTCGGCCATCTCGGTACCGACGCGAAAGCGCCGTACGCCCTTCACTGCCTGCTGCGGCAACAGTTCTACTTCGCGTTCGATGGCATCGGCCCCGCGTTGCAGACGTGCGGTGAATTTCATCAGAATCTCCCGCCGGTGCGCTGTCGTTCCCGCTGGCGCAGGGCTTGCTTCCACCCGTGGTTGGAAACGGTGCTTACCGGTTTCGGCCCTCCGTTTCGTTCCGCGTGCAGCAGGGCGGCCAGCAAGGCGACGCACTCCTCCGGTTCGGACGCTTCCGCGGCGGGTTCTTCCTTCATCAATCCTGCGCCCAGCACCCGATCGATGTATCCCGTGTCTACACGCCCCGCCGCGAAGTCCGGGTGCTCCAAAATCCGGCGGAAAAACGCGATATTGGTCCGAATGCCCTGGATGTCATATTCGTCGAGAGCCCGCTTCATCCGGGCAAGAGCCTCCGCGCGATCGGCAGCCCATACCGCGAGCTTTGACAGCAGCGGGTCGTATTCGAGCGGCACCCGCCATCCTTCGTAGACTCCGCTGTCATGGCGGATTCCGGGGCCGGCCGGCGCCTGCAAGCGCGTGATGGATCCCGGGGAAGGGAAGAAGTTGTTGGCGGGATCTTCGGCGTAAATGCGGCACTCGATGGCGGCGCCGCGCAACTGCACGTCCTCTTGCCGCAGCCGCAGCGTTTCCCCGGCGGCAATGCGGATTTGCTCCTTCACCAGGTCGACGCCGGTTACCAACTCGGTTACCGGATGTTCCACCTGGAGGCGGGTGTTCATTTCCAGGAAATAGAAATTTCCTTGCTGGCCCAACAGGAACTCCACTGTCCCGGCATTCCAGTAGCCGGCGAGCCTACCAATGCGCAGCGCTGTTTCTCCCATGCGCCGCCGCAGATCGTCGTCAACGGCGGGGGAAGGGCATTCCTCCAGCACCTTCTGGTGGCGGCGCTGCAAGGAGCATTCGCGCTCGCCGAGGTAAACCAAGTGGCCGTGCCGGTCGCCGAGAATCTGGAGTTCCACGTGGCGGGGCCGCTCGATGTATTTCTCCAGGTACACCGCCGAATCGTTGAAGGCGTTCTGCGCCTCAGAGCGTGCGGTGCGCCAGGCGGAATCCAGTTCGGATTCCGCCGGCACCATTCGCAGGCCCTTGC
The DNA here is from genome assembly GCA_963804755.1 of uncultured Acidobacteriota bacterium. Lineage (GTDB taxonomy): Bacteria > Acidobacteriota > Terriglobia > UBA7540 > UBA7540 > Bog-366. Next base: position 238,551 of record CAWDRP010000016.1, read on the forward strand.
CTCCGCCGCCCGCCGAGGCTTTCAACATCACGGGATACCCAATGGCGGCCGCCATGCGCCGAACCTCTTCCAGGTTCTCAATGTTGCGATCGGCGCCGGGAACCACGGGCAACCCCGCTGCGATCAGCGCGTGCCGGGAGGAAGTCTTCGATCCCATCAACTCCATCGCGCTCGCCGGGGGGCCGATGAACGTGATTCCCGCGTCATCGCAGGCGCGCGCAAATTCCGGATTTTCAGCCAGGAATCCGTACCCCGGATGGACCGCTTCCGCGCCGCTGCGGCGGGCGGCGTCAAGCACGTGGTCAATCCGCAAGTAGCTCTCCGTGGAGGGCGCGGCGCCGATCGGGTAAGCCTCATCTGCGTAGCGTACGTGCAGCGATTTGCGGTCGACGTCGGAGAACACTGCCACGGTGCCGATGTTCATCTCGCGGCACGCCCGCATGATGCGCACCGCAATCTCTCCCCGATTGGCAATCAGGATCTTGCGGAACACGGGTACTCCCTACATCGAATTTACTGCGCTCAAGGCTGTCTTAACATTATACCTGCTTCACAGAGCAGCAGGGCCGCCGCAACCCAAACGTCGTCGTCTCCCCGCTGTTTTAGGCAGACCACCACCCCGGAGCGATTGTGGGACCGCCGATTGTCTTACGTTTTATAACGCTGCGGCGCATTCTGCCCGGCGGTGGCTCTGGGCGTGGGTCATTATGTCGCGAGGCAAGCGGCGGAAGTGTGCCCACAGGGTACGCCGGGGGCGGGTTCGGTCAGAATGTCCCGCCCCGGCGCCCGTCGTTCTCCGCTTGCATGATGTACCGGGGAGGTGTTGTGTCCCCGTCCTGGAGCGGGCCTTCTGTGTTTTCTTCAACATAGCCGGATGCACCTTCATTTTTCGCAGTTTTGTCGGTGCCCTCATTCCGTACCGCCGCCGAACTCTGGGCCTCGGCCGCCTGGTCCGGCTGTTTGGGGTTCGGCTTATAAACCGCTTCCTTTTGGAGCTGCATAAGCTTGTTGGCTAGGCTGGAGAACTCCCGCGCACAGCGTTCTTCCTCGCGCCGGATCGGCTCCATCGCCTTATCGTTGTACACCTCCGCCGCCAGCAGGTCGCGGCGGCGGGGGGTAAGCGGCGCTTCCTGCTCGGCAGTGGCTTCCTGCCACGCCGTGCTGGCCGCACGCTCTTCTGCCACCACCAGCCGGTAGAGTTCCTCGCGCAGGGGGTCGCGTTCCCGGCCCTCGGCGATGGGGATTTCCGGATGCGGGACGGCCGATTCGTCGTAGGTGTCGTCATTCAACGCTTCCTGCCACTCCCGATCGCTCATGGCCGCGGGCAGGGGCGGAGGCGCGGGAGTGGTGAAGCAGCGCGGCTGGCGCAAGCGGTGAAGAAGCCGGAGGATTTGCTCCAGGCTGGGGGTGGGGTTCAGCACGGCCACGTCGGCGCAGCGCGCGAAACACCCGGGGGGCGCATAGAAATCAGGGCGCGCCACGGCGTGCTGAACCGCGTGCAGAAAATCCTGCATGTCGGTCAACTGGAAGCGCAGTTCCTGCGCGCGTTCCCGGCGCCGGGCCTCGAACTGCCGGATGTGGGCGGCCATCTTGCTCTCCTGCTGGCGCTCGGCGCGCAGCATGCGAAACTGCAGGCTGGCCAGGCGCTCGGTGATCCATTCCTGGCAGCCGTTGGCGGGGCGGAACTGCCGGCGCGCACCCTCCACCAGCGCGGCTAAGTCCTCGGGGTCTTCGCCCAGGGCCACCAGCGCCTGGTCGCGCAACTGCGAGTAGCAGCCGTGGCGCAAATTGGCGGCGCGGGCGCGCTCCTTGCCTTCCGGGGTGGCGGCGCCGTGCGACTGCCGCCCGTTGCGCCGGTGCGCCTCTAAATTTTTCTCCGTCATGGTTTGCTCGATGAGTGCCATATAGAACTCCTTTGGGGTTCGGGATTCGGGACACGAGATACGGGATACGGGACTCTGTAAGAGCATTTGTTTGCCGCGGCAACGCGGACGGTGAGGCGCTCGCCCGGGCGATCCATCCGCCGCGAGAAACGCAGGCCCATCCCGGTACCGCGCGCATTATTAAACATGTGATACCGGGTCTTGTCAAGTAAAATCAGCTAGGCCGTAGCCGATGGGCTGGCCATAGACGCCCGCCCGCGGTTGCAGGGCCGCAGGACCATTGTCAAACTTGGCGGAACCACTTACAAATCTCCTCATCCTGTGGCGGCAGAACCATTGGCAAGCTTGACGGAAGCATTGGCAAATCTCGTCATCCTGAGCGCCGATGCCTTTTATCGGGGCGAAGGATCTGCATTATGCTTTGCAAATGCGCGGGGAAAGACAAAGGCAGGAAAAGCCAATGCGGATTCTTCGCCCAAAAAGCGGCTCAGAATGACGGGGTTACTGCGCCGAGTGAGGTGAAGAGAAAAGCCAATGCGGATTCTTCGCCCAAAAAGCGGCTCAGAATGACGGGGTTACTGCGCCGAGTGAGGCGAAGAGAAAGGCCAATGCGGATTCTTCGCCCAAAAAGCGGGCTCTGAATGACGGGGTTACTGTTCCAACGGCATGCCCGCTCAGGCCGGCGCAGCGCAGCCCTGGGCGAATGCGGTCTGGACTTTGCCGACGTTTGCTTATTTATTCGGGGCCGCTGCTACCGCCTGAAGGTAGCGCTGGAACCACGCGACGGTGCGGGTGATTACCTCTTGTTCCCACGGGACGGAGCTATAGACATGATCTGAACCGGAGACGATCACCAGTTGCTTGGCTTCCGCGCCCGCCGCCTGGAAAAAGTCGTGCCCGTGGGAAACGGGTACAGCTTCGTCCTTTTCCGGGTGCACGATGAGCGTAGGCCCCCGGTAGCGCGCGAGGTGGCGAACCGGTTCAACCTTCAGGATATCTTCTTCCAGGCGCGGGTTGAGTTCGCGGCCATCGTACTCGTAGGCGCGCGGCTTGCCGGGAATCTTCCTGGCCTTCTGCTTCACCAACAGCCGCAGTTGCGCCGGATGCGCGACGGCGCTCCACAGCACCACGGCCTGGGCCTTGACGCTGAGGGCCAGGGCCGCAGCGATGGCTCCTCCCAGAGAAAGCCCCAGCAGGCCAAGACGTTCAGGGTCGATCTCGGATTGCGCGCGCAGAAACGTTACGGCTGCGCGTCCGTCGGCAATCTCTCCGCGCAGCGACATTTCCCGGAAGTCGCCGTCGGATTCCCCCGAGCCATAGAAATCGAAGCGCAAGGAGGCGACCCCGGCTTGCGCCAGCGCCCGCGAGCACTTCACAAAAATCCAGTGCGGCTCCATGCGGTCTCCCGTGAATCCGTGGAATAGCACGACGCCGGGCACGGGCCCGTTCACCGTTGGGGGTGGCAAGTGCAACATGCCCCGCAGCGTTTTGCCCGCCGCGTTGGGGAACTCCACAAACCGCTCAATTCCGGCATTTTTCACGCGATCACTCTCCCTGTTCACCCATGGACTTGCGGACATCAATGGCGGCGTGCGGTTTGGCGTCGCCCGATACGGTCTGGTAGCCGCATTTTCGCCAGTCGTCAAGGCGGCAATAAGAAACGGTGTGGTATCCCAGCTTCTGCAGTTCCACCGCCGCGCGCGAACTACGTCCCCCGTGCTCGCAAACGGTGACCAGCGTCGTGTCCTTGCCAACCCTCATCTCTTTTATTTTCCCGGGAAGTTCCTCAATCGGAATGTTCACCGCGCCGGGGATGTGGCCCACCGCGAATTCCCGCGCGCTGCGGACGTCAATCACCAGCATCTTGCTGTTCTTCGCGAGCGCTTGCTGCAACTGCTCCGCCGAGGTTTGCTGCGCGGCTTTGTCCACGGGCGCATGTTGCTGCGCCGCGGCGACGCTCCATGCCAGCAGCAGACCCATCACGATGGTAAGGCCTTTCATGGTGACCTCGTTACATACGGAAGTACTGGCTAACGGACCTCAGGGATCAGGTCCGCCGCGCGGCTTTCTTATAACGACAACGCTGACTTCTGTTCTGATTATCGCGCAATCTGGCAATCGCGCGCAAAAATGGCGTGGATCCCAGCCCGCTGGCCGGGCGCTAGCGTGGCATCCCATTGTAGCGTCGATCTCCGATCGGCACGGTAGGGGCACGCCATGGCGTGCCCCTGCGAATCGGCGGTCAGAGACCATCGCATCAAGTTGCTACGATTATTCTGCCCTGGCAAGAGGCACAGGCAAGAGGAACGTGTGAAAAAATCCCGAACGAGCAAATTCATCTCGCGCAGAGACGCTGAGACGCAGAGGCCAGAAACAAAAGAAAGCAGTTGCTTGTTTCGAACCTCTGCGTCTCAGCGTCTCTGCGCGAGTTTGTTTATTTTCTCACGCCTTCGGAGTGCCCGTGCCATCCCTGGCTTTTCCGGGGCATTTTGTTTGTCGATCGTCTAGATGAACAATTCCACGGGCGCGTGGAAGCGCTGGCTTAGCTTCTTGATGTGATTTGTGGTGAGTTGTCGCTTCCCATTCAGAACTTCCGATACGATGCTTGGAGTACCGAATATATCGACCAAGTCTTTTTGCTTTAGGCCGTGAGCTTGCACAAGCTCCGCGAGGTTTTCCAAGGGCGTGGCCTTGCGTAAGGCGTAATGCTGTTCCTCGAAGTTTTCAATCAACACGGTGAGCAGTTCAGCCAGCATCGATTCGGCAGCGCTCGGGTGAGGATTGGCGTCTAGAGTTTCCAAGATGCGGGTATAGTGCTCGTTCTCTGCTTCGCTCCCGATGGCGTGGGGCAGGCTCTTGCTTAGCAAGCACCCATATTCATTCTGGTCAACGTTCTTTCGGGTGAACTTCCCAGACACGGGCAGGCACGCTGTACTCATGATTTCCACCTCCCTTCGTCATACTCCTGATGGGTCAGAACGTGCCGGATGAATACCCGCTTAGTTCGGTAATTAATCTCTGCAATGAGCCGATAAGCATTGCCCTTGACATTGAAGACCGTGTATTTCTCCACTCGGTCTGCCGAGGGGTAAGTCTGCCGGACGTCCGCTAGGTTTCGCCACGCCGCCCGCTTCGCGATGCGAAACCACGTATCAAGTGGACTCTCCAGATCTGGGTGTCGTCGGGCAGCTTCCTTCAGTCGCTTACGACTGATGATATGCACCTTTCCGCCTCATCGAAAACCCATGATATTCGCAATTTGCGAACTTGTCAAGAATGAATTGGCTTTCCCTGCGTTTTGTGAAAAATACAAATGGTGGAAGGTTTGGCCCGAAAGCTGTATACTCCGTGGGGCGGCCAGTTCGATTCCTATGCCGACGGTCGCGATAATCGGCCCTGCCGGATCCCTTCTGCGGGCCGCTGCGGTGATCTTCAACGTTCATTCGAACTTCCATGTTTCTCTCTCGCTGCATCGTTCGCCTGTGCCTCTGGCTGTTGGCCCACACGTTTTATCGAGTTGAGCTAAGCGGGGAGGAAAACCTGCCCACCAGCGGGCCCGCGCTGCTGGTTTGCAACCACATCAGTTTCATCGATCCCTTTCTGGTGGGCGCGAAGGTGGGCCGGCCCATTTGCTTCCTCATGCCGCGGCGGTTTTATGACGCGCCGGCCATTCAACGGCTGACCCGGCGAATGGGAGCAATTCCCGTTTCTGCCGCCGACGGGCCGGAGGAGACGGCGCGCGCTCTCCAGTCTGCGCAGGACCGTTTGCGCGCGGGCGAACTGGTGTGCCTGTTTGCGGAAAGCGCACTGCTGCGCACCGGCGATTTGCCGCGCTTCGCCCCCGCGCTGGAGGTCCTCACGCGTGGCTTCAAGGGGCCGGTGGTGCCGGTGCACATTGACCGCGAGTGGGGAAACATCTTCGGGGCCGAGCACGGGCGACTCTTCTTCCGCTGGCCGCGCCGCATCCCCTATCGCGTTACCGTGCATTTCAGCGCAGCGCTGCCCGCCACGTCCAGCGCTTTCGAGGTGCGGCAGACCCTCGCGCTGCGCGCCGCTTCCACCGCCGGCCATCGCGATGGGGTGCAACAACCGCTGCCGACGGCGTTCCTGGACTGTGCGCGGCGCAACTGGAGCCGTCTCGCCATGGCGGATTCAGCCGGCCGCGAACTCACCTTTGGCAAGACCTTGATTGGCGCGCTGCTCTTCCGGCGATTCGTGGTGAAGCGCTGCCCGGGCGAGAAGATGGTGGGCGTGCTCCTGCCGCCCTCAGCGCCCAGCGCCGTGGTGAACCTCGGCATCACGCTGGCCGGACGCGTGGCCGTGAACCTGAATTACACCGCGCCGCTTCAGGCGGTGGACGCCGCCATTGAGCGTTGCGCCATCAAGACCATCTTCACCTCGGAAAAGCTTCTGGAGCGTTTTGGAATGCCCAAGCAGCCGGGGATGATCATGCTGGAAGACGCGGCCCAGTCATTTTCCAAGCTCGAAAAGCTCGTATGGGCGGCAGCCGCCCGCCTGGTGCCCACTGCGCTCTTGCGCCGCGTGTTGATTCCGGCGGACGTCACGCTGGACTCGTTGGCCACGGTGGTCTTCTCCAGCGGCAGCACGGGGACGCCCAAGGGCGTGATGCTGACCCACCGCAACATCATCGCTAACGTTGACGGCATGCTCCAGGCGATCAACGTGGATCGCAACGATTGCCTGCTGGGGGTATTGCCTTTCTTCCACTCGTTCGGCTTCACGGTGGGACTATGGCTGCCCGCCCTGTCAGGCTTTAGCGTGGTTTTTCACACCAACCCGCTGGAAGCGCGAACCATTGCCGAACTCTGCCGGAAGTATCGCGTTACCCTGATTATCGGCACGCCATCTTTCATTTGGGAATACGTCCGCCGGCTGGACCGCGAGGACTTCGCCTCCGTGCGCGTGGCCATTGCCGGCGCGGAAAGGATGCGGCCGGAACTCGCCAACGCGTTCTGGGAGAAATTCCACCTTGATCTGCACCAGGGCTACGGATGTACGGAAACTTCACCGGTAGTATCCGTGGAGACCGCCGGCCGCAGGATGCAAAGCCAGATGGGAAGCGTAGAGCCCGGAAGCGTGGGCCGGCCGATTCCCGGGACGGCCGTGTGCGTGGTGGATCCCGAAACCTTTAAGCTCCTGGGGCCGAGGCAGGAAGGGATGCTGATGGTAACAGGGCCGTGCGTGATGGCGGGTTATCTCGACGAACCGGAAAAGACGCGCCAGGCCATGTGGGGAGACGGTTGGTACATCACCGGTGACGTGGCGCAACTCGACGATGACGGCTTCATTACCATCACCGACCGGCTCTCGCGCTTTTCCAAGGTTGCCGGGGAAATGGTCTCGCACGTCCACCTGGAAGAGATCCTGCACCAGGCCCTCGGCAGTTTGGAGCAACGCCTGGTGGTGACCGCCGTCTCCGACCATCAAAAGGGCGAGCGCTTTGTGGTGCTCCACCTCGATTTGGGATTGGAAGTGGACGCGCTGCTAAGACGCGTACGCGAGGCCGGATTGCCTCCGTTGTGGATCCCCCGCCGCGAGCACTTTTACCAGGTTGAAGCGCTTCCGGTGATGGGAAGCGGCAAATTAGACCTCAAGCTGGTGAAACAAACCGCACAGAAACTCACTGCCGGAGCCATGGCGGCGTGAAGCAAGGAATGCAGCGCCTCCGCTCACCCGCTCTCCCGATCATAGCGACGGCCAAAGTGATTCCCAGATCTTGAACTCGTGGTGAAATCCGATTTGCTCGGCGCGCGTCAGCTTACGGCCGGACGCCACATCCAATGTCTCCTGGAAGATCCGCCGGCCGACGCTTTCCGTGGTCTCGGTTCGTTCCAGAATGGCGCCGGCGTTGATATCCAGATCGGCATAGGTGCGTGCGAGTTGGGGATTTGAGCCAATCTTCATCACCGGCCCGAGGGCGCAGCCGATGCCGGTGCCCCGTCCGGTGGTGAAGAGGGCAACCTGCGCTCCGCTCAGAAAGAGCGCGGGCGTGCAAATGTGATCGTAGCCGGGCGTATACAGCACGTACAAGCCCTTGCGATCGCCCAGCCACTCGCCGTATTCAACCAGGTCTTCCACCACTGACGTTCCGCCCTTGGCTTTCACACCACTGGATTTCAGAAAAATGTTGTAAAGGCCGCCTTTGATGTTGCCGGGCGAAGGGTTGTCGCGGAAGTAGTCGCCGAATTTGCGCACGTAAGCCTCATAGCGCTTGAGGGCGTTCATCAACTTGCGTCCCACTTGCTTCGTGCGCGCGCGCTGCACGAGGTCGAGCATGGCGGCGCCTTGCAGTTCGGGGATTTCCGGAAGAAAGACGGCCGCTCCCGCTTTCACAAACATGTCGGAGGCCACGCCCACGGCGGGATTGGCCGTTACGCCCGACCAGCGATCCGATCCGCCGCATTCCGTGCCCACAATGAGCTTGGAAATGGGTGCCGGTCGGCGCTGGAACTGGTTGGCGTAATGCAGCAGCTTTTCCGCCGCTTCCAACCCGCGCGCGACGGTTTTTTCGCTGCCGCCCAATTGTTGCACCGTCAGGTTCACCACGCGCCGGTTGTAGTCCGTCACCGTGTTCTGGAAAATCGGCGCCGAGCATTCCACGCACGTCTTCCCGCAGCCTAGGTCGATGTAGACCGCCGCGCCCAGGTTGGGATGGCGCAGCGTGTTGGTGAGCAACCGATTCAGAATATTGACGGCCTCACCGTCGGGCATTCCGCAACCAGACTCGTGGATGATGGGCACAACGCCGTCCACATTCGGGAACTTCTCGCGTGAATAGATTTCGCGATGGGCGCGCTCGGCGATCTCCCGAACTTCAGTCGAGGAGCACATGCCCGAGGTTACGATCGCCACCAGGTTTCGAACGCCCACTTCGCCATCGGGCCGAACGTAACCGTCGAACGTCAGCGATGAGAGTTCGGGATCGAGCCCGGGCCGCGCGGGATTATCGCAGTATCGGGGCCTCAACCGGGGCAGGCGTGAACGCAGGTTGGTGCTGTCAAGCGGTTCGCCGGCCCTGACCGTTCGGGACGCGAGCCCAATGGGATCACCGAGCGAGATGTAGGGCTGTCCGCGGCGAATGGGTTTGATCGCGAAGCTTTGGCCGCGCAGCGCTCGGCCTAAAAGGGTGAGGATTTGTCCCTCATGCCGCAGCGGAGTTGCCGTCTCGATAAAATCCGCCGTAACCACGGCCACGTTGTCTTTTTCCGGCCGTACGATTATGGCGACGTCTTGCAGATCTTGAGTTTCCATGTTTGTTTTTTGAGTGGCTAATGGTTAGCTGACCACTAGCCACTAACCACTGCGCCGACGGCGGCCATTTCCGGCACGCGCACGCGCGACCCATAGAATGCGTAATACGTAATGAACATGTAGCACACCATGGGCACGATCATGGAGATGGCCATGCTGTGGGTTGCCTGAAAGATCAGTCCCATCGCCGGCGGAGCGCATGCGCCGCCGATGATCGACATGATGATGATCGAGCCGCCCACCTTCGTGTTCGGGCCCAGTTCCTTGATCCCGAGCGCAAAAATCGTGGGAAACATCAGCGACATGAAGAAGCTGGTCAGGAACACCGCTCCTACGCCCAACTGCCCGGGGAACAAAACGGCTATAGCCACGAGGGCCGTATTAATGACCGCATACACTCCCATGAGCCGCGTGGGGGCAACGAACTTCATGAGATAAGTAGCCGTGAACCGTCCCGCTCCGAAGGCGATGAGGGTTCCGGTGAGGAAATAGCCGGCGATTTTTTCCGGCCGATGCGTGTAGTCCTGAATGTATTGGATGTAATAGCTCCACGTTCCCACCTGGGCGCCCACGTAGAGAAACTGCGCCACAACCCCTTGGACAAAGTGGGGGTAGTGAATCAGGTCGCGGGCTTTGCCGTGCGAACGGCTCTTGGCCGGATCCGCCTCCTCGGCAACTTTGGGAAACTTGGTCATCAGAATCAGTAGCGCCCAGACAAAAATCACGGTGCCCAGAACCAGATAAGGAGTGACCACGCGCAATGTTTCCCAACGAAGGTAGGCAGCGTAAGTGCCTGCTGCCTTGCTGGCAGCGATTTGCGCCTTGGTCATTTCCTTTCCGGAAAGGATAAAAATCGTCCCCACCAAAACCCCGGTGACAGCGCCCACCGGGTTAAAGGCCTGCGAAAAGTTAAGCCGTCGCTCCGAAGTTCGGGGATCGCCCAGCATCGCCACAAAGGAGTTCGCCCCGGTTTCCAGGAAGGACGCGCCACTGGCGATGACGAACAGGGCTAGAAGGAAGAATCCATACTGGCCTACCATGGCGGCGGGATAAAAGAGAAATGTGCCCGCACTGTATAGGAACAAACCGATCACCAGCCCGGTTTTATATCCAAATCTTTTCATCACCAGGGCGGCAGGCACGGCCAGGAGGAAGTAACCCATGTAGAAAGCGGACTGGATGAGTCCCGCCCGGAAGCGCGTAATCTCAAAAGACTTCATGAACTGTTTTATCAAGATGTCGTTCATGTTGCTGGGAATGCCCCAAAACAGGAAGAGGGCCGTCACCAGGAAAAAAGGCAGCATATTGCCGGACGAAAAGAGCGGGGGATGTTCGTCCGGGTTATTATTCAGGTTTCGCGTGGGCATGAATGAAGCTCCAACTTTCAAGATACCAGATTGGGGCGTGGGCGTCTCGTCTGCTGTAGCACAGGCATCTTGCCCGTGCTGCATCAAGGCCACAGCGCTCTCACCAGGGCGAACAAATGGCCGTGCCGTGCAAGCGGGGGCGGAACGCTCCCGGTCCAGCGGGCGGAACGCCCGCCGTGCTTTACGCTACCGATCCGGCGCGTTAAATCTCCAGATCCGTGGTGTCGAGTGTCCCTGCCTGTTTGAGGCGTTCGAAGATTGCAGCCGTCTCGCGAATTCCGTCCTCCAGGCGGGTGCGCTGGAGGCCCGGCACATCATTTTGCAGAGCGCTATCATCGAAGTCGTACGAGACAGGAAGCGATTTGCCTTCCGCGTTAATCAACGTTCGCGAAATCGGCAAAATCCGGTTGAGCACGGCCAGGAAGTCCTGTACTTGCATCACGTGGCCGCGCAGCGTGTACACCTTGGCGCCCGTCAGGCCTGCTTCCGCGCAGCGAATGAAGATGCGGGCGACGTCGCGCACGTACTGCAAATCCGTTCCCCCGGTGTAGGCAATCGTGTAGGGCCGTCCGGCCACCGCGGCCTTGATGGCCTTCGTGGGGCCGGAGGTCATGCCCCGGTCCCGCCCCACGCCATACACGGTGCCGGGTCGAATCCCCACGCTCGACAGGCCGTCGCTTAAGAAGTAAACACGCGCGTTTCCCTCGTTGCACTGCTTGTAAACTCCGTAGTGAGTGGCGGGCAGCAGTCGAGCGCCTTCCGGGACCGTCCCACCGCCATAGGCTTCCTGGGACCCGAAGACGGCCGCGGAGCTGGCGTAAACGATGCTTTTCACCACATCGCGCCGGCGCTTGGCCGTTTCAAAAACGTTGAGCGTGCCGATCACGTTAATCATGGCTCCGCGCAAGGGATCGGCGGCGCAGAAGGGTACTTGGATTCCCGCCAGGTGCAGCACGTGGGTAATGCCGTGGTCGCCGATGGCTCGGTCCACGTCTTGAAGGTGCGTAATGTCGCCCTGAAGGAACTGAAGGGAAGCAATCTGCTCCCCGGTCAGCAGCGCGGCAAGGCGCGGCGATTCGGCGTCAATGTCGAAGATAAACGGCCGTTCGCCGCGCTCCACCAGTTCCTTGATGATCCACGCGCCGATGAATCCTTTTGCGCCCGTAACGAGAAACCAGTGCGCGGTGCGAGCAACAGGAGTGCATTGGTCGGCTTGCGTCATGCCTTGGCATTATATTAGGGAATAGGGAATAGGGAGTAGGGAATAGGGAATAGGGAGCCGGGAAGGCCGACTTCTGCCTATTCGCTATTCGTAATTTGCTATTCCCTACTCCCAATTCCCAATTTCCTATTCCCTATTCTCTGTTCCCTACGGGCGCCGGTCTTATCAGCAGCAACACGCTAACCGTAGCCAGCATGGGTATCGTTCCAGCCAGGAAGAACGCCGGGTAATAGGAAAACTTGTCGACCAGCCATCCCACCAAGAGCGTGAACAGCACGCCTGCCAGGCCCGCGCCCAGTCCGCTTACGCCGGTTACCGTGGCAACCACGTCCTGCGGGAACAGGTCGGAGGGAAACGTCAGGCCCATGGTTGACCAACTCGCATAGCCCCACACGGCAAAGCTGATCAGGGCCAGGGCCCAATAGGGATTGTGCGTAGTAGCGGCGGGAATGCCTGCGAGAATCGGCAGCGAACTGACGACGCAGACCCATTTGCGCGCGCGCACCACGCCGACGCCGCGCTTGATGAGGAATCCGGACGCGAAGCCGCCGGTGAAATTCCCGATGTCCGCCGCGACGAAGGGAAGCCACGCGAACGCGGCAATCTGCTTCAGGCTGAACCCCCGCGCATCACTCAGATATTGCGGCAGCCAGAAGACATAGAACCACCAGATGGGGTCGGTGAAGGCGCGGCCCAGGACGATGCCCCACACGTTCGGTTGCTTCAGCAGGCTCAACCACCGAGCCACGCCTTTTTGCGCGGAAACCAAGGCCGTGTCGCGCCCCGCCGCGATCAGCGCCCGCTCCTCCTTGCTCACGCGCGGATGGCGCTCCAACGGGTGATACACGGCCAGCCAGACCATGAGCCAGATGAAACCCAGCAACCCCGAGAGCACAAAGGCGTAGCGCCACCCGAGGGCAATGGCAATCCAGGGAACAGTGATGGCAGCAATCGCGCCGCCCACGCTCGAGCCGCTGTCGAAGATGGCCACGGCCACGCCGCGTTCTTTGGCCGGGAACCACTCCGCCACGGCTTTGCTGGCGCCCGGCCAGTTGCAGCCCTCGCCTATTCCCAGGAGGAATCGAAATACTCCGAAGGAAAACACGGAGTTCGCAAAGCCGGTCAGCATGCTGATGGCGGACCACCAGACCACCGCCAGGGCCAGGCCCAGCCGGCTGCCCACAACGTCCAGCAGGACGCCGCCGATCAGCCACATCCCGGCGTACGAAATCTGGAACGCCGAGAAGACTCGGGAAAGGTCTGTGTGGCTGAGGTGCAGTTCCTGCGTAATCACCGGCGCCAGCACCGAAAAGGTCTGGCGGCTGATGTAGTTGATAACCGTGGAACCAAAAAGGGTCCAGACAATCCACCATCGAACTCGCGAAGAAGCCATAGTTAAAGAACCACCTGCCCGGGTCTCCGCCCGGCCCTGTTCGTGCGACGAACTCGCGCACAATACCACAATCCCTGACACTTTGTCAGCGCCGATGGTGGGACAGCGCCGATCATGCACTACCCTCTCGCCGAGAAGAAACATTGTCGGTTCCCGCGTTTCCGCTAGAAGTTAAACTTGATCGCCACTTGCGATATGCGCGGCGGCGCTGATTTCACAACCTTCCCAAACGTCAAGTCATCGATGTTTCCATCAACGGAGCCGTAGCCGTCGAACTGGGTATGGTTGAATGTGTTGAACGTCTCGAAGCGTAGTTCGAGCGACTTGCTTTCCGTGAGTTTGGTGACTTTGTGGATCGCCAGGTCCCAGTTATTGATGCCCGGCCCGAAGAAAGGCCGGCGTGGCGCGTCTCCTTGGGTGCCCAGGGCATTCGGGGTGAAAAGCAAAGTGTTGAAATAAGGGCGCCCATTGCGCGGGTCGTGATTGATTTCCGGGTTTCCGAGAGCCATGTTGGGAAGATCGATGCTGACGGAGTTGATGCCGTTGTTCTGGACGTCGACCAGGTAGTTGTCGCCGTTGCTCGAGAGGGTCACGGGCAGCCCGGTGGCCAGCCGCGTAACCCCCGAGACCGCCCAGCCTTCCGTCAACCGGCTCCCCCGGCGCAGGAGCTTGTCGAAGGGCAGTTCGTAGTTATAGCTGAAGACGAGGTTTTGCTTGATGTCGAAGGCGGAGACTCCGTACTCCGCCCGGTAATTGAAAGGATTCACCTGTTCCTGAAGGTTCGAGGACCAGTCGAGCGATTTCCCGTAGGTATAGCTCGCGAGCAGCGACAGGTTCCCGGAGGTGTGCTTTAGCGTCAAGTCCAGTCCGCTGTAGTTGGAATTCCCCATGTTCTTGAACCAGCCATCGGTGCCGATCGTGTTGGGGAAACCGGCCAGATTGCGCGTGCCGTTCACGACCGCTCCATCCGCGCGCCTGTAGACAAGATTTTCGCCGAACGGTCCGCACGTTGGACTGCCCGCAGCCACATCTTGCGGCTGACTGAGGCTGAGGCAGAGGGCGGGATTGCCGGGATTGGCTTCTACCACCGTCAGCAAATGGTGGCCCAATGACCCAACATAACTGCCGCTCGCCACGGTATTCGAGGTGAGTTGGCGTTCGATGGTGAAATCGACCGTCTCGGCGTAGGGCGTGGGGTTCCGATAGAAATAGCTGACCGCGCCGCTGATCGGGGTGTAGCGCGACCACGGAACATTGGGGTCCGGATCCGAAGGCGAGTGGCCGTAAGCCGGAACCTCCACCGGAAACTGTTGGACGAACTGCGTTCCCGACAGGGCGCCCACGAACGGTGTGGCCATTTCCGGCGGTTCGGGGCTCGTGTAGGTCAGGCCATAGGGCGGATTCCCGGTCGGATACGCGATGGTCAAGCCTTCAATGGCGGTAAAGAAGCGCCCCGCGCCCAGGCGAATGCTGGTCTTGCCGGGCCCGCCTGCCAGCTTGCCCAGCCAACCAGATGACCAATTGGGGGCAAAGGCCATTCCCAAGCGCGGCGAGAAATCGTCCAGAGGCGTGGCAGCCAGGGTCGAGGGGAGCGTTTGACCGCTGGGCAAGCGGTCTCCCGGCACCAGATAACCCAGCTGAGCGCCGGGATAGGTCTGGGACTCCACTCCGGGAATCAACGTTGTCCCCTGATTGTCCTGTTCCGACCAGGCCCGAATATAATCCCAGCGCAATCCGTAATTGATGGTCAGTGTGGACCGCGCCCGCCAGCTATCCTCGGCAAAGAGACCGCCGGTGGCCGAATATTCGTGGAAGACCGGAGAAGATTGTTGCGAGTAGAAGTCTGGCAAACCCAATAGGAAGTCAGCGAACCCATTGCCGGTGCTTTGGGCTCCCGACCCGAAGAACGAGAAAGTTCCGTTGGCAACCAAGTCCGGCGCCTGCTTCACTTGATACCCGATATACTCCCCGCCAAATTTCATCGTGTGGTTACCCGCGACCTTCGAGAACGCGTCACTGAAATCGGAAGTGTTATTGACTTGCGCGACGAAGAAAGGGTTGGCGCCGACGGCAAACGAATTGAAATACAGCATTTCGACACCCGCATACTGCGGGAAGCCTTGCTGGATTCCCTCCGGTCCTGACGAGATACCCTGGTCCGCCAGACTGATGCCCACACCGCCCTTGGGGACGCCTAGCCGGTTGCCCAGCCGCACGTAGCCGGCACGCGCCTCGTTCACCAGGTTTGATCCGAAAGTCTTGGTGTGGCTGAGCACGATCATTTGATCCGTGCCCAAAGAGACCGCGTCATAAGGGCCGTTGGGGCCGGGAAGCGTCGCGCCGCCGAAACCGCTTGGGTAGGGATTGTCGAGGTTGTAGTTGTCCAAGAAATAGTAGGCTGAGAAAGTCCCGGACCGCGCAGTATTGAGGTCGATGCGCCCCGAGCCTTTGTCCTCATTGACGCTCTGCTTGTCGGCGCCAGTGGAGAACTCGTTGCCCCCCACGTTGGGCGTCGGAATGAATGGCAACATCCTGGGGGCGGGCGGGGCAAAAGCCGCCGAGGGGATTTTGGCCCCCGGGAAAACACACTGGGCGCTCGAAGCGCATCCCCGCATGTAGAACGGCTCCCCCGCCGTGACCCCATACCCGAGACGGTTGGTCAGGGTCTCGGCCAGAAATGCGCCGTTCACCTTGCCCGTAAGGGTGTCCGGGGAATCGGAGAAGTCCCCGGTCCGATTCGCCAGAGAGGGCACGCCGACAATTCCGGTGTCGATCCCCTCACCCGTGCGCTGTCCTTGATAGTCGGTGAAAAAGAAAACTTTATCCCGCTTGATCGGGCCCCCCAGCGTTCCCCCAAACTGATGCTGCTGAAACGTGGGACGCGTGGGATCAAAGAAGCCACGAGCGTCGAGATCCGTATTGCGGAGAAATTCGAAAGCGTCGCCGCGAAATTGGCTCCCGCCGGACTTGGTTACCACGCTGATCAGTCCGCCGCTGTAATTGCCGTACTCGGCGTCGGCGTTGCTCGTCAGAATGCGAAACTGGGCAATCGAGTCGAGATCGGGAATGATCCCAGCCTGTTGTCCAATGGTTTCTTGCACGCTCACGCCATTCAGGGTGAATCCATTGGCCGATTCCCGCTGCCCGTTGATGGAAAACTGGCCCGTATCCGCGTTGCCCGCCACCGCCACCGTTCCGAAGCCGCCGCCCGAAGTACTGTTCCCCGCGCCGCTGGTCGTCAGGGGCGTCACTCCGCCCTGCACGGCAAACAAATCGGTATAGCTGCGGCCATTCAGCGGGATGCTGGTGACTTGCTTGCTGTCGATAACCTGTCCGAGTTGCGTGTCGGAAGTTTCGACGCGCGCGGCGGTTTCAGTAACCATGACGGATTCGTGCAGTTCGCCCAATTCGAGCGTAATGTCAACCGTGAGGGCCGTACCAATGTTAATCACCAAGCCGGAGGCCTTGCTGGGCTTAAACCCGACGGCGGAAACTTCAATGTCAAATTGACCTACCGGGAGAACTGGAAATGAGTAGGTTCCCGCCGAGTCAGTTTGTGTCGTTTGCTTCACTCCCGTGGCGGTGTCAACGGCCACCACGGTGGCCCCTGGAATGACGGCATGCGTCTCGTCCATTACGGTTCCGGTAATTCTTCCCTCTCCGCTGGCCAGCGCTAGAGCGGCTGCTAGCAAACATGAGAGCACTAGAAGGATTCCGGCTTGACGACGGATGAGGCCCGTGACTTTGCTGTTGGTTGTTGGCGGCGGCGAAAGCGGCTCACCAGCGAACTCACCGGCCCGTTCCGTAAGCCAATTCCAATCCCGGATCGCCGACACTTGCGGCCGGGTCGCAGCGGAGTTCACTGCCAATCGGGCGGCGTGCTCGGCGGATTCCGCAGCCAGGTAGCTTGGCGCCACATAAGTCTGGCTGCGCTCATTCCAGGTCGCCACCAGGCGACCCTCATTGTCCATTGTCCATTTCATGTTGAGCATGGTAGGTACCTCCTTTAAAGTCCCTTCGTCACCCTTAGCGATGGCATCAACGGCTGGGTGTCGCACCTCTTCACGTTTAATTGACGTCTTCCTTAGGATTCATTAATCCCACGAGTGACCTCCGTCATCTCGCCGTTTCCGTGGGCAAATTTCGCGTAATCGCGGCGCCTCGCGCAGTTCGCGCACACCACCCCTTCGGTGGCGTTGGTCGCGGTGCTATTCGCCACCAACCACGCACGAGGAGCAGGAGGCGCGGATTCACAGACGTGGCCGGTGCCACGTCCACGCAAGATACTGGGTCTTTATTGGGAGTTCGAGGTGCGAAAGGATTAGACCAAAAGGTGTGATCGGGCGGGAAAGCAAACTCAGCTACCCACTGGCCTGGTCTCTAACACCCCTCACTGCGCCCACTAAGGCCCCAAGAACTGTCGTTGCTGTATCTCATACACCTTTCTGGAGGAGAAGCGTGCCTCAAGGGAGGAACAAAAAAGCCCCTCCCCAGGAGACGGAGAAAGGGCTAATACCGAGGGCTGACCGCAAGGCTCGCCAGGAGCCTCTGCCGAACAGGTTGTCCTCACTCGCCCAAGCTTTAGCACCGCGCACCGTAAGAGGTATTTCGACCTCAGCCACGTTAGGCAAACCCTTAAGCCGGGAGTGCCTGTTCTACCCTCTCCGTCGGCATCTTTGGACACCGACTGGGCAGTGGCTTGTGTGTTGCGCGGACGCCTCGCCTACCGAGGATCCAGATACTGCATCGCGAAAAACCCGTAAATGCAGCGTCCAGTTACAAACTAAAACGGGGCTTTCAAACGTGTCAAGAAAAATCGACATGAGCCACACAAAATTTACTCTTTCTTTAGCTTTTCCTTATAGCAAACATTGTCACTTTCCAAAATGAGCATACGATGTGCGACACACCCCGGTGGCTTTCGTTTGTGACGGCCCAGTTGCGATCAGTTCCGACTGAGCCACCACCGTAAGGCTTCGATTGCTTTCCACCTCCTCCTTCAGATAGAGTAAGCGGCGATATTTTGCGAGACTATGTGCTGCGCAGCTCATCATTTCTCGGAGGGCCAATCCATGCGATCTCTAAGCGCGACCTTTTCTAGTTTGCTCGTTTTGCTTGCCACTTGTCTGCCGGTGTTTGGCGAAAACGTTCGTGTGTGGCAGGCGCCTGTGGACATCCCAACGTACCTTCTGGGTGCGGAAGACCCCAACCCTCCATTTCCTCTGGCGAGCTCGCGGCGTGTTTATCCTTACACTTTGCTGGATGATTTGACCAACCGGCGCGAAGCGAAGACTTACCAGGCCGTGTTCCTCGAGAACGAGTTTCTGAAGGCTATTATTCTGCCGGAACTGGGCGGGCATCTTTATTCCCTGTACGACAAAGTGAATAAGCAGGAGGTCTTCTACCGCAATAACGTGGTGAAATATGGCTTGGTGTCGCTGCGCGGCGCATGGGTGTCCGGCGGCGTCGAATTCAATTTCCCCAACGGCCACACGGTGGTGAGCGTCTCGCCCGTGTCCTGTACCACCGCGCAGAACCCCGACGGCAGCGCCACGGTGGTGGTGGGTGACGTCGACCTGATTACGGAAATGCACTGGGAAGTGGCGTTGACCCTGCGGCCCGGCCAGGCACGCCTGGAGCAGCAGGTGACGCTTTTCAATGACACCGGATTGACCAATCCCTTTTGGTATTGGGCGAACGCGGCGGTTCCGGCGACGGAAGACATGCGGTTCATCTATCCCATGCGTGAGGGCAACCCGCATTCGCGCGAAGAGATTTGGTCGTACCCGGTTCACGACGGCGTGGATTATAGCTGGTACAAAAACATCCGCCATCCCACGTCGATCTTCGGCCGCCAGGTGCATCGCAATTTCTTCGGTGCCTACTACGAGAATTCAGACAATGGAGTCGTCCACGTCGCGGACTTCCGGCAAGTCTTTGGGAAAAAGACCTGGACTTGGGGCGTTGCGGACGACGGATTGATCTGGACCGACCTCCTTACCGATCACGACGGCGCTTACAACGAAATTCAGTCGGGCCGCTTTGAAACGCAACTGGAATACGAGTTCCTGCCGCCGCGCCGGGTGGAATCGTTCACGGAATTCTGGTATCCCCTGCACGGACTGGGCGGCGGATTTGTGGAAGCCACGCCGAGTCTCGCGCTGAATGCGAATTTTGTGAAAGCGGCGGGCACGCCGCAGCACGTGGAAGTTATCGTGTACCCCACGCAGGCGATCCCGGATGTGCGCGTGAACGTGAAACTGGGGACAGAGACCTTGAAAGATTTCGGGCCGGTGGCGCTCGAGCCAATGACGGCGGTGAAGCTGGACGTGCCGGTGGCGGACCTGGAAGCGGCCAAGAGCAAACTGGAAGTCAACGTGGCCGGATCGAATGGCCAGTTGTTCCTGCACTGGTCGGCGGCGGATCCTATCGATGGCAACCCTGATTTCGTGCCTGCCGCTGGCGTTCACCCGCTGAGTAACAAACCCGCCGACGCCATGACCGTGGAGGAGCTATACCTCTCGGGCGTCGCGGCGGAAAAGGACGGCGACGAACAGCAAGCGGAGGAGACCTATCGCGCGGTTCTGAAGCGCGATCCCGCTTACATTCCCGCTTCGATCAAGATGGCGTGGCAGGAACTCCGGGCAGGGAATTTCCCCTCGGCCGAAAACTTCCTCGCTCCTGCCCTGGCGCGTGATGACAGCAACCGCGAGGCGCTCTACGCGGCGGGCGTGGTCTATCGCGCGGAGCAGCGCTGGTCGAAGGCCCAGGACATGCTGTGGGCGGACCTTCGTTTTGACGGTGAGCCGGCCTCTGCGTACGCTCAGCTTGGGGAAATCGCCTTGGTCACGCAGAATTACCGCCAGGCGATCCCGTTGCTCTACCGTTCCATCAGCTACAATCCAGCAGATGCGATGGCGGCCGCGGACCTCGCGGTGGCGTTCCGCCGCGCCGGCCAGATTGCGGAAGCGGAAAAGGTGATTGCGCAGGTGATGGAACACATGCCTCTGCTGCCCTACGGCCGCGCTGAACGCTGGATGGTGCAGACGGCCCAGGAAAAGGCGCAGAACAAGCCGGCATCCGGCACGCCCTCCGATTGGGCGCAGCCGTTTAATCCCGCCTCCTGCGAGGCTTTTCTCCAGGTTGCGGCGTGGTACCGTAAGCTGGGTGACTTGGACAGCTCCGACGCGGTTTTACAATTCGCGGTGAAGCAGCTTTCGGCCCAAGGGGTCTCTCCCTTGGTTTACTACTATCTGGCCGCCAACGCGCACGACAGGGGTAACAACGCCCAGGCCGACGACTTCGCCCGCCAGGGTCAGTCGGCGCCTTACGCCAAAGTGTTTCCCAATCGCCTGGCCGATGCCGAAGTGATCGATATGGAATTGCGCGACCATCCCCTGGATAGCCATGCACTGTACTTCATGGGCAATTTTCTGTTTGCCCACGGCCGCTATGACGAGGCGGCGCGAATGTGGACCCAGGCGTTTGGCCAGGGCTTTGAGTATTCGGTCTTGTTGCGCAACCTGGGGCTTTACGCCTGGCGTGTGAAAAATGACCTGCTGGACGCCAGTAACTTTTATGAGAAGGCGGTGAAGCTGGCTCCGGAAGACTACCGGCTTTACACCGACCTTGATGAACTCTATTTCCAGACGGGGAAGACGGCCGCTCGCGAAAAGTTATTCGCCGACGCCCCCGAGTCCGTGCGCGAACGTGACACCGTGTTGTTGCGCCGGGCCCGGCTGCTGACCCAGGAAGGACAGTACGACCGCGCGCTGGCAACATTGATGAAGCACACCTTCAAGCCTTGGGAAGGCGGGGTGCAGGTCCGCGAAATGTACGTGCTCGTGAGCCTTCTAAAGGGAATGCAGGCAATGGACAAGAATCAACCGGCGGTGGCCGAGGCGGCGTTCCGCCAGGCCCTGTTGTATCCCCATAACCTCGGGTCCGGCAAGCCCGACAAGCCCAACGACGAGGAGGCCTGGTTCTGGCTGGGCGAGGCCCTGAAGGCCGAGGCCAACGCCGCCGGCGCGCGCGAGGCATGGACGCAGGCGTCCGAGGAAGGACGGGAATCAACGCCGCTGGCCCGCGTGTATCGCGGCCTGGCCCTGCGCAGGCTCGGGCAGAACGAAGCGGCTGCCCAGTGCCTGGACCCGCTGATGCAAGTTAAAACCGGGGAAAAACATCCTGCCCCGGAGTTCTACGCCGCCGGTGTACTGGATCTATGCGATGGGCAACGCCCGCAAGCGGGAAGCCAGTTCAAGGCTGCCGTCGATGCCGATCCGGAATTCCTGCCAGCGCGCCTGATGCTGGACCGCGTGCATTAGTCCGCGCCTTTCAACTTTGCGATCTTACTTGCGGCCAGCCACGCCTCTGGCCTCCTCCGCGCACGTTTAGCCGCGCCTTCCTGTGCCGTGGGGACGTGGGGGACTTGGTTTGACTTCCTTAACCGCGCGAAAAGTAAGGAGAAAAGATGCGTTCCCGAACCATTCTTCTGTTCATGAGCTTGTTAACAGCGCTTGTGCCCCGCGCGTGGGCTCAGGCCAAGCCGTCAGAAGAATTCAATGTGCGGGAGCATTACACCAAGTACGAGTATCGCATCGCTATGCGCGACGGCGTTCACCTGTTCACGTCCGTCTACGTGCCCAAGGACGCATCCGTCGCTTATCCCTTTCTAGTGGATCGCACGCCTTACAGTGTCGCGCCCTATGGAGAAGACCAGTACCGGACGTCGCTGGGACCATCGGAAGTGTTTGAGCGCGCCGGCTACATCTTCGTCTACCAGGATGTGCGCGGGCGCTACATGTCGGAAGGCAAGTTCGTGGAGATGCGGCCCCACATCGATAATAAGAGCAGCAACCGGGACGTGGACGACGCCTCCGACATGTACGACACGGTCGACTGGCTGCTCCGCAACGTTCCCAACAACAACGGTAAAGTCGGGATCTGGGGAATTTCCTACCCAGGCTTTTACACATCAGCCAGCATTATCGATTCGCATCCCGCCATCAAGGCTGCGTCGCCACAGGCTCCGATGACGGACCTTTTCATGGGTGACGACGCCTATCACGGCGGCGCCTTCATGCTCGCGGCTAACTTCGGTTTTTATGTGTTCTTCAAGCCGCAGGAAAATCCCATGCTCCCGCCCACCGGTCCGGCGTTTGGTTACGGCACACCCAGTGGCTACGATTTTTTCCTCAAACTGGGACCGCTCGCGAATGCCAACGCGCGCTACTTCCATGACCAGAGCTTCCTCTGGAAAGATCAGGTGCAACACACGACTTACGATGATTACTGGAAGGCCCGCAACCTGGCGCCGCACATGAAGAACATTCACTGCGCTGTGCTGACGGTGGGCGGGTGGTTCGATGCGGAGGACCTTTCCGGCCCGTTTAAGATTTTTCGCTCCATCGAGGAAAACGATCCGGGAATCTACAATGGATTAGTAGAAGGCCCGTGGGTGCACGGCGGCTGGGGACGCCTGGACGGCGATCATCTGGGCAGCGTGAGCTTTGCCGCGAAGACGGCCGCCTACTTCCGCGACAACATTCAGTTTCCCTTTTTCGAAAAGTACCTGAAGGGGAAGGCCGCGGAGGATTTCCCCAAGGCTTACGTTTTCGAAACGGGCACGAACGTGTGGCGCAAGTATTCGAGTTGGCCTCCTGCCAGCGCCAGGGCACGCGTGCTCTATTTTCAGGACCACGGCGGGCTGGCGTTCACGGCTCCCGAAGCCAGGCAGGACGCATTTGACGAGTACGTGAGCGATCCGAATCGTCCCGTCCCTTTCATCGATTACGTGTCCAAGGGTGTGCCGCAGGAGTACATGGTGGGCGATCAGCGCTTCGCTTCCACCCGGACCGATGTTTTGGTCTATCAGACCGATCCGCTGGAACAGGACGTGACGATCGCCGGGCCGGTATCGCCGCGCCTCTTTGTTTCCACGTCGGGCACCGATTCGGATTTTATCGTCAAGATCATTGACGTCTACCCTCCCGATTATCCCCAGCCGGAACCCACCAAGCCTCCGGCGAATCCGCCCCAGATTACGGACGTGCCGCCGCCCTCCATCATTCTGGCGGGATATCAGCAGTTGCTGCGTGGCTGGCCCATGCGCGCCAGGTTTCGCAACAGCTTCGAGAAACCCGAGCCGATGACTCCCGGCAAGATCGAGGAACTGGATTTCACTGCGCCGGATATTGACCATTGCTTCCGCCGTAACCACCGCATCATGGTGCAGGTGCAAAGCACGTGGTTTCCCTTGATCGACCGCAACCCCCAGATGTTTGTGAATATTCCTGACGCCAAGCCTGAGGATTTCAAGAAGGCCACGGAGCGGGTGTATCGTGGGAAGGGGGAATCATCCGGCGTTATCGTGCATGTGCTGGAGTAGCCCGCACGCGCCGCGCGATGATTCGGAGACTAACAAGTCCCATTCACGAGTGACAACACAAGAACTGCGCGAAAAGGAAAGTGGCGTACACCAAGAACGTCGGGTTCCACCGCGGGAACCCATCGCAAATCACCAATCACGAATCGCCGATGCTACGCCCAAAACAATTCTGGGTGCTGCGTGGGTCCGTCCACATGTGCCCCGAGTTTTTTCTCCATCATGGGGCGAGACACCGCGAGTTCCTCCCGCAAGTGGGTCATTTCCGCGGGGCTGAAGGGCTTGAACGTGCGGCCTAACGCCACGTTATGTTCCAGCATTTCTACCTGGGGCATGCCGGAGACGGCAGTTGTTACCGGCAAGCTCAGCGCAAACCGCAAAAGGGTGGCGGGGTCGGCTTTGCCGGGTTCCTGGCCAATCAGGTTTTCCTGGCCGAAGACCTTCATGGCGATCACGCCCAGCCGCTTCTTGTTCGCGGCTACGAGCGCCGTTTTTTCAAAGCTACCGTTGCCCGAAGGATTCAGCGCCATTTGCACGCAGTCGAGAGGGTGCCGCTCGATCGCCATCGCCATGGTGGGTCCGTCGGTGTGGCTGGTCATGCCGATGAAGCGCGTCATCTTTTGCTCTTTGGCTTCCAGCAGACCCTTCAGCGCGCCGTCGGGCGCTTCGAGCCGGGCCAGCATATCCGCCTTGCCGAGACTGTGGATGTGGAGCAAATCAACGTGATCGGTCTGCAAGCGTTTCAGGGAACCTTCCAGACGCTGCATGAAGGCGTCGCGCGAGCGGTCCATGATCTTGGTGGCCAGCCACACTTCTTTGCGCCGGGTAGCCATCACCTTGCCGACCCGGGTTTCACTAACACCGTCGCCATAACCATACGCCGTATCGATGTAGTCGATACCCAGGTCAAGGGCGTGATTTAGCACCTCGATCGCCTTGTCTTCATCCTTGTACATCAGGAAACGGCTGCCGCATCCGAAGGCAAGAATGGACACGCGGGCGCCGGTGCGGCCCAAAGTGCGGTGCGGCAGTGCTCCTTCCGTGGCTGCGGCCAGCTTGGCGAGCCACGGAAAATTGGCACCGGCTGCGCCCCCTGCTGCAAGGCTCCCCAGGAATTTCCGTCGCGAAAAGTCTTTGCTCATGGCAACTCCTTCAAAGATTTGATTTGGCAATCCGCATCTTGCGAAACGAGATGAACGTCCGTAAAGTCCCCGGTTTCGTCGAACGATCCCAGCCCCACTCTCCCACAGTTGAAAGTGTGGTCGACAACTTCGAACCGCGGTTGGGTCTCCGCGTCCACAAACACCTTAATCGAGCCGGAATCGACATCGCGCTGAACCCGGATGGTGTGCCAGTTCTTGTCCGGCAAGGCCGGTGCTGCTTCCGTCCCGGCGATGCGGCGCCGCGGTGCGCCATCGACAATGAAAATGCCGTTGTGAACAGCCACCTTGGCGCCGGGATCAGCGGAAAGGTGGGTGTAATAAAAGTGCAGTGTGTCCACGTAATTGAAAACCATGAGCAGGGAGCTGCCTTCACGCCGTACGCGCGCCTGAAGATGAAAGCTGCCGACGTTGGCTGCCTTGAGCAATGCGAATTGCATCGGACGTCGCGGGACCAGTGGCTCGCGGCTTCGCAACATGTGCAGGAAGTGCAGCGGGCCTTCGCTGTCGATCACCCAGTCTTCCGGATAGGGTAACTGCCAGGCATCGAGTGCGCCGGAAGCGAAATCGTCGTCAAACTGAAGGTGGTGAATCACAGGCCAGGCGGCCATAAAATTTGGCCATGCCGACAGGAAGGTTATGGCAAGAACGAAAATGAAAGGTAGAGCAGTGCGCTTGTCCGCCGTTTGCATAAAGGCCTCAAGTACGGTACGCCCGGAGAACAAGATTATAAAGCTACCGCGCTCCGATAGGGAATATTTGTGGACCCGCGGCCAGAACGCCTTCCTTATCTCCTGCGCGTTTCAACAGGTTCGGTCCTGCGTTTGGAATACATTCGGGAAGCTCGGGGTGCGCAATTCATCTTGACGTGCAGGAAAGCCCGGTGCTAGGTTGCCTGAATCGGTTGCAGAGAATCATTCGGGAAAGGTGGGTCGATTCGCGTGATGCGAATGAGCTCAACGTGGTGTGGCAAGGCGCTGGGAATCGGCGCGTTTCTGCTGGCGGTGGCTTTTCCTGGCGTGGTCCCGTGCTTCGCGCAACTGAACACGCGCTTGCTGCTGGCGAGCGGCACGGAAGTCCCCGGGCACGGTGGTTTGGCCTTCGGTCCCTTTTCAAGCCTGGCGATGAACGGGAACCAGGACATCATCTTTCTTTCCAGCCTCCGCAGCCCGAGGGCTGATCTGCGCGCTGTGGTGCGTTCAACGGGCGTCAGCTTTTCCGTGGTGGCGTTTCAGGGATTACTGGGACCGTTTCCCCGCACCACCTATGACATGTTCAGCGCGCCCAGCATGAATGACGCCGGGGTGATTACCTTCACGGCTACGCTGTCGTCGGACGAGGCTGACACGCCGAAAGTGGCCGTCGTTCGGCAGGAAGGCGGCAAGATCAGCCCCCTGGCGACCAATCTGGGCGCGCCACCCGGTCACGAAGGCGCGAAGTTCGAAGAGTTCTCGGCTCCGCTCGTCTACTCGGATGGCGATGTGCTGTTTGGCGCGCGCTGGTCAGGGAACGGCCCGGGGAGCGGGTTGTTCCTGTGGAGCCCGCGCGGACTCCAGGCGCTCCCGTTGCCTCCAGGGTTCCAACTTGGCCCCAGGGAATTGCTCGAGCCGTTTTTCATCGGTCACGATGAAACGGCATTTCTGCGTCGCGGCGCTTCCCCGGAAGCAGCTACGGAACAGTTCTTTCGCGCTATTGCCATTCAAACCTTCCAGGCCTTGCAACCGCCGCCCGATCCCACCGCCACGACGGAATTGCTGGCCGCCCGGCCGGGCGCGGTGCCCGTGCAGATGCTGCTGGTCTATTTGGAGAACGGCAGCATCCAAACCGCCTTGCTGGCCGGTGACCCGTCAAAGCCCGTCATGGTCAAGCAATCCCTGAGTACGTCGCCCGTCAAGCCGATAGACAAGATCGACAGCCTGACCATCGGGCCACGCGGCGATATGATCTTCGTCGCCGCCCCGGCTGACGCGCCCAACGACCTAGCGCTCTATTGCAACTGCGACGGTCAGGAGAATCGGCTGACCACGCCGGAGGACTTCCAGCCCATAACCACGGCCGCGCCGGGAAAACCCATCCTCGATCTCACTAGTGACGCGCAGCAAACCATCGCCTTCATCGCCCCCACGACCACCGGCGATAACACCGGCATCTACGTTACGACGATTCATTAATTACTGAAATGAAGCTGCAGCTTGGCGCGACACTAGCTGCTTGGTCCACCGCTCCCTCAGACCCTTGACCGTTTGGGTCCAGACACGTAAGGACTACCCCTTTCATAGAACCGGAGCAAACGGTGGGTTTCTCGCGAAATTCCGATCCTTACGCTCCTGCCTATTTCGCCCGTCGGCCTAACTGAGTCGCCAAGCCACAATTGACCGGCAGCGCACAGGTCCAGGCCATCATGCAGGAGGCCGATCCCCATTGCTTGAGCTAGCCTCCCGGGACCTCTTGCGAGGTCGATCAAGGGCGCTTGGGGGCGGCGAAGGCGCATGAGATGGATTCCCTCCAACGGCTCAAGAGCGCGCAACAGAACGCCAGCCCCCACCCCGCGAACTTCACTGCTGACGTTTACCAGGAAGTGCAGACCATAGGCACGATAAACATACGCGTGCCCTCGATCGAGGAATAGAGACTTGTTTCGCAGTGTAGGTCCTCGATAGGCATGCCCGGCGGCATCGCCCACGACATATGCTTCCGTTTCTACGATCCGCCCGCTCATTCTGCCCGCCTGAGTATCATGCACAAGCGTCTTGCCGATGAGGTATTTCGCCAATTCGATAGTGTCAACAGGCAAGCTGGACCGGTGAATGCGACGAACGTAGCGATCATTTTGCTTCTGAGCCATCCAGGCTCCCGCTTAACGAGGTAATGGGCGGCGACCGTCGGTCGACCGCCTGTACTGTCCATTTTGCTGGGCAGGACGCTGCTCAAAACCAATCGGAACAGCTCTCCATCCAATTGCGAGGTTCATTTTCGAGAACTCTGCGCTTCCGACTTCCGGTTGACTGCGCTTACTGAGGGCCCGCGAGCGTAAGAGCATACCACTCGAGTGGGTCCTTCCACATCTGTTCAATCTTAAAGCCCGCGTCATCCAGTAAGGCGCTAATCGTATTCTGCGTGAACTTGTAGCTGTTCTCCGTGTGAATAGTTTCGCCCTGGGCGAAATGGAGAACGATTCGATGCTCGTACATGCCTGGTTGACAGATCGGGTCGCACTCGGGCGACAGACCGTAACGCTATGACGACCGAACTCTACCGCAGTCAGTTACCGGTGTCGGCCCGCGGTCATTCGACATCCTTGAGCCGCACTGACCACCCGCGGACGCCGGTCGCTTCGCATGTTAGCTACCCGCTTTTGAGGGCCGCACAAGTGGCACGTAGCGTGCACATGTGAAATCGCACGATCGCTAAACCGAGGTGCGTTGGATTCTCGCCATGGTTTTTACCCGCGCAGTCGTTGCAATTCCCATCAGCAGCGGGAGGCATGACCAATGCCTGAGTTCGATCATGGAGGAGGATCATGAAACAATCCAATAGTCTCAGATACGCCCATACTCTGCGTTGTGCGAATCAGAAGTTTGCGCCCAGTCTGCGGCACCCGGCATCTAATTTTTAAATCCACGCGGTGATGCCGGACGCAGAATAGCTCAGAGGTGTAACCATGATTGAATCTTCTGATCTGCGGATGACGAGAATTCCACTCAACCACGGAGCCGGCCATATGCCCGCACTCGGCTTTGGCACCTTAATTCCCGACGCAGCCGTGACGATAACTGCGACCAGAGACGCACTGGAAGCCGGATTTCGACACTTCGATTGCGCGGAACGATACGGGAACGAGCGCGAGGTAGGCAGGGCGTTGCAGGCAGGACTTGCCGCGGGAGGGATCGCGCGCGAAAACATTTTTGTTACCACAAAGCTGTGGAACTCCAATCACCGGCCCGAGCGCGTCGAACCGGCTTTCGAGGCGAGTCTGGCGAGACTCGGGCTCAAGTATCTGGATCTCTACCTCATTCATACTCCATTTGCATTTCAACCCGGCGACGACCAGGACCCGCGGGATCAAAACGGCAATGTCCTCTACGACCACGACGTGACTTTGCTCGACACCTGGAAAGCGATGGAAATTCTCGTGGATCATGGCAAGTGCCGCGCCATCGGACTTTCGGACATCGGCTTAAACGAACTGAAGCCCATCTATGAATCAGCGAGAATCAAGCCAGCCGTGGTCCAGGTAGAATCGCATCCGTATCTGCCGGAAACCGAGCTGTTGGGATTCTGCAAGGAGAAGGGTATTGTGTTTTTGGCTTTTGCGCCATTAGGTCACGGTATGAGTCCGGGGCTGCTCGAAGATCCAGTCATTTTGGCTATCGCCGCGCGAGTTGGAAAAACGCCGGCACAGGTGCTGCTGGCTTGGGCGGTGCAGCGCGGTACTGCTTTGCTGACCACGCCCAGGAGTGCGGCCCGGGCGAGAGAGAATTTCGACATCTCTCCCCTTCCGGAAGACGCGCTTGACGAAATCAATCGAATTCAAACCAGACAGAGGCTGAATGAAGTGGTGAAAACCGGCAGTCCGGGCTTCATTCCACAAGGTAGATGAACATGGAAACAAAACCGCAGTTAGAGCAGTCCATGCAAGAGGAACAAATCCGTACGGCCCCGAATGCGCAGTATTCTGGAGTGCGAGATCAAGAGATCCGTGCGGCACTGGATCAGCATTGGGCGGCGTCCGATGCCAACGATTTTGAAACGGAGCACCGCATCTATCACGAGGACGCGGTGCTGGATTACCCGCAGTCAGGCGAGCGAACCCGCGGTCGACGCAACATACAGAACCAACGCGCTAGTCAGCCGAGCAAAAAGCGGTTTACTGTCCGACGAATCATTGGCGGCGGTGATCTTTGGATCACCGAATTCATCCTGACATATGACGGCAAGCCGTCCTACACCGTGAGCATCATGGAGTTCAGGGGCGACAAGGTTGCGCGGGAAACACAGTACTTTGCGGATCCATTCGTGGCTCCCGCATGGCGCGCTCAATGGGTCGAACGGATGGACACATAATCTCGAGGCGCGAGAATTCGCTAGCGACACCGTTATTTGCGGTTTGCAGCATAATTGTCGAGAACAGAGATTAACGCCAGAGACCCGCTAAGTCCTGACTAACGCGGTTACCGGGGAAGTCGAACTGTACGATATGGGTTATCGTAACAGCACATCCTCCGATGGAGGGACAACAGGTGGATTGGAAACGGTTGGTCCAGTTTGCGCTGCTGGGTAGCAGTGATTTGGAACAATATGCCGTCCTGCTGGTACGCGTTTCGCTCGGGCTGTTCTTCGCCATCTCCGGGGCAAACAAATTGTTTGTCGCCGGCGGCACGAAACCTGTTTACGAGACGCTCGTTAAAGCCAACGTTCCGTTTCCCCATCAGACGGCTTATTTCGTGTCGGGTGTCGAGTTCGTTTGCGGATCCTTGCTGACCGTGGGGTTTCTTTCGAGTCCGGCCTGCGTGGCTTTATTGATCGATATGACTGTCGCCATCCTGACCGACTCGCTTTCCACCATGCCTAAAGGACTTTCGCCTCTTAACTGGCTCGACGATTTCCTCTACCTTCCGGAAGTCCTGTACGTGCTCTTCTTTATCTGGCTGATCTGCTCTGGTCCGGGAAAGTTCAGTGTCGATTACTGGCTCGCCGGCAAGTTACGGACGTGATCGATCGACGAAGCAGCTTGTTGCTAGACAAGAGCTCGATGGTCATTACCAGAATTTGTCAGCAGCAGGACTGGCGCTAAGTCCCGATTAACGAGGAATCCTGACGGTATGGCCCGGCTGCTATCAGTGAACGTTGGGCTTCCGCGCGACATCGCGTGGAAGGGGCGCACGGTACACACCGGGATTTGGAAGAATCCGGTGCATGGTCGCTGTCGCGTCGGCCGGTTGAATCTCGAGGGAGACGGTCAAGGCGACTTGGCCGGTCACGGAGGCGAGCATCGAGCCGTCTTCGTTTATCAGATTGAATCCTATCGCTATTGGCAGGAGCAGTTGAAGAGGACCGATTTCGTCCACGGACAGTTCGGCGAGAACTTCACAGTCGAAGGGTTGCCC
Source organism: uncultured Acidobacteriota bacterium (assembly GCA_963804755.1). Classification (GTDB taxonomy): domain Bacteria; phylum Acidobacteriota; class Terriglobia; order UBA7540; family UBA7540; genus Bog-366. Next base: position 269,339 of record CAWDRP010000016.1, read on the forward strand.
GACGATGCCGTCTGCATCGGCGACCGTTATCAAATTGGGACCGCACTTTTCGAGGTCACTCAACCTCGCGTTACATGCTTTCGCGTCGGCATTCGGATGAACGAACCCCGGATGGCGGCATTGCTGACATCTAGCGGTCGGCCGGGCTTCTACTTCCGCGTTCTACGCGAAGGCGAGGTGGGTGAGGGCGACGAAATCGTGAAGGTGGGAGAGGCGGCGGAGCGCATGACCGTCACTGAGATCAACGCGCTCCTCTATTTGCCCAATCATGCACGCGATCGTCTGGAGCGCGCATTGCGGATCGAAGCGCTTTCGCCCGGATGGCGTGGCTCGTTTGAGGCGCTACTTCAGAGTCAACAAAATGCGGCGGCAACGGGGAACGCGGGACTAGCGCCTGCCGCGGCAGCCCATCCGGCCTCGCCAGGATTTCAGTCGCTCGTGGTGACCGCAATTGATCGCGAGTCCGCGGACGTCCTCTCGTTCACAGTGCAGAGCGCTGACGGTCATCCGCTTCCAATGGCTCTGCCGGGGCAGTACGTGGTTGTGCGTCTGAAGCCCACCGCCGGCGGCCCGACGCTTTTTCGCAGCTACTCCCTCTCGGGTCCACTCTCCACGGAGCGCTATCGAATTAGTGTGAAGATCGAACCGAATGGAGCGGCTGGAAACTACTTGCGGGAACATCTCCGTGTGGGTGATCGCCTCGACGTCAGCTCGCCGCGCGGAAGTTTCGTTCTGCAGTCCGGAGAAAGACCAATCGTACTGCTCAGTGCTGGGATCGGTGCGACGCCTGTTCTGGCGATGCTGCACGCACTCGCGGCGGCACATTCGACACGCCAGGTCATGTGGTTGCACACAGCGCGCGATGGGCAGCATCATCCGTTTGCCGGCGAAGTCCGCCGCCTCATGCGAGCGCTCACGAACGGCCGCAGCTACGTTTGTTACACCCGGCCGGACTCAATCGACAAGACGGGCGAGGATTTCAACGCGATCGGTCGCTTCTCGCGATCGGTTTTCGATGAACTCGGACTCCCACGAGAGGCGGACGTTTACCTTTGCGGGCCAACCCGATTCATGGCGGACATGAGAGAGGCGCTCACGGCCTTAGGTGTGGCGCCGGAGCGCATTCACATCGAGATCTTCAACGGCGGCGAGTCCATGACCCCTGGTGTGGTCGGCGCCGTGACGCGAGCTCCGCATCCGCCTGGCGACGAGGCAAGCACGGGTCCGCTGGTATCGTTCGCGCGCAGTGGCATTTCCGCACACTGGAACGCGTCGCGGTACGGGAGCATCCTCGAAATGGCCGAGGCGTGTGACGTCCCGGTCCGTTGGGCGTGTCGAACCGGTGTTTGTCACAACTGCGAGAGTGGCTTGGTTTCGGGGGCGGTCGTCTACGGACCGGAGCCACTCGACAAGCCGGCCGATGGCAACCTTCTCGTCTGCTGTTCACAGCCGACGAGCGATGTCGTCATCGATTTATGAAGCTGCAGTGTCCGGATTCACAGCGAGGATGGTCAGCCGATCATGAAAAAAGAGTTTGATGCTATCGTCATTGGAACTGGGCAGTCAGGACCCTTCCTGGCTGTCCGGATGGCCGCTGCTGGGCAACGGGTGGCCATAATCGAACGGCACCGCTTCGGCGGAACGTGCGTGAATACAGGTTGCATCCCAACAAAGACGCTGGTCGCCTCCGCGTACAACGCGCATATGGTACGCCGGGCGGCGGACTTTGGAGTCGAAGTGGTCGGCACAGCACGCGTTGACATGAAACGAGTCAAAGCACGCAAGGATGAAATCGTCGGGAAATCCCGAAGCGGCTTGGAATCGTGGCTCAAGAACACGCCCAATTGCACGGTCTACCAGGGCCACGCCCGATTTGAATCGCCGAAGGAAGTTATCGTCGGTGAGGAGTTACTGACGGCACCGCAGATTTTCATTAACGTGGGAGGGCGCGCAGCCATACCGTCCATGCCCGGAGTAGCGAACACGCCGTATCTAACCAATTCCACGTTATTGGACCTCGACGTCCTGCCACGACATCTCATTATTGTCGGCGGCGGCTATGTAGGTCTGGAATTCGGTCAGATTTTCCGGCGCTTTGGCAGCGACGTAACAATCATAGAAAGGGCATCGCGCCTGATTGCTCACGAAGACGAGGACGTGTCCGCTGAAGTACGGGCCATCCTCGAGCGCGAGGGCGTTGAGGTGCGGCTCAACGCGACGTGCATCGAGCTCGCGAGGCTCGGGGATGAAGAAGTCGGCGTGCGCCTGGATTGCACTGAAGGCACGCCAGAAGTGAGCGGTTCGCACTTGTTGCTGGCGATGGGCCGCACGCAGAATACTGACGACCTCGGTCTGGAAAAGTCCGGAGTGGCGCGCGATGGCCACGGCTACATTCTTGTGGACAATCAACTGCGTACCAACGTTCCAGGCATCTGGGCGCTCGGCGACTGTAATGGACGCGGAGGATTTACACACACTTCTTACAATGATTTCGAGATCGTTGCGGCCAACCTTCTGGACCACGAGCCGCGAAGTGTCACCGACCGTATCGCCGCATACAACCTCTACATCGATCCGCCACTCGGGCGCGCGGGCATCACGGAGCGTGCCGCCCGCGGATCCGGCCGGCGTGTGCTGAAGGGCTCGCGGCCCATGACGCGTGTCGGGCGGGCCGTGGAGAAGGGCGAAACCCAGGGATTTATGAAAGTGCTAGTCGATGCGGACTCAAAAGAGATCCTTGGAGCGAGCATCCTCGGTACCGGCGGCGATGAGGTGATCCACTGCGTCCTAGACATGATGTATGCGCGTGCCCCGTACACAGTGATGCAGCGTGCCATGCACATTCATCCGACGGTGTCTGAATTGATTCCCACCATCCTCGGCGAATTGCAGCCTCTCTAAGATGACTTGGACGCGGGCGCGAGCTCCAGCATGCTTGGCCGGACATGCTAGGATGATGCACCCGACTTTGCCGCGGCCCCCGCGCCGCGCAACAGCCACGAGTTTTTTGCAGTCCTCGCGGCGATCAATAGCTCTACGAGGCAGTACATTCGACTACCCTTCCATTTCCCGCATGCTGCAGGGTCGGCAAATTCCGCCATGTCTCCTGCCGGGTGCCGCTGCCATTTTAACTACTGCCGCCAGCCTCCGCCGAGTGCTCGATAGAGTTGCACCAGGCTCTGGTACTCGGTGCCGCGCGCCCCAGCGAGGGTGAGTTCGGCGGAGAAGAGCGACCTTTGGCCGTCCAGGACTTCCAGATAGGTGGTGGTGCCTCCCGAATAACGGTCTTTGGACAGGCGGACGGACTCCACCAGATCCGCGACGGTATCCTGCTGGCGAACCCTGACCTGATGGTTTTTCTGGTAGCCGATCAGCGCATCGGATACGTCTCCGAACGCCTGCTGTATCGCTTGCCGGTAGGCGATGAGTGCCTGTTGGTGCTCCGACTCGGCCAAGCGCAGATTTCCTTTGAGAGCACCTCCCGTAAAAATGGGCTGGCTCACCTGCGCGCCGTACGACCAGATGCCAAGGTGCGAGCTCATGAGGCTGGAGAATACGCTGCTCCGTCCGAAGGCGCCGCCGCCAGAGCCCGTCAGGGAGATTTGCGGAAAGAACTGGGCTTTGGCGACTCCGATTTCGGCGTTCGCGGCGACCAGGATTTGCTCGGCCTCGCGAATATCGGGCCGGCGCTCCAGGAGTGTCGAAGGCAGGCCTGCCGGCACTTCAGGCGGGAGCGACTGCTCCACCAGCGGGAGACCGCGGGGCACGCTCTGCGGGTAGTTGCCCAGGAGGATGCTGATGGCATTCTCTTCCTGTGCGATCTGCCGCTCCAAGTCAGGGATTTGAGCATTGGCGGTATCGAGAACCTGCTGAGCCTGCAAGACGTCAAGCTTGGTGGCCACACCGTGCTGGACGCGAAAATTGGTGAGCTTCACCGAGTCTTCCTGCGTCTTGACGGTCTCGTGCGTGATTTGGAGTTGAAGGTCAAGTTGCAGGAGAGCGAAATAGTCACTCGCCACGTCGCTCACGAGCGTTAAGACGACGGTCTGCCGCGCTTCCTCGGTGGCAAGAAGTTCGGCGCGCGCGGCCTCTGTGGCGCGCCGCAGCTTACCGAACAAGTCCACCTGGAACGCCGCGTCGGCCGTCAGGATTAGAAAATTGTAGCGGGATTGGAAGTTATATTCTTTTCCACCAATAGGGTTGCCGCCAGCTTGGATCTGGGGGAACAGGCTGGAGCGCGTTACGGTAAGCTGCGCGCGTGCTGCGTTGATGCGCTCCACCGCGAGTTGCAAGTCGTAGTTTTGCTTGAGCGCGATGCGGACCAGTTCCTGTAATTTCGGATCCTGGAAGACTTGCCACCACGGCAAGTCGGCATAGGAGGCGACCTGCGCTACGGCCTGCTGGTTCTCACTCAGGTCACGGTAGGACGGTGGAATTGGCACAGCGGGCTTTTGGTAGTTAGGGCCTACCATGCAGCCCGTCATTAAACTTGCACCCAGAATATTGGCGATCAGTAGCTTCTTCACATGATGCTCCTGCTAACGAGTTATCCGTCCCTCAACCGCCCGGCAATTCAGTTGCCCTCCGCCGGTGCGGGTGTTGGTGGAAGTCCGCCGGAGGCGCCCGCCCTATGTTCCCGATCTTCCTGCGGGGCGCCTGACCATTTTTCTACGAGGTAAAAGACGGCCGGGACGAAGAAGATGCCGAGGACGCTCGCCGCCGCCATGCCGCCGATGACGGTGGTGCCCATGATCTGGCGCGCCACTGATCCCGCGCCGGACGCCGTCCACAGCGGCACGCAGCCGAGAATAAACGCGAAGGAGGTCATCAGAATCGGCCGCAAACGGAGCCTGGCTCCTTCCAGAGCGGCGTCCGCCAGGGGCTTTCCGTTCTCGTATTCGTCTTTGGCAAACTCGACAATCAGGATGGCGTTTTTAGCCGCCAGGCCAATCAGCATGACCAGACCTATCTGGGAATAGACGTCATTTTCAATCTGAACCATGTAAGGCGGCAGGAAAGCGCTGAGCAGTACGCGGCGTAACCAAAGAACTCCAAAAGCTCCAAAGATCGCCACGGGCGTGCTGAGCAATATACTGAAGGGCAGCGACCAGCTTTCATACAACGCCGCCAGAATCAGGAATACGAAGAGCAGCGAAAGTCCAAAGATCGCTGAGGCGGGTACACCTTCGCGCGCCTTTTGTTCCTGAAACGACATGCCGGAATAGTCAAAGCCCATCTCGGACGGCATGGTCTGCTTGAAAACATCCTCGAGGGCGGCTGTGGCCTGATCCGCGCTATAGCCCGGCGCGGCGCTCCCGTTGATCTGCGCGGAACGATATTCATTGAAGCGTAAAGTGAACTCCGGGCCCAGGCGCGGTTCAACGGCGATCAGGGTGGAGAGGGGAACATTCTCTCCCCGGTTGTTGCGAACGTAGAACTGGCCGACGTTCTCCGCCTGGGTGCGGTCCTGGCCTTCTGCCTCCACGTAGACCTGCCACTGCCGGCCAAAGCGATTGAAATAGTTAATGAAATAACCTCCCATGAAGGCCTGGATGGTGCGGTAGACATCATTCAAGGCCACACCCTGCTTCAGCACTTTGTCGCGGTCGACTTTTACAAACTCCTGGGGAACGCTAGCCAAAAAGGTGGTGCTGAGGCTCGCGATTTCAGGCCGCTTGCGGGCGGCTTCCAGAAAGGTGTTCAGGTTTCTGGCGAGGAACTGAACGTTGCCGCCTGAACGATCTTCCAGCATAAACGTAAACCCGCCCGCGGTGCCGACACCGGGGATAGCGGGTGGGGAAAAACCGAAGGCAACGCCGGAGGGCAACTTGCTTAACTGCTGGTTCAGATGCGCCTTGAGCGTTTGGAATTGCTCGGATCTTGTCTTGCGTTCGTCCCATGGCTTGAAGGTCACAAAGAAGGTCGAGTTGTAAGTGGTGCGGGCAAAACTGAGCAAACTGAAGCCGACGAAGGCGCTCACGCTCCTTACCCCGGGCGTGTTCATCAGGATTTTTTCCACATCGGCTGTAACCGCCCGGGTGCGTTCCAGGGAAGCGGCGTTGGGAAGCTGGAGATTGACGTAGGCGTAACCCTGATCTTCGTCGGGAAGAAAGATCGAGGGGACGCGGTGGGCAAAAAAGCCCGCCCCTACACTGAAGGCCGCCAGCAACACTACGACGACGGCGGTCTTCTTAACCAGTACGGCGCTCCAACTCACATAGCCCTCTGTGGCCCGCTCAAAGAGGCGATTGAACCCGTCAAACAATTTCCGCAAGAGTCCCTGGCTTGGTTCCTTCGGGCGAAGCAGAAGGGCCGCCAGCGCCGGGCTGAGCGTGAGCGCATTGAAAGCGGAAAGGAGAACGGAAATCGCAATGGTGACGGCGAATTGCTGGTAGAGCCTGCCGGTGATTCCGGGAATGAAGGCGGTGGGCACGAATACCGCGGACAGAACCAGGGCAATGCCCACCACCGGGCCGGAAAGCTCTTCCATGGCTTTCAGGGCCGCCGCCTTGGGAGCTATACCCTCCTCGATATGGCGTTCCACGCCCTCCACCACCACGATCGCGTCATCTACCACCAGGCCGATCGCCAGCACCAGGCCAAAGAGCGAAAGCGTATTGATGGAGAAGCCGAAGATCGGGAAAAGCACGAACGTGCCGACCAGCGAGACGGGCACGGCCAGAAGCGGAATCAGCGTAGCGCGCCAGCCCTGCAAGAAGAGGTACACCACCAGGATGACCAGCGCGAGGGCGATGACGAGCGTTACCACAATTTCCTTCATGCCCTGCGTGACCGAGAGCGTGGTGTCCAGAGCGATGGCGGAATCCAGGTCCTCCGGGAAGCGCTGCTTCATCTGGGCCATGAGTTTCTTGACGCCATTGGCCGCCTCAACTGCGTTCGAGCCCGGCAGTTGGTAGACGGCAATGATGGCGCTGGGCTTGCCATTAAAACGGCCGGCAACGCTGTAATCCTGCGAGCCTAACTCCATGCGCGCGACATCGCGGACCCGGACGATGCCGCCGTCGGGCGTCTCGCGGACCACGATCTGCCCGAATTCTTCCGGGGACTCAAGGCGGCCTTGCGCGAGAACCGAATAGGTAAATTCCTGGCCCTTGGGCACCGGTTCGCCGCCCGCCTTTCCAGCAGGGTTCACGGTATTCTGGGCCTGCACCGCACTGATGATCTCGGGAACGGTGATGCCGAGCTTGGCCAATTGGTCGGGTTTTACCCATAAGCGCATCGCGTATTGGCCCGCACCGAATACCTGAACGTTGCCGACGCCGGGCGAACGGAGAATGGGATCGGTGAGGTTGATGTACGCGTAGTTCGACAGAAAGGTGGCGTCATGGGTTCCGTGCGGGGAATAAACGGCAATCAGAATGAGGGGAGCGGTAACGGATTTTCGAACCGTGACGCCATAGTTGTTGACGTCGGTGGGAAGCTGAGAAGCAGCCTGCGTTTCCCGGCTCTGGGCAAGAATGTAGTCGTTGTTCGGATCGGTTTTCTGATCGAAGTCAACGATCAGGGTGGTGGTGGAGTTGCCGGTGGCATTCAGCGAATACATGTAGTTCATGTTGTCCACGCCGCTCATCTGCTGCTCGATGGGAGTGGCCACGGACTGCTCCAGCGCTTGCGCGTCCGCGCCCACGTAGGTGGCGAGGATTTGAATCTCGGGCGGAGCAATATTGGGAAACTGCGCGATCGGCAAACTCAGAATGGTAAGCGAACCCACGATGACCAGCACAATGGAGATCACCATGGCAACGATGGGGCGATTGATGAAAAACTTTGACACGGATTACCTCCCATTGCTTTCCGCTGCAAATGGCTTGGGGTTCACGCGCATGCCGGGACGCACCTTCTGCACGCCCTCGACCACCACCCGCTCGCCGGGCTTCAGTCCGTCCGCAATAATCCACTGGGCGCCAGCCCGCTCGCCGACCTGGACCGCCCGGATGCTCACCTTGTTCTCGTCGCCCACCACCGCGACTTGATAGCCGCCCTGCAGCTCCGTGACTGCACGCTGAGGTACCAGAAGCGCGTTATGCTCAGTTCGGATCGTGGCGCGAACTCTGGCGTAACCGCCCGGGCGCAGGACATTCCCGGGGTTGGGAAACAGGCCGGCAAGCCGAATTGCCCCCGTGCTTTCATTTACCTGGCGGTCCGCAAAGTAGAATGTGCCCTCATGGGGATAGGTGGAACCGTCCGCCAAAATCATTTGGAGATGCAGATTCTTGTGTGCCTCCTCCCGGCTAGCCTCTGTCGGGTACCATTCTCTCCATGCGAGGTACTGGGGTTCGCCCATGGTGAAATAAACCTTGATGGGGTCGACGGTAGAGACGGACGTCACGGGCCCGCTGCTTAGACTGACCAGTGCGCCGACCTGAAGTTGGGCTTGGCCGGCGATGCCATCGATGGATGCAACCAGGCGGGTAAAATCGAGGTTGATCTGGGCCGTTTCGACGGCAGCCTCGTCGGTTTTGATTTCCGCCTCAGCCGTCGCCACGGTGGCCTTAGCGGCCAAGTTATTCTGAACCGCATTGTCGAGATCCTGCTGGCTCGCTGCTTCTTCTTTGGCCAGCGGGGTGTATCGCTCGACATCAAGCTGGGTTCTGCCTTGCACTGCCTGGGCATTGGCCAGCATGGCCTTGGCCTGCGCCAACTGCCCTTCGGCCTGGTCCAGGGTTGCCTGAAAAGGCCGCGGGTCAATCTCAAAGAGCAACTGCCCCTTCCTTACGAAGGCGCCTTCCTGGTAGCCCTGCCGCAGGAGATAGCCGGTGACCTGTGCCCTCACGTCGGCATTGGTGAATCCGTCGAGCGTACCGATCCACTCGCCATAGATCGGAACATCTTTCTGAGTGACCTGCACGACTTCAACATTCGGTGGGGCCCCCGGCGGCGCTCCCGCTACGTGCTTGGGGCGGATCGCTCCAATAACCAGACCGATGACGAGCAAGCCAAAAGCTCCACCTATCCAGACTTTATATTTCCAAAGCGTGTTCATCTTTTTTCTCCCGGCAGCGTGTCCGTAAGAAATAATCGATATATGGGGTTAGGCTGTCCCTACTTGTGAAAGCGCCCTTTCCATTGTTCCTTCGGTCCCGTCCAGGGGTGATTCCTGCCCGTCATTGTCGAACCCGGCGGGAGAATCGGGCAAGCCGCTGAGACGGCCCCGGAAGGGCCTGCACCCTTGTTCTCGAACGATTCCGAGTTTGCGCATTTTGTAGACCAGGGTGGTGCGCGGCATTCCCAGCCGTGCCGCGGCGCCATTGTTTCCCCCCAGTACCCATCGTGTCTCTCGCAGGACCTCCACGATGTGGTCTCTCTCGGCCTCCGCCAGCGTCCGCTTCGCCGCCGGCGAGGCTTGACCGGGCAAGCGTTTGAGCTCTCCGAGCAGCGGCCGAAGGGCAGTCCCAGTGGACATGATGACGGCGCGCTTGATGATGTTCTCCATCTCGCGAATATTGCCGGGCCAGTCATACAGTTTCAGGATATCCATGACTTCGGGGGGGATCGTTTCGATTCTTTTTCCCATCTCGTCCGAGAACTTCTGCACGAAGTGTTCGACCAACGCTGGGATGTCCTCCGCCCTGTCGCGGAGAGGGGGAAGAGTGATCGGGAACACGTTCAAGCGATAGTAAAGGTCGGGTCGAAACGTTCGCTCCTCCACCATTCGAGCCAGGTTCTGGTTTGTGGCGGCAACAATTCGGACGTCGATGCGAATTGTGCGCGTGCTGCCAAGCTTTTCCACCATCTGGTCCTGGAGGACACGCAACAGCTTGGGTTGCAGCTCCAGAGGCAACTCGCCGATTTCATCAAGGAAAAGCGTGCCCCCATTGGCGAGCTGAAACCGCCCAAGGCGAGCGGAAACGGCTCCCGTGAAGGCGCCTCGGTCATGGCCAAACAGCTCGCTTTCGAGTAATCCGGCCGGAATCGCCGCACAATTCAATTTCACAAACGGGCCATTCCGGCGCGAGCTGCTGTTGTGTATTGCTTGAGCAATGACCTCTTTTCCCGTTCCTGTCTCTCCCTGGATTAGAACCGTGAAAGGCGTCGGCGCCACCGTCTGAACCTGCTGAAGAACCCACTTAAAGGACTGACTCGACCCAATGATATCGTCTCGATAAGCGTTTTCGTCCCATGGCAGGCTTGCCGCGGGAAGCTCTGAGCAATTCATATACTCTGTTTGTCTCATGGTGCATCTCCTTATAGTCGGCCCGTTCGAAGAGTCAATCCGACTCCAACACTTCCAAGGCAAGCGGGTGCCTGGGGTGGTCTGCGTCACCGTCATTTTGCGGTTTCTCAGCCCTTTTCTAAATTAACCGCGCCCGTGGGATGACGATCGTAACTGTCTATCCCGGGTCGCACCTTAAGTTGCTCGGCAACGAAACCCGAGCAATTTACAACTCTTACTTGCCGGGTGGCGAGTCGATGGAAGAGCGCCACCCCCTTACGATCAACGAAGGAGACACCCGCGAGATTCAGGGTGAGGCGCCGGCCTTCGGCAAGAGCCTGATCGCAAGACGAATTGAGTGTATCGACCGCGTCGCCTGTGACCTGACCTTCTAATAGCAGTGTCATCGCGTCACTCGTCGAGTCTACAACCGAGATCCTGAGCATCGGATGAATACCTCAAACTCGTTTTTCTTGGTGCAAGTCACGCACCAGTCCATCTGAGGGTGTTGTCGATTGCTCTACCCTGATGAACACGTTCAAGATATAGGGATTTTCTGGAGGGTTGAAGGTTGGGTTTCTCACGCGATTTCGTGAGCAAAGCACGATAGACCGGGACCGCTTACGGGATTTCGTGAGTCGACCTGGCAATGCCCAGCTTGCTGATTCGGTCTCGGAGGGTATTGGGATGAATCTTAAGGATCCCCGCCGCGCCCTTGGGGCCACTGATTTTCCAACCGGTCTGCTCCAACACCGTCAGAATATGTCGCCGCTCGACCTCTTCAAGCGAAGGAGCATCTGCGGGCGGCCTTTCCTGCCCAGGCACTTGAACTGCGCCGTCCACGTTCTCCCCGCGAACGGGAATGGTGCCGGGGACCGAATCGAGGTTGGAAATCTCGGGGGGAAGGAGGTCGAACCCCAACGTTAATGCCGCACTCGGGGATAGCACGACTCCTCGCTCGATGACATTCCTGAGTTCCCGAATATTCCCAGGCCAGGAGTAATTTATTAACCGTTCCATCGTATCCGATGAAATACTGTCGATCTTTTTTCCCATCTTCCGCGAGTAGTGAACGAGAAAGAACATCAGAATCTGGGGAATATCTGATTGGCGTTCGCGCAGCGCCGGTACGTGGAGTGGCAGAACATTCAGGCGGTAGAATAAATCGGAGCGAAACAACCCTGACCGTACCGCTTCGGCCAGATTGCGATTGCTGGCGGCGATGATTCGCACGTCGACATGAACGGTGCGACTGCTTCCCACGGGTTCGAATTCCTGCTCTTGGAGAACACGAAGAAGCTTCACCTGCGTGTCTAAGGGCAACTCGCCGACTTCGTCAAGGAAAAGCGTACCACCATCTGCCAGCTCGAATCGACCAGTGCGGTCAGTGGTCGCACCGGTAAAGGCGCCTTTGACATGCCCGAAGAGTTCGCTTTCCACCAGGCCAGCGGGAATCGCACCGCAGTTGACCTTGACCAAGGGTCGATCTTTGCGCGTACTGCGGCTGTGGACGGCCCGTGCAATTAACTCCTTGCCCGTACCCGTCTCCCCGGTTATCAGAACGTTCGAATCAGTGGGCGCGACCTGCTCCAGCAATTGCAAAAGTTTCAGCAGACTGGGACTATCGCCGACGATTTCGTCGGGGTTGTACTCTCTTCGGATCTCTTCCTCGAGGTACTGTTTTTCCGCGGCTAAGCGAACCCGTGATTTCGTCACTTGCCGGTAATTCAAGGCGTTGTCAACGGCTATGGAGATTTGACTCGCGATCTGTCTGAGGAAATCAACGTCTTTCTGGGCAAGGCGACGCTCTTCCCGCCAAGCCAGATGGAGAATTCCCAGTGCGTGATCGCGTTGGATTAGAGGAAGCAAGCAGCTCGTTTTCAGCCCTTCGCCAGCTACCGCCTGCTCATACGCCTCACCTTTTGGTCCCTTATAGAGATCATGATCCGTGCCGCGCTGTCCGGCGCTTCCGATAACAATGGGCTTCGCGGTGCGGAATGCCTGGCCGGACGGTGATCCCTGAACAGGAATTAGCATCCCTTCACGCATTGAGCTTTTTGGCCCAAGGCACTCGAGTACGTCGACGCGTAGCTGCTCCCCCTTGCTTTCCGGCAGCGCTAGCCCGACAAGCTCGCACTCCATAGTGCCTTTGAGCTCTTCCAGAAGGGCTTGAAAGAGCTGACGAAGATCCAAATTGGATGCGATTCGGTTATTCAAATCCAACAACAACCGCAGCCGGTCGCGCTCATGCTGAAGGTCTCGTTCGAAACGCTTCCGCTCGGTCAGGTCGCGAATTATTTTTGCGAAGCCAACGAGTTTTCCTTCTTTTTCTCTTATGCACGTAGTAATGACTTCCGCCCAGTATCGCGACCCACCCTTACGGACCCTCCAGCCCTCAACGGTAGAGCGACCCTTGGCCTCGGCCTCTTTCAGCTCTTGCTCGGGCTTGCCCAGCTCGATGTCTCCCTTTTCGTAGAACCGTGAGAATTGCTGGCCCAGAATCTCCTCCGCGCGATAACCCTTGATACGCTCGGCCCCTTCGTTCCACGTAACCACCCGCCCTTCCGGGTCGAGCATAAAGATGGCGTAGTCCTGCACGCCTTCCACGAGCAAACGAAACCGCTCTTCGCTCCTCCGCAGCGATTCTTCCGTCCGCTTTCTTTCGATGCCTTGGGCTATGGAATCCGCCGCGGAACCGAGGGTCTCGAGAATGGCAGTGGCGAGGGGCGTCCGGGAAAAAACAGCCATCACTCCCACCATCCGATTATCAACCACCAGGGGATAACCCGCGAAGGCCACCATGCCTTCCTTCTTGGCCCATGTCTTGTCGTTGATTCGGGGATCGTCGGTGACCGCGTTCGTGAGATAAGGTTTTTTCTCCTCAGCAATCCGGCCGATCTTGAGCTCACCAATAGGGACGCGGCTGTGGGGACCGTCAAGGTGCGTGTACAAGCCGGCGCTGGCTTGCAGCTTCAATATTTTCGCATTTTCGTCGTAAATCCAGATTCGGGCAAAGGCCACGTTGAGGTGCTGAACCAGGGCCTCGGCGCATTGTTGGAGGATTACTCGAAGATCTCCTTCCCCTGCGAATGCATTGCTAATATCGGCGCGAATCGCGGACTGCCGCGCGCGCTGTACGCAATTCCTCTGCTTCTTTCCGGTCGGTGATGTCGCGGATGAAGCCGGTAAAGAGGCGCCGGCTGTTTTTGGTGACCTCACCGAATGAGATCTCCACGGGAAATTCTGCGCCACTCTTGCGTAGCGCGGTTAGTTCCACTCCCTGCCAGTTCAGGTGTCGCTGCCCAGTTTTCAGATAGCGCTGGAAGCCCGCTAGATGGACCTCGCGCAAATAGCCCGGCATCAGAATCGTCAGAGGGTGCCCAATCAACTCGGAAGGGGGGTAACCGAAGATTCTGGTCATCGCCGGATTAACGTAGAGGATGTAACCAGTGTCATCGATGGTGACAACCGCGTCGGTGGCGGTCTCCACCACATTGCGGATATGTTCCTCGCTGCGGCGGCGGGCGGCTTCCGCGCGTTGGCGTTCAGTAATCTCTATTCTTAGCTCCTCGTTGGCAGCGGCAAGCTCTCCGGTCCGTTGCTCGATCCTTTGATCGAGTTCCCTCGCCACTCGCTTCTGTTCGCTCAGGAGCCGTGCCTCTTGCAGTCCGACCGCCGCCTGATTAGCCGCTACGCTCAGAATAAGTTTTTCGTTCTGCCCCGGGAAATCCGCCCGCGCCGACCCTGCCACTATCACGCCGATTTCACCTTGCAATCCCAGTCGCAAGGGCACAATCGAAATGTCACCCTCCCCCAGGGGATTTCCGATCCGCGAAGGCCATTTCTGTGGTTCAGTTCCCAGCCAGGGTTTGAACACCCCGCCGATCTCCTGCGGCCCCGGCATCGGTCCTCGCCATTGAGCGGACCGGACCATCTCGACGGGCCCCTCGCCGACGGGGTTTGCCAGCCAGACATAGACAAGATCCAGGGGGAGCACGCTTAGGAGCGCGTCGAGTAAGGTATGAACGATCTGAGCGGGTTCGCTGCCACTCCAGACGGCAGGAAGAGCGAGGACGCTGATCAGATCATTAATGCAGCGCTGGAGGCGATTGATCTTCTCGGCAGGATGTCCGATTTCCATCTCGGCTTAGACAACCGTCGGCGGTGACATCGTCCGCCTGGTGCGCCGCTGTCGAACTTCCGGCAAAAACTGCTCCGGTGGTACAAAGAACGGATTCTCCTGAAGAATGCCGCCGATAATAACCATCGGATGCGTCCGCATGATGTCAATTACGGTGTCCCCTCCAAATTTCGTGAGATGGTAAGTGCAGATAACCGCGTCATCGTGGCGGCGCCACACGTCATTCACGCGCGCTTCGAACTCGACAAGGTTATCGATGTGCGATCCACCTTCAGCCGCCCAATCCATACGGCAGACAATGCGGCTGAGGGGAAATCCTCCCGGGGCGTTGCCGCTGGCCGCCTGTTCGAATACTTCGAGCATCCGATCCTGATCGAAGCGGCCGTCCCGAAGGTACGTTTCAGTGTTGGTGCGGACCTCTAATTGGCCGCTCCGCTCGGCGGCGGTCGGGTCGATTCCTATCGTAGCCAACCGTTGCAGATGGTCACGGCGTTGATCGGGATTAACGACGTGCACCGCCTTGTCGCCACACTCGAATCCGTCCTTAATAAACGGGAGCAACACGCGATACTCTTCGTCGTCGCTATTGAAAAACGCGCAAATATGGCGTGTTTCGCGGAGTTGGGAGCCGGCAAAGGAAATCGGTGTCACGGGCTTCTTCATGGTGTATTCCTCCCCTGGTTTTTTCGTGAACCTAGTTATGTTCCATATCCAAGTCTCTAGCCCTCAGAGCAGATGGAAGGCCTTGCATGTTATCTCCGTACTGTCAGTGCCGGTTTTCTGCGACCTTGGTGCTTTGGCTAACCGAACTTTCGCAGTTGACGGCATATTGCAGTCGTAAGTGTTTTCTTTTCATCAAATCGATTGCCCGGGTCGGCACTACATTTTCAGTCTCCGCGGCAAGGTCTGCGCAGCCTCCTGCGGGGCCTTGATGCGGGGCGGCGGCTGTGCAGGCAAGGACAGATTGAGCTGGTGCAGCAGCAGCGACTGGTCAGGTTCCGGCTGGGTATAACGGGGCATGATCAGCCAGCGTCCGTCGGTCGTGGGCAGGCAGACATCGAGCATCTGAATCGTGGCCAGTTTTTCCAGCACGGCACGGGGCGTCAGACCCGGCGCTAAGGCGACCAGCCGCTGCTTGAGGGTCACCGAGAGGGCATAAGTCAGGAAGGCCACGAAGATGTGGGCTTCCACGCGCTTCTCTACCTGGTGATAAATCGGACGCAGCCCCAACTCGCTCTTCAAGGTGCGGAAGGCGGCTTCGATCTGCGTCAGGAGGATATAACATTCCCACAGTACCGAGGGATTTTCGCCCACGAGGTTCGAGCGCAGCAGATAGTGCCCGTCGCGCAGCTCCGCCTTCTGCAACTTCTCTTTGTTCAACTGAAAAGAGAACGTCTGGCGGGTGACGGCTTCTCCCTCTTGGGGCAACCGCATCGGCACGAACGCGAAGGCCCGCCCCGCTTCCTTCTTGGCCGCTCCGATGCGCAGCAGCAATTGATCGCGCGCCGGAGCGCTCCGGCGCAGCTTGCGCAACGTCTTCAGCAAACGGGCTAACTTGCGCCGGCGGATGGCTCGTTCCTTGGCTCGCCGCCCTGCACTCTTGGCCAGCACATAGAGTTCGCCCTCCTCCGCGAACAACTTCACCTCCACCGACTCGCGCACCTTCTGCCAGGGCAGTTCCAACCACCGCTTTTCGTACTGCTGAATTTTGCCCCGTGGCGTACCCACCAGATAGAACCTCTCCCGCCCCGGCTGGCGCATCTCTTCCAGCACCTCGTCGCTGGGAATGCCCCGGTCCATCACCCACACCCGCCGCGCCTGCCCATACTGCGCTTCGATCTTGGCCAGAAATCCTCGCAGCGTGGTGCGGTCCGAGGTGTTACCCGCCAGCACTTCGTAAGCCAGCGGCAATCCTTCCGGCGTCACCACCAGCGCGATCACCACCTGCCGGCAATCGAAACGGTGATCCCGGCTGTAGCCGTACTTTGCCTTGGGAATCTCCTCGCCTTCGCCTTCGATATAGGTGCTCGTCAGGTCGTACAGCAGTACGTCGAAGCGGGCCTGAAACAAGTCCTGCCAGCGTTGTCGCAGGTGGTCGAACAACGCTGTCTTGTGCTCCCCCAAGCGGTCCAGACAGCGATACAAACGGTCCTTTTCCGCCACGGCAAAGCCCGTGCCCAACAGATCGCCCAGGGCACTCTGGTCAAACCCTTGCCGATGCAAACGGAACTCGCTGCCCGGCGCCACCAACCGGCTCACCACCAGCAACTCCAGCACCTTCCCCCACGGCACTTCTTCTCGCCCTCGTCCCAGTTGCTCCTCCCCAAATTCGCTCAACCCCAACTGCCGCCACAGCTCGCACCCCAGCCAGTAGTTGCCCAACGCCCGCGGCCGCCGCAACTCCATCTCCTTGAGCTTCACCTGCACGCCATCCAGTGCGTCGGCCGGAATTGCACGATCCTCTGGAAACAAGCTCAGCGTCCGCGCCCGCTGCTCGGCTTCATCAAAGACTTCCAAGGTCTGCCGCCACGCTCCCTGCTGGCGGTCATTGATCTCTCCCAAAAACAAGACCTGCCGCTGCACCACCCGCCCCGCACGCACGCGCCGGTTCTCCACCACGCTCCAATAGCGGTGCTCCTTGCCGTCTTTGACTCGCCTCTTGCTGCGCAGAAACATCGTCAGCGCGCATCCTGACAGCTTCCTGGAGGGCTTGTAAAGAGGGTAGGTCGGCACTACACCGCCCTTCAGAAAACGCAGCACTGACTGATAAGGGATTAGCCCGAATGACAGATCAACTATCCCGCAAAAAAGTGCGCATCTGCGAAGGTTGGGCTAAGCATACGTTTGAAGAACTAGAATTGATCGTTCGGGCCAGTCAGTGGCATGCTTTGCCGCGACATATTGCGTTTCACGCGGTCGGTCGAGGGGAGTGATTAGGAATCACCTACATCACGAACTGGACAAAGAGGCCCATTCGAGGCGAAACGACAAAATGTCCGACGAAGGATTACAGGATTCAGCCTCCTACTCCTTTGGTTTCTCCTTTAGCCAAGTGAAGCTTTAATTTTATGACATTCATCAAAACACGGCAACCCTTTACTATTGTCAGTTGTCCCTATCAATAATCTCGTTCGAATTGAAATCATTGATCTTATCGAGTGCGCTTGTTAATCTTCCAGCCCTAGTTTACCCCTGTCGTCGGCGAATCTGGGGATCCGAGAATGTCTCCGCAGGCTGGGGAAGTGACATTTTGTCGCCACGATTTGACTCGGGCATTGGCCTGCTTCTTCTAGCATTGGTGGAATAACCATAATGGGGGAAGGATGGGTCCAACCACTGTGGAAAATTGCGAGATTTTTGGTCGCTGGATCACATTTCAGCTAGAGTCTCGGACATTCCCCGAACGGAAACTGGAACCTGAGGATCGAATCGAGATTTTCGCGAGCACCATCAATCGTATAAGCGCCCGGAAACAGCTTGGTAAACCTATAGTGTCCGTCGGCGTCCGTTGTGGCTGATAGCGGGTCGGGTGCAGACGAGGCGCCCGTCAGCTTCACGAGCACGCCCGGAACGGCGTCCGCCTGACCCTGCCCAACCCCAGCCGTGATGATCCCTTCGATTGAAGCCGTGGGGGGTTCCGGTAATAAAACGTTGACGATTTGAGCGAATCCTGAGCCGCCGGCAGCGACCAAGGCCATGCAGAGCGTGAGAATCCGGGATTTGGTGGCCCGCGTGGAATGACTGTTCGTGACGGGCCAGATGGTACTCATAGCTTACCTGCCTTGGGGTCCAAAGAAACGAGTTGGCCGGAGAAAGTCACTTTCCATCCCTTGGGTATTGCGGGTGAGAAGCTGGGGACGTGGCGTACTGATTTGGCTGATCGCCCGAACACCCACCGCATTCCTTCATCGATTACGATCACCGTGGCGCTCGCGACAAACAGAATCGTTGCGACAACCACAACCAAACCAACGACGGTCAAGAGCTCCAGAAGGCAGTACATTTAAGGTTCCTCAGATAACGCCGTGCACTTGTTGAATTCCCTCTTGCGTCCGCTCAACCCTTGCACACAGGGGACGGGGCAAGCGGGATACCATTGCGCAGCAAACACTGGACGGAGCTAGTCGCCCTTTCTGTCAGCGGTTTAAGCCGCTCCCACATTTGCCGGACGGACACGTCGTCGTGACGACCGTCCAGAATCAGTCGCGATGATTCGACGTCTGTCGAAGTGCACCAAGACGCATGGAGGGGAGGTGGCGAAAGTCTGGCTCAGTAAGTGAGAACGGTGGGAAGGTACAAGACTGCGGGAGCGACCCACTCTGACGAATGACCGACACAAGTGGCGGGGTTTCGCCAGTTGCCACTCCAAAAGATGTTAACAAGCCCCCTATGCCTTCTCGAGGTAGCCAGGAAAGGCAGCAGTTTCAATCGGCTGTGCACTGGAATAAAGGGGGACGGGGAGGATCTTTTTCAGGTGGTCGAGTGGAACTACGTTTGCCTATTTGGAGATCGTGGAGATGGATTCCTCGACGGAGCAAGCATGACGCGCCCGACCTTCAATGTGCCGCCGTTCCCTGCGGGATACCGTGCTTCAGGGCTGTTGCTGCACATCACCTCGCTGCCCTCGCCCTACGGCATTGGCGATATGGGACCGGCGGCACTCGCCTGGATCGACCGGCTTGCCGACGCAGGGCAAAGCTGGTGGCAGTCGCTGCCGCTTGGTCCAACGGGTTACGGCAACTCACCCTATGATCCCCTGTCCTCTTTTGCCGGCAACGACCTGCTGATCAGTCCTGACTGGCTGATCGAAGACGGACTCGTACGGGCGAGTGATTGTCAGATATCTTCGCCCCCACAGGGCGAAATCGACTACAACACTGTTATTCCTTTCAAACACCGGCTACTTGAGAAAGCGTGGTCTAACTTGAAGGCCGGCGCACGCCCTGATCTTCGGGCCGCGTATGAACAATTTCGAAACGAGCAAGCGCACTGGCTGGGGGACTACGCACTTTTCCGCGCGCTGAAGGTTAAGTTTAGCGGCGCCTATTACCTCGAGTGGCCCGGAGATCTGGTCCGGCGCGAGGCGTCAGCGCTCGCGCAGGCCACGCGGGAATTGGCGGATAGGATCGGTCTGGTGTACTTCGCACAGTTCCTGGTGTTCCGCCAGGCCGAGCGCCTGAAGGCACATGCCCACCTCAAGGGAGTGGGGCTGATTGGCGACGTGCCGTTCTACGTCTCTCCTGATTCGAGCGACGTGTGGGCCAACCCGGAACTCTTTCTGCTGGACGAGCAGCGCCGCCCCCGCTTCGTTTCCGGCGTGCCGCCTGACTATTTCAGCTCCCAGGGGCAGCTTTGGGGTAACCCCGTATACAACTGGAAAGCTCTTCGCGAGTCCGGCTTCGATTGGTGCATCTCCCGGCTGCGCTCACTGCTGGCACACGTTGACGTGATTCGCTTAGATCATTTTCGGGGTTTCGCCGCGGCGTGGCACGTACCGGCCGGCGCCCCGACCGCACAATCCGGCAGGTGGGTGCCCGGTCCCGGCGCAGAATTCTTCCAGGCTGCGGAGAACGGTTTGGGCGCCCTACCGTTCATCGCGGAGGACTTGGGCATGATCACACCCGACGTGTACGCACTTCGCGATCAGTTCCACGTGCCGGGGATGCGCGTCCTCCAGTTCGCCTTCGACGGCCACATTGATAACCCGTATCTGCCTCAAAACTTTGTAACCAACACGGTGGTGTACACCGGCACCCATGACAATCCTACGACTCGCGAATGGTTTGAGGATTTGCCGAATGACCAACGGCAGAACCTATGGAACTACCTGAAGCGGTCTCCGGGCGCAAGCAGCGAAGTGGCGCCGGCCCTGATGGATTTAGCTTGGTCCTCCCGGGCGGCGCTGGCGATGGCTCCGCTGCAGGACTTGCTGAACTTGGGGAGAGAAGCTCGAATGAATGTCCCCGGCCGTGCCGAAGGAAATTGGCGCTGGCGAGCGACGGACAACATGCTATCTGACTTGTCGTTCGAACGCCTGCGCGACCTGACGAAAAAATCGAACCGCTTGGCAGTGATAGGAAGTGCAACACGAAAAGCGAGTGAGGTCGCATTACAAACCTGAAAGGCAACGGACTTCTTGGCTGACGGCTGAAAACGCGGTGTGCGGTGGAGAAGACCATGTGTCTTTATGTGCCGACGCCCGAGGACCAAGAAAGAAAGGTGCGATGATGAAAGCAACGCAATTGCTTCACAATCTGGGCCAAAGCATCTGGCTCGACAATATCACCCGGGATCTGCTGGACAGCGGCACGCTCAAGCGTTACATCCAGGATCTCTCAGTGACAGGGCTGACCTCAAATCCAACGATTTTCGACCACGCCATCAAGAACAGTACTGCTTACGACGCCGCAATTCGACAGAAGCTGGGTGAAGGGAAATCGGGCGAGGCACTCTTCTTCGAGTTGGCGCTGGAGGATATTACCCGGGCCGCTGCGCTGTTCCGCCCCCTTTATGACCAAACCGATGGCGTGGACGGGTGGGTGTCGCTCGAAGTATCGGCTTTGCTCGCCTACGACACCTCCAGCACACTGGCCGCAGCTAAGAATCTGCATGCGCGGGCGGAACAGTCTAACCTGTTCATCAAGATCCCTGGAACCAAGGAGGGCCTGCCAGCCATCGAAGAGGCGATCTTCGCCGGCATCCCGGTTAACGTTACGCTGCTGTTCTCCCGCGAGCAGTATGTGGCGGCGGAGGCGTTCCTGCGTGGCATCGAGCGGCGCATCGATGCCGGGCTTAAGCCCACGGTTGCTTCCGTGGCCTCAGTGTTCATCAGCCGCTGGGACTCGGCGGTTATGGGTAAGGTCCCCGAAACGCTGCGTGATCAGCTTGGCATTGCCATCGCCAAGCGCACGTACAAAGCTTACCGTCGCTTGCTCGATTCGCCCCCATGGCAGCGTATTGCCAACGCCGGCGCCCGTCCCCAACGGCTCCTCTGGGCCAGCACCGGAACCAAGGATCCCAAGGCTTCCGACGTTTTTTACATCAAGGCCCTCGCTGCGCCGTTCACGGTGAATACAATGCCGGAAGGTACGTTGAAAGCCCTTGCCGATCATGGGAATTTGGGCGCGATCCTGCCGGTCGATGGTGGAGATTGTGAGGAAGTGTTGGCGCAGTTTGCCAAAGCTGGAATCGACATCGACGCCCTGGCCACGCAACTTCAGGAGGAAGGGGCGAAGTCCTTCGTTAAATCTTGGAACGACCTGATGGCCGTCATTGCTTCCAAAAGTGCCCAGCTCAAGAAGGCGGCGGCCGGGTGAGGACGGGTGGCGTCGCCGCCTTTGTCGATGCCCAGGCTGACGAATGTACGAACAAGCACAGGCGAGAGTGCCTGCTGTAACACTATCGACGCAACGAACGAAAGGAGTAGAAACATGGCAACGCACGCCGCCGCACCGGCTGAAAAAGTGGGCCTCGAACCCCTGACAAAGCGGAAGGCATGGAAGGCCCTTCAAACTCACTACCAGAAGGTTCGCCAAGTACATCTCCGCAAGCTCTTCGCGGACGACCCCCAACGCGGCGAGCGCATGACGGCCGAGGCGGTGGGCCTGTTCCTGGACTACTCGAAGAACCGCGTCACGGACGAAACCCTTAAACTGCTCATCGCGCTGGCCGAGGAATCAGGCCTGCAAGCGCGGATCGACGCCATGTTTCGTGGAGACAAGATCAATGTCACGGAGAAGCGGGCGGTCCTGCACGTGGCGTTGCGCGCGCCCCGAGGATCGTCCATTTTCGTTGACGGCGAGAATGTCGTACCCGGGGTGCACGCCGTTCTCGAAAGGATGGCGGACTTCTCCAATCGAATCCGAAGCGGAGAATGGAAAGGACACACCGGCAAGCCCACTCGCAATGTCATTAACATTGGCATTGGGGGCTCCGATCTGGGTCCGGTTATGGCCTATGAGGCACTTAAGCACTACAGCGATCGCAACTTGACGTTCCGGTTCGTTTCCAACGTTGATGGCACCGACTTCGCGGAAGATGTCCGCGATCTCGACCCGGCAGAGACTCTCTTCATCGTCTCGTCCAAAACGTTTACCACCCTTGAAACCATGACCAACGCCCACACCGCTCGCGACTGGTCAGTGAATGGTCTTGGCGGTGACGGCCAGTCGGTCGCCAGGCATTTTGTGGCCGTGTCCACGAACGCGGCAGAAGTGGCCAAATTCGGAATTGATACCGCCAACATGTTCGGCTTCTGGGATTGGGTGGGCGGGCGCTACTCCATGGATTCGGCAATCGGGCTCTCAACCATGATAGCTATCGGTCCCGATCATTTCCGCGCCATGCTCGATGGCTTTCACCAAGTGGACGAGCACTTCCGCACCACGCCCTTCGAGCGCAATCTGCCCGCGCTTATGGGGCTCCTCGCCATCTGGTACAACGATTTCTTTGGCGCGCAGACGGTCGCGGTGTTGCCTTACGAGCAGTACCTGAAGCGGTTCCCGGCGTATCTCCAGCAATTGACGATGGAGAGCAACGGCAAGCACGTGACACTGGACGGGTCCGAGGTCACGTACCCGACAGGCCCGATTTATTGGGGTGAGCCGGGAACGAACGGCCAGCACTCGTTCTATCAGTTGATCCACCAAGGCACGCGGCTTATTCCCTGTGATTTCATCGCGTTCGCACAAGCGCTCAATCCACTGGGCCGCCACCACGACTTGCTCCTGGCCAACGTCTTCGCCCAAACGGAGGCGTTGGCGTTTGGGAAGACGCCGGAGCAAGTCAAGGCCGAGGGCACGCCGGATTGGCTTGTTCCCCACCGGGTGTTCGAGGGTAACCGCCCCTCGAACACCATCCTCGCCGATCGGCTCACACCGGAAGTGCTCGGCAAGCTCGTGGCCCTTTACGAGCACAGCGTTTTCACCCAGGGCACCATCTGGCAGATCAACTCCTTCGACCAGTGGGGGGTGGAACTCGGGAAGGTGCTGGCGCAGCGCATCGTTCCGGAACTCGAGAGCCAGCACGGCACCCGCGCTTAGCCATGACTACTTCAACGAATAACCTGATCCGACGCTACCGGAAATCCAAGGAGGCATCATGACTGGCTTCACGCAACAACTTGAGAAAATGAAGACACATCCCGGTTTTATTGCAGCCCTGGATCAAAGCGGTGGCAGCACGCCCAAGGCGCTAGCTTCTTACGGAATCAAGGAAGGCGCATGGTCCAACGAGGAAGAGATGTTTGCGATCGTGCACCAGATGCGCACGCGCATCATTACGAGCCCCAGCTTCACCGGCGAGCGGATTCTTGGCGCCATCCTGTTCGAGAACACCATGGACAGGGACATCGAGGGACAGCCGAGCGCGGACTATCTGTGGAATGTGAAACGGGTTGTGCCTTTTCTGAAAGTGGACAAGGGCCTGGCCGCGGAGGAGAACGGTGTCCACTTGATGAAGCCGATGCCCGACCTTTCCGCGCTGCTGGCCAAGGCCAAAGCAAAGCGCATATTCGGAACCAAAATGCGATCGGTCATCAATCAAGCCGATGCGGTGGGCATCAAGAACATCGTGAGCCAGCAGTTCGAAGCGGCAGAGCAGATTATTGCCGCGGGCCTCATACCGATCATCGAACCGGAAGTGGATATTCACTGCCCGGAAAAAGCCAAGGCCGAAGCGCTGCTGAAGGCGGCTCTCCTCGAGAAGCTTAACGTCCTGCCAGCGGGTCAGATGGTCATGCTCAAGCTCACCCTGCCGGAGCAAGACGATTTCTACGCCGAGTGTGTCAGGCATCCCAAGGTCGTGAGGGTGCTTGCACTGTCGGGCGGATATACACGGGAAGAATGCAACAGGCGCCTGCGCAGGAATCACGGGGTCGTGGCGAGCTTTTCGCGGGCGCTGTTGGCGGGGCTGTCGGCCCAGCAATCCCCTGCCGAGTTCAACGCCCTGCTGGATGCATCCATTCAGAGTATCTACGAAGCATCCACCAATAAGTCAGGCGATGACCGGAGTACTGGAGAGGAATCGGTTGGAGGGCCGCGGTTCACGCGAACGGTTCGAGGATCGTAACCACGAGGAATTTGGGATATGGACAAAGCGGCTGTGAAACTTGCTCCTTCGATCTTGGCAGCGAACTTTGCCCGCTTAGGTGAGCAGGTGAAACAAGCGGAAGGGGCTGGAGCTGGGTGCATTCACGTCGACGTTATGGACGGACACTTTGTCCCCAACCTTGCAATAGGAGCACCCATCGTTGCTTCACTTCGGCGCGAAACGGCCTTGCCTCTCGAAATACACATGATGGTCTCCCATCCGGACGATTTCTTAGATGAATTCGTTGAGGCAGGCTCCGATTCATTTTTGGTTCACTGGGAAGGCAACGCTAATTTGCACCGCACAGTACAACGCATTAGAACCCTGGGTAAACGGGCCGGAGTGGTTATCAATCCCGCGACCCCGGCGTCGGTACTGGAGGAAATTGTGCCGGACGTAGACCAGGTCCTGGTTATGACCGTCGATCCTGGCTTCGGTCATCAGCGCTTCCTTTCGTCGACGCTCGGAAAAATCCGACGGGTTCGTCAGATGATCCAGCTCATCAATCCTGCATGTGATCTGGAGGTCGATGGCGGGATCGAAGTAGACACCGCGCTCTCGGCGGTCGCCACCGGAGCTAACATTCTCGTGGCCGGAACAGCGATTTTTGGGGTCAGTGAAGGCGTGTCTGCCGCGATGGAAAGACTGCGTGGCAGCACTCAGCAGTTGGCGAAACAACCTCTAAGCGTCGGGTGATGACATGCTGAAGGAGCGAGTTATGCAACTTGGAATGATCGGACTAGGTAGGATGGGGACAAACATGGTGCGCCGCCTACTCAAGGGGGGCCATCGGTGCGTCGTGTTCGACAGGTCGGCGAAAGCAGTGGACGAACTGGTGCAGGCGAAGGCCGAAGGAAGTCTGTCAGTAAACGATCTTGTGGCGAAACTTGAGAAGCCCCGGGCCTTATGGTTGATGGTCCCGGCGGCAGCCGTGGACGAAACCATCACCAGCCTGTTGAATCATTTAGAGGCAGACGACATCCTTATCGACGGTGGCAATTCCTATTACGTCGATGACATTCGGCGTGCCAGGGAACTGGCGACGAAGCGGATTCACTACGTGGACGTAGGAACCAGTGGCGGTGTGTGGGGGCTGGAGCGCGGTTATTGCATGATGATTGGCGGCGAGGAAGAGACGGTGAAGCGCCTCGATCCCATCTTCGCGACGCTGGCCCCCGGCGTGGGCAACACTCCGCGCACGCCAGGACGTGAGAAGCTGCACGGCACTTCCGAACAAGGTTACCTCCATTGCGGTCCAAGTGGCGCCGGGCACTTTGTCAAAATGGTCCATAACGGAATCGAGTACGGGATCATGGCTGCTTACGCGGAAGGGCTAGGCGTCCTGCGGGATGCCAATGTGGGAAAGAATCACAACGCCGTCGACGCCGAGACCACCCCCTTGCGCCACCCGGAATTCTACCAGTACGACCTCAATTTGCGTGACATCACGGAAGTGTGGCGGCGCGGTAGCGTGATCGCGTCATGGCTGTTGGACCTCACCGCAGCCAGCTTGGTGAAAGATCCCGGCCTCACTCAGTTCGCTGGGCGAGTGTCGGATTCTGGCGAGGGCCGTTGGACCATCAGGGCGGCAATCGACGAGGCCGTTCCCGTGCCTGTTCTCTCTGCGGCCCTCTACCAGCGTTTCACATCGCGTGGCGACGCCGACTACCAAGACCGAGTGCTTTCAGCCATGCGGTTCGGATTCGGCGGGCACTTGGAAAAGGCCGCCGCCAAGTAACGAAGGGAGATTTGCCATGAGTGATTTACATTCCGACGCCTTGGCCTTTTTTGGCGCAACTGGAGACTTGGCCTACAAAAAGATTTTTCCAGCGCTCCAGGCGATGGTGAAACGGGGCCATCTTAACGTGCCGGTGATTGGCGACTGCACGGAGGTTCTTGCGCGGTTTCGCGAGCCTCCCACTTTGTTCAATGCTGGAACTCCGTCCCCCAATCATCTGCGGTTTCGGATTAGCCCGGAGATGACAATCGCCGTGGGCACAAATGTCATGGCTCCGGTCACGGCTGCGGCAGGCGACGCGGTGGAGACGGTGGAGATTATAGCCAGCCAACATCCCAGTCCGGAGGAGATGGAAGCGTACGAGCGCGTTCTGGGTGACGCCATGGTGGGAGACGCCACCCATTTCGCCCGCCAGGACTATGTGGAAGAAGCATGGCGAATAGTGGATCCGGTGTTGAAGGCCGCTTCTCCGGTCGACGAATACGACAAAGGTACCTGGGGCCCGAGTCAGGTCGACCAGAGACTTTCACCCGCCGGAGGCTGGCATAACCCGACAACGACAGACCAGGAAGATTTCCGGGTTGCCGGCCACGGCGCCTGACCGGGCAGGTCGTAGCGACTCTTCGCGTTCGACGTGTGGATTTTGAGACTGATCCGATTTGGAGACCTGGTGATTCTGTGCTCGATATTACCGAGTCGGATGTGGGACTGACGGGAGTCTACCAGGGCAGGCGCCGGATGACCCCCGAGACCGAGTATTTCCCCGGAGGTCACAATTGACTCTCTGAACTCCGCAGATATGGGACGTACAAAATCACTCAGCCGTGCGGTTTGGTCCAGTGCCCGCTCCAACGCTTAAAGAGATCTTCGAGAAAAGCACGCCACGCGCCTGGAGTCCGAGAGCCGGGGAAAGTCTCGGGACGTATCGGCTTTTCGGAACTCCAGATAACTTCAAACTGCCCGCCCTCGATAATTTTTCCCACTCGCACAGTCTTCCAGGTGTGCTGATTCGCTGGATCGATTCGAACGGGTCCTTCGGGAGCCTCCAACGTCACGTTCCGCAGCGCCTGACGGATGGCTGGTACATCAACACTTCCTGCTGCCTCCACTGCCCGCGCCCAAAGATGAACCCCAACATAGCCGGCTTCCATGGGATCTGCAATCGCACGTTGCAGCCCGAACCGAGTACGAAAGCGGTTAACAAACGCGTGGTTTTCCCGGCTATCAAGGCTCTGAAAATAATTCCAGGCGGCGTAATCGCCCATGACTTCCCTTGCCGAAAAGCTCAGGAGTTCAATCTCGTTGATGCAGAAATAAACCGTTGGAACTTTATCCGGCGTCACCCCAGCCGTACGAAGCGCACGCGTGTAATGCATATTAATATCGCCTGCAACCGAGCTGAAGATCAGGTCAGGCTTACTGCGGGTAATTGTGCGCGTTACCGCGGCCACGTCCGCGCCCAGGGGAGGCAGATACTGCTCTCCCACGATCTCGCCGCCCAGCGCGGCTACTTCGTCCCTGATGATCGCATTGGTAGCATGTGAATAGACAGAGTTCCAGCCGATCAGAAAGAATCGTTTTTTGCCGAGGATGCCGTAGGCCCAGCGGACCGCGGGAATGACCTGCTGATTGGGCGTGGCGCCGGTGTAGAGAATGTTGGGCGACTGCTCCATTCCTTCATTTCTTGTCGGATAGACCAACAGATGATCAAGCTGCTCTACAATCGGTAGCACTGTTTTCCGGCTTGCAGAGGTCCAGCAACCGAACAAGGTGCATACTCTCTTTTCCGTGATCAACTGCTTCGCCGCAATGGAAAAGGTCTTGTCATTCGACTGGCCATCGACGACCAGGGGCTGGATTCTGCGGCCCAGGATTCCGCCCCTTTGATTGATCTCCTCGATCGCCAATAGAGTTGCGTCGATCACCGGGCTTTCACCCCAGGCCATGTAGCCCGTCAAGGAATGCAGAATCCCCACCGGTATGGGCACGCTTCTCCTCAATGATAGGCTTGGACCCGTTGTTCTAAGATCGGCTGCAGAACCATCTTTCAGTGTAGGGTCGGTTTCCCTCGGGCCATCCTCGCCCGGCTGTGAAAAAGGACCCGATGCGACGGGGGGTAGGAATCGGTATCCTCGCGCCGTGACCGTTTCTATGTACCGGGGAGTATGCGGTTCGTCGCCCAGTATTCGACGAAGCTCGCGAATGTATACCCGGAGCAATTCGCCGCTGACGGAAACGCCGGCCCATACGTTATTCAGCAGTTCCTCTTTGGTGACAAGCCGTTGAGAGTTTCTGGCAAAGTACAGCAAAACCTTATACGTCTTGGGGCGCAATGGAAGGAGCTGGGACTCGCGCCAAAGTTGCTGGTTGGCTGTGTCAAGCCGAAAGGGCGGGAATAAAAGAGTAGCTGCAGATAACATCCGTACTCATCCCGCCTGTGCGGAATTTCACAAACTTAACGATAATTTAACGGAAATTGACCGCAATTTCAGCTCCCCGCGGTAGACGCCGACAAAATGTCGTCTTATTCTTGATGAGGGCTTAGGACTGAAGGTTACAAGCAAGCTAAGAAAAGTAGCAAGGCGGGGGTGGATCAAATGCGAAATACTACCCCGCGGAAAGCTCCCCTGCGAGGCCGACGGGACCTTCGTTGTCCGGTCCCGTCCACGAGCTCAGTTTGGACCGGCTTGGCCGGTCGGGCAAGCCGCATAGCGCTCAACTGAAGTTCACACTATCCAGCCCAGAAGGAACCCTGAGACGGCTTCAAACCCAAATTAATCTACGTAAATATCGAATATAAAATCACAGGGCGCGTGAGGAAGCGGCAGCATGCAACATCTTCAATTGCATCAAGAGCTTCGCCCCTTAGACGTGGCGTTGGAGCGTGCCAATCGGCTGGCGCAGCCGATTATCGACAAAAATGCTGACAATCCATTTTCCCCTAGCAAAAACTGTGCTTGCCGAGGAGGCGTTACCCACATTCGATCGTGGGGAAGGGCGATGGTCTCGGGACCAGAGTCAAGTTCACGCCAACGCTTAAACTCACCAATGTTGAGGTGAAAACGTGACCGAAGCTAAAAAATCGAAAAACGACATTCCTCTGGAGGGTTCAATTCCAGATGGCGCGGCTCCCCTGGAATCGATCCTCTGTACGGAGGAGTTGCGCCGGCGCCCGTGGCGTGCTCCTGACTACGTGAAGGAGAACCGTGCGCTCGTGGCACTGTCCAGCGCACTGGCCGACTCGCCGCGGAATATACTTCAGACTCTGGCCGAGACAATCCTGGACGTCACTCAGGCTGACTCCTCGGGCCTTAGTCTGATGACAACGGATGATGGGGGGAAGAGGTTCTATTGGCCAGCCATCGCCGGCATATGGAAGCCGCATACTGGCGGGGGAACACCGCGCAATTTCAGTCCCAGCGGCGACGTGCTGGATCGGAATTGCACTCTGTTGTTCCGGCACTTCGAGCTGCGTTACCCCTACTTGCAAGCGGTCATGCCCGCAGCGGAAGAGTGCCTGCTGGTGCCGTTTTACGTCGAAGGCAAGGCAGTCGGGACGATCTGGGCGATCATGCATGATAAACGCCGCGGTTTCGACGCGGAGGATGAGCGGCTCTTGGAGTCCCTGGGGAAATTCGCATCCTCGGCATACCAAACCGTGATGTCAATCGACCGACTCAAAGCCCAGATCGCGGCGCGCGAAAAGGCGGAAGCCGCAGTCCGTGAACTGGCCAATGGTCTGGAAACGCAAGTTCGAATTAGGACTGAGGAGCTGGAGCAGCGTAATAGGCAATTAGCAGAGGCCACAGCCCGGTTGCACGGAGAGAAGCTGTACCTTGAGGAAGAGATCAAACAGGAACACAACTTTGAGGAGCATGTCGGCAACAGTCCGCCGCTCTTGCAACTGCTTGAGAAAGTCGCGCTGATCGCTCCTTCAGACTCTAGCGTCCTTATTAGTGGAGAGACCGGAACCGGAAAAGAGCTAATCGCGCGGGCCATTCATGCTCGTAGCTCGCGCAAGAGCCGGCCTCTGGTAAGGGTCAACTGTGGTTCGATTCCCGCCGGGCTAGTCGAAAGTGAGCTGTTTGGTCACGTCAAGGGAGCTTTCACCGGGGCAACGGCCAACCGCACCGGTCGGTTCGAACTGGCAGATGGCGGTACCCTTTTTCTGGACGAGGTGGGCGAGTTGCCGCCGGATACTCAGATCAAATTGCTCCGTGTTTTGCAGGAGCAGGAGTTTGAGCCGGTTGGCGGTAGCCGCACGATTAAGGTCGACGTGAGAATCATCGCGGCCACCCATCGCAACTTGGAGGAGGCAGTCCGATCAGGATTGTTTCGCTCGGACCTTTATTACCGGCTACACGTTCTCCCTCTTTACGTACCGCCATTGCGTGAGCGTCAGTCCGATATTCCGCAGCTCGTCACGTACTTTCTAAGCCGGGTTTCCAGGAAAACGGCACGGAAGGTTCTGGGAGTGTCCGAGGCGACGATGCAACTGCTGGTAAACTATTCGTGGCCTGGGAACATTCGAGAGCTTCAAAATATCATCGAGCGTGCCGTCGCGCTCTCTCCGAGTTCGGCCTCAACGCTGGAGCCCGGCCTTCTTCCCTCTGAAATCTCTCAACTCGATTCAATCCGCAGTATTCACCCCAATACCCTCCGGGACCGAATCAGCAAGTTGGGGATTGCCAAGTCGGCCAACGGAACCCCGTAAGCGCTCCCAGCCCATCATGGTCTGCTCACGCAATGGCGTGAGAAATTCTAACCTTACCTCATCCCGACAGCGCCTGGATCTTTCGCATTTCAAAAAGGATAGCCTTCCCTGACGGAGGGCGCGGCAAGATTGCGAAGCGTTCCACGGATAAAGCCAAGCACCCGGGCAGATTCCATCCGGGGATCCCGACATGAATATCATCAGAAGAGAATTGAACGGAACTCCGCGTCAACGCACAATAGGAGGTGGGTAAAGGAGTTTTGAATTGCTGAGGTTTTTTACGGCCGTACGGCCGGTAAACCGGGCGGACGTGAAGTACGATACGATCGCCGGCGTCACCTTGGCGGCTATGAGCATTCCGCAGGCGCTGGGGTATGCCCGCATCGCTGGAATGCCGGTGGTTACGGGCCTCTACAGCTTGTTGTTGCCCCTCTTGGTCTTTGCGGCCCTTGGGTCCTCCCGTTACCTGGTCGTTGCTGCCGATTCGGCAACTGCCGCTATTCTTGCCAGTGGTCTGGTCGGCATGGCGCCGATCGCCAGCGCAAAATACGTTGCGTTGGGCGGCTTTGTCGCATTGCTTACGGCGGCGTTGTTGCTCCTCGGGCGATTGTTCCGGCTGGGCTTCATTGCGGATTTCTTTTCGCAGACCGTGCTGACCGGATTTCTGACCGGAGTGGGGTTTCAGGTTGGTATCTCCGTTTTGGGCGAAATGCTGGGTACGCAAGTGCACTCAGGTCGCACGATCCTCCAGTTGATAGAGGTTTGCAGCAGTTTGCCTGACGTGCGTATCCCAACTGTGTTGGTTGCCGCCTCCGTTTTGGCCTTCGTATTAGGGCTGCATCGCTGGTCTCCGACAATACCCGGGTCATTGCTGGCCGTGATCGTTACTGTGGCGGCTAGTGCTGTTTGGAATTTTGCCGGGCACGGCATTGCGACAATCGGAGCGGTGGCCGGCGGACTGCCGCATCCTGCGCTGCAGGGAGTGCACTGGGGAGAAATCACCTCGTTGATTCCCCTGGCGGGATCGTGCGCAATCGTGATCGTTACTCAGAGTGCCGCGACATCACGAGTGTACGCGGCACGTCATCGTCAAAACCTGGACGAGAATCAGGATTTGGTTGGACTGGCAGCGGCCAACGCCGCGGCGGCATTGAGCGGGACCTTTGTCGTCAACGGCAGCCCCACCCAGACGGCGATTGTGGAAGGCGCTGGGGGGCGAAGCCAGATCGCTCAGCTCACGACGGCAGCTCTAGTCGGCGTGGTTCTGCTGTTTCTAACCAAACCGCTGCAATACCTTCCGCAATGCGTGCTCGGCGCCCTGGTGTTTATGGTCGCCATCCGGCTGATTGACTTGCGTGGTTTGCGGAGCATGCGCCGCGAGAGCCCTGGAGAGTATGCCCTGGCCTTGACCGCGGCCATAGTTGTGGTGGCGCTTGGCGTGGAGCAAGGCATTCTGCTGGCCATGGCGCTGTCGCTGCTGCGCATAGTCCGCCACAGTTATCGCCCGCATACCGGCGTCTTAGTTCAGGATTCCCACAAAACGTGGAAGGTCATTCCGGCGACTCGAGGCGTAACGACCGAGCCGGGTCTGGTGCTGTACAGTTTTGGGGCAACGCTCTTCTACGCGAACGCGAATCGTTTTTCGGAGGAGATTCTCAGCCTGGTCGGCCCGGCGCCTTCGGATGTGCGCTGGCTTATCGTCGATGCCGAAGCGATAACGAACATTGACTACAGTGCGGCGCGCGTTGTTCGCGATTTAGCCAAGATTCTCGCCAGTACGGGAGTTTTGTTGGGGTTTGCGAGATTGCCGGCGGAAACCAAGGCGGATTTCGCTCGCCACCACCTGACCGAAGTCATCGCTCCTTCAAGGATCTTCGACCGATTGCATGATGCGCTGGAGGCCTTTCAGAAACTCGGGAATTCTCGATGACGGGACAACTCACCGCCCGCGATTTTGATCGCGGACCGGGCGGAACATATCGACTGAATGGACCCAATACCGACAATTGTCCAAAGGTAGCGCTAGTAGGCTCAATGTCCAGGCCGGAAGGCTGTCCAAGGAGAAAAATATGAAAGCCCAAAAAGATTTGCGTTTCAAGAGTGAAGACCCAGCCGGAACGCCCAAGATTGTTTTCGGTGAGGGACTCGCTGAACTAGCCTCAAATATCCGCGACGCCGTGGCCCATCGCGCCTACGAACTGTTTGAAGCCCGAGGATCCCAGCACGGCCATGACATTGACGATTGGTTTCGGGCGGAGGCGGAATTGGTGCATCCCATGTCGGTCGACATTTGGCAATCGGAACAAGAGGTAGTGGTAACCGCACAAGTGCCAGGTTTCCGGCCGGAAGAGGTCAGTATCGGGGTCGAGCCGGGGCGTGTCCTCATTTGGGGCAGGCCGGATCCCAAGCCCGTGGACTCGAACGCATACCCCACCCGAGCTTCGATCGCTCTGTATCACACGCTTGACCTCCCTGCTAAAGTCGATCCCTCCAGGGCGACAGCTCGGCTTTCGCATGGCCTCCTTAAGCTCGAGCTCCCGAAGGTTGTGGCCCGATCTGGCGTCACGAAACAGGAACATCACCGAACAACAGTGTGACTCGCCAAACCGGCCACTGAAAACAAAGAGCTTAGCCGCGAGTCAGAGGCGAGTTGCGCACGTGCAGGCTGGACTCCTGAACGAACTTGTTGTTGCGACTCTTGATCAGTGTGCGGAGGTCCTTGTTCTTCCGGCCTGCCTCGCTGCAGTTCCTCAACACCTGCTCTCCGTGTCAATGTTCGTGACGAACGTCGAAATGCCGACACCCCTTTGTGGATTCGGTTGCATCGAATGTTGCGTGACACATCCGAGCTATTGCCTTAACCAACTGGGGAAACACGTGATAGCGCCCACGCCCGATCAGCCACCGTCTGGCGCTGATCTTGCTCACGGCTCAATTGCGGTGAATTGCACCGGCCACCCAAATCCACGCGCGGGGCCTAGCCGACCGGTGTGTGTACGGCCAGTTCCCGCCCTCGGAAGGACCCGAGACGTCCTGAGAAGGCCATCAACGTGTTGAATTCGCTGCTCAACAGCCCGGCGGCCCGCGGCGCGCGGATTATTGTCCTGTTCGTCGCCGATATGTTCGGGGCTGCAGTCATGACTTGGGCAAGTCCGAGGGCGGGCCCCCAGGTTCCCAACATCTTTGCGCCTGAGTCAACGCCGGCGCATGAAATCTACGTGGTGTCGTTGTTTGTGATGGGGATCTGTGCTGTGATCTTCGTTGTCGTGTTCGGCTTGCTTGCCTACTCGGTGGTGAAATTCCGGCGGCGGGCCGGCGATGACCATCGTGAGCCACCGCAAGTGTATGGCAGCAACCAACTGGAGCTGGCGTGGACGGTGATCCCGGTGCTGATCGTCGTCGTACTTTTCCTATCGGCGGCACGGGTGATCCACGACGTCCAGGACGCGTCTCCACCCGTAGGAGCAGTCCAGGTCACCGTGGTCGGGCACCAGTTCTGGTGGGAGTTCCGCTATCCGCAGTTCGGTTTCGTGACGGCCAACGAGCTGCACGTACCCATGAGTGATCCCAAGAACCCGACGCCGACCTACCTGACGCTACTCTCGGCCGACGTTAACCATAGCTTCTGGGTACCTCGCCTGGCAGGAAAGACGGATTTGATCCCGAACCGCGCGAACCACATGTGGATCGAGCCGCGTGAAACAGGCCTCTACGTCGGGCAGTGTGCGCAGTACTGCGGGACCCAGCACGCCAAGATGCTGCTGCGTGTGTACGTTGACACCCCCGCGCAGTTTGAACGCTGGGTACAGCAACAACGGCTACCCGCTTTGCAGGATGCGTCGGCAACCGACGGCCGCAGAATCTTCGACGCCACCGCGTGCGTCAACTGCCATACCGTCACGGGGACGGGTGCCCGCGGGCGCTTCGGTCCCGACCTAACGCACCTCATGAGCCGCGACACGCTGGCGTCGGGCGCCGCCCCCAATACCCAAATGTACCTTCGTTTGTGGATCCAAAATCCGGACGCCATCAAGCCGGGCGCGCTCATGCCGGCGATGAACCTGGACGATCAAGACCTCGACCGGGTGACTGCTTATCTGTTGACCCTTCACTGAGTGGGAAGGAGTCGGAGCATTCGATGTCATCGAGCACCGTGGCAACGTCGGAATTGAGCCTGCCGCGTGAGGACGCCGGAAGGCCCTGGGTCGAGACGCTCCATGAGTGGGTAGTGACCGTCGACCACAAGAAGCTGGGGCTAATGTACATCGGGTATTCGCTGTTATTCCTGGTGATCGGCGGGATAGAAGCCGCCATCATGCGGATTCAGCTCGCGATTCCCCATAACACCTTTGTCTCGCCGCAGGTGTTTAACCGCCTGTTCACCATGCACGGCACCACGATGATTTTCTTCGTCGCCATGCCCATCCTGTTTGGCTTCGCCAACTATCTGGTGCCGCTGATGATTGGGGCGCGCGATATGGCTTTTCCGCGACTAAACGCGTGGAGTTTCTGGATGACGGCTTTGGGCGGCCTGACGTTGTATTTCAGTTTCGTGGGCGGCGATGGCCTGTATGGGGCAGGCAGCGCCCCGGACGTTGGTTGGTGGGCTTATGCGCCACTCACTTCCACCGCGTTTTCCAAAGGACACAGCACCGATTTCTGGACCATCGCACTTTTGCTTTCTGGCTTCGGCAGCATCGGTACGGCCATTAATATTCTTACCACCATTCTCTGCAAGCGCTGTCCAGGAATGAAACTGGGAAAGATGCCGCTGCTGGTGTGGCTAAACCTCGTGATGTCAGGAATGGTTCTGTTGGCCATCAGCCCGCTCACGGCGGCACAGATCATGCTGATGATCGACCGTTACCTGGGTGGGCACTTCTTCGACACGCAGGCCGGCGGCTCGGCGGTAATTTGGATGCACTTTTTTTGGATCTTTGGCCATCCGGAGGTCTACATCCTCATCATCCCCGGTTTTGCCTTTGCCTCGGAAATCATCCCCGTATTCTCACGCAAAGCCATCTTCGGCTACCCCGTTATGGTGGGAGCAAGTGTGGGGATTGCGTTCCTGAGCATGAGCGTGTGGGCTCACCACCTGTTTACCATTGGGATGCCATCCTATGGCAATGCCTTCTTTGTTCTAACCTCCATGGCGGTGGGGGTTCCCACGGGCATCAAAATATTCAACTGGCTGGGAACAATGTGGGGCGGCAAGATCCGTTTCGACACCGCGATGCTATTCTCGATTGGCTTTCTCTTTCAGTTCCTGATTGCCGGGCTCACGGGAATCATGCTGGCCGCTGCGCCTTTCGATTGGCAACTCAATAATTCCTACTTCGTCGTCGCGCATTTTCACTACGTCATCGTGGGCGGGCTCCTCTTCACCATATTTGCCGCGTTCTACTACTGGTACCCCAAGATGGTCGGCCGAATGTTGGGAGAAACCTTAGGCAAGTGGCACTTCTGGCTCTTCCTCATTGGCTTTCACCTGACGTTTGACTTTATGCATGTTCCCGGCGTCCTGGGAATGCCGCGGAGGATCTACACCTATGAGCCGGGACGCGGTTGGGAAATTTGGAACCTGCTCGTAACGGTGGGAGCGTTCTTGCAGGTCATGGGCGTGCTGTGCTTCGTCATTAACCTGATCAGGTCATATTTCCGCGGCGCTCCGGCGGGGGACGATCCCTGGGACGCCTGGACGCTGGAATGGTCCACCACTTCGCCTCCGCCTGCATACAACTTTGCCACCATTCCCATGGTGAAGAGCCGCCGGCCGCTGTGGGACATCAAGCATCCGGAAGACCCCGACTGGAAGTATGAGTGAGGCCCGTTATGAACGCGGCTGCCGTGTTGGCGCCCACACCTGAAACGGTCTCGACGCTCCCCTCGGCGGGGCGCGTGGGCATGCTCTCGCTGATCGTGGCGGAATCGGCCATTTTCACGATATTCGTGGTTGCCTACCTCTACTATCTCGGGAAGAGCCTGAGCGGTCCGACACCCAGGCAGGTCCTTGAAATTCCCTTTTTCAACACTATCTGCCTGCTGTCGAGCAGCGTCACCATCCATTTGGCGGGGAAGGCATTGCGTAATGGACGGATGGCTGCGTTCCGCGCCTTCTGGGCCGCGACGACGGCACTCGGTGCCACTTTCTTGTTGGGGACAGGACGGGAATGGGGCAGGTTGATTTACGAGTATGGGCTCACCATCCAAACCAACCTCTTCGGGACCACGTATTACTCACTGGTGGGGCTGCATGCCTTTCATGTGAGCGTGGGTCTGCTCGGGCTCTCGATCGTGCTAGTCCTGGCGTTGGCAGGCCG
Organism: uncultured Acidobacteriota bacterium; assembly: GCA_963804755.1. Lineage (GTDB taxonomy): Bacteria > Acidobacteriota > Terriglobia > UBA7540 > UBA7540 > Bog-366. The sequence goes on from CAWDRP010000016.1 coordinate 306,515, forward strand.
CGTGACGCAGGAGCACGCCGAGCGCTGCGAGGTGTTGGCAATGTACTGGCACTTTGTAGACGCAGTGTGGGTGGTGGTGTTCAGCGTGGTGTACATCATCGGACGTTAAGCTGCGGCAGGAAGGCGACCAGTTCATCTCAGACGGCGTTCGTTGGCCGCGAGCCCAAACGCGGCGGGCTTTTGATCTGGATAAATCGCTTGTGACCGTTAACTTTGATCGAGGGTTTTCAGCGTGGGCACTGAACAAGAACTCGATACCCAACGGACAGTCGCGCCCCCGACCGTCCGATTACCGGCGCCGACGGCATGGCCAATAATTCTGGCCCTAGGGGTAACGTTGATGTTCGGCGGACTCCTGACGAGCGCCAGCGTAAGTACCCTTGGGGCGATACTCACCGTCGCAGCAGGCGTGGGCTGGTTCCGCGACGTGCTGCCCCACGAACGGATCGAATCTGTGTCGGTGGAATTGGAAGCCGCAGGCGTCGTCGCTCCCACGACAAAAATTTCGGCTTTGGGCGTTGGTGAGAAACTGCATCGCGCGTACTTGCCCATTGAGATCCCCCCCGTTTCTGCCGGCATTAGAGGTGGTCTGGCGGGAAGTGTGGCCATGGCCGTGCTCGCCATGCTCTTCGGAGTAATAACCCACCACAGTGTCTGGTACGCCATCAATTTGCTTGGGGCGGTGATCTATGCGCAGTCGCAAGTCGTGACCACCGCACAGCTCACCCAATTTAATATCGGGCTGCTCCTGGTGGCGACCGCCATTCATCTGGTCACCTCGCTCCTTGTTGGTTTGTTGTACGGCGCCATGCTACCCATGTTTCCACGCCGTCCAATTCTGTTCGCAGGGTTCATCGCGCCCCTGTTGTGGTCGGGGCTGCTGCACAGCGTGCTCGGGCTCGTCAACCCCATCCTTAATCTACGCATTAATTGGACGTGGTTCGTGGCCTCCCAGATTGCCTTTGGCATCGTCGCCGGGTGGGTCGTGGGGCGGACAGAGTGGGTACGAACGCGGCAGTCGTTGCCTTTTGCAGAACGCGCCGGCTTGGAAAGAAGCGAAGGTCAATGAATCGCAGAACTGTAAACCTCGTTCTCATGACTCTCGTCGCGATGTCCGCCCCTGGCTGCACTCACCTGCCCGGCCAGCCAGGGCCAGGACCTGAGGTGAAGCGGCCGGAAGACATTGTTGATTTCGAAGCGCTCTACGCGCAGAACTGCTCCGCGTGCCACGGTGCTGAAGGCAAGGGAGGCGCGGCGGTTGCGCTGGCTGATCCAACGTACCTGAGCTTTGTCGACGACGCCACGCTCCGGAATGTAACCGCGAACGGTACTCCGGGGACTTCGATGCCCGGTTTTGCACAAAGCGCCGGGGGCATGCTGACAGATCACCAGGTCGACGTGTTAGTCCAGCAAATGCGCGCACGCTGGGCAAGGCCAGAGGCGCTCGGAGGAACGGCGCCACTGCCATACAGGGCGGATGTGACTGGAGACGCGCAACGAGGGGCCGGCGTCTACAAAACGTTTTGCGTCTCGTGCCATGGGCCGGATGGCAAGGGCGCCGCCAAGGCAGGCTCGATCGTCGAGGGGGCATACCTTGCGCTTGTCACTGACCAGGACCTGCGCACCGCGGTCATTGTAGGGCGGCCCGATTCGGGCGCACCCGACTGGCGCAACAACATACCGGGCCGACCGATGACGGACCAGGAAGTGTCCGATGTCGTGGCGTGGCTCGCAGCGCAACGGCCCCAGAATCCGGACCAATCGAATCCGGCGAGCCGTGAGACCGCAACGCAACGGAAGGAGTCAGGAGGTTTGCCATGAGCGAGCAGACCGAACTTTCCAGGCGAAGCCTGCTGATGATGTTGGGAATCATGGTCAACGGCGTCGTGGCCGCCTTGGTGTCAATGCCAATCGTAGGTTACCTTTTTTCACCGCTAAGGCAAAATAATGCCGGTCATTCAGAGGCATGGGTTTCGCTGGGCCCCGTCACTCAGTTCCCGGTTGGCCAAACGCGGATAGCGGCTTATCGCAACCCCCTCGTGAGACCCTGGGACGGCCAGACCGCGGATATCCCTTGTTGGGTTCGACGTATCGCAGACGAGCAGTTCCAGGTATTCGCGGTGAACTGTGCCCACTTGGGGTGCCCGGTGCGGTGGTTCTCGCAGTCCGGGCTTTTCATGTGCCCCTGCCACGGCGGCGTGTATTACGCCGATGGCTCGCGTGCCTCGGGTCCCCCCCCGCGTGGACTTTTTCAGTACAGAAACAAGGTGGAGGACGGCCGACTCATGATCAAGGCGGGTGAGCTACCCACACTTGCCACCCAGGCCCAATTGCTGGGTCATCAGGGGAGGACGTCTTGCACCAGTTAAGAGCCCTCATCGAGTGGCTGGACCAACGGCTGCAAATTGGCGATTCCGTGCGCACAACCGCCCTTCATCGCGTCCCGCGCTCGACGGCAAGTTGGTGGTACGTATTCGGCAGCGGGGCGCTCGCAATCTTTGTTCTTCAGGTGGTAACGGGAATTCTCCTGGCACTGGTCTATGTTCCCTCGGGGGCTCAGGCCTGGAACAGTCTTCAGACGCTCAACCACGATCTTACTTTGGGTTGGTTTCTTCGCGCCTTGCATGGTTGGGGCTCGAACTTCATGCTGGCACTCGTACTCATTCACATGACCCAGGTCTTTCTCTTCGGAGCGTATAAGTACCCTCGAGAGCTCACTTGGATTGCTGGCGTGTTTCTGCTTCTGATGACCCTGGGAATGGCATTTTCCGGGCAGGTTCTGCGCTTTGACCAGGACGCCTATTGGGGATTGGGCATCGGCGCTTCCATCACGAGCCGGGTGCCAATTTTGGGTGGCTCCCTTGTCCACCTTTTGCTCGGCGGTCCCATAATCGCCGGCGAGACACTCTCGCGATTTTTTGCACTGCATGTTTTCGTTATCCCGGGTCTTCTGATCGGGTTCGTGGGGCTTCACCTCCTCCTGGTTTTGAAGGTGGGAATAAATGAATGGCCGGTTCCAGGGCGACTCGTGCGACGGGCGACGTATCTTAAACAGTACGAAGAGCAGATCCACAAAGACGGAGTTCCATTCGTACCCTACGCGATCTGGAAGGACATCATGTTCGCCGCCGCTATGATCCTCGCGGTGGCATTTTGCGCGGTCGTCTTCGGTCCGTTTGGTCCTACAGGCCAGCCCAACCCCACGATCATTCAAACAGCGCCACGGCCGGATTTTTTCTTCTTGTGGCTTTTTGCAGTGCTCTCTTTGCTTCCACCACAATTGGAAACTCCCGTCCTGCTGATCGCCCCGATAATTGGCATCGGAGTCCTTCTGTTGCTGCCCTTCCTGGCTGGTGAGGGGGAAAAGAGTTGGCGGCGCCGGCCCATCGCGGTTCTGACCGTTCTAGTGCTGGCCGTCGCCCTCGGTACATTTACCCACCTTGCAGACTATTCTCCCTGGTCGCCAGTGATGAACGCCTGGAGCGGTTCGCCGTTGCCCGCACAATATCTCAAAGGCCGTTCGCCACTTGAGCGTCAAGGGGCGCTGGTGTTTCAGGATAAGCAATGCCGTAACTGCCACGCCCTGGGTGGTGCTGGAGGCCTTAGGGGACCGGCTCTTGACAGTGTTGCCACCCGCCTTACGCAGGACCAGATGGTTCGCCAGGTACTTCAGGGTGGCGGCAACATGCCCGGCTTATGGCAAAAACCTGAAGCCGGCAGAGGTAACGGCACTTGTAAGCTTCCTTGAGACTCTGCACCCGGCTGGCCAACTCCCGGCCCGCGACGCTTCGCGATCTGGGACACCCACACCTGATGGGCCTGCTCCAGGTCAGCCCTAGGATTCGTGTATGCACCCCGCCTTGCCAGCCGTCATCGAGCTGTGGTCCCCCTCATCCGGGGTAGCATCAGTTCTTGCTCTCGTGGCTTTCTTCTACTGCCGCGGCTGGCTCCGGCTCCGACGAAACGCTCCTCGGAACTCCATCTCCCTCCTGCAACTTTCTGCGTTCTTGGGCGGTCTCTTTTGCGTGTGGGTCGCCGTCGGGTCTCGCCTCGCCGATCTAGATGAGACTTTGCTCTCAATTCATATGGTGCAACACCTAACGCTGATGGTCATTGCTCCTCCACTGATTCTGCTCGGAGCTCCGGTGCCGGCTCTTCTGCATGGTCTTCCCCGGCGCGCGGTCCGCTTCACGTGGGGCCTTCTCTTTCGGTGGCATCCCGCCGAATGGGTGGCTCGAGTTCTCGCGCGGCCGCTCGTTTGTTGGTTTGCCGCTATGGCCGCCCTGATCGGATGGCACCTTCCCGTCGTGTTTGAGCTAGGACTACGTTCGGACTTGTGGCATGAGGCGGAGCACGCTTGTTTTTTGGCTACAGGACTTCTGTTCTGGATTCCCGTCATTCAGCCCTGGCCGAGTATCGCGAGGTGGCCGCGGTGGACCATTCCTTTGTACTTGTTCTTCGCCACGTTGCCGTGCGACGCGCTGTCGGCCTTTCTCGCGTTCTGTGACCGCGTCGTCTACTCATCGTATCTCACTGCACCGCGGGTTTTCGGAATATCACCCTTGGGAGACCAAGAGTGCGCGGGAGCCCTGATGTGGGCCTGCACGACATTTGTTTATCTCGTACCAGCGGTTATCATCACAGTCCAGATTCTCTCGCCTCCGCCGGCGCGCAACCCGCAACAAACCCTAAGCGATTTCTCTGGCGTCACTTGGGAGCGGTCCTCTTCACCCGATGCAGAGGTGGTTTCATGAGGGCAATCAACTGCGCCATGCCGGCGCCGAGTCCAACCATATTGCCCCGCACGCGAAACGACCGAACCGACATTGTTCGGGTCATGACGGATTACTGGGCGCTGACAAAGCCCGAAGTCAATTTTCTCATTGTCATTACAACGCTCGCTGGCTTTTGCCTCGGTTATCCGGCCGGATCACGCTTCAATTTCTTGCTGCTCGTTAACACGCTTCTCGGCACGTTGTTGGTAGCAAGCGGCACGGCCACCCTAAATCAGTTGATGGAGTGCAAATTTGACGCCCTGATGCACCGAACGGCGCGACGTCCGTTGCCCGCCGGCAGGGTCAAGCCCTTGCACGCCTTCTGGTTCGGGAGCTTGCTCGCGGCGGCAGGCGGCCTTTATCTGGCGTTGGGGGGGGGGCAATACGCTGGCGAGCGTCCTCGCGCTTCTAACGCTTGCGACTTACCTCGGGCTCTATACTCCGCTGAAGCGAAGGACTCCGTTTTGTGTGTTGGTAGGCGCTATTCCCGGGGCCATGCCCCCGCGATAGGGTGGGCGGCAGCGCGAGGGACACTTGGACTCGAGGCTTGGGTGCTTTGTACAATCGTGTTTCTCTGGCAGTTTCCCCAATTCATGGCGATCGCCTGGATGTATCGGGAGGACTATGCGCACGCTGCATACCTCGTCTTGCCTCAAGACGGGCACCGGGGGCGTTTCGTAGGGTGGCTACTGCTCCTCCCGTCCGTGATTCTCTTTCCTGCTACCATCGCGCCGATTATATTGAGCCACGGCGGAGCGGTCTGCTTTATTGGAGCTCTGGTGCTTGATTCAGCCTTTGCTTATTTCGCCGTGCGCCTGGGAGTCCTTCGATCGAATGCCCTGGCGCGCCGCGTTCTTATAGCGTCGGTTCTCTATCTCCCCGCGATATTCATTCTCTTGATGATTCCTAAAGTGGCGCAGTTGTGAGCCGAGGCTTGGAATCAATCGCTGACGGACTAAGTCCTTTAGAAAGAGTGGTCGGGGCGCCCAGATTTGAACTGGGGACCTCTTGGTCCCGAACCAAGCGCGCTACCAGGCTACGCTACGCCCCGAATTAGGCAACCCATGCTGAGTGGCTGTACATCAAAGGCGAGCACGGAAACCGAACCCGCTCAGTACTCGCCAAAACCAAAGTCTACCACAGATTGATTGCGAGACGAAAGATGCTTGAATTTCCTCTCGCTTCTCGATATAAACTCAGCGTGGATTGCGAGCAGGCATTTTCACACATCTAATTAGAAGAGGGAAAGAGGGGACGAATCATGAGGGATGAAATTAATCGGCGAGATTTTATGAAGCGCGCGGCCCTGACATCGGCGGTCAGCCTATCGATGGCAGGGGTCAGCACGACGAACGTTTTAGGCGCGAATGACCGCATCCGGCTGGGAGTCATTGGCTCGGGCAGGCAGGGTCGGGACGATATGCAGAATTTCATGAAGCACGGCGTGGAAGTCGCGGTGGTGTGCGACGTCTATCAACCCAACCTGGACAAAGGGCTCAAGGCGGCTTCCGGGAAATATCTGGGGAATGACAACTGGGAGTCCAACCCCAATGGTAATGTCAAAGCGGTAAAGGATTTTCGCGAGGTTCTGGACGACAAGGAAATCGATGTGGTCCTGGTCGGGACGCCCGATCACTGGCATGCTCTGCCCATGGTGGAGGCGTGCAAGGCGGGCAAGGATGTGTACGTTGAAAAGCCCATCTGCGTGGTGGTGGAAGAAGGCCAGAAAATGGTGGCGGCCGCCCGCAAATACAATCGCGTCGTACAAGTCGGCCTTTGGCAGCGTTCCAACCTGCACTTCCAGAAAGCGGTGGAGTTGGTGCAGGGCGGACTGCTGGGTAAGGTCAGCTTTGTGCGCACTTGGAACTATGGCAATACGTTCCCGATCGGGCAGGGAACATATCCTGATTCCGACCCGCCCGCCGGGCTCGATTGGGACTTTTGGCTCGGTCCCGCGCCCAAGGTTCCTTACAACTATCAGCGCTTTGGCGTGGGTGACAATCGCTGGTCCACCTTCCGCTACTTCTACGATTATGCCAATGGCTGGCCGGGCGACTGGGCCGTCCATCTGATGGACATCGTTCAGTGGGCGATGCAAACCGAGGGACCGAAAGGGATCACCGCGATGGGTTTCAAGAAATTTATCCAGGACAACACCGAGACGCCCGACACCCTGGAAATCACCTGGGAATATGAAGGCGACCACCCGTTCATCGCCACCTACGAGAACCGCGAGTGCAATGGAAATTCCATGTACAATCACGGATACGGAATCGAATTCCACGGCACCGATGCGACGATGTTTCTCGATCGCGATGGCTTTGAGGTCTTTCCTGAACCCTATTCCGAAGTCGACTACCGCGAGGTCCACAGGCCGGCAGGCGGGCAGGCCGAACGCCGGCAGCTTGGCAAGGCGCCGGTGATGAAAATGGATCGGGTAGATGACGGATTGCTGGTGCACGTCGGCAATATGCTCGACTGCATGCGCACGCGCAAACGGCCACAGTCGGACATTGAATACGGCCATCGCAGCAGCAGTTGTTGCCTGTTGGGCAATGTTGCTCTGCGAAGCAAGGAACACCTGGAGTGGGACGTCGCCAATCAGAAACTGCTCAAGGGCGGCCCCGCAGCCCAAAGACTTCTTGGCCGTGAGTACCGCGCGCCGTGGAAGTTGACCGTGCCAGAGAGATCGACGGCCGTTAGCTGAAATCGAGCATTAGATCGGCCGGTTGGGAACCGGGAGCCTCGGGCCTGCTTCCGAGGCTCCTTCCCGCACACGACAGGCGCCGCTCGATTGGCGCCGCCGCGTTTGTTATCATAATCCGGTGTTTCCCATATTCCTCAAGCTGGAAGGGCGGCGGTGTCTGCTGGTCGGCGCCGGGCGTGTGGGAGAAGGCAAACTCAAAGGCCTTTTGCGGGCAGGCGCGCGGGTGACGGTGGTTGCACCTCGCGCCACGACAGGCGTGCAGCGCCTCGCGAACTCAGGGGCAGTTGTTTGGCGGAGGAGAAAGTTCAGCGCTCGCGACTTGAACGGCATGTTTCTTGTAGTGGCCGCAACTTCCGCGCAGCTTGTGAATGCGGCGATCTTTAAAGAAGCCCGCCGGCGAAAGGTGCTGTGTAACGCGGTGGACGATCCGGGAAACTGCGACTTCTATTACCCGGCCGTGCTGAGAAGCGGAAACCTGCAAATTGCCATCTCCACCGGAGGTGCAAGTCCCGAACTCGCCTCCCGCTTGCGCAAAGAACTGGAACGTTGCTTCGGCCCCGAATATGGGCCCTGGCTGGATCATCTAAGGCGCCAGCGTGAGGAGTTGTTGCGGGCCCCGATGCCTGCTGACCGGCGCAGGCGTCTCCTGCGGCAGCTCGCGTCCCGTGCAGCCTTCGAGCGTTTTCTTAATCAATACAAACCCACCCAACGCCCGGCGGGCCGGGGTTAAAGTGGATACCCTGCAACAGTCCGTAGCTATGCAGCCAAAGCTGCACGCGGGCCGTTCCTGATTCGGTCAAAGTGTCGCCCTCGCATAAAAATGTTCGGACATTAAGTTTCAAGCCAGCTAAAAAGCTCTTGTGTTGAAAATTAACAAGGCTAATATTCTACTCGGTTACAAGTTTTGCTTCAGGGGGGAACAGCATGGGCGAAGTTGCCATTGAAACCCTGGCGGAAGAAATGTATCAGATGGTGGCCGAATACGCCGGGAAGAAGAACCTGAAGGCGCTGGATCTGACCAAGGCGATGATTGCCAAACACGGCGAGGGCGCGTGCGACAAAGACGATTGCAAGAAGGCCATTCGCCTGCTGATTGATTCCGAGCGCTGCGTCTACAGTTATCTCGGGGGTTCGTACATTCAACTGCCTCCCAAAGCGGATGCTGCACTCTGATTCTGAGCCGGATGGCCGGCGGCCGACATGAACGCACCTAGTACAACGCCGCGCCTGGTGATTGCGGGACTCAGCGGCTCATCAGGCAAGACGCTCCTCTCCTTGGGAATGCTTTTATCCGCGCAGCGCTGCGGGTGGCGGGTTTGTGCCTTCAAAAAGGGGCCGGATTACATTGACCCGGCGTGGCTCTCCTGGGCGGCGGGGCGGCCCGCCCACAATCTTGATACGTTTTTAATGGGACATGACGGGGCCGCTGCCGCCTTCGCCGCGCACTCCCTGCCCGGCGCGTTGAATCTTATCGAGGGCAATCGCGGCCTCTACGACGGTTTTGATGCTCAGGGCACACACAGCACGGCGGAACTGGCCAAAACGCTGAAGGCGCCGGTGGTTCTGGTGCTCGACGCCACCAAGGTCACTCGCACCGCGGCCGCCATGGTATTGGGCTGCCAGCGGCTGGATCCCGAGGTGAACATCGCCGCGGTAATTCTCAACCAGGTGTGCGGGCCGCGGCACGAAAGCGTATTGCGCCAAGCCATTGCAACCGCCTGTGGAATTCCCGTGCTGGGCGCGGTGCCGAGAGTTGCCGCGCGATTGCTTCCGGAACGCCATCTGGGCCTGGTGGTGCCCGAGGATTTCCCCAACCGGGAAGGCTTGCGGGCCGCCTTGGCGCAATTGGTTGAGGGAAGGCTGGAGTTCGACAAGCTGTGGAGCCTCGCCTGTCATGCTCCCGATCTTGATCCTCCCGCGCCGTCCAGCCCCCTGCTGCCGGACGGCAAGGGGCTCAGGATCGGTTATCTTTGCGACTCGGCGTTCACGTTTTATTATCCCGAGAATCTTGATGTGCTGAGGGCAGACCGGCGCGGAGTTGGTCCCGATCTCCGCCCTCTCGGCGGACGCGTTGCCGGAAGGTCTTGACGCGCTTTACATGGGTGGGGGTTTCCCGGAGGTACACGCCGAGGGTTTGGCGGCCAACGCGAGCTTTCTGGCATCGTTGCGGGCGGCTGCTATGCGCGGTTTACCGATTTATGCGGAATGCGGAGGCTTGATGCTGCTTGGCCGGGCCATCACCTGGCAAGGGAAGCGTCACCTGATGGCCGGCGTGCTCCCGTTCGAAGTGCAGGTCAGCGCCCAACCGCAGGGCCATGGCTATACCGAACTGTGTGTGGATAACGCAAACCCCTTCTTCCCGGTGGGATTGGTCCTGCGGGGCCACGAATTTCACTACTCGGCGCTTCTAGCGGATGGCGGCTTGCCGCCCACCGCCTGCGGGGTGCGGCGCGGCGCCGGCTGCGGCGGCGGACGCGATGCCGTGGTGGCCGGGAACGTTTGGGCCAGCTACACCCATTTGCATGCGCTGGCCACGCCCGAGTGGGGGGCGGGCATGCTGCGCGCCGCGGCCCGCTTTGCGGCGCGAGGCGTGTGTACATCACCCTCTTGAACGATGTTGGCCTGGCCGCGCCGGTCTGGTGAAGGCGATCTTGTTAAAGGCACGATGCCCGGTTCGCGGGCTCGGGCTGGTTACGAAGCAAATTGAATCCTTAATGGAGGTAGGAATGAGCAATCTCATCTTTCCACACGGAAGCCGTGAACTCAAGCCCTTACTTTTGGAAGGCGGAGCATTAGAAGAAGAAAGCAAGAAGGCCCAAAGTCTGAAAAAGGTCCCGATGACCAGTCGGGAAACCAGTGATCTCATCATGATGGGCATCGGAGCGTTTACGCCGCTCGACGGTTTTATGGGCAGGGACGATTGGCAAGGCTGCTGTGACACTTACAGCATGCCCAGCAAGAAAGGTCTGTTCTGGCCCATACCGATTACCCTCTCGGCCGATCAGAACCTGGCGGATTCGATTGGCGCCGGCGAAGAGGTGGCGCTTTGGGACACCGAAACCGAAGCCATCATGGGCACGATGAAGGTCACGGAAAAGTATTCCATCGACAAAGAGCGTGAATGCCAACAGGTTTTCCGCACCAAGGATGCTGCTCATCCCGGGGTTGAGAAAGTGATGGAGCAGGGACCGGTGAACCTGGCAGGGCCGGTGAAAGTTCTTTCCGAATCTTATTATCCCGAAATGTTCAAGGGCATCTACCAGCGGCCGGCCGAAGCCCGCAAGCTGTTTGCGGAGCGCGGTTGGAACACGGTGGCCGCCTTGCAACTCCGGAACCCGATGCACAATTCTCACGCCTACCTGGCCTGGATCGCGATTGAGGTCTGTGATGGCGTGTACGTTCACCAGCTTGTCGGGAAACTCAAGCCTGGCGACATCCCGGCGGAAGTCCGCGTGAAGGCCATCGATGCGTTGGTCAACAAGTATTTTCGCCGCGATCGGGTGATTCAGGGCGGCTATCCCATGGAGATGCGCTACGCCGGTCCGCGTGAAGCGCTGCTGCACGCTGTGTTCCGCCAGAATTATGGATGCACGCACTTGATTGTGGGCCGCGACCATGCCGGCGTGGGCGATTACTACGGGCCCTTCGACGCCCAGAAAATCTTCCACGAAATTCCCGCCGACGCCCTGCTGCTGCGGCCCCTGTGCATGGACTGGACCTTCTACTGCTACGAGTGCGGCAGTATGGCCTCCATGAAGACTTGCCCCCACAGTTCCAAGGCTGTGATTGATGAAAACGGCCATTACCAGGGCGGAGCTCGCCTGCTGCTTTCGGGGACATTACTCCGCAAACTGATGAGCGAGGGGAAGCCGGTGCCGGCGGAGTTCTCCAGGCCTGAAGTGATCGCCATTCTGAAGGAGTACTACGATTCGCTGGAGGAAAAGGTGGAGGTGAAGCTGCACGGCGCGGCGACGGGGAACATCAGACCGTAGCGAGGAGTAAAGGGGAGATCTTGTTTGCACCGGGCGTTCAGCGGGGAGTTGTGAAACTTAAAAAGGCTTGCGGGTAACCACCTGCGATGCGCAGGGCTTGCTGGTAACCACCTGCGATGCGGAAGGGCTTGCGGGTAAACGCCCCCGATGCGCGACGCTTGCTGGTAACCACCCCCGTCGCTGGCGCTCCGGCCCCTCCTGAATCAGGAGGGGAGCTTTGCCCGGGTGGCCGCCGGCGGCGGCAGCAGCAGCAAAGGCTCCCCTCCTCAAATGAGGAGGGGACGACGCGCGAGCGGCGGGGGTGGTATTCAGGAACCGGCCTTGGCATTCAGGAACCGGGGGTGGTATTCAGGAACCGGCCTTCGCATCCAGGACGAGAATTGTGCAAGCAAGAAGGGCAAGTTCGCATGCAACAGATTCATAACCGCGAATCGTTGAAGTCCCGCCGCCGGGAGTTACGCCACTCCCTGGTACCGGCGGAAGCGGCTCTTTGGAAGAGCCTGCAGCGATCGCAATTATGCGGCAAAAAGTTTCGTCGGCAGCACAGCGTGGGACCCTTCATTCTGGACTTTTATTGCCCGGAGTGCCGCTTAGCAGTGGAACTCGACGGCCAGGCGCATTTCAATCCTCCCGCGTGGGAACATGATTGTGACCGCACCGGATACCTGAACAACTTGAACATCCGCGTTCTGCGGTTTCAGAATCGCGACGTGTTCGAGAATCTGGATTGGGTGCTTCGCGAAATTAGCGGCCATTTGACTGGTCCGCCCGCCGCCGGCGGCGGTAGTTTGCCTGTAACCACCCGCGATGCGGAAGGGCTTGCTGGTAACCACCCCCGTCGCGCAGCGTTTGCCGGTAACCACCCCCGTCGCTGGCGCTCCGGCCCCTCCTGAATCAGGAGGGGAGCTTTGCCGGGTGGCCCTGCGGCGGCAGCAGCAGCAAAGGCTCCCCTCCTCAAATGAGGAGGGGACGACGCGCGAGCGGCGGGGGTGGTATTCAGGCAGCGGCGGGGGTGGTATTCAGGAACCGGCCTTCGCATTCAGGATGAGAATTGTGCAAGCAAGAAGGGCAGGCTCGCAGGCAACCGTACAAAGTGCAACCATGAACGAACCCGACATCAAAGCCGAATGCGTCGCCCCGGCCCTCACAGCCGAATGCGTTGCCCCCGCCCTCACAGCCGTTCCTTCGAAAGAGGTGCCGCAATCATGATGACGACCATCTTGGTATATTGCTGCCTATACGCGGCCGCGTTGGTTTTTGTGGTGGCTTGTACGGTCCGAGCGGTCTACTACGCCCGCCTGCCGCTTCATCTCCGGTGGGAATTGTATCCCGTGCCGCACGAGGAATCGGCCCGCGTTGAGCACGGCGGCTCGTATTTCGAGGTCACCAATTGGTGGGAGAAGCCCCTGCGCTTCAACTGGATCGGCGAGTGGAAAGCCATGCTCCCGGAGATGCTTTTTCAGAAGGCCCTCCGGGAGTTCAACCGGAGCCTCTGGTTCCTCTCGTTCCCATTTCACTTTGGTCTCTACCTGCTTGCTGGCGCCGCCGGGTTACTGGGTGGACGCGCTCTGCTTTCGCTGTGGGCGCCGGGCCTGATGGGCGGCGGAATCGGATTGGTCCTGCGTTACGCCGATAATACGGGATTCGCAGCCGGCATGATACTGGCCCTGGGGGGAGCGCTTAGCCTGCTGGCCCGCCGCCTGACCGATGCGAACCTTCAACCCTACACGACGCCGGGTGATCTTTTTAACCTGCTTTTCTTCATCGTAACTCTGGGCTGTTTAGCCGGAGGGTATGTGGACCGGCCGGCGGGATCGCCGCCCGCGCTGACGTTGGCGCGCGGCATCACCACCTTCGACACCGGCTTGCATCTGCCGCCGCTCCTCGTTACCGGGTTGATCTTGAGCGCTCTGCTCGCCGCCTACATCCCCCTCACCCACATGTCCCATTTCATTGCCAAATACTTCACTTACCACGCCGTGCGATGGGACGATCGCCCCAACCTGAAGGGAAGCGACTTGGCGAAGAGGGTGGCCGAATATCTGACTTACCGGCCCCGGTGGGCGGCTCCTCATGTGGGCGCGGATGGCGTCAAGACCTGGGCTGAAATCGCCTCCGCCAATCCGGCGCAAGGAGGCAAAAGATGAAGAAGGAGAAGCAGAAGCTGAAGCTGTCGGACATGTCCGGATTGGAAAAGAAGCCTCTGGTCCACCTCGAGAATGAGGAATTAATGCCCCTGCCCGCACCTCTCGAGGACCCCGCTAAGGACCATGCTTGGACGCCCTTGTCCAAGCAAGCGCAGGGGCGATGCGAATGCGCGCTGGATGACACCTGCGCCGTGAATGTGCCTCAACCCAAAAGCCTTGAAGAGGAAACGGCGCTGGTCAGAAAATTCCTCTGCGGCCTGGAAAAACTCTTCACCCGGGAGAACAACTGGACCTTCCTCCAGCCGCTCGTCTTGACGATGGAGCACTGCGCCAAATGCCAGACGTGTTCCGCCGCGTGTCACATTTTTGAAGCCAGTGGGCGGAACGAACTCTATCGTCCCACTTACCGCTCTGAAATTGTGCGCCGTCTATATTTCAAGTACGTCAAGAAGGGCGGCTTGCTCTCGGCTTGGCAGCATGGTGACATCAAGCTGAACTGGCCGCTGGTGGCAAGGCTCATCGAACTCTCCTACCGCTGCAACTTGTGCCGGCGTTGCGCGCAGACTTGCCCCATTGGTGCAGACAACGGGCTGGTGGCGCACGAACTGCGCAAACTATTCAGCCAGGAAATGGGCATCTCCGCCAAGGAGATTCACGACAACGGGTCGATGCTCCAACTCAAGGTCGGCTCCTCGACGGGCATGAATGCCGAAGCCGTTAAGGACAACATTGCGTTCATCGACGAAGACATGAGCGAGAAGACCGGCGTGGAAGTGAAGACTCCCTGGGATGTCGAGGGTGCGGAAATCCTGCTGATCCACAACGCCGGCGAAATTATGGCATGGCCGGAGAACCCCGGCGCCTTCGCACTCATCCTCAACGCCGCTGGGATTTCCTGGACCATGTCCTCGGAACTGGCGGGCTACGACTCCATTAACTACGGGCTCTGGTATGACGATGCGCAGTTTGCGCGAGTCGCGCTCAAGCACATGGAGGCCGCGCGAAAACTCAAGGTGAAGAAAATCGTCCTGGGTGAGTGTGGGCATGCCCACAAGGCTTTATCCGTGATCGCCGACCGCCTTCTGGGTGGAGACTTGAACATCCCCAGGGAAAGTTCCATGACGCTTCTCCGCGAAATCGTGATGGGGGGCCGTCTGAAGTTCGATCCCAGCCGTAATAACTTCCCCGTGACTCTACACGACCCATGTAACGTGGTGCGGCTAATGGGCGTGGTGGAGCCGCAACGCGAGGTGGTGAGAAAACTGTGCCCCCAGTTTAGAGAAATGGAACCCCACGGCGTGGACAATTACTGCTGCGGCGGAGGGAGCGGCTTTGCCATTATGAGTGGGAACAACTTCCCGGACTGGCGCTTCCACGTGTCGGGACGTAAGAAACTGGAACAGATTCTCAACGCTTTCCAGGACTGCCTGGCTCCCTCCACTCCTAAATACATCTGTGCGCCGTGCAGCAACTGCAAGGGCCAATTCCGGGATATGCTGGCCTACTATGACCTCTGGAAAAGCAACTCGATTCTCTACGGAGGCCTGGCCGAGTTGATCGTTAACGCCATGACGGACGTGAAACCCGGCTTCATCGAATGGGAGTGGCACTGAAGGCTCAGTGGGCCGGTGGCGGACCCTCACGACGCGGGGTAGCCGCCGGTCCCTCCACGAAACCACGGGAAACCTCTGGGTGGGAGGCCCGGCCTCGGTAGCGGCGGGACCCGCCCCACCATCAGTACGAATGGGTTCCCAGGACCACCTCCAGGCCGCACCCCTTTTCGAGGGTAATTTTCAAATCCTCATACTCGATGGGACATTGGGCCGTCTGCATCGCCGATTTGATGCACGTTCCCAGATGCACGGTTTGGATATCGCGGCCAAGGCTTTTGGCGTACTCCTGAATGTGCCTGACGCGGGGAACGGCCAGACCCGGGCAGTCTCCACAGTCGGTCATCGCTACCAGGTCAATTTCGCGGTGACGCGCGAATTCCCCATTTTTCTCTTTAATTCCTTTGTAACACTTCATGCAGGCGATGCAGGAGTGATCCTTGATCCGTTTGCAATAGAGGATTGCGATCCTTGCCATGATACCCTCCGCTTCACGCTTTGATCTTGGTCGTTGTCATTCGACCCCTGGCTAGAAATTGGCAAACAGTGTGCTTTGTACGCGAAACTGCGTCGCGGCCCCTTGCGGAACGGGAACGTAAAAATGCCGGGCCGGATCGTTCGGGCTGATCTCATTCTGTATATACAAAATGTTTTGCCACTGTAAGTACCTCGCCAGGCCTACGTCAATCCGAAAAGAGTGGGTGCGGACGTTGACGCCGGAATTGGTGCCCAACTGGCTGTCCGTGAATTCCGAAACCATGGAATTGGCGTCCTTCACGGCGTAGAAATAGAGGAACCGGACGTCACCCGCCTTGGTGATATGCCCGGCGTTGAGTGTGACCATCCAGGCGTTGCGCATGAAACTTGTGCCAAAATTCCGGCTGGCTTGCACGTCCATGAAGACAGGGAATTCCTCACCCTTGAACCGTAGACCTTCTTTGGTCAGGCGGTAGGCCAGATGGCCAATCTGAAACTGGTCCGCAGTATAGATGCCGCCGCCGGGCAGGGTGGTGGCGTTGCCGGTCCCGGGCAGCGGGCCGGAGATATCGACGCCCAGTTCGTTGTTGACCAGCAACGTGTAGCCATCCGCCGTGGATCCCAGCGCAATCTGATTGGCGTTGCGATAAGAGAGAAAGTTGCCGTAAATATAGTGTGACCACCCCGGCTTGATTCTTCCGTCCACGAACACACCCTCGTCAAAAAGGTCGGAAGCCCTGACGCTCTCGCCGGGCTGGTACCCAGCCTGGAGATAAAGGCACGCTGCCGGTGGGTTCGGCGCGGCACACTTGGCGGCCGTCGGCAATACCTGCACGTTGGGATTGGTAAGAATGTACTGGCCGGCCCGGAAATTGATTCGGGTAATGCCCAGCGGGTTGTCTCCCGTCGCCGTTCCAGCCGATTCCTGAAAGCCGTCGAACCGCGCGTTGTTACTCCACATAAAGCGAGTGTAATCGGAGAAGACCTCCGGCATCTTGCCCATCTGGAAGTTCAGGTTGGAATTGGGGTGATAGTTGATCCATGCTTCGCTCAGGAAAATAGGCCCCTTGGAAATCCCGCCGCCGAAATCCGTGTTGTCGGTCAAGGGATTCTCGAACGTGCCCGAGCCTAGTTGAAAGTGCGTGTCGAGCTGTGAATCAATTCCCTTATCGAAGTTCAGGCGGGCCCGGTAACGCGCGCGCACATCCTGCTCGGCGGGCGCCACGCTGTTCGAGGAGCGGAAAATGCCGTCGCCCCGCACACGAAAATCTCCACTGAACCGGAATCCCGCAATGCCCTGGGAGATGCCTTCCACCTGGCGACTGAGCGTGTCCAGGCGGGTCGTATAAGGCTGCGTCTGCTCCTGAGCGGTCTGGGAGGCGGTGGACGAGGAGCTTGGGGGAGTATTAGCAGGAGCGGGTCCGGCCAGAGGAGTGACACCGTTAAAGGGGAAAAGGAGCGGTGGTTCCAGCGAGGCCAGCAGGTTGGGGCGTGGGACGCCGCCCCCCGCAGGCGGATGGGCCGCCGGTTCTGCCGACCGCCCGGAAGTCAGTTCCGCGCGGACGCGCATGACCTGCGGCGAGGTCTGCTCCGGCGAGGCTGAAGATGAAGCGGCGTGCGCGTTCTTCAACGAACTCACGAGTTCGTCTACCGTAGCCATCAGCCGCGTGATCTGCTGCTGCTGAAAGGCAAGCAGCTTTTCTTGACGATCAAGACGCGCTTGCAGCGACGCCATCGCGCCGGGTTGGCGTGTCACCACCCGCCCGGTTGCCGGCTGGGCTGGCCCGCGACTGGTTCGACCAGCAGCCGCGCCCGTCCGGTTAGGACGCACCACTCCGGAAGACGTTCGTTTCGCCGGCCCGGCACTCGACTTTCGCGCCGGGGCAACGCTCCCGGCACTCTCCAAGCGCGTCTCCCCGGTTAGTTCCATTGGCCTCAAGCTGAATGCGACAACGACGACGCAGGCGATAAACAACGCTGCGTATTTGATGGGCGTCGTCATATCCGGTCCCTCCCCCGTTAGCATTTAGGCCCGTTCTGAATGGCTCGAGCGCCGACGCTTGCGGACCTGAGCTGCACGCCGGCCCCCACCTTGCCGCTGCGATGCAAAGATCACCACGCCGAAGGGAAGCTACCACGGCAGACGGGCGGGTCGTCAAGCGCATTTGCAGCGGCGGCCGGCCGAAAAGGTGACATTGCGTCCGGGTCGCAATCAAAATTGCCAAACGTCAGAATTTTTATCGGACATTAAGTATCAACGAAGATAAAAACATCTTGCATTGACCATTAACCGGATTAATAGTTGACACGGTTAAGTACAAATTACGACGAACAGGAGAGGGCTCGGCCGGCGTATGAAAGAAGGAGATATTGAATCGGCGAAACGCGAAGAAGTGACGCCGGAGTTGAACAACGAATTCCTGAGCAGCGCCCGCGTCTTTGCGTGGTCGGTGCGCGAGGTGATTGAGCGGACCGTGCTGCGGGAATTGGCGGGCCAGAATTTCACCTTTTCCCAACTCAAGCTCCTGTACCTGGTCGCCCATACGGACACTCTGAATATCAGTGATGCGGCGTCGTTCCTGGGAGTCAGCCCGGCGGCGGCCAGTAAAGCGGTGGACAAACTGGTGCGGCGCCGCCTGCTGCGCCGCGCCGAGACCCAGGAAGACCGGCGCACCAGCCAGCTCTCCCTGACGGAAACCAGCCGTAAGTTGATGGACGCTTACATCGCCGCGCGCGACCTGCGGGCGCGGGCCGTTTTTTCACAGTTCTCCGCGGACGAGCTGCGGCGCACTTCCGAAGTTCTCGACCGGCTGGCGGGGGCGATCACCAGCACGGGCACCGATCCCAACGCGATCTGCATGCAGTGCGAGATCTACTTTCGCGAGGATTGCCGGTTTAAGAAATATGGTCAGAGGAATTGCTTTTATCAGTATCATCAGACAGAAGAGCAGGGCCGTGCCGAATGACGTACGGATGTTGTTTCGCGATCGAAAGGAGGGCTAATGCCAAGTTACGTTAATCCCGAGAAATGCGATGGCTGCAAGGCGCAGGACAAAACTGCCTGCCAGTACATCTGTCCCAACGACCTGATGGTCCTGGACAAGGAAAAAATGAAGGCCTACAACCGCGATGTGACGATGTGTTGGGAGTGCTACAACTGCGTCAAGATCTGCCCGACACAGGCGGTGGAAGTTCGCGGCTATGCCGATTTTGTACCGCTGGGGGCCTCCGCTACGCCCCTGCGTTCCACCGATTCCATCCTGTGGACCGTGAAGTTTCGTAACGGAAACATCAAACGCTTCAAATTCCCCATCCGCACCACGGCGGAAGGCGCTGTGGTGCCGGACGGTGGCTTTGCGACCAAGGCAGACTTGAACGCGCCGGATCTTTTTACCGAACCCGCGTCGCTGGGCCTGCCCGGAGTTTTTACCCTGAGACAATAACGGGAGGACACGAATGGCTAATTTTGAGACTGTCACAGTGGAAACGGATGTCTTGATATTGGGCGGCGGTATGGCCGCGTGTGGAGCAGCGGTGGAAGCGGCCTATTGGGCCAAGCAGCACGGCCTGAAGGTCACGCTGGTGGATAAAGCTGCGGTGGACCGGTCCGGCGCCGTGGCCATGGGGCTGTCGGCCATTAACCAGTACGTGGGTTTGAAGGACGGCGCCAACACCGTGAAGGACTACGTGGATTACGTGCGCAACGACCTGATGGGCATCACCCGGGAGGACCTGGTGGCGAACATTGCCCGGCACGTGGATTCCACGGTGCACCTGTTTGAGAAGTGGGGCTTGCCGATTTGGAAGGACGAAAAGGGGAACTACGTTCATGAGGGCCGGTGGCAGCTCATGATCAACGGGGAATCCTACAAGGTCGTGGTGGCGGAAGCCGCCAAGACCGCCCTATTGCAAAGCGGCGTCGGCGAGATCTTCGAGCGCGTGTTTATTGTCGGTCCGCTAATGGACGGCGACCGTTGCGCCGGCGCGTTGGGCTTTTCGGTGCGCGAGAATAAGTTTTACGTGTTCAAGTCCAAGGCGACGGTGGTAGCGATGGGCGGCGCGGTACACGTGTTCAAGCCGCGGAGCTCCGGCGAAGGCATGGGGCGCGCGTGGTACCCACCGTGGAACTCGGGATCTTCCGCCTACTTCACGCTGCAAGCCGGCGCTGAGATGACCTGCCAGGAAGTGCGCTTTATTCCGGTCCGCTTCAAGGACGCCTACGGTCCGGTGGGCGCGTGGTTCCTGCTGTTCAAGTCCCGTGCTACCAATTCGCAGGGCGGCGACTACATGGTGGAGCGCCGGCCGGAGCTGGAGAAGTGGGGACCTTACGGCCGCGTGAAGCCGGTGCCGGCCAACCTGCGGAACTACCTCGGCATGTTGGACGTGATGGATGGCAAGGGGCCGATCAGCATGCGGACGGAAGAAGCCATCCAAAAAATCGCCGACGCCTACAAGGACGATCCGAAAGCGTACAAGAAGAAGATGAAGGAGCTCGAATCCGAGGCGTGGGAAGACTTCCTCGACATGACGATTTCCCAGGCCATCCTCTGGGCTTCCACGAACGTTCAGCCCGAGGAGCGCAGCTCGGAAATCGCCGCGGCGGAGCCCTACTTCATCGGCTCGCACTCCGGCGCTTCCGGTGCGTGGGTGAGCGGTCCGGAAGATCTGCAAACCGACGAAACCAAGGCTGACTATTTCTGGGGCTACGCGAACATGTCCACTGTGAAGGGCTTGTTCTGTGCCGGCGACGCGTCCGGCGCTTCCAGCCACAAATTCTCCTCGGGCTCGCACGCCGAGGGGCGCATCGCCGCCAAGTCTGCGGTTAAGTTCGTCGTGGAAAACAACACGCTGCCCGCGATCGATGCCGCGGCCGTGGAAAGCCTCAGGACGGAAATCCTCCGGCCTCTGGATGTCTACGAGGAATTCAAGAACGCCACCACCGATCCGGAGATTAACCCGAACTACCTCAAGCCCCGCATGTTCATGTTCCGGCTACAGAAGATTATGGACGAGTACGCGGGCGGCATCACAGCTCAGTTCACCACCAACGGGGCGCTGCTGACCAAGGCCCTGGAGCTTTTGGGCATGCTGCGTGAGGATGCCAAGAAGCTTGCGGCGGCAAATCTGCACGAGCTGATGCGCTGCTGGGAGAACACTCACCGCATGTGGCAGGCGGAAGCGCACGTCCGCACGGTGTTGTTCCGGGAGGAGACGCGCTGGCCCGGGTACTACTTCCGTGCCGACAAGCCGGCGCTGGACGAAGAGAAGTGGCACGTCTTCGCCAATTGCCGGTTCGATCCCCAGAGCAACACCTGGGAGATGCGAAGCCGGCCCATTAAGCACATCTTCGCAGCCGCGCAACAGAAGGCGGCTTAAGGCTGCGGGAACGTTGACGAGTTATTCGGAGGCAGGGGCGGTTTGCGAACCGCCTCTGCCCACCGGCTTTTCGATGCCGTTATCAACCATGAAACCGGAATGTCCACATTGCCGCCGCCAGTTAGTACGTTGGGCCAACCCGCAAGGGAGCAGTTGGGGCGGAGAATTCCAGTACGTATGCTTTAACGATGAGTGCCCTTATTTCGTTCGTGGCTGGACTTGGATGCGCGACCAGTTCGCGGCAGCCGCATCCTACCGGTACCGGCTTGACCCCCTGACCGGCGAAAGCGGCCCGCTGCCCGTCTGGTCCAGAGACGCGCTCAAGTCCAATATCCTCACCGAAGAAACAGTGAAGGTCTGACATGGCGGAACACGTAGTCACGGCGGAAGCAATTATCCACGACCAGCCACGCATGAAGCTGGACGATCGGTTCAATTTTGCTTGCGGCGCGTGCCTGGGTTGCTTTACCGCATGCTGCGGCGACGTTTCGATCGTGCTGACGCCGTACGACATCCTGCGGCTCAAGAAGGCCCTGCGCATGGACTCCACGGAATTCCTGGAAAAGTACACCCTTCCGTTATTCGGAGCCCAGCAGAAGTTTCCATTGTCGATCCTGCGGATGGATGCGGGAACCAAGAAATGTCCTTTTGTCACCGGGCAGGGTTGCGCGGTGTACGCCGATCGCCCGTGGGCGTGCCGGATGTACCCGCTGGGCGTGGCCAAACCCAAGAACCCCACGCCCACCGATCAACCTTTCTACTTCGTGCTCCGCGAGGAGCTTTGCCAGGGGCACGGCCAGGGCAGCGAGCGTTCTGTGCGCGAGTGGATTGCGGAGCAGGGAATTGAAGAGTACGAAATGATGGGCGCGTCGTTCCAGGAACTCGTGCTCAACGATTTCTGGAACCGCGAAACTCTCCTTACACCGCAGCAGGCCGAGATGTTCTACATGGCCTGCTACGACCTGGACCGCTTCCGGCGGTTTGTCTTCGAATCGCGGTTCCTGCAACTGTTCGACATTGACGAGGTTCGAGTGGAGTCCTTGCGCAGCGACGACGAGGACCTGTTGGAGTTTGCCTTATTGTGGCTGCGCTTCAGCCTGTTTGGCGAAAAAACCATGAAGATCCGGACAGAGGTCGTGGAGGGCAGAAGGCAGGCTGGCGGCCAAGCCCCGACGACGGCGGCGCCCGGGAGTGCGGCGTGACGGAAACATCGGCGCTTTCCTCAAATTCGCTTGGCAGGCCGATTCTGGTGATCGGTGGCGGCATCGCGGGCGTGACGACTGCCGTCGAGGCGGCGGAGGCCGGGTGCGACGTGATTTTGGTGGAGAAGACTCCGCATCTCGGCGGTAGAGTGGCGCGCATGTACCAGTACTTCCCCAAGTTGTGCCCTCCGATGTGCGGATTGGAAATCAACTTCCGCCGCCTGCGCGACAACCCCCGGGTGACGCTGTTGACCCTCGCCGAAGTAGAAAAGATCAGCGGGTCGTCGGGAGATTACGAAGTCACCGTACGGATCTCGCCGCGATTTGTGACGGAAGCGTGCACACTGTGCGGCGCATGTGCGGAGGCCTGTGAGGCGGAGAGAGCCGACGATTTCAATTACGGACTTTCCAAGACGAAAGCCGCTTACCAGCCACACGGCATGGCTTATCCCTCACGCTATGTCATCGACCGGGTTGCCTGCCCGGACGGCTGCCAAGCCTGCAAGCAAGCGTGCCTTTACGGCGCTATCGACTTGGAACAAAAAGTGGAACGTCGTTCGTTCCGGGTGGCGGCGGTGGTGGCGGCGACGGGTTGGGCGCCCTATGACGCGACCAGGATCGCGAACCTGGGCTTCGGCAAATACTCCAACGTCGTGACAAACGTCCTGTTCGAGCGGTTGGCGGCGCTCGACGGCCCCACTAGTGGACGTATCCTTCGCCCCTCGGACAGCAAGGCGCCCCAGGCTGTGGCCTTCGTCCAGTGCGCCGGCTCGCGAGACGAGAGTCATTTACCCTATTGTTCCGCCGTGTGCTGCGCGGCTTCGATCAAGCAGGCTGCTTATATTCGTTCTCTCTACCCCAAGGCGTCGGTCACGATTTTCTACATCGACGTCCGCACGCTCGGCCGCCTGGAGGAGTTCTATTCGACGGTGGCGGCGGATGAGAACGTGGCATTCGTGAAGGGGAAGGTAGCAAAGGTGGAAGAAGAGCCGTCCACGCACGACCTGCTGGTGACGGCGGAAGACGTGCTCGAGGGAAGAAAGAAGACGCGGCGGTTTGATCTGGTGGTGTTGGCGGCGGGCATGGTCCCGCAGACCGACGGCTTACCCAAAGAATTCACGTTCGATGAGTTCGGTTTTGTGAGCGCTCCGGAAGGCAAGGCAGGAATTTACGGCGCTGGCTGCGTGCGTCGGCCGGCAGAAGTCTCCGCCAGCGTGCAGCAGGCGACCGGTGCGGCGCTCAAAGCTCTTCAGTGTGTCACCAGAAGTTCTCATCATGGATAAGAAGCTCGGCGTTTACATTTGCGCGGGATGCGGCATCGGCGAGTCATTGGATACGACGCAACTCGCCAAAGTAGCCGCTCAGACGGCCAAGGGCGCTGTATGCCGGTTGCATCCTTACCTTTGTGGCGGCGGAGGTCTGGGTGTGATCCGGCAGGATCTGGCGGCCGGGACGGTTACGGCGCCGGTGATTGCCGCTTGTTCGCCCCGCATGAAGACAGACGTTTTTGTGCTTGGCGATGGCGTCGTTCCGGAGCGGGTAAACCTTCGTGAACAAGTCGTTTGGAGCCACAAGCCCAAGGACGAAGACACGCAGATGCTAGCCGAGGATTACCTGCGAATGGGGATCGTTAAAGCGCAGAAAACGGAACCCTTGGAACCTCTGGCCGAGACCATCTCACGCGATATCCTCGTAGTCGGGGGCGGCTTAACGGGACTTACGGCGGCGTTGGAAGCAGCCGAAGCCGGATACAAAGTTGTTCTTGTCGAGAAGCAGGCCCAACTGGGCGGTTTTGTCGCTGGTTTGAAGAGGCGTTTCCCCACGGCGCCTCCCTACACCGAACTGGTGACGGACAGCATTGCCGACCGGATCGAAGCCGCGGCTTACCACCCGAAGGTTCAAGTCTTCACGTCGTCCACGATCAGCCGGATCGACGGCCAGCCCGGAATGTTTGACGTGGTAGTGAGCGACGGAAACGGGAAGCATCACGTCCGGGTCGGAGCCATTGTAATGGCTACGGGCTGGAAGCCTTACGACGCTGCGCGGCTCGCACATCTTGGGTATGGGTCCTGTCCCGATGTGATCACGAATGTCGAACTGGAGAAAATGGCGGCGGTGGGCAAGATTGTCCGCCCCTCGGACGGCCGGCCCGCCGAGAGCGTTCTCTTCGTCCAGTGTGCCGGCTCGCGCGACAAGGAACACCTTCCTTACTGCTCTGGCGTGTGCTGTATGGCCACGTTGAAGCACACGATGTACATTCGCGAGCAGAATCCCGACGCCCAGGTATTCATTATTTATAAGGACATGCGGACGCCGGGGCAGTACGAGCGCTTCTATGCGGCAGTACAGAACCATCCCCTTAACTTCCTCACTCCCGGTGAGGTGACGGCGGTAACAAGCTCGCCCAACGGCAAACTGGCCGTTACGGTGAAGGACACCTTGCTGGGTAAGGCGGTGGTCCTGAGCGCGGAATTGGTAGTGCTGGCCACCGGCATGGTGGCGAACTCGGCGGATGGGGAGGCGATCCGAGCTCTGGAAGATGCCGAACGAGTGCTGGAGAAGGGCGAATCGGAAAAGCAGCGGGCGGAGGCGGCACAGAAGATCAAGGACCTGGCGCGGCACAAAGACACGGCGATTCTAAACCTGACGTACCGGCAAGGGCCCGATCTGCCGGTGCTCAACGACGGACTCCCGGATTCGCACTTCGTCTGTTTTCCCTACGAGACGCGACGGACGGGAATCTACACGGCGGGGGCGTTGCGGGCACCCATGGATTCCGCCCACGCGCAGGAAGACGCTCTGGGCGCTACTCTGAAAGCGATTCAGTCTATCGAAATGGCGACGCGCGGGTTAGCGGTGCATCCGCGAGCGGGCGATATGTCATCGCCCAGTTTTTTCCTTCAGCGCTGCACGCAATGCAAACGCTGCACGGAGGAGTGTCCGTTTGGAGCTTTAGACGAGGATGCGAAAGGGACGCCAAAACCGAATCTTTACCGCTGCCGCCGTTGCGGCATCTGCATGGGCGCCTGCCCGGAACGCATCGTCTCCTTCCGGAATTACTCGGTGGACATGATCGCTTCCATGATCAAGGCCATTGAAGTTCCCGAGGAGGACGAAGACAAGCCGCGCGTGGTGGCATTCATCTGTGAGAACGACGCCTATCCTGCCCTTGACATCGCGGGATTCCGCCGGCTGCACTACGACCCGAGCGTCCGGGTAATCCCGTTGCGCTGCCTCGGGTCACTGAATATCGTCTGGATTGCCGACGCGCTCTCCCGCGGCATCGACGGGGTGATGCTGATTGGCTGCAAGTACGGCGACAACTATCAGTGTCATTTTATTCGCGGCAGCGAACTCGCTCAGCGGCGCCTCGAGAACGTAAAGGAAACTTTGCAGAGGTTGCAGCTTGAACCGGAGCGGCTGCAATTGAACCAGTTGTCCATCAACGAGTACGACAAACTGCCGGCGCTGATCGATGGTTTTGTGGAGCGCATGCGAGAGCTGGGTCCGAATCCCTACAAGGGATTTTAATCGGAAACGGAAACGAGGAGGAACCGGTGGGGGCGCAACCAACCGTGTTACAACCCGACACGGCCTTCCTGCGCGAGGTGATGGCGGCGGGTGGCGGCGATCTGAAAAAATGCTTTCAGTGTGCCACCTGCTCGGTGGTGTGTGAGCTATCGCCGGAGGAATCGCCGTTCCCTCGCAAGCAGATGATCGAGGCGCAGTGGGGCCTCAAAACGCAACTGCTGGGCGATCCTGCTATCTGGTTGTGCCACAACTGTGGCGACTGCACCGCGCAGTGCCCTCGGGGAGCCCACCCGAGTGAGGTGCTCGGAGCCTTACGTAATGTGGCCATCCGGAGTTTCGCCTTTCCCAAGGTCATGGGCCGCCTGGTGGCGAGCCCCAAGGCGCTTCCCCTGCTATTTTTGTTGCCGGTGTTAATCTTCCTTGCCATCGCGCGGTGGGCGCCGAAGGGGCAGCCTACGGTGCACCTGGAATTCGCCAACGTGTTTCCCATTCCGGTGCTGGAGCCGCTTTTCTTTGCTGTGTCGGGATTTGCGTTGCTGGCCTTTGCCGTGGGACTAAGCCGCTGCATTCGCGCCACGAAGGCCCAGGGCGCAGCCGGCAGCATCACCCCCGGGATCGTTCCAGCCTTGACGCAGATTTCGACGCATGCGCGCTTCTGGTCTTGCGACATGAAGAACTGGTCGCTGGGCCACCTGTTGACGATGTGGGGATTCCTTGGTTTGGGAGTGGTGGGCACGGTGACCGGCATTGGCACGATGATCGGAATTCTGCACACGCCCTTGGAGCTTACCAGCGCGCTGAAGCTATTTGCCAATCTGTGCGCCGTGGTGATCTTGTGTGGTGGCGGGCTCCTGCTGAGGGAACGGCTTCGTGATCCGATCAAACGGGCGGGAAGCAGCTACTTCGACTGGTTCTTCTTAATAACTGTCGTCGGGGTGGCGCTGACGGGAGTTCTTTCCGAACTCGCAAGGCTGGCTCAGGTTGCGGCGCTGATGTACCCGGTGTACTTCGTGCATCTAGTGTTGATCTTTGCCCTGTTTCTTTACGCGCCTTACTCCAAGTTCGCGCATTTGGCCTACCGGACGGTGGCGGTGGCTGGCTCGGGTCCCTGGCGACAGGCGGCTCCGATGGGTCCGCTGGAGATCAAATCGGCCTCCACCACCCCTGACGGTGCGCTGCAAAGCGGTGGGTGAAAGAAGCGCTTCTGCGCACTTCCGGGCCGGGACGTGAACTAATATACGAAGCACCTTGAGTTGTGGCGCCTTGACACCGGCTTGGAAAAACGGCGGGAGCGGGGCTGAGGCCGAGGGGACACGCGGTCTTGCACGAAAGAAAGACGGAACGGAGAGCCGGGTTGGAGCAACCGGGCGCTTCCAAGGCGGCGTCAAGTCTGTCAGATTGCCGCACTCCGAGTTGCTCCGCACCAGGGGCGGAAAATTTCTTAGCATTTCGTTAGACGCACGGTATACATAACCAGGAGATCAAGCTTATGGCTGATGACACGAAATCAAAGACGAAACTGTTGGATGACCTCGAAAAGGGACCGTGGCCAAGCTTTGTGACTGAGATCAAGAAGGCGACCGTCACCAACCCCATGTGCGAAGACCTTTTAGGGCAACTTGAGCTCTCCTATGAAGAAAAGAGGGGCCACTGGAAGCATGGCGGTATCGTGGGCGTCCTGGGATACGGCGGGGGCGTGATCGGCCGCTATAGCGATGTGGCTGACAAATTTCCCAAGGTGGCGCATTTCCATACGATGCGCATCAACCAGCCTTCCGGTTGGTTCTACACCAGCGACGCGCTACGTACACTGTGCGACATTTGGGAGCGCCATGGCTCCGGATTGACCAACATGCACGGGTCCACCGGCGACATCGTGTTCCTGGGCACCAAGACCGACGAACTTGAGCCTGCCTTCAAAGAGCTTACCGAAGCGGGATTCGATCTGGGAGGCTCCGGATCTTGCATGCGGACGCCTTCTGCGTGCGTCGGTGAGGCTCGTTGTGAATGGGCTTGCTATGACACCCTGAAGTTGTGCAACGACGCCACCCAAGCCTATCAGGATGAACTGCACCGTCCCCCGTTCCCGTACAAGTTCAAACTCAAGTGCGCGGGCTGCCCCAACGACTGTGTAGCTTCCATCGCGCGCGCGGACTTGTCCGTGATCGGCATCTGGAAAGACGAAATTCAGCAGGATGACGCCGCCGTGGCCGAGTATGCCGCCGCCGGACTGGACATCCAGAAGGACGTCTGCGACCACTGCCCCACGCGCTGCATGGAATGGGACGGCAAGAAATTGACCATCACCAATGGGGAATGCGTGCGCTGCATGCATTGCATCAACGTGATGCCCAAGGCCTTGCGGCCGGGCAAGGAGAAAGGCGCGACCATCCTGATTGGCTCCAAGGCGCCCATTGTGGCGGGGGCCCTGCTTTCCTCTGTGTTGATTCCCTTTGTGCCCGCCGCCGAATTGTTTGACACCATTAAGGAGTTGCTCAGCCGTGTGTGGGAATTCTGGGATGAGTACGGCAAGAACCGCGAAAGAATCGGCGAACTGATCCAGCGCGTGGGAATGGCCAATTTCCTGGATGCCGTCGGCCTTGACCCAACGCCCGAGATGATTACTGCTCCCCGCGACAACCCTTACGTTTTCTTCAGGAGCAAAGAGGAGTAGCGCGCTTGACCGACACGGGCAGGATGCCCGGGGCACAAGTAGCGGCGAGTTCAGCTCGCCAGATGGCGGCGCCAAGCCGCTTCCAAAGACGAGAAGTGTTTAAGGAGACGAGACGATGACAACGCAACCGCAACCGAAACCGAAGCGCATTACTGATATCGGACCTCCGCACTATGAGAAGTTTCTTCCCCCGATCATCAAGAGGAATTACGGCCAATGGAAGTATCACGAGTCGCTCACTCCCGGCGTACTGTGCCACGTCTCGGAGTCCGGGGAAAAGCTTTACACCGTCCGGGCCGGCTCCCCGCGCCTGCTGAGTATTCAAACTCTTCGCTTGTTCGCCGACCTGGCGGATAAGTACTGCGGCGGGTATCTGCGTTTCACCAGCCGTAACAATGTGGAATTCCTGCTCGACGACCCCTCGAAGATTGAAGCTCTGAAGAAGGATTTGCACGAGGCGGGCTTTCCCGTCGGCGGCACTAACAATGCCATCAGCAATATCGTCCACACGCAGGGCTGGGTGCATTGCCATTCCTCCGCCACCGATGCATCGGGGCTGGTCAAAAGTGTCATGGATTCCCTGTACGACCGCTTCACGCACCAGGATTTGCCCGCCAAGTTGCGCATTGCCGTGGCCTGCTGCCTGAATATGTGCGGCGCGGTGCATTGCTCAGATATCGCCATTCTGGGCATCCACCGGAAGCCGCCCAAGATTCAACATAACGTGCTGCCCCGGGTGTGCGAAGTTCCAACCTTGATCGCGTCCTGCCCCACGGGCGCCATCCGGCCGGCCACAGTGGACGGCAAGCAGTCCGTGGAGGTGGTGGAAGATCAGTGCATGTATTGCGGCAATTGCTACACGGTGTGCCCGGCGATGCCGCTCAATGACCCGGAGAACGATGGAATTTCGATCTGGGTGGGCGGCAAGGTGAGCAACGCACGCTCGACGCCCAAATTCACCAAGCTGGCAATACCGTTCCTGCCCAATAACCCACCGCGCTGGCCGGAAGTGGTAGAGGCCGTCACGAACATCGTGAATGTTTATGCACAGAACGCCAGGAAATTTGAGCGCGTGGGCGAGTGGATCGAACGTATTGGCTGGCCGCGCTTCTTCCAGTTGACCGGGATTGAGTTCACCCGGTACCACATTGATGATTTCAAAAACGCCGGGCAGACCTACGCGCGGTCTACCCATATCCGATTCTGAGTAGGAGCGGCCCGGGTGGCAACCACGAGGGTTGCCCCATTCAGTGTGAAGAACATGCCTCTTTTTAAGCAAGTCAAGAAGCCGATCATCAAGGCCGTGAGCATGGCTGGGGCCGAAATCAGCCCGCTTCGGCCTCGCTATGTTGCCAAGACTCCACCTTGCATCGGGACGTGTCCCGGCGGGACGGACATTCGTGCATGGCTCACGACGATTGCCCAGGCGGAAGCGTACGGGCGAACGCCGGAGCAAGCATACCGGATTGCATGGGACAAGATCACTGACCGCAATCCTTTTCCGGCAGTTTGCGGGCGTGTGTGTCCTCATCCGTGCGAAGACGCCTGCAACCGTAAAGCTAAGGATGGCGCGGTGGCGATCAACGCCATGGAGCGCTACGTCGGGGATTTCGGCATCAGCAAGCGGTGGAAGCTGGCGAAGCTTACGGAGGAGCGCTACCCGGAGAAGGTGGCCGTGATCGGCGCCGGCCCGGCAGGACTCTCGTGCGCATACCAGCTTGCCCGGCGGGGTTATCCGGTCACGATCTTCGAGGCCTTCAGTCAACCTGGGGGAATGTTGCGGTACGGCATCCCCCGGTACCGCCTGCCGCGCGAGGTTTTGGACGCGGAGATCCAAAGGATCCTGGATCTGGGCGCGGAATTGAAGTGTAACGTCATAATCGGCAAGGATCTCTCGCTCGCGCAATTGCGCCAGGAGTATCGGGCGGCCTTTGTGGGGATCGGAGCGCATAAGGGGCTGAAGCTAAGAGTGCCCGGCGAGGACGCGCCGAACGTGTTTACGGGCACGGAGTTTCTCAACAAGGCCAACAGTGGGGAAGAGGTTCGGATCGGCAGCAAAGTTCTGGTGATCGGCGGCGGGGATACAGCAATTGATGCGGCCCGCGTCAGCCGGCGCTTGGGCGCGGAGGTCACATTGCTGTACCGCCGGACGCGCGCTGAGATGCCGGCCATCAAGCCGGAGATCGAAGGGGCGTTGGAAGAGGGTGTGCGCATTGAGTTTCTGGCTGCGCCCGTCGAGATCCTGCTTAAGGATGGATCGGCCGTGGGAGCTCGCTGCATTCGCATGGAACTTGGCGATCCAGACGCCTCCGGGAGGCCCCGTCCCGTCCCCAAGTCCGGTTCGGAATTCGAAGTTGAAGCTACCGCGGTCATTGCCGCGATCGGCCAGGAACCTGAGTTCGAGGGATTTGCCGACCTGCGCGACGGGAAGGATTGGATCAAGACCGACGAGTGGGGAACCACCAGCGCGGAGGGCGTGTTCGCGGGTGGGGACGACGTGGAGTTGGGACTGGTCACGATTGCCATTGCACAGGGCCGTTTCGCCGCTGAAGCTATTGATGCCCGCCTGAGGGGCCGCGTTCTGGAAAAGCCAGTCGCCTCGCCGCCGGTTCCACCTGAGCGTGTAAAGCTGGATTGGTACAAGCCGTCTCCACGGCACGAGCGCGCGCATGTTGCCGCGGTGCAACGCACCATCGAGACGGAGATCGAGTCAGGCTTGTCCGATGCGCAGGCGCTGGAAGAAGCCAAGCGCTGCATGTCGTGCGGCATGTGCATGGATTGCGAAACATGCTGGATGTATTGCACCAACAGTTGCTTTGTGAAGCTGCCCAAGGGAGAACACTACCGGGTGAAGCTGGAGGTGTGCAACGGTTGCAAGAAATGCGCCGATGCCTGCCCGTGCGGCTATGTCGATATGATCTAGTGTTATCTCTCGCGCAGTCTGGGATAGTAGTGCTACCTAAGGAGGATCAAGCCATGCCAGTTTTTCAAGTTAATGGAAGAACGTACCAGGTTGACGAGGATGGGTTCCTGGAGGACCCGGCGATCTGGAATCAGGACGTTGCGGCCGATTTTGCCACCACCGAGGGCGTTGACGAACTCACCGAGAACCACTGGAAAGTGATTCATTATCTTCGAAACTACTACCTGCAATTTGGGATCGCCCCGATGATCAGAAAGCTTTGCAAGGAGACGGGCTTCAAGCTGAACCAGATTTACGAGATGTTTCCATCGGGTCCGGCCAAGGGTGCATGCAAACTGGCTGGACTCCCCAAGCCGACCGGGTGCGTGTAGGACTTGTGACTATTACCGAATCAAAAGAGGCACTTCTCGAGAAGTGGTTCGAGCAGACACTGGCGACGTACGCCAGCCAGACGCTTCGGTTTCTGCACGGCGAAAAGGACCCGTTCCGCAATCCCGTGGGCCACATTCTTAGGGCAAATCTTGCAACGCTGGTTGAGGAGATCACCGGGCAAATGAACGCCGCCAGAATTCAGGCTGCGTTGGAGAACATCGTCAGGCTCCGTGCTGTTCAGGATTTCACGCCAAGCCAGGCGGTGAGTTTTGTTTATCTACTGCGAGATATCCTTCCCAAAGAATCGCCATCGGACGTGCAGCGGCGGATCGATGAACTGGCCCTGCTGGCGTTTGATCTGTATATGAAATGCCGGGAAGAGATCTACGACATTAAGGCGCGCGAAGCACGGCGAAAGGTTTACGTCTTGGAAAGGATAGGCCAGCGGACCTGTGGTGAGTAATATCAAAGCTCTTGGCTCGTTCATTATCGTCGTGGCGATCGCGGTTGCCGTTATGTCTCTCGGCCACTTGGAGCCGTTCCGGCTGCTGTTCGGGATCATCGTGCCGTACGGTGCCATTGCTACTTTTCTTGTGGGAGTATCGTATCGGGTCGTGCGCTGGTCCTTATCGCCGGTGCCGTTCCGAACCCCCACCACGTGTGGACAACAAAAGTCGCTTTCCTGGATTAAGTCGAGCTGGCTTGAGAACCCTTACTGTACTTCCGGTGTGATCTTCCGGATGCTTCTGGAAATCCTGCTGTTCCGTTCGCTCTTCAGAAATACCAAGGCCGAACTCCGGCACCGCACCGCCGGCTTCCAGCCGGCGCTTGGCCACCAGGATGGTGGCGGTGCGAACGTTGGCCGCCAGGATGGTGGCGGCACGGTTGCCGGTCCCAGGTTGATTTATGGGGAGAAGAAATTCCTTTGGCTCGGCGCGCTGGCGTTCCACTGGTCGTTTCTGGTGATCTTTCTGCGGCACCTGCGCTTCTTTACTGAGCCCGTTCCGCATTGGGTACTGTTGCTCGACAGGGTCGACAGCTTTTTCCAAATCGGGGCGCCGCTCCTGTATGTCACGGATGTCGTCATCTTAGCCGCATTGCTCTACTTACTGCAACGGCGGCTGTCAGATCCGCAGGTTCGTTTCATCTCCTTGCCCGCCGATTACTTTGCCCTTTTCCTGCTCCTGGGCGTGGTGATCTCCGGCATCTGGATGCGGTACTTCACCCGCGTGGACATCGTCGCCGTTAAGCAACTGGCCATTGGCCTCGTGACGTTTTCGCCCATCGTGCCGAAAGAGGTCGGGCCGCTGTTTTTCGTTCACCTCTTTCTGCTATGTAGCTTGGCGGCTTATTTCCCGTTCAGCAAGCTGATGCACATGGGTGGCGTGCTGCTGAGCCCTACGCGGAACCTGGCGAATAACAACCGCATGAAGCGGTATATCAACCCGTGGAACTATCCCGTGAAGGTTCACACTTACCAGGAATGGGAGGCGGAGTTTCACGACAAGATCGCGGCGGCGGGGTTGCCCCTGGAGAAGTAGCGGCGGATTCCCCCCCGCCATGGCGGCGTAAACCTGCCGTCACGCTGGATCGCCCAGATCGCGGCGGTACGGGACGGTACGTTAGGGAATGATGGATGATGGAAGATGGCCAATCCCAAGCCTGAAGAACTGACGCAGATTGATTATCGGCCCCCACGCAAGGACTGGATGGATCCGGCCGTAGAGTTTCGCAAGGGGGTCTTCTGCTACAGCGCGCTCCCCAAGAACCTACAGTATCTGGACCTTCCCAACCCGCGGGTATGGCAGCCGTTTGACAAAGACTGGAAGCTACCGCCGGACTGGAAACGAATCATCCTGGACGGCATGCGTGAACGGCTCAAGAAGTTCCGGTCATTCCGGCTCTTCATGGATATCTGCGTGCGCTGCGGGGCGTGCGCGGACAAATGTCATTTCTTCGTCGGTTCGGGTGATCCCAAGAACATGCCCGTGCTGCGGGCGGAACTGATGCGGTCCGTGTACCGGCGATATTTCACCCTCGCCGGCCGCCTGTTCGGCAAGCTGGCGGG
Source organism: uncultured Acidobacteriota bacterium (assembly GCA_963804755.1). Classification (GTDB taxonomy): domain Bacteria; phylum Acidobacteriota; class Terriglobia; order UBA7540; family UBA7540; genus Bog-366. The sequence goes on from CAWDRP010000016.1 coordinate 340,369, forward strand.
GGCACGCGACCTCACGGAAGACGTCCTCAAAGAGTGGTTCTATTACTTCTACCAGTGCACGGAGTGCCGCCGCTGCTCGGTATTCTGCCCCTACGGCATTGACACCGCTGAAATCACCATGATGGGCCGAGAACTCCTGAACCTGGTGGGGTGCAATATCAACTGGGTGCTCGAGCCAGCGGCCAACTGCTTTCGCACCGGCAACCACCTGGGGGTCCAGCCCCATGGGTTCAAAGACAGTGTTGATTTCGCGGTCGATGAACTGGAAGAACTTACGGGCATTCGAGTGGATGCCTCGATTAACCGCAAGGGGGCCGAGGTGCTGCTCATCGTGCCGTCTGCCGACTACTTCGGCACGCCCCATTACTACACCTTTCTTGGATACCTGGCGCTGCTGCACGAAGTGGGGCTGGACTATACCTTCAGCGCTTATGCTTCGGAGGGCGGCAATTTCGGCCTGTTCAACTCGCACGAAATGATGAAGCGCCTGAACGCGAAGATTTACGCCGAGGCCAAGCGCCTGGGCGTGAAGTGGATTCTGGGCGGCGAATGCGGCCACATGTGGAGAGTGATCCATCAATATATGGATACCCTGAACGGCCCGGCGGATTTTCTGGAAGTGCCCGTCTCGCCGGTAACGGGCACCCGCTTCGAGCACGCACGCTCCACCAAGATGGTTCACATCTGCGAGTTCACGGCGGATTTGATCCACAACGGCAAGCTGAATCTGGACCCCGGCCGCAACGACCGGTGGAAGGTGACCTTTCATGACTCGTGCAACCCGGCACGTGCCATGGGCTTGCTGGAAGAACCTCGCTATATCCTGCGTCATGTCTGCCGCGAGTTTCACGAGATGCCGGAGAACACGATTCGCGAGCAGACGTTCTGCTGCGGCAGCGGGTCCGGCCTGGGTACGGATGAGAATTTCGAGATGCGCATGCGCGGCGGGCTGCCACGCGCCAACGCGGTCAAATATGTCCACGACAGATTCGGCGTGAATCTGCTCGCTTGCATCTGTGCCATTGATAAAGCCACGCTGCCGACCCTGCTGGAATACTGGGTTCCCGGTGTGGAGGTGGCCGGCGTTCACGAACTGGTTGGAAACGCCCTGGTGATGAAAGGCGAAAAGGAACGCACTACGGACCTGAGGGGCGAACCGCTTCCGGCGAAGGAGGCTCCTGCCCATGCGTGACCGCGGCGTGATCTATACCGGGCTTCTAATTTTCCTGGCCTTGATGACTTTTCCCGTATGGCACGACCTGGCGGCGAAGACCACATCGCGGGGACCGGAACCGGTAATGCCCACCCGGGAAAAACAGTGTGTGGCCCCGCTCAGCTACATGCGGACCTCTCACATGAACATGCTGATGGACTGGCGCGATGCGGTGGTGAGGCATGATGTGCATTCATTCCAGGCCTATAACGGCAAGACGTACAACATGAGCCTGACGGGGACCTGCCTCACCGGCTGCCACACCAACAAGGCTGAGTTTTGCGACCGCTGTCACAACTACGCGGCGGTCTCGGTTTACTGCTGGGATTGCCACGTAGACCCGAAGTTGGCCGGCAGGAGTGCGAAATGAAGATTTCGAGAAAACGATTCCTGCAAATCGGGGGGCTTACGCTCTGCGCGGTTGCCGGCAAAACGGCTGTGGGCGAATTGCTGGGCATCGGAGAAGGGAAGTCGCCTTCAGCCCCCGGGGCGGCACCGGCCACGCGCTGGGCCATGGTGGTTGATACGGCCAAGTGTTTCAAGAAGGATGGATGTACGGACTGCATCCGCGCCTGCAACAAAGCCCATAACGTGCCCGCCATCAATGATGCGAATCACGAGGTCAAGTGGATCTGGAAAGAGCCCTTCGAGAATGCCCTGCCATCGCAAGTGAACCCTTATGCCGAGGAGAAATTTCGGGACAAGCCCGTGATGGTTTTGTGCAACCATTGTGACAAGCCTCCCTGTGTGCGCGTTTGCCCCACGCAAGCTACGTGGAAGCGGGAGGATGGCATCGTGATGATGGACTGGCACCGCTGCATTGGGTGCCGATACTGTGTCGCCGCGTGCCCCTACGGCTCGCGCAGCTTCAACTGGGTTGATCCCCGGCCCTATATCGCCGAACTGAATCCAAGCTTCCCCACTCGCACCAAAGGCGTGGTGGAGAAGTGCAATTTCTGCGAGGAGCGGCTCGTCAACGGCCAGCCTCCTGAATGTGTCGCGGCGTGTCCGGAGAAGGCCCTGGTGTTTGGGAATGTGGCTGACCCGAAGTCCGATGTGCGCCAGATCCTGGAGTCCCGCTTCACCCTGCGGCGGAAACCCGAGTTGGGCACGCAGCCGAATGTTTTCTATCTGGTGTGAGCTCTTATGTTCATGATTGAGAAGGCGGTGGTCGGCAGCAGGCGCTATTGGACGTGGGTTCTTTGCCTGTGCGGCGTTGTCGGGGTGGGCTTCCTGTGCTACCTCCGCCAACTGCATTACGGCTTGGGGATTACAGGCCTGAGCCGAAACGTGACGTGGGGAATCTACATCGGCCAATTCACGTTCCTGGTGGGGGTTGCCGCATCCGCCGTGATGGTCGTTCTACCCTATTACTTGCACAATCACCAAGAGTTCACGCGGATGACCATCCTGGGCGAGTTCCTCGCTATTTCCGCTGTGACGATGTGTATGCTCTTTATCTTTGTGGACATGGGGCAACCGTGGCGGATCATGAACGTCTTACTGTACCCTACGCCGCGGTCGATGATGTTTTGGGATATGGTCTCGCTCAGCGGCTACCTGATCCTGAACGCCGTCATTGCCCTGATCACGCTGGATGCTGAACGGAAGGGCATCACCCCGGCGAGGTGGATCAAGCCGGTGATCTTGCTTTCCATTCCGTGGGCTATCAGCATCCATACCGTAACGGCCTTCCTTTACTCCGGCTTGCCAGGGCGATCATTCTGGCTAACCGCGATCCTGGCGCCCCGGTTTCTGGCATCCGCCTTCGCCTCCGGCCCCGCCCTCCTGATCCTTCTCTGCATGCTGTTGCGTAAACTCACTGGTTATGAGGTCGGCACGAAGGCCATCCGCAGCCTGGCGGTGATCGTGACCTACGCGATGATCATCAATGTGTTCTTTCTGCTGATGGAGCTCTTTACGTCCTTTTATAGCCAGGTTCCCGCCCTCACCGAGCACTTTCAGAACCTCTATACGGGGTTACATGGCGAACCCGCGCCGATGCTCGTATGGGGAAGAATATCTTTGGCGCTGATGGCCATCGCGCTGCTTCTCCTGCTGGCACCGGCTACGCGGAAAAATGAAGGGATGCTCGCGGCGGCGTGCGCCGTCACCTTCATTGGTCTCTGGGTCGACAAGGGGATTTGTCTGGTGGTTTCCGGCTTTATGCCTTCGCCCCTCGGGGTGATGACATCGTACAAGCCCACCTTGCCTGAGGTGCTTATAAGTCTGGGCATTTGGGCGGTTGGGGCGCTGATGATAACCGTCTTTTACAAGATTACGCTTTCGGTCAGAGAAGGCGCAGAAATATGGATTGAGGATCGCGCTGCAGTTCCGCTTCCGGCAATCAAATAAGTGAGCGTTCTAAACTCAATTTAGAGTGGAAAGGAGCTAAGCATGGTTGAGACACTTGAACCTATTCTGGCTGAGCATCCGTTCTTCCACGGGATGGATCGGAGTTTACTTCAGGTCCTTGTCGGATGCGCATGCAACGTGCGCTTCGAACAGGACGAGGTGATCTTCCGCGAGGGGGAAGAAGCGGATAAGTTCTATTTGGTTCGCAGTGGGAGGGTCGCTTTGCAATTATTTGCTGATCGCCGTGGCCCTCTGACTATTACAACCCTGGAAGAAGGTGACATCTTGGGATGGTCCTGGCTCTCCTCGCCCTACCGCTGGAAGTTCACGGCTCGGGCGACGGAGGTTACGCGGGCAATCTACTTGAATGGAAAATGCTTGCGTGAGAAATCGGAACGGGATTACCGTCTGGGATATGAGCTCCTGAAGCGGTTTGTGCACATCATTGAGGACCGTCTTCAGGCGACAAGAATGCAACTGTTGAATGTGTACGAAACCGGCGCGTGAACCGCTGAAATCCGGCGTTCAGAAACCAACATCTGACGGAGGTGATCTCATGGAAAAGCAAGCTTTGAGCATTGTCGATAAGCGCACTGAGAAGACCTACGAAATCCCGATCAAGAATGGGACCATTCGAGCAATGGACTTGCGACAGATCAAAACCGGTCCCGACGATTTTGGGTTAATGACCTATGACCCCGCGTTCATGAATACCGCCTCCTGCCAAAGTTCCATCACGTTTATTGATGGCGACAAAGGCATTCTGCGGTATCGCGGCTATCCCATCGAGCAACTAGCGGAGAAGTGCAGTTTCCTGGAAGTTGCCTACCTGGTACTGCACGGGGAACTGCCCACGGCGGCGGAGTTGAATACGTTCGTCACCAACATTACGTACCACACCATGTTGCACGAAACGACCAAGAAATTCCTGGAGGGTTTTCGCTACGATGCCCACCCCATGGGGATGTTTATTAGCACGGTGGCAGCGCTCTCCACCGTGTATCCGGAGGCGAGGAATGTGCACGACCCGGAAGTGCGCAAGCTTCAAATCTATCGCCTGATCGGCAAGGTTCCCACCATTGCTGCGTACACTTATCGCCACAGCCTCGGGTACCCATACGTCTATCCCGACAATGACCTCAGCTATGCCGAAAACTTCATGAACATGCTGTGGAAGATGGCGGAACCCAAGTACCAGCCGAACCGCACCCTGGCGCGGGCGCTCGACATCCTCTTTATTCTGCACGCCGATCATGAGCAAAACTGCAGCACTAACGCCATGCGCGCAGTGGGCAGCTCGTTGGCAGACCCCTTTGTAGCAACGGCTGCTGCTGCGGCCGCACTCTCCGGTCCTTTGCACGGCGGCGCCAATGAGGAAGTCCTGAAAATGCTCGATGAAATTGGTTCCACAGATCGCATCCCGGCCTATATCGAGCGCGTGAAGTCCGGCCAGGTGAAGCTGATGGGATTCGGCCACCGCGTCTACAAGAACTACGATCCCCGGGCGCGGGTCATCAAGTGGGCGGCCGATCAAGTCTTCGCCGTTACGGGCAGGAACCTCAGGCTCGATATCGCCTTGGAGCTTGAGCGGATCGCATTGGAAGACGAGTACTTTGTCAAACGCAAGCTCTACCCCAACGTCGATTTCTACTCGGGCATCATCTACCAGGCGATGGGCTTTAAGCCGGAAATCTTCACTGTTCTGTTTGCCATTCCCCGCACGGTGGGTTGGCTGGCGCAGTGGCAGGAAATGCTGTGCGATCCCGAACAGAAGATTGCGCGTCCGCGCCAAGTCTTCACGGGTTACGACGCGCGCGAGTTCGTCCCGATCGAGAAGCGCGGGGGCAAGGGATTGTCCAGCGCCGCCTAGGGGTGGACTGCCGTTGTGCGGATTGGCGTACCGTCAATGGGCCGTCTTCCGTTAAGGGAGCAAAGGCATTTCGCGCAGAGGCGCAAGGCCGCAAAGAAAATAAGGCACTTTTTTCGGGCTCTGCGCCTCTGCGCTATTCATCGAAAATTTCTACCTCCGTTGACCTTGTCTACGGTTGCGCCAGGTTGTTCCGAACGATGGGTGGCGCGTTATGGCGCTGTCATTTCGGCGCCTTCACGGGCCTCGCCCCGCAGAATGTTGAGTAGCCGATGAAAAAGCCATCGTTTTTGGGTTGATTGCCGGTCAAAATGGCCTACAAAATGCTCGGTACCGTGCGAGGGGCTTCCAAGTACGGCAATTTGCCCCGGTTCGTACGGAAAATGGCGCTTCGCCACTGAGGTTCAGATGCCTGAGGCTCCCGTAGCACAAAAAGTCCGAAAGTTCCGTGGCCAAGTTTTTATTGACTGGGACCGTTGCAAGGGCTGCGGTTTCTGCATCGAATTCTGCCCCCCGAAAGTCCTGGCTTTCTCGGACAATTTTAATGACCACGGCTACCACCCGCCTTACCTGGCCAAGGAAGAGGCGTGTACGGGGTGCGATTTGTGCGGACTATACTGCCCGGATTTCGCCATTTTCGGCGTGCGCGTGGCGATGGCCGATTGAATCGGCAATCGGCAATCAGTAATCGAAAATCGTAAATGAACATGAATCTAACCACTGCCAATCCCAGATGCGTATTGACGGGGGCGCACTTTCTGGATGGCGATTGCGCCGCCAGTGAAGGAGCGATTGCGGCGGGCGCCAATTTCGCTGCCGGCTACCCCATTACCCCCTCCACGGAAGTCGTTGAGCATTTTGCGTCGCGCATCCCCGCGGTGGGCGGCGTATTCCTCCAGATGGAAGATGAGCTAGCCTCTTCGATTGCCATTATCGGAGCGGCCTGGGGTGGCGCCAAGGCTTTCACGGTTACGTCGGGTCCGGGTTTCTCGCTGATGATGGAGCACCTGGGCTACGCGGCGATGACGGAGACGCCCATCGTACTGGTAAATGTGCAGCGGGGCGGCCCCTCGACGGGTTTGCCCACCTTGCCCGCGCAGGCCGACATGATGCAGGCCCGCTGGGGCTCGCATGGCGATTACGAGGTGATAGCGCTCTGCCCCAACTCGCCCCAGGAGTGCTTCAATCTCACCATCGATGCCTTCAACCTGGCGGAGGAATACCGCACGCCGGTGCTGGTGATGATGGACGAGTGCGTGGGCCACATGACGGAAAAAGTGGTGATCCCGCCCGCCGAGGACATCCGGATTTTCCCCCGCCGTTACACCTCCCAGCCGCCTTCCGAGTATCTGCCCTACCGGCCGGGGCCGGACGGCATCCCGGAGATGGCGAAAGCGGGAACGGGATATCGCACGGAAGTCACCGGCCTGACGCACGACGAACACGGTTATCCCGCCATGAACCCGGAGGCGCAGCACAAGCTGGTGAGCCGGCTGGTGGGGAAGATCCGAAACAACGTGGACCGCATTACCCGGTGGGAAGAGCGCCACTTGGAAGACGCCGAGGTTGTGGTTATCGCGTACGGCATCACCTCGCGCGTAGCGGAGCGTGCCGTCCAGATGGCGCGCGCGGAGGGCTTGCCGGCGGGGCTGCTGCGGCCGGTGGTGGTGTGGCCATTTCCTGAGAAACGCATCCGCGAGCTGGCGCCGCGGGTCCGCGCCTTCCTGGTCGTGGAGATCAATTACGGCCAAATGGTTCAGGAAGTGGAGCGGTGCGCCGCGGGCCAGGCGCCCACGGTGTTGCTGGCCCACGGCGGCGGCGCCGTGCACGAGCCGGAAGAAATTTTGCGAGCCATTCGGGAGGCGGCATGAGCAGTACCTTCGTCAATCCGGTTGAACCCTTTCTGCGTGCTGACCGGATGCCGCACATCTGGTGTCCGGGCTGCGGCATTGGCACCACGGTGAACTGTTTTGCCCGGGCGCTGGTGCAATCCAAGCTGCCGCTGGAGAAGGTGGCCGTGGTGTCCGGCATCGGGTGTACGGGACGGGTGGCGGGTTATCTCCACCTGGATTCGTTCCACACCACGCACGGCCGCGCCATTCCCTTTGCCACGGGGCTCAAACTGGCCAATCCCAGTCTGAACGTGGTGGTCTACAGCGGTGACGGCGACCTGATCGCTATTGGCGGCAACCATTTCATTCATGCGGCGCGGCGCAACGTGGACATCACGGTGATCTGCGTCAACAACTTCATTTACGGCATGACGGGCGGCCAGGTGGGGCCGACCACGCCGGTGGGGGCCACCGGCACCACCGCGCCGTTCGGCTGCTTCGAGCGTCCCTTTAACCTGCCGTTCCTGGCGGAATCCTCGGGCGCGGTCTATGTGGCGCGCTGGACGGCTTTTCACGTCCGTCACATTGCCCATTCCATGGTGGAAGCCGTTCAGAAGAAGGGATTTTCCTTCATTGAAATCCTGTCGCCCTGCCCCACGCTTTACCAGCGGCGCAACAAGATGGGCGACGGGCTTGACACCATGCGCTTCTACAAGCAGCGGAGCGTTATCAAGAACGGCGCCCGCACCCATGACGTAGACATCAATCTGCAAGGGGAGATTGTCGTCGGCAAGTTCGTGGATATTGAGCGGCCCACCTTGCAGCAGAGCATGGATCAGCAGCTCCGGCAGGTGCTGAAGGACCGCTATGCCGGGTGGGGAGGGGCGTGATGGCAAGCTCGGAAATCCGCATCGCCGGTTTCGGCGGGCAAGGCGTGATTCTGGCCGGCATGGTGATTGGCAAGGCCGCCGCCATTTACGACGGGAAATTCGCGACCTTGACCCAGAGTTTCGGCCCGGAAGCGCGGGGCAGCGCGTGTAGCGCGCAGTTGATTGTTTCCGATGAGCCCATCCTTTATCCGTACCTCACCGGACTCGATACTTTGGTGGTGATGTCGCAGGAGGCCCACGCGCGGTTCGGCTCGGAGCTGAAACCGCACGGCCTGCTGCTGTATGAACAGGACTTGATTCATTCCCCTGAACTGAATAATGGACACGCTGTGTACGGCATCCCCGCCACCCGCTTTGCCGAAGAACTGGGGCGCAAGCTGGTCTTGAATATGGTGATGGTGGGCTTTGTCACCGCGCTGACCGCACTCGCCACCCCCGCCGCCGTCCAGGCCGCGATTGCCGACTCCGTGCCCCGAGGCACCGAGAAGCTGAACCTCGCCGCCTTTGAAAAAGGGCTGGAATTCGGGCTAAGCAAGGTTTGCGCCACGCAATCGGCGTGATTCCCACCCGGCCTTATGCCGTGGATCACCGTGAACCGCGGCGTGATTCCCACCTTGACTCCCACCCCGCCTTGGTTCTCACCCGGCCCTGATTCCCCCGCCCCCAGCCGTATCTTTCTGAGCCCCGCCCCCACCCCCACCCCGTCATTCTGAGCCTCGCCTTTTGGGCGAAGAATCTGCATTTGCTTGTCCTGCATTTGCCTTTCCCCGCGCATTTGCAAACGCAAACGCAGGTCCTTCGCCCCGATAAAATGCATCGCGGCTCAGGATGACGAGATTTGCCAATGGTTCTGCCCATCGGATACCATGGAGTTGGCCGAAAGCTCGGCTACCGCGAACCAAGCCCCGTGATCCCGACCGGATGCCCGTGGATCGCGTTTTGCTGCCCACGGAGGCCTGTAAGGTTGCGGCGTCAAATACCGCCTGACCGTACGGCGGTGGCGTGGGAGGACGAGCCGCAGAGCAATTTCGGAAAGGCGAAATGACTCTTCGCTACGTCCTGTTCCCGGCAATCTCTGTACCCCGTGTCTGGTGTACAATTACGCTCCGAGCTGGACGCCGCCCACAAGCTGGAGTGAACCCCGTGGTTGAGACACAGTAATTAGGGACAGTTTACCATTCGCTGCAAAATCCTTGGCAAGAGGAGCCAATTCTAGGATGATGGCGCCGGCTGGTGAAGCGGAGGCGGGCACTGCTGGAGAGCAACCCGCCGAGGAATAGCCAGCCGGAAACTCATCGTTGCGATGAGCGAGGGCGTGCTCCTGAGGGATCGCGCCCTCACCCCACCGGTGCTCACTGCGGTGACCCTCATCGCAATGATAGATTTCCCCATGCCTTGAAAAACTCATCAGGGAAGCTGCCGCGCAGCGGCCTCCTTTTTGTTTTGAGCCCGCGGACTGCGCTCGAACTCTGCCGGGGGCAAGTAACCGAGGGCGGAGTGCAGCCGCTGGGCGTTATAGACCTCCTCCAGGAACCGCTGAATGGAGGAGCGAGCGTCAGTTTGATCGCGGTACTGGCGCAGATAGACCTCTTCCGATTTCAAAGTCTTCATAAACGATTCCGCCTTGGCGTTGTCGTAGGGATTGCCGGTACGGCTCATGCTGATGATGAACTCGTGCGCCTGGAGTTTCTCGACGTAGGCCTGGCTGCAGTACTGCACTCCGCGGTCGGAGTGATGCATGATACCCGGCGCGAGGGAACGGTCCGCCAAGGCGCGGTTTAAGGCACCCAGCGCCAGGTCGGCGCTCAGATCCTCGCCCAGTTCCCAACCGATCACCCGGCGCGAATAAGCATCCAGCACAATCGCCAGATAGAGGAACGTTTCGCGCAAGCGCACGTAGGTGATGTCCGCCACCCAGAGTTGATTGACGGCGGTGAGCACCAAGCGCGCCGCCAGGTGGGGATAGACGGCATAGGTATGGCGCGCATCGGTGGTAAAGACGAAGCGCTGCTTACGTACTGCCAACAGGTTATCCATACGCATGAGCCGCAACACGCGCTTGTGATTGACCACGACGCCGCGGCGGTCCAGCTCGGCGGTCACGCGGCGGTAACCGTAGCAGCGGTTCTCCAGCACAATGCGCTGGATGAGGTCGCGCACCGCGACGTCGGCCTGACGGGGTTCGTGTTCGGCATAGTGGCGGTAGAAGCCCGCCCGGCTGACTTGCGCGATCTGGCAGGCGTGATCGGCCTGGAAGCCCTCAAGCGGCATCATTCCCCGGATCTCGGCGTAGATGCTGTCGCGCCAGGCTCGGCGTCCTTCCGGCGCAACTCCTTTACTCGCTTGAAGGCTCTGCGAAAAAAATCCAGATCCAGGGCCTGCTGACCGATCTTCCGCTCCAGTTCTGCCATCCGGCGAGCCGCCGCTGCCCCCGGTTCGCCAGTCGACCGCGGTGGATTGGGCACTCCCGGCGGCCGGCCTCCGACCCGTTGCAAGCCCGCCACTCCCTCCTTGCGGTAGGCGTCGCGCCAGCGGTACAGCACGCTGCGCTTGATCTGCAATTCGTGATGCAGCGCACTGACACTCTCGCCGTTGAGCATGCGCCGCGCCACCCGTTCCTTGAACTCCCAACTGAAAACACGCTGTTCCGTCATTCGGGACCCCTTTCCATTTAACCAAAAGTGTCCCTAGTTTCCGTGTCTCAATTTTGGGGTTCACTCCAAGCTGTCCCAGCCCCAGTTCGGCGCCCACCCGCGGCAGCGGCAACGACGGCAATGTGATGGGCGGGCTGGCGCATCAGACTCCCGCCGTCTGGAGTCTGCGTCTCTCGTGCATTGGCCATATCGGCGACGCAGATATTGAAAAGCATCCCTGCCCGGCCACCGAGGGTCGAGGGGGAAACGAAGACACAAACGGCGTGTCTGCGCCGGCCACTGAGGCCAAGGAATATGAGAGTGGTTTCAAGAATCGAAAAGCCAACATCAAGGGCGCTGGCGCGGTGGATTGGGTCAGTGTTGGCGATGTCGTTCGGAATGGTCTGCTTTTTCGCCGGGACAGATGCCTTCACCAAAGCAAACGACGTGCAGACCCCGCTGGGAATAATCCTGTATGTTTCGGCCAACGGCGCTCTCGTCTCAATGCTGCCTCTTGCGGTGGTTGCCATTTTTAGACCCCGATTCGCCGCGCACGCGCTTGCGTGTAGCTTCCTGATTTTGTACGTTTCTGGATTCGCCACACTTAACTGGAGGGAAATGGATCCGCAGCCTGCGCTTTCCCACGTCGTGAGCGATGTGTGGTGGTACTTCGGGCTGCCGATCGGCACCCTTGGGCTTCTGCTTTACGGCTCCGTGCCAGGACCGGTATCATCTGCGGACGCCGCCCATCATAGCGGAAACGAAGCGAGTGTTTCGGACACATTAATCACCGTCCTTCTATCATTGGCGATCGCGTTCATGGCTGCAGTTGCGGCCTTTGCTCTCGTTTTTATAGTGCCCTACATCCTTCGCCTCCGGCTTGGAGATCTCGGACTCTTATTAATGTTTGTAGCTCCTATTGCTGCTGGACTGCCAACGTTCATCATGACATTTATGATAATTCGAAACATCACGAAATAGCGGGTAGTGGGTTCTGCGTAGGATTCATGCACCGAAACGCGGTTCAAAACAACACGGTCACAAGGTTGGAGGTTCGGATGATGCGCAGGAGCTCGTAGCCACAGTCGCCCCCATCGTGATTGTGGGTTCTTTCTGTTGTAAACGATGGCAGGCAAGGAAAGTCACAGGCCGGCTCGCGCAGGGCGAGCCCAGCCCTGCGACTTAGTGCGGGTCAGGCTAGGCGGTCCATGGTCAAGACGGATGAATCGGGGCTGGCGCACACTCCCGCCGTCTGGAGTCTGCGTCTCTCGTGCATTGGCCATATCGACGACGCAGACATTGAAAAGCATCCCTGCCCGGCCACCGAGGGTTGAGGGGGGAAACGCAGACACAAACGGCGCCAGCCGGCCACCCCCGACAACCTGCCATCACCCGCACCCGAATAGAACCTGTGCTTCACGTAGCGCTCACGGAAAAAGGCGGAGATTAGTCACTATTTTGCCCGCTTCCCGGAACCTGCGCCGAAAACAGGGGCCTTGCGCAGGCGATTCCCAGTTTTTTGCCAAAAAAGTGTGGACGTTGGGTTAGAACCCGATTAAAGTAGCGCGCGAATGAAACGTGCCTTGTTCATGATGCTGATGACCCTGGCCACCGCCGGTGCGGCCCAGCAGGGCGTCTTGGTATCGCCGCGCATCACGGCGGAGGGCCAGCCGGATTACACCGACCTGGGGCGGTTCGCCGCATTCTTCAAGAGCAAGGGGCTTTCCGGGCAGGACCTCGCCATCGCGCTGTTCCAGCAGGTGACCGGGACGCGCACCGGTCTCTATCACTTCAACGAGATTTTCGATAGCGGCGAGACCGATTACGCGCTCGGCAACAGCCGCGACCCGCTGAAGAACCTGAACGTGCACAACCACGGCTTCTGCGGTATTCAGGGCCCCGTGCTGGAGGGTATCTTCCGCGCGGCCGGCTTCGAGGCCCGTAGCTTCAGCGTCCCCGCGTGGAGCCACGTGGCCACCGAGGTTTTCTATGGCGGCGAGTGGCACTACTTCGACCTGGACCTGCGCGGGGCGCTGCTGCGGCCCGACGGCGTCGTGGCCTCCGCCGCCCAAGCGCGCACCGACCCCAGCCTGTGGACCAGCGGGCGCTGCGTTCCGCCGTGCTTCCCCAACCTGCGGGACAAGGCGGTGGGATTCCAGATGTTCTCGGCGCAACCGCTCGACCTGCAGTATCACTGGGCCGTGCGCGGCTGGACCACCGATCACGTGCTGCGGCCCGGCGAATCGCTCACGCGCTGGTGGCAGAACCAGGGGGGGCGATGGCTGCACTCCCCGACTTACACCGGCTGGATGCGCGCCCTGCTTGAAAAACCGCCGCGCGGCATCAAGCCGAACAGCCCCAATTTCAGCATCTGGGGGGTGGGGTCGGCGCTGTTCGTTTACCGGCCGGACCTCACGGAACGCACTCGGGATGTGGAGTTGGGCGCATACGAGGTGCGCAATCTTCGTGCTTCCGCGGACGGGCTCACGCCGGCCCAGGCCGGGCGCGGCGCGGTGGTATTCCAGGTTCTGAGCCCGTACGTGATTGTGCCGATCATGGACGACCTCGACCAGCTTGACAGCAAGCTCAACCGCGATGCCGCTACGGTGACGGTGGACGCCACTGCACCCGTACTGGCCGATGTCAGCGTGGATGGCGGCCGCACGTGGAACCCGCTCGGCGCCCTGCCGAACCGGGCGCGCCTGGATTTTACGCCTTTCGTGCGCGGGAAATTCGGTTACCTGATTCGGCTGAGCCTGGAAGGGCAGCCCGGGGCGGCCGTGCTGCACCGGATGGAACTGCGCACGTGGGGGCAGGTGGCGCCCATCTCGATTCCGCGCCTGGCGGAAGGGCACAACGTCATGCAACTGGCGGTGAACGATCCGCGCGGCCTTCCCACGCGCTTGCTGGCGGTGCTGCCCAACCTGGGCGACGCAGCGGACGTGAGGAAGTACGGCGTGCGCATCACTGGTGATTATCAACCTTTGCGTTTCAAGTCGCGTCTGTGCGGCGAGGCGCTGGTACCGGTAGAAGCCCCCGAGGGCCAGAGCATCGAATGGCTGAGTGTGGGTGGCATGTTCACCGCGAATGAGACTGAGCAGGCCGCGCAGACTGCCAATAAGATGGAGGTCGCGCTTTCGCCGGATGGCCCCTTCCGGACCGTGTACGATGCCACGAGCACGGTGCCGAACTGGAACAACCACTGGCATTACGCCATGGATACCGACGTGGTGCTGCCGGAACCCGCACGTAGGGTGTGGGTGCGGTACACGGGCAATCCGGGGCTGAACGCAATTCGCATTTACGCGCACTGCCGCGACCCGCGGCCGGTGAACAGCGGTGTGGTGCGGGTGACCCACGACTACAATATCGGCGACGAACGCATTTTGAAGACGGTAGAAGTGCCTGCCGGGGGCGGGAGCTACACCATCGACTGCCCGGTCGATCCCGCCAATAATGCGCTGACGCTCGAAGTGCCGCACGCCGCAAAATAGCGCTTGATCCCTACCGGTTGCGGCTGCCGCAAGAAAACTCAAGGGGGATACGATAATGTGGAGTTCCCTGAAAAAGTTTGCCATCGTCGTCGTGGCGGCCGCACTGCCGGCCGCGGCACAGCGCACCGCTTCGCCAGGTTCCGCCGTAGAGGTCGCGCCGGTGCTCCAGATCGCCCGTAAGGCCCCGCCGCTTCCGAACCCCGAGGGCGCAGTCATCCGCGTTTCCGACGTGCCCTCGCTGCGCCAGGCCGTGGCCGAAGCCGCGCCCGGCACCACCATCATGCTGGCCGACGGAGTCTATCGGCTGGATGAACTGCTGGTCACGGGACGCAATCTGACCCTCCGCGGCGAAAGCGGCGACCGGGACAAGGTTGTACTGGACGGCGAAGGCAAATTCACCAAGATCGTGCGGGTGCGGGGGGCCAAGAACCTGACCATCGCAGACCTCACGGTGGCCAACTCGCGGCAGTACGGAATCTTTTTCCTGGGCGACAGCGATATCGACCACCTCAAGGTCTACAACGTCAAGTTCCACAACTGCTACGTGCGTGGGCTGAAGGGTACCGGCGCCACGCGCGTCGATGACAGCGCCACCCAGCGGCTCAGCGTCGAGGAGGCCGAAAAGATCCGCCCGCGCAACGGCGAGGTCCGCTACTGCCTGTTCATCAACGATGACGTGACGCCCAACGGCGATATTTACAGCGGCGACTACGTCAGCGGCATGGACGCCATGTGGCTGAAGGACTGGGTCATCGCCGATGACACGTTCATTAACATTCGCGGGCAGCACGGCGGCGGGCGCGGCGCCATATTCATCTGGATCAACAGTGAGGGCGTAACCGCCGAGCGCAACCTGGTCGTGGGGTGCGATCGCGGCATCTGTTTCGGCAATCCTTCCGGCGAGCCGCTGCACATGACGCGGGGGATCATCCGCAACAACTTCATCGTGGCCGGGAAGGGTCAGGGGATCGAGATCTGCCGGACCCTCGACACGGTTGTCGAGCACAATACCATCTTCTGCGCTGGTCCGGACCAGGTGGCGGTGGAGTTCCACCAGATCACCGAGGCGGGAAACCGCTTCCGGGACAACCTGTATTCGGGACAGGCGGTGGCGCCCTCCAGCGTGACCGCCGAAGGGAACGTGTCCGGCGCGCTTGCCGGCTGGTTCCGAAACCCGGGCGCGGGCGACCTGCGACTGACTCGGCAAGCCGCTGCGGGGCAGGCTGGAGCTCGCGAATTACCGGTGCGGTAGCGCGGGAATCGGGACGCACCCGCAGCATCTGCGTACCCCGGTCGACGAGCAAAGCACTGGGAACGCTCATCTCACAACGTAACCGCCCGCACGGGGATCGTACCTGTCATCGACTGCATTCGGCGGCGGTGCGCAGTTGCCTGCGCCCAATCCTGCGTTTGCGGTCTTAGAGTCTTGCGGCCCGGCCAGGATCGGGCCGGGCGCCATGGCGGTGGAAATGCGGCATTCCGAGCCCGTCCAGTATCCCTTTACATCCGCGCATTGACTCGCCGTGCGCGCATTTCTGTTCACCACGTACGCGCCCATGCGCTGGAGCATGGCCTGTACGCAGCCCTTCTGGCGTCTGGTTTGCATAATACTATTGGCCTCTCTCACCAGTTGCGGCCGCAAGCTGGGATCGAGTTGTAGCGCCTTATTGAAATCCGCCCGCGCATGCGCCTGGTCATCCATCATCAGATAAGCCCAGCCGCGGCCCATGTAGGTGCGGGCTGAATTTGGCTGGAGCTGAATGGCTTTGGTGAAGTGGGTGACCGCCAGGTGCATCACGGGCTGGGCATCGTTACTATCGCCAACTCTGAAGCAGACGTCACCGTAGTAATGGTGGGCGGGGAAGTTGTTGGGATCGATCCGGAGCGCTCGTTCCAGGTCTTTGGCCGCAAAGTGCAGCCAGAAGCTGCGATATAAGCTGGCCATGGATGCGTCATCTGCCGCAACTGCCCGTTGCACCAGCGCCTTCACATCGTTGGGATTTCTAACCAGCGCATTGCTGGCCGAGGCAAGCTCCTGGATGGTGCTCCTGTTAACGCGTTCCAACATCTGCTGTGGAGTCGGCGTGAACGTGCCTTCATACTGTCCGCCACCGAGCCCCTGCTGACGCAAAGCCTGGAAAAGCGGTTGGAGGCTACTGTTTTGTTGCGCTGTTGCAGGAAGCGTCGCAACTAGCAGGCCAAAGAGAGCCGCTTCATAAATTCTGAGTCTCATATTCCTTTCTTCGCTCCGTTAGTTTGAATGGCCTCGCCCTTTTTTTCACACCCGCCGGGTCCACCGTGTTTCTTTCTTCCTTCCTGCCCTTAGCCCCGGAGTGGCGGCTGGGCCTGCGACCGCCCGACGAGTGCACCATCATTGGACGCGCTCCGCCAGCACAAACTTCCTGCCGTCGGCCAAAGATAGGTTCAGAAAAAAACCAAAGTGTTTGGTAACGCTATCGGGAAATGGGGATCCTTCACTGTCAGCCTTTTCAAACTCGGCCTCTTTGAGGTCCAGGGGTTCCAAGTCCCCACCTCCTCCCAGGTCAAAAACCACTCCGGCCGGCTCCATCGAGACGTCCACAATCTTTACCTCGGGCCCCTCCATTTGGTCCGAGTTCGTAATGGCAAGCCACAAGGATGTATTATGCGTTTTCCATTTGCCCAGTATTCTGAACCCCTCCGCATACGGGATCATAGTTCTCCTCCTCCAACGGAATCCTGCCCTTGGAAATATCAATGGCCGGCCCCCGGTCGAGCGGGTTAGGGGTTCTTCCTGTACGCTGATCTTCCGTTAACCTGCCGGGAACTCGCGCTCTGCTGGAAGCCAGTTACTGACGTCATCGCCAGGACGGCGAGGCTTGGCGTCGCAAGCCATCTTTCGTAATGGTCGGTCGTTTCCGTTCGACTTTTGGTATTGCCGTAAAGGGGGTCCCTCGTTGGCTTGTTCCTGTGTGGGCATCTTCCGTTATGACCGGTTGCTTCAGCATCAGGTTCTGAAGGGTGGGAAAAGGAGTGCGTTGTTCTCGCGCCGCAGGGTGTCTCATAACGCCCCTTTCATATCGTCGCCAACAATAAAAACGTATCCAATTTATGACTTTTTGTCAATGTGCTCGCGCCCGGGTGGTGTCCTAATTGCGCGTTGCTGGGTTGCGGGTGGATCGCGTTTTGCTGTCCACCGGGCCGCGCACGCGCTGGTAAGATTGGAGGAGGAAAACCGTAGGACCGCAACGCCGTGGCGCGGGAGGACGAGCTTTCGCTGCATTTGCCTTTCTTGCCCTTGTCGTTTCCCGCCTCCCCACCCCCATCATTCTGACTGGGGATGGCCTTGGGACCCACCCATCGTCATGAAAGTCGCTACCTGGACATTCGTTTAGAATCAATATGTTGCGCGCGTATTTCGACAGAGACCCGCCCCTACCCCGTCATTCTGAACCCCGTTCTTTGGGGTGAAGAATCTGCATTTGCTCTCCCTGCATTTGCCTTTCTCCGCGCCTACGCAAACCAGAATGCAGGTCCTTCGCCGCGATAAAAGGCATCGCGGCTCAGGATGACGAGGTTTGTAAGTGGCTCTGGCAAGTTTGCAAATGGTTCTGCCAGGTTTGGAAATGGTTCTGACGGTTCTGAAAGATTATGGCTGATTTGTGATGGGTGCTTAAACAGGCGCAGGTGCGCGAGGCGAAAGACCGCTAGCCAACCGCAGCTCCTCCACTGAAAACCGAAAACTGAGGACCGAGAACTGCAAACTTAGGTCTGAGAAGTGAAAACTGAGGTCTTAGAACTGGGAACCGAAGACTGAGAGTTGATAGCTGACGGCTGATACCTGAAAGCTGATAGCTGATAGCTGACGGCTGAAAGCTGAATACCAAAGACTGAGATCTCCGGCGGGGGCAACATGTATCGCATTACGATACTCGTAAAGGTGCAACCAACGTCTATCCTAAAGCATCACGTACATTGGAACTGCCAGTTTACCTCAGGGCGTTTGAGCTACACGAGGCCAGGCGAGGCTGTAAAGCTGGAGGAGGCATCCCAGCCTCTGCCATCCCCGTAACGCAGTTCCCCAAAACCATTGGGAAACGACAAACCAATTAATCTGGCGGACGAGGGGGCGGACCAGGGAAGGTTGCCGTCTGCGGGAAAGGTCTATGTGAAAGATCTTCCTGACGCTGAGGTTGCCGTGAATACCGGCGCGGCACAACAACGTCCCGGGCACGGGTGGGACGCGGTGCGCCCGGGGAAGGGGGCAGGATCGGAGACAAGGAGTGCCATGTCGCGGTACCTGTCAGCTCGGGTGGCAAAGCTAAAAGTCCGAACCCTTACCGAGTCGCTGCTGGCGGTGACGTTGCTTGCAGCGGCGTGGTATTTTCTCCTCTACGTTCCCAAGCACGTCAAGACAGGGGAACCTGTCGTCGAGCTCACCAACTATTTCCTCACCTATGCCCCCATTGAAGGTGTGAACCAGCCCGCCTACGTGCTGCCCTCCTCGGCCAAGGTTTGGGACACCCCGGCTGAAATCCGCGAACAAATCGCCACGCTACAGTCCGGGGAGCAGGTGCAGGCGTTGGGCCGGTTCCGCGATTGGACCCACGTGCGCACGCTCGCCGGGCAGGACGGGTGGGTGAGCGCGTCCGACCTGATGAATGCGGAGACGCATGCGGCGGAAGATCGGCTCTGCCGGGAAATCTCAGATGCTCCCGTGCAGGCCGGCGGCCATGCCGGCGACGTGGACAATGTCCATATTGAGCCGTCGCGCCAAGCCGCGATTGTGGCGGAAGTGAATCCGGAGCAGACCCTGGAGATTTTTGGCCGCAGAATGGTGCCTCGATCGGGCGACAATGGTGCTTCCGGCATTCCGTCTACGGCCTCCCGTGTGGAAGCCTGGTACCTCATTCGGCAGGGTTCGCGCGCTGGGTGGATCCTCGGCCGCCGAGTCCAACTGGATATTCCCAAGAGCCTGTCGGCATATTCTGAGGGTACCAATCTGGTGGCCTGGGTGGTCATCAACACGGTCAATGACGATGGCCGGCCGGTACCGCAATACCTGGTGGCCGACCGGGTGGGGAACAATACGTGCGACTTCACGGACATTCGGGTTCTGACGTGGTGGAAGAGGAAACAGACCTACGCCATTGCTTATAAAGAGGGAGACCTGCAAGGCTATTTCCCCATACTGGTCGCGCACGAGGGCAGCGTGCCGCAATTTCGCCTGCGGCTGGTGGACGACACTGGCGCCAAGTGCCAGCAAGTCTATGGCTTATACGACACGATTACACGCCTGATTGGGATTGCCGGTACGTGGCAGGCCGACGCAATCCCGGCGCCACGCCCTCCCCGAACCAAAACCGCAGGGTAGCCGTTCCCCCCAAGCCTTTGCATAGCCATGTATTATACGGAAAGATCAGGTCGGCGCTCCGTCCCAGTCTGCTATAATGCGGACGGTTAGAGTTTCGTAACAAACTCGGAGGGAAGGGTAGGGCAACCCTTGTGCGGCCGGGCGAGAGGGCCAGGCACCGGTCATGAGGCCAGTACGTCGATTGTCGCGCCTAACGGGGGAGCGGATTCTCAAGAGGCTAAGATGAACGTTGGCATCGAGTTGGAGAAACCGTTGTACTTGAGGCGGGGG
Organism: uncultured Acidobacteriota bacterium; assembly: GCA_963804755.1. Taxonomy (GTDB): domain Bacteria; phylum Acidobacteriota; class Terriglobia; order UBA7540; family UBA7540; genus Bog-366. Next base: position 360,276 of record CAWDRP010000016.1, read on the forward strand.
ATAGGAAGGCTGGTTTCGCCGGCTCCCGTGGCCAAGCTCCGAGAAAAAGCCTCGTCGAATGCCCTGCTCGGAATGGGGTTGTGGACTCTCCTGTGGCTGGGCTACAACTCCGGTCTCGCGTACGTAGAGAAGCCGAATTTCCCCAACAATACCTTGGAATTGATCCACGGCGTGCGAGCCTTTTTCCCCATGTTAGCCGCCTGGTTTGCCTGCCTTGTCATCCTCTTTCGTTCCCGCCGGCTGTACCCCTGGATCGTGGGGCCTATGGGATTGATTTTGTTGTACGCCGTCACGGGATTGGCATCTTCCGCGACGCTGTCGCCTCATCCGGGGGATGCGCTGTATTACGGCGTGAATTACCTGGCTATCGTTCTGGTGGTGTTGGCGACGGCGCTGGGGGAAAATCCACTGCCCGACCTTCGCTGGGTACTGCGTCTGACGTGGTCTGTGGGTACACTTTTAACGTTCGTCCTGCTGTTTGCGGGTTCACGCTCCGTAGGTGACGAGGAAATGTTGCCGGTCGGAGCCAACGCTTTGAGCGGCACTGGGTCGGTGCTGGACATGGCCGCCAGCCGAAACACCGGATTCGCCCGATATGCGGCCATCTCGGCGCTTGTGGCAATACCCGCAATGATGAAGAAGGGTAGCGTGATTGCCCGGGTCTTTTGGGGGATCATTTTCGCCGGTTCTATTTATGCCCTCATTAAGGCCAACGGGCGTACGGAAACACTAGGTTTTATCTTCGGGGTGGTGGCGTTATTTGCGGTGCAGAAGGCCCAGCGTTTCGCTTTGCTTCTGATCGGGTTGGCAGGAGGTATTCTGCTGGCTTTACAGGATTTCTACGCGCGCTTTTATCACTATTTTACCCGCACCGGCCATTTCGATTTCACCCTGACCGGGCGCACCATGATTTGGGAAAAGGGGTTTGACCTGGTCCTAAAGTCGCCGTGGGTGGGTTACGGTTTTCAGGCCGATCGCTATTTTTTGAACAACATGCACATCCACGACGCTTTCCTACACGCCTTGATTCAGTCAGGTTTGATGGGAGGGGGGGCGATTATTCTTGCGTTAATAATTATCTGGTATTACGTGCTCCGGTACTTCTTCATTTCACAGCCCTCTGACAAATCGTTGATCCCTCCGGACATTCCTGCGGTGCTGCTGTTCGTAACTTTTTCCTCGCTCACAGAATCGACGTTCGCGTACTTTTCGGCAGCCTGGTTGCTCAGTGCTCCTATAGCCGCGTACGTCATCGCGCTGCATTGGCACGTGGGGAAATCTCGTGCCAAGGCGGCCAGGCAAAGGCTTCGGGAGGACTGGTCGCGTAGACGGAGGCTTCACGGTGCTGGGTTTCCCGCCCGATTTATGCCCCCTCCGCCACTTGCGGGAGGGCCAAAGCACTGAAGATGGCTGCCTTACTTCTGCGCTCCAGGCAAGCGCATCCGTAGCGCCACCGATACGTTTTGGCAGACTCTGAAAGCATATTGAGTTGACCTGGCCGTTGCGGGGGTGTGCCCGGCGTCGGCGAATTAAGACCTTGCGTGCCTGGCCGATAGACGACGATGAACGGTCCCGTATGAGGTTCAGATGGGTGTTGAAGTAGCAGATACCTTAAGGTTACGACGGCAGGCGCCGAAAGCGGCGCAGCTCAGTGTGGCGCCGAGCCGTAGCCGCCGGCTGAGCGCGAATGCGGTGTTGGGCATGGGACTGTGGGTCCTGCTCTGGCTCGGCTATAACACCGGCCCTGGGTATTTGCTGGATCCCGGCTTTCCCGCCAGTAATACGGAATTAATACACGGCGTGAGGTCTTATTTCCCCCTCGCCGCCGCCTGGATCGCATGCTTGATCATCCTGGGACGGCCAAAGCGCCTGGCCTCCTGGCTCATGGGTCCGCTGGGACTAGTGCTGTTGTACGCGGTTACGGGACTGATTTCGTCCGTCACCCTGTCGCCGGACCGAGTGATCGCATTGTATTATGGCGGTAACTATCTGGCCATTGTCCTGGTTCTGCTGGCGATTGTGCAGGTGGACGACCCCCTCCCGGACCTGCGCCAGGTGCTCACTCTCACCTGGGGCGTGGGGACCGTTCTTACGCTGTCGCTGCTTGGAGCCATTCCCATCCTCGGTTCGGCGGCTATGTCGCAGACGGAGGGCAGCCCCGTCGGCATGCGCGCCTACGGCAGTGGGACGGGATCGATCATGGGAATGGCTGCCACGCGCAACACCGGATTTGCCCGGTATGCGGCCATTTCCGCCTTGGTCACGCTCCCCGGCCTGATGAAAAAGGGCAAGCTTAGCGTCAGGATCATGTGGGGATCGCTGTTCTTCGCATCGCTGTGGGCATTGATCATTGCCAATGGCCGCACCGAAATCGTGGCATTTCTGGCGGCGGTGGCCGTCATCCTGTTCGCCGAGAAGGCGAAACGCACCGTGAACATCCTGGCGGCAAGCGCCGGGGCTATCTTGCTGGGTTTACGCGGGTTCTACAGCGGTTTTTACCTCTATTTCACGCGCACGGGCCATTTGGATACTTCCATGAGCGGCCGCACCCTGACCTGGGATGATGGAATGCGCCTGCTGTGGAAGTCGCCCTGGGTAGGGCTGGGGTTTCAGGCTGACCGGTTGTTCCTGGAGGGATCACACATGCACAACGCCTTTCTGCACGTGCTGGCGCAAGCCGGCTTGGTGGGCGGAGGGGCGATTCTGATTGGGTTGGCGACCGTGTGGTACTACGTCATTCAGTACTTTTTTCTCCACCAGCCGTCGGACAAGTCTCTTATTCCCCCGGAACTGCCCGCCGTCTTTTTATTCGTCACCATTTCGTCCTTTGCCGAATCCACCTTTGCGTATTTTTCCGCGGCTTGGCTGCTGAGTGCCCCGATATTTGCCTATGTGGTGGCGCTGCACCACCGTCAACGGAGATTATCGGTGCGGGCCGCCGAAGGAATCGCCTCCCAGCGTCGATTAGCAAGACAATATGCCCGATATCTGGGCCCATCGTCCGACCCGTTCCCGGCGGTCCCGCAAGAAGAGCCCCCAATACCCTCTGACCCGGACACAGAACTCTCTGCCTGATTCCGCACCTTGGGACGGGCCGCCGCACCGCGCCCCGCCAAGGGGGAGGTATGGCATGGCCCCGGAAGGGGTGGAATGCGTCCGTCCCGCGTCCGCCGTAACCGGCGCAGCCAGCCCTAACGGCCGGTTAGCGGACCGTACATTTCCGGCCGGCGTGCGGCGATGCGGTCGAACTCCCAGGTGCCGGCTTGACGGATCACGCGGTTACAATCGGCGATGGCCGGATCGATTTCGCCAAAGATAACTGTTTCTTCCGTTTCACCCGCTTCCGCGAGTTTGGTGCCGTTGCAATCCACGATCTGTGAATGACCGGCAAAGCGGAATCCGCGTTCTTCGCCCACGCGGTCACAAGCGATGACGTGGAGGTGATTCTCCGTGGCGCGGACGGGCGGAGTGTGCTGCCAACTGTCAGAGCCGAGCGGCCAATTGGTGGGGATGGCCAGAATCTGCGCGCCCTTCAACTTCAGCACGCGGCCCGATTCCGGGAAGCTGCAATCGTAGCAGATGCTGATGCCGATTTTGCCCTGCGGCGTTGCGAACACGGGAAACGGCGTGTCACCCGGCGCCGCATGCCAATCAACGCCGATGCAGGGAAGATGCAGCTTGCGATACGTGCCCGGAATGCCTTCCGGCGTCACCACCGCGGCGGCATTGAAAATCTTGTCGCCCGCTCGCTCCAGCAACCCCACCACCACCGTGCAATCCAGGGCCTGTGCGGCGGCCAGGACCTTTTCCGTGGAAGGGCCGGGGACTTCCTCCGCCACCGGTTTGGCCGATTCGAGGGTGGCGAAGCAGTAGCCCGTCAGCGCGCATTCGGGAAAGACCACCAGCTTGGCGCCCGCGCCTGCCGCCTGCTCCAGGCGGCTGAGGACCTGATCGAGATTGTATTTCTTGTCAAAGATTTTGACGTTCATCTGAACTGCTGCGGCTTTCATGTGCGCCTCCTCAACGTTGACCAGCCTTTCGTATTCTAGCAGCCATTTGGAGTTTTGGCGGGGGTCGCCTACAATGGGGCATTCTGGTGCTCCATGTTAATGTTCCTGAAAATTTCACTCATCATTGCCCTCGTGTTGTTGAACGCCTTTTTTGTCGCCACCGAGTACGCCCTGCTGAGTGTACGCCGCACCCGCGTGGAGCAGCTTGCCAACGAAGGCAGTTTGCAAGCGAAACTCGTCCTCACCATGCTTTCGGATATGGTGGCCCTGTTTTCGGGGACACAACTGGGGATTACGGTCATCAGTCTGTTGATGGGCTGGCTGGGTGAGTCCATTATGGCCGGCGCCATCGAGCATGCGCTGGTAGGGTACCTCACCCGGGTCGCGCGGGCGGCCGTGGCTCACTCGATTGGCGTCGGGATCGCGTTTCTGCTCATCACCGTGCTGCTGACGGTTTTGGGTGAACTCGTGCCCAAGGCCATGGCTTACAGCAACGCGGAAAGCATTGCGCTGGGCGTGGCCCGGCCCATGTTTCTTTTCCTCAAGCTGAGCCGCTATCCCGTGCGCCTGCTGAATGTTCTGGCCAACGGAGTCCTGCGCTCGCTGCACCGCCAACCGAGCCGTGCTCACGGACCGCTCCCCACGGCGGAAGAAGTGAAGCTGATCGTGACCGAGATTCGCAAGCGGGGTCTGCTGGACGCAGAACAGGAGGAGATGATTCATGGCGTCTTCGACCTGGACCGTGTCCGCGTGCGCGAAATCATGGTGCCCTGGAACCGCGTCACCTGTCTTCCCGTAACCATCGATGTGCGGACGCTCCTGGACCGGGTGGTAAAGGACCAGCACTCCCGTATTCCCATCTACGATGGCCCGCCGGACCAGATCGTGGGCACCTTATACACCAAGGATCTGCTGGCCGTGAGGGAGGAAGCGGCGCGCGCCGCGGCCCCGGCAGGCGCCGGATTTGACCTGCGCGCCATCCTTCACCAGCCCATGATTGTGCCGGAATCGATGCCGTTGAGCCAGATGCTGAAGGACGCTCGCCGGCGCCATTCGCAAATGGCGCTCGTCGTCGATGAGTTCGGCACCTTTGTGGGCCTGGTGACCATTGAAGACGTGCTGGAGCAGATTGTGGGTGAGATTCAGGATGAGTACGACCGGGAAGAAGCCGCCATCCGCAAGGTTGGGGAGAACGTCCTGGTGGTGGATGCGTCGATGAGCTTGCGCGATCTGGCCAGCGACCGGGATATCGTGCTGCCGCGCGGTGAAGGCTACGAAACCCTGGCCGGCTTTGTGCTCGCCCGTTTGGGGTTTATTCCGCACGGGGGGGAGAGCTTTGTTTTTGGCGGCCACCGCTATACGGTGTTGGAAGTAGAGGGCCGCCGGGTAGCCAAGATCCGCATTGAGACGCTGCCGATGGAAGCCCAGGAAGCGGGAGCGCGAAGTCACCCATCAGAAACCAGCCCCTAGGCGCGTTTATTCCGGATCCTGATTCCCGGTGGGTGATTCCTCCTTGCCCAGCACTATTCCCACTTCCGCGCCCCGAGCGGCACTCAGGGCCTTCGCCGCCGAGCCCCGGTTGGTGCAGATTTCGAGATATCCCGAGCTGCCTACCATGGCAAACAACTCGCCCGGCCGGCCCATGGAATACGCCAGGTTAAGCCCGGTAATCTCCTGTTGGTTGATGATGATCTTGAAAGGCGGCGGGTTCTCAGCGAACAATTCAGGAACGTCTTCCGGCCGGAGATTGGTGAGGACATTCCCGAACTTGTCGATTTTCAGGACCACACCTTTGATGATCTGGCTGTTCACGCGCCGGGGTTTGGGAGAGGTGAAACGGATGTAATCGCTGATGGGCTCGCCGAACTTGTCGGCGTCCACCCATTTGCTCAGCCAGGCGGCAACCGGAGCAAAGATATCGCGTCCGTGAAACGTGGCGCTGACCGGATTGAGGAAATAATGGTCGGAAGTAACGTGGCGGACCTCGATGTTCTCCTCCTGGTCGTAAACCAGGGAAAGTACACCGTTGTCGGGCGCGACGAATCTGTACGTCAAGCTGCGCGCCAGAAGCGGGCGGCGCCCTGTTCCCACGCCCGGGTCCACCACCACCAGGTGTATGGTATCCGAAGGAAAAAACCGATAGCTCTGCGCCAGCGTGAAGGCGGCATCGAAAAGATCGTAAGAACCCACCGAGTGGCAGATGTCCACGATTTCCACGTCGGGGTTGATGTTGTAGATGACGCCTTTCATCGTGCCCACATAATGGTCGCTGGTCCCAAAATCGGTAATCAAAGTAATGATGGGCTTGCGGGCCAAGGTTACCTCCTGTCAATCGTGAAGTGAAGCGTCCGGCCGCAGCACGGTGCGCGATGCCATTGATTTTAGCCCACACCGCGGGCCCCGTCATGTCCTGTTTGTGGAAACCTCCGGCGCTCTGGTCCTGACCATGATATAATGACCATGAGCAGGAGGCGGAAATGAAGGTGATGGCGGCGGGCACGTTCAAAGCGCGTTGTCTGGCGGTGATGGACGAGGTTCGGAACAAGCGAACGACGGTTCTGATTACCAAGCGCGGCGAATCGGTGGCAAAGCTGGTCCCCGCTGACAAGGACGCGGGCGGCATCTACGATTTTCTTAAAGGCAAAGGGACGATCGCCGGCGATGTCGTCTCGCCCGCCATCGCCGACTGGGGCAACCTCAAGTGATCCTCCTTGACACCCACGTGGTGGTCTGGCTGGCTTTTGACTCCACCCGGCTCTCGCGCGCGGCAAGAGCCGCCATTGACGGGGTTCGTGAACACGGCGACGGCTTGGCGATCTCGGATATCACCCTCCTGGAACTGGCGGCCCTCGCGAGCAAGGGCCGCATCCGCCTGGATGTGAGCCTGGAATCCTTCCTGCGGGAAATCGAAGCCCGGTTCGTTGTCCTGCCGATCACGGCGCGCGCATGCGCCCTCACCCTGGGCTTGCCCGGCTGCCTATCCCAAGGACCCCGCGGACCGCGTCATCGGCGCTACGGCACTGGCAGAAGGCTTGCTCCTGGTTACGGCTGACCGTGAAATCCGCAAAACGAAAGCTGTTCGCACGATTTGGTGAACAGGAATCGTCCCACCAACGGTTTGAAAAGCCGAAAGTCGTTCGGCGCCAAAGTCGGCCCAGGCTCCCCAACCCGTTGTTCCTCCGGGCGCATGCTCGCATCCTCTCAGGGCACGGTGTGGAAGAAATATCGGTCTGAAAGAAAAGGACGCCGCAACCTCGACATGTCGCTAAACTACCACACTGTGACCCGATTGCGACCGAAAGACACGGAGCACGGAATCGACGCTCCGCGCTATTCGCTTGCCGGTAACCACCCCCGTCGCTAGCGCTCCATGCCCCTCCTGAATCAGGAGGGGAGTTTTGCGGGTGGCCGCCGGCGGCGGCAGCAGCAAAGTTCCCCTCCTTAAATGAGGAGGGGACGACGCGGGAGCGGCGGGGGTGGTTTTCAGGCAACCATACAAGGCGTAACCCAACGAAGCTGAAACCAGAGCCGAGTGTGTCGACCCCGCACTTAAGGCTGCCGGCTAAGGTGTGGTAGACGGCAGCCGCATTCTGCCCGAATACCACATTACGCTTGGCCGGATCGAGGCTCACGGCAAGCGCTCGGAGTTCCGTGCCATTTGGGGCGTTCCGGATACGCGCGCTACTTTCGTCATGATCTTCGCCCTGGCCCACTCGCTTCAGGCGCTGAATAGCGCGCGGAATTGGTTCAGTTTCAGGGGCGGCGTTTGGGCGGTGCCGAGGTTCTCCACCACGTGGTCGCGCCGGCTCATTCCCACTAGCGCGGAAGTGATCCCGGGTGTGGAACGAACGAACTGAATGGCTCTTTGCGCGTCCGACTGGAGTCCGGGAAACCAGTTCTGGCTTTCATCGGGCAAGCCACTCGCCAACTGTTGTTGCAGCAGGCTGGCGCTGGCGAAAACCAGCATGCCGTGGGCGCGCGCGACTTGCAGCACCGGGAAGGACTTGCCATTCCCGCGTTGTGTTCGCGCCGTAAGGGCCTCTCGCATGGCGAGGTTGTACGGCAGTTGGATAGCCCGGAAATGATGATCTTGGCCGCCTACTTCTTCCGCCCAAGCCAGAAGATCGGGGAGCGAGAGGGCGTCGGGGGAGCCCCTTCCCACCCGGTATCCGTTCCAGGTGGCGGTGCCATAGAGGCGGATCTTGCCTGTGGCTACCGCCATTTCCAGCGCCGCAAACGCCGCACGCATCCGGCGCTCAAATTCCCCCCGCACCACGTGGGCCGCTTGCGTTTCGGGATTATGGAGGTAATAAATATCCACTGTCTCGACCCCAAGGTTCTCCCGGCTCACCTCGATCTGGTTTTCCAAATACCTCGGCGACATGACGTGGCACCCCGCCACCACATCCTCCGGACGGAACAGGCCGGGATCAATGAGGGTTTGCTGGAAGTACTCGGCGGGATCGTCAGGCTCGCTGCCGTTGAAATTCAGGAACCCACCCTTGGTGGCAATCAGCACCTCATCGCGCCGCACCTTATCCGCGCCCATAACCGTTTGCAACGCGCCGGCAATGGCGCGCTCGCTGCGCTGGTGGCGGTAATTCACCGCGGTATCGATAACGTTAATCCCCAGTTCCAGGGCGGCGACGATGGCTTCATGGTAAAGCGCGTCACACGCATCGGTGGGTTCGCCCAGGTAGGTGCCAATGCCGATCGAAGAAAGCCACAACCCTTGGAATTCGCGGAAATGGCCGGGAAGTGTGGCCGCAAAACGCTGGCGAAAGCGGTCCGTCCCTTCGCTGGTGGCGTAACCCGGCATTAACATGGAGTGGAATCCCCCGGAAGATGACATCACTGTAACACGAAAGGCTGAGTTCGAAACGCGAAAATCGAAGATCGAAAATCGGAAGGACGAAACTGGAAACTGGAAACTCGAAAATCGGTCGTCCTTCCGGCGGCGTTGGGTAATATTATAACAGTCAATATATGCTATGTTGGAAAAGCAACCGCCGGTCGTGAGTTTCCAGTTTCGATTTTCCAGTCTCCAATTTCCAGCTTCCAGTTCCCCTCAGCTCCGATCTTCGAGTTTCGCTTTTCGAGTTTCCAGTTTCGTCTTTTCGCCTTTCGTCTGCGTCCCGCTCAATCGCACCCCCAATCTCGCGCGCCAGGTGTTCTCGACAACCCGATTAACCCGAGGTTCAAAGCTGTCGGGACGTGAGGCGGAATACCACCATCGGGTCGCAGGCATCCACCGCAATGTCGCCACCCGCGGCACTGCTCCGCCGGTTCTTAACATTCATCTTTGGGGGAAAAACGGTTCCTGACACCGTTTCCAGTCTCCCGTTTCCAGCCTCACCGTTTTCTCCTTGACCCTACATGCTCATATGGGCAATACTGTAAATACAGATGCGCATCGAATGGGATCCGGCAAAGAGTGAGAGCAATAAGACAAAGCATGGCATCGCGTTCGAAAGGGCACAACTGGTCTTCGAGGACCCCTGCTGCGTCACCTTCCCCGAGCGTGCAGTGGAAGGTGAAGAACGGTGGCACGCCATTGGCTTGATCGCGGGTATCGTCATCATTGTCGTGGTGCACACGTACCGCGTGGAAGAGTCCGAGGAAAAGTCTGAGGAGGTCGTTCGTATCATCTCCGCCCGCCGGGCGACCCGGCGAGAGAGGGAAATCTATGCCCAAGCTATCGACTGAAGCACGCAAGGAATTGGAGGCGCTGGCGGCCATGCCGGACAGCGAGATTGACACCTCCGACATTCCCGAGATCCGCGAGCTTCCTTCCGACGCGGTGGTCGGGCGGTTCTATCGCCCCAAGAAGACCACCGTCACCATGCGCCTCGATGCCGATGTGCTGGCGTGGCTCAAAGCCTCGGGCGAGGGCTACCAGACGCGCATCAACGCCTACCTGCGCGAACTGATGTACCGGCTCAGGCCGCGACGGAGGGTGAACGAGACAGCGGGAGCTGGCCGCGTCCGCCAGCCGCTCGCCAGGCACGACCGTCCGAAACGCGCGCATCGCTAGATTCGAACCGGCCCACCGAGTGCACGATCATCTTGAGAAGTAACGGGAGAAAAGGTGTCTGGCATCGTTTCCACCGCCGGTTCGCGCTCTCCACCGCCTCGGTGCTCTCCCAGCTTTTGCCAAAGTTTTTGATGGATTATGGCGCTGGCTGGGGAAACCGCAGGAACCGTGACGGCACTGCTCCGCCGGTACTTAACATTCATCTTTGGGGGAGAAAAAAGGTTCCACCGTTTCTGCCCTTCTAACCACCCTTCTGACACCCTTTATCACCGACTTGTCCAAAGCAAAATTGTCGTAGATCGTCAGCGCCGGAAGAACTTGTTCGCGCGTCGCGGTTGTTCAGCAACTACCATTCTCTTCAAAAGGAACGCGTATGTTGTACATAAAAACCAATAAAAATAAGTAGTAAATACTTTATAGTTGATTTTTTGCACTAATGATGCAAATATATGCCTATAAATGATTGCGTTGATATTTTTCTGAAATAGGAGGGCATCGTGTTAATCAGATTTCGCGTTCGCAACTTTCGGTCGTTGAAAGAGGAGCAGGAACTTTCGCTGGTGGCGAGCTCGCTCAAGGGGATGCCGGAGGCGGTCACCCAGGTTGAGGGGCTCAACCTAGGGCTTCTGCGTTTGGCTGCAATCTACGGAGCCAACGCTTCGGGCAAGACGAATGTTATCGCCGCGCTTGACCACATGAGCAGTGCGGTGCGTGACTCACAAATGTACTGGCCGCCCGAAGGCGCCATTCCCCGCGAGCCTTTCCTTCTTGACCCAAAATCAAATGACGATCCTTCCTCATTCGAGGTCGATTTGCTGCTCGAGGGGGTGAGGCTTCACTACGGATTCACGTTGAATGATCGGGAGGTTCTGCAGGAATGGCTTGACGCATACCCCACTGGCCACAAGCCGATCAAGAAGCAGATGTGGTTCAGGCGAGAGGGGAAGGCTTTCACCTTCGGAAAGAAACTGGCTGGCGATAATCGTACCATTGAACGCCTTACGCGGCCGAACAGCCTTTTCGTCTCGGCGGCCGCTCAAAACAATCATGAAGCACTGCTTCCTCTCTACAGGTGGTTTGAGAAGCGGCTTACCTACCTGCGTCGCGAGCGAGGAATTCTGCATATGAATACCGCCAAGATGTGTCAAAAGGAGAGCTTCAAGTCTTCGTTACAGAGCGTCCTTAACACCGCGGACCTGGGCATTGCGGGGTTCGAGGTGCATGAGGTGAATGCGTTCGCATCGCCGCCCTGGATACCCGCACGGATGAGAGCGGACATGGAAAAAATGAAGGGGGCGATGCGCAAGGCTTTTGCTGGGTTAGAGGAGGGAGGCGAACTCACGAAGAGGCCCGCTTTGGCGCTTACCCACGGCTCCACCCAAGCAGGCGTTACGCTGGAAGAGCATAACGAGTCGGCTGGAACCTTGGCATTTTTGGGACTTCTGGGGCCGGTCCTACACGCTCTGGAACTTGGTGGAACGCTATGCGTCGATGAGTTAGATGCCAGCCTGCATCCGTTATTGGCATTGAAGGTGGTCAGCCTTTTCAACGATCCCAAAATCAACGTTCGCAATGCACAGATTATCTTCACCACGCATGATACCAACCTCCTCGACAAGGCGACGTTGCGCCGCGATCAGATTTGGTTTACCGAGAAGGATGCGGAAGGCGCCACCCACCTCTATCCCCTGACGGATTTCAAACCCCGGAAAAACGAGAACCTTGAACGCGGATATTTGCAGGGGCGATACGGCGCGGTGCCATTTATTGGTTCGATCGATTTCCTCGCCGATACCCATCCGGACAAGGAGGAGCGTGATGTCCACGAAACGTGACGACCTACGGCGTCGGAAGCCCTTTGCCGACCCTTGCCCGCGTCTCCTCGTCTGCTGCGAGGGTGAGGGGACCGGGGCAAACTACCTGGATCGTCTAAAGAGCGTGCTGCGAATTCGGCCTGCGCACATAGAAGTTGTGGCGGGCGGCGCGAATCCAGAGACACTTGTTGACTACGCCGTCCAGAGGAAACAGAAAGCAGAGCGCAATGCTCGCCAAGGGAAGGACGACAACCTGAAGTACGATGAGGTCTGGTGCGTTTTTGATGCGGACCTGCACGAACACATACCTGAAGCTAAGCAGAAAGCAAACGCTAACCAGATAAAGCTGGCCATCTCGAATCCGTGCTTTGAACTCTGGTTGTTACTGCACTTTCAAGATCAGCGAGCCCACATCGAACGGGACCGAGCGCAATCGGCATGCCGGGACCACATGCCTGCGTACGACAAAGAAGTGCCCTTCGAGCTGCTCTTCCCTCGCTATCAATCAGCCGTACAACGAGCGGCCGAGTTGGACGATTGGCAGGAGGCGCGGGGCTGTGCTGGGGAAAACCCCTCGACCGGATTCCATGGATTGACAGAACGAATCATGGAACTCAGCCGCGAGAAGCAACTGAAGAAACATGAGTTGGCTGGCCGCTAAGAGTGGGAGGCAAAGGGTGTCAGAGGAAAAAGGGTGTCAGTCAGCAGAGCAGGGTAGCGCAGACTCTCGCATCTCAGAGAGTCTGCGGCTTTCCCCCTGCCACGACCCGCGGTTCTGGGCTTTGATCGCCGTAGTCGCCTGTTCACAAAAAGTGGACGTCTACCATGTTAAGAACCGCAGACTTTGAACGGCACAAAGTCTGCGCTACGCCGCTGTTTCCGGTCATTTCACCTGATCAAAAACCTCAAAACCTTTCAGGTAATCATCAAAACCTATCGGCGCTTCGATGCCGCGTTCTTTCAGAAGGTCGATGGCCTCGCTGATGGATACATCCAACTTTTTGGCCAGTCCGGAAAGGGAAAGCTTGCCCTCCTTGTAATACTCGAGGCATGAGGAAATCCCACCCATACTCCAGAAGCTCACGAGCCATCGTGGATTTGTCTTTGTGCAGGGCCTTGGAGAGTCCGTCAAGCCTTTGCAAGTCTCGGTCTTTGAGCCTCAAGCTTATAACACCCATTTAGTCTCCTCCCTTTAGCCGTAGGGCGGCATCCTCGATTATTTTTCTTGAGTACCTGCCGTAGGCGGCCAAACCGTCGAGCTTGGCGAGGGCCAGGGGAAGCTCCAGCTTGCCTCGGGCCTTTAGATGGATCAGAAAATGGATCGCCGTCACGAACTGTACGCCCATGACCTTGCAGGCCTTTATCGCGGGTCCGTCATCGACCGCGAGGGGACACCCAAGCCTTTTTCCCAGCCAGAGCGCCTGGGCCTGCCCCGCCTCGATTCTAAAATCTGCCTGGAGCTTTCGGACGGCTTCCTGATTCCCCGCCTTCTCCACCTGGATCTTCCCTTCGGCAATGAGAGTCCTGATGAGCAGCGCGTCCAAGCTGTCCTTTAAAAGGCATTCCTCTTTCACCTTCGGCGGGATAACGATCGAGATGTCCTCCGCGCTCTCTCTCAACAGGTCGATCTTCGCCAAAAGGATCAGGGTGGAAGAGTCAAAGATCATTTCCATGTATACAATGTACTACAACTGTAATCGATTTTTCAATCGCTACGGCTGCTCTGGCATCTATTTGCAGTTAGCAACGCTGACCGCCCCGATCTGATCGGGGCCCGCGTCTTTTCGCTCGCCATGATGTTACAAACTATTGTACTGTAGCGCCGTATCAAAGTTGCGGCGTCCTTTTCCCCGATATTTCTTCATCACCGTGCGCCTGCTTCCCCGGCGCACGAAGTTGATGGAGCCTGACTTCCGGCTGCCCGCGCCTTCAACCGCGCCCGCGCTTTGCACCGTTTCTATTTGACGGCCTGGACGGACAGACGGGAAGTTATACCCGTTTTTTTGTCCATGTTGGGATCACATCACGGCGTCGATGAACTGGCGAGCGGTGATAATCTGGGTGTCGGCCCATGTAGAGGGAAAATGCTTCGGATTGCCGGTGACTAGATAATGCGCTGCAGCAGCCTGTGCGCATTCCAGAAAAATGTCATCATCGGGATCAGGACAGGCGCGCACCCTCTCGGTGGGCTTAACCCAGAAGCTCTTCTCACGAACGGTGCGAAGCGTTGCTTCGATTTCGCTGTCGCTGCGATTGAACCGGGGCCGGCGGACCACTTCCTCATACTCCGCATAGATTTCACCACTAACGCAAAGCTGCGTGTCCGGGTCCAAGAGGGTCATCAGAAATACCTGCGCAGGAAGTCCAAGCGGACTCAGCAGGGCGGAAATCAGAATGTTGGTGTCGAGGACAACCCGGATCATTGCTCCGTGGGCTGCAGGGGATTACGCCGTGCCTTCCGCGCGGCATCGATTTCCGCATCAATCTCTTCCGTAGAGAGCCGGTCCAGTCCTAGCCGCTTCGCGCTATCCCAGGACTTCTGGAGCCATTCCGGGGCAGACGCGGACGCTATCGTGCGAATGCTGATCGCTTCTTCTTGAGCAACCGAACGGCCCAGGAGGCTTTCGATAGCCGTCTTCTGGTCCGGCGAAAGGTCTTTGGCTTTGTGAATCATACGTCTAATCCAATATTAACAACCTCTTTTGAAGTTTAAGCCGGCTGCCCTCGATTGTCACGGAGAATTGCTGCGATTGCGGGACTGATCATCCCCTTCCTGCCTGCTGCACTTCGGCGATGTGGTCGTGGGCCGTTTTCGGGCGCCCGCTGTTGCGGATGGTGATTTTTCCACGGGATAAATGTTCCTGACATTTCCTCCTTCTGACACCATTTCTTCCACCCGGAGCCAGTGCTCATTCCGGACGTTCGCCGCAATATCTCACGACACGCACTTTTTCCTGTCCGAAGTCCGCTGTTGCTAGGGGTTCTTCGTAGCGTACGACACGCAGGTGGGGGAAGAGGGCCGGCAACTCCCCGGTGTCGAAAACCACTGCCCCACCAATCGACGTGCCCTTGGTGGCATCGCGGTGGAAGGCCTCAACGACCAGAACTCCGCCCGGCTTGAGAGCGCGCTGAATTACGTCGGGCATCTCACGGGCTCCCACGTAACTGAAGAGAATCAGATCCCAGCGGCTTTCGCCAAAGTCGAAGTCTTCCATCCCCTTGACCTCAGTCTTGATCTGCACTCCCAATTTCCGGGCGTTTTCCAGGGCCAGTGCAACTGCCTTTTCAGCGGGATCGAACCCCGTTACGTCCCACCCCTGCTGTGCAAGCCAGATGGTGTTGCGACCCTGTCCCATGCCAACATCGAGCGCTGTTCCGGGCTTGCGCGCGCTGGCCATTTCCACCAGGAACGCATTGGGCTTCGTATTAAAGCGCGGTTTCTCCGCGGTGAGGATACGGTTCCACCGCTCGACTTCAGACCGCGAGCCCCGCTCCGTAACCAGCTTAACTTCAGCATCGGCTTCGGCATCGGTGCGGCCTCGTGACTTCAGGTAGACGCGATAGCGCGTCATCAGGTGGGGATCGCGCTGCTGCTCCGGCGGGAGTTGGGTTTTCCAAAAGCGGAAGCGTTCGTAGGCGCGCAGATCGGGCGGAAGGCTTGCGGTTTGCTTATCGACTTCTTCCGGCGTTTGCGCCCAGAGCGCTGCCGGGTACAAATACGGCCCAGCGGCCACGACACACCAAAGGCAGGCGACCACGGGAATTCGTCTATAATTCCACATCACTATGCCTCCACGACCACCAACGTGGAACTCAACCGGATTTTCCACTTGGACCCCGAGAGATATGGCTAATATACCTCATTATGCTGTCAGCCTGCCCTGAGCAATTCGTCAGTGATATCATTTAGATCATGAGCATCGACGCGACACTTTGGAGGTTGAAGTTTCCCAAAGAGGGAGACGATTTCACCGGAGGCGATTGGATCGAAGTGACGGCACAAGGAGTTCCAGTTTGCGATTGCCAACCCCTTTTCTCGCGCAGAGACGCGGAGGCGCAGAGAAGGATTCAAAAGAAAAGGCGACGGCTACATGCAGAGAATTATCAGTCTGTTCCTTCTTCATTCTTATCTTTTCTCTGCGTCTCAGCGTCTCTGCGCGAGTCATCGGTGTATCTAAGCTGCTCTGCGCTGGTCCATGCTCTCTTCTGCAAGCCCATTGACAGCTCTCACGATGCCTTCCTTCATCAGCGCCGCGCCGAAATTAAGAATGTATCCCAGTTTCAAACCGGTCAGACGGAGGTAGGTCTGAATCTGTTTGCGATGCGCCCTGCTGATCTGTTCGATCGATTTCAGCTCCACGATCACCTTGTCTGCAACCAGTAGATCGGCCCGAAATGCCTCCGCAAATTCGATCCCTTTATACACAATTGAGATGGGAACCTGGCGCTTGACCTCCAGTCCCCCCAGGCTCAGTTCGTGGGCCAGAACGACCTCATAGACTGATTCCAAAAGCCCCAACCCCAGCTCGCGATGTAGTTCGATTGCGGTTCCGACAATGATCGTGCCGATTTCATTTTCCGTCATAAAGATTGACCTCGCGCCGAGCCGCAGAGGCGCAGAGAAGGATCAAAGAGAAAAAGATTCCAAGCTGACCCGATGCTTTCCTTTCCTTGGTAGCGCATACCGTGTTTCGACTTTCGACCTTTATCTTTACGCAACATCAACCTGCGCGTAGGCCCGATTTTCGAGTTTCGATTTTCCAGCTTCGTCTTTTCGACTTCCGTTCTTCGTCTTTACGCAACCCCAACCTGCACCGAGGCCCGATTTTCGAGTTTCGCTTTTCGAGTTTCCAGTTTCGTCTTTTCGTCTTTCGATCTTCCGGTCAGGTCATTTCCGCTCTGACGATGAAGAGCGGGACGTTGCTCTGGTGCCGAACCTTGTCAATGGTGGCGCCGTGGATGAGATCGGCGATGAGGCGGTGCCCGTGCGTCGTCATGGCGATGAGATCGCAATGCTCGGCATCGGCGGTTTTCAAAATGGCCTGAGCGGGTTCGCCGCTGTCATGGCGCGTCGAGACCTTCAGGTTCTCCCCACTGAGTTCCGCGTTCACCTTCTCCAGGTACTCCCGGTCTTCTTTTATTTCCTGGGAATCGGACAGATTCAGGTTCTCCTGCCACTGCGCCGCCCATCCGGTGGAAACGTGCAGCAAAAGGATTTCCGCCCCGGTCAGGCGCGCCAATTCCTTTACCCGGGGCAGGACGAAAGAGTCCGCCTTGCTGTGGTCGAGTGCAACGAGAATTTTTTTGAACATGGCAGCCCTCGAAAAATCGGCCCATCGGATCATCGGTTCATCGGCTGATCGGGTCATCGGATCATCGGGTCATTGAACCATCGGGTCATCGGGTCATTGAACCATCGGGTCATTGGGCGATTGGATCATCGGATGGTCGGGCCATCCGGAGATTGGGAGATCGGGTGATTGCGTGAGCAAAAGTCATGTGGCAAGGCCAGTTCTTGTTCACCCGATCACCAGCTCACCCGATCGCCGGTATTGTTCACCCAATCATCCAATGGCCCGATGAACCGATGATCCGATCAACCGATGATCCGATCGCCCGATGAGCCGATGACCCGATGAACCGATCATCCGATCAGTGGGTCCAATCTCGAATCGATACAAACAACAAATAAGCATTCAATACGGCGATGACCGCGGCCGTGAACCAGGCCAGGATTTTCAGCCATAGCGGGTTGACGAATTCGCCCATTTTGCGCCGATCGCTCGTAAACTGCACCAGCGGCACGACGGCGAAAGAGAGTTGCAGGCTCAGGATCACCTGGCTCAGGATCAGGAGCTTTGCCGTTCCGGCTTGCCCGAAGAGAATCACCGTAATCACCGCCGGAATAATCGCGAGAAGGCGGGTGATGAGGCGCCGGAGCCAGGGGGCGAGCCGCAGGTTGAGGAATCCTTCCATCACGATCTGGCCCGCCAGCGTTCCGGTCAGCGTCGAGTTCTGCCCGGAACAGAGCAAGGCCACCGCAAACAGGACGCTGGCCATCTGGGTTCCCAGCAGGGGCGTCAGCGTGTGATAAGCGTCCTGGATTTCCGCGATCTGCGTGTACCCGGCGCGGAAAAACGTCCCGGCCGCCATGATCAGGATGGCGGCGTTAATCAGAAAAGCGAAATTCAGGGCGAGGAAGGAATCCAGGAAGTTATAACGCATCGCCGTCTTCATGCCCTGCGGCGTGCGGTCAATGGCGCGCGTCTGCACCAGGGAAGAATGCAGGTAAAGATTGTGCGGCATCACCGTCGCCCCCAGGATGCCAATGGCAATGTAGAGCATCTCCGGGTTCGTGAGGATTTGCGGCGTCGGGATGAACCCCTTGGCAATAGACACCACGCTGGGGCGCACCATGATGAGTTCCACCAGGTAACACCCGCCGATGATCCCGATCAGCGTTACCACCACCGCTTCCAGGTAGCGAAAGCCTTTGTGCTGGAGATAGAGAATGGCCAAAACGTCGAGCGCCGTCAGGCAGACTCCCACCAGCAGGGGAATATGAAAGAGTAGGTTGAGAGCAATAGCCGAGCCGATGACCTCCGCCAGGTCACACGCGGCGATGGCGATTTCGCAGATCACCCACAGCAGGAAGGTGGTGCGTCGCGAATAGTGGGCTTTGCACGCCTGCGCCAGGTCCATCTGCGTGGCAATCCCCAGCCGCGCCGCCAACCCCTGCACGAGGATGGCGATGAGGTTCGAGATCATCAGCACGGAAACAAGCTGGTAGGCGAAACGCGACCCGCCGGCAATGTCGGTGGCCCAATTGCCGGGGTCCATGTATCCGACCGCAACCAGAAATCCCGGTCCCGAAAATGCCAGGAGCTTCCGCCAGAAACCGGCGCCCGCGGGCACCACCACACTGCGGTGTACCTCCGGCAGGGAGGGCATGGTCGGAGCGGCGTTTTCAGGAACCACAGGGGCCGGATCCATGAGACGACCAGTATACACGCAACTCCTTGCAGGAGGGCATTCGCGGGGATCCGCCCGAATCTGCCAGGGGGCTGCGGCATAGTGACATTATGTCGGTGTTGGGGTGCGGTTTTGTTCGGTCAGATGCGGACTATGTTGGGTTATCCACTTTGCGCACGGCGGGACCGGGCTTCCGACAGAATTTCCACTAGAACAGCCGGAATGCAACCTCCACCTGTACTTGCACGGGCACAGGTAGGCCGTGGCGCAGGGCAGGTTTGAACTTCCAGGTGCTTACCGTCTTTTGCGCCTCCTCATCCAGACCAAGGCCCAGGTGCTTAACGATCCGCAAATCTCGGACTATGCCTTGGGCGTCGACGACAATCCAGAGCAGTACGGTTCCCTGAAATTTAGCTTTGCGCGCTTCGTCCGAGTAGGAAGGATCAGGAGAGTAAATGGGAATAGGCTCACTTACGCCGTCGCCAACACTGAACACGCCGCCGCAGCACCCGCCGCCCGAACCCGGACCGACGCCCGCTCCGTTGCCGGGACCGACTCCCGTCCCAGTTCCATTGCCGATTCCCCCGCCCGTGCCCGGGCCTTGCGAGGGCGGCCCCGCTACGCCACGGGGATCGCCGAAAGCCATATCCAGCTTCATGGCCGGGAGCTGCAATTCCGGTGGGCCGAGCAAGGTTGCCGGCATGGCCAGCGCCGGCGTAACGTTGGGAATCTTCACCATTGGCGGAGTGAATTGGGTCCGCGCAAAGTGGGGAAGCGCGCCGCGCGAGGCGGGAATCGGGGAACGATCGCCACCGCCTCCGCCGCCGTGGGTCTCATCCGCGTTGCCATGGAGATGCGGCAGCG
Organism: uncultured Acidobacteriota bacterium; assembly: GCA_963804755.1. Lineage (GTDB taxonomy): Bacteria > Acidobacteriota > Terriglobia > UBA7540 > UBA7540 > Bog-366. Next base: position 379,970 of record CAWDRP010000016.1, read on the forward strand.
TCAGCGTGATCGGAGTGTAATCGGAAATAACTTTCATGGGAGCGTGCAGGGAACTGAACTGCTGCCGTAGCGCGAAGGGCAGTAGCATCGCCGTAAGCGCCATCAGGTGGATGAGCACCGAATTCGCCCACGAAATGGGATTCTGCGGGAAATCCTGCCACAGTTCGCGTATTGATACCGGGCCGTCATTGCCTTCAGGCACACGTCTAGATTGCAGTGACACTAACTCACCGCCTTACGGGCCGTTGCGACGCAGCCCGGTTGGAAATTTCAGAGTGCGTTCCCGCGGTTGGATGTGCCACCTACGCATGGGGTTGTCTCCACGGAAAACGTAGAGCCCTCATGGTTGGTGCGCGGGGACCCTCCCCCACGCCGGGGGATATGGCACGACGAGTACCAAACAACACTCCGTTGGCACATTAACTGCACGTGAAGCGGGCTGAGGGGTAATATGCGCATCAGGGACGGTTTATCCGCATTTTTCTTGTCGTTCGTTGTGGCCCTTGCCTCACCAGCCGCGCCGAATGCTCCGATCAATGCGCAGCAGTTACTGGCCTGGGTGATTGGCGGAATGTCCACAGATCATTTGACCAGCGAAGTCAGGAGCCGCGGCATCTCTTTTAAGCCCGAATCGGCACATATCGAATTGTTAAAGTCCGCCGGCGCCTCAGCAAGCCTATTGGATCTTCTGCCCCACGTGGTAAGGCACACGGGGAAGCTCGTCGGCACTATTTCGCCCACGTCTCGCGACACGACGGTGTTCCAGAAGCTCAAGCTTGCCGCGAATGCCGTGAGTACCAAGCAGTACGACAGTGCGCGCGCATCGTTGCTGGCAGCCGTCCAGCTCCAACCCAACAATGCGGACTTGCTTTTCGCCTTGGGCGGGGTGCTCCAGGAACAAGGCGATTGGGAACACGCCGCGCAGGCAGATCATCAAGCGGTGGCAATGGCACCGGATTTTCTGGATGCCCATCTTTCCATGGCATACGCCTGTTACCGATTGGACGACGCGGACTGCGCCGATGCCGAATCGAGACTAGTTTTGCAGCGCCAGCCACAGGATGCCGAGGCCCACAAAGACCTGGGCCTTGCCAACTCGATCGAAAACAATTTGCAGAGCGCCGCGCAAGAGTTGCGCGAAGCCATTCGCCTCAAGCCGGACTACGCCGACGCTTATTACGATCTGGGCAACGTGTTGCACGAGGGAAATGATTTGGCCGGGTCAGCCGCCGCATACCAGCAAGCGATTCGCCTTAACCCTGACAATTGGAAAATCTATTACAACCTTGGCCTTACGCTCGACGGGATGGGAGACCACGCGGGCTCGATTACGGCGTACCGGAAGGCCAAGGAACTCGATCCCGGTCAGTTGGAGGTGCGCCAGAACCTGGGCGCGCAGTTGTGCGAAACGGCCCAATATGAAGACTCGATCAAAGAACTGGGCGAGTTGCTGGCGATGGATCCGAAATGGACTATTGCGCGAGGATGCCTGGGGAAGTCGCTGTTCTTTACCGGCCACGTGGATGAGGCCATCGTGGAGTATCGAAAGGCCCTCCAGGATGACCCGAGCGACGAGATGTCCAGCCTGGGCCTGGGAATAGCGCTCATGGATGGGAAGAAACAATATGGCGAGGCGCAGGCGCAATTTCAGCAGGACGAACACTATCATCCTGATTCCCCATTTCCTCATTGGGACTTGGGCCGCCTTTACTTCCAGCAGGCGCAACTGGAACAAAGCGCCGGCGAAATCGAAACTGCATTGAGATTTGATCAGAAGAACACAAAGTACATGAGGTTGTTGGCTTGGGATTATGAGGGCCTGAATCGCTATGATAGCGCTCAGGAGATTCTGGAACGGATCATAGTGTTTGACACAGCGACGTCGGGCGCGGCCAGCCTCCCGGTGGCCAGGGCGCAGGCCGAACTGGCACAAGTGCTAGGCAGCCAACACAAGTACGATCAGGCAAAACCCTTATATATCCGAGCCATTCAAACGCTCAGCCAAGACCCTAAATCAAAGGACGATACGCTCCAGACCGTTCTCAATAATTATCAACAGATGCTCCGCGACGAAAGCGCGCACAGCGCCGCCGGTGCAAAAACCGGGCAGCCTCAGGCATCAGGAGTTGCGAACTAGAGGCGGAAGTACATCGCGTACGACGCGAGCCCTCTCCCGGCTGGGCGTCACTCCCGGGCGACCATTCCCTATTCCCAACTCCCTATTCCCTGATATCCTAGCGTTTCGGGCAGCATTCGCCGCGTGGTATGGGCGAGCCGTGCGGGCAGGTGCGCGGGTGGCGGAGGAACGTGCAGATCTTTTCCGTCACCTCCGGGCTGAGCGAGTGCTCGATTTTGGCGGCATGTTCGTCCACCACATCCTTATCGATGCCAAAGGTCTCAAAGAACAAGCGCTCGGAAAGCCGATGGCGGCGAAGCACGTGGCGGGCGCGAGTTTCGCCACGCGGGGCAAAAGAAATGGCGCCTCCTTCAATCTGAATCAACCCTGCTTGCGCCATCAGCAAAAACGTGGCGCGGTTCGGCGCGAATTCAGGGAGGGCGTCTGGTTCCAGCACGTTCCTCCCCGTATCCTCTTGGGCGTGCCAGACGGCCTTCAGCAAATCGTCCATCAATTCTTCTTCGTGGGTGGGGAAGACAGAGACTGCCGTCAGGCGCCCGTGCTGGAGTTCGATGCGGCGTTCGGCCATGCGTCCGATTTTGGGGTCGTGCGTGACCAGCACGATGGTATGCCCTTCGCTGTGCAACTCCGTAAGCAAACTCATCACCAGCGTTTCGTTCACCTCGTCAAGATTGCCGGTGGGTTCGTCGGCGAGGATCAGGTTGGGTTGATTGATCAGCGCTCGCGCCACGCACACACGTTGCTGCTCGCCCCCGGAGAGCTGTGCGGGCAAATGGCGTAACCGGTCACCCAAGCCGACGCGGGCCAGCGATTCCGCCGCTTCCCGTTCATCCGAGAGGCTGTGGAAGTATTGCGCCAGCATTACGTTCTCCACGGCGGTCAGGTAGGGGACCAGATGGAATTGCTGAAAGACGAAGCCAACTTTCTCCGCGCGAAAACGGGCCAAGTCGTTGCCCGAGAGTTTCGAAATATCCTGCCCTTCAATCAGCACGCGTCCGGAGGTGGGTGCGTCGAGGCCGCCCAGAATATTCAGCAGCGTGCTCTTGCCGGAGCCGGACGGTCCCATTACAGCGAGCCACTCGCCTTTTTCCACGGTGAACGAAACGTTATGGAGCGCATCCAGCGACGCGTCGTAGGTCTTGGTCAAGCCGTCGATTTCAATGTAGGACAATTCTGTTCTCGTTTCTTAGCCTGTAAAGGAAGGTGCTCCTCACTCGCCCTTCAAAACCGCCGTAGGTAGAATCGCGCGCACGACGCGGACGGGCGCCTGGGCGGCGAGTACCACCAAAGCCACAGAAAGGGCACATACGGCGGGGATGGTCCATGCGTGCACGTTGAGGGTGATGTCGAAAAGCCGCGCGCCCACTGTGCGCGCCAGTAGCGCGCCCACGCCGCACCCCAGCATGCCGCCCGCCAGCCCCAGCCCCGCGCCTTCCGCCAGAAAGAGTTTCATCAGCAGCGCGTCAGCCGCGCCCAGCGCTTTCATCAAGCCAATGTCCTTGCGGCGTTCTAGCACGATGGCAGTCATTGTGGCCATAACGCAAAGGGTTATCATAACCAGAATAAGCGCCGTCAGAGAAAGCAACAACCAGCGGAAGGTTCCCAGTACTTTCCCTTCGGAGTAAACGATCTGTCGAATGGGGCGTACCTCAAGACCCGGCAATAGGCTGGCCAGGCCATGAACCGCGCTTTCCACCTCACGGTCTTCGCCGGGAATTCTAAGTTCCACAAGCGTGACCTTGCCCGGCATGTGCAGGAGCGATTGCAGCGCGGCCAGCGGGAGGAAAACCTGGTCGTCTTCCGAAGCGCCGGTGGTGAGCACAGTGGCAATGCGATAGGCTGTGATAGGCGCCGCGTTCTCCCCGTCCGTTTGTGTCACACGGTGCAGTTGGATGGAATCGCCCGGGCTTACATGCAGTTGGGCCGCCACGTGTGCGCCCACGGCGCAATCGCCGGGGGGCAAGTTAGCGGAAACCACTTCGCCCGCTTCGCGTCCGCCCGGGTTCAAACGGCGCAGCGCACCGAACTCTGCCCCCGCCGCCACGACATTCGTAAACTCGGGCAAGCGAGGATCGGCGGGGTCGGGCGACACTTGAACCACGCCGTAGAGAACGGGGACGAAAGACGTGCCCGGTGTCTCGCGGACGAACTGGGCAAGGGGCTGGAGTGCAGCTTCCTCCGCCATCGCGCTGTTTTCCGCGCCGACGGCATTCCCCGCGGGAGCGGGTGCTATAACCACGTTGGCTCCGTAAGAACGGAAATCCTCGGTCATCTTGTGCCGGACGTCGCCGTAAAGGTTCAAGAGCATGGACGTGATGGCGGCGCCCACGGCTACGGACGCCAGCGCGACCGCAGCTTGTGAACGCTTAACGGAGATAGCGCGCCACCATAAACGCCAGAACATTGTGGGATCGGGAGATCGGTTCATCATTTGGGATCGGTTCATCGGGCCATCGGGTCATTGAACCCCAAATTCGTCATTGCGGACTTGCAGGCTATCGAAAGATCTCGCTCTGCCCGCCCTTCCACGCCTGGCCGTTGCCTTGGTCTCGTCACTCGCCATTCGTCACTTGTCGCTGCTCTTTTCGGTGAAGTGGATATCAAACTTCTTATTGGTAATGAACACCACCACCACATCAGTTGTGGCTGTCGCGCCATGCTCCATTAGCGTGCCTTCCGGAAACCAGACGAAGCCGCCGGGACCAAAGTTGCCCGCGTGAGTGACCAACGTGCCTTCAAGCACGTACATGCCGTGTGCGCAAGGGTGGGTGTGCCACGTGGTCATGAAACCTGCTGGATAGCGAACCAGCCTAATCTCCATGCCCGTGTCCGGATCCTGGAGCAAGAGCTTGCGGAAGTTGATCTTGCCGAGGACTGCCACGTACCGTTCTTCCCACGGCATCGTGGTCGTGTCGATAGCGGTTATTTCTTGGCGCTCCATACTATCCTCCAAGCTTGTTTTTCATTCGCAATGAGTCTCGCAGAAGGGTAACCGTTCAGCTTCATTCGCGCAGCGCTAGCGAAGGCGAAATTTTCAGGGCTCGGCCGAGCGGCAGGGCGCTTCCCGCCAGCGTTACCAGGAGCGCTACCGCCAGGCAGACAGGCAGTATCACCCAATGAATGCCCACCGTCGACCCGAAGACAGCCAGGGCCAGACGCCACGCCAGCAGACTGCCGAAGAGATATCCGGCCGCTCCTCCCAGCACGCCAACGGCGCCGGCCTCCAGGAGGAACACCGCCGCCACGCGAGCGTCGGTGGCGCCGAGCGCTTTAAAGAGGCCAATCTCGGCGCGGCGCTCCAGGACCGTGGCCAGCATCATGGAGGCCACCGCCAATCCCGCCGATAGTAGAGCCGCGACGACCAGCATCGCCATCAGCGCACTGACGCGGCTCATGATCCGGCCTTCCGTTTCGGTGACGCGGTAAACCGGTTTGGCCCGTGCCTCCGGAATCGCCTGCTGGATTTGGTACGCAATGGATGCCGCGTAAGGCGTGCAGTACCAGCGGTCGAATTCCTTCCCTGTGAGGCGTGAAACGTCGGAGCGGGCGAAGGCGTCTTCCGGCTTCGTAAGGGCGCTGATTTCGATACGTCGTACCTTGCCCTCCAGACCGGCCCAGCGCTGTACGTCAGCGAGGGGCGCAATCACTTGGGAGTCCTCCGACCCGCCGGTTTCGAGAATGCCGCGCACCTCAACCGTCCACGACGAAGGCCGCGAAGTCTGCGCGTTACCTTCAGAAGGGGCGACAAGCGTCAGAGCCTGGCCACAGTGGATATTCAGTCGCTCGGCAATGCGACGGCCCACCAGCGCGCCCTTCGCGTCGTCGTCCGCGGGCCACTGCCCCGTGATTTTCCAGGCCGGGTGCATCTTCTCAAGTCCCGTGACGAACACCTCCGATTTGTCCACGCGCAAGGCTTTTGCAAACCAACTTCCAATCACTACCACCCGTTGCCCTGCGAGCGTCGCAGGAACGTACAAAAAAGGCGCGAAGGCCACGATGTTGTTTCGCCAGAAAATCTTCTTCAGACTTACCAGCGCTGATTCCGGCAGGAAGGCTCCGGCGCCGGCAGGGCGATAATCGACGCCGCCTACGGCTACGGGAAGGCCATCCGCAGCCGGAGTTACGGTCAGGTTTGCGCCGAACGAGCGCAATTCGCGGCTGACCTTGTCACCCACATCGAGCGCCAAGGTAGCGACGGCGGCCGTAACCGCAACCCCCAGGGCGACGGCCAAAACGCTCAGCAGCTTGCGCCGCCGCTGGCGGAAGAACGATTCCCAGACAATTCGGAAGATCATGTCATACTCAGCGAAAATACCGGGCAGCGCCAGCCAGTGACGTTTCGGCAATTCGCAACGAGTCACCTTCGATCCGATAGTCGATGTGAATGGGATTGCATCCCCCCGCCAAGCCGATGGTGGGAACGTAGATCACCGCGCCGCAGTTGCGGCAGATCACGTTTTTGCCGTCCTGGTAGTAGCCCTGATGCCCGCAAATCATGCACGCGTCCAGGCCCGCGCGAACCGTGCCGGAGGAATCCAGGATGGCGATTATCCGAACTTCCGTGCCCCCGACGTCGATCACAATATGATGTAAGCGATGGTCGGTAAGCAGATTGGTGGGAATTTGCGTTTCGCCATTCTCGATGCTCACGCGCTCCGGCGGAGACATGGCGTGCGCGGTGCGTGAATAAATGAATTGGGCGGAGATCAGCACGATTACCAGAAGACTCGCGGCGGTGGCGGCCAGCTTCCAGAACCGGTCGCGCTGCTGACCGGCCTGGAGCTTGCGGCGCTCGGGCGCGGATAACCGGACAGTATCGCCGGCAACCGCATCGCCTGACTGGATGTGCTGCGCAATGATCAGGAACAACGCCAAGGCAACGATCACCACAAAGAAAAAGGCGTCGTTATTGACGATGGGTCCGATCAGCGCCATTTCCCTGGGGCCGGAAGGCAACACCATGGCTTCCGAGAGTTCATGCACGCCGGAAATAAGGAGTTGCGCCGCGATGACAAACAGGACTAGCGTTGTTACAGTGAAAAATTTCCGCAGGTTTACTTTCACACTGCCCTTGAAAAATGCCACTCCAAGTACTATGGCAAGCCCGAGGCCGAGTACTCCGCCAATGAAGTTCAGCAGTTCACTGGTGCGCAGCGAGACTGCTGCGAGAAAAAGCACCGTTTCAGCGCCCTCCCGGAAGACCATGAGAAACACAAACAGAAACAGGCCGTAAGCGGCGCGGCGGTTGGCCGACGCGGAAAGCTCTGCTAGTCTCGATTCGATTTCCTGCTTCAGGTGCTTGCCCGTTCGCCACATCCAGTAGACCATGGAGGCCACAAAGACCGCTCCCAACAGCATCAGCCAGCCTTCATAGGCATCCTCGATGACTTCAAAGCGGTGGATCAAATACGCCGCGCCGAGGCTCGCGCCAATAGCAGCGACAAGTCCCCACCAGACAAACCGGCTCCATGCCTGCCGGCCCGTCTTCCTCAAGTAACCCAGCACTATCCCCACGATGAGGGCGGCTTCCACGCCTTCGCGCAGCGTTATGACCAGCGATTGAAACATGCTAAAGAGTAGAACTCACGGCCCTGAAATTAGCAACGACTTACATCATCATCGTAGGGAAAATATGATGGCTATGTCAATTGATGATTGAAACACAAGGACTTACTTCTCTTCGGGAAAGAGTCCAGATGCAATTAATTTGCGGAACGCGTGGCCAACGGCTAATCCCTGATCCCTAATCCCCAACCCCTAATCCCTAACTGCTCTTCAGTACTTTCGCAAGACGCCCACCACGCGCCCCTGAATTTTAACGTCGCGGGCGGGCACCACGATGGGATCCATCTGTGCGTTTGCCGGTTGCAGCCGCACTTTGCCGTTGGATTCGCGGAAGAAGCGCTTGAGGGTGGCGTCAGTACCCTCGATGAGGGCCACGACGATCTCGCCATTGTCGGCGGTCTGCGCGCCCTCAACCAGAATGTAATCGCCGCTACAGATGTGGTCGTCCACCATGGAATCGCCCTTTACCCGCAGGACAAACAGGTTTCCCCGTCCGCTTGCAAAGTCACCGAAGGAAAAAGTTTCCGGATTGGGAATAGCTTCCACAGGTTGGCCGGCAGCAATGCGGCCGAGCAGCGGGAATTCCATGTTGCCCAGCACGTGCGAAGGCGTGAGCGCGGCCGCGGACGACGGCGGCGTATTGCTCTCGCGGGCGTCCGCGGCGGTTTTCCGTTTGCCAAACGGCTGCACGGCTGTCTTGGAAAAGGGTACGGAACCGGGAATGGCCACTATTTCCACCGACCGGCTTTGGTTGTAGGCGCGTCGAATGAAACCTTTCTTTTCCAGCGTCTGCATGTGCTTGTGAACGGTCGCGAGCGAAGACACTTCGAGCCCCGCGCCGATCTCCTCGAAGCTGGGCGAGTAGCCGTGGGCATTGATGAATTGGACGAGAAAATCAAAGACCTGCTTTTGCCGCCGCGTCAGTGCCATGATAATCTCCCGATTTCAGCGGTTTTAATTGAACCGTCTGCTATCAACATTTTAGGCGAATAAAAGGCGAATATGCAACACATTTTTGGGGGGCGGACTGCTGGCCGTCGGATTCACAAGTGCTCTCCTGCAAAGTCTGGGGATTCTCTAGCTAAAATCCCAGGTGGAGCGCACAGGCCAGCGCCAGCCCACCGGCCACGCTGGTGCCGGTGAAATTGACAATACCGTTGGTCATTAAGCCGCGCCGTTCCAGCGTGGCGCCCAGCACGCTATCGAGCAGGTTTCCGGCGATGGCGGAAGAGAGTGCAATAATTAGCCCTGCCTTCCCGCACAGTCCCAGGCTGAAGGCGAGCGCGACGATCAGCGCTGAAGCCAACCCCCCGGCGACAGTGCCTCCCACAGAAACGCCGCCGTTCTCCCCAGCGGGCACCGGTTTCAGTGTGGTAATCAGATACGCGCGGTCGGAGAACCACTGCCCGATCTCGCTGGAAACGGTATCGCCAGCGGCCTCGGCGAACGCCGCGATCAATGCCATCAGGAACGCGCCCTCGTGATGCGTGGTGATGACTAGCACGGCGAAGAATGCACCGGCCAGGGTGTTGGCCACGGCTTCGCGCCAACTTCGGGCTCCTCCGCGTTTCTCCGCGATGCCGCGCGCCGCTTTCCGCGCATAGCCAATCCGCGTGGCGACGGATCCCATGACGAAGAAAGTGAACATCAATAGGAAGCTCTTAAAGCCCCACCCCATATAGACGGCCACGCCCAGGACGAATCCGCACAGGGCGCCCGAGCGATCGACCGTCTTCAATCCGAGGGCTAACAGGGCCAACGCCAGGTTGACGGCCACGGCCAGCACGATGCGCCGGTGAAGGAATGGCATGTTGCTCGCCAGCGCGCTGCGCCCCATGAAGTACAAGCAGAACATGAAGGCGCCCGATACCAGCGGCACCGTCGCATTATCGTCCAGCCGAATCGGAAGCGATTCCACTATTGCGCCTACCAGCGCCGTCGCCGCGCAAATCCTCAGCGCGACCTCGGGCGTAAGGGAAGGGGCCGCCCAGCGCGTCAACAGATACGCACCCGCCGTCCCGGCAACGAAAAATCCCGCAAAACCCGCCCAGGTTTTCGCGGGATTCCAGGGGAGCGCCGGGCTGCGCAGCGCACGGCCGGTGACGCTTGCCATGCCGTCACCCAAAGCCATGATGGCCCAAACGGCAGCGACGATGTAAAGGTCGTGGCGGTATAGAAGGATCAGCGCGAGCACCGAGATGGGGTAGATGACAATCCCGGTCCACACGTTGGCGGACCCGCCGGACGGGCTGTTCCGCAGGTCCATCCCCATCCGTGGCAGGACGATAACATTGAAGATCAAAGCCAGCAGCGCGCACCCGGCAGCTTGAGTCCACGTGAGATACGGCAGCAGAAAGGCAAAGCTCAACATGGACATGTGTACGATCTTGCGGGTGGAGAAAAGCGGCGCCGCAATCGGCGGACTGGTTGACTCGATCACACAGCTTCCTTTGATCTACGATGATTCAGCGTGAACTTCAGACCCTCTTCCAGGGGGACCACGCGGTAGCCAAGGTCTCGAATTGCCTTGGCGCTTGAGTATACCCAATCGTGCTTGAATATTTCTACGATGCCCGGTGTAAGCTGGGGCGAATGACCGAACCAGCGAGCGCGCACCAACTCGATGGCGCCTACAACCTTGCCCACGGACAAAGGGAGATGACGGACCCGATATGGCGCGTTGGTAAGGTCTGCCAGGGTGTGGAAGAACTTATTGAGCGAGCGATTGTCTCCGCCCAGCACATATTCTTCTCCCGGTTTACCTTTTTCGAGCGCGGCGAGGTGGGCCGCCGCTACGTCGCCGATGAATGCGAAGCTCCACCGCTGTTCGCCGGACCCGAGCAATCCCGGGAATTTTCCTGCGAGGTATTGGTCAATCATTCCCCCCACCAGGTTGCCCTCGGTTTTGGGCCCGGGACCGTAAATCACGCCGGGAAAGGTCACGATAATCGGGAAGCGTCGCAGTCCTTCCGTGCGCAGCCACTCGAGGGCGCGCGCTTTGGATTCCTCATAGGGGTCGGAGAAGGGGCCCGGGTGGTGCAGATTCTCGCCCGCATTCACATCCGCTGACGGGCCGAGCGCGATGAACGAGGACGTGTAGACCACTCGCTCCACCCGCGCCCGGTCAGCCGCTTGCAGCAGATTTTGCAGCCCCTCAACGTTCACGCGCCAGAAATCGCGCCGGTCGCTCACCCACGTCTTGACCAGCGCGGCGGTGTGAATCACCGCATGCACACCTTCAACGGCGGCGTGCAGCGTATCGCGGTCGCGTAAATCGCCGCAGAACACCTCGCAGCGGTTAACGGCGGGGTCGAAGCCCAAGCGTAGGGGATCCCTCACCAACACGCGGAAAGGTTGCCGCCGCGCGATGAGTTCGCGGGCGATCGCACTTCCCAGATAACCTGTAGCGCCAGTCAGAAGAACCATATTTATCGGGTGATCATCCGGTATCTCAATGACTCGATGACCCAATGATCCAATGTCCTAATGGCCGAATGGCCCGATGACCCAATCTCCCAATCTCCCGATCACCGGATTAAATACGCTCCCGCCAGCCCGAGGTGGCCCACCATCATCATCCAGTACATGTGGTGCCAGGAGGGATGGTTTTCCCCCTCGGTCACCAGCCGGTGCGGATCCTTGTTGATCAAGTACGCGACGTACGAGCCCCACGATAGCATCACGAGGCTCAAGACGAGGATGGCCGTGGCGTTGCCGCTGAGTACATGCAGCGCGAGTCCCAGCGGCAGCATCAGCCACGGCACGATGAACGACGGCGTGATGGCGCGGGCGCTCCAGGCGGCCCCGAACTTCACCGGTAACGTGATGCAGCCTGCTGCTTTGTCGCCTTCGATATCGGCAAAGTCCTTGGTCGTCGTTGCACCCAGTAAGAATACAAAATAGATGGAGCCGATGTACCAGGGCTCAATTGAATTCAGCACCGTTGCTACCGCCGCCCATCCTGCCACTTTCAGCAGGCAACCCCGGATCAGCGCAATGATGAGGTTTGAACCTACCGGGTGGCGCTTCAGGCGCACGGGAGGCGCGGAATACGCGACCGTGGCGAGCGCGGCAAGCACGTAAATGGCGAACGTTTGGCGATTTACGGCCGCAACCATGGCCAGGGCCGTGATATATGCGAGCGCCGTAAAAGTCCACGCCTGGCGCAAGCTGAGCTCCCCCGAGGGCAACGGCCGCCGCGGCTTGTTGATGCGATCGTTGGTAAGGTCGCAGATCTGGTTCAGCGCATTGGAAGCGGCGTTGAGAACGCCGGCGGCCAGCACCGCCAGTCCTACATGGACTACGTTCACCGATGCGTGCGTGGCTCCATAGCCCAAAAGCGAGCCGGAAAAGATCCCGGTCATCGGGGGAACGAGGGTGAAGGGCCGGGCAAACGTCCAGTAAGTGTGCAAATTCCTCATCGACGCGCTATTCTCAAGCTTTGTGAGGGTTGCTGACAAGCGAAAAACAATCGGCAAGCAAGGAAAATCTCACTGGACTGCCTTACCCCCTCACCCACCGCATAGCGGTCCCCCCTCTCCCTGCGGGAGAGGGCGAAGGATTTCAAAACCCTCGCCCGCAGGGAGAGGGGGGACCGCTATGCGGTGGGTGAGGGGCATTGCCTACTGGGGACGCCTTGACACAACCTGCTTCGACACCTCATGCTGGGTTCCGGATGACGCTCGCACCCATTTCGGTCAACTGCCCGCAATGCGGCTCGGGCGATGTGCTTTATTCCTGCAAGCCGGAGTGCTGCTACAACCACGTCTGCAACAATTGCTACACGACGTTTGAGTTGGAAACGGCCAAGGTGGGAGAAGTCGCGGAAGAATTGGAGATTCCACCCGATCCCGATCCCAGCGCACCCACGGCCCCTTGCGCGCAATGTCGCGAACCGAAGGTCTTCGCCATAGCCGGTTCAAACGCACAATTTGTGTGCGCAGCCTGCAAGGCTTTGCTCGCGCTCAGATACACGGAAATCGCTCCCGGGTAGCGTGGCAAAGGCTTGGATGCTTACGCTCTAATGGCCTTTGATAGGTAATCCATAAGATATCGGCATAAGAATTGCTAGCCGCACCGGATGGAGGTGTGTCTTCTGCTCGGAATCGCGCAGCCGGGTAGGCTCGCGAGGCTTCTCGCCGCCCGTGACGCGCTCGGCAGCGGCCCCGCCACGTGCCTATGCCCATGGGCTCAGACTCGAAATTCGAAACTGGAAATTGGAAACTGGACGTGCGCGAGGCGCCAATCGGCAAATCGAAAATTGGCAGTTTATCTCCGGCCAACGGCAGGGAAAATGGGCGGAAGAGAAAAATTTTACGAACGAAGCCACCAAGTTATTGAAAACAAAGGATCGAAGAACAAATTGACCGATAAAAAACGGACATTTTGGTTTAAGTATCGGACATTTTGGTTTAACGTGGTGACATTTTGGCGTGGCCATGCAGCATTTTCTCGGACATCTCTGCCAATTGCCAGGTGTCAGGTGCCAGGTATCAGGTGACCCGGGCGCCTGCGATTCCTGACGGCGGAAAGCGCGAGCACGCGCCTCCACTTCATACAGGTGAGAATTTGACGCCGCCCAGGCATGACGTGATCGGCGGTTGACCTGACGGCCTTTCCTTCGGGTAGAATAGGATACATGCCAACAGAATTGAAACTTGTTGCTGAGACTACAGCGCCGCCGGAGGAAATCGCGCAGATACTGCGCGCCGAGCACAACGACCCTTTTCACATTCTGGGGATGCATCTTGTAGAATTTCACGGACAAAAGGCGATCGCGGTCCGGGCGTACCTGCCGGGCGCGCGCGAAGCCTGGGTGGTGCGTGTCCCCGGTGTGGGCGGTTCAGTGCCGCTTCAGCTAGTACATAAGGATGGATTCTTTGAAGCGGTGTTCCCAGGTGAGCACGATATCTTCCCCTATCGCCTGCGCGCCGATTATGCCGGGCAGCAGGAGTTTGAGGATCCGTATCGTTTCCCGCCCGTGCTTTCCGACTTTGATCTTTACCTTCTGGGGGAAGGCACGCACCACAAAAGCTATGAAAAACTGGGCGCACACGTGATCGAAGTCGCCGGGGTAGGCGGGGTGGCGTTCGCGGTGTGGGCGCCGAACGCCCTGCGTGTAAGCGTGGTGGGCGACTTCAACAATTGGGACGGGCGGCGCCATCCCATGCGCTCGCGCGGCGGCAGCGGCATGTGGGAAATCTTCATGCCCGGTTTGCGGGAAGGGGATCTGTACAAGTTCGAAATCAAGGGCCGGGAAAAGGGCTACCTGGGGCTAAAGACCGACCCGCATGGCTTCTACGCGGAGTTGCGGCCCAAGACCGCGTCCATCGTTTACGAGTTAAATCGCTATGTGTGGAACGACCAGAAGTGGATGGCCGAGCGCCCCGCCCGGCAGGCGTTCCGCGCCCCGCTGGCGATTTACGAAGTCCACCTGGGCTCGTGGCGGCGGGCGTCTGACGAAGGGCATGGCCTCCTCAATTACCGCGAAATCGCCGACCAGTTGGCTGACTATGTGAACAAGATGGGCTTTACGCACGTGGAATTGTTGCCGGTAATGGAGCACCCGCTGGACGAATCCTGGGGGTATCAGACAACGGGTTATTTCGCGCCCACCAGCCGCCACGGCACGCCGGAAGATTTTATGTACTTCGTCGATCACCTGCACCAGCAGGGGATCGGCGTGATTCTGGACTGGGTGCCGGCGCATTTCCCCTCCGACGCACACGCGCTGGCCTTTTTTGACGGCACCCATCTCTATGAGCACGACGACCCGCGTATGCGCGAGCATCCCGACTGGGGCACGCGCATCTTCAACTATGGCCGCACCGAAGTACGCAGCTTTCTCTGGAGCAGCGCACTCTTCTGGCTGGAAAAATACCACGTTGACGGTCTGCGCGTGGACGCGGTGGCCTCCATGCTCTATCTGGATTACTCGCGCAAGCCCGGTGAATGGGTGCCGAATGCGTTCGGAGGCAATGAAAACCTGGACGCCATCTCGTTCATCAAGGGCTTCAATGAACTTAGTCACCAGCAGCACCCCGGCACACTGACCATCGCGGAGGAGTCTACTGCCTGGCCCATGGTTTCACGGCCTGCTTACGTGGGGGGACTGGGTTTCAGCCTGAAATGGAACATGGGCTGGATGCACGACACGTTGCAATATTTCTCCATTGATCCCGTTTTTCGCCGCTATCACCACTCGGACCTGACCTTCTCCTTGCTCTATGCATTCAATGAGAATTTCGTGCTCGTTCTATCGCACGACGAGGTGGTTCACGGTAAGCGCGCGTTGCTCGCAAAAATGCCGGGCGACTACTGGCAGCAGTTCGGGAACCTGCGGGCGCTCTACGGGTTTCTTTACGCGCATCCCGGGAAAAAGATGCTCTTTATGGGCGGGGAATTTGGGCAGTGGAACGAGTGGTATTCCGCAAGGGAGTTGGATTGGAACCTGCTCGACTTCGAACCCCATCGCAAGCTCCACGAGTTAGTGATACAACTCAATCAACTGTATCGCACCGAGCGGGCGCTGCACGAAATCGATTTTGAGTTCGCAGGGTTCGAATGGATCGATTTTCACGATACGGACCATTCGGTCATTGCCTTCCTGCGCAAAGGGCAGACACCGGGCGACCACTTGGTGGTGGTATGCAATTTTACGCCAGTGGTGCAACGGGGCTATCGCGTGGGCGTGCCGGAAGGGCGCTTCTATCGCGAGATCTTGAATACCGATGAGGCGCGGTTCGGCGGCACCGGCGTGACCAATGCCCCCGGCCGCCAAGCCATTCCCATGCCGTGGCAAAGTCAGCCCTGCCACGTGGAAGTGACACTCCCTCCCCTGGGCGTGATCTACTTGAAACCGGAACGATAAACCGGCACACGCCTGGATGATTGAACCCAAACGTCACGTTCACGGGAACGCTGCTACGATCCCCCTGCTATGTGCTGCGGAAGTAAATCCGGCCCTTTTCGATGGGCAAACCAAGTATCTCGATTCGGTTCAAGTCGCGCGTGCCGATCCCCAGTTGCTCGGCGAGCTTCAGGGTACTGTCACATTGTTCGAAGGGCGGCGTGCCGCGGTCGGCCATAGGATCAAAACCCATCAACGCCGTACCGACGGCGTCGGTATTCACGCAGTTGGTACCGGCAATCAGCAGGCCGGGGCGCAGGGGATGGATAGGATGCTCCATCGGCGTCGCCATGCCAAGGGCGCGCTTGAAGCGAGTGGAGCGGCGTGGACGGGGAATCGTGACCCAGGGGCCTTCGCCGCCGGCCATCGTTCCAATGCCGTCGATCACAGCAAGGTGAATGGGACGCGAGGCCACCAAGTCAGCTGTAACGTGGGGAACGCGATAGCCGGCGTCTCGGGTCGAGGTGGGGTGAAGCTCCGACGGCGCACTCCGGGAGGGCTGCCGGTTACCGGCATGCAGCATTTCACGAGCGCCGCCTGGCGCTTTGGCAGGCTCATCGATGCCGGCGCCGATTCCATAAATCGTGGTGGGCGTGATGCCGAAACAATTCTTCATTGACAACGTTACGCCGGCCGTCACGTGCTCCTTAAGCTTGGCAAGGGAAACGAAAACATCGCATTCCTCGTAAGCGGGATTCACGTCGTAGCCCTTGAACATCATCCCGCCCCCGGGCACCCAGAGGCGCGTATATTTCTGTCCCGCTCCCGGGTAATTGGTGTTCACCAATTCCACCCCGGAAGCGGCACTGGTCAGGTCGCTGGGATTCCAGCCGGCTTGCAGAAGAAACTCCGCCAGCGAACCCGCTCCCGGCGGACTCTCCAGCACGCGAATGCGCCGCGCTCCCGCTTTACCCAGCAGGTGCACCGTGGCGCTTGCCACTTGCGGGTGTACCCAATAAGTCTCGCCTTTCGACAAGCTTCCCAAATGACCCCACGCGTCTCCGGTCAAGTTGATCTTCATTGACACGGTCTTGCCTTTGACGAGCCGGCGCAACCCGCCCAATTGGTCAAACATGCCGGAAAGCGTGGTCAACACGTCCGGCCCATAGTTGGTGCACTTGGCCACGGCTACGGGCGCAGCGGGCGCAACGCTTGCCCACAATCTGGAGGGCGCCAGGCAGAATCCTGCCGCCGCAACACTCAACCCCTGGATGAACTCTCGCCGGTTAGGGTTCGTCCTCATACTGCACCTGCCTTCCGCTTCTTTTAGCCCTTCCCTGATAGTACGGGAATCCACACTGGCTTGCAACAAAACTCGTCATCAAGCATCGTCACGCGTTACGCGTACGTTCTTGATCAGGTTTGCGGCGCTGCCGGGCACCGGGACTTCCGCCTTCATTGCCACCGGTCCCATCGCGTAGTCGGTGGGCCCGAGGCGCTCGTTGGAATCCATCATCTCATCCCACGTCACCTTTTTACCCGTGTACGCTGCCGTTCGTCCCATAATGGCGATCAGCGTTGCATGGGCCAAGTGCTCAGCTTCATTAATGGGCTGTTCGGTGCGGATGGCGGTGACGAAATCTACATGCTCCAGTTCGTAAGGGTTAAACCTCGTCTTGCCCGGCTCCTGTCCCGGCTCTTGATACTTCCATACCTCCTTGCCGTCAAGGTCATAAATCGTGTTTTTGCAGTTCGTGTAGCCCTTGGTCCCCACCACGCACTCCTCGATGTCGTTGTCGCAACCGTCGATTTGCCGGCACATGCTTGCCAGTGTTCCACCGTTCGGGTAGATGTATTGCAAGTTGAAAACATCGTACTGGTCGCCCGTCACGCGTTGGACGCGCCCCCCGGAACCCACGACTTGGGCAGGATTCATCCCCGTGAACCAGAGAGCGGTATCGAGATTGTGGATGTGCTGTTCGACGATGAAGTCACCCGAAAGCCAGCGCCAGTTGGTCCAATCGCGGATCATGGCTTCCATATCCGACCACGTTTTCTTTCTGGGAACATACCACTGCTGGCCCCCGTTGTAGCGGGCACTGGCGCCCGTGATCCGGCCGATGGCGCCGTGCGCTACGCGGTCATAGGTTTCCTTGTAGGCGCGGTCGTGCCGCCGCTGCGTTCCTGTCACCACGCACAACCGGTAGGCTGCGGCCTTCTGTCCCGCCGCCAGAACGGAGCGGACGCCGGGAGCATCGACGGCGCACGGCTTTTCTATAAAGCAATGCTTCTTGGCGTCCACGGCAGCATCGAAGTGCAGGGGCCGGAAATGCGGCGGAGTGGCCAGCAGCACGACGTCCACATCGGTGTCCAGAACCTGCCGGTAGGCATCGAAGCCGATAAAACAGCGGTCGGAATTGATGTCCTGCTTCGCCTTCCTGGTAAGGACGTCGCGGCATCTATTCAGACGGTCAGGCAGGACGTCCCCCAACGCCACAATTTTGAGATGGGGCCCCGCCTTGACGAATTGCAGGGCCGCGCCGGTGCCCCGTTCACCGCAACCGATTAGACCTGCCTTCAGGACCGGCCCGTCCGGGGCGCGGTTAACGTATGACCTACTGCAACTCGCAAGCAACGGGGCGGCCCCCGCGGCCACTACCGCGCCAATAAACGTTCTGCGGCTAAGATTCCGGGATTCCTTTTCCCTCTTATCGTCAGTCATAGCAGCTCTCCTCTGAAGAAAGAATGAATGTCCCCTTCTCTATCACGGCCCGAGACACGGCAGCCGCACGGCGTGGCTGATTCGCAAGAACAAGCCAAGAAGCCAAACGGCAAAAGTGAGGGCAACAAGGGCCGCGAAATGAGGAAACGGAATTCTTCACCTTGGGAAGTAACCGCGTCCGGAGGAATGCCGAGGCCTGCTTAATGGTACCCGCAGGAGTCTGGAAGACGCAAGGGCATTGGCTGGTTGGGATGGGGCACACGTGCCCCTTCTGGATTCCGACTTCCCCGTCCTCGACTGCGGACTCCAGGCATGTAACCTTGGCACACCGTTGCGCCGTCGTCGCGGCGGCACGCGTGTCTAGGCCAAGCTGTGCAGATAGGCGTAACTCATTTTCACCGCTTGCAGCGGCGGTTGCTCGCACCAGTCCTGCTCGATAAAGAAGTGCTTCATGCCTCCGGTGGGCGCGGCGGCGAAGATGCGCTTCCAATCGATGACGCCGTGACCCACGGGCGCGAACATGCCCATCTTATCGTCTTTCTCGGTCGTTGCCGGCGGATGGTCCTTCATATCCTTGATGTGGAGCAGCGGGAAGCGTCCCGGGTACTTCTTGAGGTACGCCACCGGATCCTGGCCGGCATGCGTTACCCAGAAGCAATCCATTTCGAATTTGACGAGTTTGGGATCCAGCGTTTTCAGGAGATAATCATACGCCGTGGTGTTGCCGAACTTCTGAAACTCGAAGTTGTGGTTATGGTAGCAGTATTGAATGCCGGCTTTCTGGGTCTGTTCGCCGGCCTTATTAAAGAGCTCCGCCAGGCGCTTCCAGTCATCAAAAGTCCGTCGCTCCTCGGGATCCAGTATGGCGTTCACCATGTATTTCATCCCGATGATGCGGGCGTTCTCAATTTCCTTCTCCCAGTTCCCGCGAAGATGCCGGGTCATGTAATGCCCGCTCGGAGCCGCAAGGCCGTCGTCCTTAAGTATCTTGGCGAATTCTGCCGGCGTCTTCCCGTACAAATCGTAAAGCTCGACTTCCTTGATGCCGATCGCGGCGACTTGCTTCAGTGTGCCCTGCATGTCCTTCTGAAGTTCGTCGCGCAGCGTGAAGAGTTGCAGTCCGATGGGCTTCCCGTAGGGGTTAGCGAACAATCGCTGCGTCGTTTCTGCCGAGGCAATCGCCGCCACGCCCAAGGTGCCGTTGCGCAAAAAGTTTCGTCGGTTCATCATTGCCGTTATTGTCTCCTGTTATGAAAGTGCGAGTGTCATTACTACACCACTCCGAACAAAGGTGCAAGGCGATAAATTGTCGATGGCGCGTTGACGCGTGCAAGCCCTCAGACGACAGATGGCAGTAATCAGTTAAGTGAAGACCGACGGCTGATCACCGACGGCGCAAAAATCGACAATCAGCAATCGGCCATGATCGGAGCCATGTTACGATACGCCTGTGAGAAAGCCTGGGGCCACAAGACAGTTGCGTTCCGTTGACGAGTTTTTCATGCGCATGGCGTTGCGTGAGGCGCAGCGGGGCGCGCGCGAGGGCGAAGTCCCGGTGGGGGCTGTTCTGGTTCGGGAAGGGCGAGTGCTGGCGCGTGCGCACAATCGACCGGTCCATTTGCACGACCCTTCGGCCCACGCTGAGATTCTGGTGCTGCGACGCGCCGGCCGGAAGTTGCTCAACTATCGGCTGGAGGGTTGCGACCTGTATGTTACAATTGAACCTTGTGCGATGTGCGTGGGAGCCATCGTGCAAGCTCGATTGCGACGGGTGGTTTTCGGCGCACGCGACCGGAAGGCAGGTGCGTGCGGATCCGCGCTGCGGGTTCTGAACCACCGCCGCCTGAATCATCGCGTGGAGACCGCAAGCGGAATCCTGACGGCCGATTGTGCCTTGACTATGCAAGAGTTCTTTCGGAGGAAAAGGAACAAAGCGGTATACGGGAAACGGGATACGGGAATCGGGGAGTAGAACTCCGGTTTCTCTGCTCCGTGCCGCTGGAAAAAACAAGCTGGAGACGGGCGTCGGGATCCCGCTTACCGTCTCCCAGTTTTTGTCGGAGAGGTACCGAAGCGGTCATAACGGGGGCGCCTCGAAAGCGTCTTGCCTGCCAAAAGCGGGCACGTGGGTTCGAATCCCACCCTCTCCGCCAGCCTATCTTTCGCAGTTTCAGTTAGTTACGGAAACTCTATTGTTCGTGTACCTTTAATGTCCCCTTCGTCTCGGGGATGACTCCTTTAACTCTTCTGAATGTGCCAATCGACCGCGCCATGGTAGGCAGTCGTTTAGAAGAAGAGTGGGTGCTCCGAGGTTAACGATGCGCGTGATTTCTTTCTCCCACGCTCGGCCATGCGCGTGGAGTTTCCTGCTTTTCGTTGCGGCGTGACACATCTCATGGAGGAGCACAATCCGCACCGACCGCGCTTCCCCTCTCAACGACACATCAACTGTAATTTCGCACCTCACCGGGTCGGTTGCGCCAAGTAGGGGCTGGATACGTTCAAGCACCTTCTGCCATTCTGGGCCAAAAGCCTGTTCAAACTCGCGCACGCGCTTTGGTGACACATGGCAAGCGTGCAGCCTGCCGATCTTAGCGCCAGCCCATCGGACAGACCATCCCTGTAACCTGCCACCCCAAAACCTCCGGTTGTAGCGAACGTAGAGGCTTTGCAGCCATGCATCTGTCATCTTGCTGTCTGGTGCTTCAGTTGACGGCGTCTTGTTTTTCTTCCGCATCGCTTGTTCCATTCCTTGCCGAAGTGGCAACTCCCCACGTGCGCCGGACATCCGCCTCTAACTGCTCCTGCCGAGCCCGTACCCACGGCGAATAGTGCTTTTCAGTCACCCTGATACTGCTATGACCGAGCACCATGGAAACCCGGTCCATCGGCACGCCGGCCTGCAGCAACTCGACAGCGAGCGTGTCGCGGAAGCGGTGAGCGTGGCCATCCGGGATTCCCGCCTCCTTGAATACGGCCTTGAGCGTACGCTGCCAGTCTCCGGTGGCGCTCCCAATCTCGGACTCGCCCGTCCAGAAGAAGTACGTGCCGCTAATCCTGGGCATGACCTCCAATGCAGACAGAACAAATGTGGGCAAGGGCAGGTACACAGGCGTGCCGGTCTTCGCAGTGTAGAGAAGCAGCTTATCGGCGATGGTCCGCCGCCGCTCCAGCGTGACGGCGTCGCCGATTCGCAAGCCGCTGTGACGCAAAAGGAGAACGAAGGCGCGTATGCGACGCGCGTTCTCCGGGCCTGAGTACCTCCCGCTGCGAGCCTTTTTTCCGTACTTCTCGCACGCACTCAAAATTTCGGCCATCTGATCTGGCGTGAAGGGCATGGTCGGGCTCTGCTGGACCTTCGGCCCTTCCAGCTGGCGGGCAGGATTCTCATCAATCCATTTGCTCTCGTAAGCAAAGTGGAAAAACTTTCGAAGGTAAAGGTGTCCGAGTTGCCGGTCAAGGCGGCGGAAGAGTTTTCGCACTGGACCGATTCGGTACCGGTGGACGAAATCCTTCATTAGCTTTTTCCGGTCTCGAAGCCCCCGAAGCTCAAGCTTTGTTTGAAACCGGCGGATATTCTCTTCTGGAGGGTATAAGTTTCCGCCGCGAAGTTCATAACCAAGGAAAACAACCGATTGGCGATGCAGATCACGAATAAATGTCTTGCTGTGGTTTAATTGCAGGCCAATAGATTCCAAAGTAACTCGAATGACCTTTCGGGCTGTCGAAACAGCGTCCCAGGATGTCCCGAGAACCAGCATATCGTCCGCGTACCGAAAGTACTCAAAGGTCGAACAGCATTCGTCGATTCGATGCAGGTATAGGTTCGACAAGACCGGCGAGAGGCCATTTCCTCCCGGCAGGCCATTATCGCGTTGCAGCGTCCTGCCGTTGGCGACGACGAGAGGCGAAACAACAGCCATTACGGTGTTGCGCAGGCCTTCGTCTTGGAGCGGCTCGCTCAGTTGATTTTCCAGAATGCGGCGGTCGATGCTTTGGAAGAAGTCCTTGATGTCGGTCTTCAACGCCCAGTGGAGCCCGCGGCGAACCGCTTGGCGAACCTGGAGAATTGCCATCTCGGCGGATCGGCCAGGCCGATAACCAAAACTTCGGGAGTTCAAGTATCGGTCCAGGTTGGCATTGAGTTTCTTGGTGATCGCCCGCTCGACTAATCTGTTTGCCACGGTTCCCCGCTCAAGATCTCGACCCTTCACGCGGATAGCTTCGCTGGCGTCGGGAGTGTAAGGGTGAACAAGACTCTCCTGGATTGTCTTCAACGGATTGAGATCAGGATAAGCATCAAGGAGGTTGGGATTCCAACGCATGTGGCCGATCGGGTCAAGAAAAGCTTCGTAGGGGATCTCGTCGATCCCTACGGGCCGCCGGCTTATCTCGTGCAGGGCTGCACTAATGTTAGTCAGCCGTCTCACTGCTCTTAGCGTCGGACCCGGGGCTTGGCTTGTGGAGAGGCCGAGAGAGAGCGAATTCATCGGAAACGCTCCTTTGGGGATTCCGCCCCTTTGTCGAGTGTCCAGGTTATCTTCTGTCGGTATGTCCCAAGTTGGAGTCCCCGCATGGTCCTGTTTCAAATTAGGGTACCAACATACTTGGCAGACCCAAACCTCCTAAAGGACTGGTAGATATACCTTGACGATGCATAGTCAAATTCCGCAGAATCCGAAGTGGGTGGAGATACCATCCGGTGGTGGAAGTTTCCTTATACAGGAATGCCCAATGCCAAGGATAGATGACCAGTTCCTACAGACCGCCGTTTATCTCTACAAAGACCGCAAGGATGCAAAAGAAAATGCAAATGCGGGCGCTAGTGGGTTCGTTGTTTACCATGAGTCTACGCACTTTACAGGAATGCCCTACTACATTGCCACCAACGCACACGTTATTCGTGATGGCTTTTCAGTAATCAGAATCAACAAGAAGTCCGAGGGATATGACGTTCTGGAATCTCATCCTGCTATGTGGCTGGAACATCCAGACGGTGATGACCTGGCAATCTGCCCCATCATGCTTTTCCCAGACCATGATTTCAATTTCGTAAGAGACACCGGATGTGTTGACGAGGATAAGCTACGCCAGTTCAACATCGGTGTGGGTGACGAAGTGTTTATGGTCGGTCGTTTTATCGACCATTCGGGGGAAAGGAGGAACATTCCCATCGCTCGCTTCGGAAACATTGCAATGATGCCTTTGGAAGAGATTGAAAATGGCATCGGAAAGAAAAGAAAGCACTTTCTAGTTGAGGTCAGGTCGGTAAGCGGATTCAGCGGTTCGCCCGTGTTTGTATATGACGTTCCAACCTCGCCTTCCTTGGACAATGTACGACCAGAGAGGTTTACCAGCTTGCTGTTGGGGATAGACTGCGGGCATTCGCCAAAGCGTGAGAAGCAACTGAGCGCTGGTATCGCCGCCGTTGTACCGGCATGGCGCTTGGTTGAATTGCTGGAGCACCCAAAGATGAAGCGAATGCGGGAAGAAAAAGAGATTGAAGTTAAAAAAGAAATGGAAGAAAGTCGTAGAATTATTCCCGATGCTTCTTGTCATTAACCTTACCTAAAATACCCGTGGAAAACTAAATTTTGTACCTGACAGACCCTAATCTCCGATGTATACTATAGGTATGGAAACATTAAATTCTCCCCATACTTTGCTAGAAGCGGTCAGGTTCTTCGACGACTATGCCAACTGCCATAAGTTCATGGTCGAGGTCCGTTGGTCGGACGGCGTGGTCCGGTGCCCCAAGTGCAATTCGGACCATGTTGCCTACCTGGAGAAGGCAAGGGTCTACAAGTGCTACGCCGGCCACAAGAGCCCCAAGTTCTCGCTCAAGGTCGGGACCATCTTCGAGGATTCCCCCATCGGGCTGGAGAAGTGGCTTCCCGCCGTGTGGCTCCTGACGGTGTGCAAGAACGGGATTAGCTCCTACGAGCTTCACCGTGCCCTCGGCGTGACCCAGAAGACGGCATGGTTCATGCTGCACCGTATCCGCAAGGCCATGCAGACCGGCTCCTTCATGAAGCTTTCTGGCGAGGTCGAGGTTGACGAGACCTTCATCGGCGGACTTTCCAAGAACATGCACGAGGACAGGCGGGAAGCAAATATTACCGGGACTGGTGGCAAGGACAAGACCCCGGTGCTCGGGTGCCTGGAGCGGGGCGGGAAGGTGATTGCCACGGTGATTCCGAACCGCAAGCGGAAGACCCTGCATAACCTTGTGGGGGAGCAGGTAGCGGGCGGGTCCGCCGTCTACACCGACGCCTTGGCATCCTATGACGGTCTGGCTGGCAAGTATGACCACCAATTCGTTGACCACGCGGTAGAGTACGTCCGGGGGCGGGTGCATACCAACGGGCTGGAGAACTTCTGGAGCCTGCTGAAGCGCACCGTCAAGGGGACGTATGTCAGCGTCGAGCCTTTCCACCTGGTCCGTTACCTGGACGAGCAGGCGTTCCGGTACAACGCAAGGCACGGGAACGATGCCCAGAGGTTCGCCGGGGTCATGAGGCAGACGATAGGTCGCCGCATCACCTACAAGGAGTTGATTGGGGATACGGAGTGACGCCCAAGAAATTTTCAATAAGGCAGTATTATTCACTTGACGAACGAGTGACCTCTTGCAATCCTTCCGTTGAGGTCATTCCGATGGGATTCAATGAGGCGCTGGCTTGGTTCGGGTACACCATCGCTGGAGTGGGCGTGTACATCGTCTTCGAGAGACATCTGAAAACCGTTTGGGCTGCCGTTCTCATCGTGTTGGGCTTGACGGCTGTGACCTATTCCGTCTACCACCATAACCATCCCACGTCTCCAAACCCACCGGCCCTGTGGGTTCTCCTCTTGACATGCACATGGGCGATGTTTGGCTATGTAATATACGACACGCACAGAAAAACATCTCCGGTTGCCGTGCCGCAGGCAATACCAGTCAAGACCTTGGAAGACCGTACAGAAATCTTGGTTCTTGACCTGTATGCGTTTTGGAAAAGTGTAGGACCGGAACCAAAGTGGTTTGAAAAAAATACTGAGTACCCCGCATGGAACGAAAATTTCCAAGCTCGCTACCGCACTGAGGGATTCCATAACCGTATCCTTGGCATCTATGATGAAATGGTAGCGAACGGCATATTGAATCCTCTGGTCAAGAATGAACTTGAAGCCGTTTGTGATTGGGCGAAGGTCAAATGGTTTGCCGACGAACTGCTGCGTATGCGGATGAATCTGCAAATGAGCAAATGGGCAGCATAACACTCATCCACGGAAAGATATTATAGCGGTACATTGATTCTATGAAGCCCAAGGCGGAAGACATCGTGGTGCAGGATGCGGACCTGGCGATGACCAAGTTCCGGGCGCTGCTCGGCAGGCTCGTGCGGGTGCCGAAGAAATCCCTGACAACCAAGCTGGCGAGGGACAAGCGGCGTAAGGCGATATCCAAGGATTGAAGTTGGGCGTCTACTCAACCTTGTGGATTCTGATATTTCCGTCCGCTCCCATTGAGGCGACGACTGTGCGGTTCGTCAGGTCTTTACCCAGAAGGAACTGCTGGTGTTGCGCCTCATCGTCGAATGCTGCTTCACAAATCAACTGGTCATTCAGGTTAGGATACTCACTATAATCTGGCGCATAAAGCACAAGATTGTGGTGAATCAATGCGGTAAACCTGAAACGCTTATCAATCGGCAAACCACTGCTTGCCGACCTTGCGTAGAAGAGCTTGTAATCAATCGGCTCGCCTTGTTCCCTTGTCAGTTTTTCCTTTTCCTCCGCCTGCCTTTGCATCTCCGCATACCTCTCAACTTCCGCCTTTTCAATCGCTTCATTCACGGCTGCGAGCCGCTGCCGGGTGGTCCCCACGAGGCTGCTCATGGGAAACTTGGCAACAACCGCCTCGAACGCCGTCTTTGCCTCCTGGAGGTTCCCGGCAGACTGCTGGTCAACCCCCTGCTGGAAGTAGTAGTCGGCGGTCTCCTTCAGTGTCGTCACTTCCTGCTCCAGCGATTCGACCTTCTTCTGGAGTTCGGTACTGCGTGCTTTTTCAGCAGATTCAGCCTGTGCTGCGGCTGACAACTGAAGATGTTGCCAGATAGCAAACCCGGACAGAAGTACCACCACTGCCAGCATTCCGATAAGCCCACTCTTGTTCATCCTCGCCTCCGACATTCAATTCGTGGTTTTCACAGTATTAAGATTATGGAAACCAGTTAATGGGGGTGCTTTATGTCTCCAGAAGTGTATTTATTGTGGCTAAAAATTTGTGTAGCGCTGCGGCGGTTTGCTGGTCCGACACCGCCGGGTTTCCAACCGTTGTTTCGAGTTGACGAAGTGGAAGCTGAAATCGCTCAGCTTGAGAAGCAGAATCAGGACTCGGCGCAATCTCTCCAAAGTGCTTCCGATACCATTTAACTTGACGAGCCAAGTCCGCTGTCAGGCTGGCAAGCTGAATCAGGATTTTGTTAGTTACGCCGTCCATTTGGCTTCTCTCCCCGCTTTAGATTTTAAGCGAGGAGGTTACACCCGGAAGCACGGGCATACAAGAGGCAACTGACGGTTTGGGTCTGCCAAGTATGTTGGTGCCCAAATTAGGCCCCAATTGATCGGCTTCTGATTAACGTTGACGTGCATCACGATTTATCTTCTCAAGTAAAGTTGGCGCCGCCACCGGGTCAGTCATGCTCTCGAAGCGCTGCTCGCGCCGAGGAGAGGATGTTTCGCTCAATGTCGAAGTGGATTCTTTGCATCGGGCTCCGCAGACTCAAGCATGGCGCCCACCGTCCCCTTCATACCTGATTCCAGCCATTCCCGAATAGCTTCTACTGGCACGACGACTGCCCGCCCGAGCTTTGCTGCACGCAATCGCCCTCGTCGAATCTCAAGGCGAAGGAAGGGCACCGAGAGCCCATACTCCCTAGAAATCTCAGCGAGCCGCTTTGCGCGTCGTTCAACATTGGGATTCTTCCTTTTCGTCATAACGCTCCATCACTATGTGTTAACCTCAGAATACTTTGGAGGGACGCTATGTCAAAAAGTCCTGCCATAACGCCTGCACGCAAAAACGTAAGCACAGGCGTTAAATTGAGTGAGCAGAAACTTAATCTTGGGCTCGCGATTATGGCTGCGAATGAGATGCCGCGTAATCTCGAGGTCCCAGCTTTTCCACCTCACACGCCGCCTGCAAAGCCATGGGAAAGCCTTCAAGACGTTCCGGAGTGGCGCGCATTGCTGCAAAAGGTCAAGAGGACAAAACTGAAGGGGAGTATTCCGTGGAAGGATGTCAGCGAAGAAATGCTCAACGAGGCAGTATGGATCACTTACAGCATGCGTGTCGCCCTTTTGAGGATCGCTCAAGCGCGGCGCGGCGACATTATTGACATCGGTTGGTTGGCCCTTTATCCGGACAGAATTCGAATCGAACATGACGGCACTATGAAGGTTATGCGGGACTGGACATATGAGCAGATTCTGGCGGAGCTAGATGGCAAAGACCAGGATTACATTCGCCAATGCCCGGAATGCGGGCGGCTTTTCCGGAAGAAGCGCAAGGATCAGGCGGTTTGCGGCCCCGGCTGCCGAGTCAGGAAATCAACCAACAAGAATCCTGACAAAAAACTGGAGTTCGAAGTGAAGCGTGCTCAAAGAGACTACCTGCGAGACATCGAGAAACGACGGAACAAACTAGAACACGCAGCCCGTCTCAAGGCCATCCCCTCAGGTCATGAAAGGAGGCCCAGAGTAATCAAGTCCCCGAATACCTGACCGTACCTCGGCGCTGGCTCCGCCGATTTCCGCCCACTGGGATAGCTATTGCTTGGAGTGCTCGGCGCGAGCCTCGAAGCCGCTTATTGGCCTGCGCTCTCGACAAGAACAATTTCTTGGCTGGGCGAGGGCGCCGGAATCTCTCCGAATGTTACAAACACCCTTTTTTGAATTTGCGCAACACCCTGAGGGTGGCCGGCAAGTCGGCAACTCAACGCCAGCGCACTGAACCGTGTGTCCCCTTGTGTAATTTATTCATTCGTTGTCGATTCGCTGTGTTCTCCGAGCCAGTTTCTAGGCGTATCTTCCGGGCAAGAGCGCCGTGGAACAGGGCGAATAGTCCGACATTTCACTCCCCAAAGACCATCGGCAAGATCCCACTCTTCGGGTCTTATATCCGCGCAGGTC
Source organism: uncultured Acidobacteriota bacterium (assembly GCA_963804755.1). GTDB lineage: Bacteria > Acidobacteriota > Terriglobia > UBA7540 > UBA7540 > Bog-366. The sequence continues at coordinate 408,419 of CAWDRP010000016.1, forward strand.
GCGATTCATCCTCTCGGCGAAGGCCACATTCTGACCCTTTCGACGCATTGTTCACTAACCGGCTTATAGCCTGTCGCTAACACGTTGGTATTAAGATGGTTGAGGCCATTTCTCGGCCATTTCAATACAAATCTTGCGTCGAAGTGCATCGAAGGCGTTTCTGATGCTGTTTACGCTCTCCTCTGGCCCCCGTTGAGCCCCAAGCTACCGTCGGAGCGACGCGGCTTTTCCGCCGCGGGTGGCGTCGAAAACGGAACGTGCGCACTAAACGGCCGTCTCAAACTCATTCGGATCCATCCTCGGCGATAGGCTTGGCCGGGGGAGATAAAGAGGTTTTCTGATGGAAGCGTTAGGCAGCCCTGGGCGCCTACCCGCTTCTAACCCGGCGAGACGACGACAGGGTCATGCAGATGGGTGGGAAGCCAGAGGAAGGGAAGGCCAGCGTCGGACCAAAGGTCCAAGGGGTTCGCGTCGGAGGCGAAGGGCCTCGTTTGTGTGTGCAGTCCTGCACAACTTCGCCCTCTACCGGCGCGGACCAGCCGCCAAGCGTGGCTCACCCACGATCGATCTGCGCAGTCCTGCTCACGCTCGTAGCCCTGGGACCCGCCACCAGCGCGGCTGCACCCGATGTCCGTCAAATCTCCCTTGTCAAATGCAATCTGACGCCATCCGTGCAGTCCTGCACAACTTTGTGGTTTCCTCTGGGGAGGCGGCGACCTGGAAATCGGGACCCGGCTTCATTCCGAAGAGAGGCTGGAGCGGTGGGGGCGGGAGAAATCCAGGTTGTGAACACCTGGGAAACCGGTCGGGAATGGCCGAAGTTTCCCAGATGATCGCTATTCCTGGAGAGTTCGGGTGCCAGTGCACTCATTAATCTCTGCTTTTGAAGCAATCTTCCTGCGGATTCGCCGGTTCGCGCCGGTCCTGGCGGAGAAGTAACCATGCTGGGTGTAAGATATCTTTGGAAAGAACTGAATAAATCACGAGAGGTTTCTCTTGTCATGGATGACAAAGATCGAATTAGAAACTCCGCAAGAGTTCACGGTGTGGGCGTTTACAGCCGGTCACTTACAAACCTCCGCGACGAACAGACGAGGCTCCTCAAGCAACGTCAAGGAATCGACCAGCGCATGGCGGAACTTCAACGGGCTTTCAGCGTGTTGATCGCAGTGTCCGAAGAAGACGGCGTATCACTGCCTGATGATCTTCTGCTGCCTTTCAATGAACAAATGCCTTTATCTGTCAGCCTCATCGACGCGGTCAGGAATGTCCTCGTACAGCGCAGCGACTGGATGACGGCGGGGGAGATCAGCGAGGGCTTGATTGCTATGGAGTTGGACCTGCACAAACTTTGGAACCCTGTCGTCGTGATTCGCAGGACTCTCAAACGCCTCATGGAGCGGGGTGAAGTAACCGGGTCACCTGATGACAAGCCAGTTCGGTACCAGTGGATAAATCCTGTTGGTACGGCCACGAAGGTCTTTCCCCTATCCGCGGCACGGAGGGCCGGCGCCGCGAAGATCCACTCACTTTTGGCAAGACGGAACTTATTGCCGAATAAATCTGTCTCGCAGGGGGGCGCGAAGCTCGGAGGCCCTACAGCTTTCCCGCCACGCGTAGTCGCTTGAAATAGTCGTCGGGCCACCGTTGGAAGAGGTCAATCATTTTATGTGAATAAGGCGGGCCGACACGACCAATTGCGTCGTGAGTGATATACAAGGCCTCTTCCAAAAGAGCGACTTTCTTTTCCATCATCTCCATTCTGGAAGTGAGATCCAAGATTTGCTCACGGTCCGGGGGCTTCGAAAGAACACGGCTCACGGTACTCGCGGAAACCCCCAGCTCCCAACCGATCTCCCGAACTCCATGACCCCTTACGCGGAGTTCTCGTATGTAAAACTCCTGCTTTAGATCCATGCGTCTCCCCTTTTTGACGTGCGCTGGATTTTCGACCGGCACTGGCCCTCGACCTGAGCTCGACAGCCAGACCGGCGTTGTCTTCCGATTCCTCTGACCTGCTGGGAGGGTCTTTATGCCAAATGCCAAGAATCCGGGCCCTCCATTTAGGCGTTGCGCCATTTTCCATCCTAGGAGAATGCAAGGCGAAAGATCAAGGCGACCGATTCCGAAACCGGTCTACAAACGAACATGGTCAGGAACCTGGCGCGTGCAGTCCTGCACTAAACCAGCCCTGAGCAAGTACCCATGCCAACTCCCGGCTTCCCTCGCTGAGACCAGTGGTTCGAACCGCCCCGGGCATGACCTGCCGCGCTTGCGCGCAGACGCAAATGAGGCGTCCCACCGATGCTTGTCATGAAAAAAAGGGTGCGCTGCCCGCGGTGCGCAATGCGTTTTCAAGGGAGAATGGAGGCTCTTTCCAAGTGCCATCATCCGACCACGTTGCCGGTGGCAGGTTGATAGGAGCCCGGTCTACTTTCAGGGTGCGTCGCCCCATTTCCGGGTGCCGCCTTTTCGGGCCGAATCCGTGGAAGCGCCTACTCACCCTGGTTTCCCAATGCGCGATTCAGGATGATCCGGCAGGCGAACGTAGGCGCAGCATCTACGGCTTGGCGACGTTACCGGCCGGGTGACGGGGAATCGGTAAACACTACGCCGTCAGAACGAAGCCGCTGGCGCGGCGGACGCTACGCGTGCACGATCTCCGTGCTTAGTCTTGCGATAACTTGGGGCACAGAGAAAGGAGGTCTCTGTGACCCATCTACGCAAAATCATGCTGGAGGAACTCCAGCGCCGAAACTATGCGGCAACGACGATCGAGAACTACATTCATGCGGTGGAAGAATTCGCCAAGTACTTCAGAAGACCACCCGACCGACTGAACCGGGAGCATCTGCGCGAATACCAGGCTTATCTGCTCCGCGAAAGGAAGCTCGAACCCCGCACGGTTAAATTGCACGTTTCCGCCTTGCGATTCTTTTTCGTTAAGACGCTCAAGCGTCGCTATCTGCTGGAGGACATCCCCTTTCCCAAAGTGCCGCGGCGGCTGCCCATCATTTTTAGTGTGGAAGAAGTGGGCCGGCTACTCGATTCGGCTCGCAACCTGATGGATCGCACCCTGCTAATGGTGCTCTACTCCACCGGCATGCGGAATCGCGAGCTGCGCAACCTGCAGGTCAAAGACATCGATAGTAAAGCCATGCTGATCCACATTCAGCACGGCAAAGGAGGGCGCGACCGCTACGTTCCGCTCAGCCCGAAGTTGCTGGAGACTTTGCGCGAGTACTGGCGCTGGATGAAGCCGAAGACCTGGCTGTTTCCCGGCACCGTCGACGGTTGGCGGGCGGATAAACCGATTACCCCGAAAGTCGTTTGGGACGCCTGCCAGTCCGCGGCGGAGCGGGCCGGCATCGAAAAGCGCGTTTCCGCACACCTTCTTCGACACAGCTATGCAACTCACCTATTAGAGGCAGGCGCCGACCTGCGCACGATTCAGTTGCTGCTCGGTCACGTCGACCTTCGGCACACGGCCCTTTACTTGCACCTCTCGCGGCGGCACCTGCAGGCCGTGGCCAATCCGCTGGACACCATGAACGTGTCCGGCCCCGAAACCGTCTATCATTCGCGGAAGAGACACAAAAAATGATGCGGCCCACCCTCGAGGTGGCCGATATCATTCGCGCGCAAGGCGAGTGCTTCATCGAACGCAGTCGGTCCTGGTTAACGTGGGCACAGCGGAAGGTGCTGTACGCCATCGCGCGTTGCCGCACCGCCGCTCTGGGCGGTCACCGGGACCGATGCGCGCGTTGTGGCCATCGCGCCATCTCCTATAACTCGTGTCGCAATCGCCACTGTCCCAAGTGTCAGACGGGCGCACGCAACCGTTGGCTGGCCGAGCGGAACAAGGAATTACTCCCCGTTCGCTACGTGCATGTGGTCTTCACGCTTCCGCACCAACTGGCACCCCTCGCCTATCAGAACAAGCGCCTCCTCTATCGCTTGCTCTTCCAAGCCAGCGCCGCAACACTCCTGGAGGTTGCGGCTATTCCCCAACACCTCGGCGCACACATTGGCTTTCTCAGCGTGCTCCACACCTGGGGACAGAACCTGCAGCATCACCCCCATGTCCACTGCGTGATCCCGGCGGGCGGACTGTCCGCCGATCACACGCGCTGGATTCAGCCCCGGTATCCTTTCTTTCTACCGGTGAAGGTTCTCAGCCGCGTATTTCGCGGCAAGTTTGTGGCGGGCCTGCAACGGGCCTACCGCCAGGGGAAACTCGGATTTTACGGAGATCAAAAGTCCCTTTGCGATCCGAAGCTTTTCCGGGCTCTGGTTCGTTCCCTCTTCCGTCAGGATTGGATCGTTTACGCTAAGCCGCCCTTCGGCGGTCCTCAATATGTCCTGCACTACTTGGCCCGTTACACCCATCGCGTCGCCATCTCCAACCATCGCTTGATCTCCTTCCAAGGCGGCCAAGTCGCTTTCCGCTGGAAGGACTACGCCCATGGCAGCAAGCAGCGCATCATGACCCTCAGCGCCGACGAATTTCTGCGGCGCTTCCTCTTACACGTGTTGCCCAAGGGCTTCGTTCGTATCCGTTTCTTCGGCTTCCTCGCCAACCGCCGACGCGCCCCCCTCCTGCCCATTTGCCGACAACTGCTCGCTGTCCAATCGACCGTGGGATCCCCCTGTCCGGCTTCACCACCGCCACTGCCCACGTGGTCTTGCCCCGTCTGTGGGGGGCCCATGATCATCATCGAGAGGCTCACCGCGGAGCAAGTGTTCCTTCAAGCCGTTGACCTGCGAGGTTTCCTTGACAGTTCCTGAGCACCATCCACTCTCGAATACCCTTCGTGCCCCGGCGCGCACCCTCGAAGTGTGCACGCCCACCCAAAGTCCCGCGGCCACCCACCGCCGGCCAGCGTCTGCGGTCGTTCTTGACCGCCCCAACGTCCGCCATCGGCTATTTTCAAAGCCAATGCCGACGATTCTCGTCGAGGACCTTGCTAACCGAACGCGCCCAGACCGTATTCAACTCACATAATCCCGGTTGCCCGCGTCCGCCGCAAACGCCAGCGCCTTCATTCAAACGGCTCTATCGAAAGTGACCCGGCGAATTCGGCATCTCCGCCCTCTCGCAACATCTTCGCGCCGGGTCACTCCCGATAGAGACCTAACGTCAGTCAGGGGTAGTGCGGTGGGCTGCCCATCCGACAGCTTGCGGCTGCTCACTGGCCAGCTTGCGAGTACCCCGTCACTCGGCCAGAACTTCGGATTCGCCCTGCAAATTTGTCGGTAAACAGTAGGCGACTCGTTACTCATGCAAGGCGATGGGAGTCTGGTCTAGTTTAAAAGCGCAGTCGCCCTCTCTTCCGGGAAGCTCGTCCCCCAGGCGCAATCCGGCTTGGGTGGTCGGAAGGGCTGTGTTCCCTTGCCGCCATGTATGCCAGTCGATTCCGCAACTGCGCATGTACGGGACGGGATCGCTCGGAGGCGCACGTAGGAAAACGGGAAGTCAAGGGTCGAGGGCGACCTTACAGATGGGAATTCATGCGGCGCAGGAGGTCCTGGAGGCGAGGCCGGGGCGCAGGGATCATTTCAGTTTTGCGTACTCCGCCTTGGCTTCCTTCAGGATGGGGATGTCGGGGTCGGCGTCTTTCCAGAGTCCAAAGTAGTCTTGGTATGCGCTCTTCGCTTTGACGGTGTCGCCCGAGAGGGCGTAGGCACGGGCCAGTCCCAAGTGCGCCAGTGCGCCAATGGGCTCGTTGAGCACCGCGCAGGCGTGGTCGAGAATCTTTTGGAACTCGGCGGTGGCAGCGCTGCCTTGGTGCGCCGTCAGATAAGCGTCGCCACGCAGATAAGCAGGGTAGAGCTGGCCCCCGTACCCGAGTTCATAGGGCGCAGCCGGGGCGAGCGCTTCGAGTGCCTTGGTGGCGCTGCCGCTTTGGAGAGCAGCGGCGGCATGGATCATGGGCAGGTATTCGAACTGCATGTTCGTGTCTTCGGGGAAGCGCTTGGCCAGGTCGGCGGCCAGCCGCGTGGCTTGAGGGGCGTCACCCGCCAGACCCAGCGCAATCGCGGACAGCGCTTCAACATATTCGCCGGTCGAGAGAGCGAGCGCCGCCTGGGCCTGCTGCTTTGCCTGGCTCATGTTGCCCACCAGCGCCTCACGCCCTGCAGCTTCTGCCTCGTAGCCCGCCGCCACCTCTTTATTATCTGCGCGTTGGGCCGAGTCGGACGCGCGACGCGTGAGCTCCCGCGCTTTGGCGAACTGCCCGCCATAAGCGGCCGTGTCGGATTCAGTGTAGAGCATATAGTCGTCGAATCCGGGTTTGCCCATCAGCCCGGACGCCTCACGCTCCATTCCTGCCGCATCGTGCTGCAGGAAATCAATGAGGTAAAGGTCACCGTGAAACGCCGGATTGTCCGGATTGTGGGCTTGCGCCTCCTGTGCCGCAGCTCTGGCTTCGTCCAGACGATTGACGTGCATGTAGCAGAAGACGAGACCCGCATAATTGAGACTACTTCCAGGATCGAGCTTCACCGCCTCCTGTTCCCAAGCGAGGGCCTTATCGTAATCGCCAAGATCGCCGTAGATGATCCCTAGCATGTGGGGCGGAATGGCGTCGTGCGGGTAGGTCTGCTCCCACAATTCATTGGTCTTGCGCGCTGCCTCCAGGTTCCCGGTGGCTAAAGTTTCATAGAACGAGGCAATGAAAAACTTTTCGCGCTCACTTACCCTTTCACGCAACTCGTAGGCCTTGCGAGCATTCTCGGCGGCACGGGTGTTTTGGCCCAGGTTGGCGTAGCTGGTTCCCAGCCGCGCGTAGGCCATAGCAAAGTTGGGGTCCAGGCTGATGGCCCGCTGGAACAAAGGAACGGCGGCAGCGTCATCGTTTCTCTCCATTTTCTGGTGGCAGCCCAGGCTGTAGGCTTTCAGCGCCTCCAGGGATGGCGTGGTCGCTTCCTCCACCGGCGTGGCGTATTTCTGCACCGAGCCGAGCGACTCGCCCAGCTTGCTCCGCAAGCTGACCGCCGCAGCGTCCAGAGCCCTGAGCACCGCTTCCTTGCTTGCCGCCTGCTCCTGCGTCTCGGCCAGCACATCCCCCGTGTCGCAGTTCACCGCCTTCAGACCAATGACGTACTGGCTGCCTAGCCCCGCGATTGAGCCGGTCAGCATCGCCTTGCTGCCCGTGCGCTGGCAGATCTCCTGTGTGACCTCCGGCGTCAGCCGGTCACCAGCGGGACGGCCCATCAGCTTCAATGTCTCAATTACCCTGCGCTCGGAAAGCAGGGTGAAAAAGGGCGATTGCTCGAGCTGCACCGAGAGCCCCTGCTTGAGCGTGTCGTCGAATACGCTGTCACCGGTCTTGTTGCCGAAATCGGAGAGGACGATGGTGTCCTTCTCGGTCAGGCGGGCCATGGCCTGGCGCGAGCGGAAGTACAGCGTTCCCCCGACGGCAGCAGCGACAAGCATCAGGGCAGCGGGAACAAGGACCTTCCAGAGTTTCCTGCCCGCTACAGGAACTTGGGCCACTCTCGCTTCGCTCGATGGCGAAGGCCGCCCGGATTCCGTGTCGCGCTTCAGGCGCTTCAGGTCAGCTTTCTCCTGAGTCTTGCGTTCCGCCTCGGCCGTCTCCCTTGCCAGACGCTCTGCTTCGGCGGGTTCGCGTTCTCGTTTGTCCTGCTCTGCCTTTTCTCGCGCCCTTCGCTCAGCCTCTACTTCCTCCGCTGCGCGAGGCTCGGTCGGGTTCACGCCGAGCCCCTGAAGCCCGCGAACAATCCGGGGAAGGATTGCGGAAACTCCCTCGGGCGGGATGAGGATGCTTGAGGCCGTGCCAAGAGCTACCCGCCAAGTGGCGCGCCGGTTTTGAAGTTCGACATGCGATATTCCCTTCAGCACCGGAACAAATCGCTTTCGTGCGTCGTGGCTAAACTCAACTTCTCGGGTCACCTGGTCCGAGCCCAGCGACTCTGGCGATATGACAAGGACCACGGCGTGGCAAGCTTCAATGGCCTCGCCGATTTGGGTCAAATAAGAGATCCCGGGGTCGTTGTCTTCCTCGTAGCACCAGGTCGTGTAGCCCGCTCCGTTCAGGCCGCGCGCGATCTCCAAGGCAACGTCCTTGTCCTCTTCCACGTGGCTGATGAAAACGTCGCTCATCGCACCCCTCATCCACCTTGGCACGATTCTCGATAGCCCACGTCAGTCCTCGGCCCGATAAACCATAGCTTCGGCGTCGAGCCGCCCCACGTGGAACCCGTAATTCTCACCGGGACAGGATCGGGACAGAACTGCGGGTGGCCCCAAATCAGTTCCTTGCCGCAACCGCGAGTTAGGATGGTGTACCAACGATTCTGCGATTCACTTCGTCACCGAAATTGGGATGAGGCATGAAGGGCTTAGGGTCGGGGGACCGCAGCCTTCGTATCCATTCTCGTTTTCTCCGCCTGCTTTCCGCCTACGCCAGCGGGCACCACTCAGAAACCCTCAACCATCCAGGCATTGCCGTTGACGACGTTGCCGACCGTGGCGAGGTAGCGGCCGTCTGGTGAAGGTATGCCCCAAATACCATAGCCCACTCCCTTGTACTGCCACAGCACCCGCGCATTTCCCTTCAAATCAGCGTAAAGAAGCGTGCGGCCTTGTGCCGAATTAGCTCCCACGTAAAGCCCCTTTCCATCGGGCGCCCAGTCAAGACCCGTGAGGTTCGACCAACCCTTCACGGTGATTTCGCTGTCGGAGCCACCCGAGAGCGAAAGCAAGCGAATATGAACCTCGGGCTCGAGTTCTCGCGAAATCGCAACCGTTGATCCGTCCGGCGAGAGTCCCCCACCACCATAGGTGTGCGAGGGATCATCCTGTATGGTCCGGAGCACTTTCCCTCTGCCCTTCAGAGGGTCGAATGCTGTATACAAGATCTGCTTTAGATCCTGGCTATTCTCTTGGATCACGCAGAGGCTTGCCGGGGCGCGGGCACAAGAGGCCTGCAAAGGATACCTTGCTTCCAGCACAAATTGAGGCAGTCCGCCGCTCGCCGGAACCCGCATGAGGCGCCAAGGAGGGGCGGGATTGACCGGCGTCTTCGGCCTCTCCAAGAAGAGTATCCAAGCACCGTCGGCGCTAAGGCGCGGCTCCCCGAAGAATTGCGGTCCTGTGACCACAACTTCAGAGGTCTCCTGGTCGATTTCTTGCTTAAAGATACCCCATGCCCCGGCGCGGAATGATCGGAACAAAACAGCCCTGCTATCCGCCGTCCATGCCGAAGGATTGTCGTCGGCATCCTCATTCGTCAGCCGCCGAGGCGGCTTCATGCGCGACCCCCCCGCCGCGAGCTCGCCCAGGTCAACCTGCGCCTGATATGTCCCCTTCATGAGCACCAGCCGCTTCCCGTCCGCACTGGCGCTGAATCCGTAAACGTAAGATCCAGCCCATTGGGTGATGCGTTTCGGTTTGCCTGTGGGCGTCCCAGTGTTGTTATCAACGGGGATTCCCCAAAGATTGTAGTCGCTTGGATTAGACCATTCCACCAGCTCGTAAGCGATTCGCCCGTCCGGCAGCCAGCAAGAATCCCCCAGCGACAGGCCTGGGTCGGCGGACACAACCACTGTCCGGTTCGCCCCCTTCAGATCGCAGGTTTCGATGGAGCAATGGTAAGTTTCCCCCGCGCGCTGCCTCCTAGCGTAGGCGCAGCGGTGTCCATCCGGCGACCAGTGTACGTAATCAAGCGTTTCGTTTTCTCCGACCGCGAAAACCTTTTGCGGGTTATCGCCCTGGATGCCCATCACCCAGATTTCCCGAACGTCATCAGTGGCCCCGCGTGGGCTGAAGGCGATGTGCGTGCCATCCGGCGCAACTCCCAACCCCAACGCATCCTCGCGAAGCTCTCGCGGCGATTGTCCCAACACCGAGACGGTCCAGATGCTCTTACGTCCACCCGGTTCGTAGGCGTCGGCGAGCAGTTGGGTACCGTCGGGAAACCATGAATCGGGTTCCCAGAAGGTGCTGGCGGGAACATCAGCCGGCCTGGAGATAAGCCGATCTTCACTTGTCGAAAGCAGCTTCACGTGAATCCCGGCCGGATCTGAGTAAGCTATGTAATTGCCATCGGGAGAAATTACCGCATTGCTGAGAGCGTTCTTGCCGGAGTTGAAGGTCAACTGTTTCTGTGTTAGCTCGGCGGAAGGCTTCTCCGTTGACTCGGCGGAAGGATTGCGGGGGCGACGCAGAAGGAACCAAGTCAGGGCGACCAGCGCCGCCACCGCGGCGGCGCTCCCGATCACGGCCTTCTTGTGGCGCTTCGCAAGGCCCGCGATAATCTGAGAATCGGAGCTTTCGCCTTGTAGCGGCGGTGTCCCCACCGCCGAGGTCCCCACCGCGGTTGGCGGCGATGACGGCATCGCCGATACAGCGCGGCCTGAATCCCTCACCGCTCCCGCCGGGAGCTGGGCTAAGGCTCTCGCTTCTGAATCGGCCTTCTCACGCCCCCGGCGTTCCTGCTCAGCTTTCTCTTCAGCTTTGCGTACGGCCTCGGCGTTCTCGCGCTCCTCCTGCTCCGCCTTTTCCGGAGCCTTTCGCCCGGCCTCTGCTCGGTCTCTGGCCATGCACTCCGCTTCGGCGCGTTCGCGCTCGGTTGGGTTCACGCCGAGCCCTTGCAGTCCGCGAACAATCCGGGGAAGGATTGCGGAAACTCCCTCAGGCGGGATGGGGATGCTTGAGGCCGTGCCAAGAGCTACCCGCCAAGTGGCGCGCCGGTTTTGAAGTTCGACATGCGATATTCCCTTCAGCACCGGAACAAATCGCTTTCGTGAGTCGTGGCTGAACTCAACTTCTCTGGTCACCTGGTCCGAGCCCAGCGACTCTGGCGATATGACAAGGACCACCGCGTGGCAAGCCTCAATCGCCGCGCCGATTTGCGTCAGATAAGAGACCCCTGGGTCGTTGTCTTCCTCGTAGCACCAGGTCGTGTAGCCCGCTCCGTTCAGGCCGCGCGCGATCTCCAAGGCAACGTCCTTGTCCTCTTCCACGTGGCTGATGAAAACGTCGCTCATGGCATCCCCTCATCCACCTTGGCACGCTTCTCGATAGCCCATGTCAGTCCTCGGCGGCCTTACCATACCCAAACCACTCTGCCTCCACAATCCGGTAGTTTGAAAGCGTCTTGCCAATCACTGGAAATTCTTAATCAGCACCGCGTCGGTCGGTTCCGTGCCGCGCGAGAGGGCCAGGCGGCCGTCGCGGGACCAGTCGAACCCGAAAATCCTGTCCGAAGTGAAATGCGTCACCGGCTTCGGTGGGCCGCCCGCCACCGGCTGTTCCCAGATGTTATCCACGCCATTCACGCTCTTGTTGTAAGAGATGGCGCGGCCATCAGGGGTCCAAAGAATGTGGGGCGGACCACCACCGCTACCGGGCAGCGGGAAAACCTTGGCGGGTTGGCCGCCCGCGAAAGGAACCATCGCCAACCTGGCTGGCTGATCCTGGCTCGGAATGTAGTAGCAGGCGATCCACTTGCCGTCCGGGGAGACGGACGGAGACTCTGAGTTGTAGTCCGTCAACTGGGACGCTGAGCCACCTTCACTCGGAACCTTCATCAGCACAGTTTTGCCTCCCTGCACACTGTTAAAAACCACCCACCGGCCATCCGGCGATATGACAGGAGACATGTCGATTTTACCCTGGGTAAGCTGTTTCAGGTTGCTGCCGTCCATATCCATGCGCCAGATGTTTACCTGGCCAGTGCGATTCTGCTGGGTGAAGGCAATGAAGCCGCCACGGAGAGAAACGGCAGGTGAAGCGGAAGCCGAGGATGCGTCGTTGCTGGTGAGTCGTTGGGGGTTGGAGCCGTCCGCGCCCATCTCCCAAAGATCTTGATGTCCTTTACGAACCGAGCCATAAACGATTTTCCCGTCCGGCGTCCATGCAAGGCCATCCTCGCCGTCGTCGTTCTGGTTTCCCGCGCTCAACGTCCTGGCTTCGGACTCCTTGCCGGGTGTGGCGACCTGGAGAGTGGCAAGAGTCTGGTGTTGCAGAGCCAGCAGCATCTTTCCGTCCGCGCTCACTCGGACCTCTGTGTAGTCGGCGAGGCCATGAGTGATCTGACGGGCTTCGGCTCCCTCAAGTGAGACTTCGTAAAGCTGTGATGTCGCCTCAGACCCGGACCCCCCTTGCGGAGTGCCAGCCACGACCAAGTGGCGGCTTCCAGGGAGCCAGGTGAGATCCTCGATGTCTTCCCAATGTGGGCCCGCCACCGACTGCGCCTGACCGCCTTCTGCCGCAATGGTGGTCAAGACCTGCTGCGAACTATAGAGAACGAAGGCGAGGGTCTTGCCATCCGGGGACCACGCGGCGCGGTCCGAGACGATAGACTCGGGCAGCTTGTAGGATGCCAACACCCGCTCGCCAGAGCCATCCAGTGAACCGGTCAACAAGCTGAACCTCGTTTCATCAGGTGTCAACCGTACGAAGGCGACCCGCTGGCCATCGGGTGAGAATGCGGGTGGGGCGTAGATTTCCTTCAGCACTTTTCTTGGAGTCCCGCCCAAGGACGGCACTTGGTAAAGGTTGCCGTTAGCCTTTAGGCGCTCCCGGCGGACGAAGTAGACGTAGCTGCCATCGGGAGAGAATGCCAATCCGTCACACTTGTCCTGGCCTAGCGTGGCAATCTGGACGTCACTATCCGTGGCCAGTTGCTTCAGCCACAGGCTTTGCTTTCCTGCCGTCTCCCGCACGTAGGCCACATACTTGCCATCAGGTGAGATGTCCGCCTGCTGGACGTCACCACTGCCTGTCACGCGCGTAAATTCCAAGCCGGCTGAGGTCGTCGGCGGATGGCTGGCGGCGCGATGGCGCGCATAAATGAGCGCGGCGGCGATCACCATCCCGGCAGCCATCAATGCGATGATGGCTTTCTTGTGACGCTTCACCAGGCCCGCGATGATCTGCGAATCGGAGCTGTCACCTTGTAGCGGCGGTGTCCCCACCGCCGCCGCTGGCCCGAGCGGTGTCCCCACCCCAGGCGGCGATGAGGACATCGCCGCTACAGCGCGGCCTGAATCCCTCACCGCTCCTGCCGGGAGCTGGGCTAAGGCTCTCGCTTCTGAATCGGCCTTCTCACGCGCCCGGCGTTCCTGCTCAGCTTTCTCTTCAACTTTGCGTACGGCCTCGGCGTTCTCCCGCTCCTCCTGCTCGGCCTTTTCCGGAGCCTTTCGCCCGGCCTCTGCCCGGTCTCTGGCCATGCACTCCGCTTCGGCGCGTTCGCGCTCGGTCGGCTTCACGTCGAGCCCTTGCAGTCCGCGAACAATCCGGGGAAGGATTGCGGAAACCCCCTCAGGCGGGATGGGGATGCTGGAGGCCGTGCCAAGAGCTACCCGCCAAGTGGCGCGCCGGTTTTGAAGTTCGACATGCGATATTCCCTTCAGCACGGGAACAAACCGCTTTCGTGAGTCGTGGCTGAACTCAACTTCTCTGGTCAACTGGTCCGAACCCAGCGACTCCGGCGATATGACAAGGACCACCGCGTGGCAAGCCTCAATCGCCTCGCCGATTTGGGTCAAATAAGAGACCCCCGGGTCGTTGTCTTCCTCGTAGCACCACGTGGTGTACCCTGCGGCGGTCAGGCCGCGCGCGATCTCCAAGGCAACGTCCTTGTCTTCTTCCACGTGGCTGATGAAAACGTCGCTCATGGCATCCCCTCATCCACCTTGGCACGCTTCTCGATAGCCCATGTCCGTCCCCGGCGACCTCACCTTACCCAAACCACTCTGCCTCCACCATGAGGCGCATCCACTCGCGGAGGTCGGACTCGAAGGTTTGTTCGCAAAAACCGAGCTCGCGAAAAACGGTTGGCGCGTCCGGAGCATCGCGCAGCCTCTCCGAAAGTGCGCTCAAAATATGATGGACCGCCTCAAAACGCGCCGCGTTGCGGGCGCATTCGGTGGCGGCGCGATGAATGCGGAATCCTGCTCCCATCGCAGGAAGCGCCGCGGCAATCAGGATCAGCAATCTGCTCCAATCTTCCGCTCCATGTCTGATTTCCACCGCCAGGTGCGCAAGGACGAAGGCAACGCTGCCGAAAAAAAGAGCTGGACCCACCACCCGGGTGTGGCGATCTCTCTTCTGATCGCGCCGGACCGCCTTCGACAGATAAACCATCTGGTAGTGGAGGCGCTTGCTGCGATAGTAATCAATCAGCGCCTTCAGGCTGCCGGGTGAGAGCAATCCGGAGGTCGGCGGTGGCGGGTGGATTTCCGGTATTGTCCCCTGGGCAATCCAGCCCTGTAGGACAGAAAAAGTGGTAGTGGCAACATCCTCCACCTCGTCGCTAGCCTTCATCGGGAGTGACTCGGCCCAAGCGCGGGGACTTTGGCGAGAGCAGCATCATGACGGGCCGAGGCACTCCCGATAAGGGGACTAGAACGAACCCGCTGGCGCGCACGACCAACTATGGAGATTGAATGGTTTTTGCTTTGGTTTGGGGGTTGGGTAGATCTGGAAACAGGCGGCGAGGGTGGAAGGGTTGGGCGTCGGGGCGGTGGGGAGAAGGCGGGATGAGGGTTGAGAGCTAGCGTGGACTTCCGGACGTAGGGGCGAAGAGACTCTCAAGACACTCCCACGGGGGCGTGCGGGGTGCACGTCAGGGGTCCGGTTTTGGGACGCAGTTTCAGGAAGAATCAAAGTAAGTGCACCGTGAAAGTGATTCTCTGCTGGCGAATCGCTGGAGGAAGATCATCACCGCGCCACAGTGAGGGCAATGCCAGATGGCGGCGTCGGAGTGGGGAACTTGCGCTGGGGCGGGCGGCAAGAGGGGTGCGGGGGCCAGCAATTGCCGGCAGAGTTGGACCCGCGCGGCGCGGAAGCGATTGCCCAAGAAGCCGAAGTGGCGGATGCGCACGAAGCCTTTGGGCAAAACATGCAGGAAAAAGCGGCGTAAGAACTCCGTGGCCGTGAGCGTCATCGGCCGTATCTTGCCGCCGTGGGCGTAATCTTTCCAGCGAAAGGTGACGCGCTCGCCATCGAAGGAGACAAGTCGATGGTTGGAGATGGCCACGCGGTGGGTGTAACGGCCCAGGTAGTGGAGCACCTGTCGGGGTCCGCCGAAAGCCGGTTTGGCATAGACCACCCAATCCTGCCGGTGGAGGCGGCGTAGCAGTTGGCGGAACTGCTTCTCATCGGCCAGTGCGGCGGAAGGTGCAGCGCAGCGTAATTGCTTCCGGCGGTAAAGGCGTTTGAGGCCGGCGATGAACTTGCCGCGGAAGACTCGGCGCAGCACCTTGATGGGGAGAAAAAAGCCGGGATAACGAGGATGCACCCAACGGGTATGATCGCGAGCGATGCCTCCCGCTGGAATGACGCAGTGGATGTGCGGATGAGCGAGCAGGTTCTGGCCCCAGGTGTGGAGAATGCCGAGGATGCCGATCTCCGCACCCAGGTGCTGGGGGTCCGCCGCGATTTCCAGCAGGGTGGCGGCAGTGGCGGTGAACAAGAGATGATAAAACTGACGCGGGTTGTCTAGCGCCAGGAGGTTGAGCTCGTGAGGGACGGTGAAGACCACGTGAAAGTAATCCGTGGCCAGGAGTTCTTGTTCCCGTTTGGCGAGCCAGCGTTCACGCGCCTGGGCCTGGCACTTGGGGCAGTGCCGATTGCGACACGAATTATAAGAGATGGCCTGAAATCCGCATTGGGGGCAGGCATCGAGATGACCTCCGAGCGCGGCGGTGCGGCAGTTCTGGAGGGCGCGGAAGGCTTTGAGCTGCTGGAAATCCAAGCTGGCTCGATACCGGTCAAGAAAACGCTGGCCCTGAGCGCGGAGGATATCCGCCACCTCCACGGCGGGCGGGTTCATTTTTTATGTAGGCGGCGCGAGCGGTGAACGGTTTCCAGGCTGGAAACCTGCAGGGTGTCCAGGGGGTTGGGAAAAGCCTGCAGGTGCCGGCGGGAAAGGTGCAGATAAACCGCCGTGTGTTCGAGTCGGACATGGCCCAGCAGGAGCTGAATGGTGCGCAGGTCGGCTCCCGCTTCCAGCAGATGCGTGGCATAGGAATGTCTCAGAAGGTGAGCGTAGACGCGTTTCTTGATGCCGGCCCGCCGGGCGGCGAACTGGCAGGCGTCCCAGACCACCTTGGGAGTGAGGGGTTTATCGGCGCGCCAGTTGTGGACGGTGCCTGGAAACAGCCAAGTCTTCGGTTTCATCCACCGCCAGTACTCCCGCAAGGTTTCCAGCAGCTTAGGACTGAGAGGAACATAGCGGTCACGCCCACCCTTGCCGCGCTGAATATGGATGAGCATGGACTTGCTATCGATGTCCTTGACCTGGAGGTGGCGCAACTCGCAATTCCGCATGCCGGTGGAGTAGAGGACCATGAGGAGCGTGCGGTCCAGCAGGTTGCGAGCCGAATCGATCAGCCGGGCGACTTCCTCCACGGTCAGGATCGCGGGCAGCCGGCGTGGATGCTTGGGATAGGGAATGTCATTCGGCGGCAGGTGGCGCTTCAAAGTTTTGTTGAAGAAAAACCGCAGCGCAGCGACCAGCCCCACCACGGTCCCGACCGCCAGCTTGCGATCCCGCAGCAGGTACGCCTGATAGCTTCGAAGCTCGTTCCGTCCCAGCCTGTCCGGTGACCTGCCAAAATGCCGAGCAAAATCCGCTACCGCCTGCAAGTAATAGCGGATCGTTTTCGTTGAGTAGTTCCGACGCTGGAGTTCCTCCAGCATCATTCGACGTAGTCGAGTCATAAGGACCTCCTTATGACCCCACACTACTCCTGGTTACAGGGAAGGTTTTAAAACCTCACCCACGCGACCAGCGTCCCCCGCGCCAGCGGGTTCGTTCTAGTCGCCAAGGGTTTAGTAATCGACGGGGGTACTCGCACATTTGGCGACCCGGATCTCCCTATTCAGCAAATCCCATGATTGCGGCTAGGTGGTCGCCCACGTTGGATCGGTCCGGATTCCGGCGCGGGATGGGCGTTTTTCGTTCCTAATCCATCATTCCAGGTTTCACGGCCCTCTGAATCATGACCTCAAGCGCGGGGAAACCTCTTTCGGAGAGGCCGTTGCACGCTCGTGTGATCCAAATGTGCCCCACCAACTTCCCAGAACCCCGTTTGACCAAGTGACAACCAACGTTAGCGAAGGGGCCGCCACGCACTGGGATTATTTGCGAATATCCGGCCATGCTGGACTTCCGGATAGCCCCCCACTGATGAGGTTGGACAAGCTTACGCAATTGCCCTTCCGCGGTCGAACCAATTCCGATCTAATTGCGATTCGCAACTTCTCACCAGGTGTGCCGCTTGCAGAGATTCATCCCCGACTTTAGAATGAAGCCATGCTATGGGAAGGCAGACCCCTTCGAGATATTCGCGAGATCGATGTTCGTCGGGTCCTTGAATCAGGACTCGAAGAACACTTGCAACTGGAGTACAAAAGCGCCTTATATGACGACACTGATCGAGGCAGGCGAGAGTTCCTTCTGGACATTTGCATGTTCGCCAACACATCTGGCGGCATTTTGCTTATCGGCGTGCCTGAACGACGGGATGAGCAAGGGCAACCGACCGGAGTGCCCGATCCCGCGGGTACCCTTGGGCTGGAAGTGCCAAACCCCGAGGCAGTGTTAAACGCATACGATGCCCGCGTCATGGAAGCAATTGAGGAGCGGCTGCCGCTTGAAACGGCCTCTATCGGCGTGGGCGAAGGGCGCCGCTTACTTGCAATCCGGGTTTCCAACAGTACTAGAAAACCACACTCCGTAAGGCACCAGGGCCACATCTACTTCCCGGCCCGTCGTGAGCGACAGCGTTACCATCTTACAGTGCGAGAAATCAAAGAACTCGTCATGAAAACAGTCAGCCGTCTCCAACAGTCTGAGGAATCATTAGACAGTTCGTTTCTTGGCGTACCGCGAGTGGGCGATCTACCGTACCTGATTATCGGAATGATTCCAGCATTCTTTGAGGATTTCCTAGTGGACGTGAGAGCTGACAAGGTCCGTCTAGCTCTCGGAAATTTCAGCCGCACCGACACTCCTGTGTTCAACAACCCCGTCTATACTTTCGACGGCATTGAACGGCGCGAGAATCGATTTGAGTACAGCGTGCGGTTACGACGTAATGGTTTGCTGAATACTAGCCAACAGTTGCCCCTGATCCGTCAGCAAGACGGGCATCAATTTTCCCCAACGGCGGTGGATATTCTCCTCCGTCATTTTGTGTCGAGGGCAAGTGCGGTTTATGAAGCAGCAGATGTCGGCCCTCCCTATGTTCTGGGCATGATGCTGAGGACTCAACGACCGTTAACAGCAGTCTACGCTGCATTCGGTGGCGGCGAGCATCATACGGAACCAGCGCCGCCTGGCGATTACCGCTTTCCATATATGCAACTCGACGACCTTTCCAGCACTGACAGAATAATCCGGCCGTTTTGCGATCAGGCACACCAGATGTTTGGCAGAGACGGGTCTTCAAGCTTTAATCGTGATGGTGTGTGGGTTGCCGGCTACCTGTAGGTGTTCGCCACGTTCAGCTATTCAAATGACCCCGGGACTGGAGATGACGCAGAGTTGTGCGCGCAGCGCACTACTCCACGGTTTTGCATCCGAAAAAGTTCCACATAGTTTTTTGATCTCCACAACGAAGTGTCGGGGGGTGATCCCGCTCCGGGCGGGATACGTCCGCGCTTCGGCTACCTAATATGGAAGCGTATGCGCACGCCCCTGCCCCCAGCTTTTCACATCCAATGTAAAGATGCCACACGTTGTTTCAGGCTATTCAGAAGGGCCTGGAATCGTTCTAGGGAGCCGTCGAAAAAACCGCTGGCAAAAGGAGGCCACTGCGAGCCCGAAGTTTTTACTTCAGTCTCAAGCCGCTCGATGGGATTGCTGCCTGATCCAGAGAACCATTTCCACGCGAACCTGCCGAGTTGCCCCGCAGCAGTTCCCGTTTCCTTATCTTGAATGTCGGCTTGGATCAGAGAGCGGAGGCACTCAAAGCTGTCGAAGCATCTCTCATAATCTGCATCGCGAGGCAGCAAAGGTCTAAAGGCGTCTCGCAGCTTGGCGAAGAGCCAGTTGCTGACAGGCGTGTAACATCTCTCCATTCCCGGAAGACGGCGGGCTACGCCGTCTGACATCACCGAATCGTGGTAAAGTGCCAGAATCAGAGGCTGCTTTTGGCCTTGGAAATTTTCGAAGACGGGCTCAACAAGGATTGCACGAAGATTCCCCCACCTCTTGCTAGAAACCGACGATATGCCGCTGGCATAGAGTAGTAGCAGAGAGGGGTACAGCCTGAGGTCCAGCCAGGGAACTGTGAACATTCCTGATTTCAGCGGGGACCTATTTGCCACTCGCTCCAGACAGCGGGTCCACAGGTACCGGTGTTGGTCTTGACCCCAATAACACCCGTAGACGAAGAGGTCCCGAACAATCTCTGTTAGTGCTTCATACCGATTAACGCGACTTACGAGCTCTTCAACCGAGAAATTATCGCCCTGAATTGGGAACTGCGTATCTGAAGTGCTGTCATAGAGTTTCTCCGTTTCACTCATCACCAAATCGTGAAGAGCAATCCTTTGATGCTCGTCGCTTAAGTATTTTTTCAGCAAAGCAGTGGCGATCTTTCGAGAAAGTGGATGTGGCGCGTCCATCTCTGCCAGTGCCGATACTTTGGCTTGCAAGTCAGGAAAGAATGAATTAGCGTCTGAAATCTGGATGAGTTCCGCAGACTTAAATCTGACGAGGTGCTTTGCTCGGTCGCCAAGATCTCCTCGGGCCGCCCAAAAGGTCGTGAATCGTCTATTCTTGCAACGCTCCAACGCGTCGCACAATGCATTGTCCCACTCCCCCGACCAGCCGCAGACAATCAGGCCAAAATCATCGAAAATCGTGTCGAGCAAGCGATCCATTCGGGGGTCGTATTTGGCAAGTTCCGTTGGGGTATTCTTGATTCGAGTGTCGAGGTAGTCCCCATGTACCTTAATGATTACGCACGGTATTTGTTGGAGCGGGGGCATTCCGTCCGCCGCGCTGGGACTCGCAACAATCACAGGAGCCACTCCGGCGGCCTCGACCGCCATCTCTGTTAAACGGTCGAAGTTGGACGTCACGATTACTCGTATATGGCCGCTGGCTACGAGGTTTGCTATCGCCTGGTGCGCGCGCGTAGGCACTTTCAGACTCAGCTCGCGTTCATGAGAACTGGGCTCGAAGTACCCCTTCAAGAGCTGACTTCTTTCAGCTTGGGTCTTCGCTACCCCCTCCATCAACTTTGAATAATCGGGCGCCTCTCCGAACTTATTTGTGTACCAAGTTTCAGCGTCAGGATCACAAGGTACACCCTGCAGCGCCGCCAGCTTCTTGATCAAATCCAAGACTATCTCCCAGCCAGTGGGAATGGTCGCTGACCGCGAGACGCCGGAGCCGAGCAGGAGCGCATAGCCCCCTTTATTCGCATAAAGAGAGAACGCCAAGGAAACCATGGGATCAATCATCGATTGTTGAGCCTTCACCAAATGACATAATATCGCCGGACCATTTCGGCACGTAGATAAACATTCTTTCAAACACGGGATGCACTGGCAAGGATCAGTTTTTTATCAGAATTCCTTCACGGTGCATGTGTCGGCGAATCCACAGATCGACCCGTTGCTGCAACCACTCTCGCGTAAGGTCAAAGATATCAAGAACCTCGGAATCGATCGGCACTGTGTTTTCCAACAGGCGCTCGCAGGGAGCCGGAAGCGGTATCCGACGCGTGAGTTAGAATCCTTCGCTGCGGCGCAGCAGCAATGAATCAAGCTATGTGCGCCTAGGTCCCATGCGTGACGGTAACTTCCCAGACGGGGACTCCCGAGGAGGCAGGTGTTGCACATCTACGGGAAAGGCAAGTTGCGTCCTTGCGAAGTGTTCCGAGTGCCCCATGGATATTTAAAGTGGTATATTCCCCTTTTGCCCGGCTTCCAGACGCGAGCCTTCTTGGATGGTACCGATTGCAACGAGCGCCTTGAGTTTCTTCGCTCGCGAAGATTCGCTAGCCAACCTTCGTTTGCTGGTGGTAAGGGCTGTTCACAACAGCTATCGGCAAACACTCGGCGACAAGTTGCAGGTAATCGGTTGGGTTGTGGCCGGACTGGAATCGGTTCACGATACGCAAGGGGGCCGAGATTCAGTTCCCAGTCGGAAACTGAGACTCCTCTACACCTCATGTGGCACTTCGCCGCCCCTGGACCAAGGCAAGCCCTGCCCCTGCAAGATCGGGGTCCGTGCGCTATTTGGCAATCAACAACACCAGTCCGCGGCCGCACAGGCCGTACACCACGCCCTGTCCGCCAATCGCGTCCTCTAACCCGGGGATGCGTACCTGGTTGGGGCCTTCCGCCCAGCCGCAGGTATCGGTGGCCCGGTACCAGTTCATGCCATCGCCGGGTGACGGCAACGTGAAGGTAACGCCGGCGCTCCAACCATTGTAAGCAACGTAGATGGACGAAGAACTGTCACCGAGGGCGCTGCCGGTGAACTGGTAGGCGATCGCGTGATTGCTGCCGCTCGACCAGTAACCCTCGTCCGGCGTTGTGCCCGCCGGCGTCCACCACACCAACTGCGCACTCGAATAGAAGTTTAGTGGGCGCAGAGCCGCGTGCGCCTTCCGGAAGGCGATCATGCCTTTCACAAAGGCCTTGAAGTTCGATTGATCAGGGTTCCAGGTGTAGTTGAGCCAGTTCGCAATCGAGTCCACGTCGTAAGGATTGTTGTTGCATTGGAGGCTGCGGAGGTATTCGTCCCCGCCGGCCATTAAGGGTGTGCCGACGCTCAACATGAGAAAGGCAAAGCCGAGGCGTGCAGCAGCCCGCTGATCTGCACTGCCGCCGCCTTGGTCCCAACTGTAGTTCGTCGAGTTGCCTCCGTCGGACGGCCCGTAGGGCCAAGGCTGGTTATTATTGGGGCCGTTGCAGCTATAGAGGTCCTTGAGCGTGAAGCCGTCGTGCACATCCATGAAGTTGATCGAGTTCCACGGCGAACGACTGCCAAAAAGGTCAGACGAACCAGCGAAGCGCGTTGCCAATTCACCGGTGGTAATGGTCGCCACGCCCAGGCCATTCTGCGCTTGGCGCAGCGTGTCGCGATAGCTGCCGTTCCACTCTGACCAGCCGGCGGGGAAACCGCCCAACTGGTAGGAATTGCCGCCAATGGCCCAGGGCTCAGCGAAAAGGTCAATACCGCTGCCCCCGGTAGCGGGACGCTGAGGTAACTCGCGCAGGATGCGATTGAGCGCGGTGTTACTGTCGGTGCTGCTGAAATTGAAGCAGCCCGCCGTGCAGGTGTTGCCCAGCACCGAAGCGAGGTCGAAGCGGAAGCCATCCACGCCCATGGTGTCGCGCCAGTAGGCCAGCGAATCGACAATGAGATTTTGCGCGACCTGGTTATAGGTGTTGTAGTTGCCACCTACGCCCGTGTTGTCGTACGAGTACTGCATGTCGGACGTCAGTTCGTAATAAGTGGGATTGTCGAGCCCGCGCCAGGAGAGAATCGTGTAGGTGGACGGATCGTTTGCGTTCCACGCTCCGCCCTCCGCCGTATGGTTGTACACAACGTCGATGTAGACCTTCAGGCCCAGATCATGGAAGGCCTTGACCATGGCCTGGAACTCACTGGTGGGCCCGCCCGCAGCCTTGTTTGACGAGTAGCGGCGATCAGGCGCGAAGTAGTTCAAGGTTGAATATCCCCAGTAGTTCTGCCCCACGGTGGAGTTCGGTGTATTGTCGTTGGCGTCGTTCTGCGTTTCCTGCACGGGCAGAAACTCCACGGCTGTGACGCCCAAGCTCGCAAGGTACGGCGCCTTGAGGGCAGCGCCGGCGTAAGTGCCCCGCAAGGCGGCGGAGACGCTGCCATCATTCTCGGTCAGGCCGCGCACGTTCACCTCATAGATCACGTCGTCTTTCTGCGCGCGTGTGGGCTTGGCGCCGATGCTCGGGGCCGCTGGGGACCACAAGATGCACTTTGGCGCCATATTCCCCGTGTCGATGTTGCGATGGGCAGCACCTGAGGCGTACACCGTGCCGTCCTTCCAAGTGCCATTCACCGGGTCATGGCTGATCTCGCGGGCATAGGGGTCGATCAGCAGCTTGTTGGGGTTGAAGCGGTTGCCTTGGGCGTCCACGTCCGAAATAAAGCCGGCACTGGAAGCTTTGGTCCAACTGCTCGACAAAGGCCAGTTCGGCCCCCAGGCCCGATAGCCGTAATATACCGGCCCGGTGATGCCGGCTGCCTGCAGCGCCGCAACCGATAGGGAACCCGAGAAGATGTTGGTGTTGCTGTCAGGCTCAAGGGTAAGGCGCAGTATCTCTCCTGAACCCATCGGGGAAGCGTAGAGATCAACCTCGATCTGCGAGGCGCGTGAAGAGTAGACACGAAAGATGACGTTGCTTTGTGTGGAGTCGTAGCTCGCGCCCAGTCCGTAGGCGTTGATCGCCGCCCCAGTTGGCCGTGCTAGTAACAACAAACAGCCAAGGGTCAGCAGGGCGTGCGCGAATGCAGCCAGTGAACGCATGGTTCGAAACTCCTTTAGAATCACGGCCAAAATCGTTCCAGTGAATCAAGCTTCAATTCTACCGGCCCGATTTTCGCCACTAGCCGGTAAGTTAGTGTCGCGCGCGGCGAATTCGTTTCGCGCGTAGGAGCACCACTTGGTCGCATCGTCGGCATGTCCCACACCTTCTGCTGGACACCGAAGGTAATTGCTGCGCTTAGAATCTCCGAATGAGTTCATTCGGCGGCAGGTATGAGCCAATCGTTCCCCCCTTCTGGGGCTCTCTGCTTGCTCCGCTCCCTTATCCCACGGCTCTGTAGGTGTAAGAAAATCGTATTCCACGGCGGTCTTTGACCATCTCTGACCGCCGCCGGGGTATTTTCAAGAACGTCGACGCTCGAAGAGCGCCACTACAGCCCATGCAAGCGATTTTCTCACACCTTCCGAGTCTCGGGAAGCGCCGTCCTGATCAGAGCCTTTGCCGTAGCGTCCCGTCTTTCTTGCGGCAGGACATCTGGGGCTGCGATTGTCAGGGCCTTTGTTTATGCGGCTGAGGACAGTATTCTGAAATCATTCAACTGCCCTGTTTGGTTCCGGCTATGCCGGGTCGCGGGATGAATGGGCGAAGCCGATCCAGGACCCCTTCGGAAGTTGCGGATGACAGCCCTGCGGAAGCAAACCCAGAGCATTAATACCGCCTAACGTCTGTGTTTTGCGGCGACGAATCCCAACTAACTCGCAGATCGCTACTGCATACATGGGCTGTCCTCGCCAGCTATCGTCGTTCAGGCTGCGCTCTGCGCCTGCGCGCGCCAATGGGGCAAGTTCCAGGTTACCAGTTGGGATCACTCACCGCTTCGTCGAGCTTCACTGAACCCGTTTCGCCGGCATATCCGCTCCGTTTTGGTGCAACGTGAGGCTGGTGGCTCGGCCGCTGCTGTCCGTTTCAAATGTGATTTGGGCATCGACCACTTTGAGGAAGAACTCGCGTTCACTCTCGGGGAATATCTGGAATTTCGGCTGGCCGGTAGCCTGAGCGAACAGCGCATCGCCTTCGCGGGTGATGGTGAGTATGAAATTGGGTGCCAGTTGATACTGGCCCACATAGCCGTCAAACAGCTTCGGATCGACTTTGATTTCCTTGTGCTCTTTGGGCTGCGGGAGCTCACCTTCATACCGCTTGGCGTGATGGTCCTGGCCTCCCTGGTGCAGAATCACTTCGGTCGCGCGGCCCTGGCTATCAGGTACGAAGGTTAGCTGCGCATCGAATTCTTTGACGAAGAAATCGCGGCTGCTTTCCGGGAAAATCGGGAACTTGGGCTGGCCGGTGGCTTGGGTGACAAGCTGATTGCCTTCCAAGGTAACTGCCAAGAAGAAGTGTGGGGCGAGTTGGTAATTGCCGACGTAGCCGCGCAGAATGGCCGGCTCTACTTTGACCTGACTTCGCTCTTTGGGCCCATAGTCCTGCCAACCGTACTCGTGGGCGATGGCGAACATTATCTCAGGAATCAGCCCCCCTCCGCGATCGGAGTTCGTCATGATGGCTGCCCCCTGCCCCGTCGCGGCGTAAGCGACGAGCAGGCACTGGAAGCCTTCATTTGCGCCGCCATGGCTGAATCGCAAGGTAGAGCCTTGGCCGTCGAGAAAGACACCCAAGCCGTCATTTTCGATCTGCCGGGTGAGCATCTGTTCTGCCATCCCCTTCGAGATTACGTCGTGCGACTTACCTGCCAGCGCGTTCTGAATGCCGATGGCAAAGCGCGCCAGGTCACTCGGTGTGGTCCACAGGCCAGCAGCCGCGAGTTCCGGGTAGGTGTGATAACCGTCTTCCACCGGCCTGCCGTCGGGCCGGTAGCCCGTGGCTGCGAACTGCTTCCAGTCGTCTCGCAGCGGCTGTGAGTAGGCGCTCTCTTTCATATCGAACCCCTTGAGGACCGTTCGCTGCATCATCTCGGGGAAGGGTTCGCCGAGGACGTCAATCAGCATTTGTTGCATCACCACATACCCGCCCCCCGCGTAGCGCCACTTGGTGCCTGGAACCGTATCAACGCGAACAGGCTCAGTGTTGGCGGGCTTTTCCCCATTCAGCACCTGCACAAGCGTCGGCAGAGGCTTGCCCGCTTCGTAGCCTGGAAAGCCGTGAACCGTCAATCCGGCGCTGTGACTTAAAATGCGGCGCAGGGTGACCTTTTGGTCGCGGGTGAAATCGTTCTCCGGCACTTTCCACGACTTGAGGTAGTCATTGACGTTCCTGTCGAGGTCGATCCTGCCTTCTTCCACGAAATGAAGCGCCCCGGCGGCAGCAACTGACTTGCTAATCGAGGCGCCCTGGAAGCGTGTCTCGGGTGTGACCGTCCGCTTGGCAGCGGTATCCGCAAAACCGTAGCCGCGTGCCCATACGATTCGACCCTGATCGATCACGGCGATGCTGACCCCTGGCACCTTGTAGAAGTTCATGCGGTCAACAAGGTTCATGTTGGGTGAGGGCTCTCCCTTGACGAGCACCGGTGGCAATACCGTTTGTAAATGCTTGATTCTGTTATGCGGCTCAAAACAATTTTCACAAACGATTTTGGCGGCCCAGTTGTGCAGGACTGCACGAGGAAGATGATGGTGTATACGGGCGCATGGCCCGCCGGCGTTAAAGTGCGCTGGCGCCCGACGCCTTTCAGCCGCCTCATCGCGGGATAATGTGGCCGGTAGCAAAGCTACGGGTCCCCGCCGTACGCACGGTCTGAAGACCAGGCGCGGCATGGGCGACGTAACCCCGCCAGGGTCAGCCCGAACGCTGGTGTCGCCGCTCCCGCGGCAGACGATTATCTGCATCTTGCACTCCCGCTCTCTGCGCGACAACAACCCATGAAAGGGGGCAAAGAGCAGGACCGGGCGCGATCGAGGTTGGAACGGCCTTTATGCGATCTTTCGTAGGCAACCCAAATACGGTCTTTGTCGAAGGGCAAGAGAGTGTCACCTTTCAGGACATCTCGCTGGCGACTTTGGTCCTGCACGTTCTCTTCGTGGCAGAGATTCCTGCACCACTCAGCGCCTCGCCGGGGAAGGTCCTGGACACGGTAATTCGCCCAATTCACCATGGAAAAGAAGTCGATCTACGGATTCAATCAGCCGGCCGAAGCACATCTTAGTGCATAAGTATTTGCACTTCCGCTCCGCGGGGTTGGACGGTGTTCCGTGGCGAAAGCCACATCGGCGATGTGAGAGCCCGTGATTGCCCGGAAGCTTGAAGGGGAGACATAACAAAGCTGCAAAAGTTTACGCTGATAGGGAACGGGGCAAAGCTTGCCTTTTACGGAGTTTAGATTTCTGCCGTATATCCTTTATTTATTTTTGCCCCCATGGGCGCACGGCGTGGTTTCCGCGTCAAATGGGTCTATGGTGAGAACGATCTGTCCCTCTTATATATTTCCTTAGCAAAATTTTTTATTTTTTTTCACCTTGAGGGAGCGCCGCGAGTTCAGTGAACGATTCGACCGCAGTTGTGGGATGCGGGGGGAGGCCCCTCGCCCATAAGACCGGCATTCGGAAGCCCTGGAAGCAGTGCGACCTGCCCTTCAATATCGGCCTATCGAAGAAGTCGTCAGACGGAGTTCGTGATTTGCCCCGCGTTCCTCGCTCGGAAGACCGGCGTGGTCGAAGCCAAAAGTACCCTCGCGAAGATCCTTGGACTAAACCCCGCTTTTTCCGCGCTACCTAGACTTCGTCGGCCGCGACCATCTGTCCGGGCATTCCCCTTGTGGTCACACCACGTCGATTCGACAAATCCAGCCCCTGGTTGTTAGGCAGCTTCGTTTTCGGGCCATCCCCATTGGCTCTATTGCCATCGTCGCAAGGAGGCGACGCCTGCTGACTCCGGCGTTGTTCCGAGAGTTCCAAGAAAACTCTTGACAAACCTGCTTAGCGCAAAGTAACATACGGAGCATGAAAAACCCCAATGCTGTCGCCCTCGGAATGCTTGGAGGAGAGGCGCGAGCCCAGAAGACCACGGCCGAGCAGAGACGGGCTTGGGCTCGGCTTGGCGGGACCGCCCGCGCCAGTCAGCACTCCAAGAAAGAGCTTTCCAAGTGGGGGAAACTCGGAGGGCGTCCTCGCAAAAGGGCCAAAGGGGGCAAGCCATGACTCGGGCCGCGATCTACGTCAGGGTAAGCACCCACAACGGTCAGAACCCAGAAATGCAGCAGGAGGAAGTCCGTGAATACTGCCGGCGCCGCGGGTGGCAGATTGCTGGTGAATTTGTAGACGAAGGGATCAGTGGGTCGAAGGAGCGTCGGCCGGCGCTCGATCGTCTGCTCTCAGACTGTAGGAAGCGGCTGGTGGATGCTGTGGTCGTCTACCGGTACGACCGTTTCGCTCGGAGCCTGCGCCACCTGGTGAATGCCCTCGACGAGTTCCGCGCCTTAGGAATTGACTTCGTGAGCCTGCACGAGGGCGTGGACACCTCGACGCCGAACGGGCGCCTCGTCTTTGGGATCTTTGCCAGCATCGCGGAGTTCGAAAGGGAGTTGATTCGGCACCGCGTGCGTTCAGGGCTGGCGCATGCCAAAAGCCGAGGACGGAAGCTCGGAAGGCCACGTGCCGCGGTGGACGCTTCTAAAGTGGCTTTCCTTCGCGCTCAGGGGCACTCCTGGGCCGCAATCTCTGCGGAGTTGGGCATCAGTAAGGGCACAGCGCAACGTGCCTCAGCCACGTTGCCCAAAAACCTCTCAGCTACAGTTGCGGTAACTGCCTGATTTTCAAGGGTGAAAAACAGCCTTATTGAGTTGCCCAAAAACAGATGATTGTGGGCACTGGATACCGGCGAAATGCTGTGGCCGGTTGCACACCTAAGGAACGGGACCTCGTGAATCACATTCTTCAATTCCCGTCAGATCACGTCAATTCTGCGCTTCGCTCAATGTGTATTACTCACCACGAGCCATAATTCGTCACTTCTGGAGCTGACATACCCGCACCCACTCACAAACCCACTGCCCGTAAACGACTTATTCTAATGCGCGTTCAAGTTGAGACTAACTATCCAAGGCCAAGCGGTGAGACGGTGCAAGCCTTCCCGATCCGCAGCGAGCCGGGGCAAGCCTTGCTGCAACTGTCGGATGACCGCATCCAGATGGTTAAACACCCGGTTGGGAAACTCCTTTTCGCGCAATTCATCCCAAACATGTTCCTGTGGATTCAGTTCGGGTGCGTAAGGCGGCAAGGCCAACAGCCGGATGTTCTGGGGGATCGGCAGGTCTTTGGCCTTGTGGGAACTAGCTCCGTCCAGCGCCATGACGATGAAGTCGCCCGCGTGGGCCTGGCTCACTTGGGCCAGAAACTCGCCCATGCGGGCCGTGTTCATTTCGCGGCCCACTCGCCAATCCAACTCGCCGGCCAGGGGGCTGACCGCGCCATAGACGTAAACAAACTCGCGCTCGTAACCGTTGCCCATCACGGGGCGCAGCGGGGCCGGAGCCCAGCAGCGTTTGGGGCGCACCATGCGCCCGAAGCGTGCCTCGTCTTGAAACATCAGGCGCACGGGGCGGCCTTGCACGACCGCGGGGGTCAGCAAGGCTGCCAGCGTTTCGGGGAGTTTTTTTTCCACTCCGCCTGGACCGCCGGATCGCTTTTCGGGTGCCGCGTATCGGGCGCGACTTTTCGCCACCCGTGCCGCGCCAAGAGACGGTACACGACCGACGGAGCGATCTTGCGGCCCAACTTTTCCGCCAGCGCCGACCGCAGCGGAGAAACCACCAGAACGCCCGCCTGCCGAGCTTGTTCGACCCACGGAGTCAGGAACGCCTCTTCCTCTTCCCAGCTCAGCAACGCCCGTCTCCGTCCGCCCCATTTCTTGCGGGGCCGTGAGGGCGTCTGCAGGCTGTGGCGAAATTGTTGCTGCAGGCGATGCACCGACGCCCGTCCCACGCCCAGCAAGGAGGCCGTCTGTTCCAGGGTGGTGCCAGTGAGGCCCGGCAGCAACACGGCTTGGGCGGCTTTCAACTGCCGAATATCGCGGCTTTCGGCAACCATGGCTCGCGCTTTCGAGACGAGTTTCCAATCGATTCGTCGTGGCCTTGACATGCCGCGATTGTATCATAGTTAGTCTCATCTTGAAAGCGACTTAGAATTAGTATTGACCACCAGCCCTCGCGCAAGGCGCCGTCAACGAAGACTTCGTGCGGATATTAAAATCAAAGGGCCGGGCCTATTTTCCAGGTTTGCGCTTCGAAAGCGCTTCAAGATGTTATTGTGAGTCCGCCGTCTACAACCAAAGTCTGACCCGTAATGTACGAGCAGTCATCGGACGCCAGAAACACAGCGACGCGGGCCACTTCCACTGGCTCTCCCGGCCGCGCCAGCGGTATTCTTCGATTTTTGATATACCATTCTTGAAAGAACTCGGTTTGGGTCTCGTCGACGCCTTTGACGATCGAAAGTGGCGTGTGAATACATCCCGGGGCAATGGCGTTGGCAAGAATTCCATGCGGGGCCAATTCCACGGCCAGTGATTTGGTGAAACTGATGATCCCTCCTTTGGTGGCAGCATATGCCCCAACTTCACCTCGCGGCGCCAGCGCCTGAGTGGAAGTAATGCTAATGATGCGCCCCCACCTCTGGCTTACCATGTAAGGAGCAACCAGCTTGCAACCCCAGTAAACGGCCTCGAGATTGACTGCCTGAGTCTCTCTCCATTGTTCCAACGTGTCGTGAAGAATGTCCGCGTAGAAAGAGATCGCAGCGTTATTGACCAGAACTTCTATTTTCCCGTTCTCGCTGGCAACCTCCGCCACGCATTTCTGGAAGGTATCCTGGTCCGTGATATCGAACACGTAGGGTCTGGCTTTTCCGCCATCCTCTTGAATAACGCTGCAAACGGTATTGACGAGAGGCTTCAGATCCACTGCCGCAACGGTGGCCCCTTCCCGCGCGAACTCTCGGGCTATGGCGCGTCCGATTCCTGATGCCGCTCCCGTCACGATGGCTACGCGACCTTCGAGTTTCATGCGCATTTCCTCGTCATGTATTCCGCAGCAAGGTCTAACTTGAAGACGGGTCCAAGCTGGTAATCAGGATGGTCCCCGCCAAAGTCACCAATCCCCCTACAATCATGGTCCGAGTAATCTTCTCGTTGAGAGTCAGCGCCGAAATGATGACTCCAAAGAATGGGAGAAGGTAAATCGACACGGATGCCTGGCTCACATCGAGGCGCTTCAAAAGAATCGCCCACACCACCATGGCTAAGCCCCAACTAAACACGCTTAACACCAGGACAGAAAGCCAGGTTCTGAGTCCGTAACTCCTTACCGCCGGGAGCGATAGGGGTTCGACCCAAATCAGAAACGGCAGACTTACTACCACGGCGAGCAGGTATCCATAAATCAGCACCTCCAACACGGTAAAGCGTCGCAAGAGTTCCTTACAGAAGACATTGTAGAAAGAGCTGGAGGTACATGCCACCAGGACCAGCATATTCCCAAAAAGAAACCTTCCACTGGTGAGTTGCAGGTGGCGCCAATCAATGTCGGAGAGAATCAGCACGCCCGCCAAGGCAACAAATAAACTCGCCCACCGAACCAATGTCATTTTCTCCTTGAGAATGATGGAGGCCAAAATTGCGGTAATGATGGGGACCGTGAGGTAGATGAGGGAAGCATTCGAAGCGGTGGAACGGTCTATGCCCCAGGCCAGGAAGGCGGAAGCCGGAATGAGTGCCAAGACGCCAAGCACCAAGAAGCCGATGATATTTCGCTTGTTCAGCAGCGACCGTTCGCTTGGGGTAATGGCGCCAGTGGTCCTGGCAGCGGTATCCCCTGGGCCCGAGCGGTGACGGCGTTCAATCACCAGAAATGGCAAAAGAACCAAAGCTGCGAGGAGAAAGGTCCAGGCACTCACCGTAATGGGCCCCATCCTCTCAGTCGCGGTCTTGTATGCAGCATATTGCGCTGCCCACATGATGTTGACTAGCATGAGCAGGCTCACATCGACAATTGAACGCCGAGAGAGTCTCACTCTTGTCTGCCGCCTTTCATACATTCAGCCCCGTGATAACCCCCAGGTTTGACCAAGTGTTCCATGTTGCTAACCCTGTCCGCAGGGCACTTCAGCAAACAACGACTTTGCCGATTGGGTACTTCTGCTCAGCGGCTGCCGCGAACTCAGCCAATGCGGCAGGCCGAAGTTCGAATCCCAATCCCGGCCGCTGGGGCAACGAGATTTTCCCATTCACGACCTTGAGTTCATCTTCTACAAGCTCTCTGCGCAAACGAGAATACGCCACGGGAGACGGTTGGAATTCCATGAATCGGCAATTGGGCGCAACAGCCGCCACGTGGGCGGTTGCAGCGACGCTGATCCCAGTCTTCCAGCAGTGGGGGACTACGATTTTGCCATGATCCAATGCCATTTGGACTACGCGCATCGCTTCGGTAATCCCTCCCACGCGGCCTATGTCCGGTTGCACAACGTCAACGCACCCTCGGTCCATGAGGTCCGCGAACTCGAATCGTGTCTGCAGCCACTCGCCGGCAGCAATTCGGATTTGAGTTGCGCCAGACAGCTTTGCGTAACCCTCCAGATCGTCAGAGGGCAGGGGAGTCTCCACGAAAAATATGTCGTATTTTTCCAGACGCCGAAGCACTCTGAGGGCTTCTTTCCAATCTGACCAGCAATACGCAACGTCAACCATCAGTGTCATCGTGGGGCCCGCAACTTCTCGGCAGGCTGCCACCAGTTCCACGATGGCGTCGTCTCCCTCGTGAAGGTGATTGTGCGCATAAGGGCCCTTGATGCAAACCTCCAGCTTGGCGGCACTGAAACCGAAACTCTGTGCCCAGCGTACTTTTTCAAGCAAGCTCTGGCGGTACTCTTCGAGAGTCCAGCCATCCGGCATCAAGCTCGCGTAGGGAGTAATGAATTCCTGCTGAGCCCCCCCCAGCAATTGCCACACCGGCCGGCCGGTCGCCTTGCCATAAATATCCCAGACGGCCATGTCCAGCGCGCCGATAGCACAGATGCCGGCTCCGCGCCTCCCCGTCATTGCGGAAAAGGTGTAGAGACGGTCCCATATGGCTTGGGGCTGGGTGGGGTCCTGCCCCAACAGCAATTCCGTCAGCCCGCGTGCCATGATGTGAGAACCCGGCGCGTCGATGAGTGTCTTGACGACCCAGGGGTTGGAATCGACTTCGCCAATTCCTGTGATTCCTTCGTCGGTATGCACTCTTACGACAATTGTGTCTTGAGCTGAATCGCACGCCTCCGCATTGAAGTCCGGCAGCAGCAAGACCGTACAGTCCACATCGGTTATTTTCATGATGGTGCGCCCCTCTGCTTCCAATGCTCGTACCACGCGGTCGCTGGGGATCCTAGTACGTGGCTCCCAATAGGTGGGCAATAATATAACGGTTTAATTCTTCATAGTCGCGCTGTTTGATCAACTCACTCTGCAGTTGGCGGTTCAGGGTACGCACCTTTTCCACCAGCCAGAGGAATGTCTGCTTGCTATTGGCGAGGTGTTTCGCGGCGACCTCCTGCTTCTGTGTGCGCATAGCCTTGACATCCAAACCTACGTACTCTCCATTACGGCCATAGCCGTTCTCTTCCAGGACCCGCACCTGATTGAACGCCCTGCGCAAATCGACTTCACCGAAGGATTTGTCCTCGTCGAACTTCAAACCGCTCTGGTCGTTCAAGTGAACGCTCCACAGCTTGCCGAACGACAGCGCATACCCCATTTCATCCGAGGGGTCCAGGCCCGCCAGGATCTGATGCGCCGTTTCAATCAGGATCCCCGTGCGGGAAGGATCCATGGTGCGATAGCCCAAGGCCAAGGCATGGCCGGCGGTTGGAATGTAAGCCTGGTCCGTGGGTTCATTGGGCTTGGGCTCGATCAGGATGCGCAAGTGCTTGTCATAGTCGAGCAGTTTATTGATGGCTTCCAGCAGGTGCTGCATCGCCTGGGGGACGGACTTCGCTTCGCGCAGGTAGGTGCCCTCGCGGGCCAGCCAAAGCACCATCAGGTGCGTGCCCAACTCGTTCGCGATATCGATGGCTTTGAGCGACCTTTCTATCGCATAGGCCCGATCGGCCGGATCGTTCGAGGTATACGCCCCGTCGAGCGTGTGAGCGCTGAACCAAAGGCGCGGCGCCACAAATTCCGCCCCCAATCCGTGGTCCGTCAGAATCTGCTTGGTGGCTCGCGCTTGCCGGGAGATTTCCGCGGGGGTGAGAGTATCCAGATCGGGGACGGCGTCGTCGTCATGAAACTGCAACGCGTCAAACCCCATCCGCTGGGCAATTCTCACCTTTTCCAGGAAGCTGATCGGCTCCCGAACGATCGGCCCGAAGGGGTCGGCCCCCTCACTTATGTTCCAAGGCCCAAACGAGAAACGATAAGAAGTGACTGCTTCGTCCACGGGTTCCTCCTATGGTGAAGTCAATTTCTTCGTGTCAATCTCAGGCGACGTCACTAACCTCGCGCCAGGCGTCGATCATGGCTTCCAGGCCCGACCAAGGAGTGTCAGGGAAAAGGGCGTCAACAGGAGCAAGGATGAAGCCGGCCGGTCCCAGCTTGCTGACCGCAGAATGCACGGCTTGCCGGATCTCTTCGCGGGACCCACCGTGCAGCGTTACCGCACTGCTGATCCCGCCGGCCAGGGCGATCCGGCCATGGAACCGTCTCTTGACCTCTTCCAGATCGGGTTTGCCCTGCACCGGGTCAATGTAATAGAGCAGGTCGATTCCCGATTCCAGGAACAACTTCGACATGGCCAGGGTGCCCGTGGTCATGACGAACGCAAAGTGCCTTCCCGCCTGGTGTACGGTGGTAACCAGTCTCTTTAATCCGGGCAGGAGAGACCGTTCAAAGAGGCTGGGGGACCAGAAATCGGTGGAACTGTACCATCCGCGCTCCACCACCAAGTCGACGCCGCCCACGTCCAACATGATCTCCGTCCGCCGCCGGTCAAACGCGTCGACGAAATCGATGAGTTCCTGGAAGAAGTCGGGCTCGGTCATGGCCGCCATCACGGCTGGCTCCACTCCGCACAACCACGCGACCAGGTCCATGCCAAAGGCGCTCCACCCCTGGACCAGGACGCTGTGTTCATCCGCGAAGCGGCGGACGTGCGCCATTCGCTCACGATAGGCGGCGAGTTGGCTGGCCGACGGCTCCTGCAAAAGGTAACGAATCTTTGGAAGGTCCGCGGGGCCGGCGATGGCATGCTTCACCCCGCGCGGAATGTTGAAGTCCTCGATGATCTTCACCGTGTCTGGTTGCACGGCCCAGCCGGGCTCAAGCTTCTCATCCGTCCTGCGTACGCTGTGGCGCAAGATCCCGGCGGGCGTGTCGTATTCGCGGCAGAGAAGCCAGTAGGGGGAATCTGCCGTGGGCGGCTCTTGCCGATCGCGCACCGACACTTCGCCATGGATTCCCCAAGGAGGCGAGACATCGAGCACGTCATCCAATCCCAAGCTGAACCAGCGCTGCACTCTTTGAAAATCATCTTGAAGAGTCCACGGCTCGGGCAAGGTGTGAATGTGCTCCAGCCGCATCGTGTACCAGAAAGGGACCTCGCGCCCGTTCTGCCGCCAGCGCAGTTGCGGCGGAGCAGGAAATCCAAAGCACCAGCAGTACATGGGCACGTGGTCAGGCTTCTCGTACCGGATCGCGGCGGTCAGACGTTCTCGCGAATTCATGGGATGACTTTCTCTCCTTCGGTTAGGTTGAAGGCCGTTTAGGGTCGAGGGGCGTGTTTACCGGTTCCACGCTCCCAACGGCAGGCCAGCACACATCTGCCTTCCAGCGCGGCGAGCGGATGAGGCCATTGATCTTCCGTTCCCTTACGCCCAGGTAAGCCATTCACAGCCTGTCAGGGCGGCCAAATCCCCCAACGGCTGGCGCAAATCGTCGTAGGCAGCCATCCAGTGATGCCCTAATCCGTGCTCTGCGATCCATGCGAGCAAATCGCGAAAATCAGACTTGAACCGGACGCGCAGAGGATTCCCGGGGAAGACCATGTCAGTAGGCACTGCCTCCCCGAACAGGGCTGCCATCCGATATCCGTGCGACGTGGGCACAAGGTTGATGAGCGTGACGGGTCCGGGCCGCGCGGTGAACAGGCAGCACAGACCGCAGTTCATCAGACGCACGGGTCCCAGGGTCACTTCGGAAGGGCTGTTTGCCAGTGAGAATCCGCCCAACCCGCAATGCGAGAAGACGATACTGTTCTCGGCGGCGATGGGATCCAACAGGTCCGTGTTGTGCACGGCAGCGCCCGTTAGCCGAGTAAGGATCAGCATCCCCACCGCGCCGTTTATGTCTCCCTCACAAGCAACCGGAATGCCCTGCTCACCCAGCAGGGAAGCCGCCAAGCAGACTGCTCCCATGAGGTGCGGATAGCAGCCCGCCGCCACCGCCCAAAGCCCGAGTTCCACAACGGTGGCGTTTAAGGCGCTATTGACCTGCAGTGCCGTAATGCCGGCTTCCTCGGTTGCCGTCACTTTTCCCACTTGAGCCTTCAGCTTCTGCCATTCTTCTGCCATCGAACCAGGCGGAATCTGTGCGGCGCGCTTTAGAAATGTTGGAACGTCGATGCCGACGACTCGGGGCCCAAGAAGTTTCTTCAGGGCCAATTCCTGCCCGGTAACTTCCGTCATTCCCTGAATCCGGTGGCCCAGATAACCTATTCTGGCGCGCCGCAATTGGCGCCGGACCGTAGACGCCCGTGCGAAGTCGCACGACCTCTTTAGTCCCGCGGGAGCGCCTACCTCTTCAAATTGGAAGCAATAGGTCTTTTCCAGATGTTTGAGGATGAATCCCAGTTGCTGCATTCCGCACAGCGAACCCGTTTCCATTCCAGGGCGAGCCCACGCGATGACCGGCGTGTTACATTCTTCCAAGAGATCCAAAACCAGGTAATCTTCAAACCATGTAGCTGCCAGGACACATAAGGCATCCACTCGTTGGTCGTAGAAATACTTACCCACCTTTACCGCTGATTCCGGGTCTTTTACGACCTCGGGAGAACGCACGATCTCCAGCCTCGCGAAATTCGCCGATTCGAATGCCTGGCCAAGCTGGCCCAAGAGACTAGAACTTTGGCCGGCGCCGGCTTCCAGTGGGTTACACACGACCGTCACGCCCAGACGTACCTCGTCATTCTGGTTGCCGAACATGGAGCCTTCCTTTTCTGCGGGGGTCTTAGAATCCCTATCCCCGCCTGCTTCGCTTAGGCGCAACTCTGCATGAGGGCGGGCCGGGCAAGTATTTCCCCGCTACCCGACAGAACTGGGCCGCTCGGGCATCAACCTCATCAAATTTATCGCGCATGGCTACCCCGAATGCAGACCCGAGCCCGCCATCAGAAACCCCGATGCTGATGTTGATGGCCCGGCCCAGCAAGTCATCGGTTCTCGGCAGCATGCCTTTCCAGTACTTCACCTTGCCGCCCTTGTAGCATGGGCACGTGAACGGGCAGCCTTCCGGCGTGATCGTCCGTTTGTCGAGGAGTTGCTCCATGTTCGCGTAAACGTGCCACCCGGAGTCGGCCACGACACAGGTGCCTAGCTCTTTCGCGATTTTTCGGGCAATGGCCCGGCTGGGCAGGAGCACGGTGAGCAGCGTCGCGCACTCGCCCTCGGGGTCGGTGATCTCCCTGAACTGCAGCCCGGGCAGACCGGCGATCGCAGTCTTAAATCGTTGTTTATTCGCGTGCAGGTGAGCCTTGATCGCACCTAGTTTGTTTAACTGCGCCAGGAGCACTGCCGCCGATAGTTCGGTCATGCGGAAATCCAGACCGACGAAGGGCCGCCGGCCAACCTCGACTCCCTGGCGCAACGGAGAGTGGCCTTGGTCATGGAAGCCGAAGAAGCGGCGGTAGGCCGCGTTGTTGTTCGTCACGATCATGCCCCCATCTCCGGCGGTAATGGTCTTGAAGATATTGAAGCTGTACGTCGCAGCGTGCCCGATGCTTCCCACGAAGCGGCCTTTGTAGGTTGCACCGAAAGCCTGGGCACAGTCCTCGATGAGCAATAGCTTGAATTCGCGCGAAATCGACTTCAACTCGTCAAGACGCGACGGGTTGCCGAGCATATGCACGGCCATGATGGCTTTCGTGCGGGGCGTTATTTTGCGCCGCACATCTTCAGGGTCCAAGGTCAACGTCTGATCAACTTCGGCAAGGATCGGAATTGCTCGGGCATAGATGATCGACGACATGCAGGCAATAAACGTATAGCCGGGCACAATAACTTCATCGCCGGGACCTACCCCCAGTCCACTTAGGGCAGTCACGAGAGCTGTCGTTCCTGAATTCACGGCAACTGCGTAGGGCACGCCAGCCAACTCGGCGACCCTTTGCTCCAACGTGTAAACCTTGGCTTTGAAGCGGGGATTGTCCGCTGCTCCATAGCGAAAAAGGTAACCCGCTTCCAGCACCTCCAACACTTCCTTCTTTTCCTCTTCACCTATGAGTTCCATTCCGGGTCCGGGCATTTCCGCCTCCGAGTTAGGGAGCGATGGCGCGCCTTATTATGCGATGATCGATCAACGAGCATAGAATAGTGGCACCATCGATTTGGACTGTCAAGTGGTCTTTCACCTTGCGCGGTGGATCACCCTGATGAAACTGCCCAACGGGTGCTCCAAATCTGTCAGTTTGTGATATGCTATTTTTTATTTGAACGATGATCGGAAAGAGAGACCAGGGAATAGGGGCAATGGCCGCATTTCCAGTGCCTGTCTTGACCCGGGTGATCGCGATTCGCTCGCAAAACCGAATTCTGGAGCTATGACGTGAGAGTTGAGTTCAAACCCCTGGGTACCGTGACCCTGCGTCGAATGATCGCCGACCGCATTGAAGAAGCGATCCTCAACGGTTCGCTAAGGGAAGGCGAGAAGATTGTGGAGCGCCGCTTGGCCAGCCAATTTGGGACGAGTCTTACCGCTGTCCGGGAAGCTCTAATCGCTCTCGAAGCGGACGGTTTTGTGGCCAAGAAGCCCAACGCGGCAACCTATGTCGCCAAGTTGACCCCCGAAGCAGGGAAGAAGATTTTCGAGGTGCGCCGAATC
Organism: uncultured Acidobacteriota bacterium; assembly: GCA_963804755.1. GTDB lineage: Bacteria > Acidobacteriota > Terriglobia > UBA7540 > UBA7540 > Bog-366. The sequence goes on from CAWDRP010000016.1 coordinate 446,964, forward strand.
CTGGAAGGGTTTGCCGTAGAGCAGGCGGCGCGGTTGGCAACGGCGGAACAAGTCAAAGATCTGGAAGACTCCTACGAGGATTTGCTGAGAACAGCTCGCGCGCAGGAACGAGAGGTGTTTCTGCAGCGCGACTTCGCCTTCCATGGCACGATCTGGGCGATCGCAAACAACGAGTACCTGGAATCCGCTCTAAGGCGTGTGCTCGTCCCAGTTTATGCATTTACCGCCATGAGGATTCACTCGGGTGAAGCATTCGATCTGCTGCAGGATGCCCAATCCCACCTTCCTGTTCTGGAAGCAATCAAGGCGAAGGATCCCGCTTCGGCGCGGGAACGTTTTCTGAGCGCTCTTGACGCTTGGTACGCAAGTACCGAGGCCTATGTGCTCTCCAAGGCTAGTTGCGAAGACTGACGCCGGGGCCAATCCATACTTCACACTCCCCGCTTCACACTCCCCGGGCGTTCCCGCTCGCGGCGCTGTGGCTTCTGACCCCCCCTCGCACTCCCCATGTCGACACAAGTCCCCATGAATGCCGCAAGGGCATCCGGAGAACAACTGAAAAGAGATTGGGAAAAAAGTTGTTGACAAGGGTTGGTGCCTTCAGCTATAAGCTTGCATCATAAGATCGATCATCGACGAAGTAGTCGGTCGGTTTGCTTCTGAGTTTTGTTACTGGCTGCGCTAGGTGCGTGTCTTTCTTCAGCGTCCTGGGACGCGGCGATAAGTGTGAGAGGCAGCGATGCCCCCTTCAGGCGACCGGGTATTTCACATAGTAAGGAGGACTCAAATGCATTGTACCAGTATCGGTAACATAATGAAGGGCTTTGGAGTTGCAGTCTTCTTCCATCTCTGTGTACTGACATGCTGGTTTCTGTGGGCGCCCACTCTGGTTCATGCCGTGAGCACTGGCACCATTTTCGGGTCCGTGCTCGATCCGAGCGGTGCACTAGTTCCCCGCGCAGCGGTGACCATCAAAAACGAGGCGACCGGTTTCGAACAGTCAGCTACCTCAGATGTAGCCGGTAATTACCTGTTCGACGGCATTCCGATCGGGTCTTACTCCATCACCGTGAGCGGTGCGGGGTTCAAGAGGTATGTGCAGCATGGCATTGTTCTCTACGTTGACCAGAAGTTGCACGTGGACGTCAAGCTGGAACTCGGCAACACGGCAGAGACTGTGACCGTTACGGGTGCAGCTCCCCAAGTCGACACTCGTTCGGGGACTATCGCGGACGTTGTGACATCATCACAGATCACCCAGATGCCCCTTAATGGGCGAAACACACAACAACTTATGGCCCTGCAAGCGGGCGTGCAGTATGCGTCCGGCGGGGGTATGCAAAACCAAGCTGTTAATCCTTCCGTCTCAATCTGGTTGATCGCCGGCGCGCGGGCAAACCAGACTGACTATGAGCTTGATGGCGGGGACCACAATGATTACTGGACGGGCGTTTCCATGGCCACACCCAACCCTGATGCCATCCAGGAGTTCACGGTGCAGACCAGCAATATCAGTGCTGAGTATGGGCAAAAGGCGGGCGGTGTGGTTAACATGGTATTGAAATCAGGGACCAACAAATTCCATGGTTCCGCTTACGAATACGTCCGCAACAACGCCCTGAACGCGAAGAATTTCTTTGCCCTCACCAATGATGGCCTGAAGCGGAACCAGTTTGGCGCCACACTCGGCGGCCCCATTATCCGTGACAAGACATTCTTTTTTGTTTCCTGGCAGGATACCCGAATCAGCCAGCGGCCGAGCACTTCGGGCGCGGTGGTTCTGAGCGCGGCGCAAAGGGCCGGTGATCTCACGGGTACGCTCCAGGAAGTTAACAATCCGTGGGACGGAATTACATACAACGCTATCGATCCGAGCAACCCCACTGGGCCCAGGCTTCGTACTCAACTTCCGGCGGCCGACCTGGATCCGGTGGCCCAGAACATGTTGAAGTATCTTCCTCTTCCCAACCAACCTGGCAACCACTTGACCTACCAACTCCAGGTCAAAGAGAAGGTCCCCGAGTATTCGATTAAGATCGACCACAACTTCCGAGCCAGAGATCGGGTCTACGGGAGCTGGTTCCGCCAGAACGATGAAACCCCCATCGCGGCCGCAAAGGATAACTTCCTCACCTTGAGTCCGGGCACGCAGTATACGGTGCATGATTTTACGGCTGGGTGGACTCATACTTTCTCGCCGACGGTCGTCAATGACTTTCACTACACCATGGCCTACACACGTACACTGTTTAACAGCGCCTCAGGTTTAATCCCGGGCTTCACTTGGCAGGAACTAGGCGCAAACGTGCCGAAAATTTTCGACGGACCCGCGTTTATGGTCTTCGGGTCAGACATAGGGTTCAGCGCTTGGAGCGGTATGCCCGCAGACTGGCCGCGGAATAACCTGCAGATCAGGGACACTATTGCGGTGGTTCGCGGCAACCACGACATCAAAGTTGGCGCAGATATCATCAAGGGTTTCCACCAGGATGGGGAGTATTGGTATTCAAGCGGATACTACGATTGGGGCCAGGATCGGACTGGCAGCCCATACGGCGATTTTCTGCTAGGTCTTCCGACAGACTTCTCCGAGTACAGCCCAACGATCCTGCCGATGGATCGATACTTGAGAATGACTTTCGCGCAGGACACCTGGCGCATACGTCGCAGGCTGACGCTCGTCCTGGGCGCCCGTTACGAACCTATGCAGAACTGGAGAAGCAGGGTGGGCGCGCAGGTGGTCTGGGCGCCGGGCCAGCATTCCACCGTATGGCCGAATATGGCGCCGGGAACACTCTATGATGGCGACTACGGCGCCCCTCCTCGCGGGTTCTGGGATCAGTGGGGTGTGAGCAGGCTCGAACCCCGCCTGGGTTTCGCTTACGATCTGACCGGTGACGGCAAGACCAGCATCCGGGGTGGCCTTGGAACATACCACGACGCACTGAATAATGCTGGAGAGTCCTGGATGGGGACGTCCGTCCCGTTTGTGGTCGGCGTTGACTTCTTTGATCCTTACAACACCGCCGATCCGTACCGTGGGCAAGTCAACCCGTTCCCCGCACCACTTCCTGCTCCTCATGATTGGCCTATAGTGCAGCCTACCACGAATGCCATGTTCGATCCGAATTTCCAGACGGCTAAGAATACCCAGTACAACCTGACGATCGAGCGCCAATTGCCGAAAGACATGATTTTGCGTTTGGCCTATGTGGGGTCGCTCAGTGGAAATCTCACGCGGGGCCGCAACGCCAATGCTGCGATTTATATTCCCGGCAACAATCCCGATGGCACGCCAATATCGACCGCGGACTCCGCAAACATTAACGCCCGGCGCCCGAATCATGGATACAACGCGATGTATGAAGCAACTTCCGATGGGCACGGGGAGTTGGACTCACTGCTGGTGACCCTGGAAAAGCGGGTCGGCCGCAACTTGGGTTTCCAGATCAATTACACCTGGGCAAAGCAAATGGACAATGCCTTAATCAGCGGTGATTCACCGACGCATGGTCAAAGAAGGAACCCTTACGGCGACGGCAGCGACATCTGGGCTCTTGCGGATCAGGATGTGGCGCACCATTTAGTTGCTAATTTCAACTGGCGGTTGCCCTCTCCCAGCAGCAATGCCTTCCTGCGTCAAACCGTGGGAGGGTGGCAGACCACGGGGATTGTGACTCTTCTGGGAGGACAACCCTTCACAGTCACCTCCGCAGGTGACGTTAGTTTGACTACGGTCGACTCATATGCGGACCTCGTTCCAAATTGCAATACGCACGCCCGTTCAAACTCGGATCCGCGGCTGGGGTGGTTCAACACTGCTTGCTTTGCGCAGGCAGCCACAGGCACATGGGGGACTCTTGGCCGCAACACTCTTCGCGGCCCGGGAACTGCCAACGTGGATTGGGGCTTGTACAAGAATTTCAAGGTCACCGAAGCACTTAATCTGCAGTTCCGCTCGGAGTTCTTCAACCTGTTCAATCACACCAATTTCGGGAGCCCCGATTCGACTGTTACTAGCACTAGTTTCGGCCAGATCTGGTCGGCCGGTGACCCGAGAATCATTCAGTTCGCTTTGAGGCTTTCTTTCTGACAGCTCGAAGGGTAAGTTAGTTGCTTATCGGAGCAGGTCCGGGGAGGGCGGGGATCAACCCCCTCCCCGGCTTTTTCTTCTTCGGGTCACTACGGAAACCCAACGGTTTGCATGAGCAGCGCAGCGTGGACCTGTCCTTTAGGTCCGCGGCCTTTTGCTGGTGCCGGGGGACGAACCGCGGAGCCACACAACCGGTCCGCGCCGCCCCGATGCAGCAGTTTCTATGAAGTGGAAGGTGCCGCTATGAAACACACACGCCGGAGCGTACTGAAGGCCATAGGCACTGCTGCACTTGTTCGCAATGCGGATGGGCTCGGCGTGCATAAGGCCGGCGCTCTGCTGGTCCGCGCGGGAAACCCGACAACCGACGCGCGAGGCGGCAAAGGCGGCGAATTGCCAGACCCCTTCGTGTTTCCAGGCGACCGCAACATCCGGGACGAAGAACATTTTGGCATCATCAATGGGCTCATCACCACCGGGGTGAACTATCGGGATATTGGAGGCCTCAGCGGCCTGTATGCTCCACCTTATGCGAGTTCCGATTTCCAGTTGGAGGTGAGGTTCTTCGGTGAAAAGGTGCCGACGAAGAAGTACGGGTGGCACCCCACCGAGGTCCCGCGCCAGGGAGAAGTCCACGGTATCGCGGTGTCCACCACTGCCTGTCTCGTCCGTGGAGTGCGGGGCGGGCTGATGGAGCTGACACTCCGAAACACGACTTCGGAAAAGCAGCGAATCCCCATCCAACTGAACTTCGTCGGCAGCTTGGAGTACCTCAAGGTCTGGGAGTTTAGCTATCCCAACACCACGAAAAACCCTACCTCGGCCGTTTCCGAGGGGAAACGAGTGGTGCGGGAGAACGCTGGCGGCGCCATGGCATTGGGTACAGATATCGCGGGAATGAAGTGGGAACCATGGTCTTCGCACTGGGAAGGAGAGATCGTCCTGGCGCCCGGACAGAATGTGACCCACTACGTCGCGTTGACGATGGGCGACCGAAACGAATGTCGCAGCGCCTGTGACAAGCTTTTGCAGAATCCCGTGCTCGCGATTGCCGATTCGAGAAAAGCTGGCGAGGACGAGGCCCGGGATTTGTTTGCCAAATTGCCGAAGATCGAGGCAGCAAATCGCAGCCTGGTGGAATACTACAACCGGTCGCTGGTCTGTTTCATCCTGAACAAATGGACCGTCCCGGAATTTGTACTCAACCCCTACTATTCCACCGGGGGCCTCAAGGGCGGCTGCGTCGGCTGTTATCTGTGGGACTACGCGTGCCCGCCCGAGCTCTGGCCTATGCTCGATCCGGCTGCGACCCGGCAACACATCAAGCAATTCCTCAGTGTCGATATTACCAAACACTTCCTCTTTAACCCCATGGACGGCAAGGCGGCGGGGCCGTGGTACCCGGTGAATCAGGAGAAGATCGTCTTGTTGATTTACCATTACGTCCAGGTGACCGCTGACGTCCAATTCCTGAGTGAGGTGGTCAACGGAAAGTCTGTTCTGGACTGGGCACTCTACAACGCCACTTTCGGCGACGATCCCAGCAAGCCGGCGGTTCTAGTGGACTACGGAACCGGGAATAACCATCTGGAGCTAAGGAAGCAGTATCGCTACGATAATTTCTACCCTGATCTGAATGGACGGCGGTACAAAACCTTCGAACTGGCCTGGGAACTGGGGAAACTGGCCGGGAAGAACTGGGACTTTCTCCTGCAGCGAGCCGAGGCTTTGAAGGTGTTGCTGAAGGATACTCTGTGGAGCCCCAGGGACCGCTGGTTCTTCTTTATGTACCTTAATGGTGTAAAGGAACTCCGGTACACGAACTACATTTTCAAAATGATCGGAAGCAAAGTTCTCGACAAGGAACAGGAAGAAGGCTTGGTAAGTCACCTAAATGACGACGAGTTTCTTTCGGCCTATGGGCTGCATAGTATGGCCAAGCACGATCCGGCGTACGACCAGGTGGATATCGACAACGGCGGGGGCGGCAACTACGTGGCCTTTACGCCCAGGATTGCCGAATTTCTGTATCAGGCCGGGTATACGGCGCAAGCGGAGGAGATCCTGAAGCGCACGCTCTGGTGGGGAGAGCGCCTGCCTTACTGGGGCGATTCGCTGGTAGCCAACCAGATCGAGTACCGCAAGGACACACCTTTGCAGAACGACATCGCCGCCGGCGCGGGCGCACAATGCATCATCTTTGGGATGTTCGGGGTGAAGCTAGCCATGGACGGCGCCATTACGGTCAATCCCAAGGTGCCGGCCTGGTCCCCGCAGGTTGCGCTGAAAGGCCTGAAGCTGCGAGGCGCAACCCTGGACATTACTGCGTCGAGGCACGACTTCACCGTCACCATCGGCAAGCGTGTACTCCGCTCCCCCCTTGGTACGCCGGTGCATATTCCACCGAGTGAATTGGCACAAACCTGACCGGTGGCCCTGCCTACACATTCTCTGGCACGACAAAAGGCGCGCGGTAGGTCCCGCGCAGGATGCGGTTGGCTTCCTCGTCGCCGACCACCTGTTCGGTCTCCGCATCGAAGTTGAGGGTTCGCCCGAGGCGGTACGAGACGTTGGCAAGATGGACCAGGGCGGCGGAGATGTGCCCCTCCTCGATGGGAGCGTGCAGGTCTTCCTTCTTGCGGCTGCGCACGCAGGCGATGAAGTTCTCCCAGTTATTTCCCGCTTGTACCAAGTGCGGGCCAGGCTCCTGGTCGGGGCCCAGCCAGGCCTTGTAGGAATCGTAGCCATCCACAGCCATGTAACCCTTGGATCCGTAGAAGATGTTTCCCACGGTCTGGATCGAGGGTTTCTTTTGTGGGCTCCCGGCGGCTGACGGTACGCCGGCAACGACGGGGACACCTTCGCTGCCGAAAGCCGGCGTGCCGATATCCGCCTCGTGGTTGGTGCACCAATGGCGCACCTCGAAATCCAACATGCGGCGCTCTCCGCTGGGCAGCCTGAACTCGTACGCGGCATTAAGCGTATTCGGGGTTTCCTGATCGTCGTCGAACATGAAGTGACCGCCGACGGCCGAAACCTTGGTGGGCCATTTCACGCCCAGCCCCCAGCGGGCCAGGTCCATTTCGTGGATACCTTGATTGCCGAGTTCGCCATTGCCGGTGTCCCAGAACCAATGCCATTTGTAGTGGAAGCGGTTGCGCGTGAACTGCCGCAGAGGGGCGGGGCCGGTCCAAAGGTCGTAGTGCACACCCTCCGGCACTGGCTCCGCGGGAGCTTTGCCGATCGTGTCCCGCACTTTGTAGCAAAGCCCGCGCGCCATGTATACATCTCCAATCAGTCCTTCGCGCATTTTCTGCACGCCCTCGATGACGGCCACGCCCGAGCGGCTGTTCGTGCCGTGTTGAACAATCCGGTTATACTTCGCGGCGGCCTTCACCAGTTGGCGACCTTCCCACATGTTGTGGGAGCAGGGCTTCTCGATGTAGGCGTCCTTTTCTGCCTGGCACGCCCAGATGCCGATGAGCGAGTGCCAGTGATTGGGCGTGGCAACGGAGACGGCATCGATGGTCTTGTCTTCGAGTAGCTTTCGAACGTCGGTGTAAGTCTGGGGCTTTGGCATCCCAAGCTTATCCATGTTGGCGAGGCGCTCGCTGAGGATATTCTCGTCCACGTCGCACACTGCGGCTACACACACGCCGGGTATCTTGCCGTACCTTTGAATGTGACTGTATCCCATCCCCCGCAACCCAACCACGGCCACCCGCACGCAGTCATTGGCGCCCACGACTGTCCCGGCATTAGACGCCAGCCTAGCGTGCCCTAGCGCAGCCAGTCCGATGCCGGCCTTGGTCCCGGTCCCCAGGAATTCTCGACGGCTGATTCTCGAATTTGTACTCATGCGTTTCTCCTCCTCGTTCGGATGGTCAGGAACTACTTCTGGGCAGCATACCGCTCGTAAGCGTCCGCCACGGCGGCTTCGCTGGCGTTGCCAGGGTGAATGAACACGCGATAGCGCAGCACCATTGTGCCTCCCGCCGGGATGGTGACGCCTCCGTCGCGGGTATTGTCCTTGTAGAAGTCGTGTTCCCCGAAGGGGTTCACCGCGAACAAGCCGTAACCTCGGGCGTGCCAGTAGGTAGGGTGTTTAGGATTCGACGGGTGGTCGAAGATGGCGACGCCGAGCCTCTCCCCCGCGACGATCCCGGAGTAGTCTACCCAATCCGCGCGTTTGCCCCAGATCTGCTTCTCGCCTACAGAGCCTTGCGAGTTCGACATGTGTCCGTCTGGCTCCTGAAGGGGTGTCGCCAGGCGGATGGCAAAAGTCCCTTCCTTCGTGTCTTCCATCTTGACCGGCCCCGCCGCGGCGTGGATCGCAAATTCACAGTCAATCGTGCGGATCTGAGCGTCGCCGCGGAAGGTGAAGGATTGGTCTTCGCGAGCGATGACCTTGCCATCGGGGCCTACAAGATTGAACGCGGCTTGGAGGTTTCCCGAATCCGGGCCACCGTGGATTCTCACGATCTTGCGCAGCACTGTGCGGCCGGCGGGCAAACCCTCGGTGGTCTGATTAACGCCCTTGACGACGGCTTTGTGCTCGCTGTCACGCGGTTCTTCCGCCCAGAAATCGACCCCGTTGATGTTTCCGTGGGCGAAGAACATGCCGCGGTGATGGGGATGATCTGTCCTTTCCCCAGGAATATCGGTGCGCATCGGATATCCCCGCGTTACGACGGTTCCCCGGGCGCTGCGCAGCGGGTGGAAATAGGGCTTAGGCGATTCTTTGCCAAAAAAGTAAGAGGTGAATAACTGCCCGCCAATGGAGACATCGATGCGCGTGCTCTGTGGGCTGAGTTTCACAGGCAGTTCTTCACCAAAGGCGACAGGGACAACGCCCATCAATATGACCAGCAACAAGAGTTTGCACGTGCAACGGCCTTGGATCACAGAATTACCTCGAATTGGGTTCTCAGTATTTGGAGTTGCATCAGGCCTCGCCATGGCGCGGCTGCAGCCAAACCGATGGAAGTAATGGTCTTCTGCTTTCCGCTGACCAAGCTCGCCTCGCTTCCTGTGGCAATTGGTTTCGCGTAAACCGAGGTAATCAATCGTCCGATTGACAACCAATGATCGATCATAGTACATTCCCTTGCCGTGGTCGTCAACCCTAATCTCAGGAGCACGGAACTCGACCACATGAGTGTTTATCTCGAAGTCGGGCCTCTTGCGGCGGTTCGCCGCGTTGTTTGCCTACGAACAATGAGGAAATCGGGCCGAGTGCGTGTCCTCCCGGAAGTTCGGAGTGCGATCAGCACAAAATTGATACAGTTGGAGAAGGAGCCGATTGGATAAGATCTTCCTTACGGACATACTGACGAAGCGCGAACGCGTGGAGAGGACTCTAAACCTGCAACCGGTGGACCGCGTCGCCATCCATGATCAACTGAGTTACAACCCCGGGGTGATCTCGCTCTATACGGGCAAGACATTTAGCGGGTTTGAATATCAGTACGAGGACATCTGCGCCGTCATCCGGCAGACGCTTGACGCCTGCTTTCCCGTCGTGGCGCCGCTCGGTACCGCGCAGATCACGAACAATGACGGTTTTGTGATTCAAAACGACAACTGGCATTCGGTGACGCTGAGCCGCCCTTTTCACGATGTGGCCGGCGCGCGGGAATTCGTACTACGTAAGACGGATGAGTTCCAGCGAGTCGGTCGTCAGGCTGAATATGGGTTTCCGCCGGGGATTGAGCCGGCCGCCGCGCCCGGCACGCGTTTCGACGCAGAAAGAGAGCGGCAGAATTACCACCGCTATATGCGCGCCCTGCAGGCCAACGTCGGGGACACGGTTATTATCGATTACAGCCTGCAGACCGGATTCTGCGACTGCTGGTCGCGACTGGGATTAGACAATTTCGTATGGTTGTATGAAGCCGATTCCAAGGCCGTCTCCGACTACATCGAAGCTTTCACGGAAAGCGACCTGCGCCGGTTGCATGCTATTGCTGACCCGGCGCTCTCACCCGTCGTGCTGATCGCCGAGGACTTCGCCTCCAAGCACGGGCCCATCTTCAGCCCCGCCTTTCTGCGCAAAGAGCTCTTCCCCCGCGTACGCCGAATGGTGAAGGCTTGGAAAAGTCACGGGTTTAAGGTCCTCTATCATACTGATGGCGAGTTTGCGAAGGTTATTCCCGATTTAGTGGACTGCGGAGTTGATGGCTTTTACTGCCTCGAACCTGCAGTGGGAATGGACATTGTTGCGCTGAAGAAGACCTGGCCTCAACTGGTCTGGGCCGGCGGGATCGATGGCGTGGAACTCATGGAGCGAGGCACCTCCAGCCAAGTGAAGTGCGAGGTGCGCAGGACTATCTTGGAAACCGATGCTCTCTACACAGGGGGAATGCTTGCTGGGACGTCGAGTGAGGTTAATCCTCTTATTAAACCCGAGAACTTTAAGGCCATGGTCGAAGCTGTCGGAGAATTACTGAACCCCGACTCTGTTGATACGTAAGTTGGGCTGTCCTGATTTGCCGACCACCCTCCCCATTAACAGGTGTTTGTGGGCGAGGATTCCAGCCCCATTTCGCCCTCGAAGGGTCAACGAGTTGCAAGGGGCAAGGCAAGAAGGTTTTTGGGCAAGTCTCTGGTCCCGTTCAGACCCCGTCATCCCACAAGCAAAACATGTGAGCCGCCTCGCGCCAAAGAAATGAATCAGTCGTCACGGGTGAAAGTACCACGCTGAAGTCAGCCCACCTTGTACTTCCGAATCTCCTCGGCGCTCACCTCGCTGCTCATGCCGGGTTCTTCGGGCGCGGAGACTTCGCCGTCAATCATCTTGACCGGTCCGCTGGTCTCCATGTAGATCGCATTGGGCATGGCCAGGAGCATGTTGAGGTTGGTCGCGCCGCCTCCGTGGCTGGCCACCTCGACCCCGTAACCGTCGGCGATTGCCGCAATTTCCATCCACTCGCTGACGCCGCCGGCACGACGATTGTCCGGCTGCACGACATCGGCCCCCCGTCTGGCGATGAGGTCGGCGAAGGCATATTTCGTGTTGAGATTCTCTCCGGTGGCGATACGCATGTCCAACGCTTGGGCCAATAGGGCGAAGCCTTCCATGTCCTGCGGCGGCAGAGGCTCTTCCAACCAGAAACAACCCATTTCTTGGTACACCCTCCCACGCCTCAACGCTTCCTTACGGTCGAATACCTGGTTGGCATCCACCATCAGTCGCCGGTCCTTTCCGAGGGTGTCGAGCGCCAAGCGGATGCGCCGGATGTCGTCGTCCAGCGAATACTTCCCAACTTTGATCTTTACCGCTTTGTAGCCCTGTTCGACCGCAGTGGCAACTTGGCGTTTGAATCGTAAAAGGTCCCCTTCGTTGTCGTAGTACCAGCCGCACATCGAATAGACTGGCATTCGGTCACGGTAAGCTCCCAGCATTTTGTAAATCGGCAATCCCGCGTTCTTGCCCAAAATATCCCAGAGGGCGATGTCGGTGGCGGCCAAGGCAAACTGCGCCACCCCAGTCACTCCTTCGTAGTTCAGGGCCTTCCACAGCTCGGCGCGGATGCGACGAGGAAATGCCGGGTCCTTTCCCATAATCAGGGGCTTTACTTGGTATTCGAGCATGGTCTGGACCACTCGCGCTCCTTCCCCGGAATTTCCGAACGAACTGCTCGCCCACCCCGTGATACCCGCGTCGGTGCGAATACGGAGGACTACTGAGCCTCTGTCCACGTTCAGGGTTTGAAGCGCATCATAAATTGGCTCGCCGGGAGGCGGTTTGAGCAAATCCGTCTCAACTCCGGTAATCCTCATCTGCTTTTGCTGTGCCGCCGCAACGGACAGCGCCGCCCTCAGGGACGGCAGTGCCACCGCCGAGCAAAGAAGTTGTCTCCTATTCATTTTGCCTCCCCATCAGCACGGATTGCTCTGATCATCCATGAATTATTTTCCTAGCCCCTTGCAGTCCCTCAGCTAGTGTGGTTTCTTCCTAAATTGGGTCTGGGCTTGAAGCTGCTTCACCCGCGTCAGGATTTTATTCCTGCCAATCATATCTAGAGCAAGTGGGTTCGCAAATGCATGTTCACGTTCTACAAGCGGCAGGAGCCGCAGACCCGGCACGGGGTCAGCTTGTCCATCTCGTCGTAGGAAAGGTTCGGCATCTCAACCGTTTCAGCCGCCTCCTAACGTTTACGCATTACCGCAGGTTGCGCATCCGGCAATTCGTGCGCGAGCATTGCCTGTTTCCACATCAAGTTCAACATGTCGAGCGGTTGCAGGTGGCGCATTTTTCCACGCAGATTTCGGTAAATCGTGTGCGTGCTGACTACGATGCGCTCCGGCGAATTCCAATTTGCAAAGGGTTGATGTGCGAACTCGGCGCTACGTGCGATATCGTGCGCCGCGTCCACGGCAGACATTCGGGCGATGTAACGTTGACCCACTTGTGCGGCGATATATTCCCAATATGCCTTAACCTGCCGCACGCCGTTCTTGTCGGTAATCGGGCCATGACCGGGGATGATCGTCTCAACATCCATATCGAGAATCTGGTCTAGCGCAGCCAACCAATTCTCCACAGGTCCCACCCACATCACCGGTGTTGATCCGATGAAAAGGAGATCGCCGCTGAAGAGTGTCTTTGCGTCGGGAACGAACACCATCAGGTCTCCCCGAGTGTGCGCGGGACCGACTTGAATCAACTGCACCTCACGTCCGCCGACGTTCAGCGTCAACTTCCCCTCGAATGTGCGCGTGGCGGGAGTGAGGGTGACCGATTGGAAATCGTAGGGCGCGACCAAGTTTTGCAACCAATGTCCCGCCTTGTCCGTCCCCAGCACCTTGATCTTGCTGAATGCTTTGCCAACTCTGCGCAACAGAACCATTGACTTGGGGTCAAGCCTCCGCATCTCCTCCAAAGCGGGTTGCGACGTGATAATCTCCGCGTATTTCACCAACTCGTTGCCCCAAAAGTGATTGCCGTCGGCGTGCGTGTTGACCACGTACTTGAGCGGTGCGGCGTCGGTTAGAGAGCGCATCGCATCGAGCATTGCGCGGGTGTACTTGACATCCCAGAGCGTGTCCACCAGCAAAGATGCGCCATCGCCGACAATCAAACCCGCATTGGACTCGCCCCACGACCCATTTGGCACCATCCACGCGTAGACGCGGTGGTTGAGATCGTACAGCCCCTCGGCATATTGGGGGACTTCGCCGAAACGTGTGCGTTGGGGTTTCGTCGCAATGATAGGCATCCAGTCATGGTTATTTCTCATAATCGACCAACGAAGTTGCACGCATCAGAGGCATGGATCGTGTTGGGCCGGGTGGTACCCCTTGCCCAGCGCTTCTTTTTGGGTCATGTACTCGCCCTCGCGCGTCTTTCCGAACCATCGAGTGCCGCGGCAGTGGTAAGCAGCGGAGTTCGTGTTGACCCAAACTTTAACATCTGGATTACCTCGGATGACCGCTGTTGGAGCCCTGGACTCGGGTTCCGGCCCAGCGGCACCGGGCATAAATCGGCGTCCAACAGGTGCGCCAGCCTGACTCCGGCTCCTTCCAACTGAAAACTCGATCTCCGAGTCCGCCTGCCCCTCATACGCGGGAGTAATGGGGGCTGGTCGTTGCTGATGTCTCCGTATCCGGGCAAGATTGCAGGATACGCTCTCAGTATAAGGCCACTTCTGATCGATCATTGGTGCTGTCCCCAACTTCTGCCGCGTTCACCAATCCCTGCGCGTCACGCCGGCTATCCGCACGTCAAGCCCCGATGCCCGTCGGGGCTTTCCCTTTTCGGGTATGGTTGCCAATTCGCGTGAGGTACGACGCAGTGACAAAACGAAAGGGATGTTCCGCAACTTTCATACGATTTCTACCTCCAATTTCTGGAGGAATACCTTCACTTCTTCGGGATCACGCAAAAGGAACCGAGCCCGCGTCCGGAGATTCTTGCCCACGCGGACGGTCAGTCCATGAGGCAGGACGGCGAAGGCGTGCTCGTCAGTTAGGTCGTCACCAATGAATATGGGGAGCGTGCCGGGAGACTCCTGGGAGAGAAGGGCGCGGACCGACGTACCCTTTCCGTCAATTTGCCGGGGGAGAATCTCCCACACCTTGTCGCCTCGGAGGATGTGAATGTGAGGTCGAAGAATCCTCGCGACGTTCAGCACAATCGGACGTGCCAGCCGAATTGACCATAGCGGCGCGCCGCGGTAGTGGACGGCGAGGCCAAGGCCTTTGTCCTCCAACCAGATTTGCGGGATCTTGGAAAGACGTTGCTGAAGGAGTTGCCGGGCTTTGCGGACCATCCCGCGCTCTTTTTCCAATGGCGGAACGTCGCGTCCTTCCCAACCGTGTAGGCCGAGCAAGCGAACGCCGGGAACCGGGACGAGCTTGCGAAGCTCTGCCAGCCGGCGGCCACTGATTACATAAAAAGTGAGGCGCTTGTTTCTTGCCAGTCTGCGCAGAAGTCCGCGCCATGAGGGGTCCAAAGGCGGCACGTCAGAAGGCCGCTCGCGAAGGGGTGTCAGGGTGCCATCAAAATCCACGAACAATACAAAACTCTGGGCCGAATGGAGCGAGCGGACAACCTGCGGCCAGCAATCGAACAGATGGCGTGCTCCGCCTGCGCTGCGCGCCCGCGCCAACTTCCTGTGGGCCTTTCTGATTCTCTCCTTCGCGTTCTCCCTCTCCCCCTGGCGGCTGTTCACGAGCAGGCGCTCCCCCATTTCCTTGCGTCCTCAGCAAGATTGCCGGGCAGTGGTGTCTTATCGTCCCTGCTGGCGATCGGTTGCCAGCGACGGCGAATCGAGACGAATTTCCGCGAGTTCTTTGATCAAATCCGCCGCCCACCGGTAAATATTGAATTCTCGGATCCCCTGCCGCATGCGCCGCATGCGCACCTTTTTTCCTTCGGGATCCATTTCCAGCCCGAAACGAATGGCCTCAGCCAACTGCTCCACATCATAAGGGTTCACCACCAAGGCGTCTCGTAACTCACCACTCGCTCCAGCAAAACGGCTGAGGATGAGAACGCCCTCCTCGTCCTCGCGCGCGGCAACGAATTCCTTGGCCACCAAGTTCATGCCGTCGTCGAGCGAAGTCACCATGCACAGATCGGCGGCCCGATAATATTGTTCGATCTCGCTGTGCGTGTGGTGACGCTTGACGAAAACGATCGCGCGCCAGTTGCCTTTCTGGAAGCGCCAGTTGATTCGATCCACCTCGGATTCAATTTCCGCCATCAGGTCCTGGTAGCGCTTGATGTGCGTGCGGCTGGGCACGCCGATCTGCACAAACGTAAACTGCCCCTGATAGATGGGGTATTTTTCCAGGAAGCGTTCGATGCCTCGAAGACGCTCCAAAATTCCCTTCGTGTAGTCCACACGGTCCACGCCAACACCCATGTAAGTGGCTTCTACGCCCAATTCTTTGAACAAGGCCGCACGTTCCAGATAGACCGACCTGGAGGGGGTTCGGGAATCGCCGGCGGATTCCGATAGGACAACGCTGATCGGAAACGGCCGCACCCGGGTGAGGTGGCCGCGCCGGTTGACGGTAAAGCGTTCCCAATCCACGCGCGTCTCCAGCGCGCCGTCTACGGTTTCCAAAAAGTAATTGCAGTGGGCTTGGATATGAAAACCGACGAGATCGGCTCCTAACAACCCCTCCAACAGGTTTCGTTCCCAGGGACAAATTCCAAAGGCCTGCGGGTTCGGCCAGGGAATGTGCCAGAAGATGGCCACGCGAGCATCCGGACGCCGCTCTTTGAGCAGGCGGGGCAACAAGGCAAAGTGGTAATCCTGGACAAGTACCACGGGCTCGATTGTTCCTGCCATTTCCTCCAGCAGAGCCTCGGCAAACTTACGGTTCGCCTGTTGATAGCATTCCCAGTCTGACGCCCGGAAAGTGGGGCGCGTGTGGGCGATGTGACAGAGGGGCCACAGCCCTTCGTTGGCGAAGCCATAGTAGTAGCCTTCTTCTTCCTCCTTGGTCAGCCAGACGCGGCGCAGCGTGTAACGGGGTTCGTCGGGAGGCACGCGCAGCCGGTCGTGCTCTGTCGTGGCTTCGTGGTCCGCATCGCCGGCCCCGTGGGCCACCCAGGTCCCCTCACAGGCGCGGAGAATCGGTTCGAGCGCGGTGACAAGGCCGCTGGCGGGGACAATCACTGCCACTTCCTTCCCGCGCCGTATGTGCATATACGGCTCCCGATTGGAGACCACAAACAAGCGCCTTTCCTGGAGTGCCGTTTGGACATGCACGCGCAGCCGTTCCGGCGTCCAGAGCGATTCCCCCGCGGCCCGGAGGCGCGCCTCTTCCTCGGCCGCCGCGCGCGCTGTCTCCAGGCTCTTGGCCAAACTCGTCACCTCTTGTGCCAGAGGCTTAAATACATCCGCGGCGGGTAGGCTGCGACTCTCCATCGGCCTCCCCGCGCGGAGTTCGCGTATCCATTGTGCGGTTTTGGTGATGGGTCCAATAAAAGTCCAGCGGATGATGAGAAGCGTAGCGAGTGCAATAAAGAGGGTTTGGACGAGGACCCCGAGGAAGGCTGAACGCCAGAGCCGGGCACCCTGGGTATCAATAAAACTTGCATTGTGGAAAATGGCCAGCGCTCCTGTTACCTGCTCACCCAGATGCAGGGGAACCACACAGATGTACGTCGGCGCCTTGCCCAGAAGGAGGAATTTACCCACGCTCTGGTTCTGGCTAATCGCTTGGGTCACCACGTCGGGAGGGATAGCCAGGCCGCCAGCTAACCCCAAAGTCATGACCAGGGGCTGCTGCTTGGCATCGTAAACCACCACACCCGCCAACCGCTCCCGGTTCCCAAACCGGTCCACGAGAACTTGCAGATCCTTCCGCGAGTGATGTTGCAGCAGGAGTTCAACACTCTGAGCAAGGCTATCGGCAAGCAGCTGCGCTCGATTTTGCAGGTCGTTTCTCAGTGCACGCTTCTGCGCCTTCACCTGAAAATAGGCTAAAAGCAGGGCGACCAAGGCCACGCCCAGAATCAACGAAATGACCAAGCGAAGGCTGATCCTCATCTTGAGTCCACAACTGCTCTCTCGCCACCCCTTGTCAACATGTGGCTTCGCCAGCTAGAGGTGCCGCAACGGGTCTACCGCTTTCGGACTCACCGTCTCCACCCCAAGGAAAACTGGGCGACGACACGATGAGGGCAAGGATGATGAACACCGCCCGCAGAAGTTCCTTCACAATGACCTCCGACAGCCTGCTTCGGGAGATCTCCAAGGACTACGGGGACTCTAGCACTACGATCACGGGCGGGCAAGATAACCTTGAGGTCTTGGAAGTGGGCTCAGCTTATGAAGGAGTTCACGGCTTGCAGTAGAGTCGGGCAAATTCCTGGAGTTCGGCCACATCTACCACACGTTTCCCGCTTTCACACTTGAAGACGAATGACGGCGCCAGCGCAATCTCTGTGCTGGTACGGGTCCCCGGCTGGCAGACAATTTCATTCCGCCTCTTCAATTAGCTCGCTCAGCCTCTTGCCGAGGGCAGCGGCCAGCTGATTTGCCACCTCGATCCCCACGTTTACCTTGCCCAGCTCTATTGAACTCACGTAAGTACGATGGATTTCGGCTCTTTCGGCGAACTCCTCCTGCGACAGTCCGATCTGTTCGCGGCAGTGCCGAACCGCTTGCCCGAATGTGCGACGCGAGAATCGAGTTGCCTTTGGCACACCACCTTTGTATAGGTGCTCAGACGATAGTTCTACAGACGATCCTCTACAAATACTGACCCAAAAGGGCTATGATTGACTCCGCGGACAGGCCCTAATGATTCCGGGGCGATGCTGGACGGGGTCTCTGCCCGGACTCCGTTGACTGTTATCTGCGGCCCTTTTTCCTGTGTGCGGAAGGCGTGCGATGCCTTGGGAAAGCATTGGCGATTGCGGGCATTCAACCACACCAGGGGATACCTTTGAATTTAAGTTGGGAATCGAATACCTAAAGCTGGTGTGCGGGAAAGTTCCCAAGGGTTGTGAGTTGGGTGTCATGTGGCGTGACTTTGATGGCATGGAGTATGGTGAAATTATTAGCCTTCCGTCGGAGGTCGGTCTCTTTTGGGACGCCAACGAAATATCCGATGCACCTTGGGAGTATATATCCCGATGCGAAACTGCCCTGAGCATCTTTCATGAATCCGTGAACTGGTGCGCTATCCATCCTGACGCTGTAAACGCGCAGATTCGTGAGAACGAAGCGTCTAATGACGCTGATGAGGAGCTTGAAGATGACATGGGTGAGGACAGCGATACGGGGCCTATCTGAAAAACGAGAGGGTTTTAATCCGGCTATTTTGGAACTGGTGGTAAGAGCCTTGGCGCGAATCACCGGCAAGGCCGACTGGTGGCTGGAATCGGTACAAGTAAACGTGTCATCACCACCCGCGTGAGGTCAGATTTATGAACCCTCGCCAAAGGTCTGTTCTGCTGGCTGGGATCTTTTTCGCGGCTTTGACAGCCCTATACCCACCATGGGATTTCGTGGATGAGTATCTGACTCCTGGAGGTCTCGGTACTACCGAGAGATTCGCGGGCTATCATTTCTTCTTCGTGCCCCCCACTCCAGATTTACCTCACTCACGACATGAGCACCTCCTGATTGGAACCGCGAGCCATATCGACACTGGCCGGCTCACCGTCGAATGGGGGGCAATAGTACTTGTCGTGATCGGACTATTGCTCCTCCTGCGCTCCCGACCTATTCCGCCGCCGGGGTCAGAACCCACAAAAAGTCCCCGGATTGATCCGGGCTTGACCGAGGTGCAAAAGACTTCGTCGCTTGACAACCACGTTCGAGCGAATGTGTCAAAAGGCCTTCCAAACGGGACTGCCGGACCTTCCAAGGAAACGCACAAGCTATTGGAGTTTTTGGTGAATGCCGACCATCGGGAGTTCGAGGCCGCTACAGCAGCAATACTTCAATGCCTTCAATTGACGGCGCGAGAAAAGGATCTGGCATACTCTTGGATTACTAAGAACCGTAACCGCTTTGCGGCTCTCGTTTTCCTCGACCGTCAGCCGCGCAATCGCTTCGAGGTTTCGATGGTTGCATATGCGAAGCGCCTAATGCCCGAAGTTGAGACGCATCTCCGCTCGATAACCTGGGCGATTCAGAAGGTCACTATCACAAGGCACCGAGTGGCGCCTCACTGGGCCATCAAAGACCTCTTGGACGAGCGCGTGAACCTAGATGCACTGGCAGAGGAGGCTGTCAAGGAAGGCCTGACATCCGAGCTGTACACCGACCACGATCCCTTGTTGTTCCTGGTGGACCGGGACAACCCCCAGCTTCCCCCGTGGGTTCCCGCAGAATACGGCCGCCCGCTGAGTCCGGTCGAAAGGGTCGAATGGTTTGACCAACTTCTAAGGCGCGACTACGGTACGTCGAGCGGATGGCCTCCGACCAGTGATGCAAATACGAGAAGGCGAGAAGTAACGATGTGTTTGTACCGGATGTACCTTGACAGGGTTACGGGGATGCTCCCTGAACCCAGCTTCGTCCTTGACGAACAAAGATCCCAATCGTCGACTAGAGAGCCAAAGAAACCGTGACGCTCAAAGGCTGGTACAGGGGCCGACCATGGACAAAGCGCGTCGAAGGTGGCTTCGCCAAGGAGTCCTGCTCGCGGGGCATTGAAATCAGCTTACAACTTAGATCTGTTTGTGCAGTCCCTGCACGGCCGAAACCGCTCATAGATGCTTGTGTGGCAGGCCGTGTACCCGCCGTGTACCTCAAACTGGCGTTTTGGCCGCTTCTATCGTTTTTCCCGTTTTGTAGAATCAATAAGTTGCGTATAATCAGCAGGCGGTCGGGGTTCGAATCCCACCCTCTCCGCCAGCATGCTTTAAATAACTTACAAAAAACTTTCCGATCCAGCGTGCAATGGCGTGCAACGTGAT
The DNA here is from genome assembly GCA_963804755.1 of uncultured Acidobacteriota bacterium. Lineage (GTDB taxonomy): Bacteria > Acidobacteriota > Terriglobia > UBA7540 > UBA7540 > Bog-366. The sequence continues at coordinate 466,952 of CAWDRP010000016.1, forward strand.
GAAATGAGCGTCAAACTTTATGGTGCTCAAACTATATCGCCGTCACCGCAAGGATTGCGAGGCCGGACTCCCTGAGAACGCCCGCACCGAGTCTCCACATCCGCGCGAGCTCCCCGATGCGGTAATGGCGCTCGAATTGAAAACGCGTGAATTCAAGCCCACGGACGAGCTTGAGTTCCTGGAGTCCAAAAACTGCGATCCTCTCGCGCTTATACGACATTCTGGGTATGGTTCATCGTCTTAAAGCGCCTCACCAGCTACTACGTCAAATGCCTGGACCTAGGGCGAATCGCAAAGATCAAATCCCCGCAGTAAGTCCAGTGCAAGGTCCAGGACCGAGATTCCCCCCCTGAGCTAGCTATTGGGAGGCTAGGTTTTAGCAGAAGAAATGGAAAGCAATTGATACTTGACCGCACGTGGCCCAGGAGAATACCAATCTTCGCGAGTTCCTGACGCGGCAGAAGATTCGCGCCCGCGACGGATACCTGGAGATGCCGCAAGCGCCCGGACTGGGGATTGATTTGGACGAGGAGGCTCTCACCCGGTTAAGGCAGCATCGACAACCTAGACGCTAAATTTTGTATTTACAATCTACGATCAATTTCCCAAGCTGGACGTCGCGGGTTCGATTCCCGTCTCCCGCTCCATCTTGTCAACAGCGTAGGAAAAGACCTCGGCTCCAGAAGCAACAACGCTAACCACTCCACGCCAATGAGGGACTGCCGCGCCTGCTCGCACCGCCTCGCCGCGGTCACTACTGCATAGCTATACCCAGCGGTCAAACCATTCCAGCATGAGTTGTTGTGCTCGGGCCGGAAAACTGTGGGGACCATCGAAGGTGTATGTCTTGAAGCGTTCCGCTTTTCCGATCGCTTCGTAGCATTGCGCCAAATTCCGAAACGCCGCCTTGACGCCCTCGGGCGGGAACAGCGTATCTTGAAGACCGTGCACCACCAGCAGGGCTCCGGGCATCAAAAGTGACCCGACGTCGGGATAGTCTAGATATTTAAACAATCCGGGCACATTGCCTGCCGGAATTGTGTATGAAACATACCATGGGACGATCTGATGGAACGAAGTCATCCAACCGGCAATGCATGCAGCTTTGATTCTGGGGTCGAGACCCGCGAGGAAATTGGTTCGCCATCCCCCTACGGAGAGGCCTGCGCAGGCAATGCGGTTGATGTCGACCTCCGGTCGGGTTGCGAGGTAATCAATGGTGCGAATGTCATCCCAACAGAGCACTCCGGCCCAGGTGATGCCAACATGTTGCACATTGCCGTCTACCCAACATTCGAGCTGGCCATTGCGACCGTTGATCTTACCGATCGCCTCCGCTCCTTCAACCTTTGACCAGGAATTGATACCTTCCTCGACATCCGAATCCAGAATTAATCGTCGCTCGCCAAAATAAAACATGTCGATGACGATTACCGCATACCCATGGCGCGCCAGCGTTACTGGAAAGCTCGACCCAGCGTAATATTCCTTGCGATAGTTGGTCACCACCGGATTCTCGCCCTCGACCTCAACAATCTTTTCTTTTCCAAAGTAATAAAACCCGCCGTGGTCGTGCAGGGCCACGACCGCCGGGACAGGGAACTTGGCCCGCTTGGGATAGAGAAAATAAGCGGGCACTTCGATACCGGGCGTGGTGTGGAAGCGCAGGTATTCGCGGATGTAATCGCCTTTGTCTACCTGCTCCAGAATGCGTGCCTGCGGATCGCAGGGCTGAGGCCGATAGAGGAGCAATTCAAAGATTTTCCCCCGGGCTTCGGCTTTCCACATTTCCAGATCTTTGAGCCGGGTTTTCAGGAACGCCATGCTTTGCGGCGCCTCTTCCTGCATTTTCTTGAGGAAGGGGTACTGGTTACCGAGGGGCGAACCTTTCCACGGTTTGTTCTCGCTGGCGCGGATCTTAGCTTCTAGCTGCGCGACCGGATTGGGCGCCGCAACCTGCATGGGTAACGCAGCGGACCGCCCCAAAGCGGTTGCCACACCTGTTGCTCCCAGCGCTTGCAGCAGGTTACGGCGCGTGAAACGCTCAGTCATAATGCTCTCCCTTGAACAAATATGGATAAATTAAGGTTACGAAAGTGCCACCTGTGCAACTTTACCAGAGTTCCAGGCCATTGCCATCGAGCTTACGCCGAAATGAACCACGGCGAATAACGGCCGAGGTTGTGTCGTCAGGATCTGTTTGCCTGGCGCTGATCAGTTGAGCGCCAACGGTGGACTTATGCCGGTCAAAGTGGTATTACTCCGCAGCTACCCTTGTGTAAATAAGGAGCACACATCGACGCCGGAGGGCAACGAAGCATGGACGCAATTGAAGTGTTGAAGACACGCCGGGCCGTGCGCGCCTACAAGCGAGAGCCGGTCCCCAGAGCTCTCATCGAAGATATTATTGACTGTGCACGTTTGGCGGCGACGGCGATCAACATTCAGCCCTGGGAATTTGTGGTCGTGACCCAACCGGACGCGCTGCGCCGGATCGCGGAGATTACGGACTTCGGGAAGTTCATTGCCGCCGCCGCATGCGTGGTGGTGATATGCCGGGACACGAAGTACTACCTTGAGGACGGCAGCGCCGCCACCGAGAATATCCTGCTTGCAGCTCGTGCCCACGGGCTGGGTTCCTGCTGGGTGGCCGGGGATAAGAAACCCTATGCGGCAGAAATTTGCCGGCTGGTTGGGGCGCCGTCAGGCTACAAGTTGATCAGCTTGGTTCCGATGGGCTACCCGGCGGAGAACTCGGAAAAGGCCAAGCGGCCCCTGGACGACGTTCTGCATTGGGAGAAGTATTGAACACCGTTTGTTCCCGCGAGGGACACGCTTGAGCATTCCAAGCGGGCCTGCCGTTCCTACTTGTTCTGCTCCCCGGCGCGAATGCTGGCCAGACGTTTCCCCGCTTCCCGGTCAATCCACGTGCCGGGAAGTTCGGCTCGCAGCTTCTCGTAAGCGGTGGCAGCTTCCGCGGTTTTCCCTGCCCGGAACAGTGCCTCCGCTTGGCCGAATTGTTCCTCGCCGGTCGTGAGCATCTCCTGCCAGATGCGCACCGCCCGCTCAACGGTAATGGTGGCGGGAATCTTTTTCAACGCCGGGGGGTTCGGGTCGGTCAGGATTCCATAAGCAGAGGGATTACGTTCTCGGAATAGCCGTGCGCGCATGTCTTGCTGGAAGTTCGCCGCGTCACCGGCCGCGCGCCCGCCAAAGGGCTTGATATCGGCCGTAGCGATAGCGTTCGGCCCTTTTCCTTCGGCCAACACCTTCCCCTGCGGCGAGACAATCATCGCCCCGCTGCCACGCCGGGCGACTGCCAGATAGACAAAGTTGTCAATCGCTCGTGTGCGAAAGGCCGCCCGGTCCAAGTCGGCATCATCCGTCGCGGCCGCTCCACCCAGGGTCGGATCAAAGATGATGTCTGCCCCCGCCAGCGCCAAGGCCCGCGATGACTCCGGAAACACCATGTCATTACAGATCAGGAGGCCCACCCAACCCAGGTCGGCGGTTTTGAATACGGGGAAGCTCGTTCCCCGCACCCGGTCGGATTCGTTGACCGTGGGCTGAACCTTGTAATAGTGGCCGATTTCTTGGCCGTCACGGCCCAAGAAGAAAGCCGTATTGCGATAGGTGCCGTCCGGTTTGGAAGTGTCGCTCGCACAGACGAGATACATTCGGTGGGATGCTGCCGCTCTTCCCAGTCGGCCCAGCATCCGGCCAACCGCTTCGGGCAGCACCTGGTTCATCAACGGCTTGTTCCCAACCTCCCAACGCAGGATCCCCAGCGTGTCCTCGGGCAGCGCCAGGGCATCGCAACCCCCTCCTCCGGCCCGGTGCACCAACTGTTCCAGTTCTCCCAGTGTCGCATCAACCTCGGCCAACGCCTCTTGAGGCTTCAATCGCCAGTTGATGGTTCGCGTCGCTGGCTGAGCGACGCAGACGCGGACAGTCTCTCCCTCTTTGCTGTGGGGGGAGGGGGCCGTTTGGGCAGCACACCTTGCGGAACCAATAGCCAACAGCAAGACAGTATGGATGCAAGCTTTCCTCATTCTTTCCATTTCAGCCCCCATGACGGTTTCATCCGGGAATCGCGCCCTATCTCGAAAACCTTACCACTCCACCGGCCGGCGCTAGCCCGGCGAACACGACAAAATCTCCCGGGGTGGCCTCGCGTGCAAACCCCGGGGTCTCGCAACCATACGCTTGCCCCGCCGCTTCGAGGTGGAGTTCCACGGGTGACCCCGGCACCGCCTGGAGCTTCAACTCCAGTTTTCGGCCAAGCACTGTCGTCGACACCGCATCGGCTCCCGTGAAATACTCGACTCGGGCCCCCTTCTGCTCCGGCTCAATCAGCAAGATCAGGGGCTCCGCCCCGTTCAGAGTCACAGGGATCTGAGCGAGATCGGAAGTGCTGTAGGAGCCCGCCGAAAGATACCGGTTGTGTCGCAGATCGACGATGCGGAAGCGAACGCTCTCCTCCAGGCCAAGTTGGGCGGGCGCTAGAATCCGAAGGTTGTCCTGGCGTGTGCCATTGCCACTGAGAGCCCCGATCACCGCGAGCAGGCGACTGTTTCGGCTAAAGACATTCGCGATTGATCCGGGTTGGCTCATGGCTACCACCTCGGGTTGATCGAGGCTCGAGAACTTTCGGGAACTATTGAGACCGAAGAAACGCCAGTAACCCCAAGTCTCCCGCTCCAACGAAATCCGGGGTTCGGTGGACGTCCGCCACTCGTCCAATGTCTTTAACCTTCGCACCGAGAAGGGGATCATGAGGGTCGTGAGAAGGTTGATCATCGACCGGGCATCCTGTTCGGGACGCCACATTCCTATCGATTGGATGCCTTGCCCCCAGCCGTTCCAAGTCGTCGCCAGCGTTCCTTCAGTCATCTTGCTGGGATCGTCGTTCTCCCCGTTCAGACGGATGTCGAACCACGGAACGACCCCGGAGAAAAGCAGCATGTTGGCGTTGAGGAGCATGACACCTTTGCCGCCGGTGTGGCGCGCCACCACGCGGCGGGCACGCTTGGCGAAATCATGGTAGCCCTCCGTGGAAAAGCTGCCGAGATAGCCGTTGCAACCGTGCCGCGAATTGTTACAGAACCGGATGTTGATCCATTGATCGACGTAGAATCCATCGAATGGGAACTCGGTGAGCAATTGGTCCCATTGCTTCTCGAGGAATTCCCTCCAGCCTTGGGCGTTCGGACACATGAGCGTGGTTTCATTTGCGTACTCGATGCCGGCGGAAGCCATCCACTCTGCCGCATGCTCCTGGTAGCCAGGCGCGGCGAAATTGAAATCCGCAAACGTCACGTACGGGATTACCTTGATGCCGTAATGGTGTGCGGTCTCAAGGAAGTGCCGGGTCTTCTCCGCCTGGAGCGGCTGCGCGTAGTCTCCGGACCAGTTGTTCGCCCCTCCCACGATCAGGTTGACGCCCATCTGGGCCCACAGCTTTACTTGTTCATCCGATGGGGGCTCCCAGGGTTCCTGGGTACCTCGCCAGCGGGTCATCACGATCTGATTGGGTCCCGTTACAGCCTCACGGACGCTGTTCAGGTCCTCGCGGGGCCGCTTTGCTGGAGTCATCTGAACCCAGAAGACGCGCTTCCGCACGTCACCGGGGTTGAACGGATAGGTGGCGTTGCGAATGTCGAACTCCTCGAGCTCCAGCGCGCGCTCCCGCATGTAGAGCTGGGTGAAAATGTTTGTCCTCCCGCGCGAATCCCAACCCCTTAGAACCCGCCCATTCTTGGTTTCGACCGCTCCCGTATCCACCACCTTCCCGTTTTCCAGCACCACGCTGGAATCGCGGTAGCCGCTCCAGCGGTCCCCGAAGTCTTGCTTCGAGAACTCGATGCCTGTGACACGATTCGCCAAGTGGAAAAAGGCATTCCAGTGCGACTCGAATACCGCCTGATCCGGTTCTGTCTGCGTAACGCTCACCGTGGGCTCCGGCAGCACTTGGGGCGGCTCCCCCTTCGGGTCGCTCACTTTCGTGAGGTACTGCACCGCGTCTTTCGTCAGCCAGGCATGGTTGAAACAGTTCCAGCGAAGCTGGACCGGCTTCGCAGTCGTCAGGCGGACGGTGACCTTCGTGAAGCCATCTACTTCGAAAGAGTATTCGATCTGCCAGAAAAGGGGGGTGTCGCTATATCGCCCGGTGGCGCGGACATGGACACTTTCCGGGCCCGAGATCAGCAAGGCGGTCTTGATCCCCGAACCTCTCGCCGCGTCGAAACGACGCGCATCCGTGAGATCGCCGGACCATAAAACAGGCCTTATCTCGACCGCCTTCTCGTACCCGAACCGCGGCCGGTCCTTACCACCCTCGCGGCGCGCGCCCGGGTCGTCCTCCGGCATCAGGCCAATGTAAGGATCGGGAAACGATGTCCCGGCAGCCACAAACTCCGTACCCAACGCCTTGGCCGAGACGATCTGGCCGGTCGACCGCTCGATAACGTACTGAAATGTCCCGCCGGTCACGGTGATCAGTTCCGGCGTCTCAGCGGCTTTGAGCGGCTGGAAAATGCCGTAGACTTTCCCGTTGTAAATGTCGGCTTCCTCGCCGAACAGAGGCACCGCCAGTATCGTGGCAAGTGCAAAAAGTAGTAGCCTTTTCATTAGGGATCGCTCCCTGCGAGAAAATCTTCCTTCCCTTCCTCAGCCCTCGAACTTCAGAATCTTCCAGCCAATGTTGTCGCGATTTCCTCCGTACTTCGGATCCCCGAAGAAACCCTCAATGGTTTGTCGCCGCACGAGAGCGAAAAACTCTTGGCCGATCCTGCTCGATTGGGCGTTTGCTACATCGGACTCGAGTTTTTCCAAGATGCTCGTCTGTTGTCCAAAGTCCAGGTCGGAGAAGGGCCGGTCTGACACGTCTCTCGTCAGCTCCGCAAGGCGACTTAACCCCGCTTGGTAGGTGGGACGGTGCTTGGCGAATTGTCCCGCTAGGCTGAGGTCGATATAGTGGACGACGCCCGCCCACCGGGCGCCGGGATCCTGATCCGCGGGAATAATCTGCTCCGTGATGGCCTCCACGCATGCGGCCTGCTCCGGCGTGAAGTACTTGAAGGGAACCGGACCGCGTACGGCCGGCGCCCCCGTCTGTGCATGCTGTGCGTGCTCGGACGCGGCCAGCAGCCTCGTCCAAGCTTGGGGCAGGTTTATTACTCCTAGGCAGATCGCGCATCGGTGCAAAAGGCCGCGGCGTGAGATTCTTTGCGGATTCTCCCTTGCCGGTCCCAAGCACGTCTCTTCAGCCATTTAGCCCTCCTCCTTTCCACGCGCGCACAATGTGGTCGCTGACCCAGTAGGCCAGCGCCTGAATGGTCAGGCACGGATTGCCTCCACCTGCATTGGTCATCAGGCTGCCGTCAGCGACAAAAAGGTTGGGAATATCGTGTACACGCCCGGTACGGTCCGTGACCGAGCTGTGAGGGTCCGTCCCCATCCGGCAACTCCCGCTCTGATGTTCTCCGAGACCCCCGGCGCGTTCACGGACGATGGAGCTTCGGATGGTGAATTTTGCGCCTGCCTCCTTCAGCAGGAGTTCCGCTCGTGATGCCAGCCATTCCTGCTGTGGGAAACTCCAGGCGTGGGCGCGATTCGTCACCCTCGCAGCTCGCATCCCGTCGGAGTCAGTCAGTTCCGGATCGAGGTCCACGCGATTGCCTTCACGCGGAATGCCATGCGCAATGCCATAGGCGCGGATGTGGTTCCAGAAATAGCGGCGGCAGTAATCCTTGAACTCCCTCCCCCAGGATTTCATCCCGTCTGGGCGCGGCACGGTGTTCACGACGCGAATGGGGAGGCGGCTGAAGCCGTTGTATATGATCCCGCCCGCTGGAACCTCCGCATGTTCAAACTGGAAGTCCAGTGCAAAACTCGGTCCGGGCCCGAGAGGGTCTGCCACAACTTCATCGAAGAACCCAAAGACGAGGGCGCCTTGGTCTTCATTGACGTGACGCCCCACTTGGTCGTAATGATTGCCTAAACCTGTGGGAAACCACTTGGAACGCGAATTGAGCAGAAGGCGAGGGGTCTCTGTAGCCGATGCCGTAACCACGATCACGCGGGCGGATATTTCCTCCCATGGGCCCTTGCCAGACTTGCAGACCACGCCATTGGGACGCCCGCGGGAGTCCACCGTGATTTCTCGCACCAGTGTGTCCGCGCGAAGCGTGCACAAGCCGGTTTTGAGCGCCTCGGGTATCACGGTCGAGGCAGTGGAAGACTTGGCCTCCACTTCGCATCCGTAGCTCAAGCAGTAAGCACAGCGAATACAAGCGGGCCTCCCCCGGTAAGGCTGCGAAAGAATGGCCAGCGGGGGAGGGAATGGCTTCCACCCGAGCCGACGCGCGGCGGGAAATAACACCTCCGCCTCGCGATTGTCAGGCAGCGGGGGCATCGGATAGGGCTTCTGGCGCCGCGGGCCGTAAGGGCCTGGCTCTCCGCAGACGCCCAGTTCGTATTCGGCCTTTTCGTAATACGGCTCAAGATCGTCGTAGCTAATCGGCCAATCCTCGACCGTCGATCCCGCCGGCACCCCATAAAGGGATTTCAATCGGAATGTACCAGGATGAAACCGCCAGGACAGGGCCTGATAACTTGGCGTACCGCCTCCCACACAGCGGGCCACGGCACTGAAGTCACCATCGAATGGGGTGACAACGTGCGAGGGTTTGTCGGGATCGGGGCGATAGCTTTGCACCTCTCCCGGATAGGGGCCAAAACGTAGCCCATGGGGATTCCAAAGCTCCTGCGAGTCAAAAAGCTCATCGTGACCGAAGTCCGAAGCAGCGAAATTCGGCCCGCGATCAAAGAGCATCACGCGCAGACCAGCGGTCGCCAGTTCCTTGGCGACGATCCCTCCGCCAGCGCCTGCTCCCACTACCACTGCGTCAACCTTATCCACGATTATGCGAATCCCCTTTCAATGGGTGTACCTTTCAACCCATTCGATTTGGCGCTGCATAATGTCCATCACATCCCGAGGGGCGTCCGGGACATGCTCCTCCCCTGGGTAAATCACCATCTGAGTCGTAATACCTTGACGCTTCAAGGCGTCATATAGCTCAAAGCTTTGGGAGGGGGGCACGCGAAGGTCGGCTTCTCCTTGCAATATGAGGGTGGGAGTAGTCACACCCTTCACGTGGTAAATGGGGGACCGTTCTTGATAAAGCGCCAGCCTATTCCAGAACTCACCTGAAAAGTAATCCGGTAAGAAAGACGAAATGTCGGTCGTGCCTGTGAAACTTATGAGGTCGGTGACGCCGGCGCCGTCAACAGCGGCCTTGAAGCGCCGGGTATGGGTGATCACCCAGCTCGTCATATAGCCGCCATAGCTCCATCCCATGACCGCCAGCCGTCCCGGATCGGCAACTCCCATGGAAATCACGTGGTCGACGCCCGCCATCAAATCTTCGTAATCCTTGCCACCCCAATCGTTCAGGTTTGCGAAACGGAACCCTCGACCGTAGCCGCCCGAGCCGCGAATATTCGGCTCGAGAATGGCGTATCCCCTGCCTGCCAAGCTCGCAACAGGACAAAAGACTGTGGCCTCGCCATTGAAGCGTTGGCTCCACCAACCCATCGGCCCGCCGTGAATCGCCACAACCAGCGGGTACTTCTTGCCGGCCGCGTATCCGGGGGGAAGGGTCAGCAAGCCTTCAATCTCCAGACCGTCCTGGGACCGCCAGTTGATAAGCTTGGTCGTCCCTGTGGGAACCTTCGGCAAGTCACTGTTTGTGGCGCTCACCTGGATGGGGTTACCCCGATCAAGGCGCATGGTAAATGCTTCTTGGGGCTCATCGGGACTTTCCCGGGAAAAGCCGACGTATGTGCCCGTCGAGTTCAGGCTGGCCGCCCTCACCACGGCATCCGGGGGACCGTAGACATCTTTCGTAGTTCCATCCGGGGAGACGGAGTACAGCAGATGGCAGGTGCCCTTTTCGCCTGTGAAGAACAGGCGCGCCGAGTCGGAAGACCAACCCAGGAACTCGCCCATGGCCTTTCTGGGTATTAAACCTGCCGGGAACCGGAATGGGAAGACCTTCGAAACGGAGGACGGCGCGTCGAAGGTTGAGGGAACAGCCCGGGGAGCTCCGCCATGCCGGGGGAAAAGCACGATCTGCTCCTCGCCTGCCCAATGAGCAGGATCTGGTGTGCGCAAATAGGCCAGCCAGCGTCCGTCAGGCGAATACCGGGGCTCACCTTCCGCCGCCCCAGTGCCTGCGAGAACTCTCACTGCGCCGCTTCTCAAATCAACTTCGGAGAGATCACTCTGGGGCCAGAAATCCTCACTGGCGTTCGGCTGGTGTTCGAAAGCGATGGAAAGTGCCTCCGGTGACCAGTCGAAGTTTGTGACATAACATGAAACGCTGATGAGCCGGCGGATAGGCCTTTTCCCTTGAGCATCCGGCTCTACAGATAAGATCCATAAGCTATTCACCTTAGGATTAGCATCCACCACCCTCCAGTCCCGCTTCTCCTTCCTCTCCTTCTCGCTTTCCTCATTCGCATTGGTTCCGGCGAACACAATCCACTTTCCATCGGGCGAGACCTGATACTTAGTGAGTTCCCCTTTCCAGTCGGTCAACTTCTCGGCTTCTTCGCCATCTACCCGGATGCGATAGATGTTTCCCTTGCCTTGCCGAGTCGATAAGAAATAGATGAATTGTCCATCCGGAGAGAAAGATGGAGAGCTTATTCCGGCCCGCTCATGCGTGAGTTGAAAACGGCGGGTCGCGTCAGCTTTCGCCAAGAAGATTTGAGTAGCCCACTCGTTCCGCTCAGGTTCAATGATGGCGCGGGCCTGCGTGTAAACCACAAGTCGTCCGTCGGGGGAGGGAACCACTTCCCCAATGCGTTGAACCCGCATCGAGAGTTCCGGAGTCCAAATAGGAGGGGGCTGAGTCCATACGGGCAAAGCCGGGAGGGCCAGCGCCATGATCGTCGCGGCTTGAAGTGTGCTTCTCAGAGACATCTCATTAGCCGGAATTCGGCAAAATGTCCTCCACAGCGTTACTGTCACCCTCGGCAGGCCCGTACCAGACGCCGCCACCGTAAGTGGTGATGTAGATCATTGCCGGATCGTCGGGGTCTGGAATCACGCGGTGTCCCCACTTAAAGTTAAATCCTCTGATCCGTGACCAGTTCTCCCCGCGATCGGTGGACCGCCAAGCCGACGCCTCGAATCCGCAGGCATAAAGGATGCCGGGATTGCGTGGATCAATTGTAACATCATAGATATGCTCATTTTGGGTGAGGACATGGCGCCAAGTCCCGCCGGCGTCAGTCGAAAGGAAAACGCCACCAGCTGTGAAATGGCTTTGTTCGAGACGTCCCCAAGCGGCTAGGTAAAGCCGCTGTGGATCCTGCTGATCGACGGCCAATCCCTCGGGCCCGTTGCAACCCTCCGGCAACTGGATCTTCGTCCAGTGGTCGGCCCCATCGCTTGAGCGGTAGAGCGCCCCATCGCCCTCACCTCCGATGCTACCATCGTCGCTGCGCCGCGCCACCACAAGGTACAAGACACCGTTGGCATCCCGCGTCAGGCGCCAGGCAAAAGGCTCATCCCCGAGGAGGCCGCTGTTCTTTAGAGTCCAACGATCACCGCCATCGGTGGATTTGTAGACGCCGCCCCCTAGAGCGGCCACATAGAGTACGCGCGCGCGCGCGGGGCTCGCCGGATCCAGAACTATGTGTGTCGTAGCGGCTTGCGGCATTCCCTCGCCCGAAGCCTTCCAGGTTCTTCCCCCGTCATCGCTACGGCAGACGCCACCACTGAATCTTGCCACAGACCCCCCTGCCCACATCTTGGGACGAGGCAAATCGTGCATTTCACTCATCACACCCCAGGTGCGTCCACGCACCTCCGGGTCGAAGACAATCCAGTAGGTCGTGTTGAGCCATCGTTCCGGCACACCGGCGGTGGAGCTAATCCAACTCCTGCCGCCATTCTCGCTCCGAAAAAGACTGATATCGGTGTACCCAATGAAGATGCGCTTCGGATTGAAGGGATCGAAGTGCACCCCGTAGCATGTGGTCACGTCCAAGCCTGTGGTGGTATATGTGCCGTCCGGCAGCTTGGTCGAATACACACCCTGCCACGTCCGCCCGCCATCGGTCGTGCGCAGGGTGCGGCCGGAGTCGCAGCCGTAGCAGATGTCGGGGCTCGCGGGCGCCACCCCTAGATCAGTCGGGTTACCTCCCCAACTGGGCCCGAAGCGCTCGCTCATCCATGAGTCATGGATATTGGGCGCACTCATCGTGGACTCCTTCCAGACCAGATCCCATGTGTGCCCGCGGTCTGTAGTTTTGGCCACGCCGTAGAGGGCGTCTGCTCCCCGGCGGCGATTGTTGTACGAAACATAGGCCACGTCAGGATGCCACAGGCTCGTGGCCACAGCGACCACCGTCAAGGGTGAGGATGACCCTGGCAGAGGAGACTCTCGCCAGCTCCCGCCGCCATCCTCTGAAATGTGCAACGTCCCCCCCGCGATCATATAGACGACTAACTCGCCGCCCTTTTCCGGGAAGCCCGCCGACACGATCCCGCCATGAAGCTCAGGTCGGCCTGCATAGGACTCCACATCCTTTAGCGTTTGCCCGCTCCGCCATCGCCGGCCCTCGCGGACCGCAACCGAGTTCGCCCCAATGACGTAAAGCGTCCGATCCTGCCGGGGGGACCGTGGGTCGATGAAAATCTTATCGCCGCCGTCGGGGAGATTCGCAACCTTTGCCCAGGTCTTGCCCAAGTCGTGTGAAATGCGGAGGTCAAAATCTTGATCCTTCTGAAACGCGGCATAGAGGATCGCGGAGTCCTCCGGATCGATTGCCAGCGCGGTTGGCGAACCTCCGAGCTGGTTCGTTGGTGAGTCTGTGCGCAACAGTCGCCAAGTCCTTCCGGCATCAGCACTTCGAAACAACGTGGCAGAACTGGTGGGCCGGTCGCTCCTCATCTCTGGGATGCCGCCGGTCGTTTTCGCATAGATGACCTTCGAATCGACTGGATCGAACAAAAAGAAGTGCAAGGAACCTCCGAGATTAAACATGCGCCATGATTCGCCCCCGTCACGAGAGATGTAGGCACCCGTCATGTCACAGGAAACGAGGACACATCTGGGGTCGTGAGGGCTTATGGTGGGTAGGAAATTTCCTCCGCCACCGCCTGGGCCAATCACCTCCCAACGGTCGTAGCGCGCTGCGCTGCCAAAGTTGCGCGCTACAGCTTGCTCCGAAGGAAGGAAGCTCGGACCACGTGCTGCCACGAGGCCCGTCGGCACCCTGTAGAGCGAGCGGGGCGTGGCCAGGGGTTCACTCCAGGCGCGGGGCACGATGATCGCGCCTAAGCAAGCCACACATCGATGCAGCAGGCCCCGGCGTGAAATCCGTACGGAATCACTCATTCTTCACCACCCTATGCCGAGGGCCGGCGCAAGTCAGAGATGTTCACAGCAAGGCCTTCGATCTGATTCTCAACCAGTTGCACGTTCGCCGCATGCGCCCCAATCCTGACCCCGATCCGCTTCAGAGGCTGGCGGGTTTCACGAATATCGTTCCGGGAAATGGCGATGGCGTCTGCGATGCCTTGCACATCGACCCCAATACCGTTTTCCGGGCCGCTGTCGACGATGTGGTTGTCCACTAGGCGGTTACGATCCGGAGAGTAGGCACGGTCTCCTCCTACCTCCTCAAAAACTACTCCCGCCACTCCACTGCGCCGAACTTCGTTGCCACAAATCGAATTATCAGTATCCTTTTGACCGAGACGAATGCCGTAGTTCTGGCTGTCAGATATCCGGTTGTTTTCCACCAAGCCGTATCGGACACCCCAGCAGAAATAGAAGCCGATATAGTTGCGCTCCGGCGTGTTCCGGCGTGCCAGCGGACGCTGCGTGCCGCCGCCAGCATGTAATCCGAATCCTACGTTGTCATGACAGTGGCAGTCTTCCACAGAAACGTCGTCGGAGGTCTGCCAACTAACGCCATCTGCGCAAGACTCTCGCGATGTTACGTTGCGAATGCGGATGCGATTACATCGATTCAGCCAGACCCCGGCTAAGAAGTTGCCCCAGTAATGATCGAGAGACTCTTGCTGCGTCTTATTCCCGTCGAGCGCGATGTTCTCGATCATAGCGTCGGCAACCCCGTCACCACTGACAAGTGGGAAGAGCGTCGATATGCTGGCGTGCCCCGCAACTGTGAAGTCGTCGTCGTTCAGCGGCTGATCCAATTTGAAGCGGTTTCCGCTGCGGGCAATAAGACTGCGTCTGATGATAAAGTGGCCTTGGTGCCAGACATTGTCGACCCGCAGACAAACTCCGTCGCCCACTTGAAAGCCGCTCGCATCGGCCAACGTGACTTCCTGTTCCCAAAACAGCGAGTCCGTAGCCAGCTTCGACTTGGCCTCGGGAGTCTTCACCAGCACCGAGTCCGGGCCGCTCCCCAAAATTCGCACGCCGGTTCGCAAGGAAATGGCGTTCCGCAGCCGATAGGTTCCGGGTAGAACATGGAGCGTGCCGCCACCCTTGGCCGCGAGGTAGTCCACACCTGCCTGAATCACTTTCTCATCGCCGCCCACGAGGTCCGCATTCTTCGGTCCGACCGTAATCGTAAGCCGGGACTCCCATTTCGGTTCTACTGTGGCACCGGCGGTGACGAGTGGGTTGGTCACTGCCGACTGCTCCTCCGCCTTGGACGGTGGCGTCACAAGGCTGCAAGCCAGTACTGCCCGGCGCGGCACCCAAAAAATCACGTCGTGTCCAACGGAAATGCTCCGACTTCGACATTACATCCCCCTCACCACGGATCGATCCCTAACCCACGCAAGTCTATATGTACCAATACACCGAACCGTGTTACCCCTTCATTGGGTGTTCTGAATCCAGTTTTTCAAATCCATGAATTGCCGCCGTTGCCGCGTTGCGTTTGATAGGCCACGCCCAACCGCCACGACTCGATCAAATCGCACCGTGGCGCGCCACCTTAGCACAAAACCCCGCGCCTGTCGCGGCCCTTTCCCATCGCGTGACAAACCCGAGAACGTTCCGATGGTGAAATGGCCTTGGTGCCAGACATTGTCAACTCGGAGACAAACCCCTTCGCCTTCAAGTGGATTCGTGTGCGTTTCGGGCTCGGCTGAACCCCGGAAGCAAAACCTCACGCTCGGCCTCCAGACCGCTGATCACATCATGCGCCCGGATCCGCCAGCGGCCAGACATGTCGTTCCATGCGAAGGGGACCGAGCACTGCGCTGTGCCATTGACGACATCCGCGTTTCCGGAATAGTGCCTGACGGGTTTGCCGACGGGATCAAAAACCTCGACGTGCACCACCGAGCGGTCAACTCCTCCCCCATGTTCGTCTGTCAGCTTTATGTGAAAATGGGGATCCAAGTCCAGGCGTGCAATCCGAGAGGGTCTCTCGAGCAACAGGACCGGCTTCTCAGGGGAGGCTTCGAGCAAAACATTCGCCAAACCGCCCCGCAACAAGTCGTAACGCACCCGTGATGTGGGTGGCAGTCTCAGAGGGGTGGATTCCTTGGGAAGCAAGCCGATGAGCAGCGATTCCCCGAAATCCCGAACCGTGCGCACGAAGTCGCCGTGGATCCCGAGCGGCGGTGGTAGGTGCAAATTGACGGGATTGCTTCCAGACCTCAGCCCGTCGATCGTGCTATTCCAAAGTGGCTTCAGGCGCCAGCGGCAGCGCTCGTCCATGCGGCCCGTTTGCTCGTCGGCGTATACGACACCGCCCCGGCGTAAAAACCGCCGGATCTCGTCCGCTTCTTTGTCTGAAATAGCAATCGAATAAGGCAGGATGAGCACGCGAAAGCGGTCCAGGGCGCCCGCCTCAATTTCAGGAGTAGCCAGAAAGCGAAACTGCACGCCTTGCTGGACGAGCGCTGTAACCCAGGCATCGCGCCGACGCCCGAGTTCCGTGGCGTTCCGAGAAGATTCGTATTCGTCAGGTTGATCCGGCAAGATTCGGCCATCGCTAATCCAGGCCCCACGAATGCTGGCCATCGAAAAGTGGATCGCAACCCCATCTTCGTGCAGACGGGAGTTCATAAAGAGGCGTCCGATCCCTGACTGCAAATATCCGTACACGGCTGCCAAGGCCTCCCCTTGTTGTGTGAGTGTCAGGTCCGGGTTGAGCAGCGTGTAATGCCAGAAAATCGAAGCGCCGGTGTGGCCAGCGAATAGCCGCTGCCACTGCTCGTTGTGCAGTTCCCCGTCAGTGCCACCATAGCCGGTGAATCCTGTAATGGGCATCCCGGGATGAAAGAAAGGATGCATGTAGTCCTGGCCGCCTCCGGAGTAAGGTTGCAGATAGTCGAGTCTCTGGTCAATTTCATACCAATTGCAGCCGTTGTGCGCGGAGGGCTCCTGCGTGCCGGAGATGGAAACGCGCGCCTCCGGATCCTCTTTCCGTATGAGGGCTTTGGCGCGGCTCCACGCATTGGCGTAGTCCTGCTCCATAAACAAACGATGGTCGGACCAAGGCGCGTAGTTGCCGTGTCGTTGCGCCTGCGCGGTGGTCATGGGTAACACGTATTCCCAAGCACGGAACGTAGTGCCCCAGGAAGTGTTCAACATATCCAGGGTCAGGTACTCGCGCCGCAGCCACGCTCGGAAGGCAGCCAGTGCCTCGGGCGCCCAATCCACGTCGAAGGCATCGGTAAAGGCCGTCAGCGAAGACTCGTCCGCCATGTAGTAGGCGAATGGCTTCAGGGGCGCCACGGGCTTCACGCGTGTGTTGACCCGCCGTTCGAGCCCCATTTCGAACTGCTCCGATTCGAGTGTGACGTCACGCGTGAGGAAGCGCGTCTCGCCCGTTTGCGCGAAAGCGGCCTTGCGCTTCAAATACTCGCCGCGCTCACGCCAACCGAGCCCAAAGCCCGGGAAATCGACGTCGACCATTAGCTTGAAATTGCGGTCAGGTTCGGCGACCGTCGTGACGCCGATGCGTCGAAACTGCTCGTCAAGAACTCCGACCCAGGGCTGGTAACTGTAGGGACCAATCCAGGGTAGGATTACCTCGTAGTCCGTCCATGCACGGCTACTCGCGGCGAAGCTCACGGCCACGCGTTCCACGTCGCTCCCCAGCGTCGCGCGAACCTGTCCGGAATGCGTGAGCGGGCGTCCTGCCTGCAGCACTAATCTCCCCGACCCAGAACCACGTCCGATGACGCGCCCGAAGCCATCGATCAACTCGACAGCTACAGGCCGTGGCGCCTGCCAATTCACTTCGATGCGGTCACCTTCTGAAATCACGTCGGGCGCGCAGCGCAGATTCTCGATTTTGTCGGTCTGAGGCACTTCGATCGGCGTGATCTGCCAGTCCGAAGGCGCCTGTAATTCCAGGAAATAGCGCCCTGGCGAAAGGGTCCACGCGGGGGGCCTCGGCCCGTTGCCGGACGTCATCAGCTCCCCGGATTCAGACTTGACGCGCCAGAGAGTTGTGGTTGCATTCCAATCCGCCGGCTGCGAGGGCTCGCGCCCCGCAGCGTAGATCAGGCTTCGACAGAGCATGGCATAGAAGTACTCCCAACTGAGGTCGACCGGATGAATGCGCGCTTCCATCGGCATCTCCCAGCTCAGTCCGTTGTTGCGATAGGCGAACGCTACCACCCGTCCCTTGCTGCACTGTCCAGTTGCAAGGATCGGATGGCCGTTCTCCGACGCCACGAGTACGGTTGCGCCGGGTTCGGTTTGGTAGACGTAGCTCTCGAGGTAACCGAATGGGAAGGTTTCAACCGGAATAGCACGGGTGATGTAATGATCACCGACACGTTGCCAGGGGGATCTATCGAGGGCTTTCTTACTGGGGACGGCGGGCTCGGCATGCTCGTCTTCGAAGAAAGGTACGCCGGCCGCAGGCGTCAACGGCGAGACTGGTGCCCGGTCGGGCCGCACCAGCACCAGTCCGCAGCCTTCCCGCACCCGGCGCTCGATGGCGGCACGCGACGCGGGGGTGAGACGATTCCAGCCGTGATTGATCGGCAGCAAGATGGCGTCGAACTGCTTCTCCCCCGTGAGTTCTTCCTCTAAGTACGAGTAGATAAGGCGCAGATCGCCCTTCTCTGCGCGCCGGCCATAGTCGGAACCGAAGCACATGGTCCAGGTGTTCAGGTCCCAGGACGAATCAATTGTGACCGTAGTCAGATCGAGAGAGAGGCGCTGGGCCAGTTCGACCAGGGTTCGCCCCTCGCGCACCGTCGGGACTGCCAGCAGACGGATCGGGCCGCCCGGCAGCGGGCGCGCCCAGGGGACGTGTGGCGTCTCCACCGAAAGCGTATAAGGCGCCTCCAGTCGTGTCTTGGGAGGCGGCGTCGGCGGGTCGTCTGCGAAGGAGTTGAGAGCCAATCTTCCCGGCGTCAGATTGGGCTTGATCGTCTTCCGGGTCTGGGCCGCGCCGCCGCCCACGACCGTCAGCGCTCCGGCCGACGCCGCCCCGCCCAGGAACTCACGTCGATTTAGTTTTCGCATCCCTCTTTTCCCGGCGATCCTTGCTCAGGAGCTCAGACCAAATTTGCCGGTCCCAGGAGCCGGCGGCTTTTCAATTCGGAATTGGAAAGTTGAGCTTCAGGAAAAGCTAACCACCGTATTGCTCATCGAGCGGCGGAGCCCGGTTGGTTTCGAGATAAGCAGCAACATCCCGCAAAATTCCGCGAACCCGTCATTGTGGTTTAGCGGCGCAAGACAAAAAGGGGCGCGCACCCCGGGAAGTCCTCGTTCATACCCCTTTGCTTCCCGGGATGCAAGCCTTTTTTGTTTCATACCCTGTTACCACAGAATTGGGGTTCGCGCTAACGTCTGGGCGAATGCAGACTTCGGCCGGAGTGGAACTGGTGGTATAGGCGGTGCCAGTTGGATCGGAGCCGCACCATTCGGGCGTGAGGGGCTCACCGGATTGAAGAGTAATCATGGGGGTAATTTGCCACCCGCCCACCGCCTCGTTCAAACCTTTTGAGGCGCCGGAAAGCCAATGCCTGCCCTGGAAAGTTGAAGGGGTCTTCAGGCCCGGCGAGGAGAACGCCATCCCAATCGTAATTGCCCATGTCGCGCGCCCAAGTATAGGAGGTTTGTAAAAACTCGAGAAATCACCCTGCTGCATTGCCGTAGTGGGAACGGTGTCATCAAAGTTGTTGGGGTAGCCGCTTCCTGTGTATTCTTCATAGGTAAAAAAGAAGAACGTCTTGTTGCGTCCGTCGTAGACCTTGGGAATGTAAACCGGCCCACCAACGCTGCCGCCGAGAACATGCTTGACTTCGGGCCGTTGGCAATCTTTCAGCCTTCTAACCTGCAAGATCGCGAAGGTTAGCTTCGAATGGCCTGAAACGATAGAATTTAGCAGTGGGATGAAGCGAATACATCAGAATGCCCTACGGTGGGGAAGCATAGCACTCGGTCCCGATTACTTCAAGGAGGTCTCGCTTTTGGGGTATTGCTAGGCGGCCAGGCTTGGTGCATTAAAGGGACGGGGCATGACCAAGTCCCAAGGAACCGAAGATTGCTTGCTGTATCCGGGATGGGAAAACGCCTTCACTTGTTGACACCCTCCGCACGTTGACACCCTCCGCACGAGCCCCCGGGACTCGCAAGGTTGTTGGCACACAGAGCAGGGTACACTGTTACCTGTGGCGCGCCATGGTTTTTGTGTCATTCCAGTTGAGCTTGTCCTTCCGGGCCGGCAGGCCATTGGCCGTCGCATATTGGTTTCGAGCCTCTTCCACCTGATCAAACCATTTCCCAAACGGCAGCAGCAATTCGCGATAGACCAGGTAACTCATGTCCACGGTTCGCTCCGGCAGGTGTTCTTTCACATCGTCCTGTATGTCGAGGTAGCGCCGACCGTTGGCCTCTGCAACTCTCGGATCCCAGCTCTTGTACCACGTCTCAATCGCGTTTTGCAGAGCGGTATTCCGCTCCGTTTGAATCCCTTCCGCCATATTCAGGGCTTGGTCAACCGACGCTATCGCCTGTGGCGGATTCGCGATGGCTGCGTCCTGCTCGGCGGAGTTCAGCAACCCGTCAATTTGTTGAAGCCGGAGGAGCATCTCCTGGTTCTGGCGATAGAGCCAGGCGATGGACATATAGACCTCGATGTTGTAGCGGTTATATTGAGCGAGCTGTAAATTCGTGTCCAAAAGATCCATCAGCTCATCATTCTGAGAATAAAACACCGATGCCAGTTGCAACCGTTGGGCGTTTTCCGCGGCCCATGCGTGATCCCTTTTCAAGAAATCACCGGAAGGAATTGGCGGAAGCGGGATAGTCTGGTCTCTGACGGGGAGCGGAGGGTTAAAAATCGTGTGCGGCCAATCTCCCCAAATAGGCTGGCGTCCGTTTGAGGCAGCCAGTTCCCAGCTTTCCTTCCAAAACTGTGCCTGCTCGCTCATGAGTTGATAGAGTCGACCCATGTCCTGAATTTCGGGTCCGTAAAACAGCTTATAGAACGACGTCATTATCTCCCGAGTGTTTTGCAGCCCCGGATGCCACAATGCTGCGGCACCCGTGACGTACCCAAGCCACATCGTCTCAGGGTGCATTCCCGGATCAGCCCAGCCGGCTGACTATTCCCCCCATCAAGCCCGGGTATTCGCGATCCGGCGTCGATGGGACGAGGTTGTAGGTCTCGGGTACCCGTCCAGGTCCGGGCGGGACAGCTTCAAACATGCCTTCCGGGGAACCTTGCAGGCGTTCGGTCGAGGGCCGGATGTAGTAGTTCGGAAAGAAATATTCCTGCCACCCTGCCATGGACATATAGATCATCTCGCGGATCCCATGATCCCTCAAGTCATTCCCAAATCCCATGCCGTAGTCCACCCCCGCCACCAGATAAGGCGGCACGGATGGTACGTCACCTGTCTCCAAGGGAGGAGCTCCCCAGAAGAACACGGTCCGGCCCCGATCGTGCAGATACCCACCGGCTTTCGACAGAAACTCCGCCAGCAGTTTTCCCGGACTTCCCAGTTCTTTCGCCCGCTCCGCTTCACGGCATTGTGCGTTGTCGGCATACCCTAGAAAATAGGGCTCGTCCGTGGACAGGTAGAAATACGTCCCCCCTTTGTTTGCGTCCATTAAGTCCTGGTACATTCCCTCAAGTAGTTTGTAAGTGTCCGGGTTCGTCGTGCACAACTCATAATTGCTGTCAGGGTATTCACGCACATTGTCGTACTCGGGATGCTTCAGGAGCCAGCCGAGGTGCGCCGGTCCATCGAGGTAAGGAATCAACTGAATGTGATACCGGAGCGCGTAATCGGTCAGCTCCTGCAACTCAGCAGGGGAAAGTGCGTAGGGTTCCGCGACCGCTGGAGCACTCTTGTACTGAAAATGCCCGTTGAGCTTAAACACGAAGCCATTGACCTTGTAGAAGGCCGCCTGGCGCAAAATCGCCTTGAGAACGTCCGTGTGTTCCAGATGATGATTGTCGTCCCAGAACATGAACCGATTTTGCAGATGTGGCCAGTCAGTGATAGTTGCGGTGGGCAGCCAGAGTTTGCCCCGATCCGGCTTCACCAGTTGTACCAGCGTCTCAACGCCGTAGAACAACCCCGTGGATCCATTGGCCCTGACCCGGATTCCGTCGCTTGCAAGATCCAGCTCATAGGCTTCATCTTCGATCGTTGATTTGTTGGCGGGAACATCACCGATCTGAACTGAGCCCGGCTGAATGGCCAGCTCAATCACTCTTGCCTTGTCACGGCCACCTGTCTCCAGCGTCACCTGGTAGCGGGTCGACAGCCCGTCTTTCAAACTCTCGACAGCCACGTTGTCAACCTTAACTCCGGGCCCCAGCGCGACCCGCCAGCCATCGCCGAACTCAAAATCTCCGCCTTTCAATTCCACCTGCTGAGGCACCGGAAGCACGTTATAACCACGGGCAAAGAGGGTGGTAACCGTTGACGCTCCCCCAATCCGGACCGCCGCCGCGCCGGCCAAGGCGAGCCCGAGAGAAATCGAGATTCCGAGTCTGCGAGAAGACTTTGTCATATGGGTTTGCTCAGTTGGAATGTGTGTTCCCCCGGCGGTTTGTGGAAGGTTGTACGATCCTGCCGCCACGCTTGTATGCGCACTCCGGTCCCGCCAGTAGCAGGCCCTCATCACAGTCGTTTCCAGGCGGCCTCTCACTGAACAGACGTGTTACCTGCCCTCGCCGTTGTATCCTCTTTCCAATCGAACACGCTATGATCCTCCGGCAGGCCATGCTGGGTTGCGTATTCGTTCCTGACGGCCTGAAGTTGCCTCACCCAGTCGCCGAAGGGAAGGGTCAGTTCACGGTATACCAAATAGTTCATGTCGATGGTGCGATCGATGAGGTGATCCTTGACATCGTCCAGTTCGTGCACAACACGCCGCCCGTTGGCCTCAGGGACCCGCGGATACCAGCTTTCATACCACGTGCCGATAGCATCGTGGAGCGCTGAATTGCGTTGCTCGCGAACTTCGTGAGCTATCTGCAAAGCGCCGTCGAGCGCCTCGACGGCATCTTCAGCCTGCACTCCTGCCGCTGCGCGCGCAGCCGTTTGAAGCGCCCGATTGATTTGGCTCACAGCTTGGATCATGAGAAGGTTCTGCCGGTAGAGATTGGCGATGGCCAGGTAAACCTGCAAATTATACCGATTCAGTTCGACCCTCCGGAGATTGGCATTCAACAGATCCAGCAACTCATCGTTGTCCTGAAGAAGTTCCGATGCAAGCTGGACCCTTCTCGCGTTCGGGGCGTTCCAGTCGTATGCCAGCGTCAGGTAGCCGGTCGTGGGAATAGGCGGAAGCGGCAGGTTTTGATCGAGATCCTCGAGGGTGGATGCAGGTCTTGGCGGGTTGTAAATTGCGTCCCAGGTCCCGAAAATCGGTTTGCGCGTGGTTGTCGGAATAACATCCCAACTATCGAGCCAGAACTGCGCCTGCAAACTCATAAGCTGATAAACTCTGCCCATGTTTTCCGTGTCCGGGCCGTAAAAGAGCGAAAAGAACGAACCCGTCGCTTCCTGCGGACTGGGCGAGCCGGGATGCCACGCGTATCCGAGCCCCGTGGCGTACCCGAGCCAATAGGTTTCCGGATGCAATCCCTCGTCGGCCCAGCCGGCATCGATTATGCCGATCAGGTCTGCCTGCTTTCTTGCGGGGTTGAATGATGCTTGCTCAAACATCCCAGGAACCGTCCCGACCGTCGGCGTGTCCGAATCGTCGGGGGGAAGTGGATGAAAACGCCGAGAGGCAGGCAGGAGATAATAATACGGAAAGAAGAAAGACCCGCCCATGCTAAGGTAAATCTTCTGGCGAATCCCGTGGGCCTTAAATACGGGGTCGAATTTCGGTCCGAAGGTCAGGTCATTGATGAAGTAAGACGGCACGGAATCGATATCGCCTGGCACGAGCGGATAATAACCCCAGACACTTGGCGTCCTGCCTCGGGCCTTTAGATAATCTCCGGCTTTGACATAAAATTGCGCCAAGACCTTGCCCCGGCTTCCGAGTTGATCGGTCAGCTTCTTCTCATCACACTGAGCGTTTTGCGCCCAACCGACGTAATAAGGCTCATCCCCGCCAAAGTGAATGTACCTGACGCCCTTGTTGGCAGCGAGCAGATCGTCATACATGCCAAACAGAAGCTTGTAAGTGTCCGGGTTCGTCGTACATATCTCATAGTTACTGTTGGGAAATGCCTTAAGTTTGGCGTATTCGGGATGCTTCAAAATGAACGAGACATGACCCGGCGCGTCGAGATAAGGAATAAGCTGAATGTGATAGTGCAGCGCATAATCAGTCAATTCCTGAAGTTGGGCGGGGGAAAGCGCATAGGGCTCCACTAGGGCGGGCGCGCTCTTGTACTGAAAATGACCATCGAGCTTTAAGGAAATGGCATTCGTTTTGTAAAAGCCCGCTTGGCGAATGGCCGCCTTCAAAACGTCGATATGATCCAAATGATGGGCATCGTCCCAGTAAATCTCCCGCAGTTCAAGATCGGGCCAATCGACGATGGCCCCGCCGGGCAGCCGAAGTCCGTCGGGCGTGCGTTTCACCAGTTGGACCAGCGTTTGCGTGCCGTAAAATAGACCGGTGGCCGTGTTAGCAGTGATGACGATGGCCTCGGGCTCCAAGGAAATTTTGTAGGCTTGGTCGGCGAGGGCCTGGGTGTCGCGATCCAAAGCCCTCCCGATCTGAACGGAATTGGGAGTGATCGCCAGCCGGATGACCCGGGTGCCTCCCTGGGAATGACGAGTCGTCCCTAACACCACGTGCCACCGTGAGTGGAGTTCGTCTTTCAGACTTTCAACCGCTACGTCATCGGATTTCACGCTCGGTTCCAGTTCCAAGCTCCAGGCCGTGCCAAAATCGAAATCCTCGCCTTTCAAATCCACCCTTTGAGGTTCCGGGAGCACCGTGTAACCCCTACCAAAAAGCTGTGAGCTCGTGGCCGCATGCCCGGACTGCACAAACCCCACAGACATCACTAGCGTCAGCAACCCTGTTGATATAAAGCTTCTAGAAGTCATTTTCGGCTCTCCCCAGAGATGAGTATGTCGTATTCAATTTTGCCCGTTGACTACCATGGTGTTCTTCCAGTCGAGCTTTTTGTTGCGAGCGGGGAGGCCGTGGTTCTGGGCGTATTGGTTGCGGACTGACTGCACCAGCTCATACCACTCACCGAGCGGCAGGATCATCTCCCGGTAGACCAAGTAGCTCATGTCCACTGTCCGCATCGGTAGGTGATCCTTCACATCATCCAATTCGTTCAGAAACTTCCGCCCGTTTGCCTCCGCTACACGCGGATACCAGCTCTCATACCAGGTGTCTGCCGCGCCGTGCAGTACTATATTGCGTTGCTCCCAGATGCGCTCGGCGATGTCCAACGCTCGATCCAGCCCCGCTACCGCGCGTTTAAATTGAACCCCCCCCGCCGCAGTCTGCGCTGCCTTTAGTGCGTTGTTTATGTTCATAAGATCCGAGATCATCTCGAGGTTCTGCCGGTAGAACTCCGCGATCGACAAAAATACGCGTAGATTGTAACGCTGAAACTGAACCGACCGCAGATTCCTCTCCAATAGGTCCACCAGCTCATCGTTGGCCGACATGTTGTTTTGTGCCATCTCGACCCGCCGAGTGTTCTCCTGCCCCCAATCATATCCCAGCCGGAGATACTCGCCTTGCGGCACTGGCGGCAGCGGCAGTGTCTGGTCGTGCTCCGGACGCCGAGGTTTGAAGATCGCGTAGGAATTCCCAAAGAGCGGCTTTCGAGCGGACGAAGGCTCACTGTCCCAACTGCTGGACCAGAACTCTGCCTGCGTGCTCATGAGTTGATACACCCGCCCCATGTCCACTGCGCCCTGGCCATAAAACAAATGGTAGAAACTCGACATGGCTTGATCCGGACTCGGTGATCCCGAATGCCATGCCCAACTAAGCGCGCTCACGTATCCCAGCCAAAAGGTTTCCGGGTGGAGACCTTCATCACCCCACGCGGGCACAACCATGCCTACAAGATTCGTCTGGTTCCGCACGGGATGGACCGAAGTTTCATTAAATGCCGCATTGATCCGATCATCTATGGGGGTGGGGTTAAATAATCTCGAAGGAGCCAGGCGGTAGTAATTCGGGAAATAAGGTTCCATGCCTTGGATAGGAGAATAAAGCATTTCCCGAATCCCATGAGCCTGCAACGACTCGCTATAAGCGGGTCCGGAGGTCCCTCCCATCACGAAGTAGGGCGGGATATCGGCCGGGTTCATCTGTCCGCCCCAAGTCATCACCGTTCGTCCACTGTTGTGCAGGGATCCTACCGACCTGTGCACAAACTCGGTCAGCACCTCGTCCCGGCCGCCCAGTTCCTTCGCTCGTTGCGCCTCGTGGCACTGCTCGTTGTCTGCCAGACCCACGTAGTAAGGCTCGTCCGTGGATAGATAGAAATACTTGACGCCTTTGTTTGCCTCCAGTAGGTCCTGGTACATCCCTTCCAACAACTTGTATGAATTCGGGTTGGTTGCACACAGCTCGTAATTGCTGTCCGGGAACTCTCGTAAATTGGCATACTCTGGATGCTTCAGAATGAACGCGATGTGGGCGGGGCCGTCCAGGTAAGGAATCAATTGGATGTGATACTTCAACCCATAGTCCGTCAGCTCCTGCAACTGTACTGGTGACAGCGCGTAGGGCTCGACCAGGGCGGGAGCGCTCTTGTACTGAAAGTGCCCATTCAACTTGATGACAAATCCATTTATTTTGTAAAAGGCGGCTTGCCGTAGCGCCGCCTTCAAGACGTCGAGATGTTCCAGGTGATGATTGTCATCCCAATAGAGGTTTCGTTGCTCGAGGTCAGGCCAGTCAACGATTTCCCCCTGCGGGAGCCACTGCTTGCCGTCCGCCGGCTTCACCAACTGCACGAGCGTTTCGACTCCGTAGAACAATCCCGCCGCCGCATTGGCCGTGATGCGAATCCTGTCACTCGCGAGTTCCAGCTTGTATCCCTGCTCTTCCAAGGCTGCCTTATTCTGGTCGGTCACCTTGCCGATCTCGACGGAGCCCGTGTGAATCGCAAGCTCGACGACTTTTCCACTCCCTCGCACGCCCGCCTCAAGGGTAATTCCACTGCGACTGGACAATCCTTCCTTCAAACTCTCAACGGTCACATCATCGGCCTTCACCCCAGAGCCCAACTCGAGTCGCCACCCGCTCCCAAACTCAAAATCCCCGCCCTGCAAATCTACCTCTTGAGGTTCCGGAAGCACCGTGTAACCCCTAACAAGGAGCGGGGAGGCTGGCACCGCCTGACCGGGCTCCACAAAGCATGTTGGCACTAACAGGACGAGCGACCCTAACATTGTCGCCGCTCGACTAATCATTTTCTCCTCCTTTAGAGAACTGAGAGCGGGATTCAATCAGTGAGCAGACTGACGGATCCAACTAGTTTGTTCCTTTCTTTGGTTCTTCAAGCAGCAAACACAATTCCTTAGCTTTGTGAATAACGCTTGCTTTTTCCCCGTCAAAGCTCCCGATATCAGACTATTGATTTTTCGATGGTTGCACAATCTTTGTCCTCACGTCCATCCTCAAACTGTGCATATGTCACGATTGCCACACGCTGCTCGCCGAGCGGGGGTCCGGATTCCCGAGATCTCGGCGTACCCATGGAGTATGCTCGACCATTCGAGGACTCGGCTGGTTAGCGAAGACGTTCAATCGTAAGCGTCAAGCCAGGCGCATACAGAGGGTCCGGAGGTGTTGACGGATTTGTTGAGACTTCAGCGCGGTGATTTTGGTGTCGAGGGATCGTCTGAGGTATGATGATGGCATGACTGCCTTCCGCCTACCAACACAATATCTTCCACGGCGGCGTGCGATTTCATTGCCAACTTTCACCATGCATCACTACAACATTATTGACTTGAGGTCAATGGCCAAGTACTTTAAGCAGTCAGTGTCTTTTATAAGGATTAGGAGCACTGACAGACTATGGATGAATCACAACTTTACGACGTTTTGAATCTCGTTTATTCGCGGCGGCAGATCTCGCGATCAAACTTGGCGCATGAGCTGAAGCTGGTGCCAAGTTACGTCAGCCTGCTGGTTCGCGAACTGCTCATCCGCGGGTCGGTTTGTGAAATCGGCGTGGCCCCATCGAGCGGTGGCCGGCCGGGAAAGCTCTTGCAGATCAATCCTGAGCTGGCGCATTTGATTGGCGTCGACATCGGCACCGTGAACTGCCGCATTGCGGTTACGGATTTCCTGGGCAACATCCTGGCCTTCAAGAGATTCCGGTCAGAGGCGCAACAAGGACCGGAGCACGTGCTGGGTCTGATCCATAACGAAATCCAAGCCTATCGCCGGGAATTCCCCAAAATCATGGCGATGGGAATTGCCCAGTCGGGTTTCATTGAGCACGTTACCGGCATCGTGCTTTTCTGGCCCAAGGTCCGGGGATGGCAGGACGTTCCCTTGAAGGCTCTTTTGGAACGCGAGCATGGGCTGCCGACTATGGTGGAAGACTCAACCCGCGCAATGGCCGTGGCGGAGCAGGTTTTTGGCCAAGGAAGAGGGCTTGCGAATTTCGTGCACGTGATGGTGGGGACGGGAATCGGCTCCACCATTTTTGTCGACGGCAAATTATATATCGGATCCTCGGGCTTGGCGGGCGAGTTGGGTCACACCACCATCGATGAGAATGGCAAGCTCTGTTCCTGCGGGAATCGTGGATGCCTGGAACTCTATTCCTCCGGCTGGGCTCTTATCAACCGCGTTCGCTCGGCGCTCGCCGACGGCGTGACTTCCTCACTGTCCAGGGCGGTGGAGGAACACCCGGAGCAGTTGTCGGTGGAGATGATCGTGGAGGCGGCCAAGTCCGGAGACCGCCTGTCGGAGACGGTCCTCTCAGAGGCGGGGACCCATTTGGGAACGGCATTGGCAGGACTGGTGAACCTGCTGAATCCCGAGAAGATCATCCTCGGCGGCGCAGTGCCTCGGGTAGCCCGGGAAACGCTCCTTAATCCTCTGCTCTATTTCCTCCGGGGCCGCGCTTTTCAACGATCCGTCAGCGCCATGGAAGTGGTGATTTCCGAACTGGACGACAGCGCTTCGGCCTTGGGCGTGACCGTTATGCAGGCCAGAGAGTTGTTGGGAAAGCTCGGCCTCGCGAGACCGCAAACCAACGTGGCCGCTGTGCCTCTAAACCTTTAGTCCAGTAATCCAGCGCGACCAAGCCGCGACCGAAATCAATTTGATGTTTAGGCGGCTTCAAGCTTCCATGGGGCAAAGTGGATACCCCGCTACTGCTCCAAATCTGCCAGCGACAAACCGAACAACCATGGCGTGATTTACAGTTCTTGGGAGCGAAGTCCCTTTTGGTGCGGTCACACTCCGATTAAAATGCATTTAATGACAAAAGTACTTGACATATCGATTTCATAGGCAAATATTATGGCTATTTTTGATTAAAGTTTACTATGCGCCTAGTTTTTTCGCCTATGAATACTTATTCTGAAGTACGAAGTTTGCGAGCATGAGACTTAGGGCGGCTCAGGATGACAAATCTGCCTGCGGCGGCTTGACAAATCTGCCTGCGGCGGCTGCCTACACTCGCCAGACTACCGAAATTCAATGCGCCGGTGCGAACGGCTACCGGGGGGCAACGGAAATCGATGCCCATCATAGTTGATCATAAGGAGGCGGCATGACCACCAAGTTGGAAACCACGCTTGCGAGCGAAGGGGGCCCCAAGGCCGTAACCAAACTGGGTCCTTACCCTTCCAAACTCGGACGGGAAGAGTTGTGGGAACTGGTCGACCTGTGGGAGCTCAGTCCTGACAATAAGCAGCGGATTAAGGAGATGATCGAGCACGACCCGCACGTGGAGGGCCCACACCTTTTCCGCTACTACAACCCCAAGCCCAGCCGGGTGGCGGCGGCGGAAGATGCCATGCGCGAGTTGATCGGCACGAAATATTGCCTGGCCGTCAATTCCTGCACGTCCGCCCTTATTGCGGCTTATCGGGCTTTGGGCATTGGCGCGGGTGACGAAGTCATTGTCCCGGCCTACACGTTTTTTGCCAGCGCGGCGGGCGTGGTGGCGGCGAATGGCATTCCGGTAATTGCGGAGGTTGATAACACTCTCACCCTGGACCCGGAAGCGGCGGAGCGGGCCCTGACGCGCCGCACCAAAGCGATCGTGGTGGTACACATGCGCGGGGCCGCAGGGCAAATGGATGCCCTGGTGGACCTCGCCCAACGCAAGGGCCTGCCGCTGGTGGAAGATGTGGCGCAGGCGGGCGGCGGGTCATTCCACGGCAAGCGCTTGGGAAGCCTGGGGGCGGCGGGATGTTTCAGTGGCTGCCAGGAGTTGCTCCACTGCCTTTTCCGGCTCGCCCACTTTAATCAAGGCCGCACCGAGCGCCTGATGCACATCGGCGTCATGGGGCTGGAGTTGGACCCGATGCAGGGTCACCAGAAGTGCTTCGCAACAACCGTGGGAGTCCCAGGAGTTTTTCCCAGGACTTTTGTGTGCAACACGAACTGAAAGTTCTTCCTTCGCCAATCCTTGGGTGCATCACGCACCGCGTCTGACAATAGGCTCGGACTAGTCAAAAATTCTCCGGCGGCCTGTGTGCCGTAGATGGACAATCCGGCCGCCACGATAACCGGCTGATTCGTATCGGGAGAAAAAAACCTGGACACGACGGCAAAGTCTTCCGGGGTGTGCCAATCGGGGCTCAGATTTGTCAGGCGCCATTCCCTTCCGGGCTGAGTCTGATCACGAATAACAGATCCAATTTCGAAGACGAAAGGAAGGCCCTCTGTCATTTTTCGTGTCCAGGGGTTCTCGTAAGCGCCGATCAGGACCACCGGACCATCCCGCAGTTCGGCCGAAGGAGTTGCGTCGCCGGCGTTCAAATGCCACAACTTCCCACGTCTCCCGAGAAACGACACAATGTCAGCGAGGGCGTGGGCGTCTCCCACGCCCACAAACACATCACGCATCCGAACGATCTGCCCTAAGGCTGCGGACGGTTGAATAAGGGGGCCACCTTCACCTTCGGCTGTCAAGTTCCACGTCGACGTCGGCACTCCAGTGAATTCAAAGGCTACAGGGTGGGCCACACAGATCAAGACCGGTCGAGAATCCCCCAGCATCGTCGACCAGACACCATTTTCCACTCCGTCCCTTCTGCTCGCCCAAAGAAACCCGATCACCAGGGCTGACACCAGCACCGGAAGAAGGATTGCCAAGGCAAGCACCTGAGAGCGCCACCTGCGAGACCGCTGCGGAGGGGCCGCCTGCCCCAGCTCTGGAACGGGTTGTTTGCATGTGAAAGTTGCGGCGTAAGAACCAGGCGGCAGGCTGATAACCAGGTTGCTTTCAACGTCCGTCCCACCGTAATATTGAGCCAACCGCTTGCGCACTTCGTTCGCCGTAACACGGACGATGGCGTCGTCCGAGGCGTCGTAATTAGGAGCGCGATCAAAGACTTCCACGGCAATGATGCGCTCGCGCAGCCCTTCACGCCCGTTCCCTTCCAACGTATGACGGACGGAAAAGTCCAAAAAGCGACAACATTTGCGGCTTCCTCGAAAGGCGTCACTCTCCAGGATGTGAGCCAACCCCTCTAGGACTTCCTTCTTACGTATGTCGGATAGCGGGATTTGCTCGTTGGGCGTAGTCGGAGGCATAGGAAGACTCCAAATTTAACGGTTCTTAACCCCCGCCAAGTTCGGCCAAACTATACCCCAAATGCACTGGGACTTCAATACGCCAATTTTAGGGGC
>CAWDRP010000017.1:0-606758 GCA_963804755.1 uncultured Acidobacteriota bacterium
GCGCCTCACTGCTGATCTTGTTTGGCGGGGTCACGGACCGATTGATTCCGCTGTTCGCCGTGGGTGCGTTCCTGGCGTTTACGCTGTCCCAAGCCGGCATGGTAGCTCACTGGAGGCGAACCGGAGGTAAAGGATCGCGACGCAGCATCTTCGTCAATGGACTGGGGTCTGTGGCGACCGCCATGACCGTCATGGTGGTAACTTTCGCAAAGTTCGCCGAAGGAGCCTGGGTAACGGTGTTGCTCATTCCCACCATCATGATGGTGATGACTGCCATCCGAAGGCACTATCGTCGCGTTGAGGCAGAGGTCGCGAACCCCGCGCCTCTGGATTTGAGCCACTTGAGGGCTCCGCTGGTAGTGGTTCCGATTCTTTCCTGGAACAAGATCGCTCAGAAAGGGTTGCAGTTCGCCCTCACGCTATCTTCCGAGGTACAGGCTCTACACATCGATTGTGAAAAAGACAGCGGCAACTTTCGCCAAACATGGGACCGCGACGTGGAGGGACCGGCGAAACAAGCAGGTCTGGTAGCGCCTCGCCTGGTTGTACTGCAGTCGCCCTATCGTTTCGTGATCACCCCGATTTTGGACTATATTCTGGAACTCGAGCGAAGCAACCCTGACCGGCAACTCGCGGTACTGATCCCTGAGTTGGTGGAGCGACATTGGTATCACTACTTCCTGCACAATCAACGCGCTGAATTGCTGAGGGCGCTCCTGCTGGCCAAAGGCAACCGGCGGATTATCCTCGTCAATGTACCATGGTACACGAATGCTTGATGGCGGCGGGCACCGCTTGACCTTCGCGCCCGCCTTGTCGCTAGCCTTCATCGGGAGTGACTCGGCCCAAGCGCGGGGACTTTGGCGAGAGCAGCATCATGACGGGCCGAGGCACTCCCGATAAGGGGACTAGAACGAACCCGCTGGCGCGCACGACCAACTATGGAGATTGAATGGTTTTTGCTTTGGTTTGGGGGTTGGGTAGATCTGGAAACAGGCGGCGAGGGTGGAAGGGTTGGGCGTCGGGGCGGTGGGGAGAAGGCGGGATGAGGGTTGAGAGCTAGCGTGGACTTCCGGACGTAGGGGCGAAGAGACTCTCAAGACACTCCCACGGGGGCGTGCGGGGTGCACGTCAGGGGTCCGGTTTTGGGACGCAGTTTCAGGAAGAATCAAAGTAAGTGCACCGTGAAAGTGATTCTCTGCTGGCGAATCGCTGGAGGAAGATCATCACCGCGCCACAGTGAGGGCAATGCCAGATGGCGGCGTCGGAGTGGGGAACTTGCGCTGGGGCGGGCGGCAAGAGGGGTGCGGGGGCCAGCAATTGCCGGGCAGAGTTGGACCCGCGCGGCGCGGAAGCGATTGCCCAGGAAACCGAAGTGGCGGATGCGCACGAAGCCTTTGGGCAAAACATGCAGGAAAAAGCGGCGTAAGAACTCCGTGGCCGTGAGCGTCATCGGCCGTATCTTGCCGCCGTGGGCGTAATCTTTCCAGCGAAAGGTGACGCGCTCGCCATCGAAGGAGACAAGTCGATGGTTGGAGATGGCCACGCGGTGGGTGTAACGGCCCAGGTAGTGGAGCACCTGTCGGGGTCCGCCGAAAGCCGGTTTGGCATAGACCACCCAATCCTGCCGGTGGAGGCGGCGTAGCAGTTGGCGGAACTGCTTCTCATCGGCCAGTGCGGCGGAAGGTGCAGCGCAGCGTAATTGCTTCCGGCGGTAAAGGCGTTTGAGGCCGGCGATGAACTTGCCGCGGAAGACTCGGCGCAGCACCTTGATGGGGAGAAAAAAGCCGGGATAACGAGGATGCACCCAACGGGTATGATCGCGAGCGATGCCTCCCGCTGGAATGACGCAGTGGATGTGCGGATGAGCGAGCAGGTTCTGGCCCCAGGTGTGGAGAATGCCGAGGATGCCGATCTCCGCACCCAGGTGCTGGGGGTCCGCCGCGATTTCCAGCAGGGTGGCGGCAGTGGCGGTGAACAAGAGATGATAAAACTGACGCGGGTTGTCTAGCGCCAGGAGGTTGAGCTCGTGAGGGACGGTGAAGACCACGTGAAAGTAATCCGTGGCCAGGAGTTCTTGTTCCCGTTTGGCGAGCCAGCGTTCACGCGCCTGGGCCTGGCACTTGGGGCAGTGCCGATTGCGACACGAATTATAAGAGATGGCCTGAAATCCGCATTGGGGGCAGGCATCGAGATGACCTCCGAGCGCGGCGGTGCGGCAGTTCTGGAGGGCGCGGAAGGCTTTGAGCTGCTGGAAATCCAAGCTGGCTCGATACCGGTCAAGAAAACGCTGGCCCTGAGCGCGGAGGATATCCGCCACCTCCACGGCGGGCGGGTTCATTTTTTATGTAGGCGGCGCGAGCGGTGAACGGTTTCCAGGCTGGAAACCTGCAGGGTGTCCAGGGGGTTGGGAAAAGCCTGCAGGTGCCGGCGGGAAAGGTGCAGATAAACCGCCGTGTGTTCGAGTCGGACATGGCCCAGCAGGAGCTGAATGGTGCACAGGTCGGCTCCCGCTTCCAGCAGATGCGTGGCATAGGAATGTCTCAGAAGGTGAGCGTAGACGCGTTTCTTGATGCCGGCCCGCCGGGCGGCGAACTGGCAGGCGTCCCAGACCACCTTGGGAGTGAGGGGTTTATCGGCGCGCCAGTTGTGGACGGTGCCTGGAAACAGCCAAGTCTTCGGTTTCATCCACCGCCAGTACTCCCGCAAGGTTTCCAGCAGCTTAGGACTGAGAGGAACATAGCGGTCACGCCCACCCTTGCCGCGCTGAATATGGATGAGCATGGACTTGCTATCGATGTCCTTGACCTGGAGGTGGCGCAACTCGCAATTCCGCATGCCGGTGGAGTAGAGGACCATGAGGAGCGTGCGGTCCAGCAGGTTGCGAGCCGAATCGATCAGCCGGGCGACTTCCTCCACGGTCAGGATCGCGGGCAGCCGGCGTGGATGCTTGGGATAGGGAATGTCATTCGGCGGCAGGTGGCGCTTCAAAGTTTTGTTGAAGAAAAACCGCAGCGCAGCGACCAGCCCCACCACGGTCCCGACCGCCAGCTTGCGATCCCGCAGCAGGTACGCCTGATAGCTTCGAAGCTCGTTCCGTCCCAGCCTGTCCGGTGACCTGCCAAAATGCCGAGCAAAATCCGCTACCGCCTGCAAGTAATAGCGGATCGTTTTCGTTGAGTAGTTCCGACGCTGGAGTTCCTCCAGCATCATTCGACGTAGTCGAGTCATAAGGACCTCCTTATGACCCCACACTACTCCTGGTTACAGGGAAGGTTTTAAAACCTCACCCACGCGACCAGCGTCCCCCGCGCCAGCGGGTTCGTTCTAGTCGCCTAGGGTTCAGTAATCGACGCTCGTGCGGACCTCCCCCGCCGGGCAGTTTGACGAGAATCGGCCTACTCGTGGAAGCGCATCACGGGTGCACGCATTTCGCGTTCGTTCGCGGCTCTTCATCGCGTTTGCGCATTCATAACATGTGAAATACAGGGATTATGGATTCGGGGCTAGGGGTTGGGGGGCTGGGGACTGGCGTCAGAGCGCGGTAGTGGGCGAATCCCATTTCCTGTGGGCCCGTGGTACACTCAATCCAGGCGTGTGTCCGTTGCTGTGCGCGGGGAGAGTGTGCTATGCAGGTCGTGAAGACTAAAGGTGAGGTGGGACCGGACGGGCGGTTGCGGCTGGATGTGCCTGTGGAACTTCCGGCTGGCGCCGTGGAACTAGTCCTGGTGGTAGGCAGCACGCCACAGCCCAACGGATCCAAATACAATTTCGCTGACGTGGCAGGAAAGCTGCAATGGCAGGGTGACGCCCTGGAAGAGCAGAGAAAGCTGCGCGATGAGTGGTGAGTGCTATTTGTTGGATACCAACGCCATCGTGTGCCTGCTGCGCGGCGACCAGGCTTTGCATCAGCGCTTGCAGAGGGCGGAGTGGGTGGGGATTTCCATTCTCTCCCAGATCGAGTTTCTGGCTTATCCCAACCTCAGTGCGAACGACCGCGGCATTTTCCAAAGGTTCGCCGACTCGGTCGATGTGGTGGGTCTCGACCGGGCCGACCCGTCGCTTATCGATCGAGTTGTGAGCTTACGTGCGCAGTATCGATTGAAGCTGCCCGATGCGATCATCGCTGCTACCGCCATTGAACGCGCCGCCATTTTGATTACCGAGGACCGGCAACTGCAAGAGCTGCCGGCGGTAAAGACCTCAGGAACTTCAGCCTCCACCCCTTGAACACAATATTTAAGGCTCCGAAATTACTCCGCTTAAAGCTTCTACCTCATCAGCGACACCACAGCAGTCTCATCCGTGGTGGCGGCTTCCAGGTCAGCCAAATTCAAAAGGCCCTCGCGGTCAACCGGCAGGTAGGTGACGCGGTAGCCCTACGGATTCCCCCATTCCGCCGGGGCCCTACTCTCCGCCGGCCCGAGCCAAAGTTCTCCCCCACTTGCCCCGCCGTCACCCTCAGCCCCTTGACCCAAATCGCCCTGACTCGTCAAGGCGCCGCCCCGCAGGGATTCAGGTGTGGAGGGAGGGCCGTTTTCCGGGCACAATCCGCGATTGGGCCGTGCAGGGGCTGTTTTCGCTTTCTGAAATCGCCTAGGCGGGAACACTACTAGTCGTGCCGAACCACACTGAGGAGGCCACTGTGGACGGTGAGCCTGCCGTCCGTGCTCACGTTACCAGGTGCGTGGCGTTGAGGCTGTTCCCTAGGGCATCGTATGTCTCAAAAGGCACAAGTCCTGCGCAAACTTCCTGTTGGGCGATGACAGTCAGTTTGTCACTATCGCTGTGAATGCGGGCTTTACTACCGGCGCGTAACTGCTGTGCGCGTCTGGCCGCCACAAGAATATACCGAAACTTGCTGTCGATGTTTTGTGGAAATTCCATTCTCTTCCCCCAGTCTCATTTTTCTCAAACTTCTTGACTCCACGCGGCACGGGCTTGCCGCGGGGATCGAACGGAGTTGTCGCAGCCCTGTTCCGAGATTTCTCGGCCCGAGGCGTAGCCACCCAAAGTGCAGCAGGGTGGCTTTTCGAAAACCCGGCACGGCCTGTCTGCGGGAAACTTCCCGATCTAATAATCGCGCCGGCGGCTGAAGCCATCGCGGCCACTGTCCCCACGGGGGCGCGCGAAGTCCGTGCGCTGCGGCCGAGCTTCATTGACGGTCAAGGCACGGCCCTCGAGGGACTGTCCATTCAAGCCGGCGATTGCCCGCTGAGTATCTTCGCCATCGCCGAGCTCAACAAAACCGAAGCCTCGTGGCGTCCCTGTCATCTTGTCGCGAATCACCACTGCCGAGGCCACTTGATAGCCTGCATTGGTTACAAATTCGCCGAGCGCCGCATCGGTAGTGCTATGCGGTAAATTACCTACAAAAAGTTTAGTAGCCATATGTTCCTCTATTCCTCCACTTTGAAGCGGCTTTTGGAGCCGCCGAAATCAACACTTCTTTCTGCCCCACGTGGTTGCCTCTTCGCCTCGGCAACTGCCACACAGAGAACAACTTGGCGGCGGTCGCCCATCACAGGTGCAGCGCAAGATAACCGCACTTAGTTCAGAATTGCCGAGGCAAGTCTACGAGAGGCTCTGTAACTTAACTATAATAAGTGAATTCACTTTACTTGTCAAGAAAATTGTGAGAAGCTTCAAACAATGAACAAAAACTTAACCATGTGCGGTTAATAAAGAGGATGACTTCGATGGATCTACCTTCAATCCTTAAGCAGCGACTCGAACGACTAGGGCACGAACAAAGGGATTTGGCGGTTGCAGCCCAAGTCACGGAATCGTATATTTCGCAGTTACTTACCAGGAAAAAAGCGCCTCCCGCCCCGGAGCGGACAGATATCTACGGCAAGATCGAAGAATTCTTGAAGTTTCGACGCGGAGAGCTCACCAAGCTGGTTGACTTGCAGCGCCAGGAAGAGCTGCAGCGGAAACTGGCGGACCCACCCGCGCCTTTGTACAAGGAAGTTCGAGATCTCGTCCTTCGCAAATGTCGACCCGACAAGCAGAAACTAGTCAGGACGATCTTCGAGAGGCAGCCTTTCGGTGAACTCGAACTCCTGGTCACGCAGAAGCTTCTGGATGTAATCAAGGAAGTTGCCAGACAAGAACTGGAGAGTGAGAACTGGCTCCGCTTGGTGGGCAGGCTCAACCATCGAAGCTACGAAGAGACGAGAGTCGCGATCCTGGAATTTCTGGATACCGACGTCTTCAATGTGTCGATTGAGAATTGCATCTCTTTCCTGGATCCCCTGATTGAATCCTGGGACATTGACCTTGCGAACTTCAGCCTGGAGATCGTTCTGAACCGCAGAGTGGCCCCGGGCCACCCTAAAAAGTTCGAGTTTGTGGAGAAGCAATTTGAAACTGATAGCGAGGAAGCGCCGGGGCTGAAGGAATTCTTTCAAGATGCTTCCCTCAGCGCTGGTGCGACGGAAGAGGAAATCGCGTTCTTGAAGAGTCTGAGGTTCCGAGGAAGGCACCCCACTCCACTCTTTTACTACCGTGAATTGCAAAGCCTTCGAGATCCCTTGCATTTCCGCGGTCCGGGGTTGCGGGAATGAGCCGCCGCGCCAGCGTCCTCACCCCCCCACAACGCACGAGTCCTGCCAAGGTTCTGGCCCGCGCCTTGACCCCAAACGGTAGTTCCCCTTGATTAGCTGGGATGAGCAATTCAGACCACATACGTGAGCGAGGCTGAACAGACACGCTCCATTACCTTGGGGTATAACAACGGTACTCCGAGTTGCCAGCCGCGATCTGGTGGGAGGCGGGTGGCGAAGTAAGAAAGCGCTCATATCTCGCACATCCTGTTTGTCGTGCTCAGCGTGGCCTCCCATTTTGAACAACAGCTCGTCGTTCGACCGGATTAATAAGGGGGTGTGCCGTGCTTATCGATATTTTGAACCGGAGGGTGGCGGCGGCTTTAATCAGCTCGGTGTTGTTTATAGGAATGAGCATACCGGCCAACGGCCAGCAACCACCGCGGCAACAGGCCGCCCAACCGCAAGAGGTGGCGCCTGACCGTCTCCCCCGACAGCCTCAGCAGCAGCCTACTCAGTACCGCCAACATAGGGATCAGGGGCAGCGTGCCGATCCGCGGGGTACGCCCTTGAAAAAAAAGTGTTCTCTCATTCTCAAGTCCCTGGGAAGGCACATCAAACCTTTTGCTCCCGTCCCAACCTATATGCCCCCGTGGCAAAACCGTTGATGAGCTGTTGTGACCAAATGGGTGAGCAGTAGGGGACTGAAACACGAAT
This sequence comes from uncultured Acidobacteriota bacterium, assembly GCA_963804755.1. Taxonomy (GTDB): domain Bacteria; phylum Acidobacteriota; class Terriglobia; order UBA7540; family UBA7540; genus Bog-366. Next base: position 7,266 of record CAWDRP010000017.1, read on the forward strand.
CACTTCACGATATAAGGAATGTGTTTCGAGGGTTGCGGTTGATTGACATCGCGGCGTGAAAGGTCGCAGGGAAAAAGGAACGGAGGAACATATGAATCCAAACAGCAAAGCAGTATGGGCCAGGGTTATCTTTACCCTTCTGATGACGGTGATGTTGGGACTATGCCTGGTGCCGCGCGCTTCCGCACAGGATCGTGGTGATATTAAGAAGGTGCAGGAGACTCTGCGCGACAAAGGCGACTACACGGGGCCGGTCGATGGCATTATGGGTCCTCAAACTCGGGCAGCTATTCGCCAGTATCAGCAGTCTGAGAACCTACCCGTTACAGGACATCTGGATGGCGGGACGGCGGGCAAACTCGGAGTGGGACCGGAGTCGGAAGGTGGCAATTTTAAGGGCGCCGGCCGAGATGTTGGAGCGGGTGGCGAGGGCGCCGGCCGAGCGGTTGGAACGGGTGGCAAGGGAGTCGGCCACGAGATGAAGGAAGGTAAGCCCATCGCGGCAGGCAAGGATATGGGCAAGGGTCTCGGCAAAGGAGGCAAGGACCTCGGTCAGGGGGTAGGCCAAGGCGGCAAGGACGTTGGCAAGGGGGTCAAGAAAGCTGTCAGTCCCAAAAGCGACAGCAAGGACCCTGAGAATAAATAGCAAGCTGATTCCGGGAAGCAGCCGCAGTAGTTGAGTTCCCGGCAATCGCTTGCGTCTTCTCCGGCGAAGTCAAGGGACGCAAGCGGCCCAAGATGAGGAACTGGCGTCGACCAAGTTGGACGTGTGTCACAACATACGGGTTGAAGTATTGCCGGCAACAAACATTGAAACAGGTTAAGTGCCGCGACATGGCTGTACGCGATGACAAGTATCGGGCAGATGCGAGGGGGAAAAATGGCTCCTGACTATGATTTGTCGAACCTGCCGACCGCTCAGGCCGACCTGTGGATTTACCTCCAGGTCGATGCCATTTTCGGCCAGATCATGGCTGATCAGGCCGAGCGTCTGGGCTTTCCCCCTCGCTCTAGGGGCTGCATCGTTTCCGCCATGACCGAGAAGCGGCAGGCGATATTTAACAATAGGTAACGGGGAGCGGATGTATAGGCGTCTGCCTCCAAAAAAAGGAGGATTCAAATTTATGTCCGTAGCGCAAATGCCTTTAGTGCAAGTCTTAATTGCCCTGGTCGTGGTGGGCGTTCTACTCTGGCTCGTCAACAGCTTTATTCCGATGGCGGGCTCCATTAAATCGATCTTGAATGCTGTCGTGGTCATTGTGGTGGTCGTGTGGCTCCTGAATGTCTTCGGACTCATGCATTACATCACCAATTTTCACGTCCATCGCGTAGGGTGAGGGCGGTTGGAATTCGTGAATCTGAAAGCCGCTTACGTGCTGTTCAAGAAGTCATGCTCGGCATGGGCCGATGACAATGCCCCGAGCATGGGCGCGGCGCTGGCGTTTTACACCGTTTTCTCGCTCGCTCCGGTCCTGATCGTGGCGATATCGGTGGTGGGTCTGGCGTTCGGACAAAGAGCGGCGGAGGGTGAATTCGTACGGCAACTCCAAGGCTTGCTGGGGGAAACGGGTGCAAGGGCCGTGCAAGCGATTCTCCGGAGCGCGAATCGGCCGGCGCTGGGCATCATTGCGAGTGCCTTCGGTATCGGAACCCTACTCGTAGGTGCATCAGGCGCGTTTGTTGAGCTTCAAGACGCGCTCAATAAGATCTGGAAAGTCCAGTGCCGATCAGGAAATGTCTGGTTGCGCGTGATTCGCGAGCGCTTTCTGTCGTTCGGCCTGGTCTTGGGCTTGGGCTTCCTGCTCCTCGTGTCACTGGTGGTGAGCGCCGCGCTAGGGGCTGTGGGAAATGTCATCGCACCCCTGCTTCGCTGGCCGGTATTCTCGTTGCAATTGCTCAATTTTCTTCTTTCGCTGGGTGTGATTGCGTTGCTCCTCGCGATGATCTTCAAGTATCTACCCGACGCGGATATTGCCTGGAGTGACGTGTGGATGGGTGCGGCCGTTGCGTCACTACTCTTGACCACCGGCAAAGCGTCGATTGGATTATATCTCGCCCGGTCCACCGTCGCTTCAGCCTACGGGGCAGCATCCTCCCTCGTCATTATTCTCACCTGGGTATACTATTCCGCACAGATTGTGCTTTTTGGCGCGGAGGTCACGCAGGTCTACTCCCACCAACACGGTTCGCGCAGATCGTAGGGCCGAACGGCGTTCGGCCCTGGGCCAGCCCCGCTGGTCCCCTACGCCTTGGGTTGCGGCCCCGCCGCGCTGCACTATTGAGTGGCAGCCCCGTCAGGCGCTACCACCGTCGGTGGTGCCTTGGTTAACAACTGCCGGTAAACGATTCGCAAAGCAGCGAGCACCGGAACCGAAAGCAAGCAGCCGGCTATACCTGCGATCGAGCCGCCCGCCAGGACTCCGAAGATAACCAGCAAAGGATGTAGCTTCATGTCGGTGCTGAGCAACTGCGGTGACACCACATAATCCTGCAAAAATCGGAACGCGAGGAGGAACACGAAGATCGCGAGCAGGTGGTGGGAGCCGCTCAAGCCGGCAACGAGCAAGACGATGGTGGCTCCGGCCAGGGGACCCACCATGGGAATAAACTCCAGGGGGAAAGCGACTGCCGCCAACAGAATCCCATACGGAACGCCGACCATCGAGAAGAAGAGTCCATAAGCCAAAGAGGCCACGACTCCCAATAACACCAATGCCCGCATGTATTGGGCAAGGAGCACGTGCAGGTCAGCGGCAATTCTCTCCACCATGTCACGGCGGGCCCCTGCGGCAAGAATACCCACCGCAGAATTGAGCATTTCCCGGCCGTCTTTCAGGAAGAAGAAACTGAGAATCGGAACCAGGATGAAAAAGATGAGGTTTCCGGCGCGCGACATGACCCCCAAGGCGGCCTTCGATAGCCATGTCAGGATATCTCCCGAATGATTGGCCAGTTGCTTTTGCACCGTCGAAATGACAGTGATCTTCAGCGTTAGAGCAGAGGTTGAAACGGCGGGCGCGATCGAGGGCTGGAATTTCGCCAGGAGCTCCGGAAGCCTGGCCGCCAGGGTGTTCGCCTGCTGGATGATTCGGGAGCCCAGTGTAATTCCCAGGACAATCAGAATCCCGACTATCGCCAGGTAGACGAGGGTGAGCGCCAGCACCTTTGACCGTCCCGGTAGCCGCCGATCGAGAAGCTTCACCAGTGGCCAGAGCAGGTAGGCGAATAGTAGTGCCACGACAAAGATGAACAGAGTCTCGCGAATGAGATAGAGCAGCCCCACCAGGAGGAGAACAAAAACCACTGTCCAGGTGTAACGCGCGGCGTGGCGATCAAGACCCAGCAAGATTCCGCTCCCTCTAGAGAGCTGCGACGTTTTCATTACCAGCGCGGCTGACGTTGGTCGCGGCGCCTTGGATCCCGCCCATCCAAGTAATGGCTTCGGTACGTTCATCTTCGGTGGGCGGGTAGATCAGCGCCAGCCCCTCCGGGCAAGCATCGGTTGGACGGGTGAACTGATCCTGGTTCATGAGGATGAAGTCCAGGGCCAGGCCCAACTGCGGAGATTGGAATTTGTCGTTGAAGCGTATCCCACTGGGGTGGGCCGAAGAGGTCCGCGTCCAGTAGTCGCAAACCTTCTTCTGTTTACCCTCGACATTAACCGACCAGATGCTCAGGTAATCCACCGCCGTTCCGACCGCAGTGCTGTATTCCACCCGTGCTGAGCATGGGTCGCTGACTTTCTTCAAGTCATCCCAAGCCAGAATCACTGCCAACCCCAATGCTTTGTCCAATTCCATGTTGATACTCCCTTCCGAACGAATCATTTCGCTGGCCGTGGAATCACGCCGGGGCGAAAAGGCGCGCGTGCCATCAATTCCAAGAAGTTTGTTTCGACCGAAAGCGCGGTAGCAACGAGATCGGTGATCTTATATTTCACGTCGCGCGATACCATCGTGGTACGCCCGAGTACCCGGACGTCGGCCGTGGCCTCCGTGGCTGTTTGCAGCCACATTCCGCCCACGTCGCCGTAGACTAACGTGACGCTCACGTCCCGCACCCACCAAGAAGGGGGCTTGGCAAGCTCGCCCTTGAAGCGGCGAAGCCGATAGGTGTTCGCATCAACCCAAATATCGCCCCGGAGCAGATGTTTTTCTACCCGCTTAGGAAGTAACTCCAACACGTAGCAGCGCTGGCTACTCGCGTCTTCCTCGCGCAGGAAACGGAACTCATAATTGTCCGCCGAGATGTCGGTAGCGACGTAATCTTTGGTGACCTCTGCTTCACCTGCCAACATGCGGCGAACAAGGATTTGTCCCAGTCCGCTCCCGTTTGTTTCCTGAATGGTGTACTTCTTGGAGTCCGGTGGAACGAAGGCCACGTCGGCAATCACCTCGGACCTGGCCTTGCTTTCATCCTTGCCAAACAGCTTGTAGTTCCGCGTCACGATGTAGGGCCGAAGGCGGGCACGGTTCTCCGCCCGGGCCTGGGCCATGCCGGCGATGATGGTTTCCGCGGTGGGGCCCGAACTTTCAATCTGAGCCGAGGCGGAAGCCATTCCTACGACGAGATAGAGAAAAAGCAACCATCCGGCCTGATGCCGTGCCACAGCGCAGAAACAGCTTCGTTCCGCCTGACGGGTTTTGAACCACGAATTTTGCGGCAAAGGCGCCCCCCCCGCGATCATTCGGCGGGGTCTTCGGCTTTGAAGAACCCTAGCCAGAACTATTGCGACGGTCGGTAGTGGGTCAATTTGATGGACTAGCGGCGAGTTTATTTCGCCCAATGGCGGCGTAAAGCCGCCTCTACATCAAATCGACCAACTACCCCCACGCTCAGAGAAAGAGGAACGGCAGGGTTAATGCCTGCCGACCTCTACGATTGGGCCCGTTCGGCCGCCCTAAGAAAAAGTTCTGCGGCGGGTAATCAGGTTGTACAACAACACAATCACTGCACACACGAGCAACAGGTGGATGAGGCTTCCGCCCACGTGCAAGCTGAAGCCCAACAGCCACAGGACCACAAGAACCGCGAAAATCGTCCAAAACATTTTGATCCTCCCCCCTAACACCCGTCTCCAGACAGATCCCGGGTGGGAGCTAGAGGTACCCTTGTTATAACTTGAGGTAATTTGTGTGTCAGCCCCGAACTGCTCACTGGGCTGGTCACAATTGCTCATCTCAGTTCAGGGGGGCTATCGGGCGGCCGGAGCCATGGGTAAGGCCCACCCCGTCCTTCTGCGCGGGAGAGGGTGCCGAATGAACCGCACCGAATTGGCGCGTTTCCCAAAATCATTCGCGAGGTGTTGCAGGATGCTGGTCAATCTCAATACCACCCCAACCAGTGGAGCCCGACGCGGGATAGATATAGTACTTTGAAGTATAGAATCAAAAGATGCTGCTCGTAGGTATGCCGCTGGTCAACGTTCGCAGCGTTTTTGAGAAGGTACCCAAGAACCAGGAAATCACATTTGAGCGCTTGGAGCAGGTGCGGGTATTCCCCGGGAGATTCGAAATCTTCAGTGTCCTTCCGGTGCGAGGGGAACTCCAAACGATCGGCGTTCACGATTGCTTGGTAGAACTCCCGCGAATCCCGTCGTCGTAAGAACTTCTGCCAGAAGACATGGAGGTAGAAGAGAAGGAGGCTCATGGAAACTACCAAGACTATGGCGGGCATGAACATTGTTCACCTGTCGGCAGATTTCTCTCGGAATTTCATTTTGGTCCCGATGCGGTTGTCTGTGCTCTAGGGTTTCCATTTTGAGGCGGCAGCCATCAGGGCATCGTCGGGACCGGTCTCAAGCATTTTCATGCGGCCCCCGCCTTGCAGTGCTCGCTTCATTCACCCCGGCCTAAGCTCTGGTACGCGTCAAACCTTCCTGATGCACCTACGTTTCACCATGCCTTGGCTGGCAATGCGTCGTAATCAGGTGTTCGAACTCCGTCGGCGAAAGGGATTTTTCGAGATCATCCGCAACGCCAAGTTGCATGGCCGCGACACAGCAGTTCATCGCCAGGCAACGCGTCAGCACCACCACCGGCGTGTACCGGCTGCGTTCTAAAGTAAGCTCCATCAGGGGTTGCGCTTCAAAGGCCGGACTCAGGACGATGAAGTCGAAAGGCTCGCGAGCCAGGCATCCCTCTGCCTCCCGGTAATTCGTAAAAGCTTGGACCGAATAGGCCATGTGCGCCAGGAACGCAACGAAATATTCCAAATCTTTTTCATCGTCATCAAGCAGCAGAGCCCTCCCACGTGGAAGGGAAGACCGGGCCGGATGGAAATCCTGGTTGCTATTACCTGGCATCATCGGATAGCTTTTTGCTTTCCTTAACGGGGCTACAAAGACCATATCCTAGCAAGCCGGATTCTGGACTGTCTGTTCCAAACCGCACGCCTGCCTGGTCAAAATTGCTCACCAAAAACCATTGGAAATACGCCAACGAAGTGGCACGGGCATCCTGCCCGTTGAAGTCATGGCCCGGATGGCCATGCCACTACGACGGGATTCCCGCCTTCACGGGAATGACCAGTGTTTCGAAAAAGATAGTTTCGGGTTACTCACCGGTTCCGAACGGACGCGCGCGGCGCCCACCCGAACCCGATCAATTTGATTTTTGGGGGCTCTTAACGGGATGTGCTTACGTTCCAAATGTACAGGAAACTGGCGTCGCTGGCAGTGGCAACCGTCCGCCCGGATTTTCGGGTCGCACGATTCAAGGCTGAACGTACCTTCTCTTTGCTTTCCGCCAATTCTGCCAAGGGAACTTTGATGGCAGAGCCGTCCTGCAACTTGTCGAGATCACTGAGTATGGTGGATACAATCTGCTGGTGCTTCCCTTTTCGCCCTTGTGGGACGCTGGCTTGCGACATCGTCTTGAAATGGGCTGGACTGTTGTCGGCCCGCGGGTTCATGCTCCCCTCCGCAACTCGGTGGAATTGTACACTCGTATCGTTATCATATCTCAACGTAACGAGAACTGCAAGTACGTAAACGAACCGTTAAAGTAACGCACTCTTGCCTTGCGAACGGTGCGGGCCGCTAAGTTAGGGGGGGGCGCGTCGTTAATTCGGCGGATGCACCACCTTAAGGCACACCCTAAATATTTCAAAAAGAGTTAACCCGTATCGGTTGTGGCCTGCTAGCCTTTACGTGAGAGAAAGAAAGGATGAATCCCCATGCGCAAATCAAAAGACTCTAAGACACACTTTGAGCAGGTTCCGGTGGAAATTGTCAAAAAGATTGCGGAGGAAGACATTCCGGACAATACAACGATTGGACCGGACGTGCCTGTCGATCCTCCGGCAAGAAAGTGAGCAGTATTTTCGGGTCAGCGGTTCAGCCGTGGTGAAATCACTGGAACTCTTATCTAACGGACGACGGAGGACTGAACGCGGACCAAAGTAAGCTTCTAACCCGGCAGGTCCCTGAGAAGCCTATGACAGTCAATGATGAAACGTTGCTATGACCGAGAGGAGAGAAGAGACATGGTGATGACGCCACAGACACAAAAGAGCCGGCCTAAGGTTGACAAGGCCAACGGCAAAGGCAAGCCTGCACTTGCCACAGTAAACGCGACGACTCCGCCCATTAATTGGGGAGAGTTCCTCGCAAGAACCTCTTACGGGAAGACCGTTCTGGAATACGGCGAGGGCCGCACGATCTTTGTGCAGGGAGACGCTGCGGATTCCGTGTGGTATCTCCAACATGGCGAGGTAAAACTCGCGGTGACCTCCCAACAAGGCAAGGAAGCCATCGTGAGCGTTCTGAGCGACAACGAGTTCTTCGGTGAGGGATGCCTGGCCAGCCAGCCTTTGCGCATCTCCACGGCTAGCGCGGTGACGGATTGCACTCTTTACCGGCTCGAGAAGCCGCTGATGGTGCGTCTGCTCCGCGAGCAACGCGGAATCTCGGAATTGTTCATGACGCACCTGCTTTCCCGCAACATTCGATTTGAAGAGGACCTGGTCGACCAGCTTTTCAATTCCAGCGAAAAGCGCCTGGCCCGCATTCTCTTATTGCTGGCGCATTTTGGCAAGGAAAGCAGATCCGAAACAGTCCATCCCGGAATCAATCAGGAACACCTGGCGCAAATGGTCGGCACCACCCGGTCGCGGGTGAGCCACTTCATGAACAAGTTCCGCACGCTGGGCTTTATCGATTACGCGGGCAGCGGCGCGTTGAAGGTTAACAATGGTCTCTTGAGCGTAGTCCTGAGTGACTAGCTGTAGTTGGCAGCGCAGGTAGAATCGCCGAGCTTGGCGGTAAGCGACGCTCCGTCCGTCTGAAATCCTCGGCAATTCCCCACCCCCGCCAGACTGTAGTTTTCCCCACGACGAAGTGCGATGAGCATTCTTGACCTTACGCGTGAGCCGTAATGAACTGACACCCACGCGCGCAGGCGGTATAACAAGGGTGCCTCGCGTATCCGGTGAGAGGCAGATGTGACATGAGTTTGGAGGCAACACCTATGAAATACAATCGAGTTATCAGCACAGCAGTCCTCTTTTTGCTTCTCGGAACCGCCATTCCTGCATTCGCCCAAAAAGGTGAGGAAGAAAAGGGCCGAGGCGGACAAAAAGCTCAGCCAGCGCAACACGAGCAACAACCTCAGCACGCCCAGAAAGCGCAGCCGCAGCAGCACGCGCAAAGAGCGCAGCCACAGCGCGCCCAGAAAGCGCAGCCGCAGCAGCGAGCACAGAAGGCACAGCCACAGCAGCGGGCACAACAAGCACAACCACAGCAGCGGGCACAGAAAGCACAGCCGCAGCAGCGCGCACAAAAAGCGCTACCGCAGCGCGCACAAGCGCAACAGCCCGCCAGGCAGCGGACACAGACCGTCGCTAGTAACCGTGGCGGCGGAGGTGGGGGCAATTATGGCCGCATTTCTAACGCCAATTACACCTCCCATTTCGGTCATGATCACTCGTTCCACATGGGCCATCCCGAGATGAGGGGTGGGTATAACCGCTTCCAGTATGGCGGCTATTCGTTTGGTTACAATCAAGGTTGGCCGAATGGCTGGGGCTATAACGACGACTTTTACGTCGAATACGTCGATGGTGCCTATTTTCTGTGCGACCTGAGGTTTCCCGGCATCCAGCTTACTCTCAACATGTTCTAACGATTTACCTGGCGCACCTTCGGGGAAGGACTCAACCGGCGCAGGCCGGGCGGGTCGCCCCGAAGGGGGAAGCCAACTCGGAATCGGAAAGGGACATTTCAGATGAAGACTATCATGTACTGCCTGGCGCTCGTCGCTATGGCAGGGATCACGTCAGCCGCCTTCGCTCAGGCGCCAACCCTAACTTCCGTGGAAGCGAAGTTTGACACGACCACAGACAATAAGAAACAGGACACCAGGTTGGATGTTTACCTCAAGAACAGCGACGGGCAGGAAGTTGGCAAGTCCGAAGGCAATGAAGGCCTTTGGGACAAACATTCTACGCACACTGTCACCTTACAGATCGAGGGCAACCCGACGAAAGCAAAGGTCGCGCATGGCAGCGTATCGCTGACATTCCACCCGCCCGGAGGCGATACTTGGAAGTTCAACTACCAATTTGCTCTCAAGTTCTCTGATGGTTCCTCGATCACCAAAGAAGTCTTTGGTGGTGTCTTGACTCAATACAACACCGCCCGGACCGATCCCCTTTAGCGATACCAGCGCAAACGTAGCGGGGACCTCGCGGGGTCAGATCCACGGCTTTTCGCACCCACCGGCGCTTGCCGATGGGGTTCACCCAAGATGAGCGTTATTGACCAAACAGGTGTTCCCGAAGAAACAGACACCGCAACAGCTTGACCGTATAAGAGAAGTGGTTGTCTAGGTGGTCAGCTAGCTCGGAACCAGAAAAAGGAGATTTCATATGAAAAAAATCATGTCCTGCCTGGCGCTCGTCGCTTTGGCAGTTTTCACGTCAGGCGTGTTCGCCCAGGATCAAGCGCCAGCCCAGAATCCAGCTCCAGCCCAGCAACCCGTGGTAGCTCAGGAGCCAGCACCGGACCAGGAGCCAACCCTCACTTCCGCAGAAGTGAAGTTTGACACGACTACCGACAATAAGGATCAACAAACCAGACTGGACGTATATATGAAGACCAGTCATGGGCATGAAGTTGCGAAGTCCGAAGGCAATACCGGCCGTTGGAACAAGAATTCAACCCACACTGTCACGTTACAGATCGAGGGCGACCGGACGAAAGAAGAAGTCAGGGACGGCAGCGTATCGCTGACCATCCACCCACAAAGAAACGATTCATGGGATTTCAACTACAAAGTTACTCTCAAGTTCTCTGATGGTACTTTCATCACCAAAGACTTTCATGGTTGTGTGTTGACAAACCATGACGCCAACCGGACGGATTTATTGTAAGCGATACCGAAGGCCTAACCCGGACTTCCCGCCACGACCGGTGAGAAGTTGGGGCTGGTTCCTGCTTGCCAACCTGGGATTCCGGAATCCCGTCAGGGGTTCCCTAGTCGCAAACGCGACCGAGCTATTTTGACCAGACACGCGTATCACCCCGTAATATAACTAGTAAGTATCGTGCTGCGGACGGATGATTCAAATCAGACTGTGGAAACAGAATCTAAAATTCGAAAGGTCGCCTTCCTCGGCGATTACCTACCTCGAAAGTGTGGAATCGCCACGTTCACGTCCGACTTACTGACATCGGTGGCGGCAGAGCACCCCCAAACCCAGTGCTTTGCGGTGCCGGTCAATGATGTCGAGAAGGGGTACGAGTATCCCAGCGTCGTGCGTTTCGAAATAGAAGAGCAGGATCTCTCGTCCTACCAACGCGCGGCGGACTTCATCAACATCGGCAACGTGGACATCGTCTGCGTTCAGCACGAGTTTGGGATTTACGGCGGGCCTGCCGGGCGCCATCTGCTGGCACTGGTTCACGAACTGAAAATGCCCGTCGTTACTACATTTCATACCATCCTGCGCGATCCCAACGACACCCAGCGGCGCGTGATGCAGGAACTGATCGCACGCTCCACCCGGCTGGTGACCATGACCGAACGCGGACGCCAGATGCTGGAGGATGTTTACCGGGCGCCCTCCGCCAAGATTGACCTCATTCCGCATGGCATTCCCGACATACCCTTTGTCGATCCCAATTATTACAAGGACCAGTTTGGCGTAGAAGGGCGGACTGTGTTGCTCACCTTCGGGCTGCTTTCGCCCAATAAGGGAATCGAGCATGTCTTGAACGCTCTGCCGCAGATTCTGGCGGAATTCCCGGACGTGGTTTATATCGTCCTGGGCGCGACGCACCCCCACGAGTTGGCGGAGCGCGGGGAGGCCTATCGTCTGAGCCTGGAAATTCTGGCCAAAAAGAACAAGGTCGAGAAGAGCGTCATTTTCTACAACCGTTTCGTAGAACTCGAGGAGTTAAAAGAGTTCATTGGCGCCGCGGACCTCTACATTACGCCTTACCTCAACGAAGCGCAGATTACTTCGGGGACGCTAGCTTACACTTTTGGCGCCGGTAAAGCCGTGGTCTCGACCCCTTATTGGCACGCCACAGAATTGCTGGCAGAAGACCGCGGTGTTTTGGTGCCCTTCGGGGACTCGATCGCCATCGGGCGCGAGGTCGCCGGCTTGCTGCGCGATCCCAACCGCCGCAATGCCATCCGCAAGAACGCCTACAAGCTGGGCCGCGAAATGGTGTGGAGCAACGTGGCGCGTCTCTACATGCAGTCCTTCGAACAGGCTCGCCTCCAGGGCGCCTCGTTGTCCCGGAAGTTGTTCGCGACGAAAACCCTCGACCAGCAGCCGCGGGAATTGCCGGAGATCAGACTGGACCATCTTTCCCAGATGACCGATTCGACAGGCATTTTTCAACACGCCATACTCACGGTGCCCAATTTTTCGGAAGGCTACTGCACCGACGACAACGCCCGTGCCTTCATTCTCTCCGCGCTGCTCGACGAATTGAAAGAAGAACCGGCACGCGTAGGGGCGCTCTCCTCCACTTACGCCGCCTTCTTGAATCACGCCTTCGATGAGCAAACGAAACGATTTCATAACTTCCTGAGTTTCGACCGCCGCTGGCTGGATGAGCAGGGGTCGGAGGATTGTCATGCCCGCGCGGTCTGGGCGCTGGGCGTGGGCGTAGGCCGCTCCCCGCATCGAAGCTTTCAGATTCTGGCCGGCCAACTTTTCGCGCGGGCCTTGCCGGTGGTTGTGGAATTCACATCACCACGCGCTTGGGCATTCTGCCTCATCGGTATCCACGAATATCTACGCCGTCTGAGCGGCGACCGCTTGGTCAGTCAAATCCGCGAAGGACTGAGGGCACGGTTGATGGATATTTACGACCGGGCTTCTCACCCCGATTGGCCCTGGTTTGAAGAGGAGTTGAGTTACGACAATGCCAAGCTCGCGCACGCCCTGATTCTCAGCGGACGTGTTAACGGATATCAAAAAGCGTTTGACCGGGGCTTGGAGGCCTTACGGTGGCTGGTGAAGGTGCAAACCTCCGAGAATGGTCACTTCCGTCCCATCGGCAGCAACGGATTCTATCAACGTGGGGGCACGCCCTCGGCCTTCGACCAGCAGCCTATTGAGGCTTATGCGATGGTGTCGGCCTGTCTGGAGGCCTACCGGGCGACTTCGGACTCCTGGTGGTACGAACAGGCCCATCGCGCCTTCGACTGGTTTTTGGGCTGGAACGACCTCGGGTTGGAACTTCATTCCATCAATACCGGCGGCTGCTGTGACGCGTTGCACGTGGACCGAGTCAACATGAACCAGGGAGCCGAATCAACGCTGGCCTTCCTGCTCTCACTGGCAGAAATGAAGCTCATGCAAAATGCCGTCACGGTGTTCAGCGAGCCGGTATCGTAGGCAACGTGAAAACTATCAACATCAATCGCACCAATATCACTCTGTATCCGGACCGTAAGCGGGTCCTGCTCCGGCCGTTTCATTTCATGAGTGGCCAGCGCGCCAGCGAGATTTGCGCCCGCGTCGTTGCCCTCTCCGAAGCTGAAGTCGATGAACGGCTTGGGCAATTGTGGGACGAATTCGGTGGGCGCCACAAGAGTATCCGGGAGTTCTTTCGGCGTCGATTCGAAGAGGCACGCCCGTATTTGTTGAGCGATCTGGCAATTTCCGAAGAAAGGTCGCTGTTGCTCGGCGGGTATTTCTCCCACGAGTATTCCCTTGAAGCTGCCGCGTTGTTCAATCCCTCCATCGTGCCGCACCCGGACCAGTTGCATCTAGTGGCTGGGTCACAGCGTTTCGTTCTGAGCCTTCGGGCCACCGGGGAAGGGCATATTTCCTCCATTACCTTTCGCACCGGCGTTGTGGACATCAAAGGAAACGTGGTGATCGATGCGCCTACCCGTTACAGCTTGGGGGCAGCACGCATTCCCAACGCTTCAATCGAAAAGCCTCTGTTCGAACGTAAGCTTCACGAACTTAACCTCATCGGCGCCTTCAGCCGGGAAGTCCTGAAACTCCATGGAGAGACGTTTACGCTGGAGGAATTGCGCACCAGTGTCAGCGTGGTCGCAAAGGAACTCAAGGTGCACGACCTCGAAACCGAAAAGGTGGCCAGGAAGACTCTGACCCTGGCGCAATCGTGTTTCGAAGTCCAATTCGATGCAGACTCGTGCTTTTCCGAACGTGTGCTGTTTCCCGTAACCCTGGCGCAGAGCCACGGCATCGAGGATGCGCGGTTTGTTCTGTTTCGCGACGACGATGGCACGCGGACCTATTACGCGACCTACACGGCCTACGATGGCAAAGAAATACAGCCGGAGTTTCTTGAGACACGCGATTTTCTCCATTTCACACTCTCCGCGCTGCACGGTCCGGCCGTGCGGAACAAAGGCATGGCGCTGTTCCCGAGGAAAATCAATGGCCTTTATGCGATGCTGGGCCGGCAGGACTACGAGAACATTTACTTGATGTTCTCCGACCATCTGCATTTCTGGCGGACCAAGAAGCTGGTTTTGGCGCCAAAATTCCCCTGGGAATTCATCCAGGTGGGCAATTGCGGTTCTCCCATTGAAACCGAACGGGGTTGGCTGGTGTTCAGCCACGGAGTGGGCCCGATGCGGAAATACTGCATCGGCGCTTTCCTGCTCGATCTTGACGACCCGACCAAAGTCATTGGCCGCCTGAGTGAGCCCCTCATCAAGCCCAACAAAGACGAGCGCGAAGGCTACGTTCCCAACGTCGTCTACTCCTGTGGCAGTCTTCTGCATGGCCGCCAGCTCATTATTCCCTACGGGATGTCCGACTATGCCACAACAATCGCCAGAGTGCCGCTCGACGAAGTTTTGGCCGCGATGCAATAGTCCTATTCCTAACCGGCCTCGCCTGGAAATCGCCCTCCTGAACTGGCCTGAGCTACTTTGACCAAACACGTGAGCCAAGCGGAACAGACACGCCAATCACCCCAGGGTATAACTGTAGCGTCTTAAGCGAAAAGTCCGATTCCACCAGAGGGAAGAAATATGATCGCACGTGCAGTGGTCATCAAGGTGAACCCTGGTTGTAAGGTGGAGCTTACCAGAACTTTCGAGCAGGAAGTCATTCCGCGGTTCCGTAAGGAGAGGGATTTTCGGGGCCTCCTCGCCTTCACCGTCCCGGACGGAACGGAAGCCCTCTCCTTGAGCCTTTGGGATCAAAAGGAGACCTCGAGAGGGTTCTTCACGAGAAGCTTTGCCGCCTTGGCAGCCCTGGCCAGAGTCGCACTGGGGAAATCGCCAGTTCAATTGTGCGAGGTCGGGATTTCCCCATTACCCCTTCTGGGGCAAGTAACAGACCACCGGGAAGACCTCGAGGCCAGGGCTGATCTAAAGGTCTATCAGTCGGCTCTTCGGCCTTTCAACGTGGCGCCTGCGCGAGCCACCACGGCCCGAGGTTTCCCGCTGATCTGGTGCCTTATAAATTCATTTCATATGTAGATCCGATCCAAGAACGAGGGGGGCAGAATCGAACGCCCCAAGAAAGTTTCGAGGTAAATCCGATGAAAAAGCTTTACCGATTGAAAGTAGCCGTAAGCGTGTTCTGCTTGTGCCTGGTGGCTCTAGCGGTTGTACCGAGCGCGAAGGCAGACGAATGGAACCATAAAACGACGATGACGTTTGACGCTCCCTTTGAAGTTCCGGGTGTGGGCGCTCAAACCCTGCCGGCGGGTACGTATGTGTTTAAGCTCCTTGATTCCTCATCCGATCGCCACATCGTCCAAATCTTCAACCAAGCCGAAGACCATGTGTTCACCACCATCCTCGCCATTCCGAATTATCGTCTGAAGACAACGGGCAAAACTGTACTCACCTTTAGGGAAAGAGGCGAAGGACAGCCGGAAGCGATCCATGCTTGGTTTTATCCCGGGCATGAATGGGGCGAAGAATTCGTTTACCCCAAGGCGCGTGCTTTGGAGCTTGCCAAGATTGTCCAAGAGCCCGTTCTCGCAACGCCTGTTGAACTGGCAACTTTGCCTATCGAGGATCTGAAGACGGCGCCGGTCATAGCGGTTAAACCTACAGGAGAAGAAGTAGCCGTAACCGAAGTGGTTGAGGCTCCGCCTGTAGAAGTCGCCGCCGCGGAGACACCCGCCCCGGCGACCCTGCCACAAACCGCCAGCCATTTGCCACTTGTGGCATTGATTGGTTTGCTGTCGCTCGGCGCGTGGTTTGGCGTTTCGGCTCTTTCGAAGCGAATCGTCTGAGCTGAGAAAGCATGTGGGCCTGCGTGGACGTCCCACGTAGGGGGCCTAAGGAGGACGCCTCGGTCCGAGTTTGTTGGCCCAGGAGAAGTTGACTGAGCGTCGGGTCGTGAGTGGGGGGGCGCGCAAGGTATCGCCCCCCTTCACGGTCGAACGTCGAGCATCAAGAAGATCGCACTTCTGCCAACTGGCCGGAATCGAGTGGAAGGCGATAGGCAACCGGGATTGAGGACGCAATGTACATCATCTACGAAGATGCCGCTTGCTTGCTCTTGGCGTTGATCGTTGGGGCATTCCTGTTTACGGCTAGCGCGATGTGCGTCATGCTCTGGAAGGGAGGCGGTATCGCCTGGCGGTGGTGGCGAGAACTGGCATTAGTTCCCCACTGGCTGATGGGAAGATGGACCGCTGAACCTCGCGTGTAGAGGCGGCTTTACGCCGCCGTTTGGCGAGCTAAATTCGCCGCCCCTTCAGCATCAAATAGACACGGTACGGTGTAGCGGAGGTACAGGTTGTCGCGAGCAGCGGAGCCACTCAACAAGGGAATACGCACGGGGGAGGCATGGGCCGCCCCGAGCCACTGTCTGGTGGCGGTGATTTTCCTGCTTGCTCTGTCCAATGTTGCCCGCCCGCAAGAAGCCTCGACTTCCGAGCCTCGCCCGGTTGACCCCTACAAAATCAGTGTAAGCGTGTCGAGCGTAGTCTTGCACGCGACCGTGGAGAACCACCACGGCGTCGCGGTTTCGGGACTCAGCAAGGACAACTTTCAGGTCTACGAGGACGGAGCGCTTCAACAGATTGAATATTATAGTCATGAAGATATTCCGGTCACGGTGGGCTTGGTTTTGGACAACAGTGGAAGTATGGGAGCCAAGCGTGATGAGGTGATTGCCGCTGCCCTGGCATTTGCCCGCTCCAGCAATCCGCAGGACCAGATGTTCGTCGTCAATTTCAACGAGCATGTTTCGTTTGGCCTTCCCGCCGACACGCCCTTCACGGACCAAACGACACAATTGTTGAGTGCCCTGTCGAAATTTAAGACCACCGGCGAGACGGCGCTCTACGACGCTCTGGCGGCTGCGATCGAGCACCTGAAGAAGGGTAATCGGGACAAGAAAGTCCTAATCGTGGTGAGCGACGGGGGCGATAATGCCAGCAAATACAGTTTGCGCCAGATCCTGGCCATAGCGGGGAAATCCGACGCGATCATCTATACCATTGGTATTTATACGGAGGAAGACCCTGACCAAAAGCCCGACGCGCTCCGGCAGCTTTCCAAGGCCACGGGAGGCGAGGCTTTTTTCCCACAGACCGTAGCGGACGTCGTCCCACTTTGTGAACGCATCGCTCATGATATTCGTGAACAATACACCCTCGCTTATGCCCCCACGAACAGGAGGCATGACGGGGGCTATCGCGTCATCCAAGTGAAAGCGACTGCGCCGGGTCATGGACGCTTGTCCGTCCGCACCCGTGCCGGTTATTACGCACCCTCAAGACCACCACCCATAGTCCCACTTGCCGAGAGCCAGAGCAACCGGCCATGAATTTCAAGATTAATCGACAGCCGACGCGACGGGCATTCTTTCTACGTTGGGCCCGACTCCTCTTTCTTGTTGTGGGCGTTCTGACACTGAGCTACTGCACCTTCGTGCTGATCAACACGTGGGCCTTTCAGACCTATCAAACTTGGCGATTTGAGCGCGCATTGAAGGATGCGCCGCAGTCTGCGCGCAATGTTTCACAGCCTGGGTCGACTCAACTTCCAGACCAGGGGGACGCAGACCGTGAGCGCGCCGTGAGTTTTGGGATCGATGGCCTGGCGGGTTCTCCGCTGGGGCGAATCGAAATCAGTTCCATCGGCCTTACGGCGATGATCATGGAGGGCATAGACGGAAAAACTCTGCGACACGCGGTCGGGCATATTTCCGGCACTCCACTGCCCGGGCAGCAAGGCAACGTCGCGCTCGCGGGACACCGGGATACGTTCTTTCGCGGACTGCGCAATATTCACAAGGACGATAAGATTACCCTGACGACGCTACGCGGGTCCTACTGCTATCGCGTCGATTCAGCCCAAGTTGTCGAGCCCGAGGACACTCAGGTGCTGGACGGTACAGCGGACGACTTCTTAACCCTGGTGACCTGTTATCCGTTCTTTTATGTTGGCCCCGCCCCCAAAAGATTTATCGTCCGCGCTCACAGGATTTCTAAATGAGGGGAGAATGCACCCGCTTCTCCAGACCAGTGCCAGGACTGCGGTCGGCGCGGCGCTGAGAACGCCCTGCGCTCCCGCCAGGCCTCGCCGAGCACGATCCCCCGCTGCACAGACACAATCTCGCGCCGATGAATTCAATCCTCGAAGAGATTGGCATCACCAAGCAGACTCTCTAGAAACTCGAGGTCCTACTGTGTGACAAGAGCCTCGATCTCACAAGCGGGCCGCGCTGCTCTTGTCAGCGCTGAGCGCTGGGTTCGCGAGCCGCCTTACTTACGGTAAAGCTGTCGATGAAGAATGGTACGCGAGCTTCTCAATACGCACAAACGGCTGGTCCTTCCCCATACTGTTCTCCGGCGCACTCGTCGCCCTAAAGGTGCGCAAGCGATCCACGCAGGTCAGAATGACATATCCGGCGAAACTGGGGCGGGTCCGAACATAGATACTGATGATTTGCGAGGGGTGAATATGATTGGGCGTGTTTCGAACCAGTTCATTGACCGGCTACGAGCAATCGGTTAGAAAAGATCACCAGCCTGCTGTCGAGGCACACAGGCCGCACACAATCCTTCTTGGGCTCGCTGCAAGACAAACAATACACATAGGCAGCACCTCCGTCAACGCTGATCTAGCGAATCAGTGTCCGTTTGGCCAAACCAAACGACCCCAGCCGGTCCCCAACCTACACTCACTGGACCACTCGGAGATCCCGGAACTTTCGCTCAAAAGACGGCATTTAACTGCGGCCGAGAAGCCGACTTCCAGGCGGAATCCTAAACCGACAGCCCAACTGTGTCGCGTCGTAATGGAACAGTGCGGCCCTCTCTCGATGAACCTTTTGGGCCGCTGGAGCGAATAACAGGTAGGAGCCATGGCCACGGTGGAACACGAAGAGGAATTGTGGGAAAGGCTGAGGCGGGGTGACACAGAAGCCTTTGCGGGTTTCTACCGCCAGCACGCCACACACCTGCAAGGCTTCCTGCGCCACTACCTGGGCGATGCGAAGGCCGCGGAAGATATCGCGCAAGAGGCCTTCCTGGAACTGTGGCGACATCCGAATGGATTTGATCCGGCACGCGCGACGTTGAAGGCGTACCTGTTCGGGATCGCCGCCAAGCGCGCTGCCGACTGGTGGAGGTGTTGCGCGCGCGAGGAGAGGGCCGTCGCGTCCCCGCAAGCTGGGTTCCGAACCGAGGCTGCAACCCTCATGCAAGATGCGTTGGCGCGTCTCGAACCGGAGCCCCGCAGCCTGCTGTGGCTGCGCGAGGTCGAGGGTTACTCCTGCGGGGAACTGGCGGTGATGCTCCATATTCCCCCCGGAACCGTGAAGTCGCGACTGTTCACCGCGCGTGAGCAACTGCGCCGCATTTGGAAGGGCGAAAAAACTCAGGAGGAATCATGAATTGCCAGGAAGCACAGCCATGCATTTCGGCTTTGCACGAAGGCGAGAGCGTGTCCCGGGAGGCTGCCGACCACATCCGGAATTGCTCGGCGTGCCGAGCCCAACTCGAGGACTACGCGAGAATGGGCGTCGAGCTGCGCTTGCTCGCCAGCAGCGCGTCAGAAGAAGTTCCCACGCGGCTGCCGCACCTTCCTCCGCGGGGCCGGCGTTGGCGTCCCACCTTAACCGCCCGTGTGCTGGTCCCCCGCTTTGCCCTGGGCGCGGGGGTGTTTGTCATTCTAGGCCTTTCGGTTGGACTGGGCTGGATGCGAGCGCAGAGCGGCGGGCTTTGGTTCCAATTCGACCTCAGCAATCCCACGACGTACGCAAAGGCGGGCGGTTTGATTCAGGAGGGCGACCCCGGGGACGGCGGCTTTCTGTCGGCAGGTCTCCATAAGAAGATCGCTATCCGCGTCAAGGCAGTGGCGATTGAGAATGATGTCGTCCGGCTGATGGTCCGGGCCCGCGTGCTTGAAGCCGCGCCGGGGAGCGAAGAGAACATGGTGGCAAACGGCGAAATTGATGTCTTTGCTGAAGAAGCCGTCGATCGAATCTTTTCCAGTGCTACCCCGCAAGAATTCGACTACGTGCCGGGGCGAACGCTCGAAATTCCCGTCGAGGGCGGAAGCAAGCTACTGTTAAAGGGCGAAGTGTTCAAGCTACGCCCCAGCTTCTCCGCGGAGTGGTTCCCCGTGACACCCAAGCCCGACGAAATCGTTCTGAGCAAGGGAGCCCTAGTGCGGGGCCGTGAATTTCTGGGGGAAGTCCAAGGGGCCGGCAGCGCACAAGGGGAGAATTCGGCCATCGGGGTCTGCGTCCCGCCGCTGGGCGCCTTCGTATTTGCCCTCAAGCCTTTTGAGGGTGCGGTCCAAGGCGTAGTCGAATTCGGGGAGGCTCGCTTCAAGATGGACGGCTACGATTACACCTTGTTCTCAGCCACGCCAATCACGGGCGGCCAGCAGCCCCGGGAGATTTGGGTTTATCGAAATCAGAATTGCCCGCCGTCCTGGGGGCCTGCTTCCCAAACCCCGCAAATGATCGGCTCTGGCACCCTTTCGAACGTCCTGGGCATGCTGCGAAAGTAGAAGGGGCTTCCCGGAAAAAAGGACGACTGCGCTTGGAACGCGGACCAAGCTCCCATCGGCCTGGCCCGGGAGTCGGTGGACAAGTGGACAACCTGATGGCAGGTGAGAGAATATAGGAGCTGGGGGTGGGAATTTAAGTTTCAGATCAGGGCGGAATTCCTCCTATGAAAATTGCTTCACTCGTAACTTGCATTTTGGCGGCCTTCCTCGGCGCGAGCATATTCGCTACGGATGAGCCTTCCTCGACTCCTGGCTCTGCGTCGTGGAGCGGCAAGGCGGCCGCCGCCTACCTCGATGGGCGAATGGTGTGGTGGATGGGCTGGCCCGTCGCGGCGCGCGATCATGGAACATTTTGCGTCTCCTGCCACACCGTACTCCCCTACGCGATGGCACGGCCCGCCCTGCGGGCGATGCTCGCCGAACACGCCCCCTCACCGCCCGAACGCCGGCTTCTGGACAGTGTTACAAAACGTGTCCGCATGTGGAAGGACGTTGAGCCCTTTTACCCCGATGCGAAAAGAGGCGTTCCCAAGACAGCCGAGTCGCGCGGAACCGAGTCCATCCTCAACGGGGTGATCCTGGTGGGTTATGACGCGCCCACGGGCCAGTTGAGCCCGGACGCGCGGCTGGCGCTGGACAACATGTGGGGAGAACAACTGAAGACGGGAGAAGCCCGCGGAGCGTGGTCCTGGCTCCAGTTCCACAATTCGCCCTGGGAAGGCGACTCGCAGTATTTCGGGGCCGCATTGGCCGCGATTGCGGTGGGAACGGCGCCGGGCGACTATCGATCTGTCCCGGAGATTCAGGACCACATGAAGTTGCTCCGCGAGTATCTTGTCCACGAGCGCGCATCGCAAATCCTGATTAACCAGGTGATGCTGCTCTGGGCGTCGACGAAGGTGCCCGGACTGCTCACGCCCGCACAACAGAAGTCCATCATCGATGCAGCGTTGAGCAAGCAGCAGGCCGACGGCGGGTTCAGCCTGTCTTCGTTCGTGGGAGGGTGGAAGCGGCACGATGGCACGCCGCTGGAGACCAAAAGCGACGGCTACGCCACCGGAGTGGTCGCGTTCGTGCTGCCCCAAGCGGGGGTGAATCGCGATCAGCCCCAGTTGAAAAAGGGGCTCGCCTGGCTCCGGATGAATCAGGACAAGACGGAAGGCCGCTGGCTGGCGTATTCGCTGAACAAGCAGGAAGACCTCGCTTCCTACACCGGCCACTTCATGAGCGACGCCGCCACCGCCTTCGCCGTGCTCGCCCTTCAGGACGCCCACTAGACCGGGCGACAGAATTTGTCGCCGCGCTCGATGACCGCCGGCCGGCGGTCATCGAGTTCTGCCCACGGCCTACGGCTCAGAATCTACCCGGAAACCAACCCGCGCGCCGTGCGTCACCGCCAGGGCCACCCGATAGTTCGGCAAGGAGCAGATTTCGGCGGCGAAAGAGACAGGGGCCGGGAAAGTGTCCGAGGCACAGATCGAAAGAGCGTCAGTTTCGAGTTTCGGGATTCTGCGGAGAGACAAAACTAGCCCGTTCTAGGGCCCGTGGAAGCACAAAGCACTGAAAGCCCGACTGGACCTTGCAGTTAGAGGCGGACGAGTGTATATTTCCGGTAGGGCAAAAACTGAAAACGGAAATTCCGGTTTACGCCAGCGCCCGGACACAAAGTCCCAGGGTATTTGCCCATCCCTTTTGGGTATAGTTGAGGCTCCACAGGGTGTCCGTTCCATTATGAGTTGGGGGAAATCGGCTTGCGAACACGGCTGCTTCTTTCTCTTGGTATCTTCGCTTCCGTCCTTTGGTTCTTCAACACTGTCAAAACCGCGTCAGTGACTCCGCCACAAACGGCCGTAAAGAAGGTCGATTTCAACCGCGACATTCGTCCTATCCTCTCAGACACTTGCTTCAAGTGTCACGGGCCGGATGGAAATCAGCGCATGGCGAACCTGCGTCTGGACGACACGGAAGGCTTGTTTGTTGACCGGGGCGGCTATCGCATCATCGTTCCCGGCAACTCCGCCCAGAGCAAGCTTTACCAGAAGATCAGCTCCACGGATGAATCCTTCCGCATGCCGCCCGTTTACTCCGGCCGGTCGCTCACGCCGAAGCAGATTGAGCTGATCAAGGAATGGATTGACCAGGGAGCAAAATGGGAAATGCTCTGGTCATTTGTGCCACCCAAGCGTCCACCGGCGCCGGAGGTGAAGGACAAAGCCTGGCCGCGGAATGCCATCGATAACTTTGTTCTGGCGCGCCTCGAATCGGAAGGGCTGAAGCCATCTCCCGAGGCGGATAAAGCCACGCTGCTGCGCCGGGTTTATTTCGATCTCACGGGCTTGCCTCCGACGCCCGCGGAAATTGACGCGTTTCTCGCCGACCGCTCCCCCGACGCCTATGAGAAGCGCGTGGACCAGCTTCTGGCTTCACCTCATTACGGCGAGCGCATGGCCATGCCCTGGCTCGATTTGGCGCGTTACTCGGATACGCACGGTTACCACATTGATTCGCTGCGCAACATGTGGGCGTGGCGCGATTGGGTGATCAAGGCCTTCAACCAGAACATGCCGTACGATGAGTTCACCATCGAGCAAGTCGCGGGTGATCTGCTTCCGAGCGCCACCATGGACCAGAAAATCGCCTCCGGCTTCAATCGCAACCACATGATTACCCTTGAGGGCGGCGCCATTCCCCAGGAGTATCACGTGGAGTACGTGGTCGATCGCGTCAGCACCACGTCCACCGCCTTCCTGGGCCTCACCATGGGGTGCGCGCGCTGCCACGATCATAAGTTCGACCCCATCACGCAGAAGGATTTCTATCGCTTCTTTGCCTTCTTCAACAGCGTTCCGGAGCGCGGCCTGGATGGCTTTACGGGCAACGCCGTGCCGGTTCTGCCCATGCCTTCACACGCGCAGCAACAGCAACTGGATTCGCTCAAGACGCAGATTGCCGGCACGCTTGCCACTCTTCCGGAAAAGGAAATCCTGGCGCAGCGGAACGATTGGCAGAGGTCGGCGTTCGCATCGCTTCCCGAACCCACCCGCGAGGGCCTCGCGGCATACTATCCCTTTGACGGCGACCTGACCGATGCTTCCGGCTTCCACCAAGACGGCAAGGCGGTGCGAGGCGAGGTTGTTTATGAGGAGGCCCGCGTCGCCAAGGGGGCGGATTTCAGTTCTGAAACACAGGTGGCCTTCGGCAACAACGGCGATTTTGAGCGCAGCAAGCCGTTTGCGCTCGGGTTGTGGGTAGCTCCCTCGGGCGTCGTGCCCATTGAGATTTTGCAAAAACGCAGCGCGACAACGAATTGGCAGGGGTGGGAGCTTGCCGACGACAAGCCGGTATTTGATGGCCGGCAGAAACGCGCCGCGCACTTTATCTTGCGCATGGCCAATCGCTGGCCGAAGGATGCGATCGAAGTCCAAACCAAAGATCCCCAGCAAATCGACTCGATGCACCACCTTGTGATCGAATACGACGGCTCGGGGAAAGCCTCCGGCATTGCATTTTATGTGGATGGCAAGCGGGTCGGGACCGCCGTCCTCAAAGACCACCTGACCGGAGACTTTCGCACCGCGGCTTTGCTTGAGGCGGGTGACCAGAACCTGGGAACGCCCTTCGAGGGCCGCTTGGACGACCTACGAATCTACAATCGCAGGCTGAGCGATTCCGAGGTGGAAGACCTGGCCATTCGGCTGCCCGCGCGTGCGCTGCTGATGGCGCTCGAAGGGCGTCCGGCGCAGGAGATTGCTTCAATTCAACCCGAGAAGCCCCCCGAGGAAGTCCAAATCGGCATGGAGGATAAAGCCGAAACCAAGGAAGAAAAGGAAAAGTCACTGGAAAAAGATCGCCAGACCCGGCTGAGCGAGTATTTCCTCAAGTACGGCGCGCCGGAGAAGGAACGCCGGCTTTACGCGCATTTGCAGGACCTGCGAAAGCAAAAGGACGAGCTGGAAGACTCCATTCCCACGGTCATGATCATGGCCGAGATGAAGAAGCCGCGCGACACCTTTGTTCTGGGCCGCGGCCAGTATGATAACCCCAAGGAAAAAGTCTCGCCGGGCGTGCCTGCCTTTCTGCCCCCCATGGCGCCGGGCTTGCCCATGAACCGGCTGGGCCTCGCCAAGTGGATCGTAAGTCCTGGCAATCCGCTTACGGCGCGTGTGGCGGTGAATCATTTCTGGCAGGAATATTTCGGCATCGGGATTGCCAAGACTTCCGATGATTTCGGATCGCAAGGCGAGATGCCGAGCCATCCCCAGTTGCTGGATTGGCTGGCCACGGAGTTTGTGCAAACCGGGTGGAACGTTAAGGCCATGCAGCAGCTCATCGTAACCTCTGCCACCTACCGGCAGTCGTCGCGCGTGACGCCGGAGCTGGAGGAACGCGACCCGGAAAATCGCCTGCTGGCGCGAGGCCCGCGCTTTCGCCTTCCGGCGGAGCTGATCCGGGACAATGCGCTTGCCGCAAGCGGCCTGCTCGACACGCGCATCGGGGGTCCCAGCGTTTACCCCTACCAGCCCAAGGGGCTGTGGGAAGAGATGGCGTTCGGCTCCGGCTTCTCCGGGCAGAGCTATACAGAGTCAATCGGCAGGGACCTCTACCGCCGCAGCATGTACACCGTTTGGAAACGGACCGTGCCGCCGCCGGCATTGGTCACCTTCGACGCGCCGGACCGTGAGAAGTGTACGGCGCGCCGCTCCGTCACCAATACGCCGCTCCAGGCCCTGGTGCTTTTGAACGATCCGACCTATGTGGAAGCCGCGCGGTTTCTCGCCGCCCGCATGTTGACCCAGGGCGGAGATACGGCCGCGGGACGCATCAACCTTGCTTTCCGCCTGGCGACGGGACGCTTTCCCGATCCCCAGGAACGCGCCGTATTGGTGGAGGCGGCGCAGGAAGCGCTTGCCGACTACCGCCAACACAGTGGCCAGGCGACGGCATTGCTCGCCGTAGGCGCGTCTAGGAGCGACCCCAGGCTCAACCCGAGTGAACTCGCGGCCTGGACGACCGTGGCCAGCATCATCTTGAATCTCGATGAGACGATTACGAAGGAATAATGAGGATGCACTCTACGATGGACCCAAAACGAACCACCGCAAAAGACCTTGCGTTTTCCATGACGCGGCGCCATTTCTTCCGCCGCAGTACGGCGGGGATTGCCCTGGGCATCCCGGCGCTCGCCTCCCTGCTGGCGCGCGACGGCTTTGCCGCGGCGGACGGCTTTGACCCCAAGACGGGGGGACGGTTGGGCTTTCCCAATTTCGCGCCCAAGGCCAAGCGGGTCATCTTCCTGCACCAATCGGGCGCGCCCTCACAGATCGACTTGTTTGACCCCAAGCCCATCCTCGCCAAGATGAAGGGCACCGACCTGCCGGATTCGGTTCGCCAGGGCCAGCGCATCACCGGCATGACCTCCGGCCAATCCACCCTGCCCGTTGCGCCGTCCATCTTCAACTTCGCCCCGGCGGGAAAATCCGGCATTCTGCTAAGCGAACTGCTGCCGCACCACGCCAAGATTGTGGACGATGTCGCGCTCATCAGGACGGTCTATACGGACGCGATTAACCACGATCCCGCAATTACTTTTATTCAGACGGGCTTCCAACAGCCCGGCCGCCCCAGCATGGGAGCGTGGGTCAGCTACGGTTTGGGGAGCGAGAACCAGAACCTGCCGGCCTTCGTGGTCATGATTTCGCAGGCCAATGCCCTGAATCCCGACCAGCCGCTGTTTTCGCGCTTGTGGGGCAATGGATTTCTCCCTTCCAAATACCAGGGGGTGAAATTCCATGCCGGAGGCGATCCCGTGCTCTATCTCTCGAACCCGCCGGGAATCTCGCCCACCACGCGGCGGCGCATGCTCGATGGCATTGCCAAGTTGAATCGCCTCTTGGCGGAAAAGTACGGCGACCCGGAGATTGAGACGCGCGTCTCACAGTACGAAATGGCGTATCGGATGCAAACCTCGGTCCCGGAGCTGATGGACCTGTCCAAGGAGCCGGCTTCCATTTTCGAGTTGTATGGCCCGGATTCCCACAAGCCCGGAACCTATGCCGCCAACTGCCTGCTGGCGCGGCGTCTGGCCGAGCGGGGCGTGCGCTTTGTGCAGCTTTACCATCGCGGGTGGGATCAGCACAACGACCTGCCGCGCGACATCGCCCTCCAGTGCAAGGGCGTGGACCAGGCTTCCGCCGCGTTGATCATCGACCTCAAGCAGCGCGGCATGTTGGACGACACGCTGGTGATCTGGGGCGGCGAGTTCGGCCGCACCGTTTATTGCCAGGGTAAGCTGACCGACACCAACTACGGCCGTGACCACCACCCGCGCTGCTTCACCATGTGGATGGCGGGCGGCGGCACCAAACCCGGCCTCGTTCTGGGCAAAACCGACGACTACTGCTACAACATCCTGGAAGACCCCGTCCACATTCACGACATGCAAGCCACCATCCTGCACTGCCTGGGCATTGACCACACCAAGCTGACGTATAAGTTCCAGGGGCGCTACTTCCGCCTCACCGACGTCGCCGGCGAGGTGGTGGATAAAGTTCTGGTGTAGGGCGAACGCTTACGTGAGGTTCAGTGGAAGGTCCGGTTATCCCACACTTGGGGCAGCGCAAGATACGTGAAACAATATGCCCCTCGGACCGAATTCGCTGCAGCATCGCGTCCAGCCTATCGCGCAACTCGATTAACGCAGGGAATGACATCTGGGAGTTCCACTCGCATCGAAGTCTTGCGAGCATCTCTGGAAACCATACTCGCTGAGGATCTCCCGCGGCCATTTGTCATCCCCCGAAAGGTCGTAGAGTTCTCGTGATGTTGACCATCATAATCATTCCTGACCGCTCCGCAAACCCCGATCCTTTTGATTGTCTCCCCCTGTCAGAGTGTGCGGGTCTTTGAGATTCTCCATGTAGCGATAGGGGTCCACGATTTTCGTCCCATAGTAATCGTCAGTGACCGGTTTGACCGGCGCCACAGGTGGAGACGGCGGCGCGGAAGATGAATTGACCGACTGCGCACGCAGGTGCGAAGGCTGCGCGGCGAAGAGAACCGCCAAGCAAACGAATGTACAGACAATTAGTGCGATGCCAGTGGCCTGCCAAGGTGACCGCCTTGCGCTCATTACTAGCCTCTCTTTGTTGGGATCCCGAACCTCCCTGGACTTTACCGATCGGAATGATGTGTGTCAAGACGTCGTGAAAAGCGACCGTGGGTCAGTCTGATGAGGCGGCGGCTTCGCCACGTGGCGATGTAAAATCGCCCCCATCAAACGCGCAGCTCGGCCATCGGCTCGATCGGCGTGGCGCGGCGTGCCGGAAGGCAGCTGGCAGCCAACGCGCCGAGACGGAACAGCGGCGCGATGCCCGCAAAGGTTACAGGATCCGTCGCGCTGAGGTGCAAAAGGAGAGTCTTAGTCACGCGCGTGAGGGCAAACGGCCCAACCACCCAACTCGCGATAGATCCTCCCTAGTCGCTAGCCTTGATCGGGAGTGACTCGGCCCAAGCGCGGGGGCTTTGGCGAAAGCAGAATCATGACGGGCCGAGGCACTCCCGATAAGGGGACTAGAACGGACCCGCTGGCGCGCACGACCAACTATGGAGATTGAATGGTTTTTGCTTTGGTTTGGGGGTTGGGTGGATCTGGAAACCGGCGGCGAGGGTGGAAGGGTTGGGCGTCGGGGCGGTGGGGAGAAGGCGGGATGAGGGTTGGGAGCTAGCGTGGACCTCCGGACGTAGGGGCGAAGAGACTCTCAAGACACTCCCACGGGGGCGTGCGGGGTGCACGTCAGGGGTCCGGTTTTGGGACGCAGTTTCAGGAAGAATCAAAGTAAGTGCACCATGAAAGTGATTCTCCTCTGGCGAATCGCTGGAGGATGATCATCACCGCGCCACAGTGAGGGCAATGCCAGATGGCAGCGTCGGTGTGGGGAACTGGCGCTGGGGCGGGCGGCAAGGGAGCTTGCGCCAGCAATTGCCGACAGAGCTTGACCCGCGTCGCACGGAAACGATTGCCCAAGAAGCCGAAGTGACGGATGCGCACGAAGCCTTTGGGCAAGACATGCAGGAAAAAGCGGCGTAAGAATTCCGTGGCCGTGAGGGTCATCGGGCGTGTCTTGCCTCCGTGGGCGTAATCTTTCCAGCGGAAGGTGACGCGCTCGCCATGGAAGGACACGAGTCGATGATTGGAGATGGCCACGCGGTGGGTGTAACGGCCCAAGTAGCGGAGCACCTGCCGCGGGCCGCCGAAAGCCGGTTTGGCATAGACCACCCAATCCTGCCGGTGGAGGCGGCGTAGCAGTTGGCGGAACTGCTTCTCATCGGCCAGTGCGGCGGAAGGTGCAGCGCAGCGTAATTGCTTCCGGCGGTAAAGGCGTTTGAGGCCGGCGATGAACTTGCCGCGGAAGACTCGGCGCAGCACCTTGATGGGGAGAAAAAAGCCGGGATAACGAGGATGCACCCAACGGGTATGATCGCGAGCGATGCCTCCCGCTGGAATGACGCAGTGGATGTGCGGATGAGCGAGCAGGTTCTGGCCCCAGGTGTGGAGAATGCCGAGGATGCCGATCTCCGCACCCAGGTGCTGGGGGTCCGCCGCGATTTCCAGCAGGGTGGCGGCAGTGGCGGTGAACAAGAGATGATAAAACTGACGCGGGTTGTCTAGCGCCAGGAGGTTGAGCTCGTGAGGGACGGTGAAGACCACGTGAAAGTAATCCGTGGCCAGGAGTTCTTGTTCCCGTTTGGCGAGCCAGCGTTCACGCGCCTGGGCCTGGCACTTGGGGCAGTGCCGATTGCGACACGAATTATAAGAGATGGCCTGAAATCCGCATTGGGGGCAGGCATCGAGATGACCTCCGAGCGCGGCGGTGCGGCAGTTCTGGAGGGCGCGGAAGGCTTTGAGCTGCTGGAAATCCAAGCTGGCTCGATACCGGTCAAGAAAACGCTGGCCCTGAGCGCGGAGGATATCCGCCACCTCCACGGCGGGCGGGTTCATTTTTTATGTAGGCGGCGCGAGCGGTGAACGGTTTCCAGGCTGGAAACCTGCAGGGTGTCCAGGGGGTTGGGAAAAGCCTGCAGGTGCCGGCGGGAAAGGTGCAGATAAACCGCCGTGTGTTCGAGTCGGACATGGCCCAGCAGGAGCTGAATGGTGCGCAGGTCGGCTCCCGCTTCCAGCAGATGCGTGGCATAGGAATGTCTCAGAAGGTGAGCGTAGACGCGTTTCTTGATGCCGGCCCGCCGGGCGGCGAACTGGCAGGCGTCCCAGACCACCTTGGGAGTGAGGGGTTTATCGGCGCGCCAGTTGTGGACGGTGCCTGGAAACAGCCAAGTCTTCGGTTTCATCCACCGCCAGTACTCCCGCAAGGTTTCCAGCAGCTTAGGACTGAGAGGAACATAGCGGTCACGCCCACCCTTGCCGCGCTGAATATGGATGAGCATGGACTTGCTATCGATGTCCTTGACCTGGAGGTGGCGCAACTCGCAATTCCGCATGCCGGTGGAGTAGAGGACCATGAGGAGCGTGCGGTCCAGCAGGTTGCGAGCCGAATCGATCAGCCGGGCGACTTCCTCCACGGTCAGGATCGCGGGCAGCCGGCGTGGATGCTTGGGATAGGGAATGTCATTCGGCGGCAGGTGGCGCTTCAAAGTTTTGTTGAAGAAAAACCGTAGCGCGGCCACCAGGCCCACCACCGTCCCGACCGCCAGCTTGCGATCGCGCAACAGGTACGCCTGATAGCTTCGAAGCTCGTTCAGTCCCAGCTTGTCCGGTGACCTGCCAAAATGCCGAGCAAAGTCCGCCACGGCCTGCAAGTAATAGCGGATCGTCTGCTTGGAGTAATTCCGACGCTGGAGTTCCTCCAGCATCATTCGACGTAGTCGAGTCATAAGGGCCTCCTTATGACCTCACATTACTCCTGGTTACAGGAAAGGTTTTAAGACCTGACGCACGCGACCAGCGTCCCCCGCGCCAGCGGGTTTGTTCTTGTCGCCTACTGTTTACTAATGGTAGGGAGCACAGACCAATTGACAACTTGAACCGGATTTGGAACGAAAAACGCCCTTCCACGCCCCAACCTGTGAAGACTGCGGCCAGTCAGGATCGCTAAGGGAACCGCCGTGGCTGAAGACGCCGTGCGATGAGCACTTCGGCGGGTGCCGGGCGAACCGATCCCCCCTTCTCGCAGCATTTGGGGCCTGGTTCAAAAGGTTAAAATCCGCCGTCTCTGGCTGTCTCCGCATGTCGTTGATTTAGCGGGGACAAGGAACCTCAAGAAAATGGGGAAAGGGGAATTTCCGATGGCCACCAGACTACAGATTTATGACCAGCCAACCAGCAAGGAAGTGTTGCTTGAAGGGACCTCAGATTTGCCGACAGGGCAGTCGAATCGTTCACGAGCGAAATTCATTTGATGGAGTAACGCCGCCTCTTCGGCGAGTAGGCCCGCAAACAACATCGCAAGGTCATTCGCCGCTTGGGCGGCGGGCAGAACGTTCAGGGTAATAACGCTCGGGTCTGCAACTCGGGGGTCATCCACATAACGCTGCCCTTTGCGTTCCTGCTCAGAAATTGCTCCCGTTGGAGCAGGGCGGGCGGAATTCAGTTTGCACATTCGAGACAACCGTTTCCAGCGCCCGGTAGAACCAACCACCGCCTCATAGTCGATTCTCGTTTGGTACGTCGTTACCACGGCCGTTCGCCCGCGGGCAGCGAAAGGCCTTCGCCGCCAGATCAATCTGAAACCGGTCACGGGTGAAGGGTCGGTGGGTCGGTGACGACCGTCGATGACCGGAATATGCAGCTGAATCTTCTGCTTCAACCAGGCGAGGAATTCCGCATTCACTATCCGTTCGGTGGCTCATGGATCGGCGCACCGACGTGCAACTGGTGGACTAGAATGGAGTTCTCGAATCTCCTTATCCCTCATGAGATCGTCTTTTGCTGACAGGTGCGTATCAGGGAAGCACCGCGTGCATGGAACCTTCGGTATTCATCATCTGGAACAAAGGCTCCTCCTGTCGTCCAAAGAACATGCACGGCATTTCTCACCACCCGATCGAGGTCATGTCCTTCCCGGTATTGATTGCCAGCTTCTGACTCGAGAAGCCAACGTGGTCCTCGAAACCCCGCGGCCGCCGAAGGTTCGACGCGTATATTCTGGCTTTCTTTGAGCAGGTACAGATCCTGAAATAAATGCTCGTCGCACACGGTGAAGATGCCGGAGACGAGTGTGCGGATAAGCGGCGCCACAAATTCCGATGCTTGCCCAACCGCCAACCCGTCTGCTTCTGTTCGATTATCGAGTCCCACCTCTCTCACGGATATTGGGCGGTCCCTGCCAGAGGCTAACCGAATCAGCATGCATGGTGAGGCGACCGGCTCGGCAAAGAAGCAGTGTACATGATCGCCGAAAAGATGGCGCAGCCCGAAAGTGATTCCTCCTGGTGCTCCACCCACTCCACAAGGCAGGTAAACAAACAATGGATGGTCAGCATCGACGGTTACGCCAGACGCTTTCAGCTGTTGCTGCAAGCGGATCGCTGCGACACTGTATCCAAGGAACAAAAGTTTTGAGTTTTCATCATCGACAAAATAGCTGAGTCGGCTTTGGCGCGCCTGAACTCGTGCCGCAGCAACAGCTACGCCGTAATCTCCGACATGTTCAATGACTTCGACACCGCGTGCTCGCAGGCGCTCCTTTTTCCAAGCCTTGGCATCCGATGACATATGCACGACGGTCCGAAAACCCAGGGCGGCTGCGATGACACCGATGCTTAGACCGAGATTTCCTGTCGAGCCGACTGCAACTTGATGCTGTGCGAATAGAGCCCGAGTTGCCGGATTTGCAAGAATACAAGGGTCCGCTTCCGGTTCCATCAAACCCGCTTCGAGCGCAATCTTCTCTGCGTGTAAGAGAATCTCATATATGCCGCCGCGCGCTTTGATGGAGCCGGCCACGGGCAAGTCGTGGTCTCCTTTGATAAACCAGCGCCCTTGCGGGCTGCCCTTCCCCATCATTACCTCTTGAAATGCGTCTGCAGCAAAAAGCGACGATTCGATAATGCCGCCGAGGGGTTCGAGTTCGGGGAACAACTTCGCGAGGAGAGGAGCTAAGCGGCGCAGATCGCTGTCCGCTTTGTATACGTCATTCAAATTCAGGGGAGATTCCCGCGACATCTCAGCGATTGGAAGCCATCTGTCGTTGAGCCAAAAGCAGGGCAACTTCTGAGTGAGGGATCGCTCCAGGTATGAAGGATGTATGAATAATCGTTCCACGCGCACCTCTTCAAATTCGTTCTAACAGATTTCAAACAATCTGAATGCTCGTTGTTTCACTGACTTCGATGGGAGTATACACCCCTCGCAAAGCGGGGCGCTGTCGATGGCGACCAGTTCTTGAAGATGATTATCCAGAACCCCTCCTAGGTCCGGGATGCATCAACCGCGAGACGGTGCGCTCCGAGGCCTCGATCCCCGGCTTCAGTCATTCCCCATGAGTCCGGTTCGCTCACCAGAGACGATTGGCTTCCGTCATCCGGTGAATCAAGGCCCTGATCTCGCTGCCCCACCTCGCGTCGACCGCGGGCGTTTACGCTTAGAAGTCGAGATCCAAAAGAGGCGCGACTCCTTTCGATGCTAATTCAGTAAAAAGTCATGGCCCCGAGGAAGTGAACCCCATGAGCCGGTCATTGGGGTACACATGATCCACATCAGCAGCAGTGAGGAGTTGGTGGCGGGTGAACAGCGCCGGAGGGACAGGGCGTCGGTGAAGAATCTCGAGAGCAAGCCGGACCAACCCGTCGCCATAACTCTCGGGGAAATAGGCCTGCGGGCTTGCGGTCCTTGTTCCGCTACCATCGTCAGACCACCGGAATCAAGCTCGCCAACCCGCATCGGTTTCGTCATACCTTTGCCTCGGATATGGTGCGCGCCGGTATGAGGCTGCCCGCGCTCATGCAGTTAATGGAGCACAGCGACATCCAAACCACGCTGCGCTATGCGCAAGTTACTCCACAGGACGTCTATCTTCAGTATGCGCGCGCGGTGGCGCAGCACCTTCGCCCTCTGCCCAGGGTCTCCTCTTGAACCGCGCCCGCCGCCCTCCACTCCTCCATCCTCTGGTTCCGGTGTTCGACCGCGCGGTCGATTCCCTCAGCGCCGCGCTCAGTCCCGACACGGCGCGTCACTACCGTGGCACGGCTCGCAACTTCCTGAGCTATCTCGGCACCGATTACCCTGAGCTGAACCGCCTACACCAATTGCGCCGCGAGCCCCACGTCCTTGGCTGGATGTCCCGCCTGCGCTCGCAAGCGCCGCCGCTGGCGACCGCCACCTATATCAACCGGCTCATCGCACTGCGTTGCATTTTTAACGAGCTGGCTTGGACTGAACAGCTTTCTGAACTCGCTCATCGGATCCGTCGCGAGGACATTCCGCGCCTCCCGCGAAGGCTTCCACGCCCGCATACGGCCGAGCAGGATCAACTCCTGCAGCAAGAGTTCCTCCGCCGTAACGACCTGGGCGGCAACGCCTTTCTGCTGATTCGCCACACGGGCATGCGCGTCGGCGAGTGCGTCGATTTATCCTTCGATTGCCTCCGCTCCACCGCTCCGCATCAATGGGCGATCCATGTGCCGCTTGGCAAACTCAAAACCGAACGCCTGGTCCCCGTGGATTCCTTCGTATGTGAACTCGTTCAGCTTCCGATTTTGATGAAATTACTTGGTCACACTTCGCCCGAGATGACCATCAGCTATCTCGATGTGGCGTTGACTGACCTGCAGCGGGATTTCGAGCTGGCTCGTTCCAAGCCCCGCCATCTTGTTCCACCACCCAAAGCGTCACCGGCTCGCCTTCGAGCTGGCCTCGACGGGGTAATCGATTCTCTACGCGCCGCTCAACACGTGCTGGAGATGTTCCGCCGTACGTCTGCCCAACGGCACTTCCCGCCAGTGCCTCGGCCGACGTTCCAACCGGCTCACCAAGATCGTCAGCGAAGCTCGCAAACTTCGCACGCCCTGAGAATGGGCAGAGATTGGCCGGTTAAGCCGACGATACATGCCCTGTGGTTCTTGACTAGAATATCGGGGACTGTTGTGCAAGGGGGGTTGTGCTCCGAAAACCTACGACCCAGTTCTCACGCAGAGAGGAACAAACCCGGAAATGAGCCCTTCCGACCTGACATCACGTGCCACCACTCCCGAGGTCTCGCTGTTTCGCTTGTACACATTGCGGGCGGCGTATCTTGTGCTGCCCGCGGGGCTTGGCGTGTATGTTTGGCCGGTCGTCATCCACCACACAAATGAGCTCGCGGCAACACAAGAGGTCAGATTCGCCTTGCTGGCTGGCCTCGGCGCGACGGCATACCTGTAGGACACTTTGGGGCACGGGGCAGAATGCTCGTGTCACTTCCTTTCAGCGTTTCGAAATCTAATCCCCGTCGATGCCGCAGCATAGGCATCAGTGGGTGAGACCGTATTGGTGTAACCGACGGTGTAGAATTTCGCGTGCGTCGGAGAAAATCCTGCGAATCCTTGCCAGGCGTTGTTCGTCGGGCCGCGTTGCCCAATTGTTGACCCACACTTCGCTGCCGCCGATGAGCGTAAGCATATAGGCAATATCGGGTGCCGAGAAGAGCTCCTGCCCCGGCACCTGCACGTACACGGGGGAAGTATGGGCTTGGACGCCAAACTCCCACGCAACGGTGGGATTCAAGTGCGCCGCACACCTCGCCGCAATCCAGCCCGGCCCGGAAATCTGCACGTGCTCATGGAGGGCGATTTGGCGAGCGCCAGCCTGTTCCTCGCGGCTGGCCACCACCCGCCCGTTAAACACAATCTCGATCGAATGAATATCGACGTAACTGTTGGCTTCAGCCCGAACCTCCAGGGTGCCGCCACCCGCTCCCAACACGATCTCCTCTCCCGGCGCATGCCCGTCCACTTGGAACTGGAGCAGGGGGCCGGAAGTCATGAAGGTGTTTCCACGTCGTACGGCTTTGGCCCAGTTCGGGAAATTGAACTCGTCCTGCCCCAGATAGACATAGGCACGATTGGCGCCGGGGACGGTCCATGCGCCCATCTTGTCGGTCCCGCCCACACAGGGCAGCCGGTATCCACAATTCAGGTAACGATACCAATCCAGCACACGAAGCGTATTAAAGTAGTTACCCGTCGGCCAGACTTCGACCGCATCGATTTTGCCCAGTACAATGTCCGCGGCGATCTCTCCGGTGGGGTAAGGGAAGTGGGGAGCAACCACCAACCCGTCGCGCTTGCGGCATTCGTCGGCCCATTCGGCTAACGTATTCCATAGCGGGTCGCCTTCGTAGCTCTCCTCCGGACCGGCGGCGGATAAGGGGAAAACCGGGCTGCCCTTGACACCCAGTACTCCCAAATGACCCAGCATGTGCTGGCGGTTTTCCGAGCCCACCCACACCAGCATGCGGCCGTCCCGCGAAGTAAGCGGGCCGTGATAGAAGTCGCCGACATTCGAAAACAGCTCGGCCCACTGCGCGGAAAGGAGGTTGATGAGATTCAAGCCTTCCGCCTCGCCCTCGAGAATCGCGGTCGAAGGCGATAGAAAATGCACGTGGGTATCGCCACAGGCCCAGCCCGTCT
The DNA here is from genome assembly GCA_963804755.1 of uncultured Acidobacteriota bacterium. GTDB lineage: Bacteria > Acidobacteriota > Terriglobia > UBA7540 > UBA7540 > Bog-366. The sequence continues at coordinate 43,322 of CAWDRP010000017.1, forward strand.
CCTGCAGCCGGGCAAACCGCTTGATCTCCAGTTCCAGGTTCCGCTGATCGGGCGTGATGCGGAGTTTCGTGCGCACCGATTGATACTCAAACCCTTTCGAGATCTCCAGGTAAACTTCGCCGACCGGCAACTCAATTTGAAAAGTTCCATCGATGCAGGCAAATGAACTCTCGCCCAATAGGACGTCGGCGCCATAGTCCTGGAACCATCCCGAATTGACGTCCCGCCGGTGTCCGTGGGGAGGTATGTAACGACCATCGGGGGAGCGGAAGGCGATGCGGACCGGGGTGGGCTTGCCGGTTCCTGCATCCAGAACCCTGCCGTGCAGCCACACCTTCTCTTTTTCGATGACTTCGACGGAAGCTTCTTCGCCGGTTCGGCGGGTTTGGTTTTCCGCATTGACCTTCTTCAACTCGAACGCATATTCCTTTCCGGTTCGTGTGTCGCTGAGGAACAAAACCGCTTCCGCGCTGGCGACGACTTCAGCGTATAAGGAACGATGGTTCGCGTGGCCGGCGGTGCTCTCTCCCAACCCTGGGTAGCGCGAGGCGAGCCATGGGGTGGCGTTGAAATCGAGCGTGAAAGTGCGGGTGACGACACCCAGATCGGCATCCACCTTCCATCGCGCCGGATCGGCGGTGCGGTCAGGTAAATCCAACCGGTAATAGGTTCGCCTGGCGTACCGTAAGGGATGATCTTCACCGTGAAACAGGGTCATTCCGCAGACCATGAGCAGATCTTCTGAAGCCGCCGCGAACCGAATTGCTCGAATCGGACGCGCCGGATCGGGATTTTCCAGGGCTGACAACCAGAGATGCGGATCACCCGTCCACGGGCCCGCCGGGTAAGTCATGTACCAGACGCCGAGCTGCAAATCACCCCAATCCAAGGCGTTCGGCAAAGGGTCGGTGAGCTTCCGCGGAACGTCTTTAAGATGCGGAACCGCCGCAAAGCAGAGGTGTCCATAAACGGTGGTGGGAGCGTTCACCTCAAAGCGGCGGCGAATGCGCGTAACATGGCTCCCGCCGTCCTGATAAAGGAGAGTTACTTCCGCCAGGACCTGGCCCACTTGCTCCCTGGCGTCCTGCACGTGCTCGGGAGGCGTCTCGTTCGGATCCCAATCACAAAAAGCCGCCAAGCAAATGTAGCTCGCCTTACCTGCCCGGGGAGGAGTCGGGATTTCTACGCCCGCGGTCGCCCAGGGTTTCTGAAGCTTGCTAAGGACCAACCATGATTTGGATCGAATTCCCGCCGATCCCAAGAGAAAGGGAAGTCCCCGCAGCGTCTGTGAGCCGGCAGGTGTTCGAATCAGTCCGTCCTGTTTGGATCGACCCTTCAGCTCTTTAGCTTGTTCACGGGAACCCATTGCAAGCGCTGAGCCCGTGAAGTAACGCGAGAGATCAATCGGTGTGGCCTTCGCGCTTGCATGCTCAGGTGGGCGGCGCGTGGCTTCACCTGCTTGCGCCACAGCGGAACCGAGTGCCAGCGTCACCGTGGGCACAACGCCGCCCGCTGCCTGCAAGAAAACTCTTCTGGAATGTCCCCGCATAGTAATGAAGTCTATCGCCACGAATAAGGCGTTACCAGAACAATTTCAGGCTGAAATGAATCTGCCGGGCCTGGTTGGCGACGAGTAGCTGGCCCAGGGTGGGGTCCGTTACGGTGTTGTCGGGATTCAAGAAATTGACTTGGTTGAGCAGGTTCCTCACTGCGACATTGCCCTCGAATTCCGCCGGCATGGGGAGCTCTCCAAGGCGCGCGAGTATTACCGCAAAACCTGCCAGTTGAGTGGGGACCTTTGTCGCCAGTTCGCTGCCCAGTTTTAGTCGCGTGAGTCAGAAGCCCAAGTAAGAACTCAGCCCGCATAGCGGGCGGCATACTCTGGCTAGCCGTTGAACGTGCCATGGGACTTGCTAACGCAGGACATTCGATCAGTAGTGTCGGATAGAAGGATCTGTTTTGAGAATTTGCTTGTTGTATTGCGAAAAACCCAGTGAAATTGGGCTGTTTTCGAAGCTGGTGACACTCAGAATTTGTAAGGTTGTGTGGGCTCAGGTCGAGTTGGAGTTGCTTATTGAGAATCGCGACCACCACGTATACGCTGATGGCCACCACGCTTGGGTCTTCACGGCATTCTCGGAGGTGCCGTAGAAGGCCCGGATGCGTAGATGCTGTTTGATCCAGCGAAAGAACAAATCGACTTGCCGGCGGGCGCGGTAGAGTTGGGCGATGATCAGGGGGGCGAGGCAAAAGTTGTTGGTGAGAAAGATCAGACGCAAGTCTTTCTCGGCGTCGAAGTAATGGATGTCGCAGGGGTGCAGGGTAGCGACGCGAACTCCTGGGTCCGGTCACGCGAATGGTCTGATCGGAACGCAGCCCTTGCGTGCGATGGACCCCACGCCACTGGCAGGTACGGTAGCACATGTTCTGATCGGCGCGCGTGACGAAGAAAGCCAGCGCCTGCGTGATGAGATACAGTCGCCGATTATCGATGTAGCCGCGGTCGAGGAGGTAGAAAGCCCCGACTTCCAGAACCAGTTGATCGAGCAAATTCACGTCGTTCACCTGCCCGCCGGTCACATAAACGGCGGTCGGAATGCTGCCGCGCAGGTCGAGCAGAGTGTGCAGCTTCACCGCACTCCTGCGCCGTCGAAATTGCGCCCAAGGGAAAAGGGCCAAGCACCAATCGATGGTGGTGGAGTCGAAGGCGTAGACCGTCTGGTCCAATTCTACTCCGAACGGCTCGCCCTGGTAGAGGGCACGCGCTTGGGCCATGAGTACCCGCGCGAAATCGGCATCGATACGCCAATTGCGCTGTCGGTTAGCGTTGGCGAGATTGTTGCGCGAGATGCCGCCCCGAAAGCCCATGTGATAAAGTTGGCGCATGAGTCCGCAGGCAGGTTTCGATGTCGCGCAGACTCTCGCGGGAGGCGAGTTGGGCAAAAGCCGGAGAAAGGAATTGATCCAGGCAAGAGAAACTTTGCACCTTATAGTCGCCGTCGTAGCGATCCACGCAACGGCAAAATTCGGCGAGCGGAAGCAGATCCATTAATTGGGCAAAATCGTTCGGCCACTGTCCATGCACCACTCCCCGATAGCTCTCGGAATGGCCGAAGGGTATTCCTGAATTCACATCAATTCTGCTCATTTTGCCGCTCAACTCGCTGCTGAACTTGTACTTCCGAGAATTTCCCGATTCGACGTTGGGACACTACTGGTCATAGATTACAAAATTCAGCTTCTTTAGAGGAGGCGAAAACGAATGCTAACGCCAAGACTCGTGGTAGGTTTGGGCGCGGCGATGCTACTGCTTTCTGCTGGGGCCCGGTCGCAGGAACCTACTCCCGCCAAAATGCTGCATACCTACCTTCAGGGAATCGCCCTTCAGCAACTCGCGACCAGAAAACAACTTGTATCCGAAATCCGCACTCCCGAGCAGTTTGCCGAACGCAAGGCTGAGGTACGCCACAAGCTCCTGACATTAATGGGTGGATTGCCCAGCGAGCACGCGGCGCTGAACCTGCAGCAAACGGGCTCCATCGATCGGGGAGATTATCGCGTTGAGAAAATCGTCTACCAGAGCTTGCCGAACTTCTATGTCACGGCAAACCTGTACGTACCGCAGACGGGAAAGCCGCCGTATCCAGCAGTCCTTCAGCCTACAGGCCATAGTTTGGCTGCCAAGGCGCGAGCGCTGTACCAGACTCTCTGTTTGGGATTGGTGAAAAACGGGTTCGTAGTGCTCACCTACGATCCCGTGGGGCAAGGAGAACGCCGGATCTTTTTCGATAAAGAGCTTGACGATTCCAAAGCGGGTGGCCCTACAGCCGAACACGACATGGTAGGAGTTCAGAGCCTGCTCGCCGGAGAGAGCATCGCCAGGTACATGGTCTGGGACGGAATGCGCAGCATCGACGCATTGCAGTCTCTCTCTTATGTCGATTCGAAGCGCATTGGCATTTCGGGTTGCTCGGGTGGCGGCACTCTGACAGCATACCTGGCAGCCTTGGACGATCGACTTCAAGTTGCCGCCCCATCGTGCTACATCACCGATTGGGAGGATCAGCTTTTGGGCTCCGGTCCACAGGACTCCGAGCAACAATTCCCTGATCAGCTCAAAAGCGGCCTGAACCACGCGGATTTGGTGGAGGCATTTGCCCCCAAACCGTATCTGATCTGCTCGACGAGTGAAGACTTCTTTCCCATCTCGGGTTCACGCAAGACGTTTCAGGAGAGCCGCCGAATTTACGCTCTTCTGGGCGCAGAAGAGAAAATCTCGACGTCTTACGATTCCGGTCCCCACGGAACAACCAAACGGCAACGCGAAGCGATCTACGCCTGGATGAATCGATGGTTGAAAGGGCAGAAGGGGGAGATCGCGCCCGAACCGGCGTTCCAGACAGAATTCGAAGAAGATCTGCTTTGCACACCCACCGGCCAGGTTTCTACATCGCTGGGAGGGGAAACCGTAAGCACGCTCAACGTGGCCCGATTTTCGAAGCTAACTCCGCCGCGGCCTGCCCTAGTAGGGAAACCGGAATTGGACCAACTTCATGCCAGGTTGCGCGGGGAAATCGTGCGACTCACGCGTTATCAGGCATCTCAGGGGCCGCTGGAGGCAAGGGTTCTGAACGAGACGGAGCGGAAAGGGTATCGCCTGACACATCTTACGTACCAGCCCGGACCAGGCCGGATGATCTCGGCCTTGCTAGCGGAACCGCAGCCGCCCAGCGTGCGCCGGCAGACAATATTCTATGTGGACGTGCAAGGTAAGGACGCCGCGTCAGCGGCCGGTGGGGACCTCGAGCAACTCGCGCAACTCGGATACACAGTGCTGGCTATCGATCCCGCCGGCATAGGTGAAGCGGCCTCGCGCGCCTCCGAGGACTCCGATTCCTCTTTCGGGCGGCAGAAGGTGACGTGGTTGGCTCTGATGATAGGCAAACCGCTCGCGGGCTTGCGCACGGACGACATTGTGCGGGGTGTGGATTTGCTAGCCGAGAAAGGCCTGCTCTATAACGGTGGCTGCACGGGTTTTGGAAAAGGCTTTGTGGGCGTGGACCTCCTGTATGCCGCCGCAATGGACCCTCGGATTTCGGGCGTAATTGTCGAAGAGGGTCTTCTCTCCTATGCCTCCATTGCACGCACGCCAATTCACCGGCAGGTTTTGGACGCGATCGTGCCCGGAGTATTGGGGATATACGATCTGCCCGACGTCGTGGCGTCCCTGGCGCCGCGTCCGGTTGAGTTGGTAAACATGCGGTCGCCGCAGGGAAACATCGTGTTTCTGCGCGATGTCCTGAATGAGTATGCCTTCGCACAGGCAGCCTACGCGGCGGTGGGATCCCCAACGCGGTTAAGGTTGGGCAGGCGCCGCGAGGGTGAAAGCGTCGCGGCGGCATATCCTGATTTGCGCTAGGACTCCTGATCGTCCGGCGCTGGCGCGATCCCGTTACTTTCGTGCTATTCCCATCCAAAACCTTCCTTGGGACACTCCCCATCTAGTGGCATGCATCATCTTCACCAGCAGGACATGACGATGACCGTCCAACAGATCGCGTGCGCTAGCGGTGCTTTTCGCTGTGCGGGGAGGCTACTGGGCGGGGCGGCCCTGAACGAATGCTTTGAACCTTAGTATCGACGTACGTGAAAGGGGGATGGGCATGGGCAGGGACGTGAAGTTGCTCCTGAGCTTTATCCTCGTGCTGAGGCCTCTGTTCGCTTACGGTCAGGCTATTGAGCAGCCTGATCATCACCGCTGGGTGCAGGTAGACGGCGGGAAAGTAGACTGCTCCATCGACCAACGCAACCCTGCCCGCGTGCCTTCTGTTTCATGGGATAACTTATTTCACACACCGCCGAGTCAGCCAAGTTCAGAGCGCACGTCGGCAACGATTCCATTTTCCGCGGGGGACTTGCGGGCCTTGCTGCCGGATCCCATCGTTTCAACGCCAAGCCATCCGACAGAGTTCGAGTTCCCATTCCAGCTCTCAAAAGTGACCTGCTACAACGACTCAACGGGGATTCCCACGAAGTGCAGCAGTCTGCCTCAGGATCATTTACCATTTCAGAAAGGATTGGCGTGGCGGCCGGAATATCCTCCGGCATCTGTCCTGAGAACGGGCAGCTTTGCTTCTTTTACGGCACGTTGGAACCGTTTCGGGACTTCGTTGTACAACGGGCTGAGGACAGCAGTAACATTTGGCGCGTTTAGGCCCACGAACTCCGTGACTCTTGTAACTACTCCCCGCAGGCCTGATGTCACGGCTCAAAGGGACCCGGCCACTGGTGCCGTAGCCACCCAAGCGATTGCGTTAAATTGGAGAATAGACTGAGGGACCAGCGAAAGCCCCGAGCCTCTCTGCCATCTCCGGGGGGAGTGTGTTTGCATCCCTCAGCAGAATTAGCCAGCCAGGAGCGCAGTAGTCCGAGCCACGCTATAGAAGGCCCTCTGTGACACTAACAGTCAGAATGCTTGCGCGTTTTTCAAAAGTTTCCCGCACCGCAGTAGAAACCCGCGCTTTGGTTGCGGCTCTGCCGGGCTCTCCCGTCCCAATGCCTGTCTCCCGGCAGATCGTGCACCAGGAGTGCCCCAGAGCACGCAGAGTGGCTATTCTTGACGCGTCCACGGCGATCCGTGGGCGTCCAAGTCTGCGGCCTTTTGCCTTGGCGTTTCGCAAGCCCGCTCTTACTCGCTCTTGGATCAGTGACCGCTCAAACTCCGCCATCGCCCCAATCATTCGGAACATCAGCCGCTCCGAGGGGGTGCTCAGATCCTGGTTGTCCTTGAGGCTGGCGAAGATTATGCCCAGCGCCTCGAACTCCGCCAAGGTGTTTACGAGGTGCTTCAACGACCGACCGAAACGGTCCAGTTTCCAGACCAAACCCACGTCAGGTCGAAATGTGATATAAGAGAAATCACCAAGACCAGTTCGGCAACGGTGTGCCTATGTTCCGCAAAGGTAATGGACAGCCGATCACGCAGCCGCGCAGGCTTACTTTTCGTCAACTGCGCGAGATCGCTGATGAAGAGCTGATGATCCATTTGCAGAACGGGAACGACGACGCGCTCGCGGTTCTTTTTGATCGTTTCCACCGGCTAGTCCTCGCTATCGCCGCCAAGATTGTTCGGGACCCGGGAGAAGCCGAAGACGTGATGCAGACGGTTTTTCTTGACATTTACAGGGCAAAGGCACAATTCGACGCCTCGAAAGGCAGTACTAAAGTGTGGCTCCTTCAGTATGCCTATCATCGAAGCATCAACAGAAGACGGCAATTAAGCAGCAGGAAGTTTTTCGATCACGTCAGCTTTGAGGAGTTTGGCAGCGATGGACTACGGATTGCTGGCTTGGATCCCGTTGCAAAGTCACCGCAGGAATCCTCCGTCCTGGTGCGAGAGGCTCTGGCGACGCTGAACAACGCGCAGAAAACCACCCTCGAGCTCGCTTATTTTGACGGGTTGACGATGCAGGAAATCGCGGAGAGGACCAGCCAGACAGTGGCGAACGTTCGCCATCATTTCTACCGTGGTTTGGACAAACTTCGCTCCTGCCTCAAAGTCGCGACGAAGAAAGTGGAAGTGCCCCAATAGGAGACGATCCATGGCGGATCACGAACGTTTTGAAGAGCTGTCGGCTTTGGCCGCAATCGGCCAGTTACCGGAAGCCGAAGTTGCGGAGATCCAAGACCATTTTGACCACTGCGAATCGTGCAGACGCCTCTACGCGGATTTTGCCCGTATCCTCCGGTGCGAGCTTCCCTCGATAGGTGACCGGCGCGACTTGGCGTCTGAGTCGAGGACCCTGATGGGCGGGTCAAATGGAGGTTACCGGCAACGATTCATTGCGCGAGCGCGAGCCGCAAGGATTCGTTTTTCTCCGGAAGTCGACCAGAAGCCCTTGTCCTCGAAAGTCTCCATTTTCGCTCCCCTTCCGGCCCGGACGGCTCTGTGGGTGCTGGCATCTCTGCTTATCGTGATCGGCGCGTGGACTTTCCGTTACAAGGTTCCCGGCAGAACTCCGGTCACTTCAGAGCCCGAGTGGCAGCGCCAGGCAGGGCAGTTGGCAACTTTGAATTTGGGGCTCCGATCCCGCATTGCTGAAATGGCTCAGTCACAAGCCGCGCAAACGGCTGAGCTTGAGCAAGCGAATCGAGATCAAGCCGCCAGCCGCGAGCAACTGGCCGCGACGGAACGATTGCTGGAACGCGCCCAAGAGAGCGAGCAGGCATTACACCAACAACTGGGAAGTGAGAAAGCGCAAGTGGCTGACTTCGAGAGGCGGGACCGGGAGAGCGCCCGTGTGCTCGACGAAATGAAAGCCGAACTTGACCAAGCGCGCTCCAGGTTGGCTGAAACCGAAGCCGCATCGGCCGAGGAGAAGAACCGCAGTCGCGAGCTTTCGGAAAAACTCGCGGCCCAGGCGGTTTTGCTCGGGCGTCAGCGCCAATTGCTGGCGGTCGGGAAAGAAATTCGCGATCTGATGGGAGCGCGTAATCTCCATATCATCGACGTTTTCGACGTGGACGGAGGCGGAAAACGCAAGCGGGCCTTTGGGAGGGCGTTTTATACCGAGGGGAAATCCCTGATCTTCTACGCCTTTGACTTGGTGCCCAACCAGCCGTCCAAGAACGAGCATAGCTTCCAGGCATGGGGCTACCATGAGCCGTACCGCCACCCCGTCCAGAATCTGGGAATTTTTTATGTTGATGATAAGTCACAGAACCGTTGGGTATTGAAGTTCAACGATCCCGAGGTTCTCGCCCAAATTGATGCGGTCTTTGTGACCGTCGAGCCTCCCGGGGGCAGTTCCATTCCCAGAGGAAGTAAGCTCCTTTACGCGTATTTGGGCGGTCAACCCAATCATCCCTAGGATGAGTTACCCTGGGGCATGCCCCGTCGCTTCAGACCATTCACGCTGGGAATACTCTTTCCGACTCCCGCCAATTAATTCCATGGTAGCCGGGTGGTACAAACCGGCCCCAATTCTGGCATACATGGACAGGTAGGCAATGGGAGTCAAGAGCTGTAACAACTTTTGAAGGAGCTCGCGAAATGAGTCTATCACGCGTCCGTCTGCTGTGCCTTAGCACTCTCGTGGCCATGAGCCTGACTGTCTCGGCTTTTGCTGCTTCCTCCGCCACTTTGATGGGCCGTATTACTGATCCAGGAGGCGCGGTCGTTCCCGGCGCGAAAGTTACGGCGACTAACATGGACACTGACGTTGCCTCCGAAACGGAGAGCAACCAAGTCGGTTTGTACATTATTTCAAACCTGCTTCCCGGTCGTTACCGTGTGGTGATTCAAAGGCAGGGGTTTGAGACCATCATCAAGCCCGACGTGGTGTTACATGTGGAGGACCAAATCGCTCTAAATTTCTCCATGCAGGTAGGGTCGATCCTTCAAAGCGTGACGGTCCAGGGGGGTGCCCCACTAGTGGATACGACCACCGCAACCATGTCCGGTCTGGTCGACGATCGCCGCGTCGTGGACCTACCCTTGAACGGCCGGAACGTCATCTCGCTTGCCGGTATTATCCCGGGGGTGCTAAACGTAACTGCTCCCCAGCAGCTTCTCAGCACCATCGACGGCCCGACGATGGACGTTAATGGCGGCCGGCCGAATATGAATTATTTCACCTTTGACGGCGCCTACTTCTCAAACCCGCAGCGCAACACAGGAATCAACTACCCTCCCCCGGACGCGATTCAGGAGTTTCGCATCCTGACTGACAATTTCACAGCCGAATACGGTGACAACCCCGGCTCCGAGACCATTGTTGTGTCGAGGGCGGGCAGCAACGATTTCCATGGAGACGTCTGGGAATTCTTACGCAATGACGCGTTCGACGCGCGGAACTTTTTTGCTTCGAGCGTGCCGACCTTAAGACAGAACCAGTTCGGGGGCGCGGTTGGCGGGCCCATCAAAAAAGACCACCTCTTTTTCTTCGGCTCCTATCAGGGCCTGCGAGTTCGTCCGCAAGCTGTCCCTGTAGAGGCGTTGGTACCCTCCGCCTTGGAGCGCTCCGGAGACTTCACAGGACTCGGTACAACTCTCACGGATCCTGTGGACCCTTTGACGGGCAAGGCCTTCACTGACTCGTCCGGGAATTCGTGTGTGGCCAACAATATCGTAAACCCGAATTGCATAAGTCCGGTCGCCACGACCCTCCTGAACTACGTGCCACAATCCGCTACTGGGGCTGTTACAACACTTGCCGGCAGTCCCAGCGGGGGGGACATGTATTTTGGGAGGCTTGACTGGAACCAGAGTTCCAAAAATACCATCTCTGGTCATGGCTTTGTGGATCACAATACCAATACCAGTCCCTTTGGCGCAAGTGGCAATATTGCGGGTTATGAGGGGCAGGGCATCGGTACCGAAACGGACATGGCGACGGTGAATTTCGCCCATACTTTTAGCCCCACCTTGTTAAATCAGGCGGTCGTTTCCTTTTTACGCACGAGCTACAACATCGCGGGAACGCGAACTGAAGCGCCAACGGGTCTGGGAATCACCATGCCGCAATACGCACCTACCGGTACGCTCGATTTTGACGTCGCGGGCTATTTTGACCTGGGGTCCGGATATACCACTCGGATCAACGATAATAATTACCAATTTCGGGACGTTCTGGTCTGGATGAAGGGCCGCCACACCTTCAAGTTTGGGGGCGAATTCGATCGTCACCACTCGCGCTCCGTCTTTATCGGCTCTCCCCAGTTTATTATCGATGGAACACGCTCCGGGAATGCCATCTCTGACTTGCTGCTGGGAGTTTATGACAGTCTAAACCTGGAATTCGGAATCACGGACAATAACCGGTTTATTAATAAACCCAATGCTTTCTTCCAGGACGATTTCAAGGTGACCCCCCGGTTCATGCTGAATTTCGGCGTCCGGTATGAACCATTCCTCACCTGGATAAGCACAATCAATCACATCAATACAGTGATTTACGGCCAGCAATCGACGGTTGTCCCCGACGCGCCACTGGGCATCGTTTTTCCGGGTGACGCGGGAGTACCTCGGGGTTTGTCTCCGAAGGACTTAAATAACTTCGCCCCCCGAGTCGGATTCGCATGGGATTTGAGCGGCGATGGAAAGACGAGCCTCCGGGGCGGTTATGGGGTCTTTTACGAAACCATCAACGCCGATTCTCTCTCGCAGCAGAACGCACCCTGGTCTGGATATACGTCCGTTTATACCGGCCTGATCGCCGATCCATTCAATTCGGCGGGACAAACGGCGCCGCCGGCAGCGCCTACGGGCTCATTTGGCTGCACTCCTACTGCGGCTGCTCCGGGGATAACCTGCCCGTTGTTCCCGTTGCCAATCGCGGGAGTCTTCACCGACCGCTCCCTGAGGTCCCCCTATATACAATCCTGGAACCTCAACCTTCAGCACCAGATCACCCAGAACCTGATGGTGGAAGCCGCTTACGTGGGGAAGATCGGGACCAAAATTGAGGCATTGCGAACCTACGACCCGGCCCAGTTCATTCCCGACACAACTTTTGACGCGGCCACCGGTCTTGAAACCACAAACTCTACCCCGGGCAATGTGAATAACCGAGTCATTTATGAACCCCTGATCCTTTCGCCCGAGGGCTATATGCTTGGAAATGACTTCCGAAGTTGGTACCACAGCTTCCAAGCCTCGCTGACTCGCCGCCTGAGCCATGGGCTTTCAGTAAATGCTTCTTACACCCTGGCGAAGTCCATTGACTCGAGCTCTACAGATAATCTCGGGGCCGCCGTCTCTGATCCCTTTAATCTGCGTACGGAGCGGGGCCGTTCGGATTGGGACCGGCGGCATGCCTTCGTCGCTTCTTACCTTTGGTCGCCACCCTATACCTTCTCCCAGCGATGGAAGAGAACAGTTTTGGGGGGATGGACTTTTGCGGGCATTACCACCCTGGCGAGCGGACCCCCGATTACCTTCTATACCGGCCCAGATGTGGCCTTGGATGGGACTGCCTCCGGTCTCGAACACGCCTTCCTGACGGGCTCATATGCCGGGATTCCCGAAAGTCATCCCAATCGCGGCGCTATGATCAACGAGTACTTTGACACGAATGCCTTCGTCAATCCCGTTTGTGGGTTCACTCCTGAGGCGGGTAACCCTCAAGCCATTGAGCAACAGAACTGCACTCCATTTGGTATCAAGTATTCGATGATCGGGAAGTATGGCCAATCCGGACGTGGCATTTTGAGCGGCCCTGGGCTCAGCAACACGGACTTTTCCTTCCTCAAGGACTTCGCATTCAAGGAACGCTATGCTTTCCAACTTCGCTTCGAGTTTTTCAATATTTTCAACCAAGTCAATTTCAATAACCCAGACAGCACCGTAACGGACGGGTCCTTCGGCCAAATTCTAGGTGCGAGCCCCGGGCGAATCCTGCAAGTCGCGGGGAAATTTAAGTGGTGAAAACACGGGCCCGCTCCGAGCTGCCCATTGGGCATTCGGACGGGCCCTTTTCCCCGGCCCCCCTTTTGCCCATCCGACTAATTGTGCTAGCGTGCGAGCGGGAGGCAACATGGGGGCTTATATATGAAAAGGCAATCACGCAGGCGCTTTCTAAAAACAGCAGGCAGCATTGCGCCGGTGGTTAGGATCGCGTTTGATATGGCTGTGCCGCTGACAGGCGAAGCACAACGCCCAGAGGCGACGCGAGCGACGAAAAGAGCTACGCCCATCGATCTCTCGCGCTACTTTACGGCTTCCGCCTCCGATGTGGGTCCTCGGGAACAAGCGAAAGACCTAAAAGGCGCCTCCAAACGGGACGGGTTGATTCGAACGCCGGGGGGATCGCAGGTCTTTCGCGGCCTGCCTTTCCTCCTCGGTTCCGGGGGAGTTCGATCCAAATCCTGGTTGCTGCTGAGTCAGGTCAAGAAGCCCTGGGCCACAGGGAGCGTGGAGATTCACCTGCCACCGATATCGGGGGAAATCCGCTACCTTTGCCTGGCGGCCTTTTGCGACTGGGACGCGAACGAGACACCGCCGGAGCATGTGGAAGATGTGCGCGAGAAAGTTGGCCAGCTTCTGGCGCAGGCTACGCTCGTGTATGCGGATGGAGGGAGCCACCGTTTGCCCCTGCGCCGCCGGTTCGAAGTGAACGCCCCAACGACCATCTACGGGCACTTGAGCTTTGCCGCCGTCCCCCACCGCAAGGATGTTCCGCGCCAACTGACTGACCCGCTGCCGGATGCCACCGAGTGGGGCGATCTGCAACTGGGAGTTTGGTATATGACCTACCCGGCGGGTCCCTGGGCCGGGGATCCGCATCTCTGGATATCAGCGCTGGAGAACCCCGAGCCGACGCGTACCCTTCGCTCGGTACGATTGGAAGCGGCCTCGGAAGATCTGTTGATGATCTGTGGCATGACGCTGTTTCACGGCGAGGCTCATCCCCTGCGTTGGGAGCCGCGCACCTTTTACCGTTTCACGCTCCCGGAACCCGAAAGCGATCCGGCGCGCTGGAAAGTGGACGTGGATCTGGGGGTCGTCACCCGAACTTTCATGCTCGACTTTGACCCGGCAGCATGGCTAGGCTCTCGATACGCGGGGATGGGAGAGAACCGCGCCGGCAGCGAGAAGTCGCGTTATCTCTATGCGGAAGTGGTGGCCAGCCGCGAGTCGGTTTTGGTGCTCCGTGATGCCCGGACGGGGAGGGAGTATGGTTTCGAACTGAAGAACCTCCCGGTGGAACGTGGTCGTGCCACAAGCCGGCCGGCGGCTTCCGTGGAGGTCATCGAGAAAGAAAAAGTGTGGCTGCACGGCAGAGTGCTCGATGCGGACAGCGGGCAGCCCACGCCCGTGCGAATCTCTTTTCGCTCCCCAGATGGCCGCTACATTCCTCCTTACGGTCACCGCCGCGACATCAACGCTGGGTGGTTCCAGGATTACGGCGCCGACGTTAAACTCGGCGACAGTTCTTTCGCGTGCATCGACGGAACGTTCCAGATCGAGTTGCCAGTAGGCGAAATATACCTAGAGATGTCCAAAGGGTTCGAATACCAGTCAGTCCGCAGGAAGCTCCAGATCGCGGCCGATCAGCGGACCCTCGACCTGGAGATCAAACGGTTCGCCGACCTTCAGAACAACGGTTGGGCGTGTGCCGATACCCATGTTCATTTCCTTTCGCCTACCACGGCCATCCTGGAGGGCGAAGCCGAAGGGTTGAACCTCATCAACGTGCTTTCCGTTCAATTGGCGGAGCTTTTTACCAATGTCGCTGACCTTTCGCATGGTCCACTCACTTCGCGTGACGGCCGCATGATTGTTTGGGTCGGTTCCGAAAACCGGCAACACATCCTCGGCCATCTGAGTGTGCTCGGGATTAAAGGTAGTCCTGTATTCCCGCTCTCCGCGGCGGGCCCCGAGGAGAGTTACGAAGGGGATCCACTCTGGAACACAATGGCCGAATGGGCGGACGAATGCCGCAAGAGAGAAGGGCTCGTGGTCTCTCCACACTTTCCTTACCCCACCGGTGAAATAGCAGCGGATATCGTGCTGGACAAAATCGACGCCGTCGAGATCTGGCCGGTGGGTAACTACTTCAATTCACTCTATGTGCTGGACTGGTACCGATACTTGAATTCAGGTTATCGGCTGCCCTGCGTGGGCGGGACCGACAAAATGAGTGCGCGGACATCGCCGGGGGCTAACCGGGGCTATGCCTACTTGGACAAGGATGAGTTCAACTTCGCCAACTGGGCCAAGGCGGTGCGGCGAGGGAATACGTTTATGACCTCCGGCCCGCTGTTGCAGTTGCAAGTGGAGGGTCATGCGCCGGGTGAAGAGATCACGCTCGGAGCCGGAGGAGGCACGATGGAGGTCCGAGCGGAGGCCTCTTGCTATGTCGATATCCATTCGCTCGAAATCGTTTTTAACGGCCGCGTCGTGGCCTCACGCGAAGAGCCTGCCGGGACCCGTCGCCTGGCGCTCAACGAAAAGATCCAAATTCCCGGCGCGGGGTGGATTGCTGCACGATGCGCGGCGCGGTTGATGCCTTCCTCGGTTGCGTGGAGGTCAAATTTCGGCGTGCAAGCCCACACTTCGCCTGTCTACGTGAAAGTGGCCGGGCAAGATCTTTTTTCGGCGCCCGATATCGCTTATATGCTGACGCTGGTAGAAGGCAGTGAGATCTGGGTGGAAAATTGGGCAACTCGCCCCGACGCCGCCCGCCTGACGACCATTCGCAAGTTCTTTTCAGACGCGCGGGAGATTCTCCATAGACGTTTGCACCAGCACGGAATTCGGCACGATTAGGCCTCTTTGTTCTCATGCAATAGATTTCACATGATCAAGTATGACTCGAAGCTCGGCCACGTGCCGACGGCAGCCTGCCGAGCACAATTCGGCGCCGAACTCGTCCGTGCCCTGGCTGGAGCCGTGGCGGGCGGAAGTCTCTAATTACAGAGCGGAGGTTTACGTGGAGAAAGGTAGTAAGGTCTCGGTGCTCGAACTCGCGAAGATGAAGGAAGCCCAAGAGCCCGTCGCGTGGGTTACCGCCTATGACTTGCCATTCTCCCAAGCGGCAGAAGCAGCCGGGATTCACATGATCCTGGTGGCGGACTCCGGGGGGATGGTGCAACTGGGCCACCCTACAACCAATCCGGTCACCATGGGTGAAATGCTCATCTTGGCGCAAGCCTCCAGGCGAGGCGCCCCCAATACGTTTTTGATCGGTGACATGCCTCAGGGTTCTTATGAGCCCTCTGACCGGGACGCCGTCTTGAACGCCCTGCGGTTTGTGAAAGGAGCTGGATGCGATGCCGTCAAGTGTGAAGGGGGCCAGCGCGTGGCTCGACGAATCAGAGCCGTCGTGGATGCCGGTATTCTGGTCATGGGGCACTTGGGACTGACTCCGCAAAGCACTCGATCTTTCGGGGGTTACCGGGTTCAGGGCAAGACCAAGAGCAGTTTCGAAAAGATCGTCGAAGATGCCGCCGCCCTGGTTGATGCGGGCGTTTTCGCTATTCTGCTCGAAGCCGTCCCCGCTGAACCCGCGGGGCAAATCGCCCGGCAGTTCAACGTCCCTATTTATGGAATCGGAGCTGGTCCCTTAGTGGACGGCCAACTGATCATCATGCACGACCTGATGGGTTTCTATTCCTCGTTCAGGCCATGGTTTGCGAAATGCTACGTTCCTGAGGTGGCGGGAGCTTTTGCGAAGTACCTTGCTGGGATAGCGGACCTGCGCAAAAACGGTCGCGAGCAGCGCAGGGACGGCTTGTCGGTCCTCGTTGAGATGGCCATTGGCAAGTATATCTCCGAAGTCAGAGGGGAAAAATTCCCTGGCACGCAGTTTACGTATCCGCTAGAACCTGAGGAATTAGCGGAACTCGTGACCTCGAGGTATTGGAAGCGCTGACTCTGGTTTTCACAGGAAAGATGGTCAACGAATTGCCTTCTTCAAACCAGCGGAGGTGCTTCCGGATGGTATGGGCTACTGGTCCGTGCCGACGCTGGCTCGCATCCTGACTCATGAAGCGGTACCCAGGCTACATAATGACATCCGTTAAGGGCTGCAAACGGGGTGTCTCTCTCCACGCCGGCCGTTTGTCACCTTCCCACCATTCTGCTGCCGCCCAGAGCCTCCCCACCTGGCTGCTGGCCGCTCAAGAAGCACCTCCCGCAGGCCTCCTGGGGTGGCCAGGGCTCGGCCCCGGGGGAGGGCGAAGAACCACCGTGACTGGGATGACGGGATAACCTATTTGCCGTGTATCCCCTTATCCAGCCCGCTGCTATTGGCGGTGAAGTTTCTGGCGGGTCCAGATAATGCCCTGCCCCTCCCGGCTGATATAGGAATCGCTCAGGAAGAATATTGATGTAGTGACCGGGCGGGAGACTCAGTCTACACAAAGTCGAAACAGGTTTAACACATAGCAGGGAGAATGTGCCATGGCCGTTCGGTTCAAGGATCGAGGCCAAGCAAGAGCCTGCGCGCCGCGCGCGTCCATACCTTTCTATCGCGCCTGTGATGGAATTCCTCGACTGGGTTACGGCTGCGGGTCCACTGCGTGCCTGTTGCGCACCTGTTCAGGGCCACTCGCTTTACGGGTTGCTCGCAGCCGCCGCGACGTCTGGAAATGGCGACTCTTTGCAGTAGGGGCATGCTTTCACAGGGGATTCAAGTGCGCGACCGCAAGCGTAGCACAGGCAGTGTTCGTCGGACGTCTGCCTCTCCTCGCACGTCCTCAGAATCCAGGCGTGAGCGGACTGACCCGCAGCATGGGCCTGCGTTGCGGTGCCCCGAGGAGCAGTCGCGAGAGCTTCGCTGAGCGGCGGTTCCGGAAAGGCAAACGCTCCGACTTGCATAGGGTCGAAGGTGCCCTCGTACGGGTCGATAAACCAACTTGAACGAAGCCGCCCGTGCGGCGGACGCTACGCGTGCGTCATGCCAGGTGGCTTCCTTAATTAGGGTATCGTCGGGTCATGAGGAGGTTCCCTATGACCCGTTTACGCCAAATGATGCTCGAAGACCTCGAGCGTCGAAGTTACTCTCCGACGACCATCGAGTGTTACATCCGTGCGGTGGAGGATCTTGCCTGCTTCTTTCATCGTTCTCCTGCGACCGCTTGGATCCCCAGCACATCTGCGAGTACCAAGCCTATTTGTTTCGCCAGCGAAAGCTGGCTCCGAGCAGCGTTACCCAACGGCTGGCCGCTCTGCGTTTCTTCTTCATTAAAACTTTGGAGAGATCCTGGAGCGTGGCGGAGACACCCTATCCCAAGCAGGGGCGGCGCCTACCCACGGTACTGAGCCAGGAGGAAGTCGCCCAACTCATCAACGCCGCGCCTACTCCCTTCTACCGCATTTTGCTGATGACCCTCTACATTGAAAACCTGTGAATTCTTGTTTTTTGGCAAGCTTTTCAGGCGGCCAAAAGTGTGAGATCGGCCTGGCGAAATTTCAGGGCGGTATTCATGACGAGTTGGCCTTTCTGCGTGGGACGGTAATAGTAGGTTGGTCCGACGCGATAGATGAGCCCATGGGCGCGCAGCAGGCGGAGTTGGCGAGTGATGTAGGCAGCAGCGCGCCGGCGCTGGGCGGGATCGTTTTCCGCCGCGAGGGAGAGGGTGGCCCGCAGGTCGAGGTTGCGGACCCCTTGGAGGTGAAATTCTCCGCACAGGACAGCGGCAAACAAACGGCTCTCTTGGGGACGAATGGGTTGCAGGGCGCGATAACGTCGGGGGGGGTTCACGGGCTGAGTAACGGGATCGAGAAGGCGATGCGCGGGTTGCGAGTCACCCACCACCGCCAAGGCTTGCAAATAGCGGGCATTGGCGCCGCGGCTCAACTGCACGCGTCGGCGCAAGTCCACGATGCCCTTGCGGAGAGGGTACCAGCCTTTCACCTTGCGACCCTTCCGCCTCACGCCGCAGTAGACGCGAAACCGCGACGGATTATTGAGGGTGGTTTCCACCCGCAGCACGCTGCCTTGCTTGTCGTACATCTTGATCGAGTTCCCTTCCACTCGATGCTTCACGCACACCCCTTCCACCCGTCGTTGGTAGGTGCTGCAAATTTCGCCGTTAAACAGCGTGTTGGTGCGTCGCCCAAGAAACGCAGCACCGGGGGCGAAGAAAACTGTTCCAGAGCGTGGCGGCACAGGGCGGGGTAAACTTCCGCCAAGGCTTCCGGGCTGCGAAACATCACATCGCTGGCATACTCGCCCTGCCGCACGGTCCAGTAATAACTGCGCAGGCGAGGCCGCGCTCCCGCCGCCAGCCAGGGATTGACGGCCTGCGCCCAACGATTCAGCAACTCCGCCCAGGGCAGGGTCACCAGTCGGTCCATCAGCACTTGCGCCCGCGGCAGATCGGCAATCTGAGTAAAGCAGTTGTCTTTCTGCTCGTAGGCGATTCCCTGTCGCTGCATCTGCCGGGCCAGCCATTCCCGCCCGTTCACGCAGACCTGGATCGACAGCGGCAGCCAACTTTGCAGCCGGATGTGCATCAGACCGAAATCGCGGTGGAGAAAGTAGAAGTAAAAATGCAGGCAGGTGGCCTGGCGCGGCAACAGGCGCAACTGCCGCTTCTCCCGGTCGCGCCGCACCGTGAAGGTCTGGCAGGGTTCCACACACGACAACACGCAGATCAGGCCTTCTTGGACGGGGTTCTCGGCCAGAAGCTTTCGCACCAGTGCTTCCTTGCTTGTTGGCGTTCCCCGACGCCACGAACTGGAACGGTCGTCCCGCCCGCTGGGCGATTTGCTGGGCGCGCTTCTTGATCCCCGCCGAAAACTTCTCCACGAACCACTGGAAGTCCTTGAACCCTACCCGTTGGCTCCCCATGAACCAATCCAGCCCTTGCACATAGCTGATGGAGCGCAATACGCCACGAAACAAAACGCGGTCAAATCCTGATATGCTTCCCACTACGCGGCTCGCATGCCGCTGCAAAAAACGCTCCGTGACGCTCCTCCGCACGATGTTTCGCTCAAAACATCATGCCGGAAACCGCCGTGGAGCGTCATCCGTTTTGGTTGCGGCTCCGCCGCGCTGCGCTACAAAGCGAATCTCCAAAAGGGTACTCGACGATATTCTAACGGTACTGACCTCATGGGGTCTGACCCATAAGGAGTAGGAGTCCGCGGTGGTCTGACTGCTACGTTGCGGACATGCTTCGATTGCGGGATTTTCTGCACCGTTGCCGAGCGCGGTTACGGTTGGGATGCAATTCGCCTTGGTGGATGCAATCGGCGGTTTTGTAGGGCCCTCCCCCGACGTGAAGACCGAGGCAAACCGACAGAATCGCTGGACCGCTAACGACGTAAGTCCTTCATCGTTTGGTGCGCCGCTTCTTGCGGGGACCCGCTGGGTCCATCCCATTGGCCCAACGTGCTCGCTTTGCCGACTTGGCGTTCCTCTCCATCTGCAGTTTCCAGGCGGCACGCAAGGCTCCCGTTAGCACATCCTCGCTTGCCGCAGCGAGCCTGACTTGGGTCATCCCCATCCTTCCCCAGCCGCCTGGAATCGGGACGAAGACCCGCGGCAGTTCCTCGACGAACGCAGCCTGCTGCTCCGGCGTCAGCTTCACATTCCCGTACCCCTGGCTTGCCGACGCCAGCGTTGCAAAGATTCTGCCCCCAACCCGGAAATCGGGCTGTCCCATGTGCGAGCTCTCTTCCGCACCCTCCATGGTAAGGGCGGTGCGCCTGAAGTCGTCTACTGTCATGTCGAAATTTTCACACACTTCGCCGCTAAGCGGCTACCGGGATGTCCCGGACAATGCCTCACGAATCCAAACCGTCAGGCCCGCCCAGAGCTGTTGGTTCATCGAAACACCTCAGTACAAGTCCCGCACGGTTCCATCGGCAGCGACGACGAATGGAAGTGCCAGCGGGACCTGTTCTTTCGATGGGGTCAAGATGGTGGGCCGAAGCGGCAGCCGCGCACATGTTTGCCTTGGGCACGCAGTGGTCCGCAGCCTTGTGGTGTGGACCAGGGCCGAAACCCGGACTTGCGGCCGAGCGGAATCAGCAATCTACGAGCCTGCGATTCGCGATGTTTTCGGACCAGCGACCGTATTTGCTGTACTCGCCGATTCCGTCGCTTATCGGGTTACGGCCGTTCGGGAATCACCCAAGGCAGCTTCGTGCGGAACTCGACCGCCAAGACCTTTCCGCCAAAATCAACGGCTGGCTTTGGTAGGCGCTTGGCGTCTGTGAAGAAGTATTGAAACCCAGGGCTGGCGTCGGCAATCCGTTCGCCAGCCTCGATGAGTTCCCCGGCAAAATAGAACCAGCCGCCGTAGAGCCTTAGCGGGCCGTCGGGACCGCACTCGTAGACCTCCCCTTCCTTTCCGGGGTCGATGCCAAGCTGGTCGAGAAGCACGAGGAAATTCTCTGGATATACGTTCGACCGCTGGGCTGCGAAATTCCGGCAGTTGGAGCATCCGCACCTTTCGGCATCGCCGACTTTCATTGCCGAGTACGCCTGCCTGGTCTGTTGCCGGTCATAGTGAATTACCTGGTCGCCTGACTGCAATCGGTCCATCGTGTCCTCAAGTGCGCCTCGAAAACGGGTTCCATTTTGCTGGGTCAGAACCCAGTTCTTGGGCTAAAATCAAGCATGCGGCTCGCCTTCCGTGATGTGACGGGCAAATCCATCTGGAAGGAGAGCCTGCCGTGAACAGCAACTTTTTTCCACGAGCCCAGCAGCAAGCGCCGCAGAGGCTTCCCATCCGAAGCTAACGTCAAGCGGGGGTTCCGCGTCGTGCATGGGGACAAGGAACTGTCCGAGAAGCTCGGCAGGAATGACCTCTGCCCATGCGGGTCCGGCCGCAGGTTTCAAGGACTGCTGCATGCGGTCCGGGCGCTACGACGGAACTGCACGCGACCAATATAGTCGATGAGGCTTGAAGGGCACGACCCATCCCGTGCCCTTCAAGGCAGGCGACTCTGGCGAGGCTGATTTACCCTTGTCGGGTGTTCGTCGATTGAAAACGCAGCGGTCGAAATCGCCCGCCCACTTCCCGGAAGTATCACGAATCTCACTTTGTCACCGATGGCCAGCCCGTCGAAGGCCGCATACGCACCTTCCCCGGCTGAAACACTGTGGCCCGGCCAGAGTTCCCTGCTCACAACATGCGTTTCCACCATTCCTAGGGGATAGGGGTGGCAGGAGGAGGCGTCGCCTGCCCTATACACGCTTCGCCACACCTTCCCCGCCGAGTCCCATTTTTCAAGCCTTGAGCCAACAAGCGTTCCGTGTGACGAGTCATCGGATTGGAAATCGCAAACTGTCATTCTGACTGGTACGATTCCGAAATTCGTCAGCCTCGCCACATATGCGTTTGAGATTCCAGGTATCCCGTAGTCGGCCTTTCTGACCAATACGTCAGCGTGCAGGCCGAGCGGAGCGAAGTGTCCAAATCTACGCCAGTGTTCGAGTTCAACCAAAAGCCAAGCGAAGACAACGATGGAAACGAAGAGGACACCGATTTTTCCGAGGAGTTTCATGTCTGCACCGTGCTCCGCGCAGTGACGAGCGGACTTGCACCGTCACGATGTCCAGC
Organism: uncultured Acidobacteriota bacterium; assembly: GCA_963804755.1. Lineage (GTDB taxonomy): Bacteria > Acidobacteriota > Terriglobia > UBA7540 > UBA7540 > Bog-366. Next base: position 65,348 of record CAWDRP010000017.1, read on the forward strand.
GACCGGAGCGCACGGCGGCGACCCATTCTCGACACAGCTTCGCCTCACCCCGCAATTTCGCTGCGAGGGGTTCCTCCGCCTCCGCGGCCTTTTGCTCGCATTCGGCAGCCCTCTTTTCAAGCTCAGCTATCGTGGCGTCCGGCGGAACGAAAAAGTGGTCTGTGCAACCCAGTTTCTTTCTGCTCAGCGATGGGCAACCCTGGTCCGATTTGAACTTATCTTCCATACTGTTGTTGGCGACCATAAACCAGGACTACAGGGGCAACGCGTGCGGTTGTCATCGGGCCACCGTGAATGTCTCAAGCATCCGACGGTAGGTCGCGTAATTCCGCATGTGCTCTGTGGGACGAAGGGGCCTATCGTCGCTGAATTCCACCTCGAAAGTCTGGTGGCCCGAAATGACGTATACAGACTCCATCTCCCCTGAGTAGGGATTCCTGTAGCGCACCCTGAGGGCGGGCAGTCCGTTGAGCGCAAATTGCTCTTCCTCAATCTCAGGATTGAGATTCGCTGTTCGCTTGAGCTTGGCGAACCAAGCATCCACGCTCGCCCCCGAGGGCTTGTCGCCGAGGTGCTCAATCATCACCCAGCCGTCGGAGCCGCTGTCCGCCGGTGGGAAAAAGTCCACGTGAACAGTCGGCGCTGTCGGGTCAGAGCAGCTTCTGCGACTGCCGATTTTCCAGCCAGACGGATAGTGGATGCTCCACCCTGCGCGGTTCGTGAACACCTTCCAGTCGCCTTCCGGAGACGTTGCAATCTCGTAATGTTTCCCGTGCGGCATGGCGGTCTGACCCGCAGGGCCGGCCCCCAGCGTGCCGCTTGCGCATCCGCCGTCGGCATCGCGCAGCTCGCAACCCAGAAGATTCCAGAAAGACCTTTTGGCCTCGGCCTCTGAGTACCGGTGGATAATGCTGGCCTGGGGCAGGCGAATCTCGTATGCGGCAAACATTCCCATGCACTTGCAGATGCTTACTGGCACGACCTCGGCGGCGACGAGCACCCGGCGTGAATCAAGCCAGGCTATGAATGCGACGTTGGGTGGAACTGGCACTTCGCACTTCGAGGGAGTGCCGAATGCCTTGGCGACGGTGGGAGACAGGTTGATTTCTTCGAGCCCCCGCCCCGTTATGCGGAATATGTACGCTCCGTACCCAATCCCACCACCGCCCTCCGTTTCCGTAACTGCAAACGCCGATGAGTCGGGGGACCAACTGAGTTCAGCGTCAAAGCCTGGCAACTCTGCCGTGAATCGTTTGCCGCCGACGGCGACGGTGTAGCGAATTGAGCCTAGGTCGTTATCGCCCTTGGCAGGCATTCGCTCCGTCGTCAGTACCTTTTTGCCGTCCGGGGACTTGAGCGCCGCAACAAGGACGGACGCATTCCAGGAATACAGGGTGTGGTCCCTTGTTGTATCGCAGGATGTGAGCTTCTGCCGAGCCGAAGCAGCCACCGAGTTGCTGCACGCAAGAGCAAGAGCGCAGAGCTTGATTGCACAGCGAGAGTTCATGGGTATTCGCTAAACCGAATGATACATCATCAGGTTGGACGGGAAATCTCCTCCCTGAGTAGATTCGCTCGGCTCGCTCAGGGCTGGTCCTCGCCGGGAGCGGCAGCCGCATATAGTGTGGCCAAGGCGGCCGAGTAGAACGCCATCCAGTGAACAGAGAAGCCCCGCCATGCCACTGCCGGGGGATTTGCACCGGAGCTGCCGTTGGGCGCATGGAAGAAGAAGATGGCGAAGTTCAACAGCGCATAGCCGAAGAACCCGTAAACCATGTACCGCATCCACTGGGGCGAGCTTCTTAGGGCCAGCTTCCACGCGTCCTTTCGACTCGCACTGCCTACGCGCTTGATGTAAGCCAGCACCGTCGGAATCCAGACCACGAAAATGCCAATGTGCAAAATCCAGAAGAATGCCTCCGGCGCTACCCTCTGGCCAGCCAACGCTCCCAAGTGAACCCAAAGGCTGAGCACCAGCCCGGCTGCCGAGAGCGCGATGAAGGGCCACAGAAGCGGCTTCGCCCGGCTTGGCACGTCCCGGACCGGCACTCGGGATTTGCCTTCGGGAGCAGGAGGCCGCGAATTGAGAAGGCTTGAGACAGCGTCTTCGAGGAGCAAGGACTTCGCGGGGTTCCGGGGATTGTAGGAGACGAAGACGGACTTGCCCTGGAGGTCCCGGACAAGGTCCCAGCCTTCTTCCTCGGTTGCAGATTCCCGGCCGTAGTAGCCAGAGTAGTAGCGCCCCTCCAGGGCATATGAGTATGCCAGCTCGGCCGTGTATAGGAGCCGCCCGCCTCGGGGCGAGGTGGAAACCGCAAATGGCTTCTTCTTTTTGATCTCCACGGACTCGATTCGCCCCTGCGCCGTGGGCCAACCTTGCGCTCGCTGCCGCTGGAACCAGCGCCACAGCGGCTTGGCAAACCCGACACCGAGCATGACGAGCCACGCCCAGATTATCCATGGTTATGTCTTTGGGTCGGCCCACCGGATTGGGGCGGCGAACATCAGCGCGAATGCCATGCGGGTCAAAACCTACCCTCCCGAATCCATCTTGCCACTTCGTCGGCGACGGAGAATTGCTGCCGAGGGTTCCCCTCGAACTGGCGGCCGAGGGCGTAGGCGTTCATTTCCAGAGGGATGCCATCATAGCCGCCGCCCGACAGAAATCCCCGGACGTACGATTCCGAGAATTGCGGAATCCCAAGCTGGCGGTATTGCTCGACATGGACAAGCTCGTGGAACAGGAGCCCGTCCGTGAACGGCACGTGTGACACCACCACATCGCTGAAGGTAATGGCCGCCATCTGCGAGAAGTCTGGCAGGTTCGAGAATCCCACGCCCGCCAGCATCGGGTAGAAGGGTGGGTTCTCGACTCGGGTGCCAACCAAAAAGATGACACGCGCGGCATCGAGGACCTGCGGTAGGAAGAAGCCGACCATTGCCGCACTCTGCGCAGCGTTGAGCAGAGCCGATTGCGGAGAGAATCTCTCCCGCTGCGTGGTGATGTATTGGGCAACGAGGCCGGAGACCTGCGCGATTTGGTTGGGACTTAGCTTTGGAACCATCATATTTGTGCCCGCGTGAAACGCTGTGCCCCTATTCCATTAGCTGTGTGGCTTTGGGAATTCGTTTGGGATGTTGCCATACAGGTTTGCTGCATCATGCAGCGCGATAACTGCCTCGGAGTGCATGACGCCTGCTGGCGAACTCTGCGGCATCACTGATATCTGATGTCTTCTCGGGTCGATTTCGTCCGGGCTCGCGTAGTGGTGCGGATGGTTCGTAAACACAAGCAGTGCGTATGGGTCAGTGCCGTCGTGTTCACGGCGAACCCTCTCAAGGAGTGCATTAAGTATTCTGGAGGGTACCGGCGGCACGAGCGGATTAAGCCGTTGGAACCCGTATAGGCGGTCGGCCGCACGGGTTGGCAGGTTAGTATCAATGAACACAACGAGCGGATGAGGTGGATTCTTTCTCAGTGCATCATTGAGAAGCTCCCCAAAACGCAGGCTCATCTTTTCGGGGGCGGGTGGAGTCCCCGGCCTTCCGAGGATGCCAGGGCGATGCCTGCTCTTGGCCTCGACTGAAATCTGTTGACCTGTCACGCGATGAGTCGCGGTGAATTCGGCATGTCGCCGTGTTCCGTCCCGTTCATCTTCCCTTTCAATGGTGTATCCAGCACGTAAGCATGTTGCCTCGGCGAACAGTTCATGCCGTGCGCCTTGGAATTGGTCGATGTTTTTCAGCCTCCGGAGGAGGAGGTGATCGAGCCTGCTGTTGTCTCCGACGGTGTAGAGGTCATATGCGAACGCCAAGTATGCTGCGAGCAGGCCATTTGGGATTACGGTGTACCTGCCATCCGGCTGCGGAGACTGCGCTTTCATTTGCCGACGGGCGCCACTCCACCATTGAACGATGGAATGGCGTTCTTGCTCGGGTTTTGCCAGCTCGGCATCGCCCCAATCTTTGCCAAACACGGCAGAAACGTGGTCAAGAAGGAAGTCTGTGAAGTATTTCCATTTGTCCGAGTAGTGCAATTTGCTCCCGACCGTCACGAATCGGTACCCCTGAAACTCCATTGAGATTTGGGGCCGGATTTCACCGTATCGGGCCACCCTCTCTCTCTCCTCTCTCTTGTTCCCTAAAGATGCGCATAACCTCTTCCTGGATTCCGGCAGGGGGCTGTTTCAAACGCTGCACCGTGATGGCACGGAGACAGCACTTCTTGTATTTGCGTCCGCTTCCACATGGGCAGGGTTCATTCCGGCCAATCTTTTCCGGCTTCGCCATAAAATGGTCCGCTGGCTCGACGGGGTTCTGGGTGCTGGGACACGCTCCGGAACCAGACTTGCTCTGCCGCCATCTTCCGGGCAGGAAGTGTAGCACCCTCGCTTTTCGCTCGCTACAATAGTCACGCATAGAACGTCCCCGCGCTGTCGTGTTCCTGACGTGGCCTTTAGTGGATTTTGGCGAAAGAATCAGACATTCAAGCAAGGAGGACAGCGTGAGAAAGGAATTTCGATACGGCAAGAAAATTCAGGGGCTCCGAGAAGAGCGTGCGTGGAGGCAGGAACATCTCGCCGAAGTCGCTGGCTTGAGCACACGTACAATTCAGCGGGTTGAAAAAGGCCGCACCCGAGACGCCGAAACGGTAAAAGCTATCGCCACATTGTGGCCACTTCGAGGGCGAAATGCTTGACAATCCAGTGCAATCCGAGCGGTTCTCGATAGGCCTATCTACTTAGGAATCTATCTTTTTGCCGCTTTTTACGAAAAAATCGAGAGGCGTTAAAAGGGACTCATGATCCGTTGGTCCCAGGTTCAAGTCCTGGTGGGCCCACCGATTTTCCCCTTCTCCGTGAACAACTTGCGAAGCAGGCGCGGCAGGTTGTACTCCCCGTGTAGGGTAAGAGTCCAGGGTTTCTCGCGAAATCTCTATAACACACATCCCGTGAGGGTGAGCGTCTTTTCTACGCTTTTCTGCTCCTACCAATCATGATTCTTGGGTAAGCCGTCGCTGCATGACATCTTAGGTAGCATCCGGTTGCGGCAACCGTTTGCCGAGCGGCGGCAGTTTCTGCTAGGATAGGCTCGCCGCTGTTGCCGATAGATCGCCTTGAGGGTTTTTCGAATGGAAATTCGAATGCGAGATGTCGCCGAAAAGGCAGGCGTCTCAAAAACCACCGTCTCACACGTCATGAATAATACCCGTCACGTGGCGTCTGAAACCCGGCAGCGGGTCCTGGATGCGGTGCGCTCGCTCGGTTTTTACAAAGATGCTCATGCCCGAAGTCTTACCCGGGGGGCGAGTGACTTTTTCGGCCTGATTATCTCTGACATCCAAAACCCATTTTTTCCCGAAATCATCAAGGGTTTCGAAACCGCGGCCGTGGAGCACGGCTTCGACATGCTGCTTTGCACAACCAACTACGACCGCAATCGGGCGCAAGCCGCGGTGCGCATGATGCTCGAAAACAAGGTGCGGGGCGTTGCCATTATGACCTCGCAAATCGGGCCCGAGTTAGGCGAGGAGCTTACGGCACACGAGGTTCCAATCGTCTTTTTGGATCTTGAGCGCCCCCGCCGCCTGTGGAGCACCATCGTATTGGACTATGCACAGGGACTTCGCGAGGCCACTGCTCATCTGCACGCGTTGGGTCACCGAGATTTTGCGCTTATCGCGGGTGCCCAAAACCGCCCATCGAGTCTCATCTATCGCGCGACCTACTTGACGGTCTTAAACGAATTTGGTCTTAGTGCGGACCTGACCGTGGAGGGAAATCAGACCGTCGAAGGAGGGGAGGCTGCCGCAAGACTCCTCTTGGACAGGTCGACGATTCCGACGGCAATTATTTGCCAGAACGACCTGACGGCCATTGGCGCCATCAATACTTTTCACGCGGCCGCGGTGCGCGTCCCGGAAGACATCTCGGTGGTCGGTTGTGACGATATTTACTGCGCTCCGTTTATCCGTCCGCCGTTGACCACGATCAACCTGTTCCGTTTCAGCTTGGGCAATCTGGCTCTACAGGCATTGCAAAAAATCCTTCGGTCGAAACGGCGAAGCGGAAAACGGTATGGCGGCGAGAGCCACCTGGTGCTGCGAAGCTCGACGGGACCGGCGCGGACTTCGCCGCTTAAGTAAACCACAGAACGCGCCCTTCCCGGCGGGCGCGGCTTTGCCGTGACCCTGCTGTAGCCTCGTGCCGTCCTGACAAGAGGACCGTCGCCAGGCGATGCTGGCGGTGTTCAACTGGACGGAGGAACCCCGCGGACATGCGTTCACGCTGGCTGACCTGATGTTGCCGTCGGGAGGTTCCTACGCAGTTTCTGATGTGCTCCATCCTGATCGATCCGCGAACTTTCAAGCAGGCCGTTTGGATTTGAAGTCTCAGCGAGCGCACTCCGTTCGGCTCCTCAAAATCATCGACACCTCCGTGCCGGCAGCGGCTCCCGGCGTTACAGCGTCCGTCCCGGTGAAAGCGGAGGTCGGAACCGAATTGGAGTTCTCGGCCGGGACCGCGGTGGACGGCGTGCCTGCCATCTCCTATCACTGGGATTTCGGCGATGGCACGGAGGCCGATGGGACCGCGGTCATTCATGCATACACGTACGCTGACACCTTTAATGTGCGCCCGAGCGTGAAAGGGGTGGACGGCATCACCGCATCCTCGAGCCATCGGCTCCTTGTCACCGGCACGCTACCGGGCAAATTTGTCTTGCTACTCAATCGCCGCTACATCCAGCCGAGCGACGATAAGTAGATAATTCTGCTGATGATCGGGAGACTTCCCACCGGTTTTTCCCGTAGCCGAACTGACCCATCAAGCCAATGGACCGGTAGTGGTGGGTGCGGTTTGATTCGTTGATGTGTGAAGGCAAGCCTGGCTGATCTGCCGTCTGAACTCCCGGCAGGCAGTATAGAGGTCGCGTGTCCCGGTAAAGATGCTGGAGGTACCTGCAACGAAGATGGTAGCGCCTCTTGCCAAACAGGCCTTGCCTGTCTCTACGCTGATATTTCCATCTACCTCAATATCCACGTTGAGATTCCGTTTCCTTATTAGCTTGCTTAAGGTAGAGATCTTCTCGAGCGTTGCAGGGATAAACACCTGTCCGGTAAAGCCCGGTTCGACTGTCATGACAAGAACGAAATCGATTTGGTCCAACACAAAAAGCAGATTTTCCAACGGTGTGCAAGGATTGAGTGCAATTCCCGCTTTTGCGCCTTGCGCCTTCAGGTTCTGAATCAGGCGGAACGGTTGCGTCGAAGTCTCGATATGAAACGATGCGTATTCGACCTGTGCTTGCCCGAGAGCCGGAAAATAAAAATCGGGCCGGTCGACCATCAGGTGGACGTCGATGGGTGTTTGTGTGACGGCCCGGATCTGTCTAACCGTCTCGAGATTCATGGCGAGATTAGGCGCAAAGTGCCCATCCATGACATCCATGTGAAACAGGTCCACCCCGGCGCGGTCGAGCGCTTCGATGTCCTTTTGCAGGTGAAGAGCATCCGCACACATGAGGGACGGCGCGATTTTGACCATAGGAGAGCTATCCTTCGGTGAAATCGATAACGGTCGGCGCTTCGCGAAATCCGTTGGTTTTAAAGCCCAAGTAGGTGACTCCGGCGACAAGCCAGACGCCGCCTACGATTTTGGCCACGATATTCAGGTTGAGCCAGATCCAGCCACAAAATGTAAATCCGAACAGCGGAAGAAGAACATCCCCGAGGAAGCGGATCTGACCGCCCGCCGTGCGTTTGACGGCGAATGCCCAAAAGGCTGCGAAATTGACCGCAGTAAAGGCGATGAACGCACCGAAATTCAGCAACTCCGCTGCGTTCTCGTAGCCACGCCCATGGACGGCAAGAAGCATGCCGCCCACGAAGGCGACGATCGCAATAATCCAGATGTTGTAGTTCGGCGTGTTGCGTTTCGGATGCAAGTGCCCAAAAACCGCGCACGGAAGAACGCTGTCGCGTCCCATGCCGAAAAGCAATCGGGCGGCCCCCAGGCTCCCGGTAAGGGCACTGCCGACCGCCGCAAGAATCGTCACGGCGGTCATGGCCAGGAACAGCCCGCGCCCGCCTACACGCAGGCAAATATCCATATACGCACCGGTGACATTCTCGAAATGAAAGCCCGGCCACACGCGCTGGGCGAGGTAGCTCTCGATGCTCCCCAGAACCCCCGTAAGTAAACAGACCAGAACCGTGGCGAGGAGCACATTCCGCTTGGGGTTTTTGACATCCTCGGCCAGCGTGGTCACGCCGTCAAATCCGATGTACGTTAGCGCCGCCAGCGGCACAGCCCTGCGGATGACCCCGCAGTCGAATGTTTTCGGATCATAAAAAGGCAAGGAGGAGAAAATCCCGCCCCAGCGGCCGAGGTGGAAAAGGTAGTGGACGGCGAGAATCGCAAATGCCACGATCACTACACACATTACCGCGAGGAGCAGTTTATTGGCCAAGGCGCTCATGCGAATGCCGCGCAGATTCATAAACGTTATGACGCCGACGAACCCTGCCATCAGTGCATAAGTGGGAATTTGGTGGACCCACCCATGAATGGTTTCCGCCACCCAGACGGCGTTGATGAGGGGAATCAGCAAGTAGTCGAGAATCATTGCCCAGCCAACCAGGAAGCCCAGGTGGAGATTCAGCCCACGGCCCACATAGGTATAAGCCGAGCCGGCGGAAGGGTAGAGGGCAGCCATGCGCCCGTAGCTGAATGCTGTAATCATCATGGCTAACAGAGCGATCAGGATGGTGTCTACCAGGTAGCCGTGTGACCGTTCTTGCACCACGCCAAACAGCGGGACGGGCGCGATGGGCATGATCAGCACCATGCCATAGAAAACCAAATCCCACAGCGTGAGCACCCGGCGCAGGCGGGGTACAGCCGTCGAACCATTTGCCTGAACCGGCGGGGTTATCTCCATGCGCGGACCCCCTGACGGCCATCGCGAGATGTGCTTTCTCTGCCACCAACTGCAACGATTCGCACAAATACCCCACAAACGAGATACATATCTTCGGTCCCCACCAGCTACGAGTTCTTAATATTGATGACAAAGCGGCTTGTTAGAGCCGCCCAGATGGTCAGTATGGCGATTGCTGCAATAGTGATTTAGCACGAAGCTCGGGCTCTTCCCGGCCTGGAGGTAACAGTGCCTTAAGCATGATGTCCATGGAAGCAGGCGAATCCGGGTTCTTGCCTTTGGCCACGGTCAGAAGGTAAGTCAGCAACTGCATGGGGACAAGGTAAACAAGTCCGGACAACAGACTATCAACCGATGTGGGAAGCGTAACGCAGTGGGCGCATTGTTCGGCGGCGTTCAAATTCGGTTCGGTTACACATGCGATGCCAGCGCCCAACTCTCGCGCGATATGGAGCACGCCCAGATTCAGGTCCTTATCCTGGCGAGTCACCAATGCGAATACAAGCCATTTTGACGTCACCCCGCCAACCAATCCACCGTGAAAATCGCAAGTGCTAGCACCGAATGTTGGCAAGCCTGAAGTCTCTTGGAGCTTCAACGCGCCTTCGAGTGCGACGCCATAATTGCTGCCCGTGCCCATGAGCCCGATCAGTTCATGCTTTTCAATGGCTGGGATGAGTCCTGCCACCGCACGCTCGGTGTGGCGGAAGGTGCGTTCGAGCACCTCCGGCATAGCTCTCAGCTCAATAAGGCGCTTCGTGGCTTCGGCGTCACTCCGATCGGCCAGTGCCAACGCCAGCCGCATGAGTGCGCCAGCACAGCAAATCACGCTTTTCGTCTTGGGATAAGTTATCTCTGGACCTTCTTGGGTGACGATTGTCAGGCGGGCATATTCCGTTATCAAGCTTCCGGGCATTCCCGTAACCGCCACCACGTAGGCGCCGTCTTGCTCGGCTCGCTTGAGTGAATCAATCACTAATCCGCGCTCACCCGAACGTGAAATCGCAACCACCAGGGTTTTTTCGTTGACGATCCGCCTGGGAAGGTTAGTGAACTCCCACGAGTCGACGACTTGGACAGGCACTGGCGAATACCACGCAAACAGCGGTGCGGAAATCAGCGATGCGGTGTACGAACTCCCGATCCCTGTAAGAATGATCCGCTCAAATTGCCCTTGCTTAACACTCTCGGCGATCGTTTCTGCGGGCTCCTCGACGGACTTCAGTGTCAGGTCCAAGCACGCTGGACCGGCTTGAATGTACCCCAGCATACGATACTGCGATGTCATTTCATTTCCCCTTTCGTCTTTACCCTGTAGATCTCTGAGTCAGCCTCACCGGAACGTTGCGCGAAGGCACACAGGGCAGATGGTCCACCATGCGGCCATCCAATAATGCGAGTACGCGTTCTCGTCCGGTCATTTTGGTCCCCTCGAAATCGGCACGCTTTTTCTCCTTACTGAGCTATGAAGACAGGAGGCCGACAGCGACTAAAGCGCAAACCACGCCGGCTCCCTGGAGCAGGTTTATGGACTCGTGGAGAATGAGGGGAGCCACAAGCACCACCACGATCGGGTAGAGCGCGCAAAACGGAGAGACGACGGAGGCTTTGCCTCCGCTGCGCAGCGCAGCCAAAATAGCCCAGGCGCCCAATGCATTAATCAACCCACTGAGCAGTCCCAGGACTATTCCGCGGGCGGGGAGTTGGAACACCGTTTTGCCCGGATAAACGAACGGCAGGAACAGTACAAAACCAATAACCAGCCAGATTGTTGCCGACTCGCCCGATAGGCGATTGGTCGAAAGCTTTTGCAGCAATCCCACCACTCCCCAGGAGATCAAAACCACTATCGCCAGCCAAAGCCACGTAGCCATGCCCTTCCCTCAGAGCGAAAAAATCACCATTGCGGCGGCGGCGAAACCCACTCCAACTATCTGTGCAGGCGTCAATCGCTCGCGCAAGAAAAGAATCGCTAAAAAAACCGTCACGATCGGATATAACGCGGTGGCGGTGGTAATTACCGCTGTATTGCCGCCGCTTCGATAGGCCGCGAGGACGGCAAGATTGCCTAAGCTCGAAAGAAGACCATTCACGGTGGCGTACGAGATTCCGACGAAGTCCCATTCGAGTTTGAACCCCCGGCCCCAAATCAACGCGATGGCCACGGGCACGGACCCCAGCGCGTAGTAGAACTGCATGGCCCGGGCCGACAGATCACTGGATCCGAGTTTGGAGAGAATAGCCCAGGCCCCCCAACAGATGACGGCAAGCAGGGAGTACCAGAGCCACTTGGCACGAAATTGATGTGGGAATTTCACGAAACTCCTCTACTCAACCTTTATGACTCCGGTGTGTATCCAGAATTTGCCGGGTTCCAGTCCACGCCGCTCGGCTACGTTATGAGCAAGGAATTGCAAGTAGACCGTGTCCACCAGGGTGCCCAAACCCAGCGGCATGGGTTCGATCTCGATGCTCGGAATGCCGCCACCCTTGTAGGGCATATCGGAGAGCAACAGCACCCTGCCACGATTTGATCGAATAAACTCTGCCAGCTTCACCAGGAGCCTTCCAGTTTTCCACCGTCGGGCGATAACGATGAACGCCCGTTCCGGGCTAATCGTTTCGAGCGCGCCGTGACGGAATAGTCCCCCGCTCATGGGTTCGGCAGGAGTGCGGACAGCCTCCATGAAATAAGTTGCCGCTTCGTAGGCAGTCGACATATCGGGGCCGCGTGAGAGCACCATGATCGAATCGGGGTTATCAAACATTTCCAGGATCGGCGCCAAGACACGCTCTTGCTTCTCAATCACCATTTCTTGGGCGCGAGCGGCGCGGCGCAAGGCACGATGGAGAGGCTGCGGCGACTGCCCGGACAGCGCGAACGCCAGATACATCAGGGCGGCTACGGCCGAGTTGTAGGTTTTGGTACTAACCGAGGTCTCCGGGCCTGCCTTGGTTGGTAACATCAATTTGACGGCCCGCGCCAGCGTGCTTCGCTCCACGTTCACGACCCCAACCGTGCCAAGGTTCTTGGGAATACACGCAAGGAGTTTCGTGATCTCGATCGTCTCGCCGGACTGGGAGGTAAGTACCAGCAGCGTATCCTTTCCGAGGAATCCCAAGTGATAGTGGAGCAGGTCGGCCGTTTCCCAGACCAGGGCACGAATGCCGTACGAGTTCAGAAAGACCTGAGCCGGATAAGCCGCGGACAAAGACGACGCCATGCCGGTAAACACCACGGTGGGTGGCCATTTGGAAACCAGTTCGCGCAATTGCCTGCGCGGAATAGCGTCGGGTTTCATATAGAACTCGCGGAGGGCCCGCAGGGCTGCGGGTTGCTGTAACATCTCCTCCATCATTGCCGACATTGTGCTTCTCCCCTTGAAAACAGGCTGAACGCTTGGCGGTGACGCGGTTGCGGCAACCGGTTGCTCGACATTCGGTTTGTTGATATCATCCGCCCCCTCGATTGTCAAGAACAATGTGGTTTGGTCGCAGTTGCCATCCTGAGTGGAATAGTCACGCCACTTTCCCGGCTCTCCTGCGCCACTTGGGCGTAGAGGGCATCGGGACGAATCTTGGAAATGCCGCAGAATACGGTGGTTGCGGGGGTAAGATGACTATTTTCTCAAAGTGAGCAATATTGAACAGACATACAAAGCTTAATCGGTCAGATTGTCTGAGTTATGCCTGCGGAGGCATCCGGGTTGGGCAAATAGAACCTTCAATTATTAAGTCTCGGATGATTCTTCGCAGTTCACCTGTAAATCAGTAAGCCTTAGGAAGTGAACGTAAGCAACGCAAGATGGGCACTCCGGCAACCGGTCGGGGTGCCCCCCTCCTGAAGAGACCGTCAGCGGACGGTTGGCAGCCTTGAACTTAGTCGCTATCAAAGAAGTTTCCTCTGAACTGCGTGGCTCACAAATAGCTGGGAAGCATAATCTTGTTGACTCCTGGTTCTGACATAGCTTTTTGTCTCCTTTTCATTTACAAGTCCCAACAGATGTGGAAGGATTAGCGGGAGAATTTCGAGATGGACAAGAACCACAGAGTTGGGACTTAAAATCCTTCGGTCCGCAAGGACCGTGCGGGTTCGATTCCAGCTCTCCGCACCAAATTCCTTCTAGGGTTACAAGCGTATGCATTGCTTACCGAACGTGCGTCGCCCACGGACTTACATCCGGTCCACCATCATGACGCTGGCGCAAGTGATTGCAGCGCTGGCGTTATGCGGGGTCAGCGCCCCGCTCGCCGGTGATGCAAAAGGTCCTGTTATCGTCATCGACGGCCAGTTGAATGACGCGGTGTGGAAGAAGGTCGCACCGGAGAAGCTTACGCCGTCTGATGCTGGAGTACCCGCCGAGAGCGGTGGAGAAGTTCAGGCGGTTGTCATTGGCCGATTTCTTTATGTGGCAGCCAGATTGCCCGAATCCACAGGGCGCGTTACCGCCCGGCTCATCGGCCGCAACCCGAGCTGGGAAGATGAAGACCTGCTGCGGATAGTGTGTGGACCCGACATTGGCTACACCGATCGTATTCTTCAGATCAACCCCTGGGGCGCGTACTCCGTGGAAAAGGCGCTTCATATCGCGTCGCATTTTCTGGATGTGTATCCCTATTCGCAAGAGAAGCCGACCTCCCAAGTTCTTTACACAGACGCAGCCCAGTTTCTCGTTGCCACATCGATCGCCGAGCATGAATGGACGGTGGAGGCGGCAATTCCGCTGAACCGATTGAGCGCTCCGAGTTCGGACCGGATCATGGTGCGAATCGAACGAATCCGTGCCGCGCGGCCGGGGTGTCCGCAGCAGCGGTGGCACTGGCCTGAACAAGGTCCGGCTGCCAAGATCCCGGCACTTCCCTCGAATTGGGACGATCCCGCACCCACTTTCCATCCCCAGGTGGTCGGAAACAAAGAAGCTCCCCTGGCGGCCGGAAGAATAGCGGCGCTTCCACCGCTAAACAGCACCTGGGATGACCCAACGTGGCGCAGTGTCCCGGCGTTGACGCTACGCCGCAATGAACCCGTCCCTCGCGCTCCCCATTTCCCCACCGAAATCAAAATGTTGCAGGATGGCCACTGGCTGGCAATTCTCGCCCGGTGTATCGAACCGGATACGCCCATCGCACGCGTGAAAGAAAACGACGGTCCGGTCAATCACGATGACAGCGTTCAGGTCTATCTAGCCGTCTCCGGCTCGGCATACGCAGAGTTCGCCGTGAACTCCGCGGGATATCTTTTGAACGACACCGGCTTCTTCGGGGGCGAACGGTTGGCGCGGGCGCGGGAGTGGACGAGCGGCGCTCGGGTGGCAGCCCAGCGAGAGGCCGGCGCGTGGACGGCACGTCTCGACATTCCACTTGATGCCCTGGCAAAGGTTCTGGGTGAGGACGGAGTTCCGAAGACTTGGCGAGTACTGTTCAGACGTGTCCGTGTGGCGCGGCCTGACGAGCCGCTGGAGGTCAGCGAGTTGCCGGTGACCCAAAGTGATACGCCACTGTGCACACCGCGCTATAGGCGCTTGGAACTCGCGGAAGCCGCGCCCTCCACGCTGCCCTCAGCACCCCCACCTCCCGTCCCAAGCGGGCTGACAGCGGTTGAGAGTCGAGTGCTATCGCCCCAAGAACGTAGGCAATTCAAGATCGCTTCGATGCTCGACCGCGCACTGGCCGGTGAAGTCAAGAACATATCCGACACCGAGAATCGCGAATGGGACCAAGTAAAGACACGCACTGATTGGGAACGCTTCCGTGATCCCAGGATTGCCGCGCTCCGGGCCTCGTTTGGCGAATTTCCGGCCCGCACGGCGCTCCAGACACAAGTGACCAAGGAATTCGAAGGCGATGGCTATCGCCGGCAGGATTTGGTCTATCAAAGCCGCCCCGGCATGTGGGTGACCGCCAATCTGTATCTGCCGGCCCGATCGGTGGGGCGCATGCCGGGGATCGTGATCGTGCACAGCCATCACCGGCCACGGACCCAGGCCGAACTTCAGGATATGGGCATCCTCTGGGCGCGCGCCGGTTGCGTGGTCTTGATCATGGATCAGATCGGACACGGCGAGCGGATTCAGTATTACCCCTGGAACCGGGAGCCTTATCATTCCCGGTACATCATGGGCATGCAGCTTTATCTTGCCGGCGAAAGTCTGCTCAAGTGGATTGTTTGGGACGTAATGCGCGGCATCGATCTCCTGCTGGAAAGAAACGACGTGAATCCGGATCAGATCATCCTGTTGGGGGCGGTCGCCGCGGGCGGCGAACCCGCCGCCGTCACCGCCGCGCTGGACAGCCGGGTGGCGGCCGTGGCGCCTTTCAATTTTGGCCTGGCCGAACCTGAGTGGGGCGAGTGGGAGTCAACGCGGTGCCTGCGCCGCAGCGTCGTCGACCAGTTTTTCCCTTGGATCATCTCGGCTTCTGTCGCTCCCCGGCGCCTGATCTACGCCAACGAGATGGGCTGGGACCATTACAAGGACAATCCGGCCTGGGCGCGTGACCAGAGTATGTTCGCGTTGTACGGCGTGCCGGACAACCTCGACAAAGCGCATGGCTTTGGAGATTTCCCTGGGCCAGGCGAGTGTTCCAACATTGGGCCCGGACAACGCCAAACTTTGTATCCTGCGCTGAAACGCTGGTTCGGAATCCCCATTCCAGCCGCGGAACCGGAAGATCGCCGGCCCGAAGAGGAGTTGTCTTCGCTTACGCCCGACATCGCCCGTGGGCTCAATATGACGCCTCTTCACACCTTGGCCCTGCAAGTCGCCAATCACAAGCTCGAGACCGCACGAACACAGTTGCAGAAACTGCCGCTGGAAGCGCGGCGGCTGCAACTCCGAAAGAATTTGGCTGCGAAGCTCGGCGATATTGAGCCGAATTCACGTCCGCCGGCGAAACTTCACTGGGCCAAACAGGTGGACGAAGCGAGCATTGAGGCCATCTCCCTCGAGGTCGAGCCCGGGATCATTGTCCCGCTTCTGGTGCTGCGGCCTGCGAGCGCCTCGGGCCGGCGCCTGCCCTACGTGGTTGCGGTCAGCGAAGGCGGAAAGGAGCGTTTCCTGGCCGAGCGGACAGCGGAGATCAACGACCTCCTGAAAGCCGGGGTCGCGGTGTGCCTGCCGGATGTGCGCGGCACCGGCGAAACCACTTCCGAAATGCGGCGGGGCTTGAACAGTGAAGAAGAGTCAGCCGCCGCCACCGAGTTCATGCTGGGCAAGACGCTGCTCGGCGCCCGCCTGAAGGACTTGCGCACCGTTTTGGACTACGTCGCAGCGCGTCCGGATTGCAACGGCCGAAAGATCGCGCTCTGGGGAGACTCTTTCGCACCCGTGAATCCGCCGCACTTTGCGCTGGATGAACTGATTGGTTGGCAGGTAGGCCCGGAGATCGAGTACCAGGCAGAGCCGCTAGGGGCGCTTCTGGCGTTTCTCGGCGGCCTCTATGAAGACAAAGTTTGCGCAATGGCGGCGCGCCGGGGTCTGGCGGCTTACTCCTCGGTGCTCGAAGACCAGTTCGCTTATGTGCCCAACGACGTCATTGTCCCCGGCATCCTCGAAGTCGCCGATGTCCCCGATGTTGCGGCCGTTCTTTCCCCTCGGCCCCTCCTCATCCAAAACTTCGTGGACGGCCGGAACCGCGTGGTGCCGCAGTCAACCCTCAAGCAGCGTTTCGCTCCGGCCATGCAAGCCTACGGCGCAGCGGCTCCGCAACTACAGATTCGATCCGAGAGCCACGAGCTCAACATCGCCCAATGGCTCGCCCGCGAACTGCACTAACGATCTGTTGTTCCACCGCCTACTGCTCTGAGCCGGTTGAAGGCAGCACCTCAACCGTGATGCCGGAGGGCAGCCTTGCGGAGCGATAAACCCTCTCTGTGGCCTTCTGAAAATCAACCGGCTGGGCCTCATCGATTTTCATAAATTTCTGCGGATTGCGGTCTACCAGCGGAAACCACGAGCTTTGCACTTGCACCATGATGCGATGGCCGCGGCGAAACGTTTGGAACACATCGGGAAGCTGGAATTCCACCTTGTCCGGTTTGCCCGGTTCAAAGGGAACGGGTTGCTCGAAGCTCTTGCGGAACTTGCCACGGAAGGGCTCGCCTCGCACGAGTTGTTCGTATCCGCCCATTTTCACGCCGGCGGGGTTCGGATTGGGGTCGGGATAATCGCCCGGGTAGACGTCAATGAGCTTTACCACAAAGTCAGAGTCGGTGCCGCTGGTGGAGACATAGAGTGACGCAGTTATTGGCCCGGCAAAGGTCACATCCTGAGCCAGTGGCTCCGTCTGGTACACCAGCACGTCGGTACGCCGGGCGGCAAAGCGCTGATCGGCGGTCATGTAAGGGGCAGACATCGAGGTGCTGATCCAGGGGATATGCGGCACCGGTTTTGCAGGATCACTGATGTACTCATCAAAGGCATCCCCACTCGCAGCAGGCGGCACAGTGCTGAGCTGACCGCTACTCGCGAAGTAGTAAGTTTTCGGGGCGATGTTTTTCGGGGGCCAAACGTCGAAAGTGTGCCACTCGTTTCGTCCGGTCTCGAAGACGTAGGCGCCGGCGAACTTCGCGTCTCCTTCGTCTTTCAGGAAATACTGGAAGAAGGGAAACTCGATGTGCTCGCGAAAGTACTCGCTGGTTTTCTGGTTGAAGTGCACGTCGCCCATGGCTTCGCCGGGGTCGCGATTCCACTGGCCATGGAACCACGGACCCTCGACGACCACGCTCACGGCGCCGGGATTCTGCTGGCGCATCGCATACCCGGTGTGAAGCGCCCCGTAAGCGTCTTCAGCATCGAACCACCCACCCACGGTCATCACGGCAGTGTGAACGTTTTTGAGGTAAGGGAGCGGGTCACGCGATTTCCAGTAGGCGGAGTAAGTGTCATGCGAGATCAACTCGTCCCAATACTT
This sequence comes from uncultured Acidobacteriota bacterium, assembly GCA_963804755.1. Taxonomy (GTDB): domain Bacteria; phylum Acidobacteriota; class Terriglobia; order UBA7540; family UBA7540; genus Bog-366. The sequence goes on from CAWDRP010000017.1 coordinate 83,198, forward strand.
GATTTCGCCCTTAAAAAACTCCTTGTCGGCGTTGGCCAGCGGCCCCATTCGTAGATAGAAATCGTACCCGTCAGGGGTGCCGAAATCAAAACTGGGACCGGGCACTTCATTTTCCCCAAGCTTGGGCCGTCCAAACCCCGACAGGAAGTTAAAGGCGTGGGCCAGAAAGAGCGCGCCATTGTGCCGCCAATCGTCACCGAGAAACCATTCCGTGACCGGCGCCTGCGGGGAAGCGGCCTTCAACGCGGGATGCCCGCTCAAGATCGTCATGGTGGCGTAGAATCCCGGATAAGAGATGCCCCACACGCCGACGCGGCCGTTGTTTTGCGGAATCGTCTTCAGAAGAAAATCGATCGTGTCGTATGCATCGGTCGCTTCGTCGATCTGGCGGGGCGAGGTCTTGCTGGGTATGAAAGGCCGGACGTCTACAAATTCGCCTTCCGACTTGCCCTTGCCGCGCACATCGCAGTAGGCAAAGATGTAGCCGGCACGCGCAAAGAATTCCGAGGGTCCTAGATTGGCGCGATAGTTATCCACGCCGTAAGGGGCCACCGTGTACGGCGTGCGCGTCATCCAGATCGGGTAGCGCCGCGAGGTATCCTTAGGGGCATAAACGGAGATGAACAGGCGCACGCCATCCCGCATGGGCACCAGGTATTCTGATTTGGTGTAATTCGCCCGGATGTAACTTCGCAGTTCCTCCGCCCGGCGCTCCTCATCCGCACGCCCGCCGTCCTGGGCAGCCAAACGGAAAACCGGGGAGACGATCAGAGCTACTCCTAAAATCACAAGTATTTTTCGAGCCCGCATCATGTAATAACCTCCGACGAGTAGCAATTATGCGCACACATTATACGCCTTCAGGTCTCACCGCCGAACCGCGAACCCGACGATTGTTCCTTTTAACTTTCATTGTCGTCAGGCGAGGGCGCCCGCTACAGTATAATATCGCCGTCGGGCTCTGCCCGATGGACGCTATCTTCCTGGAGGACTGGGAATGCACCGTATGATCATGCTGGTGGTCTGGACTTTGTTGGCGGTCGCCTCCAGCGTTTTTGCGGCGCCGGTCAAGACTGAGCGGGTCACGTTTGCGAGCGGCTCTGAGACGATTGGGGGTTACCTGGCGGCGCCACAGTCACCCGGCAAGCACCCGGCCGTGATCGTAGTCCACGATGATTGGGGTTTGACGGGTTGGGTGAAGGAACAGGCGCGAAAGCTGGCGGGGCAAGGCTATGTGGCTCTGGCCGTGGACCTTTACCGCGGGCAGGTGGCTTACGATCCCTCCCTTGCCTATGAACTGATGGTCGGCACACCGCCAGACCGTGCCCTGCGCGACTTGCAAGCCGCCCTTAAATTCCTGGCGGCACGCCCGGAAGTGAATAAGGAGAAGTTGGGCTGTATGGGCTGGTCGGCGGGAGGAAAGTGGTCGCTCCTACTGGCCGAGAACGATCTGTTCCTGGCTGCGTGCGTCTTGAACTACAGCCCCCTACCCACCGATCCGGCCGAGATCCAGAGAATTCACGCGCCGGTGCTGGCGATTTTCGGTGCCGATGATCGCAGCACTTCGCCCAGCGACGTGGAGGCGTTCGAAACCGCCATGAATAGCGCCCACAAATCCATCGACGTACAAGTGTACCGGGGCGCCAGCCACGGCTTTGAAAATAGCGATAACCAATTGGATTACCGCGAAGATGCCGCTGAGGCCGCGTGGCAAAGAACGGTGGCCTTCCTGGATCAGCACTTGAAATAGGTAGCCAGGTGCGAGGCCCACCGCGTAACTGGTAGTTGGCTGACCGCGTTATCAGATCTTTCGGTACAGAAGAGCTTTCTTCACCTCGCCAATGGCGCGCGTCACGTTAATGTCGCGCGGGCAGGCTTCCACGCAGTTGAAGATAGTGCGGCAGCGCCACACGCCTTCAAGCGTATTCAAAATCTCCAAACGCTGTTCGCCACCCTCATCGCGCGAGTCGAAGAGGAAGCGATGGGCGTTCACGATAGCCGCCGGTCCGACGTAATCACCATCCGCCCAAAATGACGGGCATGCCGACGTGCACGCCCCGCACAGAATGCACTTCGTGGTGTCATCGAACTTGTCGCGTCCCTCCGGTGATTGCAGGCGTTCCTTTTCCGGGTCGGGACCGGCAGTAATCAGGTAAGGCTTCACGCTTCGGTATTTCGCCAGGAAGCCATCCATATCGACAAGCAGGTCCTTGATGACGCGATACCCGCGCAGCGGCTCAATGGTGATCGTCGAACCCAGGTTGTTGATAAGCACCTTACATGCCAGCCGGTTCCGCCCGTTGATTTGCATCGCATCGGAGCCGCAAACGCCGTGGGCGCAAGATCGCCGATAGGTAAGGGTGCCGTCCTGATACCACTTCACATCGTTCAACGCATCCAGCAAGCGATCGGTGGGTTCCGCTTCGATCTTATATTCGCCCCACCAGGGCTGCTTATCCTTTTCGGGATTGAAGCGCTTGATCCTTAAGGTAACCTGCATGTGAACTCCCCAGGGGCTGGGTGCTGGGGACTAGGGAGCGGCCGTCCCCAGTACCCAGCCCCCAATTCCTAGCCCCGTTCTTTCAGTATTTCCTCTCCATCGGCTGAAACTTGGTGATGACCACGGGCTTGAATTTAAGCTCGATGCCGTTGGGTGATTGATAGGCCAGGGTGTGCTTCAGCCAGTTGACGTCGTCGCGCTTGGGAAAATCTTCGCGATAGTGACCACCACGGCTTTCCTGGCGCGCCAAGGCGCTTTCCACCAGGACGTCAGCCAAGTCCAGCAGACAACCGAGCTCGATGACCTCGAGCAACTCGGTGTTGTAATGCCTGCCGCGATCCTCCGATTTCACCTGCCGGTAGCGTTCGCGCAATTCGCGCAGCTTATCCCGCATGGCGGTAAGGCCGGCGGCATCGCGGAACACCGAGGCTTTGTCCATCATTTCGTCTTGAAGCGCGTCGCGAATATCGGCGGCGCGTTCCTTGCCCGTCGAGCTGAGCACGTCGCTCACCATGGCGCGGGCGGGCTCGTCCCGACTGGCCGGCAAGGGAACCCAATCGTTCTCCTGGACGAACTTTCGCGCGTGCCGCCCGCCGCGGCGGCCGAAAACCAGAATATCGACCAGGGAATTGGTTCCCAGCCGGTTCGCGCCATGGACGGACACGCAAGCCACTTCCCCCGCCGCGTAGAGTCCCGGCAGGGGCGTGTTTTTTTCATCCACCAGCACGCGGCCGTCAACGTCGGTGGGAATCCCGCCCATCGCATAGTGCGCCGTGGGTTGGATTGGCACCGGCTGCGTGAGCGGCTCGACGCCCAGATAGGTCCGGGCGAATTCCGTAATGTCGGGGAGCTTCTTATCCAGAACCTCCTTGCCCAGATGGGTCATGTCGAGGTACACGTAATTCTTGCCATCGATGCCCCGTCCTTCCCGAATCTCGCGGTAAATCGCGCGCGAAACCATGTCGCGAGGGGCAAGGTCCAGCAGCGTAGGGGCATAGCGCTCCATGAAGCGTTCGTTGCGATTGTTGCGCAACACGGCGCCCTCGCCGCGTGCCGCCTCGCTCAACAGGATGCCCATTTTGTAGATGCCGGTGGGGTGGAATTGAAAGAATTCCATGTCTTCCAGGGGAATTCCCCGGCGATACACCACCGCCATGCCATCACCGGTCAAAGAGTGGGCATTGGAGCTGACGCGATACATCTTGCCGCAGCCGCCGGTGGCCAACAACACCGCCTTGGCGTGAAAGGTGTGTACCTCACCGGTCGCCAGGCACAGCGCCACAACCCCCGCGCAACGTCCTTCCTCCACCAGCAGGTCAAGGACGTGATACTCATTGTAGAAGTGCACGTCGTGCTTGATGCACTGCTGGTAACAGGTCTGAAGGATCATGTGCCCGGTGCGGTCGGCGGCGTAACAGGAGCGACGCACGGGGGCTCTGCCAAACTCCTTGGTGTGGCCGCCGAAGGGACGTTGCGCGATTTTTCCGTCCGTCGTGCGGCTGAAGGGCAGGCCCCAGTGCTCGAGATCGTAAACGGTCTCGATCGCTTCCCGGCACAGAATCTCCACGGCATCCTGGTCAGCCAGGTAATCGCTGCCCTTGACCGTGTCGAACATGTGCCATTCCCAGTGGTCTTCTTCCATATTACCGAGGGCGGCCCCGATCCCGCCCTGCGCCGCTCCCGTGTGCGAGCGCGTGGGATAGAGCTTGCTTAAGACCGCCACATTGCCCTGCCCGGCCATTTGCAGCGCGGCCATCAGGCCCGCGCCCCCAGCCCCCACCACCACTGCGTCATACCGTTGGACCATGTCTTAAAGCCTCGAAAGAAGTTATCGGTCATCAGCTCTCAGCTATCAGCTCTCAGCTATCGCTCGTCAATGCTTTTGCCCTTACTGAGGACTGATAACTGACGGCTGAATACTTGTTTGCCCACCTACGGGGCCACGGGCGGCTGGAAGCTCAGAATGGCAATCGAGCCCAGCGTGAGAAGAATAAAGCCCAGCACGAAGAGCGACGCCAGCGAAGCCGTGCGCCAGCCGCGTGAACTGATGTAATCCACCAGCACTGTTCGCACTCCGTTCACACCGTGAATCATGGCGAACCACAACATCACCAGGTCGTAGGTCCGCCAGAACGGCGTGGCGTAACGATCGGCGACAAAGCGGAAATTGATATTATCTACATTGTTGATAATATGCATCATCAGGAGATGGCCCAAAGCCAGGAAAAGCAAGGCCACGCCGGAAACGCGCATGAAAATCCACGCGTAGAGTTCCAGCCCGCTCTCCGGTTTCGGTGTTCCCGCAACAGTCATGGCTCCCCCTTACTTCACTACAAAGCTCAACATGTAAATGGCCGTAGGAATGAAAATGACGGTGAAGGCGATCAACACCGCGTAGCTGAGCCTGCGGTGGAAAGCCATGGTTTGCGGCCAGAAGTCGATGATGCAAATGCGGACCCCATTGATCGCATGGTACAGAACTGCCGCCACCAGGATGACCTCACCGACCCGAAACGGCGGATAACGGTAGAGAAACAATAGTTCGTTGAAGACCTTGGGGCCCCAACCGATCAAAGCAATGTCCACGATGTGGATCAACAAGAACAGAAATACGCCAATTCCTGTCAACCGGTGCAAGACCCAGGACCAGTGCCCAAGTCCGCCACGGTAGGTCAAATACTGAAGAGGTTTGACCATGCTCGCCCCATTCTCCTCATTGCACGGTGTGACGGAAGAAACAGATGTCATGCGACGCCCCGCAACCCGCATCCACCCCTTGCCCAGATTGAAACCGCCATTGAGGCATTCGGTGGCGGAATAGTAGAAATCTAATCCGGCAGCACTCTTTTCAGCGCTTCCAGCTCCGGTTCACCAGGGCCGAGGGGCAGCTTCACTTTGCCGCGCTGGACCACCGAGCGGCACATAGCCATCATGATTTCCAGGTCCTTGTAGGCGCTTTCGCCGTTGCAGGGGTGAACCTGTTTTTCATCGTCGAGCCAGTCCGCCATCTCTTGAACGTACGGCCCCATATCGTGCTCGTAATTCATGCTCCCGGGACCGGAAGCGAATCCGCTGCGGGTGACGGCGCGCCAGCCGCCGCCGGTAAGCAGCTCGGCAAAACCCTCGCTGCCCTGCGCGCCCATGCGGCACTTGCGCCACCAGTAGTCGACTTCCGGCACATCGGGAGCGCCGTCGCCTGATTCCACGATGCCGCGCACGCCATTGGAGAACTGAATGAGCCCGCCGATGTAATCGGGGGACGGATGATTGTCCGCAAACTTCGCTTTCCCATGCGCCTGTCCAACCACCCACTCGGCTTCGGCATTGTCGTTGAACCAGCGGGCGTAGTCGATGAGGTGGGTGAGCATGTGCATCATCCAGCCGGTGGCCGTGCCATAAACCGTATGCACGCGGCCGATGGCGCCGCTCGCGATGATCTCTTTCACCTTCTTGTAATGCTCGCCGTAGCGGTGTTGGTGGCTCACCACCGTCTTTACGCCCGCCGCGCGCGTGCGCTTCATCAACTCCAGGGCCTCGTTCGTGGAAAGGGCGGTGGGCTTCTCGTACGCAATCAGCTTCACGCCGGCGTCCACGCCCGCGCAAATCAAGGGCAGGCGCAGATCCGGGAGCGTGCAGAAGCAAAAGATATCAGGGTGGGTTTTCTTCACCAGGGCGGCGGCATCCGCGCTGGTTTCGCTGACGCCGAATTTCTTCGCCGCGGCGTCCAGCCGCCCCGCATCGATATCGCACAATCCCACCAGCTCGAAGCGACCGTTCTTCTGGAAAGCCTCAGCATGGTGCGTCCCGCGCTTCCCCATGCCGGCAACAGCGACAGTGTATGTCTGATTTGCGCTCATGAATACCTTCCGAGATTTAGGGGTTAGGGGCTAGGAATTAGGGTCAGAGGTGTGAGGGTCAGCAAAAGGTCAAAACGCGGCCTTAGGGAAAGCATTGCGATCGGACCGAACCCCGGCCCTAGCCCCAACTAATCCCTAACCCCTGATCCCTAATCCCTGATTTTTCTAGCTTGCCACCTTATATTTTCCAGCGTTGGCCTTGTCCCATGCCACGGTGTGGTCGATCACCGCCTGAAGTTCCTCCGGCGTCAACTCCGGGAACATGGGTAGGGAAAGTACCTGCGCCGCAGACGCTTCCGCATTCTTCAAAGAACCCACAATGCGCGCGTCCTTGCCCCACGGGAATCCCTCCTGCTCGTGAATGGCAATGGGATAATGGGTGAGCGCGGTGATGTCGCGGTCCTTCAAATACTGCTGCAGGCTGTCGCGGCCCTCGGTTTCGACAACATAAAGATGGTAAATGTGGCGGTAGCCAGGGAGCGCCGTGGGCAGCTTCAGCGACGTCCCTTTCAGGCCCTCGTCATACTGCTTGGCGAACTTGCGCCGCAGATCGTTCCACTTATCGAGTTGCTTCAGCTTCACACTCAGCACCGCCGCGTGCAGGTCGTCCAGGCGGCTGTTGTACCCCATGCTGTGCACGGAGCGCTTCACCGACCCATGATTACGAAGCTTGCGAACGCCTTCCGCAACATCGGTACGGTTGGTCATGACCGCGCCGCCGTCGCCAAAGCATCCGAGATTCTTTTGAATAATGAAGCTGCTGCACATCGCATCGGAAAGCTCGCCCAAAGTGAAGTCCGGGCCACGCGCCCCCATCCCTTGCGCGTTATCTTCAATAACGAAGAGGTTGTGTTTCTTGGCGATTTCCGCCACGGCGCGCATCTCAGCCGGCTGACCGTACAGGTGTACCGGCACGATGGCCTTCGTCCTGGGCGTAATGGCCGCCTCAATCAGGTTCACATCGATGTTGCAAGTCTTCGGTTCACAATCGACGAATACAGCCGTTGCCCCGGCAACCCAAATGGCCTCAGCGGTGGCAAAGAACGTATTGGAAGTCGTGATCACTTCATCGCCGGGCCCAATACCCAGCGCCATGAAAACCAGCCAGAGCGCGTCAGTGCCGGAGTTTACGCCCACAGCTTCTTTGGTGTTGCAGTATGCCGCCAACTCTTTTTCAAATTGCTTCAGTTTAGGGCCCATCACAAAACTGCCGCTTTCCAGAACCTCGTGGATGGCAGTGTCGATTTCACTCTTCAGATTGTGGTATTGCCGAACGTGGCCATAAAAGCCAACTTTCACGGACGCCATAAAGATCCCTCCACTATCTCTTCGGATTATTATTTGTAAACCAGCGGCTCGGGACCACGCCCGGCGCGCATTCTCCCCATAGACTTCTTCACTGCTCAGTCATGGAACTATACGTTATAGCATAAGAGCGGCCATCCGGCTGCTGTTATCTTGCCTTCGCGTCTTCGGGTCCTTGCGTAAGATTGTTTATTTTTTCTTCCCGCGCATGGTAGCATCCTGCATTCATCCACTCACAGGGGGAAATCGTACGTTATGTCCAAAATACTGGTGGCTTTTCAGGGCGAAAGAGGCTCGTTCAGTGAGGAAGGCGCGTACAAGCTGCTAGGCAGGGGGATTGGCGTACTTCCTTGCGAGACGTTTGCCGCTATTTTCGAAAGTGTCACTCATTCGCGCGCGAAATACTGCCTGGTGCCGATTGAGAACACCCTGGCCGGCTCCGTCTACGAGAACCTTGACCTGCTGCTGGCCAACGAGCTGCACATTGTGGGCGAAGTGAGCTTGCGTATTGTGCACAATCTCATCGCGATGCCGGGTGTTGCGCGCAGGGACGTGCGCCAGGTTTATTCCCATCCGGTGGCGCTAGCCCAATGCGGGCGCTTCTTCGCCAAGAACCCGCGGGTGGAACGCATCCCCTTCTACGATACGGCAGGCGCCGTAAAGATGCTGGCGGAGCGCCGTCCGCCTGGGGCCGCAGCCATCGCCAGCCGCATTGCCGCCGAGGTCTACCACGCCCGCATCCTGGCAACACATCTGGAGGACCTGCGGGAAAATTACACGCGCTTCCTTCTGCTTTCCAAAATCGCCCGCCTCGGCCGCTCCGCCAATAAAGTCTCCATCGTGTTTTCCACCAAAAACCTCCCAGGTGCGCTCTACAAGTGCCTCAGTGTTTTTGCCTTGCGCGACATCGATTTGACCAAAATGGAATCGCGGCCCCTGCGCGGCCGCCCGTGGGAATATTTCTTCTATGTTGATTTAGTCGGCAACGTCAAGGAGGAGCGATGCCAGAAAGCCCTGGCGCACCTTGCCGAAGTTGTGAATTTCCTGCGCGTGCTGGGGTGCTATGAGAGTGCGAAGCGGTGAGATGCCGAGGGGCGATTTGTCATTTGTGATTTGTGATTTGCGATTTGTGATTGGCGATTGCTGATCGGCGATTGGTAGTTTGCGATTTTAGTACCCGGATGCCATCCGCCATTCACGGCCAGATCGACGGCAATCACCAATCACCAATCGCAAATCACCAATGACGAATGCCCTGCGATTCGTCGGTTGCAATCACCAATCACCAATCGCAAATCACCAATGGCCAGATCGACGGTAATCACCAATCACCAATCGCAAATCACCAATGGTCAAATCACCAACGGCGGCGCCAGTTGTGGTAGGATGCTGTCTGCGTTTTGCGCCCGAATTGGGGTGACAATCGCAAATCTCAAATCGCCAATTGAAAATGCCATGATTCCTCGCTACACGCGCCCGGGAATGGGCCGCATCTGGTCAGACGAAAACAAATTTCAGAAATGGTTGGACGTGGAAATCGCGACGGCGGAAGTGGAGGCCGAAGCCGGTTTGATTCCCAAGAGCGCCGCCCGCGCCATCCGCAAGAAGGCGTGGTTTGAAGTGGATCGCATTCTCGAGATCGAACGCCAGGTGAAGCACGACGTCATCGCCTTCACCACGAATGTGGCGGAGCACGTGGGCCGCGAAGGACGCTACCTGCACTTCGGCTTGACCTCGAACGATGTGGTCGACACGGCCCAGGCGCTGCTGCTGCGTGAAGCCAGTGCGCTGCTGCTGGCCGAACTCAACCGCTTGGGCGAAGTTCTAAAGCAGCGCGCCTTTGAGTTCAAGCATACGCCCATGATCGGCCGTACTCACGGGATCCACGCGGAGCCCATCACGTTCGGGTGCAAGTTCGCCATCTGGTATGCGGAAAATCAGCGCAACACCGAACGCCTGGCCTTTGCCGCCGAGCAGATGCGCGTGGGCAAGATCTCCGGCGCCGTGGGCACCTATACGCACCTGCCGCCGGCCATCGAGCAGGGCATCTGCGCGCGCCTGGGCCTGGTGCCGGCGCCGGCTTCCTCACAGGTCATCCAGCGCGACCGCCACGCGTTTTACGTGGCGACGCTCGCGGTGGCAGCGGCTTCGCTGGAAAAGATTGCGCTGGAAGTTCGCGGTTTGCAGCGCACCGAGGTGCGCGAGGCGGAGGAGTACTTCTCACCCGAGCAGAAGGGTTCCTCGGCCATGCCGCACAAGCGCAATCCCGTTACCGCCGAACAGATTTGCGGCCTCGCGCGGGTGGTGCGCGCCAACGCCCAAGTGGCCCTGGAAAATGTCGCCCTCTGGCACGAGCGCGATATATCCCATTCGTCTGCCGAGCGCATCATCCTGGCCGATTCCACCATTCTCCTCGATTACCTCCTGGCCAAGACCGCCAATCTGGTGGAGAAAATGTTCGTTTATCCGGACCGTATGCGCGAGAACCTGGACCTTTTAAAGGGTCTGATTTTCTCCGGACAGTTGCTGTTGGACCTGGTGGAAAAGGGAGCGCCGCGCGAGGAGGCCTATCGCTGGGTGCAGCGCAACGCCATGCAGGTGTGGGAGACGCGTGAAGATTACCGCACCCTGGTGGAGCGCGACGACGACATCCGGCAATACTTGAAGCCCAATGAAATCGCCGAGGTCTTCAACGTGGAACGCTACCTGACCCATGTGGACGAAATCTTTGATCGCGTGTTTGGTAAAAAACAAGAGGGCATTTAGATGGCCCCGAAGGGCCAACCGTGAGCGTTTCCGTAGGTTGCGCCTACGGCTACTCACGGTCTCACGCTTCGCGGGAGCGCAATCCATGGAGGCATTTCTGATGAAGAAGCTGGCCACAGGAATTATAGGTCTCCTTTTTTTGGCAGGATCAGCACTGGTAGCGCAGAATCCACAACCCCCCTTCAATGGCTTGGGGATGGGGATGGACAATCTCGCCCGGCTTTCTCATGCGAAGACGCGCTCCATCAGCGCGGAGAATATGACGGGCGAAAAGGGCAAAGGCGGCATGGCCACCGAGGGCATGGGCGCCAACGCGGCGCGCGAGCTCGGACAGACCTGGAAGATTTCGCCCGCCGTGAAAATCCAGCCCAAACAGGTTTTCACGATTGCCGAAATCCAGGGACCCGGCGCCATCCTGCATATTTGGATGACCCCTGCCGGGAACTTCCGGTTCTCGATCCTGCGCATTTACTGGGATGGCGAAAGCGAACCTTCCGTCGAAGTACCGGTCGGTGATTTCTTCGCGACGGGCTTGGGACGATACGGCCAGGTTTCCTCCCTGGCGGTGTGCTCGAACCCCCATAGCGGCCTCAACTCCTACTGGGAGATGCCGTTTCGGAAGTCGGCCCGGATCACCATGGAGAACATCGATGACGAGCCGATGACCCTCTACTACCAGGTGGATTACACGCTTACGGAAGTGCCAAAGGATGCCGGCTACTTCCACGCGCAGTTCCGGCGCTCCAACCCGCTGCCTTACAAGACCGATCATGTGATTCTGGACGGCGTAAAGGGATGGGGGCAGTACGTGGGCACCTACATCGCGTACGGAACCCACAACACCGGCTGGTGGGGTGAAGGCGAGGTGAAGTTCTTCATCGACGGCGACACCAAGTTCCCCACCATCTGCGGCACGGGCACCGAAGACTACTTTAACGGTTCGTACGACTTCGAAAACGGCAAGCACCAGTACCAGGAATTCACCACTCCTTATTCCGGCCTCTCGCTGGTCATTCGCCCCGACGGCCTGTACGACTCCCAACAGCGGTTCAGCCTGTATCGCTGGCACATCATGGACCCTGTCCGTTTCGAGCAGGATTTGAAGGTGACCATCCAGGATCTGGGTTGGCGCTCCGGCGGGCGGTACCTTCCACTACAGGATGACATCTCCTCGACGGCGTTCTGGTATCAGGCTGAACCCCACGCGCCCTTCCCGAAACTGCCGGATAAGGACGCGCTGGAACTGAAGTGATTGACGATGGTCGATTGACGATGGCCGATTGACGATTGCTGATTGCCGATTTCCGATTGCCTTTCGCGACTTTCCGCAGGATTGCGCAAAGCAAACCTCTGCGGTTTGGCAAAGATGAGGCGTTCACCATGGAACCGAATGTGGCTCTGCCCATCGAACGCGCCCGAGTGGAGGATGCAGAGGACATACTGAACCTTCAGTATCTCTGCTATCAAAGTGAAGCGGCGCTATACAACGACTATTCCATTGCTCCGTTGACGCAGTCCTTGGCGGAGATCAAAGCAGAAATGGCGCAATCGGTGGTGCTTGTCTGCCCTTTGGGTACGGAGATCATCGGGTCGGTCCGCGGCCGGGAATGCGGGGGGCGATGCCACATCGGCCGGTTGATTGTCCACCCGCGAATGCAACGTAAGGGCCTGGGCACCCGGCTTATGGCCGCGATCGAGGCAGCTTTCCCCGCGGTTTCGGCCTTTGAACTCTTCACCGGAGACCGCAGTGAAGGAAACCTCAGGCTCTATCAACGGCTGGGCTACCGGAAGTTTAAGGTGGAGAATGCCGGGCCGGTAGTGAAACTGGTGTTCCTGGAGAAGCTACGGGCGCTCTCAAGATGATCCCGCCGTACTTGTGACCGGAAGGGTGCCGGCTGAACTTCGCGTCACTCGCGGGAACCGCGCGTCCGGTTCAGCCGGGAGACGAATGAAGCCCGGCGGCTCGCACGGTCCCGCCAGGCAGCGGAGTTACGTCCGGTGGAATTCCCTCGCGTCTTTCTTGCTTTTCGGCCAATTCATATCCACCTTGTGCTTTTCCCCGGTCAGTTCACCTTTTTCAGCGTCCCAGTAAACCCGCTGTTTTTCGTGATAGGAGATGTTGGCCATGTGGCAACCCACCGCGGTACCGCAGCCGAAATCGACGTTTTCCACCGACTGCTTTCGGGTCTTGATGGCTTCGAACCAATTGCGCATATGGTCCTCGGTGCCTTCGGCAGTCTGCCGCATCGAGTCGGCTTTGCGATGTGGCTGGCTTGCGTACGTCCCGACGTCAGCGGTGGGGTCATTCTGGTGGGCCGCGATGAACGGACCCAGGGTATCCTTGGGCCACGACTCCAGCGGATATTTGAACTCCCAATCCTCGTCGTAGGGCTTAAACTCGGCTGATTCCTCCGTTAACACCACCGTGCCCTTATCGCCCATAAAGCGCACAATTTCGCCGCCGTCCCAGTTGGAGACCAGGTTGGCCATCACCACCACCTGGAACGCGCCGTAGTCGTAAAGCGTGTTGTGGATATCGGGCACTTCCCGGTCGCCCTTCCACTTATAGAGCCCGCCGCTGGCGACGGCGCTTAGCGGATACTGGACGTTCATCAGGTAGTGAACACGCGAGAGCAGGTGCACGTACTCGTCGCCGGCGATGCCCGTACCGTAGTCCCACCAGTTGCGGAACTGAAAGAAGCGCGCAGCGTCGAACGGCCGCTGGGGGGCATTGCCCAGAAAAGATTGCCAGTCCACCGTCTGTGGAGTAGCGTCGGGCGGCACGGGATACATCCACGCGCCCACCGGGTCGGGCCGGAAGATCTCGCACTGCACCATGAAGACCTTGCCGATGTCGCCCGCGTCCACGTGCTGCTTACCCCAGGCCGTCGACTGCATGCTCAGGCTTTGGCTGCCCACTTGCACCACCCGGCCCGTCTCCTTCGAGACCTTCACCATCTCCAGCGCCTCGGGAATTGTGTGCGTCATGGGCTTTTCACAGTAAACATCCTTGCCGGCTCTCATGGCTGCCAGGGCAATCGGCTGGTGCCAATGGTCCGACGTGGCAATCAGGACCGCGTCAATGTCCTTGCGATCCAGCACTTGGCGATAGTCGCGCGTGGTGGGCGTATTGGCCTGGATCTCCAGCGCGCGGCGGAGGTGCCCATCGTAAAGGTCGCACACCATGGCGACGTTCGCGCCCGCAGTCAACAAGCTCTGCATGTCCTCAAGGCCGCGGATTCCGGCGCCGATAACTCCCACCGTGATTTTTTCGTTAGGCGATGTTACCCGGCCAAGCGCCGGCGCCCCCAACCCTAAACCGGCCGCGGCGGCCGCTCCTACACTGCGCTCCATAAACGCGCGACGCGAAATCCCTTGGTTCGACATGATCCCTCCTGGAATGACAGCCTAAACCGCAAGCGGGCATTCTAGCACGATTAAGTGGCTACGCTGTCAGATTGGCCGGCTGGCGCAGAGCGCATCCAATTGCTGGCGGAACTGGCCGTGTTGCGTCCCGATTTCAGCTCGCGGCTGGGGGTCGCCTTCGCTGGCCTCGACCCACGCGAGTTCGACTTGGGATTCAGCGTGCACCAAAAACTGCGCATCAGCAGAGCCGGCAATAAACACTTGCGCCACACCCGAATCTACGGGCTGCGGACCTGACGCCGTCCCTCCCGCCAGCGACATTTTACAGCCTCCGATTGTCATTTTGTCCTTGAAGCGCAATATCTATCTGGTAGATCATCATCTGGTATTGGGAAGTGAGCTACCGACGTGTCGCTGCGCAAGTCGCCCACCTTGACTCCCAGGGCTTCGTCAAGGTCGCTTTTAGTGAGATCACAATGCATACCTCCTTTTATCTCTTGGTAGGTAATCCATAAGATAACGGCATAAAAATTGCTAGCCGTACCGGATGGAGGTGTGGCTTCTGCTCGGAATGACGCAGCCGGGTAGGCTCGCGAGGCTCCTCGCCTCGCCTGACGCGCTCGGCCGCGGCCCCGTCACGTGCCTTTCCCCGTGGCCTCAGCAATAAACTCGCATGACGCCGGCCCCGCTCTGGAAAATCGAAACTGGAAACTGGAAATCGGCAACTCAAAGTGCGGGAGGCGCCAATCGGCAATCGAAAATCGGCAATTTATACTCCGTCCAAGGTCAGGGAAGGTGGACGGAAGAAAAAAATTTTACGAACGAAGCCACCAAGTTATTGAAAACAAAGGATCGAAGAACAAATTGACCGAGAAAAAGCGGACATTTTGGTTTAAGTATCGGACATTTTGGTTCAACGTGGTGACATTTTGGCGTGGCCAGGCAGCATTTTTCGGACACTTCGCCATGACGTGGTGACGCCTTGAGTGTCAACACGGAAGAACGGGACCGGAAGAGGGGGACGGGCATTTCCGACTTACCGATGTTTAGCGCTCCCACAGTCCGAACCGCCGCGACTTTGACGTGACCCTGCCCTGACTCCGGCTCTGCTTGCAAAACTCGAAACTGGAAACTGGAAACTGGAAACTCGAAACTTGCACGCGTGTCCACCCCCTCGTGGTAGGCGAGTGAAGCTTTGTTTCGTGATTTAAGTAGATAAAGCCGGAGCGTAAATGGAAATATGCAGGAATATCCCGAGAAGTTATTGAAAATAAGCCAGCGGTGCAAGAACGGAGCATGCCCGGCCGAAACTGCGCATGTCAATCGTCAATCGGCAATATATGCAGGAATATCCCGAGAAGTTGTTGAAAACAAAGTAGCGGCACAAGAACAGCGAATGCCCGGTCGAAACTGGGCATGGCAATCGTCAATCAGCAATCGCCAATCGCCAATGGTTAGAGCCGATTGATGACGCTGGCCAGGTAACCCGCGCCGAACCCGTTATCGATGTTGACGACGCAGACATTGGGCGAACAACTATTCAGCATGCCCAGCAGCGCGGCGAGACCGCGGAAGCTGGCGCCGTAGCCGACACTCGAGGGTACCGCGATCACGGGCACGGCCACCATGCCGGCCACCACACTCGGCAAGGCTCCCTCCATGCCCGCCACACAGACGATGACGCGCGCTTCACGCAAATGCTGGCTTTCGCCCAGCAGACGGTGAATGCCCGCCACGCCGACGTCGTACAGCGATTCGGTGCGGTTGCCCATCATGTCCGACGTCACCAGGGCTTCCTCCGCCACCGGGATGTCGGAGGTGCCGGCGCACACCACCAGGATCTTGCCTTTGCCGCGAATCTTGCTCTCGCGCCGAATGGAGATGGCGCCCGACAGCGCGTGGAACTCCACCTTGGGGTCGAGCGGACGAAGCAGGTCGTACAGGGCTTCATCGCCCCGCGTCACCAGGATGTTGTGGCGGTTGCGCAACATGCGGCGCACGATCCCTTCCACTTGCGAAGGCGCCTTGCCCCGCGCAAACACCACCTCCGGGAATCCCTGCCGCAACGAGCGGTGATGGTCGATTTTAGCGTAGCCCAGATCTTCGTACGGAAGCGTGCGCAGGCGCTCCAGGGCGCCGTCCACGGAAAGTTTGCCGCGCTGTACCTGCATCAACAGTTCGGTAATTTCTTCGGGAGTCAAGGTGTTCCTCCATGGCTGACTGCGGGTTTTTGCCCAGATTGGCAGTATACCAGTCCAGCGCCTGATTTACGTCGCCCTTGGCGGCGTGAAGCTTTTGGGCGTGAAGCTTTCTTGACTTACCCTAAGTGCGCTACTAACATCGCCTGCAATGGCCGATTCCATGACTGAGAACAACAAGCGGATCATTCTGGGCGTTACGGGAGCCAGCGGCGCCACTTTCGCCCGGCGCACGCTGCAAATGCTGGAGGCGGACCCGCGCGTGGGGAAGATTCACCTCGTCATTTCCGGCAGCGGCTTGAAGCTGCTGCGGGATGAACTCGATTTGGATACCTCCCAATCCGCCCGGATCGCCGCGGCGCTGGCCGCCGAACCAACCCCTAAGACGGAATATCTGCGGGATTCAGATATTGGCGCTTCCATTGCCAGCGGTTCGTATAGCGTGCATGGAATGGTGGTGATTCCATGCACCACGGGCTGCTTGGCGCAGATCGCGTCGGGGATCTCCGATACGCTCATTGAGCGCGCGGCTGACGTCTGTTTAAAGCAGGGGCGCCGGCTGATCCTGGCCGTGCGCGATGCGCCTTTCAACCGCATCCATCTGGAGAACATGCTGCGCGCGCAGGCCGCCGGCGCGGTGATTTTCCCGATTATTCCGACGTTTTACGACCGTCCCAAGACCGTCGATGACTTGGTGACGCAGTTCTGCTGCCGCGTGCTGGCCCTCCTCGATCTCGAACAGCCGAAGCAGTACACGTGGGAAGGAGAAAGGAAGGACTGAGAAATCGGGCCATCGGGTGATCGGGTCATCGGACCATCGGTTCATCGGACCATCGGTTCATTGAGCCATTGATATTCTATTACGTAATACGATATTAACTAACGAAGGATTGCCTATCTGCGTTCATTTCTGGCCGAAGAGGTCCACATGAGAATTCATAAATCGATATCGCTCCATTTGTGTGTCTTGGCGTTGTTGCTCGCCCCCGTACTCGCTTTGGCGCAGGATCTGACGCCCATTACGTTACCGGCCCCGCAGACCGACGGCGGCAAGCCGCTGATGCAGTGCTTGAAAGAGCGCCACTCAACGCGGGAGTTCAGTTCGGAGAAGCTCCCCGTGCAGGTGCTCTCGAACCTGCTCTGGGCGGCGTTCGGCGTCAATCGTCCTGATTTGGGCAAACGCACTGCACCTTCCGCGATGAATTGGCAGGAAATCGATGTGTACGTCGCCACCACGGACGGCCTGTACGTTTACGACGCCAAAGGCAACAAGCTGGATCCCATTCTGGCGCAGGATGTGCGCAGCGCGGCCGGCGTGCAGCCGTTCGTGAAGGACGCGCCCGTGAACCTGATCTACGTCGCCGACCTGGCGAAAACGGGGAGGGGTTCCGCCGAGGACAGGAACCTCTACACCGCCGCAGACGTCGGTTTCATTGCCCAGAATGTGTACCTCTTCTGCGCCTCGGAAGGCCTTGCGGTGGTGGTGCGCGGCGGCGTGGATCGAACCGCGGCCGCCAAGATCATGAAGCTGCGTCCCGACCAGAAGATCCTGCTGGCGCAAACCGTGGGGTACCCGAAGAAGTAACGGGTGCGCCGACGGCCGAACGACCACCGGGCTCAGGGCGCCCGCAGAGCTTGAAGACTGCTCCACTCGCGTTCGTTCCCTGGTCGACGTCGCGGCGTCCGCACGGCATCATGGAACTTCTGCCATGGGCGGAACATTTCAAACTGAATCCGCGCCGTCCGCTCCCTCGGGCATGGCCGGGGGTGTGATCGGCAAGCTGCGCACAACGCTCGAAATGATCAAGTTCGAGCATTCGATCTTTGCCCTCCCGTTTGCGCTGGTGGGAGCCATGCTGGCCCTCCACGGATGGCCGGCATGGCGGCAGGTGTTCTGGCTGATCGTGGCCATGGTCGGCGCGCGCAGCGCCGCCATGACGTTCAACCGCATCGCCGATCGGAGGCTCGATGCGCTCAATCCGCGCACACGAAAGCGCGCCTTGCCCGCCAGGCGCCTCACGCTGCGCTTCGCCGTCGGTTTCACGGTGCTGTCCTGCGCCGTGCTGGCGCTCGCGGCGTGGGAACTCAGTCCGCTGGCATTCAAGCTTTCCCCCGCGGCGATTGCGGTGTTGCTGCTCTACTCCTACACCAAGCGCTTCACCTTGTTCTCGCATCTGCTGCTGGGGATTGCCGACGGGCTCGCGCCCATTGCTGCCTGGATCGCCTTGCGCAACAACGTTAGTCTGAGCGTGCTGCTGTTGGGCGCTGCGGTGGCGTTCTGGGTGGGCGGCTTCGACCTGATCTATGCCTGCCAGGATATCGAGTTTGACCGCCGGGTGGGTGTTCATTCCGTCCCGCAGCGCTTTGGGGTTGCGGCGGCGCTCTATGGCTCGATAGCGAGCCACGTGGCCCTGCTGGCCCTGCTGGTTGAGGTGATGAGACTCGAACGCCTCGGCTGGCTGGCAGCGGCGGGCGTGGCGCTAATGGCGGCATTGCTGGCCTATGAGCACTGGATCGTCCGTCCGTCTGATTTGTCCCGGCTCAATGCGGCATTCTTCAACGTCAATGGCTATATCAGCCTGCTGTTCTTCTTCACCTGGGGCGGCGACCTGTTAATCCACTAAGACATGTCAGGCGCCGATGTAGCGGGCGTAAAGGCTGCGGGCGACGGCGGGGTTCTGCGTTCCCTTCACAATCACGCGGCCGTCGGGAAACACGGTCAGCTCGTAGGAATCGAGAGAACAGGTGAGCAGAAACTCATTGCCGCGCACGGGGCCGAACTGCTCGAGCCGTGCCTTCACTGTCGCCAGGTCAAGCGCGCGTGATTCGGCCTGATGGATCTGCACGGAATTTCGGCCACACATGCTGATGTGGGTAGCACCGCCTTGCTCCAGATAAGCAAATTCGTGGGCCACGCAAACGCTGCACTCGGGATCCCGGCGAACCTTCACCTGTTGGAAACTGTTCGCCCAGAGATCGTATGCCAACAGCGAGTGGTGCAACTCGGACTCGCGGCCCAGCAGAATCTTGAGTGCCTCGGTCACCTGAACGGCAGCGGCCCAGGCGACGGCGGGGCTGATGACGCCCACGGTGTCGCAGGTGTCGTGCATGCCGCCGGGGGGCTGGGGAAACACGCACGCCAGGCACGCCGAGCGACCCGGCAGAATCGTCAGAGTGGCCGCATAGCTGGCCACTACCGCGCCATAAATCCAGGGAATTCCCAGCTTCACCGCCGTGTCATTGAGAAGGTAACGAGTTTCGAAATTGTCCGTCGCGTCCAAAACGACATCAAAGCCTTCCATGAACTCCTCGATGTTGCTGCTGTCGGCGTCGGCCACGATTCCTTCCGCCTTCACGTCAGAGTTGATGGCGCGGAGTTTCCGCTCAGCCGCCACCGCCTTGGGCAGCCGCGCTTGGGCATCCGCCTCATCGAAGAGGATTTGACGCTGAAGGTTCGATTCCTCCACGAAATCGCGATCCACAATGCGCACGGTTCCCACGCCCGCGCGCACCAACGCATTCGCCTGAGCCGTTCCCAACGCCCCGCAGCCGAGAATCGCTGCCTTGGATCGCAGCAGCCTGGCCTGCCCCTCGGCGCCGATAGGCGAAAAGAGAATCTGCCGCGAGTACTTTTCCGGATTCATGAAAGGTTATCCCTGTCGAAAGAACGTGCATGCAACGCCGGTTTGCAAGCACGAGAAGCGTTTGCGCCTTACCGTCACAATTATACGCCCACGGAAACTGTGGTGCCGGCCCGGGCACGGCGGCGTGAGATCTCTTACATCTGGGGTGGGTCAAATGGGGTTATTGGTTACTACCAGAAAGGCGAGCATCCACTCAAAGCAAGTCGAGGAATTCTTCCGCGGTCATTCCTGAATGCCGGATGAGCGCGCGAAGCGTCCCCACTGAAAGCTCTTTGTGTTGTGGGATGGAGAGATTCGCCCGCACGTCCGGCTTGGTCATCACGACATGGCTCCCGACCTGGCCCATAACGCGCCATCCGGCTTTCTCAAAGGCCTTCACCGCTTCTTTGCCGGAAATGTTGGCAAGGCGTGACACGATTAGACAGAGACTAAGATTTCAGGTAGGTTGGTATGCGGCAACTGCGCCACGGCTTTCTGATCCTCGGCCCACAGCCAAGCGGCAATGGCCTCTTTGATGTTGGCAAGGGCTTCCTGTTCGTCCTTCCCCTGAGAAACGCATCCGGGCAAGGCCGGGCATTCGACCACCATCCAGCCGTCTTCTGCGGGAGTGAGGGTAACGTGAAACACCATACGTAATCACATGCCGAATTGCTTGGTGGGCCTGGGTAGAGTTGAACTACCGACCTCACCCTTATCAGGGGTGCGCTCTAGCCACCTGAGCTACAGGCCCAATTCGTCGTCGGAGGCGGACACACATCTAGCGTCAACGGCTGCCCTCCTACGAGAACTACCAGTATAGGCAGCGGCCAAATTTCGCGCAAGGGGATTTAGTGGGATTTAGTGGCCGGTGTGGCCGGTCGATTTAAATAGCTGTTTTCCGGGCTCCGTGGTAAAAAGGAGGTAGTGGGTAATCGCGGGCTTTGCCGTTTAGGCTTGATCCAGGGAGCAATTTCCCCAGCGAGGAATTTGAATCATGCCAAATGTTCGCAAAGACGTTCTTCCCAATGGCCTGACGATTCTCACCGAATCCATGCCATCGGTCCGATCCGTTTCGATGGGCCTCTGGCTGCGCACCGGCGCGCGGCAGGAGCGCATCGACGAAAACGGAGTCTCACACTTCATCGAGCACATGCTCTTTAAGGGAACGAAGAATCGCACGGCGGAGGAGATCGCGCGTGCCGCGGACTCGATTGGCGGACACCTGGATGCTTTCACCGCGAAGGAGACGACCAGTTTTTCGATGAAGGCGCTGGACGAGCACCTGCCGCGGGCGTTCAACATCCTCGCTGACCTGGTTAAGAATCCGCTCTTCGAACCCAGCCACATCCGCAACGAAAGCCGGGTCATCCAGGAAGAAATCAAGATGGTGGAGGACACTCCGGATGACTTGGTGCACGAGATGTTCACCCAGAGTTATTGGCGCGGACACGCGCTGGGGCGTCCGATTTTAGGTACGCGCCGCAACGTGCGCAGCTTCGACCGCATGCGCCTGGTGAGCTACTTCCGCCGGCACTATACGCCGAACAACATGCTGATCGCGGCCGCCGGGCACCTCCAACATGAGCGCTTCGTGGACCTGGTCCGGCAGGAATTTGGCGACTGCCCGGCCGGCCCTGCCCCGCGCAGCGGGCCGGTTCCGGTCCCCCATCCCCACGTCCAGGTTCGGCATAAGAAGGAAATCGAGCAGGTTCACCTGTGTGTCGGCGCACCTTCCTACCCGCAGCCGCACAAGAACCGCTTCCCGGCATACATTCTGAACTCGGTTTTGGGCGGCGGCATGAGCTCCCGGTTATTCCAAAACATCCGCGAAAAGCGCGGCTTGGCTTACGCCGTGTTTTCAAGTCTCAGCAGCTTTCACGATGCGGGCTGCATGAGCGTGTACGCGGGCACCGCCACGGACAAAGCGCGGCAGGTCATTGAACTTGTGCTGGCCGAATTTTGCGAATTGAAGGCCAACCCCATCACGGAAGAGGAGCTGCAGCGCGCCAAGGACTACCTGAAGGGGAGCTTGCTGCTTAGTCTCGAATCCTCGACGAGCCGCATGGGGAATTTGGCACGGCAGGAAATGTACTTTGGCCGCTATATTACCCAGGACGAAATCAAACGCAGCGTGGATGGCGTTACCGCCGAGCAGGTGCTGGCCGTGGCGCGCGAGTTCTTTCACCCGGAGCGCCTGGCCATTACCGTCCTCGGCCCTCTCAATGGCTTCAAGCTCACCCGGTCTGATTTGGGTTGTCAATAGCTTGCGTCAGCACTCCCCGGCAGGCAAGGATGGTTGGAAGTTCGGGCGGCGCCCGTTTTGACTTCCCGGTTCTTCGTGATCCGTCCTATAATCCCACTTAACACGTATGGGCGGAAATCGGAACGAGCGGCACAGGAGCGGAACTTTGCGGGGCGGAGCGTCGCCTACGAGCGTCGGTGCTCGCCACCCGCTGCTTGTCACGTGCTCCCGCCTGGAGGCTGCGTGAGTCTGCGCGTTTGTGTCCTCGGGAGTGGCAGCAAGGGCAATGCGACCCTGGTGGCAACGGAGAAGACACGTCTGCTTGTGGATGCGGGGCTGAACCGCCGCGAGACTTACGCCCGCTTGGCGGCGGTGGGCGAGAGGACTGACGGATTTGACGCCATCTTGATCTCCCACGAACACACCGACCACGTGAACGGCGTGCGGCTGCTGGGACTCGGCTGGAAGGCGCCAATCTATGTTACCCGCGCCACGCACGCCGTAATTACCTGGGATCCGAAGCTTTGCGCGTTTGAGCTTTTCACGCCGGGCGAACGGTTTACCGTTGGAGATATTGAGGTCACGTCGTTCTCCATCCCGCACGACGCCACTGACCCCGTGGCCTTCACGCTTGAGGCAGACGGCATCAAGATCGGAATTGTGACGGACCTGGGTTATGTTCACGAGGTCGTGAAGCAGAGAGTGAAGGGCTGTCACTGCCTTATCTTCGAGTCCAATCACGATCTGGATATGCTTAAGGTGGGCCCCTATCCGTGGCACGTCAAACAACGCGTGATGAGCCGTCACGGCCACCTCTCGAACCTGGCGACGGCAGGATTCCTCACCGACGACTTTGACGGCGCAGCGCAGGTGCTGGTGCTTGCCCACCTGAGCGAGACGAACAATCACCCCGAGATCGCCCGCCTCACTGCCGAACAGGCTCTCGCCCAGCGTACCGGCGGTGAGCGAATAACCTTGAAGGTGGCCAGTCAGACCGCGCCAACCCAGGTGTTTCAATTCGGTTAATCCCCGTCGGCTGGGTCTTAATAGATCCTAAATCCTGCTCTCCTCACCATGCCAAGGCATAGCGGTACCCGCGCACGTCGGCGCCTGCCGAAATGACGTGGGTGGTGGAATCGTATTCGATCATCGTGGGCGCAGTGGGGTTACTCCAGTCGCTTCCGACCAACAGCTTGTGGCCGCGCGCCCGCAACTCGTCGAGCACTGCTTGTTCGAAGCGCCTTTCGATGTCCAGCGTCAGGGGTTGGTCGGTATGCGCGTCAAAGGAGCTGTACATGGCTTCGGAGTTGAACCGCGGCGCCTCCACGGCCTCCTGCGGACTCATTCCAAACTCAACCACGTTCAGGAACACCTGCAACAAGGTTTGGTCCTGGCTGTCGCCACCGGGCGTGGAAAAGACCAGCCAGGGTTTGCCGTCGCGCAGCGCCAACGAAGGCGTCAGGGTAAGACGCGGCCGCTTGTGCGGGGCAATCTGGTTCGGATGCCCCGGCGTCAGGACAAACTGCTGGGCGCGCTCGGACAGGGGAATGCCGGTATCGCCGGCGATGACAGCCGGAATCCATGCCGCGCTGGGTGTGGCGGAGAAGAGGTTTCCCTCCTCGTCGATCGCATTCACGCAGGTCGTGTCCTCATGCTCGCCGTTGCGGTCGCGGAATCGCGCACGGGCAAAGTCCTCCGGCGCCCGCGCCGCCATGTGGACGGGGTCGCCGGGATCGTGCTCCGCGGAGGCGCGATGCGGATCGATGAGCGGCCGGCGCAGGTTGGCATACTCCTTCGAGATCAGGGCCATGGGTATGGGGGTGAAATCAGGATCGCCGTAATAAGCATCGCGGTCGGCATAACCCAGCTTTTCCGCTTCCACCACGGTGTGAACGTAATCGGCGGAATTGTGCTGCATGGCCTTCAGATCAAATCCCTCCAGCAGGTTGAGGTTCTCGAGCATCACCGGACCCTGAGTCCAGAAGCCGCACTTGTAAACCTGCACGCCGCGATAGGTGACCGTCAGAGGCTGCTCGACGCGCGCATGCAGGGCGGCAAAATCTTCCTCCCGCAGCAGGCAACCGGCTTGCTTGCAGAATTCGCTGATGCGCCGGGCAATGGGTCCGCGGTAGAAGTAATCGCGCACCGCTTCGATAGCGGCGGCGCGGCCCCGCCCGGCATTTTCCGTTTCCACTTGTGCCAGGAACTGAAACGTGCGCGCCAGGTCAGCCTGAACGAATATCTCGCCTTCTTTCGGCAGCCGCCCATTGGGCATATAAACCTCGGCAGTGGCCGGCCACCTCCGGGCCAGGGGCATGCCGCGCGCCAGCGCGTGCTCGAGGCCGGCATCGACGGGAAAACCTTGGGCAAGCTCAATCGCCGGCTGGATCACTTCCGCCACGCTTTTCGTTCCGTACTTCTCCAAGGCCAGCAACAACGCGTCCATGGCGCCTGGCACGAGGGCGCTCAGCGGGCCGAAGGAAGGAATGATTCCGCCCCTGCTGCCGGTGTAGGTGCCCTGTAGCACCAGCCGGGGATCGTCGCGGTGGAGATGTTCATAGAACTCCACCGTCGCCAGTTCCGGAGCGATGCCGTCGCCATTGATGGCCACCACCGGGCCGTCCTTCATCTTGATGAGCATGGGGCACTCGCCGCCTGCGCCAAAGCTCATCATTTCGACTACCGATGCGGCGAAAACGGACGCTACGCCGGCGTCAACCGCATTGCCGCCTTTTTCCAGGATGCGCAGCCCCGCCTCGGCCACCAAGGGATGACCGGCAGCCACGACGCCGCGGCGCCCGGCGACGAGCGGCTTCAGTGTCGCCGCGGAACTGGAAAAACCCGGATGCAAGAGCGCGGCTCCCGCCGACACCAGAACTAAGCTCGCAATCCATATGTGCAACCTCATCACCAACCTCCCGCTGAGCAATCTGTAGACTGTCTCCGACGTGGGTCGCAGCGCCCGTCCACACCGGATATAATGCTCTGTTCTCAGTAGCGCCCGTGTCAAGCATATAACGGGTGGAACCAATCCGGCTTGACGCGCATCGGAAGTGGCGGGTGCGTTGAGTTGCGGCTCGGGCGGCGAAAGTTGCGGACGTCTATCATTCGTGCTAACTAGCAAGCAGGAGGGTAAATCGGTGACGCGAGGGATCAGAATCCCGGCAGCTCTTCTCGGTGCGGCGATTATTGCTGCTGCCATACTTCCGTGTTTGGCCGTGTCCCCGGCCAAGCCGGCCCCGCAGAGTCATCCCGAGGATACCGGGATAATCCGTCACCTTAATTCGGCCATCACCTGGTACAAGGAGCTCACGACGGTCAACGAATCTCCCGGCGAACCGAGCGATGCGTTCTACTTGGACAACGCCCGCGCGCTCGCGACGCAGGTGTTACAACTGGCCTTTCAGTCCGCCGACGCTGAGGCGGCGTTGCTGTCTACGGAGAAAGCCGAAGGAGCTGGGGGCGGCGGCCAGCCATTGGAAGCCTCCCAAGATCAGCAGAATTGGGCGAAATCTGCCGCTAATATTGCCGCTCAGATCAGCCAGGAACAATCCCAAATCGACATGTTGAACAGCCAAATCCCGAAGACTTCTGGGAAGAAGCAACAGGCGTTGATTTCCCAGCGCGACAGCCTGCAAGAACAGCTCGATTTCAACAAAGTGCTGCAGGAAGCACTCCAGAAGCTATCGAGCTTCATGAGCGATAACGCGGCGAAAAGGGGCGGTTTACAGAACGAGATTGACGACTTGAAGAAATCCGTCCCCGAGCTCTTCGCCAAAATCCCGGCGAAAGAAGGACCCACCCCGTCTACTGCCCCGTCGCGCAACCCTTCGCCCGCCACCGGCCTTTTCGGCGAGGGCGAGGCGCTGTTTTCAAGGTTGGGAGACATGCGCCAGATTAACGGCCTGATGGATGACAGCAATAGCGTGATCCGGCTCGCCGGTGAAGTCCAAGCCCCCCTTCGGTCCAGGATCCGCAGCACGATCGATCAGGGACGCAACTTAGCGAGCCAGCCCCCGGCGCCAAATGCTGCTGGCATCCAGGCAGGCCGGGCCCAGATGGCGTCGCTCACCGCGCAGTTTAAACAGATTTCGGGGGCCACACTTCCCCTCGCCCAGGAAATCATTGTGATCCAGGAAACCCAGGCGAGCCTGCGACAATGGGAAGCCTCCGTCCACCGGGAATATATCCGCCTGCTCGAATCCTTCCTGGCGCGGGTAATCATGCTTCTGATCGGCATGGGCATCGTATTTGGGTTTTCCGAGCTGTGGCGAAAAGCGACGTTCCGGTACGTCAAGGACGGGCGGCGGCGGCACCAACTGTTGCTGATACGCCGCATCGTTACCGCCATCCTCATGGCTATTGTCATTATTCTCGGCTTCATCAGCGAGTTCGGGTCTCTGGCCACATTTGCCGGCTTTATAACCGCCGGCATCGCAGTGGCTTTGCAAACTCTCATCCTCTCGGTGGCCGCCTATTTCTTCCTGATTGGGCGGCATGGCATAAGGGTGGGTGACCGCATCACCGTCTCCGGCGTCACGGGAGACGTGATCGAGGTGGGCCTGGTTCGTCTTTACATGATGGAATTGGGAGGAGCCGGCGCTGACCTGCACTCCACTGGCCGCTTGGTAGCCGTTTCAAACTCAGTCCTTTTTCAAGGAACGCCTTTCTTTAAGCAAATCCCCGGCACCGCGTACAGTTGGCATGAAGTTGCGGTGAAATTGGACCGCGGCGCCGATTACACGCGCGCGGAGAACACGCTGCTCGAAGCCGTCAAATCCGTTTATTCCCAGTATCGTGCAATCCTCGAAGAGCAGCCCCAGGCGCTGGAAGGATTTGGCGCCGTCCCCGCCTCGGTTCCCACTCCACAGGCGCACGTTCAGTTGGTGGAAAACGCCGTCGAACTTGTGGTGCGGTACCCCGTAGTACTTCAGCGGGAGGCAGAGATCAACACGCAGATGGCCAAGAAAATCATGGAGGTCATCAATCGCGATCCGGAATTGAAGGCTCAGGTGGGATCACCCATCATTCGGCCCTCGAGCAAGGCGTAGCATGGACAGCAGTAACTCCGCCTTTCCTGGACTGACTCTTGCACGCTTGCGCACGCGCTGAAAGCTTCACTAAATCTCACCCGCCATGCGTTTTGGAAGGAGATTGCAGCATGCGCCACAGGCCCGGTTCGCCCTGCTGCCGCGCCAGTCGCCGCACGCGCTCGAGGGCTTGAGCGTAAGCGGTCTTCATTTCGGCTTCAGAACGCGGCTGAGTGATGGCATGTTCAAGCTGGCTCGTAGGCATGAGCGTCCGCACGGGCGCGTCTATCCTTTCTCCCGTCAGGTACAGCACCAATCCCTCTTCGAACCACCTCGGTACTCCTGGCGCCTGCAATCGATGCACGACGAGATGGGTCAACTCATGCCGCAACGTCTGGTCGAGAATGCGCTTGCGCGCCAGCAGTTCGAGCGGTTGCAGGGCAATCGAATTCCCATCGCTGCTGGCCGCCGTCCACCCGGGTTGCCCCGTAGCGCGGATGAAATCACCGGCGGAGCCCCACGTTTCGATGCGAATGCGTGACGGCAGCACCTCCGCGTGTGCGCCCAGCGCTCCCCGAGCTTGTTCCAGCGCGTTGAGCGTTTGCTTCACCCACGGCTCCTGCGAAACCGGGTAAACAAGTTCGAAGTGTTCGCTGGATGCAATCGGGTCAGGATCGTCGGAGCGCTGCCGAGCGATTTCCGCTCCGGGGAAATAGGTGCTCAGAATCTTCTCCGGCGACGCTCCCAGACGTGCCATCTGCTCCGCGCCCGCCTGGCATAGTCCCACGCCGTGGCCGAGACCGCGACCCACGAAGACCCAGGAATCCCCCTGGTGCTCGATTCTGTAGAAGTTACTTTTGATCTGCTGCCAACCTAAGCGCCGATCGATGGCGTAACGGAACTGATTCGCGTCGATGTCCCAGGTGGCATTGCCAACGACGCGAAGGATGAGCGCCCGGCCTGAGGAATCGCACTTTTCGACGGAAAGTTGAGCCGGCGGGCCAGTGAGGGGCAGATGCAACGCCTCGCGCAAGACTCGCTGCACGTTCTCAGCGGCAATCGCGTTTTTCCACGAGGCGTGGGGGCTCGAAAGGCAATAGGGGTCGTGAATCGAAACCAAATAGGGTTGCGCGCGGTCCGGCCACACGTTCCCCGCGGCCTCCGTGGCTCCCCCGCAGCACGCGGTGAAATAGGGATCGGCTAGCGCCCCGTGATACAGCAGAATCTGCCCGCGCGTGGCGCGAGCGGCTGCTTCCAGGTCATCGGCGGCATGGGCGTTCGCCTCCTGCGGCAATCGGAACGCCTGGCAGTGCGTGAGCGAGCAGAAATCGAATCCTGCATCGCGGTGCCTTCCCTGCCATCGCAGCGCCCACGTGCGGGCGACAATTGCCATGGCCTGGCGTGCCGCGGGCGCTTGCATGACAGAAGCTTCCCCCCGAAGAACGCCGGAGACGTACGATTCCAAATCGAGTTCCGTGCTAACCTGCAACTCCGCCCCATTCCGCGTGATGCGTGCGTTCCGCAGGAAGAAGGCTGGCGGCGCTTCGTTCGCCTTCAGAAATGTCGGGGCAATACGAAACGGCGCGGGGGCAGAAGCCGTAAGCAGCGTGAAGCGCCGGTCCGTCGCCCCAACACGGCAGTGGACATGGACATCAGCAACGCAGGAAAGCTGCGTATTGGAGGGCAGCACGAAGCAGGGTCCATCCGTTTTCGCCCCGCAGATCCTTATACGCTGTTCCCCGCCTTCCAGCGTTAGGGCTTTCACGACGCGGTTGGAGAACAACTCGACGCGGAACTGTGGGTCTGCCGAACGTACCGGCAGCGCTATGGCCGTCAAGAACAGGAATATAAGCAGTAGCTTTCTCACGGCTTCCAGCCATCGTTCACGGCACTTTTGGACTCTTGGGAGAAATAGTGAGCAAGAATTTTCGCCGCCAACGGTGCAGCGTCCGCACCCCCCGTGCCCCGTTTCAAGAAAACCACCAGCGCCACTTCCGGCGCGTCCACGGGGGCGTAGCCGACAAACCACGCGTGTGTCACGCGGCTGCCGTCCAGGGCCGGGGCCGTTCCGGTCTTGCCGGCCACCGCCACTCCGCGAACCGTCGCAGCCTGGCAGGAGCCCTCCTGCACGCATTTCCGTAATCCTTGCGTCAGAACCGTAAAGGTGCTGTCGCGCAATTGAACGAGGCGCTCAAGCTTCGGTGCTTGGCGTTCCCCGGGCATGATGAGGCGGAACACGCGGCCCCGCATCGCGATGGCTGAATACGCCAAAAGCACCTGGGCCGGCGTTGCCGTTACACCCTGCTCGCCGAGCACGGCAAGCGCCTTCTCCCTGGGACGGTTCGAAATGTGCACTTCTCCCGGCGAACCCGCTCGCTCGGCAGCGCCAAAGCCGAACACTGCATACCAGTGCGCCAGCACGGGCGCACTGAGCCGGGTGCTTACTTCTGAAAAGAAGTAGTTACACGAGTTGGCCAGCGCTTCCGCGAGGTCGAACGGCGCGGCGGCCGGGGGATGAGAACAGTGAAAAGACTCTCCCAATAGCCGGGGAACGCGACGGCACAGGATCGTTTCCGAAGGTGCAATGGCGCCGTCTTCCAACGCGGCAGCGCTCGCGATGACCTTCGCCGTCGAACCCGGCCTGTACGCTTCCTTGAATGCGTCCGTTGGGTTCCAGATGGCCAGGATGCGGCCGGTCCGTGGGTCCGAGACAATCACCGCCCCCGCTTTGCCGCGCATCAGCCCGTTGACGTCGGACTGCAAACTCTGCTCCGCACAACGGCCGGCGCCGTTGCCGAGAACGGCCATCAGCACGACGAGCATTCCACCGAGTTGGCAGTTTTGAAATATCCCTGAAAAGCGCCGCATGGGCGTTCAACGTGGCATATTGCGCAGCGGAAGTCAAACGCGCCGACGAAGGACGCTGACGTAAAGGGAATCCCGGTCGGTGGCTTCTAGCCACTGATGCACCAGCCGGTCTGGCTGGCCGCGGCGATTGAACTCGGAAAGCACGTTGGTATCGAGCAAAAACCCGCTCATAGGTCAATGGGGCGGCCCTAGTCCTTTTGCCTTTCCAAGTTCAACTCCGCACCCGCCAGTGGAGAGTCCATCAGGAACTGCGCCAGATCCGTCAGCCCACGGATTCCTCCGCAATTCCTAGCATGGCAACATCAACCACGGCGCCTCTTGTCAGTCAAGACCGCAATATCGATAATGATCTGGGTTCAGGGGTACCGTACCCTAGAACGAGGCGGTACCGAAAGGAAGCACCCGCGAAGTTCAGACCGCGAAACACAAACGGATGACGCCACAACTTCAACAAGCCGTGTACAGCCGCCGGTTCGCCGGAATGGAGCGCCGTCGAGCGGAGGTGTGGAAGGCCCTCGCCCGCCACTACTTTCAGCAATGGATCAAGCCGACGGATACCGTACTGGATGTGGGCGCCGGCTACTGCGAGTTCATCAACAGCATCACAGCAGGTCGCAAGTACGCGCTGGACGCGAATCCCATCACGGCGGAGAAAGCTTCTGCCGGGGTCACCGTGCTTGCTCAGCACGCTGCCGGCGCATGGAGCGTGGCCTCCGAGTCCGTCAACGTCGTGTTCAGCAGCAATTTCTTCGAGCACCTCCCGGCCAAAGACGATCTTGCCCGGTGCCTGGCGGAGGCGTACCGGGTGCTGCGTCCGCAGGGATTGCTGATTGCCTTGGGGCCAAACATCCGGTTCTGCTACGACGTTTACTGGGACTTTGTCGATCATCACCTGGCGCTCAGCGACCGCTCCATGATGGAAGCGCTCGAGATCGCCGGATTTCGATGTGAAGTCGTCAAGCCGCGATTCCTTCCCTTTACCATGAGCCACCACATGCCTCCCCGACCCTTTTGGGTACGCCTCTACCTGCTGGTCCCCCTGGCCCAGCGTTTGTGGGGAAAGCAGTTCCTGGTAATTGCGCGGAAACCTGTCAGCATCGGCTTAAAAGGGAGCTAAAACCATCACCGTTCAGGGGACCGGCCTTTGACGGCCTCTTCGGAAGACCACGGCGGACTTTGCAAGGCCTAGCTTCATCCACAAGATGTTTCATTCCGCGGCTGGCGCATTTCCCGTCTTGTGAAGTCTGCGATCCCGAAAGGACTTTGCGTCGCGAAAACGCGGAGATTGAGAACCATCTCTGGGCCAGCCCGCCCCGCTTCCTGACACCTCGCTTCCCCCGCAAGCCAGAATCGCCAACGGCAGCAGGATGCGAGATTTCATATCAGAATCACTCGGTATAGAAGAGCTTCACTGCACGGTTTCGGTGGGCGGCTTCGAGGGAGGCAGCGGAGAAGTCGCGTCGCCGGCCAGCTTCTGGCGGAAGGTTTCAAATTCCTCTTCGCTGATCACACCCTGCTCCTTCAGCCAGGTGAACTTCCGTAGCTCGACTGCGGGCGGATTGCGCAGATCGATTACCGCCAGCTTGCGGTAGAAGCGCACGCGGCGCGATTCGAGCGCCTCGATCACCTCGTCGTGGCGCTTGTCCTGAAGCACCAGCACCTTTCCATTGCGCACCGGAATCGAGGTGTAGACGTTCTTGGATCGCACCCGGATGTAAGCCCACCCGGCCACCAGAAGCACGCCGAACAGGGCCGCGAACTCTACGGGTTCGTATCCCCGCCAGGGAAAGGAGATGACCGCCACCCAGCAGAGACACAGCAGCGCGAAGACCTGGATCACTAAGGCCGGTCTGCGCGGCGGCTGATAGACGCGGTAATCGAACTTGGCCGGCAGGCCCGCGTATTGGGCGTTGAAAGACGTCATGGCGCCGCTGCTGTCCCGGATGGTGTATTCAACATAATCGGCGAAAAAACGATAAGTAATCCGGGTCCGAAAAGCTTTCTGTTCCAGTTCAAGCTCAGGTGACAGGCTCAAAAGCTCAACCCTCAGTGGTGGATGGCGGCACACCTCAACCGGCCCACCGCCGGATGTGGCTGCCCACTATACTGCACCTCTGCCAGAATTCATAGCAGGTAGCCATCTCTGAAACGGGATGCCGTGTCAAGCGACTTTTTGGCCCGCCGAGCGAAGATTGGGGCGCTCGATTGACAAACCGCTCCTCACCGCTTCAGAACGGCTTCTAGCCGGTGAAGCGGAGACGGGCTCTGCTGGCGAGCAACCCGCCGAAGTGCCCTTCGCACGCGCCAGTGAGGAGGCAGCAGCCCGTTAAGGGCTAGTGCCCGCGCTTGACGGCGTGTTGAGTAACCTTCAGGCTCATCATCCGACACCGCACACACACTGACCTGCGACGATTCTTCTTGCCGTTTGATCATCGGAAAATCACCGAGGGGCCGGTTTCCGACCGTGGCGACGGCTCACCGGCCGATAGGATCTCGGGTACGCCGCGAGCGACCACCACCGGGCCATGGGACCCGCAGGCCGGTGCTAACAGAAACCGTAACGATGCTATAGTTTTTGGATAGAATGGACACTTACGATGAATGCCAGCACGTCGTTTCCAACAGCCCGGTGGATTGCCTGGGCTGCCTGCTCCCTTCTCGTTTTTATCTCGGCATTTTTCCTCAGTGGGATGCAACCGCCGCCGCTCGAGCTTGATCCCTCATGGCACGCCGCGCTCGAATACGCCGCGACCCACCGTTGGCAATTTGGCAGTCAAATTGTGTTCACGTTCGGCCCCTTGGGTTTCCTGGGCGCGCGCACCAGCCTGGGACACCTGGTGGCCGCCCGCGTGGCGTTCGCTTTCTTCTGGAGCGCGCTGGTTGCCTTTGCGGCCACCGCGTTGGCAAAACGGCTTTCGGGATGGATTCGCTATGCGTTCCTCGTGTGGCTGATGGTATTCGCGCTCTCCGCGGGCTTCGACCAGATTGCTTTCTTCGTTCTGGCCTACGGCGCAATTGTCCTGCTGGCGGACAATCCCCAGCATCGCTGGCAAGGTCCTCTCTTTTTCTTCACGTTCATAGTTCTCTCGCTCGTCAAATTCTCGTTCTTTACCGCCGCCGCCGTGAGCCTTGCGCTCGTGTTTATCTGCTGGCTGTGGCAGCGGAAAATCGCCAAAGCGATGGTGCTGGCGTTGGGGACTCCCGCGGGTTTTGTTGCCGGTTGGGCGGCCTTAGGGCAGTCGCCCTCGCACCTGGTCCTGTGGATTCGCCGCGGCCTGGAATTGGAGTCGGGGTATAGCGCGGCAATGAACCTGACACCCAAGACCGCAGTCCTCGGCGCCGCGCTGGCCGCGCTGGCCCTTTTTGCGGGCGCATGGATGGCATCGATGGCGCGACTGAAGGGGAGTATTGCAAGTTGGGCATGCCGCATTACGCTAGCCCAGTATGTCTTCCTCGCCTGGAAAGAAGGGTTCACGCGCTCCGGCGACTGGCACGCCTTTATCTTCCTGTGGTTTCTGCCGATCGGATTCACGTTTTTGTTCGTTCCGGAACTGTCGGGCGCGCCGAGGGCTCCCGGAGGTCGGGTGGCGCAAGTCGCTTTTGGCATGACCCTGGTGCTGTGCCTGGTGGCCGCAAACCGGCAGATTCCCGGGTTCGTTGGGCGGCAGGCAGACCGGCTGGCCGCCGCGCGTCTTACAAAACACTGGGAGCATCTTTGCCGTATTAACCGGACGTTCGGGCAAACTCTATGCTGACTGCCGCGATTCCCGGCATGCCGCCATGCTCCAACTCGACCGCGCCAAAGATGTGATCGGGGACCAATCGGTGGATGTGATGAACTACCTTACGTTGGCGCCGGTCATCAATGGGCTGAACTACCGGCCGCGTCCCGTGTTTCAGGGCTTTGTGGCTTACACCGCGGATCTTCAGAGGCTGAACGCGGCATACTTCCAAAGTGAAGGGCGGCCTCATTTTGTCATGCTCTGCCAGCAGGCCACGGACGGCCGCTTCCCGTCGCTGGAGGATTCCGCGGCGCTGAATTATGTGCTCAACAACTACGTCCCGGTGGCGCAGGACGGCCCTTTCCTGATCCTCCAGCAGCGAACGGCAGAAGTCCCGGAATTTAAGCTGGTGCGCGAGCAGACTTTGCGCTTTGGCGAGAAGCTGGATTTGAGTCCTTGGGCCGAGGCCCCGCTGTTCATGTCGGTTTCGATCCGTCCCACGCTACTCGGACGTGCCGTTAGCTTTGTCTATCAGCAACAGCCCCTGTTCATGCGGGTCGCCTCGGGAGGCTCGCCGGTGCAATACCGCATTGTTCCCTCCATGGCCGATCAGCCGTTTCTGGTGAACCCCGTACTGAACGGCACGTTCGCTGTTCTGGGGCTTTACGCGCGCATGCGCCAGCCCGCAACGAACAGCGTGGTTTTTGAGCGCCCGGCGCATGGGTCGTTCGAATTCCATCATGACCTCACGGTTCGGCTTTACACCGCACCGGGATTTCTGCACGCGGCCAGAGGGATCGCAGCGGACGACCTGCTGGCTGATGTTCAAGGCCGGGTCTTCCGGTCGCAGCCAAAGTCCCTGGATAATGCGTGCGCAACACGAGTGGTGATCTACCACGGCTCCCCCGCCTGGCTGATGTGCGCGCCCAGCAAGATCGTGTTGGAGATCCCCGAGAAGGCAAAGTCATTTTCGGGCTATTTTGGCAGTCCGGAGGAATCGCTGCCGGGCGAAGATCGGATAACAAGTGTGCAGGCGTCGATTGTCGTCCAGGAGCGGTCCGGCAAAAGTCGAGTGGCGCTTGAACGCCTGCTTCGGCCCTCGTCTCAAGCCGGCCTTGGACGATTCTCCTTCCGGGTTCCGCTCGACGGCGCGCGTGATCGCATCGTCATTTTAACCACCGGCCCTGATCCCGCCGGCGGCGCCGAAGGCGGCCGGTCGGTTTGGTCCCGGTGCCGCTTCGATGATATCG
Organism: uncultured Acidobacteriota bacterium; assembly: GCA_963804755.1. Lineage (GTDB taxonomy): Bacteria > Acidobacteriota > Terriglobia > UBA7540 > UBA7540 > Bog-366. Next base: position 117,925 of record CAWDRP010000017.1, read on the forward strand.
GTTCGCCGTAGCAGCAGCCGCCCGGCTCGTGCATTCTGACTCGTGCAACCGCGGCATCGCTCGCGTTGTGTGACTGCGTGCTCACGTGGCATCAGGCCGAAACTCCTGGAATGCATCTCCGTCCCTATGCCCCATCGTGGCTTGCACCACCGTCGTGCCTCGCTATAACATTAGAATTGTGGGAACGACCCCTCGCCATGAGGGGTTGGTGCAGGGGCAGGGCTTTCGAGAGCGGCAGAGAAGGTGGCATGTCATGGCTGGGCAAGCCACACTGATTTTGAAGAATGATGTGTCGGAAGTGGGAAGAGTAATGGACTGTGTTATCTGGTCCGCCAGATCATGACGAGCATCGAGTACCAGCGCGCAGCGCAGAAGAACATTGTCACGCTCAGAAAGAAGCTTGCGTGAGGCTTTCCTGCGCAAGCCGGCAGATCTTTGCACCCCGGTAGGAATTCCGCAGGCATTCTCCTTGCGCGGTCTCCCCAGCTTGTTGTAAGTTCAATACACTATGAAGACCATGCCGCGGTAGTTCCCAATTCGTGCCGAGCTGAATCCGCAAGGCCCCGGTCCGGGCCAAATTCTGCAAGTAACCTAATTAGCTGGTGTTTATGCCCTCTGCCATCTCAACGAGCGAGTCATCTCCCTCCCTTTGGGCGTCGCTGCAGGAAGCCCTGCGCGGCTCGCGGCAGGACTACACCACGGGCAGCCTTACGCGGGCCATATTCCTGCTCGCCGTGCCCATGGTGCTCGAGATGCTCATGGAATCGCTCTTTGCGCTGGTGGATGTCTTCTGGGTGGCGCGCCTGGGGGCGGGGTCCGTCGCCACGGTGGGGCTGGTGGAAGCGATGCTCACCATCATCTATGCGGTGGGAATGGGCCTGGGCCTCTCCGCCACGGCCATGGTGGCGCGCCGCATCGGCGAGAAGGACCGCGAGGGCGCCGCTGTGGCGGGCGTGCAGGCGATCACGCTGGCTTTGCTGGCTGGCCTCGGCATGGGCATGCCTTGTCTCTACTACGCTCCGCGCCTGTTGCAGATCATGGGAGCCTCCCCGGCGGTGCTGGCGGTGGGCACCACGTATGCGCGCTTCGCCTTGGGTGGTTCCAGCGTGGTATTGCTGCTGATGCTTAACAACGCCGTGTTTCGCGGCGCCGGCGATGCCGCTATCGCCATGCGCGTTCTGTGGCTGGCCAATTCCATCAACCTGCTGCTGGACCCCTGCCTTATCTTCGGCCTCGGACCGTTCCCGCGACTCGGGGTGACGGGCGCGGGCGTGGCCACGCTCACCGGCCGCAGCCTGGGCGTGGTGTATCAGTTCTATTGCCTGTTCCGGGGCGGCGAGCACATCCGCATCCTGGCGCGCCAGGTGCGCCTCCGGGCAGATGTGATGATGCGCCTGCTGCGCGTCTCCGTGACGGGCATTGCCCAGATGCTGGTTCCGCAAATCGCCTGGATCAGCCTGATGCGAATCATCAGCGTATTTGGCGACGCTGCCCTGGCCGGGTACACCGTGGGCATCCGGATCGTCGTCTTCTTTATTCTGCCCTCTTGGGGACTAAGCGGCGCCACGGCCACCCTGGTGGGCCAGAACCTTGGGGCCGGGGAACCGGAGCGCGCCGAGCAGTCCGTGTGGAAGACCGGCATATATAACGCGCTGGTCATGGGCGGCGTGGGCGCCTTCTTCATCGTGTTCGCCGGGCCGGTGGTCCGCCTCTTCACCCACGACCCCCAAGTGGCCGCGCTGGCCGCCGCCTGCCTGCGCATCGTGAGCGTGGGCAATATCGGCTACGCCTATGAAATGGTGATGATGCAGGCCTTCAACGGAGCCGGCGACACCCTGACGCCGACCATCATTAATTTCCTGGGCTTCATCGTGTTCGAAATTCCGTTTGCTTACGTGCTGGCCATTACCCTGGGTATGCACTCGAACGGCGTCTATTGGGCCATCTCCATTTCCGAATCCTCGATTGCGGTGGCGATGGTCATCCTCTTTCGCCGGGGCAGATGGAAGCAGCAAAAGGTCTAAGCGACATCAATATTCGCAGCGTCCGCTGTAGCGGCGGTCTCCGACCGCCGCGCGTCGATCGGAGATCGACGCTACAACTTGTGTTAGTGTGAACGTACACACGGAGGGCTGCATGGGCGGCACAAGGGTGGTAAAGACAGTTGAAACGTCGGGTGGGATCGGGTTGATATTTCTATGGCTCATTGTGGCGACGAGTGCTGCCGGCGCTACATCGCTGCCTGCAACGGACCGCTTCCTGCCCGGCCCTGTGAATGGATTGTTGATCGAGGGCAAAGTCCTGGTTTACGGCGATGCGGAGAACCGCATTAAAGCGGTCCCGTACGTACTGTTTACGGAGGCGCGCCGCGATGTGGTTTGGGCGGGAGTGCCACTGGTAGACCGCGGCGCCGCGGCGATCGTCCCGGAGCGGGAGCGCACATTATTTGAGAATCCCGGCGCCTTCTGGGCGGCATACGAGACCCAGCGCTTTCACGACTACTCCGAGGTGAACACCAAGGTGCTGCGCCTGCCTCTGCGGGTGTCGCGGACGGTGCATGGCGGCGACGTTCTGGATCTAGATGGCGTGCATGTCCAGGTGGTCGATACGCCGGGCTACACGCGCGGGGCGGTTTCTTACATCATTGAGAGTGCCGGCAAGCGCATCGCCTGCACGGGCGATCTGATTTACGGCGACGGCCAATTGTTGGATCTCTCCAGCCTTCAGGACGCCATCCCGGAGGCCAACGCGCGCGGGTACCACGGGTACGCGGCTCGGGCCGGCGAACTTATCGCAAGCCTGCGCAAGATCGCCGCGCTTAAGCCGGACGTGCTGGCGCCCGCGCGCGGCCCGCTGATTGACAATCCGCAGCAGGCCATCAACCGTCTCATCACGCGGCTTCAGGCGCTCATGGCAAGTCACTTTGCCACCGACGCCCTGCGCTGGTACTGGGGCGACGACAACCTGCGCATTCGGTCGCGGGCGGTGCTGGATGGGCGGCCGGTGGATTCCATGCCCATGGCCGAACAGCGCCCCTTGCCCGACTGGGCCATGGCGATCGGCAATTCCCGCCTGCTGCTCTCGCTCTCCGGCACCGGCTTCCTGATCGATGCCGGGTATAAGGGAACGCGGCCCAAGCTGGATGAGTTGCTGGCAACCGGGCGGCTGAAAAGCGTCGAGGGAATCTGGATCACGCACTATCATGACGACCACACTGATTTCGCTCAGGAACTGGCCGAGCACTTTCATTGCCCCGTCTATTTCACCCCGCAACTGACTGACATCCTGGAACACCCCTCGCATTACCACATGCCGTGCCTTACCACCGCGGCCATCACCGCCGGGAAACCGCAGCCGGACGGCTCGCGGATGCGCTGGCATGAATTTCAATTCACGTTTCTATACTTCCCTGGCCAGACGCTGTATCACGACGGCCTGCGCGTGGAGCGGGATGGCGGCGGCGCCCTGTTCTTCGCGGGAGACTCCTTCACGCCTTCCGGCATCGACGATTACTGCTTGCAGAATCGTAATTTCGTGGATGAGGGTCAAGGTTACCTGTATTGCCTGGCTATTTTGCAGCACTTGCCGAGGGACGTCTGGCTGGTGAACCAGCACGTTGGGCCGACGTTCCGCTTCTCGGCCGAGCAGTTCGCGCGCATGCACGCGGAACTGCTGAAAAGGCAGGCTCTCCTGAAGGAACTGGCCCCGTGGCCTGACCCGAATTACGCGATTGACGAGAGCTGGGCTTTTGTGGACCCGTACGGAAGCGAAGCGCGCAACGGCGAAAACGTAACGCTGCGGGTGCGCATCCTGAACCACGCGCCCCAGCGCGAAGTCTACCGCGTGAAGTGGAATCTGCCGGAAGGCTGGAAGACGGTGCGAACGAATCCGGAAATAGCCATCCCGGCCCACCAAGAGGAAGCGGCACAGACGGTGTTCACGGTGCGGGGAGACGGACTCTACGTGGTCACGGCCGACGTAGAATTTGCGGGCCGGCAGTTGCCCGAATGGTGCGAGGCGCTGGTGCGCGTGCGAAGGTAAACACCGCAGGGATATCCTACCTACCCGGGTATCCAATCGTCTGCCCGAAGAGTACGCGCTGATCCTTACGTAGCTTGAGCTTCCGGGAGAGTTCGGACTTGTCGCAGTTGTGGAACCAGGCTACCAGGCCGGTGGACGCCACGAACAGATATACGTTGGCCGCAATCAGGCCCGTGTCAACGTAGTAGTAGGACCGCTGCACGTCAGGATCGCGAAGGCCGGGTTCCTGATAGCCGGTGGTGTGGACCAGCTTATCGATATCAGCCACATAGATCAGGCGGACCGGACCGTCAGCGCCGGCTGCTGACTGGCCCGGCCCGATGGCGAAACGTCGCAGGTCGCCGGCAGCTACGGGCACCAGCCGATGATGAAGCGGGTCATATAGGTAGGCGCCCGTTTCGAGAGCCACGTAGACGTCAATCTCCTGGGAGTTGCTTGCCGAGGCCGCAGTTCTGCCGCAAATTCCAAACGGGCCCTTCCGGCGATTCACGCCGCATGCCGCCCAGAGAAGATTGGAGAGCGTCTGCAAGGGAAGTTTCCTGCCGCTGATCTCGCGAGTGGTCCTCCGGAGCTGCAGGGCCCGCGCCAGCGAACCGCTGCGCCGCAGTGCGGGTGCCGGCAGTTTGATCGGCCGGGAAGCATCCGAAGCGCGTGGTGACCCACGTTCTCCCTTCGTTGTTCGACTCATCGTAACCTCTCGGCCCCTCGCAGGCGCTATCCTGCAAATCAGGTCTGGCTGTTATCGCTTTTTCCCGGGCGCGCCACAGCATTTCTTGTACTTCTTCCCGCTGCCGCAACCGCAGAGGGCGTTGCGGCTGTTTCCTGATCTTCCACGTACGGGGAGGTTATTCGTCACGGCGTCAATCCACCGCTCCGCGCGCTCAGGGTGCCAGTAAAGGTAAATGCCCTGGATGGCGAAGGGCAGGAAATCGAGCAGTTCCTTGCGCACCCGCGCCTCGTCACGGCGTTTGGTAACTTGTTTCCACGCCGTTTCCCACGAGAAGGCGACGATGGGCGCCAGCAACTCCGAGAATTCCTTATCCTTGATGAGTGGTTCCCAGCTTTCGGTTCTCAGGTGAACGCCCAGGCTGAATCCAGTACACCACTCCTCGGCGGAAACCTCCCACTTGCCATCCTTCTCGTGTGCATATTCGTACAGGTAGGGCACAAAAGCTTCCGGCGCCCCGAGAAAACCACCGATGATCTGATTATGGTACCGGACGATCAACTCAGAGATGCGCTGGGCCTGTTCGGCCGAGTCAAATCTTGGCTCGTCCACGCCGCCCCAAATCGGCGGGTACCATTCGCTGGGCACGAGCGTGACTGGTCCGATGGCGATAGCAGTCAGATAGCCGTCGAGCATGGAGATATCCATACAATCGCCATGCTCAAGGTAAGAACCAAGAAAGTCTTCCAGTTCGGAGAGTTCAGCTTCGGATAGTAATGGGTCCATAGCGATGCGCGTCAGTTTATCAGAATTTTCTCATCCTTTGTTGCCCATCCGCCGATGTTACTTGTGGAATTGCAGATTGATGCGGTCACAGGAGGCGCCATGCGGTGCAAAGTTTTCAGTGTTCCCCTTGAGTCAGAAAAGGCACTCGACCGGGAGCGGAAGTTGAACGAGTTTCTCCAGACGACCAACGTGAAGCGCATTTTCGCTTCGGTTGCCAATCAGCCAGAGGGGCTGATTTGGTCCGTCATGTTTTTCTACGAGGATGGAGCGGCGGCGACTCGTCAGGACAGGGTGCAGGCTGCGTATGACGCAAAAGCACAGCCCACGTATGACACCAAAGCGCAGCCGATCCAGAAACCGGCGGGCGGCGCCGAACCAGCAGCCGACTCCGGCAGCGTGCTGAACCGGGACCAGGTAAGGTCGATCGTTGCCTTAAAGAAGTGGCGCGCTGACCAGGCTGCCCAAGAGGGCGTGCCGCTCTACATGGTGGCGCAAAACCGATGGCTGGAGGAGATGGTCCGAATGCCCAACCGGTCGCTCGACGACCTCATGAAGATCAACGGACTCGGCGAGTGGCGCGTACAGAAGTACGGCGGGAAGATACTGGAGGTTCTAAACACGGCCAGCGCCACCAAGCGTTCCTGGCCTGCCTCTTCATACTCCGCCGGGCGCGCCTGATACAGGTCCCGTTCGCTTTCACCACTGAGACACTGAGGCATAGCGCAGAGGGGCCAAACGGCCGGAAGTCACAAGTATCGGGTGACAGTTACGAGTGACGAGCACGATGACCCCTCGCGCGCCAAGAAGACAGTTGCGTTAGTAATGCGAGGCACGGAACGGACAGCTCTTCCCCTCGCCCGGGGCCAGCCCTCCGTCTCTACTTTGAGCGGCCCTAGTTGGTGAAGACCCCGGCTTGCTTGCCACTGAGTTGCTGCTGCCCTATGCCCATTTCTTGCCGAGGCTTTCCAAACCGGACTTGGCCAAATCCTCGGCGCTCATGGCCGGGTGGAGATGGCAATCGGCGTTGAATGTGAGGAACCACGGCTCAGCAACGGACGGGATTTGTGAGCTGTCATTGAGTTGAATAACCAGCAGCCCGCTGCGGCGGCCATCGAATTCCGTAAAGTAAGCTGCCTCGGGCTTCAACTCATCGAGGATGCGCTTCATTTTCGCTGCTGCGCTGCCGTCTTTCACATAAGTGTTGAAGGGTTCGTGCGGGAATTGGACGTGGAGAATTACGCGCATATCTGCCTCCTTCAGGCGGAAGTGATTTTGGTGAAATTGTCCGTAGAGTGATGCCAATAGGCCCAGCCATAATGCTACCACAGATCGGAAGCGCATGCGGCGCCGGCTCAAGGGTGGTCAGGGCTTCGTCAAGGTCGCTTTTAGTGAGATCACAATGCATGCCTCCTTTTATCTCTTGGTAGGTAATCCATAAGATAACGGCATAAAAATTGCTCGCCGTACCGGATGGAGGTGTGTCTTCTGCTCGGAATGGCGCGGCCGGGTAGGCTCGCGAGGCTCCTGGCCGCCTCTGAGCGCTCGGTCGCGGCTCCGCCACGTGCCTTTCCCCGTGGCCTCAGCAAAAAAAACTCGCATGACGCTGGCCCGCTGGGCGGCCCGCCGGCGACGGAGTATAAATTGCCGATTCTCGATTGCCGATTGCCGATCGGCACGTCCCGCACTTCCAGTTTCGAATTTCGAGTTTCCACGATCAGGGATGGTGGGCGGAAGAAAAAAAATTACGAACGAAGCCAGCAAGTTATTGAAAACAAAGGATGGAAGAACAAATTGACCGAGAAAAAGCGGACATTTTGGTTTAAGTATCGGACATTTTGGTTCAGCGTGGTGACATTTTGGCGTGGCCATGCAGCATTTCTCGGACACTTTGGTATGACGGGGTGACGCCTTGAGTGTCAACACGGAAGAACGGGACCGGAAGAGGGGACGGGCATTTCCGACTTACCGATGTTTAGCGCTCCCACCGTCCGAACCGCTGCGACTTTGGCGTGACCCTGTGAGGGTGGTGGTGATATGAAAGTTGGAAATTGGGACTTGGCCAACTTTGACGCGAAGCTAGGGCCAATGCGCAAGGTCTTGCACGCCATCTTGGTTAAGGAATAAGCTGTGAGCGTTCGCCTCGTGGCGCTCGAGTGCGTGCGAGGCTGAAAGTTGAATCCTGAAGACTGAACTTGTATGGCTCTTTTTCTCGGCCTCGATGGCGGCGCCACGCACACTGCCGCGTGGCTGGCGGACGCGGAAGGCAAGCTGCTGGCACGCGTCGAGTCGGGGCCTTCCAATCCGACGAAGGTGGGAATGCGCGCCGCGCAGCGCGAAATCCTGAAAGCTTTTCACGCCTCGCTGCGGAAAGCCGGATTCCCCGCCTCTGCCGCGCGTGTGTGGCGCCCGCCGGCGCTGCGCGCTGTCTGCGCGGGCATTGCGGGAGTGGGCCGCAAATCGACTTACGATCCGCTCCTGGCCTGGATGCGTGGGCACATTCCCGCGCGCCGTTATCTGCTAACTACTGACGCCGCCATCGCGCTCGCCGCCGCGGTGCAGGACGCTCCCGGTATCATCGTGAACGCCGGCACGGGCTCCTTCGCCTTCGCGCGCGACGCGCAGGGCAAGCTGTTGCGGGCGGGTGGTTGGGGAATTCCCTTTGACGACCGCGGTTCGGGCTACGACCTGGGCCGCAAGGCGGTGGCGGCGGCGCTGGAATCCTTTGACGGGCGAGCCCCACGCACCCTGTTGATGGACCGAATCTGCCGGCACCTGGAGCTTCGGGATATCACCGAAATCGTTGCGAAGAAAATCGACCAGCAGCAGATTGCCGCGCTCTTCCCACTGGTGATTGAAGCAGCGCGCGATGGCGACCTGGTGGCGCGCTATTTGTGTGACGTTGCGGGCCGTGACTTGGCCAATCTCGCGCTCGCCCTGCTGAAGCGCGCCGGATGGACACGCCGCCCGACGCCGGTGGTCGCCACCGGGGGCGTGTTCCGGTCCAGCGAACTGATTCGCCGCACCTTTACGCGCCACCTGCGCCTCTTCGCTCCCCGGGCGCGCGTGGAGTTGCTCGAGCGCCCGCCCGTGGAAGGAGCGCTGTGGCTGGCGCGCAACTTGGGGACGAGAAAGTCTTGATGAAAGAACCACCCGGAGGATTTGCATGATGCGCATGCTACGCAGATTGGGAAGTATCTGGATTTTGGCCTTGCTCGCAACCCTCAACGCGCTTGCCGCGGATAATCTCCGGCCGTGGACGTCCTCTGACCTGATAGCGCCGGCTCAACTGAACAGCGAGTTGCCGGCGGTCAAAGCGGGGAAAATCATACTGATTCAGGTGGGCTTCCACATGATGTACCAGATGGGGCACATTCCCGGATCGAAGTACGCCGGCCCCGCCGCCAGACCCGAGGGCCTGGAGGCCTTGAAAAAGCTCGTAGCCAAACTCCCTCGCAATCAGAAGATCGTGATCTATTGCGGATGCTGTCCGTGGGACGATTGCCCCAACATTCGCCCTGCTTTCCTGACGCTGAAGGAAATGGGATTTACGAATTTCAAGCTGCTCGACATTCCCGATAGGCTCGGCAGCGACTGGACCGCGAAAGGGTTCCCGATTGTCAGGGGAGACTGAAAGGATTTTGGATCTTAGATGACGCGAATCACAAATCGCCCCTATTCCCTACTCCTCATTCCCTACTTCCTCTTAATCCTTGCAGTCCTTCCTCGCCGCATTTAGAATGTGCCCCATTATCGGTTGGTCGTCACGGTCATTCGTGTTTTGACTGTGGATTCTTTCGCGTGAGAAAACCGGGTCTTCCATTCCGCCGCGCAGACGCCGTGAGGGCTTCATGCCTGCTTGGTGCGGGCCTTCTGCTGATCGTGTTGTCGGCGGAGGCCGGCTTCGTGCGGCGTCATCATCTTCTACTTCTACTCGCCGAAAGCTCGAACCGGGCGGAGGCCGACGTGCGCGCGAGCGCTGAATCCGCCGGAAATGCGCCGCTGCCCGATCGCTCATGGCGCGACGGCCTGGGCGAGGGCTTTCCGGACAGCGCTCGCTTGGACAGCGCCCAGGATCGCGAGAACTTCACCCGCTGGTTCACCTTTCTTGCGGAAACCCAGTACTACGCGCCTACGCCCCGGACGCGGGCGGAAGTGCAGGACTGCGCTGCGCTGGTTCGCTACGCCTTCCGCAACGCCCTGGTGGAGCACACCCCCGCCTGGCTCCAGGAGGCGGGGCTGCCCTACGATCCTGGCTTTGGCGACGTCGCCAAATACCATTACCCGTACTGGCCGTTGGGCCGAGCGTTGTTCCGCGCCACGCCCGATCCCGCTGCGGCGGACGATGGCGCGCGCGGCGGCTTCGTCGAGTTCGCCGACAGCGCCACGATCCTTCGCTACAACACCTACGCCATTTCGCGCGACCTCCGCGCCGCCCGGCCCGGCGACCTGCTGTTTTTCCACCAACCTGCGCAGCGCGAGCCTTTTCATACCATGTTGTTCGTCGGGAAGTCTTATTACCAGCCGCTGGGCGCGGATTGGATCGTCTATCATACCGGCGACATGAACGGCCAGCGTGGGGAGGTTCGCGAGGTCCGCGCCGGAGCCCTGCTCGTGCACCCTGACGTGCGCTGGCGCCCGCTGCTCAGCAATCCGCATTTCCTGGGAGTCTATAGGCTGGAGATTTTGCGTTGATACGCGGATGAATACACCCATGCCAAGCCCATCGCGTTGCTCGCCCATGTTCCGAAACTCATCGAGATTTCGCTTTGCCGCATGCGCCGCCCTGCTGTGCGCCTGCCTGGGCCTGATTGCCGCGCCCGGGGCCGCGCTGGCGCTAGATCCCGCCGCGCAAGAGCCGTCATTTAGCGTCTCTTCGCGCCAGACGTACGCGCCGTCGCAGCAGCCCAAAGTGTGGGTCAGCTTCCGCCAAGTCGATCATTTGGACTTCCGCGTCTATCGCGTTAAGGACGCCGTTCAGTTCTTCTCCAAGCTGAAGGATGCGCATTCCTTCGGCAGCGAGAAGGCGGAACTGGCGCGCGAGAAAACCTGGCTCGAACGCTTTCATGAGTGGAAGCGTGACCTGCGCGCCAGCATCCGGGACTTCTTCCGCTCGCAACTGCGCTACGACACGCGCCTGGCGTACCACTCGGCGCGGGTGCAGGAACGCAAGCTGCGGCGTATCCCCCTGGACGTCACCTCGTACGCGCAGGTGCCGCTACTGAATCGCCAGCAGCTTGTGCTCGGGTGGCGCGAACTGGTGCCGAAGACGCGCGGCTCCGAGTACCAGGAGATTCCCGTCGATTTGCACGGCGAGGGCTTGTACCTGGTCGAAGTGGCTTACCGGGAATTGCGCGCCTACACGCTGGTGATGGTCACTGACTTGGCGCTTGTCTCGAAGACCGCCCCGGGACAGGTGTTGCTCTTCGTGATGCAGCGCGAGTCCGGCCAGCCGGTGGCGAGCGCCCAAGCGGTGGTCTTCAACAACCACCGGGAACTCGCGCGCGGAACGACGGATTCGAATGGGGTTTTTCAGTCCACTTTCCAAAATATCAAAGTGGATAACTGCGTAATGGTCGCGACAGTGGGCAACAGCGTAGCAGCCACCAGCGTGGAGCCGTTCTTCTTCTTCGACACATCTGCAACAGAATACGTGGGTTATATTTATACCGACCGGCCGGTTTACCGACCGACGCACGTGGTGGACTTCAAAGGAATTGTTCGCGCCAAGACGGCCGGCAAGTACAGCGCGGACGTCCCCGGCCCGATTACCGTCGAGGTGAACGACGCCAATCAGAAGACAATTTATCACCAGAAATTAGACATTTCGTCCTTCGGAACGTTCAACGGCACGCTGACCCTCGGCCCGCTGGCGGCGCTTGGCACGTACAGCATTACGGCTTACATTGGCGACAAGCGGCTCTACGGGATGTTCGAGGTGCAGGAGTACAAGAAGCCCGAATTTGAGGTCGCCGTCTCGACGGATAAGCCGCGCTACCTCCAGGGAGACGCGATTCAGGCCACCATCAGCGCGCGATACTATTTTGGCGCCCCAGTGTCGGGCGGACACGTGAAGTACTCGATCTATCGCTCGGGCTATATGTTCCCCTATTGGCGCATCCTGTGGGGCGACGAGGAGTTCGAAGGCGACGCTAGCGAGGCCGAGGGCGCAGAGAATCCCACCGAGGATTATTTCGGGCAGGAAGTCAGCCAAGGGACGGGCCAGTTGGATGCCGACGGCCTTCTGCACCTGGCCTTGCCCACCGAAGTCGCTAAAAACAAACGCGATTATCGCTATCGGATTGAAGCGCATGTGACCGATGCCAGCAACCGCGAAATCATGGGTGGGCGCGGCGTGGTGGTGACTTACTCCACGCTGGTGGTGCTGGTGCAGACGGACCGCTACGTCTACGCGCCGGGCCAGCAGGCGGACGTCACCGTGCGCACGCTGGATTACGATTCGAATCCCGTTTCGGCCAGCGTGCAGTTGACGTTTGAGAGCCACCCGTCGTGGGACCGCCGCATCGCGCCGGAAGTCCTGGCGCAGGCCGACGTGACCACGGACGCCCACGGCGTGGCGCATTACTCCTACACAGTGCCCAACGTGCCTTGGCTCACCCTCAGCGCGAGCGGGTTCGACGCCAATCAGCGCCAGGCCCGCTTTGAGAGCAACTTGTGGATTTCCGGCGTGTTCGGCGGCCAAGGCGGCGTGCGGCGCGTGGATATTTACCCGGGCAAGCATTCCTACAAGCCCGGCGAGACCGCCCACGTTTTGATCGCCACGCACCAACCCGGCGCGCAGGTGCTGGTGACCACCGAAGGCCAGCAGGTCTACACGTGGTCGCTGCACGCGTCGGAGGGCGATTCGCTGACCGTGGACGTTCCCATCGAGGAGCGCTTCGAGCCCAATTTCTTTCTCAATGTGGCGTTCGTCAAGAACGAACAACTGATCGAGGGGTCGAAAGACATCGCGGTGCCGGCCGCCGGAAAAGTGCTGAAAGTCATCGTGGAAACCGATAAACCGCAGTACCGCCCCGGCGAGCGCGTTACCTATAGCCTCACTGCTTTAGGCTCAGGCGGACGCGGGGTTAACGCGGAGCTGAGTTTAGGCGTGGTGGATGAAGCCATTTACGCGATTCGCCCTGACGCGGTGCAGCCTCCGGAAAAGGTGTTCTACTCGTCGACGTGGGACAAAGTTTTTACGCAATTCTCCACCGCGTATTGGTTCATGGGATATTCGGGCCGGCACAAGATGGAGCTGACCGAACTGCGCGCGCCCACTCGGCTGGCGGATTTCAAGAACGCGCAAACGGTGCAGCCCCAAGTGCGCAAGTATTTCCCCGACACCATCCAGTGGCTGCCGGCGATCGTTACCGATGCGTCCGGCAAGGCGCGGGCGTCATTCGACTTCCCCGATTCGCTCACCACGTGGCGAGCCACGGTGCGCGCGGTGACTCGCGACACCATGGTGGGGCAGGTGGTGGCGAAAGTCGTTACGCGCAAGAACCTGATCCTGCGGCTGGAGACCCCGCGCTTTATGAACCAGGGCGACACGGCGACGCTCCTGGGCATTGTTCACAACTATCTTGCGACGGACAAAGTTGCCAAGGTCTCACTCAGCGCCGAGGGAGTAGAACTGGCCAGCCCGGCGGAGGCCAGTGTGAACGTGCCCAGGAATGGTGAAGCGGTGGTGCAGTGGAACGTGCGCGCGCCCAAAATCGCGCAGGCAAAGTTCCTGGCCAAGGCCCTGACGGATGAGGAATCCGACGCCCTCGAGCTCGAAATGCCCGTCGAACCCTGGGGCCTTCAGCAGAGTGTGGCGCAGTCGGGGGCGCTGCGCAGCGATAAGGAAGAGATCAAGCCCTCGCTGGTTCTTCCCCAGGACGTTAATCCTGACGCCTCCGCGCTGCGCCTTGACTTGTCGCCTTCGATTGCCGGCACGTTGTTTTCGGCGCTCGATTTCCTGGCTACGTACCCTTATGGCTGCGTCGAGCAGACCATGTCAAGCTTCCTGCCTAACATCCTGGTGACGAAGGCGGTGAAGGAATTGGGCCTCACGCCGCCCGCCGCCGCGGCCGAACTCGACAAGAAAATAGCCGCGGGTCTCGATCGCCTGTACATGTTCCAGCATGATGATGGCGGCTGGGGCTGGTGGCAAACCGATGAAACCCATCCGTTCATGACGGCCTACGTGGTGGCGGGCCTGGCGCAGGCGAAAGACGCGGGTTACCCGATTGACCAGCAAAAGCTGGACAAGGGCCGGGAATCGCTGCTGCAACAGGTCCGGGAAAATCCCCGCGCCCTGGCGGACATTCGCGTGTACATGGTTTACGCGCTGGCCCTGAGCGGAGACGTGGACCACGCGCTGGTGGAAGACTTGTATGCCTCGCGCGCAAAATTCTCCACCCACGGGCAGGCGCTGATGGCGCTGCTGCTGATGCATCTTAAAGACCCGCGCGCGCAGGAATTCGTCAAGCTGCTGGAACCGAACGCGCAGGCGCAGGGCCCGTTTGTGTGGTGGAAATCGGAGCGCGAGGAATTGCTCGACTTCGCCTCCGACAATTCGTTTGAAACCACGGCGTATGCGCTGAAGGCCCTGGCGAATCTCGATCCGAAGAGCGATCTGCTGCCGCGCGCCGCGCGCTGGCTGCTCGAGCATCGTTCCGACGGCTACTATTGGGATTCCACCGAGCAGACCGCCACCGCCATTTACGGCTTGATAGATTACCTGAAGATCTCGGGCGAACTGAAACCGAACTACACGCTGAGCGTCTACCTGAACGGCCAAAAACTGGCTGACCGGACCGTGACCGAAAAAGACGCGGCCAACCCGCTTCCCATCACGCTCACGGCGGGCGCGGCGCAGGTGCACGCGGGCGCCAACGACGTACGCATCGTCAAGTCCGGCGCGGGCGTGCTCTACTGGTCGGCGTCGGCGTCTTATTTCTCGCGCCAGCCCAAGCCGCCGCCGGCCGGCAGCGCCGCGCTGAACGTGGTGCGTGAATATTACAAGCTCGTTCCGGAAAAGCAGGAAAATCGCATCGTCTATTCCGAGCAACCGCTGGCGGGTGAGGTGCAGACGGGCGACGTCATCGTCGTGCGGCTCACGGTGAGCGCGACGCACGACGAACAATATTTGGAGATCGAGGACCCCATCCCGGCTGGGTTCGAGTTCATCGAGCAGGAAGGTCTGTACGAACTTAAGGAAAAACCGGCTTGGTGGGATTTCTATTGCACGCAGCGCGAATTTCACGATGACCGGACGGCGCTGTTCTCCACCACCTTCGAGCGCGGGCAGGGACAGTTCCATTACCTGTTGAAGGCCGTAACCGCGGGAACGTTCCAGGCGAATCCGGCGCGCGTCCTGCCCATGTACGAGCCGGCCAGACAGGCGTCAACGCAGGCGATTACGGTGAGCGTGAAGTGAGATCGGGTCATTGGGACATTGGGTCATTGGGACATTGGGTCATTGGGACATTGGGTCATTGGAAGCTATCAGCTATCAGTCTGTCAGCTCTCAGCTCATCACGGCTTATTGGTCCTTAGCTGAACGCTGATGGCTGATAGCCGAAAGCCGATCGGGAGATCGGGTCATTTGAAGCTTTCAGCTGTCAGCTCTCAGCTTTCAGCTCATCACTGCTTATTGGTCCTTAGCTGAACGCTGATGGCTGATCGCTGAAAGCCGATGTCTGGGCTTGGAAGCTCTCAGCTTTCAGCTCATCACGGCTCATTGGTACTTAGCTGATAGCTGATAGCTCAAAAATGAAAAACATGAAAAACACTTTCGCATCCTGGATTTGGAGCCTCAAAGTTGTCGTGCGCAGCTACCCGAGCGTGGTGGTGCTGGCGGCGCTCATTGCGTTTTGGGTTTTTGCGGCTTATCAGTGGCTGGGATTGCCGGAGTCCTCGGGGCTGGTGCTGGCGTTGGCGTTGGTCTGGGCTGTCGTACAACTGTTGGCGACGGTCGCGATCCTGAGCGGCACGGTGCAAGGCGCCACCCACGCCGCAACGGCCGAGCGCGACCGTCTGCTCCTGCTCGACTTGGTCTGGATTGGAGTCACCTACCGGAGGCGGTTCTGGGGCGCGCTGCTGTTCTGCGGGGTGAGCAGCGTCATCGTATGGCTGTTCTGGGCCGGGTTCGCGTGGATCAACAATCACGCGCTCGAAGTTGCATCGTTCCTGACGTTTCATGCCCAAACGCCCGTCAGTTATGTGCTGATCCGGAAAATCTACCAAGTCATCGAGGGGCTGGTGTGGATCGCGCTGGCCGGATTCCTCCTCAGCTTCTGCATCGCCCTTTTCATGCATGGCTGGCGCGGGGCGCGGAAGCTGGCGGGACGGCTGCTGGCGCGCTGTTTGTTCCGCAGTCCGTTCGTAGCCGGCCTGCTGAGCGTAGCGGTGTTCGGCGGCGCAGCCTACGTATTAGCGCAGTGGCGTCCCGTTGTCCCCGCGGGCTTCTGGGATTACACCCAGATGGCGGTGCGGTTTGCCATCGTCCCCATCCTGCTCGCCGCGGGCTGGCTGCTGTGGCTGCTCTCCCTGGCGCGGCTGAACGTGCAAGGACAAGTGACAAGTGACAAGTGACGACAGACAAGTGACAAGTGACGAGTGACCAGTGACGAGTGACAAGCGACGACAGACAAGTGACGAGTGACGAGTGACAAGTGACGAGCAACCCTGGCCAAGCCCGCCGCGGTCTTTGAGCCCCAAAGGGGCGAAATAACCTAGCCCAGGCCAACGGCCTGGGGAAAAAGGAAAAACCCAATCATCCGCAGCCCTGAAAGGGCGTGATAAACTGCGCTGCGGCGTGGCGCCGGCTTTGGCGTGTATTTCGCCCTTTCAGGGCTTGGGCCCCGCGGTCCCGTCATCTCCCAGGCCTGCGGCCTGGGCTGGGTTATTTGGCCCCTTCGGGGCTTGCACAGATGCCCAAGAAGAAATTGACCATTCCCAGATTTACGTGGGAAGCCGAAGACGCCAAATGGCACCAGCGCCACCGCCGGGCACTCGGGCGGACTCCCCTCCTGATTCCGGGGGGAAGCAGTCAGCGACGGGGGTGGTCAGGGGACCCCGATCCCCAACCCCCAATCCCTAAACCCTAGCGGGACCCTAATTCCCAATCCCTAGTCCCTAGTGGAAGGAGGCAGAAGCTATGATGTTGGTAAATCGGAAGTATGGTGTCCCGTTCTCTCGGGAAATGACACCTTTTCGTCTCCTCACACCTTTTCCCCTCCGCCGGATTGTTCTCCGCGGGGCGACACACCTCATGTGGTTCGAGCAATCTGAGGCGTGCCGGAAAGCCGTCCTTGATTTCTGGCGCGAGCAAGCAAAGGACTAGCGGGCGCGATAAACCTCGCGCCAACCGCCGGTGGGGATCACCGCGCCGACAATGGCGCCCACGATGCCACCGACCGCAGAAAGTACGCCCGCGACGTTACCGCGGGTGAAACCATAGCAGCCTGAGGTGCAGCCTGAGATTGCCGCGCCAATCCCTGCCCCAGCGCCCGCCCCGACGCCGGCGCCGATCAGTGCATTCCGCATGCGGTGAGGTTTGCCTTTGGAGGAAACCCGAAGTACATTCGGCCGACTTATGGTTTGTTCGCCGCTCGCCGCACTCACCACAATCGCCTCGTCGGTTACGCTGCGGAAGCTGCCGGTGGTGGATTGAGCGCCGTTCTGTACCACCTGAATTTGCTGGCCTGCCGACAATTTCTTTAGCTTGTCCCAGGCAGCGTGATTCTTGACATCATCTCCCAGGGCGGGAGCCGCCGCCATCCCCAATACGAGAACCAGGAGCTCCAGGCACACACTACTTCTGACATGCTTCATTCGAAGTCTCCTTGGATAGTAATTTGGCCGCCCTATTTGAATTTGGCCGAGAGAGGGAAAAGGTGCTTTACCGGAATTTCCGGTTTCACACTTGTTGCTGCATAAGAACCATATCCCTTGCGTCCATACGCGTCAAGGAGAATGCGGGGCCGGCGCGATATTTCCTATTTTCTGTGGCCATCCTTCAGGATTCTTGGCTTCATGCGGCGTCGCCGCGGCGTCGCCGCTGCTTCCCCGTCCGCACTCCAAAAGCCGGCAAGGCGGAGTCTTGAGGCGTGGGCAGGTGAGCCCCAAGGAGGCGATCTAAAGAAGCCCGGCCAACGGCCTGGGGAAAAAGGCCGAACCCAAACATCCCCAGTGCTGAAAGGGCGGGATAAACTGCGTTCCGGCGTGGCGCCCGCTTTGGCGTGCATTTCGCCCTTTCAGAGCTTGGGCTCCGCGGTCCCGTCATGTCCCAGGCCAACGAAGCTGTGAAAGAATCGCCTTCGGCATCGGTAGATTAAGTTTCGACGATGTGTTTTGAAGGTTGTGATGATCGACGAGCTGCAAGGATTAAGGTGATTTCATTGAGTAACCTTCCTTTCCGTCCGGCCTTGGGTTCTGGCGCTTGCACCTTGGACCCTCGTGTTTCTCCCTTCGGCTCAAGCGGGCGCCGTGGCCAGGCGAACTTTCCAGCGCAGGCGGCACCATTGCTGGAGGTTATAAGTCAGGCACGCCCACAACACCTCGCAGCGGGCTTTCCGCAAGCCGCGCACGCAGAACTGCCGCAGTCCGAGTTTGGCCTTCAGCCACAGGTTACTGAACTCCGCCACCGGGGCGCGCCGACGATAAGCGGCGCGCGCCGCCTCGGTCTGCATCTTGGCCGCATACGCCGCCACCGCCGGGACATTCTCCGTGCGCACCAACGTGCGTCCCTGCGGCCCCGCTCCACACTGCGCACGCAGCGCACACGCCCGGCAATCCGCCGCTCGCGCCCGATAGAGGTGCCGCTCCACCCCCAAGCGGTCGTGTTTGGTATAGCTAAAATGCAGCACCTGGCCGGCCGGGCAGAGGGAGGTGTCGGTCGCCGGGTCGTAGCGGAAGTGTTGGGGATAAAAGGCCGGATCGACGCCGCGTTTCTCCAGGCGCCGCGTGGTGGCTTCGGCATCGGCGGCGAGCGTCCCGCCGATCAAGTCCAGGCCGCCGTCGGCCGCCGCCAGGATATTCGCGCGCGTGGTGTAGCCCTCGTCGACGATCATCTGCGCCGGGGCGCGCCCGTTCTGCTTCTTCACTTCCTCCACCGCCGGCAGCAGTTGGTGCTGATCGTTGGCGTCCTGGGTAACGCTCACGCCCACGATCATCCCGTACGCCACGTCGGTAGAGGCCTGCACATTGTGACTGGGAGCATAACCGCCATCACCTTGTTTCATGTTACGCGCTTCCGGATCGGTCGCGCTCACGCGGCGCTCCCTCGGTTCGGCCCGTCCCTCGGGGGCGGCTTGCACTTTCTGCAACTCCTCCAGGGCCTGCTGCAATCTCTCCACCTTCTCGCGCGCCGCCCGCTGCCGCGCCGCCTGCCGGCGCCGGTCCACCCCTTCGTCCCGCGGATCGCCCATCGCCCGCACCCGCTCCTCGGCCGCCTGCAGATGCACCCGCAAGGTCTTCTCGCGATGAAACGAGTTGCCGCTGGCCGCGGCCTTGATCTTCGTTCCGTCGTGCGCCACTTGCTCCAGCGTGATCAGCCCCTCGTTACTCAAGATCGCCAGCAGTTGCGCGAACAACCCGTCCAGCGCCTGCTGGTGCTCGACGCGGAAGTCCGACAGGGTGTGGTAATTGATCACCTCGCACCCCGTCAGCCACTGATAGGCGGGATGGTAGGTGCAACGCCGCTCCATTTCCCGCGCCGAGCTGACCTTTTCACTGTAGGCGTAAACCCACAAGCTGATCAGCAGGCGGGGATCGATGGCCGAACGCCCCGCCCGGCCTTCCACCGCCCGCACCTCGGCGGTGTAGGCGCTCAGGTCCAGGCGCCCGGTCATTTCCCAAATCGCCCGCGCCAGATGGTCGGGTTCCAGCAACTGCTCCACGTCCACCGCCCGGAAGACCATCTGCTGACGGTTAATCGCTTGCAAGCGCGCCGCCGGCGGGTGTGCCGACTCCGTGTCCGGCGGCTCCGACACTCGCACCGGCAACTCGCCCTCCGGCCATATTCCCGGCTGTCGAGGATCCTCGGCGTTACTCATGCGCTCGCCTCCGCGTGGGGGAGGAAGCCGCTCGCCCGGGAGCCCGCTTCAAGATCAGCGTGTGCTTGTCCGCGACCACCCATTCGATCACCTCGCCCTTCTCGATCTCCAAAGCTCGCGCCAGGGGCGCGGGACAGATCAAATACCACTGCCGGTTCTTGCCGCCCCGCTGAATCACCTGCACGGTGGATTCGTAACCCATGCCCAACCTCCTTCCCAGAACGAAGGAAGGAGGATATCATAGCTATAGCGCTAGTCAAGTACTTTTTTGATTTTTTCACAGCTTCTGCGGCCTGGGCTAGGTTATTTCGCCCCTGCGGGGCTTGGTTCAGCACCCCGGTGTCCAGCAAAAAGTGTGGGACACGCTCAGCTGATTCAGG
This sequence comes from uncultured Acidobacteriota bacterium, assembly GCA_963804755.1. Lineage (GTDB taxonomy): Bacteria > Acidobacteriota > Terriglobia > UBA7540 > UBA7540 > Bog-366. The sequence continues at coordinate 137,844 of CAWDRP010000017.1, forward strand.
AGGGGTCGGAGCGGTTAGCGACGGGGGTGGTCACGAGATTCAGGAGGGGTCGGTGGAGTTCCTCCGGGCGTGGTTAAAGGACGCTAATTCCCAAACCCTAATCCCTAATGGGAGGCGGCGCCGGGTGGCCCATACATTGCCTCTTATGTATGCGGCACCCGCCACCTCCTGTAGACTGCGCACATGCCACGGCTCCGGCACTTCTACGATCACCATGATCTCCATTACCTGACGGCCAGCACCTATCGGCGGATGCGGGTTTTTGGCTCGCGGCGCTGCAAGCTGAAATTCATCCGAACCCTGGATGACCTGCGGACGGAATTGGACTTCAAAATCCTGGGTTACGTGCTAATGCCCGAGCACTGCCACCTGCTCATCTGGGCTATCAGGTTGTAAAGAAATGGTTTGCATTGTTAAATCGGATGGCGGGAGCTCGCGTCCAGACAGCCGGAGTGCTCGCGCTTGCATCGTAGTTAATGAGCCGGCCAGGATAGGCAGTAGGAAGGCCGGCCGCGAGAGGAGGGCAGCAGCCATGAAACGCTTGTTGAAATATTCAGCGATTGCTCTGTTGGCGCTAGTGACTTCTGCACCGATAGCGTCCGCACGGGGGTTTTTCTACGGCGGGCCGGTGTTCTACGGAGGATTCGGTGGAGGTCTTTACCCCGCTTACGCCTGGGGTCCGGCATGGGGGCCCTGGTACGGACCGTATTACGGCGTCCCCAATGCGGGTGAGGTCGAGATTGTCACCAAGCACAAGGGTGATCAGATTTTCGTCGATGGCGGTTTTGCAGGCCGCACGGGTGAACTGAAGACGTTCCCGCTACGCGCCGGAACCCACACCCTGGAATTGCGAAACGCCGACGGGCAAACGTTCTATCAGGAACGAATCAATGTCATCGCTGGCAAGAAGCTTAAGATCAAGTCTGATACCGTGGGCTAACCTGACATTACCCCAGCAAGGCCACAGCGGTCGTCAGCGCTGTGGCGTTCCCCCCGGGGGCCGATCCGGCAACGGCGCGGACCGCGCAGCTTGACGGGAAAAATCCGGGAAATCTAAGAAATCTTGAAATCGGCGGAGTCAACGGAGATGGCCTGGGCTTCGTTATTTGCCTCCGACTTTCAGCGCGCGGGAGCCCTGGGTAGAGTGGCTTGCGTTGGCTACTCTCTGCGCGTTTCCTATAGCCATCCTTCAGTGTTCTGAGCTTCACGCGGTACCGCCCCTGCCTCTCCGGCGGCCGCACTCAAAAGCCGGTAAGGCTGAGTTACGAGGTGTGGGCTCAACCCCCGGCCCTCGGGGGCTGAATCAATCCCTTTGGGGCTAAATCAACCCGGGCTCAGTCACGCGAGCGCACGCCCACTTCATCGAGGTGTCGCAGGAGGTCGGCGGGATCCTGGTACACGCGGTAGGCGCCGGCGCGTTCCAGTTCGTCGCTGCCGTAGCCGCCGGAGAGCAATCCCACTCCCAGGGCGCGGCAGCGGCGCGCGGCGAGCAGGTCCCACACGCTATCGCCCACGACAATGGCATCGGTAATGGGCACGCCCAGCCGATCGGCGGCGGCAATAAAGAGATCGGGATCGGGTTTGGCATGCGCCACCTGATCCCGCGTAACGACGGGAGCGTCGCCGTTCAGGCCGAGCGATTCGAGCCCGCTTTGCGCCGTTTCCAGCCGGCCGCTGGTGGCGATGGCCCAGGGAACCTCCGCCGCGGAGAGGTAAGCCAATAATTCGCGTGCCCCCGGCAGCGGGCGGACCTGCGCTGCCCGGCGGAGGAACGCTTCCTTGTGCAACCGCAGCAGGCGCGCTTCATCATCGGAGGTTAGGTGCCGTCCCGTTTCGCGGTAGAGCGCGTGCATGAACAGGCCGCCGCTCATGCCGATCCGGCGATGGATGCGCCACACGGAGAGCTCAATTCCGCCCTCTTCCAGAGCTTCCCGCCACGCCAGCACATGCTGGTAGACGCTGTCGATCAACGTGCCGTCAAGATCGAACAGAAACGCCACCTTGCCGTCCGTAGTTTCAGGGTGTTTCAATGTGCCTCCTCACACAAGGGGGCAGAGCCAGAGCCGCAGCCCAGGTGCAACGTGCAACATCGGAGTTTTTGCCAGCGATTCCGAATTCCGAATTCCCAATTCCGAATCCCGAATCCCTAATCCCTAATCCCTAACTCCCACTTAGCCCGCTGCTGCTGATTCCGTATTCCGAATCCCGAATCCCTAACCCCTAACCCCTAACCCCTAACCCCTGATCTCTACTTAGCTACCGTGATCAGTACCACGCCGTGGCGGGGCACTTCGGCCGAGAATTGATCCGCTAATCTGCCGAGGTCTTTATGTGCCCACAGGTCGCGGACTTGCGGCTTCCCGCGCCAACCAAGCTGTTTCCAGGTGACGGTCATCCTGGCGGGCGCGTCTCCCCGATTGAACAGGCCCACGGCCAGATCATGATGCAGCAGCGGCCGCGCTGCAATTACCAACGGACCCTGCTCGGAGATTTTCTTCACGGGCTGGGCGTCGGGGTCCTGGTCAATGGCAATCACTTCCGCGTTCATCAGGATGGACTTGGTTTCGTCGCTCATCGTGCGCAGGTCGTTGCCCGCCAGCAGGGGCGCCGCCAGCAGCGCCCACAGGCTCATGTGGGTACGGTACTCATCCGCCGCCATCCCGCCATTCCCGATTTCCAGCATGTCGGGATCGTTCCAGTGGCCCGCCCGCGTATAGCCAGCAATGGCGAATTGACTGAAACCAATTTCATCCATGCGTTTCCAGTTGTCGCTGATGTCGCCGGTGGTCCGCCAGAGATTGCCGCCCACCTTGGCGCCCCACGTCCACACGTTGTCCTCTCCATACTGGCACAGGCTGAAAACAATGGGATGGCCGCTGGCCAGCAGCGCGTCACCCATCTTCTGGTAGACGGGTTGCATGTCGGAATTCTTGTAAATGCGTCCGGCGCTGCACCAATCGTACTTGAGGTAATCGAAGCCCCAAGCGGCGTAGGTCTTGGCATCTTGGTCCTCATGTCCATAGCTGCCTTCGTACCCCGCACAGGTCTGCGGCCCGGGTGAGGAGTAAAGCCCGATCTTCAGCCCCTTGGAATGAACGTAATCGGCCAGGCCCTTCATATTGGGGAATTTCGTGTTGCCGGTGATGTTTCCCTGGGCGTCGCGGGGGCCTTCCCACGTGTCGTCGATATTGATAAACGTATAACCCGCGTCGCGCATGCCGCTGGATACCATGGCATCAGCCATGGTGCGCACGGTGACGTCATCCACCCGGCCGGCAAACTTGTTCCAACTGTTCCAGCCCATGGGCGGCGCTTGGGCCAAGCCATTGTCCGCCACATCGTGCAACTGGGGCAGGGGCAGGGGCGCGGGGGGCGCCATGGCTTCGCGGGTCGAGCGCTCACCTGTGGCTGCCACGACGGGACGGTCGGGCATGTGCACGCGCACCGAGAGCTTGTCACCTTCGAGCGTGCCATCCACAAACGCCCGGTGCTTGGGATCGTCCGACCACAAAGCGACCGCGAGATGCAATTTGCCGGCGCTGAAGCTGCCCTCTTTGAGGGTGACTTTGTCGCCATCCAGCCAAACCGCGCCGGCAACCTGCTCGCCGCTCTGGGTGAGGTCAAGAAATACCTTCATTGAGGTTCCATCGCCCCGGGGAACACTCAAAGCCCAAATTCCAGTTAAATCCGATTGCGCGATGGCTGGAAGTGCAACAAATAACAGTGAAACTGCGAGAAAGATGCCCAGGAAAATTCGCCGGCCATTGCGGCCGAGCCATGGGCTAGCAGACGATTTCATGATTACCCCCAAAGAATTCAATGTGAACGCCGTACGGCGGGTCATTCTATCGCAAATTGGGCGGAGCAGTGCAGGAAGGTGACTGCAAGTCGATGATGACATCGACGCATTGATTTGCGGCTCCGGGGGAAATGCAGATGTAGGTTCTTCGCCCAGACTGCGGGCTCAGTGCAGCCCGGCCTGCGCCAGCATCTCCAGAAACTGCTTGCGCGTCCGCATGTCGATCGATTCCGAAACCAGTCTGCCGTCCCGGTTGTAGACGAAGCTCTTGGGGATTCCCTCCACCTGGAACAGTTCATTCACCTTGCGTCCCGGATCGAGCAGGATGGGGTACGTCGTGTGGTGCGCCGCGATGAAGGATTGAACTTTGGCCTTGTCTTCGTCAGAGATCGCCAGCACCACGAAGCCTTGATCTTTGAATTGGTTGTAGAGGGCTTCCAGGTCAGGCATTTCTTTGCGGCAGGGGGGACACCAAGTGGCCCAAAAGTTCACCAGCACCACCTTGCCGTGCAGACTTTGCAAGGTCCAGGCTCTTCCGTCCAGGTCGGTCAGGGTGAAGTCCGCTCGCTCGCGGCGCTGGTCATCGGCAGCGAGCTTGGCCATGGCCGCCGCAAACTGGGGAGAGTCGGATGACGCCTGCACGTGCTCGTAGCGCACGAGTTGCGCCAATTCAATATACGCTGCGTCCGGCTGACCGCGGTTCTCCGGGGGCGGTTGCTCACGCAGGGCTCCAGCCAGGGTGGTGGCCACTTCCTGCAAGGTATCGTGGCCAAAGTCGCCTTCCGTGGAGAGATTGGCGAGGCCGTTCGCTAACGCCAGCTTATTCGGCGAGGCAGGCAACTTCCGGATGGTGAAGGCCAAGTCCTTCGTTGCACGCGCCCGTGTGTCGTCAGGCAACTGGCGAAGGCCTCTTAACTGCTCCACGATGGGCTTTTCCTGATCGCTCCAGACAACGCCTGGTCCCTGCGCTGCCAGCGAAGCAGTTTGAAAAAGGCATGCCGCCAGCAAGAGGCCGGCGGCAATGAGGATTGTTCCTGGCCATGGCAGGCTATCAGGGTGGCGGACGCGGTTCTGCATGCTGGTCCTTTCACGCATGCAGGGTGTGAAACGCCGCCAGGCAGCGATGAACGGTCTCCAGCTCGGAGTACCTGCTGCCTTCCTGCTCGATGAGGTAATACTCGATGCCCCCCGTCGTTTCGGCGGCGGCGAAAAGCTTCTTCCAGGGCGCGATGCCTTCGCCGGTTAGCACCGTGTAATCCTTTTGGGGCGACCAATCCTTCACATGCATCGACCGGATGCGGCCCGGATTGCGATTGACCCAGGCGACCGGATCGCTTCCCGCAGCCAAGCAGGTTCCCACGTCGAGTTGCAGCATAATCGACTTGTCCAGCGTGGTCCGCAGAACCTCGATTGGCTTTTGCCCGTCGATCGGTCTCCACTCGGCATCGTGATTGTGATAGCCCGCGTGCAGACCCTGTGCTTTTAAGGTCTCATTGGCCTTGTTCAGGGCTTCCGCCGCGCGCTTCCAGCCATCGAGATCCGTCATTTCGCCCGGACTAGCCAGCACGACGTATCGGGCGCCCAGGATTTTGTTCAACTCAATCGCTTTGCCAATGCCTTCCGGAGTGAACGATTCCATGCCGTTGTGAGTGGAATAGCAACGGATGTGAAGTTCGTCCAATTCGGCGCGAACCTGCCGAGCATGGTCGGTCGTCCAGTCGAAGTAGGGTGAGTAAAACTCGACGCACTGGTACCCCATCTTGGCGACGCTCCGAACGGTTCCTGTCAGGTCCTTCGTCAGTGCGTCGCGCACCGAGTAGAGCTCCAGCCCGACCGGAATGTGTTTAACAGGGATGGCGGAAGCCGCGAGCGGCGCCGCCGCCAAACAACCCAGAAAAGAACGACGAGAAATGCGATTTGGTGTGTTCATAATGGGCCTACCATATCACAAATTAGTCCGCCAGGGGCACTCGGCAAATTTTAGCCGGCCGCGACGGGTGGCCCCATACGTTGAAGCACAAATGGTCTCAAGGGTTAAGCCAGTCCTGCCGATAAGAAGCTTAAAAGGTGCGAGGATGCAGGACCTTCAGAATGGGGAAATCTCTCGTGCGGCAATGTCGATGTTCTGCCGAAGGCGCCGGAAACGCCAACCTTTAAGGAGAAATAGGTCGGGTGTTCGCAATCATAGGAATCCTGGTGGTGTTCGGAGCAGTAGCCGGCGGCTACTTGATGGAGCACGGGAATATCAGGGTACTCATGCAGCCCGCCGAACTGCTGATCATCGGGGGCGCGGGTATCGGAACGCTTCTGATCTCCAACCCACTGCCCATCTTAAAGCGCATCGCCGCCGGCCTGCCGGGCGTTTTCAAGGGCTCGAGATTTACCAAGTCCAAGTACCTGGACACCCTGAAGATGATGTATGAGCTCTTTGGGCGGGCGCGCCGGGATGGACTGGTGGCGCTGGAGAGTGACACCGATGACCCGGAGAAGAGTACGGTTTTCTCCAAATACCCGGATTTTCTTAAGGACCATCATATTTTGTGTTTTGTCTGTGACACGATGCGCATGGTAGCAAGCAACGCCGTGGAGGCGTTTGAGCTTGACCAGATGGTGGAGTTGGATATGGACGTTCATCACCATGACTCGACCCAGCCGGTGACGGCGCTCAGCACCGCGGCAGATTCGCTTCCCGGGCTCGGAATCGTGGCCGCCGTGCTGGGCGTGGTGATCACCATGGGCGCTCTGGGAGGACCGCCGGAAGCCATCGGCCATAAGGTTGCTGCCGCCCTGGTAGGTACCTTTCTCGGCATTCTGCTCTGTTACGGGTTGGTCGGCCCGCTCTCCGCCAACATGGCTAAAACCGCGGATGAGGAGCACGCGTACCTGTATGTGCTGCGCGTGGCTATGGCTTCATTTATTAAAGGCACAGCCCCGATTATGGCGGTGGAAGTAGCGCGGCGAGCAATTCCCGGCGACGTTCGCCCCACGTTCCAGGAGTTGGAGACGTATTGCCGCAACCGCGGCGACAGCGCGGCGCCCAAAGAGGCAGCGGCATGAGAACATGCACGCAGCTACGATGCACGGGAGAGAAGGACTATTGGTAATTGGCGATTCGCGATTGGTGATTGGTGATTGAAAACACGGGAATGGTATTAATTGGAGTGGTTGCGCTTGAACTCTGGACGTACTGCTGCTGGCGAAGGGTCGCCCTAAGGCGCTAAAGCACCAATCACCAATCGCCAATCACAAATCGTATTGCTGACTCCGGATTAAAAACGGGCGAATCACGATGGCAGCAGCTCGACCGATCATTGTGGTTAAGAAAAAAGGCGGGCACGACGGGCACCATGGGGGCGCTTGGAAGGTCGCCTACGCCGACTTTGTCACGGCGATGATGTCACTCTTCATCGTGCTCTGGCTGATGAATAGCAGCAAGCAAATCCAGCAGGCGGTGGGGGGATATTTCCGAGACCCCTCCGGGACTTCCAAATTAACCGGTGGCAATGGTAAGGGCCCAGGCGAAAGCCCCGGAGAAGGGCCGGCGGACAGCCTAACTTTGTCCAAAGAGAACATGTCAAGGCTGAAAGAGAGCCTGCAGGGTGCCATCCACCAGATTGAAGATCTCAACAAGCTGCGAAGTCAGATCGAGATGACCGTGACGTCCGAAGGATTGCGCATCGAACTCCTGGAATCCGCGACGGGCACGTTCTTCGACAGCGGGAGCCCGGAACTAAACGACAGCGGCAAAGAAACGCTCATAGCACTGGCCAAGGAACTCGGTGGCGTTCCCAATAAAATCTCGATTGAGGGGCATACTGATTCCAAGCCTCTCGTCCGGGATGGGGGAGAATACGGAAACTGGGAGCTTTCGGTGGACCGCGCCAACAACGCGCGACGGTTGATGCAGGAGAATGGTCTGCGCCCGGACCAGGTGATTCAGGTCAGGGGTTACGCCGACCAGCATCTTCGTAAGCCCAGCGCCCCGGAAGACCCTTCCAACCGGCGGATCTCGGTTATCGTGCAGTACGCTTCGCAGAACTGAAAAGCAGGTGTCAGGTGCCAGGTATCAGGTGCCAGGTATAAGGCCCACCGGGACAACGCCGGAATGAATCGGGCGTAATTCGCAATTCACGGGAGAACCGACACCTGAAACTTGGGACCTCATACCTAGCACCTGACACCTGGCACCTGATACCTAAACTAATCCTCACCGCGTTGAGAATTTCCAAACCGTGGTCGAGTGGTAAGTCTGGCCAGGTCTCAATATCGCGGACGGGAAATTCGGCTTATTGGGCGAATCCGGATAGTGCTGGGTTTCCAGGCAGAACGCATCGCGCTTATTGTAGATGTGTCCGTGCCTGCCGTGTACGTCAACCAGGAAATTTCCTGTGTAAAACTGCACTCCTGGCTCCGTGGTGTCAACCTCCAGCACTCGGCCGCTGGTGGGATCAAAGGCGCGGGCCGCCAACACCAGGCCTGGGCCCTTTCGATTGATCACGAAATTGTGGTCGTAGCCGCCGGCGAAAACCAGTTGCTCGTACTTATCATTGATTCGGGCGCCAATTACGGTGGGCGTGGTGAAATCGAGAGGTGTTCCCTTGACGCTCGCGATTTTCCCGGTGGTAATCAGCGTGGCGTCGACGGGCGTGAAGTGGTCGGCGTTGAGCATCATTTCTTCATTGAGAATGCTTCCGCTGCCCTCGCCGCGCAGGTTGAAGTACGTGTGGTTCGTCAGATTGATCGGCGTGGCCTTATCCGTTGTGGCGTGGTAATCCAGGCTGAACTCGTTTTTGTCGTTCAACGTGTAAGTAACGGTTGCATGCAGGGTGCCGGGGAATCCCTCTTCGCCATCGACGCTCGTGTACTTCAGAATCAGACCCCGCTCGCCGACTCTCTCAAAGGGCTGAGCCTGCCACACGACTTTGTCAAACCCTTTCAGGCCTCCGTGCAAAGAGTTGGGACCATTGTTTTTCGCCAGCGTGTATTCCTTGCCATCCAGCGTGAACTTAGCGTTGCCGATGCGATTTCCATAGCGTCCAACCAAAGCGCCAAAATAGGGGCTCTTGTCAAGGTAGCCGGCGAGCGAATCGAATCCCAACGTTATATCGGCAAGCTGCCCTGCCTTATCGGGGGTCTTTACCGAGATGATAATTCCGCCATACGTCATCACGCGGATTTCGATGCCGTGCGGGTTCGTCAACGTATAAAGCTCGACGGGTTTCCCGTCGAGCGTATTGCCGAAAGCTTCTTTCTTGATCATGTGCGCTCCCGTCGTAGAAGAAGATGTAACGCCAGGTCCGGCGAAAACCAGTAAAGGCTGGCACAGCAGACTTAGCAGAACCATGTGGCGAATCATGTGGGGCCTCGCGTAGCTTGGATGGAACACCGTGGGCATAGAGTTCCTGGTCGTCTTTATCCGAATTCAAAACAATCGGCCGCAAGCGATTGTCCTCGGAGTGCAGTCTTGAGTCAAGCCCGGTTTGTGACTTCGCTGCGCCCAACGATGGGAGCGGCGCCTGCATCCAACACTTTGCACCGGGAGGGGACCCCAAACGAGCAGGGCAGTGCGCGGCGAGACCCGAGCACGGGACTTAGGGTATGATCACGGCAACCCGGAAGAGAAATATGCGTTCGAGGTACATCCACCTTGCCAAGGTTCATTAGCGTCTGTTGCGTGCTGCTCATGCTGGCCTCTTGCGGTCTGAAAGCGCAGGAAGAGACCGAAATCGCACTGCTCATTCGGCAAAACCATGTGAAGCGGGGCATCATCAAGCACCCCAAGGGGCTTTTGAAGCATCCCTACCTGGTTCCCCAGGGGCCTTATTTCCAACTATTCGACTGGGATATGTATTTCATGGGCGTGGCCTTAAGCTACGATGGCGTTGGCCGGCCCGTGGCCGACTCGGTGATGGATTTTCTTGAGTTTGTCGATGCCGATGCCAACGCGAAGGGCTATACGCCGAGGGAGATCGCGCCCGACGCCGCCTGGGCGTTGCCCGAGATGTGCAAACCGTTTCTGGCGCAGGCAGCGTGGCGCGCCTCGGAAACCCTGGGCAGCGCGGAATGGGTGCGACCTTACTACGCCAAATTGGCTGACACGCTCGCGTTTTGGGAAGAAACCCGCCAATCCCCCGATGGCCTATTTCGCTGGTTCAACGGGGTGGAAAGCGGAGCGGACAACAACCCGGCGGTGTCTGATTCGCCCGCCGATGTGAGCGAGGGCGTGGACCTCCAGTGCTATATCTTCCGCGAATACCTGGCAATGAAGCTCCTGGCGGAAAGCCTGGGGAAAAGCGACGACGCCGCCCATTACGGAACACAGGCCGCCGACCTGAAGTCGCGGATTCAACAGAAGATGTGGTCAGAGCGTGATGGAATGTTCTTCAACATCGATTCCCGCACCGGCCAATTCGTTCGGATCAAGACCTGGACCAACCTTGTTCCCCTGTGGGCCGAGGTTGCCAGCCCCAGACAGGCGCAGCGCACCGTCCGCGAGCACCTGCTGAACCCGCAGGAGTTCTGGGCGCCCAACGGCGTAAGGACCATTGCCAGCGACGAGCATCTTTACGATCCCAACAAAGGTTATTGGCGCGGGCCCGTGTGGGTGATTTCGAACTACCTGCTGATGCACGGCCTGATGAACTACGGGTTCGATGAGCCTGCCCAGACCTTAGCTCGCGAGACGGTGGATTTGCTGGTGCGCGACCTCAAGGCGACGGGAGGCATGAACGAGAATTACAATCCCGAAACCGGGGCGCCCACCGCAGCGGGCAAATTTGTTAGTTGGGACCTGCTGGGTGAGCACATGAACGAAGAAGCGAAGTCCAAGAGCGATCCCACCGCACTGGTCGCCTTAAAAAAACAGCAGTAAACCGGCATCGCTATTTTTGCGGCAAGGCGCGCGGCCACGCCCCGATAGGCGTGCTGGGGTCCGCCTGCCGCGCTTTGACTTCCGCGTACGCGCGCTGCACCGGTTCCGGAAAAGTGGCCAGCATCGTTTCAATTTTGGCCCGCATCGTTGCGACCACTTCGGGATGTTGCGGAGCGACGTCGTAACTTTCGTCCGGGTCTGTCGCCAGGTCGTAAAGTTCCGGATGCGGCAGGACGAAGTTGTGGACGCCGCCGGGAGGCGCGGGTACATACGCTGTGGTGTTATAGCGGGCCACGTGCAGCTTCCATTTGCCCCAGCGCGCGCACTGGAAGTTCCAGCCATTAAAATAAAGGAGCGGATCGCGCTCGATCGTCTGCCGGCGGCCGTCCAGAAGCGGCCAGATGTCCAGACCGTCGAGCGGTTTGGCGGGCAGCCTGGCGCCGCAGACCCCGGCGACGGTGGGGAAGACGTCCATCAGCGAAATCAGCGCGTCCGCAACACGGCCTGGGGGAATGTGCCCCGGCCAGCGCGCGATAAACGGTTCGCGAACGCCGCCCTCGTAGGTGGTGTCCTTGCGTCCGAGCAGCTTGCCCGGACTCCCCTGGTACCACGGCCCGTTGTCGCTGGAGAACATGACCAGCGTGTTATCGTCCAAGCCATTCTCTTTCAGACAGCGCAGCACCTCGCCCACGCTCCAGTCCAACTCTTCCACCACGTCCCCATAGAGCCCCTCGGCCGATTTCCCGCGGAAAGCCTCCGAGGCGGCGAGAGGAATGTGTGGAAAAGTCTGCGGGAAATAAAGGAAAAAGGGCGAGTCCTTCGATGCGCGGATGAACCGCAGCGCCTGCTGGGTGTAACGCTGCGTTAAATTATCGAGCCGGGCCGGCTCCTCAATGACTTCGGTGTTGTGCATCAGAGGCCGTGGAGTCATATCGTTGCTGTACGGAATGCCATAGTATTCGTCGAATCCACGGCTGGTGGGCAGGTACTGATCGGGGCGCCCCAGGTGCCATTTGCCGATGCACATCGTCTTGTAGCCGCAGTCCTTGAGGATGTTCGCCAGCGTCGTCTCGTCAAGGTTCAGACCGTTCTTATCCTGCGGAAACAGCACGACGGGAACGCCAACGCGAGTCGGGTAGCGGCCCGTCAGCAGGGCTGCGCGCGACGGCGAGCACACCGGGTCCGCCGAACAGCAGTTCGTGAACCGCATACCTTCCGACGCCATTCGGTCAAGGTTGGGAGTGTGGATGTTCGACCCATAACAGCCCAAGTCGCCAAATCCAAGATCGTCGCAGAGTATAAGGACGATGTTGGGCGTTTTCACCGGAGCGCCGTAAAGTCGCGAGGCCAGCGCAGCCCCCAGCAGACCGCTTAATGCTTCCCTGCGGCTAATTCTTAGTCCGGCGAGGTTGTGTTCAGGCATTGTCGGACTCGCGATTCTGAAGGCGTGAAGGTTCCTTCGCGTGCGTGAGAGAGTGGAAAAAACACAGGACTCGAAAACGGGCCCTGAGATACCCGAGTTATCATGCGAACATTGGAGTCTCAAACGGCAGGGGCCGATCTCCCGGTCCCGGCCGTTTGCCTGCAACGATAAAGACTACCACAGAAACTTCAGCGCGAACTGAATGACCCGAGAGCCACCCCCCAGCGCGAACATCTGGCGTCTTTGGAGAACTGGTATAAAATCGCGGCATGAATAACCGGGTCTTCAAAGTGGGTGTAGTGGTTGGTCTCCTCGTTTTACTCGTCGGATCGATCGTGCAGACGCTGGCCGGTACCTCCGATCTCTCCTCGAGTCTTCAGCACTCCTGGGGGAATGACGACGCGTATATCGGCTATCGGTATGCCAAGAACCTCGCGGAGGGCAAAGGGCTGGTCTTTAATCCCGGTGAGCGTGTTGAGGCGTACACCGACCCGCTCTATGTGGTCATGCTGACGCCGGCGTTTTGGGTTACCGATAGCGACGGAGTTTACTTCTTCTCGATTTTGATGAACCTGGTGTTTGCGGGCGCGGCATTCTTGCTGTTCGTCATGCACCTTAGGAGCCGTCTGGGCGAGTGGCGCGCGCTGGCGGGTGCTTTGCTTTTCGCACTCTGTTTGCCATTGTGGGTGGCCGTGGCTTCGGGCCTGGAAACGCCGTTCGTTCTGGCCATTTCCATCGCCGTCTGGGTACTGGCGGAGCAAGTGGCTTCCGTCCCGTCCTCGCGCTCCATCGGGTTGCTAAGCGTCGCTATGGTGGCATCGCTGCTGGCCCGCGCTGACGGATTCATCATCGTGGGCGTCGCCCTGTTCTACCTGTTGCTGAAGCGGCAGCGGCGCGCCTTCGCGATCTGCGCTGCGGTGGCCGCCGCCACCGTGGGCCTCCACGAAATAGTGAGAGAACTCTACTACGGATGGCCGCTTCCCACGTCGTATTACGTGAAGGTGGCGGGCCCCATGGGGCTGCGCATTTCCAATGCCTACGACCAGTTGACCACCATCGCCGCGCTCGAAGGATTGATGCCGTTTCTCCTCGTCATTGCTTTTGCCCTGGCAGAGAAGGTTTATACGGCCTGCAAGCGTCAGGGCAGACTGGCCGAGGGAATCTCATTTGACCTGATCTTTCCCTTCGTGTGGCTCGCCTATTGGTTCTACATCGGCGGCGACATCTTCTTTGACAGATTTTTGATTATCCTGTATCCGCTCGGGATATTCGCCCTGCTCAGGTTGCTCTCCGCCAGCGTACCAGCCAAGGTCCTGGGGTTCGTGGTCGTGACCCTCGCGCTGATGGAAGCTGTGCCCCCCTTTAAGGTCGATCCGCGATTTCACTACCGCTTCAACCAGTACGATTGCCTGATTACCGCCGGCAAATTCCTGGGGCGGAACTTCCCGGGAAAGACGCTGGCCACCGGCGCGCTCGGCAAGCTGCCCTTTTTCGCGGGACTTTATACGCAGGACATGTTGGGACTGGCCGATCCGGTCCTTGCCCACCAGCAGGTGGCAGCCGGGCATCGTGAGTTCGGCCACCTGAAGTACGATCCGGATTACACCCTGTCGCGGAAGCCCAACCTGATCGCCGATTGGATTCAGGAAGACCTCGACCTGAGCTACGACCTGACCCGGGCGAAGTACACGGAGGCAGGATATCGCATTGCGTACCTGATTGACACGCTGGGGACGTCTCCCGCGCCAAGCATCATCAACGTGGAAGGCGCTGATGTCGCGACGCTGCAACGCTGGGTCGTACGCGGTTATACTCTGGCCGTGCTGGTCAGGCAGTAACGCCCGGCTTTCGTGCTTTGACCTTTGCGTTTTGCCTTTTGACTTGCTTTTGTGTCGTGCACAGGCACACCTGCTTGTGCATCAGGCAGTAAGCCGCTGACACAATCATTTCCCGAGTGCATGGGCGCCGGCTGCAGCGACGGTGTGATCATTTTCCACCGTGCTGCCGCTCACCCCGATGGCGCCCACCACTTCACCCTTTGAGTTCTTGAGCGGAATTCCGCCCGGAAAACTGATGAGCCCGCCGTTCGAGTGCTCGATTCCGAAGAGCGGCCCGCCCGGCTGTGACAGCTTGCCGATTTCGCCGGTGTTCATGTCGAACCAGCGCGCGGTTCTCGCCTTGCGCTGGGCGATGTCGATGCTGCCGAGCCACGCGCCGTCCATGCGCGCAAAAGCCTTCAGGTTGCCCCCCGCATCTACAACCGCAATGTCCATTTTGGTGTTAATTTCCGCCGCTTTTTTCTTGGCCGCCGCAACGATCCGCTCAGCCTGTTCCAAGGTCAGATCTTCCGCCATATGTGATCTCCTCCTAGTATTCAGGTTTAGAATTGGCGTTTAGCACGCCGGAATTTCAAACAGCTAAAGCCCCAGCGAGTGGGCGAGGGCGAACACGCGGGTCCGCCCCTACTTGTCCCAGCAAGTTAGGCAGCTTTTTGGACCAAACCGTGGGGGTCGATAACAAACTTCTTGGCCGCGCCTTTATCAAAGTCAATGTACCCTTGCGGCGCATCGTCAAGCCGAATCACGGTCACGTTGACCGCCTTGGCAATTTGAACCCTTTCGTGCAGAATCGCCCGCATGAGCTGCCGGTGGTATCGCATGACTGGGCACTGACCCGTCATAAAATGGAGCGACTTGGCCCAGCCCAGACCGATCCGGATGGCCAGATTGCCAGTCTTGGCAGCCTGGTCGACCCCGCCCGGGTCCTCAGTGACGTAGAGCCCCGGAATTCCGACCCCGCCACCCGCCCGCGTGACCTGCATTAGAGAATTCAGGACCGTGGCTGGCCGTTCGACGGAGCTTTCCTTTCCGTGACCGCGAGCTTCAAAGCCCACACAGTCAACTGCGCAATCCACTTCTGGCTCTCCTACGATTTGAGCGATTTGATCGCCGAGCGAGGCGTCTTCCCTCAGGTCCACGGGCTCGCAACCGAAGCTGCGTGCCTGCGCCAACCGCTCGGGGATCATATCGCCCACAATGACGCAAGCAGCTCCCAGCAGTTGGCAAGCGGCCGCCGACGCCAAGCCGACCGGTCCGGCGCCCGCTACATACACAATCGTGCCCGGGCCCACGCCCGCGGTGACCGCCCCGTGATAGCCGGTGGGGAAGATATCAGAAAGCAGGGTCAAGTCCCGAATCTTTGCCATCGCTTGGCTTTTGTCGGGGAATTTGAGCAGGTTGAAATCCGCGTAGGGTACCATCACGTATTCCGCCTGGCCGCCCACCCATCCGCCCATGTCCACATATCCATAGGCCGCGCCTGGCCGGGCGGGGTTGACGTTCAGACAGATGCCGGTCTTTCCCTCTTTGCAGTTTATGCACCGGCCGCAAGCGATGTTAAACGGAACCGATACCAGGTCACCCACTTTGATGAACTCAACGTCACGCCCCGCTTCGATGACCTCGCCCGTTATCTCATGGCCGAGAATCAGCCCATGGGGAGCCGTTGTGCGGCCGCGTACCATGTGTTGGTCGCTGCCACAAATATTCGTAGCCACAATCTTCAGGATCACGCCGTGATGGCATTTGCGCGATCCGAGCTCAAGTTTGGGATAGTCAATCGGTTGGACCTCAACCTTGCCACGCCCCATGTAGGCAACGCCACGGTTAGATGCCATAACGCACTCCCTCCTTCGGATAGCTGTTTTTTTGAAATGCCCGTGATTTATATAAACAAAATAAAGCCTGCTGAGTCAACTACCCGAAACACGGGAAGCACGGATCGTTGCATATCGCCCGTTACCAAGCGAAATTCAAACCCTTGCCGTGCTTCACGGCGCCCGCCGTTGGCCGACCACCTCATAAACTAGCCTGACCCGTGCTACAAACGCGCCGCCAAGCCTTTCCGCGACATCTCCTGAAGTTCGTAAAGTGATTTTGTATCGCGAGGAAAACGCGGAATGGGGAACGAAGTCATGTCGAAGCGGGCAATGGCGGCCTCTTGCCCGCGCACCAGGCGCGCGTGAGCCTCCTGCGTTTCGGTCCGCCCCTTCAAATGGATCGGGAAAGCATCGGCGGCGTGATACGACAGGATGAAGGTGGTTCGGGATTTGGGGGAAAGGTTGGGAGCGGACGAGTGCGGCGTCAGGGCATGCATGAAGATTGCGCTTCCGGCTTTTCCTTCCAGATATACCGCTTGCGAGGCATCCACCTCCTCCGTCACACGCCCCTGGAAAATCCCGTTCGAGGTGTGGTCTAAAACTCGGTGCTGCGCCCGGGGAATGACCTGCAAGCACCCGTTGGAGGCATCGGCGTCGTCCAGGTAGAAGAGCACGGTCACCGAATCGGTGTTGGTGAGAGGGTAGTATGTCAGGTCCTGGTGCCATTCCACTACGGAGCCCAGCGTGGCTGGTTTCATGTTGACCTTGCTGAGGTGAAAGATCAGGTTGGGACCGATCAGTTGTTCGACGGCATCCAGCAGGTCCTTGGATTCAGAAAGCGAGCGAAACCGCGAATAGTAAGTACACGGTTCGTAAAGCCGCCGCACCTTTCTTCCACCGGGGCCCTGATTCGGTTCCATCTCGAGACGTGTGGCATCGTGTTGTGCGACGGTGGACGTGGCCGTCAGACCTTCGATATCAGAAAGGAAGGCGTCCACGACAGAGCGGTTGAGAAATTCGTGATCGACCGTAAACCCTTCCTCATGGTACTGGGCGATCTGTTTGGCGCTAAGCATCTTCGTCCACCTCCCTTCACCGGCAGAGGAAAAGCTCTACCCTGAGCTATCCGTGCCGACCCTCAGATTTTGGTGTCGATCCCTGGCTTTGATTTGAGCATAGCTGCGCTCCCATGGAACTGTCAACGCGCCCTGTGGGTCGTGGCTGCTCCGAGAAAATGTCCCGAGTTCGCGCCGACCCCTTCATCCTCTCTGGAATAGCAGACTTGTAATTCATACACTTGGCTTGGCAGGTTTTTGAGAATAGCTCATTTGCTTTCAACAACTCATCCGGAAAATAGAATATACCAGAATAAGAGCCTACACCATGTCGCTCCGCCGGGGGGAGACCGAGGATGACGCTGCCCACGACCTCGCCCTCATCGCAGTCCTAACAAGTGAGGTTTCCACCAGCCTGTGGGAATAGGATCGAAAAGGCTTTTGGCCCGTCAAACGCGCCATAATGGTGGGGCGAAGCGCAGAAGGCTTTGCCCAAGAGCGAGGAGCGGTAACATGGAAGAACCCAAAATCCGAATACCCAGAGTCGACGAGCGGAAGATCATCAACTGATTTTTCTACAATATGACCAATATCCCCGAGGTCGCGACCTTGCGGGACTTATTTCAATCGGAGGGTCGCGTACCACACGACGGAAATCGTCAATTTCTGCGCTTCTTGCTCTGCTTGACCAGTGCCTGCTGACGCGCGGGGCGTACCGCTTCCAGTCTGCTGGAAACGGCCAGTAACTCAGCCATCGTGTTGGGCGGATTTCCAGCATTCAGCATCGCGCGGAAGACAGATAGGGATCGGATCTTGATCCGGCCTTGCGCAGCGTGTTCTCGTCGTTCACCCAGGCATAGACGATCACTTTCTCTTGGCTGGAAAAGCGAAAGAAAAGCCGATAACGCCCGTGGAATTTCGCCCGGAACCATTGGCGATTGTCCGCGCCCAGCGTATTGCCCTGACGGAACTCCGCCGCATTGGGATCACGCGGAATGATCTCGCGCATATAACGGTTGATCGTGGCAAGGAGCTTCGTGGCCGACTGTTCCTTGTAGCGCAGCGGGTCTTTCGCTTGCAGAGTTTTCCACCTGGGCGGTTAATTTCTCCAACTGTTGCTGAAAGAGCGGATGCAGGTAGAGCGTCCAGCCATTGGCCTCCATCAGAGGCAGGCTTTCCTCTTCGAGAGATTCATTCGAAGAGACGGAAACTTCCTCAACCAAGTGGTCAATGCGCCGCGCCAGCTCGGGGCTCATGGGCTTGATCGTTTCTGGCGCCTTGGCAATATCATTCGCGAGGAAGGCAAGGAACGATTGCATCACAGGATCGCGGCGTTTGGTGACCGGCTCGGCAACGGATACCAGCATCCGGCCGGGCGCTATTACGTGGGCCTTGACCTCTCCGGCAAATTCGGGGTGGCTTTTGAACAGAGCACGATCAAAGCGAAAACCATAGGAATTTCCCGTGCGCGTCCGCTTGCCACGGTACTCGTTTTCAGTGGAAGTATCGGCTATTTGGACGTACTTGGTTTTGGTGGCTGGCATAATTCTCCTCCAAAACATGTTATCACATTTGTACTTACGCCACAGGAGGCTGCTGGAAAGAGGTCAGTCATCAGTTTTCAGAAGCGAGCGCGGCGCAGACCTCCGCCGTTGACGTTTGGGGTTCTTCCTGAGACTCGCGCTCCCGAGCCCGCGGGCAGGCGTTCGTCTTTGAGATTTTCGGTTTTTGCAAAGGAAGAACCGCGGACCCCAACAACCGGGGTCCGTGCTACGATTGCTCGGCTTCCCTTAGAAGCTCAATCATGGCGGCGGGAGTAACAATCCTGGTGGATCCATGCCGTTTCAGGGAGAGGAGATCCTTGTCGCCGGTCACGAGGAAGTCGGCTTGGCTGGCTTGCGCCATGGCGAGCAGGTAACTGTCCTTGGGGTCCGGCGCGACGGGTCCGGAGGGGAGATTCCTACAATAGAAAGAAAAGTCCTGAAGGTCCGCCGCGAGCAACTCGATCGCGCTGGGGCGGATTCTCGCCCGAAAAAAGGGCCGGTCGGCGACGTCGCGAAATTCCGCCAGAAGCGCCTTAGAGGTGACGAGCGTAAACGTCTTTCGCTCCCAGGCGTCGAGAAGCTTTGCCGGCGCGCCCAGCGGCGAGAGAAGCGCGGAGAGCAGAATATTGGTATCGAGGATGAGGCGCATCAGGAGCGTTTGGCGCGTTGCCGGTAACGTTTCGCACGGACGTCTTCGACGCCTTCGTCTATCATCTTCTGGAGTTCGTCCGGGGGAACGTCGGCGAAAGCTTCGCGGGCTTCACTAACGGTCTGGTGAAAGATGCGCCAGCGGACGGCTTCCTCGATGAATTTCGAAATATCGCCTTTTTTCATGCCCTGGGCGCCCAGGAAGGAGCGCAAAGCAAGATCGGCCTGCTTGGACCAACTAATGGTCAACCGGGTGGTTTCCGACTCGGGCGTGGCATTCTTCATCATATAAGCATATATCCACTTATAAGAATAAGCGCTTGTGGAACTTCTGTCAAACAGAGCAAGCATAGCAGACCTCCGCCGTTGAGGTCTGCGGTTCTTCCTGACGGTCGTGCTCCCGAGCCCAAGGGTAGGCATTCGTCTTTGAGATCTTCGATTTTTGCAAAGGAAGAACCGCGGACCCCAACGACGGGGGTCCGCGCTACGGTTGCTCTTGCGGCATCGCCGCCTTGGGCAGGGCAAGCCCCGCCCCTACGAAACTTGGTGGCACAGGCACTCTTGCCTGTGCTCAAGGATGATGCATGGTGTGCATAGAGCACAGGCAGGAGTGCCTGTGCCACTTGAGGTTATTGCGGATGACTGTTCGGTGTTTTACTAACCACTGACCACTAGCCACTGCTACCGCAGGTGGGTTTCGCCCATCAGGAACTTATCGACGCCGCGGGCGGCTTTGCGGCCTTCGGTGATGGCCCAGACCACCAGCGACTGGCCGCGGCGCATGTCGCCGGCGGCGAACACGCCGGGTATGGAGGTCATGTAATTGGAGTCGGTCTCGACGTTACTGCGCGCGTCGAGCTTTACGCCGAGGGCTTCCAGCATGCCGTTCTTCACCGGGCCGAGAAAGCCCATGGCGATCAGTACGAGATCGGCATCTAGGGTGAACTCGGATCCTGGTAGGGGCTCGAATTTCGGCGGCGGGCCTACGCGGACGGCGTGTAATTGCTTCACACATCCGTTTTCATCACCCGTGAAGCGGGCCGTGGCAATGGCCCAATCGCGAATGCCGCCCTCTTCGTGGGCGCTCTCGGTGCGCAACTGGAGCGGCCACAGTGGCCAGGGCGTATGGGGAGAACGCTCGAGCGGCGGTTGGGGCATGATTTCAAACTGGTGAATGGAGGCAGCCTTTTGCCGATGCGCGGTGCCCAGGCAATCGGCGCCGGTGTCGCCTCCGCCGATGATCACCACGCGTTTGCCCGTGGCGAGGATCTGTCCATCCACTACGTCACCCGCGCCGCGGCGGTTTTGCTGCGGCAAATACTCCATGGCGAAGTGAATGCCCTTCAACTGGCGCCCCGGCACCGGCAGGTTGCGGGAGTTTTCCGCGCCGCCGGTCAACAGCAAGGCGTCGAAGTCACGGCGCAAATCCTCCACGGGCACGTTTTTGCCCACGTGCGCGTTGGCCTGGAAGACCACGCCTTCCTGGCGCATCTGGTCGAGCCGGCGGTCCAGAACGAACTTCTCCAGCTTGAAATCCGGAATGCCATATCGCAGCAGCCCGCCGATGCGGTCAGCCTTCTCGAACAATGTCACCGCGTGTCCGGCGCGGTTCAGTTGCTGCGCGGCGGCCAGCCCCGAGGGTCCCGAACCGATAACGGCGATGCGTTTACCGGTGCGCCGCGGGGGCGGCTCCGGCCGGATCCATCCCGCCTTAAAGGCATGATCGATAATCGCCTTCTCAATGTTCTTGATGGTTACCGGTGGTTCATTGATGCCCAGCACGCACGCCGCCTCGCAGGGGGCCGGACAGACGCGCCCGGTGAATTCCGGGAAGTTGTTGGTGGCGTGCAGCGTGCGGACGGCTTCCTTCCAGCGGTGGCGGTAAACCAGGTCGTTCCAATCGGGGATGATGTTGTTCAAGGGACAGCCGGTGTGGCAGAAGGGCACGCCGCAGTCCATGCAGCGCGCCGCCTGCACGTGCAGTTTCTGCTCGGGGAAGTCGCGATATACCTCGCGATAATCGTTTACGCGCTCCTGCACCGGACGGCGCACGGGCACCTCGCGCGTGGCTTCCATAAATCCAGTCGCTTTACCCACGCAGCACCTCCCGTGGCGAAGGCGTTGAACCGGAAGATTCCAGATGGGGAATTGCGGATTCCGGGTGCCGCTTTACCCCCAGCACGCGCTTGTACTCATGCGGGAACACCTTGACGAATTTGGGCAGCATGGTGTCCCAGTTGTCGAGAATCCATTTGGCGCGCGGGCTCTCGGTAAGTTCGGCGTGCCGCTCAATCAGGTTTTGAATCAGATCGATGTCCTGGGGATCCACGACGCGCTCCAGATCGACGCTCGCGCAATTGCAGCGCACGCGGACAAATTCGCCCGTCTCATCCAGGACGTACGCGATGCCGCCTGTCATCCCGGCGGCGAAGTTGCGCCCGGTCTTGCCCAGCACCAGGACGGTCCCCCGGGTCATGTACTCGCAGCCGTGGTCGCCCACCGATTCCACCACGGCGGTCGCCCCGGAGTTCCGCACCGCAAAGCGCTCGCCCGCCATCCCATTGAAGAACGCTTCACCGCTTGTAGCGCCGTAAAGAACCACGTTGCCAACCAGGATATTTTCTTCAGGCTGGAATGAGGAGTTGCGCGGCGGGTAGACGATTAACCTGCCGCCCGACAAACCTTTGCCGACGTAGTCGTTGGCCTCGCCCTCGAGCGTGAGCGTTACCCCTTTGGCCAGAAACGCGCCAAAGCTCTGTCCCGCCGAACCCGTGAACTGGAACCGAATGGTGTCATCGGGCAAGCCTGCTGCGCCAAAACGGCGGGCAATCTCACCGCTCAGCATCGCGCCCACGGTGCGATGCGTGTTGCGGATGGGCAGGCTGATGGAAACCTGCTTGCTGCGCTCCAGCGCGTCGCGGGCATGCTCAATCAACTGACAATCCAGCGCCTTTTCGATGCCGTGGTCCTGCTTGGTCGTGCAATGGCGGCCGACGCGCGTCGGGACGTGCGGATTGTAGAGCACGGCGGAAAAATCCAGGCCCCGGGCTTTCCAGTGTTCAACGTCACGGCGCTGCGAGAGGCAATCGACGCGGCCCACCATCTCATCCAGCCGGCGAAAGCCGAGTTGCGCCATGATCTGCCGCAGGTCTTCGGCGATATAGAAGAAGAAATTGATGACGTGTTCGGGTTGCCCCTGGAACTTCTTGCGCAGCACCGGATCCTGGGTTGCCACGCCCACGGGACACGTGTTCAGGTGGCACTTGCGCATCATGACGCAGCCCATGGAAATGAGCGGCAGGGTGGCGAACCCGAATTCCTCCGCCCCCAGCAGGGCGGCAATCGCCACGTCACGACCGGTTTGCAGTTTTCCATCCACCTGAACGCGAACCCGGCTGCGCAGATCGTTCATCACCAGCGTCTGCTGAGTTTCGGAAAGGCCGAGTTCCCACGGGACGCCCGCGTGTCGAACGGAAGAGATCGGGGACGCTCCGGTGCCGCCATCGTAGCCGCTGATCAGGATGACGTCCGCGTGCGCCTTGGCCACGCCCGCCGCCACCGTGCCCACGCCCGATTCGGCCACCAGCTTGACGGAAATCCGGGCCCGTGGATTCACGTTTTTCAGGTCGTAGATCAGTTGCGCCAAATCCTCAATGGAATAGATGTCGTGGTGCGGCGGCGGCGAAATCAACTGCACGCCGGGGATGGAGTGCCGCACGCGGGCGATGACCTCATCCACCTTGTGACCGGGCAGTTGGCCGCCTTCGCCCGGCTTCGCCCCTTGCGCGATTTTGATCTGGAGATCGTCGGCATTGACGAGGTAATTGGTGGTGACGCCGAACCGCGCCGACGCCACTTGCTTGATCGCGCTGCGCCGCCAATCCCCGTTCGCATCGGGCTTGAAGCGCTCTTCATCCTCGCCGCCCTCGCCGGTGTTCGAGCGCCCGCCGATGCGGTTCATGGCGATGGCCAGCGTCTCGTGCGCCTCCTTGCTGATCGACCCGAACGACATCGCGCCCGTCGCGAAGCGCTTCACAATCTCCGCGGCCGGTTCCACTTCGTCCAGGGGCACGGGGGGGCCGGCGGGATGCAGATCCAGCATGCCCCGCAGCGTGTACAGATTGCGGCTCTGCTCATTGGCAAGGCGGGCGAATTCCTGATACGTGGCGAAGCTCGATTGCCGTACGGCGTGCTGGAGTTTGGCGATGGTGAGCGGGTTCAAAATGTGGTTTTCGCCCCGCACCCGGTACTGGTAGTTGCCGCCGACTTCCAGTTCCGTGTCCGAATCCGCCGGGGGCTGCATGGCAAACGCGTGCCGCATCAGGGCTTCGCGCGCCAGAACGTCAAGTCCCACGCCTTCAATCCGCGACGGCGTGCCCGTGAAGTAGCGCCCGACCAGCGATTTGTTCAAGCCGATGGCCTCAAAGATCTGCGCGCCGCAATAACTCTGGAGCGTGGATATCCCCATCTTGGAAAGGACCTTCAGTAGGCCCTTATCCACTGCCTTGATGTAATTCTTCAACACCTTCTGAAATGTGTATTCCCGCGGGAAATAGCCCTTGGAGTGGAGATCCTCCAGCGTCTCGATGGCGAGATAGGGGTTGATGGCGCTGGCGCCGTAACCCATCAGCAACGCGAAGTGCATCACCTCGCGCGGCTCGCCGGTTTCCACGATCAGCGCTACTTGCCCCCGCACCTTTTCGCGGACCAGGTGATTGTGCACGGCGGAAAGCGCCAGGAGTGACGGGATCGGCGCATATTCCTCATCTACTCCGCGGTCGGAGAGAATCAGCAAGGTGTACCCGGACTTGATGGCCAGCGAGGCGCGGCGGCACAGGCTATCCACCGCTTCCGCCAGGCGCTCCTCGCCTCCGTCCACCCGGAAGAGCATGGGCAGCGTCGTAGCCAGGAAGTCCCCCCAGCTCACCCGGCGGAGTTTTTCCAGGTTCCAGTTGGTCACAATGGGGTGCCGCTTCTTGAGGGTGTGGCAGAGTTGCGGCGTCTCGTCCAGGATATTCCCTTCGCGGCCAATGTAATCGTACAGCGACATGACCAGGTCTTCGCGAATGGGATCGATGGCCGGGTTGGTGACCTGTGCGAACATCTGCTTGAAGTAGTTGAAGAGCAGTTGGGGCTTGTCGGAAAGGCAGGCAAGCGGCGTATCAACCCCCATGGAGCCCACGGGCTCTTCCCCATTGGTAGCCATGGGAATCATGACGGTCTTCAGGTCCTCGTCCGTATACCCGAAGGCGCGCTGCCGCATCAGGATGGTGGCGCTATCGTTGGCCTGGACGCGCTGGGGATCCGGCAGATCCTTCAGGGTGATCTGATTAGCCTTCAGCCACTTGGCATAAGGCTGACGTGCCGCCAACTGCTTTTTGATTTCGTCGTCGGGGACAATGCGGCCTTTTTCCGTGTCTACCAGCAGCATGCGCCCCGGTTCAAGGCGGCCCTTGAAGCGAACTTCTTCCGGATCAATAGGAAGCACGCCGGCCTCGGAAGCCATGATCACCAGGCCGCGATTGGTTACCACGAACCGGCCCGGCCGCAAGCCGTTGCGGTCCAGCTTGGCGCCGATTACGCGGCCGTCGGTAAACGCCACCGCGGCCGGCCCGTCCCACGCCTCCATCAATGAAGCGTGATACTCGTAGAACGCTTTGACGTCGTCCGGCATGGTGGGATCGTTTACCCACGCTTGCGGGATGAGCATCTCCATGACGTGAGGAAGGCTGCGGCCGGCGAGATAGAGCAGTTCGACGGCATTGTCCAGGTTCGCCGAATCACTGCCACCCGGCGCGATGATGGGCTCAAGTTTCTTCATGTCATCGCCGAATAGCGGCGAGGCCAGGATCGATGTCCGCGCCTGCATCCAGTTCACGTTCCCGCGCAGGGTGTTGATTTCGCCGTTGTGACAAATGTAGCGGTACGGGTGGGCCAGATGCCACGTGGGGAAGGTGTTGGTCGAGAAACGTTGATGGACCAGGCAGAGCGCGCTCCGCACCTCGTAATTCGACAACTCCAGATAAAAGTTGGCAATCTGCGGCGCGAGCAGAAGGCCTTTATAAACAATCGTGCGGCAGGAAAACGACGGAAGGTAGAAGAAGCTCTTCTCCCGCAACTCCGTGCGGCTTACTTCCTTTTCGGCACGTTTGCGGATGACGTAGAGTTTGCGCTCCAGCGCGGCTTCGTCCATGCCGTAGGCGCGCTTGACGAAAAACTGCTCAATGTACGGCTGCGTGCTGCGCGCCAGGCGGCCAATGGTGTCGGAATTTACCGGCGTGTCACGCCAGCCCAGCACGGTCAAGCCCTCGTCGCGCACGATTTCTTCCAAGATGGCCTCGCAAGACATGCGCTCGTGGGGCTCGACCGGCAGGAAAACCATCCCGACGCCATACTCGCCGGGCGAAGGCAGTGGAAAACCCAGGCGGGAGCATTCGCCCTCGAAAAAGGCATGAGGAATCTGGATCAGCACGCCCGCGCCGTCGCCGGTCTTGGGGTCACACCCGCAGGCGCCGCGGTGCGTCAGGTTGATGAGGATTTCAATCCCCTTCAAAATGATGTCGTGCGACTTCTCACCGGAGAGGTTGGCCACAAAGCCGATTCCGCACGCGTCATGCTCGTTGCGCGGGTCGTAGAGACCCTGGGCTTTTGGCAAACCTTGAAGCCCAGATTCCTCGTTCATGTCAGATTCACACATGTCACATTCACACTCGTGCCGGCCGTAAAGCCGGTTATCAGTCGGCAGGTACGCCAATCCGGCGTGTCTTTCAGTCACTGAGCATGAGGGAGGCCGGCGCCAGGTTGGGGACCGGAGCGATTTCCTGAGCCGGTTACGGGACTCTGCTCGACTCTGCTGATTTACGCTTGGATTCGCCCCCCACCGCCGTTTTACAATTTACCGTTCGCAGCGGAACACGGGAGGAACGGTTCTCAGTGGCTCAAACGAGAAATAACAGGGGGTTATACGCAGACATCAAAGCCGCAGATCGACTGCGCCAGTTTGAGGCGTTGCTCGTTTCTGAAGCCGCAGACCACCCGCTTTGACGTGCAAAGCAGGAGCCCCCCCCACAGCGACGTATTCTTAATTATCTGCGACCCGACGCGTAGCGGTATATGAATTGTTTTTATGCAGGGCATAAGATTTACCTTTGGACTGCGGCCGCGAAGCTGCCGCCTTCCACTCCTGATGGGACCGAATGGGATTAGTCGTAGGTCTCCCGGGAACATGTGGGCCGGCGCTTGAAAGTGGGTCGTCCCGCTGTGCAAGCGCATCTAATTTCCACGGGGGCAAGAGTTCCGGACCAACCAATCCCATGAGGAGGTCTTTCTATGGCAGGTCATACCCACAAGCTGGGAATCGCTGACGACGAAGCGGTCCAGATCCTTATGGATAAGCTGCTGGTAGGAGCGCCTCACCAGGAACGGCGGGAGAAGCTGTTGAAAGCTCTTGATGAGGCCGCTGCGCGTTATCAGGACTCTACCGAGAAGGAACGCCAGGCGTTCTTCCACGGCCTGCTGACCGGGTATGCGGTAGCCCTGAAGCTGTGGTAGACCCCACGTGTCACCATGAAGCCGGCATACACGTCTATGACGCTGAGGGGAGAAATGCAGCGCTCGGAGCGGCTGCCTCTCCACTCGCAAAATCTCTACGACACGACGAAATTCTCGGGGGGAAGGGAACACCTTTCACGTCCGCCCGGAGGCGGGCAATTTATTGTGCTTTCTCTTGGCGCCATTGCCATATTCTTTCAGGCCGCAAGGCCACATCGCAGCGCCCTTATGGCGGTTCTGCGTCATTTAGGCGCGCCTGGCCTTTTTCTCGTAGCCATTCTGGATAGCACGCCGGTCCCAACGCTGGGCGGCCCGGACATACTGAACATGATCCTGGCTGCTCATCACGCCGATCCGTGGTATGACTACGCCATTGCGGCCGCGCTGGGATCGGTGGTGGGTGCCTATCTCAACTTTCGGGTCGCGCGCCGTGCCGGTTCAGCCTATCTGGAGAAAAAGTTTGGAGCGCACCGCGTAGCGGTCGTGCTGAAGTACTTCGAGAGATGGGGTACAGGGATTCTAGCCCTCTCGTGCCTTATTCCTTTTCCCTTCCCAACCAGCGCTTTTTTTGCAGCCGCCGGGGTACTTGAATACCCGTCAAGAAAATTCGTCAGTGTGGTCGCCATGGCGCGAGTGGGGCGCTATTTTGTTCTTGCTGCCCTCGCGGCGTTTTACGGGCGACACTTCATCCACATCGTCCGGCATCCCGGCGAGCACGCCACATGGTTCCTGCTGATTGCCCTTTTCGCCTCCCTTCTCACCGCGGGGGCGCTGTTCGTGCAACAAGCCGTTCGCCGCCAGACCGTATAGGAATCCGCAGATTGCACAGACTGGCCCCAAAACGCAAGGGTCAGGGTTGCCTATGGAGAGCGGTCAAAGAGTGACGTTAGCCATTCAAGGTGGCTGTCGTAGACAGCCTCCTGTGACGCACCACCATCAGATATACTGTTCTGCCGCCACATGAGCCGCTGCTTGTCATTTGCCCCGCCTTGCGGAAATTCGGATTCTCGGCACGCACTCACCTTACGGTCAGCTCGCCGGGCGATGATCCTACCGTGCCTGGTGCTCGTCTCAGGAAATCGGGGGCAGACACCGTGCCTGTCCCACTTCCGAAAGTCGAAGCCAAGGTCGTTCGGGGCACCCGCCGGAAATTGGGTTGCTCACGTGCCGTATTCGCACGGCAATTACGCATCAACTTCAGAACTCTCGAGAAATGGGAGCAGGGTCGCGCCAAACCCAATCCGCAAGCTGCCGCGCTGGTACTCCTCGTTCGCCAATATCCCGATACGCTCGAACGCCTTGAGCGAGTTGCCCGCGGCGCGAGCAGGGCCAAGCCAGCGTAGCGCGTCTGTTTTGTAAGTACGCGGCACGTGGGCACGATCAGAAGAGCCGCAGAGCTTGAATGCCGGCGCCACCCCCCCTTCGAACGGCGCCTGAGGTTGTGTGACCCGGAGGTGGCCACGGCCAATTCGCCTTGGGAATTGACCGTGGGTTCGTCATCGAAGGAAAAGCGCATGGTCAGGACCCCGCTGACCGTTCCCCGGTCTCTGTTTTATGTTCTGCTTCGATTTTTTCTTTCTCTTCGAACATTTTTATTTTGAGTTCGGCTACCAGCGATTGCGCGAAGCCGTCTAATCCAGGGAATAGCGAAGCAGCAGTTATGTTCATCCGCTTCAGTTCTCTCAAAAAGGTAATCCTGTCCTGGGGCCTTACAATTAGTTTTCGGACAGGAGGATTGTGAGCATTCTCATCATGCAAGATCATCGTCAAGAGGGCGATATCGAACGCAGGTTCATTTGGGGGACGGCATAAAAGAAGGCCCTGCTGGGCCGCCATTCGTTCGTTCACGTGCTGGGGGGCGACGGGAAACGCCATTCCACGAGGACGTTGGGAGTCTGCCTCGGCTACCAACCGCTCATTCACGAAACAGGACATTTTCACCAACAGCTCCGCGTATGAGAGAGTGGGATCGAATTGACCGCAGGAGTTCGCCGATACTTTCAGGGCCCAATCGCAATCAATTGCCCAGACGGCAGATCTCTTAGGAGCACTCTTAGCAACAGCGAAGTAGAGGGCGACATAGGGCGAACGAGTCCAGTCGAGTAGTCGGGTCGGTGCGCCATAGTGCTGCATAAGCGCGAGCCAATCGATGACCTCATCACCGTCAGGAAAGTGCCTTAAATACTGATGAGCTCGCTTCTGGAATTCGTGCAGCAACAGTTTTTCATGGACGTCCCCACGCCGCATCATGAGGCTCCAGTCTTTCCCTTCACAACGCAGGAACGCTTCCCGGTCTAAGGACGTTTCCAGTTCCCACGCCGCGTCCGCGTGACCGCGAAAGGCCCATGTATCTTGAAACACGTCGGCCCATTTCCGGAAACCCCTCCAAGTCGCGACTCTGTCTGTAGCGCCGATAGTAATTAGTCTATTGAAAATTGCTCGACAATCCGGCGCCGGTCGCTTGTCGTCCGAGGTGCATTCCTCACGCGCCCTCCCTACCATTTCCAGCCACTCACGTTTATTTCGCATTTCCCACCATCTGTGCGCGCATTATAGGATTACGAATCGGGCACCAGCCCGCCAGACCCCTTCAGGTCGATGGACGGGGAGGGATTTTTTTGCGAAGCTCCTCAGCCACCTGAGATAGATGATGTGCTGCCTGCAGGACATTCTCGACAATGTCGAGAACGGCTTCGATTTCGTCTCGACTCGGTTTATATCCGCGATGAGCCGCCGCACTGCCCGCATCGAGCGCGACTGATAGGACTTCGCGGTTCTTTTCGGAGACGACACCTTTGTCACGTAGGGCTTTCAATTTGGTAGCAAACGATCCAACGTCTGCGACCTCTTGGAGCATCAACATGTCCACAAGGGTTCGCGTGCCCATGAGAGCAAGACGCATGCTGTCGCTATGAAGGGCAACATAAATCTCGTTAAGCAACTCCTTCATGTCGCCGGGGAGGTTCCAACGCCATGATGGCGCTCGCCGTGAAACCGAAGGAGGGTAGTACGCTACGCTTTTCACGTTTGCGACATCCTCATAGGTGTGCCGGAGACAAACTGCACCGCATCCCCGGCATTGCAGCACTTCGTACGTGTCCGTCCAAGAGAAGAATGCCACTTCGTCTAACGGCTCGCGGTCTTCGACGACCCGCCTGGTTAGCAGCAGGTGGTCGGTATCGCGGCCGCAGTTGTTGCAGTGGCATCGTATGATTTCTTCAGCGTTCATGAGCCCCTCCTGTCGCGCGTGGTGTACCCCGATATGTCGGTACAACTCCAGACCTCAGCGATGTCCGCGACTCCAGCCGGTCGTCACTGATTCACTTGCTGCAACAGGCGCTCGTAGTTCTGCTTATAGAACGCGTCCTTGGGGTCAAGCATGTAGGCCGCGCGGTACTCTCCGAGAGCGCTTCGCAGGTCGCCTTTCTTCTCCAGTGCGACGCCAAGGAGGGAGTGCGCATCTGCAAGATTCGGGTCCAAGCGCAGCGCCTCGCGTTCTTGAGTGGCGGTTCCATCCCAGTCTCCCTTGATTCCAAGCGCGAGGCCAAGATTATCGTGCCCCTCTGCAAGGTTTGGATTCAAGCGCAGCGCCTCGCGGTATTCCGTGATTGCACCATCCCAGTCGTGCTTGTTTCTGAGCGCCACGCCGAGGTTGTTGTGCGCTAGGGCATTATTAGGGTTTAAGCGCAGCGCCTCATGGTATTCCGCAATCGCGCCGTCCCAGTCTCCCTTGTTCCCTAGCGCGCTCCCAAGGTTGTCGTGCGCCTTCTCATAATGGGGCTTCAAGCGCAGCGCCTCACGATACTCACTGATCTCCCCGTCCAAGTCACCCTTATTCCCGAGTGCAACGCCGAGGTTGAAGTGCGCCTCGGCGTCATTGGGCTTCGAGCGCAAGACCTCACGCTGCTCCGCCACCGCCCCGTCTAAGTCCCCCTTGCGTCCGAGCGCATCCCCGAGATTGGTATGCGCCCGGTCATAATTGGGGTTCAAGCGCACCGCCTTACGGTATTCCGCTATCGCCCCATCCACGTCGCCCTTTTCTGCGAGCGCCAAACCTAGATTGTTGTACGCTTCGGCATCATTGGGGTTCAAGCGCAGGACCTCACGATATTCCACTATCGCCCCGTCGAAATCGCCCTTGTGTCCGAGTTCGACGCCGAGGTCGAAGTGCGCCGTGTCGTTATTGGGATTCAAGCGCACCGCCTCGCGGGCTGCTGACTCGGCATCGTCCCACTCGTTCTGTTGAATTAGGATGTAGGACAGGCTTACGTAAAGGTCGGCGTTTTGAGAGTCGAGCAGCACGGCCGCACGATATTTTTGTTCAGCCTCGGCGTACTGCCCTTTCCTTGCGAGTTCTGCTCCGCGCGCCACGTGTTGCTGCAGTTCGGCTCGCCGGGCCGCAGCAGCCGGATCAACGGTCACGGGCTTTGTCACCTTGGCGCTTTTGAGCGCGCCAATCAGTTCGTCCTCGCCACCGGCCAAGCGGACTTCCTGAAGGTAGTCGTTCGTGGGTTCAAAATCGATGCCGCGTTCCTGGACCAGCATGGTGACTCGGTGGCTCGGCACTTGGCCCACCAGCAAGGCGAAAACCTGCACCTGGTTGATCGGCTTATTGGCGCTCGCGGGCTCGGGCGGCTTGGCGGCGCGCAGCGCCGCAAGAAATGCCTGGCTCGCGCCTGCGGCCTTGAGGGTTTGGATAAAATCCTCAGACGGGGCGAAATCAATCCCGCGCTGCTCGATCAGTTTGGCTCCCGACTCGTCTCCGAATCCGTCGCGCACTATATTGCTGACCTGCTCTTGGGTGAAGGGTTTGGCCGGGGTGGAGGCTGCTGTTGTAGCGCCGTCCTTTAGGGCGGCACACGCCACGTAGGGCCGAACGGCGTTCGGCCCCGGCCCAGCGCCGCTGGGCCCTACATTCTTCTGCCGTGCGCCCGCGGGCAACACAAGAATGAGCGCGGTGATGAGCATGAGGATGGTTACCACCGGTCGACGCCACATCGGCACCTCCCGAAACCGGATTACGATGATGTGCGGGCATTCTACCACGGGAGGGTCAGACATTCTGATTCATGCACGGGTGCGCCGATAGGCACTGGCCCTAATGTCCGAAACACAGCAAGAGCCAATCGAGGTGCCTTCAGACACGGGGGCAATGTCATGGACGCGTCTTTTGTCCAAGATCAATGCCCCATACCCAGGGCTTCGTCAAGGTCGCTTTTAGTCAGATCACCCTGCATGCCTCCTTTTATCTCTTGGTAGGTAATTCATAAGATAACGGCATAAGAATTGCTCGCCATACCCCACGGAGGCGTGTCTTCTGCTCGGAATGGCGCAGCCGGGTAGGCTCGCGAGGCTCCTGGCCGCCCCTCACGCGCTCGGCAGCGGCCCCGCCACGTGCCTTTCCCCATGGCCCCAGCCAAAAACTCGCATGACGCCGGCCCCCCTTTGGAAAATCGAAACTGGAAACTGGAAAATCGAAACTCGAAACTGGAAATCGGAAACTCAAAGTGCGGGAGGCGCCAATCGGCAATCGAAAATCGGTAATTTATACTCCGGCCAAGGTCAGGGAAGATGGACGGAAGAAAAAAAATTTACGAACGAAGCCACTAAGTTATTGAAAACAAATGATAGCAGAACAAATTGACCGAGAAAAAGCGGACATTTTGGTTTAAGTGTCAGACATTTTGGTCTAAGTGTCGGACATTTCGGTTTAACGTGGTGACGTTTTGGCGTGGCCATGCAGCATTTTTTCGGACACTTTGGTATGACGTGGCGAAGTCTTGGGTGTCAACACGGAAGAACGGGGCCGGAAGAGGGGGCGGTCCATGTCCGACTTTGACCTGACCCTGCAGACAGCCTCCTGTGGCCCGCCACCATCAGATATACTGTTCTACCGCTCCATGAGCCGCTGCTTGTCAATTGCCCCGCCTTGCGGAAATTCGGATTCTCGGAACGTGAACGACTTATGGTCAGCTCGTCCAGTGATGGTCCTGCTGTGCTTTGTGCTCGTCTTATGCGCTCCTCCGAATGCAGGCGGGGCGGCTGGCGATGCGCCGCAGCCCTCGGTGATTCTCATTTCCCTGGACACGCTGCGGGCCGACCACCTGAGTTGCTACGGCTACACGAAAATCCACACGCCGCACATCGATGCGTTCGCGCAGGGCGGGACGCTGTTTGCCCAGGCCGACGCGCAGGTTCCGCTGACGCTGCCTTCGCACATGTCGCTGTTCACGTCCACGTATCCCTTCCAGAACCTTCTGGAAGAAAACGGCGAGCGCGTTCCGGCCGGCGTCGTGACGCTCGCTTCCGTGTTGCAATCGCGCGGGTACAAGACCGCCGCGTTCATCGGCAGCGATTTCCTCGACCGCCGCTACGGCCTGGACCAGGGATTCGACGTGTATGACAGCCCATTTGGCGACGCGGCTGAGCACTCCGCGCCCACGACACTGCGGCGGGACGGGGCCCTGGTGGTGCGTGCCGCGCGCCTATGGCTTGAGGCACACCGTGGCCCGCCGAGGGGAGCCGGCGTGAGTGGCGTAAGTCCACGTGACGGCCCTGGCTCGGGGAACGGATCGGCTGACGCTGGCCCCGTTCGCACGACAGGTCCAACGGACCGCTCTGGCCCGAAGCCTACGGTGACCGAACGCTCCGGTCCGCTGGGCAGCCGGCCCGTGTTCGTTTTCGTACACCTGTTCGATTTGCACACTCCTTACACGCTGCCCGCGGAAATCGCCCGCAAGCAAGGAATCTCCCGGTACGATGCCCAACTCCAATACGTCGACCAAGTCATGGGCCGCTTCCACCAGTATCTGATGCAGAGCGGGTGGTGGCAAAAATCGATTGTGGTGGTGTTCGGAGACCACGGTGAAGGGTTAGGCGACCACCAGGAAACCGATCACGGTTATTACGTGTACGAGAGCACGTTGCATGTCCCGCTGATTGTGCACTGGCCGGAAAATTCGGAAACCCGAAGATCGAACCTGGAAACTGGAAACGAGAAACTCGAAAATCGAAACTCGAAAATCGAAACTGGGACCGTAGAGGGAGACCGCGATGCCGTGTCGGGCGGGAAGTTGGCGAGAGCGTCGAGTCTCCAGCATCCAAATTCCACGTTCCGTTTGCCGATTTCGAGTTTCCAGCTTCGAGTTTCGACTCCCGTGGGCCTGATTGACGTAGGGCCGACCCTTCTGGACTATCTGCACGTGCCTGCGCCCGCCTCA
This sequence comes from uncultured Acidobacteriota bacterium, assembly GCA_963804755.1. Lineage (GTDB taxonomy): Bacteria > Acidobacteriota > Terriglobia > UBA7540 > UBA7540 > Bog-366. The sequence goes on from CAWDRP010000017.1 coordinate 171,613, forward strand.
TTCGAAGGCAGGAGCCAACTTGGCGCCATCAAGCCACCGGGATCCGCCGGGCAGCGTGCTATCTATAGCGAGAGCCTCTACGCTCATGACGCCTTTGGCTGGGCTCCACTGCGCGCCGTGCGGGTGGGAAAGTACAAATATATTCAGGCGCCCAAGGCGGAACTCTATGACCTCGCTTCCGACCCGCGCGAGATATTGAATTTGCTCCCCAAGAACGCCGCAATGGCCACAGAACTCCAGAACGAATTGCAGTCGCTGCTCGCTCGCTACGCTCCCACGCGGCGGGCTAGTGTTGCCGCGCTCTCTCCGGAAACACTGGCGGAATTGGAGTCCCTCGGCTACCTGGCGGTGGCGCCGCGAACCGGCACCACAAGTACAGTGCACGGCGTTGCGGGGTCACGGTCTGGCGAGTCTTTGTCCGATCCCAAGGACCGGTTCGCGGAGTTTGAGCAATACCAAAACGCTTTCGTCGCCGTCACGGAGGGGCACGCCGCTGTGGCATTGCCCGAGTTTCAGACGATCCTGAACTTAGACCCGCAGAACACGCTCGCCCGCTTCCACCTGGGCGAGTGTTATCTGCAGATGAATCAGGCACAGAATGCCCTGCGCGAGTGGGAGACGGCGCTTAGGCTGAATCCGCAGTACGCGCCCGCGGCGGAGGCTATGGGTCAATATTGGATGGCGCAAGGGGACTATGCGAAGGCGCGGCGGCGGTTCCAGCAAGTGCTGGCACTCACGCCCGAAAGCTACACAGCACATTATCAGTTGGCCGTCGCGGATGAACATCTGGGGTTGCTCCCCGAGGCTCGCGCGCAATTGGAATCCGCCTGTAAGATCGCTCCCCACGACGAGAATTGCGCCCGCAAGCTGAAATCGCTGACCCAGCGATGAGATTTGGACAAATTTGCTGGCCTCCGGCCGCCTGCGTCGCGACCGCTTTTTACTGGTGGCGTGAACGGCAATAGCAGCGTATGATGGGATTATCAGCGATCCAACGACTGAGTTAAGCCATTAAGCCGTCACACAAAAAGGAGTAAGGATGGAGAGGAAGTATAGACAGCGGGGATACATGGACTCAGGAGGCGCTCGTGAGCGCACCGAGCACCGGCCCGCAAAGAAACCCGAAAGCTTTGGCCCCAAGACCCCCAACCTGCCCGGCAAGCGCGAAGTGGTGCGCTGCGCCTCGTGCGCAACGTTGCTGCCCGCAGGGATTGATTTCACCGCCAAATGCCCGCGCTGCGGCGCCGAATTGCATAGCTGCAAGCAGTGCGCGTTTTTCGATTCCGCGAGCCGCTTCGAATGCACCCAACCCGTCAGTGCCCGTATCCCCAGGAAGGATGCCCGCAACCATTGCAACTTTTACTCGCCACGAGCCACGATCGAAAGGGAAACGTCATCTTCCAGACCGCTTGACGCCCGCCAAGCCTTCGAGAACTTGTTCCGAAAGTAGCAACAGCATTTCTGCCGCGGCAGTTGGCGAGCGGTACCACTGTACTCGAAGGCTACCCGCACTTCGGACATATTGTCAGTAAGCCTTTTAAAATGAACCAGTTTGCCGTTTTCAGTTTACCTGCCGTTTTACCCCGTTCGACATCTTTTTAGCGCCGTATAGCGGTTTCCCATTTGATTGCCGTTCTTACGATGTTCTAATTCGCCTCTTGAAGCTTGTGCCTTCATTCGCCGCCAGCAATTATCCATTGATGATGGACGTGAGCACGAGTCGAAGCCGTTTGCTGGCAGTTCCCAAACCTTAGGAGGTAATGTGGCCACTCTGACGATTGCTCCACCCACTCAAACTCGCCCCAAAAAACAATTCGAAATCATTCAACCCAAGACTACCTTCACTGGAGCACGGATTGAGCCTCTCGAGAAAGGGTTGCCTAAACAGACGCAGTCCATTTGTCCCGAGTGTCTACAGGTGATCGATGCGCGACTGTTCGAAGAAGACGGCGCGGTTTACATGCAGAAGACGTGTGCCGTCCATGGCGAATATCGGGACAAGATCTACTCCGATGCGCGTCTTTATCTGAAGATGGAGCAGTGGGAATTCGGCGATAATCGTGGTTTGGAAAACCCGGCTTTCCCTACGGCGGCGCGCTGCCCGGATGATTGCGGCCTGTGCTCCCTGCACACCTCCCACACGGTTCTTTCCAACGTTGACCTGACCAACCGTTGCAACCTGACCTGCCCGGTGTGCTTTGCCAATGCCAACGTGGCCGGATATCTGTACGAGCCTTCGTTCGAACAGGTTACCGCGATGCTGGCGGGCCTGCGCGCGCAACGGCCGGTGCCCAATCGCGTGGTTCAATTCTCCGGCGGCGAACCCACCCTGTACCCGCGTTTTATGGACGTGCTGCGCAAGGCCACGGAGCTCGGCTTTACCCACATCCAGGCGGCCACCAACGGGATTAAATTCGCCAATCTTGAATTCGCGCAAGCCGCCAAGGAAGCGGGCCTGCACACGCTGTACCTGCAATTCGACGGGCTGACCGACGATATCTACGAGCGCACGCGCGGGCGCCGCCTGATGGAAACCAAGCTCGCCGCGATCGAGAATTGCCGCAAAGCGGGCCTGAAGATCGTGTTTGTTCCCACCATCGTCAAGGGTGTGAATGATCATCAACTCGGTGACATGGTACGGTTCGCCATCGATAACATCGATTGCGTCAGCGGCTTCAGCTTTCAGCCGGTGGCCTTTACCGGTCGCATCAATCAGCGGGATCGGGACGCCAAACGCTTCACCCAGTCCGACTTGGCACACTGCATCGCTGAGCAGACAGGCATGACCGACGCTTATGAGGACTGGATGCCGCTTTCCTGCACGTCACCGTTCTCCAAGCTTCTTTCCGCGCTGCAAAACTATCAACGGCCCAATCTGACTTCGCATCCGCATTGTGCTATGGGCACTTACCTGTATGTTGATCCGGCGTCGAAGAAGGCGGTGCCCATCACTCGCTTTTTCGACATCGGCGCCATGCTGCGCGACATAGATTTCCTGGCGCGTAAGGCCGAGGGGGCGCGCGTCAAACTCTTCTCCAAGATCAGCGCCTGGAATTCGCTCCGTCGACACTTCAAGCCCCAGTTCGCGCCCCCGGGCCTTACCTTCGAACGCTTTCTGAATACCCTGCAAGGCATGACCGACCATAGCCAGGGCCGCGGCCAAGGCGACGGCACGTTCACCTACAAGACCTTGCTGGTTGCTGGTATGCACTTCATGGATGTCTACAACTATGACCTCAATCGCGTTAAGCGGTGCGTAATCCACTACACCGCGCCCAATGGATTGGTCTACCCCTTCTGCACCTATAATTCGGGCCCCTGCTTCCGGGAAAAGATCGAGAAGCAATTCTCGGTTCCATTTGCAGAGACGCCGTCCAGTCAAGACGAGTTGGTTAAGATCAGCTAGTGAACGCCGACATCACAGAATAGAGCCAGGGGCGGGCCGAGTGCTCGCCCTTTCCTTTTTTGCTTCCATTTCAAACCAAACGATGCGCAGGGGGGAACTCGCTTCTCCGGCTGGGATCCGCAAATGGCTGTCCCAGGTGCGAAGCGCTGTGCAACGAAGAGCGATTCTTAAAGCCCGGCACGCCACCTGCCGATGTCATAAGAGGAGAACGACGGTTACCAGAGGGAATTGATGCAAAACGAGCTCCTCGATATCATTCGGACCGCGAATCGCGAATTTCAAGAGTTCATCCACCATGTTGCACGGAATGGGCTGTCGCATGACACACTTCGCCGGGTGGAAGCGGTCAACGTGCGGCTCAGGCAGTTTTCCGCGCATCTCGCCGTGGGCGCGAGGTCGGCACGGGGCGCGCCTGAACCGGCGAATGAGTTCCTGAGCTACATGGAAACCTTGCGGACCCTTCGGAGCACGATAGGATCACTCCAGTCTTCTCTCTTGGCGGAAAAGGTACGCTTGGACAACATACGCGCCAACCTGCGGTCGGCGCGCGCGTGGGCCGCATCTCTGCGCGGAATCTCGTAAACCTCAATGACCAGGCGCTGCCGCTTCGGCTCTCCCGTTTTGATCGTCGTCACGCATTTCACTTATAAGAGTTCCGGACCCGGTAACAGCGGAGACGGGCATCCAGCGTTTGCTTCCCTGGCCTTTGGCGATTAAAGGCGATTGGGATAATGCCGATGTGCATAACGGTAGGTGGAGTATATGTACTCGATCAAAGCCAACGAGCCGGCGAATGCGGAAAAGACGAATGACGCGAACCCGCGCCACGCGCGCCCTCCGCGGGTTCCACCGGCCATGGGAAATCCGGAGGCCAAACAGAACCGCAAGCTCGCCTTGATGGCTGCACTTTCCGAAGGCCTCCCCACCCTGCCGGCCTACGTCTTCGAGCTCAATAGCCTTCTGTCCGCGAATCCGGTGAATCTGAAGCGCGTGGGAGAGGTTATTCGCACCGATCCCAGCCTCACGGCCCAGGTCCTGCGACTGTGCAATTCCGCGTTCATGGGTTTTCGGTCGCGAGTGATGACCATCGAGCACGCGGTCGTGCTCGTGGGAACCGAAAGGCTGCGAACGGTGGTCCTGACGTGCTCGCTGGTTGAGTACGTAGGCCGTCGGGTGCCGTCCGAGGATGTTCAATCATTTTGGCAGCACAGTTTCCTCACCGCCGCCCTCAGCGAACGGCTTGCCCGGGGGGTCGCCTGCCTTCAGCCTGAGCAGGCGTATCTCGGCGGACTTTTGCACGATATCGGGGCGCTTCCCCTGATGATGATAGCTTCGGCGGAGCCGCAAGGGCCGGGGAATATGACCAACTGCGATTGGGGTGAGTCGATCGAATTAGAACGCGCGCACTTTGGAACCGATCACTGCGAAGTCGGCCGCTGGATTGGGGCTTCCTGGAGTTTCTCCCCCACTTTGGTCGAAGTGATGGTGAGCCATCACAGTCCCCGGGAAGGCCGGGAGGATCCGCACCTGCTGGGCGTGGTGGCGGCGGCAGACCAGTTCTGCGTCCGGCGCGGAATCATGCTGGGCCTCGCGCCCCCGGAACTGCCCGAACGGACGAGCAACCAGGATCAGGTGATCCTGCAGACCTGTCTGCCGCAGTTAGCGCCCGGCGAGGCAGACAAGCTGGCCGAAATGCTCGAAACCGACTTTCTCCATCTGATCCAGTTAATGGAATTTGGCGCCGCTGGTCTGTTTGGCGGCGGGATTCCGAAAAATCCATTTCGGGAATACGAGGGATAAGCATGAACGCGCTAAGTGTACTGATCGTGGACGACTCTTCCGTAATGCGCAAGATTGTTGACCGCTCCCTCCGCCAGGCAGGTCTGCAAATCAAAGAGGTCTTCGAGGCGGGCAATGGCGTGGAAGCGTTAGCGCGCATGCAGCAAACGCGCGTTGACCTGATCCTGACGGATATCAACATGCCGGCGATGGACGGCCTCGAACTGGTCCGGCAGCTTCAAGCTGTAAAGAATGCCCAGAACGTCCCCATCGTGATGATCACGACGGAGGCGGGCGAAGCGCACGTCGTGCAGGCGCTTTCCCACGGGGCAAGTGGCTATATCAGAAAGCCTTTCAGCCCCGATCAAATCAAGGAACGAATCATTCCACTTCTAGAGGGGCGGTCATGAATTTCGATAACGGAGGCGACAGTCCAACGCGAGTACAGCTTATTCTTTCCGCCAAGTCGTCCGGTCCCAGCGGGCGTTCCAAGCCGGTCGGACTTCCGCGCGAGGAAACGCAGCAACGATTTACCCGGGCCCTGGATGGCGCGGCAACAGAGGTCTTCGAAATGATGGTGGGAACCCGCTTGGCTTCTTCTGAAGAAGCCACTCTGCCACACGTTGCGGATTACAGCGCCATGATCGGGCTGGCCGGAGATTTGTGCGGCGTTTTGAGCTTCCGGTGCAGCAATGAGGCAGCCGCGCAGATCGCCGGCAGAATGCTGGGCACGGACGAAACCACCTCGGCAGAGTGTATCCGCGACGCCCTGGGAGAAGTCTGTAACATGGTGGCCGGTTCCTTCAAAGCCCAACTCTCCGACATTGCCGAGCAATGCATGCTCTCCGTGCCGACCGTTGTCAGCGGGAAGGATTATCAGCTATACCCACTCGCGGATGGCTTGCGGATTCAGGTCTCGAAAAGCTTTGAAGGCGCGCTGATCTGGATGACGCTCGACCTCCACGGGATTTGAAGGTCACTGGCTCGCACAGCTACTTGCCGTCGGGGTCTCCCTCGGCGCCGCCCACGTCCAGGTCCACGTCGTAGTACAGCGCGGACATCGACAGGTGCGAAAGCGGCTCGACGTTGTCGGCCCGCACGATGGAGTGATAGTGACCCTTCGCCAGCCCTGCCGTTCGAACCGTATTGGTGAACGTCTGCCCTTTGCCGTGTTTCGAGACGCTGACCGATAGCCATGCCGGCAGGCCGGGGCGCACCTTCCATAGCGGCAACTCGCTGCTTCCGGTCGTCTTGATGGCAATTGTTCCGGTGATCTTTTGTTTTTCCGGGCGCGGCGCGTGAAACGACAGCCAGTACGAATCCGCCACAATCACGGGCGGCAGCGGAAACGCATTCGATTTGGAGATGCGCAGGAAAGCCACGTCGTTCGGAGCTACCCTAACAGCGATCCCGCCGCGGTGTGGTCCTGTAGTTCGATGCGTCCACAGATTGTGCACATACAGCGCCGCGGATTCTGCATCCCCGATATCGGGCCAGGCCACGTGCAGTTCCGCGGGCGTGCTTCCGGCGTTAAAGACCAACACGGCCTGGCTGCCGTCGAACAATTTCTTCCCCGCCCAGATTTCTGCCTGGCCCTCGTTCCATACGATGTGCCCCTGAATGCCCAGGGGGTCCTGATCAATTCCGATCGCTTCCCGGTTGGTAAGCGTCTCGATCGTAGACGCCGTCATTTTTCGAAGATCGTTGCCGGCCATGAGGGGCGCGGCCATCATGCACCAGAGGCTGAAGAAGCTGCGGTTCTGCACCGCGCTCAGCCCGTCCATGCCATTGATGAGCATGTCGGGGTCATTCCAGTGCCCGGGACCCGCGGCCGCGTACAGCTTCTCGTTGGCGGCGGTATTCTTCATCGCTGTCTCCCAACTCGCTTTCCCCGGCGCGCAGATATCGCCGGTGGTCCGCCAGAGATGCCCCACTGACGCGGCCCACTTCCAAGGCTCTCCCTCGCCCCAGGAACAGAGACTGAACACGATGGGCCGTCCGGCGGCGAGTTGCGCATCGCGGATCTTGGCATACGCCTGCGCAGGGTCCTGTCCCTTCGTATTACACCAATCCACCTTGACGTAATCCGCGCGCCATCGGGCGAAGGCCGCCATGTCTTCCATCTCGTGGCCTTTCAGGCCGGGCATGGCCGTGCTGCACGTGTTCGTTCCGGCATCCGTGTAGAGCGCGTATTTCAATCCCCGCTGATGGATGTAGTCGCCCAGGCCGTGCAAGCCGCCCGGGTAACGCTCCAGGTTCGATTTGAGCTTGCCGTCCGCCCCGCGCGAGAAACAGATCCCCTCATCCGGGCCCACGTATACATAACCGGCGTCCTTCATACCGGTGCTGATCAGTGCGTCGACGATTTCTTTGATCAGCTTTTCGTTTTGGGGTTCCTGGCCGAACTCGTTCCACGGGTACCAGCCCATGGGCGGAGTGAGCGCCAGGCCGTCCACGTCAGCACGGAGTTTGGGGGATTGACCTTGCGCCCCGGCCACTCCGGCCAGAATGAAAAAGATAGTTGCTAGAAGCACGAATGGAGTTTTTCTCAAGTAACGTAATCCTTGGCTGGAAATTTTCTGCGTCCGCCATTTGTCAGTTGCCACTGGTGACGGACTTCTCTCTTGCTCGTTCCTACTCTCTAGTCTTGCCCGCCCATTATGGCGCAATCCCGGGCAACTTTGAGCTAAAATCCTGCGGCGCTAACCAAATCCAATGACATTTATGAGTAGCCGCAGGTGCAACCTACGGGGTCGAGGGTCGCACAGACGATTCAGCCCTGGCAGGGCCGGGCCATTCCGGCAGACAAGTCTTGCGGCCCGCAGGGTTGGGGCGGTTCCTGTTCCGTCGGTTCCCAGGTTGCACCTGCAGCTACTTTCGGAACGGCCCTTGGGTCCGCCCTCGCCCGCCACGGCGCGTTTCCCACGTTTATGTCGTGCACCGCGGCCGGAAATTAATTTGACATTCAAAGGTCAGTTTTTCTATGCTGTCATGCTTCGGTTTAACCGTTCAGAAACGACGGCAAACGCGGCGCGTTGTGCCCAAGTCCTCCGAAGCTACCCCAGATCCAAGGGAAAAACATCATGCCTGGTATTATTAAAGAGAGACTCTTTACTCCCGGTCCCACGCCGTTGCTGCTGGAAGCGCAGGCGCGCACGCTGGCGGCGGCTAACGTTCACCATCGCACGGAAGCGTTTCGCAAGATCATGACGGAAACGCTGGCCCTGCTGAAGTATTACTACGACACGCACAATGACGTGCTGATTTTCGCGAGTTCCGGCACCGGAGCCATGGAAGGTGCGGTCGCCAATCTGCTTTCGCCCGGCGAACGCATGTTGGTGGGCACGGCCGGGAAGTTCGGCGAGCGCTGGTTGGGGCTGGCGCAGGCGTACGGGATTGAAGCCGTAAAGGTGGAATCGCCTTACGGCCGGCCAGTGAACATGGACGAGATGAAGCAAAAGCTGGCTGATGACGGGCCGTTCCGCGCCGTGTTTATCCAAGCGACGGAAACCTCGACCGCCGTGATGAACGACGTGCGCGCGCTGGGCGAAGCGGTGAAAAATTTTCCCGAGACAGCCCTGGTGGTGGATGCGATCACCGGCCTCGGCACATCGGACTTGCGCGTGGAAGAGTGGGGGCTCGACATTGTGATTGGTGGCTCACAGAAAGCCGTGATGATTCCGCCGGGCCTCGCTTTCGCCAGCGTGAGCGAAAAGGCCTGGGGATTGATCGCCAAGTCCAAACTGCCTCGCTACTATTTTGATTTCGCCAAGGAGCGCAAGAACCAGGCGAAGGGCGAGACAGCCTACACGCCTGCCACCACGCTGGTCATCGGCCTGCATGCCGCTTTGGAATACATCAAGACACTCGGGCGCGATAACCTGATTGCCAATGCCGCACTCCTGGCGGAGGCGTCACGCGCGGCGGCGCAGGCGTTGGGGTTGAAGCTCTTTGCCGAGTGTTCCCCCGCAAATGCCGCCACCGCCGTCTGCGCGCCCGCGGGTATGGATTCCGGCGCCATCGTCAAAGAATTGCGCACGCGCTTCGGCGCCATCATCGCGAACGGCCAAGGCAGCATGAAGGGCCAGATTTTCCGCCTGGCGCACCTCGGTTACTACGATATGGCCGATCTCTTCGCCGTCTTCGCCGCGCTGGAAATCGCGCTGCTGAAGCTGGGCCAGAAGGTGGAACTGGGATCGGGCGTGCGGGCCGCACAGGAGGTTTATCTGCGGCACGCGAATTGAATTCGTGATTTGTGATGGGTGATTCGCCGGGCGCGCGCCGACCCAAACAACGGTCGTTCTTCTCCGTGATCTCCGTTCTTTCGGTGATGAATCTCTTCTTCACAGCGCGTCCTGCCGTCTCGCGTTAAAACTTGATGAAAAGGAAGCAGGCCAGGAAAAAGTCCGGCAGATGCCGACGGACAACTGGCTACAGAGAACCGACCTATGAAAATCTTAATTGCTGACAACGTTTCGCAACATGCGGTGGAAATCCTGCGCGAGCAGGAATCGTGGGATGTGGTTTTCCTGCCCAAGAAGGCGGGGGCCAATGTCGCGGAGGAGATCCGCGATGCCGATGCCCTGGTCGTGCGTAGCGCCACAAAAGTAACCGCGCAATTGCTCGCCCATGCGGAACATCTGCGCGTCATCGGCCGCGCCGGCGTGGGCGTGGATAATGTCGATATCGGCGCCGCCACGCAGCAAGGTGTGGTGGTGATGAATACGCCGGGGGGCAACGCCTGGAGCGTGGCTGAACACACCGTGGCGTTGCTCCTGAGCTTGGCCCGGCACGTGCCCCAGGCCGATGCCTCAATGAAGCAGGGCCGTTGGGAAAAGAAAAAACTCGAGGGAATGGAATTGCGGGGAAAAACGTTGGGCTTGATTGGCCTGGGCAAGATTGGCTCAGACGTGGCCCGCCTCGCGAAGGCGTTTGAGATGCAACTCCTGGCTTACGATCCGCACGTGTCCTCCCTCGCGGCAGGCGATTTGGGCGTCAAGCTGGGCTCGCTCGAGGAGGTGCTGAAGTCGGCGGACTTCGTCACCTTGCACGCGTCCGCCACGCCCGAGACTCGCCATCTTATCAATGCCCGGACGCTTGCCCTCGTGCAACCCGGCGTACGCATTGTGAACTGCGCGCGTGGCGATCTCGTTAACGAAGCGGATTTGCTGGCGGCGCTCGAATCCGGGCGCGTGGCCGGCGCCGGGCTCGACGTCTTTGAGGCGGAACCGCCCAAGGATTCGAAACTTGTAAACCATCCCAACGTGATCGCGACCCCCCACATCGCGGGCTCCACCGAGGAGGCGCAGGAAATCGTGGGCATTCGCATCGCGGAGCAAGTCCGTGATTTTCTGATTTCCGGCGTGGCGCGCAGCGCCGTCAACTTGCCGTCCGTCTCTCCGGAAGAATTCAAAAAACTCGAACCCTACATCCAGCTCGGCGAAAAACTGGGCGCTTTCCTGGCCCAACTCGCGGGCGAGAGAATCCGCGAAGTGCGCATCAGCTACGACGGCGGCTTGGCGGAACTGAACACTCATCTCGTCAGGAACGCCGCGCTGAAGGGGATTCTTACGCCGGCGCTTTCTGACGATGTGAACCTCATCAATGCGTGGGCCCTGGCACAGCAGCGCGGGGTGGAAGTGGCGGAACTGCGCAGCGCTCGACGCGCCACCTTCTCGAATTCACTCGGCATCGGCATCTACACCGAGGGCGAAACCGCTACGGGCGTCGGCATGGTGGGCGTGCGGGGCGCGCTGCGTGTCCTGGGGCTCAACGATATCGATATCGATGCCCCTCTCCGCGGCGTCATCATCGTTATTCGCAATCAGGATGTGCCGGGCGTCATCGGCCGGGTAGGCACTATTCTCGGTAACCGCAAAATCAACATCGCCACCTTCACCCTGGGACGGAATCCGCAAACCCAGGAGGCCATCGGCCTCGTCAACGTGGACAACCACGTGCCTGACGAGGTGCTCCAGGAAATCCGCGCCATCCCCGCGGTGCGCACGGCGCGGGTGGTGGAAGTCTGAGAGTCGTTACCGGTCATCAGTTATCAGTTTTCAGTCGTCAGTCGCCGGTGATCCGCACGAGTCGCGTGGCGCGTTTTTGCGGACTATCGAACAAGCGCCGATTGCCGCTGTCTAATGACTCGCCGGGCGGCAGCAAGCGAAGGAAAGGGAAACCGTGCGGGTATGGGTCTTCAAAATCAACACCAAGCGCGGGTGGGAATTTGATGAATACTTTCGCTCTCGCACGCGCGGCGTCTACGCCATGGGAGACGAAGGCTGGATCCGCAGCGCCTCAAGTCTTCGCTACCTTCGCGAAGCGGTGAAGCGTGGCGATCTGTTTCTCTGCTACGAAGTCGACCGCAAACAGGTGGTGGGGATCGCGCGCGCTGCCTCGGATGGGCAAGACGTAGGTCTGGGTTCGCTCATCGATTTTTGTCCGCCACGCCAGGCCGTGCGCTTGGAGAATCCTCTGGTGCGCATGCCGGACCTCGACCACATTTTCGCCTTCAGCCCACAACGTGGTCGCGGCACGGTGCAAAAGATCGAAGCCGATGAATTCCGCCGCCTGCGCCGCATCATGCTCCGAAAAAATCCGGACCAGCGAGATGCGTTGCAACGACTGTTTGAGAAATAGTTATCAGTCCTCAGTTGTCAGTTCTCAGTAACTGCCGTGGATTGTCTCGGTTCCGCTTTTTCTGACAACTGATAACTGATGACTGAAGACTTCTATGACCTCCATCGAGAGCTTTTTCAAACTGCGCGAGCACGGAACAACCTTTCAACGCGAAGTCCTGGGCGGGATCACGACATTCCTGGCGATGTCTTATATCATCTTCGTGCAACCGGGTGTGCTGGCGGCTGCCGGGATGGATTTTCGTGCCGTGCTCGCAGCCACGTGTCTTGCGGGCGCCGCTTCCACACTGTTGATGGGGTTGGTAGCGAATTACCCCGTCGCGTTGGCGCCCGGCATGGGTGAAAACTTCTTTTTTGCGTACACACTCTGCGGCGTAGTTCCACTGGGGTTCGGTCTCACGTGGCAGCAGGGATTGGCCGTGGTGCTGCTGGCCGGGATTTTCTTTGTTGCCCTTACCCTCACCGGGCTGCGCGCGCGCGTGGTGAACTCGATTCCAAACTCGTTGAAGTGCAGTATTGCCGCGGGCATCGGGCTTTTCATAACTTTTATTGGGCTGGAATGCGGCGGGCTGGTGGTGGCCTCGCCGGGCACCCTGGTGCGGATGGGAGACGTGCGTCAACCCGCGGTGCTGGCCACCGTCTCGGGCCTGCTTCTCATCGTGGTCCTCCTGAGCTTTCGGGTTCGCGGCGCGATTTTGCTCGGGATTCTCGCCACCACGGCGATCTGCGCAACTCTGGGTTTAGTTCATTACCAGGGATTGTTTTCGATGCAGTTGCACCTGGCACCGACATTCTGGAAATTCGATCTGCGCGGTTTGCTAAAGGTCCCGCCGACACGCCTGGCGGCCGCCGTATTTGTGCTGTTCTATCTCGCGCTTTTCGATACAGTGGGAACGCTGGTGGGAGTGGGGCACCAAGCCGGGCTGGTGCGCGAGGGCAAGTTGCCGCGCGTGGACCGCGCGCTGTTCGCCGACGCCGTGGGAACCACCGTGGGCGCAGCGCTGGGAACTTCGACGATCACGTGCTACATCGAATCGGCCGCCGGCGTTTCCGACGGCGCGCGCACCGGTCTGGCGAGTGTCGTCACCAGTGTATTGCTGGCGGCTTCGCTGTTTTTCAGCCCGCTGGCGTCAATGATCGGCGGCGGAGTGAAGGTGGGCCAATCCGTGATTTATCCTACGCTGGCCCCGGCACTCATTGTGGTGGGCGCGATGATGCTCAAGCCCCTGCGCGACCTCCGCTGGGATGATCCCACGGAGTACTTGCCTGCGTTCCTGGCGCTGGTGGGAATTCCACTCACCTTCAGCATCGCCGACGGCATCGCCCTCGGGCTCATCACCTACGCCGTTGCCAAGCTTGTCACCGGCCGCGGGCGCGAGTGCCCTCCGCTCACCTATGTGTTTGCCGCACTATTTGTAGTGCAGTTCATGGTCCTGTAGATCTATTGGACGCATGGGCAATTCCCACCTGTCCGCCTCATGCGCTTGCAGCCACTGCCTGAGCGGCGCGAGTTTCTGTCCAAATCCTCACATAGGGCCTTAGTTCCTGCATCAGCGAGCGGAACTGCGCGAAGTTAAGTGACTGCGCGCCGTCGCTCATCGCCTTTTCCGGGCAGGGATGCACTTCCACGATTACGCCATCCGCGCCGATCGCCACCGCAGCGCGGCAAAGAGGAGGTACAAGACTCTGTCGGCCTGCGGCATGGCTGGGATCGACGATCACCGGCAAGTGCGTCAGCTCATTCAGCACCGGCACGGCGGAGATATCGCAGGTGTTGCGCGTGGCGGTCTCAAATGTCCGAATGCCGCGCTCGCACAGGATGACATTGGGATTTCCATGCGCCGTGATGTACTCGGCGGACATCAGCAACTCGCGAATGGTCGAACTCATGCCGCGCTTCAGCAGGACCGGCCGGGGGCAGTGGCCCAACGTCTTCAGCAGAGCGAAATTCTGCATGTTGCGCGCGCCCACTTGTACAATATCCGCGTACTCCGCGATCACCGGAACGTCCTGCTCGCTCATCACCTCGGTGACGATGGCGAGCCCGGTGGCGGCGCGCGCCCGGGCGAGCAACTTCAGCCCTTCCAACTCCAGTCCCTGGAAGTCATAGGGAGAAGTGCGGGGCTTGAACGCTCCTCCGCGCAGAATCTTCCCGCCCACCGAAGCCACAAACTCCGCCGCTTCCATGATCTGCTTCTCACTCTCCACCGAGCACGGTCCGGCCATCATGACGAACTGGTCGCCGCCAATGGAGACGCCATTGATGGGTATTTGCGTGCGTAGTTTTCGGAACTCCTTACTGACGAATTTGAACGGCGATGAGATCCGTACAGCGCTGGCGACCCCGGGCGCCACCTCGATGGCTTCCAGGCAGGCGGTTACGTCACCGACTCCGATCACCCCGATCACCACGCGCTCTTCGCCCTGAATGGAGTGAACCTTGTAACCAAACTCTCGGATACGCTCGCAGACGTGTTCGATTTGTTCCGGGGTCGCATCCGGTTTCATGGAAATGATCATGGCTCCCTCCTCCCAAAATAAAAAAGCCCACTCACCGGGAGTGGGCTGGCCTTTCGGTAACGCGATTTTAGTTCAGACCAACGCCACTCTACCGGCTTGGAGCGAAGCTCCAATACCGGTAACTAAAGTACGTAAACGAATTGGCGTAGGTACCGAACATCGAAAAGGCAGTATACAAGAACTCCGAAAGAGCTGCAAGTAATTCCGGTGGGCTTGGGTGATGTCGCGAAATTCCTCAGGCTTTCTCTTTAGAACCTTTGCTGCTTTTGGTCGTCGCTCCTGCCGGAACCGGGCCCGGACGGTTGCGTAGAATGCTCTTGTGTGGAAGTTTGTGTCGCAGGCTCCGGCAACGGCATATGGCACTGGCCGTCGAAGAACCCTCCAGGATCGACGAGGAGGCAGGGGGTGAAGATGTCGCCCAGCACGATGCCATGTTCCTTGATTTCCAGGCGCTCGTGGGCGTGAACGGCTCCCTTCACTTTGCCGGTTACGCTCACTACGCGGGAGTGGATGTGCCCTTCCACCTCGCCCTGGTCGTGGACCACGACCACACCATCGGAAGCGATTTCGCCTTTGAAGTGCGCGTTCAGCCGGAGCAGGCCGTTCGCCACCTTCATCTTTCCTTCCACTTCCACGCCCGGCTCAAGCCAGCCGACCCAATCGTCCGGCAAATCATCGAACTCGCGACGCCGTGCCGAGGACTTGCTGATGCCGAATGCCATCGCTACCTCCCAAGAAACTGTGGACAGTGAACAGTGTACAGTGAACAGCAAGGAGTTAACATACCTACCGATTCTCCCAAGAGCAGCGGACAGTGAACAGTGTACAGTGAACAGCAATGACCGAATATGTCTGTCCACTGTTCACTGTTCACTGTTCACTGCCTTTTAACTATCCATTCATAGATACGATTCAGGTCTTCCGCGGAAAAGTAGCTGATTTCGATTCTTCCACGCTTTTCGTCCCCATGCACTTTGACGCGCGTTCCGAGGGTTCGTTCCATCTCCAGCACGGCGGCGCGCATGTTGGGGTCGAGCTTAGGCGGTTCGTTCTCGGCCTGCTTTATCGGGGGTTTCGATTCGCGCGCGGCAACCAGGGCTTCCACTTGCCGGACGGACAACCCCTTCTTCACGATTTGCTGGGCCAGTTGCAGTTGCGCTGCGGCAGTATCCAGCCCCAGCAGGGCCCGCGCGTGACCTGCGGAGATAGCTCCCTCCGCGATCATCTGCTGCACTTCCGGCGGCAGGCGCAACAACCGCAAGGTATTCGTAACGGTAGAACGGTCGAGCCCCAGGTGCTCGGCGATCTCCTCGTGGCTCAGGCCGTGATTCTGTTGCAGCGTTGCATAGCCCTGCGCCGCTTCAAGAGGATTCAAGTCCTCGCGCAGCAGATTTTCCGTCAGAGCGAGTTCCAGCGCGTCACGGTCGCCGATCTCGCGTACCAGGGCGGGAATCGTGGTCAGCTCCGCCTGTCTTGCCGCCCGCCAACGCCGCTCGCCCGCAATCAGTTGGTAGCGCTCGCCGGCGCGCCGCAGCAGCACCGGCTGCACCAGTCCGCTCGCGCGAATGGAATCCGCCAATTCCTTCAGTTTGTCCGCCGCGAACGTACGGCGAGGCTGTAAGGGATTGGCGTCAATCTGGTCAACGGCAACTTCTACCAGTCCGGCCGTGGCGGTTTCGACGGTGCGCAGAAGCGCGTTAAGCCCACGCCCCAACGCCTTTCTGGTCATGATTGATGACCTCCTTGGCTAAATCCAGGTAACTGGCGGCGCCCTTGCAATCGGGGTCGTATAGAAAAATCGGCTTGCCGAAACTCGGCGCCTCGGCCAGTCGCACATTGCGCGGAATCACGGTGGAAAACACCTGGTCGCCGAAGAAATCGCGCAAATCGTCGCGCACCTGATGCGAAAGGTTGGTGCGCTCGTCGTACATCGTTAGCAGTATCCCCTCCACCGCCAGGCGCGGGTTGTGCGAGCGGCGGACGCGAATCAGCGTATCGAGCAATTCCGACACGCCTTCCAGCGCGAAATATTCGCACTGCACTGGCACAATCACTGTGTCCGCGGCTACCAGCGCGTTGAGGGTCAACAGATCGAGCGCCGGCGGGCAGTCCAGTAACGTGAAATTGAACTGGTCGCGGAAGCCTGCCATTTTCTTCCGCAACACCTGCTCGCGTTCCGGCAGTTCCACCAATTCCACGGAAGCGCCCACCAGGTTCTTCTCCGAGGGGATCAGGTGCAGCCCTTCCATGCCACAGGTTACGACCAGGTCCTTGAGCGGCACATCATGCATCAAGGCGTGGTAAATGGAGCGGCGCGCGGGGTCGCGGGCAAAGCCCATGCCGCCCGTGGTGTTCGCCTGGGGATCGCAATCGATGACCAGCGTCCACATCTCCTGCTTCGCCAGCGCCGCCCCCAGGTTGATGGCTGTGGTGGTCTTCCCGACTCCGCCCTTCTGATTGGCTATTGCAATAACTTTTCCCAACGCTTTTTCCGGCCTTCTGGATGTGCGGTGAATCTAACAGAGCCACCTATTATACGCAAGCTTTGGCCAAGTTCATCAGGCCATGAGGCAATTTGTCTTTGCGATTTGCGGGTCCGGGCTTTCGGCAACCATGAAGCGACCAACGGTTGTATACTGTTTTAGTCTAAATCACAAACAACATTGCCAGGGTTCCGCGAAGGGATGGAACCGTGAAGAACGCGAGGAACGAACACGTTCGCCGGAGGAAATATGGGCATTCGCGCCAGTGTTGAGCTAAAGCTTAGTCCATCCTCGACTTTCGAGGCATTCGTTGAGGAATTGTCTTTAGCCTTGGGCCGGCTCGGAATGCATTTCCGACCAGGCGCCGATGGCCGTGTTACAGAAGGTGCGGTGGAAGTGGGCAGGGTCACTCGCTGGGAACCGCCGGAGGAGATTATCTTGCAGTGGCACGCGGCAGATTGGCAACCGGCGCAAGTGACGTCACTCGAGTTTCGCTTCGAACCCGTGGGAGAAGGCACGCGGATTACCGTGGCGAATCCCGGGTGGGGCAAAGTGTTGGCAGACGAGGCGCATGAGTTGGCAGGTTGGTTTGCAAGCGAAGTCGCTGCCCCGCTGATGCGCGCCATGGCGCCCAGCCGTTTTGGCGATTGGATCACTGACCGCCGCGCGCGGCGCCCGTCGGGGCCCGACGCCCGCGCTATCTACCGCGACCCCATCTACCATCGGCCCAACTTTAAGGCGATCCTGGCCGTATTGAAATTGCAAAGTGACGATTACCTGCTCGAGGTCGGTTGTGGCGGCGGCGCATTTCTGCACGACGCGCTAGACAGCGGTTGCAAAGCAGCGGCCATCGATCACAGCGCCGACATGGTGCGCCTGGCTCGCGAAGTGAACTGTGAGGCGATCGACCAACAGCGGCTGGACATTCGCGAGGCGGATGCTGGTTCCTTGCCTTTCCCGGACGGCATCTTTACTTGCGCTGTGTCCACCGGGGTCTTTGGTTTTATTTCGAACCCCGTGCGCATGCTGGCGGAGGTTCGTCGCGTGCTGGCGCCGGGAGGACGTTTCGTGCTGTTTACCGGCTCCAAGGAACTGCGCGGCACGCCCGCGGCGCCGGAGCCGATGGCGTCGCGCCTGCACTTTTACGAAGACGATGAACTCCTTGCGCTCGCCCGCCAGGCGGGCTTTGCTGACGCTCACCTCGAGCATCCCGACTTCGAGCCTCTGGCGCGCGAAGCGGGAGTGCCCGAGGAAGCCTTGGAACTCTTCAAAGGGTCGGGCGGCGGACAACTCCTGGTGGCACACAAGGAGTAACGCTAAGCATCAATACGTGCGTGCTTCCGACCGCGCCCGTGGGACCCGGTAGATCATGCTAAACAGTCCTCGTCCGAGAAAGAGCAGGGTGGCAGGTTTGGAGCTGGCGCCACATAGAAATTCTTGTAAAGCATTGCGCCGGACTGCACACCAGCGTTGCTCGGCGCGAGGTCAGTTATGGTTTTCGTACCAAGATTGACTTCTCCATAGAATAGCGTGTCTGAATTTACCCACGAGAAATACGCGTCCTCACCAGGCTTTCTTGCTAGACCCATTATCGCATGGTATGGGGTCTGAAAGACCGGTACCATCGCGGCTGTATGAGAATCAATACTTATGACGCTGGCCTTGTAAGGGCTGTCCCAACTTCCGCTGGCGGATACAAGATAGCTGTTTAACCGTCCATCATATTCTCGCCAACAGAGACTGTTGCAAAGCCCCTCCGCGATCTTTCCCACTACCGTCACACTGGCAGTGTCAGCGTTAACCTTGGCAAGTTCGCTCCAAGGATTCGTAATGCCGGGACCGAAGTGCAACACCACGGTGTACAAGACATCGCCATCCGGATCGTATGACAAGCCCGAAACGTCCTGCCCATTAATCTGCAACTTGCCGGCCAGTTTGACATCGCGGGTGAGAGGGTCAATGGAATACAAATTAAATGATACTTGGGCAAGCGCGTAGAGCTTATTTCGGTTATAGTTGTGTGCCAATCCCACGAAATTCTCACCGACTTTGAGCCACGCGTGCTTCTCCGTTATGTTGCCTGTGTAAGGATCAAATGAAACCAAAACACTCTTATCCCAGGTTATCCCAACAATCTCCATGATCGTGTTCTCCTTAATCCTATGTGCGATTCTTGATGCTATTGACCCCAATTCGACTTTTTTCGAAAAACTGGAGAATTTTTGGCCATGTACGAGGCCGTTTTCCCGAGTTCCGGACGCCCGCGCCACGTCTTGATTCACGCGACTAAAACACAAATTTTATCGCCAACTGAATCCCGCGCGGACCGCCTCCGCCGATGAAGGGATTGCCTTCTCCCACGTCTCCGGTGGCCGTGGTGGGCAAATAGCCCTCGCACACCCCGTTGGCATTGATCCCGGTGTTATCGCAAGCCGCGAAGAAGGTCGGCAAGAAGGGATTGGTGAAATTCGGGTGATTGACGACGTTGAAGAAATCAGCGCGGAATTGCATCTTCAACCGTTCGTTGATTGCCGTGTCCTTGTAGAATGCGACGTCCCACTGCTTGAAAGGAGGACCCCACAGGGAATTGCGCCCTTCGGTGCCGATGTGCTGTGTTCCGGGCACGCAAGCGCTGGTGGAAGCGTCATATTGGCACGGAACTTTGAAGGCGCTGAGGTTAACGACCTGATCGGGAAGGCTTCTTCCCGCGTAGGGATTGCCGATCACGTCGGGGCGGGGGAAGTATTCGCCAGTGCCATCCCAGTCTCCGCTGTAATTGAAGTTCACCTGGAAGGGTTGCCCGGTCTGCAAGGTCAGGACACTGGTAAGCGCCCAACCGCTCCGCAACTTCGACCAGGCTCCGGTCGCATGGGGCGATGGAAACCGGTAATTAGCCATCCACGTGAAACGGTGGCGCACGTCAAAGTTCGAGTTGCCACGTTCCAGGTCCACGCGATAGCTATCATTCGGTTGCGCCGCGTTGGGCTCAAAGTCCGTGCCGTCACTCGCATTGTCAATCGAATGGGAATAATTGTAGTTGAGGATCGATTCGAACCCGTGCAGGTTGTGCAACCGAAGCTGCGTCTGGAGAGCGTTGTAGATCGAGTTCGCCGAGGTCTCCAGGTAATTGATGTAGCCATAATCCGGGTAGGGGAAATTAGCAGTACAACTAACCCCGAGTTGACAGGTTAGCGTTTGCTGATTGATGTCACGGAACCGGAATAGATGATGGCCCGCCGAGCCCACATACCCTACCTCAAGCACTACGGGCTTGCTGATTTGCTGCTGCACGTTGAAGTTGTAGTTGTACATGTAAGGAGTGGGCATGCGCGGAGCCGTGGCGAACAGGTTTGATGAGGCGCCGAAACCGGTGAAGACCGGCTGGCCGGACGTGATCGGGCTCGCCACCGCACTGGTGGAGAGAATAGGCTTGGGTCCGATATCGTTGTAGGCGGGACCCGGCGGTGATGTGTTATACGGTACCTGGCCCAGGAAGAAGTCCTGCGAGAATACGTCATAGAAGATGCCGCCGCCGGAGCGGATCACTGTGGTGCCCTTGCCATTCAGGTCATAAGCCACACTGACGCGCGGCGCGAAATTCCGGTAGTCCGGCTGATAGAGACTCTTCAGGCCATTGGTACCCACTTGGCTCAGTACGCCGCTGGCGGGATTGAAATTTGAAAACAGGTTGTTCGCTTCGCCGATCACCCCAAAGTAGTCCCAGCGCAGCCCATAGTTGAGCGTTAGCCTTTGACTCGCCCGGAAGCTGTCTTGCACATACAGGGCATGCTGGTTCTGGTAGGTGTTGCGATTGGTATCGCCTTGCAGAATGGAGCCGCTGCTGGGCATGCCGGCCAGGAAAGCCGACAAGCTCGAGAGAACCGGTGACTCAGGGGTAAGCTGTACGGATGAGAATGACAGAACGCCCCGAAAGCTCTCGTCGAAAAACTGGCTCACCGTGGTGCGACGGAACTCATACCCGATCTTTATCGAATGCTTGTTGTATTTCCACGAGAAATTGTCAATGAACTGCCAGTTCTCGTCGGTACGGCCCCGGGGATCCGATTTGGTGGCTCCGAAGACCGTAAAGCCCGCGATGCTGATGGTCGGCATACCGTAGTCCTTGGAGCCGACGCCGGTGTCAAGGCCGATCGAGCCGGGATTAAATGTGCTGTCCTGGGGGATAAAGGTTTCGTAGAAGCGGTTATAACCGAAACGCACCTCGTTGACCTTAGTCAGCGAGAGCGTGGTCAGATATGAAACGGACAGAAGATTGACGTTGGTGGGCGTGACGGTGTTATATCCGGGCAGGTCTCCTCCCGATCCCAGTCCCAGGGGGAAGCTCTGGTTGCTCGTGGAGTAGTAGTAGCGGGCCGTCAGCATGTTCTTTTCGTTAATGTTGTAATCGGCCTTGGCGATGAGGCTGTTCACGCTGTTGAAAATATTGGTGGTGGCCGCAACATTGTCAGGGGCGCAGACGTCAGGCGTGGCGGAATTGGGCGCCGGCCAGGGAGTCCGTTTCAGCAGCGCGGTCATGACGGGATTGACGCTGAGCCCTTGTGCGGTCAGGGCGCTCTCCGCCTGGGCAATGTTGTTCGCCGAAGGGACGCAAGCGGCGCTGTTCAAACCCCCGGTTTCGCGTTGGCCTTCGTAGTCGCCAAAGAAAAAGGCTTTGTCCTTGATAATCGGTCCACCCAGCGAGCCGCCGAACTGATTGTTATGAAAAGCCGTTTTCGGTATGGGCGCCGGGTTAAAGTAGTTCCGGGCGTCGAGCGCGTCATTGCGGAGGTAATCCGCCAAGGTGCCGTGGATCGCGTTCGTTCCAGACTTGGTAACGATATTGATCACGCCTCCGGCGTTGCGGCCATATTCCGGCGCGAAGTTCGAGAGCACGGCGAGTTCCGCTACTGCGTCCACCGGCAGAATCGTGGACGGCGTGCCAAAGACTCCCGCCTGGTTGATAGCGGGATCGTTGCGGTAGCCATCGTTCATGTCGGTGCCGTCGAGCAGGAAGTTGTTGGAACGTCCCCGCGCGCCATTCACGGAGAACTCACCGAAGGAGCCGGGAGAGTCCGTAATCTGATCGGGACCGCCGCTCACGCCGGGTTGCAGGTAGATCAGTTTGGTGTAATCGCGGCCATTCACCGGCAGATTATCCACCTGGCTGGATTGCAGGGTGCCGCCCAGCGTATCTTCCGTGGTAGTGACCAAGGGAACGCTGGCCACCACTTCGACCGTTGAAGAGACTTTCCCCGGTTGCAGCGTGAAGTCCACACGATGTTCGCCGGCGACGGTCACACTGACGCCGCCGACCGTCATGGTTTCAAAACCTTCCTTGCTGACGCTAACGCCGTACGACCCAATCGGGAGCTCAGGAACGGTGTAGGTGCCGGCCTCGCCGCTGGTGGTGGTGCGGGTTTGAGCGGTGCCCTCGTTCTTGATTACAACCATTGCTCCGGGAATAGCGGCTCCCGAGGAGTCAACAATCGTGCCTAAGATCGTGCCCCGAAATGTCTGGGCAGCAAGCATCCCTGAGCTCAACAGGACGACGAGCCATAAGAATCCGAAGCGCCAAGCCCTTCTATGTAGCCAATGCATGCGATCCTCCCAGCTGCTTTTTAAGAATGTGAATATAACCTGCACTTCCATCAAGGTTAGGAAAGGCGGGGAGAGGCATTATACGTGTGAGGCACGTGTCAATCGTTATAAATAAATCAACTCACTGTTATAAAGGTTCTTTATGGGCTGGTCGGCGGCAGGCGGGCGTTGCTGTAGGTTGGATTGTGGACTGCCCCTTAATGTACGATTCCGAATCCCGAATTCCGAATCCCAAGTGTCATCCCTTTGACGCGCAGACCGTTCTCGGGTATAACACACGGGCGAGGGAGGGAGCCATGGACAAACTGAACAAGATCATCTTCATGCTGTGCCTGAACCTATGGATATCTTTTCCGGTGCGGGCGCAACTCGTGCAGGATTTCAATCCAACCCCGTCGCCGTGCTGTTTGCCGCGGCTTGCGGCACAACTCGCGGATCAACTTCAGGACTCGAACCAACTGGGCCGCTACCACCGCGACAACCAGCGGTTGGAATCCGCGCCGGCCGTCCGGGGCCGCGTAGTATTTCTCGGCGATTCGATTACCGACGGGTGGGATTTGGCGAAATACTTCCCGGGAAAGCCATACGTAAACCGCGGCATCAGCGGACAAACAACCATGCAGATGGTGGTGCGCATGCATCCCGATGTGATCCACCTGCAGCCGGCGGCGTTCATTTTGTTGGCGGGCACCAATGACATTGCTCGCAACACGGGCCCGGAGACCCTGGAGATGGTGGAAGACAATATTCGCGCCATGTGCGAAATGGCCGGGAGCCATAGGATCAAGATCATCCTTTGCTATCTCACTCCCGTGAGTGACTACACCAAATCGAAACAAACGGAGCACCGGCCGCCCACGAACATCGTGAACCTGAACCATTGGTTGGAAAGTTATGCGCGGGACGTCCACGCCCAAGTGGCGGATTACTACACGCCGCTGGTGGATGATAAGGGGATGCTGCGTGACGGCTATTCCAATGACGGGCTGCATCCGAACGCGCGAGGATACGAATTGATAGCGCCCGTCGCCGAAGCCGCCATCGAAGCGGCGCTCAAATAAGCGGTTCGTGGCCAGTGGGCACGTCGTGGAAATGAGCTGAGCCCCGCTCTTTGGGAGAAGAACCTGCATTGGCCTTTCTCTCCGCCTCACCCGGCGCAGTAACCCCGTCATTCTGAGCATTGACAGCCGTGTCGGCTGCCCCTGGGGAGCAGAAACTGGGCTCGAGTTTGGAGTAGGGGGTAGAGGTGTGCGAAGGTAGAGAAGACGTGGATCGGCAGCTATAACCGATGCTGAGTTGGCGCCTTGGTGCCCGTTTCTGAGCGTGGTTCCGGTGTCTAGGCGGCCCCTAATTTGGTGGCAGTTTGCCGCGCCGGCGGCGAACTCGACCCCGTTGCAGAGAGTCCTTTTTATTCCGCCACCGGGCCGAACCGCGTCGCATTTCAGGAAGCGAGGACAGGATATGCGAAAAGCGCGGAGAACGGGAAGGAAGCCGGGGAGGAAAATCGTGGAGGTGACGGCGGGGATGGAAGTCCTGCGGCCGGATGCGGCGGGAATTGACGTGGGCAATGCGCAGCATTACGTGGCGGTGCCGCCGGGGCGCAGCGACCCTTCGGTGCAGACCTTCGGTAGCTTTACCGCCGACTTGCACCGCCTGGCGAAATGGTTGCAGGCCTGCCGCATTAAGACGGTGGTGATGCAGGCCACGGGAGTTTACTGGATGGCTCTTTACCACGTGCTGGAGAGCTACGGTTTGCAGGTCTATGTGGTGAACGCCAAGTACACCAAGACGCTGCCCGGGCGTAAGACGGACGTGCTGGAGTGCCAATGGCTACAAAAGCTCCACACCTTTGGCTTGCTGAACAACTCCTTTTTGCCGCCGGAGGACATCCGCGTGCTGCGGACCTACTTGCGGCAGCGGGAGAATCTGGTGGCGGCAGCCGGCCCCTGCATTCAGCAGATGCAAAAAGTGCTCACCACCATGAACGTGCAGTTGGCCAACAGGATCAGCGACCTGAGCGGCAAAACGGGCATGGCGATTCTGAAGGCGATTCTCGGCGGGGAGCGCGATCCCGAACGCTTGGCGGCGCTGGCCGACCGGCGCATCCAGGCCAGCCGGCAAGAAATCGCGCAAAGCCTGGAAGGGCAGTGGCAGGAAGACCAGCTCTTTGTGCTGCGGCAGGTGCACGATCTGTATTTCTTTCACCTCGACAGCATCGCCGATTGCGACCGCCACATCGAGGCGCACCTGAAAACGCTGGAGGCCAAGGTCGAGGGGGCCAGACCACCGTTGCCGGTGGCACCTCGGCTGCCCCACCGTAAACACATTCCCCAAACCAACCTGCGGGAAGAACTCTATCGCATCACCGGCGTGGACTTAACCCGCATCGATGGCATCCAGGTGCAGACGGCGCAAGTGGTCATCTCGGAAGTCGGCGTCGATATGACCCGCTGGCCGGACGAGCATCAGTTTGCCTCCTGGCTGGGCCTGAGTCCGCATCACACGATCACGGGAGGGAAAGTCATCCGGCGCGGCACCAAGAAGGTATTGAACCGGGCCGCTACCGCCTTGCGCCTGGCCGCCCAAACCCTGCACCGCAGCAAAAGCTATCTGGGCGCCAAGTATCGCCGCTTCCGCGCCCGCTTGGACGGACCCGTGGCCATCACCGCCATGGCCCATCACTTGGCCCGACTGATCTACCGCCTCCTCCGCTTCGGCACCGAGTACCACGATAAAGGTGTGGAACATTACGAGCGCCAATACCGCGAAACCCAAATGAACTGGCTAAAAAAACAAGCCGCCCAGTTCAATATGCAACTCATTCCCACTCAAGGAGTTGCCAAATGAGTTTCTGCAGAGCTCGCTTTTTGGGCAAAGAATCTGCATTGGCTTTTCCTGCCTTTGCCTTTCCCCGCGCATCTGCAAACCCAAATGCAGATCCTTCGCCCCGATAAAAGGCATCGGTGCTCAGGATGACGAGATTTGTAAGGGGTTCCGCCAAGTTTGCCAATGGTTCTGCCGTCACCGGATGACGAGATTTGCCAATGGTTCCGTCAAGTTTGCCAATGGTTCTGCCGTCACAGGATGACGAGATTTGTAAGGGGTTCCGCCAAGTTTGCCAATGGTCCTGCAACCGCCGGCGGGCGGCTGTGACCAGCCCCTCGGCTACGGCCTAGCTGATTTTACTTGACAAGAGCCGGTATCATCTGTTTAATAATGCGGCGGTACCCGGATGGGCCTGCGGTTCTCCCGGCGGCTTGTTCGCCCGGGGGATTCGCCTGACCCTCCGCGTTGCCGCGGCAAACGAATGCGCTTACTAATTCCCGTATCGCTTATCCGTATCCCTTATCCCGTGTCCCGTGTTCCCTACCGTGTCCCGTATCCCGTATCCCGTGTCCCGAATCCCGAACCCGAAGGAGTTCAATATGGCACTCGTAGAGCAAACGATGACTGAGAAGAATCTGGAAGCGCACCGGCGCAACGGACGGCAGTCGCACGGCGCCGCCACCCCTGAAGGCAAGGAGCGCGCCCGCGCCGCCAACCTGCGCCACGGCTACTATTCCGACGTGCGCGATGAAGCGCTGGTGGCGTTGGGCGAGGACCCCGCCGACCTGGCCGCGCTGGTGGAGGGCGTGCGCCAGCAGTTTCGCCCCGGCAACGACTGCCAGGAATGGATCACCAGCCGCCTGGCCAGCATGCAATGGCGCATGCAGCGCGCCGAGCGCCAGCAGGAGAGCAAGATGGCCAACCACATCCGCCAGTTCGAAGCCAAACGCCGGGACGCCGCCCGCCAACTGCGCGCACGGAGCGCAGTCGTCCTGGAGTTTCTGGGCGACCTCCAGCACGCCGTGGCCCGCCCCGATTTCTATACGCCCAACGGATGCTTCGAACAGTGCCAGGACGTCTTGCAGCAGCACCCGAGTGCGAACCTGGAACCCATCCTCGATCTTCTGCACCGCTTGCGCATGCCGGACCGCTTTACCGAGCCGGCGCCGCCGCCCCTGCCCGCAGCCATGACCGACCAGGAGTGGCACGAGGTCCTGAATGCGGATGAGGCCGACGAGTCGTCCGTGCCCGCACCCGAAATCCCCATTGCGGAGGCCGAAGACCGCGATCCGCTGCGCCAAAAATTGCGGAACCTGGCGGCCGAAGAGACGCGCTTTGCGACGGAGCACTGGCAGAAAGCCATCGCCGCCCAGGAAGCGCCCCTCTCCCCGCGCGCCCGCGACCTTCTGGCCCTCGAGGTGAGCCCAGAGTTGGAATTGATGCGGCGCGAAGAGCGCTCGTGCTTCCGGGAGTTTGCGCGGCTGACACGCGAACTGATGACGCTGCAAAAAGAGTCCCAGGTCCGGCGTCCGAAGTCCGAAGGCAAGCCGCAGGGAGAGTCCGAGGTTCAGGGTCCGAAGCCCGAAGCAGCAGACCACCATCCGCGGCCCCCGGTTCAGGAATCAAGCACCGGCGATGCGAGCGTGGGAGCAACGATATCCACTTCACCGACGGCGACGGCATTGCAAGCTCAGAACTCAGCCAGCGACGATGGCGCGGGGAAGAACGTAGGCAAAAATGAAGGTGCATCCGGCTATGTTGAAGAAAACACAGGGAACCTGAAAAGTGATGGCGCGACCTCGAATGCCCAGCCCACCACCCATCCGGCGGCGGAAGCGCATTCTTTGCCCGACAATCTGACCGAAGCGAACACCGCTACACCCGCAACGGTGGTCACCGGCCCGCTACCCAGCGATATCCGGCCCGCCGCGTAGCGCAAAGGGTGCATGGAAAGGGCAGGGGTGTGAGATCTCGTTGGGCGGGCGTATGGAACGGGCAGCGGTGTGCAAAAGCTCCTCAGATTATGACGGCAGCGTAACGTTGACGTGATTCTGAGCTGAAAGCTGATAGCTGATAGCTGCTAGCTGACAGCTCGTTCACGGTGTTGAGTAATAGCCGTCCCGGGCCTGCACGCTCGTGTCTTTCTTCTTGTCGGTCAGCGTAATCTTGTGATATCCGACTCCGGTGTCCGGCGGGTTGGGCGTATATCCCAAGCTGTATTCGCTGCGCAATTCTTCCTGGATTTGGCTGAAGTCTTCATCAATCGGGTGCTTCTTGGACACCTCATAAAGGCGTCCGCCCGTTTCCTTGGAGAGGCGATCAAGAATCTTCTTGCCGTCGGGCCTCGACTGCTGGGGGGGATAGCCGCCGCCATGCCGGCCCATTCCGCCGCCCATTCCTCCGCCCATTCCTCCGCCCATACCATGATGGCCATAGCCGCCGGGACTGCCACCATAGCCCTGTTCGTCCGTGAACAGGACGGAATAGACCAGGGTGTCAGCGCGCTGGGCGGCCTCGGTAGCGCTGGCAAGGGTCTTCTTGCTGCCATGGTCTACACCATCAGAAAGGACAATCAGCGCTTTGCGGCCCCCCTCTTTTGCCATAAGTTCGTTTGAAGCGAGGTATATCGCATCATACAGGGTGGTGCCGCCGCCGCCCCACCCGCCGCGCCCGCGTCCTCCGGGCCCGCCCCCTTGCCCCGAGCCGGAGTCGGGCGAACTGCTGTCTTGATCGGAGCGGTTTGGTGTTTGCAGCAGGCTCAGCGCCGCCTGTAACTTCTGCCGGGAGGAAGTGAGGTCCTGCAAAAGTTCCACCTGGCGATCAAAGTGGATGACGAAGGCCTTGTCCTTGTCGACGCGCAGTACCTGGTCGAGAAAGGTGGCGGCCGCATCGCGCTCCTGGCCAAGAACGCGCCGCTGGCTCAGGCTGGTATCGACCAGCAGCCCCAAGGTGAGCGGCAGATCGGTGTCATGCGCGAAGTAGCGAATCGTTTGGGGACGGTCATCTTCCTTCAACTCGAAATCGTTCTGGCTCAGGTTGCGGACAAGGTCTCCTTTCTTGTCGCGGACGGTGGCGAGCACGTTAACCACTTTCACATGGGCGGTGATAGGCGGCCCCGGTGCTTGTGCGGCTGCTTGCTGGCTGTGGAGCGGCTGATCCGCCAGAAAAAGCGGCGCCACCAACAGCACAAAAGCCAGTCTGCGCCAGGCTACGAATCGAGTCAGGAAATCATGAGTGCAACTTCGCGTTCTCCCTGTTGCTGAGTGTTTCGTGATCATGGCTGTAGTTCCGTATCTCCGGTTGCGCGGCCGCGCTGATTAAACTCATCCCACCCGCATTAAATGGCAAGGAAGCGCGGGTCAGGGCGGCCCATTGTGACATACTTTTCCGCTTCATTAGATGGGAAAGCGCAGACTTGAGGTTGTAGGTTTGCTGCCTCGTGAAACGTAAACTTGTTTTTACATCAACACGCCGTTCCGGGGCAGGACGTCTGCGCCCCGGTCCCGACGCGAAACAGGTTGTGGTACCATCAAGCCCCTTGGAATAGCGGAGTCGAAGTCAGCGCTTACAGTAAAGGTCCGTGGGCTTACGCGCCGGCATGAGGAGGCACAACGAGAATGGATATGACTGCTTTACAACCACTGCGGATCATCAATGGTGTCGCGCCGATTCGGATTTGTGACAATGGCGGATGGACAGATACGTGGTTTGCGAAGACCGGCAAGATCTTCAATATTGGCGTGTATCCGTACGTGCAGGTCCAGGTGGAAGTCTTTCATCGCAGCGACCAGCCGCAGCAGGTGGTGGTCTACGCGGAGAATTACGGCCAGCGTTTTTCGGTAAACCAGAGGGCAGGTGGATGGGGCGACCATCCGTTGCTGGAAGCGGCCATTGAACGCATGAAGGTGCCCGGCAACCTGGCCCTGAATGTAACGATATTTTCGGAGGCGCCCAGCGGCGCCTCGACGGGAACGTCGGCGGCGGTGGGCGTGGCGCTGGTGGGAACACTCGACCGCCTTACGCGAGGATACCTGACCGCACACGAAATCGCCTACACGGCCCAGTCGATTGAGACGCAGATGCTCAAACTACAGTGCGGCATTCAGGACCAGTTGTGTTCGGCCTATGGAGGCATTAACTACATCGAGATGTTCGACTACCCGTATGCCAGCGTTTCCCCCATACAGGTGCCGAACGCGATTTGGTGGGAGTTGGAAAGACGCCTCGTCCTGATTTATTTCGGGAAATCGCACACCTCGTCTGCAGTCCATCAAAAGGTGATCAAAGAGCTCGAAGGGCTGGGACCGGATTGCCAGAAGCTTCAGGACCTGCGCTCGACTGCGGAGAAATCCCGCGACGCCGTGTACGCCGGGGATTATCCTGGGCTGGGAAAAGCGATGATCGAGAACACCGAGGCACAGGAACGCCTTCACCCTGATCTGGTAAGTGCAGATGCACGGCGCGTGATCGAGATCGCCAAGGCGCATGGCGCGTTGGGATGGAAAGTGAATGGGGCTGGAGGAGAGGGTGGCTCGCTAACCATCCTCTCGGGGGCTTTGTCGCACGTGAAACGGGCGATGATCCGGGAGATTGAGGCGGAGAATCCGCTGTTCAGAAACATCCCCGTGTACTTGAGCCGCACCGGTCTCCGCACCTGGGAGGGATTGCCGAACGAAGCCAAATGATCAGCGGCTACGTCTTCGGGTTTGCAGGCTTCCAGCGCAGGATGGGTTTACGCGCTGCCGCGACCTCGTCCAGGCGGGTGACGCGCGTGGTGTGCGGGGCATTGAGAACCAATGGCGCATCCTGCTCAACTTCATCCGCAATCGAACGAAGCGCATCGATGAAGGCGTCCAACTCTTCCTTGCTGGCGCTCTCCGTAGGTTCGATCATCAGCGCGCCCGACACGATGAGCGGAAACGCGGTGGTATACGGGTGGAACCCGTAGTCGATCAGGCGCTTGGCGATGTCCATGGTGTGGACGCCTTTCGCCGCTTGGCGCCGGTCCGAGAAGACGCATTCGTGCATGCAGGGCCGGTCGTAGGGGAGTTCATACACATTGCGCAACCGGCTCCTCACATAATTCGCGTTTAGAACCGCATCTTCTGTGGTCTGCCGCAGGCCTTCCGGTCCGTTTGCCAATATGTAGGCGAGGGCGCGGACCGCCATCCCGAAATTACCCGTAAACGCGCGCACCCGCCCGATGCTCCTGGGGCGGTCGTAATCAAGCTGGAATTTGCCTTCTGCTGTTCTTTCCACGACCGGGGAGGGCAAATACGGCTCAAGGATTGCTTTCACGGCTACCGGACCCGAACCCGGGCCGCCGCCTCCGTGGGGCGTGGAAAACGTCTTATGCAGGTTCAGATGCATGACGTCCACGCCAAAATCGCCGGGCCGGGCGACCCCCACGAGCGCATTCATGTTGGCGCCATCCATGTAGACCAGGCCGCCGCGAGCGTGAATAATACTCGCAATCCTGGCGATTTCCGTTTCGAAAATGCCCAGGGTATTGGGGTTAGTCAGCATCAGTCCGGCCACATCGGCGTCCATGGCGCGGGCGAGATTAAAGATATCGATACACCCCTGCTCATTGGACTTGATGCTGCGCACTTCGTAACCCGAAATGGTCACGCTGGCCGGATTGGTGCCGTGGGCAGAGTCAGGGACCAGGATGTACTTGCGAGGCTCGCCGCGTTCCGCATGATACGCGCGAATCATCAGGATACCGGTCAATTCCGCCTGTGCGCCGGCGGCGGGCTGAAGGGACACGGCATCCATGCCGGTGATTTCCTGTAGGCAGCGCGCCGCTTCATGCAGAATCCGCAAGCAACCCTGGGCGAGAACTTGCGGTGTGTAGGGATGCTCGGTGGCCAGGCCCTCCAGGCGCGCCACCACTTCGTTGATGCGGGGGTTATACTTCATCGTACAGGAACCCAGCGGATACAATCCCGTCTCTACCCCGTAGTTCCACGTGGAGAGGCGCGTGAAGTGGCGAATGACCTCGATTTCCGAGATTTCCGGAAATCCCGCAATCTCATCGCGCGCCATGTCTGCGCCCAGCACTTCGGCGGGCGAGACAGGCGGGACATCCAGCGGGGCAAGTTCCGCCCCGACTTTGCCCGGTGAAGTCCGCTCGAAAATCAGGCGTTCATTACGGGTAACGTGGGGCCGGGCTTCGCGAATGCGACTATTGGTTTCCATCAGCTTGACTCTTGTAAATCCTCAGCCATCAATGGTCAGTTACCAGGAACGGTCATACTGACGGCGGGCGATTGCAAATTGACGACTTGCACCTTCCGGCAGCCCTCAACCAAACGGTCGATGGCCGCCCGGCCCGCCAACTCCGTAAAGCACAGGAGGAGATGATTCTCAAGTTCCGGATAGAACTCTCCCAAATGAAGGCCGCCGATGATCTGCTCTTCACGCAAGTCTTCCAGCAGGGATTCGGCGCTGCCAGGAACGCTTACGACGAACTCATTAAAGAAGGGGCTGACAAAGGGAATTGAGTACCCTGGAACTTGCCCCAGCCGCTCAGCGGCATAGTGGGCCTTGGCCAAATTCTGTTCAGCCAGTTGACGCAGTCCGGTTTTACCCAACAGGCTAAGGTAGATAGTCGCCGCCAACGCGCAGAGGGATTGATTCGTGCAGATATTGGAAGTGGCTTTCTCGCGCCGGATGTGCTGCTCGCGCGTGGCGAGAGTCAGCACGAAGCCGCGCCGGCCCTCGGTGTCAACGGTCTGGCCCACTAACCGGCCCGGCATTTGCCGAACGAACTTCTCGCTCGTGGTGAGAAAGCCCACGTAGGGACCGCCGAAGGACACCGGCACGCCGAACGATTGCGCTTCGCCACACACAATGTCGGCCTCGCTTGGTGGCTTGACCACCGCCAAAGAGAGCGGTTCTGCGATGGCCACAATCAGCAGCGCGCCTTTCCCGTGGACTATTGAAGCAATCTGCGGAATACGCTCCAGAGCGCCGAAGAAGTTGGGTGACTGGACCACCACGGCGGCAGTCTGGCGATCCACGAGGGATTCGAGGCGGGCCAAGTCCATCTGCCCCGAGGCTGCGTAGGGCGCCTCTGCCAGTTCAACGTCCTGGTTCTGGATATAAATCCGAACAATCTGGCGATATTCGGGGTGGAGCGTTCGGGCCAGCAACACGCGATTGCGCCTGGTGATGCGTAGTGCCATCAACACGGCTTCCGCGGTGGCCGTCGAGCCGTCGTACAGCGAAGCGTTGCTGACCTCCTGCCCGGTCAGTTGGGTCATCATCGTTTGGAACTCAAACATGGCTTGCAGGGTTCCTTGCGACACTTCCGCCTGGTACGGCGTGTAGGCGGTAAAGAACTCACCGCGAGACAGCAGGGCATCCACCACCACCGGGCGATAATGTGAGTAGGCGCCCGCCCCCAGGAAGGAAACATACTCGCGGCTGCTCTGGGCGGCTGCTTGCTGGAAGAAGTCGAGGATTTCGGCTTCGGAAAACGGCCCGGGAAGGTTCAGCTTTCCCTTCAACCTCAGATCCGGCGGGATTTGAGCGAAGAGTTCATCGATATGGGAGTGGCCGGTGGCTTGGAGCATGCCCTCCCGATCGGCGGGAGAGTTCGGCAAATAGCGCATTATTGAGCCTTCTCTTGATGGATGAGCGCTTCGTATTCATCCGCAGTCATGAGCTTGTCAATCTCGCTGCGGTCGGCAAGCTGCACTCGAATCAGCCACGCATCGCCGTGGGGGTCGGCGTTTACCAGTTCCGGATTGTTTTGGAGTTTGCTATTGACCTCGGTCACCTCGCCGCTCACCGGAGAGTAAATTTCGGAAACGGCCTTGACAGACTCGACCGTTCCGAACGATTCCGACGCTGTGACATGGTCACCCGGCTTGGGAAGCTCCACGAAGACAACATCACCAAGTTCCTTTTGTGCGAAATCGGTGATGCCGATGGTTCCCACCGATTCATCCACCTGAATCCACTCGTGATCTTTGGTATAAAGGAATTCTGCGGGGTACATTTCACTCTCCCTTTGTTCGCCGACTCGCGGACCCCTACAGCAGCCGGCGGAGTAGGCCTTCGTTCCGGTGCAAGCTCCTGCCAAGTCTATCTTCCCCTACTTCGGTCGTTTATAGAAAGGCAAGGAGACGGATTGCGCACACGCCAGCCTTCCACGTACCTCCACTTGCACTTCGCGGCCTACATCTGCACAATCCGGCGGCACGTAAGCCATGCCAATGTTCTTCCTGAGATAGGGGGCAGGGGAACCGCTCGTGACCTTGCCGACTCTGTTCCCATTCACCCAAACCGGATAGCCATCGCGCGCCGGAACCGGGTCCGTCATCACAAATCCGAGAAGCTTCTTGGTCATCCCTTGCGTGCGTTGACGCAGCAATGCGTCGCGGCCCACAAAATCTCCCTTTTCCAGCTTTGCAATCCAGCCGAGATTGGCTTCAAGGAGCGTGGTATCCTCGTCCAATTCGTGCCCGTAGAGCGGAAACCCTGCTTCCAGCCGCAGCGTGTTGCGGGCGCCGAGGCCCGCCGGAATCAAGCCCTCCGCCTTGCCGGCCTCTAACAACGTGTTCCATACCTGCTCGGACGAGGCAGGAGGGAAGTAAAACTCAAAGCCGTCCTCGCCCGTGTAGCCCGTGCGCGCCAGGAGGCCGTCGACGTCGGCGCAGCGCGCGCGGCGAAACCAATAATACTTCAGATCATCCGGGGCAGGTTCTGTCACCTTTGCCAAGATCTGCGCCGCACGGGGCCCCTGCAACGCGATCTGCGAGTAATCTGCGGAGACGTTGCGCACTTCCGCCCCCAACGAATTGCTCCGGATAATCCAGTTGTAGTCCTTTTCAGTATTGGCGGCGTTCACACAGAGAAAGTAATGATCCGGCGCCAAGCGGTGCACCAGGCAATCGTCGATGGCGCTGCCGTTGGGCAGCATGAGTGCACTATACTGAGCTTGGAAATCGTGCAGGCGGGAGACATCGTTGCAGGTGATGCATTGAAGCAAGGCCAAGGCCTGGGGGCCGCGAACTTCAATTTCCCCCATGTGGCTGACGTCGAAAAGCCCTGCCGCTGTGCGCACCGCGAGGTGTTCGCGGCTGATGCCGGAGTATTCAACGGGCATGTCCCAGCCGCAATAATTCACCATTTTCGCGCCGCTTGCCCGATGTGTGGCATTCAGAGCGGTGCGCTTCAACACCTCTGCCGCCGGAGCGACCAAACCAGTTCCTCCACTTTACGCATTCATGCAGCCAGGATTTCAAGCTAGCATAGTCCTCGCGGACCGGTCAAGGCAGGTAAGCGAAGATGCGCCCAGCCATACTATATCTCGAGTTCGTCGCAGTGAGGAGCCGCACGCGCTATTGGGTTGGGCCGTTATTGGGTCCTTAACCAGCAGCGGGTAATAACTGAACACGTGCCTGTGATGCGAAAGTTTGATTTTGTGCGCGCTTCGAAGGACAATCACCGGGCAGTGGTTTAGTGTTTAAGGCAAGGTGTTCATCATGGCCTACAGAGAAT
Organism: uncultured Acidobacteriota bacterium; assembly: GCA_963804755.1. GTDB lineage: Bacteria > Acidobacteriota > Terriglobia > UBA7540 > UBA7540 > Bog-366. The sequence continues at coordinate 206,379 of CAWDRP010000017.1, forward strand.
TGCTATGCCTGGTGTGTGGTCACGACGAGAAGACCTGTTCGTGCATTAGGTATTGTGCTCTTTGTTACGCGGATTACGAGCTCCGCCTCACCGAGGACGGCCAGTTTTACTGCGCGGACTGTCGAGAGGCATGCGGTTACAAAACGCAGGAACAACTTTGAAGTTGCCACTCGCACCACGTGCCGCCATCGAATCCGATGCTGTCGTCTACAGAAGCGCCGCGCGAAATGCGCGAAAACTTCTTGCGGTGACCAAAACCGGATGTGATAGCATTTCGAGTCTGCGATCCCTTTGACTGCATGGGCGGGGAGTTTACGGCAGAGAAAAGTCAGGGGTATGACGCGTCGAAGTGACCGATCGATTACTGGCTCATCCGGAATCGTGGGGGGGATTCCTTCTTCGATTACTGCTCAGGGTTTTTGTCCTTCTGGCCGTCATTTTCCTGGCACTGGCTATAGTAGGCGGGGCGCTGACCTATTACGTAACCACGGCAAGCAACTCGCAGGAAGCCGTCAACCCCCAAAGTTACCTGCTGAGCAGGTATATTCCGCTCAATTTCACTGACGGATCGGGAGGAGAGCACGAAGGCTGGTTATTGTTAGGACTGCGAGGCGCGCCCGTCATCATTCTATGCCATGGCTACGATTCCAATCGCTCCGACCTGTTGTGGCTGGGGAGCCTCCTGCGTGACAACCACTTCAACGTGTACCTTTTCAATTTCCAAGGACCTAAAAGCAAGGAGAGCCGATCGGATCTGGGAACGCGGCAGGCGTCCGATTTGATGGCGGCAATTGATGTCGTAACCAGGCAACTCGAGGTGAACCCCAACCGCGTGGGGTTGTTCGGCACGTCCGTCGGCGGTTACGCTGCCGTGGTAGCCGCGGAGATGAATCGTAAGGTGAAGGCTCTCGCGGTGGACACGATCTATACCAGCCCGGAGCGGATGTTTGATTCTCAAATCGACCGTTTGCTGGGAGGTTCCAGCGGGGCGTTCCGCGTTGTTACGGAGGCGGAGTTTCACCTCTCTTTCCTGGAGGGCTACTCCAACCATATGCCTGCCTACCTGACCAAGCTCACCGGTGTCCCGAAGCTCTTTATCTCCGGGCGCGACAATCCTGCTCTGGCGGCTATGACCGAAGCGATCTACGATGCGGCCCCCCCACCCAAGCAGTTACTGGTTATGGAGCACTCGCAACCGGGATTGACATCCGAGTCAGATAAAAGGGAATACGAGAATCAGGTCATCAATTTCTTCCTGCAGAAGCTCTCGTTGCGGACCGGCTGACATTACTCGGCAACAGCCGGGAATTCCGTAGCCGAATCGGACGGGCCTCAGGTCACAATGTGGCGGAGCAGGCGAAACCACCGGTGATTGACAACACTTCTCAAATTCGCGCCCCCTCGCAGGCGGCACTTCCCCCGCACGTTAGCCTTAGTCACCGGCTGCAGTTTTGGGCGGCTCTTGTGGTACTTAAGACGCTCGGTTGGCTTCCGCACAAGCTGGCGCGTGGTGTGTGCGCGGTTTTGGCAGCACTCAGTTACTGGCTCTGGCCCCGTCTGCGACGGGTGGGGTTGTTTAATCTGCGCATGGCCTTTCCAGATTGGACGGAGCGGCAGCGGCGCCGAGTGATTAGCGGTCTTTTCCAGAACTTTGGACGCATGCTGGCTGACTATGCCCACTTTCCCCGCTGGAACCGCGACAACATTGAAAGATTGATTATTTACGACGGCTTTGAGAATTACGCGCGCGCCCAGAGCCAGGGCCGCGGTGTGCTTTTCCTGACGGCGCATTTCGGCAACTGGGAACTGGGGTCGTTTGCGCATGGGGTTTACGGTTACCCCTGCCACTTTGTCGTCCGGGAACTCGATAATCCACTTATTGCCGGGCTCGTAGACCGCTATCGCTGCCAGAGTGGCGGCAAATCGATCGACAAGAACGAATTTGCGCGAGGCGTATTCCGGGCCTTTGCGCAAGGGCATGCGGTGGGCGTACTGATCGATCAGAACATGCTTGCGATCGAAGGCGCGTTCGTGGACTTCTTCGGGATACCGGCTTGCACCACCACCGGCCCGGCCCGCATCGCTCGCAAAACAGGAGTCCCCATTGTGCTCGGGCTGGTCATCTGGGATGCCAAGTTGAGGAAGTACCGCCTACGCTTCGAACCCGTGGAATGGATCAAGCGCGATGACCCCGAGGAAGAGATCCTGGCGAATACCGCAAACTTCACGCGCCTTATCGAAGAATATGCGCGCCGCTATCCCGACCAATGGCTTTGGGTGCACCGGCGCTGGAAAACCCGGCCGCCGGGTGAGCCGCCGCTCTATCCCTCTTAGGTGTCAGCCGTCAGCTTTCTGCGATCAGGCGAGTGTGTCATCTCAAGCCTCACCAATAAGGGACGCACCTGGGCATAACTAAGGCTGAGAGCTGAAAGCTGACGGCTGACAGCTAACAGCTTGGATTCGTAGGAGGCGAACATGAAGGTTTCCGCGATTGCCGAATTGCTAGGGGGAAAGTTTATCGGTGAGGCCGGCCTTGAGATCCACGGCGTGGCCGCTCTGGAGAGTGCCGGCCCTGCCGAGTTGGCTTACGTTGAAAGCCCACGCGCGCTCGAGCACGCCGCGGATTCCCGTGCTGGTTGCTTGTTGGTGACGGAAGGAGCTTCTCTGCCGGGGCGCACCGTCATTGCTGTGCCGAATCCCAAGCTGGCGCTGATTCGTGTGGCAGAGGTTATGCACCCTGCGCCTGCTGTCGCACCGGGCATTCATCCCACGGCGGTGGTGGAGCCGGGTGCACACCTGGCTTCGGACTGCTCGGTGGGCGCCAACGTGGTGATCGAAAGCGGCGCGACCGTTGGACCTCAGACGCGGCTCTGTCCGGGCGTTTCCCTTGGTGCGGGTGTAAGCGTGGGGGCGCGTTGCACATTGCACCCCCACGTCACCATCTATCCCGGTGCGCAGATCGGCGACCGCGTCATCCTTCACGCCGGTGTGGTGGTGGGTTCCGATGGCTTCGGATACGTGTTTGCCGAAGGGCGGCACGTGAAGTTCCCCCAGTTGGGCAGGATCGTGATTGAAGACGATGTGGAGATTGGCAGCAATACCACCTTGGATCGCGGCTCACTGGGCACGACGGTGATCGGGCAGGGAACGAAGATTGACAACCTCGTGCAGATTGCCCACAACGTCAAGATCGGCCGCCACTGTATCATCGTCTCCCAAACCGGTATTTCCGGCGGTGCCGAGGTGGGTGACTACGTGGTGATGGCCGGTCAAGTAGGCGTGGGCGAACACGCCCACATCGAGGACCGCGTGGTCGTCGGCGGCCAGGCGGGCGTCCTGCCAGGAAAGATTGTACGGAGCGGTTCGGTCGTTTGGGGAACACCCTGCCGTCCCATGAGCGAATTCAAGAAGACCACCGCGCGTTTGGCGCGCTTGGACGCATTGGCGGCAAAAGTGAAGGCGCTGGCCAAACAAATAGGAGAAAGGGAGTAGGGCGCCCAAAAATGAGAACGGGGAGCCGTGTTCGGCCCCCCGTCTTGGCGTATGTCGTAAATGCCGTGGCAGCGTCCGCGGGGCGTTGCCAACCGGTTCGCACCGCAAGAGCGGTGTGTTTTTACCGACTTACCCATGCGTGCCCGGTGGAGTCTTTTCTCCCTCGGTCAGCATACCTCCTTAATACACCGGTTCGCGGGAAATTGCAACCTCTTTCAGCAACGATTTCTGCCTACGGCTACGGTTGAAATTTCTACGCTAAAATCACGGTTCACTTGGTTGCGGCGTACTGCTGGTAGGCGTCCGCAACCTTCGCCTGTTGGTAATCGCCGTGATGAATCAACACGCGATAACGCAGCGTCAACGACCCGCCATCGCTGATGGTCCAGCTTCCATCCTGATTCGGGTCGCCGGTAAACTCGCGTAACCCGAAGGGATTGGCGGCCAATAGGCCGTAATGGCGGGCATGCCACCACGTGGGGTGGCGGAAGCTTTCCGGATGGTCGAGGACGGCAATGCCCACGGGTTCGCCGGCGACTACACCGTCATAGTCCACCCAATCGGCGCGCTTTCCCCAGATCGCTTTCTCTCCCACGCCGCCTAACGAGTTCACCATGGTTCCCGGCGGCGAATTCAGTTCCGGCGCCACACGGATTCCGAACGATCCCTCTTTGGTGTCACCCATGACGAGGGGGCCGTGGCTGGCGTGCAGTATGAACTCGCAATCCACCACGCGGGTGTTTTCGTCGCCGCTAAGCGTGAATCGCTGGGTCTCTTCGCCGAGAATCCAATCGCCCGGCCCGACCATGTTGAATTCCGCCTGGATTGTGCCGGAGTTCGGACCTCCGCTGGCTTCGACGAGTCTTTCAAACACTAATTTCCCATAGGCCTGGCGGGAAGGTTGGTCGTAAAAATCCTTCTCAAACGTCTGCTCTTCCCAAAAATCCAGGCCGTCGGTATTGCCGTGCGCGAAAGCCAACGGGCGTTGGTGCGGCTCCAGGTTGGGATCGTGGGCGTGCGCCGGGGGAACAGTATTGCCGTTCGGAAAGCCCCGAGTGATGATGGTTCCCTGGGCGCTGCGCAACGGCTGGAGGTACGGCTTGGCCATGGCCGGGTCGAAGTAGTACGTGGTAAAAGGCTTCCCGGCGATGAGAACATCGACTTGGTAACCCGACCGATTCACCTGGACGGGCAGCGACTGGCCCACTGCCAGCGCGCTGAACATTAAGAGTGCAGAGGCGATACTGAAACCGAGTTGTTTTCGCATGAGTTTGACCGAATAGACAGTTGGGAATCGAGCACTGACCGGCTGCTGAATCCACGCAATGAACCGAAAACCAAAATCCGAACTCCGAATGCCGAATTCCGGACGCCGAGCTCCGGGTGCCGAATTCCGGATGCCTACCCTTCGTCCAGGTATTTTACGGCGGGCCGACCGGGGACGATACGGCCGACGTTCCAAAATTTCTCGCGGCGCTGTTTGAGCGCGGAAGTCACTTTGGGCAAGTCACGGGGCGACACAATGAGGAGCATGCCTAATCCCATGTTGAAAGTTCGCAACATATCGTCAGGCGGCACCTTCCCGCGTTGAGCAATCAGCTCAAAAATGGGAAGCACGGGCCAGCTTCCCAAGCGAACTTCAGCGCACGCTCCGGCGGGCAGGATGCGCGGCGTGTTGTCCGTAATGCCACCACCTGTGATATGTACCAAGCCCTTTAACCATCCCCGATGGAGGAGTGGCTGGAGCGCGGGCCAGTAGCAGCGATGCGGGCTGAGCAAAACGTCCCCAAGTGTTCCGCGGACTCCGGGAAGAGCCTCGGTTAAGGATAGTTTTTCCTGTTCCAGCAGGACCTTGCGTGCCAGGGAGTACCCGTTGGTGTGCAACCCGAGTGAAGGTAAGCCCAGGATCACGTCTCCGGGCCGAATGCCGCCGCCATCGATGATGCGGCTGCGGCGCACCCATCCCACGATACAACCGGCCAAATCGTATTCATCCTCGGGATAGAAACCCGGCATTTCGGCGGTCTCACCGCCGACCAGCGCACAGCCAACCTTGCGACAGGCGCCGGCCAAGCCCTTCACGACTTCCGTCACCACCTTGGGGTGCATCTTCCCGGTCGCAAGATAATCCAGGAAAAATAGCGGAGCCGCGCCGTGCACGGCAATGTCATTTACGCAATGATTCACCAGGTCTGCGCCCACGGTGTCGTGGCGATTGAGGGCAAAGGCAAGCTTCAATTTGGTGCCGACGCCGTCGACGCTTGAAACCAGGACGGCCTCGCGGGGAAGTCCCTCCAAAGAGAAGAATCCGCCAAAGGCGCCCACATCCCGCAGAACGCGGGGACTGAAAGTGGTGCGCGCTAACTTCTTAATTCGACCTTTGGCCTGAGTTGCAGCGTCAATATCGACGCCAGCGTCGCGGTAGAGCATAGGAGGCAGTTTACAGCGGACAGTGGACAGTGAACAGGAAGAAATGCTGTTCACTGTCCACTGTTCACTGTCTTAGAACGTTTGCCCGGTCCTGGACCAACGTGTGTTCTTCAGGAAATTCCAAACAATTGAGCCGTCAAATTTGAGCCGCGTAACCAGATCATCTGCGGTCCAGTCTTTGGTGGGCGCGTCGTAGGACCAGTACACAAACATGGGCTCACCGACAACATTGTCGAGAGGAACGAATCCCCAAAAGCGGCTGTCGAGAGAATTGTCGCGATTATCGCCCATCACAAACAGATAACCGGCTGGCACGTGCAGGCCGTCATCGCGAATGAAATTCGGCATTTCCCGCGACCAGGCCGGGTCAAGTCCCCAAGCGGCGGGGAGGGTTGCCAGCAGGCTGGAGCTGGGCGGGAAGTCGTCGCGCAAAGGCAGCATGGAAGGGTACTGAAATTGAACGTAGGGCTCGAACAAAAGCCGCCCGTCCACGTAAACCTTCTTGTCCTGGATCTTTACCACATCGCCACCCACGCCGATCACACGCTTCACAAACATGACGGAAGGGTTTCGGGGGTAACGAAACGCCACAATATCCAACCGATGGATTTCTCGAAGGGGAGGCAAGCGCCAAGACGTGTAAGGCAAGCGCGGACCGTAAAGCAGTTTATTCAGGAACACGTGGTCCCCGATGAGGATTGTCGATTCCATGGAACCGGTGGGAATGACGGTGGCCTCCGCCACAAAGGTGCGAATGCAAAGCACCCCCGCCAGGACAATCAGCAGGGAGCGGAGCGTCTCCCATACGGTCTCACGACGCTCCGGCCGATCGGCCCCATGGCGTTCAGGCTCCGTAGGCGCACTTTCACCGGCCACATCAGGGGGCGGCTCAGAAATCGGCTTGGTGGTTGGCTCCGGGATAGACTGGTCTTCTCTATTTTGCTCGGGAGTTTCCATCCGTTTCAATCTCGATTACGCAAGGCGATGAGCGGTTCCTGAATAGTAGTCGGATATTCCGCCGTGTAACACGCGTTGCAGAAGCGGCCTTGGGTGTCTCCAACGGCGCTTCGCAAGCCTTCGATGGAAAGATAACCCAGCGTATCTGCGCCCAGAAAGTTGCGAATCTGCTCCACCGTATGGGTCGCAGCAATTAGCTCTTTTCGTGTCGGCGTATCAATTCCATAGAAGCAGGGTGACACCGTGGGTGGACAGCTAATCCGCATGTGCACTTCGCGCGCCCCCGCTTCCCGTACGATGCGGACAATCTTGCGGCTGGTTGTTCCACGGACAATGGAATCGTCAACCAGCACCACCCGCTTGCCCTCCAGCAAGCTGCGCACCGGATTAAGTTTCAGTTTGACGCCGAAGTCCCGGATGGCCTGCGAGGGTTCGATAAACGTGCGGCCGACGTAATGATTACGGATCAGCGCAATCTTGAAGGGAATGCCGGATTCCTCCGCAAATCCGGTAGCGGCAGGCACGCCGGAGTCAGGAACGGGAACGACCACGTCCGCGTCCACAGGATGCTCCCGCGCCAGGCAGCGGCCCAGCATCTCGCGACTTTGCTGCACGGAGCGGCCAAAGACTACGCTGTCTGGCCGCGAAAAGTAAACATGCTCAAAAACGCACTGCGCAGGGCGAGCGGGCGGAGCGAAATGTAGCGACGTTACACCCCGGCCATCGAGAATCACCATCTCTCCCGGTTCGACGTCACGCACAAAATGCGCGTCAATCAGGTCGAAAGCGCAGGTTTCTGACGCCAGAACGTAAGACCCATTCAATTTACCCAAGCTCAGCGGACGGAAGCCTCGCGGATCACGAATACCGTAAATGGCGTCTTTGAACAGCATTACCAGGGAATAAGCACCTACTACTTTATCGAGCGCCTCGGCGACGGCTTCGGGAATGCCGGTCTGCCGCGACCGTGCGAAATAGTGAAGAATAACCTCCGTATCGCTGGTGGTCTGGAAAATATCACCCCGCGCTTCCAATTCCCTCCGGATGGTAGTCGCATTGACGAGATTGCCGTTGTGAGCGAGCGCCACTTGGCCTTTGTTGCAGCTCACCTTAAGCGGTTGGGCGTTTCTCAGGTCGGTGTCCCCGGCGGTGGAGTAGCGCGTGTGGCCAATCGCATGGTTTCCCGGCAGGCTCGCGATCACCTCTTTCGGGAAGATTTCCTCGACGTGCCCCATGCCTTTCTTACAAATCAAATTCTCGCCATCCGAAGACGCAATCCCCGCGCTTTCCTGTCCCCGATGTTGCAGAGCATAAAGGCCGAGATAGACGAGCTTGGCGGCTTCCGGGTGCCCATAGACACCAAAGACCCCGCAATGGTCGTGAAACTTATCGACCTCTAGCTCAATACTTGGGAGAAACTGAGAGGCTGGCTCCAACGATTGTGCTCCAAATCCGGTGGATGGCAAAGATTAGCTGCTCGAAGTCCGGTGGCCGGTCAGATCAGGACTCATTAGCCCGCGTCAAGCAGTTCGGCGGTTGCACGATACAAACCCCGCCCTCCACTCGACTGGGCGTATAGCGTAACACCACGGCGGCCTTTCAGCCGCAGACACCATTGTCCTCCGTTTCGAAGGTGTGCGCAACCGATTTTTGCCGACGGCCCAGCACGCTTGAGTTGCGCAAAAACCCCTGTGCCACTCTTGCTTATGCGGTAATATATCCGTAGGGTTTAATACACAAAAATCAGGCGAGGTGCACATGCTGCTCCCTCTAACTGCCGTCCGGCTCAAGCGGCACGCGGCACAAGTGTTTGGCCGGAAAGTAGGCGTGGTATGCGGTGAGAGTCGTTTCACCTATCGCGAGTTCAACGAACGCGCCGACCGATTGTCAGCCGCGCTGCTGCGGCTGGGGGTACAAAATGGCGATCGTGTTGCCTACCTGAGCTTTAATTGTCATCGTCTGCTGGAGGCATACTACGGTGTGCCGCAGATCGGCGCCATTCTGCTGCCGATGAATATCCGCCTCAGCCCGGAGGAGTTGACCTACATCCTGAATGACGCCTCCCCGCGCGTCCTTTGCTTCGATCCTGAATTCATCCCCCTGGTGGAATCTCTCCGCTTGCGGGCACAATCGATTGAACACTACATCTCTTTGCGCGAGGTGAAGCCGTTCTGGGCCGCGCCACAGTTCTATGACGAGTTGCTGGCTGCCGCCGAACCCGCCGAGATCGATTTCCGCGACATTGATGAAAACTCGGTGGCTGAGCTTTTCTACACCAGCGGAACGACGGCGTATCCCAAGGGCGTGATGCTGACGCACCGCAATCTTTACCTCCACGCCTTTTACACTGCCGTAGGTCTGAGGGGCTCTGATCGCGACGCTCATATTTATACTGTGCCGCTGTTTCACATCAATAGTTGGGGCGCGCCCCACATCTTTACCCTGCTGGGCGCGCGGCACGTGATGCTCCGCAAGTTCGACCCGGCCGCCGCCTTGGAACTCGTCGAGCGCGAGGGCGCAACTCACCTGCATTTGGTGCCCGCTATGGCTATCGCGCTGTTGAATCACCCGGATTTCTCCCGCTATGACTTGAGCCACGTTCGCGAGGTCCTGATTGGCGGCGCCCCCACGCACACGAATCTGATCCGCGAGGTGGAAAGGAAAATTCCCGGATGTGTTGCGAAGGGAGGTTATGGCCTGACGGAGACGTCGCCCGTCATTACCATAGCTCACATCAAAGATCATCTCGCGGCGGATTCCGACGAGGAGAACCTGCGTCGCAAAGCGAAAGCCGGTTACGCGCTGGCGGGCACTGAAGTCCGCGTGGTCGATGTGGATGGCCACGACGTCGCGGCCGATGGCCACGCGATCGGGGAAATCGTAGTGCGCGGCGATGTGGTGATGGCGGGCTACTGGCATCAGCCGGATGCCACGGCTGCCGCGATTCGAGACGGTTGGCTCCATACCGGGGACCTGGCCACCATCGACGAGGAGGGTTACATCCGCATCGTCGATCGCGCCAAGGATATGATTCTGACGGGCGGCGAAAACGTGGCATCGGCCGAAATTGAACGGGTCCTCTATGAGCACCCCGCCGTTTTGGAATGCGCCGTCATTGCGGTCCCGGATGAGCAATGGGGAGAAGTTGGCAAGGCGGTCATCACGGTGAAGCCCGGCCACCAGACCAGCGAGTGCGAAATCTTGACCCATTGCCGAAAGCACCTGGCGGGATTCAAGATTCCCAAGTCGGTTGAAATCGTTGCGAGCCTGCCCAAAGGGGGGACGGGTAAAATCCTGAAAAAGGTCCTGCGGGAAAAGTATTGGGCCGGCCACGAGCGGCACGTCCATTAACGGGCACTACATACGCGAGTACGGCGCCCCAAATGTCCGCAAAACCGGCAAACTTCGTATTCTATGGGAAGATTTTCCTGCCGGTAGTAAAGTTGTGAATAATTTGTTTGACAACCAGTCGCTGCTAGTCTAACCTCTTGCCGTGCGTTAGAACAACGCGGAACACGCGGGTAGCCACCTCCGCCGGAACGCGCGACCTGTTACAATCACGCCCTATGTTTTTGAATAACCCGTTCGCGGCCCTGTCGATCAAACCGAACGAGACCCTGAAGCCCTACACCACCTTCAAAGTGGGCGGACCGGCACGCTTTTTCATTCCTGCAAGCTCGATGGGCGAAGTGCAGTCCGCCCTAGAGTTCGTGGCCGGCGAAAGGCTGCCGCTCTTCACGCTCGGCGGCGGCAGCAACATCGTGGTGAGCGACCGCGGCTTCCCGGGTGCGGTTGTGCATCCGGCATTCCGGGGCATCCGCCGGGTTGAGGAAGACGAACAAAGCCTCACGCTCGAAGTAAATGCTGGGGAAACGTGGGACGATGTTGTTGATTACGCGGTGGAAAACGGCTGGTGGGGCATTGAAAACCTCTCGCACATTCCCGGACAAGCGGGCGCAACGCTGGTGCAGAACATCGGCGCTTACGGCCAGCAGGTGAGCGGCGTGGTGCAGTCAGCGCAGGTGGTGGAGGTCGGTACCCGGGCCCCCCGCGTCCTCGGTGCAGGGGAGTGCGAATTTGGATACCGGCGCAGTATCTTTAACACCACGGCGCGGGGCCGATTCGTTATTGTCAGCCTTACGCTCCGTCTCGCCAAGAACGGACGGCCGCACCTTGATTATCCGGATGTGCGGGCCTATTTTCAGGAGCGTAACTGCCGGCTCCCATCACTTCCCGAGATTCGCCAGGCGATCATCGTTATTCGCGACCGCAAGTTTCCGTTTCCACGCGAGAAGCGCGGCGGGAATGCCGGCTCGTTTTTCAAGAACTTGTCGCTGATGGAAAGCGAATATGAGGCCTTGTGGACGATGCTGCGGCGCAACTTTTCTTCTCGCGAATGGGCGCGCCTCGAAGAGCTGCGCCATCGATTCCCCATGCGGGACCGCATCAAAATTCCCGCAGCTTTTCTGATCGAAATCTGCGGCCTCAAGGGGTATCGCATCGGCGGCGCCCAAGTGAATGAGTCCCAGCCGCTGGTGCTGCTCAATCAGGGCGGAGCGACCGCGCAGGACGTAATCGCCCTGGCGCAGCACGTCAGGAAAACGGTTCGGGCGCAAACAAGCATCACACTCGCCATCGAGCCGGAGTTGGTGGGTTTCAGCCAGGAAGAATTAAACGAATTCAACAAGGTTGAATAAGTCGCAACTTAAGGATATCGCATGCTGTCGTCGCTGCTGTCGTTCCCGGGCCTCAATCTGGCGCAATGCGCCGGCCAGCTTTGTACTGGTTACTTGCCACTCGTCACTCGTCACTTCCTTCCAGCCTTTGTTTGGCCTCAGCCGCTGGCGCCGGCCCACAACCTGGGTATCTCCGCGCTGCTGGCCACCTTGCCGTTGGCGGTGGTTTTGATCCTGATGGGAGGACTGCGCAAGAGTGGCGCTTTATCGGCCGCGATGGGCCTGGCAACGGCTTTTTTGCTGGCCATCGTGGTCTGGCGGATGTCCCCCACTCTCGCCCTCGTGAGTCTTTCGTACGGTTTCGCGTATGCGCTCTGGCCGATTCTCTGGATCGTCCTTGCCGCGCTCTGGCTATACAATTTGTCTGTCGGCGTTGGCAACTTTGATTTGCTGCGCCGGTGGATGAGCGAGCATGCTTCCGGTGATCCTTGCGTGCAAGTGATCCTGGTAGCGTTCTGCTTCGGCGCTTTGCTGGAAGGTACGTCAGGTTTCGGGACTCCCGTTGCGGTGGCTGGGTTTTTGCTCCTCGGGTTGGGCTTTAAGCCGCGCCAGGCGATTACGATGGCGCTCATTGCGGACACTACTCCGGTGGCGTTCGGCGGCCTTGGGATTCCCATCGTGGCATTGGCGGGCGTAACGGGGCTCAGCCTGATGAAGCTCTCGGCCATGGTGGGGCGGCAATTGTTTTTGCTTTCCCTGATCCTGCCCGCCTATCTCGTTCTAGTGGTTGCGGGCCGCAAGGGTTTAAAGCGCGTCTGGCCGATCGCCCTGGTGGGTGGCGCGACTTATGCCCTGGCGCAATTCGTGTGCTCGAATTATTGGGGACCCTACGCGGCCGGAATCGTCGCCGCTATGCTGGCCACCGCTGGTATTGTGTTGCTGATGCGGGTTTGGAAGCCCGCGCCTGCGCCCACGGAGCACCAGCAGCCCGACCCACCGGCGCTCAAGACCACCGCACCCGCGGAAGCACGCCTGACCATTTGGCAGTCGGTGGCCGCGTGGACGCCCTGGGTATTGCTGGCCGCGGTGATGGTAAGCTGGTCTTATCTGCATCTCTTTTCCGTCGGCCAAAGAACGTTGGCGGTTCCCTACCTCCACAACGCGATTTTCATCACGCTTTACAACAAGCCTTACGCTGCCATCTTCACGTTTCAGCCGCTGGCGGCGGGAACGGCCACCCTGGTGACGGTGCTTCTGTTCGCGCTGCTCTTTCGCACGCCGCCCAAGGCCGTGCTGGAGTCGGGAATCGCCACCCTGCGCCAGCTTCGCACCTCCGGACTGACGGTGCTGCTGATTGTGGGTCTCGCCTATCTTTACAACTATTCCGGGATGGCCTACACCCTGGGCGCGTTCCTGGCGGGGTTGGGCAAACTCTTCCCGCTGGTTAGTGGACTCCTGGGCTGGGTAGCGTGTTTCCTGAGCGGCAGCGATACGGCCAGCAATCTGCTGTTTGGAAACCTGCAAGTGGCCGCCGCGCACCAGATCGGTGTCAGTCCCATCCTGCTGGCCGCCACCAACACCTCCGGGGCGGTGATGGGCAAGATGATCTCCCCGCAGAACATTGCGGTAGGCGTGACCACCCTCGGCCTGGTAGGACATGAGGGCGACGTGGTGCGCTCCACGCTGGGCCACAGCCTGCTATTGGCGCTGCTACTGTGCCTGATCGCGTTTGCCCAGGCGTACTGGCTGGGGTGGATGGTGCCGTAAGAAACGGGAAAAGCGGTATACGGTAGACGGCATACGGGTGACTGGGCACCGTAGGGCCGAACGGCGTTCGGCCCCACAGGGGCGGACGCCGTCCGCCCCTACGGACTTTCGATTGTCACGGGGGATTATTCTGAGCGCACCTCGCGGTGGCGCCGGCTGGCAGTCTCACTTGTGGCGGCAAAGCTGCCGCGACGGGGGATTACCTGCTAGATTGAGAGGGAGGCCCGGAGATCAGAAAGTCTTGCCAGCTTATGGTTGACACGCTGTGGAGCTGAGCGATCCCTCCAGGGCCCGGAGCGGTGATGACGAGGGGGCGAAACTTGGGGTTGCGGCGACAGAATTCCAACAGTCCATTTAATTCGTGGGGGCCAAAGCGGCTCGTCTTGACCTCCACTGCCCAGTCACCCCAACTTCCCTCGAATATCGCGTCGATTTCCAGCGGTTCTTCACGCCAGTACGTTACCCGTTGTCCCTGGTTAAGCGCGAAGGAAAGGCACGCATTTTCCATCCACAAGCCGAAGCGCGCCGGTTCGCGCGCGGGGTCCGGAGCGCCATCCGGATGCACGGCCGACAGCAAGGCATTGTTCAAAGTTACGAGTTTGGGAGGCGCGCCACGGCGGCGGTGCACCTGCCGCGACGACTTTTCCAGAGCGGCTATAAGGTAGGCGTCCTGGAGCAGGGCCAGATAATGCGCCACCGTTTCGATCGCCCCTTTCTCTTGAATCTGGCCTTGCAGTTTCTGCAACGAAACAATTTGCGCAGGGTAACCCAAAGCGATAGCAAACACCTGGCGAAGCAACCCGGGCCGCCGGACGACGCCAGAGGCCAGTACGTCACGGCCGATGGCAGGTTCGATGATCGCGTCTTTCAAGTAGGAGCGCCAGCGTGCTGCGTCCTGCTGCAAGGCTACGGCGCCGGGGTAAGATCCAAAAGTTACCGTATTCAACGCTGCCTGTTCGACCGACATATGGAATACCGCCGCCAGGGAAGCCGCTGACCAGTGGCTGAGGGTGATGCGCTCGAACCGCCCGGCCAGGCTCTCGCGTGAGCCGGCGGCCACGCCCAGCGCTGACGAACCCGTAGCAATCACATGGATCGGCAGGCGTAACCGGCGCAAACGGTCCCAACGGCCTTTAAGCCGCGTTGCCCATTCCGGCAGGTGATGAATCTCGTCCAGGAGAAGGACAGCCGCACCGCCGAGGGCACGCCCTTCCGCCTCCGTCCAAACACGCTCCCAGAAACCAGCCAGCACGGCATCCGGCTCGTCGCCTGCCGCATACACGGCGCGGTCCCCCAGTTGCGCGGCAATCTCGAGAAGCAAGGTGGTCTTGCCCACTTGGCGCGGTCCGGTGAGGAGCTGAATCCGGCCCGGGGCCTGCTCCCGTAGGCGCTGGAGTAGCAGTTGGCGGCAGGCCTGATAGTCGTTCACAATCTCGAACATGATCGAATAATTATTCGACTATAACCGATAGCTTGTCAAGCGGGTTCGACCATACGGAGCGGAGGCCGTCCGCATCTGCGAGGCACCTAGATCGTCCTGCGCAGCAAGACCCCGAACGGGGTGCGGCAAGAATTTTATGGCCTGCTGCTGACGCACTTTGCGGTGCACGGGCTGATGCACGAGGCCGCCCTGAAAGCCGGCGAAGACCCGCACCGGCTCGCGTTCGTGCATGCGGTGCGGCCGGAAATCCTCACCCAGTGCGTGGTATCGAGCCGGGGCCTGCGCCGTCCGCGTGGCGTGCGACGCCGGCAAAGTAAGTTTCCGGTGCGTCGCCGCCAATAACTCAGCAACGACCGGGTGCAGGTGGCCCGACGCATCCGCACAATAAAGTGAACAGTATGGGGCTTGAGCCCGGCCCTACGTCGGCCTACGTTGGCTTACTGCCGTTTCGGGTGGTCGCCTTTCTCGACGGGGATTCCTACAGCCAAACGTGCCGCCGGCGTGCGGACAAACAACGAACGATCGTTGTGCGGCTGTCGCCAGTTAATCTGGGGCAGCATCATGGAAGCGTCGATCCGGTCGTAGTATTTCACCGCAATGTTCATCAGCGAATCGAGCAACGATTCCGAGAGGAGGTGCGGTTGAAGGCCGAGATCGACCAGCTTGGAATGTTTAGCGTTGTAATAATGCTCCTCCGCCTCGACGCGCGGGTCGGGGAGGTGATCGATGGTCACATCAAGGCCCAGCACCTTTCCTGCTTTCTGGACCTGCCGGGCCAAGTCGAGCACGGAGAATTGCTCGGTAAACTGGTTAAAGACGCGGAATTCACCGCGCGCGGCCGGGTTCAGGCAGGCGATTTCTACGCAGCGCACCGTGTCGCGAATATCGAGGAAGCCGCGGGTCTGTCCCCCTTTGCCATAGACCGTCAGGGGTTGCCCCAGCGCCGCCTGCACGCAGAACCGGTTCAGTACGGTGCCAAATACTTCGTCATAATCGAAGCGATTGATCAGCGCCTCGTCCAGGGCCACCTCGTCCGTCATGGTTCCATACACCACGCCCTGATTGAGATCGGTGGCGCGTAGCGACCAGATCCGGCAGGCGAACATGATGTTGTGGCTGTCGTGCACCTTGGAGAGATGGTAAAAGGAACCTGGCTGCTTGGGGTAGGGCAGCACGTCCTTCCGGCCATTGTGCTCGATGGTGATGTAGCCCTCTTCAATGTCGATGTTCGGTGTGCCGTACTCGCCCATGGTTCCCAATTTCACCAGGTTGCAGTCCGGTTGGATCTCCCGAATGGCAAACAGGAGATTCAGCGTGCCCGTCACATTACCCACCTGGGTGAGAACCGCATGCTTGCGGTCGATCATGGAAAAGGGTGCGGAGCGCTGCTCGGCAAAGTGAACCACGGCATCCGGCCTGAAGGTGGAGATTACCGAGGACACAAAGTCATAGTCGGTGACGTCACCGATGAAGAGGCTGACGTCCTTTCCGGAGATCTCCCGCCAGACGCGCAGCCGTTCCTGGAGCGGACGGATAGGGGTTAGCGTCTGAACGCCGAGATCGAGATCCCATTGGCGGCGGATGAAATTGTCTACTGCGGCAACGGTGTGACCCCTTGCTGACAAATGTAATAATGTGGCCCAGCCGCAGTAGCCATCGGCTCCGAGCACGGCGATTCTCATATTTCCTCCTGATTCGATCGTAGAATTTGCGGCAAGCCGTACCCGGTTGGCGCGAACGCCCGCCGGCTGGCGGGCGTTCTTGAATTTAGGGAAATCTGCTATGCCACGGGGGCGTTACTCACTGCGCCCCCTTTTCTGCCAACTTGCTGATCAAGGTGGTGCAAAATAGCTAAGGCGCCGTCCCGCGACGCGTTGGGATGCGACCGCTGGCCGGCATTGGCGCGTAGCCGCCCCAGTTCGTCCCGTTCCCTCAGCAGGTAATCGATGCGGTCGGCAATGGCTTGGGAACTCTGCAACCAGTATCCCGTCTGCCAACTCTTTTCGATTAAGGCGCAGATTCGCCGTTCGTTGCCGGGAGGAGCGTCGAACACCAGAATCGGCAGGCCGCAATTCATCGATTCGGCCACAATGCCTCCTCCCGCACGGCTGAGGAGCAGGTCGGCTGCCGCCATCCACTCGTGCATATTGTCTACCCACGTCAGAACCCGCGCGTACGGCATTCCCGCGGAACGCTGGAGGAGATCCTCCCGCAGCCTTCCGTCACGCCGGGCAATGAATACGGCCTGGAATGGCCGGGTTACCTGGCGGAGCGCGGATACCACTTCCTGCGGCTTCGCCTTACCCGAACCGCCAAAATTCACCAGGAGCATAGGCAGATCACGGTCCAGCCCAAGACGGGTTCGCACGGAGGAACGATCGCACGAGGGGCTGAATGCCGGATCGACGGGGACACCGCATTCCACGATCTTTTCCGCCGGCACACCCAGGCAGCGAAGCTGGGCGGAGACTTCCGCAGGAAATGAAAGAAAAAGGTCAATCTCCGGTTGTGCCCACGGTTTCTCAAACACGAACGTACCCATCCCAACCAGGGCATACCGGGCCTTCTGCGCGCGTTTGTGCATGACGGCCATTTCGCCCAGTCCTACTTCCGTGGCTGCTACCACATCCGGAGCGAAAGCGTCAATGAAGCGAAACAGAGGACGCGTCCCCCAGCGGTAGAGCCACCATGGCCCGGTGGTTTGGCCGTCGTATTGCCGGCTTTCAATGAAATCCCAAAGGCGGGGCCAGTATTTGAGCGGGATCTCGTAGGAATTGTAGTAAGCCCGGAACCATGGCGAGCAGTGCGCCAGCGTATCGATGACCTCTACTTTGAGGCTGGGCCGCAATTGGACGAGCGCACGCGCGAGCGCCTCCGCCATGCGCACGTGCGTGGACCCGTGGTGAACGGTGAGGATAAGGACACGGCGCTGTTGGCTGTCTGGAGATTGTGGCATCACAACTACCGGTACGGGCGCGGTTCCTTCAATCCGCCTTACCAGCACGATAGTTTATGCGACATTTGCCTTATTCACCAGCGGATGTTTTGTCGTCCTCAGTCCTGCCGACCCGCTGGCTATCCGACGCGGCGCTTTACAATTATGTCGTTACCGCATAACATCGGCGTTCACCTTTATGGACTTGCTTCTACTCGGCGCCGGGATGGGAATTGTGGGAGGACTGCTGCCCGGCCCCCTGCACATGCTCGCACTGGCGCAAGTAGCGTTGGGACGATGGCTGCGAGGCATCTTCGTTCTCATTGTGCCGCCGCTGGTGGTGGACGGCGCCTTGCTGCTGGTCACCGTGTTTTTTTTCCGTTTGATTCCGACGGGAATCGCCCACTATGTGGCGTACGTGGGAGGAGTGGCGCTCATCGGCTTTGCCAGTTACGGGCTTTGGGAGATGAGGCATAAAGCCCGGGAGGAGATGGCGGATTCCGTCGCCTTCACGTATGGCGGCGTAACGGTGGCCGCCCTGGCTGAATTGGCCGCGCCGGGAACGTGGGTCTACTGGATCACGATCGCCGGCCCCATTCTGGCGGAAGCTCGCCAGCACGGCTATTGGCACGTTGTGCCGTTCTTCGTGGGAGGATTGGTGGGCTATTACGGGGCGGCGGTGTTGGGGACGTTCTTACTCGCGTGGGGCGCCAATCTGCATAAGGGCTTCAAGAATTACCTGTTTCTCGTCGCCAATATCCTGCTGTTACTGATGGGAATCTCCTACCTGATTCGCGCCCACTGGGAACACTAGCCGTTTGGCAAATCGGTATCGTCCGCGATCGACCTTTCTCTCGTTGCCGAGCCAATTAGCCGGCGCCTGCCGACCACGCAAAGAAGGTTTCACCTGGTTACAATAGTTACAAAAGGTGGTTGACTCTATACCCAACCGATGGTATACGACGCTGCCGGGCATTCATTAAGGGCGCTTAATTGATGGCGGCCCGAATCATTTGCATTTGATCCCGATCATCTGGAGCATCGTATGGACGTTTTCGATAAGGTTAATCAGAACACGCTCGACCGTCGCGATCGGCAATTGTCGGTCTTGGCGTTAGTCATGGTGGTTATTCTGGGTGGGGGAATGGCGCTGCTGATGTACCCCACGGTCTTCGACAGGGCGCCGGTCATACCGGTGGCGCCCTCCCGCACGCTCTTCTTTGGTTTCTGCGTATTGTGCATACTCATGGTGGTGTATCTTATCAACCGGATGCGGCTGGTCCGGAACCTTCGCGCGAGCCTGATGGAGGAACGCGAACAGTTGGCACGCGCCCTGGAACGGTCAAGCGCAGAATTGCTTGGCACGCTGCTGGGATTCAGTCACTTTCAGGATCGGCTTACCATGGACTTCCGCCGCGCCGCCCAGACAAAAGAGCCCCTGTCGATCCTGCTGGTGCGCGTAAACCTTGCGAAACTTTTTGCCCAAGGCCCCCAAGGGCAAGTGGCGCTGGGCGACGTTGCCAAAGTCCTCAGCCGAAAGCTGCGCAGCGAAGATTCTCTCTACCGGTTGTCCTCCGAGGTGTTCGGAATAGTATTGCCCGGGGCGACGGATGCGGTTGCCTGGCAAACGGCCGATCGTCTTTCCGACGGTCTGGGGGATGCCGCCGGCGCCAGCAATCGCTACACCACGGAAATCCACGTCGTCAACTACCCGGATCAAGTCAACTCGGCTTCCGAGATGGAACGCCGCGCCGCCACCCTGGTGAAAGTGGCATGACGGTGGGCCGGCACGCCGCTATGGAAACGCCGGGCGGCATGGTGCTCGAAGCGCCGCCTGGCCGTAGCCATTCCGGGCTCTCTGCCTCCAGAATTACATTGCGATGAGTGGGCGGCTTGGCAGCGTAGACGTACCCTTGCCTCGGCGTCGGCGAGAATAATTGTTCACCGTTGGCGCGGGGTTATGTTATTTCAATAACGACGGGAAGCGCCCGGCGCGCGTAAAGACGGGAAAGGGGAGTAACATGGAACGAGGGTCCCGAACTCACATTTTCTTGCGGTTTACTCTGGGAGTCACTTTGGCAGGAGCGGTGTTCATGTCAAACGCATGCGAAAAATCGCGTCCAACCGTGGCGGAGGCGGAAGCGTTCATAAATAATATCGAACCCAATCTGCTAGATCTGAGCGTACACGCCAGCCGCGCCGATTGGGTAAAGGCCACTTACATCACGGAGGATACGGAAATCCTGGCGGCGCAGGCCGATGAGCGCGCCATTGCAGCGCAGGTTGATTTCGCGAAGCAGGCCACCCGTTTCGACGGATTGAAACTGCCCGATGATGTGGCCCGCAAGCTGCTTCTTCTGAAGGTTTCGCTGGTGTTGCCCACCCCCGCCGACGCGCACAAAAGCGCGGAGCTTACCGAGATCGCTTCCCGCATGGAAGGCACGTACGGCAAGGGAAAATGGTGCCCACCCGGAAAAGACAAGTGCCTGGATATCGAAGACCTGACACGCTTGATGGCTACCAGCAGGGACCCCAAGGAATTGCGCGACGCCTGGGTGGGCTGGCATGAAATTTCGAAGCCCATGCGCAAGGATTTCGTGCGCTTCGTCGAGCTTTCGAATGAGGGCGCGCGGGAATTGGGATACAAAGACACCGGCGCGCTCTGGCGCTCCAAGTACGACATGCCTCCGGACGATTTTGCGCGGGAATTAGACCGCCTGTGGGAGCAGGTGCGCCCGCTCTACATGCAGCTCCACGCGTACGTGCGCTGGAAGTTGCGGGAAAAATACGGCGATCAGGTGGTGCCTGCAAACGGCCCCATACCCGCTAATCTGCTCGGCAATATGTGGGCGCAGACCTGGGACAACGTGTATACCCTGGTTGCCCCGCCTAATGCCGACCCAGGCTACGACCTGACAAAAATCCTGAAGAGCCGCAACACCGATGCCCTGGGCATGGTCCGGTACGGCGAGCACTTCTTTACCTCGCTCGGATTTGCGCCGCTGCCGCAAACGTTCTGGGAGCGCTCGATGTTCACCAAGCCGCGCGATCGCAATGTGGTGTGTCACGCCAGCGCCTGGGACGTCGACTTCGTGCAGGATCTGCGCGTGAAAATGTGCATCGACATGACGTCCGAATATTTCTCCACCATCCACCACGAACTCGGTCACAACTTCTACCAGCGCGCCTATGCAGATCAGCCGTTCCTGTTCCGCGATAGCGCGAACGACGGTTTCCATGAGGCCATCGGTGATACCATCGCACTTTCCATCACTCCGCAATACCTGGTGAAGCTTGGTCTGCTCGAGCGCTCCCCTGATCCCTCCAAGGACCTTGGCCTGCTGATGCAGAAGGCGCTGGAAAAGATCGCTTTCCTGCCCTTTGGTTTGCTCATCGACCAGTGGCGATGGAAGGTGTTTTCAGGTGAGCTCACACCCGCGCAGTACAACCAGGCGTGGTGGGCGTTGCGCCTGAAGTACCAGGGCGTCGCCCCACCCACGCCACGTACCGAGGAGGACTTCGACCCCGGAGCGAAGTACCACGTACCGGCGAACGTTCCCTACACCCGCTACTTCCTGGCGGATATCCTTCAGTTCCAGTTTCATCGCGCATTGGCGAAAACCGCCGGCTGCACCGAACCGTTGAACCGCTGCTCGATTTACGATAACAAGGAAGCGGGCGCCCGCCTGGCCAAGATGCTCGCTATGGGTGCGAGCCGCCCCTGGCCCGACGCGCTGGAGGTCCTGACGGGCCAGAGGCAGATGGACGCCACCGCCATCCGCGACTACTTCGCGCCGCTGGAGAAATGGCTGGTGGAACAGAACCAAGGGAAGCCTGTGGGATGGTAGAAAGCAGAAGGCAGTAGGCAGAAAGCAGAAATCGGGCTGGGTCAGATCGAGTCACCCGCATCGGGCACGTGAGAGTAACTCACCAGGGTTCTTTTCCTACCGGTTGGCCCCAATCGGTTTGGCCGTGCAAGTTCTTATGCGTGATTCCGGAGACTAGTTCTTCCAGGCCATACTTGCGGCGGGCTGGCCGCAGGAGGACCGCCCCGTGTTTGTCAATACTGAAGGTGAGAGGGTCACGGGGCAAGTTCATAGGTTAGTTGGCGGCTTCTGATCCAGTTGAGGGGACAGGCCGGGGACGACCCCGTTCGGGTAACGGGGAGATGAATTTAAGCCCCGCGATCAGGTCTCTCGTAGACTGGTCCACCTTGGTCCATATCACCTGGCAGCGCTCAGGACGCTTGCTGAAGAACAGTTCCACAACCTGTCCGGGCTCGATCGGGCGCCGCAAGCGGATCCGGACTCCCGACTCGGAGATGTCGATGGTTGTTGCGTCCTCGATCGGGTCCGAACTGCCGGGACTTATCGTCAAGGGCGCGCGAGTGGTGAAGATCACT
Organism: uncultured Acidobacteriota bacterium; assembly: GCA_963804755.1. Taxonomy (GTDB): domain Bacteria; phylum Acidobacteriota; class Terriglobia; order UBA7540; family UBA7540; genus Bog-366. Next base: position 228,479 of record CAWDRP010000017.1, read on the forward strand.
CGTCGTTCGCGCCGGAATACCTGGTCGCTTCGGAACATGGGCAGTATGGCATAACCTAATTTATATGGTGCGGCGTGTCAAGCACATTGGTTCTTTCCGAACTGGCTGGACGCAATTATCTAATCGAATTCAAACCTGGGTCTCGCCTGCTCGGGACCGACTCGGCCCGCGGTAATGTGGGCCTTTAGATAATTCTCACCTCGCACCGGGCACCCGGCGAGGCGGCGCAGCAGGGCGATCTGGCCAACGTGGGTAAGGGAATCGGCAATGGGGCCCTGAAATATCCCTTCCACCGAACAGGCCGGCGGCTCCTCGGAAGAAAGGCGCTGCTCGAGGGCTTCGAGCCCCGCAAAGAAACGCGCCGTGTCCTCTTCCCAACTGAGCGGCGGCGAATCGTGCCAAGCTGCTTTACCCTCGGCGAGGCTAAGCCCCCAGTCCAGCAGGTCGCCGATATGGGCCAGGATTTGTGCGGGAGTTCGAGTGGTGTCGCCGAGGCGAAACTCGGCAAACCCGGCAGGCGCGCCACGTAGCGCCTTGCCTCCCCGATATGCAAGTGTTGCCAATGTGTGACGCAGCAAAGTGGATTTACCGTCGTTCATGACGTGCTCTCCAGGGTGAGTGATTATTTCTTCGCCAGGCTACGTGCACTTTCATCCACGGCAGGATTCAGCCACGCCACGTCCGAGTGCGTGTCACTAAAGCGCCGCAGGCCCGCCTCCTTAATGGCGGCGTCAGGCACCTTGTGAAGCGGAGTGTAGCGCGGATGGTGAGACTCTTTGTAAGGATTATTACGAGCCGCATTATAGCAGCAGATCATGGACCAGCGCGGGTTGTCAGAATGGTTCTGATCGGAGCGGTGCAGAAGATTACAGTGGAAAAACAAGGTGTCGCCCGGTTCCATTTCAACGTAGACCAGTTCCAACAGCTTCTGAGCTTCGCCCACGCGTTCCATATCGGCGCCGGCCTGCTGGCCGGTCAAGACGTGGTCGATGCGCCCCAGTTGGTGCGAGCCGCGTAGCACTTGCATGCACCCGTTCTCCCGGGTCGCCGGATCAACGGCAATATACGCGCTGCAGAGCAACGGAAACAGAACCCCGTTCTGGTACCAGTAACCGTAGTCCTGGTGCCACGTCCAGGCGCCGCCCACCTTGGGGTCCTTCATAATCATCTTGGAATGGTAGTGGTACACCTCGCCGCCCAGAAGTTTTTCCGCGGAATTGACCACCGACTCGCAACGCGCGAACATTCCGTACAGCGAGTCGCCCGGATGGTTCCACAAGGAAAGCCGGGTGACGCCGCCCTCGCCATCCTTCCTGCCGAAAGCGTGCTGGTCGAGTTCGCGATCTTCCTTGGCGGCGCGCCGGAGCAAGCCCACTTCTTCCGGGTCGAAAAAGCTCCTGGCCAAAACGAAACCGTGGATGTCGTACTCGCGAACGTCCTGCTCGGTCAGTGGACCTTTCGCCATGGGACTACCCTCACGTTGAATTTGGGAATTCGCCTGGAACCCTAAAGTGTAGAACCGCAGGCAAGCGTGTGTCAATGCCGATCGATCCTACACCCAGGGTCCCGTCAAAGTTGTCGAAGAGAAGAACGGATAGCCTATCAATCGGCTTTGTCAAGATGGAAACGCGCCCCGCGATTTGCCGCGAAATAGCCGGCGCCCCTCCGCTCCCCACGTTTTGTGTGATTCGACTTTGACGGAGCCCTGATCCTACACCAGCAGCTCTGCATCAGAAGGATTTCGATTCCGCCGCGGCATTCAAGCCGGATTGTGGGATTTCGGATTCCGAAGGCGGTGGGCTTAAGCGGAAATCACCCGGTTGGCGGCATTCACGGGCGCATCTTCGGTCTTCGCCCAGAAGTTCCAGACGTCGACCACCTGCTTCTCGGGCGGAAACACGAGGTCCTGGTAAACCGAATGGGTTGCGCCGAGGATGATGATGTCAGCGCGGGCCACGGCTTGCTCGAGGGGTACCAGCGAAGCGTCCTGCACGTAGGGATCGGTGCACAACACCTCGCGCGCTTCCACTTCCAGGAGCTTGCGCAGTTTGTACGAAAGGCTGTCGCGCACATCGTCGGAATCACCCTTGAAGGCCATGCCCAGGATGGCGACGGTCTTTTGCGCCAACCCGGAAGAACGGAGTTGCGCCACGATGTAGTTAGGCAGGCCCTCGTTGATCAGCATGGCGGCATGCCCCATGAAAAAATTGTTCCCGGTGAACGCGGCAAGTTGCAGTGTGTCCTTCAGGAGGCAGGGACCGGCCGCAAAGCCCGCGCGGGAGAAGCTGGCCATGCGCGGATAATCTCGCGTCACGGCGTCGTAGATGCGATAAAAATCCAGCCCGTAACTTTGGGCGAGCACGTAAAACTGGTTGGAAATGGCGAAATTGAGATATCGCCAACTGTTGGTGAAGAAGCTTGGCGAGTTCGGCCTCGGTGGGCGCGAGTTCAATAATATCCGCGGACAGGATGGAGAAAAGCTCGCGCGCCCGCGCCATCGCTTGCGGCTCAAACGCCGCCACAATCTGCGGCAGCCGCATGAGTTCTTCCAGCGCCTTACCTTCGGAAATGCGCTCCGGGCAGAACGCGACGTCCACGTTCCGGCCCAGCGCCCGCACCCGGTCGTAAACAATCTTGGTGACCCCGGGATAAACCGTGCTGCGCAACACCAGCAGCGCGCCATCGGGCAGACGATTCAGCAAATCGTCCACGCTACGGCAGAGATTGCGGAGAGTCGGGTTCAAGTATCTGTCCACGGGCGTGCCGACCACCGCAATGGCGGCATCTGCGTGCGCCAGGCAGGCGTCATCCAGTGTCGCTACCAAGCCTTTCCCGACGACTTCGCGGAGCAGTTCCGGAGCGCCCTGCTCCAGAAACGGCATCTCGCCCCGATTCACCTTTTCCACTTTGCCTTGGTCGATATCCAGCAAGGTTACGTTGACGCCGCGGGACGCGAACACCAGGCCTAGCGGCAGCCCCACATGACCGCACCCGCCAACAATCACCACGTTCTTGGAAGCTCGCATGATTTTGTCACTGGTCCTTTGTGCCTAATCCCGAATGCCTAATTCCGGATTCCGAATTCCGGATTCCGAATTCCGAATCCCGAACTCCTCTTCCGCGGCAAGGTGCTCGTTGAGTTCGCGGATGGCACGCTCTCCCACCGTGAGGAGCACGCTGGGATCGCCGGAGAGTTGGTACGAAGCCATCTGCCTTTCAAACTTGTCCAAGTCGATCGCGAAGCGCTCGTGCGCGTCGCGAAAAGCCTGGAGCTGGGCCGTGGCCTCCGCATTAGGTTCCTGTTCCGGCGCGAAGCAATTGCGTTCCAGGCTGCGGAAGAAGGCGGTTTCTTCCTTGCGGCAGTGGTCCATGGCGTAGGATTTGAAAAAGTACATGGTCATGCGCAACGCGGCAACGGCGGCCTGGCGCTCCGTAAGATTCTCACCGGCGTGCAAACGCAGACCTGCCAGGATGGCCTGCCAGTCCTGCGCGGCGGCGCGAATCCGGGCGTGCTCTTCCCGCCAACCGGCCATGTCCGGCGGCTCGACGGATGTAACCGGTTCAGACGTGGCCTGCTGGGTTTCGGTTTCCAAAAACAAGCTCCTCAGCCCCCGTTCCGCGAGCACCTGCACAACCTTGCGCCGCGGCGGAAAGCCGTGGGTAGAAAATTGCCCTGGCGTTTCATTCCTAAGATATCCGCCGGGAAACGTGTCGCAATCCACCGTGAAGAGGTCGCCCGCCGCCACCATGGAGATGTTCATTTCGTAACTTTCGCGGGTGTTGAAGAACAGCCGCGACCGCGGGAACGCCAGATGGTAGAGGCTCAGGACCAAGCGGTAGTCGTCATCCGAGACGGTAAAGCGCGAGGGCTTTTGGGACGCCAGCACGCCGCGCGCGGGCTTGAGCCGGGGAATGCCGACGGCGTGAGGCTCCAGGCCATAAGCGCGGCGCAGATAGTTACCCTGCTCGATGGTGCCCAGCACATCGAAATGCCAGTCATAGAGACCCAGCAAGGCGCCCATCGCCACTTTCCTGATGCCCCCGCTAATCACGCGGTCCCACAAGTCCAGGCGATGCTCAAAGTCCCGCTTGGGCGAACCGGTCACGTGCCAGCGGTCGAAGTGGGGTTGGTGATAGGTCTCCTGCCATTCCACCACCCATTCCAGGCCCACCTCACGCAAACGCACGTAGTCCTGACGTTCATAGACCGGCGAGCAAAGCCCCACCACGCCGCCGCCCAGGCCATCGAGCCGCCGGCGCGCGAGAGCCACGTAACGCGCCACGACCTCAGGACCAAACTCGGGGTCCTGAGAGAGAACCAGCTCAATCTGGCGATGGCCCCAGGAGAGAATCAGGTCGAGTTCGCGGCTGAAATCGTCCAGGCTCAGGCGCACGCGCTCCGCCACGGCGTTGCTCTGGCGGTACCCGCAGTAAAGGCACTCGTTTTCGCAAAAGCTGGTGAGATAAACGGGGATTACAAACTCCACCGTGTGCGGGGCCACCTTTTCGCGCACCCTGCGCGCCGCGGCGTGGATTTCTGAGCGCCAGTCCGGATCACGCGCCCAGGCGATCAGCGAAGCGGCATCGTCCACATCGAGGCCGGGATTTTTCTCGGCTGCCTTGAAGATGGCATCGAGCGATCTCACCGGTTCCGGCCGCGCCGCAAGCGATTCGATGCGGGGCCCCGAGACTCGAAAAACTTCGCTGAACGTAGACACTGCCTTAATACCTTTTGAAGCGAGCAAATTGAAGCGGATGATTCGCTGGGGAATGCTCGGCCATCATCCTTCCACATCTTGAGACTGTAGCGCAGCGCCGCCAGGGCCGCAACCCGAGTTACAATCCCTTGGGATTATCCAGCCAATACATGGTCAGACCCGACAACAGCTTGGGATAAAAGTCGGTGGATTTCTGGGGCATCGGGCAGTCCGCGAGGGCATTGGCGTGGACGGCTTCAACGGGCGTGGGATTCAAGAGAAACGCAATTTGCCCCTTGCCCTTTTGCACTTCTTCGCAGGTAAGAACCGCTTCGCGATAGTACGATAAATTCCGTTCTTCGCGCACCGCTTGAGCATCGATTCCCAGCAGGCGTTCCAGCACCAGGCGGTGCAGCAGGACGACATCGAGGCGGCGCAGGGTGGGAGCGAGGTCCGGCAGCGCACGATCCAGATCAAAATCCGGGCGCAGCCGCAGCAAGGCGAGTTTTCCAAGCCCCGCATAGGCGCCCAGCGCCGGCCGCTCACGTCCGGCTGCCGAGAGCCGGGCGAGGAATGACTGTACCAACTCGGTTTGCGGGGCGTCGATATCCTCCCAGTCGAAAATGCCGCGCGCCGCGCCGGCGAACTTGGTCCAGTCAAACTGCGCCACGCCGCGTACCAGTCGGTGGGTGGGCAGAATGGTGAGCCCCTCGCTTTCCATGCGCACCAGCGTTACCATCACGTATTCGGCGCGATCGTCGCGGCGGCCCGTTTCCCGGCAGTAATTGCGATAGGCGAGCGCCGTCTCATACCGATGGTGGCCATCGGCGATAACCAATTGTATGTTGCGCATCGCCGAACGTACGGCAGCGATACCGCCGGGTTCAGCCAGGCGCCACACCTTGTGCCGTGTTCCGTACTCGTCGGTCACCTGCTCCCAAGGCTGTTGCGCCACAGATTGTGCCAACAGGCTTTCGATGGTTCCGCTGCGGTCGCTGTAGAGCATGAAGATCAGGCCGAAGTGCGCCCGAGTGGCCTTCAGCAATTCCAGGCGATCGGCCTTGGGGCCGGATAGCGTCTCCTCGTGCCGGTGCACCACACGCGCGGAATAGTCTTCCAGGCGCAACAAACCAATAAATCCGCGGCGCTCCTTGCGCACGCCGGGTTCGCCCGGCACTTCATATTCCTGATGATAGGGATAAATGGCCGGCTCGATCTCAGAAATCAGAACACCGCTCTGGATCCATGCCTGGAAGTCGTGTGCCGCGCGGGCGTAAACATTGTCCTGCGGCCCATTGCCGGGCAGAGCGCGCCCGCGAATGATGCGCACCAGATTGTAGGGACTTAAATCATAATAACGGGTCTGCATTTCGGGAGAGATCTTGTCGTATGGCTGCGTCACCACTGACCCGAGGTCAGGGAGATTTCGAGCATCGTAATGAAGCGCGCGAAAAGGGACTATTTCTGCCATGTGTCTCACGCAATAGGTAAGGTGTGTACGAAGTAATAAAATTACCATACGGCCCCCGATGCGTCGAGGATTGTCTACGGAAAGGCAGTGACCAGTGACAAGCGACGACTGGCGGGCAGCGAAGCTCGTTGCATGTCCCATGGCAGACGTGAGATAGGGGACGTTTCCTCGTTTCCTCGGCCCGAATCTGATGGTATATTGATAAAATGCCCTTTGATCGAGTTTGGCGAAGGGCGTAGCGAAATATGTTTGACGCACTCCAAGACAGGCTGCAAAAAGTCTTCAAGGCGCTCCGGATCCAGGGCGTCCTGAACGAGGAGGTGGTGGAGCAGGCGTTGCGCGAGGTGCGCCTGGCGCTGCTTGAGGCTGACGTTAACCTCCACGTGGTGAAGGAGTTGCTCGACCGTGTCCGGGTAAAGGCGCTGGGCGAGGAAGTGCGCTCCAGCTTCACGCCGGTGCAGGAAGTCGTCCGGATAGTGCGCGACGAGTTGATTCAGATCCTCGGCCGTGACGCGTCGTTGCTCACATTCTCAAGAGAATACCCGACAGTCTTCTTGATGGTGGGCCTCCAGGGCTCCGGCAAGACCACTACGTCCGGCAAATTGGCGCTCTGGCTTGCCGGGCGCAAGCGGCGCCCCCTGTTGGTCTCGACGGACGTATACCGTCCCGCGGCGCGAGAGCAATTGGCTATAATCGCCAAGGCCATTCAGGTTCCGATATTTCCGGGGGAGGGCATCAACTCGCCCATCGAGCTCGCGACGGCCGCACGCAAGGACGCTGCCGACCGCGGTCATGACGTGCTGATTGTCGACACTGCCGGGCGCTTGCACATCGACCAGGAGTTAATGAACGAAGTCAGCGAACTGCGCACCAAGCTGCGGCCCAGCGAAGTGCTGCTGGTGGCCGACGCCATGATCGGCCAGGACGCCGTGCGCAGCGCCCAGGAATTCCACGAGCGGCTGGGCACGACGGGCGTGATCCTGACCAAGCTCGACGGTGACGCCCGCGGGGGCGCAGCGCTCTCCATTCATCATGTTACGGGCCAGCCCATTAAGTTCATGGGCATTGGCGAAAAATACGATCAATTGGAGGTCTTCTATCCGGAGCGGATCGTCTCCCGCATTCTCGGCATGGGTGACATCCTTTCGCTCATCGAAAAAGCCGAGGAAAAGATCGATAAGCAAAAAGCGATAGAAGTCCACCGCAAGCTTCAGACCGACACTTTCACGTTGGAAGACTTCCGCGATCAGCTCACGCAAGTGCGTAAAATGGGGCCGATGGAGCAAATGCTGGGCATGCTGCCCAAGGTCGGCATTTTCAAGGACGCCGCCAAGGTCAAAGTAGATGATAAGGAGCTGGTGCACATCGAGGCGATCATCGACTCCATGACGCCCCAGGAGCGCCGCAATCATGAGATCATCAATGGCAAGCGGCGCAAGCGCATTGCCAAAGGCAGCGGAACCTCCGTGCAGGCGGTAAACCAGGTCTTGAAACAGTACTTCCAAATGCGGAAAATGATGAAGTCCATGAGTCAAAGCTTGCTAGGGCGCGGTCTCAGCAAGCTACAGATGCCGGTGAGGCCGGGAACGTGAGCATCCCCTGGGTGCCGGCCAAACCAGGGTGGAATGACTTCTTGATGGTGATGGACGGGTAAAGATCAACGAACTTATTGTCAACGATACTGGGTTAACGAACATCAAAAAGGGGGAGAGATTGTTAAGAATACGCTTGGCTCGAACAGGGGCCAAAAAGAAAAGCAGTTACCGAGTAGTAGTGATTGATCGCGAGAGGTCCCGCAATGGCCGTTTTGTGGAGATTGTCGGCCACTATAATCCCCGGTTGACGCCTCCGGAGATCGTGCTGAATCGCGAGCGCGTCGATTATTGGATCGGACAGGGAGCGCAGCCTTCAGAGACGGTCCAGAGTTTCTTGAAGAAGCTCCCGGCGTCGGCGCCGGCGGCTGCGCCAGCACCAGCGGCCTGATCTTCAAAGGGCCGGCCTCGGGGCCAGCCGTGGCCCCCGCACGCGTCACGGTTACGCGTTCTCATTCACACGGATCAGACCTTGGTACTTCAGCTCATGTGCGCGGGAGGGCCAGATGAGAGAATTGATCGAAGCCATTGCCAAAGCGCTTGTGGATAACCCCGAGCAGGTTTCGGTAAAAGCCGTGGAAGGAGAGCAAGTAACCGTGCTGGAATTGCGGGTGCATCCTTCCGACTTGGGGAAGGTGATCGGAAAACAGGGACGCACGGCGCGCTCCGTCCGCACCATCCTCAACGCTGCCGGCATGAAGCTCAAGAAGCGCTTTACGTTGGAGATCCTGGAATAGGAGGCCCCTCGTCTCACATGTGGCCGGCGACGGCCGGGGGGCGGTGGGGGCATTGGCGGATAAGGGCGGCGGGCAATTTCTGACCATCGCACGCATTCTCCGGCCCCAAGGGCGCAAGGGAGAGGTTGCGGCGGAGATCCTCACCGATTTCCCGGAGCGCTTCCAGGCACTGCGCTCCGTATTCCTGGAGGTTCCCGGCCAGTCTCCGAAACGCATTCCGTTGGAGCGCGGTTGGCCGCACAAGGGCCGAATCATCCTGAAGTTTTCTGGGATCGATTCCATCGAAGGCGCGTCCCGCTTGCGCGGGCTCCATGTGTTCGTCACCTGGGAGGAGCGCACGCCCCTTCCTCCGCACCATTATTACCAGTGCGAATTGCAGGGCTGCCGCGTGATGTGGGAGCGCCGCGGGCAGGAAATCGGACTTGTAACCGAAGTGGAATCCACCGGCGGCGTTGAGGTGCTCCACGTGCGGCGCCCGGATGGAAAAGGTGAAGTGCTGATTCCCTTGGCGCAGGAAATCTGCACGCGGATCGATGTTGACTCCCGCACCATCGTGATCGACCCGCCGGACGAGTTGTTGGAGTTAAATGAGGGATCTGGGGACTAGGGCTTGGGGACCGGGCGAGTGCGTGGTTTCGGGCTCTTATGGAGGAGCGGCTGAGGGCGGGCATTGTCCCCAGCCCCTAGCGCCAAGTCCCCAGCCCCGGGTTTGATGGTTTTCGACCTCATCACGATTTTTCCCGCCTTCTTCAACGGCATCCTGGAGCATGGGCTGCTGAAAAGGGCTGTGGCGTCGGGTCAAGCGACCATCCGGTTGCACGACTTGCGGGAATATACTGACGATCGCCATCGCACGGTAGACGACCGGCCGTTTGGCGGCGGGCCCGGCATGGTGTTCAAGCTGGAACCGATTTTCCGTGCGGTGGAGGCGTTGCGAAGTGAAACGCTGGAGGTTCCGTTCCCGGTGGTTCTGCTTTCGCCGCAGGGACGCTTGCTGACACAGGCCGTCGCGGAGGAACTGTCACATGCTCCACGCTTGATTTTGATCTGTGGCCGCTACGAAGGCGTGGACGAGCGCGTGGCTGAAAATCTGGCGACCGACGAAATCTCCATCGGCGACTTCGTCTTGAGCGGTGGAGAACTTCCGGCCGCCGTAGTGATGGAGGCGACAATTCGGCTGCTTCCGGGGGTGCTGGGGAACGAGGAATCTTGCGAGCAGGATTCCTTCGCAGTACCGGCGGGCTCGCCGGCGGAAGTCCGGCACGGACTGCTGGATTGCCCCCATTACACGCGTCCGGCGGAATTCCGGGATTGGAAGGTGCCGGACGTGCTGCTCTCCGGCAACCACGAGCAGATTCGCGAGTGGCGGCGGCACCGAGCCCTGGAAAAAACGTGGCGGCGCCGGCCCGACTTGCTTGCCCATGTTCCCTTGAGCGAGGAAGACCGCCGCTGGCTGGATACGCTGGCAAACGCGGCCCGGGAAACGGTGACGTAGGGGCGGCGTTACGGCGCCAGATGGCGAGGTAAACTCGCCGCTACGATCACGGCGAGTGAACTCGCCGGTGCAATCACCGTAAGGTGCACTCACCCGTGCGATCAAGGCGAGGTAAACTCGCCGCTACTTTCATTAATCTGCTATCTTATTTCGAGCCCCGAGAGGCAAGGCTAAGGTTCTGCCCCGGTAATGTGCGCTCGAAAAGTTTGGGAGAATGAGAAAATGAACGCGCTCGAAAAAGTTGAACAATCACAAATGAAGAAGGAAGTCACCTCGTTTCGCCCCGGCGACACGGTGCGTGTACACGTCAAGATCAAGGAAGGTGACAAGGAAAGAATCCAGGTTTTCGAGGGCACTGTAATCGGCCTTCGCCGCGCTCGCAACCACTCCACGTTTACGGTCCGCAAGATTTCCTTTGGCCACGGCGTGGAGCGTATCTTCCCCCTGCACTCGCCGGTGGTTGACAAAATCGAGGTTGTGCGCTCCGGACGCGTGCGCCGCGCCAAGCTCTATTACCTGCGCAAGCTGCGGGGCAAGGCCGCCCGCCTGCGCTCTGCGCAGACTGAGCAGGAAGCTTAATAATCGTCCACTATTCCCTGATCACTGGTCACTGTCCACGGTCCAGTGTCTTTATCGCTCTCGCCAGCACATCCAGAGACAGGGTGGATTTATCGACGGAGCCGTTTGCGCCGGCCTCCAGCGCTGCCGTCGTGAGCACCTGCGGGTCATGGTGGCTCATAATCAAGATCTTGATTTCCGGCATCTCCTTCCGGATCAGGCGCGCCGTATCTAGCCCGTTTGCGCCGGGCATGCTCATATCCACCAGCACCACGTCCGGCCGCAGCCCTCGTACTTTTTCGAGCGCTTCCGCTGCGTTGCTCGCTTCGCCGCAAACCTCCAAGGAACTGGCGGGTGTAAACAGGTGTCCTACGGCGCGTCGAACCGGTTCATTGTCGTCAACAATCAGAACGCGCATATACACCATCGGTCCTGCATCGCCGCGCGAGATAACCGTCAGGGAAGCGCGGTCTTTCACATGTGCCGGACTGGAGTTCAAGCTACCGGCGAGCGACACGCGAAAGCTCGCGGTTCACGGGGAGGACGACCGAGACGATTGTGCCCGACCCATCAGACTTGAGGTTGATCTGACCGTGCAGTTGGTGTACGCGCTCGCGCATGCCCCTCAGACCCACGCCTGGGGCGTTCGACTGGGCTTCAGCGAGTTTCCCGGACGGCATCCCCTTCCCATAATCTTGAATTTCGATGGACACTTCCGCCGCACTTCGAGCGACTCGAATCCTGCCTTTTTGACTCCCGGAGTGCCGATGAATGTTGGTTAGAGCCTCTTGCACGATTCGGAAGATGGTCAGCTCGACCTCCGCGGAGAATCGTCCGATATTCGGGTCGATCTGCAATTGAATATCGATGCCGCTGCGCGCCGTAAAGCCTTGAACGTACCATTGTAATGCTCCGGCCACGCCCGTTTCGTCCAACAGCGGCGGGTGCAGGAGGTAGGAAGTGGTGCGAATCTCCTGGCTCAACTGCGCCGCGAGCGTCAGCAGTTCTTCCATCTCCTGGCATAGCTCGGGGGCAGCGTCGCGCAAGCGCTCGGCGATGGAAGCCGCTTTGATGCCGAGAACCGACAAATTCTGGCCGGCGCTATCGTGCAATTCGCGGGCGATGCGCCGCCGCTCCGCATCCTGGCTTTGCAGCAGCCGCGCCGAAAGGTCTTGCACCTCGCGCGACTGCTGCGCTATTTCGGCGTTTCGCTGTTCCAACTCCTTCGTACGCGCGCGTACCTGTTCTTCCAGCGTGATCTTCGCCTGCTGCCGCATCCGGTGCATCTTCACATGCGCTTCCACGCGCGCGATGAGTTCCGGTGCGCTGAACGGTTTTACCAGGTAGTCGTCCGCCCCGCTTTGCATGCCTTCCAGCCGGCTTTCCTCTCCGGCACGCGCCGATAGAAGAATGATAGGAACTTCCTTCAGCGCCGGATCGGCTCGCAATTCTCGCAGTAATTCAATGCCGTCGAGCCGGGGCATCATCACATCGCTCAGGATGAGATCGGGCGGGCGTTCCCTCGCCAGGGAAAGTGCCGCTTGGCCATCGGGGACAGCTTCCACCGCAAAATCTTCAGCCAGCAACCGAACGAGATACTGGCGCATATCGGAGTTGTCGTCCGCCACCACGATCCGGGGGCGAGACGCAGAAGCGACATTCGAGGCCGGAGGGCAGGGACCCGGCAGCAATTCATGGTTCTCCGACAACTCTTTTTCGGCTGGTTTTGAATCGGGAAGCCAGTGGAGCGCCTCCTCCACAAAGGGCCTTGCGCCCACGGCCGTGGAAACCGATTTACGCGCCCCGCCGAGTTGGCGTGAGGCCAGGTGATCCTGCCCGAGCGGCACCGTCGCGATGAATGTGCTGCCTTGTCCCACAACGCTTTCCACTCGCAAAGAACCGCCGGGCAGCTTCACCAGTTCATGCGCCAGGGCCAACCCGATGCCGCTGCCCTCGCAGGTGCGGCTGCGCGTGTCGGGAACCCGATGGAAGCGCTTGAACAAGCCAGGGATCGCTTCGGCAGGAATGCCTACCCCGGTATCGCGGACGCGCAGTTCGGCCGTATCGCCCACGCGACTCACGCTGACTGCGATTTCCCCTTCGAAGGTGAACTTGAAGGCGTTGGAAAGCAGGTTTAGAACGATTTTCTCCCACATATCGCGGTCTACGTACACCGGCTGGCCGATGTCCCGGCAATCGACCAGCAAACGGAGCCCCGCTCGTTCTGTCGCCGAACGAAACACGCTCGCCAGTTCAGCCGTAAAGGCCGCCAAATCAGTGGCCTCATACACCGCCTGGGCGCGTCCGGCTTCGATGCGCGAAAAATCGAGAAGCGTGTTGACCAGCCGCAACAGCCTCGCGCCATTCCGATTGACCAGTTCGAGTTGTTCTTTGGCCGTCGGAGAAAGGTGGGTGCGGCTTCTCGCCAGCAGATCTTGCAAGGGGCTGAGCATCAGTGTGAGCGGGGTCCGAAACTCATGACTGACATTGCTGAAAAAAGCGGTTTTCGCGCGATCGATTTCGGCTAGGGCTTCCGCGCGCTTCCTCTCTTCCTCGTAGGCGCGGGCCTTGGCAATGGAGGCGGCAATCTGCGCGGACATCAGCTCCAGAAAACTGCGGTACGGCTCGTCAAATTGCAGGCGAGCACTGATGCCGACAATCATGAATCCGGCGGGTTGATGCGAAACATTTGACCGGATGGGGACGAGTGCGGCAGCGCTGGGCGGATCCAACCAGGGACCCTGTGGCACATGACGGAATCTGCTTTTCAGGTCTGTAACCAACTGGATTTCTTCCGATTCCAGGGCCTTTTCAAACGGCCAAAAATCTTCGGGTGAATCCAAGCCCAGCTTGATTACTCGAAGGCCACCTTGATCGCCCAAGTCAACGCCTGCTCCGGCTACCAGTTGGGCGGCGTGACGATTGGTGTCCAACAGGTACAGGAGAAAAAACGGAACGTCTTTGGAATGCCGGGTGACTGTCTCTGCCGCAATCGTGCAGGCCTCTTCCGCAGACTTCGGCACGACGGATCGCGCGCCCAAGTCACGGAGCGCAATCACCCTACGCTCTCCAATCACCTTTTCGGTTATTTCGTGTACTGTCGCCAGGACGCCGCCGATACCGCTTGGCGCCGTGTCATCCGGCACGGGGCTATACGCGATGGTGAAATGCGTTTCCTCCATGAAGCCGCGCCGGTTCACCTCCAGGGGAAGGTCTTCCATCCAGGTGGCAGGACCGCCTCGGAAAGGGGTGTCGATCAGAGGTTCCAGGATATGCCAGATCTCATGCCAAACTTCGCGGCACGGCTGGCCAAGGGCCCACGGGTGCTTCCCGCCCAGAACGGGAATGTAGGCGTCATTGTACAAGCTGCAGAAATCGGGTCCCCACCAAAGGAGCTGCGGGAAGCGGTTCGCAAGGAGGAACTTCACCATCATGCGCAGCGCCGGGCACCAGGATTCCGCCGGGCCCAGCAGCGTCTTCGCGAAACTCGTCGAGCGCATGAGCGCGCCCATATTGCCGCCGCCGGTCAACCACGCTGGCGGGCCTGACTCCGAACACCCGGGCGGCCGCGGCTGGGAGATTGTGACATTTTTACCACCTGACATTCGCTCGATGACGGGAATCAACTCGTGTGAGAGGTCACCCTTGCCAACCCACCCATGCGCTTCTACCTCCGCGGCTTGCCGGCGCATCACGGCCGGATCGTTCTGGCTGACGATAATCACTTTCGTTTCAGGGAGTTCTCGACGGATGACGCGCGCGGCTTGCAGGCCGTCCATGCGGGGCATGGCGATGTCCATCAGCACGGCGTCGGGCTGAAGAATTCGGGCTCTTTCCACGGCCTCGACGCCGTCCGCAGCCTCACCGCAGATTGAAAATTCAGCCCGCGAAGACAGCAGAGAGCGGATGCCGCGCCTAACCCCTTGGTTATCATCGACTAAGAGGATGCGCATGGCCGGACCAGATATTTAAATATAAGGGAGCGATTAAAACCCCGCCTTCGCCGGGTTGCTTTGCGTATCACACCCGGCGAAACCGTAATCGGCACGATACTTTGAATTTCGTCTTAACCGGGCTTTCGCCGACCCACGGCGGCGCGACCCAGCAAGCCGCCGGCAACCCTGAAACTTCAGATGCGTCACAGGAGCAAGGTGGCGTCATCAATTGCAACGCATCATAAGTTGGAAATCGATCGTACGGGCTTTATCCGCCCTGCCCCTCAGCCAGTCGGCGTCAACATGGTTTTATCCGCGAGAACGTCAGATCCCAAGGCTCAGCGGGTCGCACGCGGCATGCCTACTGAATGCAGCGGTCCTGCCGAATCCTCACGCGCGCCCGCCTTTTGTCCGCTTACCCGATATTTTGATTATTCAAAGCTGTTTGTTGGGCGCGCTTCGCGGCCAGGAGCGGAATCCGAACCAAGACGTAAGCAATAAGGGCGAAAGCAGCCAGCGAAATCCATCCGCCCCA
This sequence comes from uncultured Acidobacteriota bacterium, assembly GCA_963804755.1. GTDB lineage: Bacteria > Acidobacteriota > Terriglobia > UBA7540 > UBA7540 > Bog-366. The sequence goes on from CAWDRP010000017.1 coordinate 243,499, forward strand.
GCGCTCGACAAACGGGAAAACATCCTGGCCGGTTAGAACATGGGTGATTGATTTGACGCCAGTAAGAAACAGGGTGGCCAGCAGAATGCCGGTGATGGCTTCGCCCGCGATAAAGCCGGAGGCCAGCAGCGTGCCGCGTTCTTCGAACTTGGCCTTGTCATCTCCCGACAGCTTGCGGCGCGCGGCCCATTGATCGGCGACCCACTTCATCACCCCGCCCACAAAGATGGCGCCGGATGTTTCGAGCGGCAAGTACATGCCAACGGCGATCAGCATGGGCGAGGGCGCGCCGATCATTACCAGCGAGACGCCGAACAGGCATCCGATGATGAGCAATCCCCACGCCATCTGCCCGCCCACGATGCCTTGTGCGAGTTGAGCCATCAGTCCTGCTTGGGGCGCCGGCAATTCGCGGCCGCCGATTCCACCGCTCGCGAGATTCGCTTCGTGCAGTGCGATGATGGGCAACAACAGGAAAAACGACACCGCGACGACGCTCAGTACCTCCACCACCTCCATCTTCCATGGCGTGCCCCCCAGCAGATAGCCGGCCTTCAGGTCCTGAATCAGGCTTCCGGACACGCAGCAGGCGCAACAGACGACCGACGCCACGCCCAGTACCGCCGCCACTCCGCCCAGCCCCTTGACCCCAATGATCACCATCATGATGGCGGCCACCACGAGCGCCGCGAGCGTAAGCCCGGAAACCGGCTGGTTCGACGAACCCACCAAGCCCACCAGGTAGCCGCCCACCGCCGACAGGAAGAATCCGGTCACGGTCATCACCACGGCGGCCACCAGCGCCGCGCCCCAACCATGGGCAAAATAGTAGTAAATGATCGTGATGGGAACCACCAGGGCAGTCGTGGACAGGATGATCCACTTAATAGGGATGTCGATGTCCAGCCGCGTTCGCCGCGCGCTGCCCTCGCCCGCGGCCTCCGACGCCTGGAACGCGCCTTTCACCGACTGCCAGATCGACTCGCGCATGCTGTAGAGGGTGTAGACCGCGCCGACCAGCATTGCGCCGACGGCGATGGGGCGCACGACGTTGTACCAAACCGTGTAACTCACGAGGTCCCAAGGGGCGATGCCGCCCGCTGTTGTGTTCCCCACTCGGCTGGGAAGTTGCGGGTCGATAAAAAGGACCAGGGGAATCAAAACCAGCCAGGCAATGACGCCGCCGGAAAAATTGATGGCCGCGAGGCGCGGGCCAATGATGTACCCAATGCCGATCAGCGCCGGCGAAGCCGAGGGCGTGGCAAACGCGACGCCACCGGCATAATTCACTTTGCCGAGCAACTCCTTTTGATAGCCGAAGTACTGCACCACCGACTTCGGGAATGCCCAGAAGAAGCTCACGGTGTCCTGGAAAAGCTGGAATCCTTTTTCATCTTTAAGCAACTGCAACAGCGCACCCAGTCCCATTGCCCCGAAAATGTACTTCGGGGCGTCGGTGGAGCTGTGCTGGCCTGCCTTCACGATTTCCGCGCTGGCGGTGCTCTCCGGGAAGGGCAAATCGGACTCCACGCACAGCGGCCGGCGCAGGATAATAATAAAGAAAACGCCCAGCAGCCCGCCGGCCAGGAGAATCAGCGTGCCCGTCCAGAAGTGACTGCGGAGGTCGGTCCACAGACGCTGCCCACCCACGTTGACCATCATGAAAGCGGGGATGGTAAATATGGCGCCCGCCACCAGCGCCTCGCCCACGGAGGCTGCCGTGCGCGTCAGGTTCTGCTCGAGCACGCCGCCGCGGAAGAACGGCAGGCGGAACAAGGCGATGGCAATAACCGCGGCGGGAATGGTGGCCGCCACGGTCTGTCCCGCCTTCATCCCCAGATAGGCGTTGGCCGCGCCAAAGATAGCCGCCATGATGATGCCGGCTAGCACGGCTTTCAGCGTGAACTCCCTCTCGGTTGAGTCGTGCGGTACATACGGTTTAAATCCAGGCACAGAACGCTCCAGTAAGGGAAAAGAATCACGACAATATAACATGGAAATATGTAACCCCGCGCTTGCTTCTGTATGTATTTTCATTCATACTTAAAAGTATGAAAATAGGAGAACGTGGTCAAGTTACGATACCCAAGGAGCTTCGCGAACGGTTTGGGCTGAAGCCTGAAACCGAAGTGGAGTTTCGAGTCATCAACAATTCCATTTTTCTCCAGAAGAAACCTCGAAAGTTAAACCTAAGCCGCTGGAAAGGCCGGTGCCGGAAGAGCTTTCAAGAATTAGGCTACGACCGGGTGGACGATTTTATCGAAGACGTGCGGGGACGATGATCACGGCCATCGATAGTAACGTGCTCTTCGATATCCTCGCTCCCGATCCCAGTTACTTCGAGCGTTCAAATCGGGCTCTTGAACGAGCTGCCAATGCGGGTTCCCTGGTGATCTGCGATCTCGTTTATGCCGAGTTGTGCGTTCATTTTCAGCGTCAGACGGACTGCGACCAATTCCTCGAGGAGAACGACATTCGTGTTGAGGCCTTGGTCCGCGAGGCGAGTTACCTGGCGAGCCGCCTCTGGAGAACGTATCGTCGCGCCGGAGGCAAGCGAACTCGGATTTTGAGCGATTTCCTGGTGGGCGCTCACGCTCAGGTGCAAGCATCACAACTTCTTACGCGTGACCGCGGTTTCTATCGAGAGATTTTCCGGTCGCTCGCGCTGGTTGATCCCACGAACCTCACATAAGGCGGGCAAGAATTAAGTTCACCCCCAGCGGCAGACGGTAATTGGTGAGAAGAGTGAGATTGTGCCGGAGTGCCGCGGCGCCGATGATAAGACCGAAGACGGTCACAGTTTCGGCACCTCCCTGGCATTGATCAAGCGGTTCTCGTATACGTCGCTGACCTTCTTCCGAGACCCTATGGCTCGTCGGTTTCAAACTTCTCCTCATATTCCATCTCGTCCGGCTTGCCGGGAGCCTCTACAGGAAGTTCAATCCTCCCCATGCGCAGACCCGGAGAGTAAGCGCTGATGATGGAGTGGCCCGTCCGGTCCGTGGCCTGGAAGGCCATCTGTGCCATGCCGGAAATAGAATTCACCGTCCATCCCGTTCCGTGCCCGAGCCAAGTCTGCCGCCGAAGTTCACCTGGCCCTGCGGAGGTGAATGTGATAGGGACCTCAGCGCCGGGCACCGCTGTTCCGTTCTCGTCCACGATCTGGGCCGTAATGTAGGCCAGGCTCTCCAGGTTCCCGGACTCAAGTTCCTGCACATCCGCCTCGAGGACGAGGTGATGGGGTTCGCTCGCGGTTTGGCGCTTGTCGCTCACCTCTTTCCCTCCATGCCGCGCTACCGCAATGAGCGTGCCCGGTTGATAAGGGACGCTCCATACGCGCGGAGGGTGGGTGAGTCCCGCCTCCCTTGCATCGGGCTTGCTTCCGAGCGACTTGCCATTGAGGAAGAGTTCCACCTCTTGGGCATTGCTAAAGACCTTTACGTCGCGCGCTTGGCCTTCCGCTCCCGGCCACGTCCAATGCCCCATGATGTGAACCATCGGCTTGTTGGTCCATTGGCTTTGATAGAAGTAGTAAGCATCTTTGGGAATTCGCCACAGATCACACATGCCGAAGCTTACGACGTGGGGGATGACCGTATCGTAGGTCTCGCCCTCGTAATCAAACTGATGCCAGATGGCGCCACCGGCCATCCAGGGGCGCAAGTTCAATTGGCGCAAGTATGTTTCATGATTTTTGCAGGCCAGCTCTTCACTTTGCGGTCCGCCCCCGTAAATTCCACGTCCCATCGTGGCCGCCGAATACTCCACCGTGAGATAGGGACGATTCGGAAACCGCTTGTGTTTAGCATCGGTTTCCTTGCCCGCGCCGAGGCCCACCAAATCCACCAACGCTTCCATTTCTTCCCCCCGCGGTTCGTGCATCCCCACGGGCCGTGAGGGATCACGTTGGCGATAACGCTCGGCGACCGCGGCAATCACCTTCTTTGCCACCCGCGGCGGAGCATTCACCTCACCAGCAATACCCCACGCTATAATGCTGGGATGGTTGCAGTCCCGGCGGATCATCTCATCTGCCATGGTGAGGCAATTGGCGATGTACTCGGGTGGATTGCCGATTTCCTTGTTGATGGGAAGTTCCTCCCACACCATGATGCCCAGCCGGTCGGAAGCCTCGATCGTGGCCGGGTCGTGGGGGTAATGCGACGTTCTCCAGAAGTTCACGCCCATCGCGCGGATGATTTCCATGTCCTTCACGTGCCGGGAATTGGGCAAGGCGTTCCCCATCCCCGGATACACTTGGTGCCAGGTCGTCCCCTGTAGCTGCACCCGCTTTCCGTTTAGAAAAAACCCCCGCTGCGCGTCGAACTCAAACCAGCGAAAGCCGAGAGGACTTTCGAGGCTGTCCACGGGGCGCGACCCATCCAGCAAGCTGGTCCGAATGCGATAGAGGCGTGGAGAGTCAGGAGACCATAGCCGCGGGTTGGCGATGGCCACACTGTCCTGCGCGACTTCGCGACCTTGGCCGGGCGGAACCGTGACGAAGGTGGAAAGGCTCCTCACCAAGCCACCGTCCGGGTCTAACACCTCGTGGACAATTGTCAAGTCCGCAGTCTTCGTCGATTTGTTCACAACGCGCGACTGAAGCTTGAGTTCTGCCGCCTGCTCGCTCACGCTGGGCGTGAACCAGAAGACTTGGGAGACGTAGGTGAGTTCGGAAATCCGCAGCCAAACGTCACGATAAATCCCGCCGTAAAAGATATAGTCGGTTTTGACCGTGGGCGGCAGGGTATTGCGAAACAGGTTATCGACCTTTGCCGTGAGAACGTTTTCCGCGTCCCCAAATTTCACGTAATCTGTCACATCCAGTTCGAAGCTGGTGTAACCTCCCTTGTGCTCTCCGACGTGTTGCCCATTGAGCCAAAACTCTGCCACACTGTTGGTGCCCTCGAATTCGAGAAACACGGCCTTGCCGGAATGCTCGCGGGACAGCTTGAAGTGCTTTCGATACCATCCAATGCCCCGCCAGTAGCCCGGGGCCTCGTCCATGGAGTCATAGGCGTTCCAGGTGTGAGGCAGGTTGACGACATCCCAATCGCTGTCGTCGTACTCGCGGCGGCAAGCTTCGCGAAAGCGCGGTTCTATCTGGGCGGCTGCTTCATTCTGCCGGTCGAATGAGCCTAGTGCGCCGGTGCCTTGTGACTGACGTGCAAACCGCCAGCCGCGATTGAAGTTCTCACGGATTCGCGGACTCGCCGCCGGGGATCCTTCTGGCGCAACCTGCGGCTGGTCTGAGCCGGATGCGAGCGCCAGCCCTGACCGCGGTAATACCGGGGCTGCCGCCGGCACTGTCGCGAGTGCTTCCAGGAATTCTCGTCTGTCCATGGTGAATACCACCTCGACCAACCTTGGCGCGACCATCCTGGCTGCGAATGCCGCGAACTGGAAGACCGTGGCGCCTCAGCGTCCCTGCCACACGGGCGTAAGTTTACCAACTGACCGCGATGACCGCGTAGGTCTTTACGTTGGGAATCGTAAACGACACGCCCAGGGGCTCGGGGGTGAAACTGAGCGCGCGCGGCGACTCGCTCTCTACTTCGTGCAAGGTCACGCTCTTCGCCACTTTCCCATTAGGAATTGCGCAGGTTACTTGCACCGACGGAATCTCGGGGGTTTTCTGCCCATCATAGTTAACTAGATGGATAAGTCGTCGCTCGCGGGTGGCCTGCTCGACCAAGTTGGCCACCAGGAAGTCCGGCCCGTCGACTTTCAAAGGAACGTCCTCGTTCGCTGCCCAGTGCACGGCGTCAATGATCTGCTGCCAGTTCCTAGGGCGCTTCCAAAAGCGATTGCTGATGTTGAAGTAGGGCTCGGCTTCTGGAAGAGGCCCGTCATATTCGACGCCCGGAATGTAAGCCACCCTTCCCTTTCCCACCTGGTTTCGTTGGAGAGATCCCGATGGCGCCGCGGTTTCCTCCACCTCTTCTTCATAATCGCGGGCGGGGGCTTGCCCCGCGGCCAAGCCTTTCAAGCCCGGCTCGACGCGCAGGCGCCGCCACTCATCGTAGAGACCCGCCTGGCCGATTGCCACCAGGCCGCCGCCGCTTTCGACAAAGGCGCGGAGACGGGCCAACTGTTCGTCCGAGAGGCATTCCGAATCCGGCAGGATCAGCACCCGGAGGTTCGAGAGGTCGGGCAGCGGCTCATCAAAAATCAGGTGGAACGGAACGCGTGACTGGATCAGAGCTTGTTCGACAAGAATCGCGCTGAGCTGTGCGCGCGCGTGGTGGTAGGTAATCGAAGCATGCGAACGCAGCACCCCCACCGTAGCAAGATCCTTCGTGCCCAGGTAGAGCTCGCGGTTCTTGCGATAGAAAGCGACGTGCTGGAGCATCGCCGCCGGAATCGGCGCCGCGCCGGCGAAACCAAGCGTCTGATTGAAGGCCAAGCATTCCGCCATGGCGACCGGGTTGTCGGTGATATAAGCCAGCAGGATATTGTTAAAAGCGCGCGCCAGTTTATAACTTCGAATCTTGCTGATCAGGCGGCCATCGGGTAGGTAGACGCAGGGATTCTCTTCCTCCGTCCAGACGACATCGGTGGAAGTCAACAGGCGAGCGTGGTCGATGGCATTCTCCCACGCGCGGTTTCCCCCGGTGATTCCGTGTGGGTTGATCTCAATCGCCACGTCGGCGTCAAGCGAACGTGCAAACTCCGCCATCTGGCGCAGCGCGTCGGCCATGACCTGGCAGCGGAAATCGACCCAGTCCTGGATGGCGGGATCGAAAATTATTGCCATCTTCTCCGGCCGGTTCTGGCGATTCCACTGCGGTGGGTTCACGTAATCGACGTTTTCAAAGCCGAAGCGCTCGCGGCGCTTCTCGGGAAGGTATTTCGCCCTCAGGAAAGCGCGGAATCCCTCAACGCACGCCTGGCAGTGGCAGGAGTCGGGCTCCGGATTGAGGTCGAAGTTGTCAAAATGAATGAAGTCGGTCTTGACCTCTTCCACAGCGTACCGAACGATCTTCTTGAGGTAATCCAGATACTCCTGGTGGGTAAAGCATGGGCGGTAGCGGTACGATTGCTGGTAGCCGTAGACTAACAATATGGGAAGGCCGCTCACGTCGCGCTGAATCCAATCCTTGGCGCGCGGTTCCTCAGCAAAGAAGGTTTCGTACATCATGGTATTCCACTGGATGTAACTGTCTACTTTCATGCCATATCTGTGAGCAATACCCGCGGCCCGCCGGGCATCCTCCATCTCCGGCTTTTCCGCTGCCATGCCGAAGCCTTTGTAGAGGTGAGTGTGAAACACCTCGATCCCCTGCTCGTGCAGCGTACGTATTAGCTCTTCACTCTGGTTCCACTCGTAATCCTTGCGGGCATTAAGCGATTCGCCGCCCCGGCGAATTACAAAGATGTAAGGCTCGTGGCTTCCTCCGGCATCGATCAGCCCGTTCGCAAGCCAAGCAGCGCGCGGGATCTGCGACTGCGTATTGCTGCCAATGGGCAACGGCATTTTGAGAATCTGCGGCATTGCCGCGGCCGCTGCCATGCTACCCATAAAGTCTCGTCGGTTCATTGGGGCCTCCAAACATCTTCGATCAGGTATTCCATTTGGACACTTCGAACTATTGCAATGCGGAGCCGCCACTGTTTAACGCGTCCCTCCTCGGCTGCTCTCCCTCACTGCCCCAACAATTCCAAATATTTTCCCACTGCCTCGATTCCGCGGTAGAAATTCGGGATGTGGAACTTCTCATTCGGTGCGTGCAGGTTGTCGTCGGGCAGGCCGAAGCCCATCATGACGCTGGGCACCTTCAGGAATTTCTGGAATGTCCCGACAATCGGGATGGAACCACCCGAGCGCATGTAGACGGTCTTCTTGGTGAAAACCTGTTCCATAGCTTCGGCGGCGGCGGCGATCCAGCGGCTGTCGGTGCTGACCACGGATGCGGGTGCGGAGCTGAGCAGCCGTACGCTGGTCTTGATGCCCTGGGGCGTGATCTTCTTCACGTAGGCTGCGTACTTGCGATAGATTTCCTTGGGATCCATGTCAGGCACCAGCCGCATGCTGATTTTGGCGGTGGAAACGGCGGGGATCACGGTCTTGGCGCCCTCACCCGTAAAGCCGCCCCGGAAACCGTGGACTTCCAGCGTCGGCCGCGACCACAGGCGCTCAAGCACGGAGAATCGTTTCTCGCCCACCAGCGCCGTCGTTCCGATCTCGTTCTTCATGAATTTCTTCTCGTTGAAGGGCAGCTTCTTCCAGCTCGCCAGTTCCGCCTTGGTGGGCTTCTTTACCCGTTTGTAAAAATCGGGGATCAGGATTTTGCCGTTGGGTGATTTCAGCTTATTGATCATCTCGGCTAAGGCTTGCATGGGATTGGGAGCGGCCCCGCCGTACATACCCGAGTGCAGGTCGTGCGCGGCGGCGCGTGCCTCGAGTTCCGTATACACCAGTCCGCGCAGGCCCGTGGTGATGGTCGGTAGCTCCGGCGCGAACATCTCCGTGTCGCACACCAGCGCCGCATCGCATTTCAGGCGGTCGGGGTGCGCCTCCACGTATTCGTCAATGTGCTCGCCGCCCACTTCTTCTTCGCCTTCGATGAGGCACTTGACGTTCAGCGGCAGCTTCCCCTCGGTCTTGAAGAAGCCTTCCAGCGCCTTGCAGAGCAGATACACCTGCCCTTTATCGTCCACGGCACCGCGCGCATAAATGTTATTGTTGCGGATGGCTGGCTCAAAAGGCGGCGAGATCCATTCATCCAGCGGATCGGCTGGTTGCACGTCATAGTGGCCGTAGAGGAGCAGCGTCGGCTTGCCGGGCGCCTCCAGCCACTCTGCGTAAACCAGCGGATGCTGCGATTCTTTACCGGGGATGATCTCCACCGTCCTCATGCCCATGTCGCGGAATTCGCTGGCCAGGGACTCGGCCGCGCGTTGAATGTCGGGCTTGTGTTCCGCCAACGTGCTGATGCTGGGAATTTTCAAAAGCTGAAGGAGTCCATCAAGGTGCTTTTCGCGATTCGTCTGATAATATTCGTAGAGTGTCGTGCTCATAATCCTCCTGTCGCTCCGTAGAAGTTCAGCCTCCCCGATTTCGCGCCGGGAAAGTGATTGCCGCTCGGCGGCACACTGCTCGGGTGAAAGGCCAGTCTACACTTCGCCCCGCGAGCCGTCAATTTGGATGCTTCGGAACCAGGGTCACGTTAAAGTGGCTGACTCGCGGCCTCGATGACGGCATGAAGAAAGGCACCGGCGCCGCGTCGCCCGAGAAAATCCCGGCTGCCATCGCCAGGGGTCAAAGAGAATCGCAGCAAAGGATCAAGGCGAGAGCGAGCGCCCGCGGGAGAGGAAAATCGGGGCAACTTTCCATCTTGACAAAGCCCAGCGATAGGCTATAATCTTAGTCGATGGTTAGGGTTCGGCGTTGCCAAACCGGTGCTTCGGTACTGCCGACGGCAGGAAAACAGGTTGGGCCATGGCTAGTCAAAAGGCCAACATCGTGCAGCACGCGCAGAGACATGATGTCCGCCACAGGCGCATCCTCCCAAACCTGAGAAGTTGTTGAAAACAAAAGGCTGGGAAACCCATTTTTCACCCCTCGAACCTGAGAACATACTGAAAACAAATAGACTTGTTTCGATTATGGAAAACTGGAAGGAGAGTGACATAATGTCACGCATGGCTAGCAGGTAGCCTCCAGACATTCACGACCCGGCACGAGGTTAAGCCGCGCCGGGCATGCCGCGGGTGTTCCCCTGCCGCTGCTGTCAAAAACACCGATGCGTCCCAGCGGGACCGCCTGCTCTGCGGAAGGGCTTCCGCCCTTCCCTCGAGTTTCGACATTTCTGGGCCATAGCCGTTATAGTCAACTTGGCTGCCTCTGTCCAATTAGATCGTCTCCTCGAAATGGTCGCGGCTGTGCCGGAATCGGCCAGCTCTGAATTTGGGCCTCTCCCCGGAACAAAGACCCTCTTCGCGGGTCGGCTATTGAAAATGAACAAGTGTGATCCGCACCGACAGTCTGTTGACCGCGAACCCCCGGCAAAGGTATAGATATGCACGCCTCTCCGCCGTATTCTGGGACGTCTAGCTGGATTGCGGCGATTCGGGAGAGGGCTTTCTGGCCGCCACGCCCAAACAAGGGTTCTTGATCAATGGCGTGGCGTCCACGATCACCGCTTGCGGATTCGGTCGGCCATTCTTATCCTACAGCTCGATCCGGACCACAATAAGCGGCTCAGATTCATGAGAGTCGCAAGAAGGCTCTGAGGAGCACTGATATGTCATTGCGTGGGATGGAACGTCTTATTTTCGGAGGGTCGTCGAGGCGCGAATTCCTGAAAAGCGCGGCGGTTCTAGGCGGGGCTATCCCGGCGCTCGCTGATGCGCAGGAAAGCCGGCGAGATGTCGGCCGTCGACCGATTTTTGCCTATGTCGGCAGCTACAGTTTACCCGAAGGTCCGGATGGCTCCATCGGGCGCGGGCAGGGCATCTACGTGTTCGAGTTAAATCCGGTGACAGGAGACCTCGTCCAGCGGGAGGTGATTCACAGAGACACCAACCCGTCCTTCACGGCTCTTGACTCCTCAGGGACACACCTGTACTCGGTGAATTGGACGGCGAACTATGAGGGTACACACTCGGGTTCGGTGAGTGCCTACTCGACCGATCGCGCCACGGGCCACTTGACCTTGCTCAATACCGTGAGTTCCGAAGGCGCCAACCCCACGCATCTGAGCGTTCACCCTTCCGGCAAGTTCGTGTTGGTCGCGAACTACTTCGGAGGGACGGTGGCCGTGCTCCCCATTCTGGCAAACGGCGAACTGGGCACCGCAACAGACGTCGTACACGACCAAGGCACCGTGGGTCCGGAACACGCCGCCAGTGCTCCGCCGGGGAGCTTTGCCATCAGTGGCCACGACAATTCTCACGCGCACATGATCCTGCCCGATGCGGCCGGCCGTTTCGTCCTCGCTGCCGACCTGGGACTCGATCGGATCTTCGTTTGGAAGTTCGATGCTGAGAAAGGAAAGCTCGTTTCTAACGATCCCGCCTTTGTCGCCTTGCCCCCGGGAGATGGGCCACGGCACTTCGCATTTCATCCCAGCGGCCGCTGGTTGTACTCGCTGCAAGAAGAGGGTTCCACGGTGGTTGCATACGACTATGACGCGGCGCAAGGAAGGCTGACCGAGAAACAGTCGGTATCCAGTTTGCCACAAGGGTTTGTCGGCTCGAACTTCCCTGCCGAAGTCATGGTCTCTCCGGATGGTAGATTTCTATACGCTTCCAACCGCCTGCACGACAGCATTGTCTGCTTCTCCGTTAGCGCGAGAGGGACGCTGACGTATTGCGGCGAAGAATGGACCCGCGGTGACCATCCGCGCGCTTTCAACTTCGACCCGATCGGGAATTTCTTGTACGTGTGCAACCAGTTCGCCGACGCCATCACCACTTTTCGCATCAATCGGACAACGGGTGCGCTTACCTTCACTGGGCAATACACTCCAGTGGGCAGCCCAGCATCTATCATTTTCCTCCGCTAGCGCCTTGCCCCGCGGCCATATTTTTCGTTCCTCCGCGCCGTTTGGAAGGCGGAGGACCCTGCTTTGGAACGAATTCTTGACCGTGGCTGCCAATGTTGTTAGGTTACGGTGTTCGGCGTCATGGTTTATGTTGGCCCATTATCAGTTGTGTCACGGGCATCCTGCCGGTGCAGGAGCACGGCCAGGACGGCCGTGGCACATAACCGGAACTCAGGACGAGGCAAAACTCGCCGCGGCGAGCAGATAGAACTTAGCATTTATCGAGGAGGACTTATGGAAAGCGAGTCGAAAGTTGATCGGCGGGAATTCTTGCGCGCGGGTATCGCGAACGGCGCAAGCCTGGCGGCTTTGAGCGGCATCAGCATTTTCCCCAAGACGGTCTGGGGCGCCAACGACCGCGTCAAGATTGCGGTGGTTGGCGTGCGCGGGCGTGGGGGCAACCACTTGCAGGGGTTCGGCGAGCTTCCCAATGTGGAAGTTGCCGCGATGTGCGATATCGATGACAGCGTCATCAGCAAACGCCTGGCGGATATGAGCGCCTGGGGTTTGCCCAAGCCCGCGGTCTATAAGGACGTGCGCAAGCTCCTGGAAGACAAGTCCATCGATGCCATTTCGATTGCCACTCCCAACCACTGGCATTCTCTGATGGGCATCTGGGCCTGCCAGGCGGGCAAGGACGCTTACGTTGAAAAGCCGTGTTCACACTGCTGGTGGGAAGGCCACCAACTGGTCGCGGCGGCGCGCAAATACAACCGCATCGTCATGCATGGAACCCAGGGGCGCTCTGCCGGGGGCTACATCGAAGGCGTACAGAAGATTCGCGAAGGCGTGATTGGCGACGTTTACTTGTCGCGCGGGCTCTGCTTCAAGTGGCGCGATACGATTGGCATCGCCAAGCCTGAGCCGGTTCCCGCCGGAGTCGATTACGACTTGTGGACTGGTCCCGCGCCCATGAAGCCCTTTACCAAAAACCGGTTTCACTATAACTGGCACTGGATCTGGGACACCGGGAACGGTGACGTGGGCAACCAGGGCGTGCACGAGATGGACATGGCGCGTTGGGCGCTGGGCGTGGGATTCCCCAACAAGGTGTCTGCCATCGGCGGCCATGTGATGTTCAAGGACGATCAGCAAACGCCCAACATCTTGAATTGTTCGTTCGAGTATGACATGCCGGATGGCTCGCGCCGCGTGCTGGAGTTTGAAGTCCGCCACTGGATGAGCAACACCGAAGCGGAGATCGGAATACCAGGATTCGGAGCGGGCGCCGCCAACCTTTCGGAAACGGCGGGCCACACCCACATCAAGCAGCCGAAGGCCATGTGCGGGAACCTTGTCTACGGCTCCAAAGGATACATGGCCCTGGCCGGGTACGAGTCCTATCGAACGTTTCTCGGCGAAAGTAACGAGCCGGGTCCCTGCGCGACGCGCGGCGGAAACTGCTTCGCGAACTTCATCCGCGCCGTGCGTAGCTGCAAGCAGGAAGATGTTCCCGCACCGATCGAGGAAGGTCACATCAGCGCTACCTTGATTCACCTGGCGAATACTTCGTACCGGCTGGGCCGCACCCTGAAGTACGACCCCGCAAGCCAAAGGGTGATCGGCGACGAGGAAGCCAACCGCTACCTGCGCGGCGAAGACCGCGGCTACCGCAAGCTGTTTACGATTCCGGAGAAGGTGTAGGAAGAACAGGTTTCAGGTGCTAGGGGCTGGGCGCTGGGGACTGGGGCTACCAACGGGATGATCGCTCTACCCAAGGGCCGGGAACAGACGAATTGCGCCGCTTGGACGGCGCCTCCTCCCGCCCACAAAAAACTACGCCCGCGCATTCACAGGAAGTGTTTGCGCGGGCGCACCAATTTCTTTCAATCCAAAATCTAAAATCGCAAATCCAAAATCAAGCTGCCCCTTTCAGCGCATACGAGCTGAGCACCTTGACGTAATTGGCGCGCTGGAAGGCTGATGGGTCAGCCACGGCGCGTTGGCTCATGCTGCCTTGCATCTGGTGGATGGACTCATACTCGTGTTCTTCCATCCACTGGGTAAGCTCGGTCTGCACGGTTGCCAGGTGGCCGATGCCGTTGCGGAGCAGGGCCGAGGTCATCATGGCCACGCGTGCTCCGGCCATCATGGCTTTCAGCACGTCCAGCCCCGTGTGTACGCCGCCCGTGATCGCCAGATCCGCCTTGAGTTTCCCGTAAAGCACCGCCACCCAATTGAGGCGCAGCAGCAATTCATGCGGCGTGCTCAGGATGAGATTGGGAAGGACTTCCAGGTTATCCAGGTCGAAATCCGGCTGATAGAAGCGGTTGAACAGAACCAGCGCGTCGGCGCCGGCTTGATCCAGCCGCCGGGCCGTGTTGGGCAGGGAGCTGAAGTACGCGCCGATCTTGACGGCCACCGGAATGCGGATGCTGGCCTTTACTTGCGCGACCAGATCGACGTACATCTGTTCCACTTGAGCGCCGCTCATCTCAATGTCCGTCGAGATGAAGTAGATATTCAGTTCCAAGGCGTCGGCGCCGGCTTCCTCGATTTTCTTTGCGTAACCCACCCAGCCGCCCGTGGAACTGCCGTTCAGGCTGCCGATGATGGGGATCTTTGCCGCCTGCTTGGCCTTGCGAAGATGTTCCAAATAGCCGTCCGGTCCCAAGTGGTACCCCGGCATATTGGGGATGTACGTCAACGACTCGGCAAAGCTTTCCGTTCCCTGCGACAGGAAGCGGTCCAGCGTGTTGCTTTCCACGTGAATCTGCTCCTCGAACAAAGAAGGGAGCACCACCGCGGACGCCCCAGAGTCCTCCATCCGCCGGATGTTGCCAAGGTCCTCCGACAGTGGCGAAGCGGACACGACCAGTGGATTCTTCAGCGTCATACCCAGATACTTTGTAGTCAGGTCAACCATTATTTCGTCTCCTTTGCTCCGCCGTTCATCGGCATCGCGGCCAGGTTCTGGTAATCTCGCCAGCGGTTGCGCACGTCTTCTTCCGCCAGTTTCAGCAGGTGCTTGGCTGCTTCCGGATCGCTGTGCGCCAGCATGGTGTAGCGCGTTTCGTTGTAGACATATTTTTCGAGCGGCAAGGAGGGCGCCCGCGAATCGAGCTGCATGGGATTCTTGCCCAGTTTCGCCAGATCAGGATTGTAGCGGTACAGCGGCCAGTAGCCCGATTGGACCGCGGCTTTCTGCTGGTCCATACCGTGCACCAGGTCATACCCGTGAGCGATGCAGTGTGAGTAGGCAATGATGATGGAAGGACCGTCGTAAGCGTCGGCCTCCAGGAAAGCCTTCAGCGTTTGCATGTCGCTGGAACCCATGGCGATTCTCGCCACATAAACGTTGCCGTAGCTGATCGCCATCATTCCCAAATCTTTCTTGGGCCGGGGCTTTCCACCGGCAGCGAACTTGGCCACGGCGCCGCGCGGCGTGGCCTTTGACATCTGACCGCCGGTGTTGGAATAGACTTCGGTGTCGAGCACGAGGACGTTCACGTTGCGGCCGCTGGCCAACACATGATCCAGCCCGCCGTACCCGATGTCATACGCCCAACCGTCGCCGCCGAACGCCCAGACACTCTTCTTCACCAGCGCATCGGCCACGTTCATCAGGTCGCGCGCTTCGAGCGTCAATACTCCCGCCAGCTTGGCTTTTAGAGCTTTGACCCGCTCGCGCTGTTCGCGAATGCCGGCTTCGCCGGATTGATCGGCGCTCAGGAGAGCCTGCACCAGTTCATCGCCTACGGTTTCAGCCAGGCGCTTCAACAGCTCGCGCGCGAACTGCGCTTGCTGATCCACTGCCAGACGCATGCCCAACGCGAATTCCGCATTGTCTTCAAAGAGCGAGTTCGACCACGTGGGGCCGCGCCCTTCGTGATTGACGGCATACGGTGTGGTGGGCAGGTTGCCGCCGTAAATGGAAGAGCACCCGGTGGCGTTGCCGATCAGCGCGCGATCGCCGAACAGTTGCGTCATGAGCTTGATGTAGGGCGTTTCGCCACAGCCTGCGCAGGCCCCGGAGAATTCAAACAGGGGTTGCAGCAACTGGACGTCTTTCACCTGACCCAGGCTGAGCGTGCGCCGATCGACTTCCGGAATACCCAGGAAGAAATCCCAGTTGTCGCGCTCGGTCTCACGCAAAGGCACCTGCGGCGCCATGTTGATGGCCTTGTGCTTGGCCTCGCTCTTGGACTTCACCGGGCAGATTTCCACGCAGAGGGCGCAGCCGGTGCAATCCTCCGGCGCCACTTGCAGCGTGTACTTGAGCTGCTTGAATTCCTTCCAGGCCGCCGGGACAGATTTGAAGGTGGCAGGAGCTTTTTCCAGCAGGGCCGGGTCGTAAATCTTGGCGCGAATCACCGCGTGCGGGCACACCAGGACGCACTTGCCGCACTGGATGCAGATCTTCTCATCCCACACGGGGATTTCCAGGGCGATGTTGCGCTTTTCCCACTGCGCGGTGGCGGTGGGGAAGGTGCCGTCATTGGGCATGGCGCTCACCGGCAAGGCATCGCCTTCGCCCTCGATGATTTTGGCCAGCACGTCTTTCACAAAGGGCGGGGCCTGCGCGGGAACCGGCGGCCGCATGTCGAAGCTGCTGCTGACCTCCGCCGGAACCTTGACCTCGTGGAGATGGTCGAGCGAAGCGTCCACCGCGGCGAAGTTCTTCTTCACCACGGCTTCGCCCCGCCGGCCGTAGGTCTTCTCAATGGCGTGCTTGATGGCGGAGATGGCTTCTTCGCGGGGCAGCACTCCGCTGATCGCGAAGAAGCAGGTCTGCATCACGGTATTGATGCGGCCACCCATCCCGGCCGCGTGGGCCACCTTGATGGCGTCAATCACAAAGAAGCGCAATTTCTTCTGGATGATCTGCCGCTGGGTGGTGCGGGGCATCATGTCCCAGACCTCGTCCGGTCCGTAGGGACTGTTCAGCAGGAACACGGCGCCGGGCTCGGCGGACTTGAGCACGTCGTAGCGTTCCAGGAACGTAAACTGGTGGCACGCCACGAAATTCGCTTGCGTGATCAGGTACGTCGAGTGAATCGGCTTGGGGCCGAAGCGCAAGTGGGAAATCGTGATCGAGCCGGATTTCTTCGAGTCGTATACGAAATAACCCTGCGCATAATTGTCCGTGTCTTCGCCGATGATTTTGATGGAATTCTTATTGGCGCCAACGGTGCCATCAGAGCCCAAGCCGTAAAAGACGGCCCGCACGGTCTTGGGGTCTTCGGTGGAGAACGTGGGATCAACTTCCAGGCTGGTGTGCGTAACGTCGTCCACGATGCCCACCGTAAAGTGATTGCGCGGCGCCGGCTTCAACATTTCGTCGAATACGGCCTTCACCATCGCCGGTGTGAACTCCTTGGAAGACAGGCCGTAGCGCCCGCCAATGATGCGCGGAAATGCCGCAAACGGCGCTTTGCCGCTGGCCAAACCTTCGCTGATGGCGGTGATGACATCCACGTACAGAGGCTCGCCGGTGGCGCCGGCTTCCTTGGTACGATCCAGCACCGCCAGGTTCTTTACTGTCTTGGGGAGGGCGGCAATGAAATGCTCCATGGAGAACGGCCGATACAGGTGGACCTTGAGCACGCCCACTTTCTCGCCGCGCTCCATCAGATGCTCGACGGTTTCCTGGGCGGCTTCGGCGCCGGAGCCC
This sequence comes from uncultured Acidobacteriota bacterium, assembly GCA_963804755.1. Taxonomy (GTDB): domain Bacteria; phylum Acidobacteriota; class Terriglobia; order UBA7540; family UBA7540; genus Bog-366. Next base: position 260,662 of record CAWDRP010000017.1, read on the forward strand.
ATGATCACCACCACGCGCTCGGCGTCCGGAGCGCCAACGTAGTCGAACAGGTGATAGTGACGGCCCACCATGCTCGCAAACTTGTCCATGACGCTCTGGACGATTTCGGGGCAAGCCAGGTAAAACGGATTTACGGTCTCGCGGGCCTGGAAGAAAACATCGGGATTTTGCGCGGTGCCACGGAGCACGGGGTGATCCGGTGAAAGGGCGCGCTTGCGGTGCGCTTCCACCAGGTCGGCGGGAATCAATGCGCGCAGGTCGTCGTCCGTCAGTTCTTCTATCTTGCCCACCTCGTGCGAGGTGCGAAATCCGTCAAAGAAGTGCAAGAACGGCACGCGCGATCCCATCGCGGCGGCCTGGGCGATGAGTGCAAAGTCCGATACTTCCTGCACGGAATTCGACGCGATCAGGCCGAAGCCCGTCGACCGGGTGGCCATCACGTCGCTATGGTCGCCAAAAATCGAAAGGGCGTGCGCGGCCAACGTGCGCGCCGTAACGTGCAACACCGTCGGCGTCAATTCGCCGGCGATCTTGAACATGTTGGGGATCATCAGCAGCAGGCCTTGCGAAGCCGTAAAGGTGGCGCCCAGCGATCCGGCCTGGATGGCGCCGTGCAATGCTCCCGCCGCGCCTCCTTCGCTCTGCATTTCGATCACGTGCGGGACGGTGCCCCAAATGTTGGGCTTGATCTCTGCCGACCACTGATCCGCCCACTCGCCCATGGGAGAAGAGGGCGTGATGGGGTAAATGGCAATTACTTCATTGATGCGGTAAGCGACGCGGGCAGCCGCCTCGTTCCCGTCAACGGTTATCTTGCTTCTAGTCATCTTGTCTCTCCATCGTTCAGTTAGGATTTGTGCAAATAAGATTGCTTCACATAAGACCTGTCACATCGATTCCACTCTGGGCCTTGCAATTTCGCTTCCTTCGTCGTCTATCGCGGGGCGTCAACTGCCGGCTCTCGAATCAACCGCCTTCCGATCTCAAGCGCGGCGGCCCACTCGGCGCGTCGTTCCGGGGGTTCGAGCGCCAGCACCGCTTCCCACGCCTCTGCCGGCAACACTGCGGCTTTTTCGAGCCAGGCAGCAATGGCGGCGAGCGCAGCGCGTTTAGGATTGGCTTCCCGGCGCAGCGGCAGCCGGATCACTCGCCCCCTCGGCGGCGCTCCCTCAATTTCTGAGTCCAAAAGCAGCACCGTCTCATCCCGGCACGCCGCCAGGCTGCCATTGGCTTCGAGTTCCTTCCACCCGTCTGCGCTGACCACCAGCACCACGTCCGGGCTTTCCATGCCCGTGTAATCCACCGGTTTCGGGCTCAAGCAGATTTCAGCGAGTGAGAATCCGGAACCCTGCGTCACCGGGTTGTCATTCTTCTGCGTGGAATAGAGCCCGGCCGCCAGGGCAACGCGGCAGAACAACGCAGCGGCGGACTGTACGCGTTCACTTGCCGTTCCGGCCAGCACCAGGCGGATCTCATTTTCCAGCTGGGCCTCGGCCTCGATGTGGGGAACCGCAGGTTTGGTGTGCTTCGAACGGGAAGCGGCGCTCTCATGCCGGTAGACTTCCGGGAAAGTGGGACGATCCTTTTCCGTTTCGATGGCGCCGAGCGTATACCCCTGGCGTTGCACTATCTCCTGCAGAGACGCACCGGTCACCTGATTCCATCGCGTTCCATACGCCGTACAAAGCTCGACAATCTCCACCACAGAGAATCCCGGGCATGCGATGGCTCGTGCGATAGTATTGGCTAATTCCGGGCTGGTGGCAAGCTCTCGATCCAGTAAGCTGGCATGAGCAGTGCGCAACAAGGAAAGCATGTCGAGTGGCGGGGTCATGTTGCCGTTGGGCGTAGTGGCCGTCACCCACTTGACGGGACTGAGCGCCGAGTGCTGCCCGCCGGTCATCCCGAACATAAAATTGTTGTGTATCAGCACCGTGACGTCTACGTTAAGTTGTGCGGCGTGCACCAGGTGCAGCAAGCCGATCATTGCCCCGCCGTCGCCAATCATGACAATGGGTTTCAAACCGCGCGTTTCCAGAATGGAATCCGCCAGGGCCATGCCGGTGGCAAACGCCGTCGAGCGCCCGTGCGTAGTGTGAACCGTATGCAGGTAAGGAAACAGAGAGTCCGCCAGTCCCACACAGCCGATGTCTGTTGTCAGCACCACCGATCGGGGCGGCAGTTGCAACTGCTCCAGCGCGCGGCTCAGTTGGCGCACCACCAGGGAATGCCCGCAACCGCGGCAATAAGGCAACTTGGCGGAAGGGGAAAGGTAACGGGCCTCCGGCATCATGCTGCCACCTCCTGCACGGCGCGCACAATTTCAGCGGGAGAAATCAGGCTGCCGATCCGATTAATGCCATACACGGGCTTGTGGGAAAGGTACCGGGCAAGCGCAGCGCGGTATTGACCGGTCAAATTTTCCTCCGCCACAAAAACCGCGTCCACACCGGCCGCCGCCCAGCCCAACCATTTTCGGGGTACAGGAAACAGCGTTTGAATCTGTAGGAACGAGATGCGCTCGCCCTGGGTGCGAAGTTTGCTGACGGCATGCCGCGCTGCCCGCGCGGTTACGCCATAGCTGATCACCAGCCAGCGCGCGCCCGGGTCAAGGTCCGGCCGCACCAGCGCCATATCCTCGGCGTGCGCTTCAATCTTGCGCTCCAGACGTTGCAGCACATTAATGACTCGCGGCGAATTCTTGCGCAGGCGCCCTTGCTCATCGTGGGCTGATCCTGTCACCGTGGTTTTGATTTCCCCGCCCACCGCCGCAAACGCGGGCACGCCTTCCGGTTCCGTCGCCGCATAGGGTGCGTAATCGGCGCCGGGCGCGGCCATTTTTCGGCTCACTAAGCTCGGCGTTTGCAGGGCCTCCGCATCGACGACCTCTGAGGTCATGCCGATTTCCTTATCCGTAAGCAACAGAACCGGCGTGCGCAGCCGTTCCGACCAATTAAACGCGTGAACGGCAAGCTCGAACGACTCCGCGGCATTGCTCGGGCAGAACACCGGAAGCGTGTAGCCGCCGGAATTGGAAAACTCCGCCAGGCCTATATCGCCTTGAGCGCCCTGCGTCGCGCCGCCCGTACTCGGCCCCAAGCGCTGCACCAGCGCCACGACCACCGGGGTCTCCGTCATCAGCGCGTACTGGGCGGTCTCAATCATCAGGGCCCATCCCGGGCCGGAAGTGGCCGTCATCGCCTTCAGACCGCGCAAGCTAGCGCCCACGCAGTAGCAGAGCGAGGAAATCTCGTCAGGAGCAGAGAGGGCCAACCCGCCCCGCGCCGGCAACTCGCGCATCATAACTTCGTAGATTTCAGAGGCGGGTGTTATGGGATAGCCGGCGAAGAAACGACACCCCGCGGCCAGGGCACCCTCCGCCAGCATTCTATTTCCGGAACTGATCCGTAGTAACATTCCTAACGACTCACACTTTGGGAAAGCAACGGGAGGGCCAAGAGGAAAAGCAGTGGTGGTAGGCGAATTCCTTTAGATACTGTGACTTTCAGACAAGCTGGAGAGAGCGCAGCAACGCCCAGCGACAAAAAGGGCCAGATGACCCTGCGGTGGGGTTAAATCCACAACGTCGGACGGGCGACAGCGTTTGCCCCCAACGATGTGGGTGCCGTTCCAAACGAAACACAAGTCAGTGGTCAATCGGAGACCCGGGTGTTGGCCAAAGCCGGCTGCCGGAAGCTCTGTCCGCTGCCCTGTAACCCCGGAGCCCACGAAAACGACGGGATCAGTCGATGGTAGGGGCCGAATACCCGGACCGCAACCAGGGCATACCAGACCAGGAACTTGAAGCGTAGCGTAAGCCACAGCATCCGCCAGCCGTCCAGAGGCTTGCCCTCGGCTGCCTCGCTCGACGAAGCGGCAGGAGTCCGCACCAACTCGTCGAACGATGCCTGGAGCGCTTCCAGCCAGCAGATTGCCAGGTGCTTACGCCCGAGCCTCAGGCTCGCAGCCAACTTCGGGAACGCCAGTTCGTCTTCCAACCAACGGATATCCGACGGATCGAAAATGCGCTCTGATAAGCGTAGCCAACGCGCATTCTCCACGTTTGGGGTTGGGCGAGTGTCCGAATTGCACTCATCCGGTTCACGGGACTGGTTTCGTCGAGCCAGCCCCAGTACAAGGATAAGGAATGCGACCGCAGTAACAGCGTAAGCAAGAGTGATCATCGATGTATAAGCTTCGACAGTTCGTTATTGAAACGCGTTAACTCCAAAGCAACCGCTTGCGAATCTGTTCCGCCCACGGCTGCAACATCCCCGATGCCGGTGGCTGGCGCAAGTTCCCAGAGCGATACGGTCCACACCAGCAAGCACAGGGTGAAGGCGAGAGGTTCCATAAACCAAAGGAGCCGGCCGAACAGCACGGACCCAAACGCCTTGGCGCTGGACCAAATGGCAACGTTGGTGCCGACGTAGATCGAAAACCCGAGCATCAGCCCACCCACGTTCCTGCCCAGCTTTGAGCCATAGTGTTGAGAAACGTAGAACAAGACGCCGAGAATGATGGCCTTCGTTACGGAAGCGCGCAGCGAGAACTCCAGCAACGCGCGGCTCCTGCGGGTGGAACTGACGATGGAGGGTAAGATGTAGATGATGGCGAGGCCGATTGAAATCAGGAATGTTAACGCGCGTCCGAGATTTCGGAGGGCTGGCAAAGATCGAAATATCTGGTCGGAAATCTCGACCAGAACTGTGAACTCCACCAGCATGCTGACCAAGTAATAGATCCAGAACGCAGACCGGTACTCCAACGGACGCCGCCAGTAGATGACGTACATCACGAGCGTGCCGCTGAACGCATAGACGAGATAGGAATAGAAGAGCGGGAACAGTCGGAACAGTTTACAGCTCACACTTCTCAGGATCGTTAGTCCTTCGAGGCACACAGCAAAAACGCTGATCGCCACACCGAGAATATGCATAGAGGCGGTCGAGGACGGGCCAGCACCGCACGCGCCGTGCATGCCCGTCCTCGGCGGAAGTGCTTACCTCTCGACGTCTGGGGGCCACGGGCACGGCGGGCTGCCGGCCGGCTTTCCATGTAAACATAGCATAGTCGTTACCTCCTTTCCAGCGCAATTATCTACACGAAGGTACTGGATGGGGTGCGGTGGAGCCACAATTCAAGAATGCTTAACGTGGAGCCGATCCATGACATTATGTCGTTGCCTCGAATACACTTCACAGCCCGCCAAAATGACGCTCTGCAATTCCTTGCGCGCTCAATGAGGCGATTTCAGCCACAGCGAAAACGGCGCCCACGCTGGTACCCCGCATGCTAGTCCTTGGAAGTCAATTAGTTACAGTAAGGGTGCGTGAATCGGCCGGAAGGCCTTTGAAGAAGGCGGGCATCCGGGCGTGAAGGCACTTGGAGGGAGTGGCCCGTTCGCCAATACGTGGATTTGTATTAACTTGCGATTACTATACTTATATCCATTAACCAGCCGTGAGGTAAAGAATATTTAATTATCGAGTCCCGGCCAGTGGGTCTCGCGTTGAGGGCGGTGGCGCCGTTTCAATATAGCAGATGCTGAAACCAGGTGTGTGTCAAGGGCGCGTCAGCTATACCCATAATGCAGGTACGCTGCGCCGTTGACTCGCAGGTTGGGCGAGTACTTGGGATATAATGCGAGCTGTCCCAGGAACTCTTAGGCACAAGGACGTCCAGAAGGCGGCGCATGCACTGAATCATGGCGGAAGGCTGCCCCTGGCGAGTGGGGCAGGCTGATCCGGATTGTCCGGTTTCTCCAGGCCAGCCTAAGACGGGAATTAGCCCGCACACGCCCGCCTCACGCCAAAACGGCCTTTCGCATTCATGATCGAAGGGAGATATCATGCCTACATCGTCCAAGCGACCCTCCAAGTCAACAAAGACGCCACGGGTCAAGCCGTTGGCCAAAGCATCCCCACCGTCAACCCAACCGTTTCTTCGCTTCTACCACTCCAAGAGCCTCCGCGCCAAGACCCTCGCAGCCCTCGCGACTCTGGAAAAAGCGAAAGACAGCACGCAACATCGCGGTGCGTTGGCAGATGTCATCGTGGAACTGACAGACGGCGGCATGGAATACTACTTCCTGCGACCGCTAAAGCTCGCCAAGGTAGGCTTTCTCACCGAGCAGTCCGCCAACCTCGGCATGGCCGCTACGACACGGGTATTGGCATCCGTCATCCGTAACATCATCGGCCGCATGGATAGCCCTCAACTTCTTTCCGTGTGCAACTATGTTCGGCAGCTCATGGAATGAACCTCCGCAACAACCCAAAGCCGCGAACGTGGATTGGGAGGTAGACGGATGAACAACCGGAATCGGGATAGAGAGGTTGAGGACATCACGATGAACTCCGTTATGGGGCCGCTCGTTCCGTCCGGTGACGTGACATCACGTGCCCAGATACCCGAGGTCTCGCTGGTTCGCCTGTACACGTTGCGCGCCTCGTACCTTGTGATGGCCGTTGGGCTCGGCGTGTATGTCTGGCCCGTCGTCCTCCACCACACCAACGCGCTGGCGGCCACTAAAGGGGTTCAAATCGGCTTGCTGGCTGGTCTGGGTGCGACGGCGGCATTGGGGCTGCGATATCCGGTGCAAATGTTGCCGGTATTGCTGTTCGAACTGGCCTGGAAGGCGATATATCTCACCGCCTTTGCGCTGCCGCTATGGTTTGCCCACCAGATGAATGCGGCGGTGGCAGAAAATACAAAAGCCTGCCTGATGGCTGTTATTTTTATCCCCCTTATCCCATGGCGCTATGTGTTCGCGCATTACGTCCGGAAGCAGGGTGATCGTTGGAAATAAGACGACGTAGGGGCGGTTCGCGAACCGCCCCTACGAACAATCGCCACCTTCGTTCTCGAAAGCGGCATGACTCTGAATGAATCCGAGCACTGCGGGCTGTTTTGCAGATTCGGTTGCGGAAGCGCCGCCGACCCTGAGAATCAGGCCGAAACCTCTTTCAGATCGGCGCGTTTATTTTCGTAGGTGGTGTTGTAAGCCAGCACCTGCGGGTCGGGTTCGATGCCCCAGTGGCGGCAGGCGGCACGATAGACTTCCGGCCACCAATTGCGGTGCTCGGTCAGGCCGTCGTCCTTCCATTTCTTCCAGTCGATCAGCACCTTCGACCACGCCTTATCGCCATACGCCATGGCTTCCGTCTGCGAGCCGATCTCCGGGACGAACCATTCGCGGCCAATGCGCGCGTGCAGCACTTCGTCGGCCCAATCGTAATCCTGCATCAGCGCCGTCAGCGGATCGCCGGTGGCGACGGCCACTTCCCACTCGTATTCCTTGCCGATCTTTTTCGGCATCAGGCCCTGCTCAATGGTAAAGAGCACGCCGTGACGCTCCTTCGGCGTGAGCTTGGTATTCAACCCCAGCGACCAGGTGAAGTTCAGCGGAATCCTGGTCCAATCAATTCCCAAAGAAACGAAGCCGATTTCGCCCATCATGGCGTGGCGCGCTTCGTCCCACAATTGCCGCGTCATGTCCCGATAGTAATCCCAGGGCTTGTCACCGGCTTCCGCCAGAATGCTCGCCATCATCTCCGGCACATCGATTTCGCGCATGCGCTTGAAGTAGAGCATCAGGGTTTTGGGCAGCGGCGGAACGTCGGGGTTGAAGAGCATCGCCTCCGCGTTCACGCCCATGTTGTAGGGATCCTGGAACCGCTCGTCGCGCTTGGGAACCGGATCGTATTGGAAAGGCTCGGCGGAAAACTGCCGCGCCACCACTTCGCCGGTGGGTTCTGCCTTGCCATCCAAATCGCCCGCGGCGGCCAGCATGCGGCGAAGGGTGTCGAGCCATTCCGCAAGCTGCTGGCGATGCTCGGCCGTCACCAGGCGGCGAACCGCTTCCACGCCGTATTGCTGGACGTCTTGCATCTCCACCAGCGTCAAGCGGCAGATGCGGTAGCTGGGATGGTCAAACAGCTTGTTGGTGTCGGCCATCATGTGCTCGAGAGCCCGCAGCAGTGCCGGCACGGCATGCTCGTACAGCCCCAGCAAAAGCGCCTCCGTGCCGGGGGCGGCGAGAACCTCATCGAAGAGCAGGTCGAGCGAAGCGTGGGGCGACACCTCCAGCCCGTAAGGCGGCTGCCGCATCTCCCGCACGCGCGTAGCAAACTCGCCCACGTGCTCGGAACAGTAAAACGCGTGCAGGCTGAAGGCCATCTTCAGTTCGTAAATCGGCATGCTGGTGATGCGCGCGACAAAGATCTGGTGCAGGCGCTTCAGCGACCAGTGCAAACGCTTCAGGCGCGCCACCGACTGCGTGACGTTCAAGCCCGTAGTGGTGGCTTCGCGCATCGTCTGCAATCCCACCACCGGGGGAAGACCCGCGTATCCGGTGTACGTATCGACTGTTGCCCGAGCTGCCGATTGGTTGTCCTGCGCCATAGAACCTGCCTCCCGCGCGCTTCAATGGATTTTTCTCCGAGCCCTGAGTTCGGATGCTACCAGTATAGGGATGCGCGCGCCACCCAGAAAGGTGCCGGCTTCAATGCGGTCCGGAATAACCGTGTGCTCGGCGCCGTGCAGCCGGGTGAAGGCCCGGATGCGGATTTCGTGCGTGCCGGCTCCCTAGGGAGGGAAGATGTCAGGGGCCTTTTTCGGACGCCAGGAACCGTTTTTCGGACCCCCACGGTTCCGCGTCGTGCTTTTCCGTACGAATCATGCGACGGCTTTTGGCCCCCCATCCCGCCGCCGGTTGACGCTGGCAAAGGGAGGCCGCCCGCGCAAAACGGCCGGGGATGGGCGGAACTGGTGACAATTCAATGCATAATCCTCAAAAATGCCGAGGTTCAAAAACCTGAAAACGAGGTAGCTTGGTCCCCGTTTTTCGTCCCCGGTTTTTCCCCGATGACAAAGCGCTGAGACGGTTTTTCGACGCTCTTGTGACGAAGTTGGGCTAAGGAGCCAGCTTGTACGCCTCACTGCCGGCCAAAAGAAACGTTCCGGTGACAAACTCCTCCGTGCTATTGCGCTCGACCAGGTGCGGTTCGGCATCCCCGTGCTGGCCCCAAAGGACCTCGCCCTCCGGGCTGAGGCTCTGGGCCAAACCCTTCCACGCCCGTTCGACCGCAGGGAGGTACGTGTGGCGATTCAGCACCCCCTGATTGATCCCCCACGCCAGCCCGAAGCAAAAGAAGCCTGTCCCGCTGGTTTCAGGGTTCGGAAACTGGTCCGGATCGTCAAGGTTCACGCGCCACAGGCCATCGGCTCCCTGGCGCTTGATCAATTCCGCCGCCTGCCTCTGGAAGATCTCGAGGTAGCGTTTCCGGCTGGGATGATTCCTGGGCAGATACTCGAGAATCCGTGGGATTCCTGCAAACACCCACCCATCCCCGCGCGACCAGAGGATTTTCTTCCCCCTCGCGGTCCGCTGCCCGATGAAACGGGCATCGCGGTAATACAATCCGGACTCCCGATCGAGCAACTGTGCCGTCACGTCATCGAAGAAGGCATTCATGATGTCGATATACTTCGCGTCGCCGGTGGCTTTGGCCAGCATGGCGAGCGCGGAGGCGCCATAAAGGGAGTCCGCATAAACGGACTTGGTAGCATAGGGGTCGGCGTACCACCACTTCCCGCGCCGGCGAGATGGGGTCCGGCGTGGCCAGCCACTTGATGGCGGGCGCAATCATCGCGGGGTCCTTTTGGACGAAGTAAAGCTCCGCCCAGGTCTCGACACAGAACAGCCGGTTGGCCCCGACGGATTCCGTGCCCACCTGCCATTGATGCTGGCGCCCCCAGGCCAGCGCCTGGTCAAGGAACGGCCGCTCCTGGGTTGCTTTCCACGCCGCCATCACGCCGGTGAACCAGGTGGCGCGCTCCCAATTGCGGTCGTCCGGTTTCATGATGGGATGCGCCAACTGCCAGGAGTTTGCCTTTTTGAGGAGCGCCAGGATTTCCTGCTTTTGCGGAAGCGTTGGATCGCTCCGGCCCGCGCGCGGCGCCGACGCAGCGTGAACCACCCACCCGTCGCGGGGATTATCCCGGACGAGCAAGGAACCATTCCACGCGGCTAAACTCGCGATGGCTATCATCACCAAGAGAATAAGAGGTCGAATCCCTTCGTTCATGCGCCGCCACCTCCTTCCGCACCGCATCGTACGGTATCTCAGTCCCGACTGCGTCGCAACCCGGAATGGCGCAGCCCGGGCGCGGGGTTAAGTTTGGCGCTACGTCCCGCTCCGTTGCAACTCCGGGGTACCCGGTCGAATCCGGCACCCGGCAATGGTTGACGGAATCTGCCCTTCCTGGCAAATGGCATATAGCTGTGATCTACCTGTTCCTGCTAGGGATCAGCTGGACGAGCAGCACGATTGCCCCAAACGACGTGACATTCGCCACCTCCATACCGCCGCAGCCAGTCGTAGACGTCGCGGTCCAGGCGGGCGGCGATCAGCACCCTGGGCGCCCGGCGGATGTGTGGTTCAAGGGGACGCTCCGTGCTACGGGCCCTACCTGACATCATTTTCCTTGCCTAATCTTCTAAGGGCCCTGGCGGCCTGGTGCGCACCCTGTGCCGAAAGGCCGAGATCACGCAAAAGGCGGACGCGATAATTGCGCCCGCCGCCTCATCACTCTCCATCAAAACGTGTGTGGGGCTGGGAGGGAAATATGAAGTATAGGATCGAGAAGCTTTCTTGCTTTGCTTTCGCCGTGAGCTTGCTCCTCGGGCTGGCGGGCTGCGGCTGGCGGAACAACGACACGAGGGCGCAGAGCCAGAAATCGCAGGACGAGAAGACTCGCGAGCAGGTTGCCAATGCCACCGCTAAATTGAAAGAGGAATCCAGAGTCGCCGCTAAGAATGTCGACGAAGCGGCGCGCCAGGCGGGGCACGAATTGAACGCTGCGGCCCAAGGGGCAAAAGAGGGCTGGAATCGTAAAGAGAACGACACCGTCAATGTGAACTCGGCCTCCAAGGAACAACTGGAGGCCCTTCCCGGTCTGAGCGCCAGGCAATGTGACAAAGTGATCGAAGGGCGCCCGTACAGGTCCGAGCACGATCTTGTCACCCGCGGGATCATTTCCCAGGGTGAATATGACCGCATCGCGGACCGGCTCACGGCGCGGTAAGCGCTCTGCCAGGCACGCCATAGAGGAAGCGGGGCTCAACCCACGGGTTTGGGCCGCCGGCAGGCAGGCATCGACATCACACCGCAACGATCTCCGCGCCCGCCCCGCGGGGCTCAAGGCCAAAGAGCGCGGACCTTCATGGAAAGCGGGTCCGCGCTTGCTATAGACATGGCTGGAGGCGGGCGATAAACTAGGTTGGATGGTGGAAAGTGAAGGAAGGGAACAGCATGGCCATCACCCTGAACCTGCCACCCGAGGTGGAAGCGAGTTTGGCAGCCCAGGCGAGAGCACTCGGCTTGCAACTTAATTCCTATGTCCAAACCTTGCTCGAACAGCAGGCCGGCATGGGGCGTGCAGACCAAGCCATAAATCTGGAGCAATTTGAGGCCGAACTTGATGCTCTCGCTCAAGGCTCCGACAAACTCCCTTACCTGCCCGCGGCGGCTTTAAGGCAGCGAACCACAATCTAAAAGACTAATTTCAACCAAAAATCGATTTCACGCGTCGTCGGTTCACCCAGGCCATTCGCACTCGTCGTTCCGCCGAGCACCCCTGCCGTTCCTTGCGGATAGGGTCCGTCGGTGATGTTCGCATCGGGCTGATAGAAATTGGGATGATTGAGCGCGTTGACCATGTTCACCCGGAACTGGAGCTTCAGGTTTTCCTTAATCGGGAAATCCTTCATCAGCGCAAAGTCGAAGTTGAACAAGCTTGGCCCCCGCAGGATGTCAAACCCGGAATCGCCAAACCGGCCGACGTTCGCGGGATCGGAGCACTGCGGCTGTGAGTCCGGACAACCCGGTATCTTGAAGGCGTTCAGATTGAACCAGTTGTTGATGGTCTGCCCCGTAGCCCGGCTAAGTTTTCCGTTCCCGATCCGGTCCGGCCGTTCACCGAAGATGCTGACGTTCGCCGTATCCACGCCCGAAAAGGTCGGGGTAAAAAACTCGCCGGATTGAATCACCATATTCCACGAGGTGTGCCATCCGCCCAGCAGTCCTTGCACGAGAGCGCTGGGTTTTCCCAAAAAGCGCTGACCCTGGCCGAAGGGGAGCGCATAGAGGGCATAGCCGAACACCCGATGCGTCGGCGTGTCGTAGTTATTCCCCCTCTCCGCCTTGAGGTCGAAGGCGTTCTGAATCAGATTGCCACGAACCGAAGTGCTGTCCCCCGCGTCGGTCAGATCTTTCGCCCATGTCCAACCGGAGTTGAAGGTCAGGTTCTTGCCGTAGGTCTTGGTGACGGAGACCTCCAGCGCGTTAAAGCTTTGCGTCGCGCCGTCGTCCAGCCAGATAACGTTGAAGTACGACTGGTACGGACGTTCCAAGTCCGAGTAGGGTGTCAAGCTGGGGTGCGGTTGGTTCAAGTCGCGCTGGTAGAACTGGTCCAGGCTGAGAGCACCCACATAGGAAGCCTTCACGGCCACCGTGCCGAATTGCCGCTCCACCGTAACGTTCCATTGCTGGCTATAAGGCGGCTTGAAGTGGGGATTGGTGCCTTGCACATCCTCCGTGGTGGGGGGGACGGCGGAAGAAGAGGAGGGGAGGAAGGCGTAAGGAAAGCTGAACAAAGGCGCGCCATTGACGATGTTGTTTTCGTACGTGGCGGTGCCTGAAAATGGACCGCCATTCATGTGATGCGGCAGATCGGCGTAGATCTGGTTGCTGTAAATTCCGTAGCCCGCGCGGATCACCGTTTTGCCGTTCGGGGCGGGAGTAAAGGCAAACCCGATGCGAGGCCGAATCCAATCTTTGTGGAAGTCCATCAAGCTGCCGTCAGGGTATCCCGCCTGGGTTGCCGTCTGTAGCGGGATGTTCGTCGGGTAAAACGGGTTGACTTTGCTCAGGGCGTTGTCTGGGAGGACCAGGTCTCCATTCTTCGGATTAAAGCTGTATATCTCACCGTTCTTGTCCTGGAAGGGAGGCTCGATATCCCACCTCACTCCATAATCCAGAGTGAGCCGCCTGTTGACCTTGAATTGGTCCTGTGCGTACACGCCAAAGATATTGCCGCGGCCGTAGTTGTAAGGGGTCGGAACACTGAGCGTGGATGTTTGCGGAATCCCGAACAGCAGATCGGCATAACCCAAGCCCGTGTACGCGCCCGTGAAAATAAACTGCCCGTACATGTTCGAGGACATCTTGGCGCCGTAAATCTGGTCGTGGGTGGCGGAGAAGCCGAATTTCATCAGGTGCCGCCCCCTCGTCCAGGTCAAATTATCGATGTATGTAAAGTTCTGTTCCAGATGATCCTCATACTGATCATCCTGCTCGTCCATGTCGATGTCGGTCAGGCCGTTGACATCGAAGATCGGCACATTGTGGACGCCGGAGGTGGTGACGCCCTGGATGCCCAACTGCTTGATCACGTCGCTCCCAACGGTATAGGGATAATAGAGATTGCGCCCGCGAACATAACCTGCCCGAAACTCATTGAGCAGGGCGGGCGTAAAGGTATGGGTCCAGGAAAAGACCGAGCTGAACCCGTTCCGCACTTGAAATTCGTGTCCGATGCTCGGAACATCGTTGGTATAGACCTGAGGGACGCGGCGCGTGTCGAAGCGTCCAAAGACCGCATCGTGACTGCCGAAGTTGTGATCAAGACGCCCATTGTAGACATCCCACACGGTTGTACCGACACCTGGGAAATTCATGCGGTAGTTGTTCGACACCAGGTCGGGTGGTCCATAATTAGCGGATGGATAGAGGTTAATGATGTTCTTCGAGACGCCATTAATCTGACCCGAAGGCATCGTGTTGTAAGGGATGGGAGTAGGAGTAGGGCTCCCCGCGTTGGGGTAAAACAACTGGGTCCCGCCGGGGTCGGTACAGTTACCGCTGGCATCGTAAGTGGAACACAGGCTGCTTAAATTCCCGTTCCTCCATTGCGCAGTCGGGACACTTGCTACCAGCAACTGATCACTGCCGGTCCGCGAGCCTTCGAAGCTGAAGTAGAAGAACGTCTTGTTTTTTTGGATGGGCCCGCCTAGGTTGGCTCCAAAGTCGTTGTAGACGACACGTGGAATGTTGCCGGGATTGAAAAAGTCGCGCGTGTCGAGGATGTTGCTGTTGTAAGACTCAAAGCCCGCGCCATGGAATTTGTTGGTACCGCTTACCGTTACCTCCGTGGTCGCGACGGGAGAGGCAAACTCCGCCGGCGCGTCCGTGGTGATGACATTGAGCTCCCGCACGGCATCAAAGCTGGGTTGCTCCTCGCCCGCCCCATAGCCGCTGGTGTTCCTCATCAGTGTGATTCCATCTATGGCGACCGTTTGACCCGTTGCCTGGTTGACGCCGTTAATGGTGGCTCCCGCGCCGTTGTCGGGAACCTGCGCCGTGCCGGGATTGAGCAGCATGAGGTCGTAAAAGCCCGCATCCGCATGGTGCCTGGAAACCAGCGCCACCTGCTCCATACTCTGGCCGGTTACGACGCTGGAGATAGTGGCATCGGAGGTGTTGATAATAGGCGCCGCGGCCGTCACCTCCGTTACCGTAGCCTTGGAGGCCAGCACGAGTTGCACATTGAGGCTGATCACTTGATTCGCATTCAAATTCACACCCGCTTGTTCGTAGGTTGCGAATCCCGCGACCGCAACACTAACCCGGTAGGCCCCCACCTCCAGGTCTGGCACATTGAAGACACCGGAAGGGCCGGTCGTTACATGCCGAACCGTGCCCCGGCTCTCACTGGTTACCGCGACGGCAGCCCTAGGAATCAAAGCTCCGCTGGGGTCGGTGACCGTTCCGGTAATCGATCCGAACGTGCTCTGGCCGCTAATTCCGGTGGGTTGAAATAGGGCGACGTAAAGAACAAGTGTCCCGAGAAGGAATCTGCGAAGCATATGGCCTCCTGTTAAGGTGGTATCCCGCCGGTCTCGGCGCCTCCACTGAAGACGACTGCAACGCAAATCAGCTTTTGAATTCTTTCACTGGCCGACTGTATTGGCGACCAGGCTCAGAAGGACTTGACTTCCCTCGGCTTAAACATTATCCGCCATTGTATTAGCATAGGCACAGCCGAGTGTCAATATCTGCCTTCATAAATATAATAAACAAATCAGATACTGTTTGCACGTTACATAAAGAATGGCCTTCGTGGCTGACACGAGAGGAGGTGCCTCAGCAACCAGGATTATGGCTTTGATCGAGTTGTCGGGTTGGGTTCCTTCGCGACGACCGGATCACGCGACGAGGTCTTATCCCTAAACAATCTTCTCGCCATCCTCATGCTGATCGCAGTGGGTATCAAAGGCGGGGGAACCACTGAGGGCTTCAGCCGTGCCGTCTATTTGTCGGAGGATGTGCTCTTTTCTCATGCGGAGGGCGGCTTCAACTTTTCCATCTTCAAGCCGGGGCGTTCTACCCGCCATTCCGGAAGCTGGACCGGCCGTGTGTCGCTAGCTTGAAAAACTCCTTGATTCCGGCTGGTAGTCTGGTATCTATCAGCACCCCCCTCGAAATCACGCATTCCGGCCGGATTACGCGCAACTCGGAAGTTGGACACAGCCATTTATCACGCGAATGTGGCGGCGTAAAGCCGCCTCTACGTCCTGTTTTTCGTAGCGGCGGGTTTATCCCGCCACCTCGGCGGCACGAATTCCTCCGGCGGCGCAACGGCCTTTTTCCAATCGAACATCCACGACCCGCTGTAAGGCCAATCCCGTGCATCCTTCACCAAACCTTTTCTCACCGGATTGTTGAAAATATACCAGGCCACGGCGTCCCGGTTGTCATCGGGTCGCAGGATATGATCGTAGAAACCTTTCTGGAAAGGATCATTGAGCCCTAACCCGCGCAAAGGGACCGTGCTCGTTCCCTTCCATGTCCGCATGAATTCGACCAAATCTGACTTCGCTGCAAGGCCGACGGGTTCAATATGGATATGATTGGGCATGAAGCAATACGCGTAGATATCGAACAGATGTTTCATGAACGCGGCGCGGAGTGTTCCCCGAAGGAGGCTCACCACAGGCGCCGCACCGAGAACCGGCTGGCCATCTTCTGCGTTAAGCGTAATGAAATACCACTGCTGCCCAATATAGGAGCCTCGCGGCAGGCGATTCTGTTTGCGGCGAAACGTAACCATTTTCCCATTTCCAGTTCCGGCAGGTTTGTCCCGCCATCTGGTTCCCAACGGTGGCGGCGTACCGCCACCACCCTGGCGGCGTAGCGGCGGGTTTACCCCGCCACCACCCTGGCGGCGTAGCGGCGGGTTTACCCCGCCAACCACCCTGGCGGCGTAAAGCCGCCTCTACAGGCACGGGCACACCGTCATTTCAAATTGAACGGCACGAGCATCGGCCCCACCTTGCGTCCGTTTTCCGCCTCGTACTTGGCCAGATCGTCCCGGTGAATCCAAATCTTTTCGCAATAAACTACGAGCTGACGGTTCTTCTCCGTCTTGTCCAGCGCCGCGAGCCACTTCAAATCTAACGCCCGGTCGTGATTCCCCTCGGGTGTGTAGAGGAGGTAGTAGCTAGTCCCCGCGTGCTCACCAATCTTGCCGGTCTTTTCATTCATTTTCTTGGCGTCAAACTCGCGGCTGGTTTCTGTATAAGAAATGGACCTGGCCAGTTCTTCGTATGGGGGAAACTTCTCACCCATCTCTCGGTATTCGCCAAACAGAACAGCACCAATTTTCGCAAAAGTGAAGGAACCGTTTAGGCCTTCAACCTTCTCCTTCTCGCCGGTCGGAGTCATGTAGCTGTACCCGTTAATGACACGGCGTATGCGCTCTGCAGTGATCTTGCGACACCCTGCTTCTCGTGCTTTGGTATCGAAAGGATGCTGCACCAACATAAACTTTCGGTTTCCGTCGTCTTCGTCGTTCAATTCCAAAGTTGCATGCGCGGTCGTCCCAGTTCCCGCAAGTGAATCGAGCACCCAATCGTTCTTCCCTGCCGCAGCGCGTAGTTCTCGATGTCGGTCTTACCCTTGAATTGCAAAACTGGCATCTCCGTTCAACCTCCACCCGTAGCGGCGGGTTTACCCCGCCATTTGTTGTTACGAATCTGGCGGCGTAAAGCCGCCCCACAAAATCTGGCGGCGTAAAGTCGCCTCTACATCCACAATTTGCGCTGATTCTGCTCCAGTCGACGTGCTTACATCTAATACTTCGGCGGAAATCGAAGCCAGCATGAGCAAACGCAGCGCCGACCTAGTATTACTATGTTAAGTCGTATCCTCAAAAATTTGTTCAAACTTCGTTCCGCAGAAGGGACAGAGTCCGCTCCATCTCACCAGCCAGGGCTGGATCGTGCGGAGAATCTGTTCCCACGTCGCACCAGAAGTTTTTTTTACGCCGTAAGTAGACGGTCAGGATAAAGAGATAAGCCACGGCGGAAAGCACCAAGTGATGATGAAAGCCTCGCCACGAGCGGCCTTCGAAATGGTCCAACCCCAAGTCATCCTTGGAGCGCTGGAAGTATTGTTCGATGTGCCAGCGGGAACGGCTCAGTTTCAAGCAACGGGCCTTGGTGGGAGGAGCGTGGAGATGGGCCAAGTAATAATGATAGGGCGCAGGGTCCCCTGCCGGCCAGTCCACCACCAGCCAGACTTTTTCCAGTTCGCCCCCCGCGTGGCGCAAGTCGTGTTGCAGAAAAACCTCTCGCCAAGCCAGCCGCGTGCGCTGGGTTTGGCCGCCCGCCGTTACCCAAGAACACTTCTTCCATTCGTTCTCCGGGATGCGGCCGGTCAACTCCGCCAAGGTGGTGGCGGGAGGTTCCCCGTCACAGACGTAACGGCGCACCCGCTTGACCTCGGTCCGCACTTCGCGGTCCCATCCCTTGAGCGCCTGCCCGTCGACTTGCAGAAAAAACTCCATGTCCAACGCCCGCACCCCGGCGCGAAAATCCGCGTTGTTGCCGTAGGCGCTATCCCCCAAGACCGGTGCCGGAGGAACTCCGTCGTGCCGCGCTTGGCGCAGGATCCCCAGCGCCAGCTCCGGCTTGGTGGCAAACCTCACTTCCGGCGGGACTCCGGCGGCCTGGCAGCGTTCCCGGTCGGCGGTCCAGCGCTCGGGCAGATACAGCCGCCCGCCCACCGGCGCGGCAATCCATCCGTCGCTCACCACCACTTCCACGCTCACTTGACAGTTGGCCTGCTTGCCCACCGCCCCACAATATTGATGCGAAACTCCCACCGAGTGCGAGCCCTGTTTGACCCAGCCGGTTTCATCCACCACCCAGGCCTCCAGCGGCTCCAAGTGCGGAATGATCTCCTGCCGGATCGCGCGCCACAACTCTTCCTCGCTCCAGGGACTGTCGGTAACAAACTGCTGCAGACTTTGCGAGTCCACACCCAGGCGCTCGGCCATGGGGATGATCGATTTGCGCTGCCCCGGCATCAACAGCCCTTCCACGTAGCGTGTGGCCGCCACGCGCCGCTCACTTCGGCCCAGCCCGGCAATCAGCGGATTCAAAAACTCAAGGAATTGTGCCACGCTTTCTTTCCAAAGCTTGCCATTCCAGCGCATGGGCTTCATGGGCCCATGCTAAGTCATTCGAAGGAGAATTTCAAGAACTACTTAACATAGTAATACTAGCTGGCAGGCTCACGGCTTATCGCGCCCGCAAGGCGTTGTTTCCCCAAGAAGAGCCGCAGACGAACGCCGAGAACGCGTGCGTCTGCGCTACGGGTTTCGAATTTCCAATTTCGAGTTTCGAGCTAGGGATGGCCTGGGCCGGGGGCTGGCGTGGTGGAGTCATGCCGCATGAAACCCTTGATGGGTTCGTCGCCGTCGCGAACGATCAGGTATTCGTGGGCGGGCAGGTCCGCCTTTTCGGACTTTACGGTGCGGAGGGCGTCGTTCCCGGCCACGATGAGGACCATGTGCGCAGCATCCAACGGGTTCTTCGCGGCCAGGATGAGAAGTGCCGAACGGGCGGCCATCCGCGAGGCGATTCCGCCTGCGGGGAGTGGGCACCAGCCGTCTGGAGCAGTCGAGCGGAAGTGCCGCGGGCGGGCAAGCTTCGTAGGGGCACCCCTCGTGGGCGCCCCCCCCCAAAAGCGCACCCATGAGGGGCGCCCCCCCCACAAGGGCACCCACGAGGGGTGCCCCTACGAAACGCGTTGTATCACCGGTTGCAACCCAGCCCGAGGGCGGTCAAGATTCGATTATGGAGATGTGGCAATACGATGACGAGCAAGAGGCCGCAATTAACGAAGCTCTGCCGCACGCTTAGTCGGACTCGGAAATGCGTGCGATCTTGGCGCCCACGCGGTTGAGTTTCGCTTCGATGCGCTCGTAGCCGCGGTCGATGTGATAGACGCGGTCGATGAGGGTTTCGCCTTCTGCTGCCAAACCTGCCAGCACCAGAGAAGCGCTGGCGCGCAGGTCTGACGCCTGGATCTTCGCCCCGCTCAGGGGAGTCTTGCCGCGCACGACGGCACGGCGTCCGTTCACCCGGATGTCCGCGCCCATGCGCGCCAGTTCCAGCGCGTGCATGAAGCGGTTTTCGAAGATCGTCTCCGTAATCACCGCAGAGCCCGTGGCCTGCGTCATCAAGGTCATGTACTGGGCTTGCATATCGGTGGGGAAGCCGGGGTATTCCTGGGTGGTTACGTCGAGGGCGCGCAGCCCATTTGCCGCCGTGACTTTGAGCGACTGGTGGCCGTCTGACCCCTGCCCGCCATTGCGAACCACCTGCACGCCGACGTCATTCAGCTTGTTTTCGGACGCCCACGGGTCCGCGTCGTGCGTTTCAGTACGAATCATGCGACGGCTTTTGGTCCCCCATCCCGCCGCCCTGTTTGGCATGCGCAGTTTTATGCCCTGCGGACAGTCTCAATGCTTTTTATTGCCTGGGGAAAAAGATACCTGACACCTTTTTTCCTCCTCGGAAGCACGGTAATCGGTGGAAATAAGCCGTGGCGATAGGGGTGGTCCCGCTGCCACCCCGCCAAGCATCAAACAACATCGTTGATTCGTGTCAGGGTGGACCAACTTCCAAGTCGCCGAAAATCCGCCCCGGAACCTCCGGGCGTCACATCGGAGCATATCGCGTACGGCGATGTGAACGGGCGGCTGCCCTGGGCCTATGCCAGGCCTAGGGCAGCATTCTCGGTGCGGGTAAGGATGGAGCCCGAGAGTTCGGGCATTCTTGGAATGTTCCGCAGGTCCCTATTTAATCTCCGCAAAAGTACGGACCTCGTGGTCGGGCAGGAACCCGCGCACACCAACCGGAACATTTTTGTCAAACAGGATGCGCAAAGCGGTGGCTCTGGGCGTAGGTCAGGATCGCCTCGACTCTTTCGGGCGGGATTTCAAATTGTTCGGCGATTTCCGCGGCGCTGACCCCATAATCGAAGTTGTCGACAATGGCGTCCGCCGGCATCCGCGTGCCGCGCAGCACGGGGGCGCCGCTTTGCACTCCGGGCTTCACTTCGACGAGAGGGCAGTCCGACCAGTCAATTTTTTCCATGGCCGCCATGGCGACCTCCCAATCCACATGATTCCTCGTTTTCAGCCTAAAAGCCAGAGCATCTGCTCCCGCCAAAGGATTGCCAGCCATTCCTCCAACCGCCGCTCCGCGAATTCCTGAAACAACGACGATTTCGAGCAGCGGGGCTAACCCCTCGTTATAGAACCAGTTCTGGCTCTTCCGCCTGACACCCTGGGCATTTTCTGTCCTGAATGTCGGACCCGTTGGCCCCATACGAGAAACCACAGCGGCTACAAGCCAACTGGTAAATGTTCTGAAGGTAGTCGGTCCCTGGCTTACCGGTATTGCGTACGACTACCTGCCCATTTCTGTTCACGAAACCGATTGTGGTGGTTCCCTTCTCCCGTTCAGGCATGAGATTATTGTATCCGATTGTTCACCTAACTCAAACGTAGCGTGGTTCACATTATGGGTATTCTACAGGAAATGCTGGAGTCAGCGCTTCAGGAGCAGTGCAAATCTGATCTATTCATGAAAGGCTTGATCCGACGCAAGTTCGCGAACATAGGTTTCGCACTAAATGAGAAGCAAATTGCTTATGTGGTGCGTCGTTTACGGCATTACGAGGGGGATGCCACTAAAATCCGAATCAACCCGAAGCACCTTCTAAACGCGGATACCGTGTCGAAGGAGCGTCTCAAGGCACCAATCTCGCTGCACCTCGGCGAGGACGATATCGAGGGGGCAGTCGGTGAATTCGACTCGGGGTTGCCTCAAATGATGGAGGCGATCAGTGAAAAGGTTTCTTCAAGTTTACTTAGGCAATTGAAACGAGATGGCCCGACGTTCCTAAAAGAGAGCGACCGAGAACGCCTAGCATTTCAAGTCAGGCTCGCCAAGACTTGGCGCAAGGCATTTTACCTCATTGAACTGTTTTTGGCGGTTGCGCTGCAATCTGGCGCCGATTTTAACCAGGAGGAACACCCATCGACATCACCTGTGTCCGGCGACGTCGTGTACGTCCTGACACGGCTACATGCCCGCGCGTGCCAGGTTTCAGCCGAAATAATAGCTCTGTTGAAGGCTGGATTTGCCGACGGGGCTCATGCTAGATGGAGAACGCTCCACGAAATCGCCGTCGTTTCCACATTTGTTGCAAATCACGGAGGCGAAACCGCGTGCCGGTACCTCGCACATGAGGCTGTGGAATCAAACAAGGCGGCGACACAGTACCAGCGGCATTGCCATGCGATCGGCTACGAACCACTCGACCCCAAGGAGATTGCAGAGATTCGGAAGCGATACGACGCGGCATTGCAGAGGTTCGGCAAGGAGTTTGGGAGCTCGTACGGATGGGCCGCGTACGCGCTCAAGAAATTGAAACCGACGTTCAGCGATATCGAACAGGACGTCAAGCTGGACACCCTTAGCCCGTTCTACAGACTCGCAAGTCACAATGTTCACGCAAACCCGAAGGGCATCAGCGTCAAATTAGGTCTCGGTCCAAGTGTGGGAAAGGTCCTGCTAGCCGGGCCGAGTAACACGGGTATGGCGGACCCAGCGCAGGGTGCCGCACTTTCTTTGCTCCAAACCACTTCCGCATTGCTGGGCACACGCCCCAACCTTGACGGGATCGTTGTGATGAAGATGTTAGGCAAGCTGGAAATGGAGATCGCGAAGATTTTTACTGACATTCAGCGAAGGATTGAGTCGAGGGGATCAACAACTGTAGTGGCCTGATAAAACAAAGCCCCGTAGCTCATGCGCGGGGAATCGGGTCCGGGTCGTTACGCAGCCTGCCTCGGACATACCTTAGTTCAGAGCGGTGTTTCTCGCCGAAGTGCATTGCGAGACCTCCCAAGTCTGGGAAGTAAGTATACGGCCCGACCCCTACAACTTCGAGGAAGGCCATGGCGTCGTCGAACAAGGAAGCAGGCAGGGGTATTCTGCTTATGCAAGAGCCGTACTCTTCCTCTAAGGGTAGGAAAGAGTCGCCGCAGATGGTAAAAGCTGCGCGTTGCGCTAACATCCTCGGGTTCGTCCGGTGTGGCACGATTGCGACTGTCTTGAGGGGGGAGTGTCCACGTGGCCAGAAGTATGTCGGTAACCACTCAGCTATCGGCACATTTCCTTTTCCTCTTGGATCTTCGATAATGGAAATCAATCCCTTATGGCCAGTTGAGATTCGATTAAGTTCATCCACCTTCAACACGAAAACCGATGCATCCTCGCCTTCGTTCCGCTCAAATTGAGCGAAGAAAAGAGCACATAGAAAGCTCTCCGTCCAATCCAGCAGTCGAGTGGGGACACGTTGATGTTGCATGGCGAAGAGGATCGCCCAATCGTTCCATTCGGTTGGTTCAAGCAAAGACAGGGCTTCGGCCTTGAATAAATAAAAAGTAGACCGGTATTCATCTCTCAGTTGTTCTTGCTTGTCGGCTAGGTCGGAATGGCCCCTGATCACCTTGAACTGCTCCTCGATCCGTCTGTGGAGCGCGGACTGCAACGGCCAATCGGCGCATCTCTGCCCCCTAAACCAAAGAGTGGTGGCTTCTTCCTTGGCATCGTCGTAAAGAGCTTCTACAGCGTCCAGGATTTCGTACCATTCCTTTTTCATTTCCTTCCACCCGCATACTTTGCCCAATTCTGAAAACTAACGGGGGATGTTTTCTCCCCGCGTCGTCAACTTTTGCCTCTGATTCTTTTCTTGAATCAGGTCATTTGTTGAAGAGTGGCACACCTGAACCACAGATCCGCGCTGCCCGCTTCAGAAACTCGCCGGCCAGATCCTCGGCGGGGCTATATTAAATCGTCCGATGATCCCCACACGCGTCTTTTGAATTCTCATCGCCAGTTCACCGCGCATGGTCGCTAACTCCGTATCCATTTGCAGCCTGTTCTTGAACACTGAGAAAAGCACTCCCTCCATGAGTGATGAAGCCATAAGCATCGAGAAGAGCGAAACCGCGAGCAGCTTTGAATCTGTACCTGTATAGATTAATCTCCATTCTGTACCATCCTTGGAACTTAAACTTTTGAAGCGCTGAGACATCGAACCAACCGTCGTGTGAGTGCCCCATTCTGAGTACTGAGAATAGTAGTGATGGAGTTTGTCCAACCCGTCTTGCGGCGGAAAGAGCGAAGACTTTTTCTTTCGCTCGAACGCATCCTTGAATGCCTCGGCCTCCTTCTTGCCGCGGTCCTTATCAAGCCAAACCTTCAGCATAGCAGGTTCTCGGGTTATTTTGTGTCCGTAGGTCACGCATTCGATTGCACCGCGCAGCGCATCCCATGCCTCTCCCAGGCAGCACGAGAAGCCGAGTTCCAGCGCAATCCTAAATTTCGCGTGGGCATTCATGAACAACATGCCAGGCAGCATGGTAGTCGTATTCGTGACCACACTCATATCCTGAAACTCGCGCATCCAGATTTGGTCGAGTCGCTGGAAACAGTCCCATAAGCCGGGAAAAGATTGTATAGTCGCGAAGAAATTCTGGCGCTTGGCTTTGTAATACTCCTTGTATTCAGAAGAGAAGTGCTCATTCTCGAACGTCAGCAGAACGTCCGTTTCCTTTGGATCCGTTTTCATTACAGCTTCCCTTCCGCCCAAACAAGTGGCAGTAAGTAGCGCGGGGTTGCGCGCGCGCAGCACACTTGTCCCGGGTTCTCAATAGGGTAAACGGCAACATCTATTGTACCATCCAAGGCCGAAAGGCCGCGGAGTCACCCAGGCGGGAACGGCAGCGGAAAAGCTGGTAGCTATCACGGTCAATGCAGTTTTGACCGTGGGCTTTTCTCACGTGTGTGTCCAGGTCACCGAGCACCAGCTGCGTCCTTGGTTGAACGGAAATCCCTTGTCGAGACAAGAAGCCGCGGTCATAGCTGCACTGACCGTGTCTACCCGCTTATAATGTTCCAAGGTGACGGTATAACATTTCATATTCATCTCCCTTCTTGTAAATGAGTTGCATTCGTGTTTTACTTGAGTTGTGGGGGGAAACATATATATAATTTCCCCCAGGAGATGGCATGGATTCTGTCGCAAATTCCGTTCTCAAGCGAATTCGGGTGCATGGGCATGGGTGGGTGTTTACGCCTCGGGACTTTCTCGCCCTGGGCACGCGTCGTGCAGTTGATCGGGCGCTAGCGCGGTTGACACAAGACAGGACCATCCGCCGCCTGGCCCAAGGTCTATATGATTATCCCCGCGTTCACAAGAAGCTTGGCATTCTCGCTCCGAACCCGGATGACGTGGCCGCGGTGCTGGCAGCGAAGACGGGAAGCCGGGTACAGATATCGGGCGCGCGCTCGGCCAACTTGCTGGGGCTCAGCGACCAAGTCCCCGCTCAGTTGGTGTATCTCACTGACGGCCCCGGCCATCGCGTCAAGATCGGCGCCCAAACCATTCAGTTGAAACCCGCCAGACCATCAAGGTTCCCCGGAGCAGGCACGCCGGCAGGGCTGGCTCTCCAGGCGATCCGCGCGGCCGGGCCCCATGCCAACAAAGACTTCGTGGTTCGACAGTTGTCCCGAGCCTTGAGCGCCCGCGACCGTGCACAACTCTCCAAGCTAATGAAACACGCCCCAGCCTGGAGTCATGAGATCATACGGCGTCTGACGACATCGATCTCGTCAGACCCGTAGGACGGGCGTGCGGGACCCGCATCGCAATAGCGTAAGCACGTTTCGTAGGGGCACCCCTCGTGGGTGCCCTCCCACAAGGGCACCCACGAGGGGTGCCCCTACGAAACGCGTTGTATCACCGGTTACAACCCAGCCCCAGGGCGGTTAAGATTTGATTATGGGAGATATCGCAATACACAAGGCGAATGAACTACCATCTGACGCACGCCGCGCGGTGGAGGGCGTTCTGGGCCGAGTCCTTGAACCCGATGAAGAGGTGAGTATCATGGCATTCTCCCCCCACGATGCACCCACCGGGCAGGCCCGCCAGAAGCTTGCCCGCCAAATCGAGGATCGCATCTCGAGGACCGCCGAATCCGTACGCCACGTTCCCGATGACGAGCAAGAGGCCACAATTGACGAAGCCCTACCGCACGCTTAGTCGGATTCGGAAATGCGTGCGATCTTGGCGCCCACGCGGTTGAGTTTCGCTTCGATGCGCTCGTAGCCGCGGTCGATGTGATAGACGCGGTCGATGAGGGTTTCGCCTTCTGCTGCCAAACCTGCCAGCACCAGGGAAGCGCTGGCGCGCAGGTCTGACGCCTGAATCTTCGCCCCGCTCAGGGGAGTCTTGCCGCGCACCACCGCACGCCGTCCGTTCACCCGGATGTCCGCGCCCATGCGCGCCAGTTCCAGCGCGTGCATGAAGCGGTTTTCGAAAATCGTCTCCGTAATCACCGCAGAGCCCGTGGCCTGGGTCATCAAGGTCATGTACTGGGCTTGCATATCGGTGGGGAAGCCCGGATATTCCTGGGTAGTCACGTCGAGGGCGCGCAGCCCATTTGCCGCCGTGACTTTGAGCGACTGGTGGCCGTCTGACCCCTGCCCGCCATCGCGAACCACCTGCACGCCGACGTCATTCAGCTTGGCCAGCACACCGGTGAGGTGGGTGGGGTTGCAGCGCTGCAGCTCGAGTTCGCCGCCGGTGCAGGCCGCCGCCATCAGAAAGGTGCCCGCTTCAATGCGGTCAGGAATGATCGTGTGCTCGGCGCCGTGCAGCCGGCTGACGCCCCGGATGCGGATTTCGTGCGTGCCGGCGCCCTCGACCTGAGCGCCCATTTTGTTCAGCAA
Organism: uncultured Acidobacteriota bacterium; assembly: GCA_963804755.1. GTDB lineage: Bacteria > Acidobacteriota > Terriglobia > UBA7540 > UBA7540 > Bog-366. The sequence goes on from CAWDRP010000017.1 coordinate 286,889, forward strand.
ATCCGCCAGGTCCTGCACCTCCGGCTCGCGCGCCGCGTTTTCCAGCACGGTGGTCCCCTCGGCGAGGGTGGCCGCCATCATGAGATTCTCGGTGCCCGTCACGGAGATCGTGTCGAAGTAGAAGTTGGCGCCCTGCAATCCCTTGGCCCCGGCCTTCACGTAGCCGTGGTCGAAGCTGATGGAAGCGCCCAGTTTCTCCAGTCCCTGGAGGTGAAGGTTGATGGGGCGAACGCCGATGGCGCAGCCGCCCGGCAACGACACGCGCGCCTGCCCAAAGCGCGCCAGCAGCGGCCCCAACACCAGCACCGAGGCCCGCATCTGCTTTACCAGTTCATACGGGGCCACGGGATTCAGCAACTGGCGCGCTTCAATTTCCACGCAGTTCCCGTGCTCCTCGTGGGTGACCGCGGAATCCACGCCCAGGTCCTCCAGCAGGTTGCGCAGGGTGCCGATGTCGCGCACGCGGGGAACGTTGTGGAGCACCACGCGCTCCTCCGTCAGCAGCGCCGCCGCCATCGCCGGAAGCGCCGCGTTCTTGGCTCCGCTAATCACCACCTGGCCGTAGAGGGGGCGGCCGCCCGTAATCAGAAATTTGTCCATTTTGGGAGTTGAATCAGTGAATTTCCAGCTTGTAGATCACCACGTTGCGCCCGTCGGTCTTCAGGATTCCCTCCGCCTGCAAGCGCGAGAGATTGCGGGAAACCAGCTCGCGCACCGTGCCGATTTGCGCGGCCAGTTCTTCGTTGGTCACGGGCAGCGTAACCTCGATTCCCTCCGCGGTGCGCTTGCCGGACCGGCGGGCCAGTCGAAAGAGATACGCGGCTAGCCGATGGCGCACCGTGGTGAAAGATAACTCTTCAATAATCCCCACCAGCCGCCGCAGGCGCCCGCCCACCACGCGCAAAACCTTCAGCGCGACTTCGGGATGAGCCAGGCAGAGCGCGTTGAAATCCTGCTTGCTCACGAATAGCAGGGTGGCGTCATCCACCGCCACCGCCGATGCCGGATAATTGCCGCCATCGAAGACGGGGATCTCCGCAATCGAACTGCCCGGCCCATCGATGCTGAGCACATGCTCGCGTCCGCTGGCGGAACTCTTGAAGACGCGCACGCTGCCGGACTCCACCACGTAGAGCCCCGCGCAAGGCTCGCCTTCGTTGAAAACAATCTCTCCCCCCGCGCACCGGCGCTGAACCGCGTGCCGAGCCAGGAAAGTCAACTCGCTCTCACTGAGGCCGGAAAAGATGGGCGCTTTTGTCAGGATCTGCCGAACCTGGAGAGAGGAATCCGGCTGTAGAGCCGTACCAGCGCGACTTGGCAAAACAGACTTTGTGTCCATATCGTTATCGGCTTTTTGCGGCTACTTGCGGGTAATAACGGTTTATCCACTAGAGGCCCGTTTGGCCCCGGCGACCTGCGCTTCCAATTCCGCCACATCGAGCACGATGACTTTTCGACGTTCCAAGCGAATGATGCCGCGATCCACAAAGCGCCGCAAATTGCGCGAAACCAAATCGCGCACGGTGCCGATTTCCGCACCGATTTCCTGGTTCGTTTCTTCCAGGGGAAATTCAATTCCGCGCCGGGTGCGCACGCCCAGCTTCAGCGCCCGGTCGCGCAGGAAGCGCGCCAGGCGATGGCTGACTTCCTTCAGCGAAAGCTCCTCCACCAGGCTAGCCAGATAGCGGAAGCGCCAGGCCAGCGAGCGAATGACAGCGAACGCCACCTGGGAGTTTCGCTGGCACAATTCCAGAAACTCGCGCTTGGGAAGAAACAGCAAAGTGGAATCTTCCGCCGCCAGCGCCGAAGCCGGGAACGTTCCGCTATCGAACACGCTGAATTCGCCGACGGTGGATCCCGCGCGCTCGATCACCAGCACCTGCTCGCGGCCGTTTTCCGCCACTTTAAAAAGCTTGATGGCGCCTGACTGCACCACGAAGAGGCCCTCGCACGGATCGTCCTCGGCCACCAGGATCTCGTCTTTCAGAAGCCGCCGGACCACGCAGTGACCTGCAAGGACCTTGAGTTCGTCGATCGGCAACACGGAGAAGAACGAGACCCGTTGCAGCGCCTCGACGGGGTCCAGGGCGGAGATGGCCGGAGTGTTAAGTTCGACGGGCATGGCGTGCGATTGGCCTCAACCAAGGGAACGATCGGGAGCCCCAAGCCATCAGCTTATCAAAACCTCTGCGGAAAGGCACGACTTAAGTCATCGCGCGGCGCGGCCCGGTCACGCATTATTAAAAGCGAGGGTTAGGCCCCTCCACCGGCCAAACGGATACCCTCCGGAGGAAGCTTCATGGCGTACATCATCGCTGAACCTTGTATCAATACCAAAGACACCGCTTGTGTAGACGTCTGCCCGGTTGACTGCATCCATCCCCGCAAAGACGAAGGGAACTTCGCTGACATGGCGCAACTCTACATTGATCCGGTGGAGTGCATTGACTGCGGCGCCTGCGTTCCCGTCTGTCCCGTTTCCGCTATCTTCCCGTTGGATGACCTGCCGGAAAAGTGGAAGAGTTTCACCGAGGTCAATTCGGCGTATTACCAGAAATAATACCCGGCGTCTCGCGCATCTGCTCAGCGTGTCACACCAATGCAGGCCTCAGCCCTGCCGCAGCGCACGTTCGGCAAGATTTACGACATCCTGCCATTCCCCGGCAGTCTTTTGCCTGAAGAGACGCGCCGTGGGATACCAGGGGCTATCCTCGCGTTCCCGGAGCCAGCGCCAATCGCAGCCCTTATTCAGCAGGACCCACACCGGCTTGCCCATGGCGCCGGCCAAGTGTGCGACGCTGGTATCAACCGAAATCACCAGGTCGAGGCCGGCAATCGCCGCCGCCGTATCGGCAAAGTCCTTCAACTCCGCCGCGAGATCAATCAACGTCACCTCGTGCGCGAGCTGCTTTGTTTGCTCGCTGCCGTGCCCTACCTGTAACGAGTAGAAGGTTGTGCCGGGCACGTTGATCAGGGGCAAAAGCTTTGCCAGGGGGATGGAACGCAAGCGGTCGCGATGGTGGGTGGGATTGCCTCCCCAGGCCAGTCCAATGCGCCTGGCATCTCCGTGCAGGCGCCGTTGCCATACTTCCACCCGTTTGGGTTCCGCGTAGACGTAAGGAACCCTTGCCGGGATGGTGCTCAGGTCCGTTCCGAACGCGAGAGGCAGGCTGAGCAGGGGGCATTGCAGGCTGAAATCGGGCAGGGCCTGGCCGCGGCTGATCACTTCCGAACCCCCCTCGATGCCGGCGAGCAGACGCGATAACTGTGGCTGAACCTCCAGCACGACGCGCCCGCCCCGCGCGGCGACCAAGGGAACATAGCGCACGAACTGAAGCGTGTCTCCCAGGCCTTGTTCTGCGTAAAGCAGGATGCGCTCGCCGTTGAGTGCCTCGCCTTTCCATTGCGGCTGGCTGAACTTTCGGTCGTCGCCGACTCCTACCGCTCCGCGGGATTCATATTCGGCCCAGCCCACCGGCAGCTTGCCTTCCAGCAAATGGATCATTCCCAGGTTGGCGGTAGCCTCGGCGGAATCGGGCTGCAAGGTGCGTAAACGCTGGAAGCAATCCTCGGCCTCGGCCCACTCGCCCAGCCCGTAAAGCACGAATCCGAGGTCAGTGTAGGCGGCGTGCAGACTGGGATCCAGCTTTATGGCGTCCCGGTAGGCATCTGCCGCAGAGGCGAGATCCCCCTTGCACTCAAAGAGGTACCCAAGGCCCGCAATCGTCTTTGCCGAGTGGGGGTTTATTTTCAGGGAGCGGCGGAACGCTTCAATGGCCCCGGCAAAATTGCCAAGATTCGTGAGGACCAGGCCAAGGTCGTTCCAGATTTCGTATCGGGCCGGGCCAAACGCCAGCGCGCGCTGATACATCTGAGCCGCCGCCGTGAGGGCGCCGCCTTGGTAGAGCACCCTGGCCAGGTGACAGTGGAGTTCACACGATTGCGGGCTTAGAGCCAGGGCCCGCCGATAGGAATTCGCCGCGGCCTCGAGGTCCCCCATTTGTTCCTGGAGCTGGCCAATCTGCTGGTGGGCTTCCGGCGAATTGGGTTCAAGCTCCACGACGCGCCGCAAACATTCCATGGCAGGTCCCAACGCACCTTCCTCAAGGTACGATTGCGCGCGGCGGCCCAGAGCAAACGGGTCGTCGGCGAGAGTCGCGCCAGGCAACGGCGCCGGCCGTTCAACCGAACCCGTGCCCGTTCCCAGCGCGCGCCACAACTGCCGCGCTTCCGTTGATGTCGGGTCGACCTTCAAAATCTTCCGGTAACACGCTTCGGCAAGTTCGATGCGGCCTTCCTGAAGATGCTTTAAACCTTTCTTGAACAGCTTTTGGACCCGCTGTTGAGCGGAAACGGTGCCTGACACGGGATGTCCTCACTGGGCTTTCTTATAGCCAGGCCGGCCTCGCCCGGGATTTCACGTCGCGATTCGCGACCGCGCCGTAGCATACTTCCTGGCGAAATAAAAATTCAATCATGGAGACGGTGAATCCTTCCGCCTGAAAAAACCGCGCTATGGCGCTGAGTGGGCGGGCGCAACCACGTAGACGTAGTCCAGGGTTTCGGCGCCTGTGTTGGCGACATTGTGTTTCAGGGCAGGCGGAATATACAGCAGCACGGGGGCAGAAAAGGGGCGGGGCGGCAAACCTTCGAACCGTGCTTCTCCGCGCCCCGTTAGGATCACCAATGATTCCTCGTTTTTCCCGGTTGTATGCCAACCCACCGTCTCGCCGGGCTTCAGCCGCACATACCCGCTGAGCATCCCCGCCGTTTGTGGCGCGCCTTTCAGTAGTGGGCAATCTCCTCCGGGGCATTGCAACGACAAAGTCAGTGGATGGGGCCTCAAGGTCTCGGAGAACGTGAGCAACAACGCCACCGCCAGAAACAGACCGATCAGGATGGATGAAGCCTGCGCAACACGTTTCATAATCAACCTCCTGGACAATCTGGAAGCGTACTGTATCTTATCATCGCCTTGGGGCCGGACATGACGGCCGCGAAGCGTGAACATGTACAATAGCTGGCACAAACGGGAAGGTGACCTCAATGGCGAATGATCGCTTTTTCTCTTTAGAAGGACAAGTTGCGGTGGTTACCGGTGCAGGGCAGGGAATTGGGGAAGGGATTGCTGTGCGGCTTTCAGAAGCAGGCGCGCGCGTGGCCATTCTCGACGTCAACCGTGCCGCCGCCGAGAGCGTGGCGGAGCGCCTGAAGGGTGTGGGTCTGATGTGCGACGTAAGCTCCGGCCATTCCGTGCAGCAGGCCGTGGAAGAAGTTCAACGGCAGCTCGGGCCGATTCAAATCCTGGTGAACAACGCCGGTATCTCCGGGCGCACTGTGCCCCTGTGGGAACTCGACGAGAGCGATCTGGACCAGGTCTACGCCGTCAATCTGAAAGGCGTCTTCCTGATGTGCCGGGCGGTGATCTCCGGAATGTTGGCGCAGAAGTACGGGCGCATTCTGAACGTGGCCTCTATCGCTGGCAAGGAAGGGAACCCCACCTTGATTCCTTATTCCAGCACCAAGGCTGCCGTAATCGGGCTCACCAAAGCGCTGGCCAAGGAAGTGGCGGGCAAGGGCAACATCACTGTCAACGCCATCTCCCCCGCCGTGATCAGAACCAAAATCCTCGACGCGATTGCCCCGGAGACCGTTCAGTACATGGTCAGCCGCATCCCCATGGGCCGCACCGGAACCGTCGAAGAGATCGCCGCGCTGGTGCATTTCCTGGTCTCCCGTGAAGCTTCATTCACCACCGGCCAGTGCTACGACATTTCGGGGGGACGGGCGACGTACTGAACAGCTCACCAGCCAGGATGCAGATGGCCGTCAACGCGCGGGCATCGTGGATGTGGATAAGGTAAAATGGCCGGCGGGGTGAGCCATGCCTACGCCTGACCGTCGAGATTTCCTGAAGCAATCCGCCGCCTTATTAGCATTGGGAGGAGCGCACGCCATCGCCGGCGGACCTCCCTTGAATAAAACTCCGGCGGAATTCACCGCTTTTCAAGCCCAACGGCGCAAGGAACTGTGGAGCCTGCTGGGCGATTTGCCGTGGGACCACAAGCCGGGCCCCGCGACGCTGCTGGCTACAGAGAAACATGACGGCTTCACTCTGGAACGCCTCGTGCTGGACCTGAATGGAATCGAACCGGTCCCGGCACTGCTGCTGATACCGGACAAACGCCAGGCCCGTGCGCCGGGGTTGCTTTACATCCACTGGCATGCTGGGATGTACGACCTCGGAAAGGAACAACTCCTTACCGGTGTGGATGCCCAACCCGCTTACGCGCCCGTTTGCACCGAAAAAGGACTGGTGACCTTGGCGATTGACAGTTGGTGTTTCGGTGAGCGCAAGCACGATGAAAACGGCAGCGTGGGTGAGGAGTCCGCGTTCAAGTACATGATTTGGAACGGCCAGGTGCTTTATGGGATGATGATGTTCGATGAGTTCCGCGCCTTGGACTACCTGGCGGGCCGGCCGGAAGTTGACGCTGGCCGCCTGGGCGTGCTGGGCATGTCCATGGGTTCAACCAAGGCGTGGTGGCTGGCGGCCCTCGAGCCGCGGGTGCGCGTCTGCATGGACGTCTGCTGCCTTACGGATTACCAGGAGCTCATCAAGCTTCACGGTCTTTCTCGTCATGGGATCTACTATTTCGTGCCCTCGCTCCTCAAGCATTTCCAGACGGAACAGATTAATGAACTCATCGTGCCGCGGCCTCACCTGAGCGTTAATGGCCGCCTGGACGAGTTGACCCCGCCCGCCGGGGTGCAACGGATTCGCGATTACCTGACGCCGCTCTATCAGAAATATGGCAGATCGGACGACTGCCGGATGGAACTCTTCGATTGCCCGCACGAGGAGTTGCCGGAGATGCGCCGGATCGTTCTGGAATGGATGGATACCTACTTGGTGAAACCGGCGGCGAGTGAATGCACGGATGCCTTTCGCTGCAGCGCCGGCAGAATCTGTTGAGTAAGGAAAAACTCGTATTGTTGCTTCGCCTCGTCGGTAATCGGGACAGCGGCCAGCGGGCCGGCCGCGGAAGTGCGAAAGTAGGCGTCGCCGGTCTCGCCGAAAGGTCCGGCATTGATCTTTTCAAACTTCGCGTCGTCCGAACCAAAGCCATAGAGCTGCTCAGGCGTATACTCCTTCAACTGTTCGGGCGACAACTGCGAGACGCTACGGACGTAAATTCTCAGCCGCCCCCAGTAACGGGTCTTGTCGTAATCCACCTGTAGCACGTGCTGAAGCGGCAAGCCCGGCTGACTGGGGTCCGTATAAACGTCTGCTACCAAACAAAAGTTCGCCAGCTTGCCACCATACGAGTTATCCAGTAACTGAAACAACTGATTGGTGAGATCGTCTTTGTTTTCCTCGTGATCCTTATGTTGCTTGGGGTAGGCGAATACCGTACTCAGGGTCACTAAAATGGCAACTGCCAACAACCGCAGCGCCTTTGCCGTACCTCGGTTCCGCATCGCTTACCTCCTTTCCGGACGCGAACCGGCTTCACGCGCTCAAGATGAAGCGCAAGTGAGGAGTCCCGAACAATGAGCCCCCTCCCAATTCACACAGTGAGGCAGTCGACTCCAGCGCAGTTTCGAGAAAGTTGTTCCAGCATTTTCAGGAAGATTGAGCCGATTGCCGAGACGGCAAATTCCGGAGGATTGGACTCGTAAGGGAATCGGAACCATTGGCCCACCTCGGTGGCGCGCCTGGTTCATCGCCAGTTCGTGACCTGTTACATGAGATGTGCCGGGCAAGGAAACCGTTGGCAGAACGCGAGCTGCGATATATCAAATCGCGGTACATCTGCGGCATTCGACAGAAGGACTGGAACACGGCCAAAGCTACCTCTTGCGCCCAAGTTTGCTAAGGTTCATGCCTGTTCTTATCCTCATTATTCTATTTATCCAGCTTCAGAGTCTTTAGTTTGTAGTCTTTGCTGCGGGAAAAGCGTTCGTATCGCCATCATCGCCGTTCTGCTTCTTTGGGCCATGGCCGGCGGGCGATGACGACTTGTCGAGGCTGGAGAATTTTGGCTCTTCCGAGGTTCCCAGCTCTCAGATTTCATCGGTCCGCCCGACTTGATCGAGAGCTGGCAAACCATAATCCATCAACGCACCCCTATTGGCCCTGGAGAGGATAGAAAGCTGCGACCCTGGTGCCGGGTGCCGGGCGCCCTGCACTTTGAGGGGCCAGCTTACGTGTAGAGAACTGCACGGCCGGAGCGGGCCGCACACCGAAGTGATGCCACTGTCCGTCGGCAATGGTCACCTGAACTGCGCGATCGGGCTGGCCCGGCGCCGGCTGGCCTTGGGGCGATTGAGGCGCCGTCGACGGCGCAGCAGCTTGCCTGAGCGAACCATGGGCCTGCCCGGCCGGAGCCGGTGGCGGACTGAAGGAGTGCCACTTCCCATCTGCGACATACGGGTTCGTCGCGACAGGTGGGGGAGTCATCTGGGGGTAGGCCGCCGAGCCCTGCCCGGACCGCGCGGGGTCTGGCGCGTAAGACTCGGTTGGGTAAGATTCAGGGGCGTAAGATGCTGGCCCGTAGTTTTCCGGCCCGGACCCGGAAATAGTGCAGCCGTACGGGCCGTAAGGGTAGCACGGGTTGGTCGAGTAGTCGGGATACGGGTAGTCCGAGTAGTAGGGGGTAATACGGGTACGCCAAATAGCCATCGTACCAGCCGGGCCAGTAAGCCCAGGGACCGAAACCGAGTCCCCAGCCCCAGCCGCCCCATCCCCAGCCGCCCCAACCGCCTCCATAACCCCAGCCGTGTCCGTGACCGCCACCCCAGCCACGACCGCTCCCCCAGCTGCCCCGGCCGTAGCCACCCCGAACACCACCGCCGTAACCGCCCCGAAAGCCGCTAACCCCACCGTGGAAGCCACCACCACCGAAACCGCCCCGAAAGCCGCCTCCGCCGCCGTGGAAGCCCCCGCCCCCGCCGTGTCCTCCTCCACCTCGGGCCCAGGCGTTAGCTCCGGCAAGACCAAAGGCAATCGCCAATGACAGCACGAACATATGCAATCTGCGCATACTCGCCTCCACCTAAGAAGTCCGCCGGCGAGGCTCGGTCAGGGCCAAATGGGTCGGCGCTTTCGGGCGAAATCGAAGTTAACCCTGCCCTGATCAGCGGGGCCGTGGGGCATCTCCCGGGAAATCCCTCTATGCTAGATGCGAAATTCGGGCGAAATGATCGTATCCGTGGACTTCGAGGGGCGTCGTCCGGCCCTCAGCCGTCGTCACCGCAATGCCCTGTGAAGTACGGATTTCGCCTATGGAATGAAGCGGAATCCTGCCAAAACGGGCGGGAATTTTCGAGAGCTTGGCTCTGGGAACCGTGAAAAGCAACTGATAGTCTTCTCCGCCATGGAGCGCTAACTGAAGCGCGTCGGCGTCGTCGGGGACGGGTGGGGCGGGGATTTCCTTCTCAATCAAGCTCGCTCCTACCCCGCTGGCCTCGCAAAGTCGAGATAGATCGATGGAAAGTCCGTCACTCAGGTCCATCGCCGCGCTGGCCAACCGGTTCTCGGAAAGGAAACGACCCAAGGCACATTGGGGGATGGGAAAAAGGTGAGCACGAAGGGCGGTTCGCTCCGCGGGGGTTCGAACGCCGCTCCCAGACAGCAGCAGGCGCAATCCCAGCGCCGACATGCCGAGCCGGCCACTGACAAAAATGCGGTCCCCGGATCGAGCTCCCGAACGAAGTAGCGCCCGCCCGCGCGAGATCTCCCCCACCACAATCACGTCAACCGAGATCGGACCATCCACCACTGCCGTGTCGCCCCCGATGACCACGGTCGAATATCGGCGTGCGAGCGCGAAAAGGCCATCAAAAAACCCCTCTAGCCAGGCGCGTTCGGTCCTCCGCGATGCCGCAAGGGAAATCAACGCGTACCGCGGCGTTCCGCCCATCGCGGCAATATCGCTTAGAGAACGCGCCAAGGCCCGATGCCCAACTGCTCGTGGCGGGTGGAGGCCGGACTTAAAATGTACGCCCTCGATCGACATGTCGGTGGTGAGGATGATCTCTTGCCCGCGCGATACGTTGATCAGCGCGGCGTCATCGCCGATACCCAGTGCCAGACCTGGGGTCCGGCGCGGGGTCCGGCGGCGTATCCAGTTGATGAAGTCAGCTTCGGATTTGAACAGAGACTTATCCCGCATGGAGAACTCAAGTGGAGAAGCAGCGCTTCCTATATTAGCCTAAACTGTTGCGGTGGAACATCTGGGGGGTCGGACAAGAATACGAGGCGTGGAGGTGGGACACAAAATAGGGGGGCGGGGATGCGACCAAAGACAAGATATTGGGGTACGACATAAGAAAGGCGTAGACGGCAGAATCTGTATCTGAGGTCGCGCCGGGAATTGGCGGTTGCATTAATAGTCTACTCAGACCATTAATCGTACTCGGCGGCAGGTGGTACTTGATTTTCGGTTTATATTTGCTTGACAAGCGCGAGGACATCCCGTACGATACTCCCCCGCATTTCTGCTGCGGTTCTTGCAAGTTTGCAAGCTTCATCTATGGCCCTACGCGCAGCCCGCGCGTAAGGGCGATTAGCGTCGCAAAGAATGATCTTGGGTGACTTAATAAATGGATAAGAAATTCTATACCTTTCTAATTTTCCCGGGCGCGCATGGAGAACTCCACAGGATTCGTCTTCCTTTTTACGTAGTCCATATGGTGTTGGCGTTCAGCGTCGTGGGAATCATGACGATCGCTGCAATGGCCAACAGTTATGCGCGCATGCTACTGAAAGTTTCCAACTACAACAACCTTCGGACGGAGCGAGAAGCGCTGAAGACGCAAAACCGAAGCCTGGAAAACGTCGTAACCACGACCAACGCAAAGTTGAATTCGCTGCAATCTCTCGCTGCGGAAGTTGCGTTGACGTATGGATTCGGCGAGGCACGTCGGCCGCACTTTCCAGAGGCAGCGATGCTGCTGGCAACTCAGACCAATTCGACACTCGAGTCCAGCTACCACGCCTCGCTATACGCGTTCAATTTGATTCGGAATTCCTCTTTGGTGCCTTCCCGCCAATCGTCTGCCGCGCTGGGCTTCGTACCCGTCGCGGATTTTGCGCGTGACACGATGCCATCGATCTGGCCACTTCGTGGCCGAATTACGGCGGGCTTTGGTCAGCGGCTGGACCCGTTCAGCGGGGAGGGCGCGTTCCATTCCGGAGTCGATATCTGTGCGCCATTCGGCACGCGCGTAGAAGCTGGTGGCGACGGGATCGTCCTGCACGCGGGATGGGATTCCGGTTACGGCAACGAGATCATCGTTGACCACGGCTATAGTATGACCACCAAGTATGGCCACCTCAGCAAGATTTTTGTGGTCGTCGGCCAAGAGGTAAAACGCGGGGAAGTGATTGGCGCCGTGGGAATGACCGGCAAGACGACGGGACCACACTTGCATTACGAAGTCATGGTCAACAATACGCCCGTAAACCCAATGAGATACTTGCGCGAGTAACCGGAGACCAAGGCAAGCCGTCATATACTTGGCGACGATTAGTTTCTCGATACGGGCTTTTGGCCACTGGCTTGTGCCGATAGGCCGGTGGATCAGGCGCCAGTAATGGCGAGCGTGACAGGGCTTTCTGGAGTGGAGGGAATAAGGCGAGTGTTGGCGCAGGGGCGGGCTCCGATCTCAGGAATCCGGGAAAGCAAATTGTTGCCCTTGCAATTTGCCTGCCGATCAGTATAATAGTGAGTTTGCGGTTGCTGGCGTAGCTCAGCCGGTAGAGCATCTGATTTGTAATCAGAGGGTCGGGGGTTCGAATCCCTTCGCCAGCTCCAGAAAAGCAGTGGAGAGCGGCGCGACGGCGGGGCAAGTCACAATTGATAAAGGTCGTAGCGTGGACCTGGGGCGCGAGTTGCCTCCATGATTGGCACCGTTTTCTGAGTTAGCGTCAGTCGTTAGGAGTTTGGTAGGCCGTCGTCGGTCGGTTGATTAGGGAGCGGGTATACAAATCTGAAGTGTTCAGAACTGCGCGGGTGAGTTCTTGCCCGCGCCCAACCGTACTTTGGACCCACTCGGCTCAAATGAAATCGTTTTTCGGGGCTAAGCGAAACCGCGCCCGCGCTTGCCAGGAGCTTGGAAGAACGAAAGAGAACGGACAGGTGGCTGAGCGGTCAAAAGCAGCAGACTGTAAATCTGCCGACCCCTGTGGTCTACGGAGGTTCGAACCCTCCCCTGTCCACCAGAAGAACAGTGGTTAGTGGCTAGGGCACGGTGGCCAGCTTTACGGTTAAGCACTAGCCACTAACCACTCACCACTGTTCTTGAGCGGGAGTAACTCAGTGGTAGAGTCACAGCCTTCCAAGCTGTTGGTCGCGGGTTCGATTCCCGTCTCCCGCTCCAGTTCGAAATTCGAAACTGGAAATTCGAAACTCGGAGGTTCGTTGATCGCCGTAACGCACTCGAGTTTCGAATTTCGATTTTCGCGTTTCGATGTCTGCGCTTGGCGGGGCGTGGGCCGATGTAGCTCAGTTGGTAGAGCACGTCCTTGGTAAGGACGGGGTCAGCGGTTCAATTCCGCTCATCGGCTCCAGAGTTTTGGGTAGGATCAGAAGGAGGGTTGTAGCCGCGGTACGCATGGGGTGGATGTTTACCACGAGATGAAGCGAAAACCGAAGGTCCAACGATTGAGCGCAATTCACGGCAGGGGTTAGCAAGGAGCGAAGAGAGCTATGGCGAAAGAAAAGTTTGATCGATCGAAGCCGCACATGAACGTGGGGACGATTGGGCACATTGATCACGGGAAGACGACGTTGACGGCGGCGATCACGAAGGTGCTGGCGAAGGAGAACCCGAAGGTGAAGTTCCGGGCGTTCGATTCGATTGACAACGCGCCGGAGGAGAAGGCGCGGGGGATCACGATTGCGATTGCGCACGTGGAATACGAGACGAAGAACCGGCACTATGCGCACGTGGACTGTCCGGGGCACGCGGACTACATCAAGAACATGATCACGGGGGCGGCGCAGATGGATGGCGCGATTCTGGTGGTGGCGGCGACGGACGGGCCCATGCCGCAGACGCGCGAGCACGTGCTGCTGGCCCGCCAGGTGAACGTGCCGTACATTGTGGTGTACATGAACAAGTGCGACGCGGTGGACGATCCGGAGCTGTTGGACCTGGTGGAGATGGAAGTACGGGAGTTGCTGACCAAGTACCAGTTTCCGGGGGACAAGATACCGGTGGTGCGGGGCTCGGCGCTGAAGGCGTTGGAAGGGGACGCGAAGTGGGAGAAGTCGATCCACGAGTTGATGGATGCGGTGGACAGCTACATTCCGATGCCGCAGCGGGAGATCGACAAGCCGTTTCTGATGCCGGTGGAAGACATTTTCTCGATTTCGGGCCGAGGCACGGTGGTGACGGGCAGAGTGGAGCGGGGCAAGGTGAAGGTGCAGGAAGAGATCGAGGTGGTGGGACTGCGTCCGGAGTCGTTCAAGCGGGTGGTGACGGGCGTGGAGATGTTCAAGAAGCTGTTGGACGAAGGGCAGGCGGGGGACAATATCGGGGTGCTGCTGCGCGGTACGGAGAAGGACGACGTGGAGCGGGGCATGGTGCTGGCGAAGCCGGGGTCGATCACGCCGCACACGAAGTTCAAGGCGTCGGTGTACATTCTGACGAAGGAAGAAGGGGGACGGCACACGCCGTTCTTCAACGGCTACCGGCCGCAGTTTTACTTTCGGACGACGGACGTGACGGGGGTGGCGACGCTGCCGGCGGGGACAGAGATGGTGATGCCGGGGGACAATGTGGGATTGGAGATCGAGTTGATCACGCCCATCGCCATGGAGAAGGGACTGCGCTTCGCCATCCGCGAGGGCGGCCATACGGTCGGCGCCGGCACGGTGGCGGAGATAATTAAATAAAGCTGTCAGCTATCAGCTCTCAGCCGTCAGCCAAAGCATTAATTGATAGCGGAGAGCCGGTACCTGACGGGAATAAGGTTTTCGGCAATCAGCTTTCGCCGGACGATGGGGTTCAAGCTGATAGCTGAACGCTGAAAGCTGAGAGCTAAAAAAGATGCGCGAAATTATTACGTTACAGTGCGGTGACTGTAAGAACCGCAACTACACCTCGACGAAGAACAAAAAAAAGAACCAGGACCGGTTGGAGTTGAAAAAGTTCTGCCCCGCATGCCGGCACCATACGGTCCATAAGGAAGTGAAGTAGTGCAGGTTCTAGGTGCTAGGGACTGGGGACTGGGGAAAAGCCGAAGCGTCCACGATTATCTGCCGTGCGCATCCCCCAGCCCCTGGGCCCCAGCCACTAGCCCCGGGTTTACAGGGGCGTCAGATTAACGGCTAATCTGCCGGTCTCCAAAACCGGTCATGGGGGTTCAAATCCCTCCGCCCCTGCCAGATTTTGCGGTTTGAGGATTTCCTTGGGCGAGCGGTGAGACGCTCGACTGGATCGAGAGCGAAATGGGTAACGAAGTGATGGACGAAGGAAGCCCTTTGGCGCACGCCAAAGGCGCTTGGCAGCAACTGAGGCAGTATGCTTCCGAAGTGAAGATCGAAACCAAGCGAGTGACTTGGCCAGGAATGCAAGAGGTTTACGGCACCACGGTTATGGTAGTGCTGACCACATTCATTTTTGGGATTTATTTCTACATTATGGATCTAATTTTTTCGCACGGGGTAACCGGTGTGCTGAATTACTTCCTGCATCGCGGCTAAGCTGATTCGCAGGAGAAAGGTGAAAGGTTTGACCGAAGAGGATCTCAGTACAAGCAAGACGGGCGCGACAAAGAACTGGTACATCCTTCACACCTATTCAGGTTTTGAGAAGAAGGTTGCTGAGACCCTGAAGAGCCGGATCGACGCCGAGGGTCTCACGGGCCAGTTCGGAGAAATCATGGTCCCCACCGAAGACGTCATCGAGATGCGTCAGGGCAAGAAGGTGGTTACGCCCAAGCTCTTCTATCCGGGGTACGTGCTTGTGGAAATGGAGATGAACGACAACACCTGGCACATGGTGCGCTCCACTCCGCGGGTCACTGGTTTTGTGGGTTCCGGGCAGCGGCCCAGCCCCCTCAGCCCTGAGGAGGTTGACCGGATTGTCCATCGCGTCGAAGTGGCGGCCGAACATCCCAAGCCGAAGCTCAAGTTCGACCGCGGGGAGAGCGTGAAGATTACGGATGGTCCTTTCCGGGATTTCAATGGCCTCGTGGACGAAATCAATGAGGACCGCAACACTCTGCGGGTGATGGTGACCATTTTTGGCAGGGCCACGCCCGTGGAACTGGACTTTTATCAGGTAGAGAAGATCTAGGGTTTGAGAAGCCGAAATTCGAAAATCGAAACTCGAAAATCGGTGTCGTCATCGCGAGTTTCGAATTTCGGACTTCGAGTTTCGGAGGGTTAGCTCATGGCAAAACGCGTCACAGCAATGGTCAAGCTTCAAATTCCGGCGGGGAAAGCTACTCCGGCGCCGCCCGTGGGGCCTGCCTTGGGCCAGCACGGCGTGAACATTATGGATTTCTGCAAGTCTTTTAATGCCAAAACCTCCAGTAAGGATCAGGAAGGCTTGATCATCCCGGTGGTTATTACCGTCTATCACGACCGGAGTTTCACCTTTGTCACTAAGACACCGCCTGCCGCGGTGCTCCTGAAACGGGCGGCGGGAATTGCAAAGGGTTCCGGGGAACCGAACCGGAACAAGGTTGGAAAAGTCACAGAGAAACAGGTTGAAGAGATCGCCAAGCTGAAGATGCCTGATCTCAATGCCCGGGACCTGGCGGCAGCAGTCGCCACCATTAAGGGTACAGCGCGTAGCGCTGGGATTGAAGTTGCGGGGTAGGGGAAAGACGAAACTCGAAATTCGAAACTCGAAAATCGCCCAGTGCCAAGCCGAGTTTCGGATTTCGATTTTCGAGTTTCGACGAGGAGTTTTTGCAATGGCTAAAGTCGGAAAGAAATACGAGGCGTCTGCCAAGTTGGTTGACAAACCGGCTTACACGCTGGCTGATGCCATGCCGGTCGTTAAGAAAGCGGCGTTTGCGAAGTTCGATGAAACCGTAGAAGTTGCCATGCGCTTGGGAGTCGATCCCAAGCATGCGGACCAGATGGTACGCGGCACGGTGGTGCTGCCACACGGACTGGGGAAATCCAAGCGCGTGATCGTGATTGCTTCCGGCGATAAGGTGCGTGAAGGCCGCGAAGCAGGCGCGGACGAGTCTGGCGGCGATGACCTTGTGCAGAGAATCCAGGGTGGCTGGATGGATTTTGAAGCCGTTGTGGCAACCCCTGACATGATGAAATCCGTCGGACGCTTGGGCAAAGTCTTGGGGCCGCGCGGACTGATGCCCAATCCCAAAACGGGGACAGTGACCCTGGATGTGGCAAAGGCCGTCCGCGAAGTGAAAGCCGGCAAAGTGGAGTTTCGCGTCGACAAAACCGGCATTATTCACTGCCCGGTCGGCAAGGTTTCGTTTGGGGCTGATAAGCTGGCGGAAAATGCCGGCGCGCTGATTTCCAGTGTTATCAAAGCCAAGCCTGCCTCTGCGAAAGGAAAGTACGTCAAGAGCATCGTGGTTTCATCCACCATGGGGCCGAGCCTGACGATTGACCTGGACTCGGTGGAAGCGGCGTAACGAACTGGCGATTTTCGACTGGCGATTGTCCATGGGGAAGGGTCGACAACCCGGTGGTTCTGGTCGAACGCCGGTAATCATTTCAATTCGGAGCCGACAGTAATAGAGGAGTAAGCATGGATCGGGACGAGAAGAAAAAGCGTGCAGAGGCGCTCCACGAGGAGCTGAAAAAAGGGCGGGGTATTATCTTTTCGGGATTCCAAGGGATCACGGTCGCCCAGGATTTCGCTTTACGCAGGAAGATTGCCGCAACCGGGGCGCGATACAGCGTAGTAAAGAACACCCTGATTGAGCGAGCGGCGAAGGGAACGCCGGTCGAGCCGGTTGCACAAAAGTTGGCGGGAACGACCTCCGTCGCATTAACCGAAAGCGACCCTGTCGCGCTGGCGAAGGCATTGACTGAATACGCGAAGGAAAACCCCGTATTGACGTTCAAATGCGGCGTGGTGGAGGGTAGAGTAGTCTCTCTGGCCGACTTGATCTCTCTCGCGACCCTCCCCTCCAGGGAGCAACTACTTTCTAAGGTTTTGTATTTGTTTAATTCACCGGCGCAACGTGTGGCGTCGACGGTATCAGGTGTGGCCCGCAACCTTGCGTATGTCATTCAGCAGGGTGTGAAGGAAAAGAAGTTCAAGGAAGCGCAAACCAGCTAGCGGCCGGCTCACATCGGGAAGGAACGTCTCGCGTTTAGCGACGAGGATTCGGGTGCGGCAGCATGCGGTCAAACGGCAATGAAAGAGGGACGAGATACCAGCAAAGCGAACAAGCTAGTAGTTCGCCGCGACAAGAGCCGTCGTGAGTAAGCTTAGAATTTTTAGCATACTGAAGAGGAGAAACTAATGTCAGAACGGGTTGAGAAAATCGTCGAAGATGTAAAGAGTTTGACTCTACTGGAAGCTGCCGAGCTTGTTAAGCAGCTTGAGGAAGCTCTGGGCGTATCCGCCGCAGCGGCAGCTCCGGTGGTGGCGGCGGGAGCCGGTCCGGCGGCCGCTGCCGCAGCTCCGGTCGAGGAGCAGACGGAATTCTCGGTGGTGCTGACCGCCATCGGAGCCAACAAAATCAACGTTATTAAGGCCGTTCGCGAAGTCACTAGCCTTGGGCTAAAGGAAGCCAAGGACTTGGTCGACGGCGCCCCGAAGCCGATTAAAGAGGGCGTCTCTAAAGATGAGGCGGAGAGCATCCGAAAAAAGTTCACCGAAGCTGGCGCTACCGTAGAAGTGAAATAGCCGTCCTCTGATTCATGTGAGGAGTGGCAAGCA
Organism: uncultured Acidobacteriota bacterium; assembly: GCA_963804755.1. Lineage (GTDB taxonomy): Bacteria > Acidobacteriota > Terriglobia > UBA7540 > UBA7540 > Bog-366. The sequence goes on from CAWDRP010000017.1 coordinate 304,781, forward strand.
GCAGGCGAGTTAGACACTAACGCGAGTTGTCAACTGTTGCGGATCACTCGTCACTATTCATTTGTCACTGCTTTTCTGTGGCACGGACGAACCCATGGATTGCTGCGGGGATCGATCTGAGAGGTTTGCATCCTCACAAGGTAGGTGTGCATCCAAGTTAATAAGGGATCTGTGTCGCCATTGTCCAAACGACTTTTGAAATTTCACGCAAGGAGCAAAAGTAATGCCTAACGGCGGAAACGGCGCTGTGCGTCAGCGTATTAATTTCTCCAAAATACCGACGGTCATAAAAATTCCTAATCTCATCGAGGTCCAACGGCGTTCCTACGAGCGCTTCCTCCAGATGAATCTCCTGCCCTCGGAACGCGAAGACGTGGGACTGCAAGCTGTCTTCAATTCCGTTTTCCCGATCACGGACTTCCGGGGTATTGCGCAGTTGGACTTTGTGGATTACTCCATCGGAAATTGGGAATGCAAGTGCGGAAGTCTGAAGGGGCTCCATCACCTGCGCAGCACTTGCAAGAACTGCGGGCACACCGTCATCACCGACCCGTTCAAGGTGGGTGAAGTCCTTTGTACAAAGTGCGGCACATTCAACAAGAACGTGGTCACCTTCTGCAATAAGTGCGGCGACCCGGTGGCGCTCCAATTGAAGTACGACGTGACAGAGTGCCAGGAGCGGGGCATGACATTCGCCGCACCCCTTAAAGTCACCATTCGGCTCACACTGTACGATAAGGACAGCGACACCGGCCACAAGAGCATCCGCGATATTAAAGAGCAGGAAGTTTACTTTGGCGAAATTCCGCTGATGACGGAAAACGGGACATTTATTATTAATGGGACCGAACGCGTCATTGTAAGCCAATTGCACCGGTCGCCCGGCGTTTTCTTCGAAGCGAATGCGCAAAAGACGTATTTCCTCGGGAAGATTATTCCCTATCGCGGCTCATGGGTGGAATTTGAATACGACACGAAGAACCTTCTCTACGTTCGCATTGATCGTAAGCGCAAATTCCTAGCCACTATTTTTCTGCGAGCGTTGGGGTTGAAGAACGACTCCGAAATCGTCAAGGCCTTCTACCAAGTCGAGAAGATCTCACTGAAAGAACGCAAGCTATTCTGGGAAGTTTCTGAAGGGCTCATTAACAACCGTATCTCAAAGAGCATCGATCACCCCCGCACGCATGAACCGGTCGTACCCGCGGGACGAAAAATCACCGCAGCCGTTTTTAAAGAGATCCAAAAGGCGAAAATCACGCAGGTGGAAGTGGCTTCCCACGATCTCGAAGGGGCATTTACCGCCGCTGATATCGTTGATCCCTCTACAGGGGAGGTGCTGGTCGAGGCCAACAGCGAAATTACGGCTGCCGCACTTAACTCGATACTCGATTCCGGGATACCGGAAATGCAGGTGTTCTTCCCGGAACGGGACGATACCAGCTCGGTTGTGAGTCAGACGTTGAAGCGCGATACCTTGAAGACCCCTCAGGAAGCGCTGATTGAGATGTATCGCAAGATGCGGCCGGGCGACCCGCCAACATTGGAAACTGCCACGGCCTTGTTTAACGGAATGTTCTTCGATGCGCGCAAGTACGATTTCTCCCGCGTGGGCCGGCTGAAATTCAACATCAAGTTGGGGTACTACTCTAAGCTCAAGACCCGCCTGGACGACCGGTCCCAGGAATTTGAGCTCGAAGATGCGCGGAATTTCCCCAGAGCCAATTTCTACGTCGTTGTTGATGACGAGAAGATGTTTGTGGGAAAACGGGAAGGGAATATCTGTTCCGAGGTTGTCCGCGCTTGTGAAGGCACGTTGGCCACTGACCATTCCGAGCACTCGCCGGTGCAGTTGCCGCTGGACAAGCGGACACTGGAGCCGGAGGACTTCTATGCCGCCATCCGCTACCTCTTGACCCTGAAAAAGAACCCCGGCGGCACTTATAGCGTGGATGACATCGACCACCTCGGTAATCGCCGCGTTCGCGCGGTCGGCGAGTTGATTGAAAACCAGTTCCGCCTTGGCTTGGTGCGCATGGAGCGGGCGATCAAGGAGAAGATGTCGGTCTACCAGGAAATGTCCACCGCCATGCCGCATGACCTGATCAACGCCAAGCCGGTGATGGCGGCGATTCGTGAATTTTTCGGATCTTCGCAACTCTCGCAGTTCATGGATCAGACGAACCCGCTCTCCGAGATTACGCACAAGCGGCGGCTCTCGGCACTCGGACCGGGGGGGCTCTCCCGCGAGCGTGCCGGTTTCGAAGTGCGAGACGTGCACCCAACGCATTACGGGCGCATCTGCCCCATCGAAACACCGGAAGGTCCCAATATCGGGTTAATCTCTTCGCTTTCTTGCTATGCGCAAATTAACGAATACGGCTTCATCGAGAGCCCCTATCGCAAGGTTCGCAGCGGTCGCATCGTTGATTACGTCACCGTCACCCACGGCGGCGACGGTCCCTGGAAAGTGGGGGAGCACGTTGAAGTGGGCACGGTGGAAAAAACTAATGAGGAACTGCGCGAGAAAAAGCGCAAGCTAGTGGAACACGAGCCGTACTCGTTCTACCAGTCTGCGTGGGAAGAGGACCAGTACGTGATCGCACAAGCCAACGTCGGGGTCGACGAAAAGGGGCGAATCGTCAATGAGTTGGTCAACGCGCGGCAAGCCGGCAATTTTGTGCTTAAGCGCCGCGATGAGATTGACTACATCGACGTCAGTCCCAAGCAGCTTGTCAGTGTGGCGGCGTCCCTGATTCCGTTCCTCGAGAACGACGACGCCAACCGCGCCCTGATGGGTTCCAACATGCAGCGGCAGTCGGTTCCTCTACTGCGTGCGCAAGCGCCGCTGGTCGGCACGGGAATGGAAGAAGTTACGGCACGTGATTCGGGCGCCGTCGTCATTTGCCGCCGCAACGGCGTGGTGGATAGTGTTGACAGCGAACGCATCATCGTGCGCGTCGAAGGAGATGGCCACAGCGGGCAACTTTCCCGCGAAGTGGGCGCGGATATCTACCAGCTCATTAAATTCCGCCGTTCGAATCAGAATACTTGCATTAATCAAAAGCCGACGGTTCACAAGAACCAGCGTGTTTACGCGGGCCAGGTGCTGGCCGATGGTCCCTGCACCGATCATGGCGAACTCGCCCTGGGGCGCAACGTCCTGGTGGCATTCATGCCGTGGCGCGGGTACAACTTTGAGGACGCCATTCTGGTGAGCGAAAGACTGGTGAAAGAGGATTCCTACACGTCGATTCACATCGAAGAATTCGAAATCGAATCCCGCGACACGAAGCTGGGGCCGGAGGAAATCACCCGTGACATTCCCAACCTTTCTGAGTCCCTGCTGAAAGATCTGGATGAGAGTGGCATCATTCGAATCGGCGCTTACGCGAAGCCGGGCGACATCCTGGTGGGAAAGGTCACGCCCAAGGGCGAAACCCAGCTTACTCCTGAAGAGAAACTGCTGCGAGCCATTTTCGGCGAGAAAGCCGGCGACGTTCGCGACGCCTCGCTAACCTGCCCACCCGGCATCGAGGGTATTGTTGTTGATGTGAAGATCTTTTCTCGCAAGGGTGCGGACAAGGACGAGCGCGCCAGGGTTATCGAGGGCACGCAGGTGGAGCGCCTGGAAAAGAACCTCAAAGACGAAGACCGGATCCTCAAGGACGAGCGCCTGAAGCGCTTGTGCGCGCTGCTCGAAGGTGAGGAGTTGCTGGCTGACTTACACGATGAAAAGACCAACAAGCGGCTGATTACCAAGGGTACCAAACTCACTCGCGACATTCTGGACCGCATCACCACACGCAACCTCAAGCGCATGAGGATCGCCAAGAAGGACCCGACGCTCATCGAAAAGATTGATGAGATCGAAGAGATGACCTCGCGGCAGATGGACATCCTGCGTAAGATCACCGACGAGAAGATTCTAAAGCTGAAGAAGGGGGACGAACTTCCGCCCGGAGTCATCAAGCTTGTCAAAGTTTATATCGCCATGAAGCGCAAGCTCTCCGTCGGCGATAAGATGGCCGGCCGGCATGGCAACAAAGGTGTGATCGCTCGTATTCTTCCTGAGGAAGACATGCCGTATCTGCCCGATGGAACTCCGGTGGAAGTCGTGCTGAATCCCCTGGGCGTCCCTTCGCGCATGAACGTGGGCCAGATCCTGGAGACGCACCTTGGCTGGGCAGCCCGCGAGTTGGGCAACAAGATCCGCCAACTTTTCTCGGCAGAAGCTCGCGCCGAATTGCTGCGCAAAGAGCTGAAGAACCTTTACCACAATAGCCCGCTGGCGGCCTCCATTGATACCTGGGACGATCAGCAAATTCTCGATCAGGCCCGGACGCTTATAGATGGAGTCGCCTTCAGCACCCCCGTATTCGATGGCGCGACGGAACGGGAGATCAAGGATTACCTGGAAAAGGCGGAATTGCCTGTCTCCGGCAAGATCAGTCTTTTCGACGGCATGACGGGTGAGAAGTTCGAACAGCCGGTTACCGTCGGCTACATTTACATGCTGAAGCTGTCCCATTTGGTTGACGACAAGATTCACGCTCGGTCGATCGGGCCGTACTCCCTCATTACTCAGCAACCTCTTGGCGGCAAGGCGCAGTTCGGCGGCCAGCGTTTCGGCGAAATGGAAGTGTGGGCGCTGGAAGCATATGGTGCGGCGTACATCCTTCAGGAACTCCTCACGGCGAAATCCGACGATGTGTACGGTCGCGCCAAGATTTATGAAGCCATCGTGAAAGGCGAAGCCGCGATCGAGCCCGGCGTACCCGAGTCGTTCAACGTGCTCGTGCGGGAGTTGCAGAGCCTCTGCCTGGATGTGGAATTGATCAAGAAGCCCAAGGAACAACTCGCGCCAGTCGGTGCAGAGTAGGACTATCAGGAGCCGCCGCGCGCCGCCGTATCTGACCCGCGGCGCGCCGGCAGGCTAGTATCGACAAAATTTCTTCTCTCCTTCAAGGAGGCAAACCTTGTTCCGTAGCAGCCCTTATGATCGAGTTAGTTTGATTGGTGAGTTTGACGCCATCCGCATCAGCCTGGCGTCCCCTGAAAAGATCCGTTCCTGGTCCCACGGTGAGGTGACTAAGCCGGAAACCATTAACTATCGCACCTTCAAGCCGGAACGCGACGGCCTGTTCTGCGCGCGAATTTTCGGCCCGGTTACCGACTGGGAGTGCTTGTGCGGCAAGTACAAACGTATGAAGCATCGCGGGGTGATTTGCGACAAATGCGGCGTCGAAGTGACACTCTCCAAGGTTCGACGCGAGCGCATGGGACACATTGAGTTGGCTTCACCCTGCTCGCACGTCTGGTTCTTCAAAGGACTCCCCAGCCGCATCGGCCACCTGCTCGATATTTCGCTGCGTGATCTTGAGCGCATCCTGTACTTTGAAAACTACGTTATCGTCGATCCTGGCGAAGCTCCCGTCAAAGAAAAAGAGTTGCTGACCGAAGAGCGCTACCGGCAACTTCAGCAGGACTTTCCCGGCAAATTCCGCGCCGGAATGGGTGCCGAAGCGATCAAAGAACTGCTGAAACAGGTCGATATCGAGGCGCTGGCCGACGAGCTGCGCGAGAAAATGAAAACCGATCCGTCGCAACAGAAGCGGGTGAAGTACGCCAAACGATTGAAGGTGCTGGACGCGTTTCGGAAATCCGGGAATAAACCCGAGTGGATGATTCTCGATGTAATCCCGGTGATCCCTCCCGAATTGCGGCCGTTGGTGCCCCTTGATGGCGGCCGTTTTGCCACTTCCGATCTCAATGACCTCTATCGTCGCGTCATCAATCGCAACAACCGGCTGAAGAAGCTTATTGAGTTGCATGCGCCGGATGTAATCGTCCGCAACGAGAAGCGCATGTTGCAGGAAGCCGTAGACGCGCTGTTTGACAACGGACGCCGGGGCCGCGTGCTTCGCGGGGCGAATAACCGCCCGCTCAAGTCCCTCTCGGACACACTCAAAGGCAAGCAGGGACGATTCCGCCAGAACCTGTTGGGGAAACGCGTTGACTATTCCGGCCGTTCGGTGATCGTCGTGGGGCCGGAGCAGAAGCTGCACCAATGCGGCTTGCCGAAGAAGATGGCTTTGGAACTGTTCAAGCCCTTCATTTATCATCGGCTGGAACAGGCGGGCCACTGCACCACCATTAAGGCTGCAAAGGAAATGGTGGAACGCCAGGAGTCGGTGGTGTGGGACATTCTGGAGGAAGTGATCAAGGACCATCCTGTGCTTCTCAACCGCGCTCCCACGCTGCACCGGTTAGGTATCCAAGCTTTTGAGCCAGTGCTGGTGGAAGGCAAGGCCATCAAGATACATCCTCTCGTTTGCACGGCGTTCAATGCTGATTTCGACGGCGACCAGATGGCCGTGCACATTCCGCTATCGCCGGAGGCCCAAATTGAGGCTTCGGTGCTCATGCTCTCGGCGCAGAACATCCTTTCACCGGCCAATGGGCAGCCGCTTGCCGTTCCCACCCAAGACATCGTGCTGGGCGTTTATTACCTGACCAAGGAAAAGCGTGGGGCCAAGGGCGATGGCCGGGCGTTCGCGAACTCCGATGACGTGTTGCTGGCGCTGGAAGCGGGTGAAGTCGAAACTCTCACACCGATTCGCTTGCGTTACACCGGGCGTGTGATCGACCTGACCACGGCGTACGGCGATCAGCAGGACGTTTTGCACACCGAGCCTATCACCATCAAGAACCAGTTCATCAACACCACCGTGGGCCGGGTCATTTTCAATGACCACTTGCCGATGGACGCCACCACCGGCCACCCTCTTATGCCCTTCGTCAACGGTTTGCTCCGCAAGAAGGGACTGGGCGCGCTCGTGAACTATTGTTACCTGCGCTTCGGCCTTGAAACTACGGTGCAGATGCTGGATGGGGTCAAGACCTTGGGATTCCTCTACGCTACCAAGGCGGGAATTTCCATCGGCATCGACGACCTGGTGGTGCCGCAAAGCAAGGCAAACCTGGTGAGCGCGGCCGAAAGGGAAGTCATCGAGGTTGAGAAGCAGTACCAGGAAGGCGCCATCACGCACGGCGAGCGCTACAACAAAGTGATCGCGATCTGGTCCAATGTGACGGACGATGTGGCCAACGAAATGTTCCAGGTGATGGAGAAGCAGGACACCTCCGGCCACATGAATCCTATTTACATCATGGCGGATTCCGGCGCGCGCGGTTCAAAACAGCAAATCCGCCAGCTCTCCGGGATGCGCGGTCTGATGGCGAAACCCTCCGGGGAGATCATTGAGACTCCCATTACGGCGAACTTCCGCGAAGGCCTGAACGTGTTGCAATACTTCATTTCCACGCACGGCGCCCGCAAAGGTCTGGCGGACACGGCCCTGAAAACCGCGGATTCCGGCTATCTCACCCGTCGTTTGGTCGATGTGGCGCAGGACGTGATTATTTCGGAGTTCGACTGCGGCACGCTGGACGGAATCTTTGTGGAACCCATCGTGGAAGCCGGTGAAGTGGTGGAGCCTCTCCGCGACCGTATCGTGGGACGCGTTTCGCTGGAGAAGATCAAGGACTATGAAGGCAACGTGATTGTCGACGTCAACCAGGAAATCAACGAGGACCTGGCGGCGGCTATCCAAGCTGCCGGTATCGAGCGGGTGAAGATTCGCTCGGTGCTCACCTGTGAGTCGCGGCGCGGCGTTTGCGTAAGGTGCTACGGCCGCAACCTGGCCACGGGGCGTATGGTGGAAATGGGCGAGGCGGTGGGAGTGATTGCCGCGCAGTCCATCGGCGAGCCGGGCACCCAGCTCACCATGCGGACGTTCCACATCGGAGGTACGGCAAGCCGTATCTCTGAGCAGAGCACGTTGGAAGCTAAGAACAACGGTTTCATGAAGTACCTGAGCGTTCAAACTGTTACGAACCGCGAAGGTGCCCACGTGGTCATGAATCGCAATGGCGCCGTGGCCATTGTGGACGATAAAGGCCGTGAGCGGGAGCGCTACTCGGTGGTGTACGGCGCCCGCATCAAGGTGGCGGAAGGCGCCCCGGTGAAAATGGGCGACATCGTCGTCGAGTGGGATCCTTACACCTTCTCGATCCTTACCGAAGTCAGCGGCCCTGTGCAGTTCAAGGACCTCGATGCGGAAGTTACCTTGCAGGAGCAGGTGGACGAGGTCACCGGTTTGTCGCAGTGGGTGGTGAAGGAAGGGTTTGAGGAAAAGTACCAGCCGCAACTCGTCATCCGCAGCGAGCGCACCGATGGCGGCCAGAAGCCAATTACAAAGAAATACCTGATGCCCTCGCGCGCGCACTTGATGGTCCAGGAGGGCGATGTAGTAAACGCCGGCGATGTGCTCGCCAAGATCCCGCGGGAAACCACCAAGACCAAGGACATCACCGGTGGTCTACCGCGCGTGGTCGAACTCTTCGAAGCGCGCAAGCCTCACGAGCCGGCCAAGATCACGGAAATTGACGGCGTGGTTCGTTATGCCGACGTGGTCAAGGGCGAGCGCAAGGTCCTGGTGGTTCCGGAGAAAGGCGAGACCAGGGAATACCTGCTGCCGCGCGGCGTGCACGTGTCCGTGCAGGAAGGCGAGCGCGTGAAGGCGGGCGAGCCCCTCATGGACGGCCCGCGCAACCCGCACGACATCCTGGCAGTCCTGGGCGAGAAGGAATTGCAGAAGTACCTCGTGGACGAAATCCAGGAGGTCTACCGGCTGCAAGGCGTCAACATCAACGACAAGCACATCGAAGTGATCGTGCGCCAGATGATGCGCTGGGTGAAAGTGGAAGAGGTCGGTGACACGGAGTTTCTGCTCGACGAACAGGTGGACAAGTTCAAGTTCCGGGAGGAGAACGAACGCGCCAAGGCCAAAGGTGGCAAGCCGGCGGGGGGCCAGCCATTGCTGCTGGGCATCACCAAGGCGTCACTGGCTACCGATTCCTTCATCTCGGCCGCCTCGTTCCAGGAGACAACGCGCGTCCTTACGGAAGCCTCCATCCGTGGCGCTGTGGACCACCTCCGCGGGCTGAAGGAAAACGTCATCATGGGCCGGCTGATTCCGGCAGGGACGGGCTTGGAATACTACCGGAACTTCAAGCTGCTCACGGAAGCTGAGCCGGCGCAACCGGAAGCTCCTGCGCCTGCGGAAGCGGCCATTCCTGCCACTCCTGCCGCCGCCGTGGGAACGGACCTTGCGGACGAGGACGAGGCGATAACTCAGTAAATAGCAGGTTTCAGCGGCCAGTCGTCAGTGATCAGCCCATGCGGCTGTGGCCTGACGGCTGGCCGTTTTTGTTTAGGCGGGGATTCGGCAAAACCCGAAAAGACATTGAGCGCCGATGACGTTCTCGTGCTTCAAATGCGGTAAAAGAATTGAGTTCCCTTCAGGAAGCCGCGTGCTTCGCGGCGGCACCTGCCCGCAGTGCGGTTCTGACCTGCACTGCTGCTTGAACTGCCGCTTTTACGATCCCGCCAAACACAACCAATGCGCGGAACCCCAGGCGGAGTGGGTTCGCGATAAGGAATCCGCAAACTCCTGTGATTACTTCTGGCCCAACCCTATCTTGATGGCGCAGGGTAGTCCCTTCGACGCCAAAGCGAAATACAATAGTCGTTCCGACGAAAGACTCAGCTAACCGCAAATCCGCCTGCCCGCTCATACGCGTCCGCTACGCGCAGGAGTCGCGTTTCGTCGAAATGATTGGCGAGGACCTGCATGCCTACCGGCAGGCGCGGTTCGTTGCGCGTCTTGCCGCAAGGGACGCTGATGCCGGGAATGCCGGCCAGGCTGGCGGTAACGGTGTAGATATCGCCAAGGTACATTTGCAGAGGGTCGTCCACCCGTTCGCCGAGCTTGAACGGCGGAATGGGAGAAGTGGGAGTGACGATCACGTCGACGTCGTCAAACGCTTCGACAAAGTCGCGCGTGATCAGCGTGCGCACCTTCTGAGCTTTTAAATAATAGGCGTCATAATATCCAGAACTCAATACGTAGGTCCCCAGCACGATGCGGCGCTTCACTTCTGCGCCGAACCCGACGTTGCGTGATTTCCGGTACATGTCCTGCAAATCGTCGTGCGACGTGGCCCGGAACCCATAACGCACGCCGTCGTAGCGGGCGAGATTGGAGCTGGCCTCAGCAGTGCAAATAATGTAATAGCAGGCAATGGCGTAGTCGGTATGGGGGAGGCTGATGGATACGATGTCGCAGCCGAGTTTTTTAAGTAAGTCTATGCCTTGTTCTATATTATCTCCGATTTCGGCACTCAGCCCCTTCAGGTATTCGGCCGGAACGCCGACGCGGATCCCGCGGACATCGCCGCTCAGCCCGCCCACATAGTCGTCCACCGGCAGGGCGGCGCAGGTGGAATCCAGCGGATCGCGCCCGGCAATCGTTTGCAGCACTTGCGCCACATCGTGGACGGAGCGTCCGAAGGGCCCGATGTGATCGAGGGAGGAAGCGAAAGCCACCAATCCGTACCGGGAGACCCTGCCGTATGTCCCCATCATCCCGACAACATCGCAAAAGGCTGAGGGTTGCCGGATGGAGCCTCCGGTATCTGATCCCAGCGCCACAGTGGCAAGGTTGGCAGCCACGGCGGCTGCCGATCCTCCGCTCGACCCACCCGGCACGCGAGTGAGGTCGCACGGATTGTGGGTCGGGAAAAAGCTGGAATTTTCCGTCGACGAGCCCATGGCGAACTCGTCGCAATTCGTCTTGCCTAAAATGACGGCGCCGGCGCCTTCGAGTCGCTCGACCGCGGTCGCGTCATACGGCGCAACGAAATTCTCGAGGATGCGAGACGCACAGGTGGTGCGCGTACCACGGGTCAGGATGACGTCCTTGATGGCCACCGGCACGCCGGCGAGGGGGCCGATCGGTTCCTCGGCGGCAATTGCCTCGTCCACCCGCTTCGCCTGGGCAAGAGCGCGCTCGGGACACAGGCTGAGAAAGGCGCGTACTTCCTTGTCCTTTTCGTCAATGCGCTGCAGATGAGACTGGGCGATTTCGACAGCCGTAGCCTGCCGGTTGATCAGCAGTTCGTGAATTTGGCCGATCGTTAAATTAGTGAAGTCCATCGTAGTTATTTTGGATTTTAGATTTTTGATTTTGGATTACGGGAAACGCCGGAATTTGGCCTGGAATCACAAATCACCAATCGCAAATCACGAGTCGCACCTGCTCTCACTCCTCGCGCTCGATGACCTGCGGCACCTTGAAACTTCCCGCCCCCGGTTCGGGCGCATTCGCCAAAGCCTGTTCCTGCGTGAAGTTGTGCTGCGACTGGTCGGGCCGGAGTGCGGCATTCTGGGACCCCGGATAAGTGACCTGCGCCATCGGCTCCACCGCGGAAGTGTCCAGCTCATTAAGCTTTTGCACGTATTGCAGAATGGAATCGAGCTGAGGAAGGTACTTCGCCACCTCCTCTTCGGTAAGTTCAAGGTGAGCCAGGTCTGCTACGTAGCGGACGTCCTTCTCGGTAAAAACCATGTGCGTTTGTTCATCTCCGTGGGCGATTGAAATACTTGGCATACGACTCGGCCAGCGTCGAGGCAATTTCCCGGTCAGCCACTGATTTCAAGTCCATGGCCGGCGGCATCACGGGCGGTGCAAGAACAGGCGTCGCGCGTCGCGGCGGCGGGGGAGAAAACAGGCTGGACTGCGGGACGGTTTTCACTCTCAGTTTTTTCACCACCGGCTGGCCCAGATAGCGGTTAATCCCGGTGCGGATGTCCTCCGTCATGTGCTGAAGCTGGGTGCCCCACATGGCGCAGTCCGCAGCCAGCGTCAACACGCCGGAATCAAAGCGGGCGGGCTGTGAGTGCTGCGCCATGGTCTTGCCGGCGATGCGCGGCCAGAGTGGAACCAGGATTCCAAGCACCTGCGGCTCCGCCCGGCCCATTTGCTTCCTGAACAGATAAGGCAGAATTTTTCCAACGTCATCCACAGGCGGTTCTTCCTAATCTTGTGATCCGGAGAATCAAAGAGTCTAACATAATGGCTGCCTGCGAGGTTGTAAAAAGAAGTTCTCAGTTGCCGGTAGCCGCTTACCGGTGATAACCTCGTTTGAGAACTTAAGACGGATGACTAAAGACCGACCACTTATCGCATGAAGCTGCTCCTCGCATCCAATTCCCCGCGTCGAATCGAGTTGATGAGGAATGCCGGGTTCGATTTTGAAACTGTTCCCAGCGGCATTGACGAGGGTCCGCCCGCTTCGGAGGAGGCGCCGGAACATTACGCGCGGCGCATCGCTCGCGCCAAGGCGCTGAGCGTGGCGGCCCGCTCATCCGTCGGCCGGCTGGTTCTGGGTGCGGATACCATTGTCACGATCGCCGGCGTGATTCTGGGAAAGCCTACTGGACCTGCGGATGCCAGACGCATGTTACGCATGCTCTCCGGTCACACGCACGACGTGGTGACGGCAATTTGCCTCGTCAGGGCGCCGGAGAAGATTTTGGCTCTCGATCACGAGACCACTTCCGTGACCTTCCGCACGCTTGACGCGGAAGAGATCGAGGCCTACGTGGGCAGCGGCGAGCCCTTTGACAAAGCCGGGGCCTATGCCATTCAGGGACTGGCCTCCAAATTCGTCACCCGTATTTCCGGTTGTTACTTCAACGTCGTCGGCCTTCCGGTCTCGCGGCTCTACGAAACGCTCCGGACGCTCCCTTAGGAGGCTTCTGCCCAGACTCAGACCTTCAGCAACCCGGATTAGGCCGGGCAATGTATATGCTCCCTTGCAGCGGGAGGGACGGCCCTTTCAGGACCGCCTTCGAGCGCTGCGTCGCGCTTCGCATGTTCATGTTGCGCCCCTCGGGCAAATTGCCGTCTTGACAAAGCCGGCCGATAGGCTATAATCTTAGTCGATGGTCAGGGCCCAGCGTTTCAAAACCGGCGCTTCGGTACTGCACATGACAAGGGAATGGGTTCCGCTCAAGGCTAGTCAAAAGGCCAACATCGCGCAAGACGCACAGAGACATGATGTCCAACATGGGCGCACCTTCCCAAACCTGAGAAGTTATTGAAAACAAAAGGTCGGAATACCTCCTTTTTGCCTCCCAAACCTGAGAACGTACTGAAAACAAATTCAGTTGCGTCAATTGTGAAAAATTGAATACAGTATGACACAATGTCTTATTCAGCTAGCAGCTAGCCTCCAGCAACTTACCATCCGGCACGCGATCGAACCATGCCGGGCATGACGCGCGCGCTCCGCTCCCGCTGTCGGCCCGGCTGCCGCGGTGGGTCCGTTGCATCCCGCGATCGTCCAAATGGAAATAGCCCGTACTTGAGCTATAATCTGTTGATATGACCACGGCAACACAGCATCGCTACATCGTGAGTGATGATGAGATCCTGGGGGGCGAGCCCATAATCCGCGGAACACGCACGCCGGTGCGGGCGATTGTGGAGACATGGCGCCTGGGTGTGGCGGCGGAGGCAATCCCCCAGAGCCTGCCCCACCTGACGCTTGCGCAGGTTTTCGATGCCCTCAGTTACTACAGCGACCACCGGGATGAGATCAACGCGTTCATTGAGCGCAACCACATCCCGGAGGAGCGCCTCGAATCGCTGACGGAAGATCATTGAAACAACTCTTTATTGACCTTTACCTGGACGAGGACGTTGATGTATTGGTTTCGGGGTTGGTTCGTGCCCGCGGCTTCGGCGCTATGACGACCCAGGAGGCGGAGCAACTTGGGAAGACCGACGCCGAACAGTTGGCCTTCGCTGCCTCCCGCCACAAAACCCTGCTGACGCATAATCGCGTGCATTTTGAAGCCTTGGCGCGACAATACTTTGAGGAAAAGAAGACTCATTCGGGGATTATTATCGCGGTTCGCCGCAAACCCCAGGAACTGTCCAGCCGCGCTCTTATCCTACTGAACACATTCACGGCTGACGAGATCGAGAATCAAATAAAGTATATCTGATCTACGCGGCGATAGCGGGGCGTATGGTGATGCGGGCTCGCGAGCCGTGGAGTCAGGTGCACCCTTCGCAAACGTGCAGGCCCGCGGGCGAAAACAGACCGGGGCGTCCTCAGAGAATCACGCGTTCGTCGCCCTCACGCCGGGTGATGCGCTCGCGGTCGAGGAACTCCAGCAGGGGAATGGCGTATTTGCGGGACAATCCGGTGAGTTCTTTGAACTCAGGAACGCTGAGCTGCGGATTCTTGGCCTTGCGGCGGGCGAGGATCTGGTAAAGCTGCCGCAGCGCGGATTGGTGGAATATCAATTCCTCGCTTACCTTGATCAGGACGTTCTCCTTCACCAACATCCGCAACAATTTTTCGGCGCGCGCACGATCCAGCCGCAGGGTTGACAGCACTTTGCGAGCGCTGGGGACGGCCAGTCCCGCGTTCTCGAAAGCCGCCGCGATTTGGGTGCGGGCTGCCGTCTCGTCGCTCGTAAGCTGAATGGTATGGCCGGTCAACCGAACTGCCTCGCCCTGGACGTCAACCTTACCTTGCGATGCCAGCCATTGGAGCAGGGCATTGAGCAGGGTTACAGAAGGCGCGTGGCGGGCGGGCCCTGCGCTATCCCGTACGATCAGCTTGGCACGCAACTCTTCCCTGGACAATCCGCTGGACAGGGGATTGGCGGCGTGAAAGTCCGAGAGCTTCGCCAACACCAGCTTGGTGAGAAGGTCGAAGTGTTCCCGGTGGATGAGGAGGTTGGAAGGCGACCCTAGAACCACAAGGCGCTTCTGGGACTCCAGCATTTTCGCGACACGCAGGACGTCGGGAGGTTTCCAGCCCGTCCGGGCGGCAAGAGCGGCGAGTGTCGCTTCACCGGCCCACTTGGCCAGCAGTTCGAGCCGCGCTTCCGGTGACCCATGCTCCAAAACGTGGAGCGATTCCAGTGTGACGGGATCGCCGGAGCGATGCTTGGCCGGTGCCTTGTCAAGCACGCGGCCGCCCCCGATGGTGGTCACAGGTGAGAATTGCCGGATGATGTAGCGATCACCGGGCACGAACAGGCCGGGTTCGGACAGCCGAAGCTGCGCAAAGCCGGTGGCGCCAGGCTCCATGACTTTGCCGTCCAGCAGAACAACGCGCGCCTGCATTTCCGCCGTGCCGCAGTGGAAATGCACGGGCGCATGGTTCTTCAGCGGCCGGGCGCCCGGCAACAGCGTCAAAATGCAATCGAGCGATGTGCTGGGTTGGAACAGCCCCGGCGCGGCCAGCACCATGCCCCGGGTAATCTGCCGGGCCTCGACTCCTGCCAGGTTCAGAGCCGTGCGTTGGCCCGCAGTGGCGCGGTCGGCAGGGGCGTTGTAAACCTCGATGCCGCGCACGCGCGCGCGTTTCCCCAGCGGGAAGATCTCGACCTCGGCTTCCTTTTCTACCGTTCCCGTGATCAGCGTGCCGGTCACGACCGCGCCAAATCCCTTCATGACGAACGAGCGGTCGATGGGAAGCCGGCAGGGCAGGTCGATGGGTTTGGGCGGTGTCCCGAGGCTCAGCCGGCGCAGTTCGGTCCTCAGTTCGTCCAATCCCTCGCCGGTGCGGGCGCTGGCCGCCACAATCGGCGCACCTTCCAGGAACGAACCAGCCACAAATTCCTGCACCTCGAGGCGCACCAGTTCCAGGACCTCGCGGTCCACCAGGTCTGACTTGGTGATAACGATCAAGCCCCGCTGAATACCCAGCAGCTTGCAGATGTCGAAGTGCTCGCGCGTCTGAGGTTTGATGGACTCGTCCCCGGCAACGATCAACATCACCAGATCGATGCCGCCCACCCCGGCCAGCATGTTTCTTACAAAGCGCTCGTGGCCGGGAACATCAATGAACCCGATGCGCAGATCCGCACCGAGATCGAGATGAGCGAAGCCCAGATCAATGGTGATGCCGCGGCGCTTCTCCTCTTCCCAGCGGTCGGGGTCCGTGCCGGTAAGGGCCAAAACTAACGCGGATTTCCCGTGGTCAATGTGACCTGCCGTTCCAACGATGACGTGGCGCATAAGAGCAGTGACGGGTGGCGAGCAACGATCGCTGGCAGTTGGGAGATAGGCAGACGGGTTGTGGGTTGCCAACCGCCTACGGAGTTCTACCCGCTTCTGCTGGCAGTTGGCAGATTAATAGAGATTTTGCTGTCGCCAATTAATCGCCTACTGCCCACTGCCTACTGCCTTCTTTTCTTGCTCGGGTCCCAGCCAAACGCTGGCGATTCTCCAATCGCCGTAGCGTTTTTGCAAGACAAAGTCATAGTATGCCACGGCGGAGGGATCCTCGAAAACGACGCGGGCCAGTGCGCGATCCTTGTCGGGCGAGAAGGTCACGCTGCGTACGTCCACCGAGACGAGCGGTTTTGAGGGCTTGGCCGGGGCCGTGGCAAACGACTTGCCCACGCTTCTCTTCACTGGAGACGCAGCACCGGCTTCCGAGGGTGGTTCCGCTTCCAGCGCGGGAATGAAGTAGGTTCGCACCGCGGATTCGATTGAGCCGCCGGCTTTCTTGCCCTCCGGCGATGCCAGGTACTTCGCCCGATCTTCGATGACGGCGCGGGCGTTGTCCAGGTCGTCGCGAATAACGACATCCTGAAGCTTTTTCTCCAGGTCGGCAAGCCGTGGCAACAGCGTGGCATCAGTGCGCACTGTGAGGGCAATCACCGCGCATTCGGTTACCGTCCGGTCCGGTTCGTTGTCGGATTTGTCGATGACGTCAAGAAGGGCGTCAGTAGCCTGGGGCGAGTCGAACTCGGCGAGGGCGCCATAGGTGAAACGACGCAAGTTGAGGTCGCGTGGATCGGAGAGCAGATTCCAGAGAATCCGCAGCGCCTGTTCACCGCCGATGTAGGCCAGCGACTGTGCCGCATACTCGGCGGTGCGATCGTCCTTCAGCGCCGTGGCAAGTTGCGGAATAATGGCGGGCCCCGCGGCGAAAGTGGCGCGCAGCAAGGCGAATTGCGCCTCCTCGTTGGGGGAACTCAGGATGCCGTCCAGCAGCTCCGGCGCCCAATCGCCGGGGACGGATTGTTCCTGTTCGGAGCCTTCCGCTGCCGGCGCGGGCTTCGCGGCCGATTCCTTTTGCGGTTTCACCGGCTGCTGCCCCGCAAAACCTGAAACTCCCGGCAGAAGGAACAGACCCAGCGACAACCAGAGTGCCCAAAAGCAGGGCCGGAGAATACGCCACTGATGTATTGGAACACGGGGCGCCGCCCGCCGGGTTCCTTGTACTACATTGATCATAAATATTTCCGTCTCAAGTTGGATGCCAAAGAGTCCGGACACGTTGGAGCCTCCGGCTCGGTCACACTTTGCGGTGACCATCCAGCAATGGCGGGAGCTCACGTAGATCATCAATCACCAGGTCCGGCCGAACTTCTTCCAGCGTGTCTGCCCCGAAACCGTAGCTGACGCCGCACGTCCACACACCGGCATTGCGTCCCGTGAGCACGTCGGTATCTGAGTCGCCCACCATGAGAGTCTCGCTGGTAGACATCTGAAGGTCCTCCATCAGCTTGCGCAGGCCGACAGGATCGGGCTTCTTTTGGGAAAAGCTGTTGCCCCCGTAGATGTAGGCGAAGTAGGGCGCGAATCCCAGCCGCGTCAGCATTTCCTGGCTGAACTTGACGGGTTTGTTGGTCAGCACCGCCATTTTATGTCCGCGAAGCTTCTCCAGCGCCTCTGCTACCCCAGGGTAAGGAGCCGTGTTATCCAGCATGTGTTCACGGTAATAAGCTAGGAAAAATACCAACCCTTTATCCATGTTCTCGTCGGTGGCGAGTGCTCCAAGCGAACGGCGCACCAACACGGTCACTCCATGGCCAATGTAAGACGCAATGAGGTCGAGCGATATAGGTTCCAGCCCCATTGCGGCGCGCATGGCGTTGACGCTTAATGCCAGGTCCTCCTTGCTGTCAACCAGGGTGCCATCGAGATCAAAGACCAACAATCGAACACCTTGCCAATTTGGGGTCATCAGATTGTCCATATTCAAATTCAAAGCACGGCCGGTGGCTCAAACCCGGGCTCGAAGGCGCGCAAAACCAACGCCGCCTGCTCCGCCGGAATCGGATTAAAGTGAAAGCCCTCGGTGCCCAGGAAACGGCGCCGCCCCTCAACGTCCGGTTGAATTTCGATATGCCAATGATAATCGTCCGGGATCGTACTCCACCAGTCCTTGGTGGGCTTCCATGCCTGGAGATTCGGTTCCGTGTGGACGACCAGATGGAGGGATTGCGAGAGCTTTTCGACACGTTGGAGACACGACTTGAGAAACGGCGCGAGCGCCGCGATTCGCCCCGGCTCGGTCAAATCGTTCTCGAACGACGATGAATGGCGGACGGGCGCCACGAACAGCTCGTAGGACCAGCGTGAACCGAAAGGACAGAAAGCTAGGAAATCTGCGGTTTGATCCACCAGGCGTTTCTCTTCGCGCATTTCCTGCTCCAATACGTCACAGTATAGGCAGCGCTCATGCTTCAGGAAATGTGCGTGGCTCCAGCGAAATTCAATTTCCAGCAATTGCGGCAACACCGGCGTACCCAGCACTTGCGAATAAGCGTGACCTCGCAGTGTCGGGGAGGGCGCATGCTGGTCCTTAAACAGCGAGACGTAGCGCAAGCGGTGGTCGCGCTTCAGATCCAGGATTCGGTCGCGAAAAAGCTCCAGGACATGGGCAAAATGCGGCTCGGGCACCTGGGCAAGCGTCATGCCATGGACGGGAGTCTCGACCACAATTTCATGCGCGCCAGTTGTGTTCATGCGGTCGAACATGCCCTCGGCCCTGCGGTCCGCGCCGCCTTCCACCAAGAACAGCGGTGCGCGATCGTGAAACACGCGTGCCTGCCAGGCGCCCGTGGCATCGCGGTACTCGCGAATGGCGGGGGGAGTCAGGCGCTCGTTCCCGGGGCAAAAAGGGCAGCCGCTGCCTTCATCGTGAACGTCCGGCATGATCGGACGCTTGCCCGTAACTACCCATCGCCGGGTAAACGGGTCCATCCGAAGTTCTGCCATGTACGCGGCCTTTCGAGAGGTTTTTGCATAGCGCGCTGGCGCGTGCGGCAAAGAAACGACAACCCGTCATTTTAACGTGGATTGGCCACGCCGTCATGCAGGATGGAGGCTTATTCTGGACTCTCGTTAAGATTGATAGTTAAGAATGCGTCGCACGCGGTCGCAGTTTTCCTTGATCTCGTCCTGGAATCGGGGGAACATGCCGACGACAATGCAATCCTGTGGCTTGATGTTGTCGAGCGCTTCCTTGAAGGCCTTATCCACCGCTTCCGGCGAACTTGCCACGCGACCGGCGGCCAGGATCTTGAAAAGAAAGCAGGTTTTGGAGGTCTTCCGCGCCGTTTCGTAGGCGCGAGGGGGATCGGTCTCGAGATACAGTTCTGAAGCGGGCATGGGCAGCACGCCCAGCATCTTACGAATTTCCTCCGGGGTGCGCGTGCGATTGTAGGCACAGAGCAGGTAAAAATCCACGTCCCATTCGTGCTCTTCCACGTACTCCACTACTTCCGGTTTGTGGGTGCCGATGCCCACCCGAACCCCGGTTTGGCGCAGTCTCTTGGTGTATTCCTGAACCTGGTCCATCTGGCCGGCGCGAAACAGCCGGTCCGTCACTTCCCCGTGATGGTAGAGCGCGCCCGCCTTGCTGCGCCGCACTGCCTCTTCCACCGCCGTCATACCGGGATCGGTGGCGATCAAGTGCATATTTCCGCCCTGCGATCGGAACAGCTCAAGGTCCTTCAGGGTGTTCTCGTGGTGAGCGTACTGGTAGGTATTGATGCCGTTCTGCTGGCAGGCGAGGAGCGTCTGGCACACGCGCTCGGGGGTATTCCAATCCACCATCAGCTTATCGAGCAGCCGGTTGAAGTGGGAGAAGCCGTAAAACTGATTGCTCCCCATCACCAGGCGGCTGATTTCCATGTTGCCGAAGCGGACCTTCGGAAGCGAAGCCACCGGCGATGTCTGCCCCCCGGCCAGAGGACCTACCGCCAACGTCGCTGCCAAACCGGCTGAGCACTTGAGGAAATTTCGTCTGCTGTTCATGGGAACGCGCACCTCGCTGGGTAGATGCTGAGAATGGGTGAGTCAACCTCCGCACGCTTGACCGATATCGAGCAAGTTGTTGCAAGTAAGGAACCAAAAGCACACCGGGGTCTTTGCTAAGAATGTCGTCTGCGACGCCGTTACCCGCGGCGCGCGTTCGAGACAGGTGTAAAATGATTAAAGTCCTCCGGCATAGGGTTTCCGGAGCGATTCCGGCAAGCACTTGAACACTCAAAGAGGCCTCCAACTCGCGATTTTGCTCGCTGCGGCGGTACTGCCCCTACACGCGCAAGGGAACTATGAGATCCAGGTGTACGGCTCTGATACCGTGGCGCCCGGGCGGACGATGGTGGAATTGCACAGCAACTTCACGTTCGAGGGGTTCAAAGTGCCCATTCAGGGAGTCCTCCCCGACGAGCACCAGCTTCACGAGACCGTGGAGATCACCCAGGGGTGGACCAACTGGTGTGAAGCCGGATTCTACATTTTCACCAGCTACGGACCCGGCCAAGGCTACAAATGGGTGGGTGACCATATCCGCCCGCGCGTGCGCGCCCCGGACAGTTGGCATTGGCCGGTGGGAGTAAGTATTTCGACAGAAATCGGATATCAGCGGGCGATCTTTTCCGCCGACACCTGGACCTGGGAAATCCGCCCCATCGTGGATAAACAGTGGAAGTCCTGGTACGTCTCTTTCAATCCCGCCCTGGAGCGATCATTTCATGGCCCCAGCGTTTCGCAGGGCGTGGAGTTTTCGCCGAATCTCAAAGTTGCATACTCGGCGACACGAAAACTCAGCGCCGGCTTCGAATACTACGGATCGCTCGGCCCGATATCCGGATTTGATCCCTTGTTTCGCGAGGGGCAACAATTTTTTCCCGCGATCGACTACGATTTCGGCCCGAATTGGGAATTCAACTTTGGTGTCGGTGTCGGGGCAACACGCAATACAGATCACCTGATGGTCAAAATGATCCTTGGCCACCGTTTCCGGTTCATTACACCCCGCATGCCTCGGGCTTTAAGACCTAATCCCGCGGGCGGGGAGGAATGAGTGATTTCCTCTTGGAGAATCCTGCCCCTCGTCGTCCTGCTGCTCTGGGCTTTCCCGTTTGCCTCAAGACGGGTGTCCGGCAGGGGGCGTCAAGTGTCGGAAGAAGAAGTTTCAACTGCGTGGCGTCAGGTGGCGAGAAGTGGCGTTTCAGCGGGACGGCGCTGGAAATTGATAAATGCAAGCTATTTATCTGTATCTCAGCATCTGAGTGCTGACCCTGGTTTTCTTCCGCCTCCGGGATTCCCACCCATTCCCTGGCCGGAGGGGAATCCCTATTCAGCAGCGCGGGCGGAACTGGGCCGGGTTCTCTTTTTTGACGGACGGCTTTCTTCGAACAATATGGTCTCCTGTGCGTTCTGCCACGAGCCGTCGCACGCGTTTTCGGGCATTACGCCGCTCTCACCAGGTGTCGATGGAAAGTCGAACGGCCGTCATGCTCAGACGCTAATCAACCGGGCGTGGGGCAAATCGCAATTCTGGGACGGGCGCGCGCCTACCCTGGAAGCGCAGGTGATCGTGCCGCTCACAAACCCCCACGAGATGGGGATGACCACGGAAGGCGTGGTGCAGAAGCTTCGCAGCATACGAGGTTACGAGCCGCTATTTGCGGCAGCCTTTGGTGACAGCACCATTAGCTATGATCGCATTGCGCAGGCGATTGCGACTTTTGAGCGCATTATCGTGTCCGGCAACTCCGCCTACGACCGCTACGTAGCCGGTGATAAGACGGCGCTCACTAAGCAGCAGAAAGACGGCCTCGACTTTTTCAACAAGAAAGGCGAATGCGCCGAATGCCATTCCGGCCCCAACTTCTCGGATGAGAAATTCGCGAACATCGGCGTCGGGACGGATAAGCCGAACCCCGACCCCGGCCGAGAAGATGTAACCAGGAATCGCCGGGACTGGGGGAAATTCAAAGTGCCTTCCTTGCGCGACCTTGCCGTTCGCGCCCCCTACATGCACGACGGCAGCGTCAAGACGTTGGGTGAGGTGCTCGATATCTATGCCAAAGGAGGCTTGCCCAACCCCCACTTGGACACGCGCCTGACTCCCTTTTACCTGGACGAAGAAACGAAGCGGGATCTGCTGGCTTTTCTCGATTCTCTAAACGGCACGGGATGGCAAAACATCAAACCACCTGCCGAATTTCCGCAGTAGTGCAGCCACCCGCTGTTCCCGGCCTTACCCACCTTAGAACCCCATTGTAGCTTGTCGGCATGCGCAACTGTTTGCGGGTCTGACGCATGTGGGATTGGGTTCGCTAAAAGGCCAGGTTGTTCAGTGCACAGGCAAGGTCTCACTGGCTGGCCGTCCCGACGCCCATTGCTAGATGCAACCACATTGCATCCAATAATAGTGGGAGAGGAGAGACGAAATATGCGGAACATATTGAAAATGATAAGCGAAGCGACGCTAGCGCTGCTGGTCGCGGCAGCGGTCGCGGTCGCTGATACCTCGAACACGAACACGATGCCCCCTCCAGGGACATTAAATTACGTGGAAGGCCAAGTTTCGGTAGACGGTCAGAAACAAACACCAAAGTCAGTCGGCTCAACCTACCTTGAGCCCAATGAGGTGATGGACACCGGCAGCGGCCACGCTGAAATGCTGCTCACTCCGGGAGTGTATCTGCGGCTGGGCCACAACAGCGAAGTGAAGATGATTTCCCCGGGGCTGGCAAACACACAGGTGCGGCTAACGAATGGTTCCGCCATGGTCGAGGTGGACGAACTGTTCAAGGAAAACAACATCAGTGTGGTAGTGGACGGCACGACGACGCGGATTGAAAAGCAGGGGCTGTACGAATTCAACGCAAACATCCCTACAGTGGCCGTGTTGGATGGGAAGGCCCTTACGATTGAAGGAGATAAGGAACTGAAACTCACAAAGGGCCACGAAGTGCTGATTTCAGAAGAAAAACCCTTGGTCGCGCGGAAGTACAACAAGGAACAGATCGAGGACGACCCTCTTTACCGTTGGAGCAAATTGCGAAGCGAGTACGCGACGGAGTCGAACGTCTATGAGGGCAACTCGCTCCTGGCAGAGGGCGGTTGGTGGGGACCCGGCTGGTATTGGGACCCATTTTGGTGGGATTTTGCGTTCATGCCGGGATGGGGCATGTTCTGGGGTCCATTTGGATATCCGTTCTTCTCGCCGTTTGCTGTGGGCTTCGCTCCATATTATGGCTTCGGGCTTGGGTATGGCGGCTTTTACCATTACCCTGTAGCGAGTGGCCGGATGCCGCCGCTGGCGCATAAGCCCGTCGCCGGATCGCCGGGATTTCGCGCTCTACCGCGAAGTATGGCGAGTGGGCGGATGGGTGGCACCCGGGGCGGCCTCGGTGGCTTGGGTGGCTTCCATGGAGGCGGCATGGGCGGCTTCCACGGCGGCGGCTTCGGTGGCGGTGGCCGACGCTGAGAAACGTCGCACAATGGTTGGGGGGACGCCCTGCCCCCCACTTGGCAAGTCCTCCTTTGAACTTCCCCTCGCAGATAACCCATTTCGTTTCTGTATAATGCAATAGGTTTCTAATCACCCGGGACCGTCTGGCGTCTTGTATCCAGCCGAGCACCGGAGCATAATGCGGCGGCTGTACGTTTTTGTCTGGTCGGAGGAGGAGATGCCGAAGCTGCGGTTTATTTTTCCGGTCTTGGCGATGGTTGGTCCCGTAGCTGTTCTGGCGCGCGCGGCGCAGATTGTTCCCACGCCCCAATACAACGAGCCGGCGAAACAGGCGGTGCTGATCCCGCACGGTGGGCGCGTGGAGATCATTCTGGCGCCAGCGGTTGCAGGGGTGAGTAGCAAGTCAGGACTCGGAGCAGACTTCATTCGGCGCGGTCTGGAGGCCGTGGACTCGTCGGTGCGCGTTGAGGTCGAGGCGGGAAACGCGAGCCAGCCTACCGGCGCCCATATTTACCTATGGGATTACAGTGTGGCTCACCCGCCAGGAGCCGGCTTGAGCTTTCTGGATCGCGAGGTTCTCACTGATCCAGACCATTATGGGCAAAGCTACGTCATCCGTACGCCGGACACAAAATCGGTGTGGGTTGTCGGAAGTACGGACGAGGGCGTGTTGCTGGGGGCGATGAGCGTGCTCCAGTTGATCCACAAAGTTGGAGGCGGGATAGAGATTTCGGGCGTCTATGTTCGCGATTATCCCGATTTTCGCTTCCGTGCGGCAGCCGATTGGCTGTTGAACGGAGAGGCAAATCGCTGGGCATTGGAGCGGGGTCAAGGTCCCGACGCCTACAAGCGTTTGTGTGAGCGGAAGCTGGATGAGGCCTTGCGATTCAAGATCAATATGGTCGTATTCGACGGCTTTGGCTGGGGGCTAAAGCAAAGGTTCGCCGGCTACGGCCCGCTGATGCGAAGCCTGAATCAATATGCCCGGGCGCGCGGCATTTACCTGGTTTTTGGCGGGTATGGCGCGAGTTATGGCATGACCTATCAGACCGGGCCGTTGTACGAATCTACGCCTTACTTGGGCGAGGTTTTCAAGAATCGAGAGTCCTACCCTGATGGGCCGACTTATGAGTGCATGGGCTATTCCCGCGCGAAGAAGGGTGTGAACCCCAGAGTCCAAGGAAGTTGCCGGGCCAACGACGAACTGAATAAGCTCAAAGCTGACGAGTTGCGGAAATTCGTCGAGGCCGTCGAACCCGGCGCTTTGTACATTCACCACGAGGATTTTGGAGATATTCACGAGACGCAGGCCGGTTGGCTCCAGCGATGTGAGCGGTGCAGGAAGAGATGGCCGAACGACTCGCTGGAAGCGCCCGACGGAGGCGCCGGCGGCCTTGCACACGGCTACTCCGCGCTGATTAACGCGGTGAACAGCGTGCAGAGCGCCGCGGACGGATTCGATGCCTCGCGCGATTGCGCGATTATCCTGGTGTCGCCCGTTTATATGGCTGAATCCCAGCCCTCTGACGACTGGTCACAGGTACTGGAGCTTTGGAAGAACATTGGCCTTCAACTTCCGCAGGCGAAGAACGTCCTGATATGCTTTCGTGAGATTTTCCCCACCGGCTATGGCGGAGAAAAATGGTTGACCGCCTTCAACTCCGTAATCAACAACGCCCACCTATCGCTTGGCACCTACCTCTTTTTCCTGGGTGGCGCCGATGGCTATTCGACGGATAATCCACTTTCTGCGGCCCCCGCCATGAATGCAATGTTTCGTGGGGCGACCGGTATCTACAACTTCAGCGGGGATTTTTATGACGAACCCATGCAGGTTATCAACGCTGAATACAGTTGGAATACGCGTTCCACGGGCTTCTTCCGCGATCCTGCGCGATACGTAGCGGCGGTGCAATTGTGGCGTCAATACATGTTGGAGGAGGGCGCACCGCCTGAGCTGTTTGGGGCCGGCGGCATCTACGAACAGGCGTGCAATCTGTTGTACGGGCCCCAAGCCGGACCCATTATGGCGCGATATTACCGGGAATCAGCATACGTCCCAGATACCGATGGGGAGAGCATGACCGGCCAGGCGCCGGCGTCAATCCGCTCGAGTTATCTGCCTATGGTGTGGGACCGCGCCTACGCGATTCCGATGCACTGGAGAGATCTCGCTCTGGACGCCCAGACCTGGAGTGAAAACATCACCAACGAGCGGTACGTGGCGGAAATGGGCAAGCTGAAGTTAACGCCCTTGGAGGTGCATCGACGCCTGGTGCGCCGCTGGACCGTTCTCGGTCAGTTGAACGCTCGCGGTGCGGCGGACGTGGAGGACGCCATGCGCGCTGATCCGACGCCGAGTTGCATCGAGGACCTGAGGTTTCTGAAAACCAGTTCTGACGTTGACCAACTCCTGATGCAGGCGTTGGCTGACTTTCATCGGGGAATGGCGAAGTATCTGGCGTCGCCCCGGCGTGATGCTACGGCCGATCTTGAAAAGGCTTTGGCGGAAGCGCAACGGGCGCACGAATCCGCAGTGAAAGCCTTTAGTCCTCCGGTTGACCCGGCGGGCGGGGAAACAGGCGCCATCCGCAGCTATTCTGAGCGGTTAGTCGGAGCGGCGCGAGACATGCTGAAGCGTGCCGAAGAAGGAACTCGCGCCAACCTCGAATCACAATAGAGGGGCGGCTTGCCACCCGCTAGTTCTTCCTGCTTCAACAACCATGCAGGCCTCGGCAGGGCAAAGTCCTGCAGCTTACGGAGCAAATGCATGAGATCTTCCGATGGCAGTGACACCAGTCGAAGGCAATTTCTGAAAACCGCCGTGCTGAGTAGCATGGGGGTGGCTGCCGCTGGCATGCGCAGTACCCCTGCTGCCGCGAGCACTTCCGCTAAGCCTCTCGTCCTTGTTAGGCAGGGTAAGTCCAATTACTCGATTGTCATATCGGGCACGGCCTCACCTTCAGAAAAGCGTGCCTCCGGAGAGTTGCAGGGTTTTATCGAGCAGATAACGGGTGCGCGCCTCCCCATCGTTACTGGCGGTCAGGAGTCGCGCCGTGAAACGATACTGCTCGGCGACAGCGGAACACTCCGAAAGCTCGGCCTTCACATTCCCTTTGATAAGCTGGGCGCCGAAGGCTTTGTGTTGCGGACGGAGGGACCGCGCCTCATTATCGCCGGCGGGAAACAACGCGGGACCCTTTACGGGGTCTACGCGTTGCTGGACAAGTTGGGTTGTCGCTGGTTCACTCCCGAGGTCAGCGTGATTCCGAAAAGGCCTACGTTGCTCATCAACAGGCTGAATGAGACGCAAAAACCGGCATTCGAATACCGCGAGCCCTACTTTACCGAAGCGGCGGACAAAGACTGGGCAGCCCGTAACCGGGTGAATGGCTCATTCCAGAGACTCGACGAATCCACTGGGGGCAAAATCAGCTACTTTCCCTTCGTCCATTCTTTTTACTCCATACTTCCACCCACGCAATACTCTCACGATCACCCTGAGTACTATGCGCTGGTCGACGGAACCCGCCGGGACGAGAATGCACAGCTTTGTTTGACGAACTCGGATGTTCTGCGGCTAACCATCCAGACGGTTTTGAGGTGGATCGATGAACATCCCGAAGCCAGCATTTTTTCCGTATCGCAAAATGATACGCAGGGTTGGTGCGAATGTGAAAGTTGCCGGCGGGTCGAGCAGGAAGAAGGTGGCGCGCACTCCGGACCTATCTTACGGTTCGTCAATGCTGTTGCGACGGAAGTTGGCAAGACTCATCCCGACAAGCTGATCGACACGCTAGCTTATTGGTACTCGGAACCACCACCGCTGCATGTGCGTCCTGTCCCCAACGTGCGCATCCGCTTGTGTCCGATCGGCGCATGCGAGGCGCACGCTTACGACCGGTGCGAGCACGATCGATATTTCCTGAACCATTTGCGCGAGTGGGCCAAGATTACGGATCAGCTTTATATCTGGCATTATGTCACCAACTTCGCACACTACTTGTTACCTTTCCCTGACTTTGACGAGCTTGCGGCTGACATTCCGTTGTACAAGCGGAACGGGGTGGCGGGCATATTCCTGGAAGGCGACGCGTGCCCCGGCGGTGGAGGCGAGAACGCGGAGCTTCGATCGTACGTGATGGTGCGGCTGCTGTGGAATCCGAACACCGATGTGGACGAGACCGTGAACGAGTTTATGGCCGCCTACTATGGTCAAGCCTCAAAAGTGATGCGCGCCTATTTCGACTTGCAGCATCGCCAGGTGCGGCTGGCTCCGCAAGGAACAGGCCATCACATGTGGATCTACGACCACCCTGGCGCACCTTACTTGTCACAGAACTTTATCGGCCAGGCGACGAACCTCCTCGAGGAGGCCGAGTCTGCCGCAGCGGATGATGTTACGCGGAGAAGGGTACAGAGGGCTCGCCTGTCCATTGATTACGTGAAGCTGATCCATTCCAAAGCCTTCGTCGTGCGCGATGGTATTTACGCGCCGGAAAATCTGGATCAGCTCAGTGAGAAATTTCAAAAAATCTTAAGCGATGCCCGATCCTTCGGTATCACCGCACTGCATGAAGGGGTAATGCTGGAGGAGACTGAAAAGCTGTTCGCCAGTCACATCAAGCCGTATCGAGTTGTTACCTTGGAGAACGCATCGTTGCGGGTCATCGTGGCGCCGGATCTGAGGGGCCGAATCATCAGCATCATCAATAAATCCACCAACACTGACGTTGTGCATCACCCCGATCCGGGTGAGCGTACATATCCCGACGTTAGCGGCGTTGCTGTGTATGCCTGTGCCGACTACGTGCAGGCGAGAACCTACGACGTGACGTGGCAATTGGATGGCGAGCCACGGCAACAGGAAGTGCATCTCATGGGGACATCTCCTGAGGGGTTGAAGATGCGGCGAATTATCCGGTTGGCCGCGGACAAGCCCGCTGTCTACACGGAAACCACAGTGGAAAACACCGGCAGCGCCGCTATCGACGCTGTGCTAAGCGCCCGTTTTGAGATTGCTCCCAAAGAGATTGACAAGGCGGCGATTGCATTCCGCAACCAATCGGGAACCCCTGTGCAGAAACCGGTGTTAACGCCGGGGCAAGAGCCGAGCGGGTCGCAGTGGTATGCGGGATCGGAACAGCCTGATGGGGAATGGGCCGTGAACGAAGCGGCTGCACACATTGCGGCGGTCAATACTTTTCCCACAGAGCAGGTGGCACGCTGCAACGCGAACTGGACCGGCAAAGCCGATAGCCGCGTGACCCTGAGCCTGTGGTCCGCGAAGCGCAATCTCGCGCCCGGTGAGACTTTGCGGCTCGATACGGACTACGAAATTCGCCGCTCGTGAAGGCTTCGAATCACACATTTAGTTTCTTTTTTGTTTGACATTCGAAAGAGCTCATAGTAAAGGAAGATCGAAAATGACCAGAGTGCCTGGACTTTTCGGAGCCCCGGCCGAAGCATCACCAGAGAATGAGTCCTGACGCTTTTCGCATGGGGGAGATATGCACAACGATCGCACGCATTCACGCCGAAACTTCTTGCGCACGGCGCTGGCCGCGCCGGTGGCGAGCGCCATGGTGGGCGGCTATTCGCCGGCCGCGGCCCAGGACCAGTCCGCGGGCGAGGCGTCCTCCGTTGTCGCCCGCGTCATACTGGACAAAGAACTGTATGACGCGGGCACGGTGGCGAATGGCCAGGTGCACTTCCGCCTTCCCGCCGGCGGGCCGGTGGTGGTTCGCTGGCTCGACAGTTTTGGGCGAGTCGTTCGTGAAAAGGAACTGCCGGCGTCCAGGTCGGGGATAGCGCAGCAGAACTTCGAGTTCCAACTCGACCCGGGCTTCACTTACCGGAACTGGATTCGCCTTTGGGTGAACGGTGTCGAGCAGACCGCGGGCGCGCAATTCACGTTCTCGCCCGCCCCCAAGCCCTGGGATGACTTTCACGTCATCAGTTGGGCGCAGTACCCCGACGGATTCTATGATTTGCTCCGCCAAGCTGGGGTCGATGCGACGATCGCCTTGAAAGAGGCCACTGACCCCGTCCTCGACAACAACTTCAATTTCTATGTCGAGCAGTTGATGTGGGAAGTCTTTGCGATCTACCACAAGGATCAGCCGCTGTGGCGGGGGTTGTTGGATCAAATCGTGCTCGATCGCAACAACCTGGACCTTTGGGTTCGAAAACCCTGCATCAATGACCCCAAGACCGACGAGTACGTGCAGGACCACCTGACCAGCTACGTACGCATCCATCGCGCTTTCCGACCACTCTTCTACACGATTGCCGACGAGCTCGGCCAGGGCGACCAGATCCGCCCCAATGACTTCTGCCACTCGACGTTCTGCACTATCAAATTCGCGCAGTACCTGCGCAAAATATACGGTCACGTGGGATACGTTGCGGATGCCGTCGCCAATGAATGGGCGGTCGAGGAGATGACGCACTGGGACGACGAAAGCCTGCGCAATGGATCGGAATGGGCCAAGCGCAATTTGATGATCAATTACACCACCACCGATTGGGCCTTCGATCGCGTAGCGGTGGCGGCTCTACAGGTGAAATACGGAGGCTTGGCGGGTGTGAACAAAGCCTGGGGAAGCAACATCCCATCCCCCCCACCTGGAACTTCCTCCAGCGACGAGATCTTGCAGAATGAACAGTGGAAACCGCTGCTCGCCCTGCTGCGCGAAACCCGCTCGTTCCCGGAACTGACGGAAGAATCGCTGAGCGCCGGCTTGGGCTCCATCGAGAAAGCCAACAAGCGGTGGGCGGCGCGTACGGGTTTTGGAGCCGAGCAACACCCGGCGGGCTTCAAATTCTGGGCGGAAGTCGTCACCTTTCTCAAG
Source organism: uncultured Acidobacteriota bacterium (assembly GCA_963804755.1). Taxonomy (GTDB): domain Bacteria; phylum Acidobacteriota; class Terriglobia; order UBA7540; family UBA7540; genus Bog-366. The sequence continues at coordinate 335,083 of CAWDRP010000017.1, forward strand.
CGTTTTTACCAGGAGCTTTCCGAAGTCCGCTCGACGGAAGGCTGGAATGTTTCACCCTGGTGCGACTTTCGCAACTTCATGGACCAGACCTTTGCCGATGCCATTGCGCGCGCCCGCGCCACTTGCCAGGCGGAAGATCCGCACGCGCGCTGCGCCACCGAAGGCGCACAGTCGCCGTTTGCTTTCGGTTGGTACAACTATGAAAACGTCGTCAAGGTGGTGGATGTCATCGAGCCTTACAACGGCGGCAACAGCGATGAAGTGATCCGCTCGCTCAACCCCAACGTCATCATGCTTTCCACCCACGGATTCGAGCACAAGCCCGGCACGCCGCTGACGGAAGAGGATCGCGAGTACCAGAAGCGCGCCCCGCAGCCGATCTGGTGGGGGCTGTTTCATAACCACCGGGGATCCATCATTTGGGATGCGAATTGGCCTGAGTATCAGTTTGTGGATCAACGAACTCGCGAGCTCACCCCTTGCGCGATGACTTTCGCCGGCACGTTCCAGGAACTCCACCAGGGGATCGGCAAGCTCATTGTCAACAGCCGACGGCTGCACGATGGCATTGCCATTCATTACTCCCAAGCTTCCATGCAAGTCCACTGGCTGCTGGACAACGTGGGCAACGCACGGAATTGGCCCGTGCAAAGCGGCGGGGATCATGACAGCCACTTCATCGCCGTGCGCAATGGCTGGACCAAGGTAATTGAGGACCTCGGCCTGCAATACGAATTTGTGGGGCAAGGGCAGATTGAGGAAGGCAAGCTGGGTAAGGGTGAATACCGGGTTCTGATTCTGCCGCAATCCGTGGCCGCCAGCGCGCAGGAAGTGGAGCAAATTCGGGAATTCGTCAACGCCGGGGGAGTGCTGGTGGCGGATTACAGAGCGGCGACGATGAATGAGCACGGACGCGACTTGCGCCGCGGGCAACTCGACGACGTATTCGGCATCACCCACATGAAAGGCCAGGCCAAAGGACCGGGCGTGGACGGCGCCGCAGACCTGGATTCCTTACACCTCAAAGGTGAAAAGCTCAACTTAGAGGTCGGCGACGAAACCCTCAGCGTGACCAGCGGGAAGGCACTGGCGCAGAGCGGGCCCGTGCCCCTGATCGTCGTAAACGATTTCGGCAAGGGGAAAGCGGTGTTCATGAATGTCGAGACCGGGCGTTATCCCTACGCCCGGCTGCATACGGAGGAGGCGACGAGCCTGCCCCAGGTCGTGGAGCAGATCTTCGGCCTGGCGCACGTTGCGCCGCAAGTCCGCGTGCTGGACGCAGCGGGCAACCGGCTGCCGGGAACCGAAGTGGTGCGCTTTGCCAATGGCGCATTCGAGCACGTGGCCGTCTTTCGCAATCCCCAGTTTGACGATGGCGGCTGGGGCAGCCTACCCACCCTGCCAGAGCGCGGTTGGGCGGGAAGCATCGACAACTCTCATTTGGAAAAAGATGCCCACGTCACGCTCGCGTGGTCTTCGGCCCTTCCCACCTACGACATCCGCGGGAAAAGAGACTTGGGCGAAACGGCGAAAGTCCAATTGCCGCTTGGTCCGTGGAGCCCGCTGGTGCTGACGCGCGCGCCTAAGCCGGTGCCGCCGCTGCGCGTGGAGGTTCCGGAGGAAGTCCAAGCTGGCAATCCACTGATGATCACCTTACGAAGCGCCGCGCCCCTGCCGGAAGGAACTTGCCGAGTGATTCGCTTGGAGTTCACAGCGCCGGGGGGCGAGCCGCACGATCTGTACTCGCGCAATGTGCGGGTAGAATCCGCCGTGCACCAGGAGCGCTTCGATCTCGCCTACAACGATCCCAAGGGGCAATGGCAATTATCCGCCCACGATCTGGTTACCGGGCAGGTAATACCGGCGGCCTTTCGGTTCCGCGGGTAGGAGAAGAATTCAAACGGGATGGAAAGAGGCGCAAGGCAATAATACCTTGATTGCGGATGAGTCCTCACACTTTTAGCATGGGGGGAAATATGAATAACGATCGCTTTCCTTCACGCCGAAACTTCTTGCGCACGGCGCTGGCCGCGCCGGTAGCGAGCGCCATGGTAGGCGGCTATTCGACGGCCGCGGCCCAGGACCAGTCTGCGGGGGAGGCGTCCTCCGTTGTCGCCCGCGTCATTCTGGACAAGGAACTGTATGACGCGGGCACGGTGGTGAATGGCCAGGTACACTTCCGCCTTCCCGTCGGCGGGCCGGTGGTGGTTCGCTGGCTCGACAGTTTTGGGCGAGTCGTTGGTGAAAAGGAACTGCCGGCGTCCAAGTCGGGGATAGCGCAGCAGAACTTCGAGTTCCAGCTCGACCCGGGCTTCACTTACCGGAACTGGATTCGCGTTTGGGTGAACGGCGTCGGAGCAGACCGTGGGCGCGCAATTCATGCTTTCGCCTGCGCCCCAGCCCTGGGATGACTTTCACGCCATCAGTTGGGCGAATTACCCCGACGGGTTTTATGATTTGCTGCGCAAGGTGGGCGTGGATGCAACCATCGCCGAGAAACAGGCCACCGACCCCGTGCTCGACAACAACTTTAATTTTTACGTCGAGCAGCTCATGTGGGAAGTCTTCGCCATTTACCACAAGAATGCAACATCTTTGGCGGGGCCTGTTGCACCAGGTCCAGCTCGATCGCAACAACATGGACCTTTGGGTGCGGAAACCCTGCATCAATGACCCCAAGACCGACGAGTACGTGCGGGACCACCTGACCCGCTACGTGCGCATTCACCGCGCCTTCCGGCCGCTGTTCTACAACATCGCCGATGAGCTCGGGCAGGGCGAGCAGATTCACCCCAATGATTTTTGCCACTCGACTTTCTGCACCATCAAGTTCGCAGAGTATCTGCGGAAGATGTGGGAGGAGGGCCGGGCGGAGGGGAGGAAGGTGGGGACGACGAAAGCCTGCGCATTGGATCGGAATGGGCCACGCGCAATTTGATGATCAATTCCACCACCACCGATGGCGCCTTCGATCGCGTAGCGGTGGCGGCGCTGGCAGTGAAATACGGAGGCTTGGAGGGTGTGAACAAAGCCTGGGGAACCAACTTCCCCTCGCGGGGAAACGCCGAAGGCGAAGTGTGGGAACCGGTGTTCGCCCTGCTGCGCGAAACCCGCTCGTTCCCGGAGCTCACGGAAAAAGCCCTGAGCGACAAGTTGGGGTCGATTGAGAGAGCCAACGTGCGGTGGGGGGGGCAGAGCGCTCGGGGAGTCCAAGAGCACCCGACGAGCTTCAAATCCTGGGCGGAAGTCGTCACATTCGTCAACCGTTTCTACCAGGAGCTTTCCGAAGTGCGCTCGACGGAAGGCTGGAATGTTACGCCCTGGTGCCAGTTCCGCAACTTCATGGACCAGACCTTTGCCGACGCCATTGGGCGCGCCCGCGCCGTTTGCCAGGCGGAAGATCCGCACGCGCGTACCGGCACCGAAGGCGGACAGTCGCCGTTTGCTTTCGGGTGGTACAACTACGAAAACGTCGTCAAGGTGGTGGATGTCATCGAGCCTTACAACGGCGGCAACAACGTGGAAGTGATCCGCTCGCTGAACCCCAACGTCATCATGCTTTCCACCCACGGATTCCAGCACAAGCCCGGCACGCCGCTGACGGAAGAGGATCGCCGAGTACCAGAAGCGCGCCCCGCAGCCGATCTGGTGGGGGCTGTTCCACCACCATCGGGGATCAATAATTTGGGACGATAATCTCCCGGAGTATCGGTTTGTGGATCCACAGACCCGCGAGCTCGGCCCGGCAGCGACGACCTTCGCCGACACCTTCCTGGAACTCCACAAGGGGATCGGCAAGCTCATCCTCAACAGCCGCCGGCTGCACGATGGCATCGCCATTCATTACTCCCAAGCCTCGATGCAAGTCCACTGGCTGCTTGACAACGTCGGCAACGCGCGGAAATGGTTCCTGCACAGCGGCGGGGATCACGACAGCCACTTCATCGCGGTGCGCAATGGCTGGACCAAGGTGATTGAGGACCTCGGCCTGCAATACGAATTTGTGGGGCGAGGGCAGATTGAGGAAGGCAAGCTGGGTAAGGGCGAATACCGGCTTCTTATTCTGCCGCAATCGGTGGCCGCGAGCGCGCGGGAAGTGGAGCAAATTCGGGAATTCGTCAACGCCGGGGGAGTGCTGGTGGCGGATTACCGCGCGGCGACGATGAATGAGCACGGACGCGACTTGCGCCGCGGGCAGCTCGACGACGTGTTCGGCGTCACCCACGTGAAAGGCCAGGCCAAAGGACCGGACGTCAACGGCACCGGGGACTCTGGATTCCCTGCGCCTCAAAGGTGAGAAGCTCAACTTACAGGTGGGCGACGAAACCCTCAGCGTGACCAGCGGGAAAGCGCTGGCGCAGAGCGGCCCCGTGCCCTTGATCGTCGTGAACGATTTCGGCAAGGGGAAAGCGGTGTTCATGAATGTCGAGATCGGGCGTTATCCCTACGACCGGCTGCAACCGAACGCGGCGACGAGCCTGCCCAAGGTCGTGGAACAGATCTTCGGCTTGGCGCACGTTGAGCCGCAGGTCCGCGTGCTGGATGCCGCAGGCAACCGGCTGCCGGGAACCGAAGTGGTGCGCTTTGCCAATGGCGCCTTCGAGCACGTGGCCGTCTTTCGCAATCCCCAGTATGACGATGGCGGCTGGGGCGGCCTACCCACCAAGCCAGAGCGCGGTTGGGCAGGGAGCATTGACAACTCCTATTTGGAAAAAGATGCCCAAGTCACCCTTTCCTGGCTCTCGGCCCTTCCCACCTACGACATCCGCGGGAAACGCGACCTGGGCGAAACGGCGAAAGTTCAATTGCTGCTCGACGCCTGGAGCCCGCTGGTGCTGACGCGCGCGCCCAAGGCGGCGCCGCCGCTGCGCGTGGAGGTTCCGGAGGAAGTCCAAGCCGGCAATCCGCTGATCATCAACTTGCAGAGCGACGCGCTTCTGCCGGAAGGAACCTGCCGAGTGATTCGCTTGGAGTTCACAAAGCCGGGGGGTGAGCCTCACGATCTGTACTCGCGCAATGTGCGAGTGGAATCCGCCACGCACCAGGAGCGCTTCGATCTCGCTTACAACGATCCCAAGGGGCAGTGGCAATTGTCCGCCCACGATCTGGTTACCGGGCAAGTAATACCGGCGGCCTTTCGGTTCCGCGAGTAGAAGAGAATTCAAATCGGCGTTACCCGCTCTGCATCATAGCCCGCGTAGCGGGCGAAAGCTCGTAGCCCATGGCGCGAGCTATGGGTGAGGAGTTCGAGTAAGATTTCCCCAAGCCCCAGAGGAGCGAAAGGTCCAATCCTTGCCGAGTTTTTTTTATCGCTAAGCACAGGTGAACCGCAGGTCCGTCTATAGCCCCACGCCGGCCCGGTTTTTGGTTCCCATATCAGGCAGGATTCCCAACGCACGTTCCGGCCTCGGTTTGACCATCTCTTCGCGGCTCGTCCATCAGATGGGGGGAAGACTGTGGCTGGAAAGCGCACTGGGTCAAGGGAGCACATTCCACTTCACCGTGCGGTTTGGTTTGCCGAAAGCCGCAGCAACCGTGACTGCGCAACCGGAGCCGGTGAGCTTACGAGATTTGCCCGTCTTGGTCGTTGACGATAACGCTACCAACCGGAGAATTCTCGACGCCATGCTGAAGCATTGGCGAATGGTGCCGGAACTGACCCGCAATGGCTCGGAGGGACTCTGGGCGCTCGAACGGGCCGCCGCGGAAGGGACACCTTTTCCGCTCGTTCTCGTCGACGCGCAGATGCCGGAGATGGATGGGTTCACATTGGCCGAGCGCATCCGGCAAAACCCTCGGCTGGCGGGGGCTACGATCATGATGCTGATTTCGGCCGGACAGCGGGGTGACGTTGCCCGTTGCCGCGAGCTGGGAATCTCGGTGTACCTGGTCAAGCCCATCCGGCAATCCGAGCTCATGGAGGCCGTACTCGCCGCTCTCGGGAAGGCGCCCGCTACGCAAGGTTCCGCGACGGTTATTACGCGGCACACTTTGCGGGAGGATCGACGGAAGCTCCAGATTCTGTTGGTTGAGGATAACGCGGTCAACCAGCAGCTTGCCGTGCGCCTGCTCGAGAAACGGGGGCACATCGTGACGGTCGCCTCCAACGGCCGCGAAGCCCTGGACTTCCTGAAACAATCGAAGTTCGATCTTGCTTTGATGGACGTTCAAATGCCCGTCATGGACGGGTTCGAAACCACGGCGGCTATTCGCAAGCAGGAAGCGGTGTCGGGGAACCACCTTCCCGTGATCGCCATGACTGCCCACGCCATGCAGGGCGACCGCGAACGCTGCCTCGCCGCGGGGATGGATGCCTACATCTCCAAGCCGATTCAGGCGGATGAATTGATTGAGATGGTTGAAAACGCCGCAGGCAGGAACTGCGCTAGAATGGGGTGAACGGCCGCGTACCGCAGGGCCGTTCCCATAGGCATTAAATAAGCCGCATTGTGACGTCTGCGGTTTGATGTCATTAGCCGAGGACATATGTTACACCACCAATCCCGACGTAAATTTCTAAGCCAAACAGGAACCGTGGCGGCCCTGGCCGTGGCGAATTCCAGGCTATGGGCGAAGGAGAATGCTGCCGGCGGTCGTCCTCTCCGCCTGGGTGGCCCCATTTTTCTTAAATCGGACGACCCGGCGGAGCTTGCCCAGGAGCATCGCCGGTTGGTGTACCGCGCCGCCTATGCTCCGCAGGTGGATATCAATGATACGGACCGAATCAAGGCCATCATCAAGGAATTCGCGGCACGCGATGTGGCCATTGCGGAGGTGGGCGCGTGGCGCAACATGCTCGATCCTGACCTGGAGAAGCGCCGCCAGACCCTGGCGTACGTGCAGGAACGGCTGGCGTTGGCGGAAGCACTTGGCGCGCGCTGTTGCGTGGATATTGCCGGGTCGTTCAATCCCCATTTCTGGTGTGGTCCCGATCCCCGGAATATCACCGAGAAGTTTATCGAGGCTACGGTGGAGAATTGCCGCCACGTCATCGACGCCGTCAAACCCGCCCGTACGAAGTTTTCCATCGAGATGATGCCCTTCAATTTCCCTACGGGACCGGACGACTATTTGAAGCTGATCAGAAAGGTGGACCGCAAAGCGTTCGGGGTTCACTTGGACGCGTGCAACGTCATGAACTGCCCGGAGCGCATGTACCACAACGGCGCCGTCATTGACGAATGCTTCCGCAAGCTGGGGCCCTGGATTGTGTCCTGCCACGCGAAGGACCTGGCCTGGGAGGAGTACGTGCAGGTCTCGCTGCGCGAGGTCATTCCCGGCCGCGGCCAGCTTGATTATCACGCTTATCTGCGCGGGCTGGCGGGGTTGTCGGTGGCCCCACCCCTGATGCTGGAGCACTTGAAAACGGCGGAGGAATACGACGAAGGGCGCCACTATATTCAGAAAGTGGCGCGTGAAATGGGTCTCTCCTTCGGCGCGGAAGGCGCGTGAGCGTTCAGCCTTCGCCGGTGTCCAAAACACCGAACGGTCTTGGCGGCTACGCCGTCCGCTCTGCGGAAGGGCTCCGCCCTTCTCTTGAGTTTCTTCATTTCTGACGAATACCGGAAAAATTTTGCTTACTGCTTCTCTTTTCATCAACATTGTGGGTTCGAGCGTATAAGTAGCTTTTTTTCATGCACATTGTGGGATAAGCCGAAATATCCGATTTTCATCCTTTATTTTCAATAATATTCTGGGATATACCGACACTTTTTATTCCCCCTTTTTCCCCTACGCCGATCTGGTTCGAAGCCTAAGCAACTTGGTTCAGCAACATAACTGAATGGACATTTTGCCTGTATTAACATTAACTTCCCTATTTGCTGTAACATTCTGGGGTGCGAGGGCCTCTCCGCCGTCTGCGGTGGTTTTCCCCGTGTCCCGTATCCCATAACCCGTGTCCCGTCTCCGGTGTCGCAAGCTAAACATCCGAAATATGGTCCGTGTTACCCCCTGAAATCGCCCAAGATGTCCGAAAAAATCTGAAAGACCATGCCAAAATGTCACCGCGTTGAACCAAAATGTCCGAAACTTAAACCAAAATGTCCGCTTTTTTTCGGTCATTGTGTCATTGTTCCATTTGTTTTCAATAACTTGGCGGCTTTGTGTGTAAATTTTTTTTCTTCCCTCCACCTTCGCTGGCCTTGGTTCTCGGGGCTGGGGGGCTGGGCTCTGGGGTTCTGGGGGCTGGAGATGCGGAACTTCGGGATGGTGAGATCCGACGCCAAGAATCACGCCCCACATACCAATTTCTCCTGTCTCTCGCCTGCTGACTTTTCGCTACTGAGTACTGACCACTGAGTACTGACTGTCGTCCTGGTAGAAACCTTCCAGCAGGTCCTCGTACTCGGCCGGGTCTTCGTCCCAACAGCGGAAAGCGGTGTCCTGAGACTCGCTGTAGCGCCCATGACGCAAGTGCGCGGCGGCGATGCGCTCCCGTCCCGCCGCCGTCGCCGGGCCGTGGGACAGCCGGGCATTGCTCCGGTTGGCGGCGAGTTTCTTTTCCGTCATCGTGGCTGGTTTCCTAAGAAACATGAATACCTCCTCAAGGCAGTGGTTAGTGGTGTTAAGTGGCTAGAACATGGTGGGCGTGAGACAAATCGGCTTTCCCGGCCCCGGGACTCTGGCAGGCTTCCCCGAGCCGGACGATAGACTACCTAGCTAAGTTATCACAGTGGTAACTGTATGTCAAGCAATAAATTGTGATATTTATCAGAAAAGCCGCGGGACCTGGGCTAGGCAAAGGGAAACGGGACACGGGATATGGGATATGGGATTGGAACCGCGGGTGGCGCAGGGTCGAAAATGCAGGTCTAAAATGTCATTTTCATGGGGTTTCGCGGGCCACAGGCCCTAAAAGACATACATCGGTCTGCATGTATGCGTCACCCGCCTATGCCCACAGGTCGGGATTAGCAAGGGGAAGATACTGTAAGCAACTGGCGGTGCGGACGCGCGGTGACGTACACATAAACGGCGATGTGTGCGCCACCCGCGAAGGAAAAGTCCACCATTACGAGAGCACTAACAACGGCTGCCCGCTGAAAACCCGCAGCGGGACCGCGCGTCATCCGCGAGCCGCGCGAAGAGGCTTGACCTTCTTGGCACGGCGCTGGGGGGGGGTGGTCGGTTGCAGGGTCGTGTCAGGCAGCCTCATGAAGTTCTCCGGTTGGAGCAAGCTGGCAACCGAAATGTCTTCGTCGACGGCCTCCCAGTGAATGCCAACGCCGCCGCCGATGAGTTCCCAGTTGGCTCTTTGCTTTGCTGACGCCCCGACGAGCCGCGGAAACCAGGCGAGGGGAACCGCCACCGTCCGACCGTCGGACAAGACCACGCTCAGATCGTCCTCGGTACACGACACATGTACGGCGAGCGCCTCAGCTCTTTCAACCAAAATACTCATACCACAACCATTTCTGCGCCTATGTTTTTAAGAATTCAGAAACGTCAATACCGGCTTCGCGCAGGACGGCGCGCAGCGTACCCTCTGCCATATCCCGCGCGTGGTGGGGGAGGGTGACTTTGCAGCCCGTGACGGTGTGCCGCCAGATTTCGTGACTACCTGGACCGGGGCGGTCAAAGGCGAAGCCCAAGGCGCGGAGCCTGCGAGCCACCTCGCGATACTTGAACCCCGCGAGGCGACCCATTAGCTGATGCCCACGGGCACAACGAAGTCACGCCGGACGGGGTGTGATTTTCTGAATGCGGGAGGAAGTGCGTCACCGTGATCGAGGCAGGACTCAACGATTCTTCGCGCCAGTCCCTGGGCAATCTCCACCGCTTCTGTGACGCTGCGCCCTTCGGCGACCAAGCCGGGAACATCCGGGCTCGTGGCCACGTAACCGCCTTCCGCGAGCGATTCAATGCGCAAGCGAATCGGAACTTCGTCCACCGGCGCGACCCTTTCTTGACGCTTTATCTTGGGCATGGTTTGGCTCCCCAGCCACGGTTCCAATTCTAACACACGCCGGCACTACCACGGGCCATCGGACAATTCATCACCGCGAATATAGCGCAAGACTTGATCCCGGCACCCACAGGGCCGATCACTATTGGGGAACGGCTTGCCACCGACTGGTTCCGCCTTCACCCTGCGGAACCCCGGGTAGGGCAAGCCCGGCGTCTCGTGATTGCATTCACCCGTTCGACCGGCGCCTGAGGTTGTGTGACCCGGAAGTGGCCACGGTCAATTCGTCTTGGGAACTGACCGTGGGTTCGTCAGCGCAGGGAAACCCCACGCTCGCGAGAGCGCTGACGGCGGCAGGCGTAAAGCGTCTCTTTACACACTACGCATTCTCGTGTAGTCTTACTTGATGAAGATCCGAAACGTGGTTCATCGGGGACTGCGGCGCTTCATTCAGCGCAATGATCCTTCCGGCTTGGCTCCGGCTGTCGTGGAGAAGGTCCGAAACATTCTGACCTTCCTGCAGGAGACGGAAGACGATCAGGAACTCCGCGACTTCCCAAGTTGGGAAGCGCACCAGCTCACGGGCGGCCGAAAGGGAGCCTGGAGCCTTACGGTCACCCGCAACTGGCGGATTACGTTCAGAATCGACCCAACGGAAGGCGAGATTTTCGACCTCGATTATGAGGACTATCACTGAAAGGAAATGAATACCATGATGCGTATGGCGCGCCCGGCCCATCCGGGACAATTCATTAAGATGGAAGTCATTGAGCCTCTCGGTCTCTCGGTTACCAAGGCCGCCCAGGTGCTGGGCGTGACCAGGCCCGCGCTCTCTGCCCTTCTCAACGGCCGCGCCGCCCTCTCGCCCGACATGGCGCTGCGGGTGGAGAAAGCTTTTGGCGTCAAGATGGACACCCTGCTGCGAATGCAGACCGCCTTCGAGATTGCCCAGGCTCGCGAGAGGGAGGCGGACATCAAGGTTAAGCGCTACGTGCCAAAGCCCCCTGCTGCCCACGAACCCGTCGACCACGCCACGCTTTGAACCGCGCCAGCATCAGAACTTGCGCTGATAATCTAGCGCAAACGCATGGCGCCTTAGGGATCCGTCAGCCGACGGACCGCCCTTTTGGTTCCGCATTCATCATGCGGAAGGCCGGATAGGGCAAGCCCGGCATCTCGTGATTGCCATCACCCGTTCGAACGGCGCCTGAGGCTGTGTAACCCTGAGGTAGCCACGGCCAATTCGTCTTAGGAGTTGACCGTGGGTCCGTGTTCGAAGGAAGAGACCACGAGGTCGAGCTACTGATTTGGCAGGCCAGCTCTTTCGCTTCCACCTCCCGGAGATTCACGAACTCCCAGATGCATAGGCGAGGGTGTATAATCTATACATGGGGAAACACGTGATCCACATCTCGGAAGAGGAAGCGGCCGTGACCAATGTCGCGACGCTCCTGGCGCACGTGCGTGCCGGGGCGGAAGTCATCATTGAAAATGGAATGCGGCCCGTAGCGGTTCTCCATCCCGCCGAACCCGTGCCCCGCACGATATCGGAATGCATCGCGCTGCTTCCTGAGGACTCGACCGCTACCGTTGACCCGGACTTTGCCCGGGACGTAGCGGCGGCCGTTGAAGGGCATCGTGAACCGCTGAACCCGCCCACATGGGACTGATCCTCGACTCCAGTGTCTTAATCGCTGCGGAACGTCAGGGCAAGAACGCTCGCCAGGTGTTGACCGCCATACGCGAAAACATCGGGGAAACTGAGGTCGGCATCTCGGTCGTGACTTTGATCGAGTTCGCGCACGGAGCAGCTCGCGCCGACACTCCCCAGCGACGATTAAAGCGCCAAAAATTCATCGAAGAGCTGATCAGTGCCATGCCCGTCTACCCGGTCACTGTGGCGATCGCTCTCCGCGCCGGCCAACTCGATGGCGAAAATCAGGCGCAAGGATTGAAATTCGCTCTTCCTGATCTCTTGATCGGCGTGACCGCACTCGAACTTGGTTACAGCGTCGGCACATCGAATGTCCGGCACTTTGGGGATGTTCCTGGACTTGCCGTCCTGCGTCTTTGACACTGTGAAGCAAGCGTAGCGCAAACCCATCTCGTTTTCCTCGACCCCAATGTCCACAAGGCCTTTCGCCGTAGGGGGAGTCGCCGCGGCGACTCCCCCTTGGTTCCGCATTCATCTTGCGGAACGCCGGGTAAGGCAAGCCCGGCATCTCGTGATGGCATTCACCCGTTCGAACGGCGCCTGGGGTTGTGTGACCCGGGGGTAGCCACCGCCAATTCGTCTTGGGAATTGACCGTGCGTTCGAGATCGAAGGGAATGTCCACGGTCACGACAGCAGTGACCGATGGTTACTCGCTTAAAGGCATGCTAAACTTTAGTGACGGACCCCGGAGGGAGGTTGAAACCATGCCGAGCCTTTTGATCCATAGGGCCAGTGAGCTTAGAAGCGAGACTCGCGCCGCTTTGGAAGCGGAGTTGGGACGCTCCCTTCGAGACGATGAGGAAGTGAGTATCATGACCTTTGTCCCCCACGCCGCCCCCACGGGAGAAGCTCACCTGGAAGCCGGGCGCAATTTGCAGGACCACTTCAATCGCATTGACCAAAAACTAAAAGGCGCATCTCCTGAAGAAACGGAAGAGGCCCTCGACGAGGCCATTCGCAACGTGCGTCCCGGATACCGTGAACGCGAGTGAGAATTGTTTTCGACACCAATGTCCTTGCCCGCGCCCACCAATTGGCCCACGGCCCTGCCCGCCGGGCATTACTTTTCGTGGCCACAGGCTCTGATGTTCTCATCCTGTCACAGTACTTGCTCCAAGAACTGCGGCGGATTTTGGCCTATCCAAGGGTACTGAAGAGTTCTGGCCTGACCGCGCTGGATATTTCCGAGTATTTGGATTATCTGGCCCGCGTTTCCACCCTCGTCCATCCCCTCCCCGTGCCGGAGAAGCTGATGAGAGATCCAGCGGACGAACCCGTGCTCGGTACCGCACTGGCAGGAAACACCGACGTCATCTGTACCCGAGATGCTGACTTTTTCACTGAAGAAGTGCGACGCTTCAGCGCAGCGCGTGGGATTCAAATACTGACCGATCTGGAATTGCTTCGCGTCCTCCGACTCTAGCGGTGAAGCATTCCCGTCGAGGCAATTGGCTCAGGATGAGCCGCAGAGCTTGCAAAGCGGCTCTGCGCCAGCCGGCGATCAAAATCACCCCGATATCCACAAGGCCTTGTGCCGTAGGGGGACGGCTTGCCGTCCCCTTGTTCCGCATTCACCCTGCGGAACGCCGGGTAGGGCAAGCCCTACCCCTACGTCTCGTGATGGCTTTCACCCGTTCGAACGGCGCCTGAGGTTGTGTGACCCGGTGGTCGCCACGGCCAATTCGTCTTGGGAATTGGCCGTGGGTTCGTCATCGAGGGAAAGGCCCATCATCAGCCCCAAAGGGGCGACCTAACACAGCCCAGGCCAGCGAAGCTGTGAAAGAATCGCCTTCGGCATCGGTAGATTAAGTTTCGACGATGTGTTTTGAAGGTTGTGATGATCGACGAGCTGCAAGGATTAAGGTGATTTCATTGAGTAACCTTCCTTTCCGTCCGGCCTTGGGTTCTGGCGCTTGCACCTTGGACCCTCGTGTTTCTCCCTTCGGCTCAAGCGGGCGCCGTGGCCAGGCGAACTTTCCAGCGCAGGCGGCACCATTGCTGGAGGTTATAAGTCAGGCACGCCCACAACACCTCGCAGCGGGCTTTCCGCAAGCCGCGCACGCAGAACTGCCGCAGTCCGAGTTTGGCCTTCAGCCACAGGTTACTGAACTCCGCCACCGGGGCGCGCCGACGATAAGCGGCGCGCGCCGCCTCGGTCTGCATCTTGGCCGCATACGCCGCCACCGCCGGGACATTCTCCGTGCGCACCAACGTGCGTCCCTGCGGCCCCGCTCCACACTGCGCACGCAGCGCACACGCCCGGCAATCCGCCGCTCGCGCCCGATAGAGGTGCCGCTCCACCCCCAAGCGGTCGTGTTTGGTATAGCTAAAATGCAGCACCTGGCCGGCCGGGCAGAGGGAGGTGTCGGTCGCCGGGTCGTAGCGGAAGTGTTGGGGATAAAAGGCCGGATCGACGCCGCGTTTCTCCAGGCGCCGCGTGGTGGCTTCGGCATCGGCGGCGAGCGTCCCGCCGATCAAGTCCAGGCCGCCGTCGGCCGCCGCCAGGATATTCGCGCGCGTGGTGTAGCCCTCGTCGACGATCATCTGCGCCGGGGCGCGCCCGTTCTGCTTCTTCACTTCCTCCACCGCCGGCAGCAGTTGGTGCTGATCGTTGGCGTCCTGGGTAACGCTCACGCCCACGATCATCCCGTACGCCACGTCGGTAGAGGCCTGCACATTGTGACTGGGAGCATAACCGCCATCACCTTGTTTCATGTTACGCGCTTCCGGATCGGTCGCGCTCACGCGGCGCTCCCTCGGTTCGGCCCGTCCCTCGGGGGCGGCTTGCACTTTCTGCAACTCCTCCAGGGCCTGCTGCAATCTCTCCACCTTCTCGCGCGCCGCCCGCTGCCGCGCCGCCTGCCGGCGCCGGTCCACCCCTTCGTCCCGCGGATCGCCCATCGCCCGCACCCGCTCCTCGGCCGCCTGCAGATGCACCCGCAAGGTCTTCTCGCAATGAAACGAGTTGCCGCTGGCCGCGGCCTTGATCTTCGTTCCGTCGTGCGCCACTTGCTCCAGCGTGATCAGCCCCTCGTTACTCAAGATCGCCAGCAGTTGCGCGAACAACCCGTCCAGCGCCTGCTGGTGCTCGACGCGGAAGTCCGACAGGGTGTGGTAATTGATCACCTCGCACCCCGTCAGCCACTGATAGGCGGGATGGTAGGTGCAACGCCGCTCCATTTCCCGCGCCGAGCTGACCTTTTCACTGTAGGCGTAAACCCACAAGCTGATCAGCAGGCGGGGATCGATGGCCGAACGCCCCGCCCGGCCTTCCACCGCCCGCACCTCGGCGGTGTAGGCGCTCAGGTCCAGGCGCCCGGTCATTTCCCAAATCGCCCGCGCCAGATGGTCGGGTTCCAGCAACTGCTCCACGTCCACCGCCCGGAAGACCATCTGCTGACGGTTAATCGCTTGCAAGCGCGCCGCCGGCGGGTGTGCCGACTCCGTGTCCGGCGGCTCCGACACTCGCACCGGCAACTCGCCCTCCGGCCATATTCCCGGCTGTCGAGGATCCTCGGCGTTACTCATGCGCTCGCCTCCGCGTGGGGGAGGAAGCCGCTCGCCCGGGAGCCCGCTTCAAGATCAGCGTGTGCTTGTCCGCGACCACCCATTCGATCACCTCGCCCTTCTCGATCTCCAAAGCTCGCGCCAGGGGCGCGGGACAGATCAAATACCACTGCCGGTTCTTGCCGCCCCGCTGAATCACCTGCACGGTGGATTCGTAACCCATGCCCGACCTCCTTCCCAGAACGAAGGAAGGAGGATATCATAGCTATAGCGCTAGTCAAGTACTTTTTTGATTTTTTCACAGCTTCAACGGCCTGGGTCAGGGAAACCGAACCTGTTTCGGCAAGCCCTGAAGGGGCGCGCTAACCGTTGCCTCCATCACCTTCCAACCGGCATTTTCATCGCGATCTGTGGGGCGGACCGGTGGGTTCCGTAGAGCGCCCTTTCAGGGCTCGGCGCGGGAAACAATCCGTTGACCCAGGCCGCTGGCCTGGGCTGTGTTAGATCGCCCCTTTGGGGCTCAAGCGGGCACAAACTGTGTTTTCCTGGCCGCCGATGTCCGCAAGGCGTGTCGCCGTAGGGGGACGGCTTGCCGCCCCCTGGTTCCGCATTCACCTTGCGGAACGCCGGGTAGGGCAAGCCCGGCATCTCGTGATTGCCTTCACCCGTTCGAACCGCGCCTGAGGTTGTGTGACCCGGAGGTGGCCTCGGCCAATCCGCCTTGAGAATTGACCGTGGGTCGTCATCGAAGGAAAAGCCCGCGGTCGCGATAGCGCTGACCGTGGCCGCTTTAAAAACGAAGTATTCGACAGCAGTCATTCATTGGGCCGAGCTTCAGCAGCATGGCTGGGTAGGTGGCTATGGGCAGTCTAGCGGCCGGACCCTGTACGAGAGTCAAATTGATGTTCTCAAACTTAAACGCATCTGCTTTAGTGCTAAATACGAACCGATACTCGCACTGGTCTGCAAACCTCTTTGGCTTATGCATCACGATTAGATCTGGCAACGCCCAGACCTCCTCGGGAGGGTTCTCGATGCCGTAGTATTTAACCTCCCCGTAAATCAGAGTTCTCAGTTTTGCGTGGGGCTTCCGGCGAAGGGCGGCTTTCAATCGAACCACGAACTTGCCGATATCAGTAATTTCGACGCATGCATCGGCCTGGAACTTCAGAGCCAGGCCCTCACTTAATAGAGTACTCGTCGAATAGATGAAGAGTTTATCAGGCTCTTTGACGCTGGACCGAAACGATCCCTGCATCCTGATCTTCTCTCCGGTCTGCTTCGTGATCTCCAGTCCCGTTGCGGGTTCGTAGTTATGGGTGCCCTCCAGGTCGTCGCCCCGTTCATCGTGCTCGCAAGCCAGAAAGTACGACAGCGAACGAAACATCACCTCACCGTTCGCGACAAGCGGTTCAGCATACTCATACGGGAGGTACTTGTAGATAGTCAGTGCCATTCGTTCCTGATGGGTAAGTGTAGCGCGGACCTGTTTAGATCCGCGGCCCTTGGGCACGTTCGGTAAAAAGCGCCGCAGAGCTTGAAAAACGGCTCTGCGCCAGCCAGCCTGCGGGTTCATCATCAGCGCTATTCTTTTCGTGGCTGACTAGGTTCTTGCTTTGATTTGCCTGACTCGGGTAGACCCATAGCCTTCCGATACACTTGCTTTTCGTAGATAAACCAAATATTTCTAAATTCCTCATAGATCCAATACAGTGAGACGAAAAACAGTGTTACCACCACAAAGGTGGTAGGTCTGAGTAAATGGACTGAAATCGGTACTAAAGACCAGAAGACTATAAGCAGAACAAGCGAGGCAAACACGGCAATTATGAATCGAGCCATAAGATATAATATGAAATAACCTGCAAGGGCCGGATCCTTTTTCGCTTCTAGGTAAGAGCAAATGGCATACGCATTCCAACCCTGAACGAACGCACGCTTCGCCAATACCTTTAGGCCTACGCTCACCAGGAGAAACTTGCCGAATCGCAATAGAAGGATCGCGAGCAAACTGCCAAGGGCACCGAGAACAATAACGCCGCCTAGTGAGGTTTTCAGCCAGTTTGTGATCGAAGAGATTTCCATCTCACCACCTCCTGAGCCCAAACGAATAGCGCGCACCTGTTTTGCAAATCCGGGACCCTTGGGTGCGACCGGTGAAAAGGGCCGCAGATCTTGCAAATCAGGTTTGATACGATGCGCCAGCCGGCGACTAGCCTGCCTCCTGAGTTAACCGAAGGAGGAAGTAAAGATTATGACTATGCAGCTCATACGGATTCTTCTCCATCGCGGCAAGCGTTTCCGCCATGTTTGCGGCCATGCTTATGCCACCAAGAGCTTTGAAGAGAGCCGCGAGAGCTGCTGGGAGAAATCCACCCCAAACGCCGAGACACACCAACGCAGCAGGGACGCCGACCTTTGCAACAGCTTTCTTCACACTTTTCGCGCGCATTGCTTTTGCTTCCGCTTTGAGACTCACTAACTTGGGTTCGAGAACCTCGCAGAAAATCTCGCGCGCCCGTTCCACGGTAACCAGCTCTCCCTTGGAGAGGTGGTCCCTTACAATTTGAGCGAGCGCAGCTCTATAGAGGACGAGCGGCTCGTTTCCCTCTTTGCGGACCCTCAGTACTCCTGGGATGGAAACTTCGGAGAAGAGCGGAATTGAGTGAGTAAGCTGGGCAGCTAGCAGTGCTACCCTCTGCACACGTTCGTTCCCAGCGCTCATTCTATTCATGAATTCCGCTTCCCCTGGCAAGTCAGTCAGAAACTTGGCGTCAAACCGGATTCCGTAAAGTTGGTGAAATACCACATCCCCAGCGATATTCCTGAATACATCCTGGACCAGCCCAGACCCCTCCAACCTCTTTCCAGTCAGACGAACCGGCCTGCGGCCTCTATGGGGCGGAGCCCATGGCGGTTCGTGGCGAAGCATGGAAGCGGAACTGCCGTGTTCCAGATAATCAGCAGGCCCCTCGAGCGACGCGAATCCCGCTACGCCTGGTACGCCCTCGATGGCGCGATACGAACCTGAGAATTTCTTGCGATGGGTTATGTAGAGACTATGCGCTTCTTGCTCAAACTTCTCAATTTGCGCTCTCGCTTCTCTGGCGTGTTCCTCGCAATAGTGGAGTTCGGGCAGCACTACGTGAGCAATGCCTCCGTCCATGACATGCCTCAAAAGCAAGAGTTCTTTGAGAATTGTACTCGTTTGATCGCGCGACCAAACAGAATCATCTATTGCTTCGGGCGTAGGGATGTAAAGTGGCACAATAATATGGTCGCTGTAGAGCGCCCCATATCGAGCGAGAAATTCGATTTTCCGTTTCACGCAGTCCCAATGGCGACAGGTGTCACTGCGAAGCGAGCGGCTTGGTAGAAAGTTAAACGAATCAACGGAGTCTTCCTGGTATAGGTGCGCGTCCTCTTCCCTTGTCACATTCAGCAGATTCCGAATCTCTTCCATTACCTTGCGAACGTCATCGATTGAAGACTTCAGAGCAAATTTATTGGCTGCATCGTCCGTGATTATGCCACGGTCCTCAAGAAAACGGATTGTCCTATCCATGCGGGCCTCCTCAGGCGCTCCTGGATCCGAGCATGCTCGCAGCCTGGACCCGTTCTTTGCGCTTTGTCACTTCAGCGGTCTTCAACGCGCTGATTAGTTCGTCCTCGCCACCCGCTAAGCGGACTTCCTGAAGGTAATCATCGGTGGGCTCAAAATCGATTCCACGTTCCTGGACCAGCATGGTGACTCGGTGGCTAGGCACTTGGCCCGCCAGCAGGCCGAAAACCTGTACCTGATTGATCGGCTTCTTCGCGTTCGCGGGCGCGGGCGGCTTGGTTGCGCGCAGCGCCTTAAGAAATGCCTCGCTCGCGCCTGCCGTCTTGAGGCTTTGGATAAAGTCCTCCGCCGGGGCGAAATCAATCCCACGCTGTTCGATCAGCTTGGCGCCTGACTCGTCTCCGAATCCGTCCCGCACCATGTTGCTGACCTGCTCCTGCGTAAAGGGCTTCTGCTGCGCCCGCAGGGGCTGCGTCAGAATCACTGCGATGATGAGCATTACTACGGCTACGACGGGTCGACGCCACATCGGCACCTCCCGAAAGCGGGAATGACTACTAATGAAATGGGGGCATTCTACCACGGGAAGCAAGTAGCGCGGCCTTCGGTTGCTTCCCTCGAATAACTGCACTCGTTTCGAAGCGCGGCCACGGTCGTGGGGCGCCGGCAGCAGGACGTAACGAAGCGTGCTGGGTGTTGGGCGTTGGGTGCTGGGGACTGGTTGACACCCCCCCAGCACCTGGCACCCATCTCCCGCGCCGCCGCGTTGCGGCGAGACAACTTCACTGGCGCCAATCTCACCGGCGCGTCCGCGGATCGGTGGGCAGCAAAACGCGATCCAGCGCCACGCGGCACAGGCACTCCCTTCGGCAGGCTCAGGGCAGGCTCTGCCTGTGCCCTGGGGATCATGGGAGCCTGGTTCACCGTACCCGCGCAATCGTGTACGCCCGACCAGGGCCAGTCTTCGGGACGCCGTTTCTTCTCGTTCGTGCCGAGAGTGCGCGTGTGGTAGAATTGGCCGAGGCGAAAATCAATGCCGAAAAACGTGCAATTTATCGTTGACCCGCAAGGGCAAAGAACCGGAGTAATCCTTCCCATCGAAGACTATGAAGAGATGATGGAAGACCTCCATCTTGGCCGTGCCGCACGCGAAAGCCAAGACGAAGCACGCCGCCCATTCGAGGATGTGGTAAAAGAACTTCGAGCCGCCGACGAAATCGATGTTTAAAGTCAGCATTAGCTCCAGTGCTGAACGCGACCTCAGGCGCCTCGATCGTCCCGTAAAGAATCGCATCGTGGCCGCCATTCTTGCGCTCGCCTCTGATCCCCGGCCACATGGATGCTTGAAAGTAAAAAGTGAGGAAGGCGCGTGGCGAATCCGAGTCGGGGATTGGCGTGTCGGGTATAGCATCGACGACACGGCTCGTAAGGTTTTCATATTCAAGATCGCCCACCGCAGTGAATTCTACGATTAACACGCCATACACAATTGCTACACCGAGCCGCCGAACACCACCTGCCCTCGCTATACGGCCCGGTTGCCGAGTTGCTCTTCGATCCGCACCGGGTACCGCCGAGTTGGCCGGAAATCGGACGTAGCGCTCCACAACGGTGGTGCACTTCGGAAAGGGTGCAGTTGCTCGATGGAAGTGACGGAAGTTTGCGCTCAGGATTCGGTGAAATCGATCATCACCGGCCTTTCGCGGAACCAATTGGTCTTGAACCCGAGATAGACAACACCGACCACAAACCAGACGCCGCCCACGATTTTGGCCACGTTATTCAAATTGATCCAGATCCAGCCGCAGAACAGGAACCCGAACAACGGGAGAAGGATATCGCCTAGCAGCTTTACCTTTTGGCCGTTGACGCGCCTGACGCCAAACTGCCAGAAGGTGGCGAAATTGACGCCCATGAAGGCGATGAACGCGCCGAAGTTCAGCAACTCGGCGGCGTTCTCGTATCCATGGCCGTTGATGGAAAGCACCACTCCGCCGACGAAGGCGATGACGCCAACAATCCAGATGTTGTAGTTGGGCGTGTTGTGCTTGGGATCGAGGTGGCCGAAGACGCGGCGCGGCAGAACGTCGTCGCGCCCCATGCCGAAAAGCAAGCGCGCCGCCCCTAAACCTCCCGCCAGCGCGCAGCCCAGGGCGGCGATAATAGTTACCGAGGTCATTGCGAGAAACAGCCAGCGTCCGCCCGCGCGCATGCAGACGTCCATGAAGGCGCCCGTAACGTTATCAAAGTGGTAACCCGGCCAGACGCGCTGGCCCAGGTAAACCTCGAGGCCGCCAAAGATACCCGTAAACAGGCAGACCAGGACGGTGGCCAGCAGCACGTTGCGCTTGGGGTTCTTCACATCCTCGGCCAGCGTCGTTACACCGTCGAATCCGATGTAAGTGAGCGCGGCCAGCGGCACGGCGCTGCGGATCACCCGGTAGTCAAACGTCTTCGGATCATAAAAAGGCAATGAGGAGAATATTCCGTCCCACCGGTCGAGGTGGAAGAGATAACGGATGGCCAGCAGCACAAATGCCACGATGACCACCGACATGACGGCCAGGAGCAACTTGTTTGCCAGGGCGCTGGTGCGAATGCCGCGCAAGTTCATCAGCGTGATGGCCCCGATAAACACGGCGAACAGGCCATAGCCGGGAATGCCGTGTACCCATCCGTGAATTGTCTCCGCCACCCAGACGCCATTGATGAGCGGCTGCAGCAGGTAATCGAGGATCATCGCCCAGCCCACCAGGAACCCGAGGTGCAGGTTCAGGCCGCGGCCCACATAAGTGTAAGCCGAGCCTGCAGACGGATACAGGGCCGCCATGCGCCCGTAACTGAATGCCGTGATCATCATGGCAAACATGGCAATCAGGATGGTATCGACAATATATCCGTGCGACCTCTCCTGCACGACGCCGAAGAGGGGAACTGGCGCAATCGGCTGAATCAAAATGATGCCGTAGAAGATCAAGTCCCAGAGCGTGAGCACGCGGCGCAGGCGCGGCTGGGCCTGGGATTGACTTGCTGGAATTGTGTTTTTTGTGTCGCCCATCAGAGGTGGTTGTCCTGTCCTTTTCTCATTCGTCCCATTTTCTACCAATCGAACATCTGCGTACAATACAACTCACGCCAAGATGCAAAGGAACGCTACCCAATAAAGACCGTTTTCCTTGCGTCTTGGCGCCTTCGGGTGGAATCCTTCATTTTTCCACAACTTGGGCGCCCGCGCTACAACGTTGTGCTCTCAAAGGAGGCGTAGGGCCGGACGTTCAACCGTCACCCGCCCAACCGCGGCCCGGCGCGACGAGGGGTGGGCAATTTGGGTTCCAATTTCGCGCCAAAATGGAACCGCCCCCGATGCTCTACGCTTGCCGGTAACCACCCCCGTCGCTAGCGCTCCGGCCCCTTCCTTCACTGCGTTCAGGACAAGCTCTGAATCAGGAGGGGAACTTTGCCGGTGGTCGCCGCCGCCAGCGACTGCAGCGAGGCTTCCCTTCTCAAATGAGGAGGGGACGACGCGGGAGCAGCGGGGGTGGTTTTCAGGCGAACGAAATGTAGAGAATCAGCACGGGCTGGAAGCCCGTGGCACTTTTGGTTGCGACCCTGCCGCGCTGCGCTTGGGATTGCGTTACAATAGTGTGGCACATGGCCAAGAAACCTGAACTTTTCGGCACGGACGGGATTCGAGGAGTTGCCGGGCAATATCCCCTGGACTCGGCCACCCTTCTCAAAATTGGAAGCGCGCTCGGAACCGTCCTGAAAGATGCTTTCCAACCGGTCCGAGTTGTGTTGGGGAAGGACACACGCGAGTCGAACGAGTGGATTTCGCGCGCGTTGACCGCCGGTCTGGCCGGCACGGGCGCCGAGGTGGTGGATGCCGGTATCATTACCACGCCCGGTGTGGCCTTCCTTACACGCCATCATGGGTTTTCCGCCGGGGTGATGGTTTCCGCCTCGCACAACCCCTACCAGGACAATGGGGTAAAGGTTTTCTCGCCGGCGGGAACCAAGCTCGCCGAAGCCGAGGAACTGGCCATTGAGAGCCTCCTGAAGACGTTGCCGGAATTGCCGGAACCCGTAGAGAACGGTACGCGAACGGTTCCGGGATTACTGGAAGGGTACGTTGAACATTTGGCGGGCCTGATTCCGGCGGGGCTCGATTTCTCCCGCTACCACCTGGTGGTGGATTGCGCCCACGGCGCGGCATGCCGCGTGGCACCCCTGCTGCTCTCGCGATTGGGCGTAAGATCACATATTCTCAATGCGGAACCCAACGGGCGGAACATCAACCTGCATTGTGGCTCACTGCATCCGAAGATGATGGCGGAGGCCACGCGGGCGTTGGGCGCAGATTTGGGAGTAGCGTTTGACGGGGATGCCGATCGCGCCATCTTCGCCACCCACGAAGGCCGCTTGGCTGACGGCGACCACGTGCTCTACGCACTTGCTCCCTACCTTGAACATCAGGGGAACCTGAAAGGCCGCGCCATTGTGGGTACGCTGATGACCAACCTTGCCCTGGAACGGGCGCTGGCCCGCCACGATATCGGGCTGAAGCGCACTCCGGTGGGCGACAAGTACGTCCTGGAAGAAATGCTGCGCAGCGGCATTTCCCTGGGGGGCGAACCTTCCGGGCACCTTATTTTTGCCGATCTGTCCCTGGCGGGCGACGGCATGATCACGCTGCTGCAAGTCCTGCGCCTGCTGGCCCAGACGGCGCAGCCCCTGGGCGAGTTGCTGCGCGGCTATCAGCCGTTTCCGCAGTTGATTCGCAATGTTCGCGTGCGGCGCAAGCTACCCCTGGACTCTATACCCGGCCTGGCACGAGCCATCACGGAGTGCCGGAAGGAGTTAGGCGAGCGCGGGCGCGTGATCGTACGCTATTCCGGCACCGAACCCCTGGCGCGCGTCATGGTGGAAGGCGCCGAAGCACAGGCTGTGGAGAACCACACCCGCCGCATCGCCGCTGCCATCGAAACGGCGCTGGGATGAGCGGCCCGATTTAGCAACCTTTCGCGTGTGGGCCTTCATCCAACGGCTGGAAGCCCCTTGAAGCCCCTCTCGCCGCACAAAAGGATGGTGCATCATGAAAGCCGTCAGCCTTGCCGTAGTGATGGTCGCTCTCGCAGCTATGAGTTCTGCTCAGACGCCGAACGGTCCGGCGGCACCGGCGGCGCAACCGCAGGCTGCGGCGCCTGCGAATCCGGCTGCGCAACCACAAGCTGCGGCGACGGGGTCTTCGGCGACGACCGCCGGAGCGCCTGCTCAAACAGTAGAGTTGTCGGTACCGGCACCCAACGTGAAGATCACGGTGCCCGCGGATACGACGATCCCCATGGTTCTCGAAAACACGATCAATACCAAATCGGCCCACGTCGGCCAGTTCATATATTGTGAGTCCATTTACCCGATTACGGTCGGAAACCACGTGATCATTCCCAAGGGCACTTCCATTCGGGGGACGGTGACGCAGGTGGTTCGTCCGGGACACATGAAAGGCCGCGCCCAGCTTGGGTTACGGTTTGATGAGTTGGTGCTTCCCAACGGCACCACCCGCCACCTGCGGGCAACGCTGTCAGGCTTTGGCAGCGAGGGCGACGGGAAATTCAAGCAGCCGGAAGGGAAAGTGGAAGGCAGTGGGTCGAAAGGCAAGGACGCTGCGACCATCGCCCGGACCACCATTCCCGGCGCTGAAATCGGGACCATCGTGGGCGCCGCCAAGGGCGCCCCGGTGGAGGGACTGGGCATCGGCAGCGCTGCCGGCCTGGCCACCGGGCTCGCTTGGATTTTGGCCACACGCGGCAAGGACCTGGTGCTCCCCTACGGCACCAGCCTGGAGTTGCAACTCCTCCAGCCTGTCTCCTTCGATCGCGACGAGGTGCAACCGCCTTCCCGCTATGATGACGGCCCCGCTGTTCCTCGCCGCGAGTACCGCTAATTCAACGGTTAATGGCCGGAAGTGAGCGCTCTGAGGTAGCGATCGTAGAAATCGAGCCCCTGGTAGAACGACTCGACGCGCAGTCGCTCGTCCCGGCCGTGGGCACGCACGTCATCCATATCGACAGCGATTCCAGAAATTCCGAAGGTAGGTATGCCCGCCGCGTTGGTATAAACGCCGTCCGAGGCGCCGGTCGACATGGTGGGAATAATGGGCGTCCCCGGCCACATTTTCCCGGCAACTTTCTCGAGCGTCTGCATTACGTCAGGCCGTAAATTCACCGGGGCCAACGCTTGCGCGTCCGGGGCGCTATCGAGCACGCGGCCGTGGTCGTCATAACCGACCGCGACTTTGGGATCGTCGAAAACGCGGATGAGCGTTTGCCGAATCTCCTCGCGCGTATGTCCCGGCAGGATGCGGCAGTTCACGTTGGCACGCGCGCTTTGGGGAAGGGCATTGTTGGCGTGCCCCGCATCCAGCCGCGTGGCGACGCAGGTGGTGCGCAGGGTGGAATTGTAGAGTGGGTCACGCGAAAGCCGTTCCGCCGCCGCGGGGTCTGGCGGAGTCCTCAGGATGGCCTGAATATCTGCGGCTTTCCGGCCGGTCTCGATGGACGCCATACGCTCAAAGTATGTGCGGGTGACATCATTCAACTCCATTGGGAATTGAAACTGCTCCAGGCGGCCCAGGGCGTCGGCAAGGTGGTAAATGGCGTTGTCCGGCACCGGCAGGGAACTGTGGCCGCCCGGGTTAGTGACGGTGAGTTGAAAATCGGCGTAGAGTTTCTCGCAGGCGTCCATGGAAACCACCACGGGCTTGCCGTTTTCCGTGTCCACGCCGCCGCCATCCGAGTTGAGCACGAATTCGGCGTCGATCAAGTCCCGATGGTTCTTCAGGAGCCAGTCCACGCCGTTGGATGTCCCACCTTCTTCGTCGGCCGTCAGCGCCAGGATGAGGTCGCGATCCGGCGTGAAGCCATCGCGCTTGAGGCGGATGAACTCGGTCACCCAGACCGCGTCGTCACTCTTCATGTCCTGCGTGCCGCGGCCGTAAAAGTAGCCGTCTTTTTCGACAAACTGGAAGGGATCGGTGGTCCAGTCAGAGCGGCGGGCTTCCACCACGTCGAGGTGGCCGATCAGCAGGACGGGCTGGTGCGCGCCCGTGCCGTGCAAACGCGCCACCATGTTTCCTTTACGCGCATTGGGCCCCAGCACCACCACGTCGGAGGCGGGAAAACCGGCGTCGCGCAGGCGTTGCGCCATGGCTTCCGCCGCCACCGTCGTACTCCCCACCGAGTCCGTAGTGTTGATCTCGATGAGTTGCTTGAAGATGTCGTGCGCTAATTGCCGCGTGGCAGGATCAACCTGGGCGTTCAACGCCGACCCTGAAAACACTGCGGCTGCTACGGCGAGAAAAAAAGTCTTTATCACGGTTCTGTGCATTACGGCATTATATCTCACGCAGGATTCGACGCCGGGCCTAAGCGCACCCACTGGACTTCTGCACCCTGAACATTCTCTGTTCGATGCGCCAAACCCGGATTAAACCGATATACTGTTCGGCGCACTTCCGCACCGTCCGGTGCGACGCAGCGCCGAGGAATGAACCCTGAAAGGTAAGTCCAATGAAAAAACTGGGAATCCTTCTTTCCGGCCGTGGTTCGAACTTTGAAGCCATTGCGCGCAACGTGCAGGCTGGCAAGATTCCGGCGGAAATCGGCGTGGTGATCAGCAACAAACCGGAAGCGCCCGGCCTGGCGCGCGCCCGCGAAATGGGCCTTGAAACGCGCTTCATTCCGTCCAAGGGCAAGGAACGCGAGGCATTCGACCGCGAAGTGGTGGCGGCGCTGCGGGAATTTCACGTTGACCTGGTTTGCCTCGCAGGCTTCATGCGGATCCTGAGTCCGTATTTCGTGTGGGAATTCCACAAACGGGTTCTAAATATCCATCCTGCCTTGTTGCCGGCCTTTCCCGGAGAAGAAGCGCAGCGGCAGGCGCTGGAACATGGTGTGAAGTTCTCCGGGTGCACGGTGCACCTGGTGGACGAGGGAACGGACACGGGTCCCATCGTGTGCCAGGCCGTGGTGCCGGTGCTTGACAACGATACGGTGGAAACGCTCTCCGCCCGCATTCTGAAAGAAGAGCACCGCATCTATTCCGAGGCGATTTGCCTGCTGCTGGAAGACAAGGTGCGCTTTGAGGGGCGGCGGGTGCTGTGTAAGGATTGAGCGTTGGTTCGGCAAAGACAATGTGATACACTAGCGTGTGTAATGATGGCGTTCGAGCGGGTATAACGATGGCCGCAAAAACCAGAGTAAACATCACCGTTGATCCTCAAACGCTCCGGCTGGCTGACCGCCTGGCGCGCGTTCGAAAAACCTCTCGCAGCGCGGTGTTGCGGGACGGAGTTCATGCCTTGGCCTCCGCGCACGAAAAGAAGAAAGCTGAAGCGGTCGAACTCGAGCGGCAAAAGAACGCAGTCGCGACCATGGACCGCTTGGCACAGAAAGCCGGCGACTGGCCCGCAGTCGAAATTCTCCATGCATGGAGATACCGGCCGCACGGTGACGCCGAGTGACGCCGCATGTTTCCACACCCCAGTACATTGTCGACACTTCAGTGGTGCTGAAGTGGTTTGTGCAGACCGGGGAAAGTGACTGGCGGCAGGCTCGGGAATTGCGTGCGGCCTATCTTCAGAAGCGTTGTATTTTGCGTTGCCCGGAGTATCTGGTGCTGGAACTCGCCAATGCTTTGAAGATGGGGCGCAGGTTCACGACCGCAGAAATTAGGGTTATTTCAGAATCGGTACGAGCCCTGAACCTTGCTCTGGAACCACTACGCTGGTCAACGCTCGATATGGCGGTTGATCTTTCGAGTTCGCTAAATACGGCGGTTTACGATTCGTATTTCTTGGCGTCTGCCATCGAGTCCGGCAGCCAACTCGTGACGGCTGACGACGCCTTTGTGCGCAGAGTCGGGACGCATCCCAATCTGATGCCTCTTCGCCAGTTCGTGGTACCAGTCTGAGTGCAGTGGTAGCTCCAATTGATAGTTACATCCTATGACTCTTGACGAACAACTCGCATACCTCATCAAAGGCGCGGAGGAAACGATCCGCGTGGAAGAATTGAAGGCCAAGCTGGAACGTTCGGCGAAAACCGGCCGGCCGCTCCGCGTGAAGGCGGGGTTTGACCCAACCGCGCCCGATATCCACCTGGGCCATACCGTGCTGATCCGCAAGCTCAAGCACTTTCAGGATCTCGGCCATACGGTGATCTTCTTGATCGGTGACTTCACCGGCATGATCGGCGACCCTTCCGGCCGCAATGTAACTCGGCCGCCTCTATCGCCGGAGGAGATTGCGGCGAACGCGGAAACCTACAAGAAACAGGTTTTCAAGATTCTCGATCCGGCCAAGACGGTGGTGGATTTCAACAACCGTTGGCTCGACAAGCTCACCGGGCGGGATTGGGTAACGCTGTGCTCGAAATACACCGTGGCGCGGATGCTGGAGCGCGACGATTTTGCAAACCGCATGAAGGAGCAGCGGCCCATCTCTATGCACGAACTGCTCTACCCGCTATCACAGGCCTACGATTCCGTGGCGCTTGAGTCTGACGTGGAGCTCGGCGGCACCGACCAGAAGTTCAATCTGCTCGTCGCGCGTGACATTCAGGCCGAATACGGGCAGGAGTCGCAGGTCATCATGACCATGCCCATCTTGGAGGGCCTCGACGGCGTGCAGAAAATGTCGAAGTCGCTCGGCAACTATGTGGGCATCAATGAGCCGCCGGCCGAGATGTTCGGCAAGCTCATGTCCATCTCGGATGGGATGATGTGGCGTTACTACCTGCTGCTGACGGATCTGCCTGCGGCGCGAATCGAGGCGATGAAAGCATCCGTAGCGTCAGGAAAAGACCATCCGCTGGAATTGAAAAAAGCCCTGGCGCGCCGCATCGTCACCGATTTTCACAGCGCTGAAGCCGCCACCCAGGCGCAGAAAGATTTCGAACTCAAGCACGAGAGCAAAGGCATTGATCCGAATGCGCCGCGAGTCGAGAAGGAGCTTCAAGGAAGCATGAGGCTTGACGCCTGGCTTGTCGACCTTGATCTCTGCAAGTCCAAAAGCGATGCTCAGCGCCAAATCAGGGCGGGCGCCGTAAGCCTGGCTGCCGGCGACATGGAGAACCCCGCCTGGGAGAAAATCACGAACCCCACAGCGGACTTTCACCCTGGTGACTATAGCGGCGGAAACGAACACTTCGAACTTGTTTTCAAAGTAGGGCGCAAACAATGCCGTGTCACTTTCCGTTCCCCATCTTAGGGATATTAAGCGGTGTAATGTCGATAAATCTATTAGATCTAAGCCGCCTCTTGGCCTAAACTTGCGCCTTGACTTCCGCGACGCCTTTGTGCATCCTTCCCACGTCAAATCGTGAGAATTATCGTCCTTTTCAACCCCGCTGCGAAACGAGGCAAAGCGCGCCACCTGCTCAGGCGTGCGCTCGACGTTTTCCGGCAACAGCACGTTGATTTTGAGGTGCGCGAAAGCCGAAGCGCCGAGCATCTGCTGGAACTCGCCGGCGTGGCAACTACCCAGAACCCTGACGTCATTGTTTCTGCGGGAGGGGATGGCACGCACCATTACGTCATCAACGGGGTTTTCAAATCGGGAATCCCGGTGGGATTGCTGCCGCTGGGCACGGGAAATGATATCGCCAAGGGCGTCGGCCTACCCTTGGAGGCGGCCTCCGCGGCGGCGGCGCTGCTGAACGGTCGGGTTCGGGAAATCGATCTGGCCCGAGTGGGTGCGGCGGTTTATGCCTGCATCGCAGGCGTGGGATTTGACTCCATCGTCACGCGTTACGCCAACGAGCACGCGCGCTGGCTCAACGGTCCGCTTGCTTACACGTGGTCATTGCTTCGTTGCCTGGTTGAATACCACCCGCAGCCACTCCAAATCATTGCCGATGGCCGCACGCTTTCGGAAGACGTGATATTTGCCGTTGTGGGAAACAACGTGTCCTACGGAGGAGGCATCCGGCTGACGCCCCGCGCCAAGCTTGACGACGGGCTTCTGGATGTCTGCGTTGTACCTTACCTCAGCCGCCTCGAACTGCTGCGCTGGGTGCCGCGCGCCTACCGGGGCGAGCATTTGCACCACCCACGGATCAAATATCTTCAGGCTCGCAAGATCAGCCTGTGCTCGGCCTCGCGGCTGGAATTGTTCGCCGACGGCGAGTTCTTACAGGAGTTACCTGCCGCGATTGAGGTTATGCCGCGCGCCTTGCGGGTAATTGCTCCCACATATTGACGCCCAATCAAAATAGACGTGAGGGGATTACGTGCCGTGTCCCGCTCGACTCAGAGATTTTGCCGCCAGGGCTTGCGCCACGGGCTTGAGCGTTTTGAATCGCTCTTCGGAGAGGTTGGATACGAACGGAGGCAGGGGGCCCGTAGGCGCGATGCCGGCGGCCTCAACCGCGGCATGCAGGACGGACGCCGGACCCCAGGCGTCGCGCAAATCTTCCATCGGCAGGAAGTGGGCGCGAAGGGCTTCCGCTTCCGCGCGGTCGTCCCGCTTGCAGGCCGCAAACAGGGCTTGAGATAGCGCCGGAGCAACGCAGCCGGAGCCCGTGGTAAATCCGGGCAAATGCCAATCCAGCATGTGAACGACGGCTGGCCGCTCGCCGATGCCACTTACCACATAGCGGGAACCGACGCGCGCCAGCAGTCCCGCCAGGTAGTCGTCGTGGCTGGGATCCTGGCGAACTACGGCGTATTTGATCGCGCAACACACACCGGTTTCCACGAGGCGGCCCACGGCGTCCAGGCCCGCGGTATGGTCTGAGCCGAAGCCCGATTCATTTTTCAGATACAGGGTCAGCGGCATGCCTGCGGCGTCGGCGAACTCACGCAAGCCCCGCTCCAGCCCGGCGGCATCGCGCGGATCATTGCACGGCAACACCATGACACAGGGGAATCCGTACCGGCGCAGCAGAGGCGCTTGGTCCATGAGGCGGCCATAGGAAGGTCCCGCGCTCGGAATGCACCACAGGTGGTCCGGCAAAGTCGCGAGCCACGCCAAAAGTTCTTCGTATTCTTGCAGGCTCAAGTGGTATAGAAAGGCATTGCCGCCAAACAGCACACGCGACATGCCTGCTTCCAAAAGATGGTCGATAATCCGGCGGGAAGCCTCAAAATCGAGCGTGCGCCGCGAATCACTCTGCCGTACCAGCGGTGGCACTGGGAAGACGCCCTGCAAGTCCTCGCAGCTAATAGGTGTTGTACGCATGAGAAGTCCGAGCCGCGTTGGTGAAGGAACAACGCAGACGATCGGGGCCGGTTGGAAGGATCAGCCCTCGACGGCCCCGATCATTTTTTCGCTTTGGTCACGGTAAGATTCAAAACCGGCCGCGAGCGTGTATCCAGCGAGCTAACCTGCCGCACCTCGGACGACGCGTTCTGGTACATGGCCCTGACCGTGTAATCGTGGTCGAAGCGGAGGTCCGTGAACCGGTAAGTGCCTTGCTCCTGCGAATAGATGTCCAGCACCTTCCCTGTCTGGACATCGGTCAATTCCACCGTGGCGCCTTTGATCGGGTTGTCCGCCTCATCAAAGACCGTGCCCGAAACCGTTCGCGTCTGAGGTTGTTTCTCTTTCGCCAGTCCCAACCCGGCCGTGGACAGCAAGGCCCCACATAAAATCGCAATGGCCGTCAGCTTGCGCGCTCGGCGGCCAGAGTCCTCTCTGACTGGGTTTTCGCAGGACGCCACACTGCTTTTCAGGTTGCGGAAACTCATATCACCAGGTTCCATCGTCCTCTTCTTCCTCTTCCCCGGCAGAAATGACGTCGAGCTCGATCGGGTTTGTGTTCACCACTTCCAGTTCTGCGCCGCAATCCGGGCAATCCAATCTCGCCCCTTCCTCGACGTCATCTTCGATTTCAATCGTCGCCTCGCACTCAGGGCAATGAGCCATGACCTTGCCTCCCCCTCAATTTACTCCATTTCCCTTGAGAAAAGTCTATTCATTTCCCTGGGACATGTCCAGCGGGCGTTTTATTTTGGATTTTAGATTTTGGATTTTGGATTAAATGGGCCAGCACATATCATCGCGCCCTACCCAATCAGCGGTTTACAAAGGCCACTATTATTCCAACAGCAGTGCACAGCCGCTCGCCATTGTTCATCGAGAGTCCGAGTCTAAAATCCAAAATCGGACGTGCTTAATCCAAAATCGAAAATCAGCGCTGTCCCAAGAAAGTTGGGGCACTTGGCCATAACTACTTGATTAAACCGAAGTAAGAGGTCGGGATGTTATTTTTCGATTTCAAGTTTCGGCGGCCTTTTTGGCATGATGGGGCTATTTCCCAGCCCCTGCCGGAGGCATTAGGTGAACGTTGGCCGCAGTGTTTTCTCGCAGCTTTTGGATTTCCTCCCAACCTACCAGTTTCAGCTTTGCGTCGATCGCTACCAAGGCAATCGGTACGTCAAAGATTTCTCTTGTTGGGATCAGTTCCTTTGCTTGCTGTTCGCCCAACTTACTTTTCGCCGCAGCTTGCGCGATATCGAAGCGTGTCTGCGCGCCCAGCAGCCCAAACTCTATCATATGGGTTTCCGCGGGCAGGTTTCGCGCAACACGCTCGCTCACGCCAACGAGGTTCGCGACTGGCGTATCTACCGCGACTTTGCTCAAGCGTTGATTCGCCTCGCCCGCGACCTTTACCGCGAAGAATCCTTCGGCGTGGACCTGTCCGAGACGGTGTACGCCTTCGACTCGACCACCATCGATTTGTGCCTGTCGCTCTTCCCTTGGGGAAAGTTTCGCCGCCACAAAAGTGCGGTCAAACTGCACACGCTTCTGGACGTGCGCGGCAGCATTCCGACCAGTGTTTATGTGACCGGCGGGCAGGTCCACGATGTCAACCTGCTCGACGAACTGCTGCTGGAACCGGGAGCCTTTTACTTGCTCGATCGCGGTTATGTGGACTTCGCGCGTCTCCATCTGTTCACGCAAGCTTGCGCTTTTTTCGTCACGCGCGCCAAAAGAAACTTGCAGTTCTACCTGCGCACCTCGCGTCCCATCGATCGCTCCAGCGGCCTGCGCTGCGACCAAAGGATTCGCCTCACGGGACCGCGCACGGCGCAACGCTATCCCGACCAGTTGCGTCGCATCGTCTTTTACGACGCCGAAAAAGACTCGCGGCTGACCTTCCTGACCAACAATTTTTCCCTTCTTCCTTTGACCATCGCCCAACTCTATCGGGTACGTTGGCAGGTGGAATTGTTCTTTCGCTGGATCAAACAACATCTGCGGATCAAAGCTTTCTACGGCACTTCCGAGAACGCCGTAAAGACCCAAGTGTGGATCGCCCTGGCGGCCTACGTCCTCGTCGCCATTGCCAAAAAGCAACTCGGGCTGGAGATGAGTCTCTATCAAATTCTCGAAATTCTCAGCGTCACGATTTTCGAAAAAACCCCGATTTTAGAGGGTTTTTCCAATTTCAACGATCAATCTACCGATGTCGATCCAGGTATCCAGTTGAGCCTGTTCGGCTTGTAATGGGACAGCACTGATCGAAAATCTAAAATCCAAAATTGAAAATGAAGTGCTTTCCAACGAGCTGATATCAGGATAATCTTGCTTTTTTGTTGAACCAAGAGCGAATGCGCGATTGCGAGGTGCAGGATGACGGAACAACATAAATTTGCGACTCTGGCTGTGCACGCCGGGGAAGCTCCCTGCAAGGTGACGGGAGCGGTCGACACGCCCATCTATCAGGCCACTACCTTTGCCGCTGTGGATTCTGATGAGATGGCCGCGCTCTATTCCGGTGAGAAGCCCGGATACATGTACACCCGCTATGGGAATCCCACAGTTCACGCCTTGGAGCAAAAGGTTGCGGCGCTGGAGGGCGGCGAAACAGCGCAGGCTTTTGCGACCGGAATGGCAGCCGTCTCGTCGGCCATCTTGGCTTATGTAAAGGTCGGCGACCACGTGGTGGCGGCTCGTTCTTTATATGGCGCAACCTACAATTTTCTCAACCGCAAGCTCCCCGCCATGGGCGCTTCGACAACCTTTGTGCAATCCACCCGGCCGGAAGATTTCGAGCGAGCCATTCAGCCCAATACGCGGCTGATCTATTTTGAGTCGCCCAGCAACCCCATCCTGGAAATCCTGGACATCGCCGGGCTGGCCGGAATCGCCCGTGCGCACGGGATTGCTTCGATGATGGACAATACCTTCGCCTCACCCGCCCTCCAGCAACCGTTGAAATTGGGAATCAACGTGGTCGTTCACTCCGCCACCAAATACCTGTGCGGCCACGGCGACGCCATGGGCGGCATTGCCGTTGGCTCGAAAGATTACATCGAGCACCTCAACCGCGACGTCCTACGCGATTTCGGCGGAGTCATGAGTCCTTTTACAGCATGGTTAATGCTGCGAGGTACCCGAACGCTCCACGTCCGCATGCCCGTGCACTGCGCTAACGCGCAGAAGGTTGCCGAGTTTCTGGCCCAACATCCCAGGGTGGAACATGTGAACTACCCCGGCCTGCCCGGCCATCCCGGACACGAGCTCGCCAAGCGACAAATGAAAGCCTTCGGCGCCATGATCAGTTTCGAAGCGAAGGGGGGGTACGAGGGTGGCAAGCGTGTGATGGATGGCGTCAAGATTTTTCTCCGCGCTGCCAGCCTTGGCGATACCCGATCGCTGATCGTGCATTCTGCGTCCACGAGTCACCGGGCCGTGCCGCCGGAGCAGCGGCAGGCCATCGGTATCACCGACGGCCTGGTTCGGCTTTCGGTGGGAATTGAAGCCGTTGAGGATCTCATTCAAGACCTCGATCAGGCGCTGGCCTGGTGATTTGGCCTGCGATCTCCTTGGCCTGATCGATCCAGGTCTTTGACCGCATATCTTTTGATCTTTATGACACGAGCCCCTATTTCGCAAGTATAATCCCGCCGATGCGCAAAGTTCACTGGTTGTTTTCGGGCATTTTCCTCTACTGGTCGCTCACCGCCAACTACGCCAACGGTGGCCAACAGACGACTTATTCGGACTATCCTCAGGTGCCGCAGGCTGTGATCCTCACTGCCACGGGGACCCACTACCCCGGGATCACGCGGGCGCTCTCCACGGTCGGACTTCAGGTGCGGGAAATCTCCCCCACCGATTACAAGGCCTCCCGAGGGCAATGCTCTTCGATACTCATCGTTCCGGAACCGCAAGGCCGGCAACTCGACGACACGCTGGTTCAGGTAATTCTCGGCGATGTTGACGCCGGAATGCCGATTCTTCTGGATGGGCCCACGTCATTGGCAGAAAAGTTAGGCGTGAAGTTCCACGGTACTCGGAGCGAGGTCACCCGGTATCGCTGGGACGCTTACGCCCACGATTCGGTCGTTCTCCCGGGCTCGTTGGCATACGATCGTTTTCTTGCCAGCCCCGCACTTCAGGTGTTGGCTTTTGACGCGAAACACAATTTTCCCTTGATCATCTCGGGCACGCGCGGGCAAGGGCGATTCATCTACAGCGCCATTCCGCTCGAGCCGCGGCAAGGAATGGTTTTCCAATACTTGCCGTTCCTCGCGCACGCAATCCTCGACCAGTTGCACGTTGCTCCCTCCCTGGCTGCGGACAATCTATGTGTCTATCTGGACGTTGGCGGAGAGCCAAATGTTGACCCAGCGGTAATTGCGGCACAACTGAAGCGTTGGTACGTCCGCGAAGTCCATCTCGGAGTGTTTTACGACTCGGACACGTTTCGGGTGTACTTGCCACGTTTCATCGCTGCGGCCCATCTCCAGGGGATTGCCGTGTACGCCTGGCTGGAGTACCCCATGGTGAGCCAGGAGTTCTGGAACCAGCACCCAAAATGGCGCGAGGTTACGGCTAGCGGGCACTCGGCGATTATGGATTGGCGCGATCACATGGCGCTGGAAGATCTGGCATGCTTCAAAGCCGTGGCCGAACGCACGCGGCATCTGGCGCAGGACTATGATTGGGACGGCGTCGATTTTGCCGAGTTGTATTTCGAGGGGGAGCGTAAGATTTTCGAACGTCCCAGAGACTTTACCCCCATGCACCCGACCTTTCGCAAGATGTTTCGAGAGCGTTATGGAGTGGACCCGATCGAATTGTTCGACCCAGATTCGCCGAATTATGGGCCGCGAAATCCCGTTTTGAGGACGGAACTGGAAGCCTATCGAGTGGAACTGATTACCCAACTGACACAACAATTCCTCGAGATCCTGGAGAGTTGCAGGGCGCAAAAGCCCTACTTGCAGACAACGCTGACCTTCATCGATGCGCTTCGTGACCCCACTGTGACCGCGCGCTTTGGCGTTGATCCGGAGCGCCTGCTAGCGTTACAAAAGCACTTTGGTTTTGGTGTCGAGATCGAAGATCCGTACACGGTGTGGAATTCCGGCCCGGACCGTTACCGGGCTATCGGCGAATACTATCGTGCGCGCCTCCGGCCGGGCACGCCGTTTTCCATTGATGTCAATGTAGTGGACAGGGAGCCGCCGGGACGCCCGCTGAACAAGCCGCGCGGGCTGGAACTCTATGAACTGCTCGCCAACATTGCCCCGTACGTGGACTTGATAACGATGTACGCGTACAGCACATTCTCGCCCGATGATATGCGGCTGGTCCCCTTTGTATTGGGCGCGAAAGAGATGGCAGACGGGGCGTCGGAGCCGGGGAAGATCGTGGCGCAGCGGCAACTCTTATGGGAAACCGACACGGTCGGCAGGACGGTTTACCTCGACGGCAAGGAATGGCCCTGCCGGTCTGATTCCCAAGTTCTGGTTCCCGCCGGCGAACACAGCATCTCCATCCGTCCGCAGGCCGGCAGTACGACTCAGGATGCCTTACGCATCGAGAGTATCAGCGCGACAATTCTCGCGTCAGAACAGTCGAGCCAACACGTCCGGCTTACCTACCAAGCCCGCGGACGTTGCTATGTCAGGCTGAATCGAAGGCCCGCTGCCGTCGTTTGCGATGGCGCTGCCGGTGCCGGCATAATCCTGACTGACGGTAAGAACGTATGTGTGGTGCTTCCGCAGGGCGAACACACGGTTGACTTCGAAACCCGCTGAAGATCTAGTTGGTTCTGCGCGGCGCGATCAGTGGGACATTTGTTTTGGCCTGATTTATACAGTCCGGCGCGCCTGTCCTTGTGCTCCTGATGCCCGGGTAGTCACGAAAAGCAATGGCCGGGAGGCGCGGATGGGTACATTAGCGATTCTGACCAGCCGTTGGGGACAGGGGTCCACGTGCGGGTGAAGAAATCGGCGGTAGTAAGACAAATCAGGATGGCGAGCCAGAGCAGGGCTGCAAGCAGCACGACGCGCATCGAGGTCGGGCTCCAGCGCAGGTGCATAAAAAATAGAGCCACCAGCGTGGCCTTGCAGCAGGCGATAACGAGCGCCACGATGGTGTTCCATCGGCCCATGTTGATAAAAGCTACACCGGTGGTCAGCGCCGTAAATGCCAACAGCGAGCCGAAGATCACAAAGTAAGTCGTCTTGGGAACCACATGGGCGAGCATTCAGTAGCGTCCTCCGATCAAATAAAGCAGCGGGAAGAGAAAGATCCAGACAATGTCCACGAAGTGCCAGTACAAGCCGGCCACCTCCACCGCATTGAAGTGGTCCGGTCCGAACCGGCCCTTCCAAGCCATTATCAAAAGAGTGCCCAATATCCCTTCACCGATCACCATGTGAAGTGCATGCACTCCGGTCATGATGAAGTAAAAGATGAAAAACATCTCGACCGATCTGGCCAGGGGGCCGGCGAAAGTGAAATTCACTCCGGGCGCAAAGCCTTCCAGGTAGTCGTGGCGCCATTCCAGCATCAACTTGATGAAGATGAACGCCAGTCCGAGTAGCATGGTGCCCAACAAGAACGCCACCAGGGACTTTCTCCGTCCCAACTGGGCGGCGCGCACCGCCAGGGCCATAGTCAAGCTGCTGCAAATCAACACGGCGGTGTTAATCGCGCCGATGGTGACGTCCAGATGGTGGCTCCCCGCCTCGAAGCCCGGGAGGTAGAAATTGCGATAGACCGTATAGCTGGCAAAGAGGCCGCCGAAGAACAGCACTTCCGTAGCAAGGAAAATCCACATGCCGAGGCTGGCGGTGTCGTGCTGCTGCTGCAAGTCCTCGAATTGATGCGCCAGCGTTGTGGCGGCGTGACCGTGAGCCAACTTGATCCTCCTG
The DNA here is from genome assembly GCA_963804755.1 of uncultured Acidobacteriota bacterium. GTDB lineage: Bacteria > Acidobacteriota > Terriglobia > UBA7540 > UBA7540 > Bog-366. Next base: position 372,950 of record CAWDRP010000017.1, read on the forward strand.
TCCCTACTTGTCGTATGCGTACGCTTCTTCGGTCACCACCGGGGGGTGCACGAAGTTTTCGGTGGGAGGCGGCGACGGCGTCTCCCACTCCAGGCCCTTGGCGCCCCAGGGATTCGGCCCTGCCGCCGGCCCGTAGCGCATTGACCAGATCAAATAAACCAGGGGAATGGCGTAGCCAATTGCCAGAATTGACGCGCCGGCCGTCGACATGACGTTTAATACTTGAAATTCCGGTGGATAGATCGCGTACCGCCGGGGCATACCGAGATATCCCAGCACAAACTGCGGAAAGAAAGTCAAATTGAACCCTACAAAGATGATCGCCGCGGCCAGACGCGCCCAGCCGTCGGGGTAAAGCCGCCCGCTGATCTTGGGCCACCAGTAATGAATGCCGCCGAGGTATCCCATCACCGCTCCGCCCACCATAATGTAATGGAAATGGGCGATAACAAAATAGGTATCGTGCACATGTTGATCCACCGCCAGCGTGGCCAGGAACAGGCCCGTCAATCCGCCCATAGTGAACAGGCCAATGAAGCCCAAAGCGTAAAGCATGGGAGCATCGTAAGAGATGGAGCCCTTGTAAAGTGTGGCCGTCCAATTGAAAACCTTGATGGCGGAAGGGATGGCCACCATGAAGCTCAAGCCCGAGAAGACAATGCCGGCGTAAACCGATTGCCCACTTACAAACATGTGGTGGCCCCACACAAGAAATCCAATCACCGCAATAGCGACGCTGGAGAAAGCCACAAAGCTGTAGCCAAAGATACGCTTTTTGGCGTAACACGCGATCAATTCGCTGACTACCCCCATAGAGGGCAGGATCATGATGTACACAGCCGGGTGTGAGTAAAACCAAAACAGATGCTGGAAGAGAATGGGGTCGCCGCCGACTGCCGGATCGAAAACTCCAACGTGGAAAACCCGTTCCAAGGCGACCAATGAAAGGGTGATGGCCAGCACTGGCGTCCCCAAAATCTGAATGAGGCTGGTGGCCAACATCGACCAGAGGAACAACGGCATGCGGAACCACGTCATTCCGGGCGCCCGCATCTTCTGTATAGTGACCACGAAATTCAGGCCGGTGAGAATGGAAGAGAAGCCTGCCACGAATACGCCGAGCGCCGCAGTCATCACATGCGTATTCAGGTAAAGCGTGCTCAGCGGGGTATAGAACGTCCAGCCGGTGTCGACGCCCCCCGACATGACGGCATACATAATCATGCAACCGCCTGTCATGAACAGATACCAGCTCAGTAGATTCAGTTTGGGGAAGGCCACGTCACGCGCCCCGATCATCATGGGCACCAGAAAATTCCCCAGCACGGCGGGTATGGAGGGAATCAGGAAGAGAAAGACCATCACGATGCCGTGCATACTGAAGAGCTTGTTATAGGCAGACGGCTCGAAAACCGCGCCGTTCGGCTCAAGAAGGTGAATCCGCATCAGTACGGCCGCGACGCCCCCCACCAGGAAGAACAGGGTGATCGAGACAAGGTAGAGCAGCGCAATGCGTTTGTGATCGGTCGTCAGCAGCCACGATTTGACGCCGTAGTCGGCATTCAAATAGTGGACGCGAGTCTCCAAGTCCATTGCTGTCGTCGCCATTAATCCGCTGCCTTTCCTTCTTGCGACCGCATCCCGGCGGCGTGGCAGGCACACGCCGGTTCCAAGTTAGTGGGTGCTCTTCGGTAGCGCTGTACCGCCGGTTTGCGGTGACGTTTGCCCGGGCGCACTCAAAGACTTGATGTACGCGATCAATTGCAGCAACTGCTCTTCCGTAACCTGCCCCCTGAACGTGGGCATAATAGGTTGATAGCCCCGGACGATTTTCGCCGAGGGATAAAGGACCGACTCCCGCAAGTAAGCGTCATCCGCCGTGACCGTTGAGCCGTCATTCAGTTTCACCGGGTTGGCGTAAACGTCCACGAGTGGCGGGCCCTTACCCGTGCCATGACAGGTGATACAACCGAGTTGATCGTAAAGCTGCGCTCCCGCCTCAGCCATGGATTCGCCATGAATGCCGCCGCTCAACCACTGCTCGTACTCCGCCGGCTCCATCACGATCACTTCCCCGCGCATCAGCGAATGGTTGGTGCCGCAATACTGATCGCAGAAGAGATGATAGGTACCGGTCTTCGTCGCCTGAAACCATTCCGTCGTGTACAGTCCCGGCACGACGTCTTTCTTGATGCGAAATGCCGGCACCGAGAAATCGTGTATCACGTCTTCCGAGGTCATCGTCAGCTTGATGGGCTGGTTCACGGGAACATGCAACTGGTTGATTTCTTCGATGCCTTCCGGGTGCTGGATCTTCCACATCCACTGCTTGCCTACCACGAAAATTTCGGTGGCGGCTGCGGGCGGGCGGGAATTGCGAATAAACAAAGCGGTTCCCCACAGGAACACGATTACCACGAGTCCCAGCGGGATCGCCGTCCAGACCACTTCCAAAGGGATGTTTCCTTCAATTTGCGGCGGCTTCTCCTGCTGCGAGCGCCGGCGGTAACGAATCGCAAAATAGAAGATGGTGAGAAAGATGACCGCGGTGAAAAAGAGGTCAATTGCGGTGAGGAAGTAGTAAAGGTAATCTACTCCCTGCGCTATCGTGGATGCCTGGTCCGGATTGAGCGGGAATCCTTGCCACATGCCGTTCTGCCACCCTCTGAAATTCAAGGTTCAAAATTCAAGGTTCAAAAACCGGTTCGGAACTCCCGGCCCAAACCTGGGAGCCCCATGGAAAATCCAGGTCCGTAATCAGAAGCATCCCGTCCACCGCGGTTTCTTTGGTCTTTAGTCCTTAGTCTTCAGTCGTCAGTCCTCAGGCTTCAGTCTTTAGTCTTGAATCTTGAATTTTGAATCTTGAATCGAATTTTGCCGCCCGCCTCGTGACAGGGCAAAAACCAATGTCCCTATGCAGAGCAGGGTTATGACTCCGGAAAACTGCAATATGCGCGAAACCAACACGCTGTATCTTCCCGTTGCCGGGTTATACTCACAGCAATAGAGCAGAATGGCATCGACGGGGCTACCGATCTTTTCATTCGACGCCTCGACCAGCGCCAGGCGAAGATCCCGTGGCGGGTAGGTAATTCCGTAAAAATAGCGCGAGACCTTTCCTTGAGGGGTCAGCACCACGAGGCCGGTGGCATGCGCGAACTGCTTGGTTTCGGGAATGTAGTTGTAATGGAATCCCACCGCCTGCGCGAGCGCGCGGATCGAGGGCTCTTCGCCTACCAGGAAATGCCAGCCTTGCTTGGCGCCAGGCCGCCCGTAAAGACCCACATAAACACTTTTCTTTCCCGTGGCCATCTCGGGGGTTTCGGTGGGATCAATGCTAACCGTGAGAACCTGGAATTGCTGGCCGATGTTGAACTGCACGTCGCGCAAGGCATTCAAGAGGGCATTTTCAGACATCGTACACAGCATCGGGCAACTGTAATAAACGAGCGAAAGGATCACCGGCTTTTTGCCAAAGTATGAGCCGAGCATCACGGTCTGGCCGCTCTCGTCGCGAAATTTCAAGTCGAGCGGCACTTGGTTGTTCAAGCGCTGATCAATTCCTACTCCTCGCAACTGGGGAGGGGTGACGCCAGAGCTGACCTGTCCTGTCGCCCTCGGCGCAAGACAGAACAGCAACGACATGAGTAGGGCCGTCACCCCCAAGCCGCTAAGGCTAGCTGTGCGGCTGTCCGACTTCGCTCGTTTTGGCTTACAAGCTGAGGCAATCATTTTTGCGGTACCCCCCCCCTCTCCGAAGACCGGAGTGGGCGCAGTCTGGCGATTGGGCGGCGGCGCGGTCTCACCCGGGGTGTTCGGCTGGCCATTCACAGGAACGCTGCCACGAACCGGATATCCCTTTTGCAGAAGCAAATCCATTGCGCGATTCACCGGAATCCTGACGATGCCGGCTGGCGGATCCACCCACCCATAACTGTCCAAGATCTTCTGTTGCTGGGCGCGGTAGTGGTCGAGATCGAGTGGTGCACGGGTTTGCAGGCGGGGCTCCGGCGGCAGCGAGCGGACGTTTTCGAACGGTGAAGCTGGCGGTCCCAGCGATTCGTGGCTGACGAAGAATTTGAACACTACGAGACTCCCCACCACGCCCACGACCACCAATCCGATCACTCCCGCGGCAAACGCGATCAGCCGGCCCGCATTCACCTCGGACTCTTCGTAGCCCTTGTTGGCGTGCTCCGCATTCTTGCGAGGCTCATCCATGTTGGATTATTTCCTCCAGACGTGGATCGTGCAGCGGCAGGGGCGGCCGGCCCTGCATGCGCGCGGCGAATTGCCAGAGCCACAATCCACCGATGCCCACCAACGCGAGCCAGTCCGTAACGTGAAATTCCGGCCCCGCACGTTCATAGGCCGGAACGGTGAGCCAATAAATATCGACGATGCTCCCCAAGAAGAGACCGGCGGCTACCCAGCCGAGGAATTGAGAACGCCGTTTCACAAATCGAGAGAGCAGCAGTAGAAACGGCGCAGCGAAATGAAAAACAATCAACACCAGCGCCACCCACGTCCATCCCCCCTCGGCGCGGCTCACGTACCAGGGGATTTCGTCTTGCAGGTTTCCGGCCCAGATGATTAAGAACTGGGAAAACGACAGGTACGCCCAGAGCATGGTGAAGGTCAGCAGCAGGTTGCCGTAATCGTTCAGCACCCGGGCCGACACCAAATCCGCGAGTTGCTTCTCTTTGGATACCAGGATGATAAAAAGCGTTACCAGCGACATCGCCGCCAGAGCTTCCGTGACCATGAAGATCATGCCGTAAATCGTGGAGAACCAGCTAGCCTCCAGCGACATCACCCAATCCACTGACGCGTAGGTTACCGTCAGTCCAAAAATCAGGAGACCCGGCCCGCTCAGCTTTTGCAACCGATCAGTGAACGTGGGGTCTCCCGATTCCTCTTGCCGGTGAGACCATTTGGTCAAGAAGTAAGCGAGCAGCAGCCAAGCCGCGAAATAGATGACGGTGCGCACAACGAAGAATGGCACATTCAGATACGGATGCTTGTATTGCAAGAGCGGGTCGACCCGCACCTTGTTCGGATCGGCCCAACTGTAGAGCAGGGGAAGACGGAAAAGAATAGGCCACACGAGCAGCGCCATCAGCACAAACGTCTTCGTCCCCGATTCCAGCAACCGGCGCAGCGGAAATCCCCAGGTGCCCCCAACCAGGTAATGCAGCATGAGAATGGCGGAGCAGCCCAGCGGCAGGCCGATCCAGAACACGAAAGCCATGAGATAGGACCGGAAGAACTGCGTGGGGTTGCGCCATCCTGCGGCCACGCACAACACCAATGCAACCACACCCACGATCCGCGCGACGCCGCCGAGGCGCTCCATTCCGGATGGGGAAATCTCAACCGTGTTCATTTTGCTCCGCTCGTCAATTTCTGGCGTTGTTCCGGCGGCACATCGTCCATCGTCGCGTGCTGGCTGAGTTGCAACGCCCGAATGTACGCTACGATGGCCCAGCGGTCTTCCGGCGCGATTCTGCCCGCATAGCTGTACATGGCGCCATAACCGTTCGTCATGACTTCGAAGAAATGTCCGGCCGGCGCCTTGCGAAGTCGATCACTGTGATAAGAAGGTGGAGGCGGGAATCCGCGCTGCACGACCATGCCTTGTCCGCTGCCAGTGTAATCGTGACAGGGTGTGCAATAAATGTTGAATCGCTCGCGTCCGCGCTCCAGCACTTCCCGGGTGACCGGAAAGGGGAACTGGTCCGCCGATACGCCGTTTACGCGACCCGTGTAAAGGAGCTCGTCAGTGCGCAGATGGCCTCGCGCCACGGTGCCGGGAACCTCGGGGCGATCGGACCGCCCGTCCTGGAAGAGAGAACTGGGGTCGTCGGGCATGTACTTCGGCTGCACATGCATGTCAAGCCGGCATCCCCACGCCCACGCTGCGGCGAGAAGAACCAGCGCCACCCGCGCGCTTGCCGGAAGGATTCGATTTTCGCCGCTGCTAGCCCGCAATATCTGATACCTCATGAGCGTTCAAGGTCCGTAAGAACTCCCGAGTTTTTTGGGTATCGAATTTCGCGTCGCGCGCCCTAATGCAAAGAAAGAACCGATTGCGCGACGCCAACCCAAAACGCGGTGCATTGAACACGGGGTGATACGGCATGGGCAGCCCGTTGAGAGCCAGCATCCCAAACACCGTGGCCAGCCCTGCGCATAAGATCGTTAACTCAAAGGTTATGGGGATGAACGTCGGCCAACTGTTGAACGGTTTCCCGCCGATATCGAGCGGATAACCGATGACGTTCGGCCACCATTGCAGGAAAAATCCGCCCGAACAACCGATCAAGCCGCCAATCAGGCAAATCAATGGCACGCGGCTGCTGTGGACGCCTATGACTCCCGCCAGACCCTCGACCGGAAATGGTGTAAACGCCTCGATGCGCACGTAACCCGCGTCGCGGGCCCGCCGTGCCGCGCCCAGCAGCGTTTCGGGACTGTCAAACTCGGCCATCAGGCCATATAGCGGATGCGTCTTCATGACTATGCTACCCGCACACGTTCGGCCGCCTCTCCGATCTCCAGCGTCCGTGCGAGCCCCTTGTTCATCCCTTCTCCTCGGTGGTCTTGTGAACTAAGTCGCGCATCTCGAAGATCGAAATCATGGGTAAGAACCGAATAAACAGGAAGAATAGCGTAAAGAACAGCCCTAGCGAGCCGAAAAGGATCGCCCAGTCCACCGGTCTCGGGAAGTACATACCCCACGAAGAAGGCAGAAAGTCTCGGTGCAGGCTGGTGACCACAATGATGAATCGCTCGGTCCACATACCGGTTTGCACTACCAACGAAAGAAGAAACAGCGCCATGGCATTTTTGCGAATTCGTGGTGACCAGAGCAAGGTTAGGGGGACCGCAATGTTGCAGGCGATCAAGAACCAATAAACCGGGGCATACGGTCCGAACATGCGATTCATGATCATGTAACGGTCGAACCGATTGCCGCTATAAAACGCCATGAAGGTTTCCATCATGTACCCATACGCCACGATCAGGCCTGTCGCCAACATCAGCTTCGCCATGTTATCGAGGTGCCGCTTCGTGATGAAATCTTCCAGCCCATAGAACTTGCGCAGCGGAATGGCGAGCGTCAGCACCATGGCGAAACCGGAGTAAATCGCACCTGCCACGAAATAGGGCGGGAAAATGGTGCTGTGATATCCCGGAACGATGGCAATCGTAAAGTCGAAGCTGACCACCGTGTGTACGGAGATCACCAGAGGTGTAGCTAACCCGGCGAGCAATAAAGAAGCCATCTCGTAGTTGTGCCAATGCTCCGCCGACCCTCGCCATCCCATTCCCAGCATGCCGTACACGATTTGGGCGATTCGGTTCCTGGCCCGATCGCGCAGCGTAGCGAGGTCCGGTATCAATCCCACGTACCAGAACAGGAATGAGATAGTGGCGTAGGTCGATACGGCAAACACATCCCAAACCAATGGGCTGCGAAACTGCGGCCAGACCCCCATGGTGTCAGGGTAAGGGACGAGCCAGTAAGCCAGCCACGGCCGCCCCAGGTGAAGGATGGGAAACAACCCCGCGCAGGACACCGCGAAAATCGTCATCGCCTCGGCAAAACGGTTGATCGACTGGCGCCACGTCTGCCGCATCAGAAGCAGGAAGGCTGAAATCAAGGTGCCCGCGTGCCCGATCCCGATCCACCACACGAAATTAACGATCGCAAATCCCCAGGCAACCGGGATCTGGATCCCCATCAATCCGACGCCAATGACGAGAACGAGGCCGACGGCGAGATTCAGGACCATGAAAAGGAGAAAGGCGATCAGGAAACCAACCCACCATCCCGCCTTGGTGCCTCGGGTGAGAACGATGGCGCTGATCTTGTCCGTTATGGACGCATAGCTGTGCCCAGGCGCCAGAACAGCACTGCCGCGTTCAACCAGGGCCGCCTCTTCCGGTCCGTTGGGATCCACCCTCTACTCCTTGATCTCGGGATTCGGGTTTTTCAGCTTCGCCAAATACGTGGTGCGTGGCCGCGTGTTCAGTTCGGTTAAAAGCCCATAATTACGACTCTGAGCCTTCATTTTGCTCACCCGGCTATTCGGGTCGTTGATATTGCCGAAAACAATTGCCTGGGTGGGGCAGGCTTGCTGACAAGCCGTCTGGATTTCACCATCGCGGATCTCACGTCCTGCTTCTTCGGCGCCGATTTTCGCCTCCTGGATGCGCTGGATGCAGTACGTGCATTTCTCCATCACGCCGCGGCTCCGGACGGTCACGTCAGGGTTCCTCAGCCCGTACAGGCTGGGCGTTTTGTAATCGGAATACAGAAAGAAGTTGAATCGCCGTACCTTGTAAGGGCAATTGTTGGAGCAATACCGCGTTCCTACACAGCGGTTGTAAACCATCTCATTAATGCCCTCGGGGCTGTGAACCGTTGCGCCCACGGGGCACACATACTCGCAAGGGGCGTTTTCACACTGCATGCAGAGGACAACTTCGTTGTAAGTTTCCGGTTTGTCGAGGTTGCCCCGATAGTATGTATCGACCCGGATCCAATCCATTTGTCGTCCGCGGCGGACCTCTTCTTTCCCCACAATCGCTGTGTTGTTTTCCGCGCGGCATGCCGTAATGCACGCGTTGCAGCCCACGCAACTGTTGAGGTCAATCGCCATGCCCCACTGATATCCCTTGCTGTAATCATATGGGGGATATAGGGACTGCGCTCTGGTCGTTTGATCCGACGGATCTTTGGCAAAATTAGGATCTTTCCGGAACTGCTCCAAAGTGGCCACACGAACCACTTCGCGATGCTCCGCGGAGACGCTCTCCTCCTCCGTTTCCTCACCCTTCTGCTGCTCGATGTAATGGTGCTGCATCACCGCAAGGGGAAAGCGTTCCCCCGTCTTTTCTACCCTGAGGCCGTTTCCAAACCAGAGTTCGCCTGACGTCCGGAGCGTGTAGGCGTTAAAACCGATTCCCGACCCCACTTGCCCCGCGCGGCGGCGCCCATAGCCCAAGTTCACGGTGATCGAATTATCCGCGTGGCCGGGCATGATCCACACCGGAGCCCGCACCGTGCGGCCCTGGTAATGAAGCTGCACAACATCTTCGTTCGAGAGGCCAAGGCGTTGGGCGGTGGCCGCACCCACCAGCGCCGCATTGTCCCATGTCAGCTTGGTGAGCGGTTTTTGGAGCTCCTGCAAGAAGCTGTTGTTCGCGTACCGGCCATCCCAGACCGCCGGATCAGGACGGAACACGAGCTCCAGTTCGTCGCCTATGGCCGCAGCCGCCGATGAAGCCGGCGCCCCTGGTCCCGCGAAATTCGCATTCAGGTTTACATGCTTCTGCGGGAAAGCCGTATTCGGAATGACGCCCTTTTCCAGCCAAACCTGCCAGTCAGTCTCGAAGTCCTTAGTCAGGTTCTGCTTTCTCCAGTAGTCGCGCACGACCTCATGCGAAGTGGCGCCGGGCTGACCCAGTAGAATCGCCAGCAACTCATGCGGCGAACGGCCGTTATAGAGGGGAGAAATGAGAGGTTGGATGATGCTGGCGGTACCGTCATACGCTCGCACGTCACCCCAGGCTTCGAGGTAATGCGCCTCCGGAATGTGCCAATGGCAAAGCTCTGCGGTTTCGTCCTGATACAAGCCGATGTGGATTCGCTGATTGACTTTAAGGAGGGTCTCCGCAAATTTGAAATCGGATGGCGCAGTGTATACAGGGTTTCCACCCACGATCACCAGGGTATCCACCGCCCCGGCCTTGATGTCCGCCACCAATTCGCGAAGCGAATGCAATTGGTCAACCGGAGAAGCCTCAATGGCCTCGGTGTACATGACGGTGCTGCCGACGTTCCCCAGCGCTTGATTCATGGCGTGGGCCATCGCATGGACGATTGGCGGTTGGTGGTCGCCGGCTAGCACCATGCTCGTACCGGTGTGCTGCTTGAGGTCGCGGACCAGCGCAGGCACCCAGTCGGCCAGCCAGGCAGAAGACGGCGAAGCTCCCGAGCCGCCAACATTCACTCCCAGCCCGTTGGCCACCGCCCGGGTAAAGGCTTCAATCTCGCTTGACCGGAGTGGCAGGCGGTGATCCGCCATGGCGCCGGTGATCGTGGCGGTGCTCTCCACCACGTACAGGCGGTTCATCGGACTGCCTGGGTTAGAGATTCTCCTTCTGTCTGCGAAGTCACGCGCGTAACGTACGCCCGCCGGCGGAGAGCAGAAGAAATCTGCATCCAGCGCCAGGATCACATCAGCTTTGTCAAACCGGTAATACGTATTGACGAACTGCCCGAAAGCCATTTGCGAACCGGCGCGGACATTGTCACGACCACAAGGTTCCCATTGGTGCCATTTTCCTTGGGGAAACTGCCCGAGTAACGCCTGGATCTGGTCAGCCAGCGTCGGAGAAGTGATGGTCTCGGTCAGTATCCGGAACCCGGCTCCTTTATTAGCGGCAAGGGCTGCTCGGAAGTTCGCCATTTCCTCCAGGAATGTGCTCCAGTTGCCGATCCTGCCGTTGCGCATGACCACTTGTGCGCGGTCGGGATCATAAAGGGTGAGTACGGAAGCTTGCGCAAAGACATCGGTGGCGCCAAGACTTGCAGGATGGTCCGGGTTCCCCTCAACTTTCGTTGGCCGGCCCATGTGACTTTCCACCAGAACGCCCATAGCTCCCGACGTGTGCGGCAAGGCCGTGGCGAAAAAGATGGGTTTGCCAGGTACAAAGTCCTCGGGCCGCTGATTGACGTAAGGCGCGATCTTTTCGGTGGGGAGCTTGGTGCAAGCGGTCAAACCGGCCATAGCGGCCGAGGCTGCCATCAATTTTAGAACGCTGCGTCGGCTGAACTGATACGGCTCCTTCAGGATGTCATGCGTAAATTCATGATGCAGGAGGTCATGGTAGTTCTCGGTTTCGGCCAACTCCTCCAGGCTTTGCCAGAAGCGCTTCTTGCCTTCTCGTTCCAGCTTCTCCCGAATCGAGGCCAGGTCGAGATGCTCTTTTCCGCTCCCTGTCTCCGTCATTTTCCCCTTCTCTAACTCAGCGGTGACATGTGTAACAGGTCGTTATCTCCTGCGCACACTTAACGTGATACTCCGCCACAAGCTTTCTGCCCAATTCGCGCTGATTGGCAGGCGGCGCATAGTTCGGGTTAAAAACCTCGCTACGAGGCCGGATATTAAGTTCGGGGTGTTTATGACAAGCAATGCACCATCGCATGTAAAGGGTTTGGTTACGATAGGTGAGCGGCATCTGGCCGATGGGGCCGTGACAGGTCGTGCAGCCTATGCCTTTATTTACATGAATGCTGTGGTTGAAATACACGAATTCCGGCTCGGCGTTCACGCGCGTCCATTGCAGCGATACATCATTGTTGTAACTGGCGCGCACGGGTTCCAACATGGAACTATTCAGCCACAGCTTTGAATGGCAACTCATGCAGATATGGGTGGTGGGCAGGCCCGCGTACGACGACTTCTCCACCGTGGTATGGCAGTACCGGCAATCAATGCCGTCATCAGTTACATGATGTTTATGGCTGAAAGGTACGGGCTGCTGCCGCTCCACATGGATATCCGTATAGTACGCCGATTGGTTGACCTCATAAGTCACATAGCCCAACCCGCATACGATGAAGAGAGCGCCAAAAATCGTAACTCTCGAGATCGTGTTCGTGCTGCGATGGAAGATTTGCGCCATCGAAGGATTTTGTCCTGCGCTCCTGAGGCAACCTCAGCCCAGCGACCGTGGATACGCGGGGTCCCCCATCACCGCAGACCGCTGGTTCCAGCGAAAGACAATATTTATCGTTTTCAGCCCTGCTTAACTTTGTGGCTCGGCCGACTGCAGCCCACGCCGTTAATAACCGCCTGTTCAGTTGTACTGCGGGTCGTTAGTGGTCGCTTAGCAGCTAGAAAGCGCCGCTGCACCTATCGTGCCTGGTCACTGATAGTGGGAGCGAATGTAGCACCCATTCGCAACAACGCGATCCGGAAAACTCCGGATCATCACGGTCACCTATTATTAATCTTTGTATTCTGCCCGAAAACAGACCAGTATACCCAAGGCTCGATAGCCTTGTCAAAAAGAAAAATCAATCAGACCGTCCGGCGGCATCGTCGTAATCTTGAGACACCGGAATGTGTCACAATGTGACCTTTCGCAAGCCTGCCAGACTTCCGTCCCGAGGCCCACCACGCCGGACAGTCTGCCTGACGCCAATGAGCAGACGTACCTTTTGTACGGGTACATTCGTACCTGGGGTGAACCCGGGGCTCGAAATGAGATTACCATCTCGCACACCCGCCATTGTTGTGATAGAGTACCGGCGGTTATCTATTATTAGGAGACCATTGGTCTTGAGGATAAGTACAGCAAGATGAAACTCGGGATAAGCTCGTATACCTTTCCATGGGCCATCGGCGTACCTGGCGCCGCACCTACCCGTCCCCTAAACCCGTTGCAACTGCTGGAGAAGGCAGAAGAACTTGGCGTTGGCCTGGTGCTGTTCGGCCCGAATCTCCCACTGGACAAGTTGCCCGAAAAGGATTTGCGCGAAGTCGTGAAGCGTGCAGATGCATCCAAGATAGACCTCGAAATCGGTACCAAGGGGATCGCGTCGGAACATCTCAGAGCCCAAATCCAATTTGCCAAACGCATCGGCGCAATAATGGTGAAAACGACGCCGGAACGCGCCGACGGGCAAATTCCGACCCGATTTGAGGTTACCAACTGTTTACGTGCCATCGTGGATGAGTTGACAGAAGAGGAAGTTGGCCTGGCGATTGACAACAGCCGTATGCCCGCCCAGGAGCTAAACGAGATACTCGGGTCGCTCAATAGCCGCTGGGTGGGAGCGGCGCTCGACACGGCTACACCGTTGGCGCTGCAAGGGTGGCAAATCTCGGTCCGCGTGTTAGGGCATCGTACCCTAAGTCTCCACATCAAGGACTTCGTGGTGCGGCCGGAGGCGCACGGAATGGGCTTCAGTGTCCAGGGCTGTCCGGCAGGTCTTGGCCAGATCAATGTCCCGTGGATCGTGGAGTCGTTTGCGTCGCTGCGAATCGAACCCTCCGCCATACTGGAGTCCTGGACGCCGGAGCAGAAAACGCTGCGGGAGACCATTGCACTTGAGGAGGCGTGGGCCAGGCAAGGCGTGGATTACCTGCGTCGTTTCATCCCTGAGTAGACCCCAGTACTTACATACTCAGTCACCGGGCGTTTAGTTGGCGGTGTCCCGCGCGTCGAGATGCCGTTCACGCCTTCCGGTGTCATTGACAACTCAGGGGGGGTGTGTTAACTACAAGCTGGGAAGGATCTGTAACCGCTTATGGGCGCCGAGGAACTGCAAGCTGCGTGGGAACTGCTCAAGGAGGCCTATCAGTACCAGATGGGCGGGGACTACGACATGGCCGTCGAGCTCTATAAGCGCTCGCTCGATCTTCATCCGACCGCCGAAGCCTTCACCTTCTTGGGATGGACCTATCGTTACCAGGGAAAGATTGACGACGCCATTGCTGAATGTAAGAAAGCCATCCAGATCGACCCTGAGTTCGGCAACCCCTACAACGACATCGGTGCGTATTTGATCGAGAAGGGCGAATACGACGACGCGATTCCGTGGCTGGAGCGCTCGCTCCAATCCCGGCGCTACGAGTCCTACCACTACCCTCATTACAACCTGGGGCGGGTTTATGCGGCAAAGGAATGGTACGGTAAAGCGCGCTACCATTTCGAGCAAGCCCTGAAACTCTCACCTGACTATACCCTGGCCAAGGATGGCTTGACCAAGATCCGGCAAAAACTTCAATAGCAGGTTCCGAGCGACGCGCCACAGGCATCTCTTCGCCAAGCTCAGGGCAGGCTCTGCCCGTGCCTGAGCATGGCCGTGGCACAGGGGCTTCGAAGCTGTCTTCACCCTCCCGTGACTTCCTGATGTGCTATTATGGCGCCCAAGTCGTGATAACTTACCGTTTGGGGTTCTAATATGCCTAAGTCCGAGTTGCAATATCTTACGCAAGAACTAGAGAGGCTGCGCGAACAGAAGCTCTATCAGAGATTACGGATTTTGGAAACCGAGCAGCTTCCCGTGTCGCGATTCGACGGTCATGAGGTTATCAACCTATCGTCCAACAATTACCTGGGATTGACCACTCACCCGAAGCTTCGGCTGCGCGCCCTGGAGGCCACGGAGAAATGGGGAGTGGGTTCGGGCGCCGTGCGTACCATTGCGGGGACTATGGCGATCCACATGGAGCTCGAGGAAAAAATCGCCCGCTTCAAGCACGTGGAAGCGTCCGTGGTATTCCAATCGGGATTCACCGCGAATGCCGGGACGGTTGCCGCCATCCTCGGGCGCGAAGATGTGATCGTCTCCGACGAGCTCAATCACGCGTCCATCATCGACGGCTGCCGGCTATCGCGTGCTGAAATCAAGGTCTTCCCACACAAGGACATCGAAGGCTGCGAGAAGATTTTGAAGGAAATAGCCGGCCGTAAATGCCACAAGCTGCTCATCACGGATGGGGTGTTTTCAATGGAGGGCGATATTGCTCCGCTGCCGCGGCTTGTGGAATTAGCCGAGAACTACGGCTGCATCATGATGATTGACGATGCGCACGCTTCCGGTGTGCTCGGACGGAACGGGCGCGGCACGGTGGACCACTTCAATTTGCACGGCCGCGTGGACATCCAGGTGGGAACGCTTTCGAAGGCGATTGGCGCGCTGGGCGGGTACGTATGCGCCACGCGCGATACGATCGACTATCTCTATCACCGGGCGCGCCCGTTCCTGTTTTCCACGTCCCACCCGCCAGCCGTCGCCGCCACGTGCCTGGCAGCTTTTGAAGTCCTGGAGGAGGAGCCGCAGTTAATCGAGCAACTGTGGGCGAACACCCGGTACTTCAAGGAAGGTTTGACGAAGCTGGGCTTTAATACAGGCATGAGTGAAACGCCCATAACGCCCGTTATCGTTGGTGACGCGGCCTTGGCCCATGAGTTTTCCCGCCAACTCTTCGCCGCCGGAGTGTTCGCGCAGGGCATCGGCTTTCCCACCGTACCGCAGGGGAAGGCGCGCATCCGTACCATCGTGACTGCCACCCACACGAAGGAAGAATTGACGCGAGCGCTCGCAGTTCTTGAAGAAGTCGGGAGGAAGCTGAGAATCATCCAATAGATGACGTTTGCCTTGGAGATCGCAACGCCACACGCGCCGTATTCTAGTCTTCCGATCTTTCGGACGCACCGAACGATTTGAGCATAACGCGGACGGCTTGGGGTTTTTCCTGGCCCGTATCGGAGTTGACGGTAACGATATCCAGGTCCCCGGTGAGGCGAAAATAATCCGGGTCTTTCTGCTCGTGGCCCTTGCCGCGTTCCACCGTTCCGGAAAAGCGGTAGTACTTCCCGTGTATCTTGTTCGTCCGGAATACCACGCGTGATCCTTTCCGCGAGCCATCGACGATGTCAAAAGTTAGAATGTCATCGGATTCGTTTTCCGGCTGAGTCACCTCGATGTACCCCTTGAGCTTGCCCTCCTCGTCCAAGATGGCCAGGGTGTCGTCGGCGGTCAGAAAGTGGTACTTCGCCGTCATGTCATCGATGGTCTCGGGTACCTCCTGTGCTTTCGGGAGACCACTGGCGAGCATGACGATTGCAAGAAGACTTGGCAACCCAACGAATTTGCGGAAGGTGCATTTGTGGGCATAATGGCTGAGCCCGGCTCGAGCGAACTTTGGAAGCATATCGGTACGCGCCCTTTCCTGCCAACGCATAGAGTCCCTACGCGGATCCAGTTAATATCCTATCGCTCAGTTTATTCTGACTCCGGCTGGACAGCAAGCGAAGGGCTGGGACTGGGTTTCGCGGATGGCCAGACATCATAAATCAGGGTGGTCTGGTTCACTCCAATTCCAAAATTTGTGCGGGACTGCCATTGCGGCAAACCAGGCGTTTGGGTTCTCCGTGCATCCAGATGCGGTCTATTTCTATGCTTTCCCACCCCTCCGGAAGCGTCGCGGGGTATTTCGCCCAGCCCGGATGCGTCACGCGGATGCCCGTGAAGCCGAACATGGCGGTTTGGAGCAACGAACCGAAGTTGGTGAGGAAGCAGGCATAGTCCTCGTGCGGCGCCTCCTTGATCATGCCATAGGGCTCCACCCACACATTCTGCCAGGACTCGCGATACAGGCTTGCCGCTTCGCCCCGCTCGCCGAGGAACGCGGCCATGGCCGCCTGCGCATCCATGGAGAACCCTATGCCGTGGTGGCGGGGACCGGCCAGGCTCCTTTCGTAATCGAACGTATTCTTCAGAATCTGCTGGTCGAAAGGTGGGTCATGAACCACCAACATGGCCATGCTGCCCAGGGAATACTTGGGCCCTGGGGGCGGATTGTCATAAGGAAGGATGATATTGCGCGCTTTATCGATCGGGACCACCATTGAACGGCCGCCTGGAAGCCCTCTTTTGTAACCGTCATTGTATAGTTCCCTGGTAGCAACTGAACCACGGAGTAGTTCCCCGCCGTGTCCGTGTGAGCGCTGGTCGAGACACCCGTGTCATTGTTTTGGGCGGTTACTAAGGCACCGGGAACCGCGGCTCCGGAGGGATCGGTCACGGTTCCGATGACATTGCCGTAGACGGCCTGGGCCCGCGCCCATCGCGCCGTCCCGGCCAATGTAAGAACCACGATCAGAGATGCTAACGCACATTTAACGTCAGAATACATGTTGCGGGAGATGGTTAGGGGTGCAAGAAAAGTTACCCCTCGATTGCAAGGGGTGCACCAGACGTGCTGTCCTGCGTTTGCAAACAGTCTGCCGAAACAACAGTCGTGGAACATCAATTGCTCAGACATGTAGAAAGTGTCCTGAATCCAAAGCTCTTTGGAGTAGCGTTTATGAAAAGCAAAATCGGAACCGCGATTGGCCTGAAGACAAATCCAATTGCGTTGATCTGGTCGGACACGTTGCCCGATAGCGCCTTAACCTTCAAGCCTGGACGATGGGGCTGTGTGATGGCGGTGTTTGCCACCGTAGCCGCCAAGGGCCGGGTGGGCGCTTTCAGCCGCGAGACCTACGGCTGCTGGGGCGGGGGCGTCGGACTGGGTTTTGGCAATTGCTATCAGACGTTTCCCGGCGGCATCGACGGCTTCTGTGGTTTCCTGGCCGGCGGGAACAAGGGGTCGGCAGAGGGCCGGGCGATCGGCGAGCAGATGGCTGCCTGGGGCGGTCATCAAATGGCCGACGACTTCCTGGAAGGCGAACGCTATCTAAAAGACCCGCAAGCGACCAAGCGTTTTCTTGAATCTTCGCCGATGCGCGACATCCCGGCCCAATACGTGGTCATTAAGCCGCTCGATCTGGCTGATCCCGGGAAGGACGACATCAAAAGCATTACCTTTTTCGTGGATCCCGATCAGCTTTCCGCACTGGTCATTTTGGCCAATCACACCGATCCCCAGCGTGAGAACGTGTGTGTACCCTGGGCCGCCGGCTGCCAGGTGATTGGGATTTTCGGCTATCGCGAACTCGAACGCGAACATCCGCGCGGCTTGATTGGATTGACAGACATTTCGGCGCGCAACACCGTACGCGCCTCGCTGGGGCGCAACCTGATGTCATTTACCGCGCCGTGGCCACGCTTCCTGGAGATGGAAGACCATGTGGACTCCAGCTTCCTGCACCGCGAAACCTGGCGTGAACTGCGGGAACATGCGTAAGGAACCGGGTACCGCGAGTTGGCCGGAAGCAGGACGTCGGACGTAGGGCAGAGTCATTTCGCTTTTCAGGAATTACTCTGCCGTACGTCCGATTTGACCCGCCGGATTATACTACGCGCAGGTCACGGTTGCGCCGGCTAGTGATGTCGGACCATGGCCCACGGCGAAGCCGTGGGTGAGGCGAGGGGAAGGAATCCCTCCAGCTCCGCGGGTAGGGCAAGCCCGGCATCTCGTGATGGCATTCACCCGTTCGAGCGGTGCCTGAGGTTGTGTGACCCGGCCGTAGCCACGGCCAATTCGTCTTGGGAATTGACCGTGGGTTCGCCATCCGAGTGGAAAGCCCACGGTCGAGACAACATTGACCCTGGTTGCGTGCTCGCTTACCAAGGTATGTACAATGGTCTTCACCGAAAAGAAGGAATCGGGGTAGAATCGATTTGGTCGCGACCTTGAAGGAGTCGCCTCATGAGCGAAATTGAGCAACTGGAGCAACGAATCGAGAACCTGCCGCCGCAGGACCTCGCGAAATTTCGGGCCTGGTTTGTGGAGTTCGACGCCCGCGTCTGGGACGCGCAGATCGAGGCGGACGCCAAGGCGGGCAAGCTGGATGGCCTCATTAACGAAGCCCTTGCCGACTACAAGGCCGGCAACGCTCGCGAGCTCTGACTTAGGCTGGGCTTTTGAAAAAAGTTGACAAACCGGCCTAAGTGCGAGAGATGCTGGGGATGAGATACCGTCGCCTTGCCTCCCCACGGTTTTGGACGTTATACGAAGCGTTGCCGACCGAAGTCCGAGCGCTAGCTGACAAGAACTTTGCCCTCCTCAAGTCTGACCCACGTCACCCTTCCCTACATTTCAAGAGGCTAAGCGATCTTTGGTCCGTCCGCATCGGCGAACATTACCGAGCGCTGGGAACTGACGTCAAGGAGGGGATCTACTGGTTTTGGATCGGACCGCACGCGGAGTACGACAGGATTGTCGGCTAACCCGCGCAGCGAGGGCATTCTCCACGGGTACCAATCTTGTTCCGTTGGACCCCTACGTCCGCAAGGCCTTTCGCGGTAGGGGGACGGCGTGCCGCCCCCTTGGTTCCGCATTCACCCTGCGGAACGCCGGGTAGGGCAAGCCCCGCATCCCTTGATTGCATTCGCCCGATCGAACGGCGCTGGGGTTGTGTGACCCGAAGGTGTCCACGGCCAAATCGTCGTGAGAATTGACCATGGGTTCGCCTTCGAAGGGAAGGCCCAGGGCCACGAGAGCCCTGACCGTGTCTACCCGCTGTTGACACGCGTTACGTAACGCATTACAGTAGGGAAATGATCCGGTCGATCCGCCACAAGGGGCTGAAACGCCTTTACGAAGACGACGACTCGCGCGGCGTGATCAGCGAACATGCGGTAAAGCTGCGTGACATTCTCGTACGGCTCGATGCTGCCGCCACGATTGCAGATATGGGCCTGCCGGGATTTCGGCTCCATCCGCTGAAGGGTGAATACAAGGGCTATTGGGCGGTGACGGTTCGCGCCAATTGGCGGGTGATCTTTCGCTTTGCCGACCGCGACGTGCTGGACGTTGATTATGTCGACTACCACTGAAAGGAGACTGAAACCATGCCGATGAAGAATCCACCCCACCCCGGCGGCTTTGTGCTGCGCCAGTGTATTGAGCCTTTGGGCTTGACGATCACGGCCGCCGCCGCCGCGCTCGGAGTCACGCGCACGACCCTGTCGGAACTGGTGAACGAGAAGCGCGGGATTTCTCCCGAAATGGCCGTGCGGCTGTCCAAGGTATTCGGAGGCAGTGCCGAAAGCTGGCTGACGCAGCAGGCGCACTACGACCTTGCACAGGTCCACGCCGACCGCATCAAGCTCAAGCGGCTGGAATTGACCGTGGGGTTGTCTTCATAGGAGAAGCCCACGGTTACGAGAGCGGTGGCAACCGATGATTTACGTCGTAGGGTGCAATCACGGTATTCAGCAACAGAAAGCCGCGGACACTGTAGAGAAAGCGCAGCAAAGGTCGTGTTTTGCCAAGCTGATAGAGGGTACGGTCATGGAGAATGCAGCCCAGCTCATCTGCGAAGAGTGGGCTCATGACGGTGGGGCAACGATTGCCCACGCAATTGCGCAAAGGCATGGAGTGCGGTGGGTCAACATCAACACAACTCGTGAAGACCTGGAGAGGATGGGAATTCATCCCTTCTATACCAAGCTGCCCTGCTCTCCTCAACGGATCGCATCGTGGCACGCTAAGCGTGAGCAATTCATGCTCAGCAAAATATACGAAAGCCGAATGGATGCGCAAACGATTCTAGTTGTCTGTGGATTTGATCACATGCAGCCGCTATCTGATCTGTTGCGCCGAGGAACGACTGACGTCAAAATCGTGGATTACAGACAGGACAACTGGTATCAGCCCGGAATATTTTGCGGGTCCTAGCCAAGGCGACGGGATCGAGTGTTATCGGCGTCGGTGCCGTCTTAAATCCAAGCCAAGACTCAACGCGCCCTCCATCCTCAGACAATATGCAGGCGGTTACGGCGCGGACCAGATTACCTTGCCGTCGGTGTTAAATATTCGGATGACCTGGTTGTCGCTGTCGTTCCCGGAAGCGATACCGGTCACGCCTAATGTGATTCTCTGGTTTCCCAGACAGTCGTACAGCACAAGCGACGCTTGCAGGAGCCCAAGTGCCAATTTGGCTTGCAGCGTTCCGGTTAGGTCGTACAACGCGAGAAATGGACCAGGGCCAAAGGTGCTTTCGCCCAAGTCGAGCTTCGCCAACACCAAGCCGTCCCGTTTGAGGACGAAGGATTCCGCTTCGACAGATTTCAGTGGCCCCGATCGGCTGATAAGAATTTCTCTCAGGTAGGTCAGCGCCAAACCAAAAAGCATGACCACCACCAAGACCGCAAGCTTTCCCTCGGTATGCCAGCGGTCCACTTGATGGGCCTGCAGCAAAAGCAGCGCAAAAGCCGCTACCACCGCCCAGGCCAATGCTTCGAGGACCCTCTTCGAATGCTCCTGCTCCCTGGTGATGGCCCTGGATTTATTATTCTCCCCTGTTGTCTCCATCGCGGATTCTCCCCCCCAAAGCCGATATTATGAGTGCCGCTGAGCGCCTAGGCGTTCGTAATTCTGCTAATTGTCCCCGTCCTTGGGTCGGTCTTGAAGGTCGCGCGGTATTCTTCCAGAGCTCGCCGCCCGTGGCCCAAATGCGGCGCTCTATCAGTTCGGTCTAATCCAAACGAAGTCCTCCCATTCGGGGTTCTTGGATCGTTTGGCGCACCCCGTCCAAAAGGCACGCGCTGTTACCTCGACGCTACCCTCGACACGGGTCGGCGTGTACTTCGTGATGACCATCTGTACTTGATTCCCGCATAACCTATGCCGCTGTCCGGCTTTGGTGTCCCAAGTGAGAACATGCTGCATATTGCAGGCTCCGCGGTATCGTCCGTCCTCCGTCTTGAGATCGCACAACTGGGATTCCCCCGCTGCACGCTGTTCATCCGAGAAAAGCCGCTCGACGTACGCGTGCCCCTCTTCGAACCTCATCTTGAACGTCGATCCGTTTGTGAGACTCTTCCACTCGCCAGAAATATCCGTCGGCGCCGGTTCCCCAACATGGCGCGACGGCTGCAGCAGCCGCTCATACGCCTGCTTGAATTCCGCGTTATTGGGG
The DNA here is from genome assembly GCA_963804755.1 of uncultured Acidobacteriota bacterium. Taxonomy (GTDB): domain Bacteria; phylum Acidobacteriota; class Terriglobia; order UBA7540; family UBA7540; genus Bog-366. Next base: position 394,352 of record CAWDRP010000017.1, read on the forward strand.
TCCAGGGTGTAGGCGGCGCGGTATTCCTCCAGAGCACACCGCCGGTCGCCTTTCACCTCCAGTCCGAGACCGAGACCGGCGTGCGCCAAGGCATTGTTCGGGTTCAGACGCAGCGCTTCGCGTTCCTCAGCGATTTCTCCGTCCCAGTCGCCCTTCCTTGCGAGCGCAACGCCGAGGCCGACGTGCGCACTGGGACCGCCGGGGTTCAAACGAACTACTTCCCGCTCTTCCACAATCGCACCGTCCCAATCACCTTTCCGTCCCATCAGGATGCCGAGCCTGAGGTGCGCCGGTTCAAAATCGGGGTTCAAGCGGAGCGCCTCGCGATATTCGGCGATTCCTCCATCCAGGTCGCCCTTATTTTCAAGTGCGGCACCGAGACTGATGTGCGCCATGTCGTTATGGGGATTCAAGCGAATCGCCTCGCGGGCCGCGGACGCGGCGTCGTCCCACCTCTTCTGCCGAACCAGGACATAGGCCAGATTGACATAAAGGTCGTCGTTTTCAGAGTCGAACTGCGAAGCCTCGCGATACTCCTGTTCGGCCTCCGCATACTGCCCTTTGTTTGTGAGTTGCGCTCCGTGCGCCACGTGTCGCCGAACCTCTGCCTGCCGTGCCTACGCCGCCGGATCAACGGTTACGGGTTTCGTCACCTCGGCACCCTTGAGCGCGCTGATTAGTTCGTCTTCGCCGCCGGCCAAGCGGACTTCCTGGAGGTAGTCATCCGTGGGCTCAAAATCGATGCCGCGTTCCTGGACCAGCATGGCGACTCGATGGCTCGGCACTTGGCCCGCCAGCAGAGCGAAAACCTGCACTTGGTTGATCGGCTTCTTGGCGCGGGCGGGTTCGGGCGGCTTGGCGGCGCGCAGCGCGTCAAGGAATGCTTCGCTTGCGCCGGCGGCCTTGAGGGCTTGGTAGAAATCTTCGGACGGGGCGAAATCAATTCCGCGCTGCTCGATCAGCTTGGCGCCCGACTCGTCGCCGAACCCGTCCCGCACCATTTTGCTGACCTGCTCCTGGGTAAAGGGCTTCTGTTGCGCCCTCATGGGCAGCGGCAGAATCACTGCGAGGATGAGCAAGAGGATGGTTACGACCGGTCGACGCCACATCGGCACCTCCCGAAAGCGGGAATGACCACAATGATGTGTGGGCATTCTACCACGGGAAGTTCAGGCATTCTGATTCCTGGACCGGTGCGCCGATAGGCACTGGTCCCAGTGTCCGAATGCACAGTAAGAGGCAATCGATGTGCTCTCGGGTTGGTGTAAATCTCCGCATCGTAGCGCCCGCGTGAGAGGGCGACATACGCCAACCGGGAATTGATAAGCTGCGTGTGGGCCTGCTCAGTGTCCACGTGGACCAGCACGCGGTCGGCGGTGGCTCCTTGGCTGCTGTGGCTGGTAATGGTATTGCCGCGCGCGGCGGGGCTGGAAGGGCAAGTCAAGAAGCAGCTCCCCATGGCCCAATACTGTTCACTTAGTTGTCGGCAAGGAGTGGAGAATGTAATTGCGGGCGCAGCCCGCCTTGGACTGCGGTAGCAGCAGCTACCGCCTTTCTTCCCCCACCCCATGCGCCTTTGCCGTATGACGCGAAGGGAGAAGGCGGTAGCTGCTGCTACCGCAGTCCAAGGCGCTACGCGCAACTGCGTATGAAAGCGTGCGCAAAGTGAACAATGTTGCCCCATGGCCCCGCTATGGCGTCAGAACCTGTATGTCGGGAACGTCAGGTCAGTGCGTTGTGCGCGGTCAAGGAAGGCACGGCTGGTCGCATGCTGAGCAGCATCCCGATAGAGTGCGTAGACCAGGACGTTGGCATCGACCACGGTTCGGTCAGCGGGCATCCTCGCGGCGAAGGTCACTCAGGGCATGGCCGGGCCACTCAGGCAGGGGCGTAGCTTCTCGGGGCGACCGTGCCGTGGCCTCGCGAACCACCCGCACGATGTAGTCCTGGCTTGAGATGCCTTCGGCGCGCGCTCTCTCGGCAACCCGTGACTCGAGTTCAGGGGGCAACGTGACGGTCATAAAGCGCTCCTCCTTGACCACCGCCCCTCATTCTACTCGGAATCGCTACCGCTGACAGCAGGTGGTGGAGCCCTCAATCTTCCGGTGCCGTCAGTGCATGTAACGCGGGAGCGAGCGCCCGCGGGAGAGGAGAGCCGGGGCAAATTTCCAGCTTGACAAAGCCGATTGATAGGCTATAATCTTAGTCGATGGTCAGGGCTCGGCGTTTCCAAACCGGTGCTTCGGTACTGCCCGCGGCAGGGAAATCAGGTCCGGTCATGGCTAGTCGAAAGGTCGCTGCGGGTCGTAACGCCGGCTTCCAGCCGGCGCTCGGGCGTCGCCAGAGCCCGCCCTGAGCGAAGCGAAGGGATGGCCCCGGTACGGTTGGCCGAGATAGGTTGCCGACAAATACCAAATTTGCAGGAATAACCCCAGAACACATTGAAAACAAATGTAAAAGGCTTTTTGTCTCCCCAGCCTGGCCGTAACGCTGGCTTCCAGCCGGCGCCCGAGCGTCGCCAGAGCCCGCCCCGGGCGAAGCGAAGGGATGGCGGCGGTACGGTCGGTCGAGACAGGTTGCCGACAAATACCAAATTTGCAGGTATAACCCCAGAACTTATTGAAAACGAAGCAAAATGGCTTTCCGGCTCCCAAAATCCCAACCTTGCGCAGCACGCCGTACAGACAGAGACATGATGTCCGCCCCAGGCACATCTTCCCAAACCTGAGAAGTTATTGAAAACAAACGGTCGGGAAGCCGGTTCTTCAGCCCTTGAACCTGATAACATATTGAAAACAAAGCCTGTTATGTAAATTATGAAAAACTGGAAATGCAATGACATAATGTCCTGATTGACTAGCTGATAGCCTCCAGAGATTCGAGCTGCCGGTCGATCCGATGCGTCGCGACGGCCCCCCCTCGCCGGCCGCCCCAGCCCTCCCGGCAACGGCTGCCCGAGCCGAAACGGCAGTGCCGTCTTCTCTTTATCCCCTGCTTAGCCCTCCCCGCTCGGTCCCATAAGCCCACCCCCCTCGCTGCGCCCCGGTCTTTGGGTACTTGGACCGTAACGCCGGTTTCCAGCCGGCACTCAGGCGCCGCCCAAGCCCGCCCTGAGCGAAGGGATGGTGGCGGTACGACCAAACCAGCACAGCGCCCGGCACGGGGGCAGGACGTGACGGCGCATGCCGCGCACGAATATAATAGCGTGCGCTCGTGCTCGCGTGCGCATATGTAAACATCAGCGACCACGATATACTAACCAACCCATGCGCTGGCTCCGACCATCTGTTGACGATGAATGCGTGCGGCTTCTGACGCGCGAAGTGCAGATTTCGCCGCTGGTGGCGCGCTTGCTGGTACAACGGGGGATTACGGAACCTGCGGCGGCCCAGGGGTTTCTTCACCCCAGCTTGGGACAACTGCACGCCCCGGAGCTGATGGCCGGCATGCGCGAGGCCGTTGACCGGTTGCGTCGCGCGTTGGCGCAGCACGAGAAAATCCTGATCTACGGCGACTACGATGTAGACGGCACCATGGCCGTCGTGGTGCTGCTTACGGCGTTGCGCATGCTCGGCGGCGAGGTGGAGACTTACGTTCCGCACCGCCTGACCGATGGCTACGGTATGCGCGTGCCGGTGGTCGAGGAAGCCGCGGCGAAGGGCTTCCACGTTATCATCAGCGTGGACACCGGCATTCGCGAGCACGCCGTCTGTGAGCGGGCCCGCAGCTTGGGTTTGGATGTCATTGTGACCGATCATCACCTGCCGGACGGACATTTGCCCCCCGCTTGTGCCGTCTTGAACCCTCTGCGGTCCGACTGCGGGTATCCCGAGAAGTCGCTGGCCGGCGTGGGCGTGGCGTTCAAGGTGGCACAGGCGCTGCTGGGCGACAGGATGTCGGCAAGGCTGCTCCAGTCCTTCCTGAAAATCGTCTCGATCGGCACCATTGCGGACGTAGTGCCACTGCTCGGTGAGAATCGCGTTATCGCCCGCTTTGGCTTGGAAGCTTTGCGGCAACCCGTACAGCCGGGACTTCTCGCCTTGATTGAACTGGCGGGGCTTGCGGGCAGGGAAATCAGCGCCGGGGATGTGGCATTCCGGCTGGCCCCGCGCCTGAACGCCGCCGGGCGCATGGAAAACGCCCGAGACGTGATCGACCTGTTCACGGTGCCCGATCCCGCGCGCACGCGAGAAATCGCCGAAAAGCTCGAATGCTTGAACCGCGAACGGCAGCGGGTGGAAGACGAAATCCTGCGCGCGATTGTGGCCCAGTTGGAGCAGCGCACCGATCTGCGCGAGCAATACACCCTGGTGCTGTCGGGCGAGCACTGGCACCGCGGCGTGATTGGTATTGTGGCCCAACGAGTGGTGGAGCGGTACCATCGTCCGACGCTGGTGATCGGGACGGAAGACGGGGTGGGCGTGGGGTCAGGACGATCCATCAAACCTTTTCACTTGCTCGAGGCCCTGACCTCCGTGAGCGATCTGTTTCAGCGCTTCGGAGGTCACGCACAGGCGGCGGGGCTCGCGCTGTCGGACGAGGATATCCCGAAACTCGCGCAACGATTCGAGGAGTACGCGCGCCGCGTTCTTACCCCTGCGGACTTGGAATCGGTGCTGCGAGTGGACGCGCTCGTGGATCTGGCGGAAGTGGATTGGCCCCTCTACGAGGAAACAACTCAGCTCGAACCCTTCGGCATGGGAAATCCCACGCCGGTGTTTGGCGCCTGCGCAGTGCGGTTGCTCGGCGCACCACGCATCCTACAAGAAAAGCATCTAAAACTACGAGTGGCCAAGGGCGGACGCACCCTGGACGCACTCGGCTGGGGATGGGCGGCGCGAACACCGTCAATCAATGCAGGCCAGGGGCTGGACTTGGCTTTTACGCTCGAACAGAACAACTATCGGGACATGACAAGTTTGCAGCTCATCATCAAAGACCTGGTGGCAAACGGGCGGAATGGGGAATAAGTGGCAACCGGGGGACTAGGTCTGGGGCGAGTTCGGCGGCAAAAGTGGCTGACCGCCTTCGTGGTGGGAGCTATTTCCCTGACGACGCTCGCGGTCGGCCTCACCTACTGGATGGCCACGCATCGCCGATCCGCGCCGGAGCATCCCCTCCCCAGCCCTGCTCCCGATGTCCAGCAGCAACTTTCCGGCTACTCGTTTACGCGCTCGGACCAGGGCCACCCCGTTTTTACGATCCATGCAGCGCGGACGGTCTCTTACCAGGAGAGCAAGGCCACGGTGCTGGAAGATGTGACGGTGCAGGTATTCGGCCGCAAGGGAGATCGGGGCGATATTCTGCGAACCAACCGCTGCCAATACGACGTGCAGTCCGGGGATTTTCTCGCTTCAGGGCCCGTCACCATCGAACTGGCTCCACACTCTGCCGAGGTTCCCGGCGCCGGCTTGGGGGGCAAACGCCGCGTGTTCGCGCAGACGTCCAACGTCACCTACCATCAGCAGAATAAGCTCGCCGAGACCGATGAACCGGTCAAGTTCCGGATGGGGTCTGCCTCAGGTTCGGCGGTCGGCATGACTTACGCCACCCAGGACGGCTGGATCGTACTGAAGCATGACGTTGCCGTGGATCTGCCGCAGGGAACGCCCAAGGCTCCCCAGCCGCCGATACATCTAGCCGCTTCCGCACTCCGCTACGATAAGGAGAGTGGGATGGTGGCGCTGACCGGCCCAGTGGAGGTAATGCAGGGTCAGAGGCGCGCGGTATCGCAAGGGGCTGAGATAGCGTTAAACCTCCACAATCGTGTTACGCGCGTGAACCTGGATGGCCATACGCAGGCGTTTGATGTGAACTCCGTCCGCAGCACCGAACTTAGCGCCGACCGTGTGGAAGGGGATTTTGACCCCGCTTCGGATGAACTGCGGCATCTCACGGCACGGCAAAACGTGGTGGGAGAATCCAAGGGTAAAGGAGCTACCAGTCGGCTGACGGCTCAACAGGTTGACTTGGAGCTGAGTGGCAAGCGTTCAAAACCCGTCCAGGGGACGGCCTCCGGCAACGTCCATATTGATTTGGAATCGGAACCGGTGCTCGGCGTTGCGGAGAAACCCGGAGTGGGCAAGGGACCCGAGAAGAAGGTCCTGACGGCAACCGAGGTGCGATTCGATTTCCGCCCCGATGGGCATAGCCTGAAGGACGCCAGAACCGTCGGCCCCGGAACGCTGTTGATCGTGCCTAACGATCCCAAAACCGGAGAAAAAGTCATCACCGCCGGGCAATTCCTGATGACCTTCGATGCTCGCAGCCGTATGGAATCGATGCACGGAACCGCGCCCACTCAGGTGCTTTTCCGCCCGCCCGCTACTGCACCGGCTGGCGCCAGCCCGGAGCAGACCCAAGCCGACCGCCTGGACGCGATTTTTGATGTCACTACCCAAACACTGCGCGAAGTCCGGCAGACAGGGGACTTCCAATATCGAGAAGGCGACCGCCACGCGAGCGCAGACGACGCCCAGTATGATGCTCAGTCCCAGACCACGCTGCTGGTCGGCCACCCGCAGGTGTGGGATGCCAGCAGCCGGATCCGGTGTCAGAGAATGAGCATCGACATGCGCACCAATACTGCGGTTGGTGAAGGCAAGGTGCAAGCCGTACATCTGCCGAGCCCGGCGCCCGGCGCTCCGGCAACCCAAACTCCGCCTCTGCCTACCAACGTGTTGGCAGAGAAGATGGTGGCACAGCGGCAGAGCCAATCCATACATTACGAAGGTCATGTCCGTGCGTGGCAAGGAAGCGATGTTGTGGAATCCTCGGCCCTGGATGTGTTCCGCACACAGAAGCGGGTTAGTACGGGATCGAAGGTGGTGACCAGCTTTCTACAGCCCGCCGCCATGGTCAGCGAAGAAGGAGGCGCACCGCATTCCACTGGCGGCACCCGCCCTGTGACAGTTTACGCCGATGCTCTGGAATACCTCGATCAAGGCCGACGCGCCCGCTACCAGGGAAATGTACGGCTGGTCACTGAAAACACCACGCTGCAATCTGACCGTTTGGACGTGTATCTTACTCAAGGAGATACGGCGGAAGGTTCGGAAGTTGATCATGCGGAAGCGGACGGGCACGTTAGAGTGACGCAACCAGGCCGCCTGGGGTCCAGCGACCACGCGGAGTACTTCGCGGGCTCGGGCAAAATTGTTCTTACCGGCGGTCCACCGATTGTGATTGATGAGAAAAAGGGCTCCACGACAGGCCAGCGTTTGACATTCTTCATTCACGATGATAGGCTCTTTGTCGATGGAGGTGACCAATCGCCCTCATTATCTAAACACCGCGTCGCACCGTGAGCGACAATGCAGATTCTCTCCACAGCAGAGCTGACGAAATCCTATAAGGGCCGCAAGGTTGTTGATGACATTAGCCTTAAGATCGCTCAAGGGGAAGTTGTCGGTCTGCTTGGACCCAACGGCGCGGGCAAGACGACTACCTTTTATATTATTGTTGGCCTGACCAGCCCGGATGCCGGGCAGGTTCTGCTGGACGGAGTGGATATAACCGGCTTCCCCATGTACCTGCGGGCAAGAGAAGGCATCAGTTACCTCCCTCAAGAGCCCTCCATATTTCGCAAACTTACCGTAGAAGAGAATATAATGGCGGTATTGGAGACGCGGCCGATGACGGCCGACCGTCGCCGGGCGCGCCTGGAGGAACTGATTGAAGACTTAGGTTTGCAGCAGGTGCGCCGCAGTTATGGCTACCTGCTCTCGGGGGGAGAGAGGCGGCGTGTGGAAATCGCCCGCTCGTTGGTCATTTCGCCGTCCTTTATCCTTCTTGACGAGCCGTTCTCGGGCATTGACCCATTGACGGTTCTCGATATTCAGAAGATCATAGTTCGATTGAAGGAATCGGGCATCGGCGTGCTGGTGACGGATCACAACGTACGAGAGACTTTGCAAGTTACCGACCGCGCCTATATTATTAACAACGGACGAATTTTCCGTGCCGGCTCGCCCGAGGAACTCGGCAATGATGCGGAAGTCAGGCGCGTTTACTTGGGCGATTCTTTTCGCTTGGCAATGTGAAGAAGCTATTAGCCATTAGCTTTCAGCGATCAGCCAAAGGTCTAGCTGAAACCTGACGGCTGACAGCTTAAGAGGAACAATGGGTGGTCCATCTCCCAGAATCGGTCTGAACCTTAAGGTAGCGCAGAAGCAGATTCTGACGCCTGGCTTGGTTCAGATGGTAAGCGTGCTCGCGCTCAACAAGCTTGAGCTGCGGGAGATGATTAACCAGGAGATGGTCGCAAATCCCGTCTTGGAAGAAGTTCCGGAGGGTGTGCCTTCGCTCGAAGATGTGGCCAAGAAGACGGATGCCGACCAACTTGCAGGTTCCCCACCAGAAGTCGTAGCGCCCGACGGAGACAGCAAAGACTCCTTTGAGCAGACTGACTTCGGTTCCTTTTTCGACGAATACCTCGACCCGGGCTTTAAGTCTCCGAGCGCCGATGCTCTTGACAAGAAAGAAAAGCTGGAAGTGGCCGAGCAAATATGGGGATCGGCCAGTAAGTCCCCAATATCGGAGGTTATTGAGAAGCCTTCCTACGAAAACTTCCTTTCTCAGCCTACTTCGCTCACTGACCATCTGGAATGGCAGTTAAACCTGTCGATTTGTCCGGATGCCGTCCGTGATGCCAGCCATTCCATTGTCGGCAACCTGAACGAAGATGGCTACCTAACCGCCACCCTTGAGGAGATCGCGCAGTCAGGTAACCACCAGCTTGCAGACGTGGAGCAGGCGTTGGCTCTGATTCAAATGCTCGACCCTCTGGGCGTGGCAGCTCGGGACGTGCGTGAATGCCTGCTGATCCAGTTGCGTGCCCTGTCCCCCGAAAATACCCTGGCCCAGCAGATAGTTTCGGAGCATCTCAAGCAGCTTCAGAACAAGCAATACCGCGAGATTGCACGCGCCCTAGACCGGTCCGTGAATAAGGTGGAGCGCTGCGTGGAGCTAATCCGCAAGCTCGATCCCCGCCCCGGCCAACGCTATAACAACACCGAACCGCGTTTGATTGAGCCGGACGTCACCTTTGTTCGCTCGAGCGACGGTTATCGCGTGGAGCTTAATGAGGACGGGCTTCCCCAGCTTCGGCTCAGCCACCACTATCGGCGCATGTTGGGCGAAGACGGCACCACGCGCGAGGTGCGCAATTATGTGAAAGAACGATTCACCTCCGCTATCCAGCTCATCAAGAACATCGAGCAGCGCAAGCAGACGATCATACGGGTTTGCGAAGCGATTATCCGCCGGCAGAAGGAATTCCTGGACAAGGGCATCGATTTTCTGCGGCCCATGATGATCAAGGAAGTGGCGGAAGAGGTAGGCGTACATCCTTCCACGGTCAGCCGCGCAGTTGCCAACAAGTACACGCACACCCCTCAGGGCGTTTACGAACTTCGCTATTTCTTTTCGGAGGCTGTCCAGGGACCGGCGGGCGGTTTGACTTCGTTGATCAATCTGAAACGCCTGGTGAAGAAGATGATCGAGGAAGAAGAACCCTTGCATCCCCTGACCGACGAGGAGATTACTCATCGCCTCCGCAATGTAGGTTACTGTGTGACGCGTCGCACCGTGGCAAAATATCGCGAGGATATGAGAATACCGAGTACCCACCAACGTCGGGTCAAAGCATGAAAAAGTCAGTGGTCAGTGATGAGTGGTTAGTGGCGAGAAGTGCTGAATGCCTGCTCACCACTCGCCACTAACCGCTGCTTTTAGGAGGTGGCCTCATGTACATCGATTTTACCGGCAGGCAAGTGGAAGTCAGTCCGGACCTGCGCCACTATACGCAGCAGCGTCTTCGCAAAATCGTCCGCCTGCTGGGTGAACAGTTCGGCCTGCACGTCATCCTGACGGCGGAAAAGCACCGGCGCACCGCAGAACTCACGCTCAAATTCCACGACCACACGGTGGTCGGCATTGAAGAGACCGGGGACATTCGGATGTCGATTAATGGTGCGATCGACAAACTCGCCCGTCAATCCGTCCGATTGATCGAGCGCCGCCGCACCAGCAAGCGCCGCCCCAAGCCCACATCCGCAGTCCTTCTGAATGTGCTGGGTACGGGGGTGGTGGACCACGACGAGCACCGCATCGTCCTTTCCGAGCGCGTGCCGTTAAAGCCCATGAGCGTCGAGGAAGCCATCGAAGCGCTTGACCGCTCGCACGCGGGCGCCGTCGTGTTCCGCAATCCTGAGAGCGAGCGCGTCAACGTCATCTATCATCGCCCGGACGGCCACTTGGGACTCATTGAGCCGGAACCCTAACCCAACCACGTTGCTTGGGAAACCCCTTTTCGGCGTTAAGACTGCTGCTTCGCCGTTTTGTTCCTTGCCGCCCTAAAACCACCGGCTCATGATGACCTTTTGTTCCGTGTAAAACGCCACCGCGTCCTTGCCGTGGGCGTGCAGGTCCCCGAAGAACGAATTCTTCCAACCGGCAAAGGGGAAAAACGCCATCGGCGCGGCGATGCCGACGTTGACGCCCACCATTCCCACTTCAATCCGCGACGAATACTCACGCGCGGCCTTACCGTTGCTGGTAAAGATTGATGTCGCGTTGCCGTAGGGCGACCGGTTGACCAGCGCGATCGCTTCGTCCAGCGTCTTGACCCGCATCACGCAGAGCACCGGCCCGAAGATCTCTTCCTTGGCGACGGTCATCTCGGGCGTCACATGGTCGAAAACGGTAGGTCCCAGAAAGAATCCACTGCTTTCCGATTTGTACCGGCGGCCATCGCACAATGGTGTGGCGCCTTCGGCGACACCCTTTTCGATGTATCCCGTCACGCGCCGGCAATGCTCAGCCGTCACCAGCGGTCCCATTTCGATTCCGGCCTGAGAACCGTCTCCCACCGCCAGCGCCTCCGTGCGCTTGGCGAGCAGATCGAGCAGCGGACCAGCCGCATCGCCCACCGGCACGAGCACGCTGCCCGCCAGGCACCGCTCGCCGGCGGCCCCGAACGCTGAGCCGATGATGGCTTCCACGGTCTTGGGCAGATCGGCGTCAGGCATCACCACCAAGTGGTTCTTAGCCCCGCCCAGCGCCTGCACACGTTTGCCTTCCGACGCCGCCGTGGAATAGATGTACTTCGCCACCGGCGTCGAGCCCACAAACGACACCGCTTTTACCAGGGGGTGATGCAGCAGGGCGTCGACGGTCTCCTTGCCGCCGTGGATCAGGTTCAGCACGCCGGCAGGCAGCCCGGATTCGGCCAGCAGCTCGATCACGCGCGTCGGCGTGAGCGGCACTTTTTCCGAGGGCTTCAACACAAACGTGTTCCCGCACGCGATCGCGAACGGGTACATCCACAGGGGGACCATGGCAGGAAAATTGAAGGGCGTAATGCCCACGCAGACGCCGATGGGCTGCCGAATGGTCTTGCAGTCGATCTCGCGCGCCACATCGTTCAGCGCATTGCCCATCATCAGGCTGGGCATGCCGCACGCCACTTCCGCCATCTGGATGCCGCGGCGCACTTCCATTTTGGAATCATCGGCGGTCTTGCCGTTTTCACGCGTCAGGATGGCTGCCACTTCGGCCCCGTGCTTTTCCAACAGCGCTTTGAAGCGGTAGAGTACTTGGACCCGCTCCACTACCGGCACGTCGCGCCATTTTCGAAACGCCTCATGCGCGCTGCGCACGGCGCGGTCCACGTCATCCGCCGTCGCGAAGGGCGCCTCCGCCAGCACGGCCCCGGTGGCGGGATTTGTAATCGCCAAACCCTTTCGCCCTTGCGGCTTCTCCCATGCGCCATTCACATAGAAACCAACCAACCCGACGGCAGACTCGGTTGTAATCATGTCTAACCCCCTTTGCGCGGCCTGGTTTACCCCGCGCTACCAAAATCACCGGCAGCTCCCTTCGAGAATGATAGCGCATTTCACAGCCCCGTTTGCTATGGTGTTTTGCGGAGACGCGGTAAAAACTCTAGAGCAGACCCTACAGATTCTTCCGGTCACTCCGAACTGAATCGCACACCGGGCGTTCGCGATCGACGCGACAAGCAAGAACGCGTTTTGGGCGGTACGTCTACCCGGCAGCGGCCAGCTTCCGGCAAGCCGACCCGCAAACTGGACAGGCTGATAGTTTCCGACTAGCCGACCATACACGCGGAACCCCGGGCACCAAATCCGCCCATGGGTCGTTACGGCCAACGGCGTAGCGACGAGTAAAAGGTGAAGTCTGATCCAGTCCGCGCTTACTGCTGGGTTGAACAGCCGCGAACTTGAGGGATGTTTTGGGCTTGTCCGCTACTAACGGACATGGCATAATAGCGGACAGCCTTCCGGAGGCCTCGATATGGAGAACCTCGAAGCAGCTAAGCGACGATTAAATCAGAGGTTATACCATCTCACCCATCTCCGCTTTGTCAAATCCATCCACATCCAGCACAACGAACCGACGTCGGTGCGCGTTGATACCGCCGCAGGGAGCTTTAACTTCCAGGTCAGACTCATCCGCTCGTACCTCGACCGGACTCTGGCCAACGACTTAATTCAGATCGTCAAAGGATTAAAGGGGCGAGGGCAAAGTGACCTACTTCTGGTAGCTCGCTATGTTCCCCAACCTACCGGGGAGCGCTTGGCAGAGGCCGGAGTGAATTTCCTGGATGACGCCGGCAATATAAACCTGGCTCTGGGCGGCAACTACCACAGCCTCGTCTTGGGCAAGCCGGAAATACGCTCCGCCGAGAAGAGATCACCGGGGCCCGCCACCATTCAAGTGCTTCTCACGCTGACGGCGCAGCCCGAAACTTGGGACTGGCCCGTACGGCAACTCGCCTCGGCTGCCGGTGTCAGCAAGACCGTGGCCGCCGAAGTTCGACAACGGTTGGTGGAAGAAGGAGCTCTTAGGCAGGGAAAAGATGGACAGTGGCAGCTTCTCAATCCGCAGGACATTCGCGAACAGTGTCTATCCGGGTACACTCAGTTGTTGCGGCCTCGGCTACTGATCAACCGATTTCGTAGCCTGGAAAAAGACGCCGACAAATTCGTAGCCGAGTTCATCCGGATTGTTTCCGAGTCCGGCAAGAACTACGCGCTGACAGGCGGAGCAGGGGCTTTTGCACTTCAGCACTTTTACCGTGGTCCGGAAACCGCTATTTTTGTCGAAGAAACTTCACCCAACATTGAGCGGCGAGCCAAGCTTCTTCCAGACCCTAAAGGGGCGATCGTTCTCTTACGAGCCTTTGCGACACCCTTGGTGTTCTGGAAACTTGTCCGCGGCGTCTGGGTTGCGCATCCGCTGCTCATTCATTTGGAATTGTTGCAACAAGATGACCCGCGCGCGCACGAGGCCGCGGAGAGAATCCGCGAAGAGTTTCTCAAGCCATGATCAAATTCAATCCCGAACAGGAAGCGGACCTCCAGGAACTTGCAGCCGTTTGCCGATCGATGCAGGTTGATCTGGTTATCATCGGAGCGACGGCCTACCGGATGTTTGTCGATGATCCCTACCGAGAGACGCTGGATGTGGACATCGCTGTGGGTGTGGACCTCGACGATTTCCGCGACCTGATTCTCAGACTTAACAGCCGCGGGTGGCGTCAATCAGAGAGGCGCGAACACTGTTGGCGCGGCGCCTCCGGCGCAATCATCGATCTTATACCTGCGGGAGTCCGGTTGCGCGCCAAGAAGGAGCTTGTCTGGCCGCAAAGTGGCATGACCATGAGCCTCGTTGGATTCGATCATGTCTTCCGCGAGTCGGTTGCGCAAAAACTGCCGTCAGGCTTGACGCTCGAAGTAATCCCCCTGCATGTTCTTGCCCTGCTGAAGATCGCCGCGTTTCTGGGAGGCCGGGAAGAACGAGAAAAAGATATACGCGATATTGGTGCGCTGCTCGAGAAGTATGAAATTGGCAGTGAGCGGCGCTTCGGGGACGAAATCTACGATTCGGGCTTAGCGTTACATTTTGACGAGGCAGGCTCGTATCTGCTGGGGTTGGACCTGGGCAGGCTTTGTGCAAAGGAGGAGGCGGACTTTGTTCAAACCTTCCTAAACCTGATTGCAGACGAGGGGGGCTCCGCCTTCACAAGTCTGACGCGTTCGCGGACAAGGTTCGGCGAATATAATGAGCAAAATCAGGAATTGAAGAGACAGATTGAGGCTTTCGTCGCAGGCTTTCGTCAGGCCCGCCAGCCTGCCTGAACCTATTTCGCGCGGCGGAGCGGCGAGCGCCCATGCCGCAGTCACTCTCCCAACCGTCGTTGCCTCTGGGATCGACCGCGGTATGCGTAGCTCGCCCTCATCGGGCTCGGGGTCGGAAGCGCGTCGCTAGCCCAGCGTTTTTTGCCTTTACTTCGTTTGTTCGCCCCCTTGGGGGCGCAGTGGCGAAATGCGCGATCGCCAGAACGGGACGGCGACTAGCAGACCCCACAGATTTTTCCCGTCACTCCGAACTGAATCGCGCACCGGGCGTTCGCGATCGACGCGACAAGTAGGAACGCGTTTTGTGCGGCCATTGATTCTCTGTGCCCGCGGGAGTAAATTTAATCTGTGGGAGAGAACGCCGGGGCATTTCCTCAATGAGAGTCGGGTGTCTGGAGTGTTCGGCTGTACTAGCCGCATCGGTCAGGGCAGGCGCAACGCGGAACGGGTGGATTTTAGGGGATAAGCCCGCCCTCCAGGGGCTTAAAGCTGCCGATTGGGCCGCGTGGCAAGACGCGACCCGTTGGGGGAAAGCCAATGGAAGGCCAAAATCGAAATCCTGGTATAGAAGCTAACCAGAGAGTCTTGTCTATGAACCCCTGCTCTCTTCGTCAATACACGAGTGGGCGCAAAGGCGCGATTATATCGATGGCCAGCGCTCTGCTTTTAGGTGCGATGACGATTGCGAGCGTTCGAGTTCAAGCGCAAAAGCCAACGTCGCCCGGACGACGAATAGAATTTGATCGTGACATTGCCCCTATCCTTAAAGCGTCCTGCGGAAAATGTCATGGAGCGGAAAATACGCAGGCGAAACTTCGGCTCGATTCGGAGTCCGCGGTCCTGCAAGGCGGCCTCTCCGGCAGCGCAATCATTCCCGGAAATAGTAAAGACAGCCTGGTGGTAAAGCGGCTGCTTGGGTTAACCGACGCTCCTCGAATGCCCCTGGGCGCTGACCCGCTGCCCTCGTCGCAGATCGACTTGATCCGAGCGTGGATTGACCAGGGGACATTCCCGGAAGTGCGGGGAGAACATGGGCAGGATGCACGTGCGACAAGTGCCGCCCCATCGAATGCAGGCGGGGACCGCACATCCGCGGCCCCAGGGGGGAATGTGCTCCCCGGCACAGCCGTTTTTGCAAATCAAATTCGGCCTATTCTTGCGGCGCGATGCTACCAGTGCCATGGGCCAAACACTCAGCAAAACGGACTGCGTCTCGATTCGCTGGCCGCGGCGCTAAAGGGTAGTGAGACCGGGCGCGTGATCGTACCGGGAAACAGCGAAAAGAGCCCGCTGGTCAGGCGCCTCCTGGCTCTCGACCGGCCGCAAATGCCCTACGGCGGGCCGCCCTTGAGCCCTGACGAAATCAAGAGGTTTCGCGACTGGATCGATAGCGGCACGCCCGGGCCGGACTCGAACCAAGCCTTGCTTTCGGGATACGGAGCGGGGAATTCTTCGGGCAAGCCACTGAAGCATTGGTCGTTCATCAAGCCGGAGCGCCCGGAACCGCCCCCGGTAAAGCATGCCGCGTGGGTTCGCAATCCAATCGATAACTTCATCCTGGCCCGCCTGGAACGCGAGGGGATCGAACCCTCTCCCGAGGCTGACAAGTCGACGCTGATCCGCCGCGTGTATCTGGACTTGATTGGCATTCCTCCCACGCCGCAAGAGGTGGATGAATTCGTCGCGGACCAAAGGGCTGACGCTTACGAAAGACTCGTGGACCGATTGCTGGCTTCACCCCACTATGGAGAGAAGTGGGCGGCGCCCTGGCTTGATCTGGGGCGCTACGGAGATTCCAACGGCTATGAGAAAGACAGTTTGCGTGTCGCCTGGAAATATCGCGACTGGCTTATCAATGCCTTGAATCAGGATATGCCATTCAAGGAGTTCACCATCGAGCAACTGGCGGGCGACATGCTGCCGAATCCCACCACCGACCAGTTGATCGCCACCGGATTCCACCGCAACACGATGCTCAACCAGGAAGGAGGTGTCGATCACCAGGAGTACCGATGGTATTCGCTGATCGACCGGACCAACACGACGGGGTCGGTGTGGCTGGGCCTGACGGTGGGCTGCGCGCAATGCCATAACCACAAGTTTGATCCGGTGACGCAAAAGGATTACTACAGGCTGCTCGCCTTCTTTGACAACGTTGAATATAAGGATTTGAATTTGGGTCAGGGTGAGGGTCACATTCAGGAACCCGACCTCGAACTGCCCACTCCCGAGCAGGACAAACAGGCGAAGAAAATCCGAGCCGAGATCGCAAGTCTTCAATCCGTACTCGACACGGGGACCCCCGAACTCGCGTTGGCGCAAGCCCGGTGGGAAGGAGAAATGAAGGCGGCGGAGGGGCAATGGACGGCGCTCGTACCCGACCACGTCGCGTCGCAAGGCGGGGCGACGCTTACGCTGCTACCCAATCATTCGGTTCTGGCCGGCGGAAAGAATCCTGACGCGGATACGTACACCATTCAGACGCGCACCGATCGCAGCAGTATTACAGGGGTGCGCATTGAAGTGCTGAGCGACCCGAGCCTGCCGAACGGCGGCCCCGGGCGCGATCCCGACGGCAATTTCTTTTTGAGCGATTTCGAATTAGAAGCTCGCCCGGCCACCGGCACAGGCGCGGCGCAGGCCATCCCATGGAAGGCCGCCGATGCGGACGAAGCGCAGGGCGGCTACGAGATCAAGCGCATCGTGGAGAAGGACACTAAAGACGAAGGCCTGCATGGCTGGGCCATTGACGATTCGCTTTCCAGTGCGGTCAAGCGGCGGCAAGCCGTCCTGGTTCCCGCGAAGCCGTTCGGCTTCCAAGGCGGGACGCTGATTACCATCCGGCTCAAGCACCGGATGCTGCACGCGGCGCGCAACGTCGGCTGCTTCCGGCTTTCGATTACGAGTATGGCGGACCCCTTGAAGTCCGTTCAAGTCTCGGCGCGGCTGCGGCCGGTGCTCGACCTGCCCGCAGGCGCGCGCTCCAGCGAACAGGCCAACCAGCTTGCGGCGGCTTATCGCTCGATCGCGCCGCAGTTGCAACCGACGCGCGACCAGATGGCCAAACTGAACAAAGACCTCCAGGGACTCGGCATTGCCACCGCCCTCATCGTTCGCGAGAGGCCCGGCTTTTCGCGGCCTTCGACTTACCTCCACGTTCGCGGCGCCTACCTGAGCCTTGGCGAGCAGGTCTATGCCGACGTTCCCGCCATCCTCGGTTCGCTGCCGCCGAGCGCGATGCCGAACCGCTTGGGACTGGCACAGTGGTTAGTTTCCGAGGACAACCCGCTGACGGCGCGCGTCACCGTAAATCGCTTTTGGGAACAGATTTTTGGCCGCGGCATCGTGGAAACCGCCGAAGATTTCGGCACCCAGGGTGACTTGCCTACGCATCCTGAACTTTTAGACTGGCTGGCCACGGAATTCATGCGCGACGGTTGGAGCATGAAGAAGATCAAACGCACCATCGTGACTTCCGCCACTTATCGCCAGTCCTCGCATGTGACGCCAGCGCTGCTGGAGCGCGATCCATATAACAAATTGCTGGCGCGCGGTCCCCGCTTTCGCGTCGACGCGGAGACGGTGCGCGACATTACGCTGGTAGCAAGTGGATTGCTCAGCCCGAAGATCGGCGGGCCCAGCGTTTTTCCCTACCAGCCCGAGGGCGTCTGGGGCCAGCCTTACAGTTCTGACAAATGGGTGGAAAGTTCCGGTGAGGACCGCTACCGGCGTGGGGTTTATACTTTCATTCGCCGGACTTCCGCTTACCCCAGTTTGCTTACCTTCGACGCGCCCAGCCGGGAGTTCTGCACCGTGCGCCGCGTGCGGACGAACACGCCGCTGCAAGCACTGACCACGTTGAATGACCCGGTGTTTTTCGAGGCGGCGCGAGCGCTGGCGGCACGGGTGAGGAAGGAAGCGGGTTCCAATCCCCAGGCTCGCGCGTCTTACGCTTTCCGTTTGTGCGCCAGCCGGCAGCCCACCCCAGAAGAACTGGCACGCGTGGTGGCGTTTTATCGCCAACAGTTGGAGAATTATAAGGGCGATCCGACAGCGGCGGCCGAAGTGCTCGGAGGTCCAATCGCGAAAGGGAAAAGTACTGCCCCTGCGCCGGCCGCCGACCCGGCAGACGTAGATTTGGCGGCCTGGACGATGGTTGCGAACGTACTGCTGAATTTGGATGAGACCATTACCAAAGAGTAGCGGTCGCAAATAGGAAGCGTTATGAAAAATAATCCTTCAAGCCCCATGGAAGACATGCTCCAGTCCGTCACTCGTCGATTTTTCTTTAAGCAAGCGGGCTTTGGCATCGGCGCGACGGCGCTCACCGCGATGCTAAACCGGTCGTTATTCGCCGGTGGAACGGATCTCGCGGGGAGCTCCACCCGTAACAGTGCTAATCCCACCGCACCCCGCCCGCCGATGTTTGCGCCCAAGGCGAAGAGCATCATCTACCTCTTTATGGCAGGGGCCCCGTCGCAAGTAGATTTACTGGATTACAAGCCGAAACTCCAGGAACTGAACGGTGAGCATATTCCAGAATCAATGCTGAAAGGCGAACGCTTCGCCTTTATTCGCGGCGTCCCAAAGCTGCTCGGGTCGCCGTATGAATTCAAGAAATGGGGCAAGTCGGGCGCCGAGATTTCCGAGCTATTGCCGCACCTCGGCGAGATCGCCGATGACATTGCCATCGTCAGGTCCGTCCACACCACGCAGTTCAATCACGCCCCCGCCCAGATTTTCATGAATACCGGCTTTCAGATTATCGGCCGGCCCAGCATGGGATCCTGGCTCACTTACGGATTAGGCAGCGAGTGTCGCGACCTGCCGGGCTTCGTGGTATTGCTCTCGGGTGAAAGCGATCCCGATGGAGGGAAGGCTTGCTGGGGAAGCGGGTTCCTCCCCACGGTTTATCAGGGCGTTCAGTTCCGCTCGCAAGGGGACCCGGTGTTGTTCCTTACCAACCCGGCGGGAGTTTCTCCTGAGGTGCGCCGCCAATCGCTCGACGCGATTAAAGACCTCAATGAGATGGACCTGAAGACCGTGGGCGATCCGGAAATTACCACCCGAATCGCTTCGTACGAAATGGCCTACCGCATGCAATCGAGCGTGCCGGACCTGATGGATATTTCCAAGGAGCCCAAATCCGTTCAGGATAAGTACGGAACGGAACCGGGCAAGAAATCGTTCGCCAACAATTGCTTGCTGGCGCGCCGGCTGGTGGAGCGCGGCGTGCGATTTGTCCAGCTCTATCATCGCGGATGGGATAACCACGGAACCTCGGCGCATGACGACATTGTAAACCGCCTTTCGAGCCTCTGCCGCGAGACCGACCAGGCCGCTGCCGCGCTGGTGAGTGACTTGAAGCAGCGCGGGCTACTTGATTCAACGCTGGTGGTGTGGGGAGGCGAATTCGGCCGCACCCCGATGAACGAGGAAAGGAATCGCTCGAAATTCCTGGGGCAAGATCATCACCCGCGTGCCTTTAGCATGTGGATGGCAGGAGGGGGCATCAAGCCCGGCGTCACCCTTGGCCAGACTGACGAGCTGGGGTACAACCCGATCGAGGATCCGGTTGAGGTACATGACCTCCACGCGACCATCCTCTCTTTGATGGGCATCGAGCACACCAAACTAACGTACCGATTCCAGGGCCGCGACTTTCGCCTCACCGACGTTTCAGGAAACGTGGTGAAGAAAATCCTCGCTTAAGTCAACCAGGCTGCTTCCCTGATTTAGGGCGTACTCGGAAACAGTCCATTCGCGGGTGGCGCATACATTGGAAGTCGATGTATGTCTTTTAGGGCCTGCGGCCCGCGAAACCCCATGAAAATGACATTTTAGACCTGCATTTTCGACCCTGCGCCACCCGTGAAACTCTTTTTAAGAGCTTGCCTCATATTCAACTCTGAAATATGATTCGGTAGCCGTTGGGATGAAAAAGGTGGAGAAATGGACGAGCCTTGGACCAATTGGATTCCAGGAGTACTTAGTCCGACTCAAATGAAGGAATTGTGCCGGATTGGATTGCTCACGGGGCACGGGCCGCTCGATGTGGTGCTTGATAACTCCTCAATTGACCTTTCGATATCCGGCGAGGCGTACGAAATGATCCATGGCTCGGTAAAACCTTCTGGAAGCTACCCTTCGTATGCCTGGTTTATTAAGAACGAGCAACTGGCCAGGGAGCTCCCCCTTGCGGGGGACGGAAGTTTTCTATTGAACACGAAGAAGACGTATGTTTTTAAGCTGAACGAGAGACTCAATACGAAAGGCATCGTTGCAGCGGGGTTCTACGGTCAAGCCACAGCGAAGAGTTCTATCGGTCGAGTCGATGTTCTGGTGAGGCTCATCGTCGATGGCATGCACACGTACGAGTGCTTCGAACCCAAGAATTTGAAAAACCGAACTGGGGAAATGTATCTGGAAATAACCCCAATTACATTTCACGTAAAGGTAAAACCGGGAACCTATTTATCTCAGCTTCGACTATTTTACGGGAAGCCCCAAGCGGTTACAATAAAGGGAAGAGGGCTGTTTCGGACTGCGCTACAAGGAATAGAAAAGCCGGACGGTAGCCTCACGGTGGATTTGACCAACCTGGAGGAGGGTCATCGGCCAGTGGCAGCATTTTGTGCGATTTCCAACACGCCCGACGATCCGGTTCCGCTTTGGGAAGAACCGATAGAGGAAAACAAACCCAAGGCATGGAATTACTGGAAACTTAAGGAAGCCGATGGCAAGAACCGGCTTAAAATCGAGGAGACTCAATTTTATCTATTGAGATCGAAAGAGAGAATCTCGGTTCCCGGTGGCGTTGCAATTTACTGTCGGGCAAGCGACGAGACAATAGGTGAGATGCGGATTCATTATGCCGGCTTTGTTCACCCGCTATGGGGGCGACGCCGGGGTGACGGAATGTTGGGCACACCTCTGATGTATGAAGTTCGTGGCCATCAGGTGGATGTCATCCTAGCGGATGGTGAAAAGCTGGCAAACCTTACCTTCTATAGAATGTCCGAAGATATTCCTGAACCTGATCAAGAGGTTACGCGGCGCGATGTGCCAATCGTAAAGACCACTCCTTATGAAAAGCAAAGGCTACAGCTTTCGAAAATCTTTAGTAAATGGCCCGACGACTTGAGGAGGAATTCCGATGACACAGTTGAGCCAGCATAAACGGCGCGAAGAAACGGGAACCCTGTTTCCATTGCAAGGCCAAATCAGAATCGTAGAGATAGGTAAGCCTGACGTTAGCGGGTGGGATGGTCACGTTAAGGTCCTCCGGGCATTGATCAACGCGAATCAGAGCATGTACCCTGATATCGACCGGTGGTTTTCCACGAAGGTCCTGCCAGGACTTAAATCCTCTGAACGGATTGCCTATGTGGCGTATGAAGGCGAGAATCCCATCGCCTCAGCCGTACTGAAGCTCGGGAAGAGGGCAAAATTCTGCCATCTGCGGATCCGCGAGGATTTTCAGGACCAAGACCTGGGGCAGGTGTTTTTTACTTTGATGACTCTGGAGATCAGACATCTTTCAGAGGAAGTTCATTTCACCCTTCCGGAAAGTCTGTGGAAAAGGAAGAGCGGTTTCTTTCAACTCTTTCGGTTTCACGACAGCGACAAGGTCTTCACGGCAGTATCGGGAAGGTGACGCGGAGCTCATTTGTTCCGCACCGTTGCTGACGCTACTACCGGCGGTTCTAAGCAAGGTTCCAGACCTAATTTCAAAGTTTTCGGTCGGCGGGCACTTCCTCGGTAGTGATCTCCTGATGAGCGTCAAGCCGCAGTACGCCGGACGGCTTCTCTCTGGGGCGAAGGTTGTGGACATACGAAAGAAGTTCTCAAAAAAGTGGGTGGGCCGCAGGGCTGTCCTCTACGCATCAAAGCCACAGGGCGCACTTGTGGGCGAGGCGACCGTTCACTCGATTACCCAAGGTTCGCCCAATGACATCTGGGCTCAGTTCGAGTCTAGAATTGGCGCTTCACGGGAGGAGTTCGACGGGTACACGGCGTCCGCCGGGGACGTCTGCGCTATCGAACTAAGCGATATCAGACCCTATCGCGCCCCCGTCCCGCTCGACCAGATCGAATACATCCTACGGGAAGACCTTACGCCGCCGCAGTCGTATTGTGAATTGAACATGCAGAAGAACCCACCCTGGGCTAAGGCCGTCTCAGTTGCGACCCTGCTCCATTCTAGGTGCAGAATTATCAACCGAAGTGTGATCACCGAGTAGCAGAAACACACCGCGGACCTGCGTGAGCACCCATCGGCATTGCCGACCGGCACTGTCCACAACGAAACCGGCGTTTGCCAGTTGTTGGTAAGTCGCCTGTCGTGCATCTGGCCTCCACCCAAATCCCAGATGACGCGCAACCCGGAAATTGGACAGAGGCGGTCAGGACTGACCATAAACGCCCCACCCGCCGAAGTGCCCCTCGCACGCGTCAGTGAGGAGGCAGCAGCCCGTCAAGAGCTAGCGCCCGTGCTTGACGGCGTGTTTGTGACCGTCAGGCTCATCATCCGGCACAGCACACCGACTGACCCGCGACGGTTCTTCCTGCCGTTTGATCATCATCTGCGGTTTAACGCCGATGCCGCGGCGTCCCGCCTCAGCCGCTTTTCTGCCGAATATCAAGATTAATTACTTGACATACAGTTACCATAATGATAAGTTAGACGGGTAGTCTATGTCCGGCCCGGGGAAGCCTGCCTTAAGTCCCTGGGGCCGGGAAAGCCAAGCTGTGCCACGCTCACCATGGACTAGCCACTCACCACCAGCCACTCACCACTCATCAGGGGGTATTCATGTCTCTTCTCAATAAAGCGACGATGACGGAAAGGAAGCTTGCCGCTAGCCGGAACAATGGCAAACTATCTCAAGGCCCGGTGACGGCGGAGGGCAAGCAGCGCATCGCTGCCGCGCATCTGCGTCATGGCCGCCGTGTGGAGTCTCAAGAAGGCGTTTTGCGCTGTTGGGGCGAAGACCCGGTGGAGTACGAGGGCCTGCTGGAAGGCTTGTACCGGGAATTTACGCCCACCGGCGCGTTGCAGGAACGATTGTTGAAGCACCTGGCGCGCGTCCTCTGGCTCATCGAACGCTCCGACCGCCGGCAGGATGGCGACGCGCTGCTCCGCGCCAAAAGTGTGGATAGCGGACGCGAGAATCGCACGCACGCGCGCATGATGCGGCTGAAGATGACCGCGGAGACTTTGCGCTCGCTGGCCCGCTCGGTGGCGGGTTGGCATTACGTCACCACCCGCGATGATCTGGAGATTATGAAAAAACTGCACCAGGAAGGAGGCATGGCCGAAATGGGCGAAATCGCCCTGGGCCTCTTTTACCAGCTTCAGCCGCCGGGCGCCGATCGGGACGGCATTTCCGAGGACGAGAAGCGTTGTGGTATGGTCAACAGTATCCGGTCAATCTTCGGATTGCCGGCCATCGAATCAGACGTCCAGATGCTTACGCCCTCCGGGGAGACCATGATCATTCGAGCCAATCCCCCCGGCGAAGCCGGGGAACCTTCTGAAGGTGAAGACAGCGAGGCGACGGACAAGGACGACCGCTTTCCTGGCATTACGGAGGAGGACTGGAGGGTACGGGAGCGGGCCCGCAAGCTCCTGAGGAACATCCTTGCGCACCAGGCGGAAGTCTGCGAGGAAGAGCGAAAGGCCCTGCTGAAGGAGTCCCTGGCGATTCCCTCGCCCTACGTACGTGCTGCGGAAATCGGGCCCGCTCTCCAAGACGCCTTGCTGGTGCGCCGAGTGCAAGATGCCAACTTCCGTGAGGTCCGGCGACTCACAAGCTTGCTGATGAAGTTGAAGCGGCAGGAACGACCCGCTCCGCGAGCTAAAACCAATGGCAACGAACCGTCAACGTCATGATGCAGGTTATTTTAGGCGAAAAGGGCTTGGGAACCCACGATGTTGTAGAAAAAAGGATAGTTAGCGGTAAAATAGACATAATGTCATCTCTATCTTTCTATTGAATATAAAGTACTTATGCCATAGATCGACACAAACAGATGGAAAAAGGGGAAAATAAAAAGTGTTGGTAAGTCCTGCGATGTTATTGAAAATAAACGGACTAAAATTAAGGGCTTCCGCTTATCCTGCGATGTTGATAAAAACAAGATACTTATCCGCTAGAAACCTGCGATGTTTATGAAAAAACAAGCACTTAGTAAAAGGAGGCGTTTGGCTCATGCGCTCACTCGAAGACAAGATTTCCGAATTGTTTGATCGTCAGCAAGAACAATACACCGACGAGAATTTCCGCGCCTTCGACGAATTCAAACAGTCGCTCAATGAAGGCCGGGTGCGCGCTGCGGAAGCGGATGCGAGTTCGGCTTCCGGGTGGCGCGTGAATGGGTGGGTTAAGAAGGGAATCCTGCTGGGTTTCCGGATGGGGCGGGTTGTGGAGATGCCCGTTCGCGGGACCGTGGGACGTAGGGGCGGTTCGCAAACCGTCCCTACCGAATGTGGCGTGCAATTCCGCGATAAGCACACCTATCCGTTGAAGCAACTGCCGGACGGCCAGAACATTCGCGTGGTGCCGGGCGGATCGTCGATTCGCGATGGATGCTACATCGGAAAGAATGTTACCTGCATGCCGCCCATGTACATCAACGTTGGCGCCTACGTTGACGACGGAACCATGGTGGACTCGCACGCGCTGGTGGGATCCTGCGCGCAAATCGGCAAGCGCGTCCACATCAGCGCGGCGGCGCAAATCGGCGGCGTGCTTGAGCCGATCGGCGCACTACCGGTGATCATCGAGGACGAGGTCCTGGTGGGCGGCAACTGCGGCGTTTACGAAGGCACGATCGTAGGCAAAGGCGCGGTGCTCGCGGCCGGAACCATCATCACCGGCTCCACGCCCGTTTACGACCTGGTGCGCGATCGCGTTCATCGCCGCGAGGGTGACGTTCCCCTGCGGATTCCCGAAGGCGCAGTGGTGGTACCGGGCGCCCGCGCGGTCTCCAAAGGTCGGGGCAGGGAACTGGGGCTCTCCCTTTACACGCCGGTCATCATTAAGTACCGCGACGACAAAACCGACCAAGCCGTCCGGCTGGAAGAATGGCTAAGGTGAACGTATCAGCCAGTCACCCTGGGATTCGGCGCGAAATTCCAGCCGGCAGCACTGGCGAAATAGAGATTGACGCGGCGGAGCGCCCATGTTACCTTTCCCTACCGACTGGTCGGTTCGGTGCCCGGTCGGTCATTGCGTGAACTGTTATGAGTAAGACTTTTTCCGGTTCCGAGATTCTGCTCGAAAGCCTGAAGCGTCAGAAGGTTGATGTGTTTTTTGGCCTGCCCGGGGGCTCGGTTCTGCCCTTGTACGATGCCCTCTACAGTGCGGGCATTCGCCACCTCCTGGTGCGGCACGAGCAGGCCGCCGCTTTTGCCGCCGATGGTTACGCGCGGGTTACGGGCAAGCCGGGGGTCTGTTTGGGAACATCCGGTCCGGGCGCGACGAACCTCGTCACGGGACTGACGTCCGCCATGATGGATTCCATCCCTATCGTCGCCTTGGCGGGCCAAGTTCCGGCGGCGTTGATCGGAAAAGACGCGTTTCAGGAGGCGGACACTATCGGAATCAGCCTGCCTTCCACCAAGCAGTCGTTCACCATTCGGTCGGCGGCAGACATCCCCCGAATCATCGATCGCGCCTTCCGCTCGGCGGTTTCGGGACGGCCAGGCCCGGTGCTGGTGGATCTGCCGAAGAACGTGCTGATGGAAACGGCGGAGCCCAATTACCCCTCCACGATGGGCGTCACACCGCCGGAGCGCTTGCGCGAGTTTACGGATGTCGAAATCGAGCGTGCCGCCGATATGATCCTGGAGAGCCGCCGTGCGGTCCTCTACGTTGGCGGCGGCCTGATCGCCTCCGACGCTTGGCGCGAGCTTCGGGAGTTGGCGGAGCTGACAGATATCCCGGTCACGACAACTTTGATGGGGTTGGGCAGTTTCGCTTCCCATCACCCTCTCTCGCTTGGGATGTTGGGCATGCACGGCTCGTACGCCACCAACATGGCCATCTGCAATAGCGACCTCCTGGTAGCGATCGGCGCGCGGTTTGACGATCGTGTGACGGGCCGTCTGAACGGGTTCGCCACCCGCGCCAGGAAAATCCACATGGACGTTGATCCCTCCGAGGTCAACAAAAACGTGCCCGTGGATTTGTCCCTGGTCGGCGACGCACGCGAAGCGCTTCAGGCTTTGATTGGGGTCTTGAAGGTCCGCAAGTCCGGTTCGACGCCTGAGCGCCGGCAATGGTTGCAGCGCATCGAGTCCTGGCGCGGTGAGCACCCCCTTACCTACGACCGATACGCCAACACCGTGAAGCCGCAGATGGTGATTGAGTCCATCGCGCGCCACGCCGCCGAGGACGCCATCATCGCCGCGGACGTGGGCCAGCATCAGATGTGGACCGCGCAGTTCTACACCTTTACCCGGCCGCGCACGTGGCTTTCGTCCAGCGGGCTCGGCTCCATGGGCTACGGTTTTCCGGCGGCGATGGGAGCGCAAATGGCTTTTCCCAATCGCCAGGTGGTGGCCATTGTAGGCGACGGCGGATTCCAGATGACGCTGAACGACCTCGCCACCGTGGTGCAATATCGTGTGCCGGTGAAGATCGCCATCATCAACAATCGCGCTTTGGGAATGGTGCGGCAGTGGCAGGAGATCTTCTTTGAGAAGCGCTACTGCGATATTGACCTCGACTTCGCACCGGACTTTGTGAAGCTGGCTGAAGCCTATGGCATCCGCGGCGCGCGGGTGGAGCACCGCACCGACGTGGCGGACGCGATCGAGGATTTCCTGAGCGACCGCGAACCGCGCTTGCTCGACGTCTGGGTGGATCCGGCGGAAAACGTGTACCCCATCGTTCCGCCGGGAGCCGCACTGTCAGAAATGGTCATCGAACCGCCGCGGGTGCAGTTGGAAGAAGAAGCGCTCGACGATTTGTGGGCAGTGTGAAGAACGAGGTGTCAGGTGCCAGGGTAATGCAGGACATTGTGCAGCCGCAAATGTATCTGCAACCTGTTGCTCAGAACCTGACACCTGGCACCTGGCACCTGGTACCTGACACCTAGAATTTGGAGTTTCCCATGCAGTGGCTCATCACGCTTGAGACCGAGCAGGACCTGATTGTGACGTGCCGCCTGATGAACGTGTTCCGTCGCAAGGGAATGAAGGTGAACACCTTGACGATGACGTCGCGGCCGCACGGATTCTCGATGATGGCGGTGCTGGAATCGGCCGAGTCCGACATCGATCATCTCTTCAACTTCCTGCGCCGGATGGGAGGCGTGGAGCGGGTCTCGTATTATCAGCACGAAACCTCGGCGGACGCGTCCTTTGTTTTCATTGACGCCGGCGCGGAAACCTCGCGGGTGGCCGAGGTCCTGAAGACATTTCCGGGGTCACGCTTGATCTTTGCCAGCCACGGAAAATACCTCCTCGAGGTTCCCGCTGAAACGCGGCGGCACCATGTGATGCCGTTGTTCGATGTGCCGGTCGTGCTCCCCTTTGCGTGTGTCAAATCAGCTCGCATTGCGCCGACCACGCTTATGGAGGCGCGGGCGTGATCACCTAAGACTCAGGAACCAGAATCGAAACTGAATCGAAATTTGATGGAGGCTTCACGATTTTCCAGTTTCGAGTTTCGGTCCGCCCTGACTGCCGCTGTTGGTATATAATCCTAAATTCCAATTCCACCACTGAGAGGCTTGAAGCAACATGGCAAAAGTTTATTACGAAAAAGATGGCGACCTGAAAAACTTGGCAGGAAAGACCGTGGCGATTATCGGCTACGGCAGCCAGGGGCACGCGCATGCGTTGAACCTGCGCGACAGCGGCGTAAAGGTGATCGTCGCCGAGCGCACGGGCGATCCCCCGCACACCAAGGCACGCGAGGCGGGGTTCGAAGTATATGAAGCGGCAGAAGCCGCCCAGCGCGCAGATGTAATCGTGATCCTCATTCCCGATCCCATCCAGGCCAAGGTGTATCAGGAGGCCATTGCCCCGCACCTGGGGCCCGGCAAAACGCTGGTGTTTGCGCATGGATTCAACATCCACTACAAGTTCATCGTGCCACCGCCCACGGTGGACGTTATCATGATCGCGCCCAAGTGCCCCGGCCACCGGCTGCGTGAACTTTTCACGGAAGGCGTCGGCGTACCCTCGCTCGTGGCCATCGAGCAGGACGCTTCCGGCCACGCCGAGAAGACGGCGCTCGCCTATGCGAAAGGCATCGGTTCGTTGAAAGCGGGCGTGATCCGCACCACGTTCAAGGAAGAAACCGAGACCGATCTCTTCGGTGAGCAGACGGTGCTGTGCGGCGGCGTCTCCGCCCTCATCACCACCGCGTTTGAAACGCTGGTCGAAGCCGGGTACCAGCCGGAGATCGCGTATTTCGAATGCCTGCACGAACTCAAGCTGATCGTCGACCTGATCTACCAGGGCGGCATCAAGTACATGCGCTACTCCGTGAGTGACACGGCCGAGTACGGCGACTACACGCGTGGCCCCGAAGTGATTGATGCGCACGTGCGCGAGACCATGAAGCAAGTGCTGGCCGGCATTCAAGACGGTTCTTTTGCCAAGGAATGGATGGATGAGAACGCCAAGGGATGCCAACGCTTCCTGGAAATGCGCGCCAAGGCTTCCGCCCACCTCATCGAGAAAGTAGGCAGCGAGCTGCGCAAGATGATGCCGTGGATCTCCACCTCCAAACAAGAAGTCACCGCGGAACAGGGGGCGGCCAGGAAGTAGGCAGTGGGCACTATGCAGTAGGCAGCGCGCGTAGCTGGAATTGTGTATTCGCAACCGGCGACTGGAATGGCGTTCAAGTGGGTACCCTATTAGAAACCCGCGCAGGAGCTAGCATGCGGTGGGAAATAGGAGCATGAACCATTTCACGATGGCACTGCTTGCTGGATTTCTCACAGCTTCCTTGCCAACTTTCGCGCTTTTTCATTTCATGTTGTTCAGGGTGAATCAGCATCTGCCGCCTGATCGCAGAATCCCTCACCAACTCTATTGGGGAGACTGGAGAAAACTTCGCAATGAATACTTGGGGTTCTACCCGAGGAGTTTTTTGTATCTAGCGACGGTTACAGGCGCGGTCATGTGCCTGGGTTTTGCCGTTGCCTTGTTTGGATTTGGCTGGTGGGAATACTTTGCGGGAAAATGAAACGCTCAAATCACGACCCCGCCCGGATTTTGATTCATGCATGCGCAAGTGGGCGGTCCGCGAACCGCCCCTACTCCATTCTTGAGGACTTATATGAAATCCACTGAAACCAAGGCAGTGCGCGGCCCGCGCGACTTTCAGGGCAAGGTAAGAAAGCTGGCATTGATTGGCTGCGGGAAAATGGGCGAGGCCCTGCTTTCCGGCATCCTGGGTTCGCAGCTCCTTCCCGTTGATCGCGTGGAAGCTACCGTGGCGGAGCCGCCGCAAGCTGATTTTCTGGCCGGGAAATACGGGGTGAAAGCCCATACGAATAATATTCAAGCAGTTAAAGGCGCTGATCTGGTATTAATTGTCTTGAAACCCCAGCAGGTGAAGGGCGTTCTCCACGAGATAAAGAACGTGCTACGCAAGGACGCGGTGATCATTTCCGTCGCGGCTTCCGTTACCACGGCGCTCATCGAGCGCGAACTCGGGCGCCCGGCGCGCGTGGTTCGCGCCATGCCCAACACCCCCTGCCTGATTCGCCAGGGCATGACGGCCATTGCCGCCAGTCCCCATGCGACCCCTGACGACGTTGCGCTGGCCCAGGAAATCTTCCGGGCCATGGGCCGCACCGTGGTGGTGGACGAGAAGTATATGGACGCCATTACCGGCCTTTCCGCTTCCGGGCCCGCTTATGTCTACATGATCATCGAATCGCTCGCCGAAGGGGGCGTAAAGCTGGGCTTGCCGCGCGAGCTTTCCACCGAGCTTTCCGCGCAGACGCTGCTGGGCGCGTCTTCGCTGGTGCTGCACACGGGTGAGCATCCGGCCAAACTGAAAGACATGGTCACCACGCCCGCCGGCTGCACCATCGATGGGCTGCTGGAATTGGAAGAAGGCGGCCTGCGCGTGACCTTGATTAAGGCTGTGGTGCGCGCCGCCCAGCGCGCCAAGCAACTGGTGGAAAACCAGAACTCATAGTTGATGGATGTCCGCGCCTATCTCGATCGCATCGGGTACGACGGCCCGCTGGCGCCCACTGCTGACACATTGCGCGTGCTGCACCGCCGGCACATGTTGAGCGTGCCTTTTGAGAATCTCGACATCGGCCGGGGCCGCGAGATCGTCCTCGATCCTGAGCGCTTTGTGGAGAAAGTCGTCCGCCAACACCGCGGCGGTTTCTGCTACGAGCTTAACGGCGCCTTCGCGTCGCTGCTGGAAAGTCTCGGATTTCGCGTCACCTTGCTTTCCGCCCGCGTCGCCAACGACCAAGAAGTTCTGAGCGCGGAGTTCGATCACCTCGCGCTGCGCGTCGACCTGGAAGAGGCGTGGCTGGCCGACGTCGGTTTCGGCGATAACTTCATTGAACCGCTCCATCTCGCGAGTTACTTGGAACAGCAGGATCCGGCCGGAAGCTTCCGCGTCATTGATGCCGGTGCGCGCTGGCGTCTTGAACAGCGCCAAATGGATGGCACTTGGCGCCTGCAGTATGCCTTTTCGCTGCTGCCCCGGTTATTGTCTGAGTTTGCCGGCATGTGCCGTTATCATCAGACCTCGCCGGATTCCCATTTCACGCGCAATCGAATCTGCTCGCTGGCCACGTCCGACGGCCGCATCACACTGTCCGGCATGCGCCTGGTCGTTACTTCGAAAGGCAAGAAGGAAGAGCAGACGCTCGCAACCGAGGCGGATTGGCACGCGGCGCTTCGCGAGCACTTTGGCGTGATTCTCAATCTGGCAGGCTAGCGAAGCCGTAGAGGCGGCTTTACGCCGCCATCGTTGTGCAATTTGCCGGACGTCTGGCAAGATGAACCCGCTCTACCGCTGGGCGAAGAAGGACATTCTGTCAAAAGGCCTTGACATTTCCGTAATTGGGTCTAGAGTGTACTCAGGAAAGGTAATGGTTTCGCCGCACGGTCGGCCGGAGGGTGGCGGCGCTCAAAATCATACGCGCAGTTCGCAATCCTCCGTTCTGTTCCCTACGAGCCATCGTGCCGCCTTCTAGTAACGCAATGGGTCAGCCTCCACGCCCGAGGACGCGGGCGCGTTTGAAGGAGGTCGCCATGTTCCAAATGATTGGCCAGAGTTCTGCGGAACCTGCGGACCGCAAAGCCGTTCTTTACAAGATCGGCATGTTCGTTGTGGCCCTCGCCGCCGTTGGTGGCGTGTTATTCCTTTGCGTGCGGTCGCTAAGCTAAGCACCAGTTAACGCCGACTAACCGGAAACTGCTCTCCAACCAGGCGCAAGGCCTCGGGGTGGGTGTGTATGCGGCCCTCGAGTTGTGCATCCTCCACCGCCCGCAAGATAGTCTTGAATATCGGCCCCGGCGTATAACCCTGTGCAATCAAATCGTGGCCGCGCAGCAAGGGCGTGGGTTTAACCTCTTCCCTGGGCGTTTCTTCCAGCATCCTCCGCGCCATCTCATAGTTGGTCAAATCACCGTGGCTGGCGAGGCAATCCAGGCGGTGCAACTCCAGGTGTTCGTCAAATCCTTCCATCCGCACGAACCGGAGCTGGGTTGAGCGCTTCATGCGGGGAAAATCCTTGAACCGCAGGTGATGCCGCACCAACTCGACGATGCGTTCGGTTTCACGCGTGGGCATCCGCAACCGCCGGCAGATCTCCTGTGCCATGCTGGCGCCCACTTCCACGTGGTTGTCAAATCGAATGCGTTCGCGGATGCTGAAAGTGGGCGGCTTGCCCACATCGTGCAGCAGTACGCCCAAAGCCAGCGTGGGTGAGGGTTGCCGCAGGCCCTCCAGCATCATCAGCGTGTGAATCCATACATCACCCTCGGGGTGGAATTCCGGCGGCTGCTCCACTCCCTGCATCCGCTTGATTTCCGGCAGCACCTCGGCGAGCAAGCTTGATTGCTCCAGCAGTTCGAACCCGGTTCGCGCCGGGCCCTCGGTGAGGATCCTGACGATTTCATCGCGCACCCGTTCCTTGCTCACCGAGTGGATCTGCGGCGCCAACTGGCGGATCGCTTCTAGCACGGCCAAATCCAACTTCAGGCCGAAACGCGCCGTGAACCGCACCGCGCGCAGCATGCGCAAGCGGTCCTCACTCAGGCGTTCCGCCGGAGCCCCGATCGTCCGCAGGCGACGTGCGCGAATGTCCGCCTGCCCGCCCACGTAATCCAGCACCTGCTCGCTCAGCGGATCGTAAAGCAAGCCGTTAATGGTGAAGTCACGGCGCCGAACGTCTTCCTGCGGGGTCTGGGCATAGCGGACTTCACGCGGGTGCCGTCCGTCGGCGTAGGCACCGTCACTACGGAAGGTAGCCACTTCCACGTTTCCGGCCTCGCGCGGAATCAGAACCACGCCGAACTGGACACCCACTGTGAGCGCCTCCGGGAAAAGCGCCAGCACCTGCTGGGGCGTGGCGGCGGTGGTGACGTCGTAATCCTTGGGCGTGCGGCCCATCACCATGTCGCGGACGCACCCGCCCACCAGGAAGGCGGCAAAGCCTTCCGCCCTCAGGCGGTGCACGATTGAGGTTGCGGCTTCACGTTTGGCGTCCATAACGATTTGTTAGATGCGCAGGATTCTGTGGTGGGAGGTGGCGCCTTTGCCAACCGACGCTGCCCCGGTTAACGGCTGAAACGAGGCCCGGCGGCTGGACGTAATAGGCTACATGAAGAGCATCTGGCGATCGCGTTCCGGGCACAGCGAAGGGCCTGCCTTCACTCGCTGGCAGAAGACCATGCGCAATCCTTGGCTGCGATCAGGCCCGACGGGAGCGGCCGGTCAGCGCGCTATCGTCATCAAGCCGAGAGCCGGAGAGGAACCGCCGCGGCTGGCCTGGGTGGTGCGTTCCCGTTGGATCAAGTCGCGATAGAAGCGTCCGGCGATCTCCGCGGCGTGCGGGCCATACATCATTCGCCCGCCCCGCAGCAACACTACGGCTACATACTGCGATTGGAGTTCGCCCGCGTAGGAGACGAACCAACCCAGGCGCGCGCCGTTTTCGCTGCACGTCCCGGTTTTCCCGTAGATCGAGAGGTCCGGGTCGTAGGCGGAACGGCCCGTCCCGTAGAGCACGGCCGCCGCCAAGCCATCGCGGACCTGCGGAATGTACTCGGCCAGGTTGTCCAGGCGGCGCCGCACGACCGGTTGAAATGCGGCGATGTCCTCGGGCGTTCGTGGATATTGCAATGCGTAAAGCGTTCCGCCGTTGGCGATGGCGGAGATCACCGCGGCCATTTGCAAGGGCGTCACGTCCACGTTGGTGCCGCAATAAGCCAAGAATCCCACGCCCCCTTCCTTGGGCGGAGCAAGCGGGTATTTGCCGGGCGATTCACCCGGAATGTCCAGACCGGCCTGTTCTCCCAAGCCGAACTCGTGCGCGTATTCAGTAATGCGATCGAACCCGAGCATCTGTCCCACCTTCAGAAAATAGACGTTGTTCGAGTGGGCCAGCGCCTCCGTAAGGTTTACGCGCATGTGGTTGCCGACGTAGATCCGAGTGGCGGGCGTGATCAGGCCTTCCCGCAGCCCCGCCAACGCCACCAGTGGCTTGAACGTCGAGCACGGCGTGAAGCCGCTCGAAAGGGCCAACTTCTGATTGACGATGCTCAGGATGCGTCCCGTGTTCGGGTCCGCCACCACAATGCTGCCGCTCCACTTTCCTAACGCATTCACGGCCGCTTGCCGCACAATCGGATCATCGCCCGCCGGGTCGTCAAAGGCGCTGGGATTGGCGTAGGAACTGAGGCCCCACGGATCCCGCACCGGCCGGCGCGAGCGTGGATGTGCTGTGGTTCTGCGATGGGTTGTTTTCCTTGCAGTTGTGTGCTTGCGATGAGTTGCGGCGGGGCTGTGGGCGGTGTCCGTGCTTACACTCGGCGCGTCGCCCCAGGCGAACTGATTCCCCAAAAGCCAAAGACTTGCCAAGGCCAGAGTGGCAATGTGTTTTAACAAGTTTGTACGGACCTCCTTAGTTGGACGGTTGGCCTTGGCCTAACCCTTGTTTCCGCTGGCGTCGGTAAACGGGGGGTAGACCGTCTTACTCAGTGTTCGTATGGAAAAACTTCTCGGGGCCTGTTCGGGTCCCTTACTTCTTGCCGCGCGCTGCGCCTGACGCTTCCGCAGCCGCTGCTGCTGCGGGAGCAGGCTCATGATGCCCGGGGAGATTCAGCGCCTTCCGCACCTCCCCCTCCAACTTCTTGCGGATATCGGGATTGTCGCGCAGGAACTGCCGGGCGTTTTCCCGGCCTTGCCCGATACGCTCACCTCCGTAGGAGAACCACGCGCCGCTCTTCTCCAGAATGCTGCGCTCGGCGGCGATATCGATCAGATCGCCTTCCCGCGAAATCCCTTCCCCATATAGAATATCAAATTCTGCCTCCCGAAAGGGAGCTGCCATTTTGTTTTTGACGATTTTCACCTTGGTGCGGTTGCCCACCACCCGGTCGCCGTCCTTGATGGAGGCGATTCGGCGGATGTCTACGCGCACGGACGAATAGAACTTGAGGGCCCGGCCGCCTGTCGTCGTCTCAGGGTTGCCGAACATCACACCGATCTTCTCGCGAATCTGATTGATGAAAATAAAACACGTTTTCGATTTGGAAACGATGCCGGCGAGTTTGCGCAGCGCCTGCGACATCAGGCGGGCTTGCAGGCCGGGCAGGGAATCGCCCATGTCGCCGTCGAGTTCCGCCTTGGGAACGAGCGCCGCAACGGAATCGACCACCAGCACATCGACGGCATTCGAGCGCACCAGCGACTCGGCGATTTCCAGCGCTTGCTCGCCATAATCGGGCTGCGAGACTAACAAATTGTCAACATCCACGCCCAATTTCTTGGCGTAAGCGGCATCCATGGCATGTTCAGCGTCAATATACGCCGCCATGCCGCCGCGCTTCTGCGCCTCGGCCACCACGTGCAGCGCAATCGTCGTCTTGCCGCTTGACTCTGGCCCGAAGATTTCAACGACGCGGCCACGCGGCATTCCACCCACCCCCAGCGCAGCGTCGAAGGAAATCGAGCCCGTTGGGATGATTTCAACCGGCACCAACGCATCTTTAGTGCCCAGGCGCATGATCGAGCCTTTGCCAAACTGCTTTTCAATCTGCGTCAGCGCCAGATCAATGGCTTTGTTTTTTTCAGTTCGGTCTTCCGGCATGATGAGGTTTCCTCACGTTCCATTAGGACTCTTGCACTCACAGTTCCACTATCGGCGGGTTGGGAACGTCTCATGAGGGAAATTTAAGTCCAAGCGTTTACCCGGCACGCCCTCCCAAGTATATGCGCCGACGGCGTCGTTGCCAAATATGATTTACCACCTCGGGCTCGCACTTTAGTACTAGAAGCTTGATGGCATTCGCTCGAATTCTTGGCGCCTTTGGTGCTTGCTGGTGCATGGCCTTAGCCTTAGCTGCTTGGGTACTGATAAAATCCCCGCCCCGTCTTGCGGCCCAGCCAGTTGGCGGCGACCATCTTTTCTAGCAGCGGACAGGGGCGATACTTGGGGTCGCGCAGGCCCTCATACAGCACCTTCAGGATGTCCAGGCAGACGTCGAGCCCAATCAAGTCTGCGAGTTCCAGCGGGCCCATGGGATGGTTCATTCCCAACTTCATCACATTGTCCACGCCCGCGGCGTCGGCAACGCCTTCCATCAGGCAGAAGACCGCCTCATTAATCATTGGCATCAGCACGCGGTTGGAGACGAATCCCGGAAAATCGTTGACGCGGACCGGTGTTTTGTCCGCCGAAATGGCCAACGCGACAGCTTTCTTAACCGTTTCGGGCGCCGTCTGGAGCCCGGGCACAACTTCCACCAGTTTCATCACCGGTACGGGGTTGAAGAAGTGCAGACCGATAAATTGTGCCGGACGAGCGCTTGCCGCCGCCAGTCGCGTAATGGAGATGGAAGAGGTATTACTGGCGAAAATGGTCTCGGGGGGACAGTAGGGCTCAAGCAAGCGGAAGACCTCGGCCTTCACCTCGAATCGCTCCGTCACCGCCTCAATGACGAATTCGGATTCGGCGAGGTCGGCAAAAACGGTGGTGGTCTTCAGTCGCGCCGCCGCTTGAAGGCGCTGTTCTTCCGTCAGGCGCTGCTTTTCCACGTCCCGCGCCAAGCCTTTGGCGATCCGCTTCGCGCCCGCCTCGACAAACGGCTGCGAAACGTCGAGCAAGGTCACCCGATGTCCTGCGCGCAACATCACGTGAGCAATGCCGTGCCCCATCTGCCCGGCGCCCACTACTCCGACTGAACGATTCTGCAACTGAGTGATGGGTTGAGTTTCTGAGTCTGTCATGGAGCTTTCCTTTCTTTTCAATAACTTCCGGGGTTATACCTGCAGAAAATCTTGGCAACGCGACGTTCTGTGTCGCGGCCGAGGATGGGGTCCGGTTAAGGCCTGCGAAACATCAAGCATAGTCGCCCGATGTTCCGCCCGCAACATTACGTGAGCAATGCCAGCAATGCCGTGCCCCATTTGCCCGGCGCCTACTACCCCGGCTGAACGATTCCGCGACGTTGTGATGGATTGAGTTTCTGCGTCTGTCATGGGCGTTTATTTGTTTTCAGTAACTTCTGGGGTTATTCCTGCAGAAAATGTTGGCAACGCATCGTAGCAAGGATGGAGTTGGTGTTCACGGCGTTCCCCGCCGGACCCAACGAACCATTCTGGCATCGATATTGATGTTTCGCATAAAGGCCGAAGTTGGGATGAATTATGCACGAAAACGAGCGGCCCAAGAAACAAATTGAAGGGCAAATTGTCGCTTGCGGTCAGCAATGGGTCGAACCTCGAGGCGCCGGCTGGGAACCGTCGTTCGGCTCGGACTTTTTGCCGTATGCCGGCACGGAGCGATCCAAGCCGACGTCCGGGCGCTACACATTAGCCTACCATGGTATAGCTAATCTGTCAATAAAAATCTATTGGTTCTCAAACTAATAACCTTCCAATGCCCGCCGGACCGCTTCCGGGCTGCGAGCGATAACGGTGAGATAGGCTTGCGCTGGCTGGTCGGGCGTGGCCCGTCCCTGTTCCCAATCGCGTAGCGTGCTAGGGGGATGCGATACCGCGAGGCGAACTCCTCCTGGGTCAAGCCCAGAGCGCGGCGAATGATTTTGATCCGAGGCGTTCTCTTCACGCGACTAAGGTCGGCCGCGGTCAGGGGAACCGCATCCGGATCATCGAGCGCCGCGCGTTCAATAGAGCTTTATGTCATCGAACGAAGTCTCCTGTGGGCCTTGTGGGAAGTAGGCTTGCTCCTCATGCTTTGTCGACCTCCGGGCCGATATAATTCTGAGGTTTCCTGTGCCTGCTCAATGATATAGGGGAGTTCCCTCCGCACTTAAGGGCACCACCACTTCGCCTTCGATTTTCCCGACTACTCGTTGGGCCGGAAGCACGGAAGGATTGCTCGGATAGGTCTTGCCATCAAAAGAGAGCCTCGCCTCGTAACCGGGCTCAACGCCACCTCCCTGCACGCGGACGGAGATATCGTGCCAGCCGTTCAGTTTTGTGGCCAACACGCGAATCGGGAGTCGGGTGATTGTTGTTTTTGTAACCACACTAAAAGAGGTCCGCTTGGGCTCCAAGACCAACATTATGCACCCCCCGCTCCCACACCAGTTTCGGCCGATGACATAGACAATAACTTCCTGAGTTCCATCATCCCCAAGGTCGACCCAGGCTGACGAATATCGAGTGGTCATATCATCACCATAAACCGGTTCTTTCAGATAATCTCTAAGGAACTTCCCGAGAGAGTCTATTTGGCCTTGCCCCGGTCGAGGCTGCGATTGAGCGATGTCACGCGGCAGCAGCACAAAACTGGCCGCCAAGACCACAACCATCATTGCGGAGAACCGAAGAATTCC
The DNA here is from genome assembly GCA_963804755.1 of uncultured Acidobacteriota bacterium. Lineage (GTDB taxonomy): Bacteria > Acidobacteriota > Terriglobia > UBA7540 > UBA7540 > Bog-366. The sequence goes on from CAWDRP010000017.1 coordinate 432,548, forward strand.
TATTCGGACGTTCCCTCTAAAACAGTTCATGGGTTGTAACACTAACGAGGCCCAGCATCATGCCGCTCGACGGCGAGCGCCACGGCGTTCCCTCCGCCCAGGCACAGCGCGGCCACGCCGCGCTTGGCGTTGCGCCGGGCCATTTCGTACAGCAGTGTCACGAGGACGCGCGCGCCGGAGGCGCCGATGGGGTGCCCGAGGGCTACCGCGCCGCCGTTTACATTGGTTTTGGCCGGGTCGAGGCCCAATTCCTGAATCACCGCGATGGCCTGGACGGCAAAGGCTTCGTTCAGCTCAAACAGGTCTACGTCCTCGGTCTTCCAGTTGAGCTTCTTGAGCAGCATGCGCACGGCGTCGACGGGCGCCATCATGACCCACTTGGGCTCGACGCCGCTCACGGTCTGGCCCACGATGCGTGCCATGGGCGACTTGCCTAATTCCCGCACTTTTTCGATCGATGTGACCACCAGTGCCGCCGCGCCGTCATTTGTCCCCGGCGCGTTCCCGGCAGTCACGGTGCCATCCGGCTTGAAGGCAGGCCGCAGCTTGGCGAGTGTTTCAAGCGATGTGTCCGCGCGCGGGGATTCGTCGGTCGCAAACAGTATCGGCTCGCCCTTCTTCTGTTTGATCGAGATGGGCACAATCTCATCTTTGAACCGGCAGTTCTTGATGGCGTCGATGGCACGGCGATGGCTCTCCACCGCGTGGGCATCCTGCCGCTGGCGGGTGATGCCGTACTTTTCCGCCACCAACTCACCGGTCATCCCCATGTGGAAGTCTTCGTAGGCATCCCACAGGCCGTCGGTGATCATGGAGTCGAGTACCTTGGCGTGGCCCAAGCGCATGCCTGCGCGCGCCTGCGGCAGCAAGTAAGGGCAGTTGGTCATCGATTCCATGCCACCCGCCACCACAATTTCCGAATTGCCGGTTTGAATGGCTTGCGCCGCCAGCGCCACCGCTTTTAGGCCCGATCCGCACACCTTGTTGATGGTCATGGCAGCTACCCGGTTCGCGAGGCCGCCTTTCAGGCCCGCCTGCCGAGCCGGGTTTTGGCCCAGTCCGGCGGACACGACGTTGCCCATAATGATTTCGTCCACCAGGGCCGGATCGATCGCAGCGCGCCGCACCGCCTCGCGGACGGCGAACGCGCCCAGATCCACGGCGGAAAAAGGCGCGAGCGATCCTTGGAATTTGCCGATCGGCGTACGACAAGCGGAGATGATGACGGGTTCTTTCATAGTGCCTCCAATCCAATCAGCGGAAGCTTGGGGAAATCTTGTGCGTAAAAATGGGAGTCGAAAGTCAACAGCCGGTCGGCATGCACCAAGGCGTGTGCTCCGACCAAGAAGTCCACCGCCAAACGTCGCACTTGGCCGCCTGCGGACTTCCTTCTGCGCCGGGCATATCCGGCGAAGGTCTCCGCCGTTTGCTTCCAGACGGCCTCGTCAAGATTAAAATCTACGTCCACGTGTGTTGTGGCGAGGAACTGTTCAACGAACTGTAGCGTAACTTTGGGATGTGCAACAAGTTCCACATAAACCGGCCCGCATATGACCAATGCGCCCTCGCTTGCAATGCGTCCGAGCAAGGCGGTCACCTGCGGCACAATCGCGCTTCCGGACCATAAAGCGGAGATCACATTGGTATCTATGGCAGTTCTCACCGCTTCTCAGGCTCCTCGTCCCGAAGGCTCCGGACCCAGGCGTTGATCTCTGCGATTCCACCGGGAAAAGTTCCCAGTGCACCGGCGTATTTCTCGAAAGGGTTACCAGGGGGTCTGGCTGGACGAATGAGCGTGTCACCGCCGCGAATGACGAACTCCACACGGTCACCCACCCTCAAACCCAGCCGCATTCGGATCCTCTTGGGCACCGTGACCTGCCCTTTCGTGCTGACCACGCTGGAATCTGCCATTTCCTTACCCTCCATACCTACAGTAAGGATAGCAATCCCTACCTCATGGGTCAAACGCTTCCGTCGGACCTTCGCGTGACGGTGGCCGTACTTGCGAAATTTGGTGGCTCTGGCCGCCATGAGCCGGGTAGAATGGTGCGCTTGTTATCCGCAAGCAGGACCCGCGGCGAGCACGCAGCCAAAGCACTGCGCTCGAAGCGGCCCCATCGAGGAGGATACATTGAGACCGGCAGATCCCAGGCGCAAACAGGTATTGATGCCATTCATTGCAGTGTTGGTGATTTCTTTGGCCACGGCTCTTGCCCAGCAGCCAAATGCCACGTCGGCGGCGTCCAAATCCGCCACGAGCAAGGTTCCCACCATCTGGCACTCGGAAGCCTCGCACAAGGACTTCCGTGTTGAGGTCACCGGTGATGTGTTCCGTGCCGATTGGGTGAACATTCCCGCGGCGGCAGCCAAAAACGGGGCGTACATGCGCATCGAATGCCGCCGGACCGGAACGAAGTGGGTGGGATCCTCAAGCATTTACCAGCCGGTTAGTGTTCCCGGCGCGTCCAGCGGGGCGGAAACCAAAATGTGTCATCTCACCGTCCGATTCGAAGTGGACTCGATAACGCCGGAAAAAATCACCTTCCACTCGGAAGTTATGCGGGACTTCGACCCCTCGCAGTGCAAAATCCTGAAAACGGTGTGGGAGGAGTTTGTCTGGGTTCCCAAGAAGTGAGGCAGCTTTTCACATCACCCAGGAGCGCGCCGCCCTGTACTCCGAAATCCGTTCCGGAAGCCAATCCGTGAGATCTTCCGCCAGGTAAAACTTCGGTAAAAGCAGGTCCTCATCGGGTCGAAGCAGTCCCTCCGAGAGCGCCGCAGCCGCGAGCGGCGTTCCGGGATAAATCCGCAAGCCCACCGTGATTTTCAAAGCATCGAGATTCAGCGAGTCAGCAAAGGCAAGGCTCTCTTCCACGCTCTCCCTGGTTTCGCCCGGTCCCCCGAGCAGCAGAAAGCCCCGGCGGAAAATGCTGGCGTCCGCAAACATTTTGGCGACCGTTCTCACGTCCTCGGTAGTAAACCGCTTGTTTAACCGCGCGAGCATGCGATTGCAGCCGCTCTCGAACCCGAGGCTGATCTTGCGGCAGCCGACTCGCGCCATCAGGTCAACCAGTTCGCGATCAATGGAGCGCGGGTAGATGATCGCCCACAGATTGATTGCCAGGCCGCGCCGCAAAATCTCCCGGCAAAGCTGTTTGGCGTATGACGGCGGAAGATTGAAGGTGTTATCGACAAAGTGGAAATTCGTGAACCCCCGCGACACAAGGTGCTCCAACCACGCCGCGACGGTTTGCGGAGAGAGTTTTCGTATCGGCCGACCTTCAATGGCGTGCGTCGAGCAGAAGCTGCAATCCAGCGGGCAACCGCGCCGGCTCTGAACGGGGACCCAGAATTCCGGATGGCCGGCGGCAGTGGGAATCCAAAGTTCGGGCTCCGGGAGGGGCAGGGCGTTGAGATCTCCTGCAAAGGTCCTGTTGGAAAGCGGTTGACCCGGAAGGTAAACACCGGGCAGCCCGGATAGGGGAGCGCCCTTCTCCAAGCGCTCAAGTAAGATTGGGAAGGTCGTTTCACCTTCGCCCTGGATACCTACATTCGCACCGAGGAAGCGCAAGGCGCCGGCGGGGAAAATACTGTAGCCTGCCCCGCCGACCACGATCGGAGCGTTGCACGCGCTACGGCACGTCGCCACCACGTCCCGCACGGCCGGCAGCAGAAACTTGGGGTCGGCCATGTTCTGGTCGTCGATGTTACGCACCGAAATTCCGATGACCTCCGGCCGGAATTGAGCGATGCAGTCTCGAATGGCCGCCTTTGTGTCTCCTTGAAACATCAAGTTCAGCAAAATTACATCGTGGCCGGCTTTTCGAGTCGCGGCGGCGATCAGTGCCGGCCCCAGTGGCAACGGCAGGATGTTGATCCTCTCGGTGTTCGCGGATACCAGAAGAACTCTCATGGCCTCACTCCAGCCATGCTTGCGGGCTGCCCAAATGATACTCTGCGCGTTAAGCGGGAACAAGCCGTAAGCCCGGGCGAGCGCAGGATTGCACTGCAACGCAGGTTCGTAACAGCGTAGAATCACGGTATGAAGAAAGCCGCCACAGCCCGTGAGCTGGAGATTGAAGCGGCAGCGGCCCGGCCGCCGCGGACCCAGGAGACGTTTTTCCCTTGCGGGGAAGCGGTGGCCATGCTGGCGCGCCGGGGATTACGGCCGAGCCCGTCGCGGCTCGATGTGCCATTCCCGGAGGATTTGGAGGAGGAGAAAGCACTCCAGCTTGCGCAACTCCTGCGGCACTATGCGTTCCGCCTTTTTCTTCGCGGGGCCATCCAGAGATGCGCGGGATTCGCCCCGGAGGAAGCCACGCAATATCTCAAGCGAGCTCAATCGAAGGAATATGCGGAGTCGCTGGTCGCGCTTGGGCTGGCGGAAGCGACTTCGCCGGGCCGCTACCGGTTGCGTTGGGCAGCGAAGAGCTTTGGGGGAACGCTCGAATGGTACGTGGCGCGGGAACTGCGCCGCAGATTTGGTTTTGACGTGGCGGCGGGCGTCCGGTTCCACGCGCGCGGCGTGGGCGGCGATCTTGACGTGGTGGCTGCTGCGGAAGGCCGCCTGGCCTATCTCGAATTGAAATCATCTCCGCCCAAGAACCTTGAGTCCCGCGAAATCGTGGCCTTCTTTGATCGAATGTGCCTGCTGCGGCCAGACGTGACCCTGTTTGTGGTGGACACAGCGCTGCGCCTGAGCGACAAAATTCTGCCCATGCTGGTGAGCGAGTTGGAAAATCGCCGGGGCGGGACCAAGGTCATCCCGCGGCGGATCGAGCGGGAGTTGTGGGCCCTGACACCACATCTGTACGCCGTGAATGGAAAAATCGATCTCATGGCCAACATCGGGCGTGCTCTGGCGGAAGGTTTGTTCGCCCTATCTCCCGCGATCTGAGGAAGCGACGCGAGTGCGGCGAATTATGGCAATTTATCGTTCGGACGTTCTGTCTCTCGACAGACCTGTCGGTTCATGGCACTATCATCTGTACGGACGATCCCGCTTGACTCGATTGCCCCGCACAACCGCGACTCGTCACTGACACGGTTATTTGAATTCCAAGCGAAAGTAGCCCTGAACGTGGAAGCGCTAGCTCCTGAGAAGCTGTCTGACGCCCACTTGGTCGAAACCCTGGCCGACGCCCATCTGGCCGACTGCTATCAGTGTGGAAAATGTACCGCCGGATGTCCCATGGCGGGCGCCATGGACGTCATGCCGAATCAGATCGTACGGATGCTTCAGCTTGGCCATACTGTGGAAGCGATGCAAGCAGGTGCCATCTGGGCCTGCGTCTCGTGCCAGACTTGCTCCACCCGCTGCCCCAAGTCCGTAAACTGTGCCGGCATCATGGATGCGCTGCGGGAACTCTCGCTCGAGCGCGGCGTGGCTTCACCGGCGCAACATCGCGTGGTCGCGTTTCAGCAGGCGTTCCTGGAGAATATTCGGCGCAACGGCCGCCTGGATGAAATCGAGTTGATCGCGGAATTCAAGCTTCGCGCCCTGCGCAGCGAGCGCAGCCTGCGATTCCTGTTCAAAGACGCCACCCTGGCGCCGGCGCTTCAGAAGCGCCGTAAATTCCACTTGCGCGGTGAGAAAGTTAAGGATCGTGCGTTGGTGCGCCGCATCTTCGACCGCTGCATGGATGGCCGACACTGATGAGGCTCGCCTACTACCCCGGTTGCGCTCTGCATGGATCATCCAATGACTATGAGCAATCGCTGCGCGCCTGCCTGGGAAAGCTGGAACTGGAACCGCAAGAAATCAGCGAGTGGATCTGTTGCGGCGCCACCGCTGCTCATTCCTTAAATCACAAACTTTCCATTGCCCTCCCGGCGCGTAATCTTGCCCTGGCAGAGCAGCAAGGTTTTGAAGACCTGCTGGCTCCGTGCCCGCTGTGCTCGATGCAGTTGTTGAAAGCTTCCAAGCTCATGAATGAGGACGACGGCCTGCGCCGCGAAATCTCCGGCATTGTCGAAGGGGAGATCAGCGGCCGCGTGAACGTGTTGAACCTCATTCAGGTTTTCCAGCGCATTGGGTTGGATCGAATCAAGTCAGCCGTAAAGCAGCCTTTGACTGAGCTTAAGCCGGCGTGCTATTACGGCTGCCTGCTCACGCGCCCGCCCGACGTGGTGAAGTTCGACGATCCGGAACAACCGAGTTCCCTGGAAGCGATTGTGACGGTGTTGGGGGCCAAGCCCGTCTATTGGAATTTCCGCACCGAGTGTTGCGGCGCCGGCATGACCATGGCGAAGGAAGAAGCGGTGCTGGACCTGAGCCATCGTATTCTTGCCGACGCGGTGCAGCATGGAGCCAACTGCCTGGTGACCGCGTGCCCCATGTGCCACGTGAATCTCGATATGAAGCAGCGGGACATCGAGCGGAGTCACGGCGATCGCTATGCCCTGCCGGTCTACTACCTCTCGGACGTGGTTGGACTGGCCTTGGGAATCAGCCGGGAGGAGTTGGGGATCGACCGGCACTTTGTGACGTAACGCCGCGATCCTGGCGGCACGCGCTGGCTGCGCGCCAGGCGTATGGAAGTAAGGGGACGGTCCACCGTTCCCGGTACGCAAGTGCCGGCAAGATGCCGGCGGTAAGAAGGAAAGCAACGTATGTCGAGGATCGGAGTCTTCGTTTGCTGGTGTGGCGAGAACATCGCGCGCACCGTGGATGTGGCCAAGGTTGCGGACGCAGCCGCCACGATTCCCGGCGTGCGCTGCTCGGTGCACTACAAGTACATGTGCTCGGATCCGGGCCAGACGATGATCCGCGAGAAGATTAAATCGGAAAAACTGGATGCGCTGGTCGTCGCCTCGTGTTCTCCCCACATGCATCTGAAGACGTTCCGCAAAACCGCGCAGAAAGCCGGGCTGAATCCCTATCTGGTCGAGATGGCCAACATCCGCGAACATTGTTCGTGGGTACATCATGACCGCGCAAAAGCCACAGAGAAAGCCATCCAGATCATCGGCATGTCTGTTGAGAAAGTGCGCCAGAATCATGCGCTTCAGCCCATTCGCGTGCCTGTAACGCGCCGCGCCCTGGTGGTGGGCGGCGGGGTGGCCGGAATTCAGGCGGCGCTCGACATCGCCGATGCGGGCTACGAAGTGGTGATGGTCGAGCGCGAACCCTCCATCGGCGGAAAGATGGCGGGGTTGTCAGAAACGTTCCCCACCCTCGACTGCTCCCAATGCATCCTGACGCCGCGCATGGTGGAAGTGGGCCAGCACCCGTGCATCAAGCTCTACTCGTATTCGGAAGTCGAGGCCGTGGACGGCTTCATTGGCAACTTCACCGCGAAGATCCGCCAGAAAGCGCGCTATGTCGATATCACCAAGTGCACGGGTTGCGGCGAGTGCTGGAATGTGTGCCCGCTGAAGCGCAATCCCAGTGAATTTGATTACCGCATGGGCATGCGCCCGGCGATATATGTCCCGTTCCCCCAGGCCGTCCCCGCCCGCCCGGTGATCGACAAGAAGACGTGCGCAAAACTAATCCGCAACGGGTGCGGGTTGTGCGAAAAGAAATGCCAGGCCGGGGCCATCAATTTTAAGGACACCGATAAGATCGTGGAAGAAAAGGTTGGCGCCGTCGTCGTGGCTACCGGCTACCAGCTCTACAACATCGGCAAGCAGCAGAACGGAAAGCTGGCGGGTTACGGCGAATACGGTTACGGCAAATATAAGGACGTCATCGACTCGCTGCAGTTTGAGCGCCTGGTCTCCGCCTCCGGTCCTACGAACGGGGTTATCAAGCGACCTTCGGACGGCAAAGAGCCGAAGAGCGTGGTGTTCATTAGTTGCGTCGGGTCGCGGGACAACGCCAAGGGCCTTGCCTACTGCTCAAAGATCTGCTGCATGTACACCGCCAAGCACACCATGCTGTATAAGCACAAGGTGCACGACGGCCAAGCGCACGTCTTCTATATGGACATCCGCTCGGGGGGAAAGGGCTACGAGGAGTTCGTGCGCCGCGCCATCGAGCAGGACGGGGCACGCTATTACCGCGGCAGGGTGTCAAAGATCACGGAACAGAATGGCAAGCTTGTCGTTCGCGGGGCAGATACGCTGGCGGGCATTCCATTGACCATTGAGGCCGATCTGGTAGTGCTCGCCAGCGCCATGCGCCCGGCGGACGGCGTCACCGATCTCGCCCGCAAGCTCAATGTAGGTTACGACGAATACGGATTCCTGCTGGAGTCGCACCCCAAATTGCGTCCGGTGGAAACCAACGCCGCGGGGGTTTTTATCTGCGGCGCGTGCCACAGCCCCAAGGACATTCCCGAATCCGTAGCGCAGGCGTCTGCGGCAGCAGCCAAGGTGCAGGTGACCTTTGCAGCCGAAGAACTGACGCGTGAGCCGGAAATCGCCCAGATCAATGAGCAGACCTGCGCGGCGTGCTACGCCTGCTATCGTACGTGCCCGTATCACGCCATCGAGCAGGCGGAAGTGCACACCCCGCGGGGCGTGTTCGTCAAGAAGACGGCGCGCGTGAATCCCGGGCTCTGCATGGGATGCGGCACCTGTGTGGCCGTGTGCCCGTCGAAGAGCGCAGAACTGGAAGGATTCACGGAGCAGCAGATTTACTCGATGGTGGAGAGCTTGGCGGAGTAACGCCTTGGTGATGCGCGCGGCCCGCAAGAAGCCGGTGGTACGAAGAGTTTGGCATGAGTGAAGCGAACAAATTCGAACCGAAGATTGTCGCCTATGTGTGCAATTGGTGCACCTACCTTGGCGCGGACCTGGCCGGCACAACGCGGCTGGAATATCCCTCCAATGTACGGATTATTCGGCTGCCGTGCACCGGGCGAATCGATTTCAACCTGCTGGTGAAGGCTTTCGAAATTGGGGCCGACGCGGTGCTGGTGTCCGGCTGCCACCCGGGCGATTGCCACTACACGGCAGGAAACTATCATGCCCGGCGGCGCTGGATCCTGTTTCGCGAACTCCTGGACACGCTGGGTTTCGATCTGCGGCGCATTCACTTCACGTGGATTTCCGCCGCGGAAGGCCGCAAGTGGCAGGAGGAAATCACTCGGATCACAGAGGAAACGCGCCAACTCGGACCATACTCTGATCTGCACAAAAAGAATGGTTCCAAACCGGTCGGCGTAGCGCCGGGCTTTAGCCCGGCTGCGGACGTCAAGCCGATGCCAGCCGCTGCTGAGGGTTGCGCCACGCCCATGGCCGCCCAAGAGCAGCAGTTACGCGAAACGTGCCGCAAATTGCTTTCTGAGGGCGCCGTACAAGTGGTGATCGGCTATGGGGCGAAGGGTCCCGCGTTCATCCGGCGCGCTGAAGATGCGGACAAGCTGGTGTGGAACGCGGGCTGCCAGGCCAACCTCACTGTGTATCTCAAGCGGAAGGAAATCAAGCGACTGGGCAAGGCGGCCGTGGTGGTGAAAGGCTGCGACGAGCGCGCGCTGGTCATTCTCGAAAAAGAATTTCAACTCGATCGGCAGAACGTGCGCGTGATTGGAATGGCCTGCGACGGCATGAATCAGCCCAAATGCGCTACCTGCGAAGTGCACCAACCGCGCTTCGCCGATGAGGCGATTGGGCAGTCCACCGCGCAGGCGCATCAGGATGCAGCGGCGGATCCGCTGGCGGGGCTGATGCAGATGTCCCCGGCCGAGCGCATGTCCTGGTGGGCCGGAGAATTCGAGCGCTGCGTGAAGTGCTACGCCTGCCGCCAGGTATGCCCGTTGTGCTACTGCGAACGCTGCATTGTGGACAAGAACCGGCCAGTGGCGATTAACACCTCGGCTACGCCGCAGGGCAATTTCGCCTGGCACATCACGCGGGCATTTCACCTGGCGGGCCGGTGCGTAGGATGCGGCGAATGTACGCGCGCTTGCTCGGCCGTCATTCCTCTTAACCTTCTCAACATCACCTTGGCCCAAGCCGCTGAAAAGCACTTTGGTTATCGCGCCGGGATGGACCCGAAGGTCGAGCCGCTGATCGGTACTTACGCCCTCACGGATAAGGAGGAATTTATCCGATGAGCGAAGTTCTCTCCAAATGGGCGTTGCGAGAACTGGCGTCCGAATGGCTTGCGCAGGGCAAACTCGTGGCGGGACCGGTGCGGGCGAAGCCCAACCTGGTGCTGTACGCGCCGCTCGACTCTGCCGAAAGCTTGTGTTTGGAGGGCTTCATCCGCCCCGCCAATTCTGTGAAGGAGTTCGTTTTTCCCCGCCATGAAAGGTTGTGCAGCTACCGTGTGGAAGGCCACCGCGTGCAAGTGACGAATGGCGCGGCGGAAATTCCCGCGCAGATCCTGCTGGGAGTGCGGCCTTGTGATGCGGCGGCCTTGCCCATCCTGGATCATGTGTTCAATTGGGATTACCGCGATGAAGCTTATAATCGCCGCCGTGAAGCCACGACCGTCGTGACCCTGGCTTGTGCGGCACACGACGCGTCGTGCTTCTGCACGTCGGTCGGTCTCGGTCCGCAGGCAGAGCGCGGCAGTGATGCCATGCTGTTCGATCTCGGCGACGAATTCGAGGTCCGCTGTCTGACGGACAAGGGCCGGGCGTTGTTCACGGGAAAAACCCGCCATTCGGAAAAAGTCGCTCCCTTAGCCGAGGGGCCGGAAGCGAAATTCAATCCTGAGCACGTCCGGCAATTTGTGGACGAGCACTTCACCAGCCCCTTCTGGCAGGAGGAGACGCTGGCCTGTCTCGGCTGTGGCGCTTGTGCCTACAACTGCCCAACGTGCCACTGCTTTGACATCGTGGATGAGGGGAACACGCGGCACGGTGAACGCGTGCGTAATTGGGATTCCTGCCAGTTCGCGCAGTTCACGCTACACGCCTCGGGCCACAATCCCCGTCCGGACCAGGGAGCACGCCAACGCCAGCGCGTGTTGCACAAGTTCTCCATTTACCCGCAGAAGTTTGGCGAAGTGCTCTGTACCGGGTGCGGCAACTGCACGCGCAATTGCCCCGAGGGACAAGGACTGCTTACGTTGTTAACTGGAATTGAACATGCCTGAAGCTGCCTCAATATCGAGCGCCCACGTAGCGGATTCATCCCGCGAGCTGTACACGCCCGACCTGATGGAAGTGGTGACCGTACGGCAACACACGCCGGACGTGAAATCGGTGCGTATCCGCTTTGAAGATGCGGACCGGGCGCGCGACTTCTGCTTCCGCGTGGGGCAGTTCGGAATTTTTTCGGCATTCGGCTACGGCGAATCCACCTTCAACATCTGCTCCAGTTCGAACTGGAAGGAATCCATCGAGTTCTGTTTTCGCAAGGTGGGCCGGGTTACGGAAGCGCTCTGGCGCGTGGAGGAAGGTGATACGATCGGGTTCCGCGGGCCTTACGGCAACGGCTACCCCATGGAAAAATGGGAAGGGAAGGACCTGATCTTCCTGGGCGGGGGAATTGCCATGCCGCCCATCCGTTGCGCGGTGTGGTACGCGCTGGAAAACCGTGCCAAGTATGGCGACATCACCATCGTTTACGGCGCGCGGACCGTGGCCGACCTGGTCTTCGTGGATGAACTGGCGGAGTGGGCTCGGCACGAGCGCGTCCGCGTGATCCAATGCGTTGATCCGGGCGGAGGGACGCCCGACTGGAAAGGCGAAATTGGATTCGTGCCGACGGTCTTTGAACGTGCCCAGGTGCCGGCGGAAAACTCCGTCGTGCTGGTCATCGGCCCGCCCATCATGATCAAGAATACGCTGCCCATCCTGGCCAAACGCGGCGTACAACCTGACTCCGTTTATACCAGTCTCGAAAACCGGATGAAGTGTGGCGTCGGCAAGTGCGGGCGCTGCAACGCCGGCCCTGTGTACGTTTGCAAGGAAGGCCCTGTCTTTACGATGGAGCAACTTCAGAAACTACCCCAGGACTACTGACGTTTCCTCCCCCAGCGCTTTTGACGGGCCTCAAGCTGGCCCCATCGACGCGCAGGATTGCGCGTCAAGCCAGCGATTTATTATTCTCACGTGCTGCTATACTTCAACCTCGACCAGGCGCTCTGAGACGGCGTCGAAACGGATGTCGATGATCTTGGCGAACTGCTTCATCAGTCCGTACCCAAGATCGTGGTCTTCATCGCACCTGGCGCGGAGCTTTGCCCCATCGACCGCAATAGCGCGGGTGATTTCCAGCGCTATCGCCGTCAGTCTCCAGCGGTAAGGTGGAAACAGCCAGGACCATCCGGCAATTTCACCCTGGCCCACCGTAAGCACCGTGACCGGTTCCACTCGATAGCACGCATGTTGTAACACGACCTTGCCCGTCCGAATCAGGTAAAAACTCTGGGCAAGATCGCCCTCCCGAAAAATCACATCCCCGGGTTCAAACCGGACCACGGTTGCGCTTTCAATGATCGCCCGGAGGTGATGCTCCTTTACCTCCTTAAAGAACGGATGTTCCCTCAAAATCCTCTCCAAGGTTTCGGTCTCCACGTTGCTCCTCCTGATCAAGTCGTTGACGAAGCCCGACTTTGATTTCGACGACATAGGTTTACGTTTGCCCCGAAGTAGCAAAATCTGCTCAGAGATAAGTCTGCAACGCGCTGGTGCTACGTGCTGTATGCCCCAGGATCTGGCACTACTTGCGTCGCCGACGGCGTTCGCTTAGCTGAATTTTCCAACACCATCCCCGGTGCTCCGACGCGGGCGGCAGGAACAGGTAGATACAAGTTAGTTAGAGTTCTGTTTTGCCATTTTGCGCACCCCACATGTGCGCGGGCAACTGCACGAAGAATACGGCGGCACAAGCATAACACCGCGGGGAGAGAATTAAAAGCGGCCTGCATGAGCGGTTTCGATCAGGGCCACGGAACCGCGCGGGAGTACGAAAGGCATAGCGGCGGGCGAAGTCTACCGGCCCTCACAACGAATGCTGACTGAGGCGTGCTCGAGACCGGGCGCACTTGCTTCCACGTGTACGCTGCCGGGTTTGCCGCTGCTCTGCACGATGGCCGCACAGAGGCCATTGAAGGCGCGCCGGCGATTGGCATGGTCCGCTTCGTGGCTGCTGGGATTGCCGTTCCCCACGCCGATCAGGCGGCCGGCGCCGGTGACGTGGAACTCGATGGACGAATCGGCGGTGGGAACCACTCTGCCCTCCGCGTCCAGCACTTGCGCCTGCGCGACGCACACGTCCTGTCTGTCAGCGGCGATCTTCGGCCGATCCGCGATCAGCGCGAGCCGGGCGGGAGCGCCGGTGGTCTCGCGTTTGGCCGTAAGCGCTTGGCTGCCGGCCTGGTATCCGCGCGCTTCCAGGACCCCAGGCGTGAATGCCACCTTCCAGGCGACGTGCGAGTATTTCGGCACATCCTTGCGGCCCAAGCTCTTTCCGTTCAGGAACAGTTCCACTTGATCGAGATTGCTGTGGCACCAGACGTCGATTTCTTCGCCTTCCTTGCCGTGCCAATTCCAATGTGGGAACAGGTGCAGCACCGGCTTATTGGTCCACCAGGCCTTGTAGTAATAGAAGTTATCCTTGGGAAACCCGCACATGTCCAGGATCCCGAAATGCGAATTGATGCACGGCCAACGGTAGGGAGTGGGTTCGCCGCGGTAGTCGAAGCCGGTCCAGGCGAAGCCACCGCTTACCCACGGGCGCTGGGCGTACACGGACCACCAGTACTCGGCGGTTTGTGCCCAGGGCGGAAAATTCAAATCATACGCGCTCACGTAGCCCAGTTCCGGATCGTTCTGATAGATGCCGCGGGTAGAAACCGTGCTTGCGGTTTCGGTCCCGATCGTGGGCTGGCTCGGAAATTGTTGATGAAACGCGTCCATCGCCTGCGCCGGGTGGTAATTGAAACCCTGCACATCGACAACGTGGGAGAGCCCCTTGCCCCAGTCGTCATTCATGGCCTCGGTGATGGGACGCGTCGGGTCGATCTCATGAACGACGCGCTTCATGGCGGCGGCGATCCGTGCCCCAGTCTCAGTCCCCTGTAGCTGTTCTTCATTCCCAATCGACCAAAGAATCACGCTGGGGTGATTGCGGTCGCGGCGAACCATGGTTTTGAGTTGTTCGAGGCCTTCGGGGCTGGAAGACATCATGCGCGTCTCGTCCATCACCAGCATGCCGAGGCGGTCGCACGCATCCAGCAGGGCCGGCGTGGGCAGATTATGCGACATCCGATACCCGTTGGCGCCCATCTCCTTGAGCTTTTCGACGCGGAAATAGTGGATGCGGTCCGGCAGCGCCACCCCGACGCCCGCAAAGTCCTGGTGATTGCAGGTGCCCTTGATCTTCACCGGCGTGTCATTCAGAAAGAAGCCGCGATCAGGATCGAAGCGGATGCTGCGGATGCCAAACGTGGTGCGGTATTCATCCGTCTTTTTGCCGGCGGATTCGACGCTCGACACTGCCTGATACAGGTTTGACTGCTCGACGGACCATAGCGCTGGATGGCTGACCTCCACTTGCTGCTGGAACTGGTAGCGCCCGCCCGCCGGAATCGAGGCGGGAGCAGATTCAGAGCGGCCCACGGTCTGGCCGGTGGGGTCGAGGATGCTGGTCGCGACGCGGCAGTTCTGCGCCGAATCCCGCTCATTCTCCACTTCGGTGCTGATGAGCAAGGTCGCCGCGCCCTGCCGGACCTGGGAGTTGATGAAAGTTCCGTTGTGCACTACGTGGACGGGCTCCATCTTGCTCAGCCACACGTGCCGATAAATACCCGCCCCTTCGTACCACCAGCCCTCGCCGAGGGTGGCGTCCACCCGGACGACCAGCACGTTGGTTCCGCCGTAATTCGCGAAATCGGAGATGTCATAGCGAAACGGCGTATAGCCGCTGGCGTGGCGTCCCAGGTAGATGCCATTCAGCGCGACGATGGAATCCCGATACACGCCGTCGAATTCCAGCCACAATCGTTTGCCCTTGTTCTCGCTTGGAACGTCGAATACCCGGCGATACCAGCCGATGCTGGTCTCGGGATAATTACGTCCCAGGGGCTTGTACCCGTGGCCATCGAGGGCCGGATCGTTGTGGAATTCCAACTCCACCGCCCAGTCGTGCGGCAGGTCGACCTGCGCCCAGTGGCTATCGTCGAATGACGCCTGCGATGGCTCAAACATGCCGCCGGTTTTGGAAAACAGCGACTGGCCGTCGTAGCCAAAGTCCTTGCTGGGGTCGGTCGCGTGGCCAAAATGAAAGCGCCATCCCGGATCCAGCAGAATCCGCTCGCGTGGCGTTGGCAGCAACTCGGCCGAGGGGGTCATCGGTGTACTGGCTGCCGGATGCGCTTCGGCGCCGCGGCTTCCGGCCACGCTCGATATAATGCCGGCTGATAGCGCGACTCCGCTCGCTTTTAATAGGTCGCGCCGGGTGAAATCCGTCATGTGCTCCTCCGATTTTCGTGCGGTACAGAGTGATGAGTATGCCTGCGGCAAACGCCATGCCTGTCAACTCGTCAAACCTGAGCGGACCGGGTACATTAGCGGTAAATCTTGAAAGATTCAACTGTAATCGGTTCGCCGCCCGCGTTCACAATCCGCAACGTGTGCGGCGTTCGCTTGAGGCCGTATCAGAGCAGAGGAGTGCTTCCAACCATCCTGGCGGCAAAACGGCGGTGGCGGCTGAGCACAGGGGCCAGCGCGATGGTTTTCAGTTCGTGATTATCCACCACCACCCGGCCGTCCACGATGAGCGTTTCGGCGCGCGTGGGAGCGCAGAGCACGAGAGCCGCAGCCACGTCTTCGGCGCCACTGTAACCGACGTCGCGAAGGTCAAATAACGCGATGTCCGCGCGCTTGCCCGCAGCGAGAGTGCCAATGTCATCGCGGCCGAGACAGGCGGCGCCCTCCACCGTGGCCATGCGAAGCGCCTCGCGAGCTCTCAGCGCTGCGGCCCCATGCGCCAACCGATTCAGCAGCAACGCCTGGCGGGCTTCCGCCAGCATATTGGAACTGTCATTCGAGGCGCTGCCATCCACGCCCAGGCCTATGGGCGAGCCCGCGCGCCGCAGCGCCAACACCGGCGGAATACCGGACCCCAACCGCATATTCGAGCTGGGACAATGCGCGATGCCCACGCGCCCACGCCCCAATCGCCTGACCTCACGGGCATTAAAGTGGATCGCGTGCGCCACCCAGGTGTTCTGGCCGAGCCAGCCCACATCCGCCATGAAATCCAGCGGGCGCTTGCCGAAATGTTTCAGGCAATAATCCTGCTCGTCCCGGGTCTCGGCGAGGTGCGTGTGCATGCGCACGTGGAGACGCTCCGCCATTACCGCCGTCTGGCGCATCAATTCCTCCGAGACGGAAAAGGGAGCGCACGGGCCGAAGGCGACGCGTAACATGGAGCCGGGCGCGGCATTGTGATATTGGCGCACCAGCCGCTCGCAGTCCTCCAGAATTTCGTCGTTGTCCTGGACGACGGAGTCGGGCGGCAGTCCTCCCTGGCTTTCGCCCACGCTCATGCTGCCGCGCGTCGGATGAAAGCGGATGCCGATCTTGCGCGCCGCCGCAATTTCCGCATCGATCAGTTTCGTTTGGCCACGGGGAAAAAGGTAGTGATGATCCGCCGTCGTGGTGCAGCCGGAAAACATCAGTTCCGCCATGCCGACCAGAGCAGCCGCATACATCGCGTCCTCGTCAAGGCGCGCCCACATGGGATACAGCGTGCGCAACCAGTCAAAGAGCTTCATATCGGCCGCCGCCGCACAGGCCCGCGTCAGCGTTTGGCAGAGATGATGGTGAGTGTTGATCAAACCGGGAATCGCTACTGCGTAACGGGCGCTGATCGTGCGGCGGGCCCGAAGCCGCGCGGGAGGATGCGTCCCCAGTTGCTTGATCTCGCCATCTTCGGCATAGATGAATCCGCCCCGCAGAACGCTGTCCTGGGAATCCATCGTGATGATCGTGTGAATGTCGCGGATGAGGAGGGAGGGTGTGGCGTCCTTGGGGTGATAGCTCATCTTAACGGGAGCTCAGGAGCGCTTCTTGTGTCCGACATGGAGGAGCCCATCCTCTCTAACCGGATTATAGCACTCGCCGAGAACGCAGGCCTGCTATCAACAATCCTCCTGATCTCGGATTGCTTGCGTCTGACACCAACTCAGGGCTGGCGAAGTGTGTGATCCGGAAGCGGCTTCGGGTTGTGCGACGGAAACGCAGAGATTGAAAACCATCTCTGCGCCAGCCCGCGGCCTCGTCTAAGAGGGCCGCCCATGAAACTATAGGGTTTCTCTCTGCGCCCCTCGGTGCCTCCCCTGTGCGAACCTGCAACGAACCCTCAACATTAAATTGACCTCGATGGGTCTGTTGGATTTGCTCGATCATTTGTTTTTTCTCCTTTTCTGCGCCCGTTTCTCGCGGGGCACGAAAAGGGCGAGTGGGGCCTGCTCGCAAGTGCCAAGGGCTGCCTTTTTGTGGGGGAGCCAAGAAACTTTGCTCTTCGATTTGTTTCTTGGGGGAACCGCAAACCCGGAGGGTGTCCGTCAGCGGACGGACAAAGCAGAAGCCCGCCGTGCCGCCAGCGCGCAGGCGGCTTTCCCATCTCGCCGTGCCCGCGAGAAATCGGTGCCAGAAAAGGACAATGGGATGAGGAGAATTCACGCCAGACAGGAGGAGATAGCCGTTGCGAACGGGCGCGGAGATAATTGGGGATATGGTGCCCGCCAACAGAAGTTCACTTGTTGCAATGGAATCCGTGACCGTGTAGATTTTGAAAGATGTCCCTTAATGACTGGAATCCGCTCTCGTATTTTCGAGAGTTTTCCATCTTTCCGCGAGTCTTGCTGTTACTGGGTTTTGTATTCCTGGGATTCGGTGCAGCTCACGGTCTCTCCCCTTATAACCAGACTGTGATCTTGGCGTTCGTGTTCATCGTACTGAGCTTTGCGACACACTACTTTTCCGATTGGTCATATGCCATCGTCAACGGCAAGGTATCGGTCAAATGGTGGAACTTGGTTCGAGGTGTTCTAATGCTCGGGATCACTATGGTTTTGCTTTGGTGGCTGTGGTCGCTTATGGGGAGACCGACTCATCTTCCCGGATTTTGATCAGCCATTCGGATGCCGTGCTGGCGGGCATGGGGCTGCGATTATCGCCAGCCGCGCTAAGCCACGACAGCAAACCTGTCGCTGAATTCTTGGAAGGACAGAATCTCGCAATCAATCTTGGCTTCTGCGGCGATCTGGCGGAGTTCCCTTGTTTGTGCCCAGTCGGCGGTCACAAACTGATCACAGTACGGAAGGTATGTTGCCATCATCAGGTCATTGCGTCCGGCTATCGGGGCCGCATCCTGCACGCGGAGCGATCCGTTGTACCAAGCCATCACCAAGGAGTAGCAAGCGGCACGAAACGGTGGACAGGCGTCCATCAATGCCTTTATCTCTATCTCGGTGGACTGGCTACCTGAAACATGTTTGTAAAGTCCCCGCCCGAAGCCCCATAACACGCCTCCATCCGCTAGTGCAATCTTTACGGCCGCGCGATAGCTTGTGGGGCGCTTTGACGGGTCCTTTGCAAGAACCGCATCTAACAGAGGTCTCAACTTCTTCCAACTGTTTTTGAAGTGTTCCTCCGCCTCGAACTGTTCTTTCCTTTGCTGGACGCAAAGTTCGTTGTTAAAGTCGCACAACGGTATGCTGGCCTCGTACGGTCGTGCTCGCACGTTCACCTTGGTCCAGTCAAAGTGAGTCGGATTGGCGAAGTGTGCGGAAAGTAGCAACCGGATAATTTCGTGCGGCGGCCAGATGCACCAAGATGGGTACAGCAATCGCCTAAACCGGGTCAGGAGCGCGTCTCTTTTGTGGGAAGTCTTATTGGAAATGATCTCGTCCGCGCTCATCGCGGTGAGGACAACCTCGAAGCCGCACTCCAGGCCCTTCATGAGAGGCTCAAACGCAGGGCCTCCCTTCTCAAGTTTGTTGATCGCACTCGTGTCGAAAACGATCCTTGGCCGCATGAACATTACCCGATTATAATGCGGAGGTCTGATGCGCTACCTTGCTTGGCGGCATCAGCGTTTCCGTGGGTTTCGTTTCTGTGACATCCGCAGCTTGGGGGAATGGTGCCGGCAGCATACTTTGAAAGTGTAACCTGCACCCTCTCCAATCTCCTCATATCGTTTCAGTGCTTCTTCCCTTGCGGGTCTGAGCTTCATATCATCCGTCACGCGTTCGCCCTCATGATACCCACGCTGAAATTTGTAAACCGCCCAGATATCCTCATTGGCGCGTTTTTCATTCTGGTACCTGGGCTCAAGTAGCTCATTTCCTTCCTTGTCCCTCATGCTCATCTGGCCCATCCCTCATTTTCGCTGGCTGGCGTAGAGCGCAGCTCTACGCTTCAGGGTGCTATTTTAGCGCTGTCACGCCCACGCGCAAAAAGGGCCGACCGCGCAGCTCGACGGCGGAGGCAAGGGTTAAACACGGTTGGTGTCCCTCCCGGCGGGCACAGTTGGTAGCCACGCCATTTTTGTACCATGGCTCCCGCTCAACGTTTATGTGCGTACTGCAACAGGCGCTCGTAGGTCTGCTTGTAAAGCGGGTTCTTAGGATCAAGCATGTAGGCGGCGTGGATTTCAGCGATCGCACCGTCCAAGTCGCCCTTCTTTCCGAGTGCAGCACCGAGGTAGGCGTGCGCCCTATCATTTCGGGGGTTCAAGCGCAGCGCTTCGCGTTCTTCGGTGATCATTCCATCCCAGTCGGCCTTCAGTCCAAGTATGTGGCCGAGGTTGACATGCGCCAACTCGTTATCGGGGTTTAGGCGCAAGGCCTCACGGTATTCCGCGATCCCTCCGTCCAAGTCACCCTTGTTTTCGAGTGCGGCACCGAGGTTATTGTGCGCCATATCATTATTGGGGTTCAAGCGTACCGCTTCCCGTAGTTCAGCGATTGCCCCATCCGAGTCGCCTTCCTGTGATAGTGCGTTACGGAGGTTACTGTGTGCCGCGTCATCCTGTCGGACTAATTCGAACTGAAGGAAGGGGATGCCTTCCATGGTTCGGGCAAGGTCTCTGCACGCTGCCTGGTGGGACCGGTCCAGATCCTCTGAGAGAAAGGACTGCGCGAATGCGGTGACTTCCATCCTTGTCGCATGTTGCGTTGTGTGAATCGCGATTGACAAGATAGCGTTACAGAATGAGGTTCTCTTGACTCCCTGCCCGGTGAGTGTGCCACCCGTTGCGGGAACAGTGCTAAAAGCGGAAAGGGAGTCCTCACTCTTCTGGCCGACCGCATCGAGGGCCCAACCTCCCTCGCCGCCTCGGAGGGTATAAACTTCCCCGCGGTCTGACACCCATGTGCCCATAGGAGACTCAAGCTCGGCCAGTGTGGATTGCGCTTCTGAGTTTGCGGAGGTCTCGTCATTCCACTTAGGAAAGAGGGCGGCAATACGTGCGGAGTTCGGGCCGTTTACGGATGCCGACGATAGCAATTCATGGTATAGATCGCACGCGAGTACACGATCAGAAAGTGATTTTTTGAGTTCCCATATCTTGAGATGCGCGTCGGCCAGTCGCTGCGTGGCCTGCCAGAGGTCTGCGTCCAGTTTCTTTGCTGTTCCCAACTCACGGATTGCCTGCTCGTAGTCGCCAGTTCTGAATAGCGTTTCTCCCAATGCCAGGCGCAGGACCGGATCAAATTGTTGCTTCGAGACAGCATCTTTTAGCGAAGCGAGGGCTTCATCCCACATTTCGTCATGGAGGTATTGCGCTTGGAGTTCCAGTTCGACATTTGGCGGTTTTATCACCTTGGCGTTCTTCAGAGCGCTGATTAGTTCGTCGTCTCCGCCGATTATGCGGATTTGCTGGAGGTAGTCATCCTTCGGCTCAAAGTCGATAGCACGTTCCTGGACCAACATTGTTACCCGGCGGGTCGGTACCTGACCCGCGAGTAGTGCAAAAATCTGCAACTGGTTCAGCGGCTTCTTGGCGCTTGCGGGTTCGGGCGGCTTGGCCGCGCGCAGCGCCTTAAGAAATGCTTCGCTCGCACCTGCGGCCTTGAGGCTTTGAATAAATTCCTCAAGCGGGACAAAATCAATTCCGCGCTGCTCGATCAACTTCGCACCCGACTCGTCTCCAAATCCGTCCCGCACCATGTTGCTGACCTGCTCCTGCGTAAAGGGCTTCTGTTGCGCCCGCATGGGCAGCGTCAGCAGCAGTGCCGTGACGAGCATCAGAATGGTTACGACCGGTCGACGCCACATCGGCACCTCCCGAAAACGGGAATCAATACGATGATGTGGGGGTATTCTAACACGGGAAGTTCGTGCATTCTGGTCCCTGCACTAGCGCGTCGATAGGCACTGGCCCTAATGTCCGAAACACAATAAGAGGCGATAGATGTGCTTTCGGGACATCCAGACACCTTACAGACGCGCCTTTTTCCGTAATTAATGCCCCACGCTGTACCCTTCTCCGTGCCCGTGCGACTCGTTCGCGGATTGGTGTCCGGCATTTTCAGTCGCGTGGCCTTGGTCTCGGCCACCCATTTCATGCTCGGTTTCGATTGCGGACTGCTTTGAAACGTCGCGGCTCAACTCTTCCCCCAATTTTCCGGCGTCGTTGGTGTAAATCTGAGCGTCATAGCGCCCGCGTGAGACGGAGACATACGCCAGTCGTGAATTGATTAGCTGGTCGTGGGCCTGTTCAGTGTCCACGTGCACCAGCACGCGGTCGGCGGTGGCTCCCTGGCTGCTGTGGCTGGTGACAGCATAACCGTAATCGACATGCGGGTGCTCCCGGATGTTGAATTGCACATCCTGGCCGGAGTCCAGCCGAACTTGCAGATTTCCCTCGGCGTCGATCTGTTTGACGGTTCCGAGCTGGCGGTTGGCAATGTGCTCATCCCGGTGGGGCGCGGTGAATTGCACGCGGTCACCGGCTGAAAGGTCCCGCTCTGCTTGCCGGTAAACGCTCACGCCGTGCAGCCGGTGTGGGTCATAGGTGAGTTCCTGGCCGTTCTCCCGCTCGACAGTGAGCAAGTTCTCTTCCCGGTCAATGCCGGTGACATGAACATATTCGCCCGATTGGACGCCCACCGTGTTGCTGCCGCGCGTGTAGCGCACAATGTCACCGGGTTCATACTGCGCGGGAGTGTGTCAGGGGTGACAGTGTGTCAGGAGTGTCAGGTACGCTTTCTTTTCCGGGTACACTTTTTCCAGGAGTAAAGCGGTTGGGAGGAAAACGAGACACGGGTCTGCCCCGTGCTCGGCGACTCTCAGTGTTGGCGCCCGTTCCTACCGCGACCCGTTTCCTTTCGGTGTGAGGTCCGGGCGTTTCCGCAGCGCGAAAAGTCCTTGACCGATTACAACCCGAAAGTCACTCGCCAGGCGCCGCCGGTGATTTGAGAACGCAGCGTCGCCGGTTCGGAAAGTGATGGCGGGGAAAACGGGCTTTTCGTCGTTTGGTTATCGTGTGGTAGGTTATCGATAAGATATTGGCATACAAATTGCTCGCCTATCGCAGGGCGACGTGTCTTTTGTCCGGAATGGCGCAGACGAGTAGGCTCCCGAGGCTCCTGACAGAGCCGGACGCGCTCGGTGGCGGCTCCGCCGCGTGGTTTTACCCTTGTCTTTGGTAAAAACTCGCATGACGCCGGCCCGCACTGGAAATTCGAAACTGGAGACTCGAAACTGGATACGGGGGAACTCGGAACTGGAAGCTGGAAATTGGAAACTGGAAACTGGAGATTCAAAATCGGAGACTGGACACGGCCTTGAGTTTCCAGTTTCAAGTTTCAAGTTTCGCATTTCCCCTAACCCCGAAGGGCAGGGAAGGTGGGTGGAAGAAAAAAAATTTCACGGCAAATCCGGTAAGCTATTGAAAACAAAGCATAGATGAACAAAATGACCGATAAAAAACGGACATTTTGGTTTAACTTTCGGACATTTTGGTTTAAGTGTCGGACAGTTTGGTTCAATTTGGGGGCATTTTGGCATCACCTGGCAGGAATGTTTCGGACATTTTGGGTTAAAGTGGTGGTGTTTTGTGGTTCAGTGTTTGGCCATCATGGCCTGCACGTCTTTGCGCAGGGCCACGCGGCTGGCGGGGCGGCTATAAAACATGTGGCCGCCGGGATACTCCTGCACGGCGACGCGCGTCGCATCACCCATCAGCGGCATCTGGTCCACCGTCAGCACGGATCCCATGAACGGGCACGAGAGGTCGTTCCAGCCGTGCGCAATGACGACGCGCAACTTGGGGTCGGCCGCCACCGCCTGCCGCAGGTCGGGCACCGCGCCCTTGCGGAGAGCGCTGCTGTCACGGTCCCACTGCGATCCCACCTCGAAGTTCAGCGCGTGATAGCGGGCGTCGGTTTTCCAGCCCACGACGCGCGTCACAAAATCCACCATGGCCGTCGTAGTGGGCGCGATGATGCTTTCCAGCATGGGATCGCCCGTGCGTTGTTCGGGCGCGAAGGGGAACGGGTCATACCCGGTGACATTGGAATCGTACACGCTGCCGATTTTGCCGCGCTCGCGAAAGACCTCGCGCAGGTACGCCTCGGTTTCCAGCCGGCCTCCCGAACGCCGCACAAATTCCTCTTCCAAGCCGGTCATCTGCGTCACGCGCTTCACCATGCGCGGCGTTGCCTCCGGGTCGGAGCGGCCTTTCAGCAGGTCGGTGGCATATTCGCCGCGCGTGTAGGCGATGACCGGCGCCATGGCTTCCGGCGACAGCTTGTGCTCGCGCTCCAGGTGCGCTGCCGTGATCGAGGGCAGCGTCATCATCCACGGGATGGGAGAAACTTCGCCGTTGTCACGCAGCCCGGGATTCAAGTAGGGCGAGACCAGCACCAGCCCGTTCATCGCCACGCCGAGCTGGGTTTGCAGGTAATGCGTGATCCGCGGTCCGCGATAACCGCCGTAGCTCTCTCCCACCAGGTATTTACGCGCGCTCATGCGCCCGTTAGCCACCAGCCAGTCGTAAATGATGCGCGACAGGTAATGGATGTCCGCGTCGGTACTGTAAAACTGCTTCTTTGTCTCGTCCGCTGAAACCAGTGATCGGCTGTAACCGGTGCCGATCGGGTCGATGAACACCAAATCGGCGAAATCCAGCCATGTGCCCGGATTGTCGGTGAGCTTCGCCGGGTCGGACGCGCTCTCGCCCTCCACGCCAAACTCCAGGTGCTTGGGGCCAATGGCGCCGAAATTCAGGTAGACGGAAGACGCACCTGGGCCGCCGTTCAGCGCGAACGTCACCGCCCGGTCCTGCCCGTCAACCACGTACGAGGTGAAAACCACCTCGCCAATCTTCTTGCCGCTGTCCATCACCGGCAGCGTGCCCACCGTCACCGAGTAGCGGAGCGTTTTGCCCTCCAGTTGCATGCTCTGCGCCACATGCGCGTCGGCGGGCCGCGGGGCCTCTTTGTCCGCGGCGGTTTCTTTTCCCTTCGACTCGGCAGAAGCCGGCGGAGGCGTGGGTTTCGCCTCCTGCGCTGCCGCACAAACAGTGCTCCAAAACAACATCATGATGGCCAGCAGACCCGCGCTGGAGCATTTATGAATCGAAAACGATGAGATAGGAACCATGCGCCTAAAATAACACAGGCCAGGCATTCTGTGCCGGGTTTGAATGATTACCTCATCGAGAACAATGAACCCTGGCAGTTTCCGGCCATCTTCCAAGCCAATACGGATACGACGAGCACCGTGACAATTACTTATAATGATAGTCACCCACCAGGTTGTGGAGGTGATCGGGAAATGGTTCTGGACAAGGTCACGCTGCAGGCTATCCCCAAAGTTTTGTTGCACGAACATTTGGATGGCTCGATACGTCCGCAGACCGTCATCGAATTGGCAAAGGACGCCAGGTACACGAAACTGCCGACCTCCGATCCCGCCGCGCTGGCGGACTGGTTTTACGAAGGGGCCAACCAGGGCGACTTGGCCGGTTACCTGAGAGGTTTTGAGCACACCATCGCCGTTACCCAGACCCCTGAGGCATTGGAGCGCGTCGCATACGAGCAGGCGGAAGATCTGAAGAATGACGGTTTGGTATACTTTGAAACCCGCTTTGCGCCTATTTTCCACACCAAGAAGGGCCTGACCAATATGGACGTGGTCACGGCCGTCCTGAAAGGACTGGAGCGGGGGCGAAGAGACTTCAAAATTCCTTCCGGGTTAATTGTGTGCGCCATGCGCAACATGAAAATCTCGCTGGAGATCGCAGAGCTCGCGGTGGATTTTCGCGACCGCGGCGTGGTGGGATTTGACTTGGCGGGCGAGGAGGGCGGGTATCCCCCCAAGAAACATGTAGACGCGTTCCACTACATTCAGCGGCAGAATTTCAACATCACGGTGCACGCCGGGGAGGGCTACGGGAAGGAATCCATTTGGCAAGCTATCCAGTACTGCGGCGCGCACCGCATCGGTCACGGCACCCGGCTGATTGATGATATTGCCGTCACAGACGGCGTTGGCGTAAAGCTGGGCGGGCTGGCACAGTACGTTCTCGACAAACGCATTCCCCTGGAAATCTGCCTCTCCAGCAATGTCCATACCGGCGCCATTCCCAGCGTCGCCGAACACCCCTTCAGAGTATTCTACAAGGCGCAGTTCCGTGTTACCCTCAACACGGACAACCGGCTGATGAGCCGCACCAGCATGAGCAACGAATTTCAGTTGGCCATGGATAACTTTGGGTTGGGATTGGACGACTTCGAAAAAATCACGATCAATGCGATGAAGAGCTCCTTCCTCCCCTATTCCGAGCGTATCCGCATTATCTACACGGCCATCAAACCCGGATACGCAAAAGTGCGCTACCCCGAACCTTGGCCTGCTGTAACCCCCTAACCCGTTGAAGCCGGTCAGCGTAGCGGCCCCACAACTTTCAGTATCAGCTTCAAATGTATTTTGCGATGCCGCTCCCCGGCGTACAATGTGGCGGCGCCGTCCGCTGGATCTGATAGCGTCGTCACACAACGCGAGCAGGAACTCAGTAGCGGGCACTTAGGAGAGACAACGATGATGAACTGCACAGATAATAGGTCGCTGCTGCGATTTTCATCAGGCTTGTTGGGCGTCTTGTTGATTTTAATCGCTTCTGCTTGCGGACCGAATCGTGCAAAGGGAAGGATTGTATCCTCCTTCGAATCGCCTGCTGAGCTTCAGAAGCTAAAGTTGACCAACGCTCGGGTGGCCCTGACGACTGAACACGTCACCGAAGGCAAAAACGCGTTGGAAGTAACCTTCACCGGCGGGGGCACGGCTTCGATCGAGCTTGTGCCGGATGCCTCGCCGTGGAATTGGAGTGCCTTCGGCGCTGTGGCCGTGGACATCTCCAACCCGACCGATCAGGAAGTTTCGGTGGGAATCAATGTGAGCGACGTGCTCAGCGGCGCACCCCAATACGTGGGCGGCAGCGGCAACGTGGGGCCGCACGATTCCGCGAGCTACTACTACCCAATTGGCGCCAGTTCTCCGCTCGAGCACGGCATGCGTGGCGGGCCCCCGGTAGTTGCGGGAGTGGTCCCGGTAAGCGGCATTTCAGGCTCGAACCGCCGCATCGAGGCTGAGCATGTGACGGCTTGCAAGCTGACGTTCCGCTACCCGGCCGGCGTAAAGAGCGTAGTGATTGACAATTTGCGACTGCTGCCCCCGTTCGATTACCGCGGCATCGTGGACGCTTACGGCCAATACACGCGCGCCGGTTGGCCCGGCAAGATCACGAACGATCAGGATTTATTGGCCAGGAAGAAGCAGGAAGAGGAAGAGATTAAAGCGCATCCCACCCTCCCTGACCGCGACGCCTACGGCGGATGGGCTTCCGGCCCCCAAGTGGCTGTCACGGGCTTTTTCGGCACGGTGAAGCGCGACGGCAAGTGGTGGCTGGTGGATCCCGACGGCCATCTGTTCTTCTCGCTGGGCATCGATGTGATCGATGCTCGCCCGGGTGACGATTCGTTCACACTGGTCGACGGTCGCAAGGAGATGTTTAGCTGGCTGCCGGCCAGCGGTGATCCGCTCAGCAAGTATTACGCCCAGGAAGAACATGCGCTTTACGGACCCGTGAAGCAGGGGCAGACCTACAGCTTCTACCTGGCTAACCTGCACCGGAAGTACGGGCCTGATTGGTCCGCTGCCTGGCAAGCCTTTGCGCTCGACCGGTTGCGCGCGTGGGGCTTCAACACCATCGGCAACTGGTCAATCCCCGCGCTCTATGCGTACAAGAGGGTTCCTTACACGGCAACGATCGAGATTACGGGCCATTACGCGCACGTTGCCAGCGGGCTCGACTACTGGGGCGAGATGCACGACCCGTTTGATCCGGGATTTGTGCAGGCGGTTCTCCGGAGCGTCCAAGCGGGCGTGGAGAAATACCGCGGCGACCCGTGGTGCATTGGCTACTTCATTGACAATGAGATTTCCTGGGGCGGCGGCAACGGCAGCGACCCGCAGCACTTCGGGCTGGTGTATGGCACGCTTGCAGGGGACGCCGGCTCGCCCGCCAAGCAGGCCCTGGTGGCGCAACTGCGGTCGCACTACTCCACGATCGAAAAGCTTGATCAAGCGTGGGGCACACAGTTCGCATTCTGGCAGGTGTTGCTGGGGCAGCCGTACCGTCCGCCGGTTGCGCTTTCCGCACCCATGAAGGATGACTTCAGCAAGTTCCTCACGGACTTTGCCGAGCAATATTTCAAGACGGTTCACGACGCGGTGAGGAAATACGATCCGCATCACCTCTATCTGGGCTGCCGGTTCGCGTGGCGCACCGCGGAAGCCGTGAACGCCGCCGCGCGTTACACCGATGTGGTTAGCTTCAACATCTATCGTTCGCACGTCGATCCGCACGAATGGGGATTTGCTCCTTCCCTGAACAAGCCCTGCATCATCGGGGAATTTCATTTTGGCGCGCTGGATCGCGGCGTGTTCCACTCGGGCCTGGTGACCACTCCCAACCAGCAGGCCCGCGCCGCCATGTACAAGCAGTACGTCGATAGCGTCGAAGATAATCCCGCCTTCGTGGGGTGCCACTGGTTCCAGTATTACGATGAGCCGCTCACGGGCCGGTCGCTGGACGGCGAGAACTACAACATCGGCTTCGTGTCCGTCACCGACACGCCGTATCCGGAAATGGTGGACGCCGCAAAGGCCGTGGCTTCCCAGTTGTATACCCACCGCGCGGAAAGGTAGGACATCGCTGTCAGTTCGCAACCACGCGGGCGGCGACTACGGAGACTTTTCCCGGCACGGAATTCTCAACCGTTGTCTCAAGAAGCGCTTGAAAGTAAGGAGGCGGGGTTTTGCGGTCGGGCGAGAGGGCAGCCAACACTTTGCGGAGTTCCGGCATTTTTTCGGCGCTGGTGAGGAATTCAATGGCGGCCTGTGAACCTTGGGTGTAAATGCCGTAGACCAGCAGGATCCGGTTCTCCTTCTTTTCGTTCGGCAACATCAGAATCAGCGCATAGTCGCGCGTCAGTTGGTTGGTAACCGGATCGAACTCCGGGCGATAAACCGCCTTCTCCCCGGGCCGCGGATGGTTATTCAAGATAACCCCGGCTTGAAAAAGGAACCCTTCCGGGTTCAGGAACACCCTGCCGCTCCACGATTGATTGCCGCCCAGCAAAATGGCGTTGCCCTGCTTGATTTCCTCAAAATTCACCAGCCGCGACTGCTGTAGTTGAAACTTTTGGCCGGCGCGCGAGAACAACTCGAAGAAGTCCGCAATCCCCATCGTTTCACCGACCCCGGTGAAGTCAGTCGTATTGGGAACGAAAAGGAATCGCTTCAGTTCGTGAAAATGTATGGTATCGCGGAATTCCGGAAGGTTCTGCTTAGGGATTTCATAGCTGTGGGCCAGCGTCTGAGTTGTGTCGCCGTTGTGGGCGGCGCGCAGCATAGGATGGTTGGGGATGACGATGATCGGCGGAGCAGCCGGTGGCAGGAAAGGCTTCCAGAACCATTCCAGTTCCGGGGGCAGTCCCGAAGCCGTTTGCCGCGAGGGCGAAATTGTTGCCATCTTCAGGCGATCCCGGATGAGCAAAGTGGATAAACCCACACAAAGTAGTGCGAGCCCGAGAATCAGCGCAATCTGCCCGCGCCTGCCGCCGGACAAAATGACCGGCGGCTTTGCTGGTTCTTCCTTCATCCCCGGTTTGGAAAAAGTGGGTACGTAATGACCCGCCGGCAGATCGATTCGCCACGGGTTGGTCATGCCTTCATCCTCGTAGTAATTCCGCAGAGCTCGCCGGATTTCATGCGCCTGCACGCGCACAATGGGATCCTGTTGCGGATCAAAGTCGCCGCCCCGGCCGTAAACTTCGGTGCCAATCAGAAACTCGTTCAGTTTGTCGCCGTTTCCGAGCAGGGTTTGTTCCGAAACAAACTCGAGAAAGCGGCTCTTCTTGGGCGCGTTGGCAAAATGCTGACTCTGCAAAACTCTTCGCAGTTCGTCTCGCTTCTCGAAGAGCGAAACGGGTTCCGCCACGAGTTTGGGATGGCTGGACATAAAACGCTGCCGGATAGTAGCACTCGTCTGGCGTCAGGTCAAACCATCTTCGACAAGGAAGCTGACAGCGATCAGCTATCGGCTTTTTGCTATCAGCTATCAGCTTTCAGCCAAAACAGCGAGGCGCTCGCGGGTCACTAACGGTTATCCCAACGGTTAACGCCGCCTCACCGGACATCGGCCGTGTTATAAGGGCAGACTTTTTCACCCCCAGGGCGGCTGGTTTCGAGGCGGCGCCAGGGCGGACCAAAGTGGCGTCGGGGTGGCCCACACTCATGTGCAGCAAGTTGGGGGAAAAACCAGCCAAGGGGGGTTCGACGCCATGCACGACCGCGTCAGCAAAAGTTGACACTTTGTCCGATGTGCAGCCTGCCCACCGCAGCATGCGGCAAGTTGGTCCCTCATTGTTACAGCTTCACCGCAACTTAACTGCCCCGGTAACCGCTCTTACGTTGAAAACCCGCTCGCATGAGCTTACAACCGGAACCGGATAGTTCGATGACGGGATCGAGTGTCGAGCTTATGACCTTCGCGCGCCTCGGACAAATGGGCAGACTCAGCGGAAGCCGGGCTTTCTGTGCGTCGCGATTCCACATGGTGTCGCCGGCGCGAATGGCCTCTTTGTTGCTCGCGGTGTTCTGCCTGCCGCTGTTTGCTGCGTCGCAGGCGGACAATCTCGAGCTGCGGGTCACCAAACAGTTCGACGAACCGATCCTCACCATAAACTCCGTCGGCGCAACGGGCAACAAGTACGGTTTTGAAGGTGGCCGGGTATTGAAGCTGCAGGGCGCCTATCACCTGTTCACGTCCGAAATGGTGGGCGATCCGCACTGGGTGAAAATGCGGCTGGCGCACTGGACCAGCCGTGACCGTCTGCACTGGGAACGCGTTGCCACCTTGTTCGAATCCAGCGGGGACTTTACCGGCAGGGACCCACGGGCGGCGCTGTGGGCGCCCATGCCCATTTATGATCCGGCGGAAGGCCGCTGGAACCTCTTTTACGTCGCCTACCAATGCGCCCCGGACACCTCGCAAAAATGGTTGACCAACCATGAGGGCCGCATTTGGCGCGCCGTCTCCAAGGTCAAGGGCCGCGGTGGCATCGACGGTCCTTATGAAGATGTGGGGATTATCCTTCAGCGGGGGAAGGACTCCGACCCCTGGGAAGGATTGCAAGGCACTGATTCGTTCTTTCCGTACCGGGTGGGCGACAAATGGTACGCTTTTTATGGAACAGCCCATACCGAAGTGCAGCCCATTCCAAACTGGCAAGTGGGGCTGGCGTGCGCGCCCAAGCTTGCGGGTCCGTGGAAACGCTGCACGCCGATGAATCCCCTGCCCATCGAAAAGCGCTTCATCGAAAACCCCATCGTTACCCGGCTGGCGGACGGATCGTACGTTGCTGTCTACGACACTGACGCGGAACGCGCGGTGGGATACACCTTTTCGACAGACGGGATCCATTGGATGCCGGGAAAAGAGCTCATCGTCCAAAGGGGCAAAGGCGTTTGGGCAAGTGAAGTTCGCACGCCTTTGGGACTGATTGCAGAAGACGCCAACTCGTTCACGCTTTTCTATACAGCGAATCAAGAGATGCTGGGCATTCCGCCGGACGCCCACGGCGTAAAACTGACGCCGGGGGCGATGGGCGTGGTGACCGTGAAACTGGGGCGCGCCAGCGTGCGCGCTCGCAACCAAAACCCAAGTAGCTTAACCAAGCTCTCTTTCCAGAAACACTGATTTGTCGTTACTGAAGACTGTCGGGATTGGGCCTCTCAACATAACTTGAGGAGGTGAAAATGACGAAGCATTCCTTTCTGTTGGGTTTAATGGCCTTCATGTTCTTCTCTGTTACCGCGTGGGCACAGACGGACAGGGCCACACTTACTGGTACGGTAACGGACGCCAGCGGCGCAGTGATCCCGGGTGTTTCCGTTACCGCGATCAACCTGGAAACCAGGGTTGAAACTCCCACCACCACCAGCTCTGCCGGGATCTTTCACATCCTGAATTTGCCGATTGGGCGGTACAGTGTCTTATTCAAGAAGGAGGGTTTCGCCAACGTTGAGCGAACCGAGATGACGCTGACCATCAGCCAAGTGGCGGAAATCAACGTCACGATGAACGTCGGCAAGGTGGCTCAGACCATCGAGGTTCAAGCCCAAGCCCCGATCTTGGATAGCCAGACCACCGATGTGGGCAGCACGATGTCCCTCGAGGCCTATCGCGCTCTCCCTTTGACCATCAGTGGTGGTAGAGACATCATGGCGTTTGCTTTCGCCGCCACCCCTTCCGTGGAAGGGAACAGTTGGACCAGCTATATTGCCGGGACACAAGCCTTCAGCAACGAAGTGCTCATTGATGGCACGCTCGCGCAGGAATCCGAGACCGGACAGGAGCTGGAAAGCGAGCCTCCCATGGAAGCCGTGGAGGAGTTTCGCGTCGATACGGGCGGCATGGGCGGTGCGGCCGGCATGTACACCGAGGGCGGCACGTTTATGTTCACGTTGAAGTCCGGCACCAACCAGTTCCATGGCAGCGCCGTCTACTTCAATCAGAACGAAGCCTTCAACGCCAACTCCTGGATGAACGATTATTCCGCGGCCGCCAACCCGAGTGAGGCCGCACTGTTCAGGAAGCCACGCAACCGGCAAAATGACTACTCCTTCAGCGCCGGCGGACCGATTATCAAGAACAAAACCTTCATCTTTGGCGCTTGGGAACAGAACCGGATGAGCAACTACACCGCTGGCGCCTTTAACACGACGGTGCCCACGGCCCAATTCCTGCAAGGGAACTTCGGCGCGCTTTTAAACACCGGCACACAGTTGGGAACCGACGCCGGCGGGAATCCCATCTACAAGGGCGCGATCATCGATGCGACTACCGGGCTCGTCTTTCCCAACAACACGATCCCGACGGCGAGGCTCAGCGCCGTCGCGCAGAAGATAATTCCCTTGTTCCAGCAGTATTACAAGCCGCTGGGACCGGGTTTGATCAATAATGACGGCCTGACGCAAATCAACAATCCCTGGTTCCACCAGAGCCAACTCAGCCTGAAGGTGGACCACAATTTCTCCGCCACCAACCGGCTGGCCAGCTCTTTTATCTGGACGCAGCGGCCACGGATATTGGACGACCAGGGAGGAATTTGGGACCCCTCCGACCCCGCGGGCACGGGCGGCCCGCTCTCCCACGCCAGATTTCAGAAGGTCAGCGACCGCAAGTTCCGTCTGAGTGAGAGCCACAACTTCTCCTCCAACCTTCTGAACGTGGCAAGTTTCACCTACGAACGCTTCCGCAATCCCAGTACCGCCACGGCCGCCAGCGGCAACTGGCCGTCCCAATTGGGTTTTGGGAACACGGGGGCCGGGAACTTCCCGGAAATCCGATTCTGCGACGGCGGCAGCAAGTGCCCCGGCACGAGCGTGAACGGATATACGGAAGGCGAAATCGGCAACAACGACCTGGGCTGGAGTGTGGACAATAACAACATTATCGACGACAACATGACCTGGATCAAGGGGCGTCACACGGTCACTTTCGGTGGCGAAGTGCGGGCGTTCGAGATCAACAGCCACGGCGCCAACGGGACGCTGAACTTTGATTTCAGCAGTAACCAGACTGGCGCGCCAACCGCCTCTTACAATACCCAAGTGGGATTTGCCTTTGCCAGTTTCCTCTTGGGCGATGTCCAAGACGCTACCGAGGGCACACCCTATGATCTCTATGGCCGGCGCAAGTCGATGTCGGTTTTCATTAACGACAGCTTTAAGGTCAACGGGCGGCTGACCCTCAACTACGGCCTCAACTGGAACCAGACCTATCCGTTCCACGAAAAGTACGGACACTGGGCGGACTACAGCAACACCGCGGTCAATCCCACTTACGGTATTCCGGGCGAGGTCGTTTACCTCAACAACGGCAGCCAGACGTTCGAGGGCTCGACGCGCTGGTCCAATTTTGCCCCCCACCTGGGATTGGCGTACAAGATCACCAACCGCGTGGTGGCGCGCGCGGCTTACTCACTGTTCGACGTTCCCATGGGCACCGATTACTGGGAAGGCGTGCCCTATGGCTTTGCTCCCGGCTACTTCCCCACCAACCAAGTGCCGCAAACTCATAACTTCTCCCCGGCCTTCAACTGGGACAACGGCTACCCCGGCAAGAGCGTCTCGGGAACGCTCGATCCGAACTACCTGAATTGGACAGAGGTCTCCATCAGCCCGCAAACGCTCGAGGTGGGCATCACTAACCAGTGGAATGGCGGGGTGGAATTTCAGCTCACCAACAACACCCGCCTTTCCGTAACCTACCTGGGAACGCGGGGGACACACCTGCACGACGGGACGCTCCAGGAGAACTCGGGCCCGCCCTCCGCTTATACCAGTCTCCTCCAAGCCAACGGAGGAGCTAACGAATGGGCTTGGATCGATGACAACGCCTCGGCCGCGGCGGCCGGGGTGAAGTTACCCTACCCCGGTTATTCCGGCTATGCCTTTGCCGCGCTGGCCCCCTTCCCGGTGATCGCGAACAACTGGGATTACATCTACTACGTGGCGTCACCTCTGGGGCGGTCGGAGTATGATGCCTTGCAAACGGAAATAACCCACCGGGCCTCGAGTGGCTTGACCATGGACATGAGCTACACGATGGCGAGCCAAGAGCCACCTACATAAACAACTACGGCACTGTCGGCACCAACTTCGAGGAGACCTGGGGGATTGGGTCGACGCTCCAAAACCTCTACGACTTGAGCTATGCGGCCAACGATATCAACCGGTACACCCAGAGTATCGTTAAAGGCTACATTCTCTACGTACTGCCTTTCGGCAAGGGCCGCCATTATCTTTCCAACCAAAACCGTTGGGTAGATGGGGCGGTCAGCGGCTGGACGCTCGGCACCCTGCTTTACTACAGCACCGGAACACCCATGAGCGTCTTTGACACCAACTACTACCCGGGTCTCTACTCGGCAATTTACCCGAACGTGGCCTCGGGCGCTGACTTGAGCCGGCACTTTGTCGGCAAGAAGTTCAACCCCAGTAACTTCGGCGATCCTGGGAATATGTACATCAACCCCGCCGGTTTCTCCGCTCCTGCCTTCGGCGCTTTCGGCAACGCCGGGCCTTATACGGCCGGGCTGAACGGCTTCGGTACGGCGCAGGAAAACGTTTCGGTCTACAAGGACTTCCGCATCCGGGAGCGCATGAAGCTCCAGATTCGCGCGGAGTTCTACAACTTGTTCAACCGGCATGTTTTCAACAACCCCAACACCACCATCGGCGGCGCATTCTTTGGCGATGTGACCAGTGTGGGAGGATCTCCTCGCAATGGTCAAGTCGGTGCGCGGCTGGAATGGTAACCGGCTCACTTCACCTCATCCAGGCAGCTTGCTCCGGCAGGCTGCCTGGGCGCTGGTCAAACGGCGCTTGAGCCTCGGCGCGCCGAGCCCGTTCTCTCTCGCCTATAATTACGCAGCGTCTTTGAAGTGCGGCCGCAACCTGCGCAAAGTTGCCGCCTTCCTTTCGCCCCGTATAGCCTCAAAGGGGTGAACCGTGAGTAGCCGTGGGTGAAACCCACGGACTGGAGTTTCTACATTTGAGGTGGTAGCGGACCCATCGCCCAGGGGAGCAACTCGTGAAAACTCGCGCAGCGCTTTGGAGTGCGGCCGCGAAGCTGCCGCTTTCTCGTTCCTTGCGCAATAGCCCACGAAAACCATGGAAAGCGGCAGCTTCGCGGCCGCACTCCAAAGCGCTACGCGCGGGGTGGTGATTCTCAGGCAATCGGAAGCAGCAGACACACAGAAATCTTCCACGACGGTAAGGAACCAGCGAATAGGAGTCGAAACCAGGTGAATAGGAGACTAAATATGCGCGCAATCATTTCAGCTGGCGTACTCGCTTTGGTATTTCTGTGGGCGCCCGCGATGGCCGGACAAAATCCATCCACCGCGCCGGCCAGGACCTATTACTTTGATTCTGCGGCGGGCAAGGATTCGAATACCGGCACTGCGCCGGCGAGCGCGTGGAAGACATTGGCCAAGGTGAACGCCACCACGTTTCTCCCCGGGGATCGAATCCTGCTCAAGTCCGGGTCGGTGTGGCAAGGGCAACTGTGGCCCAAAGGTTCCGGGGCGGAAGGGCGGCCCATCATCATTGACATGTACGGCGGCGGAGTGAAGCCGGTCATCAATGGAGCGGGACGGGCGGAAGACGCGGTGCTGCTGAAGAACCAGGAATACTGGGAAATGCAAAACCTGGAAATCACCAATACCGGATCCACCCGGGAGTTGCGCCGCGGCGTGCACGTGGCGCTGGAGAACTTTGGCGAAGCGCATCACCTTTACGTTCGCGCGCTCACCATTCATGACGTGAACGGCACCGATAAGGAAAAGGTGAACGGCGGCATTGACTACACCTCTGCCGGATGGCACAAGCCAAGCCGGTTTATCGACCTGCGCATTGAGCACAACCAGATCTATCACGTCGATCGCAGCGGCATCTACGGCGAGTCGGACCGCTGGGAACGCTCCAAGTGGTATCCCAGCCTTGGCGTGGTGGTGCGGGGCAATTTGTTGAGCGATATCGGCGGCGACGGGATTGTGGTGGTGGCCACGGACGGCGCGGTGGTCGAGCACAACATCGTCGGACATGCCAATCAACGATCTGAAGGCTACAACGCCGCCATCTGGCCCTGGAGTGCGGACAACACGCTGATTCAGTATAACGAAGCCTACGGCACGAAGAGCCAGCGCGACGGCGAAGGCTTTGATTCCGATTGGAACAGCAAAAACACCGTCATCCAGTACAACTACAGCCACGACAACGACGGCGGCTTTTTGCTGATTTGCAATGATGGCAGTCAAAAGCCGGAAGTGAGCGCGGGCAACGTGGGTACCATTGTGCGGTACAACATCAGCGAAAACGATCGGACGCGCGGCATTAATATCGGCGGCCCGGTAAAGAACAGTTTGATCTACAACAACACCATTTTCGTGGGACCTGGGCTTCACGTGGATTTGCTGGTGCATTCCGATTGGGGCGGGTGGGCCAGCGAAACGTATCTGTACAACAACATCTTTTATGTGCAAGGTTCCGCGCAGTTTTCTTACGCCGTGTCACGGGCCGACGATGGCGCCTATACCACCGTGGCGGGATTGGGGCAGAGCACCGGCAATGTCTTTGATTCGAACGTTTATTACGGCCATGTGGTCGCGCCGGATGATCCTCATACCCTCACGGTTGACCCCTTCTTGGTTGCACCCGGTTCGGGAGGTTTCGGCCTTTTAACCCTTTCGGGTTATCGTCTAACGCCCGGTTCGCCCGCTTGCGGCAGCGGGAAGGTGGTGGAGGACAACGGCGGCCGGGACTTCCGGGGAGACAAGTTGGTTCACGGCAGCAAACCCGATCGGGGAGCCTCCCAGTCGGAGGATGGCGGCCGGCTCGGTGGAAGGGGCGCGCCGAAGCACTAGATTTGCCCGCGGAAAAGCAAATGCAGATTCTTCGCCCAAAAAGCGGGCTCAGAATGACGGGGAGTGAAGCGGGCTCTGAATGACGGGGATGCAGCGGGGCTCTGAATGACGGGGGTGGAAGGGTAAACTTCGGAATGACAATGCGCCCCAATGGTCAAACTTCGGAATGACAATGCACTTAAACGGGCTATAATGGCGCGGCGCTTTCACGAGGAGGAACACGCATGAGATGTACCGGCTCACGGCTTTTATTACTGATGATTATTCTGGCATTCATGCCGCCTGTGGTTTCGGGGCAATCCCCAGCCGCGGGGGTGTCCATGGACCGTGTCCTTTACGGCGCCTCGTATTATCACGAGTACATGCCCTACGAGCGGCTTGACAAGGACGTGGCGCTGATGGAGCAGGCGTGCCTGAACGTGGTGCGGATGGGCGAATCTACCTGGAGCCTGTGGGAGCCCGAAGACGGGCAATTCGAGTACGCGTGGATGGACCGGGTGGTGGAGGCCATGGGCAAAGCTGGGATCAAGGTGATTATGGGAACGCCCACGTACTCGATTCCCACGTGGCTGTATCACGCGCATCCGGAAGTGCTGGCCCGGCCCCTGGGCGGCGGTGAGACGTTCTACGGCATGCGCCAGAATATGGATACCGATAACCCCGTGTACCGGTATTATGCCGAGCGCGTGATTCGCAATCTCGTGCAACACTACAAAGACAACCCGACGGTCGTTGGGTGGCAGATCGATAATGAAACGTCCTCCTACGGCGCCTCGAACCACGACGTTTATGTCGGCTTCGTGAACCACTTGCGCAAGAAATTCGGCACCACGGCCAACCTGAACCAGGCATGGTTCTTGAACTATTGGGGTGAGGATGTGAACGCGTGGGAGGATTTGCCCACGCGGGACAGCGCCCAGAGCACCGGCTACAAGCTCGAATGGTCACGCTGGCAGCAAATGCGCGTCACCGACTTCCTGTCCTGGCAGGCCGCGCTGGTGCGCCAATACGCACGGCCCGGGCAGTACGTGACTACCGACTTCGGCGGCGCCATGCGTGCGGATGTGAATGAAGAGGCCATCGCACAGGTCCTGGATATTCCCGCCATCAATGTGTACCACGGCACGCAGGACCACTTTGACGGCGCCGAGCAGGCGTTTCAGGAGGACTTCGCCCGTTCGCTCCGCGGCTCCAACTTTTTGGTGACGGAAACGAATGCCCAAACCACGGACTGGACTTCGTCCTACCAATTTCCGCCGTACGACGGTCAGTTGCGCGAGGACGTCTACACGCACCTCTCAAACGGGGCGAACATGGTGGAGTATTGGCACTGGGGCTCGATTCCCGCCAACCAGGAAACCTACTGGAAGGGCGTTCTTTCCCACGACCTGGAGCCGAATCGCGCCTACGCCGAGGTGACCCGCACGGCGCACGAACTCGACAAAATCGGCTCGCGCCTTGTGGGCTTGAAGATCACCAGCCCGGTGGCCATCTTGTGGAGCCGCGATTCCCTGAACGCCATCGACTTTATGCCCTTCACCGCCGCCGGCCCGCAGTGGTCGGGCGGGCATCCGGTGGCGGACTACGCCACGCTGGTGCGGCAGTTGCACAAGGCGCTCTACGACGCGAATGTGAGCGTGGATTTCGTTTTTCCCACCACTGCGAACTTTTCGCGCTACAAGCTCCTGGTGGTCCCGGCGCTCTACATTGCGGATGACGCGTTGCTGGGGCGCATCGCGGATTACGTAAAGAACGGCGGGCACGTCGTGATGACGTTCAAGAGCGGCTTTGCCAATGAGAATTCCGCCGTCCGCTGGGTGCGCGCGCCAGGACCGCTGCGCGAGGCGGCGGGCTTCAGCTACCAGGAGTTTTCAAATCTGGAGCACCCGCTGGCGCTGAGGGGCGATCCTTTGCACGCCGGGGACGCGAACCGGGTGAGTTACTGGGCGGAGTTCCTGATGCCCGAGCACGCCCATGCGCGCGCCTGGTACGATCACCCCTTCTTCGGGCGCTGGCCGGCGATCACCGAAAATCAGTATGGCGCCGGGACGCTGCTCTACGAAGGCACCTACCTCTCCGATGTCCTGCAAGGCCGGGTCATCGCCGAGGCCTTGCGGGACGTCGGCATCAGCGGCCCCGATCAGCAACTGCCTGCGGGCGTCCGCGTGCGGAACGGCGTGAACCGCCTCGGGAAGCAGTTGCATTACTACTTCAACTACTCGAGCGAACAAAATGCCTTCAGCTATCCGTACCGCCCAGGCAAAGACCTGCTGACGGGCGACGCCACAGCACCCGGCCGGCAAATCACGCTGAATCCCTGGGATGTTGCGATCGTGGAAGAAAACTAGCAGAGCGCCGCCGGGCCGGAAGCCAAAGTGCCATGGCCAAAGCCTGCCCTGAGCCTGGTATGAAAGAAAATGCGCCACTATGGGTTCGCGTCTGGCTGGCTCTCGACCGTGTGGCTTCGGCGATGTGGCGCACCTTCGTGATGGTCCGGGATGAAATGCTTTGGGCAGGGACTTCCAACGCCGGCCGCGAGCGCGCCAATCGCGCTATTTACAGTCGCCTGAGAACGTATTTTCCGGGCGGCGCAACCTTCGAAGGGGGCCTATTCGACTGGGAGCGCGAGGCTCTTCCCCAATTCCCCGTATCCGGCCGAATTCTCCTGGGCGCTGCTGGGGGAGGCCGGGAACTCGCTGCCCTGGCCAATCGGGGGTATGAAGTGGTGGCTTTCGAGCCGGCGGCGGAGCTCGCCGAAGCCGCCCGCACCGTAGCCGCACGCTTTCCCCCCAGTCAGGTGATTACCGCGTCTCTTAACGACCTCCTTCGGGCAGCGGAAAAGCAATCGGGTCCGCTGGCGCCCCACGTGTGCGGCCGGGAAATCGCCGGCGTCATTTTGGGTTGGACGAGTTTCTCGTATGTCTGGAGGGGGGATCGCGTAGCCATCTTGAAGGCGCTCCACACCCTCGCCCCGCACGCCCCGGTTCTCTTCAGCTATGTGGAGACATGGGAGGAACCGGAAGGGGTGGTCCGAGCATTGCGAGTCGGGTTGCGGCGCCTCTTGCGCCTTTCGGGTTTTTCGCGTTTGGCTGAGCCCGGAGACCGTTTTCAGCCCTGGAGCGGCTTTGTCCAAACCCTGGCGCCCAAGGATGTTCAGTCGCTCGCCGCGCGCACGGGCTACAGGGCGGTCTTTGTGAAGAGTTCGCCGGCGGCTCATGCGCTGTTGGTACCTCTTCCTTAGTCCGAGGACGTTCGAACAAAGGCCTTAGTAGGGCCTGGATGAAGGCGGCATCCTGCCCGAGCAGACGGCCATCCGCAGCGCTGGTTGACACCGTCTTCGAAGTTCAGTAGGGTTCTATTCATCATGACAACCGCGCGTCGAACCTTCCTCGCGCAACTTTCGGTGCTTGCGGCTGCT
The DNA here is from genome assembly GCA_963804755.1 of uncultured Acidobacteriota bacterium. Lineage (GTDB taxonomy): Bacteria > Acidobacteriota > Terriglobia > UBA7540 > UBA7540 > Bog-366. Next base: position 472,831 of record CAWDRP010000017.1, read on the forward strand.
CTGGCCAAAGCTGCGGAGCGCCTTCCCGCTAACCAGAACGTGAAGTGGGCTGTATCCCTCAACCTTTGGACGCATCTTCCTCCCTGTCCTTTCACGGACATCCTCGACGTGATGAAGGATACGGGCTTCATCGGTATTCGCGTAACGGGTTTCCCGGGATTCCTCCAGAAGTACCAGCTCAGCCTGCCGCAATTACACCGCGAAGTTTCGCGGAGGAATCTGGACATCGCCACCATGTCCTGGAATGCGCCGCTGCAGGATCCTGCGCAACGCGAGAAAGTGATGGAGAGCGCGCAGGACGCCATAAAGTTTCTCGCCGACTTCGGCGCGAACCACCTATTGGTATTTTCGCCGGCCCGCACCGCGTCCGCGTCAAATGCGCCGGGCGCGTTTCGCGAATTGTGCGAACGCTGCAATCAGGTGGGCGAACTGGCTGGCAAAATGGGGTTCACTGCCGGCTTGCACAATCACCTGGGCCAGATGGTTCAGAACCAGGACGAAGTGGACCGTTTCATGTCCCTGACGCATCCCAAGCTCTTCGGCTTGTCGCCGGACACGGCCCATCTGCACCTGGCGGGCTGCGACGTAGTCGGAACCATCAACCGATACAAGAACCGGATTCATTTTCTCGACTACAAGGACGCCAAGTGGACGACGCCCACGCAAGACTGGGTTGAGCCGAATGGACGCGTTCTGCCGAAAGATTCATCCGAGGCGCGGTTCCTCGACAGCATCTACGACCTGGGAGACGGTGAGATTGATTTTCCCGCCTGCCACCGAATTCTGAAGGACGTTAAATATCGCGGATGGATTTGCGTCGACCTCGACACCGTCCGCCGCGGCGCCCTCGCGAGCTACCAGCGATGCGGGGCGTACGTGGTTCGAAAGCTTGAACCTATCTATGCTTGACCAGGCGGATCACCATGGCCCCACCAATGAATCGGCGCGACATGCTCCTGGGAACTCTGGCACTCGCCGCACCGCAGTCTATCCCCAAGTACCGTATTATCGATCCCCACGTTCACGTTTGGGTCGATGATCCGCGCTACCCCTGGGCGAAAGAGACGACTTCGCCACCCAAGAAAGACGCCACGCCCGACATGTTGCTGGCCCTGATGAAGGCCAACAACGTGGCTCGGACCGTGCTCGTTCAGGTTATCCATTACCGCTGGGACAATCGTTATGTCGCCGCAGTGCTGAAGCAATATCCCAGCTACTTTAAGGGCGTCTGCCGCGTGAACCCGGAGGATCCCGCAGCACCTGACCAACTTACCAGGTTGGTTGAGCAGGGGTTTCGCGGCGTGCGGATCAGTCCTGCGGCGGACGCCAGTGGAGATTGGATCACCGGCGGCCTGATGCCGGCCCTGTGGCAGCGCACCCAGTCACTTAAAGTCCCCATGCAGGTTTATACATCCATCGGCCGCATTCCTGACGTGGGCAGGTTGGTTGAAAAGTTTACGGATTTGGACGTGATCATTGATCACATGGCCGATTGCCCGGTTGACCAACCTCGCGAACTCGATAAGCTGCTCGCCCTGGCCCGTTATCCCCGAGTCTTCGTAAAGATCTCCCACACGTGGTCGATTTCGAAACAGCCTTACCCCTGGCTCGATGCGCAGGAACACGTGAAGCGCCTCTATGCGGCGTTCGGTCCTACCCGCCTGATGTGGGGAACGGATTGGCCTGTCCATGAAGCAAAAACCGTATATAGTAAGACACTTTCCGTGGTTCGTGACGACATGAAGTTCTTGAACGAGGAAGACAAGAGCTGGATCCTTTCAAAAACCATCGAACGAATTTGGCGATTTAGCTGAGCTGCATGCGCGAATCGTTCACCGGGCTCTCCTGGGTGGCTGGGGACGGCGCGTGGGAATAGATCAGTGGAGGAACCTGCGAAGACCTGGGAGAACGAGCCAGGAGAAAACAACCGGGAAATCCCCCTCATGCTGCGCCGGATGTCGCCCCTCCGGGGCTCTTCGGGTAATTTAATTGACGCCGTTTCTCCCCATGGCCGGCTGGCCCTGGGCTCAATGACCCCGCCCGCCTCCTCGCGGGCTAGCGGAATTCGGGTCAATCTCGGTCCTACGAACTTATCGGCCCATCAAAGTGTAAGTCACTTCAGTGAAGTTGCGGGAGCCGCACTCGGCCGAGGCCGCCTTGAGTGTATTGCCGTGTATTCGCGCCACGTAATCAATTACGCCCCATCCCCAGATCGAGAACAGTACTGTGGATCCCTGCATCCGGTACGGAAAGACGTCCCCCCGGGTCTTATTCTCTTGCGCTGCGCTTTCGGCCTTCGCGGGTGGGACGTTCGACATAAAACCAAACGCCGTGACGCTGCCGTCCGCAAAGAACCTCACCCAAGACGAGTACCCATTGCTCGACACACTCTCATACAGTCCGTCGATGCCCTTGCCGGTTGGCTTCGCCGCTCCTGATCCTCGCGCTTCGACCGCGGTCTCGTTCCCTTCCGTTACCGTTACGTTGCGGAGAACCGCCGCTTCGCCCGGCGCCTCTACCCGCACGGCATACGAACCGGCGGACAGACCAGGCCAGATGACCTCGCCTCCGATTTTCACCGCCGCCACACACTTATCGCCAAAGTAGACTTTTGCGCCCGGGGTGGCGTGCACACGGAGACCTCCATTCGAGCCTTGCAACTGAGCCTGGATTAGCGTCTCCTCGCCGGCGGATGCGGTAATGCTCCCGTTCCAATCGTTCTTGCCCGGCGCCGTCACGCGCATCGTGTGCCCCCCGGGCGCCAGATCCGCAATGACGAGTTTTCCGCTGGCGTCGATTTTTCCCCGGCTCACGTTGTCCAGAAAAACTTCCGCCCCGGGTTTCGAATTCACCACAATCCTTCCCGGCAAATCGACGAGCGCCGCGGAAACTTTTTGCGCCGTCCCCGGAGCCACGGTGACGGACTGTTCGAAATCATGCTTCGTGGCCACAGTGATACGCAGGTGGTGATCTCCGGGCTTGACCTTTTCGACGGCGAAATTGCCTCCCGAGTCAGCCCGGCCTGCGAGGGCGCCGTCACAATAGATATCGGCGTTGGGCGACGTGGCCACTTCCAACCTGCCGGGTATAGCCGCTCCGGCGTCGCGCACGGCGGCCACCAGCGCTTCATCGGCTCCGGCGACGCGCAGAGTTTCAAGGTACTTGGGGGTGGGGACAAAGTCGATGCCGCGCTGCTTAACGAGTGCGGTGGCGCGCCCGCTGGGTACGCCGCCTGCTACCAGTTGCACCAACTGCTGCTGGTTCATGGGGTCCGCCTTGGGCGGACGTAGCGCGCGGATCAGCACGTCCTGCGCACCTGCCTTCTGGAGAGCTTGGATATAGTCGTCAGTCGGTTCAAAATCAATGCCACGCTCTTCAATCGTTTTCGCCAACTGCGCGTTGTCCATGCCCGCCGTTACCAGGGTCATCACCTGATCTTTGTCCAACGGCTGCTGCTTCGCCGCCGGCGGAGCTTGCGCGAACCCCAAACTCGCGAACATCAGAACCCATAAAAGTGCGGATAACCTCACGGCCCCTCCTCGCTAAACACCCAACCGGCCACTTGCTCGGGGCAGATTATACGCAGTGAGGAATCAAATTTAAATAGGCGACTTTCTCGCCACAGTCCTGCACCGTCCGCAACGCGCGTCGCACCGTGAGCTTGGGGACGCCCCGATGTATCAGGGCCCCACCCTCGGGCGAACTGCGGGCCTTCTTGTATGGAGAATTCACGCGATGAATGCGGCGAATTCTGCGGTACCCGGTTCCTCTCAAGTTACAATCGGGTATCGAAATCGCAGACTGCCAAAGGCAGCAGTCGCCAGCCGCCCCTCGCGACGAAAGCCAGGAGGCATTCGTATAGAAAACCAGTGAAACGTCGCCTGGGTTTCCCTGAAGCCGGATTGCATGGCCCCCGGTAGTTGGAACGGTATTAATCGCGGCTGACTTGCAACCCGCCCCCAAACCATCGCCGTGGGGCAAGGTTCTTGGGATTAGTAGAGGCGACCGTGACAATGTGGACGAAGGCTTCGGCGCATTTGCATCCGTACTCTCTGCCGCGAAACAGAGTCAACACCTCGTATCCTGGCCACGCGTTTTTGATGAGAGTATTGGCGAGGGTAGACTCGCGCTTCAAGTTCATAACCGACTCGATGTCCACCCAGCGATTGGGCGCGAACAGCTGCGGGGTCATCTCGCCGCTCTCTGAGAAATAGAAGGTAAACTTCATTCCGCTCGCTAACCACGCGTTGTACGCGAGGATCCCGGCAGCACGGTGGTCGGGATGGTACTCAAGGGGCCACAGGCCAAAGACCACATCGGGGTTCTCGGCGGATAACGTCTTGTTGAACTCGTCGTACGTCTCGGGATCGACTCGCATGTTCTGGTTGTGCTGATCCAAGACTTTGAATTGCGCACCGATGATCTTGGTTCCCCTCATCGCGTCCTCCCGCCTTAGCGCCGCGAGATTGTCGACCGAGGTGTGAATTGCATCGGCCATGCTCTGCGAATCCCCTGGGGTGAAAGAGAAGCATAAGACCTCATGCCCCAAACGCGCGTAGCGCGCGAGGGTTCGTGAACAGACAATCCAATCATCAACATGCGCGCCCACGAATACAACCTTCAGCTTGCGGTTCTTCTCCGCGCCCGGCAAAGTATCGAGGGGCGTGAGAATCTTCTCTGAGGATTGCTGCCCACGTGCAAGCAGGGCGTGGGCAAGCACGCCGCCCGCTAGGCAATTGAAAAGTTTCCTTCTCGTCATTTGTATCCTCCTTAGAAGAACAACTTTCGTCATGATTTTTCAGCACGGGTCGGGAAGGGCGGGACTTCAGCCCAGCAGTTAGAAGGCCTTTCTGATTATTCACGTGGAAAACCGGGAACACGCCCTTATGCATCATGCGAAAGACCCGAAAGACCATTGGAAGGGTATTCGATTTATTGAGAAAATACTCAGCGATCACACCCGACGAGGAACCATGCTAATGGCATTCAGTATTACAGCATTACCAGGAATGATCCCCCCGAAGGCGTTCTCGAAGCCCTTTACCGCGCCACGGAATTGGCTGGAACCATGCAGGCGGACCTCGGCGATGACCTTGCCCAGGCGCGGGCTGGTCCACTCGCAGGCGAAAAAGGTAATCGGGCCCTCCGCAGTCTGGCCACACACGATGGCATCGGCCGCATGACAATACGCTTTAGACGACCGCCCCTGGCTCCAATTCCACTCCAGAATGTTCACCCCATAGCGGATCGGCACGATCTCCGGCAGGCCGTCCTCGTAGATGACTTCGTACCAGCCGAGCAGGTCAGCCGAGTCGCTCTCGTCCCAGATGACCCGGAAGGATTCCTTGTTGGTGGCGGGCAGCGCGCAGGCGTGCAGGAAAATCAGGCTGGTGGCATCCTGGCCGATCTTGATCGGCTGGACTTGGCCGGGCAGGGGATTGGGGTCGGCGCCGTGCGTGCCCACCAGCACGCAGACGTGGCCCTGGCCGGCAGGGGGGCTGGTGAGCTCAAACACGTGCGGCCCCGCACTGATGCGCCCCGTGGCCATGGCCCGCAGGTCCAGCTTGAAGGCCGGTTGCACCCCCGTGGCGTTCAGCGAGGAGGAGATATCCAGCGGGATGACCGTGCTCTCGGTCTGGCTGGGCGGGGTGATGCCGGTCAGCCGCGGCCGCACCTGCGGCATCAGCTTCTGCGTGGTCTGGTACAGGGCGTTGTTGCCCAGGCAGCGTTTGGACCAGAGCAGGGCGCTGCACCCCAGCGCGCTGAACAGAAAGTCCTTGTTCAGGTTGTATTCGTTCAGGGCCACCCACAGGGAGGGCGCGCCGCCGATGAGGGTGGGCCGGGTCGCGCGCTGGGCGTAGTTCTCCACATCCGGCTCCATGTTGCCGTACACCTGGCGGAAACCGAAATCGTGCAGTTGCAACTCGTTCGTCGGCCCGTCCCCCGGTCCCCGCCAGAACCAGTTGAAGATCAGGATGTCCTTGGGGATCAAGGCCTCGACCTGCCGGGGGGTCATGGCGCCAGGCGTGTGGTAGTTCCAGCCGTCGGGGGCGACCCGTTTTTGCAGTCCCGCCCCGCGCACGCTCTCCAGCAGGTAATCCCCCCACATGGCCATCTGAATGTTTTGGCCGGACAAATATTCATGAATCTTCCTCAGGTCGCCGCCATAGACCTCCCCCGGTTCCTGGCCCACGCAGCGCGGGCACAGTCCGAACGGGGCGAACCATTCGTCATGGGCGGCATGCACCAGGCGGGGCTTGGTCACTTCAATGTACTCGTCCATGACGTCGAAGAGCAGCTTGTAGGTCTCCGGATGACAGGGACAATAGGTGTCCGGCCACCGGTCCCCTGGGACATCGGTCAACTCCGGGTGACGCGCCAGCAGATAAAAGCTGTGCGTCATGGAGGGAATTTCGGGGATGACCTCGAGGTGGTGCTGGGTGGTCCATTGCACCAGGTCGGCCACCTCCGCCTTCTCCAGGAAGCCGCCGTCGCAGCAATCCTGATGGGAGGCATTCTGCTCGCGGTCGTGCAGCGCGCCGCGCGGGTAGTTGCGCCGGCTGTAATCGACGTCGCGCGCAAACTGCACCCAGCCGGCATTCAGTTCGGGATGGCGGTCCAGGCGCATGCAGGCGTTCAATTGCACCACGAGGGCATTGAACTTGTAGAGCGCCAGGAAATTGGCGACAAAGCGCTTGAAGAAGGGAATGCTGTCGCGGCCGGGCAGGAAGATCTTGACGCCGCGAAAGGGCTTGTCCGGCCAGTCGCGAATCGAGGCCCCGGGAATGATAACGCGATGATCTTGCTCGGCGAGCAGTTGCCGCAGCGACTGCAGGCCGTAGAACGCCCCCCGCGAATCGCTGCCGCCCACCACCACACTCTGCTCGTCTACGCGCAGCAGATAACCTTCGGGGCCGGGGTTCTGCGCGGTCAAGGGCAACTGGTGCTTGGCACAGTATAGCTGGACCAAGGCATTCTCCGCCGATCCGAGCAGGATGAACCGCCCGGATTCGGGCAGGTGATCACTGCATTGGCTGTTGAGGGTGAAACCAAACCGGTCGCTTAATTCTGCCGTGAGAAATCGACACAACCTGCGATCGTCCTCCGACGGCACGGCGGGAAGTAGCAGCACAACGCTTTCATCCAGCCGAAAGGGAGCGCCGGATATTTGCATTTCTTGCGGATAGGGAAAAACGAGCGGCAGGGCGCCAATTGGCCCGAGGCTTTCGACGGACTGCGCCGGGCTTTTCGCCGGCCCCAGGTTTGACCCGACTATTGCCTGTCGTGCCTCGCCAAAGCCCGTGGCGGCCACCATGGCCGCACCCAATTTCAAGGCGTCGCGGCGACTCAGCAGCAAATTGAGATCGGCCGTCGCGCCGCCCTGTTCATTTTCTTTCAGGTTTGATTCAGAGTCATCCTTGTGGGCGGTCATTCCAGTCCTCCGGCAGAGTACACGTGTCCTTCGCGACACGGATGGTGTAAGGAAACTAACCTGCGGCCGGCGTCAAGCGCCGACCGCAGGTATCCGAATCGTCAGAAAACGAATTTCAGTGAGTACTGGAGTGTGCGGCCTGTATTGTTCTGGCCGAGGTTTTCCTGCCCGAAGGTGGAATCGCCGAAGCCAGAGTCGGCAGGCGAAAACATGACGCTGTTCGTCAGGTTATAAGCCTCCATCCGGAATTGAAGATTCATCCCTTCGCGGATGCGGAAGCTCTTGGACAGCCGGGCGTCGATGTTCCATTGCACTGGTCCATCGATGCCGGGAATCACGCGAGGCCCGGCGAAGGCGGTGTAGGCAGGCAGGACTGCGAAGGCGTTGGGATTGAATGCGTCCCCGGTCGGCACATCCTGTTTAGGATCGCCGGTCATGACGAACGGACTCCCGTTAGTGAAATTCAACGGCGAGCCCGACGTGATGTTGGCGATCGAACTGAATGACCAGCCGCCCAAGACTCCATCGACCCACGGGTTGACGGCGTTCATCATTTTCCGGCCGCGCCCAAAGGGGAGGTCGTAGATGCCAGAGATAATGATTCTGTGCCGCGGGTAGAGCCCTTCGGACCACTGCGGCTTTTGGTTGTAATAGTAAGGTCCGTCCGTGTAGTCCCCGGCATCAGGCCAGATCGTGGATTGCTCGTGGTTGTAGACGTAGGACGCCAGGAGGTTCATACCGTTCGAGTAGCGGCGCTGCACGCGCAGTTCGATGTTGCGGACCAAGTCTCCTTCGGCAGGCACATGGCCCATGAAGAATTCCTGGTATTGCGGATAGGGACGCAGCAACTGATATAACGGCACAGTCGCCCGGTTGCGTAAGCCGCCCGGGAACTGCGACGGCGTCAGATAGTCGTAAAACGGATTCGGATATTGAACCAGCATAGCCGGTCCGGTGGTCTGATTGTAATAAAGGCTGGGATTCGCCTCGTTGGCGGGGAAAGAATCCCACCAGCCATAGGAATCCAGATGGCGGCCGTTCGTAGCCACGAAACTTAAGTCTGCAAGGAGCTTGCCGGGCAGTTCGCGCTGAACTGTCAGGTTGAAGCGATCCATTCTGCCGTCTTTATAGTTCTGATCGCGGAAACCATCTCCATAGTCATCGCCAAAGCCGTTTCCCAGGTTCGTGTTGACCCCCAGACTGTTGCCTATTATCGGCTGAAGCGGATTAGTACCGGACGGGAACGGACTGGATAAGGCCGTGACCGGCACACCTTCCTGAGAGGGCAGGATGGAACTGACCACGCTGTATCCGGCGTAAGTGTACTTGCTGTTTGTCAGGAGACCGTCCTGGACCTGCGAGTTCAGTACCAGGAACCGCCCGTAGCCGGCTAGCAGGGCGGTTTTGTCGTTTAGCCGGAAGGCGATACCCGCTCGAGGTGCAAGGCTTAACCCTGGCGCGTTGAACTGGGTGCGGTTCGTGCTGGTGGCGAAGATCCAGTTGCCGTTGGGCGCCGGGGTGGCGGCGCCGGCGCCAAGGTACTGCGAGCGCAGCGCGATATCCGCTGCTGAGTACGCCGGCGGGTTCGCCTGCAGCGTAGCGTTGGCAGTACTCAGATCCAGGAAGCGCGTGTAACGGTTTTCCGCGTCCACGGGCGCGCTTTCGTACTCATAACGCAATCCCAGGTTGAGGGTAACGCGGCGGCTCAGCTTGAAATCATCCTGGACGTACGCACCGTAATAAAAGGCGGAAACTTCGGACGGGGTCTGATAGCTGGCGGAAGATGTATCATCCGGCGCACCCAGCAGGAACGTCGCATAGGGATCGCCACTTACCGCGATGGGCGCGTTGATGAACGTGCTGGAGGTTGTAGCCGCCCCGAAGTTGAACTGCATATTCGTCGGAAGCGAAGCGAAAACGGCCTGCCGTCGCGTCTCCAAGCCGGCTTTGAGAGTATGACGGCCCTGCGTCCTCACGATTTTGCCCGTGACGTTGTAGCTGTGAGGGTGTTGAAACCACAGATACTGTTCGCTGAACGAGTTTCCACCAATGTCGAGGGAGGGAAACAAGACCTTGCCCGCCCACTGGTTGTTATAGGGCGAGTACCATTCATTGCCAGGCCAGAGATTGGCGAAAGCGGACGAACTCATGTTCGCCACCGCGATGTCATCGTTCATCGACGAGTAGCCAAACCGTACGTCGATGACCGTTGCAGGGTTCAGGGTGTACACGGCGTCGGTACTGAGGCTCTTCGACAGCATGACCCCTCCGCTACCGTTGTCTTCAGCGGGCGAGTTTATTCCGGTATAGTCCGGAAGCGAATTCAGGGCGTGGAACTGACTGTACCGCCCGAAGATCTTCCACTTCTCGCCTTTGGACCAGTCGACCCGGTCGGAGAAGTTGTAGTAATGGGTCAGGAGGCCCACGGTGGAGCGGAAATTATCAGCATTGGCGGAGTTTTCGGGCGTGGCATTAGGTTTCCAGATATACGACATCATCTGGACTGCGCTTGGATCCAGCATGTCCGTCGGGATGACGTTGCCCGAAAATGGCGTGCGCGTAACCACACCGGTCGTGGCGTTGTATTGCGTGGTAAAGGGGTTGTAAATGACACGAAGATTGCCTGCCGAATTCAACGATTGCGAGTAGTTGCCGGTCCGTTCGGCGGCGGTGGGCAGTGTCATTGTGACGTTGCTGGGACTGGACGAGTAGCGCCCTTCGTAATCGAAGAAATTGAAGAGCTTGTTCTTCTTAATCGGACCGCCCACCGAGCCGCCCCAGATGTTGTTGCGTGAAACACTGGGCGACCGCGTGAAGGCGTTGGAGACGGCATTCAGGGAGGGGTTGATGCCATAGTAAAATACCGAACCGTGAAATTGGTTGGTGCCTTGCGGCGTCGACATATTGATGACGCCACCGGCGCTATGGCCGTACTCAGCATCGACGGCCACCTGTTCGACCACGATTTCCTGCACGCCTTCCACGGTCGGCGTGTAGGTTCCTTTGGGGCCGATGGTCGTAGATGTACCATCAAGCAGGACGTCGTTCTCGCGGGAGGTTTGTCCCCCGAAGTCCATTTCCGTCGCCTGCCACATGGCGTAGGGCTTCGGTGCGGAAGGGTACACGTTCACCACCGCGGGGTCGAGCAGCGCGGCTGTGAACGGATTCCGCTCTTGAAAGGGTAATTGCGAGAGTTGCGTGCTGGTCACCGTCAGTTCTTTGGTCGTGGTGTTCATCTGCAACTCAACAGGGTTCGCAGTAACAGTGACGGATTGCGACACACGGCCGGGCTGGAGCGTAATATTCACCGTGACATCGCCTTGGGTTTGCACCAGGACATTTTGCTGGATCGACTTGGCGAATCCAGCCGAAACGGCCTCTAGATTATAGGTGCCGGGCTCGACAAAATCGAACCGGTAGATTCCCACATTGTTGCTTTCTTTTGTTGTCGTTACTCCGGTATTGATATTGAGCAGCGTGACTTTGGCCCCGGCAATCACTGCCTGGCTGGAATCGGTCACGACGCCTTGCACCTTGCCGCGATAATCCTGCGCGAATGCGACACCGAGGCACGATACCAACAGAGGAATGCTCAAAAGGTATCCGAGGCCTCGTGCACAGAGACGTTTAGACATTATGCCCTCCTTTTTGATTTTGGGGAGCAGTGCCCCCCGTCCAGCTCAACTCCTAATCCGCCGCGCCTTCTTCATAAAACTCTTGCGAAACCCCCCATGGGGTTCGCAATTGGTCAGCGGATCTTTACAGGCGACCCAGGACCCAGACGCATCCTTCAGTAATTCCAATCCTCAGCTCCGCACAGGTGAATCGCATGCTGACTAGAATGTCGGTCCATCTGCTCGATTCAACCTTACGGTCGGCGGGCATCCTCTCGGAGTTTGGAAGGCTTGGCAAGTAAACTGCCGGTAAGCTTACAGTGAGGGGATAAGAAGTCCCTTTCCTTTTGCCGAAAAAATCAAAGAAATTAAGCTGTTTCAACTATCTCTAGGTTATCTGCTGATTCCGTGTATAATGCGCCGGTGGGTGGCGTTGCGTCCTGTTAACCTGTCACACCCGTAAGCTTACCTGCTCTCCCGCTACGGTTTCTTGCAATGAACGAGGAAGAACCCACTCCGCTTAGTTTGACCGCACACGCTGACGCGCGCTGGGGGCTGGTTTTGCGTGTCGCGGATAGCTCTTATTTTCGCAAGGGTCCAAAGCTTCGCGCCTTTCTGCTCTATGTGTGTGAGAACACCATCCTCGGTCAACCCGAAAATGTGCGCGAGCAACTGATCGGCGCCCGGGTCTTCGGCCGCCCCGCCGATTACAACCTGAGCGACGATACCATTGTGCGTGTGGAGGCCCGCGAGCTGCGCAAGCGCCTTGAGGCTTATTTCGCCAACGAAGGACGGGCCGAAACGGTAATAATCGAAATCCCCAAAGGCGCCTATGTACCCATCTTCCGGCCACGGGACGAAGGCGCCATTCCTCTGAAAGAGGCGGCGGGGGTCGCGGTTGCGTCCATGGCACTCAATGGCCGTTCCGCCCGCTGGTGGACGCCGATGCTGGGTATGGGTTTATTCATTTGCATCGTCGCTATCCTCTGGCTCACGGCGGAAAATCAGCGGCTGCGCGCAGCACGTAACGCCGCCAGCGCCGACGCAGGCGCCTCTCAGCAGGACTACTCGATTTACGCTAATCTTTTGGGAACACTAGGGCAAACTCCTAACCACACGCCCCAACTTGTACTTTGTAACCCCAAAGTGGTCCTGTATTATGGCTCAATGACAGCCGTTCCGCCTGCGGACGCTGTCGGTTCCTCTGCCCTGCCAAGGGGGTTCGAGGGCATGTTCAGTCCTGCTTTGAATGGCAAGGACCCTGAAATGCCTTACCACTTTTTCCGCATCACCCACAGGGACTATACAGGGATGGGAGAAGCTTCGGCCGCCGTTTACCTGTCTCAGCTCATGGTTGCAATTCATCGCCCTGTCCACCTGACGCAAGCCCGTTTCGTCAATTGGGATAACGTTCAGCAAGAGGATCTGATTCTTCTGGGAGGTCCCCAGAGTAATCAGTGGACCTATCAGGATGAGACCATGTCGGCTTTCGTCTTTTCTGGACGAAACGTTAGAAATCTCCGCCCGCTACCCGGCGAACTAAGCGAATATACAGCCGATGCCGCTCCCAACCCAGCCGGTGCAACGGTCGAATATGGCTTCCTGAAAATGCACACAGCGGCCAACGGCCTTAGAACGCTCGTGTTGGCGGGACTGAGCGGCGCAGGAACGGCAGGAGTGGCAAAGTTCTTTGTGACTCCCACCAAGATGAAGCCCCTAGCGCAGCGCATAGCCTCCCAAGCTCCGGGCAAGACATTTCCCTCAGATTGGGAAGTCCTTATGCGAATTACCGTACAAGACGGATTGCCCATCGAGACCTCGGCCGTGACCATCCGCCCCTTCGTACGCCTCAAGTGAGCCCATAAGCATGATGAGATGTGCAGGTTCCTTCTGACGGGGTGGGCGCCAGCATCATTACAACATCCGGTTGCGGCACAGGCGAGTATCTTTAGCAGCGTGCGTGATATAGCCCAAAGGAATTTCTACACTCTCTCAGCGAGGTTCAGAATCGATGAGCACCCGACGAAGTTTCCTCAAGTCCTCCGCCGGTTTGGCAACCACCTTGGCGGTAGGTCCCTTGGCCGGAGCGCAGGAGCCAGCGGCGGCATCCCTCCCCAAGGTACGCTTTGGCAAGTACGAGCTCAGCCGATTGATCATGGGCCAAAACCAATTTTATGGGGGCTCCCACTTCAACCATCTACTCGACCAATTGATGGCCGAGTGGAACACCCCCGAGCGAGTTTGCCAGACCCTTATGCGGTGTCAGCAGAACGGCATCAACGGCCTTAATTTGTCCCGCCACAAAGACAACGAGCGCCGCCTCTTATCGGACATGGAACTCTTTTATTCCAAGGGCGGAAAGACGCACATAATCCTCACGGATAGATTCCAGGACCCGGTAGAAGCGACCCGTCCAGGAAGCTTTTTGCGGCGTATCGGGGCGATCGCCTTGTACCACCATGGGGAAGTGACGGATCAGCTCTTTCGCGCTGGCCAGATGGACCAAGTGCAGGAGTACACAAAAAAAGTTCGCCAAGCCGGGGTTCTCGTGGGCATCGGAACTCACAATCCCGACGTGGTCCAGTACGTGGAGGAGCGGGGATGGGACGTCGACTTCTATCTGTTGTGCGCGTACCATCGCTCGCGAACGCCGGAGGAAATTCGCAAGCTGCTGGGTGATTTGCCGTTGCCTGCGGCGGAAGTCTACCTCGAAAGCGATCCTCCTCGTGCCTACCAGGTAGCGCGTCAAACTTCCAAGACCTGCATTTTGTTCAAAATCCTCGCCGCCGGCCGCTTGACGGCATCTTCGCAAATGGTCGACAAGGCTTTTGCGGACGCCTTCGTCAACATCAAACCGCAGGATTGCGTCATGGTGGGCATGTTTCCCCGCTTCAAGGATGAGGTTGCGGAAAACTGCGACCGCGCTCGTCGGATTCTTGGCGCGGATTCCTGATTGCGCACTCCATTTCCGCCCAGGCAATTCCAAGCGGCGACTCACTCAAACATCTGCGGGTTTCTCTCGACGCTGGAAGGATGGGGCGGGATCAAATCATCCCCGCTCGTTGGATTGGGCTCACTCCAGTTCCTCGATACCTGACAGAAACCAACGGAACCCGCTCTCCCCGAAAAACGTGACTTCATACGTCAGCCGACACAGAATCTCTCCCTGCCGAGTATGACGGAAAACCCTGGCCTCACAGGTTTCGATTCTCCGACCCATAGAAGACTGACCCATACAGACCTCCCGAGCTGATTCGCTCTCTCGATTAGGTTCAGCCCCATGACTCATCTTGACGTAGGGCAGTTCGAATACCAAATATTCCGGGGCATTAAGTAGCCCAAAATGTAGACCAGAGCGTAGGGATGACACGGCAGGGCGGGTGTGTCGTCCGATTAAACACGGGAAATTCTTCCTATAGCGCGAACAATCTTCTACCTCAAGGCTTCCTCTCCGATCAGGTTATGCATCTGCCATCGGACGGGGAAACATGGCACAAAAGGATAGGCTGATTCGATCGGCCCGCCATGGCCTGACGGCCGGGTAGTGCATGAGTTTGAATCTATGGGAGCTTGGGTGGCGGCGAGTTCTTGATGCTGTCTTCAGAGTGTGTGGGTGGGGATTTTGGACTCCCCATCAAACGCTGGAAGGGTGTGCTATGAGACGCATTTTCTACTCTTCCAAGGCCTGCAAGAACTTAAGTCCTGCAAAAGTCCAATGACTGGACTCATCCTCCCGGGCCCAAACCACGCGAGCAGGGATGGCATGCGGGAATTCCCCCTTAGGAACGACTCCCACCCACTCTCCTGGAATCAGCGCGAGGGTGGTTCGAACTTTCACGCCAAGCGGGGAAATATCAACGGTGACTGCCGAGTCGTCAGCTTTGAAATTCTCGGCTTTCAATACGAGCCTGACTGGGATTGTGGCCAGCTCGCGTTCCCACCGGCGCGAATTAGCGGCGGTATTCGTTTGCATCGAGAGCCCCTCTTCCTTCGGTCAGACAATCGGGATTGGGTTACGGCGAAGACAAATTTTCTCGCCAGATGTCATGCCATCACGTGCAGACACAACCTACAGCAGACGGCGGATAGGTGTAAATGGGAACATTGCTCACTAAGGCAGTTTTTTCCGGTGTGGCTACAGCAGATGGATGCTTGTTCGGTACCACCACATTATGGTGGACTCGACTTAATTCGACAGACTGAAGGATATCGAGGGGCGATGATGGCGTTGCGATGAATTAACGATGGACCGGGTACCGCGTTGACCGGAAGCAGGGACAGCAGGAGACACGGACGTAGGGCAGAGTCATTTCGCTTCTCAGAAATTACTCTGCCGAACGTCCGGTTTGACGCGGGGGGGGATACTGTACGCGTGTCACGCTTGCGCCGTCTGGTGGTGTCGGACGATGGGTTCTTCACCACGTGCCGTTTGTTGCCCCGGCGGCGTATTCTTTCCGAATCGGAATTCGCTTTTGGGGCGAAGTACCTGCATTCAGTTTTCCCCGGCTCGACCCCTCCCCCGCCACGTCATTCAGAGGCCGCAGTTTGGCCGAAGAATCTGCATTTCGTTTTTCCGCCGCGGTAGCAAAGACAAATGCAGATCCTTCGCCCCAAAGAACGCGGCTCACGATGACGAGTTTTGTCCTTCGCCCCAAAGAACGGGGGGATGACGAGTTTTGCCAAAGATTCTGCCAAGCGGGTGCCGCGAAGTCGGGCGAAAGTAGGAGCGAAATCGACTTTCATCGAGTGCACCAACGTGGGCGCGACGAAACGCAACAATCGCGCGTGGCGGGAATGTGGGTTGCTATGGCCGCCGCGCTTTTTCGATCGCGCAGCGTCTTGGAGTGCGGCCGCGAAGCTGCCGCCTTTCCCTCACATTAGCTGCCTCCTGCCGAAGGGACGGAAGGCGGCAGCTTTGCGGCCGCACTCCAAAACGCTGTGCGCGGGGCTGGTGGAACTCCCCGAACACTGGCCTTGGTCGAGCGTGCACGACTACGCAGTTACGATGAACCGGGCGCCCATCCGGTCGGGATTGCAGGGGAGAAAATCCGCCGCCGGGGCAACAAGCGGTACGTGATAAATAACCGATGGTCCAACACCACCCGCCGGCGCAACCGTGACATGCGCGTTGTAGGCGGTGTCCGGGCATCTCCAGGCAAACACTGATTGGGCTGGCTTCTTGCGGCACAGGCGAGTATCTTTAGCAGCGTGCGTGATATAGCCCAAAGGAATTTGTACACTCTCTTAGCGAGGTTCAAAATCTATGAGCACCCGACGAAACTTCCTCAAGTCCTCTGCCGGTTTGGCAACCACCTTGGCGGTAGGTTCCTTGGCCGGGGGGCAGGAACCGGCGGCGGCAACGCTCCCCCAGGTACGCTTTGGCAAGTACGAGCTCAGCCGATTACTCATGGGGCAAAACCAGTTTTATGGCTACTCTCACTTCAACACCCTACTGAGCCAATTGATGGTCGATTGGAACACCCCCGAGCGAATCTGTCAGACCCTTTTGAAGTGTCAGCAGAACGGCATCAATGGCTTTAACCTGTCCCGCAATGACGTTAACGACCCCCGCATCTTGTCGGACATGGAACTCTTCCGCTCGCAGGGCGGAAAGATGCACATGATCCTTGTGGATACAGGCACGGCCCCCGCAGAAGTGACCGCGCGGCGCACTGGGGCGATCGCCATGTACCACCACGGGGAAGTCACTGACGTGGCCTTTCGCGCCGGCAAAATGGACGAAGTACGGGAGTACACGAAAAAACTCCGCCAAGCCGGGGTGATGGTGGGCGTAGGGACTCACAAGCCCGAGGTGGTCGAGTACATCGAGGAGCGGGGATGGGACCTCGATTTCTATATGCTGTGCGCATACAACCGGACCCGAACGCCGGAGGAAGTGCGCAAGTTGCTGGGTGTTATGCCCTTGCCGGCGGGGGAGCTTTATCTCGAAACCGATCCTGCCGAAGCCTACCGGGTGGCGCGAAAAACTTCCAAGACCTGCATTTTGTTCAAAATCCTCGCCGCCGGCCGCTTGACGGCATCTTCGCAAATGGTCGACAAGGCTTTTGCCGACGCTTTCGTCAACATCAAACCGCACGATTGCGTCATGGTGGGCATGTTTCCCCGCTTCAAGGATGAGGTTAAGGAAAACTGCGACCGCGCTCGTCGGATTCTTGGCGCGAATTCCTGATTGCGCACTCCACTTCCGTCCAGGCAATTCCAAGCGGGCCGCAAAAAAGGTTTCTGGAACCTTTTTTCCGCTGAAACCTTTTTTCCGCCGTCAGCTGACCGACTAATGATGTTCATCCCCTTCGGGGAAGCGGGTACCGCACGCGTTGGGGGGGCAATTGGTTTTTCTGAACCATTCATAATACGTATATTACCAAATACAGTAATACGCGATAATAACGATGGGCGCAAAAAAGGTTCCTGGAACCTTTTTCCCGGCTCTGACCCACTGACTTATCCTATCGGAACGTAAAGCGAAATTTTCTGCACCCTTCTCCTTTTACTTTACATCTGGTAAGGCAAAGACGCAGTTCCGGCCGAAGCGGATTGCGCAGGAGGAACACATGAAGACGACGCTTCAAGAGAATCAAGGCACGATCGGAACCTGGTCTGTATTCCATCCGATCAATGCCCAAGACACCGCTGCGATGGCCGCCATGAGAGGGATCGTCGAGCCCAACAAGGGGCGCCTGCAAGGAACGGCCGCCCGCGTTCCTTTCGACAGCATCATGGAACATGTGGCAGCGCCTGAGGGCGTGACGTACGAAACTGACCATGTAGGAGGTATCCCCGGCGTCTGGTGCCGCCCAGAACATGCGCGCCTCGGAGAAGTCGTGCTGCATATTCATGGTGGGTGGTTCAACTGGGGCTCGGCTCACGCTTTCCGGCATCTGGTGGGCCATATCGCAGCCCAGGCGGGCGTGCAGGCATATGTGCCCGACTACCGGCTCGCACCGGAGCATCCATTCCCAGCCGCCGCTGAGGACGTTCGGGCGTCTTATTTCGGCCTGATCGAGAGCGGCTTCACAAAGATCGCTATTACAGGCGATTCGGCCGGTGGAAACCTGGCTCTTGGTCTCCTAGCCTTCCTGAACACGAGCCGTGCCTCCGCCAAGAGAGCGATCGTCGGCAGCGTTGCGCTATCGCCCGTGACAGACCTCTCGCTGTCCGGCGGAAGCTGGAGGACGCGTGCGGTGGCCGACCCGTACTTCACACAACCTCAGGTCACCGAATGGGTGCGGTCGTATCTCGACGGTCACGATGCGTCCGATCCATTCGCTTCTCCGCTCCATGCCGACCTAGCCGGACTCCCTCCGATCCGTGTGCATGTGGGCGACGACGAAGTGCTTCTCGACGACTCGGTCCGCTTCGTAGAGCGCGCAGTCGCCGCGGGAGTCGATGCACGCGTGGACGTGTGGGAAGGCATGGTCCATGGCTTCCTTGGCGAGGTCGGGCGGCTCGCAGCCTCCACGGAGGCGCTCAATCTGATCGGCGCATTCCTGGCCGAACGCTTAGCCGCATCTGCAGTTCAACGGTAGTACAAGCCGCTCAGACAAGGAACACAGGATGAACTTACAAGGAAACACAATGCTCATCACCGGTGGCGGTTCTGGCATCGGGCGTGGACTTGCCGAGAGGGAAAAGGTGGGAAAATGTGTCAGGTGGGAAAAGGTGTCACTAGGGTGCCCGCGGCTACTGCTTGACCCCTTTTTCTCTCCTGATAAGAAAAAGGTACCTGACCCCTTTCTCTCCCCCCTTTCTCTCCTCATGGAGAAGCTCGACTACATGCACAACAACCCGGTGACCGCGAGACTGGCCCCCTCACCCGAGCAGCGGCCCTGGTCAAGCTTCCGATTCTCCTATTTCAACGATTCCTCCCTATTGAGCATGGATCGCGTTCGATGAGTCGCAGAGCTGGGCTCGCTCTGCGCCAGCCTGCCGCGGCTTCTGAACACACGGGTGTGGAAAGAAAGCTGATGCGAAAACGAAGAAAATTTAGGCAACATTAACAAAAAATACGGAGAATCATATGGAAAAGATAACCTTCACGAAAACCGAGACTCCTGAATGGCTCTTGGCCATGTGGAAAGAGATTGATGACAAGACCTTCGGTAAAGGCTTCGATTGCTTTGCCGAGAACGCTGTATGCAACCTGGGGGTGGCTGATTGGCACGGACGCGAGGCGATCCGCGAGGGCCTGCGCGCCTTCATCGACAAGGGCTTTACCGCCCATCACGACGTCGTCGAGTACTGGGACAGCCCGATGCTCAAAGTTTTTCACGGCAAAGTTGGGATGAAGTTCGACGACCCCAACATTAAGCCGGTGAGACCGTCGATGTGCCATTTCTTTTACATGGACCCCAAAGATCCGACGAAGGTCGTTCGTTGGATTGGCGCGGTGGGGCCCACGGGCTTTTAACTAGGTGGACGTGAGCTGTGGGTGCGTCTCTATACACCGGCGCGGGTCTCCTCGACAGCGCCACTACCGGGGCTTGTGTAACCTATGACTACGATTCCATTAGGCACCCATCTGACCATTGGCGGGCTCATTTATCCGAACATGGACCAGTGCGATTTTACTGGTCCCTTTGAAGCGCTGGCCCGCGTTCCCAACTCGCGCTTCCTGGCCGTCTGGAAGGATAAGAATCCGGTTCGGGATATAGCCGGGCTGCAATTGCTGGCTGACACCACCCTTGCTGAAGCACCACAGCTTGACGTGCTTTTGGTTCCAGGCGGTCATGGTCAGGAAGCGCTTATGCACGACGAGGCGGTGCTTTCTTTCATCCGAAAGCAAGCAGCGGGCGCGAGATTTGTTTTTTCAGTTTGCACCGGTGCATTGATATGCGGCGCGGCTGGCTTGCTGCAAGGCAAGCGTGCGACGACACACTGGACGGCAATGGAGGCACTGCCATATTTTGGTGCGATACCCAGGGATGAACGCGTTGTCATCGACGGAAAATTTATCAGCGCGGGCGGCGTAACGTCCGGAATCGACGGGTCATCGGTGGTCGTTTCGTTGCTGCGCGGCGAAGCCGTGGCGCAGGAATTGCAGCTCTACATGGCGTATGACCCGCATCCGCCATTCCAAGCGGGATCGCCAACAAGTGCTCCCGTCTCGATACTGAGCGCCGTGACAGAGCGCGCGAAATCGATCACTGCGCAACCCATGGAAACTGCGCGCGCTTACCAAAAAACGCGTCGAAATATCCCGAAATGATCACGGGTCAAAGCTGTCTCAGTGGGGGCTTTACCTTCATCGGATTTCCTCTGAAAACACGAATCACATTAGCGAAAGGTTATTAATTTACGGACGATACGTTAAAAGGAAAAATTGTGCTGGTCACTGGCGCATCGCGCGGCATTGGCCGCGCTATTGCGGAACGATTGGCCATGTCCGGAGCGTCGGTCATCATCAACTTTTCGAGCAACCCCGGCGAAGCCGAAAAAACGGTCGCCCAAATCGAAGCGGCTGCGTAACGCGGCGAGCTTCTGCGTCACGGTGCTCGGATCCAGTTTCCGCTCGCGGAACCGATACGCTTGGTATTCCCGAATGTGCTGGGGGCGCAACTGGTCGGGAGAGCGGTGGAAGTAGCGGGCAAAATCCGCGACCGCACGCAGGTAACAGCGGATCGTACCGGGAGAGTAATTGCGACGCCGGAGTTCCTCCAGCATCATTTGCCGTAAACGGGTCATAGGGAACCTCCTTATGACCCGACCATATCCTGATTAAGATACCCCTGCCCACTCGCACGCACGCGTAGCGTCCGCCGCACGGGCGGCTTCGTTCAAGTCGCCTTCCCGTCTCTTCTTACGTGCCACTTGGTCTTAAAACGGCCTAACATTGGAGTGCAACCCCTGACTCCCCCGAAGTCTTAGTGCTGTATCGGAAGCGCGCCGGCGGGACCAGCCTCCGGAGTGGGAGAGACGCTGCGCGGCGCGCTTTCGATACAGCGACTTGAACGGAGCCGCCCGTGTTTGCGGCGGACGCGGGCAAATTATGGGTTTTGAATGGGGTTCAGCGGACCCGCCGTGGGATGGAGGGAAAGGTGGAATGGCTGTCTGCGGGCGAGAACGCGCGTGTTACCGGTCAACCCGAGATCTGTTGGAGATAGTGTGAAGGGAGAGGGTGAGGAGGGAGGGATTGCCCGCTTGTGACCAAGCACACGAGAGCGCGGGCGTAGCGGGCGGACGCGGTGTGATGGTATCGGAATGGGGTATTTCATGACAGCCTCGGGAGAATGGGCGGTGGAGAACGCAGGCGCATTTCCGCCGCGCTTAGTCGCTCCAGAATAATCATGGGGCCGCCGCACTGGGGGCAGGACCACGTAGAAGTGGGAGGCTGTCGGGTCGAGCCGCCTTCTTCCTCCCCGGGTTGTGGTTCTGGTGCGGGTGGCAAATCGATCGGTCGTCCCAGGAACTGGAAGCAAAGCGGCAAGAGAGCGGCGCGCCGTCGGTGAGCCAGAAAGCCGAAGTGGCGGATGCGCACGAAGCCGGGGGGAAGCACGTGGAGCAGGAAGCGGCGCAAGCACTCCTCGACGGCCAGGGTCATCAGGCGCTGCTGGTTGCCGTGGGCGGAGTCTCTCCAGCGGAACGTGACTTGGTTGTTCTCCAGGGCGACTAAGCGGTGATTGGAGATCGCCACGCAATGGGTGTAGCGGCCGAGATAATGGAGAACATGTTGGGGACCCCCGAAGGGCGGCTTGCAGTAGACGACCCAGTCCTGCCGGAACAGTGGGCGGAGGAAGGAGGAGAACGTCTTCGCTTTCGCGAGAAGCTTGAGGTCCCCGTAGAAGCCCAGTTGGCCGTCGTCGAAGGCCCGTCGGAGAGCGGCGACAAACTTGCCGCGGAAGACTCGCCCCAGCACCTTGACGGGCAGAAAGAAGCGATCGCGCGAGGGGATCCAGCGCTGGTGGTCGGGGGAAAGGCCGCCGGCCGGGACCACGCAATGGACATGGGGATGATGCTCCAATTTCTGATTCCAACTATGGAGCACGCCGAAGAAGCCGATTTCGCCGCCCAGATGGCGGGGATCACGCGCCACTTCGAGCAGCGTTTCGGCACAGGTGTGGAACAAGAGATCGTAGATGACCTTCTTGTTCTGCAGGGCCAGAGGGGCGAGCCGGCGAGGAACAGTGAAGATGACATGGGCGTAGGGGGTGGGCAAAAGTTCGCGGCGGCGCGCTCGCAGCCAACGGTCGCGAGCTTGGGCCTGACACTTGGGACAGTGTCGATTCCGGCAGGAATTGTACGAGATGGCGCGATACCCGCAGCGGGCACATCGATCGCGATGCCCGCCCAAGGCAGCGGTACGACAGCGCTCGATGGCCGCCAACACTTTCAGATGTTGGCCGGTGATCCAGCGACGACTCGCTTCGACGAATTTCTGTCCCGCCACCCGGATGAGATCGGCCACCTCCAGCGGCGGCCGACTCATTTATTTGTCTCCGGGCGGCTCGTCTTTCTTCACCGTCGACGCCAGCGCCAAGGCGTCCAGGGGACTGGCGGTGGCGCTGAGATGGCGGTGGGAAAGGTGCAAGTAGACCGTGGTCTCTTCCAAATCGTGGTGCCCGAGGAGCATCTGGATGGTGCGCAGGTCGGCGCCCGCTTCGAGCAGGTGAGTGGCAAAGCAATGCCGCAGCGTGTGCGGGTGTACACGTTTGTGGAGACCCGCGCGTAAGGCCGCCTGGTGGCAGGCGTGCCAGATCACCTTGGAAGTAATGGGACACGGGGCCGTGTGCGCACGACTACCGGGGAAGAGCCAAGTCTTGGGCTTCAGTCGGCGCCAGTACTCGCGCAAGGCTTCCAGCAGGACGGGACTGAGCATGACGTCCCGATCCTTCCGGCCCTTGCCGCCCTGGATGTGGACGACCATCCTTTGGCTGTCGATGTCGCTAACCTTCAAGCGAGCCACTTCGGCGCGGCGTGCTCCGGTTGCGTAGAGGGTCATCAGCAAAATGCGGTAGAAGGGAGTGGGCGCGGCGTTGATGAGCTGGGAGACTTCTTCCTGGCTCAGTACCGAGGGCAGGTGCTGCACTTTCTTGGGATAGGGCGTCTCCGCCACGCTCCAAGATCTCTTCAAAGTTTTAATGAAGAGGAAACGCAGAGCGGCCAGCCGTTGGGTAACGCTGCTGGGAGCCAGCTTTCGCTGGCGGAACAAATAGGCTTGGTACTCGCGGATGTGCTGGGGGCCCAAGCGGTCGGGAGAACGATGAAAGTAGCAGGCAAATTCTTCCACCGCATGGATGTAACCTTCGATCGTTGTTTGAGCGTAGTTTCGACGCTCGAGTTCTTCGAGCATCATTTGGCGTAAACGGGTCATAGGAACCTCCTTATGACCCGACAATACCTTGATTAAGCCAGTCCGCCTCGCATCACGCACGCGTAGCGTCCGCCGCACGGGCGGCTTCGTTCAAGTCCGCATCCGGGAACTTACCGTACCTGCTTGCGATCACTCGGCTGTGTAGTCGCCGACTCGCGGGTCTGGTCTTTGCGGGCGCAATTACGCCTGGATCGCGCAATCCGGAAGCTGGACAGAGGCAGCCGTGCCCTCAAACTCGACCGGCAGGCCGCTGCCGTACTCCGCGCCCAGGCTGCCCTAGGCTCGCCGGGCAAGCTGATATCAATAGCGGGTGCGCAACGTGTTGCGCTGGTCCTGCGAGTCCCAAAACCGGCCCACGCCCTGCGTGTTCGCATTGGCACCGTCTTGGTGAAGCCGGCCTCATAGTAATTGCCGCGCGAGGGCAGAACCGGCAAACGCAGGAATTCGGGATTCAGGCTGACCACCGCGGGTGAGCTCGACAGCAGAATGTTCTCAAAGGCCGGCGTCTGGTATTGCTCGCCGCCAAACTGAGCGTGACGCGGTATTTGCGCGGAATCACGGAGCGAATCTCCAGCCAGCTTGCAAATGGCGAGAAGCCCGCACCCAGCACGCGCAGTTGATAGACGCCAAAAGGCAGCAACTTGGCTGTGAGGTTGCCGTGGGCGTCCGTCGAGTACGTTTCCCTGAACTCGTCGATTTTGCTGACCAGCTCCACCGGGCTGCGAACCCCCAGGCCCAGGGGGTCGGTGACCTTAAGGCGCAGCTCGCCCATGTTCGATTGGCCAAAGGCCGGAAGGGTGGACACCAATAAATAAGAGGACCGCCCACTGGGGCCTCACGATATAACCTCGTGCGACTGGCCTAAGTCGGGAGCCCATGCGCGCGCTTGACGCTTCAACCCAAAGACGCTCTCTAACACGGATCCCGCCGCGACGGAGACACTTTGTCGCTGCTGTAACCTTACCCAATTCGGCGCAAAGCAACATTGCGCAACTTGTTGTGCTCAAGACATTATGTCACATTTGGTGTTCGCGCAGTCGCAGGCTGTTGCGGACCGTAGCCCTCTATCCACAATCATCGAGTATCCACAATGATCACGCCGTGGTTCACGCAGTCTGGGCACTCGGACTCCCCGCCTGCATTCCTGCGTTTACTTTTCCTGTGCCCTGTGATAAGTAATTCGCCGACTGCTGGAGGCCTATGCATCCTCATTTTGTCGATTACTTGATCATTGCTATCTATTTCGTATTCGTTTTGGGAATCGGGTTCGCCCTGCGTGGGCGCATGAAGACTAGCGAGGATTTCTTCCTCTCGGGCCGTTCGATTCCCGGTTGGATTACCGGCTTAGCGTTCATGTCCGCGAACCTGGGCGCCCTCGAAGTGATGGGGCACTGTGCCAATGCGGCCAAGTACGGCATGTTCGTCAACCAGTTCTACTGGCTGGCTGCCATGCTGGCCATGTGCTTCGTGGGCGTCTTTATGATGCCGTTCTATTACGGCAGCAAGGTGCGCAGTGTTCCGGAGTTCCTGCGGAAGCGCTACGATGAGAAAACGCGCACGCTGAACGCCCTTTCGTTCGCCGTCATGACGCTTCTGGTTTCCGGCGTGGACCTGTACGCCATGGCCATTCTCTTTCAGCGGCTGCTCAACTGGCCGTTTGGGGCCAGCGTGGTGGCGTCCGCCCTGGTGGTGGCTGTTTACATTTATCTCGGCGGGCTCACCTCGTCAATCTACAACGAGGTGCTGCAATTCTTCCTGATCGTCTTCGGGTTCCTGCCGCTTGCCATCCTGGGATTGAAGGCCGTCGGGGGATTTGCCGGTTTGAACGCACGGCTGCCCAACCCGGGTTACGCGCACACGTGGGCGAATGTCTGGCACGCTGCTGACAATCCGATGGGCATTAACTGGATAGGAACCATCTTTGGGTTGGGCTTTGTGCTGTCGTTCGGGTACTGGTGCACGGATTTCCTGGTGATCCAACGAGGCCTGGCCGCCAAGGACATGCCGGCGGCGCAGCGCACTCCGCTGATTGCCGCCGTTCCCAAAATGTTCTTCCCGCTGCTGGTGGTGGTGCCGGGCCTGGTGGCGATTGCGCTGGATCCCACCACCAAGCTCATGATGGGCGGCCGCTACGACAACGCCCTGCCCGCGATGCTTGGCCACTTCTACCCCTCCGGCCTGCTGGGCATCGGCTTGACGGCGCTGATGGCCAGCTTCATGTCTGGCATGGCCGGCAACGTGACGGCCTTCAACACGGTGTGGACGTTCGACATTTATCAAACCCATATCAACCCCGGCAAGCCCGACCATCACTACCTCACCATGGGACGTCTGGCCACCGTGGCGGCGGTGGTGGTGGGCATCGGAACCGCTTTCATTGTTCTCAGGTTTAACAACCTGATGGACTATCTCCAACTCTTGTTCGCATTTTTCAACGCGCCGCTCTTTGGCACGTTCCTGTTGGGTATGTTCTGGAAGCGCACCACCGCCCATTCGGGATTCTGGGGATTGCTCTCCGGCATCGTGGCCGCGGCCGCGCACTACGCGCTTTACCACTACCACGTAATCCACTACCCCAGCGATATGGCGGCGAATTTCTATCAGGCCATCTACGCTTTTGTGGTCTGTTTCGTCGTGACCGTTCTGGTGACCCTGTTTACGGAGCCGCGGAAAGAGTCGGAATTGGTGGGACTGGTTTATTCGCTGACGCCCAGGCCCAAGACGTCACACCTGCCCTGGTATCAAAGGCCGGGAATTCTGGCGATTGGAATCCTGGGACTGTGCGCGGTGTTGAACATTATTTTCTGGTAGGACTGGCTGGTCAGAGTTGATAGTCGATAGTCAATAGCTGATAGAAAGCGGTCAATAGACCGCCGAGGGTGACTATCGACTATCAACATTCAACTGTTAGCTTTACTGAGGTTACCTTATGGGTTTGGATATTCGTTGGCCAATTGGAATCATCTTTACGATTTACGGCGTGATTTTGATGGTTTACGGGGCGCTTGCCGACGCTTCTATTTTCGCGGAGAAGTCACAGGGAGTGAACATCGATTTGTGGTGGGGACTGGCGATGTTGGTGTTCGGGCTGTTTATGGGAGCATTGGCGTTCCGCGCTTCGCGCCGCACCGAGTTATGACCGAACTTCGCTGGAATCCCACCGTACAAGAATGGGTCTCAACCGCCTCGCATCGCCAGAACCGGCCCCAGATGCCCGAGGACTGGTGCCCCTTCTGCCCCGGTTCCGGGCGCGTACCCGAGCACTACGACGTCTACATCTACCCGAACGATTTTGCCGCTTTCACGATTCCTGCCCCGCCACCGGCCATTGCAGGCGATGATTTCTACAAGGTTCGCCCGTCCCACGGCAAATGCGATGTGGTTCTTTATCATCCGGACCACCACATGTCACTGCCGCAACTCCCGGTGGATCACTTGGTGAAGCTGGTGCGGCTGTGGCGAAGCCGCTTCCTGGAACTCAAGGCCACGCCGGGCATACGCTACGTTCTGATTTTTGAAAACAAGGGGGCGGTGATCGGCGTCACCATGCCGCATCCGCATGGGCAGATTTACTCGTTCCCCTTCATTCCGCCACGCGTCCAGAAAGAGTTGTCGTCCGCGCGCGCCCACCAGCGGCGTCACGGACGCTGCTTGTTCTGCGACATTCTGAAGAAGGAGCGCGATGACGGCAGGCGCATCGTTGCCGAGAACGATACGTTTACCGCGTTTATTCCTTTCTACGCCCGCTGGCCTTATGAGGTTCACATCTTTCCGCGCCGCCACCTGGGGACGCTGGAGGATTTCCAGCCGGCCGAAGAACGAGGATTGGCGGAAATCCTGAAGTGGGTGGCCTCGAAATACGACAACCTTTACCACATGTCTTTTCCGTACATGATGGTGTTGCACCAGGCGCCCACGCGTGGCCGGCATGACTATTTCCATTTTCACATTGAGTTCTACCCGCCCCACCGTAGCAAGGAGAAACTCAAATATCTCGCTGGCGTGGAAACGGGCGGGGGAACCTTCTTGAATGACTCGCTGGCGGAAGAGAAAGCCGCTGAGCTGCGGGCCGTGCCGCCGGTGGAGTTGGGGGAAGTCGTTAAGGCAGACGACAAGTAGCCAAAAGGCAGAGGGTGATTGATGATTGAACAAACGTTCCAAGAATTTTTCGGTTCGCAGCCCGAGACAATCGTGCGTGCCCCGGGCCGGGTGAACCTGATTGGCGAGCACACGGACTATAACGACGGCTTCGTGCTCCCCGCCGCCATTGATCGGGCGGTTACTTATGCCGGCCGCCGCCGCCCGGACCGTCGCGTGCGGCTTTATTCAGACGACTTCCAGGCCAGTGTCGAATTTGACTTGGACGATATTCAAAAGGACCCCGACAGGACCTGGAGCAACTTCCTCCGCGGTGTATCGAAATTTTTGGAGGCTGACGGCCATCGCCTCACGGGCGCCGAGATTGCTTTTGGCGGCAACGTCCCGCTGGCGGCGGGACTGAGTTCTTCCGCGGCGGTCGAGGTGGGCGCGACGGCATTCTGGAACAGGCTCCTGGGGCTGGGACTTGACCCCGTATACGTCGTCAAGCTGTCGCGGCGGGCGGAAAACGAATTTGTGGGCGTGCCGTGCGGAATCATGGACCAGTTCATTTCAGCACTGGGCCGCCGGGATCATGCCCTGTTCCTGGACTGTCGCGACCTCACGTATCGCCACGTGCCACTTCGGGGTGACGTGAAAATCGTGGTCTGCAACTCCGGCGTGAAACGCGCGCTGGCGCAATCGGAGT
Organism: uncultured Acidobacteriota bacterium; assembly: GCA_963804755.1. GTDB lineage: Bacteria > Acidobacteriota > Terriglobia > UBA7540 > UBA7540 > Bog-366. The sequence continues at coordinate 500,991 of CAWDRP010000017.1, forward strand.
ACGAGGTTCGGCTGAAACAATGTCGCGAGGCCGTTAGCAAAATCGCCGCCATCACCGGCCGTCCCGTGAAATCCCTACGCAATGTGGATCCTCTGGATATTCATGCCGCACGGGGCAAGATGGACGACCTGCTCTGGCGGCGGGCCCACCACGTGGTGTCGGAAAACGAACGCACGCAGGAAGCCGTCAATGTTCTGCAAGCCGGCGACTTGGAGCGCTTCGGCGAACTCATGAACCAATCGCATGAAAGCTTGCGGTATGACTATGAGGTGAGCTCGAAAGAGCTGGACACGCTCGTGGAGCTGGCGCGCCGGCAGCCGGGAGTTCTGGGCGCGCGTATGACGGGAGCGGGATTCGGCGGTTGTACAGTCAACCTGGTGCGCGTCGACGCCGCGCAGAATTTCGCGCACGCGGTAGCCGAAGGATACGAAAAAACGATCGGCCTCAAATCCGAGATTTACGTGTGCCAGGCATCGGACGGCGCGCTCGTCTCAATGTGAACAGCCGAAACCGCCGATAGCGGCTGTGGCACTGCGCTTGTTCTTCCGTGCTGCCCCTGGGACGCTTGAAGCTGAAGGTAGGCAACCTTGGACTGCGAATTGCCGCCCGCCCTGCGCTGTGTCGGTGGGGGAGTTGGGTTGGTCGTGGGTGGGGACGTCGGATGCGTGCCGGGTGGCGGACCTTCCACAAGGTAAAAGATCAAATTGGCCAGGAAGAACAGGAGTAAAGCAATAAACACCAGCCGGATCGTGGACACTGCTTCCAGAAATGGAACGGGTGACTTGGGGGTGCTTCTGCGGGCCAAGTACCAGGGAAAAATGATGAGCGGCAGCATCATCGAGCCCACCGCCCAACGCACCGGCCGCGGAACGCGGCGCCGGGCGGCATCATAAAACACCCAGACACCAGCAAGACTCTGTACTCCTCCCATTGCTAGCACAACCTGCTGTTGATCCTTAATGAATCGTTGGAAGATCAGGACAAGAAAGCAAGACACCCCGAATACGGCGAAAAAAATCGGCCAGGAGAAACGCACGCGTTCCGGCTGGCGTTCTGCGTGCAATACTTCGGCGACGGGCGATGGCGGTTGTTTAGGCCGAGCAAGCTCACCCGGGTCGATGACGTGCTTGCACGCCACGCAAACGCGGCAGGACGGGGCAAGCAACTGGCCGCAGGCCGGGCACGGAAAGGGCTCGTTGGGGAATTCCGCCACCTGCGCTTGAGAATCCGTCATCTCGGCGTTCGGCGCGTTCTGATTTATGTTTTCGTCCATAGAAGAAGTTGTGCGTGAACCGTGATCAATTTGCTGCCTACCGGTGCTTGCGACTGTCCATTATCGCTGTTCACTACCTTTTGGCTCTTGCTCGTTCCAACCTTCGTGCTCCTTCCAGTCTAACACCTTGCGATAACCTTCGCTGCGCGGCAGTTTGTCCCAGGTGTTTAAGTTTTCTTCCTCGCGGTTGCCGCCCTGCGACTGATAAAACCACCCGGCCTCCTGCGCCAGGGACATGGCTTCGCCCGAGACATAGAACTCATGATCCTCATAATGGTAGGGCGTGGAGGGATGTTCCTTGGGATGGGAAATGCGGTCGACGCGCACTTCCGTTTCCGGTGAGATGGCGCCCGCCCGCAACAATTCTTGCAGCGCCTTCACCACGAAATAGTTGTTCACGATGTGATCGATATGGCCTTCCTCGGGCGGATGCACCGTGAAGATGACCGCCGGCTGGAATCTCTTGATAATCTCCTCGGTGGCGTCTACCACCGCGTCTCGCGCGAACGGCAGATTCGGCTGGAATAGGCCGTCGTAGGGCGCATGGTCGCTGGCCAAAAGCACAGCGAGGTAAGGGTCGCGTGCATTCAGATGATTAAACCAGATTTTCCCGGTTCCACCGTCCGGCAATCCCAGAAAGAGAATGTTCTCCGCGGGCACGCCCAAATGGCCCAGGGCGGCGCGCGCTTCCTGCATGCGAACGGCGCCAAAATTGAGGGCCTCAGCGGGTCCGCAGGAATGCTGAAAATAACGATCGCAGGAGCCCGCGTCGCCGCTGGTGTAATAGACCACGTGAAGGGGAACCCCATTCTCCACCAGGGCACGAATAAATCCCATTTGGGTTCCATCGTCGTCTTCATGCGCACAAAAAATCACCACCGAATTCGGAAGCGGATTGACGCCCAGTTCGAGTTCGTTCTCGGCAAGAGTTTGTCCCGTGTCATCGGATATCCGCCCCCGGACGCGATAAAGCCCGCTCACGTCCTTGGGAAGCATGAAGTCCACTTCCTGTTTTAGCACGGGGCCATGTGGGTCCAGATCACTTCGCTCGATCATGGTGTGGCTCGCCAACTCTTTACCATCCGGACCCAGCAGCCGGGCGCGCGCTGACACCTGATGCCACGGGACATCAGTGGGGTTCGAGAGCGAGAATCGCACTTTGACTTCTGATCCCGATGCAAACAGGGTGTGTTGAGTTTCAAAGTGAATGGCAGCCACGCCAAAGGGCTCGGGATGAAAATGACGATAGCTGGTGGTGTTCACCGCACCGAGGTTCGGATAAATGTACTGTGTCGGGTAAGGCCGGGGCGCAGTAACACCGGGCGGGTTGATGAAGACAAGCGGACTCAAGCCGATAGCATATACGTTCTTGCGGTCGTGGTCCCATACCACCGCGGCGTATTGCTTGATCGTCGGCTTATCGACTTTGGGTGCAGCCGCACAACGTGAAGAACCAACTTCCCACCCCATGCGTGGTGGCAAGGCCAGGTCATCCTTTATCGTGACAATGCCGGTCCCCACCTTTTGAGTTTGTTGGACAATCCACGGCCAGTAGCGTTCGGAGAATTCCAGGCGAAGTCCTGTGAGTGGGCGCTCAGTAAGATTCGTCATGCCGACTCCACAAATAATATCGTCCCCCGATGTGAAGTAGCTCTGGTTGATGTTCTCGCTTCCGCGCCGGATCACGACAGAGTCAATTCGGACTACTTCGCGATGAACTACAAATGTGCAAAGCTGGGGGACGTCTTCGATCAGTTCGTGGGATTTAGGGTCCCCGATTCGCAATCCGACTTCATACCGGCCGGCGCGTGCATTGGATGGAATCACCCAGAAAGACCAGTAGCCGTCAGCTCGTCGGTAGGTAGGTTGCACGTGACCAGCAACGGGTTCTTGCTCACCCTGGAAGCGGACGGTGAAAACGTAGCCCTCCAACGTGCGCGGCAACGGCGCGGAAGAAGAGACGAGTCGAAGCCAGATCGCCTCGCCGACATTATACGTGATCTGGTTGGTAACCGCCCGCAGCGCACTCTCCGGCGCCGCGTTGAGTTGCTGGCGGGGCGCCCACCCGAACCACACTACGGCCAGAAAAGCGGCCAAGCCTACGGGCGTTAACACCCTGCCGAGGGCCGTAGTTCTTCCCATCTTGCTCATGGAATTGCCTCTCCCGAGATGAATCAAGGCTGTCAAAGGTGATGCCAGAGGATTATAGATTTGCAGCGGAGGCGCGTCCAGCCGTACCTGGTGTTAACGGAGTCGAATCCTCTGGGAGTCTTACATTGACATCCTCCCGTTTTAGGCTTTCAATGGTGGCCTGCGGGGCGCCGGTTGCCCTCGCTCGGTGGGATGGCTTCCGCCGTAACCCCAGTCCGGACTCGCCGGCACGAAAGGAAAACACCTGTGAATCCCCTGGATACCATCCTCAAGCCCAAATCCATCGCTGTCGTAGGCGCCTCACGCTGCGAGGGGTCCATCGGCCGCGAGATTCTTCACCAGCTCATCGAGTTTAATTTTCACGGCAAGCTCTTTCCCGTGAACCCGAAATCGGATTTTATCCATTCCATAAAAGCCTTTCCCACCGTGTCATCCATTCCTGACCCCGTGGACGTGGCGATCGTTGTGGTACCACGCGAGGAGGTGCTGGGCGTGGTGGATGATTGCGGGAAGAAAGGGGTGAAGGGCTTGGTGGTGATCACGGCCGGCTACTCGGAGACCGGTGAGGAAGGGAAGCGTTATGAAGTCGAGCTGGGAGAACGAGTGCGTCAATACGGCATGCGAATGATCGGCCCGAATTGCATGGGTGTGATTAACACCGACCCGGCCGTCCGCATGGACGCCACCTTTGCTCCCACCCTGCCCTTGACGGGGCGCATAGCCTTTATGTCGCAGAGCGGCGCGCTGGGGGTGGCGATCCTGAACATAGCGCGGCAGCTCGATATCGGCTTTTCCCACTTTGTGAGTTTAGGCAACAAGGCCAACGTCTCCGGCAATGATTTGCTCCAGTACTGGGAAGACGACCCTCAGACGGATCTGATTCTGATGTATCTCGAGTCCTTCGGGAGCGCCAAGCGCTTCATGCAAATTTGCCGGCGGATTTCCAAGCGGAAGCCCCTGCTGGTGGTGAAGTCCGGACGCACCGCGGCGGGCGCGCGCGCGGCCACCTCGCACACCGGGGTGCTGTCGGCCCGCCAGGGACTCGATGTCGCCACCGACGCGCTGTTGGAGCAGTGCGGTGTGGTCCGTGTGAACACCGTGGAAGAATTATTTGACTTGGCCCTGGCTTTCTCCAAGAACCCTCTGCCGCGGGGCAACCGCCTGGCTATTCTCACCAATGCCGGTGGACCCGCCATCATGGCTACGGATACGGCCATTGCCCATGGCCTGACCATGGCGGATTTCTCCTCACTCACATGCCATGAACTTCGCCGTTTGCTCCCGCCTGAGGCCAGCGTTCAGAATCCCGTCGACATGACGCCGCAATCGGACCGGAGCAAGTATGAGGCGTGCGCGCGAATTCTGTTGGAGGACGATGGCATTGACATGCTGCTGGTGGTATTTGTTCCCCCCATGCTGATCAACGCCATGGAGATTATTCTGGCCCTGGAGCAATTGCGCCATAAGTATTTCAAGCCGGTGGTGGGCGTCATTATGGCCACGGAGGAGTTCTTTGTCGAGCTGAACCGCGATCATCCCAACCACATGGCGCTGTATATCTTCCCGGAGTCGGCGGTGGGCTCCCTCGCCGCCCTGGACCGCTATCGTCTGTGGCGTGAGAAACCCGTGGGGGAGGTGAAGCGTTTCGCGGTGCGCAAAGGTGCGGCGGAAGAACTGATTCAAGAAGTTCGCCAACAGGGCCGGACGCAATTGACGCTCGAGGAAAGCCTGCGCTTGATGGAATGCTACGGAATTCCCGTCGCGAGCTCCATCACTGTCGCGAACCGGAGCGAGCTTGAACGCGTAGCCAAAGAACTTCGGTATCCTGTCGTCCTCAAAGCGATTGTGCCGGAGTTGGTTCACAAGATTGATGTAGGCGGCGTGCTGGTGGATCTCCGCGGCCCGGAGGAATTGTTGGCGGCCGCACAAAAAATAACGGAGTCGGTTACAAAGCACCGCCCGGACATATCGGCTTGTGAATTGGGGTTCCTGGTGCAGGAATATGTGCGGGGCGGCCGCGAAGTGATCGTGGGCATGACCCGCGACGCCAAGTATGGGCCCCTGGTGATGTTCGGGCTGGGGGGAATTTATGTGGAGACGGTGAAGGACGTGGTCTTCCGCCTCCCGCCGCTCACCGATCTGGAGGCGCGCGACATGATTCGGCAGATTCGGGGCTTCAGCCTGCTGCGAGGTATCCGCGGAGAAGCGCCGGTGCAGATGGAGGCGCTGGCGGAGATCCTGCAAAGGTTCTCCCAACTCGCGGAGGAGATGCCTGATATCGCCGAAATCGAAATTAATCCGCTGTTGGTCTTTTCCCAGGCGTCGGACTTCCGCGCCGTTGACGCGCGGGTCCACCTGTCTGAAGAACGGGGCGACGGCGCTTGAAACCTGCGCACGACGCGATGTCCGATGCGTCGCGAGGTTTTCCAATCTGCTAAAATAAATACGGGAGACGTGAAAGCGAACAGGAGGGTACAGGGTATGTCAACGAGACGTGGATTCATACAGAAAGCGCTGGGTGGTTCCGCCGCCCTGGCTGCGTACGGAATTTTCCCGTCCAGCCGCGTGCTCGGAGCCAATGACCGCATTCGCATTGGCCTGATCGGGGCAGGCGGGCGTGGCACACAGATCTTTAAGACCGCGATGAAATGCCCCAATGTGGAGGGCGTAGCCGCGGCGGATATTTACACACGCCGCCTCGATGAACTGAAGGCGCGCCTGCCCGCACTGCAAACCTACCGCGATTTCCGCAAGCTACTCGACGACAAAAGCATCGATGCGGTGCTAATCGCCACACCTCAGCACTTGCACGCGCTGAATTTCGTCCCCTCCATTCAGGCCGGCAAGGACGTTTACCAGGAAAAGACGATGGCGTTCAACGCCGACCACGCCAAGCGCATGCGTAAAGCGCTGGAAGGGTCCGGGCGCGTGGTGCAAGTGGGCATCCAGTCCACCAGTTCGTCCGACGTCGTGAAAGTGCGAGAATGCTTGCACCCCGAGAACATGGGCGTTATTACGCAGCTCCACACCTTCCATTATCGCAATGACCCTGATGGCGGCTGGAAACGTCCTATTCCCTCCGATTGCGACCCACAACACGTAGACTGGAAAGCGTTTGAGGGCGAAGCGAAACAGTATGCTTTCGATCCCAATCGGTTTATCAACTGGCGGTTCTTCTGGGATTACTCCGGCGGAAACGTATTTGAGAACATGGTTCACCAAGTCGGATTCTGGTACAAGCTGCTTGACCTCAAGATTCCCGAGAAAGTGACGATGGTGGGCGCCAACTACCTTTCTCCGGACATGCAAGTGCCCGACACCATGAACGCCAGCATGATCCAGCGGGAGAAGCTCCTGTTTACATGGAACTCCATGTTTGGTAACAACCTCATGGGAGAGGGCTACGACGAGGCGCTCGGCAATAAGGGCACGATTCTGCGCACGGAAGACTCGGTGCGCTTTGTTCCTCAGGAAACCAAGGCGAAGGCACCGAAACTGGGTGAGGCGCCCGGCCAGCGGACCGACATTGTCGGCGTAGACGACATCAGCCTTCTGCACATGCAGAATTTCCTCGACTGCGTGCGCAGCCGCAAAGAAAGCAACTGCCCATTTGAATTGGGCTTCCGCTCCGCCGTCACCTGCCGGATGGCGGTGGAGTCTTACCGGCAAGGCCGCACGGTACGATGGGACGCAGAAAAGGAAGAGATCATTTGACTTCGAGGTCAGATCAAGGTCAGGCCGGCGCGGCGCGCGGCTTCCCGCAGCTTGTCGTCAAGCGTTGCTAAGGCCACGCGGCGACGTGTGGCGAGTTCCAAGTAGGTCGCATCGTAAGCTGTTAATTGGGCCCGCCGTGCCGTCTCAATCAGCGTGGCGGGCCGCACTGGGATGACGTCGACCTCGACAACCTGTAAGAAGCCTTCGAAGTCGGCAGCAAGAGTCGCGACCTGGCCGGCGGTTAGACGCCCTCGCCGTTCCGCCATGACGACACCGTTAGAGATCTCCTGGTGCCAAAGCGGCGTATACTCCACAATCGCGTCTGGCCCCGAGTGGGGGCGATTCGTTCCCTTTAACCATTAATACTCGGGGTCATCCTGCCGGGGAAAACGATGAAGAAAATCCTCAATGAGCCTTTTGCTTACGTTGACGAGATGCTGGAAGGTCTCTGCCTGGCCCATTCGCAATATTACAAGCAGACCGGGACAGCGGGACGCGTGATTATGCGTGCGGACGGGCCCACCAACGGCAAGGTCGGTATTGTTTCCGGCGGAGGCTCAGGGCACTTGCCGGTTTTCACCGGGTACGTCGGCAGAGGACTGCTGGACGCCTGCGCCATCGGCGATGTGTTCTCTTCGCCTGCCGTTGACCAGGTGGCGGAGGCCATTCGCGCCGCGAACGGCGGCGTGGGAGTCCTGCGCCTCTACGGGAACTACGGTGGCGACAACATGAATTTCGATATGGCAGGCGAGATGGTGGAGATGGAAGATATCCGTACCACCACCGTCCGTGTGGCAGACGACGTGGCCAGCGCCCCGCTGGCTGAACGTAACAAACGGCGGGGTGTTGCGGGCTTGGTCTACGCCTACAAGATTGCCGGCGCCAAGGCGGACCAAGGCGCCACGCTTGACGAGGTAACCGCGGTCGCGCAGAAAGCGGTGGATGCCTGCCGCTCGATCGGCGTCGCCCTTACCCCCTGCACGGTGCCCGCGGTGGGCCGCCCGACGTTCGAGATCAGCGAATCCGAAATGGAAATCGGCATGGGCATTCACGGCGAGCCGGGCGTGCGCCGCGGCCCCATGCGCCCGGCGGACGCCATAGCGGAGGAAATGGTTTCTCTGCTGCTCGCGGACATGCCAGTGTGCGCCGGAGACCGTGCTTCGATATTAGTGAACAGCTTGGGCGCCACCCCGCCCGAGGAGCTGTACATCATTTATCGTTACGTGGCAAGAAAGCTGGCTCGCTCGGCCGTGGAAATCGTTATGCCGCTGGTGGGCCGCTACGCGACGTCCATGGAGATGGCCGGCATGTCGCTGACGTTTTGTAAGCTCGATGCCGAATTGGAAGCCCTATTGAAGGCGCCCTGCGATTGCCCATTTTGGAAGGTGTAAGCATGCCCGGTTTTCTCACCACCGCGACTCTGCGAAACGCGCTGACTCGAGTTGCCGCCGAGATGGAATCCTGCTCGGATGAGTTGAACGCGTTGGATGCGCAACTTGGAGACGGGGACCTGGGCGTTACCATGGTGCGCGGCGCCCGGGCTGTAGCCGCTGAACTGCCCAATCTTCCGGATGACGTTGGCATGGCGCTGCTGAAGTGCGCGCAAGCGTTCACTAAGCTTTCCGGGTCGACCTACGGCACGCTGCTGGCAACCGGCTTGATGAGCGCAGCAAAAGCTACGAAGGGCCGGACGGAGGTTCCCTGGCCGGAAGTCTCGTCGCTGCTCGCGGGCGCCTTACAGGCCATGGCGCAGCGCAGCGGTGGAAAACTGGGGGATAAAACGGTGCTCGACGCGTTGGAGGCGGTCCGCGGCGCCACGGAGGGCATCGGCGAACCCGCCGCCCTGGTTACCGCCGCTGACCGGGCCATCCGTGAATGCCTTGAACGCTTTCGTCCTTTACCTGCGCGTCAAGGGCGCGCGCGCATTTTTGGCGGCAAGAGCATGGGACAGGACGATCCGGGGATGGTGGCGTTCCAGCGGATCGTAGAAGGGCTAAATAGGAGTGAAAAGTGACGAGTGACAAGTGAATAGTGAACAATAATCAGTGATACCTGGCCCCGGTGCTCTTCACTTTTTGCTCTTTACTCGTCACCTGTCACTTGTCACTCGTCACTTTTTCGTCACTTTTTAAAGCGGCTTGCCGGTGCTTGCCGGGGGTGGAGCGGTGGGAACAGGCGTGCGCGTGGCTTTACTGACGGCCTGTACCAGAGCCATGGCGTCCTGGGGAATGGCCACTCTTCCGTCGAGGATATTCTCCTTATTTGCGCGGGCGCCATACATGGCCTCATTGCCAGTCTCATCCGGCTGCACGACCGCGCCGTTCAGGCTGATGCCCGCAAAGATGCCGCGGCTACGCGAGTATGTGAGGATTTCCGCGTGCATTTCAATGTCCGTGCCGGCCGCGGCACTGCGCCCCACCGGACCCGCGGCGGCGGAGGCATCACCGCCGATCTGGAATTTGTCGCTCAAAAGCTTTTGCAATCCCCGGCGCCCGCGGAACACCAAAATGACATCCGTCGAGGAACCGCCCCACTGGAAGCCGAAGCTTCCGCCGCTCACGGCCAGGAAAAGCGGCGCACTCCAGCTTTGGGTGGCTCGGCAGGTCACCAAACCCTTTCCATAGTTCCCGCCGACAAAGAAAGCAAGCTTCTTCTCTGCTGGAATAATGGCAATGCACTGCGCGGAGGATAGCAAATCCTGGGGAATTGCCCGATCCGGTGCTCCCATGATCTCATCGAAGATTTGCACCGAATCCTGGACGCGCCGGACGTCATCCTCGCGGCTCGAACTGGCGCGCGCGGAGAGGGACAGGACCAAGGTCATTAAGAGGTAGAGCGTAGCCGACTTGCGCATGTTTCGGCCTCCAATCATTGCCCAAGCATCATGGGCATAAGGAACGGCAGTGTATTCCAGACGCCAGCGGCTTGAACCACCGGCACACATCGGCCAGGACGCAGGTTAAATGCCGTAGGTAAAGATATTGTACACTGTCTCGCTGGTGTCGCATATAGGCGTTCTGACCTCAAAGCCCATGCTTTCTACACCTGCGGGCGAGTACAATACCAGAAGCACTGAGGCCTTCGCTTGGACAAGCGTCTTCGTTCAGAATCGATAAGAGTGTTGCGCATCATGGGCGCATTGGGGATCGTGGGCGGAATCACGTTTCTTTATTATCGGCTTCTCGCCGTCAATAATGTGACGGTGGCGCTCTCCTTTGTGCTGGCGGTGCTGGCGATTGCCACGCGTTGGGGCTTGGTCGAAGCGTTGATCGCGTCGGTGGCCGGTGTGCTTTGTTTTAACTACTTCTTTCTTCCTCCTGTCGGAACATTCACGATTGCGGACCCGCAGAACTGGGTGGCGTTATCTGCGTTCGTGGTGACAGCGGTAATTGCCAGCCAACTGTCCGCTAACGCCCGAAAGCGGGCATTGGAATCCACGCATCGTCAGCACGAGATGGAGCGGCTTTACAAGCTGAGCCGGAGCTTGCTGCTGCTTGATGTTCACGGTCCCCTGGCCCAGGAGATTACCAACTCCATCGCTCAGGTGTTTGAATTGACCGGAGTGGCCTTTTACGACCGCTCCAGTGACCGCATTCACCGGGCCGGGCCCCGGGATATTCCGGTGGATGCCGCCAAACTGCGGGACGCGGCGCTGCAGGGCACGGTCTTTCGGGATACGACTATCAACACCACGGTCATTCCCATCAGCCTGGGTGGCAAACCGATGGGCAGTTTGGGCATTCAGGGTTCGCAGATTTCGGAGACGGCATTGCACGCCATTGCTAATCTCATGGCCATCACGTTGGAACGCTCCCACGCTGAGGATGTGGCCACGCGAGCCGAGGCCGCCCGGCAGAGCGAGGAATTGAAGTCGACAATGTTGGACGCCCTGGCGCATGAGTTTAAGACGCCGCTCACGCCCATCAAGGCGGCCGTGACCTCTATGTTGTGTGACGTGGACACGAATCCGACCCGCCAGGAACTTCTGCGCATTGTCGACGAGGAGACGGACCGGCTTAACTCCATGCTTACCGATGCCATTCAGATGTCGCGGATCGAAGCGGGCCAGTTCCAGTTGTGCCGCAGTCCCCAATCATTGAGTAAGATAGTCCAAGCGCAGTTGGAGCGTTTTGGGGAAGGCTTGGAAGGCCGCCAAGTGACGGTGGAGGTACCCGAAGGTCTGCCGCAGGTGAGTGTCGACCCGGAGTTCACCGGAACCGTGGTCTGGCAATTGCTGAACAACGCTCTAAAATACACGCCACCCGGCAGTCCACTTGCCATTCGCGCCACGGCCGGACCAGCCGAGGTAGTCGTGAGCATCGAGGATTGCGGGCCGGGCATTTCCGAATCGGAGCAGCGAAGGATTTTCGACAGGTTCTACAGAGGTAGAGATCAGCGTGACCGAATACCGGGCACGGGGATGGGCCTCACGATCGCCAGGGAAATCGTGCGCGCCCACCACGGCCGGATTTGGGTGGAGAGCAAATCCGGAAGAGGGACAACCTTCTCGTTCTCGGTGCCTCGTGCTCTTCGGGAGTCGATACTGTGACCAGCGCCAGAATCTTAGTTGTCGATGATGAGCCGCAAATTCGTCGCGTGATGTGCACGACATTGGTGGCGCGAGGATATATGGTCAGCACGGCGCGCAACGGCGAAGAAGCACTGAAAAAACTCCGGGATGAGCGCTTCGACCTGGTGCTTCTCGACATCAATATGCCGGGAATCGGTGGCATGGAAGCGTGCCGGATCATTCGCAACCAAAGCGACATCCCGATTGTGATTCTTTCCATTCGCAATACAGAGAAGGAGAAAGTGGAAGCGCTGGATGCCGGCGCTGATGACTATGTAACGAAACCCTTTAGTATGCCGGAACTTCTGGCCCGCATCCGAGCGGCGCTGCGCCGGGCTCCGTTGTTGAGCGCCGGCACACCGGATGTGCTGAACCTCGGTGAGACGGCAATTAATTTCGTGGCTCGGCGAGTTACCGTGAACGGTACCGAAGTTCGCTTGACCCCCAAGGAATTCGATCTGCTCCGTTACTTCGCCAGCAATCCGGATGTGGCCATTCCCCATGCCAAGCTCCTACAGGCGGTTTGGGGACCGGATTACGGGGAAGAAGTGGAATACCTCCGCGTCTTTATCAACCAGCTTCGGAAAAAGATCGAAGCTGACCCCTCGCATCCTGCCTATTTGGTTACCGAGCCGTGGGTTGGCTACCGGCTCTCTCTCCCCAAGGGCTAACAAAATTTTGAGCAAGTCCTTATGACTTCTTTATGCATTGCCGCACACGATGGTTTAGGTGATCTCCATGGGATCCGATTTCGGAGACGAGTGCGGTCGTACTCCCCCCGTTTTTTCGCAGGACGGCGCGAGCCGTGATACGATTAACAATCCGACGGGGCCGGGGCTGGAAGTTTTCGTGGTTTTTACGGATGCGTTCGGAACGTTGGCGGCATTGCAACTGGCTGATGGGCTGGCGAAAGAGTTGGAGGGGCACCTACGGCTTCTCGTGCCGTACGAAGTCCCGTACGCGCTGCCCCTCACCAAGCCTGCGGTATCGGTGGAGTTCTTGGAATGCCAGGTGCGAAACTTAATCCAAAGCCTTCGCTTGAACGTCGCAGCCGAGGTTTGTTTATGCCGCGATAAACGGCGCACGTTGGAATCCCTCCTTAGGCCGCAGTCCTTGGTCGTGGTGGGTGGCAAGCAACGCTGGTGGCCAACTTCTGCGCAAAAGCTGGCACAAGACCTTCAAAAGGATGGGCACCGCGTCATTTTCGCAAAGCTGAGGTGACATCACCGTGCTGGACCTGGCTTATATCTTGATTTGCGTTTTGTTCTTTGTCGGTTGTTGGATTTTCACACGTCTTTGTGAGCATCTCTAGGAAGGGGCCGACTTATGGACTTCATCATTGCCGGCATCGCCGCGTTGTTCTTATTTGGTTACCTGGTTTACGCGCTCTTGCGCCCGGAGCAGTTCTGAGGAGGCCTGCATGACTGGCATTGTGTATATCGTCGTCTTTTTCCTGGTGCTCTGGGCGGTGACGAAGCCACTGGGCCTCTACATGGCTCGCGTTTTTGAAGGCGAGAGCACCTTTCTTCATCCTGTGCTGCGGCCATTAGAGCGGCTCATTTACCGGCTCTGTGGAATCAGGGAAACCTCCGAGCAGCGCTGGACTCAATACTCGACCTCGGTCATTGCCTTTAGCCTGGTCGGTTTCCTGTTCGTTTACGCCATTCAGCGGTTACAGGGATTCCTTCCTCTCAATCCGATGCACTTTAGCACCGCTCATGCTCCCAGCTACGCCACCCCCATGACACCGGATCTGGCATTTAACACCGCCGTGAGCTTCATCACCAACACCAACTGGCAGGCTTACGGCGGCGAGCAGACGCTTAGTTATCTCGTCCAGATGGCTGCCCTGACCGTCCAGAATTTCCTTTCCGCGGCCGCAGGGATTGCGGTGGCGATCGCGCTGATCCGCGGCTTTGCACGGAAGCAGATGAATACCATTGGAAATTTCTGGGTTGATGTGACGCGCGCTGCGGTTTACGTACTGCTGCCGCTGGCGTTCGTGTTCGCCTTGATTCTGTGTTTTCGAGGAGTGCCGCAAACGTTCCGGTCCTATCAGAAGGCGACGACAGTAGAAGGGGCGACTCAAACTATTCCGGTCGGCCCGGTAGCCGGACAGGAAGCCATTAAGATGCTCGGTACCAATGGCGGCGGCTTCTTTAACGCCAACTCATCCCATCCTTTTGAAAATCCCACCCCTTTAACTAACTTCCTCCAGGTTTTGTCTCTGCTGATGATTTCCTCGGGCCTCACCTACACCTTCGGCAAGGTGGTGGGAGATACGCGCCAAGGATGGGCACTGTTTGCCGCCATGGCGTTCCTTTTCTTTGCGGGTGTATTTATCTGTTATCCGTCCGAGCGAGCGGGTAATCCGAACATTGCCCGCCTAGGCGTAGAGACGGCGGCCACTCCCGCCCAATCGGGTGGCAATATGGAAGGTAAAGAGGTCCGCTTCGGTATTCCTGGCTCTACATTGTTCGCCACTGCCACAACGGACGCGAGTTGCGGAGCTGTGAACAGCATGCACGATAGCTATACACCCCTCGGCGGCTTCATCCCCCTGTTCAACTTGCAGACGGACGAGGTCATTTTCGGCGGCGTTGGATCAGGTTTGTACGGGATGCTGCTGTACGCCATTGTGGGGGTTTTTATTGCGGGGCTTATGGTGGGCCGAACACCTGAGTATTTGGGAAAGAAGATCGAGCAAAAGGAGGTCAAGATGGCGATGGTGGCTATTATTGCCACAGCCTTCTCGATCCTTGTTTTTGCTGCAATCGCTTCCGTCATTCCCTTCGCGAAGAACGGGTACTGGAATCCCCCGGGGGCAGCCATCAGCAATTTGGGCAACTCTGGGCCACACGGATTCAGCGAGATTCTATACACCTTCTCGAGCGCTTCGGAAAACAATGGCAGCGCCTTTGCCGGAATCAGCGTCAACACACCTTTCTACAACCTGATGACGGGCTTTGCCATGCTGATTGGGCGCTTCGGCTTCATCCTGCCCACGTTGGCGATCGCCGGCAGCCTCGTCACCAAGAAGAAAGTGCCCACCACCAGCGGCACGTTCCCGACGCATGGCCCGCTATTTGTGGGACTGCTCGTAGGTGTGGTGGTCGTGATTGGCGCCTTGACCTTTTTCCCGGCGCTTTCGCTCGGTCCGCTGGTCGAGCACTTCTTCATGCGAGAAGGAAAACTCTTATCCTCGCTGCTGTACACGATTTGGAGCTAAGCCATGCCGACGACCACTGTAACGCCTCCTCCACTGGACGATCTAACGACGCTCGTGCCCAAGAAAATGGTGCGAGCTCGTCCGCTGTTCGACACGCAACTCATGTGGCGCGCCTTCAAGGCCTCGTTTGTCAAACTAAATCCTATTACTCTTCTCAAGAATCCCGTGATTTTCGCGGTGGAAGTGGGCGCAACCCTGACGACGGTCTTTATGATTCGGGACATGGTCATCAAGGCGCCTGGCATTGGCTTCTCGCTCCAGATTTCGCTTTGGCTCTGGTTTACCGTGCTCTTTGCCAACTTTGCCGAAGCGATGGCGGAGGCGCGTGGCAAGGCGCAGGCTGACACCCTCCGTAAAGCCAAGACCGACTCCATGGCCCGGCGGATTGTGGCCCCCGGCGAGACTGAGATTGTTCCTGCTTCCAAGCTGCGCGCCCGCGACGTGGTGATCTGCGAAGTCGGCGACATCATTCCCGGGGATGGCGAAGTGATCGACGGCATCGCCACCGTGGATGAGTCGGTCATCACGGGTGAAAGCGCGCCCGTGATTCGGGAGTCGGGTGGCGACCGGAGCGCCGTTACGGGCGGAACCAAAGTTCTGTCGGACCAGATCAAAGTTCGGATTACGTCTAACCCCGGTGAGACGTTCCTCGACCGCATGATTGCCTTGGTCGAAGGGGCCGAACGACAGAAGACGCCCAACGAAATCGCACTGAACATCCTGATCGCCGGGATGACGCTGATCTTCTTGCTGGCCGTGGTCACTTTGCAGCCGTTTGCAGTGTACTCCGTCAATTCTGCCAAGGCGGGGACGGTCCCAAGCGTGGCCGTGCTGGTGTCCCTTCTTGTTTGCTTGATTCCCACCACTATCGGGGGCTTGCTTTCCGCCATCGGCATCGCCGGAATGGATCGCGTGATGCAGCATAACGTGCTGGCCATGAGCGGAAAGGCGGTTGAGGCTGCGGGCGACGTCAACACCCTGTTGCTCGATAAGACTGGCACCATCACCCTGGGCAACCGGCAGGCGGTGGAGTTTTTACCTGTTGCGGGGGTAACCGGCTCCGAATTGGCGGATGCTGCGCAACTCGCCAGTCTGGCGGATGAGACTCCCGAGGGCCGCTCGATCGTGGTGCTTGCCAAGCAGGCCTACAGTCTCAGGGGACGAGAGGTTTCTGAGCACGAGGCCCATTTTCTCCCGTTTTCCGCTTACACCCGCATGAGCGGCGTCGACCTCGATGGCCGTCACCTGCGTAAGGGCGCCACCGACGCGATTGTGCAATTTGTTGTGGACCAAGGTGGCACCGTTCCCGCAAACTTCACCGAAATGTCGGATGGCATCTCCCGCACAGGGGGGACGCCCCTTGCGGTTGCCGACGGAGATCGGCTGCTGGGAATAGTCCACCTGAAGGACATCGTCAAGGGGGGCATGCACGAACGCCTGGAACAGTTAAGGACAATGGGAATACGTTCTGTCATGATCACCGGTGATAACCCCCTGACCGCGGCAGCAATAGCCAATGAAGCCGGCGTAGACGACTTCCTGGCTCAGGCGACGCCCAAAGATAAGATGGAGTACATCAAGAAAGAGCAATCGCAGGGGCGGCTGGTCGCGATGACCGGCGATGGCACCAACGATGCTCCCGCCCTGGCTCAAGCCGATGTGGGTGTCGCAATGAACACCGGTACGATGGCCGCCAAAGAAGCCGGTAATATGGTGGATCTTGACAGCAACCCTACCAAGTTGATCGAGATTGTGGCCATCGGCAAGCAATTGCTCATCACGCGCGGCGCATTAACGACCTTTTCGATCTTGAACGATGTATCCAAGTACTTCGCGATCATTCCCGCGATGTTCGCGGCCACCTATCCGGAATTGGACAAGCTTAACATCATGCACCTTCACAGCCCCCAGAGCGCCGTTCTGGCCGCTGTGATCTTCAACGCAATAATCATCATCGCTCTCGTGCCGTTGGCATTGCGCGGCGTGCGATATAAGCCGCAGAGCGCCGCCTCGATGCTGAGCCGCAACCTTTGGATCTACGGGTTGGGGGGATTCGTTGCGCCCTTCCCGTGTATCTGGCTAATTGATCGAATACTTGGCGTGTTGCATCTGGCGTAGGGCCGAGCGGCGCTCGGCCGGTTGGGCGAACGCCGTTCGCCGCTACAAAGGGAGTTCTTATGCGTTACCAACTTGCGCAAGCTTTTCGTCTCACCCTGGTGATGACCATCCTGACGGGACTCATCTACCCCGGTTTGGTTACGGGGGTATGCCAGCTCCTCTTCCCTCGCACCGCGAATGGAAGTTTGTTGAAGGTCAATGGGGAGATCAAGGGATCCACGTTGGTGGGCCAGAACTTTAGCAAGCCGGAATACTTCCACTCCCGCCCGTCCGCGGCCGGCAACGATGGCTACGACGCTACCGCGTCCAACGGGTCCAATCTTGGGCCTACAAATCAGAAACTGATCGATCGGGTAAAAACGGATATCGCAAAATTCCGCAAGGAAAATCCGACCTTCAAAGGTCTTATCCCGGCTGACATGGTGACGGCGTCCGCCAGCGGTTTGGATCCGGACATCAGTCCCGCCTCGGCGCTGGCCCAGGCGCCGCGCGTCGCGGAGCTGCGGGGTGCGACTTTGGATCAGATGATACGGCTCGTTGACGCCCATACCGAAGGGCGACAATGGGCTTTTCTGGGCGAGCCGCGCGTCAACGTGCTGCTCCTGAATGTCGCCCTGGACCAGCAGTTCCCCCCGCGAAAACCTTGAAGCAATTATTCCGAGAACTTTGCCCCGCCGTGACAATATTCGCGGTGTACTCTGTGCTAGGAAAGGATCTAGTGTCCTGTCCCGGCTAACGATTTACAATAGCGGTCGCGACCGGTCGTCGTCTCGGTTGTCAACAATTACGCGGGACACCACACTAGGACAGAGGTCACGGAGCGCGGCCTTCGTCAATCGTCTCTTGTCACCCGTCACTTTCCGATAGTAAACTGCAACGAGGAGATACCTGCAAGTATGCCGATTGATACTGAGCGCCGGCCCGATCCGGAAGTGCTTCTCCATCAGATCGAGGCGCAGGACGAGCAACTCCAACACGAGCGGCTGAAGGTTTTCCTGGGTTATGCCTCCGGCGTGGGTAAGTCCTTTCGGATGTTGGACGAAGGCCGGCGGCGGCGAGCTCGCGGCCAAAACGTGGTGATCGGCGCCATCCAGTCAAACCTGCCACCTGAGCTGGAGCATCTGGTCCAGACGATGGAAGTCATTCCCCTCAAGAAAATTGCCGGCGGCGAGGCGATGGACGTGGAGGCCATCCTGCGCCGGCACCCGCAGGTCTGCCTGGTGGATGGAGTGGCTTACAACAATCCTCCCGGGAGCAAGAACCCCTATCGATGGCAGGACGTGGAAGAACTCCTGGCGGCGGGAATCGTGGTCATAACTTCTCTCAACCTCCAGCACATTGAGGAGCGGCGCGAGGCCGTGGAGAAAATAACCGGCAAGCACGTGACGGATACGGTGCCCGAGCGGTTCCTCTACAACGCGAACGAAATTGTGATTGTGGATGTCCCGCCGGAATTGCTCCTGGAACGAGCTGGGCAGCCATCCACAACGGCTACGGCTGCTGCGGACACGCCGCGGCGTCTTTCCGCACTACGGGAAATCGCTTTGCTGCTTGCCGCCGAAGTGGTTGACCGCCAGCTTGAGGATTACCTTCTGGCGCACGGCATCGAGCTGGTTTGGGGCACCCAGGAACGCATCCTGGTTTGCTTCACCCGAGGGTCCAATGCCAAGGCCATGATCGAAAGCGGACGACGCAACGCCGACCGCTTCCACGGAGAACTTCTCGCCGTGTATATCCGCCACGACCGGCTGTCTGACAAAGATGAAGACATCCTTCACAATCATCTCGAAAAAGCGAAGCAGTTGGGCGCGCAGACCACCGTCTTGGACGGTTACGACCCTGTTGAGACGTTGATGGATTTTGCACGCACGCACCGGATTACACAGATTTTTGTTGGCCAGCCCAGCCGCGTCCACTGGTGGGACCGCTTCTTGGGCGGGCCTTTGGATCACCTCATCCGTGCCGCCGAAGGGATAGATGTGCGCGTGTTTCCGGACTGACGGAAGCTTTCACCCGTCAGTTATCAGCTTTCAGCAGGGCAGTTTTCAGCTCTCAGCATCAGCTTGTCGCCAGGGTTTAATTTCACCGAAACAGTGCTGGAGCTTTAGCTGAAAGCAGAGCGCTTACCGGGAGGTTAGCTGAGAACTGAAAGCTGACAACTGAGAGCTCTTGGATGGATACCACCCCTCACAAACGCGGCAGACTCAAGGTCTACTTGGGATTTGCCGCCGGCGTTGGGAAAACCTATCAGATGCTGACAGACGCTCACGAACTGGTCAAGCGGGGCGTTGACGTCGTGATCGGCTACCTCGAACCGCATGGACGCAAGGACACGATCGAACAAGCCAAGGGCCTGGAGTTGATCCCTCGCACCAGGATGGAGTATCGGGGAGCGATTTTCGAAGAGATGAATATGCCGGCCATCCTGGAGCGCCGCCCCGAAGTCTGCGTGGTCGATGAATTGCCGCATACCAATGTCCCGGGCTCATCCCATTTGAAACGCTGGGAAAACGTTCTTGAGCTGCTTGATGCCGGCATCGACGTCATGACCACGATGAACATCCAGCATTTGGAAAGCCTGAATGACCAGGTGAAGGATATGACGGGGGTGCGCGTGCGCGAGACGCTTCCCGACTGGGTCATGAAACAAGCCGAGGAAGTCGTGATGGTGGACCTCACGCCACGTGCCCTCATCAATCGGCTGGAGCGCGGCGTGGTCTATCCGCCCGAAAAGGCACACCGCGCGTTGCAGAATTTCTTTAAGGAATCCACCCTCGTCGCCTTGCGCGAAATTGCCTTGCGCCAGACCGCGCACGAGGTGGAGATCCGGCAGGTCACCCTGCCCGAGTCCACCATCGAAACCTCCGCTGATCCCGCTGAAACGGCCAGCCCAGGCGGTGACTTTACGGGTTTGACCGACCGGATTCTCGTCTACGTCACTGAGCACCCCTCCACGGCCATGCTCATCCGGCGCGGGCGGCGGGTGGCGGATTACCTGCAAGCCGACTGCTTTGCCGTTTACGTATCCGCCGGCGCAGATTTCAGTTCCTTGCCGACCTCCAAACGAGAAGCGGTGGAGCGTCACCTCAGTTTCGCGCGCAACCTTCACCTTGAAACCCGTGTGTTGCGGGGCGACGATATCGCAACCACCCTGCTTGATTTCGCCCGTCTCCACAGCATCACCCAGATTTTCATGGTCCGGCCCAAGTACTCACCCTGGGAGGGTTTTCTTGGTCGAAACCTCATCCATCGCATCGTCCGTTACGCCCGCGACATGCAGGTGACGATCGTCGCCGAGCGCCGGCCACAACGGCAGATTGCCAGTGGCTAATGGCGAGTGGCTAGACGGCTCACACAATCGGTCATGTCGTTTGACGACACCCCCCTGCTTCCGGTCAACTCTGACGCGGTACCCGGTGCTTTAGCCGTCGTCGGTACACTCAGCGAGCGTCGGTGCGACGCCGGCTTTAGTGAGCCGGCTATTAGCGGCTGCGCATCTAAGGAGGGGAGGGAAACTCCGTGGCAGGTGTTTCGGTACGCCCGCTCAGTCTGCGCCAACTGGCACAGGCAGTATGGAGGCGAGTCGGGGCGGAGGATGTGCCCGGTCTTGCCGCTGCGATGTCCTATTATTTTGTCCTATCGGTGTTTCCGTTTCTCCTTGTTCTGGCCGCCGTGGTTGGCACTCTCCCATTTACGGGAGCGTGGGACGCAGTCCTGAGAGGGATTACGCACTATTTTCCTCGGGGATCGCAGCGCATGATCTTTCGTATTGTTCTCAGTCTCACTGAGGGTCGCACGGGTTTTCTTTCCGTAGGACTAGTGGGCACCATCTGGTCGGCAACCAACGGGCTGATGAGCCTAATCGACGCGCTGGACCGGGTGTACGAGGTCCAGGAGACACGTGCGTATTTGAAGCGTCTCGGGCTCGCCGTGATCATGATCGTCATACTTGCCCTCTTGGTGTTGTCCACCTTCGGGTTGCTGACGGCGGGGGGCCGCATTGATCGCTGGCTCGTGGCCCACTCTCTAGGTATTTTCAACAAACCGGTGTTGTGGCATGTCGTCCATTGGACAACTTCCGTCGTCGTGCTCGGATTGGGCATCGCGATCATTGACCGAACCATGCCCAACCTGCAACGGCCGTGGCGGTCGACCCTGCCCGGGGTGGCCTTCATCCTTGCCGGATGGCTCCTTTCTACATTGGGCTTTAATCTTTATGCTGATCACGTTTCCAGCTTTGGCAGAACGTACGGTGTGCTTGGAGTGTTCGTACTGCTGATGGTTTGGATTTATCTTTTGAGCATCGTGGTGTTAATAGGTGCTACCATCAATGCAGAACTGAGAAAGATGACGGCCAGGAACGGCCGAAAAGTGCAAGCCAGCGCCGAGGTGAGGGCTTCGGCGGCCTACTAGTCCCCAGGGCGGGGTCTTCCAAATGACAGGCGTGGGGCACCCATCCAAACGAGTGAGTGTACCTTTGCTCACTGAAGTGACGGTCGAGCGCCAGCCAAGGGCAAACATGCGTTCGTGCTTGATCTTAACCTGTTTCATCTCGACCTTGTGTTCCACGGCCACGGCGGGTGCGCAAAATGCGCCGACCCGGCTCTATGAAGGTTTGCAGGTGTCCAACGTCGATCTGGTTGCGCAACCCAAGGTGAATGCCGAGGCGTTTCGGCCCCTGGTCGCGCAAAAAGCCGGGACCGCATACGCTACCACGGACATCGATAAAACCGTGGCGGCATTGCAGGGCACGGGAAAGTTCTCGAAAATCGAAGTCGAAGTGAGACCTGGAGCGGAGGGCCTGGATGTTACTTTTCTGATGGAACCGGTGTTCTACGTGGGCATGATCTATTTCCCGGGCGCCACGACGGTTTTCACCTACTCCCGCCTCTTCGAGGTCGTGAATTACCCCCGGCAAGACCCCTTCCAGGCAGCGCGCGCCGAGCAAAGCAAAAACCTGCTAACCCGATTTTTTGCGGAGCAGGGCTACTTCGTGGCGCAGGTGCAGGTGGAAACCAGCCTGGATCAGCTCCACCGGCTGGCCAACATTTCCTACAACGTCAAGCTTGGCCGGCGGGCGAAGTTCGGAAAGGTACAGATTACCGGCCCGCCCGCCGCCGAGGTCGCGCGCCTTGAGGGCGCCCTACATTCGTTGCGCGCTCGCTTCCATGGGGCGGATGTGAAGGAAGGAAAGTCGTACAGTCCGGCGCGCCTTCGCGACGCCACTAAGTTCCTGCAACAGTATCTTGGCAAGCAAGACCACCTCGCGAGCACCGTCCGCCTGGACCCGCCGATCTATAACCCCGCCACCAACAAAGCCCCCCTGATATGGCACATCGACATGGGGCCGGAGGTGCTAGTGAGTGTATCCGGAGCACGACTCTCGCGGCGGTCTCTGCGCTCGCTGATTCCGATCTACGAGGAGAACACGTTTGATCAGGATCTCGTGGAAGAGGGTGCACGCAATCTCGTCTCCTACTTTCAGGGCAAGGGTTACGACCGTGCAAAAGTATCTCCTCAGACCCGCAAAAACCCGTCGCAGATTTCACTCACCTACATTGTCGACCTTGGAAGTCGCCGTCGTGTGACCAGCGTGAAGCTCACCGGCAACAAGCACTTCGATGACGCAAAGCTCGCGGACCAAGTGCTGGTGCAGAAGGGGCAATTCTTCTCCAGGGGCAAGTTCAACAACGACTTACTGAACCGCAGCGTCCAAAACCTGGTTACGTATTATCGCGCTGCCGGGTATCCAGACGTTCAGGTGCAGTCGCAGGTGGCTGAGCACGGCCGTGCCGTCAATGTCACCTTTCGCATCCGCGAGGGGGAAGTGACTCGCGTCGAAACTCTAAAAGTGGAAGGCAATAAAACCCAGCCGCTGGCGAAGCTCGCACCAGCGGGACTGAATTTGAAGGCGGGTCAGCCCTATTCACAACATCGGCTCGAACAAGACCGGAGCCAAATTGTTGCCAATTACCTGAACCTGGGGTTTCCCAATGTGACGTTTCGGTGGTCCGTCAAACCGATACCCGGCGCGTCGCACCGTGTGATCGTTACATACCTCATTAACGAGGGCCCCCAGGTACACATTTCCGACGTGGCCTATGTGGGCGAACAACACACGAAAGTGTCCTTTCTCCAGCGCAACACCAGCGTCAGGGCCGGAGAGCCTTTAAGTGAAGCCAATGTGCTGGGGTCGGAGAGTTCACTTTACAGCCTCGGGATTTTTGATTCGGCCAGCGTTGACCCACGCACCCCGATTACTGACCAGACGACGGAAGAAGTGCTGGTCAGGACGCACGAGGCGAAGCGAAATTCCCTGACGTACGGACTGGGATTGCTCTACACGCCGGTGGCGGGAAGCCTTTCCTCCGGCATCGTGGCGCTACCCGGGCTTCCCACCCTGGGGCTTCCCAGCTCTTTCAAGATCATTGAGAAAACCGTCTTTAGCCCGCTTGGCTCAGTGGACTATAGCCGGCTGGATTTGCTGGGCAGAGCGGAGACGGCCTCCATCTCTACTTTCTTGTCTGTGCTTGATCAGCGCGGCTCGTTCAGTTACACGGATCCGCAGTTCCTCGGGCTCAAGTGGGGCTCATTACTGAACGTGTCCGGCGAACGCTCCGCGCAAAATCCCCTTTTCACCGCGCGGCTTGGCGCCGGTTTATTGCAGTTTGAAAAAGTTCTGAACGCCGCCAGGACTAAGCGATCGCAGCTCCGCTACCAATTCCAACGAACCACCCTCACGAACCTGCTAATTCAAAACTTCATCCCTTCCGAGGATCAAAACGTGCGGTCTTCCATGCTAGCGGGTACGTTCATTATGGACACGCGGGACAAGCCGCTCGACGCCCATCGTGGCGTTTTCGAGACGGTGGATTTGGGGATTAGCCCAAGATCCTTGGGTTCCACGGACAATTTTGCGCGCCTTTTCGGGCAGTCGGCGTATTACCGCCAACTGAGACCCTGGGCGGTATGGGCTAATAGTGTGCGCGTGGGATTGGTCGATTCGTTCTCCGGCGGTCACGTTCCCATCAGCGAAAAGTTCTTTTCGGGCGGAGCTGACAGTCTGCGGGGCTTTCCTTTGAACGGAGCGGGGCCGCAAGTTACGGCCACGCTGTGTACGCAGGCCAACGTTCTGTCCACTTGCAACGCGCGCATCACGGCTCCTGCCGGGGGACTTCAGCTATTCATTTTTAATTCGGAGGGGCGCTTCCCGATACCGATTACGTTTCCCTCCCCCATTAACAGGAACTTGGGCTTGGTTTTGTTTTATGACGGCGGGAATGTCTATAGCAATATCGGTTTCAAGGGCTTTTTCAGCAATTACAGCAACACCGTCGGCATAGGGTTGCGATACCAAACTCCTATCGGTCCCGTGCGGATTGATATCGGCCAGAACCTGAATCCGGTACCTGGGCTCAAATCGACGAATCTGTTTGTCACTCTGGGGCAGTCCTTCTAACTGAGGATGGGAAGACAGTACGAGGGTGAAGGAACATGATGACGCGCAAACACGTTTTCCGCTTTTTGGTGGCCGTAGCAGTGGCGATTCTTTTGCTCGTCGTGGCGTGCGTCGTCGTCTTGCGCAGCGGCGCCTTTCATCGATTCGTCCTCCGCGAGGTGGCGGAGAAGGCATCGCAGTCCACCGGCGCTCGCGTCGAAATTGGGGATTTCCGGTTTCGCTGGGCAGGCTTGAGACTGGATTTTTACCACATTGTGCTCCACGGTTCCGAACCTGCTGATAAGCCGCCCCTTTTGCAGATTGCGCATCTCATCGCCGGCGTCAAAATCGTCTCGCTGTGGCGCCCGGAGTTCAGTTTGTACGAGTTGGTGATTGACCGCCCTTCCGTTCATATGTCCGTCGAACAAAATGGACGCTCGAACCTCCCGCCAACGCCGCCCAAGCCGCCCGGATCGCGGCCCACGAATATCTTTGACCTCGCCATCGGGCGCTGTGCGCTCAACCAGGGCGAACTGGACTATAACGACCGCCAGATTCCGCTTGATGCTGAGGTTCACGACCTGCAAGCACACGTCAGCTTTGACGCAGGTAGGACGGAATACGCCGGCACGCTGGGGTACCGTGACGGGCGGGTTCAGTTTGGCGCCTTCAATCCTGTGCAGCACGATCTGCAAGTGCATTTCGGCGCAACGCCTTCCGGGCTGGTTTTGGACTCCGTGGTGCTCAACGCCGGGGCGTCCTCCTTCTCGGCTCAGGGGCACTTGCAGGATTACAGTAACCCTTCCATCGACGGCGCTTATCAGTCGGCGCTTTCCACCACCGAGCTTGCCAGGATCGTGAAAGTCACTTCTATCCCAGAAGGCCGGATGGACCTCCGCGGGACACTGCACTACCAGAATCACAGCGATCGTCCCTTCTTGGATAACCTCGTTACTTCGGGCGTGCTCAGCAGCCCGGCGCTCGGGATCAATTTGCCGCAAGCGCGCGCCGATGTCCGGTCCCTGAGCGGTGAATATCGCCTGAGCGGTGGAACGCTGGAAGTGCGGAATGCAAGAGCCGACGTTCTGGGCGGCAGAATCAATGGCAATCTAACGCTGATCGACTTGACCGGCCGGCGCATGGGGCGCTTGACGGCAGCACTGAGCGATATTTCGCTGGCGGCGGCAAGCGTCGCCTCGAACACGCAGCCGCTCGAACGGGCCGCCATCAGCGGCAACCTGAACGGAAATCTGGAAGGGTTTTGGGAGGGGAGCGGACAGAATCTCAAGCTCCAGGCCGACGCGACCATCGCCGCCTCGGCGCCCGTTGGCCCGCCCAACGCGGCTGCGGGAAATGCCATTCCGCTGCACGGCTCCGTGCACGCAGCTTATGACGCCCCTACCGGGACGATCACTCTTCGGGATACGGAACTCGCCACACCTCATCTCACGCTCAAGCTAAACGGCAGCACCGGGAAGCGCTCGAGTCTCGGCATCCAGGCGCAATCCGATGATCTGCGCGAGCTTGATCAGCTCATGTTGGTGGCAAGGCACGCCACCGCCACCCGTACTCATCCTTCCGCCGCGCCGGCCGAGCCGCTGGGCATTGAAGGATCAGCCACCTTCACCGGACAGTTGCAAGGGACAATGAGCAATCTGCAGCTTACGGGCCGGCTCCGTGGTTCAAACCTTCAGTTCCGGAACACTAACCTCGCCGAGCTACAAGTCAACGTGGCGCTCAGTCCGTCGGACGCGAGCTTAAGCCAGGGGGAATTTCGCATTCGCGACGGCGGCCAGGCGCGGTTTGACGCGAATGTGGGGCTGAAGAATTGGACGTATTCGCCGCAGAATGCCGTCCGGGTTGATCTGTCGCTGGCGAAGATTCCCGCGGGCACCCTGATGCAAGTGGCAAACGTGCATTATCCCGTCAGCGGCATACTTGGCGCGCGCCTCACCGCGCACGGATCTCAAGCCAACGTGATGGGAGAGGGCTCCTTAACTCTGACGCAAGCCACAGCGTGGGGCCAGGCCTTCCAGAGGGTTAATCTTCAGTTTCAAGGCGCCGGAGATACAATTCATTCCACTCTTCAAGTGCTGACCTCCGCCGGCTCG
The DNA here is from genome assembly GCA_963804755.1 of uncultured Acidobacteriota bacterium. Lineage (GTDB taxonomy): Bacteria > Acidobacteriota > Terriglobia > UBA7540 > UBA7540 > Bog-366. The sequence goes on from CAWDRP010000017.1 coordinate 527,595, forward strand.
GTTTCGGGCACGCTCACCTATGGTATCCATAATGAAAGCTATGATGCTCAACTCACCATCCCCGATCTGCAAATCGAACGGCTGGAAGCGGTCCAGGCCAAACGTGTGCAGGTCTCGGGTATTCTGACAGCTTCATTGGAGGGCCGGGGCACGCTTAAGGACCCTGAACTCACCGCGACCATTCAGACACCGAAACTGCTTATTGGGCGCCAGGCGCTCGACGGCCTGGCCCTGCACGCCGACATAGCGCATCAGCAGGCAACCTTCAACCTGAATTCTGCCGCCCAGGGCGCCCGGATCCAGATACAAGGCGCCGTTACACTCAATGCCGACTATCCCGGCAAGGCAACCGTCGACGTCCGCAACATTCAGTTGAGTCCCTGGCTGGACGCGTTCCTGCCGAAGGCGCCGCCGGAATTGCGTGGCCAAGCCGAACTCCATGGGTCCGTCAACGGCCCTCTGAAACACTGGCACCAACTTGAGGCGCAACTGGAGATTCCGACCCTAAACCTGAGCTATCACTCGCTTCAGATCGGAAATGCGTCGCCCCTTCGTGCCACCTACCACGATGGCGTCGCAACTTTGGATAAATGCGAGTTAAAGGGTACGGATACTGATTTGCATCTTCAGGCCACCGTGCCCTTCGAGCACGCCCGAGAGGTGCAGGCGGCGGCAACTGGTACTGTCGGTCTTCACCTCATTCAACTGTTCTATCCGGATTGGCACAGCTCCGGGCAGCTCCGGTTGGACGTGAGTGCTGCGGGCACAACTCCCCATCCCAGCGTGAGCGGTACGGTGCGCCTGGAGGACGCCACTCTAGAGTCCGCAGAGGCGCCCCTGGGAGTGGAGAGCGTGAACGCCGTTCTCGGAGTTAAAAATGGAAGGGTTGATGTCCAGAGCTTCACGGGAGCACTCGGCGGAGGCACTTTCTCGGTTCAGGGATTTGCCACATACCAGCCGGCCGTTCAATTCAGCTTGGCACTGAACGCGAAAACGGTCCGGCTCCGCTATCCGATAGGCACTCGATCTATCCTGGATAGCAAACTGATTCTGACGGGCTCAGAAAGTTCGGCGCTCCTGAGTGGCAGCGTGCTCGTCGATCGCCTTTCGCTGACCAGGGAATTTGATCTCTCGACCTTTGCCGACCAGTTCACGGGAGAATCCGCGCCGGCCCCCACGGCGAGCTTTGCCGATAACGTGAAATTGGACATTTCGCTGAAAACCGCCAGCGAAATGGCTTTGGCAAGCACCAAGCTGAGCGTGCAAGGCACGGCGAACCTGATGGTGCGCGGAACAGCCGCCGAACCGGTCATCCTGGGCCGCAGCGATATTACCGGCGGCGAAATCTTCTTTAACGGGAACCGTTACTTAGTACAGAGCGGAGTTATCCAGTTTGTTAATCCGGTGCAAACGGAACCCCTCGTGAACGTTGTCGTCACCACCACGATCGACCAGTTCAATTTGACGATGAACTTTGTGGGGCCGATTGATAGACTCCGCACCACCTACACTTCCGATCCTCCATTGGCGCCCGTTGATATTATCAACCTTCTTGCTACGGGTCAGACCACTGAAGCCGCTTCCACGACCAGCACCAATCCCGAATCGGTGATTGCCGGCCAATTGACCAGCCAACTCAGCAGCCGTGTCGAAAAACTGGCAGGCATTACTTCCCTGACCATCGATCCGCAGGTGGGCGGCGCCCAAGCCAACGGCGGCGGACGCCTTGCCATTCAGCAGCGGGTTACGAAGAACCTGTATTTTACGTTTTCGACGGACCTCACGACCAGCACGGGACAGATTGTGCAGGTGGAGTATCAGGTTACCAAGCGGTTTGCGGTGAATACGATACGAGACCAGAACGGCGGATACAGCGTACAGATCAGGGTGCACAAAAACTTCTGAGACGTCGCGTCATTACTGGCCGGAGCGAAGTGGAGAAGGGTTCAGCTAGGGCGTTGCCCGCTGTCCCCTGTTTACCTGACACCTGTGCCTTGTTCCCTGCTCCCAGACGCCCAATTTTTCCCCAACGTGTAATTTCGAAGCAGTGCAACCACCGGAGGCGATGGACCTGCAGCGGCGCTTAACCAGCGGAGCGGACGGAACTTAGCGGGCTTGGCGGATAGACGGTCCTTTTAATGCATGGTACAAAGCGGGGAATTAACTCAGCGATGAATGACCTTGCAACCGGACAGCGTGGTTGGTCCGCGACCGGGAGCGCAACCCGATTAGGCGGAGGAACGCATTCCTGGACGTCGTTGCTCCTTGGCCTCGTCTTGGTGACCGGGCATGGCCTTCTCCACGCGGCGGCGCCGCAACAGAAGGCGTGGAATATTCTGAAAAACGGCGCGGCCGAGAAGAGTGTCTTGAAGCGCGCCAACGCAACTAGGGCGCTGGGATTACTGCCGCACAACGCGCAGGCCACGGCGATGGCCGAAAAGGGTCTTAGCGACGATAACTCTGATGTTCGAGCGGCCGCCGCCGTTGCTCTGGGGGAGATGCACGCCGTGGGGTCAATCCCCAAGCTGACCGCAGCGCTGTCTGACAAGGACCCAACGGTAGTGTTGTCGGCCGCGCATTCCCTGCTGTTGATGCGGGACCATAAAGCCTACGATGTTTACTACGCCATACTCACCGGTGGGCGCAAGGGTGGCCGCGGCCTGATTGCCGAACAACGCGAGATGCTCGACGATCCCAAGAAACTGGCCACCTTCGGTGTCGAAACTGGCTTGGGTTTTGTACCGTTCGGGGGCCTCGGGGTATCCGCCTATAAGATTGTAAGTAAGAATACTTCCGACTCCGTGCGCGCCGCCGCGGCGCAGGTACTCGCTAAAGATCCCGACCCCGAGTCGCGCGCCGCCCTCATCGAAGCCCTGGTGGACCGCAGTTATGTTGTACGTATCGCGGCCTTGCGCGCTCTGGCCATGCGCGACGACCCGCGGGTCCTCGCCCGAATCGAACCGTACATGGATGATGAGAAAGAAGCCGTGCAATACGCCGCCGCCGCTGCCGTGGTCAGGCTGAGTGAAGCCCGAAGAACGCCACGGCTGACCAGCCAGGTGCACCCCCCCCCAATAAGTAGATCAAAATTATAAAAGTTCAAATTCGAATAATTTCAAATCTCAAATTCCAAATTTGAAATCATTTTAAATCTCGCGGGTGGCTCAGAATTTGCCGTCCGTGTCTGCGCGACCCTTCGGTTCAGGGCTTGTCTCTAAGTTTCCTGCCTGAGTCCCAGGGCGATGCCCTGGGCTAGCGTAGGTCTCCCCGTTGGGGCTCAACGTTTCCAATACCCCACAGATGGGGCCGCGGAGCGGTGTTATAATCCCCCCGCCCTTTGTGATTCCGCCTTTCGAGGTGCACGTGGTGCATCGAACCGTCGCCCCCATCCTGATTCTCATCACAGCCATGACTCTCGCGCTGCCCGGGGCGGCGAGCCGTCCCCCTACGGCGCAAGGCCTTGTGGACATCTGGGTCACCCGTGCCCTGAGGTCTTTCGCTCCAAACTATTCTTGATGCTTGGCAATAAGTTGGCGGACGGCAGGAACAAGGTCATGGGGAATCTTCATTACGGTGTCGTCCTGTTGCCCGAATGCCGCTTCATCCTCGGCCACCGCTTCTTCCGGCGTCTGCTGCTCATAGTGCGCGAGGACGCGCCGAACTCTCTCTTCGTCCCAACCGGGGGGAAATCTACTTTGGCTCATATCTGTCTCCTACGTGGGGCTTCTTGCCATAAAGCAGGTTCAGTAACTTTCGGGGGTACGATGCGAGGGCATAGACCGCCCGCTCCAACTCGTTATACCAGCGCGCCGCAGCGTGTGACTCCGCAGCGTTCTTTTCCACATAAAGTATTTCAAGATCGCGGACCGCGCGAGCGGCAAACTCAACGAGGTATGTCATGTTTGCGGCGAATCTCGTCAAATACCTCACTCGCTGGACGCGTGCGTCCGTGGGCTACGTCATCCAGCCCCTGACGAATGCCTTCCTCGGCATCGGACTGGGCGGCAATATCGAGCAACCGCTGATAAGCTTCGGCGTCCTGGACGATGGCCGCTGCTTTCCCCCTCACGGTGAGCACGACGGGGCGCTTGGTCCTTCTTAGTTGCTTTATGAATTCGCCGGACCGACGGCGGAAGGTCGTTAGCGACTGGATGTCCTCGGTAATGTCCAGCATGGTCCTGCTCCTCTACAAGCACCTTTTTAGGTGCTACAAGAATACTCGATGATGAACTTACAGCCAATTCTCAACACAAATTGGCCGTGCCTATCTCCGGGTCACACTACGTCAGGCGCCGTTTGAACGGATGAATGCAGTCACGAGATGCCGGGCTTGCCCTACTGGGCGTTCCGCATGATGAATGCGGAGCGAGGGGGCGCCAAGCCGTCCCCTATGGCGGAATGCCTCGTGCGCAGAGGCACGCGGCCGCAATTAATAGGTTGGGCGTGGCGGGGGATTAGGGGACGGACTGTAAGGCAAGAATCTTTTTCGTCACACTGGGGGGAAAGTCCACAAACAAGAAATAGTCTTTGTGATAGAGGTAATCCTCGCCGCTCTCGTCGACGATCCGCACCAGATCGTCTTTCGCCGCTACCCGATCAGGAAGAATCCGATAAACCTTGCCCGGAATGAGCGATGCCTGATAGTCGGTATTGTCGATGCAAAGAGCGAACGGTTTGGTTGGTGTTTTCATAATTTGTCTAAGTAGCGTTTGATTTTCATGTCCCTTTGGCCGATCCCATGCGCCTCGTACCAGTGTAACTCCACGGCGCGTAGAGCGCCATTCGCAAGCCGGATAGTAGCTGTCCCTTTCATCTTTCGCCACCGGCCTCGACCATAGGCCTTTCGAAGGAACGAGCGGACCCGGACACCGGGAACCGCCGCGTTTTCCTCTTCTCACTCTAATTTTGCCGCCTTTTCCTGTCCATCGGATCGTGCAGGTTGACGGCCATCGGACCCGGTGACCCGCTCTCCTCTTATCCGCTCGTTTCCGTTGCTTTTCCCTTCGGCAGAAACACGCGGAAGGCGGCGCCTTCGCCCGGCTCGCTCGTCACCCGGATCCACCCGCGGTGGTCGTCCAGTATTTTCGAGACGATGGAAAGCCCCAGTCCCACGCCGGTTTCCTTGGTGGTGAAGAAGGGATTAAAGATCTGCTCCCGCAGTTCGGCGGGTATACCCGGGCCGGTGTCGTGGAACGTAATTTCCACGCCGTCCTTGTCCTCCTCCGCCCGGACGGCCTCCACCCGCAGTTTTCCTCCGGCCGCGCCCATGGCCTCGTACGCGTTGATGGCCAGGTTGGTAAACACCCGTTCAATCAGTTCAGCGTCAATCATGACTGCCGGCAGGTCCGCCGCAAATTGCCGTTCCACTTCCACCCTGGCGTCGGGCCAGCGGTCGCGCGCCGCTTTCAGCGCCCGCTCAATCAAAGGCGGAATCTGCTCCTGATGCTGTTCGAGCTGGTGCGGCCGCGCGAAATCCAGAAAGCGCGTCACCAGCGCGTTCATCCGATTGACTTCACTCGAAATGTATCCGGCCAATTCCGTGGTGATGGGGTCGGAGTTGGAAAGCTTGCGCATCAGGGTTTCGGCCGAGCCCTTGATGACGGCCAGCGGATTCCTGAGTTCGTGGGCCAAGCCGCCGGAAAGCTGCCCGAGGGCGGCCAGACGTTCCGAGCGGCGGGCCTCCTCCTGCGCCTGCTCGAGCCGCCGGTTCGTCTCCGCCAGGGTCTCCGCAAGCTGGCGGTAGCGCTCTGCCTGCTCCCGGTTTTCCGTGACAAACCGATTCACGATAAGGGCGGCCAGAAAAAAGAACAGGCAGCGAATGGCCAATTCCGCGGCGTCAGCACCCGTCAAGACGTATTCGCTTAATTGCCAGATGACGAACGACCAGTAAACGGCGCACGTCAAGATTGTCCAGGCCAGCGTCGCCCAAACCTCAAAGTACATCGCGGCGGTTACCACCGGCAGAAGGTAAATGAGATAGTAGCTGCTGCGAATTCCGCCCGTGTGATCCACCAGCAGCGAACCGAGTCCGATCTTCAGCAGCACGATGTAAACGTGCCCGCGCTTGGGAAGCAATTCCAGGATGCGGTGCTCGAAAATTTGCAGAAGGCCGATGGCGATCAGGATAAGATACTTGTGGAATGCCGGCTCTGGCTCGGGAACCTGCTCGATCGGTGGAAGCGCCGCAAGGCCAACCAGAAAAATAACCCACAACAAGTCCATCCACGCGAAACTGCGCCGCTGTGTCATATTGGATGATGCTCCCCGAGAGTGGAAAGTGGAAATTCGAAACTCGAAAATCGAAAATCACACCGGTGCGGTTCTTGCTCCGTGACCGCTGCGATATTTTTCTCTGTGGCCTCGGTGTGAACCTGGGTGTTTCACATAGAGGTCACCGAGAAGCGCGCACGGAGGACACGGAGAAAATCGCCGCAGCGCTCGAAACTTGGTTCCGCACCATACGTGTCCGGAAACGCAGAAGCTTCAAAAGCTACGCGTTGCGATTTTCGAATTTCGGTCTTCGATTTTCCAGTTTCGATTTTCGAGTTTCGACTCCCGTCCTGGTCACATCTCACCCGCGATGTCGCGCAGCGTCTGCGCCGCGTAGGCCGCTTGCTCATTGCTCATTTCGGGGTAAAGCGGCATGCTGATCACGCGCTCGCACGCCCTTTCCGCCTGCGGCAGATCGCCGCGCTGATAGCCTAGTGAGCTATAGGCCGGCTGGAGGTGGATGGGGAGCGGATAATAGATGCCGGTTTGCACACCCCGCTCTTCCAGGCGCGCGCGCACCGTATCACGGCGGTCAACGTAAACCACCATCAGGTGGTCCACCCGCTCACCGGCCGCACCGCCGTCCTGCAACTGGACGGGCGCGCCGGCCAGGGTGCGGCGGTAAATCTCCGCCAATTCCTTGCGCCGCGCGTTCCACTGCTCCAGGCGCGGCAGCTTGGTGCGCAGGATGGCGCCCTGGAATCCCTCCATGCGATAATTGTAGCCTACTGTGTCGTGAAAGTAGCGCCGCGATTCGCCGTGCGAGCGCAGGGCGCGGGAGCGAGCCGCCAGATCGTCGTCATTGGTGGTGAGCGCCCCGCCTTCGCCATAGGCGCCCAGGTTCTTCGAGGGATAAAAGCTGAATGCCGCCGCGTTGCCGATGCTGCCCACGCGCCGGCCATGGTACCGTGCTCCGTGCGCCTGGCAGGCGTCCTCAATGACCGCCAACTGGTGCTGCGCGGCGATCGCGAGGATGGGGTCCATCTCCGCCGCCAGCCCGTAAAGATGCACCGGCAGAATGGCGCGCGTGCGAGGGGTTATGGCCGCCGGGATTTTGCCGGGGTCAAGGTTGGCCGTGCAGGGATCGATGTCCACAAAGACGGGCTCGGCGCCGGTGTAGGATATCGCTTCCGCTGTGGCGATAAAGGTGTTCGGCGTGGTGATGACCTCATCACCTGCCTGCACACCCGCCGCCAGCAGCGCTAAATGCAACGCGCTGGTTCCCGAATTTACCGCCACGCAGTGCTTTACGCCACAGTAGGCGGCAAACTCGCGCTCGAACGCCTGCACCTCCTCCCCCAGGATAAACGCGGCCTTGCTGCCCACACGATCGAGCGCCGCCAGGATGTCGTCGCGCAGGGCGGCGTATTGGGATTTCAAATCGGAATAGGGAACAATCATATGAACCCGCAATTCTATGCCGGACAGGCAAGATTGTCATAAACATTTGTGCTCGGCGATCATAGCTTGCGCTCGGCGATGGGCGGCTTGTCATCGTTTTGATCGGCGGTTTCGCCGCGCCCAAGGCATTCAACGGCTTGGCTGACTGTACCAATTTCCATTTTACCCAAACCCGGCGCAGAGGTTCGCTGTTTCATGCCGGGGGAGGGGTGCTTGCGATGTTAACAGTCAAACTTGCCTACGGTTATAATCGCTGAAATTGAAGCCACATGCTCCTGCAAGGGGTGAGTAGCGGGAAGCAGATATCATGTCAGAAATTGGACATTGCGGCAGAGAATCGGACATTGCGACTGAAATCGGGCACTCTGGCGGGAATGGGACAGAGAATGACATCCAGGCTGGAATCGGACATCATGGTATGAATCGGGCGCTGTCGGGAATAAGACATTTAGTCAGCCGAGCCGCAGCGAAGAATCTTGTTACTTCGCCATGAAAATTGCATTTATCTTCACGAGGTGGGTGAAAATGCCCGATCCGCCGGCGCCGAACCGCGTCGCGCGACCCCCAAAGTGACGTCGCACAACTTTGCTTGGGTGTTCTTTGATGCGCGCAACCGCACATAAGCACAGGGACGAACGAGGAGAATCACCATGATACAGGGAAAACTCAGCTTGACGACCGTAGAAGGGGCGGGCCGGCAGTTCGTGGCCCAGTCCGGCACGGGACACGCTTTCGTGATGGACGACGCCGACGGCCACAGCGGGCCCAAGCCGATCGAATTTGCGCTGCTCGCGCTCGGCGGCTGCACCGCTTTTGACGTCATAAGCATACTGCGGAAGAAGCGGCAGAAAGTGACCGGGTACGAGATCGAATTGTGCGCTGACCAGAATTCCGAGCCGCCTGCTTACTTCACACGGGTGGAGATCAAACACCGGCTGCGCGGCGAGATCGACCCGGAAGTCGTCCGGGCCGCGATTCATCTGTCGGAAACCAAATACTGTGCCGTAGGCGCGATGATCTCGAAGACGGCGAAGATCGCAACCACGTTTGAAATCCTCCCCGAAAGAGCGCCGGAAAAACTTCCGAACGCCGCCTGAAACTGCACGCCAACGGACTTGCAGGAGCATGTGAATGAGCCAACAGCTAACTAAATGACTCTGCGATTGCCCTCCAGCCCTTGCGAATTGGGTTATACTGGCGCAGGAACTGCCCGCAGTATCGACGGCAGCGGAGCGCTCGCCTTTCCGGCATCCTTGCAGGGCGAACTTCAGAGGTTTACGGAAGAAGCGCCATGCAGGAAAGGACCCTCGCTTGGGATTCGAAATCATCGATATTCGCCGCTTTGAGGCCAGGGATTTCTCCTATCTGCTGGAGGCCGAAGCGCGTGCGTGGAACGACGCGATGCGCTGGGACTTCGCCGCGTCGACCCGTATCATTACATCGTGCTTGCGCGAAAAGCGGCTCTCCGGTTACGCCCTGGTGGGCCAAGCAGGCATTCGCGGCTACTGTTTCTTCTTCTACGATGGGGAAAAAGGGATCATCGGCGATCTCTTTGTGCACCCGGAACTGGACGGCCACGGCTACGAACGTGAGTTGTTGGACCATGCCCTGGAGACGTTGCTGGCCACGCCCGGGTTGAGTCGCATCGAAGCGCAGCTTCCCCACTACGACACCCGAGGGTTGGGACCCTCTTTCCTGCCCCATCGATTCCAGACCTTTCTGCGCCGCTTCATGGGTCTTGACTTGAAAAGCCGGAGGTCGGAGCTCAGCGCAGGCCCCTGCCCTGATCCAGCCACGGAGAAACTGTGGAGGCGGGAAAGCATCGAACTGGTCTCCTGGGACAAGCGCCTGCACGACGACGCGGCAGAGTTACTCTACCGCTCTTACCGCCAGCACGTGGACGCGCTCATCAACGATCAATACGCCTCAGTAATGGGCGCAACGCGGCTGATTGAAAACATCTTTCACAATCAGGGATGTGGCGATTTCCTGACGCACGTCTCGCGCATGGCAGTGCATCGTCCGACGCGCAGTTTGGCGGGCATCCTTTCCGTAACCGAAGTGCGACCCCGCACCGCGCATATCCCCCAGGTCGCTGTGAGCCCGTCATGCCAAGGCTTGGGTGTCGGTACGGCACTGATGCAGGCGGCGTTTCGGGATCTCGCGGAAGAAGGTTTCGAGCAGATCACACTGACGGTAACGGATTTGAACGCCGGCGCCGTGCGACTCTACCAGCGACTGGGATTTGAGACCTTCCGCACCTTTGGGGCGTTCATTTACTCCAAGGACCAGTTAGGGAACAGGGAATAGGGGATAGGGAGTGGGGAACAGGGAGTAGGGAATAGGGAGCATCCCACCCCCAAATTCCTAGTCCTGACTCATTTCCCTTTTGCTTTCAGCAAGTCCTTCAATTCATCCATGAATTCCCGGACGTCCTTGAAATCCATGTAAACCGACGCAAAACGCACGTACGCGACTTTATCAAGTTTCTTCAGCCGGCTCATCACCATCTCTCCGAGTTCGGTGGCCGGGCGTTCGCGGTCCGGCGATTCCGCCACGTAGGCTTCGATCTCGTTCACCAGCGCTTCCAGCTTGACCATCGGTACGGGACGCTTCTCGCACGCCTTAAGCAGACCGGTCAGGACTTTCTGCCGGTCGAATTTCTCGCGCCGGCCATCTTTCTTGACGATCATGTAAGGGATTTCGTCGATTCGTTCGTAGGTGGTGAAGCGACGGTTGCATTTTCCGCATTCGCGGCGGCGGCGAATGGTGTCACCAATCTTCGCCTCGCGAGAATCCACAACTTTGTCTTCGATGTGCCCACAGAATGGACATCTCACGTTGGGGGTTCACCTCAAATCGGGGGTTGGGGCTCGGTGCTGGGAATTGGGGCTCAGGGGGGCTGGGTTTAGGATTGGCGCCGAAGCGTGGCCCGCGTCCGGATTCCGAATCTGAAGCCCTGCATACCGTGTTTCGAGTCGTGAATTCGTAATTCCGACTCACTGGTCCCCAGCCCCAGCATCCAATCCCCAGCCCCTAGTCCAGTCCCGCTGACTGCTCCTCCTCTTCGGCAATAGCCTCCAGCTTCCGGATCGACAAGCCTTCGTGGACCAAAAGAATCAGCGCCAGGGCCAGGCAGGGCACAGACATGACGATCCAAATCAAAATGCTAGCGCCGGTTGCAGGCTCGGCGGCGACGTTGAAGATTTCTGTCAAGGAGAGGATCGTACCTACTTGATATCCCCCGCCAATACCCGGAAACTGCACCACCAGTCCCAGAGCCGCGCAGAAGAGCGTCAGGGCCGCGGCCAGCCAAGGCAAGTGCCCGAGCCGGTGTCGCACACTCTTAAACACCAGCCAGAACACAGTAGTGTTGATGATCCACAGAATTGCGGTGGTCGCGATACTTCCGGCCAGTCCTTTCCAATCCCGAATCACGCTCAGGCCTTCTCCGAACGACCGGAGGAAATGCGCAAAAGATCGCCGGGTGCGTACCGGAAGAAAAGCGAACAGCTTCAGTGTGCCGCCAGTCATCGCGCGGGCCTTCAGGCGGAAAAGTACCAAGCCCACAACCAGCAGGCCCGTGAATCCGAAGAGTACGTGTCCACCCTGGTGCATGGTGTGGAGAACGGAGACTCCCCGGCGCGTGTCAGGATTAACCGGCTCAAAGTAAATGGCGGCGGCGAAAAGCATAACTGTGGCAATGGTGTCGAGCACGCGCTCCAGCAACCACACCGCAAGCATACCGCTCATGGGCACGTTTTCCTTCTTCGCGATGTAGGCGGGACGCACGAGCTCGCCGGGACGGCCCACGAGGAAAATGGAACTGAATCCGAGAACTTGCCCCACAAACAAAACCCATAGCGAAGCAGCCTTGATGGGGCCCATGAAAAAACGCCAGCGAATCGCCCTCACTAGAAAAGTGCTGTAAACCAGGAGTACCGCTAGCAGCAGGTAGCCGGGATTTGCCCCTACAATTGAACCCCAGAGCCGATGCCACCGAAAATCGCGCCACTCAGGGTTCCGGCTCAAATTGTAAAAGATCAAGACGATGACGACCGTCCCTGCGGCTAGCCAGATCCATCGCCCCCATTTTTTCTTCATAGAACGAACCTATCGAGGTTCTTCCTGAGCAAAGCTATCCGAAAGAACACAATGAAGTCAAGACAAGGGCTCAGCGAATCAGTGCCCCGTCAAAATTGTTGAAGGACGGGCAGAGAAGAGCGGGCACGCGGTGGCGGGGAAGCAAAGACCTGGTCGCAGGGGGGCCGCTCTTATGAGAACAGGCGGGGAGGACTAAGCGGGCAGGGGAAAAGACGGCGTAGCGGTTTCGGGTCGGGCTGCGTGGGCGGCAGGTTCGCGGGCTGCCGGGCAAGGCCGGGCGGACGCGGCGCGACGCGACGCAACCGATCGACCGGCAGCGTTGAGAACTGCTGGAGGCTATCGCCTAGCCATGCATGACATTCTGTCATGCGTTTTCCAGTTTTTCATAATTCGAGTAACTTGGTTTGTTTTCAGTATGTTCTCAGGTTCGAGGGGTGAAAAAGCGGATTCCAACCCTTTTGTTTTCAATAACTTCTCAGGTTTGGGATGGTCCGCTCGTAGAGGACATCGTGTCTCTGTGCATATTCCGCGATGTTGGCCTTGCGACTAGCCATGACCGGACCTGATTCCTTTTCCGCCGGCAGTACCGAAGCGCCGGCTTGGAAAAGCAGACTCCTATCCATCGACTAAAATTATAGCCTATCCATAGGCTTTGTCAAGATGGAATCTTCCCCCGGCGTTCCTCCCCGCGGGCGCTGCTCCTGCGTCTGCCCTTTGCTGAGATTCTCTTTAATCGCTCGCGACGGCAGCCAGCACCTGCTCATAAACGTCGCGCGTTCGGCGGTCAAAGCAAACGAACAGAACTTTTTCGAGGGAAGGGTTGCCGTTCAGGAACGCCCGCACTTCGCGGACGGCAATGCGTGTGGCGCGCTCCAGCGGAAACCCATAAATGCCGGTGCTGATGGCAGGAAAAGCGATGCTGCGCACGCCGTTCTCGACGGCTACCTGCAGCGAGCGCCGATAGCAGTTCGCCAACAACTCATCCTCGAAATCATGGCCGCCACGCCACACTGGCCCCACGGTGTGAATGACCCACCGGGCCGGAAGGCGATAGCCGCGCGTACTCTTGGCTTCGCCGGTGGGGCAGCCGTGCAATGTGCGGCATTCTCCCAGCAGCTCCGGCCCAGCGGCCCGATGAATCGCGCCGTCCACGCCCCCGCCGCCCAACAAGGAAGCGTTGGCCGCGTTCACGATCGCGTCGACCTTCTGTTTCGTAATGTCGCCTTCGACGATTTCAATGGCCTCGTTACGCATTTCGTCACTCATCTGGGTTCATTGTTTCCGTGCTTGTCAAATGGACCGTCTTCAATTTTCAGCCAGCCGCTGCGGGCACCGCAAGGTCTTTCTCTCCCATTTTGGATCGCGGCGGCTCCGAGCCGCACGGGCCGGGTTTTTCAACCAAACGTCCGCTTCCTACCGGCGAAGAGCTATAGCCCCAATTCTCGGGTTAGTTTCTCGGCATCAAAGGGGGAACAATCAAAGACACGGCCATCGACATCAAAGGTGGGAACTTTGCGCTTGCCGCTGTTTACGGTTTTCACGAACTCTGCGGCTTCGGGGTGCGCGTCAATGTCAATTTCCTCGAAGGATAATTGGCGTTCGCGCAGGAACTGCTTCGCGCGGCGGCAATCGGGGCACCAGGATGTGGTGTACACACGAATGGCAAGGTTCATGGCAAGTGTTCCACGGAACACTACACAATCAGGTGCCCGATGCCCGTTTCGCCCCACCCGGATTCGCGATTGCACTGGCCGTGAAAGCCTTTTTCCCGGGCGGCCCGGTGCCGGAAGAGCAGGGAAGATGCGTGGCTACGCTCTAACTCTCTGTGCGGTTTCCAGCCGAGACATGGCGCGGCGGAGGGCTTCGCGGGCCCGCTCCATGTCCACCGCCGGATCGTCAAATCGCTTCAGGCGCTCCTCGGCGCGGATTTTCGCTTTCTCCGCGCGCGCCACATCGATTTCTTCAGCACGCTCGGCCGATTGCGCCAACACGATAACGCGATCCCCCAAAACCTCGGCAAACCCCCAGGTCACGGCCACGACGTGTTTGCCTCCGCCAGCCGTGTACTCGAGTTCGCCCGGAGCGATCTCCGTGAGCAGCGGGGCATGCCCGGGCAGGATTCCCAAATAGCCGTTTTTCCCCGGAATGCTGACCGCCGTCACCGCATCGTGTGCCACCAAGCGGTCCGGCGTGACAATATCGAGGCGAATCTCCGTAAGTAATGTTGCTTCTGCCATAATAAGAAGTCCAAAGTCGATAGTCGATAGTTGATAGTTCAAACCGGTTTTTGACTATCAACTGTGAACTGTCGACTATCAACTGCCTTTCAGGCCGCCGCTTTCATTTTCTCGGCCTTCTCCAACGCTTCCTCAATGGTGCCCACCATATAGAAGGCTTGCTCCGTGACCCCGTCATGCTTGCCTTCCACAAGTTCTTTGAAGCCCTTGATGGTGTCCTCCAACTTCACGTAGCGTCCGTCCATGCCCGTGAACTGTTTGGTTACAAAGAAGGGTTGGGAAAGGAAACGCTGGATCTTGCGGGCGCGCGCCACGGTAATCTTGTCTTCTTCCGAAAGCTCGTCCATCCCGAGGATGGCGATGATGTCCTGAAGGTCCTTGTATTTCTGCAGAATGGCCTTCACGCCGCGGGCAACGTCATAGTGTTCATGTCCCACAATGCGCGGATCGAGAACGCGGGACGTGGATGCGAGGGGATCCACTGCCGGGTAAATGCCGATTTCTACCAGTGACCGGCTGAGCACGGTGGTCGCGTCGAGGTGCGAAAAAGCCGTAGCGGGCGCCGGGTCCGTCAAGTCGTCGGCAGGCACATAAATCGCCTGCACGGAAGTAATTGAACCCGTTTTGGTCGACGTAATGCGCTCCTGGAGTTCGCCCATTTCCGTGGAGAGGTTGGGCTGGTACCCCACAGCGGACGGCATACGGCCAAGCAGCGCTGAAACTTCCGCCCCCGCCTGGGTAAACCGGAAAATGTTGTCGATGAACAGCAGGACGTCCTGTCCGCCGACATCGCGGAAATACTCGGCCACCGTAAGTCCCGTCAGGCCCACGCGCAACCGCGCGCCAGGGGGTTCAGTCATCTGGCCGTAAATGAGGGCAACCTTGGATTTCTCCGGGTCCCCTGCCACCATGACCCCGCCTTCCTGCATTTCCAGCCAGAGGTCGTTGCCTTCGCGGGTGCGCTCGCCCACTCCGGAGAACACCGAAACGCCGCCGTGCTTCATGGCCACGTTGTGGATCATCTCCATCACGATGACTGTCTTGCCGACGCCCGCGCCGCCGAACAGGCCCGTCTTGCCGCCTTTCAGGTAGGGCTCAAGCAGGTCAATCACCTTGACGCCCGTCTCAAAGGCCTCCAAGTTCGTGTTCTGCTCCTCCAGCGAAGGGGGGTGACGGTGAATAGGCCAGCGGTCTTGGGTGGCCATCGGACCCAACTTATCCACGGGCTGCCCAATAACATTCATCACGCGTCCCAGCGTGCCCTTGCCGACCGGCACGGTGATGGGTCCGCCCTGGTCCGCCACGTTCATTCCACGCACCATACCGTCAGTGGGCTGCATGGCGACGCACTTGACGCGCCCTTCGCCAAGGTGCTGTTCCACTTCCGCGATGACGTCTATAGGCGTCGGTACGTCGAAACCCTCGGACGTGATCCGCACGGCGTTATATATGGGAGGCAGATGGCCGCCTTCAAACGCCACCACCACTACCGGGCCGATGACTTCCACCACCTTGCCTATGTGCTTCTCTTCTGACATCGTGATTCCTTTCGGGAAAAGCTGTCAGCTTTCAGCAGTCAGCTCAAACCATTGCCCGTCAGGCTGCCTGAAGGGCAGCCGCCATTAGCTGAAAGCTGAGAGCTGAGAGCTGACAGCTGACAGCTTCCTTTCTACGTTGCCGCCGCGCCGCTCACCACTTCAATGATCTCTCGCGTGATAGCTGCTTGACGGACGCGGTTCATATAAAGCGTCAGCGAATCAATCATTTCTGCGGCATTGTTGGTCGCGGCGTCCATGGCGGTCATGCGCGCCGCCAATTCCGCCGCCTGCGATTCCAGGAGCGCCCGGTAAACTTCACTCTCCACATAGCGGGGCACCAACGCATCGAAGATTTCCTGCGGTGGCTGCTCGTAAATGTAATCCACCAGCGATTCACCCTCAGCCGGAACAATCGGCTTAATGGGCAGATAGCGCTGCACCATCACGCGCTGGGTCATAATGGACTTGAACTCATTGTAAATAAAGTCCACCGCGTCCACTTTTTCTTCGGTGTAAAGCTCGATGATGCGCTTGGCAATCGCCTGGGCCTGACCGAATTCCAAATGGCCGAAGATGTTGACAAACTCGGCAATGATCTTCACGGGTCGATGGACAAAGTGATCGCGTCCCTTGCGGCCCACCGTGATGATGGAAATGTCACGCTCACGGTGCTCGTCCAAATAAGTTTGCGCGGCGCGAACGAGATTACTATTGAAGCCCCCGCACAAACCGCGGTCAGCGGTAACCAACACCAGGAGTTGCCGCTCGATGGGCCGTTCGACCAGCAGAGGATGGGACCGGTCAGTGGTGCGAGCCACGACGCTCGAAAGCAGCGCCATCATCTCATTGGCGTACGGACGGGCGTTGAAGATGCGATCCTGGGCACGCCGCAGCCGCGCCGCCGCCACCATTTTCATCGCCCGGGTAATTTGCTGCGTGCTCTTTACCGAGCGGATCCGGCGTCGAATGTCAAGTAATGCTGCCATAGAAGATCCGAATACGGTAGACGGCAAACAGTAGACAGGGCCGTTTGTGACCCCGTATGCCGTCTACGGTTTACCGTTTGGCTTTTCCATCTGAATACGGTAGACGGCAAGCGGTAGACAGGGCCGTTTGTGACCTCGTATGCCGTCTACTGTTTACCGTCTACCTTCTTTTCCGCTACAAACTTCGCTTTAAACTCGTCCAGCATTTTGCGCATTTCGGTGCGCAGGGACTCGGTGATTTCCTTTTTCTCAACGATCTGCTTACCCACCGAGGGGTAGGCCGTATCCATAAACTCGTAAAGCGCCTGTTCGAAAGGCAGGCACTGTTCGATCGGCAGGTCGTCGAGGTACCCGCCCGTTCCGGCAAAGATAATGGCGATCTGTTTTTCCACCGGCAGAGGTTTGTATTGGTCCTGCTTCAGGATCTCCGCCAGCCGGCGTCCGCGGTTCAGTTGCGCCAGCGTGGTTTTGTCAAGATCACTGCCGAACTGGGCAAAAGCGGCCAACTCGCGGAACTGGGCCATCTCCAGGCGCAACATGCCGGCAATCGACTTCATGGCTTTGATCTGGGCGTTGCCGCCGACGCGCGACACGGAAATTCCGGCATTCACCGCCGGCCGTACGCCGCTGTTGAACAGGTCAGTTTCCAGATAAATCTGCCCGTCGGTAATGGAGATGACGTTGGTGGGAATGTAAGCCGAAACGTCACTGGCCTGTGTTTCGATAATCGGAAGAGCGGTGAGCGACCCGCCGCCCAAATCCTTGCTGACCTTGGCCGCGCGCTCCAGCAAGCGGGAGTGCAGGTAGAACACGTCACCGGGATAGGCTTCGCGGCCCGGCGGGCGGCGGAGCAGCAGCGAAATTTCGCGGTACGCCACGGCGTGCTTGGAGAGATCGTCGTAAATGCACAAGGCGTGGCGGCCACGGTCGCGAAAGTACTCGCCCATCGCGCAGCCGGCGTAGGGAGCAAGGTACTGCATGGGGGCCGGGTCGGACGAACCCGCCTCGAGCACAATGCTGTACGCCATCGCGTCGAACTCTTCCAGCGTCTTGATGACCTGGGCGATCGTGGAACGCTTCTGCCCGATCGCGACATAGATACAAATCACGTCGCCGCCGCGCTGATTCAGGATGGTATCCACGGCCACCGCGGTTTTCCCCGTCTGCCGGTCGCCGATAATCAGTTCGCGCTGGCCGCGGCCGATGGGGATCATGGAGTCGATAGCCTTCAGGCCGGTTTGAAGCGGCTCGCGTACGGGTTGGCGATCCACCACGCCTGGAGCAAGGCGTTCGATGGGGCTGTACTCATCCGTGATGATAGGACCTTTGCCGTCAGTGGGACGGCCAAGCGCGTCCACAACGCGGCCCACCAGGGCATCGCCCACGGGCACCGAGATGATGCGGTTCGTGCGCTTGACGATGTCGCCTTCCTGGATCTTGGTGTAATCGCCCAGCAGCACCGCGCTGACCTGGTCTTCTTCCAGGTTCAGCGCCAGCGCGGCCACATCGTGCGGCAAGGAGAGCAGTTCGCCCGCCATGACGCGGTCCAGGCCGTGAATGCGGGCCACGCCGTCCCCCACCGAAATGACCGAGCCCACTTCCGCCACGGTCACGCTGCGGTCAAAGTTCTCAATCTGTTCGCGAATGATCTTGGTGATTTCGTCGGCTTTAATCTGTGGCATGTTTGTTTAGCTTTCAGCCATCAGCCATCAGCTTTCAGCCCAACCCCGGTCGTAATGGGTTCGGCTAGCGGCGGATTGCTGATTACTGCCTTTCCAAGCCTTTCTATTGGCGTTCAGCCAACGCTCCAGCTAAATGCCGAAAGCTGATAGGCGAGAGCTGTTGGCTGAACGCCCGGTTATCCTTCCGTCAGTTGCTCGCGTATGCGGTCGAGGTGTCCGCGAACCGATCCGTCGTAAACGGTGCTCCCGATTTGCGCCATGAGGCCGGCTATCAACTTGGCGTCCCGGTGGAATTCCAATTCTGACTGTTTCTGGGTCAGCTCGTTAAATCGCGTCTGTAGAAGTTCCCGCTCAGGGGCGGACAAATCCTCGGCGGAAGTGATCCTCACGCGCACAATACCCAATCGCGCGTAGGCGACGTTCCGAAAGGCCAGAAGGATCTCCTCCAGAATCGGAAATCGATAGTGGACCAGTCAAGACGCGCAGGAAATTCAACGTGATATGCGAAACGCCCAATCTGCCGGCCAGGACTTCCAGCACGCTTAGCTTCTGCGCCATGGGAACGGCAGGGGTTTCGCACACCTCACGCAGTTCCACGCTTTCGCGATAAGCCGCGCTGAAGTCCTCCAATTCCTTTAGCACCTGGCGATAATCCCCTATAGTTGCAACCACATCTGCAAGAGCGCGCGCGTAGCGATGAGCAACGACGGTAGGCATGGGCAATTTTCGATTTTGGATTTTCGATTTTGGATTTTGGATTCTTCACGAGCACCACGCCAACTCGCAACGCCATAACGTAAGAGTGCAATCAGAAATCCAAAATCGAAAATCTAAAATCCAAAATGACTTAATTCTTCCTTTCCTTGGACTCGAGCGAGGCCACAAATTGCGTGACCAGCCTCCGGCGGCCGGCGTCATCCAGGCGGGTACGAATCAATTCCTCCGCCCGGGCCACCGATTGCTGGACGGCGTATTTTCTCAGTTCCAGCTTGGCGGCACGGACGGCGGTGTTGATTTGGGCGCGAGCGGATTCCACGATGCGTGCTGCCTCCTCGGCGCTCGCCGCTTCCAAGCGGTGACGCTCGGCTTCCATCTCGCGTGCGGCGGAGGACTTAAAGGCCTCAATCTCCGACTCCAGCCTCCGCAACTTCTCCTCGACTGCCTGGAGTTGGGCTTGCGAGGCTGCCAGCGCCTTGCGGCCTTCCTCCAACGCTTTTTGCAGGGAGGCGCTGCGGGAACGAAAGAACTCCGCCAAGGGCTTGCGCAGAACATAACTGAGCCCGGCTATGAGAATCGCAAAATTGATGGTTTTGAACAGCAATTCGTGGCGAGGTTCTGAATTCTTTTCTTTTGCCGCCGACTCCGATGCCTGCGACCACGCCACACGCGGATTGGCAAATCCGGCCAAGCCGATTCCCAGAATGATCACCAACGAGGCTCGCCGCAATGTGCGAATCAAAATCATACCCTTCCTTGCCCGGCAGGGGTGGAACCCGGCCCGACCAGGGTTTGAGAAATCTCTTCCGCCAGGGGCTGGCAGGCGGCGTCCAACTCGGCCCTTGCGCGGCTAACCTCGTTGGCGAGCGCCGCTTGCGCGTCCCGGACCAATACCTCGCCGTGTGCGCGCGCTTTTTTCAAGGCCGCGTCGCGCCACTCCAGATTCCTCCGCCGCTCCACCTCGCGTTGGGTGTAGACCTCCTGCCGAGCCGACTGAAAGGCCTCTTCATACTCGCGCGCCTTGGCCTCTGCTACCGATGCCTGCTCACGAGCCTTTGCCAGGGCGCCCACCGTCAAATCCTGGCGCTGCTTCATCACCTCCGCCAAAGGCCGAAAGAAAATGCGGTCGAGAATAAAGAACAGCAGAAACACCAGGATTACAGTAGGTATGGTCTGGTAAAACAGGTGCGCGAGTTGGTCAAGAATCACTCCCATGTATGGCGAGGCCTCAAAGGTGTGACTACCATCTGAAGATGGTCAATGTAACATGTGGTTTTTGGTAGTGTCAAGGAGAACGACGCAGAATCCCTAGCCCTTTTTGTCCGATATTCTTCTGATTCCACGTGGGTTATTTGCATATACGCTCGATCAGGTCAGCTCGGCGCGGAACGTTCCCAATCCCTTCAGCACCGCCGGCACGGCCTGCAAAACCGGTGCTTGTGCGCCCGCTTCTTTCTTCGGCCGTTTTCAGCCGTACTTTATAAATCCTCGATTGAGAATGGACTGCGGGTCAAACTTCTTCTTGGCGGCCAACACCGTAGGCCAGTGCTCGCCGTAGTGGGCCTTCCACGCAGCGTCATCAAAATCGATCCATCCCGACAGATAGCGCTTGCCGCCCATCATCATGGAAGCCTGGCTGGCCAGATTCATGCGGGGCAGGACTTCGTTTACGAACGCCGGGGGGACGGCGGGCAGAATTCCGAAGCCCATGACGAATTCTGCTTGGGGACGCATGAACAAGGGTACGTGCGATGCTGCTCCTCGTGCGGACCAGAGCAGGATGTGCCCGCCCGTCAGCGCTTGTGGTGGCAGATTGGCCAGCACTTGCCCAATGTAGTTCGCGGCGCTCTGCGGCGGTAGAACGCATTCCATCCACGGGTGTGCGTAGTCCCAAAAACCGCCGCGCCTCCACAGCGCAAACAGCGTGTCAAGCCGGGTGAAGAATTCCGCCGTGGCGCCGTCCTCCGTGTGAACGTGCTTGTAGAAGTTGAGCCCGGCAAGTTTCTCCGCTGCCTCCGGGCGGGCGTCTGCTTGCACTTCGACGGTGGCATGTAAAGGAAAAAACCACCGCGCGAACGGTTGTCGCTGGCCGCCCACTTTCTTGAACCCTTGCGCGCAGGGGATGCACCACGATTCCAGGTAATCGAAACGAGCATCGTTCATTACCGTTTTCAGATCCTCAAGGAGGGCGGTCAGCTCATCGTAAAGCAAGTAGAAGCTGCGGAACTCGGGTGAGTGGCGCCGTACCTTGAGCACTGCTTGCGTAATGACGCCGAACTGGCCCACGCCGCAGCGCACCGCGTTAAAAATTTCACGGTTCTCGTCGGCGGAGCAGCGGAGAATTTCTCCGGTGCCCGTTACTACTTCGAGTGCCAGTGTGTTGTCAGCCTGCGTGCCGTGCCGCCATGAGGCCACGCCCAGCCCGCCTGTGGAAAGCGTTCCGCCCACCGTCACGTCGAGGTTATTGGTTAAGACCGGGGGCGAAAGGCGCTGGGGCGCCAGGTGATCTACCAATGCCCGCCATGTGACCCCTGCCTGAACCGTTACCGCCTCCTCCGTGAGGTGAGCAAGCTTATTGAGCGAGGTCATATCCAGCGCGATCTGCTCCGATAGCGACTGCCCGGATTGTGAATGCCCGGCGCCCCGCGTGCTGATGGGGAGAGAATTCCGGGCCGCGAATTTCACGACGCGCGCCACGTCTTCCGCGGACGCCGGCCGCACAACCGCTTGCGGCGTGCGGGTAATCAGGCGGCCAAAGTCCGTCGCGACTGCTTGGCGTGCGGCGTCATCGGTCAACACAGCCCCGGAAATGTTCCGGGCCAGCTCATTTGTCCAACTCACACAAACTCCAAACGGCAGTGCAGCGTTTCCCAGGGGCGTACCGCACCTCACCGGGACTTGAATTCCAACTGGTTTGCCTGTGAATAATATACCGCGAAACGGTGGCAGGGTCCGAGAATGACGGCTCAGCGCCAGGGTCAGTCACGTCAAAGTCGCGGCGGTTCGGAACTGTGGGAACGCTAAACATCGGTAAGTCGGAAATGGCCCGCCCCCCTCTTCCGGTCCCGTTCTTCCGTGTTGACACCCAAGATGTCACCACGTCATGCCAAAGTGTCCGAAAAATGCTGCATAGCCACGCCAAAATGTCACCACGTTAAACCAAAATGTCCGACACTTAAACCAAAATGTCCGCTTTTTCTCGGTCATTTTGTTCTGCGATCCTTTGTTTTCAATAACTTGGTGGCTTTGTTCGTAATTTTTTTTTCTTCCGTCCATCTTCCCTGACCTTGGCCGGAGTATAAATTGCCGATTTTCGATTGCCGATTGACGCGTCCCGCACTTCCAGTTTCGAATTTCCAGTTTCCATGGTCACCGGTTGGCCGCCCCGCGGGCCGGCGTCATGCGAGCTTTTGGCTGAGGCCGTGGGGAAAGGCGCGCGGCGGGGCCGCTGCCGAGCGCGTTAGGGGCAGCGAGGAGCCTCGCGAGCCTACCCGGCTGCGCCATTCCGAGCAGAAGACACGCCTCCGTGCGGTATCGCGAGCAATTTTTATGCCGTTATCTTATGGATCACCTACCAAGAGATAAAAGGAGGCATGCATGGTGATCTCACCAAAAGCGCTCTTGACGAAGCCCTGGCTCAGCGCAGGACTGAGAACCGTGCGCCGACCGGGCTCGGGATGAGAGAGAAGGGCTTTTCGCCGGAACGCGGCCGCGAGAGCGCCGCCTTACCGCTGCACATGCGAAGGAGGCACTTTCGCGGCCGGGTTTCCCAAGGCGCTTAGCTTTCGAGCGCTTTCTTGCAATACTCGTAGCACTTCTTGACTTCAACAATGCAGTTCATGCCGGGCGTTCCGTACTCGTACTCGATATTGGCAGGAATCTTCCAGTGATTGTCGCGCAGCAAATGCAGCACCTCTACGATCGGCGTGTCCCCCTGGCCAAACGGCAGGTTCTCACCATGATTCTTCTTGCGATCCTTGAGGTGCAGGCAGACGATCTTGCTGTGGTGCTCTTTAATGTAAGCGACAGGATCGCCCCCCGCCGCCACAAAGTGGCCGATGTCGAGATTTACGCCGATATAGGGAGACGCGCCCTTCATCGCACGGGCAAACGTTTCAGGGGTGGAGAACTCATCGGGGTTGGTCGAATCGTGCCCGTGGAACCCCACCATGATCTTGTACTTCTGCGCGCACTTATCAACGCGCGGCGCCATGCTGACATTCGCCGAGGAAGTGATGTATTTCACGCCCATCGCCCGCGCAATCTGAAAACCGCGGTCGATCTCCTCGTCCGTCATTCCCTTGCGGAAGGCATAGGTATAAGCGTAAACAGAAACACCGGCATCGTTATACTTCTGTCGAAGTTTCGTGAAGTAGCCGAGGGGTGTTCCAACGGGTTTCTCCCCGCCGCTCGACAGTTCGCACTCGCCAAGCCCCACTGTCTGGAAGGCCTTGATGATCGCATCGGGATCATCAAGCTCTCGGAACGAGTAGCTTTGCGCCCCCATCTGTACTCCCCGAATCACGGAATTGATCATGGGTGCGCCAAAAAGCCTCCCGGCCGGGACGAGTGCGCCGGCGCATCCGGCCAACAAAAGCTTTCCAGCGTCACGTCTTGAAATTAAGTCCATGTTTCCTCCTTAAGAATTCGCAATCGCAGCGAGAGTATAAGAGGTCTGTGAGGGCGTTGCAAGCGCCGGGAAAACGCACCGCCGGAATTCAGCCGAACAGGTCAGAAAGGAACTTCGTGATCGTCCAGCAGTCGGATTCCGGCAGCGGTAAGCTGGTAAGTGGCCAGATGGCGCGGTGGCTTGCGTTTTTCCTCGACCGCATGGACGTACTCATCCTCTTTCAGGTAGCTGATGGTGACCTTTTCGCCCATGACGTCCATGCGTCCGTCGTAGACATCTTGCTTTTCCCACAGCGGTTTGAGGTTCTGTCCGTCAAACGAGTAAAGCATCACCGAGAGCCGCAACTGGCTCTTTCCAGGCCGGAATCCATAAATGAAGAACCGGAAGTCGTCCCAAGCAAGCTGCGGTAACACTTCGTAGTGGATGTCAACACGCGGAACGAAGTTCGTAACGGCCGCAAGACGGCTTTTGCCGGCATTGCTGAGATAGATAGCCACCACGTTCTGACGGTCGAAATCAGTCCAGCCCAGCGTGTATGCCGCACCCACCACCATTTGGCCTTTCCATGGAGCGGTGAATGCCGCCGGTATGCCGACCAGCGGGTAGTGCAGAACAGAAAAAACGTACTCCAGTTCGCGGCGCGTTTCCACATCGGTTGGAGTGCGATTCGTGATCCACTCCGTCATGTGATTCACCACCAACGTTTGAATCTGGCTGGTGATGGGGCCAGCATCTTCCAGCATCACACCGTAAAGTTGCTTCGCCAGATTATTAACGTGCGCGGGCAATCCGGTCGGCGGAGGGGGTTGCGGCCTTTTTTTCCCTTCTACCACGCCGATGGCGAGCACTAGCGCAATCAACAACAGAAAGGAAATACGAAAAAGGACAGACTCTCTTAGCGGTGAACCGAACATGCTGTATCCCCTCTTACTCAATCTGGCTAATATCCAGCAGGATTTTCAAAGCCGAAGTTTTGTCCAAATACTGAAAAGCCTCAAGTCCCTGTTCGAGCGGGAACGTTTTTGTGATCAAGTTATCGACCGTAACCTGTTTCGTCCGGAGCAGTTCGAGCGCGGGCGGAAAGAGCCCGCAACGCGAACCCAGCAACATAATCTCATCTACCACCAATTTCGTGGCATCAAAGTTCGCAGCGCCGTGAAAAGTAGATTTCATCACCACGGTACCGCGCGGCTGGACGAGTCGCAGCGCCTCGGAAAGGCCTTGGGGTGACCCCGTCGCCTCCACCGTCACGGGAAAACTGCTGGTAGTGAGTGCCTCGTCGCCCGCGCTGAAAACGTAGGCGCCCCACGCTCGCGCCAACTCCAATTTCCATTGGTGCCGGCCAACCAGCGTTACCTCGGCTCTGGCTTGCTTCAGCACCTGCGCCACCAGCAAACCCAGGCGTCCGTCCCCGATGATAGCCACACGCGTCCCCGGCGCCAGGATCATTTGCTCCAGGATTTCGCACGCCGCCGCGATCGGCTCGGTGAAGGTCGCGGCTAGATCGGAAATTGCTTCGGGAACTTCGTGCAGATTCTCCACCGGCAGCGCCACATACTCCGCGAAAACCCCGGGGCGGTTCACGATGCCCAAAACTGACCGCTGGGGGCAATGCCGTCCCAGACCCTTCGCGCACCACGCACAATGGCCGCACGCAATATTGATTTCTCCCACCACGCGGCGGCCCATCCAGCGCGCGTCGTCGCAGTCCACCACGCGTCCGACGAATTCATGGCCGGGTATCCCGCGAAAACCCGAATAGCCCTTTAAGATTTCGCGGTCGGTGCCACAAATGCCCGCAAGCAGTACCTTGATCAATGTCTCGCCGGGCGCGCGCTGGGGCGCCGGGACGTCGCGTAGGGTAAGTTTGCCATCAAAACAGAGAGCCTTCATGGTTTGCGATTGACGGATCCTGATTGGCGACCCAAAACGCTCCGTTCTGATTCTGGGCTGATTAACCTTCTCAGCCTGTGTTCTTCTGTACTTTCTGCTTCCCGCGTCTTGCGGCTTACCGAATCTGCTCGAGGCCCCGCAGAAGGTCATCGTCCTGGCGGTCTTCAACCGTTCGCAGATCCAGAATAAACGTGTCCTGTTCGATGCGGCCGAGAATGGGCGGCTTCCGGCGGCGAAGCGTTGATTCCAGCATTGTAGCGCCGCGCTGCGCGTGTCGAATCGCCACCAGAGTCGTCGGGAGCGATTGGCCGGGGGTGGAACCGCCGCCAATTACGGACTCGCCATCCTGAAGGACGGCCGCAAACGCCGGCAGCGCAGAGATCCTTTTGGCCAACCGCTCGGCCCGGACGGCAATTTCGGCCTTGGAGAGGCGCATCATCCGCATTACTGGAATGGCATCGAACCGCCCCTGCAAGTATAGAGAAATCGTTGCTTCAAGCGCAGCAATCGTCAGTTTATCCACGCGCAGAGCACGAAACAGAGGATTCCTTCGAATGCGGTCCAGCGGCTCGCCTTTGCCCACTATGATGCCTGCCTGCGGCCCGCCCAGCAGCTTATCGCCGCTGAATGTCACCACGTCGGCGCCGGCTTTCAAGCTGAGACTGACGGGAAGTTCATCGCGTACTCCGCAGGGCGCGAGATCAACCAGGCAGCCGCTGCCCAAATCCTCCATCAAAAGAAGATTGTGCCAATGGGCCAATTCCGCCAGCGCTTCCAAACTGGGTCGTTCCGTAAACCCCACGATGCGGAAATTGCTGGGGTGCACTCGCAACAAAACGCGGGTCCGCTCATTGATGGCCGCGGCGTAGTCGCTGGTCCGGGTGCGGTTGGTGGTGCCGACCTCGCGCAGCACCGCGCCGCTCTTCATGCAAACGTCCGGAATGCGGAAGGAGCCGCCGATTTCGATCAGCTCACCGCGCGACACAATCACTTCTGCGCCTTCCCCCAGCGTGTTCAGGGCGAGAAAGACGGCGGCGGCGTTGTTATTGACCACGAGCGAGCGCTCGGCGCCCAACAGCAGACTGAACAGGCGGTTCGTGTGGACATCACGCCGGCCGCGCTCACCACGCTCCAGATCGTATTCCAAGTTGGAATAACCCGAGGCAACCCGGGCGAGGTGAGCCAGCGCTTCCTGGGCTAAAGGCGCGCGTCCCAGATTGGTGTGCAGAATAACTCCGGTGGCATTGATGACGGGCTGGAGCGAAAGATCCGTCGCCCTTTCAACTTCTTTGAGGATTTCCTTCTCCAGCGATTCGAGCGAAGTATCGCTCCGGCTGCCGCGGGAGATAGTTTCGCGTAGGTCCTGCAGAACCTTCCGCGTTACCTCCAGAACCAGGCGATGGCCCACCCGCGCCTCGACCTCGCGTATGCTCTCACGCTGCAAGAGTTCATCCACGGGGGGGATTTGACGTAAAGAGTCTTCCATCGCCGGTTCAGTACGCTCTTTCGGGGAGTTCATAGCGTAATCAGCTTAGCAGGGGCACCCGATGAAGGGCGATAGAGCCTTGGGCTGCATGCCACTGGCAGAGCAGATCGGAGTCCAGCGGTTATTCTAGCCACATTGCAGTGGCAGCGCAACGACGCGTAAAGCGTGAGGCGCGACATACTATGTGACGGGCGGTACCGCCCCCTTTTCGGTTGACTCGCCTTGTTTCAAACGAGGTATAATCCCCACTCGTGTTGGTTCGAGGGCAACCGTGACCGTTGATGAGGATTTCACCAAGCTTGAAGACGATATTCGTCGGCTCAAGGTTGAATACGAGATCTTCTTTAATGGTTCCTCCCCGCGTCCACCCCACGACACTCTTTTCCGTGTGGAAACTACGATTAAGCGATATGCCAGCGACCAGTCCAAGTTGAACTTTGGGCAGCGCTATCGTCTCACCAACCTATTACAGAAGTACGCCATCCACTCCGCCCTGTGGCGTCGTAGGCTTCAGGAAAAGGAGGAAGGCCGCAGCCTGACAGGATGCCAGAAACGCCCCATAACCCCTCGGCCTGATGATGGCACGGTGCGCGTGGTTTGTTCGGATCCTGATGCAGAAACAGAAAAGGTGAGCCAACTTCTGCAAGCTATGCGGGAGGCGAGGAAGAAAGTGGGGGAGAGCACGACCGATCTCGATGGCTCTTCTTTCCATCGCTTTATCAAAGCCAAGACGAAACAATTGCAAGAGACGCTCGGCTGCGTACAGGTGCAGTATTCGGTTTCAGTCGAGGACGGCAAGGTCAAATTCAAAGCGTCGAAAGCGGGATGAGAAAAGCACAAGGAGTTAGAAGTCAGAAGCCAGGCGATCGGAGTGAGAAGTTAGGAGTCAGAAACCCGGCACACTCCAGGGTTGCAACCAACTCCTGGCTCCGAACCTAACTTCTAGCTCCTAACTTCTAACTCCTATCTTCTTGCTTCTAACTTCTGGGTTGCGAAAGGGGTCTCCATGCGCAAAGTTTCTCGCGCGCTGATAAGCGTAAGTGACAAGAGCGGTATCGTAGACCTTGCTTCAGTCCTTGCGTCACTGGACGTCGAGTTGGTGTCCACCGGCGGCACTGCGAAACTGCTCCGCGAGCACGGCCTGAAAGTGCGGGACATCTCGGATTTGACGGGTTTCCCTGAAATGCTCGATGGCCGGGTAAAGACGCTTCATCCCAAGGTCCACGGCGGTATTCTGGCCATACGGTTGAATCCTCAACACCAGGCGCAGGTGAAGGAACACGGCATCGAATTCATCGACATGGTCGTAGTGAATCTCTATCCTTTTGAGAAAACGGCGCTAAAGCCCGGCGTGACGTTGGAAGAATTGATCGAGAACATCGATATCGGCGGACCCTCGATGCTGCGCTCCGCCGCGAAGAATTTCGAGGATGTCACGGTTGTTATAGACGCCGCTGATTATGCCCCCATCGTGGAAGAGCTCCGGCGAAACAATGGAGGCATTTCGCGCGAGACGCGGGCCCGGCTGGCGCGCAAAGCGTTCGCGACGACCGCAGCTTACGACGGCGCCATTTCCACCACCTTGCAGAAATTGGCGGGCGGAGAACTTCCGGATTCGCTCCATTTGAATTACCGGAAAGCGATGGACCTGAGGTATGGCGAGAACCCCCACCAACAAGCTGCTCTCTATCGCAATCCGAGCGCGGAGGGGCGAGGTTTGGCGTCAGCCCCGCAACTCCAGGGCAAGGAGTTGTCGTACAACAACCTGGTAGACCTGGAGGCGGGCTGGCGTCTGGCGCAGGAATTTGAACAGCCAGCGACGATCATCATCAAGCACACCAACCCGTGTGGAGCGGCAACCGGCACGACGCTGGCGGAAAGCTACATACGCGCTCTTGAAGTGGATCCCGTCTCGGCATTTGGATCGGTGATCGCCTTCAACCGGGCGGTAGACAGGTCCACGGCGGAAGAACTGGCAAAGCTTTTTGTAGAGGCCGTCGTGGCGCCGGGATTTGATGCGCCCGCGCTCGAACGGCTGGCGAGCAAGAAAAATCTCCGGCTTCTCGATATGTCGGCAACGGCCGGCGATGACTTTGGACTCCAGTTGAAAGCCGTTGGCGGCGGGTTGCTGGTCCAAACCCCCGATTCTCTTCCGGCACAACCTCATCTATGGAAATGCGTTACGGAGCGGCAACCTTCAGCTGAAGAAATGGACGCCATGAGTTTCGCCTGGCGAATCGTTAAACACGTCAAATCGAATGCTATCGTTTTTGCGCGGCCCGGAGTGTTGGTGGGAGTGGGCGCCGGACAGATGAGCCGGGTAGACTCGGTTAAGCTGGGAGCTACTAAGGCGCGCGAGCTGAAGCACCCCCTGGAAGGTACGGTGCTTGCTTCCGATGCCTTTTTCCCGTTCCCTGACGGAGTGGAGGAAGCCGCCCACGCGGGGGTCACCGCGATTGTGCAGCCGGGTGGTTCGGTTCGTGATAATGAAGTCGTGGCTGCCGCCAACCGGCATCACATGGCCATGGTCTTAACCGGAGTGCGGCACTTCTCACATTAAGACTTCGGGGCGTAGTACCCGTCTCGCGCTACGACGTGGTATTTTATTTTCTTCCCTTTCTCATTGAAGATCTCCAGGGGATTGCCCTGGTCATCTACCACCGCAACTTTCAGCTTGTGGTACCGCCCGTCCTTCGTCGAATTGGTGGGAACAAATCCCAGGCTATATTGCATGCGAAGCTGCTGCGCGATTTGTTGATAATCGCTCGGCACTTCCTGTTCGAAGCGTGGGAAGTACGCCTGGCCGCCGGAGTAAGAGGCCATGGTCTTGAGCGCGTTCTCGGCTTGTAGCGTCGTGATGTTATCGCCCCTGGGACTGCGAACGGAAATGAATTCCATGATGCTCACAGGGTAGATGGGCGTGTCGGAGGCCTTCACGATTTTCAGGCACTGATCGTAGGTCAGCTTGCTGAACGTATCAATCCCCGTGACAACCGCAACGACCGCTTTGCGCCCGTGCACCTCTTTCATTCGATCCAAGACAAAGGCCAACGCGTCGTAGAGATTGGATTCACTAAACCCGGGGATACGCAATTGGTCCAGACCCGCTCGCACCTCGGAGCGGTCCTGTGTGAAATCGGTAAGGATCTGAGTTTTCAAATCGAAGGAAACCACCGCGACCCAATCTTTGGGTTGAATCACATTCAAGAAGTCGTAGCTGTATCGAAGCGCCAAAACCAGGAACGGCCACCAGCGATTGCTGAACTCGACCAGCATGCAGATGGTCATGGGGGCTTCGCCCGTCCCGAAGTTGGTGACCGCTTGCGGCACGCCATCGTCGTAAAGCTGGAAATTCTTTTTCCCCAGGTTCTGGAGCGGGCTTCCACTGCTGTCGACGACCATCACATCCACGTTGACCAAATTGGTCGTGGTCGAGAGGGTGTAGATCTCGTTGGGATTGATCTTCTCCGGCTTTTTCTCCGGCTGTACGGTGCTCGGCTGTGAGGGTTGCGAGGGCTGCGAGGGAGTTGGTTGCGACTTCTTCGGAACCAGAACGGTGTCGCCTACGTCCGGCTGGGGCCCCGTGCCCGGCTCCTGCGCTGGCGGTGGCGCTTCTTGGTTTTGGGCAAACCACTTAGGCGGAAAGCTCGCAAGCATCAGCACACAAGCCACTGCCAGCAACAGGGCGATCGGCAGGATCCTTTTGCTGCTCCCACTTTTTTTCATGTAGTAACCTCCAGCACACCCGCGGAGTACATGATTGTATGATGCCACTCGCCCCGGTTGGGGTCAACTCGGACCACGCAGTTTTTGCGCAGTTTAAAGAGTGCTCTAATTCTCGCAATCCACGGAAAACGAATCGGGTGCTCCAGGGTCGGTTAAGCACAACCAAAGGATTTTTCAAAAATGGTACTCTGGTACTATTGCGAGTTTACAAGGAGCAAATTACAGTGACCCACGAAAGCGAAGTATACGTTCAGGAACCTGTAGGAACAAGGCATGACATTTTTACCGTTTTGGCCTTGAAAATTATTGACTTCTAGTATTTGAAAGCATAGGCTTTCCGACCAGTAGCATTAGTCTCATTGACACAACTGGGAGGAAAGCCGTGAAGAACGTCGCGTTCGCATTTGCTTTTGCAGTCCTATTAGTGATAGGAAGTGTCTCGCTTCGACAGAGTATTGCAGGCATTGGCGGGTCGCCCATCCCGTTACC
The DNA here is from genome assembly GCA_963804755.1 of uncultured Acidobacteriota bacterium. Lineage (GTDB taxonomy): Bacteria > Acidobacteriota > Terriglobia > UBA7540 > UBA7540 > Bog-366. The sequence goes on from CAWDRP010000017.1 coordinate 558,754, forward strand.
GCCACCGAAGTCAGCAACTTTACTGGGCATTGGCGGATCACCAATTCCGTTACCGCCACCGAAGAGTTCCAATGAGTTTGGCATTGGGGGATCACCAATTCCGCTGCCGCCACCGAAGAGCATGGTGGGTATTGGCGGTTCGCCGATTCCGTTACCGCCACCCAAGTCAGTCGCATCGCGCTAGCATTCTGAGCAGCGCGAAAGCGGCGATTTGTGGCGGCCGCTTTCGAGTTGCTTATGAATGATCAAATATTCTTCCGCGGCCTTCAGTACGGAATATACGTGCTGGAGGTATTGGTGTTTCTACTGCTCGCCCGGCACGGCAGATGGTCCCGCCTCAAAGGCTTGTGTCTATACGTAACCGCCCTCTTTGTTGTGGATGGTGTAGCGCGCCCTGCGGTGCTTTATCGCTTCGGGCCTTCTTCCCGGCAGTATTATAATTTTTATTGGGTGACTGATGTAGTATTAGCCCTGGGCGCTTTCCTCCTGATATGTGCTTTCTTCCGACGTGCTTGCGCGCGCGAAGAGAAGATGTGGCACTTCACGCGCATGGTGCTTGTATTCGCCTTTCTTCTTGTCGTAGCGATATCGGCCTTATTTCTGACCCGCAATTATAACGACCTGTTCTCCCAATTCATTACCGAATTCAGCCAAAATCTCTACTTCGCCTGCCTGGTGCTGAATACGTTGCTGTACCTGATGATTCAGCAACTCGCGATTGATGACGACGAACTTGGGCTCCTGGTTTGTGGTATAGGCGTCCAATTCGCAGGCGAGGCCGCATGCTTGGCGTTTTTTAACCTTACCAATGCTGATAATTTCGCGCAGGGCCTCCTCACGTTGTTGGGCCCGGCATGCACCTTGGGGATGTTGCTGATTTGGACATATGCAATCGTGAAGGCTCCAGAGCCCGTTGCCATTCGTCTGGGGTTGGGGAAACACGCTGCGTTAGCTGAAGTCGTTTCGGACTAGCACATTGCGGTGAGGTTTAGCATGTTTATGGCGACTTTGATTTTGATCCTTTCCACCGGGTTGTTTTTCTTCTATCTCCAGGCGGTCTGTCAGAAGATCCTGCGCCGGCAGTTTTCGCAGGAGTTCTTCCAGTCGATCGTCAATGCCAATCGCTTGGAGTTTCTGTCAGTTCGGAAGGCAATCGAGGATTTGAGTTCGCCCATGGACTATCCGCGCCTGACGCTGACGCTCAAGTGCGATTTTCTCGCGCTCACTTACCTGCTAAAGAATGCCGCCAATGTCAATCAGCGCTATAGTCACGAAGAGCGTCTTTTGATGCTCTACTTTAAAGTGGTCTTTATTTCTCTGGCGGTGCGCCACTGGCTTAAATTGCGCGAATCCTCGGCCGCGTTGAAGCTGACGACGATCCTTGAGTACTTTGCGAACGTGGTCGGAGAGCGCGTGAACATGGTGCGATTCGGAAATCTGACGGCCTCCGATTATCTCTTGAGTCTCTAATTTCCCTTCGTTCACAGGGAATTGCGGGAATCCCTGTCTCCGAGTTCGTCCCCCCTTAAAATCTTCTGCGCCCCAGGGTTGACCCTGCCGTGGCGCGGGTGTATTACTGGCGGTAGAAATGTGCGCCCTTCCGGCGGAAAAAGGAGTGCGTATGCTAAAGACCGCGCTACGAGTTGTGACTTTAGTATTGTGCGCCATTATAGGGTTGTGGGCGGTAGCTCACGGATTTGCATTGGTGGCCACGGCGAAGGCCCCAAGTCATGAAGACATGCTTCAGTACCTGCTGGAGGTGAGCGTCTCCATTGCCGGCGGGGTATGTGTGCTGTCAGTGGCTGTCGAACAACTTATTTGTTGGCGAACTCACCGAAAGGACGGTGGGCTGATTTGAATTGTCGCTTGCGAATGGCTGCCGGCCGGGGAACAAACCCAGTCTCACAGCCAGGACAATTCGCGACATGAGAACAGCTGTTGTGTACAATCGCCAGGTATGGTGTGAGTGATGACTGCCGATTCGCTGAAATCCCGATGGCTTTGGTACCTGGGACGCTACTGGTGCCTGTGCAAGAACTTCAGGGGAGCAACTGGATGTTTCGAGCGCATTATAAGGCTCCGCCCAGACGCGTTGGGTCCACGAGTTTTGCTGGCTGCTTGTTACCTGGAATTGAAGAAATATGATGCAGCGCTTCGGGCGCTCGAAGATACGCTCCAGCTACAACCTGACCATGCCACCGTCCATGCTTACCTGGGCGTCACCTATATGCGCCTGGAGCGGTTCCGCGAGGCCAAGGACGAGTTCGCCCGGGCGCTGCGGATCGATCCGCAGCTGAAGCCGGCAGACGGCTGGAAAGACTGGCAGGGGCAAGCGCACGCCGCTCTCGGGCAGTGGCCTGAGGCGAGCAATTTATATGACGAAGCCATCAAGGTCCGCCCTACCGCGGAACGATATCGGCGTCTTGCCGCAGTTCAAAAGGCGCTCGGCCATGATCAGGAGGCCCTCGAAGCCAGCCAAAAGGCTGCCAATATGAAAGCGAACGATGCTGACCTGGAGTACCGCTTGGCGTGCGACTGCTATGACCGCGGCCGCCATAAGGAAGCACTTAAGCATTTTCGGGAGGCGGCCCGGCTGAACCCCAAGAGCGCCGACGCCCGTGTATGGGAAGGCACCACCCTGTACGCGCTGGGGCGGCCTCAGGAAAGCATCGCCGCCGTCCGGCAGGCGCTCCAACTCGACTCCGAAAAGCCGCAGGCCTATTTCACTTTGGGGCTTGGCTATGCCAGGCTCAATCGGCTTCCCGAGGCCCTGGACGCCTATAAACGAGCCGTGGCGCTCGACCCCGAATACTTCAACGCCCAGAGCAATTTGGGTATGACCTACGCGGAATTGAGCCAATACCCGGAGGCGGTGGAGGCTTTTAAGATTGCGGCCCGTCTGAAACCACGGGAGGTTGGACCTCACTTTGGGCTTTCCGGCGCTTACGTGGGCATGAATCGGTTTGAAGATTCGGTTCGGGAATGCAAGAAGATTCTGGAGCTTGACCCGCAGGACAGCTTTGCCTATGGGTGCCTGGCATCGGCGCAAATGAAACTTGAGCGTTATGAAGACGCCGTAGAGTCATTCCGCGAGTCAATCCGGCTTACGCCTGATGAAGCCGATGCCTATTGGAACCTGGGCATCGCGTTATGCATGATGGGCCAGCACCCGGAGGCAATCGAAGCTGCCCAGCAGGCTCTGGCTCGACAGCCCCGCTGCGCCGAAGCGCGCGGCGTAATGGGATTGGCCCGCCTCGGTCTCGGTGAAATGGACGAGGCAATCGAGGAGTACAAGAGAGCCTTGGAGATCAATCCGGATCATCTGGAATCCCGCCTGACCCTTGCCAATACCTATCTCGAACTGGGTCAACATGGGGCAGCGCTGGAAGTAGCCGGTAAGCTCCCGGACTCCATCGCTGATCTCGCTGATGTCCGTCTTTTGCTGGGGTCGATACACGCGAAGCTTGGCCATGCGGACTTGGCACGCAAGCACTTGGCGGTGCTGAGCACGGCAAATCCTGAATATGCTCAGAAGCTCCAGGATCTGCTGACCGACCCTCCCAGTCAGGATCACGATGACGCAGGGGGCTTAAACAGCAGAGAATGATGAATAATGCCCAGCCGTATTGATGGCGCTCTCACCTCTTGTGCGACGGAGGATTGTTCGCACTGGGAGCGTTCCGGATGGCCGTGATACACTGCCACGCAACGCTTTTCAGCGGGTTCCGTCCAGGAAGATGATGGTCAAGAAATTTTTATCCATCGCAGCAAAAAATCTTCAAAAGACCCTTGACAGGTAGAGAGGTACTCTGTAGTATTAGGAATTGCTCTGCAAGACAACTGCTCTTCAGAGTAGTGGTAAGTCGGGACGCCGATTACGGGTCTACCGATAAACGGCGCCGATAGCCCACCTTCCCCAAAATGGGGATCCCGAGTATATCGGGACTTTAAAGCTCTTTGACAACTGAGTTGAGCAAGCCACGTCAATCGAAAGTTTTAGTATCGATCGCTGAGCGACGCCTTGTCCTTGGCTAAGGACAAGGCGGAGACCTCCTGCTGAGTTCGCTGGTGCAAACTGGTGTAACGGCGGCAGGGGAAACTCGAAAAGATTAGCGTACAGGCGCTTATAGTTTGGCAGTCTGTGCGCGAGCCGAATTCAAACGAGAGTTTGATCCTGGCTCAGAATCAACGCTGGCGGCGTGCCTAACACATGCAAGTCGAACGAGAAAGTCTCCGCAAGGGGATGAGTAAAGTGGCGACCGGGTGAGTAACACGTAGCTAACCTACCCTCAAGTGGGGGATAACCTGGGGAAACCTGGGCTAATACCGCCTAACATCCTGATGACATCGGTCATTGGGAGCAAAGGCCCGCAAGGGCCGCTGGAGGAGGGGGCTGCGGCCGATTAGCTAGTTGGTGAGGTAACGGCCCACCAAGGCGATGATCGGTAGCCGGCCTGAGAGGGCGCACGGCCACACTGGCACTGACACACGGGCCAGACTCCTACGGGAGGCAGCAGTGGGGAATTTTGCACAATGCCCGCAAGGGTGATGCAGCAACGCCGCGTGAGGGATGAAGGCCTTCGGGTCGTAAACCTCTTTCGATCGGGAAAAACGGCCCTGTGAAGAGCAGGGTCTGATGGTACCGGATGAAGAAGCCCCGGCCAACTACGTGCCAGCAGCCGCGGTAATACGTAGGGGGCGAGCGTTGTTCGGAATTACTGGGCGTAAAGGGCGTGTAGGCGGTGTGGTAAGTGGGGCGTGAAATCCCCGGGCTTAACCCGGGGGGGCCGTTCCGGACTGCCATGCTAGGGTGCGGGAGAGGGCAGTGGAATTCCCGGTGTAGCGGTGAAATGCGTAGATATCGGGAGGAACACCTGCGGCGAAGGCGGCTGCCTGGACCGTAACCGACGCTGAGGCGCGAAAGCTAGGGGAGCAAACAGGATTAGATACCCTGGTAGTCCTAGCCCTAAACGTTGAACACTGGGTGTAGCCCCTCACGGGGCTGTGCCGAAGCTAACGCATTAAGTGTTCCGCCTGGGGAGTACGGTCGCAAGGCTGAAACTCAAAGGAATTGACGGGGGCCCGCACAAGCGGTGGAGCATGTGGTTCAATTCGACGCAACGCGAAGAACCTTACCTGGACTCGAAATCTAGTCGACAGTCTCAGAGATGAGATCTTCCCGCAAGGGACGGCTGGATAGGTGCTGCATGGCTGTCGTCAGCTCGTGTCGTGAGATGTTGGGTTAAGTCCCGCAACGAGCGCAACCCTTACCCTTAGTTGCTAACCCGCAAGGGAAGCACCCTAAGGGAACCGCCTCGGATAACGGGGAGGAAGGTGGGGATGACGTCAAGTCCTCATGGCCTTTATGCCCAGGGCTACACACGTGCTACAATGGCCGGTACAAACCGTTGCCAACCCGTGAGGGGGAGCCAATCGGAAAAAACCGGTCTCAGTTCGGATTGCAGGCTGCAACTCGCCTGCATGAAGCTGGAATCGCTAGTAATCACGTATCAGAACGACGTGGTGAATACGTTCCCGGGCCTTGTACACACCGCCCGTCACATCACGAAAGTGGTTTGTACTAGAAATCGCAATTCTAACCGCAAGGAAGATAGCGCTCAAGGTATGAACCATGATTGGGGTGAAGTCGTAACAAGGTAGCTGTAGGAGAACCTGTGGCTGGATCACCTCCTTTCTAAGAGAGAACCGGCTCGGGAGTTCGGCTTCGGCTGGACAGGTCCCGAGCGGATGCGAAGCGCTCTTGAATTTTGAATCTTTAATTTGAAATTCAAGAGGGGCGTGGCTGCTCAACTCAGAGGTTAAAGAGAAGTTTATCGTCGATAGTTTTTCAGTTCACAGTTTTGAGACCAAAAAGGCCGCGAGTGATCGCGGCCTTTTTGCTTTGCCGGGGTATAATATCGCGAGAGGTAAACCATGAAGGCATCGAAGACCGGCCGGAACCCAATTGCCGACATTGAAATCTATAGGGGGTTTTATGCGTCTCGACCCTGAGCGCCGCCGCCGGATCGCGGTGCGCATCCTGCGCAATCAAAAATGTTGGCGGACCTGTACGACCACTTTTTGATCCAACGCTCTTTGGCCGAGCCTGGGCAGAACGTTGCCTCGGAGTCTTACGCCCGGGAGAACGGTTCCGGCCATTATGTTTTTCCGTAAGGCTTTGCTAGAATCCAAATCTTATGAGAGCGGCAACACCGGAAAAAGGGAACTGGAAACGCGCCCGAACGGCGATTTTGAAGACACTGGCTGACCATCGCGAGGAGGTCCGGCGCTTTGGTGTGCGGAGCCTCGGCCTGTTCGGGTCCGCGGCGCGCGGCGAAGCTACGGCGGCGAGCGATCTCGATTTCCTCGTCGAGTTCGAAAACCCAACCTTCGATACCTACATGGAATTGCTGGAGTATTTGGAAAAGTTGTTCGGCCATCCGGTTGACTTGGTACTCGCGAATACGCTGAAGCCTCGTCTGCGCGAGTCGATCCTGCGCGAGACCGTGCATGCCCAAGGACTATAAGGTCTTTCTCGAAGACATCCTCGAAGCCATTCAGAAGATCCGGGATTATACTGACGGACTGTCCCTGCAAGCCTTCACGGCTGACGCAAAAACTTTAGACGCAGTGATCCGGAACCTAGAAATTATCGGCGAGGCCGCAAAACAAATTCCCCAACACATTCGCTCACTGCGCCCGGAAGTGGAGTGGAAGCGGATTGGCCGGTTGCGCGACATCCTTATTCACCAATATTTCGGTGTGGACACGCAGATCATTTGGGACATCGTTCAAAACAAGCTCACGCCGCTTGAGCAAGCCATAAGAGCCTTGCTCTAGTGAAAGAATGCGCCAGCGTCCATATAAGGCCGTCCTTTATGGCCGAAACCGTCGCGAAGATGAAGACCCTGTACGTTGAAGACCGCGGCAAGTGGCGCGCGTGGCTGGAGGCGAATTCGCAGCGCGCGCCGGAAGTCTGGCTGGTGTATTACAAAAAGGATTCGGGGCGTCCGCGCGTCGCCTATGGCGATGCGGTCGAGGAGGCGATCTGCTTCGGCTGGATTGACAGCAAGATCAGGAAGCTCGACGAAGCGCGCTTCGCGCAACTGTTCACGCCGCGCAAGTCGAACAGTCGCTGGTCCGCCGGCAATATCGCCCGGGCGAACAAGATGATTCAAGAAGGCAAGATGACCGCCGTCGGTTTGGCGGTTTTCAACCCCGGCAACGCGACACCCGCAATGCCCACCCAGCTTCCCGCCGCTCTGGAGGAGTCGTTTAAGGGTCAGACGGCGGCCTGGGAAAACTTCCAGCGCTTTCCCCCCTCCTATCAGCGCCTGACGATCGGCTGGGTTGCGAGCGCCAAGCAGGAAGAAACCCGGATGCGCCGCTTACGCCAACTGATCGCCGAGTCAGCGGCCAACCAGCGGATCAAATTCATGTGAAGCGTTTACAATGACTCAAGTCCAGCTGCCCAGTGACGATCCGCGAGCGGAATATGCGCAACGGCTCGAAGCTTGGAAAACCACACAAACCCGCTACGATCGGCAGCATCGCAACTTGGGCATCGCCAATCTCACGCTGGGTGTGGGAACCCTGGTCCTGATCGGCCTGGCGCTGGTGGCTAAGTTCATTTCGGTCTTCTGGGTCCTGGCTCCGCTGTCCGCCATCGTTATTCTAGCCACCATTCACGGTCGCATTCTCAAACGGCGCGAGCGAAGCCTCCGCACGGCGGCTTACTACCAGCAAGCGCTGGCGCGCATTGACCATCGATGGATGGGAACCGGGAAGACGGGCGAGCGGTTCCAGAGCGCATCCCATCCGTATTCCCGCGACCTGGATCTGTTGGGAGCCGGGTCGTTATTCGAGCTGCTGTGTGCGGCGCGCACCTGGGTAGGCGAGGAAACGCTGGCACAATGGCTCCTCGCGGCAGCCGCGCCCGACGAGGTGCGTGCCCGCCAGCAGGCCGTACTCGATTTGCGGGGCCGTGTAGACCTGCGCGAGCGGGTGGCGGTGCTGGCGGAGGAAGCGCAGTCGGTGGCGCCGGCGGATGCCCTGGCAGCCTGGGGCGAACGTGAACCGCTGCTGGCGTCGATGCTTTTGCGTTTCATCTGCGCCGCGCTGGCGGGCGTGTGGCTATTCAGTTTGGCCGCTTGGGTGGTGTGGGGCGTGGCGTATCCCGCTCTGCTCGTCAGCGCGATCAATATCAGCCTGAACCTTGTGTATCGCCGGCGGGTGGGCATGGCCGTCCAAGGCGTGGAAATCGCCGCTCGCGACCTCGGGCTGCTGGCCGAGGTCCTGGCCCGGATCGAAGCAGAGCCGTTCGCCGCGCCCCGGCTCGTCCGGTTGCGTGCCGCTCTCGATTCACGAGGCCGGCCTCCATCTCGCTGGATTGCCCTGCTGCACCGGTTGCTGGAGCGGCTTGACTCCCGACGCAACATGATCGTCGGAACGATCGACCTCTTCGTGTTCTGGACGTTGCAGTGTGCCTGTGCCATTGAAACGTGGCGAAAGCACACGGGCGCGGCGGTGCGCGGATGGCTGGCGGCGGTGGGCGAGTTTGAGGCGTTGTCGTCGCTGGGCGGCTATGCTTACGAGCACCCTGCCGATGTGTTTCCCGAATTCGTCCGTAATTTGCCCTGCTTTGAAGCGCAAGGCCTTGCTCATCCGCTGTTGCCGGACGCCGACGCCGTGCGCAATGACTTGTGCCTCGGAACCGACTTGCGGACGCTCATCATCAGCGGCCCGAACATGGCCGGAAAGAGCACCTTCGTGCGGGCCGTGGGCATTAATGCGGTGCTTGCCCAGTGTGGTGCTCCGGTGCGTGCCAGGCGATTGCTCCTTTCGCCTCTGGCCGTGGGAGCATCCATTTGAGTGCTCGATTCCTTACAGGGAGGCATTTCGCGGTTTTACGCCGAAATCCGGCGCCTGAAGCAGATCGTTGACCTTACGGCCGGACCCTTACCAGTCCTGTTTCTGTTGGATGAGTTTTTGCAAGGAACGAACTCCCATGACCGTCGTCTGGGCGCCGAGGCAATGGTGCGCAGCCTGGTGGAACGCGGCGCGATTGGACTGGTTACCACACATGATCTTGCCCTTGCGGAGATTGCTGCAGGACTGGGCACGCGCGCCGCGAACGTCCACTTCCAGGATCGCCTGGTGGACGGGAAGCTGGTGTTTGATTACCAGCTCCGGTCCGGGACCGTCCAGACCAGCAACGCCCTCAACCTGATGCGCTCCATCGGCCTGGAGGTGTAACGAGGTTTTGTTCGCCATCGGTCGACCCGCAGGCTCAGCGGAGCTTGACTTCCCCCGCCCCGCTGGCTACAGTGGCAAATTGAGTCATTCTCATCGCTTCGAAAACGCATGACTGACCGAGCCCGATGATCATTCCCGCCATCGTAAGTGCTTTGGAGCGCTGGGTGCAGGCGGTCCAGGAATTCGCTTTCCTGCTCTTTCACTCGTTGCGAACCGCACTGACGCCGCCCCGCTACCATGTCGATACCCTTATTCAGATGGACATGATAGGGTTTGGCTCCCTTCCCATTGTCCTGCTGATTGGGTTCTTCACCGGGGGCGTTCTGGCCTTGCAATCCTACCGCACGCTGACCACGTTCGGCGAGGTCGGACTGATGGGGAAGGTTGTGGCCTTGAGCCTGGTGCTCGAACTCGGTCCGGTGCTGACGGCGCTAATGATGGCGGGCCGCAACAGCTCCGGGATTGCTTCCGAGCTTGGTTCCATGGTGGTCAGCGAGCAAGTGGACGCCATGCGCGCGCTGGGCACCGACCCTCTGCGCAAGCTCGTTATCCCGCGGCTGTTTGCCACGGTAGTGACTTTGCCCCTCCTGACGATCCTGGCCGATTTCTGCGGATTGCTGGGGGGCTACCTCGTCAGCTTTTTCACCGTTCGCTTGACCACGGCGGAGTACTGGACTTCGGCTTACCAGGCTTTGGATTATCACGATATCACCCAGGGGCTCCTGAAGCCTTTTTTCTTTGCCATCCTGATTTCGATGGTAGGCTGCTACCAAGGTCTCACCACGACCGGCGGCACAGAGGGCGTGGGGCGCGCCACCACCAAGGCCATGGTGGTTGCCTCGGTGCTGATCGTGGTGGTCGACTTTTTCATAACGAAATTCCTGATTGCCATTGGATTCTACTAAGGTCGGGACACGAGATACGGAACATGGGTCATGGGCTACGGGGGTGACATCGGCAGCATGACAGCCACCGGCGGCGTGAGACGAGTAAATACGTTGGGGACGATGATCATCAGAGTAGAAGCCAGCAGTTAGGAAACGTGGGCTCAAACCAGGAGCAGTCGCATAGACGGCAGTTCCTGATTCCCGAATCCCGTATACCGTATGCCGCAATGAGTTAAGATTAGGAGCAACCGGACGCAAGACTGTTCCCGAGTTCCAGCCCCGACCCCCGTTCCCCGTCTACCGTATGCCGTCTCCGAGTCTTATGAGTACAGCACCAGCCATTGAACTCCGTAATGTCTCGCTCTCTTTTGACAGCAAACACGTTCTGCGAGACATTTCGTTCACGATCGACGGCGGTGAGACCCTGTTTCTGCTGGGCGTCACCGGCTCGGGAAAGTCCGTTCTCCTCAAATTAATGTTGGGTCTCCTGAAGCCGGATGCCGGCCAGGTGTTGATTGAAGGACAGGATTGGGTTCCCCTTAGTGAGACCAGCCTCCAGCCGATGCGCCGGCGCATGGGAATCGTCTTTCAAGAGGGCGCCCTTTTCGATTCTCTTTCCGTGTTCGAGAACGTTTCTTATCGGTTGCGCGAAGAGCACGTGACCGACGAAGCTGCAATTGAACACCGCGTGCGGGAGGTTCTGCGCTTTGTGGAAATGGAAGCCGCGATTGAGAAAATGCCCTCCGAGCTTTCGGGCGGCATGCGGCGCCGCGTGGCCATTGCGCGTACGATTGTGAGCAGCCCCGCCATCATGCTTTACGATTCACCCACCGGCGGGCTCGATCCCGTCACCTGCCTCACGATCAATGTGCTGATTGCCAAGCTGCGCGACGTGCAGCACGTCACCTCGGTGGTGGTAACCCAACGCTTGCAGGACGCCTACGAACTGGCCAACTACGTCTTCTCCCCGGAAAAGCAAACGCTCGTGCCCTGGACACAGGGCGCTTCTGCCAATTCCCGGCCGCCAACCCGTTTCCTGATGCTGCGGGACGGTTCCGTGTACTTCCACGGCGCCGAGCAGGAACTTATCCAAACTCCGGACCCGTACCTGCGCAAGTTCCTGGCGTAAAGATACGGGACACGGGATACGGGATACGGGTTACGGGAATGACAAGGGGTAAGGGAAGCGTACGGGATCATTCCATTGGCGGGATGCTTACCTTGGCTTTGTGCTCTACTGTAGGGATGACCCAGGGCAACATCATTGGTCGAACGCGCAGAAAACACTCTTTCCCTTATCCCTTACACCTTGTCTTCCCCGTATCCCGTATCCCGTATCCCGTCTCTTCAATTCGAATTACAATAGAGCTTCGAAGTAACGGAGGAGACCAAATATGCCACAACACGAGCGTGTGCAGTGGGCTCAGCTTCGAGTCGGCGCCTTGATCATTGTCAGCCTGGCCCTTTTTGCCGTGGGAGTTTTCTTCATTAGCGGGCAAGGCGGATTCTTCACTCGACACTATACCCTTAAGGCGTACCTTCCCACCGCCGGAGATTTGCGCGAGGGAGCGCAGGTGCGGCTGGCCGGGATTTCCGTGGGCAGTGTGGTCAAGATCCGAATCTCGCCGTACGCCGAGAAAGAACGTGCCGTGGAACTCGATCTGAAGATCGCGCGCACCTTTCAAAAGGAGATTCGCGGTGACTCTGTGGCCTCCGTTAACACGGTGGGGTTGCTCGGCGATAGTTATGTGGACATTACGCGCGGTACTATTGCCCAGGAACCCATTCCCGACGACGGAACGGTGCCGACGGTCAAATCGAGTGACATAGCTGCCGTCATGCAAAACACCAATCAGGCGATCGCGTCCCTCAATGCCGTGGCCACCAGGCTTGAAGGCATCACTGCGCAAATCCAGTCCGGCAACGGGTCGGTGGGCAAGCTGATTTACGACCAATCTCTCTACAACAAGGTGAACGCCACTCTAACCGGCATGCAAGCCATGGTGGAGCGCGCCCAGAGCGGCCAAGGGTCTTTGGGCAAGCTTATGTACGATGACACCCTCTACAACCGAAGCGTGGCAACCCTCGACCGCCTGAACAACGTCATTGACGAGGTCCAGCACGGGGAGGGAAGTTTGGCCAAGTTCATCTCCGATCCGGCCGTTTACAACAATCTCAATCGCCTGATGTCGAATGGGAACACCCTGATTGACGGTATTAACCAGGGCCACGGCACACTGGGAAAACTGGTCAAAGACGAGCAATTTTATAATCGCATGAGCTCCGCGCTCGATCACATGGATAACATCACGGCGCGCATCGACAAGGGAGAGGGAACACTGGGCAAGCTCTCGACGGACCCCTCCCTGTTCAAAAATTTGAACGACAGCTTGCAGTCGTTCGAGGAATTCCTGACCGACTTCCGCAAAACGCCCAAGAAGTACTTGAGCATCAAGCTGCACATCTTCTGAGAAGAGCGAGGAGTTAGGAGTTAGAAGCGAGAAGTCAGGAGCGAGGAGTGAGAAGTGGGAAGCTCGGAGCGAGAAGCCAATACCCAGAGTGAGTAAGAAGGCAGCGCCGCCGGAGCCGGAATAAACAGCGAGTGACTCCCCGGATCTTCGATAGTTTGAAATCAGCAGGTAACCAGGGAGTCAGAGGCGAGAAGCTGGTTCTGAGGAAGTGAATGGCCGCGAGGCCGCAAGGCGCGGACGACCAACTTACGCTGAACTACCCAGTCCTCACTCCTCGCTCATCACTCCTCACTCCTGCCTTCTTCTTGTGAACATCTCTTCGATCAAGGCGTGGTATTTCTCTTCCACTACTCGCCGCTTTACCTTCAGGGTGGCTGAAACCTCCCCGTCCGGCATAGTCAGCTCGCGCGGCAGCAGAACAATCTGGCGAATTTTTTCGTGGGGCGGCAGCCAGCGCGCGGCCTCATCCACAAGCTGCTGCATAAACGCGTGGATCTCCGCCTGCGCTACCAGTTCTTCGCGATTGCGGAAGGCGACGCCGTGGGTGCGTGCATAGTGCTCCAGCCGCTCGAACACGGGAGTCACCAGCGCCCCCACGAACTTACGTCCTGCCCCAAGCACCACGATCTGATGAACGTAGGGATGGCCCTGGAACAGGTTTTCCAGCCTTTCCGGACAAACGTACTTGCCCCCCGAAGTTTTGAACAGGTTTTTCTTACGGCCGGTGATGCGGAGGTATCCGTCTTCGTCCATCTCGCCCAGATCCCCGGTGTGGAACCATCCTCCGTCGAAAGCGGCCCGGGTTTCGTCCTCCATGTGGTAATAACCGGGCGAAACATTGGGTCCTTTTACCAGAATCTCACGTCCGGTCCCGCCTTCTTCATCGTGATGCTCTGCGCCGAATTTGAGCTCGACCCCAGGTAGCAGGGTGCCCACAGTTCCGAGCCGGGTGTGGCCGGGATAGTTTATGGCGATCACGGGTGAAGTTTCCGTCAGGCCGTAGCCCTCGTAGACGGGCAAGTTCATGGCGTAGAAAAACTCGGCCAACTCCCGCGCCAGCGGGGCTGACCCGGACGCCAGCAGCTTCATCCGGCCGCCCAGTTGCTCACGCACCTTGGAAAAGATCAGCGCGTCGGCAATAGCGTGTTTCAGGCGCAATGCCGCCGGCATCGGCTGCCGCTTGAGCCGAAAAGGAAAGGCCTGCTTTCCCACGCTCAGGGCCCAGTAAAAGATCTTCTGCCGCACTGCGGGCGCGGTGCGGGCCACTTCCATGACGCGGTCATAAATCTTCTCGAGCACGCGCGGCACCACGCCCATCAGAGTGGGCCGAACCTCGCGCAAATTCACTGGCAGCGCGTCCAGGCTCTCGGCGTACGCAATCGACACGCCCAACCAAAGACAGACGAAATCAAGCGTGCGTTCCAGAATGTGCGAGAGCGGCAGCAGCGATATGGACGTGTCTTCGCGCGTCAGGCAAAAGCGCTGGGAGCATTCCAGCACGTTGGAGATTATGTTGGCGTGCGTCAGGATGACGCCTTTGGGCCCGCCCATGGTGCCGGAGGTGTAAAGCAAGGTCGCGGCGTCCTCGGCTTGCGCCTCGAGGGCCTTGGCGGTGAATTGCGCAACGGCGTTCGTCGCCAGGCCCATTTCCAATTCCACGCTGCCCTCCCAACATTCGGCGCCCGTCCCTTGCAGGTTGGCGCAATCCATCGCCAGGACGATCTTCAATTCCGGCAAGCGCGGCCGCACGTTCACGACCTTGGCAAGCTGCGGGTGCGTCGCCACCACGATTCCTTTCGCCCCGGAATCCCGCAGAATGTATTCGATGTCGGGCTCGAGCAAGGTCGTGTAGATCGGCACGGGAACAGCGCCCAGGCCCAGCAGCGCGTAGTCCGTCAGCGCCCATTCGACGCGGTTCTCCGAAAGGATGGCCACGCGGTCGCCGCGCTCGATGCCCATCCGGGCAAGCAGAGACGCCAGCGCCGCCACTTTGCGCAAGACCTCCTGCGAAGAAACGCCCTTATACCGCCCTTCGCTCTTGAACAGGAAGCAGTCCGGCTTGGCGTGCTTGGGGACTGCCTTGAGGAACAATTCGTTGAGGGTTGTGATTTCGGCCGCGCCCATGCTGTTCTGAGAATCCGCTCCTTTGCCGCACCCAACGTGGGCCAGCTTAGTATAACCCTTGCGCACCGGATGAGGGGCTCGATCGCTCCCGCTCTCCACCGCCCTCACCCATTGGTGTTCGACCCGTCAGGCCGATGCAACATGGGGACGGCTGGGTGATTTTCGCCGCCCGGTGCAGCAGCTTGGTGTCGAGTGTCACGCCCAGGCGGGGCCGGCGGTTCGGCTACAACTTGCCGTCGCGGACGTCGTAGCACGCCTCATACCCCGCCTTTCGTTTGAACCCATGCTATCATCCTGAGCTCGCGGTGCGGGCACAGAAATAAGCGGAGGAGAGCGAATGGGAACAAAAGCGCAAGGTCCCCGGTATAGCCGCAGAGACTTGTTCAAAATGAGTCTGGCCACGGCCGCGTCGGTCTCTTTGGCGCCGCAGATTTCCAAAGCTCCCGCGCGCTCCAGCAGCAAGCCGAACATCCTGTTCTTGATGTCGGACCAGCATCGGGGCGACTGTCTGGGCGCCGACGGCAACCGCGCAATTTACACGCCCAGCCTGGATGCCCTGGCCCGGGAGGGAGCTCGTTTCAGCAACGCCTACTGTTCCACGCCTAGTTGCATACCGGCCCGGGCTTCTCTTCTTACGGGACTCTCCCCTTGGAATCACGGCCTGTTGGGCATGGATGGCTGGCCCATTGCTCACCAATATCCCACCGAGATGCCGCGCAGCCTGCGCGAAGCGGGATACTATACGGCGGGCATCGGCAAGATGGAGTTCGGGCCGGTGGCGGCCACCGACCATGGTTTTCATCAACTCATTCGGGATGAAACGGCGCATGCGTTTCGAAACGACTACGAGTCATGGTTCTTCTCAAACGCCCCCAACACCGAACCGACGGCCCAGGGTCTCGGTTGGAATGACTACCCGGCCAAGGCTTACCCCTTCCCGGAACGGTTGCACCACACGCATTGGACGGGCGAAACCGCCGTCCGCTTTCTCCGCACTTATGACCGCCCGGAGCCTTTCTTCCTGAAGGTCTCGTTCATTCCGCCGCACAGCCCGTACACGCCTCCCGAGCGCTTCATGCGGCAATACGCTCAAGCCAACCTTCCCGCCGCGCTGGCGGGCAATTGGGACGCAAGCTACATTCCTCTAAGCGGGCCCAACCTGGACATCTGGCACGGCGCCGTGGGCCCAGCGCAAGTACGCCAGTCGCGCCAGGGATATTATGGTTCCGTCAGCTTTCTGGATGAGCAGATCGGCAGGATCCTGGCGGCTTTGGACGAACGCGGCTGGACGGAGCAGACGCTCATTCTCTATACCACCGACCACGGTGATATGCTCGGCGACCACTACCTGTGGAGAAAGTGCCAGCCTTATCAATCCGACGTCAGGATTCCTCTGCTGGTGCGCTGGCCGGAGGGGTTGATTTCTTCCGAGCGTGGCCGGGTATTCTCGCACCCCGTGGAATTGCGGGATGTGCTCCCTACGTTCCTGGAGGCGGCTTCCGCCCCGATTCCTTCAAACCTCGACGGCCGGAGCCTGCTGTCTTTGATCGACGGGAACGCCGGGAGCTGGCGCCCCTATCTGGATCTCGAGCACGATGTGTGCTATAGCCCGCGAGTGCACTGGAACGCGCTCACCGACGGCCGCATCAAGTACATTTTCCACACGCTGGACGGGTGGGAGCAACTGTTCGACTTGGAACATGACCCCCAGGAAAGCATGGATTTAGCCCGGGATTCCTCCCACGGCGATTTGCTTCGGCAATGGCGGGCTCGCATGATAGAGGTTCTGGCCCCCCGAGGCGACGCGTACGTAAGGAATGGCAAGCTGGCGCTGCGACCCAACGCGATTCCGCTTTCTCCCAACTATCCCCGTGAAGAAGAGGCCGAGTATTTGCGTGAACATGGCTTTCCCAAGTATGTCTACTAACGTGGCTCTCCGGAAAAGTCCTACGATAAGGTGGGTCAACCGCCTTTGGAACGGTTGCCTGTTCATTGCGCCCGCCTCCCTTTTACTTCCGCCAGCGTTGCGTTAAGATTCCGGGGGGAGCACCAATATGGTACACACAGACAATTTAAAGAGCACGGCATCTACCGGCGATTCTTATCAGCCGGTTCGCGCGCCGCGCGGCGCCGCCATTTCCTGCAAAAGTTGGCAGCAGGAAGCGGCGATGCGCATGTTGATGAACAACCTCGACCCCGAGGTGGCGGAGCGCCCCCAGGACTTGATTATTTATGGCGGCACGGGCAAGGCGGCGCGCAATTGGGCGTGTTACCGCGCCATCGTTGAGGCGTTAAAAGGGCTCGGCAATGACGAGACGCTGCTGGTGCAATCCGGCAAGCCGGTGGGAATCTTCCAGACGCACGAAGCGGCGCCGCGCGTGCTGATTGCCAATGCCAATCTGGTGGGCCACTGGGCCACGTGGGAGAAATTCCGCGAGCTCGAGCGCCTGGGCCTGATGATGTATGGCCAGATGACGGCGGGCAGTTGGATTTATATCGGCACGCAGGGAATCCTGCAAGGGACTTATGAGACCTTTGCCGCCGCGGCCCAAAAGCACTTCGGAAGCGACCTGGCCGGCAAGCTGGTAGTGACGGGCGGCATGGGCGGCATGGGCGGAGCGCAGCCCCTGGCCGCCACCCTGAACGGAGCCGCCTTCCTGGGAATCGAAGTCGATCCGGAGCGTATCAAGCGCCGCATTCGCAACGGCTATTGCGAGATTTGCGTCAATTCGCTGGATGAAGCGGTTCGCATTCTCAAGAATGCGGTGCGCCAGAAGCAAGCCGTGTCGATCGGGTTGGTGGGCAATTGTGCGGACGTCATCCCGGAACTCGCGCGGCGCGGCATTGTCCCCGACCTGCTCACCGACCAGACCAGCGCGCACGACCCGTTGAATGGCTACGTGCCTTCGGGGCTAAGCCTCGACCAGGCCGCGGAACTCCGCCGCACCGATCCCGAGGACTACTTGAAGCGCTCGTACGACTCCATCGCGCGCCATGTGACGGGCATGCTGGAATTGCAGAAGCTCGGGGCGGCCACCTTTGACTATGGCAATAACATTCGCACCGTGGCCTTCGAGCACGGCGGCGTGAAAGACGCTTACCGCTTTCCCGGTTTCGTTCCCGCCTATATTCGTCCGTTGTTCTGCGAGGGCCGCGGCCCCTTCCGCTGGGTGGCGCTTTCCGGCGAACCGGCCGACATCTACCGCACGGACGACTTGGTGCTGGAACTCTTCCCCGACAACGCCATCCTGAGCCGCTGGATTCGCCTGGCGCGAAAACACGTGAAGTTCCAGGGACTGCCGGCGCGCATCTGCTGGCTGGGTTACGGCGAGCGCGCGCAGTTCGGCGAGCGCATCAACGATCTGGTGGCCAACGGCGAGCTGAGGGCGCCCATCGTCATCGGGCGCGACCACCTGGACTGCGGTTCCGTCGCCTCCCCCTTCCGCGAGACCGAGAGCATGAAAGACGGCAGCGATGCCGTGGCCGATTGGCCGGTGCTGAACGCCCTGCTCAATACCGCTTCGGGCGCCAGTTGGGTTTCATTCCATCACGGCGGGGGGGTGGGAATCGGTTACTCGCTGCACGCGGGACAAGTCACTGTGGCCGATGGCACACCGGAGATGGCGAAACGCCTGAATCGCGTGCTGACCAACGACCCTGGAATCGGAGTGGCCCGCCACGTGGACGCCGGCTACGACGCAGCCGCCACCTTTGCCCAAAAAGCGGGAGTGAAAGTGCCGAAAGTCGAGAGTGACAAGTGACGAGTGACGAGTGAAACGATCACCCTCTCAAGTTTGCAGCGCGCGGCCAGCGATTCCGCATTCGTGCTTTCCTTCCTGCTTCAACCCTTTGAAATTGCAATTGCTTTGCCCAGTCCCCGCTGATCGAGCAGATTCGCATTCGTTTTTGACTTGACAGCACCGATTCTGTCTGATATAGTAGCAATATATCAGATGAAAAACCCTCCGATATCCCGCTCCAGTCTTCCGGTAGGCGAGCGCAAACGCCGCTCGCGCCTGACGCAGATCGTCTCGGGCCAGCGCTTTCTCCGCGGGACGTTGGCGCCTCGTTTGCGCCGCTGCGGGAAACCGAACTGCCGCTGTGCCCACGGCGAACTGCACGCGTCGCTGTACCTCGTGCAGAGCCAGGGGGGCAAGCCGCGCCAGGTGTTCGTGCCCAAGGAGTGGGAAGAGCGCATCCGCCAGAGCGTTCAGGGCTATCAAGAAATCCAGCAACTGCTGGAGGAACTCTCGGAGGTCGAGTGGCAGCGGCTGCTCGATCGCAAGGAGTGATCCCGTTCTCCGCCGCCTGATCCGGTATGGCGAGACTGTCTACGGTCTTTCGGAACGGATCGTCGCGGCGGTCCAGGATCCCCGACGACAACCCCGTATCCCGGCGGCCGTTCTCCTGAAAGCCAGCTTGGTGATGTTCTGGTCCCGCTTGGGCAGCTTGAACGCGCTGGAAGAGCACCGCCTCTCGCGGTTCTGGAAACAGTGGCTGGGGTGTTCGCCCGGAAGTAGCGACACCCTGGGGCGCGTGCACGCCGGCCTCGTCGCCCACGAACTGCGCGAGGGGCTGCATCACGTCTACTCCCGCCTGAAGCGGAACAAAGCCTTGCCGGACATCGGTGGACTGGGCGTGGCGGTTCTCGACGGTCACGAGACCCACGCCAGCTATCGCCGTCGCTGCTCGGGATGCTTGCAGCGGACGATGCACACCGAGCAAGGCGAGAGGATTCAGTACTACCATCGGAACGTCACGCTGCAGTTGTTGACGGGTTCGGAGTTGCGGATCCTGCTCGATCTGGAACCCCAGCGGCCCGGCGAAGACGAGGTGACCACGGCCCGGCGCTTGCTGGATCGCGTCCTGGCCCGTTACCCCCGCGCGTTTCAGTTGCTGTTGGCCGATGGTCTCTATGCCCAGGCCCCCTTCTTCAATCTCCTGCTGGCCCACGGTAAGCACGCGCTGGTGGTCCTCAAGGACGAGCGGCGCGACCTCTACCAGGATGCCTGCGGTTTGTTTGGGGTGACGCCGCCCGAAGAGGGAAAGTATCGGTCGCGTCACTGCCAGTGGTGGGACGTGTCGGACCTCACCACTTGGCCTCAAGTGAACGCCCCCGTGCGGGTCATCCGTTCGCGAGAAACCTATCAGGTGCGCCGTCAAACGACGAAGCAGGTCGAGTCGATTATGACCGAGTGGGTTTGGGCCACGACGCTACCGGTGACGCAGGCAGCGACCGAACAAGCCGTCGGCTTGGGGCATCGTCGCTGGGATATTGAGAACTATGGATTCAACGAGCTGGCCAACGAGTGGCACTCCGACCATGTGTATAAACACCACCCCCCGGCCATCGAGTCCTTTCTGCTCGTCGCCTTCCTGGCCTACAACCTCTTTCATGCTTTCTGGGTTCTCAATCTGAAACCGGCCGTCCGTCGCGGCCGAACGCAACGCTACTGGGCACGCCTCATAGCCCGCGAACTCTGTCAGGACCCCTGCTTCCCCGAGGGCTCATCCCCCTAAGAGTCTTCTCCTCCCCTCCCGGAGTTCCGCCCCGCGCTTCGGCCGAACCTTCGTGCCGCGTGCGGCGACTTGCGCCCCTCTCGCCGTAGTGCCGACCTCACCGGGTGTATTTTCCCGCCCTGCCCCGCCGACAAAGCCTATGCGAATCTGCCTAACCGCCTCCGGCGCGCCCGGACTAACTATTTCGCGCACCTCCAACCTCGGATGCGGAATCGCTGGCGCGCGGCAGCAATGGTTGGGCGCCGGGATTGATCTGGTGTAAGCTAGTGCTCCGGAACAAGCCGCCGGACTTCGCCCGTAAGTTATCAGCCCTCATCCCAGCAGATCGAAAGACCCTTCGCCAGGACCGCTTCTTTTGAATTTTGAATCTTGAATTTGCGAGCTTCCTGCATGTTCTTTTCGACCTCTTCGCGCGTATGGCCGGTCGAAACGCAGTCCTCCAGGTTGGGAGAACACGCGGGAAATCCGGTGGACGTTTTTTCGATAATCACGAGGGATTTTTCATGGCTTCAGCTCCGCTTGCTTGAGGATGTTGTCAAAGGTCCCCCGGTGGGCCCGCGGGAGAGGGAATGCAGGGCAACTTTCCCTCTTGACAAAGTTCATGTATAGGCTATGATTTTAGTCGATGGCCAGGGTTCGGCGTTTCCAAAGCGGCGCTTCGGTACGGCTGGCGGCAGGAAAATCAGATCCGGTTAGGGCTAGTCAAAAGGCCAGCGTCGCGCAAAGGATACGGAGACATAATGTCCTTAACAGGCGCATCCCCCCAAACCTGAGAAGTTAGTGAAAATAAAAGGTCGGGAAACCGCTTTTTCACCTCCCAAACCTGAGAACATACTGAAGACAAACCCAGTTACGGCAATTATGAAAATTTGAAAACCGTATGACATAATGTCCCGCATGGCTAGCTGATAGCCTCCGGTGATTCACTGCCTGGCTCCAGGTTGAGCCGCGCTGGGCACGGATACTGTCCTGATTGGGGTCGTGACGCTGGCCCGGCGTCTCATCGATCCGTGCAACGGACAAACCGCTGCAACGCCCCCGCGCGACAAGAACACGTACGCGAGGGATTGATAACCTCGCCGGGTCTCGTCACTCGTCACGGGTCACTGCTTTTCTAACTTTTCTTCGACGTTACAGCAAAGAACGTCGTTAAGCGTTGTTCGACTTTCCGGCTTTTGCACTGAGGGCACGTGATCCGCTTCTTATCGTGTTCTGTCATAGTCAGGGTCACGGTGAAATGCTTCTTGCACGCTTTGCAGGTGTAATCATAGGTGGGCATGCGCAATCACCTCCGAATGCGGTGGCGATATTCTAGCAAAAAGCGTAACCTCTTCCAATGGCGCGCTCTACGCCATCCCGGTGGTTCTTCCGCAACGCCGCGCAGCTCATCACGCTCGGGGGAGGACCGGTGCCACGCCGGGGGAAGGCGTTCGGCGAGTTGGCCATCATCCGGCGGGGCGGCTTGCTCACCGAGGGAGAAACCATCCTGCGCACCGGTCCAGCGCGGTCCTTGGAGCGGGAGGCGCTGCGGGTGGGCGCGGAAGCGATCGATTGCCGCGGGCGCGTGGTGATGCCCGGTTTCGTGGATTCCCACACGCACCTCGTTTTCTTCGGCAGCCGCGTGAACGACTATGAACTTCGCCTGCGCGGCGCGAGCTATGAAAGAATTGCTCAGGCGGGCGGCGGCATTCAGTGCTCGGCCCGTAAACTGCGCCAGGCGAGCGTATCGTCGCTGGTGCAACAGGCTCGACATTTCCTGGATCAATTCGCCTGTTACGGCACCACCACGCTCGAGGTGAAAAGCGGCTACGGTTTGGAAATCACCCAGGAACGGAAGATCCTGCGGGCCATTCGCGTGCTGCAAAGCGAATCACCGCTCGAACTGGCGCCGACGTTGCTGGCCGCACACGCCCTTCCGGCACGCTATCGCGGGCGGCCGGGCCGGTACGTGGACGAGGTGATCGAGCGGCTGATTCCTTTGGCGGCGGGTGCTCGCGCTGACGGGGGCGTTAAACTGCAGCCTTCGGACACAGAAACAAGCGGTGGTGGCCCTGAAGGAGCGCCTTCCGGCCCACTGTCCCGCGCCGCCGCGCCGCAGAGATTAGCGGAATTCATCGACTGTTTTTGCGATCGAGGGGCGTTCAGCTTGAGTGATTGCCGCCGGGTGCTGGCCGCGGGGCGCCAGTACGGCCTGACGCCACGGATTCACGCCGAGCAACTCTCCCGCACCGGCGCCGCGCGGCTGGGCATCGAGTTGGAGGCGGCGTCCGCCGACCATCTCGACATGCTCTCGGACGCGGACGTCCGCGCCCTGGCGCGATCGGGCGTGGCTGCTACGCTGCTGCCCGGAGCCAATTTCCACCTTGGCTTGAAGTCTTATCCGCCCGCGCGCCAGCTCATCGATGCCGGCGCCGCGGTGGCGCTTGCCACCGACTTCAATCCCGGCACCAGCCCCACGCTGAACATGCAATTCATCATGACGCTCGCGTGCACCCAGATGCGCATGACGCCGGCAGAGGCGATCGCCGCCGCAACCATCAACGGTGCATACGCGCTGCGGCGCACCGGGCGGATCGGCTCACTGGAAGCGGGGAAGCAGGCCGACTTGATTGTGCTGGACGTAGACGATTACCGCGAAATCCCCTATTACTTCGCGGTGAATCATTGCGTGAAAACGGTGAAACGGGGACGGCAGGTCAGATTCAAAATTCAAGATTCAAAATTCAAAACGGAAATTCAAGATTCAAAATCCAAAATGGAACCCAAAGGTTGAGTCTTCAATTCTGAATCGACTTGAATTTTGGATGATGCTTTGGATGCGAGATTCGATATGGAACCGAGAGGTTGAATCTTCAATTCTGAATCATCTTGAATTTTGGATGATGCCTTGGATGCGAGATTCGATATGGAACCGAGAGGTTGAATCTTCAATTCTGGATCATCTTGAATTTTGGATGATGCCTTGGATGCGAGATTCGATATGGAACCAAGAGGTTGAATCTTCAATTCTGAATCATCTTGAATTTTGGACGATACTTTGGATGCGAGATTCGATATGGTGCCCAAAGGTTGAATCATCTTGAATTTTTGATCATGATGCTTTGGCTGCAAGATTCGATGCGGAACGGAATCTTGAATTTCGGGATTTGGACTTTGCATCATCTTGAATCTTGAATGTTGAATTTTGAATCCTTATCGGGGACGGGGTCATGCCTGACACTCACATCAAGGGCTCGGTGGTCTTTTTGACGCTTTACGACGTCTGCGAAGAAATTCGCCTGCCCGAAGTGCGCGAAATTCTGAAGGTGCAACCGCCGGGGCGCGAACCGAGTTTTAAACATCCTGCCCCGGAATATGTGCGCTTTGAGCGTCCTCCCGTGGTCGAATCGCTGGATGAATTCACGTTGTCCACGGGCGAGCGCCTGCGGGGCCGCGTGAAATATTACGATTACGGCGTCGCGGTGGTGGAACTGGTGCTGGCGTACGAGGGCGGGTGGCAGGTGCTGATCGATCTTTCTTCACGCTATGCCGGGGGATTTGAGATTGAGCGCCATGCTTTCCAAATCGCCCGGCAAAGTGTGGCCCGCGTAGCGCGAGCCCTCAACAAGCCTTACGAAAATTGGCTTACCGAAGATTACTTTGTCTTTCACGTGACGGAAATAGAAGACAACCCCACCGCCGCTGAGGTCTGCTGGCATTACCAGAGCAAAATCGCTCAGATCGTCCGGGGCGAGAACGCTCCGCTTTCGGATGCCGAGCGCAATGAGGTTCTCCAGTCGGCCATGTCGTACTATCCCAGTGACCTGGTCATCATCGGCTGGAACGGCGCGTTTCTCTACGACACAGCCGCGGGCGGCGAGACCACCATCCAGCTTCTCGAGTACGCCAACTCGCAACTCCTGGAATTCCGCTACTACGATGAGGTGCTCACCCGCCGCCTGAAGCTGGTGTACCAGTCACTCGATCAGGGGACGGGATTCTTTGCCCGCTGGCGATTGGCCCGCGCCGCGGCCCGGCTCTATACGCTGCTGCTCGATGTCACCGAGCTTACCGAGCGCACGGACAATTCTATTAAATTCCTGAGCGACATGTTCTCCGCTCGGCTGTACCGGCTCGCGGCGGCCAAAGTGGGGGTGCCTGACTACAAGGAGTTGGTCGATCGCAAGCTGCGTACCGCCGATAGCCTCTACCGGTTCATGGTGGACCAGTTCAACCAGGCCCGCGCGTTTGCCCTGGAGCTCCTGGTGGTCGTCATTCTGATTATCGAGTTGGTGGCGCTCTTTTGGCCCTACCACGCGCGGTGATCTCAAAGAGGTGGATGATCCACAAAAATGCAAACCCTCATCGAATGCGTTCCCAATTTCAGTGAAGGCCGCAACCCTGCCGTAGTGGACGCCATCGTGCAGGCGCTGCTCGCCGGGCCGGATGTTTACCTGCTGGACCGGGAAATGGACGCCGACCATAATCGCTGCGTGATCACGTTCGTCGGAACGCGCGAGAGCGTGGGCGAGGCGGCATTGCGCGGCATTGCCAAAGCGGCGGAGTTGATTGACCTGACTCATCATCGGGGCGCGCACCCGCGCCTGGGCGCCACCGACGTCGTACCGCTGGTGCCTTTGGCCGGGGTGACGTTGGAGGACTGCGTTCGAGTTGCGGAATGGGTCGCGGAAGAAACGTGGCGGCGCTTTCGCATTCCGACCTATCTTTATGAGGCGGCGGCGCGCAAGCCGGAGCGCGTGAATCTGGAGAACATCCGTCGCGGCCAGTTTGAAGGCGTAAGGGATGAGATCGCCTCGAATCCGGCTCGCCTTCCCGACTTCGGCGAGGCGGCGCTACACCCAACGGCCGGCGCCACCGTAATCGGTGCCCGCAAGTTCCTGATTGCTTACAACATCAACCTGAACAGTTCGGACGTCACACTGGCCAAAGCCATCGCGAAGAAGATTCGGGCCTCGAGCGGCGGCTTCCCCTGTGTGAAGGCAATGGGCGTGGAGTTGAAAGCGCGCAACCTGGCGCAAGTGTCAATGAACCTGACCGATTTTGAAACTGCTTCACTGACCACGGTGTTTGACGCCGTCGCCCGCGAAGCTGCGGCGCACGGCGTTCAAGTGGCCGGCAGCGAGATTGTGGGTCTGGTGCCGCGCCGCGCGCTGGAGGACGCTGCGGTCCAGTTCTTGCGCGTGGAAAATTTCCGGCCCGAGTTGATTGTGGAGAACCGCCTGGAAAAGGTCCTGGCCGATCGCAGAGCGAAATTCGAAACTCGAAACTCGTCAACACGCTCTCCCGATTTTCGATTTTCGATTCCCGAGTTTCGAGAGGGAACCACGCCGGCTGACACGCCATTGCGTTCCATGGTCGAGCAGTTTGTGAACACCGTGGCCGCGCCCACGCCTACTCCCGGCGGCGGCAGCGTGGCGGCGTTGGCGGGAGCACTGGCCGCGGGCTTGGGGGAAATGGTTTGCGGCGTGTCGTTGAAGCGGAAGTCGCTTGGCGCTCATCATCCGGCGCTGGAGGCCGCGCGCACGCGGTTGGCAGCATGGCGCGAGCAACTGCTGGGCATCGTCGATCGCGACGCGCAGAGCTATGCGGCTGTCATGCGCGCGTTCAAGTTGCCCAAGGCCACTGATTCGGAGCAAGCCGCCCGCAACCAGGCAATCGAGAATGCCAGCAAGCAGGCGGCTGTAGTACCCATGGAGACAGCCGAGTTGGCGGCAGCCGTCGAGCAGGAGCTTGCCAGCCTCGAGGGAATTACCATTGCCCAAGCCGCGTCGGACCTGCACGTCGCATTGAGCTTGGCGGAAACGGCCCGGCGCGGCGGAATCGAGAACGTGCGCGCCAACATTCCCAGCGTGCATGACGAATCGTGGCTGCGGAGCATATATGACCGGCTGGCTATTGTGGATAAAGGGCAACACTCCCAAACTATGCCCGAGTAGGTAAAACCTCGTGCGGCAGCGCGAGCAATCACGCGGTTGGGCGCGAAATGGCGTGAAATCCCCCTTGGCCCGGAGTTGAGATTTTCGGATATTATGTCTTGCCTTCGCCAGCCTTAGTTGCAAATCATTTGCAATTAGCTACATTCTGTCATTCTGACTTTCGGGGAAATTCGCCCGGCGTGTGGAACCTCTCTTGCCCTAATACGTTTGTCTATGAGAGACTCCGCGAACTTTGCCTCACCTATTAACCTGTACGAAGCTGATGACGACGCTGAACTTAGAATCCTTTTGATCACGGGCGGTTGGGAAGTCCGCCGTTCCTTTAACCAGATTGGCATCCAGCCCGGCGATCGGGTTCGGGTGTTGCGTCGCGCCCCGTTTGGCGGCCCGCTCATGATCGACAATCAAGGAACCCGGGTTGCTGTCGGCAAGCGATTAGCAGAAAAGATCCGGGTCGAAGTCCTGCCGTGAAAGTCGCACTGGTCGGCCAACCAAACTCAGGCAAGAGTACCCTTTTCAATGCGGTAGCGGGCTACCGTTCCCTAACCTCAAACTTTGCCGGCACCACGGTGGAATACACACGTGGCGAGGCGCGGGTGGCGGGCGAGGTGCTGGACCTGATCGACCTCCCCGGTCTGTACTCCCTCACGCCCACCACGGCAGTGGAAGAAGTCAGCCGCGACTATCTGCTGGGGGGCGACTGGGACGTGATCATCAATGTCCTGGACGCCTCGCAACTGGCTCGCAGCCTGGAATTGACCCTTGAATTGTTGGACTTACAGGCGCCGTTGGTGCTCTGCCTGAACATGATGGATGAGGCGGCGCGCAAGGGCATGACGATCAAGACGGCTGCTTTGGCCGAAGCGCTGGGTGTGCCGGTGGTGGAGGCGATTAGCGCGCGCGGCCGCGGCATCATCGAGACCTTTCGCGCGGCGCAGGAAGCAGCCAGGCAGGGCAACCGCCCGCACCCGTTTGTGTATACGCCCGAAGCGGAAAGCATTCTGGAAGACCTGGCAGAAACAATCTCAGCAGCCGCAACGGGGCCGCAGGTGGCCAGCCACAGGACTACGGAGCTGCCCGTCCTGCCGTCCACAACGGCCGCGACGGTTCCGTCCTGCCATCACGAGCAGTGCTCTTCGGCGCGTGCGGTGCACGAGTTGGAAAATGCCGGACGGCAAGCCGAATCCCGGGTCCATCTCCCCTCCGGCTCGATCGGGCTGGCGGAGCCTCCGGCACTCCCGGCGTTGGAATTTCCCCCGCCGCGGTTTCGCGCCTTACAGTGGGTGCAGAGCGACCCGCGACAGGTTCGCCGGGACGAGCCCGCGCTCGCTCCCGCGGTGGAAGCGGCGCAAGCAGCCCTCGCGGTGCGCACCGGCCAGCCTGCCGACGCCGCCATCTCCGCCGCTCGCCACGCAGCCTGCCTGACCCTGTTTGAGCGCGTGGCGCGCGTCGCCAAGCCCAGGAAGGACTGGCGCGAGCAAGTGGATCGGCTGGCCATGCATCCGTTCTGGGGATACGTGGTGCTCATGGGGGTGTTTCTCGGGTTCTTCCGGCTGATTTTTGACGTGGGCAAGCTGGGGGAGGACCGCATTCTGGCGGTCTTTGACGCGCTGGTGGCGGTGCTGACCCATCACATGAACGCCCAGGGTGCTCTCTACGCGGCTGCGAAGGGAGCGGTGCTGGGCACGGCGGGCGCGGTGGCCATTGTGTTGCCTTACCTGCTGCCGTTTCTGCTGGGGCTGGCAATCCTGGAAGACATTGGCTACCTTTCGCGCGTCGGCTACCTGATGGACGCCGCCATGCACCGCCTGGGACTGCACGGCACGGCCACCTTGCCCGTGCTGGTGGGCTATGGCTGCAGCGTCCCTGCCGTGATGGCCACGCGCATTCTCAGTTCCCGGCGCGACCGCTTTATCGCCGCGTTTCTCGCCGTTCTTGTTCCGTGCTCCGCCCGTATGACGGTGATCTTCGCGCTGGTGGGATTCTACCTGGGCGCGAATTACGCCCTCGGCATCTACGTCCTGAACATCATCGTGGTGGCCCTGGCGGGGGCGGTGCTGGCGCGACTCTGGCCGGAGATTTCACCCGGCATGCTGATGGAAGTGCCGGCCTATCGCACGCCGGCGCCGCGCGTCGTGATACTGAAGACCTGGTGGCGCCTGCGCGAGTTCGTGCTGGTGGCGTTTCCCCTGCTGGTGGCGGGCAGCGTGCTGCTGAGCCTGGTGGATTTTTGTGGCTGGCAGCACGGCATCAACGCCGCGCTTTCGCCCCTCACGGCGGTGTTGGGACTGCCGCGCTCGGTGGGCCTCACGCTAATCTTCGGCGTCCTGCGCAAGGAACTCTCACTGCTGATGCTGATGCAGGCGCTGGGGACAACCCACGTGCTGGGCGCGATGACCGCGGCGCAAATCCTGATCTTTACCCTCTTCGTAACCTTCTATCTGCCCTGCATGGCCACCCTGGCCTCGATGATGCGCGAACTCGGCTGGCGCCTGACGCTCGCCTCCGCCACCGCGCTGCTGGCCCTGGCCGTCGTCGTAAGCCTGGCCGCACGCGGCGTGCTGAAACTCTGGTGAATTCGATTCAAGGTTCAAAATTCAAGATTCAAGTAAATTCGATTCAAGATTCAAAATTCAAGATTCAAGAATCTTGAATCTTGAATTTTGAATCTTGAATTCTATGGTCCAGGGACCGCCCCTTCGGCCCCGTGCAACTTGAGGAAAAGTGTATTTCCGACCCTGAATCTCGAATCCGCTCTTTTGATTGCCCCAGGCCGGCCCGTCTGTATCCTCGAATCTCGCCGTCAAAATAAGTTCAGGAAAGTCTGCGGGACTGCCGATGAGAGTTCATGAAATCAGCCTTCTTGTGTCACGGACCCGGTCTTATGGTGCCTGGCGTCAAGTCCCATGAAGTGATGAAGTCAATTGAAGTGATGCAGCCAATCATGCCGTGCGCCAGTCTTGCCGGCCGGAGTGCGCGGTGTGGCATGTTGTGTTTCGCATTTCATGTCATAGCCGGTCATTGATCTTAAATGCTGCCGATCTCGCATTTGGAATTCTCTTGAATCTTGAATTTTGAATCTTGAATCGCTCGAGGGGGCGCGCATGAAGTACCAACGGTTTGAAGAACTGCCCGTCTGGCAGGCGGCAATTGATCTGGCGCTGGCCGTCTACGCCTTCACCGAGAAACCCCAATTTCAGCATCGCTCCTCGCTACGCGACCAGATTGAGCGGGCAGCGGTCTCGGTGTCCAACAACATCGCCGAGGGCTTCGAGCGCGGCACGAAGCAGGAACTGCTCGGGTTCTTATATATTGCCCGCGGTTCGGCAGGGGAAGTCAGGTCGATGCTGTGCATGCTCGAGAAGATTTCAGCTTTTAGAGAACTTGACTCCGAGATTCTGGCGATCAAGGTAAAGGCGGAAAGCACCTCGAAACAACTTGGCGCGTGGGCGCGAACGCTGCGGGATTCCGAGTTGCAAGGCGAGCGTTACGTGGACGGTAAGACCCGACGCCGGGAGCAAGCCAGGAGGGACCGGGAGGAGTTCTTAAAGGAATTGGAGCGCGCACGGCAGGCAAGGCTCAGGATTCAAGATTCAAAATTCAATATTCAAGATCCAAGACCGTCGTGAAGCTGAATCGCAAACTTGAATTTTGAATCTTGAATTTTGAATTGCGTCCGGGTCTGCTGGCGCAGTCTCGGTGTGTTACACTGCCCTGCCATGGAAAACGCCGACAAGCTGATTGTGCGGACTTCGCAGCCTGACTGGCTGAAAGCGCTTGCGGTGATATACAGGAGCCGCCAGCCGGTGCTGCTGATTGACGACGCCGGCCTGGGCGTTGACCCGGCCGGCTTCACGCTCTTGCAAATGGCGAAGGAAGCGGGGCTGTCGCGGCGCGAACTGGCCGGAGTCTGCGTGGCGCTGGGCATGAGCGCCGCCGGAATCGCAATGGTGGTTCTCGCCGTCCTCGACCCGGAGCCGACCAGCAAACTCGGATTGCTCGTGGGCGGCGGCGTGGCCTGCGTCCTCGGCGGCGGGTTCGGCGCCATTCGAATCCTGACCTACCTGAAGCCGCCAAACATCAGAGCCACCGCGCGCGGGATAGAAATAGGGTGGAACTGACGGCCCGTCAGAAGAGATCGAACTGTTGCAGGGTATTGCGCCAGTAGCCTCCTTTTATCCGGTACTCCACTAGCAAGTCGGATCCCAGGCAACAATGTTTATAGCGCTTCTTTGAGCTTTCGCCGGTACCGTTCAAACGCCTTGCGGCCGGCACCGGTGAGGCTGAGAAGTGTCTGCGGCACCTTGCCGCGGTAGGTCTTGGTTACGGCGACGTAACCAGCCTCCTCCAGTCGAGCGATGTGGCTGGAGAGCGTGCCCTTGTTCATACCCGTTTCGTGCTGCAAATAGAGAAAATCCGTCCGTTCTACAGCGAACAGGAGCGTGACAATCATGAGCCGGCCCGGTTCGTGAATCACGCGATCCAGATCGGCGATGGTCCGGATTTGCTGGTTCATTCGCTCTCCTGCATCGGAGCTTGGGTATGACGCAGGTAGAGCCAAAAGCTGATGCCACCGGAAAGCAGTAGTATCGTGCCATACGTCATCAGAGAAAGGAGAATTGCTCCAACGAGCTTGGCAGGAAACGGCTGCGTCAAGGAATCGTTAGCCAGCGCGCCGAGGACATGGGCGGGAAGGACGGTAATCGCCAGGGACCCGAGCGCGATGGCCCCGGCGACGACCCACTTCCAGCGCACCGCTCTGGCGATCTGGTAGGCATAGGCCGCAGCAAAAACCAGACCGCCGAGAGAGGCAGCCGTGGTGATGTCCCAGTGCCGCCGGTACGCGGCGACCAGGCCGAAGGGAATCAAAGCGCCGAGCACGGCCGCCATAATCGCATTGCGCAAGCGATCGCTTCTTCGGTATTCGACAAAGCCGGTGCGGCGATAGGTGATGTGGGTCTTAATTGCTTTGGTCCCGTAATGCATGACACACGCCAAGCCGAGAAAGAAAAACCAGGCCATCTTGTGCGAGACGGAACTCTCGGGCGAGTGTGCCTGCAGCCACAGAAGGAGCGCAAATCCCAGGAACATCACGCCGAGATTCACCTCGCCCAAGCCGTCAATGTTGTAGTAGAGCCGAGGCCGATCCAAGAGGTTTCCGACCTGATCCATGTTCATTCCTCCCATCGAGAATAGCGGCAAACGCGTTCAGGGGCCGCCCTGACTTACACCAACTAGTTTGCCATGCCAACCAGTTGGTGTCAATACCGTCCGCTTTCTCCTGCCACTGCACTCTTCCCACACGGCTCGCATCATCTTGCGTCCCGATGGTTTCGGTTTTACCATGAACGGTGAGAAACAGACGGGCAACCCTTGCAAAAATCTTGCTCCGGGCACATAGATTTAACGGCGTGACGGGACAGTTCGGGACTTAAACAATCCAGATTGAGCGGCTCAATTGCGCCGCCGGCACCGACGTCTGGCCGGAGAGGAGGACGGGATGCCGAGACGCGTGCGCTAATGCGACGTTTGATCGAATGGCCCCGCAGGGGCCAACCATGAATAGCCGCAGGTTTTAACCTGCGGATGAGGGAACCACGCGAGTGCGAGGTCAACCCCGGCGGGGTTGACCGTTGAATGGTCGGCCCTTCCAGGGCCGGAGCGGTGATGGCGTTCCGTTTCCGTAGGTTTCACCTCATAAGCGCTAAGATAACGAATTATGCGTGCCTCGACGCTCTTCGGCCGGTTGCCCAGCCCGCGAAGCGGGCGGGGTCGTATAGCCCACGGCGAGCCAGCCGTGGGATAACGGCAGGCCCGCAACCCATTCGCCGTGAGCCCCGGAGGGGCGGCGTCAGGGCACTCCAGGTTGATTCTCGACCCTCCCTGTGGCCCGACGTCGCCCCTCCGGGGCTCACGGCGTCGCCGGCTCGATCTTCCCACGGCTTCGCCGTGGGCTACATGACCGCGCCCGCTTCGCGGGCTGTGAGGCGACCAGCGAGCTTATCTTAGCGCTTATGAGGTTTCACTTACGGCTACTCACGGTCTCCCGCTTCGCGGGACACAAAGACGTGACGCTCCAATGATCGAGAACATTCCGTATCTTAGCGCTTATGAGGTTTCACCTACGGCTACTCACGGTCTCCCGCTTCGCGGGAGGCAAAGACATAGCGCCTTATCAATTTGTGTGACGCTCTCCGAACCTTCTGGTGAATCAAATAAATCTCGCTGCTTGAACATGCTGCGGCCAGTGAGTATCGCTGCATTCCGGTGCTGCCCGAATTCCGGATGGGGCGCCGGCCTTCCAGGATGCAAGCGCCGGGAGGGTTATATTTGCGCCTGAAGTTGGAGCAGGGTCAGCAGCGGAGTGGGAGGTGTCGTGAGGATCGCACAGGTTGCGCCACTGTACGAGAGCGTTCCGCCGAAGCTCTACGGCGGAACGGAGCGCGTGGTCTCCTACCTTACCGAGGAACTGGTGAGGGAAGGGCACGAGGTGACTCTCTTTGCGAGTGGCGATTCCGAAACGGCGGCAACGGTTGTCTCGCCGTGCCGCAGCGCTTTACGGCTCAATGCGCAGTGTATTGATCAACTCGCGTATCACGTTCTGATGCTCGAGCAGGTTTACCAGCTTGCGGATGAGTTTGACATCATTCATTTCCATATCGATTATTTGCACTTTCCCGGCATCCGTCGCTGCAATGTTCCGCACGTCACCACGCTGCACGGGCGCCTGGACATACCCGACCTTATTCCTCTCTATCGGGAATTTACAGAAATGCCGGTGGTGTCGATCTCGGAGGCTCAGCGAAGGCCCTTGGATTGGATCAACTGGGTGGGCACTGTGCAACACGGCCTGCCCGACGATCTCTACCGCTTTCATGAGGGACCGGGGAAGTATCTGGCTTTCCTGGGCCGGATTTCGCCGGAAAAAGGCGTGGACGATGCCATCGAGTTGGCGAAACGGGCGGGCATCCCGCTGAAAATTGCCGCCAAGGTAAGCCGCGTTGACCGCGAATACCATGAGTCCGTCATCCGGCCCCTGCTGGACCACCCGCTGGTGGAGTACATCGGCGAAATCAACGAGAAGGAAAAGGACGAGTTCCTGGGCAATGCCCTGGCGCTCCTGTCGCCCGTCAAGTGGTCGGAACCTTTCGGCATGGTGCTGATTGAGGCGCTGGCCTGTGGCACGCCCGTGGTTGCCTACAACCGGGGCTCCATTCCAGAAATCGTGAAGGACGGGGAGACAGGGATTATCGCTCACGACCTCGAGGCGGCCGCTGCCGCAATTTTGGACATCCCGAGGATAAGCCGGCGTGCCTGCCGGCGCCATTTCGAAAGACGCTTTACGGCCCCGCGCATGAGCCGGGATTACAGGATCGTCTACCGGAAACTGACCCAATTCCACGCCGAGCCACCGGTACTCACGGCACAGGCAGGGTGAACCTTGCCCGACGTCATCACACTCGAGAACCAATACTATATTCGTGCGACTTCGCCGGTTCTGGACGATCGCATCCGCGTTCTTAAAAGCGACGACACGCTGGCGATATTCGACCGGTTTGGGGACATCGAACGGGTGGGTCCCGGTAGTCACGGGCTCTATTTTCACGATACGCGGTTCCTCTCCCGGTGGGTACTCCGGCTGGAACATGGGCCGCTCCAGTTGTTGAGCTCGACGCTCCGGGAGCAGGATGGGCTGCTCATCGTCAACCTGGCCAACGCCGACATCATTGTGGATGGGCAGCTTGCCATCCGGCGCGAGACGTTGCACATCGCCCGCTCCAAATTCCTCTGCGAGAATACCTGCTACGAGCGCCTGCTATTTTCCAATTACGGCCTCGCTCCTGTGGCAGTCTCCTTCTCCTGCTTTCTGAGCGCGGACTTCGTCGATATGTTCGAGATCCGCGGCATTGAGCGGCACCGGCGCGGTCAACGCCTGGGTGACCTGTTGGAATCAGACCACCTGTTGTTTTCGTATGCCGGGCTGGACGGCGTGCTGCGCCGGACCCGCATCAATTGCTCCCCCCAGCCCGAGCGGGTCTCGGCTTCCAAGCTGGATTTCCTGGTACGACTGGAGCCTCGGGCGCAACAGGAATTCTGCCTGAACGTCTCGTGTGAAACGGCCGCCTTGCATCCGGCCGCCCATTCCTACGACGACGCCTATGCGCTGGTGCAGAAATCGGTGGCGCAGTCGAAGAGCCGGACGTGTACGCTCACGACGTCGCAACCGGACGCCAACCGTTGGCTGGAGCGTTCCACCGCCGACCTGGACATGATGCTTACATGTTCCGACGGCACTCCCTATCCCTATGCGGGCGTGCCCTGGTTCAATGCGCCCTTCGGGCGGGACGGCATCATCACGGCCTTGGAATGCCTCTGGATGAATCCCTGGATCGCGCGGGGCGTGCTTGCCTATCTTGCCGCTACTCAGGCGCGCGAGCACAACCCGGCCAGGGATGCCGAACCCGGCAAAATCCTGCACGAGAGTCGCAGTGGGGAAATGGCCGCCACGGGGGAAGTGCCCTTCGCGCGGTATTACGGCAGCATTGATGCGACGCCCCTCTTCGTATTACTCGCGGCGGAGTACTATCGCCGCACCGGCGACCGGGAATTCATCAGCAGCATCCTGCCCAGCATCGATCTTGCTCTCCAGTGGATCGATAGCTACGGCGACGCCGACGGCGACGGGTTTGTCGAGTACAAGCGGAAATCCGCCCAGGGACTGGTGCAACAGGGATGGAAGGACTCGGGTGATTCCGTCTTTTATTCCGATGGCACACTGGTGCAGGGGCCGGTGGCGCTATGCGAGGTTCAGGCCTATGTCTTCGGCGCCAAGCGGGGAGCGGCTGAATTGCTGCGGGCGCTGGAGCAGGACCGCCGCGCTGACCAAATGCTCAGCGATGCGCAGCTTCTTCAGCAACGCTTTGAAAAAGCGTTCTGGTGCGACGATCTTGGAACTTACGTTTTGGCCCTGGATGGCGAAAAGCGGCCTTGCCGGGTTCGGACCTCGAATGCGGGGCATTGCTTGTACATCGGCATCGCTTCACCGGAGCACGCTGCCCGGCTGGCGCAGACGTTGCTCACCGAGGACTCATTTTCCGGCTGGGGCGTCCGCACGCTATCGTCCCTCGAGGTTCGCTACAATCCTATCTCCTATCACAATGGGTCAGTGTGGCCGCACGATAACGCACTGATCGCTTATGGGCTTGCCCGCTACGGGTTTAAGGAGGCGGCACTGCGCATTGCCGCGGCGCTCTTCGATGTGAGCAGGTTCGTCGATCTGCGGCGGCTTCCGGAACTGTTTTGTGGATTTGCACGGCAAGCCAGGGACGGGCCCACCCTGTACCCGGTTGCCTGTTCGCCGCAAGCGTGGGCAGTGGCATCAGTATTTCTCTTTGCCCAGGCCCTTCTGGGAATTACCGTATCACCTCTTGAGTCTCCCCCCATCCGCCTGGAGCGGCCACTGCTCCCGCCGGGGGTCGAATACCTCAATATCAATCGCCTGGGCATCGGCGATGGTACTGTCGATTTGCGAATCCGGCCGGGTACCGGGGGCCCCAAGGTGGATATCGTCCGCCAAACCGGGCAAATTGAAGTTGCCGTACAGACCTAGCTTTCCCCGAAGGGGCAGAGTGGGTAGAACGAAGGCCTTCCTGCCGCCTGTGGTGAACTGGTACGCGGACCGCCGAATCCCCGGCGCGCGCACCTCTGCGATCGGCCGCACCAGGTTCGATGACCTGCTCTGTTGCCAGCCTGGAGCGACTCGGAGACTGCCTCCTCAGACCTTGATAAAGATTCGCTTCTTATACATCACGGCTAGAATTGCCGACCACAGGAGGACGACAGCGAACGCCATCAGTTCCGAGCCATGCACGGGGCCGGCCCAGGAAGCGAAGACGCGCGCGTAGATCAGCGCCCACACTGAAACGACGGCGCCGCCTGCCTGATGAAGCTTCATCTTGATCAGGATCGCGGAGACCATCCATTCGCCCACCCAAACGGTGATGGGATTGACTCCAAAGATGACGAAGATTTTTGTCCACCACGTGGCCTTTTGGATGTCCACGAGATAGTAGCAACAGGTGAAGATCACCAAAGCCATGCCGCACATGAAAAGCACCAGCGAGCTCGTCCATAGGCCCTGATTAATCGGAAACCAAACGCTCCACACGAGACCCAGGAACATCATCACGTTCCCGACCACGAAAAACTGCGCTATTTTTTCGAGCGCGGGGCGCGATGACCGGAGGTACTGTCCCACCAGCACGCCGATCAGCGCGTTGGCAATCGCGGGCAGTGTGCTCAACAGTCCCTTGGTTTCGAAGTCCGGGGAAGCCAAATGGCCCCGCATGAGGTGTATATCGATATATTGAACCCAGTTACCCTGTCTGGCGAAAATGCCGGCGCCGTGACCGGGAACCGGCACGAATTTCATCATGACGAAATAAAATACCAGCAGCGAAGCCGTAATGATGGCTTGTCCCCGGCTCTTCACGTTCAGATAAATCACCGAGGCGGCGAGGTAGCACAAACCGATTCTCTGTAAGATTCCGAAGATGCGAAGAGTGGAGAAATCGAACCAGGGACCGCCATCATGGGGACAGCAATTCAAAAAGAGACCCAAAGCAAAAAGAATGACCGCCCGCAAGATAATATGCTTGTAAAGCTTCCCCTTGGATTCCCCTCGATTAAGCCGGCCGGCAAAAGCAAAAGGAATGGCCACTCCCACGATGAAAATGAAAAAGGGAAAGACAAGATCTGTGGGAGTCCAGCCGTTCCACCCCGCGTGAAAGAACGGCGCGTACCCATATCGATCGTTACCATGGTTGTTCACGAAAGTCATCAGCACAAGGGTCATGCCACGAAAAACGTCCAGCGAAAGGAGCCGCTCCATGGCGCGCACGGGGGGAGAAGCCGCTATTCCGCTCTCGGAAACGGCAACTTGATTCGTCATGGTGCTCATGATCACCTCCATTGGAATCTTCTTTCTCTCATCACCAGTTGTAATACATGAGATGCCTTCGCGAGGCTTCCCGCACTTCCGGCAGGAAAGGTCCCGGCTCATCGTTGATGTGCGCCGGCATCACCTCCAGCTTCAGCGCGAAATCCTCGATGGGAGTTTTATAAATGAAGGGCGTCTCCTGCCCGGTCGTAATGTGGAAGAAGTTGGTTTTGCTCTCCTTGAGCACGCGGATCCAATCCTGAGTATTGGCCATCTCCGCGCGGATCGCGGCCTGGAGGCGCAGCCGTTCCGCTTCCGGATCTCCGCTCTTCACCAGGTAGTGGTTGATGGCCGCCTGCGCATCGTACACGTTCCTCTCCGTCCGGGAGCGTAGCAACATTCCCAGGTAGCGATCGCGCTGGTCCTCAACCACCGTTTTCCTTCCCTGCTGGAGCGCCCGGTTGAGGATTTCCACCGTCTTCTCCAGGCCAGGAATCAATTGCTGGTCATACGCGTGCACCGCACGGTCCAGGTCTGCGTCCTCAGTCAGCCGGATGCCGGCTTCATAGACGATGTTCAAGCGGGCAATGTCCCACTCCAGCGGGAACAGAACTCTTTCCCAGGCGGCGCGTTCATGTTGGTTGAGCTTGGTGATATCGGGCACCAGCGGCCGCACCAGCCAGCGGCCCTGGATATCGCCAACCCCCCCACGCAACCAGCTTAACTTGGGCCATGCGGCCAGGGCCTCATCGCCCTTCTTCCACGCCTCGACAAGCAGACGGGCGGACGCCGCGTCGCCTTCGCACCAGCGCTCCGCCGTCTTTAAAAGGAAGGCGTCCAAGTCCGGCGCCTCCGCTCGCAGAAATTCCGCAAAGAGTTCCTGGTTGATGTTGTAGGGGCACTGCGGCGGAGAGAAGACTCCCCAAGACATGAAGATGCGCCGCAGGTTAAGCGCCCGCACATGCTCCATTTTGGGCAACAGCAGGGTAGGCGCCGGAACCCCGATGATCGGCTCTGCGTCCCAGCCGGCCGAGACACAGACTTCCACATAGGGCTCCAATCCTGCGCTCCTCGCCTCCCGGGCAGTACTTTCCATGGACCCTGCTGACCCCGCTTTGAGCAGCGACCCTCCGATGGATTCCGATACGCCCCCACCTTTCGGCAGGGTGGCGATGATCCTTCCTCGCTCTTGGTCTGTGAAGGCGCCGACTTGCACAACCACCTCGAACTCCGGATTGATCTTCTTCCCTGCCTCGAGTAAGGTCCGGGTGAAGTCCGCGGTCATCCCCTCAACCGTCTTGGTCCGCGCCAGCCATGAGCCATTCGGACCGGGATAGAGGTATTCGGCAAAGGGAATACCCGAACCGCTGTCCTGGAGCCAGAAGACGAAATAGCGCAGGTCGGGGATCTCCTTCATCAGGTTGGCCATCATTTCGGTGTAATGTTCCAGCACTCGCCGATTGGCAATGTCCAGGGCATAGCGCGGTTGCAGGCTGCGGCCCGGATGGTCCACGCGGGAACCCCGCAATCCCGGATAGCGGTCGAAGATCTCTTCGGCAACGCAGCGCGGCTCATAGCATACGAACCCGAGCTTCAGGCCGTAGCGGCGTCCGAGTTCGGCCGCCTCGTGCAGGTCCGCCAGGTTCGCCGCCAACTCCTCCCGCTTATACAATCCCTGGGTGAGAGAACTTTCCACAAAGGCGTCGAGCGCCGGCGCGTAGCTCAGATACCAGGCATAGGAATCGTGAGGAAATTTCCGGTGCAGAACATGGTAGCCAGCGTTCGGGTAGCGGTTGATCTCCACCCCAGTGTGTCCCAGGCGGGCGATCTCCCGAATGTGCCTGCTGCGGTCAAACCCTTTGGTGAAGCGGTGCATCTGGTTCAGCGAGTTGTCCCACATGACAAAGCGCTCTTCAAACTGGTAAACCGAGAACCGCCCTGTCTCGCCGGCTGGGTCTTCGATCCAACCGAGGGTCGCTCGGCAGACGTTGCGCGGAGTCTGCCCCGCGATGAGCAATCCGCCGCCCACGCTCTGGACAAGTTCCCATTCTTTGTCGCCGGCTGAATTCTGAAGCTTGGACGCGGCATCGGGATAGCTGCGGATGCTGCTCCCGAGAACCAGCACGATGTCGCCAGGATTGACCGTTCCAGTGTGCGGGCGCTGCACAATCTGGGCGTGGGTCTTGGCAGCCAATTCAGCAGCCGCGGTCTTCACAGGCAATGCGCTGTCCGGCGGAAGGAGAATATGTTTGAAGGCCGACTCACCGGTAACAGCGGAAGAGTCCACCGCGGGCACCACCTTCCAAGTCGCCATCGTGCCAACTGAACTGCCAAGGAACTGTCTGCGAGAAAGTTTAGGCATAATAATTGCCCCGATTCGAAATATCGCCGCTCAACGCAAAGCGTTTAATTGGGCATCGGCTATCGAAATCATGCCTAGGAGCGCGGCTTTTGGTACCGTGAACGTCCTTTCTTCTCGTTATCGCAAATTACGGAGCGGGATCACTCCGCGGCCCTTCAGCTTGTCCGTGGGCACTCCGCATCTGAGTGTCGCTCGGTAGAGCGAATGCGGCTTTGTGCTGCGAGATGCGGAGTAGCGCTGGAGGACGCGCAGCTAAGTGCTTGCTCGGGTAGCGTCCCCATTTCAGGTGTAATGCCGGGTTTTAGCCCGGCAACTCCCGCCCCTTCGCTGCACTCAGGGCAGGCACTCAGGGGCGGCGCACCTTCAAAGCAACTCCTTTAAGAGAAGCGGCTTCACGATAGGGCCTGTTGCACCATCTTGACGGTTTCCCTGACTTGGTCGGAATAGCGTGGGTAAAGGCCGATGATGGTCGCGTCGGTCGGCTTGATGTTCTTGTAAGCCCAGGCGATCGCCTCGCGCTTCTGCTCTTCGGATTGGCATTTGCGACCGGCCGCCAGAACCTTATAGACCAGAGCCGGTTTCTTGGCTTGGCGGACGGCCGCGGCCATGCGTGGTGGGTCGGAGGCAATCCAGCCTTCATCCACGGGAACCGTGCCGATTTCCTTCATCCACTCTTCGGGGCGGCGGTCGACATAATGCAGCCCCGCCATGTAGAAGTCATTCGCGAAGCCCTTTTCCTCGATGGTCGTCAAGATCTGGGGGTTGACGGTGGAGATTCCCGCCAGGCATCCTACATCGTGGGCCTTATTGATATAGTCTTTGATGTAGTCGAGCTTGCCGGCTCTCCAAAGAAAATCCGTGTGCCCGCCGTGGTGAACCATCGCGATGGGCTTGTACTTCAGGAGCGTATCGATGGCGGTGAATTGGCCATCGCGTACCCATTCGGCCGTCTGGTGCTCTACTTGCGGAACGAAATCGGCAGCCGAAGTCAG
Source organism: uncultured Acidobacteriota bacterium (assembly GCA_963804755.1). Classification (GTDB taxonomy): domain Bacteria; phylum Acidobacteriota; class Terriglobia; order UBA7540; family UBA7540; genus Bog-366. The sequence continues at coordinate 599,240 of CAWDRP010000017.1, forward strand.
GCAGATCAACTGAAGCTGCCCGCCTTTCTGGCGAAAGAGCTCGATAATTCGCACCCAGCGCTCCTGAAAGTAGCTTGATTGAAAAGTGTTGATGCCGGCCTTCTCACAGTCGAGCAGCATCTGGGCGGCGCGCTCATCCGTGTACCACTCCACCATCTGCCGGTTGGTTATCGGATTGAAGTGGGAATATCCGCGGATGGGATTGCTCCCAACGATCAGCCGCGTAACGCGGTGGGGCCCCAGACTTACAGTTCGCAACGCGCCTGTGGATTCGGCCTCGAGCGCCTTCGGTACCGCCAGACCTGCCGCCACGGTTGTAGCGTTCTTCAGGAAATCACGCCGGCAAAGGTTCTTGTCACTATTGGGATTCTTCCCGTCCATGTGTCCTCTTCTCCCCATATGTGTTCGAGTTGCGGCGGGCCAACGTATCACTCCGGTCGCTGCCAGTCAATGACTACGGCGGGGCGTGGCTCGCGCTTGACAATTTTGCTTGTATCACTCGATTATGGGGTAAGCAGATTTCAGTGAACGCCTCCATCCCGCGGAACATGCTGAGGGCAAAGCCGTTGATGCACCCTGGGATGCTCTCGATCGACCATGCTTTAACGGTTATGCTCTTTGGACTTACCTAACGACTTCGTTCCATTTCGCAATGCCCGGTTTTGCCATCGAAGAGATCACTCCCTGGCAGGAGGACACTGAATTCTGGCGAGGCTTACGCGTAACGTACGCATCGGATATCGCGAGCCACAGCGGGCAGCACGATTTTTATTTTGGCCCTGACCTTCTCCTCCGCCGGCACGACTATCACGTGGAGGCCTCGGGGGGCTTCGCGGCGGCACAATACGTATCCGCGCTTGTGACAGTACAGGGAATCACGCTTCCCACAAAGCGCCGAGCGTATATGAGAAACCGGGATCTTTTGCCTATACACGACCGATTGATGGTCTCGATCGACATTTCGGATGAAATGTTTTCGTAGCTGCTCTTATTGATCAGCGCGGGACGGAGGGGAGGTCAGGGTGACGTCGGAACGGGGTTGGGTATGACGTATCATGGTCACCCCTAAGCTCCTGCAGCACGCGCAACTCGGAAGTTGAAGCCATCACCGCTCCCCGGCGGTGCATGGCCCAGACCGGAAAACGATGCCTGGCGATTACAGCCCTAGTATCCAACAGGTTTTCCAAACTACTTGGGGATCTTGAGTAGACATTACTGGGTACCACTGGCAAACACCGATGGGCTATCGCTTGGGGTTGGCCGAAAAGGAACCACCTACCGGGAATTAGGGTAGCGGCCAAGCTTTCATCGAATCGCTACGCATCGAGGAACCGAGGAGACTCTCCGCTATCACTGTTATTCCCCCTCAATTTCCTTGGTCCAAAATCTCGCCACTAATTCTGGAACACTCGGAAAAGCGCAAGGGTTTTGGAAGACTCAGTAAGATCAGCCCACCATGACTAAGACTAGGTCCTTGCCTTTCAGCGTATTACAGTTCTATTTGAGGGCGGTGGCTTGCCTTCCAAGCAAGTGCTCGACTCGACATAACTCATTTATTTACAATGACTTGATTTTTGTGCCCCTGACCCTGAGGAATTTTTAGTGTCTGAAGACCGCTTTCTGATTCGTGCAATTTCCCTGCTAAGCCATTCTATCGCGAGGAGTTGGTACGCCCGGGGTGATTCGAACACCCAACCCCTTGCTTCGTAGGCAAGTGCTCTATCCAGCTGAGCTACGGGCGCACATGCGGCTTGAATGGAACTCTCCGCTACCAGCTACGGGTATATACTCTGGCACGAGTGGGGCGGCGTGTCAATCCGGTTACACCATCCCTCAGCAATTCCGCAACACCCTGGTCTACTCCCGGTCGCCCGGAGAAGGTAGTTCCCCCGGCCCTCTTTCACATCATCTTTTATGGTATAGTCGCGGAGAAATCCCGAGGGGTGGAGTTTATGCCTATTGTCGAGCAAGTGGAGAAGGATCTGGTGGCAGCCCTCAAAGCGCAAGACGCGCTCAAGCTTTCTGTACTGCGCATGATGAAGGCCGCGCTGATGAACAAGAAGGTTGAACTGGGAAAGGCCGTTGGGGATCAGGAAGCCGTTGCGGTGCTGCGAACACTCGCCAAGCAGCGGCGAGAGTCCGTCGAGGCTTTTCGGCGCGGCGGAAGGGACGACCTGGCGGACAAGGAAGCAGCCGAAATCCAGATCGTGGAAGCCTACCTCCCCGCCGGGGCGAGCGAGGAGGAGATGGACGTCGCAGTGGCAGCCGCCATCACTGAAACCGGCGCGGCCGGCGCCAAAGATTTCGGCAGGGCCATGAAAGCCGCCATGGCCAAACTGGCCGGCAAGAACGTCGAGGGCAAGCGCGTAAGTGAGAAGTTGCGAGCCAAATTGGGCGGCTGATATCTCCACAATCACTACTAGGAAATGCTTATGAGCACTGAAACCGCTGCTGAACCCGTCGGCGTCCCCAAGAAACATACACCATACGTGCCCGAGACCATGGAGATGAAGGAGTTCACGCTTCGCGCCCTGCTGATCGGGTTGGTGATGACCGGGATCCTTGGCTCTGCTAATGCTTATCTCGGATTGAAAGCCGGAATGACCATCGCAGCAACCTATCCTGCGGCGGTGATCGGAATGGCTCTGCTGCGGCTGATGAAAGGCTCCCTGCTTGAGGAGAATATTGCCCGGACCGTGGGGTCAATCGGAGAGTCCGTGGCGGCAGGCGCAGTCTTCACCATTCCTGCGTTTGTGATGGCGGGTTTGTGGTCAGGTCTGACCGGGCAGAGATACTGGACCACCGTCGCGCTGATGGTGATTGGCGGCACGTTGGGGATTCTCTTCGTTACTCTGCTCCGCCGGGTAATGGTGGAAGACGCGGAACTTCCGTTTCCCGAATCCGTGGCCGCCTCGCAAATCCACAAGGCGGGACAGCAAGGCTCCCGGGCGGCCAAGATTCTGTTCGCCAACATGGGCTTCGGCGGCTTCATGTATCTGTTGGGCGCCGTCAATGTTTTCTCGCCAAACAACACGTTTCCGGTGGGCATAAGCGCGTTAGGCAAGAAATTACTGCTCCGCACCAGCACCAATCCCAACGTTGCCATTACGGCGACCGGAGGCGCAACCATAATCACTGCTCCCGACGTGAGTCCGGCGTATCTGGGGGTGGGCTACATCATCGGGCCGCGGCTTGCATCCTTGAATTTCGCCGGCGGCGTGCTGGCTTGGGGATTGCTCGTGCCGCTACTGACGTTCGTCCTGGGGCCGACGATCCAGGCGTCCCATGCGGGCGGGCAGCCGGTTTCGTGGACGCTGCTGGCCCAGGCCATTTACTTCTCGGTGGTGCGCCCCATCGCCGTGGGAGGAATGCTGGTGGGTGCCACCTACACCTTATTCAAAATGCGCAAGCAGTTGGGTGCGGGCATGGCGCGCGCCATCACCGATCTGAAGAAATCCGCCGCTGCGCGTGCTGCCGGCAGCCGCACCGATCGCGACTTGAGTGCCAAGCCTGTTTTTGCAGGCGTGGGCTTGGTGTTCCTAGCCATGATCGGGCTCTACTTCTATTTCATCCGCAGCGCGGGGAATCTGACAACCTCGAAAGTCTTAGCCGGTGCCGTCGTCGCGGCGGTAGTAATGATCGTGCTCGGCTTCTTTTTCGCCGCCGTCTCCGGGAATCTGGTGGGAATGATCGGCTCGTCCAACAATCCTGTCTCGGGTTTGACGCTCTGTACGTTGGTTGTGGCGGCGTTGCTGATGGTAGCCCTCGGGGTGTCCGGCACCGGTGGAGTAGCGGCTGTGCTCGGCGTGGCGGCAGTGGTCTGTGTCTCGTCCGCCGTTGCGGGTGAAATGCTGCAAGACCTCAAGGTGGGACACATTCTGGGCGGCACTCCTGCCAAGATGCAGGTCGGCGATCTCTTCGGGATTGTCGTGGCCTCGCTGGTCCTCTTCTTTCCGTTGGCGATTCTCGACAAGGCGTACCACTTCGGCAGCCCCGCATTATCCGCGCCGCAGGCCGGGCTGATGGCCATGCTGGCTAAGGGCATTGTCGGCGGCGACATGGCCTGGCCACTGGTGATCGTCGGAATCCTGATGGGCTTCGCCATGATCATGATCGAAGTGAAGAGCGTGATGTTATTCGCTGTCGGAATGTATCTGCCGCTCGGGACCACGTTCGCGATATTCGTGGGGGGCATGATCCGTTGGGTGACTGACAAGCTGCGCGATCGCAGCGGCCTGAACGATGCGCAGAAGGCTCGGGTGGAGAATGCCGGCGTGCTGACGGCTTCGGGGCTCATCGCGGGCGAGGCTTTATGCGGGCTGGTGATCGCCGGCCTGGTAGGGTCCGGCCACAGCGTTACTCTCTTCTCCTGGACTCCGCCGTTCTGGGGGGCGCTGATTGCGCTGGCGGTTTTGCTGATCGCGCTGGTGCGGATCCCGTTGGCGAATGCCGGCAGGCCGGATGAACCCGCTCCGCCCGCGGCGATTATGTAAACTTTTCAATAAATCCTGAAACCACAACTCAAGTTGCGCTTGGTCGTTCACCACGATGTCGAAAGCGGATACGTCGTTGCAGCCCCGAGTGGTCCGCTAATGCCCCGTACGTCGGGCAGCGCTGCTCGGTCATATTGTCTGAGTTTGGGCCACGAAATCGACGAGAGCGCTGCGTTGCTGGCGAACGAGTGTGCGACAAATTGGCTTTGTGTTTCGATTTTTCATTGCCGCCGCGGGCCACCTCGCGGGGGCTGCCCCCAGCCGGACATTTTGTTGAGCAACGACACAGTCTGACATATTGTCAGGAGAGGGCGCAGCTACTACGAACACGAGGGAAACTGGCAGCAGGGGGCGGCCCTCGGGGGGCGTCAGGCCAAAGCTTATAGCTGGCGACTCGCGCAAGCCCAACGGGCCCTGGCAAATGGCAACTTGCCCCGCTTCGCAACCAAGGCGCACCCTGATGGTTTGGCCCCGCAGCGTCTTCAAGTCCGTCGAGAAATCACTGGCATTCACCAAATCAAAGCGTCAAGATTGGCATTCAGTAAACCAAAGACTCAAGAACCCGTAAGGCTTTCTTCCCGCCGTTGACTACCTTAAGCGATGCAGGAAACCAAAGCCGGCCAGGACGGATTGTACCAGCAGGCTGCGCGTGAGTATGGCGCCGCGCTGGGGCGGCTGGCGTATGCCTACGAGGCTGACCCGGACCGCCGCCGCGACCTGGTGCAGGAGATTCAGCGGAGGAGATCAGCGAAATCACCGGCCTCAGCACGGCCAACGTCTGGACCAGAATTCACCGGATCAAGCACGTCCTGAGGCGGCGGTTTCATGCAGGAGGCCACGATGGCAGGTGAACGCCATTCAAAACCCATAGCTTGCCCGCGTCCGCCGCAAACACGGGCGGCTCCGTTCAAGTCGCTGTATCGAAAGCGCGCCGGGCAGCGTCTCTGCCACTCCGGAGACTGGTCCCGCCGGCGCGCTTCCGATACAGCCCTAAGACTTCGGGGGGCAGGGATTACACGTTTGCGAGTAGGCTGTTCTCAGGCACCATTCCGACTTTAAGGGGTGAGGCCCTGCAGGCACGTGGGAAAGCAGTCACCTTTCTTTGGACGGCTTCCCCTAGCGCTTCCTTTCATAGACCAGGCGCTCTGCGATATCACCGGTAACGTCACCATAAAGATGCGTCTCATTGACTAATTCTAAGTCGCTTTCAAGATGAGACTAACTATGATACAATCGCGGCATGTCAAGGCCACGACGAATCGATTGGAAACTCGTCTCGAAAGCGCGAGCCATGGTTGCCGAAAGCCGCGATATTCGGCAGTTGAAAGCCGCCCAAGCCGTGTTGCTGCCGGGCCTCACTGGCACCACCCTGGAACAGACGGCCTCCTTGCTGGGCGTGGGACGGGCGTCGGTGCATCGCCTGCAGCAACAATTTCGCCACAGCCTGCAGACGCCCTCACGGCCCCGCAAGAAATGGGGCGGACGGAGACGGGCGTTGCTGAGCTGGGAAGAGGAAGAGGCGTTCCTGACTCCGTGGGTCGAACAAGCTCGGCAGGCGGGCGTTCTGGTGGTTTCTCCGCTGCGGTCGGCGCTGGCGGAAAAGTTGGGCCGCAAGATCGCTCCGTCGGTCGTGTACCGTCTCTTGGCGCGGCACGGGTGGCGAAAAGTCGCGCCCGATACGCGGCACCCGAAAAGCGATCCGGCGGTCCAGGCGGAGTGGAAAAAAAACTCCCCGAAACGCTGGCAGCCTTGCTGACCCCCGCGGTCGTGCAAGGCCGCCCCGTGCGCCTGATGTTTCAAGACGAGGCACGCTTCGGGCGCATGGTGCGCCCCAAACGCTGCTGGGCTCCGGCCCCGCTGCGCCCCGTGATGGGCAACGGTTACGAGCGCGAGTTTGTTTACGTCTATGGCGCGGTCAGCCCCCTGGCCGGCGAGTTGGATTGGCGAGTGGGCCGCGAAATGAACACGGCCCGCATGGGCAAGTTTCTGGCCCAAGTGGGCCAGGCCCACGCGGGCGACTTCATCGTCATGGCGCTGGACGGAGCTAGTTCCCACAAGGCCAAAGACCTGCCGATCCCCCAGAACATCCGGCTGTTGGCCTTGCCGCCTTACGCACCCGAACTGAATCCACAGGAACATGTTTGGGATGAATTGCGCGAAAAGGAGTTTCCCAACCGGGTGTTTAACCATCTGGATGCGGTCATCCGACAGTTGCAGCAAGGCTTGCCCCGGCTCGCTGCGGATCGGGAAGGCTTGCACCGTCTCACCGCTTGGCCTTGGATAGTTAGTCTCAACTTGAACGCGCATTAGAATAAGTAACCTCTGTGAGCGTCGAGATGGCATATTCGCAGAGCCAGTGCACGCGCCTCCTCCTTGCTTCCCCCTATGATAGCTGGAGCTCGATACTTGAACTGCATCATCGCGTAGAGCGCTTCAAGATTGCTGGGGTCAAGTTCTATAGCGAGCTCCACTTCTTTTCGGAATTTTATCGCGAGCGAGTGCGCCGAGAGGAAACTCGCCTTGGAAGCCAACTCACCGTAAACGATTCCCAGTTCAAGATGGTAGTACGAGTTTTTGTCATCGAGCGCCACGGCCCGCTGGGCCAGCGTCAGGGCTTCATCGAGTTTATTGAATGCCACTTTTACTTGCGCCAGCAAGTAAAGGGTCTGAGCATCCTCGGGATGGGCATCGAATTGTGGATCGAGAACTGCCCGCGCTCTCTTCCAGTGTTCAGCATCGATCAACTGTTTGACGGTGTCGTTCTGCTGGTCGGGCGGAGCAGCCCAGACATACTCGGAAAACAGAGGCCACAGCAAGATGGCTAAAAAGATCAGGACGAAAGTGTTGCGGACCATCCCGAAGATGGCCCTTGGGACGACTTCGGATCGCATATCTGTGTTCGATGCGCCCCGCCCGGGTTAGGATTCAGGGGCTGTCCGCGCCATCGGCGCAAGGGTGCGCCACCCGCCGCGCTGAACAACCAGATTGTCCAAAGGGGTAAACCCGCCGCCGGGTAGGGCCGAACG